>NZ_CP189594.1:0-5248404 GCF_050157045.1 Pseudarthrobacter sp. H2
AAATTCCAGGAAAATCGCCCGTATTACGGGCCGTTTCTGGGGTCGGGTGGGCTGATGTTGGTGCGGCCGGCGGCTTGGGTGAAGGTGGGCATGCCGAGTTGGGTCGTGTTTCGGCGCTCGGTTATTTGGTCCATTTCGGCAAGTTTGGCTCGGGCCCCTGCGAGGCTGACTTTGAGGCCTTCGGCTTCTCCGAGCCAGCGGTGGGACTCGGCTTCGGCGATGCGGTCGATGAGGTTGTCGCGGATCTGTGCCAGGCGGGGTCTGGCCGTGGGATCGGGCCGCAGCAGGGGGCAGCGCAGGCAGCTGTGCTCGTGGATGCAGGGCGTGTCGTAGGAGCGGCCGCAGTCACCGATGGAAACCTTCCGGTGTTCGAAGTGGCCGATGAACTCGGACCATTCCTCGTCGGTGGGGGTGCGGTATTCCTGGCTCGGACGCAGCGCGCGGCGGCGGGCGATGAACTCACGGTGGCCGTTGATGACTTCTTCGGGGTAGACGGCCTTGTATCCCATGGTGGTGTTGATGTCGCGGTGTCCGGCGACGAGTTGGGCGATGTGCGGTGGCATGCCGTGCATGATCGCATCGGTGATGAAGATTCGGCGGAAGTCGTGGAAGGTGTAGCGCATCGGGCTGCCGGCGCCGTCCTTGATGCCGAGTTCCTCCAGCGCGTGGTCCAGGTATGTGCGTAACGCGGTTTCTGAAACTGCCCGGTTGTCCAGACGCCGCCGCCATTGGAACAACAGGGGCAGGGGCTGGTTGTAGACGCGTTCGTTTTTGTCGTAGGACACTACCGGCGAAACATGCGGTTGCCCGGCGCGGATCCGGGAGACGATCTGGGAGAGCACGTCAGCGAGTTCGGGTGAGATGACCAGTATTCGCTCGGCGTCGGTCTTGGATGGGGCGATCTGCAGAAGAGGAACCAGTTCCCCCGTGTCGGGCAGCCGGTATTGGATCAGGCTGTGGTGTGAGAGTTCACCGAGCTCTTCGATGCGGATGCCCGTGTGGCGCAGCACCTCGACCATGGCCCAGGTCCAGAAACCACGGTGCTCTCCGAAGGTCAGATCGCGGCGTGGTCCGCCCTCCGGGTCCTCGGCCCAGACCCGGCCTGTGGCTTCGGTCTTCATGGCCGTGCGGCGCAAAGTTTGGCCTGCAGCGGTGAAAAGTTCACCGGCAGTGGTGCGTTCGCCGGCGGCGAGCAGGTCACTGGTGCGTGCCCGTTCGGCCTGCACCCACGAGACCAGCGCCGGCAGCACCGGCAGCCGTTCGCGGGTGCGTTGGTCCGTGCGTGATTTACGGGCCAACCGGTCTTTTTTGTGGGAGACATCGGTGGCGCTGACCGGGCAACGCACCGCCCACGGACCCCACCGTGCAGGGTCGTCATCGGCCCATTCGGCCAGATCCAGGTAGAAGGCGCGCACGGCAGAAAAGACGCTGCGTCCATCCAGCCGTGCCGACGTCCTTTGGATCTGCTCCCCGTTGGCAGAGGTGCTGGTGCGGGCACGGGTCATGACCCGCTTTTTCCATGACGCGGCGACCTCGGACGAGAACTTCAGTGAATCGATCCCTGGCTGGTGGGCTTCCAGGTCGGCCCAGAACAATTTGCCCAGCAGGTAGGCGGTGCGTTGCAATGAGGAGAAGTCCATCGCCATCTGGCGTTCCCGCAGGTAATCCACGAGCACGTCCCGGACCGGTCGGCACTTGATGTTGTAGCGGTCGATCAGCTGCTCGCACGTCGGTTGCCCGTTGCCGGAAAACATTTCAATGGCGGCGGGCGCATCCTCGCCCCAGACATGGTGGCGCAGCAGTTGATAGAACAGCGGGCTGCGCGCGTTTGTCTGCAGCCGGGTACTGGTGCCGATACCGGTGACGGTCGCAAGCAGCTCAACGCAGTCTCCGACCCTCACCGCCGAGATCGGGCCTCCCTTGGCGGCCATGATGACTGCGATCCGAGTCAGGGCCTGTTGGCTGGTTTGCGGTTCCAGGTGCGCGTCGGTGCAGGCCTGGTTCAAGTCGGCGAACGCCTTGCTGTCGCGGGTGCGGGCCATCTCGGGGGCCAATCCCCGGCGCGCCGGGGCGAAACGCAACAGCCAGTCCAGGCCCGGACGGATCACATCAGCGCAGATCAACACCATCAGGCCGATGCTCAGGTGGGGTGCCGGCTCACCAGGAGCGTTCCGCCCCCGGCCGGCGGCCTCGCCGATGAACAAGTCCCGCCAGTCGGGCGCAGCCTCCGCGCCGCTGGCCTGCCACCGTTGCTGCCAGTTCCCGCCGGGGAAATCGGCCAGCCAGCCCAGGACAGCCAGCACTCCCGTCCGGCGAATCCGCTGGCTGTTCGGATTCTCCAAACTGAACGGTGCAGCGAGCACGCGGGCCAGCACCGCAGAACGATCATCACAGGTCGAAGGCCACGACGGGCCGACCTCGCGGGCGGGGAACGCGGCCATCAGCTGCGCCCCGGTTTGCCCCACTGCGTTGCCCGTCACCGCACCGCTGGCCACCGGCGGGGCGAGTAATTGTTCGCTGCCCGTCATGGCTGGTTCCCTCCGAAGAGGATCCGCAGGCTTTCGGGCCGGTAACCGGGTGCCGGCGGGGGCGCCGGGTCACGCAGGAGCTGCCGGGCATGAAAGGCAAGCACTCCGGCAATCACGTCCTCGGTCACCGGGTTCAGATACCGCTGCGTGGTCGATAAAAATGCATGACCCAGGACCCATTGCACGTCGGTCAACGGCATCTTCGGATCCTGGGCCATCCGGTAGGCGGCCGTGTGGCTTGTGTCCGCAGAGGCCGTGTGCGGTCGGGTTTGTGTGGTCATTGGTCCGGGTTCGTTAAGGACGATGTGATGGTGACGTGGATCGTCCAGCGTGTTGCATTCGACCGCTGACGCCATGACAGAGATCACATTGCGGACGCGTTGTGAGTACCCGTGTGGCGCGGAGTCGCTGTCGCGCAGATGCTGTCGGGTCGGCTGGGCAGCTCAGCATGGTCCGATCGATGGGGTCTTCGCCGGCGTACCGGGAGACGGGCGACGCGGCTCGATGTGTCGGCGACGGCGCGGAGTCGGATGATCTCCTCGTGCTGCGCGGCCAGACGGGCCAGGGTCTTGCCGCGGAAGTCGCCGAGTTCTGCGATGGCCTGTTCCGCCTGTGTGAGACGGTCCCTGAGCTTGGCGTTCTCAGTCTTGAGTCGATCGACCTGCGCGATCTTCGGGTCGGGGTGGTCCCGGTGTCCTGAAGGCGCTTGAGTCGGTCCTCGAACTCGGCGCGCAGGTGGGCGTAGGGGCGGCTGCCGTAGAAGGCGGTTCGGTCGACGCCGGATTCGCGGGCCAGGGTCTTGATGTCGCAGTTCCCGCCGGGCGGGATCTCGCCGCGCAGCAGGCGGTCCATGGCGGCGCGGATGCGCATCTCGTTCTCGGTGCGGGCCGCGGCAGTAATCCTCACGCGTCGTCCTCCTTCGTGATCTGGGACGAAGCGACGTCGATCTCGGCGATGACGCGCAGGGCCCGGTCGTAGTCGCCGCTCAGACGTGTGCGTTCGGCGGTGCGGGTCTTGCCGAGCTGGCCGAGGAACGCCTTGGTGCTTGCGGCGTGCTCGGCCCATACCGGGCGGTGGGCCAGGTGGTGGGTGGCCTGCGGGCAACGGGCCGAGTCACACATTCCGGCTAGCGGCCGCGTCGCGGCAGGGGTGCCGGCCAGCTTCAGGCAGAGCGCCCGGGAGGGGTCGGTGAACCAGCAGTAGTTCGCCGGCCCCAGGTGCAGCACCTTCGCCCGCTTGCTCAACAGGTTGAGGATGTCGCGGTCGTTGCGCTGGATCGTCGGCGCCGGGGCGGAGCCCTCATTAGGGGTGCCGTCGATGCTGGCGAAGAACTCTGTCAGGGCCCGGGCGCCGGGTCCTGCCGGCAGGATGCCCTGCTGGTAGTTTCGGAACTCGGCCAGGACCAGCTCCAGGTTCCGGTCGGCTTCATTCTTGTTGACCTCGGCTAACAGCATGGCTTGGGCGCCGCCGGGGCGAGAGCTGTAGCCCTCCGTTGTGGCGACGGCGATGTGTTTCAGGTGGATCTTGGTGGCGAGGACGCCGCCGGGCCGGTAGGCCATCTCCAAGGACAGTGTCCGCCTGAGCATTCTGAGGTTCACCCGGCCTTCCGGGATCGGGTCCAGGCCGATCCGTGCCCCGGCCGGGGAGTTGACCCAGGCCCGGAACCAGGCGTAGCGGACCGAGAAGGCGAAGCGCCCGAACAGCGGCGCCCCGTCGTGGGCGTCCTCGTGCAGCCGTTCGGCGAGCTCGACCGCCCGGTAGGCCGGTTCGATGACGATCCACTCGTCGTCGGTGCCGCCCAGGGGCTGACCTTTGACGATCTTGCTGGCGATCCGGAAGCGGTGCAGGCCGGGGATGGGTTCCTCGACCGGGCGGCGGCAGCCGACGCGCAGGGCCATCAGCTCGGAGGCGCGCATCCCGGAGACCGCGGCCAGGACGATGATCGAAGCGGTGCGGACGGTTCCGATCAGCGCGACGGCCTGGGACCGGTGCAGCGGGAGTGTCCAGGGAAGCGTGCCGGAGCCGTCGGCGGCCGGGGTGTCGGCCGCGTCGCGTCCGAACACCTTCTCAACCCCCACCGACGCCACCGCCTGCTCCAGTGGCCCCCGCATGGTCGGGATCCACCGGGCCCAGAACTGGCTATAACCGGCCGTCCTGGCCAGCGCTCCGGTGGCCAGTGGCAGCAGCGGGTCCTCGGCCGCCCAGCCGTCGGCGATCCGGGCGGCGATGTCGTGGTCTTCCATCATCGGGAGCCCCGTGCCGGCGGATGTGTACTGGGCCAGCACGGCCTTGATGTCCTCGGGGAAGGACGGGGAGCTGTGGCGCAGGCCGGCTGCCTTGAGCGAGGAGACGCGGTCGACGGCGCGTACTTGCTGTTGCAGTTCGATCACGTGCGGGCCGAGCACGCCGACCAAGTGCAGGGCCGCGGCGAGTATCGGCTGCAGGACGTGGTCGGGGACCGGCTCTGTGGCGTTCCCTGTCCGGCCCGAGGGCATCTCGGCGACCGCCGAAGCCGTGGCCCCGCCCCAGGGCCGCAGGTCTGTCCGGACGCGGTCGGCGGTGAACAGCTCCCGGTAGTTGACCAGATCGACGATGACTTGGGCGGCGGTGCGTCGGATGCCGTGGCTCTGCTCTCCGACGACGACGCCTTCGTCATCGACGATGTAGCGCCGATGCCCCAGGTAGGCCTCGCAGTCGGCGGTCTCCAAGTGTTCCAGGCTGGGCAGCCCGCGCTGGGCGAGCCAGGCGAAGAACCTGGTGATTTCCTTCAGGCGTCCGTTGCAGCTGCGCAGGTGCAGCGGCGTGCGGTAGGCCCGTGGCAGCAGCGCGACGGCCTCGTGCCGCGGGGCCAGCAGTGCCAGGACGAGTTCCTTGGCGACCATGCGCCATCGCGGATCGGTGATCGCGGCGAAGTCAAAGCGCCGGTTGGCCAGAGCCATGTCGACCGGGAGGCCGACGACGTCGGTGAAGTCCCAGAGGTCCTCCTCGAACACCGGACGGTAGGTGTCGGGCGGGAGTGTCAAGCCGGCCTCGCCGCAGATGTCGGAGCCGGTGAACGGGGCGGCCCGGCGGTCATCGGCCTGGATGGGGGAAACGGCGGATCTCATGTGGTGCGCTCCTCGGGACGTAGCGGGATCTCCTCGTCGGCGCCGGCCACGGCGATTGCCGCGGCGGCCACGACCGCGGGGTCGAAGCGGTCCAGCACCTGGCTGATCCGGACGGCATAGGGGCCGAAAACGGCCATGAACTGGGCGGCGGGCATCTGCTGCCACTGGCGGGAGAAGAATGCCTTTAGGCGCAGCAGGTTCGCCGCGTGGCGCGGGGCGAACACCGCCAGCGGACAGAGCAGGCAGACCCAGGGACGGGCCGGGCACGGTTTGCCCGCCGGGCCGTGCAGCCCGGAGAGCTGGTCGCCGCAGGCTGCGGTGAACACGTCCCGGGCTCCGCCGACCAGTTCGGAAATCGCGGCGTCGCCCAGGCCGAGCCCGGCCATCAGCTGCGGGTAGTCCCTGGCCAGCGCAGCCGCGTCCTCCTCGGTGATCACCGTGGGCGGGTGAGCACGGCGCAGGATGTCGTGCTGGGCATCCTCCACGATCGTCTCGACCAGGTGCCGCTGCGCCGGCGTCGTGGCGGTCAGGTAGTGGTCGCCTTCGACCGACGGGGTGTGGTTGGGATCGATCGTGGCCCGGGCGCTGCCGCTCCAGGTGCTCTTGTCACGCACCGCGTGGTAGGTGGTGCGGATCCGCGACCGGTGGATCTTCAACGGCTGCCCGTCCGAGCCGAAGACCTCCCGGCGGCGGACCCAGCGCTGGATAGCGACGCGGTCAACATCCCGGACCAGGCGGGCATTGCCGACCAGGCTCATTCCCAGCCAGAGCCTGTCGCGCTCGGCGGCGGGAACCAGGCCCCGCAGCAACGCCGAGTGTGAGAGCCACTGCTCCAGCAGCCGCACCGCGGCCCGCGGCAGGTTCAGGCTCTCCGTCGAAGTCCGGCCTTTGACATAGGACAGCAGCACCGTGGAGTCACCGGCCCAGTCGACATCCCCGACGCCCAGGTCCGCGATACCGTCCGGGACGATCCCGGAGTAGACGCCGAACAGCAGTCGGTAGGCGATGAGTGCATCAAGGTGCGGGAACGCGGCCTGTACGGCCTGGTGGAACAGGACAGTGCCGCCGCGGCTGCGGAAAGCGTCGTAGGTGACGCCCAGCGCGGCGGCGAAGCCCGGCGTGCTGATCGGGCCGCTGCGGGCCAGCAGCCAACAGAAGTTCTCCGCTGTCCAACCGCCTTCGGCCGGGTGTCGGCCTGCGGCCACTGACAGCAGGGCTCTGCGGTGCGCGGCGTAGGATTCCTCGACCAGCGTCCGGCATGCCGAGGCCAACCGGTCCCACTCGGCCTCCGGGTAGGGCGGCAACGCCTGCCGGTTCGGCTGGATGTTGAAGTGGCGTCCCGCGGCCAACTCCAGCACCCCCTCGCCCAGGACGCCGCCGGAGCGGGCGAACCCCTCCACCAACGCCCGGGTCTGCGCCTCCAGATGGGTCGGACCGGCCATCCAGAACTTGGCCAACTGGCCCCGGCGCAGGTCACCGGCACCGCCGATGAAGCCCCCCTCTGCCACGGCCAGGACCATACGCCGCAGAGCCCGGACATAGTGAACGACCGAGCCTGCCGAATCGACGGTGCCGTGCGGATGGATCAGCTCCACCAAGCCGACCGCCAGGTCCCTGGCCAGGCGCGGGTTGGGCAGGCCCTCAAGCGAGAACTCGGCCGTGTCACCGTCGCTGAACACGCAGACCACGCCCAGCGGATCATCGAGAACCATCGTGGGCATCAGGCTTGGTCCTGCTCGTCAAACTCCGCATCGGACTCACGCTCGGCCGCGGCCGCGTCGAGGATCCCCGCCTCCGCCCCGGCGGCCTCGTAAGCGTGCCGGTAGATCCGTGTGGTGTCCAAGCGCTTGAGGTACTTCTCCGTCGTCAAGACAGTCGAGTGGCCGAGGAGATCGCGCAGCACCAGCAGCGGGTCGGCCTTCGACAGGTAGAACACCAGCGCCGCGTCGGCGTCAGCGTCCTTCGCCAGCCGTGCGGCAGCCCGGTAGTGCCCGCTGACCAGGTACTCGAGGGTTCTCATGGCAAAGCTGTGGCGAAGCCGATGGGGGTTTACGTGGGGGAACCTGGGTTCGAACCGGGCCCGGATCCGATCCGAGGTCCGCTCGAACACCGTGGCCCAGGCTGTGAACGGGCCGCCGCCGCTCTTGACCGCCAGCAGGCACGATCCGCCCCCGGGCGCGACCAGACGTCGCCGCTCCGCCGGTGTCAGCGACGCCCACGGCCGGCGGACGCCATTGATCCGGCCGCCCCGCTCGTCGGGGTCGCTCACCAGCAGCGGCTCGCCCCAGCGTCGCGGCGGACGCCATGCCGAGCCGGCGGTTGCGGCCTCCCGGTCCAGGCCCATGTAGTCGTGGACGGATGCCAGCGCATCGTAGGAGGTCCACGTGGTGCGCGGCTTGCGGCCCTTGGTGATCCCGGCCGGCACCGGGAACGGGATCGGCACAGTCGTCGGTGTCGGCGGCAGCGCGGGAATCTCCCAGGGCAGCAGGTGTGTGAACTCGGCCAGCCGCAGCCCGGTGGCCAGCGCCAGGTCGCCGATCGCGGCGTTGCGCGGCATCTCCCGGCCAGCGAAGCCGGTGTCGGGCGAGCCGTCCGGTGCCAGCCCGCGCAGGCCGTTGCGGAACAGCTCGATGAAGTCCGGCTCCAGGTACTTGATAGTCACGTGCGGCTTCGGAGTACGCCGCACCGCCAGGTTCACCTTCACCTCCCGTCCGGTGCCGGCGAACAACGCCCGCGCCGACCGGTAGGTGAACGGCTCGGCGGCCGCATACCCCTCATCGATCGCCCACCGGTAGAACAGCGACAGAATGCTCATATGCTGGCCCCACGTCGTCGCCGCGAACCTGCCCTTCACCGGACCCGCGGCCCGATGCTCGGCATACCGGCTCAACCCGGCCTTCAGCCGCTCCCGCGAGTCGAACAACGCGATCCCGTGCACGGCGAGGAACTCCGCCCACTCCTTCACCGCCCGCGCGTAGTTCTCCCATGAACTCGGTGCCGGGGCCCCGCTGACCGGGAGCTCGCGCAGCCACCGGTTCACCACCGCAGCCGGCCGCGGTGCAGCCGGACCGTCCTCGAACAGCAAGTCGTCATCGACCAGCACCGGCATCCCCTCCGGGATCACCGGCCTGTACTCGATATCCCAGGACTCCCAGCCCCGCGACGAGAAGAAACTCATAATCACAGAGCTGACAATAGAAACACCACACACCGTGACGCAAAGCCCAGACACCGAGGGAGCGCCCACCTCAAAGGCTTATCGCAACACGGGAACTAAGCAGAGATAATGTGGCGAAGGTCGTGCAGGGACCAGTCCGTGCCCAGCGATGCATTCGCCCGATCGAACATCGCCCGCGCCGCGTCATAGGTCAAGGCACGGAACGGGCGCCGCAACGTCCACCACAACGGTTCGTCCCTGCCCGGCGGAACCAGGTCCGACACTTGTGTTTGATAGAGACGCAGCCAGAGGAACGCGTCCGGCGCGGCAGGCAATGGCTGTAACGCACCGGTGCCCTTGCGCAGCACGGTGATTAATTGCTGCCCGGGATCAACGTCAGCCACCGTGGCCCCAAGCAGCTCCGAGGCCCGGGCACCTGTCGAGACCCAGAACGCGACCAGCGCCCGGTCCCGGTGCGAGCCCAGCTGCGCGAACAACTTATCGAACTGGTCATCGGGGATCGCCCGTGGGGCCCGGGTCACGACCTTGGGCCGATAGCGGCCGCGGCGCTGCCCGGAAAACGGTTCCATCGGGTTGTGATGCGCCCGCGCGCGGGTGCCTCCACGGGCGCGGGCCAGGGGAAACGGGTTGAGCATCGGTCCGGTGCCCGCTTCCAGGTGGAAATCGTAGAAGCCACGCAAAACGCTCTCGCAATGCGCAACCGTTACCGCGGCATACCGGTCGCCGTCCGGGGCCTTGCCCGGCCCAGGAGTCCCCCTATCCGCTCCGTGCCCCGCGTCGGAACCCGGCCCCCCACCATCGGGGTACCGCCAATGCGGTCGCACCGGCTTGAGCGCCACCTGCAGCCAACGGCAGAAATCACGCGCCTCGACCCGGGTTGCCTGATCCCACACCATCTCAAGGGCCGCCAGGAATCGAAACCAACGCAACAAGTCCATGCCATATGACCGCAGCGTCGTCGCTGGCCGCCCGCACGCCACCAGCTCGGCGAAGAATGCCGCCGCCGGCCTTATCGTCTCTCCGGCGCCGTCAACCAGCCGATACGGTTCGAAGGGGTTCCCGGTTGCCTCCAGCGAACCCGACGGCGGCACCACCAGCCCGGACAGTACCCGCGGAACGTTCTCTTCGTTGCCCATGAGAACAGAACCTAGCCGATGCAAACCGGCGCCGCCCACGGTTCTCCCGGGTGGACCCGGTTAGTTCGGTTAACACGTCGGTTTTAGGTCTTCCCGGGACGTTCTTGACGTCGCGGGCGTTGACCAGCCACACCTGCAGCTCTCGCGCCTCCAGCAGGTAGAAGAACGGGCGCCAGTAGTCGCTGGTGGATTCGAGCACGATGCGCTCGATGCCCTCCGCTGCCAGTTGGTCGGCCAGAGCCAGAAGGTCATTGGTGGTGGCCGATACCTGCCATACCCGGGTCACCCGTTTGCCCGGGATGCTCCCATGCGGGACCCGGGTGCAGACCATGCCGCTGGCCTTGGCGACGTCGATTGCCGCCACCCGCTGCACGGGCTGATCGTCATCAGCGACCTCGATCAGCGTCCCTTCCTGACTCATCAGAGTTCCCTCCCGATACCGATTCTGCGATTGAAGGGTTGCCCGGGGGCTGATAAGGGAAGCTGATAATCTGATCGGCGTGCTCAAGGCAACAGTGCGCGGCCCTTCAACAAAGCCCCACACCTGACTGATCCACGGGCTCAAGCGCCAAGGAAGCACCGGCGTGGCGGGCAACCGTCCCCATTTTCACGCCGGCACGGCGCCCCCGCAAGGGGTTACAAAGACTAACCCGAGTTGGGTCATCATGAATGCGCCCACCTGTGCTGCCCACTCGTTGGTGCCTTGTGCGCGCGCTAGCCCGGATTTTTCATCGGATGGCGGTCGGGGCGCCGGGCCTGGTTTTTGCCGTCCCGGCGGGCTGAATCGGATTTCGGGCGTGGCTGAAGGCCCGGGGGCGCCGGGCGGTGCGCGGGTTTCCACTGATCCCGTTGGTGTTCTTCTTTCCTGCTCGTGATTGTCCGGGGGGCTGTGGTGTCAGGTCCGCAGCAGGGGTGCGGGGCGGTTCGCGGCCGCGGCGATCCGGCTGATGGCTTCGAGCAGGGCGGCGATGAGGGGTTGCTCCGGCGCGGCGGCGGGCAGCAGCAGGTGGTTCCGGCGGGCGCGGGTGATGATCTTCCCGGCGGTGGCGAAGAGCCGGTAGCGCCAGCGTTTGATGTCCCAGCCCCGTGCCTTGTGGCCGTCGGGCAGGGCGGTGAGCTGGAGCCAGGAGACCAGGTTCGCGGCCAGGACCGCGAGGTTGGCCCAGGCCTGGTTGGCGGCGAAATCGAAGAAGGGGAGCTTTCCGAGCCCGGTGTTCTTTAGGGTTTTGATGCGGTTCTCGGCCCGGCCGCGGGCCCGGTGCCGGGCATCCAGAAAAGGTCCGTGCCAGCGCGGGGCATTCGTCAGGAACGCTGTCACACGGTGACCGTCGATGTCGAGCAGGGTCGGTGTCGCGCCGGGGTGCAGCGGTTCGGCGCGCAGGAAGATCTTCGTCCCGGGCGGGTAGTCCTGGAGCGGGATCACCTGGGTGGCGTTGATGACCCAGGCGTCGTCGCGTTCGACCCCGTCCTGGTCCAGGGCCGGCTGCCAGTATTTCTTGTCGTTGATCCAGTCGATCATGTGGGCCTTGCCGACCGGAACCGGGTACGAGGCGGAGAACTGCACGCCGCGCGAATGCAGGTACCAGAGGAACTTCCGGGACGCGCCGGCGCTGTCGGTGCGGACCAGGATCTTCTCCCCGTCCAGTTCCTCGTCCTCACCGTAGAGGGCGTCGGGCAGGACGGCGATGGCGGCCTCGAAGATGCGGATGTGGTCCTCGGCGTTGTTCGCGGTTGCCCCGCCGTGGCGCAGCAGTACCGCGAGTTCCTCCCCGGTGCCGCTGCCGGCACCGTAATCAATGCTGGCGGTGAACGGGGCGAATCCAAACCCGCCCTTGTAGTTTCCGGTGGCTTGTTCCTTTTCCGAGTGCGAGGTCACCAGTGTGGCGTCGAGGTCGATGAGCAGCGGGTCCGCGGCCGTCGCCTTCACCGCGGGGCTGCGGTCCCCTGCGGCTTCCCAGGCCCGGGTCCGCAGTTCCTTGGCCAGGGTCGAAAAGCCGTAATCGAAGACGTCCGGGTTCTTCACGGTGCGTTCGAAGAACCGCGAGACTGTCGCGTTCGAGGGCACCTGGCCGAACACGCCGGGCTGGGAGCGCAGGATGTCCAGGTCGGAGGCATGCTCGCCGCCGGCGGCGAGCATCACCGCCAGCGACCCGAGCAGCCTCCCGGGCCGGTGCGAGGCCATCGCGGGCACGAACTGCCCGAGCCGGTCCTCGCACAGATCCCGGAACCCGAGGGCGTCGATGAATGACGTCAGGATCCGTCCTCCGGCATGGGAGACCAGAGACTGGCCGGTGAAAGTGACCGGGACGGACGGGAAAACCTTGGTAGGCTGGTGCATCGAAAAGGTGCTCCTTCAAGACACGGAAATAACGGCGTAGACACCCCTATTTTCCCTTGTCAGAGCACCTTTTCGTCTCTTAAACACACCCCTCAGCCCAACATTGATGAAAACCCCGGGCTAGTTCATTGGCGCTGCTTGCGGTTGAGTCGTCGCTTGCGGCCAAGTCCCCGGACGTTCCTGCCAGAATGAGGCCCTGCGTGATCTCCGAGTTGTCGAGTGAAAGCCGGAAGCCAATTGGTTGGCCGTTGATGTGGACGTCAAGTGAGATCGCTTTGAGCCACGAGAGCACGTCTGCTTGGAGGTTTCGTCCTTCACCCCGAAGCACCAGCGTAAGCACTTCGAGGATGCCGGTTTTGCCTCGGAGGTTGCCGGCTGCGATGACGGTGACGCCGAGGTCGAACATGAAGGTCTCATCGATACTGCCTGGCTCGACTTCACCAGCCTTGTCACCCCGGATGCGGAGACGGTCAAGGCGGAGGCTTCGGTGCCGCCGGTTAGTGGTTGTGAGGTTAAGGCTGTAGTCGTTCAGTGTCTGTTCGACGGCTTGGACCGGGCACGAAGCCGATGCGGCAATTCGCTCTACGAGGGTCGTCGGGGTGCCTTCGTTCACTGCTTATTCCTTTCTTCAGTAGTTTGCAGGGCGTCTCTCAGACGTTCTCTTGCCCGATCGGTTATGCCAGCGATGACTGTCCCGATTTCGGCATCGGAGTATTCAGGGTGGAGGTACTGGATGTCGCGAAGTGCGCTGCCTCGTCGACCGGCAGCAAGGTCGGCGACGAGTTTCGACCGTTCGACGTAATAGATCAACTCTGGGACCGTTTCAACGATCTTCTGTGTCGTATCTCTTCCAGACGTCGTGAGGTAGTAGTCGTGTTGGGTGGTGTGTCCCGGATTACCCCGTTTGCGGCGAACCACAAGGCCGGGCGTACGCAGAACCGATAAGGCTTCATCGAGTGGTTCGTAGGCGCCGAACAGGTGGCGAAGCATCTGGTACGAACGGACTTCTGGTTCGTCGCTTTCCAGAATTTGGCGCGCTAGTGCGGTGACCGCAAAGGTTGACGGTGTTTAAAGTCGTGCCACGCTGGAAGTATGGCTGAACGTGTGAAGGTGCGCCGGCTCAGTCCGGCGGAGGGAGAGCGGCTGCTACGGATCGTGCGCCGGGGTGAGTCGAAGCAGGGAGGCAATGCGATCCGGTGGCGGCGTGCCACGATGATCCTGGCCTCGGCGGGAGGAAACACGGTGCCGGTGATCGCCCGCCTGGTTGCCGCGGACGAGGACACCGTGCGGGCGGTGATCCACCGCTTCTTTCGAGTCCGGGCTGGACTGCCTGGACCCTGACTGGGCGGGAGGCCGTCCCCGCCTGCTCGATGACGGCGACGAGGATCTCGTCGCCGCGACGGCCCTGTCCCGCCCGTGCGTGGCGGGCACGCCCATCACGCACTGGTCGGTGCGCAAGCTCGCCGGGTATCTGCGCGAAGATCCTGATCATCCGGTCCGGATCGGGAGGGAGTCGTTGCGGACCCTGCTGCACCGGCACCGGATCACCTTCCAGCACACCTCGACATGGAAGGACTCCACCGACCCCGATATCGAGGCGAAACTGGAGCGGATCGAGGAGGCGCTCGACCAGCACCCGGAACGCACCTTCGCCTTCGACGAATTCGGCCCGTTGGGGATCCGCCCCACACCCGGCACCGGATGGGCCCCGGAACGGCGGCCGGACCGGTTGCCGGCGACCTACCACCGCACCGAGGGCGTGACGTACTTCCACGGCTGCTACTCAGTCGGGGAGGACACCCTGTGGGGCATCAACCACCGGCACAAGGGCGGGGCGAACAGCCTCACCGCGCTCCAGAGCATCCGGGGCCACCTCCCGGACGGGGAACCGGTGTACGTGATCCTGGACAACCTCTCCGCCCACGGAACCCCGCGGATCCGGCGCTGGGCCGCCCGCCACCGCGTGGAGCTGTGTTTCACACCGACCAACGCGTCCTGGGCCAACCCGATCGAGGCGCACTTCGGGGTGCTGCGCCAATTCACCCTGGCCAACTCGGTCCACCCTAACCACGTGGTGCAGACCCGGCGGCTGCACGAATACCTGCGCTGGCGCAACGACCACGCCCGCCACCCCGACGTGCTGGAAGCCCAACGCCGCGAACGCGCCCGCATCCGCAGCGAGAAGGGCCACCGGTGGGGCCGCCACGACACCGCGAAAGCGGCATGAGAAAACACCCCTAACGTCAATACTGTTTACTTAGGCTTTTTTGGTATTCGCTTGAGTGGCCAGTTCGACATTTTCCTTTTGATGACGCGGGGGTTGGTTCTTGGCCGGCGCGGGGGCAGCAGTTCATGCAGGATTTCGCGGCAGAAGACCGTGAAGGCCTCCGCCAGACGCTCAGGGGGAAAAAGCCGGGCGCGCGGCGAGGGAACGCCGTACTGCCCGGAGGGTGCGGGTGAAAGAGAACCTCAGGGGGTCTTCCTCGAAGTGGTGGGCGACGTCGCCGATGAGGGACCGGATGGCGTAGTGCACGCAGAGGTATCCGTAGATTTCCTGCAGGACCCCGTCGGGGTTTTGGAGCGCAGCACGGTCCCGGGGCCGCGCTGGTGGGTTTTGAGTTCATCGAAGCAGGACTCGATTTCCCAGCGTTTGGCGTAGGCTTCGGCAAGGTCCTCCGCGGAGGCGGCGTGCGGGTCAAGGATCGTGGTGATCAGCCGGAATTCGCTGCTCGTGTCGCCGGTGCTGACGGTGTATTCGATCACGCGCACCCGGATGGGGTCCGTGTTGTTCCGCCGTGCCTTCGGGTTCGCGTAGACGGCGGAGAGGTAGGAGCCGTCGGCCAGGTCCTCGAGCACGGGCAGCACGGCGTTGGCCTTGACCCGCCACAGCAGTTGCGCACCGGTTCCGGAGCTGTCCTTCCAGGCCGTGTAGGAGAAGAACCCGCGGTCGGCCATGGCCAGCATGTCCGCCTCCAGCCGGTGGAGCAGGCCCGGATAGAGGTCGTGCTCGGACGTGGAAAAGCCGGAGACCACGGCCCCGATCACCGCGTGCGTGGCGCATTCGACCAGGCCGAGCACCCGCGCCTGCGGGTAGGCGCTTTTCAGATCCGTGGCCGTGCCCGGCCTGCCATACGCGCGCTCGTTGGCCTCCGTGTCCGCCAGATCCAGGCAGGTCCCGTCCACGGACACCAGCCGCCAGGAGCCGTGGAATCCCGGACCGCCCGGGAGTGCCAGAGGCTTCGCGGTCTCGGCGAACAGTTCGGCCATCACGGCGGAACCGAGGCGGGTCCGGGCCTTGAAGATCGCGGCCTTCGTCGGCATCTGCCAGTCCCGGAACCGGCCCGTGATCCATTCCATGCCGGCCAGCAGGGACCGCATCACTTCCTCATACGAACCGGCCGAAAACAAGGCCAGCGCCATCACGTAATAGACCATCAACCGCGACGGCAGCAACCGGTTCCGCTGCTCACGGGCCCCGGTCCGCCCAATCACCGCATCAACGACATCCGGCGGGAAAACCCGCGTCAAAACACCGAGCGAGACGTGGTCACTCAACCGCTCAGGACCCTCGGGAGTCACCCATCCGCTACGCGCCATGCCGAAAGATTAACACAACTACTCTAAGTGAACGGCATTGCCCCTAACGTTTCAGGTCACCGCACTAGATCGAGATCCTCTTGGTTACCTTCGCGTTCGAAGCGTGAAATAAGCTTGTCAGCGAGATAATCAGGGTTGCGGAGCCAGAAGTCCAGCTTCTGGAGCAAGACTTGAGAGTGCAGCATGGCAACCGCTTCGGCGGGCGCATCCTCGGGGCGGCGTGTCCCGAGAGGTTCAGCTGCTGCCGCTATCAGGAGCAGAATGCGAACTGCATCCTGATAAACGCTGGTTGGGCGTCCGGGGACAGTATTGAGGAGACTTCCTCCAAGAGCATCTCCGGGAGTATTTCTCTCAGAGCTGTCGAAGATATTCGGCATTTCCCCTACTGACTGGCGTTTCTCAGCTTCCCGAAAAAAGTCGGCAATGCTGGTTCCCTTCGCCATCGAGTCTTTCGGCCGCTTGGACATGGCAGTGAACAACGCCGGTGTAGGAGCCATGCCCAAGCCCGTGCAGGAGATCACCGCCGCGGACTGGGACCGCACCATCAACGTGACCCTGCGCGGCACCTTTCTGGCCATGCAGACCCAGATCGCCCACTTCCTGGTGCAGGGACGTGGTTCCATCGTGAACATCGCCTCGCTGGCAGGCATCAGCGCCACCCCGCATTTGACCCCCTATGGCGCCGCAAAGCACGGCGTGGTTTCCTTGACCCGCAGCGTCGCCAAGGAAACCGCAGAACAAGGCATCCGCGTTAACGCCGTGGCCCCCGGCGCCATTGAAACCGCCGCGCTGGCCTCCCTGCCTACCGAGGCCAAGTCCGCCTACGCCGCTGAGATCCCGATGAAGCGCCTGGGACAACCTGAAGACATTGCCAACGCAACCGCTTTCCTGCTTTCGGAACAGGCCGCCTTCATCACCGGCGTCGTGCTGCGAGTAGACGGCGGAACCGAGGCTTGAACGCGGAATCAGCGGAACAGAAGGCGGCACTGATCTAGCTCCTGAACGGAGTCCTTGCGCAGTGGACGGCGCGGGACTTCACCACCGCAGTCGGCCGCGCGCGCGGGGGCGTGGTGCTGAAAACGGGGGTCCTGACGCTGCTCACCATCCTGAATAACGCTGGTGCCCAGCGGCCCTCGGCGGTCCGGTGCGGCTCTGCGGCGTTCGGGAAATTCCCTCATCGATCAGGTGTTGGAAGGCGGGAGCGCCCCGGACCGCAGCGAGCTAATGACCCGACTCGAGGTCGAAAGCAACCGCATAGCCCGGAGGTACACGCACTGGGATGACTTGGAATCCTTCATCACCCGCTGGGGGGCCGCGCGGTGACGACGACGCGAGGATCTATGCGATCGCCCACCGCACCCGCAGCGTCTTCTACACCCGGAGGTACTTGGCCGCCCCAAGGAGCATCTCCGACATCGAGCACTGGCTATCCAAGGTCGGTGTTTGCGTTGACGGGCATCTCATGATCCGTGATATTCATTCCAACTCCAACCGTTGTGCTGAGAGGAGGGCAGACCAACCACGCCATTGATTGGGAGATCAGCGCTGGTCTCTTGTGTCCTATGGAAACTCAGGGATGATTCGGTATATCTCTCGTCCAGCCCGTTCTGGACGCAGCCTGTTTCTAGCGCGGAATAGACGACCTACGTATAGGAATAGAAGCCTCGTCCGGACTTTTGCCCGAGGTGGCCCCGCTCCAGAAGACGCCGCAGGTTATTCGGCACGATCAGGGCTGCATCTTTTGTCCCGTCATAGAGGGCATCGGCGACCTCACAGACGACATCCAGGCCGACCAGATCTGACAGCTTGAGTGGGCCCATCGGATGCCCGCAGCCGAGCGTCATGCCCTCGTCAATCGCTTCGGCGCTTGCGTAGCCGCTGTCCATCATTCTTGCTGCCGACAGGAGGAATGGAATGAGGAGGGCGTTGACGACAAATCCAGGTCGGTCTGTGACAACCAGAGGCGTTTTGCCGAGCTGGTCACGAACAAAAAGCTCAATCGTGTTCTGTACTTTATCGTCAGTTTCCATTGTCGAGATCACCTCCACCAGGGGCATCTTTGAAACTGGATTAAAGAAGTGCAGTCCTAAGAATCGTGAGGGATCCGCGAAGGGTAGCGAGAGTCTCGTGATGGGTATCGATGAGGTATTGGTCGCGATGATCGTTTCAGCGGAGACGCTAGTCTCGATGTTCCGGAGAACAGCGAGCTTGAGTTCCAGTCGTTCAGGAACTGCTTCGATGACGAGATTGGCCGCGTGGATTCCCGCGAGTTCCTCGGAGGGAACCAAGTGCTCAAGAACCTGGGCTGCATCGTCGGGGGTGAGTTGGCCCTTCGCTGCCGCTCGCTGGAGTGAAGCCGCGAGCGCGTTACACGCTGTGTCGAGCGCGGTCGGACTCGCGTCGTGGAGTATGACGGTGAGTCCCCTGCGCAGACAGGCCTCGGCGATGCCGCGACCCATCGCGCCGCTCCCGACAACGGCGACCGTGTCGATCGCCCGCCTCATCCGTCGAACCGTTTGATCAGGGCGGCGAGAGCCTGTCCGCCGCCGATACACATCGTCACGATGCCATAGTCGAGGTTGCGTCGCTGTAGGTCTTTCGCGGCACGCAGCAGTAGGATGGCGCCGGTCGCACCGACCGGGTGGCCGAGCGCGATGGCTCCCCCGTATGGATTGGTGCGTTCGGGATCTAAGCCGGTGTCGCGGATGACGGCGACTGCCTGAGATGCGAAGGCCTCATTGAGTTCGACCGTGCCGATGTCTGCGGGTGTCAGGCCGGTTTCGGCGAGCAGCTTCCGCAAAGCGATGGTCGGGGCGTAGCCCATGAGTTCGGGCTCGAGTGCTGCAGTGGTGACGTATTCGAGTGTTGCGAGACCGCGGAGGCCACGCTCCCGGACGCGTTCGTCCTTCATTAGCACGACCGCCGCGGCGCCGTCGTTGATGCCTGATGAATTGCCTGCTGTCACGGTGCCTTGTTCATGGAACGCAGGTCGAAGAGCGGAGAGGCTTTCGAGCGTCGTGTCCGTGCGTGGGTGCTCATCGAGAGTGACCGTCATCGGTCTGCGGCCATCGACCTCGACCGGGGTGATCTCTTCCGCGAAGGCGGCACGCGCCTCCGCCGTCCCGGCGCGACGTTGGCTTTCCGCCGCGAACTGATCCTGTTCGAGTCGGGAGATGCCGTATTTCACGGCGACGTTCTCTGCGGTCGCACCCATGTGCTGGCCGCTGAACGGATCGGTCAACATAGCCACAGTGCCGTCGACGAGGGCCCGGTCGCCGAGGCGTCCGTTATTGCGGGCGTTGAAATCCAGAAAGGGCATCCGAGACATTGACTCGTTGCCACCCGCGAGTATCGCGTCCGCTCCGCCCCATTGAAGCTGCTGAGCACCCGACCAGATCGCCTGCAGCCCGCTACCGCATAGGCGGTTCACGGTGAAGGCGGGTGTCTGCACCGGCAGCCCGGCGGAGATCGCCACCCGGCGGGCGTTGTAGGCGTCCGGCCCGACCTGCCCGATGCAGCCCATGATCACTTCGTCGATCCCATCCGGTTCGACACCGCTGCGCGCGAGGGCCGCACGGGCGGCAATTGCACCGAGGTCGTGTGCCGGCATCGACTCGAGGCTGCCGCCATAGCGGCCGATGGGGGTTCGGGCTCCGTCGACGATGACGATCCGTGCTTCTGGCAAGGTTGATTCCTTCTGCTCGCGGTTCAGATTGAGGCTACGTCGGATGGGGCAATGGGCCGCTCGCCCGGCCCGTAGTAGCCAGGGGCGGGATCAGTTCATTCGTCTCCAGTTGCTCCATGCAGTGCGCGGTCAGCCGTGGTCCGAGAAGGGCCCCATAACTAACCAAGCAATTGCTTGATACGTTAGCACTTCTTGTGCCTGGTGTCCTAGGGAAACTCAGGGACGATTCACGCCCAATCGTGTTCTGCACGATGACAGCTCGAAAACCATGCCTTCGGGACGTCCGGCTTGGTGCGATCCGCACCCAAGGCCCTGCCGTTGCCGTCACCGGAGACGATCACCATCTCCCGCCCGTCACCGGCACTGATGCGGCGCGGCGCCGCCCCGGTTCAGCAGCTCCGCCGGGATCTTGCCGGGCGGATTGAATCGCAGATAATCGGTCAGGAAGTCCGACTCGTCGAGGTCGTCTGGCTGCCAGCCCGGCAGGAGGGCAGCCCCGTCGGCTGTGTACACCGCACGACCGAGCTCTTTAGGCAGAGGCAGACTGTACGCGACCCGGCCGGTGAGCACCGAGGGATCGGCCGTCACCAGTGCGAGGGTCGCCTCGGCGACGGTCTCCTCCGGCTTGGACGGCCGGCCGGGAACGGCGGCCGCGGCGTGAGCCGCCGCCACGCCCCGGTTGGGTGCGGGCGAGTTGACCGCGATCCTGTCGCCATGCAGTTCCATGGCGGCGCCGGTCGTCATCCTGTCGATCATCGCCTTGGTGCCGCCGTAGAGCACGGAGCCGGCAAGAGGATGCGGGGCGAAGGGGGGGGCGACGCGTGGCCCGGATTGGCGGGAGGAGATGTTGACGATCCAGCCGCGCCCTGCCTGCGCATGCTCGGGATCACGGCGATGGCGAAGTCCCAGACGTTCCAGACATTCGCCTCAATCGAGTCCTGGAACCACTCGCGCGTCATCCCGTCGAAGAGTACTTCGTCGCAGCCGTTTCTGTTCCAGCGCACGATCGGGCAACGCACCGAGGTCATCAATCCCGGGACGCTGCGCGTAGAACTCGCCAAACTCAGCGATGCCCTGGCAGTCGAGCAGCCTGAGCTGGCCGGTTGCCGGTTTACCCCGCACGACTTCCGCATATGTTCGCCACCGACCTCGTCAACCACGGCCTGCCAATCCACATCGGTGCAGCCCTCCTCGGGCATCTGGACGTGCAGACCACCCACGGCTACGTGACCCTCTTCCAGGAAGACGTCATCCGCCACTACCAGACCCACCTCGCCGACCGCCGGGCGGCCCGGGCCGCCCGGGAATACCGGACCCCGACCACCACCGAATGGGCCGAATTCGAAGACTTCGATAAGCGGAAAAGTCGAGCTCGGCAACTGCGGACGACCATACGCGACTCCCTGTGAACACGAACACGCCTGCATCCGATGCCACCTGCTGCAGGTGGACCCTGTCATGATCGGCCGCCTCGATGAGATCCACACGGATCTCATCGCGCGACGCGAGCTCGCCCAAACAAAAGGCTGGCTCGGGGAGCTCGAAGGTATCGACCTCACCATCCGATTCCTCCAGGACAAGCGCGCCGCCGCACAACGAATCGTCCGGCTCGGCCCAACCAATCTCGGCATCCCGGCCACCCGCACTTGAGTAGGTCAGTTGCTGCGGGTGAATTCGGCGTAGGCGGTTTCCTTGCCGGAGACGCGCTGCCGAGGGTGATGAAGAGGAGGATCAGGCCGGTGGTGAGGCCGATGTGGCCTAGCCCGGAAATGCCCGCGATCGCTGCCGAGGGTGTAGTGCCTTGGACGGTGAGGATGCCGCTGAGGACCATCATCGCCGTGGTGAGGCCCAGGCCGGCGTTGTAGGTCCAAAAGAACACGCTGAACATGCGCAGGCCGGAGAGGTTGAAGAGCTTGTCCAGTGCCAGGAGGGCGAGGAAGAAGAGCATGCCCAGTGCAAGGAGGTGGGTGTGGACCACGGAAAGCTGGCTGCCGCCGGTGAAGTCGTTTGCTTTGGTGAATTCACGGTAGAACAGCCCGGATGCCAGTCCGGCGATCATGTAGGAAAGGGCGGCGTAGTAGATCTTTTTCATGAGGTGGTCCTTGGCTTGATGGCGGTGGGAAGCGGGAGCTTCCGGGATGGTCCCGTGGTAGGGGCCGCGGTTCTTGCGCGAGGTCGGGGTGGATGCTGGGTATCAGACCTTCGTCAGCACGGGGGCGGTGAGTTTTCCGTCGCGCATGGTGGCCACCGAGTCGGTCAGCGGGACAAATTCGGTGTCGTGGGTGACCATCACAGTGGCGACCATGAAGTCGTCGGTGACGCGGCGCAGCAGCCGAACGATGGAGTCGCTACGTTCGTGGTCCAGGGCCGCGGTAGGTTCGTCCACGAGCAGGACCTTGGGGTCGCCCATCAGGGCGCGGGCGATGTTGACCCGCTGGCGCTGACCGCCGGAGAGCTGGTGCGGTCGCTTGTCCGCGCTGGAGCCGAGTCCGACGATGTCAAGCAACTCCGCAGCTTTGGCGCGGGCGGCTTTGACGGACTTTCCGCGCAGGTGGTCGCCGATGATGAGTTGTTCGGCGGCGGTCAGGGACGCGAGCAGGTTCGGCTGTTGGAAGATGATGCCGATTTTCTCGCGCCGCAGCGCGGTGAGGTCTTTGTCGCCGAGCCCGGTGGCGTCGGTGCCGCCGATGAGCACCAGTCCATGGGTGGGGCGGACGAGGGTCGCGGCGGCGGCCAGCAGGCTGGATTTGCCGGAACCGGAGGGCCCGACGAGAGAGATCATCTGGCCGGCCCGGACGGTGAGGTTCACCGTGTCCAGGGCTTTGATGGTTCCGTCCCCGTCCGGGTATTCGAGGGTGACGTTGACGAGGTTCAGGGGGCCGGGGCTGGAGGACATGGTGGTGTTTCCTTTCGGAAAGTGCTCGGGGAGGATTCTGTAGCGGGGCTGCGGACGGGACGGGCCGGGCCGGGCCGCTGGAGATTAGTTGCCGCCGAGGGCGATGAGGGCGTCGACCTTGGTGACGCGGCGGACGGCCAGGGCCGCGCCGGCCAGGCCAAGGGCGATGATTCCGAGGATGGGCAGGAGTGTTGTTGCGGGGTTGACCAGGAAGGGGGCTGCCTGGGCTGCGAAGAAGCCGCCGAGGACGCCGATCCCGCCGCCGAGTCCGGCTCCTGCGAGCAGGACGATCGCGGCCTGGGTGATCGCATCGCGGAGGACATAGCCGCCGGAGGCTCCCATGGCTTTGAGAACCGCGATGTCGCGGGTCCGCTGGACGGTCCAGACGGTCAGGAACGCCACGATGACCAGGGCGGAAATGCCGTAGAGGAAGGCCTGCATCAGGGTCAGGGAGCCGTTCTCGCTCTTGTAGGAGCCCAGTGCCTGGAAGGATCCGGTGCGGGAAGCGCTGACGGTGTGGGCGGCGGTGTTGGCGGCGGCCTCGTCCACGGTGGCGCCGTCCTTGTAGGTGATGGCGGCGACGGTTCCGAGCTGTTCCGGGTCGGTCAGGTGGGCGAGCTTGGACCAGGTGGGAAGCGCGGTCCAGACGACACTGGTGTGGGAGTACCACTGGTCCTCGACCACGGCGCTGACTGTCAGTTCGGTTCCTCCGACGCTGGCCTTGTCCCCGGTATTCAGGGAAAGGGCCTTCGCGACGGTTTTGCCGATCACGACGGTGTCGGCGGTGACGCGGGAGGGTGCCAGCTGGCCGTCCGGGGCGACGCCGAAGACGGCGACGTTGGTGGTGCCGGTCCCCGATCCGGTGTCCCCGGCTACGGCCTGGAAGCGGGTTTGGCTGATGCCTAGGGCTTCGGCGTTTTGGACGCCGGCCCGGTTCTTCCAGCTGTCGAGCTGCGCGGCGGTGACTTCGCTTTCGGTGAAGGAGGCCTTGGGCTCGTTGGTGCCGGGGGCGCCGAAGACGATGCTGTCCACTGCCTTGGACGGGACGCCGCTGCCGTTGACGGTGCCGAGTTTGTCAATGGCCGAGGTTGACTGGTCGCCCAGGCCGGCTGTGAGTCCCGAGAGCATGACGAGCAGCAGGGTGATCAGGGCGACGACGCCGCCCATCAGGGCGAACCTGCCCTTGGCAAAGCGGATGTCGCGGATAGCAAGAAACACGTTTTCTCTTCTTTCACTGGGTGAAGCCGGGCCGAAAGGCTCTTGTATCCACTTTTCCGCCGGCCGGTGCCGGCGCCATCACGCAGTCGGTTGATAGGCGGCGGAAGAATGGTTGATCCCCGGGTCAACCATTTGGTTGATCCAGCCCGGGCCGGGCACGCATAAGCTGATCCAATGCCTGCCACAGAACCACTCCGTCCCCCAGACAAGGCCGGTCCCATAGGACCCGACGACGCCCTGCTCGGCGGCCTGGACGCTGCACCTTCCGTTGCGATCCTGCGCGTCCTGAGAGTGACGTTCCACGTCGGCTTCGCCGCCCTGCTGGGCGTGGCTATCCTGAGGCTGCTGGTATTCGGTGGCGGGGACCCCCTGCGGTATGTCTGGGCCGGGACCGCGCTTGTTCTGGCTGGGGTCTACCTGACCGGCACCATCCTGGAAAAGCGCTTCGCCGCCGGCAGCACGGGTTTCGATCCGGGCCGCTACGGGGTCCTGTGGCTGGGAATCGTCACCGCACTGTGGGCCATCTTGCTGGCCGGGAGCGCCGATTTCGCCTGGCTGGCCTTCCCCCTCTTTTTCCTCCACCTGCACCTGCTCCCACGACGGATTGCGCTGCTGACGATCGCGATGATGACGGCGGCGGTGATTGCCGCCCAGTGGGCTGTCAGCGGGCTGACCGTCCCGCATCTGGCAGTCGTTCTGGGTCCCCTGTTCGGTGCGGCGTTCTCTGTCGTTACCGGACTGGCCTACCGCGCGCTCTACCGCGAGGCGGAGAACCAGCGCCGTGCAGCCGATGAGCTCCGCCGGACCCGCGCGGAGCTGGCAGCATCCCAGCACGAAGCCGGCGTCCTGGCCGAGCGCGGGCGGCTGGCACGGGAAATCCACGACACACTCGCCCAAGGGCTGTCCAGCATCGTGCTGGTGGCCCGCGCAGGGGAAAAATCGCTTGCCGACGGAGATGCAGCCACCGCTGCCGCACGCTTCGCGCTGGTGCAGCAGACCGCGTCGGAGAACCTGGCCGAAGCCCGGAATTTTGTCCGCGGACTCTCCTCCCCGCACCTGCACGAATCCTCTCTGGTGGAGAGCCTGCGCCGGCTCTGCGAGAGTACCGAAACCAGCGCTGCGGCCCGGGGCTCAGGGTTGCGGTGCCGGTTTGAACTGGACGGTGACCCCGTTGGACTGCCGCAACCGTACCGAGTGACCCTGCTCCGGGCCGCCCAGGCCAGCCTCGCCAATGTCAGGGACCACGCCAAAGCCAGCAACGCCGTCGTGACCGTCGCATTTCTGGGCAGCGAAGTCACCCTGGATATCTATGATGATGGCGTCGGCTTTGACCCCGCAGGGTTGGCCGCCCATAGGAATGCCCGGACGGACGGGAGCGGTTTCGGGATAACGTCCCTGCAGGAACGGGTAACCGAGCTGCAAGGTAGTCTCGAACTCGAATCAGCACATGGGGAAGGGATCGTGGTGGCTATCCGCCTGCCACTGCACGACGTGCCTGAGAGGAAAGAACGATGAACGACATCCGCATTCTGCTGGTTGATGACCATCCCGTGGTCAGGGCCGGGCTGCGGGCGATGCTCACCGAATTCGAGGGCATATCAGTAGCAGCGGAAGCAGCTGACGGCGACGCAGCACTCAAGGAACTGAAACGGCTGCAAACCTTGGGCGACCCGGTCGATGTCGTGCTCATGGACCTGCAAATGGGTTCCGGCATGGACGGAGTCACCGCGACCTCCCAGATCAGGCTGCTGGAATTGGCCCCGCCGGTCCTGATCCTGACCACCTACGACACGGATGCGGACATTTTGGCCGCTGTGGAGGCAGGCGCCAGCGGCTACATGCTCAAGGATGCACCGCCCGAACAGATCCGGCAGGCGGTTCTATCGGCCGCCGCTGGCCAGACTGCCCTGGCTCCCAAAATAGCGGCCCTGCTCATGGACCGGATCGCGAATCCTGCTCCGGCACTCACCCCACGGGAAATCCAATTGCTCGAGCTGCTCGCGACCGGGCTGTCCAACCGGGCCATCGCAAAACAGACCTTCATCTCCGAGGCAACCGTTAAAACCCACCTGGTGCACATCTACGGAAAACTTGGCGTGGACAACCGCACCGCAGCCATCTCCGCTGCAACCCAACGACGAATCATTCGGGCCCCTGGTCAGTAGCTGCATGCGCCGAACCGAGGCGCTTCCGCAATCCGCCGTTGAGTCCCGTCTTGAAAAGTGCAGATATGCCGTGCAAGTGCTGGGTCGCGTGCACGACGCGCAGGCCTCCCCATGCCACCAGGCAGCAACGAGTGGTGCCGACTCCGCGCCGCCGTCGCCCCGGTCGACGAGCCAGGCGGCGCGGCGGGCAGACACGACGGAGGCAGAGAGACTCCATGGAGGTTTGCTATAGTAACCAAACAAGCGCTAGATAAAGGATTCCTATGCTCGCCGACCTGGCCTTTTTCTCATTCGTTGAACTCGCCGATGCTTCCCAGCACGGTGCATACAATCGCTGGCACCAGCTTGACCATCGTCCGGAGAACCTCGCGCTCCCCGGTGTGGCGTGGGGAGACCGGTGGGCACGCCTGGCAGGGCCCGAGGCGGAGAGTCTGAGCGATGGCACGTTCGGGGGCACCGACTACGTGGCGATGTACTGGTTCCGCTCTCCGGTTGACGAGAGTGTCGCGGCATGGGACCGTCTCGGTGAGGCGTCCTTCCAATGGGGTCGTGGACCGATCATTCCCGGCGTCCAGCGCTCGCTTCTCGCCTTCTTCCGCCCGGTCAAGGGCTATGCGGCACCCCGAGTGCTGGTGGACCCAGATGTTCTGCCGTATCGGCCCAACCGCGGGCTGCACATCACCCTCACCCGTTATGCAGAGCCGCACGGACAAGACGCGCACAGCTACTTCGGTTGGGAAGACACCCGGCTGATCCCTAAGCTGCTCGAGGTCGATGGAGTGGCGGGGGGTTGGACGTTCTCGTTCAGTCACCCGCAGCGGCACACCACATTGCCTTTCGATGGCACGCTGACCGAACAGCCAGGGGAGTTGCGCATCCGCGTGCTCTATCTCGATGAGGATCCGGTTGGAACCGCTGCGGCGATCCAGCGGGCAGAGCACAGGATCAGTGCCGAACCCGACGCCCCGCGGCAAGCGGGGGAGGTACTCTTCTCGTCGGCGCTGCGCACAATCATTCCGTGGCAGGACTGGTGAGCGATCTCGAGAGGCGCATTCGGGCGCTGGAGGATCGGGCGTCTATCGCCGAACTCATTGCCAGCTATGGCCCGTACGCGGATGCCGGCAACGGCGAGGGGATCGGCTCGCTCTGGGCCGATGGCGGAACGTACACCTTCGATGCGACGAGGCTCCAGCATCCCGACATCGCCGGCCTGGTCGAGCTGGAATCACACCGCGGGCTGATGGCTGCCGGCTGCGCCCATGTCCTCAGCGCGCCCTCGGTACGGATTCAGGGCGACACAGCCGTCGCTGCGAATCACTCCATCGTGCTCGTCCGCCGCAGCGAGACCTGGGTAGCTGAGCGTGTGAGCGCCAATCGCTGGAATCTTGTGCGCACCGAGGCCGGCTGGCGCGTGGCCAGCCGGGATAACCGCCTGCTTACGGGCGGCGAATGGGCGCGCGAGCTCTTCGCCCTCTGAGGCGGAGACTGCTCCATGGTCACGACCTCAGTCACAGCTGCGGTCCGGGCGACTTATTGGCCCGCGTGCTGCGCAAAGCGTGTCAGGGGAGTCTCTCCTGTCTCGGCGAGACGGCGCAGTGTGCGCAGTCTCGGCCCGAGTGCGCTGCCGAAACGCGGATCCCAATGGTCGAATTCGTCTGCAGCGTGGCTGCGACGCGCATGGTGGACCCAGTTCGGGTTGTCCAGCATCTCGCGGCCGAGCAGCACGATGTCTGCGTCGCCCGCCTCGATCAAGCGGCTGGCCTGCTCCGGGTCGACGATGAGGCCAACGCAGGCGACGATCGCGCCGGTGCGCGCCTTGAGCTGACGAGAGAAGTCGGCGTGGAAGGAGAACCCGCGGCGCACACGGGTATCAGTGGAGCGATCGACGCTGATACCTCCCGAAGAGGTATCGATAATGTCAACGCCGGCGGCAACGGCGTGCCGGGCGAATTCGGCGACGTCATCGAGGGTCAAGCCACCCTCCGATACCCCGTCGACGGCCGAAACCCTGTACGAGAGGATGACGCTTTCGGGGAGCGCCGAACGCACCGCACGGATCACCTCGAGCGGGTAATGCATGCGCCGCTCGGCATCGCCGCCATACCCGTCGCTGCGTGTGTTCGACACCGGCGAGAGGAAGGAGTGCAGGAGGTATCCGTGCGCGCCGTGAAGCTCGATGAGGCGAAAACCCGCTGCGACAGCGCGCTCGGCGGCGGCAACCCACTGGCCAATGGACTCGGCGATCTCGTGTGCGTCAAGTGCGCTCGGAACCTGCCACCCGGGCCCGGCCGGGATCGCCGAGGGGCCGATGACCGGCCACGGGGCCCGGCCCGCTGCGGCATCCGATTCGTCCAACGGGGCGCCGGCGAACCACGGCTCGCGTACCGAGGCGCGGCGGCCGGCATGGGCGAGCTGGATGCCCGGCACCGCACCGTGCGTGCTCAGGAAGCCGGCGATCCGCCGCATACCGTCGATCTGCGCGTCACTCCAGAGGCCCAGGTCATGGTGTGAAATGCGGCCACGCGGGTCGATCGCCGTCGCCTCGACGATCACGAGACCAGCACCGCCCAAGGCGAAACGCCCTAGATGCGCGAGGTGGAAGTCATCGACCATGCCGTCGGCGGCCGCGTACATACACATGGGAGAGACCCCCGCACGGTGCTGAAGCGTCGTGCCGCGAATTGTAAGCGGCGCGAAGAGTGCCCTGGTCTCGGGTTGTACAGGGTCAACGTCATTGTTCATGGGATCAATGATACCAAGCATTAGTTTGGTAGCGTTGTTGAACCAGCAACGAAGCGGAAGCGGAGGTAAAGCGCATGTTATCCACAGGTGCCTATGTCAACATCGAGTCCAGCCGGGGTGTCACCTGGCTGCGCATCAACCGACCGGACACGCTCAACGCGCTCTCAACCGCCGCCATCGCAGCCCTCGCTGATGCGATTGACGGTGCTAGGGAAGCCGACGCCATCGTCATCACCGGAGTGGGACGTGCCTTCTGCACCGGCGCCGATCTCAGCACCGATGTCAGCGCGGCGACCGTCGCCGCGGCGGGGGAGCTTGTCCTGTTGATCGCCGCGATTCCCGCGCCAGTCATTGCGGCGGTAAATGGCCCGGCCGCCGGCGTCGGGGCGTCAATCGCCTTCGCCTGTGATCTGGTGTTGGCCGCGGAGTCGGCATTCTTTCTACTGCCCTTCCTGCCCCTTGGCCTGATTCCCGACGGAGGTGCGACTCACGCCGTCGTTGCGGGAGCCGGTAGGATCCGTGCTGCACGGATGGCATTCGGTGGGGAACGGATTCCGGCAGCCCTCGCCGCGGAGTGGGGACTGGTGGGCGAAGTCGTGCCTGATGCCACTCTTGTGGCTCGTGTCCACGCGGTGACCGATCAGCTGCGCGCCGCACCCCGAGCGGCGGTGACCGAGACCAAGCATCTGCTGCGGGCGGCGGAGGCTTCTGCGTTGCACTCGGCCACGCAACGGGAGCTTGAGACTCAGTCGCAGTTGCTCACACGGCCCGAGTATGCCCAGGCGCGTGAGGGCTTTCTCGCCCGCACACCGGTGCACTTCCGCGCGGAGCGCGGCTGACTACTCACCCGCGGCGCGATCGATCGCCTGCTGCACGAGCTCGCCGTAGTACCCGGCGAGTGTATCGGCCGCCGCGTCATTCTCGGCCACTCCAATGGTCCGCAGGCCTTCCGCGAAACCGACGAGCAGGCAGACGATAGCCCCGGCATGAACGCGGTCTTCCGTGCCATCCTCGATGTGGGCCGCGAGCGCGCCTACCCAATCGCTGTTGATCCTCTCGCGTTCGGCGGCAGGGTTCTCTGCGTTGCGAATCGTGTTGGACGGGCTGATCCGGGGTTCGGGCGCCCCACTGCGCCTGCGTTGTTCGATCCGGCGCACATAGGCGGCGCCGAGTTGGGAGGGCGGCAGATCCAGATCGGTAATCGGCACTTCGGAGAGCCCTGCCTCGGCGTAGAGCCCCGCCTTGCTCATGCAGAGTTTAATCACAAGAGCGGGCGAGACCTGGGCCTCCGCGGCGATCTGGCGGATCGTCACCCCGTGAAAGCCTCCCTCGGCGAACAGCAGCCGTGCCGCATCGACGATGGCCGCGCGTTTGCTCCGGCTAGGTTGCGACATTGCCTGATTCCGATCGTGTGGACGGCAGCAGGATGGCCAGCAGTGCGGCGATACCGCAGCTCGCCGCAATCACCGTGTAAGCGATGGTGAGGCCGGTATCGCTCAGGAACTCGGCGCCGCCGGCGCTGACGGCGAATACCGAGACGAGTAATGCAAAGACCGCGCTCGCCGCAGCTCCAGAGAGCGAGCGGACGAGTGAATTGATGCCATTGGCTGATGCTGATTCGGTGGGGGGCACGTAACTCATGATGAGGGTGGGCATCGCTGCAAAGCTCAACGCCGTGCCGACACCCACCAATGTCGCCCCGGTCATCACGGTCGTCAGCTCGTCATGAGTGAGCAGTCGGAAAACGAAGGACAGTGACATGATTAGCGAGCCCAGTGCGAGCACCGGTCGCCCGCCGAAGCGTTTCAACAGCAGTCCGGCCACCGGGGCGAGCGCGACCATGGCGATGGCCGCCGGGATCATTGTGAGTCCGGCGTTGATCGGGCTCAGGGCGAGCCCGGCTCCGGTACCGACCGGCGCCTGAACCTCGTGCACGGTGAGTAGATGATTGCCGAACATGCCGGCCGCGGCGAAGAACGTTGCTAGATTAGTCTGCAATACGGGGCGTCGAAACGAGGTCCTCAGATCGATGACGGCGTTCGGATGTCGCAGCTGCAGTGGCACCCAGACGATGAGAGCCACGATTCCCACTGCGGCAACCGAGAGGAACCGGCCACTGGTCCACCCCCACACTAGCCCTTTGGAGATGACGAGCAGGATGCAGGTGAGGGCGATCGTCAGAATCATCGCCCCGACGAGGTCGAATCTGCCGCCGGTGTGTGCACCTGATTCGCTTACGGTGAGTAGTACGCCGATGCTGGCGATCGTTCCGGCGATCGCCGAGAACCAGAAGAGTGCCGCGATCCCGAGATTTTGGCTGAGCAGGCCAGAGAGTAGCAGCCCTGCAGCCGATCCCATGCCGAGCGTGGCACTCATGAGCGCTATGGCCGAGCTTGCACGCTCGGGCGAGAGTTGATCGCGCAACAGACTGATGCCGATGGGAATGATCGAGGTGGCGAAGCCCTGCAGGGCGCGCCCGATCAGTGCGGTTGGGAACGTCATCCCGAGGGCCGCGATCACCGAGCCGAGCACGAGCAGGGTGAGCGAAATCAGGAGGAGTCGGCGCCTCCCGTACATGTCGGCCATCCTCGTAAGAATGGGCGTCCCGGCTGTTGCCGTGAGAAGCGTGATCGTTATCAGCCAGGCCGCGTCATTGGTGGAGATGTCCAGTGAGGTGGCCATCGCGGGCAGAGAGGGCACGACCAGCGTGAACTGCAATGAGGTGAGCATCCCAGTCGCGGCGAGGATGGCGATGGCGAGTCCCTGGGCGCTTAGGGGGCGGTTCCCGGGCATGTTGTGGTTTCCGATCGTCTCAGTGACCTTGGTGAACAAGCGTTTACTACGAAAAGGGTAAAGGTTTAAGGAGGTTTGGCCAAGCGCTTGCTAGAGTCCTTGACATGAGTAGCCAAGTAGCAAGCGGCATCCGCCCGACGAGTACCGCGCAGGTGACCGCGCTGCAGGCCGGTGAACTGCCCCGGCCTGAGCGTGTTGCGGATGACGTGTGGGCAATTGCTGCGCCGATACCCGAGGGGCGCATCAGTCACACGCTGAGCTACGTTCTGATCGGCGTCGGCTCGAGGTTCCACCTTGTCGATCCGGGCTGGGACTCGCCGGAGAACTTGGAGGCGCTTCGTCACTCATTGGGGGCGATCGGTCTCTCGCTGCAGCAGCTCGAGACGATCATCGTCACTCACCACCACCCCGATCATCTCGGAATCGCGGCCAGACTCAGGGCCATCACGGGAGCAACGATCGTGCTCTCCCGCAGGGAACGCGCGGTGCTCGCGCACCAGCTCAGCCCGGAACATCGCGATCCGGCGGACTACGCCCGGGTGCTGGACTCCTGGGGCGTGCCCGAAGGGCGCCGTGCGGAGCTCATTGCATCTTTTGCTCGTGCCCCGCTGTACTCCGATATCGAGCCGGACCTGCTCCTGGGCGACGGCGACACGCTGGAGCTGCACGGCCACCGGCTGAATGCTGTCGCGACTCCCGGCCATACGGGAGGGCACCTGTGCTTCGTCGACCACGAGCGCGCCGTCGTTTACAGCGGTGACCACGTTCTACCGCAGATCTACTCGGGGATCGGGCTTGGGACTCTTCCCGGCGATGAGCCACTCGGTGACTATCTCAGCTCGCTGCGGGCCCTGAGACCGATCGCCGACTACGAGGTTCTGCCCGGGCACGAGTTCCGCTTCCGGGGTCTTGCCGCGCGTGCGGATGCCATCGCCAGACATCACCTGCGCCGCACGCGTTCCGTCGCGACCTTGCTTGCGGAGCTGGGCGACGCCCCGGTGTGGGAATTCGCGCGGCGCTTGCACTGGACCGTCGGCTGGGACCACCTCGAAGGCTTTTTCTTGCACTCGGCCCTTCATCAGACCGAGATGCACCTTGAGCTGGTCCGGAATGGGCTAGGTGCGTGGGTCGGTAGTGGTTTGACGGTTCCGCTGGTTTGAGTCGTGATGGTCCAGAGGCCGGCCGCCTTTTCGTGGAAGGGGGCCGGTCTCCGGGCGTTTTCGCGGAAGGAAGCCTGGGAGGCTCCCGCGGGGCGCGGTCCGGTGCTGCAGGTTTGATCCCGGGGCATCGTCCCGGCCGTGTTCAGGCCGTGGCGGTGCGGTAGGTGAAGAGTTTGAGCAGGTTGTGGCAGCCGGCCATCAGCTTCCATTCCCCGGATGCCTTCTCCAGCCCGCGCAACAGGACATGCTTGCCCTGGCGGGTGTTGATCTGTCCGAAGACCGGTTCGACGATGGCTTTGCGCCGGGCATAGACCGCTTTGCCCTTCTTCGTTTTCAGTTTCCGGGCCATCCGCTCGGCCAGGGTCGCGTCCGCCGGGATCCTGCCCCTGGGCGAGTCCGGGACCGGGCGTCCGTGTTTCATCCGCCGGGTGGAGATGAAGAACTCGGTGCCGGCGCCGGCTTCGAGGTCTTTGACGTGTTCCAGGTTCGCTGCCGAGCAGTACCCGGCGTCGGCGCTCCACTTCCCGGGCATGGCTTCCAGGGTGTCCTGCGCGTTCTTGACCATCGGGACCAGTTGCTGGACGTCCACCGCGGTGTTGGTCAGTTCGGTGGCAACGATGACCTGGTGATCTTTATCAACGACGCCCTGGGCGTTGTAGCAGTAGTGGTAGGAACCGTCCGCGGTCTTCATGATCCTCGCGTCGGGGTCGGTGAAGTTGCGCTGGGCGGTGGGCTTGGGCACCGCCGCGGCAGCGGCGGCATCGCCCTTGCCGGAGACATCCCCGTCATCGTCCCCGCGGGACCGGGCCTTCTCCTGGGCCTCACGGCGCGCCTTGTCCGCGGCTTCAGCCTCGATGGATGCCCGGGCGGTCTTCATCGCGGCGGCGCGCCGGGCCCGGTTGGCCAGTTCGGCCGGGAGTTCATCGCCGCGTTTGCCCGGCCCGAAGCGGGCGTCCTCGGCCGCGTCCACGGTCTTGGCCTCCGCCATCAGGTCGCTGATCTCATCGGCCAGGACCTTCTGTTTCTCCGTCAGCCGGGCATAGCTCATGGCCTTGTGCCGGGAGGCGTTGGCACGCACCTTCGTCCCGTCCAGTGCGACATGGCCCAGCGAGACCATGCCCGCGGCCCGGCAGAGCTCCAGGGCCTGGAGGAACACGTTGGCCAGCGCCGCGAGGTGGCGTTCGCGGAACCGGGCGATGGACCGGAAATCCGGGGCCTGCTGGGCGGCCAGCCAGCGGAACGCGACCACGTCCGTGCAGGATTTTTCCAGTTCCCGCGAGGACCTTACCCCGACGCAGTACCCGTAGAGCAGGATCCGCAGCATCAGCCGCGGATCATACGGCGGCTGGCCCTTGGCCTTGGCGTAGGAAGCATAAAACCGGGTCAGGTCCAGTTCCCCGTCGACGAGTTCGGCGATGAACCGGGCCAGATGGCCCTGGGGCAACCATTCATCCAGCGACGGCGGGACCAGCATCACCGCATCGGGCTCGAAGGCCTTGAAGCGTTTGTTGACCCCGCCGTTGGCATCCATCGGCACATCGGTGGGCTGCCCGACCCGCTCCACGAGCGACTCGTCGAACAAACCATCCTGCGCGGAAGAACCGGTATCCATACCCCGATTCTCCCAGCCACCCCCAACCGGCCCCGGTTAATCTGCCGGCGTTTTAAAAACCGGCACCCTCACTACTGACCCACGCACCTAGCGACCGATATGATCGCGATGTATCCAGGGCCGAATACCGCCTGGCCGCCGGCCGGGCCATCAGGCTTCGGCGGCCAGGCGCTCGCGCAGGATCTCGGGGATGCGAATGGGTCGCTGATCGGGTGAGACCGTGACAAGCCAGTTCGAGGCCGTAGCAACGAGCGTGTCGTCGGCACAGCGCCACATCTCGAAGTCGAAGCGGACCGAGGACGTGCCGATCTCACCAACGCGTAGTTCGATCGTGATCTCATCGAAGAGTCGAGCCGCCTCGAGATAATCGCAGCGCGTCGCACGCGAGACCGTCCACCAGCCGAATCGCTCCAAAAGCGTGTCTTGCCGGAACCCGTGAAGGAACAGCCATTCGGTTTGCAGCGCCTCCATGCGGGGGAACCAGGTTGCGTAGTAGAGGATTCCAGCGGGGTCGGTGTCGGCGTAGCTCAGCCGTTGTGTGTGCTGATGCGCCGGGGGGCGTCTCTCGCCATTCGAAGTTGCTGTCGGGGCGGCCGTCATGTGTGCTCCTCGCCTTCGTGAAGTACCACAGGTGGCCAGGCGGTCGCTGTGCCACGGGGCAATGCTGAGTATAGTGTAAAACGCAAGCAAATGCTTGGTTCATATGCAAAGGAGCATCCCATGACCGCACCAGACTTCGGATTCTATCCGGGCGACGCCATCGTAATCACGGGCGCTGGAAGCGGTATCGGCCGCGCGACGGCGCTGCGGGCAACCCAGCTCGGGTTGCACGTGAGCGCCTGGGACCTGAACGCGGCCGGATTAGCGGAGACTGCTGCGCTGATCCGTGCCGCAGGCGGCGACGTGCACACGGTGGTCGGAGACGTCACCGATGAAACCGTCGTCGCGAAAGGCCTCGAGGCCGCGCACGGCGCACTGGGCGAGCTACGATACCTGCACAACAACGCAGGCCCATCGTCGGCCGCGCCACTGCCTTTCGACGACGCGCTGCGCATCAGCGTCGGCAGCGTACGCCGGCTCACCGAGGCGTGGGCGGCCGGCGGGCTCCCCAGCGGTGCCGCGATGGTGGTGACCACATCGGTCGCCGGCAACCTCGTCGGCACAGAGGTCGACTGGTACTCGGCTTCAAAGGCTGCGCTGATGGGTTATGTGCGGCACGCAGCCGCCCACCGGGCGGCGGAGTTCCGCTCCAACGGCGTGGCGCCAGGCATGACGGACACCCCACGATTGCAGGGCTTCGTCGAGAGTGACCGCGGGCACGCCGTTCTCAAGCGCATCCCGCTCGCGCGCATGGCGAGCCCGGATGACATCGCCTATGCGGTACTGTTCCTGCTCTCGCCGCTCGGCTCCTACATCAACGGCGTGTTCCTGCCGGTCGACGGAGGATGGACAATCACGCAATAGCAGCTGAGGAGCGTCGGCACCCGCCGCCCGCGCGTCAGCGTGCGCTGAAGGCGTGTTATTTGCCCCAGCAGGGCCAACAGGGCCGGATGCTCAGCATCGCGGGCACGTCGTCTTCACCCGGTCTCCGGGCGGCCGCTGTAGCTTCGAGGGTGCCGCGACCAGACACTCGATGCCCGCACCTACCAGTAGCCGGGCCAATCCGGATCCCGTCGGTCCTGCTTCATAGACAACAAGGACCGCATCTACGTGCAAAAGGCCCGGGACGGGCAACCCGCGAACTCTTTGAATCCGGGGTTCCAGTCGCTTCGTCAGGGACCCGGCCCACCGCCAGTCATATCTTTAATAGGTAGTGACCAGCCCGAGGCTGGTTGGCAGACTGCTTTCCGGGACTGCCGGGCGTGAATCCCTTCATATCGACCCGCCCCCTGGCGGTGTCTTATAGACGACCTGTCCGGCCGGTGGGCCCGGGAGCAGCCTGCCCGCACTGATGGCTTGATAGAAGGCTGTCCGCTTCGCCCCCGTTGGTGCTGGCGTGACTCGCTGATCGGAAAATGGAGGTGACCTGCCTGCGGCGGGCGCACTGCTGCACCGCGTCGTGGTCCGGCGGCCTGGCGGTGGTATGAAGCCGGATGGGTGTCAGGCCGCGGGTGTGAGGGTGACTTTGTAGCCGAGGGCTTCGAGTTGGCGGATGTTATTGCGCTTTTGCCGATTGGCGTTGATGCGGGTGTCGTAGAAATCGGGGCCGAGGTCGATGTAGCTGGTTGTGGGATCGACGAGCAGGTGCCAGATGATGACCAGGATGGATCGGGCGACAGCGACCAGGGCCTTGAGCCTGCCCAGCCGTTTGACCAGGCGGCGGTACCGTTGCCCCAGGAAGGTGTTGGTCTGATCGGAAAATGGAGGTGACCTGCCTGCGGCGGGCGCACTGCTGCACCCCGTCGTGGTCCGGCGGCCTGGCGGTGGTATGAAGCCGGATGGGTGTCAGGCCGCGGGTGTGAGGGTGACTTTGTAGCCGAGGGCTTCGAGTTGGCGGATGTTATTGCGCTTTTGCCGATTGGCGTTGATGCGGGTGTCGTAGAAATCGGGGCCGAGGTCGATGTAGCTGGTTGTGGGATCGACGAGCAGGTGCCAGATGATGACCAGGATGGATCGGGCGACAGCGACCAGGGCCTTGAGCCTGCCCAGCCGTTTGACCAGGCGGCGGTACCGTTGCCCCAGGAAGGTGTTGGTCTTGGCAGCAGCGGAGGCGACCTCGCCCAGGACACCTTTGAGGTAGGGGTTGCCCTTGCCCGGGGAACCGGATCGGTTCCTGGCGCCGGACTGATTCGCGCGGGGACTCAACTTGGCCCACGAGGTCAGGTGTCCTGCGGTGGGGAACTGGGTCATGTCCAGGCCGATCTCGGCGATGATGGTTTGTGCGGCGCCGGGTCCGATGCCGGGAATCTGGTCAAGGCGTGCGATGGCCGGCAGGAGGGCGGCGTCGGCTCCGGTGCCTGCGTCCGGGCCGGTGGTGCCGTCGGGGTCGACTCCCTGCGCTGCTGGGATTGCTGCGATCAGTGCTTCTATCCGTGTGCTCAGGTGCTCGATCTGACCGGACAGGGCATCGATCTGGCTCAGCAGGACCCGGGCCAGGTCCGCGTGGTGGTCATCGAACCGGCCGGTGAGTGCCTGGACCAGCGCGGCGTGTTTGACCCGCAGCCGGCCCCTGGCCAGGCCGGCAAGAACATGGGGGTCACGTTCGCCGTTGATCAGCGCTTCGATCATCGCGCGTGCGGAAACGCCCATGATGTCCGTGGCCACGCTCGAGAGCTTGATCAGCGCATCCTCCAGCAGTTTCTCCACGCGCTGGACGTGACGGGAGCGTTCGACGGTCAGGTCCGTCCGAAGGCGGGTGTAGTCGCGCAGTTGCCTGAACTGGACGGGCGGGACAAACGAGGGGCGCAGCATGCCCCGCTCGTTCAGCTTGGCCAGCCAGAGCGCGTCGAGCTTGTCTTCTCCGAACTAAGAAATTGCGGGGAAATCGTCCATATTACTGTCCGTTTCGGGGGCCGGGTGGGCTGATGTTGGTGCGGCCGGCGGCTTGGGTGAAGGTGGGCATGCCGAGTTGGGTCGTGTTTCGGCGCTCGGTTATTTGGTCCATTTCGGCAAGTTTGGCTCGGGCCCCTGCGAGGCTGACTTTGAGGCCTTCGGCTTCTCCGAGCCAGCGGTGGGACTCGGCTTCGGCGATGCGCTCGATGAGGTTATCGCGGATCTGTGCCAGGCGGGGTCTGGCCGTGGGATCGGGCCGCAGCAGGGGGCAGCGCAGGCAGCTGTGCTCGTGGATGCAGGGCGTGTCGTAGGAGCGGCCGCAGTCACCGATGGAAACCTTCCGGTGTTCGAAGTGGCCGATGAACTCGGACCATTCCTCGTCGGTGGGGGTGCGGTATTCCTGGCTCGGACGCAGCGCGCGGCGGCGGGCGATGAACTCACGGTGGCCGTTGATGACTTCTTCGGGGTAGACGGCCTTGTATCCCATGGTGGTGTTGATGTCGCGGTGTCCGGCGACGAGTTGGGCGATGTGCGGTGGCATGCCGTGCATGATCGCATCGGTGATGAAGATCCGGCGGAAGTCGTGGAAGGTGTAGCGCATCGGGCTGCCGGCGCCGTCCTTGATGCCGAGTTCCTCCAGCGCGTGGTCCAGGTATGTGCGTAACGCGGTTTCTGAAACTGCCCGGTTGTCCAGACGCCGCCGCCATTGGAACAACAGGGGCAGGGGCTGGTTGTAGACGCGTTCGTTTTTGTCGTAGGACACTACCGGCGAAACATGCGGTTGCCCGGCGCGGATCCGGGAGACGATCTGGGAGAGCACGTCAGCGAGTTCGGGTGAGATGACCAGTATTCGCTCGGCGTCGGTCTTGGATGGGGCGATCTGCAGAAGAGGAACCAGTTCCCCCGTGTCGGGCAGCCGGTATTGGATCAGGCTGTGGTGTGAGAGTTCACCGAGCTCTTCGATGCGGATGCCCGTGTGGCGCAGCACCTCGACCATGGCCCAGGTCCAGAAACCACGGTGCTCTCCGAAGGTCAGATCGCGGCGTGGTCCGCCCTCCGGGTCCTCGGCCCAGACCCGGCCTGTGGCTTCGGTCTTCATGGCCGTGCGGCGCAAAGTTTGGCCTGCAGCGGTGAAAAGTTCACCGGCAGTGGTGCGTTCGCCGGCGGCGAGCAGGTCACTGGTGCGTGCCCGTTCGGCCTGCACCCACGAGACCAGCGCCGGCAGCACCGGCAGCCGTTCGCGGGTGCGTTGGTCCGTGCGTGATTTACGGGCCAACCGGTCTTTTTGTGGGAGACATCGGTGGCGCTGACCGGGCAACGCACCGCCCACGGACCCCACCGTGCAGGGTCGTCATCGGCCCATTCGGCCAGATCCAGGTAGAAGGCGCGCACGGCAGAAAAGACGCTGCGTCCATCCAGCCGTGCCGACGTCCTTTGGATCTGCTCCCCGTTGGCAGAGGTGCTGGTGCGGGCACGGGTCATGACCCGCTTTTTCCATGACGCGGCGACCTCGGACGAGAACTTCAGTGAATCGATCCCTGGCTGGTGGGCTTCCAGGTCGGCCCAGAACAATTTGCCCAGCAGGTAGGCGGTGCGTTGCAATGAGGAGAAGTCCATCGCCATCTGGCGTTCCCGCAGGTAATCCACGAGCACGTCCCGGACCGGTCGGCACTTGATGTTGTAGCGGTCGATCAGCTGCTCGCACGTGGGTTGGCCGTTGCCGGAGAACATTTCAATGGCGGCGGGCGCATCCTCGCCCCAGACATGGTGGCGCAGCAGTTGATAGAACAGCGGGCTGCGCGCGTTTGTCTGCAGCCGGGTACTGGTGCCGATACCGGTGACGGTCGCAAGCAGCTCAACGCAGTCTCCGACCCTCACCGCCGAGATCGGGCCTCCCTTGGCGGCCATGATGACTGCGATCCGGGTCAGGGCCTGTTGGCTGGTTTGCGGTTCCAGGTGCGCGTCGGTGCAGGCCTGGTTCAAGTCGGCGAACGCCTTGCTGTCGCGGGTGCGGGCCATCTCGGGGGCCAATCCCCGGCGCGCCGGGGCGAAACGCAACAGCCAGTCCAGGCCCGGACGGATCACATCAGCGCAGATCAACACCATCAGGCCGATGCTCAGGTGGGGTGCCGGCTCACCAGGAGCGTTCCGCCCCCGGCCGGCGGCCTCGCCGATGAACAAGTCCCGCCAGTCGGGCGCAGCCTCCGCGCCGCTGGCCTGCCACCGTTGCTGCCAGTTCCCGCCGGGGAAATCGGCCAGCCAGCCCAGGACAGCCAGCACTCCCGTGCGGCGGATCCGCTGGCTGTTCGGATTCTCCAAACTGAACGGTGCAGCGAGCACGCGGGCCAGCACCGCAGAACGATCATCACAGGTCGAAGGCCACGACGGGCCGACCCCGCGCGCGGGGAACGCGGCCATCAGCTGCGCCCCGGTTTGCCCCACTGCGTTGCCCGTCACCGCACCGCTGGCCACCGGCGGGGCGAGCAGTTGTTCGCTGCCCGTCATGGCTGGTTCCCTCCGAAGAGGATCCGCAGGCTTTCGGGCCGGTAACCGGGTGCCGGCGGGGGCGCCGGGTCACGCAGGAGCTGCCGGGCATGAAAGGCAAGCACTCCGGCAATCACGTCCTCGGTCACCGGGTTCAGATACCGCTGCGTGGTCGATAAAAATGCATGACCCAGGACCCATTGCACGTCGGTCAACGGCATCTTCGGATCCTGGGCCATCCGGTAGGCGGCCGTGTGGCTTGTGTCCGCAGAGGCCGTGTGCGGTCGGGTTTGTGTGGTCATTGGTCCGGGTTCGTTAAGGACGATGTGATGGTGACGTGGATCGTCCAGCGTGTTGCATTCGACCGCTGACGCCATGACAGAGATCACATTGCGGACGCGTTGTGAGTACCCGTGTGGCGCGGAGTCGCTGTCGCGCAGATGCTGTCGGGTCGGCTGGGCAGCTCAGCATGGTCCGATCGATGGGGTCTTCGCTCGGCGTACCGGGAGACGGGCGACGCGGCTCGATGTGTCGGCGACGGCGCGGAGTCGGATGATCTCCTCGTGCTGCGCGGCCAGACGGGCCAGGGTCTTGCCGCGGAAGTCGCCGAGTTCTGCGATGGCCTGTTCCGCCTGTGTGAGACGGTCCCTGAGCTTGGCGTTCTCAGTCTTGAGTCGATCGACCTGCGCGATCTTCGGGTCGGGGTGGTCCCGGTGTCCTGAAGGCGCTTGAGTCGGTCCTCGAACTCGGCGCGCAGGTGGGCGTAGGGGCGGCTGCCGTAGAAGGCGGTTCGGTCGACGCCGGATTCGCGGGCCAGGGTCTTGATGTCGCAGTTCCCGCCGGGCGGGATCTCGCCGCGCAGCAGGCGGTCCATGGCGGCGCGGATGCGCATCTCGTTCTCGGTGCGGGCCGCGGCAGTAATCCTCACGCGTCGTCCTCCTTCGTGATCTGGGACGAAGCGACGTCGATCTCGGCGATGACGCGCAGGGCCCGGTCGTAGTCGCCGCTCAGACGTGTGCGTTCGGCGGTGCGGGTCTTGCCGAGCTGGCCGAGGAACGCCTTGGTGCTTGCGGCGTGCTCGGCCCATACCGGGCGGTGGGCCAGGTGGTGGGTGGCCTGCGGGCAACGGGCCGAGTCACACATTCCGGCTAGCGGCCGCGTCGCGGCAGGGGTGCCGGCCAGCTTCAGGCAGAGCGCCCGGGAGGGGTCGGTGAACCAGCAGTAGTTCGCCGGCCCCAGGTGCAGCACCTTCGCCCGCTTGCTCAACAGGTTGAGGATGTCGCGGTCGTTGCGCTGGATCGTCGGCGCCGGGGCGGAGCCCTCATTAGGGGTGCCGTCGATGCTGGCGAAGAACTCTGTCAGGGCCCGGGCGCCGGGTCCTGCCGGCAGGATGCCCTGCTGGTAGTTTCGGAACTCGGCCAGGACCAGCTCCAGGTTCCGGTCGGCTTCATTCTTGTTGACCTCGGCTAACAGCATGGCTTGGGCGCCGCCGGGGCGAGAGCTGTAGCCCTCCGTTGTGGCGACGGCGATGTGTTTCAGGTGGATCTTGGTGGCGAGGACGCCGCCGGGCCGGTAGGCCATCTCCAAGGACAGTGTCCGCCTGAGCATTCTGAGGTTCACCCGGCCTTCCGGGATCGGGTCCAGGCCGATCCGTGCCCCGGCCGGGGAGTTGACCCAGGCCCGGAACCAGGCGTAGCGGACCGAGAAGGCGAAGCGCCCGAACAGCGGCGCCCCGTCGTGGGCGTCCTCGTGCAGCCGTTCGGCGAGCTCGACCGCCCGGTAGGCCGGTTCGATGACGATCCACTCGTCGTCGGTGCCGCCCAGGGGCTGACCTTTGACGATCTTGCTGGCGATCCGGAAGCGGTGCAGGCCGGGGATGGGTTCCTCGACCGGGCGGCGGCAGCCGACGCGCAGGGCCATCAGCTCGGAGGCGCGCATCCCGGAGACCGCGGCCAGGACGATGATCGAAGCGGTGCGGACGGTTCCGATCAGCGCGACGGCCTGGGACCGGTGCAGCGGGAGTGTCCAGGGAAGCGTGCCGGAGCCGTCGGCGGCCGGGGTGTCGGCCGCGTCGCGTCCGAACACCTTCTCAACCCCCACCGACGCCACCGCCTGCTCCAGTGGCCCCCGCATGGTCGGGATCCACCGGGCCCAGAACTGGCTATAACCGGCCGTCCTGGCCAGCGCTCCGGTGGCCAGTGGCAGCAGCGGGTCCTCGGCCGCCCAGCCGTCGGCGATCCGGGCGGCGATGTCGTGGTCTTCCATCATCGGGAGCCCCGTGCCGGCGGATGTGTACTGGGCCAGCACGGCCTTGATGTCCTCGGGGAAGGACGGGGAGCTGTGGCGCAGGCCGGCTGCCTTGAGCGAGGAGACGCGGTCGACGGCGCGTACTTGCTGTTGCAGTTCGATCACGTGCGGGCCGAGCACGCCGACCAAGTGCAGGGCCGCGGCGAGTATCGGCTGCAGGACGTGGTCGGGGACCGGCTCTGTGGCGTTCCCTGTCCGGCCCGAGGGCATCTCGGCGACCGCCGAAGCCGTGGCCCCGCCCCAGGGCCGCAGGTCTGTCCGGACGCGGTCGGCGGTGAACAGCTCCCGGTAGTTGACCAGATCGACGATGACTTGGGCGGCGGTGCGTCGGATGCCGTGGCTCTGCTCTCCGACGACGACGCCTTCGTCATCGACGATGTAGCGCCGATGCCCCAGGTAGGCCTCGCAGTCGGCGGTCTCCAAGTGTTCCAGGCTGGGCAGCCCGCGCTGGGCGAGCCAGGCGAAGAACCTGGTGATTTCCTTCAGGCGTCCGTTGCAGCTGCGCAGGTGCAGCGGCGTGCGGTAGGCCCGTGGCAGCAGCGCGACGGCCTCGTGCCGCGGGGCCAGCAGTGCCAGGACGAGTTCCTTGGCGACCATGCGCCATCGCGGATCGGTGATCGCGGCGAAGTCAAAGCGCCGGTTGGCCAGAGCCATGTCGACCGGGAGGCCGACGACGTCGGTGAAGTCCCAGAGGTCCTCCTCGAACACCGGACGGTAGGTGTCGGGCGGGAGTGTCAAGCCGGCCTCGCCGCAGATGTCGGAGCCGGTGAACGGGGCGGCCCGGCGGTCATCGGCCTGGATGGGGGAAACGGCGGATCTCATGTGGTGCGCTCCTCGGGACGTAGCGGGATCTCCTCGTCGGCGCCGGCCACGGCGATTGCCGCGGCGGCCACGACCGCGGGGTCGAAGCGGTCCAGCACCTGGCTGATCCGGACGGCATAGGGGCCGAAAACGGCCATGAACTGGGCGGTGGGCATCTGCTGCCACTGGCGGGAGAAGAATGCCTTTAGGCGCAGCAGGTTCGCCGCGTGGCGCGGGGCGAACACCGCCAGCGGACAGAGCAGGCAGACCCAGGGACGGGCCGGGCACGGTTTGCCCGCCGGGCCGTGCAGCCCGGAGAGCTGGTCGCCGCAGGCTGCGGTGAACACGTCCCGGGCTCCGCCGACCAGTTCGGAAATCGCGGCGTCGCCCAGGCCGAGCCCGGCCATCAGCTGCGGGTAGTCCCTGGCCAGCGCAGCCGCGTCCTCCTCGGTGATCACCGTGGGCGGGTGAGCACGGCGCAGGATGTCGTGCTGGGCATCCTCCACGATCGTCTCGACCAGGTGCCGCTGCGCCGGCGTCGTGGCGGTCAGGTAGTGGTCGCCTTCGACCGACGGGGTGTGGTTGGGATCGATCGTGGCCCGGGCGCTGCCGCTCCAGGTGCTCTTGTCACGCACCGCGTGGTAGGTGGTGCGGATCCGCGACCGGTGGATCTTCAACGGCTGCCCGTCCGAGCCGAAGACCTCCCGGCGGCGGACCCAGCGCTGGATAGCGACGCGGTCAACATCCCGGACCAGGCGGGCATTGCCGACCAGGCTCATTCCCAGCCAGAGCCTGTCGCGCTCGGCGGCGGGAACCAGGCCCCGCAGCAACGCCGAGTGTGAGAGCCACTGCTCCAGCAGCCGCACCGCGGCCCGCGGCAGGTTCAGGCTCTCCGTCGAAGTCCGGCCTTTGACATAGGACAGCAGCACCGTGGAGTCACCGGCCCAGTCGACATCCCCGACGCCCAGGTCCGCGATACCGTCCGGGACGATCCCGGAGTAGACGCCGAACAGCAGTCGGTAGGCGATGAGTGCATCAAGGTGCGGGAACGCGGCCTGTACGGCCTGGTGGAACAGGACAGTGCCGCCGCGGCTGCGGAAAGCGTCGTAGGTGACGCCCAGCGCGGCGGCGAAGCCCGGCGTGCTGATCGGGCCGCTGCGGGCCAGCAGCCAACAGAAGTTCTCCGCTGTCCAACCGCCTTCGGCCGGGTGTCGGCCTGCGGCCACTGACAGCAGGGCTCTGCGGTGCGCGGCGTAGGATTCCTCGACCAGCGTCCGGCATGCCGAGGCCAACCGGTCCCACTCGGCCTCCGGGTAGGGCGGCAACGCCTGCCGGTTCGGCTGGATGTTGAAGTGGCGTCCCGCGGCCAACTCCAGCACCCCCTCGCCCAGGACGCCGCCGGAGCGGGCGAACCCCTCCACCAACGCCCGGGTCTGCGCCTCCAGATGGGTCGGACCGGCCATCCAGAACTTGGCCAACTGGCCCCGGCGCAGGTCACCGGCACCGCCGATGAAGCCCCCCTCTGCCACGGCCAGGACCATACGCCGCAGAGCCCGGACATAGTGAACGACCGAGCCTGCCGAATCGACGGTGCCGTGCGGATGGATCAGCTCCACCAAGCCGACCGCCAGGTCCCTGGCCAGGCGCGGGTTGGGCAGGCCCTCAAGCGAGAACTCGGCCGTGTCACCGTCGCTGAACACGCAGACCACGCCCAGCGGATCATCGAGAACCATCGTGGGCATCAGGCTTGGTCCTGCTCGTCAAACTCCGCATCGGACTCACGCTCGGCCGCGGCCGCGTCGAGGATCCCCGCCTCCGCCCCGGCGGCCTCGTAAGCGTGCCGGTAGATCCGTGTGGTGTCCAAGCGCTTGAGGTACTTCTCCGTCGTCAAGACAGTCGAGTGGCCGAGGAGATCGCGCAGCACCAGCAGCGGGTCGGCCTTCGACAGGTAGAACACCAGCGCCGCGTCGGCGTCAGCGTCCTTCGCCAGCCGTGCGGCAGCCCGGTAGTGCCCGCTGACCAGGTACTCGAGGGTTCTCATGGCAAAGCTGTGGCGAAGCCGATGGGGGTTTACGTGGGGGAACCTGGGTTCGAACCGGGCCCGGATCCGATCCGAGGTCCGCTCGAACACCGTGGCCCAGGCTGTGAACGGGCCGCCGCCGCTCTTGACCGCCAGCAGGCACGATCCGCCCCCGGGCGCGACCAGACGTCGCCGCTCCGCCGGTGTCAGCGACGCCCACGGCCGGCGGACGCCATTGATCCGGCCGCCCCGCTCGTCGGGGTCGCTCACCAGCAGCGGCTCGCCCCAGCGTCGCGGCGGACGCCATGCCGAGCCGGCGGTTGCGGCCTCCCGGTCCAGGCCCATGTAGTCGTGGACGGATGCCAGCGCATCGTAGGAGGTCCACGTGGTGCGCGGCTTGCGGCCCTTGGTGATCCCGGCCGGCACCGGGAACGGGATCGGCACAGTCGTCGGTGTCGGCGGCAGCGCGGGAATCTCCCAGGGCAGCAGGTGTGTGAACTCGGCCAGCCGCAGCCCGGTGGCCAGCGCCAGGTCGCCGATCGCGGCGTTGCGCGGCATCTCCCGGCCAGCGAAGCCGGTGTCGGGCGAGCCGTCCGGTGCCAGCCCGCGCAGGCCGTTGCGGAACAGCTCGATGAAGTCCGGCTCCAGGTACTTGATAGTCACGTGCGGCTTCGGAGTACGCCGCACCGCCAGGTTCACCTTCACCTCCCGTCCGGTGCCGGCGAACAACGCCCGCGCCGACCGGTAGGTGAACGGCTCGGCGGCCGCATACCCCTCATCGATCGCCCACCGGTAGAACAGCGACAGAATGCTCATATGCTGGCCCCACGTCGTCGCCGCGAACCTGCCCTTCACCGGACCCGCGGCCCGATGCTCGGCATACCGGCTCAACCCGGCCTTCAGCCGCTCCCGCGAGTCGAACAACGCGATCCCGTGCACGGCGAGGAACTCCGCCCACTCCTTCACCGCCCGCGCGTAGTTCTCCCATGAACTCGGTGCCGGGGCCCCGCTGACCGGGAGCTCGCGCAGCCACCGGTTCACCACCGCAGCCGGCCGCGGTGCAGCCGGACCGTCCTCGAACAGCAAGTCGTCATCGACCAGCACCGGCATCCCCTCCGGGATCACCGGCCTGTACTCGATATCCCAGGACTCCCAGCCCCGCGACGAGAAGAAACTCATAATCACAGAGCTGACAATAGAAACACCACACACCGTGACGCAAAGCCCAGACACCGAGGGAGCGCCCACCTCAAAGGCTTATCGCAACACGGGAACTAAGCAGAGATAATGTGGCGAAGGTCGTGCAGGGACCAGTCCGTGCCCAGCGATGCATTCGCCCGATCGAACATCGCCCGCGCCGCGTCATAGGTCAAGGCACGGAACGGGCGCCGCAACGTCCACCACAACGGTTCGTCCCTGCCCGGCGGAACCAGGTCCGACACTTGTGTTTGATAGAGACGCAGCCAGAGGAACGCGTCCGGCGCGGCAGGCAATGGCTGTAACGCACCGGTGCCCTTGCGCAGCACGGTGATTAATTGCTGCCCGGGATCAACGTCAGCCACCGTGGCCCCCAGCAGCTCCGAGGCCCGGGCACCTGTCGAGACCCAGAACGCGACCAGCGCCCGGTCCCGGTGCGAGCCCAGCTGCGCAAACAACTTATCGAACTGGTCATCGGGGATCGCCCGTGGGGCCCGGGTCACGACCTTGGGCCGATAGCGGCCGCGGCGCTGCCCGGAAAACGGTTCCATCGGGTTGTGATGCGCCCGCGCGCGGGTGCCTCCACGGGCGCGGGCCAGGGGGAACGGGTTGAGCATCGGTCCGGTGCCGGCTTCCAGGTGGAAATCGTAGAAGCCGCGCAGCACGCTCTCGCAATGCGCAACGGTTACCGCGGCATATCGGTCGCCGTCCGGGGCCTTGCCCGGCCCAGGAGTCCCCCTATCCGCTCCGTGCCCCGCGTCGGAACCCGGGCCGCCGCCATCGGGGTACCGCCAATGCGGTCGCACCGGCTTGAGCGCCACCTGCAGCCAACGGCAGAAATCACGCGCTTCGACCTGGGTTGCCTGATCCCACGCCAGCTCGAGGGCCGAGAGGAATCGAAACCAGCGCAATAAGTCCATGCCATATGACCGCAGCGTCGTCGCTGGCCGCCCGCACGCCACCAGCTCGGCGAAGAATGCCGCCGCCGGCCTTATCGTCTCCCCGGCGCCGTCAACCAGCCGATACGGTTCGAAGGGGTTCCCGGTGGCCTTCAGCGCACCCGAGGGCGGCACCACCAACCCGGACAGCACCCGCGGAACATGCTCTTCGTTGCCCATGAGAACAGAACCTAGCCGATGCAAACCGGCACCGCCTACGGTTCTCCCGGGTGGACCCGGTTAGTTCGGTTAACACGTCGGTCTTGATCCGGTCTCCCGAGGGCCGCTGCAGCTTCGACGGGGCCGCGACGACACAGTCAACCCCTGAAGCCAGCAAAAACCTGGCGAGACCAAAGCCCGTCGGCCCGGCCTCGTAGACGGATTTCACCGGACCGGGCAACGACAGGATCCAGGCCAGGATCTCCCCGAAGTCCGGGGTGAGCCGCCGCCTGAACACTTCCCCCGTGTCCCCGTCGATGGCGCACCCGACGACCGAGCGGGCGTGCACGTCCAAACCGATGCTTGTTCTCTCAAACATGACAGGACCTTCTTAACCGAGGGGTGGTTCCTTGGGCCACCGGCCGATGATGGATAAACCCAGTCTGGCAGCGGACACCTGCAGACCGTTCCGCCCTGCCGATAAAGGCCATCAGCGCCGGGCAAAAGGGGCCGGGGCGCCGCCTGTCCCACCGGGCCGCGGCAAACACCCGCCCCTGCCGGCGCCCCGGACCCGGCCCGGCGACAATGACCGCATCGGCAGGGCAGAACCCGGGCAACAAACGTCCTGCCCAACACCCCGCGAACCTTGTATCCTCGGCCTTAGCTGGAACCTCCACACCTTCAAATGTGGCTCTACCGTTGGCAAGACCACGGTCCGCACGGCAACCCACGCATCAATTTGAACCGGAGGTTCCAGCCCCAAACCGGGACCCCTTCATATTGTCTAGATCCCGGCCGATGTCGTCGCGACGGTCCTGGTGCTGCAGGCCCTGAACGGGCTCTCGGACCGGGAAGCGGCCGAGGCTGTGACCCTTGATCTTCGCTGGAAGGCAGCCTGCGGTTTCGCGGTCACGGACAAGGCCTTTCATCATTCGACGCTGACGTACTGGCGCCGGCGGCTGGCCGGAAGCAGCAGCCCGGACCGCATCTTCGAAGCGGTCGCCGAAGTGGTGGCCCCACCGGTGCGTTTGGCGGGCAAAAAAGCGGCGGGCACTGAATTCGACAGTCCTCGATGATGCGGTGGCGCGGCAGGACACCGTGACGCAGCTGATCTCGGCGATCCGGCGATCCGGCGTGTCGGCCGGGACGTGCCCGGTGGAAGTGGCCTGATTGCCGGGCTCTGCACCGGCCATGACTATGCTGCCCCGGGCAAGCCGCCGATCGCGTGGGATGACCCGGATGCCCGTGATCAGCTGGTCTCAGCCCTGGTCGCCGATGCTCTGGCGCTGCTCGGCCATCGACGCCTGGACGCTGGAAGGCAAGGCCGCCGAAGCGGTCGCGTTGCTGGCCCTCGTTTCCGGGCAGGACGTTGAACCTGCCGAAGGCTCTGACGGAACGGACGGCCGCTGGCGGATCGCCCGCCAGGTTGCTTCGGACAGGATGATCTCCACCGTGGACCGGACACCCGGCACTCGCGCACAAGGCCCAGTCCCGTCAGCAGGACGGATTCAAGGCCCACATCGTCATCGAGCCCGCCCATGGTCGAGCGGTCCATCGCCTGGCTCACCCGCCGCAACCGACGGGCGCCCCACCGCGGCATCAGCAGGAACAACGCCCGGCTGCAGCTGCGGATCACCGGACTGAACCTGCGCAGACTCCTCAACCTCGGCCTCCGGGACAACAACGGGAACTGGGTACTCGCCTGAAGGACCAGCCGCCCCTGAGGCCAGCACCCCGCCCGCAGCCACGGCCGCCAGCACCCCCGCCGGGCTTTCCCGGGCGGCGGACGGAAACCGCAGGAACCGGGCCAAAAGGGGCAAGCATCCGCACCCGCGCGAGCCAAGGAACCGGACAACGCCGCCAAAAACGCCCTAATTCAGCAGACTCCCAGGGAGGCTTCGCCTCTGACCGCCGAGGTGGGTGGTTGGCTGTCGCTGATGACGGCCGGTCCGCTGCGGTGCATTCTGGTGGTGTATCGGAGGCTCGTAGAGGGGACGCGGTGATTGTGGTGGCTAATGTCAATGATCTCCTCGAAGGCCACGTGGCCCTGGATATTCAGTGCCTGGACCGGATCTATCTCAACGGCTACGTCCCGACCCTGCAGGTCAGCGGTCAGGTCGTTTCGTTCATGACCAGGCATCTGGGCTATCGGATCCCTTCCCCGGCAATCCTGGAAAAGATCGGTACGAGCTTTCGCCGATCGGTGAATTCCTTCTCCGAGATCAACCACGTCCCTCTGATCCGCTTCGGCAAGGAGGACCGGAAGATCGACGTCATGCGCCGGTACCTGGCCGCCCAAGCGAAGACCGGCCGGTCCGGGGTCGCAGCGATCGGAGTTGCCCAGGAATACCAGAATGTCTTCGCCTCCACCCAGCGCCAGGGCACCAATGGAATCCCGTGTTTTGGCTTCCATAAGGCAGACCGGCGGGTGACGTGCTTCTATTTCTATCTCTGGGATACCGACTTCGGCCCGGCGTTCGTCAAGGTCTGCGCGTACTTCCCGTATCCGGCCAAGGTCTGGATCAATGGCCACGAGTGGGCCAAGCGCCAGGCCGTGAAGGCCGGGATCGCCTTCACTGAACTCTCCAACGGATTCGCAGCCTGCGAGGATCCGCAGGCGCTGCAGGAGATCTGTGACCGGCTCGGCCCGGGCACCATCGAGGTTTTCTTCCAACGCTGGCTCGCCGTGCTCCCGTTGCCGCTGACCGATCACGACGCGGACGCCGGGTACTGGTGGGAGCTGTCCATGCGCCAGGTCGAGATCTCGAGGACCCTGGTCTTTGACGCTCCCCGCCGGGCCCGGGGCTTCTTTGAGGCACTCGTCGCGGACAACCTCGATATCGGCCGGCCCGACAGCGTCGAACTCATCTTCACCGGTCATGCGCCCCACAGCCGTCCCGGACGCCCGCCCGTCCCCGGACTCTGCAAGACCAAGATTGTCACCCGGGATACCGACGTCACCGTCAACGCGTTCTACAAGCACTCCCGCGTGAAGCAGTACCTCAAAGACGGCCGTGCACTGCGTATCGAAACCGTCGTGAACTCGCCCGATGACCTGCGTTGCCACCGCCGTCTGGAACATCTGCCCGAGCTGCAGACCAAAGCCCGTGACATCAACCGCAGGCTGCTCGATACTGAACGTGTCGGGCAGGGCTGTGTCCTTGCGAGCCCAGCCTTTGAGCGGGTCGCGCTCCCCACGCTTACCGCGGACGGGAAGAGGGCTCCGGCCTTGCGGTTCGGCGACCCCCGGGTCATGGCCCTGCTCGGCGCCTTATGTGTCAGCCTTACCGCCCTCGGATTCACCCATCGGAGCCTGCGTGCCCGGGTGAACCATCTGCTGGGCACCGGCTACAGCAGCAACCAAATGAGCTACGACCTCGCACGCCTTCGCCGCAATGGACTCATCGAACGCCGGCCTCACAGCAACACCTACACCCTGACCGCCGACGGCCAACGAGTCGCCCTGTTCTACACCAAGGTCCACAACCGGCTCCTGCGACCCCTCCTGGCAGCCGACAACGTCCCCGCGCCAACACCACTACGCCAAGCCCTGGCAACCATCGACCGCCACGTCAACAACTACATCGACGATGCCCGAATCCAAAAGGCTGCCTAAAACTCAAGACAAACATCAAAGTTCTGACCCCCAAGGAACGCTAGGCGGCGTCCCGTTCGTGGGTTTCGCCGTATGGGACCTCGGAACTGACTGCCACGCTGAAGCGGATGTGACTGTGGCGCGTTACCAGTATTCCCTGGCGCTGCTCTGTGGCTTTAGTCAGGGCCAATGCAACGGCACGGTCGAGTTGTTGTTCCAGATCGGCTTTGGAGGTCGCATGGATTACGGAAGTTAGCGTGGTCATTACATCTCCTTTGTGTGCGGGTTTTAGTCTGTTTCAGGACCGGTGCAGTAGTGGCAATCGTCGGGGCAGGACGTTTCTGCGGCGAGGCCCTGTGGCCGGGGTGGGTCGTGGCTGATTCCGGGGAGCAGGTAGCTCCGGGGCGATCTGATGTGTGTTGCCTCAGTCGGGGAGGGGATCATCTTTTCCTTCAGGTGGTTGAAAAATGATGGGAGCATGCTGCTGGAGTCTTCGCGTTTATTGTGGGGGAGCGGTGTCTGCGCCCTTGCTCAGCCGGGCTGTCGCGCGGACTGGTGGTTATTTGTGAGGGATGGGCGTTTCGGGCCGGCCATGACCCTGTAGCCGTGCTGGCGGTTGAAGCCGTGAATCTCGCGGGTGTCCAGAGCTGCCATGAATGCCAGAATGGCGTGGGTGATGACCTGGCCGGGGACCAGCACAGGGAATCCGGGCGGATAGGGCGTGACAAATCCGGCTGAGATGATTTCTTCCCCGGCGGTGACGCGTCTGGTGAGCTCGGCCGGGGAGAGGTGGCTGACGTTGTCAGTCCGGTAGGTGTCGAAGTAGGCGGTGCGGAGGTCGCCGTCAGGGGTGTCGGGGGCGCTGCGGTAGCGTTCGGCAAAGTGGCTGAAGTCCGGCAGCGGAGGAGGTTCGGTGGTTAGTGCCCTGACCCTGGATCGGCCTGCTTCCTGGTCAGCGGGGCTCCCGCAGGTACGGTCATGTTCGAAGGCTTCGGCGAGTTTGACGAGGACTTCGATGAGGTATGCGACGGAGCTGCGGGAGGTTCCGATGTTGGTCATGAGCAGGACGCTGTTGCGGGAGGTCTTGTTGACCTGGATGCCGAACCGGTCCATGAGGTGGACGTGTTTGAAGGTGTCCCCGTCGACCCCGGTTAGTCCCAATGCCGTTCGGTTAGGGGCCGGGATCCGGTGTCAAGATCCTGGTGTCGAGTGTCGCGGGATAGGTCCGACGGTCGACATCCCGTTCCTTGGCGCGGTACTTGGAGATCGCGCGTTTGACCACCCGGGGCCGGGAGCGGATGCGGCGGGCGGGCAACGGTTCGGCCAGCATGGCCGCCCCGATGCGACCGACCAGGTCCACCACGGTTCCGCTGAGGATCCCGCGGGCCTGGACCACCTGGTCGCGGGCGGACCTCAGTCCGATGGTGAAGGACAGGCGGTCCGGATCGATCTCGGGATGCCGCAGCGTCACATCGGTCATCGCGGTGCGCAACACCTGGTAGCAGGACAGCAGCGCCCAGGTCTCCTGGATGACCGCGGCAGGGTGCCGGCCGCGCAGCACCCGGCCGTTCAGGATGCGTGATTTCAATTCGCAGTAGGCCGTTTCGATCTCCCAACGCTCATGGTAGAGCCTGACCAGTCCCAGGGCGGGAGCCTGGATCGGGTCGAGCAACGTGGTGACCAGCCGGTATTCGGCGGTGAGCGTTTTGGCCTCGGTGGTGACCGTGAGTTCGGCGTCGATGACCCGTACGCGTTGGCCGGCGGCATGGGAGAGGTAGGAACCGTCGGCCAGCTGCTGAAGGACCGGCAGTTTCATGGCGCTGAGACCGGTCCTGGCGCGGAAAAGGAAGTCCGCGCCCGTTTCGGCCACTTCTTCGGAAGAAGCCGTAGGTGGCGAAGTTCCGGTCCCCGAGCAGCACCATGCCCGGTTGCAGGCAGGAGATGAGCTGCCGGGCGTAGGTCAGCTCGCCCACGGCGTCGGTGCCGAAGGCCGCGTCGATCACCGAACGGGTCCCGGCCGTGAGGATCGCAACCAGCCGGATCATCGGGTACCCGGCCTCCCCGTTGACGCCGCCGCGCGGCTTGGGGTACCTGGCCCGGTTGGCCTCGGTATCGGCCACGGCCATCTGCGTGCCGTCGATGGCCACGACCAGCCGGCCAGCGAACCGGGTCACCTGCCGGGACCCGCACACCGCAGGGCCCTTGAGAAGGGTGAACAGCTCACGCAGCGGGGCCGTTCCCACCCGGCGCATGGCCTGGCTCAAGGATGAGGCCGAAGGTGTCTTCACCGGTGCCGGCGGCCCCGTGACCAGGCGTGAAAAGACCTGCTTCCAGCCCTGGTCGGCGAACAGGACCCCGGCGAGCAGCAGGTAGATCACCACCCGTGAGGGCAGCCTGCGCACCCGGCGTTCCCGGCCTCCGGCGGCCTCGAGCGCGGCATCAACCATGTCGAAGGGAACGACACGGGTCAGCTCGCCCAGATGCCCGGGTGCGAATACCCCCGGAGCGTGATTGATGGCAGAATCGGGCATAGTGGCTCCCGTGGGGGTGGATCAGTCTTGGTGGACCGAACTACTCAAGCAGGAGCCACACCCATATCCCCACGGACACGCCGATTCGACGGGACTTGACCCTGGACCCGAACGCCTAACCGAACGGCATTGCGGTTAGTCCGATGTCCAGGGTCAGCCGGCAGGGATCGACGACAAATTCGTCGTTGCGCCAGGCCTCATCCATGGCTGAGAGTCCGTCCCGCAGGGGGATCGGGCGGTCGGTGTCCCGATACTGGGCAGGGATGAGGTCCCCGGTGGTGAGGATTCTGAAGTATTTCCGGAGCAGGGGGTGGCGGGCGACGGCCTGGGCGATGCTCACCGCCAGGTCGGCCTGACGCTGGACGAGCTCGTAGCCTTCGAGTTCGGCTTGGCGGCGTCCGATGTCCAAGGAGGCCAGGATCTGGTAGTTCGGGGAGGTGGAGGTGTGGGTCATGTACGCCTCTCGGAACGCGTCTTCGTTGTGGCGGCTGAAGTCCTGGTCGTAGACGTGGATCATGGACCCCTGCCGGAGGGATGTCAGGGTCTTGTGGGTTGATTGGGTGGCGTAGACGCGGAGACGCGCTTTGGTGGGATCCGGGATGAGACGGGTGTTCAGCCATGATGCGTCCGGGGCTGGTTCCCCGGTTACAGGGTCGTGGAGTTCCCTGGCCTGTGCGGTGTACTTCCGTGCGTGGGCGGGGTTTTGGAGGTCCTGATCGAGTTTCCGGGAGGCGGCCATGGCGGTCCGCCGGCGGTAGAGCGGGTGGAAGCCGGCGAAGGCGAACCATGCCTCGTCCCAGAGGAAGACGAGGTCGGGTTTGATGGCGAGGCATTCGGCCATGACCCGTTCCACGTCATAGACGATTCCGTCGAAGGTGCAGTTGGTCAGGGTGATCATTTTAACGTCCTGCAGGCGCCCGGCGCGGCGGTAGTCCAGCAGGGTCTGCTTGATGCTCCGGAGCGGGACTGCGCCGTAGAACGAGTGCGCGTCAAGGGGATAGGCGTCCAGGTAGGCGACCCGGGCGCCGGCCAGCATGAGGGCGTAGTGGTGGGATTTGTGGCAGTTCCGGTCCACCAGGACGACGTCTCCGGGTGCGATGATCGACTGGTGGACGATCTTGTTCGCTGTTGACGTGCCGTTGGTGACGAAGAATGTCTTTTGGGCGCCGAAGGCCCGTGCGGCGAGTTTCTGCGCGTCCCGGATGGTGCCGTGGGGGTCCAGCAGCGAATCGAGGCCCCCGGAGGTGGCGGAGGTTTCCGCGAGCAGCAGGTTCAGGCCGTAGAAGTCGGCCATGTCCTTGATCCATCGGGAGTTCACCACTGATCCGCCCCGCGATATGGGCAGCGCGTGGAACACTCCTGCGGGCCGTTTACTGTATTCCTGCAGGGCCGTGAAGAAAGGGGTGTCGTAGCGGGCGGCTATTCCGCGGAGGAGGGAGAGGTGTATTTCCAAGCCATCCTCGCGGGCGAAAATGCGGCGGAAGTGGCTGGTCAGGGATCCGGCGACTTTTTCGATGGCGACCCCGGCGATCAGATACAGGTCGAGTTCGGGGCGTAGCTCAGAAAGCTTCTTCGCCAGCCGCAGGATCCGCTGGACAGGATGCAGCGGGCCCGGACTGTCGCCCGCGAAGGCGTCCAGAAAGCCACGCAGATCATGTCCGAGGTGTTGCCGGGTCACGCCGGTGAAGCCGGGGCGGATGACGCAGGCCTGGATTTCCGGGTTGAGCAGCACCGCGATGAGGGCGTCCTCGAAGCTGGGAACGATATTGACGTCGTAGACAAATTCGTCGTCGTTGCGACGCCTGCTGAGCAGGCCAGACTTTAAGGACTCTCGCTCCGTTGGGGAGATGTCGTCGATGACCAGGACTTCGAATCGCCGTCTGGTTTCCCCGGCAGGAACCTGCGGGGTCTCCGCGTCCCGGGATCCGGATGCTGCGGGAGGTTCGGCGTTGGCGGCAGCGGTGTCTGCCAGCGGGCTGCGGGCCGCCTCTATGAGCTCCGCGGCGAGCCGGAAGTCCTTCGTCGTCAGGCTCATGCGCAGATCCGCCATGTGCTGTAGCCCGGGGGCGGCGAAGTACATCTCGATGGAGTCGAGGATGTCCAGGAGCCTGAAGGTTTCAGTGAACAGGCCCCCTCGGGTTGTTTCCGAAGCAGTGGCGATGATCAGTTGCCTGGTGGTGTAGGCCAGGAAGTCCCAGGTATCGGTGCGAAGCCGCCACACACTGCTGGGCGTGCCGATGGCGGGGCGGGCGGCTCACGGTTTGCGGATCTCCTCAAACAATGCGCCCTCGAGCGTGGGGATTGGTGAGGCGGCGGCGTTCATGCGAATCCTTCGGGCAGATGGGGCAGTCGGTGGTAGCCAGCTGTCGGACTGACCGGCTTGATCACGGTCAGCCCGACAGCGCAGCTGTTACTTCGTTTCGTTCATGGGGATGCGGACGCCGCGTTCGGCGGCGACGTCGACGGCGCGGGGGTAGCCGGCGTCGGCGTGGCGGATGACGCCCATGCCGGGGTCGTTGGTGAGGAGCCGTTCGAGTTTCTGCGCGGCGAGGTCCGTGCCGTCGGCGACGGAGACCTGGCCGGCGTGGATGGAGCGGCCGATGCCGACGCCGCCGCCGTGGTGGAGGGAGACCCAGGTGGCGCCGGAGGCGGTGTTGAGCAGGGCGTTGAGCAGCGGCCAGTCGGCGATCGCGTCGGAGCCGTCGGCCATGGCCTCGGTCTCGCGGTACGGGGACGCGACGGAGCCGGAGTCGAGGTGGTCGCGGCCGATCACGATGGGGGCCTTGACCTTTCCTTCGGCGACGAGCCGGTTGAACAGCAGCCCGGCCTTGGCGCGGTCGCCGTAGCCCAGCCAGCAGATCCGGGCCGGCAGGCCTTCGAACTCCACCCGTTCCTGCGCGGCGTCGATCCAGCGGTGCAGGTGCTTGTTCTCCGGGAACAGCTCCTTGATGGCCGCGTCGGTGACCGCGATGTCCTCCGGGTCGCCGGAGAGCGCGACCCAGCGGAACGGGCCCAGGCCCTCGCAGAACAGCGGGCGGATGTAGGCCGGGACGAAGCCGGGGAATTCGAAGGCGCGGGTGTAGCCGCCCTTGCGGGCCTCGTCGCGGATGGAGTTGCCGTAGTCGAACACCTCGGCGCCGGCGTCCTGGAACTCCACCATGGCCTGGACGTGCCGGGCCATCGAGGCCTGGGCCTTCTTGGTGAAGCCTTCCGGGTCCGCGGCGGCCTCGGCGTGCCATTCGGCCACGCTGATGCCTTCGGGCAGGTAGGACAGCGGGTCGTGGGCGGAGGTCTGGTCCGTGACGATGTCGACCGTGAGCTCGCCGGCGTTGTGGCGGCGCAGGATCTCGGGGAAGACCTCGGCGGCGTTGCCGACGTAGCCCACGGACCAGCCGCGGCGCTCCTCCTTGGCGGCCAGGACCTTGGCGATCGCGGCGTCGAGGTCCGTTTCCACCTCGTCGAGGTAGCGCTTGCCGGCGCGGCGGCGCAGGTGGGACTCGTCGACGTCGACGATCAGGCAGGCGCCGTCGTTCAGGGTGACGGCGAGCGGCTGGGCGCCCCCCATGCCGCCGCAGCCGCCGGTGAGGGTCAGGGTCCCGGCGAGGGTGCCGTCCGGGTCCCCGGTGAGTTTGCGGGCGATCGCGGCGAAAGTCTCGAAGGTGCCCTGCAGGATGCCCTGGGTGCCGATGTAGATCCAGGACCCGGCGGTCATCTGGCCGTACATCATCAGGCCCTCGGCCTCGAGCCGGCGGAATTCGGGCCAGGTGGCCCAGTCGCCGACGAGGTTGGAGTTGGCCAGGAGCACCCGCGGCGCCCATTCGTTGGTGCGGAAGACGCCCACCGGCTTGCCGGACTGGACCAGCAGGGTCTCGTCGTTTTCCATGGTCTCGAGGGTGCGGGTGATGGCGTCGAACGCGGCCCAGGACCGGACGGCCCGGCCGGTGCCGCCGTAGACCACGAGGTCATCGGGGCGTTCGGCGACCTCGGGGTCCAGGTTGTTCATCAGCATGCGCAGCGGCGCTTCCGTCTGCCAGCTCTTCGCCGTGAGCGTGGTGCCGCGGGCTGCTTTGACCGGGCGGGCTCCGGTGGTGAAATCGGCGGATGCCATGAGGGGCTCCTTCGTTGGTATTGCAGACCAGCTCGGTCCACGTCTTGTTTAGATGGGGTGGTGCTCGGCCGCAATGGCCGGTCCAGTCCGTTTGAAGTGCTGATCTAAGTAGGCTGGATTTTCCTTGCCCCAGGTAGGGGAGCGGGCGGGTTATTGTCCGGTATCGCGGACGGGCGTGGGCCTGCTTAGACGAATGCTGCGACGCCCGTGATGGCTCGTCCGGCCACAAGTGTGTTGATTTCGTAGGTGCCTTCGTAGGTGTAAATGGCTTCGGCGTCGCAGAAGATTTTTGCCATCTCGTAGTCGGTGACGATGCCGTTGCCGCCCAGGATGCTGCGGCCGAGCGCGACGGTTTCGCGCATGCGCTTGGTGGCGAAGGCCTTCGCCATGGCGGAGTGTTCGTTTTTGGATTCTCCGGCATCTTCGAGCTGCGCGAGCCGGACCATCATCCCCATGGAACTCATGGAGTTGCTAAGCATGGTCACGAGCTGTTCCTGGATCAGCTGGAACGCCGCCAAAGGTTTGCCGAACTGGTGGCGTTCGATAGCATATTTGCGCGCGACGTCGAAGGCAGCCATCTGGAGTCCGACGGCCTGCCAGCCGACGGTTGCCCTGGTCGATTTGAGGACTTTGTTGGTGTCCCGGAAGCTGTTGGCGCCGGCGAGGCGGAACTCATCGGAAATGCGCAAATCGGTGAGCTTGATATCGGCGTTCTGAACGCTGCGCAGCGAAATCCTGTTTTGGATGAGCGTCGCGGAGAACCCCGGTGTCTTCGTGTCGACCAGGAAGCCCTTGACCTGCTCGTCCTCGACATCCTTGGCCCAGATGATCACGTAGTCGGAGAACGTGGAGTTGCCGATCCACCGCTTTTCGCCGTTAAGCACCCATTTATCGCCCTCCCGCCGGGCGGTGGTGCGGGTGCCGCCGGCCACGTCTGAACCGGCGAGCGGTTCGGTGATCGCGAAGACTCCTGTCTTCTTGAGGGCGTAGATGTCCGGCAGCCATGCCGCCTTCTGCTCTTCCGACGCCAGTAGCTCGATGGAGCCGGTGAAGAGGCCGTCCTGTCCGCTCATGAAGGTTCCCACCGAGGCATCGGCCCGGTGGATTTCAGCGGTGAGGAGGCCGGCAAAGAGATGCGAGTGGCCCTGCCTGCGGACAGGGCTGATGATATCCAGCGCCGCGATCTTCGGGATCAGCTCCATCGGGAATTCGCTGCGGTTCCAGTAATCGGTGGCGATGGGACGCACTTCGGTGTCCAGCCAGCTTCTGACTTCGTGCAGCCGTTCGCGTTCGTGGGCGGGCAGGAGCCCTTCGAAGTTGAAAAAGTCCCCGGTGGGGTAGGGCAGATCATGTGTCAGGGGTGTGTTCGTGCTCATCTTGGGCTCCGGTGCTGTCAGGGAAGGGAAAGGTTTCCTAGCCCCCGTGCGCGGACTCGTCCGGCTGTGTTGCGGGGGTTATTCGAAGTTATCCGAAGACCGCGGCGGTGAATGAGGTGGATCACAGTTTTCCCCTTATCGTCCGAGACCCCGGACGAAACGTCGGGGCTTCCAGTGATGCCACTCACAGCGCATGCTCAGATTGATCCACAGGGTGGGGGACCTCCGAATCCAGTTGCCAAAGTGAGGAACAGCATGCAGTCCACAACAAACAGGGGATCAGGCGGGCCGCGCGTGGAGCGCCGCTCCATCGACTTCGTCCCGGAAAATGAACGTCACGGTTCGCCGGCACAGCAGTTCACGCTGTGGTTCGGAGCGAACATGCAGATCACAGCCATCGTCGACGGTGCCCTTGCGGTGCTGTTCGGAGCAGACGCCCTGTGGGCAATCATCGGTCTGCTGATCGGCAACATTCTGGGCGGGGCTGTCATGGCGCTGCACGCGGCTCAAGGACCGAAGCTGGGTCTGCCGCAGATGATCTCCAGCCGCGCACAGTTCGGAATACTCGGGGCGGTCATTCCGCTGGTGCTGGTCGTCATCATGTACCTGGGTTTCGCCGCGACCGGAACCGTCCTGGCAGGACAGGCGGTTGACCAGATCCTGCACACCGGCACCCCCGCCATTGGCATGGCCATCTTCGGCGCCCTGACCATCCTCGTTGCGACCCTGGGCTACAAATACATTCACATGATGGGCCGCATAGCGACCATCGTCGGGATCCTGGGCTTCACCTACCTGGGCATCCGGCTATTTACCAGCCACGATGTTGGGGCGCTGCTCGGATCCGGGAATTTCGAATTCCCCACGTTTCTGCTCGCCATCTCCCTCAGTGCCGGATGGCAGCTGACCTACGGCCCGTACGTGGCCGACTACTCCCGCTACCTTCCGTCCAAGACCCCGGCCCGCAAGACCTTCCTTGCCTCTTACTTGGGCACCGTGATCGGTTCCCAGTGGTCCATGACTCTCGGTGCTCTCTTCGCGGCTCTCGCTCTGCCTAAGGGTGAGAGGTTCCTGGACGGCCAGGTCGCCTTCCTCGGCAACATGAGCGGTGGGGGACTGATCGCGGTGATCATCTACCTCGTCGTCGTGACTGGAAAGCTCACGGTCAACACCCTCAATGCCTATGGCGGCTACATGACCATGCTGACCTCTGTTACGGCCTTCACGCGCAAAACCGGCGTGGCGACCTGGACGCGGTTCGCCTACGTCGTCGGCTTCATCGGCCTCTCGGTGCTCATCGCCGTCATGGCATCCCCCGACTTCATCGCGAACTTCAAGAACTTTGTGCTGCTGCTGCTCATGGTTTTCATCCCCTGGAGCTCCATCAACCTGGTTGATTACTACCTGATCTCGAAAGAAAAAGTCGACATTCCGGCGCTGTACGATCTGGACGGCCGGTACGGACGATGGAACAAAACCGCACTGCTCACCTATGCAGTCGGCATCATCGTGCAGATTCCGTTCCTGGCCCAATCCCTCTACACCGGGCCCATGACGGAGCTGCTGGGCGGGGCAGACATTTCCTGGCTGGTGGGGCTCGTGGTCACGGCCCTGGTGTTCTACCCGCTGGCGAAGAGGAATTCCAATGCGCCGTCCCACATGATCTACCCTGCCGGAAGCGATCCCGAGGTACTTCAACCGCTCTCGAACCGTGTGCCCAATATGCCTGCCGTCTAGATCGCAGCGGCACCAAATTAAGCCGATTCCGCCGCCCCTGGAAAAGCAAAGAAGTTGAACAAGTCAGTCCCGGCCACATCTGTGGCCGGGACTGATTTCGTCAGCGCGGCCGGCCATCACGTGTGGATGCCAAGCCGACGCGATATCTCCCGGGCGCAGCGGTTCACCTCGGGAATCCACTCCTTGGCCACGTCTTCAATCCGCGTCGCCCGTTCCTCGGCTGTCTCTGCATCCCTGGCCCGGCGCCGGGCACCTACGGCCGGAAATGCACGGTTGGTAACGGTCAGCGTCACACTGGCCACCGGATAGCGCGCCCGGTCGAGGACGGCGACGGCAACAGATGAGAAGCCCTCCGTGATTTCGTCCTGTTCCCACGCATAACCGAGGGTCCGGGTCCGCGAGAGAAGATCCTGCAGGGCCGGCAACGACTGCGGCCCGTTGGCATTGCGGACAGTGAAGGCCTCCGGGCCCGGAAACAGTGCAGCTACCTGGGCGGGATCCATCTGCGCCATCATGGCCCGGCCGCTGGCCGTCAGATGGGCCGGAAGCCGGATGCCGGTATCTGTCACCAAGGGCCGCTGCCGTGGTGCGCGTTCCACGATGACGTAAATGACGTCCCTGCCGTGCATCACGGCAAGATGCGCGGTACGCCGCGTACGGCTTACCAACCGGGCCAGAGGGAAACGGGCAATGCGCTGAAGCGGAACCTGCCGCGAATAGCCCGTCCCCAGCTCATGGGCCGTCACCCCGAGGGCGTACTTGCGTTCCTCGGGCAGATGGACCAGAAAGCCGTCCTCAATGAGGGCCGCGATCAACTGATACGTAGTGGATCGGGGCAGCCCTACGTCACGGGCAATGACCGACGCTCCAACCGGGTTGGCCTGTCCGGCGACGAACCGCAGAACCGCCAGAACCTGCGCCGCAGCGGGGGCCTTGGGACGCAGTAAGGGACTATTCATGTTCCAAGAATACGCGCCGCTTTGTCCGGCATCCCGGACGTTTTGGCAGGGGTTCCCATGGTCGGTTCGGAGGACGGGTGGTGGGATGGAAGTACGAAAACGGCCGCTGGCGGACAGTCACGGCGTCTCACGAAGAGGAACTCCAAATGTCCACATTGCCGACTCCCCCCGCAACTACCTCCATTGCAGATGAAGCCGCTGCGGAAGAGATGTCCCCGCCCCGAAGGGGTTCCCTCCAGGGGATCCGGGTGTTGGACCTTTCCCGGGTGCTCGCGGGACCCTTCTGCGCGATGATCCTGGCCGACCTCGGGGCCGAGGTCATCAAAGTTGAGAGTCCTGAAGGTGACGACTCGCGTCACTTCGGCCCCACGGTGAAGGGCGAGTCGGGCTACTACCGACTGTTCAACCGCAGCAAGTTCGGGATCACGCTGAACCTGAAAGACACCCGGGACCGCAGCAAGCTCCTGGACCTGGTCAGGAATTCGGACGTCATCATCGAAAACTTCAGGCCTGGGGTGATGGACAGGCTAGGTATCGCTGCCGGCACGCTCCTTGAAATCAATCCCCGCCTCGTGGTGGTCAGCATCAGCGGATTCGGGCAGGACGGCCCCCTTCGCAACGCCCCCGCCTATGACCTGATCGCCCAAGCGATGAGCGGGCTGATGTCCGTAACCGGATGGCCGGGAGGCCAGCCCACCCGCGTGGGCGTAAGCCTCGGAGACATCATTCCCGGGCTCTACGGCGCCACCGCGGCCCTGGCGGCCCTCCAGGAACGTCATCTGACCGGAAAAGGCCAGCACATCGACATCGCCATGCTCGACAGCCTCGTCTCCATCCTGGAATCAGTAGGAATGCGCGCCCTGCACGGGGAAGAACCCGCCGCGTGCGGCAACGATCACGCCATGTCAACCCCCTTCAGCACCTACCAGACCAAAGACGGAACCGTCGCCATCGCCATAGCCGGCGACCGGCTGTTCCCCCGGCTTACCGAAGCGCTCGGGCGGAGCGAATGGCTCGCCGATGAAAGATTCAAAGAACAGACGCGCAGGAACACCCACCCCGCAGAATTCCGCGCGGCACTGGAGACGGCCCTGAGCACGCTCACTACGGCCGAAGTAGTCACCCTGCTTCAGGCACACCAGGTACCAGTCTCCGAGGTGTATTCCGTCAAAGATGCCCTCACCAATGAACATGCCCGCACACGCGGCCTCGTCGCCATCGAATCCGACGGATTCGCCACCCTGGCGTCACCGATCCGGCTGACCGGTTCCGTACAGCCACGGCCCGCACCCAAGCTTGGCGAACACAATGACCGCATTAGCGAATGGATTATATCACCTGAATGTGCCGAGGAACCAGACCAAAGTCTTTTTGACCGGCACGCCGGCGCAATGACCGGTAACTGAACAGACTTGGACGCCAAAATCAATGAAACAGTCACGCAGCCAGGCTGCGGGGCGGCAACCCAGACCTGAGCGGTGTCATTTGCCGGTTAACGCGGTTGATCAGGAATGATGTATTCGCCATGACCTTTGGGAGCCCGGTGCTGTTCTGGGCAGGGTCGACGAACTCGGCTGGAACTGGTCAACACGGGGGAGCGAAACGAAGCTGGACAATATCTCCTTACGGAAAGCACAGGCTAGGCGACCACGATTTTGAGCGGGATGGAGCGCCAGCCGCGGAGGGTATTGTGCAGGTACGGCACGGGCTCGCCTACCAGCTCGAGGCTTTTGATGCGCTTGGCCAGGGCTGTGAAGAGGACGTCCATCTCAAGCCGGGATATAGGCTGGCCCACGCACTGGTGGATGCCCATGCCAAAGGCCAGATGTCCCCCGGCGTTCCGGCCGATCATGAACTCGTCCGCGGTCGGTCCCCAGTAGCTGGCGTCGCGGTTGGCCGAACCGATGAACAACAGCACCTTTGAACCGGCCGACAGCGGGATGCCCCGAAAAACCGTGTCAGTCGTAACGGTCCGGAAGAATGACTGGAACGGTGACTCGTAGCGGAGTGCTTCATCAATGGCGAACTTGGCCAGCCGTGGATTGGCGTGAAGCGTGGCCCACTCCTGGGGATGGGAGGCCAGTGCCTGAAGGGTATTGCCGATAGAGAAAACGGTGGTGTCGAGGCCTGCGGACAGCATGGCCCTGACCAGCAATGCGGCCTGCTCAGCGCTGATTTCGCCGCGGTCGGCGTACTCCCAGATCTGGGCGCCCATACCGTCTACGGACAGGTTTTCGCGGGCGCAATTGTTCATGACCCATTCGTGCGTAGGCTCGCCCTTTTCAAAGAATTCGCGGGAGCGTTCATCGTCAGGGCCGAAGGAGCTGAAATTCATGGCGCCGTGGGGTAGCAGGTTGGCTTCGCGGCCTTCGCGGGGGATTCCGACTGCGTCGCCGAAGACGCGGATAGGGAACAGCTCGGCGAGGTCCGTGACACCGTCGAACGTTCCCCGGGAGATGAGTTGATCCACGAGTTCATCGGCAAACACCTCGAATTGCAGCCGCAGGGACCGGACACCGCGGGGGGAGATGACCCCGGCCATCGCGGCGCGCATGGGGCCGTGGACGGGTGGGTCCGATTCCAGGATCCCTTGCGGACGCCACGCGGGCTCGTGATGGAGGTTCTTGGGGCCGACGCCGGCGCCGGAGATGAACGTGTCATAGTCTTCCAGGATCTCTTTGCATTCTTCGAACCCGGCAAAGGCCAGGACGCCATACTTCGCCAGCCACACTGCGGGACCGGCGGCTCTCATCCGCTCGAACAACGGATACGGATTGGTGAGATGGCGGTCACTGTAGGGATCATCCGAGAAAACCGGAACTGTCTGCGGGGGAATGCTTACTGACATCGTGGGCCTCGTTACTGTCGACTGTTTCGCTGCGGAGCAACCAATTCGTGGCATCAAAGTACCGATGAGTGAGAGCGGCGGATAAATGCCGTTCTCACTCTGCGGGAATGGTTTTTGTACGGCCGCCCAGTGGCCCTGCACTATCGTTTCGTGACAGGCCCCACAGGGGGATTGAACCGGGCAGGAGGTAAAGCGGTGCCGACACATACATCTTTTGAGCGCGGGCTCCTGATCCTGTCCGAAGTCGCCGAGGCGGGCGATACCACCGTGGAGCGTGTGGCCCTGAAGCTCGGAATTCCTATCAGCACCACCTACCGCTACTTCCATCAGCTCCGCGAACATGGCTTCGTCCAGGAGGACGCGGGCATCTACCGACCGGGGCGCGCCCTGCTGGCGCTGTCGGGCCGGCACCTGACGCAGAGCCATCTGGCGGAAGTCGGCACGGCGGTGCTTAGGAGCGTCGTGGACGCCGTGGGGGAGACTGCCGTCCTGATCATCCGGGTCGGCACACAGGCCCTTTGCCTGCGCCGCGCGGAACCGGACAAGGCCTTCAAGTTCACGTTCGCGGTCAATGAGCTCCTGCCGCTGACGGCCGGAGCCGGCCCCCGGACCATGCTCGCGTGGGCGCCGTCCGACGTCGTGCGTCAGGTGTTGGACGGGGACCTGCCGCGCTTCACCGACAACACGCCGTCGGCGGAGCAGATCCAACTCAGCCTCGCGCAGATCCGGACAAGCGGTTGGGTCGTATCCCGCGGGGAACTCGATCCCGGGGCCATCTCCGTGGCTGTGCCGGTAATGCTCGACGGCGAAGCTGTGTGTGCCCTTAACGTGGCAGGTCCGGAGGGCCGCTGCGGCTCCCGTGCCTGGCTGAACTCGACTTTAGAAACAATGAATGAGGCAGCGGAGAACCTGGCGGCGTCGCTGGGTTCCCTCGCTAGCCATAGAACAACCCGAGAGGTAAGAGATGACGCTCGAAACTCTGCTTGATACCGCGCCGGTAGTCCTGGGGACGGACCGCACAACGTTGCAGGATCTGATCGACGTGGCCCGCCACCGGCGTCCCGTGGTGGTGGATGAGCAGGCGTTGGCACGGATGAAGCCCAGCCAGGAGTGGTTGGACGGTGTCATGGACGGCATGGCGGCCGGTAAAGAGACCGCCGCCATTTACAGCATCAACACCGGTTTCGGTTCCCTTGCCGGCCGAAAGGCTTTCAACGATCCATCCGACGCCGCCGAGCTGTCCCGGCGGCTGGTTCTTTCCAATGCGGCCGGCGTGGGCCGGTATGTCGATGAGGAAGTGGTGCGGGCAACCATGTTCATCCGCGTCGTCAGCCTTACCCAGGGCCATTCGGGCGTTCGGGCGGATATTGTGACGACGCTGACGCAGATGCTTAACCGGGGCGTGTACCCCGCCATCCCGGAATACGGTTCCCTCGGCGCCTCCGGTGACCTCATCCCGTTGGCCCACGTGGCGATCGTTATGTCCCGCTCCCATGCCGGTGAGGACGAGGAACTGGATTCCGGTGAGGCCTTCGTGGACGGAGCAGTGGTCTCCGGCATCGCCGCCATGGCCAACGCGGGGATAGCACGCCTTCCGCTCGGCGCCAAGGACGGACTGGCACTCCTGAACGGCACGTCTTTCTCCTGCGCCCAGACGGCCCTTGCACTCTACGACGCGCAGAACCTCCTGGAAACCGCGCAGATCACCGCGGCTATGACGATCGAGGCCCTCATGGGTTTTGGCGATGCCTTTATCGATGAACTCCACCAGGCCCGCGGCCAGCGGGGCCAGATCGAGGTCGCTGCACGGCTCCGCGAACTCCTCGCCGGAAGCGGGCTGGTGGACGGCGACGCCGGCACAGACCCCGTGCGGCAGCCGCCCCAGGACGCCTACTCACTGCGCTGCATCCCGCAGGTCTTCGGCCCGGTCAAGGACACGCTGGCGTTCGCCGCCGGGATCATCGACAACGAGATCAACGCCGCCACCGACAACCCGCTGATCTTCCCATCGCTGCCGTCCACCCGCACGCTTAAAGCCGTCTCCGGCGGCAACTTCCACGCCGAATATGTCGCCTTCGTAGCGGACTTCATTTCGATTGTGGTCACGGAAATCGGCAACATCACCGAGCGCCGGCTTTTCCGGCTCGACGACGGCACCCTGAACCGCGGCCTGCCGGACATGCTGGTGGCCAGCGAACAGATCGGGATGGACTGCGGGTACATGCTGCCGCAGTACCTCGCGGCTGCCCTGGTCTCCGACTGTAAGACGCTCGCCCATCCGGACAGCGTGGACTCCATCCCCACCTGCGCGAACCAGGAAGATCATGTGTCCATGGCCAACAACGCCGGCCGGCACGCACGTCAGATCGTCACCAACATCGAGACCGTGGTGGCAGTCGAACTCCTCATGGCCGCGCAGGCCTTGGAATTACGCATGCGCCTTCCTGCCACAACCGGCGCCATGCCGGGGGCCGCGAGCCTGGCCGCCCTGGCTTTGCTGCGCTCCACGGCCGCCGCCGATGGCCGCCCCATTGACCACCTCAAGCAGGATGTGGTCCTGTACCCGCGGCTGCGCAAGGCCGGCGAACTGGTCCACGACGGAGCGGTGGTCACCGCCGTGAACGCTGTGCTCTGTGGAGGCAGCGATGACGCTCCAGTCCGCTGACGCTCCGGTGCTCAGCGGGCCTGCGCCGGTTGGGAAGAGCTTCGCCAGCCTCGCCGTCAGCGAGCTCCGGCGGGAAGCAGACAACATCGTTTCAGTGTTTTTGAAGGCTCCCACGGGGGGTGTGCTTCCGCCGTGGGAGCCCGGCGCCCACATCGATGTCCTCTTCGGCAATGGCATCCTGCGTCAGTACTCGCTGTGCTCCGATCCGGCAGAACGGTCATATTGGCGCATCGCGGTGCTGCGTGAGTTGCCCGGCCGCGGCGGCTCACGCTACATCCACGAGTCGCTGAAGGCGGGTGATGTCCTCGACATCCGCGGCCCGCAGAACAACTTCCGTGGCACACCGGGCTCCGGGGAGAAGGTGTTCATTGCCGGCGGCATCGGAATCACGCCGCTGCTGCCGATGATCCGGGCGGCGTACCAGAAGGGGGAGTCCTGGCGGCTGCTGTACCTCGGGTCCAGCCTGCGTTCCATGGCTTTCGTGGAGGAGCTGGCCGTCCTTGACCCTGCCGGAGACAAGGTCTGCATCCGTGCCCGGGAGAAATCCGGCCGCACGGACCTGACGGAGTATCTGCGCGGGGCGGGGCTGACTGGGGATGCCACTGTCTTTACGTGCGGCCCGGAACGGATGCTCGCCGAGCTCCGCGCGGCACACACGGACGGTCTAGTGCCTCACCTGCTGTTTGAGGACTTCGGCGGCGGCCCAGGCGGTGGCCCGGCTGACGACGATGCCCCTTTCCTGGTGGAAACCGCTGACGGAACACAAATCGACGTCGGGGAAAATGAAACAATTCTGGAAGCGCTTGAGCGTGCCGGAGTCCCCGCGCTGAATTCCTGCAGGAAAGGCACCTGTGGAACCTGTGAGACGGCGGTAGTGGCTGGAATTCCAGACCACCGCGACGAAATTCTGAGCCATGAAGAACGTGCGGCAAATGAAACAATAATGATTTGTGTTTCCCGCTGCCGAGGCGAGAGGCTGGTGCTGGACCTCTAGGCCGCCAAGTGCTGAAAGCCTACTGATCCACCAGACCAAGGGGGTCGACGGCCCTTGGTCTGGACTGCCTGCCCCCTTGCGTTAGTAAATTTTATTATTTAGCATTTTTTCATGCCGTCTTTCAAATGCGGTATGCCGAATCCTTTGGGTGCGGCATTTGTCTTTAGAAATCCCTGCAAATAGCTATTGTGGCGTGTGGAAACCATGTCTATGCTGGTCCCAGGCGGTCTTCATTCATAGGAATCCCCAGGAAGCCCCCCAATTCGCATAAAGCCGCATTAACCCCGAGGAGTACAAATTGAGCATTTCTGTATTTCGCTTTCGCCATCACGCCTTAGCGGCGCTGGCACTGTCCGCCGTCGTCGGTCTCACCGCTTGTGGCGGTTCAGTTACGGCAGCCTCCGACCCAACGGGTGCGGCATCTGATGCGGCAAAGACGCCGCTCTTCAGCCAGCTGCCCAAGGAGATACAGGGTGCGGGCACCGTAAAAGTAGCAAGCAACGTCGAATACCCGCCGTTTGAGTCGTTCGATACGGACGGGAAGACCATCATCGGCATTGACCGTGAAATCGCGGACGCTCTGGAGAAGAAGCTGGGCGTCACCCTGACTTTCGACAACATCGCCTTCGATGCAATCATCCCTGGCCTCGCCTCGGGCCGCTATGACATGGCCATGTCCGCCATGTCCGACACCGCTGAACGACAGAAGCAGGTCAGCTTTTTGGATTATTTCCAGGCGGGCGGTGGCATCATGACGACCAAGGCCAACGTTGAGAAGCTGAAGTCCCTGACCGACCTTTGCGGGACCAAGGTCGGCATTGTTAAGGGCACCACTGAGGACGCCGATGCAGCGGAGCAGTCCGCCAAGTGCCAGGCCGCCGGGAACGAGCCGCTCGCGGTTACCATCTATGCCGGCCAGAACCAGGCCGTGCTGGCTTTGCAGAGTGAGCGCGTGGACGCCTTCCTTGTGGACTCGACGTCGGGCTCGGTAGTCGCGGCCGACAGCAACGGCGAGCTGGCCATGGGTAAGGCGTACCAAAAGCTCTCCTTCGGCATCGTGTTCCCCAAGGAGAGCACCGAGCTGATGGCAGCAGTCCAGAAGGCACTGGAATCGATCAAGACCGACGGCACATACGAGTCGATCCTCTCCAAGTACAAGATGCAGGACCACACCATCGAGCAATTCACTGTAAACGGATCCACCAAGTGACCCTGTACGCAGCCACCGAAGACGAGCAAAACCTCTCGATCGTCCCCGCCCGCTACACCGGGCGGTGGGTCGTGGCCGGGGTGGTGGTGCTGGGCGCGGCTCTCATGGTCTACGGCATGTTCACCAACCAACGGTTCCAGTGGGGCACGGTAAGGGAGTACCTCTTCGCTGCACCCGTGCTGTCCGGTCTGGCCAATACGCTGCTGCTTACGGCGGTGTCGATGGCCATCGGCATCGTCCTGGGAATCCTGGTGGCAGTGTGCCGTCTGTCGCCAAACCCCATCCTGTCCACCGCGGCCTGGGCGTATTCCTGGTTCTTCAGGGGCACACCTCTCATGGTCCAGCTGCTGTTCTGGTTCTTCATGGCGGCACTGGTCCCCAAGCTGGTGCTGGGTGTCCCGTTCGGCCCGAGTTTCTTGGAGATCTCCACCAACACGCTGATTTCACCCTTCACCGCCGCCATCCTGGGCCTGAGCCTGAACGAAGGCGCGTACATGGGCGAGATTGTCCGTTCCGGCATCCGGGCTACCCCGGTGGGACAGACCGAGGCCGCCAAGGCCATGGGCATGTCCCGGCTGCAGACGATGCGCCGGGTCATCCTGCCGCAGGCAATGCGGGTGATCATCCCGCCTACCGGCAACGAGACCATCGGCATGCTCAAGTACACCTCGCTCGTGATCGTGATCGGCTACAGCGAACTGCTGACTTCTGTCTCGATCATCTACTCGAGGACGTTTCAGACCATTCCGCTGCTGATCGTGGCCGCCCTCTGGTACCTGACGGTTACGGCGGTGCTGTCCGTGGGGCAGTACTACGTTGAGCGTCATTTCGAACGCGGCTTCGCACCGCTGAAGGGACCGAAGCCTGCAGCTAAACCGTTCCGCACAGGCCGCGGCGGCCCCCTCCCGGGGGCCAACTCCACCGCGACGCTGGCCAGCGGTGCCGTAACAGAACTGGAGAACGTCAAATGAGGGAACCAATCGTTCGGGCCCGCGATGTCCGCAAGTCCTTCGGCCACTTGGAGGTACTCAAGGGCATCAACCTGGACATCTACGCCGGCGAAGTTGCGTGCCTGCTGGGGCCCTCAGGCTCGGGAAAGAGCACCTTCCTGCGCTGTATCAACCACCTCGAAAAGCTCGACCGCGGCCAGTTGTGGGTGCAGGGCGAGCGGATCGGTTACCGACGTTCCGGCAACAAGCTGCACGAGCTCAAAGAGCACGAAACCGCCCGCCAGCGGGCCTCGGTCGGCATGGTGTTCCAGCAGTTCAATCTCTTTCCGCACCGCACAGCACTGGAAAACGTGATCGAGGGGCCCACAGTCGTCCAGCGCATGCGGAAGGAGCAGGCCATCGAGGAAGGCCGGCAACTGCTGGCCCGCGTCGGACTGTCGGACAAAGCCGACCACTACCCCGGACAGCTCTCCGGCGGCCAGCAGCAGCGCGTGGCGATCGCCCGCTCGCTCGCGCTCAAGCCTTCCGTCATGCTGTTCGACGAGCCAACATCGGCGCTGGACCCTGAACTGGTGGGCGAGGTCCTGGATGTGATGCGTTCGTTGGCGGACTCCGGCATGACGATGATCGTGGTCACGCACGAGATGGGCTTCGCCAAGGAAGTCGGAAACGTGGTGCACTTCATGGCAGATGGCCAGCTTGTCGAGAGCGGTGACCCGCACCAGGTCCTCGAAAACCCGCGCGAGGCACGCACCCAGGCGTTTCTGTCGAAAGTTCTTGCATGAGGGATTGGCCCGTGGCGGCCACATTCTCGCAAAACCCAACCGCTGCGCAGTCATGCGTCGGGAGCTCCGGCGTGCGCTCGGCGGCAAGGTGGTCATCGACGTCCGCACCCGCACCTCCCGTTCCCATGACTGCCCGCATCTGTCCGCGGGACGCCGGTCGCCGTCGTGCGTCCGGCCTCCACGGAAGATGTCGCCACTGCGGTGCGGATCTGTGGGAACAAGGCCTGGCCGTACCGCCGAGCGGCGCCGGGACCCGGTTGAAGGCGGCAAAATGCCCCTGACAGGGCGGGGACTGTCGACCGTGTCAACTGATCCGACCGGTGACCGACGCTGTCGGACGGAATTTACGATTCTGGTGGATTCAGGAGTCCGGCATGGAGCTGACATCGCGACGGCGGTAGCGCTGGCGCCGATGCCGCCCTAATCGGCCGGCCTATATCTGGGCCCTCACCGCCGCCGGTGGGTCCGGCGCTGACCATCCGGCGGGTCTGTTGGTCAACCAGTTCCACCGCACAATGCAATTGCTCGGGATGGTCAGCGTGGCCGAAGCCATCCGAACACGGCCCCTCAGTGTTGGCCAGCGGGCGCCATAGCCCGGCAGTTTCACCACGATGATGCGAAAGGCAACACCATGACGGCAGGCCCCGGGAGAATGGATGATTCGCCGACGCACGCGAGGCCGGCACCTCGGGCCGAAATCGAAGCGTTGCCGCGGTACTCCCGTGCGTCGGGCCTGGATAAGGTGACGTGGGTGGCGTCGTCGAACGAATCGCCGGTGGCGCCCTCGCCAGCTGTCCAGAATGCCATGGCTGCCGCTGCGGCAAGCTTGAACCGTTACCCGAGCCTCTTCGGCGACCAGCTGGTGGCCGCGATCGCGGAGCGGCTGAAGGTCCCGCCGGACCAAGTGATGGTAGGGGCCGGTTCGCTGTCGCTGCTGCAGCACATGTTGGTGGCTTACGCCGGATCCGGAACAGAGGTGGTGCATGCATGGCGCAGCTACGAGGCCTATCCGATCCTGGTGGGCGTGGCCGGGTCTGCCGGTCTCCGCGTGGGCCTCGACGCGGAGCTCCGCCACCAGCTGGATGCCATGGTCGGCGCGATCACGGACCGCACCAAAGTCGTGATCATCTGCAACCCGAACAACCCCACCGGCACGATGATCCGGCACGATGATCTGATGCGATTCCTTGGCCAGGTACCCGGCAACGTCCTGGTCGTGCTGGACGAGGCGTACCGCGAATATACGGCGCAGGAACATGACGAAGTGGCTCTGCTTGCCACGTTCCCGAACGTAGTGGTCCTGCGCACCTTTTCCAAGGCCTATGGACTCGCCGGTGCACGTGTCGGTTACCTGCTTGCCGCGCCGGAGATCATCGGCAATTTAAGGGCTTCAGCGCCACCCTTCGGACTCAGCAGCGTGGCGGAAGCCGGGGCGGTTGCCGCGTGGGGCGAGCAGGACTTGATGAAAGCGAATGTCGCTGCGGTGGTCGCAGAGCGCGCTTTCCTGGCCGCCGGTCTGGGCAGCCGTGGCTTCCGCGTGCCGGAGAGCGGCGGGAACTTCGTGTGGATCGAGGCGGAGCAGGCCAAGGGCCTGGAAAAGGAATGCATACGCCACGGTGTTTCGGTGCGGGCCTTCGACGGCGAGGGCGTGCGGGTGAGTATCGGCAGCCGCGGCGCGTCCCTGGCGGTGCTGGCGGCTGTTGACACATTCCTTAAGGACCGCCAGATCCGTCGAAACGATAGCAGTATCATCTGAGACGCTGTAGTTCGGCGCGACCTCAAGCAGGGGAGCCCCACGTGCACCAGAGGGCCGCCGGGGCGCACCGGGTTGGCGACGGATGACCGCGGCGATGCCGCTGACCGCAGCGCGGGAAACTTGGGCCGGCCGGTTCAGATCGTCCGGGAAGCGGACCAGCCTACGGGATTGGCCCGGTCAACCAGAGACTCAAACGAACCTCCCGCGGTTGCGGTGACGGCGTAGCCGTCAACTAGATCTATCCAGACCGTTTCGGACCTCTCCCGGTCCGGCCGCGATTGAGTTGGTCTGGAGTCGGACGTCCGCGCCGCCCACCGGCCCGGACGGCCCGGTCCGTGCCCGCGCCAACACCGCCCCGTGCACGGTCCCCCCGCCGCCCAGTTCGGTGGACAGGGTCAGGATCCCGGAGTCACCGCCCACCGCGCTGAGAGGCGTAACAACGAGCGTGTAGGCATGGCCATGCGCCGGGCTGCAGCGACCGCGCTCACAGGCCCGGGGCCGGACCGCGGTACAGGAACATACTTGGAACGTAGGTGGAATTGGTGCCACCGGAGTGGAGGTCAAGGATGACGTCGGGCCGACGCACGGTGTCCGTCGAGCGTCCTCTGGCCGTGGCTATTGGCCCCTTTGCTCCAGGGGACAAATCGATGAGGTTGCGGGTTCGATCGGGAGTCCTTTTGTGTCAGGCGACTGTCTGAAAAAACGGTTCGCGCAGGGTTGGGTGTCGTGTTAGGGCGAGATACTTAAAGGGGTGCCGGGCGCCCGTGGATCCGGACGGAGAGTTCGTCCGCGACCTTCTGCACTGTCCTGGCCAGGGCAGGCCACCGGTCCGCTGGCAGCTTGTGCTCGAGGAAGGTCACGGCGACCGCCGCGGTCGGCCAGCCCAGGTGGTCGGTGACGGCGGCTGCAATCGACCCGAAGCCGGGTGTTACCTCGCCGTATTCCGTGGCGTAGCCGCGCTGGCGGACACGGTCCAGGTGTGACGACAGTGCGGAGTACTTCAGGATCGGGGATTCGGTCGTGTGCCTGGCGCTGAAAGCGGCGGCGTTCGGGTACAGCGCCCGCACCTGTGCCTTCGGTGCCGCGGCGAGGATAGCACGACCGCTTGCGGTCAGATGGCTTGGCAGGCGGACGCCGACGTCAGTCACGAGAGAAGGGCGGTTCTTCGCCCGCTCCTCCACGATGTAGAGTACGTCGCGGCCATGCAGCACCGCGAGGTGGGCGCTTTCACCGATCGTGTCTACGAGTGCTGCCAATAAGGGACGGCCCACCCTGGATAACGGTTCCTGACGGGAATACGCGGAGCTGACTTCGAAAGCGCGGATGCCTAGACCGTACCGCTGTTCCTCCGGCAAGTGCAGCACGAAACCGTTCGCTTCCATCACGCCGAGCAGATCGTAAACGCTTGACCGGGGGACCCCCAGAACTTGAGCGATGCTCCCGGCGGGCATCGGGCCTCTTCTTGACGCCAGCAGCTTGAGGATCCTCAGGGTGTTCTCGGCTGCCGGAACTTTTGAGGCCGGCCTCTTCACTTCCGCACTCGTAGCTGACATGTGTTTCCTAATCTTCAATACCGAATCGAGCAACGAATACCGGGACCCCGGCGGCCCGGGCCGGGGATCGATCGGGCCTTAGCTCCCGAGGAGACTTTGACTGCGAAAATCTGGTGGGAAGTCCTCATCCTCGACCCGAACGGCTCACCGCAAGCGGATTAATCACCCCCGCTCGTCCCAGCCGCCCAGTCACCTATGGCACAAGGTCCACCCGGACCATGACATATCCTTCCGCCTTCGAATAGAGCTTTCTCTCCAAAACACGCGCTTTTTCCAGCCAAAGCATTGCAGCGTCTCGTGCAACGACCTCGACGCGGCCCGTTCTGACTGTCTCGCCCTGATGCTTGACCAGCACCGTTTGGCCCGCGAGCCCGCTCCAATCGGAGACCTGCCTGGAAGTGGTGTCCACGGTCTTCTTCTCTCTCATGTTCTTGGCCGGCGTGCACGCAGGCCTGCTGTGTGTTTCGTGCCACGGAGCAAGGCGGTGGCCTAAAGATGTTTCATCGACTACGGATGGCGGCAGTCAGGCCACCGAACATCCGTTAGCCGGGTGATGGCCCCCGCCGCGCATGGCCAGCCGTGATGCGTTGAGCCGTGGGATCAGATACCAAGGGTGAGTCGACTTCGTCCGCGGGAGACGCAGATCATCATCGTGTCCATGGACGCTTTTTCGGAATCTGACAGCAGACTGTCGCGGTGATCGATGTCTCCGGCGAGGACCGGGGTCTCACAGGTGCCGCAGATGCCTTCACGACACGAACTGACGACGGGAACGCCGGCGTTTTCCAAGGCTTCCAGGGCGCTGCAATCGCTGGCTACCGTCACTTCGGTTCCGTCGGCGAGCTCGAGGATGAAGGGGCTGTCCCCTTCCCTATCGGCGGCGGCGCCAGCGGTCTCCGCCGGGTCTGCCGCGAATCTTTCGAAATGCGACCGCGACGGGTCCTCCCATGCAGCGGTCAGTAGACCTATCGCCGCCAGAAGGGGGCCGGGTCCGCATGCGTACAGGTGGAAAGTCCCATCGGACTGGCTGAGAAGATCCGCCAGACAGAAGCGTCCGCTCTCGTCGGAGGCATGGAGGTGGACACGGTTTCCGTGGACGCTGAGTTCTTCCAGGAATGCCATACTCTTCCGGCTCCGTCCCAGATACAGGAGCCGCCAAGGGCGTCCGGCCTCTGTCGCTTGGCGCAGCATCGGAAGAATGGGTGTGATACCGATGCCGCCGGCGATGAAGAGGTATTCGGGGGCCGGCGCGAGGGCGAAGTTGTTGCGTGGTTCCCGGACCTGGACCTTCGTCCCGGGCTGTAATTCGTCATGGATGAAGGCGGAGCCGCCGCGCCCAGCACGCTCCCTCAGTACGGCTACGCGCCATCGGGGCGAGCCCGGTGTGGAACACAGAGAGTACTGGCGAAGCGTCCCTGTCGGAAGCAACAGGTCGATGTGCGCCCCAGGCTCCCAGCTGGGCAGCGCCCGGCCCGGGGGGTGACTCAAGGCCAGTGACAGCACGCCATCGGCTTCCCGAACGATCGTGTCGACGGTGACGTCGAAGAATTCTGTTGTATTCATGGTTCTTGCTTCCTTCACACCGGCTAGGGTTTTCCGTGGCCGCGGGCGGACTTGTTCAGTGGTGTGGAACCGCCCCCGGGCTATCGCCGGACCACCCGGGGGCGGGATCTAGGGGCTTTACAGGACGGAGGCGAGGAAGCTCCGGGTCCTCTCGTGCTGCGGATTGGTGATGATATCCCGTGCGGGTCCCTGTTCAACGATTTGCCCGTCGGCCATGAAAACGACCCTGTCGGCGACGTCGCGGGCGAAGTTCATTTCGTGGGTGACGACCACCATGGTCATCCCCGACTGGGCGAGGTCCTTCATCACTTTCAAGACTTCTCCCACCAGCTCCGGGTCGAGGGCGGAGGTCGGCTCGTCGAAAAGCATGAGTTTTGGCCTCATGCACAGAGCGCGGGCGATGGCGACTCTCTGTTGCTGGCCGCCGGAAAGTTGGCGCGGATAGGCCTCTGCCTTCTCCGCCAAGCCCACCATGGTCAGAAGTTCCCGGGCCCGTTCGGTGACGATCTTGCGGTTCTCCTTGAGAACCAGCCGCGGCGCCTCCACCAGGTTCTCCAGTACGGTCATGTGTGGGAACAGGTTGAAGTGCTGGAAGACCATGCCGATGTCGGTCCGGTTCCGGCAGATTTCCTTGTCCTTCTGTTCGTGCAGCCGGGTGCCCTTGATGTCGTAGCCGATTACTTTTCCGTCGACCCACATCCGGCCACCGTCAATGCCTTCCAGATGGTTGATGCAGCGCAGGAGTGTGCTCTTACCTGATCCGGATGGGCCGATGAGACAGACCACTTCGCCGGCTTGGACCTCAAGATCCAGGCCCTTGAGGACCTGAAGTTTGCCATAGTTCTTCTCGATTCCGTCTGCCCGCACCATGGGCCGGCCCGGCAGCATTGGGGATGTCAGGGCCGTCACAGTTTTCCGCCTTTCCGGCTCAGCCGGTCATGGGTGTTGAAGTAGAACCGCACCTTCTGTAATGGGGTCAGTGGAAGGTTCCGCTGCCCGCCCTTAGCGAACCTTCGTTCGAGGTAGTACTGGCCGACGCTCAGAACGGACGTCACCACGATGTACCAAAGGCTCGCCACGATCAGCAGCGGGATGGTCTCGAACGTGCGGGCGGAGATGATCTGGGCGGAGTAGAGCACTTCCGGCACGGAGATGACGCTGACGAGCGCCGTGGTTTTGAGCATGCCGATCGTTTCGTTTCCCGTGGGCGGAATGATCACCCTCATGGCCTGCGGCAGGACAATGCGGCGCATTGTGTGCAGCCGGTTGATGCCCAGCGCCCCGGCGGCCTCGACCTGGCCGTGGTCAACGGAGAGGATCCCTGCGCGCACGATTTCCGACATGTAGGCTCCCTGGTTCAAGCCAAGTCCGAGCACAGCCGCGAGGAGGGGTGTGATGATCTGGTTAGCATCCAGGTCCACGCCGGGGATTCCGAAGCTGATGGACGGGTACAGGGCGGCAAGGTTGTACCAGAAAAGCAGCTGCACCAGTACGGGGGTTCCGCGGAAGAAGTTCACGTAGCCGAACGCGGCCGTCCGGATGACAGGATTAAGCGAAAGCCTCATGATCGCTAGGACAACCCCTAAGACAATACCGATGGCCATGCAGATCACCGTCAGTATCAGGGTCAGGCCGATACCGTTGACGATGGAAACATCACGCAGATACATCCCGACCGTCGTCCAACCAAACCTCGGATTGGTCAACACCGACTGCAGCAAGACCGTAAACAGTGCAATGATCACCAGGGCGGACCCCCACTGCCCCGGATGTCTTGCCTTCACGATCGTGTAGTGGTCCCGGACCCTCTCCGGTGTTTCGAGGGCCCTTGTTATTTGAGTATTCATGCAAATCTCCCGCGTCTGTGGTCCGCTACTTGGTGACGACGTCGTCAACACTGAGGGCGGCGCTGGATGGAATGGACCATTTCTTGTTGATGTCCGTGTATGTCGGGCTGCCCACAATCGCCTTCATGGCAGCTTCGATGGCCGGCCTCAGATCTGAATTCTTCGGCAGGGCGATTCCCGTCCGTTCGGGGTGGTAATCCTTTCCCTCGGCCAGCTCGAATTTGTTGCCCGCCAGCTTGCCCTGGTAGGAGAGTGAGATGCTGTCGGCGAGAACGCCGTCCACCCGTCCGGCGGTCAGCGCCAGGTTTGCGTCGGTCTGGGCGGGGAAGATCTGGGCGTCGATGGCAGAGCTCCCGGCATCGGTGCATTCCTTGGACAGCGTCGGCAGCGCGTCCAAAGATTGGCTTGAACCCTTTTGCGCCGCAATCTTCTTGCCGCACAGCGTCTCGGCGTTGACCGAGAGCTTTGCAGGGTTGCCGGGGAGCACGGCGAGGCCGGAACCGCCGTTGAGGTAGGCAACAAAGTCCACCGCTTTCTGCCGCTCTTCGGTGATGGAGAACGAGGACATGCCCAGGTCATATTTGTGAGAGGCCAACCCTGGCAGGATGGTGTCAAACGTCGCAGCCACGTGCTGGGCCTTCAGACCCAGGGCCTGCGCCAGCGCGTCTCCCATGTCGACGTCCCACCCGATCATGGTCTTATTGTCTACATCGAAGTATTCGAAGGGTGCATACGTGGGGTCGGATCCGATCACCAGAGTGCCTTTGTCCCTAACCGCATCGGGCAAGAGCGCCCGGGCCTGGTCATTTACGCCGAGGGAAGTCGTTGCCGCAGCGGGCTGTTCCTTTCCCGTGGTGTCTACTGAAGCTGTTGTGCAGCCGGCGGCTGCCAGTACTGTCGCTCCCGCAGTCAGAAGGAGTATCACTTTTTGGGCTTTACGCATTGTGTTGCCTTTCATGATCATCGTTGAACATGGGTTGATAAGGACTGCAGTCCTGAAGATCCCCGAGCAGAGGTGCCACATGCACCAGATGGCAGCCCGGGCGTACCAGAGTGGGACGGCGGATGATCGCGGCAACGCCGTCGACGGCGGCCGCGAATTCCCGTGGTGGCCGGTCCAGCTCGTCCAGGAAGTGCACTTTACCCACCGGTTCCCCGGCCCGGACGAATTGGCCCAGGTCGACCAGTGGTTCAAACAGGCCGCCGACAGTGGTGGTGACTGCGGAGCCGTCCACAAGTTCGATCCAGACCGTCTCCGGCCCACCCGAGATTCGTTCTGCGGAACCGGATGCTTCAACCAACACACCGGTGCTGGCCAGGAGCGCTGCCAGCCCGGTCCGTGCCCGAGTGAGCACGGACCGGTCCACGGTGCCACCGCCGCCCAGCTCCGTGGACAGCGTCAGGATCCCGGCGTCGTCGCCAGCGGTGCTCAGGGATCCGGCCTCGAGTCGGGGCGGAACAACCAAGGTGTAGGGCAACGCCATGTTCCGTGCCGCTGCCACCTTGCGGGCCCAGAGTGCCGGCGTCGGGCCGCGGTAAAGGAACATGCAGGGAACATATGTGGAGTTGCTCCCCCCGGAGTGAAGGTCAACGACAACGTCCGCACGCGGCAGGAGGCCACGTCCGATCAAGTGGGCAACCTGACCGGTGGGGGATCCGTCTGATTCGCCTGGATAGCTGCGGTTCAGGTTCCCGTTGTCAATGGGAGAGACACGGGTTCCTGCCGACACGGCGGCAGGGTTGGCGGACGGGACGAGGATCAACGTTCCCCGGACGCGGTCGGGGGTGAGGGTCCGCGCCAGTTCGTGGAGCAGTATCTGTCCCTCGTATTCGTCCCCATGGGTTCCCGCTACGAGCAGTACTGTTGGTCCGGTGCCGGAGCTGATCACCGCAATCGGGACCGGGATGACGGATCCGTCATAGACGTTGTCGGAGTGCTGTACCCTGCCGTAGCCCAGCTGATGCCCATTGCAGGAAAAGTCGATGCCGGTCAGCGGCAGCTCCGCTTCCGCGGCAGCCACTAGTGTCACGGCACCCACCGGAGAGCGTGCGTAAGGCGGGGGGCCAAGGATACGACTTCGACGCAGGAGTCGCCCTCTGGAAGCGAAAGCCGCAGGTCTTCATCCTCCTCCCCCTCGACGACGAAAATATCGCCCGGGCGCAGCCAGCGTTCCCAGGGACCGCTGGCTGCTGCGACTAATGCCTCGCCCCGAAGCGATGCGATCACTAATTGAGTGCCCGCGGCCCGGTGCAGGGGGCCCGTGTAGCCGTCGGCGTACTGGCGGGTCTGCACCCAGATGTGGTCAGGCTCGGAGCTGATGTCCAGGCCCAACTGGCCGGTGGAATCATTCCGGGAGATTGTCCAGCGCCAAGGATCCCCGCGCTCGGGGGAGTCGGGACAGGCGGCCAAGGTCCGTGACCCGGAGCCGTCCGGTGACTCCGAGCCGAGGGCATTTGCCCTAACAAGCATCCACATGCCGCCCCCTAAGCCGTCACGGGAGCAGCGAGCTTGGGCGCGGCCGGAGCCGCTGCCCTCTCCTCGGATTTCAGCAGAGCAGCCATGATGCGCCGGGCCTTCGCCACGCCGCCGTCCTGGGCGATCAGGACATCGAACTCCCCACGGGGGCGGGTCTGCATGCCGATTTCCTGCGCCTCAAGCGCCGCTGCGTCCTCCTCCAAGACAGTGGCCAGGCCGACGCGGAGATCTTCCGTGGCGCCGGCGTCGGCGACCGCAAAATTGCGGCTGAACGCGTAGTAGTACCAGGAGTTGTGCTCATCGATGGGAGTGATGCCGTTGAGGACCTTGATCAGGTACCCCTCCTCCCGGGGGCGGGCCTCGCCGGTGATCCCCGAATGCAGCACGTGGAGGTTCGGCACGAAAAACTCCGTGCAGTGGAACCGGTCAAAGAGCCCGCGGGCGTTCATGGTTTCCGCGTAGAGGGGCGGGGCCGCCACCGAAGGCATGAGCCGGTCCACGCTGACTACGTTGCTGTCCACTTCGACGGTGATGCCGTGCTCGTAGATGTAGTCGTCCCCGACCGTCGTCTTATGCAGGAACGACTCGTGGGTCAGGTCGAGCAGGTTGTCGTGGATCAGGTCGGCGCGGCACTTGAAATGGACGGAATGGGTGACGGTCGCCCACTCCGGATCCACCATCCAATGCGTGTCCGGCACCTCTGTGGAAGAAGCCAGCTCGGGATCGCCGGTCCAGACCCAGATCCAGCCGTCCTTCTCTACAACCGGGTACTTCCGGACCCGGGCCCGCTCCGGAATCGTGGTCTGGGCCGGCACCCTGGTGCAGACGCCATCGGGCCCGTAGGCGAAGCCGTGATAGCCGCACTCGACAGAGTCACCGACTGTACGGCCTTCGGACAGCGGAAAGGCGCGGTGGGCGCACCTGTCCGCCAGTGCCACGGTCTCGTTGTCCTGCGTGCGGAACAGCACGATCGCCTGTTCGCAAATCATCCGGCGTACAGGTTTGCGGGTCACCTCGGTGGACCACGCTGCAACATACCAAGTGTTCAAAACGTACATTTCAAGCCTCCTTGCTCGATTCGTATACACTGTATACGGCGCTTGACTGACGGTCAACGATTTTTTCGGAACTCATTCCCAAGCCGGCCCTTTCCCTCCCGGGGCGCGGCAATATGGTGCGTAATAGACTGTTGAATCCGCCCATGACAACGGAGACCGCCAATGATTTCAATGCCCCACACCGCCAAGACGGGGGACCGCCGCCCATTGGCAGTGCGCGTCTATGAGCAGATCAGCTCCGACATCATCGATGGCAAAATCGCCCCGGGATCGGCCCTCGTCCAAGAGCAGGTGGCGGCGCAGTACGGCGTATCGCGCACCCCGGTCCGCGATGCGCTGACGCAGCTCACGCTGGAGGGCCTGGCCACTCTAGTGCCGGGGCAGGGATACATCGTCAATGACCTCACAGCCCGGGATGTGAAAGATGTCTACGAGGTCCGGTACACGTTGGAGGCACTGGCCGCGCGGCAGGCCTGCGGCAGACATACTGCGACACAGCTGATCCGGCTTCGGTCCATGATCGATGAATTTGAGACTCTTGATCCTTATGACGCGGCCGGGCTGTTTGAAACGGGACGACAGTTCCATGCTGCCCTCATCGAACCGTGCCCGAACCAGTACCTGCGGACGACCCTCGCGGCGATGTGGGATCACCCAATCCAGCGACGGATCACGATGACCTACCGCCAGGGCCCGGAGCACCAGCAGAACATGGCCCGGGACCACCGGCGTATCCTCGAGGCGCTGAAGATCCACGACGCGGACACGGTGACGGAGGTGCTTCGTTTCTGCCACGACCCCAACGATGCCCGAACAGGGTAGCTGCCCTGGCTGAACCCGGTACTCGGGCTCGAGGCGTCGTTCACGCTACAAGGGCGATTCCACTGGCGTCCCGAGGATGACCGGGTCGCATTTACGGTTCGAGCCGACCCTGTGGGAATCGCTGAGGCCGCTGACCTCATTCGCTGGCCCCGGCGTGGTTCTAATCCTCATATTCGTCGGGCATGTTGCGGCGATAAACAGTGAGGTGATCGTTTTTATCGGGCATCCTATGATGGAAGTTGAAAGACGCGGAAACAAGGACTTTCGGTCCCTACACAGCACGCCTACAGAATGGCGTTAATTGAGCTCAATTTCCACGAACACGAACTCCGTGTCCGCATCGCTGAAGACGTTGTGCTCGTTGCCGGCGAGGCGCGTGTAGGAAACTCCGGCTGTCAGTGAATCGAGGGTCGTTCCGTCCCGGGTTTCCAAGCCCAGCTCGCCGATGGTCATGGGAACCACGACATAGTCGGTCGAGTGGACGTGTCAGCCGGTTTCCGTCCCCGGCGCAATGCGCCATTTGGTGAAACGAACGTTCATTGTCGATTTGGATGGTGGCCGTTGCCGCTGGCCGTGTCAGGGGTTCTGCTGTTTTCTGAGGAATCGAAGCGAGTCGGAAAATCGTGCTTTTCTGACATTCTTGCAACCCTAATAGCAGGAAACCACCCGTGCCGAAGGAACACTCGCATAGGTGTGGGTCAGAGCACCGAGGCCAGGAAGGCGCGGGTGCGTTCGTGCTGCGGATTGCCGATGACCTGGGCGGCCGGCCCCTGCTCCACGACGTGGCCGTCGTCCATGAACACCACCCGGTCCGCGACGTCTCGGGCGAAGTTCATTTCGTGGGTCACCACGACCATGGTCATGCCGGTGGCCGCCAGGTCCTTCATGACCTTGAGTACCTCGCCGACCAGCTCGGGGTCCAGTGCGGAGGTCGGCTCGTCAAAGAGCATGACCTTCGGGCGCATGCACAGAGCCCGGGCAATGGCCACGCGCTGCTGCTGGCCGCCGGAGAGCTGGCGCGGGTAGGCCTTGGCCTTGTCGGCCAGTCCCACCGAGTCCAGCAGGGCCAGCGCCCGCGCCGTGGATTGCGCGCGCTTCTCCTTCAGCACCAGGCGCGGGGCCTCGACCAGGTTTTCCAGCACGCTCATGTGCGGGAAGAGGTTGAAGTGCTGGAACACCATGCCGATTTCGACGCGGCTGCGGCAGATTCGTGCGTGTGACTGCTCATGCAGCCTGGTGCCCTTGAGGTCGTAGCCCATCACCGCGCCGTCGACCCACATGCGCCCCGCGTCAATGGTTTCCAGGTGGTTGATGCAGCGCAGCAGCGTCGACTTGCCCGACCCGGAGGGGCCGATCAGGCACACCACCTCCCCGCGGGCCACCTGCAGGTCGATCCTCTTGAGGACCTCCAGCCGCCCGTAGCTCTTGCGGATCGAATCCGCCTTGATCATCGGTTCCAGTGCCGTGCCGGTGGTTTCCAGCGTGGTGGCAGTCATGGTTTGGTTCCCTTCCGGGTGAGCGGATCGTGGACCCGCGCGAAGCGTTTGAGTTGTTGCCATGGGGTCGGCGGCAGGCTGCGCTGGCCGCCCTTGGCGTAGTGGCGCTCGAGGTAAAACTGCGCGATGCTCAGGATGGAGGTGACCACGATGTACCAGATGCTGGCCACCATCAGCAGCGGGATCGTCTCGAAGTTGCGGGCGTAAATGACCTGCGCGGAATACAGCAGCTCGGGCACCGAGATGACCGAGACCAGGGCCGTGGTCTTGAGCATGCCGATGGTCTCGTTGCCCGTGGGCGGGATGATCACGCGCATCGCCTGCGGCAGGATGATCCGCCGCATGGTCTGGAGCCGGTTGATCCCCAGCGCCCCGGCCGCCTCGGACTGGCCGTGCTCCACCGAGAGGATGCCGGCCCGGACAATCTCGGACATGTAGGCCGCCTGGTTCAGCCCTAGCCCCAGGATGGCCGCCAGCAGCGGGGTGATGATTTCGTTCGCGTCCAGGTCCACCCCCGGGATCCCGAAGCTGATGGACGGGTAGAGCGCGGCCAGGTTGTACCAAAACAACAGCTGGACCAGCACCGGGGTGCCGCGGAAGAAACTCACGTAGGCAAAGGACGCCGTGCGCACCACCGGGTTCGCCGAGATCCGCATGACGGCCAGCACCACGCCCAGCACAATGCCGATCAGCATGCAGATGGCGGTGAGTTCCAGGGTGATGCCGATGCCGCGCACGATGGACACGTCGCGGATGTACATTCCGACGGTCTCCCACCCAAAATTCGGGTTGGAGACCACTGAGCGCAGCAACAGCAGCCCCAGGAACATGATGGCGGCAGCCGACAGCCAGCGCCCCGGGTGCCGGGCCTTGACGATGCTGAAATCATCCGTCGTTGCCGTGGTCTTTGTTGAGTCTTCCCTTAGTTGAGTCATTGTCATGATTCGCTCTGAGGGACTATTTTGTTGCAGTCATTGATGCCGGATCCAGGACGGAACTTTCTGGCATATCCCACTTTGCATTCACTTGTGCATATGTGTCGCTGGCCAGCACCTTCTTGAACGCAGCCGTGATGGCGGGGGTCAATGGTGAGTTTTTGGGCAAGGCAATGCCAATAGGCCGCTTTCGAAGTGCCTCGCCTTTAGCCTCGATCTTTCATGAGGCGTGGTTTCCAGTGGGTCTGGGCTTACCGGCTGCCTGACGGTTCCTATGGTGGCATTTGGGTGTGACATTTGGACCGCTGGCCTGATGGCGGTTGTCGGTGACAGGTTCCACACCGGTCAGTGATGCTGGTGCTTTCTGGATGAGCGGCGGACGGTTGGCGGTCCAGGTTATGGCGGGCTCAGTACTGCGAGGCGTTTCATTCCTTTGAGCAGCAGCGTCACGTCCGGTGCTGTCGCGGCCAGGTGCAAGGTGGTTTGGCGGGCGTGGCTGGCGATTTTGCCGCCGATTTCGAACAGCCTGGCGCGGAGTTTCTTAGGCTCCCAGCGTCTGGCCTTTGTGCCGGTGAAGGCAATCATTTGGGTCCAGGCCATGATCTCAGCGGCGAGCATGACCACGTGGCACCAGAGTTCATTGCCGGTAAAGGCGTGGAAGGGCAGGTTGGCCAGGCCGGTGTCTTTGGCGTTGCGGATCCTGTCCTCGCAGCGTGCCCGGAGCCGGTGGCGGACCTCCAACGTGGCCAGATGGCCCTTTTCCTGGTTCGTCGCGATGGCCGTGTACCGGTGCCCGTCGATGTCGGTGATCCGCAGCTGGGCGCCGACGTGCGGGATTTCCTTGCGGACGATGACCCGCATCCCGGCAGGCCATGAGGACAGGTCCAGCATGCCGGTGATGTCGGCGACCCAGGCGCCGTCACGCTCAACCCCGTCGCTGTCGTACGCCTTGGTCCACCCGTCTTTGGCGACCAGGGGCAGGACAGCGGCCACCGCACCGTGGATCGGGAACCCCACGGAGTAGGAGAAGTTGCGACCCTTGGCAGTCAGCCAGTCCAGGAACCCGTGCGTGCCGCCGGCGGAATCGGTGCGGATCATAATCTTCCTCCCCGACCGGTACCCTTTCGGGAGTTGTTTGACAGAGTCCTTCACGACCTGGATGTGATCACTGACCGTGTTGGAGCCGGCATTGCCGGGCCGCAGCAGGGTCACCAGCGGCTCACCGGTGCCCAGAATCCCGTGGTCAAGGAAGGAACACAGCGGGTGGAATCCGAAGCCCTTCTTCCACGTTGGACGGGCGTCTTCCTTCTCTGAATGGGAATTCAGGAGGGACGCGTCGAGGTCGATGACCAGCGGATTCCCGGCGCTCACCGCGTGCAGGGGTGAATCCTTCCCGGCTTGCGCCCACACATGGGCCCGAGCCTTGGCGCGGGCGCCGTTGATGGCCGCCAGCGCCCTGGCAGGCTTTACTGTTGCCAGGATCTTGAACAGCCGGCTGATCGTCGGATCCGAGGCCACGAGCCCGTACACCTCGGGCTGGTTGCGAAGCCGGTCAATGTCAGACACACTGTCGCCGCCCGTGGCCAACGACAGGGCGAGGTCGGTGAGGATTTTGCCCGGGTCGTGCGTGGCAAAGGGCTTGCGCCACGGCTCCAAAGCCTCCGACAAACCAGCGCCAAGACCAGCCCCCTTCACCATCGACGTCAGGATCACCCCGCCAGCCTGCGACACCACCCCGTCCCCGGAAGAATCAACACGGACAGACGGGTAAAAGCCGGTAAAGTAACTCACCTGCAGGGTGCTCCTGATGTGTCATGAAAAATGTTGTGTGGTAACTACATTTTCCCACGTCAGGGCACCTTTCAGGCTTTAAACACGCGTTCCAGCCACTCCCTCATGAAAGACCGAGGTTAGCCAACTCGAACTTGTTGTCTGCCAGCTTGCCTTGGTACGACAAGGATGGGGCTCCGGCAAGAACTCCGTCAACGCGCCCGGAAAGCAGTGCCAAGTTGGCATCACTCTGGGCCGGAAACTGCTTTACATCGATGGCCGGCTTGCCGGCTTCAACGCATTCCTTGGACAGCTCGGGCAGGATCTCCAGTGCCTGGCTGGTTCCCTTCTGCGCGCCAATGGGGAAACCGCAAAGGCTAGCCGCATTGGTGGACAAGCCCTTCGGGTTTCCTGCAACGACGGCGAGTCCGGTTCCTGAGGAGAGGTATTGGACCATGTCCATGGTTTCTTGCCGTTCAGTCGTCATGGAAAAAGCTGACATTCCCAGGTCGTACTTGCCCGAATTCAGGCCGGGCAGGATGGTGTCGAATGTTGCAGCCACGTGCTTTGTTTCAAGCCCCAGAGTCTGAGCGATGGCATCAGCCATGTCGATATCCCAGCCCACGATTTTCTGGTTTCCTTCATATTGCTCGAACGGCGGGTAGGTGGGATCCGAGGCGATCGTCAGCACGCCAGCCTTCCGGATGCTTTCGGGTAGAAGGGCCCGGATCTGCTCGTTAGCCCGGATTTTTCATCGGATGGCGGTCGGGGCGCCGGGCCTGGTTTTTGCCGTCCCGGCGGGCTGAATCGGATTTCGGGCGTGGCTGAAGGCCCGGGGGCGCCGGGCGGTGCGCGGGTTTCCACTGATCCCGTTGGTGTTCTTCTTTCCTGCTCGTGATTGTCCGGGGGGCTGTGGTGTCAGGTCCGCAGCAGGGGTGCGGGGCGGTTCGCGGCCGCGGCGATCCGGCTGATGGCTTCGAGCAGGGCGGCGATGAGGGGTTGCTCCGGCGCGGCGGCGGGCAGCAGCAGGTGGTTCCGGCGGGCGCGGGTGATGATCTTCCCGGCGGTGGCGAAGAGCCGGTAGCGCCAGCGTTTGATGTCCCAGCCCCGTGCCTTGTGGCCGTCGGGCAGGGCGGTGAGCTGGAGCCAGGAGACCAGGTTCGCGGCCAGGACCGCGAGGTTGGCCCAGGCCTGGTTGGCGGCGAAATCGAAGAACGGGAGCTTTCCGAGCCCGGTGTTCTTTAGGGTTTTGATGCGGTTCTCGGCCCGGCCGCGGGCCCGGTGCCGGGCATCCAGAAAAGGTCCGTGCCAGCGCGGGGCATTCGTCAGGAACGCTGTCACACGGTGACCGTCGATGTCGAGCAGGGTCGGTGTCGCGCCGGGGTGCAGCGGTTCGGCGCGCAGGAAGATCTTCGTCCCGGGCGGGTAGTCCTGGAGCGGGATCACCTGGGTGGCGTTGATGACCCAGGCGTTGTCGCGTTCGACCCCGTCCTGGTCCAGGGCCGGCTGCCAGTATTTCTTGTCGTTGATCCAGTCGATCATGTGGGCCTTGCCGACCGGAACCGGGTACGAGGCGGAGAACTGCACGCCGCGCGAATGCAGGTACCAGAGGAACTTCCGGGACGCGCCGGCGCTGTCGGTGCGGACCAGGATCTTCTCCCCGTCCAGTTCCTCGTCCTCACCGTAGAGGGCGTCGGGCAGGACGGCGATGGCGGCCTCGAAGATGCGGATGTGGTCCTCGGCGTTGTTCGCGGTTGCCCCGCCGTGGCGCAGCAGCACCGCGAGTTCCTCCCCGGTGCCGCTGCCGGCACCATAATCAATGCTGGCGGTGAACGGGGCGAATCCAAACCCGCCCTTGTAGTTTCCGGTGGCTTGTTCCTTTTCCGAGTGCGAGGTCACCAGTGTGGCGTCGAGGTCGATGAGCAGCGGGTCCGCGGCCGTCGCCTTCACCGCGGGGCTGCGGTCCCCTGCGGCTTCCCAGGCCCGGGTCCGCAGTTCCTTGGCCAGGGTCGAAAAGCCGTAATCGAAGACGTCCGGGTTCTTCACGGTGCGTTCGAAGAACCGCGAGACTGTCGCGTTCGAGGGCACCTGGCCGAACACGCCGGGCTGGGAGCGCAGGATGTCCAGGTCGGAGGCATGCTCGCCGCCGGCGGCGAGCATCACCGCCAGCGACCCGAGCAGCCTCCCGGGCCGGTGCGAGGCCATCGCGGGCACGAACTGCCCGAGCCGGTCCTCGCACAGATCCCGGAACCCGAGGGCGTCGATGAATGACGTCAGGATCCGTCCTCCGGCATGGGAGACCAGAGACTGGCCGGTGAAAGTGACCGGGACGGACGGGAAAACCTTGGTAGGCTGGTGCATCGAAAAGGTGCTCCTTCAAGACACGGAAATAACGGCGTAGACACCCCTATTTTCCCTTGTCAGAGCACCTTTTCGTCTCTTAAACACACCCCTCAGCCCAACATTGATGAAAACCCCGGGTTAGTGCTCAATTCCTTTATGGCTGCGGGGGCCACGGCAACGGAGGGCCCTGTTCCGGCGGATTTTCCGCCGTCAACAGATGCGGTGGTGCAGCCTGAGATGGAGAATGCAAGCAGGCAAATGGACATTGCGGTGATCGATTTGGCAGGGAGATTCAAGGCTGGATTTTCCTTTGGCGTTAAACCTTGATCCACCGATCCGCCTGGGTGGATGGTCTGTATCCGGTTTCGGCTCGTTGTGCGGCCTGAGGGTATGCCGGGGTGCCGGGCCTCGCTGCCCTGGGTGTTCCACGGGTTTCCTGGTTGCGCCGTGCGGCTGGGTGGACGGGTTCAGGCGGCTTGCGGCGGCGGGTAGAGCTGGTCGAACAGGTCCTGCCATGATGTTTGCCAGGGCCAGGCTTCGGGGAGGTGAAGACGGATGCGTCGGGCGCTGGTGGCGATGCGGGCCGGGACGTGGATGAGTTTGCGGCGGATCGTGCCGGTACGGGCCTTGCCGAAGGGCCCGGAGGCGAGGATCCCGGCGGCGCGGGTGAGGTTGTAGGCCATGACCGCGGCAACGAGCCATGCCGAGTTCGCGGCAAAAACGCTGGAGGGCAGGTGCGCCAGCGCACTGTCCTTCAGGTCTGCATTGACCTGCTCGATAATGGCGTGTTTCCGGTGGGTCTTGTCCGCCGCGACGGTGTCCAGGACCCCGGCGTCCACGGTGGTGAAGAACCCGTGGTGCCGGTGAGTTTGGAACAGGGTTTCCTGCCCCTCGTCGGCTTTGCGGTTCAGTTCCGGGATGCGGCGCACGACCAGGCGGCCGGTGATCTGCTCGTCCTTTTTGCGGGAGCTGAACGCGGTGAACACGGTCTCGGCGACCTCGGCCTTCGAGACCCAGGTGTTGGTGGTCTCGTCGAAGACCGCGTCGGTGTATTCGATTGTTTCCCACGCCGTCTCCGGGATCCCGGCGATGGCGCGTTTGACGGGCCGGGTCCATGCGCGCGGTCACCGAGACCTCCGCCCCGCCGGCCAGCGCTGCGGACACCGCGGCATGGCCGTAGAAGGCCGAATCGAAACGGCAGAGCACCCGCCCGCCGGTGTGGACGCGCTTGAGCGTGGACAGGGCGTCGGTGATCAGGCGTTTGGCTCCGCGGGCCGAGTTCGCCGCGCCCTTGCGCAGCCGCTGGGCGGCGACCACGGGGGCGGTGTCCTTGGTGGAGACCGTGGCCAGCAGGGCGTTCAGCCCGCGGACTCCCGAGTATCCGTAGCCGGAGCCCTGCTTGGCGTAGCCGTGGACCTCGATGATCGTGTCATCGACATCGACGAACACGAAGTCCTCCACCCCGGGACGCCCGAGCAGCGGGGCCCGGGTCCCCAGGTTGGCCAGGAAACGGGACGCGACAGCGTCCAGTTGCCGCACGTGACCGAACGTGAAGGACCGAAGAAACGAACCCAGCGTCGAGGGCGCGTAGCAGGCCTTGAAAAGCCGCTTCATTCCGCCGTGGCGCAGCAGGGCCATGTCATCGATGCTGTCCGCGCCGGCGACCATCCCGGCGACCAGGGACGCGACCTTCAGCCCGGCGTTCGCACCCTTGTCCGTCGGGACCGACAGCCATTCATCGGCCAACTCATGCAGCCCGGCGTCCCGGGCCAACGTCATGACCGGCAACAGCCCTGCCGCCGACACGAGATTCGGCTCGTCAAAGGAAACTGACACCGCGGACGGTTTATGGGAAACTTCCACTTACGAGATGCCTCTCTTTTCGGTGGTCAAAGGGTTCTAGACAAGCTCCATTTTCCTTGAAAAGACGGGCATTCTCGGTTTAAACCGCCGTCGGCGCCCCGACCAACATCGGTGGATCAAGGTTAAAGCCCCGAAGAGGAGGCCCGGCTTCTCGCCCTGGCGGAGAAGCACCGTGTCACGATCCCGCGGCTTCTGATCGAAGCGGCGCTCAACGAAGACAGCGAAAGCCCCTCGGAGCGGCGCGATCAGTTCATGCAGCTTTCCAACCTGCAGCGCCTCGTCGGGAGCGTGGCGAACAACATCAACCAGATCGCACGGCACGCCAACTCAACAGGGGAAGTGCCACCGGAAGCCGCAGCAACGATCGCCCATGCGAAGAGCGTCATCATCCGGATCGACCGGCAGCTCGCCGACATGGCCGGCCGGTGATCGAAGAGTGATTCCGAACATCACCCAGGGCGACCGCATGGCGGGCCTGATGCTGTACCTCGCAGGCCCGGGACGCGCGAACGAACACGAGGAACCGCACCTTGTTGCCGGCGACCCTTCGTTCATGGCCTGGCATGACGACAACGAACTGAATCGGGACGCGGCCCTGGACATCGCCAACGCCCTGGACCGCGCTAAGCAGTTCTTCAAGACCGAGGTGGACGGCGGACACGTCTTCCACTGCTCCCTGAGCCTGGCCGCGGAAGAAGGCCAGCTCACCGACGGCCAGTGGGATGCCATCGCGAATGACTTCGTGAAGGACATGGACTTCACCGAGGACGGCGGAAAGGCCCCGGCCCGGTGGGTTGCCGTCCGGCACGGACTGAGCAAGAACGGCAACGACCACATCCACATCGTGGCCAGCATGGTCCGTGACGACGGCACCAAATGGAACGGCTGGAAGAGCAAATACAAGTCCCAGCAGGTCGCTCGGGCACTGGAGAAAAAGTACGGCCTCAACCAGCTCGATGCGGTCCGCGCCGAGCGCGGATTCACTCCCGCGGAACAGGCTAAGGCCGCCCGCCAGGGCCTGCCCGAGATGGAGCGCCACAGCCTCACCCGGAAGGTCCGCACCTGCGCGGCAGCCTCCACCGACGAAGCTGAGTTCGTCCGCCGGGCACGCCAGGAAGGCCTGCTGGTCCGCCCCCGGTACGCGGCCGGCCGTACCGACGTCGTGACTGGATACTCCGTGGCAGAACGCCCGAGGAAGGGTGAGCGTGCCGTCTGGTTCGGCGGGAACTCCCTGGGCCGTGACCTGGCACTGCCCAAGCTCCGGGCCGAGTGGGAGAGCACCCCCGAATCCGCGACTGCCGCCGTCGCGGAATGGAACGCCGCGGCCCGCCACCGCAGACCGGTAAGTCCCGGCAGGGAGACGCAGCAGCCCTCGGCCGAACTGTGGAACAAATACGCCAACGACGTCCACGCACTGCGCGAGAAACTCGCCACCACTCCGTACGGTGACCACGCTGCCTGGGCACAGGCGGCCCGCGAAACATCGGCCGCCTTCGGCGCCTGGTCCAAACGCATCGAACCCACCCCCGGACCGCTGGCGGACGCCGCGCGGGAGCTGGCGAAATCAGCCCAGCTCCGCCGCTACCCGAAGCGGCCCGTGGTGGCTCTGCCGTCGGCACGCGGCGCCACCATGATTCTCCTGGCCGCGACGTCCAAGAGCGACCGCGCGGCCTATGCTCTGATGTTCCGGCAGCTCGCCCAGACCGCCCGCGCCATCCACGACATGCACAACGCCACTGACGACCTCCGCCGAGTCCGGGGCCTCGCAGCAGCTGTTATCGCTGCCAGCAAGGCCGTGGAAGCCAGCGCCACATCACACACCATCACGGCACACCCGATGACGATGGAAGCATTGCGCGGACAGCACCCGGAAGCCAGTGAAGAAGCCCTCCGGGCACGGCTCATCGCCGAACGGTCACGGGGCGGCTCGCCCATCCCCACGACACTCACCCGCCCCGAGAAGACACTGCAGCAGGCCGGGGCCAGCCGACCCCAAGACCCCAACCGGGACCAGCATCCGAATCCAGGCATCGAGCGATAGGGGAAAAGCATGAGCGAAGCAGACGGAATTGACGATGCAGTAGACGGTGCGATGCGTACCGGGCTGATGGTTGCCAGCCGCATCGGCGAACAGCTGGCCAGAATGCGGGAAGAAGAGCAGCGAACCATCGCCGCAGCCGAGGAACACCGGGCCCGGCAACTGCAGGAGCGCTTTGACGCCCAGCGCGCCGCAGCCCGTGCACAGCTGGCACCTGTGGCCAGGGATGACTGGTGGGACAAAGCAACTCCGGAAATGATTGAACGTGTCCACGAGAGCGCCACGGCATGGAAAGCCTACGACCCCGAGGCCGCCCAGGCGTCAGAGCGGATCCGCGTCCAGGTGCAGGCCCGTTACGGCATCGACGTGAACAACACCGGCGCCGACGAGGCCTTCGTTTCCGCAGCTCTCGCCCGGGCACAGCAGGCCCGCGTTGAGGCCGAAAGCGAACGGACCAAAGCCTCAGCTGCGCGCACCGATGAGGCAGTGGCCGGCGCTGCGGTTGCCGGCGCCAACAGGCAGGATGCCGCCCGAGATGGCCAGGCCGGACCGGCCTACGACTCCCCGGAGCGGCGTCAGCAGCTGGCCGAAAGCCTCGAAGGAAAAGGTGACCGCGAGGCGGTCAACTCCCGCCTCCTGGCGGACAAACACCAGGGCGCGCCGGCGACGGCGGCCGTGGCGCAGAAGCCCTCCTTGGCCAGGACATCGAAAATGGCCAAGCAGACCGGCAAGGGAAAAACACTGGAACGCGGCGGACTCGAACGCTAGCAGATCCGGGACCTGCTGCTTATTTGTGCCACAGTCTGTGGCACAATTCCGGATCGGTAGGGTTGAGGCATGACCTCTTCAGATATCGCCCTGCCGGCAGACTACGCGGACCTGCTGGACGCCCTGAAGACACGCGTCACGAATGCAAGGATCCAGGCGCAACGGACCGTCAACGCCCTGCTCATCGAGCTCTACTGGTCCCTGGGCAAGGACATTCTCGCCCGCCAGAACACGCAAGGCTGGGGGAGCGGCGTCATTAACCGGCTGGCCAACGACCTGCGGTCCGCATTCCCGGACATGAAGGGCCTGTCCGCCCGGAACCTGCAGTACATGACGGCGATGGTGCGGGCCTGGGGCACGGATGAAAATGTGCCACAGGTTGTGGCACATTTGCCGTGGGGCCACATCAGAACCATTCTGGACAAGGCGGCAACCGGCGAGGAGCGGGACTGGTACGCCGCCGCGGCAGTCCAGTACGGGTGGTCCCGGAACGTGCTGCTGAACATGATGATGAACCGCTCGATGGAGCGCACCGGCGCTGCACCGTCGAACTTCACCCGCCAGCTGGCTGCTCCGGATTCCGAACTGGCCCAGCAAATGGCGAAAGACCCCTACAACTTTGAATTCCTGGGCCTATCCGGTGAAGTCGCCGAACGAGACCTGGAGAATGCCCTCACCGGCAGAATCACCGAAACCCTCCAGGAACTGGGTCCGGGCTTCTCCTTCGTGGGCAGGCAGGTCCATTTTGATGTCGATGGTGACGACTACTACGTTGATCTGCTGTTCTTCCACATTGAACAGCTCCGGTATGTGGTCATCGAGCTGAAGACGGGCAAGTTCCAGCCCGAATACGCCGGCAAACTCAACTTCTACGTTGCCCTCGTCGACGACATGCTGCGGCGCGAGCAACACAATGAAACCGTCGGCATCCTGATCTGCGGGACGAAGAACGACCGGAGCGTCCGCTACAGCCTGGGCCGCTCCACCTCACCCATGGCCGTTGCCTCCTACACCTACGACAAGCTCCCCGCTGCCGAGCAACAGGCCCTCCCCAACGAAGGGCATCTCGTCGCCGCGCTCGAATGGGCAGAACCTGAAGCAGGCCAAACGGACACCGATTAACCCCGACCAATCAGGACCTGGTCTGGATGCAGGAGTTTAGGCTTTCTCCATGAGAGTCGCCAAGTCTGACACCATTGCCGGCTTGCCCGCCGAAGTGGCCCGCAGTCTCGTCCGCCTCTTCCACGGTGGCACCTTCGTCGAGAACGTCGCTGACAGTCTGCTTCGCAAGAGCGGCATCGAAGACGGCGAAAATGTCTTCGCCCGGCTGGAGCAGGCCGGCTACCTTGCAAAAGTCCAGGTTGATGACCACGGCTACGTCTGGTGGGAGGCGACCATCCTTGGAAATGCCTTGGCCATGGCCAGCTTCGGAAAGCCGATCAGCAGGAAGACCGCCGACCGCCTGGTCGCCGGACTGGTCGACCGCGCAAGCGAATACAACGCCGACGGCAGCAAGCCACTGTTCATTGCCCAGATCCGCATCTTCGGCAGCTACCTCCAACAAGACATCGACCCGCTGGGAGATGTCGACGTCGAACTCAGCTACGGAAGACGCATCACCGACCCCAAAGCAATCAGGGAGTACACGAAAGCCAGCGGGCGGACCTTCGGTTCCTACATCGACCAGCTGTTCTGGCCCCAGAAGGAACTTGTCCAGCATCTGCGGAACCGCTCCGCGGCCCTGAACATCACATTGGAAGACATCGACCAGTTCACCGACACCTCCAAGGTCGTGTACACGATCGATGGCGACCCCAGCGCAGCTCCGCCGCCACACGACAGAAGCCTCGTCGGCAGAACCTGAAAGCCTCGAACCTGGTCCGAAGGGCCGTCGAGGGAGTGGTCGCCGCATCTGCTCCCACTGGTCTTTCAACATGAGGGTTGCAAGACGTTGACCCGAGACAAGGCGATGTCATTTTCCGAAGTCGACTGCACGGATGTCCAAAGTCCTCTGCACCGCCGGCGATGTCGCCAACGAGAGTGAATACCACCCGGTGTTCCACTAGGTGATGGAACAGAGGATCGTCTTAGGTATGAGTGCATAGCCCGTGTCGAAAACACAGAGGCGGCCGCCAGGTTGCTTGTTTGTCAGCCATATCTGTCAGGACAGATGTGCTGGGTCTGCTGTCATCTGCCACCGGCGAGTGAAGTTTCTGATGCCTTGCGTGGTTTAGTCATCGGCCGTGGCCTGATTGAGTGCCGTCTCGACGTCACCCAGCAGTTCCTTCCAGCTGGCCACAAACTTGTCCAGGCCCTCGGCCTCCAGCACCGCGACAACGTCGTTGTAGGAGATGCCGAGTGCGTCGAGGGCGTTGAGTGTGGCGTTGGCGTTGTCGTAGCCTCGGGTGACGGTGTCGCCCGTGACCACACCGTGGTCGAACGTCGCGTCGAGGGTCTTCTCCGGCATGGTGTTCACGACGCCGGGGGCCACGAGTTCGGTGACGTACAGGGTGTCCGGGTAGGCCGGGTCCTTCACGCCGGTCGAGGCCCACAGCGGGCGCTGCGGGAGCGCGCCGGCGTCGGCCAGGAGCGCCCAGCGCTCGGTGGAGAACTGTTCCTCGTAGACCTGGTAGGCCAGGCGGGCGTTGGCGACGCCGGCCTTGCCCTTCAGGGCCCGGGCCTCGTCGGTGCCGATCGCGTCGAGGCGCTTGTCGATTTCGGAGTCCACGCGGGAGACGAAGAAGGACGCCACCGAGTGGATCCGGGAGAGGTCGTGGCCGTTTTCCTTGGCCTGCTCCAGGCCGGACTGGAAGGCGTTGATGACGGCGCGGTACCGCTCAAGGGAGAAGATCAGGGTGACGTTCACGCTGATGCCGGCCGACAGGGTCGCGGTGATGGCGCCCAGGCCTTCCAGGGTGGCGGGGATCTTGATGTGGACGTTTTCCTTGTTGACCTGGCCGTGGAGTTCCTTGGCCTCCGCAATGGTGGCCTCGGTGTCCCAGGCGAGGCGGGGGTCCACCTCGATGGAAACGCGTCCGTCGACGCCCTTCGTGGCGGCGGCCACCGGGGCGAAGAGATCGCAGGCATCGGCGACGTCGGCCGTGGTGATCGCGAAGACGGCCGTCTCGACGTCGGCGCCGGCTGCTGCCAGTTCCGTGATCTTGGCGTCGTAGTCGTGGCCGGTGGTGATGGCGGCGTGGAAGATGCTCGGGTTCGTGGTGACACCCACGACGTTCTTCTCTTCGATCAGCCTGCGCAGGCTGCCGGTGTTCAGGCGGTTGCGGGAGAGGTCATCGAGCCAGATGGAGACGCCGGCGTCGGACAGCTTTTGAGTGGGGGAAGAGCTGGGGGTGGTAGTCATGTCATAACTCCTGGAAGTCTGGGTCCGTGAACAGGGGGTACGTGGACCCGCGGGTGGATCAGGATGGGAGGCTGGCGAGGGATTCCTTGGCGGCGGCGACTGCCTCCGCGGTGATGCCGAATTCCTTGAAGAGGCGCTTGTAGTCCGCCGAGGCGCCGAAGTGCTCGAGGGAGACGGAGCGGCCGGCGTCGCCGACGAATTCCCTCCAGCCCAGGGCCAGGCCGGCCCTGGTGCGGACGGCTGCGGCTGTAAAGCGTCTGCGTGCTCGGGCTCGCTGCCGACGACGGTTATTTGTTAGCTGGGCGGAGGGCGTCGGGGTTGGCGCAGTGGGCCAGGGGTTCCCCGCGGAGGTACCGTCCGACGTCTCCGGCGATGATCGTTGCGGCTTTGGCAGCCGTTTGTTTACTGGCGCCGGCCAGGTGGGGGGTCATGACGATGTTGGGGGTGGTGAGGAGGCGCGAGCCTGCGGGGATGGGCTCTTCGGGAAATACGTCGAATGCGGCCCCGAACAGGTGGCCCGAGTCGAGGGCGTCGCACAGGGCGTCGTAGTCCAGCAGCGCCCCGCGGGCACAGTTGATGATGATGGATCCTGCGGGCATGGCGGCGATCTGTGCGGCGCCGATCATTTTGGTGGTCTCCGGGGTCACGCGGGCGTGCAGGCTTACCACCAGGCTGCGGGAGAGCAGTTCGTCCAGTCCCACCTTTTCGGCGTTTCCTGCCAGAAGGTCGGCGGTGACGTAGGGGTCGTGGACCAGGACCTCAGCGCCGAATCCTTTGAGCATGCGCGCTACGCGGCTGCCGATGGCACCGTAGCCAACGAGGCCGATCGTGCTGCCTTCAAGCTCGGGACCGACGTTGTCGTATGTGTAGTAGTCGCCCCGCCAGGTTCCGGCGGACAGGTCGGCGTTGGTCTGGGGGATGCGGCGGATGGCTGCCAGCATCATGCCCAGGGTGTGTTCGGCGGTGGCGGCGGCGTTGCGTCCGGGTGCGGAGGTGACGGCGACGCCGTGGCGGGTGGCTGCTTCCAGGTTTGCGTTGACCGGTCCGCCGCGGCTGATGCAGAACAGTTTCAGGTCCGGGCAGGCCTGGAGGATCGTTTCGGTCAGCGGCGCCATCTGCGTGATGCAGATTTCGACGCCGCGGAGCGACTCGATCAGCTGTTCTTCGGTTCCGGAGGCTTCGTCCACTTCGGCGACCCGGCCAAACGGGGTCAGCGGCCACGGGAGCGTCATTTCGGTGAATTCGACGCCGTCGGCTACTTCGCGTTCTACGGCGTCGATGAGGAGGCGGTTCAGGACGAAGTGGTCTCCTGCGGCGAGGATGCGGGTTGTCATGTGGAACTCCTAGGTCTGGTTTGGTCAGGATGCCGGGGACGCAGCAGGCGGTCCGGCTGCGGATGGTTCAGTCAGCGGCCCGGCGGATGCGTTGTATTCGAGCAGGCCGGCCTGTTGGCCCTGAAGACGGATCGTGGTCAGGGCGCAGTTGCGGAGGGACGGGAAAACCCGCCGGTATCCGCCGAGGGGGATACCCAGGAGCCGGCACAGAGTGAGCCGGATGGCGGTGGTGTGGGCGACGACCAGGACACGGCCGTCCGGCTGTTCCTCCGCTATGTCGTACAGACACTGCACGAACCGTTCAGCGGCCTTGAAAGGGTCTTCGCCGCCGGGCAGCGGGGACGCGGCGGGATCGGTTTGAAAGGCTTTGCGGGCCTTGGGGAATGTGGCTTCCATCTCGGCGCCGGTCAGGCCCTCCCCGTCGCCGAAGTCGAGCTCGCGCAGCCGCGGGTCGATCCTCAGTTCGTGGCCTGTGGCCTCGGCGCAGCCTTCGGCGGTCCGGCGGGACCGGCTAAGGTCCGAGGCCCAGATGCCGGTCAGTCCCGCGGTTTCTGCCCAGCGGGCGAGTTGGGATGCCTGCTCCAGGCCGCGGGGCGTCAGGTCGATGTCGCTGCGGCCGGCGTACCGGTTTTCCGCGTGCCAGATGGTCTCGCCGTGCCGGACGAGGATGAGATCGGTCATGCGTTTGTCCTTTCACGTGCGTGTGCGGCGACGGCTTCCGGGAGCCAGCCGCGTTGTTCGAGCTCCTTCACAAGGTCCAGGTAGGAGGCGTCGTACCTGCCGGTGGATCCGTCCCGGGGATCGATTCTCCGCCGCATCCGCACCATCTCCGCGGCCACGTCGGCGGTCTGCCGCCCCGGGGAGGCCGCGAGGACGGCCATGCCCAACGCCGGCTCCGCGTTCTGCGGCAACGTCACGGGACGGCCCAGGATGTCTGCGCGCAGCTGGCACCAGTACTCGCTTTTGGTGGCTCCGCCGGTCAGGATCAGCTCGCCGTGCAGGGGTGCGCCCAGGAGGTCGAGGTAGTCGAAGCAGAGCCGTTCAATGTAGGCGATGCCCTGCAGGACTGCGGCGTACCGTTCGCCGTCGGTGGCGGGGGTCCCGAGGATGAATCCTTCCGCGCCGGGGGCGAGGAAAGGGAAGCGTTCACCGCGGGACACGAGCGGGTAGGCGAGGACGCCGGCGGGTTCATAGGCTCTGGCCTGACGCTCAAGCCGGGCCAGGTCCTGGCCGGAGAAGTCCCGGGTGATGGCGCCGGCTCCGGTGCTGGAGGCGCCGCCGGGGAGCCAGTCGCCGTTGGGGGCCTTATGCGAATAGACGACGCCCAGGGGGTCCTGGATCAGGTCCCGGGTGACGCCTTTGAGCACCAGTGTTGTGCCGAGTACGGAGTTCCAGCTGCCGGCTTTCAGTGCCCCGGCGCCCAGCTGGGCGGCGCAGCCGTCGGTGGCACCGGCGATGACCGGGGTGCCGGCGGGGATGCCGGTGGCCGCGGCGGCCGCGCTGCTGACGGACCCGATCCGGGTGCCCATGCGGACGAGGTCCGGAAGGACCCCTGCCGGGACCCCGAGGTCCTGCATGAGTTCCTCGGGCCACTTTTCCTGAATCAGGTGTGCCCCTGTTTTGAGGGCATTGCTCAGGTCGGTGGGGACATCATGGCCCGTGAGCTGCCGGTTGATGAAGTCGTTCTGATGGGCCAGCCGGGCGCCGGGGACCTTGTCCTGATGCTCGCGCAGCAGCCAGAGAAGCTTCGGCAGGGCCCAGGCCGGCTGCATCCGCTGGTAGCCCAGTTCGCCCCAGACGTCGGCCCCGGCATCGTTGACGCGGGCGGCCTCCGTTGCGGCGCGTCCGTCGTCGTACATGAGCCCCGGCGTCAGGGGCCGGCCGTCCCGGTCCATGAGCAGGATCGTGCCGGAGGTCGCGTCGACGGCGACCCCCCGTACCGCCGCGGCGGGGACATCCCGGAGGGCGTCGTTGGCTGCTCCGGCGACCGCCTCCCACCATTGTTCCGGGTTCTGCTCGTGGCGGGCGCCGTCCCGGTGGCTGGTCAGCGGGCGGCTGCCGGAACCGATCACCTCGCCGGTGCCGGTGACAGCAAGGACGCGGACGCTTTGGGTCCCCAGATCGATTCCCACCCACACGTCGTCGATGGAGTTTGGCTGGTCGTTCATATGCTTCTCTCTGGCCCGTGGCTGGTTCGCGGCGCGGCGCCGGGAGACGGCGGGCCACCCGGGGCGTCGGCAGCTGGCGCTGGGTTGTGGGCCGGGACCGTGTCCGGCCGGCTGTTTTCCGTGGAGTGCTGCCGCATCATGGCCAGGCGGGGCCAGGCCTGCCTGGTCACGTGCCGCAGGGCCAGGAAGTCTTCGTAGAGTCCGCTGTAGAAGGCCGCCCGGGACGGGTCCGGTGCGAAAGTGTCCCGGATCCGTATATACGAGGGGGCTGCTTCCTGCACGCTGCCGGCGCGGCCGGTGGCGACGAGTCCGATCAGGAATGCTCCTTTGGCTCCGACCTCGGTGTCCGTGGACCGCAGCACCGGGATGCCGGTGACGTCGGCGATCATCTGCAGCCACAGCGCGCTGGCTGCTCCTCCGCCGCAGACCCGCAGTTCCGTGGGGGAGTCTCCGGAGGCGGTGAGGCAGTCCCGGATGACCAGGGTGAGTCCTTCCAGAACAGCCCTGGCGATGTGTTCGCGCCGGTGCTCGAAGGACATCCCCAGGAACGTCCCGCGCGCCAGCGGATCCAGGAACGGCGCCCGCTCACCCGCGGGGGAAAAGTACGGCAGGAACATCAGACCCCCCGCGCCGGGCCCGCACGTCGAGGCGAGGTGCGTGAGCGCGTCAGGGTCCTCGATTCCCAGCAGCTCACAGGCCCACTGGATGACCTCGCCGCCGGCGAGTGTGGGGAAGGAGCGCAGGATCAGTCCCGGCAGTCCCGGGGCAATGTTCAGGCCGGCGGCCGGGTCGCTGATCCGGAGCTGGTCGGTGATGATTTCGGTGCACAGTGTTGTGCCCAGGATGCAGCAGGCCTGGCCGGGAGTGACGGCGCCGACGCCGATAGCGGTGGAGGCTATGTCATATGAGGACATCACGACCGGCAGCCCGGCCGGAAGACCGAGAAGGGCCCCGGCGTGAGCGGTGAGCTCCGCCACCCGGTGGCGGTCGTCGCGGATGGGCGGCAGCAACGCCTGTGCCCATTCCATGTCGTAGAGGCGCAGCAGCTCCGGGGAGTACTGGCGGGTGCGGATGTCCATGAAGGGGGCGGCCGCGTCGGACTCGTCGACCGCGAATTCGCCGGTCATTTGGGCGAAGACCCATCCTCCGCAGGTCAGGGACGCGTGCGAGCGGTCGAGCCTGTCCGGATCGTTTTGCCGCAGCCAGCTGAGGATGACGTTGGGCATTCCCGAGGATGTCAGCGAGCCGTTGATGGGGAAGGCCCGCTCAAGGACCCCGGCATGTGTCCAGGCGGAGAGGATGTCCACGCCGCGGCCGTCGTTCCACAGGATGGCCGGACCGGTGGGCGCCCCGTGGGAGTCGACGAGCCACGCGCCGTCGCCCTGGGCGGTGATGGCCAGATAGTCGACCTCGGACTGGAGCCGGGCGGCGACGCCGCGGACGGTGAAGACCACGGCGTCCCAGACCGAAAGCATGTCCTGCTCCGCCCACCCGGGCCGGGGGCGGGCCAAGGCTGTGGCCTGGCGGAGGACCACGACCTCGGTCCCGTCCTCGTCGTACCCGACGGCTTTGATCATCGTGGTACCGGCGTCAACGCAGATGACCGCCATGTCCGAACCTTCCTTCGTGCTGTCGATGTGTTGCCCGCGGATTGCGGGGTCACGCCCTGCCGTGCGAGGTGCGGGAGCGGCGGGAGACGGAGTCGAGCATGACGGCCAGCAGCAGCACGACGCCGGTGACCATGAACCGGAACGAGGAGTCCAGGTTCAGCAGGGTCAGTCCGCTGGAGATTGACTGGATGACGACGATGCCCAGGAGGGCGGAGAAGGCGCTTCCCCGGCCGCCGAAGAGGCTGGTGCCGCCGATGACGGCGGCGGCGATGGCGTTCAGGTTGACGTCTCCGCCGCCGCTGCCCTGGTTGGCCGCGGCCAGGCGTGCGGCGGCCAGCAGTCCGCCGACCGCGGCCAGGGTGGAGCAGGTGACGAAGACCGAGGTGTACACGGCTTTGACGTTGATGCCGGCACGGCGGGCCGCTTCGGCGTTGCCTCCGACCGCGTAGACGGACCGGCCCCATTTGGTCCGCTTCAGCAGGTAGTTCATGGCCAGTATCAGGGCGATAAAGAAGACGAACATCCAGCCCACGCCGCGGGTCTGGTTCAGGTACCAGACGACCAAGCCCAGGACCAGCAGCAACAGGACGCTGCGGGGGATCATGCTCTGCAGTGACATGGATGACAGCCCTGCGGTGCGGCGGGCCCGGGCGTGGAGGTAGTCGGTGGCGAACAGTCCGCCGGCTGCGGCGAGGACGAGGATATAGGAAAGCCACGGCGGCACGAAGGCGAGCTGGGCGAAGTAGACCAGGGCCGAATCGAAGGGAAGGTTGATGGAGCCCTTGGCTCCGAGAACGTACAGCTGCAGGCCAAGGAATCCCAGCAGGCCGGCGAGGGTGATGACGAAGCTGGGCACACCGAAGCGGTTGAAGATCTGTCCGTAGACCCAGCCGATGACCGCGCCCAGGGCCACCGTGGCCAGGACGGAGAGCCAGACGGGCCAGCCCAGGTTGACGACGGTCACGGCGACGACGGCCGCGGACAGGCCGCTGACGGAACCGACGGACAGGTCGATCTGCGCGACGAGGAGGACGCCGACGATGCCGAGGGCGATGATTCCGACCGCGGAGCTTTCCATGGCGAGGTTCACGAGGTTGGCACTGGAGAGGAAGATGGGGTTCAGGCTTTGAAGGACGGCCCAGATAACGATGAGCCCCGCCACGACGGGCAGGACGCCGAGGTCGCCGGAGCGGGTTCTGTCCACGAAGGCCTTGAGTTGTCCCTTGAGTCCGGTGCGGTCCTGAAGCCGTTCGTCCTGCAGGTCCAGCGGCCGGATCTGGGGCGTGGGTGCGGTTTTGCTGTTCATTGTGCCAGGTTCTCCTCGCTGGGTGTGGAAGTTCCGGGTGCCCCGCGTGTGGCGGACCGGCGGGAAACGACGTTGTCCGTCGCCCCGGTAATGGCGGCGATGAGGTCTTCCGCTGAGACGTCACTGACGTTGAAGACGCCGTTGTTGCGGCCAAGCCTGAGCACGGCGACGCGGTCGGCGACGGCCTGCACATCGGCCATGTTGTGACTGATCATGATGACGCCGTGCCCTCTTTCGCGCAGCCGCTCCACCAGGTTCAGCACTTCAGCGGTCTGGGCTACGCCGAGGGCGGCGGTGGGTTCGTCCAGAATGACGATTTTGGGCTCCCCGAGCAGGGACCGTGCGATGGCCACGGTCTGGCGTTGCCCGCCCGAGAGGGAGGCGACCTGCGTGCGCAGCGAGGGAATCTTGGCGGAGAGCTGCTTCAGCAGTTCCCAGGACCGGGTTTCCATTTCGACTTCGTTCAGCCGCAGCGGTGAGATTTCGCGGCCAAGGAAGAGGTTGTCGACGACGGTGAGGTTGTCGCAGAGGGCAAGGTCCTGGAAGACGGTGGCGATGCCCAGGTGCAGGGCGGCCATCGGGGTGGGGATGGTTACGTCGTTGCCCTCGAAGGCGATGGTCCCGGAGTCGGGGGCATGCACTCCGGAGAGCACTTTGACCAGCGTTGATTTGCCGGCACCGTTGTCCCCGACGATGGCGACGACCTCCCCTGCGGCCACGTCCAGATCGATTTCCATGAGCGCGGCGACGGCGCCGAAGGATTTGTTGATGCCGCGCAAAGACAGAAGCGGCGTTCCGGCCCCGTCGCCGGGTGTGGTGGGTGTTGAAGACATGTGATCCTCTAAGCAGTAATCGTGGTGCGTTCGGCGGATGGGTGCCCCGCCGAACGGGCGGGGCACCATTTCCCTGTTATTTGATGCCGGCCTTGGCGCAGGCTGCAGCGTAGGTCGGCGTGCAGAGGTCGGAGACCTTCAGGATGCCGCTGGTCACCAGGGCCTCGTTGAGGTTGTCGATCGTGACCACGGTCGGGACGAACAGCTCCGACGGGGTGTCAAACAACGTGGCCTTGCCCTCGGGCTTTTCACCCTTGGCAAACTTGTAGGCGATGTCCGCGGCCGCTTCGGCAACGATCTTGATCGGCTTGGAGATGGTGTTGTACTGATCCCCGGCGATGATCCGCTGGGCCGCTGCAAGCTCGGCGTCGTTGCCCGTCACGGGCGGTACCGGGTTGAGCCCGGCGGCCTTGAACGCGGCAATCGCGCCGCCGCCGGTACCGTCATTGGCAGCCACAACGCCGGCGATCTTTCCCGGGAACTGGGTGATCTGGCCGCTGACCCAGTCCTGCGCCTTGGTAGGTTCCCAGCCCGGGGTGTCAAATTCGGCCAGCAGCTTGAAACCGCTGGCGTCCACCGCGGTGTGGATGCCCTTCTTGATCAACCCTGCGGCCGCATCCGTGGGGGAACCGTTGACCTGAAGCAGCCCGCCCGTGGCATTGGTCTTCTTCAAGTGGTCCACCAGGGACTGGGCGATCAGGGAACCGATCTTCTCGTTGTCAAAGGACACGTAGTAGCTGGCCGGAACCGAAGGGATCGGCCTGTCATAGGCGATGACCGGGACGTTCTGTGCCTTCGCGGTGTTGACGATGGTGGCCGCCGCCGCCGAGTCAACAGGGTCGATCACGATCGCCTTTACCCCCTGGGCCAGGGCGGAGTTCGCCTGCTCCTGCTGCTTCGCGGCGCTGGCATTGGCATTGGAATAGATGACCGAACAACCCGAACACAGCGACTTGACCTTCGCCTCGAACAGCGGCTTGTCGAACAGTTCGTAACGGGTCGAGGCGATGTCCGGCATCAGGAACGCGATCTTGGCGCTGGAGGCGTCACCGCCGGCGCCGCCCGTGCCCTGGGGTGTGGAACAGCCCGCCAGGGCCGCCACGGTTGCCATGGCCGCCAAAGCAACGGCGGCGGCTCGGGTGTAGAAGTTCTTCATTGAATTCCCTTTCTCGGGGTGAGCTGTGAGGCGGCCGACCATCCCGGACCGCTGGCGATGTGACAAGAGTAACAGAAAGAATGTGAATTTGATCACTAAAGCTGTATGCTTTTCACAGCGGCGGACAGGATATCCTGAATGGATGCCCAGCCGCAATGAACCCCGACAGGGGCCGGGAACGATATCCAAGGCGAAGGCGAGCCGATGAACGAGACGACTGCTTTGAAGAAGCCCCGGGCACGCCGCCAGCAGAAACTCGTCGAGCACGTGGTCGGAGCGGGGTTCGCCACTGCCGCCGAACTGGCAACCCTCGCCGGCGTCAGCCTCATGACCGTTCACCGCGACATCGACGACCTGGCCGGGCGCGGAGTTCTGCGTAAAGTCCATGGAGGAGTTTCCGCGCTGCCGTCAACGGTGTTCGAAGCCAGCTCCGAAATACGCATGCAGATGCAGGCCCAGGCCAAGACCGCGCTGGCCCACAAGGCGCTGGAGTTCGTAGAGGCCGGCATGTCCGTCATGCTCGACGACTCCACAACCGTTCTCGCGCTGGCGCGCCTGCTGAACAAGACCGGCCCCCTGACTGTCCTCACGAACTACCGACAGGCCCTCGAGGCACTGCGAGAAAACAACGACATCCGTCTTATTGTCATCGGCGGCCAGTACTCACGGACACACGACTCGTTTATCGGGCTGCCTACCGACAGTTCGGTGAACTCCTACGCCGTGGACATAGTGTTCCAGTCAACCTCGACCATGGGCTCCGAGATGACCTACCACCAGGAACAGGACATTGTCTTCATGAAGCGCGCCATGCTCAAAGCCGGCACGCGACGGATTCTGATGATGGACGGCAGCAAAGTGGGCCGCACCTCCCTGCACCACTTCGCCCCCGTCAGCGATTTCACAGACGTCATCCTCACCGACGACGTGCCCGCCGCGGACAGAGAAGCAATCGCAGCCAACTGTACGGTGCACATCGCACCGCTCGCGCCTCACCGGCCGGGCCACTCCGACGCCCCATAGCGACCGCCCCCCGGACCCGGTGAATAGTCGATGAAGTGCACGGCCGAGCCAGTGGTCCCCGGGAACGTGGGACCGATCAGGGCAGCGCAAGATCCCGAACGCCAGGCCGCCCGCAACGCCGCTCCCCGAGAACCAGACCAGTCGTCTCAGCTCCTTGGTTATCGAACCCCGGAGAACACAACATCAGGTAGCAGGAGAACTCCTGATCTCGGATTCAGAATTAGCCCCGCACGTCAGAAGTCCCGGCTGGGCGGCCGTACCCGGGCACCGAATCGTTTTCACTCAGTCCGATAGAGCGCCCGCCGATCCTTCTTTTTCACCAGGGCAGCTCAGTTTTTGGAGAGCAGCTTTGCGCCGTCCGGGCGCAGTTCCCCGGTGGGTGATACGTGCCGGTATAGGGTCTGGCGTGTGATTCCCAGCTCCTGACAGAGGTCGCTGACTTTGGTACCGGACTGGCCCATGGAGGCCATGGCGAGCCGGACCTTGGCCGCGGTCATCTTGAACGGGCGGCCGCCGTTCCGGCCGCGGGCCCGGGCGGAGGCGAGGCCCGCGAGGGTGCGTTCGGAGATGAGTTCGCGTTCGAACTCGGCGAGGGCGGCGAAGATTCCGAAGACGAGTTTGCCGGAGGCGGTGGTGGTGTCGATAGCTGCGCCCTGGCCGGTGAGGACCTTGAGCCCGATGCCACGTTCGGTCAGGTCGTGGACGATGTTGACCAGGTGGCGAAGGTCCCGGCCGAGCCGGTCGAGTTTCCAGACGACCAGGGAATCGCCGTGCCGCAGGGCTTTGAGGCAGGCGGCCAGCTGCGGCCGGTCATCCTTCTTCCCGGAGGCCCTGTCTTCGTACATGGCCTCCGGATCGGTCCCGGCGGCGAGGAGTGCGTCGCGCTGCAGGTCCGTGGTCTGGGACCCGTCGGCCTTCGAGACGCGCATGTATCCGACGAGCACAGGAGTTCTCCTCTGTTATTTATACGTTCGTTTAAGTGACAGCGTGATTCCGAATCCCGCTGGAAACTGAAGATGTCACTTAACCCGTGATTTATTCTAAGTCATGTAAAGGGTGGCGTTGTGACTGTTAACTTCGTTTGGCGGTTAAATCGCAGCCTGAAATGGCGGTTCTGCGGTTCCGTTTGCGGAACGGTGAGCGGCATACCGTTGTGACTGTTAACTTCGTTTGGCGGTTAAATCGCAGCCTGAAATGGCGGTTCTGCGGTTCCGTTTGCGGAACGGTGAGCGGCACACCGTTCCTCTGACTTCGCCCCTCCGGCCTTCATCAGTGCCCGTCGGGACGGCCTGCTGGACCGGCTGTACCGGCGGGACATCGAACTGACACTGCTGTGGGACTACCCCTGGCAACAGATCGAGGATGAAAATTTGACCCTGGTCAGGCTGATGTACGACCCCACAGTGCTGCTCGTGCAACGCGATCACCCCATTGCGAAGCGGCAATCCGTACGGATCGATACCTTGAGGGACCAGGAATGGGTAGTGCGCGACGAACACCCTGTGGCGGATGTCCTCCGCCGCGTCTGCCATGACGCCGGCTTCGAGCCGCGCATCGCTTTCGCTGCTAACGACTACCAGGAGACGCAGGGCATGGTTGCCGCCGGCATCGGCATCGGTATCGCCTTAGCCCCGCAGTTGGCACTGAGCGCGCTCCGCGCCGACGTCGTTGCCGTCCCCCTCGCCGGCTCCCCCAAGCGCAGGATCCTGCTTGCCAACCTCGCCAACCGCAGGCTCAGCCCAGCCGCCCAACAAGCGGTCGCGGTGTTTCGATCGACAGCAAAGCGTCGGGCATCCGGCCCTGCGCCACTGGATGCCATTTACCGCAGCTAAAACGACGCCATTTACCGTCGCGATTCACAGCCATGCGGCTCATGGAAAAACACCATGCTTCATGACTCTCACAAATGGTTCTCGAATAGGTGCAGTCGACCGAGGGTCCTGAATCGGGTTTTGAGAAGGGAGAAGGTCCATATGACGGCGCATCGCATCGATTGCGCCTGGGTCTCCACCCGGATCAGATCGTCGACCTCAAACGCTATGCGCTGCAGGTTGGGGGGTGCAGCGACCCAGCTCTCGGCCGGACGGCGTCTTGTCACCCCAATCTGACAGGACGCCGTCGGTATTTCGCCGCAGCGCGCTATTTGGATGCGGCGGCGCCGAGTGCTGACGCGTTTGCGGCGGCGTTGCGCCGGATCTCTTGGACCTTCTCGATTTCCGGTGCAAGTTGCTGCATGCGCGTCAGGTATCTTTCCAGGATTTTGTCGAGCGCGGGGTGGAACCCGGTCCTGTCCCGGCAGACAGCGTCGGTCACGGCGATCCTAAACTCCTCCTGCCCCCGCGGCTTTTCCTGCATCGGAGGCCTGTAAGAGGAGTATGGCGTTTCGTTCATACAGGCTTTCCAGTCTTTGATGGCTTTGGCTATGCCCGGGTCGCCGGAGGCGGAATTGGTCGCGATGAAAATGAGTTGGACGCCCGCTCTGCAGTGCCGTCCTGCGCGACGGCAGCTTATTAGCCAGAGCTGACGGAGTTAGGTCGTAGAGGCTGGTCGTTGGGCGCCGGAGTGCCGAACAGTGGCGCTACGGGCGAAAACTTGGCTCTGGCAGTCTGAACTCGAAGTCGATATCAAAGTTGGTCAACGGGCGTGGGGGAGCGTTTTTGACGCTGGGCTAGCCGGGTTTCGGCTCACCGGCTCATTTAGAGGCCGCGGCGCCCTACCCACAGGCCATGCAGCAGAGGAACCACCGACGCGATCATCAGCACGCTGCCGAGCACCGTGTCGTCCGCTCGGACCAGGGAACCTGCGATGAGCAGGGCTCCGAACACCAGCGCCGATACCGACCGCTGCGCCATGCGGCTAAGCCGTGCCACCTGCCGTTCGAGGCGCGGGTTGGCCACCGATAGCGAACCGTCCTCGATTCGGGTGAGAAGCCCATCCAATCGTTTCGGCAGACGCAAGGCGACGCCGGCGGCGTCGAGCGCTTGCTGAACAGCGTCCTGCACGATGTTGCCGCGCTCGTCGCGCAGCAGCTGCGCCGCATAGGGTTCGACCGAGTCCCACAGATTGAACCGGGCGTCCAGCGAGCTGCACACACCCGACGTCAGTGACATCGCGCGGATGATGAGCAGGAAGTTCTCCGGCAACTGAAAGGGCAACGAGCGAACCACGTCACCGAACTCCAGTGCAAAGTCACGGAACTCCCGGGGGTCCACCTCACGAAGCTCGGCGAAGCCCATCCCGCCAAACCTGGCGAAGAGGTGCGTCATGGCCCGCTCAAGCTCGACCGTGTCGGCCGACGGCACCAGCACACCCACGTCTCTGATCGCTGTCACCAACCCCTTACCGTCACGCGCGGCGGCTGCGATCAGCAGCTTCCGCAGGCCACTGCGTGTCTTGGGCGGCACCTCTCCCATCATGCCGAAGTCGATGAACGTCAGCTTCCATGGGCGCTGTGCGGATGAATCGGCATTCGGAGTGACAAAGATATTGCCGGGATGCGGATCGGCGTGGAAGAAGCCCGTCGTGAATATCTGGTCGAACATCACCGACGCGAAGACCGGGGCAACCTGCACGGGATCGATGCCAGCCGCAACAAGGGCCGCCAAGTCCGTGATCTTGATCGCCGTAACATCTTCCAGGGTGAGCACGCGGCGGCTGCTCCGCTCCCAGACGACGTCAGGCACGATCACTCTGTCGTCGTCGTCGAAATCAGCGGCAAAGCGCTCTGCATTCGCCGCTTCATGGAGGTAGTCGATTTCCTCGAGGCTGGTCTGCGCAAACTCTTCGACCAGTGCGGGAATGTCAGCACGATCGGACACGAGGCGCACGCGGCTGAGCCAGCCGCCAACTTTGCGTAACGCGGCCAGATCGACGTCGACAATCACGTCGATGCCCGGTCGCTGCACCTTCAACACTACATTTTCGAGACCGGTGTCGGCGGCATCGGTGCGAAGAAGTTGGGTCCGGTGCGCCTGCCCGAGGGATGCGGCGGCGATTGGCGTCTCATCCACCGAGGCGAACACCCGGTCCAAAGGCGCACCCAGCTCCGCCTCGGCAAGGGCACGGATTGCTGGGAACGGGACGGGGGGCGCCTCGTCCTGCAGCCCTTCCAGTTCAGCGGTGATCTCCGGCGGGAGCACATCGAGCCTGGACGACAGGAACTGACCAACCTTGATCATTAGACCGCCAAGGTCCACTGCGAGCACATGGAAGCGCTGCGCGAAGCGCCGCATCCTCTTGGCCCGGGCGCGTTCGGCAATCCCGGCCAGCCCGATGCGAGGCAGGAACAGCTCAAACCACCACGTCACCGCGAGATGCCACGCGGCGAAACGCAGGATGCGACGGTAACGGGCACGGGTGTTCCCGGCGCCGGTTACCGGATCTGCCCGGTCCCGGCGAACCGACGTCACCCTCGTCAGTCCTGGGCGAGGATCGAGTACAGCCGACGACGTGCCTCGTCGAGCACCTTTACGGCCTCCTGCACCTGCTTCGGGGAGCCTGTGCGACCCACCTGGGACGCGGCCTGCGCGAGCTCGATGCCAGCCTTGGGCAGCGCCGCGAACCCTGTGCCTGACCCCGGACCCGTTGACTCCCATGGCGCTGACGCATCGGCACCCGCCACCTCTTCCCGGCCTGCTTCGGTCAGCGAGTAGATCTTGCGGCCGTTGGATTCCTCGGCACTGATGAACCCCTCATCGGCCAGCAGCTGAAGCGTTGGGTAGACGGAGCCGGCACTCGGCTTCCAGCTGCCACTGCTGCGCTCCTCGATTTCACGGATGATCTGGTAGCCGTGCATTGGCCGCTCCGCGAGCAGAGCCAGTATCGCCGACCGCACCTCGCCTCGACCCGCGCGGGTGCCCGAGCGCTTCTCAAACCTTGAACGCAGCTCCTCAACGGCCTGCCACATGCCGTCGATGTTGGGGCCCCCGAATCCGCCCGCCGGGTATGAATTACGCATCATGCTCTCCTCCGTGAACCTGAACCGTGAACGGTGAACGATATACAACGATAGTCAACGATACATGGAGAAGTGCCCTTTCGGCCCTCGCATGAACGACCGTTTACGCACAACCTGAAGCTACGCCGACGTCCCCTGGAACAAGCCTTTCTATGCGCGCGCAGGATTCGTCGAAACGGGGTCGGCCACCGACTTCCACAAACACCAGGCGGAAGTTGAAGAGCGACTCGGGCTCGACCTGTACGGCCGTCGCATTCAGATGACGGCCGCCATCCTATATCTCCGTTGGCAGGGGACAGAGAGCGACTGCTCCGCGGGCAGGACAGGTCAGACGGTGGCCAGAGGATTTGCTCCGTGGGCGACTTTGGCCCGCCGGCGTGAGGCCATCACGCCAAAGAAAGAGGTCACGACGACGGCTAAAGTTGCAAGAACTGACGCGTTGACGAATAGCGAGAGTTCCATTTGGTGAGGTAGGAGCATAGTCGTATCCCAACCCGCGTCGTCGGCGCGATTGACGAATTCTTCGTCGATCGGATTCCACAGTATGGCCGCGAAGCTTATTGTAACCAAGGCGCCGAGGCTGAGGACAAGATGGACGACAGACAGTGCCGATGGCTTCCCCGTGCGGCCTGCAGGACGGTTGTTCATAGCTTCCCCCGTTTGTCTCCATGGCGGCCGCGGCAGCCACTGTCCTTGCACTGCCCGTTGCCCGGGAGCCCTCTGCCCGGAGCGAAGTCAGCCGGGCAGGACGCCTCGATAAGCTTTGAGTGCGTGGTCTCTGATCCACCTTCTGGTCAGGAAAGCGTCCACAACGCAAGAAACGGCGAGGATCGTCCAGGAAATCCATACCGGCGCAAGTCCGGCAAACACCCATAGTCCGGCTGCAACCACGAAGCCAGCAGAGACATAGCCATAGATTCGCAGAGGTCGCGAATCTTGCCTCTTGCGCCTCGCGAAAGTAGTTCAGCATCAGTCCCCCAAGGTTCGCATCGGAGCCTACAGTACTGGTTGCGGCAAATGGCGTTATTAGATGAGCGCCAGATGCCGTTGCGATTCACACGAGTCCGCTATCCATGTATCAGAACCGGCGTCTATGGACGAGACGTATGGACGGCCGGCCCGCACCCCGGGCACCTCAAATACGATCGATTACTGAGACGGTCATGCCGTTTTTCACATGGCGTCAGGAGTGTCGAATGTGAATCGCAGCGGTATTTGGCTCTGTTTTCGCAGCGCTATTCGGCCCGCTCCGTTGTTAGGACTGGGGGATATGAGCGTCCGTGGGACCTGCCTAGCCGTTTGCAGGACGGGTAGCCGCGCGTAGCTTCAGGCAAATGTAAGGAGCAGTGCTGCCCCCGGCCGCGGGACTGCCGGGAGGGAGATCGGTCAGCGGACAATGCTAAAATGAGAGAGGAAGCGCCGTTGGCACGGCGTCTCAACCGCGCGTTGGTGGTAGTTCACTCGTACCCACCCAACGGCGTCCTCGCCCGGCAACTCCTGCATACCAGCAGAAGCATCCGCTAACACTGCACGCCGCCGGCGAGCATCCCGACTCTGTCATTGCTTACGTTCCGGACAAACTGGTCAACTGGCGAGCCTGCTCGATGGCCTCTGCGGTTGCGGTCTGCCGCAGGGCCAGCGCCAACACGAAGCCGACGGCGGTGAGCACGACCAGGCCGGCAACCAGGAACGCCGAAACAGCCTTCGCCACAGACACGCTCCGCAGACACTCCGTACGGGCTGGAACCTGCAATGGCGCGTTCACCACGTACTCCTTCGACCGCGAGGTCTGGCCAGAGGCAGGGACGGCCGACTCAGGGCTCGTCGACGGGCACCGGCATCAGTTCCACGGACGGAGCGTCGAGCCTCCCCACGCGAACTTGCCATCGCAGACCCTCCAGTCAAATACCTGACTTCGTCTCTCACAGGGTTCATCAGCGACCCTGTGCAAACCTAGGAGCCCAGCAGCACTTGCAGGGACTGCCCGCTCCGCGCCGGTGGGCAGCAGCACACTGGGGCCGGTGTGCGGGGGCATTGAGCGCACCCGACCGGCCGCGGGCAGTCCTAGGACCAACGTCGAAATGGATCCTCCGTCGCGTAGGACCAAGGTCGCCTATAACGGCTTTGACGTCGTAGGACCAAGGTCCCATGGCATGTTCCGCGGCAAATGGGGAACCTTAGCCCAACACCTTTATCGACCAGGTCAGGGCCTTCTGAGAGTATTCGGCGCAGAATTTAGCGAAGGAATTGTCATGAGAGAACAACGGTTGAAACGACCAGTGGACGGCTGTCCGGCACAGACCGTCGACCGGGACTCCGCGACGCCGAAACCGCCCCCGATCGTGTGGCAGGCGACCACCCCTGAGTGTCAACCCCGCACCCCATCAAGATCACAGTTCTCAGCACGAGGACCGCGGCCGCGACCGGAAACAAGGTCGACTCGACGCCTGCCTGGCCCTGAATTGGACCGGCGGCCCGGCGGCCAAAACCCTCCGTCCGCCGGGCCGTCCCACCAGCATTCCGACCTGCCGGTCGCCCTTCGGTTCGCATGATCCGGGCGATAACGGCGGGATAGAGGCCGGCAAAAGCGCGCTTCGCACCACGCCGCAACGACCAGGTGACGACTAGGGCGCGCTTCGGAAGGCGTCCGGGCCACGCGAGGGCAGCGGTGGCCACGGCGGTGGCAGCGGCGACTGAAACAGGCCGGAGCGCGTCTCGAATGCCTTACCGGACTTCTTCGACTCCGACGCGGTCCTCCTGCGCAGGATGTGCAGGAGGAGGAGGAGGACCGTTTTGGCACGATCCCAGCCGGCGCGAAGGCCCGGCCACCTGTCCCTACACACGAAGGTCATGGATGCGGCTGAGCTGTCCGCCTTCGACCCACCTCAAGGAGAACTGGCGATGAACGAGAAACGACCGAATCCCGACGAACTTTTAGGTCTGGGCGTAGGAATCCTCACGACTTTCGTCTACGACGACCCGCACGCCTTCACCGTCCTTGCTGGCGAGGTTCCGGACGGATCCTCTGAGGCCATCGTCGCGCTCGGCAGAGTGAGCGAGGCGATGGTAAGAATGATCGCCGAGATGCTCGGTGTATCCAAGGAAGAGGCGCTGGAGCGGATTGCGGCATCTTTCGCTGCCGCTTACTGAAAACGCCCTCTCCCTGCCTGGGTCGGCGGGGCAGAGGACCGGGTCTGAACACCACCTATTCCGTCCAGTCCTGTTCCGCCCTTTTAGAACAAGACGGCCCACCGGCTTCAGCGGATCATCTCAAAAACGCACTCATGACAGGAGCACACCGATGTTCGACCAGAAATTCATTGCCGAAGCCCTCAACCGCAGTGCCGAAAACCCTATGGACCGGCGCCTATTGTTCCGGGCCGCCGGGATCGCAGGAATCGGCGGGGCCGCGGCCCTGATCGCCGGCTCACCGGCCCAGGCATCCGTCTCGGAGAAGGCGGCCGGTGCGCCCAGTGACGGGGCGATCCTGAACTTCGCCCTGAACCTGGAATACCTCGAGGCGGAGTTCTACCTGCGCGCCGTCACCGGCCACGGCCTCAGCGACAGGCTCACGGACGGGAAGGGCACCCGGGGCGGGGTGACCGGCGGATCGAAGGTACCCTTCAAGCCCGGCAGCCTGATCGAAAAGTACGCCAAGGAAATTGCCGCCGACGAGGAATCCCATGTCAAGTTCCTCCGCACCGCACTGGGCTCAGCCGCCGTGTCCCGGCCCCAGATCGATCTGGAGGCCAGCTTCACCGCCGCAGCACGGGCCGCGGGCCTGATCAAGGCAGGCCAGAAATTCAACCCCTTCGCCGATGAAACCAGCTTCCTCTTGGGTGCGTTTATTTTCGAGGACGTCGGCGTGACCGCCTACAAGGGTGCGGCCCCGCTGATCGACAACAAAACCTACCTCGAAGCCGCCGCGGGCATCCTCGCCGTCGAGGCCTACCACGCCGGCATCATCCGCACCACCCTCTACGCCCTCGGACTGCAGGCACCGGCCCAAGCCATCTCCGACGCCCGGGACAGCCTCGACGGACCCACCGACCTCGACCAGGGCATCGGCACCAAGCAAACCGCCAACCTCGTCCCCACCGACGCCAACGGCATCGCCTTCAGCCGCAGCGCCGGACAGGTCCTGAACATCGTCTACCTCACCCCCAAGGCAGTACGCGAAGGCGGGTTCTTCCCCCAGGGCGTCAACGGCGAGATCAACACCAGCGCCGGCGCAGGCGCCGGCGGCTCATAACACCGACACCGACAGCAGGATCGTGTGGGTCAGGGCAGGCGGGCACCCGAAAGGTGTGCCGCCTGCCCGGCCGGCGCAGAACGGACCCTGCGTCGGCGGGCTCCGCACCGGCCTGATCGGGTCCCGGCGGGCAGACGACACCTGGCTGATCCGGACATCGACGGAAGGGCGATGAAGCAGAGGTGGTCCCGGTAGTACGTGTTTGGTCCGGGGACTTACGACTCCTGTTTAGTGGCAGCCATCCACGGCCAGCACGGAGACTCTCCGTGAAACACAGGCCGTCGGATTATCGGGTTCCCCTCCGGCGCCCCGTGGCGCAGGCTTCGCGCCGCCCACACCATCATCATGATGCCCCGGACAGCGGACCCGAGGACTTGGCCCCCGTTCCAGCCGCTCACGCCGAAGCCAGCAGCATCAAACTGTTCCCGAAGCCGGGGGCTCCGTCACGGACAGTCCCCCGGCCATCCCGTCCTGATAAAGGATCGTATTTGAGATGCCCGGGGAGGCGACCGTAATCGACTGCAGGCTGGGCCGGCTTCCGTAGTACCCGTGCGGTGCTCTGACAGATAGCGCTGCGAAAACCCTGCTGCCCGTGCGGAAGTGGCCCGCGGCTGCGGATGGTGGTCCCGCCCTGTTCTCCTGACGGGACGTATGCTGGGCTACCATCCGCAGCATTGGATCCGAACCAATCCCGGGAGCAAATCCGTGACCTTACCGCCCCAGCACGAGCCCGAACCGTTCCCGCCCCGGCCCAGTTCGCCGTCTGGTTCCCCGGACCCGACCAATCCCTTCCCTCCTGGTCCTGTCCCTGACCCGAATCCGGCGCCCGGTCCCCTGCCCGTTCCAGGCCCGGTGCCGCCGGACCCCGACCCTGTCGGCATCCTGAGCCAGGCGGACATCGCCCGGAACTATCCGGAAGACCGCGTCGGCGAGCTCGTCACCTTCATCTCCTTCTGAGAAGGAGCCGGCGGCACGGACCAGGGAACGGGACCGGCAGCCCATAGCCCGGCAGCCCGGGTCGCAGCAGGCGAAGAACGAAAGGGGCCTCGCTGCTGCTTTTCCGGGCTTGCCCCGCTCCATCCCGGCCCGGGATGCGGTGCCCGGCGGATTTCCCTACGCGGGTTCCCATCCGCCGGTCTGCGTGTGGACGGCGACAACGTCCCCTTCCCCGGCGGTCGGGCCGGCATCCGGGCAGAACCGCAGCAGCGCCGTGCTGCAGCCTGCCGCTGTCAGCACATCGGAGGCCGCAGCAAGCGCCTCCTCAATATCAGCGCCATGCACGGCTGAGCGGATGCCGGCGGTCTGGTTGACGGTGTACTCAAGATAAAACGGCATGGGCCAGCATGCCACACGCCCATTCAGGCCCGTCCCGCCCTCCCCCTGCGTTCACTCATCGGAAGCTGCCAGGCCCAGTGGCCGGGCAGCAAACCGCAGACCCCGCGGACCCGCCGCTACGGCATTCCCAAGTGATTCTTCGAGGGTCCCCCTCGCGGTCATTTTTCAGGAGTCACCGCGGGCCATGGACCTGACGGCGGCGGGCGTTCTAGACTGGCGGCACCCTCCACCACCCAGGCATTGAGGATGCCGTCTGGCCTGCCGCCTGTGCCTGCACTTGGAGGGTGCATCAACGCTTCATGAATCACAGCCGGCCCTTCATTGGGGAGGGCCCGTGACACCAGGAGGAAAGAGATGACAGGAAACAAAGCCGTTGCCTACAAGGGGCCAGGCAAGGTCGAACTCATCGATATTGACTACCCCAGCTTCGAACTCAAAGACGGCCCGGGAGTAAACCCCGCCAACGTGGGCCGCCAGGTGCGCCACGGCGTGATCCTCAAAACCGTTGCCACCAACATCTGCGGCTCCGACCAGCACATGGTCCGGGGCCGCACGACAGCCCCCGTGGACCTCGTCCTCGGCCACGAAATCACCGGCGAGGTGGTGGAAGTGGGGCCCGACGTTGAATTCATCAAGGTGGGGGATATCTGCTCGGTTCCCTTCAACATCTCCTGCGGCCGCTGCCGGAACTGCAAGGAACGCAAGACAGGCATCTGCCTCAACGTCAATCCTGACCGCCCCGGCAGCGCCTACGGCTACGTGGACATGGGCGGCTGGGTGGGAGGCCAGGCCAACTACGTCCTGGTCCCGTACGCGGACTGGAACCTGCTGAAGTTCCCCGACCGGGACCAGGCCCTGGAAAAGATGATGGACCTGACCATGCTGTCCGACATCTTCCCGACAGGATTCCATGGTGCCGTCACCGCAGGAGTCGGGGTGGGCTCCACGGTCTACATCGCCGGCGCCGGCCCCGTGGGGCTCGCCGCGGCCACCAGCGCGCAGCTGCTGGGCGCCGCCGTCGTGATTGTCGGTGACATGAACACGGACCGCCTGGCCCAGGCCCGCAGCTTCGGCTGCGAAACAGTCGACCTTAGCAAGGGCGGCCCGGCGGAACAGATTGAGCAGATCCTGGGCGTTCCGGAAGTCGATTGCGGTGTGGATGCAGTCGGGTTCGAGGCGAAGGGCCACGGCGCGGGTGCGCACGAGGCTCCGGCGACGGTGCTGAACTCCCTGATGGAGGTGGCCGCGGCCGGGGGCGCCCTCGGTATTCCCGGGCTCTACGTCACGGGTGATCCGGGCGGCATTGACGAGGCCGCCAAGAAGGGCTCCCTGTCGCTCAGCCTCGGCACCGGCTGGGCCAAGTCGCTGAGCTTCACCACCGGCCAGTGTCCGGTGATGAAGTACAACCGCGGCCTGATGATGGCCATCCTGCATGACAAGGTCCACATCGCCCGGAACGTCAACGCCACGGCGATCTCCCTCGAGGACGCACCGAAGGGCTACGCCGAGTTCGACGCCGGCGCCGCCCGGAAGTACGTTCTCAATCCGAACGGATACCTCAGCTAGCCGCCCGACCAGGCAAAGCAACGCGGGGTCACATCCCGGCCAAAAGCCCGCTCCGGGATCGGGCCGTAAATGACCCCGCGTTGCTGCTGGCAGCCCACGCCGTAGCGGTTGAGCTTGCTGCTGCAACCGGGCTGGCCGGGGTTTTATGTGAGTCATCGCCGGCATCTGTCATTCACCGATCACCGGGCGTACCCTGAGCATGACCCGCTTCCAGGTACCTGGCGCTTCCGCCTTGGCCTGCACAGGAAGGCAGCAGCGATGGAGATGAACCTCAGGGACAACTGGCACAGCCTCAGCGCCGCCACGCGGCAATGGCTGACCGATAACCCCGGGTGCCTGATCCTGCCACGCACACTGGTCGCCACCATCTGCGAGGAAACCGGCCTAAGCCCCGACTGTGACCAGCACGGCGAAACCACCCTCTCCCAGGAGGACCGCGACTTCATCCGGGCCAAGGCCGATCCGGCCCCGCCAACCGGACCGGAGCACCGTTTCTTCGACGCAACCCAGCCTTGAACAGAGGCAGGTCCGGCCGGATGCCGTCCCGGCTTTGGGGCGCTGCGCCGTCAACGACCGTGGTTTGGCGTCCCGGCTGCGGCAGGGTGGAGGTTCCACCGGACACAGAGCCGTGGTCCGGGCTTGTCTTAGGGGAGTCCTGCAATCTTCAATAGCGTCCCCGAACGAATCGCCGGGACCTGACTGTGATGGCCGCCGGTCGGGCAGCCCCGGCCTCTCACCAAGGGTGTACAGGTCTCCTTGACCCACGAACAGCTGGCCGCTTTGGCGGGCACATCACGGGAAACGGCCACCAAGGTCCTGGGTGAGTTCGCGGACCCTAGGCTGCTCTCCCTCGGTCGTGGCCGCGTCACCATCCTCGACATCGACGGATTGGCACGCGAAGCCGGCGGAGTCATTGACGCACATCCAGCGGCGGCGGGCCCGGGGACGGCCCCCTCGGCCGGCATCCCGCGGGTCACCGCCGGACGGAAGAGCCCGTGGAGTGGGAAGTTCACCACAGGTCCCGGGACGGTCCTGCCCCTCGGGCCGTCTGCCGGTGTACTAGCCAGAGGCGGTTCTTCCCCGTAACTTGGATAACGGCGCCGTGTGGCGCGCTTCACATCAAAGTGAAACAGATGATCCTTTTGCCGGACCAGAACGACCGGAACGCAGCGCCGCGTCCCGGACCCGACGAGAAAATACCGGGCGTCGTCCGGCGTTCAGGAGGACACCCATGACCGGTATGTTTGAAGTCTTCATCGACGAGGACGAGTGCTTCAGGTTCAGGCTCAAGGCCCCTGACGGAACCGTGGTGGCCGTCTCCCGGTCCTTTCCTGACAAGCCGGCTGCGGTGTCCGGCATCAGTGCCGTGCGCGAGTATGCCGGAATGGGCCTGATCACCGACCTGTGCCCAGAGGTCCCGGTCCACGGATCATCAGCCGCGCCTCCGGCCCCCGATACCCGGCAGGCCACGCGGTCCCCGGCTGACCGTCCCGTTGGGGCGCCGCGGCGTGCCAGCGCCACGGGATCTTACCGGCCGGCAGCTCCACGCCGGGTGCCTGTCGGGTCCGGCCTGCACAAGGTTGCCTGAGGCGCAGGCAAGGTGAGGCACACCCCCGGACCCCGGAGTGGTATTGAAGCATCCGTAAATCCGAGGCTTCGGGACGGCTCCAGGGCTTCCCGGGCCACCGCTTCCTGTCGCCCAGACGGCTCGGCACCGTGGGGGCGTTCCTCGCGGCATGGTGACCTTGTGTCCGTCCCAGCCGAGGTCAGCCGCCCATTACCGGGTGGTGGTTAATTGTCGGTGATCGGTTCGTGCTCGATCCGGGCCCGTCCGCCCTGCACGGGGACGGTCAGCGTGACGTTTCCGTGGTGGCGTATTGGCGTAGCCGGCCCCCGGATGGCCGACGGCGGCACCCACCGCATGACCGGGTGCCGCCGTCTTTCCGAAGATGAAACCAGGACTGGGAGGCGGTGATATTGACCAGCCAGTTGACGCCGAACTTGTCCGAGCACATTCCGAAGACGTCGCCCCAGGGAGCGGGCGCAAGCGGCATCGCGATGAGTCCGCCCTCCGAGAGGCCTTCCCAGCAGCGGCGCAGTTCGGTTTCATCGTCGCCGCTGAGGGAGACCGAAAATTTATCCCCCGGTGTGTACTGCATGCTGTTCGGGGTATCGGCGCCCATCAGCGTCAGCCCGCTTCGGTGACGAGCATGCCATGCATGATCTTGTCCTGCTCGGCCGGATCTTCACTGGCCTGGTATTCGCTGAACGTGCTCAGGGTCAGTTCGCCGCCCAGGACGGACTGGTAGAACTCCATCGCCTCCCTGGCCGTGTCGCGAAAGCTAAGCCTTGATCCACCGATGTTGGTCGGGGCGCCGACGGCGGTTTAAACCGAGAATGCCCGTCTTTTCAAGGAAAATGGAGCTTGTCTAGAACCCTTTGACCACCGAAAAGAGAGGCATCTCGTAAGTGGAAGTTTCCCATAAACCGTCCGCGGTGTCAGTTTCCTTTGACGAGCCGAATCTCGTGTCGGCGGCAGGGCTGTTGCCGGTCATGACGTTGGCCCGGGACGCCGGGCTGCATGAGTTGGCCGATGAATGGCTGTCGGTCCCGACGGACAAGGGTGCGAACGCCGGGCTGAAGGTCGCGTCCCTGGTCGCCGGGATGGTCGCCGGCGCGGACAGCATCGATGACATGGCCCTGCTGCGCCACGGCGGAATGAAGCGGCTTTTCAAGGCCTGCTACGCGCCCTCGACGCTGGGTTCGTTTCTTCGGTCCTTCACGTTCGGTCACGTGCGGCAACTGGACGCTGTCGCGTCCCGTTTCCTGGCCAACCTGGGGACCCGGGCCCCGCTGCTCGGGCGTCCCGGGGTGGAGGACTTCGTGTTCGTCGATGTCGATGACACGATCATCGAGGTCCACGGCTACGCCAAGCAGGGCTCCGGCTACGGATACTCGGGAGTCCGCGGGCTGAACGCCCTGCTGGCCACGGTCTCCACCAAGGACACCGCCCCCGTGGTCGCCGCCCAGCGGCTGCGCAAGGGCGCGGCGAACTCGGCCCGCGGAGCCAAACGCCTGATCACCGACGCCCTGTCCACGCTCAAGCGCGTCCACACCGGCGGGCGGGTGCTCTGCCGTTTCGATTCGGCCTTCTACGGCCATGCCGCGGTGTCCGCAGCGCTGGCCGGCGGGGCGGAGGTCTCGGTGACCGCGCGCATGGACCCGGCCGTCAAACGCGCCATCGCCGGGATCCCGGAGACGGCGTGGGAAACAATCGAATACACCGACGCGGTCTTCGACGAGACCACCAACACCTGGGTCTCGAAGGCCGAGGTCGCCGAGACCGTGTTCACCGCGTTCAGCTCCCGCAAAAAGGACGAGCAGATCACCGGCCGCCTGGTCGTGCGCCGCATCCCGGAACTGAACCGCAAAGCCGACGAGGGGCAGGAAACCCTGTTCCAAACTCACCGGCACCACGGGTTCTTCACCACCGTGGACGCCGGGGTCCTGGACACCGTCGCGGCGGACAAGACCCACCGGAAACACGCCATTATCGATTATCTTGATGTCCGGATTATGCCGATGTTTCCCTGAAACTGCTGGTCAGCGTCGTGTTGGTGGCGAATACTTCGGCATAACTAGAGCGAGGAGGTCCACGCTTGTCCTTTCCGATTGCGTGGAAGGACTGGACTCATGAGCCATCCGTCAAAGGTCGTCATTGTCGGCCCGCTGGCCGTCTTGCGGGAGCAACTGACAACGGAATTTGTTCGACTCGGCTATGCCCCGTCGACAGTTGCCCGCCAGCTCCAACTCTTGGCCCATTTGTCGCGGTGGATGACCGCGCGAGGGGTCGGCGCAGGGGAACTTTCGTGGGCGGACATCGCCTTTTTCTGTTCGGACTACGGCCTGTCCTGCATTCATCGGTGTGCACCGCCGCCGGTAATGATCTTGATGAGTTTGATCCGCCCGGAGGCTGTGCCGTCAAGGGCAGTGCGACCAGGCGCTGTTCTGCCGTCAGAGACGGAAGAATTGTTGGCGTGCTTCGGCGAATTCTTCGCGACGAACGGGGCCTGACGGCAACGACCAGGGCTCTCTACCTGTATCAGCTTCGCTTGTTTGCGCTGTGGTTCGTTGCACGGTTCGGTTCGGATCTGACTGTGATGACGATCGCTGCGGTCGATCAGTTCTATGTTGATCGCGGGGGCATCTGGTCGACGTCATCCGCACGTTCGTCCACGATCGCCCTGCGCGCTCTGGCTCGATGGCTTTTTCTTACTGGCCGATCGACGCTGAATCTGTCGACTGCCATCCTGACTGTTAAGGACACCTCACAGAACGCTTTGCTCAAGGCATTGTCCGGCGCGGACGTTAAGACTCTGCTTTCTGTGAAAATGTCGGTGCGAGACCGAGCGATTCTTCTCGTGCTCACGCGAATGGGACTGCGGGCAAATGAGGTCTCAGGGTTGACCGTCGACGATTTTGATTGGCGCGCCGGAACGGTTCTCATCCACGGCAAGGGTAACGATTCCCAACTCATGCCGGTGCCTGCCGACGTTGGTGAAGCCATCGCCGAATACTTATCCGGACAGCGAAGAACCAAGTCGCCATACCGTGAGGTGTTTCTGGGCGTCTATACCCCGAATTGTCCTTTGAACAGGTCCTCGATCTCGATGGTGGTCACTTACCTGGCCAAACGTGCCGGGATCGTTGGGCGTGTCGGGGCACACCGCCTCCGCCACACCGCGGCGACAGCGGTCCTCGCGGGCGGAGGGACGCTGGAGGAGGTGGGGCAACTTCTTCGTCATCGAAGCACCCACGCGACGATGATCTATGCGAAAACTGACCTCGGCGCGCTGGCTCAACTCGCGCGGCCGTGGCCCGGTTCAACAAGGCAGGACAGTGCTCATGAGTGAGTTGCTTCGCAAAAGCGCTGTCGATTACCTACTCCTGCGCAGTCTGAGGGGATACCAGCCCGGCGATCAAGAATGGTTGATCCGGGAGTATCTGGACTTCCTCGATCTGCAGGGCTTCACAACGATCACGGTGTCCAACGCGTTGGCCTGGGCGTGTTTACCGGTGAATGCCCGATCGCGGTGGCGCACCCAAAGGCTCACGGTCATCCGGCTCTTCGCTGCGCACCTGCGCGCCAGTGCACCTGATGCAGCTGAGCTGATTCCGCCTGGACTGTTGCCAGCTCGGGTGGTGAGGTCTGCTCCCTACCTCTATCGGTTCGACCAAGTGGAAGCGCTCATCCGTGAAGCCATCAATATGCGCCCGGCACTGCAGGGTCAAACGCTGGCGACCATTATCGGGCTGATGGCAGCCACGGGAATGCGCACCGAGGAGGCGCTTGCGCTGAATACGGCAGACGTTGACGCCGGGCAGGGGACGATTCTGGTCCGAGGCAAGGGCGGCAAGCAGCGGTTGTTGCCGGTTCACGATTCGACGATAGCGGCGCTGGCCCGCTACGTCACGAGCAGTCGCGCCTTGACGCCCCACGATGATGCGCTCTTTGTAAGTCCGGCAGGATCGAGGCTGCTCGCCAATACTGTCCAACAAGCTTTCCGACGAGTCGCCACAGCCTGCCATTTGCAGCCGGGTCTGGGGAAGCGGGATCCCCGCCTCCATGACCTCCGGCATACATTCGCGGTGAACACCTTGATCGATGCCCACAGGAGTGGTTCCGGCATCGACGCACGCATCGCCGCACTGGCCACCTACCTCGGCCACGGCAGTCCGATCCATACCTATTGGTATCTCTCAGCCAGCCCGGAACTGCTCCACCTGGTCAGCGACCGAATTGAAAAGCACGTTCAGGGAGACCGACCATGAGTACGTTCACCGTGACGCTGCAGGCCTTCTTCACAACATTCCTGGTGGGCCAGAAAGCGGCCAGCCAACACACCATCGCCGCTTACCGGGATGCCTTCAGAATGCTCCTCCTTTACTTGCACGACACGACCGGAACGACGCCTGACACGGTCGAGTTCACCGACCTGAACGCTGAAGCGATCGCTGGATTCCTGACATATTTGGAGGCCGTTCGGAACACGGTCCGGACCCGCAACGCTCGTCTGGCTGCCGTTCATGCGTTCTTCGCCTACGCCGCTTACCAGCATCCCGAACACGCTGACGTGATTGCGCGGGTCCTGGCCATAAAGTCCAAGAAGACCACCACGACGGTGCTCACCTATCTCACCGACCCGGAAGCCGACGCTTTACTCAGGGCGCCCGACCAAACCACCACGACCGGTCGGCGCGATCAGGCGATCATTCTGGTTTTCCTCACAACGGGTCTGCGCGTGAGCGAGCTGACCGCACTGACCACGCAGGACCTGCAGCTGAGCAAACCAGCACACCTCCTCTGCCACGGCAAAGGCCGCAAGGACCGCATCACGCCACTCAACAAGCAGACCACGATCGCCTTGCGGGAATGGGTCGCCCGAAGGCCCGATGCGCACCCGCAAGACCCGATATTCACGGCGCAAGGAAGCGCACGGGCGATTGGCCGCGACGCGATCGCAGCACGTCTTCGCGTTCACTGCGCTGCTGCAGCCATACTCTGCCCGAGCCTGGAGCCTGGTCAACAACCGTTATGAGGATGCTGGACGCTGTTCGGGCACCGAGTTCATGGGAGAACTACGCGCGGGCGGTGAAGGAGTGGGCGGAGTTCCTCGCCGTGCACGGGATCGCGTTGTTCGACTCGCGGGAGCGGCTGAAGGCCGGGTTGAGCCGGTATGATATCGCAACGCCGCGATCGGCGACCACGCTGCGATGATCGGATGCTGGACGCCCGAAGGACGCTGACGCCGACGCGGCGCTGGTGTTCTACCTGTCGAAGGCCGCCGCTCTGGCTCGGCCACGAATCCACTCAAGCGACTCAGGCCTACCTTCACGCCGACCTCGGCATGAAGGAGCGTGCGATGGCTCGAATCGCCCCACTCGGATCCAACGGGCCTCGATTCATCCCGAAAGATCACATGCTCACGTTCCTCGAACCGGCTCGGAGAAGCTGGCCCGCAGCGGCCCGATGCCGGGCTTCGCCGCCGCGCTGGGCGTATTCGCCACCAACACGACGCTGACCAGCAGTTTCAGGGAAACATCGGCATAATCCGGACATCAAGATAATCGATATTATGCAGACGTCTGCATAATATCGAGCAGGTCAGACGATCGTGGAGGATGCAGACCTGAAGGACAGTGCGCTGGCGCACCTGCCCTCCAGGCCGCGAACTCGGCATGCACCACATGAGATCCGCCGTTTCCCCCATCCAGGCCGATGACCGCCGGGCCGCCCCGTTCACCGGCTCCGACATCTGCGGCGAGGCCGGCTTGACACTCCCGCCCGACACCTACCGTCCGGTGTTCGAGGAGGACCTCTGGGACTTCACCGACGTCGTCGGCCTCCCGGTCGACATGGCTCTGGCCAACCGGCGCTTTGACTTCGCCGCGATCACCGATCCGCGATGGCGCATGGTCGCCAAGGAACTCGTCCTGGCACTGCTGGCCCCGCGGCACGAGGCCGTCGCGCTGCTGCCACGGGCCTACCGCACGCCGCTGCACCTGCGCAGCTGCAACGGACGCCTGAAGGAAATCACCAGGTTCTTCGCCTGGCTCGCCCAGCGCGGGCTGCCCAGCCTGGAACACTTGGAGACCGCCGACTGCGAGGCCTACCTGGGGCATCGGCGCTACATCGTCGATGACGAAGGCGTCGTCGTCGGAGAGCAGAGCCACGGCATCCGACGCACCGCCGCCCAAGTCATCGTCGATCTGGTCAACTACCGGGAGCTGTTCACCGCCGACCGCGTCCGGACAGACCTGCGGCCCTGGGGCGGGGCCACGGCTTCGGCGGTCGCCGAGATGCCCTCGGGCCGGACAGGGAACGCCACAGAGCCGGTCCCCGACCACGTCCTGCAGCCGATACTCGCCGCGGCCCTGCACTTGGTCGGCGTGCTCGGCCCGCACGTGATCGAACTGCAACAGCAAGTACGCGCCGTCGACCGCGTCTCCTCGCTCAAGGCAGCCGGCCTGCGCCACAGCTCCCCGTCCTTCCCCGAGGACATCAAGGCCGTGCTGGCCCAGTACACATCCGCCGGCACGGGGCTCCCGATGATGGAAGACCACGACATCGCCGCCCGGATCGCCGACGGCTGGGCGGCCGAGGACCCGCTGCTGCCACTGGCCACCGGAGCGCTGGCCAGGACGGCCGGTTATAGCCAGTTCTGGGCCCGGTGGATCCCGACCATGCGGGGGCCACTGGAGCAGGCGGTGGCGTCGGTGGGGGTTGAGAAGGTGTTCGGACGCGACGCGGCCGACACCCCGGCCGCCGACGGCTCCGGCACGCTTCCCTGGACACTCCCGCTGCACCGGTCCCAGGCCGTCGCGCTGATCGGAACCGTCCGCACCGCTTCGATCATCGTCCTGGCCGCGGTCTCCGGGATGCGGCCTGGACCCGATCCCGGAAGGATCCGGGCCCCTGAGTGGATCCTCTACCGGGCGGTCGAGCTCGCCGAACGGCTGCACGAGGACGCCCACGACGGGGCGCCGCTGTTCGGGCGCTTCGCCTTCTCGGTCCGCTACGCCTGGTTCCGGGCCTGGGTCAACTCCCCGGCCGGGGCGGATCGGCCTGGACCCGATCCCGGAAGGCCGGACATGCTCAGGCGGACACTGTCCTTGGAGATGGCCTACCGGCCCGGCGGCGTCCTCGCCACCAAGATCCACCTGAAACACATCGCCGTCGCCACAACGGAGGGCTACAGCTCTCGCCCCGGCGGCGCCCAAGCCATGCTGTTAGCCGAGGTCAACAAGAATGAAGCCGACCGGAACCTGGAGCTGGTCCTGGCCGAGTTCCGAAACTACCAGCAGGGCATCCTGCCGGCAGGACCCGGCGCCCGGGCCCTGACAGAGTTCTTCGCCAGCATCGACGGCACCCCTAACGAGGGCTCCGCCCCGGCGCCGACGATCCAGCGCAACGACCGCGACATCCTCAACCTGTTGAGCAAGCGGGCGAAGGTGCTGCACCTGGGGCCGGCGAACTACTGCTGGTTCACCGACCCCTCCCGGGCGCTCTGCCTGAAGCTGGCCGGCACCCCTGCCGCGACGCGGCCGCTAGCCGGAATGTGTGACTCGGCCCGTTGCCCGCAGGCCACCCACCACCTGGCCCACCGCCCGGTATGGGCCGAGCACGCCGCAAGCACCAAGGCGTTCCTCGGCCAGCTCGGCAAGACCCGCACCGCCGAACGCACACGTCTGAGCGGCGACTACGACCGGGCCCTGCGCGTCATCGCCGAGATCGACGTCGCTTCGTCCCAGATCACGAAGGAGGACGACGCGTGAGGATTACTGCCGCGGCCCGCACCGAGAACGAGATGCGCATCCGCGCCGCCATGGACCGCCTGCTGCGCGGCGAGATCCCGCCCGGCGGGAACTGCGACATCAAGACCCTGGCCCGCGAATCCGGCGTCGACCGAACCGCCTTCTACGGCAGCCGCCCCTACGCCCACCTGCGCGCCGAGTTCGAGGACCGACTCAAGCGCCTTCAGGACACCGGGACCACCCCCGACCCGAAGATCGCGCAGGTCGATCGACTCAAGACTGAGAACGCCAAGCTCAGGGACCGTCTCACACAGGCGGAACAGGCCATCGCAGAACTCGGCGACTTCCGCGGCAAGACCCTGGCCCGTCTGGCCGCGCAGCACGAGGAGATCATCCGACTCCGCGCCGTCGCCGACACATCGAGCCGCGTCGCCCGTCTCCCGGTACGCCGAGCGAAGACCCCATCGATCGGACCATGCTGAGCTGCCCAGCCGACCCGACAGCATCTGCGCGACAGCGACTCCGCGCCACACGGGTACTCACAACGCGTCCGCAATGTGATCTCTGTCATGGCGTCAGCGGTCGAATGCAACACGCTGGACGATCCACGTCACCATCACATCGTCCTTAACGAACCCGGACCAATGACCACACAAACCCGACCGCACACGGCCTCTGCGGACACAAGCCACACTACCGCTATGAGGATGCTGGACGCGGGAATTGATATCACCACGATCGCCCTCTGGCTCGGCCACGAATCCACTCAAGCGACTCAGGCCTACCTTCACGCCGACCTCGGCATGAAGGAGCGTGCGATGGCTCGAATCGCCCCACTCGGATCCAACGGGCCTCGATTCATCCCGAAAGATCACATGCTCACGTTCCTCGAGGCTCTCTAGTTATGCCGAAGTATTCGCCACCAACACGACGCTGACCAGCAGTTTCAGGGAAACATCGGCATAATCCGGACATCAAGATAATCGATATTATGCAGACGTCTGCATAATATCGAGCAGGTCAATGCAGACCTGAAGGACAGTGCGCTGGCGCACCTGCCCTCCAGCGTTTTTGCCGCGAACTCGGCATGGCTCGTTGCCGCGGTCATGGCCTACAACCTCACCCGCGCCGCCGGGATCCTCGCCTCCGGGCCCTTCGGCAAGGCCCGTACCGGCACGATCCGCCGCAAACTCATCCACGTCCCGGCCCGCATCGCCACCAGCGCCCGACGCATCCGTCTTCACCTCCCCGAAGCCTGGCCCTGGCAAACATCATGGCAGGACCTGTTCGACCAGCTCTACCCGCCGCCGCAAGCCGCCTGAACCCGTCCACCCAGCCGCACGGCGCAACCAGGAAACCCGTGGAACACCCAGGGCAGCGAGGCCCGGCACCCCGGCATACCCTCAGGCCGCACAACGAGCCGAAACCGGATACAGACCATCCACCCAGGCGGATCGGTGGATCAAGGCTAAGGTACGGATTGAGTGTGATGCTCACGGAAAGTCTCCTCAAGTTGCCGGGTGGTGCTCTTTGGACAGAGCCAGCTGAAACCCCCGCGTCGATGTTGTCAAGGATTTTGGGCAGGCAGCTTCATTCCGGAGGCCGTTGACTGGTCTGTCCATGCGGGAGATGTGGGCGGGGTTCGTGCTGTCCCAGGAGGACCGTGACTTCATCCGGGCCAAGGAGAACGGCACACGGGCCGATCCAACGGAATACCGTTTCTGTGAGGCCACACAGCCCTGAGAACGGTGTTCTGCAGGGCGGATCGGGCTCCCGCTGCCCGCCGCTGGGCACGTGTTGGCTGGCGTGCTCACGGGTCGCTTCCGTTCATCCGTGACCGTGGATGCCCGAGGTATCGGCGGGTTGCAGCCTCACTCTGACTGGTGCTGCTTCGCGTCCAGGAGGTGGTGGCCCAGTTTCGCCTCGGCCTCCTGGCGGCGCCGGGCCATCTCCCGCAGCTTCCGGGTCGATTCGGATCCGCGATGCAGTGACGCCGCCCGATCATCGGTCCGGTCATCCCTTCCGGAGCCTGGCACCTGGGAGGTCTCGTCCTCGTTCATCCTCACATCGTCCCACGAACCGTCCGGTGGAAGATCAGCCCCGGGAGGGGTCACAGGCCCGCGCGGCAATGAGCGTGCCCAGGGACTGCCGCGGGGCGAAGAGTGCAGGCATTCGGGACGGTTGAAGCCACGACGGTTCGGCGGGACAGTGTTGCAGGTCAGGGCAGACCGGGGAGCCGCTCGGGCAGGCCACCCTCGACGTCGGGGAAGACCGGTATCCGCGGGATTCGCTTCTCAGGCCGCGTACCAAGATAATCTGCACGGCCGAATGGCTCAGCCCGCGCCCGTCTCGGCCCGAACGGGATCCGCACTTCGGGAACCTACGCACACGGGTAACCGCAAGATGCGAAAAACAGGTACACGCTACCCGTGCCGTGCGGGCCGCCGTGGTATTGACTGTCTATGACAGCAGACTTCACCCAGCACTGCCCGAGCGCGCTTTGCGTCGAGGTTTCCGGAGCCGAAGCGGTCCGGAAATGGACGGGACCGGCGACGTGACGAGCGCCCTCTGAGACCGGGGCGCTCTCCCCAGCCGTCGTCGGCCCCCCCCCAAAAAAGACGCTACCTTTCAGGTTCCGGTGCTGACGGGGTGCGGGCAACAACACCGGCCGGATCTGGAACCGGACGGGGAAGCCCGTGTTCTCATGGCGGCGGAATGGCCGCGTTACTGAAGTGCAACGGCGGCTCAGCTGCCTGCCTTGAGGTACTGGTAGAGGGTTTCACGGTCTCCACCGGGGCGTCACGGCGCCTACTGGTGGTTATTCGCGGCCGGGCCGTACCCGGACCGGTCTTTCAAAACCCCAGCTGGAGGACTAAGAATGCCTTCCGCCTGCCATAACACCGCAAATCCCCACCTGCGGCGGCCTCGAGCGTCAACGAGCCCAGCCACGGTCTCAACAGCCATCATGACAGGAGAACCCCGGTAAAGGTTCAGGTGCCGCAGGAACAGGAGAGCGGTTCCCCCGGCGCCGGCCGCCGGACGGCCTTGGCAGGGCATCTTTTCAGGCGGCGGCATCGAATAACAGGCATGAACTACTACAGCCCCGCGGCGCAGGACCGGGCCAAAGACGCCGCATACGATGCAGTTGAAAAGGTACTGACCAGCATGTTCGAACCGCTGAGCCGGCAGGCCCTGACAGCACGCTGGAACCAAGCCATGGAGGCCATGGCCAAACACCTCGAAGCCCAAGAAAACGGCACGGAATAACCCCAATGCCGTTCGGTTAGGGGCCGGGATCCGGTGTCAAGATCCTGGTGTCGAGTGTCGCGGGATAGGTCCGACGGTCGACATCCCGTTCCTTGGCGCGGTACTTGGAGATCGCGCGTTTGACCACCCGGGGCCGGGAGCGGATGCGGCGGGCGGGCAACGGTTCGGCCAGCATGGCCGCCCCGATGCGACCGACCAGGTCCACCACGGTTCCGCTGAGGATCCCGCGGGCCTGGACCACCTGGTCGCGGGCGGACCTCAGTCCGATGGTGAAGGACAGGCGGTCCGGATCGATCTCGGGATGCCGCAGCGTCACATCGGTCATCGCGGTGCGCAACACCTGGTAGCAGGACAGCAGCGCCCAGGTCTCCTGGATGACCGCGGCAGGGTGCCGGCCGCGCAGCACCCGGCCGTTCAGGATGCGTGATTTCAATTCGCAGTAGGCCGTTTCGATCTCCCAACGCTCATGGTAGAGCCTGACCAGTCCCAGGGCGGGAGCCTGGATCGGGTCGAGCAACGTGGTGACCAGCCGGTATTCGGCGGTGAGCGTTTTGGCCTCGGTGGTGACCGTGAGTTCGGCGTCGATGACCCGTACGCGTTGGCCGGCGGCATGGGAGAGGTAGGAACCGTCGGCCAGCTGCTGAAGGACCGGCAGTTTCATGGCGCTGAGACCGGTCCTGGCGCGGAAAAGGAAGTCCGCGCCCGTTTCGGCCACTTCACGGAAGAAGCCGTAGGTGGCGAAGTTCCGGTCCCCGAGCAGCACCATGCCCGGTTGCAGGCAGGAGATGAGCTGCCGGGCGTAGGTCAGCTCGCCCACGGCGTCGGTGCCGAAGGCCGCGTCGATCACCGAACGGGTCCCGGCCGTGAGGATCGCAACCAGCCGGATCATCGGGTACCCGGCCTCCCCGTTGACGCCGCCGCGCGGCTTGGGGTACCTGGCCCGGTTGGCCTCGGTATCGGCCACGGCCATCTGCGTGCCGTCGATGGCCACGACCAGCCGGCCAGCGAACCGGGTCACCTGCCGGGACCCGCACACCGCAGGGCCCTTGAGAAGGGTGAACAGCTCACGCAGCGGGGCCGTTCCCACCCGGCGCATGGCCTGGCTCAAGGATGAGGCCGAAGGTGTCTTCACCGGTGCCGGCGGCCCCGTGACCAGGCGTGAAAAGACCTGCTTCCAGCCCTGGTCGGCGAACAGGACCCCGGCGAGCAGCAGGTAGATCACCACCCGTGAGGGCAGCCTGCGCACCCGGCGTTCCCGGCCTCCGGCGGCCTCGAGCGCGGCATCAACCATGTCGAAGGGAACGACACGGGTCAGCTCGCCCAGATGCCCGGGTGCGAATACCCCCGGAGCGTGATTGATGGCAGAATCGGGCATAGTGGCTCCCGTGGGGGTGGATCAGTCTTGGTGGACCGAACTACTCAAGCAGGAGCCACACCCATATCCCCACGGACACGCCGATTCGACGGGACTTGACCCTGGACCCGAACGCCTAACCGAACGGCATTGGGACTAACCCGGGACCGGGCCGGAGCAGGTCCTGGCCCGGCGCCCCCCGTCGGCGCAGATTCTCCCACCTTCGAAGGGAGCGACCGGTCCGGGGGCACTTTGACACGGACACGCCGTCCCCCGGCCGGGATCAGCCGGCTGCGGGCTTCAAAGTAGCCCCGGACCGCAGCCTATCTGTCACGCCGCCGCCTCAATGCCCCCGGGTCTGCTGCGGGGCGCCCCGCTTGAGGACTGCCCGGTTGAGCGCTGCCTGCAGCCGGGCGTTGGCAGCTTCCAATTCCAGCACTTTGGCCACTCCGGCCAGGTTCAGCCCCTCATCCAGCAGTTCGCTGATCCGCCGCAGCACCGCCAGGTCCGCGTCGCTGTACTGCCGCGTGCCGCCCGCCGTGCGGTCCGGTGTGAGCAGGCCTTTCCGCTCGTAGAGCCTGATGTTTTGCTGCCCGGTGCCCACCAGCTGGGCCACCACGGAGATGGCGTACAGACTCACCTCGTGCGCCTCTTCCGTCATGGTTCTCCTCAGCCGTCCGCCGGATTCCGCTTGCATCAGTCTCCCACGGGTGCTATAAAAAATCTATATCCACCAACATAGATAATCAGTCTCGGTGGATATAGGGAAATGCACAGAACCATTACTGAAGGAGTGGGAAATGATGTTGATGCGTACGGACCCGTTCCGGGACTTTGACCGGCTCGCCCAGCAGGTCTTCGGAACGGCAGCACGACCTGCTGCCATGCCGATGGACGCGTGGCAGGAAGACGGCGAGTTCGTCGTCGCGTTCGATCTGCCCGGAGTCAACGTGGACTCGGTTGACCTCGATATAGAGCGGAACGTCCTGACAGTGAAGGCCGAGCGGCGCGACCCGACGCAACCCGACGTTGAACTGATCGCGTCGGAGCGCCCGCGGGGGGTCTTTAGCCGGCAGCTGATCCTGGGGGACACGCTGGACACCGAACACGTGAAGGCCAGCTACGCCGACGGCGTCCTGACCCTCCGCATCCCCATGGCCGAGCAGGCCAAGCCCCGGAAGATCGAAATCTCCCACGAGCAGAACAAGATGCAGGAGATCGGGAAGTAGTCCCGGGGCGAGGGCGCGCGGGGTTCCCGCCGCCTGGAAAACCGGGGCGGCGCCCGGTGACGCCGGCGCCGCCCCGGTCCCACGCCACTACTCCCACGCCCGCTGACCTTGCGCCCATCCTGACCTGATCCGATGGAGCCGGAACCGTGCATGCAGACTCGCGCGGCTACTATGCCGCACTCCAGGTTGCGCCTGATGCGACGCAGCAGGAGATCAGCCACGCCTTCCGTGCGCTGATGCGCCAGCGGCACCCCGACGTCGGCACCCCGACGGGAGGGGACGACGTACACAGCGTCCTGGAGGCCTTCGCCGTGCTCCGGGATCCCAGGTCCAGGGCCGCCTATGACCGCGGACAGGGCCCGGCGGGCCGGCCGGGACGCGCGGTCGATGGTCCACGGGACATTCCGGTGCGGCACGTCCGGCATCGGGAGCCGCTGCTGCGCGTCACCCCGGTGCGGTGGGAACGCGGGCCCTGGCGAGGTTCCTGATAGTCCGCCTGCAGGACGAGTGCGGCGGTGAAGAGAAAAGACTGCAAGAGAAAGACTGCAAGAGAAGGAGGCCGCCATGAGCGAGTGGCGCCGTTACGATGCCCACCTGATGCCGGTATTCCACGAAAGGTTCGAGAAACGCTGGGGCAAGGGCACGGCGCCCTTCCTGGATCCCGAGGCGCTCGAATCGCCGCTTCCCCGGGCCCAATGGATCAACATCGACACGGGTGCGGCGCTGGCGGTTGTCCCCATCTGGACCGACGACGACAGCCAGCGCCGCTCCTTTGGCGTGTTCTACCTGCCGCCGGCCGGTGACATCTGGGTCCTGCGGCCCGGCTTCACGGAGTACCTTGAGCCCTCCTCCTCCGAGAAGGAGCACCTCGTGGCGCTGCGGAACGACGCCTTCAAGAAGGCCGTGGCCCATGCCAAGGAGTTCATCTCCGGGCCGGAGACCTCAGGCTACTGATGCAGGGCCGGCAGCCGCGGCGCGAGGGGCGCCGTTCGCGGCGAGTGGTTCGTGGCGTGAGGGTCCGCCACGGCCTAGAATCAGTCAACCGCTTTCACACCTAGGGACGGAATCCGGCGATGCATGCTTCCGCCAAAGAACTGGCCGCCCTGCTCCCGCCCGGCTTCACCATGGGCGTGGCGACGGCGGCCTTCCAGATCGAAGGCGCGCTTGACGAGGACGGACGCGGCCCGTCCGGATGGGATGTCTTCGCCGCCAAGCCCGGCGCGATCGTCGACGGCCACAGCCCCGCCGTCGCCTGCGACCACTACCACCGGATGCCCGACGACGTGGCGCTGATGAAGGAACTGGGGATCGATTCCTACCGGTTCTCGCTGTCCTGGTCCCGCATCCAGCCCGGCGGCAGCGGCCCGGTCAACCCCGCCGGCCTGGACTTCTACGACCGGCTGATCGATCTGCTGCTGGCCAACGGGATTTCCCCCATGGCCACGCTGTACCACTGGGAGACACCCCTGCCCCTCGACGAGGCCGGCGGCTGGATGAACCGGGACACGGCCTACCGGCTGGGGGAATTCGCCGCCATCGCCGCGGCCGCGTACGGGGACCGGGTAGTGCGGTGGGTGACAGTCAACGAACCGGCCACCGTCACCACGAACGGCTATGCGTTGGGCCTGCACGCGCCGGGTGAGGCACTGATGCTCAAGGCCCTGCCCAGCGTCCACCACCAGTTGCTGGGCCACGGCCTGGCCATGCAGGCGCTGCGGGCGGCGAAGGTGGCCGGCGGGATCGGCATCACGAACGTCTACTCTCCGATGGTGCCTGCCTCCGCCAATCCGCTGGACAAGCTCAGTGCGGGACTCATGGACGTGGCACAGAACCGCCTCTTCGCGGATCCCGTGCTGCTGGGCAAATATCCGGACGTGATCCGGGCCGCAACGTTCTTCTCATCCTTCAGCCCGTCCAGCGAGGACCTGGAGCTGATCTCGCAGCCGCTGGACTTCTACGGCCTGAACTACTACATGCCCACCCGCGTGGCTTCCGGTGCCGGCGACGGGACCGTGCCGGAAGGCATGGCCGAGGCGATGGGGGACGACCTCAGCGGAACCCCCGGTGCCCCGTTCCACATCGCGGCGTTCCCTGATACCGAGATCACGGCCTATGGCTGGCCGATCAAGCCGGAGTACATGTCGGTGGCGCTCGCGGAGATGGCCGAACGCTACCCTGACCTCCCGCCGGTCTACATCACCGAGGGCGGGGCGAGCTTCGAGGACCTTCAGATCAGGGATGTGGGGGCGGACCGGCTGATCATCCCGGATGAGCGGCGCGTGCGGTACCTGGCGGACCACATCGGCACCGCCGTCGAAGCGACCCTGCCCGGTGGGGCCGCCGAGTCGATCGACCTGCGCGGCTACTACGTGTGGTCCCTGCTGGACAATTTCGAGTGGTCCGGCGGCTACAAGCAGCAGTTCGGCCTGCTGCACGTGGACTTCGACACGCAGGTCCGCACGCCGAAGGCCTCCTACTACTGGCTTCAGGAGCTGCTCGCGTCCCGGAACGGCGCCGCCCCGCACACTCCGCAGGCCGGCGAGCCGGCGGAGGACGCCGACGTCGAACGGCCCGCCCCGGCGGACCAGTGAATCCAGCCTGACTGGCCGGCGAGGGCGGCGTCAGAGGAGGCTTAGGCCTTTCAGCCCCTTCGCCATCCCTGCGCCGTCCGGCGAGTAGATCCACGGGACGGCCGAGCCGGTGTGGTCCCCGTTTTCCGAATGGCCGCCGGCCAGCACGGCCTCACTGGCGGAGAGCTGCCGGATACCGATGGCCGCCACACTCGCGCCATGCTGCTGCGCGAACTGGGAGTAGATATCCTCATCGTGCTGGCCGTTGTCCCCGAAGAGCAGCCAGCGGATATTCGGGAACTCCCTGGTCAGCAGCTCCAGGTTCCGGCGCTTGTGTTCCTGGCCGCTGCGGAACCAGCGGTCCTGGGTCAACCCCCAGTCCGTCAGCAGCAGGGCCCCGGAGGGGTACATGTTGCGGGACAGGAAGCGCGCCAGCGTAGGGGCGGCATTCCACGGGCCGGTGGACAGATAGATCACCGGTGCGTCCGGATGCTCCACCGTCAGCCGGTCCAGCAGCACGGCCATGCCGGGGGTCGCCATCCGGGCACGTTCGTTCAGGACGAAGGTGTTCCACAGCGCCAGGAACGGCCGGGGGAGCGCCGTGACCATGATCGTGTCGTCAATGTCCGAGACGATCCCCAGCCGGGTATCAGGGGAGATGACGAAGATGCGCGCCGTGGCCGGCTCCGTGCCTTCGGCCCGCAGGACGGTGGTGTGCCAGCCCGGTGTGAGCGCGACCGGGACGACGGCGTCCACGAGGCCCCCGCGGTCCGCCCGCACGCGGGTGGTGGCGCCGCCGATCTCGATGTCCACCTCGGTGAACTGGATCGGCACGGAAGTGAACGCGCGCCAGCCGCGGATGTTCTGGTTGCCGTTTTGGGCGGCGTGTTCCGCCCGGCTGCCGGGAACCGGCCTGCTGGTCAGCAGCACACGGCCGAGCACCCGGACCCATTCCGTGGACCCATACCCCTGGTACGCGATGATCTGCGGGACGAACTTCGAGCGCCTGGCGGTCTTCACGCGAAGGCGGTTGACCGTGTCCGAGGCCCAATGGGCCAGCCGGAATACCCGATTCCCGGACACCGGTTGCCGCGGTGCGTGCTGCGAGGCCATTTGCATGCCTCCACTCTCCCACAGCGGGTTGATTCGTCCGGTGACGGTGGGGTGTGCCGGGCCGCAGGAGGTCTTGACGGACCTGATTCCACGTTCTAAATTCAAGGGAACCAACTTTAGAAGGGGGCGTCATGTGAAATGGACTGGCAAGGGTGGGCCCTGTTCGGTCTGCTGGCCACCGGCGCCCTGACGGTGGTGATGATTGCCGCGCAAATGGCGGGCTGGACACGTCTTGACCTGCCGCTGGTCCTCGGCACCCTGCTGACCCCGGATCCGGACCGGGCACGCGTCGCGGGTTTTTTCATCCATCTTGCCGCCGGCCAGGCCTTCGCCTTGGGATACGCCGCAACCTTCGCCCTCCTGGGCCAGGCAACCTGGTGGACCGGGGCGCTGCTGGGGCTGCTCCACGTGGCCGTCGCGCTTACGGTGATCCTGCCCCTGCTGCCTGGCGTTCACCCCCGGATGGCATCGACCAGGGCAGGCCCGGCCAACAGGGCGGTGCTGGAGCCCCCGGGCCTGCTCGGCCTGAATTACGGTATCCAGACACCGGCCGTCGCGGTCGCCGCCCACGTGCTGTACGGCGCCGTCCTCGGGCTGCTCCTGAGGACGTCATGACAGCCACGCGCCCGCCACGGACAACGGAAGCGGACCGGAGTGAACCCCTCCCGCGCGGCACGCCGGCGTGGCGGCCCTCGCCCATCGCCGGTTACGGGCTGCTCGGTGACACCCGCACGGCAGCCCTGGTCTCCGCCGACGGCGCAGTGGACTGGCTCTGCGCCCCGGCGTTTGATGGCGAGCCGGTTTTCGGCGCGCTCCTGGGCGGACCCGAGGCCGGCACTTTCCTGGCCGGGCCGGTCCTGCCGGCACAACGGATCGCGCGCCGCTACCGCCACCACAGCACGACCCTGGAAACAGTGTGGTCATCAGGAGCAGGCCGGCTTACCCTCACCGAAGCCATGGTGGCTGAGGTGGCCGGCCAACTGCTGCCCACGACGGTCCTGATCAGACGGCTCACCGCGGAGGGGTCACCCATGGCCGCCGTCATCGACTTTGACCCCAGGCTGGGCGAACAGCACCGCCGCCCGCGCGTCCGCCGCGGGCGCGACCTGGTCTGCGGGTGGGGTCCGCTGGCCCTGTCCCTGGGCTGCAGCCCGGAGCTGGACCTGGAGCCGGGCCGGCCGAAATTGCTGACAGTCAGTCCCGGCCGGCCCGTCACCCTCGTACTGGCCCTGGCCTACGGCGAACCGCTCATCCACCTCGACCCGGCAACCGCCTGGGGCCTCGTCGAGGCCGACGAGGCCCGCTGGCGGGCCTGGACCGACGACGTCGACGAACGGATTCCCTTCCGGGAACCGGTCCTGCGGAGCCTGCTGACCCTCCGGCTCCTGACATACTCTCCTTCGGGCGCGCCCGTGGCAGCGCCCACCACGTCCTTACCCGAGGACCCCGGAGGCATGCGGAACTGGGATTACCGATACGCCTGGCCGCGGGACGCCAGCATCGGCGTCGGCGCCTTCCTGGGTGCAAGCAAATCCGCCGAAGCGCGGAAATTCCTCGGCTGGCTGCTCCATGCCAGCCGGCTCCAACGCCCCCGGCTGCCGGCGCTGCTGACCCTGGCCGGAGGACATGTGCCCGCTGAGCGCACGCTCCAGGGCTGGCCAGGGTACGCCGGCAGCACCCCGGTCCGCACCGGCAACGGCGCGGCCAGCCAGCACCAGCTCGATGGCTACGGATGGGTCCTGGACGCTGCCTGGGTGCTCGTGCAGGGCGGACACCGGCTGTATTCGGAGACGTGGCGGGCCATGCGCGGTTTCGCCGACCTCGTAGCCCTGCGATGGCAGGAGCCCGACGCCGGAATATGGGAGATCCGCGCCGACGCCGCCCAGCACGTGCACTCAAAAATGATGGGCTGGCTCGCCCTGGACCGTGCACTCCGCATCGGCCAGAGCCATCACCTCAGCGCACGGCACCGCCAGCGGTGGCAGAGTGCCAGGGACAATATCGCCGCCGAGATCCGGGCCAAGGGCTTTGATCCCGCCAGGAACACCTACACCCGCACCTACGGATCCTCCGACCTGGACGCCGCACTGCTTGTCCTGCCCATCATCGGCCTCGAGGAGGCCGGCTCCGCCCGCGTCAAAGGAACAGTGGATGCCACCTTGCGCGAACTGTCCGCAGGCTTCCCTTTCCTCTACCGTTACCCGCCCGGCCGGGACGGGCTGCCCGGAACCGAGGGGGCGTTTCTGCCGTGTTCATTCTGGCTCGTTCAGGCCCTCGCCCACACCGGCAGGCACGCCGAAGCCACCGCACTCTTCACGGCACTCCTCGGGAACGCCACCCCGCTCGGGCTCTACAGTGAAGAAATTGATCCGGCAACCGGTGCCCTCCTGGGCAATTTTCCGCAGGCCCTGACCCATGCCGCGCTCGTCCAGGCAGCGCTTGCCCTCCGCGACACCCGAACCGCCGGGGGTGGGGATGCCACTGACCGTGGCCGCCGAGCTTTCATTTTCCCGGATGCGCCGGGGCACCAGGAGGAGCAAAGGACTGCCTCCCCGGTTTCCCGGAAACAGACCCCGTAGAGAAGACAGCGAGCAGAACACCCAGGGAGGGAACATCATGCACAAGGACCGCGATATGGCCGGAGACTTCATGCACATGACCGATCGGCTGCGGCCTCTTTTAGGCCCAGCAGATCACGGCGACCCAAGCGCTCCCGTGCTGCACCGGCACGACTACGACGAAGAAGCATCCGACAAAGAACTCGCCACCTTTAGCATCAGGTCTGATTCCGGCGGCCACCGCTACGCCGTCCGCAAATCCGATGACCCGGCTCTCCGAACACCGGACCCCGCCGCTCCGTCCTCAATGGATGACGGTCATCCCGAAGGAGACATCCCATGGTCACGCGGCATGCAGTGAAAGTAGGACGCATCTATGAGGATCCGCTGGAGTCGGACGGCACGCGCCTTCTCGTGGACCGGCTCTGGCCGCGGGGCCTGACCAAGGAAAAAGCCCACATTGACGAATGGTGCAAAGTGCTGGCCCCATCGCCTGCGCTGCGCAAGTGGTACGCCCACGACCCTGGTCGCTTCGAAGAGTTCGGCCGCCGTTATCGCATTGAACTGGAGGCACCCGAAGCTGCAGCAGCCCTCGACCGGCTCCGCGCTCTGTCCCGGCACGGACCGCTGACACTGCTGACGGCCACCAAGGACGCAGCCATCAGCGAGGCGGCAGTGCTGTCCGCACTAATCCAACCCGCTTCACCCCCGGCGTCCGGTCCGCAGACATGAGGCCCCCTCGCATCCTGCATGCGCTCCACTGATTCCGCCCTCACCATCGAGCAACTCACCAGTATGAGATTTAGAATTAGAACAACCCGCAACGCCGGAGGCTCCGGCAGGCCTGGTACGGAACCCTGCCTTGGCGCCGGCGTCGAGCGCATCGCGAACGGTGCGCAAATATTCCAAAGGGGATTCGCGATGCCACTGTCCGAAGAAGAGCGGAAACAGCTTGAAGAGCTGGAGTCGGACTTGACCGCGGAGGATCCGCGCCTTGCCCACGACCTCCTATCCGGCTCCGTGGGGCACAGCTTCAGGACCAGCACCTCCTTCGGGGCAATGGCGTGCCTGATCGGGGTTGCCTTGCTCATTGCAGGAATCAGCAGCCAAATCATCGCCCTCGGTGTTGGCGGATTCCTGCTCATGGGGGCAGGCGCCTACCTGCTCCTGGACAAGCAGAAAGGTTGACCAATGAACCGCCCAGCGTCAGCAGACGATAACCGCGTCCACAGTGAGGCCCCGGCGGAAGGAGACTCCTCGCTGGAATTTACGGAGATCCGCGCCCATTCCCAGGACCCCGCCGAAGGTCCGGACAGCGATGGTGATGACAGCGCCAACACCGGAGTAACCCGGCCCCCGGAATAACTCCGGACCGCTCTGGCGGGCTTGCGGCACCGGCAGCGGCACCGGCAGCGATGCCTGATGGCCGGCCGTGCTCAGGCGTCACCCAACAGCCGGCGCAGCGTGGCGGCGTTCCGCACGGCGTTGCCGCCGCCGTCGTTGTTGAAATACGCGAAGACCTCCTTGCCGGCCGCCTCCCATTCGCGGATCCGGTCCGCCCACCAGCCCAGCTCCGCATCCGAATAGGAGCCGCCGTAGAGGTGCTCGTGGTCCGGTCCGTGCAGCCTGATATAGACGAACGGGGCCGTGGCTCGCAGGATGCAGGGGAGCCCGGCGCCGCTCATGACGCAGTACGCGGCACCGTGCCGCTCCAGCAGCGCGTAGACCTCGGGGTGGTCCCAGCTGGGATGGCGGAACTCGACGCAGGTGCTGATCCATTCCGGGAGCGCGGCCAGGAAGTAGTCCAGCCGCGCGTCGTCGCGGCCGAAATCCGGCGGCAGCTGCACCAGCAGCACGCCGCGCCTGTTGCCGAGTTCATGCCAGCACCGGGCAATCCGCTCCACCCAGACCTCCGGGGCATAGAGCAACTTGGCGTGGGTCAGGCCCCGCGGGGCCTTGACGGAGAGCAGGAAACCCTCCGGCAGGCGGCGGCGCCAGCCCACGAAGCCTGTCTCGCGCGGCCAGCGGTAGAAGCTGGCGTTGAGCTCCACCGTGCCGAAGTGGGCCGCATAGTGTTCCAGCCGGCGGCGCGCCGGCAGCCCCGGCGGGTAGAACACGTTGTCCCAGTGGTCATAGCTCCAGCCGCTCGTTCCGATGTGATGAGAGCCGGTGTGCATGCGTGCCGGCCTACCCGCCGAAGCCGGCGGCCGTGCCATGGCCGGCCCCGGCGGCCGTGGCCTGCCCGGACGAAGGTCCCAAGTTCCACATGGATGGAATCCTAGTCCCCGGCGGCAGGAGGGCCGCCGGACGCGCCCATCCGGCCCTCGTACGGGGTGGTGGGGTATGGCACTGTAAGTGTCATGGCACGCATCGAGGATTATGCAATGGTCGGCGATCTGCACACGGCGGCCCTCATCAGCACCGAAGGCTCCATCGACTGGCTCTGCCTGCCGCGCTTCGACTCGCCCGCCTGCTTCGCCGCCCTGCTGGACACGCCGAAGGCCGGCCGCTGGCTGCTGGCGCCGGCGGGCGGCGGCGAATGCACGCGGCGGCGCTACCGCCGCGGCACGCTCATCCTGGAAACCGAATGGGAGACGCCGGAGGGCAAGGTCAGGATCATCGACTTCATGCCGCCCCGGGACAACGTGGCGGACATTGTGCGGATCGTGGTGGGGGTGCGCGGCACGGTCAGGATGCGCGGCGAGCTGGCCTTGCGGTTCGACTACGGCGACATCGTCCCCTGGGTCCGCCATGACGAGCACGGCATCCACGCGATCGCCGGGCCGGACGCGGCGTACCTGGTGACGAAGGCGCCCCTGCGCGGGGAGCGCATGCAGACGATCAGCGATTTCACTGTCACCGCGGGGGAGCGGGTGCCCTTCGTGCTGACCTGGACTCCCAGCCATCTTTACCGCCCGCGCGCCGTGGACCCGGAGGCGGTCCTGGCGTCCACCGAGACCTTCTGGCGGACGTGGATCGCCAAATGCAAGATCACCGGCCCCTACCGTGACGCGGTCCAGCGGTCCCTCATCACGCTGAAGGCCCTGACCTACGACCCCACCGGAGGCATCGTGGCGGCGGTGACCACCTCGCTGCCGGAGGAAATCGGCGGCACCCGCAACTGGGACTACCGGTTCTGCTGGCTCCGCGACGCGACCCTGACCCTGCAGGCGATGCTGGCCGCGGGCTACACGGAGGAGGCAGGCGCGTGGCGGGACTGGCTGCTGCGTGCCGTGGCCGGGGACCCGGCGGACCTGCAGATCATGTACGGGCTCCACGGCGAACGCCGGCTGCCGGAGATGGAGCTGTCCTGGCTGCAGGGCTATGAGAAGTCCGCACCGGTGCGGACCGGGAACGGCGCGGCCGGACAGCTGCAACTGGATGTCTGGGGGGAGGTGCTGGACTGCCTGTCCCTGACCCGGAATTCGCTCCTGCGGCACACGGATGAAACCTGGGACGTCCAGGTGGCCCTGATGGAGCATCTGGAGACCGCCTGGGACCGCCCGGACAACGGGCTCTGGGAGATGCGCGGGCCACAGCGGCATTTCACCCATTCGAAGGTGATGGCGTGGGTGGCGGCGGACCGCATGGTCAAGGGGGTGCGGGACTTTGGCCTGCCGGGGCCGGCGGACCGCTGGGAGGAACTCCGGGACACCATCCACGCGGAGGTCATGGCCAAGGGTTTCGACGCCGGACGCAACACCTTCGTGCAGTCGTACGGGCGGCCCGAGCTGGATGCGAGCCTGCTGCTGATTCCGCGGGTCGGATTCCTGCCGCCGGACGACCCGCGGGTGATCGGAACCATCGACGCCATCCAGCGCGAGCTGACGCATGACGGCTTCCTCCGCCGGTATAAGCCCGCCGAAAGCGACGACGGCCTGCCCGGCGAGGAGGGCGTGTTCCTGGCCTGCTCCTTCTGGCTGGTGGAAGCCCTCGTGGGGGCCGGCCGGCACCACGAGGCCACGGAACTGTTCGAGCGGCTGCTGGCGCTGCGCAACGACGTCGGGCTCCTCAGCGAGGAGTGGGGCGTGGTGGCCGGGCGGCAGCTGGGCAACACGCCGCAGGCGTTCAGCCACTTCGCCCTGGTGATGAGTGCCCTGGAGCTGCACGACGACGCCGTGCACCGCAGCGACACCCCGCTGACCGGCGCCGGAGCCCGGAAACGCGCCGGGGTGGCGCGGAGGGCATGACCCCGGGGAGCTTCCGGGCTTCCCGGAACCCGTAGTCAGGGCCGCCGTCATGTGGCACCCTTTGGCCTATCAGCACAGAATCCAGCTCAAGGAGACAGCATGTTCACGGCCAAGGACGCATTTTCCAGCTTCAGCGTTGATGACCTGGCCAAGGCCAAGCAGTTTTACGGGGAGACGCTCGGGATGGCGGTGGAGGAGGGCGGCATGGGGACGCTCTCGCTCCGGCTGGCGTCCGGTTCCAGGGTGATGATTTATCCGAAGGACAACCACGAGCCAGCCTCGTTCACCGTCCTGAACCTGGTGGTCGACGACGTCGAGCAGGCCGTCGACGAACTCAACCGCCGCGGTGTCCAGACCAAGATCTACGACGATCCGCAGCTGCCCACCGACAGCAAGGGGATCGCGGAGGGTGAGGGTCCCGAGATCGCTTGGTTCAAGGACCCGGCCGGAAACGTGCTGTCCATCATCAAGGTCTGAGCGGCCGGCGGAGCAGGAAAGGGAGCACATGCACACCGCTGAGTCTTCACATTTGTCGCCGGCCGGCCAGCGGAAAGCCGCCGTCCTCTTCGACGTCGACGGGACCCTGGTGGACTCGACCTACCTGCACACCGTTGCCTGGTGGCAGGCCTTCCGCCAGGCCGGCCATGACGTCCCCATGGCCGGTATCCATCGTGCCGTCGGCATGGGCGGGGACAGGATCCTCGCCCGCCTGCTGCCGCCGGACCGGGACAGCTCCGGCGATGACACCATCATGACCTCCCACGCGGCCGTGTTCTCAACCTTCTGGCCGGCCCTGCGCCCGCTGGACGGCGCGAAGGAGCTGCTGGCACGGTGCTTCGAGAGCGGCCTGGCCGTTGCGCTCGCATCCTCCGCCACGGAGCGGGACCTCGAAGTTCTCCGGTCCACGATCGGTGCCGACGCCTACATCCATGCCGCGACCAGCGCCAGGGACGCCGCCGAGAGCAAGCCGGCGCCCGACATCCTCATTGCCGCCCTCGAAGCCGTGGGCGTGGGGGCCGCGGATGCCGTGTACGTCGGCGACGCCGTGTGGGACATCTACGCCGCCGGGAAGCTCGCCATCCCCGCCATCGGGCTGAGCTGCGGGGGCACCAGCGAAGCTGAACTCCGCGACGCCGGCGCCGTCGAGGTCTACGAATCACCGCGGGCGCTGCTGGACCGGCTCAAGGGCAGCGCGATCGGACGGCTCGCCGCCCGCCCGCACGGCTGACCGCCCCCCGGGGCGCCGCTGCCCTCCCCGGGGCGGCGCCTACCCCGGGCGCGCCGTCTGGCATACGCTGGGCCGGAATCCAATACCACGCAACCGTCAGGAGCACCGCATGACACCTCATCACCAGCCCGGCCGGGTCGCCGTCGTCACCGGCGCAGGATCCGGAATCGGCCGGGCCGTCGCCCGGCTCATGATGGCCGAGGGCTACCGGGTGGTGCTGGCCGGCCGGCGGGAGGCACAGCTGCTGGAGACCGCGGCGGGCCATGCGCAGGCGCTCGCCGTTCCGTGCGATGTCACGGTGCCCGACGACGTCGAGCGGCTCTTCGCCGCCGCGCTCCAGCGCTGGGGGCGGGTGGACGTGCTGTTCAACAACGCCGGCGTGTTCGGCCCCGCCGCCTCGGTGGACGAAATCAGCCTGTCGGACTGGGAGGCGACGGTGGCCGTGAACCTGACCGGCTCCATGCTGTGCGCCGCGGCCGCGGTCCGGGCCATGAAGGCCCAGTCGCCGCAGGGCGGGCGGATCATCAACAACGGCTCCATCGCCGCGCATTCGCCCCGGCCCCGGACGGTGGCCTACACGGTCACCAAGCACGCCATGACCGGGCTGACCAAGAGCATCGAGCTGGACGGGCGCGGCTTCGGCATAACGTGCGGGCAGATCGACATCGGCAACACGGCCACGGAGCTCATGGAGACGATCGGGGTCGGTTCCGGGGCAGTCCAGGCCGACGGCAGCCGCATGGTGGAGCCGGTGTTCCCGGTGGATGACGCCGCCCGCGCGGTGCTGCTGATGGCAGGGATGCCGCCCTCGGCCAGTGTGGGATCCCTGGTGGTCACGGCGGCCGGGATGCCGTTCATCGGGCGGGGGTAACCGGGCCAACCTGCTGGCCAGTCCGCCTGGCTAGAGCGGCAGCAGTCCGGACAGGTCCGCCCGGAGGCCCGAGGCGGCCACCCGGCCGGCGTCGACGGCGTCCGCCCAGCCCAGCTGTCCGGTGACCATCGCCAGCCAGGTGGCGGCGTCGCACTCGATGACGTTCGGGGGAGTGCCGCGGGTGTGCCGCGGCCCTGCCACGCACTGTGTCACGCCGAACGGCGGGACGCGCACCTCCACCGAGTTTCCGGGCGCCCGCGCTGTGACTTCCTCCAGGGTGTACCGCACCGCCGTCGCAAGGGTGTTGCGGGACACGGCGGCGGCAGCGCCGGCGGAGACGGATGCCGCGTCCATCGGGGTTTCCGGCGGGGCGGCGTCCGGCGGGTTGGCGTCCAGCCACGCGGCGAGCGCCGCACGGCCGTCGTCGGGCGCGATCCGGCGTCGGGCTACGGCCATGGCCTAGTCCAGCAGCGCCGAAACGGCGCGGCCGAGCCTGATCTTGCCCACGTGCCGGCCGCCGCCGAGCACGGGATCGACGACCTTCTCCAGCACACTCGAGACCTCGGGAACCTCGATGGCGCCGGCGGCCGCGAGCATGGTCAGCCCGACCAGCGTCGTGGCCCGGACGTTGCCGTCCAGGACCTTGATGGCGACGGACACGCCCTTCGGGGTGGCCATGACCAGGACGCCTTCGGCGCCGATCTTGGCCAGGATGCCCAGTTCGTCCATGACGATCGTGTTGCTTTCGCCGCGGCCCTGCACCGCCCACGGATAGTCCAGCATGGACGTGGTGATGGTGGCAGCCCGGGCGTTGGAGTTCTTGTCCCCGGGGGCCTTGGCCAGCTTGGAGTAGGCACGTGCCAGGCCGGTCAGGGAGACGGCGGCGACGGGGGCCCCGCAGCCGTCGATGCCGAGGTGGGCGATGCGCTCGCCGCAGTATTCCTCGATCACGGACCGGATGCGCTGCTGCAGGGGATGGTTGGGTTCCAGGTAGCTGCGCGTGTCCCAGCCGTTCTCGGTGCAGGCCCAGAGGAACGCGGCGTGCTTGCCTGAACAGTTGAAGGCGAGTTTGGACTTGCCCCGTTCGGAGCGGACCAGCCAGTTCCGGGCATTCTCGTCCTGGGGCCAGCCGGCCGGGCACTGCAGCTGCTCTTCCGTCACCCCGGCTGCCTTGAGCATGCCCGCCACGACGTCCATGTGGTCGAGGGAGGCGACGTGGCTGCCGCAGGCAATCGCAGCCTGCGCGCCGCGCAGCGGGACGCCTGCCTGCATCGCGGCGAGGGCCTGCAGCGGCTTGAGGGCGGAGCGGGCGAAGATGGGGGTGGTGATATCGCCCAGCTCGGTGACCACGGTTCCGTCCGCTGCCATCAGGACCGCCGAGCCGATGTGGCGGGATTCGACGAAGCCGCTGCGTTCGATCACTGCCAGTTCGACGGCGGCGTCGACGGTGAAGGTGGCATGCAAATTCAGGGGCATGCTGCCAGTGTATGGTGCCCGCAGGCGATACCACGGGTATGCCACGGACCCGCTATTCAACCGTGACCATGACCGACTGCCAGCCGGAGGCGCCGTCGGGGACCGGATCGGCACGCTTGTCCGTCTGCAGCTCGCCGGTCCCGTCGGTGGCCCGGGCCTTGATGTAGTGCGGCCCCGGGGTGGCGTCCCAGTCGAAGGACCACTGGCGCCAGGTGATGACGGACGCCTCCGCGGAGAGCACCGCCTCGGTCCAGGTGCCGTTGTCGATCTGCACCTCGACCTTGGTGATGCCGCGGGTCTGGGACCAGGCCGTGCCGCCGATGGCCACCCGCCCGGCGGGCACCCTGGCGAAGGACCGGGGGACCTCGACCCGGGCCATCGTCTTGATGGGGCCGCGCTCGGACCAGCCGCGCTGCGTCCAGTAGGCCTTGCTGTCGGCAAAGCGGGTGACCTCCAGGTCCACCACCCATTTGGTGGCGGACACGAAGCCGTACAGCCCCGGCACCACCATGCGGACCGGGTAGCCGTGTTCGAGCGGGAGCGGCTCCCCGTTCATGCCGATGGCGAGCATCGCGTCCCGGCCGTCCTGCAGGACCTCCAGCGGGGTGGAGGCGCTGAAACCGTCGATGGAGGTGGAGAGCACCATGTCCGCGCCGTCCTTGGGCCGGGCCATGGCCAGCACATCGCGGATGGGCATGCCCAGCCATTTGGCGTTGCCGGCCAGGTTCCCGCCCACGGGGTTGGAGACGCAGGTCAGGGACACATGGGATTCGATGAGTTTGGCGTCCAGCAGGTCCTGGAAGCTGAGCCGCACCTCCTGTTCCACGAGGCCGTGGACCCGAAGTTCCCAGTCCCGGGCGTTGATTTCCGGCACGCTGAGGGCGGTGTCGATCCGGTAGAAGTCCTGGTTCGGTGTCAGCCAGGGGGTGACACCGGGGGCCTTGGACTGCACGCCGGCGGGTACGGCGGCCGCAGCCTTCGCCGGGGACGGGAGCCTCAGGGACCCGCGGGCCTGGGCCACGTTGCTGCGGGCCGCGCTGAGCAGGCGTCCGCCGCCGGCGGCAAGGGCCGAGGCGGCGACGGTGATGCCGGTGGCCATGAAGAAGTCCCGGCGGCTGGTGGCCGGGCGTTCGGGTTCCTTGAAGGCGAGGCCCGCGGCCATCTCCGGCCATGGTCGCATCCGCCACAGCCGCCGGACCAGGAGCCGCAGCACCAGGAGCCCCGCCACGGTGCCGGCCAGCGACGGAATCGCGTCCAGCGGCTTCACGCCGGCCCGGGTCACGACGCTGGCGACGATCACGGCGCCCATCAGCAGCACCCCGGCCACGCCGAGCGACCACTTCCGGTAGGCCGCCACGCCCAGCACGCAGGCGAGGACCAGGATGGTCACCCCCATGCCGACGAAGAGCGCTGCCTTGTCATTGGTGCCGAAGGTGGCGATCGCGAAGTCCTTCATCCACGGCGGCGTGAAATCGATGAAGGTCGAACCGAGGGCGATCACCGGCGTCGCCCGCGCCGTGAAGAAGGCGCCGATCAGTTCCGCCACGGACAGTACGACGGCGGCAGCGGCCACGCCGGCCAGCGCGGCCAGGGCGGCGGGGCGGGTGGGGCGGGTGTGCCGGCTCGCGGGCTGCTGCGTGGGCTGCTTCATGCTGGGCTTGTCCATACCCGGTCTTCGTAGCCGGACGGCCCCGGGATGGGCCCGCCTCCCCACGGGACATGCCCTCCCCTTGCGACCAGGGATGGACATTGTGGGATTATGCCCAGTAGCCGCGGGCAGGGCCGGGCATGTCCCGTGGAGGGTCAGGCTGGCCCGGGCGGGACATGCCCTCCGCCTGCGCCCAGGGATGGACATAGTGGGATTATGCCCAGTGGCCGCGGGCAGGGCCGGGCATGTCCACTGGCGGGGCTGACACAGCTTAGGAGCCTGCGGGGTGCACAAAGTACCCTTGGAGACTGTGAAGGTACTTGTCATCGGCCCCGGCGGCCGCGAACACGCCATTGTCCGATCCTTGCTCGCAGACCCGAACGTTTCCGAGGTCCATGCGGCCCCGGGCAACGCCGGCATCAGCAAGCTGGTCCCCACCCACGCCATCGACGCCAACGACCCCGGCGCCGTCGCCGCGCTGGCCACCAGGCTCTCGGTCGATCTGGTGGTGGTCGGTCCCGAGGCGCCGCTCGCCGCGGGCGTGTCCGACGCCGTCCGCGACGCCGGCATCGCGGTGTTCGGGCCCAGCAAGGCCGCGGCCCAGCTCGAAGCTTCCAAGGCCTTCGCCAAGGAGGTCATGGCCGAGGCCGGCGTGCCCACCGCGATGGCCCGGGTGGCCAGCAACGCCGCGGAAGCAGCCGACGCCCTCGACACCTTCGGCGCCCCCTACGTGGTGAAGGACGACGGCCTCGCGGCCGGCAAGGGCGTCGTGGTCACCAACAACCGCGACGAGGCCCTGGCCCACGCCCAGACGTGCTTCGACGCCGGCGGCACCGTGGTGATCGAGGAATTCCTGGACGGCCCCGAGGTCTCCGTGTTCGTCCTCTGCGACGGCCGCAACACCGTGGCGCTGTCCCCGGCCCAGGACTTCAAGCGCATCTTCGACAACGACGAAGGACCCAACACCGGCGGCATGGGCGCCTACACCCCGCTGGAATGGGCCCCCGAAGGCCTCGTCCAGGAAGTCATCGACAGGGTCGCGCAGCCCACGGTCAACCAGATGGCCCACCGCGGCACGCCGTTCGTCGGCGTGCTGTTCGTCGGCCTGGCCCTGACATCCCGCGGCACCCGCGTCATCGAATTCAACGTCCGCTTCGGCGACCCGGAAACCCAGGCCGTCCTCGCCCGGCTCAAGACCCCCCTCGGCGGCCTGCTGATGGCAGCGGCCAGGGGCGGACTGGACAAGGTCCAGCCGTTGCGCTGGGCCAGGGAGACCGCGGTCGCCGTCGTCGTTGCCGCCGAAAACTATCCCGGCACCCCGCGGACCGGGGACCGCATCCGCGGCCTGAAGAAGACGGAGGCGCTGGAAGGCGTCCACGTGATCCACGCGGGGACGACGTTCGACGCCGAGGGCAAGGTGGTGTCCGCCGGCGGGCGCGTGCTCGCCGTGGTGGCGCTGGGCACCGACCTCGTCGAGGCCCGGGAACGGGCGTACGACGGCGTCGAGCTGGTCCAGCTCGACGGCGGCCAGTTCCGCACCGACATCGGCGGCAAGGCCGCCCGCGGCGAAATCCATGTCACGACGCCGGGCGCCCCTGCCGCCTCGAAAGCGAAGGCCTGACCATGACCGGATCACATGAGGCCGCCGGCCCCCGCGGCGGCCTGGACACCGAAACGCTGGACCTCCCGGGCTGGCAGCACATCTACTCCGGCAAGGTCCGGGACCTCTATGTCCCCGTCGACGCGTCCATCACCGGGCGCTTCGGGCGGGAGTGCGTCCTGGTCGTGGCCAGCGACCGGATCAGCGCCTTCGACCATGTGCTGGCCAGTGAGATCCCAGACAAGGGGCGGATCCTGACCCAGCTGAGCCTTTGGTGGTTCGAGCAGCTCGGGGTCGAGCACCACGTGCTGGCGTCCACCGTCGACGGCGGTGTTCCCGCCGCCGTGGAAGGCCGCGCGATGATCTGCAAGAAGCTGGACATGTTCCCGGTGGAATGCATCGCCCGCGGCTACCTCACCGGCTCCGGGCTGGCCGAATACCGGCAGTCCCGGACCGTGTGCAGCATCCCGCTTCCGGAGGGGCTCGTGGACGGCTCGCGCCTGGCCGAGGCGATCTTCACGCCGTCGGCCAAGGCCGAGGTGGGCGAGCACGACGAGAACATCACCTACGACGCCGTCGTGGACCTGGTGGGCACGGACGTGGCCGCCAGGCTGCGTGAGCTCACCCTGGAGATCTACACCAAGGCCGAGGAAATCGCCCGCGGACGCGGCATCATCCTGGCCGACACCAAGGTGGAGTTCGGTGTCGACGCCGCCACCGGCGTCATCACGCTGGGCGACGAGGTCCTCACGCCGGACTCCTCCCGGTTCTGGGACGCCACGACGTACCGGCCCGGCCAGGCCCAGCCGTCCTACGACAAGCAGTATGTCCGGGACTGGCTGACCTCGGCCGAGTCCGGCTGGGACAAGTCCTCCGACGTGCCGCCGCCGGCGCTTCCGGCAGGCGTCGTGGACCGCACCCGCGGCCGCTACGTGGAGGCCTACGAAAAGCTCACCGGCCGGACGTTCGCCTAGTTCCCCGCCGCGGCTGGGTCCGCCGCGCCGGCGGCCTCAGCCGGCGGTCCCGGCGCCGGAGGCCTCGGCCCGGCGCTGGGCCAGCCGGATCTCCAGCACGGCGTCCATGGCCTGCTGGACCCGGTCCGAGGCTCCCGCCGCGCTGAATTCCTTCTGGGCCTCCTCGAGGTACACGAGAGCCTCGCTGGCTTCCCCGGCGGCCTTGAGCGCCTTCCCGAGCAGCAGGGAGACCTCGCCGGCGGTATGCCGGGCCAGCGAGTCCTTTTCGGCGTGGATTTCCCGCAGTTTCTCCACGGCCGCGACGATGTCCCCGGTGAGGTAGAGCCACCGGGCCCGGATGAACGCCACCTCGAGCTCGTCGGTCCTGTTGCCGCCCACGATCGAGAGGGCCAGTTCGGCGCGTTCGATCGAGGACAGCGTCTCGGGTTCCACGATCCCCGAGGACAGCCGGACGGCGGCGGAGGCCTTGTTGAACCGTGCCCAGAGGTCGATGTCATTGGCGGGGGACAGCAGCCTGGCGGCACGCTCGTGGTGCTTGATCCCCTCGGGGTAGTCGTGGCGCATGAACGCGACGTTGCCGATGACCCAGGCGACTTCGCCGGCGAGCTGGGACATGGAGTGGTCATCCATCTGCCCGTTCATGGCCTGGCAGTACTCCCAGGCCTCGTCCAGCCGGCCGCTTTCGGCCAGCGCGCCGATCAGCGCCCGCAGCGCCCCGATGATCATGGTGGTGCCCTTGGGCAGCTTGGCGCAGAGCTTCACCGCTTCTTCGGCATGTTCGACGGCGGCGGTCAGCTGGCCCTGGCCCTGCGACGCGGCCGCGAGCATCTGGCGTGCCCGCACGCCCAGGCCGGCGGATTCGGCGGCCATGGGGTGTTCGAGGAGGTGCTGGACGATGTCCTTGCACTCCTGCCAGTTGCCCTGCTTGATCAGGCATTCGGCCTGCATGTAGCTCATGTTCCACCAGGCGCTGGTGTTCTTCGCCTCCAGGGCGATCCGCGCGGCGGCGGCGGCGTGGCTGGCCGCGAGCGGGTAGTCCCGCAGGTCCCAGGCCTGGCGTGCGTAGAGTCCGGCGAGCACGTATTCGGCGTCGCTGACGGAGACCGGCTGGCTCCAGGCCTCCAGCGCTTTGGGCGCCAGTTCCAGGCGCCGGGCAAGCTCTTCGATGACGTCCGCGGTGGGTTCGCGGCGTCCGGTTTCGAGCAGCGAGATGTAGCTGGGCGAGTACAGGTCCCGGCCCAGTTCCGCCTGCGTCAGGCCCCGTTCGAGCCGTTCCGCGCGGAGCTTCTCCCCAAATCCGTTCCCCACGGATACCTCCTGATTCCGGACATTCCATGTACAAAATGCTTGACAGCCTCTGTGGAACCCATTTTACAATGTATGTCAACAAGGGTAGTACTGACTTGGTAAGGACCCCGACTCGTATTGAGGAACTTCATGTTGAAGAAGATCGCAGCTGGAGCCGCCCTGGCGGCCGCACTGGCTTTCTCCGTCGCGGCCCCGGCCGTCCTGTCCGCCCAGTCCAACTTTGACGCCCCGAGCATCACCGCGGTCGGGAACTGGCCCGATCCGATGTAGCCTCCAGAAGCCTCCGTTTCACCGCTCCGGGACGTGCGCGAACCATGTCCCGGAGCTTTCTTGTGCGCGGCGCCGGGTGCCGGTCGGGGTGCCGGGCGGCCCGCCGGAACACAAAAAAGAGGGCCTTCCGAATGGAAGACCCTCTTTACTTTGGTCGGGATGACAGGATTTGAACCTGCGACCTCGTCGTCCCGAACGACGCGCGCTACCAAGCTGCGCCACATCCCGATCCGCTGCAAAAGCAACTTCACAAGGATAGCTGATGAAGGCCCCGGATGCGAAATCGGATGCCGGCCCGTCCCCACGCACGCCTGCCGGCCGCACCGCACCGGCTCAGACCAGCGAGTCTTTCCACGCTCCGTGCAGCCGCGCGAAGCGTCCGCCGCCGCCGATCAGCTGCTCCGGGGTGCCGTCCTCGACGATGCGTCCGTCGTGGACCACCAGGACCCGGTCCGCCGTCTCCACCGTGGAGAGCCGGTGGGCAATGATCAGCGCCGTGCGGCCGGCACCGGAGCCGTTCCCGCCGGGGCCGTTGCCGTTGCCGCTGGCACCGGCACTGGAGCCGTTGCCGCTGGCACCGGACGCGGCGCCGTCCCGGACGCTGCGCAGCAGGCCGGCCAGCCCGTTCTGGACCAGCCGCTCCGAGGGGAGGTCCAGCGAGGACGTCGCCTCGTCCAGGATCAGCACGGCGGGCCGGGCCAGGAAGGCCCGCGCGAAGCTGATGAGCTGCCGCTGGCCGGCGGAGACGCGGCCGCCGCGCTTGTTGACGTCGGTGTCGTAGCCTTCCGGGAGTTCCGTGATGAACCCGTGGGCGCCCACCGCCCTGGCCGCGTCCTCGATGTCCTCCCGGGAGGCCTGGGGGCGTCCCAGCGCGATGTTGTCGGCCACGGAGCCGCTGAACAGGAAGGCCTCCTGGGTGACCATGACGACGTTCCGCCGCAGGTCCGCCGTCGTGAGCTGGCGCAGATCCACGCCGTCGAGCGTCAGGGAACCGCCGGAGACGTCGTAGAAGCGGGCGATCAGCTTGGCCAGCGTGGATTTGCCCGCGCCGGTCTGTCCCACCAGGGCCACCCTCTGCCCGGCGGGGATGTGCAGGTCCAGCGGCGGGATGATGAGCGGGCCGTCGCCGTAGCGGAACTCGACCGCATGGAAGTCGATGGTGCCCTTCGCGTCGTGCAGGGTCACCGGGTGCTGGGGCGGCCGGACGGTGGGCACCTCCTCCAGCAGGCCGGACACCTTCTCCAGGGCGGCCTGGGCGCTCTGGAAGGAGTTGTAGAACATCGCCATCTGGTCCACGGGCTGGAAGAAACGCTTGGTGGACAGGATCAGCGCCAGCAGCACGCCCACGGCCAGTTCGCCGCCGAGCACGCGGAAGCCGCCGGCCAGCAGGACGACGGCGACGCAGACGTTGCCGATCAGCACCAGGCCGGGCTGGAAGATGCCGTGCAGGTTGATCGAGCGCACAACCGCCGCACGGTAGTCCTCGGAGAGTTCCGCGTAGCGGGCGGCATTCCCGCGTTCCCTGCGGAAGGCTTTGACCGCGCGGATGCCCGTCATGGTCTCCACGAAGTGCACTATCAGCCGGGCGGAGACGACGCGGGATTCCCGGAAGGCGGTCTGCGAGTGTCCCTGGTACCAGCGGGCCAGGAAGTACATCGGGACGCCGGCGGCCAGCACCAGCAGCCCGCTGCGCCAGTCGAGCGCGAGTACCGTGGCGGCCGTGAACACCATGAACAGCATCCCGGAGGCCAGCGAGCTCACCCCTGAGTCCAGGAGTTCGCGCAGGGCCTCCAGGTCCGAGGTCTGCCGGGCGATGATGCGTCCCGAGGTGTATTTCTCGTGGAATTCCAGGCTCAGCCGCTGGGTCTGCCGGAAGACCCGGACGCGGAGGTCCAGCAGCATCGCCTGGCTGAGCTTCGCCGTCGATGTCACGTACAGGGCGGTCAGGGCCGCGGTGGTGAGGGCCGCCGCGACGTAGGCGACGCCGGCCAGCACCAGCGGGAGGCTGTCGCCGGCGCGCAGCGCCGGCAGTGCCCGGTCGATCCCGAACGCGATCAGCGCCGGTCCTGCCACGCGCGCGGCCTGGGAGAGCACGACGGCGGCGATGGTCAGCCAGAACCGCCGCCGGACGGGGCGGATCAGGGAGCCCAGCAGGGCCAGGGAGCGGCGCCGGACGGTTTTGCTCTCGCTCCTGCTCAGGTGCGCGTTGTCCTCGTTGGCGGTGCCGAAGGTCGTGCTGCTCACTGGGAAATCTCCTCGGCCTCGAGGGCTGACAGTTCCGAATCCAGGTCCCGCGGTCCCCGGTCCAGGCTCGCAATGATGTGGCGGTAGTGGCTGTTCTCCGCGAGAAGCCCGGCGTGGGTGCCGACGGCGGCGATCCGGCCGTCCTCCAGCAGCGCCACGCGGTCCGCCAGCGCCACCGTGGACGGCCGGTGGGCCACGATGAGGGTGGTGGTCCCTGCGAGGACCTCGCGGAGCCGGGCCTCGACACGTTCCTCGGTGTGGACGTCCAGCGCCGAGAGCGGGTCATCGAGGACCAGCACCCTGGGCTGGGCGGCGATGGCGCGGGCAAGCGCAATGCGCTGCCGCTGCCCGCCGGAGAGGCTCAGGCCCTCCTCGCCGATCAGGGTGTCCACGCCGGCCGGCAGGGAATACGCGAAGTGCGCCTGGGCGACGTCGAGGGCCTCCGCCAGCACCTCCTCCAGGGCCTCCGCGCTGCGTCCTCCTGAACCGTTGTTTGCGGCGCCGTCGCCCGGGGCGCCGCTGCCCGGGGCGCCGAGGAGGACGTTGTCCCGCACAGAACTGGAGAACAGCGTGGTGTCCTCGAAGGCCACGGCGACCACGCTGCGGAGTTCCTCGACGCTGAAATCCCGCAGGTCCACGCCGTCGATGGTGATGGATCCCTGCGTCACGTCATAGAGGCGCGGGACCAGCTGGAGCAGGGTGCTCTTGCCGCTTCCCGTGATGCCGACCAGGGCCATGGTTTCGCCGGGCCGGATGTCCAGGGTGATGTCCTTCAGGACCGGCTTGTCCGGGGCGTCCTCGAAGGCGAAGCCGGCGTGGTTGAAGCTCAGGGCGCCCTTGAGCACGGCGGGCCGGCGCGGGCTCTCCGGACTGGCGATGGTGTTGACCGAGTCCATCACCTCGAAATGCCGGTCCAGCGCGGCCTTGGCGGTGAAGGCCATGGCCAGCAGCATGCCGGAGAATTCCACCGGGGCGGCGATCACTGCGGCGGTGGCGAAGAACGCCACGAGGGCGCCGATGCTCAGCTCACCGCGGGCGGCCAGCACGACGCCGACGACGAGCCCGGCGCCGAGGGCCAGCTCGGGCAGCAGCGTCACGACCAGGCTGAAGACGGCCAGGTGCCTGGCCTTGGCGATCTCGGTCCGCCGGAGTTCCTCGGCCTGCTCGTTGAAGTTCTCCAGCGCCTCCCGGCCGCGGCCGAAGGCCTTGAGCACGCGGATGCCGTGGACCGACTCCTCGACGGTGGTGGCGAGGTCCCCGGCCAGGTCCTGGCTGCGGCGCGTCGCCTTGCTGAAGCGGGCCCGGAAGCGGAAGCCGTAGGCCATGATCGGGGCGGCCGCGGTCAGGAAGATCAGGGCCAGCTGCCAGCTCATCGAGAACATCACGGCGACGCCGATCACGACGGTGAGGGTGGTGACCACGAGCATGATCGCGCCGAACGCCATCCAGCGGCGGAGGAAGTTCAGGTCCGTCATGGCCCGGGAGAGCAGTTGCCCGGAGCCCCAGCGGTCGTGGAAGGAGACCGTCAGGTCCTGGAGGTGGCCATACAGCGACACCCGCATCCGGGTCTCCACGGTCGTGGCGGGGTTGATGACGAACTGCCGGCGCAGCGCCACGAGGCCGGCCTCGGCGATTCCCAGGCCCAGGACCACGAGCGACGCGATCCACACCGCCCGGCTGCTTCCGCCGGGCTTCAGGGACTCGTTGATGAGCACGCGCAGCACCTGGGGGATGGCCAGCGCCACCACGCTCGCCAGCAGCGCGCAGGCCAGGCCCATGAAGAGCCGGGGGAGGATCGGCCGCACGTGCGGATAGAGTCGGCTGATTGACGTGAAAAATGGAGTCTGCTTGGCCATGCCTGCTTCTTAAAACGCACCGGGGATGTAGTTTCCTGTAGCAACTACCCTAGGTCACGGGTGACCCGGTTCACACGATATCGGACGCCCCCAGCATCCCGCCCGCCGAGGCCGTTCCGCAAGGGATTCCCGAGTCAGGGGACATGCCCAGTCCTGGCCGCAAGGAGTGGGCACGATGCCACTATGTCCAGCGGTCCCGCCCGGGGGAGGGCATGTCCCGAGGGGGCCGGGAAACACGGGAGGGCATGTCCACTGCTGTGCCCCGCGGCGGGGCATGCTCAGTCGCGCTCAGTCGCGGGAGGTGAGCGTGAGCAGCACGGCCTCGGGCCGGCACGCGATGCGGACCGGGGCGAAGCGGGAGGTGCCGATCCCGCCGGAGACGTTCACCGGCGTCGTGCTTCCGTTGCTTTCCCAGGTGTTCAGGCCCTTGGCGCGCCAGGTGGGGAGGTCGCAGTTGGCGACGAGGGCGCCGTAGCCCGGGAGGCAGATCTGGCCGCCGTGGGTGTGGCCGGCGAGCAGCAGGTCGGCCCCCGCCTCGGTGAAATGGTCCAGCACGCGCTGGTAGGGGGCATGGGCGACGGCGACGCGCAGGTGCGGCGTGGTGTCCTGGCCCTTCGTGCCGCGGGGCCAGCCGGCGTACCGCTCGAGCCCCAGATGCGGATCGTCGACGCCGGAGAAGTCAAAGCGCAGGCCGTTGATCACGAGGGACTGGCAACGGTTGGTCAGGTCCACCCAGCCGGAGATGCCGAAGCCCGAACGCAGCCGCGGCCAGTCCAGCGTCTCCGGGTCTTTCTGCCGCGAGGAGGGCCCGAGGAAATAGGAGGCGGGGTTCTTGATCCGGGGTCCGTAGTAGTCGTTGGAGCCCGGAACAAAGACGCCCGGGAACTCCAGCAGGGGACGCAGTGCCTGCAGCAGTGGCTCGACCGCCTTGGCATGGCTGAGGTTGTCGCCGGTGTTCACCACCAGGTCCGGTTCCAGCTCCGCCAGCGAGGCGAGCCACCGGGCCTTCCGGCGCTGGCCCGGCACAAAGTGGATGTCGGACAGGTGCAGCACCCGGAGCGGGCCGAAGCCGGCCGGCAGGATGGGCACGGTTTCCTCGCGCAGGACGAACTGGTTCTTCTCCCAGAGGCCGTAGCCGGCCAGCGCGGTTCCGGTCGCGGCGCCAACCGCTGCGGTGACGGCAACGCCGCGCCCGATGCTCCGGGCGCGGCGTGCCAGCGCGTTTGTGGCGGTCATCGGCTACGGCGCGGCAGGAGCAGAGGGAGCCGGCGGGGCTGCGACGCCGGGGGCCGCCGCGGGGACCGAAGCCTGTGTGCTCGGCGCGGGCGCGGGCGCGGGTGCCGGGGCAGGCGCTGGTGCCGGAGCCTGCGCCGGAGCCGACGGGACCGTCTGGCGCGGCGCCGCGGGAACGCCCAGCATGCTCGACGGCGGGGCCTGGAACGGGTTGGTGCCATAGCCGGGCGCCACCTGGGCCATGTAGTTGGAGAACTGCGGGCCCGCGATCATGTAGCCGTCGATGCCCTTGTAGAACTTGCCGTTGATGGTCACGTTCTGGCCGGAACGCAGCTGGTTGCCCAGCGGGTCGCCGAACCAGGTGGCGGTCGCCAGGCCTGTGGTGTAGCCCGCCACCCAGGTGGAACTGTTGTTGTCGTTGGTTCCGGTCTTGCCTGCGATCGGGAAGCTGGTCCTGGTGGAGATCCGGGGCTGGATGAGCGAGCCGGAGCCGCGGTTGAGCACTTCCTGCATGGCGTAGGCGACGCCGCGGGCCACCTCGGGTTTGACGGCATCCCGGCAGCTGGTGGCTTGGGCCGGCAACTGGGCGCCGCTCTGGTCCGTCACCGATTCGATGGCGATCGGCTCGCAGTACTTGCCGTCGTTCGCGAAGGTGGCAAAGGCGCTGGCCAGGGTCAGGGGCGCCGTCTGGGTGGAACCGATCAGGTTACCGAGGGTGGTCATGGGCACCTTGGGGTTGGGGTCGCCGGTCGTCGGCAGGCCGCCGTGGATACCCACGGCGTCGACGATCTTCTGGATGCCGCACAGGTCCACCTGCGCGGCCGAGGCAAACGTGATGGTGTTGATGGAGTTTGCCAGGCCGTCAAGGACGGACATGTACTTGTAGTGGTCCTCGTCTGCGTTCTGCAGGTCATGGCTCTGGTTCGTGGCGTCATACCAGCCCACCGTCGGCGCCGGGCAGGTGTTCTTCCAGGGGAAGTTCTGCGGGTAGCGCCGCACGGCGCCGTTGAGCTGGGTGCTCATCGACTTGCCCTCGTTGAGCCACTCCGCAAATGTGAAGGGCTTCATGGTGGAGCCGGGCTGGAAACCGCCCAGCCCGTTCAGGTCCTGGCCCTTCGCGTCCTGGCTGTCCACGTTGAAGTTCTGGGTCTGGTCGAATTTGCCGTCGGTGGGGAACCAGACGGTGTTTTGCGCCATGGAGATGATCTTGCCGCTGCCCGGCTGCACGGACACCAGCGAGGCGCCCCACTTGTCGGGGTTCGCTCCGGCCGAAGCGTCAACCTGGGTCTGGGCGACGGCCTGGGCCTTCGGGTCCAGCGTGGTCTTGATGGTCAGGCCGCCGCGGAACACCTTCCGCTCGCGCTCGTTGGCGTCGGCGCCGTAGGCCGGGTTGTTCAGGAGCAGGTGCAGGACGTAGTCGCAGAAGTAGGGCGCCGTCGTCGAGTACGCGCAGCCCTGGCGGGGCTGGGTGACCTTGGTTGTCACCGGTGCGGCCACGGCGGCGTCGTAGTCGGCCTGCTTGATCTTCCCCTGGCTGAGCATGGAATGCAGGACCAGGTCGCGGCGGAACTTCGCGTTGTCCGGGTGGGTGATCGGGTCATAGAAGGACGGGCTGTTCACGACGCCGGCCAGCAGCGCGGCCTGCGGCAGGGTGAGGTCTTTCGCGGTGGTGCTGAAGAAGAACTTGGAGGCGGCTTCAATGCCGTAGGCGTCCCGGTTGAAGAAGACGATGTTCAGGTAGCCCTCAAGGATCTGCTCCTTGGTGAACTTCTTCTCCAGGGCGATGGCCAGCTTCATCTCGCGGAGCTTGTCGCCCACACCCTTGTTGACGCCGTTGAGGAGGACCTCGCCGCTCCTGCCCTCGGCCTCGAGGGAGGAGTTGATGACGTTGTTGACGTACTGCTGCGTGATGGTCGACGCGCCCTGCTTGTTGCCCCGGGCGGTGCTGACGAGGGCGCGCAGGATGCCGGTGGTGTCCACGCCGCCGTGTTCATAGAAGCGGCTGTCCTCGATCGCGATGACCGCATCCTTGATGTACGGGGACATCTGGTCCAGCGACACGCGGGTCCGGTTTTCCGCATAGAGGTTGGCGATCACGCTGCCGTCCGCCGCGAGGATCGTCGTCGACTGGCTGGGCGGGTCCACCTTGAGCTCGGCCGGGAGGGTGTCAAAAAACTGGATCGAGCCGCTCGCCGCGCTGCCGGAAACAGCGGCCGCAGGGACCAGGAGCCCCGCCACCAGGACGCCACAAATGGCGCTCACGCCGAGGAAAACCAGGAGCTTTCCGAGGGTGGTGGCCGTGTCGAATAAAGGGTTCTTGCCAGTCGCCATGTTTTCCACTTTACCGGCAACGAACTAGGATCTAGCTCATGACCAAATGGGAGTACGCCACGATACCGCTCATCATCCATGCTACAAAGCAGATCCTGGACCAGTGGGGCGACGACGGCTGGGAGCTTGTCCAGGTTGTTCCGGGCCCCGACGGAAACGGCCTGGTTGCCTACCTGAAGAGGGAGAAGCAGTAGCCATGAGCACCCCAGCAGCAGCCACACCGGCAGGCGCCGTCGAAGGCGGCAGCACGACCGGAACCACCGCAGGTACTAACGCCGGGACCAGCGCCGGGAACACCGCGCACGCGGGCGCGTCGTCCGCCGTCGAACAGCGCCTGGCCGAGCTTGGACTGACCCTGCCGGACGTGGCGGCCCCCGTGGCCGCGTACTTCCCCGCGGTGATTTCGGGCAACCACGTCTACACCTCCGGGCAGCTGCCGTTCATCAACGGCAAGCTCGAAGCCACGGGCAAGGTGTCCTCGGGCACGGAGGGCGCCTCGGACGAGCCCACGGTCTCCCCGGAAGCCGCGAAGCATTACGCCGCCGTCTGCGCCGTCAACGCCCTGGCCGCGGTCAAGAGCGTCATCGGCGATCTGGACCGCATCACCAGGATCGTCAAGGTGGTCGGCTTCGTCTCCTCGGATCCGTCCTTCACCGGCCAGCCCGGCGTCATCAACGGCGCCTCCGAGCTGCTCGGCAAGGTCCTGGGCGACGCCGGCCAGCACGCCCGGTCCGCCGTCGGCGTGGCTGTCCTGCCGCTCGACTCTCCCGTTGAGGTCGAACTCATCGCCGAATTCGCCTAGAGGACCGGTCACTTCCCTTGCCTCAGTTAGCCCGACGCCTGTTCGTCCTTCCCGCCGATCTGGAGGGGGCAGCACGCAGCTGGCTCGAACACGGCGAACGGACGCCCCGCGCGGCCAGGTTCGCCTCGTCTGTCGTCCTCCTGCGGGATTCGCCCACGGGCCTGGAGACCTGGCTGGGCTACCGGCCCGGGTCCTCGCCGCTGGGCGTGCTCGCCTTCCCCGGCGGCTCGCTGGAGGCGTCCGACGACGACGCCGTCGGCTGGCTGGGCCCCTCACCCCAGCATTGGGCCGAGCAGATGGGGACGTCCGACGTCGGGCTGGCGCGCCGCCACGTGGTGGGCGCCATCCGTGAGCTGTTCGAGGAGACCGGCATCCTGCTCGCCGGCCCGGACCTGTCCACGACGGTGGAGGGGACCTCCACCCCCGAGTGGATGCGGGCCCGCGAGGCCGTCGCGAACCAGGAGAAGTCCTTCACCGAGGCGCTCACCAAGCGCGGGCTCTCGGTGCGGACGGACCTGCTCAAGCCGCTGGTCAACTGGCTCAGCCCGGACTTTCCGCACCGCCGCTTCAACACGCGCTACTTCGCGGCCACCCTGCCCGTCAACCAGCAGCCCTCCCTGCTGGCCAGCAAGGGGATCTGGGGCCGCTGGGTCTGCGTCCGCAAGGTCATCGCCGGGCGCGACACCCCGGCCCTCGGCGACGAGGTGGGCCAGGAGAACACCGTCGGGCGGCCCCTGGGCGAACTCCTTGTGCCCGGCTCGGAGATCATGCTCGAGAAGATGGCCGCCGCCAACGGCTGCATCGCGTACCTGAGCTACAAGCGCAAGGCCCACGTCTACCAGCCCAAGCTCGTCGAGGAAGAAGGCAGGCTCATGCTCGAGGTCGAGGCGGCGAAGACCGTAGCCGGCGAGCCCCAGCGCGAACGCTGACGCACTCCACGCATCCCGTGCCGCCACTGGACATGCCCTCCGCTGGGCTGGGCCGTTGGGCATAGTGGCATTATGTCCAGTCCTTGCCGCCAGAGATGGGCATGTCCCGCGGGCACGTGAGCCAGGAATGGGCGGTCCAGTGGGCCGTGGAGCTAAGGATGGACATGTCCTCCGGGCACGGGAGTCGGGAGTGGGCATGTCCTCCGCTGGGCTGGGCCGTTGGGCATGGTGGCATTATGCCCAATCCTCGCCGCCGGGACTGGGCATGTCCCGGCGGTGGATTCATATGCTTAAACACCGAAGGCCGGCTCCGTTTCCGCGGAGCCGGCCTTCCAGGTATGGTGCCAGCCCTACCGGGAGCGCTGGCGGAGACGCTGCATGTCGAGGATGACGACGGCGCGGGCCTCCAGGCGCAGCCAGCCGCGCTGGACGAACTCGGCAAGGGCCTTGTTGACGGTTTCGCGGGAAGCGCCGACCAGCTGGGCCAACTCTTCCTGCGTGAGCTCATGCGCGACCAGGACGCCGTCGGTCGCGGGGCGGCCGAAGCGGTCGGCCAGATCCAGCAGTGCCTTGGCCACGCGGCCGGGGACGTCTGAGAAGACGAGGTCGGAGAGGGAATCGTTGGTGCGGCGCAGGCGGCGTGCCAGTGCCTGCAGCAGCTGGGCGGACACCTCGGGGCGCGTGCGGAGCAGGGCATTGAGGCTCTCGTTCTTCAGCCCGGCCAGGCGGGTTTCCGAGACGGCCGTTGCGGTGGCCGTACGGGGGCTCGGATCGAACAGTGCCATTTCGCCGAAGAGCTCGCCCGGGCCGAGGATGGCCAGCAGCGATTCCCGGCCGTCCGGCGATGTGCGGCCGAGCTTGACCTTGCCGGAGACGATGAAGTAGAGCTGGTCGCCCTGGTCCCCTTCCCGGAATACCGAGGCTCCGCGTGAGAGGTCCACCTCGGTGAGTTCGTCCGTCAACAGACGGAACGCCTCGTCGTCGAGCGTGGCGAAAAGGGGTGCGCGGCGCAATACCTCGATATCCATGAAATCTCCTGACTAACTGTGTCGGCTGGGGCGCTTTAGTCATTGTTTCAGAATTTTGGCGCCTCTGTGACGTAGTTGGCACCGAAACGCCCTAAAGGACGCCGCAGGAGAGCCGCCGGGAGCCCCGCGGGAGCCCGTGCCGGCCCGGGGCGGGCATCGGGCGTTGGGCGAACTGTCAGCTGCCCCCAGTAGAATGGGCTCACCTGTCTGTGAGGAGCACCCGGTGTTCGGCTTGACCATTTTGGACCTGGCGTTGGTTCTGACGCTCGTGTCCTACCTGATCCATGGCTTGCGCAACGGCTTCCTGGTGACGCTCGGAGGCATCGCCGGCTTCGCGGCCGGCGCCGTGGCCGCCTTCGTTTCCGTCCCTATTGTCAGCGGCCTGGTGGAAGACAGCGGCTGGCGGCTGGCGGCGATCGTGGCCGCCGCCGTCCTCCTGATGATCATCGGCCACGGGCTTGGCACCATGGCCGGGCGGACGATCCGCAGCGCGGTCCGGATCAGCCCGCTCAGGACCGCAGACCGCGTGGTTGGCGGCGGCGTGAATGTCGTGGTGTCCGCCCTCGTCATGTCCATGCTGGCGTTCAGCATCGGAGCCCTGGGCGTCCCCTTCGTCTCCCAGCAGCTTGCCGAGTCCAAGGTGATTCGCTTTATCGACGGCATGACGCCGACCCCTCTCAAGACCTCCATGGCCCAGCTGCGGTCCACCGTGATCGGTGAGGGCATTCCGACCCTGCTGGACGGCTTCGGGCAGGGCCAGCCGGTGGCCGTCCCCGACGCCAGCACGGATACCCCTGCCTTGAATAAGGCTGCCGGCTCCGTGCTGAAGATCGCCGGAACCGCGTACCAGTGCGGACAGAACCAGACCGGAACCGGCTTTGTGGTGTCGCCCGGCCGTGTGGTGACCAATGCCCATGTGGTCGCCGGAGTACCGGAACCGGTGGTGGAAATCCCCGGCGGGGGCGCGTTGCCCGGACGCATCGTGTACTTCGATAACCAGCACGACCTCGCCGTCCTGGCCGTCGACGGGCTGCGCACCGCACCGCTGCCGCTCGGCTCCGACCTCTCCGCCGGCAGTCCGGCCGCGTTCGCCGGCTATCCGCACGGCGGGCCGTTCCAGTCCAAGCCGGCCACGGTGCAGGACATCGCCACCGTGCTGGTCCCGGACATCTACGGCAACAACGCGGCCCCGGAAGACGTGTACCGGCTCGCCGGTGACGTCCAGCCGGGCAATTCCGGAGGGCCGTTGCTGACCACCGACGGGCAGGTCGCGGGCGTGATCTTTGCGAAGGCCACCACCGAGTCCTCGCTGGGGTTCGCGATCACCATGGCTGATCTCGGTCCGGTCGCCGAGCAGGCGCCGGGTCTGAGCGACCCCGTCTCGGCCGGGCAGTGCATCAAGAAATAGCGGGCCGCAGCCACTCCAGGCTCTGACCGTGCGGTCCGGCGATGGCCACGGGCTCTCCGTTGTGCAGCAGCAGGAACCGGCCGCGGAGCCGGGCGTCGTCCATTTCCGGCACCACGCTGGAGCGGTCTTCCTGGAGCATGACAGTGTGGCCCTCGTTGGAGAGCCAATGGCAGCCCCGTTCCGCCGCGAGGCTGGCGATCGTGCTGCGGAACCGGTCACGGCCTCCGGCGTCGAGATAGGCCAGGACCGCACTGTGGAACACCACCAGGGCAGCGTCCGCCGGCGCCTGCCGGGCCAGGGACACGAGCTGTTCGTTGAGGTCCCCGGCCACCAGCAGCGGAGGTTCCTGCCGGGCAATCGCGATCGCCTGGCGGAGCCGCTCACGACGGAAGTCCTGCTCCGGCCAGATGAGCGCCTCCAGCCACGCGACGTCGTCGGCGTTACGGACGTCCAGGGGATTGAGGTCGATCCCGGCCCGCCACACGACCCGGGGCAGTTCAACCGGGACCGGAACCGGGCCGGAGACGGTGCAGCGGAGGACCGGAAAGGTACCCGGCGGCGCCGAGGCCGGAACCAGCCGGTGCACGGTGCCGGCGGAACCGCCGTCGCTCCCGCCGTCGACGAATTCGTAGCCGTAACGGTCCGGGAACAAGGCGAGCCCGGCCGAGGCCCCCACCTCGATGAGGGCCAGCGGCCGGCCCTCCGCGGCGGCGATCCGCGCGAGGGACGGCAGCAGGCTGGCGCAGCGCCCGGCCTCATTGGTCTGGGTGGCGCGGGAGAGCACGATCCCTGAGATGTCCGTCCAGTGTGCGTCCAGGAAATTCCGGAAATCAGCGTAGGGGCTGATCTGCGCGCCGAGGTACCGGGCCGCGGCGAGCATCAGCAGCGGCTGGCGTTTGTTGTACGGCCACTCCTCGATGCGGCGGATCAGTTCCGGGTCCTCCGCGATGCCCACGGACCACCCGGCGTAACACGCGGAGTTGCCGGGCGCGTCGACGGTCCCGAAGTGCCGGTACCACTCCGCGGTGGCCGATGCCTCCGGCGGGCCGGCGGGCCGGCGGGGTCCGCGGGGGACATGCTCAGTCCTCGCCGGACTGCGGCCCCTGCGGCCCCTGCAGCCCGGCAAGGTACTCCACCGCGAAGCGGTAGCCCATGATCCCGGCGCCGGCAATCACGGCCTTGCTGATGTCCGAGAGGTACGAGTGGTGCCGGAATTCCTCCCGGGCGTGGACATTGGTGATGTGGACTTCGACGGCGGGCAGCTGCACGGCGGAGATTGCGTCCCGGATTGCCACCGAGGTGTGGGTGTAGGCCCCGGCGTTGATGACGATGCCGATCGCCTTGCCGCGGGCGGAGTGGATGGCGTCCACGAGGGCGCCCTCATGGTTGGACTGGAAGCATTCGACGTCCAGCCCGTGCGCGGCGCCGGCGTCTTTGGCGAGCTGTTCGACGTCGGCCAGCGTGGAGGTGCCGTATTTCTCGGGTTCACGGGTGCCGAGCAGGTTCAGGTTGGGTCCGTTGAGGACCAGGACGGTACCGCGGCCGGAGGCGGCGGGGATGGCTTCGCTCATGCCTGCCAATGTATCGCGTTGCGTGTCCGCCCGCGCGCCCCTCCGCACGGGAATGCCGCCGGAATTCCTCGGCAAAAACCCGCCGGTTGCGGGCCCCGGGAAAGGCTGCGGCTCTGGCCCGCCACGGCCTCCCTCCCTAGACTGGAGGGACCATCGTGCGGAGCTCCCGTACTGGCCAGTTCCCGCGGACAAGCCCGATCCGGGAGCGTCATCATGCGCAACAACCACTATTCAGGAAAGCTCATCCGCCAGGCCGCTGTTGCCCTGCTCGCCTTGGCGGCGTTCCTCGCCCCGGCGCCCATGGCGGCGGCGGACAGGACAGGATCCGACGGCGGGCCGTCAGTGATCACCCTTCCCGGCGCCACCGGGGCGGAGGGCATCGCCGCGGGGGACGGCTCCACGTTCTTCGCCGGGGACCTGCTCAACGGGAACATCTACCGCGGCGACGTCCACAAAGGCACCGCCAAGCGGTTCATCGAAGCCCCGGGCGGCAGGGCAGCTGTCGGAATGAAGGCCGATCTGCGCCACGGGCTGCTCTTCGTGGCAGGCGCCGCCACCGGGCAGGCCTACGTCTACAGCCTCGAAACGAAGAAGACGGTGGCGGTCTACCAGCTGGCCGGGCGCGGCACGAGCTTCATCAACGACGTCACGCTGACAGATAAAGGCGCCTGGTTCACCAATTCGCAGGCCGGCGAGCTGTACTTCGTCCCGGTGAACCGCCACGGCGATCCGGGTAAGGTGCGGACGCTGGCCCTGAAGGAACCGGCCGGAGCCCTCGAGAAGGGGTTCAACCTCAACGGCATCGCTGCGGTCCGGGACGGAAAGACGCTGATCGTCGCCCACACCGTCCGGAGCGCCCTGTACGCCGTTGACCCGGGCACCGGATCGAACCGGCTGATCACCCTGACCGAGAGCTCCGGTGCCCCCGTCACGCTGCCCTACGTCGACGGCATCATCGTCCGCGGAGACACCCTCTGGGCGGTCCAGAACATGTTGAACCAGGTCAGCCGCATCCGGCTGGACCGGAACCTGTCCTCCGGTGAGGTGCGGGAGGTCATCACCAGCCCGCACTTCGATATCCCGACGACGGCGGCACTCTTCGGCGACACGCTCGCCGTGGTCAACGCCAAGTTCACCACGCCCGCTGCCACGACCTTCGAGGCGGTCCTCGTCGACGCCCGTTCGCGGCACTGAGATCCGGACAGACGGCGGCGGCGCCGCCCCCAAAGTGGGCAGCGCCGCCGTCGACCCGGTCAGTCCAGCCCGGTCAGTCCAGCCCGGGCGGGGCTGGACTGACCGGGCCGACGGCGGCCGTTACTTCTTCAGGGACTGCGCGATCTGGGCCATGACGGTGTTGTCCGCCAGGGTGGTGGCGTCGCCCACGTCGCGGCCTTCGGCGACGTCCTTGAGCAGGCGGCGCATGATCTTGCCGGAGCGGGTCTTGGGCAGTTCGGGGACGACGAGGATGGTCTTGGGCTTGGCGATGGGGCCGATTTCCTTGCCCACGTGGGTGCGGAGTTCCTGGATGATGGTGTCGCCGGTGTCCACGGCGTCGCCGCGGAGGATCACGAACGCGACGACGGCCTGGCCGGTGGTCTCGTCCGCGGCGCCGACGACGGCGGCTTCGGCGACGGAGGGGTGGGAGACGAGGGCGGATTCGATCTCGGTGGTGGAGAGCCGGTGCCCGGAAATGTTCATCACGTCATCGACCCGGCCCAGGAGCCAGATGTCGCCGTCGTCATCTTTCTTGGCGCCGTCGCCGGCGAAGTACATGGTCTCGAAACGGGACCAGTAGGTTTCCTTGAACCGCTCCGGGTCCCCCCAGATGCCGCGCAGCATGGCGGGCCAGGGTTCGCGGATCACCAGGAAGCCGCCGTGGCCGTTGGGCACGGATTCGCCGTTCTCGTCCACGACGTCCGCGGCGATGCCGGGCAGCGGGACCTGGGCGGAGCCGGGCTTGGTGGCCGTGACCCCGGGCAGGGGTGCGATCATCTGCGCGCCGGTTTCGGTCTGCCACCAGGTGTCCACGATCGGTGCGGGGTGCTCTTTCTTTTCGCCGTTCTTGCCGGCGTTGGCTCCGATGACGTCCCGGTACCACATCCAGGCTTCGGGGTTGATGGGTTCGCCCACCGAGCCCAGGACCCGGATCGAGGAGAGGTCGTATTTGGCGGGGATGTCCTGGCCCCACTTCATGAACGTCCGGATGGCGGTCGGCGCGGTGTAGAGGATGGAGACCTTGTACTTTTCGATGATCTCCCACCAGCGGCCCTGGTGCGGGGAGTCCGGGGTGCCCTCGTACATGACCTGCGTGGCGCCGTTGATGAGCGGGGCGTAGGCGACGTAGGAGTGCCCGGTGATCCAGCCGACGTCGGCGGTGCACCAGTACACGTCCGTCTCGGGGTGCAGGTCGAAGACGGCCTTGTGGGTGTAGGCGGTCTGGGCCAGGTAGCCGCCGGTGGTGTGCAGGATGCCCTTGGGCTTGCCCGTGGTGCCGGAGGTGTAGAGGATGAACAGCGGGTGCTCCGAGTCATGCCCGACGGCGGTGTGCTCGTTCGAGGCGGCCCCCACGGTGTCCGCCCACCAGTGGTCCCGGCCCTCGTGCCAGTCCACGTCCGCGCCGTTGCGCTTGACCACCACGACGTTCCGGACGGAGTGGCCGCCGCCGTCCCCTTCATGGGACAGGGCCTCGTCCACGGCGTTCTTGAGCGGGCTGGGCTTGCCGCGGCGGTAGGTGCCGTCGGCGGTGACGACGAGCCTGGCTTCGGCGTCGTCGATCCGGGACCGCAATGCGTCGGCGGAGAAGCCGCCGAAGACCACCGAGTGGATGGCGCCGATCCGGGCGCAGGCCAGCAGGGTGATGACGGCCTCGGGAATCATGGGCAGGTAGACGGCCACCCGGTCGCCCTTGGCCACGCCCAGGGACTCGAAGGCGTTGGCGGCCTTCTTGACCTCCTCGGTCAGCTGCGCGTAGGTGTAGGTGCGGGTGTCGCCCGGTTCGCCCTCGAAGTAGATGGCGACGCGGTCCCCGAGCCCGTTTTCCACGTGCCGGTCCAGTGCGTTGTACGCGGCGTTGACCTCGCCTCCGACGAACCACTTGGCGACGGGCGGCCGGGTCCAGTCCAGCGCCTGCGTGAAGTCCTTGCTCCAGCTCAGCAGCCCGCGGGCCTGCTTCGCCCAGAAAGCGGGGCGGTCGGCGTCGGCCTCGGCGTAGTCGGCGGCGGTGACCACCGCATCCGCCGCGAACCCGGCCGACGGCGCGAACTTGCGGTCCTCGTGGGAGAGGTTTTCGAAGGCGTCGCCCTGATGCGGCGCGTCCGGGGACTGCGGCCCGGTGGGCTGGGTGGTGGTGGAGCCGGGTGTCTGCTGGGACATGGTGAACCTCATCATTCATCGATCCGTGCTGCGCGGGCCGCCGGACCTCCGCCACGCCGGGCCGCGGGCGCGGCACCGGGCAACGGCTGATCGCGGCGGCACCGCCAAGAGCTGTTCCGCACCCAACACTAATGCCTCCGCCGGGCCGGACGTGTGCCCCGTCACAAAGGGCGCCGTGAACGGTGTTTGTTAAGCGGCGAGTGGTGCCCGGGGGCTGGATCCGTCCCGCCGCCACCCCGTCAAGCAGCCTGGCAGGCACCCCTCCCCGCCAAGGATTTTGCGGGCCTGCCCACGGCTTGTCCGCTAGTGATCGGCCATGCACTTGGCTAGGCTGAGGTGAAGTTGTGACATCCGATGGAGGCGACGGGACCACTCGCGGTCCTGATCCTGCCTGCCGTTCGGCGGTGCTGTCCAGCGTGCCGCCACGCTAAGGAGAACCAGAATGAACGAGCAAGTAAACGGGCAGTTGCACCCGCCCGTCCAGAACCACGGGCAGGCCGGACCGGCCGGGGCGGCAGGCTTCGGGGACGCGCCACGTTTCACGGTGGACCGCAAGCCGGGGAAGAAGAACGAGGCCGTTCTGGGGCCTTTCACGGTCCGTGACCTCACCGTGTTCGGCTCCACGCTGATTCTCTTTGTTGCCTCGCTGATTCCGATGTTTGCCGTGCTGTACAACCTGTGGAACCTGGGCAGCCTCTTCTTCCTGGGCCTGGGAATCGTGCTGCCGCTGATCGTTTCCGCCATGTTTGTGGCACGCAGAGTCAGCCCTGGAACGAAGATCCGGATCGGTTCGCTCTCCGTTGACCAGTTCGCCTCGGTGGTGGCCTCCTTCGCGGTCGCCTTCTTCTTCCTTGCCGTGGCCGGTGCGTTTGTGCCGAGCATGCTGGTGGCGCTCGTTGGTGCTCTGGGACTCTTCGCCGCCACCGTGCTGGGGCGGCTGATTCCGTACTTCGCCGGTGACTTCCTGGACCGCGGGGAAACCCCCGCGCACATCGTGGCCCGCGAGGCTGCCGTGCCGGTCCGCAAACCGCAGGCGCCCAAGGCTCCGAAGGCACCGGCCGCAGGCAAGGAACCAGGCAAGGACGCCGGCTCCAACCCGATAGCGGGCTGGGCCAAGCGGCTGAAGCCCGGCGGCCAGGCGCACGCCCGCGGGGACACCCAGAGCGGGCACGAGTTCCACGGCTCTTCTTCGAACGATGCTTCTTCGAATGGGGCGGTGCATGGAGCGGTGCCGATGGCCGTTCCGGGCGCCGCGGCAGCCCAGGCAGCCCAGGCAGCGCCGGCATCGCCCGCCGCGGGTGCCGCGGGCGCCGGCCACGCTCCCGCCTCCGCCTCCAGCGCGCCGGAAACCCAGGCTTCCGGCGTCGTGCCGGCCGCAGCGGCCGGGGCGGCCTCAGCACCGGTGGCGTCAGCGGTGCCGTCCGCTGTTGAAGAGACCCGCGCCGCGGACGTTCCGGCCGGTTCCGGCCATTACGCCCCTACCACCATCAATCCGCAGGTGCGCTCGCAGGAACCGATCGGCGCCACCGTCGACCCCGCGAGCCGGTCCGCGGCGGAGGAGGTCCAGCCGGTCCACGAGGCGTTCTGGTTCGCCGTGGCCCAGCCCCGGACCGCCGTCGACGAGCACACCGGTGCACCGGCGTTCGTCATTGAGCCCGGCGGCTGGGTGCTGGCCCTCGAGGACCGTGGCCACGAATTCCTGGTCCAGCACACCGACGGCCGCGTGGGCGTGCTGCGCGACCTCAGCAACATCGAACGCGGTTAGCCTGACCCATGGCCGCCCAGCCCGGCACCGCGAAAACCGGCAGCGCCGCCGCAGGCACGAAGCCCGCCGTCTTGAGGGCATCCGGGGAGACCCTGCTCGCGCTCAAACGCCGTGCCCGCAGGATCAACAAGGCGCTCGCCGAACAGTATCCGTACGCGCACGCGGAGTTGGATTTCCGCAGCCCGTTCGAACTGGTGGTGGCCACGGTGCTCTCGGCCCAGACGACGGACGTGCTGGTCAACCAGATCACACCCCTGCTGTTCGCCCGCTACCCGGACGCGCGGAGCATGGCCGAGGCGGATCCCGCCGAGATCGAAGCCATCGTCAAACCCACGGGGTTCTTCCGGGCCAAGACCCGGAACCTGATGGCGCTGTGCAACCGGCTCGTGGACGAGTACGACGGCGAGGTGCCGGGACGGTTGGCGGACCTCGTGACGCTGCCCGGCGTCGGACGGAAGACCGCCAATGTCGTGTTGGGAAATGCCTTCGGCATCCCGGGCATCACCGTGGACACCCATTTCGGCAGGCTGGCCAGGCGCTTCGGCTGGACGGATTCGGATGACCCGGTGCGCGTCGAGTCCGACGTCGCCGAATTGTTCGAGCCGACAGACTGGACCATGCTCTCGCACCGCGTGGTGTTCCACGGACGCCGGGTCTGCCATTCGCGCAAGCCGGCGTGCGGGGCCTGTGCGGTCGCCAATTGGTGCCCCAGTTTTGGTGCCGGCGAGACGGATCCGGAAAAGGCGAAGAACCTGCTGAAGTATGAGCTGGCCCCCGGGCAGGAGGCACTGCTGGCTCAACTGCTGGCCGAGACGCACCGCGCCGCCGAGATCCGGATGGAATCGCAGAGGAAGCCACGATGACCGCACGCCAGGACCTGATTGACCTTGTTGCTGCGGTGGAAGCGGGAACAGCGCCCGCGCCGGATCCGCGCTGGCGCAAACTCAGCGTCGCACCCGGCGAACGCATCCGCAGGGCGGCCATTCTGATGCTCTTCGGGCCGCTCGACAGCGTTCCGGCCGCCTCCGTCAAGCTGCTTGCGCCAGCCGATCTGGATGTTCTCCTGCTGCAGCGTGCCCAGACCCTGGAGGACCACCCCGGGCTGGTCGCCTTCCCCGGCGGCGGGATCGACCCCGGGGAATCCGTCATCGAGGCGGCGTTGCGCGAGGGGGAAGAGGAGACCGGGCTGGACCCTGCCGGCGTCGAGGTGCTCGGCATCATGCCGGAACTGGCGCTTCCCCGGGGCAACTTCCTGGTGACGCCCGTCCTGGCCTGGTGGGCCTCCCAGTCGCCCGTCCGGGTGGTGGACTACGGCGAGTCCGCCCAGGTCTTCCGGGTGCCGGTCCGGGATTTGCTGGACCCGGACAACCGGGTCACGGCCACCGTGAGCCGCGCCGGGCAGACGTTCGAAAGCCCCGCGTTCACTGTTAACGGCCTCGTGGTGTGGGGCTTCACCGCGATGATCCTCAGCCAGCTCTTTGAGCAGCTGGGCTGGGCCGTTCCCTGGGACCGTACACGCCGGCACGTGATCGACGTCTGAAAAACCCGGACGTCCGGGGACGGCCGGCGTGTAGGGCCGGCGCACCGGCGTGAAGCCCGGTGCTTGTGCCGGGTTGCTAGCCGGCTGCCAGCCGTGAGGTGCCCCGGAAACCGCGCGGACGCGTCGTCGGCGTGCTGGTCGGGGGCCGGCTCCCGCTGCGGGAGCGGTCCACGACCAGGCCGGTCGCGGCGTTCTCGCGGACGGCATTAATGCCCGCGGCCGCGCCCTTGATGGTGTTGAACAATGGCGAAACGGCCACGACCGTTCCGTCCGCTGCCGTCAGCTTGAAGAAGTAGGACTCTTCTCCAGCCTCGGTGATCTCAAAAATGCCAGCCAAACCGGTCCTCCCCAAAAGTTATGCTTCGTTGCATCGTCCGGCGAAGTGATCTTGACCACCGGCCCTTCGAGGGTATCCGGGGATGCGGCAGGGCACAACACTACCGGCCGGTACGTTACCCGGAGAGTCCGGCGCCCGCTACTTAGCCTCGTCGTAGGAGTCCACCACGGCCACGCTGACCGGGAAGTCCACTGGAATCCTGCCGAACAGCAGCTCCTTGGCGGCCGCCGCGGCCTCCTCGATGGCCCGGATGCAGTCCTGGACGGCCGCAGCGGGGCAGTGGACCATCACCTCGTCGTGCAGGAAGAACACCAGTTCCCCCGCAGGGGCGCCGTCGGCGCGCATGGCACGGAGCCGGCGTCGCAGTTCCGCCAGCCAGCAGGCCGCCCAGTCAGCCGCGGAGCCCTGCACGACGAAGTTGCGGGTGAACCTGCCGCGCGAGCGGGCAAGGGATTCCGCCCGGCGCTGTTCCTCGGCTGTCGTGGATTGCTGGCTCTTCAGCCAGCGGTCCGACGGCGGCGGGCTGCTCCGGCCCAGGCGCGAGGTGACGGTCCTGCCGGCCTCGCCCTCGCGGGCGGCCTGTTCCACGAATCCGACGGCGCGTGGATACGTGCGGGCCAGCTGGGGCATCAGGCGCCCGGACTCTCCCGTGGTGGCACCGTAGATGGCGCCGAGCAGCGCCACCTTCGCCTGGGCCCGGTCACCGCCGAAACCCTGCGCCGCGATGCCGGCGTACAGGTCCTTGTCCCGTGCGGCCTCGGCCATCCTGGAATCCTGGGCCAGCGCCACCAGGACCCGGGGCTCCAGCTGCGAGGCATCGGCGACGATCAGCTTGTAACCCGGATCGGCATGCACCGCGCCTCGGATCTGGCGCGGGATCTGCAGCGCCCCGCCGCCCCGCGACGCCCAGCGGCCGGAGACCACCCCGCCCACCACATACTCGGGCCGGAAGCGGCCGTCCTGCACCCAGGCATCCAGCCACGCCCAGCCGTTGGCGGCGTGCAGCCGGGAGAGCTTCTTGAAGGCCAGCAGCGGCTCGATCGCCGGGTGGGCGGACTCCTTCAGCTCCCACTGCCGGGTGGTCTTCACCTCGATGCCGTTCCGGTGCAGTGCACGCATGAGCTCCTGCGGCGAATCCGGGTTCAGCGCCGGCGTCTGCAGCAGCTGCCGGAGCTCGGCGGTGAGCGCCTCGAGTCTGGCCGGACGGTGGCCCTGCGGCGGGCGGGGGCCGAGGTAGCCGGACAGGATCCGCTCGTGCAGTTCCTCCCGCCAGGGGACACCCGTGTGCTGCATTTCGGCCGCGATCATGGCGCCGGCGGATTCGGCGGCCAGCAGCAGCCGGAGCCGTTGCCTCCGCGTGACATCGGCGCCGGTGTTGGCGGTTGTGCCGGCGTGACCGAGCGCTGCCTGCTGGGCGGCGTATTCGGCGCGGAGCTCCTCGGCCGAATGCCGGGGCGCCGTGCGGAGGCCCGGATCGTCGAACAGCGAGCCCTGGTCGGCCGGCGGGGGAGGCGGCTGGAGGGCGCGCGGCGGCTGCTGGAGCTCATCGTCCTGCGTGACCTTTTCCGCGGCCAGGGCATATGCGGTGTGGGCGGTGAACTCCGAATGGGCCAGGATGGCGCCGCACAGGGTGAGGTCGTAACAGCGTTCCAGCTCCACCCCGGCAGCCAGCAAGGCCGGATACCAGTCCTGGGTGCGGTGCCAGATCCAGCGCGGCCGGCGCTTCTCCAGTTCGCGTACGACGCCGGGCAGCTCGGCGGCGCTGACCGGCTGCGGTTCCGCGCCGGCAGGGCCCGGGGTGCCGGCCGCGGTGAGTTCCTGGATGACTGCGCCGTCGGCATGGGCGGCAAGCAGCAGGTACATAGCTCAATTCTGCCCTGCCTGGCGGGGCGGCTTGTCCACATAGCGCGTGCCGGCCGTTACAGCGCGCTCCGGTGAGGGGCACAGTGGCACCATGAACAGGCGCCAGCGGTCCAGTCCCTTGCGGGAAATTTCATTGTGGGATAGCCCCTTATCGGATCCTCCGCTGGCACCGGGGCCGTGGGTACCCGATGAGTCGCCCGAGACGCTGCTGGTCACCGGGTTCGAGGTGGTCCGCAGCGAAGTGGAACGCGTCGTCGCCGCGGCCGGGGGAGCGCTGCGGACGGTGCCGGACATCATCGAGGCCGCACCGTTCTGGGACACGGCTGCCGCGGTCCTGGTCGGCAGCGACATCCGCGAGCTGCCACCCCGGCGACGGGCCCCGGCGGTACTTGTCGGCCTGAACGGTGACGGGGACAGCCTCTGGCACCTCGCCGCGGCCATCGGGGCCGAGCGGGTTGCCGTGCTGCCCGACGCCTCCTCCTGGCTTGCGGACTACCTGAGCCGATCCCGCGCGCCCGAGGCAGGCGGGCTCGTGCTCGGCATCACCGGCGGCTGCGGCGGTGCAGGAGCCACCACGGCCGCCGTGTGGATTGCCCAGGCCGCGGCGCGGCCCGGTGCGCGGGTCCTCCTGATCGACGGCGATCCCTGGGGCGGCGGCCTTGAACTGGCCCTTGCCGCGGAGGATTCGCCCGGCCTCCGCTGGCCGGACTTTGCCGAAGCGAGCGGCAGCATCGATCCTGGCCAGCTCTCCGAGGCGCTGCCGGAGGCCGGCGGATTCTCCTTCCTGTCCTGGCCCGGCAGCCGGGACCGGCCGGCGGGCGTGGATTCGACCGCCGTGGCCGGGGTCCTTGACGCTGCACGGCGGGGCTACGAGCTGGTGGTGCTGGACATCGGCCGGGGACGTGAGGCCCTGCGTACCTTCGCCTGGGACTGCGACAGGATCGTCGTCGTCGCACCCGCCCGGCTGCGCGCGGCCGTGGCATCGGCCCGGCTGCTGCAGGAGTTGCCCCCGGTGGAAACAGCCCTGGTGATCCGCGGGAAGCCCGGAGCCGGGTTGGACGGGCCGCTCATCGCGGCATCGGTAGGGCTTCCCTTGCACGGGATCATGCCGGAAATCAGGGGCGCCACCCTCGCGACGGAGCTCGGACGCCTCCTGGAAACAGGCCAGCAGCGCAACGTCCGGCGGTTCACCGCCGAAGTCCTTGACCTGAGCGGGGGAGACCGCTGATGAGCGCCCATTCCGCGCTGGGGCCGCCGGAGCCTTCCGGAAGCAGCCTGCGCGCCCAGGGAAGCCGGCCCCGGCCCCGCGGCGTCGTGGACCCGCGCCTGCTGGAATCGGTACGGGAGGCCATCATGGCCGACGCCGGGCCGGTGACCCCTTCCCGGGTTGCCGCCGCGGTCCAGGCCACCGGCAAACTGCTCGGCACCGGGGGTGCACTGGCCGCCGTCGACAGCATCAGCGCTGAACTGAACGGCCTGGGCCCGCTCCAGACGCTCACCCGGGATCCGGCCGTGACGGACATCTTCGTCAACGGTCCGGATTCGGTCTGGCTGGACCGCGGCAGCGGACTGGAAAAGGCTCCTGTCGCCTTCTCCGGCGAAGCGCAGATCCGTGCCCTCGCAGCGCGGCTCGTGGCAGCGGGCGGCCGCCGGCTCGATGACAGTTCCCCGTGCGTGGATGTCCGGCTCGAGGGCGGCTACCGGGTCCACGCTGTGCTGCCCCCGATTTCCACGGCAGGGACTCTCCTGAGCGTGAGGATCCGCCGCCAATCCGTCTTCACCATGGCGGAACTGCGGGACAACGGCATGTTCGGCACGTTTGTCCAGGATGTGCTGGAACGGCTGGTGGAGCGCCGGCTGAGCTTCCTGATAAGCGGCGCGACGGGCTCGGGGAAAACCACCCTGCTCGCCACACTCCTGGGCCTGTGCCGTCCGGGCGAACGGCTCGTCCTGATTGAGGACGCCTCGGAGCTGAACCCCGTCCATCCGCACGTCGTCTCGCTGGAATCCCGGCACGGCAACCTCGAGGGAGGCGGTGCCATCGACCTCGGGGAACTCGTCCGGCAGTCCCTGAGGATGCGCCCGGACCGTCTCATCGTGGGCGAATGCCGGGGAGGGGAAGTCCGCGAACTGCTGACAGCCATGAACACGGGCCACACCGGGGGCGGAGGAACCATCCACGCCAACACGGCGGCCGCAGTGCCGGCACGGCTCACGGCCCTGGGCTCGCTCGCGGGGATGGGCCAGGATGCCGTGCGCCTCCAGGTGGCCAGTGCCATCGACGCCGTCGTCCATGTCGCACGGTCCCGGCACGGGCGGCAGGTGGCCTGCATCGGCGTGATGGCCGACGACGGGACCGGCTTGAGCGTCTCCGCTGCGCTGGAGGTCCTTGACGGCTTCATCCGCCCCGGACCGGCCTGGCCCCAACTGGCGGCCCGCCTCGGCCTGGATCCTTCCTTGCCTGCCGACGCATCGGTGCCGCCCGGGACTTCGATTCCGCGAGGAACGGGCAGCCCCGCGCCGGGCCGGATCCCGCGATGACCGCCGTCCTGCTCGGTGTGCTGGTGCTCGGTGCCTGGCTGGCACTCTCACCCCCCGGATCCCCGGCGCGCCGCGCCCGCACTGCGCTTCCCCCGGACCGGGAGCTGCGCGCGCCGGTGCCGGCGGACCGGTTCCCTAGCCTCCGGCGGCTGCTCGGCAGGGTCCTGCCCGTACGGGCGTCCGGAGACTTGGCCTACGTCCCGATGACGGTGGTGGTCCAGCAATTGGCCGCCCTGTTAACGGGAGGGCGCGCCCCGGCCCGGCTGTGGGATGAACTGTGGCTGCTGTACGCCGGGGACCCCGCGCCGGGCGGACGGCCGGACCACCTCCCGGGGCCCGCGCTTGCCCCAGCCTCCGTGGCGATGCTGGCGGCGACCCGCGCGGCAGCCCTGCGCGGGTCGCCCGTGGCCGAAGCCATCCGCAGTACGGGGGCGGGCACGCCATCCGGCGGCAGTGTCACCGGCACAACGAGCCTCGAACGGAGGGTATGGGGTGAACTGGCGGCGTGCTTCGACATCGCCGAGGCCAGCGGCTGCCCGCTGGCAGACGTGCTGACGCGGTTCGCCGCGCAGTTGGAGGCGGAAGACGACGCCGAAGCCGCCCGCCAGACGGCCCTCGCCGGGCCCCGGGCAACCGTGCGGCTGCTGGGCTGGCTGCCGCTGCTGGGACTGGGACTGGGCATGCTGCTGGGCGTGGATCCCGTCAGGATCCTGCTGGGGACACCGTACGGGATTGCCGCGCTCGCCACGGGTGTGGCGCTGACCGCGGCCGGGCGGATCTGGTCAGCCAGGCTCGTCCGGGCGGCAGCAGGGCCGCAGTGAGCGGGCTTCAGTGAGCGGGCTTCAGTGAGCGCGGCGCTGGCCGGCGCGGCGGTGGCGGCCTGCCTGGCCGGGGCAGCCGTTCTGGCGCTCGCCGATCGTGGCCGGGTGAGCCGGCGGCTCCGGCTCCGGCTCCGGGACCCGGGCCGGCAGGACTCAGGCCGGCAGGACTCGGGGAGGGGCGCGGAGGGGCGACGGCGGGCGAGCAATCCAGGCCTTCGGGACACCGCCATGATGCTTGAACTGATCGGAGCCATGCTGGACGCCGGAGCCGGGCTCGGCCGCTCGCTGGAGCTGGTGGCGGCCCTCGCCTCGGCCGAGCTCAGCCGCCCGCTGGGGCCCGTCGTGTCGGCGCTTGCCATCGGTGCCGACTGGGACACTGCCTGGCGCAGTTCCGAAGTCCGGTCGCCGGAACTCCTTGCCTTGCGGGATGCCCTCGGTTTCGCCGCGCTCACCGGAGCTCCGTCCTCGGCCATCCTGTATGCCCAGGCGGCCCGGATGCGGCGCGCACGGTTCAGGACCGCAGAAAAACGGGCGGCAGCACTGGGCGTGAAGCTGGTGCTGCCCCTGGGTCTGTGTTCCCTGCCCGCCTTCGTGTGCCTCGGCGTTGTCCCCGTACTGCTGGCCATGCTCCCGGCCTGACCGCCCGCCATGTCCGGTCACAATCCCGGTGGCGGCCGACGGCAAAGTCACCCGGTTCAGCCGTTCCTCCGGCAGCGGGTGCCTCCGAACCTCCGGACCTCCCGAACCTCCGGACCTCCGGGTCGGAGGCCGGAGTCAGGCGGGTGGATCGTCATCTTGGGTATTTCCAAGGTTTACTCAAGTCCCCCAGGGCTATTGTGCGGGGAGGAACCATTGCAGTTGGAGCACTGTTCTTGACGTGGAGGGCTGGGCAGAGAACTAACGGCAGGCGTTGGGTATTGATTCAAGGCCGATGTCGGAGGGCCGATGGATGAAGCGATTTCTAGGACTTTGCCTCGCTGCCATGCTGGCACTGGCGTTTCTGGACGCCGCGGCGCTCATTTCCGGTCCGGCAACCGCTGGAGCGCCGGCTTGCCACACCGGAATAGCCGCGCCGGCGGCTTCCAATACCGGGAAGGCGACAGAGGCGGCCACCATCGAGTCGGGGGCGATGGCAGGGTTCAAAGTGTTCACCTCGGGAACGGGAACCGCCCTCGTCTCCTCGGCGTCTTCACCGGCAACGACCTGCGCGGCTTTCCTGCACACGACCACCGACAGCGGATCCGTCGCCAAGATGACCTTCGCACTGGCCGGACCGACGGCCGAAGTCTCTGCAGCCGGGTGGTTCAACATAACTGCTGAGGGCACGGCAGGCAGCAACGTCCCGTATTTCCGATTCTTTGCAGGCGGTGCCCGTATCCTGGATGTCTTCAGGCAAAACGTCTCGCATGAGCTGGTGCTCCGGGTGGCTTCGCCGAAGGGTTTCCTCTACACCACACTGCTGCCAGAGGTTACCCAGGGCACCTGGCACCATCTGGTGATGCGCGTCCTTCCCGACGGTTCAAAAACCGGGGTGCAGATTTGGTGGGACGGGCGGTCCATTTACACGAGCAACAAAGTGAGCATCAACGCGAGCACCGTCGACATGGTCCAGCTGGGATCCGAACACGATCAGCAAACCGGCGATATCTACGTCGACGACGTCACCATCAGCGGCTCCGCGGCCCCCGGCCCGATTCCCGGAACCTTTCCTGCGCCAGCGCCGGATTCCTCGAAGGTGCCAGGCGCCGTCAGCCCGCCCGGGTCATGAGCCGTTAGCTCGAGCGGCCACGACTTGAGCAACACTGTCCGGTCCGTGCCCGGGTGGACCACGGCGCCTTCAGCTTCCCACTGGAAGTCGCTTGAGGGACCGCCCGTAACAGCAGGTTCGCCGGCATGCCTGAAAATCGGCAGCGGCCCTGCGGCGAATGATCCTGCAGTGCTCCTCCACAGGCCCCGCGGGACCTGGCGTTATCCACTTGGCCGGCAACAGGGCTTACCTCCTCCCGCCGGAGACGCGAGAGTCGAAGCAGCCGGCAGCTCCGCCGGATTCCCGTGAAAGGAAAGCACATGACTCCCCGTCAAGATGCCCCCGCAGAGACCTGCGCCGAGCCGGCCGCGCCTGTAACCGCTGAAGTCCGCGAAATCTACCCGGGCGCCCGCAGAGCCACCCCGGTCCAGGCCCGCGAGCACACGAAGGGCCGCCGCTCCGAAGCGGGAATGGCCACAGCAGAGTACGCCATCGCCACCCTGGCCGCCGTGGGGTTTGCCGGGATCCTCGTGTTCATCATGCGCAGCGACGAGGTCCGGGGTGTCCTGCTGAACCTCATCCGCACCGCGCTGGCTCTGCCATGAGGTCCGGCCGGCGACCGGGAGAGGACGGCGAACACGGTGCGCAGGGTGGTCGCGTCCGCGGATGCGCCGCGGCTGCGGTCGTTGGCGCCCCGGACCGGGGTTCCTGGCACCCGGGCTTCCGGGGATCTGCGTCCCGGCCCGTGCCCGACCACGGCGTGGGCCGGATGTGCCGGCGACTCCACTCCTGCCAGGGCGCGGTAACGGCCGAGTTCGCTGTGGCGTTGCCCGCTGTCCTGCTGCTGTTCGGGCTGTTGCTGGCCGGGTCCGCCGCAGGCTTGACGCAATTCCGGCTGGAGGAGGCCGCCAGCGCAGGTGCGAGGGCCCTGGCCCGGGGCGAAGACGCCGCCGCTGTTAACGGGATTGTCCGCCGGCTCGCTGGCGAGTCGGCAACGTCGGCCGTGGACTCCGACGGCGAATGGCTCGCCGTCACGGTCTCCGGCAGGGTCGCCGGAGCTGTCGGTTCGCTGGTTCCGTGGACCCTCACCGCCCGTGCCTGGGCGCGCGGAGAGTCGTCCGATTCGCCGGCCGTGGCGCTGCTGCGCGGACTGCCCGACGTACGGACTTCAGGCCGCGCGGCATGAGCCCCTTCCCGGAGCGCGGCTCAGAACTCGGTTCGGGTACTGTCCTGGCCATGGCGCTTGGACTGGTAGTCATCATGGCGACTGCCGTGATCGTACTGCTGTCGCAATCCGCCGTGACCGCGTACCGGGCCGCGGCCGCCGCTGACCTTGCCGCGCTGGCGGCTGCGGATGCCGCCCGGGGAATCACAGCCGGCGAGCCGTGCTCCGTCGCCGAAGCGGTCGCACGCCGGAACGGCGCACGGATGCTGAGCTGTTCGGAAGGCGCGGGCAGCACGGTACTCGTCCGTACCGAGCTCAGCGCGGGGAGCTGGCTCGGGGCGGCGACCGGACAGGCCCGGGCCGGCCCTCCCCGGGACCCGGCCGGTCCGGCCCCTACCCGTAGGGGCCGGACCGGCCGGCTCCACCGCTGGCATTGGCTGCTTGGCAGGCGGATCAGTACTGGATTGCGGTGGCCGGGCGATCCGCTCGGCCGGCCGTCGACCCGTCCGGCTCCGGCAGCCCGGCCTCATGCTGGCCGGCGCCCATCCTTTCGGTGGCGTCCTTGAGCAGCACCTCGATGAGGGTGACAGCGGCGTCCTTGTCCAGGGGGTTGTTTTTGTTGCCGCACTTGGGCGACTGCACGCAGGACGGGCAGCCGGATTCGCATTCGCAGGCCTTGATCGCGTCGCGCGTGGCGGACAGCCAGACCCGGGCCTTGTCGTAGCCGCGTTCGGCGAACCCGGCACCGCCGGGATGACCGTCGTACACGAAGATGGTCGGCACGCCGGTGTCGGCGTGGATGGCCGTGGATACCCCGCCGATGTCCCAGCGGTCACTGGAGGCCACCAGGGGCAGCAGGCCGATGGCAGCGTGTTCGGCCGCGTGCAGGGCACCGGGGAACTGCGCCTCAATCAGGCCGGCGCCCGTCAGTGACCGGTTGTCCATCACGAACCAGACGGCCTTGGTGAACAGGTCCCTGGCTCCCAACTGCAGCGGTTCTTCACCAAGAATCTCGTTCGAGATCAAGGCCTTGCGTTGGAAGGAGACCACCTGTGTTGTCACTTTCACATCCCCGAAATGCACGGCGACGTCGCCCCACCGGGTCGTGCGGTGTGTTTCCAGCACTTCGATCTGGGTCACGTCCCGGGCCGTGGTGTAGTAATCAGGGTTGGCCCGGCGTACCACCACGCAGTGGTCGTCCTCGTTCAGGTCTTCCACGACGTAGCTATCGCCTTGGTGGACATAGATGGCGCCGGTGTGGGCCTGATAGTGCGTCTGGGGCGAATCCATGGTGCCCAGCAGGGAACCGGTGTCCGCGTCCACGATGCTCACCGGGCCGCCGCCGTCGGCCCTCAGATTCACCATGGCGGCGGCGCTTTGCGGGTGCGTCCAGAACCACCCTGCGGGACGTTTGCGCAGATATCCCTGAGCCACCAGCTGGCCCAGCAGCCTCTCGGCCGTGCCGCCGAACAGCCCAAGTTCCGCTTGCCCCAGCGGAAGTTCAGCGGCGGCGGCGCACAGGTGCGGGCCCAGCACATAAGGATTGGAGGGGTCGAAGACGGTGGCCTCCACCGAGACATCGAAGACCGCCTCGGGGTGGTTCACCAGGTACGTGTCCAGCGGGTCATCGCTCGCCACGAAGGCGGCGATGGCGTCCTGGCCGGCCCGCCCCGCCCGGCCGATCTGCTGGAACAAGGACGCACGGGTGCCGGGCCAGCCGGCCACCAGCACCGCGTCGAGCCCGGAGATGTCGATGCCGAGCTCCAGCGCGGAGGTGCTGGACACGCCGAGCAGTTCGCCGGAGCGCAGCGACTTTTCCAGGGCCCGCCGCTCCTCCGGCAGGTAGCCGGAGCGGTAGGCGGCAACGCGTTGGGGCAGGCTGGGGTCCACTTCGTCCAGGAGCCGCTTGGTGATGGACGAAATCGTCTCGGCCCCGCGGCGGGACTTGATGAAGGCAATGGTCCGGACCCGGGCGGATACGAGATTGGCCAGCAGCTCCGCGGTTTCGGCCACGGCAGTCCGGCGCTCCCTGGCGCCGTTCTCGCCCCGGACCTCGGTCAGCGCGGGCTCCCAGAACGCGACCGTGGTGGAGCCGTGCGGCGAGGCGTCCTCGGACACGGAACGGACCGGCGCCCCGATGAGCCGGCCGAAGGAGGTCTCCGGCTCGGACGCGGTGGCAGACGCGGCGATGAACACGGGCCCGGGATGGGAGGCGCCCGGGCTGTAGTAGGCGCAGATCCGGCGAAGACGGCGCATCAGGTTGGCCACATGGGATCCGAAAACGCCGCGGTAGCTGTGGGCCTCGTCCACGATCACGTAGCGCAGCCGCCGGAAGAACCTGGCCCACCAGGCATGGTTGGGGAGGATCCCGAAGTGCAGCATGTCAGGGTTGGCCAGGATGAAGTTTGCGTGGTCCCGGATCCACCGCCGGGACGCCGGGTCGGTGTCGCCGTCGTACGTCTCGGCCCGGACGGTGGGCAGTTTGAGGGCACGGATGGCGGCCAGCTGGTCTGCCGCCAGGGCCTTGGTGGGGGACAGGTACAGGGTCACGGCGCCGTCGTCGTGGATCTTGCCCGGATCGGCAAGGACCCGCAGCTCGGAACGGTGGATCGCATCCAGTGCAGGCAGCTGGTAGGCCAGTGACTTGCCGGAGGCGGTTCCGGTGGCGATCACCACGTTTTCTCCGGCGTGGGCCAGCTCGGCGGCCTGGATCTGGTGGCGGTACGGCTCGTGGATGCCCAGCGAGCCGTAGGCGTCCACCAGATCGGGATGGGCCCATTCCGGCCACGGCATGTGAAGGGCCTCGCGGGCGGGGATCGTGCGCACATGACGCAGCTGTTCCGGGTCCGGGCCGCGGCCCAGCAACGGAATCAGGGATTCATGCGGGTTCACTTCTACATTGTTTCATCCGGCCCCAAACCGACCGGCCCCAAACCCCGTCACGCAGGCCCGGCCAAACAGCCGTCCGGTGCAAAAGCCTTCAACCCACCGACAGATCCGAGCCTTCGTCGGAGGCGGACAGCATCAGCACGTGGCACACCGTGCTCCATCCCAGGTGTGAGTACAGCTGCTGTCCGTCCAGCGAGGCCAGCAGCAGCCCGGCTTCGACGTCGTGCTCGAAAGCCTGTGCGGCGAGTGCCTTCATGATGAAGCTGCCCAGCCCGCGGCGCTGATACTTCGGCTCCGTCACGATCTTGTCGAAGACGGCCGTGTGGTCGGCGACGAAAAGCTGTCCGCTCGCGGCCAACTCGTCGCCCGCCTGGACGATGGCGTGGTGGACGCCGTTGGCTTTGGAGGTCACCAGGTTGAGGCTTTCATCGGAGAGCCAGGGGTCTTCGGAGTCCTGTGTCTCCATGTCCAGGATCATCATGGTCTGGGATGCCGACGTGACATTCAGCCGGTGTTTCTGCGCGAGGGACACATACCGCGCCACGTCGTTGGTGAGGATGGTGAGGACCCTGGCCGGAACCTCGGCTGTCTTCGCCGCCAGGTCCGCGAACTCGGATTCGGAGGGGTCATGGGCGAAATACACCCATTCGTGGGTCGTGTCCGCACGCAGCGCCGCAGGGAAGCGGCCCTCCTTGCCCGTCTCATAGCCCCGGCAGCCGGCCCAGCCGGTAACCCAGACGTCAAGCAGGTGGGCGGTATCTTCAACCATCGCCTCAAGACTCATGTGATGAGCGTATTCCAGCCCCGCCACAAGCAACAGGGGCCGGGTCCGTGATCCTTTGCTTGCTTAGGCAATTGTGACGGTAACGCCCGGGCTCCGGCACCCGCCGCGGAGGGCCTGCGGCAAAGTGCCTTTCCACAGCGCTGCCCGCGGACTCCCCCAAGCCGCACGGACAACTTTGAACAACCCGGAGCGCCATCGGGGGGTACTTTGGCACGGACACGCCGTGATTTAGCCGCCGCGGTGCCGGGATCGGCTCCAAAGTCCCCCCGGACCGGACCGGACCGGGTCACCCCACCCGGCCCGCCGCCGAGGTCCCGCGCGGCCGGCTGAGGCCAGTACCCTTAAATACGTGGCTTTGAACCGAATTGTGCTCTTTTACGGCTTTACCCCTCTCGCCGACCCGGACGCTATCCGGCTCTGGCAGCGCGCCCTGTGCGAGAAACTCGGGCTGACCGGCCGCATCCTCATCTCCAGGGACGGCATCAATGCGACTGTCGGCGGAGAGATCAGCGCCGTCAAGCAGTACGTCAAGACCACCCGTGAGTACAAGGGCTTCCACGGCATCGACGTGAAATGGTCCGACGGCGGCGCCGCGGACTTCCCGCGTCTGAGCGTCAAGGTCCGCGACGAGATCGTGTCCTTCGGCGCCCCGGGCGAGCTCATCGTGGACGGCAACGGCGTCGTGGGCGGCGGGACGCATCTGCAGCCCGAGGAACTTCACCGGCTCGTGGAGTCCAAGAAGGAAGCCGGCGACGAGGTGGTGTTCTTCGACGGCCGCAACGGCTTCGAGGCCCGGATCGGAAAGTTCAAGGACGCCATCGTCCCCGACGTTGCCACCACCCACGACTTCATCAAGGAGCTCGACTCCGGCAAGTACGACTCACTCAAGGACAAGCCGGTCGTCACTTACTGCACCGGCGGAATCCGCTGCGAAGTGCTTTCCAGCCTCATGGTGAACCGCGGTTTCAAGGAGGTCTACCAGCTCGACGGCGGCATCGTCCGCTACGGCGAGGCCTTCAAGGACCGGGGCCTGTGGGAAGGCTCGCTGTACGTCTTCGACAAGCGGATGCATCTCGAATTCAGCGAGGAGGCCAAGACCATCGGCGAGTGTGTCCGCTGCGCGGCGGCCACGAGCAAGTTTGAGAACTGTTCCAACCCGAGCTGCCGGACCCTCACGCTCTATTGCGCGCAGTGCGCTGCCAGCCCGGAGACGCTGCGCTGCCCCGAGGGCTGCACCGGCTGAGCCGTGCCGCCTGCGCCGTGCTCCAGCCCCAAGCTGTGCCGCTGCGTTCTCAGATCCGGTTTACCCGGTAGGCAAAGTTTGCCGGATTGATTGCTTCCATTGTGACGGTGAGGACCGTATCTGCGGCCAAGGTCACCACATTGACCCTTGACGTCCCGCAGCGCAGGTTCAGATCGATCAGTTCCTCTTCCCCGTTGCGGACGGAAAAGGAGACCCGGGACGTGCTCCGGCAAGCCAGGGTGACTGTGTAGGTGCCGCTGGGAAGCTGCCCGGTGGTCTCGCTCCGTTCGGCGTCCGCAACCAACGATCCGGAGCCGGTGTGGAACACCTGGCCTTCGGCGTTGGGCAGGACCTGTTTGACCCACATGTCCAGCTCCGCTCCGGCAACGGGCTGGCTCAGCGCCGGGTCCTGCGGCAGGGCCGCGCTCGTGGAGGGAGGGGCCGACGCGGCGGCGGTCCCTTCGTCCCGGTCATTGTCTTCGTCCACGTACTCGCATCCGGTCAGCAACGAGCCAAGAAGCAGGGCAACCAGAAGCACGACGGCGGCGGCCGCGGTGCGCTGTCGCGGCACCCACTTTGCCAGGACAGGGGGCATACCCTGACTTTAAGCCAGCCCGGCACGAAAAACCATAGACCCGGACCGCGCCCGCCCTGGGGGCCGGCATCCTGGCCCGCGTCCCGGCCGGCGTCCCAGGAAGCTGCTACTCCGCCGCCAGGTGGTAGGCGTAGATCAGCGGCGGATCCACGCTCTGGGTGCTGATCTGGACAGCGCCGGTCGCCGGCACCGTGATCTTTGCCGTTTCGCGGCTGCCATTGCACGCCGCCCCCGCCTCGGCCAGCTGCTTGCCATCGAGGGAGACTGCGAAGAACGCCTTGCCGCCGCCGTCGCAGCTGACCGTCAGGGTGTAGCTGCCGGCCGGAACACCGGACGCGGCCCTGACGATCGGATCCCGGTTGAGGATCTTGCCCGCATCCGCCAGCACAGTTCCGGTGGCCGCGGGCAGTGCCGTGGCCTGCCAGGCCGGAACATCGGCAGATTCGATGGATCCGGCAGGGGAACATGCGGTCGCGGCCAGGACGACGGCGGCAGCAGCAGCAGCGCCAGCGAGCAACCGCCGCGGCGCGCGCCAGCCCAAAGGGCCAGGGGGAGGGAAAAGCATTCCTCCAACTTACCGCGCGGGGACGGAGGCTCCTGCCCGACCCGGGGGAGGCTCCTGCCTTACCGGGGCGCCGGGCGTCCGGCCGGACGGAGGCTCCGGCGTCGTCTTGACCTTGACGCAACGTCAACCTTTAGAGTCAGGGTATCGGGCCCGCAACGGCGGGCGCCGCACCCGCAACGAGGACGGAGGGGCCGTGGACTGGTCCGTGCAGCAGATCGCGAAGCTCGCCGGCACCACGAGGCGCACCCTGCGCCACTATGACGAGATCGGGCTGCTCAAACCAAGCCGCACCGGCGACAACGGCTACCGCTACTACGGCCACGCCGCGCTGGTCCGGCTGCAGCGGATCCTGCTCCTTCGCGAACTCGGACTCGGACTGCCGGCCATAGCGGAGGTCCTGGACCACGAATCGGATGCGGAAAAGGCGCTGGGCCGCCACCTCGAGTGGCTGCGGCAGGAACAGGACCGGCTTGCCCGGCAGATTGATTCGGTCCGGCGGACCCTTGAGGCAGTGAAAGCAGGAGGAGAGATCATGGCGGAGAAAATGTTCGACGGCTTTGACCACACCCGCTACCGGGAGGAGGTGGAGGACCGCTGGGGCAAGGAGGCGTACGCGAAGGGTGACGCCTGGTGGCGCGGCATGGGGGCCGAAGAGAAGGACGCCTGGAAGCAGCGCTCCCGGCAACTGGGCCGCGACTGGATCGCGGCGGCGCAGTCCGGTGCCGCGGCGGACAGCGACGAGGCGCAGCAACTGGCCCGGCGGCAGGTCGAATGGCTCACCGGGATTCCGGGGACTCCCGCGGCGGCCCACGCCGGAGGCAGCAACAGCGATATCAGGGCGTACGTGACCGGCCTCGGCGAGATGTACGTGGCCGATCCCCGCTTCGCCGCGAACTACGGCGGCGAGTCCGGGGCGGCCCTCGTCCGTGACGCCCTCCGGATCTACGCGGAGCGGCACCTCTAGCCTGACCGTGACCCGGCGGCTGGTACAACCCGGCGGCGACTAAACTTGTCCGGTGACTCCCTCAACGCATTTCACGGCCGGCAACACCCCTGACGCTCCGCGCAGCGACCTTCCCGGGCTGCTCGGCACGCTGGCCACGGACCTGAACGCCATCGGCTACACCGTCGAGGGCGTCGCGGGCCTGCTCGGTGCGGCCGCGCACTCCGCCCTGGGCCGGGACCAGCTCATCCCCGCGCTGGCCGTCACGGAGGCCGCCGCCAGTGGTGAGCGGACGACGGCGGCGCTCGCCGCCGTCGTCCGCCTTTGGCTGCTCGCCGAGCCGCAGCAGGCGGTGACGCTCGACGCCGCCCTGCCCGGCATCCGCACGGACGGCCTGCTGGAACTGGGCCTCGTGGAGCGGTCGGCGGACGGCCTGGTCCAGGCGAAGGTGGACCTGCGGCCGTACGGGTGGGACGGCGAAACCGCAGCAGATACAGCCGCAACGGATACCGCCGCAGCGGATACCGGCGGGGCGGACCTGTGGGTGGCCAGCGATCTCGCCGCCCACCAGCGCCCCGGCGTCCTGCGCCACGACCACGTGCTCGGGATCGGGCAGGCGTCCGCCACCCTCGTGCAGGTCACCGCCCGCCGGCATGTGGCCCGGGCCCTGGACCTCGGCACCGGGTGCGGCATCCAGTCCTTCCACCTGCTGCACCACGCCGAACACGTGACGGCCACGGACATCTCGGAGCGCGCGCTGGCCTTCACCCGCTTCAACCTCCTGCTCAACGCCGCCGCGCTGGGGCTGGACCCGGCCGACCTCGGGGCCAGGGTGAGCCTGCGGCTGGGCTCGATGCTTGAGCCGGTGGCGGGGGAGGAGTTCGAGCTCGTCGTCTCCAACCCGCCGTTCGTCATCACGCCGCGCAGCGCCGGCGAGGCGGCCGCGGACCAGTTCACCTACCGCGACGGCGGGCTCCCCGGGGACGAGATCGTCGCCTCCCTGGTGGGGGCCCTGCCCTCCGTCCTCGCGCCGGGCGGCACGGCCCAGCTCCTGGGCAACTGGGAAATCCCGGCGGGGACGCCCTGGGCTGAACGGCCGCGAAGCTGGGCCGGTCCGGACGTGGACGTGTGGTTCATCCAGCGCGAGCAGGTGGGACCGGAGCAGTACGCCGAGACCTGGCTGCAGGACGCCTCGGAATCCCGTGACCGCCGGCTCTACCAGGACTCCTACGCCGCGTACCTGGACGACTTCGCCTCCCGCAGGGTCGAGGGCATCGGCTTCGGGATGATCTGGCTGCGGCGCCCGGCGGAAGGCTCCGGCGTGGTGATCACCCGCTTCGAGGAGATCACCTACCCGATCGAGCAGCCCGCCGGCCCGCACCTGGGCGCCGCCGTCGAACGCGCCGACTGGCTGGCCGCCCACGATCTAGCGGCCGCGCATCTGCTGGTCGCCGAGGACGTCACCGAGGAGCGGCACCAGCGCCCCGGGGCCGAGCACCCCGGCGTCATCCTGCTGCGCCAGGGCGCCGGGCTGCGCCGCACCAACCTGCTCAGCACCGAACTGGCCGGCTTCGTGTCGGCGTGCGACGGCGAGCTGTCCGTCGGGCAGATCATCGGCGCCCTGGAGGCGCTGCTCGGCGGCGGCGAAGACTTCGACGCCGGGGCCTTCCGCGCCGGGCTCCTGGGCGACGTGGGGAACCTGGTCCGCGACGGCTTCCTGCTGCCCGCCTGACGGCCCTCGGCCCCGCTGCCCGTGGCAGGCCGCGGGCCTGCTGCCGGCCCGCGGGGGCGGGTCAAGGTGTCAAACATTCCTTTCAGAGCCTGGCGTGGCTCGGTAGAATGATGGGGTGGATGCAGAAACCCCGACGGCGGAGCCCCGGGTTCCAGCGGCCGCCAAAGGAGGGCCGCGCCCGGAGAAGAAAGTGGAAATCACGGACCCGAAGGCGATCCGGGCGCTGGCCCACGCCGCCCGGCTTGAGGTCATTTCCGAGCTGTTTTCCACCCAGGTGAGCCGGACCGCCACCGAACTCGCAGCGCAGACCGGGCTCACCCCCAGCGCCATGAGCTACCACCTGAGGGTGCTGCAGAAATGGGGCATCGTGGTGCCGGCCGCCACCGCCGGGGACGCCCGCGAACGGCGCTGGAAAGCCGCGGGCACCGACTTCAGCATCAACTCGGGCGGGGGAGTGGCAAGCCCGGAATTCGCGGTCCTCGATCTGGAACTCCATGCCTTCCGCCGCCGCGTGGACGCCTACGCCAGGACCCGCGATGAGCGGCGCCGGCGCGGTGAGCCGGCCGACTCCTCCTCCGTCGTGCTGGCCAGCAATCTGCTGTACCTCACGCCGGCCCAGCGGGCCGAGCTGACGGAGAAACTTTTCGCGCTGCTGCGGGACTACGAGCTGGAAGACCCCGGCCACGTGCCCGGGGGCGCCCAACGCATGGCGACGATGTGGTCGATGATTCCGGATGACCGCGGCACCGCCTGAAGCGACCCCTCGGGACCCGGAAATGGCCTGCTTCGGGACGTCCGGGCGGCACGGCCGGAACGGCGGTTTTTTCACCCGAATGCGCGGGATCCCGCAAAATATGGTGAACTAGGCGGGTATGGGCGCATCTGCCCGAGCAACCTTTTTCTGTAGGAGCACCGTGCCAAGCAAGGCCAAAACCGGCAAGAAACTCGTGATCGTAGAGTCTCCCGCCAAGAGCAAGACCATCGCCAAGTACCTCGGCGAGGGCTTCATCGTCGAGGCCTCCATCGGTCACATCCGGGACCTCCCGCAGCCCTCGGAGCTCCCCGCGGAACTGAAGAAGACCTCGGTCGGCAAGTTCGCCGTCGACATTGAAAACGACTTCAAGCCCTATTACGTGGTGTCCTCGGACAAGAAGAAGAAGGTCGCCGAGCTCAAGGCCCAGCTCAAGGATGCCGACGCCCTCTATCTCGCAACCGATGGGGACCGTGAGGGCGAGGCCATCGCGTGGCACCTGCTGGAGGTCCTCAAGCCCAAGGTCCCGGTCTACCGGATGACCTTCGGCGAAATCACCAAGGAAGCCATCCACCGCGCCATGGACAACCTGCGCGACGTGGACCAGGACCTGGTCGACGCGCAGGAAACCCGCCGCGTGCTGGACCGCCTCTACGGCTACGAGATCTCCCCGGTGCTGTGGCGCAAGGTGGCCCGCGGTCTGTCCGCCGGCCGCGTGCAGTCCGTCGTGACCCGCATGGTGGTGGACCGCGAGCGTGAGCGCATGGCGTTCAAGGCCGCCTCCTACTGGGACCTGACCGGCCAGTTCGGCGCCGGTTCGGCGTCGTTCAAGGCGAAACTGGCCGCGGTGGACGGCACCAAGGTGGCCAGCGGCCGCGACTTCAACGACAACGGCGAGCTCACCTCCCGCAACGTCGTGCACCTGCACGAGGAGCTCGCCACGACGCTCGCGGCAGGGCTGCAGGACGCTGATTTCCGGGTCCGCTCGGTTGAGACGAAGCCGTACACCCGCCGCCCGACAGCGCCGTTCACCACCTCCACGCTGCAGCAGGAGGCAGGCCGCAAGCTGCGGTTCAGCTCCAAGAGCACCATGCAGGTGGCCCAGCGCCTCTACGAAAACGGCTACATCACGTACATGCGTACGGACTCCTCCGCGCTGAGCAACGAAGCCATCACCGCCGCACGCCGGCAGGCCTCCGAGCTGTATGGTCCCGAGTACATTCCGGCGTCGCCGCGGGTCTACAGCGGCAAGGCCGCCAACGCGCAGGAAGCCCACGAGGCCATCCGCCCTGCCGGTGACTCCTTCCGCACCCCGGCCCAGGTGGCCAAGCAGCTCTCCGGCGACGAATTCCGGCTCTACGAGCTGATCTGGAAGCGCACCGTCGCCTCGCAGATGGCCGACGCCAAGGGCTCCACCGCGACGATCCGCCTCGGCGCGGTCGCTGTGGGCGGCGCGGCGGCCGGCCGCGACGCCGAATTCTCGGCCTCCGGCACCGTCATCACCTTCCCCGGCTTCCTGGCCGCCTACGAAGAGGGCAAGGACGAAAGCCGCGGCGACGACGAGTCCGAGGAAGCACGCCGCCTCCCGAACGTCGCCAAGGACGACGCGCTGACCGCCTCGGAAATCATCGCCGTCGGGCATGAGACGTCCCCGCCGCCGCGCTTCACCGAAGCCTCGCTGACAGCGGAACTCGAAAAGAAGGGCATCGGCCGCCCGTCGACCTATGCCTCCACCATTTCCACGATCCAGGACCGCGGCTACGTCCGCAAGCAGGGCTCCGCGCTGGTCCCCAGCTGGATCGCGTTCTCCGTGGTCCGGCTGCTGGAGCAGCATTTCAAGGACTATGTGGACTACGAGTTCACGGCGGACATGGAAGCGGACCTGGACAAGATCGCCAACGGCCAGGCGGCAGGGCCCACCTGGCTGAAGCACTTCTATTTCGGCGAGGATGCCTCGTCCGGCCTGCTGAGCATCGTGAACAACCTGGGCGAGATCGACGCCCGCGAGATCAACTCCATTCCGATCACGGACGGCATCACGCTGCGTGTCGGGAAGTTCGGCCCGTACCTGGAGAGCTCCGTCGCCGTAGTGGATCCGGAGACCGGCGAGGTAATCGAATCCGCCCGGGCGAACGTCCCCGAGGACCTGGCGCCGGATGAACTGACGCCCGCCAAGGCGATCGAGCTGATGGAGACCGCGGCGCCGGAAGAGCGTCTGCTGGGCGCGGACCCGCACACCGGGCATACGGTGGTGGCCAAGAACGGCCGCTACGGCGCCTACGTCACGGAGATCATCCCGGAGCCCACGGCCGAGCAGCTGGCCAACGCCCCGGTGGAGTACTACAAGAACGGCAAGCCCAAGCCGCCGAAGAAGCCCGTCAAGGCCAAGCCGCGCACCGGGTCCCTGTTCGCCTCGATGAGCGTGGAAACGATCACCCTGGACGAGGCCCTGCAGCTGATGAGCCTGCCCCGGGTCCTCGGCCAGGACGGCGACGGCAACCCCATCACCGTGCAGAACGGCCGGTTCGGCCCGTACCTGAAGAAGGGTACGGATTCCCGGTCCATCGGCTCGGAAGAGGAAATCTTCACCATCACGCTGGAACAGGCGCTGGAGATCTACTCCCAGCCCAAGCAGCGCGGGGCCCGTGCCGCGGTGCCGCCGCTGGCCGAATTCGGTCCGGACCCGGTCTCGGAGAAGAACATCGTGGTGAAGGAAGGCCGCTTCGGCCCGTACATCACCGACGGCGTCACCAACATCACCGTGCCGCGCACCACTGCCCTGGAGGAGCTGACCCGCGAACAGGCCGTCGAACTGCTCGCCGAGAAACGCGCCAGGGGCCCGGTCAAGCGGACGACGACGGCCCGCAAGGCTCCCGCCCGCAAGGCTGCCGCCAAGAAGTAGGGGTGGGCCCAAGTCGCCGCTCACCGAAGTCGCCGGAAACGTGCCGACGTCGCCGGAACTTTCCGGCGACGTCGCCAGCGGTCCGGCGATTTCGCGTTTGCGGACCCGGGCCGGACATGATCGAGTAGGAACATGACTGAAAAGCCCGCGCCCAAGGACCTCCAGCCGCTGAACGAACTCGAAGAGAAGCTTGCCCGGGGCGAGCAGCCGGATGCGAACCCGGTGGACGTCATCCTCGCGTTCCTCAACAACGAGGTCTACTTAGCGACCCCGGATGTTCTCGAAGGTCCCGACTCCCAGGTTGAGCCGCTCGTGCTCGCCAACTCCTCGGGCCAGCCGGTCCTGGCCGTGTTCTCGCACCCGAGCCGCGTCGCCGAGCAGTATCTGGCGGCCGCCCCCAACGTGCTGGGCACCCAGGGATCCGCGATCATCGGCAATCTCGGGGACGAGCTCGGCATGGTCATCAACCCCGGTGCCGCCTTCGGATTCGAAATCGATCCGGAGGGCGTGGCCAATATCCGCCGCGACTTCCATCCCGCCAAAGAGCCGGGCGAAGACGCCGCCGAAGAGCCCGCCGAAGAGCCCGCCGAAGATCCCGCCGGAGAGCCGGGCCTGGAGCCGGGCCGGGCGTCCGGGGACGACGGCGACCGCCCCTGAGGCGCGCCGGCCCGGCCGCCAGCGGAACTGGGCCGTCGCGGCCGCCAGCCGAACTGGGCCGCCGCGGCCGCCAGCGGAGCTGGGCCGCCCCCAGCTGGGCCGGCCCGCGGTCGCAGTTAGGCCAGCCGCTGCCCCGAGGGGAATAATGGCAGGATGCGTCTTGGCGTCCTCGACATCGGTTCCAATACCGTCCACCTCCTGCTGGTCGACGCCCATCCGGGTGCGCGCCCGGTGCCGTTCGCCTCGCACAAACGCCCGCTGTCCCTGGTGCAGTTCCTCGACGGGGACGGCAACATCAATGAGGCCGGCCAGCATGAGCTGACCGAATTCGTCCTCGAGGCCTGGGAATTCGCGGCCAGGCACAAGGCCGACGACCTCCTTGCCTTCTGTACCTCGGCCATCCGTGAGGCCACCAACGGTCCGGCAGTGCTGGCCCGGGTGTTGCATGAAACCACGGTCACGCTCCGGGAGCTCGCCGGCAGCGAAGAGGCGGCGATGACGTTCTTCGCCGTCCGGCGCTGGTACGGCTGGGGCGCAGGGCCCGTCCTGGCCCTCGACATCGGCGGCGGCTCCTTCGAGATGGCCTTCGGACAGGACGAACTCCCCGAGCTCGCCCTGTCCGTCCCGCTCGGCGCCAGCCGGCTCACCCGCGACTGGCTGCCGGAGGATCCGCCCTCGGCCAGGAGCGTGAAGGAACTGCGCCGGTACATCCGCGCCACGCTCAAGCCCGCCGTGCGCAGTTTCGAGAAGCTGGGCCGGGCCAACCGCGTCGCAGGTACGTCCAAGACCTTCCGCTCGCTCGCCCGGATTGCCGGGGCAGCACCCAGCGCCGCCGGCCCGTACGTCAAGCGGGAACTGTTCGCCACCGACCTGGGGCTGTGGACGCAACGCATTTCGGCCATGGAGATCGAGGACCGGCTGCACCTTCCCGGTGTCTCCGAGGCCCGTGCCCCCCAGCTGCTGGCGGGAGCCCTGGTGGCGGAGGCCGCGCTGGAAATGTTCGAGTTCCCCAGCCTGGAGATCTGCCCCTGGGCGCTGCGCGAGGGCCTGATCCTCCGCCGGCTGGATCACCTGGTCTTCGACGGGTCCCTGGAACGGGCGACCCACATCGGCCAGGCTCCGCCGCCGGAACTGCAGTCACCCGCGAGCCTCCCGCCGGGCGGCGGCCCGCCGCAGATAACCCCGCCGGGGACAACATCCCCGGAACTCCCGTCCCCGGAGCCCCAGTCAGCCCCGCAGCGATGACCGGCGCCTCCGCCTGGCAGGGGAGCACGACGCATCTGCCCAGCGGTGTCGATCCGGAGGCGTTCCATTCGTGTAGAAGGTGAGAGGCCGGCACCGGGCCGGCCGCATCCCGAGGAGGAACCCAGAATGGCGCAGTACCTGCTCAGCATCTACCAGCCGGTCGGCCCCGCCCCCGCGCCGGAAGTCCTGGAACCGATCATGCGTGACCTCGAGGCCCTCAACCGCGAAATGAAGGCCGCCGGGGCTTGGGTGTTCGCGGCCGGGCTGCATCCCACGGACTCCGCCACCGTGGTGCGGCAGCAGGGCAGCGAGGTCCTGATCACTGACGGCCCCTTCGCGGAGGCGAAAGAGCACCTCGGCGGGTTCACCGTCATCGAGGCGGCGGACCTCGACGCCGCGCTCGGCTGGGCCGGCAAGCTCGCGCGCGCCACCACGCTCCCCGTCGAAGTGCGCCCCGTCCAGCATTAGGGGCCGGGAAGAATGGTCGGGGCCACCGCGCCCGCGGAGCCGGAGCCGGCTCCGGAACACCCGCCGGAGCCGGAGCAGGAGCCGGAACACCCGCCGGCCCCGCCTCCGGAACACCCGCCGGAGCGGGAGCCGCCGGCTCCGCCGCCGCTACCGGAGGACGCCGGGATCGCCCGCATCTTCCGGCAGGAGTACGGCCGCGCCGTGGCCGTCCTGACCCGTATCCTCGGCGACATCGGCCTCGCCGAGGACGCCGTCCAGGACGCCTTTACCGCCGCGGTCCAGCGCTGGCCTGCCGCGGGCACGCCGCCCAGCCCGGCCGGATGGATCATCACCACGGCCAGGAACCGGGCCATCGACCGGCTGCGCCGCGAGGCCGGCAGGGAGGACAGGCACGCCCAGGCGGCGATGCTGCAGGCGGCCGGTGCCGGGGCCGCGGCGGCCACGCCGGAGGAACTGCTCCTTGACGAACTTTCCGGGGAGGGCACCGTGGACGACGACAGGCTGCGGCTGATGTTCACCTGCTGCCACCCCGCCCTGGCCCCCAACGCCCAGGTCGCACTCACGCTCCGGCTCCTCGGCGGACTCACGACGGCGGAGATTGCCCGCGCCTTCCTGGTGCCGGAAGCGACCATGGCCCAGCGGCTGGTCCGGGCCAAGGCGAAAATCCGCGACGCGAGGATCCCTTACCGCGTGCCGCACGGAGCGGAGCTCCCGGCACGGCTGCAGCCGGTGCTCGCCGTCGTGTATCTCATCTTCAACGAGGGCTACAGCCCCGGCTCCGGCGCCGGCCCGGTGCGCGGGGATCTTTGCCGGGAGGCGATCCGGCTGGGGCGGCTGCTGGCCGCCCTGATGCCGGACGAACCCGAGGTGCAGGGCCTGCTGGCGCTGATGCTGCTGGTCGAGTCCCGGCGCGCCGCACGGCTGGACCCGGCACGCCGGGACGGCGACGGCGGCGTGGTGCTGTTGGCGGACCAGGACCGGCGGCTGTGGGACCGCGGCCTCATCGCCGAAGGGCAGGAGCTGGTGCGCCGGTGCCTCCGGCGGAACCGGCCAGGACCGTACCAGCTGCAGGCTGCGATCAACGCGGTCCACAGCGATGCCCCTGCCGCCGCCGCGACGGACTGGCGGCAGATCCTGCGGCTGTACGATCAGCTCCTGGATGCCGCCCCGGGCCCCGTGGTGGCCCTGAACCGGGCGGTGGCCGTGGCCGAGATCGACGGGCCGGAACGCGGCCTCCATCTCATCGAGGGGCTGGGGCTGGAACGCTACTACCTCCTTCATGCCGTCCGGGCCGACTTCCTGGTACGGCTGGGCTGGCCGGAGGAAGCGGCCGCCGCCTACCGGACAGCCCTGGATCTTGCCGGAAATGCCGCTGAGCGGGCGTTCCTGGAAAGCAGGCTGCGGGGGCTGAAGGCATGGGATCAGGAGGTCTGAGCGCGGAGGATTTGCTTTGAGCGTCCGGGATTTAAATGAGTCAGCGCCGGGCGGCTCCGCAGCAGGAATTGGGGGAACTCCTGCTGCAACCACCCGGCGCCGCGCCGGTCCGGGAGGACCGGCTATCATCACTCGCACCCTGTTGAGGCACTTCCCAAGCTAGACCCCGAACTTGGGCATACGGGGAGTTTTTCCTGTGTATGGGCTGGCAACGGCCGGCGTTCCGGGCCGCAGGGTGCGTCGGGGCTTTCGGTGCGCCCCGCGCCCGCGGAAGTGCCCGCGCCGGCGCCCGCGGAAGTGCCCGCGCCGGCACTTTAAACGGGGAAGGCACCGGCGGCCGCTGCGGGAAAATGGGGGAAACCCGCCGCGGACCACCGGTGCCGGGCAGACATCCGCATGTCTGCCGTATCACTCGCACCCTCAATGAGGTACTTCTAAAATTAGTCCCGGAGTTTGTGATCAAGCTGCAGGGACCATGGGAACTGGCTGTGAACGGCCGCGTGGACGTTAGCTGGGAATCGACGCTTTCCAGTAGTTGGGCCGGCGGCCGGAGGACCGCCCGACATCCGGCCCCCGAGGTTCTCCGTGCCGGGCTCAGCCAACCGGCCGGAGCCAGGTCAGGGCCGAGCCGTCCCCTTCGATGTGGCCGGCAAGTTCGGCGTTGAAGGTCCGGCCGTAGTCCGCGGTGATGTGTTCCTGGAACGCGTCCTCGTCACGGTAGACCTCGAACACGAAGTACTCACGCGGATTGGTGTCGCGTGTGTAGGGCAGGAACAGTTCGTTGCCCGGTTCGCTGCGCACGAGGCGCGTGAGTTCGCGCATCATCTCGGCGACCCTGGTTTCGCTGCCGGGTTTGACGGTGAATTCCGCGTAAAGCGTTTTGGTCATGGCTGATGCCTCCTTGGTGTTGGGTGCGGGCTTCGTGAATCGGACGGTCAGGAGAAAGCGCCGCGCGGCGGCTGGTCCGACGGCGGGAGCTCGCCGGAGCCCCTCGGGATCAGTTCCGAGGGGACAACGTAGGTCTGCGGAGCCGTCCTGTCGCCGTCGATCCTGGCCAGAAGCCGCTCGGCGGCAAGTTTGCCGATGCGTTCCGGGTGCTGGGCGATCACGGTGATGCCTGGGTCCATCATGTCGGACAGGGAGAAGTCGTCAAATCCGACCAGCGCAGTGGTCCTGTTCAGCCCTCGATCCTTCAGTGCGCGCATGGCGCCGAAGGTGACGAGGTTCTGGCTGGAAAAGACCGCAGTGGGGGGATCATCGGAGCCGAGCAGCGCGTGTGCCGCGCGGCAGGCCGATTCCTCGTCGTGCAGGCCTTCGAGGATGGGAATGGTGGAGGTGGCGATGCCGGCCCGGCCGAGTTCTTCCGTGAATCCCCTGCGGCGTTCCCTGGCGGTCTGGATATCGGTTCGGTCCCCCAGGTAGGCGAGTTTCCGGTGGCCATGGCTGATCAGATGCGCCGCCGCCCGGGCTGCACCGGCGGCGTTGTCCGTCACGACGGCGTCCGCTTCGATGCCCACCGGTTCGCGGTCGATAAAGACCATGGGCAGATCCCTCGAATGCTCCGGAATGACGTAGGCCTGGCTCTTGGCGATGGGAGTCAGGACCAGGCCGTCGACGCGGCGTCGAAGAAACGCGGCGACCAGGGTCTTCTCCCGCTCCGGATCGTCATCGAGGCTGGCCGCGAACACGGCTATTCCGCGGGCGGCCAGCGCGTCTTCGATGGCCCGGTGTACCTCGCCGCTGAACGGGTTGGCCACACTGGGCAGCAGCAGGCCGATGGACAGCGTCCTGCGTCCGGTGCGCCTCAGGCTGCCAGCCGCTATGTCCAGTTGATAGTTCAACTGCTCCGTGGCCTTCAGGACGCGGAGCCGGGTGGCCTCTGTGACGCCCGCCTCATCGTTCATTACCCGGGAAACGGTCTTGGTCCCCACGCCGGCCAGGGCGGCCACGTCGCGCATGGTGGGGCGGTTGTTACCGGGTTCGGCCCGGTAACGATTCGACATCGTTGTCAAAGAACTTCTCCTTAAGTCTGATCACCGCTTGACTCGGCTGTGTGATCCTGCTTACATGCTACATGACATCGTTGTCAGGCACAGGGTGTGCCACACGAAAACAGGAGATTCAATGTTGAGTTCCAAAACCCCGCGGTCCAAGGCCACTCGCCTCCTCGCCGCCGGTGCGGTCCTGACACTTGCCGGGCTGGGCCTGACTGCCTGCGGCGGAACTTCCGCCCCGGCAGCGACAGGAACCCCTTCCGCCGCGGAGAAGGTCGGTGTTTCGCTCATCGTCAAGACCACCACGAACCCGTTCTTCGTGTCGATGCAGGACGGTGCCAAGAAGGCCGCGGAAGCGGACGGAGTGGATCTGAAGCTGGCCGCCGGCAAGGCCGACGGCGACGAGGACACCCAGATCCAGGCGATCGAGAACGCCATCTCAAAGGGGGACAAGGGGATTCTCATCACCCCCAACGGCCCCTCGGTTGTCGACGCACTGAAGAAGGCCAAGGACGCCGGTCTGTTCGTCATCGCGCTGGACACCCCGCCGGATCCGGCCGACGCCGCGGACATCACGTTCGCGACGGATAACTTCGCCGCCGGCGAACTGATCGGCAAGTGGACCGCCGCACAGCTGGACGGGAAGAAAGCCACTATCGCCCTGCTGGACCTCTTCGATGACAAGGTCGTTTCCGTCGACTACAACCGCGACCAGGGCTTTCTGACCGGCCTGGGCATCGACACGGCAGACAAGAAGAAGAACGGCGACGAAGCCAAGACCGGCAAGTACACCGGCGGTAAGGGCGGCGACTACGAAATCGTCGGCAGCCAGGCTACGCAGGGCGCCGAAGACGGAGGCCGCACGGCCATGGAGACGCTGCTGTCTAAAAACCCGGCCGTGAATGTCGTTTACACGATCAACGAGCCCGCAGCGGCAGGAGCCTTCGAGGCCCTGAAATCCGCCGGCAAGGAGAAAGACGTCCTGGTCGTGTCTGTTGACGGCGGCTGCTCCGGCGTCAACAGCGTCAAGTCAGGCATCATCGGCGCAACCGCCCAGCAGTACCCGGTCAAGATGGCAGAGCTGGGAGTGAAGGCCATCGTTGAACTCGCGAAGACCGGCAAGAAGCCGGCCAACTCCGAAGGACTGGACTTCTACAACACCGGCGTCGAGCTCGTGACGGACAAGGCTGCCACCGGTGTGAAGAGCATCGGCACCGCGGATGCAGCCAAGATCTGCTGGGGCAAGTAGCCCGCACCCGCCTTCTGGTCCGGGGCGGTGCGTGGCGTCAGGCACGCCCGCCCCGGCACCATCCCCTTAGCAAACGCAAAAAGCAACCGAACATGGAAGTTCAGGAGCAATCGTGACCCAGCAACAAACGGCCGGTCCGCCCGGTACCCGGCATCCGGATCTGGCCGAGGAATTCCTCGACCGCCAGACGCCCCTCAGCCGCATCCGCAACGTCCTCCACCGCTACCCGGCGGTCAGCCCGGCCATCGTCCTGCTGGTCGCCGTGATCGTGTTCGGGCTTCTCAACGACAGATTCCTGCGCGTCGAAAACCTCTCACTGATCACCCAGCAGGTCGCCGTCGTCGGAACCCTGGCCATCGCCCAGACCCTCATCATCCTCACCGCAGGGATCGACCTTTCGGTCGGCGCCGTGATGATTCTGTCCTCCATGGTGGTCGCACAGCTGGCCGTGAGCAACGGCGTCCCCGCCCCGCTCGCACTGCTGGCAGGGCTCGTTGTCGGCCTCGCCGCAGGGGCACTGAACGGATTCCTCGTCACCCGGCTCAAGCTTCCCCCGTTCATCGTCACCCTCGGCACCCTGAACATCTTCATCGCACTGACGCTCCTGTACTCCAACGGCGCCACTGTCCGCGGCTCGAGCATGCCAGGGCTGCTCACCTGGACCGGAAGCACGTTCCCCGTCGGTCCGGTCCGGATCTCCATCGGCGTCGTACTGATGCTGCTGGTCTACATCGCCGTCGCGTTCATCCTGGGCAAGACGGCCTGGGGACGCCACGTCTACGCCGTCGGCGACGACAAGGAAGCAGCCCGCCTCGCCGGAATCGCCGTCAACAAGGTCCTGATGAGCGTGTATCTGGCCGCCGGAGCCGTCCTGGCCATCGGCGCCTGGATCCAGATCGGACGCACCAACGCCGCCAGCCCCAACGCCGGCGTTGACCTGAACCTTGACTCCATCACCGCCGTCGTGATCGGCGGCACCAGCCTCTTCGGCGGCCGCGGCTCCGTCTGGGGCACCCTGCTCGGCGCGCTGATCGTCGGCGTTTTCCGAAACGGTCTCTCCCTGGCCGGCCTGGACATCCTGTACCAGACCCTCGCAGTGGGCGTTCTCATCATTCTCGCTGTGTCCATCGACCAGTGGATCCGAAAGGTCAAGTCATGACCGCCACAGACACTTCCTCCGCCACCCCCGAAACACGGCAGCCGATTCTCCGGGCACGGAACCTCGTCAAAACGTTCGGGCGCGTCGTCGGTCTGGACGGCGTCAGCCTGGACCTCTACCCGGGCGAGGTGCTTGCCATCATCGGTGACAACGGGGCAGGAAAGTCCACGCTGATCAAATGCCTCACCGGAGCGGAAATCCCGGACTCCGGAGAACTGACCGTCTCCGGCCAGCCGGTCCACTTCAAGCGTCCCCAGGATGCCCGCATTCACGGCATCGAAACTGTCTACCAGAACCTGGCCGTCTCGCCGGCCCTCGATGTCGCATCCAATTTGTTCCTGGGCCGGGAAGAACGGCTGCCGGGCCCGCTTGGCAAGATCTTCCGCGTCCTCGACACCAAGGGCATGCGGAAGAAGGCCAAGGACGAACTGGCACGCCTGGGCATTTCCACGCTGCAGGACGTCACCGTACCGGTGGAAAACCTCTCCGGCGGCCAGCGCCAGGCAGTGGCGGTGGCCCGGGCGGCCGCGTTCGGCTCCAAAGTGGTGGTTTTGGATGAGCCGACGGCGGCACTGGGTGTGCGCGAATCCAACCAGGTCCTGCAACTCGTCCGCGACCTGCGTGACCGGGGGCTCCCGGTGATCCTGATCAGCCACAACATGCCGCACGTCTTCGACGTCGCCGACCGCATCCACATCCAGCGGCTGGGCAAATGCGCGGCCACCATCACGCCGCAGTCGCACAGCATGACCGACGCCGTCGCCATCATGACAGGCGCCGCCACGGCCTAGAGTCCCGCTGCACCCGTTGGATTGCATCCCTTACTCCGTCCGCGGACCTGACAACCGGTCCGCGGACGGACCCGTCTGCGGCCGGGACCGGCACAACCCCAGGAAAGACAGGAAATGAACAACACCGAACCCGCGAGTTCCGCACCGGATATCTTCGACGCCATCGTCGTCGGCGAAGCGCTCATCGACATCGTCACCTCGCCCGACGGCACCAGCGAACACCCCGGAGGATCACCGGCCAACGTCGCCTACGGCCTCGGGCGGCTCGGCGTCAGCACCGGACTGCTGACAGCCATCGGCGACGACGAGCGCGGCGCCGAGATCGAGGCTCACCTGCGTGCCGGGGGAGTGGTGCTCCTGCCGGGTTCCCGTTCCCTGGCCCGCACGGCGTCAGCCACCGCGTGCCTGGCCGCAGACGGCTCCGCCAGCTACGAATTCGACATTGACTGGAAACTTCCTCCTGTCACCCCCGCCCATATACCCAGGGTGCTCCACACCGGGTCAATCGCCACCTTCCTCGCGCCGGGGGCCGGCGCCGTCAAATCACTCCTGGAACAATCCCACCGCTCCTGCCTCGTCACCTACGACCCCAACATCAGGCCCGCCCTGCTTGGCAGTCATGCGCAGGCCCAAGGCATCTTCGAGGACCTCGTTCCACTCACCGACGTCGTCAAACTCAGCGACGAGGACGCCCTGTGGCTGTACCCCGGGAAGACCCTCGAAGACACCGCCGCGCACATCCTTGGCCTGGGCGCCGGTCTGGCCGTCATCACCCAGGGCCCGGAAGGGTCCCTCCTGGCCACCGCCGCAGCACAGCTGAGCGTCCCGGCGGTGAAATCCGAGGTCGCGGACACCATCGGAGCGGGCGACTCCTACATGGCGGCGCTGATTCTCGGGCTGCTTACACGGACCGGCGAGGGACTCGGCCCCGAGGTTTTGGATCGGCTGGGCCGGACAGCCTCTTTGGCCGCAGCGATCACGGTCCGCCGGCCCGGAGCGAATCCCCCGAACTTGGAGGAACTCCGGGCACACCTGCCGGCATACGTGCCCGGGCACCTCGCACACGCCTGAAACCACGGCCTGCCGCGGGCGGGTGCCGACGCAGCGTGGCCCGGACTGCAACAACCTGCACGGAACTGCCATGATGGAGCAATGAGTAACCGAATCGCATTCCTGGGCTGTGGGTCAATGAACGAGGCAATCCTTGCCGGGCTGATCGAAGGCGGCACCGATCCGGCGGACATCGTGGCCACCGTCCGCCGCGCCGAACGGGCCGCCGAGCTTGCCGAGCGGCACCACGGCATCACGGCAATCGCCGGCGACGAAGAGCCCGACAACAACAAGGACGCCGCCACCGGCTCCGGCGTCGTGATCCTCGGCGTCAAGCCGGTGGGCATCGCGGACCTGGCGCGCGAGATCAGCGGTTCGCTCTCCCCGGGCACGATCGTCATCAGCGTCGCCGCGGCCGTGTCCCTCGCGCAGCTTGAAGGAGCGCTTCCGGCCGGCCAGCCGGTGATCCGCACGATGCCCAACACCCCGGCGCGCCTCGGCCGCGGCGTCGTCTCCGTCTCACCCGGCACCCACTGCTCCGCGGCGCAGCTGCAGTCGGCCAAGGACATCCTCTCCGCCGTGGGCACCGTCGTCGAGGTCCCCGAAGTCCAGGTTGACGCGCTCTCCGCGATCAGCGGCTCGGGCCCCGCGTACGCCTTCTACCTGGCCGAGGCGATGGCGGCAGCCGGCGTCGAACTGGGGCTGGATCCGGACCTGGCGATGCTGCTGGCCCGCGAAACCGTCGCGGGGGCCGGGATGATGCTGACGGAACCCGGCGCCGATCCCGCCGCGCTGCGCAAGGCGGTCACCAGCCCGAACGGAACCACCGAACGGGCCATCGCCACCTTTGACGAGCGCGGCCTCCCGGCGATCATCGCCGACGGCGCCCGCGCCGCGGCGGCCCGGGCGGCGGAGATCACGCAGCAGCTGGCCTAGCAGCAGCACTCCCGGCAGCAGCCCACCCCTCAGAAGCGCGAACGTACACTTCAGGCCCCGAATCCCGCGGATTCAGGGCCTGAAGTGTACGTTCGCGCTGGCTAGGGCCGTGCGGCGAACCGCTCCAGCAGGTCCACGTGGCCGGACACGATGAGCATGTCCCGTGCGGAGACCTTGGTCTCGGGCCGGGCATAGGTGAAGTCCTCGCCGGGGGACTTCACGCCCACAATCGTGACGCCGTACTTGGAGCGGACCTTGGATTCCTCCAGGGTGAAGCCCACGGTCTCCCGCGGCGGGTACATTTTCACGATCGCGAAGTCGTCGTCGAACTCGATGAAGTCCAGCATCCGCCCGGACACGAGGTGCGCGGCGCGGACCCCGGCGTCGGCCTCCGGATAGATCACATGGTTGGCGCCGATCCGGGTCAGGATCTTGCCGTGCGAGGGTGTGATGGCCTTGACCCAGAGGTGCTCGATCCCGAGGTCCACGAGGTTCACCGTGATCAGCACCGAGGATTCGATCGAGGTGCCTACGCCGCAGACGGCGGAGCTGAACTCCTGCGCGCCGAGCTGGCGGAGGGCATCGATGTTGGTGGCGTCCGCCTCCACGACATGGGTCAGGACGGACGCCCACTTCTGCACCAGGCTCCGGTCCCGTTCGATGGCGAGCACTTCGCGGCCCTGCTTGACCAGTTGTTCGGCGGTGGACGCGCCAAAGCGGCCCAGCCCGATCACCAGCACGGGGGCATTGTGGGCGGGCCGGTTGACGGCGCCTGAGGAACTAGCCAATGATGGGTCTCTCTTCCGGGTAGTGGTACAGCTGGCTGCGCTGGCGCAGGGCCAGGGCGGCGGCAAGGGTGACGGTCCCGACGCGCCCGGCGAACATCAGGACGGCGAGGACATAGACCCCCGACGGCGGCAGTTCGGCGCTGAGGTTGGTGCTGAGGCCCACCGTGGCGAAGGCGGAAATGGTTTCAAAGAGGACCCGGTCCAGCGACGCCCCGCTGATCTGCAGGAGCAGGAAGGCCGAGACGGAGACGAGCGTGGCGCCGGCGACGATCACCGAGATGGCCACCCGCATAGTCCCCTCGGGGATGGTGCGCCCGTAGATCTTCACATCGGAGTCGCCGCGGGCCTCGGCCGCGATCGCGAGGAACATCACGGCGATCGTGGTCACCTTGATGCCGCCGGCCGTGGACGCCGAGCCGCCGCCGGCAAACATGAGCGCGTCGGAGAGCAACATGGTGGTGGAATCCATCTGGTTCTGGTCCACGAGATTGAAGCCGCCGGAGCGGGTCATCACGGAGGCGAAGAGCGAGTGGATGATCTTGTCGCCGACGCTCATGGTGCCGATGGTCCGGGTGTTCTCCCACTCCATCAGCCCCCAGAGCACGGTTCCGGCGGCGAGGAGGATGAGGGAGACCTGGATGGTCAGCTTGGTGTGGAGGTTCCATTTCTTCCAGTTCAGCCCGTTTTGCTGCAGCACCATGACCACGGGGAAGCCCAGGCTGCCGAGGAAAACACCGAGCATCAGCGGGATCAGGATCCACAGGTCCGTCTCGTACGGGACGATGCCGTCCGAATGGGGTGTGAAACCGGCGTTGTTGAACGCCGAAATCGCGTAGAAGATGCCGTGCCACACGGACTGGCCGAAGCTTTCCCCCAGTGACAGGAACCGGGGGACCAGGGCCGCGGCCAGGGCGGCCTCGATGACAACGGAGGTGACGATCACGATCCGCAGCAGGGTACCCACCTCGCCCAGCCGCCCGGAGCTGTTCATGGCCTCCTGCGCGATCAGCTTGCCGCGGACTCCGAGTTTCTTGCTGACCATCAGGGCCAGCAGCGATGCCAGGGTCAGGGTGCCCAGGCCGCCCACGAAGATGCCGATCAGGATGACGAGCTGGCCGAAGGAGGACCAGTGCACGGCGGTGGAGACCACCGTGAGGCCCGTGACGCAGACGGCCGACACCGCGGTGAAGAGCGCCTGGTGCAGCGGCGTCGCCTCACCCGTGGCGGAGGACACCGGCAGCGAGAGGAGGGCGGTGAAGATCAGGATCACCACGGCGAACGTCGTCAGCGCAAGGCGGGCCGGCGTCGTATTGGCGATGTTGTCGATGAAGTCGCGCAGGCGTGTGAAGATCCACAGGCCCTCGCGCTCCGGCCTGCCGGGCTGCCAGCTGGCCGGGCTCGTGGACCTCAACTGGCTTTGCGTCATGTGTGGCTTTTCCTCGGTTGAAACTGCTTCCTTCAGTAGTAAACCACTAATCACCGCCCGGTGACGGGGAGCGTCCGCCACGCTCGGGTAGCCTGTGACTGATGACATTCCTGCCCGGACCCGCTGCGACCGCATTGCCAACGATGGTGGTGTGGGATCCGGCCATGACCGCCTACGACTTCGGCCACTCGCACCCGATGGCACCGGAGCGCATGGAACTCACGGCGCGGCTGGCCCGGAGCCTGGGCCTGCTGGACCTGGACCACGTCACGGTGGCGGCCCCCGGGGTGGCCAGCGACGCCGAGCTGTGCACGGTCCACAGCCCCGAGTTCGTGGCCGCCGTGCGGCGCGTCAGCCTGGACCCCGGCAGCACGGATCCGGCACGGGGCCTGGGTACGGAGGACGACCCGGCCTTTGCCGGCATGCACGAGGCCAGCGCGCGGCTGGCCGGCGGTTCCCTGCTCGCTGCTGCCGCGATCCTGGAGGGCAGCGCGGTCCGCGCGGTCAACTTCGGCGGGGGCCTGCACCATGCGGACCGCGACCGGGCCAGCGGTTTCTGCATCTACAACGACGTTGCCCTGGCGATCCAGAAACTGCTCGACGGCGGCGTGCAGCGGGTGGTGTATGTCGACGTCGACGCCCACCACGGGGACGGCACGCAGAACATTTTCTGGGACGATCCGCGGGTCCTGACGATTTCGCTGCACGAGACGGGCCTGACCCTTTTCCCCGGCACCGGGTTCGCCAATGAGATCGGCGGCCCGAACGCGCGGGGCACCGCGGTGAACGTGGCCCTTCCGGCCCGGACCGGGGATGCCGGCTGGCTCCGGGCCTTCCACGCCGTGGTGCCGCAGCTCGTCGGCGCTTTCGAGGCGGAGGTCATCGTCAGCCAGCACGGCTGCGATTCCCACACCCTGGATCCGCTCTCGCACCTGAACATCAGCGTGGACGGCCAGCGCGAGGCCGCCACCGCGATCGGCAACCTGGCCGCGCGGTACTGCGACAACCGCTGGATCGCCACAGGCGGCGGCGGGTACAACGTCATCACCGTGGTCCCGCGCTCGTGGACCCACCTGATCGGGATCGCGGCCGGACGGCCCGTCCCGCTCCGCACCCCGGTCCCCGAAGACTGGCGGACGTACGTTAAGGAGCACTACGGGCCCAAGTACGGGGTCGAGGCCCCGCGCTTCATGGGTGACGACGTCGACCTGTGGTGGCGTTCCTGGGAAGTGGGCTTCGACCCCAACGACGAGGTGGACCGCACCGTGATGGCCACCCGCAAGGAAGTGTTCCCCCTCTACGGGCTGGACCCCTGGTTCGACTGACCCGGCTGCGCTGACCCGGCGGAACGGGGCCAGCGGAGGCGCGGAAATAGTGGATGCCATCCCGGGTATATGTCGCTAGTGTGGAGGGCATGGTGACAGACGACGTATTTGCCGTCATTGCTGAGGCAACCCGGCGTGACATTCTGGTATCCCTCCGCAAGGGGGACAAGGCGGTGGGGGAACTGGTCCAGGAGCTTGCGGCGAGCCAGCCCACCATTTCCAAACATCTCAAGGTACTCCGCGAAGCGGACCTGGTGAGCATGCGCGCCCAGGGCCAGAAGCGCTACTACGCACTGAATCCCAAGCCCCTGGCCGGGATCGCCAGCTGGCTGGAGACGTTCGACGTCGGCCCGGCCGGCCCGGCGGGTGCCGCGGGGGCGTCACCGGCCCGGGTGCCGGACGCCCGGCTCCAGGCCGCCCCCGACAGCCTGGCAGCAGCCGCCGCACCGTCTGCTGCTGCCACTGCTGCCACTGCTGCCGGCACAGCTGCTTCGCAGCTTCCGGCCGCGGCGCTGGCGAACCGGCCGGCGGGCAGCCCGCTCAGCGCCGCCGTCGTCATTCCGGTGGGCCCCCCGGTCGAGGACAAGATGCCGCAGCAGCTCGGGCGCACGGTTGGCCGGGCCGCCACCAAGGCCGCCGACCTGCTGGCCAGCCTGCCGAAGTTCGGCCGCAAAAAATAACCCAACTGGCTCGCAGTTGTTGTCGTTTTGGGCGCCCAAAACGACAACAATTGCGAGTTACTTGGGTGGAAATGTTACGGTCCCGGATGCGCCCGGTTTTGCCCGGGGGCCGATGCCGGGGTTATGGTGCTCACATGACTAACCGTTGGTATGCGTATTTTTCGTTGGCTCTGGAGGGGCCCGCGTCGAACTGACACGCATCCAACTTTCCTTCAGAGCCAACAGGGCAGAGATCATTCTCTGCCCTTCGCCATTTCCCGGCGGGTTCTGACCAGGGCCCGCTCCGCACCGGAACAGGACCCCAACATGAGCATCGAAGCAGCCCCCGAATCCCAGCAGCGCACCTCCAACCTCCGCGTCAGCGAGTTCACCGCGTTGCCCACCCCGCAGGAGATGATCGCGGAACTGCCGCTTGACCCCCGCATGGCCGACGTCGTCGGACGCGGCCGGGATGAGGTGCGCGCCATCATGGACGGCGTCGACGACCGCCTGCTGGTGATCGTGGGCCCCTGCTCCATCCACGATCCCAAGGCCGGACTGGAATACGCCCGCCGGCTGGTCAGTCAGGCTGAAAAGCACCGCGAAGACCTGCTGATCGTCATGCGCGCGTACTTCGAGAAGCCGCGCACCACGGTGGGCTGGAAGGGCCTGATCAACGACCCCAGGCTCGACGGCAGCCACGACATCGCCGCCGGCCTGCGCGCCGCCCGCGGGTTCCTGCGCCAGGTCACCGCGCTCGGCCTGCCCGCGGCCACCGAATTCCTCGAACCGATCAGCCCCCAGTACATGGCCGATCTCGTCTCCTGGGGTGCCATCGGGGCCCGCACCACCGAAAGCCAGATCCACCGCCAGCTGGCGTCCGGGCTGTCCATGCCGGTCGGCTTCAAGAACGGGACCGACGGCGGTCTCCAGGTCGCGCTCGACGCCTGCAGCGCGGCGGCGGCGGCCCAGGCGTTCCTCGGGATCGACGGCGGGGGCCGGGCGGCGCTGGTGGCCACCGCCGGCAACCCGGACACCCACATCATCCTCCGCGGCGGCCGCCAGGGTCCCAACTACTCGGCTGCCGACGTCGGGGCCGCCTCCGCCACGCTGGCCGGCAAGCAGCTGAACCCGCGGCTGATCGTGGACGCCAGCCATGCCAACAGCGGCAAGAACCACCACCGCCAGGCCGAGGTGGCCCTCGAAATCGGCTCGCAGCTGGAAAGCGCGGGGCCCTCCGCGGGTGCCATCGCCGGCGTCATGCTGGAGAGCTTCCTGGTGGGCGGGGCCCAGGACCTGGACGTCGCCAGCCATGCCGCGGGCACGGACGATCTGCTCTACGGCCAGAGCGTCACGGATGCGTGCATGGACTGGGACGTGACCGCGGCTGTGCTGGGTCAGCTGGCAGCCTCGGCCCGCACGCGCCGGACCCGCGGCTGAGTCGACAGCACCGCAGCTGCGGGATTCCTGGGCAAACCTTTCACATTGGCACCACAAGCACCTAGAGTTACTAACAGTGGTTGTTTGATGGCTCAGCATCTGCACACCGCCATGTCATCCAGGTGGGGCTGCCGTTCGCATGAGCAAAGGAATAAAGGAAATGTCTCCGGAGGCCAATTTCTCCAACGCACGCTTTTTGACCGTGGCTGAAGTCGCGGAGGTCATGCGGGTGTCAAAGATGACCGTCTACCGCCTGGTGCATTCGGGAGAGATGCCGGCCGTGCGCTTCGGACGCTCCTACCGGGTACCGGAAAACGCTGTCGAACAGTATCTCAAAGGCGCGGTGGTCGACAGGCACGCCGACGGACGTACGGAAACAGGCTGAACTGTCCGCGGACAGGGCCTGCGGTCGTAGGCCGCCCCGGATAGGCGGTACCCTGTTAAGGAACGTTTTACGTCATCGTAAGAACCTGTCAGTTGTTCAGTCTCAAGCTCAATCCGCGGACGACTCCCAGCAGACAGGTCCTGCATCTAGTTTGTGAGGGACTTTCGTGGGTTCAGTTATTAAGAAGCGTCGCAAGCGTATGGCCAAGAAGAAGCACCGCAAGTTGCTTCGTAAGACGCGCCACCAGCGCCGCAATAAGAAGTAGCAATAGTTCGCACTGCGTGAAATGCCCGTTGCCTTCCCGGCGGCGGGCATTTTCTTTGGCGGGGTGGTCCAGGCGGCCTGACCGCAGAGCGGCGGCCTGGCCTCAGCGGGTGGGGCCGCGGAAGCGGGAGAAGCCCCGCCAGAGGCCGTAGACGACCCCTCCGACGGTGGCCGCCTTCAGGCCCAGGGTGGCCGCGCGCCGTCCGGAGCGGAAATCGTAGACCGGCCAGTTGTTGTCCCGGGCGTGGCGGCGCAGCCTGGAATCCGGGTTGATGGCCACCGGATGCCCCACCATGCCCAGCAGCGGGATGTCATTGTGGGAATCGCTGTAGGCCCAGCACCGGTTAAGGTCCAGGCCCTCGGCTTCGGCAATGTCACGGACGGCAACGGCCTTGGCCGGCCCGTGCAGGATGTCGCCCACGAGCCTGCCGGTGTAGGAACCGTCCACGATCTCGCCCACCGTCCCGAGGGCGCCGGTCAGGCCCAGTCGGGTCGAAATCACGGTGGCCACCTCGATCGGCGTCGCGGTCACGAGCCACACCCTGCGGCCCACCCGCAGATGCTGCTCGGCCAGCGCCTTGGCGCCAGGCCAGATCCGGGATTCAATCATTTCGTCGTAGACTTCCTCGCCGAGCGCCTCGATGTCCTCCACGGTGATGCCGGCGGCAAGGGTGAGGGCGGAATCGCGGACGGCGTGGACATCATCGATGTTTTCCCCGCGCAGCACGAACATGAACTGCTTCCAGGCGAAACCGGCGGCCTGGGGAATGGTGAAGGCCCCGCGCTGGTACATCTTGCGCGCCACGTGGAACAGGCTGGCGCCCTTCATGAGGGTGTTGTCGACGTCGAAGAACGCGGCCTCGCCATGCTGCCAGGCTGCATGCGGCGCCGTGGCCACAGCGGCGTACTTCTCCTCGGGCATGCCTCGAGTCTAGTCATTGCGGGCGTTCCTCCCGTGTCGCACGCGTCATGACGGCCCGCGAAACACCCCGGACCGGCCCGTTTTGCCCCTCCGGCTGCCCTGCGTCGACGCCGGGCGCGCCGCCGGGCTACCGTGGAACCATGCCCACGCCCGCGCCCCGCCCCGACGTCGTCCTGATCACCAAAACCGACTGCCACCTCTGCGCCGAGGCGCGCGCCGCCGTCGGCCGAGTCACGGCGGCTCTGGGGATTGACTGGACGGAGCAATCCGTCGACGACGACGCCGAGTTGCGCGAGCGCTTCGCCGAGGAGATCCCGGTGTTGCTGGTGGACGGAGTCCAGCGGGATTTCTGGAAAATCGACGAAACACGGCTGGCGCGGACCCTGCGGCGGGCCCTCGGCCAGGAGCCCTGACGCGGCCTGCTTTGATGCGTGAACTGCCGGGGATCTAGAGTGGAAGGCACAACGCGACGCAATGGAGCAGATAGTGACTTCGCTGGATTCAACTCCCGAGGCTGTGCCGGCGGGATCCGGGACCGCCGCCAAGCTGATACCACCCGCGGCCGTGGCCCGGCTGACCCTCTACCTGCGCGCCCTGACGACGCTGCGCGCTGAAGGCGTCGACAGGGTTTCCTCCGAATCCCTGGCCGAGGCCTCGGGCGTCAGCTCGTCCACGCTCCGCAAGGACCTCTCCTATGTCGGTTCCTATGGAACCCGCGGCGTGGGCTACGAGGTGCAGTACCTCACCCGGAACATTGCCGCCGCCCTGGGCCTGACCCACGACTGGAAGGTCGCGATTGTCGGTGCCGGCAACCTGGGCAAGGCCCTGGCCAGGTATGGCGGGTTCGAATCCCGGGGCTTCGACATCGTCGCCATCTTCGACGCGGACCAGATGGTGGTGGGCAGCGAAGTGGGGTGGCTGCGGGTCAGCGACGCAGCAGACCTTGAGCCCGTGCTGCAACGGACGGGTGCGAACATGGTGGTCCTGGCGCTGCCTGCCGCGGTGGCCCAAAGCGTGTGCGACCGGGTTATCGCTGCCGGCGTGCGGAGCATCCTCAGCTTCGCACCGGTCATGCTGCAGGTGCCGCCGGGGGTCAACCTCCGCAAGGTGGACATGGCGACCGAGCTGCAGATCTTGGCATACCACGCGCAACGGGCGCAGGACCCGGAGGACGCCGGCTAGTTTCAGCCAGCCCGTCCGGCTCCCGCGCCCTGTAAGCGTGCCTGGGACTACTTCCCCGGAGCTACTTCCTTGGGGGCTACTTCCCGAACGGAGCGCCCGGCTGCCCGTACGGGTTGGCGAACGGCTGCCGCTTCTGGAAGTACGGCGACGCGTCCGGCAGGTAGAGCAGCACGATCGCGGCGATGCCGAGCAGGGCCGAGAGGGTTCCGGGGCCCAGCGGGAAAACGCTGAGGACGGAAAGCGCGGCGAAGACGGTACCCAGGATGCGCGCCCAGTTCTTGCCCTTACGGACGTTAATGGCGACAAGGGCGTAGAGGCCGGCGCCGATCACGGCGACCGCCACAATGGTCCCGATGATGATGCCCTTGATGGAGTTGAAATCTATCTGGGTGCCGCTTGCACGCATCTGCTCCTCGAACTGCTGCCGGAGGGCGGGGGTGTCGATGAGCACGATCGAGAGCAGGACGGAGAGCAGCCACACCGCTCCGGATGCAATGAGCAGCCAGAAGGCAATGTTGACCAGCTTGGGCGCCTCTCCCGGAGCTGCCGGCTGTCCGGGAGGGAACTGGGCATAAGGGGACTGTCCGTAGCCGGAGTTCCCGAACTGCGGGGGCTGCTGGCCGTACTGGGGCACCTGCGGAGCGACCTGGCCGTACTGCGGCGCAGACGGGGGCTGCTGGCCGTACGCGGGAGGCTGGGGTGCCTGCTGGCCGTACTGCGGCGCTGACGGGGGCTGCTGGCCGTACGCGGGAGGCTGGGGTGCCTGCTGGCCGTATTGGGGGCCGCCCTGGCCGTAGCCTGGTGCCGGCGGCTGGCCCGGTTCGGGGCCGTCCGGATTCGAAGGGGGGACTGGCGGGTTGCTCATGGGCGGTCCTTTGCATGTCGATTTCGGCTCTGCATTCCGGGACCAGTGATCCTGCCCTGCCCCCAGCATGGTCAGTTCCACCGTACCGCGGGCCGGCAGTCGCGAGGATCATTCCGGAGAGGTATTCCCGGCCCTTATCTCCGAACGCGGACATGCCGCGGCGGGCAGATGGCCCCGACGCGGACTTTCGGCAAAATGTTGCCGCTGGCGGCTACTGGGCGCGGCCCCGGAGCCCCGCAAACCAGGCCTGCGAGTTGGGCAGCCACATGAGCACCACGGCCGCGAGACTGACGATGAAGCCAGGCCAGCTCCCGCCGCCCCGGCCGTCCGCGACGCTGGCATTGATGATCGCCAGAACCAGGGAAATGCCGGCAACAACCGTCAGGGCAAAGCGTGCCCACTCCCGGCCCTCCTTCATCTTCATGGCCAGGATGACCTGGGCCGCGGCCAGGACGAGCGCCACCAGCACCAGCAGCAATACCAGAAGGCCCAACGGCGGGACGATCGCAATGAGGACAAAGGACCCGAAGAGGCCGATTACTCCGCCCAGCAGGCCCAGCAGGCCGCCGATGAGCCAGATCCAGTAGGAAACCTTCAGCTCGGTCGGCATCTGGGTGACGGTGAACATGCCGGAGAAGCCGCCCTGGGGGAGCACATCGTTGAAGTTCCTGGGGCGGTCGCTCGGCATCTCGAAGCGCATCCCGCCCGCCGGAGCCGGCCGGCCGGGCTGGCCGGGAGCCGGATACCCCTGCTGCGGCGCCTGGCCGTAGCCCGGCTGGCCCGGCGCCCCGTAGCCCTGCGGGGGAGTCCCGTAGCCCGGCTGGCCCGGCGCGTCGTATCCCTGCGGGGGAGTCCCGTAGCCCTGCGGGGAAGCCCCGTACGCCTGCGGGGAAGCCCCGTACGCCTGCGGCGGAGCTTGGTACCCCTGGGGAGGCGCCTCGTACCCCTCGGGAATCTGCTGGCCCGGCTGTGACGGGGCGGAGCCGGCGGGCGGGACATTGTTGGACTGCGGGGGGAGGGCACCCGGCTGCTGCTGCGGCGGTACATCACTAGGGTTGCTCATGGCTCCCACTGTAGACGGCGCTTCTGCTGTTATCTAGGGAATTTGCGGCCTGCCGCGGGCCTGCCGCGGGCCTGCCACGGGCTGCCGGCGGCCGCCCAGACCGTGCGGCGGAAACCCGGAGCCGGCCTAAAACCCGGAGCGGGCTTAAACCCCGGAGTGGGCTTAAACACAGCACCCCGCTCCATCACAGGGATGAAGCGGGGGGCTCCGGACAGGCGCCGGCAACGGGCCAGGTCTGCCCAAGGGTACTGACTAGGCTGCGGGAGCGATGAAAGCCAGTTCGAGGTTGACGGCAACCTTGTCGCTGACGAGCACTCCGCCGGCGTCCAGGATTGCGTTCCAGGTCAGGCCGAAGTCCTTGCGGCTGATGGTCGTCTCGGCGGACAGGCCGGCGCGGGTCATGCCGAACGGGTCAACGGCAACGCCGTTGAACTCGGTGTCCAGGGCCACCGGGCGGGTAACACCCTTGATGGTCAGATCGCCCACGAGCTCGTAGCTGTCGCCCTTGGGGACGATGGCGTTGGAGACGAAGGAGATTTCCGGGAAATTCTCGACGTCGAAGAAGTCCTCGCCGCGGACGTGGCCGTCGCGGTTGGCATCGCCGGAGTCGAAGCTGGCGGTCTTGATGGTGGCGCTGACCTTGGAGTCGGCGACGTTCTCGGCGAGGTCCAGGGTGGCCTCGGCATCCTTGAACTGGCCGCGGACCTTGCTGATGCCGGCGTGGCGGACGGTGAACGCGATCTCGCTGTGCGAGTTGTCGAGGGTCCAGGTGCCGGTGGTGACGTTGGCGGGAAGTGCCATGGGGGTTCTCCTTGAGTCGGGTGGGTCTTGCTTCAGTTCGTCTGATCGTCAGCCGAGGCTTCGTTGGTTGAAGTCTCAACTAACCGCTGAATCAAGTATTACATGCATTTGCATCTTTTGTCCCAACTCCGGGGAACATTTCTCCAAACTTTTCAGTTCTACTCCCTGTAGAAGATTTCGTCATTACCCCTGCCCTTTGCGAAACTGGTACACATGCCCCAAGCCACTGTTCATTTGCTCCGCCACGGCGAGGTCCACAATCCCGATCGTGTCCTGTACGGCAGGCTGCCGGAATTCCACCTCTCCGGGCTCGGCCAGCAGATGGCCGGGGTGCTGGCGGACCACTTCGCCGAACGCGCCGCACAGGGGGCGAAGATCGTCCACCTGGCCGCCTCCCCGCTGGCACGCGCGCAGGAGACCGCGCGCCCGATCGCCGGGGCGCTCAACCTGGAGATTGCCACCGAGGCCCGGATCATCGAGGCCGAAAACTACTTCGAGGGGCTCCACGTCTCCAAGGCCGAACTCCTCAAGCCGAAGCACTGGCCCAAGCTGTGCAACCCGTTCCGGCCCTCCTGGGGCGAGCCGTATAAGCAGCAGGCGGCCCGCGTCATGGCCGCCGTCCAGGACGCACGCGTGCGCGCCGTCGAGCTCGGCGGCGACGGCGCGGAGGCCATCCTGGTCAGCCATCAGCTTCCCATCTGGGCCACCCGGCTCAGCGCCGAGGGCAAGCCGTTGTGGCATGATCCGCGGAAGCGCGAGTGCACGCTGACGTCGCTGACGTCCCTGGTGTTCGACGACGCCGGCACCCTCGTGCGCGTGGACTACAGCGAGCCTGCTGCCGCCCTGCTTGCCGGTGCGTCCAGCACCCCGGGGGCCTGACGCATGGCCGGCCACAAGGGAAACAACAAGGGAATGCCGGCGGCGCTGTCCCGCCGCACCGTCCTGACGGCGGGCGGCGCCGCCCTCGCCGTCGTACTGGGGCTCTCCGGCTGCGCGCAGGAGGATGCACTGGCCAAGCAGGCCAAGGCCGGGGACAACAAGAACTACGTGGCCGGCGACGGCTCGGTGACCGAGTTCGCCGTCGCGGACCGCAAGGCGCCCGTGGATGTCAGGGGGACGCTGTTCGACGGCACCGCCGTGGCGCCCGCGGACTTCCTCGGGAAGGTCACCGTGCTCAACTTCTGGTTCGCCGCCTGCGCCCCGTGCCGGGTTGAAGCACCCTCCCTGGAGGCCCTGAACCAGGAGTTCAAGAGCCAGGGCGTGCAGTTCTTCGGCGTGAACCTCCGTGACGAGAAGGCCACCGCCGACGCGTTCGACAAGACTTTCAACCTCACGTATCCGAGCTTCAATGACAAGGACGGGGCCGTGCTGCTGGCCGTCTCCGGCCTGGTGCCGCCGGGAGCCGTTCCCACCACGCTGGTGCTGGACAAGCAGGGCCGCGTGGCTTCCCGCGTCCTCGGTGAAATCCAGAAGGGCACCCTCAAGTCCCTCATCGCCGCCGCCGTGGCCGAGTAGCGGCGGCGCGGCCGTGAACAGCCCCTTCGCCGAAGCCATCCTGAACGGATCGCTCCTGCTGGCCGTGCCCGTGGCGCTGCTGGCCGGCGTCGTCTCCTTCCTCTCGCCCTGCGTGCTGCCGCTCGTGCCCGGGTACCTGGGCTACGTGACGGGACTGACCGGCGTCGACCTCCAGAAGCAGAAGCGCGGCCGCATGCTGGCCGGCATCGGGCTCTTCGTGCTGGGCTTCTCGGTGGTCTTCGTGCTGCTCGGCGGGGCGTTCGGCCAGCTGGGGACGCTGATCACCGGCTCGCAGAACAAGTGGATCACGCAGCTGCTGGGCATCCTGGTGATCATCATGGGCGTCGTCTTCATGGGCGGCTTCGGCTGGCTCCAGCGCGACGCCAAGATCCATGCCAGGCCGCCGGCCGGGCTGTGGGGCGCGCCGCTGCTGGGCATCACCTTCGGCCTGGGCTGGGCGCCGTGCATCGGGCCCACCTATTCCGCCGTCCAGCTCCTGAGCCTCTCCGGCGGATCGTCGGCGGCCAAGGGGGCTTTTCTGGCCTTCGTGTATAGCCTTGGCCTGGGCCTGCCGTTCCTGCTGATCGCCCTGGCCGTGCGCCGCGGCATCGGCGTGATGTCCTTCTTCCGCAAGCACCGGCTCGCCATCCAGCGCACCGGCGGCGGCATCCTGGTTGTTCTGGGCCTGCTGATGGCCAGCGGCGTGTGGGGGACCTGGGTCTCCGAATTGCAGTACTGGTTCCAAACCGATGTGAAATTGCCGATCTGATGAGCGAGCGAGTGAACGTACCCAAGAAGTCCCCGGCCCCCGGCACCGCGCCCGACGCCACGCCCGGTACCGCGCCCGGCGGCACGCCCGGCACCACCAATCCGGTGGCCGCTGCCAAGGCGGAGGCTGTCCTTCCGACGCTTGGCCCGTTGGGCATGCTCCGCTGGGCGTGGACCCAGCTGACCAGCATGCGCACGGCGCTGTTCCTCCTGCTCATGCTCGCGGTCGCTGCGGTGCCGGGCTCGTTGTTCCCGCAGCGCCCGGCCAATCCCTCGATCGTCACGCAATACATCAAGGACCACCCGGACTACGGCAAGCTCCTGGACTCGCTGCAGCTCTACGACGTCTATTCCTCCGCGTGGTTCTCGGCCATCTATATCCTTTTGTTCATCTCGCTGATCGGCTGCGTGGTGCCCCGCGCCATCGCGCACTACAAGGCGATGCGCTCGCAGCCTCCCCGCACTCCCGCACGGCTCTCCCGGCTCCCCGAGTACGGCACGCTCGTGATCCCCGCCGACGCCGGGATCCCGGCGTCGGCCGCCATCACCGACGCCGCCGGGCTGCTGAAGAAGCGCGGGTACCGCGTGGACATCCGGAACCACGACGGCGCGCGGCCGTCCCTGGGGGCGGAGCGCGGCTTCCTGCGCGAAGTCGGAAACCTCGTCTTCCACAGCGCCCTGATCGGCGTCCTGATCTCCGTCGCCGCCGGCGGCCTGTTCGGTTACAGCGGGCAGCGGATCCTGGTGGAGGGGGACACGTTCGTGAACACCCTGGTCGGCTACGACCAGTTCACGCCGGGCACCAACTTCCAGAGCAGCCAGCTCCAGCCCTACTCCGTGCAGCTGGACAAGTTCCGGATCACCTTCGACCGCGAATCCAAGGGCAAGTTCGGCCAGCCCATCGACTTCACGGCCGACGTGACCACCAAGGAGACCCCGGACGCACCCGCGAAGAGGGAAGTGCTGAAGGTCAATGATCCGCTGAGCCTCGGCGGCACCAGCATGTACCTCACCGGCAACGGCTACGCCCCCGTGGTCACCGTCCGCGACGGCGCCGGCAACGTCGCCATGCAGGGCCCCGTGGTGGCCAAGCTGCAGGGCGACAACTACTACTCCTCCATCGTCATCAAGGTCCCGGATGCCAAGCCCGAGCAGCTCGCCTTTGCCGGGTTCTTCCTGCCCACGGCCTTCGTCACCGAGCAAGGCGTCTCCTTCAGCGGCGATCCCGAGCTGATCAACCCGCAGCTGAGCCTGAACTCCTACTACGGCGACCTCGGCCTGAACGACGGCGCCCCGCAGAACGTCTTCGAGCTCGGCGTGAAGAAGCTGACCCCGCTCAATGCCCGGAACCTGGACACCAAGGGCATCACCCTCGCGCCGGGTGCCAGCTACACGCTCCCGGACGGCAAGGGCTCCATCAGCTTCGACGGCGTGAAGCGCTACGTGGGCGTGGACATCCACCACAACCCCGGGCAGCTCTACGCGCTCATCTTCGCGCTCCTGGCGGTCGCCGGGCTGGTCACCTCGCTGTACGTGAACCGGCGCCGCGTCTGGGTCCGGACCGGAACCCACGCGGACGGCCGCACCATGGTCGAATACGGGCTCCTGGCCCGCGGTGAAGACCACCGGCTGGCCGGCGAGGCCAAGGCGATCCGGTCCCTGCTGGCCGGCGCCTGGGAGCTGGACGAGGATACCGTCTCCCCCGACGATGCCCCGCCCGCCCCCGCCCCCGCGGCGCCGGCCTCCGCCGCCTCCCAGCCCGCTCCCAGCAGGGGAGCGGACAATGGCCGGGCGGATACCGGCGCGGCCGGTGCCGGCGGCACGACGTCGTCCCCGGAACAACCTGCAGCAGGCTTCATCCAGTCAACAGCCGGCTCCTCTGAGTCAAAGAAGGATCAGTAATGCCGTTCTCCATCAACGAAACCATGGGGCAGTACAGCGAGCTGTTCATGCTGCTCGCCGCCGGTACCTACACGGTCGCTTTCGTCGCCTTCGCCTGGGACCTGGCCAAGAGCAGCAAGATGCTGCGCGCCGTGGACCTCAAGGCGGCCGCCGCCTCCGGGACAAGCGCCGGTGCCGCGAGTGTGAAGGTTCCCGTCGGGGCGGGTGTGGGGGCCGGAGTGCGTGTCGGAGCGGGTCCCGCCGACCGTGCCGACTCGGACGTCAGCGGGCCCGTCGGCCGCGCCGAGCGTCCGACGTCGTCCGTCTCGCGCGCCGCGCAGGGCAGCACCACCGGCGTCGGCCAGACCGCCGACGGCGGCATGCGCTACGGTGCCGAGCGGCGCGCTCCGGCCCGGGTCGCCGTCGCCGTGACCGTGCTGGGCGCCGCGATCCATGCGGCAGGCGTCATCACGCGGGCCATCGGCGCAGGCCGGGTGCCGTGGGGCAACATGTACGAGTTCCTCAGCACGGGCGCGTTCGTGGCCGTGGCGGTGTTCCTCGTGGTGCTGATCCGCCGCGACCTGCGCTTCCTGGGCACGTTCGTGATCGGCCTGGCCGTCATCATGCTGGTCGCCGCTTCCGTGGCGTTCTGGACGCCCGTCGGGCACCTGGTGCCCGCCTTGCAGAGCTATTGGCTGATCATCCACGTGTCCATCGCCGTGATGTCCTCCGCGCTGTTCACCCTGACCTTCGCCATGTCCGCGCTGCAACTGCTGCAGTCGCACCGGCAGAAGGTAGTGGCTGCGGGCGGCGGCGACAAGCTGGGATTCCTGCGCCTCGTGCCGTCCGCCCTGAGCCTGGAGAACCTGTCCTACCGGATCAACGCGATCGCCTTCATCGGCTGGACGTTCACGCTCATGTTCGGTGCCATCTGGGCCGAGAAGGCGTGGGGCCGGTTCTGGGGCTGGGACACGAAGGAAGTGTGGACCTTCGTGATCTGGGTGGTCTATGCAGGCTACCTGCACGCCCGCGCCACCCGCGGCTGGACCGGAACCCGGGCGGCATGGCTGTCCATTGTCGGCTACCTGTGCGTGGTCTTCAACTTCACGATCGTGAACCAGTTCTTCAACGGCCTGCACTCCTACTCGGGGCTGTAGTCCTCGCGGGGGCTCCTCCGCGGGGATGTAGCCCTCGCGGGGGTGCCCCTCCGCGATTTGCCGGAGATGGCCGCTAAGCGACCCCGCTTGGGGGCCATTTGCCGAAGATGGCCGCTAAGCCACCCGCTTAGCGGCCATCTGCGTCATATGGGCGGGCGGGCGGGGAGGTCCGGCCGCGCCCGGCATCGTGGGCCTTATGAACCGGTCGGCTTCAGGAACCAGGGACCCTGGCAGGATTCCAGCCGCGTTCCGTCATTTCCGCCCGGACCCTGGTGGCGGCGCTCCCGTTCCCTCCGCGATTTGCCGGAGATGGCCGCTAAGCCACCCGCTTGGCGGCCATTTGCGTCATATGGGCGGGCGGGCGGGAGAGCGGGGCGCTGCCTTAGGAAGCGGGACCGCCTCATGAAACCGTGTCCGCACTACGGACCCTGCGCCCCTTTAGGGACCGTGGCCGGGGCAGGATTCCATCCGCGCTCCGTCAACGCCGCCCGGACCCGGGTGACGGCCCTGGGTTCCATCCCCGGTGCAAACGGGGTGAGGTCCCGTTGGGTCAGGACCACGACCCGCCAGCCGGCGTCCCTGGCGTCCTCGTCCCGGAAGATGTCGCTGCGCCGCTGGGCTGGGCTGGGGTGGCGTGGTGGCCGCCGTCGTACTGGATCGCAATCTTCTGCTCCTCATAGGACAGGTCGGGGTCCTGGATCCAGCGGCCGGTCTCGTCAAACATGGGGATGTTGATTCCGGGTTCGGGAAGGCCGTGGCGGAGCAGGAGCAGCCGGAGTTCGGTCTCCTTGGGGGAGTCGGTGCCCGCCCGCATCAAAGACCGGGCCTGCAGCGCGCGGCGGTAGCCGGGGTGGCCCTTCTTGCCAGCAAGGTAGGCATCCAGCAGGGGCAGGCTGGCCAGCGGATTCCTCCGCCGGAGCAGGAAATCCCCCGCAATCACAAGGTCGTCCAGGCCAAGAATCCGGGCAAGGTCGAACCAGGTCCGCAGCGGCGAGGTGCAGACCAGCCGACGCCCGGCGGTGATCTCCTCGGGTTCGAGGGCGTGCTGGTGGCCGACGACCCCTTTGCGACGCACGGAACGCCTGCCCGGCAGACTCGTCAGGTGGATGATGACCAGGCGTTCAAGGGCAGCGGGCAGCGGGAATCCCCACAGCACTGCAGCCGAAGTGTGGCTCACGATGGTGCCGGTGACCGCCGTCAGGGCGCGCAGCCGTTCGAGCAGGCTGTCCTCGGACGAGGCTGCGGCCCGGACGCCGTGACATGGACTGACCAGATCCACGGCCCGGGTTCGACGTCGGCTCAGCCCTGCAGCCCGGGCTTCGGCCACGGTAAAGGGTTGGTTCCGGAGATGCCGGGGTAGCTCGCTGGGTCGGCGCATAAAAGCATTGTGCGGCCACTGGGAGGGGGCGGGATCGTTATCCACAGGACGAACGGGATGTGGGGGAGTAGTGGGCGGCGGTCCTGGTCCCGGATATGGACGTTCGCGGGTGCCGATTTGCCGAAGATGGCCGGTATGAGCGTGGGATTCCGGCCGGATGTGGCAAAGGGGTCTTCGCTGGGCCCTAGAGCCGTGCCGCACCCCGCCCCGCAGGGTCGTCAGCCGAGGCCCGGGCTTGGCCTATTTGACTTCGTCGGTGCCCTGCGCCCCGGCCTCGTCGGAGCCGTGGGCATTGCCGGAACCGGTGCCGCCGATGTCACCGGGGGCGCCGCCGAGCTTGCGCTCCCTGGCCTCCAGTTCGTCCTTCAGCTTCTTGAGCCGCTCGGCTTCTGCCTGCTGGCGGCGGCGTACTTCCAGGTTGCGTAGGAATTCCGGATCATCGTCCGGTGCGATGGGGTGGCCGTAGCTTGCCGGGGCGGCAGCGGTGGCACGGGGGCGGCCGATGATGAACCAGAGGACGGCGCCGACCACCGGAAGCACGATCTGGACCACGATCCATGCCGGCTTTGAAATGCCCCTGGTGAGACGCGCGTCCGTGCGGATCACATCGACCAGTCCGTAGACAAACACGACGAGAACGACGATTGGGACCACGACACGAAGCATACCTTCAGTCTAGCCTCCGGGGGCGTCCCCGGCGCGGGCCCGGGCTCCCGCCCGGTGCCGGCGGGCAACCGAAGCCGGAATCCGGAACCCCCGAAATCCCCCGGAAACCACGGCAGAGCCCAGGCCGACGCCGGACGGCTAAACTTGAAGCGTGGCATTCCTGAAATACACCCTGATCCGTCTGGCCCTCTTTGTGCCATTGTTCGCGCTGTTCGTCTACCTGCAACTGGGCTGGCTGCTGGCCGTCCTCTGCGCCGGCATGATGGCCTTCGCCATCAGCTTCCTCTTCTTCCAGAAGCAGCGTGACGCGGCTACAGCGAACCTCCACCAGCGCTTCTCGGGCAACGCCAAGCCGCTGCGCAGCGCGGGTGAGAAGGACGACGCCGACGCCGAGGACCGCCTGGTGGATGAGCACCCGGACGTCGTGGTCCGCAAGGACAGCCGGCCCAAGGACTCCTAGCAGCCCGCCTCACATCTGCCGGCTCAGCCCCCCGCCGAGCCCGGGGGCCGGTCCGCCCGCTCGAGCCCGCCCAGCCCCCTCAGAACCCGTGGCTCAGCACCAGGCCCAGGGAGAACAGCACGGCGTAGCCCAGGTTGATCAGCCCGGTCTGCTTCAGCACCGGGATCAGGCTCTTGCGCCGCCGGCCGGCAATCATCAGCCAGGACGGCATCAGGCTCGCAGGAATCAGCAGCAGGACAAGGAGTATCCAGGGCCGGCCGGGTGCGAGCACAATCACCAGCAGGATCGCGACGGCGAGCATCAGCACGTAGCTTTCCCGCGCATGCTTGTCCCCGAGCCGCACCGCCAGCGTCTTCTTCCCGGCCACCCGGTCGGTGGGGATATCGCGGACGTTGTTGGCCATCAGCAGGGCGCAGGCAATGAGGCCCGTGCCGATGGCCCCGATGATGGCGGCGAGGCTGAGCTGGCTGGCCTGCGTGTACGTGGTGCCGAGCGTGGCCACGAGCCCGAAGAAGACGAACACGAACACGTCGCCCAGGCCCAGGTAGCCGTAGGGGTTCTTGCCGCCCGTGTAGCCCCAGGCCGCCAGCACGCAGCCGATGCCCACGAGGATCAGCCACCACGACTGCGTCATGACCACGAGGACCAGGCCGGACACCATCGCGAGCCCGAAGGCCGTGAAGGCCGCCCACTTGACGTGGTCGGGCCGGGCCGCGCCGGACCCGACGAGCCGGAGCGGGCCCACCCTGTCCTCGTCAGTGCCGCGGATGCCGTCCGAATAGTCGTTGGCGTAATTGACGCCGATCTGCAGCAGGAGGGCGACCAGCGCCGCCAGGACCGCGTTGACCGGGCGGAACGCGTCCATCTCGTAGGCCGCGGCAGTGCCGATCAGGACCGGAGCGATCGCGGCCGGCAGGGTGCGCAGTCGGGCGCCTTGAATCCATTGTGCGGCAGTGGCCACGTTCAGTACCTCGTGTTGATTCGGGTGTTGATTCGGTGACGCCGGGAATGCCCGGCTTCTCTATTTTCCCTGATGCAGGGCGTCCAGCCGGACAGTCATGCCCAGCCGGTCCGGTTTGCCGTTGGGCAGCATGAGCAATTCCCCGGCGGCGAGAACGGTCTTCGGCGCCAGCCGCCCCAGTACCTGCGCCCAGGAAGCGCGGGCGGTGAACGCGGCGATCCCATCGGGGGATCTGTCGGCCACCGCGACGTAGGCGGCGAGGGCCTGCCCCCACTCTGCGGACGGGACGCCGGCCACAAAGGCCGCCAGCACGCCGTCGAGCTTCTCCAGCTCCGCCTGCACATGCGCGGCCGAGACCTTGACGCCGCCGGTGATGACGACGTCGTCGGCGCGGCCCAGCACGGTCAGCCGGCCGGCCGCGTCGAGCTCGCCGAGGTCGTTGGTGCGGTACCAGCGGACGCCGTCTTCCTCGACGAACGTCTCCGCCGTGAGCGCGGGCGCGTCCAGGTAACCGGCGGCAACGACGGGACCGCCCAGCAGGATGCGCCCGTCCGCGCCCAGTTTGACCTCCACGCCGTCGAGGGGCACGCCGTCGTAGACGCAGCCGCCGCAGGTCTCGGCGGAGCCGTAGGTGGTCACCACCCGGACCCCGGCGTCGCGGGCGGCGGCCAGGAGCCCACGGGAAGCAGGCGCCCCGCCGAGCAGGACCGCGTCGAAGCGGTGGAGCGCCGCCAGGGTGTCCGCGGAGGGGGTGTCCAGCAGCCGCTGCAACTGCGTCGGGACGAGGGAGGTGAAGCGGATCCTGTCCGTGAGCTCGAGGGCCGCGGCGGTGAAGGCCTCGGGCGTGAAGCCGCCGCGCAGGTCCATGGCCCAGGGCCGCGTGCCCGCGAAAAGCGAGCGGACCAGCACCTGCAGCCCGGCGACGAACTGCACGGGCAGCGCCAGCAGCCACTGGCCTTCGCCCTTGAGCGCCAGGGCGGTGGCCATCGAGGAGGCGGCCAGCGCGTCCACGGTCAGGACCGTGGCCTTGGGCGTGCCGGTGGAACCGGAGGTCCGCACCACGACGGCGGCGTCCCCGACGCCGGGGGTTTCGACAAGCTCAACCACCGGGCTGCCGTCCGGTCCGGCGGAAAGTTCGACGGCGGGGCCCTCGCCGTGGAGGGCGGCGGCCAGCGCCGCGAGCGCGGGCTCGATGTTCACAGCTCCGGAAGCCACAGGTCCTGCCTTGGAGGTCGTCGGGTGAGAGGTCGTCGGATCGGAAAGTATTCCTTGGAAGGAATGGTTTAGAAGTAGTACGGGAACCTGGACCAGTCCGGGTCGCGTTTTTCGAGGAAGGCCTCCTTGCCTTCCACCGCTTCGTCGGTCATGTAGGCCAGCCGGGTGGCCTCCCCGGCGAACACCTGCTGGCCGGCCAGGCCGTCGTCGGCGAGGTTGAAGGCGAACTTGAGCATGCGGATGGCCTGCGGGGACTGCCGGGCGATGTCCGCGGCGTATTCCAGCGCCACGTCCTCGAGCCGTTCGTGGTCCACGGCCTCGTTGACGGCACCCAGGCGGACCATGTCCTCTGCGGAATATTCGCGGGCCAGGAAGAAGATCCCGCGGGCGGCCTTCTGGCCGATCTGGCGGGCCAGCAGCGCGGAACCGTAGCCGGCGTCGAAACTGCCCACCGTCGCGTCGGTCTGCTTGAACTTGCCGTGCTGGCGGGAGGCGATGGTGAGGTCCGAGACGACATGCAGCGAGTGTCCGCCGCCGGCCGCCCAGCCGTTGACGACGGCGATGACCACCTTGGGCATGGTGCGCATGAGCCGCTGGACCTCCAGGATGTGGAGCCGGCCAGCGCGGGCGGGATCGATGGTCTCCTGGGTCTCGCCCTCTGCATAGCGGTACCCGTCGCGGCCGCGGATCCGCTGGTCGCCGCCCGAGCAGAACGAGTGGCCGCCGTCCTTGGGCGACGGCCCGTTGCCGGTGAGCAGCACGGTGGCGACATCCGGGGTCATCCGGGCGTGGTCCATGGCCCGGTACAGCTCATCCACGGTGCCCGGACGGAAGGCGTTGCGGACCTCCGGGCGGTTGAAGGCGATGCGGACCGTGGGCAGGTCCCGCATGTACGAGCCGTCAGCGGAGCGCTCCACCTGCCGGTGGTAGGTCATGTCCTGGAAGTCGTCAAAACCGGACACGGCGCGCCAGCGGGTGGGGTCGAAGACGTCGGATACCTGGGCGGGGATTTCGTTGTTCACAGTCCGAGTCTAGTAATCGCGTCAGCTGATGCAGAACTCGTTGCCCTCCGGGTCCGCCATGGTGTGCCAGGAATGCGGGCCCTGGCTGGCCGTCCACAGGAACGTGGCGCCGCGCGCCTCCAGGGCGGCGCGGACGTGATCCTTGTCTTTGCCGGCGAGGTTGACGTCCCAGTGGATCCGGTTCTTGACGGTCTTGTCCTCCGGCGCGGTCTGGAAGAGGATGCGGCGGGCCGGAGGTCTGGCGTCCAGCTCTTCGGCCGGGCGGATGGCTGCCCCGTCGCGCCACACGAGCTTGCCGTTGTGGATCAGGGTGTCCGCCTCCGTGGCGAAGCCCTGCCCGATCATGGACCGGATGAAGCCCTCGTCCTGCGGCTCCACGGCCCAGTCCAGGGTTTCGGCCCACCAGTCGGCGAGCTCATGCGGATTCCTGCAGTCGACGGCGATCTGGATGTTCAGTGTCATGGAATGAAACTACGACGCCGGCGCCCCGCTCGGTAGGGGCGTGCGGCTCAGCCTCCCGTCCGACTTCATGCAACGCGGGGTCACTTACGGCCCATTCGGAGCGCCGGAATGGGCCGTAAGTGACCCCGCGTTGTTTATGCCTAGCCCCAATGCCGTTCACTTAGAGTAGTTGTGTTAATCTTTCGGCATGGCGCGTAGCGGATGGGTGACTCCCGAGGGTCCTGAGCGGTTGAGTGACCACGTCTCGCTCGGTGTTTTGACGCGGGTTTTCCCGCCGGATGTCGTTGATGCGGTGATTGGGCGGACCGGGGCCCGTGAGCAGCGGAACCGGTTGCTGCCGTCGCGGTTGATGGTCTATTACGTGATGGCGCTGGCCTTGTTTTCGGCCGGTTCGTATGAGGAAGTGATGCGGTCCCTGCTGGCCGGCATGGAATGGATCACGGGCCGGTTCCGGGACTGGCAGATGCCGACGAAGGCCGCGATCTTCAAGGCCCGGACCCGCCTCGGTTCCGCCGTGATGGCCGAACTGTTCGCCGAGACCGCGAAGCCTCTGGCACTCCCGGGCGGTCCGGGATTCCACGGCTCCTGGCGGCTGGTGTCCGTGGACGGGACCTGCCTGGATCTGGCGGACACGGAGGCCAACGAGCGCGCGTATGGCAGGCCGGGCACGGCCACGGATCTGAAAAGCGCCTACCCGCAGGCGCGGTGCTCGGCCTGGTCGAATGCGCCACGCACGCGGTGATCGGGGCCGTGGTCTCCGGCTTTTCCACGTCCGAGCACGACCTCTATCCGGGCCTGCTCCACCGGCTGGAGGCGGACATGCTGGCCATGGCCGACCGCGGGTTCTTCTCCTACACGGCCTGGAAGGACAGCTCCGGAACCGGTGCGCAACTGCTGTGGCGGGTCAAGGCCAACGCCGTGCTGCCCGTGCTCGAGGACCTGGCCGACGGCTCCTACCTCTCCGCCGTCTACGCGAACCCGAAGGCACGGCGGAACAACACGGACCCCATCCGGGTGCGCGTGATCGAATACACCGTCAGCACCGGCGACACGAGCAGCGAATTCCGGCTGATCACCACGATCCTTGACCCGCACGCCGCCTCCGCGGAGGACCTTGCCGAAGCCTACGCCAAACGCTGGGAAATCGAGTCCTGCTTCGATGAACTCAAAACCCACCAGCGCGGCCCCGGGACCGTGCTGCGCTCCAAAACCCCCGACGGGGTCCTGCAGGAAATCTACGGATACCTCTGCGTGCACTACGCCATCCGGTCCCTCATCGGCGACGTCGCCCACCACTTCGAGGAAGACCCCCTGAGGTTCTCTTTCACCCGCACCCTCCGGGCAGTACGGCGTTCCCTCGCCGCGCGCCCGGCTATTTCCCCCTGAGCGTCTGGCGGAGGCCTTCACGGTCTTCTGCCGCGAAATCCTGCATGAACTGCTGCCCCCGCGCCGGCCAAGAACCAACCCCCGCGTCATCAAAAGGAAAATGTCGAACTGGCCACTCAAGCGAATACCAAAAAAGCCTAAGTAAACAGTATTGTGCCTAGCCCTGCAGCTGCTGGAGCTGCTCGAGGACGTCCGGGGGGATCGCATAGATGAAGATGACCGCCAGGAGGTTCTTCGAGGCGTGGACGAAGTAGGAGAACATCACGTTCCTGCCGGCCCAGACGTAGACGAACACCAGGACCGCGCCCATCGCGAGGTAGGGCATCAGCACCTGCAGGGTCAGTTGCTCCTGGCCCACAATGTGCAGGGCCGCGAACAACACCACGGACAGCGCGCAGCACACCCAGATGTTGACCCGCCGGCTCAGCTTTCCGATCAGCAGGTGCCGGAAGATGTACTCCTCCACGAAGGGCCCCACGATCACCAGCAGGGGCACCATCAGCCAGGCCGGCACCTGCTGCATGAGCGCCTGCAGGCCGGCCTGGTTGGCGGAGGTCTGCACCGGACCGCTGAGTGCGACGAGGACCGCGGTAAGGATCATCATCGCCACCACCGCCAGCGGGACCATGAGCAGGGTGAACCATGGCCGGGTGGCCAGGACCCGGAGGTCGCGCGCGGCGACGTGCCGGGCGGCGGCCAGGGCCAGGAGGCCGATGGTGCCGTAGAAGACCAGATTCACGGTGTAGGATCCGACGGCCGGATTCGGCGAGATCTGCAGTAGCAGCGGCGCCAGCAGATCGCCGGCCGCGGCAAAGAAGGCGGCCACGGCCACATACAGCCCGGCGGCGGTGAGATCGAGTCCGGTAAAACGGTAGAGTTCCGGCCGCGGAGCCGGTGGTGTGCGAAGAGCTGTGCCCATGCCACCAGCCTAGCGCCGCAGCCGGGGTTGCGAAGCCGGGGAAATTCAGCCGGCACGTGGCACGCAGGGCCCCGGGATGTTGCCCGCGTCACTTTGGGGCCGAAAGAGCTTGTATTATGGAAGAGCCGCGCGAAGGTTCGACCTTTCACGGCCTCCGGTACACATTGTTGCCCCCGCAGGGGTTCAGCCCGAATTTAGCGTGTACCGAAGCCCACGGGCCTGTCCCGGCCATACCTCGACCCACAAGGAACAGTTGTGCCACAAAGTACTGCCACCGAACTAAAGACCGCGCCATCCGCCGTCGTCGACCCCACCCTCAGCGCCGAGGGCTACAAGAAGACCCTCGGCCGACGCCACGTCACCATGATCGCGATGGGCGGCGCGATCGGCGTCGGCCTCTTCATGGGCGCCGGCGGCCGCCTGGCCTCCACCGGCCCGGCCCTGATCTTCTCCTACGCCATCGCCGGCGTCATCGCCTTCCTGCTGATGCGGGCCCTCGGCGAGCTCATCATGTACCGCCAGACCTCCGGCTCCTTCGTCAGCTACGCCGGCGAGATGTTCGGCAAGAAGGGCGCCTACATCTCCGGTTGGATGTACTTCATCAACTGGGCCATGACCGGCATCGCCGAACTGATCGCGATCGGCCTGTACTTCCAGTTCTTCTTCCCCAACGTTCCCGTGGAATTTTCCGCCATCGCCGCGCTGGTGCTGCTGGTGGCCGTGAACCTGCTGAGTGTGAAGGCCTTCGGCGAGTTTGAATTCTGGGCCTCCTGCCTCAAGGTCGCGGCGATCGTGATCTTCCTGGCCGTGGGCACCTTCATGGTGGTCACCAACGCCAAGGTGGGTGCCGGCCACGCCTCCGTCAGCAACCTCTTCGCCGCGGACGGCGGCATGTTCCCCAAGGGCGCGCTGGTCATGATCCTCGTGCTGAACGCCGTGATCTTCGCCTACAACGCGATCGAACTCGTGGGCATCACGGCCGGCGAAATGGAAAACCCGGAGCGCGAAGTGCCCAAGGCGATCCGCGCCGTCGTGCTCCGCATCGTGGTGTTCTACGTCGGTTCCGTAACGCTGCTGGCCATGCTGCTGCCCTCGGACCAGTACAAAGCCGGCGAATCGCCGTTCGTCACCGTGTTCGGCCAGATGGGCCTTCCCTGGATGGGCGACGTGATGAACATGATCGTCATCACCGCGGCGCTGTCCTCCTCCAACTCCGGGCTGTACTCCATCGGCCGGATCTTCCGCACCATGGCCAACAATGGGCATGCCCCGCAGTGGCTCACCCGGATGTCCACGCGCCACGTGCCGTATGCGGCCATCCTCGCGATCGCCAGCGTCTACCTCGTGGGCATCCTGCTGAACGTCTGGCTCGGCGGCTCGCACGCCTTCGACCTGGCCTTGAACTCCGCCTCCATCGGCGTGATCTTCACCTGGGGCTCCATCTTCGCCAGCCAGATCGCGCTGCGGAAGAAGAAGGGGAAGGTCTCCTCGCTGCCGATGCCGGGTTCACCCTGGACCAGCTGGGCCGGCCTGATCGCCCTGCTGGCCATCGCGGTGCTGATCGGCTTCGACACCATGACGGACAAGGCGAGCGGCGAGGTGTTCCCGCTGGGCCTGTGGACCCTGGCCACCATCCCGTTCTTCGCCCTGGTGCTGTGGCTCGGCTGGCAGAAGGTCAAGCACAACGAGCCCAAGAGCGAGCTCTTCAGCTAGCCGTTTCCGTTCATCCCCGTCGGTTGCTCCGTAACCGCCGTTATGAGCGTGGATAAGGGCAGTTACGGAGCAACCGACGACGGCGGGCCCCCGGTGAGGGGGCCCGCCGTCGTCGTCTCGCCGCGGCTCAGCCGCTGCCTGGTCCGCTGCGGACACGGCAGCGGCGCCGGAGATCCCCCAAGGGAAGTCCGGCGCCGCAGCCTGGTGAAGATTTGGGTGAAGATTTGCGGGATCAGTCCTTCTTGAAGGTGTCCTTGACGTCCTCGCCGACCTTCTTGGCGTCGGCTACGACCTGGTCCTTCTGGCCCTCGGCCTTGAGGCGGTCATTGTCCGTGGCATTTCCCGTGGCTTCCTTGGCCTTGCCGCCCAGGTGCTCCGCCTCGTTCTGAATCTTGTCTCCGATACCCATGGTGGGAACCACCTTTCGTTTCCGGTTGTAATTCAACGCACATTCACAATAACACAAAGCATGCTTACTATTTCAAGGGGCTGTCGGCTCGAAGGGGCTGCCGGGGATTGATATTGCGGGTTGCAGCCACTCCGGCGGGGTGAAAAATTCCGGGGAGCCGGGCTAGGCTCGAAGCCATGGACCACAAAACCAGCCTCACGCAGCACATCAAGGCCCCGGCGGACAAGGTGTGGGCGGTCGTTTCGGACATCCCGGGATCGGCCGCGACGCTGTCCGGCATCGATTCCGTCCAGATGCTCACCGCGGGCCCGTACGCCGAGGGCACGCGCTGGAAGGAAACCCGCACCATGATGGGCCGGTCCCAGACAATGGAGCTGTGGGTCGCCCAGTGCGAACCGCCTTCCCCGGGCCGGGACGGCGGCACCCGCGGCGGCAGCACCACGGTCAAGGCGCGCCAGGGCGGCGCCGACTACACCTCGCGTTTCGCCCTTGTGGAGCGCGACGGCGGGACGGACCTGACGCTCACGTTCGGCGCCGAGGTCATCAAGCCCACGCGGCTGGGCAGGATCATGATGGCGGTGCTCGGCCCGATCGGGATGCGCATCACCCGCAAGGCCCTCGCCAAGGATCTGGCGGAGATCGCAGCCAAGGCCGAGTCCCTGTGATGGTGCGGGCCACCCCTGCCGCCAGGACGGCCAAGACGGCGAAGGCAACCAAGGTCACGCCGCCGCGCCTGGCGCCCGTCCTGCTGGGGGAGCTGAGGGACGATCCGGCGCCGGACTTCCAGCGCGGCGAGCGGTACGACGGCGTCCGGTACAGCCGCGCGTCCGCCGACGGCCTGGAGCTCAGCGGCACGGACTTCGCCGAGTGTGAGTTCGCCGGGATCTCCTTCAACGAGACGCAGCTGCGCGGCGCCACGTTCCGCGACTGCATCATCGCGGAGCTCTACGCCCCCGTGTTCATGGCGGCGCGGGCCACCCTGCGGGACGTGGAGTTCTCCAATCCGCGCTGGGGCTCCGCCGAACTCTACGAGAGCGGCTGGCAGTCGGTGCGGATCGACGGCGGCAAGCTGGACTACGTCAACCTGCGCGGCTCCAGGCTGACGGATGTGCAGATCAGCGACTGCATCATCAACGAACTCGACCTCGGATCCTGCGCGGCCACCCGGGTGGTCCTGAAAAACTGCACCATCGGCACCCTGGACCTCAGCGGCGCCAGGCTGACGGACTTCGATCTGCGCGGCACCGATTTCCGCACCATCAGCGGCCTGGACAGCCTGTCCGGCCTCGTCGTCGACGATTACCAGCTGACCCTGCTCGCGCCCCTGCTGGCGGGACATCTGGGCATCGTGGTCGCGTAATCACAGGGCATCCGGTTGACCCCGTTGCCCTGCCGTGTAATCTTTATAGAACGAACGGTCGGTAATGAACTTGCGCTCCTTAGCTGAAGGCGTGTTGCCGCCGCGGACAACAGTGCTGTTTATCGCGTGAAGGGTGTACCCATGGCATCAGCAGTTGCAGGACCACAGGCATTTCTCGTTGGCGGTGCCCGCACCGCCGTGGGCCGTTACGGCGGTGCCCTCTCCGCGGTCCGCCCCGATGACCTGGCCGCCCTGGTGGTCCGCGAAGCCGTGGCCCGCGCCGGCCTGGATCCGGACAGCATCGACGAGGTGATCCTCGGCAACGCCAACGGCGCCGGCGAGGAAAACCGCAACGTCGCCCGGATGGCGACCCTCCTGGCCGGCCTTCCGCTGCACATTTCCGGCATCACCGTGAACCGGCTCTGCGCGTCCGGCCTGAGCGCCATCATCATGGCCAGCCACATGATCAAGTCCGGCGCCGCGGACATCGTGATCGCGGGCGGCGTCGAATCCATGAGCCGGGCCCCCTGGGTGCAGGAAAAGCCCCGGACCGCCTTCGCGAAGCCCGGCGAAATCTTCGATACCTCCATCGGCTGGCGCTTCGCCAACCCGCAGTTCACGAAGGGCCGGCTCTCCCGTGACGGCAAGATGACGTACTCCATGCCGGAAACGGCCGAGGAAGTCGCCCGGGTGGACGGCATCTCCCGCGAGGACGCCGACGCGTTCGCCGTCCGCTCGCACGAACGCGCCCTCGCCGCCATCGCCGCCGGCCGCTTCGCCGACGAGATCGTCCCCGTGACCGTCAAGTCCCGCAAGGGCGAGACGGTCGTGGACACCGACGAGGGCCCCCGCGCCGGGACGACGATGGACATCCTCGCCGGGCTCCGCCCCGTCGTCACGGGCGGCTCGGTGGTCACCGCCGGCAACTCCTCCACCCTCAACGACGGCGCCTCCGCGATTATCGTGGCCTCCGAGGCCGCGATCAAGAGGCTCGGCCTCACGCCGCGCGCCCGCATCATCGACGGCGCCTCCGCCGGCTGCGAGCCCGAGATCATGGGCATCGGCCCCGTCCCGGCCACCCAGAAGGTGCTGGCCCGGACCGGGCTGAACGCCGGTGACCTCGGCGCCGTCGAACTTAACGAAGCGTTCGCCACCCAGTCCCTGGCCTGCATGCGCCGGCTCGGCCTGGACCCGGAGACCGTGAACCGCGACGGCGGCGCGATCTCCCTGGGCCACCCGCTGGGTTCGTCCGGCTCACGGATCGCCATCACCCTGCTGGGCCGGATGGAACGCGAAGACGCCAGGATCGGCCTCGCCACCATGTGCATCGGCGTCGGCCAGGGCACCGCGATGCTGCTGGAGCGCGTCTAGTGGCGGCCCCCGATAGCGCGAACGGACACTTGAGCACCCTGGAGTTCAGCACCCTCCTGGTCGAGGAGCGTGAAGACCGCGTGGTGGTCCTGCTCAACCGGCCCGAGGTCCGCAACGCGATCGACCAGCAGATGGTGGACGAGCTCCACATGGTCTGCGCCGCCCTGGAGCAGAACCCCAGGGTGCTCATCATCGCCGGGACGGACGGGGTCTTCGCCTCCGGCGCGGACATCGCCCAGCTGCGCGAACGCCGCCGCGACGACGCCCTGCAGGGCATCAACTCCGGCATCTTCGTCCGGATCGCCAGGCTGCCCATGCCGGTCATCGCCGCCCTGGACGGCTTCTGCCTGGGCGGCGGGGCCGAGCTGGCGTACGCGGCCGACTTCCGGATCGGCACGCCCGACGTACGGATCGGCAACCCGGAGACCGGGCTGGGAATCCTCGCCGCGGCGGGCGCCAGCTGGCGCCTCAAGGAGCTGGTGGGGGAGCCCGTCGCCAAGGAGATCCTGCTCGCCGGGCTCGTGCTCCGCGCCGAGCAGGCCCTGGCCGTGCACCTGATCACCGAAATCCATGAGGCCCCCGGGCTGATGGACGCCGCCCATGCGCTGGCGGACCGGATCGCGCGGCAGGACCCGCTGGCCGTGCGGATCACCAAGTCCGTGTTCCATGCCCCGGCCGAGGCGCATCCCCTGATCGACCAGCTGGCCCAGGGCATCCTCTTCGAATCCCAGGCCAAGTTCGACCGCATGCAGGCCTTCCTCGATAAAAAGGCCGATAAGAAGGCCGATAAGAAGGCCGATAAGAAGGCCGGCAAAAAGTCCGACGAGACATCAGACCGGAAGAAGTAGACATGAGCAACCCTGAAGTTTCGGCACAACTGGCCGCGGATCTTCCCGACGCCAACCTTCCCGACTTCGTCGGCGTCCTCGGCGGCGGGCGCATGGGCGCCGGCATCGCCCACGCCTTCCTGATCAAAGGGGCCAACGTCCTCGTGGTCGAGCGCGACGAGGCCTCGGCCGAGGCCGCCCGCGAACGCGTGGAATCCGCGGCCGCCAAGAGCATCGAGCGCGGCGCCGTCGACGGCAACCTGGACGAAATGGTGTCCCGGCTCGCCGTGACCGTCGACTACGACGACTTCACGGACCGCCAGCTGGTCATCGAGGCCGTCCCCGAGGACTGGGAGCTGAAGGTGACAGCGCTGAAGGGGATCGAGGAGCGCCTCGCCGCCGATGCCTACCTCGCGTCCAACACCTCCTCGCTGTCCGTCGACGGCCTGGCCCGCGAGCTGAAGCGGCCCCAGAACTTCCTCGGCCTGCACTTCTTCAACCCCGTGCCGGCGTCAACCCTCATCGAGGTCGTCCTCGGCGAGCAGACCTCCGAACCGCTGGCCCGGGCGGCCCGCGGCTGGGTCGAGGCGCTCGGCAAGACCGCCGTCGTCGTCAGCGACGCCCCCGGCTTTGCGTCCTCACGCCTTGGCGTGGCGATCGCGCTGGAGGCCATGCGCATGGTCGAAGAGGGGGTGGCGTCCGCCGAGGACATCGACAACGCCATGGTGCTCGGCTACAAGCACCCCACCGGCCCGCTGCGGACCACGGACATCGTCGGCCTGGACGTGCGACTGGGCATCGCCGAATACCTGGCCTCCACGCTGGGCGAGCGCTTCGCCCCGCCGCAGATCCTGCGGGACAAGGTCGCCCGCGGCGAGCTGGGCCGCAAGACCGGCAAGGGCTTCTTCGACTGGACGGCCTGACGCCGGAGCGGCACCGGTGACGGTCACGGACCCTAGGATGGTGCTGTGACATCCATCGAACCCCTCACCCTGACCGGCAAATACGTGGTCCTGGAGCCCCTGAGCCAGGCCCATCACGACGGCCTTGTGGAGGCGGTCCGCGACGGGACCTCTGGAAGCTCTGGTACACCGGTGTCCCAGAGCCGGAGGGGATGGCCGCCGAGATCGACCGGCGGCTGGAACTCCAGGAGTGCGGCTCCATGCTGCCCTTCACCGCCCGGCTGATCGATCCGGCCACCGGCGGCCCCGGCCGCGTGATCGGCATGACCACATATATGAATATCGACGCCGCCACACCCCGGGTGGAGATCGGTTCCACGTGGAACGCGGCGTCTGCGCACGGCAGCGGCAGCAACCCGGACTCCAAGCTGCTGCTGCGCCACGCCTTCGAAACCCTCGGCTGCCCCGCGGTCGAATTCCGCACCCACTGGCTCAACCACCAGTCCCGCGAGGCGATCGCCCGGCTGGGCGCCAAACAGGACGGCGTGCTCCGCAGCCACACCCGCGCCGGCGACGGGGCGCTCCGGGACACTGTGGTGTTCTCCATCCTCGAGCATGAGTGGCCGATGGTCCGCAACGGCCTGGAGTTCAGGCTGGCCCGGTTGCGGTAGGCAGCCGGGCCGCCGCCGCGATCACGGGATCCGGGCCGCCTTCAGGGCCTCGGCATAGCCGCCGGAGTACCCGGCCGCCGTGGGATGGAAGGCATCCGCCGGGCTCAGGCTGCAATTGACGGTCTGGAGGCACAGCCCCTCCGGCGCCACGATCCAAGGATCAGGGGATCCGATTCCGTGGCCGGCGAACCGCTCCGTGACACTTACGTACCCGACCCTGTTCGCCAGCGCCGAGAGGGCGATGGTCGCGTTGAGCAGATCGGCGGCTGTATTCATGGACTTCGCTGCCTGGGCCTGTTGCGCGGTGAGCCCCGCACTTACAGTGAAGAGCCGGGGGTACCCGGTCAGCACGATCCTGGCCTTGGGCGCCGTCTTCTTGAGGACCGCCACCATGGCCTTGATCTTGGCCGGCAACTGGCGGAGCTTCACCACGAGGGTGTTGTACAGGGCCGCGCTGCATGCAGGTGAACCGGCAGCGACGGTGCAGGCGCCCGCAACCTGGCCGGTGTCGACGTCGTTGCCTCCCACCGTGACGGTGACCACCGAGGCAGTCGCCAGCGTGGCCGCATAGCCGCTGGCTACGGCGGTCACATCCGTCGTCGTGGCGCCAAAGCAGCCCAGGTTGAGCGCGGCGCCCCGGACCGCGGGGTAGGCCGCTGCCGTCTGCAGGCATTCCTGCGGAAGGCCGGGCGGGGGTGCGACGTATTGGCCGCCGCCGGTGCCCGCGGCATAGGAGTCGCCCAGGGCAATGTAGACCGGTTCAATCGTTGCGGCGGAAGCGGGGGCAGCCGCGAAACCCGCGATGAGGGCAATGGTGGCCAGGCCGCCCGCCAGGCGTCCGGACCAGGGGCCGAATGACATGTTCTTCATGATGGAGTCCCCTAAATCGCTGCTGTGGGAGATCTGGCTGTGCGTCCATGGGCGATGCTGGGGCTACCGTATCCGCGGGCTGCCCTGCCGGACACCGTGGCCCCTACTCGCTTATACGGAAAGACTTTCGGGTGGCCTACCCTGATGACGGCTGCGGACTACCCGGACGTTGTGGTTAGCTTTCGTAAGTGGAAGAGTCCGGGAAAACCGTGGGCTGGGACGGGGCCGTCAACGCCTGGCACATCGCCGGTGACGTCTACCGCATGGGCCGCCGCGAATGGCTCACCGAGGCCGGCTGGCAGCAGGCGTACGACGGCGGCATCCGCACCGTCGTCGACCTCCGCAATGATGACGAGCGGCAGCGCCGGGAAACCGATCCGCCGGTGAGCCCTGCGGTGCTGGCGGCGTTCGACGTCGTGCTGGCCCCCACGGAAGACCCCGGCAACAGCGAGTTCCGCGCGATCTGCGGGCCGTACCTGAACAACCCGGCGTCCTACGCCGACAACGCCCGGCTCTTCCCGGAAAAGCTGGCCGGCGTCTTCAAGGCAGTCGCGGCAGCGCAGGGCGGCGTCGTCATCCATTGCTCGGCCGGCCGGGACCGCAGCGGCATGGTCGCGGCGATGCTCCAGGACCTTGCCGGGGACACCGACGACGCCATCGTGCTCGGCTACCAGCGCTCGATGCGGGGCATCAATGAATACCGCCGGCTGGCGGCAGTCCCGCATCCGCATGAACGGTACTTGCCCGATGAGGTGCTGGTGCCCCTGCTGGAATTCCGCGGCGGAAGCCTGCTGCAGTTCGTCCGCTCGCTGAAGACCGGTGAATACCTGCGCCGCCACGGGGTGACGGACACGGAGCTCACTGCCATTCTGCGCAAACTGGGGCGGCTACAGTAGCCGGGTGAAGACTACGAAGTTCCAGCCCGCGGTCCAGGCTGCCGCGGCCCTCGCGATCGCGCTTTCCGGATCGTTCGCTGCCGTTCCGGCCTGGGCTGAAGCCGGAGCGGACCCGACGCCGTCCGCTGCGGCGCCGTCGACGGCGGCTCCCTCGCCATCCGTGGCGCCGTCGGTCAGCGCGGCCGGACTGGCGGAGGCCATCGGGCGGGACCTCGGCATGACCTTCGAGGAGTTCAACGCCGCGGGCGAGCAGGCCAGGCGCGCCGCCGACGCCGTGCCCTCCTTGCGCGGCCTCCCCGGCTATGTGGGGATCAGCCTGAAGGACGGGAAGATCGCCGTCACAGGTGGCGGCATTGAGCTGCAGGCGCGGCTGGACCAGCTGAACCAGGCCGCACCGGCGGACTTCGTGCTGGTGGCCCCGGCGCCGGAGGCCGCGCCGGCTGATCCCGCGTCCGCCGCGCCGGCGGCTGCCTCGGCCGCGGAGCTGGTGGCGTCCAGCACCGAGAAGCTGTTCCAAGCGTACATCCGTGATGTCAGCCCCGCCGGGCTGCAGGCCGTGGCCTACGCCGACGGGCACTTCGTCATCCGGACCGGCGGGATCAATACACCCGAAACAGCGCTGCCGGCTGTCCCCACAACGACGGCCCCTGCCGGGACGGCGCAGCCGGCGCCCGCCAAGATCTCGCCCGCAGAATTCGTGGCCCGCTACGCCAACGTCCGGCTGCAGAAGGGCGCCCCGATCAAGACCGAAGAGGACCTCTTCGGCGGACAGGGCTACGTCATCGACCAGCAGGCCATCTGCTCGGCCGGCTTCGGCGCCTTCAGTCCGGCAGGGGAGCCGCTGGTGCTGACGGCGGGGCACTGCGCCGGAGACGGGCCGGCGAAAAAGTCCGCGGACATCGAGACCCCGAGCGCCTCCACCGCGGGCGGCGCGACGACCACCCTGACGCGCCCGCTCGCCCCGCTGGGGACCTTTGGATTCAGCCAGTTCGGCGGCCTGAACAACTCCTGGATCACGGGCACCGAGGCTGCCCCCGGCAACGTGGGTACCGACGTCGCCGTCATCGGGGCGCTGCGGACCGGAGTCAACGTCCAGCCTGCCGCAACGAAGTGGGACAACGTCGCCAACCCGGGTCCGACGTCCGTAAAGATCATCGGCACGGTGGCACCCTTCCAGGGCCAGGCAGTCTGCCGCTCCGGGCGCACCACCGGCTGGTCCTGCGGCACGGTGAGCGAGCTGGGGACCTACGTTGTGGGCGGCAGCACGGCCGACCCTGCCGATCTCCGGGCCTTCAGCGGCTTCCTCTCCAGGGATGTCCAGTCCAGCGGGGGAGACTCCGGCGGGCCGTGGGTCAGCGGCAACTACGCCGTCGGCACCCACAGCGCCGGGGACGCCGCAGGATCCGCCGAGAACTTTGCCATTGCCACCACACTTGAGGACTCCCTGGCCCGGATTCCCGGCGGCGTGCAGCTTCAGCTTTTCCTGAACAAACCCGAACCCGTCGCGCCGGCGAACGCCACGTTCACCGCCGGAACGCCCGTCACGGGGCGCGTCCCCGCAGCCCCGGCCTCGGCCGTTGCCGCCAATTCGAAAGTACGCATCACCGTCGCAGGCCAGCCGCCGCTTGAGGTGCCGGTGGATGCCGCGGGCAACTGGTCATTCCCTGCACCGTTGTCCACCGGCCGGCTCCAGTTCTCCGCCGAGACAGTGAACGGCTTCAGCCGGTCAGGGGCGGCCTCCCTGTCCGTCAACGTCTCGGACCTGGCAGCACCGGTGATAACCCAGCCGTCGGAGGGCGCAGAACTGACCGGTGCCGGCAGCATTGACGGCACCGGAACGCCCGGACTGACGGTGCGGCTGTCCGGGAATATCACCGCATCCGCGGCGGTCGGCCCGGACGGCAAGTGGAGCATCCCGCTGTCCGGCCAGGCGGTCTACGGCAAATTCTCGGTCACGGCCGTGCAGACGGCCCGCAACCATGAAGACAGCCCCTCGGCCACCCGAAGCTTTACCGTGATGCCCCCCGCGCCGGCCGTCTCCGGCATTCCGGACGGGCTGCGCTTCGGCCACGACGGCCTCCCCGCGACGATCTCCGGCAGCGGCGTCGACGGCGCCGAGGTGACCGTCCTCGTCGACGGGGTGCCGGCAGGTGCCGCGCAGACGGCGGGGGGACGCTGGACCGTGCCGTTCCCCGCCGGCCTGGCCGCGGGCCCGCATACGGTCTCGGTCAGCCAGGTGGTCGACGGCGTTGCTTCCGTTCCGGCGACGGCGACGTTCACCATCGAGCCGGCGGCCGCGCCCCCGGCAGCCGTGCACGCGGCGGGCGACGCGGGCGGTTCCGGGCGGTTGGCCAACACCGGGGCCGGAGCGCTGCTGCCCGCAGCCGGGCTGGGCGCGGGTGCCCTCCTGCTCGGCGGAACCCTTCTGGTGGTCCGCCGCCGGACGGTCCGCTGGTAACGAGTACCGCTGACTACTGGAAATCCGCCAGCCACAGGTCCGGACCGAAAACCTCATACTGGATGTCCTTGGGCCGGACGCCGCCGGCAACCAGCGCGCTCCGGACCGACTGCAGGAAGGGCAGCGGCCCGCAGAGGTAATACTCGGCGTCGTCGGGCAGTTCCACGGCGCTGACATCCATAAAGCCGGAGAACCCGGACTCGGAGGACTTTCCGCCCTCGGCGGCATACAGGAACCACGTTTTCAACGTCCCGTCCGCCAGTTTCGCGAGATCTTCTGTGACCTGCGCCCGGAGCGGGAAGGACTCCCCGCTGTCATCGGCATGCAGGAGCATCACCTGGCGCTGGGAGCCGGACTTCACCAGGTGGGACAGCATTCCGGCCATCGGCGTGATCCCGATTCCCGCGCTCGCCAGGACCAGCGGCCGGTCCGTGTACTCCAGCACCACATCGCCGAAGGGTGCCGAGAGCACCACCTCGTCGCCCACCTGGACACCGTCGTGGAGCAGCGTGGACATCTCGCCGTCCGGGGTGCTGAGCCCATGGACCCGCTTCACGGCGAACTGCCGGTGCAGCCCGTCGTCGGCCCGGGTCAGGCTGTACTGCCGGGGCTGCTGCACGCCGTCGGGCATGGGCATCTTGATGGTCACGTACTGCCCCGGCAGGGACGGCTTGACGTCGCGCTCGTCGGTGCGTTCGACGACGAACGAGACCACGTCCTCCGTCTCCTGGATCCGCTGGGCCACCCGCCACGTCCGCCAGATCGTCTCGGGACTCAGGTGCACGGCGTTGTACAGCCCGCGTTCCGTGCTGATGAGCATGTTCCCCATCAGCCAGTAGACCTCGTCCCAGGCGGCCGCGACCTCGGGCGTGACGGCCTCCCCGAGAACGTCCACGATCGCCCACATCAGGTGGTCGTGGACGATCTGGTACTGGTCCGGGCTCAGTCCCAGCGAGACGTGCTTATGGGAGATCCGCGAGAGGAGGTGGTCCGGCACCTGGTCCGGCTTGTCCACCAGCAGCCCGGCGAACGCCGCGATGGACCCGGCCAGTGCCTGCTGCTGGCGGCCGTCCGCCTGGTTTCCCCGGTTGAAGAGCCCGTCCAGGAGGTCCGGCCGCGCGTCGAACATGTGTTCGTAGAAGCGCTTGGCGATCTCCTCGATGTGCTCGCCCACGACAGGCAGCGTGGCCTTGATCACGGGTAGCGAGGTGTCTGAGAGCATGGCGGTTCCCTTCCGGTGCGGCCGGATGTGCCGGTCGGTGTTGGGTGGCTCAGCACTGCCAATCTAACAGCCGCGGCCGGGCGCCTTCCGGGTCAATCGGCCCTACATCGCGGCGGAAATCCGGTGTAGCCGGGGGCTTCATCCCCGAGTTCGCCGGAAAGCTGCGGGGTCGCCGTGCTGCTACGGCGACCCCCGCCGCTTTCCGGCGAACCCGGCGGTTTCGCCTCCGCTCAGTTCTTCCGGTCCAGCAGCAGGTTGGTGATCCGCAGCGTGCACAGCCGCTGCCCGGCGTCGTTCGTGATCAGCACCGCGTGGGTGGTGAGGGTGCCGCCGAGGTGGATGGGCGTGGCCGTGATCGTGATGGTCCCCTCGCGGGCGGACTTGTGGTGGGTCGCGGACACATCCACGCCCACCGCGGTCTTGCCCAGCGTGCTGGCGTGGATCACGGCGGCCCAGGATCCCACGGCCTCGCCGACGGCCAGGGACGCGCCGCCATGCAGCAGGCCGAACGACTGCCGGTTGCCTTCCACCGGCATGGTCGCCACGACGCGCTCCACGGACTCCTCGACGATTTTCACGCCCATCTTCTCGTCAAGTTCGCCGAGCGTGATTTTCCACAGCTCTGGGGTGCGGGGCTCGGGCGTCATGGCGTCTCCTCTGTGGCCGGCCGGCCAATCGGTGCCGCGGCTAGTGTGCCGCGGGCATCATTCCTGTACTGTAGACATATTACCGAACGGACGGTCAGTAATGCGCTGGCCGTGTTGATCTTGCCCGCTGGAAGGACCCATCAACGATGACCACCACCGCAACTGCTCCGGAACCCACTGTAGACACCGTAGAAATCGTTCCCAGCTTCATCCGGGATTCCTGGTGGACCCCCGACGCCGCCGCCGCAGCCGGCGCCGCACCCGTCCTGGATGCCAGCACCGGCGAACTCCTGGCCAGGGTGAGCACCGCGGGGCTGGACCTGGCCGCCGTCGTGGATTACGGACGCACCACCGGGCAGGCCGAACTCGGCAAGCTGACCTTCCACCAGCGCGCCCTCAAGCTCAAGGAGCTGGCGCAGTACCTCAATGCGCGCCGCGACGAGTTCTACGCGGTGTCGGCGCAGTCCGGCGCCACCAGGATCGACTCGATGATCGACATCGACGGCGGCATCGGCGTGCTCTTCACCTTCGGCTCCAAGGGCCGCCGCGAACTTCCCAACTCCCAGGTGGTGGTGGACGGCCCCATGGAGGTGCTGTCCAAGGACGGCTCGTTCGCCGGCGAGCACATCTTCACCCGCATCCCGGGCGTGGCCGTGCAGATCAACGCCTTCAACTTCCCCGTGTGGGGCATGCTCGAGAAGTTCGCCCCGGCCTTCATCGCCGGCGTCCCCACCATCGTCAAGCCCGCCACCCCCACCGGCTATGTGGCTACCGCCGTGGTCAAGGCGATCATCGAATCCGGCATCCTGCCCAAGGGTTCGCTGCAGCTGATCTCCGGGTCCGTCCGGACGCTCCTGGACCACCTCGACTACCGCGACTACGTCTCCTTCACCGGCTCCGCCTCCACCGCCGACACCCTGAAGTCCCACCCGAACGTGGTCAAGGGCGGCGTCCGCTTCACCTCGGAGACGGACTCCCTCAACGCCGCGATCCTCGGCCCCGACGCCGTCAAGGGCACCCCGGAGTTCGACGCCTTCATCAAGTCCCTCGTCACCGAGATGACGGCGAAGGCCGGGCAGAAGTGCACCTCGATCCGCCGCGCGATCGTGCCGCAGGACCTGGTGTCCGACGTCGTGGCCGCCGTCGGGGACCGGATCCGGGAACGCGTGGTCCTTGGCGACCCCCGCGCCGAGGGCGTCACCATGGGCGCCCTGGCTTCCCGGGAGCAGCTCGCCGACGTCCGCGCCGCGGTCCAGGCCATGCTCGACGCCGGCGGGGAGCTCGCCTACGGCACCCTCGACTCGCCCAGGGTGACCAGCGCCGACGGTACCGTCGGCGTCGTCGACGAGGGCGCCTTCATGTCGCCCGTCCTGCTGAGCTGGGCCGATCCGGAAGCCGAGGAGCTCCACTCGCTCGAGGCATTCGGCCCGGTGTCCTCGGTGGTCGGGTACACGGACCTGCCCGACGCCGTCCGCCTCGCCGCCCGCGGCGGCGGCTCGCTCGTCGCCTCGGTCTGCACCAACGATCCGGCCGTGGCGCGGGAGTTGGTGACGGGCATCGCGGCCCACCACGGCCGTGTGCTCATGCTCAACCGTGAGGACGCCCGCAGCTCCACCGGCCACGGCTCACCGGTCCCGCACCTGGTCCACGGCGGACCCGGCCGCGCCGGCGGCGGCGAGGAGCTCGGCGGGATCCGCTCGGTCATGCACCACATGCAGCGCACCGCCATCCAGGGCTCGCCCAACATGCTGACCGCCGTGACGGGCATCTGGCATACCGGGGCGGACCGCAACTTCACCCTGGACACCGAAGGCCAGCACCCGTTCCGGAAGCCCCTGGGCACGCTGCACATCGGCGACGCCATCCGCTCCGGGCTGCGCCAGGTTTCGCTGGAGGACATCACGGCGTTCGCCAACTCCACGGGCGACACCTTTTACGCCCACACCAACCAGGAGGCAGCCGCCGCGAACCCGTTTTTCCCGGGCATCGTGGCGCACGGGTACCTGCTGCTGGCCTGGGGCGCCGGGCTGTTCGTGGAGCCCGCGCCGGGTCCCGTCCTGGCCAACTACGGCCTGGAGAACCTGCGCTTCATCACCCCCGTGGCCGCGGGCGACTCCATCCGGGTCACGCTGACGGCCAAGAAGATCACCCCGCGCGAGACCGACGAGTACGGCGAGGTGGCCTGGGACGCCGTCCTGACCAACCAGGACGACGAGATCGTCGCCACCTACGACGTCCTCACCCTCGTGGAGAAATAGACGCTCCCTCACTTGGCGGTTTCCAGCAGTCGTTGCAACACGTGTTGGCGGTTCAGATGGATGTCAGTAAATCACGCAGGCGCCAGCTGGGGTATCCCAGTCAGGTGTTTTGCGTGGGGGCGTTGAAGCGTCCTACCAGCGTCCGATCATCTAGTCCCATGGAATGGCCGGGCCGGATCACCCAGTGGTCCGGTCCGGCCATTAGGCGCGGCGGCCGTCCTCGCTGGCGCTCCGCCGGCCGCCGATCCCGCTGACGCGGCCCGGGGCGGACGCGCATTCATTGGATGGCGTTAACTCCCCGATGGAGGCCTTATGCCATGCTGCCCATTCACGCGGGTGGACAGATGGCCTGCCGAGGAGGTAGCCCTGTCCTGCGGTCATTCCGATCCGGGTTACGGCCGCGAGTTCTTCCTGTGTTTCGATGCCTTCCGCGACAACGGTGGCGCCGATCTGTCGGGCGAACTCGGCCAGGGCTGCACCAAGAGCGCGTTGGCCCTGGTCGTCGTCGATCCCCGCGATAAGGCTGCGGTCCAGCTTGATGATGTCAGGCCGGACGTGTAGGACGTGGCGCATGGAGGCGAAGCCCGAGCCGGCGTCGTCGACGGCAATGCGCAGGCCGCGCTCCCGCAGCGGCGCCAGGGCTGAGACGAGGGGACCGTATTCAGGGACTTCGAGCCGTTCGGTCAGCTCCAGGACAATCCGGTCCAAGGGCAGAGACGAACGCTCCAGCATTCCGGGGAGCCGCGGGTCCAGGCATGTGGCCGGGGAAACGTTCAGGGCTACGTAAATGCGCGGAGGCAGCTCCCGCGCGGCCTCCAGCGCTGTGGTCAGGGCAGCGAATTCGAGCTCTGCCGAGAGGTCAACGGCGGCCGCCTCGCGGAACCAGTACTCTGTACCTGCGCCGTCATCGCTGACAAACCGCGACAGCGCCTCAACTCCGATGAGGTGCCCGGTGCCCAGGCTGTGGATGGGCTGGAAGGCCGTCAGGAGCAACTTCCCGTCGATCATCTCGCGGATCCGGGTTCTGCTGTATGAAGCGGCTGCTTCCTGCGCGGTCTCCGGCGGGAGCAGCCGGCTGGTCCCGCCGAAGCCCCCGCGCTGTCCATCAGCAGGTGGGCGGATACCCCCGGCCACTTCCATCCAGACTGTGCTGCCGTCGCGGTGTCGGCAGCGCATGGTGACACCCTTCCACGAGGAACTTTCCCGGCCCAGTGAGGCATCCACGGCCCGACGGCCCCTGGCGAGATCGTCAGGGTCGATGATCATGCTGCAGGGCTCACCGACGAGCTCTGCGGGCGGATAACCAAGAAGGCCGGCGCTGGTCTGGCTGGAGAACGTGAATTTCCACTGGTCATCCACCGCCCATACCCAGTCGTGGCTGGTGCTCAGCACCATGTCTATGAGTCGGGAGACATTCCTGGTACGGATTCTCTCCGAGCGGTGATTCCTGCGGAAACGCAGGGCAAGGAGGAGGGCCATGACGATCGGCATCAGGACCAGCGAGCCTGCCAGCATCTGGACGCCGGGATGGTCCAGTACCTCTGCCGGATCCAAGATCACGACTGCGCCGGCGGCCAGCGCGAAGACCACCTGGACAGTCAATACGCAAACTAAAACATCCCACACCCGCGGTGTGTTCGCTTCTCTATCTGTCATTCCCATGCCCCCTGCCTGGTTCACTGAGCCTACCCCGCCACCCCGCCACCCCGCCGGGTCCGCGCGCGGCGCGTAGGGTGCGGGGCGCCGCTGCCGCCGCACCGGTCCGCGGACGACGGCGCCGCGCGAGCCAGGGTGCTTTGGCCGCAGCGGTGGTGGCCAGCTCAAGCTCCGTGGCCAGTGCCGCCCGGATTTCCGCGACCATTTCCTTCCCGGCGGCATAGCCCTCCTCGGCAGTGGGCCGCGAAGAATTTCGTCAGGATCGAGACCGGCAACACCCGGATAATCGCGCCAGTACACGGTGCGCTCTTCGCCGGCCTCGTCCTTGACCACGGTGGTCCGTCCGACGGCATTTGTCATCACAAAGCGGGCCAGGCTGGCTGCGGGAACCGCCAGGACGGCCACCTGGACAACAACAATGGCCGCAATCCACCAGCGCGTGCGGGGGGCTCCGAGGGCCTGTCTCCTCGTCCATCCGCCCAGCCTACCTACACACGTTCCCGGGGGGACGCCGGGGGGCCCGCCGGTGAGGCTTTCGGCAGCCAATTCGCAGGCTCTTTCTGGCCCGCTCCGGCGTAAAATCTTCATCGTAGGAGGTGGAAAGATGACCCTAGTATTGAACAGTGCCACAACCGTTCTGCCCGTTGATGACAAAGAGCGCGCCCGCCGTTTCTACGCGGAAACTCTCGGACTCCCGCATCGTGGCGTGGCGGAAGATGGCAGCGAAATGTTCGGCAGCGACGGCGGCCCGATGCTGCAGTTGATGCCGGTGACGGATGGCAAGCACTCCGAGCACACCACCCTCAGCTTTGAGGTCCGCGACATCGAGCGGACCGTCGAGGAGATGGAAGCGAAGGGTGTGAGGTTCCAGGACTACGACCTCCCGGACCTCAAGACCGAGCACCACATCTGCACAACCGATTCGGAGAAGTGCGCCTGGTTCATGGACTCGGAGCACAACATCCTGTGCGTCCACGAGAACATCACCTCGCCGGCTGACTACCAGGTCTGACCGGATCTGCACCGGAATCTGATCGGCGGAAGTACCAGCGGATCGGCGGAAGTATCGAGGCGCCCCGGCTCAGCGGGGCGCCTTCCCGCTGTCTACGGCAGGGACCAGGGCGTCACGGGCCGGGCTTGGAGCACGCCGTCCACCGTCACGTCCACCCGCTCATTGAAGAAGCACACGAGGCCGTGGATCTGGGCGGCGTCGCGGAAGCGCCGGTCATAGCTCCACGCGACGTTCCTTCCGGTCTCCGGGCCGGGATACGTCCAGTAGCGGGCTTCGCCTTTATACGGGCACACGGTCCGCTTGCGGCTCGCCTCCATCAGGTCCAGGCGCACATCCCCGCGCGGGATGTAATAGCGGACCGGGAGCATCGTCTCGTAGAGGAGATGCGCGCCGTTCGTGCTGGCGAGCGTGACGCCGTCGAGCGCCACCTCCACCCTGACGGAGGAGGCCCGGATGTCCACGCGGTGGAACGGGTCGCGGGGGTGGCCGATGATCTCCTCGTCATCCTCCAGCCAGTCAAAGGCGCCGAAGTCCAGGACCACATACCCGGCAAGGTGCGGATCGTCCGGGCGGAACGCGGCGCGGGACGCCGTCGCCGACGCCGTCACGACGTCGAACTCCTCGCCGGCCGAGGTGTGCCGGCTGAAGCCGGTGCGGGGGTCCAACACGGGAGGTGCGTCCCGCACCATCTTGAACCCGAACTCGGGGACGTCGGCTTGTCGCTGGTCCGGCGCCGCGAGTTCCGCCCGCAGCTCGCCTTCCGGAACAGCAAAGATCGGGGTAATCCGCCGCGGCTCCCAGACCAGGAGTGCGTTGAGGGTGTCGACGACGGCGTTCCCGCCAAGGCTCGCCCGGACCCGCTTGGCGGTGGGCTGGTAACGGAGTTGCGAAAAGGTTCCGAAGAGGACATCGGATAGTTTCGTGGCCATGCATTCAGGGTGGCCTCCGCGCCCCCGCGCCGTCAATGGCCGTGCGGCACCGGGCGCTCCCTTGAATCCTGCAGGATTTTCCGGTGGCTGGGGCGTCCCGCGGGGCGCGTCGACCCGGGATCCGCGGGACATGCCCAGTGCTGGCCGTGACGAGTGGACATATCACCATCATGCCCAACGGCCGCGGGCAGCGGAGGGCATGTCCCGCGGGGGTGCAGCCTCAGCGGAGGGCATGTCCAATGGCGCGGCCGCCGGGAGGGGTCAGCGGGGGATGTGCAGGCCGTTGAACGCCATGGTGATGACGTCGTCGGCCAGCTTCTCCGGCGACAGCGACCCGCCCGGCTTGTACCACTCCACGATCGAGTTGATCATGCCGAACAGCAGACGCGTGACCGTGCGGGGGTCGATGTCCTGGCGCAGCGAGCCCTCGTCGCGGGCCGCGGAAATCAGGGCCGCGACCTTGTGGTCGAACTTGCGCCGGCGCTCCATGGCGTCCCGTTCAATCTCCGTGTTCCCGCGCAGGCGCAGCAGCAGCGTGACGAACGGCAGTCGGTCCACGAGGACCGCGATGGTTTCCCGGAGCACGAACTCCAGCCGGGCTTCGGCCGTGCCGGTGAGCGCCTCCGGCCGCTCCAGGACGGACTCGAGACCGCCGAGGGCCTGTTCAAGGGCAAGCTTCAACAGATCGCCCTTGGATGGCACATGGTGATAGATGGCGGACTTGGAGATGCCTAGGTTTTCGGCCAGGATGCCCATCGAGGTGGCGTCGTAACCGTGCCGGTTGAAGACGTCGACGGCGACGGTCAGCACCGACTTCTGGTCATAGCCGGGACGGCCGCGCTTCGTGGTTGCTGCTGTGGAGGGCATACCAGCTATTTTCTCACGAACGTTCGGTAAATCAGGTTAAGCTGGAAAAGCGGTGGGCCGCCGCGGGCGGCCCACCGCAGATTCCGGAGTTATCGTACCCGGATTTAGTTGGCGTTCTCTTCCAGGGTGAGGTCTCGGTCCCGTGTCTCCGGCGTCTTGACGGCCTGAACCAGGGAGATTCCCACGATGACCATCATGTAGACGGCAATCGGCCAGTAGGAGTTCGTGGCCCAGGCCAGCAGGGCTGAGCAGATTATCGGGGCGATACCGCCGCCGAAGATTGCCGAGAACTCGCGGGCGATAGCCACGCCTGCGTAGCGGTACTTGGAACCGAAGAGTTCCGCGTACATGGCCGACTGTGAGGCGATCCCGCCCTCCACGGCGAAGGTGAAGCCCACGGCGTAGACCAGGGCGATCAGCCACACGTTGCCTGTGCTGCTGAGCCAGAATGCCGGGAAGGAAAAGAGGAACAGGAAGGCCAGGATGAAGACGTTGACCGGCTTGCGGCCCCAGCGGTCCGTGGCGCGTCCGGCCAGCAGCGCCGCGGGGATGGCGAACAGTCCGCCCATGGCCAGCATCTGGGGGATGAGTGACTTCTCGATCTGCACCACGGAAATCAGGAACGTGCCCAGGAACGCCTGATAGATGTAGGAGTGCGCGTGCGTGCCCATGTTGATCAGGAAGACCTGGCGGAGCGGCCGGCGGCCCTTCTTCAGTACCTCGGCCACAGGGGAGGCGGCATCCATCTGCTCGCGCTTCAGTTCGGCGAAGACGGGGGATTCCTTCATGTTGCGGCGGATGAGGTAGGCGGCGACTGTCACGAGGGCGCTGGAGAGGAACACAAGCCGCCAGCCCCAGGATTCCAGGTCTGCCTTGGGCAGCAGTTGTACCAGGATCCACGCCAGGGAGCCGAACACGGACCCTACCGCTGCACCGGCCCACACCAGCGAGGTCATGGCTCCGCGCTTGCCCTTGGGCGCAAACTCAGCCAGGAGCACCACGGCGCTGGCCATTTCCGCGCCGGCGCCGAAGCCCTGGATGAACCGCAGCACGGTCAGGAGGATCGGGGCCAGGATGCCCACGCTTGCATACGTCGGCAGCAGCCCCATGGCGAATGTGGCGGTTCCCATGAGTGCCAGCGTGGCCACGAGGACGAATTTGCGGCCGATCTTGTCGCCGTACCGCGAGAAGAACAGGCCGCCCATCGGCCGTGCCACGAAGCCCACCGCATAGGCGCCGAAGCTGGCGATGAAGCCGACGGCGGGGGTGACGTTGGGGAAGAAGAGCGTGTTGAAGATGATGGCGGTGCCCACGCCGTAAACCACCATGTCGTAGTTCTCGAGCACGGTGCCGATGAAGCCGGCCCAACCGGCCCGGCGAAGTTCCGTCTTCGGAACTTCCGGGTGGGGCGCTGTGGTGTGGAGGGGGGTCTCAGAAAGCGAGGGGGATTGCGTCATTGCTTGTCCTGTTCTGGATGACATGACCGACCGTTAGGTGGGCTGTCCATCCAGAATAGCGACTTGGATCACAGGTGGCAACCGGTTGCCCATTAATGGCAACCTGATGCCATCAGGCGATGGAGTCCGGAGCGGTGCAGGCTGGAGATCGCCAGGCGCGCCCCGGCCAGGACCAGGGTCCGCGCCGGATTCAGCCGCCGGGGCATGGTCACCGCAAAATTCAGGGTCAGGCCTTGGGACGCATGTCGTAGATCCGGCGCAGCTTGCCGTTGGAGCGCTCCAGCGAGCCCGGGTCCACGACGTCGACAGTGCAGGACGACCCGACGTGGATCTTGATCTGCTCGGTGAGGGTGCGGGCGGCTGCCGTGCTTCCCTCGGGGGTGACGGATTCGCGGCGCTCGATCCTGACGGTCAGCTGGTCCATCCGCTGGCCCTCGGGGCGGGTGAGCTCGAGCTGGAAGTGCGGGCTCAGCTCCGGGATGCGCAGCGCGATTTCCTCGATCTGCGAGGGGAACAGGTTCACGCCGCGCAGGATGATCATGTCGTCGCTGCGGCCGGTGATGCGGCCCATGCGGCGGTGCGCCGGGCGGGCGGTGCCGGGCAGCAGGCGGGTCAGGTCCTTGGTGCGGTACCGGATGATCGGCAGGGCTTCCTTGGTCAGCGAGGTGAAGACCAGTTCGCCGTGTTCGCCGTCGCCCAGCACCGAGTCCACGCCGACGGCGGGGTTGAACGCGTCGATGATTTCGGGGCGGAAGTGGTCCTCCCAGATGTGGCAGCCGTCCTGCGTTTCCACGGCCTCGCCGGCCACGCCCGGGCCCATGACCTCGGAGAGCCCGTAGATGTCACAGGCCTTGATGTTCATGGTCACCTCGAGCTCGTGGCGCATTTCCTCGGTCCACGGCTCGGCACCCAGGACGGCGTACTTCAGCGAGGTGGAAGCCGGGTCGATGCCCTGCTTGGCCATGGCGTCGGCGATGGTCAGCAGGTAGGTGGGGGTGGCCAGGATGGCGTCGGGCTTGAAGTCCTGGATGAGCGTGATCTGGCGTTCGGTCTGGCCGCCGGAGATCGGGATGACGGTGCAACCCAGGGCTTCGGCGCCGGCGTGGGCGCCCATCCCGCCGGTGAACAGGCCGTAGCCGTAGGCATTGTGGACCTTCATGCCCGGGCGGACGCCGGAGGCGCGCAGCGAGCGGGCCACGAGCTTGGCCCAGTCGGCCAGGTCCTTCTTGGTGTAGCCCACCACGGTGGCGCGGCCGGTGGTGCCGGAGCTGGCGTGGATGCGGGCCACCTCGTGCTGCGGCACGGCGAACATGCCGAAGGGGTACTCCAGGCGGAGGTCTTCCTTGGTGGTGAAGGGGAACTTGCCAAGGTCGGAGAGCTCGCGGAGGTCCGTGGGGTGGACCCCGGCCTCGTCGAACTTGCGCTTGTACAGGGGGACGCGGTCATAGGCGTACGCCAGGGTGTGCTGCAGGCGGCTGAGCTGCAGCGCCTCCAGCTCATCGCGGGAAATGGTTTCCTCGCGGTCCAGGACGGCATCACTGGGGGCGGCGACGGTTTCTTGGGTCATCTGGGGTTCCCTGTTTCTATTTCTTGGAGATGGTACGGCTGCGGCCGCGGAACTCGGCGATCAATTCGCCCGGGAGGATGTCTGCGGGGAGCTCGCCTGGGACGGTCGCGGCCGGAGCCGCGAGGGAGGCCGCCGGGCCAGCGGGGTCCGCGGCGTAGATCTGGACGTCGTAGAGCCCGCTGCGCCCCGTGCTCGCGCGGCGGTTGGCGACGGCGGTGAGCACCTGGCCGCGGAAGGCCGACTTCAGGAAGTTGATGTCGACGCCGGAAGCAACGGTGATGGAGTCTTCCTCGCCGGGCTGCGGCTTCGCCGGGTTGCAGGCGAGGGCGAACGCGGTGTCGCCGAAGGCGAAGATCATTCCGCCGTGGGCCATCCCGAAACCGTTCAGCATTTCCTGGCGGAGCGTCATGCGCAGGGTGGCATGCCCGTCGTCCAGTGCGAGCACTTCGATGCCCATCCATTCGGAGGCATAGTCGTCCTGCAGGATGGGGTGGGTGCCACCGGAAATGCTCACTTCAGCCATGCGTCATTGCCTCCAGCTTTATTTACCGAATGTTCATTAGGTAATCCCATTTGGGTGCCTTCTGTCAAGACCCAGTGAGCCCTTCATCCCCAGCCGACTGGTGAAATGCCATCCTTACATCGACGTCGGGGACCCCGTCGAAGACCTGTCCTTGGCAGGGAACACACGGCCGGAATCCACGCCCCGGAAGTCCAGGGAGTCCCGTCTGTCGGCCCCAAGGCCGGGTCGGGTGTTCCGTAGTGGCGGCCCGCCGTGCGGGTGGTGGCACATCGATATCCAGTAGCGGCCACTCGTGACCGGGCCGGCTCCTCACCCTAGGTTGGACTCACCGGCACCTCTCTGCAGGCACAACCGGATGGAGTCCCGGCGTTCGGGCGGACAGAGATCCGGGCCGTACTGCCAACGCGAAAGGATGGACATCATGGGTATCAGCCTGAAATCAGCCACGGGTAAGCTCCGGGCCTTCACCTCATCTGTCGCCGCGGACGGCAGTTCCTTTGTCCCGGGGCCGCACGGGCGGATACCCGGATCAACCCCCTGGGCGGCGGAGGGGGACCAGCCGCGGGAACCAGTGCCGCGCCGGAACCGGGCCCGCATCGACCGGGCGCCAGTCCTGGACCGGTTCCGGATAGAGGAGTTGGCCGGGGAACTTCAATCGCGGACCAGTTTCCTTGAATTCGTGAACCTGTTTTTGGTCCTGCTCCCGCACCGGGTCGATTACGCTGTCAGCGCCCTGGACGGTGAGGACCGGGAAACGGCCTGCGCCGCCGTTCTGAGCCTGGCCTCGTCTGCCGCGATAACCGGTGGCCGCCGGCTCGAACTGGTTGCCTGTCTGATCGACGACGACCTCCATGCGGGCCGCGTGAACCGGGCACGGGAGACGGGCCGCCGTCTCGTCCCGGACGCCGCGGGCCTGGCATCAGCCCTCGCCCCCTTGGTTGCGGGCACCTTGGCTGCGGGCAGCCGAACCACTTAGGCGCCCGTCTGGACGGTGGAAACACCGAAGAATAGTGGCTTCCCCGGGCCGGCCACGCCGGCCACGGCGCAGGCCGGGGAAGACACCCCGCTGACCAAGGCCCTGGCCACCCGGGCAGCAGGCTCCTCCACGGGTGAACCACCCGGCCGGACAAGTGAAAGCCCGGACAAGTGAAAGCCCGGACAAGTGAAAGTATGGTGGGACGGAGCAGCAACACATCACTACAAAGGGCGGCCATGGCCAAGGGAATCTACGTCAGCGCGACCACGCCGGGCTCCGGCAAGTCGCTCATCGCCCTGGGCCTGGCGGACATGCTCCACCGGCATGCGGACCGGATCGGCTTCTTCAAGCCGGTGGTCACGGGCCCCGACGCCGCCTCCGATCCCATGGTGGCGCTGATGAAGGCCCGGTTCGGGCTCGAGGAGGACCGTTGCCGCGGCGGGCTGACCTTCGCCGAGGTCCGCGGGCTGCTGGCCGAGGGAAAGCGCGAGGAAATCGACGCCCGCTGCGTGGAGATCTTCGCCGAGATCGCCCGGCACTGCGACGTCGTGATCGTGGAGGGGACCGACCTCACCGGCCAGGACGCCGCCGTCGAGTTCGACCTCAACGCCCGGCTGGCGAACAACCTGGCGGTCCCTGTCGTCGCCGTCGTGGGGGCGAAGGGGCGCACCGTGGCGGAGGCCGCCGACGCCGTCGAGGTGGCCCGCAAGGAGCTCCTCGCTGCACGCTGCACGCTCCTGGCCATCATGGTCAACCGTGCGGATCCGGCGGACCTGGAGGGCATCGCGGCCGCGGTCCGGCCCGGCGCGACCGGCCGGCCGGTCTACGTCCTGCCGGAACTGGAGGAGATCGCGCGGCCGACGACGGGCGAGGTGGCCTCCGCCCTGGCCCTGGGCCAGGTGGCCGGGCTGCCCGATCTGGAGCGCGATGTGCGCTCGGTCAGGGTGGCCGCCATGAGCGTCGCCAACTTCCTGGGCGTGCTCGACGACGGCGCGCTGGTGATCGTTCCAGGTGACCGCGCGGACGTGCTGGTCGCCTGCCTCGCCTCGTCCTGGTCGCCGGAGTTCCCGGTGCCCTCCGCGCTGATCCTCACCGGCGGCCTGGCCCCCGACGCCAACATCTATTCGCTGCTCGCACAGGCCCCGTTTCCGGTCTTTGCCGCCACCGAGGACACCTACGCCACGGCCCAGCGGGTCTCCGAGGTGCGCAGCGAGATCTGGTCCGGCCACCGGCGGAAGGTGGCCTCGGCCGTGGGCCTGTGGTCCAGGCGCGTGGACGAGGCGGAACTGCTGGAGCGGCTGCACCTGCCGCGGCCGGAGCGGATGACGCCGCTGCGGTTCCTGCATGAGCTGATCGAGCGGGCCCGCTCGCAGCGCCGGCACATCGTGCTGCCGGAAGGGAAGGACATCCGGATCCTGCGGGCCGCGGAAATCCTGCGCCGCCGCGACGTCTGCGAGCTCACGGTACTGGGCCGCGAGGCCGACGTCCGCGAGGTCGCCTCCACCCAGGGCATCGACCTTTCCGGGATCCGGATCGTGGACCCGGCCACCTCGGAACTCCGCCACGGCTTCGCGCAGAAGTATGCGGAGCTGCGGGCACACAAGGGCGTGGACCTGGCCAGGGCCCTCGAGGTGATGCAGGACGAGAGCTATTTCGGCACCATGATGGTCCAGCTCGGCGTGGTGGACGGGATGGTCTCCGGCGCCGCGCACACCACGGCGCACACCATCCGGCCGGCGCTGGAATTCGTGAAGACCCGGCCGGGCGTCACGATCGTGTCCTCCGTGTTCCTGATGCTGATGCCGGACCGGGTGCTGGTGTACGGCGACTGCGCCGTGAACCCGGAGCCGAACGCCGAGCAGCTCGCGGACATCGCCCTCGCCTCGGCCGAAACGGCGGTCCAGTTCGGGGTGGAGCCGCGCGTCGCGATGCTCTCCTACTCCACCGGCGGCTCCGGCTCCGGCGAGGCCGTGGACAAGGTCCGGCAGGCCACCGGGCTGGTCAAGGCACGCCGGCCGGACCTCCCGGTGGAAGGCCCCATCCAGTACGACGCCGCCGTGGACGCCGCCATCGCCGCGTCCAAGATGCCGGGCTCGTCCGTGGCCGGGCAGGCGACCGTCTTCATCTTCCCCGACCTGAACACCGGCAACAACACCTACAAGGCGGTGCAGCAGTCCTCCGGTGCAGTCGCCGTCGGGCCCGTCCTGCAGGGGCTGCGCAAGCCCGTGAACGATCTGTCCCGGGGCTGCACCGTGGAGGACATCGTGAACACGGTGGCGATCACCGCCATCCAGGCGCAGACCGCGGAAACGCCGGAAACGCCGGACCCGGCGAAAATACAGTCCGTGGAAGCCAAGGCTTAGGAGGCCCCATGCTCGTGCTCGTCATCAACTCCGGCTCATCCTCGCTCAAGTACCAGGTGCGCGACGTCGAGGCCGGCAGCGTGCTCGCCGAAGGCCTGGTCGAGAAGATCGGGATGGGAAACGGCGGCGAAGGCGACGGCGAAATCGAGGGCCCCCGGGACCATGCCGAGGCCCTCGGGCAGGTGGGGGCAGCGATCCTTGAGGCGCTGGGGGACCGCGTGCTCGACGCCGTCGGCCACCGGGTGGTGCACGGCGGGGAACGCTTCGCCGAGCCGGTCCTGGTCGACAACGAGATCACCCGGGCGATCGAACGGCTCAACCCGCTGGCCCCGCTGCACAACCCCGCCAACGTGCTGGGCATCCGCGCGATCACCAGGAAGTGGCCGGAGCTGCCGCAGGTGGCCGTGTTCGACACCGCCTTCCACCGCACCCTGCCCGAGCACGCCTGGCGCTACGCGGTGCCGGACTCGCTCTACACGAACCACGGCATCCGCCGCTACGGCTTCCACGGCACTTCACACGCGTACGTGGCGCAGCGTGCCGCGGCGCTGCTGGGCCTTCCGCCGGAAGAGTTCGACGGCGTGATCGCCCACCTGGGGAACGGCGCCTCCGTCACGGCGATCCAGGGCGGCAGGTCCGTGGACACCTCCATGGGCTTCACCCCGCTGGAGGGCCTCGTGATGGGCACCCGCTCCGGCGACCTCGACCCGTCCATCCTGGTGTTCCTCGGCCGGGCCGGCTGGTCCCCGGAGGACCTTGACGCCATGCTGAACCGCCAGTCCGGGCTCAAGGGCCTCGCCGGGAACAACGACATGCGCTCGGTGGTGGAGGCCGCGGAAGCCGGCGACGCGAAGGCGGCGATGGCGCTCGCGGTCGCCTCCTACCGGCTCGCGAAGTACATCGGCGGCTACCACGTCGCGGTCGGCGGGGCCAAGGCGATCGTCTTCACGGCCGGGATCGGGGAGAACTCGCACCAGTTCCGGGCGCTCGTGGCGGACAGGCTGGGCGCGCTCGGCGTGGAGCTCGACGCCGGGGCCAACCGGGTCCGTTCCGCGGAGCCGCGCGTGGTTTCCACCGCCGGCTCGGCCATCCCGGTGCTGGTGGTGCCCACCGACGAGGAGCGTGCGATCGCGGAGGCCACCGCCGACGTCGTCAGCCGTTCATCCTCAATCGTTCATCGGCTGCTCCGTAACGGCCCTCTTGACGGCTGAAAACGGCCGTTTGGGCCCACGCCGGCAGGGTTCCCTGGCCGAGCTTGCGAGGCGAGGGGGCCGGTGGGGAGCAGCCGATGGGTAGTGTGGGGCCATGAGGGAACTTCAGCTGCCCCTGCCCCTGCGCACGGCGCGGCTGGTGCTGCGCCGTTTCGAGGCCGGGGACCTGGACGCCTACCACGCGTACCATTCGCTGCCGGAGACCGCCCGGTTCCTGCCCGGCGACGCCAAGAGCTACACGCAGTCCATGGAGCTGGTAGGCCGCTACGCCAACTTCGCGTTCGGCAGGGAAGGCGACTGGGTCTGCCTGGCCATCGAAGCCGCGGACGCGCCCGGGCTGCTCGGCGAGGTGGTCCTCAAGTGGCTCCCCGGCCGCGGGCAGGCCGAGATCGGCTGGAGCCTGGCCCCGGCAGCCCGAGGAAGAGGCATCGGCACGGAAGCGGCAGGGGCACTGCTGCGGCTCGGCTTCGAGGAGCTGGGCTTCCACCGGATCGAGGCCAGGCTCGATGCCCTGAACACCGCCTCGGCCGCGCTCTGCGAACGCCTCGGCATGCGGCTGGAGTCAACGCAGGTGGACAAGTGGCACTACAAGGGCCGGTGGGCCACGGAAGTGGTCTATGCCGTCCTCGCCCAGGAATGGGCCCGGGAATGGAAGGCCACGGCGATTTGACGGCAATGGCCGTTACCGGCCCGCGCGAACGTGCACTTCAGGCCCGCGAAACGGCGATTTCCGGGCCTGAAATGCTCGTTCGCGCGGAGAGGGCGGCGATATCCGGCAATCGGGTGCCCGCCTGGCTACGGCGCGGAGCTGGGTCGGGCCGGCCCACACCCCGCGCCGCCTCGAACTCCGCCCCACACCCCGCGCCGCCTCGAACTCCGCCCCACACCCGCATCGAACCCCGCCCCACACCCGCATCGAGTGCTCCGCAATGGCCCTTATGGGGACTCAATAGGGCCGTTACGGAGCACTCGATGGGGTTTCGAGGCTATTCCACACCGGCGGCGTGCTCTCACTCCGGCCATATGACGGAAATGGCCGCAATCGGGTCCTTCTTGGCGGCCATATCCGGCAATCCGGTGTCGGTGGCGAGACCAGGCCCTAATCCGCGGCGGTTTCGACGGGCTCAATCTCCGACCATGGGCTCAGTCACCGGCGATCTGACGAAGATGGCCGCAATGACGACTTCATTGCGGCCATATTCGTCAATCGGATGCCCGCGGGAAGGGCAAACGGGGCCCGGCGGGGCGCGGCGAGACCAGCCCCGGGTACTGAGGCCGGCAATCGGGCGCCGGGCGGAGCCGCCGGGCTCCCATGCGCCGGCGGGAAACCCTAAGCCCGGCCCTTGAGGATCAGGTTCCAGTAGACCTGGGGGAAGAGGTCGCGGTCCACCACCCAGGATGCCCGGCTCTCTTTCCAGGTGGGCACCTTCGGGATGGTGGGCATGGGCCGGTACTGGTCGTCGAACTCGGCGAACACGACCGTGGAGCGGGACACCGTGAACGGGCACACGGAGTACCCGTTGTACTTCTCCGTCACCGGTTTCCCGTCCTGGGCCGCAACCAGGTTTTTGGCCAGCACCGGGGTCTGTTTGCGCAGGGCGCCCCCGGACTTGGAGTTGGTGGTACCCGCGGCATCCCCGAGGGACCAGATGTTCGGAAAACGCACGTGCCGGAGGGTTTGCGGGTCCACCTCCACGAACCCTCCGGCGTCGCCCGGTGCCGGCAGGTCAGTGGCCTTGAGCCAGTCCGGGGCCGACTGCGGCGGGACTGCATTGAGCACGTCGTACCGCAGCTCGTCGGTGGTGCCGGTGGTGTTGTCCCGGATCAGCGCTGTTTGTCCCGCGGCGTCCACCGAGATGAGTTCGCTGTTGCAGCGCAGTTCGATGCCGTACTCGGCGATCTTGCGGTTCAGCTCTTCATCGATGCCCGGGACCCCGTACACCGTGGGGTAGGGCTGCACCATGACCACCCGGATGTCGTCCAGAACCCCCTGCTCCCGCCAGTAATCGCAGGCAAGGTACATGGGTTTCTGGGCGGCGCCCCCGCATTTGATGGGGCCGGAGGGCATGGTGAAGACCACTGTGCCGGCCTTCAGCCCGCTGAGCAGCGTCCAGGCCTTGGGCGCCAGGCTGAATTCATAGTGGGACGCACCGAAGGGGGAATGCACGGCCTCGGCCAGACCGGGAATGAGGTCCCAGTCCAGCTGCAGGCCGGGGCAGACCACCAGATGGCCGAACCCCACCCGTGCGCCGGAGGCCAGCGACACCGTATTGCCCGCCGGGTCGATGCCCACTGCGCTGTCCCAGATCCATTCCACGCCGCGGGGGAGGACCGAGGCCTGCGTCCGGACGGCCTCGGACGCCTTCGCCCGCCCTCCGGCGATGTGGGAGAACAAGGGCTGATAGAGGTGGTGGTCCTTGGGCTCCACCACGGCCACGTCCCTGACACCGTAGCGCTGGAGGCGCGCCGCCAGGGAAATCCCGGCGCTGCCGCCACCGATGATGAGGACCTCGTGGTGCTGCCCGGCCATGGCGTTACTTCATCTCAGCCAGGAGGGCGGGACCCGGGGGCGTGTTCCATTCCGCAGGTGTTCCCTTGCTCAGCGACATGTGTGCTCCTTGGCTCGGGCGGCCCCGCGGTGGTTTGGCGACCAGCAGGCCGGGCCTCAATGGTAAGCGTGTTGAGCGTTTTGGGCCACCACCTGCGCCCCGCGCTGCGCCCCGCGCCGCACCCCGCCCCACACCCGCATCGAGTGCTCCGTAGCGGCCCGTATGGGGACTCAAAAGGGCCGCTGCGGAGCAATCGATGCGGGGTTCGAGGCTACTTCAGGCCGGCGCCGGGAAGCAGTTCGGTGGCGCCCAGGGAATCGGCGACGAACGCGTAGTCCCAGGCCCGCTCCTTCCACTGCACGTACCGGCCCGAGGCGCCGCCATGGCCGCCGTCCATCTCGATCTTCATCACGATCGGCTCGCTGCCGGTGGTCAGTTCGCGCAGTCGCTGCACCCATTTGGCCGGCTCCACGTACAGCACCCGCGTGTCATTGAACGAGGTGACGGCGGCGATCTTCGGGTAGGCAACGGCCCGGACGTTCTCATACGGCGTGTACGACTTCATGTACGCGTACACCTCGGGGTCCGTGATCGGGTTGCCCCATTCCTCCCACTCCAGCGCGGAGAGCGGCAGCTCGGGGTCCAGGATGGTGGTCAGGGCGTCCACGAACGGCACCGCGGCCACGATCGCCGCGTACTTTTCCGGCGCGAGGTTGGCGACGGCGCCCACCAGCAGGCCGCCCGCGGAACCGCCCATCGCGGCGATCCGCGACGGCGAAACCCATCCCGAGTCAGCCAGCCAGTCGGTGGCCGCGATGAAGTCCGTGAACGTGTTCTTCTTGTGCAGCTTCTTGCCGTTGTCGTACCAATGCCGGCCTAGTTCCCCGCCGCCGCGGATGTGGGCGATCACGAAAACGACGCCGCGGTCCAGCAGCGAGAGCCGGGGGATGCCGAAGCCCGGATCCATGCTCAGCTCGTACGATCCGTAGCCGTAGACGAGGCCGGCCGCCGTGGCGTCGCGCGCCACGGAGGCGTGCCGCAGTACGGAGAGCGGGATCCGGGTCCCGTCCGCCGCCGTCGCCCATTCCCGCGTGGCCACATAGTCCGACGGCGAGTAGCCGCCCAGCACGGGGCTTTCCTTGCGCAACAGCAGTTCGCCGCTGGGCATGTCCCCCGCGGGCAGCACGAAGTCGTACACCCGGGACGGCGTGAAGTAGGAGGTGTAGCCGATCCGGATCACGGGGGCCTCGTAATCGGAACCCCCGACGCCGGCCGTGTACAACTCCTCGTCGAAGGCCGGCTCCACGGGGGCGCCCTGTTCCGGTGTGCCCAGCCCGGCCAGCGCCAGGACCTGCACCCGTTCGATCGTGTCCTTGCGGACCGAGACCACCAGGTGCGTGGAGGTGACGCCGGCGCCGTTGACACGGACGTCGTCGGAATGCGCGACGACGGTGCTCCAGTGCTGCTCGGCGACCGGTTTGGCGAGTTCGGCCGGATCCACGAGCGAGACCATGGAGTTGATGGCGTCCTTGTTGTGGGTCAGCAGGATCCGCTCGGCCGTTTCTCCGGAGGCGCCGGCCAGGAGGAACGGCTCGGCGTCGTACAGGATGCGTTCCTCGCGGGAAATCACGGTGGCCAGCCCGGCGTCGGGCGCGTCGAAGCGCAGCAGCCGGGTCTCGGAAAATTCGGAGCAGCCGATGCTCAGCACGAGGTGGCGCCGGTCGGCGGAGAGCTCGAAGCCCAGCCACAGGGCGACGTCGTCCTCCTGGTAAATCACCTCATCCTCGGTGACGGGCGTGCCCAGCACATGCGACTTCACCTGGTGGGGGCGCCAGGCATCGTCCACCACGGTGTAGAAGATCCGGGTGCCGTCGGGGGAGAAGGAGACGCCGTAGAAGACGTTCTCGATCACGTCGGGAAGCATTCCGCCGGTCCGCAGATCCTTGATCCGCAGGGTGAAGCGCTCGTCGCCGGCGTTGTCCACGGCGTAGGCGTAGAGGGTCCCGTCGAGGGTCACCGCGGAGCCGCCGACGGCGAAGAACGGCTTGCCCTCGGCCTCGACGTTGCCGTCCAGCAGGACGTCCTCGCCGGGGATTCCGACGCCGACCTCGACGGCGGGGGGAGTCCAGTCCGCGACGCGGTCGCCGGTGTCCCGGGCCTGGACGCGGCAGTGGATGCCGTATTCCTTGCCCTCCACCGAGCGCGTGTAGTACCACCAGCCGTCCTTGCGGCTGGGCACGGAGAGGTCCGTCTCCTGGGTGCGGCCCTTGATTTCCTGGAAGATCGCCTCGCGCAGGGGTTCCTGGTGGGCGGTCACCGCTTCCTGGTAGGTGTTTTCGGCCTTCAGCAGCTCCACTACGTCCGCGGATTCCTTGTCGCGGAGCCACTCGTAGTTGTCCTCAAAGGAGTCGCCGTGGTGGGTGCGTACGGTGGGAACCTTCCGGGCGACGGGAGGCTGCGGGGAAGGCTGCGTAGGAGTCTGGGTCATGGACCCAATATATAAAGCTATTCCGCGGCGCGCGGCCCGCGTTCGCTACCGGCCTCTACAGCAGTCTGGCGGGTCCTTCAACAGTCAGTGCCGTTCATAACGCATGGTTTTCCGATATGACGCCAACTGTTGCGTGCGTCACATCCCCTCCCTAGGCTGGGGTGCGGTCGCAGCGTCGCGGCCGGTTACGAAATGCACGAACAGGGGAAGCATTTGAACGACAAGCTGAGAGTTCTTGTCCGGCTCGACCTAGATTGCGGACAGGCAGAGGTGTCAGCCCAGGGGCACGTGACGGCGAGAAGCCTCCAGGCCCTGTATGTAGTCGTGAAGCGGGCCAACCACCTGCGGGAAGGCCTGCGCCTGGTGGTGGATGTAAGCCACGCCCGCGTGGAACCGGCCGCCATGGAGCAGCTGCAGGCCTGCTCGGATTCCCACCACCTGCCCGCCGCCATTGATCCGATGCAGTCGGAGTGCCGGCTCAGCATCGTGGCTCCCGCCGACGCTTTCGACGCCGACGCTTTCGACGCCGACGCTTTCGACGCCGGAGCCGGGGCCGACGCCGGGGCCCCGGTTGGTGCCGGAACTCCGGGCCGAATTCGGGCTGGGTCCCGGTCGGCAGCGCGCGCCCGGGCGGCAGTTCGCGCACGGGAGGCCCTGGGGCTGGCAGCCTAGGACGGCGGCAGCCAGCCGCCTGGGGACCCGGCCGTTGGCCTCAGTTGCCGCCCTGCAGCCGGTTGGCCGCCACGTACTCGCCGAGCCGGTTTTCGCGCAGCGCGCCGGCCACGGCCGCGATCGCTGCCGCGTCCGGCAGCACGATCGATTGACCGTCCCGGCTCGTGCCCGTCCCGGCCGTGGGGAGCGTGAAGAACACGGCGTTTTCCGGACCCATGCTGCGCAGGCTGAGGCCCAGGCTTTCGAGGTTCTGCGCGGTGAAGCCGGGATCGAGCCACACATACGGCAGCACCGTGCTGACCAGTTGGCGTACAGAGTCCCGGCTGGTCAGGGCGCCGTCCTTGACCGCCTTGGCCAGCACGGAGCGCAGGAAGCTCTGCTGGTTGCGCACTCGCTGGAAATCACCGTCGCGGAAGGCCTTCCGTTCGCGGACGAATTCCAGCGCGGCGGCGCCGTTGAGCTGGTTCACGCCAGCCGGAAAGTCGTGCTTCGAGTCATGCGTGGAGGTGAACGGGCGCTTGACGTCCACCTCGATCCCGCCGAGCGCGTCGGTGAGTCCCTTGAAGCCCGCGAAGTCCATCATGACGGTGTGGTCGATGTGGGCACCGAGCAGGGCTTCCACGGTCCGCACCACCAGCGGCATCCCGCCGAAGCTGAGGGCGTCATTGATCTTCGACGCCCCGCGGCCGGGGATGTCCACCCAGAGGTCCCGCATGATCGAAATGCCGTAGGCCTTCTGCCGGTCCGCGGGGAGGTGGAGCAGCACCAGGGCGTCCGACCGCTGGTCGGCGAAGCCGCCGGCCGCCGCCTTGGCCTCCTCCTCGCGGAAATTGCCCCGGCTGTCGCTGCCCACCAGCAGGATGTTAAGCGCGACGGCGGGAGGTTCCGGCGATCCGGTGGGCGTGGGTGTGGGGGTTGCCGCCGGAGCGGCGGTTTCAGCCGGCGGGGCGGTTCCGGCCGGAGCGGCGGTTTCGGTTTTCGGCCGCCCGAGGACGTACGCGGCGACGACGACGGCGAGCACCAGCAGGACCGCCGCGATCGCAGCCACCAGGGTCCGCCGTCGTCGTCCGTTCCCGGGCGCCGGCGCCGGCTGTCCAGACGCGGACGGGTCCGCAGGGTCTCCCATGAGCGGACGCTATCACCGCGGGAGTGCGCAGCACAGAGGCGCAGGGCCCTATGCGGGGACGCGCCGCCGGCACCGCGGTACGCAGGTCACGCCCTGGTGGGCTTCAGCCCGTCCAGGGCTCCGAGGAGGAGACATGGAAGATCGTTGCTTCCGGCTCCGACGCCATAGAATCCTCGAAGACTTTGAGCGCTCTCGCGACCTCGGGAAGCGACTCCTGCCGTTGGACCGCAGCCCGGTCTTCAAGCACCTCAGTCGCCGGCGGCGTCGCGGCCGCGACGGACGATCAGCGGGTCCGGCTCGTAGACCACCGAGGTGTCCTTGTCCCCATAATCGAACTGGTTGAGGAAGAAGCGCATGGCGTTGATCCGCCCCCGCTTCTTGTCATTGGACTTGATGGTGATCCAGGGCGCGTGGTCCGTGTCGGTGCGCAGGAACGTCGCTTCCTTGGCTTCCGTGTAGTCCGCCCACCGGTCCAGGGAGGCCAGGTCCATGGGCGAGAGCTTCCAGCGCCGCACCGGATCGATCTGCCGGATCGCGAAGCGGGTACGCTGCTCGTGGCGGGTCACCGAGAACCAGAACTTGGTCAGGTGGATCCCGGAGTCCACCAGCATCTTCTCGAACTCCGGTGCCTGCCCCATGAAGATCCGGTATTCCTCGTCCGTGCAGAAGCCCATGACGCGCTCCACGTTGGCCCGGTTGTACCAGGAGCGGTCGAACATCACGATCTCCCCGGCCGTGGGCAAATGCTGGATGTAGCGCTGGAAGTACCACTGGCCATGTTCACGGTCGGACGGCGTGCCCAACGCCACGGCCCGGGCCGAGCGGGGGTTCAGGTGCTCGGTGAAGCGTTTGATCGTCCCGCCTTTGCCGGCCGCGTCGCGGCCCTCGAAGACGATGACCTGCCTGAGGCCGTGGTCCTGGCCCCAGTACTGGAACTTCAGCAGCTCGACCTGCAGCCGGTACTTCTCCAGCTCGTAGTCCTCGCGGGACATCCGTTCGTCGTACGGGTAGCCCTCCCGCCACGTCTCCACCGCCGAGCCCCCGGGATTGACGAGCTCCGGGTCTTCACCCTGACCTCCGCGCACCGTGTATCCCAGCTCGACCAGATGGTCAATGGACTCCCGCAGATTCTCCCGGACCCACCACTGGTCCTTAGGCGACCACGGCCTCCCCGTCTGGGTCATCCCGGGCCTCCTTCCGGCCTCGCCGAATCCTCGCCGAACCATCGACCGCAGTCTAACAGCGACGGCTGGGCGGGTGTCGGTGTCGCCTGTGGTCCGTCGCCGGTGCTTTCGTGGCCCACACTTATCATGTGCGTACTTTTGGTGTCGAGGAAGAATTTCTGATCGTGGATCCCTACAACGGCAGCGCCCTGCCCTTGGCGGCAGAGCTGCTGCGCCTCCATGACCCCGGCCGGCCGGTAGTGAACCGCCCTTCTCCGCTCCCGGTTCTGGCAGTCGAGCTGCAGCAGGAACAGCTTGAAGTCATCACCCGCCCGCACAGCACTCTGAGCGGCCTCGCCGCCGAGATAAGGGCTGGCCGCACCTATGCCGACGCGCTGGCCCGGAAGGCGGGTGGACGGATCGCTGCCCTCGCCACGTCCCCGGTGCCGGTCGCACCACGTCACACCCGCAACGACCGTTACGACGCGCTGATCGAAAAGTTTGCCATGACTGCCCGGGAGCAGCTGACCTGCGGATTCCACGTTCACGTTTCAGTCGGCTCGGATGAGGAAGGAGTCGCGGTCCTGGACCGGATCAGGGCCTGGCTGCCGCCGCTTATTGCCTTGAGCTCGAATTCACCGTTCTGGAACGGCACGGAGAGCGGCTACGCCAGTTTCCGCACCCAGGCCTGGAACCGGTGGTCCTCTGCCGGGCCGGCGGAGGTCTTCGGATCGGCACGGGCATATCACTCATTGGTGGCGGACCTCTCGGCCACCGGGGTCGTCTCCAGCCCGGATTTTGACGCGCGCTTGTCCGCCCGGCACCCTACCGTCGAGGTCCGGGTATCCGATGTTTGCCTGGATGCCCGGGACGCCGCCCTGATCGCCGCGTTGGTGCGGGCTCTGGTGGAGACCGCGGCACGGGAGTGGGAAGCCGGACAGCCGCCGGACATGGTTCCCGCAACCGTCCTGCGCCAGGGTGCCTGGCGGGCCAGCCGGTTCGGCATGCACGGGGAGCTGCTCCACCCGGTAACGCACAGGCCGGACACCGCACGAAATGTCCTCACCGCACTCCACGACCACGTCGGCGACGCCCTGGCGGAGTCCGGGGACGGAGCCTACGCCGCGGAGTCCCTGCAACGGATCCTCAGCCACGGCACGGGGGCCACCCGGCAGCGGGAGGCCTTCGAACGAAGCGGCAGACTTGCCGACGTCGTCGCCCACGCCACCGCCCTGACCCATCAGGAACCCGCCGACGACGACCTCGGGGACCGGCTCCTTACCTGGGACGCAGAAACCGCCATCCCAAGCGGCGATTTAGCCGCCATCGCCGGCTGACGCCCGCGCCTGTCGCCACCTGCAGCCATGAGCGAACGGACATTTGGGGCCCCGAAATCAGCGAATTCGGGGCCCCAAGTGTACGTTCGCGCTCCGAGGCGGCCTGTTCTCGCAGCCCTCTACCTCCCGTCCTGCACGAAAACAAGGCCTGTTGCATGCCGGGGGCCTGCCCCTAGAATCGGGGAGGACGCAACCGGCCCAGGCACCCCCGGACTCGCCCGCGGGGGAAACCACACCACGTTCAGCGGTGCCGGCAAGGAAGCGGAGAATGACTGACATTCAAGGGCTCATCGATTCGCTGCTCCCGGAGGACCTGGTCGTGCTCCGGCAGCGCGGCCCGGACCAGTCCCTGGACCGGGGCATCCTGGACGCTATTGACCGTGCAGCGGGCGGACCCGGTGAAGGCCGCGGCTACTACGTAGTCCGCGGCAGCCTGATACCCCAGGAACGCCGCCAGTACTACCTCCGCGAGGACGTCGCCGCCGCAATCTTCGCCTCCTCGACGCTTGAAGGCGCAACCGGGGCGGATACCTGACAGCCATGGCATCCCCCGGGCAGGTTGAAAACGAGCAAAAATACGACGCCGACACCTCCACCCCGCTGCCGGCGCTGTCGGACATCCCGGGCGTCGAACGGGTCGCGGAACCGGTGTCGGATCATCTTGAGGCCGTCTACTTCGACACCCCCACCCTGGCCCTCGCCGCACGCCGGATCACCCTCCGGCGTCGCACCGGCGGAGCCGACCACGGATGGCACCTCAAACTCCCCGCCGGAGAGGATCGGCGCCAGGAAATCCAAGCGCCGCTGGGCCGGCCAGACACCGTGCCGGAGGAGCTGAAAGACCACCTGCACGTGTACACCCGCGGCGAAGACCTCATGCCCGTCGCACGTCTGACCACGCAGCGCACCACATACCGGCTGTACGCACCGGGAGGCGAGCACCTGGCCGACTTCGCCGACGACCAGGTCGACGCCGAAACCTTGCACCCGGCACAGGCGGAGCAGCACTGGCGTGAATGGGAGATCGAACTCGTCCACGGCGCGGAACGCTTCTTCGCGGCCGCCCAAGAGACCCTCACCCGCACCGGGGCCCGCCGCTCCGGCCATGCCTCCAAGCTGGCACGGGCGATCGGTGGCGGCTGGCCGCCCGAACGCGGCACCGGCACGGGACCGCCGCGGAAGCCGCGGAAGAAGGGACCGGCAGCCGACGTCGTGACCGCCTACCTGGATGAGCGGATCACGGAACTGTTCACGCATGACCCGGGAGTGCGGCAGGAGACCCCGGACGCCGTTCACCAGATGCGATCCGCGACCCGCCGGATGCGCTCCGCCCTGGCAACCTACCGCAAGCTTTTCGACGCGTCCCGGGTCAAAAAACTTGGCGACGAACTGAAATGGCTGGCACGGATCCTGGGCGGCGCACGTGACGCCGAAGTCATGCGCGAACGCCTCCGCCAACATCTCGGCGAGCTGCCGAAGGAGGGCAGCTCCGGGTCGCTCCCCGGGCCGCTCGACCACGAGCTCGGCGCCGCCTACGACGCCGGCTACCAAAAGGTCATCACGGCGCTCGGGACGGGCCGGTACTACCGGCTTCTGGACAGCCTCGAAGACTTCCGCGACCACCCGCCCGCCACGCACCTGGCGTCCCGGCCCGCCCGCAAGGTGACAGCCGGACTGGTTGACAAATCAGCCAGACGCCTGGCCCGCGCCCGCAAAGCCGCGGCGCGGGCCCCGGCCGGGGCTTTGCGGGACGCCGCCCTGCACCAGGTCCGCAAAGACGCCAAACGGCTCAGGCATGCCGGCGAATCCGTCGCCGGCATCCACGGAAAACGCGCCCGCAGACTGGCAAAATCCGCCCGGCGGCTGCAGGAAATCCTCGGCGACCATCAGGACAGCGTCATGGCCCGGTCCCTCCTGGCCCGCCTCGCCGCCGGGCCGGACCTGCCCCCCGACACCGCCCGCAGCTACGCCGGGCTGCTGGAGATCGAAGAGCGCATCGCCCGCGACACCGAAGCCCGCTACCGCAAAGCCGTCAAGAAAAAAGCGCTGGACATCCGGCTGCGCCACTGACCTGCCACTTCACGGACCGTATGTGTGATGTTCACCCGCGCCGCCCGAAGTTCAACCAAGGTCGTCAACTGCGCTCGGTACTCTTCGGCTATGAAATCCTTTGAGGCAGAGGCAATGATCTACGCCCGGTCGTCCACCGTGTGGGACATCATCACCGATGCCGGCAACTTCACCGTCTGGGCCTCCGGCATCACCCGCATCGACGGACAGGTGCGCAACGGCGGCACCATCAGAATCCGGACCCGGACCGGCGGAAACCGGACCTTCCGCCTGCGTGTCCGGCAGATCCCCGGCGAGGTGATGACCTGGACCGGCGGCCTGCCCCTGAGCTTGTTCACGGGCGTGCGGACGTTCACCCTTTCACCGCAGGGAGGAAAGACCCACCTGCGGGTGCGGGAGGACTTCAGCGGCCCCCTGATCGGACTGATCGGGAGGGCTGTGCCGGACATGGGACAGGACTGCACCGGCTACGTCAACGCCGTCAAGGAACGCGCCGAACTCATCGGCTGACATTGACCGCTGCCGCCGCATGGCCCGCGCCCTCAGGCTGGCGACCAGGCCGGCGGCGCCGTCCGGGGCTACTTTGAGGCCCGTAACCGGCGATTTCGCGCCGGAATGCGGCGAGTCCGTGTCAAAGTGCCCCCGGCGGACGGCGAAATTGACACTCCAATGTGGCGGGTCCTCGACGCCCCGGCCACCAGCCGCCCGTGGAGGCGCGTGGCGAAGTAGTGGCCCTCGAGGCCGGTCGGCATCGGGGTGGGATCGGAGGAATAGCGGGTGGGCCGTACCTCAGGCCTCTCTTTGTGAGGGGGATGCGCGTACGCTCGAAAGAATCCGGGGCAGGGCCACGGGAATTACTCAGCACAGCCACACCAGCGGCCCGTTCGGGCGGTGGAGCGTCACGGGACCGGTGACTTCCAAACCGTGATCCATCTGCGTCGGCTCCGGTCGTCGACTCGTCACCGGAGGACTCGACGTGAACTTCACCAGGAAGACCGCGCTCATTACCGGCGTGCTGTTCATCATCACCATCGTTTTCTCGATCCCCGGGGCCCTTCTCTACGGCCCTCTGCTGAACGACCCCAACTACATCCTCGGGCCCGGCGCCGACACGCAGGTGGCCTTGGGCGCGTTCCTGGAGATCGTCGTGGCCGCCGCCAACATCGGCACCGCCGTCGTGCTGTTTCCCATCCTCAGGCGGCAAAGCGAAGGCATCGCCCTGGGCTATGTCGCTTCCCGCATCGTCGAGTCCACCATCATCGCCGTCGGAATCCTCAGCGTCCTTTCGGTGGTCACCTTGCGGCAGGACTTCGCCGCAGGTCCGGGCGCAGATGCCGCACCGCTCCTCGCCGCGGGCCACGCGCTGGTCGCGTTGCACGGCTCGACTTTCCTGCTGGGGCCCGGGCTGCTTGCCGGTTTCGGGAACGGGCTGCTGCTGGGATACCTGATGTACCGGTCCGGCCTCGTGCCGCGGCCCATGGCGTTGCTGGGGCTCATCGGCGGCCCCCTCGTCTTTGCTTCCGGGATCGCGGTGCTGTTCGGACTCTATGACCAGGTCTCGGTGTGGTCGGGAATCTTCACGGTCCCGGAGTTCCTCTGGGAGGCGTCGCTGGGCATCTACCTCATCGTCAAGGGCTTCCGGGCCTCTCCCCTCACCGCCGGAATGCCCGACGGCGTGGCGCCGTCCGGCCGGCGCGGCGCCGCCGGCTGACTGCCGCAGTGTGCCGGGAGTTGACCGGCCGGGGGATTGTCAGCCGTGCAGGCGGGCGAACCGCAGGATGGTGAGGAGGGCCGGCGCCAGCTCATCCTCCATCTGCAGGTACACGTTCTCGCCGCGGCGGTAGGGGTCGACGACGTCGTTGTCGCGAGGCTCCGCGGCGAGCGCCAGGTGCCGGACGGACGCGGCCCGCGCGGGAAGTCCCCGCCACAAGGCACCCAGATCAGCCGCGGACGACGGCGTCGAGTCCCGCTGCCCCGCCTCCCGCTCCTCCAGGGCGTCCAGCATCCGGGCAAATTCACGGATGGTGAAGGTCCGCCGGAGCAGGGACGGATCCAGCTGCAGTACCTCGCCGCGGTGCCGGGCGGCCATCGCCAGCACCAGATCGGTGTCGCGCAGGATCGCCGGAGTCAGCTGGCGGGCCGCAAAGCCTTCGGCCGTTCCGCCATAGGCGGTGATGATCCTGGCGGAGCCCGGCTGGGCCGGTTCGCCCACCATGGCGCGGGTCCCGGCGCTGCGCACGCGGAAGGCGCCCGGCGTCACCTGGTCGAGCCCGGCCTGGAGCAGGCGCTCGGCGACGGGGGAGCGGCAGATGTTGCCGGTGCAGACGGTGAGGATCCGGATGGGCAACGACGTGGCGTCGCCCCTAGTTTCCGTTTCCGAGGCTCTTGGCTGCGGCATAGTCGCCCAGTCTATCCCCGCTCAGCGCAGCCTTGATCTCCTCGATGGCAGCCCAGTCCGGCAGGACGATGGACTGGCCGTCCGCGGAGGTGCCGATTCCGGCGGTGGGCAGCGTGAACGCGACGGCATCCTGGCTCTGGACATCCCGGAGGCTGAAGGCCAGGCGGCCGGCCTCCACGGGGTCCAGTGCCGGCGCAACGCTCAGATAGGGGGACACCGAGCTGAGCACCTTCTGCAGCGTGGCCGGGTTTCGGAGGGCGCCTGTGTCGAAGGTCTTGGCCATGACGGCCTTCAGGAGCAGTTGCTGGTTGCGGACCCGCTGGTAGTCGCCGTCGGCGAAAGCGTAGCGTTCGCGCACAAAGGCCAGCGCCTTGGCCCCGTTCAGGGTGTTCGGCCCCTCCTTGAAGACGTAGCTGCTGGTGGCCCTGACGGCGGTGAACGGCACCTTGACATCCACCTTGACCCCGCCCAGGGCGTCGACGAGTGCCTTGAATCCGGCGAAGTCGATGCTGACCACCTGGTCGATCCGCTGCTGGAGCAGGGACTCCACGGTCTGGACCACCAGCGGCACACCGCCGTAGGCCAGTGCGGCGTTGATCTTGGCCTCGCCATGGTCCGGGATGGTGACCCAGAGGTCCCGCATCAGCGAGATGCTGTAGATCTGCGAGCGGTCGGCGGGGATATGGACCAGCATCAGGGTGTCCGAGCGCTGGTTGGAGGCGGTCCCGGCCGCCGCCTTGGCCCCCGCCCCGGCCGATGCGTCGCGGCTGTCGCTGCCCAGCACCAGGATGTTCAGGGCCGTGGCTACGCCGGCGGGGACCTCCGGTGCCTGGATGCGGACGGCCTCCGGCGGAAACGCATCCTGGAGCGTGACGGTCTGGGAATCGTAGACGTGCGCCAGCGTGTACAGGTAGGCCCCAACCGACCCGGGGACCATGAGCACCAGCGCCAGGATGCCGAACAATAAGGCCCGACGGCGGCGCTTCAGGCGGGCGGTCCCGCCGCGGCCCTGCCGCTCGGGCGTGCCCGGCTCCGGTGGTGCTGCGTGGTCCACTTCCAAAAGATTCGACATGCCGGTCCCCCTGGTTTCGTGCAGCTTCCGAACTGGAAAGCCCGGGATGACCTAGCTGCCGACGATCCTCCAGACGCTATCCGGGGGAACTTGGGTTTTCCTTTGGCCGACGATGACGGCGCTCTCCGCCGGCGGGACCGCTGGTGGGCATTTTCGTTGGTTCGTGGGGTCAGGCGGCGGGGTCGGCAAGGACAGGGTCAGCCCGGCGGACGGCAGTCGATGATGAACTCCATCAGCGGGGTGGCATTTGCATCCGCGTACAGCGCGATGAGGTGCTGGTTGAATTCGAGCCGCCGGCTGAACGGGATCGAAATCGCATCGTGCCCCGAGCCCATCAGGATGCCGTTCATCATCAGCCGGGAGGTGCGTTTGTTGCCGTCGAAGTAGAACTGGTGCCGGGTGCCGAAGCAGAAGTACGCCACGGCCCGCTCCACTGGGTTCTGGAGCGTCGAAAGGTAAGCCCTGCCTCGGTCGTATTCGTCCCTGAGCGCTTCCCCGCCATCTTCGCAGCCGGTCGCATAAAACGTTCCGGCTTCCCCGAGATTAACCGTTCCTCCACCGCGGACGGATCCTTCGCCGCGGAAGTGCCCGGCCTCGATCGCTTCGTGAGGCGCCACGACGCCGTGCAGCCGGTCGGAAACCTCTTTTACGGGCTCGAAGCTGCCGGCCTGGACCATGTCGTGAAGCATCCGGGTGGATGCGGCGAGGGCCAGGACCTGCCGCTCGTCATCGAGGCGGTGGCCGCCGACCGTGACGCCTTCCAGGAGAGTCTGCACCTCGGGGAGCGTATATGGGTTGCCTTCGAGCGCGGCGGCGTCCCAGACATGGCCGGCTAGTTGACCCTCGAAGCGGGCCACAGCGCGGGGGACTTCCATGTCCGGCATCAAGTGCCAGGGAATTGCGGCGGAGTCCCATGCGAAGCCGAGTTCCCGCTCCCGGTCCTTCGCGGCAGTGTTCAGCAGGTCAGGGGCGGGTTCGTTGAGGCGGGGGCGGCCCCGTCGCTTCTTGTACTGGTTGGAGCCTACGCCCCAGCGTGGTGGCTCAGTCATTGACCGGCTCCCAGTCTTTTGTGAGTTCAACGGCCTGTGCCGCGGTCTCGGCCATGCCGTAGCAGTCCAGGATGATTTGTATCGGATCCGCCCAGATGACACCTTCATCGTTCCAGGCACCTGCCTCACTGTGTCCGTCGAAGGGCAGCACGATGATGTCGGCCGCGGCCGCACCGGGACGGTTGATCAGGGTGGCGACCCTGCGGGGTTCCTCGACGTATAGGATGATCGGGCCGCCCGGCACCTCTGTGGCTCCTATCCGGGTCGCGGCCGGGGCTCCACTCACGGCCCAGCCCTTGCGGGTCGCGGACACGGTCGAGCAGATCCGCAGGAAGTTCCAGTCGGAGGTTGCCTGGGTGACACCGGGCCGGAACCGTGGCGGGGCGGCGGCGCCGGCCTCACGCGCCAGCTTGCGCGGCTGCGGGGAACCATCCGGGCTCGCCCAGCGCATGAGGGTGCCGGCCATGCCGGAGTGATCCGGGGCAGTGGCAGTGACGCCGCCGATGATGGACCGTGCGGCCCGCAGCGCCTCCGGATCGCACAGCGGCTCGGTCGCTGCTGGCAGCTGCAGCCCTGCCGCCGCGAGGATCCGGGTGACCATGCCCAGGGTCGGATCTGAGGCGCCCTTCTCAATCCGGGTCACGGTCGAGGTGGATACCCCCGCGCGGCGGGCGAGCTCACTGCGGCTGTACCCGGAGTGCCGGATGGCCTCCTGAACGATGTTTTGCATATACGCAACGTTAGGCAAGAAATTGCATATATGCAAAGGATGGGATTGGTGATCCTCGCGCGTGCGCTCCGGGGGTCTGGCCTGAGCTGTCATCATCGCCCCCGAGGCCAGCGGCGCGATCACGGCCGATCCGACAACCTGCACCTGAACCACGGCCTGTACCTGTACTCCGCCGCCTTGGCCCCCGCCCCGGCCGATGTGTCGCGGCTGTCGCTGCCCAGCACCAGGATGTTCATGGCTTTGGCTTCGCCGGCGGGGACCTCCGGCGCCTGGATGCGGACGGCCTCCGGTGGGAACGCGTCCTGGAGCGTGACGGTCTGGGAATCGTAGACGTGCGCCAGCGAGTAAAGGTAGGCCCCAACCGACCCGGGGACCATGAGCACCAGCGCCAGGATGCCGAACAATAAGGCCCGACGGCGGCGCCGCGGCCCTGCCGCTCGGGCGGCTCGGGCGTGCCCGGCTCCGGTGGTGCTGCGTGGTCCACTTCCAAAAGATTCGACATGCCGGTCCCCCTGGTTTCGTGCAGCTTCCGGACTGGAAAGTCCGGGATGACCTAGCTGCCGACGATCCTCCAGGCGCTATCCGCCGGCCCTTGGGTTTTCCTTGGGCCAGAGCGGGCGCTACATCAGGGCCTTGGCGCCCTATTGTGTCGCGGGCCGGATACGTGATAATGAGTCATCGCCAACTAGCGGTCTCCAGGAGGAAATCATGGAACCATGCATGCACGGTCGGGCGCTTCCGAAGTATGCTGCGGCGTTTGGGGCCGTGGCGTTGCTAGTCACCGGGTGCCAGCCAGGCAACGCGCCGGGCCCATCAGCCTCAGCATCAGCCTCAGCGTCAGCCAGCGCATCAGGAGGTTCTGCCGGGGTCTCGCATCATATGGAGGGCGGTCTCGCGGCGGCTGACCCGCTGCCTTCAGGCGAGCAGCATCCGGCCGAGTCCACCCCCCAGCAGCTGTACGCACTCGGCGAACGGTCCGTGTTCTCGATCGAAGGACGCCGGCCCGACGATTTCATAGGATTTGGCACCGGCTTTCTGGTGGACAAGGAAGGCGCGATGGGCGTCACCACGGCGCACGTGGTGGAGGGTCTCTCGGCGATCTCCGGCCGCTTCAACACGGGCGAGAAGGCGGCCCTTCACGTGATTGGGTCGGATCCGTGCACCGATCTTGCAGTCGTCCACTTCTCGACCGATCTGCCAAAGCAGGCGGAGGCCCTCATCTTCGGCAGCTCGGCTGACGTCAAGCCAGGAGATACTGTTACGGTCCTGGGCTACCCGAGCACCGCCAGCCAATCGGAGCAGAAAATGCTGATCACCTCGGGACTGGTAAACGCGATAAAGGTGCCTGCGCGGGGAGCGGGGTTGCCGGAATATAAGGACACCATCCAGCACGGCGCCACCGTGAACCCCGGAAACTCCGGTGGTCCCTTGCTGGATCACCATGGCCGTCTCGTGGGGATCAACGCCCTGACCTACTTCGGCTCGCAGAGTCAACCGGCGCAGGGCCAGTTCTACTCGATATCGAGCGATTCGGCCAAGAGCGAGGTCGTCGCCAAGCTGCTCAAGGGTGATTCCCCGAACAACATGGGATGGGCAGTCGAAGAGTATTACCCCGGATACTTCGCGGCTTTGGACAGCACCAGGGGTCCTGCCCTCGACGCCCTGCTGGCGGGCGCGGGAGTTAAGGGTGGTCTCTACGTCAAGGCCGTCACCCCCGGCTCGGGAGCCAGCAAGGCAGGGATCAAGACGGGCATGCTGCTGACCAGGTTACAGAATACCTCCATTGCTACCATCGATGAGATGTGCGCCATTGTGGGGTCCATACTTCCGGGCTCCACTGCCGAGGTTGATGGAATCAATCTCCTCGCAGACGCCGCCCATTTCGACCAAAAGCTCCATACGGAGTTCGTCGTGCCTGGCAAGCCTTAACACCCCCGCCCCTCGGCGGAAGGCCGTCCCCGCCAAGGGGCTTACTTGTTCCACCATGCATAGAGCTTCGCGACGTCCGCGTCCTGGGAGGCCGCCCAGATCTCCATGAGCGGCGCTTCCTCAGTCCAGATCAGGTAATTCATGCCCTCCTCCGACGCGCTGAGGACGCGGCCCCTGGGCGCCTGCGTCGTGTCGCCGGCCAGGTGCCAGGTCTCCCATCCGGGAGGCTTCGTCGCGGATCGTGGGGCAGCCTTGAATCGCTGGATGAGGCCGTCGAACGAAGCTTTGAGTGACTCGACGGACGGGTAGCCGTAGACGTACACCGCCGGCCGTTCGGTGGAGCTGAAGTTGCTGTTGGCGTTCGGGTCACAAGTAAGTCCGTAGCTGGCTCCGTCCAGGTCCTTCTTGGGGACGCAGCTGTCAGGGGACACCCGTCCGATGCTGTTGACGTTGTTCAGCAGGTTGCACTCGCCCTCCCGCAGGTCCGGCCGTTCCTTGCCGCCGCACTGCCGCACGGCTGTCTCAACGGATCCCGCTGACGACGACGACGACGGCGGCTGCGGTGTCCCGCCGGAAGCCAGCGCGAACACTGCAGCAAGGAGAGCCACCGAGGCAGCGACCCCGCCTGCAACGAGCATCCCGGAACGCCTGCCTCGGCTGGCGCCCTGCTTGTCGGCGGGCTGCTTGCTGGCGCCCTGCTTGTCGGCGGGCTCCGGGGCCGGTGCCTTTGTCTGGAGCCCGGGGACGTTGCTGTCCGCGATGCGCCCGGCGGCTGGCGGTGCCTCCAGCGCTCCGATACACGTGACTTGCTTCGGATCGCCCATCAGCCCCAGCTTCATCGGCAGGATCTCGCTGAGCTTGGCCTGGAGGGCCGGTATGTGGCTGGATCCGCCCGTGAGATATACCTTGCGCAGTTGTTCGGCCGAAGGCAGCGCCTCCTGGATGACCTGCTGGACCAGGTCCACGGCCCGGGACAGCTGCGGTTCAATCAGTTGCTCAAACTCGGCGCGCGTCACCGTGCAGACCCACTCGTGCTGCCCTGAACGTACGCCGATGGGGGCCGAGGCATGGAAGCTCAGGGCGTGTTTGGCCTCGCGGATCTGGTCCCGCAGATGAGCCCTGTCGGCGCCGGAATGTTCCGCTTTCAGGCCGTCGAGAAGTTCGTCCTTGCCGTCAGCGGCGAGCTGCGAGTAAACCCAGGTCTCCAGCTGGGCATCAAAGTCGTGCCCGCCCAAGGGATCGATTCCGTCTGCCGCGACGACGTGGAAAGCAGGTCCGTCCGGCGTCTGCGCAAGTTCCAGCACGGCGGCGTCGCAGGTGCCGCCGCCGAAGTCCAGGACGGCCACGTGAGTTCCAGGGTCCATATCGGAGCCAGCCGCGTAATGCCATCCAGCCGCCACCGGCTCCGGTATCAGGACGATGCTCTCCTCCGGTATGCCCGCTTTGAGGGCGGCCGCACGCAGTCGTGCCTTCAGATATTCGTCCCAGGCCTCCGGATGGGTCAGAACCACCTGGGCCGGTGACCCGCCGCCCACGAACCGGGTGGCTTGGCCCATGATGAATTCCAACACCGCCGCGACAAGGTCCACGGGGTCGCAGATGACGCCGCCCAGCACCACTGCCTCCTCGCCCAGGCGTCGCTTGGGCGTTGGTTCGAAGGCAGCTGGGTAGATGCCCGAGATTTGAAGGGCTGCGTCACCAGTGAGGATTTCGCCGTTGTAGGCAGCCACAGAGGAAGGGATGGCGTCCGCGCGGGCTCCCAACCGCAGGGCATGCGGGCCGCCGTCGTCCTGCGCGACGGCGGCAGCGGAATTCGACGTGCCAAAGTCGATGGCCAAGCGCCAGGGGATTCTCTCCATTGTGGATCCGCTCTTCACCCGGTTCAGGTGTGTTGGTGTTTCAGATGGTTCCATCTTTGTACACCTGAACGTCGGCCGGGCGCAGCCCTCTGTGTATGGCTCCAACGGTCCGGAGGGCGAGGAATTCCGTCAGGGGCGCCTGAGGTTCGCCAGGCTCGCGTCGATGTCCGCCAGTTGTTTGTCGAGCAGGGCCACCTCGTGTTTGAGCGCTTCGATCCGCTGTAGGGATGCCTGGGCGGAGAGTTGCTCCTGGGCTTGGCTCTCCTGGATCAATTGCTGTAAACCGGCCAGGGAATCCTGCAGCTGGGCACGGTAAGCCACGACTATCTCAGGTTTCAGGTGGCGGAGACGGGAGTCCAGATAATCCGTGATGACCGCACGCTCTGCCTGGGCCAGTCTGGGGATTTCCGTCTGGAGACGGTTCTTCTCCAGCATGTTCTGGCGGAAGAACCGGTTGACGGCAAACCATCCGCCCGCCCCCACCACCGCAACCGGAATGACAACTGGGAGGGCGGCGGCACCGGTCAGCACAACGCCACCGGTCAGCGCGCTGCTACTAACAAGAGCGGCGACCGCCCTTCCCATGTTGGATCCCACGACCACGGACATGGCAACTGTGGGGTCAAATCCGGTGTGGCTCTTTTCGCTGCCCATATGGGGAGTGTCCGCGGGCCGCTCCCCGGCACCCAGGAGCTCATTCAGTACCGCGGGGAGCGGAATGTCGCGGAACAACCCATGCATCAGCTCGCCAAGCTGTTCCTCGGCGTCGTCGAGGAGGTCGGCGCGGAGCACCAGGAGTTCAGCGAAGATGTCACTCGTGAGCTGTTGCGCCATCTTTCCCATCCGCAGACTTGGCGTGGACTGGACGCGGCTTCGCCATTGGGCGGCCCAGCTGTCAAGCGCTGAGACTGCTTTGCGCATCACCCCGGCACGCAGGTCCCCGAGGTCCCGTTCCAGATCCAAAGTCCATCGCTGCTGTTGGTCTTTCAGTTCGGACAGCCGCTTCCTCTGGGCCATGATCCCCGCCCGTGCTTCGGCGGGAGCCTCGGCAATGGCCAATTGGGTGAACCGGGTCTGCCGGCCTGCGTCCAGGGCGGTGCGGGCCATGCGGAGGGCATTGGCTGTGGGGGCGGTGCCGGCGCGGGCGAGGTCCCGCTTCAGGGCCTGAACCAACCGCGGGAGCCCGGAGGCGTCCAGCAAGCCGTCGCGCATCGGCGGATCCGTCAAAGGGCTGGCCGCATTGGCGATGACAGACGAAACGCCGATGACAAATGACTCGGCCAGCCGGGGAATACGGGCCTTAATCAGGGCCTCATTTCCTGCCACAACGTCCTGCCAGGAGGCCGGGTACAAATCCGTTTTGGTGACGACCACGCCCACCGATTCCACTTGGGCGGAACATTGCTCCAAATAGGCGATCTCGGCACTCGAGAGCAGCGCACCGGCGTCGGTGATAAAGACCGCAGCGGAGGCCGCGTCAAGGATCTTCAGATTTAAGAGCGACTGGGGCGCCGCCAGGCCTCCCGCGCTGGGCGCATCGAGCAGAATCACGTCACCCAGTAACCCGCCGCGTGTTTCCAGCTCAACGCCAATGGGATCGGCCGCCTCCGGGTCCGGCGCCGAACGTGAGCCATCGGGGTAGACCCAGACGGCCCCGGCATCGGGGTTGTCCTCCTTCGCCGGGATCACCAATCGGTACAGAGCCTGTCCTTGTCCGTCGGAGCCCGAAAAGGCGCCGTGCAGGTCCGGGGCCAGCAGGTTGACCAGGGAGGATTTGCCTCTCCCGCTTTCCCCGAGAAATACGACGACGGGAGTTCCGGTGGCGCCGGTGGCTTGACGGATGATGCGGTCGGCAGCGTCCGAATAGCCTGCGGTCCGGAGCAGACGGGTGGATGTGCTGAGCACGGCCCTGGCCGCGCTCAACGCGGAATGCTGCTGCGGTTCAGTATCCGACGTCATCGCCGCCGCCTGTCAGTCCGTCACTGCCGCCCGGAAATCCGTCGCTGCCGTCCGGAAATTCGTGGCCGCCATCCGGGAGTCCGTCCCCGTCATCGTGGCCGGCGTGGGGAACCCCGTTCCCGTCATCCCAGGCAGCGCCCGCAGAGCTGTCGTCGTGCATGGTTGGGTGGGAGTCGCCGGCGTCGTCGTCTGTTTGCAGGAAGTCCGCGCCCGGATCATGCAGCTTGCCTGGCCCGGCAGAATCCGGGGGTTCGTCGTCCGGGACGGCGTCCTGTTCGGTACTGGCGAAGGCAGCGTCCAAGGCCCGTTCCCAGACGGATTCCGGCGGGCCCTCGGGAACAACCAGCATTTCCTTGAATGATATTTCAGGCATTTCGTCGCTCATTTCAGATTTCTCTGGGGTAGGGGTGGTTGAACATTTCGGACAGGTCTAGAGTGGCCCTACTATCGGCTAGTGCGGGGGGCACTGCGACCTGAACCCATATGGGGGAACTATGGACGCAGACGGGGGCCAAGTGCTCCTCATAGACAGGGCCATCGGCGGAGACGCCCACGCCTTCGAGTCTTTGGTGACGCAGCACCGGACGATGATTTGGTCCGTCTGCCTGCGGGTCACCGGGAACACCTACGACGCCGAAGACGCCCTCCAGGACACGCTGCTCGCTGCCTGGCGTGGCATCGGGCGGTTCCGCCGGGATTCCAGCTTCGGGACGTGGATATACCGGATCGCGGCCAACGCCGCGTTGGCCGTCATCCGCGCGCGGCGGGCCACCGACGTCGAGATCCCCGAGAATTTCGCGCCTGAACGGGACTTCGCTGAGCAACTCGCGGCCGCCGACCTGGTGCAGCAGACACTGAAGTTCCTTCCCGAAGACCTCCGGGTGGCCCTCGTGCTCCGGGAGCTGTGCGATTTTACCTATGCCCAGGTCGCGGAATACCAGGGCGTGCCCGTGGCCACGGTGAAGACCAGAATCAACCGTGCCCGGCACGCCTTCGAGGAGGCCCTCAGCTCGGGCACTCCCTGATCCCGGGCGCCTCATGCCGGAGTCCTGCCGGTGCCGGAGCGGATGAGCAGCGACCGGGCTATTACCCGGGCGGCCCGGGCCTCGGCGCCGGTCGATGCCGTGCCAGCCATCGCCTGGTAATGCGATGCCAGCTCCAGGTAGCCGTTTTTTTCGGGCACTGCCGGGCCGATGGCCGGCGGGCGCCAGTCCGCCTGCCGCAGCCCCTCCAGAACGGGAACCAACGCGTGGTCCGGGGCGGAGCCCCGCAGCAGGGCCAGTGCCTCTTCTTCGTGCAACCGGTGGAAAGCAGGTGCATGCCGTGCCGATTCGATCAGGTGCCGCGCTTCGGCCGGCCAGGATTGGGAGCGGCCGGCCGCCAGGAGCATTGTCAGCATTTTATCGACGCGGGCACATTCGCTCGGCCCGGTTACTTCCTCGTGCAGAACGCGCTCGAGGCGGCCCAGACCTGAGCGGTCCAGCAGCCATTCCGTCAGCGTCCCGGCACCGTCGCAGTGTTCCCGCCCGAATCTGAGCCCGTAGGAGCCGATCAGCCCGGTGAGCCTTTGAAGGTCCTCCAGGCGTGCTCCCGGGGGCGGCCCAAGCTGGTCCCTGAACTGCAGGTGCACATCGTCCACGCCCCGAAGAACGCGAAGACTGCGTACATCCTGCTCCCGCAAGGCCCCGGTTCTGGCTGTTTCGGCGAGTAGCCCCGAGACCGCAAGGACTGCGGTCAGTTGGGGCATGCGCTTGGCGAGGTCGGCCGCGGCTTTGCGCGCTTCATCAATAGGGTCAGCGGTGTGCCACGGGCCGGCGCCGAAATTGTCGGCATGGGCTACCAGTCCGATGACTGGACGGTCCGGGCCGGCACCCTGCCGTGCCCTGAACGCGGCAATGAACTCCTCGTCGTCCGGGCGGAAGGCGTCCCGGATGAGGTACAGCAACACATCCGGATCCACTGATGACTCCCGCTCTTCCAGCATCCCTGACGCGGTTCTGGCGGAGTTGCCTGTCACCGCAGACTCCAGTCCGGGCGTATCGAGGATCGTGCTGTTTTCCAGGGCGGCGGCCTGCACATAGACCCGCAGGAAATCGACGGTCTCCGGCCGGATGTTCCCGAGGGCGGGCCCGGACCCGGTAACCGGAATGGGAACCACCTGGCCGGAACCCAGGGCGGCTTCAGCGCGAGAGGGTGAGCCGTAGACGTAATACGTCAGTAAGGCGGTGGCCTCCTGGGCTGACGTCGGCGCTAGCTTGGCGCTGATCAGGCTGTTGACCAGAGTCGACTTGCCCGTGTTCACCCGGCCGGCCACGGCAATGAGGGCCGGCGTCGCGAGCGCACGCCTGGCCTCTTCCACCGTTTGTGCTCCCGACAGCCCGAGCAGCGGCGCGATTTCGTCCAACAGTTGCTCCGCGCTGGAGCGAAGCCTCGGAGAGCCTGTAGGAAGAGCGTCCATTGTCAGTCCTCCTTTCGGACGGAACTCCATGCTTGTTTGATGCTGCCGGGGGCGGGAATGTTCCCGGGAATCCGAAATATTTTTGAGGAACTTTCGGCAGGGACCTAGACCCCTATGAAGGAGTTTGGGACGACGGTGTTGGGGACGCTATCAACTTCTGACCGGAACCAACCGGACCACGGGCAGCAGAAGCAGGGGTGCGCACACTCTGTGCGCACCCCTGCTTCTGTGTCCGGTTTCCCGGTCGTGCCCTCCGCTGCGGTCGCGAGTGGCCGTGCCTTCTTGGCTCGGGTCAGGCGGCGAGGTGGAACGTGCTCGCGAAGCGGTCGAGGAGGTCGCCGCGCCCGCGCAGCACCTCGATGACGCCGGTCGCGATCGCGCGATCCGGGGCGAGCTCGCCTGAGATGATCCGGCGGATGCCCGGACCCGCGGCAAAGGCGAGGTCGGCCGGTCCGTCCCCGCGCGTCACGTCCAGGGTGGGGCCGTCCACCCGGATGAGCAGCCCGGCGGGACCGAAGCGCGCCGCGTAGGCGGTCGCGGGCAGGTCCGCCGCCACCTGCGGCCGGAAGGCGGTGCGGAGGGAGATGGTCATCGAGTCGGGGGTGATGATCTGCTCCTGCCGCGGATCGCCCATCGCCTTGAAGCCCCACACGCCGAGCGCGAGCACGACCGGCTCGAGTTCGCGGCCGTAAGGCGTCAGCTCGTAGACGACGACGCGCGAGTGCGGCACCCGGCGGATGACCCCGGCCGCCTGCAGCTCCTTGAGCCGCGCCGCCAGGATGTTGCTCGGGATCCGGGGGAGCCCCGCGGCGAGCTCTCCGTAGCGGCGCGGCCCGACGAGCAGGTCGCGGACGATGAGCAGGGCCCAGCGTTCGCCCACGAGCTCCAGGGCCCGCGTGATGCCGCAGTACTGCCCATACTCGCGTGCGGCCATCGACCTCAGGCCTGCTGGTTTACGAAGGCCTCGGGACCCTGCTCTGCGGCGGCCGGGTCCATGTAGCCGAACTCGAGGACGTTGCCGTCGGGATCGGTGAGCTGACGCTGGTACATGAAGCCGAGGTCCGTGGCGGGGTGCTCCTCCGAGCCGCCCGCGGCGATGCCGTCGGCGAGGGCCACGTCGACCGCCTCCCGGCTTTCAAGGAAGATGGCGGTCGCCACCGACACGGCCGCGGCCGGGTCTCCGATCGGCCGGTCGGTGAAGGTCTGGAAGAAGTCGCGCACCAGGAGCATGAAGTAGCTGTGGTCCTCCTCGACGACGACGCAGGCCGCGTTGTGATCGGTGAAGAGCGGGTTGATGGTGAATCCAATCGCCGTGTAAAACGCCTTCGCGCGGTCCAAGTCGGTCACTGGCAGGTTGACGAACATCGCGGTCATCGGGGTCTCACTCTCTTAGGTCCGTAGGTGACGGAATCCACGCTTGCAAAAAACAAGTGCTGCGTCAAGACCTCGGCGGGCAACGCCGTGGGGGCAACACGTGGGATTTTTGGGCTGGGAGGCAGGCCAGGCGGAGCCGGATATCCGGGGCTCCGCCTGTGCACTCGCCTTGGCAGCGCGGCATCAATGAAAAACCAATGGCCTGCTGCGCCAGTATTTCCCCCAGCGCACGGACCTGGGCATCCACAGCGGCCCGAGCAGAGCCTCGACTTCGTCCAAGAACTGCTCCGCGCTGGAGCGAAGCCCTGGATAGCCGATAGGGAGATCACCCATTGCCAATCCTCCTTCCGGACGCATCTCCATGTCTGTTTGATGCTGCCGGGGGCAGGAAATGTTCCCTGGAATCCCGTCTTTTTTGAGGGAACTTTCCAGCCCCTGGGCGCCTCTAAATGCACAGCAACAAAACCAGGAAGCCCCCGCTTCCCCCGAAACAAGGAGAACACCATGTACGAATATCTCGACAAGGACGGCATCAACGGCTACGACACCGCCATCGACCTGACCCCCAACTCGGACGGCACGTTCTCCGTTTGGCAGGACTTCAACCCCTGTGACGGCTGGAACCCGGTCCACGTTGAGGACGTCTGGTTCTACTGACCCGAACAAAAATTGACAGAAGCAGGGTGCGCACGCAGTGCGCACCCTGCTTCTGCGTGCCGCGTCATCGGGCACGGCACCACCGGAAACGCGAATAACTCCATGTCTGTTTGATGCTGCCGGGGGCAGGAAATGTTCCCTGGAATCCCGTCTTTTTTGAGGGAACTTTCCAGCCCCTGGGCGCCTCTAAATGCACATCAACAAAACCAGGAAGCCCCCGCTTCCCCCGAAACAAGGAGAACACCATGTATGAATATCTCGACAAGGACGGCATCAACGGCTACGACACCGCCATCGACCTGACCCCCAACTCGGACGGCACGTTCTCCGTTTGGCAGGACTTCAACCCCTGTGACGGCTGGAACCCGGTCCACGTTGAGGACGTCTGGTTCTACTGACCCGAACAAAAATTGACAGAAGCAGGGTGCGCACGCAGTGCGCACCCTGCTTCTGTGTGCCGCGTCATCGGGCACGGCACCACCGGAAACGCGAATAACTCCATGTCTGTTTGATGCTGCCGGGGGCAGCAAATGTTCCCTGGAATCCCGTCTTTTTTGAGGGAACTTTCCAGCCCCTGGGCGCCTCTAAATACACATCAACAAAACCAGGAAGCCCCCGCTTCCCCCGAAACAAGGAGAACACCATGTACGAATATCTCGACAAGGACGGCATCAACGGCTACGACACCGCCATCGACCTGACCCCCAACTCGGACGGCACGTTCTCCGTTTGGCAGGACTTCAACCCCTGTGACGGCTGGAACCCGGTCCACGTTGAGGACGTCTGGTTCTACTGACCCGAACAAAAATTGACAGAAGCAGGGTGCGCACGCAGTGCGCACCCTGCTTCTGTGTCCGGCACCTTCCGGCCGGGAAAACCCCGGAGGGGCCGCGCCGCCGGGGAACGGAACCCGACTTTGTCCGCGGCGGCCGCGGACCCGCTCATCATCGACGGAACCGCGCCAGGGCCGGGTAGAAGTTTGTGGCCCGCACCGATAGTGCCGGGGCCTCACGGAAGTTCCTCTGGCACCTCCACAGCCTCGGCGTGTAGTTCTCCACCCGTCGCACCCTCTGTTCGGCAAGGCACACACAAGGTCTGTTAGATGCGGCATTCCTTCGGAAAGTTCCCTGAAATCCGCACCAGTTGCAAGGAACAATTCGGCAGTACCGGACCTCTAACGGGTATCAACAAATTCAGGAAGTCCCGAATTGTTGGTCAACCGGCACCGCACCCCCAGAGACAGTGAATGAAGAGGCATCCAAATTGGCAACGAGGTCAGAGAAATCGAAGTACCGCTACTGCGACTTTTACTGCTTCATGTCGCTGGCAGACTTCACCGCGTATGTCTCACGTGATGACCGCGACGGGGAAGATGGCTTTTCAATCAGCAGCCGGGAGTCTGCCCGCTGAGGCAAACGTAAACACTCAAGCCGAAGGACCGGCCGAGGATCCCCGAGGGCGCGAGTGCTGAAGCGGTCCGGGAGGGGTGCGCACCAGGTGCGCAGCCCTATTTGTGCCCGCAGGATTCCGAGGTGTTCGTTGAGGCCACCTTTTTGTCGTAGGTGCGCCAGACACTGATTGTGACGGCTACTTCGATACCTACGCCGTCGGCAGCAACGGTGACGGATGGGCGGATGCGGTGGGTTACGACACCAAACACGACGGTTTTATCGATGTGGTGGACGTATTCTTCTGGCCGGCTACGGCAGGACTGTCGCACGTTGCATCGCCCAACGCCTCTGCGGCAACGAGGCACCACCAGCAAGCAGAACACTCGAACCATTTCGAAACGGTGAGAACCATGGCAACCAAGGCCGACAAATCGACCTATCGATATAGCGATTTCTATTGCTTCATGTCACTGGCGGACTTTGCGGCCTATGTCGATCGTGACGACGAGGATGGGGGCGACTCGTTCCAGATCAGCCGTAAGAGTCGTTAGCTTCCGCGCCGGCCCGCCGCCGTCACGGCCGCCTGCCGGCCGCCCTCACCCCCGCCCTGTGCTTGACGCATCTGGCGCCTTCCGCATATTCTGAACGAACGGTCGGTAATTATTTATCGGATATGCATAGGAGCAACCCATGGCATCGCAGACCCTGCAGTCAGTGTCCGCTGAGCAAACACCTGCACAGCACGAACAGAGCCTCGAAGATGCGGCCCGGCGTGACGCTGAAGGCCAGGCATACTTCGACAAAGTCATGGCGGATGACTCCCGGATCGAGCCCCGCGACTGGATGCCCCCGGCATACCGCAAGACCCTGGTGCGCCAGATTTCGCAGCACGCGCACTCGGAGATCATCGGCATGCAGCCGGAGGCGAACTGGATCTCCCGGGCCCCTTCCCTGAAGCGTAAGGCCATCCTGATGGCCAAGGTCCAGGACGAGGCTGGCCACGGCCTGTACCTGTACTCCGCCGCCGAGACCCTCGGCCAGCCCCGGGACCAGATGATGCAGGACCTGATGGACGGCAAGGCCAAGTACTCCTCGATCTTCAACTACCCCGCCCGGACCTGGGCGGACATGGGCGCGATCGGCTGGATGGTCGACGGCGCCGCTATCGCCAACCAGGTGCCGCTGTGCCGCGCCTCCTACGGCCCCTACGGCCGGGCCATGGTCCGCGTGTGCAAGGAGGAATCCTTCCACCAGCGCCAGGGCTTCGAGATCCTGCTGGAACTCTCCCACGGCACGCCGGAGCAGAAGCAGATGGCCCAGGAGGCCGTGGACCGCTGGTACGCCCCGGCCCTGATGATGTTCGGCCCGCCGGACCAGGATTCGCCCAACTCCCAGCAGTCAATGGCGTGGAACATCAAGCGCTTCGGCAATGACGAGCTGCGCGCCCGCTTCGTCGGCATGATGATGGAGCAGGTCAAGGTCCTGGAGCTCACGCTGCCGGACAAGGACATCCGCTTCAACGAAGAGACCAAGAAATGGGAGCACGGCCCGCTGGACTGGGATGAATTCCACGAAGTCCTCGCCGGCCGCGGCCCCTGCAACGCCCAGCGCCTGGAACGGCGCCGCGAAGCCCACGAAAACGGCGCCTGGGTGCGCGAAGCCGCGGCGGCTTATGCCGATAAACAGAGCCGCAAGCAAGCACAGAAGGAATTTGCAGCATGAACGACTCAACCGCACCCGCTGCCCACACGGCAGGCAACGTCTGGCCGCTCTGGGAAGTCTTTGTCCGCTCCAGCCGCGGCCTCTCCCATGTCCACGCCGGATCCCTGCACGCGCCGGACGCCGTGATGGCCCTGCGCAACGCCCGTGACCTCTACACCCGCCGCAACGAGGGCGTGTCCATCTGGGTTGTCCCGGCGGACGCCATCGCCTCGAGCGATCCGGACTCCAAGGGCGCGTTCTTCGAGTCGCCCCAGGGCAAGGACTACCGCCACGCCACGTACTACACCAAGAGCGAGGGCGTGAAGCACCTGTGAGCACCACGCCTGAGACTGCGGTCCCCGCAGAAGAAACCGGCGGCCACGGCGACATCTCCGTCGGCGTCCCCGGAGCCGGCGCAGGCAGCGGCGACGCCGCGGCGAGCGCCACCCGCATCACGCCCGGCAACGCCCTGCGCCCGGAGGACATCGCCCTGGCCGTGAGCCGCGGCACCGCCAAACCGAGCGAGGACGTCGCCGAGTACGCCCTGCGCCTGGGCGACGACGCCCTGATCCTCGCGCAGCGCCTGGGCCACTGGATTTCCCGCGGACCGGAGCTCGAGGAGGACATTGCCCTGGGCAACATCGCCCTGGACCAGCTGGGCCACGCCCGGTCCTTCCTGACCTATGCCGGCGGCGCCTGGGGCAAGACCGAGGATGACCTCGCCTACTTCCGCCGCGAGCCGGAGTTCCGCTCCGTGGAGATCTTCGAGCAGCCCAACGGGGACTTCGCCGTCACCATCGCCCGCCAGTTCGTGGTCAGCTACTACCAGTACGAGCTGTACCGCCGGCTCACCGAATCCACGGACGCCACCCTGGCCGGCATCGCCGCCAAGGCCGTCAAGGAAGTGGATTACCACCGCGACCACAGCGCCCAGTGGGTCCTGCGCCTGGCCCTCGGCACCGACGAGTCCCGCGCGAAGATGATCCACGCCTTCCAGGTCCTCTGGCCGTACGTGGACGAACTGTTCCGCGACGACCAGCTCACCGCCCGCCTGGCCGGGACCGGTGCCGCCGTCGAGCCTTCCAGCCTGCGGGCGGACTTCGACCGCCTCACGGGCGAAGTCCTCGCCGAAGCGGAACTGGAGGTCCCGCAGGTCAAGGCCGCTCCCGGCGGCGGACGCCGCGGCCTGCACTCCGAACACCTCGGCTACCTCCTCGCCGAAATGCAGGTGCTCGCCCGCGAGTACCCGGGAGCCACGTGGTAGCCATGGCTGATGTGAAAACAGCCGTGCAGAAGGCCTGGGACATCGCGGCCACGGTGTGCGATCCGGAAATCCCCGTACTCACGGTCGCGGACCTCGGGATCCTGCGCAACGTCGAACTGCTGACCGCCACGGCAGAGACAGCAGGAGCGGACGACGCCGGGACGGCACCGGCCGTCCGGGTCACCATCACGCCCACCTACTCCGGCTGCCCGGCGATGGACGCCATCCGCGATGACCTCAAGACGGCGTTCGCGGCCGAAGGCTACGGAAGCGTGGACGTGGACCTGGTCCTCTCCCCGGCGTGGACCACGGACTGGATGACCGAGGCCGGCAAGGCCAAGCTGGAGGAGTACGGCATCGCCCCGCCGTCGGGCCATTCCAATGCCGTCCGGCATGCCGGGCCCGTGCGCCTGAGCCTGGCGGTGAAATGCCCGCAGTGTTCCTCGCTGCACACCAAGGAACTCACCCGCTTCGGTTCCACCTCCTGCAAGGCGCTGTACGTCTGCCAGGACTGCAAGGAACCGTTCGACTACTTCAAAGTTTTGTAAGGAACAGGTACTCCCATGAGTGTTGTCCGCCAGACCGCCGCCGAAACGGCCGCGGCGACCGGCCGCCGTCGCGCGTCCTTCCACCCGCTGACGGTGGACGAGGTCCGCCGGCTGACCGATGACGCCATCGAGGTGAAGTTCGGCGTCCCCGCCGAGCTGAGCGGGCAGTTCGACTACCTCCCGGGCCAGTACGTCGCCCTGCGCACCACCTTGCCGGATGAGCAGGGCGAGCCGCACGAGATCCGCCGCAGCTACTCCATCTGCGCCGAACCGCGCAGCTTCGAAGACGGCAGCAGCGAAATCCGGGTGGCCATCAAGAAGGACCTCGGCGGACTGTTCTCCACCTGGGCCAACGCCGAGCTCAAGGCCGGCGACGTCCTGGACGTCATGAGCCCGATGGGCGCGTTCGTCTCCAAGCACGGCCGGGACGGCAAAGAGCAGAACCTGATGACCTCCATGAACCACCCGACAGAGTTGGAAGGCGGGTTGGCGGGGGAGCCGGGCTCCTTCGTGGCCATCGCGGCCGGTTCCGGCATCACCCCGGTGATCGCGATCGCCCGGACCCTGCTCGCGGCGCACCCGGAGACGCGCTTCGACCTGGTCTACGCCAACAAGGCGGCCATGGATGTGATGTTCCTTGAGGAGCTCGCGGACCTCAAGGACAAGTACCCGTCCCGGCTGGCCCTGCACCACGTGCTCTCCCGCGAACAGCGGATCGCGCCGCTGCTCAGCGGCCGGATCGACGCCGGGAAGCTCCAGGCCCTGCTGGGCACCGCGATCCAGGCCGAGACGGTGGACGAATGGTTCCTGTGCGGGCCGTTCGAGCTCGTGCAGCTGTGCCGCGACACCCTGGCCGAGCGCGGCGTCGCCCCCGAGCACATCCGATTCGAGCTGTTCACCTCCGGTAAGCCGGACCGCCCCGAGGGCAACATCGGCCGTCCGGTGGTCGCGGACGAGTCCCAGGACACGTACAAGATCACCTTCAAGCTGGACGGGCTCCAGGGCGATGTGACCAGCCCCACCCACGCCCGCGAATCCATCCTCAACGCGGCCCTGCGGGTCCGCCCCGACGTACCGTTCGCCTGCGCCGGCGGCGTCTGCGGAACCTGCCGCGCCAAGGTGGTGGCCGGTGCCGTCACAATGGACGAGAACTACGCGCTGGAACAGGACGAGCTGGACAGGGGCTACGTCCTGACCTGCCAGTCGCACCCCACCACCCCGGAAGTCACCGTCGACTTCGACGTCTGACCCGCCTGAATCCAAGGAGCCCCATGATTTCCCTCTCCATCGACGGCGGCATCGCCGAGATCGTCCTGGACGCCCCGCACAAGCTGAACGCGCTGGACGAGCAGGCACTCAAGGACCTCGGCACGGCGTACGACGACGCCGCTGACGCCGCCGGCCGCGGTGAGGTGCGGGCGCTGCTGCTCCGGGGGGAGGGACGGGCCTTCTGCGCGGGCCGCGACATTGCCGGCGTGACGCCGGAGACCGACGACGTGCAGGCGTACCTGGGCGGGCTGCTCCAGCCGCTGCTGCAGAAGATGAGCGCCTTCCCGGCGCCCACCTTCGCCGCCGCGCAGGGGGCCTGCCTCGGCGTGGGGCTGGGCCTGCTGCTGGCCACGGACGTGGTGTATGTGGCGGAGAACGCCAAGTTCGGCTCGCCGTTCGCCAACCTCGGCGCCACCCTGGATTCCGGCGGGCACTGGTACTTCACCGAACGCCTGGGCATGCACCGGACCCTGGACCTGATCTACACCGCCGAGCTCATGAGCGGCGCCGAGGCCGTGGCGCAGGGGATGTTCAGCCGGGCCATGCCCGCCGCCGAACTGCTGGAGAGCACCCGGGCCATCGTGGCCAAGGCCGCCACCGGCGCCACCAGCGCGTTCAACGCCAGCAAGGAACTCGTGGCGCACATCCGGGACCAGCGCCTGGGCCTCTGGGCGTCCATGGAAGAGGAGAACGCCGAGCAGGCCCGGCTCTGCAAGACCGAGGACTACTCCGAGGGTTTCCGCGCCTTCCAGGAGAAGCGCAAGCCCATCTTCAAGGGCTAACGGCCGGTCGGGGCAATTCTGTTTTTGGCCGACAACTTGTAAGGTTCGGGTATGACTTTGGGGAAACCAGTAATTAAAGCCGTCATTCCTGCCGCCGGTCTGGGAACACGGTTCCTGCCGGCCACCAAGGCGATGCCGAAGGAGATGCTGCCGGTCGTGGACCAGCCGGCCATCCAGTACGTGGTGGAAGAGGCTGTCAACGCCGGCCTGACGGACCTCCTGATGATCACGGGGCGCAACAAGCGCGCCCTGGAGGACCACTTCGACAGGGAACCGAACCTGGAGCGCACCCTGGAGCTGAAGGGGGACACCGCCCGCCTGGAGGCCGTCCAGTATGCCTCCGGCCTGGGGCCCCTCCACTACGTCCGTCAGGGCGAGGCCAAGGGCCTGGGGCACGCCGTGCTGTGCGCCCGCCAGCATGTTGGCGACGAACCGTTCGCCGTGCTGCTGGGCGACGACCTGATCGACGAGCGTGACGAGCTGCTGACCACCATGATGGAGGTCCACGCCAAGACAGGTGGTTCGGTGGTCGCCCTGATCGAGGTGGACCCGTCCCAGATCAGCGCCTACGGCTGCGCGGACATCACCGCCATCGACGGCGAAGAGTACGTCCGGGTGAACAGCCTGGTGGAGAAGCCCTCTGCCGCGGAGGCGCCGTCAAACCTGGCCATCATCGGCCGGTACGTGCTGCACCCGTCCGTCTTCGACGTCCTGGAGAAGACGGAACCGGGCCGGGGCGGGGAAATCCAGCTGACCGACGCCCTCCAGACCCTTGCAGCGGCCGACGGTGAAGGATCCGGCGTGTACGGGGTGGTCTTCAAGGGCCGCCGCTATGACACCGGGGACAAGCTGAGCTACCTGAAGGCCGTCATCACCCTGGCCTCCGAGCGGGTGGAGTTCGGCGAGGAGCTCAAGACCTGGATAAAGGGCTTCGTCAACAACTAAGCACTAGGCTGGCCGGCAGGCTCAGAAACTGGTTTTGGACAGGCTCAACGCTGATTGAAGCGTTGGGCCTGTTTCTGTTGGTAGGAGTGGACGGCTGCCACCGCCAGGAGCACCCCTATTAAAGAGCCTCCCGAGTTAGTGACAACATCAACCCAACTTGAAAACCGGTTGTGAAGAAACAGCAGCTGGCCCAGCTCCATGCAGCCGGACACCGCCAGCCCGAGTGCGGCATTCTGCCACCACCGTTTTTCCGGATAAGCCAAGGAGGTGGCGGCCCCGAAGGGAATGAAAAGCGCCACGTTCGCTGACTTTTCCACGAACGAGTAATTGATCCAACCGGGGATACCATGGGCGTGCAGGAAGGCCAGGGCGCTGTCAATTCCGCCTTGGGCTGGCGCGTCGACAGGGCTCGGCCAGAAGCCAACCAGCGCCAGCACGGCCATCATCACCGCGAGTACTGCGCGCCACAGCGGTGGCTTTTCCAGTAGCTTCAAGGTGGCCTCGGGTCGGGATTTCCGGGATTCATGGGGAGATAAGACAAGGGTGGGCAATTCTCAGGTTTCCCCGGGAACTGCCCACCCTCTTTGGTGCTTGTGTGCCCTTAGGCGGCGGCGTCAGCCTTCGCGCGGCGGCGGACCACCACTACTGAGGTTACGCCGGCAGCCAGTGCGCCAGCGCCCACCAGAGACCAGAGAACCAGGCTGGTGTCCGCACCGGTGTTGGCGAGGGCCGGGCCGGAGTTGGTGGCCGTGCCGCCGCCGTTGTTGGTCAGGCCTGTACCGGAGCCGCCGGCTGCAGCCTTGACGGTCACGGTGGCGGGAACCGAGTGGCCGGAAACCAGGCCGGTTGCGGTCAGCCGATACGTTCCCGCTCCGTTGATGGACACCGGCAGAGAGAAACGGCCGCTGGCATTGGCCTGTGTGTTGAAGGTCTGCGTTGCGGACGGCAGGGTGATCTTGGTCGGAGCTGCCATGCTGGCGCCACCCGAGAAGCCGCCGCCGATTGCCTGAGGGCCGCCGGTCTCCTCAACGTCAACCCGGATGGGCTCGTTCGGTGTGAAACCGCCGCCGGAGAAGTTGAACTGTTCACCCTCTTGGACGTCGCCGTTGTCAACCTGGCCCTGCTCGCCACCCTGATCGCCCTGGTTCGGCGCCGTGTAGTCGTCCGCCATGGCCGGAACTGCACCGATGAGTGCGACCGAGCCGGCGAGCACCAGTGCTGCAAGTGATTTCTTCAATTTGTCCCCCTGAGACCGTTAAATTCGTGTCACGCGATGGAGATTTCCGGTCCTCGAGCGGACAGAGGGTGAAATCTCATTTGATATCCAAGTAGACGGTAGCACCCCGTGACGCCTGTTACCAAAGTGAATCAAGTCGCTTTACATACTGTTAACGAAGTGTCTATTTGCTGGGACCGCACTCGGCCGGCTCTGAGGCTAAAACGACGTCTTTGACGGCCTGGACTGTGGGCGTGACAACCACGTTAGGTTCCGTGTGCTGGACGATTTTGCCGAAGGTCAACTCTACGGTGCTGCTCTGGCCGGGGGCGAGAGCGACGGTTACAGATCCCACGGGCCTATTGGCGTGGCGGTTTGCTGCGAAGCTGATTTTCTTGCCGTCCAGGCTGGCTGTTTGGACGGTGGCCTGGACCGGACCGTAGGCAATGACGTTGGTCTGGACCGTCCCTGCCGGAACACCGAAGGAACCTCCGCCGGTGACATACGCCGGAATCGATGTGGCAGCGTCTGCCGGGGCCGTGTTGGTGCTGGTGATGCGCACCTTGACCTGCCCGTACTCGTCGCCGGTGCATTCCTCCATAAGCTGCACGGTCCGCTTGACGTAGTAGTCCATCTTGGCGCCGGTTCCGTCATTGAAGTAGACACCAAACTGTGCGGGGGAGACGCTGGGGCCGGCGATGGATCCGCTCAGCGGATATTTCGCGATGACCGCCTGTTCAGCGCTTGAGCCGGACCAAACGAGGATTCGGCCTTCCGTCGTTCCCCGGGTGAGGCCTTCGATCAAACCTTTGGCTTCGCCCTTCCCGCTGGACAGGGCGCCGAAGATTTCCTTGGCTACCCCTGCAAAGTAAGCATCCTGATATTGAGGTTGCGCGATCTTGGCGTAGACATCGGAGAGCAGGGTTGCCACCACGTTATGGCCGTTCAGTTCAGTCGGCAATGCGCCCTTGGCCAGCGCAAGCAACTCGGGGTTGGTGATCTTCACCGGTCCGGTTGCGTCCAGGACATAGCCCAGCGCCACAGGGTCCAGGGAGATGACGCCGTCCACGTGCTGCCCCGTCTTTCTCTCCCACATGGCCTGGGCCGTACTGGCCGCGGTGGGGAAATCCGGGGTCAGATTGACGTCGTGCATGTACTCCCCGAGTCGAGCTGAATAAATCTGCTGTTGCTCGGCGTCCACGGGTAGAGCCGGGGAGAAGAACCCCATGCCGTTAGCACTATTTTGTGCGGCCAGGGTTAACTTGCCGTGGTCGATGGCGAGTACGGCCAGTGCTCCTGGGATACCGCCGGATGCGCGGGTTTCGGCGTTGTTCTGGATCATGAGCAGGTAGTTCCGTGGGCTGTCTGCCCCGAGCATGCCAGGGGCGAGTCGGGCGCCATTCGCTGCTACATCCAGGGCGCCGGTCACTGTCTGAAGCTGCTCACGGGCCCGGGTCAACGGCTCCGACACCTGGGGCCACAGGCTGTTGGCATCGATTCGGTCCAGCCGTTCGGCAGAAGCGCGTACAGCGTGGGCGGCAGCTGAAACGCTGGGGGAGGCCTTTTGGATAGGATCCAGATCCGTCCCCGTGCTGCTCGGCAGCAGGCTGTCCCAGTTGAGGGAATCGAACACCCTGACCAGAGGGGCCACGCCCAATGCCGCTACATCGTCGGCTGACCGGGCAACTTCGGCGATGGCGCTGAAGTTGGCACCGAGTACGGGAACTGCAGAGGCCAAGGTCCAGAGCGGGTCTCCTGCTGCCTCGCGGGCCGCCGCTGTGTGGGAGCGGAGCTGGTCGGCCGTCGCACTGGCCTCCTGTGGCTTGTCGCCAGCAATATTTTCCTTGAGCACCGGGATGAGCTGTGCGGTTGCCTCAAGTTCATCCTTAATGATGGTGGCTCGCGTGCTTAGCCACGCCCCCACAGCAATCGCGAGTACAGCGGCGAGCGCCAGCCATGACGCAGCTATCAATACACGACCTCGGGGGCACCGAACCCTGCGGTCTGTTGACTTCGTGCCGCTACTCTGCCCCGTGTTATTGCTACTGGCCTCAAGCGCCTCGTGACTATCAGTCATCGTCTACGGACGCCCCAATCCGCGATAGTTCCATCCGGCGGGACGCCGTTTGGCGGCGACCACGACGTTGCGGCCGTCAGGATGACCTCGTGGCCTAGCTTTTCCATCCACGCTGCATGACCTGCGCCTAGGCGCCCGCAGCCGATGACCGAAATTCGCATTGTTTGTTCCTTGCCTATTATGGGCTCTTGTCCTGGAGGTGGTTTAGTATGCGCCCGAGCCACGAAAAACGGCACGGAAGGTTCTCAGCAAAATGATGAGATCCCCCGCCAGGGACCAGTTTTCCACGTAGTACAGGTCAAGCCTGACTGAGTCCTGCCACGATAGATTTGAACGCCCGCTAACCTGCCAGAGTCCCGTGAGGCCAGGCTTCACCAAGAGCCGTCGACGCACATCATGCTCGTAGGCTGCGACCTCAGAGGGCAACGGTGGGCGCGGGCCCACCAAGCTCATGGTGCCCGCAAAAATGTTGAAGAGCTGGGGCAATTCATCCAAGCTGAATTTTCTGAGAACTCTTCCGATTCGCGTGACCCGTGGATCATTCTTCATCTTGAAGAGAAGCCCATTTCCTTCATTCTGGTTCGTCAGATCCGTCAGGCGCTGTTCTGCATCCACCACCATGGACCGGAACTTCAACATCCGAAAATGCTCGCCCTCCATACCAACGCGCTCCTGCCTGAAGAGGACGGGACCTCGGCTCTCCACTTTCACGAGTATCGACACGAGTGCCATCACGGGGGACGCGAGGATGATCAGTAGCGTCGATACAAAGACGTCAAAGAGGCGCTTTGCGACGCCCTGGCCGCCTTCCAAAGTAGGCGTTGTCACATGGATGAGGGGGAGCCCGGCCACTTGTTGAGTGTGGATCCGCGGTCCCGCAATATCAGTTAGTGCTGGAGCCATGATCAGTCCGATATTGCGGGACGCCAGCTCCCACCCCAGGTGTCTTAGTGTCTGCGGGTGCAACTGAACACCTGCTGACACTGCCACTGCATCGGCGTTGCAGGCGTCGATTGCCCCTAGTATTGACGCCGTATCGGGTCGGTAGCCAAGAATCGGAAGCCCTGACTCAGGCTCTACCGCGGGACCGTCGTGAGAGCCCGGTGTGTATGCTGCCACCGGTAAATATCCCGCACCTTTTGCACGTTCCAGGGACGAAGCCAGATGCGCGACGGCACTTGGACCCCCGAGAATGAGCAAGTGCGACATGCTGTGACCGCGCTGGCGGCTGATGTTCAGGTGCTGCCGGATGAGCCATCGGCCAAGGAGCAGGCCAACCAGCCCTACCGGCAACGCCACACCCACGTACCCCCTAGCGGTGTCGAGGCGAAACACATAGGAGAAAATGGCGACAAGCCCAAACAACCACAATGAAGCAGCGGCAACGCGCTTGTATTCGTCGGGCCCAGCACCCAGAATCCGGGTCTGCCTGCTATTCCAAGCTCCGAGCATGATCCACCAAACGAGGGCGAGCGCAACCGAGAGCCACGTGTAGGTGAATTCCTGGCCGGCGACTACGAAATTCGGTTCAATGCCGAACCGGATGTTGAAGGCCCCAACCACGGCCCAAACCACTACGAATGCGTCGACGATCCGCAGGCGACGTGACGATCGCGCGCGCCAATCAGTGCCCGTAGGCATCAGATTTCCCCCATTTCGAAGCTAGTTGCCGTGGTTAGGCGGCGATGGACAGCCTTGACTACTCGCGAAGGGATGCCATGTTGCTCTGGTACCACGCGACTGTTTCTCGGATACCCTCCTCGAGACCGATGGATGCGGTCCAGCCGGCTTCGGAGAGCTTTGAAACGTCCAGGAGCTTACGTGGAGTTCCATCAGGCTTGGACGAGTCCCATTGAATGTCTCCTTCATAGCGAACGGCGTCGGCAACGATGGAGGCAAGCTCCTTGATGGTGACGTCCGTACCGGTCCCGACATTGACCTGCGAGGGACCGTCATAGTTCTCCATCAGGTGGAGGCACGCCGCGGCCATGTCATCCACATGGAGGAACTCGCGCCTAGGGGAGCCAGTTCCCCAGTTACTGACACTCTCCGCTCCGGACCGCGCCGCTTCATCGTATCGGCGGATAAGGGCGGGCAAAACGTGGGAGCCCTCCGGTGAGAAGTTGTCGCCCGGACCGTAAAGGTTTGTGGGCATCGCGGAGATCCAAGGAAGTCCGTATTGCCTTCGTATAGCTTGGATCTGCATGATGCCGGCTATCTTCGCGACGGCGTACGCGTCGTTCGTCGGCTCCAGGTGCCCAGTGAGCAACGAGTCTTCTCGGATGGGCTGTACGGCGAATTTCGGATAGATACATGAAGAGCCCAGGAAGAGCAGACGCTCAACTCCGTGTTCAACGGCGGCGTCCAGGACATTTACCTGGATGCGCAGGTTCTCGCTGAGAAAATCCACGGGATAGGTATTGTTGGCAAGAATGCCTCCGACCTTGGCCGCCGCTAGGACCACATAACGCGGCCTGGTTTCCGCAAAGAACTGGAAGGCCGCATCGCGGTTCTTTAGGTCTAATTCTGCCGACGAGCGGCCGACCATGTTTGTGAAGCCCTCACCCTCAAGTTTCCGCCAAATCGCGGAGCCAACCAGTCCACGATGACCGGCAACGTAGAAACTTGACGACCGGTCCAGTTTGCCTGGAACGAAACCGATTTTTCCGTGCATCAGTTCTTCCAGCTGTCGAGGTCTACGCTGTCGATCCAGTGGTTCCCGGCGTGCTTCAAGGCTTCAACGTCGGCATCGACCATGATCCGGGCCAATTCCGGAGTGTGGACTGAGGCCTTCCAGCCAAGTTTCTCCTGGGCTTTCGAAGCGTCTCCTACTAAGGCATCAACTTCGGTCGGTCGCAGGTAACGCTCGTCAAAGCGGACATGGTTCTCCCAATTGAGACCCGCATGCTCAAATGAAATCTGGAGGAAGTCACGGACGGTGTAGTTGCCGCCGGTTGCGAGGACAAAATCATCGGGTTCCTCGGCCTGAAGCATGCGCCACATGCCTTCGACGTACTCTGCTGCGTACCCCCAGTCGCGGACGGCGTCGAGGTTTCCCATGTAAAGCAGGTCCTGTTTGCCGGCCTTGATGGCCGCTACTGCGCGGGTAATCTTGCGCGTCACAAATGTTTCGCCGCGGCGTGGGGACTCGTGGTTGAACAGGATGCCGTTGACCGCGTACATTCCGTACGCTTCACGGTAGTTCTTGGTGATCCAATAGCTGTATACCTTCGCGGCGCCGTAGGGCGATCGCGGATAGAACGGGGTGTCCTCGTTTTGCGGGGGAGGCGTGGCGCCGAACATCTCCGAGGAGGACGCTTGGTAGAACTTGGTCTCGATGCCTGACATACGCACGGCCTCGAGAAGTCGAATGGTTCCCACCCCCGTGGTGTCGGCAGTGTGCTCTGGTTCATCAAAGGACACTCGAACGTGAGACTGGGCCGCCAAGTTGTAGACCTCGTCCGGCTTGATGTCCGCCAACAGAGTGACGAGGCGCGCACCGTCACTCAGGTCACCATAGTGAAGGAAGAGATTGGCCTTCGGATCGTGTGGATCAACGTAGAGGTGATCAACACGAACTGTGTTGAAAGTTGAAGCTCTACGGATCAGTCCGTGCACTTCGTAGCCCTTGTTCAGCAACAGTTCTGCCAAATAGGAACCGTCCTGCCCCGTGATACCAGTAATGAGCGCGCGTTTAGTCATGTGGTCCCCCAGGGGTGCGAAATGAAATGTCGCTCGACACGACGGCAGAGCGACATTTGAAAGCTTGGTTTGGTGCCATCATAGTCAGAACCTCGTCAAACCTCGAACAGCATGTGACGTTCCGCCGGGTCCAGTTGTGCAACGCGCGAACAGATCATCTACGTCCGGTATCATGCGGGCGTTCGCATCGTTGATCCGGGGCCACTCTCACCCGAGCTTCTGAGGTGTGACTCCGACTGCCAGCCGATCTGAGAGAATGATCATCGAGGTTGAGACACTCTTGGCCGTGAGTAAGAGTGAACAAAAACATCCGGGGGGCCCATGACTGCGCAAGTTACAAGAAACCAAACGACCTGGCCGACTGACTCCCACTATTTCGGCGTTGTGCCGATCATAGCCACGACGCCAGCAGATGCGGCACACGAGCTATGTCGTCTGGCAGTCGACGAAGCGTCCGAGGGGCGCCATGTCCACCTCGTAAATGCCTACACTCTGGCACTAGCGGACGGTGACGAGGACTATGCTGAACTCCTTTCCGGTGATTCAATGAATCTGCCTGACGGAAAGCCGATTTCAATCGTCTCGAAAGTCTTGCGGCATGTCCCAAGACTTCACCAGATTAGGGGCCCCAAGCTCTTCCTGGACGTATTTGATGTCGGACGCAACTATGGAGTCCGTCATTACCTTCTTGGCTCCTCTCCCGTAGTACTCAGGAAACTCCAAAAGTCGTTGTCGTTGGAGTATCCAGGGTGTGAGATCGTGGGCGTGGAGAGTCCGCCTTACCGAGCCCTCACTCAAAATGAGCGCGCAGTTCAAGATAAGCGAATTTCTGATGCACGTCCCGACATCATTTGGGTTGGGTTGGGAACGCCCAAGCAGGATACGGAGGCCGGCCGGTTGACACAATCAACAGGGATTACGGCGATTGCGGTCGGAGCCGCCTTCGACTTTGCGGCCGGGGAAGTCCGGGAAGCTCCTAGATGGATGACAACTTTATGCTTGGAGTGGTTGTTCAGGCTCGTTTCCGAGCCTCGCCGACTGTGGCGACGGTATCTATTTGGAAATATCAAATTTCTCCAAATTGCTTGGCGACTATTTACTAACTATGAAACGGGCGGTCGTGGTCCCCGGTAAAAAAGAAACAGTCGGACCGCTCGTCGTTATTAGTCAACTGCCGCCGCCACATCACGGGTCCACCGTTATGACGCAAGTCTTCTTGGAGACTCTCGATTCACTAGGCGTCGATTGGCATTTGGTGGATCGCCGTTTCAGTAAAAAGGTCGGAGATGTGGGCCGCTTCTCGCTTTTGAAGATTGTCAAGTCCATAGGCCTGCTGGGACGACTAATTACCGTCCATCTTCGGCGAAAACCACAGGCATACGTGCTTTTCATTACGAATCGGCCGGCATCGTTTCTTGTCGACTGGATGATGATTGAGCTACTGCGCACCCTTCGTCGTCCAATCGTCAATTACGTTCACACGAGTGGTTTTTCTGACTTGGCAAAGAAGAACCGCATTTTTAAGGTTCTCGTCCGACGGGCACTGGGGGCTGCCAAGATGACCATTTGTCTAGGCGATGCTTTGGTGAAAGACGTCTCTTGGGCCTCTCACGGCACGATAAGAAGAATTCCAAACACACCCTATCGTCTTCCAACAAAAGCGGCGGCCGTCCGGTGCACAGCTCCGAAGTTCGTGTTCCTCTCTAATCTTCTACCGGGTAAGGGCGCACCCGACTTCATCGAGGCCGCCATTGGGGTAGCCTCCGTCGAGTCGTCAGCGAAATTCGTGGTCGCGGGAGCCTCGCCCGATGAATCCACTAGGAGAGATCTCAGGGCCATGATATCCAGGTCACCATACAGTGATCGTATTGATCTTATCGGCCAAGCAGACGAGGCGACGAAGTGGCGACTGCTGGATTCTTCTCACGTACTAGTCTTCCCGAGTACTTATGCTTTTGAGGCGCAACCTCTGACAATTGTTGAGGCCATGGCACGAGGCTTGCCCGTGATTGCTTATGACACAGGAGGTATTCGCGACCTGGTCGAAGATGGATGTACCGGGTTTCTTATAAAAGCTGGCGATAAGGCGTCATTGACTGATTCGATGGTGCTTCTTGCGAAAGATGACTTACTTCGGAACAAGTTTGGAGCTAATGCCGCAGCATACTATGAAACTCATCTTTCCCGTACCGCCTATTCAACGGCCTGGCGAAGTGGGCTGCGGGAGTTAGCCGAGGACGTCAACTTAACACTTTCCGCCATCGATAGCACTGTGATCGAATAGAATATTTTCCCATCGGATACCCGACCTTAGTAGATTCTGCCGAACGGGTCTAGGGAATTAAGGGAGTGTTCCGTCGAAACTTTTCCCGTGGATTTTTGTGCACCACATGACTGAGAGTGTTTGCTCGACGATTTCCCGAATACTTATTTAAGAAAATTCAAGCAGACTGCCACGATGCTGTCTGCCAATGAACATTAGAGGAAAATCTTTTATGACCAAGACGATCCGCGTCGGATGGCTCGATCCCAGTCTCAATAGTCGCAACACGGGCGACCAGATCATAGCTGATGCAGTGCACCGTGAACTACGGGAGACGCTTAGGGATACGGAGATTGTACGCCTGCCGACTCAGACATTCTTGCGCCCGTCGGAACGAGTCCTGGCAAGGTCGTGCAATAAATTCATAGTGGGTGGGACGAACCTGCTGAACGGGAATATTCCGCGGTACATCCAATGGAGGCTGGACCCAGGCTCATATGGCACCTATAAGAGGCGCGTATCGACGATGGGCGTGGGTTGGTGGCAATATCAGTCTGCCGCAAACGGGGTATCCCGACACATTTGGAAGAATGTTCTTGGCAGCGGTGCGAACAGCGTAAGAGACACCTACACGGCTAATAGATTAGCTGAATTCGGTGTCGCCTCAATCAACACGAGTTGCCCCACTGTCTGGAAACTTCCGGAATACACGTCGGCCCAAGCACTGGCCCCGAGCAGCGTCCTGATGACTATTACCGACTATCATAAGAACCCAAAGAGGGATTTGCGTCTAATTAGAGGACTCCGGGACCGATATAGAGAGGTCCTGGTGTGGCCCCAAGGTTCTCAAGACCGAGATTATTTGACGAGCCTCGACAGCCAAATTAAGTTCATCGGCCCCGAACTCAGCGACTTTGATGCTGCGCTGAACGGCGGGAGTGTGGACTATGTGGGGACGCGCCTTCACGCTGGGATTCGGGCTTTGCAGTTTGGCGTGAAATCCACCATTCTGGCTATAGATAATCGTGCCACCGAGATTTCTCGTGATATAGGTATTTCCATAATGTCGAACGACTTGAACGATGTCGATTGGGAACAAGTGGACAGGCGGGAGCCAGGGAAACTTGCGATTCCACACGTCGCTATTGGACAATGGAGGAAGAACCTAAGCGCGTGGGTGCTGGAATAGCTGGGCCTAGATCACCGCACAGGCGTATGTTGGCATCCGTGAACGCTGGTGATGAGTTCCAACCGCTTGACGCAGGGGTGACGAACCCAGCACGGGTTGATTCAATACCATGGCCGGCAACAATTGCCTGCGCGCTGGCACTGGCCACCCTGGATGTAGTCTCGTGGACGTCTCACGGACCGCCGTATAGGTATGTTGTCGCAACTAGTTTGATAGTACTCTCTTTTGCTATTGATGGCGCGCTTAGTGGTTCTCGGCGTCGGCTCAAACCACTGGCCGCACTATCCCTAGTCTTCTTCAGTCTGTGGATAGCAGGCGTCCATACCTTTGCATTAATGTCAGGAAATTGGGAACCGGATGGCTTGGTGATTCTGGCCGGAGCACTGCCCCTGGCTGCAGCACCAGCAGCCTATTTCGCTCTTCCAGCAAGACCGAAGTGGGGATCGCTGACGTCAAAGGCCTTGCAGATTGCGACTCTGATATTCGGGGTAACAGCACTGCTGGACGCCGCTCTCACCCCGTGGGGTGAGCAGCCGACATTGCTGGGCCACGAGAAGGCGTTTCTGGCGATAGTCGTAATGGGCATGCCCAAAACTAGACGATCGGCTGTCTACAAGGCAATTACACTGACTGCCTTAATTGTGGCTTTCATCAAGTATCCATCGGCAACGGTCGGTTTTGTCGTCATCGTATCGATGGTTTGCTTTTGGCTGCTTCAGGCGAAGACGAACACCTCACGAAATATACGCACTATTGGTCTCATCGGCTGTTTTGGTGTGATTGCAGTCAAGTCGAATGACTGGATCGCCAAATTTTATGCTGTGATGGGGCGGGGCGACAATACGGAGACCAGGTTGGGTCTTTGGGACCAAGCCATCGCGTCGGTAGTGGCTAACCCAGTTGTTGGTTCGGCAGCGTCTGAGCCAATCACTGGTCTCGCAAATATTCGGGGGGTGATACAGCCAGTCCCGTTCCATAATTCGTTTCTAACACTCGCTGTTTCTTGTGGCTTGGTGGCAGTCGGGCTCCTTGCGTTATCAACCATTCTCCTCTTCGCTACCTGCCTTTCGCCTGACCTCGGAATGCGACGTAGGGCAGGCTTGTGGCTGCCTGCCTTACTGGGCGGACTCGTGACAATGTCAGTGAACCCGGTCCTGGACAGTCTAGGCACGGCTCTTCCTTTTTACGCCCTTATGCTCTGCGGCAGTACAGGAACGCCAAGAACATCGGAGAACTCGGAAAGATACCATGCAAGATGACGATATGAATCTGCCCCAGATGGCTAGTCCAAATGGACGCGACGGTGTCGTGTTTATTGAGGCTAACCCGTTCGCTTCCCGCCTTCACGTGCTCGGACCCATGGCTGCGGGCGCAGCGAGCCCAGACCGTGATGTCTGGATTGTAGGTCCAGAACGGCCGCCCGGTACTGATTTTGCCGTGTTTACGGAAGGACTTTATGCAGGGGTTTCCTTTGTCAGTATCGCCGCTGACAGCGCCGAGACGGGCAAGACCAGTATCACGCCTAGCCTGCTCATAAGATTACTCAAGGAAGCTCGGCGCATTTTGCTCCGTTGCGAAAGGCGCACACTGGTTCTATCGGCGATTGACGACTACTTTTCCGCATTGCCCTGGATTTCTGTAGTTGTTCGGATTTTTTTCCCCCGGACGAGAATAATTGTGGTTCGCTACCGGGTTGCTGATTTGTTGCCCATTGAAGACATAAAGCCAGTGCAACTCGTAAAGCGAGTTGTAATTAGCATGCTTGAGATGCTCACCGGCGCGGAAAGTGCAATCTTTGACGAAAGAGTAGCTGAATCCACCAAATTACACGTACTTCCTGACCCTTGGACGGGGCCATTTGGGGCTACGTCGAGGGCAGAGTCTCGGCTTGCGCTTGGCTGGTCTCATAATAGCGACGTTATCCTTCTCGTGGGTGGGCAAGACGAACGAAAGGGGTTCAACGTTGCGGTTCCAGCCCTAGTTCTTTTGAGAGCGCGAAGACCGAACCTTCGGGTGGCCTTGGTGGGAAGGGTCGACCCCTCTATGCGAAGGTACTTGCAAGAAATCGTAGGCACCTTCGGCCAGGATTTCTTGCACATCTCGGACTATTTGAGTGACGAAGACATGGCGAGGTACTTTGCTGCAGCTTCAGCAGTCTTGCTTCCTTATCACACGGATTTCACCTCCACATCCGGCGTGCTCGTGCGGGCTGCCGCATCGTCTACACCGGTAGTATCGTCCAATCATGGTTTGGTCGGATGGCGCACAAGGCATCACTCTCTAGGCGAGACGTTTGGCTATCCTGACCATACCGAGCTTGCCTCGAAGATAGCAGCCGTTCTTGAAAAGCCCTTTAGCTCTATGCAAGCGTTGATATTCGCGCAAGGTTCCACGGAGATGATGCTCTCAGAAGCTTTTGAGAGCATTCTGAATGACTAAGCAATATGGTTTGGTCTGGCGCGCTTTAGATAGCGTGATTTCCCAGCTGAGTCAGGCCGCAGTCAACCTGATGACTACTCTGACTTTTATCAATATTCTCACGCCTAGTGATTTTGGTTTTTTAGCGGCCTTCTGGTCTGTCTGGATGCTGCTCATGTCGATGAATCGTGCGGTCTTTGGTGAGCAGTTAATTGCTCAGTCTCACGATCCCGAGATCCGGCACGGATATCTTGACTTCGGTTTTCTATGGTCGGCTCTTGGAATACTGACCACGGTCGTTGTGGCAGTGTCAACCGACTTGTCATCACTGATCCCAGGTGTGTTATGCGTTGCCCTATTCGTAGTCTCTGACATGGTCCGCTACGGCGAAATGGCTGGTCTTGGCCCTCTAGAAGAAGCTCGGGGCTTTGTTCTCATGCCTATTGAGCTCATTCGACTTGGCGCAAGTTTGCTTGCATTGATTATCGCTCTGCTCAATGGGTCGACCTATTTGTCGGTAGGGTTTGCCCTGGCTTCGTCCGTTGTCTGGATAGTGGTCGGTCTGCGAATGAATGGATTCCCGCGCTTTAGTCGGGCTGTGGCTTTTGTTCGTCGGAAGGAAAAGTTTGAAGGTCTCATGGCTTTTCAGTTCCTGACCGGAACAGGATTATCTCAGGTGATACCGTTCTTGGCCCTGCATGCATTCGGAGCGGCACAATTTGGGGCCATCAGAATAGCGCAGAGTATTCTGTCACCAATAACGCTTCTGACTTCAGCTTTCCAACCTTCGCTGATTAGACTATTTGCAGAGCGTCAAAAATCCGGCCGTTTTGGAAAGTTTATGATCTCGACGATACTAGTTTCAGTATCAGTCGCATCCCTTATGGCATTGATTGCTGTCTGGGGTATTAGCGTTTTGGGCGACTTCATTATTCCACCGGGCCAGGCTGAGGTTGTTGACGAATTACTGCTTCCGGTAGCAGTGTCGCTTTCATTCGTGGTCGTAGGACTGCCGGGAGGTGCCCTGATCAAGGTGCGGCGACTCGGTGCGGTGAGCTTTTGGGGCCAAGTAATGGGAATGTGCGTCACACTGATATTGTGTGTATTGGCCACAAGTCAGAGTATTCGAGATTTCGTGTGGGCGCTGGCCTTCGGTTCCGTTTCTACGGTTATTTCAACTTATGTGCTTTTGGTCGGGAGTTCTGTTCGCTCTCGTAGTAGCCGGGTTCCCGACAGCAACGGAATCTGATGGCACGTCGTTCAATACCAGTGCTAACGCGCCAATCGTTGACCGATCGCCGACTTTCACGGCGCCAAGAATGCAAGCGCCGGCTCCTACCAGAACGTCGGAGCCAAGTTGAGGGTACTGGAGGGGCGAATCCCCACCTCGAACGTCGCGGCGACCCAACACGACGCCACCCATCAGGGTGGAGTTGCTGCCAATGCTGGCGCCGCCGCCAATGACCGTTCCAACAGGGTGTTGTAAAAGAAGCCCTTCACCGATGTTGCTGCGGGGATCGATGTCTGCGCCATGGGCAACGATGTTGACTTGATGAAGTATTCGCCCGGCGAAGGGCGCCTTGGGATAAAGGGCGGCCGCGAGTCGATAGATCAGTACCGTCCTGAACGGCACAGACGTAATGGCCAGACGGCAGGCGGACAGAGTGTTGTCTTGACGGTGGTCGAGGCGCGATGCATCTGCGATAAGTGTGGAAAGTAGGCTCACAGTTGAATAGTAACCTCAGGCTTCCGAAGACGATTGCAATCGTCGCTTATGCCTGTGATCCCACAGCGGGATCCGAACCGGGTGCAGGGGGACGCATCGCTATCGCGGCGGCCCGCGTGGCCGATGAACTCGGTACCTCGTGCGTTATACTTACGCGCGCTAAGCACGTGCCAACTCTTGAGGCTGCCTTGAGGCAATCCGACCTGACACATCTTGCGTCAGTTCGGCCGGTGCGGGTCGCAGGATTGATTGAGAGGATGTGTAGAGATGGTTCTCGCCAGCATTCGCTAGCTTGGCAATTCTCTGCCTACTCAGCACTCCGAACGATGCAGCACCGCACAGGCAGCTTGCTGATACATCATGTGACGTTCGCCTCGGATACTCTACCGTCTGCCATTCACATGCCAGGGCTTGGACGGTCACGGAAAATTTGGGGGCCAGTAGGAAGTTCGGACGCGCGACTGGAGTCTCCGCAGTCGCTTGTAACGCGAGCATTGTTCAAAGTTAAGAAATCTTGGTTCCGATTCCTAGGGTCGCGTGTCGACTTAGTCGTCGCCCAGACAGGAAGCGTTGCAAGAAAACTTGAGGGGCTTGCCGTCGCGATTGTCGTAGAGCAGAACTGCGTAGTCGCTGATGGAGTCACCGATTTGCCCGTCCGTTCAACGCGCGCTCGACAAAACGAGCGACCACGAGTCGCGATCGTGGGGGTGCTGACCGATCGAAAGCGCCCGCAACTCGCGATCGACGCACTCAGAGCCACCGGAAAGGGCCGGTGGGAGCTGGTCGTCATGGGTGATGGACCTCTGCGAGAGCAACTTGAGAGCAAGAATCGGGACCTCATGGATGAAGGGCTACTTCGCTTCACCGGATGGCTTTCACATGACCAGGCTCAAATTGAAGTGGCCGGCTGCGTTGGATTGATACATTCGTCCGTTCGGGAGGGCGCCCCATGGGCTATTGCCGAAGCTCTTACGCAGGGCAAGTGGGTCGTTACCATCGCCGGGAACGGAGCTGACTACCTAGTTGGCCTAGTCAGCGGAGGGGGAATGGTGGTCAGCAACGATGAGCCAGAGTTGGGGCAAGCGGTTGGGGCAGCGGTCATACGACTCTTGGACAGCGGAGATCATCCTGGTCCTGTCAATCGGTGGGCGGCTTCGCGTTTCGGCGCTCTCCTCCATGATTGGTACTTGACTGTATAAATAGTCGGACCGTCGGGAAACGAATCGCGCCTATGGTTCGGAGGGTCCAGAACATGGCACCTGAGGCCGGCGCTGTGGCTGAAGCCGTCGGTCTCCCTAGACAAGAGTCTCATCTCATCCCAGCGACCCCGGTATGATTAGCGTATACACGATTTTTTGCCGTTCTGACTGCGTGCCATCGGGCGACCGTCAGCAACCCACAGGGGGACCGCTTTGGAACTTAGCGACTACGTGCGGATCCTCCGCCGGAGCTGGATACTTATCGTCGGCGCAACGCTAGCGGGCCTCCTTTTGGGCGGCGGCATGTCCGTTCTGACGAAGCCAATTTACATCGCCGAGACTCAGCTCTTTGTGGCCATTCAAAGTTCGGGAACGGTTCAGGAACTCCAGCAGGGCAACACCTTCAGCCAAGCCCGTGTGCAGTCATATGTGCAAACGGTGAAATCTCCCATCGTCCTCCAGCCTGTTATCGACTCACTGGGTTTAGCTGCGACTGCAGACGAGTTGGCGGGGAGCGTCAAGGCGAGCGCGGAACTTAACACGGTTCTTATCAACATCTCTGTGGCCAGTGGTTCGCCCGTGCAGGCCGCTGCGACGGCTCAGGCAGTTGCCAGTAGTTTGATCCAAGCTATCGACTCTCTTGAGAAGCCAAAGACCGGGGGAACGTCGCCCGTCAGCCTGTCCATCATCAAACCTGCCACGGCCCCGGCTGCCCCATCGCTGCCAAACACGAAGCTCAATCTTGTGGTTGGATTCCTGGTCGGACTTGTCATCGGGGCGGGTGTGGCTGTCCTTAGGGCCCTGTTGGACAACCGAATTCGTGGCGAAGCGGATCTGCGTCGACTGACAGACATTCCGCTACTGGGGGGTATATCGTTCGACCACGACGCAATTCGTAAGCCCCTTCTGACACAGGCGGCCCCTCAGAGTCCTCGAGCCGAGTCTTTTCGCCAATTGAGAACTAACCTGCAATTTGCAAATGTATCTGGCCACGCCAAGTCTGTTCTCGTTACTTCCTCTTTGCCCGGAGAAGGCAAGAGCACCACCGCGACCAACTTGGCGATTGCCTTGGCGCAGGCCGGTCAGACTGTTTGCCTTATAGATGCAGACCTTCGGCGCCCAATGATCAACGAGTACTTGGGGTTGGATCGAAACGCTGGCCTGACAACGGCGCTTGTCGGCGCCGCCGATGTGAATGATCTTCTTCAGCCCTGGGGAGCTGACGGCCTTTTCATCCTATCTTCAGGGCAAATCCCTCCGAACCCCAGCGAACTATTGGGATCGCCAGAAATGAAGAACCTGATTGTTGGCTTGGAGGATGCCTTTGATACCGTCATAATCGATGCACCGCCGCTGTTGCCCGTCACCGACGCCGCTGTCCTCTCCCAACATGTCGGCGGAGTTATGGTTGTCGTCGGGGCACAAAAGCTTCGTCAGGCGGATCTCGACAAGTCTTTGGGAGCTCTGCGCTTGGTGGGGGCCAACATTTTAGGTGTCGTTTTGAACCGTCTTCCGCTCAAGGGTCCAGACGCCTACGCATATAGCTACTACAGCAGCCCTGATGCGGGGCACGCTCCGGCTGAGAAAGAGCGTCCTTCCGTGATGCCCGGGGACGTGTCCGAACTAGCGAATAGGGATGTACGCTCAAGCACTTTGTTTGACGAGACGATCATGGTCGGCGGAAGTCGTCCCCCCAGGGCGTTCCCCGGACGACGGGATTCTTAGCCGTGATCCACCGATGAGCTTGGCACCGGGTCCGGCGTTTTAAACACGAAACGCCCGTCTTTGACGGCTCAGAGAGTCCGTCTTCGGACGCTCCTTCACTTCGACCTGGCTGCGGGTGTTGGCTAGTGCGGTGAGCGGAAAGGTCCGGGGTGTTGGTCATGCCGCCGTCGGGGTGTCGTGCCGGCCCCAGCGGTGGCCCTATTCGCTGCGGATGCGGATGCGGTCCCGCTCGGGCGTTGGGCCTCCAGCACGTCGGGGTGGCGGGCGTGGGCGTTGCGCCAGCGCAGGTATTCGTGCAGCCGCCGGGTCTGCACGACATGGTTGGGGTGGACCGAGTTGGCCAGGGTGAACTGGCGCAGCGGCCCGAAGTGCGCCTCGATCGGGTTGGCCCAGGACGCGTAGGTCGGGGTAAGACACAACTCGCCGCCGTGGGCGAGGGCCCAGCGGCGGACCCGCGGACCGTTATGGGCGGAGAGATTGTCCAGGATCACGTACACCGGTTCCCCGTCGGGGCACGCGGCCCGGATGCTCTTGAGCGCGGTGAGGCTGTTCGAGGTGCCCTTGTGCCGGTGGTTGATGCCCCACAGGGTGTCCGCGCCGACCGAATAGCAGCCGTGGAAGTAGTTCACCCCTTCGGTGCGGTGGTAGTTCGCCGGCAGCCGGTCCGGCTCACCCTGGCGGGCCCAGCCGGAACCGGCGGTCGGGCGGATCCCCAGCGGCCCGAACTCGTCGAACGCGAAGGCCCGGTCCGGATGGTGGTTGAGCACGTCCTCGATCCTCTCCAGCTTCGCCTCGATATCCGGGTCGGTGGATTCATTCCACGTCGAGGTGCGCTGGAACGTGATTCGGTGCCGGTGCAGCAGGGTACGCAGCGCCTCCCTGCCGATCCGCACCGGCCTGTGCGGGCATTCGCCCAGAAAACCGGCGAGCTTGCGGACCGACCAGCGGGCAAAGGGCTGTCCCAGCCGGAGCGGGCGGGTCAGGGCCGTCGCGGCGACGAAGTCCTCGTCGCCGGAACCGAGCAGGCGGGGACGGACTCCCGCCCAGCCAGGGTCCAGGCAGTCCAGCCCGATCTCGTTGAACCGGTGGATCACCTCCCGGACGGTGTCCTCGTCCACGGCCACCAGCCGCGCGATGACCGGCACCGTGTTCCCGCCCGCCGAGGCCAGGATCATGGCCGCCTGCCGCCACCGGATCACTTTTCCGCCCTGTTTCGACTCGCCACGGCGCACGATCCGTTGGAGCCGCTGTCCCTCCGCCGGACTCAGCCGGCGCACTTTCACACGATCAGCCATGCCTCCAGACTGGCACGTTCCCAAACCCCGTCAACCTTTACGATCACAGCACTAGCTAAGGGAACTTCTATGTCTACGGCGTGGAATCTGTCTCCGACGAGACGGACAGCTACGTTGTCTTGTTCTTGAGTGCAGTTCTGTCCTACCGCGTATCCACATCCTCGAACACCAGAAACGTCTGCGTATCCAGCACCCCGGGCATGGACTGCAGCTGGTCGAAGATCACCCGCCGAAGATCAATGTTGTCTACGGCGCGCACCAGCAGGATCACGTCGAAGTCGCCGCCCACCAGGGCGATGTGGTGCACCTCCGGGACTGCGCGCAGCAGCTCCCGCAGCTCCCGCCAGGAATGCTGCCGCACCTTCAGCGTCACGTACGCCGAGGACTTGAGTCCCGCCTTGATGGGATCCACCAGCGCCGTAAACTTGGTCAGCACACCCTCGCCCGTCAGCCGGGCAATCCGCGTGTAGGCATGCGCGCGCGAGATATGGACGTTCTCCGCCACCTGCGTCACGGACATCCGGCCGTCCCGCGTCAGCTCCGCAATGATGTTCCGGTCCACGTCATCGAGAGGAACCGCCACCTGCTCGGACTCTTCGTCTGCCATTTGTCTACAACTCCCGCCGGTAATCCAGCTCACACTTACAATTCGTCTTCCAGAATAGGGCAGGACCCTGTAGTTCTCCACGATTCCAAAGAGGGCTGGATACGAAACATCGTCCCGCGCCATACTTGGAAAGAATAGTGGCTACAGAAGGACGGACCAATGACGATCTCCGCAGACCACACTGCGCATCCCGAGGCGGGCGGCGCGGGAGTGCCGGAAAACGCGCTCGGGCAGGCACCGGAAGACGCCGCCAGCGAGGCCGTGCGCAAGTTCGGCATCACGGCCGAGGACTACATGCTGCCCGCCCGCCACCAGATCGAGATGGTGGGCCCGGACGGCACCCTGACCCCCCATGCCGAGCAGGGCACCCAGCCCGGCCACGAGTACAGCCTGCCGGCCGACGAGGAACTCCTGGCCGCCTACGAGCAGCTCGTCATCGGGCGCCGCGTCAATGACCAGAACTCCGCCCTCGTCCGGCAGGGCCGGATGGCCGTCTACCCCTCCAGCCACGGCCAGGAGGCCTGCCAGGTGGCCGCCGCCCTCTGCCTGTCCGATGGCGACTGGCTGTTCCCGACCTACCGCGACTCCGTCGCCGTGATGGCCCGCGGCGTGGACCCCGTCCAGACCATGACGCTGTTCCGCGGCGACTGGCACAGCGGCTACGACCCCGCCAGGCACAAGGTGGGCATCCAGTGCACCCCGCTGACCACCCAGCTGCTCCACGCCGTCGGCGTCGCCCACGCCGCGAAGCTGCGCGGCGAGGACACCGTGGTGCTGGCCATGTGCGGCGACGGCGCCACCAGCGAGGGGGACTTCCACGAGGCCCTGAACTTCGCCGCCGTCTTCCACCTGCCCGTGGTCTTCTTCGTCCAAAACAACCAGTACGCCATCTCCGTCCCTCTGGCGCACCAGTCCGTCGCGCCGTCGCTCGCCCACAAGGCCGTGGGCTACGGCATGGCCGGCGAACGCGTGGACGGCAACGACGTCGTCGCGCTGCTCGCCGTGCTGGACCGGGCCGTCACGCTCGCCCGCGCAGGCTCCGGCCCGCTGCTGGTGGAGGCCCACACCTACCGCATGCAGGCGCACACCAACGCCGACGATGCCACCCGCTACCGCCAGGACAGCGAGGTTGCCCAGTGGCTGGCCAAGGATCCGCTGAGCCGGATGAAGACCTACCTGACGGACCGCGGACTGCTCGACGACGGCCGCGCCGCCCGGATCGCCGGAAAGGCCGAAGAGGTCGCCACCCAGCTCCGGGACGGCCTCGGCGAGGACGTCCCGGTGGATCCGCAGGACCTCTTCAGATACGTCTTCTCCACCCCGACACCGCAGCTGAAGGAACAGTCCGCCATGCTCGCCGATGAACTCGCCCGCGACGCCGCCGGCGCAGCCACCACCGCATCCAACGCGGGGGAGGCCGCGAAATGAGCCCCACGGACGTCAGCGCCGCCACCGCCACCGCAGCCGCCCGAGCCGCCGCCACCGCGGAGCAGACCGGGCCGCAGACCATCACCCTGGCCAAAGCCCTGAACACAGCGATGGCCGACGCCATGCACGCGGACCCGTCCGTCCTGGTCTTCGGCGAGGACGTGGGCCTGCTCGGCGGCGTCTTCCGGATCACCGACGGGCTCACCAGGACCTTCGGCGAGAACCGCTGCTTCGACACCCCGCTGGCCGAGTCCGGCATCGTCGGCATGGCTGTGGGCATGGCCATGAACGGGATGCGCCCCGTGATTGAGATGCAGTTCGACGCCTTCGCCTACCCGGCGTTCGAGCAGATCGTCAGCCACGTCGCCAAGATGCACAACCGCACCCGGGGCGCCGTGAAGCTGCCGATGGTCATCCGCGTCCCGTACGCCGGCGGCATCGGGGGAGTGGAGCACCACTGCGATTCCTCCGAGTCCTACTACGCCCACACCGCCGGCCTGAAGGTCTTCACCCCCGCCACCGTGGCGGACGGCTACCGGATGCTGCGCGAGGCCATCGACTCGGATGATCCGGTGATGTTCATGGAGCCGAAGAGGCTCTACTGGACCAAGGACCAGGTGGACCTGGACGCGCTGCGGGCCGAGCACGCCGCGAACACCGACCGCGGCACCTCCTCGGAGGGACGTGCCGCCGTCGCCCGCCCCGGGACGGATGCCACCCTGATCGCCTACGGGCCCTCCGTCCCGACCGCACTCGCCGCCGCCGCCGCGGCCGCCGAGGAAGGCCGCTCGCTGGAAGTGATCGACGTCCGCTCGATCGTGCCGTTCGACGACGAGACGGTCTGCGCTTCGGTCCGCAAGACCGGACGCGCCGTGGTCATCGCCGAGGCGCACGGCTTCGCGTCCGTGTCCTCCGAGATCGTGGCACGGGTCCAGGAACGCTGCTTCCATTACCTGGCCGCGCCGATCCGCCGCGTCACCGGCTTCGATGTGCCGTACCCGGCGCCGAAACTCGAGCACTACTACCTGCCCGGCGTGGACCGCATCCTCGACGCCGTTGACGACCTCCAGTGGGAAGACTGACCATGAGCGAAACGAAAGTATTCCTCCTCCCGGACCTCGGCGAGGGCCTCACCGAAGCCGAACTGGTCAACTGGCTCGTGGCCGTGGGCGACGAGATCCGCGTGGACCAGCCGATTGCCGAGGTGGAGACCGCCAAGTCCATGGTGGAGGTGCCCTCCCCGTACGCCGGCACCGTCACCGTGCTGCACGGCGAACCCGGCCAGACGCTCGACGTCGGAAAGCCGCTGATCTCGGTGACGCCAATTGGGTCCGTGGCTGAGCCCGTCGAAACAGCGCCTGCTGAAGCCACGTCTGCCGAAACCTACCGCGAGGAGGAAAAGGCAGGGTCAGGCAATGTGCTGATCGGTTATGGGACTCCTGGCGGGCAGGGAGTTGCTCGGCGGACTCGGGCTCCGAAGCACCCGATGGTCGGGACCGTCGACACCGCGGGAGTCGCGAGCCAGATTTCCGCGGCGGAGAAGGCCGCCGATGAGGTGTTGCTGATGCGGACCCGGGTGCCGGGGAAGCTTGGTGCTGTGATTTCTCCGCTGGTCCGGCGGATGGCACGCGATCATGGAGTTGATTTGGGGGGACTCCAGGGATCGGGGGACAGCGGGCTCATCATGCGGCGCGATGTCGAGGCCGTCATCAAGCCCAATCCGGTGGCTGAGCCTGTCGAGGTCCCGCGCCGGGCTGACGAGCGTCTGGTGGTGGAGCCGGTCGAGACCGTCGCCGGCACAGACGCCCGCACGGGCCTTGGAATTTCCGGCCGCACTGCCGTCCGTGGGGTGCGGAAGGCCGTTGCAGCGAACATGACGCGCAGCCGTTCAGAGATCCCGGAAGCCACGGTGTGGGTCGATGTCGACGCCACCGCGCTGGTGGAGATGCGCGCCGCGCTCAAGAAGTCGGACCCGCACGACACTCCCGGGCTGCTGGCGTTCATCGCACGTTTTGTCATAGCAGGTCTGAAGAAGTACCCGGAGCTCAACACCCGGATCGTCACCACCGAGGACACGGCCGGCGGAGCGATGCAGGAGATCGTGGCCTTCGACGGCGTCAACCTGGGCTTCGCGGCCCAGACGGACCGCGGGCTCGTGGTTCCGTCGGTGCGCAACGCGGACAAGCTCAGCGCCCGTGAACTGGACGCGGAGATCCGCCGGCTCACCGCTGTCGTCCGCGAAGGCAAGGCGACCCCGGCCGAACTCGGCAGCGGAACCTTCACCCTGAACAACTACGGGGTGTTCGGCGTGGACGGCTCCGCCGCGATCATCAACCACCCCGAGGTGGGAATCCTCGGCGTCGGGCGGATCATCGACAAGCCCTGGGTGGTCAACGGCGAGCTCGCTGTCCGCAAGGTCACCGAACTGACGCTGACCTTCGACCACCGCGTCTGCGACGGCGGAACGGCCGGAGGTTTCCTGCGCTACGTGGCCGACGCGATCGAGAACCCGGGATCCGTGCTGGCCGATATGTAAGGGTTGTTGAAGTCGGTCTCGTTCCGAGTGATCCAAGACCAGCGAGGGTGGAGTGACGGGACCGGCACATCCGTGGCCATTTGGTCAATAGTCAACCGATGTTTTTTCGGGAGGAACTGGAGATGTCAAAGCCACAATTATCAGGCAAACCGTTCGTGATTTCGAAGTGGAAGTCTGGGAGGCATATAAGAAAGTTAAGGGTAATCGAGAGGCGCCGGGAGTGGACGGGCAGACCTTGACGGCATTCGAGGAAGATCTGCGGGGAATCTCTACAAGATCTGGAATCGGACGTCCTCGGGGACGTATTTTCCTCCTCCGGTGCTGGCGGTGGACATACCGAAACCGGATGGTGGCGGGGTCAGGACGTTAGGGATACCGACCGTCGCTGACAGGATCGCTCAACCGGTCGTGGCGCGACATCTGGAAGCGAAGGTCGAACCGATCTTCCACCCGGATTCCTACGGCTATCGGCCGGCGCGCTCCGCCTTGGATGCGGTAGACGTATGCCGGAAACGGAGTTGGAAGTATGACTGGGTGATCGATCTTGATATTCGGGCGTTCTTCGATACCGTGCCGTGGGATCTGGTCACCCAAGAGGTGAGCGCACACACCGAGGCACCATGGGTGCTGTTGTATGTGAGACGGTGGCTCGTTGCGCCGTTACAACAGTTAAATAGTGTGCTGGTAGAGCGTGAGTGCGGGACCGCAGGGGTCCTCGGTGCTGGCTAACTTGTTCATGCATTACGCCTTCAATCAAATGGCTGGTGCGAGAATACCCGGCTATGGTGTTCGAACGCTACGCCGACGATGCGGTGGTGCATTGTCTCAGCGAGAACGGGGCCCGTGAGGTGCTAGTGCTGTGATCGTAAAGGTTGACGGGGTTTGGGAACGTGCCAGTCTGGAGGCATGGCTGATCGTGTGAAAGTGCGCCGGCTGAGTCCGGCGGAGGGACAGCGGCTCCAACGGATCGTGCGCCGTGGCGAGTCGAAACAGGGCGGAAAAGTGATCCGGTGGCGGCAGGCGGCCATGATCCTGGCCTCGGCGGGCGGGAACACGGTGCCGGTCATCGCGCGGCTGGTGGCCGTGGACGAGGACACCGTCCGGGAGGTGATCCACCGGTTCAACGAGATCGGGCTGGACTGCCTGGACCCTGGCTGGGCGGGAGTCCGTCCCCGCCTGCTCGGTTCCGGCGACGAGGACTTCGTCGCCGCGACGGCCCTGACCCGCCCGCTCCGGCTGGGACAGCCCTTTGCCCGCTGGTCGGTCCGCAAGCTCGCCGGTTTTCTGGGCGAATGCCCGCACAGGCCGGTGCGGATCGGCAGGGAGGCGCTGCGTACCCTGCTGCACCGGCACCGAATCACGTTCCAGCGCACCTCGACGTGGAATGAATCCACCGACCCGGATATCGAGGCGAAGCTGGAGAGGATCGAGGACGTGCTCAACCACCATCCGGACCGGGCCTTCGCGTTCGACGAGTTCGGGCCGCTGGGGATCCGCCCGACCGCCGGTTCCGGCTGGGCCCGCCAGGGTGAGCCGGACCGGCTGCCGGCGAACTACCACCGCACCGAAGGGGTGAACTACTTCCACGGCTGCTATTCGGTCGGCGCGGACACCCTGTGGGGCATCAACCACCGGCACAAGGGCACCTCGAACAGCCTCACCGCGCTCAAGAGCATCCGGGCCGCGTGCCCCGACGGGGAACCGGTGTACGTGATCCTGGACAATCTCTCCGCCCATAACGGTCCGCGGGTCCGCCGCTGGGCTCTCGCCCACGGCGGCGAGTTGTGTCTTACCCCGACCTACGCGTCCTGGGCCAACCCGATCGAGGCGCACTTCGGGCCGCTGCGCCAGTTCACCCTGGCCAACTCGGTCCACCCCAACCATGTCGTGCAGACCCGGCGGCTGCACGAATACCTGCGCTGGCGCAACGCCCACGCCCGCCACCCCGACGTGCTGGAGGCCCAACGCCCGAGCGGGACCGCATCCGCATCCGCAGCGAATAGGGCCACCGCTGGGGCCGGCACGACACCCCGACGGCGGCATGACCAACACCCCGGACCTTTCCGCTCACCGCACTAGCGGCGATCGCTGAGAGGATGGGGGAGCTGGGACTGAAACTGCACCCTGTCAAGACCGCGATTGTGTACTGCAAGGGCGGCAAGCGAGGCCAAAAGTATGATCGGACCTCGTTTACGTTTCTGGGATACACGTTTTGGCCCAGGGCTGCGCGGGACCGCCAGAGGGCTACCTTCCTGGCCTTCCTGCCGGCCATTAGCAAACAGGCCTTGAAAAGGATCAGCGGACAGGTCCCCCGGTGGCGGCTGCACCGCAAGATCTACCACACCTTTGGTGAACTGGCCCGTGTGATCAACCCGATCATCGCCGGGTGGATGCAGGGCAGCTCTATCCCTCGGCACTGTATCCCCTCCTGGCGCGCATCAACGCCTACTTGGTGCGTTGGATCCGCAACAAATATCGACGGTATGACTCGACCCATCGTGGCAGGACGAAACTTCACGAGATCACCAGCGCGTATCCGCGATTCTTCCGTCATTGGCAATGGGTCACAACTGCATGGTGAAGAGGTTGAGAAGAGCCCGGTGACGGGAGACTGTCACGCCGGGATCTGTGGGAGCCGGAGGGTGAAATCCCCTCCGGCCACCCGACCCTGCGACAGCACCAATGCTGAAGAGTCCGCCCAGGAAGACGACGTCGAAGTATTTGGGCAGGCGCAAAACCGCTGCCGAGTGGTACAGGACGACCAGCAGAACCGCATTTGCCCGAACGAACTGTAACCCCTGAATCTCGGAAGGGCGCGAACGCGTTTCTCAGCTTGATCATGATTCCCTCAAGTAATTCCATTGCGCGGTGGCGGTCAAGGACCGGGACATAGTAGTCACCGTGAGCAGGCGTGAAAAGCGCAATGAGTCCCCAAAGTGTTTCGTGAATGGCCTCATACTACGGGCCAATAGGATCGGGATAGGATGGCGCAATGAGCGATCTGAATATCTGGCATCATGCCGCTGGCCCCACACCCGACGCAGTCAATGGAGTGGCGCAAACAGTGTGGGCGCTAGGCGCTGAGCAAGCCCGGCGAGGGCACCGAGTGGTATTCCTCGCGGACGGATCGAAGAGGCAAATCACGGACGCCGAAGCGATGGGGATCCGCCTGCTGCCGATTGAATCCGCGATGGCAGGCCCCCGACCCGATATCCTCCACCTGCACTCGGTCTTCATCCCCGTGCAGGCGAAACTTGCTATGTGGGCAAAGCGACATTCCGTTCCGTACATAGTCAGCCCCCACGGAGCGGTCGCACCCCAGACTCTTGGGCGAGGCAAGTTGAAGAAGTCAGTATACTCCGCGCTGATCGAGCGCCCCAGGTTTCGGCACGCTGCAGCCGCGACCGCAGTCTTAGACGCGGAGCTGCAGGAAATTCGAGACTTCGCGGGGGACCGGCTTCCCGCGTTCTCTGTGTCGAACGCTCTCAACCCCGCACCGACAGACATGCCGCTGATTGACTGCGAGGATGTGGTGTTCCTCGGACGCTTGGATGTAGAGCAAAAGGGCCTGGACCGGCTGGCTACGTTCGCCGAGGCGATGCCAGACTTGACCTTCGGCATCTACGGTCCGGCCCGGACGGGGACGTCGTTGCCCGCTTTTCCTTCGAACGTGACGCTGCATGAGCCTGTATGGGGGGAGCGGAAGTGGAGCGTTCTGAGGTCGGCCGCCGTTTATATGCAACTCGCACGGTGGGAAGCATTCGGTCTATCAATCTTCGAGGCTGCACTGGTGGGAACGCCTCCCGTGGTGTCACAAGAAATGCACGTTGCCCCCCTCGTTGAACATTGGGGCGGTCTCGTTATTGACGGGGATCGGCCCGCCGACGGGGTCGGCAAGCTCCGGTCGCTCGTCAGGAGTCGCATCGGGCGCACACCTTTGCCTGAGATTGCTCTCGCGGCGGCTGCGCTGGTGCACCCCGGCACCGTCGCGGACCGAGTCGACGGCGTGTACGACTTCGTTCTGCGACGGCCGTAGCCACCGTCCCCAAAAGATCGAACCGTGAGGCCCTGTCGGATGACAAGGCCTCGATTGTGCTCGGCTAACTGCTCTGATTCGCGTCGACAATTCTATTGACGTTATCTCGGTCAGCCAGCCGTGGACGTTCTATCTGGATCGCCCGGGACTCTCGTGGCTTCGGTGGTGGCGATGATCCCCAGGTCTGGCCACTTGGCAACGAGTGCGTCCGCGAGCTGCTCGTACCCTGCCCGATAGGATACATTGTTCTGCTCGTTGTGGCTGAAGTTGATGACGGCCAGGTCTGAACTGATGGAGGCGAGCTTGGGCTGCCTGGTCGCGTCGTTGGCGTAGGAAACCGTCTGCCCGGACACGCACCCGATGAGGAACAGCAAAATGGGTGCACACTGCATAGAGCCCGTCCCGCCGCTCCCGTCCGTCTAATAGTAGAAGCTGATCGTGCCGTTGGAGTTGACCTGCACAAGCCAGCCGCGATTGTTGGTCACGGTCTCGTACTTGCCGCCGAGGGTGAACTGTGCGCCGAGGGTTGGGACCATGACCTTGAAACGGGCGTCATTCTCAGAGAGTGGCGAGGTGGCAGCCGAGTGGGGACCGTGAAGAAGGAGTCCGTGCTGGAGCCTGTGGACACGAGCCGGCGCAGCCTCGCGGTCTGAGGACTCCCGACCTGGCGATTTAATGCCCGGGAGGTGGGGGTGTTGTTTTTGATGGCGAATTTGAGGGTCAGCCCGGTGCCGGGGTAGCGGGTTTCGGTGCTGGTGAGGTGTGCGCAGAGCTCGTCGATGGCCTTGGTGGCCCGCTTCGTTGGCAGGGGGTCCAGCCGGATCGTTAGGAACCCCGGGACGGTAGGACCGATGTCGCCCGGCTGGTTGAAGGCCTGGCGCATGAGCGCAGGGGTTTCGTCGGCGGCACGTTTGTAGCCGGTGTTCGTGCGGATCTCCCACGCGATGGTCATCGCGGCGTTGTATGCGGCCATGCGGATGGCGTGGGTGATGAGCTTGACCTCGGTGTCCAGGACTTGCCGGCTCGGGGCCAGGTCCCCGAGACGCACCCTGGCAGGGATTCCCGCATGGGCTGCTTCCGCCTGATCGAGGGCGGATTCGGCCTCCCATAATGGCGCCATGACCGCGTTGTGCATGGCGCTGGCGACGATGACTTCGTCGGTGTCGGCTGGCGGGGTGCGTGCGGCCATCAACGCCGCGTTCGTCTCCGCCGCCACGTCGGCATGGTGCTTCCTGGCGGCCACCACTTTTTGGTATGACTTTGCCTTGGCCGGGTTGGGAACGAGGCGGTCGGGGTCCTCATCGGTGCTGGCGTACGCGTCGGGGGAGTCCAGGTCGAAGTGCATGCGGGCGTAGCGGAACTGGTTCTCCTACCGCCATCTGGCCCCGAGACGGTAGATCGCTTCCCCGGCAGGCATGCCATGGTCGGTGGTCAGGAGGTGGATTTGCCGGGTGCCGCCGCCTGCGGCGCCCACGATGCGGCTGATCTGGCGTATGGCGAAGACTTGCCCTGTTTTCTTCGTGGTGTTCAGGGGCAGGTCCACGAGCGTTTCGGCCGCGGACCAGACCTTCGTTTCCCCGTGCGCGTCCGTGTGGGTGGCCTCGGTGAACTGGTCCTGCGGGATGTCGGTGGTGGCGCCCTTGCGCCAGGTCAGGACGTCAAAACCTTGCTCTTTCATGTGTTTGAAGAGGGCCGGGGACCAGCCTCCCAAGTCAAAACCCACCAACACACGACGGTCATCGCCGACGGGTGTGCGCAGTTCGGGCAGCAGCCGGCGCAATTCCCCGGCCAGGGACGCGCCCGGTTCTGCCATGACGACAAACACCGGGGAGCCGGCATCGGCGACCCAAGTTTCCTCGGTCGCCGGAACGGGGAACTTCAATCGGGTGGAGTAGAGCTTGCCGATCTTTTTCGTGCCCTGGTAGGCACGCACGTGCCCGTCAACGTAATGGACAGCGGCCAGGTTCCCACCGTCAATACCTGTGTCCTGCAGGTGGTGGGCGGCCAGGGCGGCCACCAGCTCGCGTTGGCCTTCCAGCCCCGGCGAGCCGGCAGATCCGCCGGCGGATGGTCTTTTCCGGTGCACGGTCCACCCCCAGGACCCGGCCCAACGCTTGCGGGTCGAAGCGGGTGGCGCCCTCGGCCCTCGTTTCCCCTGCCAGGGCCCGCAACACCGCATCGATGAGGACGGTTTCCAGCCCGTAGAAACCGTTCGGCAACGCCCCATAGGTCTCCTTCGCGCAGGACAGCGGCCCTGCGGCTTCCAAGGCAGGGAAGGCCAGGAACAACCCGACGTGCGGAACCCGGGCGGCCGGGCAAACACCGGTGCCGCGCACTCCAGCAACCCTGCCGCCGCCGCTCCCCGGACCGGCGCACCGGCTCCATCAAACCCGGTGCGATTCCGTCCGCGCAGCGAGTCTCCGGCTGCAGCCCTCCACCGAGTTTCCGGGTGCCCGCGCGGTGACTCCCTCCAGCGAGTAGCACACCGCCGTCGCGAGCGTGTTGCGGGACACATTGGCGGTAGCTTCGGGGAGTCGGCCGCAGCGTCCGACATTGGCAGGTTGGCTTCCAGCCATGCGGCCAGCGCGGCGTGTCCTTCGTCGAGAGCGATCCGGCGTCTCGGAACCACCATTAACTTGCCTCCCACCCGGCACAACGGCGGCCACCAACTGGAGGCCAGTCTCCACCCTACCGAGTAATTGTGCCTGGAGCAGGCAAGTAGCCGCCGCCCAAATACGGGTATTGCGCCGACCTAATCGGGTAGCCCGCCTCGTAGCGGGACGTGCTGAAGGGTCGGCATCCTCGATAGTAAAGGCTCGTCTACGAGCCAGCGGCAACGGGTCTCGTGGTTGTCACCAGAAGAGCAATTTCTTGATGACCAGTGAGGATGAGCCAAATGCCCTTTCCCCGGCTTCGCCGATTGTTCCGAGTCTTTCTCGCTTCCGCGGCAGTCGCCGCGCTCGCGGGGAGCATGACGACCGCCCCCAGCGCCTCCGCAGCCCCGGGGTGCACGGCGGGAACTGCGATGAACATCGTCGCCCACCAGGACGACGACCTGCTGTTCCAGAGCCCTGCGCTCCTCTCGGCGATCCGCGGAGGATTGTGCGTGCGCACCGTTTACCTCACCGCCGGCGATGCAAATGACTCCGCCGCCTATTGGACATCGCGGGAGACCGGGGTCAAGGCGGCCTACGCGCAGCTCGCCGGGGTCGCCAACACCTGGACGACGGCGGATGCTGGGGTCGCCGGCCACCCGATTCCGGTGGCCACACTCGCCGGGGCGACGAATATCTCGCTGGCGTTCATGCGGTTGCCCGATGGGTTCCCCGATGGAAGAGGCGGGTCCACCCACGATTTCCAGAGCCTCCAGAAACTGTACAGCGGCGTGATCAACACGATCACCGCCGTCAACAACTCCTCCTCGTACACCCTCTCGACGCTTCAGGGCGCCCTGCTGGCGTTGATGAACAGCTACCAGCCGAACCAGATCGCCACGCTGGACTTCGCCGGTAGCTACGGCGACGGCGACCACAGTGACCACCACACCGTCGGCTACCTCGTGCTGGCCGTGCAGCAGCAGTACAGCCTGCCTCACACGATCACCGGATTTCAGGGATACGGCATCGCCAAACGCCCGTCCAATGTGTTCAATCCCGATCTGACGACCAAGACCAATGCCTTCCTGACCTACGCCCAGTACGACTCCAGGACCTGCAACACCGCCGCCGCGTGTTCCTCCCGTTCGGAGGGCACCTGGTTCTCCCGGCAGTACACCGTCGCCCCGCCTACCCTGACGCCGGCTACCGTCGCCCCGCCTACTCTGACGCCGGCTACCGTCGCCGGCGCCACCGTCACCGGCACCAACGTCGCGGCGTCGGCGACGGTCACCGCCAGTTCCCAGAATGCCGCCGCCGGCCAGACCGCCGTGAAGGCCGTCGACGGCTTCATCGACGGCTACCCCGGCAACTCCACCCGGGAATGGGCCACCGCCGGCGGCAACGCCGGAAGCTACCTCAACCTCGACTTCCCCTCCGCCGTGACCCTGAACCGGGTCGTGCTCTACGACCGGCCCAACACCAACGACCAGATCACCGCCGGCACCCTCACCTTCTCCGACGGCACCACGGTGCCGGTGCCCTCCCTGGACAACGCAGGCCAGGCGACCACCATCAACTTCACCGAGCGCTCCACCACCAGCCTGCGACTGACCGTCACCACCGTCAGCGGCACCACCGTGAACGTCGGACTCTCCGAACTCCAGGCCTACACGACTCCGACGCCCGTCCCGATCCCGACGCCGGGTGCCGGCACTAATGTCGCGGCGTCGGCGACGGTCACCGCCAGTTCCCAGAATGCCGCCGCCGGCCAGACCGCCGTGAAGGCCGTCGACGGCTTCATCGACGGCTACCCCGGCAACTCCACCCGGGAATGGGCCACCGCCGGCGGCAACGCCGGAAGCTACCTCAACCTCGACTTCCCCTCCGCCGTGACCCTGAACCGGGTCGTGCTCTACGACCGGCCCAACACCAACGACCAGATCACCGCCGGCACCCTCACCTTCTCCGACGGCACCACGGTGCCGGTGCCCTCCCTGGACAACGCAGGCCAGGCGACCACCATCAACTTCACCGAGCGCTCCACCACCAGCCTGCGACTGACCGTCACCACCGTCAGCGGCACCACCGTGAACGTCGGACTCTCCGAACTCCAGGCCTACACGACTCCGACGCCCGTCCCGATCCCGACGCCGGGTGCCGGCACTAATGTCGCGGCGTCGGCGACGGTCACCGCCAGTTCCCAGAATGCCGCCGCCGGCCAGACCGCCGTGAAGGCCGTCGACGGCTTCATCGACGGCTACCCCGGCAACTCCACCCGGGAATGGGCCACCGCCGGCGGCAACGCCGGAAGCTACCTCAACCTCGACTTCCCCTCCGCCGTGACCCTGAACCGGGTCGTGCTCTACGACCGGCCCAACACCAACGACCAGATCACCGCCGGCACCCTCACCTTCTCCGACGGCACCACGGTGCCGGTGCCCTCCCTGGACAACGCAGGCCAGGCGACCACCATCAACTTCACCGAGCGCTCCACCACCAGCCTGCGACTGACCGTCACCACCGTCAGCGGCACCACCGTGAACGTCGGACTCTCCGAACTCCAGGCCTACACGACTCCGACGCCCGTCCCGATCCCGACGCCGGGTGCCGGCACTAATGTCGCGGCGTCGGCGACGGTCACCGCCAGTTCCCAGAATGCCGCCGCCGGCCAGACCGCCGTGAAGGCCGTCGACGGCTTCATCGACGGCTACCCCGGCAACTCCACCCGGGAATGGGCCACCGCCGGCGGCAACGCCGGAAGCTACCTCAACCTCGACTTCCCCTCCGCCGTGACCCTGAACCGGGTCGTGCTCTACGACCGGCCCAACACCAACGACCAGATCACCGCCGGCACCCTCACCTTCTCCGACGGCACCACGGTGCCGGTGCCCTCCCTGGACAACGCAGGCCAGGCGACCACCATCAACTTCACCGAGCGCTCCACCACCAGCCTGCGACTGACCGTCACCACCGTCAGCGGCACCACCGTGAACGTCGGACTCTCCGAACTCCAGGCCTACACGAATTGACGACCGCCTCCGCCGCATCCGGGCCACCCGCCACCACCGCCGGGCAGCCGCTGCTAGCCTCTCCGAAGGGTGGCGATTTGGTCCCTGGACCCGGTATGACTTTCTCGCCCTGTCATTGATGATCCGGTGCCTCTATCTTGGTGGTCAAGCAGTCGACGAGACTCACGAATATTGCTCGCGAAACGGGTCCGGCGGGTACTGCTGGGACCATGGTGGATGGGTCAGGGGTTGTCGTTGTCAGCGCAGGGAGATCACCAAACAGTCCGCGGCGGAGTAGGCGCGGGCAACGAAAAAGGACAAGGGACGGATCCTGGATGATCTGCTCGGTGTCACTGGCTGGTCGCGAGCCAATGCCAGACGCGCGCTGTTCGCCGCTGCCAGGCGCAGGACGCCGGTCCGGAAAGCGAAGCGCAAGCCCCGGCCGCGGACCTACGGATGCGACAGGCTGACGGCGCTGATCAGGGTGTGGCGGCTGGCCGGGATGCCGTCGGGCAAGTACCTCGCGGCGACCATGGACGTGCGGCTCCCGAAGGGACTGTCCGCGACGAAGGCCGGCAGCGAGGTGCGCTCGTCCAACGCGGTGCGCCAGGCCGGCCAGGAACACGAGCAGGTTTCGGGGTTCATCGAGGCCGATCTGGTCGCGCACTGCGACCCTGCGCTGGTCGGTGAGTTCGCCCGCATGCTCACTGTGCCGGGGAGGATACGGCGCCGCGCTTGTTGAAACGCTGGTCGGCCGAGCTCCTGGTGTAACCGGGGGTGTCGAGGATTCCCATTTAGCTCACCACAATCTGGGGGACGTTTGTCGCGGCGCCGTTGGCGTTGCGGGTAATGGCTGGCTGGCTGGGTGAAGGTCTTTGTGACCGGCGAACCGTAAGTGATGTTGTATGTAAGGACGGCGCCATGAGCATCTGGGCTGGTGATGGTGAGCGTTCCCGGACTTTTCGGCCCTGTAGGCTTGGGCCACCGTTAGGTCTCACATGGGGGAATCGTGGCGCAATCGACGCTGACCAAAATTAAGTCCTCGCCTGCTGTCTTGTCGCAGAAGCCGAAAAGTAAACGACGTGACATTCAAGGACTCCGAGCTATCGCCGTCCTGGTCGTCGTCTTTGACCACCTTGTACACTGGCCGTCCGGCGGCTTTGTCGGTGTTGACGTGTTCTTCGTCATTTCCGGATTCCTTATTACGGGGCTGCTGCTCCGGGAATACGACCAGACCGGCACCATCTCGTTCGCAGGGTTCTACCGGCGGCGCATCCGGCGCATCATGCCGGCTGCCATGACCGTTCTTGCCGCCACATCCGCAGCCGCCTACTGGATATTCAGTGAGGCCCGGGCGCGTGAAACCCTGGTCGACGCGGTCTGGAGCCTTCTCTTCGCAGCCAACTGGCACTTCTCCGCCGTTGGCACAGATTACTTCCAGGCGAGTGGCCCAATATCGCCGCTGCAGCATTTCTGGTCGCTTGCGGTGGAAGAACAGTTCTACCTCATCTGGCCCTGGCCGATGGTGTTCATCTTTTGGATCGGCAGCAAGTCCGCCAAATGGGACAAGGCAAGGGCGCACAGGGCTATTGGCGTCACCATGGTCGCGATCGTGGCACTTTCCTTCGCCTGGGCGCTGTATCAGTCCGCAGCCAACCCGACGTCCGCATACTTCTCGACCTTCACCCGGGCATGGGAGCTCGGGGTGGGCGCACTGGTCGCCGTGATCGCTCCGGCGTTCCACCGCATCCCGGACCGGATACGCCCCGCTATCGCATGGTTGGGTGTCGCCGGGATTATTTGGTCAGTATTCGCCATCTCGGCAGAGGCATCGTTTCCCGCCCCTTGGGCAGCCGTTCCGGTGCTGGCAACTGCGCTCGTCATCATTGCAGGAACAGGCGGGGAGCAGCGCTTTCTGGGGCTCCTTACCAACAAGGTCGCAGGCTACGTGGGCGGTATATCGTATTCGCTGTACCTCTGGCATTTCCCGGTCATCATCCTCGCCCAGGCTTTCCTGCCTGACCAGACTCCCGAGTTCTACGCGGCCGCGTTGGTCGCGATGTTGGCCCTCTCGATTGCCTCGTTCCATCTGGTGGAGGAACCGATCCGCAGGTCCGAATGGCTGCTTCCCAAAAGCAGGAAGGATCGGCGCCAGAAACCGCAGAAGGACTATCGAGCGCCTCAATACATCGGCTTGGCCGTCCTGTCCGCGGTCACTGCTGTTGTCTGTACCGCCGCACTCATGGGGGCCTCCCCGTTCCAAGCCCCCGCCACCCCAGCCGCATCGGCCTCCATGGCAGCGGCAGCCGCGCCCAGCGCAACACCGCAAACCGTGGATACGACTCCGGAAGGTGTCCTCTCAGCGCAAATTGTCGCCGCGTTGGCATCGCGGGACTTCCCGGAGTTCACGCCTGCTATCGAATCCCTGGGGACCGAAAATTGGGCAAAGCGCCCGGAGATAGCTTGCATGAACGTCAATGGAGGCAACGTCGCTAGTTGCTTGACGGGTCCGGCTGAGGCTACAAAAACGGCCGCAGTGCTGGGGGACTCTTTTGCGGTCGCCTGGCTGCCTGGAATCCGCGCTGCTTTGGAGCCGCTCGGATACAAGGTCCAGGCGTTGACCATGGGCCAGTGCCCGGCAGCAACCGTGAAGGTCACCATGGAGGGCGGCGCAGCGTTTCCCGCCTGTGAAGCACACCAACAGTGGGCCCTCGACAGTGTTCGGGCCATGCACCCGGATTTCACAATCCTGGCGTCAGCCCAAGGAAGCACTATGCGCCGGCTGGCCTCCGGCAAAACAGGGCAAGACGCCGTCGCCGAAATGGTGGCAGGCTTGGAAAAGACCGTGACGGAGGTGGCCGGGAGCACCGGGCGTGTTGCAGTGCTTGGCTCGCCCCCCACGGGCAAGAGCCTGCAGACCTGTGTGACGAAGGTTGCCAACCCGGGTAGCTGCATCAGCGAACTGACAGACGAGTGGAGGTCGCTAAGTGATGCCGAGAAGAAAGTGATTCCCGGCCCGGGGGTCACTTATGTCGACACGGTCTCTTGGTTCTGCCATAGCAATGGCTACTGCCCCGGATTCGTGGGAAAGACTCCTGTTCGCGTGGACACCGGCCATATGACGGTCGAATACTCGCAAAAATTGGCGCCTCTACTTTCCAAGGCCCTCGCCGGGTAGGCCTGCCTGGAGGATACCCCGGAGTTTTCGGATGGCCCGTCATCCCTAGATGACGGGGCTTTTGTCGCCTTGGCCAATAAGGCCCAGCCCGATCAGCTTCGCCCGGAGATCGTTGACGAGTGCCTGTGTCGTGGCGGCGTCGGTGGCCGCGGCAGGGTTTGCGGTCGGCTTGACGCCGGCCGCCGATCCAAAGAATCCGAGCGTGTCGCCGTTGGCTCCCCACTTGAGGGCCGGTCCGGTGCCGCCGGTGCCGGTGAGCTTGCCGCCGCCGGATCCGAGAGCGCGGAGGTCGGTCGAGTTATCCGAGACTGGGACAAAGATTGCCTGATAGGTGCCAGCGGTGTTCCTTGCGCGCACCGCGTTCCCGTTTTCCAGCACGAGGGAGCCGCCGCTGACGGTGTTGCTCACGTTCCAGAACACGGCCGGACGACGGTTCCCGGCGACGGAGCCCGGGAGCGTTTTGCTCAGGATCGTGTCATTGGTGAGGTTCGTGTAGAGCCCGTTCGTGTCCACGCCCAACAGGATCACCTTGGGGCTGTTCACGGCGGTCGTCTTGGTGATTTTCAGGAAGTCGTTACGCAACGACGTCGTATCGGCCCACGCTCCGTCGAGGACGAGCGAGCCCTCGAAGTCCAAGAGGATGACGGGTCCCCGGTCCCTGCGGTGTAGTTTTCCGCCTTGAGCCCATGCAGGATCACCGAGAGCGAGACGCCGCCCTTGATCCGCACGAGCGAGGTGTTGCCGTCGCCGGAGACGCCGAACACGCGGATGGTGGAATTTGCGTTGTCGGCGTTGATCCCGTAGCGACTGCTATGGATGGAGACGTTTTCAAGATGCGCTGAGGTCTGGTCCCCGAACAGGTAGATCCCGTCCTTGACACCCTGAATGAGGGTGTCGCGGATGAACGACGCCTCCCCCATGCTGCCCGGATAAATGCCGTTCGGGCCGGTGATCCGTTCCCGATGATGGTGGGGTCGGCCACGCGGCGAGGTGCCCTTGGTGGGGTCCTTTTCCGCGTGGCCTCCCTCCGAACCGGACGTGCCAGTTTCCCGGCATCCGGCTCTCCAATGGTGTTGACGTGAACGACATTCCGGTGTGTTACCGGTGGGCGAGTTCGTAACAGCTGCCGCAGACGATGATGGTTTTTCGTCGTCGTGCGGCCATGATCTGCGCCCATTGCGGTGCGGTGTCGGACCGGCCGAGGTCGGCGAGAGCCTTGACGTGGTGCACTCGCACCCCGTCGCGGCTGCCGCAAATCTCACATACACCGTTCCGGAGCCTATCGATCAACTCCTTGTGCGGGTATGCCGGTCCTGTAATCAGGCGGTCATTGATGACCGCCGTTTTCTGCCGTGCGAGTGGAAAACCGCCAAACCGTGCCACCAGTGGCTTCATGCCCTTGCGCTCGAGTGTGGCCTCGAAGCAGGTCCGCAGGCCCTGGGGTGTGGAGATTTTGGCTTTGTAGCGTGCCGCCATCTTCGATACCGAGGAGCCGTGTTTACCTGCCAGGGTTTTGAGCATGGAAGTTTCCATGACCCACCGCAGCCGGTGCATCTTGCGGATGTCACCGGCAAGCATGTAGTACTGGGCGATACCCCGATATTTGGCACCATAGTTGGCCACGATGCTGTAGTCATCGTGCCCGATCCATGCGGCCCGGCGTCCGGGTTTCCCCTTGGCCATATACGGGGCGGCAGCCGATTTGATCACCTCGTCGGGGACGCCCAGCTGGATCTCACCGTTGACCGCACGGCGGCCTTTGCGGTGATACCGCTGATTGTGCCCGACTCGAATGTCATAGCCAAGGAATCGTGCCGCGCCCGTGCGGGCGTGGGTGACCAGTGTCTTTTCAGGGGAGAGTTCAAGCCTGAGTTCCTCACGCAGGAACACCCCCAGACGCTCCTTGATGGCCTCGGCTTCGGCCTTGGGCCCGGCGAACCCGAGAAGGTGGTCATCCGCGTAACGGATATAGCGCAGACGCCGGTAGCCGGGATCTTGCGGATCCTGGCTGGGCAGGGCGTATTGACGGCGGCGAAGCTCCCGCACTGCGGAAGTCTCGCCGCGCCGCCGCGCCCTGAGGATCTGTGCTTCCACCGACCGGTAGGCGGGATTTCTTTTCCGCAACCGGCCCCGGGTGTAGTCCGGAATGAGTGTGTCCTCAACAAATTCGTCCAGCTTATGCAGGTAGATATTTGATAGCACCGGCGAGGCGATGCCGCCCTGGGGTGCGCCCGAAACCGTGGCACCCCACTTCCAGTCCTCCAAGTACCCGGCGGTCAGCATGCCGGATATGAGGGCCAGGAAGCGCCCGTCATGAATCTTTTCCGACAAGATGCCGATCAGAACTTCGTGATCGAGCGATCCAAAGCAGTCGGCAATATCTCCTTCGATGAACCACGTGGTCCCCTTCCACACATTGGCGACCTCCCGCAACGCGGTATGGCATCCCCTGTGGGGCCGGAACCCGTGGGATCGGCCGGAAAACGTCGGCTCGTAGTACGCCTCGAGGAGCAGGCGCACCACCTCGCCAACGAGTTTGTCCGACCACGTCGGCAGGCCCAAGGGGCGGGTTTTCCCATTCTTTTTGGGAATGAGAATCCGCCGTGAAGGCTTGAACCGGTAGCGTTCGTGACGCATGGCCTCAATGATGGCCCCGATCTTGCCCATAGACATGCCGTCCACCGTTTCCGCTGTGACCCCCGGGGTCATCGCCCCCTTATTGGAGTAGATCCGCCCATAGGCCAACAGATAGAACTGCGGGTTGAACAATTGTCGATATAACTCATTGCACGGCAAACCGCGTTTGCCGCGTTCACGCAAGATGCCCAGAACTGCTTCGGCGTTCTGCATTTCGCATACCTCATTTCTGCTGGTCACCTTTCACCATCTGGCCCCCTTCGCCCTGTGGACGGCTTTCCCGTCCCCCGTGGCCGGTCGTGACACCGGCGACTACTACGAGGCCTCCGTCACCATGGGGCTCGCGCCCGGTAGGTGATCCCACGTTCGTCGCTGCTATACGTATCGAGCATGATTTAGGCGCCCCACTCATCTCCTTAAATGCCCTCATTGGGCATCGCTCCTGGTCCCGAAGGTTGCCTCGGTGTTTTTCCTCCCCTTGGCAGGACCGGCACCGGCAACGGGTGTCATTTCCGGTGGATGTGAACTTTCATCTTCTGGAGATTGGGATTCAAGCAATCAAGCCTTCGCCATGTCACGCGGGTCTTCCCGGCGCACCGTCCCTAACACCTGGGCACGGTCACCGGTTTTCTGGCATGCTCTGGTCCCCATCACCTTTCGGTATCCGGGTAAGCCATCAGACCCACAAACCTCCCTTCGAGTTTGTCCCGGCTGCACCGGGGATATAGCAGCGCGCCTCGTGGCGCACCAGATCCGTTCGATGCCGCCCCAGTGCCACGAGCTGACGGCCGAGGTGCCCGCTCCGGCGTTCTTGGACTTGAGGATCGAGTCGCCGACAAATCCCGGCATTGCCTTGATCCTGCTTGCCATCATGTTCTTGCCGCCGCCGGAGGATCCCTGGCCGGAGAGTTTACAGCCATCCGGGGCGAGTATCGGAGCCGAGACGTTATAGGTTCCAGCCGGAAGGAACGCCTCGCGCTGGTGGTCCCCGGCATTGCCTTCAAGTGCGGTGAGCCACGCTTGAAGCTGGGTAGTCACGTCCGAACCGATGTCGGTGTTCTCGCCTACATAGCGTCGAGCATCGACGGCCGGTTCAAGGATATCGAGCCTGGCCGTTGGCGTACTGAATGGGCCTGCAGCGCTGGGCTGGTCAAGATAGGTGGCAGTAAGTGCCGCGAAATCGCGTCTCAGATCGAGCCTCGCAGCGGGCCACGAACGACCCGGCTGCTGCTCGGCCCTTCTGTAGACGGTGGCAGCAGCGAATGCATTGCCTGTCCATGGTTCCCCTCGGTGCGGGACCTTCACCTGAACAACTACGAGGTGTTTGGCGTGGAAGGTTCCGTAAACCACCCGAGGCGGGTCCCGGGGTACTCCATTTTTTCGGGAGCGGCCGCGTGCAATAGGCTCGTTCCTATGCAACTTGGGGTTCCCCACGCTGCGGGCGTGCAGTCAATCAAGCTTTACTCCCTGACCGGCCTGCGGTTTTTCGCCGCGCTGCTGGTGGTCATCCACCACACGTTCCGGGATCTCGTGGACGTTCCAGGCGTCTCGGACCTGGTCTGGTTGGGGACGGTGGGAGTGAGTTTCTTCTTCGCCTTGTCGGGCTTCGTCCTGACATGGTCACTCCGCCCTGCGGACACCAAGCGAGCCTTTTACCGCCGGCGTTTCGCCCGCGTCTATCCCTTACACCTCCTGACCCTGCTGCTGGCCGTCCCGTTGTTCCTGTTCGAGGGGAAGGGGCTTGACGCCGGGCAGCTGGTGTCCGCCGGCGGGCTGCTGCAGGCCTGGATCCCCGACAGCAACGTCTACTTCGGCATGAATGCCCCCAGCTGGTCACTCTCCTGCGAGGCTCTGTTCTATGCGGCCTTCCCGTTCCTGGCCGCGCGCCTGGTCAATCTGGGCCGACCTGGCCTGTGGAAGTCCATGGCGGCTGTCCTCACCTTGTCGCTGGCCATAGCGTTCACAGTAACCATGGCACTGACGCCCGGGGACGACGCCCGGTTCTGGCTGTACATCTTCCCGCCGTTCCGCATCCTGGAGTTCATCGCCGGATGCCTCCTGGCACTGTTGATCAAGTCCGGGTGGCGAAGCCCGGTGCCGCTTCCTGCCGCGGCCCTGGCCGCCGGCGCCGCCTATACGCTGCTTACGGCCGGCAACCGCGAAGGGCACCCTCTGGGCAACGGAGTGGAAGACGCCATCATCCTGCCGTTCATGCTGCTCGTGATTGCGTCCGCGGCCACGGCGAACATCTCCGGCAAGGGGTGGTTCCTCTCGCACCCGTGGGTGGTCCGGCTGGGTGAGTGGTCGTTCGCGCTCTACCTCACCCACTGGCTGCTCCTGGAGCTGGTGGTTCATCTTGACCCCGGATCCAAGGCCCGGTCCGTGACCCTCCAGATGCTCGAGGGCGGCGTCTTCGTGCTGGTGGCCGTTGCCGTGTCAGCCGCCGCCTACACCTGGTTTGAGAAGCCGCTCGAGGAACGGCTCCGGGGCCGCCGCCCCCGGCCCGAAAGGGTGGAGGCGGAACAGAAGGTGGCCGCCGCTTTGCCGCAATAAAGCCCCCGATTCGGTACTGCACGTTGACGCTGCCCTGCCAGCCGCTAGCATTCGACTAGGTGCTGGCTGACGCGGGAACCATGTACGCGATCAACTTCTTCGATGAATTCTTCGACGAACGGCAGGCTGTGACGGCCTTCGCCGACAGGGTGCCGCAAAGCGAAGCCATCGCGGCGTCGTTGGCGTTCCACGCCGAACGCGCCGGCGGCGACCTGCCGCGGCTCCGTGACCGGCGGAACGTGCTGGTGTTCTACGGCATGGGCGGCATCGGCAAAACCACATTGTCCGCCAGGCTGGAATCCTGGATCAACGGGACGCTGCGGGACCCCGGGGATTGGGGTCCGCCGCCCGTTATGGACAATCTGGTGACCGGGCGCTGGGAACTGAATAACTCGCACGGAAACCTCTCTGCCCAGCGCCTGCTGATCGCGCTGCGGGACACGATGGGAAAGTCACGCCGCAGTTGGCCGGCTTTCGATACGGCCTTTGCCGCCTATTTCAGCAGCATCAGGCCCGGTGAGCCGCTCCCTGAAATGGCCGGAAGCCGCAATCCTGTGGAAGCGGGAATTGTGGGGCTGGCCCAGGACGCCTTCCAGGACCTTAAGGACTTCGGGGCCGACCTCGACCTGGACTACACAAATCTCGTAGGCGGCTTGGGCGGCGGCCTCCTGAAAAGCGCGATGAAGGTTCTTAAGGTCGCCGCCCGCCGCCACCAGGCTTTCCAGCACGCGTCGCCGCAGCTTGCGGCCCTGCTGGAGGTGTGCTCCCGGGAGCCGTCGCCGGAAAACGAAATGCCCCACCTGGTGCCTAACATCATGTCCATGCTGACGCTGGACATGAACGCCATCCCTTCCGCGGCGCGGCCGGTACCGGTCATCTTCGTGGACCATTTCGAGAAGATCCAGACGCCGGGGCGCCGGCTCGGCGAGGAATTGCTCAACGCCTGCATCCAGGCCCTGCCGGGCGTCCTGTTTGTCGTGTCGGGACGGAACCGGATGGACTGGGATTCCCCGGGCCGCCATGACCTGCCCCGGGCCGGCAAGGCGGCCTGGCCGGGCCTGGTCCCCGGGGTGGAACAGGATCCCCGTCAACACCTGATCGGTTCCCTGTCCGACGACGACACGCGCTCGGCGGTGCTGCAGCGGGCCGCCATGGAGGAAATAGACCTCGCGCCCGAGGTTGTTGAGGCCGTCGTCGCGGCGACCAAAGGATGGCCGATCCACATGGATGCCGCGGCCACATACATCCGGAACGTGGCAGCCGAGGGCAGGCCGGTCCGTGTGGAGGATGTCCAGGGCGACCTGGCAATTGTGGTGGAGCGGCTGGTGGACGACCTGCCGGCGGACGAAACCAAGGCCCTGCAGGCGTGCTGCCTGTTGCCTTTCTTTGATGTGGCGCTGGCTGCCGCCGTCGGCAACGTGGACGAGGGCGCCGTCGTGCGTTTCACTGCCCGTGCGTTGATCCTGAAGACGGCGGGCGAGACGTATCCGTTCCGGGTCCATGACTCGGTCCGCGACGCGGTGAAAGTGGCGGGGCCCAACGCCTCAGGCGGATGGGCACAGGGTGACTGGATGGCCGCGGCGCGCCGCGGGACCGCCCACGCACAGCAGCGGTTCGAAGCAGCCAAGGCGGCAGGCGATGACCGCGGCATGGTCGGTGCTATCGGCCTGGCCGTCCGTATCTGCCACGACTATGAAATCTGGGAGGACTGGCTGGCGAAGGCCGTCCCGCACGTCCCGTCCTTCGCCATGGCGGCCGATGTCATGCCGGCGAATGCGGAGACTTGTGCCGTCGCGAATGTCCAGGACGTCCTGAGGTACATCGACGCGAAAAGCCTGGGCGCGGAGGACCGTGCGGTGGAGATCCTGCGGGAAGTGGCGGGACATGGGGGAGCCATGGCCTGGTCCGCGGGGCTTTGGGTAGCCTACAAACTCAGGGCACAGGGCAAATTCCTCGAGGCGCTTCCGGAGTTCGCCGCCCTGCGGGTCAAACACCCAGAGCGTGCGGCCCTGCTCGACAGCCAAACAGTCTCCACCCTGGTGATGGCTAGGAAGTTCCGTACGGCGCACGAACTGATCCTCACCCGGGAGCCGGCCGCAATGGCCAGAGGGCTCAGCTACATCAACCAGCAACTCGGGGACTTTTCCGAGTTCATCGCGTCGACCCCGGCGCGGATCGCGGCCGGCGCCGGAACGATGACCAGGCTGTTCACCCTCGAACTTGAGAGCCGGATGATCCGTGCCCGCTCGCTGACGCGGGACGTTGCCGAGCCGGAGGTCAAAGCAATGCTGCACCGGATGGAACAGGTGGGCTACCGGACCGGGCACCGGAACCTGCTCAACGCGCTGGGCTATTTCCATGCAGCCGATACGGAGACGGTCCACAAGATTGTGGAGCAGATGCGGGGCCTGCGAAGCAGTGAAGAACCGATGACCGTGGGCGAAGCCGAACTCCTGCTGCTGAACGCGCTCGCGACGGACGACGCGGAGGCAGCCGCGTCCGTATCCCTGGAGTATGCGGGCCAGCACCGGCCGGGTGCCGGGTGGATCCGCGCGGAGGTCCTGATGGAGGCCCTGGGCATGGACGTCAGGACTCCGGACACCGAATGGCTTGAACCCTACGAGGCTGTCCGTGACCGTTGGCTGGGACACTACAACGGCCTGATAACGCCCGGTTCCGAGGCAGGAGCCGGCCACAGCCCCGCTGGACACTGACGAGCGCAGCACCTCGGGCGATCTCTGGCGATGGCTCCCGGTTGCCCCCGGCCGCGGCACGTCTTCAGGGTCCTGCCAGCCCAGGTGGGTAGAATCGAGGCCTGAACATGGCAAGCACCAGCGCCGGAATACGGAGATTTAATGTCACGATGGCTCGAGGTCGGTCCGGACAACTACGTACTGACAACCCAGGGATCCCTGCTCAACACCGGCCTGGTGGTCGGCACCGAACGTGCCATGGTGATCGACACCGGCGGCGGTCCCCGGCAGGGACGCGAGATCCTCGATGCGGTGCGTGAGCAGACCGCGCTGCCGCTCGTCGTCGTCAACACCCACGCCCACTACGACCACTTCTTCGGCAACGCGGTCTTCGCCGACGCGGGCGTCACGGAATTCTGGGCCCACGAGAACTGCGCCGCGGAAATCGAGGGAAACGGTGACGCCCAGCGCCGGCTCGTGGGATCAGGGGAGCCGGAGATGGCCGCCGGCGACGGCGAGAACGTCGAGCTGGTGGTGCCGAACGCCATCGTGAAGGACCAGCCGGTCCTCGTGGACCTCGGCGGCCAGACGGTCACCCTGTTCTACCTGGGCCGCGGCCACACCGACGGCGACCTCCTCGTGGGGACCGGCACCACCCTGTACACGGGGGACCTCGTGGAGCAGGGCTCCTACCCGTCCTTCGAGGATTCCTACCCCGAGGAATGGGCGGACGCCCTCCGGCACCTCTCCGCCCTGCGGCACCGGTACGAATTCCTGATTCCCGGGCACGGGAAGCCGTTCGGGGACCAGCTCGTGAAGACCATGGCGAACACCATGTCCACCGCGGTGCGGCAGGCGATCCAGGCCACCCGGGAAACCCCGAACGACGCCACCAAGGCGATCCCCATCCTCCCGTACGGCCCGGAACAGTCCCGCTGGTTCATCAAGCGGCTGCAGGAGACCCGCGCCCACCACTGAGGCTGCTCCGGGCCCGGGCACGCCTGGCGGCCGCCGTCGAATGGATAACGCCGGTAGTCTCTTGCTTCTCGCCGCGGCCTTCTTCGCGATGCTCCGCGCGTGCCCGAAAGCGACATTGAGATTGAAATGCAGGTGACGGGTCCGGAACAAGGGATAGACGCTCTAGAGGACGCAGAGCGGCTGCGCCAGGAGTCTGAGGAACTGAACCGTCGAGCCGCCATTGAGTCAGGCCACGCAGTGGAGGCTTTGCACTCGGCAGGATTGACCCTTCGTGAGATTGGTTCTCTCCTGGATATTTCTCACCAACGCGCGTTCCAGCTTTTGGCAAGAGCCCAGGCAAAGGTTGTAGACGCACGAGACGCGCGCGTTGGAAGCGATGCAGCCAAGGTAGCGACCAAAGGCAGGAAGACGCTTCGTCACGGAGCTGCGGGCAAGGTTGTTTTGCGAAGTGCGACGACGGGGAAAATCATCCTAAAAGACCCTAGGAGTGCGACCAAAGAAACTGCCGGCAACGAAGGGCAAAAGGTCCCCGAAGCTAAAGCGCCAGATCGCAAAAAGGCCATGGCCTGGTCGCTTGCATGATGTTTGCCGGTTGCTTCGCAGAGGGTCGTGTGGCAGCCTCGAAGTAATCCCGTCGCCGGGGCGACGACGGGTGACCGGGACGGAGCACGGCATGGGACTCATCCACATCGATCTGTTCACCACGCTCGACGGCGTCGCGCAGGCGCCCGGCGGACCGGACGAGGATACCGACAGCGGGTTCGTGTTTGGCGGCTGGCAGGCGCCTCTCTTGGACGAGGTCGTCGGCGAGCAGGTCAACTCCGGGATGGCGGGGATGGACGCGCTGTTGCTCGGGCGCCGGACCTACGACATCTTCGCCGCGTACTGGCCGCACCAAGGGGAAGGTGTGGACGGGAGTATTGCGCGACTGTTCAATCACCTCCCGAAATACGTGGCCTCGCGCCAATCGCGGAGCCTTGAGTGGGCCAACTCCACGCTGCTTCGTCCGGATTCCGCCGTCGCCGTCCGCGAACTGCGCGACCGGCACGCGAACATCCACGTCATCGGCAGCCTCGATTTCGTGCAGACCCTGTTCGCCGAACGGCTCTTCGATCGGCTCACGCTCTGGGTGTACCCAATCCTCCTCGGCAGTGGGAAGAAGGTCTTCGCAGACGGGGTGGTTCCGACGAACCTCAGACTCATCGAGCCGGTCGTCACCTCGCCAAAGGGCGCGGTGATGCAGCGTTACGCCCTCGCCGACGGAATGCCCGGCGTAGGCGACATGTCGGCAGGAAGCCGGGAGGACTAGAAACATTGGCGAGTCACCGCCCTGTCCAGGGCTGAGCAGTAAGGCCAGTGGACGCATTCGCGCATCACACAACGCATGGATCTTCGTCGCGCCCCAAATGGTGACCCTACCTCAGCCTGGCCGTCCTGGCCGCGGCAACTGCCGGCGTCGTCGTTCTTGCCCTTGCACGCTGGTAGCCGGGCGCCCGCGATCCTTGCCGATCGCCGTCGTCCGCGAAGGCAAGGCGACCCCCGCGGAACCGCCGGCGGCTTCCTGGGCTACGTGGCCGACGCGATCGAGAATCCGGCATCCGTGCTAGCGGACATGTAGATGGAGTACATGGCCTTGTGCTAGCTGGCGTGCTCAAATCCTCTTAGCAGGGCGCGGAATCGCTCGGAAGAAGCTGCATTCTTCGTGGTGCCCGCGGTTCGGTACAGCCCTTTTCGGAAGTCCGCCACGAAGCCCTCTCCGGGGCCCGGGCACGCCTGGCGGCCGCCATCGAAGCGCGGACGCGACGAGAAATATTCGTATGACTTGCACCAATTGCCACTTTATGCCTATACGATCATCGGCATGGGGACAGACGCCAGCGGGTACTACGCCAGGAACGCAAAACGGGAGTCCCGGAGGCGGCGCCTCCAGGCGCTGGGCTACGCGGGACTCGCCGCGCTCGCGGCGGCGACGCTCGTCGTCGTCCTGCTCGCCTGGCGGGGGTGAACCGCTAATCTTCTCCGGCCGCGCCGCACCTGCTGGTCCGGCGGCTGCGCTGCCTGCCCCTAGACTTGGTCCTTGGACCTATTCATACGAGCGCCGCACCCGTCTGCGCTGTGAGTCCTAGGGGAACACATATGCCGGAACCGGTGGACACCACTTCTACTGACGCTGCCGTAGGGGCAGAGCAACCCGATCTCCGGCGCCGGCGTTACCGCCGCGGCGACGGCTCCGACGCCTGGACAGGAACCATGCCAATCATCACGCCCGACGACGTCGACACCCGCCCGCCCGGTCCGGTCCGCAGCGGCTCCTGGGCCGAGGCCGCCGCGGCCGCGGATGCTGCCGCCGACCTCACTGCCGCTGACCTCACTGCGGCTGACCTCACTGCGGCTGAGGGCGCTTCCGCTGAGGGTGCTTCGGCAGACGCGGTCCCGCCGCTTCCGCCGCGTGCCGCCACGCCCGCCGCGCCCGAAACGGCGCCCGCGGTGCCGGCCCGGCCCGGCCGTTCCACCCGCTCCGCCGGCCGTGCTGCGGCGCAGGCCGCACCGGGGGCGGACTTCAGCAGTTCGCCGGGCTTCGTCCGGGCGCAGAAGCCCCGCCCGAAAGGCGGCTTCCGCGGCGCGCTCTTCGCCATGACCGGCGGCGGGATCAACCTGGGCCCGAGCGCGCGGCAGCGCGCGGAAGACGAGCTGGCGAAGCGCATCTCCCGCCAGCTCCAGGGCAGCTACAACACCGCCATCCTGAGCCTCAAGGGCGGCATCGGCAAGACCTCCACCACCGTCGGGGTCGGGCTGACCCTGGCCGAATACCGCGGGGATCCGCCCTGCGCGATCGACGCGAACCCGGACTCCGGGGACCTCGTGGAACGCGCGCTCGGCGAGGGGCTCTACCAGCAGCAGAGCCCGCGCACCATCACGGACCTGCTCCAGAACATCGAGCAGGTCGATTCCCTCACCGAGCTGGCCCGGTACATGCACCACGCCGGCCGGCTGCACCTGATCGCCGGCGAACAGGACCCCGAGGTCTCCGACTCGCTGACGGCCGAGGAATACCTGCGGATCCGCAAACTCGTCTCCGGCTACTACTCGGTGGCCCTGACCGACTGCGGCACCGGCGTCACGCACAACGCCATGAGCGGGATCCTGCAGTCCGCGGACAACCTCATCATCGCGGCAGGCTACGCCGTCAGCGGCGCCAAGCGTGCCCGCGCCACCCTGCACTGGCTGGCCGGCCACGGCTACGAGGAGCTGGCCCGCAACGCGATCGTGGTCATCACGGACAAGGACGAGGTCTCCTCGCGGGTGGACAAGGACGCGATCGAGGACCACCTCTCCGGCATCTGCCGCCAGCTGATCGCCGTTCCCCATGACCGCGGCGTGGCCGACGGCGACCTGGTCACTCTCGACGTGCTCCGCCCGGAAACGCGGCGGGCCTACAAGGAGATCGCCGCCGCGATCGTGGACGGGTACGTCTAAGCTTAGGCATGGCCAACTATGCCGGGGATGAAGCCGCCCGCCAGCTTCACGACCTCATCATGGACACCGGGAACGTCGAGGATTTCCTTGACCGCCTCGCGGAATTCTCGGCGGCCACGCTGACCCAGTCTGTCGGGGTGGAGATCGAATGTGGTGTGACGCTCCAGCGCCGGAAGCGGACCATGACCGTAGCGGGCAGCAGCCCGAGGGCGGTGGTGCTGGACCGGATCGAACAAAGCCTCGGCGAGGGGCCGTGCCTGGAGTCGCTGCGGACCAAAACCGTGGTCCTGCTGGCCGATGTGGACACCGACCGCCGCTGGCCGGACTACCAGCGGCAGCTCGCGGCCAACGGATGCCGCAGCACCCTGGGCGTTCCCCTCGAAATCGGTGAGGATGCGGCCGCTGCGCTGAACTTTTTTGCCTCCGGAAATGGAGTTTTCACCGAGGCGGTGGTGAGGGAGGCGGCCGGGTTCGCCGACCTCGCGGGCCGCGCCCTGCGCCTGGCCGTCCGGATCGGCACCGCCCAGACCCGCGCCGAGGACCTGAAGGCCGCCATGGAGCACCGCACATCCATCGATCTTGCCTGCGGGGTCATCATGGGCCAGAACCGCTGCTCCCAGGAGGAGGCCATGTCCATCCTGACCAAGGTCTCCAGCAACCGGAACCAGAAGCTCCGGGATGTCGCCGCCGAACTCCTCCGCAACCTGCCCGGCGGGGACGTCCGCACCCACTTCGACGCCTGACGCGGCTAACGCCCGCGCCTGGTTCGCCCAACTGACTCGCAGTTGTTGCCGTTTTGAGGGCTCAGAACGGCAACAACTGCGAGTTACTTGGGCCCTAGGATGAAGGGGATGACCACCACACGCCCCGCCCCCTTCAGCCTCCGCAGCATCGCCCTCCCTGCCTTCGGGCCGGCCCTGCTGTTCGCCATCGGCGAGGGCGCGGTCCTGCCGGTGGTGGCCCTGTCCGCCCGGGAGCTTGGCGCCTCGGTACCCCTGGCCGCCCTGATCGTCACCCTGATCGGCCTCGGCTCGTGGTTCTTCAACCTGCCAGCCTCCCTCGTTACCCTGAAGTTCGGTGAGCGCTGGGCGATCGTCGGGGCCGCCGTCGCAAGCGCGCTGGCGCTGGCGGCCGCGGCGGTGGCCCCGCTGCTCCCGGCGGGACTGTGGCTGCTGGCGGCGGCGATGGTCGTCGTCGGGATGGCCGCGAGTGTCTTTGCCCTGGCCCGGCAGAAGTACCTGACCGAGGCGGTGCCGGTGGTCTTCCGGGCCCGGGCCCTGTCCACGCTCGGGGGAGTGACCAGGATCGGGATCTTCATCGGCCCCTTCATCGGCGCGGGGGTGATGCAGTTCGCCGGGATCACCGGCGCGTACTGGGTGGGGGTGGTGGCCATGGCCGCCGCCGCGGGCCTGGCCGTGACCATTCCGGACCTCGTGGCGGAACCTGCCCCGGCCGGCGGCGCACCCGTGCGGCAGGCCACGCTGCGCGGCGTCGCGGTGTCCCACGCAGGGGTGTTCCTGAGCGTGGGGATGGGCGTGCTCCTGCTCAGCGCGCTGCGGGCCTCCCGCCAGGTGGTCATCCCGCTGTGGGCCGACCACCTGGGCCTGGACGCCACGCAGGCCTCGCTCATCTACGGCATCTCCGGTGCCATCGACATGCTCGTCTTCTACCCGGCCGGCAAGCTGATGGACCGCAAGGGCAGGCAATGGGTGGCGGTGCCGTCCACGCTCATCATGGGCACGGCCCTGCTGCTGATCCCGCTCAGCACCGGGTTCGTGACCCTGATGCTGGCGGCGCTCCTGATCGGCTTCGGTAACGGCATCAGCTCCGGCCTGAACATGACGCTCGGGGCCGATTTCTCGCCGGACAACGGCCGCGGCCAGTTCCTGGGCATCTGGCGGTTCATGGCCGACGCGGGCGCCACCGGCGGTCCCGTGCTGCTCTCGGGCGTGACCGCCGCGGCCTCGCTCGGCGCCGGGGTGGGCGCCACGGGGCTACTCGGCTTTGCCGCCGCGGCCGTCTTCGGCGTCACCATTCCCCGGCTCAGGCACCGCCGGAACTACTGAGCCGGGCCGAGCGCGGCGCTGACCCGGTTTCTGGCCGGCTCTCCCGTTTTCTGGCCCAACTGGGTCGCAGTTATTGCCGGGAGTCTGTGCAGAAAGGCCAATTAAGTCGGTAACGTCCCCGTGGACGAGTACATGATTCGTGCAAACAACGGGGTGGAAAGGATCCAAGGTCGGAATCTCCCCGATAACCTAAATGCCTGGTCATGAACGAAACGACTTGAACGCCGACCCGCAGGTTCGGGACGTGGCCGTTGAGATAGATCCGGTCCGGGCGCTGAATCTCCAGGGCCACGTTGCCTTCGAGGATCTCATTGACATTAACCATCACAAGCACGGCATCCCCTCAACGAGCCTCCGATACCACCAGAATGCACCGCAGCAGACCGGGCGTCATCAGCGACAGCCAGCCAATCACCTCGGCGGTCAGAGGCGAAGCCCCACTGGAAGTCGGAGGTTGTATCCGCGAGGCTGCATTGTTGTGGAAAGCATGCAGCCCTGGATGGTACCGCGGGGATTGCTCATTTCCGGTTACCAGCCTCCCCAACCCTCTAAACGATGACTTGCGATGCATATGCCTTCCAAGTCATAATTGGGTATGGAACTCTTCTGGCCGGACAGCTTTGATGAGCAGCTGGACCGGCTGGAGGAGGAGGCTAATGGCGGCGATGAGCGAGCCAAGGCAGTATTCGAATATGTCGTCGCAGAGATGGACTATCTGCGACACCTGACCGCGCCACCCACCGAGGAGACTCCGACCCTGAAGACGGTTCGTCAGGCTAAGAAATACCAAGTGTGGCGGGTTTCCCACCCGTATCACCACGGGATCGCGGTCCGACTGATCTGCTGGTTTCCTCCAGATGAGAACACGGCAGTGGTCGCCCTGTTTTCAGGGGATAAGGCCAACATGGGCGATGTTTTCTACGACAGCGTGGGAAGTAGAGCAGACCAAGTAATCGATCAATGGATCAGAGAAGGGGAGGTTGATGAAAATGGTAAGGAAGACATTTCGGAAGGGCAATGACCGGCTCGACCGCATTTTGACAAAGCCGGGCATGACCGAACGTGTCGCTGAAATCCGGGAAGCTTCAGCGAGAGAGGACCGCATTTATGCGCTGAATCTGGCAACTATCCGCAAGGCCGCAGAACTGACACAGGATGACTTGGCGCAGCGGCTCGGGATAGATCAGAGCGTTGTCTCGAAGACGGAGCGACGCGAAGACATGCTTCTTTCTACGCTTATGGACTATCTCTCAGCCGCCGGCGTCGAAGATGCAAAGATGGTGGTGCATGTGAATGGCCGTGAAATTGAACTGGACCTTCGGAGCCTGCAGCATCCCCTGCGAGGCTGAAAAATGTAGTTAATGAACCCAGGGAAAGACCCTGAGCGGGTTAAGGCGCTAAGACGAGCTTGGTCGTTTTGAGCGCCCAAAACGGCAACTAACGCGAATTACTTGGGCGGGCCGGGGGCGGGGCCAGCAACGCTTCCCGGAGTGCCGGGCTCAGGCCTTCAGGGACGTCAAGGTCCACCGCCAGGGCGAGCAGTACCCGGCTGAAGTAATTGCGCGCGCCGGCCGCCAGCGTGATGTCCACGATCTCCCGGTCGGTGAAGCCCAGCTCACGCAGGGCCAGCGAATCGTCGTCGGTCATGGCAGCGGCGTCGGTGCTGGCCTTCACGGCGTAGTCCATCATGGCCACCTCGGCGGGGGACAGGCCGGCGTCGTGGAAATCCCGGGCGACGGCCAACAGCTGGTCTTCCGGCAGGACCGTGAGGGCTTTCTTGCCATGGGCCAGCAGGCAATGGTCCGACCCGATGGCCTGGGCCGCAGCCAGGGTCACCAGTTCGTAGCGGCGCACGCCCAGGGAGGAGCTGATGGCCCCGGTCAGGGAATCCCAGGCGACGTAGGCCTCCGGGTTGAGGCTGAGGGCCCTGGTATGGCTGGGCACATGCCCCATCGAGCGTATATCGTCCGCGAAGATTTCAGCCGTGAGACCGGTGGCTTCGGCGTCGGACGGAACGTTCAGGATGCTCATGGTACGTTCTCCTTTGCTTGCCCGGTGTTCGCGAGCGCCTCCGCGAAAACCGGAAGGCTGCGCTGGATCATTTCCTCAGATGCGGTGAGCGAGATCCGGAAATAGCCCGGCGTCTCGAACAGGGTGCCCGGCAGCACAAAGACGTCCTGGTCCGCGAGGGCTGCGGTGAACTGCTCGTCGTCGTCGGCGGGGGTGCGGACGAACAGGTAGAACGACCCCTCCGGCCGGGGGAGCTGGTACCCCATGCCGGTCAGCGCTTCCACCATCAGGTCGCGTTTGCGCTGCAGCTGCCCGACGTCGATCGAGAACTGTTCCAGCCTTGGCAGCGCATGCTGCAGCAGGGCGTTGGGATAGATCCAGCCCATCGCCATCTGCAGGGCGGTGAGCGCCTCCCGCAGCGCGCCGCGGTCCGGCATGGCGGGCGGCAGGGCCAGGTAGCCGATCCGCTGCCCGGGCGCCAGATGGGTTTTGCCGTACGAGTAGGCCAGGAGCGTGTACGGATAGTATTCGGCGGGGCTGTGGAACCGGGCGCCGTCGTAGACGATCCGGTTGTAGGCCTCGTCGGAAAGCAGGTAGACGCGCCTGCCGTTGCTCCGCGACGCCCCTTCCAGCATGTCGGCCAGGTCCTTCAGGAGCGAGGGCGGGTAGATCCTGCCGGTCGGGTTGTTGGGCGTGTTGACGATCACCACCCGCGTGCGCGGCGTGATGGCCGCCCCCAGCGCCGCCAGATCGACGTCGAACGTCTCGGCGTCGCAGCGGATTTTGACCGGCACCAGCCCGGCCTCGATCACCAGCGGCTCATAGAAGAACCAGGGCGGCAGAGTGAAGATGACCTCGTCGCCGGGGTCGGCGACCGCCTTCAGCGCCAGCGGAATCGCGGTGAAGCCTCCTGTGGTGAGGTGGATGTCCGCCGGTTCGAAGGGCAGGCCCAGCAGGCGCTGCAGGGACGCCGCAGCCGCGGCCTGCGCCTCCGGCTCGTTCGTCTTGTAGGCAAACCACTGCTCATTCCGGGGCGTCAGGGCGTCCTGAAGGGCTTCGACGTAGGCGGCGGGCGGCATCTGGTGCGGGTTGCCGAAGGTGAAGTCGCAGATCCCCGGATCGTTCTGGCGCCGGGAGTAGGCGGAGTCGCGGAGGAAGGTGTTGATCCGCTGTTGCGACGGTACGGACGCGAGGGCGGTGGCGCGCCGGGAAACCAGAGAATCAGTGCTCATGACAGTCCCTCGAGACGTGGCAGCTTGACCGTATGGACGGATGGGCCCAACGCGCTGCTGAGCCAGTGGCTGGGCGGGACTAATTCTGGCCCTCGGCGGGCAGGATGTAAACGGGGTTTGGGCCGGCGGGCGGTTTGCCGGGGCGGGCCGTTGGCCGGGTGGCCGGACGTGCTGCCGCTCAGCGCCGCGGCGCGTCCCGCCGTCGTGCGGTGCGGCGGGCGGCGTGGCCGAACAGCCAGATGCCGGCCGCGGTGGCGAGGTATCCGGCGATCACGATCAGCGACGTTCCGGCCCAGAAGTAGTTGGTGGTGCTGATCTCCTGCCCAGAACCCGGTGCCATCTTCAGCAGCGAATAGCCGGCCACCCCGGCCGACGCGAGACCCAGGATCGCCGGCAGCGCCACCCACAGCCTGGCTGCGGCCCAATGGTCCCCGTAGCCGTCCCAGGCGTTCCAGCGCGGTCCGTTGCGGATGATCAGCCAGCCGGCCGGGAGCATGAACGCCGCCACCACGAGGAAGGCAGCGACCACATCGGCGGGACGGTGCCACTGGTTGATGAGCGTGGACACCCCGGTTGCGACGGCGAAGCTGCCTCCCAGGAAGCCGGCCAGCGGCCGCCAGCGCGACGAGACCATGAGGAACACCGCGGCCGCGGCCGACGCCGCCATGGTGGTGTGGCCGGAGGGCAGCGAGTTCAGCTCCAGCGTCTCGACGCCGCGGTAGGGCCGCACGGGTACCAGGTCTTTGAGGACCTGGGTGGCCACGTTGGCACCCACGCAGGCTGCCACCGCGATTCCGGCCGCCGCCCAGCGCCGCCGGATGACCGTGACAAAGAGGACGACGACGGTGGCGATCACCACGGACAGGGCGGGCAGCCAGTCCAGGAACCTGGTGGCGGCCCTCCCTGCCGTGCCGCTGAGGGCGACCGCTTCCACGAGCGCGGATTCGTCGATGAACTGGCCGGTCGTGGTGCGGACGAAGAAGTAATAGGTAGCGGCGAGGGCGGCAAGGCAGCCGAGGGTGGCGAGCACGAACAGGAACCCCGTGGCGGCCCCGGGCGTTTGCGTCACCGGTGCGGGCCGTCCCTGGACTGGGGCGCGGTCCGGTGCGGGCCGTCCCTGGACTGGGGCGCGGCCGGGCCGTGCCGCCGCGTAGTCCGCCGACGGGTGATTGCTGGTGCGTTCCTGCCGAAAACTCATCCTTAACAGGTTCCCACACAAGCCTGCGAGCGGCCTGATGGGGCCGCGCGGCTTAGTTCCCGTCAGCACCGTCGAGCAGACGGCGGAGCTCCGCGACCGGGTCGGCAACCTCGGGTCCGTGCGAGAAAAGCATCCGGGCCGGCGCCAGTTCGCTGAGCCGTCGAAGCGAGCGTTCCGCTTCCGCGGCGTCGGCGGTGAACTGCGCGGCAGCCCGCACCAGGGATCCGGACATCGTGCCCACCGCGTCCCCCACGAACAGCAGGCCTTCGCCTTCGTGCAGCACGCTGATGTGGCCCTTCGTGTGGCCGGGCGTCGATATGATGCGCAGCTCCCGGACACGGTCATCGTCGGAGAGCGGCTGCAGCGGGACGGCCGAGGGGATCTGCGGGCAGTCCGCTGCGCCGGCCCAGATCCTGGCCCCGGGCATCCGTGCTGTAACCTCGCCGAGGCCGCCCACATGGTCCGGGTGCGAGTGGGTGAGGACGACGTCGGTGACGTCGGACCAGTGCGCACCGATCCGCTCCAGCGCCGCTCCGATCTCCCCGGCACTGCCCGCCGGACCGGCGTCGATCAGGACCAGCCCGTCCGGAAGGCCCACCAGGAAGCAGCGCACGTCAAAACTGAGCTCCACCGGCCCCGCCATTCCTGCCGGCATATGGACTTGCTGGATGACTGGTTCCACAAACGTTCCGGCGTGCTCCATGGTGTACCTTTCCGGCGGGTGGCTCGTTCCCCCAATATCGGCGCCGCAGGCCGGGACGTCAAGGAGGATCGCTCGGCGCCGGGCCACCCTCCGGCCCGGGCTTGCCCCCGCCGCGGCGGCGCCCGATGGCGTCTCCGGGTAGTGCCCGCCGTGAAAAACGAGTACCCGGTACTCGTGCCAAGGGGGAACGCGGTTCCTAGACTCGTTCTACCGGTGTGGCTCACCGTGAAGTCGCTCCTTGAGCGGGGCCGGCGCAGACGAGTTTCCTAGATCAGGGACTCACCCCCAGTCCGCGCCGGCCCATCAAGGGGCCGGCGAGGCGCGCCGGTCCATTTAGACGCCTCTGGTCCGGGATTGCTCCCGGACGGCCGGCGCGGCGTCCCGGTAGAGTGACATCATGCCGAGCCCCTCAGCCACCCCCGCCCCGGAGCACATTTGGACTGGGCCCCATGGGGCTGCCTCCGGCAGCCTCCCCGGACTGGATGAGCTGCTGGCCGGCGCCTGCGTGGTCAGCCTCCCGATGCGCGTGAAATTCCGCGGGATCCTGCACCGCGAAGCCCTGCTGCTGAAGGGGCCGCTGGGCTGGGGGGAATTCTGCCCCTTCCCCGAGTACGCCGACGCCGAAGCCTCCCGCTGGCTGGCCGCCGCGATCGAGGCCGGCTGGCTGGGCTTCCCGGAACCGCTGCGGGAGTCCATCCCGGTCAACGCCACCGTCCCGGCCGTTCCGGCGGACCGCGTCCCCGAAATCCTCGACCGCTTCGGCCGGGTGGACGCCGTCAAGGTCAAGGTGGCCGAACGCGGCCAGACCCTCGACGAGGACGCCGCCCGCGTGGCGGCGGTCCGGGAGGCCTTCCCGGAGGCCGCGATCCGGGTGGACGCGAACGGCGGCTGGGACGTCGCGGAGGCGGTCGAGGCACTCCGCCGGCTCGCCGCCGTCGGACTCGAATACGCCGAACAGCCGGTGCCGGACATCGCCGGCCTCGCCGAAGTGCGCCGCCGGCTCCGTGCCGCAGGCACCCCGGTCCTCATCGCCGCGGACGAGAGCGTGCGCAAGGAGGACGATCCGCTCAAGGTGGCCCGCGCCGGCGCCGCGGACCTGATCGTCGTGAAGGTGGCCCCGCTCGGGGGAGTGCGGCGCGCCCTGGACATCGTGGCGCAGGCCGGGCTCCCCGCCGTCGTCAGCTCGGCCCTGGACACCTCGGTGGGGATCCGGGCCGGGCTGGCGCTCGCCGCGGCCCTCCCCGAACTGCCCTACGCCTGCGGGCTCGGGACGGTGTCCCTGCTCGCCGCCGACGTCACCCGGGACTCCCTGGTTCCCGACGACGGCGCCATCCGCCTCCGCGACGTGGCTGCCGACCCGGACCTGCTGGCGGAACACGCCGCGTCCCAGGAGCGCCGGGACTGGTGGCTGGACCGGCTGCGGCGGGTCCACGCGGTGCTGGCCGCCACGTGGCCGTCACCGGATCTTCACTCCGGGGACCGTTCCGCGTAGCCGGCGGCTGGAAGGGCGGGCCGGACCGCATCCCGCACCCCTGGATGGTCTCCCATGCCTGAAACCACCGTCCGCAAGTTCAGCCTGCTCCCCATGATCGGCCACGCCAAGGGCAAGCGCAGCCCCGTCACCTGCGCGCTGAAATGCGATAACGACTGCTCCGGCGAGGTCTGCAACACCAGCTCCAACATTTACTTCCGGAACATCACCTCCGCCGCGATGTCCCCCGTGCCGCGCCGGGCTTCGGTGCCACGGCATAGTTTCTGGCAACAGCGGTGCATTACAGCTCGTCTGCGCGGCGGAGCAGAGCGGCCGAGTGAAAGACGGTCTCGCAGGCATAGGTTGCAATGATTTCATTCTGTTCCAGGCTCGTACCTGATCGCTCCCGCCGGATGCTGGCGTCGCCGACGCACGGGTCAGCCGCCGGTGGTGGTCGCAGTCCGGACCTGGGTGCGGTTGACCGTGACGGCGATCGTGAGTGTTTGAGTGGTGTTGTTGGGGATATTTCCGTTGGCGTTGACCGTGGCCCGGAGCCGGATTGTTGTTCCGGATGCTGTCGGGATGGTCGGGGAGGTCGTCGTCGTGGGCGTGGATCCGGAGGGTGCCGTCAGGGTGGTGGTGATGGTTCCGGTGCAGGTGTCGGCGGTCTCGTTCCATGTGCCGCTGCATGATTCGACGACGAATCCCACGGTGTCCGGCGCGGCGGGGGTCAGGGTGTAGGTCCCGGAGGTGATGGCCAGGGTCCCGGTGTTGCGGACGGTGAAGTACTGCGGGGTGAAGGAGGGGTGCGCGGGATTGCCGTTGTTGGTGAAGGCCAGGGTCAGGGGGCTGCCGGGCGGGGCGGCGGGGTCCGTGGTGGCGGCGGCTCCCCAGGTGCCGCTGCCGGCGGCCCGGGACACCGAAGTGGCCCGTGCGGTGACGGCCGCTTCTGCGGGTGTGAAAGACGTGCACACCAGCAGGGCTGCGGCCGCGGCGGCGGCCCCGGCCCTGCCGACGTAGGAGTGCACGTTCACGCAGCTTAGCTTCCGGTGGTGGTGGCGGTGCGCTGGGTTTCGGAGAACGTCCAGGTCAGCGCCGAGGTCAGGCCCTGGATGGTGACGCCGGGGCCGGAGTTGACCCCGTTGACGGTGGTTTCGGCCTGGTCCGGCAGGGTTAGGGCGATCTGCAGGTTCAGGACAGAGCCGGCGGCGTTGGCCCCGGACTTCACCGCTGCCGCGGTGGCGAGCGTGCTCAGGGGCGTGCTGGGCAGCAGGACGGTGGGGGTTCCGCTGCAGGTCCCGGCGCCGGTTCCGGGGACCCAGGCGACCGAGCACTGGGTGACGGTGGCGTGCAGTCCCTTGATGGCGTTGGTGGTGAGGAGGGTCGGGGTGGCATCGGCGACGGCCAGGGTGATGTCTTTGCCGTCCAGGACCGCGCCCTGGGTGAGGGTGATGTACCTGTTCACGACGTCGCCGGGGGCGAGGTTGGAGACGGCTTGGCTGAATCCGGTGCCGTTGTTGGCCATGGTCAGGCTCAGGGTGCCCGAGGTGACGCTCTCGGCGGTGGTGTTGACGGCGGTGGCGCTCAAGGCCGCGTACACGCCGGCTCCGGTGATGGCCAGGCCGGTGGCCGCGACGGCGCAGGCGGCGATCAGGCGGGCGCGGGGGCGGCGTGCGGGGCGGGTGGTGGCAGCAGACATGACGGATCCTTACGGGAGAGGGTGACGGGTGGTTTTAAAGAGCGGGGGCGGCGGAGCTTGCGCTGCCGGGGGATGCTGTTGGTGCGCGGAGGATCCAGAGCACGGCGGCCCCGGTCACCATCAGGCCGAACAGTGCGGTGAGGAGGGCGCGCTGGACCGGGTTCTGGATCCAGAGCAGAACGGTGCCGGCGGACGGGACGGTGGCCACGACGGCGGGCACCTGCGCCTGGTTCAGCGTGGCCCGCCAACTGTCCGGGGCGGGGTTGGCGTCACCCTTGGTGGTGAGCACCGGCTGCGCCGGTGTGCCGCCGACGGCGGTGATGCGGTGGGCAAACGGGACGCTTTCACCCGGGGGTGTGAAGACTGCGATCTGGCCGGGGCGCAGGCCCGTCACGTCCTGGGGTGCGGTGATAAGCAGGTCCCCGGGGGCGTATGCCGGCCGCATGCTTCCGGTCAGGACGGGAGAGAACCCGATGTGAAGCAGTGGGGCCACAACGCCGACGCCCAGGCAGACCAGGGTGACGGCGGTAGCGCCGATGAGGCCCAGCACACGGCGTGCGGAGGTAAATCGACGGTTCCATGCCCCCAGACGGGGAACCGTGCCAGGGCTGATTGAACTGTCCATATAAACGTTTCCGTTTCATTTGAGACCTTGCACATGTTCCGTAGGCGGAACTTGTAGAAGTAAAGCTACAACCATGTTGCTTGAAATTCAAGTTACAGGATATCTGCCCTAAATTTAGGTGCCCGAAATCCACGTATTTTAGGGGTTTTCGATGCTGTTAGCTTGAGAGTAAAGTGGATCCTGATACGGCTTTAAGGATCGGCCGCAGTAGTTGCTGTGGAGCGGCGAACTCGTGGCGGCTCCGTGCTGCTGGTAGGGCAAGGGATAAGGAGCTAGATATGGCGGAGCAGGCAAAGAAGCCGGCAGACACGGACGCATTGTTGCGAATCACCCAAGGCCTGCGGCGGGTTGACGTGGGGACCTATGCACTCAGGATCCGGCTGGCCGAGAAACTGGGGATCGGCACGATCGACATCAACGCGATGGCCTTCGTGGGGGAGGTCGACGGCATGACCCCGAAGGTCCTCGGAAATATTCTCAACATCACCACCGGATCGGTGACCGCGATGGTGGACCGCCTGGAATCCAAGGGCTTCATGGTCCGCAAGCCCAACCCCTCGGACCGCCGCAGCGTTTTCCTACACCTGAGCCCGGCCGGGACCCATGCGATGCAATGGGCCAACGAACACTTTGCCGAAGCGGCGTCAGCGGTCCTCCATGGATCCTCTGAGGGGAGCATCGCCGACATCGCGACGTTTCTCGAAGGCATCGGCCAGAGGCTGATCGCCGCGGCGAGCGCGCCGGACCAGACTCCGAACTAGGCGAATTCACCGGAACTTCACCCGGGGGACCGATCCGCGTAGCCGGCGGCTGAAACGGTGGGCGGGATCGCAACTCATCCCGCTTGGAAGGTCTCTCCCCATGCCCGAAACCGCCGCCCGCCGCTTCAGCCTGCTCCCCATGCTCGGCCACACCAAAGGCAAGCGCAGCCCCGTCACCTGCGCGCTGAAGTGCGACAACGCCTGCACCGGCGAGGTCTGCAACACCAGCTCCAACAGCTACTTCCGCGACATCGCCTCCGCCACCATGTCCCGCCGCGCTGCCCTGGGCCTCGGCGCCGCCGGTGCGCTCGCCGTCGTGCTCGGCAACGCCGTGACGTCCTCCCCGACGGCAGTGGCCGACGGCGGTCCCGGCCTTGCGGCCGCCGCGAAGCAGGGATTCGCGAAGTCCAGGCTGGAGTTCACCGCCATTGCGCCCGTGGCCGCCACCGTGGACGCCCTGACCGTTCCCGAGGGCTTCAGCTGGCAGCCGGTCATCCGCTGGGGCGATCCGCTGTTCAAGGATGCCCCGGACTTCGACCTGGACCGGCAGACCGCCGCCGCGCAGGCCCGGCAGTTCGGCTACAACAACGACTACACCGACATCCTTCCGCTCGAGGGCTCCAAGGACCGCCGCGCGGTGCTGTTCGCCAACCACGAATACACCAACGAGAGCATCATGTTCCCGAAGGGTTTCGATGCCGCCGCTGCCCGGGAGATCGGCCGCGCCGCGCACGGCCTGACGGTGGTCGAACTGGAGCGGAAGAACAAGAACAAGCCCTGGAGCTACGTCAAGGGCGCCCCACTGAACCGGCGCTTCCTGACCGACACCACGTACGAACTCACGGGACCGGCCGCCGGCTCCGCGCTGGTCACCACCGTGGCCGATCCGTCCGGCCGCGCCATCAAGGGCACCCTGGGCAACTGCGCCGGCGGCACCACGCCGTGGGGAACCATCCTGTCCGGCGAGGAGAACTTCAACGGCTACTTCGTCTCCCCGGGCACCTCCGCGGGGGACACGCGCTACGGCCTGACGTCGTCCGCCACGGCCCGCAAATGGGAACTCGATGAGCCCCGCTTCGACACCCGCAACGCCGGCTACGAAAACGAGACGAACCGCTTCGGCTGGATCGTCGAAGTGGACCCGTTCGACCCCACCTCCACCCCGAGGAAGCACTCCGCGATGGGCCGCTTCAAGCACGAGGGCGCCAACGTGATCGTCGCCGAGTCCGGGCATGTGGTGGCCTATATGGGCGACGACGAGCGCTTCGACTACCTCTACAAGTTCGTCTCCAAGGGCACGTACCAGGCCGGCGACTCCAAGGCCGCCCGCCGCAACAACATGAATCTGCTCGCGGAGGGTGACCTCTTCGTGGCCAAGTTCACCGGTGCCTCCCCGGCGGCCGAAATCACCGGCGCCGGCGCACTTCCTTCTGACGGCGCGTTCGACGGCGCCGGCGAATGGCTGCCGCTCGTGGTCGGCGGCGCCTCGGCGGTGGACGGGATGTCGGTCGAGGAAGTCCTGGTCTACACCCGCCTGGCCGCCGACACGGTGGGCCCCACCAAGATGGACCGCTGCGAGGACGTCCAGCCGAGCCTGCACACCGGCAAGGTCTACGTGGTCTGCACGAACAACAAGGACCGCGGGCCGGGCGGCAAGGAAAGCGCCACGGAGGTCAACCCGCGCAACGAAAACCGCGACGGCCACATCGTGGAAATCACCGAGACCGGCGACCAGACCTCCACCAAGTTCAACTGGAACCTGCTGATGGTCTGCGGCGATCCGGCCACGAACAAGTCCACCTACTTCAGCGGCTTCCCGGCGGACAAGGTGTCGCCGATCTCCTGCCCGGACAACGTGGCCTTCGACTCCGTGGGCAACCTGTGGATCTCCACCGACGGCGCCCCCTCGGTCATCCACTACGCGGACGGCCTCTTCAAGGTCACCCTGGACGGCGCGGAACGCGGCAAGGTGGAACAGTTCCTGGCGGTCCCGCGCGAAGCCGAAACCTGCGGCCCGATCATCCACGACGAGGAGCGCACCGTGTTCGTGGCCGTGCAGCACCCGGGCGAGGAGGGCTCCTTCGCGGCCCAGCACTCGTACTTCCCGGACTACGTTGCGGCAGGTACGACGCCGAAGCGCGGCCAGGCGCGCGCGCCGCGCCCTTCCGTGGTCCAGGTCTTCCGCGGCGACTCCAACAACAACGACAACAACAACTCCTAACCGCCGACGCTCCCTCACCTTCCGCACGTTCTTCGGTAACGCTCCCTCAGCATTTACCGGAGGACGCGGGAGGTGACATTCCGTGCAGGCGACCGCACCGCCGCCATCGCCGCGTTCGCTGACCCCATCAAGGCGGTGATTGAGCCCTATCGCTCAGCGTGCGAAGCACTGATCACGATCCCGGGTTACAAGTCGTGGTCCAGTGTGCGCCGTGGCGGCGGGCGGTCCTGCCACAGCTTGATGAAACGTGGCAGGCTCTTGCCTCGCTCTGATTCGGAGGACAGGACAGACACTGGTGAAGGCGGTTCCTTCCAGAACTGGATCAGGTGTCGCTCGACTGGTGATTCCACGACCTCGTCAAAGGCTGTGTCCCGGCCTGTGGCGTGAAGCCGGGCACGGTAGCTGCCCTGCTCATCGCCCGTAATGGTGCCGATATCCTTCATCTCCCAGCCTGTGGGCTCGTTGAAGAAGGCCCGTCCCGCCGGGAGCATCAGGGACATCTCGTGGATGTCTTCCCATCCGGACGCGGGTACCTCCGGTTTTGCCCCGAGAACCTCCACCGTCAAGTCAACGGGTCCTGAATACACTCCCGTGGAAACCAACGGAATCCTCAGCGACGAGTCCTGCCTCTCGTCACGCATCGAGGCCTGCAGGGCAGCTACAGGGTCTGCCGGAGGAAATGGCTCCACGACGAAATCCACGACATGGTGCCATGCCCTGATCACGAAAGCTGCCGATTCGATCACAGGGCCTGCCTCTCAAACAATGTGGACATGGAAGGCGTCCTCCTCGATTCCCCGCATTCGAACACAGAGGATGGTGTGGGGTACAGGCCCAGCTCCGGGCGTCTCAGTTCCAAGAGCCGTGAGCCGTGACTGTTAACTTCGTTTGGCGGCTTTTTCGCAGGTTCGTTTGGCGGTTTTAGCTGATTCCGATGACGAGGGTGGAGCGTGCAGCTTCGATGACGTCGTCGGTGATGGTGCCCAGTTCGTTGATTTTCATGACTCGTTCGACCTGGGTGAAGAGCCTGTCGATGAGGCTGCCGCGGGTGATCCGGGCAGGGCGCCGGACCTCCGCCACAGACCCCGACACCGGGAGGCTGAGCACCGGATAGCCTCAACCATCGACGCGGCCGGGACCCTCACCGGATACAACTACGACGCACTCAACCGGACCACCGCCCAAAATGTCACCCCGCAGGGCGGAACCGCGCACACCCTGCTGACAGCCACATACGACCGGGAAAAGAAAGGCCGGCTCAGCAGCCACCCGGAACAACGGGACAAACTTCGACCAGCCCGTCACCACGGCAGTCTCCGGCTACAACGGCGCCTACCTCCCGCGAACCACCACCGTCACGCTCCGGCAGCTCCGGCAGCTCCGGCAGGATACGCAGGCAGTGTCAACGCCGAGTGAAAATTGACCCCTTTTTGCTGATTGAAAATTGACCCCTTGACAGGGTCGGGGTCTGTGGTCTGGTTAGTTTGTGATGGTGGTGCTGGCGAGGTGTTCGCGCTGAATCCCACGCCGAGCCTCGGCATCTGGGGAGAGGGCAACCTCGACTGGACGGTCTTCGGCCATCATCCCGGGCCGCTGCTGCTCACGCTCGAGGATCTGGGCTATCCGGTCGACTGGGACTTCCGCGGCTGACGGAACGGCTTCCCGTGTCGCTACGTGGTCGGACCATAGGTCAGACCGCCTGGGCTAATTGAGCTGCCGTGTAATAAAGCCTGACATCCCCGGTACGGTAAACGCTATTACTCCGTGCTCCGGCGCGTAAACGAGGCCTTTTGCGATCAGGTTCGCTCGAATTGGGCCAAAGCTGGCCGGGCCTCGCCCCAATCGGGCTGCGATTTCACCCGATGAACTTCCCTTGTCTCCGTCTTCGGCCATCGCTCTGAGGTAGTTCTGCTCGGCCCTGGTCGCTCGATCCCAGCGGGCCCGGAAGAATCCACTGTCCAGTGCCGCTCGGCCGTAGGCGGCACCGACTCGAGCATCATCGTAAGTAATTTTCGAACCTGAGGCGGCGTTCCATGTGTCCTGTCCGAACTGCTGCAGGAAGTACGGATATCCGGCGCTTTCCTCGACGATCAGCGCGACGGCTGACTCTTCCCACTCAACTCCGTCATCGGCTGCCGGTTTTGTCAGTGCTTCCGAAGCGACAGTCCCGCGAAGCTCTTCGATTTTTTCATAGTTGAACCGTTCCGCGTAGGACTTCGCTTCCGCAAGAACTCTGGGGAGGCTGGGCAAACCCGCAAACGCAAAAAGCACACGCCAGTCATCCTGCGCGGCAGCATGGGCAATCGCGCAGAGAGCCACCAACTCCGCCTGGCTAAGGTCTTGCGCTTCGTCAATCAGAATTGCAAGGCCAACGCCTTCCTCTTCAGCGGCTGAAGCTAGATCGTGGACGAGCTTCCGAAGGTCGGTTTCGAGAACACCAGTGTCTGCTCCGCCGCCGGATGTGCCGGCTAGATCTAAACCGAAGTTCCACGTTCCGCTCTGGTCGTATGAAGCCTTGAAGCTAAGTGCCGTCTTTAGCGCTTTCATCAAGCTTCGTCCGGCCGAAGGGCGCGCGAGATCAGCAAGTGGTGCATGAAGGGCTTCCCCGAGAGCCTCGCGCAGTGATTTGTCGGCACCCGCCTCGACCTGCGCAACAAGCCAATCGCGCTTGGTCGCGGACCGTCGAAAATCCGACAACAAAACGGTCTTCCCCACTCCTCGCAACCCATAGAGGACGAAGGGCTGAGCCGTCCGACCAGCTTCAACCCGATCTATCGCAACCTGCCAATCCGAACGATGCTGATCCCGGCCTACCAGGGCCGCTGGCTTCCGTCCGGCGCCGGGCGAGTAGGGGTTCAATACCGGGTCCATGGGCCTCATCTCTACAGATGTCTAATAGAATCTACGTAAGTATAGCAAAAAATTAGATTTTGATAGATTTATGTAGATCCGCTCCTCTGGCAGCGCCAGACTAGTACGCTCACGCACAGTCCCAGTCTGGCGCCGCCCCAAAATCGTTCGAAGTCCGACAGTACCGGTTCCCGGATCCCGCCCCTGCCGCAGATAGACTCGGCACACGACACGGCGGGGACTCCGATAGGACAAGTGGCATCCCGGGGTCGTTCCAGATCCTGGGGCGTTGCAAAACTCAGTTGACCAGCCGAAATGCTGGGCATGTTGAGTTGTAGGAACGGCGTCTCAATCCCAAGTGTCTGGGGGAGCAGGACCTGGGGGAGCAGGACGTGAGGGAGCGTCGGGTTGGAACCCGCGAAACGTGAGGGAGCGTCACCCAGGGACTGATAATTTGGGAGGGTGAATAATCCGGCCGAAATGGTTATCCCCAGAGTCCAGGCAGCAATTGCCAGCGCGTTCGGCGAAGAGTTCCGCGGCACCGACCCGGTGATCCGGCCCTCGCAGTTTGCGGACATCCAGATCAATGCCGCCATGGCCCTGGCCAAGAGGGTGGGCCTGCCGCCGCGGGACGCCGCCGCCAGGATCGTGGACGACCTGGACCTGGACGGCATCTGCACCGCCGTGGAGATCTCCGGGCCGGGCTTCATCAACCTCACCTTCGACGGCACCTGGATCGAGGAGCTGCTCAACGCACAGGCGTCCACGGCCGCCGGAACCACGGCGGCGGCCGGGCCGGCCGCGGAACCGGGGCGCGTCGTCGTCGACTATTCCTCCCCGAACGTGGCGAAGGAAATGCACGTGGGGCACCTGCGCACCACGGTGGTGGGGGACAGCCTCGTCAAGGTCCTCGAAGCGCTGGGCGACACCGTCATCCGGCAGAACCACATCGGCGACTGGGGCACACCGTTCGGCATGCTGATCGAGCACTGGCTGGAGATCGGCGAGGACTCCCCGGAGGCCGCCCTGCTGGTGGATGATCCCAGCGCCTTCTACCAGGCGGCCCGGGCCAAGTTCGACGCCTCCGCTACCGACGAGGACGGCTTCGCCACCCGGGCCCGGCTCCGCGTCGTGGCCCTCCAGGGCGGGGACCCGGAAACCTTCGCCGTCTGGCAGCGGCTCGTGGCGCAGTCCAAGCGCTACTTCAACGCCATCTACGCCATGCTCGGCATCAGCCTCACCGATGACCACATCGCCGGCGAAAGCTCCTATGACGCGCATCTGGCCCAACTGTGCGAGGAGCTCGAGGCCCGCGGCATCGCCCGGATCAGCGACGGCGCCCTGTGCACCTTCCCGGCGGGCTTCACCGGCCGCGACGGTGCGCCGCAGCCGCTCATCATCCGCAAGTCCGACGGCGGCTACGGTTACGGCACCACCGACCTCGCCACCATCCGCTACCGGGTCCGTGAACTGGCGGCCGACCGCGTCCTCTATGTGGTGGGCGCGCCGCAGAACGTCCACCTGCGCATGGTCATGGCCTCCGCCCGCGACGCCGGCTGGCTGCCGGACACCGTCGAGGCCGTGCACGTGCAGATCGGCAACGTCCTCGGGGAGGACGGGAAGATCCTGAAGTCCCGCTCCGGCGCCCCGGTGAAGCTGATGGCCCTGCTGGAGGAGGCCGTGGACCGGGCCCGGGCCGTCATCGACGCCGGCCGGCCCGAGCTCACCGACCAGGAGCGGGCCGTGACAGCCCGGCAGGTGGGCATCGGCGCCGTCAAGTACGCCGACCTCTCCGTGGGGCACGACACCGAGTACGTCTTCGACTTCGACCGGATGCTGGCCCTGAACGGCAACACCGGACCCTACGTGCAGTACGCGGCCGCCAGGATCCGCTCCATCCTGCGCAAGGCCGGGGTCCTGGAACACTACACCGGTGCCGGGGCCGGGACCGTTGGCGGCCCGACGGCGGCGGGTACGGCTTCGGAGGCGGGTACGGCTTCGGAGGCGGCCGCCCCCGCAACGGCGATCGCCGTCGTCGAACCCGCCGAACGGGCGCTCGCCCTGCACCTGCTGGAATACGGCGTCACCCTGCAGCGGGTGGGCGAACTGCTCGAGCCGCACCGGCTCTGCACCTACCTGTTCGAGCTCGCCCAGCTCTTCACCTCCTTCTATGACCAGTGCCCCGTGCTCAAGGCCGAGGACTCGGTCCGGGAATCACGGCTCGCCCTGTGCGCGCTGGTGCTGCGCCGGCTCTCCGGCGGCCTGGAACTGCTGGGCATCGAGACGCCGGAGAACATGTAGGCCTCCGTCCCCGCAACGCTCCCTCACGTTCGGGGCGTTTTCCGGTGACGCGCCCTCACAAGCTGCACATCGGGTGCGGGATCTGAGGGAGCGTCGGGGTTTGGGGCGCGGGAAGTGAGGGAGGGTCGGGGTGGTGGTGGCAGACTGGTTTGGTGACTTCTGAGAACCCGCTGGACCCGCTGGACGCCCTGGACCCGGAGGACGCCGCAACGCGGGCAGCTTCCCTCACCCCGCCGTTGCCCGGGCTGAGCTCGATCGACGCCGCCCGCATCGCCGTCGCCGCCCTGCTGGACGCCGGGGTGCGCACCGTGGTGGTGGCTCCCGGCTCGCGCTCCGCGCCGATGGCCTACGCCCTGGCCGAGGCCGACGCCGCGGGCCGGCTGGAGATCCTGGTCCGGATCGACGAACGCTCCGCCGGCTTCACCGCCCTCGGCCTGGCCCTGGCCACCGGCGCGCCCGCGGCCGTGCTCACCACCTCCGGGACCGCCGTCGGGAACCTCCTGCCGGCCGTCATGGAAGCCAACCACGCCGCCGTGCCGCTCGTGGTCATCTCCGCGGACCGGCCCGAGGAACTCCGCGGGACCGGCGCCAACCAGACCACCGTGCAGCTGGACCTGTTCGGCGAGCACGTCCGCTTCGCCGTCGACGTTCCCGCCGGGGCCGACCCGCAGCGCGCCGTCGAGACCGCCCTCAACGCGGCGACCGGGGCGTTCGAGGACACCCCGCCCGGGCCGGTGCAGCTCAACCTCGCCTTCCGCGACCCGCTGGTCCCGGCCCCCGGCGACCGGCTTCCCGCCGGGTCCGGGCGCCGCGTGTACCGGGCGGCCCCGGGCCCGCTGGCCCTGGATTTCCCGGCGGCGCCCGCGGCCCTGCCGGAGCGGCGCACCGTGGTGCTCGCCGGGCACGACGCCGGCCCGGTCGCCGAGGCGTTTGCCCGCGCCCACGGCCTGCCGCTGCTCGCCGAGCCGTCCTCCAACGCCCGGTACGGGCCGAACGCGGTGGGCCCCTACGGGCTGCTGCTCGAACACTTCGGGCCGGAGTCGGCGCAGCCGGTCGAGCGTGTGGTCCTGTTCGGCCGGGCCACGCTCTCCCGGCCGGTCAGTGACCTGCTGGCGCGCGCCGACATCCCCTCGGCCCTCTACCAGCCGGTCCCCGTGGCCTGGTATGAACCCGGCCGCCGCACGGAGCTGCCGCTGGAGAAGCTGTCGGAGCTGGGCGATTTTGCCGGCCGCGGCCCCGCCGCATGGCTCGATGCCTGGCTGCTGGCCGGGGCCGCCGCCCAGCACGCCCTGGACCTGGTGCTGTCCGGCTCCGCCGCGGCCACCGGCCCGTCGGTGGCCGCGCTGGTCTGGGAAAACACGCGCGGGCAGCTGGTCCTGGGCTCCTCCAACGGCATCCGCGACGCCGACCTCGCCGGCGCGCCCGCCGCGGCACCGCAGGCCACCGTCTTCGCCAACCGCGGCCTCGCCGGGATCGACGGCACCATCTCCACCGCCACCGGAATCGCCCTCGGCGGCCGGCAGGACACCACCGTGCTGCTGGGCGACGTCACCTTCCTGCACGACGCCGGCGGCCTGCTGCTGGGCTCCGGGGAAGCCGAGCCGGCGCTGCGGATCGTGGTACTCAACGACGCCGGCGGGGCCATCTTCGGGCTCCTGGAACACGGCGCGGTCGAGGCCACGGGCCGCTACGGCAACGCCGTCGAACGCCTCTTCGGCACCCCGCACAGCGTGGACATCGCGGCACTCGCGGCCGCGTACGGCGTCGCCCACCGCGCGGTCAGCACGACGGCGGAACTCGCCCGGGCGCTGTCCGCGCCGCTGTCCGGGCGCAGCATCATCGAGGTGCGCACGGACCGGCACGGCCTCCGTGAACTGCACGCGCGCATCCGGGCCGCCGTGGGCGCCGCCGTCGCCGGGCTGCCGGTGGCGGAGTAGCGGCTGCTTCCCTCGCTGCCGGTTCCCTGCTGCCGGGGCGGAGTGGCCGCTGCTGCGACGCTCACATTGGCCCGCGCGGCGGAAATTTCCCGGCGCTACGCGGATACCCGCCGCGCCAGGAATTCTGCGCCGCGCAGGACAGGGGGCGCGTCGCAGGGCAGGGTGCGCATCGCCAGCGGGTGCTTCGGAGTTGTCCACATGGACGCTCCGGGGCATAGTGCCGGCGTTCCGCGGCTGGGATCTTCGTTCCATGAACGAGTTACCCAGGCTGATCCTCACCCGTGAGCACATGCAACAGGGCGTCACGCCCAAAGAGCTCGCCCACCGCTGCAGGTCCGGCGCGCTCGTCCGCGTGCGACAGGGGATCTACGTTGACGGGAACGCGTGGAGGGCGCTGAAGTTCTGGGAGCAATACCGTGTGCGGGTCAGCGCCGCGGCCGAGGCATTCTCAGCCCCGACGATCTTCGCGTGGCACTCCGCGGCGTCCGTATGGGCGATTCCCACCATCGGCCTGCGCCATCCCGTCCATGCCCTGACCCTCCAGAACGACGGCGGACGCTCGCGTTCCGGGGTGGTGCGGCACTACGCTCCACCGGCTGGATTGAAGGCAGTCCGGCGGGAGGGGCTCCTGGTGACCGGGAGGGTTCGCACGGTGCTGGACCTCGCCGCCTTCACTCCGTTTGCCGAGGCGGTGGTGCCCGTGGACCACGTGCTCAAGCCGGACAAGGTGCACGGTCTGCCGGCGTTGACGAAGGACGCGCTCCTGGCCGGAATCGACGGGCACTACAGCGGGGCTGCCGTGCGGCGGATCCGGGCCGCCGTGGAGTTCGCGGACCCGCGGTCCGGTTCTGCGGGGGAGTCCTTCAGCCGGGCACTCATGTGGGTTGCGGGGTTTCAGCCGCCGGATCTGCAGCGGGAGATCCGCGACGCCTCCGGGTTCGCCGGGTTCACGGATTTCTACTGGGACGGGGTGCGGGTGGCCGGCGAGTTCGACGGCATAGAGAAATACCTGAAGCCCGAACATCTGCGGGGCAGAACCGCCTCGCAGGTCGTCGTGGAGGAGAAGCTCCGGGAAGACCGGATCCGGGCCGCGGGAAACGGGATAGTCCGCTGGGTCTGGGCAGACCTGATGGCAGCCGGGCAGCTGGAGAGGAAGCTGGCCGCGGCCGGTGTGCCCCGCCGTCGGCCCCGCTCCGCAGGGTGAGTCCGGCCCCATCCTCGACGCGCAAACTGGTTCACGACGCGCAAATGCCCTGACGCTGCGGCCATCCTCGACGCGAAAACTGGTTCTCGACGCGCAAATTCCCTGACGCCGCCGGAATTCCAGTAGCGCCAGGCAAACGGCACAGCGCCTGGTAAATGGCGCGTCGCCAGGCGACCCGGGGTGGGGTGCATGTCGGCAGGCGGCCGGGTGGGGCGCTGCGGCCATCCCTCGACGCGCAAACTGGTTCCCGACGCGCAAATTCCCTGGCGCTGCGCGAATTCGGAATTCCAGTAGCGCCAGGCAAACGGCGCGTCGCCAGGCAAACGGCGCGTCGCCAGGGCGGGCGGGGTGGGGGTGGGGTGCGTGTCGCGGGTGGGGGTGGGGTGCGCGTCGCCGGCAAGGTGGCCCGCCCGCCCCCTACTCCGTGATGTCGATGTGGGTCGGGTCCAGGACGCGCCTGAGGAATTCCTTGGTGCGGGACTGCGTGGGGGCGCTGATGACACGCTCGGCCACGCCTTCCTCCACCACCACGCCGCCGTCCATGAACACCACGCGGTCGGCGACCTCGCGGGCGAAGCCCATCTCGTGGGTCACCACCAGCATGGTCATGCCCTCCTTGGCCAGGTTCCGCATGACGGACAGGACATCGCCCACGGTCTCGGGATCCAATGCGGAGGTGGGCTCGTCGAAGAGCATCAGCTCCGGATCCATGCTCAGCGCGCGGGCAATCGCCACACGCTGCTGCTGGCCGCCGGAGAGCTGGTCCGGGAAACGGTCCGCCAGATGGCCGAGACCCACGCGTTCCAGGTTGGTGCGGGCCACCTTGTCGGCCTCGGGCTGCGCCCGCCGGAGCACCTTGGTCTGCGCGATGGTGCAGTTCTGCAGGGCGCTCAGGTGCGGGAACAGGTTGAACTGCTGGAACACCATGCCCACCTTGCGGCGCATCTTGTCGACGTCCACATCGAGGTGCGTGGCTTCGAAACCACCCACATGGATGGTTCCCTCGTTGGGCCGTTCCAGCAGGTTCACGCAGCGCAGCAGGGTGGACTTGCCGGAGCCGGACGGGCCGAGCAGGCAGACCACCTCACCCGGGGCGACGTCCAGGCTGATGCCCTTGAGGACCTCGATGGCGCCGTACGACTTGCGCAGGTCCTTGATGGAAACGCCGGCCGCGTGGACGGGCCCGGTGTGGTTGCGGGAGTGGATTACGACGTCGTTCATGACTGTCCTGCCTATCGCTTCGTCCGCGCTGAGCGGCTTTCGAACTTCCGGGCCAAGAGGCTCAGCGGGATGGTGATGACCAGGTAGAACGCGCCGGCCACCAGGAGCGGGGTGAGGCCCGCGCCGAGGCTGGAGATGCCGTCGCGGCCGAACTTGGTCAGCTCGTACTGCGCGGCTGTCAGGCCCAGCACATAGATCAGCGAGGAGTCCTTGGTCAGCAGGATGACCTCGTTCGTCAGCGGCGGCAGCACGATCCTGAATGCCTGCGGGATCACGATGGACACCATGGACCGCCACATGGGCATGCCCAGGGACCGGGCCGCTTCCATCTGGCCCTTCGGGACGGCCTGCAGGCCGGCCCGGAGGGTCTCGGCGATGTACGCGGAGGCCACCATGCCCAGGGACACCATCACCACAACGTTGACATCCCAGGACACGCCGAACGCCAGGGGCACGCCGTAGCCGAAGGCGATGAACACCAGCAGCGCCGGAACGCCGCGGAAGAACTCGATGTAGCCGGTGGCGATCCAGCGGTACAGCGGGAAGGTGGACAGCTTCATCAGGGCCAGCAGCAGGCCGCCGGACAGGCCCACGACGAACGCCAGCGCCGTATAGATAAGGGTGTTCTTCAGCCCCACCACGATGATGCCCGGGAACATGGGGCCGATCTTGGCGAAGTTGAAGACGTTGCTGCCGACGGTTTTCCAGTCCGTGGCGAGGATCAGCGCGGCCACGGCCACCACGAAGATTCCGGCTTGGATGTACAGGCTGATTTTGGCTCGCTGACGTGCGGTCATTGCCATGGGGTGCTCACATTCGTTTTGCGCAGTTGAGGCCCCGTCCGGTAGAACAGCCTGCTGGCAGCGGGCTGCCAGACAGATCGACGGGGCCTCAGCCGGGTGTCTCAGGGCTGCGGTGGCCTCAGGGCTGTGTTTCTCCCGGGCCGGATTTGGCTACTTGGTGGGTTCGCCGAACCAGGTGGTCGTGAACTTCTTCAGGGAGCCGTCGTCGGTGAGGCGCTTGAGCGTGGCGTTGACCTTGTCGGCCATGGCGGTGTTGCCCTTCTTGATCGCGATGCCGAGCTTCTCGCCGGTGGCGTAGTTTTCGACGCGCTTTATGGTGGGTTCGTCTTTGATGGCGTAGCCCAGGACGGACTGGTTGCCCAGGGCGGCATCGATGGTGCCGGCCTTGAGCGCCTGGACCAGGAGCCCGGAGTCCTCGAACTGCTGGGCGTCGATGCCCTTGTCCTTGGCGTACGCGGCGCCGGTGGTGGCCTGCTGGACGCCCACCTTCTTGCCCTTCGCGCCGTCGATGTTCGTGATGCCCGACGCCGCGGTGGCCACGAGCGTCAGGTCATCGTCCAGGTACGGGGAGGAGAAGTCCATGACCGACTTGCGGGTGTCCGTGATGGAGATCGAGGAGATCGAGACGTCGCACTGGGTCAGCGCGGTGCCGGTCTCGATCGCCTCGAAGGAGCTGTCCACCACGTTGAGGTCGGCCTTGACGTCCTTGGCAATTTCGGCGGCGATGTCCATGTCGAAGCCGACGTTCTTGCCGTCCTTCTGGAATTCGAAGGGCTCGTAGGGGATGTCCGAGCAGACCGTGAGTTTGCCGGCGTTGATGAGCTGCACGCCGCCCGCGGAGGAGGCCGCCGGGGTGGAGCTGCCGCCGCAGGCCGTGAGGGTGAGGGCGCCGACGGCGAGGATGGCGGCCGCCTTGGCGGCCAGCTTCGCCGGGGCGAGGGACTTGAGCTGCATGGTTTCTTACCTTTTGTTGCAGGGGCATACGTGACTTGGACGGCTTATAGTGTAACGCCGGACGCGAGAGGTACATCACAGAAAACTTAGTTTCACTATTGGATAACTAAAACCGGGGCCGGCACAAGCCCGAAGGCCGTTGCACTGTCTCCTATCCCGGACTCTAGCTGCTGATGCCCAAAGATTCGAGCATCGGGCGGAACTTGGCCCAGGTCTCGGCCAGCTCGGCCTCCGGAGCGGAACCCTCCACGATCCCGCAGCCGGCGTACAGCCGGACGGTCTGCGGGGATTCGATCACCGCGCCGCGCAGCGCGATGCCCCATTCGCCGTTGCCGGCCGCGTCCAGCCAGCCGACCGGGCCGGCGTAGGGCCCGCGGTCCAGGTGCTCGAGCCTGCGGATCAGGGCACCGGCCACCGTGGTGGGGGTGCCGCAGACCGCCGCGGTGGGGTGCAGGGCGTTGATCAGGGCCAGGCAGGTGGGCACGTGGCCCTCGACCTCGGCCAGCTCGGCCTTCACGTCCGAGGCCAGATGCCACACGTTAGGCAGCTCCAGGATGAAGGGTTCGTCGTGCGCATTCAGGGCCTCGGAGAAGGGGGCCAGCTGGGTGGTCAGGGACTGGATGGCGATGTCGTGTTCGTGCCGCTGCTTCTCGGACCCGGCCAGGACGCGTTCGGCGAACTCCAGCGGTGAGCCGTCCATGCCCTCGGCGTCGCGGCGGTCCAGGGTGCCGGCCAGCACGCGGGCCTGGGCGGTGCGCCCCTCCACCTGGATCAGCATCTCGGGGGTGGAGCCGACCAGTCCGTCCACCCCGTAGGTCCAGCACTCGCGGTAACGGACGGCCAGCTGGCGCAGGATTTCCGCGGTGTTCACGCCGGCCGGCACCGTGGCGACGATGTCGCGGGCCAGCACCAGTTTCTCCAGCGCCCCCGTGCGGATCTCGGCCACGCCCTCGGCCACGGCCGCCATCCAGTCCGCCTCGCTCAGCGAGCCGGTGTGCAGCGTTGCGCCGGCAGCCAGAGGCAGGGGGCGTACGACGGCGGTGGGGGAGCCGCCTGCGCCGCCGCCGCGCAGCCAGCCGTCCAGCGCCGCGAGGGCGCCCGCTTCGGTGAGTTCGCCGTCGTCGAACGTCAGCTGCGTGAGCCAGTAGTTGCCGTCGCGGAGCCCCACCACGATCTCGGGGACGATCAGCCGCGACTCGTGCGGGGAGGCCTTGGAGAAGGCGAAGGAGCCGAAGGCCACCGGGCCGGTGCCGGGGCACTGGACGGCGTCCACGCTGTCCGCCTCGAGGACCAGGTGCCGCCACCAGATGTCCGCCTCGAGGAAGCGCTCCGGGCCGGTGGCCGTGAACCGGGCGATCTCGCCGAAGCCCACCAGGCCGGCCTCGCGGCGGGTCCAGCACAGGACGTCGTCCCGGACCAGAAACGACGGCAGCCCCCCGGAAGCTGGGTCAGCTTCGAGGGGGACTGTCAGGGTCTTCAAAGTGCTGGTGCGGAACGGGCTCGTCATGATGGGACAACATTACTCCGGAGCGGGCGCGGACCCGTGTTTGGCCGTTCGGGTGCGGCCCTGGGATCAGACCCGCGCCGGACGGCCCGTGCGGCGCTCCGGTACGGCAGGGGCCGAGAACAGCTCCGGCCGCAATGCGCGCATGTTCGTGACGTCGTCCAGGATGAAGCGCAGGTGGCTGCGCAGGCAGTCCTCCGCGGCCGTGAGGTCGCCGGCCAGGACCGCCTCAAGGACCCGGCGGTGGTCGGCCGCGTACTCCGTGATGCCGCGGTAGCCGCTGAGTCCCAGGTACCGGGCCCGGTCCAGGTGCCCCTTGGCGTTGGAAACGGTGGCCCAGGCGGTTTCGTGGCCGGCGATGGACAGCAGGGCGCGGTGGAACTCCTCGTCCAGGGGGTAGAACTCCTCGCGGCTGGTGCACGCGTCCTGGCGGTCCAGGAGCCCGCGGAGCGCGGCGGTGGCTTCCGGCGTGATGTTGCGGGCACATTCGGCCAGCGAGGCCACCTCGATGGCCTCGCGGATGAACTGGGCCTGGGCCACGGTGTCGGCATCGATGTAGGTCACGTAGGTGCCGCTTTGCGGCCGGATCTCCACGAGCCCTTCCTGGGCGATGAGCAGCAGCGCCTCTCGGATCGGCTGGCGGCTGGTGCCCAGATGGTGCGCGAGCTCGTTTTCGGAGAGGAGGGTGCCCGGTGCGTCCTGGCCGGAGATGATGCGCTCGCGGATCCGCGCATACGCCATCATGCGTGCCGAGGCGCGGGGGGTGTTGTCGGAGGCGGCCATGCTTCCACAGTAGCCGGGCGGCGCGGTGCGGTCAGGCACCAGGCGGGCCGGGAGCAGGGCCCGGGCCGCGCCGCGCCCGCCCCGCCGCGGGGTGGCGCCAGTCACTTTGACATACTGGTATGGCAGTGCTTGAATGGCAGTTATGTTTCCAATGGTGGAGGCATGAAGACTCTGGCAGCATGCCCCATCATTGAAGATGCGCATTCAGCCGGCCCGTAGAACAGAGGGGTTCATGACGGCAACAATCCAGATCGGCGCCACCCAGCGCTCATCCAAAGACCTGATCAGAACAGCAGTATCCGGCTGGCTCGGCACGGCCATGGAATACATGGACTTCCAGCTCTATTCGCTGGCCGCAGCCATCATCTTCCCCAAAATCTTCTTCCCCAACTTCGACCCCGCAGTCGGCCTGCTGGTCGCCTTCATCACCTACGGCGTCGGCTTCCTGGCCCGCCCCGTGGGCGCCTGGTTCTTCGGACGCATGGGCGACCGTGTGGGCCGCAAGAAGGTCCTCGTCATCACCATCATGATGATGGGCGTGTCCACCATGCTCATCGGCTTCCTCCCCGGCTACGCCCAGATCGGGCTCGCAGCGCCGATCCTGCTGGTGGTCCTCCGCCTGGCGCAGGGCTTCGGCGCCGGCGCCGAACTCTCCGGCGCCTCCGTCATGCTGGCCGAGTACGCCCCGCCCAAGAAGCGCGGACTGATCGCCTCCTTCGTCTGCCTGGGCACCAACTCCGGCACCCTGCTGGCCTCCGGCCTGTGGGTCCTGCTGACCCTCCTGCCTGAGGAAGCCCTCATGAGCTGGGGCTGGCGCCTGCCGTTCATTGCCAGCATCGGCATCACCCTGTATGCCCTGTGGATGCGCCGCAACCTCAAGGAAAGCCCTGTTTTCGAGGCCACCCGTGAGCAGGACGCCGCAGCTGCCGCCGCCTCCGCCGCGACCTCCGGCACCGCCGTCGGGCACTCCGCCGCGCAGCCTGCCAAGGCCAAGCGCAAGGGCAAGGCGTTCTTCCTGGCCATGGCCCTGCGGATCGGCGAATCCGGCAACTCCGCCATGATCCAGACGTTCCTGATCGGCTACATCGTCACCGGCCTGCACATGGACAAGGGCGTGGGCACCTTCGCGCTGCTCATCGGCTCGATCATCGGGTTCGCCACCGTCCCGCTGGCCGGCTGGCTGTCCGACAAGTTCGGCCGCCGCAGCATGTACCGTGCGCTGTCCGGCTTCCAGATGATCTTCGCCATTCCCGCCATCCTGATGATGCAGTCCCGCGATCCGTTCCTGGTCTCGCTGGCCCTGATCATCGGCCTGTCCGTCTCGGTGCTCGGCATGTTCTCGGTCCAGTCGGCCTACGTGAACGAGCTCTTCGGCTCCCGCAACCGCTACACCCAGCTGGCCCTGGCCAAGGAAATCGGCGGCGTGCTCTCCGGCGGCCTCGCCCCCATCATCGCCGCAGGCCTCCTGGCCCTGTTCACCAACTCCTGGTGGCCGATTGCCGGCATGATGGTCCTCTACTCCGCGATCGCCTTCGTTGCCACCTTCCTCGCCCCCGAAACCAAGGGCCGCGACCTGACCCTCGTGGAGGACGCGGCATGAAAGCCGTCGTTGTCCACGCCGCCGGAGACCTGCGCCTGGAGGACCGGCCGGACCCGGACTGCCCGGCCGGCTCGGTGATCGTCGACATTGAATACGGCGGCATCTGCGGCTCGGACCTGCACTACGTCAGCCACGGCGCCTCGGGACTGAGCATCCTGGCCGATCCCATGGTCCTGGGCCACGAGGTCGCCGGCCGGATCTCCGTGCTCGGCGACGGCGTCGAGGGCTTCGCCGTCGGTGACGCCGTGACCGTCCACCCGGCCGTGTACTGCGGCGCCTGCGCGGACTGCCTGGCCGGGCGCACCAACCTGTGCCCGCGTGTCACCTACTACGGCAGCGCCGCGCACAGCCCGCACACGGACGGCGCGTTCGCCTCCCGCAAGGCCGTGCCGGCAAGCCAGCTCCGCCGGCTGCCCGACGGCGTGTCCACCCGCCGGGCCGCCGTCGCCGAGCCGCTCGCCGTCGCGATCCATGCCGTCAACCGGGCCGGCGGCCTGGCCGGCAAGGACGTGCTGGTGAACGGTGCGGGGCCCATCGGCGCCCTCGTGGTGGCCGCCGCCCGGCGCGCCGGCGCGGCGAGCGTCGTCGCGAGCGACCTGTCCGAAACCTCGCTGGCGATCGCCAAGCGCATGGGGGCCGACGACGTCGTGCTGGTGGGGTCGGGCGCGGCCCTGCCAGAGGTGGATGTGGCGTTCGAGGCCTCCGGCGCCGCCCGTGCGCTGGGCGGCGTACTCGCCGCCGTGCGCCGCGGCGGCACCGTGGTCCAGGTGGGCAACCTGCCGGCCGGTCCCGTGACCGCCGAGCTCGCGGCACTCGTGTTCCGTGAGATCGATTACCGCGGAACCTTCCGCTTCGCGGACGAGATGGACGACGCCCTCGCGTACCTGGCCGACGGCCTGGACGTGGAGCCGCTGCTCACCCACACCTTCGACGCCGCCGAGGTGGCCGAAGCGTTTGCCGTGGCCTCGGACCGGGGGACCGGCTCCTCGAAGGTCCTTCTCAAATTTGTCTGAGACAATGTCATGGTGAACCGAGCATCCTTGGATAAGCGTCCCGACGAAGTAGCCACCATGTTTGACGATGTGGCGCCCAAATACGACGTCGTGAATGATGTCCTGTCCCTGGGGCAGACGCGCCGCTGGCGCCGGATCGTGGTCGAGGCCATGGGCGTGAAACCCGGCCAGCGCGTGCTGGACCTCGCCGCCGGGACCGGCACCTCCAGCGAGCCGTACGCCGATGCCGGGATCAACGTGATCGCCTGCGATTTCTCCCTCGGCATGCTCAAGGTGGGCAAGCGCCGCCGCCCGGACCTCGACTTCATCGCCGGCGACGCCACCGCGCTGCCGTTCGCGGACAACACCTTCGACGCGGCCACCATCTCCTTCGGCCTGCGCAACGTCAACGAGCCGAAGACGGCCCTGGCCGAGATGCTGCGCGTCACCAAGCCCGGCGGCAAGCTGGTCATCGCCGAGTTCTCCCAGCCCGTGGTGCCGCTGTGGCGCACCATGTACACCGAGTACCTCATGCGCGCCCTGCCGGCCATCGCCGTGAAGGTCTCCTCCAACCCGGACGCCTACGTCTACCTGGCCGAGTCCATCCGCGCCTGGCCGGACCAGGACCACCTCGCCGCCTGGCTGCAGGAAGCCGGCTGGGAGGACGTCACCTACCGGAACCTCAGCGGCGGGATCGTGGCCGTGCACCGCGCCCGGAAGCCCCTCGAGTCAACGCCCGACGGCGGCGCTGCCGCCATTGCCGCCCACAGCGGCCCGGTCGCAAAGCTGCGCCGGAACATCACCCGGCCGGCGCGTTAGCCGAGCGCTGCCCGTGAATGTACTGATCGTCGGGGCGGGGCCCGCCGGGTCCACCGCCGCCTACTACCTCGCCCGGGCGGGCATTTCCGTGACCGTGCTCGAGAAGACCAGCTTCCCCCGCGAAAAGGTCTGCGGCGACGGCCTCACCCCGCGCGCCGTCCGCGAGATCCAGAAGCTCGGCCTGCCGCATCCCGAGGCCGGGGGCTGGCGCCGAAACAAGGGCCTGCGCCTGATCGCGGGCGGGCGCAGCATCGAACTGCCCTGGCCCGAGGTCTCCGACTTCCCGCAGTACGGGCTGATCCGGACCCGGCTCGGTTTCGACGAGGAACTCGCCCGGCACGCCCAGGCCGCGGGCGCCGTCGTGCTGGAGCGGCACAGCGTCACCGAGGCGCTGCGCTCCGGGGACGGCCGCGTGACCGGGGTCCGCGCCGCCCTCCTGGACGAATCCGGCCGCAAGACCGGCGAAACGCGCGACTTCGCCGCCGACGTCGTCCTGGCCGCGGACGGCAACTCTTCGCGCACGGCCGTGTCCCTGGGCCTGCAGAAGCGCGACGACCGGCCGCTCGGCGTCGCCGTGCGCACCTACTTCACCAGCCCGCGCCACGACGACGACTGGATGGAAGGCTGGCTCGAGCTTCCCGGCCGCGACGGCAAGCTGCTGCCCGGCTACGGCTGGGTGTTCGGCGTCGGCGACGGCACCTCGAACGTGGGCCTGGGCATCCTGAACTCCTCCAAGGAATTCGGCAAACTGGACTACAAGCAGGTGCTCCGCGAATGGACCGCCGGGATGCCCGCCGAGTGGGGTTTCACGCCGGAGAACCAGGTGGGCGAGATCCGCGGCGCCGCGCTGCCCATGGGCTTCAACCGCACCCCGCACTATTCGCCCGGGCTGCTGCTCCTCGGTGACGCCGGCGGCATGGTGTCCCCGTTCAACGGTGAGGGCATCTCCTACGCGATGGAATCCGCGCGGTTCGCGGCCGAGTTCATCATCGACGGCGCCGCCCGGTCCGCCGCCGCAGGCTGGACCAAGGCCGACGCCGACGCCCACCTCGCCCGGTACGCGGACCATGTCCGGGACCAGTGGGGCTCGCACTTCACCCTGGGCCGGGCCTTCGCCGCGCTGATCGGCAAACCGGCCGTCATGAAGCTCGCGCTCCGGACGGGCATGCCCATTCCTGTGCTGATGCGGTTCGTGGTGCGGCTGCTGGCCAACCTCACCGATCCTGCGGCCAAGGGCTTCGAGGACCGCGCCATCCGGGTCCTGGAATCACTGGTGCCCGCCACGTCCAACAGCTCCGGCCCCGCGCACTCCGGCGCCGACTCCGCGGTTTCCGCAACAAAAGTTAGGGTTAACCCGTGACCAACTCTCCAGACCGCAGCTGGACGCACGCCGGGCACGGCCTGCCGAGCTCCGAGCCCGACCTCAACACCACCGCCATCGCCACCGGCCTGCAGCTCCCGGCCGGCTTCGCAGCCATCGCCGGGGACCCGGAACTGGGCCCCGCGCTGACCACCAACCTGGCCCGCGTGGAGAAGAAGCTCCGCGAAGCGATCGCCAACTCGGACCCGCTGGCCGACGCCACGTCCCGGCACCTGGTGGAAGCCGGCGGCAAGCGGATCCGCCCCCTGCTCACCCTGCTGTGCGCCCACCTCGGCGACGCCTCCCGGCCCGCGGTGGTGCAGGCCGCCGTCGTGATGGAACTGACGCACCTGGCCACGCTGTACCACGACGACGTGATGGACTCGGCTCCGCTCCGCCGCGGCGCCCCCACCGCCCACGAGGTCTGGGGCAACTCCGTGGCCGTCCTCACCGGCGACCTGATCTTCGCCCGGGCCTCCATCCTGGTCTCGGAACTCGGGTCCCGCGCGCTCGGCATCCAGGCCCGCACCTTCGAGCGGCTGTGCCTGGGCCAGCTGCACGAGACGGTGGGCCCCCGCCCGGACGAGGATCCGCTGGCGCACTACCTCTCCGTCATCGCGGACAAGACCGGCTCGCTCGTGGCGGCCTCGGGGCAGCTCGGCGCGATCTTCGCCGGCGCCGACGAGTCCTACGAACCGCTGCTGGTCGAGTACGGCGAGAAGGTGGGCGTGGCGTTCCAGCTGGCCGACGACGTCATCGACGTCACCGGCATCAAGGTCAAGTCCGGCAAGTCCCCGGGCACCGACCTGCGCGAAGGCGTGCCCACCCTGCCGGTCCTGCTGCTGCGCAAGGCCGCCGCGGACGGTGACCGCTCCGCCGTCGAGCTCCTGCAGCTGATCGACGGCGACCTGTCCTCGGACGAGGCCCTCGCGGCCGCCGTCGCCGGGCTCCGCGAACACCCCGTCACCGCGGAATCCTGGGTGGTCGCGCGCGCCTGGGCCGACGAGGCCATCGCCGCCCTGGCCCCGCTGCCCGAGGGCGTGGTGAAGGCGTCGCTGACCAGCTTCGCGCTGGCCGTGGTGGACCGCAGCAGCTAGTTTTTCCCGGCCGGGGTTGGACCGGCGCCGTCCGCGTTCGGCTCGGCGGAATTTCCCCATGTCTCGCCGCGCCGTGCCGCATACGACGGCGGGTTCCCGGCGACACGCCGTCGGGTACCGCCAAAAGTGGGGAATCCTCGCACCGGAATTGTCCACATGGGCGAACTGGCGGCTCCCTGGACGGGTCTGCAGCCGGTCTGCTGGACGTATGGACCTCACCACATACTTGAAATACGCCGGCTCCGTCGCGCGGACAGCCACGCTGGTGCAGGCCGGATTCACCGAACGGACCATCCGGAACTCGCTGGCTGCCAGGGACATCGCGCGTCTGCGCCACGGAGTCGTCGCGCTGCGGGGAGCGGCGCCGGACCTGGTGGGCGCCGTGCTGGCCAACGGGCTGCTGTCGTGTGCCTCGGCGGCACCCCATCATGGGCTCTGGAGGCTCCACGATCCGGAGCGGCTGCACCTCCTATGCCGGCACGGTTCTGCGGCCGGCGTTGTCATCCATCGCGGAAGCGTCGTCCCGCAGGAGTTTCCGCGCCCGGTGGCAGGGCTGACCGACACCCTGTTGCACGCCTTGCGCTGCCTGCCCGCCGTCGATGCCGCCGTCATGGTGGAAAGCGCCGTGCTGCAGGGGCGCACCACCCTTGACTACCTCAGGCGACATCTTCCGGCCAACCGCAACGGCGCTGCGCGGAAGGTGCTGGACCTTGTGGACGGCACGGCGGACTCGGCGATCGAAATCGTGGCGAGGCTGCTGTTCCGGGGCGAGGGGATCTACACGCAGACCCAGGTGGAGTTGCCGGGGATCGGGATCGTTGACTTCCTGCTCGAAGGATTCCTCATCATCGAGATCGACGGAAGCAGCCATCTGGAGGCCCGACAGGTCAAAAAGGACCGGGGGAGGAACAATGCCAGCGCCCTGGCGGGCTATGCCGTGCTCCGGTACGGGTACCAGGACGTGGTGTACAAGCAGCAGAAGGTCCTCGACGAGGTCCGGCAGGTGCTGCGCGGCAGGGTCGTGCGCTGAAATTCCCCGGGTTTGGCTTCGCAGCCCCGGAAGTCCGCGGCGATTCCGGGCAACACGCCGGACCGGCCCTCCGAACCTGGGGAGAATCCGCGCCGGACGCCGCCAGGCGCGGAGGCCTAGTCCTCGTCGTCGTCGTTGAAGGCCCACTCGAACATGTCGAAGACGAACTCGGAGAAGGTTCCTTCTTCGCTCTTCCACTGGCCGCGGGCGTTGTTGCGGCGCCACACGATCGGGTCCGGGACGCCGAGGTCGCCCACCCGGAAGCCCCAGGTGAACTGTTCCTCCTCGTCCTCGAGGAACATCAGGAAGCCTTCGTCATCGACCTCGAGCTCTTCGGGGTCCCAGAAGTAGTGGTAGGCCTCCATGAGGTCCTCGCAGCCGCCCACCGCCTGGTAAAACTCCCGCAGGACCAGCGGCACCTGGAACTGGTGCTCCGCGAGGGCCTTCTCGAGGTCCTCGGCCGGCAGGCCATCCTCTTCCTGCCATTCGTCTTCGAGATACTTCGGGACAAGCGCGCGGAATTTCTCGAGGAACATGTCAGTCATGCACTTATCCTAGCTAATCCCGGGGGCCGTTATCCGCCGGGTCCAGGCCGAGGCGGTGCCAGCCGCGGACGGCCAGCGGGGCGTGCCAGTGGCGTCGCCAGGCCGTGACACGGAAGGCGAAGACGACGGCGGCCACCGCACCCGCGGTCACCACGTTGAAGCTCCCCGTAATGGAGAGCAACACCGTCAGCGCGGCCCCCGCGAAGGCGGGCAGGGCGTAGATGTCCTTGGGGTCGAAGAGCTGGGGTACCTCATTGGCGGTGATGTCCCGCAGCAGCCCGCCGCCCACCGCCGTCGTGACCCCCAGGAGGACGGCCGGCACGGGGTGCATCCCGGCACCGAGCGCCTTCAGCGTCCCGGTGATGCAGAACAGGGCCAGGCCGCCGGCGTCGAACAGGACCAGCAGCGAGGTGACGCGCTCGACGCTGGAGAACAGGAAGTACACCAGCACCGCGGCCAGGAGCGGGGGCGCAAGGTAGGCGGGGTTTGTGAAGGCGGCGGGCGGGCCGGCGTTGATGATGATGTCCCTGATGACGCCGCCGCCCAGGCCCACCACCGAGGCCAGCAGCAGGGAACCGACGATGTCGAACTGCCTCCGTGCCGCGAGCAGCGAACCCGAGACCGCGAAGAAGAACACGCCGGCCAGGTCCAGCCAGACCAGGGCGATGCTGAAGGAGAAGGTCATGGGGCGTCCCGGTCGGTAGCAGGGGGCGGATGGGGCGGCTCCAAGGTTACGCTAGCGGCTATGAATAGCCCCATCCTGATCGCCTGCGCCCACGGCACCTCCAGCACGGCCGGCGCGGCGGAGGTCAACGCCCTCCGGGCCGGCATCGCGGCCCTGCGCCCCGGGCTCGACGTCCGCGAGGCCTACGTGGACGTCCAGGATCCCGCGCTGCCGGCTGTGGTGGCGGGCCTGCCGGCGGTGGAGGCCGCCGTCGTGGTGCCGCTGCTGCTGAGCGTGGGCTACCACGTCAAGGTCGACATCGCCCGGGCGGTCAAAAGCCGGCCGGACACCCTCGCCGCCGCCCCGCTCGGGCCGGACCCGCGGCTGGCGGCCCTGCTGGATGCGCGCCTGCGGGAGGCCGGCGTGACGGACAACGACGCCGTGGTCCTCGCCGCCGCCGGTTCCTCCAATCCCGCCGCCGCGAAGAATGTCGAGGAACTCGCCGGCCAGCTGCGGGCGCTGCGGCCCAACCGGATCGTGGCCGGCTACGGCGCCTCGGCCAAACCGTCCGTGCCCGAGGCCGTGGCCGCGCTGCGCGAAGAGGCGGCGCTTCGCGGCGAGGCCGCCGGCGGCGCCGGCGAGTCGACGGGACGGGAGACGGGCTCAGTCCGGGTGGTCATCGCGTCCTACCTGCTGGCGCCGGGCTTCTTCCACGACCAGCTGGCCAAGGCCGGGGCGGACCTGGTCACGGCGCCGCTGCTGCCCTCGCCGGTGCTCGCCGCGATCGCCCTGGAACGGTACGACGCCGCCCTCGCGGCGCGGGCCCCAAGGGAGTAAATTCAAGCCCCGCCATGCACGCGTGCCCCCGTTATTCAAGGCTTCCGGGCGGTTCGTGACGAAATATTTCCCTAGGTGACTTCCCGTTTCAGGCCCTTTGTGACGGCATTACGGGCCGCCTACAGTCGATCCATGACTGATACAGCTCTAGCCGGAGCGTCCCCGGACCAGGCTGCCCCCGCCCGCGCCAAACGCCCCGCCTCAAAGCCGCACGGGCAGTGGAAAGTGGACGGCACCGCGCCGCTGAACGCCAACGAAACCTGGAAACAGGAGGACAACGGCCTCAACGTCCGCGAGCGCATCGAGTCCGTTTACGCCAAGCACGGCTTCGACTCCATCGACGGCACGGACCTGCACGGCCGCTTCCGCTGGTGGGGCCTGTACACCCAGCGCAAGCCCGGGATCGACGGCGGCAAGACCGCCACGCTCGAACCGCACGAGCTCGAAGACAAGTACTTCATGCTGCGCGTGCGGATCGACGGCGGCGCGCTCAGCACCGAACAGCTGCGCGTCATCGGCCAGATCTCCGTGGACTTCGCCCGCGACTCGGCCGACCTCACCGACCGCCAGAACATCCAGCTGCACTGGATCCGGGTGGAGGACATGCCGGAAATCTGGCGCCGGCTCGAGTCCGTGGACCTGTCCACCACCGAGGCCTGCGGCGACGTTCCCCGCGTCATCCTGGGCTCCCCGGTGGCCGGCATCGCCAGGGACGAGATCATCGACCCCACGCCGCTGATCCAGGAACTCGCCGAACGCTTCATCGGCGACCCCGAACTGGCCAACCTGCCGCGCAAATTCAAGACCGCCATCACCGGCCACCCCAGCCAGGACGTCGTCCACGAGATCAACGACATCGGCCTGGTGGGCATGGTCCACCCCGAACTCGGGGCCGGCTACGACCTCTGGGTGGGCGGCGCGCTCTCCACCAACCCCATGCTGGGCAAACGCCTCGGCGCGTTCGTCAAGCCGGACCAGGCCGCCGACGTCTGGCTCGGCGTGACCAGCATCTTCCGCGACTACGGCTACCGGCGGATGCGCACCAAGGCCCGCCTGAAGTTCCTGCTGGCCGACTGGGGAACCGAGAAGTTCCGCCAGGTCCTCGAGGACGAATACCTCGGTTACAAGCTCAGCGACGGCCCCGCGGCACCCAAGCCCTCCGCGCCGGGCGACCACATCGGCGTCCACGAACAGAAGGACGGCAGGTTCTTCATCGGCGCCACCCCGCTGGCCGGCCGCCTCTCCGGCAGCCAGCTGGTCAGGCTCGCGGACACCCTCGAGGCCCGCGGCTCCCGGCGGCTGCGCACCACCCCGCACCAGAAGATCGTGGTCCTCGACGTGCCCAAGGATGAGGTGGAGCCGCTCGTGGCCGAGCTCGACGCGCTGGGCCTGTCCGCCCGCCCGTCCGTGTTCCGGCGCGGCACCATCGCCTGCACCGGCATCGAATACTGCAAGCTGGCCATCGTCGAAACCAAGGTCACCGCCGCCACCGCCGTCGCCGAACTGGAACGCCGCCTGGCCGACCTCGTCGACAGCAAGCAGCTGCCGCAGGCACTGTCCCTGCACATCAACGGCTGCCCCAACTCCTGCGCCCGCATCCAGACGGCGGACATCGGACTCAAGGGCATGATGCTTCCCACGCCCGACGGCGACCCCACCCCCGGCTTCCAGGTCCACCTGGGCGGCGGGCTGGCGTCCGTCGACCGCGAGGAAGCAGGCCTTGGCCGCACCGTCCGCGGCCTCAAGGTCACCGCCGGGGAACTGCCCGACTACGTCGAACGGGTGGTCCGCAAGTTCGTGGCCGACCACGCCGAAGGCCAGACCTTCGCCGAATGGGCCTTCGCCGCCGATGAGGGGGACCTCCAGTGAGCGTTTCATCCCTCCGCCCCCACGACGAGCTCAAGGCCCTCGCCGAGGCCGGCGCCGCCGAGCTCGGCTGGGATGCCCCGGCCCGGGATGTCATCGCCTGGGTGGCGCGGAACTTCCAGCTGCCGGCCGTCGCCGTCGCCTGCTCCATGGCCGACGCCGTGCTCCCGGCGCTCGTCGCGGACGAGCTGCCCGGCGTCGACGTCCTGTTCCTGGAGACCGGCTACCACTTCCCGGAAACCTACGCCACGCGGGACGAGGTCGCCGCGAACCTCCGCGTGAACGTCGTGGACGTGCTGCCGGAGAACACGGTGGAACAGCAGGACCGGCTCCTGGGCAAGGACCTCTTCGCCCGCGACGCCGCCCAGTGTTGCGCGCTGCGCAAGGTGGCGCCGCTGCGCCGCACCCTCGCCGGCTACGAACTCTGGTTCACCGGAGTCCGCCGCGACGAGGCCCCCACCCGCACCAACACCCCGCTGGTCAGCTGGGACGAAACCAACGGCCTCGTCAAGGTCAACCCCCTGGCGGCCTGGAGCTTCGACCAGCTGGTGCAGTACTCCGACGACAACCTCCTTCCCGTCAACCCGCTGCTATCCCAGGGCTACCCGTCCATTGGCTGCCAGCCCTGCACCCGGAAGGTGGCGCCCGGGGACGACCCCCGCGCCGGCCGCTGGGCAGGAACCGACAAGACAGAATGCGGACTACACGTATGAGCACCCAAATCACCAACGAGGACCTGGAGCTGTCTGTGCTGGACAACGACGCTGCTGAGACGCCGATTGCCGCCCAGGGAGTGGCATCGGGCCTGTCGGAGCCGCGCGCTGGGCTGATCGAAGATCAGCCGCGCGGCGCAGGGGCGGGGGCGGCAATCGGCGTCTCAGAGCCGGCCCGCCTCTCCAGCCTGGACACCCTCGAGTCCGAAGCGATCCACATCATCCGCGAAGTCGTCGCCGAGTTCGAGAAGCCGGCGCTGCTGTTCTCCGGTGGCAAGGACTCCGTGGTGATGCTGCACCTGGCCACGAAGGCCTTCTGGCCGGGCAAGGTGCCGTTCCCGGTGCTGCACGTGGATACCGGCCACAACTTCCCGGAGGTCCTCGAGTTCCGCGACCGCACGGTGGAGCGGCTGGGACTCAAGCTCGTCGTCGGCTCCGTCCAGGAGTTCATCGACCGCGGCGAGCTCGCCGAGCGCGCCGACGGCACCCGCAACCCGCTGCAGACCGTCCCGCTGCTGGACGCGATCGAGCGCAACAAGTTCGACGCCGTGTTCGGCGGCGGCCGCCGCGACGAGGACAAGGCCCGCGCCAAGGAGCGCATCCTGAGCCTGCGCGACGAGTTCGGCCAGTGGGACCCGCGCAACCAGCGGCCCGAGCTGTGGAACCTGTACAACGGCCGGCACACCGTGGGCCAGCACGTCCGGGCGTTCCCGATCAGCAACTGGACCGAGCTGGACGTGTGGCGCTACATCGAGCGCGAAGGCATCGACCTGCCGGGCCTGTACTACGCCCACGACCGCGAGGTCTTTGCCCGCGACGGCATGTGGCGCGCTGTCGGCGAGGTCTCCCAGCCGCGCGAGCACGAGGACGTCATCACCAAGACCGTCCGCTACCGCACCGTGGGGGACATGTCCTGCACCGGCGCCGTCGAATCCGGCGCCGCCACCGTGCGCGACGTCGTCATTGAAGTTGCCGCGTCCACCATCACCGAACGTGGGGCCACCCGGGCAGATGACCGCATCTCCGAGGCCGCCATGGAAGACCGCAAGAAGGACGGCTATTTCTAATGAGCACCGAAATTGATACAGCCCGCGCCGCGGCACTACTTGACGAGGCCCCGCTGACGAACGCAACGCTGTTCCGCTTCGCCACCGCCGGCTCGGTCGACGACGGCAAGTCCACCCTCGTGGGCCGGCTCCTGCATGACTCCAAGGCGATCCTCGCCGACCAGCTCGACGCCGTCGCCCGCACCTCCGCGGACCGCGGCTTCGGCGGGTCCGGGGCTACCGGCACCCAGGCGATTGACCTGGCGCTGCTGACCGACGGCCTGCGCGCCGAGCGGGAGCAGGGCATCACCATCGACGTCGCCTACCGCTACTTCGCCACCGACCGGCGCAGCTTCATCCTCGCGGACTGCCCCGGCCACGTGCAGTACACCAAGAACACGGTGACCGGCGCGTCCACCGCGGACGCCGTCGTCGTGCTCATCGACGCCCGCAAGGGTGTCCTGGAACAGACCCGCCGGCACCTGTCCGTGCTGAAGCTGCTCCGCGTGGCGCACGTGATCGTGGCCGTGAACAAGATCGACCTCGTGGACTTCAGCGAGGCCGTGTTCCGCGGGATCGAGGCGGACGTCCGGAAGGTCGGCCGCGAGCTCGGGCTGCGCCTGCCGGAAACCGGCGGGGACGGCGTCACCGATCTGCTGGTCATCCCGGTCTCGGCGCTCGACGGCGACAACGTCGTGGACCGCTCCGCCCGCACCCCCTGGTACGGCGGCCCGGCCCTGCTCGAGGTCCTCGAATCGCTGCCGGCCGCGGACGAACTCGAAAGCGACCTGGAGAGCTTCCGCTTCCCGGTGCAGCTCGTCATCCGGCCGCAGGGCGCGCTGGCTCCGGACGCCGTCGCCGGCGGACTCGACGCCGAGGCATACCGCGACTACCGCGCCTACGCCGGCCAGATCACCGAAGGCTCGGTCAAGGTGGGGGACAGCGTGAGCGTCCTGACGCCCGGCCAGGACCCGCGCACCACCACCGTGACCGGGATCGATTTCGCCGGCGCCGAGCTCAGCGAGGCCGTGGCCCCGCATTCCGTGGCGCTGCGCCTGGCCGATGAATTCGACGTCGCCCGCGGTGACACGATCGCCGCGGCCGGGACCATTCGGGAGGCCTCGGCGGACCTGTACGCGGCGCTGTGCTGGCTCTCCCCCAAACCGCTCCGCGAGGGCGCCAAGGTCCTCGTCAAGCACGGGACCCGCACGGTACAGGCCATGGTGCGGAACGTGACCGGCAAGCTGGACCTCGCCAGCTTCCGGCTGGAGCCGACCACCACGCTGGAGCTCAACGACATCGGCAACGCCCAGCTGCGGCTCGCGGCCCCGCTGCCGCTGGAGAACTACCTGCACCACCGCCGCACCGGGGCGTTCCTCGTGATCGACCCGCTGGACGGGAACACCCTGGCCGCGGGCCTGGTCAGCGACCACCCGGGGGACCACGAGGACGAGCGCTACTCGATCTAGGTCCCAGCTGGAACTGCCCTGCGGGGTCGCCGGACACGTGCCGGGGTCGCCGTAGACTTGCGGCGACCCCGCGCGTTTCCGGCGACCCCGCTGTTTCTGGCGACCCCGCGCGTTTCCGGCGAGCCCGCCGTTTCTGGCCCTTGCCACCCATTGCCCAGCCCACCATCATCGTCAGTGGGAGGGGAATCCGTGGAAACCATCAACAGCAGGCTCATCAGCTGGGCGTCCATCCTGGACGAGAAGACGCGGGCGCAGGCCGTGGCCGCGTCCCAACTGTCTTTCATCTACCCGCACCTGGCCCTGATGCCGGACGCGCACCTCGGCATCGGCGCCACGGTGGGATCCGTCATCCCGACGCTGGGCGCCATCATCCCCGCGGCGGTGGGCGTGGACATCGGCTGCGGAATGATCGCCGTCCGCACCCAGTACTCCGTGAACGACCTGCCCCGGGACCGCAAACGGCTGCGCGAGGCCATCGAGCGGGCCATCCCTCTCTCTGCCGGCCACAACAACCGTAAGATCACGCCCACCGCCGAACCCCGGCTTGCCGAGCTCAGGAAGCTGGCCTCCGAGGCAGGCTTCGACCCGGCCCAGTACCTGGCGAAGTGGGAGCTGCAGCTGGGTTCCCTGGGCTCGGGCAACCACTTCATCGAGGTGTGTGCGGATGAGGGCAATGCGGTGTGGCTGTTCCTGCATTCCGGCTCCCGCGGCGTGGGCAACAAGATCGCGCAGCGGCACATCACTGAGGCCCGGAGCGCGGTCCTGCGCCGGCGCGTCGTCCTGCCGGACCGCGACCTGGCCTTCCTGGCGGAAGGAACACCTGAATTCGACCGCTACATCCGGGAACTCCGCTGGGCCCAGCACTTCGCACTGCTGAACCGTGAGGAGATGATGGACCGGGTGGTCCGGCAGTTTGAATCCTGGATCGGCGGCTCCGTCGCGGAAACGCAAAGGATCAACTGTCATCACAACTTCATCGCCCGGGAACAGCATTACGGCAAGTCCGTCTGGGTCTCGCGCAAGGGCGCCATCAAAGCCGAGGCCGGCGACCTGGGGCTCATTCCCGGCTCCATGGGCACGGCGTCCTACGTGGTCGTCGGGCTGGGGAACCCGGTGTCCCTGAACTCCTCCCCGCACGGCGCGGGGCGGCAGTACTCCCGGACGGCCGCCCGGAAGACCTTCACGCTCGCCGAGCTGAAGACGGCCATGCAGGGCATTGAATTCCGTGCCAGCGAGGCCTTCATCGACGAGATCCCGGCCGCGTACAAACCCATCGACCGGGTGATGCGGGACGCCGCGGACCTCGTCACGATACAGCACAAGCTGCGGCAGCTCGTCAACGTCAAAGGTGACTGAAAAGCGCAAAAGTCCGGATATCGCGCCCGCATGTGACGTTGCATGAACTCGCGTGACCCCGGGTTTCCGGGCCATTGAACCTCGTTTATGTCACTCCCTATGGTGAATCCATGACAACCACCGAACGCCTCTCCGGCCGCTTCCGCCGGAACTTCCGGGGGCGATGTCGCCGGAGCTGAACAACCGCCCGGCCAACCCGCCTTCCCAGAACAGGACTTCGCACATGTCATCCACCCCCGAGAACCCCCGACCCAAAGAGCCCGCCCCGGGCACCACCCGGATCGTCGCCGGTGAGTCCGGCAAGCCGAAGCGCAAGCGCACCCTTGAGTTTTCCCTGGCCGCAGGGCTCGTCCTGCTGATCGGCGCCGGCGCCGCCGTGGCGTCCAGCGTGTCCCGCAACAATGAGGCCGCGGCGGCTCCTGCCGCTGCAGACGCCAACCCGGCCGCCGAACTCAGGCTCGGCTACTTCGGCAACATCACGCACGCCCCGGCCCTCGTCGGCGTCAGCAAGGGCCTCATCGCCAAGGACCTCGGCGGGACCAAACTCAGCACCCAGGTCTTCAACGCCGGCCCCGCCGCGATCGAGGCCCTCAACGCCGGCGCCATCGACGCCACCTACATCGGCCCCAACCCGGCCATCAACTCCTACGTCAAGAGCGCGGGCGAATCGGTCAGCATCATCGCCGGCGCCGCGTCCGGCGGGGCGCAGCTGGTGGTCAAGCCCGGAATCAACTCCGCGGCGGACCTGAAGGGCAAGACGCTGGCGTCGCCGCAGCTCGGCGGCACCCAGGACGTCGCCCTCCGCGCCTGGCTCGGCAAGCAGGGCTACAAGACCTCCACGGACGGCAGCGGCGACGTCGCCATCAACCCCTCCGAGAACGCCCAGACCCTGAAGCTGTTCCAGGACGGAAAGCTCGACGGCGCGTGGCTGCCGGAGCCCTGGGCCTCCCGCCTGGTGCTCCAGGCCGGCGCCAAGGTCCTCGTGGACGAGAAGGACCTGTGGGACAAAGGCGAGTTCATCACCACCGTCCTGATCGTCAACAAGAAGTTCGCGGCCGAGCATCCGGCCACGGTGAAGGCGCTGCTGAAGGGCCACGTCGAATCCGTGGACTGGCTCAACGCCGCCCCCGCCGCCGAGAAGGCCAGCGTCCTGAACGCCGCACTCAAGGAATCGGCCGGGGCCACCCTGCCGGCCGACGTCATCGACCGGTCGCTGAAGAACATTGTCTTCACCGTTGACCCTCTGGCCGGAACGTACAAGAAGCTGCTCCAGGACGGCGTCGACGCCGGCACCACCAAGCAGGCCGACATCACCGGCATCTTCGACCTCACGGCGCTCAATGCCGTCACCGGCAAGAAGACCTCCGCGCAGGGGCTCGGCAAGGACTAGCCAGTCCCCATCACCGGCCCCGCGACAAAAGTTAGGACGTGACCATGCCAGTCGTACTGGAACACCTGGGCAAGCGCTTCGGCGACGGCGCCCCGGTGCTGGACGACGTCAACGCCACCATCGGGCAGGGCGAATTCGTCGCACTGCTCGGTGCGTCCGGCTGCGGCAAGTCCACCCTGCTGAACATCATGGCGGGACTGGAGGCCCCGACGTCGGGCGCCCTGGAAGTGCCCAGCGACGGCGCCGCCTTCATGTTCCAGGATGCGGCCCTCTTCCCCTGGCTGACCGCGCGGGAGAACATCGAGCTGGCCCTGAAGCTGCGCGGCGTCCCGAAGGCCGCGCGCCGGCTCAAGGCGGACGAGCTGCTGGAGCTGGTGCACCTGGGCGGGGCGGGGGACAAGCGCCCGCACGAGCTCTCCGGCGGGATGCGCCAGCGCGTGGCCCTGGCCCGCTCGCTGGCGCAGGACCGGCAGCTGCTGCTCATGGATGAGCCGTTCGCCGCGCTCGATGCGATCACCCGCGACCTGCTGCACGACGAGCTGGAGCGGATCTGGAAGGAAACCGGGCGCACCATCGTCTTTGTCACCCACAACGTCCGCGAAGCCGTCCGGCTGGGCCAGCGCGTGCTGCTGCTCTCCTCCCGGCCCGGCCGCGTGGTGCAGGAGTGGAACGTCAGCGAGGAGCACCGCACCGATGCCGGGCTCGCCGGCCAGCTGACCGGCATCATCACCGCCCGGCTACGCGAGGAGATCCGCCGCCATGCCCAGTAAGCAAACTCCGGTGGTCGAGCCTGTCGAGACCACGATTTCGACAGGCTCAATCACCGCTCAGCCGGAATCACACAAAGTCCACGCGGCCCTGACCCGGTCCTCCACCGGGACCGAGGACCTGCGCCAGCTGGAGGCCGGACTGGATTCGCTCCAGTCCGACGCCGTCCGCAAGTCCCGGATCGACTGGAGCCGGATCCTGCTGCCGGTCGCCGCGCTGGCCGTCCTGCTGATCGTCTGGCAGGTGTATGTGTCCCTCGGGATCAAACGGCGCGACCTCGTGCCCGGCCCGCTGGATGTCCTCGGCCAGCTCGGAACGCTCTGGGGCGAAGGGAAAACCCAGGAAGCCGTCTGGACCTCGCTGCAGCGCGGCGTCGTCGGCTTCCTGATCAGCGTGGCCATCGCGACACCCGTCGGGCTGCTGCTGGCCCAGGTCGCGCCGCTGCGGCGGGCCTTCGGGCCGCTGATCTCCGGGTTGCAGGTGCTGCCGTCCGTGGCCTGGGTGCCGGCGGCCATCATCTGGTTCGGCCTGACCGACGGCACCGTGTACTTCGTGGTGTTCATGGGCGCGATCCCCTCCATCATCAACGGCCTGATTTCCGGCGTGGACCAGATCCCGCCGCAGTACCGCAGCGTGGGCAAGGTCCTCGGCGCGTCGCGGCTGCAGCTGGCGTTGCAGATCATCCTTCCCGCCGCCCTCCCCGGCTACCTGGGCGGGCTCAAGCAGGGCTGGGCCTTCTCCTGGCGCTCGCTCATGGCCGCGGAAATCATCGCGGTCGGCGGGTCCATCGGCTTCGGCCTCGGCTCGCTCCTGGACCAGGGCCGGGTGCTCTCCGACATGACCACCGTGATGGCAGCCATCCTGCTGATCCTCGCGGTCGGCATCCTGATCGAGCTGCTGGTCTTCGCCCCGATCGAAAAGCGCCTGCTCCGGCGCCGCGGCCTCCTGGCCGGCAGCACCCGGTAGGCACGCACCTCCAGCCTCCCCCGGTACCCCTTCTACCCCAACGCGGGGTCACTTACGGCCCATGATCCTCAGGACTATGGGCCGTAAGTGACCCCGCGTTGCTTTTAACGGTCCTTGTCCGGCCACTGCCACCGGCCTACACTCACGCCTGTAGGCCGGTGTGCGGCCGATCCAGCCCAATTCTGAGGAGACAGCCGTGGCACCAAAATACGGAGTGCTGGCACTGGTCGAGGCCAAGCCGGGAAAGGAGCAGGACGTCTGGGACTTCCTGAATGGCGGCCGTGAAATCGTGCTCAACGAGCCCGGCACACGCACCTGGTATGCCTTCCGGGTCAACGAGAACACGTTCGGGATCTTCGACACCTTCGATACCGAGGAGGACAGGCAGGCCCACCTCAACGGCGCCATCCCGGCAGCCCTCGGTGAGCACGGTCCGGCCATGCTCGCCAGCGACCCCGACATCAAGCTGATTGAACTCATTGCCGTGAAATAGGCGCCGTGCTCCTGCCAAAGGCCGCGGTCCTTCTCCGTGCCCCCGGACGGCGCCATGACGCGCGGGCGAGACCGCCGGGCCGCCGTCGGGGGCCACCAGGGGAGGCCAGCTATGTGACGCGGCGTTACCTTGGATGAACTGGTGTTTCCGCACCGTTGTTCCGCCCTGTGACGCGGCCCTATCGTCGATGCATGGCAATTCAGGACATTTACCCCACGGCGCTTCGCCTCCTCGGCCGCCCCGTGCTGGTGGTCGGCGGCGGCCCGGTCGCCGCACGTCGCGCCAGGGGACTGCTCGACGCCGGCGCCCGCGTCACCGTCGTCGCGCCCCAGGCCTCACCGGCGCTGGCGGACCTGGCCGGCGCCGGGCTCCTCAGCTGGGAGCCGCGCGGCTACCGCAGCTCCGACGTCGACGGCGTCTGGTTCGTCCAGACCGCCACCGGCGATCCCGCGGTGGACGCCCGGGTCTCGGCCAACGCCGAGGCGCAGCGGATCTGGTGCGTCAACGCCTCCGACCACGAAGCCTCCGCCGCCTGGACCCCCGCCGTTGCCGTGGTGGACGACGTCAAGATCGCCGTGAACGCCGGGGGAGACCCGCGCCGCGCGATGGCCCTGCGCGACGCCGTCGCCACCGCACTGGAAACCGGAGACCTGCCGCTCCGCCGCCACCGGCCCGCGACGGGCTCGGATTTCGACAAGCTCAATCACCAGGGAAGTGTCGCCCTCGTCGGCGGCGGACCCGGCGACACCGGCCTCATCACCGTCCGCGGCCGGCGGCTCCTGGGCCAGGCCGACGTCGTGGTGGCAGACCGCCTCGGCCCGCGCGGACTCCTCAACGAACTCGCACCCGACGTCCGCGTGATCGAGGTCGGCAAGACCCCCGGCCACCACCCCGTGCCGCAGTCCGAGATCAACACCATCCTCGTCGCGGAAGCCCTGCAGGGCCACCGCGTGGTCCGGCTCAAGGGCGGGGACCCGTACGTCCTGGGCCGCGGCGGCGAGGAAGCCGAGTTCTGCCGGCAGAACGGCGTCGAGGTCGAAGTGGTCCCCGGCGTCACGTCGGCGATCTCGGTCCCCGCAGCCGCCGGCATCCCGGTCACGCACCGCGGGCTGGCCAAGGGGTTCAGCGTGGTCACCGGCCACGAGGAACTGTCCGAAGTTCCGGCACGGGCGGACCATACCGTGATCCTGCTCATGGGCGTGGGCCAGTTGCGCGAGTCGGCCGCCGCCCTGGGCCGCTCCGGTTTGCCACAGGACACTCCGGTTGGCATCGTAGAGAACGGGTATTTGCCGAACCAGCGGGTGACCATCGGAACGCTCGGGACCATTGCTGACCAGGCCGAGGCCGCCGGCGTCGCGAATCCCGCCGTGATCGTGATCGGCGACGTGGTGCGCGTCAGCCCGTTCGCGCCGCCGCACTTCAAAACCGCCGACTACAGCACCACCTCGCCCAACGCGCCCCGCACTGCCCGCAACCGCGTCCTGACCCCGTAGCCCTCACCCCCGCCCCACCCCGCCCCACCGCAGCCCCCCGCCCCAGCCCGCCCGACCCCCGTAGCCCCCACCCAACTAGCTCGCATTAGATGTCGTTATGAGCCCTCAAAACGACAACTGCTGCGAGTCAGTTGGGCCGGAACGAACAAAAGGAACACAGCCGTGTCAACAAACACCCCCGTAGGAACCGCTGCCCGCCCGCTGCGCGTCGCCGTCGTCGGCTCCGGCCCGGCCGGCGTCTACGCCGCGGACATCCTCACCAAGAGCGAGGCCGTCAAGAGCGGCGAGCTCACCGTGAGCATCGACCTCTTCGACCGCTACCCGGCGCCCTACGGCCTGATCCGCTACGGCGTCGCCCCCGACCACCCGCGCATCAAGGGCATCGTCAACGCCCTGCACAAGGTCCTGGACCGCGGCGACATCCGCTTCTTCGGCAACGTCGACTACGGCACGGACCTCTCCATTGAGGACCTGCGCACCCACTACGACGCCGTCATCTTCGCCACCGGCGCCATCAAGGACGCGGACCTGAACATCCCGGGCATCGAACTCGAGGGCTCCTACGGCGGCGCCGACTTCGTCTCCTGGTACGACGGCCACCCCGATGTGTCCCGCGAATGGCCGCTGGACGCCAGGGAAGTCGCCGTGATCGGCAACGGCAACGTCGCTTTGGACGTGGCCCGGATGCTCTCCAAGCACGCCGACGACCTCCTGGTCTCCGAAATCCCGGACAACGTCTACGCCGGCCTCAAGGATTCGCCGGTGACGGACGTGCACGTGTTTGGCCGCCGCGGCCCGGCCCAGGTGAAGTTCACCCCGCTGGAGCTGCGCGAACTCTCCCACTCCAAGGACGTGGACATCATCCTCTACGCCGAGGACTTCGAGTTCGACGCCGAATCCGACCGCCAGATCCAGAGCAACAACCAGACCAAGACCATGGTGGGCACCCTCACCAACTGGATCGCCGAGCAGCCCGAGGACCTCACCGAGCTCAAGGCCTCCCGGCGCCTGCACCTGCACTTCCTGCACAGCCCGGTCGAGGTGTACGACGACGCCGAGACGGCCGGCCGCGTCGCCGGCATCCGGTTCGAGCGCACCGAGCTGGACGGCACGGGCAACGCCCGCGGCACCGGCGAGCTGGTCGACTACCCCGTCCAAGCCGTGTACCGCGCGATCGGATACTTCGGTTCCTCGCTGCCCGAGGTCGAGTTCGACCACAGCAAGGGTGTTGTCCCCAACGACGGCGGCCGCGTCCTGGACGCCTCCGGCGCCCACGTGCCGGGCATCTACGCCACCGGCTGGATCAAGCGCGGACCCGTCGGCCTGATCGGCCACACCAAGGGCGACGCCCTCGAAACCGTGACGTACCTGCTCGAGGACCGCGCCAACCTGCCGCTGGCCGCGGCACCCGAGGCCAGCGCCGTCGTCGAACTCCTGGAGTCCCGCGGCGTGCGGTACACGAGCTGGGAGGGCTGGCTGGCGCTGGACGCGCACGAGCGGGCCCTGGGCGGGAAGGCGACGGCCGGCGGCGGCTCGCACGGCGTCGAGGTCGCCCGCGAGCGCATCAAGGTGGTCCCGCGCGAGGACATGGTGGCCATCTCCCGCGACGGCGTGGCCGCGCAGCTCTGACCGGAGACCCACCAGCCCTCAGCCGGGTCACACCAGAACTCCACCACAACGCGGGGTCACTCCGCGCCCATCCCACAGGGACTTATGGGCGCCAAGTGACCCCGCGTTGCTTTAAGGCGGGCGAAAACCGGGCCGGTAGTCAGTAGGCTTACCGTCGTGGAACTACGACACCCGCACGCGGCCCGCTGCTGGGCCCGGGATTCGCCGAAATCGTGCCAGATCGCCGAAAGGCTTCGGCGTTCCCGTAGCCTTCCGGCGACCTCGCGATTTCCGTCCCGGCGCTCCCGGCGACACCCGCACGCGGCCAGCCGATGAGGCTCCGCCGCAGCAACGCGTCCGGCCGCGGCTACCGCCGGGTTCCCTCCGGGACGGGCTTCAGCTACAAGGACCTGGACGGCTCCACCCTGCCGCCAGGGCCTGTGCGGGACCGGCTGGAAGGCACCGGCATCCCGCCGGCCTGGACGGACGTCTGGATCGCCCCCTACGACAACGGGCACATCCAGGCCACCGGGCTCGACGCCGTCGGCCGGCGCCAGTACATCTACCACCCGAGCTGGCGGGAGCGGAAGGACCGGCTGAAGTTCGGCCGTGCCCTCCAGCTCGCGGAAACCCTGCCTTCCGCGCGCCGGCTCGTCACGATGGACCTGCGCTCGGAGGGGCTGACCCGGGAGCGGGTGCTGGCGGCCGCGTTCAGGATGCTGGGCAGCGGCTCCCTGCGCGTCGGCTCCGAACGGTACACCAACGAGAACGGCAGCCACGGCCTGGCCACCCTGCTCTGTGCCCACGTGGCGGTGCGCAAGGACGAACTCCGGCTCAGCTTCCCGGCCAAGAGCGGCAAGACCTGGGAGTCGCGGATCAACGACGCCGACCTGGCCGCCGTCGTCCGGCTGCTCAAGCGCCGCGGCGGCAACGCCCGGCTGCTGGCGTACCGGAACGGCCGGACCTGGCACCCCGTCTCCAGCGCGGACATCAACGCCTACGTCAAGGAGCGGACCGGGGAGGACTTCACGGCCAAGGACTTCCGCACCCTGCGCGGCACCGTGACGGCGGCCGCCAGCCTGGCGCGGAGCGGGCCGCAGCCCAGGGTCTCGGCCCGCAAGCGCGCCATCAGCCGGGCGATGCAGGACGCTGCCGCCGTGCTGGGCAACACGCCGTCGATCGCCCGGAAAAGCTACGTGGATCCCCGCCTGCTGGACCACTTCGCCGCGGCCGAGACCATCGATCCGAAGCGGCTGGACTCGGCCGAATCCGAGGTCCGGGCCCTGTTGTACAGCGAAGGTGACGTCGTCCGGCTGCGGTGAGCCTGGCAGGAAGCCTAGGCGAAGGGCTTCCAATCCACGCTCGAGTCGGCCAAATTTATGCTGCACAGCTTCCGGCCGGTTTGGGAATCGTCGTCTCCCAGTTTGGAGACGAATTCGATGCCGAGTTCGTAGCCTGTCATGCCTCCCGGGAGCACGACCTCTTTGACGTCTCCGAGGAATGCGACTCTTACGAGGGTGACTTTTCGTGCGTGCAGCTCACCGGGTGCTGGAGTTGCACCCGAGGCCTGCGCCTGGAGCTGGTTCAAACACCCGTTTTTTACGCGCTGCTGCACGCCCGCATCGACAGGTGCCGCCGACGGCGCAGGAGTTTCCGCGGAAGGTCCCGGCGGCGGTTGGGCGCAGGAGGCCAAGGCACTGCACATCAGCAGCATCGCACAGATTGCGGCCGTACCGGTTCGATTCATAGCGCCCCCGCTGACTGTGATCCGATTCCTGGGATCGTCCTCGGCCAAGGCTAAGCGCGGGCGAGCGAATTGGCTAGGGCGCGCGTTGACTCATAGAAAACCTCCGCGTGGCCGGATACGTTGCCTCAGATGAAAACCTCCGCGTAGCGGCGTGTTTCCGTCGCCGGCAGCGGATGCAGGTTATGCCCGTTTTCACGGAGCTAACGATGGCCCAGCGCCAGGCTGTGACGAAGAAAAAAAGCCCTCGCCTATAGAAGCGCCGATCGTGCAGGGAAATCCCGGATCCTGGACGAGATGGTCGAACTGACCGGTTGGCACCGCGACTACGCCCGGAAAAGCTACGTGGATCCCCGCCTGCTGGACCACTTAGCGGCGGGCCGGCCGCCAGCCCGGTCGCCCGGCGGGTGCCCTGCCCCCTGCATCCGCCCGAAGCGGGCCCGGACCAGCGCGAACGCGCCGTAGGCGATGAACCCGGCCCCGATGGCGAGCAGCAGGTAAGGGCCGAACGGATGGTCCCGCAGGGCCTTCAGGCTCCCGTCCAGTCCCGTGGAGGAGCCGGGATCGATGGTCGCCGCGGCGATGACGAACAGCAGCCCGGTGAGGACCAGGGCGACGCCCTTGGCGACGTGCCCGGCCACCCCCAGGGCACTGACCAGGTGTCCGCGGCGCGTCCCCTCGAAGTGGTGCAGCTCCTCCTTGAACTTCTTTCCGGCGCCCTTGACGATGAAGTACGCGCCGATCCCCATGATCACGAGTCCCAGCCCGATCAGCGCGGGCACCCCGAGCGGGCCCTGCACGAGGACGGTGCTGAAATCGCGGGTGGAGTCGCCGGAATTGCCGCGCTGCCCGACGGCGAAGGCCGCGAAGCTCAGCCCGACGCTGCCGTAGGCGATGGCGAGGAAACCGGAGGACACAAGCTTGCCCAGCCGCTCGCCGCGCGGCAGGTGGCGGGCCCGCAGGGTTGCTTCGCTCAGCTGCCACAGGGAGAGCCCGGCGCAGCCGGTGAACCCGGCCCACATCACCGCCGGGCCCCAGGGATTTGCGGCGAGCTGCTCGATCGCGCCGGTCGGTTCGGCCTGGCCTGGGGCGCCGAGGACCAGGGCCACGGCGATGGCGCCGATGATGATGTGCAGCAGCGCCATCACGGCAAATCCCGAGCGGGCGACGACGTCGAGCGCCGTGCTGTTCGACGCCGCCTCAGCGGCGTCCGCAGCCCCGCCGATAGCCGTCCCGTTCTCTGGCATGTCGTCCGCCGCCATCAGCCGTTCCTGCCGTGTCAGCCGTTCATCGGGCCTTCGGGGTGGACACCCGCCGCGCCGGCCCCCAGGATGGTCACGGTGCAGCGGACGACAAGGCCGCCCGGGGCGTTGCCGACGTCGACCAGGGTTTCGCCCTGCTCGATGACCGCAAAGTGTTCCGTCCCGGCCTCGACCTCGAAGCCGCGGGAGGCCGCGTCCTGCCTCGCGTTGTCCAGCGCCGCGTCCTGCAGGGTTTCGAGGTACCCGGCGACGTCGGCCTTGGACATGTCGCCGAAGGCCCAGCCGAAGAGGTGTCCAGTTTCGTTCATGGCGACGATCTTACGCGCACCCTGCACGCCCCTCCGGGGCGGCCCCTGCCTGGTGCGGAGGGGTAGCACGTTGTTGCTAAGTGTGCTTACTATAGCCGAGTCATGCTCTAACCGCAGCCGGACTACACACGATAGGAAGCTCGCCATGGCAGGTAATCTTGTTGCCCGATCCATTCACGACCTCACCGCAGGCGCGTGGTTTGGCGGTTCACTGATGGGTGCCATCGGACTGAACGGCGCCGCCGCGGAAGCGATGGACCCGGCCGAGCGCACCAGGCTCTCCAGCCTGGGCTGGAAGAAATGGGCCCCGTTCCAGACGGCGGCTTTCGGGGCGCACATCCTCGCCGGACTGGCCATCATCTGGGAGAACAAGGAGCGGATGGCCAAGCAGGAGGGCGTCACGCGGCTGAGCATCTACAAGACGGTTGTCACGCTTGTCGGTGCCGCGGTCACGCTGTACGCCGGCTTCCAAGGGGCGAAGGTGGAAAAACTCGCGGGCGAAGGAGCGGAAGGCGCCACCGAGCCCCGGCCCGGAGCCTCCGACGAGCTCCGTTCCGCCCAGCAGCAGCTGAAGATCCTGCAGTGGGCGATCCCGTTCTTTGCCGGCTGGGTGATCATCCTCGGCGCCAAGCACGGCGAGATGCAGCGTCCCAAGAATGTCTTCAAGGGCCTGTCGCACTAGCTGCTCGGGCTGATCCAGCCGTTGCGGCTGGCTGGCGGCTACTCCTGCAGCCATTCGGCGCAGGAGTTCAGGTTCCGGTTGACGCTGTCGACGGCGGCCTGTTCGTCGTGTGCCTCGATCGCATCCGCCAGCCCGCCGTGGCCTTCATGGGGGAGGCCGTTGTAGCCGCCGCGGCGCTGCTGGCGGAGCAGGTCATCGTGGAAGACGACGCCGAAGCTGACGTACAGTTCGTGCAGCAGCGGGTTTCCCGACGCCCGTGCCACCAGCACGTGGAAGTCCCAGTCGGCGCGGGCCCACGCGGTGAAATCCCCGGCCAGCCAGGCGGCGCGGCGTGCGGCGAGCAGCTCCCGCATGGCGGCCACGTCCTCGGCCGTGGCATGCCGGGCGGCGAGCCGGGCGGCCTGGGTGTCCAGCCCCACCCGGACTTCGAGAATGTGTTCCTGGGTGTGATCCAGGTACATGCGCTGGGCCGCGCCGGCGATCTCGCTCGTGTTCCGGACATAGGTCCCGTCCCCGCGGCGGACCTCCAGCATCCCGCTGTGCGCCAGCGCCTTGATGGCCTCGCGCAGGGTTCCCCGCGAGACGCCGAGGGCCGCCATCAGCTCCGGTTCGGCCGGGATGCGCTGCTGCAGCGGCCATTCCCCGGAGTGGATCAGTTCCCGGAGCTTGCCGGTGATTTCCTCGACCAGGGGCGGCCGGTGTGAAGTGCTGAGCGTCATCGCTTCGCCCGGGCCGTGAGCAGGTGGGCCACGAAGACCTGGCCCACGGCCACAGCCAGCAGCAGGACCAGGGGCACGGTCCAGCTGCCGGTGGCGCTGTGCAGCAGGCCCATGCCGAAGGGACCCAGGGTCGCGAGCAGGTAACCCACCGACTGGGCGAGGGTGGACAGCGCGGTGGTCTCGGTGGTGTTCCGGCCGCTGCGGCTGATCATCACCATGATGAGCGGGAAGATGCCGAGCCCGAGGCCCAGGAGAACCGCGGTCAGGGGAGCCATGGCGGCCGGCAGCAGGAGCATGCCGGCGACGCCCAGCACGGTGGCCACGCTGGCAAAGTAGAACGCGGGGCGCAACATCCGGGGGCGCGCACCGATCGCGATCAGCACCATTCCGGCCGGGACCGAGACGAGCTGCATGAGGCCGAACATGAGGCCGCCCTCGGCGGCGCTGACCCCCTCCGTGGCCAGCATGTACGGAAACCAGCTCAGCACGGAATAGGCCAGGAGGGCCTGGACTGTGAAGCCGAGCGTGATCAGGAGCCCGGTGCGGGTCCGCAGCAACGGCCACGGTGACACCTGCGTGGCCTTGACCGCCGGGGCATTGCGGTGCGCATGCAGCGCAATCGGCAGGAAGCCCAGGCAAGCGGCGACGGCGAGGATGCCGATCGACCCCAGCCCGGCGGAAGGCGATCCGAGCTGCAGGGCCATCGGCACGATCAGGACGGAGGTGACGGTGGCCCCGGTGGTCATGGTCATCGTATAGAGGCCGGTCATCAGGGAGGTCCGGTCCGCGAAGTACTCGCGGATGAAGGAGGGCATGGCGACATTGCACACGGCCAGCCCGGACATGCCCACCACGGTCCCCGCCACCAGCATGCCCGTCGAGGGCACGCCGCGGAGCAGGAGGCCGCCGGCGAGCATGACGAGCGAGAGCAGGATCGCCTTTTCGACGCCGAGCAGCCGGGTGAGCCAGGACGTGGCGGCCCCGGCCACCGCGAAACACAGCGTGGGAACCGAAGGAACGATGGCGGCGACAAACGCCCCGTACCCCAGGACCGCCTGGAGATCGTGGAAGAGCGCGGCGGCCCCGCTGATGCCGGCACGCAGGTTGAGGCCGATCAGCACGATGGCAATCGTCCCGAACACGGCGACGGTGCGCGTCCGCAGCGGGGCGGAGTGGGCGGTGGGATCGGAACCGGCGGAGGCCGCCGTCGTACTTGTCATGTCTAAAGGTTAGACGTTTGATGTTTGGAGGCGCGAGTTTTGTGTCGAAGTTCTCGCCCGAAGGCAACGCGGGGTCAGATCGCGCCCATCAGGGGTCCCCGGATGGGCGCGATGTGACCCCGCGTTGCCTCGGTCCGGGGGACTCAGCCCGGGTGGCGGGTCCCGAGCCGCTGAACGGCCAGCGCCAGCCAGAGCTGCACCCGGTCCGGGGTCTGGGCGGGGTCGTAGCCGGTGAGCTCGGTGATCTGCGCGAGCCGGTAGCGGACCGTGTTGCGGTGCAGGGTGAGGTCCCCGGCGACGGCGGCCACCGAGCCGTTGTTGTTGAGGTAGCTCTCCAGCGTGGCCATGAGCTCGGCCCCGTGCGTGGCGTCGAACCTGCGCAGCGGGCTGAGCGACTCGTTGGCCATGTCCGCCAGCGGCACATCCTCGCTGGCCAGCAGCAGCGAGGTCAGGCTGAGCCGTTCGGGTTCATTGACGGGCAGCCCGTGGCGTGCCGCGTCGCGGGCCTCGAAGTAGCTCCAGCGCAGCCCGTTGGGCTTCGTGTAGGCCCCGCCGATGCCGATGGTGGCGTGGATTCCGGCCTCGGCCAGATGGTCGCTGAGGCTCCTGGCGAGGGTGCCCGCGGCGCTGCCGTCGTCGTGGACCACCACGATCAGGTCGTTGCCGACGACGGCGCTCACCGCCTTCGCCAGCGGCTGCGGCACCGAGGAGGTTTCCAGCTGCTTGTGGTGGGCGGCGGACTCGGCCAGCAGCACGACGTTCTTGCGGGTGCTGTTGATGCCGATCCCCGCGAGCCGCCGGGTGGCCTCGCTGGGATCGAGGGTCCCGTGGATCACGTCCTCGAGGACCTGCCCGGCGAGGGCCCGCCGGGACTGGCGCTGCTTGACCATGTTGTTCAGCTCGACGCTGATCAGGTTCTGCGCGTAGCCCACGATGCCGGAGTCCTCGAACGGCTGCTTCACCCACAGCGTGCACGCGTCGCGGCGTCCGGTGGGGATGGGGTAGGAGGCCCAGGCGTCGGCGGTGGGCGCCGGGTGGCCGGCCACGCTGTTGTACAGCTGGGCGGTGAACTGGGTCAGCACGATCTCGGTGCGGAGCATGGAGCCCAGGTGCTTCAGGAGCTCGGTGAGGCCGCCGCCGGTCAGCAGGGCGCGGGCCAGGATCTGGTGCCCGGCGATGAGGCGCTCGAGCTTGGCGAAGTGGTCCCCGGCCTGGGCGTCCGCCACGAGCTTGCCGATGGCGATGAAGGGCGTCTCGTACGGCACCTCGACGACGGGCAGGCCCCAGCGGTTGGCCTCGGCGATCAGGGCCGGCGGAACGGCGTCGTGCGTCAGGCCGATCCCGAACCCGATCCCCACCGCGCCGGCCCGCTGGACCTGGCGGACGAAGCGGCGCTGGTCCGCGGCGCTCCGCAGCCGCATGCCGGTGGTGAGGATGAGCTCGCCGCCGTTGAGGAAGCGCTGCGGGTCCTCCTGTTCGGTGACGGCGACCCAGAGGATGTCCTGGTGCCAGGTGGTCTCGGCGAGGCCGGCCTTGGCGAGCTTGAGCGAGGGGACCCCGAGCAGGGCGGCTAATGAAATGGCCATGGATTCAGGATAGCCGCGCGCTGGTCAAGCGCACTAAAGTATCCCGGAGCCGGTGTGCAGGTGCCTATTCCCTGCCGCGGGTGCCTGGCATAGGCTCGAAGCAGTCCAGTCGGGCCCCTTCAGCGCGAAAGAGGTTGTACACCGTGGTTCAAACCTTGCAGAACTTCATCAACGGCGAGTTCGTCACTCCCGCCGGGACGGGGATGCTGGACATCGTCAATCCCGTGACCGGCGACGTCGTGGCGAAGTCGCCGATCTCGGTGCAGGCCGACGTCGACGCCGCCATGGACGCGGCCCGGGACGCCTTCAAAAGCTGGAAGAAGGCCACCCCGGGGCAGCGCCAGCTCATGCTGCTCAAACTCGCCGACGCCGTCGAGGCGAACAGCGACGAACTCGTCGAGGCCCAGCACCGCAACACCGGCCAGGTCCGGTCCCTGATCGCCTCCGAGGAAGTCGCCGCGGGCGCGGACCAGCTGCGCTTCTTCGCCGGCGCCGCCCGGATCATGGAAGGCAAGTCCGCCGGAGAGTACTTCGAGGGCCACACCTCCTACGTCCGGCGCGAGCCGATCGGCGTCGTCGCGCAGGTGGCGCCGTGGAACTACCCCTTCCTGATGGCCATCTGGAAGATCGGCCCCGCGCTCGCCGCCGGCAACACCGTGGTCCTCAAGCCCTCGGACACCACCCCGGAATCCACCTTGGTCCTGGCCCGCCTCGCCGGCGAGATCCTGCCGCCCGGCGTGCTGAACGTCGTCCTGGGCACCGGCGAGACCGGCGCGCTCATGGTCGAGCACAAGGTCCCCGGGCTCGTCTCCATCACCGGCTCCGTCCGGGCCGGCATCGCCGTGGCCTCGGGAGCGGCGAAGGGCCTCAAGCGCGCCCACCTCGAGCTCGGCGGCAAGGCCCCGGCGATCGTGTTCGCCGACGCCGACCTCAAGAAGAGCGCCGCGGCCATCGCCGAGTTCGCCTTCTTCAACGCCGGCCAGGACTGCACCGCCATCACCCGGGTGCTGGTCCAGGATTCGGTGCATGACGACGTCGTGGCGGCCATGGTGGAACACACCAAGACGCTGCACACCGGCTCACAGAACGACGCCGAGAACTACTACGGCCCGCTGAACAACGTCAACCACTTCAACGCTGTCACCTCGGTGGTGGAGCACCTGCCGGCGAACTGCAGGATCGAGACCGGCGGCCACCGCGCGGGGGACAAGGGCTTCTTCTTCGAGCCCACGATCGTCACCGGCGCGAAGCAGACCGACGACATCGTCCAGAAGGAAACGTTCGGCCCGGTCATCACCGTGCAGAAGTTCAGCACCGAGGACGAGGCCGTGGAAATGGCCAACGACGTCGACTACGCCCTCGCCTCGAGCGTCTGGACCACCGACCACGGCACGGCCATGCGCGTGAGCCGCGACCTGGACTTCGGGGCCGTCTGGATCAACACCCACATCCTGCTCACCGCCGAAATGCCGCACGGAGGCTTCAAGCAGTCCGGCTACGGCAAGGACCTGTCCATGTACGGCGTCGAGGACTACACCCGCATCAAGCACGTCATGTCCGCGCTCGATGCGTGACTCAGTCGCATAGCTCAGCTGCATAGCTCAGTCGCATAGAAAGGCTTACCCATGACCACCACCGCACACGAGATCACCTACCGCCTTGAGCAGAAACGCCGCGTCCAGGCCGACTTCCCGGGCCCCAAGTCGATTGCGCTGACCGAACGCCGCCGGGCCGTCGTCGCGGCCGGCGTCGCCTCCAGCGTCCCCGTCTTCGTGGCCGACGCCGACGGCGGCATCGTCCAGGACGTCGACGGCAACTCCTTCATCGACCTTGGCTCCGGCATCGCTGTGACGAGCGTCGGCGCGTCCGATCCCGCCGTCGTCGGCGCCGTCAAGGAAGCAGTGGAGCACTTCACCCACACCTGCTTCATGGTCACGCCCTACGAAGGCTATGTCGCCGTCGCCGAGCAGCTGAACCGCCTCACGCCGGGCGACCACGAGAAGCGCACCGTGCTCTTCAACTCCGGCGCCGAGGCCGTGGAGAACGCCGTCAAGGTGGCCCGCCTGGCCACCGGCCGCGACGCCGTCGTCGCCTTTGACCACGCCTACCACGGCCGCACCAACCTGACTATGGCGCTGACCGCCAAGGCCATGCCGTACAAGACCAACTTCGGCCCGTTCGCGCCCGAGGTCTACCGCATGCCGATGAGCTACCCCTACCGCGAGGAAAACCCGCAGATCACCGGTGCCGAGGCCGCCAAGCGCGCCATCACCATGATCGAAAAGCAGATCGGCGGCGACCAGGTGGCCGCGATCATCATCGAACCCATCCAGGGCGAGGGCGGCTTCATCGTCCCGGCCGAGGGCTTCCTTCCCGCCCTCGCGGCCTGGGCCAGGGACAAGGGCATCGTCTTCATCGCCGACGAGGTCCAGTCCGGCTTCTGCCGCACCGGTGAATGGTTCGCCGTGAACCACGAAGGCGTTGTGCCGGACATCATCACCATGGCCAAGGGGATCGCCGGCGGCATGCCGCTGTCCGCCATCACCGGCCGCGCGGAACTGCTCGACGCCGTCCACCCGGGCGGCCTCGGCGGCACCTACGGCGGCAACCCTGTCGCCTGCGCCGCGGCGCTGGCCGCCATCGGCTCGATGGAACAGTACGACCTGAACGCCCGCGCCCGGCACATCGAGGACATCGCCCTCGGGAAGCTGCGCGAACTCGCAACTGAGCTTGGTGAGGGTTCCGCCGTCGGTGACGTCCGCGGCCGCGGCGCCATGCTCGCGATCGAACTGGTCCAGGCCGGCTCCAAGGAACCCAACCCGGAGCTGACCAAGGCCGTCGCCGCCGCCTGCCTCAAGGAGGGTGTCATCATCCTGACCTGCGGCACCTACGGCAACGTCATCCGGCTGCTGCCGCCGCTGGTCATCAGCGACGAGCTGCTGCTGGACGGCCTGGCGGTCCTCGCATCGGCGATCAAGGCCAACGCCTGACATCCCACCGGGGCAGGCGATCCCGGCCCCGGAAAACCGGTGGAACCGTGGCACATCGTTAAGCCGGCAGGGGCCGCGGACCAATCGTCCGCGGCCCCTTCGATTGCCCTTGTAGCCCCGCGGTTTACTTCCAGACCTTTACTTCCAGGCCGTGCTGTCGAGCTGGACCGCGACGACGTACAGGTGCTGGCCCTGCTCGATCTTCTCGACCTCGTACACGCGCACCTTCGTCTGCGGTACGGTGCCCATCGGACGGCCGACGCCGATCCCGTAACTGACATAGCCTTCGAAGTCGCCGGCCTGGGCGTAGCTGGTGATGGCCTTGTAGCCGACCGACTCCGGGGGAGCCGAGACGATTGTGCTGGACGTGCCGTCCGCCGAGTGGGCCTGGGCACTGTGGAAAACCACCCGGAGGATGCTGGCCGTGCCTGGCATGGGGATGGTCTTTCCGCTGCCGTCCTGGATCAGCTCGGGCACGTACTCAATCTCGTAGCTGGGGAAGGCGCCCTTGAACCGGAAACTCATCTGGTCATACGGCGGGTTGTCGGATGGATGCTGGCCTGCGCCGAGCGTGTATAGATACGGCAGGGGCGGTTCCGGCGGCGGCGCGATGGGCGGCGTGACCTGATGCGCGATCTTGTAGGGCGAACCCGGCCCGGGCCAGGACCAGTCGTGGGTGATCGTGGAGGAAATCACCGTGTCGCCCGACTGCGGGGGCGCCGTCTCGTCCGAATCCGCAGGCACCGTGGCAGACGCCGAAGGCGCCGGCGCAGCCGTTGACGTGGCCGAAGCGGAGGCTGGAGCCGTGGTATGGCTGCTCGAACCAGGCTGCGGCGTGGACGGGGTGCAGCCGGTGAGGAGCAGTGCCGTGAGCAACCCCAGTCCCGTAGTCCTTGTCCCGATTGTCCGGCTGGCGTTCCGGCTGGTTTTTCGGCTGGTGATCTCGCTCATGATGAGCTCCCCTCGACGGTCCCAGCCTAGCCCGGGAAGAGTGCCCCGGCTCAGGGCCAAAAGTCACGAACTATTCAAGGCCGCGCTCGGCTAGAGTCTGTGCTACCACTGCAGGAACGCAGACCGGCCGACGTCGCCCGGCACCCCGGAGCATCGCCGGCATCTGCCCCACACCGATAAGGGGTTTTTACATGCGATACGTGGTTGGCTACACCCCCGATGACCGCGGCGCCGACGCCGTCGCACTGGCCTCGGCCCTGGGCCGCGCCCAGGACACCCACCTTGATTTGGTCTACGTGGTGGGCCGGCACACGCCGCACGTTGCTTTGGACCGGGAGGGAGAACCGCTCAGCGCCCTGGAACAGGAACTGCTCGCCGCCGAACGGCAGGGCCTTGCCCTCGTGCCCGAGGGACTGGAGGCGAGGTTCCACGTCCGCCGCGCGGAATCGCACGCTGCGGGACTGATCGACGCGGCGGTGGAATACCGGGCCGGGCTGATCGTGGTCGGCGCCGCCAGCGTCGGCCTGTTCAAGCGCTACACCGTGGGCAGCGCGGCCAACGCCCTGCTGCACGCCGCTCCCGTTCCGGTGGCGCTCGCCCCGCGCGGCTACCGCCGCACCGATCCCATCACCCGGCTGACCCTCGCCGTGGGCGAACGCACCGGCGCGGAGGCCGCCATCGACGTCGCGCTCCAAGCAGCCGAACGCCAGGGCGCGCCGCTGCGGCTCGTCTCCCTCGTGGAACTGGACGCCGCGGGGGACAGCGGCGAAGCGGTCAACGCCGCGCACATCCACGCCAACACCGTGCTCACCGCCGCCGGCCGCCGGCTCCCTGCAGGGCACAAGGTCAGCGCTGAAGTCGCACACGGCCGGACCATCGAGGAAGCGATCGACGACCTCGAATGGGACGACGGGGAGGTCATGATCGTGGGATCCTCCCGCCTGGCGGAGAAGAACAAGCTGTTCATCGGCACCACCGCCCACAAGGTGCTCCGGGCCCTGCCCGTTCCCATGGTGGTGGTTCCGCGTGACTACGAGCAGGTGGACACCGTCCCGGAGGACTGACGCCCCAGGAGCGCCGTCATGTCCTGCACCGGCAGGGGCCGGCTGTAGAAGTAGCCCTGGCCGAATTCACAGCCCATTCGCCGGAGCTTCTCCGCCTGCTCCGGATGCTCGATTCCCTCGGCCACGGCCCGCAGCCCGGCCGAATGGATCAGCTGCAGGATGGCTCCGACAAACTGCTCCTGCCGGCTGTCCTTCGCGAGGTCGTCAATGAGTGACTTGTCGATTTTCGCCTGGCTGGCGGGCAGGTCGCGCAGGTAGCGGATCGAGGAGTAGCCGGTGCCGAAGTCGTCGATTTCGATCGGGACTCCGAGCCCGTGGAGCGAGGCCATGGTGGCGGCGACTTCCGGTCCGCCCCGCATGATCGCCGTTTCGGTCATTTCGATGGCGATCTGGCCCGGTGCCAGCTGATGCTCCACCAGGAGCCCCGCTATGTACGGGGCCAGATCGACGTGGTGCAGATCGGCCGGGGCGAGATTGACGTGGGTGCTGAAGTCCGGCGGGAGCCCCGGCGCGTTGTTCCAGCGGCCGGTCTGGGCAATGGCGTTCCGGAGAACCCAGTGCCCGATTTCCACGGTGAGGCCGCCCTCGTCGGCGGCGCCCAGGAACGCCTCCGGGGCCAGCAGCCCCAGCACCGGATGGCGCCAGCGGATCAGGGCCTCGGCGCCCGCCAGCCCGCCGGTGCGCAGGTCCACGATCGGCTGGTACTGAAGTTCCAGCTGGTCGGAGGCCAGCGCCGTCCGGAGTTCCGCCGCCAGATGGACCCGCTGCTTGGCAGCCTCATGCATCGCGGGGGAAAACACCAGGAGGGTGTCCCTGCCGCGTTTCTTCGCCTCGTGCATCGCAATCGTGGCGTCCCGGAAGAGTTCATCGCCCCGGAGCCCGGGTTCCCCGAACCGCACACCGCCTGCCGCCGTCACCGAAAGGACGATGCCGCCGGCGACGATCCTGTCCTTCAGCGCCGCGCTGAGCCGGGCCGCGAGCTGAAGGACGGCGTCCGGCTCAGGGTCCACAACGAGGACGGCGAACTCGTCGCCGCTGAGCCGGGCGATGACATGATGCGCTCCTGCTGCCGCGCCCGCTGCCGTCTGCAGACGCCGGGCCGCCTCCCGCAGGACGGCGTCGCCGGCCGCCGGGCCCAGGCTGTCGTTGATCAGCCGGAAGGAATCCAGGTCGAGGAGGATGATGGCAGGTTGTGCGCCTCCGTCCGCCGCCGCCGCCACGGCTTCGAACACTTTGTCCCGCAGCAGCGAACGGCTGGCCAGGCCGGTCAGCTCGTCGGTGTCGATGACCCGCCGGAGTTCGGCCCTGGCCGCTTCCAGCAGTGCGGTGCGTTCGGCCACCCGCACTTCCAGGCTTTCATACATGCTGCGGAGCTCTTCGGCGAGCAGGTTGATTCCGGTGGTGACGGCGTCGATGCCGTCCCTGGCCGGAGAAACCTGCAGCCGGTGGGAGAGATCGCCGGAGGAGAGGATGACAATGCCGTCCACGAGTTCCTCAAGGCGGCGGTCATCGTCAGCCCCCGGCATGGCCCTGCACGGCCAGCCAACGGACCGCCTCATCGTTGCTCGTGAAGAACCTGGTGGGCACCGGCGCCGGATTGACGCCGAGGAAGAAGTTGGCGAGGACGCGGTCGACGGCGGAGGCTCCCAGCAGGGCGATGGCCGAGGCATCGCAGGCCTGGGAAAACACGGCGCGTGCGGCCCGGCTCACAGACCCGGTGGCCGCCATGTCGATCAGCAGCGGTGTCGGCCGGCCCTGGCATAGCCCGTTGACCAGGTCCATGGCGAGCTGGGCGTTGGGCCCGTCAATGGCGGCCCATCTGGCCCACTCGAGGCGCAGGACGCCGTCGGCATCGAAGTCCAGGGAAGCGATATCCGGCCCGCCCCCGGGCCTAACGTCCGTATCCGGCACCAGCGTTCCTCAGTTCGGGCTAAGGGTTGAACGGCAGGGTTCAACGATCACGCCCTCATCCTACTCGGGGATTGGGGCAGGCCCTTTCGTGTCGACTCCGTCGCCACGCAGGGACCCGGCTGCCCCACTCTTGTGTCCGGGCGCCCGGACGGTCAGGCACGGGGACGGTCAGGCGCGGGCGGCGGCGCGCGCCCGCTTCCGGGTCACCGAATTCTTCCGGGCAGCCGTGAGCATGTCCACCGTCAGTACCAGGAGCGCCAGCCACACGACGCCGAAGCCAATCCAGCGGTCCGCCGTCATGGCTTCCCGGAACACGGCCAGCGCCACGATGAACTGCAGCACCGGGGCGACGTACTGCAGCAGCCCGATCGTTGTCATCGGAAGCCGGCGCGCGGAAGCGCCGAAGAACAGCAGCGGCACGGCGGTGATGATGCCCGACGCCGCGAGCAGCCAGAAGTGCCCGGGGCCGTTGCTGCCCAGCGTGGCCAGGCCGCTGGCACCGAGGAAGATCATGGTGGCCGCGGCCAGCGGCGCGAGCACTATCGTCTCGACGGACAGGCTCGTGATCGCATCCACCCGCGGGCCCACGCGCTTCTTGACGAAGCCGTACAGGCCGAAGCTCAGCGCGAGGGTCAGGGCGATCCAGGGCAGTTTTCCGTAGGAGACCGTCAGCACGCCCACGGCAATGAAGCCGATGCCGACGGCGGCCCACTGCAGCGGCCTCAGCTTCTCCTTCAGGACAAAGACGCCCAGCAGCACGGAGACCAGCGGGTTGATGAAGTAGCCCAGCGAGGCTTCCACGGCCTGGCCGGTGGTCACCCCGTACGTGTACGTGAGCCAGTTCACGGCGATCAGGCCGGCGGCGAGGGCAAGCGGGCCGATCACGGTGCGGTTCCGGAACGCGGCCCCGAGCACCCGCCAGGACCGGGTGATGGTGATCAGCAGGGCGCAGAACAGCAGCGACCAGACCACCCGGTTGGCCACAATCTCGACGGCGCCGGCCGGCGCGAGCACGAAGAAGTACAGGGGCAGCAGCCCCCACAGGCCGTACGCGCCGATGCCGAACAGGACCCCCGCCGTCGTATCCTTGTCCACCGCCTTGAGGGCAACCGGCCCGGCGGGGCGGCCTCCCGCGGCTGCTGGGGTTCCCGTGGTCAGTGGGGCGGGGGAGATGGATCCATCGGGTTTAGGCACAAGATCAATAACACCATCCCTGATGCCGCTATTCCTGCCCTTTCATTCATCCGGACATTTAGAATGGGAGACTGTGCGCTGCATCAACGGGCGCAGCCGCCAAGACTCAGAAGGGCTCCCGTGTCCAACCCGGCCGAATCCACGTCCAAACGTCCGCTCCGCGTTGCGATCATCGGCGCCGGACCGGCAGGTGTTTACGCCGCGGACATCCTGACCAAGTCAAACGGCGTGAAGGACGGCGACTTCGAGGTCAGCATCGACCTTTTCGAGGCCTACCCGGCCCCCTACGGCCTGATCCGCTACGGCGTCGCCCCTGACCACCCGCGCATCAAGGGGATCGTGAACGCGCTGCACAAGGTCCTGGACCGGGGCGACATCCGCTTCCTCGGCAACGTCACCTACGGCCGGGACCTGACCCTCCACGACTTCCGCGCGTTCTATGACGCCGTGATCTTCTCCACCGGCGCCATCAAGGACGCGGACCTGGACATTCCCGGGATCGGCCTCGAAGGCTCCTTCGGCGGGGCGGACTTCGTCTCCTGGTACGACGGCCACCCCGATGTCCCGCGCGAGTGGCCGCTGGACGCCAAGGAGATCGCCGTGATCGGCAACGGCAACGTGGCCCTGGACGTGGCCCGGATGCTGGTCAAGCATGCGGACGAACTGCTCGTCACGGAAATCCCGGACAACGTCTACCGCGGCCTGAAGGATTCCCCGGTCACGGACGTGCACGTCTTCGGCCGCCGCGGCCCCGCCCAGGTGAAGTTCACGCCGCTGGAACTGCGTGAACTCAGCCATGCCAGGGACGTGGACATCGTGCTGTATCCGGAGGACTTCGATTTCGACGAGGCCTCCGACGAGGCGATCCGCAGCAACAACCAGATCAAGACCATGGTGAACACGCTGACCAACTGGCTGGTGGAGGAGCACGCCGAAGCGGAGCAGCCCTCCTCCCGCCGCCTGCACCTGCATTTCCTGCACAGCCCGGTGGAGATATACGACGACGGCGGGTCCGGCCAGGTGGCCGGCATCAAGTTTGAGCGCATGGAGCTCGACGGGACAGGCAACGTCAAGGGCACCGGCGAGTTTGTGGACTACCCCGTGCAGGCCGTCTACCGCGCCATCGGCTACCACGGCTCACCGCTGGATGAGCTGGAATACGACGCCAGGCGCGGAGTGGTCCCGAACGAGGGCGGCCGCGTGCTGGACGCCGAGGGCAAGCCCGTCCCCGGAATCTACGCCACCGGCTGGATCAAGCGCGGGCCGGTGGGGCTGATCGGCCACACCAAGGGCGATGCCCTGGAAACGATCGGCTTCCTGCTCGAGGACCGGCTGGGCCTGCCGCCGGCCGCGAACCCGGATCCGCAGGCGATCATCAGGCTGCTGGAGGAACGCGGGATCGCGTACACCACGTGGGAAGGCTGGATCAAGCTCGATGCGCACGAGCTTGCCCTCGGCGAGGAATGGTCGGCGCAGGAGGTCGCCAGCGGCATCCTGCGGGAACGCGTCAAGGTGGTTCCCCGCGAGGCCATGATCGAGATCTCCCGCGGCTCGTCCGAGGGCTGACGCACGGGCTTCGCTCCGGGCCGCCGTGCGCCGATGCCTCCGCGGGCCTCCCCAGGCCCCAGGGCTCGTCGCTCCCGGGGAGGACATGCCCAGTCTTCGCGCCCGGGACGGGAGGACATGCCCAGTCCTGCCCGCGGGCACTGGACATAGTGCCAACATGTCCATCCGCCGACCCCGGCGCGGGGCATGTCCGGGGCCGGGGGCATGCGGCGCGCAGCGATGACGTCCTGCCGCCGGGCACCGCCACAACCTGGCGGCGGAGCTCCGCCGCCATTTCCAAACTCCCCGTCCGGAACTAGACTGGGCATACATGGCTGCCTCTGGCACGCCGTCGCCTGCCCGGTGGGAGTTCAATGCGGAACCTGATCCATCCGGCAGCTCCCGGTGGTTACACCGCGGAGCTGCGCCAGCTGTATGCCAGTGCGGCCCATGAGCAGCTGGACACGCCGGGCCTGGTGTTCCCGGAGGCACACAAGCTGCCGGGGCTCAGCAGCCTGATCCAGGAATCGTGGCGCCGCTCGGCGCAGCTGCACGCCAACCCGGACCATCCCGAGGCGCCGCTGGCCATGGACCGCGAGGAACTCGAAGAATACCGGCGGCAGCATCCGCTGGCCGCGATCATGCCGGTCATCCACAAGCTCCTGGTTCTGCCGAGCCACGACAGCGGGATGCTCGTGGCCGTGGGCGATGAGCTGGGCCGGCTGCTCTGGGTGGAGGGCGACGCCGCCCTGCAGCGCCGGGCCGAGGGCATGATGTTCGTGGCGGGGGCCGACTGGTCCGAGGCCACCGTGGGCACCAGTGCGCCGGGCACCGCGCTCGCCCTGGGCCGGGGCATCCAGATCGCCGGCGCGGAACACTACAAGCGCTCGGTCCATCCGTGGAGCTGCACGGCGGTGCCGTTCCACGATCCCGATTCCGGGGCCCTGCTGGGCGTCGTGGACATCACCGGCACGGAGTCCGCGGTGGCCCCGCACACGCTGTCCCTCGTGCAGGCCACCGTGGCCGCGGCGCAGGCGCAGCTGCGGGTGGAGCGGCTGCAGCTGGCCGCCGCCGCGCAAACGTCGCCGGTACGGCGGCGGAGCTCCACGGCCGCTCCGAACTCCGGCCGGGACGGGTCAGCGGCGGGCAGCCTGTACCGGAACAGCCTTCAGCTCCTGGGCCGGGACCAGGCCCTGCTCAGCATCGGCGGCCGCACGGTGGCGCTGTCCGCCCGGCACAGCGAGATCCTGGCGCTGCTCAGCACCCATCCGGAAGGGTTGAATGCCGAGGAACTCTGTTCCCTGCTGTACGCCGGGGATGCCTCGACCATGACGCTGCGGGCCGAGATGGTGCGCCTGCGGAAGATCCTGCAGCAGCTCAACCCGGAGGCCGTCCCGCAGTCCCGCCCGTACCGGCTGCCGTTGGACCTGGTTCCGGACGCCGGCCAGGTCCTGAACTGCCTGCAGCGCGGGGCCCACCGGATTGCCCTGGAAATCTACCGTGGCGCCGTGCTGCCCCGCTCGGAAGCGCCCGGCATCGCGGAGCTCCGCCACCGGGTCTCCTCCCTGCTGCGCGAAGCCCTGCTGACGGACGGCAGCGCCGAGGCGCTGCTGAAGTACGCGGAGCTGCCCGAGGCGAGGGACGACGTCGGGGTCCGGACTGCAGCGCTGAAGCTGCTGCCGCCCCGCTCGCCCAAGCGGGCCGCCGTCGTCGCCGATCTGGAACGGCTCGAAACGGAACTCAGCGCCTGACAGGGTGCGTGAGCTGAATCACACGGTTGCAACCTGACTGCAACCTCCCGGCTCCTACGCTGAAGGCATAGCAAATGCCATAGCAAAGGAGCTAGCAATGACTGTTTACGCACAGCCCGGTACCGAGGGTTCGAAGGTCACGTTCAAGGACCGCTACGAGAACTGGATCGGCGGCGAATGGGTCGCCCCCGTCAAGGGCCAGTACTTCGAAAACATCACCCCGGTCACGGGCAAGGCCTTCTGCGAGGTCGCCCGCGGCACCGCCGAGGACATTGAGCTGGCGCTGGATGCCGCCCACAAGATCGCACCGTCCTGGGGCAAGACCTCCGTCGCGGAGCGCGCCGCCATCCTGAACAAGATCGCGGACCGGATCGACGAGAACCTCGAGATGCTGGCCGTCGCCGAATCGTGGGACAACGGCAAGCCCATCCGCGAAACCCTCAACGCCGACATCCCGCTCGCCGCCGACCACTTCCGCTACTTCGCCTCCGCGGTCCGCGCCCAGGAGGGCCGGCTGTCCCAGCTCGACGACGACACCACCGCCTACCACTACCACGAGCCGCTCGGCGTCGTGGGCCAGATCATCCCCTGGAACTTCCCCATCCTGATGGCCGTCTGGAAGCTCGCCCCGGCCCTGGCCGCCGGCAACGCCGTGGTCCTCAAGCCTGCCGAGCAGACGCCGTCCTCCATCCTGGTCCTGATGGAACTCATCGGCGACCTGCTCCCGGCCGGCGTGCTCAACGTGGTCAACGGCTTCGGCGTCGAGGCCGGCAAGCCGCTGGCTTCCAGCCCGCGGATCCGCAAGATTGCCTTCACAGGCGAGACCTCCACCGGCCGGCTGATCAGCCAGTACGCCAGCCAGAACCTGATCCCGGTCACGCTGGAGCTCGGCGGCAAGAGCCCGAACATCTTCTTCAACGATGTTGCCGAGTCCGACGACGCGTTCTATGACAAGGCACAGGAAGGCTTCGCGCTCTTCGCCTTCAACTCGGGCGAAGTCTGCACCTGCCCGTCCCGTGCCCTGGTCCAGGAAGGCATCTACGATTCCTTCATGGCCGACGCCGTGGCCCGGGTGGAGAAGATCATCCAGGGCAATCCCCTGGACACCAACACGCAGCTCGGCGCCCAGGCCTCCAACGACCAGCTCGAGAAGATCCTCTCCTACATCGACATCGGCAAGCAGGAAGGCGCGAAGGTGCTCACCGGCGGGGCCCGTGCCCAGCTGGAGGGCGACCTGGCCGGCGGCTACTACGTCCAGCCCACCGTCTTCGAAGGCCACAACAAGATGCGGATCTTCCAGGAGGAAATCTTCGGACCCGTCGTCTCCGTTGCCCGGTTCAGTGACTACGACGACGCCATGGAAATCGCCAACGACACCCTCTACGGCCTCGGCGCCGGCGTCTGGTCCCGCAACGGCAACGTCGCCTACCGTGCCGGCCGCGAGATCCAGGCCGGCCGCGTGTGGGTCAACAACTACCACGCCTACCCGGCAGGGGCCGCGTTCGGCGGCTACAAGTCCTCCGGCATCGGGCGTGAAAACCACTCCATGATGCTGGACCACTACCAGCAGACCAAGAACCTCCTGGTCAGCTACAACGAGAACAAGCTCGGCTTCTTCTAAGCCGTTCTGAACCGGGCGGGGACGGATTAGCACTGATGCGTCCCCGCCCGCACCCTGGGCACCCCTCCGGAAGGCAGTACGAACGCTTACACCGTACGAATCACACCAACGCATGACTACGCAAGGATTTCGACAATGACGACGATGCAAGCAGCTGTAGTAACCGAATTCGGCAAGGATCTCCAGATCCAGACGCTCCCCGTTCCCGTCCCGGGCCGCGGCGAGGCACTGGTCAAGGTACTGACCACCGGCGTCTGCCACACCGACCTCCACGCGGCGGAGGGCGACTGGCCGGTCAAGCCGACACCGCCGTTCATCCCCGGCCACGAAGGCGTGGGCGAAGTGGTTGCGCTGGGAGAAGGCGTCACGGACCTTGCTGTCGGCGACCTCGTGGGCAATGCCTGGCTCTGGTCCGCCTGCGGCGACTGCCAGTACTGCCGGACCGGCTGGGAAACGTTGTGCGAGGCGCAGCAAAACGCCGGCTACAGCGTTGACGGCTCCTTCGGCGAATACATGCTCGTGGACACCCGCTTCGCGGCCCGCATCCCTGCCGGCTCGGACCCCGTGGAGATCGCCCCGGTGCTTTGCGCCGGCGTCACGGTCTACAAGGGCCTGAAGATGACCGAGGCCAGGCCCGGCCAGTGGGTCACGATTTCCGGCATCGGCGGGCTCGGGCACATTGCCGTGCAGTACGCGGTTGCCATGGGCCTGCGCGTCGCCGCTGTGGACATCGCCGACGACAAACTCGCCCTGGCGAAGAAGCACGGTGCGGAGCTGACCGTCAACGCCCTGCATGAGGACCCCGTGGAAGTCATCCAGCGCGAAACCGGCGGCTGCCACGGTGTGCTGGTCACGGCCGTGCACCCCTCGGCGTTCGGGCAGGCGATCGGCATGGCCCGCCGCGGCGGAACCATCGTGTTCAACGGGCTCCCGCCGGGTGACTTCCCGGCGCCGATCTTCGAGATCGTGCTCAAGGGCCTGACGGTCCGCGGCTCGATCGTGGGAACCCGGCAGGACCTTGAGGAAGCCCTCGAGTTCTACGCGGAGGGCAAGATCCACCCCACCGTGTCCACCCGGGAACTCTCCGAGGTCAACGCCGTTCTTGACGAGATGAAGCACGCCAAGATCGACGGCCGCGTCGTCATCAAGTACTGAAGACGGAGGCGTTCTGATGACGGCGGTGAGGCTTGATGCGGCAGTGACGCTGCCCGGGGAGGATATCTCCCGGGTGGCGCTCACCGCCGAGTCCGTGGAACTGCTCAGGAAGCTGTGGGTCCAGCACGGACCCCTGATGTTCCACCAGTCGGGCGGCTGCTGTGACGGCTCCTCGCCCATGTGTTATCCGGCGGGAGAGTTCATCACCGCCGATGCGGACGTTCTCCTGGGGCTGTTCGACATCACTGATGGCGTGCAACCCCAGCCCCTCGAGTTCTGGATGTCCAGGGAGCAGTTCAACTACTGGAGCCACACCCACCTGACCGTCGACGTCGTCCCGGGCCGGGGGAGCGGCTTCTCGGTGGAAGCGCCGGAGGGGAAGAGGTTCCTGATCCGGTCCACGCTGATGGACTGGCCGGTCTGACTGGCCGGCCTGACTGGCCGGTCTGACCCGCAGCGCTGACCAGCCCAATCCAACAGCGCGAACGGACACTTGAGGCCCTCCGCGGTGCGGGGATGGGGCCTCAAGTGTCCGTTCGCGCCGGGACGGAGGCCCGGGCGCTGTCTCAACATGTGGGATTAAAATGGCCGTCCACTGGATGGACCCTAAGATAAATAGGTCTGTTTCCAACACGCTACGGAGATTGTTGACTTTCCTATGAATCTTTTCCGGACCAAATCAATCGAGCAGTCCATGGCCGACGCCGATGAACCCGGACGCAAACTGAAGCGCTCGCTGAGCTCCTGGGACCTGATGATCATGGGGGTCGCCGTCGCGGTCGGTGCCGGGATCTTCTCGGTCGGCGCCAAGGCTGCCGCGAACTTCTCCGGCCCGGCCGTGACCCTCTCCTTCGCCATCGCAGCGGTCACCTGCGCGCTCGCCATCATGTGCTACGCCGAATTCGCCACCGCCATCCCGGTGGCCGGCTCCGCCTACGTCTTCACCTACGCCACGATGGGCGAGGTGCTGGCATGGATCATCGGCTGGAACCTCATCCTTGAGCTGTTCACGGCCGCGGCGGTCATCGCCAAGTACTGGGGGATCTACCTCAGCAAGGTCTTCGCACTGATGGGCGTGGACATCCCGCCGTCCATCTCGATCGGCGGCGTCGACCTCTTCTGGGGCGCCTTCCTGATTGTGGCCGTGTTCACCCTGCTGCTCGTGATGGGGACAAAGCTGTCCGCCCGCGTCGGCAACGTGTTCACGCTGATCAAGATCGCCGTCGTCCTGTTTGTGATCGTCGTGGGCTTCACGTACGTGAAGTTCGAGAACTACACCCCGTTCGTGCCGGCGTCCGAGCCCACCGCATCCGCCGGCGCCGCGGACGTGCTCAAGCAGTCGTTCTTCGGCTTCCTGACGGGCGCCGCCCCGGCGCAGTACGGCACCCTGGGCATCTTCGCCGGCGCGGCCCTGGTGTTCTTCGCCTTCATCGGCTTCGACGTCGTGGCCACCTCGGCCGAAGAGGTCAAGAACCCGCAGAAAACGCTGCCGCGCGGCATCTTCGGCGGCCTCGCCGTGGTCACCGTCCTGTACATCCTGGTGTCGCTGGCGCTGACCGGCATGGTGTCGTACACGCAGCTGGCCGAGGCCAAGAACCCCACCCTCACCACGGCCTTCGAGGCCGTGGGCAACACCGACGCCGCCAAGATCATCGCCTTCGGCTCCCTCGTGGGCCTCACCACCGTGATCATGGTGCTGCTCATGGGCCTGTCCCGCGTGGTCCTGGCCATGAGCCGCGACGGCCTGCTGCCGCGCTCGCTGTCCAGGACCAGCGCCACGCGTTCGACGCCGGTCCGGCTGCAGGTGATCTGCGGCGCCGGCGTCGCCGTCGTCGCCGGGCTGACCAACGTGGACCTGCTGGAGGAAATGATCAACATCGGCACGCTGTCCGCCTTCGTGACGGTCAGCCTGGGCATCCTGGTGCTGCGGAAGAAGCGCCCGGACCTCAAGCCGGCGTTCCGCGTGCCGTTCGGCAAGGTGCTCCCCATTGTTTCGGCGGTGCTCTGCCTCTACCTCATGACGAACCTCGCCGTGGAGACCTGGATCTTCTTTGCCGGCTGGCTCGTGATCGGCATCGTCATCTACTTCGCCTACGGCCAGCGCCACTCCCGGCTGAACGAGAAGTTCGCCGAGGCGCGGGCCAGCGTGAACGGCAGTGCTGACAACGACGCTACGGTTCCGGCCGGCGACGCCAAGTCCGAGGACGTGCTCACCCGCGCCTGACCGGTTCCGGCCCCTGAATGGGCATGCCCTCCCTTATCCGGAGGGCATGTCCATTTTTTGTGCCCGGGACTGGGCAGAAGGGGAATACGTCCAGGCCCGGGGCTGGGCGGAGGGCATGTCCGGTGGTGCAGAGGCATCCGAGGAACCGTGAATCCCAGCTGTTGTGATCTGGCCGACAAGCCCGATATAGTCGTGCTTGGAGTTTTCGGGATGTCGTCCCGATAATCGGAATGTGCTTAGGCACTCAAGAGAGAAATGGTGAACTGTGGCTGAGAACGATGTTGTTCGCAGTAAGTCGGCGGTCCTCGACCCCCAAGACCATGAGGTGGCCCCCGGGACCACCGACAAAGCACCCGTCCGCAGGGCCGCCTGGGCCGGCCTCATCGGCACGGCGCTTGAGCAGTACGACTTTGTGATCTACGGAACCGCATCGGCGATCATCTTCAACAAAATCTTCTTCCCCAACATTGACCCCGCCATCGGCATCATCGCCGCGTTCGGTGCCTACGCCGTCGGCTTCGGTGCACGCCCCCTGGGCGGCCTCTTCTTCTCGAAGTACGGCGACCGGCTGGGACGCAAATGGGTGCTCGTTGCCACGCTCTTCCTGATGGGCATCGCCACGTTCGCCATCGGCCTGCTGCCCACCTACGGGCAGGCGGGCATCTGGGCCCCCGTGCTGCTGGTTGCCTGCCGCTTCCTGCAGGGGTTCGGCGCAGGCGCTGAACAGGCAGGCGGTGTGGTCCTGGTTGCGGAAACGGCGCCCACGGGCAGCCGCGGACGGTATGCCTCGCTCGTGTTCGTCGGTGCCGCGGCCGGCACCGCGCTCGGCGCCGTCGTCTGGATCCTGGTGCAGCTGATGCCCCGCGAAGCCCTGGAAGCCTATGGCTGGCGGCTCGTGTTCTTCTCCTCGATCTTCGTCACCATCGCCGCCTACGTCATCCGCCGCAAGCTCAAGGAATCACCGGTCTTTGAGGAAAAGAAGGAGGAGATCGCGGGCGTCGTCCGTGCCACTCCCGTCGCCGACGTCGTCAAGAACGGCCGCAAGGGCCTGGTCCGCGTCTTCTTCATGAACGTGGGCGCCAACGCGCACTCCTACATCTTCCAGGTCTTCCTGGGCTCTTATCTGATTTCCCAGCTCAAGATCGATGCGACGTTCATTCCCAAGGTGCTGCTCGTCGGCGCGCTCTTCGCCTGCGTCTCGGCGTACGCCTTCGGCTCCATGTCAGACCGCTTCGGTCGACGCCGGATGTACCTGATCGTCACGGCCTTCCTGTTCGTTTTCCCCATCCCCGCCTTCGTGCTGCTGAACACCGGAAACCTGTTCCTGATCTCCCTGGTGATCGTGCTCGGGTTCATCTTCGCCGCGCAGGGATCCGTCGGCGTCCAGGCAGCGTACTTCCCGGAGCTCTTTGGATCGCGGTACCGCTATGCCGGAGTCGCCCTGGGCCGCGAGTTCTCCTCCGTCTTCGGCGGCGGCATCGCACCGCTCATCTGCTCTTCGCTGGTCACGGCGTTCAGCGGATCATGGCTCCCCGTCGCCATCTACATGATGGCGATGATGGCCATCAGCCTGTTCACCACGATCAAGGCTCCGGAAACCGTCGATCGTGACCTGCTCACCGAAGAGGACGCCAAGTAATGCCAGCCACCCCCACCCGCATCGTCATCACCGACTGCGACCACGACTCCATCGCCATAGAGCAGGACGTCGCCGACGCCGCCGGCGTGGAGCTCGTGCTGGCCCAGTGCCGGACCGAGGACGACGTCATTGCCGCCGCGGCTGGCGCCGACGGAATCGTCGTCCAGTACGCCCCCATTACCGACCGCGTCCTCGCGGCCCTGCCGCAGCTGAAGGCGATCGGCCGTTACGGCGTGGGGGTGGACACCCTCGACGTCGACGCGGCCACCGCCCGCGGCGTCGCGGTCTGCAATGTGCCGGACTACGGCACCGAAGACGTCAGCGACCACGCCATTGCCCTGGCCGTCAGCCTCGCCCGGGGAATCACCCGGCTGGACCGCGGCATGCGGCGCGGCGAGCATTCGCTGCTCCCGGTCCAGCCCCTGCACCGGATGTCCACCCGGGTGTTCGGGGTGGTGGGCCTGGGACTGATCGGCGCGGCCACCGCCCGCAAGGCCAGGGGGCTGGGCTACACGGTGATCGGGTCTGACCTGCTCGCTGAAATCGGTACGACGACGGCGGGCGGAGTCGCCGTCGTCGGGTTTGAGGACCTGATATCCCGCGCTGATGTGGTCTCCCTCCACGTTCCGCTCAACTCCCATACGCACCACCTGATCAACGCCGGCGTGCTGGCGCGGATGAAGCGCGGCGCGGTGCTGGTCAATACGTGCCGTGGGGGAGTAGTGGACACCGCGGCGGTGGCCGAGGCCCTGGCCAGCGGGCAGCTCTACGGTGCCGGGCTGGACGTCTTTGAGGAAGAGCCGCTGGCCCTGGACAGTCCCCTGATTGGCTGCGAAAATGCCGTGCTGACGCCGCACGCCGCCTGGTACAGCGAGGAATCCTATGCGGAACTGAAACGCCGCACCATCGAAAACGTCGTGGAGGTGTGCGCGGGGCGCGTGCCGCGGAACCTTCTCAACGCCGGGGTGCTGGTGTGAGCCCCGCGCTGTTGGACACGACCATGCGCGCCGCCGTGTGGACGGCGCCGGACACGGTCGAGCCGCGGCGGCTGCCCCTGCCCGAGATCCCCGCAGGCTGGGCGCTGGTCCGGACGGAAATGACGGGACTGTGTGGCTCCGACTTTTCCATCCTGCACGGAACGCACCCGCGCGCCGAGGCTCCCCTGGTCATGGGCCATGAGATCACCGGCATCGTGGAGGTCGCGGCGGAATCCGGCCCGGCCGCGGGCACCCGCGTCACCGTGGAGCCCCTCATCCACTGCGGCGGATGCCACCCGTGCAGCGGAGGAGACACCCACGTCTGCCGGGCGCTGAAACTGTACGGCATCGACGTCGCAGGCTCCCTCGCCGAATACGTGGCCCTGCCTGCCTCCGCCCTCATCCCGGTCAGCACCTCCGTGCCCCTCCAGGAGGCCGCCCTCGCCGAACCGCTGGCCGTCGCCGTCCACGCCGTATCCCGTGCCGGCCTGGCCGGCGGGGAACGCGTGGTGGTCTTCGGCGCCGGGCCCATCGGCATCCTGACAGCCCTGGTGGCACGCCACCAGGGAGCCCGCAGCGTCCTCATTTCGGAGCCCTCCGAGGCCCGCCGCCAGGTGGCCGAAGAACTCGGTTTCGCCACGGTGGCACCCGGGGACGACCCCATCCAGGCCATCCTTGCCGCCACCGGCGGGGACGGGGCGGACATCGTCTTCGATTCCGCCGCCCACTCGTCGGTCGCGGCGATGCTGCCCCGTGCGGTCAGGGTCCGCGGCACAATTGTCCTGGTGGGTGTCTACAAGAAGCCCGTCGAACTGGACCTCCAGGCCCTGACGTTTGCCGAGAACACCGTGGTGGGAGTCCGGGTCTACACCAGGGCCGCCGTGGAACGCGCGGTGGAACTTATTGAAAGCCGTGAGCTGGGGCTGGACCGTATTCCCACCCAGGTGTTCGCGCTGGAGGACACGCGCCAGGCCTTTGACCAGGCGATGGCTTCCGGACGTGTCCTCAAAGTCTTTGTCAGCCCAGCCGTGGCGCCCGCCGCGAAAACCCAGGAAAGTTCATGAACCACACAGTAGAGAAATCGCCGTTTGACCTCAGCGGCAAAACCGCAGCCGTGACCGGCGCATCACGCGGGATCGGCCTTGGCATTGCCCTCGGGCTGGTCAACGCCGGCGCCAGCGTCGTCGCCTTGCAGCGTGGGCCCCTGTCTCCGGAACTGGCGGAAGCTGCGGAAGCAGCCGGCGTCAGCGCATCAGCGGTCCACCTGGACCTGGCGAGCGAAGAGTCCGTCGCCGCAGCCACGGCGGAAACGCTCGCCGGACAGCAGGTCGACATCCTGGTCAACAACGCGGGAACCCAGATCCGGCACGATGCGGTGGAGTTCCCGTTGTCCGACTTCGACCGCGTGATGGCCATCAACACCCGAGCGGTCTTCCAGCTGTGCCAGGGCTTCGGCGGCCCGATGGTGGAACGCGGCGGCGGGAAGATTATCAACCTGGCGTCCCTGCTTACGTTCCAGGGCGGCCTGCGCGTTCCGGCCTACGCCGCCTCCAAGGGCGCCGTGGCGCAGCTGACCAAGGCCTTGTGCAACGAATGGGCGCCCCGCGGCGTGAACGTCAACGCGGTCGCGCCGGGCTATATCGCCACCGACATGAACGAGGCCCTGCTGGCGGATGCCGAGCGCAACGAGCAGATCTCGGTGCGGATCCCGGCGGCACGCTGGGGCACCGGCGGCGACCTCGCCGGGGCCGTGGTGTTCCTGGCCTCAGCGGCCGCGGACTACATCCACGGCGTGGTACTGCCGGTCGACGGCGGGTGGCTGGCCCGATGAGTAATGTCCAGAGCACGCCCGTCTCCGCCATCCTGCAGGCCAATCCTGTGGTGGCCGTGCTCCGCGCGCGGCATGCCCGCGAGTACGCGCCGGTCATCGACGCCCTCGTCAGGGGCGGCGTCCGGTCCATCGAACTGACCCTCAGCACGGACGGCGTGTTCGATCTGCTGCCCGAGATCAAACGGCAGTTCGGCGCCGACGCGGAAATCGGCGTCGGCACCGTCACCACCGGTGAGCAGGCTGCACAGGCGCTCGACGGCGGCGCGGACTACCTCGTGACGCCAGCCATGGTGACCGACGTGATCCACGCGGCGGTTGCGGCCGGCGTTCCCGTCTTTCCCGGCGGCCTGACGCCCACCGAACTGCTCGCCGGCATGCAGGCGGGGGCCACGGCCGTGAAGCTTTTCCCCGCCTCCACGGTCGGTCCCGGCTACCTGGGGCAGCTGCGCGGGCCGTTCCCGGACATGCGGGTCATTCCGTCCGGCGGCATCGGCATCGACGACGCCGCAGACTGGATCGCGGCAGGGGCGCTTGCCGTCAGCCTGGGCGGCCCGCTGCTGCGTGACGCCTTCTCCGGCGGTGACCTCGCCGCCCTCACCGCCCGCGCCGAGCAGCTCAGTTCCCTGGTCGCGGACGCCGTCCAGGCGAGGGGTACCCGGTGACCTTCACCGACGTCGTCACCATCGGCGAAACCATGGGCCTGATGAAGGCCGAGACGCCGGGTCCGCTGGCCCAGGTGTCCTCCCTCAGCCTGGGCATGGGTGGCTCCGAGAGTAACTTTGCCATTGCGCTGCGGCGCTTGGGCACCTCGGTGACGTGGGTAGGCCGCGTAGGCGACGACAGCCTGGGTGAACTCGTCCTGCGCGAGCTCGCGGCCGAGGGGATCGTGGTTGATCCCCTGCGCGATCCGGCGGCGCCCACCGGCCTCATGATCAAGGAGCGCCGCACCATGGACCAGCTCAAGGTCTGGTACTACCGGGCCGGAAGCGCTGGTTCCCGGCTGTCCCGGGAGGACATCCCGGCCGAGCGGATTGCCAATTCCCGCCTGCTGCACCTCACCGGGATCACTCCCGCCCTTTCGCCATCGGCGGCCCAGGCGGCCCAATACGCGCTGGATGTCGCCCGTGAGGCCGGTGTCCTGGTCTCCTTCGACCTCAACTACCGGTCCGCGCTGTGGCCGCCCGAGGAAGCCCGTGGGGTCTTCCGGAACTTTATCGCGCAGGCGGACATCGTGTTCGCCGGTGACGACGAAGCCGGGATTGCGGTGGGAAAGTCGGAGGACTCCCTGGAGCTGGCCCGAAGGGTCGCCTCCCTGGGGCCGAGCCAGGCGGTCATCAAGCGTGGGGCCGAAGGCTGTGCCGCGGTGGTCGACGGTGTGGAATACGAGCAGGCCGCGGTCCGGGTCAACGCCATCGACACCGTGGGCGCCGGCGACGCCTTCGTTGCCGGCTACATCTCAGACCTGCTCGCCGGCGCCCCGGTGCAGGCGCGGCTGCTCACGGCGGTCCGCACGGGAGCCTTTGCCTGCCTGGTGCCCGGCGACTGGGAGGGCATGCCGCGCCGGCACGAGCTTGCCATGCTGGACGCCACGGAACCTGTGGCACGCTGACCGGATCTGACCCCGTAAGAGGGTGCCGGGAAGGGCCTGGACCGGCGCGTGAGCGCTAGATCCAGGCCCTTTCAAATCCTGGCGGCAGGCATCGGCTCAGCTCCGGCTGTGCATCCTTGAGCAGAGCCACGAGGGCCTGGATCCGTTCCGGGGTCATGTAGACGCTGGGGGCCGAGATGGAGACTGCCGCCGCGACCTTGCCCAGCAGATCCGGGATGGCGATAGCCACACAGGTGATACCGAGCTCGTTCTCCTGGTCGTCCAGGGCGTAGCCATCGAGCCGGACCCGATCCAGGACCGCCCTGAAGGCCTGAACGTCCTGAATCGAGCGCGGCGTGGCGATCGCGGCGGTGTCGAAAGCCCTGGCCGCCTCGTCGTTGCCGCGCTGGGCCAGCAGCGCCTTGCCCATAGCGGTGTTCTGGGCCCGCAGCCGGGCGCCGGGACGGGACGCCATCTCAATGCCACGGTGGCCGCGGGCCTTGGCCAGGTACAGGACGTCGTCGCCGCTGAGAATTCCAAGGTGCGTGGTGTCCTGCGTGGTCTTTGCGATGCCGGCAAGGATGCTCTGCACGGCGTCGGGGAGGCTGATCTTCGCCTCCGCCTTGGTGCCGAGTTCCAGCAGTTTGATGCCCAGATGATAACTGTGGTCCGGCTGTTGGCTGAGATACCTCCCTGCCACGAGCGAGGTCAGCATGCGATGGGTGGCGGAGCGGCTGAGGCCTGAGGCCTGGGTGATCTCTTCCAGCCGGTGGGCGCCCGCAGCAACGTGGTCGATCAGGCTGAGTCCGCGCTCCAGCGTCCGGGCCCCTGCGGGATTAGCTTCCATGCCGCAATTATCCCATGTATAGGGAGCCATCCCATGTCCAGGGCCGGCCTGCCCACTGAAGCCTGCCCCTCGCAGGGGTCAGGGCGCGGCGTGCCGGCCGACCCACTCCACCAGGGGCCGCAGCCGGTCCCACAATGCCGCGATTTCCTGCGCCGCAGCCGGTGAATCCACCCACTCCGGCTGGCCCAGTTCCATGCCGGCGGACAATGACTTGTGCTTGAGCAGCTCCGCCCGGGGATGGTCCTTGTCGAAGCCGCGGGGCACGGTTTTCAGCTTCTCGCCCTCCACCGCAAAGCCGGCAGCGGCCACGCCGTCGACGATGTGCCGCAGCGACTCACCCGTCCCGGACGCATCCACGGAGTTCCGGAAGCGGACCAGCTGGGCCGGTGCATGGGAATGGTAGCCGCCGCCCACCAACAGGCCGTCCGCACTGATCTGCAGGTAATACCCGACCCCTTCCTGTGCTGAGGCAAACGCGCCCTGGGCAGTCTTGTAGGGCGACTTGTCCAGGGAGAACCTGATGTCCCGGTTGGGCCGGAAAACCTTCCCCGGCCCGAACCGCGGTTCCAGCTCCGCCAGCAGCGCCGTGACCGGATTCCTGACCAGGCTGTCGTAGGTGTCCTTGTGCTCCAGCCACCACTCCCGGTTGTTGTTGTGCTCAAGTTCGGCATAGAACGCGAAAGCACCCGCCGGGATGCCCTGGAATGTCGTCATGCAGTGATCCTAGGCACCGCAGCCTGCTCCAGCCAGAGCCGGCGGCGCGTATGTGGAAAGCGTCCGCGCCCACCATCCGGTTACTCACGTATCAGGAGGATAACAATGGACAGATGTGGTTGACCCCACAGCGCCCCTAAACCAGACTTGCTTTGAACGCTTGTTCGGATAGCGAACAACTGGGGCTTGGGGGCTTCGCACTCCCATGCCCGTGCGCACAAAGGAGTGAACATGAAACGTCGTATCATCGCGGTGCTTGCCGCAGCATCCGTCCTAGGCCTGTCAGCCTGTGGGTCCGGCTCACCCAGTTCCACCGGGGGTGGAACTGGGTCCGCCGGATCCACCGGAAGCACGGAACTGACGAAGGTCAGCGTCGGCGTCATCCCGATCGTGGACTGCGCACCGATCTACCTGGGCACCAAGCAGGGGTTCTTCAAGGATGAGGGCCTGCAGCTGGATATCCAGACGGCCACCGGCGGCGCAGCGATCGTCCCGGGCGTGGTCAGCGGCAGCTTCGACTTCGCCTTCTCCAACCTGATCTCCGTCATGGTCGCCAAGGACAAGGGCCTTGACCTGAAGTTCGTCGCCAACGGCGCATCCACCACCGGTGAGAAGGGCAAGGACGTCGGCGGCGTCGTCGTCCCGGCCGGCTCGGGCATCAAATCCGCGAAGGACCTCGCCGGCAAGACCGTTTCGGTCAACAACCTGTCCAACATCGGCGACACCACGATCAAGTCCGCCATCGAAAAGGACGGCGGCGATCCCTCAAGCGTGAAGTTCGTCGAGGTAGCCTTCCCGGACGCCCCCGCCGCCCTGGCCAACAAGCAGGTGGACGCTGCCTGGATCCTGGAGCCGTTCCTGTCCAAGGCTGTCGCCGAGGGCGGGACCGTCGTGTCCTGGAACTTCGTGGACATGAGCCCGGACCTGGACATCGCCGGTTACTTCACCAAGGCGGACACCATCAAGAACAAGCCTGAACTGACCCAGAAGTTCACCCGGGCCATGAACAAGTCCCTCGAGTACGCCCAGGCGCATCCGCAGGAAGTCCGCGACATCGTAGGCACCTACACCAAGATCGACGAGGCCGCCCGCGCCAAGATCGTGCTGCCGCACTACAAGGTCGACTTCAACAAGGACGCCTTCAAGACCCTCGGTGACGCCGCCACCAAGTACGGCACGCTGACCAAGGCACCGAACGCCGGCGACCTCCTCCCATGAGTTCCGACGCTCCAGCCTCCCGCGGTCCCGCCCCCAGCGTGGGACTGGACCGCGGGTCCGTCCGCAAACTGCCGGCAAAACAGTTGCTCGGCCTGGCCGGAATCCTCGGATTCCTGGCCACCTGGGAACTGGTTCCCCGGCTGGGCATCATCGATGAACGCTACCTGCCCCCCGCGTCCGAGGTGATCCTGGCGCTGGTGCGGGACTTCGGCCTGACCGCGTTCTGGATCTCGGTCGGCGAAACCATGACGGCCTGGTTCCTGGGCCTGGTCATCGCCGTCGCCCTGGCCGTGCTGCTGGGCTTCATCATCGGTTCCAGTGACTTCCTGCGGAAAGCGACCAACTCCACCGTCGAGTTCCTGCGGCCCATCCCGTCGGTGGCGCTGATCCCGCTGGCGGTGCTGCTGTTCGGCGTGAAGATCGAATCGTCCCTCATGCTGATCACGTACGCTGCCTTCTGGCAGGTCCTGATCCAGGTCCTCTACGGGGTGGCCGACGTCGACATGGTCGCCAACAACACCGCGAAGACCTACGGCCTGGGCCGGATGGCGCGGATCCGCTACGTCGTGTTCCCCACCGCCCTGCCCTACCTGATGACGGGCGTCCGGCTCGCCGGCACGGTGGCGCTGGTCCTGGCCATCACGGCGGAACTGGTGATCGGCTCGCCGGGCCTGGGCCGTGAAATCGCCCTCGCGCAGTCCGGCGGCGCCATCTCCGGCATGTATGCCCTGGTGCTCGCCACCGGCCTGATCGGCGTGCTGATCAACGTCCTGATGCGCTTCATCGAGCGCAAGACCCTGTCCTGGCACCCCTCCGTCCGTTCCGAGGTGATCGCATGAAAGCCCTGAAGACCCTCGGCTATGTCCTGGCGCTGCCCGTCCTGCTTGTCCTGCTCTGGTGGGCCTCCACCCTCGGGGCGGTCAACTTCTTCGTCCCCACCCCGGCCACCCTGGTCAGTAAGTTCGGCCAAGTCTGGTTCGGCCCCCGCTTCCTCTCCGACGTGCTGCCCAGTATCGCCCGGCTCCTCGTCGGCGTAATCGCGGCGATCGTGATCGGCGTCGTCGGCGGGGTGCTGATCGGATCGGTCAGATGGCTCCGCGCCCTGCTCGAACCGGTGCTGGAGTTCTTCCGCGCCATCCCGCCGCCGGTCCTGGTCCCGGTCCTGATCCTGCTGATGGGCATCACGGACTCCATGAAGGTCGCGGTCATCATCTCCGGCTGCGTCTGGCCGGTGCTGCTGAACACCATCGAAGGCGTCCGCGCCGTCGACGGGGTCCTCTCGGACTCGGCCCACACCTACGGCATCGACGGCTGGGCCCGGGTCCGGTACCTCGTGCTGCCCTCGGCCAGCCCGCAGATCATGGCCGGCGTGCGCCAGTGCCTGTCCCTCGGGCTGATCCTGATGGTCATCTCCGAAATGTTCGCCTCGTCCTCGGGGCTTGGCTTCACCATCGTCCAGTTCCAGCGGTCCTTCGCCATCCCGGAAATGTGGTCCGGCATCGTGGTGCTCGGCCTGCTGGGCGTGGGCCTGTCATTCATCTTCCAGTGGGCCGAGCGGAACATCCTGCGCTGGTACCACGGCCAGAAAGAGGTAGAAAATGCAGCCTGACCTAACCCCGGCCCCGGCCGGGAAGACACTGCCGGAGGCGATGCTCTCGGTCCGCGGCCTGAAAAAGGTGTACCAGACCGACGGCGGCGACATCGAGGCGGTCCGGAACCTCACCTTCGACCTGCGCGCCGGGGAACTGGCCTGCCTCGTGGGCCCCTCCGGCTCCGGCAAGACCACGCTCCTGAAGTGCATCTCCGGGCTGATGGCCCCCACCGAGGGCGAGGTGCTCCTGGACGGCAAGCGAGTGGTGGGCCCGCCGAAGAAGATGGCCGTAGTATTCCAGGAATACGGCCGGTCGCTGTTCCCGTGGATGCGGGTCCGGGACAACGTGGAGCTGCCGCTGAAGAACCGGGGCGTGCCCAAGGCCGAACGCGACACGCTCGTGGACGAGGCCCTCGAGGCGGTGGGACTGTCCCACGTCCCGCGCTCCTACCCCTGGCAGCTCTCCGGCGGCATGCAGCAGCGCGTGGCGATCGCCCGCGCCATCGCCTACCAGCCCGAGGTCCTGCTGATGGACGAGCCCTTCGCCGCCGTGGACGCCCAGACCCGGGCCGACCTGGAAGACCTGATCCGCACGGTCTGGAAAAAACTCGGCATCACGGTGCTCTTCGTGACCCACGACATCGACGAATCCGTCTACCTCGGCGAACGCGTCATCATCCTCTCCAGCTCCCCGACGGTGGTCCAGGAAGACATCACCATTGATCTTCCGGTGGACCGTGACCAGCTGGAGACCCGGTCCCTGCCGCGCTTCACCGAACTCCGCCACCACGTCTACGAACAGATCCAGCTCGCCAAGAAGGGCCACCGCCCCGCGGCGGCCGGCTCATCAGCGGCAGGCCCGACGCCGGCACGCCACGCTGCCGGCCCGACGCCGGCCCCGCCCGCGGCGGGTGCCCGGACCGACGTCGCGTAGCCCTTACCGACAACACACGAAACACCCCGCCACGGAAGATCCGTGGCGGGGTGTTTCGTGTTGTGGCCCAAGGGCCGCAGGAGGGGAATCAGCCGATCTTGTTGGCTGCCTCGGAGGCGGAAGCGGCCGGGGAAGCCGCAGCCTCAGCGCCCAGGTTGGCGCGCAGCTTGGCGCCGAGCTCGTCGTCGACGTTCGTCCAGTACTGGATGGCGCGTTCCTTGATGCCCGGGTTCTTGACCCCGCCCACGGCGCCCGTGATGGTCTCCAGCAGGCGGGCCTTCTCGCCGTCGTTGTACACCTCGCGGTACAGCGTGCCGGCCTGGCCGAAGTCGCCGTCCTCGGCGTGCAGGGAGTGCGCGGAGAGCGTCAGCGCGCCGTCATTCTCCCAGCCGCCGGCCGGGTTCTGCGGCTCCACGGCGGCGGGGCCGCCGAGGGAGTTCGGAGCGTACACCGGAACAGACGGGGCGTTGAAGTTGTAACGCCCCTGGCCGTCCTGGCTGTAGTTGTTGACCTGGCTCTTGGGCAGGTTCACCGGCAGCTGGGCGTGGTTGGTGCCCACGCGGTAACGGTGTGCGTCCGGGTAGGAGAAGATGCGGGCCTGCAGCATCTTGTCCGGGGAAGCGGCGATGCCCGGCACGAAGTTCGACGGCGTGAAGGTGGCCTGCTCGATCTGCGCGAAGTAGTTCTCCGGGTTCTTGTTCAGCTCCATGGTGCCGACCTTGACCAGCGGGTAGTCCGCGTGCGGCCAGACCTTGGTGAGGTCGAACGGGTTGAAGCGGTACGTCTTGGCGTCCTCGTACGGCATGACCTGGACGTGCAGGTCCCAGGACGGGAAGTTGCCGGCGGCAATGTTTTCCTGCAGGTCGCGGATGTAGAAGTCCCCGTCAGCGCCGGCCAGTGCCTCGGCCTCGTCGCCCGTGATGGACTTGACGCCCTGGTTGGACTTGAAGTGGTACTTGACCCAGAACCGCTCGCCCTCGGCGTTGATCCACTGGTAGGTGTGCGAGCCGTAGCCCTGCATTTCACGCCAGGAGGCCGGCAGGCCGCGGTCGCCCATGAGCCAGGTGACCTGGTGGGCGGACTCGGGGGAGAGGGTCCAGAAGTCCCACTGCATGTCCGCGTCGCGCAGGTGGGTGCCCGGGAGGCGCTTCTGGCTGTGGATGAAGTCCGGGAACTTGATGCCGTCGCGGATGAAGAACACCGGGGTGTTGTTGCCGACGAGGTCGTAGTTGCCCTCGGTGGTGTAGAACTTCACGGCGAAACCGCGGGGGTCGCGCCAGGTGTCCGGGGAGCCGTTTTCGCCGGCGACGGAGGAGAAGCGGATGAGCAGGTCCGTCTCGGTGCCCGGCTGGAACAGTGCGGCCTTGGTGTACTTCGAGACGTCCGCGGTGGTGGTGAAGGTACCGAACGCGCCGCCGCCCTTGGCGTGCACGACGCGCTCCGGCACCCGCTCGCGGTTGAACTGGGCAAGCTTTTCGATCAGGTAGTGATCGGTCAGGATGATGGCGCCGTCGGCGCCGGTTGCCTGGGAGTGGGCATCCGACGTGACGGGGGCACCCGACTGCGTCGTCGAGTGGGCAGGGGTGATGGGCGCAGAAATGTTCGCAGTCATCTTTCTCCTTCTGGTTGGGTTTTTACTTGGATTCGGAGGGAAGTTGTTGGGTGCGCTGGCAGTCCTGGCAGACGCCCTGGTACATGACGTCGGCGATCTGGATGGTCATCGGCCTGGCGTTTCCGCCCCAGTGCGGGGTCAGGCAGGGTGCGTGGCCGACGGCGCATTCGACGTCCTCGACCCGGCCGCAGCCGACGCAGATGGCGTGGTGGTGGTTGTCGCCCACCCGCGTCTCATAAAGGGCGGGGGAGTGCGGCGGCTCGAAGCGGCGCAGCATCTGCAGCTCCGTCAGGTCGCCCAGGACCACATAGACGGACTGTGCCGTCAGCTCGGGCAGCTCCTGCCGGGCGGCGGCGAGGATGCCCTCTGCCGGGGAATGCGGATGGTGTTCGACGGCGGCGAGCACGGCCAGGCGCTGTTTGGTCACCCGGCGGCCGTGGGCACGCAGGGCCATAGCCCATGCTTCGTGGGTGCCCATCTGATCCGTCATGCCCCTATTCAAGCACTTATTATGACTCGCTAACAATAAGGCAAGCCTAAGGACGCCCGCGCCCGTGGCGCTCGCACGCCCCCTGGCGTTCCGGATCCGGCTGCGCAGTGCCGGCGGCGCAGGGCCGGCTGCAGGCGCCACTAGGTGCGTGGGTCAGTAGTGAGGGTGCCGGTTTTTAAAACGCCGGCAGATTAACCGGGGCCGGTTGGGGGTGGCTGGGAGAATCGGGGTATGGATACCGGTTCTTCCGCGCAGGATGGTTTGTTCGACAAGTCGCTCGTGGAGCGGGTCGGGCAGCCCACCGATGTGCCGATGGATGCCAACGGCGGGGTCAACAAACGCTTCAAGGCCTTCGAGCCCGATGCGGTGATGCTGGTCCCGCCGTCGCTGGATGAATGGTTGCCCCAGGGCCATCTGGCCCGGTTCATCGCCGAACTCGTCGACGGGGAACTGGACCTGACCCGGTTCCACGCCTCCTACGCCAAGGCCAAGGGCCAGCCGCCGTATGATCCGCGGCTGATGCTGCGGATCCTGCTCTACGGGTACTGCGTCGGGGTAAGGTCCTCGCGGGAACTGGAAAAATCCTGCACGGACGTGGTCGCGTTCCGCTGGCTGGCCGCCCAGCAGGCCCCGGATTTCCGGTCCATCGCCCGGTTCCGCGAACGCCACCTCGCGGCGCTGGCCAACGTGTTCCTGCAGGCCCTGGAGCTCTGCCGGGCCGCGGGCATGGTCTCGTTGGGCCATGTCGCACTGGACGGGACGAAGGTGCGTGCCAACGCTTCCCGGCACAAGGCCATGAGCTATGCCCGGCTGACGGAGAAACAGAAGGTCCTGGCCGATGAGATCAGCGACCTGATGGCGGAGGCGAAGACCGTGGACGCGGCCGAGGACGCCCGCTTCGGGCCGGGCAAACGCGGCGATGAACTGCCTGCCGAACTGGCCAACCGGGCCCGGCGCGCCGAGGCGATGAAGACCGCCCGGGCATCCATCGAGGCCGAGGCCGCGGACAGGGCCCGCCGTGAGGCCCAGGAGAAGGCCCGGTCCCGCGGGGACGATGACGACGATGTCTCGGGCAAGGGCGATGCCGCCGCTGCCGCGGCGGTGCCCAAGCCCACCGCCCAGCGCAACTTCACCGACCCCGACGCGAGGATCATGAAGACCGCGGACGGTTCCTACCACTACTGCTACAACGCCCAGGGCGTCGTTGATAAAGATCACCAGGTCATCGTTGCCACCGAACTGACCAACACCGCGGTGGACGTCCAGCAACTGGTCCCGATGGTCAAGAACGCGCAGGACACCCTGGAAGCCATGCCCGGGAAGTGGAGCGCCGACGCCGGGTACTGCTCGGCAGCGAACCTGGAACACGTCAAAGACCTCGAAGCCGGCGCCGGCACCGAGTTCTTCATCTCCACCCGGCGGATGAAACACGGACGCCCGGTCCCGGACTCGCCCAGGGGCAGGATCCCGGCGGACGCGACCCTGGCCGAGCGGATGGCCCGGAAACTGAAAACGAAGAAGGGCAAAGCGGTCTATGCCCGGCGCAAAGCCATCGTCGAACCGGTCTTCGGACAGATCAACACCCGCCAGGGCAAGCATGTCCTGTTGCGCGGGCTGGAGAAGGCATCCGGGGAATGGAAGCTGATGGCCGGCTGCCACAACCTGCTCAAACTCTTCACCTACCGCACCGCCACGGCCTGAACACGGCCGGGACGATGCCCCGGGATCAAACCTGCAGCACCGGACCGCGCCCCGCGGGAGCCTCCCAGGCTTCCTTCCGCGAAAACGCCCGGAGACCGGCCCCCTTCCACGAAAAGGCGGCCGGCCTCTGGACCATCACGACTCAAACCAGCGGAACCGTCAAACCACTACCGACCCACGCACCTAGAGTTGCCGGGTGGGGAAATTCCTGGCGGACATCACGCCGTTGCGCGAGAGTCCGGCCTTCCGCCGCCTGTGGCTGGGGTCCGCCGTCGCCGCCCTGGGCAGCCAGCTGACCCTGGTCGCTGTCAGCCTGGAGGTCTACCGGCTCACCCAGGACAGCCTGTACGTGGGTCTGCTCAGCATCTTCGCCCTGGTCCCGCTGGTGTTCGGCGGCCTGCTCGGAGGATCGATCGCGGACGCCCACGACCGCCGCAAGGTGGCCCTGCTGGCCTCCTCCGTGCTGTGGCTGACCACGGCCTGCCTGGCGCTCCAGGCCTGGCTGCAGCTGGGGAACGTGTGGGTGCTGTACGTGCTCGTCGCGGTGCAGAGCGGCGCGCAGGCCATCAACCAGCCGGCCCGCAGCGCCATCATCCCCGTACTGGTCCGCAAGGAACTGCTGCCGGCCGCCAACGCCCTGAGCATGATCAGTTTCGGCCTGTCCATGACGGCCGGGCCGCTCCTGGCCGGCGTGCTGGTCGCCTGGATCGGCTTCGCCTGGACCTACACGATCGACGTCGCCAGCTTCGGCTTTGCCGTCTGGGCGATCCTGCGGCTGCCGCCGATGCCGCCGGGGGAGCATGCCCGTCCGGCGGGGCTGCGGTCCGTCGTCGAAGGCTTCCGCTTCCTGGGTACCCGGCCCAACCTGCGGATGACGTTCGTGATCGACCTCGTGGCCATGATCTTCGCGCAGCCCCGGGCCCTGATGCCCGCGATCGGTGCGCTGATGATCGGCGGCGGGGAGGCAACGGTCGGCATCCTGCTGGCCTCCACCGCCGTGGGGGCGTTCCTGGCCGGCCTGTTCTCCGGGCCGCTCGGCGCGGTCCGGCGGCAGGGGGCCGCCGTCGTCTGGTCCGTGATGGGCTGGGGCGCCTCGATCGCCGGGTTCGGCCTCGTGGTGCTGCTGGCAGGCCGCTCCGGTGCGGACGGTGCGACGGGATGGCTGCTGCCGGCCGCTGCGTGCTGCGCGCTGGCCGGCATCGCCGACTCCGTCAGCGCCGTCTTCCGCAACACCATCCTGCAGGCGGCCGCCCCGGACCACCTGCGCGGGCGGCTCCAGGGCGTCTTCATCGTCGTCGTGGCGGGCGGCCCACGGATCGGGGACCTGCTCGCGGGCGGCGGGACTAAGCTTCTGAGTGAGGGCTGGGTGGTGCTCCTGGGCGGGCTGGTGTGCGTTGTGCTCGCATGGACGGTGGCGCATGTCCAGTCCGGTTTCCTGGAGTACGACGCCCGGAACCCGGTCCCGTAGCAGTTCGTTTTCCTGAAGAGACCTTTCCTGACAAAACTTTTCCTGACGAATTTCCTGACAAAAAGGGAGCCCGCAGCCGGGAGCCCGCAGCCTGGGAGGAACAGTGCACCAGCATCACAACGGACTGAAGACCGCGGCGCTTTTCGGGGTGCTGTGGGCGGTGCTGCTTGCCCTGGGTGCCCTCATCGGAGCCGGCACGCGCAGCTCCGGCCCGATCTGGATCATGGCCCTGATTGGCGTCGGCACCACGGCTTACGGGTACTGGAACAGTGACAAGATCGCCATCCGGTCCATGCAGGCCTATCCGGTCACGGAGGCCCAGGCGCCGCAGCTGCACCAGATTGTCCGGGAGCTGTCCGCCCGGGCCAACCAGCCGATGCCGCGGATCTACCTTTCGCCCACGACGGCCCCGAACGCCTTCGCCACCGGCCGGAACCCGCAGAACGCGGCGGTGTGCTGCACCGAGGGGATCCTCCGGCTGCTCGACGCGCGGGAACTCCGGGGCGTGCTGGGCCACGAACTCATGCACGTCTACAACCGGGACATCCTGACCTCCTCGGTGGCCGCCGCCGTCGCAGGCGTGATCACCTCGGTGGGGCAGCTGCTCCTGTTCTTCGGCGGCGGGGACCGGCGCAACGCGAACCCGCTCGCCATGATCGCCATGGCGCTGCTGGCCCCGTTTGCGGCGTCGTTGATCCAGATGGCCATCTCCCGGACCAGGGAGTTCGACGCCGACGAGGACGGCTCCGCGCTCACGGGAGACCCGCTGGCGCTCGCCTCAGCCCTGCGCAAGATCGAGCAGGGCGTGCAAGTGGCGCCGCTGCCGCCGGAGCAGCGGCTGGTCAACACCTCGCACCTGATGATCGCCAACCCGTTCCGCGGCGGCGGCATGGTGAAGCTGTTCTCGACACACCCGCCGATGCGCGAGCGGATCAGCCGGCTGGAGCGGATGGCCGGCCGGCCGCTGGGCTGAGCGCCGCCGTCGTGCTTCCCGGCCAGGCGGCTTCCCGGACGCGCGATGCGCGAACTGCCCCGCGCTGCGGAAAAGGCTGGCGCTACCGGAATCCCGGTGTCGCCAGCCTTTTTGCGCGTCGCACGGCAGACTGCGCGTCGGCCGCGGCAGGTCAGCTGCGGAAGTTCACGAACTGCAGATCGGCCTCGTCGAATTTCTTGAGGATGTTCATGGTCTCCTGGAGATCATCACGGGACTTGGAGGTCACGCGGAGCTCGTCGCCCTGGATCTGCGACTTGACCGATTTGGGGGCCTCGTCGCGGATCAGCTTGTTGATCTTCTTGGCCAGGTCCTGGGCGATGCCCTCCTTGATGGTGGCTTCCAGCCGGAACTCCTTGCCGGAGGGGTACGGCTCGCCCGTGTCCAGCGACTTCAGCGAGATGCCGCGGCGGATGAGCTTGGACTGCAGCACGTCCAGGACAGCGAGCACCCGCTCTTCGGAGTTGGCCTTCATGAGGAGCGTTTCGCCGCTGAAATCGACCTCGGCGCCGACGCCCTTGAAGTCGTAGCGCTGGACCAGTTCCTTCTGCGCCTGGTGCAGCGCGTTGGCGACTTCCTGCTTGTCTACCTTGCTGACGACGTCGAATGTGGATTCGCCTGCCATGACTGTCCTCCTGATGGTTGCCGGGGTGCCTGTTGAAAGGCGATGATATCTGCGTTCCAGACTAGTACGGATGCCCCCGATGTGAAGGCCGGCCGGCGCGGGCCAAGTTCACAGCCCGTTCAAAGCCGGGACAGGGCGGGAACGAAGGTTTGACTGCCAGAGTTGGATGGGTTGGAAGAGTCAGTCGAAAGGCAAAAGCACATGCAGCGCAAGGCCGTCCGTTATGTCACCAGTTCCACTGCCGCCGCCGGCACGATTGCCACGGCGGCATCGTCGGTGGCCGCCGCGGCGTTGGCCGCCTCCATCATCCTCAGTCCGGCCGCGGCTGCCTCCTCCCGGCTGGACGGCGTCCATGCGGATCTGGCCCGCGCGGTGCAGTTGAACCAGGTAACGGAGGAGCAGGCCGCGAGGTTCGAGGCGAAACTGGCTGGCCGCATCCTTGAAGAAGCCTGAAATTCCGGGCTTTTTGGGGCCGCGGGACGCCGATTCGATTCTTCGGCGGAAGTTCTGTAAAGTTGTCTTGCCCGCGGTTACTGGAAGCGGAACGAACTGGAAACAGCCGTTCTGACCATAGTGGCCGCGAGTGATCTTCTTTTGAAGTTCGGCAGATTACCCGAGCGGCCAAAGGGGGCTGACTGTAAATCAGCTGGCAACGCCTACGGGGGTTCGAATCCCTCATCTGCCACCCTTACGAGGGGCTCTACTTCCTAGCAATAGCAAGGAAGTAGGGCCCTTTGTTATTTGTCAAAAGTCTCGTTTGAGCACATTTTGAGCACACCTTCCTGTGAAACGGCCTGATCCAGTGCGTCGGCAACCTGTCCAGATCGTCATCGAATAGATCCGCGTAGATGTCCAGGGTCATGGCAGTGCTGCTGTGGCCGAGCATTCGCTGCACTCGCCAAGCGGCCTCGACAGGGCGCAGAGACGGCGGCTTCAGATGCGTCTGCCTTGCCAGCCAAGCAGTCCCCAGTAGCCCCACGGTCGCCCAGCTCTGGGCATGTTCGATGTATTCACCGCGTGCTTTTGAGACCTCGACGGAGGCCAGGAACAATTCAGCGTCCCGCTTGGACGTGAAGCCGCGCTTCATGGTCTGCCCGCGGTCCGGTTTCCGATAGAAGACCGGCGTCAGATGCCCCTAACCATGCTCATCTGCGAAGGGCCCGTTATGGCTGCTAGTCGGCAGGCGTGGGTACGTCCTCCAGCACAGACCTGTCAAAGAAACGGACCTCGCCCGTTGCCTGAAAAAACACCGGAACTACAGAAGTGCTCGGGTCTTTTGAAGTTTCGTATATCTCGGGCGCGCTCCCGTGCTTGCGCGCAATGGTTCCAACCATGTCGGTGCCGCGAACCCTGACGGTTCGATACTTGTAGCTGATGTCGACCCCTCCTAGTGAGTTGAGACACACGTTACTCCACGAGGGCAGTCCCAGGACCGAGTATCGGAACTTAAGCTCAAGAAACGGCGCCCGCCCTGCCACCGGAAGTGTCCGGCCCGATCCCGCGGGACCCCGTAGGGGACGAAGCATTTCCGTGCGCACATTTTGAGCACACATGGATGGAAGGCGCGTGAAATGGCATGGGCTGGTGGCACCATAAGCCCCTAAGTGCGTATCCCGTTAGCTCAGGTTGTGTCAGCGGCACTCGAAAACGCAGCCCAAACAGGCCTGTTCATCGCCGAAACCGCAGCCGGGTCTGGACCGGCACGTCGGGAGGTAGCCAGGCGGGCCGCCGATTGCCGGATATGGCCGGAATGACGGCTTCATTGCGGCCATATCCGTCAGATCGCCGGTGATTGAGGCAGCACGGGTCGTTGAAGTCGCTGAATCCGCAGCGGATCCGGACGGGATCGGGAGGCTGCGTCCAGGGACGGCACCCGATTGCCGCAGACGGCCGGAATGCGGGCCCGATAGCGGCCATTTCCGTCATATGGCCGGAGTGAGGGCACGGCGCCGGCCTGGAATAGCCGCGAAACCCCATTGGTTGCTTCACAACTGCCCTTGTGGAGCGCCAAAACGGCACTAGCGCGTATCCCGTTAGCTCAGGTTGTGTCAGCGGCACTCGAAAACGCAGACCAAACAGGCCTGTTCATCGCCGAAACCCTCATGGAACGTCAGGATCGCCCGCGATCAGCCCGGGTCTGGTTTATTCACCCTGCCGACCTGAGCTAACCGGATACGCACTAGCCCCTAAATTCAGCGGAACTGGCCTCTGAGCTTGGACGCAAAGGGGGTTTGTCAATGGCCAATAGTTTGTGCCCACGGGCGGCCAGCAAAAATGCCCGCTGGTGGCCATGAAAACTGCCCAGTCATGGCCACCGGATCTGCCCACCAGATGTTCGGTGGCGTTGGCCATGTTCGGGACTTGTTTAGCTCATTGGCGTGACTCCTTTTCCGGCCAGGGCCTGGCTGAGGCGGATCGATTCCCCTGAGGTTTGGCAGACGTGCGCGTGATGCAGCAGCCGGTCCACGGTCGCCGTGGCGAGGGTTTTGGGCATGAGCTCGTCAAAGCCGGCAGGATGCAAATTTGAGGAAACCGCGATGGACCGTTTTTCATAGGCCGCGTCGACGAGACGGTAGAGCCCCTCCGCCGCGTCAGTGCCCACCGGCAAGAGGCCTATGTCATCGACCACCACCAAATCTGCGCGCAGGATCCGCGCGACGACCGTCACGCTGTCATCGGAGCGGTGGGCGCGCATGAGAGCGCCGAGGTCCTCGAGGCGGAACCATGCCACCCGCAGGCCGGCCTCGACGGCCTGCTGGCCGAGAGCCTCAAGGAAGAACGTCTTGCCCGTGCCGGAGGGGCCGCAGATCACGACGTTTTCCTTCCGCCCGATCCATTCCAGCGTCCGCAGCGCCTGCTGAGTCGGGGCCGGGATCGAGGAGGCTGCCGGGTCCCAGGTGTCGAAGGTCTTCCCGGTCGGGAAGCCCGCGGCCTTGCGTCTGGTGGCGAGCATGGACCGGGACCGACCGGCGACTTCCTCGGTGAAGAGCGCCTTGATGACCTCGGCCGGCTCCCAGCGCTGGGCGCGGGCAGTCGCGATCAGTTCCGGCGCCAAAGCCCGCGCATGGGGCATCTTCAACTGCCGCATCAACGCCTCCAGCTCCGCCGGCAACGCCGGTGCGGTGACCGGGACCGGACTCATGCGCTTTCTCCCAGGGCGCCGTCAACACGGGCGGCAACAGGTGGGCGGCCGATCGCGGCCCACCCGGCGGTGCCTTGGGTGAGGGACTGGGTTTCCCCGGCGGCATGGGTGGTGGTGCGTGAACCCGCGGCGTTCAGGATCGAGGCGAGGTCCTTGTTCGCGAAGCGGCCATGGATGGCCGCGGTCCCCAACGCGTGATCGACTTCGGCCTGCCCGGCGATCTTGGCCAGGGCGACCGCTTCGGCCATTTTCACGTTCATTCGCCCGGTGCCTGCCGCGGCGGCCTCGAGCAGCCAGGTCCGCGCCGTCCCCGATGCTAAGGAACTCCGCCTCCGCGGCCGTCCTGGCTTTCGCCGTGTAGTCGCCCGGGATCCTGGGCCGGTGGTCCGGGAAGTGGGCGTCGTCGATCGCCGGGCTGCCCGGGCGGGCGCGCCGGTGCCGGGCGACTTCCACCGGGCCCTTGCTGCCGTGGTGGACGACGATGACCTGCTCGTCACCTCCGGCGCCGTGGGATCTGACGAACACCCGCGCGCCGAGCAAATGTGCAGGCACGGAGTACTGGCCGTTCTCGAACGTGACCATCGGCGTGTTCTCCGGGACGGCCCGGGAGAGGCCGAACGCAACCGTGTGCGCGGTGTCCGGGATCCGGTGCAACCGCGGCGCCTCCTCGGCCAGCATCACCGCGGGTTTGCGGCGGGTGGCCCGGTGCTCCCGGTGGTTGACCTCGTCCATGAACGCCTGGCAGGCCGCTTCGATCTCCGCGAAGGAAGCGTATTCGGCACGCAGGTTGGTGTCCTTGGGCACGATGTCGGCCTTGGCGAGCTTCACCGAGGACTCCACGCCGCCCTTGGACGCGGGATCCGCCGGCCGGCAGGTCAACACCGTCACGCCGTAGTGGCGGGCGAAGTCGACCGTCTGCTGGTTGCGCACCGGGACGCCGGCGACATGGGAAACCGTCACGGTCTTCTCGTTATCGGTCAGGACATAGGTTGGGGCGCCGCCCAGGACCCGGAACGTGCGGTCCAGCGCTGCGAACACGCTCGGCGCCGTCCGGTCCCGCAGCGCGATGACGATCCTGAAGCGGGACCATGCCAGCCATGCCACGAACAGCACGGTCTTCTTCCCCTCGATCAGGGGCCCGTCGCCGAAGTCGTATTGAATCCATTGACCAGGCTCGGTCACCCAGGGCCGGTGCACCCTGACATGGCCGAGCCGCCAGGCGGCGCGGACCTGGGCGACGGCCCGGCGGGTCGAGCGTTCCGAGCCCTCGTAGCCGAGGGCCCGGAGTTTCTCGTGGGCTTTGTCGGCGCGGATCTTGCCCTTGGAGGCCTCGATCCATTCCTCGATCTTGGGCAGGAACGCGTCGGTGACCCGGCCCCGGTAGGCCGGCTCGGCGATCGGCTGGCCGGCGTCCCGGGCAGCGACGTGCCTGGCAACGGTGTGGTGCGAACAACCGGTGAGTTCCGCGGCAGCACGCAACGATCCGGTCAGATCGTACGCAGCAAGTATTTCCATGATTTCTCCGTCAAACTTCATTAGGGCCTCTTCCCGGGCGACTTTGGTGCGACTAGACACCGTCATCAAACCCCGGGAAGAGGCTCCCGCCGCTTAAGCAGCAGGGTCAGTAAGGAAGTGGGCAGATCTCATGGCCACCAACGGGCAGTTTTCATGGCCGTCAGTGGGCAGTTCCGTGGCCGCCTACGGGCAGTTTTTCATGGCCGCTAACAGGGGTTCGAATCCCTCATCTGCCACCCTTGGAAAAGCCTCCGGAACCAACAGGTTCCGGAGGCTTTTTCTTTTCCTGCACACTTCCCGCCGGGACGTCCTATTCCGCGTCCTGCCGGATGGCTGGCAGGGACAGCAGGCCAGACGTGCGCGTGGTCGGGACCGGGTGTCAGACCCTGCTTCCCCTGCTTCTGCGGCCGGCGACGGCACCGAAAATCAGCAGCACAATGACGGCGCCGAGGATGGACAGCAACCACGTCCGCAGGTCGAAGAAATTGCCAAGACCGCCGCCGAAGATCAGCGAACCGATCCAGCCACCGAGTATTGCCCCGACGACGCCCAGGACGAGCGTGATTACCCAGCCTCCGCCCTGCCTGCCGGGAAGGATGGCTTTCGCAATGGCTCCCGCAATCAGCCCGAGCAGGAGAAATCCGAGAATTCCCATGACTGCACTTTCCTTTCGTTGAAACGCTGACGGCTCTGTGCCGGCGACGTTACCGAATCGATCAGCACGCTTACTAGCATACGCCGATCGTGGATTTTGCAATCAGGATTTTGCGGGCTCTGCGAGGATGGCGTCGATCTGGCCGATCGCCTCCTTCATTCCTTCTTCCATGCCCATGGCGAGGATCTGCTCCATCTGCTCTTCCGCCTCGAACGTGGACATGATGGTCATCCGGGTGCGGTCGCCGATTGACTCCAGCGTTACGACGCCATGGGTCGTGCCCATGTCGCCCACCGGGTTGCCGTTTTCATCGGCAAAACCGTCGTCGAACTCGAGGCGGTGCGGTGCCTCGATGGCGGTAATGAGCCACCAGCCCCGGCTCTTCTCACCCTCCGGCCCGGTCATGTAGTAGCTGGCCTTTCCCCCGGGCACGAAGTCAAGCCGGTCGAAGGTGGCAGGCCAGGCCGGCGGACCCCACCAGCGCTCGAGCTGGCGCGGGTCCTCCCAGACCTGCCAGACGCGCTCAACGCCGGCGTCGAACTCGGCGACGAGGGTGAGGCTCAGCGCCTCCAGATTCTTGACGGAACTGATGACTGCCATGGCTGAACCCTTTCTATCCTTCGGTGGGAATGTCCGCGATCCGATCCGCGCGCTGGATAATTCGACGGTCCGGCCGTGTCAATGGGTCGCCGGGACGCTACGTGGCCATCCCGGCATGGACCCGCACAAACTCGATGTGGTTCCCGGGGTGGGCGATCTTCCTCGGGCCCCGCGAAAATCCTTTGGCATCCAGGTGGTTCTGCGCCCGGTACTCTGCAAGCGCTTCGTCGTAGACCCGGTTGAGCTGACGGCCCGAGAACTCCTCGGACTGTCCATCGGTGAAAGTGATGGAGATGAGCGCGCTGTCGGGGAAGTGCCTGTTCATCCGGATGAAGCCTTCGGCGTCCTGCTGGAGATTTATCAATGTGGGTCCCACCTTCGTGATCGAGAGCTCCCAGTCTTGCGCACCTTTTCAGGTCCCGTGCACGACGGGACATGACGACGGGACAGGACGACGGCGCGTGATGAAGGGAAGGCCCCTCGCCGAGGAGCCTTCCCTTTGGTTTCTGGAGCTACACCTTCTCGCGGGTCCGATCGATAGCCGGCTCCGCCTCCTCGACCGTGAATTCCCTGCTGCGGCGGGGGAAGGCCCAGAACTTGGTGTCCTTCGCTTCCACCCGGGGCTCGGGGCGCTCCTCAGGTTCCCGTGAGGCATCCTTCTTGATGTCCCGCCGGAAATCCCTGCTGTACCCATAGCACATAATTGACCTCCTTATGGTGACTGCGTATTAATCTTCCTCCGTATCGGCCCCGCCGTCGATACTTCCGGGGACGGGTCAGCTCAGCCCAGGTTCCCCAGCAACTGCTCCGTGGCCGGATCAGGCACGCCCTCGAAGTATTTCGCGAGGACCTGTTCGAAGACGGAGGCCTGCGGGTCCGCCCGCAGGAACAGCGTCATGGAGGAGTGCAGCTTCCGGGCGTCGACGCCGCCGAAGACCTGGCCGGCGGTGAGCCCCTGCTGGCCGGCGACGGCCCCGGCGCTTTCCTTCAGCCGCGGACCCAGCACCGGGTGCCGCAGATAGGCCTGTGCCTCGGCCAAAGAGGAGATGGCATATTTCCGGGAGGTCGGACTCTGCCCCAGGCCGGCGAGCTGGGGGAAGATGAACCACATCCAGTGGCTCCGCTTGTATCCCTCTCGAAGTTCCGTGAGGGCCCGTGCATACGTTCCGCCGGCATCCTGGGCCGTCACGAACCGTTCAAGCTCGAAGGGATCCTCCACCGGTGCCTCGTTCGTCATTCGTCGAAGTGCGGGGACAGGTCCTCGTCTCCCGCGATCGATGAGATCAGGGAAGCTGCGACGTCGCGGATCTTCATGTTCCTGTTGTTGGAGGTGTTCCGCAGGATCTTGAAGGCGGCCTCCCGGCTGCAGCGGTTCTGGGCCATGATGGCGCCGACGGCCAGGTCGATCACTGTCCTTGACTGCATTGCGGCGGCCATGTCGTCGCGCGATTCGGCGAGCCGGGCCAGCCGCAGGGCCAGCAGCAGGAAGCGCGAAGCCCGTTCCGCGAAGGCCTCGGCGGACTCGGCGTCGTCGGTGGAAAAGGCATCGGGCGGGACCGAATACAGCTCGAGAACGGCGGTGCTGCCGCCATCCAGAGCCAGGGGGATGCGCAGGGTGGAGCCGGCTCCAGCGCCGCTGCTGCCGACGTCCAGGGGAAGCTTCTTCCGCTGGAAGAGACTGATTCCGCAGGACACCGGGCGGTCGGGACGTGCGAAGTGCCACGTGGCGTGCGCCGCCAATCCAGTCAGGAAATCGTCGACGCCGGCATCGGCATCCGTGGCGGCGTCGGTGGCGGCAAGGACAAGGTCCAGCAACGGGTCGGTGATGCCACCTGATGTGCTGGCACGATCGTCAATCATGTACGTCCCCAATTCCGTGACCGCAAGTTTGCCGTCTGTTCAAATGGGCGGCCTACTTCGATGCTATGGGGAGGGGCCGTGCGGCGGAAGGGAAACGCCCGGCAGGATATCCGTCGCCGGGCGGGTGCCCGGACCGTTGACGGGGGTTCAGGGGTCGCCGGCGAGGGACCGGGCGTATCGTGTTCCCTATGGCGAGCGTCCTGGAAATGGCCGGGGTGGTTAAACGGTTCGGGCCCGTGACTGCCCTCAACGGACTGGACTTTTCAGTCGAAGCGGGCGAGGTCCACGGCTTCCTCGGCCCCAACGGGTCCGGCAAGTCCACGACGATCCGGCTGCTGCTGGGCATGCTGCGGGCCAACGCGGGCTCGATCCGGGTGCTGGGCCTGGATCCCTGGCGCGACGTAGCCACGCTGCACCGGCGCCTGGCCTATGTTCCCGGGGATGTGGCGCTGTGGCCGAACCTGACCGGGGGCGAGGTGATCGAGCTGCTGGGACGGCTCCAAGGCGGCCAGGACCCGGCCCGGCGCGACCGCCTCCTGGCCATGTTCGACCTGGACCCGACGAAGAAGTCGCGCGCCTACTCCAAGGGGAACCGCCAGAAGGTGGCGCTGATCGCTGCACTGGCCACCGACGCCGAGTTGTTCCTGCTCGATGAACCCACGAGCGGGCTGGACCCGCTTATGGAGGAGGCATTCCGTGGCTGTGTCCGGGAGTTGCGGGACCAGGGCCGCACCGTTTTGCTCAGCAGCCATATCCTCAGCGAGGCCGAGGCGCTCTCGGACCGTGTCAGCATCATCCGCGAGGGCCAGGTGGTGGACACCGGCCGCCTGGAGGAGCTCCGGCACCTGACCCGGACCTCGGTCTCGGCCGACGTCGCAGCGGTGCCGCCGGGGCTCGACGCCATCCCGGGGGTGCACGACGTCGTCGTGGTGGACCACCGGATCAGCGCCCAGGTGGAGCCCTCCGGCCTGGCCCCGCTCCTGCGGGCGCTGACCGACGTCGGGCTCCATTCGCTGATCAGCCAGCCGCCCACCCTGGAAGACCTCTTCCTCCGGCACTACGGCCCCGCAGGCCGGTCGGTGCCGGCGGGGCCCGCCGCCGTGGCAGCATCGCGCACCGGAAAGCCCGGCCATGCCTGAGCCGCTCGCCGGGACCGGGGTCCTGATCCGGCTGGGCCTGCGGCGGGACCGCTGGCTGCTTCCGGTCTGGATCGCCGGTTTCGCCATTTTGGCGTATTCCACGGCTGTGGCCGGAGCCGGGCTTTATCCCGACGCCGCGAGCCGGGTTGAGGCGGCCACCGCCCTGAACGCCACAGCGTCCCTGGTGGCGGTGTTCGGCCGGATCTACGACCCCGCCTCTCTGGGTGCGCTGTCACTGATCAAGTACACCGCCTTCATGGCGGCCATCGTGGCCGTCCTGATGGTCATCATCACGGTCCGGCACACGCGCGCCGACGAAGAGTCCGGGCGGCTGGAGCTGCTCGGCGGCGGACGGCTGGGGCGCGATGCCCCGCTCGCCGCTGCCCTCGTGATCAGCTGCGGCGCCAGCCTCGTGCTCGGGCTCGTGACCGCCGCGTCCCTGGCGGCAGGAGGGCTGCCGGCTGTCGGGTCCTTCGCATTCGGGCTGGGCTGGGCGGCCACCGGCATGGCGTTCAGTGCCGTGGCCGGCGTGGCCGCCCAGCTGGCCTCCAGCGCCCGGTCCACAACCGGGCTCGGCATCGGCGTCATCGCCGTGGCCTACGCCCTGCGGGCGGTGGGGGACCTGGCCGAACCGGGGCCTTCCGCGTTGTCCTGGCTGTCCCCGATCGGCTGGAACCAGCAGATCCGTGCCTTTGCCGGGGACCGCTGGTGGGTGCTCGCCCTGCCGCTGGCGCTGTGCGCGGCCCTCGTCCCGGTGGCCCTCAACCTCCGGGCGCACCGGGACCTGGGCTCCGGCCTGCGCGAGCCGCGTCCCGGCCCGGCGCGCGGAAGACTGCGTGGCGTCCGGGGCCTGGCCGTGCGGCTTCAGTTCCGCATGCTGGTGGCCTGGTCCGTGGCGTTCCTGGTGTTCGGGGTCATGATCGGCTCGCTGGCCGGCAACGTCGCGGATCTGCTCAGTTCCCCGAACGCCCGGGAGCTGATCAGGACGCTGGGGGGAAGCCAGGCCATGACTGATGCGTTCCTGTCCGCGGAAGTCGGCTTCATGGGCCTCCTGGCCTCCGCCTACGGGCTTTCCGCGGCCACCCGCCTGCGCGAGGAGGAGACCGCGGGCCACGTCGAGGCGCTGCTGGGCACCGCGACAACCCGGACCCGGTGGGCCACCAGCCATTTCGCGGCCGCCCTGGCAGGGGCGGCGCTGCTCATGCTGCTTGCCGGCTTGTCGGTCGGCGCGGGTGCCGCCGTCGTCCTGGCCGACGGCGCCCAGTTTGGCCGGGTGACGCTGGCCGCCCTCGCCCAGATCCCCGCCGCCTGGGTCGTCACGAGCGCCGTGCTGGCCGTCTTCGGCTGGGCGCCCCGCCTGACCGGGGCGGTCTGGGGGCTGCTGCTCGCCTTTGTCGCCCTGGGCGAGTTCGGGGTGCTCTGGAACGCGCCGCAATGGCTGATGGACCTGTCCCCGTTCCGGCACACGCCGCTGCTGCCGCTGGACTCCGGCGACCTCGCCCCGCTGCTGGGCCTGGCCCTTGCCGCGGCGGCGCTCGCCGCCGTCGGCTATTCGGGATGGCGCCGCCGGGACCTGGCGGCATGAGCCCGGCCGGCAGTCCGGGCTCGAGCCGGGACCCCCGCGTCGATGCGTTCATCGGGGCGCTGCCCGGCTGGCAGCAGGTCATCTGCCGCGAGGTCCGCGACCTCGTGCATGCCGCCGACCCGGACGTCTCCGAGACCATCAAGCGCACCACCCAGCCCTACTTCGTGCTGGACGGCAACGTCTGCGCGCTGCTGGCGGCCAGGGACCACGTCAACGTCTTCCTGTACGACGGCGGGATCGTCCCGGATCCGGCGGGGATCATCACCGCCGGGCACGGCAACAAGACCGCCCGGACCGTGGCCTTCCGCGAGGGCGAAGCCATCAACGCGCCGGCCCTGGTGGAGATGTTCCGGCAGATCATCGCGAACAACCGTGCCGGCGGCTGGCGAAAGCTCAAACAGGGAAGCTGACGGCTCCGGCGGGCGGGGGCCCGTCTGCCATGATGGCCGGATGGAAATCAGCGAAGAACCCTGGACGTGCCGGAACCCGGCGGCGGGACGGCTCCAGTTGGTGCAACTGGAGCCGTCAGTCCTGGCCGCGCTCGCCGGCGGTGACCTCGTTGCGGCCCGGCGCGCGACGGCCCGGGACCTCACGCCGTACCTTGCCAGTGACGACTGTGTGGGCGTCTGGCGGATCAGGCGCGATCAGCTTGCCCGGAACCCGGCCGACGCCGCGTGGGTGACCCGGCTCGCGGTGGACCGGGGATCAGGGAAGGTGGTGGGCCGGGCCGGGTACCACGGGCCTCCGGACGAGGCAGGCATGGTGGAGGTCGGCTACTCGATCGATCCTGTCCACCGCCGCCAGGGATATGCCCGTGCCGCCCTCGTGATTCTGCTCGAGACGGCGCGGGAGCACCCGGGGATCAGCGTCGTCCGGGCCTCCGTGCGGCCGGACAACACCCCCTCGCGGCGGCTCCTGGACCAGTACGGCTTCCAGGAAGTGGGGGAGCAGTGGGACGACGTGGACGGACTGGAGACCGTTCTCGAAGTGCCGTGCCCTTGTTCCTGAACCGGTCAGGCGTCAGCCGCGCGCCGTAAGAACCTCGCGCAGCTTCTCGAAGCTCTCGGTCCAGCCGTTCCGGTGCAGGGCGAGTCGTTCCTCGGTCGCGAACAGGCCCTGTGACAGCGCGACCCGCGTGCCGCCGTCGTGGGCGTGGAGCATCAGCGTGACCACCGTTTCCCTGTCATCGGGCGCGGGCTCGTCCCAGCTAAAGGTGTAGGCGAGGCGGCCGGGAGGGCCGATCTCCAGGAACGTGCCCGAGAGATGGAACGGCTCGCCGTCGGGCGGTTTCATGGTGAAGCGGTACCGGCCGCCCACCCTGAGCTCGAGCTCGGCCGCGGGCAGTCCAAACCCGCGCGGACCCCACCACTCCGCCAGCTCGGCCGGTTCGGTCAGCATGGCGAAAATCCGCTCCCGGGGCGCGCTGAAGGCAGGACTCAGCTCCAGTGTGAGGCCGGTTGCTTGCTCATTCATGATTCGACTCTGGCACCGGCTGGCTCGGCGGGGAAGCCCCGGGTGCCTCCCCCAGGAGGCTGTGATTGAAGCCGCTCCGGATGGCCGCCCGCCATGCATGACGCCCACCGGCCATGTCGCCCGGCCCGGCCACTTGGCCGTTTAGTTACTGGTGGGTAACATCGTGTCCATGCATTTGCTGCTCCGCACTCTCATCCTGCTGTTCACGTCCTCCCGGCAGCCGCCACTGAGCATCTGGGGCACGTCTTCGCTGCCGCTGCGGGTCCTGCCGACCGACATCGACATCGCGATGCATGTCAACAACGGCATGTATTTCTCGTTGATGGACCTCGGCCGCTTCGACCTGATGGCGCGCAGCGGGACCTGGAAGCAGATCCGCCGCCGCGGCTGGACCCCGGTGGCCGCGGGGGAGACCATCGCCTTCCGGCGCTCGCTGCAGCTCTGGCAGCGGTACATCATCGAAACAAAGATCATCGGACTCGACGCGAAGGCGATCTACTTCGAGCAGCGGATGGTGGTCGACGGCGAAATCTACGCCCGCGCCTACATCGCCACCCGGCTGGTCAGCAAGGGCAAGCCGGTCAGCCAGGAGGAGATCCTGCGGGAGTTCGGCCAGCCCCCGGCGGACCTGGAGCTGCCCGAGTGGATCCACGAATGGCGCGAACCAACGCGCTCCCCGGGGCGCGGCGTCCTGCCCCGCACGTCTGGGCGTGACTCCGTACCCGGCGAGCGGCGTCGGGCCTTCCAGGATGTGCCATCAGCGAAACGCAGGGGACATACCCGGACCGCTCGCGTACCGTTGAACGCATGGCAACCGTCAACATCACAAGTGAACAGTTCGCATCGACCGTCGAGGACAACGACATCGTCCTCGTCGACTTCTGGGCCGAATGGTGCGGCCCGTGCAAGCAGTTCGGACCCACCTACTCAGCCGTGTCCGAGAAGCACCCGGACGTCGTCTTCTCCAAGGTGGACACCGAGGCGGAGCAGCAGCTCGCCGCGGAAGCCGGCATCTCGTCCATCCCCACCCTGATGGCCTTCCGCGAAAAGGTGCTGGTGTTCTCCCAGCCCGGCGCGCTGAACGCCCAGCAGCTGGAGCAGGTCGTGGATGCGGTCAAGGCCCTGGACATGGACGAGGTCCACGCCCACGTGGCCCGCTCGCAGGCCGAGGCTGCCGCCGCTGCGAACAAGCAGGACGGCACCCAGATCCCCGAGTTCTAAGCGCCCTTGACCTGAAACGCGGGGTCACTCCGCGCCCATGATGACAAGGATCATGGGCGCGGAGTGACCCCGCGTTGTGGGGCTGGTGGGGCTATCCGGTGGTGCGCAGACGCGGCTAGAGCTGCTTGAACGTGGCCGGCTCGGCCAGCAGCGCGCTCAGGGACTCGTTCAGGTCCTGGAGTGCCGTGCCCTTGGCATGCTTGTCCAGGTCGTCCTGCGAGGCCCACCGCTCGGTCAGCACGAGGCGCTCCTCGGTGGCTTCGGTGAGCTCGTAACGGAGGCAGCCGGGTTCGTTGACGACCTCGTCCATCGCGATTTCCAGGGCGAGCTTCACACGGAAGAATTCGCCGGCGTTGGGGATGTAGGTGGCCTGGAGGTCAAGGGGAGCGCTCATCCGACCACAATACCCGCCAGCCGGCCGCAAGCCCCGAAATTTCCCAGGGCCGCCAGGCTTCAGTCTTCTTTTGGCGTCCGTCTGTTGGTAGCGTCACACCATGCTTGCTTACACAGCCGGGGACACTGACGTCCCGCTGCTCGACGAGACCATCGGCGAGAATTTCGAGCGGATTGTGGCCAGGTTCCCCCTCCACGATGCCTTGATCGAAGCCGCGGCTGTCCCCGGCGAGGAGGCCCGGCGGTGGAGCTACACCAAGCTGAACGACGACGTCGACCGCCTCGCCCGCGCGCTGCTCGCGCTCGGCGTGGCCAAGGGGGAGCGGATCGGCATCTGGAGCCCCAACTGCGCGGAGTGGACCATCCTGCAGTACGCGACGGCGAAAATCGGTGCGGTCCTGGTCAACGTCAACCCCGCCTACCGCAGCCATGAGCTGGAGTTCGTGGTCAGGCAGAACGGCATGCGGATGCTGGTCACGGCGCCGTCGGACAAGACCAGCGACTACACCGCAATGGCCCGCCAGGCGCTGGCCGGATGCCCGGAACTGCGCGAACTGGTGTTCCTGCCGGACGCAGGCCTGGCCGGGTTGACCGCCGGCGAGCCGCAGGCCGGGGCGGAGCGGACCTTTGCGGAAGTGCTCAGGCGCGCGGACGACATCGGGCATTCGGCCCTGAAGTCGCGCATGGCCGAACTGGACCCGCACGACGCCATCAACCTGCAGTACACCTCCGGCACCACTGGCTTCCCCAAGGGTGCCACGCTGACCCACCGCAACATCCTGAACAACGGCTACTCCATCGGGGAGCTCCTGGGCTACACGGAGGATGACAGGGTGGTGATCCCGGTGCCGTTCTACCACTGCTTCGGGATGGTAATCGGAAACCTGGCCGCGCTCAGCCACGGCGCGGCCACCATCATCCCGGGCCGCGGATTCGCACCCGCCGCGGCCCTGGAGGCCGTGCAGGACTTCGGCGGGACCTCGCTGTACGGGGTGCCCACCATGTTCATCGCCGAGCTGGCCCTGCCGGACTTCGGCTCCTACGACCTCTCCACGCTGCGCACCGGCGTCATGGCCGGTTCCCCGTGCCCCGTCGAGGTGATGAACCGGGTCATCTCGGAGATGAACATGGCGGACGTGGCCATCTGCTACGGCATGACCGAGACCTCACCGGTCTCCACCATGACCCGCGGCGGGGACACCCTGGCCCAGCGTACCGGGACCGTGGGCCGGACCATGCCGAACCTGGAGAGCCGCATCCTGGACCCGGCCGGGGGCGGGGTGCTGCAGCGCGGGGAGATCGGCGAACTGTGCACCCGCGGCTACGCCGTCATGAAGGGCTACTGGAACCAGCCGGAGAAGACCGCCGAAGCGATCGACGACGAGGGCTGGATGCACGCCGGGGACCTGGCCCGGATGGACGAGGACGGGTATGTCGTGATCGAGGGCCGGATCAAGGACATGGTGATCCGCGGCGGCGAAAACGTCTACCCGCGCGAGATCGAGGAGTTCCTGTACACCCACCCGGACATCCAGGATGTGCAGGTGATCGGCGTCCCGGATGAACGCTACGGCGAGGAACTGATGGCCTGCGTGATCCTCAAGCCCGGCGCCGCACCCCTGGACGCCGCGGGCGTGGCCGAGTTCTGCCGGGGCAAGCTGGCGCACTACAAGATCCCGCGCTACGTCGACGTGCGGGACAGCTTCCCGATGACGGTCTCCGGCAAGATCCGCAAGGTGGAGATGCGCGAAGAGGCGGTGGCCCGGCTGGGTCTCTGAAGGCAACGCGGGGTCACTTCGCGCCCATGTTGGCGGCTGGAACCGGCTGTATCTGACCCCTCGTTGCCGGGGACGTGACGCAACCTGTGGATAACTTCTGCGAGGGTGCCGGCGAGAGGCCACACTGGTGCCCATGGTCCGAATTACGCCGCTCCCGGAGAGCCTCAGCCAGACCCCGTTCACCGTCTATGAGTCCCGCGCGTTGGGCATACCTTCCAAACGCCTGCGGGCCAAGGATCTGTCCGACGGCGGCCGGCTGATCTATCTGCCGGCGGGTCGCCATCTGGAGACGATCGAGCGAGCGCGGGTCCTTGCCACGGCAACTCCCCGCGCCTGGGTCTCGCATGAGACGGCGGCATACCTGACCGCGCTCGGCCTGCCGCCATGGTCCGACGTCGAATCAACAATTCACCTGAGCAAGCCGCACGAACTGCCGCGGGTGCGCCGGGCCGGAGTCACAGGCCACCGAGTTCGGGTAATCCCCGGAGAATTGACCGAAATCGACGGCATTCCGGTCTCCGGCCGGCCCCGGACCTGGCTGGACCTGGCCGCGAAACTGCCGATCAGCTACCTCATTGCCATGGGCGACCAGCTGATCCGGATGCCCAGGCCAGGACTGGAAGGCAGGTCCGTCCCCTACGCCTACAAGGACGGGCTGCGGCTGCTCATCCGGCAGCATCCCAATCTGAAGGGCGTTGAGAAGGCCCGGCTTGCCCTGGACGAGATGCGGGTGGGCGCCGACTCTTTCCCCGAGACGTTCCTGCGGCTGGCAATGCTGGACGCACGGCTGCCGGAACCCGAACTGCAGCTTCGCCTCGACCCGCACGACGCATGGTCGCCCGCTGCCGATCTTGGCTACCGGCGGTTCCGGATAGCGGTGCAGTACGACGGCGCCCACCATCGCACGAGGGATCAGCAGTCACGGGACAACTACCGGGACGAGGCTTTCCTCAACGCGGGCTGGTCCTACTTCAAGGCCAACGCCGACGATCTCGCGGGCGGTTTCCACGGCGTCATCGCCAGGATCAAAAAGGCGCGATTCCGCTCTGTCTAGTCCAACGCGGGGTCAGATAGCGCCCATAAACGCGCCCCGGATGGGCCGTAAGTGACCCCGCGTTGCTTCAGTGGCCGCGGTGGTCCTGGATGGTCATGCGCGGGCCGAAGACCGGTTTGCGGAAGCCGCTCAGCCCGATCATCCGGACCACGCGATGCCGGTGGCCGGCCCACGGCGCGAGCAGCCGCAGCATGCCGGCGTCATCGGTCCGCCGTCCGGTCAGCGCCGCGCCCACGTAGGCCGCCAGATGGTAGTCGCCCACCGCGATCGAATCCGGGCAGCCGTGCGTGCGCTGCACCACCTCCGCCGCGGTCCAGGCGCCGATCCCGGGAATGGCCTGCAGCTTCGCCGCAGCTTCCGCGGCCGGAAGCCGGGCGAGGCGTTCAAGGGCGACGGCGGAGCGCAGCGCCCGCATGACGGTCGCCGAGCGCTGCGGACCCACGCCGGCCTTGTGCCATTCCCAGGACGGGATGCGCAGCCACTGCCCGGCAGTGGGCTGGACCATCAGGCCGGCGGGGGCCACGGTGCCCGCCCCAGGGGCCGCGGTTCCGAAGCGGTCCATCAGGTAGCGGTAGCCGCGGCGGGCCTCGATCACCGTGACCTTCTGCTCCAGGATGGTCGGGACGAGCGCATCGATCATCCGGCCGGTGGCGGGCAGCCGGAGGGCGGGGTTCCGTCGTCGGGCCTCCACGACCATCCGGGGAAGGGTGGCGTGGAAGGCGGGCTCGTCAAAGGCCGACCAGTCGTCGTCGCGGCCCAGCATGCGGGGGACGGAGCCGACGGCGGCGTCCGCGCCCGGCCCCCAGCCCTGCACATCGAGGGCCGGGTCCGCCCGCGGGCCCGCCGCGGTGAGGCGCAGCGAGGCCGGGCCGGCCGGCGTCGTGAACGCCATCCAGACCCCGTCAGGGGCGGTGCGCATGGACGGATCGCCGTGGCCGCGCAGGAGGGGGCCGATGGTCTGGGGAAGGTCGAACGGGCCGCCCGGGTGCCACCGCAGCGAGGCGTCCGCCGTGGCGGCAACGCCGGCGGGGACGTCTGCGAGGCTCATTCGAACATGGTCCCACGTCCCGCCCGCCGGGGCCGTATCCGCAGGCCGTATCCGCTGGCCGGAAGGCGGGCCGGAGCGTGGGAGGTGCCGCGGCGGAGCCGGGTTGCCGGCGATGTAGGGGTTCAGGTGAACGGGTGAGGAGGCGTTCAGGGCGCCTTCGCGCCGGTGCCTGGTTCCGTGGTTGCGGATGATCGCTTCGTCAGGCTCTGCCCGGGTGCGCTGCCCGCGACCCGCACGATGACGTTGCCCCGCTTGCGTCCGGAGTCGACAAAGCGGTGGGCCCGGACGATGTCGCTGAGGGCGTAGCTGCGGTCGATGACCGCCCGGTACCGGCCCGATTCGGCGAGACCGACGAGGAAGGCCAGGTCTTCACCGGTGTACCTGAGCCTGAGGTTGCCGGCCGTGACCAGTTTGCCGCTGTTGCGGCTGCGGCCCGGCGCCCGGAGCAGTCCCTTGAGGTCTGTGATGACGAGCAGCAGCGCCCCGCCCGGGTTGAGGCACGTTTCGACCCGCTCGAACGGGGCGTTGCCGACACAGTCCATGATCACGTCGTAGGTCCGGGTCCCGGCGGCGAAGTCCTCTGTGGCGTAGTCGATCACCCGGTCTGCCCCCAGTGAGGTGACCAGGTCCCTGTTGGCGCCGCTGCATACGGCGGTGACGTAGGCGCCGAGGTTTTTCGCGAGCTGTACCGCAGCCGTTCCCACGGCACCGGAGGCTCCATTGATGAGGACGGTGTCGCCGGTCCTGATGGCTGCCCGGGCCAGGAATCCGTGTGCCGTGAGGCCGCCGAAAACAAGCGTGACGGCCTCCTCGAAGCCCATGTTGCGTGGTTTGGCCGTGATGGCCCCGTCCTGGGGGACCGTCACGTACTCGGCATGACCGCCGAACCTGGCGCCGAGCATCGCGACTACCTCATCGCCCGGCACGAAGGCGGTCACCTCCGCGCCCACGGCCTCGACCACACCGGCAGCATCCATCCCCAGGACAGGCGTCCGGGGCCCGAAGACGCCGAGGGCCAGAGCGGCGAACGCCTGCAGTCCTCTCGGGACGCTGCGGCGCCGGGAGCGGCGGTCTGCGGCGCTGAGCGTGCTCGCATGGACCCTGATGAGGACTTCATCCGGACGCGGTGATGGTTTGGGGATGTCCACGATGCGGACAACCTCCGGCGGGCCGAACTGCCGGTAGGAGGCCGCCCTCATCGTGATGCTCCTTGTTGCATTCATCGGAATCTCCTTTGAGTGTATGTTGGGTGTACGACGTACACCTCATGCAAAAAGTCTAGGGTGTACGCCGTACACCTGTCAATGGCGTAGCGTGCGCCTGGACCGGAACCGGGCGCTGCAGGCGGCTGCCTCCTTTCCGGGCCCTTATCCTCCGCCACTGCCGGGACTAGAATCCGACTGTGGCGCGGACCGCCCGTGCCAAGGCCTGCCAGGCCACACGATCGAATGTCAGGTGAGTGCAATGGCCCGAGGAGTAGTGCACTTCGAGATCCCCGCCGACGACGAAGTCCGTGCCGGAAAGTTCTACAGTTCGGCGTTCGGATGGGAAGTTAATCCGGTGCCGGAACTGAGCTACACCATGATCAAGACCACGCCGACGGACGAATCGGGCATGCCCTCCGTCCCTGGATCCATCAACGGCGGCATGTTCCGCCGCGAGGGAACCGTCAACTCTCCGGTTGTCACCGTGGACGTTGATGACATTGACGAGGCCCTGGCAAAGATCGAGGAACTGGGCGGCAGTACCGTCACGCCGCGCCAGGAAGTGGGCAGCATGGGATGGGCCGCCTACTTCAAGGACACTGAGGGCAATATCGTGGGCCTTTGGCAGAACGCCGCGCCCGGGGGCGGAGCCGAGGGATCAGCCTCCGACGCTGCCGGCACGGGTGCCGCGGCAGGAGGCAACGACATCGGCGCCTGAGCGGCCCCGCCTGAGCGGCCCCGCCGGCACGCCGGCGTGCGGGGCCCGCGCCGGCCCGCAGGCCCGATCGGCGCCGGCCCGTTCAGTGCAGGCCGGCCACGAGCCACAGCGCCACGACGGCCAGCGGAACGGTGAGGACGACGGCGGCCAGTCCGGCAAGCGCGAAGCCTCCCCAGCGGATCTCGACGTTGAGCGTGCGGAGCCGCTCATGCCAGAGCAGTGTGGCGAGGGACGCCCACGGGGTCACCAGCGGGCCAAGGTTCACCCCGATCAGCAGGGCCGCCAGCCGGGCCGGTGATCCGCCCGCGGGTTCCAGTGCGAGGTAGGCCGGCAGGTTGTTGACAGCATTCGATGCTCCCACGCCCAGCCCCGCGAGCTGCGGCAGCGCGGGCAGGCCGTCCCCGGGACCGGCGATCCCTGACACCAACCTGGTCAGGCCGTTGGCATGCAGGGCCTCGACCACCATGAACAGCCCCGAGGTGAGCATGAGCGGCCGCCACGGGATCATGGACCAGCGCAGCGCCGAACGGCGGCGCCACAGGAACAGCGCCAGCAGGATCACCGCCGCGGCCAGCGCCGGAATCTGCACCGGCACGCCGGACACCAGCGCCGGAAGCAGGTGGCGCCACAGGAACAGCGCCAGCAGGATCACCGCCGCGGCCAGCGCCGGAATCTGCACCGGCACGCCGGACACCAGCGCCGGAAGCAGGATCACCATGACGCCGGCCGCCGAGGAGAGCAGCACCCTGTCCCGCACCGGGTGGACCGGCTGCGGCCCGTACCGGCCGCGGAGATCCCGCCGGAACGCCAGCCACAGGATCCCCAACGGGACGAGGATTCCCACCAGCGCCGGCGCCCAGACCAGTCCGGCGAACGCGGCCGGGCTGAGCCTGAGCCGGTCCTGGGCCAGCAGATTGGTCAGGTTGGACACCGGTAGCAGCAAGGACGCGGTGTTGGCCAGCCAGATGGTGGTCAGCGCGAACGGCAGCGGCGGGATCCGGGCGTGGACGGCCAGCAGCACGACGACGGGCGTCACCAGCACCGCCGTCGTGTCCAGCGACAGGAACACCGTGGAGACGGCGGCCAGGCCGATCACCAGCAGCCAGAGCAGGACCACCCGGCCCCGGCCCAGCGCGGCGAGACGCTCCGTGACCACCCGGAACAGCCCGGCGTCGTCCACGAGTTCCGTCACGAGGGACATGGCCACCACGAATGCCAGGACCGGCACGGTGCGCGCGGCCAGCACCTGGAACGCCGGCCCCGGCAGCAGGCCGGAGGCCAAGGCAGCCGCCCCGGCCAGCAGCATGCCGGCGGGGAACAGATAGCTCTTCAGCTTCGTCGGCCGGCCCCAGCGTTTCACAGCCTTAATCCTCGCACCTGGCACGTCGCACCCCGGGCCGCCGGACGCCGGCGCGACGTGCCCCGGGCCACGGAGACGGTAACTTTGTACCTATGAAGTATGCCCAATCTGTTCTGGACCTCATCGGCCGCACCCCGCTCGTCAAACTGAACCACGTCACCGACGGCATCGGGGCGACAGTCCTGGTGAAGCTGGAATACCTGAACCCCGGCGGCTCGATCAAGGACCGCATCGCGGCGAAGATGATCGACGAGGCCGAACGCACCGGCAAGCTGCTGCCCGGCGGGACCATCGTGGAACCCACTTCGGGCAACACCGGCGTCGGCCTGGCCCTCGTGGCCCAGCAGAAGGGCTACCGCTGCATCTTCGTTGTGCCGGACAAGGTGGGCGAGGACAAACGGGCCGTGCTCGAGGCCTACGGGGCCGAAGTGGTGGTGACCCCCACCGCTGTCCCCCCGGACAGCCCGCAGAGCTACTACGGTGTCTCGGACCGGCTGGTGACCGAGATCCCCGGAGCGTACAAGCCGGACCAGTTCTCCAACCCCGCGGCGCCGGCCAGCCACTACGAAACCACCGGCCCGGAGATCTGGAATGACACCGACGGACTGGTCACCCATTGCGTGATCGGCGCCGGCACCGGCGGCACCATCACCGGCACCGGACGGTACCTGAAGGAAGTTTCCGCTCACCGGCCGGCGGACGCAGGCGGCGTGGTCAGGATCATCGGCGCCGACCCCGCCGGGTCCGTGTACTCCGGCGGCACGGGCCGGCCGTATTTCGTCGAGGGCGTGGGCGAGGACATGTGGCCCGCCAACTACGACAAGTCCGTCCCGGATGACGTCATCGCCGTCAGCGACGCCGACTCCTTCGCCATGACGCGCCGGCTGGCCCGCGAGGAAGGCCTGCTCGTCGGCGGTTCCTCCGGCATGGCCGTCGTCGCCGCGCTGCAGATTGCCAAGGACCTCCCGGCGGACGCCGTCGTCGTCGTCATCCTGCCGGACTCCGGCCGCGGCTACCTGGCCAAGATCTTCAACGACCAGTGGATGCGCTCCTACGGCTTCCTCGCCAGCAGCGACGAAACCTCCTCTGTGGGCGAGGTGCTCAAGGCCAAGACCGGCGAACTCCCGGACCTGGTCCACATCCACCCCAACGAGAGCGTCCGGGACGTCATCAACATCATGAACGAGTACGGCGTCTCGCACATCCCGGTGCTCTCCCAGGAGCCGCCCGTCGTCATGGGCGAGGTGCTGGGCGCCGTCGACGAACGCACCCTCACCGCCAAGCTCTTCCGCGGCGAGGCGAAACTGTCCGACAAGATCTCCGAACACATGGGGGAACGCCTGCCCGTGATCGGTTCGCTCGAATCGATCTCGACGGCCCGCGAACTCCTCTCCGACGCCGACACCCTCATGGTGACGTTTGTCGGCGCCCCGGTGGGGATCCTGACCCGCCACGACCTCCTCGCCTACCTCAGCAACTGACCCGGTGGTTGAGCCTGTCGAAAGAAGGATCTCGACAAGCTCGATCACCGGATACCAGCCGAAAGGAACTCCGTGTCTAAAGAAAACCAAGGGTTCAACACCCGCGCCGTGCACGCCGGCCAGGCCTTCGAGCCGCGCACCGGCGCCGTGGTCCCCCCGGTGCACTTCAGCACCACCTATGCCCAGGACGGCATCGGCGGCCTGCGCTCCGGCTACGAGTACGGCCGCGGCACCAACCCCACCCGCGACTCCCTGCAGGAACAGCTCGCGGCGCTGGAAGGCGGCACCGCCGCGTTCTCCTTCAGCTCCGGCCTGGCCGCCGAGGACTCCCTGATCCGCGCCCTGGCCCGTCCCGGCGACCACATCGTGCTCGGCAACGACGCCTACGGCGGAACCTACCGGCTGATCAGCCGCGTCCTAGGGGAGTGGGGCATCACCAACACCCCGGTGGACATGTCCGACGTCGACGCCGTGGCGGCCGCCATCGCCGCTGGCGGAAGCAACGGCGGCACGACCCGCCTCGTGTGGGTGGAGACGCCGTCGAACCCGCTGATGAAGATCACCGACATCGCGGCCCTGGCCACGCTGGCGCACGACGCCGGCGCCCTCCTGGTGGTCGACAACACCTTCGCCTCCCCGTACCTGCAGACCCCGCTCGCCCTCGGCGCCGACATCGTGGTGCACTCCACCACCAAGTACATCGGCGGGCACTCCGACGTCGTGGGCGGGGCGATTGTGGTCAACGACGCCGGCCTGGCCGAGAAGATCGGCTTCGTGCAGTTCGCCGTCGGCGCCGTCTCCGGCCCGATGGACGCCTTCCTCACCACCCGCGGGCTCAAGACCCTGGGCGTCCGGATGGACCGCCACAGCGACAACGCCCAGGCCGTGGCCGAATGGCTGCTCCAGCGCCCCGAGGTGGAGGCCGTGCTGTACCCGGGCCTGCCGTCCCACCCCGGCCACGAGCTGGCCAAAAAGCAGATGAAGAAGTTCGGCGGCATGATCTCCGTGCAGTTCAAGGGCGGCGAGGCGGCGGCGCGCAAGGTGGCCGAATCGACCTCCGTGTTCACCCTCGCCGAGTCCCTCGGCGGGATCGAATCCCTCATGAACTACCCCTCGGAGATGACCCACGCCTCGGTCAAGGGCACCGAACTGGCCGTCCCGGTCAACCTGATCCGGCTCTCCTGCGGCATCGAGGACGTCGAGGACCTCATCGCCGACCTTGAGCAGGCCTTCTCCGGCCTCTCCGGCCTCTCCGGCCCCGAGTCAGGCAGCTAGCCGCCCGTGACAACCGCCACCACCAGGGCCGTCCCGTCCACCACCCGCGGCTGGCTCGCGACGGCGGCCGGCGCGCTCGCCGTCGCCGCCGCCCTGGTGGTGCTGTACTCCGCCTACACCCCGCTGATGAACGACTTCGAGGTCTACTTCTACGGCGGCAGCCGGGTGCTGCAGACCGGGGAGGCCGGCGTCAACGAGCTCTATGCGCCGCGCGACGGGCTGCCCTTCACCTACCCGCCCTTCGCGGCGCTGCTGTTCGCGGCCCTCGCGTCGCTCGGCCAGGGTGCGGGGAGCCTGGTCTTCACCACGACGGCGCTGCTGGGCGCGGCGGTCGTCTCGGCGTGGCTGGCACGGCACTACTTCGGCCTCGGCCGGTGGCGGGACGCGTTTGCGGACTGGCGTTTCAGGGCCGTGGCCCTCGCCGGAACCGCGGCGATCCTGCTGCTGGGGCCGTGGCGCGACACCTTCGACTTCGGCCAGATCAACATCATCCTGATGGGCCTGATCCTGGCCGACTTCGCGCTGCACGGGAAAGCGCGGGCGGGGGAGATCCGCTGGCCCGCGGGGCTCCTGATCGGGATCGCGGCCGGCATCAAGCTCACGCCGCTCGCATTCGGGCTGTACTTCCTGGTCCGCCGCGACTTCAAGGCCCTCGGCTGGATGGCTGTCGGGTTCTTCGGCTCCATCGCCCTGGCCTGGGCCCTGCTGCCCACGGCCTCGGTGACGTTCTGGACCAGGATCCTGCCGGACACCGGGCGGATCGGCGGACCGGCCTATGTGGACAACCTCTCCGTCAAGGGGCTGCTGCTGCACCTGGGCCTGCCGGACTCCGGCCTGACGTCCGTGGTGTGGCTGGTGCTGTCCCTGACCCTGGCCGCCGTGGCCGTGCTCGTAATCAAATGGGCCGTCGCCGCGGACGAGAACTTCGTGGCCGTGTCCGCCACCGCCGTGCTGATGCTGCTGGTCAGCCCCGTGTCGTGGTCCCACCACTGGGTCTGGATGACCGTGGCGCTGCCGTGCATGGGGTTCGCGATGCACCGGGTGCCGTCCCGGGACGGGAAGATGCGCCTCGCCGGCTGGATCATCGTCGCAGCCTCGGCGGTGGCCTTCTACCTGACACCCAAGTACCTCGCGGTCATGGCCGGGGCGCAGGAGTGGGGCAAGGACCCGCAGACCCAGGGCCAGCTCATCGCCGCGAGCCTCGGCGTGGTCTGCGGCATGGCCATGCTGGTCTATTGGGCGCTGGCCTACCGGCCGTCCCGGGCCGCGCTGCGCCCGCCCCGGTAGCCCCGGCCGCCCCCGCCCCTCCCCGAGCGGGCAGTTCGCGCCCCGGAATCGGGAAAATCCGGGCGCGAAGTGTCCGTTCGGCGCAGGCCCCTCCCGCCCCGCCCACCCCTCCCCGCCCCACCACTCCCCGAGCGGGCAGTTCGCGCCCCGGATTCGGGAAAAACCGGGCGCGAAGTGTCCGTTCGGCGCAGGGTCTGGCTTTCTTGAAAAGAGTCAGCTAGGCTTTCCCGCATGGCACTCCGATCCGACTGGTCCCAACGCAACTGCAGCATGGCCCGCGGCCTGGACATCCTCGGCGACCCCTGGGGCATGCTGGTGCTCCGCGAGGTCTTCTTCGGCAACGGCCGCTTCGAGGCCATGAAGAACCGGCTGGGCGCGGCCGATTCCGTCCTCAGCCACCGGCTGGCGGCCCTCGTGGAGTCGGGGCTGCTCGCCCGCCAGCCGTACGACGACGGCGGCCGCACCCGCCAGGAGTACGCGCTCACCGCCAAGGGCGAGGACGCCCTGCCGGTGCTGAACGCCGTCGTGCTCTGGTCCGAAAAGCACCTGCCCGCGCCGTCCGAGCAGGCCCACATGTTCGTCATCCACAGCGGTTGCGGCCAGCGGACCTCCTCCGCGGACAGCTGCACGGCCTGCGGGGAACGGCTCACGGCCGGGAACACCAGCTGGCACAGCCTGACCCGGACCTCGGACCCCGTCCGCCTCGCCACCGCGGCCTCCACCCCGGCTACGCTCGCGAAAACCTCCTCCCAGAATGGAACCGCGGCATGAGCGCTCCCAAGACCACCCTCCTCCAGACTCCCAAGCGCCGGATCCACCCGGCCTGGATCGTGGCGGCCGTGGCCTTCCTGGCGCTGGTGGGCGCCGCCGGCTTCCGTGCCGCGCCGGGCGTGCTGATGGTGCCGCTGCAGAACGAATTCGGCTGGTCCACCACCGTCCTCTCGGCCGCCGTCAGCATCAACTTGGTCCTCTTCGGCTTTACGGCACCGTTCGCCGCCGCACTGATGGAGCGCTTCGGTATCCGCGCCGTCACCTCCGTGGCCCTTGTGCTGATAGGTGCCGGCAGCGCGTTGACGGTGCTGGTGAACCAGTCCTGGCAGATCCTGCTGACCTGGGGGCTGCTGATCGGGCTGGGGACGGGATCCATGGCACTGGTCTTCGCCGCCACCATCGCCAACACCTGGTTCGCCAAGAGCCGCGGCCTGGTGATCGGCATCCTCACCGCAGGCAGCGCCGCGGGCCAGCTGGTGTTCCTGCCGTTCATCGCCCTCCTGGCCCAGGATCCCGGCTGGCGGCAGGCCTCGCTGCTGATTGCCGGGGGCGCGCTGGCCGTGGTGCCGCTCGTGCTGAAGTTCCTGAAGAACTCACCGGCCGACGTCGGCGCCCTGCCTTACGGCGCGGAGGTCCAGTCCCCGGAGGAAAGCGAACTCCGGACGGCTCCTGGCCCGGTCACGCCGGGCGCGCCCGGGGCGGCGGCCGCGCCGGGCGGGACCATGCCCGGCGGGAACGAGCCCGGCGGGAACGCCGCCGTCCGGGCCCTGCAGGTCCTCAAACGGGCCAGCAAGGTGCGCACGTTCTGGGCGCTCGTCGCCGGATTCGCCATCTGCGGTGCCACCACCAACGGGCTGATCGGCACCCACTTCATCCCCTCCGCCCACGACCACGGCATGGCCGAAACCACCGCGGCCGGTCTGCTCGCCGTCGTCGGGATCTTCGACATCGTGGGCACCATCGCGTCAGGCTGGCTCACCGACCGGTTCAACCCGCGGATCCTGCTGGCCGTGTACTACCAGTTCCGCGGGATCGGGCTGCTGGTGCTGCCGCTGCTGCTCAGCGCCACCGTCCAGCCCAGCATGATCGTGTTCGTCGTCATCTACGGGCTGGACTGGGTGGCCACCGTCCCGCCCACCGCCGCGATCTGCCGCCAGGTGTTTGGCGCCGACGGCAGCGTGGTGTTCGGCTGGGTGTTCGCCGCGCACCAGTTCGGCGCGGCCGCGGCAGCACTGGCAGCCGGCGCCGTCCGCGACGCCACCGGGCAGTACTCCTACGCCTGGTTCGCCGCGGCGGCCATGTGCACCATCGCCGCCGTGATCAGCGCAACCATCCGCAAGGACGCCCCTGCCAAGGAACCCGTCCCGGCCGGAGTCGCGTAGCCACGACCGGAAGGCGTCGAGATGGCACTTCGCGGCAGTCGCGGCGCCGGATATTGCCGCGAAGTGCCATCTCGCCGGCGGGAAACTAGCGGAAGGCGGCCAGGCCGGTGATGTGCTGGCCCAGGATCAGGGTGTGGACCTCGTCGGTGCCCTCGTAGGTGCGGACCGATTCGAGGTTGGCGGCGTGCCGCAGCGGTGAGTAGTCCAGGGTGATGCCGTTCCCGCCCAGGATGGTGCGGGCCTCCCGGGCGACCGCGATCGCCTCGCGCACATTGTTGAGCTTGCCGAGCGAGATCTGCTCCGGCCGCAGCTTCCCGGCGTCCTTGAGCCGCCCCAGCTGCAGGGCCAGCAGCGTGCCCTTCTGGATCTCCAGCAGCATGTTCACGAGCTTCTCCTGCGTGAGCTGGTACCCGGCGAGCGGCCGGCCGAACTGCAGCCGCTCCTGGGAGTACCGCAGCGCGGCCTCGTAGGAGTCGCGGGCGGCGCCCATCGCGCCCCACGCGATCCCGTACCGGGCCTCGTTCAGGCAGGAGAACGGCCCGCGCAGCCCGCGGGCGGCCGGCAGCAGGGCCTCCGGACCCAGCCGGACGCCGTCGAACGTGATATCGCACTGGATCGAGGCGCGCATCGACAGCTTCTGCCCGATCGGCGTCGCGGTGACCCCGGGAGTTCCGGCGGGGACCAGGAAGCCGTGGACGCCGTCGTCGGTCATCGCCCACACCACCAGCACGTCCGCGACGGACGCGAGCCCGATCCAGCGCTTGGCGCCGTCCAGCACCCAGCCGGCGTTCCCGCCCGTGCCGTCGCGGCGGGCGAAGGTGGTCATCGACGCCGGGTCTGAGCCGGCCGCGGGTTCGGTGAGCGCGAAGGCGCCGATCAGTTCGCCCGCGGCCATCCGGGGGAGCCACTCCTGCTTCTGCTCCTCCGAGCCCCATTTGTGGATGGCCGTCATGGCCAGGGATCCCTGCACCGAGACGAACGTGCGGATGCCGGAGTCGCCGGCCTCCAGTTCCATCGCGGCCAGGCCGTATTCGACGGCGGAGCGGCCGGGGCAGCCGTAGCCTTCCAGCGCCATGCCGAGCACCCCGAGCTCGCCCAGTTCCGGGGCCAGCTCGAGCGGGAAGACGCCGGCGTCGTACCAGCCTGCGATCCCGGGGCGGATCCGCTGGTTGGTGAAATCGCGGACCTTCTCGCGCACGGCCAGCTCTTCGGCGCTCAGCAGGGAATCGATCGCCAGGACATCGGATACATCGGCAACTTCGGGAAGACGGCTCATTCCAGCATCCTACGGCGCCGGCTACACCGCGGGGGCGGGCTGCTTCCGGAAGTAATCCCGGGTGGATGGCGCGAACCGGCACGCCACGGCCAGCACCACCCCGAGCGCCAGCAGCACCACGCCGCTGACGAACGCCCCGCCGACGCCGAGGATCCGGGTGTCGCCGTAGCCCGGATCCCACATCTGCACGGCCGAGATGAAGAACGCGGCGGTGAGCAGGAGTGCGCCGAGCATCGGCAGGATGCCGCGGAACCAGAGGTTGCGGGCCGAACCGCGGAGGGTCCCGCGGAAGTACCGGACGCAGGCGAACCCGGTGAGGGCGTAATAGAAGGCGATGAACAGGCTGATGGAGCTGATTGAGTCGGAGAGCAGGTTCTCGCTCACGAGGCTCATCAGCACGTAGTAGCCGATCGCCGCGGCGCCCATGACCTGGGTGGAGAATCCGGGGCTCTGGTAGCGCGGGTGGACCTCGCCGAACTTCGCCGGCAGCGCCCCGTGCACGCCCATTGACAGGGTGCCGCGGGCGGTGGGGAGGATCGTGGTCTGGGTCGAGGACAGCACCGAGGCCAGCACGGCGACGACGATCAGCCAGCCCCACGGGCCCAGCACCGCGTCCTTCATGGCCAGGAAGACGTCGCTCCGGTTGGCCTCGTTGCCCAGGCCGATCCCTTCCGTGCCCACCGAGGCATACATCATCACCAGCAGCGCCACGGACACGTAGATCGCCACGAGCACGAACGCGGAGATGACGGCGCCGCGGCCCGGGGTCCTGGCCGGGTTCTCGGTTTCCTCGTTCAGGGCCAGGCAGGTGTCCCAGCCCCAGTAGATGAACAGGGCCAGCAGCGCGCCGTGCACGACGGCGCCCGGGTCGGCGAATGCACCGACTGCGTTGAACCACTCCAGGTCAAACGCCTGGCCGGCTATGGCCCCGCCGGGCGCTCCGCCGGCAATCCGCACAACGATCGCCAGCGCGAAGATGCCCAGGGACCCATACTGCACATACGTCAGGACGCGCTGGACATGCTCCCCGAGCCGGATGCCGCGGTAGTTCACCAGGGTCATGAAAGCAATGAAGACAACCCCGGTGGCGGTCACCACGAGGGAGTTTGCGGCCAGGGACCCGTCCCCGATCAGGAGCCACAGGTACTGTCCGGCGACCTGGGCGAGGTTGGCAAGGACCACGACGCCGGCCAGCGCCACGCCCCAGCCGCCCAGCCAGCCGGCCCAGGGGCCGAAGGCCCGCCGCGCCCAGATGAACGTGGTGCCACAGTCCGGCATGGCGCTGTTGAGCTCGCGGAAGGCGTAGGCGATGAACAGCACCGGAACGAACCCCAGCAGCAGGATCAGGGGAGTGTAATTGCCGTTCACCGCCACGATCAGGCCCAGGGTCGCCGCGAGCGAATAGACCGGCGCGGTGGAGGCCAGCCCCAGCATGACCGAGTCGCCGAGGTCAAGGATTCCGGCCCGCAGTCCCTTGGCGGGAACCGCGGACGGGCCGCCCGGTCCGCCCGGGCCGCCGGCCGCCGTCGTCGTCGGGGTGCTCATGGTGCGATACCTGCCTTGCTGGAGTAGGCCCGGCCCTGGGCCGAAGCCGCCGAGAGCGGCGCCGGGGCGTCGATGGTGTTCGGCACGAAGCGGCAGAAGTAGTCGGTGATGGGACCGTCGGACTCGCGGATGCCGCAGCCGACGGATTCGCCGTCCACCACCCACAGCCCGAGGACCGGACGGTTGCCGTCGAAGTCGGGCAGGGCCTGGAACTGCTGGTAGCACCAGCCTTCGCGGCCGTAGCCGCCGGGCTGCTCGAGCTCGATGCCGGCGGCGTGGATCCTGATGTTGTCCCCTTCACGGCCGTGCAGCGGCTTGGCCACCCATTCCTTCAGCGGGCCGGGGCCGTCCAGGTAGGCGGGGAGCAGGTTGGGATGCTCCGGGTAGAGGTGCCAGAGGGCGGCGAGCAGGGCCTTGTTGGACAGGAGCATCTTCCAGGCCGGCTCCAGCCAGCGCGGATTGTGGGCGCGCTGGAGCAGCCGGTGCCCGAACGGCTCCTTCATCATCAGCTCCCAGGGGTAGAGCTTGAAGATGGTGCTGATCAGAAAGTTGTCCAGGTCCACGAAGCGGTTGAGGTTCGGGTCCCAGCCGATGTCGGACATGTTGATCCCGATCGTGGTCCAGCCGGCCTGGCCGGCGACGTCGCGCATGTAGGCCGCGGTCATCCAGTCCTCGCCGGATTCCTCCGCCTCGGAGTGGGCAACATGCAGCGTGCTCATCCCGGTGCGGTACTGCAGTTTCTTCCACTGCCGGATCAGGGCCTCGTGGATGCCGTTCCACTGGTCCTTTTCGGGGAAGACATCCTGGAGCCAGAACCACTGCGCGACGGCGGCCTCGATCAGCCCGGTGGGGGTGTCGGCGTTGTATTCCAGCATCTTGGCCGGTCCGCCCCGGCAGTCGTAGACGAAGTCGAAGCGGCCGTAGATGTCCGCGTCGCCGGCCTGCAGGGACTCCGCCGCCAGCTCCAGCGCCTCCGCTCCGATGCCGATCGTGCCCATCGCGCCGGTGGCGAGGAACTTCGCGGCTTCCAGGCACATGAGGTGCATGTCCTCGGCGGTCTGTTCGAGGGCCTCCACTTCATCCATGGTGAATTCGTAATAGGCGCCCTCATGCCAGTACTCGACGTTCCCGCCGTCGGGCATGGTGGTGGTGGAAAAAACCAGGCCCTGCTCTTCGATCCGCCGTTTCCAGTCCGGCCGCGGCTCCGATACCAGTCGCTTCATGCCTAGCCTCCCGTGCTTCCGCCCTTGGAGCTGCCGCCGAAGCCGCCCCGGCTGACGGAGCCGCCCTTGGTGCTGTACCCCGTGGACGTCCTCGCGCCGGACGGTACCGTCTTCGTGTAGCTGGGGTAGCCGGAGCGGTTCTGGCCCACGCCGGGCACGCTGGCGCCGCGGGAATAGAAGTACCACGCGTAGAGCGCGGAGCTGCGTCCCGCGCTGCTGCTGTTGCCGCAGTTCGTGTCCTCGACGCGCTCGCCGGTTTCGTCGTTGAAGCAGACCTGGGCGTAGTCGGGCTCCGCTTCGTTGCTGGCAACAATGGCGGTGATGGTGCCGGCCAGGAGCGCTGTCACGCCGAGCCCGACGACGACGGTGCGGCGCTGCGAGCGCTTCTTCCGTGCCGCCGCGCCCGCCAGGTCACGCTCACGTTCGCGTTCAAAGGGGTCAAAGATGGCGCCCGGCGGGGGACCGGAAGAAGCCGGGGCCTGGGCGCCGGACCCGGCGCCGGCCGGGGCCTGGTTGAGCAGCTCAGGCCGGAGTTCCGGCTGGGGGACCTGCCACGGCGGCTGCTTCCTGTCCGGCTGCTTCCTGTCCGGCTGTGGCTCCTCCGGGTCCTCTTGCCTGCCCAATGCGTCCCCCCGCTTCCCCCTGCTCGTAACCGCAGGACGGTTCCGTCCTGCGCAATCTTGCTCGTCCCTTCGGTACCCGTTGACCGGGATGCTCGGGCTGGAGCTGGTTCAGCCTAGGCGCAGCGGGGCCAGCATCCGCAGCCAGCCTAGCCAACTTCCGGGCCGCCGCAAGGAAAACCGGGGGAGAAGTCAGCGGGTCCGCCGCAACGCCCTGTCCTGAGCCGCGCCGGGCCTACACTGGTGCCATGGACACCGCATCTGTGCTTGCCGTCTGCCGGGTTCACCAGCTGCTTGAGGACGCGGGCAGCGTGGGCGTGACGGCGATCGACAAGCGTCCCGTGGACGGCCCCGTCCGGGTGCACAAGCTGGGCCTGCGCGGGGACATCCAGGCGAGCCGGATCCATCACGGGGGCGAGGACCAGGCGCTGTACGCCTACTCCCAGGCTGACGCCGACTACTGGGCCGGGGAGCTCGGGCGTGAACTGCCGCCGGGCATCTTCGGCGAGAACCTGCGGATCGCCGGCATCGACGCCACCAGCGCCGTGATCGGGGAACGCTGGAAGATCGGCCTCGACGTCGAGGTCGAGGTGACCTCGCCGCGCACGCCCTGCGCGACCTTCCAGCGGCGGATGGGCGAGCCGGAATGGGCCAGGCGGTTCGCCGACGCCGGGAAGGTGGGCACCTACCTCCGGGTGGTCCACACCGGCACCATCCGGGCGGGGGACCACATCCACCGGATCTTCGTCCCCACCCACGGGGTGACGATCGGGAAATGGTTCTCCGACCCCACCCTGGACGACATGGAGGCACTGCGCGACGCCGACGCCGACGGCGAGATCCGCCTCCAGCCCGAGTACCACGAGGAATTCGAGAGGCTGCGCCGCCGGCTCGGCGAGTGAGCGCCAGCCGTGGCGCCGGCCGCCACCGCTCGTGCCGCCGCTCGTGCCGTTCCGGCGCCGGCCGTCCCGCTGACTTCCATCCCGCCGGGCCGGAGGGCCGTGTGCGCAAGCTCACCGCCGCCGTCGGCCTCCCGGGTTACCCATGTGCGGATCCATGCCCTACACTTGAAATATCCCCCACTCCGGAAATCCCTTTTTCCTGCCCAATTCTTGAGGCAGGACTGGCAAGTGTTGGGGCCCGCAAATGTGATGCGGGCATTTTCATAGGGAGAGCCGGCTAAAGAAAACGCTGTACAGACTGCTGAGATAGCAGCCAAGAGATGCAGCGCGAAGTCCTGCCACGGGATTGCGAAAGCGCCGGACTTCTGTGACCGGCCGGTCAAAGGATGCCCGGCTGCTTACGGTCACGCGTACTGCGGCTCCGCTCACCTCGGGTTGTGCCGCTTGGCCCCTATGGATGAGGAAAATTCACCTATGCCCGAAAATCAGAACAACTCCGTCGAAACCGAAACCGTCGCGATCGACGTCGAGACTTCTGAGACGGCTGCCCCCGCAGCCGGATCCACCACCGAAGCCCCGGTAACCACGCAGGCCCCGGTATTCACCGAGGCCCCGGCCGCTGCCGAGGCAGCCCCCCAGGACGACATCAAGGCCGAGGCCAAGGCCGAGGACAAGTCGGCCGACACCAAGGCCGAGGCGAAGTCCGCCCCCAAGGCCGCATCCGAGGATGAGGACGCCGAGGACGAGGGCGTCAAGTTCGTCGACCTCGGCATCGACGGCCGTGTCCTGGCCGCCCTGCAGGACGTCGGCTACGAGAAGCCGTCCCCGATCCAGGCAGCAACCATCCCGCTGCTGCTCGAAGGCCGCGACGTCGTGGGCCTGGCCCAGACCGGTACCGGTAAGACTGCAGCATTCGCAGTACCGGCACTGTCCCGCCTGGCCGAGCTCCACGACCTCAACGGCCCGTCCCGCAAGACCCAGGCCCTGGTCCTGGCCCCCACCCGTGAGCTCGCGCTCCAGGTTGCCGAAGCCTTCACCTCCTACGCCAAGCACATCGATGACTTCACCGTCCTCCCGGTGTACGGCGGCTCCGCCTACGGCCCCCAGCTGGCCGGCCTGCGCCGCGGCGCCCAGGTTGTTGTCGGCACCCCCGGCCGCGTGATCGACCACATCGCCAAGGGCTCCCTGGACCTGTCCGAACTCCAGTACCTGGTGCTGGACGAGGCCGACGAGATGCTCCGCATGGGCTTCGCCGAGGACGTCGAGCAGATCTTCCAGCAGACCCCCGAGGGTCGCCAGGTTGCACTGTTCTCCGCCACGATGCCGAGCCAGATCCGCCGGCTGTCCAAGCAGTACCTGAACAACCCGGCCGAGGTCCAGGTCAAGTCCAAGACCACCACGGGCGCCAACACCCGCCAGCGCTACCTGCAGGTCATGGGCCCGCACAAGCTCGACGCGCTGACCCGCATCCTTGAGGTCGAAGACTTCGAGGGCGTCATCGCGTTCGTGCGGACCAAGATGGCCACCGAGGACCTCGCCGACAAGCTGCGGTCACGCGGCTTCCAGGCTGCCGCCATCAACGGTGACATCCCGCAGCAGCAGCGTGAGCGCACGGTCGAGGCCCTGCGTGACGGCAAGATCGACATCCTGGTCGCCACCGACGTCGCGGCCCGCGGCCTTGACGTGGAGCGCGTCAGCCACGTGGTCAACTACGACATCCCGCACGACACCGAGTCCTACGTCCACCGCATCGGCCGCACCGGCCGTGCAGGCCGTTCCGGCGACGCGATCCTGTTCATGACGCCGCGGGAGAAGTACCTGCTGCGTTCCATCGAGAAGGCAACCCGCCAGCCGGTGGAGCAGATGCACCTGCCGACGGCCGAGACCGTCAACACGCTGCGCCTGGGCAAGTTCGCCGAGAAGATCACCGAAACGCTTGAGTCCGAGGACGTCGCGGCCTTCCGCGACCTCATCGCCTCCTACGAGCAGGAGCACAACGTTCCGGCCGCCGAGATCGCTGCCGCACTGGCCGTCATGGCCCAGGGCGGACAGCCGCTCCTGGTCAAGGAACTGCCGGCCGCTCCTGAATTCCAGAAGCGCGAGCGCGCCAAGGACGGCTTCGGCTCACGCGGCCCGACCCGCACCCTGACCGAGGGCAACGCCACCTACCGGATCGCCGTCGGACGCCGCCAGCGCGTCATGCCGGGGTCCATCGTGGGCGCCATCGCCAACGAGGGCGGCATCTCCTCGGCCCAGATCGGCGGCATCGACATCCGCGCGGACCACTCCCTCGTGGAGCTTCCCGCAGACCTCAGCGCCGACCAGCTCAAGGCACTGTCCCGCACCCGGATCGGCGGCGAGCTGATCCACCTCGAGCTGGACAAGGGCCGTTCACCCGCGAGCGACCGCGGCGGCGACCGTGGCGGCTACCAGGGCGCCAGCCGTGGCGGCGACCGCGGCGGCTTCTCCGGCGGCGGGGACCGTGGCGGCAACTTCAAGGGCAACGGCGGCTTCAAGCGCGAATTCCGCAAGAGCGACGGCGACCGCGGCGGCTACGCCGGCGGCGGCGAGCGTTCCTCGGCTGACCGCGGCGGACGCTCCTTCAGCGAACGCGGCGTCTCCTCCGATGCGGCCCGCAAGCCGCGCACCGAGGGCGGCTTCAAGCCCCGCACCAAGTGGTAGCCAGCAGCTGCTAAGCACTGATTGACCCTGGGAACGGGCCGGCCTCACAGCCGGCCCGTTCCTGCTTAAGTTTGCTTCGTCACATTCCTTCGCGCCCGGTTCCGGCGGAGGGCTTTCCTCGGCGGTTTAGCGGCGAAAAACGGCCCGGTTTGCCGGTATTTCGGCGCTTTCGGGGCCCTCCGCCCGCCGATTTGTTGGACCGGGAATCTTCCGGTAGAGTATTTACTCGTTGCCCCCCTAGCTCAGTGGTAGAGCGCGTTCTTGGTAAGAACGAGGTCACCGGATCGATTCCGGTGGGGGGCTCTGAATGAGGGCCTGTGTCAAGGCGGTTTTGACCGGCTTCGCACGGGTTTTCCTCATTTATGGCGGTGTAGCTCAGTTGGTTAGAGCGCACGACTCATAATCGTGAGGTCGGGAGATCGAGCCTCCCCACCGCTACAGACTAAGACCCCCGGAATCCGCGAGATTCCGGGGGTCTTTTGCTAGAACCAACTCCCACCCGATCACTGGAACGACGACGACGACGGCAGCGGCGGTGGCTGGCGACGACCCCTCGCGGACGACCCTCGTCCGTGGTGGGGCCGGCGATAAATGGCAGACTGACGAGTATGGCGCACGGCTTGGATAAGGACATTCACTTGGGTGGAGCGCCCTACAACACCCTGCAAACTGTGAACGTGATGCTGCTGGCCGGGGGAATATGGCTCGTCGTAGCGGCGTCAGTCGGCCTCGGGCAGACGCTGGCAAGAGACGCCGCTGGCGTTTATACCGATGGCGACGTCCTCAAGGGACCGGCCCTGGTGATTTTGACGGCGACGATCGTGGCCGTTCTCGCCGGGGGCGCATTCCTGTTATTGAAGAGCGGCCAGCGGTGGGCATGCTGGCTTGATGCGCTTGTTTGGCCTGTGGTTTGGTTCCTGGCCGTCTACCTTGGCGGGTTCGGCTACGCCATCCCGGGACTTTTTGCGCTCTCGGGATTTTCCTTGCAATCGCCACCTTTTTTCTGATGCCGCCGCGGGAGAGCGGGAACCGGTGGCGATCCAAAAGGGCGGGATGATCACCTGACGAATGGGGATGTCGTATGGACTTCTTTGCACAAATCATGTTCCCGTTCAAGTGGCTGGTCTCGGTCATCATGGTCGGATTCCATGACGGACTGAGCGCCATCGGCCTGCCGGCGGCCAACGGCTGGACCTGGACGCTGTCCATCATCGGGCTGGTGCTGGTCATCCGTGCCGCCCTGATTCCGGTCTTCGTCAGGCAGGTCCAGGCCCAGCGCCGTCTGCGGCTGCTGCAGCCTGACGTGAAGAAGATGCAGGACAAGTACAAGGGCAAGACCGACCAGCTCTCCCGCCAGGCCATGGCGCAGGAGCAGATGGCCCTGTACAAGAAGCACGGGACCAACCCGTTCTCGGCGTGTCTGCCGATGCTGATCCAGATGCCGTTCTTCTTCGCCCTGTTCCAGGTCCTCTCGGGCATCAGCACCGCCAAGGCGAGCGGCGAGGGCATCGGTGCCATGAGCCATGAGCAGGTCCGGCAGTTCGACGAATCCAGCATCTTCGGCGCCCCGCTTTCGGCGTCCCTGCTGCACGGCGGTGCCGGCGGCAATGAGGTGGCCGTGTGGGTGCTCTCGATCCTGATGATCCTGGCCATGACGGCCTCGCAGTTCATCACCCAGAAGCAGATCATGGCGAAGAACATGTCCGAAGAGGCCATGGCCAGCCCGTTCATGAAGCAGCAGAAGATGATGCTGTATATCCTGCCGGTCGTCTTCGGCGTGGGCGGCATCATCTTCCCCATCGGCGTCCTGATCTACTGGACCACCACCAACCTCTGGACCATGGCGCAGCAGTTCTTCGTCAGTGACCGGCGTGGGCCCGGGGGTGCTGCTTGATTTTCTCTCGTGCGTTGAACCAGCCGGAGGACGGTGTCACGCGGCGCAGACTTTCGGGCGGACTCGGGGGACGCCGGGGCGGATTGCCGCCGCCGGACGGTCCGGCGGCGGCCAAAAGTCTGCGCCACGTGACGCCTCCCGCCGGAACCGGGCCGCACAACTGCTATCCGCGGCCGGAGTGGGACAGAATGGGTCCATGACGCGAATCGCAATCATCGGCGGCCACGGCAAGGTGGCCTTGGAACTTTCCCGGGTCCTCACCGCGGAAGGGGACGACGTCACGTCCCTGATCCGCAATCCGGAGCACGCCGGCGACGTCGCCGCCACCGGCGCCACGCCGTCGGTCCTGGACGTGGAACACTCGACGACGGCGGAAATCGCCGAAGCCCTCCGCAACCACGACGCCGTGGTCTGGTCCGCCGGCGCGGGCGGCGGCGACCCGGAGCGCACCTACGCGGTGGACCGGGACGCCGCGATCCGGTCGATGGACGCGGCGGTGCAGGCCGGCGTCGGACGGTATGTCATGGTGTCCTACCTGGGCGCCCGGCCGGACCACGGGGTGCCGCCGGACAACGGCTTCTTCGCCTATGCCGAGGCCAAGGCCGCCGCGGACGCCTACCTGCGCGGCACGGGCCTGGACTGGACCATCCTCGGCCCCGGCACCCTCACGGACGGGCCCGGCAACGGGCTGATCGACGTCGATCCCGCCGACACCTCGGACGGCACCGCCACCGCGCGCGCCAACGTCGCCCGGGTGGCGGCCGCGGCGCTCGGGCTGCCGGCCAGCATCGGACACACCATTACCTTCCGGGACGGCACGCTGCCCCTCGCGGCAGCGCTGGAGCCACCCGACCAGCCGTAGCTCCGGCCGGCCACCCGGCCACCGGGCCACCCGGCCGGCTCCCGCCGGCCTCCCGGTAAAGTGGTGGAGGCGGCCGGCGCATCCAGAACGGATCGCGGCCCTACCCCCGGGGAAAGAGAGCGCATGGACCAGCTGGCACTCATCGTGGGACTGCTGCTGGCCACGGTGGTGGCGGTGGGTGTGGGGGACAGGCTGCGGCTGCCCTACCCGGTCCTGATGCTGATCCTGGCCGCCGCGCTGACCTTCTTCCCGGGCTTCCCGGAGCTGGCGATTTCGCCGGAGCTGATCCTGCCCATCTTCCTTCCTCCCCTCCTGTTCGCCACGGCGCAGCGCAGCTCCTGGGCCGTGTTCCGGGTCCGCTGGCGCACCCTGCTCATGCTGGCCGTCGCCCTCGTGGTGGTCTCCACGGCCGTCGTGGCCGGCGCGGCGTGGCTCATGATCCCGGGCATCGGCATCCCCGCGGCGATCGCCCTCGGCGCCATGGTGGCCCCGCCCGATCCCATCGCCGTGGACTCCATCGCGGGCCGCGTCCATATGCCCCGGCGGCTCATCACCGTGCTGCAGAGCGAGGGCCTCTTCAACGACGCCGCCGCCATCGTCATCTTCCAGGCAGCGGTTGCCGCGACGGTGTCGGGCACCAGGATTGCGCCCGACGTCGTGCTGCAGTTCCTCCTGGGGGCCGCGGTCGCCGTCGTGGTGGGCACTGCCATGGGCTGGCTCACCAGCCTGATCACCCGGCTCGTCACCTCCATGGTGGCGCGCAGCGCCGTCACGCTCGTGGTGCCGTTCGCGGCCTACATCCTGGCGGAGGAGGTGCATGCCTCCGGCGTGATCGCCGTCGTCGTCACCGCCCTCGAGATACAGCGCCAGTCGAGGCCGCAGGACGCCGCCGAGAGGGTCACGCGCACCGCGTTCTGGGACGTCGTGGAGCTGCTGGTGACCGGTCTGGCGTTCGGGCTGGCGGGGCTGGAGGTGCGGCAGGTCATCCGGGACGAAGGCAGCAGCATTTTCGGCATGATCGGTACGGCCGTCGTCGTCTGTGTGCTGGTGCTGGCGGTGCGGTTCCTGTGGATGGCGATGATGTCCGGACTGTCCCGGGCCACGAAGGACGGCCTGCGCCCCACCTCCGCCAAGGAAGTCCTCATCCTGACCTGGTGCGGGATGCGCGGCCTTGCGACGCTGGCGCTCGCTTTGGCGCTGCCGCTGACCCTGGCCGACGGGACCCCGTTCCCGGCCCGCAGCCAGCTCCTGGTGATCACGTGCGCGGTGCTGCTGGCCACCCTGGTGCTGCCCGGGCTGACGCTTCCGTGGCTGATGCGGCTCCTGAAGGCTTCGGAGGACGGCTCCCGGGAGCGCGACGCCGCACGGCTCCTGGCCCACCGCGCGCAGCAGGCCGCCATCGCGGCGCTGAAGGACACCGAGCTGATGCGGGAGCTGCCGCCGGAAAAGGTGGCGCTCGTCAAGGAGAAGATGACGCGGCTTCATGCCGAACTGCTGGACGGCAGCCTGAAGGACGAAAGCCTGGGGGAGAAGCGCAAACGCGGACGCGAGCTTGCCATTGCGGTCCAGACGATCGCCCTCGATGCGGCCCGGCAGGAAGTGGTGGCCGCCCGGAATGAACCGGACATGGACCCCGAAGTCGCGGACCGGGTGCTGCGCCAGCTGGACCTGCGCACCATGATCATGCCGGAGTGACCGCGCTGCATGGTCACTGTGCATGCTCACTCCGGCGACGGGCTCAGCTCCAGTTCCAGGGCATTCGCCTCGACATAGTCCAGCGCGTGCCGGATCGCCCCGATGCTGACGATGGCGTCGCCCAGCGGGGAGACCGACACGCGCGGGGGAGTGGCGGTGAAACGGGGCAGTGCGGCGGTGATGCCGGGCAGGAGCATGGCAGCGGACGCGGCGACGGCGCCGCCGATCACGAGCTGCTCCGGGTTGATGAAGCTGGAGATGGTGGCGATGACGCGCGCCATCCGCTCGGAAATCCGGTCCAGGACCGCGCGCGCGGCGGGGTCCCCGGCGGCGGCGTCCGCAAATACCTGCCGTGCGCCCGCGGATCCGCCGGGCGTGCCGTTGCCGGCCGCGGACCACTGCCTCGCGAGGGCGGCGATTCCGTCGCTGGATCCGACACCCTCCACCAGGTCCAGGTAGCCCATTTCGCCGGCCGCGCCGCCGCGGCCATGCAGCAGCCGGCCTGATTCCAGCACCCCGGCGCCCAGGCGTTCGCCCGCCAGCAGCACCACGAGGTCGTCCACCCCCGCGCCGGAGCCGCGCCAGCGTTCGCCGAGCACGGCGAGATTGGCGTCATTCTCCAGCAGCACCGTCCAGCCGTGCAGTTCCCGGAACGCGGAGCGGAGCCCGACGTCGAACAGGCTCCAGAAGTGCCGGGACGCCAGCACGTTGCCGTTGCGGTCCACCGGCGCCGCAATGCCGGCACCGGCCGCGAGGATCCTGCCCGGGGCCGCTCCCGCTGCCGCCAGCGCCTGCCGGCAGGCCCGGTCCACGACGCCGATCCGCTCCGCCGCGGGGATGTCGGCGGCCCGGAAGCTCTCGCTGGAGCGCCCGACGACGGTGCCGCGGAGGTCGGCGACGGCCGCCGTCGTGGTGGCGGCGCCGATGTCGATGCCCAGCACGAATCCGGCCCGTGAATTGAGTTCGAAGCGCCGGGCCGGCCGGCCCTTCCGGGGGCTGCCGGCGGCCTCACCATCCCCTCGGGGGCTGTCCAGTTCGCGGATCCAGCCGCGCCGGATCAGGTCCTCGCAGACGGCGATGACCGAGGCCCGGGTCAGCCCGGTCCGGGCCATCAGCCCGGTCCCGGTGGCGACGTCGGTGCTGCGGATATGGCCCAGGACGGCCAGGGCGTTGACGCGGCGCAGGAGCTGGGGGGTGGCCGCCGGCCGCGGCGCGGGATCCTGGGGCATCGAACCTTGACCTCTCCTGCAAGGGGACGGATAATTGTCCGGACAATATATTTAGCTTGTATCTAAAATACCAGAGACCCGGTTCCGAACCCCGAAGGATGCTCCCTTGTCCAACACCGCCACACTGGCAACCCTGTCCGGTTCCAACCTCTCCGCCGATCCCAACTGGTGGCGCCAGGCGTCCGTGTACCAGATCTACCCGCGCAGCTTTTCCGACTCCAACGGCGACGGACTGGGGGACATCAGGGGCATCACGGCCAAGGTCCCCTACCTGAAAAAACTCGGGATCGACGCCGTCTGGCTGAGCCCGTTCTACCCGTCCGCCCTGGCCGACGGAGGCTACGACGTCGACGACTACCGCGACGTGGACCCCAAGCTGGGCAGCCTGGCTGACTTCGACGGGATGTCCGCCGCGCTGCATGCCGCCGGCATCAAGCTGATCGCGGACATCGTCCCGAACCACTCCTCCAACCGCCACGCGTGGTTCAAGGAAGCCCTCGCATCCCCCCGGGGCTCGGCCGCGCGCGAGCGCTACATCTTCCGGGACGGGCTCGGGCCGGACGGCGGGCTGCCGCCGTCGGACTGGGAATCCGTCTTCGGCGGCCCCGCCTGGGAACGCATCACCGAACCCGACGGCACCCCCGGCCAGTGGTACATGCACATCTTCGCCAAGGAGCAGCCGGACCTGAACTGGTCCAGCCGCGAAATCCGCGACGACTTCCTGAAGACCCTCCGCTTCTGGTCCGACCGCGGCGTGGACGGCTTCCGCGTCGACGTGGCGCACGCCCTGACCAAGGACCTCACCGAGCCGCTGCTGTCCAGGGTCGAGCTCAGCCTCGAGGGCACCGCCACCGACGGCTCCCACCCGTTCTGGGACCGCGACGAAGTCCACGAGATCTACGCCGAATGGCGCGAGGTCTTCAACGAGTACAGCCCGCCGCGCACCGCCGTCGCCGAGGCCTGGGTTCACGCCAGCCGCCGCGGCCGCTACGCCAGCCCGCAGGGCCTGGGCCAGGCGTTCAACTTCGACCTCCTGCAGGCCGACTTCGACGCCGGGGCGTTCCGCGAGATCATCACCCGGAACCTCGCCGAGGCGGCCGTATCCGGCGCGTCGTCGACCTGGGTCTTTTCCAACCACGACGTCGTCCGGCACGCCACCCGCTACGGCCTGCCCAAGGGCGGCGGCCGGCATGCCAAAGGCCAGGACGGCAAGGGCTGGCTGCTCGCCGGCGCCCCGGCCGGGGAGCTCGACGCCGGACTCGGCCTGCGCCGCGCCCGCGCCGCCACGCTGCTGATGCTGGCTCTGCCGGGCTCCGCCTACCTGTACCAGGGCGAGGAACTGGGCCTGCAGGAAGTCACGGAGATCCCCGACGCCGCGCGCCAGGATCCCGCCTTCTTCCGCAACAAGGGGGTCGAGATCGGCCGCGACGGCTGCCGCGTGCCGCTGCCCTGGACCCCGGACGGCGCCTCCTTCGGCTTCGGCGACGGCGGCGCCCACCTGCCGCAGCCGGCCTGGTTCGGCCGCTACGCCGTGGCAGCCCAGGACGGCGCCGAGGGGTCCACCCTGGAGTTCTACCGCCAGGCCCTCAGGCTCCGCCGCGAGCTGCAGGGCGCCGAGGAACTGGAATGGCTGGATACCGGCAACGCCGGCGTCCTGCACTTCCGCCGTCCCGGCGGCTGGCAGTCCGTGACCAACTTCGGCGGCGGGGCTGTCGGGCTCCCCGCCGGCACCGTGCTGGTCAGCAGCGGACCGCTGGACGGCAGGCTCCTCCCCGGCAACACCACCGTCTGGCTGCGGTGAGCGCCTCGCCCCAGTCAAGCCAGGAGCTGATCTACGGCTGCATGGGCCTCGGCGGCAGCTGGTCGGCGGAGCCGTACTCGTCCGCGCAGGTGGACGAGGCGGCTGCCGCCGTCGGCGCCGCCCTCGAGGCGGGGATCACCCTGTTCGACCATGCGGACATCTACCGCAACGGCAAGGCCGAGGCGGTGTTCGGCGAGGTGCTGGCGCAGACCCCCGGGCTGCGGGAACGGATCCGGCTGCAGACCAAATGCGGGATCCGCCTCAACGAGCAGGGGCTCGGGACGTACTACGACCTGAGCCGCGGCGCCATCCTGGAACGGGTCAACGAAAGCCTGGCACGCCTCCGCACGGACTACGTGGACGTGCTGATGCTGCACCGCCCCGATCCGCTCATGGACCCCGCGGAGGTGGCGTCCGCCGTCGGGCAGCTGATGGCGGAAGGCAAGGTGCGGGCCGTCGGCGTGTCCAACATGTCCGGGCCGCAGATCGAGATGCTGCAGGACCGGCTGGAGACCCCGGTGGTCGCCAACCAGCTGGAAATGAGCCTGCTGGCGCGGGCCTGGCTGGAGAGCACCGTGCTGGTCAACCATGCCGACGGCACGGACTTCAGCTTCCCGCACGGCACGGTGGAGCACTGCGTCCGCAAGGGCATCACCGTGCAGGCCTACGGCGCGCTCGCCCGCGGGCTGTACACCGGAGCCCCGGCCGCCATGCCGACGGCGGCGGACTCGGCCACGGCGGCCCTCGTGGCCGCCCTGGCCGCGGAGCAGGGAACCACCGGCGAATCGATCCTGCTGGGCTGGCTGATGAAGCACCCGGCCGGGATCGCCCCGGTGATCGGCACCGCCAACCCCGGCCGGATCAGGGCCTGTGCCGGCGCCGCCGCGGTGGCCGCGGCCATGACCCGGGCGCAGTGGTACCGGCTCTGGATCACCGCACGCGGCAGCGACATCCCGTAGCCCGGCGGCGTGCCCGCAAAACAGTTACTTACATTGATTGACACGCCGAAATCGCGGGGGCAGGATTCAACCACGCGTCCAGGGTCTCCGCTGGCGCGGCGCGATCGGCATCCAACGCGGGGGTTGTCATGGGGAACGGACAGGTGGCGCCGGCCGCTCCATTGCCCGCCTACGCCGGATGGATCTTCCGGTGGAAGTTCCCGACGCTCACAGTTGTTGCCATTTCGCTCTGGATCACCTTGACGGAGCTGGACCGGCTCATTGAAGGAGCCGCACCCCAGGACGGCGGGGCGGGCCGGTCAGCGGCCGGCCTGCAGGGGCTGGAGGCGTATGCGCGGCGGGACTCGTGGGACATCTGGGCCCGGTTGCATCCGGCCGCCGTCCCGGAGGTCGCGGGGCTGCTGGTCATCTACGCGGCGGTCGATTTGTTGTTCGCGCTGAGCTATTTCCTGCTGCTCCGGGGGATTTTCCGTGGCCGGAAGTGGGTGACGCGCCTGGTCATCTTCGAATTCGCCTGCGAAGCCGTCGAGTCCGTGTTCATGGTGTTTTCCGCGGGGCATCCGGGGATCCCATTCCTGAACGCACCGCTTTGGCTTGCCGCCTACGCCAAATGGGCCGCTCTGCTGGCCGTGGTGCTGTTCGCCTGGGCCGATGAGGTCCTGCGGCGGCGGTTGCGGAGGCGGTTGAAGGGTGTCTATCGGGCGTTGCTCTTCCACCGGCTGAACCTTGCTGCGGTCGCCGGCATCGCGGCGATGGCCCTGCTGCCCATCCCCGGTGTCAGCGACCAGCTTCCGGACGCGCAGAGGTCCTGGGCTGCCCAGGGTCTGGGGGAAGCCCACTGGTGGTGGGCATGGGCCACCGTGCTGGCGGGGACTGCGGGTCTGTTTGTGCTCGGGAGGCGGAGGTCTGAGCTGGCGTGGGCACTGTTCGCGAAGTCAGCACCGAAGAAGGCGCCCAGCGTGTGGTGGTGGGCATACGGTCCTATGCTCCTGGTCGCCGGACTCAGCGCGGCCGCCCTGGCGCGGCGGCTTCCGGAGCCCCCGGGCGTCGGGATGCTCGTCGTCATTGGTATTCCGATTGCAGTTGTGCTTGCCTCATGGCTGATCAAGGCAGTCAGCCCCTCCGTCGAGCCAACACCCCGGACGCGCGACCGGGGGCGGGCCGTCGCCGTGTGGCGCTGCGGCGACGCACTGGCCTGCCTGTTCCTCGTCGTATCGGGCATGGCGCTCATCCGGTCATTTTCGGCTCCGCTGGCATTGGCTGCAGTGAGCGGATGGCACCTGGACTGGGGATGGCCGCCGGTCTTCCTTGGCCTCGGATGGCTGGCTGTGCTTTTCGGGTTCTTCGCCGGCACGCGGCTGCTGCGATGGACATGGACGTCAACAACAACCGGGCCGCTCGCAGGCCTTCTCGATCCGCGGGTGGCATCCGGAAAACTGTCCAGGAACGCTTCCTGGGCATCGCTGGCAGTCTCCTGCCTGGTGCTGGGATGGTACGAGGCGGCGCCGGACTGGGCCGCACGGACGGTCGGGGTTCCTGCCACCGCGGTTCTCAGTGTTCTCGCATGGACGATCGCCATTGGTTTTCTCGTAGTCCAGCTGCAGGAACAGCGGGCAATGCCGGTTTTCGAGAAGTTCGGCCTGCGGGCCAACCCCATTGTGACCCTGATCCTCCTGACCCTCGTCGTAACGTCCATCAACGGAGGGGACAGCCGCGTGCACGCGATCCGCCAATCGAGCCCCACTTCGGCCAACGAAAGGCGGCTGGAACTGGATGAGTACTTTAGGCGGTGGACCGCCTCGAATGGCGGCTGCGCCATTTCCGTTCCCGGGACAGCGGCCAAGGTCCGTCCCGTGATTTTCGTGGCCGCCGAGGGCGGCGGCATCCGGGCGGCCGTCTGGATTGCCAGCGCCTTCACGGAACTTGCGTCGCACCGGTGCGGGTCCACGTCCGTGGTGCTATCAAGCGGCGTGAGCGGCGGCTCGTTGGGCCTGGTCGTAGCGCAGCTCTACGGGGAAGAAGCACAGCGGACCCGTGTGACACCGCTGGCCCTCGTGACCCGCATGGCTGCTCCGGATGCACTGGCCGTCGGAGTTGCCGGGACGCTCACAAGGGACATGGTCGCCGCGGGGACCGGCCTCCTGGTAGCCGCCGATGACCGGAACGGTTGGCAGGACCGGGCCGCCCTCATGGAGCGGGCCTGGGAATCTGCGGCGAAGAAGCTGGCGGAACCCTGGCGGCCTGCTGACTCGCAGACGGGCCCAACCGGTGCGTTGATTCTGAACTCCACGGCGTCCGGGATCGGATGCCGCCTCCTCATCAGCCAAATCGATCTTGACGGGAGCTCCGCCGCGAGAACCGGTGTTGCCAAGGACGCGAGTTGCCGCAATGGCGGGACGCCACTTTCCATCGACCTGATGAGCCAGGACGCCTGCCCCCTGGCCATGTCGTGGTCGACGGCTGCGATGATTTCCGCACGGTTTCCCATCATCTCGCCGGCAGGCAGGGTCCCCTACCGGTCCGAATCCGGGTGTTCCCCGGGCAATTCCTACCAGGCCATCGATGGCGGCTACTCCGAAGGATCCGGGCTCGGCACGGTTAATGACGTCTGGCCGCTGTTCCAGGAGGAACTCAGGCAGCACAACCTGACGGTGGGTGCCGGCGGGACGTATTTCGCGCCGGTCTTCCTGTATGTCCGGAACTCACGCGGGGCTGATGTCCTCACCGGACCGCCAAGGGCAGCAGGGGAACTTGCTGTTCCCCTGCTGGGCATCAGCGCCAAGAATCTCCAGTCGGACGCCAGCAGCTGGCTGCAGAGACTTGCGTCGGACGACGACGTCTGTGGCCCTGCTTCCGGGGAGTGCGCGGCGGCCTCTAAGGAGCTTAAGAGCAGGCTGGGAGGCAAGAGCACCGTCGTGCTGGCTCCCGACCGCCATCCGAGAATCGACCCTCCCCTCGGCTGGGCGTTGTCCCGGCTGAGCCAGGATGAATTGTCCCGGGCCATGGACACAGAGACCTGCCGTAATGAAGGCGCAGGGGAAGACTGCTCCGAATTCGCGAGGCTGCTCCATGTCCTGGACCGAGGGAGCCCGGCGGCTGTTCCCGGCGGTTAGCCTCAGATACCGCCGTCGTTGCGTGATTTTGGTCGTATTGGTCCCCCGGATGGCCGGAATACTTGGCTGGAGGTACCCCGGTGCGGCTAGCGTAGATACATGACGTCTACCACCACCGCCGGAACCGTCCGGCCCCACCGCAACATCCCGGCCGAGATCGCCCGCTCCTGGCTGCTGGTCAACGCAATGAAACCCGAGCTGTTCGCCGAATCCGCCGCCGGACGCGCGGATGCGGTCGTCCTTGACATCGAAGACGCCGTGGACCCTTCCCAGAAGGACGCCGCGCGTGAACACGTCGTCGACTGGCTGACCGCCGGCGGCAGCGCCTGGGTCCGCATCAACGACGCGACCAGCCCCTTCTGGGCCGATGACCTCGCCGGGCTCCGCGGCACCCCGGGACTGCTGGGCGTCATGCTCGCCAAGACCGAGTCCGCCGACCAGGTCACCGAAAGCTTCCACCGCATGGACGGCAAGACCCCGGTCATCGCGCTCGTCGAGTCGGCCCTGGGCATCGAGGAAGCCAACCACATCGCCAGGGCCCAGGGCGCGTTCCGCCTGGCCTTCGGCTCGGGCGACTTCCGCCGCGACACCGGCATGGCGGCCACCCCCGAGGCAATGGCCTACCCGCGTGCCAAGCTGGTGGTGGCCAGCCGCGTCGGCAACCTGCCCGGCCCGATCGACGGGCCCACGGTGGGAACGAACCACCCCATCCTGCGCGAGCAGACCGCCATCACCGTCATGATGGGCATGACCGGCAAGCTCTGCCTGGCCATCGACCAGACGTCCATCATCAACGAGGTCATCAGCCCCACGCCGTCGGACGTCGCCTGGGCCACGGACTTCATGGCCGACTTCGAGGCCAGCGGCCGCGTGATCCGCGACGGATCCGACCTGCCGCGCCTGGGCCGCGCCGAGAAGATCATGAAGCTCGCGGTGGCCTTTGGGGTGCAGCCGGCGCTGTAGCCGCACCCGAACGAACTGGGGAGACCCCGTGGCCGATATCCGATATCCGGTCCACGGGGTCTTTTGGTGAGCGCCGGTAGACTGGCACGGTGCTGAACGAATTCTGGGCCTCCGCGACAACCACCTACAAGGTGCTCGTCTTCAGCGCCATGGGTCTGATTGCCCTCGGCATCATCCTGAACATCGTGGGCAACACCTCCCACAACCAGGGCCTGGCCGTGGCGTCCCTGCCGGTGATCGGTCTGGGGCTGATCCTGCACATCGCGGGAATCGTTGTCCGCGGCCAGACGATCCGGAAGAACCTCAAGCGCTGACAGCCGCGTTCCGCCGGACATGGCTCCGGGCGTGCTCCACGGCCGCGGGCAGGGCGGTGAACAGGTGCTTGTGGTGCCGCAGCGAGCGGATCACCCCGACGTTGGTCACGAGCTCCAGATGCTGCGGCTGGACCCCCTTGAGCAGGACCGTGACGCCCCTCAACTCCAGGGCCGAGATGACCTCAACCAGGGTGTGGGCGCCCGTGGCATCGAGCATCCGCACCTGTGACAGCCGGATGATGGCCACCTGGATGTCCTTGACCCTGCTGATTTCCTGCAGCACCCGTTCGGCGGCACCGAAGAACATGGCCCCCTCCAGCCGGAAGACGGCAATGTGCTCGTCCCCGGGAACGGGTACCCCCGGAATTTCCTCGCGCTGCACCCCGCTCAGGGAGGCGAACTTCCGCAACGTGAAGATGGCAGCGGCGACAAACCCGATCTCGATGGCCACGATCAGGTCGAAGGCCACGGTGATGATGGCGGTCAGGATGAACACGAAGGCGTCGGCGCGGGTAGAGCGCAGGATGGCGGTGACCGTGTGTCTTGAAACCATGCGTGTTGCCGTCACCATCAGGATGCCGGCCAGGACCGCCAGCGGGATCCTGCCGACGAGTCCGGCCGCGAGGTAGATGATGGCCAGCAACACTAGGGCGTGCACGATCGCGGAGAGCCGGGTCTTGGCGCCGGAGCGGACGTTGACGGCGGTCCGGGCGATCGCGCCGGTGGCCGGCATGCCGCCGAAGAACCCTGCCGCGACGGAAGCCAGCCCCTGCCCCGTGAGCTCGCGGTCCGGGCTGTAGGCCCCGCTGGGCCGGCCGTCCGGGCCGACCATGCCGGCGGACACCCGGGCCGAGAGCAGGGATTCGATGGCGGCCAGGGTCGCGATGGACACCGCGGGCATGAGCAGCCCGCCGAGTGCGGAAGGATCAAGGGAGGGTACCGAGGGCGCCGGCAGGGAATGCGGCAGCCCGCCGATCCGGGGGATGTCCAGCCGGAGCAGTTCGGATGCGACAGTGGCCAGCAGCACCGCGATCAGGCTCGCCGGCAGGGATTTGTGCAGCCTGGGGAGCAGGAACATCACGGCCGCAACCCCCACAACGACGCCGAGCGTCTGCAGGACCATCGGCGCCGTGGCCCTGGAAGCGCTCTCGATCGCCGCCAGCAGGGTGTTGTGGCCCGGGATTCCCTGCGTGCCGGTCGCCATCGGAACCTGCTGGAGGAAGATGATCAAGGCGATGCCGAGGGTGAAGCCCTCCACCACCGGCCGCGGGATGAAGGCCACGGCCCGGCCCAGACCGCTGATGCCCAGGATGATGACCAGCAGCCCCGCCAGCAGCGAGACCAGGGCGATGCTGCCGACGCCGTGGGTGGCGACCACCGGGGCCAGGACCACCACCATGGCACCGGTGGGCCCGGAGACCTGGACATGCGAGCCGCCCATGACGGCGGCCACCAGGCCGGCCACCACGGCGGTGATCAGCCCGGCCTCGGCCCCGACGCCCGAGCTCACACCGAAGGCGAGGGCCAGCGGGAGGGCCACGATGCCCACCGTTATCCCGGCGAGCAGGTCCGTCTTCCAGGAGGAGCGCAGGCCGTCGTAGTCGCGGCGGGACGGCAGGAACCGTGCGGGGAATGTGCCCCTCACGAGGCGGAGCCCTGGAGATGCCCGTCCGGCAACTCCTGCGCGAGCCGCAACTGCTCGTTGGAGCCGGCCAGCCGGTCCAGGAGGAAGATCCTGGCTATGGCCAGCAGTTCTGAAATCTTCGGGTGGGCCAGCCGGTAGGTGACGGCATTCGCTGACCGGACAGAGGTCACCACCCCGTGCCGGCGGAGAGTCGCCAGGTGCTGGGACAGATGGGAGGCCTCAAGGCCCGTCTCGGCCAGGAGATAGCTGACCGGCGCCGCGACGTCCGGGGCGGCGGCCAGCAGTTCCAGCACCCGGATCCGGGCCGGATGGGCGAGGGCCTTGAAAAGGTTCGCCTTGATCTCGTACAAAGGGGTCTGCGCCGCTGAAATCATGGCTGGCCTGGGCTCTCTTGCTCCGCAGCCGCGGCGGAACAACTGGGTTGATGGATTGATGTTTTCATCATACCATTCCGGTGCTGGGCCGTGCAGGAGTGTCAGGGACGGCCGCCGGAGGCGTGGCACTAGGCTTGAACCATGACTATCAATCCGGACCTGCAGGGGCGCAGCTACCCTGCCGCAGAGGTGTACGACGTCGGCCGCGAGAAGATCCGCGAGTTCGCGCGCGCGGTCAAGGCCACGCACCCGGCCCACTTCGACGTCGACGCGGCCGCCGCCCTCGGCCACAGCGACCTCGTGGCGCCGCCGACCTTCGCCATCATCATCGCCCAGCGCGCCGACGCCCAGCTGATCGAGGATCCCGAGTCCGGCATCGACTTTTCCCGCGTGGTCCACGCCGACCAGCGCTTCGTCCACCACCGCCCCATCGTCGCCGGTGACCGGCTCGTCGCCGAGCTGCACGTCGACGGCGTCCGCGCCATGGGCGGCGGGGCAATGATCACCACCCGCTCGGAAATCTTCGCGCTTGCCCCTGGAGAAGCCACCGACGGCGCCGCCGGCGGTTCCCGCGCGGCAGTCGCCACCGCCACCTCATCCATCCTGGTCCGCGGAGAGGGACAGTAGCCATGAGCCTTGCATCCACGAGCCCCAAATTTTCAGAACTCACGGTCGGCCAGGACATCGGCAGCCGCAGCATCGAGGTCACCCGCACGGACCTGGTCAAGTATGCCGGCGCGTCCGGGGACTTCAACCCCATCCACTGGAACGGGGCCTTCGCCACCGGCGTCGGGCTGCCCGGCGTCATCGCCCACGGCATGTTCACCATGGGTGCGGCCGTCCAGCTCGTGACCGACTGGGCGGGCGACCCCGCCGCCGTCGTGGATTTCCAGACCCGCTTCACCAAGCCCGTCCCGGTGGCCGACACCACGGGAACGCCGGAACCCGGCGCCGTGATCGAGGTCAGCGGCGCCATCGGCGCGCTCGACGCCGAGGCGGGCACCGCCCGCGTGGACCTCACCGTCGTCTCGGCCGGCCAGAAGGTGCTGGTGAAGGCGCAGGCCGTCGTCAGGCTGGGCTGAGCGCTTGGGGCGTGCGGTGAGCCGGCGCGCTCCCCAGGCCGCCGAAGTCACGGCGTGGCGCAATGCCGTGGTTGCCGCCTACGGGTTCAGCGGCCTTGCCTTCGCGAGCTGGGTGTCCCGGCTGCCGGCGATCCGCAACGGCCTCGAGCTGACCCCGGGCACCGTCGGGCTGCTGCTGCTGTGCATGACGGTGGGCTCCTTCATCTCCGTCTCCGCCTCGGGCCTGATCGTGCTGCGCTTCGGCTCCCGGCGCACCATCCGGATCGGCAGCATCATGGTCGGCGCCGGACTCGTCCTGGCCGGCTTCGGCACCTCCGTGCTCGCCAGCCCGCTCGCGGTCGCCGCGGGCCTGGCCGTCATCGGGTTGGGCACCGCCAGCTGGAATACGGCCTCCAATGTGGAGGGCGCCGCGGTGGAACGGGCGGTGGGCCGGCACATCATGCCCCGGCTGCACGGGTCCTTCAGCCTCGGGACCGTCGCGGGCGCCGGGCTGGGCGCCTGGGCCGCGGGGGCCGGGGTCCCGGTCTTCTGGCATCTGGCCGCGGTGGGCGCGATCGTGGCCGGCTCCGTGGCCACGGCCGCCCGCTGGTTCCGCGCCGACATCACGCCGCTGCAGGACCATGGCTTCAAGCCGGCCAGACCGGACACCTTCGAGGACCCGTCCACCGGCCCGCTGCCCGTCATCCGTCCGGACACCGGCACGGCCGCGGAACCACTGGACAACAAGCGCCAGATCGCGCAGGCCTGGCGGGACCGCCGGACGCTCCTGCTGGGCGTCCTCGTGCTGGGGCTGGCCCTGGCCGAAGGCGCGGCGGGGGACTGGGTGGCGCTGGCGCTCGCGGACGGCCACGGCCAGTCCGAGGCCGCCGGGGCCGCGGGCTACGGCCTGTTCGTCACGTTCATGACGGTGGGCCGCTTCGCCGGGACGCTCGTCCTGGACCGCTTCGGCCGCGTCCCGGTGATGCGCTGGTGCGCCGCCCTCGCCGTCCTGGGCCTTGGCCTGTTCGTCTTCGCCCCCGTCCCATGGCTGGCCTTCGTGGCGCTCGCCGTCTGGGGGCTGGGCGCCTCGCTGGGGTTCCCGGTGGGCATGTCCGCCGCCGCCGACGATCCGGCCAGGGCCGCCGCGCGGGTCTCCGTGGTCTCCACGATCGGGTACGGCGCGTTCCTCTGCGGTCCGCCGCTACTGGGCCTGCTGGCCGAACACGTGGGCATCCTGCACTCGCTGCTGGCCGTCATGGTGATGCTGGTGGTCAGCTTCCTGCTCTCCCCGGTGGCCCGCAAGCTGCCGGTGTAGCCGGCGGCTGCAGTGTCCTGCCTTTCAGGCAGGCACGCGATCCCGGCTAGGCTGGTCAGGTGACCCAGACTCTGCTTTCCGCCCTGACCACGGCCGCCGTCGGCGGTCCCGCCGGCAGCTACCTCGAAGCCCGCACCGAGGCCGAAGTCATCGACGCCGTCCGTTCGGCCGACGCCGCCGCAGAGCCCCTGCTGATCATCGGCGGCGGCTCCAACCTGCTGGTGTCCGACGACGGGTTCCCCGGCACGGTGCTGAAGATCGCCTCGGAGGGGTTCACCGTCGACGCGGAGGACTCCTGTGGCGGGGCGGCCGTCGTGGTGCAGGCCGGGCATAACTGGGACGACTTCGTGGGGCACGCCGTGCTGCACGCGTGGTCCGGCATCGAGGCGCTGTCCGGCATCCCGGGCGCCGCCGGGGCCACCCCGGTGCAGAACGTCGGCGCCTACGGCTCCGACGTCTCGCAGACGATCGCCGCGGTGCGCACCTGGGACCGGGAACGCAACGCCGTGCGGACCTTCACGAACTCGGAGCTGAAATTCGGCTACCGGGACTCCGTGCTGAAACAGAACACCGTCGGCGGCTCGCCGCGCTATGTGGTGCTCACCGTGGAGTTCCAGCTGCCGCTGGGCCGGATGAGCGCCCCTGTCCGCTACGCCGAGCTGGCCCGGTCGCTGGGCGTGGAGCCGGGCCGGCGGGCCTACTCCAATGACGTCCGGCGCGAGGTGCTCCGGCTCCGCGCGTCCAAGGGCATGGTGTGGGACGCGGCGGACCGGGACACCTACTCCACCGGATCCTTCTTCACGAATCCGATCGTTCCGGCCGGCGTCGCGGACCGGCTTCCGGAGGGCGCTCCCCGCTACCCGGCCGGCGCGGACGGGCTGGTGAAGCTCTCGGCGGCCTGGCTGATCGAGAAGTCCGGCTTCGGCAAGGGCTACGGGCTTGAGCCGGACAGCGTGTCCGGCGGACGGGCCTCGCTGTCCACCAAGCACACCCTCGCCATCACCAACCGCGGCGGGGCGAGCACCGCGGACCTGCTGGCCATCGCCCGCGCGGTGCGCCGCGGCGTCGTCGAACGCTTCGGGATCGAGCTGCACCCCGAGCCGCTGCTGATCGGCGTCGAACTCTAGAGCCGGGTTCCGGCTCCTGGCCGGCCGAAAACTTGCCCCGCTCAGAGGTGCGTGCTGAATTTCACCAGCTTTGAAACCACGACGCTGGGAATCACCGGGCGTTCTGGCCGACCCGCCGGGCGCGGCCGCCAAACCTGGGGAAACTCCGGCGTCGGGAAGAGCCGGAATACCGGCCGCGCCAGGGAATTGTCGCATCGAGGAGCGCTTTGCGTCCCCTGGCCACGAACCGTGGAACCGGGTGACGTACTGCCTTTGCCCCGACGTCTCCTAGGCCTGGTTCCTGCCGCGGGGCGGCACGAGCCTGCTGAACAGCATAAAGGTGAAGCCGGACGCAGCCGCGCCGAGCAGGAAGACCTGGCAGAACGCCACCGACTGGGCGCTGGGGCCGCTCTGCAGCACCAGCCCTGCGCCTGCGAAAGCGACGGCGCCAACCAGCAGCGCGAGCGAGCCGAGCAGGAAACTCTGCACCGTTGCCGGGAACTCGCCGGCGTCGTGCTGGAAATCACTATGCCGGAAATCATGGTGGGGGAGATCACCGGGCCGGAGATCCCGGTCCCGCAGCCCGTCCTGCCGCCGCGCTGCGGACCGGGGCTGGAGCGCAGCCGCCGTGACGAAGCTCGCCACGGACACCGCCATGCACACTCCGGCCACCAGCTGCATGGTGCTCATCATGGGGGAGAGACGGGTGCCGCTCGCGATCGCGACGGCGAGTCCGGCGGCCATGCCGGCAGCGCTGGCGGCCCAGCCCAGCAGGGCCAGCTTCCTGCACAGGGGCCGCAGCTGCGGCCACATCTCACTCATGGTCATCTCTCAAGGGTAGGGAAGCCTGCTGGACGGCGGCTGTGAGCAGCCGGTGCGCGAGCAGGAGCATGCGATTGTCGGCCCCCGGTCCTACGATGGGTCCATGGCAGTAACAGCGCGCCGGCCCAGCCCTGGAGTCAGGGGGCGCACCCGCCTCAGCCGCGGGATCATGGGCCGGCTGCGGCTCGCCTCGCAGGGACTGCTGGACACCCCGCAGGCACTGCAGGCACTGCCGGGACTGCCGGGCAGCAGGACCGTCCCGAACGCCGTGCGGTGGATGGCCGCCATGCAGGCGCAGGACCTCCAGGGGGCGCTGTGGGCCGTCGGGCAGCGGGTCCCGGGCGCCGGCATCGGGGACATCCGTGCGGCCCTGGACCGCGGAGAGATTGTCCGTTCCTGGCCGATGCGCGGCACCCTGCACCTGCTCGCCCCCGAGGACCTGCGGTGGATGCTGGCTCTCACCTCCGAGCGCCTGATCCGAGGCAGGGCCGGACGCCACCGGCAGCTGGGAATCACCTCCGATGACGTCGAGGCCGCCCGCGGGGCGGCGCTGCGGCTGGTCTCCGGCGGCGGAGCGGCCACACGCGAGGAGCTGTTCCAGGCCTTCCAGGCGGCCGGCCAGTCCACGGCGGGCCAGCGCGGGATCCACCTGCTCGGAATCCTCTGCCAGCGCGGCTGGCTCGTGCAGGGCCCGCTGCGGGGCAAGCAGCAACTGGTGGTGGCATTTGACGAGTGGATCACGGAGTCCAGGACCTTGGACCGCGGGGCGGGTATTTCCGAGCTGCTGCTGCGCTATGTGCGCAGCCACGGGCCTGCCACGGAACGTGATTTCGCCTGGTGGTCCGGCATCCCGCTGACGGAGGTCCGCGCCGCCCTGGCCGGCGTGCGGCAGGAACTGGTGGAACTCGAATTCGAGGGGACCAGCTACTGGCTCTCGCCGGCGACGGCCGCACTGCTCGACGGCGCCGTCCCCGGCGCACGCTCGGTGCTGGCACTGCCGGGCTTTGATGAGTTCCTGCTGGGTTACGCGGACCGCTCGCTCGTGCTCCCGGCCGAGCATTCGAACAAGATCGTGCCCGGCGGCAACGGGATGTTCAAGCGGACCATTGTGGCCGGCGGCGAGGTGGTCGGCACCTGGGCGGTGGCAGGGAACGGCGCGGGCGCCGCCGTCGTGCCCGAACCCTTCGACACGCTTAACGGACTGCGGCCTGCCGCCCAAAAGTCCTTTGGGCTGCAGGCCGCGAAGTACCGGAAATTCCTGGCTTCGGGAAAGTCCTAGACGAGTAATTCCAAGGGGTCAGTGGTCGTAGGCGGTGAGTGAGCGGCGGACGGCCTGTCCCGTATGGTCGTTGTGCCAGATCGCCGCGGTCATGGCCAGCAGGCGCTGGATGATCCGGGCGGTGACGCCTGCCGGGATGCGGCCGCCGTGATGTTCGAGGTCGAGCTGGCCTTTGAGGGTGTCGTTGATGGATTCGATGATCTGCCGCAGGGGCTTGAAGAACCGGGATCCTGCCCGTGGTTCTTCCCCCGTGCGGGCAGGGCGGAGCAGCTCGATCCCGGCCTGGTCGATCGTTTCTTCGAACCCGGCACCGTAGTAGTTCCTGTCCCCGATGAGGATCTGGCGGTGCCCGTCGGCACGGACCCTGGCCATCGCCGGGGTCCCGGCGAGGATGTCCAGGAAGGTCTGGCGTTCGTCGGCCTTGGCCCCGGTGAGGGCGTACCCGATGGGCAGCCCGTGCAGGGTGCAGACCAGGTGCAGGCGCAGGCCCCAGAAATACCGGCTGTGGGAGGCGCAGTAGCCGTATTCGGCCCACCCGGCCATTTCCGAGCGGCGGACGGTTTCCTTGGACCGGGCGCATTCAACCGGGGTCGAATCGACCACCCAGACATCGTCACAGCAGATGTCATTCCATTCCGTCAGCACGCCAATGAGCCAGTTCATGGTCGGAAAGAGCCGGCGCAGCCGCTTGTTGTACCCGGACTGGCCCGGCAGATACGGGAACATCGTGCGCAGGGCTGTGCGGGCATGGCGCAGCCACCGGGCCTCGCTGGTAAAGCCAAGCAACGCCTGCATCACGGCCAGCGTGATCAGCTCGGCATCGGTGATCCGCGGGCTGATCCCGATCCGGGGCCGGGCCGGGACCCGTTCCGGATGCGCCTTCAGCAGGTCATCGGCGGCGGCATAGAATGCTGTTGCAAGGGTGTCCAGATCGGTTTCCACGTGAGCCTCCAAGTTCGACGTAGGGTACGCCGATTCTGGACACCCTTGCCCGCTACCGTCAAAGCCACGCCAGGAAGACCCCTTGGAATTACTCGTCTAGAGGGTGCCGGTGGCGATGTTGAGCATGCGGCGCAGCGGTTCGGCGGCGCCCCACAGGAGCTGGTCGCCCACGGTGAACGCGCTGATGTACTCCGGGCCCATTTCGAGCTTGCGGATGCGGCCCACCGGGATGTCCAGGGTCCCGGACGCCGCCACCGGGGTGAGGTCCGCCATCGAGGCATCCTTGGTGTTGGGCACCACCTTGGCCCACTCGTTGTCCTTGGCCAGCAGCGCCTCGATCTCGGCGACGGGGATGTCTTCGCGGAGCTTGAGCGTGAGCGCCTGCGAGTGGGAGCGCATGGCGCCGATCCGGATGCACAGGCCGTCCATGATGATGTGGTCGGCCCCGGAGGTGCCGAGGATCTTGTTCGTCTCCACCCCGGCCTTCCACTCTTCCTTGGACTGGCCGTTGCCGAGGTCCGCGTCGATCCACGGGATCAGGGAGCCGGCCAGCGGGACGCCGAACTGGGTCGCGTCGATGTCGGTGCGCTGGTGCGCGAGGACCTTGCGGTCGATTTCCAGGATGGCCGACGCCGGGTCCTCCAGTTCGCTGCTGACCTCGGCGTTGAGCGTGCCGAACTGGCTCAGGAGCTCGCGCATGTGCCGGGCACCCCCGCCGGAAGCCGCCTGGTACGTCATGGAGGTGCCCCACTCGACGAGGCCGTTCCGGAACAGGCCGCCGAGGCCCATCAGCATGCACGAGACGGTGCAGTTGCCGCCGATGTAGTCCTTCACGCCGCCGGCAAGGCCGGCGTCGATGACGTCCCGGTTCACCGGGTCCAGCACGATGATGGAGTCGTCGTTCATGCGCAGGGTGGAGGCCGCGTCGATCCAGAGCCCGTCCCAGCCGCGGCCGCGCAGCTCGCCGTGGACCTGCTTGGTGTAGTCGCCGCCCTGGGCGGTGACGATGATCGGCAGCTTCGCCAGGGTGTCGACGTCGAACGCGTCCTCGAGCTTGCCTGCGTCGCCGCCGGCGGGACCGGCAAACGACGGGGCGGCACCTCCGGCGTTCGAGGTGGAGAAAAATACGGGGTTGATGTTGGCGAAGTCGCCCTCGTCCTGCATGCGCTGCATCAGGACGGAGCCGACCATGCCACGCCAACCGACCAGTCCAACGGACGGAGTAGCTGCTGTAGTCATTGGCCCAGTTTAGACTTTGGAGCGCCGGGAGCGCAGTCGGTTACGGCGCCGGCTTAGTGCCTTGCCCTGTGCCTTGCTCTAGCAGGAGCGCCGATTTCCGCTTGCGCAGCGCAAAGACGGCGCCGAACGTGAAGACCTGGGTCACCACCACCAGCACGACCGCCCCGAGGATCTTGTTGCCGCCCAGGATCATGGTGAGCCCCACAACCGCGGAGAGCAGCGCCAGCAGGGGCAGCAGCATGTAGCCCAGGACGAAGAGGGTTTCGGGTTTTTTCAGCATTGCTAGCCCTTGGTCCGGCGCCACTGGGTCATGCGGTAGCGGGTGCCGTTGGCGGCGGTCAGCCAGCCGTCGGAGGGCAGGGACGCGCCGGTGGTCCAGTCATAGCCGAGTTCCGGGGCGAAGGTGTCGCCTTCGGCCGTGGAATCGATCGTGGTGACCACGGCGACGTCGGCGAGGTCCATCGACTGGGCGAAGATGTTGCCGCCGCCGATGATCCAGACCATGTCGTGGCCGGGCGCGAACTGGGACTCGAGCAGCGCATCGTCGAGGGACTTCACCGCGGTGGCGCCCTCGGCCCCGGGCGTGCCGCCCCAGCCCTCCTGGCGGGTGATGACGATGTTGGTGCGGCCGGGGAGGGGGCGGTACTTCTCCGGGAAGGATTCCCAGGTTTTCCGGCCCATGATGACCGGGTGGCCGGTGGTGAGCCGGGCGAAGTGTTTCATGTCCTCGGGCAGCTGCCACGGCATTCCGCCGTCCTTGCCGATGACGCCGGTGCTGGTCTGGGCCCAGATCACGCCGAGGCCGGTGAGCGAAGCTGCCAGGTCCTCGGTGAAGGGGGTGGGCGCCGGGTCCTGCTGCGGGTTTTCGTGGTTGCTCATACGGCTATCGGGGCCTTAATCGTCGGGTGGTGCTGGTATCCGACCACTTCGAAATCATCGAGGGTGTAGTCGAAGATGGAGTCCGGTTTGCGGGTGATTCTCAGTTGAGGGTAGTCGTAGGGTTCGCGGGCCAGCTGCTTGAGGACCTGGTCCATGTGGTTGTCATAGATGTGGACGTCGCCGCCGGTCCAGACGAATTCGCCGGGTTCCAGGCCCGTCTGCTGGGCCAGCATGCAGGTCAGCAGCGCGTAGGACGCGATGTTGAACGGCACGCCCAGGAAGGTGTCCGCCGAACGCTGGTACAGCTGGCAGGAGAGTTTCCCGTCGGACACGTAGAACTGGAAGAACGCGTGGCACGGGGGGAGCGCCATGTTCTTGAGTTCCGAAACGTTCCAGGCCGACACGATGTGGCGGCGGGAATCCGGATTGGCCCTGAGGTTCTCCACCAGCTCCGCGATCTGGTCGATATGGCCGCCGTCGGGGGTGGGCCAGGAGCGCCACTGGACGCCGTAGACCGGGCCGAGTTCACCCTCGGCGTCGGCCCATTCGTTCCAGATCGTGACGCCCTGGTCCTGCATCCACTTCACGTTCGACTCCCCGCGCAGGAACCAGAGCAGCTCCACGGCAACGGACTTGAAATGGACGCGCTTGGTGGTGATCAGGGGGAAGCTCTTGCCCAGGTCAAAGCGCAGCTGGCGGCCGAACACGCTGATGGTGCCCGTCCCGGTGCGGTCGGATTTGTGGGTGCCGTGTTCCAGGACATCACGCAGCAGGTCTTCATAGGGCGTTGGAATGCTCACCGTCCCAGTCTACTGAGGTCTCCGCCGGGTCCCGCGCACTGTTAAGCGCCCACTGTTAAGCGCCCGCCGTCAGGGACCTCAGTCGTCGAAGGGCCTGAACCGCTCGACCGCCACCACCTTGTTCTTGCTCGACCGCGCAACATGGCACACGATGACTTCGCCCGGCGCCAGGTACGGGTCCGCGGACGGCAGCAGTGTCCGCAGCCGCGAGCTCATGTGCTTGCCAAGCTGCGCCAGGACCGTGGGCAGGGCGGGACGGTGCGTGCAGAGCGCCACGGCCCGCTGCTTGTCGAACATGGCTTCGACGACGCCGGCCGTCTTGTGCGGGTGCCGGGCGTGCCGGTGCTCGGTGAGGGCCTCGCTCAGCTTCACCTTCACCTTCGCGTCCGAGGCCTTGGCATACGGGGCGATCGTGGCCACACACCGCAGCCAGGGGCTCGAGACAATCCGGCCGGGCTTCCAGCTCTGCAGGAGCCTTCCGACCGCCTGCGCCTGCCGCATTCCGGTGGCAGCGAGCGGGCGGTCCCCTTCGGCCTTGCTCCAGGAGGACCGCGGTTTGGCCTTGGCATGGCGGACGATCAGCAGCGGCCAGGTCTCCAGTTCGCCCCGGGCATGCGCGGCCACAAGATGGTCCAGCGGGCCGACGTCGCTCGGGTTGCTCAGCAGGCGGGCCGCCTTCTCCGGCGGACACCACATGACGGAGTCCACTTCCTTGCCGTCCGGCAGGAGCGGGGCACCGTCGACGTCGACGGCCCAGTAGTGGACCACCTTCAGCCCGGCGGGCACGTGGTAGTGGATCGGCGGAAGCGGGATGCCCAGCGGCGCCTTGAGGCCGATTTCCTCGTCCACCTCGCGGGTGGCGCACTCGGGAATGGTCTCGCCGGGATCGATCTTGCCCTTGGGCCAGGACCAGTCGTCGTACCGCGGGCGGTGGATCAGCAGGACCTCAAGCTTCGCCTTGTCGCCCGGGTCAAGGCGCCACGGCAGCGCGCCTGCCGCGGTGACGGCTATCGCCTCGCCGGGGTGGTCGGTCTGGTCCGCAACCAGCGTATCGCTACTCAATGCCAGAGTCCCTACCGCAGACCAGCAGCGCGCTGCCGTGAGCGGGAGGCGAGCAGCCAGGACTGCACATCCTCCAGGTTCCGGCCCGCTTCGCCGAGGTGGTGGCGCGTCCATTCCCCGCGGTTGTCCAGGTGCCAGCTGGCCGTGCCCGGGTCCATGTAGCGGCGCAGCACGTCCAGGACGTAGGTCGTGTCAGACCCGCTGCTGAGCTGCACCAGGGCCTCCACGCGGCGGTCCAGGTTGCGGTGCATCATGTCGGCCGAGCCGATGTAGACGACGGGGTTCCCGCCGTTGGCGAACGCGAACACGCGCGAGTGCTCCAGGAACCGGCCCAGGACGGAGCGGACGGTGATGTTCTCGCTGAGCCCGGGAACCCCCGGGCGGAGGGAGCAGATGCCGCGCACGATGATGTCCACCGGGACGCCGGCCTGGGAGGCCCGGTAGAGCGAATCGATGATGCCTTCATCCACCATCGAGTTGACCTTGATCTGGACGCGGGCGGCGAGGCCGGCCCTGGCATTGCGGATTTCCGTCTCGATCCGGTCGATCAGGCCGGACCGGACCGAGCGCGGCGCCACGAGGAGCCTCTTGAAGGTGGACTTCGGTGCGTAGCCGGAGAGCTGGTTGAAGAGCTTGGAGAGGTCCTCGCCCACCTGGTCGTTGGCCGTGAGGAGGCCCAGGTCCTCGTAGTAGCGTGCCGTGCGGGGGTGGTAGTTGCCGGTGCCGATGTGGCAGTAGCGGCGCAGCCCGTCCACTTCCTGGCGCACCACGAGGGACAGTTTGCAGTGGGTCTTGAGGCCCACGATGCCGTAGACCACGTGGACGCCGGCCTGCTCCAGTTTCCGGGCCCAGGAGATGTTGGCCTGCTCATCGAAGCGGGCCTTGATCTCCACGAGCGCCAGCACCTGCTTGCCGGCCTCGGCGGCGTCGACCAGCGCATCGACGATCGGGGAGTCGCCGGAGGTGCGGTACAGGGTCTGCTTGATGGCCTGCACCTTGGGATCCGAGGCCGCCTGTTCCAGGAAGGCTTGGACGGAGGTGGAGAAGGAATCGTAGGGGTGGTGCAGGAGGATGTCCCGCCGGCGCATGGCCGCGAAGATGTTGGCCGGCTTGGAGGTTTCCGACTCGTTGAGGTACAGCGAGGTGTGCGGGACGTGCTTGGGGTAGTGCAGGTCAGCCCGGTCAATGCCGGCGATGACGGAGAGGCCGCGGAGGTCCAGCGGGGCCGGGACGGTGTAGACCTCGGACTCCTCGACGCCGAGCTCCCGGATCAGCAGGGCCCGGATGTTGGGGTTGATGTCGTTGGTGACCTCGAGCCGCACGGGCGGGCCGAAGCGCCGCCGCAGGAGTTCCTTTTCCAGCGCCTGCAGCAGGTTCTCGGCGTCGTCCTCTTCCACTTCGACGTCTTCGTTGCGGGTGACCCGGAAGGTGTGGTGCTCGAGCACCTCCATTCCGGCGAACAGCTGGTCCAGGTGGACGGCGATGACTTCCTCGAGCGCGATGAACCGTGCCACCCTGCCCGGAATGGAGCCGGCGCGGGGCCCGTCCACGGAGATCAGCCGGGGCAGCTGGTCCGGGACCTTGAGGCGGGCGAAAAGTTCCTTGTCGCTGACCGGGTTGCGGACCACCACCGCCAGGTTCAGGGACAGCCCGGAAATGTAGGGGAAGGGGTGCGCCGGGTCCACGGCCAGGGGCGTCAGGATCGGGAAGACCTTCTCCGCGAACATGGCGCTGAGCTGGTCCTGGGCCTGGGAATCCAGTTCCTCCCAGTGCATGAGGTGGATGTGCTCGTAGGCCAGGGCGGGGCGGATCTGTTCGGCGTAGACCTGGGCATGGCGCTGCTGCAGCCGGTGGGCTTCCTCGCCGATCTGCTCCAGGACCTGCATGGGGCTCAGCCCGGCGGGGGAGGGCACCGCGAGGCCGGTGGCGATCCGGCGCTTCAGCCCGGCGACGCGGACCATGAAGAACTCGTCCAGGTTGGAGGCGAAGATGGACAGGAAGCCGACCCGCTCCAGCAGGTACAGGTCCGGGTCTTCGGCCAGTTCCAGGACACGGGAGTTGAAGGCGAGCCAGCTCAGTTCCCGGTCCAGGAACCGGTCCGGGCTGATCTCGCCGTCCGGTTCCAGGTTGGGGGCGAACTCGGGGATGTCGATCCGGTCCTGGGTGGCGCGCGAGGCCGGCACCTCGGAGGAACCGAAGCGTGCACGCGCCGGAATCGTCGCGTTTTCCGGGGTTGCGGGCGCCGGTGTTGCGGCCGCGGGTGTTGCGGGCGCCGGGGTTGCGGGTTTCGCGGTGGCTGGTTCAGCAGTCCCGGTTTCCGGCGTAGCTGTCCGGGCAGTGTCCCGTTGCATGGTCTCTCCTAGTGCCGGCGCGGTTTAGTTTCAACCTTACAAGCAATCAGCGCGCGGGGAGCCTGCGCGGCGGACGGGACGCCGGGCCGTCCGCCGCGTGGGTTAGCCCCCGGGCAACGGCCCGTACATCACATCCACGTCCCAGCGGGTGAAGCCGAGCCGCCGGTACAGGGAGACGGCCGGAATGTTGTCCGCATCGACGTACAGCATGACGGCGTGCAGCCCCAGGCCCTGAAGGTAGTTGATGCCGGCAACTGTCAGCGCCTTGCCCAGCCCGGTGCCCTGCGCCGCCGGGGTGACGCCGACGACGTAGACCTCGCCGATCGCGGGGTGGCCGCCATGCCGGGGGTGCACCTTGGTCCAGTGGAACCCCAGGAGGGCGCCCGGGCCGTCCACGGCCAGCAGGAAACCGGCGGGATCAAACCACGGCTCGGCCATCCTGGCGTCCAGGTCGGCACGCGTCATGTTGCCCTGCTCCGGGTGGTGGGCGAAGGCGGCCTTGTTGGCCGCAAGCCAGTCGTCCTCATCCCGGCCCGGCACGAAGGCGCGGAGCGTCACACCCGCCGGCAGGAGGACATCAGGCAGGACAACCTCCGGCAGGACAACGTCAGGCAGGTCGACGCCGGGCAGTTGCGCCGCCGCCGTGCTGAGCCGCATCTTCCACAGCTCGCGCACGGGGCCAAAGCCGTACCTTGCGGCGAGTTCCGCCGCGGCCTCGTGGTTGCCATGGGACCAGGCCAGCAGGCCCCCGAAGCCGCGGGTGTCCCTGAGTTCGCGCACGAGCCGGTCCGCCACGCCCTGGTTGCGGTAGCTCGGGTGGACGGCCACCTCCAGGACGCCCGTGCCGTCCGGTTCCTCGACGACGACGGCGACGCCCGCCAGGTCCTGCGCCGTCCCGGCCTGCGCGGTCCCGGGCTTTTCGCCGGCGCCGTCGTCGGGGGAGTACAGGGCCAGCGTCAGGAGGGAGTGGTCACCGGCGTCGGCGGCCCGCAGCGTCACGAGGGTCTGCTCGGACAGCGGCGGGTTGCCGTCGGATTCCTCGGCGGCGGCCGCAAGGCCCCGGACGTCGCTCAGCAACTGTTCGGCCACAGCTCCCCTGGTGACAAGGACGGGCCAGTTCTCCGGATGCGCAGGGCTCATGGTGCAAGGCTATACGTCCGCCCCGGATCCCGAGCGGATTTGAAGGTTCCGGAGCGGGGACGTATAGTCGTTATCTCACCTGCTCTTCCGAGTAAGTTCGTTGGGCAGGATGCGAGGGGGATCCACCACTGGGGTGGCCGCGATACGTTCGACCCGTATGTCCTCCACCGAAGCACGAACTGCGCGGGCGCAGGCGCAGATGCGAAAGCCCCGGACTCTTCTCCGATACGCACCGGCTGTCTTATGCCTGCGACGGCGGCCTGGCCCCCTAAGTTCGCTCACTTGCCGCAAACGGCCGCTAAGCACGTTGGCTTGGCGGCCGTTTCCGGCAAATCGCCGCGCGTCCGGGCGCCGACCACCATGCACCCAGACCAAGCGACCATCTGCGGCGCATCGCCGCCCCACCCTTGGCTGGGGCGCTGTTGATCCGCCATTCGCCACATCTGCCAGGCGGGTCCGCTCAGGCTTCGGTCAGTTCTTCCTGGGGCTGGCGGACCAGGGTCAGGCGGTAGCCGACGTTGCGCACCGTGCTGATCAGGTTCTCGTGGTCGGCGCCGAGTTTGGCCCGCAGCCGCCGCACATGGACGTCCACCGTGCGGGTGCCACCGTAGTAGTCGTAGCCCCACACCTCGGTTAGCAGCTGCGCCCGGGTGAAGACCCGGCCCGGGTGCTGCGCGAGGTACTTGAGCAGCTCGAATTCCTTGAACGTCAGGTTCAGTGCCGCCCCGTTGACGCGGGCGGTGTAGCTGGCCTCATCGATCACGACGCCGGCGGCGCGGATCTCCGTCGGGGCGGGGTCCTGTTCCGGAACGGCCCGCGCGACGCCGAGGCGGATGCGGGCTTCGACCTCTGCCGGTCCGGCGGACTCCAGCACGATGTCGTCCACGGCCCAGGCCGAGGACACAGCGGCCATGCCGCCCTCCGTGAGGATCAGCATCAGCGGCGCGCTCAGGCCCGTGGCCTTCAGCAGCTGGGTGAGGGAGCGGGCGCCCACCAGGTCCTTGCGGGCGTCCAGCAGGACGATGTCGCAGGGGTCGGTATCCAGCAGTGCGGTGGGCTCGGCGGGCAGGATATGCACGCGGTGGTTCAAAAGTTCCAGAGCAGGCAGGACGTCCACCGATGATCCGGTGCTGTTCGTCAGGAGCAGGATGTGCGACATGGTTCCTCCAAGGGTGTCCGCGCATCGTTGGGCGTCTGAACCGGGCTTTCATCCGAGTATACCCAAATGCCGCATCCTGGACATGGTCCCGTCACCGGCGGCGGCTCCCCTTGCGACATAAAACGGTCACATAGGGCAGGATTGATCCGTCAGGGCCCCGCGGCCCTGCTGAAGACGAGCCAAGTCGAATTGGGGTCCGCAATGAGCGTAGGTACGACGATGGCGGGGAAGCAGTGAAGTGGTGGAGCATCGGCGTCATCGGCCTGGCCGGGCTCGCAGCCGTGGTCGCCGGCGCCTACTCCTCACCGCAGGCCCTGCTGGCTGTAGCGGTGCTCACCGCCGTCGGCGTGGGCATCGGCTGGCCGCACTTCCTCGGCATCCCCGCCAAGAAGACCCTCGCCGCGCTGATCGGCCTGCCCGGGGTGGGCTCGGCGGTGGCCGCCGCCTACGTGCCGGCTCCGGCATTTCTGGACTGGACCCCCGCGTTCCTGGCGGCCGGGGTGCTGGCCGTCTTTGTCATGCAGCTGCTCCGGGGCACCGGCCAGGCGCAGCGGCTCGAGTCGACGCTGGGTTCCTGCGTCGGCGTGCTGCTGTCCTGCCTGGGCGCCGGCTGGATAGCCTGCTCCCGCTTCAACGGGGTCCGGGAAATGTTCCTCGTTGCCGCCGTCAGCGCCGCCATCGCGCTCCTCGCCGGGCTGATCCGCTGGCCGGACCGGGTGGTGGCCCCGCTGGGCATCGCCGGCGCCGGGCTGGCCGGCCCGCTGGCGGGGCTGGTGTTCTCCGACATCGCCGTCATCCCGGCCGCCGTCGCGGGTATTGTGGTGGGCGCCGTGCTGGTGAGCTTCCGCCGCCTGGTGGTCCTGCACGGTGAGCCGCTGAACCTCCCGGCGGCCGTGGGCATCGCGTTGGGGCCGGTCTCCGCCGTCGGTTCCCTGGCGTACTTCATAGACAAACTACTTATCTACTAACGCGTTAGGATGGCATCATGTCCGTACTTGCATATGAAATCTTCTTCCTCGTTCTGCTCGGTGTTGCGAGCCTTTCCATGGCCTGGTTTGCCGGTTTCGTGGTCTGGCGCCTCTTCAAGGGCCAGCGGTAAACAGCCCGAACCGCACCCCGTCCAGAACCTGTAGTTTCCAGAGGTCGCTGCCGTGCCGATTGAAATTCCTACTGATCTGACGCCCGAAATCGTTCCCCTGTCCTGGCTCATCGGTGAGTGGGAGGGCCGTGGCCGGCTGGGGGCGGGGGAAGAGGATTCCGGGCACTTCGTGCAACACGTCTCCTTCACCCATAACGGCCTGCCGTACCTGCAGTACCGCGCCGAGAGCTGGCTGACCGACGACGAGGGCACCAAGCTGCGTCCGCTCACGGTCGAGACCGGTTTCTGGGCCCTTGAGCGCGAGCAGCGGGAAGAGGACGGCGGTCCGGGCCTGGTTCCGGCTGACATCGTGCCCGTGCTTAAGAGCGCCGACGAGGTCGAAGCCCTCCGGAACGAGGACGGCGGCTTCAACATCTCCGTCTCCATCGCGCACCCGGGCGGGATCTCCGAGCTGTACTACGGCCAGATCAAGGGACCCCAGATCCAGCTCAGCACCGACATGGTGATGCGGGGCAGCCACTCCAAGGAATACACGGCGGCCACCCGGATCTTCGGGCTCGTGGACGGGAACCTGCTCTGGCGCTGGGACGTTGCCGCCGGCAAGGGCACGACGGCGGGAGGCGGCCTGGAGGCACACGCCTCCGCCATCCTCAAGAAAGTAAGCTGAACAGCCGGCTGGCGCTGGAGGTCTCACCCGTTTTCCGTTGTCCGCAGCGAGTGCAGGGAGCAACACAGTGAATGCCGCATCAAATGAATCAGGGTCCGACTACAGCGACCTGTCGGCCGTCTTCTTCAACGGCACGCTCAAAAAGTCCCCGGAGAAATCCAATACGCAGGGCCTGATCGAGATCAGCCGGCGCATCATGGAGAAGCAGGGCGTCAGCACCCGCGTCATCCGGACCGTGGACCATGACATCGCCAGCGGCGTCTACCCGGACATGCGCGAGCACGGCTGGGAAACCGACGAGTGGCCCGGGCTCTATCCCGCCGTCCGGGAGGCGGACATCGTCGTCGTCGCCGGACCCATCTGGCTGGGGGACAATTCCTCGCAGACCAAGAAACTGATCGAACGGCTCTACGCCCATTCCGGCGAGCTCAACGCCAAGGGCCAGTGGGCGTACTACCCCAAGGCCGGGGGCTGCCTCATCACCGGCAACGAGGACGGCATCAAGCACTGTGCCATGAACGTCCTCTACAGCCTCCAGCACATCGGCTTCACCGTCCCGCCGCAGGCCGACGCCGGCTGGATCGGCCCGGTGGGGCCCGGTCCGAGCTACCTCGACGAAGGCTCCGGCGGTCCGGAAACCGACTTCACGAACCGCAACACCACCTTCATGACCTGGAACCTGCTCCACCTGGCCCGGATGCTCAAGGACGCCGGCGGCATCCCGGCCTACGGGAACCTTCCCGAGGCCTGGAAGTCGGGCACCCGCTTCGACTTCGAAAATCCGGAATACCGCTGAGCCCTGAGGACTTCTACTACATATGACTACCAAGAGCCCCCTGTTGTCGCGCCCGGGCGCCGTCGAGGCCGGCGGCGCCGACGCCGGCGTCGCATCCCACTACGGCGAGCCGCTGCGCGAGCAGCGGGCGCTGGCCGCGGGCACCGCCGTCGTGGACCTGTCCTGCCGCGGTGTCGTCACCGTCACCGGGCCGGACCGGCTGAGCTGGCTCAACACCCTGTCATCCCAGCAGCTCACCGGCCTCGCCCCCGGCCAGTCGAGCGAACTGCTGCTGCTCAGCGTGCAGGGCCGGATTGAATTCGACGCCAGGGTGGTGGACGACGGCGGGACCACCTGGCTGATCGTCGAAGCCGCCGAGGCGGCGCCGCTGGCCGAGTGGCTCACCAGGATGAAGTTCATGCTCCGGGTCGAGATCGCCGACGTTTCCGCGGACTGGGCCGTGCTCGGCGCCACCCGCCGCGTCCCGGAGTGGGCGCAGCTGCTCGTCTGGGAGGACCCCTGGCCGCACGTCGGCCCCGGCGGCTACTCCTACGCCGTGGTGGGCGAGGACTCCCACCCGGGCCTGGAACGGCCGTGGTTCGAATACCTGGTCCCGGCCGCTGACCTCGAGGCGACGGCGGACGGGCGGCCGCTGGCGGGCGCCTGGGCCGCCGAGGCGCTGCGCATCGCGGCCTGGCGGCCCCGGTGGGGCGCGGAAACCGATGACAAGACCATCCCGCACGAACTGGACCTGCTGCGCACCGCCGTGCACCTGGCCAAGGGCTGCTACAAGGGCCAGGAAACCATCGCCCGCGTCCACAACCTGGGCCACCCGCCGCGGCGCCTGGTGTTCCTGCAGCTCGACGGCTCGCAGCACACCATGCCCACCGTCGGCAGCGAGGTCCGCGCCGGCGACCGCAAGGTCGGCACCGTGACCTCGGTGGCGCAGCACTACGAGATGGGCCCCGTGGCCCTGGCCGTCATCAAGCGGTCCGTCGCCCCGGACCAGGTCCTGACGGTCCTTGACGGCGAAGAGCCCTACACCGCGGCGCAGGAAGTCATCGTGGCTCCCGACGCCGGGCAGGTCGTGGGGCGCCAGACCGGATTCCTGAGGGGGACGCATTGAGCAATGACGATTTGAGCAAGGACGACGTGGGCAATCACGACGTGGGCAATGACGATAACCCGCCCGGCGCCGCCGGCGGACCCGATGACGAGACGCTGGCCCTGGCCCATGCGCTCTTCGACGCGGCGCGGGAAGGCAACTCGGAGCTGCTCGGCAGCCACCTGGCAGCGGGGGCCCCCGCCAACCTGACCAATGCCGCCGGGGACTCCCTGCTCATGCTCGCGGCCTACCACGGCCACCCGGACACTGTCCGGCTGATCCTGCAGCACGGCGGCGACCCCAATGCCGCCAACGACCGGGGCCAGACGCCCCTGGCCGGGGCGGTGTTCAAGGGCTACGCGGACGTCGCCCGCGAGTTGCTCGACGCCGGCGCGGACGCGGATGCGGGGACCCCCTCCGCCCGGGTCGCCGCGCAGATGTTCGCGCGGGCAGACATCCTGGCCCTCTTCGGCTGACCTTTCGGGGCCGGCCTTCGGGGCCGGCCGGCCGGGACGCGCTCACCCGGCGGCTGCAGGAGCAGTCCGACTTCCTGGGTGCGGGGGAGGAGCTGGTGCGGCCAAAGGGCGTTGTTAGCCCAGACCCCGGCCCGCATGGCCCGGCCGCGGTAGCAGGCACCGCAACACATCTCCCAGCACAATAAGGAATCCCATGGAAAACGTAACCAGGCCGTGGCCTGCCCTTTGGTCGCTGGTGATCGGCTTCTTCATGATCCTGATCGACACCACCATCGTCTCGGTGGCCAATCCACGCATTATGGAAGGCCTGGACGCCGACATCAATTCGGTGATCTGGGTGACGAGCGCGTATCTGCTCGCCTACGCCGTCCCGCTGCTGATCACCGGCAGGCTCGGTGACCGCTTCGGCCCCAAGAAGCTCTACCTCTCCGGCCTGGTGGTCTTCACCGTCGCCTCGCTCTGGTGCGGGCTGTCCGGTGACGTCCGGACCCTGATCGAGGCCCGCGTGCTTCAAGGGTTGGGAGCCGCGCTCATGACGCCGCAGACCATGGCGGTCATCACCCGGATCTTCCCGCCGGACCGCCGCGGCGCCGCCATGGGCATCTGGGGCGCCACGGCAGGCATCGCGACACTGGTGGGCCCGATCCTGGGCGGCGTCCTCGTGGACGGGCTGGGCTGGGAATGGATCTTCTTCATCAACGTTCCGGTGGGCATCGCGGGCTTCTTCGTTGCCCTGCGCTTCGTCCCCGCGCTGAGCACCCACCCGCACAAGTTCGATATCCCCGGCGTGCTGCTCAGCGCCGTCGGGCTGTTCCTGCTGGTGTTCGGCATCCAGGAAGGCGAGACGTTCAACTGGGGCACCATCACCGGCCCCGTCACGGTCTGGGGACTCATCATCGCCGGGATCCTCGTCCTCGCGGCGTTCGTGTTCTGGCAGCGGGTGAACCCGCGGTTCTATAACGGCGAACCGCTGCTGCCGCTGGGTCTGTTCAAGGACCGCAATTTCTCGCTGGCCAACATCGGCATCACCACGGTGGGCTTCACGGTCACGGCCTTCAGCCTGCCGCTGATCTTCTACTACCAGATGGTCCGCGGCCTGACCCCCACCCAGTCGGCCCTCATGATGGTCCCGATGGCGCTGATCTCGGGAGGACTCGCACCCGTCGTCGGCAAGATCATCGACCGGGTCAACCCGAAGTACATCACCGCGGGCGGCCTGCTCCTGATGTCGGCGGCGCTGTTCTGGAACGCCGCCCTGATGCACCCGGACACGCCGATCTGGCTGTTCCTGCTCCCGAGCGCCGTGCTGGGCTTCGCGAACGCCGGCATCTGGGCGCCCCTGAGCTCCACCGCCACCCGCAACCTGCCGCCCCGGCAGGCGGGGGCCGGCTCCGGCGTGTACAACACCACCCGGCAGATCGGTGCGGTCCTCGGCAGCGCCGCGATCGCGGTCCTGATCCAGGCCCGGCTGGCGGCGGAACTTCCCGCTGCCCCGGGAGGATCCGGCCAGGGCAGCCCGATGGCCTTCGGCGGCTCGCTGCCCGGGCCGCTCCACGCGGGATTCTCGACGGCGATGGGCCAGTCGATCCTGCTGCCCGCCGCCGTGATCCTGCTCGGCGCGGCCGCGGTCCTGTTCTTCGCCAAGCCCAAGCCGGTGCACGGCTGGGGGACGCCCGGCGCTGCTGCCGGGACGTTGGATGCCGGCGTTGCCGGTGCTGCCGGGACGTTGGAAGCCGGCGCTGCCGGGACGTCAGACGGCGGGCGGGCCCAGATCAAACCCAGCTGACGCAGGCAGGCATCCTGGTCAGCCCAGCCGCACGCTGGTCAGGATGCCGCCGGCAGCGAAGCCCAGGCTCCGGGCGATGGCCAGTGAGCCCTTATTGCTGACATCGGAGCGCCACTGGAGTGTCAGCCCCGAGGCCAGGGCCTCGTGGGCCGCGATCGAGGCGGCCAGCGAGCCCAGCCCGCGGCGGCGCCAGTCCGGGTCCACGAGCACGCCGAGGTCCGCCAGGATCCCCTCCCATTCCGCATAGGCGCCGCAAGCCACGGGCACCGGCCCGCCGTCGTCGCGCATGATGGTGAAGCGGTGCGGCAGCCCGGACAGGCGGACCTCATTCACATCATCGGGCGGGCAGCGGCCTTCCAGCAACACGGCCTCGGGGTTCCCGTGCGAGACGGTGAGCTCCTCGGCGGGCTGCAGCAGGGGCAGCTCGTCGGCAAAGAAGAGTGCCGCCGCACCCAGGCCGTGCCCGCCGTGCGGCCGGGTGACGGTCAGGAGGGTGACATGCTGGGCGAGCTCCTCGTCAGGGATCCCGGCGGCGGCATCGAGCGCCCACTGCGGCCCGACAAGGGCGGAACTGCCGAACAGCCGGACGAAGTCGACCGAGCGGCGCGAATCATCCGCACGGGTGAGCCGGGCGCCGGCGGCGGCGGCGAAGTCGGCGTCGTCGAATCCCAGATGCCGCGCCCACGCAAGCTGGATGATGTCAGCGGAACCGGGCTCAAGAGTCATGACTCAACCCTACCCACCGGCGGGGGTCCGCCCGCCGGGGCCCGCCCGCGGCGGGCTGAAGCACTCCTGGCCGAGGCCGCGCCTGGGCGAAGCAGCTTCAGCCGAAAAGGACCGCGGCCTCATCGTAGCGGTCCTGCGGGACCGCCTTCACGTTGCCAAGTGCTGCCTCGAAGCCGACGTGCACGATGTCGGTGCCGTTGAGGGACACCATGGTGCCCCAGCGCCGGTCCACTACCGAGTCGATGGCGGCCATCCCCAGCCGGGTGGCGAGGACCCGGTCGAAGGCGGTCGGAACCCCGCCGCGCTGGATGTGGCCGAGCACCGTGGCCCGGGTCTCGATGCCCGTCCGGGCTTCAAGTTCGGGGGCCAGCAGTTCGGCGATGCCGCCGAGGCGCGGGCGGCCGAAGGTGTCCAGGCCGCGTTCGGAGTGGGGCGTCTCCTGGCCTTCGGGGACGAACCCCTCGGCGACGACCACGAGCGGCGCGCGGCCGCGGTCCCGGGCGGAGATGACCCACTCGGTGATCTGGTCCATCGAGGCCTTCTGCTCCGGGATCAGGATGGCATGCGCGCCCGAGGCCATGCCGGCGTGCAGCGCGATCCAGCCCACGTGCCGGCCCATGACCTCGGCGATCATGCAGCGGTGGTGGGATTCGCCCGTTGTGCGCAGGCGGTCGATCGCCTCGGTGGCGATCTCGACGGCGGTATCGAAGCCGAAGGTGTAGTCGGTGGCGTCGAGGTCGTTGTCGACGGTCTTGGGGACTCCGACGATCTTCAGTCCGGCGTCGGTCAGCCGCTTCGCCGCGGCCAGGGTGCCTTCGCCGCCGATGGCGATGATGGCGTCAATGCCCAGCCGCTCCATGTTGGCCTTGATGACGTCGGGGCCGCCGCCGTTGTCGAAGGGGTTGGTGCGGGACGTCCCCAGGATGGTGCCGCCCTGCTTCGCGATGCCCCGGACCATGGCGCGGGGGATGTCGATGGTGTCGCCCTCGACGACGCCGCGCCAGCCGTCCAGGAAGCCTACGAATTCCTGGCCGTGGACGGCGATGCCCTTCAGGACGGCGCCACGGATGACGGCATTCAGTCCGGGGCAGTCTCCGCCGCTGGTGAGGATTCCAATTTTCATGTCTCGGCTCAAATCCTGGTTCGAAGGTATACAGGCAGAGCGCCACGCTGAGCTCACCTAGAGTCTAGTGGGGAGTGTGGGCCACGACACAAACGGTTACAGGAGGTGCCCCTGCCGTCGTGGCAGGGGCACCAGGGGCTCGGGCCAGGCCGGGACCTGGGTGGCCGAGCCGGCGGCCGGGGTCCCGGGGCTCCCGGGGCTGTGGCGGCGAAGCGGCCGTCAGGGCCGGTTGGAGCGCTTCGCGAGGAAGGATTCGAGGGCGATGGCGTTCCGCTGGTCCGGCAGCAACAGCCACGCCGCGAGGTAGACGACGAAGGCGGGCCCGGGGAGCAGGCCCAGCAGCAGGAACGCGATCCGGACGTAGGCCACATCCACGTTCAGTTTGGCTGCGATCCCGCCGCAGACTCCGCCCAGCCAGCGCTGCGGTCCACGTTTCAGGCCAAGGCCCCTGACGGTGCTGAAGAACTTATCCATGGTTCAAGACTTCCCTCTTGTTGGTTCTTTGTCACGTCCCCGGGCCGACAGGAGGCCCCCGACCACCAGGGCGGCCCCGGCTCCGATCATCAGCCCGATCAGGACATAGGTTCCGTCCAGGGCAACGATGCCCAGCCCGGCGATGATGATCAGGGCGGCCAGGGCCAGCACAACCAGCCCCCAGACCACCGTGCCGACGCGGGCCGGCAAGCGGACTCCGTCCTGCACTTGCTGTGCCTGCACCTGCCCTGCCTGCATCTGCCCTTTGGGCGCTTCCGGATCCTGCGCTTCGGGCTGGAGGGGAGCCGGCGATCCTGGCGTACTTCCTGCCGGCGGGTCATAGCTGCTCATGTCAGTTCCTTTCCTGGATGGTCACATTGCTCACGGTGCCGGAGATCTTCAGGACCAGCCGGGCTCCGGGCTTGCCTGCGTTGTAGTCGCTCTGCCGGGTCGTCATGCCGCTGTGGTTTCCGTTGGCTTCGTTGAGGTTGCCCATGGTCATGTCCGCCTCGATGTGCACGGGCACCGTGGCCGGGATGACCACCGTCAGGTTGCTGGCTGTCGCGTGGATGGGAACGACGACGTCGGTACCCAGGGGAGGGTTCAGGGCGAGCTGGGTCAGGTCTGCGGTGCCGGTCCCGCCTGTGATCTCGAAGCCGCTGCGGGCCTGCTCCATGCCGGATGGTGTCCAGTCGGCGTTCTGGGCGCGGAACCTGTCGGCGTTCGGCAGCACATTGAAGGTCCCCCCGAGGACCAGGGCGACGACGGCGAAGAAGCCGAGGATGCCGGACGTGCGGCCCCTGAGTCCGGCGAAGAGGATCCCGAGGCCGAGGACCGCCGCTCCGGCCGCCCAGACCACGGCGTTGCCGGCGTTGCCGAGATTGATCACGTGGGCGGTGTCCAGGGCCTTGATGCCGCCGCCCACCAGCAGGGCCAGCCCCGCGGTGACCGCGACGGCAGGTGTGCCGGGGCCCGGGTTCCGGGGCTTGGCAGCCGGGGCAGGAGTTCCGCCGGGCATCGGGCCGTAGCCGCCGGGCACTGGGCTGTAGCCGCCGGGCGGGGGAAGCGTGGGGCCTGCGGTCCCCGGCCCCCAGGCCTGGCCCTGGCCCTGGCCCGGGGACTGGGCGGCGAAGGTGGCGGCGCCGGTGCTGCCCGCGCTGGCTGTCTTGGCCAGGTTGACCGGGCCGCCGGGCCCGTGGTGCGAGGCCATGGGGATGGTCCCGTTCCTGGTCTTGTTGCGTTGGGTCAGGTAGTAGATGAGGTAGATGGCGCCCCCCACCCAGAAGACTGTCCAGACGAAGGCACCGAAACCGTGCCCCTCCCAGCCCCACACGCCGCCGCCGAGGCCTGGGAAGCCGATGACCGTGGTGACCAGCGCTCCGGTCATGCCGGCGGTCCATCGGCCTGCGCCGGCCTCCTGGAGGTGGATGCGTCCGTCCGGTTCGGGCAGCAGCGCCCAGGCGAGGCCGTAGAGGAGTACGCCGACGCCCGCGAACACCGTCAGCACGATCAGGACGCCGCGGACAATGAGGGGGTCGATGCCGAGCCGTTGGGCGATGCCGCTGGCGACGCCACCGATCCAGCGCTCGCGGCCGCGGTGGATTCCCTGGCTGCGGACCCAGTCGAAGAAGTTCGGTTGCTGGACGCCGCCCTGCGGAGGTGCCGCGCCGAAGTACGGCGGCGGGGGTGGCGTTCCGGGACCGGCCGGGGCGCCCGGCGGATAGAGCGGCGGCGCCTCGGGCCGGGGCTCGCCTGCAGCGGGCGCGCCGGCGGCAGTATTGTCGGCAGGCGTGCTGCCGGACGGGCCTGTTGCGTGCTGGGGGAGGCCGGAGGGAGCCTCGGAGGGGTCCTGGCCTTCACCTGGGTGCGGAGTGTGCGGATTCATACTTCGATCCTCCCGTTTCCGCGGATCCCGCTCTACCGGGGACCACCCTGAACTGTCCCTGAGTTGACCCCGGTTGCCGCCGGAAACGCCTCCGGGGAACCCTGAAGCATGCTTGGATTAACCCATGACAACCGCCCCGACCCGCCCGCCGCTGGTCCGCAGCAGCGACCGAGTGATCGCCGGGGTGTGCGCGGGACTCGCCAACCATCTGGGCTGGCCGGTGCGGATGGTCCGGATCGGCATGGTGGTGGCCGCACTCGCCGGCGGCGCAGGCCTCGCGTTCTACGCCTGGCTCTGGATCATGGTGCCCACCGCGGACGAAAGCGCCAGGCGCAACGCCCGGCGGCCGGCGTCGCCCATTGCCCCGGCGGTGAGCGCACCCGCCGCGGCGCCCGGCGTGCCCGCGGCCCTGGCATCGCCGCAGGGTCCGGCAGCGCCGCAGGGTCCGGCCGCCGCAGCGGCAGGGTCCCGCCGGGCCAGGTTCCCGGGACTGCCCTTCGGCAAGGAGATCCTGCTGGGCGCCGGACTGTTGCTGGCCGCCGGAATCCTGATCGCCCGGATGTTCGGCGTCGACGTGCCGCTGGGCACCCTCATTCCGGTCGCGGCGATCCTGGGCGGCGCGGCGATCGCCTGGATGCAGCTGGACGAGACCCGCCGGGCGGGCCTCGTGGACAAGACCAAGGCCGACCAGGCCGGCGGCTGGGCCCGGCTCGCGGCCGGGCTGGCGCTCGTGGTCGCCGGCGTGCTGGTTATGGTGTCCGGATCCGGCTCCTGGGAGCAGACCTGGCTTGCCCTGCTGTCCTCAGTGGCGGTCCTGGGCGGCGTCGCCCTGGTGCTGCTTCCCTGGGGCCTGAAGTTCTGGCGCGATCTGGAAGCCGAACGCGCCGGCCGGGTCCGTGCCACCGAGCGGGCCGAGATCGCCGCGCACCTGCACGATTCCGTGCTGCAGACCCTGGCGTTGATCCAGCGGCGCGCCGGGAACGAGCACGATGTGCTCCGGCTTGCCCGCGCGCAGGAGCGGGAGCTGCGGGCCTGGCTGTACCGGGATCCGGGCCAGGAAGCCGGCCACCTTTCGGACGGCATCAAGGCCGCCGCCGCGGAGGTGGAGGATTCGCTGGGGCTCGCCGTTGACGTGGTCAGCGTCGGAGACTGCGCCATGACCGAACGCCACGAGGCCCTCGTCCATGCGGCCCGCGAGGCGATGCTGAACGCCGCGCGCCACGGCGGCGGGGCCGTGTCCGTGTACCTGGAAGTCACCGACGGCGCCGCTGAGGTCTTCGTGAAGGACCGCGGGCCCGGATTCGATCCGGACTCCGTCCCCGCGGACCGCCTCGGCGTCCGCGAGTCGATCGTGGGGCGGATGCGCCGGCACGGGGGCACCGCAGCCATCAGCAGCGGCCCGGACGGCACCGAGGTGCGGCTCAGGCTGCCGGTGTCCCCGACGGATTCTCCGACGGAGCCAGCGACGGCACCGCCCGCCGCGCCGGCACCGGCCCCTGCCGGGGCAACGGCAGCATCCGCGGCACCATCCGTGGCATCATCCACCGATCAACGAGAGGGAACACCGTGAGCAACGCGGCAGCAGGCAGCACGGCCCGGACGATCCGGGTGGTGATCGTGGATGACCACGCCATCTTCCGGTCCGGGCTGAAGGCCGATCTGGATTCCGGCATCGTGGTTGCCGGCGAGGCGGGCACGGTGGAGGAAGCCGTCGCGGTCATCGCCGCGGCCCGCCCCGACGTCGTGCTGCTGGACGTCCACCTGCCCGGCGGCCTCGGCGGCGGCGGGCGCGAGGTGCTGGCTGGCTCCGCACCGCTGCTGGCCACCACCAGGTTTTTGGCGCTGAGTGTCTCGGACGCCGCGGAGGATGTGGTCTCCGTCATCCGGGCCGGGGCGCGCGGCTACGTCACCAAGACCATTTCCGGCGCGGAAATTTCCGACGCCGTCCGCCGGGTGGCCGGCGGCGACGCCGTCTTTTCACCCCGGCTGGCGGGCTTTGTCCTGGACGCCTTCGGGACCGCCCCGGCCGACATCGCCGACGACGAACTGGACCGGCTCTCCGCCCGCGAACTCGAAGTGATGCGCCTGATCGCCCGCGGCTACAGCTACAAGGAAGTCGCCAAGGAGTTGTTCATCTCGATCAAGACCGTGGAAACCCACGTCTCGGCCGTGCTGCGCAAGCTCCAGCTCTCCAGCCGGCACGAACTGACCCGCTGGGCAGCCGAGCGCCGCCTGCTCTGACCCCCGCCGGATCCTCCCGCGGATCCTGCTGACCCCCGCCGGACCCTCCCGCGGATCCTGCTGCCCGGTGGTCCTTTCGTGGTCTGGTGTGGCTGGTGACGCGCAACCCGCCCCGCGACGCGCGGATTTCCTGTCGCTGCCGGAATCCCGGTAGTGACAGGGCAATGGCGCATCGCCAGGAACGAGGCGCCGCGCGGGAGGCCCGGGCCAGGTGGCCAGGGCATGGCGGATGCTGATATCCGGGTCGGGATTGCCCCTGCGCAGCAGCAGGCACCGCCCCCGGAGTCCACGGGTTCCTGGGAGAGGGTGTCTACGGGGTCATGCGACGGAAGCGTCCATTAAGTCATGAGACTCCACGGCTGCCCAAAGACAGACGCTCCCTCACATCGGGTGAGGGAGCGCCTGTCTTTTACCTGCCAAATGTGAGGGAGCGTTCGGGATTCCGCTGCGAAAGCGGAGGGAGGGTCCTATTTGGCCTTGCCGAGGAAGTCCTGCAGACGGCCGACGCCCGTGGCCAGGTCCTCGTCGCCCAGTGCGTAGGACAGGCGGAGGTAACCGGAGGGGCCGAAGGCCTCGCCCGGAACCACCGCAACTTCGACCTCGTCGAGGATCAGGGCGGCCAGTTCCGCGGACGTCGAGGGCCGGACCGGACCGTCCACGGACGGGAACTCCTTGCCGAGCAGGGCGCGGACGTCAGCGTATACGTAGAAGGCGCCCTTCGGCGTCGGGCATTCAACGCCCTCAATCGCGTTCAGGCCGGCCACGATCGCCTTGCGGCGCCGGTCAAAGGCGACCTTCATCTCATCGACCGCGGTCAGCGGGCCGGAGACCGCGGCGAGGGCCGCGACCTGCGGGATGTTCGAGACGTTGGAGGTGGCGTGCGACTGCAGGTTGGTGGCGGCCTTGATGACGTCGACCGGGCCGATCATCCAGCCCACCCGCCAGCCGGTCATGGCGTACGTCTTGGCGACCCCGTTGAGGATGACCACCTTGTCGCCCAGTTCGGGAACTGCCGTGGCAATCGAGGTGAACGGCACGCCGTCGTACGTCAGGTGCTCATAGATCTCATCGGTGACCACCCACAGTCCCTTGGATGCCGCCCACTGGCCGATTTCCCTGACCTGTTCCGGCGAATAGACGGCGCCGGTGGGGTTGGACGGGGAAACGAAAAGCAGGACCTTGGTCCGGTCCGTGCGGGCCGCTTCCAGTTGCTCCACGGTGACCAGATACCCCTGCTCCGGCCCGGCGAAGACCTCCACCGGCACGCCGCCGCCGAGCCGGATGGCCTCCGGGTAGGTGGTCCAGTACGGGGTGGGGACAATGACCTCGTCGCCCGGATCCAGCAGGGTCGCGAAGGTGTTGTACACGGCTTGCTTGCCCCCGTTGGTCACCAGCACCTGTGACGCCTCGGCCCGGTAGCCCGAATCCCTGAAGGTCTTGTCCGCGATGGCCTGCCTGAGCTCGGGCAGGCCGCCGGCGGGGGAGTAGCGGTGGTACTTCGGCTGGCCGGCGGCTTCAATGGCGGCCTGCACGATGTAGCCCGGAGTGGGGAAATCGGGTTCTCCGGCGCCGAAGCCTATGACGGGCCGGCCCGCCGCCTTCAATGCCTTCGCCTTGGCATCGACGGCCAGGGTGGCGGATTCGGCTATGGCGGAAATGCGCTGGGAGATGCGGGCGGCAGGCATGGCGGGTCCATTCTTCGCTTGCAGCTGGGGAGGCTGGTTGTGGGATTCGACGGGATCTACTCTATGCTGTTCAGCGGATCGTCCGGTGTGCCGGTAGACAAATGTGACCGGAGGCATTCGGCCCACTTTCGCAGGCACGCCAGCGGTCCGGGAGAGGCCGGTTCGACGTAGGCGCAGTTGTTGCGTAGACTGGTTCTCCGGTGTTGAAAACACGATGATGGCCTGCGCCTCAGTGAAGACTGGGAACGCGTGGCCGGAGCGGGGTTTCAATCCATAGGGTAGTGGCGCAATTGGTAGCGCAGCGGTCTCCAAAACCGCAGGTTGCAGGTTCGAGTCCTGTCTGCCCTGCGCATGCTGTTCCGGGAAATCCGGAACCAGCGCAGCAACCATGGTTCAGTCCAGAACCGGGAATCCGACATTGCGAGGATGAGTGAGGACCAGGTGACCGAAACAGCTGCGAGCAGCTCCAAAGGCCGCCCCGCGAAGAATGCCGCCAAGGCTGGCTTCTTCGCCCGAATCGCACTCTTCGTCCGCCAGGTGATCGGCGAACTGAAGAAGGTCGTGGCACCGACCCGCAAGGAACTGGTCAATTACACGCTCGTGGTACTGGTGTTCGTGACCATCATGATGCTCATCGTCACCCTGCTCGATCTGGCCTTCGGGACCGGAGTGAGCTGGGTCTTCGGCGGTCAGGGCGCCAAGGACCGCTAAGGCGACCGGTCCGCAGCCTGTGTGGATTCCCCGGGAAACCGGGGATTCTGCGGGGTGTGCGGAATTGAGTCATTTAAATAGGCATGTTAGGCAATGAGGAAGCAGGAGACCAAGTGTCTGAGCAGGAGCTCGAGGTAACTGAGACTGAGCTGGATAAGAGCCAGGACGCCGCGGCGGAAGCCGTGGAAGAGTCCGAGGCTGAGTCTGCTGCACCCGCATCCGATGTCACTGACGAGGCCGTTGCTGAGGACTCCGACGCCGAGGCAGCCGAAGGCGGCGACGCTGAGGCAGCCGAAGGCGGCGACGCTGAGGACGGCGAGGACGAGTCCGCCGACGTCGAGTCCGGCGAGGACGCCGAGGACGAGTCCGCCGACGTCGAGTCCGGCGAGGACGCGGACGCTCTCGAAGCCGCCGCTGCCGCCGCCGAGGTCGATCCGGCCGATGAGTTCAAGGCCAAGCTGCGCCGCCAGGAGGGTGACTGGTATGTCATCCACTCCTACGCGGGTTACGAAAACCGCGTCAAGGCAAACCTCGAGACCCGCATCCAGACCCTGGACATGGAAGATTACATCTTCGAGATCCAGGTTCCGATGGAGGAAGTCGTCGAGATCAAGAATGCCCAGCGCAAGATCATCAACCGCGTCCGCATCCCCGGCTACGTCCTGGTCCGCATGGACCTGACGGATGCCTCCTGGGGTGCCGTCCGCCACACCCCCGGTGTGACCGGCTTCGTGGGCAACGCCCACAACCCCGTGCCGCTGCGCCTCGATGAGGTCTTCTCCATGCTCGCGCCGGTCTTCGAAGAGGAGCAGGCCGAGAAGGGCAAGCCGGTCAAGCACGCTGCCGCACAGGTCGACGTCGACTTCGAGGTCGGCGAGTCGGTCATCGTCAAGGAAGGTCCGTTCGAGACCCTTCCCGCCACGATCTCCGAGATCAAGATCGATTCGCAGACCCTCGTGGTGCTGGTCTCCATCTTCGAGCGCGAGACCCCCGTCACCCTGGCGTTCAACCAGGTCAGCAAGATCTAGCTTTCCGCACAGAATTCGCCCCGGGCTGCCCGCTTAGCAGTCCCGGAGCGGCCGGCCGCCTCGCCATGGCGGCCACCAACCTGAGGCACGCTCCTGTGCCCCAGGACGTTATTGAGAGAAGGACCCTACATTGGCTCCCAAGAAGAAGGTCACCGGCCTCATCAAGCTGCAGATCCAGGCAGGTGCCGCTAACCCGGCTCCGCCGATCGGTCCTGCGCTTGGCCAGCACGGTGTCAACATCATGGAATTCTGCAAGGCGTACAACGCTGCGACAGAAGCCCAGCGCGGCAACGTTATCCCCGTTGAAATCACGGTCTACGAGGACCGTTCCTTCACGTTCATCACCAAAACCCCGCCGGCTGCGGAGCTCATCAAGAAGGCTGCAGGCGTTGCCAAGGGTTCACCGACCCCGCACACCGTCAAGGTTGCCAAGCTGACCCAGGCCCAGGTCAACGAGATCGCCACCACCAAGATGGAAGACCTCAACGCCACGAGCCTCGAAGGCGCAGCGAAGATCATCGCCGGCACCGCCCGTTCCATGGGTATCACCGTCGAAGGCTAATAGCCTTTACCGCCGGGCGACCGGCACCACCAAACATTGAAATGTTGGAAATCCGGTACGGATGAACCGTTCGGAGTCCCGACTGTGGCAGGGCCCAGCGCGGTCCGCAGACCACAACTGCACAAGGAGAAATAAGCAGCATGGCAAAGCGCAGCAAAGCATATGAGGCAGCCGCAGCCAAGATCGACGCGGAGAAGTTCTACGCGCCGTTCGAGGCAGTGACGCTGGCCAAGGACACCAACCCGTCCAAGTTTGACGCCACCGTTGAGGTTGCGTTCCGCCTCGGCGTCGACCCCCGCAAGGCCGACCAGATGGTCCGCGGCACCGTTATACTGCCCCACGGCACCGGTAAGGTTGCCCGCGTCCTCGTCTTCGCCACGGGCGACAAGGCTGACGCAGCAATCGCAGCCGGCGCCGACTTCGTGGGTTCCGATGACCTGATCGAAAAGATCGCAGCCGGCTGGACCGACTTCGACGCAGCCGTCGCCACCCCTGACCTTATGGGCAAGGTCGGCCGCCTCGGTAAGGTCCTGGGCCCGCGCAACCTGATGCCGAACCCGAAGACCGGCACCGTGACCGCTGACGTCGCCAAGGCCGTCAACGACATCAAGGGTGGCAAGATCGACTTCCGCGTCGACAAGCACTCCAACCTGCACTTCATCATCGGCAAGGTTTCGTTCGACGCCCTCAAGCTGGCCGAGAACTACGCTGCTGCCCTCGAAGAGGTCCTTCGCCTCAAGCCGTCCGCTTCCAAGGGCCGCTACATCCAGAAGGCCACCGTCGCCACGACGTTTGGCCCGGGCATCTCGGTTGACCCCAACGTCACCAAGGTCCTGACCGAGGTCTAATCCTCAACAGTTCCGCAAGGAGCACCAGGAAGACCGTCCCGCAAGCTGCGGGGCGGTCTTCCTGCATTCCCGGCGACGCGTTCCCGAGGCGCGGCGCCCCCGCTCGGACCGCGCCCCATGGAACGCCGGCGGAAACCGGCATATGCTGGCGGTTGAAAGTCCCGGCTGGAGCCGGGCCTCGGGCACCGATGGGTGGCAGAACGGCTGGGATGATGCCCTCTATGGCAAGTGACGTGTGGATTGAACAGCTGTGGATACCCGATTCCCTCGACGGGCCGGACGCCGCCGACTTCCTGGCCGCCGTCGAAGTGGGGCGCAAGGTGCGCATGCAGACCTGGGGCAGCGACGACCTCGCCTACGCCCCGCAGGAAAAGCTGCTCGAGCTCGCCGATCCCTATGAGCGCCAGGTCATCCTCGTGGCAAAGGTCGACGGCGAGATCGTCGGGGCCGCGGACATCGCCCTGCCGCTCGCGGACGACCTCGACCTCGCCGAGGTCACCCTCGACATCCTGCCGGAGTTCCAGGGCCAGGGTGTCGGCAGGCAGCTGCTGGAGGCTGCGGAGCACTTCGCCCGCGACGAAGGCCGGCACAGGATCCTGATCGACACCAACCATCCCGGCGCCTCGCTGACCGACGGCGCCGCCGAGCAACTGGTGCCCGGCAGCGGGTTCGGCTTCGTGCCGCTGGGCAGCCGGGAGGTCGAGTTCGCCCGGCTCACCGGCTACACCCTGCAGCACATTGAGCAGTTCAGCGCCTGCGCCCTTCCCCTGGACAGCATGCTCGTCGCCGAACTGGAGACCGAGGCCGAGGAGGCCAACGCCGGCCGCTACCGCCTGCACCACTGGACCGACCGGTGCCCGGACCAATGGCTCGAGGCCGTCGCGGCCCTGGAAAACCGGGCCGGGGAGGACGGGGTTCCGGGGGTTGAGGCCGCGGACATGGTGTTCGACGGCGGCATCCTGCGTGAGGCGGAGGATGCCACCATCGCGCAGGGGCGCCGGACGGTGGTCACCGCCGTCGAACACCTCGCCAGCGGGACACTCGTGGGCCTGACCACCATCAGTGTCCTTGCCCTGCGGCCCGACGTGGTCTTCCAGGACGACACTGTGGTGCTGCAGGAGCACCGGGGCAACAAGCTGGGCCTGCTGATCAAGGTCGCCAACATGGAACGGCTCAGCGAACAGTTCCCGGACGCACGGGTCCTCTATACCTGGAATGCCCCGGACAACCGCTACCTGCTCAAGGTGAACCAGCAGCTCGGCTTCACCACCGCCGGCGTCACGGGCATCTGGGAGAAGGAACTGCCGGACTTCGGGCCGTCGGTCAGCTGACTCCGTCAGTCCAGTGAGCGGGGGCAGGCCTGCCAGCCCGCCCCGATTTGGCGTGCACACACCGCGTCCCGTAAGCTGGGAGGACCAAAGACCGTCGGTTGTTGGAAATCCACTCTCCCAAGCAAGACTCAATTCTGCAGTCGTGCCGGGGAGGGCCAGTGGGTTTCCGGACGAAGGACCCTGAACATAGGGCGGCCGGCGCAGGTGAACGAAGCAAAGCTCCGCGGTCAATGACCGCGTCGAGACAAGCCCCGTGCATCTGCGCGGGGCGTTTTTAGTTTTAGCTCATCTGAGCGGGGACCGGGCAATACCGGCACTATCCCCGGAAGGAGGGTTATGGCAACGCCTAGCAAGGTTTCAGCAGTAGCTGAGATCACTAACGATTTCAAGGAATCGAACGCCGCTGTCCTGACCGAATACCGTGGGCTCACCGTTGCACAGCTCAAGCAGCTGCGTGTCTCTCTCGGCCAGGACACCAAGTTCTCGGTCGTCAAGAACACCCTGACCGCCATTGCAGCCAAGGAAGCTGGTGTCGAAGCATTCAACGACCAGCTCGCCGGCCCCACTGCAATCGCGTTCATCAAGGGTGACGCAGTTGCCGCTGCCAAGAGCCTGACGGATTTTGCCAAGGCCAACAAGCAGCTGGTTATCAAGACCGGTTACTTTGAGGGCAAGGCACTGAACGCGAGCGAAGTTGCTGCCCTGGCAGCCCTCGAGTCCCGCGAGCTGCAGCTCGCCAAGGTTGCAGGCATCCTCAAGGCTCCTGCTGCCGCCGCTGTACGCATCATCGACGCACTGCGCCTCAAGCTTGAAGAAGAGAACGGTGCACCGGCAGAAGCCGAGGCACCCGCCGCTGAAGAAGCCCCGGCCGAGGCTGTTGCTCCGGCTGACGCTCCCGCAGCAGATGCAGCAGCAGAGGTCGAAGCTTCGGCTGACGCCGCAGCCCCCGAAGAGAACTGACTCTCTACACCAGACTCCGGTGCGACGGCACGCCCCAGGCGGCCGGGCACCACTATAGGAAGGACGCCACACCATGGCGAAGCTCACCAACGAAGAGCTCATTGAAGCTTTCAAGGAACTGACCATCATCGAACTCTCCGAGTTCGTCAAGCTCTTCGAAGAGACCTTCGAAGTTACCGCTGCTGCTGTCGCAGTTGCTGGCCCCGCTGCCGGCGCTGCTGCAGAAGAAGAAGAGCAGACGGCATTCGACGTCATCCTGGAACACCCGGGCGACAAGAAGATCGCAGTGATCAAGGAAGTTCGCGCCATCACTTCCCTGGGCCTCAAGGAAGCCAAGGACCTGGTTGACAGCGCCCCCAAGGCTATCCTCGAAGGCGTCACCAAGGAAGCAGCCGAGAAGGCTGTTGCCCAGCTCGAAGAAGCCGGCGCTCGCGTTACCCTCAAGTAACACGCTTCCACCGGGAGCCGGATGGAAGCGCACTGCGTTTCCGTTCTGCTCCGGGAAACCCCGTCCACTCCGGTGGGCGGGGTTTCCTGCGTCCCGGCCCAGGTACGTGCGTCCCAGCCCAACTAACTCGCAGTTGTTGCCGTTCTGGGCGCTCAAAACGACAACAACTGAGAGCTAGATGGGCTCGGTGATGTCCGCGACGACGGCGTCCAGCGCCGCCGTGAGCGCATCCGCTTCCACGAACGCGCTGTAGCCGTGCTCGCCGGCGCCCAGCGAGATCCGGCGGCCCGTGATGCTCCGGTCGGCGTACACCGGCCAGGGCGAGGTGCTGCCCAGCGGCGTGATCGTGCCGCGCTCGTAGCCGGTGGCGTCGAAGGCCGTCTCCGCCGTCGGGAGTGAGAGCTTGTTGACGCCGAGCAGTTTCCGGAGCTTCGGCCAGGAAATCTGCCGGTCCCCGGGAACCAGGGCGAACAGGAAGCTGCCGTCCTTGTGTTTGACCACGAGTGATTTCACGATGTCCGCGGCCTCGATGCCCAGGATCCGGGCCGCTTCCTCGAGGCTGTTCGCGGCGAGCCGTTCCACCAGCCGGACCTCGAGCCCCCGGGCGGCGGCGTCGGCCGGCCCGTCGCCCGGCTTGCTGGCTGTCATGATCCGCTCAGTCGCGGTAGAGCAGCAGTGCTTCGCCCTGGCCGCCGCCGCCGCACAGCGACACCGCGGCTTTTCCGGTGCCGCGCCGCTTCAGCTCGTGCGCGGCATGGAGCGCCAGGCGGGCACCGGAGGCGCCGATCGGGTGCCCCAGGGCGATCGCGCCGCCGTGGATGTTGCATTGATCCAGCGGGTAGCCGAGGTCCTTGAGGGACTGGACGGCCACGGAACCGAAGGCCTCGTTGATTTCGATGAAGTCCAGGTCCGCGGTGGACCAGCCGGCCCGCTGAAGCGCGTTCCTGATGGCGTTGGACGGCTGCGAGTGCAGGGAGTTGTCCGGCCCGGCAACCTGGCCGGGCTTGCCGACGACGGCCAGGTACTCCAGGCCGTTGTCCTGCGCGAATTTCCGGGAGCAGAGCACCAGGGCGGCGGCGCCGTCGGACAGGGGAGAGGAGTTGCCGGCGGTGATGGTGCCGTCTGTGGCGAACGCCGCCCGCAGGCCGGCCAGGGAGCCGACGGTCGTGTCCGGCCGGATGCCTTCGTCCGCGGTCAGGACGGTCGGATCGCCCTTGCGCTGCTTGACGCTGATCGGGGCGATTTCGCCGTCGAAGACGCCGTCCTTCGCCGCACGCGCTGCGCGCTGGTGGGACGCTGCCGCGACCTCGTCCTGCGAGGTCCTGTCGATGCCGAGGGTGAGGTTCCTGCTTTCCGTGGACAGGCCCATGGACTGCCCGTCGAAGGCGTCCGTCAGTCCGTCGTGGGCGGCGACGTCGAGCGCCTGGATGGAACCGTAGGTCCAGCCCTGCCGGGAGCCCGGCAGGATGTGCGGGGCACGGCTCATGGACTCCTGGCCGCCGGCGACGACGACGGTGGCGTCACCGCTGCGGATCATCCGGGCGGCGTCGATCACGGCCGTGAGGCCCGAAAGGCAGACCTTGTTGATGGTGACGGTGGGGACGTTCCAGCCGATGCCGGCGGCAATGGCGCTCTGCCGCGCCGGGTTCTGGCCCGCCCCGGCCTGCAGCACCTGGCCCATGATCACCGAGTCCACCTGCCCGGCCTTCACCCCGCCGGCGGCCAGCGCCGCCCTGATGGCGTGGGCGCCCAGTTCAACGGCCGTGAAACCGGCCAGCTGGCCGTTGAGCCGGCCCTGGGGGGTGCGGGCGGCGGCGAGGATGACAACATCATTGTTGTCCGCGGGGTTGCTCATGGTTTTCTCTCCGATGGGGTTTCTCGTCCGATCATTAACGGGACACTCCTAGGTTATCGTGACGCCCATCATGGAGCCATCGCGCTCCTCTGCTGCTGCTTCCGCTGCTCCACCCGCTGCTGCCTCTGCTGCTGCCTTCGCTACTCCCTCCGGGCAGCGCGGTGCTTGCAATCCCGCCGGAAGTGGGGTAGACAAGTAGGTTGCTTTGCCGTATCGTAGATATTTGCGTCTTCCCTGTTTACCTTCAGCCTTCATATAGCGGTGGGCTTAGCCCGGCAGTTGCGCCATCAATGTGCCGTCTACAACGTGCACCACCATGGGCAGCGCGGGTCCCGGGTCATATAGCGGAACCGGATTGGTAGCGCTGCGGAGTCACTCCGCAGGGTCCATAACGGGGGAGATCTGAAAACGCCTGAAGGTCTGTGGAAGGATCCCTCTTGGTCGCCTCGAGCACCTCTAATGTAAACAACGCAGCAACCGCTATCAATGCCGACAGCACCGACGGTGCAACCCGGCGGCTCTCATTCGCTAAGATTCACGAACCTCTTGACGTTCCGAATCTGCTTGCCCTGCAAACGGACAGCTTCGACTGGCTCGTCGGCAACGAACGCTGGCACGCCCGTGTAGCGAAAGCCGCCGAAGAAGGCGACCTGAGTGTCGCCACCTCCTCCGGTCTGTCCGACATCTTTGAAGAGATCTCCCCGATCGAGGATTTCCAGGGCACCATGTCCCTGAGCTTCTCCGAGCCGGAGTTCGCTGACCCCAAATACACCATGGCCGAGTGCAAGGACCGGGACGCCACGTACTCGGCTCCGCTGTACGTCAAGGCCGAGTTCATGAACAACAACACGGGCGAAATCAAGCAGCAGACCGTGTTCATGGGTGACTTCCCGCTGATGACCGAGAAGGGCACCTTCGTCGTCAACGGCACCGAGCGTGTCGTCGTCTCCCAGCTGGTCCGTTCCCCGGGCGCCTACTTTGAGCGCACCCCGGACAAGACCAGCGACAAGGACATCTTCACCGCGAAGATCATCCCGTCCCGCGGCGCCTGGTTCGAACTCGAAATCGACAAGCGCGACCAGGTCGGCGTCCGCCTTGACCGCAAGCGCAAGCAGTCCGTCACGGTGCTGCTGAAGGCCCTCGGCTGGACCGAAGGCCAGATCCTCGAGGAATTCGGCCAGTACGACTCCATGCGCGCAACGCTGGAGAAGGACGCCACCGAGACCCGCGAAGACGCCTTGCTGGACATCTACCGGAAGCTGCGACCGGGCGAGCCGCCCACGGTCGAGGCTGCCCAGTCCCTGCTGGACAACCTGTACTTCAACTCCAAGCGCTACGATCTGGCCAAGGTCGGCCGTTACAAGATCAACCGCAAGCTTGGCATCGACCGCTCCCTTGCTGACAAGGAAGCCTCCGTCCTGCACGTTGAGGACATCGTTGCCATGATCAAGTTCCTGGTTGCCCTGCACGCCGGCGAGAAGACCCTCACGGGCAAGCGCGACGGCCAGGACCACGAACTGCGCGTCGAGATCGATGACATCGACCACTTCGGCAACCGCCGCATCCGCGCCGTCGGCGAGCTCATCGAGAACCAGGTCCGCACCGGCCTGTCCCGCATGGAGCGCGTTGTCCGCGAGCGTATGACCACCCAGGACGTCGAGGCCATCACGCCGCAGACGCTGATCAACATCCGCCCGGTTGTGGCAGCCATCAAGGAGTTCTTCGGAACATCCCAGCTGTCCCAGTTCATGGACCAGAACAACCCGCTCTCGGGTCTGACCCACAAACGCCGCCTGTCCGCGCTGGGCCCGGGTGGTCTGTCCCGTGACCGCGCCGGCATGGAAGTCCGCGACGTTCACCCGTCCCACTACGGACGCATGTGCCCCATCGAAACCCCTGAAGGCCCGAACATCGGCCTGATCGGTTCGCTGGCCTCCTACGGCCGCATCAACCCGTTCGGCTTCATCGAGACGCCGTACCGTCTTGTCTCCGAAGGCGTTGTCGCCGATGAGGTCCAGTACCTGACGGCCGACGACGAGGCAGAGGTCCTGATCGCACAGGCCAACGCTCCGCTGGATGAGAACAAGAGGTTCGCCGAGGAGACCGTCCTGGTCCGCGCCCGTGGTGGTGGAGGCGAGCCCGTGCTGGTTCCCGCCGCCGAGGTCGAGTTCATGGACGTTTCCCCGCGCCAGATGGTGTCCGTGGCAACCGCCCTGATCCCGTTCCTCGAGCATGACGATGCCAACCGCGCCCTCATGGGTGCGAACATGCAGCGCCAGGCCGTGCCGCTGGTCCGTTCCGAGGCGCCGTTCGTCGGCACCGGCATGGAGCGCGCCGCCGCCGTCGACGCCGGTGACGTTGTCATCGCGAAGAAGGCGGGCGTGGTGACCGAGGTCTCCGCCGAGCTGGTCATCATGCTCAACGACGACGGTACGGAAACCAACTACCGGATCAACAAGTTCGCCCGCTCCAACCAGGGCAACTGCTACAACAACCGTGTCCTGGTGAACGAAGGCCAGCGCCTGGAGGTCGGCGGCATCATCGCCGACGGCCCGGCAACGGACCAGGGTGAACTCGCCCTCGGCAAGAACCTGCTCGTGGCATTCATGTCCTGGGAGGGCCACAACTTCGAGGATGCCATCATCCTCTCCCAGCGCATCGTGGCCGAGGACGTCCTGTCCTCCATCCACATCGAGGAGCACGAGATCGATGCCCGCGACACCAAGCTTGGTGCCGAGGAAATCACCCGGGACATCCCCAACGTGTCCGAGGAAGTCCTGGCAGGCCTGGACGAGCGCGGCATCATCCACATCGGCGCCGAGGTTGAAGCCGGCGACATCCTGGTCGGAAAGGTCACGCCCAAGGGCGAGACCGAGCTGACCCCGGAAGAGCGCCTGCTGCGCGCCATCTTCGGCGAGAAGTCCCGCGAAGTGCGCGACACCTCCCTGAAGGTCCCGCACGGCGAGTCCGGCACCGTCATCGGCGTCCGCGTGTTCGACCGGGACAACGACGACGAGCTGCCCCCGGGCGTCAACCAGCTGGTCCGCGTGTACGTTGCGGCCAAGCGCAAGATCACCGACGGCGACAAGCTCGCCGGCCGCCACGGCAACAAGGGCGTCATCTCCAAGATCCTCCCGATCGAGGACATGCCCTTCCTTGCCGACGGCACCCCCGTTGATATCGTCCTGAACCCGCTGGGTGTTCCGGGCCGCATGAACGTCGGCCAGGTGCTGGAAACGCACCTCGGCTGGGTTGCCAAGACCGGCTGGAAGATCGAGGGCGAGCCCGAGTGGATGAAGCAGCTGCCGAACCTGCCGCGCGAGAGTGGCCAGACCACTGTGGCGACGCCGGTCTTCGACGGTGCGCGTGAAGAGGAAATCACGGGCCTGCTCGACTCCACCAACGTCACCCGCGACGGCGTCCGCCTGATCGACGCCTCGGGCAAGACGCGTCTGTTCGACGGCCGCTCCGGTGAGCCGTTCCCGGATCCGATCGCGGTCGGCTACATGTACATCCTGAAGCTCCACCACCTGGTGGACGACAAGATCCACGCCCGCTCCACCGGCCCGTACTCCATGATCACGCAGCAGCCGCTGGGTGGTAAGGCTCAGTTCGGTGGCCAGCGCTTCGGTGAGATGGAAGTGTGGGCGCTCGAGGCCTACGGCGCCGCGTACACGCTCCAGGAACTCCTCACGATCAAGTCCGATGATATCCACGGTCGTGTGAAGGTCTACGAAGCCATCGTCAAGGGCGAGAACATCCCGGAGCCGGGCGTTCCTGAGTCCTTCAAGGTCTTGATCAAGGAAATGCAGTCGCTGTGCCTGAACGTGGAAGTTCTTTCCACGGACGGAACCACAATTGAAATGCGTGACTCTGATGACGCAGTCTTCACGGCTGCGGAAGAACTGGGCATCGATCTGTCTCGTGCAGAGCCCAGTTCCGTAGAAGAGGTTTAGCAGGCGGCGTACGACGGCGGGTGACCACCCGCCGTCGTACACCACCTCCCTCTTCCCGTAACCAAGACTTCAGAATTTAGAGAACAAGAGAGAACAGGGACCATATGTCCAGCGAATCCTCCTTCGGCCTCATGCAGATCGGCCTCGCCACCGCGGAAGACATCCGTGGCTGGTCTTACGGCGAGGTTAAGAAGCCGGAAACCATCAACTACCGCACGCTCAAGCCCGAGAAGGACGGCCTCTTCTGCGAGAAGATCTTCGGCCCTTCCCGCGACTGGGAATGCTACTGCGGCAAGTACAAGCGCGTGCGCTTCAAGGGCATCATCTGCGAGCGGTGTGGCGTTGAGGTCACCCGCGCCAAGGTGCGCCGTGAGCGCATGGGCCACATCGAGCTGGCCGCGCCTGTCACGCACATCTGGTACTTCAAGGGTGTCCCGTCCCGCCTGGGCTACCTCCTGGACCTGGCGCCGAAGGACCTCGAGAAGGTCATCTACTTCGCCGCCTACATGATCACGAGCGTCGACGCCGACAGCCGCCACGAGGAACTGCCCAACCTCCAGGTTGAGCACGACATCGAGAAGAAGCAGCTGATCGACAACCGCGACTCGGACATCGCCACGATCGCCCGCGACCTCGAGAACGAGATTGCCCGCCTCGAAGGCGAAGGCGCCAAGGCTGCCGACAAGAAGAAGGCCCGCGACTCCGCCGACCGCCAGATGGCCAACGTCCGCAAGCGTGCGGACGCCGAAATCGAGCGCCTCGAGCAAGTCTGGGACCGGTTCAAGAACCTCAAGGTCGCCGACCTCGAAGGTGACGAAGGCCTGTACCGCGAACTCCGTGACCGCTACGGCATGTACTTCGAAGGCTCCATGGGTGCCGAGGCCATCAAGAAGCGCCTGGAGAACTTCGACATGCAGGCCGAGTCGGACATGCTGCGCGACATCATCGCCAACGGCAAGGGCCAGCGCAAGACCCGCGCCCTGAAGCGGCTCAAGGTGGTCAACGCGTTCCTGACCACCAACAACAGCCCGCTCGGCATGGTGCTGGACGCCGTCCCGGTGATCCCGCCGGAACTGCGCCCGATGGTCCAGCTGGACGGCGGCCGCTTCGCGACCTCCGACCTCAACGACCTCTACCGCCGCGTGATCAACCGCAACAACCGCCTCAAGCGCCTGCTTGACCTCGGTGCCCCGGAGATCATCGTCAACAACGAGAAGCGCATGCTTCAGGAAGCCGTTGACAGCCTCTTCGACAACGGCCGCCGCGGCCGTCCGGTCACCGGACCGGGCAACCGTCCGCTGAAGTCCCTGAGCGACATGCTCAAGGGCAAGCAGGGCCGTTTCCGCCAGAACCTCCTCGGCAAGCGCGTCGACTACTCCGGCCGTTCGGTCATCGTCGTCGGCCCGCAGCTGAAGCTGCACCAGTGCGGCCTGCCCAAGCAGATGGCACTGGAGCTCTTCAAGCCGTTCGTGATGAAGCGCCTGGTTGACCTCAACCACGCACAGAACATCAAGTCGGCCAAGCGCATGGTCGAGCGTTACCGTCCGCAGGTCTGGGACGTGCTGGAAGAGATCATCACCGAACACCCGGTGCTGCTCAACCGTGCACCCACCCTGCACCGCCTCGGCATCCAGGCGTTCGAACCGCAGCTTGTTGAAGGCAAGGCAATCCAGCTGCACCCGCTGGTCTGTGGCGCCTTCAACGCTGACTTCGACGGCGACCAGATGGCAGTCCACCTGCCGCTGAGCCCCGAGGCCCAGGCGGAGGCCCGCATCCTGATGCTGTCCTCGAACAACATCCTGAAGCCCTCCGACGGCCGCCCGGTGACGCTGCCTTCGCAGGATATGATCATCGGTCTCTACCACCTGACCACCAAGCGTGTCGGTTCGGCGGGCGAAGGCCGGATCTTCTCCTCCGTGGCGGAAGCCATCATGGCCTACGACCTGCGCGAGCTGCACCTGAACTCCAAGGTCAAGATCCGGCTCGAGGGCTTCATCCCTTACGCCGGCTGGGAAGCTCCGGAAGGCTGGGAGCCCGGCCAGATCGCACTGGTCGAGACCTCCCTCGGACAGGTCGTCTTCAACCAGACGCTGCCCGCGGACTACCCGTGGGTTGAAAACGTTGCGGACAAGGGCGAACTGTCCACGATCGTCAACGACCTCGCCGAGCGCTACCCGAAGGTTGTGGTCGCGGCGACGCTGGACAACCTGAAGGATGCCGGTTTCTACTGGGCCACCCGCTCGGGCGTCACCGTCGCCATCTCCGACATCGAGGTGCCCAAGGACAAGCCGCGGATCCTCGCCGGCTACGAGACCATGGCCGCCAAGATTCAGGGCCAGTACGACAAGGGCCTGATCGACGACGACGAGCGCCGCCAGGAACTGATCGAGATCTGGAACAAGGCAACCAACGAAATCGCGCAGGCGATGCGTGACAGCCTGTCCCCGATGAACACCATCAACCGCATGGTGTCCTCCGGTGCACGTGGTAACTGGATGCAGGTCCGTCAGATCGCGGGTATCCGTGGCCTGGTGGCCAACCCTAAGGGTGAGATCATCCCGCGTCCGATCAAGTCCTCCTACCGCGAGGGCCTGTCGGTGCTGGAATACTTCATCGCCACGCACGGTGCCCGGAAGGGCCTGGCTGACACCGCGCTGCGTACCGCCAACTCGGGTTACCTGACCCGTCGCCTGGTGGACGTTTCGCAGGACGTCATTGTCCGGGAAGAGGACTGCGGCACCGAGCGCGGCCTCATGACCGCCATCGCGGTCGCTGACGCGAACGGCGAGCTGGTCCTGGACGAGAACGTCGAGAACAGCGCGTACGCCCGCACCCTGGCCGTGGATGTCGTTGACTCCAAGGGCAAGGTCCTGGCAGCCGGCGGCACCGACTGCGGCGACGTCGTCATCGCGGAGCTGTTCGCAGCAGGCATCACCGAGGTCAAGGTCCGCTCCGTACTCACCTGTGAGTCCAGCGTCGGCACCTGCGCCCTGTGCTACGGCCGCTCGCTGGCCACCGGCAAGACCGTCGACATCGGTGAGGCCGTGGGCATCATCGCCGCACAGTCCATCGGTGAGCCCGGTACCCAGCTGACCATGCGTACGTTCCACACCGGTGGTGCTGTTTCCGCCAGCGGTGGCGACGACATCACCCAAGGTCTGCCCCGTATCCAGGAGCTCTTCGAAGCCCGTACTCCGAAGGGTGTCGCACCGATTGCCGAAGCAGCCGGCCGCATCGCCATCGAAGAGTCCGAGCGCCAGATGCGCCTGGTCATCACCCCCGATGACGGCTCCGAAGAGATCGCCTACCCGGTCCTGCGCCGCTCACGCCTTCTCATCGAGGACGGCGAGCACGTCAGTGTCGGACAGAAGCTCATCAACGGGCCGGTCGACCCCAAGCAGGTTCTGCGCATCATGGGTCCCCGCGCCGCGCAGAAGTTCCTGGTGGACGAGGTCCAGGGCGTGTACCGCAGCCAGGGCATCGGCATCCACGACAAGCACGTCGAGGTTATCGTCCGCCAGATGCTGCGCCGCGTCACGGTCATCGAGTCCGGCGAATCGGATCTGCTGCCCGGCGAGCTCGCCGAGCGCAGCCGCTTCGAGGAAGCCAACCGCCGCGTTGTCTCGGAGGGCAAGACGCCGGCTTCCGGCCGTCCTGAGCTCATGGGCATCACGAAGGCGTCCCTGGCGACCGAGTCCTGGCTGTCCGCCGCTTCCTTCCAGGAAACCACCCGCGTCCTGACGCAGGCGGCCATGGAAGGCAAGAGCGATCCGCTGCTCGGCCTCAAGGAAAACGTCATCATCGGCAAGCTCATCCCGGCAGGCACGGGTCTCCCGCGCTACACCAACGTCACGGTGGAGCCCACTGAAGAAGCAAAGGCCAACCTGTTCACCGGCCCCAGCGCATTCAGTGACTTCTCCTACGATTCCCTGGGCGGCGACGGGGCTCCCGAGTTCCACGCCATCCCGCTGGATGACTACGACCTGGGCAACGACTTCCGCTGACCCCGGCTCTGAGTGACCGAAGGCCCCGTTCCCACGCTGTGGGGGCGGGGCCTCGCTCATTCCCCCAACTGGCTCGCAGTTGTTGTCGTTATGGGCGCCCATAACGACAACAACTGCGAGCCAGTTGGGGGATCGGACCCGATTAAGGGGCGGGGGCGGTCCGTGTTAGACTTGAGACTAATTGTTATTGTGGCAGTGGATGAGTGCGCCGGTTGCAGCTGAAAGGCTGGACCAGGACGACGTTTCCGGTTTGCAGGGTTCCTGTGCAACGTATGCCACATTTTCGCATGCCTAGGGGCAGTCCGGGATGAGAATCCCCGGAACCCGGCGTGCGGTCCGACTATTAAGGCTTCGCCTCAGCCGCTCCCGAGAGAACTTCAAAGCTCCGGCGGCGGGGTGCAGCGACAAGAGAGCGGCTGTCAGCGGCCGCTCCGGATAAAACGGAGAACACGAGAGTGCCTACGATTAACCAGCTGGTCCGCAAGGGCCGCACGCCTAAGGTCAAAAAGACCAAGGCACCCGCGCTTAACGGCAGCCCGATGCGCCGCGGTGTCTGCACCCGCGTTTACACGACAACCCCGAAGAAGCCGAACTCGGCTCTGCGTAAGGTCGCACGTGTGCGCCTCAACGGTGGCGTTGAAGTCACCGCTTACATCCCCGGTGTAGGCCACAACCTCCAGGAGCACTCCATTGTGCTCGTACGTGGCGGTCGTGTGAAGGACCTTCCGGGTGTCCGCTACAAGATCGTCCGCGGCGCCCTCGATACCCAGGGTGTCAAGAACCGTAAGCAGGCCCGCAGCCGCTACGGCGCAAAGATGGAGAAGAAGTAATATGCCTCGCAAGGGTCCGGCCCCCAAGCGGCCGCTAGTTCTAGATCCCGTATACGGCTCCCCGCTGGTCACCCAGCTGATCAACAAGGTGCTGGTAGACGGCAAGAAGTCCACCGCTGAGCGCATCGTTTACGGTGCACTCGAAGGCGCACGCGCCAAGTCCGGCGGCGACCCCGTAGCAGCCCTCAAGAAGGCCATGGAGAACGTCAAGCCTTCCCTCGAGGTCCGCTCCCGCCGTGTCGGTGGCGCCACCTACCAGGTTCCCGTTGAGGTCAAGCCGGGCCGCTCCACCGCCCTCGCCCTCCGCTGGCTGGTCGGCTACTCCAAGGCCCGCCGCGAAAAGACGATGACCGAGCGCCTCCAGAACGAAATCCTGGATGCCTCCAACGGCCTGGGTGCCGCTGTGAAGCGTCGCGAAGACACCCACAAGATGGCCGAGTCCAACAAGGCCTTCGCACACTACCGCTGGTAAAACTTCCCGGACGCCGCCGGCTCGATGAGTCGGCGGCGAACGCGTAATCCATCCGAAAGGGAGACACCGTGGCACAGGACGTGCTTACCGACCTTAGTAAGGTCCGCAACATCGGCATCATGGCCCACATCGATGCCGGCAAGACCACCACCACCGAGCGCATCCTGTTCTACACAGGTGTGAACCACAAGATCGGCGAAACGCACGACGGCGCTTCGACGACCGACTGGATGGAACAGGAAAAGGAACGCGGCATCACCATCACGTCTGCCGCCGTGACCTGCTTCTGGGACAACAACCAGATCAACATCATTGACACCCCCGGCCACGTGGACTTCACGGTTGAGGTTGAGCGCTCCCTGCGCGTCCTCGACGGTGCAGTTGCCGTGTTCGACGGCAAGGAAGGCGTGGAGCCGCAGTCGGAGACTGTCTGGCGCCAGGCTGACAAGTACAACGTTCCGCGTATCTGTTTCGTCAACAAGATGGACAAGCTCGGCGCTGACTTCTACTTCACCGTTGACACCATCATCGGCCGCCTCGGCGCCAAGCCGCTCGTAATGCAGCTGCCGATCGGTGCCGAGAACGACTTCATCGGCGTCGTGGATCTCCTCGAGATGCGCGCACTGGTGTGGCCCGGTGACTCCAAGGGTGATGTCACCATGGGTGCCAAGTACGAGATCCAGGAGATCCCCGCGGATCTGCTGGAGAAGGCCAAGGAATACCGGGCTGCCCTCGTTGAGACGGTGGCTGACGCTACCGAAGAGCTCATGGAGAAGTACCTCGAAGGTGAAGAACTCACCGTTGAGGAACTCAAGGCCGGCATCCGCAAGATGACCATCAACTCCGAGCTCTACCCGGTTCTTTGTGGCTCCGCCTTCAAGAACCGCGGCGTTCAGCCGATGCTTGACGCCGTCGTCGACTACCTGCCGAACCCGCTCGACGTCCCGCCGATGATCGGTCACGATCCTCGCGACGAAGAGAAGGAACTGACGCGCAAGCCGTCCTCCGAGGAGCCGTTCTCGGCCCTGGCGTTCAAGATTGCTACGCACCCGTTCTTCGGCCAGCTCACCTTCATCCGCGTGTACTCCGGTCACGTCGAAGCAGGCTCCCAGGTGGTCAACTCCACCAAGGGCAAGAAGGAGCGCATCGGCAAGCTGTTCCAGATGCACGCCAACAAGGAAATGCCCGTTGACGGCGCTACAGCCGGCCACATCTACGCAGCGATCGGGCTGAAGGACACCACCACGGGCGACACCCTGTGTGACTCCAGCAACCAGATCGTCCTCGAGTCCATGAGCTTCCCGGAGCCCGTGATCTCGGTTGCCATCGAACCGAACACCAAGGGTGACCAGGAGAAGCTCTCCACGGCCATCCAGAAGCTCTCCGCTGAGGACCCGACCTTCCAGGTCTCCCTCAACGAAGACACCGGCCAGACCATCATCGCCGGCATGGGCGAGCTCCACCTGGACATCCTGGTGGACCGCATGCGCCGCGAATTCAAGGTCGAGGCAAACGTCGGCAAGCCGCAGGTTGCCTACCGCGAAACCATCAAGAATGTTGTTGCGCGTCACGACTACACGCACAAGAAGCAGACCGGTGGTTCGGGCCAGTTCGCAAAGATCCAGATCGCGATCGCGCCGCTGGACACGTCCGACGGCGAGCTGTACGAGTTCGAGAACAAGGTCACCGGTGGCCGTATCCCGCGCGAGTACATCCCGTCGGTCGACGCCGGTATCCAGGATGCACTGAACGATGGCGTCCTGGCCGGCTACCCGGTTGTCGGCATCAAGGCCACGCTGATTGACGGCGCGTACCACGATGTTGACTCCTCGGAAATGGCGTTCAAGATCGCCGGCCGGATGGCTTTCAAGGAAGCCGCCCGCAAGGCGAACCCTGTCCTGCTCGAACCGCTGATGGATGTCGAGGTCCGCACCCCTGAGGAATACATGGGTGAAGTCATCGGTGACCTCAACTCCCGCCGTGGCCAGATGCAGTCCATGGAGGATGCCGCAGGCGTCAAGGTCATCCGTGCCCACGTCCCGCTGTCCGGCATGTTCGGCTACATCGGTGACCTGCGTTCCAAGACCCAGGGCCGCGCTGTGTACTCCATGACGTTCCACAGCTACGCCGAGGTCCCGAAGGCGTTTGCCGACGAGATCATCCAGAAGAACCGCGGCGAATAGTCCCCAGGACTTTTCAAAGCGAAAAACTCGGGTGCGTCTCCGGTTCCGGAGATTCGCCTGGTGCTGGTGGCCGGTTCCCGGTCTGATGCAGTCCGGTCAAGCCGGGCCCCGGCCGCCAGCACGAACAGGCTCTAGGCACTAGTATTAGTTCCTGACTCTGCAATTTCACCAATCCAAAGCCCCCCAAGTAGACTTACCTGAGTTTCTGCCGCGACAAGCGCGGCCGAAGGGTAAGTCATTTGAAAACGTTCTAGGAGGAACCTGTGGCAAAGGCAAAGTTCGAGCGGACTAAGCCGCACGTTAACATCGGTACCATTGGTCACGTTGACCACGGTAAGACGACGTTGACGGCCGCCATTTCCAAGGTGCTGTACGACAAGTACCCGACTCTCAACGAGCAGCGCGACTTCGCGTCTATTGACTCTGCTCCCGAAGAGCGTCAGCGCGGCATTACCATCAACATTTCCCACGTTGAGTACCAGACCGAGAAGCGCCACTACGCCCACGTAGACGCTCCGGGTCACGCTGACTACATCAAGAACATGATCACCGGTGCTGCCCAGATGGACGGTGCAATCCTCGTGGTTGCCGCCACTGACGGCCCGATGGCCCAGACCCGCGAGCACGTTCTGCTTGCCCGCCAGGTTGGCGTTCCCTACCTGCTGGTCGCGCTGAACAAGTCGGACATGGTCGATGACGAAGAACTCCTCGACCTCGTCGAAATGGAAGTTCGCGAGCTGCTTTCGGCTCAGGGCTTCGACGGCGACGAGGCTCCGGTTGTCCGCGTTTCCGGCCTGAAGGCCCTCGAAGGCGACCCGGTTTGGGTCAAGTCCGTCGAGGACCTCATGGAAGCTGTCGACAACTCCGTTCCGGACCCCGTCCGTGACCGTGACAAGCCGTTCCTGATGCCGATCGAAGACGTCTTCACGATCACCGGCCGTGGCACCGTTGTAACGGGCCGCGCCGAGCGTGGAACCCTCGCCATCAACTCCGAGGTCGAGATCGTCGGCATCCGCCCGATCCAGAAGACCACGGTCACCGGTATCGAGATGTTCCACAAGCAGCTCGACGAAGCATGGGCCGGCGAGAACTGTGGCCTCCTGCTCCGCGGTCTGAAGCGCGATGACGTAGAGCGTGGCCAGGTTGTCGTCAAGCCGGGTTCCATCACCCCGCACACCGACTTCGAGGCCAACGTCTACATCCTCTCCAAGGACGAAGGCGGACGTCACAACCCGTTCTACTCCAACTACCGCCCGCAGTTCTACTTCCGCACCACGGACGTAACCGGCGTTATCACCCTGCCGGAAGGCACGGAAATGGTTATGCCCGGCGACAACACTGAGATGACCGTTGCGCTCATCCAGCCCATCGCCATGGAAGAGGGCCTCGGCTTCGCTATCCGCGAAGGCGGCCGCACCGTCGGTTCGGGACGTGTCACCAAGATCATCAAGTAATACTTGAAGATCTGTGTTTAGATCTCCGATCGGTTTGCCCGTCTGACGGCCGCCGTGAAGAAGGAACAGCCCCGCTGCACTGCAGCGGGGCTGTTCTCTTTGTTACCGTTGCTGCATACGAAGGGATTCCCTGATGGACTGGTTTATTTTCCTGCTGGTGGTGGCCGCCGTCGTCGCCGGTGTGTTCTGGGTGCGGAAGCATTTCCGTGTCGAGATCGAGCGTGCCAGGCGTATCCGCCGGGCGAACAGGAACGGCAGCAAGTAGCGGTAGGGTTCAGCGCGGCTCTGTCGCCTGTCCGCGCCGGCGGGCCCGGCTGAGCGCCTGGTACCAGTAGTAGGAATCCTTCGGGGTGCGCTCGAGGGTCTTGAAATCCACGTGCACCAGGCCGAAGCGCTGGGAGTAGCCGGCTGCCCACTCGAAGTTGTCCATCAGCGTCCACACGTAGTAGCCCAGCAGTTCGACGTCGGCGGCGATGCCGCCCGGGGCCGTGGCAGCCAGGGCATGGCCAAGGTGGGCCGCCAAGTAGCTGATCCGCTCGGCATCGGCAATGGGGCCGGAGACGTGGTCCGGTTCGGGGAAGCTCGCCCCGCTCTCGGTGATGTACAGCGGGGGCAAGGCCTCACCGTATCGGTCCTTCAGTTCGCGCAGCAATATCCCCAGGTGCTCCGGCGCCACGGGCCAGCCGAATCCGGTGGTGCCGTACTCGGGAAAGGCCGCCGTGTGGAAGTGCAACCGGGACATGGCATCCGTGGTGCCCACGGGGCTGTGGTCAGTTCCCGGCCCGGTGGCCACCTTGACGGGGCAGTAGTAGTTGAGCCCGTAAAAGTCCAGCGGTTGGTGGATGTTCCGCAGGTCGGCATCGGCGATTTTTCCCAGTGAGCGGAACCACGGCCTCGCGACCAGGGGCGGCTTCGGGTAGTGGCCCAAAAGAATGGGGTCCGCATAAATCCTGTTCATCATCAGGTCAAAGACCCTGGCCAGCAGCCGGTCGGTAAACTTGCGCGTGGCCGGCCGGACCGGCGAATGCAGGTTGGCGACGCCCACCGCACCCTTGACGCCTGCCGCGCGCAGGGCCTGCACGGCAAGGCCATGGCCCAGCAGCTGGTGGTGGACCGAGGGCAGGGCGTCAAACAGCAGGGTGCGGCCCGGTGCGTGGACCCCGAGGGCATAGCCGTTGAGGGTCACGGAGACTGGTTCGTTCAGCGTCACCCACTGCGCCACCCGGTCACCGAACCGCCTGCCGGCCGCCGCGCAGTACTCGGCGAAGCGCTCCGCCGTCGTCCGGTTCATCCAGCCGCCGCGGCGCTCGAGGGGCAGCGGCGTGTCCCAGTGGTACAGGGTGGCCATGGGGGAGATGCCGGCGGCCAGCAACTGGTCGATCAGCCGGTCGTAGAAGTCCAGGCCCTCGCCGTTGAAAGCCCCGGTCCCGTCCGGCTGGATCCGGGGCCAGGAGAGGGAGAAGCGGTAGGAATCGATGCCGAGGGCACGCATCAGCTCGACGTCTTCGGGTGTCCGGTTGTAGTGATCGCAGGCGATCGCGGGGGAGTGGCCGTGCATGATGCTGCCGGGTTTCTCGGCGAAGGCATCCCAGCCGGACGGGCCGCGGCCCCCGGCTGCGAGGGAACCCTCGATCTGGAAGGCTGCCGAGGCGACTCCCAGGGTGAAGTGGGGGCCCAGGCGCGCGGCCAGCGCCTGAACCGATACAGCGTCCTGCACGGTCATGTCCCTATCATCCGTTTGATGGCGGACGAAGGCAATGGAGCCCGGGAGCCGGCGGCAAGTGCCCGCGGCAGAGGTCTGCGGCAAAAGCCGGCGTCCCGGCGTCACCCGGTGCAGTCTTTTGGGGCGTGCCCGACGGCGGCGGGCCGGTTTTCCGGGGGAGGAGGCCGGCGGCGGGGCCAAGACCCGGCGCTGCGTGACGCCGTCGTCGGTGGCGGGCTCCCGCGGGGCCTCCGGGGCACGGCGGCGGCTCGCCACCGGCGGGGGCTGATTCGCTTCTGCCCGGTAATTCGGGCATACTAGATGAGTTGTTCAAGCGCTCCTTCGCGTCCCGATCCGGATAATGCCGGGTGTCAGGGTCCAAGTCGGAGACCAAACATAACCCCTCCCCATGGAACTGCGGACGTGTAGGCCTGAAAAGCGCGACACGCCCGACCGCGGGGGTCGGTTACGCCGGCAGGTTGAGGAACCCGGATTCATCCGGATTCAGCTTGTGCGGCGGGTGGTAGTTAAGACTTCAAATGCTTCGGCAGCCACATGCAACAGGCAAGTAAACAGAGCAGCCCTAACCAGAGCAGCACTAACTGAAAGAGAGTCAGGCGACATGGCGGGACAAAAAATCCGCATCCGGCTGAAGTCATACGACCACGAGGTCATTGACGTTTCAGCACGGAAGATCGTTGAGACGGTCACGCGCGCAGGCGCCACGGTAGTTGGCCCCGTGCCGCTGCCGACGGAGAAGAACATCTACTGCGTCATCCGCTCTCCGCACAAGTACAAGGACAGCCGTGAGCACTTCGAAATGCGTACTCACAAGCGTCTGATCGACATCATCGACCCCACGCCCAAGGCTGTTGACTCGCTCATGCGTCTCGACCTGCCGGCCGACGTGAACATCGAAATCAAGCTGTAGGGAGGTGCTGAGAGACTATGACCGCAACCCGTAACGTAAAGGGCCTGCTGGGCACGAAGCTCGGCATGACCCAGGTCTGGGACGAGAACAACAAGCTCATCCCCGTCACTGTGGTCCAGGCTGACTCGAACGTCATCACGCAGCTGCGCAATGCAGACACTGATGGCTATGTCGCCGTTCAGATCGGCTACGGCCAGATCGATCCCCGCAAGGTCACCAAGCCGCTGGCTGGTCACTTTGAAAAGGCAGGCGTCACGCCTCGCCGCCACGTCGTAGAACTGCGCACTGCAGATGCTGACTCTTACGAGCTGGGCCAGGAGCTCTCCGTGGAGCTCTTCGAAGCCGGCCAGAAGATCGACGTCGTTGGCACCACCAAGGGTAAGGGCTTCGCCGGTGTTATGAAGCGTCACGGCTTCCACGGCGTTGGAGCTTCCCACGGTGCCCACAAGAACCACCGTAAGCCCGGTTCAATCGGTGGCGCATCCACCCCGAGCCGCGTCTTCAAGGGCATGAAAATGGCCGGCCGCATGGGCGCCGTCCGTCACACCACGCTGAACCTCACGGTCCACGCGGTTGACGTCGAGAAGTCGCTGCTCCTGATCAAGGGCGCCGTTCCCGGTGCCCGCGGCCAGGTCGTCCTCGTACGCACCGCCGTGAAGGGAGCCTAGTTCAATGACTAGCACTGTCAAGGTTGACCTGCCTGCAGAGATCTTCGACGTACAGACCAACGTGCCGCTGCTGCACCAGGTCGTCGTTGCCCAGCTCGCTGCTGCTCGCCAGGGTACCCACAAGACCAAGACCCGCGCCGAGGTTTCCGGTGCAGGTCGCAAGCCGTTCAAGCAGAAGGGCACCGGCCGCGCCCGTCAGGGTTCAATCCGTGCTCCTCACATGACCGGTGGTGGCGTAGTCCACGGCCCCACGCCGCGTGACTACAGCCAGCGCACCCCCAAGAAGATGATTGCTGCTGCCCTGCGCGGCGCACTCTCTGACCGCGCCCGTAACGGCCGCATCCACGTTGTCGCTGAACTGGTAGCCGGCACCAAGCCGTCCTCCAGCGCCGCGCTGGCAACGCTGCGCGGCATCTCCGAGCGCAAGAACCTGCTCGTCGTCATCGAGCGCGCCAACGATGTTGCGGCACTTTCCGTGCGCAACCTCACGGATGTTCACGTTCTGTACGCAGACCAGCTGAACACCTACGACGTACTCGTTTCCGATGACGTCGTCTTCACCAAGGCTGCCTACGAAGCATTCGTTGCTGACCGGGCAGTGGCAAAGAACGAGGAGGACGCCAAGTGAGTGCAGCCACCATCAAAGACCCGCGCGACGTCGTGCTTGCACCTGTCGTCTCGGAAAAGAGCTACGGCCTGATCGATGAGGGCAAGTACACCTTCCTGGTGGACCCCCGCTCGAACAAGACCGAGATCAAGCTGGCCGTGGAGAAAATCTTCTCCGTCAAGGTCGACTCGATCAACACCATCAACCGTGCCGGTAAGCGCAAGCGCACCAAATTCGGATGGGGTACCCGCAAGAACACCAAGCGTGCAATTGTGAGCCTCAAAGAAGGCACTATCGACATCTTCGGCGGTCCGCTCTCGTAGCGGAGACCACTTTAACGAGGAAATAAATTATGGGAATCCGTAAATACAAGCCGACTACCCCGGGCCGTCGCGGCTCGAGCGTAGCGGACTTCACCGAAATCACGCGTTCGACGCCGGAAAAGTCGTTGGTACGTCCGCTGCCCAAAAAGGGCGGCCGTAACAACACCGGTAAGATCACGACCCGTCACAAGGGTGGTGGACACAAGCGCCAGTACCGTCTGATCGACTTCCGTCGCCACGACAAGGACGGCGTCAACGCCCGCGTTGCCGAAATTGAGTACGATCCGAACCGTACGGCTCGCATCGCCCTCCTGCACTACATTGATGGCACCAAGCGTTACATCATCGCCCCGAACAAGCTGGCCCAGGGTGACACCGTAGAGGCAGGTGCCGACGCTGACATCAAGCCCGGCAACAACCTGCCGCTGCGCAACATCCCGGTCGGTACCGTTATCCACGCAGTCGAACTGCGCCCGGGCGGCGGCGCCAAGATGGGCCGCTCCGCCGGCGCGTCGATCCAGCTCGTTGCCAAGGAAGGCCGTTTCGCCCAGCTGCGTCTGCCTTCCGGCGAAATCCGCAACGTTGACGTGCGCTGCCGCGCAACCGTCGGCGAGGTCGGCAACGCCGAGCAGTCGAACATCAACTGGGGCAAGGCCGGCCGCATGCGCTGGAAGGGCGTCCGCCCGACCGTCCGTGGTGTCGCCATGAACCCGGTTGACCACCCGCACGGTGGTGGCGAGGGTAAGACGTCCGGTGGACGTCACCCCGTCAACCCCAACGGTAAGCGCGAAGGTCGCACCCGCCGTCCCAACAAAGAGAGCGACAAGCTTATTGTTCGTCGCCGTCGTACTGGCAAGAACAAGCGATAGGAGCCTGGACACATGCCACGCAGCCTGAAAAAAGGTCCTTTCGTTGACCAGCACCTCTTTGTGAAGGTAGCCAGGGAAAACGAAAAGGGCACCAAGAACGTCATCAAGACCTGGTCCCGCCGTTCGATGATCATCCCCGACATGCTCGGACACACGATCGCCGTGCACGACGGACGCAAGCACATTCCGGTGTTTGTCACCGAGTCGATGGTCGGGCACAAGCTCGGCGAATTCGCTCAAACGCGGACATTCCGCGGCCATGTCAAGGACGACCGTAAGGGCAAGCGCCGCTAGGCGCCTGCACTTACGTCAAAGACGAGAGAAGGAAAGCAATGGAAGCCAAGGCAATTGCGCGTCACATCCGCGTAACGCCTATGAAGGCCCGGCGCGTCGTCAACCTTGTTCGTGGTAAGCAAGCGAATGAGGCTCTGGCAATTCTGAAGTTTGCCCCGCAGGCAGCTTCGGAGCCGGTTTTCAAGGTAGTTCAGTCGGCAATCTCCAACGCCCGGGTCCTCGCGGACCGCGACGGTGTGGCGTTTGACGAAGGTGACCTCATCATCAGCGAAATGTATGTTGATGAAGGCCCGACCATGAAGCGGTTCCAGCCGCGAGCCCAGGGTCGTGCATTTCAGATCAAGAAGCGCACGAGCCACATCACCGTGGTAGTTGCTACCCCGGAGAAAGAGGAGGCTCGCTAAGTGGGACAGAAAGTTAACCCGCACGGGTTCCGACTCGGCATCACCACCGATCACGTATCGCACTGGTTTGCTGACAGCACCAAGGCCGGCCAGCGGTACAAGGACTTCGTCCGCGAAGACATCCGCATCCGCCAGCTCATGTCCACGGGCATGGAGCGCGCCGGTATCGCCAAGGTTGAAATCGAGCGCACCCGCGACCGTGTCCGCGTGGATATCCACACGGCACGTCCGGGCATCGTCATCGGCCGCCGCGGTGCAGAAGCAGACCGCATCCGCGGCGAGCTCGAAAAGCTCACGGGCAAGCAGGTCCAGCTGAACATCCTCGAGGTCAAGAACCCCGAGATGGAAGCCCAGCTTGTCGCCCAGGGCGTTGCTGAGCAGCTGACTTCCCGCGTGGCTTTCCGCCGTGCGATGAAGAAGGCCATGCAGTCCGCACAGCGTGCAGGTGCCAAGGGCATCCGTATCGCTTGCTCGGGTCGACTGGGCGGCGCAGAAATGTCCCGCTCGGAGTTCTACCGCGAAGGCCGTGTGCCCCTGCACACCCTCCGCGCGAACATCGACTACGGCTTCTACGAGGCCAAGACCACCTTCGGCCGCATCGGCGTGAAGGTCTGGATCTACAAGGGTGACGTCACCGCCAAGGAACTGGCCCAGCAGGCAGCTGCTGCTCCGTCCCGCGGCCGTGGTGCCAGCGACCGCCCGGGCCGCCCGGGTGGCGCTGACCGTGGTGACCGCCGCCGTCGTACCGACCGTCCGGCTGAAGCAGCACCTGCTGCTGCCGAAGCTCCGGCTGTTGAGGCTGCACCTGCTGCAGTAGAAGGAGGACAGGCTTAAATGCTTATCCCACGTCGAGTCAAGCACCGTAAGCAGCACCACCCGGGTCGTTCCGGCGCTGCAACGGGTGGCACCAAGGTCTCCTTCGGTGAGTGGGGCATCCAGGCCATGAGCCCGGCATACGTCACGAACCGCCAGATCGAATCTGCCCGTATCGCGATGACCCGCCACATCAAGCGTGGCGGCAAGGTCTGGATCAACATCTACCCGGACCGCCCGCTGACGAAGAAGCCTGCCGAAACCCGTATGGGTTCCGGTAAGGGTTCTCCGGAATGGTGGGTATCCAACGTCAAGCCGGGCCGGGTTCTCTTTGAGATCTCCGGTGTCGAGGAATCGGTAGCCCGCGAGGCCCTGCGCCTGGCAATCCACAAGCTCCCGTTGAAGGCACGCATTCTGCGTCGCGAAGGTGGTGAATAGAAATGGCAGTAGGATCCAAGGAACTTGCATCCGCACAGCTGGACGGTTTCGACAACGAGCGACTCGTTGAAGAACTCCGCAAGGCCAAGGAAGAGCTGTTCAACCTGCGTTTCCAGTCCGCCACCGGTCAGCTGGAGAACCACGGTCGGCTGCGCGCGGTAAAGAAGGACATCGCCCGCATCTACACCGTTCTCCGTGAACGCGAGCTGGGCATTCGTGCCGAGGTTGCCGCACCGGTTGTGGAAGCCAAGGAAGAAAAGAAGTCCAAGAAGTCCGCAGCCAAGGCTGAGAAGGCTGAAGAGCCGGCCGAGGCTGCGACCGAGGAGGACGCCAAGTGAGTGAAAAGGACGAGAACGTGACGGAAACTGTTTCCGGCGCAGCTACGGCTGACGTGCGCGGTGACCGTAAGACGAAGCGCGGCTATGTGGTCTCGGACAAGATGGAAAAGACCATCGTTGTCCAGGTCGAGGACCGCGTGAAGCACGCCCTCTACGGCAAGGTCCTGCGCCGCAACACGAAGATCAAGGCTCACGACGAAGAGAACAGCGCCGGCATCGGCGACCTGGTACTCCTCGCCGAGACCCGCCCGCTGTCCGCTACCAAGCGGTGGCGCCTGGTCGAGATCCTCGAAAAGGCCAAGTAACACCTGCAGCTTCGCTGTAAGTACAGAGAACCCCCGTTCCCTTCTGGGAGCGGGGGTTTCTCCGTGTCCGGCCCGCACGCGACGCGCCGCGCGCCGGGCGCTGGCCCGCACGTCACGCCCGACCCACGCCCGAACGGGCATTTGGCGCCCCGGAATCGCGGTTTTCGGGGCCTCAAGTGCCCGTTCGCGCCGGCCCGGCGTCATGGGGTGCAGTCTTTTGAGGGCTGCCCGACGGCGGCGGCCCGGTTTTCCGGGGGATCGGGCCGGTGGCGGGGCCAAAAGCCTGCGGTGCGTGACGCCGTCGTCGGGGGAGCGGGCCGGTGGCGGAGCCAAGAGCCTGCGGTGCGTGACGCGGTTTTCGGGGCCTCAAGTGCCCGTTCGCGCCATCCCGACGCCGGACGCCGCCGACGTGTGATATGGGGTGGGCCCAAAGCGTGCTAAGATTTTGAGTTTGTATGGCGCCGTTCGCGCGTCATCATCAACCTCGTAAACAATCGTGCCACGGCATAGTGCCCCCTCGCGCCCCGATCAGTCGGGAACCGCCTGGGAAGCAAATGTTTTTGGCACGGGCGTTTAGGCCTGGTCTGGCAAAATCCAGGCAGGTCAAGAGACACCCCGATCAACCGTTCCGCAAGGCTCATTCCGTAGGAAGATTTTCGGTCTGAGAACCAGCGCGACGCAAGGAGTAAATAGTGATTCAGCAGGAGTCGCGACTCAAGGTCGCCGACAACACGGGTGCTAAGGAAATCCTTACCATTCGCGTTCTCGGTGGATCTGGCCGTCGCTACGCAGGCATTGGCGACGTAATCGTCGCTACCGTCAAGGACGCAATTCCGGGCGGCAACGTAAAGAAGGGCGATGTCGTCAAGGCTGTCATCGTCCGTACCAAGAAGGAACGCCGCCGTGCGGATGGTTCCTATATCAAGTTTGACGAGAACGCAGCTGTGATCCTGAAGGCAGACGGTGACCCCCGCGGTACCCGTATCTTCGGACCGGTTGGTCGTGAACTTCGCGACAAGAAGTTCATGAAGATCGTTTCTCTGGCTCCGGAGGTGCTCTAGTCCATGGCTAAGATCAAAAAGGGTGACCTGGTTCAGGTCATCACTGGCGCCAAGGCTGAGCGCGGCGGCGACAAGGGCAAGCAGGGCAAGGTCCTGCGCGTGTTCCCCGAGACCAACCGCGTGTTGGTTGAAGGCATTAACCGCGTGACCAAGCACACCAAGGTCGGTCAGTCGCAGCGCGGCACCAAGACCGGTGGCATCGAGGTCGTCGAGGCTTCAATCCACATCTCCAACGTGGCTCTGGTTGACCCGTCCACCAAGAAGCCCACCCGCGTCGGTTTCCGCACCGAGACCGTTGAGCGCGATGGCGTGAAGCGTGAAGTGCGTGTCCGCGTGGCCAAGAGCTCAGGGAAGGACATCTAATGACTGAGACTCTCGAGACTCCGGCAAGCAAGATCGTTCCTCGTCTGAAGACCAAGTACGCCGATTCCATCAAGAACACGCTGACTGAGGAATTCAAGTACCAGAACGTCAACCAGGTTCCCCGTCTGGTCAAGGTCGTTGTGAACATGGGTGTTGGAGATGCCGCCAAGGACTCCAAGCTGATCGACGGCGCTGTCCGCGATCTGACCCTGATCACCGGCCAGAAGCCGCAGGTTACCAAGGCCCGCAAGTCGATCGCACAGTTCAAGCTGCGCGAAGGCATGCCGATCGGTGCACACGCGACTCTGCGTGGGGACCGCATGTGGGAGTTCCTGGACCGTCTGGTTACGCTGGCCCTGCCGCGTATCCGCGACTTCCGTGGCCTCAGCGGCAAGCAGTTCGACGGTAACGGAAACTACACCTTCGGTCTGACCGAGCAGGTTATGTTCCACGAAATCGACCAGGATTCCATCGACCGCGTCCGCGGCATGGACATCACTGTCGTGACCACTGCCAAGACCGACGACGAAGGCCGCGCGCTGCTCAAGGCGCTTGGCTTCCCGTTCAAGGCCGAAGACTAATCTAGCTACGTAAAAGGTCCGCCCGCGCTGGTGCTGAACCAAGTTCAGGACAGCACGGCGGAAACCGTTATGAGGAAGGGCAAGAGCCCACATGACAATGACAGATCCCGTCGCAGACATGCTTACGCGTCTGCGCAACGCAAACTCGGCATACCACGATTCCGTGTCTATGCCTTACAGCAAGCTCAAGGCACGCGTTGCCGACATCCTGAAGGCTGAAGGTTACATCGCCTCCTGGAAAGAAGAAGACGCCGAGGTCGGCAAGAAGCTGACCCTCGAGCTCAAGTTCGGTCCGAACCGCGAGCGTTCAATCGCTGGCGTTCGTCGTATTTCCAAGCCGGGACTGCGCGTTTACGCAAAGTCCACCAACCTGCCGCACGTGCTCGGTGGCCTGGGTGTCGCAATCCTGTCCACCTCTTCCGGCCTCTTGACTGACAAGCAGGCCGGCAAGAAGGGCGTGGGCGGCGAAGTCCTCGCTTACGTCTGGTAACGGGAAAGGAAGAGAATAATGTCACGTATTGGACGTCTCCCCATCACCGTTCCTGCCGGCGTTGAGGTCAAGGTTGACGGCTCTGTCGTCAGCGTCAAGGGTTCCAAAGGCGAGCTGAGCCACACTGTGCCCAGCCCGATCGAGGTATCCCTGGAAGAAGGCACCCTGACTGTCGCCCGCCCGAACGACGAGCGCGCCTCACGTTCGCTGCACGGCCTGACCCGCACCCTGATCGCCAACATGATCCAGGGTGTCACCGCAGGCTACGAGAAGAAGCTTGAGATTGTCGGTACCGGTTACCGCGTCCAGGCCAGGGGTTCTGACCTGGAGTTCGCTCTGGGCTACAGCCACCCGGTTAATGTCTCGGCACCGGACGGCATCACCTTTGCAGTAGAGACCCCGACCAAGCTCTCTGTTTCAGGTATCTCCAAGCAGCAGGTCGGCGAGGTTGCTGCCAACATTCGCAAGCTGCGGAAGCCGGACCCCTACAAGGGCAAGGGCATTCGCTACGCCGGCGAAGTCCTCCGCCGCAAGGTCGGAAAGGCTGGTAAGTAACCATGGCCATCGCAATTAACAAGAAGCGTACGAACAAGAGCAAGTCTGCCCAGCGCAGCCGCCGCCAGCTTCGTATCCGCAAGCGCATCTCCGGTACGGCTGTACGTCCTCGTCTGGTCGTCAACCGTTCCGCACGCCACATCTTCGTCCAGGTTGTCGATGACACCAAGGGCCTGACCGTGGCGAGCGCCTCCACAATGGAAGCCGACCTTCGGGCATTCGACGGTGACAAGACCGCCAAGGCCAAGCGCGTTGGCGAACTGGCTGCCGAGCGTGCCAAGGCTGCCGGCATCGAAGCAGTTGTCTTCGACCGCGGTGGTAACAAGTACCACGGCCGGATCGCCGCCGTCGCTGACGGCGCCCGTGAAGGTGGGCTGTCACTGTGACCGAAAATAACGAAAAGGACATTCAGGTGACTGAAGCTGTAGCTGCTCCGGCAACTGAGACCGCTGCGCCTGCTGCTGCCGCTGACGACCGCCGTGGTGGCGCTCGTCGTGGCGAGCGTGGCGGCCAGGGCCAGGGCCGTGGCGAACGTGGTGGCCGTGGCGGCCGCGACGGTGGCCGCGAAGCCGAAAAGAGCCAGTTCGTAGAGCGCGTCGTAACCATCAACCGTGTTTCCAAGGTCGTCAAGGGTGGTCGTCGCTTCAGCTTCACCGCCCTCGTCGTCGTCGGTGACGGCAACGGTATGGTCGGCGTCGGCTACGGCAAGGCCAAGGAAGTTCCTGCCGCCATCGCGAAGGGTGTTGAAGAGGCCAAGAAGTCCTTCTTCCGCGTCCCCCGCATCGGCAGCACCATTCCGCACCGTGTGCAGGGTGAGGCCGCCGCAGGCGTTGTCATGCTGCGTCCGGCTTCCGCCGGTACCGGTGTGATCGCCGGTGGCCCGGTCCGTGCAGTACTGGAGTGCGTGGGCATCCACGACATCCTCTCCAAGTCGCTCGGTTCCTCCAACGCCATCAACATCGTTCACGCGACCGTTGATGCCCTGAAGCGTCTCGAAGAGCCTGCAGCCGTGGCAGCACGCCGCGGCCTCCCGCTCGACGAGATCGCTCCGCCGGCAATGGTGCGCGCCCTTCTGAACCAGAAGGCAGGTGCCTGAGCCATGGCTAAGAACGTGCTTGTCTCCGACCTTCAGTTGGAGATCACTCAGATCAAGTCCGCCATTGGCGGCAAGCAGAACCAGCGCGACACCCTGCGGTCCCTCGGCCTGAAGCGGATCGGACACACCGTTGTCCGCACCGCCGACGCCGTGACCGTGGGTATGCTCAACACGGTTCCGCACCTGGTAAAGGTAGAGGAGGCGAAGTAATGGCAGAGAAGAACACCGCCGAAAAGGCACAGGGCGCCGCTGCTGAGAAGCAGAACGCACTGAAGGTTCACCACCTGCGTCCCGCCCCGGGTGCCAAGACCGCCAAGACCCGCGTTGGTCGTGGTGAAGGCTCCAAGGGTAAGACCGCCGGTCGCGGTACCAAGGGTACGAAGGCCCGTTACCAGATCAAGGCTGGCTTTGCCGGCGGCCAGCTGCCGCTGCACATGCGCCTGCCGAAGCTGCGCGGCTTCAAGAACCCGTTCCGGGTCGAGTTCCAGGTTGTCAACCTGGACAAGCTCAACGAGCTGTTCCCGGAAGGTGGCGCTGTCACCGTGGAGAACCTGGTCGAAAAGGGTGCCGTTCGCAAGAATCAGCCCGTGAAGGTGCTTGGCACCGGCGACATCACCGTCAAGGTCGATGTCACCGTCCATGCATTCTCGGCCAGCGCCGCAGAAAAGATTGCCGCAGCAGGCGGAAGCACCACCGCCCTCTAAGGAGGCGGCGGGGCAGCTGCCCGTTGTGGAACTCCCGGTACCGGGGCTCAGGCCCCGGTACCGGGAGTTTTTTTCGTTTTCCGGGCCGCGCCGATTGCCCGCGGGGCGCGTCCACCCGCTAGACTCGGTTGTTAGGTTTATTTGACCTCTCACACGACTCTACTTATCCTCAGGAGGACGCTTGCTTAGCGCATTCGGCCGGGCCTTTCGCACGCCTGATCTGCGACGCAAGTTGTTGTTCACGCTGGGAATCATCACAATCTTCCGCTTGGGTGCCTTCATTCCCTCGCCTGGTGTGAACTACCAGAATGTCCAGCAATGCTTGCAGAACGGTCAGACCTCGGGCGGGATCTACCAGCTCGTCAACCTGTTCAGTGGCGGTGCACTGCTGCAGGTCTCCATCTTCGCCCTCGGGATCATGCCGTACATCACGGCAAGCATCATCGTCCAGCTGCTCCGGGTGGTCATTCCCCGCTTCCAGAGCCTGTACGAGGAGGGCGCCTCGGGCCAGTCGAAGCTGACCCAGTACACCCGCTACCTCACGATCGCCCTGGGCCTGCTGAACGCCACGACGCTGGTGTCGTTGGCCCGTTCCGGCCAGTTGCTGCCCAACTGCCAGCTGCCGATCATCCCGGACGCGTCCATCATCACGACGATCCTGCTCATCATCACGCTGACGGCCGGCACCGGCCTGATCATGTGGATGGGCGAGCTCGTCACCGAAAAGGGCGTGGGCAACGGCATGTCGCTGCTCATCTTCACGTCCATCGCCGCAGGTTTCCCCGGCTCGCTCGGCGCGATCTGGAAGTCGCAGGGCCCCGGGACCTTCTTCATGGTGCTTGCCATCGGCCTGCTGACCGTGGCACTTGTGGTCTTCGTGGAGCAGTCCCAGCGCCGCATCCCCGTGCAGTACGCCAAGCGCATGATCGGCCGCCGCACCGTGGGCGGCACCAGCACGTACATCCCCATCAAGGTGAACATGGCCGGCGTCGTGCCCGTCATCTTCGCCTCCTCGATGCTGTACCTGCCGGGCCTGATCTCGCAGTTCAACCAGCCGAAGGCCGGCGAGCAGATGCAGCCCTGGGTCGAGTGGATCAACAACAACATGACCCGCGGCGACCACCCCATCTACATGGCCCTCTACTTCGCCATGATTGTCTTCTTCACGTACTTCTACGTCGCGATCACCTTCAACCCCGAAGAGGTCTCGGACAACATGAAGAAGTACGGCGGCTTCATCCCCGGCATCCGTGCCGGCAGGCCGACGGCGGACTATCTTCAGTACGTTCTTTCCAGGATCACCCTGCCCGGCGCCTTCTACCTGGGTCTCGTAGCCCTGATTCCGCTGGTTGCACTGGTCCTGATCAACGCCAACCAGAACTTCCCGTTCGGCGGCACCTCGATCCTGATCATGGTGGGCGTCGGGCTGGAGACCGTCAAGCAAATTGACGCGCAGCTACAGCAACGTCACTACGAAGGGCTTTTGCGATGACGAAAATGTTGATAATCGGACCTCCCGGGTCCGGCAAGGGAACGCAGGCGGAACGCATTTCGGAGCGCCTCGGCGTCGTTGCGATCTCCACCGGCGACATCTTCCGCGCCAACGTCAAGGGTGAGACACCGCTGGGCATCGAAGCCAAGCGGTACATGGACGCCGGCGATTTCGTGCCGGACAGCGTGACCAACAAGATGGTGCGCGACCGGCTCAGCGAGGACGACGTCGAGGCAGGATTCCTGCTCGACGGCTACCCCCGCACCACGGCGCAGGTGGACTACCTCGACGGGATTTTGGCCGACGGCGACCAGAAGCTCGACGTCGTCCTGCAGCTCACGGCCGACGACGAGGAACTCGTCAAGCGCCTGCTGGGCCGTGCGCGGGAGACCGGGCGCAGCGATGACAACGAAGCAGTCATCCGCCACCGCCTGGACCTCTACCACACGCAGACGGAAGCCGTGGTGGCGAAGTACGCCGAGCGCGGCATCCTGACCCGGGTGGACGGCATCGGCGGCATCGACGAGGTCACGGACCGCGTCATGCAGGCCATCAAAGAAGTCAAGCCGGCCTGATCCAGGCGTATGTTACTTGAGGCTCCTCCCGGAACATCGGGGGGAGCCTCAGCCATTTTTCCGCCGCGCCCGCGCCAGCAGGCAGCGCGGCCCCACTGAAAGCCCCACCGAAAGGAAGCTGCAGATGGCCTTCGGCCAGCCCCGCATCGAATACAAGACAAACGCCCAGATGCGCACCATGCACGAGGCCGGGCTTGTCCTCAGCCGCGCCCTCGACGCCGCCGTCGCCGCGGCCCTCCCCGGCAAGACCACCAGGGATCTCGACGCCGTGTTCGCCGCCGTGCTCCGGGAGGCGGGGGCGACCTCTAATTTCCTCGGCTACCAGGGCTTCCCGGCCACCGTCTGCACCTCGGTCAACGAGGAAGTCGTGCACGGCATCCCGGGCGACCGTGTCCTGCAGGACGGGGACATCATCTCGATCGACGGCGGGGCAATAGTGGACGGCTGGCACTCCGATTCGGCCCGGACCGTGATCGTGGGCACCGCCGATCCCGAGGACGTCCGGCTCTCGGACGTCACCGAATCGGCGATGTGGCACGGGATCGCCGCCCTCGCCACCGGCAAGTTCGTCGGCGACATCGGCAGCGCCGTGGACGACTACGTGTCCTCCGTGCCCGGCAAGCCGCTGGGGATCCTCGAGGACTACGTCGGCCACGGGATCGGCTCCGAAATGCACATGGCCCCGGACGTGCTGAACTACCGCACGAGCCACCGCGGGCCCAGGATCCGGCCCGGACTCTGCCTGGCGATTGAGCCCATGCTGGTCCGCGGGAGCATCGACACGGCCGTCCTGGACGACGACTGGACCGTGGTGACGACCGACGGCAAGCGTTCCTGCCAGTGGGAGCACTCCGTCGCGGTCCACGAAAAGGGCATCTGGGTGCTCTCGGCGCCCGACGGCGGGGCGGCCGGCCTGGTGCCGCTCGGCGTCGTGCCGGTCCCGATTCCGTGACATGTCCCATGCCCCCGTTTAGCCCATGTAGCTCGCACTTGTTGTCGTTCTGAGCGCTCAGAACGACAACAAGTGCGAGTCAGTTGGGCGTCGTGGTCCACAATGGAGCCATGGGAGCCATCACCGATGTCACCGGGGTCCGGGTGGGGCATGTCCAGAAGTCCGACGACGGCTGGTTGAGCGGGGTGACCGTGGTGTTGCCGCCGCCGGGCACCGTGGGCTCCGTCGATGTCCGGGGCGGCGGCCCGGGGACGCACGAGACCGACGCGCTGGATCCCACCACCTTGAGCCAGACCGTCGACGCCGTGGTGCTCACCGGGGGCAGCGCCTTCGGCCTGGTGTCCGCCCACGGAGCCCAGCGCTGGTGCGAGGAGAACGGCCGGGGCTTTCCGGTCCCCGGCGGCGTGGTGCCGATCGTCCCCGCAGCCGCCATCTTCGACCTCGGCCGCGGCGGCGACTTCGCTGCCCGCCCGGACGCGGACATGGGCTACGCGGCGACCGCCGCCGCCGCCGCACAAATGGACGGGCACGACGTCGGCCGCGGCAACGTGGGCGCCGGCACCGGAGCCGCAATCGGCCGGGGCACATACAAGGGGGGAGTGGGGACCGCCTCCATCACCCTGGAGAACGGCGTGGTGGTCGGCGCACTGGCAGTCGTGAACGCGCTGGGACTGCCGTTTGATCCGCGTTCGGACGATTTCGACAAGCTCAATCACCGGGAGGGCGGGACCGGAGCGCCGGGTGCGCAGCCGCTCAACACGACTCTCGTCGTCGTAGCGACCAACGCAGTCCTGGACAAGGCGGAATGCAAACGGACCGCCTCTGCCGCGCATGCCGGACTGGCGCGGGCCCTGAATCCGAGCCATACCCTGGCCGATGGGGACACCGTCTTTTGCTTGGCCACGGGGGAGGCGCCACTGGACCGCAGCACCGGGACCGCCCGGCAGATGAGCCTCATTACCCTGCAGAGCGCGGCAGCCGACGTCGTGCGTTTGGCGATCCTGGACGGGATCAGCAGCGCCGGGAGCGTGATCACTCCGGCCGGCGAAATAGGTGCATACGGTCGCTCTGTGCGTTAGTCTGTAGAATTTCGCGATTACATACCTATGTAGTAATGTTGCTTGTTGGTTGTCTGCCCAGCCACGCCCATTTGCGGCCGGTAGGTGACGATCAATCAATCAAAACGTCCGCAGCCATGTCCGGTGTCCATCGGAAAAGGCTGTGGCAAACAACAGTTAGCGGAGGGTATGGCCAAGAAGGACGGGGTCATTGAGATCGAGGGCGTTGTGACTGAGGCGCTGCCCAACGCGATGTTTCGCGTTGAGCTCACCAACAAGCACGTCGTTCTGGCACACATCTCTGGAAAGATGCGCCAGCACTACATCAGGATTCTCCCTGAGGACCGGGTAGTGGTGGAGCTGAGCCCGTACGACCTGACACGTGGTCGTATCGTCTACCGCTACAAGTAAACACTGGGCGGCCAAGGCAACAGCCGAAGGCCGGTCCAGCTGACCAACTGCAACACGCAAAGGAACGCCATGAAGGTCAAGCCGAGCGTCAAGCAGATCTGCGAAAAGTGCAAAGTGATCCGCCGTAATGGCCGGGTCATGGTGATCTGCGAGAACCCGCGCCACAAGCAGCGCCAGGGCTAATTTCCCTTCCGGGAAACCCTGGGTTGCTAACCCACGCAAGTAAATAAAAGGCAGCACAAGCTGATCTGGGACATTGAGCAGGAACGAGTCCGGACAGCTAACCCCCGGTCGGAGGCTGGGGCCGCACGGAACGTGCGGGTGTACTGCCTACGACCTCCGGTTTATTCAAGGAGCACTGCCACTATGGCTCGTCTCGCTGGCGTAGACATTCCCCGCGAAAAGCGGTTGGAAATTGCGCTTACTTACATCTACGGCGTGGGCAAGACCCGTGCACACGAAACCCTGGCTGCCACCGGCATCAGCGCTGACATCCGCGTCAAGGATCTCAGCGATGCCGAGCTGGTCCAGCTGCGTGACTACATTGAAGGCAACTACAAGGTTGAGGGTGACCTTCGCCGCGAAGTAGCAGCTGATATCCGCCGCAAGGTCGAGATCGGCAGCTACGAAGGCCTGCGCCACCGCAAGGGCCTGCCCGTACGTGGACAGCGTACGAAGACCAACGCCCGTACCCGCAAGGGCCCGAAGCGTACCGTCGCCGGCAAGAAGAAGACCCGTTAAATCCCTGAGGGATTAACTCGGCTTCCCCGATAACTTTCTGTAGGAGAAATAATGCCCCCGAAGACTCGTGGCGCGGTTCGCAAGCCGCGTAAGAAGGACAAGAAGAACATCGCGCTGGGCCAGGCGCACATCAAGAGCACCTTTAACAACACCATCGTTTCCATCACGGATCCGAACGGTGCTGTCATCTCCTGGGCTTCCTCCGGTGAGGTGGGCTTCAAGGGCTCACGTAAGTCCACCCCGTTTGCCGCCCAGATGGCTGCCGAAGCCGCCGCAAAGCGCGCGCAGGAGCACGGCATGAAAAAGGTCGACGTATTCGTCAAGGGACCGGGTTCCGGACGCGAGACCGCTATCCGTTCGCTGCAGGCCGCTGGCCTCGAGGTTGGATCCATCCAGGATGTCACCCCCGCCGCGCACAACGGCTGCCGTCCGCCGAAGCGCCGCCGCGTCTAAGTCTTTCCGGCAGCAGGAGCTTGCCCGGACCCTCACCGGTCCGGGCAGGCCCAGCCGCGTTAAGTCTTCAGACCGATTTTTCCACCACCTGTGTTGCGTCATATAGCGGATGCTCGCCGAAAGGAAACCTAAGTGCTCATTGCACAGCGCCCCACCCTCTCCGAAGAGGTCGTCTCCGAAAACCGCTCCCGTTTCATTATTGAACCGCTGGAGCCGGGCTTTGGTTACACACTCGGAAACTCCCTCCGCCGTACCCTGCTCTCCTCCATCCCCGGTGCCGCTGTAACCAGCATCCGGATCGATGGCGTGCTGCACGAGTTCACCACGGTTCCGGGTGTCAAGGAAGATGTCACCGAGATCATCCTGAACATCAAGAGCCTGTCGGTTTCCTCCGAGCACGACGAGCCGGTTGTCGCCTACCTGCGCAAGCAGGGCCCGGGAGTCGTCACGGCCGCGGACATCGCTCCGCCGGCCGGCGTCGAATTCCACAACCCGGATCTGCACATCGCCACGCTGAACTCGAAGGGCAAGTTCGAGCTCGAACTGACCATCGAGCGCGGCCGCGGCTACGTTTCGGCAGCTCAGAACAAGTCCGGCGATTCCGAGATCGGCCGCATTCCGGTTGACTCGATCTACTCGCCGGTGCTGAAGGTTACTTTCCGCGTGGAAGCCACCCGTGTCGAGCAGCGCACTGACTTCGACAAGCTCATTGTCGACGTCGAGACCAAGCAGGCCATCGCCCCGCGCGATGCCGTTGCTTCGGCAGGCACCACCCTGGTGGAACTGTTCGGTCTGGCCCGCGAGCTGAACACCGCAGCAGAAGGTATCGAGATTGGCCCGTCGCCGACGGATGCTGCCCTGGCAGCAGACATGGCCCTGCCGATCGAGGACCTGGACCTCACGGTCCGTTCGTACAACTGCCTCAAGCGTGAGGGCATCCACACCGTGGGTGAACTCGTTGCGCGCTCCGAGGCCGACCTCATGGACATCCGTAACTTCGGTGCGAAGTCCATCGATGAGGTCAAGGCAAAGCTGGTTGAACTGGGCCTGTCCCTCAAGGACTCGCCTCCCGGATTTGACCTCGCAGCACGCGCCGCAGCAATTGAAGAGGACGACGCCGCGTTCAGCGACGACGAGCTCTAACCAACAGATCCTGGCCGGCGGGGCTCGATGCACCATGGTGTGCGCAGCCCGACGGCTTCCATATGAGGAGAAACTATAATGCCTACCCCCGCTAAGGGTCCGCGCCTCGGAGGCGGAGCGGCTCACGAGCGTCTTATGCTCGCGAACCTGTCCGCCGCACTGTTCGAGCACAAGCGGATCACCACCACGGTGACCAAGGCCAAGCGGCTGAAGCCGTACGCCGAGCGTCTGGTGACTTTCGCCAAGCGCGGCGACCTGTCTTCCCGCCGTCGTGTACTCGGCCTGATCAGCAACAAGGGCATCGTCCACGAGCTGTTCACCGACATTGCACAGGCAGTGGAGAACCGCAACGGCGGCTACACCCGCATCACCAAGATCGGCAACCGCAAGGGCGACAACGCTCCCATGGCTGTCATCGAACTGGTTCTTGAGCCGGTTTCCGCGAAGCAGGCCGTGGTAGCCGAGGCGACCTCCGCTGCCAAGCGTGATGCAGACAAGCGTGATGCCGACAAGGCTGCTCCGGCCGCCGAGACCGAAGCTGCTGAAGCTGAGGTTGTCGAGACTGAAGCTGCTGAGACTGCTCCTGAGGCTGAAGCTGCTGAAACCGAAGAGGCTCCGGCCGCCGAGGAAGCAGCCGCCAAGCCCGAGAAGGACGCGAAGTAATTCGCTGAATTCTTCTTATAGACTTAAGTCTATGAACCACCAGAAACCCGCTGCCCCCGTCCTGGGGGGCGGCGGGTTTTTGCGTATCCGGCTTGATCTTGCGTACGACGGCGGCCCCTTCAGCGGCTGGGGCGTGCAGCCCGCGCTCCGCACCGTCCAGGGTGTCCTGGAGGAAGCGCTGGCGCTGCTGGTCCGCCGGCCGGTCCGCGTCACCGTGGCCGGCCGGACCGACGCCGGCGTGCACGCCCGCGGCCAGGTGGTCCATCTGGACCTGACCGAGGAGGAATGGCTGGGCTTGAACCGAGGGGTCGAGCTCGATCCGGCCGCGGCCCTGCTCCGCCGCCTCCGCGGCGCCCTGAGCCGGGGGCTGGGGGATCTTACCGGGGCTGTCGAGGTCCACCGGGTCGCACTGGCACCTGTTGGCTTCGACGCCCGTTTTTCCGCCCTCTGGCGCCGCTACAGCTACCGGATCGCCGACGGCCCGGCGCTGTGGGACCCGCTGGGCCGCGCCTTCACCCTCTGGCACAGGGAACCGCTCGACGTCGGGCTGCTGAACGAGGGCGCCGAGGAACTGCTCGGGCTCCAGGACTTCCGGTCCTACTGCAAGCCGCGCGAAGGCGCCACCACCATCCGGGAACTGCAGCGCTTTGAATTCAGCCGCGGTTCCGACGGCATCATTGTCGCCACCGTCCAGGCTGACGCCTTCTGCCACAACATGGTGCGCTCCCTCGTGGGGTCGGCCCTGTTCGTGGGCGCCGGCATCGAGGAGCCGGGGTGGCTGTACGAGCGGCTGCTGGCGAAGAAGCGTGACGCCAGGTCCGTGCTCTCGGCACCCCATCCCCTGGTGCTCGAGGAGGTGGCCTATCCGTCGGATAACGAGCTGCTGGCCCGGGCCGAGCTGACCCGGGCCCTGCGCACCTAACCCGCGATCCGGCTGATGCCGAGCAAGGCGCCTGTAACGCCTTCGTAACGCTCCCCCCAATATTCTCTGACCCATCGGCAAAATTAGGGGAACAGGATGGGTCCGGCGCCTACCTCAGGAAACTGACGGCAGGGCGAATCCTCGCGCCCCATCCGGCACAAAATAAGGATGTCCCATGTCAGAAGATGACGATCGGTCGCCTCGTTTCGATCCTGCTTCCGTTCGTGTTCGCGTGGTGGTGAAGCTAGCCTCGATCTTTCATGAGGCGTGGTTTCCAGTGGGTCTGGGCTTACCGGCTGCCTGACGGTTCCTATGGTGGCATTTGGGTGTGACATTTGGACCGCTGGCCTGATGGCGGTTGTCGGTGACAGGTTCCACACCGGTCAGTGATGCTGGTGCTTTCTGGATGAGCGGCGGACGGTTGGCGGTCCAGGTTATGGCGGGCTCAGTACTGCGAGGCGTTTCATTCCTTTGAGCAGCAGCGTCACGTCCGGTGCTGTCGCGGCCAGGTGCAAGGTGGTTTGGCGGGCGTGGCTGGCGATTTTGCCGCCGATTTCGAACAGCCTGGCGCGGAGTTTCTTAGGCTCCCAGCGTCTGGCCTTTGTGCCGGTGAAGGCAATCATTTGGGTCCAGGCCATGATCTCAGCGGCGAGCATGACCACGTGGCACCAGAGTTCATTGCCGGTAAAGGCGTGGAAGGGCAGGTTGGCCAGGCCGGTGTCTTTGGCGTTGCGGATCCTGTCCTCGCAGCGTGCCCGGAGCCGGTGGCGGACCTCCAACGTGGCCAGCTGGCCCTTTTCCTGGTTCGTCGCGATGGCCGTGTACCGGTGCCCGTCGATGTCGGTGATCCGCAGCTGGGCGCCGACGTGCGGGATTTCCTTGCGGACGATGACCCGCATCCCGGCAGGCCATGAGGACAGGTCCAGCATGCCGGTGATGTCGGCGACCCAGGCGCCGTCACGCTCAACCCCGTCGCTGTCGTACGCCTTGGTCCACCCGTCTTTGGCGACCAGGGGCAGGACAGCGGCCACCGCACCGTGGATCGGGAACCCCACGGAGTAGGAGAAGTTGCGACCCTTGGCAGTCAGCCAGTCCAGGAACCCGTGCGTGCCGCCGGCGGAATCGGTGCGGATCATAATCTTCCTCCCCGACCGGTACCCTTTCGGGAGTTGTTTGACAGAGTCCTTCACGACCTGGATGTGATCACTGACCGTGTTGGAGCCGGCATTGCCGGGCCGCAGCAGGGTCACCAGCGGCTCACCGGTGCCCAGAATCCCGTGGTCAAGGAAGGAACACAGCGGGTGGAATCCGAAGCCCTTCTTCCACGTTGGACGGGCGTCTTCCTTCTCTGAATGGGAATTCAGGAGGGACGCGTCGAGGTCGATGACCAGCGGATTCCCGGCGCTCACCGCGTGCAGGGGTGAATCCTTCCCGGCTTGCGCCCACACATGGGCCCGAGCCTTGGCGCGGGCGCCGTTGATGGCCGCCAGCGCCCTGGCAGGCTTTACTGTTGCCAGGATCTTGAACAGCCGGCTGATCGTCGGATCCGAGGCCACGAGCCCGTACACCTCGGGCTGGTTGCGAAGCCGGTCAATGTCAGACACACTGTCGCCGCCCGTGGCCAACGACAGGGCGAGGTCGGTGAGGATTTTGCCCGGGTCGTGCGTGGCAAAGGGCTTGCGCCACGGCTCCAAAGCCTCCGACAAACCAGCGCCAAGACCAGCCCCCTTCACCATCGACGTCAGGATCACCCCGCCAGCCTGCGACACCACCCCGTCCCCGGAAGAATCAACACGGACAGACGGGTAAAAGCCGGTAAAGTAACTCACCTGCAGGGTGCTCCTGATGTGTCATGAAAAATGTTGTGTGGTAACTACATTTTCCCACGTCAGGGCACCTTTCAGGCTTTAAACACGCGTTCCAGCCACTCCCTCATGAAAGACCGAGGCTAGCGGAGGCAGTGCTACCAAGCGTCCCGGGTAACGAGCACGACAAAAGCGCGGGTTTGTTCTCCGAGCTCCGCCGCGTCGTGCCTGAGGCAGAATTCAGGCCCTATTTCGCAGATGAAGAGAACCTGCGAGCCGCCGCTCTGGCGCCGTTCAATCGCTATCTGTCCGTAGAAACGCCGGATCGAGCGTCGGCAGCCATCGTGGTGAGTAGGCTGGAGACCCTCGACCTAGTAGAGGCAGCGTATGTCGAGGGCGGACCGGTGCCGCCGCCCGTCAATCCTGCAGACGATGGGCGCAGCAAGGATCAAGGCTATCTAAGCGCAGCTCCGGCCGGCATCGACGCGCGGTGGACTTGGTCGCTGACCGACGGTGCAGGCATCCGATTCGTCGATCTCGAACGGGGCTGGACACTCGACCACGAGGATCTTGCGGCCGCGAAAATCACCCTCATCTCCGGCGTCAGCACGGACTATCACGGACACGGAACCGCTGTCCTTGGCGAAGTGCTCGCGGTCGATAACGCCGTCGGCGACGTCGGAATCGCACCTGGCGCGGCTGGGCGCGTCGTCTCGCAGTGGCGCGACCCAGCCAGCTACAACTCGGCTGCTGCGATCCTGTCTGCCGCGCAGGCGATGAGCGCGGGCGATGTGCTGTTGCTCGAAGCGCAGACCAGGATCGGTGACTGGGAAAACATGCCGGTCGAAGTGGAGACGGCGGTATTCGACGCCATTCGTCACGCCGCTGATGCGGGCATCATCGTCATCGAAGCCGGCGGAAACGGCGGTCACGACCTTGACACCTTCCAAGACTCCGCCAATCGCAACGTCCTCAATCGCCAGAGCCCCGATTTTCGGGATTCCGGCGCAATCATGGTCGGCGCTGCAAGCTCGACCGTTCCGCACTCTCGGCTAAATTTCTCCAACCATGGGAGCCGAATCGACTGCTACGGCTGGGGCAACAATATCGACACAACGGGCGACGGGTGGCAAGGCACATCAACGACCGAATATACCCCCAAATTCAGTGGCACCTCGGGCGCCTCTCCAATAGTGGCGGGTGCGGCAGTCCTGCTTCAGTCCTGGCGCAAGAGCCAGGACGGCCAGGTGTTCCACCCGCAAGGCCTCCGCAATATGATGAGCTCACCCACCCTCAACACCGCAAGCGCGAACCCTCCCGGTGACCGTATCGGCGTGATGCCTGACCTGCGGGCGATTCTTATAGACCAGTCCCTCCGGGTAAAGAACGAGAAATACGTCAGTCTTGTCTATATCCTGTTCGGACTGATCGATAATAGTCCCGGCAAGGTATGGATTCCCGGCCGTGGACCCGTACCGGTCGACCCCGGCTGGCTCGCTCTCGTACGGGGAATCACTGCTCCCCAACGCGATCTCCTCGCCGCCTTGGCAGTTAATGAAATTGCCCAAATAATTGAGGATCCCGACGCGCGAGCCAAGATGGCTAACGCCGCGACAGATGCCATGCACGCCGCTGTGGATCGCATCGCGCGCATACGCTAGGGTCCACCAAACGCTAACAGGAGACCCAAGAACACGGCGACGACCATACGGGGAACTCACCTCCGTCGCCGAAGGCCAAACCGATCCAGATATACAGCCATGCTCACTTCGGTCCGCGCGCTATTGACGGACTGTTGGAGTAGCCGGTAGAACAACAGCCCGCGCGGCTGGCCGATGTCCTGCGGTTGAAGCGGAATGTGAACTCGTCCAGATAGTAGCCCGGCTGTTCCCGGGAGATGCCCTGGTGGAGAGTGCCGTCAATCCCGCGCTTGAGCTGAGAGGCCAGCCATGTGCACTGCGGGCATGTTGACGTGTGCCGGGATGTCCGAGCCGAACTGAGTGAAGTATTCCTGCTCGTAGCCAAGCTTGGCGAAGCGCCTCAGCTGTGTCGCTGCGTCGGTGCGGATAGTGGAACCAGGGGCGAGGACACGCTGGCCGAATTTCACCAGCGCGATTCTACGGTCGGCAGGCCCGGGCTCGAGGCGGATGCGACCGATTCTGTTGTGGTCCAGATGCTCGGCGGCGATCAGCACGGAGATCTTGCCAGGACCGAGTCCGGGCTTCCCGCGGACAACGCCGCCGATGAAAGCCTCGTCTACTTCGACCGCCTGAACACGGCCGGGGGACGGTGTCCCGGGACCGAAGCTGCAGCACCGAACCGCGCCCCGTAGGAGCCTTCCAGGCTTTCTTTCGCGAAAACTCCAAGAGGCCGGGTCTCCTTTCCAGGAAAAGGAGACCCGGCCCCGGGCCATCACGGCTCAAACCCGCGGAACCGCCGAACCACAACCGACCCACGCAGCTAGGATCTCCGCAGCTCGGATCTCCGGCGGCCGGATGGCGGGCGGCTAGAAGGCCGGCGGCGGGCCCTCGGCGGGAAGCTCCAGGGTGAACGTACTGCCACAGCCCGGCAGCGTGGTGCAGGAGATGGATCCGCCGTGGCCTTCCACGATGGCCTTGGTGATGGACAGCCCGAGGCCGGCCCCCGGAATCGAGCCCTCCCGGACGGCGGGACTCCGGAAGAACCGGGTAAACACGCGTCCGGCATCCGCGGCGGTCATGCCCATGCCGTCGTCCACCACCTGGAGCCGTACCCAGCCGTTCTCGGTGCTCGCCGAGATCCTGACGGAGCCGCCGTCGGGCGAATACTTGATGGCGTTGGAGACCAGGTTGTCCAGGGCCTGGCTGATCCGAAGCGGATCCACATGGGCCCACAGCGGGGCGGGCACGTCCATGGAGAGGGCGACTTTCGATGACTCCGCATGGGCGTGCGCCGAGCCGAGGCTGGCCTCCACCAGGCTGGCCAGGTCGGTCCGGCGGGGAAAGACATGGACGGCCGAATTTGCGGACAGCAGCAGATCCGAGACGAGGGCCAGCAGCCGCTCGGCATTTCGTTGGGCCACCTCGATCCGGCGGAGGGCCGGAGCAGCCAGATCCTCCGCGTCGCCGAGCACCAGGTCCAGGTTGCCGATGATCGAGGTCAGGGGCGTACGGAATTCGTGCGAGACGGTGGAGACCACGTCCTCCTTGGCCGCGAGGGCTTCGACCAGGCCGGTGACCTCGTTGAACACGATGACAGCCCCGCGGAAGCCGCCGTCGTCGTTCTTGAGCGGGCGTCCGCCCGTGGAAAGGACCCTGCCGGCGGGCGCCTCGCCGAAGTACACCAGGTAGTCGGCAAAGGATTCGCCCTTCAGCGCGCGCCGGATGGGGCGCCGCCCCTGGGGGAGGGGCGTCTGCCGGTCCTGGCCGGTCAGCACCGGCACGTCCTCCGTCGTATCCGGCGCATCCGGCGCGACGGTATCCGCCACGCCGGACCGTGCCGCGGAGGCCTCCAGCTGGGACTGCCAGCTGTTGGTCAGCAGCCGGTGCCCCTCGGCGTCGACCGCCACGATGCCGACGTCGACCGTGTCCAGGATTGTGTTCAGCAGCCGCTCGCGATCCCGGCTGTCCGCGAGCAGGGCCTGCAGTTCGGTCTCCTTGGACGCCATCCGCGACTGCTGGTTGCGCAGCTGGGCCCTGGCGAACCGCATGGCCAGGGAGACGGCCAGCATCATCAGCGGCAGCAGGAGTACCCCGGCGAGCCGGACCTGCGCGGGCGCGGGACCGGGCGCGAAAACGTACGGCAGGCCGGCCAGCAGGGTGCCGGCGAAGCTCAACGAAATGCTCGCCCGGGACGACAGGCGGGAGGCCGAGATCCAGACCACGGGAAGGACCGACAACACGCCGGGGTCCGGCAGGTTCTCGATGTTGGCAGCGCAGATAAGGCCGATGACCAGGAGGTCCGCGACAGGGACGATGAGCGGAGCCAGCGGGCCGAAGCGCTGCCAGGGGACGGTGAGGCAGGCCAGGATGAGCATTGTGTGGAGGGCCAGCGCCGACAGGCACAGGCCGCCGTCCAGCAGCCCGGGCCAGGCCACGGGAGCCGCAATATAGAGCCCGGCGATGATGAGGGTCAACGGAAGCTGGCACGCCACCACCCTCGCCTGCGGGACCAGGGCCCGGAAGCATCCGTCCGCATGACGGACCCACTGCTGTTCAGTCAACGAAGCCGCGCCCTTTCCTCCCGCTTCAATTTAACATCTCCCGTCACGCAGCTTGGCACGTAACTAAAGTTTTTGTGGCCCGGCCCGTGCCGCAACGGCATCTTCCCTCCGGCGTGGGTATTCTGACAGAGCCGCGCGGTCTGATGCCGGTCACAATACCCGCGCGTCCGCAATGTGTTGGGGAGCAATGCCAGATGGGAGGGGGGCCATGAGCGAGCTCGGAGTCGCCGTCGTCGTTGAGGACGATGAGGACGTTCGGAACCTTGTTGAAGCCGTGTTGAGCCAGGCGGGCTTTGAAGTGCACACCGCCGCCGGCGGGCGGGAAGGGGTCGATGTGGTCCGCCGCCGGGAAGCCAGCGTCGTCACCCTGGACGTGGGCCTTCCCGATATTGACGGGTTCGAGGTCCTCCGCCGGATCCGGGAGTTCAGCGACGCCTACGTCGTGATGCTGACGGCGCGGACTGACGAGCTGGACACGCTGACGGCACTCCACACGGGTGCCGACGATTTCATGGCCAAACCGTTCCGGCCCCGCGAACTGCGCGCCCGGGTGGCCGCGATGATGCGGCGGCCACGGCAGGAAGCCGCTGCCGGGAGGCCGGCGCCGGGCCCCGGGGACGGCCCGGCGGGACGCGGGCCTGCGCTGTCCCCGGACCGGGTGCTGCGCCACAACGGGCTCGCGCTGGATCCGGACACCCGCTCGGTCGCCCTTGACGGTGTGCCGGCCAGCCTGACCCGCAGCGAGTTCGATCTCCTGCTCGCGCTGCTGAAGGCGGGCGGTGCTGTCCGCTCCAAGGCCGAACTGGTCCGGGTGGTGCGGGGGCAGCATTACCGCGAGGATGCGTACATCAGCGAATCGGATGAACGCGCCGTCGAAGTGCACATCGGTAACCTCAGGCGGAAGCTGCGCGAGGATCCGCTGCAGCCGCGTTGGCTCCAGACCGTCCGTGGCGTGGGGTACCGGCTCGCACCCGGCCGGGATTAGCTTTCCCTGACATCATGGCCGGCCTGCAGCTCGTCCACTGTTTCCCTGCCACGATCTGCCACCTCAGGCAGGAACGACCGCGCGCGGTCCATGTCGCCGCATCGGATGGCATCCTCAAGCTCTCCGGCGAGGCCGGCCAGGCAGAGGCCGCCGACCATTGCCGAGGATATTTTCAGGCTCAGTACGGCGTCCAGGGATCCGGCTGCGTCACCGCGGTCAAGGGCCGCAGCCAGGGACCTGTAGCGGTGGTCCCACATCCTGGCGTAGTCCCTCGCGAAGTCGTTGGCCACGACGGGGTTGTCCAGTTGTGCCCCCAGCTCCTGGAGCGTTGCCGGGTCGACGAGGGGCGCAGCCCCCTCGGCCGGTCCCGCCCCGCGGGCTGAGGCCTCGGGACCCGGGTACGTGCCCGCATGTCCATCGTCCGGGGCGGTGGCAAGAAATGACATGTGCCTACGCTACCGCCTGATCCCGCGGACCCACCGCACGCCGGGGGTTTCTGCGGAAACCTTGCGGTAATCCGCGAGAAGGCTGCGGCAGGGTGTGCGGCCGGGCGCGTGCAGGACAGGCCGTCATGACGGTATCCGGACCAGGCGGGAGTTCCCACTGATCGCATTGATCGCCGAGACAAAGATCGGACCGAGCTCGTTTCCGGTGTCGGCGCAGAAGAAGTAGTCTCCGTCAAAGTTTTCCGTATTCCTCTTCGCCTGGGACTGGCAGTCGTTGTCGGCGTCGCTGAAGTTGCCCTGGGGGTCCTTCGATGCTGCGGCGGCGAGGACGTCGCGAACAAGTGACGCGCCGCAGGGTGCGGTATTCGCGGCTCCGAAGCCGACCGTGATGACGAGGATTCCTTTGCTCTTTGCATCAGCCGCGACGGCCTTCAGATTGTCGCAGGCGGTTGCAGCGGTTGAACTGCCGACGTCCCGGGAATCGTCTACTGCCGTGGTACCCGGCATATTGGTCTCGTTCGGCTGGCCATCCGTTTCCAGGATGATGGCCTTGCGCGCCGTTCCAGTGCGCGCGGGCAGGCCCACCTGGTTGATGGGATCGAGCACGTAGCGTGCGGCGGCCTTCAACGGCGCTGCAAGGTATGTGCCAAAGCCCGACGACTTGTTCAAGCAGGATATTGCTTGGACGAGCGTGCTGCTGCCGTTGGCGGTCGGCGTAGGGCCTGGATTGTTGTAGTCGTACGAGAACGGAACCGGAATCCAAGGGCCAGTAGTGGCAGAGCCGGACGGATTGGTCTGGCAACCGCCGACGATGGGGCTGCTCCTGTGGATGGTTCCAAATGCCACGTACTGCTGATCCTTGGACATGGTCAGGAGAGTGTTCTTAATCCCGATCTTCATGTCAATGATGTTCTGGTCGCTCATACTGCTGGTGCGGTCAGCGATTATGGCGACGTCCATGGGGTTGGGGCTTTGAGCGCCGCACGACCCCTTGCACGCAGCGGAGGTGAGCGACCCGGTGTTTCCGGTGTTGATCCCGATCGCGGGGGCGAAGGAGAAGGGGACAGCCTTGGCAGCGGTCGCGGTGATCGTGTTGCAGGTGTGACCGCTTCCCGGGGTGCACGGGATCGCGCAGATCGTCTCGTTGCACTTGGCCCCGGTGATCGGTCCGGGGTCGCAGACGCTGGACCAGCCGCTGGCCACGGTCTTGGCGGCCCCGGAGGAAGCGACCACGCACGAGAAGGAGACCGTGGGGACCGCTTCAGGGTCGTTGGCCTTGGCAAACGCCACCGCAGCATCCTCGGCGGCAACCGGGTTGGCGGGGAGCGAGGCCGCACCCGCCAGCGCGGCAGCGTCCAGCGCGTTACTCAGGTGCTGGCGCTCGTAGACCAGCCGGCCGAAATCGACCGCCAGGGCAATCGACCCAAAGAGCACGGGAAGCATCAGGGCAAAAATCACCGTAGCGGCTCCGCGCTCCCGGAACGCCCGGCTGCGCGGATCCTTGCGGTTCATTCGGGCCTCTTCCTGTTCGATGTGACGACGGCGGTCCCGGGTCGATCCTGGCGTTACGGAGTGCATGATCCTCCATTCTTTGCGCCCGCTGCCACTGCCGCGGTGCCTTCCATCTTCATGACGGCTTTGGCCTCGAAGAAGCCGCCGAGTGCCCAGGAGTAGAAACCCGACAGGGACGACTGCGGGTAGCGCAGACAGACAACCATGACGCCGGGAGCCCCTGCCGAGGAATCCACCTTGAACGCAGCCTGGAGCTGGGCATCGTCCAGCAGGCCCTTCGCCTGGCTGATGGACGCGAGGACGTCGCCTTGCGTCACACCCTGCCGCGCGCCCTCCCGCGCCGCGCTCTGCAGGCTGATGTTTTGCCCCAACGCCATCCCAAAGTCGATCACCCCAAGGACCATGGACATGAGCAAGGGAACAATGAGGGCAAATTCAACAGCTGTCGCACCCCGCTGCCGATCATGCCGATGCGGTGGACTTCCTGCCCGGAACCTAATCATCTCTACATCGCTCCCATTAAGTTGTTCATGATATTGATGACGGCAGGCCCCATGATGACAATGAACAGGGCGGGCAAGATGCAAAACATGAGGGGGAACAAGACCACGATGGGCAATTTCATTGCCTTTTCTTCGGCGCGTTGACGCCGCTTGACCCTCATCTGCTGGGCCTGCGTCCGAAGGACTCCTGCCAGGGCGATTCCGTAACTGTCCGCCTGTACCACGGACCGCACGAAGTTCCGCAGATCCCGTGCATCGGACCTTTGGGCCAGGGCCAGATAGGCATCCTTGCGACTTCGCCCTACCTGCATGTCCTGGAGCGTGCGGACGAGCTCCGCTGCAAGCGGGCCCTTGCCGTTCTGGGCCACCCGGGCCATCGCTGATTCGAAGCCCAAGCCGGCCTCGACCGAAATCAGCATCTGGTCGAGGGTGTTGGGCAATTCCATCGCGATGGCCTTCTGCCGCTCCGCACCCCGGCCATGGATGAGGATGTCCGGAACAAAGTAGGCCAGCACCGGCAGGAGGATTGTAATCAGAAGAAGGACGCCGGTCGGAGATTTTGCAGCCAACAGGATGCTGAAAAATGCCCCTGCCAGGGCCAGGATAGGCTTCGCGATCAAGAGGCGTTCGAGGGGCATTCCCGCCGGTCGTCCGGTTTTGGCCAGGAGTTTATCCAGCCACCCCGCGTAACCCGTGGGTGTCAGCCGGACGCCCAGGCCAGCCGGTCCGCGTGACTCTGCCGTTGGGGCGCCTTCCTCGGCGGAGCGAAAACCCCGGCCGAGGTTGCTTCGGACCGCGGCCAAACCATTGCGGTCGATTGAGATGAATGACCACACCATTGCGGAAATCGGAACGATGATGAGCCCGATCATTAGCCACGCCATTACACTCACAGGGATCCTCCTAGAACTTGATCTTTACGACGCGGCTGAGCCACAAGGACCCGAGGGCCAGCATCACCACGGCAGCGCCGAGCAACATCCAGCCAAGGAAATTCGAGTACATGACGCCGATGAAGGAAGGGCTCGTTGCGTTGAGGAACAGGAACATGCCAACGGGCAGGGCAACCAGGATGTAGGCGGAAAGTTTGCCTTCGGCGCTCAGCGACTGGACCTGTCCCTTGACCTCGGCGCGCTCCCTGATGGTTTCACCGACTCGATCGAGAACTTCTGCCAGGTCTCCGCCCACCTCACGGTGTATCTCGATGGCTTGACCCGTCCAGTCGAAATCCTCGCTCTTCAGGCGCCTGGCAGCATGAAGCATTGAGTCCTTCAGGTCCCGGCCCAGCCGCGTTTCGTTGACCAGCCGGGCGAATTCCTCCGACGTTGGCGATTCCGCCTCCTGGGCCACGGCATCGACGGACCGCAAGAGGCTGTGGCCGGCCCGCAGGCCTCCGGCCAGCATCTGCAGCGTGTCCCCGAGCTGGTCCTCAAACTTCGCACGCCTGCGGTTGGTGAGGATCCTCAGGAAGAGCATCGCGCCGAACGGCGTGAGAACAAGGAACAGCAGCCCCATGACGACGCCGGCCAGGATGAACCCGACAATGCCCACCGTGACGCCGATGCAGCAGACCAGCAGGATGAAATCTGCCTGCCGAAGACGCAGCCCGGCCTGCTCCAGGGATTCCCTAGTACCAAAACTGGCGTTCCGGCCGACATTGTGAGCCACGAAGGTCGCGGCGGAGTCCGTCATACGGGTCAGAAGGGAGTGCTCCTCCTTGACCCCGGGCCGGCGCCGGGACATGGCGATCCCGGCCTTGCCGATTCCCATCGTGGAAAACAGCAGGATGCTCAGAGCCACAAGGCACAGGCCAACGCCCAGGGCGAAAAAGATGGGGCTTGTGGCAGTCACCGGTATCCACCACCCGCGTGCAGGCCTCCGAAGACGGCCGGTGACACATGGATGCCAAGCTCGGCAAAATGGTCGATAAAGCGAGGCCTGACGCCGGTGGGTACGGGACGGCCCAGGAACTTCCCGTTGGCATCCTGCCCGGCGCTGTAGTCGAAAGTGAACGCATCCTGGAGAGTGACGATGTCCCCTTCCATCCCCTGGACCTCGGTGACGTGGGTGACCCGCCGGGTGCCGTCCCTGAGCCGGGAGATATGGACGATGAGGTTGACCGCCGATGCAATCTGTTCGCGGATTGCGCGCAGCGGCAGGTCCATTCCGGCCATGAGCACCAAGGTTTCAAGCCGCGCAACGGCATCCCGGGGCGAATTGGCGTGCACCGTGGAAATCGAACCGTCGTGTCCGGTGTTCATCGCCTGCAACATGTCCAGCGATTCACCACCGCGGACTTCGCCGATGACAATCCGGTCAGGCCGCATGCGAAGTGAGTTCCGGACCAAGTCCCGGATGGCGATTTCGCCCTTACCTTCAATATTGCGTGGCCGGCTTTCGAGCCGCACGACGTGCTCCTGCTGCAGCTGGAGTTCCACGGCATCCTCAATGGTGACAATGCGTTCGTCGGCCGGAATGAACGACGAGAGGACGTTCAGAAGAGTCGTCTTCCCGGTGCCCGTACCGCCGGAAACCAGGATATTCAGCCGCGCCTGGACACAGGCGTGCAACAGCTCCGCCATTTCCGGAGTCAGAGTTCCGAACGAGATGAGGTTGTCGACGGTCAAGGGCACCTGTCCGAACTTACGAATCGTTAGCGACGCCCCGTTCACTGCAAGGGGGGGAATAATCGCATTGACGCGCGATCCGTCGGAGAGTCGGGCATCCACCATGGGCGATGACTCGTCGATGCGCCGCCCCACCTTCGTGACGATCCGTTCGATGATCCGACGCAGGTGCTCTTCCGAGCCGAACCTGGCATTCGTCAGGAACAGTCTGCCGTCACGTTCCACGTACACCTTGTCCGGCCCGTTGACCATGATCTCAGTGACGGCCACCTCGTTCAGGAACTTCTGGAGGGGTCCGAGTCCCAGGACGTCGTCGATGATCTCCTGCACGAGCCGGTGCCGTTCGGGGGCTGTCAACGGAATCTCATCTTCGTCCACGATGGCCCGGAGCTCATCCTTGACGTAGCTTTGCAGCTCTGCCTCGTCCAGGGAGGCATCGGTGATCCGGCTGCCCATGCGTTCGTAGAGGGCGGCGGCAGCGCGGTCCTTGATGGCGTTCAAGGCTTCGCTGGCGTCGGTGCCGTGGGTCTTCGGTGCGGGTCTGGCGGGGGGTACCTCGGCTGCGGACGCTGCTCCACTGGCCCAGGGGCCGCTTGAGGCTCCTGGTTTTGTTGCGGCTTCGGTGTCGGCGCCGCGAAGAGATTCCAAACGTTTGGCGAGGTTCATTGGACCACTGCCCTTCTGTGAAGTTTCTTGTGGGGGCGGGACTCCCAGCCGGCGCTGAACCGTTCGACAAGTTGGCGCAGTCCCTTTGTCACCGGATCCCTGGTGCCGTCCTGCAGCAGCGGAACGCCTTTGTTCGTGGAAAACGGCACGGCCCGCGACCGCGGCAGGACTACGTCCACCGGAGACCCGATGGTGGCCTCAACGTCCTGCAGTGTCAGCCCGGTCCGTCGATCGGCAAAATTGAGCACGAGGTGACGGTTCTCAGGCACAAGGTCGAGTTCGGCGAGGAGGCCGAATCCAGTCCGAAGCCCGCGGATGCTGGGAATGTCCATGCCGCAGATCCACACGGCGTCGGTGGCCAGTTCCAGTGTGGCCAGAACGTGCTCGCCGAGACCCGGCGCCGTGTCAACCACGACGTACTGGAATTCGTTGGAGAGCTGGCTGAGGAGGCGTCCTACCTGTTCTCCCGATATCTGGTCGGCGTCAGTCGGGCGCAGCGGGGCACAGAGCGCATAGATGCCGGATGGGTGCAACGTCAAATAGGACTTCAGTACCACGCTGTCCTGAACGGCGGCCCCGACCACCGCATCAGCGAGGGTTCTTTCCGGTTCCAGCATCAGCGCCGTAGCAACATCGCCGAACTGGAGGTCAAGGTCCACCACCACCACGCCCATGGGAGCTTCCTTGCCCAACCCCACGGCCAGGTTGGTGGTGATGGTTGTCTTGCCGACCCCGCCCTTGGGCGACATGACCGAGATAATCCGGCCACGACTGGGCAGTCCCTCGACCGAGCTGCCAAGGCCGCGGCGCCGCCCGGCGGCTGCGAGACTTGCCCGTTCCAGCAAGGAACGGATGGTTTCCACATCCGAACCCGGCTGGAGCAAATCCCTGATGCCGGCCCGCATCGCGGGCAGGGCAACCCCCTCTTCGCTTTCGGTAACCAGGACGACGCTGATTTCCGGATATTGGAGGTCGAAGAGGCTGGCGAGACGGATGGCGTCTTCCATCTGCAATCCGGGCCCCAGCAAGATGACTTCGACAGGGTCGCCGGTGAGTACCCTGAGCAGGTCGTCGGGACCCGGCGGGAGGTAGTCGGCAGCGATCGCGTGGAAGCTGCCGTGCAATCCGGAAGCCGCCTGCCTTACGCGCCGTTCAAATCCTGGATCCGAGGTGATCAGTACGTAGCGGCTCATCGGTACAGTTCCGGCTTCTTGACCACAACCGGGGAGCCTTCGGTGGCTGTTGACGGTTCTTTGGTGAGCCACAAGCTTCCAAAGTGGGCCCCAAAGGCGATCTTGACAGAATCGGCGTCGTTGCGGGCAAACGTGACGATCAGCTGCCCGGTGGGCAGCTCCGTATTTGCCTGGGTGGCAGGGTTGCTGCCAGTCGATGCCTTGTCCATCGACCGCTGGACACTGGTGACCAGGACCTTGTGAAAGACCTGCTGGCCGGATTCGACGTCGGGGGAGTCCTTCAGCGCGCCCTTGTCGAAGAGGACGACGATGCCGACGGTGTCGCCGGCGGCGATACGTCCGCCGACGACCCGCTGCGCCTCCAACTGCACGGAGATCTCCTGCATCCCGTCGGGAACAGGGACGGACCCCGGCGCGGACAGGGTGTCCGGATCCGCCAGTCGGGCCCCGAGCAGAGGCTCGCCGGGCAGCAGGTCAACAGCTGCCACCTTGGCGCTGAGCCCGTCCAGGCTCTTGAGCGCTCCATTGGGGACCGAAGCCGAGGGAAGGGAGGTTGATTTGACGGCGGATTTGATTTTTTCAAGATCGGATCCCCTCGGGATCTGGGCTTGGACTACGAGCACTTCAACGGGCTGCAGGTCCTGTTGGGCCCTGGCTTCGGATGCTTGAACGTATGAGACCAATAGCAGCGTGCCGACTATTGCCAGCACAATTGCGACGATGCCTCCCAGTAGGCGAGTTTTCACTTTTGCTTTCTCCTTTGGCGGATTGGAACCGATTCGCGTGGTCGCGGCTACTTCGAGAGTCGGACCCCCATCGCTCCGTAGGTTGTGGGGCCGCCCATTGCCGCTGCGTCAGCCAGGGTGACTTTCTTGATGAACTTGCCGAAGAGACCGGTATCCGGGTTACTAAGGCCCAGGCTGGAGCTCAGCGCCGAAGCGTCCGGCCTGTAGTAGGTGCTGCCGCCACCGTTGAAATGCCAGCCCCGGATGGAAATGTGCGCGAATGCCTCGATGCGGAATTTGGCGCCGCTCCCGCTGCCCGTGACGTTGTCGAAAATGGGGACGAGTACATCAACAGGCTTTCCAGCCTCGAGCGCCGTCTTCCAGCGCGCAAACATGGCGGTGCACTCCGAAGGGAAGTTTCCTCCCGGGTCTGTCCGGGCGTAGCTCCCCACGGTGACAGAGGAGGTGCAGGGACTGCTTTGGTCCAACCAGCCGAAGCCCCCCGGGACTTCAAGGCCGGAGGACGAGGGTGTGGTGCACTTCCAGCCCGGCTGATCAGCCATGGCGCTGCCATGCTCCGGGAAGAACTGGAGACCTTTGGTGAAGCCGGGGTCGGACTCGCACTTGGAGAAAGTCAGAGGTACAACATCGGCGGCCGAGTAGCCCTCGATCCTCGCCTCCGCCGAGGCCCGGATGTCTGCCGTGTCGATGCCCAGCGCTCGGGCGAAAACCAGCGAGAAGTGGTTGTTTCCCGCGGTGTCCCTCGCCTGCGTTGTCACCTCGACCGTTCCGGTACCGAAGTTCACGGAGGCAACATGGCTGACACCATCCAGCGCGTTGCCGCCCGCCAGAGCTGTCGCAGCGGCGTTTGCGGAGGCACAATCGGCCGAAGAGGGGTCTTTGGCGCAGGCCTGGGCGATAGCCAGGGCGGACGAGTCAGCACCATTTTGAAGTTGGGCGTGTTCGGAGTACATCATGGCCGTGTCAACGGCGAAGGCAGTCATGCCGAGTAAGGCCACCATCAGGAGCGCCGTCAAGGGTGCGATGACTCCGCGCTCGTCCCGCGTGCCCGCTTTCACGACCCGGCCTAACCTCCGCATCTCATGACTCCTATACCTGTGACGGTGAAGGGTTGGGAGACGCCGAGCAGCCGTTCGAGCCCGGTCAGGAAGCCCGTCGGAAAGCTGATGGTGCTGACCACGTTGACGCCGGCCGCACACGAGGCCGCCGCGGTGCCGTCGAGGTTCCGGTAGGTAATGCCGACGTTCGCGGCCGTGAGAGCCACGGACGGAGCCGCGGCGACGCCGGCGTTCTGGACGTCCCCAACGCTGAAGCCCGTGTCCGATGAATGGACAGCCGCGTAGCGGGCTGATTCCCGGGCGGCTTCCGAGAGCGAAACCTGGATATTGAATCCCCTGCCGAACTCGAAGATCCCGAGCACCAGCATCAGGAAAATCGGCAGGACCAGGGCGAATTCAACCGCGACAGCGCCCTTTTCCTTGCCGGATCCGGAGCGTCCGGCCGCCCGACGCCGGGCAGCCATTACAAGCCGTCGATCACGGGTTGAACGCCAGCAGCCAGGTGACCTCGGCCGGCTTCCCACGCCCGCCGCATGGCTGCCCCGCATTTCTTGGGACCTTGCACCTTGAGACCTTGCACAACCCCTCCAACTCAGTCACGGCACCATCGTGTACATCGGAAAAGCCCAGGAGCAGGTGCGACGGCAGCGGGGCTGAAGCCCGAACCACCGCCGCCCCCGCCCCTGGGCTTCGACGCGTATCTTTCTAGAGCCGGCCCGTGATGCCCGTGAAGAGGGTGCCGAGCTGGGTGCCCATCGTGGTGACGATGGTGGCGATGGCGGCGGCGATGAGTGCGACCATGAGGCCGTATTCAACGGCGGTTGCGCCCTTTTCGGATTCGAATTTGTTCTTGACGCCAGAGACAAAAGCAAGCATTGAGACCATGAGACCAGTCATTTTAATTTCCTTTTCCAGAGTGTCGAATAAATGTTACGGAATTCCAGCAAATCTCCGTTTGCTATCCCCTGGAGTTCCGTTGGGACAACAATTGCACGGCGATTAATGGCCCGGCAATGAAACCGGATACTCGACTTTAGATACGGAAAACCGGGGCACCACTTAGGCCAAAATGATGATGTACTCAGTTGGCACCGGGGTGCGGCGACAAACTACTCGTTTTGATCAGCAGTCTTACTAATGCTTCCCGCGCCGGAGCGCCCGGCCGGCCTAGTGCATCAGCACGATGACGGCGAGACCTGCCGCCAGCATCGACGGCCCGTAGGCGACTTCTTTCGGCTTGTTTCCGCGGTTCTTCAGTACAAGGACCACCGAGGCGATGCCGCCCGCAACGAAGCCCAGCGCCCCGCCGTAGAACAGCTGGGACCAACCTAGGTAGCCCAAGTACAGGCCGAGGGGCGCCGCGAGCTTCACATCCCCCATTCCGATGCCATTTCTGCTGGTCAGGGCCAGAATGAGGTACAAAACGAACAATGTTACGGCGCCGGCGACGCCGCGGAGCAGGCTTCCGGCGTCGCCGGCTACTGCCGCGGGGAAGGATAGAAGGAGTAGTCCGGCGCCCAGCAGGGGGAGTACCAGCCGGTTCGGCAGCAGGTGGTGCAGGATGTCGATGCGGGCCAGCTGCACGCCGGTGACGGCCAGGACCAGGTAGGCCGGAAGCTCGGCGGAGGTGCCGAAGCGCCATGCGAGGAGTGCCGAGAGTCCAAAGGCGGCAGCCGCCGTCGTGATTCTCGACGCGGTACCGGACGAAACCGTCAGCCGGGGGAGCAGGCGCGGGAGGAGGAACTCGACGAGCAGGGTGAGGCATAGGCCCAAGGCTGCGATCCCGGCCATGAAAAGCAGGGAAGCGGAGCCGGCGGCGGCGGGATCGGACACAGTTCCTCCAGGGATGCGACGGGCCGGCGGCGGGCAGGATGCATCCGGACACCCCATTTTGACCCAGAGACCCGCCGTCGGCTATTCTTGGTAGTCGTTGTGCGTGTCCTTTCTCGATGATGCGTGCCCGCTTGGGAATCCGGTTGCAGGATGACTACTCAACGTGCACATTCGAGACCCCAGGATGACTGGTTACATAGAGCCCTCACCTCTGTTCCGGTAGCGCATAGATAGTAGGTGCACCCCCGAGTGACGCCTAAAACAAGAACGCCAGAACAAGAACGAGGCAAACACCGTGCGTACGTACACCCCGAAGCCCGGCGATATCAACCGCCAGTGGCACGTCATTGACGCCACAGACGTTGTCCTTGGTCGTCTCGCGAGCCAGACCGCAATCCTGCTGCGCGGCAAGCACAAGGCCACCTTCGCGTCCCACATGGACATGGGCGACTTCGTCATCATCATCAACGCTGAAAAGGTTGCCCTCACCGGCGCCAAGCTGGAGCAGAAGCGCGCATACCGCCACTCCGGCTACCCGGGCGGCCTGACCTCCATGAACTACGCAGAGCTGCTGGAATCCAACCCGGTCCGCGCTGTGGAGAAGGCCATCAAGGGCATGCTGCCCAAGAACTCCCTCGCTGCACAGCAGCTGGGCAAGCTGAAGGTTTACCGGGGTGCCGAGCACCCCCACGCCGCCCAGCAGCCCAAGACTTTTGAAATCACCCAGGTCGCCCAGTAGTCCTGGCCACCAACCAACTTTTAATCAAGGAGAATCGTGGCTCAGAACGAAGAACTGACCACCGAGGCCGTCGTGGCTGAGGACAACCTGACCAGCTACACCTCGGAAAGCGGTCCTGCGGAAGCAGAAGCGCCCAAGAAGGAACGCCCGGCCCTGACCGTCGCCGGCGCAGCAGTTGGCCGCCGCAAGGAAGCCGTCGCACGTGTTCGCATTGTGCCCGGCACCGGCAAGTGGACCATCAACGGACGCGAGCTGGCGAACTACTTCCCGAACAAGCTGCACCAGCAGGACGTCAACGAGCCCTTCAAGATCCTCGATCTTGACGGCGCCTACGACGTCATTGCCCGCATCCACGGTGGCGGCATTTCCGGCCAGGCCGGCGCCCTGCGCCTCGGCATCGCCCGTTCACTGAACGAGATCGACACCGAGAACAACCGCGCGACCCTGAAGAAGGCCGGTTACCTCCGCCGTGACGCACGCGTCATCGAGCGCAAGAAGGCCGGCCTCAAGAAGGCCCGTAAGGCTCAGCAGTACTCCAAGCGCTAAGAAGCGCCTTCCCAACAGGCGGCCGCTGGCGCGGCCGCCTGTTGGGCCCCGCGGCGCTTTCCAGCGCCCGGATCCCCAAGCGCTAAACCCGCTTACCCGGAAGCCCGTCCCGCCATCTGGCGGGACGGGCTTCCGTCGTTTTCTGCGCCTACTTCTTGGCCAGTTGGAAGTAGTCTGCACTGTCGATGCGCTCGGCAGTGAAGCGTTCCCTCACCCACTCGACGATCCGGGCGGACTCGCCCCGGCCTTCCAGGGTCAGCGGCGGCAGATTCTGGATCACGACGGAGCCCACGCGGCCCTGTCCCACGAGGACCTTGAACTGCTCCAGCGTTGGAAACGGGTCCGTGCCGTCGAAGCCTCCGAGCGGCAGCACCGCCCGGCCGGACTCAAGCTGATAATTGGCAGCCGTTTCCGAACCCACAACGGCCGCCGCCCAGGTCGTTGACGGCGGATGACTGCGCAGTCTCTCAAGCAAAAGGGGTGACGGCAGATCCCCATACATGACCGCCAGAATGCTCGGGGGCGAGTCGGGCGCAGCGCGGGTGCGGTCGTCGGTGCGCGTGCCAAGGACACTGGGCCCGGAAACAACGCCGGCCCCCTTATGCGCGTTCAGGACCGTGTCAAGCGACCAGAGAACGGGACCAAGAAACAGTGTGGCAACCAGGAGCCCTCCGGTGACCCGCGCCACTACGGGATTTGGGGCCCGTAGGAGAATTCCGGCGATGACAACACTCCAAATTACCTGCATGGCCTGGGGCAAACCCGGAAAATCCGCCGTCGAACGGGAAACGGTGATAAAGACAAAAATCATGCTCACCGTCAAGGTGACTGCGGCGAAAATGCGGGTGCGGGATTTGTGGAGTCCACCCAGAAAATGCACGAAGGCAACTGCCGCCAGGGCGCACATGGGCGGTACGGCGGTCAGGATGTAGTAGGAGTGCACGATACCTGACATGAAGGCGACCACGGTCACGGCGCTGGCAAACCAGACGCAGCAGAGCAGGAGAAGCGCCCGGGCGGGAGGGGGAGCCTGGCGCCGCCAGACCCACCAGATCCCCAGGCACAGACCCGCCACGGCCAAGGGGAGGAACCACCCGCTCTGTCCGGAGAAATGTGGCTGCAGGAACCGCTGGAAGCCGGCATCGAGCTGATCAGCCGACCCGGCCATGCCGGCGGGCGTTGTTCTGATGGCGTCATCCCCGGTCAGACGGTCCAGTCCGTTGTAACCAAAAGTGAGCTCGATGGCGCTGTTGTTCCGCGAGCCTCCGATGAACGGCCGTTGGGAAGGATCCGTGAACTGGACCAACACGAACCACCACCCGCCGGCCACCACGGCTGTGGCGAGCGCCGCCAGGAGATGCAGAAAGCGTTTGAACGCTGAGGTGCGGGCGAACAGCAAATAGACGAGCGCGATGGACGGCAGAAGCAGCAGGACCTGGAGCTGCTTGGTGAGGAGCGCGGCGCCCGTCAGCAACCCGGCCACGAGCAGCCAGCGAAGTTGGCCGCGCTCTATGGATTCCAGGGTGCAGTAGGCAATCCCGATCATGAGCAGGGTAAGGAGCGCATCCGGGTTGTTGTAACGGAACATGACCGTGGCGACGGGAATGACGGCCAGGAAGGCTCCGGCAAGGAGCCCGGTGCGGGCATCGAACCGTTTCCGGACCATGCGGTACAGCAGATACACACAGGTGATGCCCATGACGGCTTGCGGGAGGAGGACGCTCCACGGGTTCAGGCCGAACATGCGGACCGACAGCGACATCACCCAGTTACTGAGGGGGGGCTTGTCCACGGTGATCGCATTGCCGGGATCGGACGAGCCGAACAAAAAGGCAGTCCAGTCCTGGGAGCCTGACATCGCTGCCGCGGAATAGTACGAGTTGGCCCACCCGTTGCGGTCCAGCCCCCAGGTGTAGAGCAGAGTTGCGAAGGCCAGCAGAACCAACAGCGCGGGCCGTTCCCAGGCCGGATCCGCCGACGGACCCCGCAGGAATCCAGCGACGCGCCGTGGCATCCGCCAGCGGGGTGACGCACGGTAGCCCGCCGTAGCACCGTCGCGCCGCGCTGACTCGCGGGTGCGGGCCGCCGGGGTACTCACAGCGCCGGCTCTTCGACGGGCCGGGGCGCAAGCCCGGCAACGCTGTCATCGTGGCGGCGCACCCTGAACACCCAGAGACGGAGCAGGACGAACCGGAGAAGGGTTGCCAGAATGTTGGCTCCCGTCAGGACCAACAACTCGTGACTGGGAGAGGCATCGGCATTGACGGCGTGGAGAACACCCAGTGCGGACGAAGTGATGGTCCAGGCCAGCAGGAAGACCACGAGTCCTTGGAACTGTTGGGTGAAAAGCCGCACCGGGCCGCTGATGCCAAACGTGAACCGGCGGTTGGCCGCGGTGTTTCCGACTGCGGTCAGAAGCAGCGCCAGGAAATTCGCCGGCTGTGCCCCGAATGGTGGCTGAAGCATCAGATACAGCAAAGCAAAGGCGATGGTGGAGGCCCCGCCGACCAACCCGAACCGGAGCACCTGGCCGAAGAAGCTCGGCCGCCCGGGCGGGATGATGGGCCTGCGGCCCAACTCGGCATATATCGCCTGGACCGGAATGCTCCCCTTCAACAGCGAGCCCGCAACGCGTACCAGGCCACGGAGGTCATCCAACGCGGTCTGCCGGATATTGACTCTGCTGTCAGGGTCGTCGACCCAGTCCACGGGAATCTCGTGGATGCGCAGGCCCGAGCGCTCCGCGATGATCAGCAATTCCGTGTCGAAGAACCAGCCGTTGTCCTCAACATGGGGGAGGAGCCTCTTGGCCACATCGGCGCGGATGGCCTTGAACCCGCATTGGGCGTCCGAAAACTTGACCTGCATGGTCCGCTTGAGGAGGTAGTTGTAGGACCGCGAAATAAACTCGCGCCTCGGACCGCGGCTGACCCGGGAACTCTGCCCAAGCCTGGTTCCGATGGAAATATCCGAATGGCCGGACAGCAGCGGAGCCACCAGCGGCGGCAGCGCGGCGAGATCCGTCGAGAGGTCCACGTCCAGGTAGGCAAGGACTTTGGCGGTGGAGGCGCCCCAAGCATCCCGCAAAGCGAAGCCGCGCCCTTTGACGTCAAGCCTGCGGTAAACCACGTTGGGCAATTGCGCGGCCAGCCGCGTGGCGATAACGGCCGTATTATCGGTGCTGGCATTGTCGGCGATGGTGATTTGCCATGTTGCAGGCATTTCCTGGACCAAGTAATTTTCGAGCGTTCTGATGCTGTTTTCGAGTACCTTTTGTTCGTTAAAGACCGGTACAACGATTTCGAGCGCCAAGCCCCCAGAGCTAGCTGTCATGAACGGAAGCATAAGTGGATATCTAATGGGCACGCGAGGTTTTTTGGAAAAGTAGAGTACTCAAAGGCATAAACCAAGTAGCCGATCAGCGATTTGTGACGGAGCAGGGTCACCTGGCCTGCCCACGCCGGTCATCGGACGGGGATCTGCCGGCCCGGCCCCGTGCGGCAGGGTCGAAGTGCCGGACTTCTCCACCCCGTCGTCTAAACTTGACCCGATGTCTAGATTATTTGGAACAGATGGTGTCCGGGGTTTGGCCAATGGCCTGCTGACCGCCGAACTGGCGTTGCAGCTGGCCCAGGCCGCTGCCGTCGTGCTTGGCCACGCCCGCAATACGGCCGGAACCCGGCCACGAGCCGTGGTGGCCCGTGATCCGCGCGCCAGCGGCGAATTCATTGGCGCCGCGGTTGAAGCCGGGCTGGCCAGCTCCGGGATCGACGTGTACGACGCCGGAGTGCTCCCCACTCCTGCCGCGGCCTACCTGGTGGCAGACCTGGACGCGGACTTTGGCGTGATGATCTCCGCCTCGCACAATCCCGCACCGGACAACGGCATCAAGTTCTTTGCCCGCGGCGGCCAGAAGCTGCCCGACGACGTCGAAAACGCCATCGAAGAACAGATGGGCAAGGAAGCGTTCCGTCCCGTGGGCGGCGAAGTGGGGCGCATCCAGCGCTTCTCCGATGCCGAGGACCGTTACATTGTGCATCTGCTCGGGACGCTCCCGCACCGCCTGGATGGCCTCAAGGTGGTCCTGGACTGCGCCCATGGTGCGGCCAGCGGCTGTTCCCCGCAGGTGTTCAAGGATGCCGGCGCGGACGTGGTGGTCATTGGCGCCGAACCGGACGGCCTGAACATCAACGACGGCGTCGGCTCCACCCACCTGGGTCCGCTCAAGAGCGCCGTCCTGGCGCACGGCGCGGATCTGGGCATCGCGCACGACGGCGACGCCGACCGCTGCCTGGCCGTGGACCACGAAGGCAACGAGGTGGACGGCGATGAAATCATGGCCATCCTCGCAGTGGCGCTGAAGGCCTCGGGCAAGCTTAAGGACGACGTCCTGGTGGCTACGGTGATGAGCAACCTCGGATTGAAGATCGCGCTGCGCGATGCCGGCATCAGCCTGCGCGAGACCGGAGTGGGTGACCGCTACGTCCTGGAGGAAATGCGCGACGGCGGCTTCAACCTGGGCGGCGAGCAGTCCGGCCACGTGATCTTTGCCGACCACGCCACGACGGGCGACGGCGTGCTGACTGGGCTGCAGCTCGCAGCCCAGGTGGCCCTCACCGGGCGGCCCCTCAAGGAGCTCGCCAAGGTGATGACCAAGCTTCCGCAGGTCCTGATCAACGTCAAGGGGGTTGACCGCACCCGCGTGAACGGCGACGAAGCCGTCGCCGCGGCGGTGGCGACTGCCGAAGCCGAGCTGGGCGAGACCGGACGGGTTCTGCTGCGCCCGTCCGGAACCGAACCTGTGGTCCGGGTGATGGTCGAGGCCGCGGACCAGGCCACGGCCCAGGACGTTGCCGAACGCCTGGCGCAGGTTGTGCGGACCGAACTCGCCCTGGCGCTGGTCGCCGACTGACGTAGGGGCCGCGCCGCAACCGCCGCGCCGCAGCCTCAGAGGTACCCCGGCGCTGCTTCCAGGCCGAAGTACTCCTCGAGGGTCGCGATTCCGCGGGTCGCCATGTCCGTTGCCGCCTCCACCCCGATGTAGCGCAGGTGCCACGGCTCGTAGTAGTACCCGGTGGTTTCCTGGAACGTCGAGGGATAGCGGACAATGAAGCCGAAGCGGCGGGCGTTGTCCCGGGCCCAGAGGGCGGCGGGCTGTTCGGCGAAGCAGGGCTGGAAGCTGCAGGCCCCGCCGCCGTCGCCGATGTCGAAGGCCCACCCCGTCTGATGCTCGGAATAGCCCGGCCGGGCGGACGCGGTGTCCGCGTCGGCCTGTCCCCGCGTGTTCACATAGCCCCCATACGTCGCCGTCTGGGTCGCGAAGGAACGGTACCCGCTGGCCAGGGTCAGGACGACGCCGTCTGCCGCCGCCGCCGCGAACAGCCGCTCCGCCGCTGCCGCCGCCGTGCTGTTCAGCAACGCCGCTTCGCCCGAGACGGCCAGGCGCACCGCCGGCCGGACAAGATCGGCCGGGACATAGTCCGCGGGGGAGAGCGGGCGGTGCTTGTTGACCACCACCCAGGGGCTCGCCGGGTCGCTGAGGGAATGCTGTCCGCCCGGCGCCGCGGCCGACGGCGCGGATCCGGCCGGAGTTGCCGGCACCGGCGTCGTGCCTTCGGCGGGCGCCGCCGGTGACGGCGGCACGGTCCCGGCGGCGGCTGGCGGCGTTCCGGCGCCGGGCGACGGCAGTCCGTCCGGTTCGGGGGAGCAGGCGGCCAATGGCACGACGCCGGCGGCAAGGGCGGATCCGGCCATCAGGAGGCGGCTGAAGGCCCTCCGGCTTGGGGCCTCCGGGCGGGGTCCCTGCTCCGCTTCCACGTCACCGCCGCCGTCGTGGCGCATCGGTGTCAGACCTTCCTCAGCAGCATGCGGCGGATGGAATGGTCCGCATCCTTGGTGAGGACCAGCTGCGCGCGGCCCCGGGTGGGAAGGACGTTCTCCTCCAGGTTCGGCTCATTGATGCGCTTCCAGATGTCGCGGGCGGTCTGCTCCGCCTCGGAATCGGACAGCGTGGCATACCGGTGGAAATAGGACTCCGGCTGCGCGAACGCCGTGCTCCGCAGCTTGCGGAAGCGGTCCACGTACCACTCCTCGATATAGGACGTCTTGGCGTCGACATAAATGGAGAAGTCAAAGAAATCACTCAGCGCCAGGCCCTGGCGGCCGTCCTGCCGCGGCCGGGCCGGCGCCAGGACGTTCAGCCCCTCGACGATCAGCACATCGGGGCGGCGCACCACCACTTCCCGGCCGGGGACAATGTCGTACGTCACGTGCGAGTACCACGGGGCACGGACTTCTTCCGCGCCGCTCTTTATTTCGCTCACGAAGCGCAGCAGGGCCCGGCGGTCATACGACTCCGGAAAGCCTTTGCGTTCCAGCAGCTGGCGGCGCTGCAGCTCGGCCAGCGGATACAGGAACCCGTCCGTGGTGATGAGTTCGACGTTGGGGGTGCCCGGCCAGCGCCGGAGCATTTCCCGGAGCACGCGGGCGATGGTCGACTTGCCCACCGCCACGGAGCCGGCCACGCCGATCACGAAGGGCGTGCGCTGGGTCCGCTCGCCGAGGAAGGTGGTGGTGGCCGCGTGCAGCTGGCCCGCTGCCTCCACATAGAGGTGCAGAAGCCGGGAGAGGGGCAGGTAGACCTCGCTGACCTCCTTCATGTCGAGGGGGTCGCCGAGGCCGCGCAGGCGGAGCACATCCTCTTGATTGAGGGGCTGCTCCATCTGGGCGGCGAGCCGGGACCAGGTCTGCCGGTCCAGCTCCACGAACGGGGAGACGCCGTCGCCGTTCGCTTCATTGCGTTGCAAAGTCACCCTAGAGATTCTGCCCTTGACTGGGCCGAGAGCGAAATGGACAGCCCCGTCATGCTGGACTGGTCCTACGTCCCCTGTCCGGGAAACCCGCTAGGCTGGTCTCCATGTGTGGAATCGTTGGATATGTGGGCCACTCAGCTGGCCGGGTAAATACTGGACACAATGCCCTGGACGTTGTCCTGGAAGGACTGCGGCGCCTGGAGTACCGCGGCTACGACTCGGCGGGGATCGCGGTCGTGTCGGACGGGACCATTTCGTCCCGCAAGAAGTCGGGCAAACTGGCCAACCTGATCGCCGAGCTGGAGGCCAACCCGCTGCCTGAAGCGTCGACCGGCATCGGCCACACCCGCTGGGCAACCCACGGCGGCCCCACGGACCAGAACGCGCACCCGCACCTGGCCGACGGCGGCAAGCTGGCGCTGATCCACAACGGCATCATCGAAAACTTTGCCGAACTCAAGCTGGAGCTCGTGGGCAAGGGTGTGACGTTCCTCTCCGAGACGGACACCGAGGTGGCCGCCGCCCTGCTGGCCGACATCTACCGGAACCAGCTCGGCGGCGGGGACTCCGACGGCGGGCTGACCAGGGCCATGCAGCTTGCCTGCCAGCGCCTCGACGGCGCCTTCACCCTGCTCGCCGTGCACGCCGACCAGCCCGACGTCGTCGTGGCTGCCCGCCGGAACTCCCCGCTCGTCGTCGGACTCGGCGACGGCGAGAACTTCCTGGGCTCCGACGTCTCCGGATTCATCGACTACACGCGGCGCGCCGTCGAGCTCGGCCAGGACCAGATCGTCACCATCACCGCCGATTCGGTGGAGATCACGGACTTCTACGGCGCCCCGGCCGAAGGCAAGGAATACCACGTCGACTGGGATCCGGCCTCGGCGGAAAAGGGCGGCTTCCCGTCCTTCATGGAAAAAGAAATCCACGACCAGCCGGACGCGGTGCTCCAGACGCTCCTGGGCCGTTCCGACGTCCACGGCAAGCTGACGCTCGACGAGCTCCGGATCGACCCGCAGCTGCTCAAGAACGCCAACAAGATCATCGTGCTGGCCTGCGGAACCTCCGCGTACGCCGGGCAGGTCGCGAAGTACGCGATCGAGCACTGGTGCCGGATCCCCACCGAGGTGGAGCTCTCGCACGAATTCCGCTACCGGGATCCGATCGTCGACCAGAACACCCTGATCGTCTCGATCTCCCAGTCCGGCGAAACCATGGATACCCTGATGGCTGTCCGCTACGCCAAGGAACAGGGCGCCAAGACGGTCTCGATCTGCAACACCAACGGCTCCACGATCCCGCGCGAATCCGACGCCGTGCTGTACACGCACGCCGGACCGGAGATCGCGGTGGCCTCCACCAAGGCCTTCCTGGCGCAGATCACCGCCGCCTACCTGCTGGGCCTGTACCTGGCGCAGCTGCGGGGGAACAAGTTCCAGGGCGAGATCAAGGACATCCTGGCCGACCTGGGCAAGATCCCGGCCAAGATCCAGCGGATCCTCGACAACGAGGGCCAGATCAAGGAGCTGGGCCGGTCCATGGCCGACGCCAAGTCCGTGCTGTTCCTGGGCCGCCACGTCGGCTTCCCGGTCGCCATGGAAGGCGCGCTCAAGCTCAAGGAGCTCGCCTACATCCACGCCGAAGGCTTCGCCGCCGGTGAGCTCAAGCACGGCCCGATCGCGCTGATCGAAGAGGGCCAGCCGGTCTTCGTGGTGGTCCCGTCACCGCGCGGGCGGGATTCCCTGCACGCCAAGGTGGTCTCCAACATCCAGGAAGTCCGGGCGCGCGGCGCCAAGACCATCGTGATCGCCGAAGAAGGCGACGAGGCCGTCAAGGCGTACGCCGAGCACGTCTTCTACATCCCGGAGACCCCCACGCTCCTGGCCCCGCTGCTCAGCACGGTCCCGCTGCAGATCTTCGCCCTCGCCCTCGCCTCCGCCAAGGGATACGACGTGGACCAGCCGCGCAACCTGGCCAAGAGCGTCACCGTAGAATAGCGCCATGATTGTTGGCATTGGCGTAGACGTCGTAGACATCGAGCGGTTCGGCCGGCAGCTGGAGCGCACCCCCGGGCTGCGCGACCGGCTGTTCGTCCCGGCCGAACGTGACCTGAACACCCGGTCCCTGGCCGCCCGGTTCGCCGCCAAGGAGGCCGTGGCCAAGGTGCTGGGGGCTCCGGCGGGCATGAACTGGCAGGACTGCTGGATCGGGCTGGACCAGAACGGTCCCACGGTCCAGGTCAAGGGGACCGTGCTGGCCGTGGCGGAGTCCAAGGGCGTCAAGCGCTGGCACCTGTCGATGAGCCACGACGGCGGGATCGCCACCGCGACGGTCGTCGCCGAAGGCTGAGAAACGCCGGCTGGGCGCGCCACCACCCCGAACAGAGCCCGCCCGAACAGATCCGGACTTCCCAGCGACCGCACTGAATGGACGGAAAAACCATGATCAGCGCCTACACCGGAACCCAGATACGGGAGGCTGAAAAGCGCGTTCTCGAAGCGGGCCTGGACGCCGGCGCGGACGCTGTCCTCATGCAGCGCGCCGCCTACGGCCTCGCCAACACCGTGATCCGCGAGCTGCGCAGCCGCGGGCAGCGGCTCTACGGCTCCAGCGTCACCGTGCTGGCGGGCAAGGGCAACAACGGCGGCGACGGGCTGTTCGCGGCCGTGCTGCTGGCCGGCCGGGGCATGCGGACGACGGCGGTGCTCACCGGCGGGGACGCCCACGCTGCCGGGCTGGCCGCGTTCCGCAAGGCGGGCGGCCGCGCCGTTGCCCTCACGGCCGGGAACGGCGCGGAGCAGGCGGCGGCCGCGGCCCGCGCCGACGTCGTGATTGATGCCGTCCTGGGGACCGGCGCCCGGGGCGGACTGCGGGGCCCCGCGGCCGACCTGATGGCGGCCCTGGAACGGGCACGCCCCCGGCTGGTGGTTGCCTGCGACATACCGAGCGGGGTGGACGCGGACACCGGGGAAGCACCGGCGCCGGTGCTCACCGCCGACGTGACCGTGACCTTTGGCGCCGCCAAGGCCGGCCTGCTGGCCGACCCGGGGGCGGACTTTGCCGGGCGTGTGCAGGTGCTCCCCATCGGCATCGAGGCCGGTCTTCCGTGGCCGGCCCTGCAGCGGCTGGAGGCCGGGGACCTTGCCGCCCTGCTGCCGCACCCCGGGCGGCGGGCACACAAGTACTCCCGGGGCGTGCTCGGGGTGGTGGCAGGCTCCGCCGCCTATCCGGGCGCCGCCGTGCTGGCCTGCCGGGGAGCCCTCGCCGCCGGCGCGGGCATGGTGCGCTATCTCGGGCCCCCCGACGTCGCCGACCTCGTCCGCCGGTGGTGCCCCGAGATCGTGTGCAGCACCGGAGCGGTGGCCGATGCGCACGTCCAGGCCTGGCTCGTGGGCTCCGGGCTGGACGAATCCGATGAGCAGCAGCTGCAGCGCGCCCGCGACGCCGCAGACTCGGGCCTGCCGACGATTGCCGACGCCGGCGCACTGCCGGCCCTGCCTGAGGTGCTGGCCCCGCAGGTGGTCCTGACGCCCCACGCCGGCGAACTGGCGGCCCTGCTGAAGCGCCTCGGGGTGGAACTGGACCGCCCGGCGGTGGAGGCCGCCACGCTCGGCGCTGTGCGGCGCGCCGCCGGCCTGACCGAAGCCACCGTGCTGCTCAAAGGTGCGACCACCCTCGTGGCCTCCCCTTACCAGGACTTCTACAGCCAGGCCGAAGGTACGCCCTGGCTCGCCACGGCCGGCAGTGGCGACGTCCTGGCCGGAGTCATCGGTGCGCTGCTGGCGCAACTGGGTGCCGACGTCGGGCGCTTCGCTGAACGGGGCATCGATCCCGACGCGAGGTGGGCGGCGATCGCGGCCATGGCGGCCAGCCTGCACGGCCGTGCCGGGGCGCTGGCCTCCGGGGGCGGCCCGGTGACCGCAGGCGCCATCGCCGGCAGCATTCCCGAGGTGATCCGCACGCTGTAGGCAAGCTGTCATCACCGGGTCAACAAGCGGCCGCAAGGCGCCAAAACAGGAATACTAACCCTACTTACCAGTAGTCTGTCTAGAGATTACCGCCACGCACGAGGAGTACTTATGGAAGTCTGGCCCGGATCGGCTTACCCGCTGGGAGCCACTTTTGACGGCACCGGCACCAACTTCGCTTTGTTCAGCGAGCGGGCGGAAAAGGTCGAGCTCTGCCTCCTGGCTGATGACCTGACCGAGACCCTGATCGAGCTGACGGAGGTGGACGGCTATGTGTGGCACTGCTACCTGCCGCAGGTCCAGCCCGGCCAGAAATACGGCTACCGGGTCCACGGACCGTACGAGCCGGAACAGGGCAGCCGTTTCAATGCCAACAAGCTGCTGATGGACCCGTACGCGAAGGCCATCCAGGGCCAGATCGACTGGGACCCGGCGCTCTTTTCGTACAATTTCGGCGACCCCCTGTCACGGAACGACGCGGACTCCGCCCCTCACACCATGCACGGGGTGGTCATCAACCCGTTTTTCGAATGGGACGGTGACCGCCAGCTGCGCATTCCCTACCACCAGTCGGTGATCTACGAGGCCCATGTCAAGGGCCTGACCGAGCTGCACCCGGACATCCCGGAAGAACAACGCGGCACCTACGCCGGGGTGGCGCACCCCGCCGTGGTCGAGCACCTCAAGAAGCTCGGGATCACCGCCATCGAGCTCATGCCCGTCCACCAGTTCATCAACGACGGCACGCTCGTGGAGAAGGGCCTCAACAACTACTGGGGCTACAACACCATCGGCTTCTTCGCGCCGCAGAACACCTACAGCTCCTCCGGCGACGTCGGGCACCAGGTCCAGGAGTTCAAGGCCATGGTCCGGGACCTGCACAGGGCCGGCATCGAGGTGATCCTGGACGTGGTCTACAACCACACCGCGGAGGGCAACCACCTTGGCCCCACGCTGTCCTTCAAGGGCATCGACAACGCCGCGTATTACCGCCTGGTCGATGATGACCTCAAGCACTACATGGACTACACCGGCACCGGAAACTCGCTCAACGTCCGGCACCCCCACTCCCTCCAGCTGCTGATGGACTCCCTGCGGTACTGGGTGACGGAAATGCACGTTGACGGCTTCCGCTTTGACCTCGCCTCCACGCTCGCCCGCGAGTTCTACGACGTCGACAAGCTCTCCACCTTCTTCGAACTCATCCAGCAGGACCCCATCGTCTCCCAGGTCAAACTGATCGCCGAGCCGTGGGACGTCGGACCCGGCGGCTACCAGGTGGGCAATTTCCCGCCGCAGTGGACCGAGTGGAACGGCAAGTACCGGGACACCGTCCGTGACTTCTGGCGCGGCGAACCGTCCACCCTGGGCGAATTCGCCTCGCGCCTGACCGGCTCCGCGGACCTGTACGAGAGCTCGGCCCGGCGACCGGTGGCGTCCATCAACTTCGTCACGGCACACGACGGGTTCACCATGCGCGACCTCGTGTCCTACAACGAGAAGCACAACGACGCCAACGGCGAAGGCAACAACGACGGCGAATCGCACAACCGCTCCTGGAACTGCGGCCAGGAAGGGGACACCGACGACGACACCGTGCTGACCCTCCGCGCCCGCCAGCAGCGCAACTTCATCGCTACGCTGCTGCTGTCGCAGGGGGTGCCGATGCTGCTGCACGGCGACGAACTGGGCCGTACCCAGCAGGGCAACAACAACACCTACTGCCAGGACTCCGAGCTGAGCTGGATCCACTGGGACGCCGTGGACCAGCCGCTGGTGGAGTTCACCGCCGTCGTCAACAAGATCCGCCACGACCACCCGACGTTCCGCCGCAGCCGCTTCTTCGACGGCCGCCCGGTGCGCCGCGGCGAGGGCGAAAAGCTGCCGGACATTGTCTGGCTGACAACGGACGGCACCGAAATGCTGCCCGAGGACTGGGACAGCGGCTTCGGCCGCACGATCGGCGTCTTCTACAACGGGCACGGCATCCAGGAACAGGATGCGCGCGGACGCCGGATCACGGACGACAGCTTCCTGCTCTGTTTCAATGCCCACGACGACAACGTGGACTTCGTGCTGCCGGCCGAAGAGTATTCGCCGTTCTGGGACCTGCTGGTCGACACCGCGGACCAGGCCGACAAGGACGAACCGCTCAAGGCAGGCTCGGTGGTGAAACTGGCGGCCAAGTCCATGGTGGTGCTGCGGGCCTACTCGGGGCCCGAGGTGGAGGTGGACTACTCCGCCGCTGCCTCCCTGGCCGCCATGGCGGAGGCTCTGGAAGACGAGGCATCCGCGGCGGCCGCGGCGGCGGAGGCCGCAAGGGCGGCGGCTGCGGCGGCGGAGGCTGCGGCGGGTTCCGCCACGACGAAAGCCGCCACGACGAAAGCAGCTCGGAAGAAAGCCGCCCCGGAGAAGGCCGCTCGGAAGAAGGCCGCTCCGGAGAACCAGGCCGCGGAGAAACGGGCGGCGAAGGGTCCGGCAGCCCCGAAGGACTCCACATCATGAGGACGCCGGTCTCCACCTACCGGCTGCAGATCCGTCCCGGCTTTACGCTGCAGGACGCCGCGGACACCGTGCCGTACCTGAAGTCGCTGGGCGCGGACTGGGTCTACCTCTCGCCGGTCCTGACGGCCGAGCGGGGCTCGGACCACGGCTACGACGTCACCGATCCCGCCGCCGTCGACCCCGACCGCGGCGGGGCCGAGGGGCTCGCGGCGGTGTCGCGGGCGGCGCGGGAGGCCGGCCTGGGGGTGCTCGTGGACATCGTGCCCAACCACGTCGGCGTCGCGACCCCGGCGCAGAACCCGTGGTGGTGGTCGCTGCTCAAGGAAGGCCGGCAGTCCCGCTACGCCCGGGCGTTCGACGTCGACTGGGACTTTGGCGGCGGCCGCATCCGGATCCCCGTGCTGGGGGAGGACTCGGACCTGGACGCGCTCCAGATCCGGGACGGGGAGCTGCGCTACTACGACCACCGCTTCCCGCTGGCCGACGGCAGCTACACCGCAGGTGACTCCACTGCCGACGCCCCGCGCGAGGTCCACGGCCGGCAGCACTACGAGCTGATCGGCTGGCGGCGGGCTGACAACGAGCTGAACTACCGCCGGTTTTTCGCCGTCAGCACCCTGGCCGGGATCCGGGTGGAGCTCCCGGGGGTCTTCGACGAAGCCCACGCCGAGGTGCTCCGCTGGTTCCGGGAAGGGCTCGTCGACGGGCTGCGGATCGACCACCCGGACGGCCTGGCCGACCCCGCAGGCTACCTGCGCCGCCTGCGGGAGGCCACCGGCGGGGCTTACCTGCTGATCGAGAAGATCCTCGAACCGGGGGAGGTGCTCCCCGCCGGCTTCGACTGCGAGGGGACCACCGGCTACGACGCCCTCGCGGACGTGGACCGGGTCTTCGTCGACGCCGCCGGGCAGGCACCGCTCGATGCGCTCGACGCCGAACTCCGCGGCGGCCGGCCCGCCGACTACGAGGAGATGATCCGCGGAACCAAGCGCAGGATCACCGACGGGACCCTGCATGCGGAGATGCTCCGGCTGGCCCGCCTGGTACCCGCCGGCACGGGCCTGGGCGGTGAACCGGCCGCCGATGCGCTGGCCGAAATCATTGCCGCGTTCCCGGTCTACCGCAGCTACCTGCCGGAAGGCGAAGAGGTCCTCAAGGGGGCCTGCGGACTCGCCGTCCGCCGCCGGCCGGAGCTCGGACCCGCCGTCGGGCTGCTGCTGCCGCTCCTGCTCGACGCTTCTTCGGAGCTGGCGCGCCGCTTCCAGCAGACCTCCGGCATGGTCATGGCCAAGGGGGTGGAGGACACCGCGTTCTTCCGCTACACCCGCCTCGGCACGCTGACCGAAGTGGGCGCCGATCCCACCGAATTCGCGCTCACCCCGGACGGGTTCCACGCCCGGATGGCGCACCGGCAGGCAGCGCTCCCGCTGTCCATGACCACGCTCAGCACCCACGACACGAAACGCAGCGAGGACACCCGGGCCCGGATCTCGGTGCTCGCGGAGCTGGCGCCGGAGTGGACTGCCGCCCTGGGCCGGCTTCGGCGGCTGGCACCGCTGCCCGACGGGCCGCTGGCGAACCTGCTGTGGCAGGCCGTTGCCGGCGTCTGGCCCGCGGACCGGGAACGGCTGCAGTCCTACGCCCGGAAGGCCGCCCGCGAGGCCGGCAACTCGACCAACTGGACGGACCCCGACGCGGCCTTCGAGCAGACCCTGGCGGCCGCCGTCGACGCCGCCTTCGACAACGGCGGGGTGCGCGCGGAACTGGAGGCCCTCGCGGTCCTGCTGGAGCCCTATGGCGCCTCCAACGCGCTGGCGGCCAAGCTGGTGCAGCTGACCATGCCCGGCGTTCCGGACGTCTACCAGGGCACCGAATTCTGGGACCGTTCGCTGACCGATCCGGACAACCGCAGGCAGGTCGACTTCGGCGCGCGCCGCGAGGCCCTGGCCGCGCTCGACGCCGGCGTCCGGCCGGCGTCGTTCCTCGACGAAACGGCCAAGCTGCTGGTGACCTCGCGGGCGCTGCGCCTGCGCCGGGACCGGCCGGAGCTGTTCACCGGCTACGCGGCGGTGCACGCCACGGGCGCCGCGGCAGGGCACCTGCTCGCCTTTGACCGCGGCAGCGCTTCCGCGCCCGGCGCGCTCACGCTGGCGACCCGGCTGCCCCGCGGACTCGAGCAGAAGGGCGGCTGGCAGGACAGCGCCATCGTTCTTGGTGCCGCGATGACGGACGAGCTGACAGGCCGCTCCTTTGGCCCGGGCAAGGTCGACGTCGGGCAGATTCTGGAGACCTACCCGGTCGCCCTGCTGGTACCCGCGGCCTAGGGACTCCTTGAACAACCGACATGGGGAACGGAAAAATGCCATGACCTTGCCAGTACACGGAACCGGACGCTTCGATCTCTGGGCGCCGGACGCCGAGGCAGTGACCCTCCTCGCCGACGGACAGAGGTACCCGATGAGCCGCGCCGGGTCGGCCGGGGACGGGGGAGCCGGAGCCGGCTGGTGGACCGCCGTCGGCGCCCCCGCCGCCGGCGACGTCGACTACGGCTACCTGCTCGACCAGGACCCGACGCCGCTGCCGGATCCGCGGTCCCGGCGCCAGCCCGCGGGCGTCCACTCGCTCTCGCGGACCTTCGACGCCGGCAGCCACCAGTGGGCGGACGGGCAGTGGGCGGGGCGGGAGCTTCGGGGCGCCGTGATCTACGAGCTCCATCTGGGAACCTTCACCCCCGGAGGGACCCTGGACGCGGCCATCGGGAAGCTGGGCTACCTCGCCGGGCTCGGCGTCGATTTCGTCGAGCTGCTGCCGGTCAACGGCTTCAACGGCACCCACAACTGGGGCTACGACGGCGTCGCCTGGTACACGGTCCACGAAGGCTACGGCGGCCCCGCCGCCTACCAGCGCTTCGTGGACGCCGCGCACGCCGCCGGCCTGGGCGTCATCCAGGACGTGGTCTACAACCATCTGGGTCCCAGCGGGAACTACTTGGCCCGCTTCGGGCCGTACCTCAAGTCCGGCGAGGGCAACACCTGGGGGGAGTCCGTCAACCTGGACGGGCCCGGCTCGGACGAGGTGCGCCGCTACATCCTGGACAACGCCGCCATGTGGCTGCGCGAATACCACGTGGACGGCCTGCGCCTGGACGCCGTGCACGCCTTCAAGGACGAGCGGGCGGTCCACCTCCTGGAGGAATTCGGGGCCCTCGCCGACGCCGTCGCCGCGGAAACGGGACGCCCCGCCACATTGATCGCCGAATCGGACCTGAACAACCCGCGCCTGCTCTACCCGCGCGGCGTCAACGGCTACGGCCTCGCCGGGCAGTGGAGCGACGACTTCCACCACGCCGTCCATGTCAACGTCAGCGGCGAGACCACCGGCTACTACGGTGACTTCGGCTCGCTGGGAGCCCTCGCCAAGGTCCTGGCCAGGGGCTTCTTCCACGACGGCAGCTACTCGAGCTTCCGCGGACGGCACCACGGCCGGCCGATCGACGCCGCACTGGTCCACCCCGCCGCCCTCGTGGTCTGCAGCCAGAACCACGACCAGATCGGCAACCGCGCCACCGGAGACCGGCTGTCCGCGTCGCTGGGCTACGGGCCGCTGGCGCTCGCCGCCGTCGCCACCCTGACGTCCCCGTTCACCCCCATGCTGTTCATGGGCGAGGAGTACGGCGCCACCACGCCCTGGCAGTTCTTCACCTCGCACCCTGAACCGGAGCTGGGCAAGGCCACCGCGGACGGCCGGATCAGGGAGTTCGAGCGGATGGGCTGGGATCCCGCCGTCGTGCCCGACCCGCAGGACCCGGACACCTTCACCCGCTCCAAGCTGGACTGGTCCGAAGCCGCCGACGGCGTCCACGCCCGGCTCCTGGAGCTCTACCGGGCACTCATCGCGCTGCGCCGCGCGACGCCGGAGCTCGCCGGACCCGGCTTCGACGGCACCGAGGTGGACTTCAGCGAGGAGGACCGCTGGCTCCTGCTGCGGCGCGGCCCCGTCCAGGTGGCGATGAACTTCTCGCCCGAACCGCGGCGCGTTGCCGTGACCGGGGCACGGCTCGCGCTGGCCACCGACGACGGCGTCCGGCTTGACCCGGGCGGGCCGGCCGGCCTGCTGGACCTTCCCGGCCACAGCGCCGCAATTCTCACCCCGTAACCCTCGCTACCTACGACAGGATAGTACCCATGGCTTATTCCGCAGCAGACACCCGCTACGACTCCATGCCCTACCGCCGGGTGGGACGCAGCGGCCTGAAACTCCCCGCCATCTCCCTGGGCCTGTGGCACAACTTCGGCGATGACAAACCCTTCGAGGTCCAGCGGGCCATCCTGCGCCGCGCCTTCGACCTCGGCGTCAACCACTTCGACCTCGCCAACAACTACGGCCCCCGGGCAGGGTCCGCCGAGACCAACTTCGGCCGGCACCTGCGGGACGATTTCGGGCCCTACCGGGACGAACTCATCATCTCGACCAAGGCCGGCTACGACATGTGGCCGGGCCCGTACGGGGAATGGGGGTCCCGGAAGTACCTGCTCGCGAGCCTGGACCAGTCACTGGACCGGATGGGCCTGGACTACGTGGACATCTTCTACAGCCACCGCCCGGACCCGGAGACGCCGCTGGAGGAGACCATGGGCGCCCTGGATTCGGCTGTCCGCTCCGGCAGGGCCCTGTACGCCGGCATCTCCTCCTACACGCCCGAGCAGACCCTGGAAGCCGCACGGATCCTGAAGGAACTGGGCACGCCGCTGCTGATCCACCAGCCCAGCTACTCCATGCTGAACCGCTGGACCGAAAACGGCACCCCCAACCTCTACGAGGCACTGGAGCAGGTGGGCGCGGGCTCCATCGCGTTCTCCCCGCTGGCGCAGGGCCTGCTCACCGACCGCTACCTCCAGGGCATTCCGGCCGGATCGCGCGCCGACCAGGCGAAATCCCTGGCCGGATCCACCATCACCGAGGAGAGGCTGGACCGGGTGCGCGGCCTCAACCGCATCGCCGAAGGCCGCGGGCAGTCGCTGGCGCAGCTGGCCATCGCCTGGATCCTCCGCGGGCAGCCCAGGGGCTCGTCCGTGACCTCCGCCCTCGTGGGCGCCTCCAGCGTCCGGCAGCTCGAGGACACGCTCGCCGCCATCAACCGGCTCGACTTCTCGGCCGGTGAGCTCACCGCGATCGACGAGTTCGCCGTCGAGTCGGACATCAACCTGTGGGCGCAGCGAGAGCCGGACCCGCTAACGTAACAGAGATCTCGGCCGGGGACGGGAACAAGCGCGGCCGCGGCGGCGTTGACTACAATGCTAGGGTGCCGTACGGCCCCGTGCCCGTCTGCCGCCGTCGCACATCAGAGTGCGTCCCCACCGGGTGCGTGAAGTTTGTTCCTAAAGGAGTTCCGTGTCTTCAAATCCGATTCGTGTTGCAATCGTTGGCGTAGGTAACTGTGCCACTTCGCTGGTCCAGGGCGTCCAGTACTACCGGGATGCCGACCCCCAGGCCACGATCCCGGGTCTGATGCACGTGGAGTTCGGCAAGTACCACGTCAACGACGTTGACTTTGTTGCCGCTTTCGACGTCGACGGCAAGAAGGTGGGCCTGGACCTGTCCGAGGCCATCCTGGCGAGCGAGAACAACACCATCAAGATCGCCGATGTCCCGCCGACCGGCGTCACCGTCCAGCGCGGGCCGACCCTCGACGGGCTCGGCAAGTACTACCTCGAGACCATCGAGCAGTCCGCCGAGGAGCCCGTCGATGTCGTCCAGGTCCTCAAGGACGCCAAGGTCGACGTCATGGTCTGCTACCTGCCCGTCGGGTCGCAGGAAGCCGCCGAGTTCTACGCCCAGTGCGCCATCGACGCCGGCGTGGGCTTCGTCAACGCCCTGCCGGTCTTCATCGCCGGCACCAAGGCCTGGGCGGACAAGTTCACCGCCGCCGGCGTGCCGATCGTGGGCGACGACATCAAGAGCCAGATCGGTGCCACCATCACGCACCGGGTCATGGCCAAGCTCTTCGAAGACCGCGGCGTCACGCTGGACCGCACCTACCAGCTCAATGTCGGCGGCAACATGGACTTCAAGAACATGCTGGAGCGCGACCGCCTCGAGTCCAAGAAGATCTCCAAGACCCAGGCCGTGACCTCCAACGTGGAAGCCGAGATCGCCCCGCGCGACGTCCACATCGGCCCGTCGGACTACGTGCAGTGGCTGGACGACCGCAAGTGGGCCTTCGTGCGCCTCGAGGGCCGCAACTTCGGCGACGCCCCGGTGTCGCTGGAATACAAGCTCGAGGTCTGGGACTCGCCCAACTCCGCCGGCGTGATCATCGACGCCATCCGCGCCGCCAAGATCGGCCTGGACCGCGGCATCGGCGGCCCGCTGCTCTCGGCATCGAGCTACTTCATGAAGTCCCCGCCGGAGCAGTTCAACGACGACCTCGCCCGTGAAAAGGTCGAGGCCTTCATCCGCGGCGACCTGGAGCGCTAACCCCCTTCCGACGCTCCCTCACGTTTCGCGGTGTGGGGGTGGACGCTCCCTCACGTTTCGCGGTGTGGGGGAGCGGCTTCGTTAAGTGCCAGGCTCGTAGCGGCGGATGGCGTGGCTCGCCTGGGCCAGCGCCAGCAGCTTGAGCACCAGCCGGCTGTGCAGATGCATCCCGACGGCGGCGGTCAGGATCAGCTGGTTGACGTCCTCCGGCGCCGTGGTGGCCGAAATGTCCAGGGATCCAATGTCGTCAAGCGCCTTGCTGTAGGCATCCAGCAGCTCGACGGGAACGGGCACGCCGAGGCTTTCCATCAGCGACAGGTGCGCGTTCAAGGCGTTCCGGGCATCGCTGGGTACGTCCGGCCAGTTCCGCAACCGCACGACGGCGTCGCCCGCCTCCGTGCGGATGTCACCGCGGTCGGTACTGACCGCATCCAGGCCCAGCACCGTTCGCTGGACGGCGGCGAGAAGCTCGAGGCGGGGAGCGCCGCAGTCGGCCAGCTGAAGAAGGTTCCGGATCTGCTCAATGTTCAGGCCCGCCACCTTGCGCAGGGCCTGGATCAGTCTGAGGCGGCTCACGTGCCGGTCCGAGTATTGCGCCCGCGTTGCGTGGACGCTCTCCCCGGCCGGCAGGAGGCCCTCGCGCAGGTAGTACTTGATGCTGGCGGCGGAAACTCCGGTCTGCTCGCTTAGTTCCTTGAGCTGCACGGCGCGCCTCCTGGACCGGAACCCTTGGATAGCGGACGCCGCGCCCGCTATCCTGATGTACATTCATTGGATAGTGGCTCTATCCTAAAGCCATGGAGCATTGGAATGCACTGCTGGTCAGCCACGTCGTTGCCGCGCTTTTTGTCCTCGCGCTCGCGCCCCTCCAAGTCCTCAGGCGCCGCCGCGACCGGATCCACCGCACAATGGGCCTGCTGTGGGTTGCCGCAATGTACTACGTCTGCGTCAGCAGCTTCTGGATCGTGAGCGAAGGGCACTTCACCTGGCTGCACGGACTTTCCGCGTTCACTCTTCTGACCGTTACCCTGGGGCTGGTCGCTGCCATCCGGGCCGACATCCGGTCCCATCGGGGAAACATGATCGGCAGCTACATCGGCATTGCCGTGGCGTTCGCCTTCGCAGCAGGGATGCCAGGACGGGCGATTCCCCGGCTCCTTGCGGAGGACGCGCCCACCGCAGTGTATGTTGCGGGGCTTGTGGCGCTCGGCGTCGCCGTGATTTTCTTCTCGCTTAAGCGTGGCGGGACCCCGCGCCCGGCCGGAGCGAAGCGGAATGCCGTCCCCGCCGGCCCGGTTCCACGATCCGAACAGGCCGTCAGGGGCCCCGCCGCGTGAAGCGCGGGGGTGCGCGACGCTCCCGCACGTCTCGCGGGTGAACGGCGGCACCCATTCACCCCGCGTCGACAAAGCCGGATGCCGCCGGATAGTCAAGCCAGGCGGTGCGCAGCATTCGCTTGATCTTCACCACGGCCTGTCCGAATCCGTCGGCCAGATCGTCCTTCTTCACGATGAGTAATGGTCCATCCCGCAGATTCAAAGGCCTTGTCCCGGCGGCGGTCGCTCAGGATCTGATCCTCGAGGAGGTGATGGCCGCCGTCGTACTGGATGGCGAGCCGCCGATAGCGATACCCGAGATCGGCTGTCGGGCTGGCGGGGCTGTCCGGCCGCAAGGGGAGCTGAAGCTGGGGTTCCGGAAGACCTGCGTCTGGCGGATGTGACATGAGAGATCCATGCGCCAGGCGACACGCCGGAAAGCGCGCGCGCCGCTGCCTCAAGATCGAAACTCCGGCGGTACAGCCCGCGGCTGACGTGCTCGACGTCGGCCTGTCTGAGTCTGTTGTCCGGCACCCCCAGCTGCCGTGAGGAAGCGATGGTGAAGGGTGCCGAGTTCAGCGGGTTGGGAAGCGCCGTTCGTTTTTGCATAGTCGCATTCTGGCGGAATCAGGCCAAGGGTGCAGAAGTTATCCACAGGCATGGCAGCCTCTGTAGGAGGTGAGGGAGGGTCGGGGTGGAAGCCGCGGGAGGTGAGGGAGGGTCTAGAAGAGGCCGACGGGATTGCCGTCAGGGTCGACGTCCATCCGCATCGCCGCCGGCACCTTGGGCAGGCCGGGCATCGTCATCACGGCGCCCGTCAGGGCCACGATGAATCCCGCCCCGGTCTTGGGGATGAGGTCCCGGACGTGGACCGTGAAGCCCTTCGGCGCGCCCAGTTTCGTGGCGTCGTCGCTGAATGAATACTGGGTCTTGGCCATGCAGACCGGGAGATGCGACCAGCCGTTCTTCTCGATTTCCGCGAGCCGTTTCAGCGCCGGGACGGAGAAGTCCACGCCGTCCGCGCCGTACACCTCCTGCACGATGGTGCGGATCTTGTCCTCCACAGACAGTTCGAGCGGGTACAGGTGTTTGAAGCTGTGCGGGGCGTCGAGCGCGGCCAGGACCCTGGCCGCCAGTTCGTCCCCGCCGTCCCCGCCACCGCCGCGTCCCCAGACATCGGCCACCGCGGCCGGGACGCCCGCGGCCGCACACCAGTCCAGCAGCCAGTCCAGTTCGGCCCGGCTGTCGGTGCCGAACTTGTTGATCGCGACCACCGGCGTGATGCCGAACTTCTCGACGTTGCGGATGTGGCGCTGGAGATTGGCCACACCGGCGGCCAGCGCCTCCACGTTGGGCTCCCCGAGCCGGTCCATGGCCACGCCGCCGTGCATCTTCAGCGCACGGACCGTTGCGACTAGCACGACGGCGGACGGCGCGACGTCGGCCACCCTCGCCTTGATGTCCATGTACTTTTCGGCGCCGAGGTCCGCGCCGAAGCCGGCCTCGGTCACCACGATGTCCGCCAGGCGCCGGGCCGTCAGCGTGGCGATGAGGGAGTTGCAGCCGTGGGCGATGTTCGCGAAGGGCCCGCCGTGCACCAGGGCGGGGGTGCCGGCGATGCTCTGCACCAGGTTCGGCTTGATCGCATCCCGGAGCAACAGGGTCAGCGCCCCTTGCACGCCCAGGTCCGAGACCGTGACCGGCAGCCGGTCGTACGTGTAGCCGAAGGTGATCCGGCCCAGCCGGCCGCGGAGGTCGGCGAGATCCGTGGCGAGGCAGAACACCGCCATGATCTCGGAGGCGACCGTGATGTCGAAGCCGTCCTGCCGCGGCACGCCCTGCGCCGGGCCGCCCAGCCCGATCACGACCTCCCGGAGCGAGCGGTCATTCATGTCCAGCACCCGCTTGAAGGTCATCCGGCGCGGATCGATGTTCAGCTCATTGCCCTGGAAGATGTGGTTGTCCACGAGGGCCATCAGGGCGTTGTTCGCGGAGGTGACGGCGTGGAAGTCCCCGGTGAAGTGCAGGTTGATCTGGTCCATGGGCAGCACCTGGGAGTAGCCGCCGCCGGTGGCGCCGCCCTTCATGCCGAGGATGGGGCCCAGCGACGGTTCGCGCAGCGCGATCATGACCCGATGCCCCGCGCGGGCCAGGGAATCCGCCAGCCCCACCGTGGTGGTGGACTTGCCTTCCCCCGCGGGCGTGGGCGACATCGCGGACACGAGCACCACCTTGCCGGGGGCGCGGGCAGCACCGGAAGCCGGGACCGTGAGCTGCGCCGGGTCGATCTTGGCCTTGTAGCGGCCGTAGAGCTCCAGGGCTTCGGCGTTGATGCCCGCCGCGGCGGCGATCTCCTCGATCGGGCGCATGGCGGACTGCTGCGCAATCGCCAGGTCACTCGGGACGGCCCCGCCGCCGGCCGTCACCGCGGCCGGGCCTCCGGCAGGCGCGGCGCCCGCGGCCGGGTCTCCCGCAGGCTGGTCTCCGGCAAATGCATCTTCAGACATCGTTGTCCTTCGGCTCGTGGCGTCGGCGGTGTACCGGTCCGGTGCTGCCGGCCAGGGGGTCCGGCTCAGGGCGCGTGGCCCACCGGGATGTGCAGGCTTCCAAAGTGCTGGCTCAGGGCGGTGTGGTAGCTCTCCAGCGTGATGGCGGCGGTGCGTTGCCAGCCGAACCCCTCGGCGTGCACCGAGGCGGCCCGGCCCATATCCTCCCGGGTGGCGGGATCGTCGTAGAGGGCCTCGAGGGCGTCGGCCCAGTGGCCGGGTTTGTGTCCTTCCACCAGCAGCCCGGTCCGGCCGTCGAAGATGGCACGGGAGAGCCCGCCCACCTTGGTGGCGACCACCGGCGTCCCGCACGCCTGCGCCTCCAGGGCCACCAGGCCGAAGGATTCGCTGTAGGAGGGCATCACCACGACGTCGGCCGAGCGGAACCAGCCGGCCAGCTCCGGTGCGCTGACCGGCGGGTGGTGGGTGGCGACGTCGTCCATCCCGGCTGCGCTGATCAGCGACTTGAGGTTGAAGTCCTTCGCGCCGCTGATGGCACCCAGGATGGTCACCTGCAGGTCGATGTCCGGGCGGCGGGAACGCAGCAGTTCGGCCGCCTTGACCAGGATCTGCGGGCCCTTGAGCCGCTGGATCCGGCCGGCGAAGAGCAGATGGAACTTCCCCGGCGGCACGCCGTGCCCGGCCCGTGCCCGGCTCCGGAAGGCGGGCGTGAAGACGGCCAGGTCCACGCCCGGGGGAGCGACGTCGATGTGGTCGATGTCCGCGTTGTAGTGCGAGACCAGCTCGGCGGCTTCGGTCCCCGTATTGGCGACCAGGCGGGTGGCGCCGTCGACGATCCGGTGCTCGCCGTCCTCGCGCCGCCGCGGCTCCGGCTGCTCACCGGACTCCAGCAGCAGGTTCTTGACCTTGGCCATGGTGTGCATGGTGTGCACGAGCGGCAGCCCCCACAGCTGCGAAAGCTCCAGCCCCGCGACCCCGGATACCCAGTAGTGCGAATGGATCAGGTCGTAGCGGCCGTGCGGCTGGAGCTGGCGGATCCGGTCGATCTCGGCCACCATGGTGTGCAGCAGCTCCGGGAGTTCCTCCTTGGGCAGCTTCCGCGGCGGCCCGGCCAGGACATTGTGGACGCACACGCCCGGGGAGGGATGCTCGACGGCGGGCTGCCCGGCGGCGGTGGACCGCGTGAAGATCTCCACCTCGACGCCGGTCTCCGCCAGGGCCGCGGCCAGCGCCCGGATGTACACGTTCATGCCCCCGGCGTCGCCCGAGCCGGGCTGTTCCATCGGGGAGGTGTGCAGGGAGAGGAACGCGACACGGCGGACCAGTGACATTGTTCCCCCTTCCCTGCGTGGACTGCATGTCGATAAAACATTACTCCTGTGCCGGAGGCGGGCACGGCGCCGGCCGGCCGGCGGCTGCACCGAGTGCGACGCGCGGATTCCCTGACGCTACCGGAATGCGAATGCCGGCCGCGTCAGGGAATTGTCGCGTCGGGAACCACTTTGCGCCGCGTGGCCCCGTCGGCGCACCGTTCCGTGGGCACTCCGCGGACGCCCCAGAGCGCCCCGAGCTCCGGGAACGCGGCCTCGTAACCGGCGAGGAGCTTTCCGGCCAGAAGCTCCGAATCGACCAGGGGGTGCCGGGCGAAGGCCGAGAGGGCCGCCTCCCGCCGGCCCTGTCCGGCGCCCTGTCCGGCGGCCTCCACCACGAGCCGCTCCACATCCTTGACCCGCCGCATCAGCGCCAGCTGCGCCGGGGCCGGACGGTCCTGCGGCAGCGGCACGACGCCGTCGGGGGTCACCTTGCACGGGACTTCGACGACGGCGTCCGCCGGCAGGCCGGGGACCGCCGGGACTGCGCCGGGACCCGCGCCCGGCACCGTGTTGGCCGTGTTGAGGATCAGCTCGGCCCCGCCGCCGCCGGACAGGGCCCGCATGACCGCCAGCGCGACGCGTTCGTAGCCGCCGCCGGCCAGGTCCGTCTCGTCCCGGCGCTCGCCGGCCGGCCGGGCCTCGGCGAGGTAGCCCTCTTCGCGGGACCTGCGGGCGGACTCCCAGAGCCGGTACGCGTCCGGCCCCGCGGCTGCCAGCCGGGGATAGAGCTCCGACTGCTGCCGGTCGATGGATTCGCCGCGGGTCCGTCCGGAGGCGCGGATGGCGGCCAGGGCGCGGGCGGTGTCGTAGTAGTAATAGAGGTACTCGTTGGGCAGGCAGCCAAGCCTTTTGAGGAACTCCTGGCCGAACAGCCGGCCCTCCTCGAAGCCTGCCAGGGCCGCGCCGTCCGCCAGCAGCTCCGGCAGGACGTCCCGGCCGCCGGACTCCAGCCGGTAAAGCCAGCCCAGATGGTTCAGCCCGTAGTAGCCCACGCCGTCGAGCGTTCCCCCGGGCTTTCCCCCGAGCCTTCCCTGCGGGAGCGCGCCGCCGGCGGCCCGCGCCGCCCGGTGCACCAGGCCGCCGGCGGAATCGCAGATGCCGACCACCTTCGGGCCGAGGACGGGGAGCAGCGCCTCCGTGACGATACCCGCGGGGTTGGTGAAGTTCAGCAGCCATGCCTCCGGGCACCGCCGCCGCATCTGGGCCGCGAGCTCCAGCATGCGGGGGATGGACCGCAGGGCGTAGGAGATCCCGCCGGCCCCGGTGGTCTCCTGGCCCAGGACCCCCAGGTCCAGGGCGATCCGCTCGTCGGCCGTTCGCCCGGCGGTGCCGCCCGGGCGGATCGCGGCAAACACCATGTCCGTGCCGTCGAGCGCCTCGGGCAGGGACGTGGTGGCCCGGACCGCGGGGAAGGAAGCGCTCCCGGGCTGCCCGGCGAGCGAGGCCAGGACCGCGTCGACGGCGGCGAGCCGGCCGGCGTCGACGTCGTACAGCACCAGCTCGCGGACCAGCCCCGCGAAAGGCCCGGAGGAGAGCGCCCGGTAGATCAGCGGGACCCGGAATCCGCCGCCGCCGGCAATCATGAGCCGCATGCGCACAGTCTATTCGCACCTGTTCCTTGCCGCTGCTGTGCTGTCCCGCTGCGGGGCGGCTCCCACGGGCGTCCACCGGCCCCGGGCCGCGCCTTTCCACGGGTAGAAGGACGGCGTAGTGTGCCGTACATGGACCCGACACCGCGGCGCTACGATCCGCTGGCCGCCGTCCGCGGACCGGCGTCGGAGGGCTTCGACCTGCTCCTGAGCGGCACGGTGTTCCAGGACATCATCTTCACCGGGCTGCCGCACGCGCCCCGGGCCGGCACCGAAATCTGGAGCGAGGGGATGGGCAGCTGCCCCGGCGGAGTGGCCAACCAGGCCATCGCCGCGGCCCGGCTCGGGCTGCGGACCGGACTGGCCGCCGCGTTCGGCGACGACGGCTACGGCGACTACAACTGGAAGATCCTGGCCGGGCAGGAACACGTGGACCTGTCCCTGTCCCGGCGGATTCCGGGCTGGCACTCGCCCGTCGCGGTGTCCCTCAGCGTCGAGAAGGACCGCTCCATGGTCACCCACGGCCATCCGGCGCCGGTGACCTCGACCCAGCTGATCGGGTGCCCGCCGCCGGCGCTCGCCGCCGTCGCGGACCTCGGCGAGGAAATGGAACCGTGGGCCCTGGATGCCCGCGCGGCCGGCGTCCGGCTTTTCGGCGACGTCGGCTGGGATCCCACCGGTGCCTGGTCTGCCGCCCGGCTGGAGAACCTGCAGTACTTCCACGCGTTCATGCCCAACCAGCACGAGGCGATGGCCTTTACCGGGCGGGACAACCCCTGGTCGGCGCTGTATTCACTCGCGGACAAGGTGCCGGTGGCCGTCGTGACGCTGGGCCCCCAGGGCGCCATGGCCGTCGATTCCGAAACCGGCGAGGAGGAATGGGTGCCCTCCCTGCCGGTCTCCGCCTACGATCCGACCGGCGCGGGGGACTGCTTCGGCGCGGCCTTCATCGTGGGCTGCCTGGCCGGCTGGCCGCTCGGGGACAGGCTCCGTTTCGCCAACCTGTGCGCCGCCCTGGCCGTGCAGGAAGTCGGCGGCTCGCTCGCGGCGCCGGGCTGGGGCGACATCGCCGACTGGTGGCAGCGGGCCAACGCCCGGAAGGAACGCCAGGGCAGCCAGTGGCTGCGCCGCTACCACTTCCTGGCCGACATCGTCCGGGATGTGCCGCCGGAAGCGCTGCGCCGGGCGACGGCGACCATCGCGCACCTTTCGGACGCCTGAGGGGCCCCGCGCGGCAGGATTCGGCGCGGGATCCGGCGCGCCGGACATGCCCTCCGCCCGGGCCGGCGCATGGACATGATCCCCTTGTGCCCGGTTCCCGGTGCGGGCAATGAGCATGTCCCGCGCGCGGTGCGAAAAATGAGCATGTCCTCCACGCGGTGCTGCCATCCGGGCCGGAATTATCAGGCGCCCACTGCCGCCCCTAGAATCAATACGTGACTTACCCCGCAGCAACAGGTGATATCCAGACCCCTACGGCGGCAGCGCCGGCCCATCCCGAGGAGCGCTCGGCAGTAATCGACCTCGAGGCCATCCGGCACAACGTGCGCCGGCTGGCGGCGGTGGCGTCGCCCGCCCAGGTCATGGCAGTGGTCAAGGCCGACGCGTACGGCCACGGCGCCGTTCCCGTGGCCCGGGCCGCCCTCAGCGCCGGTGCCGGCTGGCTGGGCGTGGCCCACATTTCCGAGGCGCTGGCGCTGCGCGCGGCCGGCATCGAGGCACCCCTGCTGGCCTGGCTGCACACGCCGGAGAGCAACTTCGGCGCCGCCGTGGCCGCCGGCATCGACATCGGCTGCTCGGGCTGGGAACTGGAGCGGATCGTGGCGGCGGCCCGGGAGCAGGAACGGCCTGCCCGCATCCATCTGAAGGCGGACACCGGCCTGGGCCGCAATGGCGCCACCCCGGAGGCGTGGGACGCCCTGGTGGGCGAGGCGGTCGAGTACCAGGACCAGGGACTGCTGCGGGTGGTGGGCATCTTCTCGCACCTGGCCGTCGCCGACGAACCCGAGCGGCCCGAAACCGACGACCAGCTCGCGGCCTTCCGCGAGGTCCTCGCCATCGCCAGGGACGCCGGCGTCGACCCCGAGGTGCGCCACCTCGCCAACACCCCGGCCACCCTGTCCCGCCCCGACACGCACTTCGACCTGGTCCGCGTGGGCCTGGGCATCTACGGGCTGTCCCCCTTCGAAGGGCAAAGCTCCGCCGAGCTGGGACTGCGGCCGGCCATGACGGTCCGCACGCTCGTCTCGCACTGCAAGGACGTGCCTGCCGGCCAGGGCGTCTCCTACGGACTGAACTACCGCACCGGCGGCGCGAGCACCCTGGGGCTGATCCCGCTGGGCTACGCCGACGGGGTTCCGCGCGTGGCCACCGGCGGACCGGTCCGGGTGGAGGGCGTGACCTACCCGGTCGTCGGCCGGATCGCGATGGACCAGATGGTGATCGACCTCGGGCCGCGCAACGTGGCCGCCGGCGGGCCGAGCATCCTCGGAGCCGAGGCCGTGCTGTTCGGCAACGGCGCCGACGGCGGCCCGACGGCGGAGGACTGGGCCCGGGCCGCCGGGACCAACAACTACGAGATCGTGACGCGGATCAGCCCCCGGGTGCCGCGCCGCTACATCAACGAAGAGCCGGCCGCCGGGGCCGATATCACCGCCGGGGCCTCCATCACCGCGGGGGCCGCCATCAACGCCGGGGCCGCCATCACCGATCAGGCCAGGCCGTGAGCGCGGCGGCCTGGGAACGGACGCTCGACGTCCGGACGGCGGACCAGACGCACGCCCTCGCGGCGGCCCTCGGCGCCCAGCTTGCGGCCGGGGACCTCGTGATCCTCACCGGCGAACTCGGGGCGGGGAAAACCACGTTCACCCAGGGGCTCGGCGAAGGGCTGGGCGTGCGCGCCGGCATCATCTCGCCGACCTTCGTCCTGGTCCGCATCCACCCGAACCTGCCGGACGGGCCCCGGCCGGGCGGCCCGGACCTCGTGCACGTGGACGCGTACCGGCTCGAATCCGCCGCCGAAATCGATGACATCGACCTGGAAAACACGATGGACAGCGCCGTCACCGTCGTCGAATGGGGCCGCAACAGGGTCGAACACCTGGGCGACAGCCGGCTGGAGGTGGACCTGTACCGCCCGCTGGGCGGCAGCGGCGGCGGCGGCGGGGCAGGTGCATCCGTGCACGGCCCGGACACGCCGGACCAGCCCGTCGGTGTCCTAGACTTTGACACCGACGACGACGACGAGCCCCGCACCGTGGTGATCCGCGGCTTCGGCCCGCGCTGGGCCGAGCCCCCGGTCCTGCCCGGGGCCCTCCCGGAGACCTCTTCGGCTTCCGTCCCGGAAACCCCTCCCACCATCCCGGAAGGGAACTCCTGATGCTGATCCTCGCCATCGACACCTCGGCCGTGGCCAGCGCCGCACTCGTCTCCGATGACGCCCCGGAGTCCGTGGTGGCCAGCTTCGCCACCGAGGACACCCGCAGCCACGCGGAAGTCCTGGCCCCGGGCATCGAGCAGCTGATGGCCGAGGCAGGCCTGGACGGCGCCGACGTCGACGCCATCGTCACCGGGGTGGGCCCGGGCCCCTTCACGGGCCTGCGTTCGGGCATCGTTACCGCCCGCACGCTCGCCTTCGTCTGGAACAAACCGCTGTACGGCGTCATGAGCCTGGACGCGATCGCCCTCGAAGTCGCCGAGTCCACCGATGCTGCGCCGGAGTTCATCGTCGCCACCGATGCGCGGCGCAAGGAGGTCTACTGGGCCCGGTACACCCTCGCCGACGCCCAGTTGCCGCAGCTGCTGGACGGACCGCACGTCGGATTCGCCGCGGACCTCCCCGACCTCCCGGTCTACGGTGCCGGGGCCGGGATCTACGCCGACATCGTCAAGGCCGTGCCCGAATTCAGCTCCCGGCAGCCGGAGGCGCTCTCGCTGGGCCAGTTCGCCCTCGCGCGGCTCGACGCCGGGGAGGCGCTGTTGGACTCGACCCCGCTGTACCTGCGGGAGTCCGACGCCCAGGTGCCCGGCCCCCGGAAGCGGGCGCTGTGAACCGGCGGGGCGGGGTGTTCACGCTGCCGGGCGGGGCGACGCTGCGCGACATGAACGCCGCCGACATCCCGGCCGTCCACGAACTGGAGCGCAGGCTGTTCCCGGTGGACGCCTGGCCGTTGCAGATGTTCGTCGATGAGCTGGCCCAGCGGGAGACTCGCCGCTACCTCGTCGCCGAACTCGCCGGCGGGATCGTGGGCTACGCCGGGCTGATGTGCATCGAGCCGATCGCGGACGTCCAGACCATCGCCGTCGTGCCGGAGCAGGAAGGCAACGGCATCGGCTCGGCCCTGCTCGCCGAGCTCATCAGGGAAAGCCGGCGGCGCCATGCCGAGGACGTGCTGCTGGAAGTCCGCGCGGACAACCCCCGCGCCCAGCAGCTCTACCGCCGCTTCGGCTTCGAACAGATCCACGTCCGGCCCCGGTACTACCGCGACGGCGTCGACGCCCTGATCATGCGGCTCCGGCTGGATACCGAACCACCCTCCGACCAGCCCCGGGAAGCAGACCGCCCATGAACCGCACCCAGCACAGTGACCGGCCGCTGGTCCTTGGCATCGAATCCTCCTGCGACGAGACCGGCGTCGGGATTGTCCGCGGAACGGCCCTGCTGACCAACACCGTGTCCTCCTCGATGGAGGAACATGTCCGCTTCGGCGGGGTGATCCCGGAGATCGCCTCCCGCGCCCACCTCGACGCCTTCGTGCCCACGCTCCGGCAGGCGCTGGCGGACGCGGACGTCACCTTGGAGGAGGTCGACGCGATCGCCGTCACCTCAGGGCCCGGGCTCGCGGGAGCGCTGATGGTCGGCGTATGCGCTGCCAAGGCGCTCGCCGTCGCCACCGGCAAGCCCCTGTATGCCATCAACCACCTCGTGGCGCACGTCGGCGTCGGCCTGCTCCAGGACGGCGTCCGCGACCCGAACGCCGGTCCCGGCTCACTGCCGGAGAACGGTTTGCCGGAAAACTCCTTGCCGGAAAATTTGGGTGCGCTGCTGGTGTCCGGCGGACACACCGAAATCCTGCGGATCCGGAGCATCACGGACGACGTCGAACTGCTCGGCTCCACGATCGACGACGCGGCCGGCGAGGCCTATGACAAGGTCGCACGGCTGCTGGGCCTGGGCTATCCGGGCGGCCCCGCCATCGACGCTCTGGCGCCCAGCGGCAACGCGAAGGCGATCCGCTTCCCCCGCGGACTCAGCCAGCCTAAGTACATGGGGACAGCGGAGGAACCCGGCCCGCACCGCTACGACTGGTCCTTCAGCGGGCTCAAGACCGCCGTCGCCCGCTGCGTGGAGCAGTTCGAGGCCCGCGGCGAGGAGGTGCCCGTGGCGGACATCGCCGCGGCATTCCAGGAAGCCGTAGTGGACGTGATCACGTCCAAGGCGGTGCTCGCCTGCCGCGAACACGGCATCACCGAGCTCCTGCTGGGCGGGGGAGTCGCCGCCAACTCACGGCTGCGCCAGCTCACCGAGCAGCGCTGTAGTGCGGCCGGGATCCGGCTGACGGTCCCGCCGCTGTCCCTGTGCACCGACAACGGTGCCATGGTGGCCGCGCTCGGCGCCCAGCTGGTGATGGCCGGGGCGGCACCGAGCGGCATCGGCTTTGCGCCCGATTCCTCCATGCCGGTCACCACCGTCTCCGCCTGACGCCGGACGGAGCCAGGAGCCGAACGTGCTGCCCGGATGTCTGTGAGGGTGTCCTTGTGTCAGTAGCGCCGGCCGGCCCCGGAGCGCGGCCGACGTGCCGGATGGCGATGCCGAAGAGCCAGGGCCGGGCATCATCCCGGTCGAGGTCGTAGGTCTCCAGCTGTTCCCAGTCGACCAGAAAGGTTTCGGACGTGACGTCGTCGGCGGCGAAGCCGCCGGCCCGTCTGGCGGCGTATCTGTAGATGACTGAAGCGTGTCTGTAGTACAACTCCCCGAAATCTGCGGGACTGTCCCTGGACCGCCTGATGTCTGTGCTCACACTAGGTATTGCCCGTTCCCCGCAAAAGAGTTCACGGAGACTTCCGCAATTGCGCTAGTGGTCCCTCAACGGGGGAAATACCCAAGCATATACGGGTCGGAGGCGGCAGGGCCCTCGACGCTACCGAACGTTCGCACGTGAGTGCGCGTGCACCGCGGCTCGCGCGGAGGCCAGGACGCTAGTGGAGGTGGCCCGGAATCTCGGCATGGAAGCTGTCGAAGATGTTCCTCGACAGGAGCCGCGGGACTGTCGTGGACGGGTAGCACCGGCCACCGCTCCCGGGAGGTCTTCCGGTGGTTCGGCGGTTGTTAGGCGCAGAATCGACCACTGAGGTCTGGACCGAGGATGGCATCGGCTTTCTCATTTAGCGGCGAAGCAATCCGGCTTGATGCCCCGTCCCGTTCGATCCCGCGCCACGTCGCCCAGACCTTGTCCGTCGAGACACCAGGGCAGATTGCATTGGGGCCGACTCCGGTTCCGCGGGGCGCCGCGGAAACCGCCCACTCACAGACCAACAAATGCCTGGCGAGCATATCGATGGGCTGAGGGCTCGGGTTAAGCGGGGGCTGGCCAACAGCTGTCAGGTCCCCTTGCAGCCTGGTCGCAACCTTTGAAGTTCTAGCATGGGGCCAGGACGAAGACGTCTGTTTTCCAGAGGAGTAATCATGACTGTTTATGTACAGCCCGGCCAAGAAGGATCGAAGGTCATCTTCAAGGACCGCTACGAGAACTGGATCGGCGGCGAATGGGTGGCTCCGACAACCGGCCAATACATCGAGAACGTCTCCCCCGTAAACGGCAAGCAGTTCACCGAGGTGGCCCGCGGCGCCGCTGCGGATGTCGAGCTGGCGCTGGATGCCGCCCACAGGGCCGCTCCGGCGTGGGGCAAAGCTTCGGCCACCGAGCGGGCCGCCGTGCTGAACAGGATCGCCGACCGGATCGACGAGAACCTGGAACTGCTGGCCGTGGCCGAAACCTGGGACAACGGCAAGCCGATCCGCGAGACCCTGAATGCGGACATCCCGCTGGCCGCGGACCACTTCCGCTACTTCGCCTCCGCGATCCGTGCCCAGGAGGGCCGGCTGTCCCAGCTCGACGACGACACCACGTCCTACCACTTCCACGAGCCGCTCGGTGTGGTGGGCCAGATCATTCCGTGGAACTTCCCCATCCTGATGGCCGTGTGGAAAATGGCTCCTGCCCTGGCGGCCGGCAACGCCGTGGTCCTCAAGCCGGCTTCTAATACCCCCGCCTCCATCCTTGTCCTGGCTGAACTTATCGCTGACCTGCTCCCGCCGGGCCTGCTGAACATTGTCAATGGCTTCGGCTCGGAGGTGGGCAAGCCGCTGGCCTCCAGCCCGCGGATCCGCAAGATCGCCTTCACCGGCGAAACCTCCACCGGGCGGCTGATCAGCCAGTACGCCAGCCAGAACCTGATCCCGGTCACGCTGGAACTCGGCGGCAAGAGCCCCAACATCTTCTTCAACGATGTTGCCGACTCCAACGACGCCTTCTACGACAAGGCGCTGGAGGGCTTCACGCTTTATGCCTTCAACCAGGGCGAGGTCTGCAGCAGCCCGTCCCGAGCACTGGTCCAGGACGGCATCTACGAATCCTTCATGGCCGACGCGGTGGCCCGGACGCAGAAGATCATCCAGGGCAACCCGCTGGACACCGGAACCCAGATCGGTGCCCAAGCCTCGGTAGGCCAGATGGAGAAAATCCTCTCCTACATCGACATCGGGCTCCAGGAAGGTGGCAAGATCCTCGCCGGCGGTGCACAGACCGAACTCGACGGGGATCTGGCCGGCGGCTTCTACGTCCAGCCGACCATCTTCGAAGGGAACAACAAGATGCGGATCTTCCAGGAGGAGATTTTCGGCCCGGTGGTCTCCGTGGCACGCTTCAGCGACTACAACGACGCCATCGGCATCGCCAACGACACCCTCTACGGGCTCGGTGCCGGGGTCTGGTCCCGCAACGGCAACGTCGCCTACCGGGCGGGCCGGGAAATCCAGGCCGGCCGTGTCTGGGTGAACAACTACCACGCCTACCCGGCCGGGGCTGCGTTCGGCGGCTACAAGTCCTCCGGCATCGGACGTGAAAACCACGCCATGATGCTGGACCACTACCAGCAGACCAAGAACCTCCTGGTCAGCCACTCCGAAAACAAGCTCGGCTTCTTCTAGGCCTGGTCGAGGACCGGCGCAAGCGTTCAACAAACGGCACCACGAAGGGTTATTTGAATGACGAGAATGTTGATAATCGGACCTCCCGGATCCGGCAAGGGAACGCAGGCGGAACGCATTTCGGAGCGCCTCGGCGTCGTTGCGGTCTCCACCGGCGACATCTTCCGCGCCAACGTCAAGGGTGAGACTCCGCTGGGCATAGAAGCCAAGCGGTACATGGATAACGGAGATTTCGTGCCCGACAGCGTCACCAACAAGATGGTCCGAGACCGCCTCAGCGAGGACGACGTCGAAGCGGGCTTCCTGCTCGACGGCTACCCGCGCACCACCGCGCAGGCGGACTACCTCGACGGGATCCTCGCCGACGGCGACCAGGAGCTCGACGTCGTCCTGCAGCTCACGGCCGACGACGAGGAACTCGTCAAGCGCCTGCTGGGCCGTGCGCGGGACACCGGGCGCAGCGATGACAACGAGGCCGTCATCCGCCACCGCCTGGACCTGTACCACACCCAGACGGAAGCCGTGGTGGCCAAGTACGCCGAGCGCGGCATCCTGACCCAGGTTGACGGCATCGGCGGCGTCGACGAGGTCACCGACAGAGTGATGAGCATCCTCGAACACCCTCTCAAGGCCTCGGTCGTAAGCGGACGGTAGTCCTTATTAACTGCCGGCACCATTAACTGCCGGCACGGGTGATCGACCAACGGTGGTCGGGCCTGTCGGATACCGCCTGCGGAATCCGACAGGCCCGACCACCTGCGGCGCTCACGAAGCCCAGATGCGCACTCGGCAATTCGCAGTGTCTCCGGCGTCCAACTGCTGGACCGCGAAGTGCTCGCGGCCGCTTCAACGGGATTGGCCGCAGCCGGTCAGCGGATCAGGTGAGCCTTCCGGAGTCCTCACCGAACGCGCCCTTACACCAGGGCGAAATCCGGTGGTCCGTAATCCGCGGAAATCCCCCGAAGTCCAGCGGGCAACCGCGCTACCGCAGTGCCACGGTTCGGCGCCGGCTTCGCCGCAATAACATTCCCCGCCCAATCAATCGGGGCACCGTGGCAGCCGCAGGGCTAGGGCAGTGCCCGGGGTTCCGTCCGCAACGTGTATCCGCTCGCCTTGTCGATGAATTCGCGGGAACACGAACTCTCTGCGGCTATCCAACGGCCGGAAGAGTCGGGCATGACGTCTTCGACGACACCCCGCCGGTGAAAGTCATGGTGGAGATAGACGTCCACAATCGCTCCGGCAAGGGAATCCCACTCGCCAATGCTGGGCATTCCTGGGGCTGAAAAGTGTCCATCGGCCATTCTGTACGTCCTAAGTAGGGCGGGTTCAATGATTCTGCGAAGGGCCCCTTGCCCGGACCTGATGCCAAGCTGCTTCGAGGCTGTGAAACGCCGGGCCGCAGGCGTGGCTGCCACCGTCACGGGGCTGTGGGACAGCGACCGGGGATCAGGCACGGTGGCTCCATTGTCGGCAGGCGGAAAGGGACAGATGTGGCCCCAATCGCAAGCATACCGGCGTCTGGCAGGTGGCATCGTTCACGTTAGTGGACTCTCACCCGAAGCCCCGCACGGCGCCATACGTCCTGATCCCCTGGTGCATAGACACCATTCCTGGCCAACAGTCACAGGCGGTAGGTCCGGATGAGGTGCCAGGTCGTTCAACATTGGAACTTCAAACAGCGAGGGGATAGTCCGCTGGCTAACGTAAACGGCGGTCCGTCAGGAAGGCCGGACGGACCGCCTTGTGCCGGCAGCGCCGGTAGCGGCCGCTGCGGCTGCAGCGCGAGGGTTGCCCATGCCAGTGAGGAGGTTCCGAGGCCGCTGAGCAGGAGTCCGCCCGCGATCCCTCCGCCGGCGATGCCTACGTTCCAGCCCGTCACCATGACGGACTGGACGATGTCTGCCGCCGGTCCGGCCGCGTCGGTGGCGGCCGTCTGGAGCAGGCTTACCCGCTCCGCCGAAGGCGAAACCCCATCCAAACGCTGACCAGGGAAGCGGGACCCTACACGAGCAGCACGGCGCTGACGCTGCCGCCGAGGCCCACCGGTGCGAGGAACGATGCGATGTACGTGTAGAGGACGTTGTGCGCCATGACGTAGAGGAGCGTGACGACGACGACAGGGAGGACCCCGGGTACCGAGAAGACCCGGCCAAGGGGAGTCCGTTCGCCCTTTGGCTGTCCCACCCCCGAGTTGCTGGACATCCTAGAGTTGCAGCGTGACCGGATGAACCAACGCATCGACTGCCTCACCCGCAACCGGGACGCCATCACCAACTACGTCGATGTCGTCGCCGGGACCATCTCAAAGTCAACCGCCGCTAGCACCGCGTAGACACAGCCGGCGCGCCCGAACACAAGAAGGCCCTCCGTCCAGACGTATCTGAACGAGGGCCTTCTGCAGGTCAGGCTCTGGGGACTATCCGTGAGTGTTGCAACCACCCTTGGAATTCACCTAGGCGTCCGGGCCCTTGCGCATCTGCTTGACGAGGTCCAGGACGACGGCGCGCAGGTCCCCGCCGTTCTCGGCGGCGACGCGGCGCTGCCGCTGGTAGCCCGCGCCGCGCTCGATGATCTTCAGGACGTCGAGCAGTTCCGCGCTGCAGCCGAGCCTGGCCGCGACGGGCTCGAGCCGCGCGACCGTCTCGCGGATGTGCTCGGTGACGAGCTGCTCATTGCCCTCGGTGTCGAGGATGATGATGGCATCCAGGCCATACCGGGCGGCCCGCCATTTGTTTTCCTGCACGTGCCAGGGCGGCATGGTGGCAATGGTGCCGCCGTTGTCCAACAGGGTGGAGAAGTCGTCCACGAGGCACTGCGTCAGGGCGGCGATGGCGCCGACTTCCTCGAGGGTCGCCAACCCGTCGCAGATGCGCATCTCGATGGTGCCGAGGGCAGGCACCGGACGGATGTCCCAGCGGATTTCGGAGATCGTATCGATCACGCCGGTGGTGAACATGTCCCGGACGTAGGACTCGTATTCTTCCCAGCTGGAGAACTGGAAGGGCAGGCCCGCGGTGGGCAGCTGCTGGAACATCAGGGCCCGCTGGGACGCGTAACCGGTGTCCTCGCCGCCCCAGAACGGGCTGGAGGCGGAGAGTGCCTGGAACTGCGGGAAATAGTTCACCAGGCCATCCACGATGGGAAGGACCTTGTCGCGGCTGTCGAGGCCGACGTGGACGTGGACGCCGTAGATGACCAGCTGCCGGCCCCACCACTGGGTGCGGTCAATGAGCTTCGCGTACCGGGCCTTGTCCGTCACAGGCTGAAGCTGCGGGGGGCTGAAGGGATGGCTGCCGGCGCAGAAGACCTCGACGCCCATCGGATCGGTGACCTCACGGACCGCCGCGAGCGAACTACCCAGGTCCGCTTTCGCCTCTGCCACGGTGGTGCAGATCCCGGTGACGAGCTCCACCGTGTTCAGCAGCAGCTCCTGCTTGATGTGCGGGTGCTCGTCATCCTCGTTCAGCTCCGGATGCCTCGCGACCACGCCGCTAAGCACTTCGTTGGCGACGGAGGCCAGTTCCCCCGTTTCGGCGTCGACGAGGGCGAGTTCCCATTCCACACCGAGAGTTGATTGCCTGGATGAAGCGAAATCAATCTTCATGTGGTCCCTTCACTGTTCTGCTGTCCGTTTCCGTGACCCCAGCCGGCAAAGTCACGGGCGGAGTCGCCGTACGGTTGGCAGGGCAACGGTGGTCCAAGTCTATGGCAGGAGTAGCATCGAGACGGTGGTCAAGTTACAGCGAACCGGTGAAATTTTTCACAAAAGAACCCCGACCGCAGCGGTCTTGACGGCAGTTCTGGGCCTGGTCCTGGGAACAGCCTCCTGCTCGGCGCCCCCGCCGGCAGGCAGTTCCGGCAGTCCTGCGGCCCCCGGGACCCCGGCGCCGGCACCGGCCACTGCGCAGCCCGCGGCCCCCGGATCCCGGCCGCTCGGCTGGGGGCCGCAGCAACAGGACGCCGACGCCGCAGGTAAGGCCGTCGCCGCGATGAGCCTTGAGCAGCGGGCCGGGCAGGTCCTGCTGCCGTTTTACCCCGGACTGGACCATGAGGCCCACGCCGCGACCATCGAGCGGCTGCATCTGGCCGGTTCCATCATCATGGGCGACAACGTCCCGGGGACCCCGGGAGGCCAGGTGGACACCGCCGCCATGCGCAGCGTCACCGGCCGGCTCCAGGCGGCCGCGCGCGCGGACGGCCGCGGCTGGCCCGGGCTGATCGGCGTCGACCAGGAAGGCGGGCTGGTGGCCCGGCTGCGCGCCCCCCTGACCGAGTGGCCTGCCCCGATGAGCTACGGCGCCGCCGGAAGCGCCCCGCTGGCGTCCGACGCCGGCCAGGCCTTGGCCTCGGAGCTGGCAGCGCTCGGCTTCACCACCGATTTCGCCCCGGCCATGGATGTCACCATGGGACCGGCCGATCCGACCATCGGCGCCCGGTCGATGTCCGGCAGTGCCGACGCCGCGGCGGACCTCGGGGTCGCCTTCTCGCAAGGGATGCTGGCTGCCGGGCTGCTGCCCGCCGCAAAGCACTTTCCCGGCCACGGCTCGGTGGTCGTCGATTCCCACGCGGACCTCCCCGTCCAGGGCGCCTCGCTGGAGCAGCTCCGGGCCAGGGACCTGGTGCCCTTCCAGGCAGCCATCCGCGCCGGCCTGCCCATGGTCATGACCGGCCACATCGCCGTGCCCGCGCTGGAACCGGGGGTCCCCGCGTCCGTGTCCAAGGCGGCCTACGCGGAGCTGCGCCGGATGGGCTTCCACGGGGTGGCCGTGACGGATGCGCTCAACATGGGGGCGGTCCGGAAGCAGTTCCCCCTCGACTCCGCCGCGCCTCTTGCGCTCGCCGCGGGCGCGGACCTGCTGCTGATGCCGGCGGACGTCGCCGTGGCCCACGCCGCCATCGTCACCGCGGTCAAGAGCGGCACCCTGCCGCCGGACCGGCTGGCCGAGGCCGCGCAGCGGGTGGCCACCATGATGATCTGGCGCGGCCGGACCGGCACTCCGGCGGGAACGGCGCCGGGAAGCGGCACCGGACTGTCACGGAAAGTCTCGGAGGCTGCGATCACCGTGCTGGCCGGCCCCTGCCACGGACCCGTCGTGCCCGCCAGTGTCCGCGTGACGGGAGGCTCCGAGGAGGACCGGTCGCGGTTCACCACCGCGGCCCGTGCCGCCGGGATCAGCGTCGGCGACGGCCCGCTGGTTTCGCTGATCGGTCCCGGCGGAGCCCCGGCAGCGCCGGAGAAAACAGTACCGGACGTGGCCGTTGCGCTCGACGCGCCGTGGCCGCTCGCTGGCTCGGCTGCCCCGGCGAAGATCGCCCTGTACGGCCGCAGCCAGGGAGCCTTCGATGCGCTGGCGGCGGTGCTCGCCGGCAAGGCGACGGCCCCCGGGAAGCTGCCCGTCGCCGTCGGGCCCTATCAGCCGGGGTCGGGCTGCGGCTGAGGGCGCCGGCAAATGAGCCGTGGCTTAGCCGGCGTTCCGCCGGGCTGGCGTTTAATGGAGCTGTGCCCATTCTGAACAAAGACATGACCCTGTGCATCTCGCTCTCGGCCCGGCCGAGCAACAACGGGACGCGTTTCCACAACCACCTCTATGAACAGCTTGGCCTGAACTGGATCTACAAGGCCTTCGCACCCACGGATCTCGCGCTGGCGATCGCCGGCGTCCGCGGCCTCGGGATCCGCGGCTGCGCCGTGTCGATGCCGTACAAGGAGGACGTCATCGCCCTGGTCGACGTCCTGGACCCGTCCGCGAAGGCCATCGAGTCGGTCAACACCATCGTCAACGACGGCGGGACGCTCACCGCCTACAACACCGACTACACCGCGATCGAGCGGCTGCTGCAGCGCAACGCCGTGCCCACAACCTCGTCGGTGTGGGTGTCCGGCTCCGGCGGGATGGCCAAGGCCACGGTGGCGGCGCTGCGCGACGCCGGCTTCACGGACGTGACCGTGATCGCCCGCAACGAGGCAGCGGGGCGCGCGCTCGCCGGGCTCTACGGCTTCGCCTGGCGCGCGGAAGTTCCCGCCGCGGAGACGGAGGGCGCCGCCGACATGCTCATCAACGTCACCCCTATCGGTATGACAGGGAGCATGGCCGGCGGACCCGACGCCGATGCGCTGTCCTTCCCGCAGGCGGCGGTGGAGGCCGCCACGGTGGTGTTCGACGTCGTCGCGCTGCCGGCGGAGACGCCGCTGGTCAAGGCTGCGCGCGCGGCGGGCAAGACCGTGATCACCGGAGCCGAGGTCGCCACCATCCAGGCGCTGGAGCAGTTCGTGCTGTACACCGGGATCCGGCCCACCGACGAGCAGATCCGGGCCGCCGAGGAGTTCATGCGGGCCCAGTAGCGCGCAGGTAGCTGCGGCAACTGCAACCCGGCAGGCCGGCAGCAGCAACCCGGCGGCCCGGAGTCAGGCCGGGAGCTGGACAGGCTCCACCGCGATGGCCACCTTGTCCTCACCGATCCTGGTGAGCACCAGGGTGGCCGTCTTCTTGTTCTTCCCTGCAGTCTTCCCCGCGGGGAGCAACTGCTTGCGCAGCTCTTCCGGGGTGACCGAGGTGCCGCGTTTCTTGATGTCCAGGACGCCGATGCCGTGGTCCCTGACCCAGGCTTTGAGGGCCTTCACGTTGAGCGGCATCACCTCCAGAACCTTGTAGGCCCGGGCAAACGGGGTGTCCTGCAGCTCCGGGGCGCAGATGTAGGCGATGTGCTCATCGAGCAGGTGGCCGCCCAGCGCGAGGGCGACGTCGGCCACCAGCCCGGCGCGGATGACGGCGCCGTCGGGCTCGTACAGGTATCCCGCCACGGGGCCGACCGGGGCGACCGGCCCGCCGTCGAAGTCCTCGCCGCTGGTGAGTTCCGCCGCGCCCTGCGGGCCCAGCACCAGGGCTGCCCGCCGGATGCCGGGGCGCCGCACCGCGTTGAACCACAGCGCCACCTCGGTGACGTCCCCGCCCACCGAGACCCACTGGGCCTCGCAGCCCGCCGGCACCGAGTCGTGCGGCATGCCCGGGCCCATCTTCACACCCACGGCCAGGCCGGAGGCGGCCAGGGACTCCACGAAGGACAGCGGCGGGGAGAAGTCCTCCGGATCCCAGAGCCGCTTGGTGCCCGAAGTGGACGTGGTGCGGCGGGCCGGGTCCAGCCAGACGCCGTCGATCCCCTCCAGCGAAACGGAGGTGGCATCCGAGTGGACCACGGTGGCGTTCCGGAACGGGATCAGGTTCATGGTGGCGCACGCGGCCGTGGTTTCGTCCAGTTCCACCGCCGTGACAGTGATGTCCAGGGAGGCCAGCGCCATCGCGTCGGCGCCGAGCCCGCAGCCGAGGTCCGCCACATGGGCGATGCCCGCCTCGGCGAACCGCTGCGCATGCCGGGCCGCCACGGTGAGCCGGGTGGCCTGCTCCAGGCCGGCCCGGGTGAAGATCATCTGGCGGGCGAACTCGCCGAACTTGGCCTCGGCCCTGGTCCGGAGCCGCGACTGGGTCAGCACGGCGGAGACCAGCTCGGGGGAGTGGCCGGCCTTCCGGAGCGAGGCATTGAGCCGGAAAGCCTCGTCCTCGCGGTACGGTCCCAGCGACGCCAGCAGCTCCCACCCCTCGGGATTGAGGAGCGGGGCGATCTGATCCTGCGGTGCGTCAGCCATGGGGACAAGCGTAGTGGAGGCGCCCTCCTCCGGACGCCCGATAGTCTTGACGGCATGGAAGACAGCGGCGCGGAAGACAGTGGCACGGCAGGGAACGGCAGCAACGATCAGCGCAGCGACGGCGGGCTCGGCGGGCTGAACGGGTCCGACCAAAGCGCAGCGCGGCAGGACGCCGAAGAGGACCACCGCGGCCGCCGGGGGCTTGCCAGGTTTGCCCGACCGGCACTGATCGCCGGAAGCGTCATCGCAATCGTCTGCGTTGCACTGCTGGTCATCATCTTCTTCCTGGATTCCTTCAACGCCACCGTCTATTCGGTCGGCGGCAAGGACGTCAGGGACGCCACCGAGGAGGCCGCATCGATCCGCGGCACCTACGCCGCCGCCCGCCTCGGCGGCATCATGGGCCTGGTCATCGGCGTCGTCCTCGCGGCCGCCGGGGGGCTCATGCTGTACCGCCACCGGAATGAGCCCGGCAGGGACGACGACGAAGCCAACGGCGAGGACGTGGATTTCGAGGACCTCGCCGGGCAGTAGCACGCGCGGGCAGCCCCCTTCCGGCAGGACACGGGCGTTCATCCGGAGCGGATTTCTGGCACTCGCCTTGACCGAGTGCTAACTCCTTACATAGAGTCGTGATTAGCACTCTCCCTAGGAGGGTGCTAACACACGAAGAACTGCCCGCCAGGCTTGCTGCCGGCACCGCGACGACGGTTTGCCAGCCACGGGACCACAGTTTTACTGTCCACGAATTTGCTGACGAATAGGAGAGGTCCTTGTCGGTCTCTATTAAGCCTCTTGAGGATCGTATTGTTGTCCGCCCGCTCGAAGCCGAGCAGACCACGGCTTCCGGCCTGGTCATCCCGGACTCCGCGCAGGAAAAGCCGCAGGAAGGCGAAGTTGTTGCAGTAGGCCCCGGCCGCTTTGACGACAACGGCAACCGCGTTCCGATCGATGTCTCCACCGGCGACGTCGTCATCTACTCCAAGTACGGCGGAACTGAAGTCAAGACCGGCGGCACCGAGTACCTCGTGCTGTCCGCCCGCGACGTTCTGGCGATCGTCGTAAAGTAACTCTCCGGACCCCGCGCCGCCGATCCGTCTGATTCACGTCTGATAGGTCCGTTGCGCGGGGTTCTGTCTTGAAAGGACAAAACCATGGCAAAGCAGCTTGCGTTTAACGACGCTGCCCGCCGGTCGCTTGAAGCCGGCATCGATAAGCTCGCCAACACTGTCAAGGTGACGCTTGGCCCGCGCGGCCGCAACGTCGTGCTGGACAAGAAGTGGGGCGCACCCACGATCACCAACGACGGTGTCACGATCGCCCGTGAAGTCGAGCTGGACGACCCGTACGAGAACCTTGGCGCGCAGCTTGCCAAGGAGGTCGCCACCAAGACCAACGATGTTGCCGGTGACGGCACCACCACCGCCACCGTGCTGGCCCAGGCCCTGGTCAAGGAAGGCCTGCGCAACGTTGCTGCCGGCGCAGCCCCGGGCGAGATCAAGCGGGGCATCGAGGTCTCTGTGGAGGCCGTCGCCGCCCGCCTGCTCGAAAACGCCCGCCCGGTTGGCGGCACCCAGGTCGCCAACGTCGCCTCCATCTCCGCGCAGAGCGATGAGATCGGCGAACTGCTGGCCGAGGCATTCGGGAAGGTCGGCAAGGATGGTGTGATCACCATTGAGGAATCCTCCACCACGCAGACCGAACTGGTCCTGACCGAGGGCATGCAGTTCGACAAGGGCTACCTGTCCCCGTACTTCGTCACCGACGCCGAACGCCAGGAAGCAGTGCTCGAAGATGCCCTGATCCTGATCAACCAGGGCAAGATCTCCTCGGTCCAGGATTTCCTGCCGCTGCTGGAAAAGGCGCTGCAGAGCTCCAAGCCGCTGTTCATCATCGCCGAGGACGTCGACGGCGAGGCCCTCTCCACGCTGATCGTCAACCGCATCCGCGGCACCCTGAACGTCGTTGCCGTCAAGGCCCCGGGCTTCGGTGACCGCCGCAAGGCCATGCTGCAGGACATCGCCACCCTCACGGGTGCACAGGTTGTCTCACCGGAACTGGGCCTTAGCCTGGACACGGTAGGCCTCGAGGTGCTGGGTACCGCCCGGCGCATCACCGTCACGAAGGACAACACCACCATCGTCGACGGCGCCGGTTCGGCCGAGGATGTCGCAGCCCGGGTTTCCCAGCTGCGCGCCGAGCTGACCCGCACGGATTCCGACTGGGACAAGGAAAAGCTGCAGGAACGCCTGGCCAAGCTGGCCGGCGGCATCGGCGTGATCAAGGTCGGCGCTGCCACCGAGGTTGAGCTGAAGGAAAAGAAGCACCGCATCGAGGACGCCGTGTCCTCCACCCGCGCTGCCCTCGAAGAAGGCATCGTGGCCGGCGGCGGCGCCGCCCTCATCCACGCCCTCAAGGCGCTCGATGAGGACTCCGCCGTGCAGGCCCTCGAAGGTGACGCGGCTGCTGCTGTCGGCATCGTCCGCCGGGCACTGACCCAGCCGCTGCGCTGGATCGCCCAGAACGCCGGCTTCGACGGCTACGTCGTCGTCGCCAAGGTGGCCGAATCCGCCAACAACCAGGGCTTCAACGCCAAGACCGGCGAGTACGAAGACCTGATTGAGGCCGGCGTTATCGACCCCGTCAAGGTGACGCGTGCGGCCCTGCGCAACGCAGCGTCCATTGCGGCACTGGTCCTCACCACGGAAACCCTCGTGGTCGAGAAGCCCGCCGATGATGACGCGCACGCGGGCCACCAGCACTAAGGCGGACCACCGGCGCTAAGGCGGCCCACCGGCGCTTCCGGCGCCGGTGTTCCGGACTCCGCTTCAGGACAGGGGGCCGGACCAGCATCAGCTGGTCCGGCCCCCTGTTTTTGTGCCGGCACGGCTCCGGCGCTGGATGAGCCGGTAGAACACCAGCACCGCTGTGGCCGCGGCCACGATTCCCACCAGGTTCAGGAACAGCTGGAGGGCGGAGCCGGCCGCCTTCCCGTATTCGCCCAGGACCAGCGCCACGGCCACATAGCCGGCGGCGGGAACTGTGGTCACCGAGATGAACACGCCGATCAGCGCCGCCGAGCGCCGGCCGATCACGGAGAGCATCCCGGCGGTCCCGGCCAGCACGGCGACAATCAGGGAATACGGGCCGGGGTGGTAGATGAACTCGACGGCGGAGCCGCGCTCCAAAACGTCGGCCGGAAACAGACCCAGCGGCACCGACAGCCACGCGGCAAGGGCTGCCGCGAGCATGGCGACGGGGAAGCCGACGCCGAGGGCCAGGGCGGCGCCGCGCCCGAGCCGGCCCTGGCGCCGCACCAGCGCCACGGCCAGCGCCGCCAGCGGACCGAACTCGGGGCCCACCGCCATGGCGCCGACGATGGCGATGGGCGAGTCGGTGACGATGCCGATGGCCGCCAGCTGGGTGGCCAGCACCAGGAACGCCAGGAAGCTCCACGTCAGCCGGGAATCTTCGCCGGTCTGGCGGGACACCTCCTCCCAGATCACGGCGTCGGCGCCCTCGCCGGGAGCTGCCGCCTCTGCCTGTCCTGCGCGGGCCGAGACCACCAGCTCGGGCGTCGTGACGGAGATTGACCCCCGTTCCGGAACGCCAAGGGCCTGGAGTTCCTCCACCAGCCGCTCCACGGACTCCCGTGCGAGGAGAACCAGGATGACGTCCCCCGGAGGCATCACCGAGGCGCCCGGGGGGAGGGCCACTTCCGCGACGCCAAGCTGCCCGGAGCATTTCTCGACCACCGACCCGGACAACTCGTCCGGGACACAAATCCGCAACTGCACGATCACAAGGCGGCCTCCTCCGACTCGTAAAAGACTAGCGGTCTTCGTCGTGGGTTCGGCTCGGGTTCAGGCCCAGCCCCGGCACCGCTGGACATGCCCCGCGCCCGTGTCGGCGCATGGACATATTCCGGCTATGCCCGGTCCCGGGCGCCAAGGCTGGGCATGTCCTCCGGGTGCGAAGGGGCCTGGGGAGGTCGGGCCGGCGGCCGCGACGATTGGCCAGGAAAATTACGGCTCGGTAACATTGATGTTTTGGAAACCGGCCAGGGGGATTTTGTGTCGAACGAGCGAGCCACGGGCAGTCCGCGGACGGCGGACGCGGGCTCTCCCGCGCGCCGGACATCCGGCTACCGCCCCGAGGTCCAGGGCCTCCGCGCCCTCGCGGTCCTCATGGTGGTCACCTACCATGTGTGGCTCGGACGGGTCTCCGGGGGCGTGGACATCTTCCTGCTCATTTCGGCTTTCCTGATGACGCTCAGCTTTGCCCGGAAGGTGGAAAGCGGCAAACCCCTCCGTCTCGTGCGCCACTGGCTGCACCTGCTCAAGCGGCTGCTGCCCGCCGTCGTCGTGGTGGTCCTCGGCGTCCTCGCCGGGACCTGGGCCATCCTTCCGCAAAGCCGCTGGCCGGAGGTCCTGGACCAGGCCTGGGCCTCCCTGCTCTACCGGCAGAACTGGCTCCTCGGGGACAGCGCCGTCGAATACTACGCGCAGGACCACTCCGGTGCCAGCCCCCTGCAGCACTTCTGGTCGCTGTCCATCCAGGGGCAGGTCTTCCTGCTCTGGCCGCTCGTGTTTGCCGGCACGGCACTGCTCCGCAGCCTGCTCCGGCGCCTGCTCCGGCCCCGGAGTGTGCCGGATGCGGAAACCGGCCGCCGGCTTGACCGACTGACTGACCGGCTGCTGAACTACCGGCTGCTGCTGGCGGCCGGCTTCGGCACAATCTTCGTGGCGTCCCTCGTGTACTCCATCGACCAGACGGCCACCAACCAGGCGTACGCCTACTTCGACACGCGCGCCCGGCTCTGGGAGTTCGCCCTCGGCTCGCTGCTGGCCCTGGCCCTGCCCTACCTCAGGCCCGGCAAGATCCTGAGGGTGGCGCTGGGCTGGGCCGGGCTGGCCGCCATGCTCTCCTGCGGGCTGCTGCTGAGCGTGGACCGTTCCTTCCCCGGCTTCGTGGCGCTGTGGCCGACGCTGGCGGCGGCCGCGATCATCGTCGCCGGGCAAAGCGGCAGCCGCCTGGGCGTGGACCGCCTGCTCAGCTGGAAGCCCCTCGTTTCCCTGGGCGACAACTCCTACGCCCTCTACCTCTGGCACTGGCCATTGCTGGTCCTGGCCCTCACCGGGAAAGGGATCACCTCCCCGAGCCTGGTGCAGGGCCTCATGATTGTCGCCGCCTCGCTTGTGCTGGCCGTGCTGACCACGCGCTTCGTGGAAAAGCCGCTGCGCGAGTGGCACTGGCCGGAACGCCGCACTTGGCGCACCGCCGTCGTCATCACCGCCTGCGGCGCCCTGCTCGCGGCGCCCGTGTCCGTCTGGCAGACCCAACTGCTGGCCGAGGAGGCCGCGGCCGCGTCGCAGCCCCGGGAACTGACCCCCGGCGCCGCCGCCCTCGCGCCGGAGAATGCGGGCAAGCCGACGCCGGACGCGAAGCTCATTCCGGCTCCAGCCGCCATGAAGAACGAGTGGGCCGATATCGACGGGCTGTGCACCGGTGCCAACGTCCCCGCCGATCCCGAGCTGTCCGGCTGCCTGCAGAACAGCCCGCCGGACACCGTCACCAAGCGGATCGTGGTGCTCGGGGACTCGCATGCCCAGCAGTACATGGCAGCCCTCGGCCCGATCGCGAAGATCCACGGCTGGGAAGTCGTGACCTTACTGAAGGGCAACTGCCGGTTCGGCGGCGAGAGCCCGGACCGGGACGCCGGGTGCAACGCCTTCAATCAGGCAAGTGCCGCGTACGTCCTGGAGCACCGCCCGGACGCCGTCTTCACGGTAGCGTCGATGACCCACGTCGAGGCGCCGTTCGAAACCGAGGTGCCCGGGTACCTGGAAGGCGTCCGGCCCTTCACCGACGCCGGCATGGAAGTGGTCGGGATCCGCGACAACCCGCGCTTCACCATGAACATGCCCGAATGCGTCCAGAAGAACGGCCCGACCGCACCGGAATGCAACATGCCGCTGCAGGAGTCCCTGGCGGCTTCCTCGCCCCTGGACGGGTACCGGGGCAAGGTGGCGGGGCTGCACCTGATGGACCTGAGCGATTTCATCTGCGCGGGGGGAACATGCCCAGCGGTGGTGGGCAACGTGTACGTCTACAAGGACGACAACCACCTGACCAAGACGTATGTCCAGACCATGATTCCGATGTTCGAGCAGCGGCTGCTCGCGGCCACGGGCTGGAACTGAGCCGGGCCGCACCCGCCGGCGGCCGCGCCCGCCGCACCCGCCGGGCCGCACCCGCCAGGGCTCATGCCGTACCTCACATTGCCGCCCCGGAATATGGGGATCGCCGCCGAGGTTCTACTATTTACTCAACACTTCTGCACAGGCCATGCCCGTAATGACGGGCTGGTCATCTGCTGCAACCCCTACCCGTGAAACCCCGTAACCCAAGGTAAGAGGCGCACTCATGACCCAGCCCGAACACAACCCCTTCGGCTTCATCGGCCTGACCTATGACGACGTGCTGCTCCTGCCCGGCCACACGGAGGTGATTCCCTCCGAAGCGAACACCTCGTCCCGGATTTCCAAGCGCATCACGGTCCAGACGCCGCTGCTGTCCGCCGCGATGGACACCGTCACCGAGTCCCGGATGGCGATCGCCATGGCCCGCCAGGGCGGCCTCGGCGTCGTGCACCGCAACCTCTCCATCGCCGACCAGGCGGACCAGATCGACCGGGTCAAGCGCAGCGAATCCGGCATGATCACCAACCCGCTCACCATCGGCCCCGAGGCCACGCTGGCCGAACTGGACGAGATCTGCTCGCATTACCGGGTCTCCGGCCTGCCGGTGGTGGACGAGGGCATGAGGCTGCTGGGCATCGTCACCAACCGCGACACCCGCTTCGTCCCGGAGGCGGACTTCCCGATCCGCCTCGTCAGCGACGTCATGACCAAGATGCCCCTCGTCACCGGGCACGTCGGCATCAGCCGCGAGGAAGCCTCGCACAAGCTCGCGACCAACAAGATCGAGAAGCTCCCGCTCGTCGACGAGCAGGGCCGGCTCAAGGGCCTCATCACCACCAAGGACTTCACCAAGGCCGAGCAGTACCCGCTCGCCACCAAAGACGAGGAAGGCCGCCTGCGCGTCGGCGCGGCCATCGGCTTCTTCGGCGACGGCTGGGAACGTGCCATGGCGCTCGTCGACGCCGGCGTGGACGCCCTCTTCGTGGACACCGCCAACGGCCACTCACAGGGCGTGCTGGACATGATCCACCGCCTGAAGTCGGACCCCGCCGTTGCACACGTGGACATCATCGGCGGCCAGGCCGCCACCCGCGAAGGCGCCCAGGCGCTCATCGACGCCGGCGCCGACGGCATCAAGGTCGGCGTCGGGCCCGGCTCCATCTGCACCACCCGCGTCGTCGCCGGCGTCGGCGTTCCGCAGATCACGGCCATCTACGAATCCGCGAAGGCGGCCATCCCCGCCGGCGTGCCGCTGATCGCCGACGGCGGCCTGCAGTACTCGGGAGACATCGGCAAGGCGCTGGTCGCCGGCGCCGACACCGTCATGCTCGGCTCCCTGCTGGCAGGCTGCGACGAGTCCCCGGGCGACCTGATCTTCGTCAACGGCAAGCAGTTCAAGCTCTACCGCGGCATGGGTTCGCTCGGGGCGATGCAGACCCGCGGCAAGAACACCTCCTACTCCAAGGACCGCTACTTCCAGGCCGACGTCTCCGGCGATGACAAACTCATCCCGGAAGGCATCGAAGGCCGTGTGGCCTACCGCGGCCCGCTGGCCTCCGTCGCGTACCAGCTGGTCGGCGGGCTCCGCCAGACCATGTTCTACACGGGAGCCCCGACAATTCCCGAGCTCAAGGCCCGCGGAAAGTTCGTCCGGATCACACCGGCTGGCCTGAAGGAATCCCACCCGCATGACATCCAGATGACGGTGGAGGCACCCAACTACGGTTCACGCTAGCCGAAGACAGCTGTTCCCCGCGGAGTTTCCGCGGGGAACAGCTGTTTAACGGCCTTTGCTGTTCCCCAGGCTCCGAACCGAGTCTGCGCCGCACGGCGACTGAGCGGGCGCTATTTTTGCAGATAGCCTCTGCATTTTCTTGACTTGAGCGTGCTCCAATCGCGGGCCATACTCGTTGCAAGCGGCGCCCGTGGCGCACATCACTCACGGTCGCTATTGACTTTCACTGGCGTCGACGAAGACGCCGAAGGGGTTCACATATGACTACGAGATACTCCGCCGCAGGGCGGGACGGGGAGCCGGACGTCAAGGCTTCAGGGCTGAAAAAAGTCGTTACTGCCTCGATGGCCGGAACAGTCGTTGAGTGGTATGAGTTCTTTCTCTATGCTTCGGCAGCCACCCTGGTGTTCGGAAAGATGTTCTTCCCCAATTCAGGGACAGAGTTGGACGGCATCATCGCGGCCTTCCTCACCTACGCTGTCGGCTTCGTTGCCCGCCCCATCGGCGGCATCGTCTTTGGCCACTTCGGGGACAAATTCGGCCGGAAGCAGCTGCTGCAGCTGAGCATCATCCTGGTGGGCACGTCCACCTTCCTTATGGGCTGCCTCCCCGGCTTTGCCGAGACAGGCTACTGGGCGCCGTGCCTGCTCGTGTTCCTGCGCTTTGTGCAGGGTTTCGCCGTCGGCGGGGAATGGGGCGGTGCGGTGCTGCTCGTGGCTGAACACAGCCCCGACCGCTCGCGCGGATTCTGGTCCAGCTGGCCGCAGGCCGCGGTCCCGATGGGCAACCTGCTGGCCACCGGGGTGCTGTTCACGCTCTCCTCCGTGCTGTCCCCTGCAGACTTCCTCGGCTGGGGTTGGCGCGTGGCCTTCTGGCTGTCAGCGGTGATCGTCGTCATCGGGTACTACATCCGCACCAAGGTCACGGACGCCCCGATCTTCGTGGAGGCCCGCAAGGAAGTCACTATCGAAAAGAAGGGCTACGGCGTTGGCGAAGTCTTCCGCCGGTATCCCCGCGGTGTCTTCACCGCCATGGGCCTGCGCTTTGCGGAAAACATCCTCTACTACCTGGTGGTCACCTTCTCCATCACGTACCTGAAGGTGGTGGTCCAGACGGACACCTCCCGGATCCTGTTGCTGCTGCTCGCGGCCCACGCCATCCATTTCGTTGCCGTGCCGCTGGTCGGCAGGCTCTCGGACTCGATCGGCCGGCGTCCGGTGTACATGGCGGGTGTGGTCCTCGCCGGAACGTGGGGCTTTATCGCATTCCCCATGATGGACACGGCCAACGACTTCATGATCCTCGCGGCCATCACCATCGGCCTTCTGTTCCACGCCCTGATGTACGCCGGCCAGCCGTCGATCATGGCCGAGATGTTCCCCACCCGGATGCGCTATTCAGGGGTCTCGCTGGGCTATCAGGTCACCTCGATCGTGGCCGGCTCGATGGCACCGATCATCGCGACGTCGCTGCTGGGCACGTTCAAATCATCCACGCCGATTGCCCTGTACCTCCTGGCAGCCTGCGCCGTGACGGCGGTGGCGGTGTACTTCATGAAGGAAACCCGCGGCATCTCACTGCAGGCCGTCGACGCCGCCGACGCGCAGGGCACCGCCGACCTCGCCGCTGCAGATATCAAGGCCGCCGGGCTCCGGACGGCAGCGAAGAACTAGTTACCCGGAGCCAGATCACCACAAGATGCCCGGGCCTGCGGCAACGCGGGCCCGGGCATCTGTGCCTTCCGGAGCGGGTGACGCTGCGGGAGGCTCCACCAGTGGCAGTGGCCTCAGAACCACAACACTGCCTGGCGCATTTCAACTTCCTCCTGCAGCGCCACGATCACCGCCCGGACTGCAGCAGAGCGCAGCGACTCAGGGCGCGCCACCGCCCAAATCGGGAGCTGGCGCTGGAAATCATCCGGCAGCACCGGCACAAACCCGGTTCTCCCCGCTACCAGGAAGTTCGGAAGCAGTCCGATTCCGCCGCCGCGGCGCACTGCTTCCACTTGGGCGAAGACGCTGGTCGCTTGGAATGTTGACTTCGGTGCGGGCAGCTGCGCCGAACGGGGGGACAGGTCGCTCACCTGGAGGGCGGACTCAACGTACGTGACGAGTCCGTGATGCTTCATGTCGGCGAGCGTTTCCGGCAACCCGTGTTCGGCAGCGTACTCGGTGCCGGCGTAGAGCCTCAGGTAGTAGTTGCTGAGGAAGATGGTCTGCGCGCTACTGACGTCTGTTCTTCCCACCACGATTTCCAGGTCCACACCGGACCGGTTCTGGCTGACCTTGCGGGTGGCGCTGAGTATCTCCACGTTCAGCTGCGGATGCCGCTGCTGCAGGCGGACCAACGCAGGGGTGACGAATTCGACCGCAAAGCCGTCGGTGGTGCTGACCCTGACTACCCCGGAAAGCTTGTCCTTGTCCAGGTTGATGAGGCCAAAGAGGGATCCCAAAGTTTCCTCGATTTCCTCTGCGGCGGCCACCGCAGAAGCCCCGAGCTGGGTCAGCTCCCACCCGTGCGGGCTTCGCTCCAGGGTTCGGCCCCCCAGCTGTTTGTCGAGCGCCAGGATTCTGCGGGAAACGGTGGTGTGCGTGGTGCCCAACGTCTCTGCCACGGCATTGAAGCGCCCCAGGCGGGCCACCGTCAGCAGGATCAGCAAGTCATCCGGGCTTGGGAGCCGCTTTACGTCCACGGTGTGCCTCTCCATTGCGACCTGTGCATTGATGCACATGCCCTCTGTGTTTTCTTTCCTTGTTTGCACTCTAGCAGGGTGTGATCGTTGACATAGAACGTCCGGCCGCACCGGCTGGACACTAAGCAAAGGAGCTTACGCCATGGCAGTAATCGGCTGGATCGGCCTGGGAAACATGGGCGGCTTGATGTCAGTGAATTTGGCGAAGGCCGGACACGACGTCCGGGGATTCGACCTTAACCCGGCCGCCCTCGCAGCCGCTGAAGAAGGCGGCGTGAAGCCGGCCGGAAGCATTTCAGAAGCCGTCGACGGCGCCGACGTCGTCTTCACCATGCTCCCCAAGGGCGAGCACGCCCGCGCCGTCTACCTCGGCGCGGACGGCGTCCTGGCCCATGCGGCTACCCGCACGCTCCTGGTGGATTCCTCCACCATCGACATCGCCTCCGCCCAGGCCCTGCACGACGCCGCCGCTGCCGCCGGCTTCCGCTTCGTCGACGCCCCGGTCTCCGGCGGGATGAGCGGCGCGAAGGCCGCAACCCTGACCTTCATGATCGGCGGCGAGGCCGGTGCCGTGGCCGAGGCCACCGAATACATCCGTCCGATGGCGGCGAACATCATCCCGACCGGCGGCGCCACCACCGGCCAGGCCGCCAAGATCTGCAATAACCTCATGCTCTTCATCAACCTGGCATCGACCGCCGAGGGCGCCGTCCTGGCCGACAGGCTCGGCCTGGACAAGCAGGTCTTCTGGGACATCGCCTCCGTCTCCTCCGGCGACAGCTGGGCCCTGCGCACCTGGTACCCCGTGGCCGGGGTGGTCCCCACCGCGGCCTCGAACTACGACTTCGCACCCACGTTCACCACCGAGCTGGCCAACAAGGACATCAGCCTGGCGATCAGTGCTGCCGAGGGCACCGGCACGCCGCTCGAAATCGGCAAGCACGTCCAGCGGCTGTTCCAGCAACTCATCGACGCAGGTGAGTCCGGCAAGGACTGCTCGATGATCATCAAGGTTGCTGACGGAAGGCTCAATTCCACCACGTAGACCAAGCTGCGGAGTCGACTGGCTCGTCCGTGAAACAAGACATGCAGTCAACAGAAGGGAATGGGGTACGAGAACTCCCGTACTGCTAAGACTTATGAAAGCTCTGGAGATTACACAGCCCGGGGATGCCAGCGTCCTGGACTTCGCTGACCGGGAGGTTCCGGTCCCGGGCCCCGGCCAGGTACTGATCCGCGTACGCCGGATTGAACTTCACGGACGTCCTCGCACGCCGCGGTGCTCCCGGCTATGCAAGTGAATGGCCGTTTGTCCCCGGGATGGAGGTGGCCGGCGCCATCGAGGGCCCGCTGGGCGAGGGTGTCGAGGGACTGGCGCCGGGTGACAGCGTGGTGGCGTTTACGCCCGACGGCGGCGCTTTCGCCGAGTATGTGCTGGCAGATGCACAGCTGGCTACTGGCGTGCCGGCAGGCCTGGACCCTGCGACCGCAACGATCATCCCGCTTACCTGGGCGACCGCCCTGGGCCTCGCCCGGCGCGCCCACGTGGCTCCCGGCGACAAGGTGCTGGTCACCAGCGCCGCCGGCGGTGTCGGAACGGCCTTGGCAGCGGTCCTGGCCCGGCACGGCGCGGGCCTGGTGGTGGGTGGGATCGGCTCGCCGGCGAAGGCCGAGGCGCTCGCGCCCGGCTACGTTCCCGTGGTCCGTGACGCCGGGTTCTTCGCGAACGCGACGGCGGCAGCCGGCTCCGGCTTTGATGTCATCCTTGATTCGCTCGGCGGCACGCTCCTGGCGGAATCGGCGTCGAACCTGGCCATCGGAGGCCGGCTGGTTTCCTACGGCGGGGCTGCAGGGCAGCCGGATCCTGCCACGCCCGGCTTCGGTGACCTGCGGGCCACCAACAAGACGGTGTCCGGCTTCAGCATCCTCCGGCTGGCCCGCACCGCCCCCCAGCACGTGCGCACCCTCATCCACGACGTCATGCACCTGGCCCGGAACGGCCTCGTCGTCACGCCTCCGACGGTTGTCGGGTGGGACAACCTGATCGACGCACACCTCCGCCAAAGCGAGGGGACCGCCGTCGGCAAGACGGTCGTGGCACTCAGCTGACTTCCGGACGGTTGGGGGCCTCCGGACAAGAAAGTTCCCGCAGCTTCAGTGCTGCGGGAACTTTCTTGTGTGTCCGGGGCTAGATGAATAATTCCAAGGGGTCCGGGCGGTATGTCGTGCCCTGGTGAGGGGTGGAGGGTGCCCAGAATCGGTGTTATCTACCCAACGCCGAACCTGGAGGCTCACGTGGACACCGATCTGGACACCCTCGCAACAGCATTCTATGTCGCCGCCGATGATCTGCTGAAGGCGCATCCGGAACGGGTCCCGGCCCGGCCCCGGATCGGCATCAGTCCGCGGATCACGGACGCCGAAGTGATGACCCTGGCTCTCATGCAGGCGTTGCTCGGGTTCGCCAGCGAGGCCCGCTGGCTGCGCCATGCCCACAAGAATCTGGCCACAATGTTCCCGTACCTGCCGGGCCAGGCAGGATACAACAAGCGCCTGCGCCGGCTCTTCCCGACCATGAACTGACTCATCGGCGTCCTCGTCCAACAAAGCGATATCGGCTGTGACGATGTCTGGGTGGTCGACTCGACCCCGGTTGAATGCGCCCGGTCCAAAGAAACCGTCCGCCGCTCCGAGATGGCCGGGTGGGCCGAATACGGCTACTGCGCCTCCCACAGCCGGTATTTCTGGGGCCTGCGCCTGCACCTGGTCTGCACCCTGCACGGGCTCCCGATCGGGTATGCCCTGACCGGGGCCAAGGCCGACGAACGCCAGACGTTCCTGGACATCCTCGCCGGCACCCCGGCGATGGCCAGGGTCCGTGCCGACGGGCACCGCCAGATCTTCATCGGCGACAAGAACTACTACGGTGCCGGCTTCGAAGAAACCCTCGACCAGACCGGCATCGAGTTGCTCCGCCCGGCCCGCAAGGGAGAAAAACCGCGGGCAGGATCCCGGTTCTTCAAACCCCTGCGGCAGATCATCGAATCGATCAACGACACCCTCAAAGGCCAGCTCGACCTCGAACATCACGGCGGACGCACACCGGCAGGCGTCACCGCCCGGATCATCCAGCGCCTGCTGGCCATGACCGCCGCGATCTGGCACAACGACCAGACAGGACAAGCCGTCCGCCGCTCACTGACCGCCTACGACCACTGACAGCCCTTGGAATAATTCATCTAGTGGCTGCTGGGCGAGGCGAGAATTGCGTCGAGGAGCCCGGGAAAGATCTCGTCGAGCTCATCACGGCGTAGCCTGTTGATCCGGGACGTCCCCTGGTAGTGCTGGTGAATGACACCTGCTTCGCGAAGGACACGGAAGTGGTGGGTGGATGTTGACTTGCTGACCGAGAATCCCGAAGACCCCCGCGAAGGCTGGACCGGAGAAGACACCGTGCGGCTCTCCAAGGAACTCCTGGAGCACGGCGTGGATCTGCTGGACGTGTCCACCGGCGGGATGGTGCCGGGGGCTTGGATCTTCGTGGAGCCCCACTACCAGGTCCCCTTCGCCCACCAGGTCCGGGACCAGACCGGCATGCCCACCGCAGCCGTCGGCATGATCACCAACCCGCACCAGGCCGAGGAAATCCTCATCTCCGGACAGGCCGACGCGATCCTCCTGGGCCGCGAACTCCTGCGCAACCCCTACTGGGCCAGGCACGCCGCCCACACACTCGAAGTCGATCCGGACTGGCCAGAGCAGTACGGCTACGCCGTCAAACAGCGCAAACGCTGACAGGATCCCCGGCAGCAGTAAGGATCCAACCCGTGAAACAGCACGATGCAATGACGTTGATCCGGCCGGATCGCATGACCCTCGGCCTGGAGTTGCCGCTCGACAACGACTTGTCACCTGCGGGTCGAGCACGGACGGCGGCGGACGGGCGTCCTGCCGGCGTGCCCGACCTCACCAGCATGGCCGAACTGGTACGTCAGGCAGACGATCTCGGTTTTGCCGCCGTCTGGGCGCGGGATGTGCCGGTTTTTGACGCGGTCAACATGGGCGATGCGGGGTCCAGCTGAAAACCGGCGCCTCCTTGGCCAGAAAAGCGCTGATGCCCTCTTCAGCATCGGTACTGGCCGCCATCTCCAGCTGCCAGAAATCACTGCGCTCCGCAACGTCCGCAGCTCCTTCGGCGATGGCATCCACCAGGTCCTTCATGGCGTGGATCGAGAGCTGGGAGCGGGTGGCCAGCCGCTGGGCGAAGGCCTCGATCTCTGGCCAGAAGCGGTCCTGGGGAATGACGCGGGTTACCAGGCCCAGGGCTGCGGCTTCGCGGGCGTCAATGAAATCACCGCTGAACAGCAGGAACTTGGCGGTTGCCGGACCTACGAGACGGACCAGGCGCTGGATGCCGGACAGCGGGTAGACAATGCCGATTTTCGCAGGGGTGAGGCCAAAGGCCGCGCGGTCCGAAGCCATCCGGATGTCGCAGGCACCCGCAATCTGCCATGCGCCGCCGGCGCAGTACCCGTCGATGGCCGCAATGGTGGGTTTTGGGAAGTCGGCCAAAGCCTGTTCTGCCGCGGAAACGTGGCCGCCGTCGTGCCGTCCCGTGTCCTGGTCAAGCAGTATCTCGCGCAGCGCGCTGATGTCGGCGCCGGCCGAGAAGTGATCGCCTGCCCCCCGGACCACCACAACCTTGACGGCCGGGTCTGCGCCGAGCATGTGCAGGGTGGGCACGAACTGCTGCCACATGTCCTTGGTGACGGCGTTGCGCATCTTCTGGTTGTCCAGAAGGATGGTGGCCGCGGCGCCCTCGCGGACAACGTTCAGCGTTCCTTGCGGAGCGAGCACGTCACTGCCTTTCATGAGACTGCCTTTCATGAGACTGCCGCCGCCAGGGCGGGCGCCGGCGCGGCCATGACAATGCCGGAGTCCAGAAGGCCTTGAATCTGGCTTTCGCTCAGTTCCAGTTCCGCGAGCACCCGCAGGGTGTCTTCCCCGAGTGCCGGGGGCGCCTTGCGGATCTCCGGCGCTTTCCCATTGAGGGAAAGGGGGCCCCGCAACAGCGGGAGCGCGGTACCGTCAGAACGCCGCAGCTGCTGCACCATCTCCAGGGCCTGAACCTGGGTATCCTCAAATACCTCTTTGAACGTGTAAATGGGTCCGGCCGGAATTTTTGCCTCGCGGAACGATGACACCCACTCCTTGCCTCCCCGCTGGGCAAGCAGATGCTCCACTTTGCCCTTGAGCTTCTCCCGGTTGAGTGTGCGCAGTTTGCCGGTGACATACAGGGGATCGAGCGCCAGCTGGGGCTGGCCCAGGAGCTCACACAGTTGTTGCCACTGCTTCTCGTTGCCGACGGCGATGATGACCGGCACATCTGCCGTTTTGAACACACCGTACGGCGAGAGCACCGGATGGTTGTTCCCCTGGGGCGTCGCCACCTCGCCCAGGCTCAGGAAGCGTTGTCCTTGGAAGCTGGAGATGGAAAGGGCCGACTCCAGCAAGGACGTCGACACGTCCATCCCGGCTCCGTGACGTTCACGGCCGGCAAGGGCCGCTGCGATTCCGAAGGCCGTGAAAATTCCGGAGACCATGTCGATGATGGGCACGCCCACCCGGAACATGTTCTCGGAGTCAGCCCCGGTAACGGACATGAGCCCGGACATTCCCTGCGCCACCTGGTCCAGACCGGCGGCCTGGCTCAGAGGGCCGGTGGTTCCGAAGCCGCTGACGGAAGCGATGATGAGCTCCGGTTTGGCTGCGCGGAGTTCGGCGGGATCCAGGCCCATCTTGCTGAGGACACCCGGCCGGAAGTTCTCGACGACGACGTCGGACGCCAGGGCCAGCTTCCACAACAGCGCCTTTCCGTCCGCACTGTAGAAGTCCAATGCGAGCGAAGATTTTCCGCGGTTTGCCGAGTCGAAGTAGAGGCTTTGATCGTTTTCAAAAGGTGGCCATTGCCTGGTCGAGTCGCCGCCCTTGATGCTCTCCACCTTGGTGACGTCCGCACCAAGATCTGTCAGGAGTGCCGTCGCATATGGTCCGGCCAGGGCGCGGCTCAGGTCCAGGACCTTGACGCCTTCAAGGGGCAGGGCGGGGCCGTTGGCCCGCCCCGGGACCGGTGTTTCCTGATCAGGCATGGGAAGCTCCCTCGCGGCGAAGCCGGACATTGATCTGCTTGGTCTGCGTGAACCCGGCCAGCATTCCCTCCAAGGAGGCCTCGCGCCCGATCCCGCTCTGCTTGTAACCGCCGTACGACTGGCCTGCAACCTGCCCGCCGCCCTGGTTGACCTGCACCCAGCCGGCTTCAAGCCGGTGTGCCGTTCCCAGCGCCTGGTCCAGGTTGTGGCTCCAGACGTAGGCTGCCAGCCCGAAGTGGGTATCGTTCGCCATGCGCACAACATCGTCGGTGTCCCGCCATGGGATGGCCACGAGCACGGGACCGAAGATCTCTTCCTGGGCCAGCCTGAACTCGTTGCGCGCTCCGCTGAAGACCGTTGGCACGTGGTAGTAGCCTTCGGTGAGGCGCCCATCCTCCGGCTCAAAACCGCCGAGTACTGCCTTCATCCCCGGAGTCGACCGGCCTTCGGCCAGGAAGTTGCTGATCTGCTTGTGCTGCTTGTTGTTGATGACGGCGCCCATGTCCGTGGCCTCGTCGAGCGGGTCACCGACACGCAATGCGGCCAGCTTGGCCACCAACCTCTCCAGGACTTCATCGTGGATGTCCTCGTGCAGGAACAACCGTGATCCCGCGGTGCAGCTCTGCCCCTGCCTGGTGAAGCGGGAGGCCAGCAGCAGGGAATCAATCAGTTCGTCGTCCACGGCATCGGGGAAAACTATTGAAGGGTTCTTCCCGCCCAGCTCAAGGGACATGTGCGCAAGCCGTGCCCCGGCCTGCCCGGCCACCTGCCTTCCGACCTCCGTGGAACCTGTAAAGGAAACCTTGTCCACACCCGGATGATCGGCAAGCGCAGAGCCAATAACGGAGCCCCGTCCGGTCAGGACATTAACCACGCCGGCAGGAAGGTGCCGGTTACAGATTTCCGCCAGGAGCAGGACGCTCAGCGGGGCATCGTCCGCTGCCTTCATGATCACGGTATTGCCCGCAGCCAATGCGGCCGGAACCTTGAAAGCGGCGATCATGAGCGGCGAATTCCACGGCAGGATGCAGGCCACGACGCCCAACGGCTCCAGCCGCGTGTACTGCAGCTGGTCATCGCCCGCCGGCAGTGTGGTTCCTTTGACTTCCCCTGCCACTCCGGCGAAGTACCGGAAGAGCGAAATCAGCGACCTTACTTCAGGCCGGGCCTGGGTGCGGATCGCATTACCCGTGTCCAGCGCGGTGAGTCTGGCCAAATCTTCGGCGCGGCTCTCCAGTTCATCGGCGATCTGGGCCAGGGCCCGCTGCCTGGCACTGAAATGCAGGGCCCGCCAGGCGGGAAAGGCCCGACGTGCGGCTTTGACGGCACGATCAACGTCCGCCGGCGCGGCCGACGGAACGCGCGCAATGGCGGTTTCACGCTGCGCGGGGTTGTACACGGTGCGCCATTCCGAGGTCAGGGACTCCACGGCGTCACCGTCAATCCACATGAGCGTGTCCGTGACAGCGGTTGCAGCGCCCGGCCGCTGGGTTGCAGAGGGAAAGATAAGTGTGCTCGACATTGTCATACTTTCGGGTTGGTTATGGAGTGGGGCAGGTGGCACTTCATGCGCACCGATGGGATGGAATCCCGGAATTCCCGTGCGGCAGCGAGACGGATTGCCTCGGCCGATTCAGTGTCGATCGTCGCCATGATGCAAGCTCCTTTGCTTCGAAACCAGGGACAAACAGTGACCTGCTGAACCAACCATCACACCCTGATTCTGTGCATTCAAGCGAAGAAATGGCAGAGGCCGTGTGCATGAATGCACAGTCAGGACGGACAGCTCCTCCTTATCGCCGTGGCCCGGCCGGGGCGTTTCACGCGCCCGCTGATCTAGGCTGAGGGCATGTCTGAAAAGAGACAGCCCGCCGGACCGGGGCACCCGGCCTCGGTGAGGCTGAGCAAGGAACCGCCGCGGAAGCTGGCCCTCCGCCCCTACGCGCGCGCCGTCGGGCAAGTCCTGAAGGTCAGCTTCCGGGCGTCACCCGCCGCCGTCATCATGAAGGTCGGCGGGTCGCTGATCTCGGCCGTGCTGCCGCTCGTCACCACCTACTTCGCGGCGCTCACCACCACGGCGCTGGCGGCTGGCTATGCGGGAGATCCCGACGCCGGCCCACGGGCCGTCCTGTATGTCATCATCACGGCGGCCCTGGGGCTCTTCTGGGGCGCGTTCAGCAGCGTGGACCGCCACATCCAGCAGCTCATGAGCTTCCGGGTCGGCGCGATCGTGGGCGACCTGATGTACGAGCGTTTCCTGGCCCTCGAGTTCTGGCGGTACGACGACAAAGAGACCGTCGACCTCTACGACCGGGCCAAGCGCTTCTCCGATTCCTACGCCCGGGTGCTGGACCGCATCGCCGCGATCTTCACCCAGCTGGTCTCGGTGATCCTGGCCATCGGGGCGCTGCTGCTGGTCAGCTGGTGGATCGCGGTGATCGTCCTGGTCGCGATCGTCCCCAGCGTCTACCTGCAGTTCAGGCTGTCCCGCGAGCAGATCGCGCACTGGAACACCCAGGTCGATTCGCGCCGGCAGCGCCGCATGATCGAAACCAACCTGCTGCGCCCGCAGCACATTGCCGAGATGCGCCTCTACGGGATCGTCGGCCACCTGATGGGGCTGCGCTCCCGGCTGCGGGACGCCGATGAAAAACGCCGGCTGGACTTCCAGAAGCGCTACATCCCCAAGCAACTGGCCGCCGATGCCCTGCAGTACGGCGCGGAGGTGGTGTCCCTGATCTGGGTGGTGGGCCAGATCATCGCCCGGGCCCAGCCCGTCGGGCAGTTCCTATACGTCCAGCAGATCGTCAGCCGCGCCCTGTCCACCGCGAACAGCCTGGTCTCCTCGCTCAGCTCGATCGACGAGGACCTGGCGAACCTCAAGGACTACGAACTGTTCATGGCCCTCCCTGTCCCTGCGGAGCATGCCCCGCCGCTGCTGCAGGCCCCGACGACCGTCGAACTGCGGGACATCCGGTTCACCTACACCGGCAGCGACCTCGAGGTCATCAAAGGCATTTCCCTGACCATCCGGGAAGGCCAGCACATCGCCATCGTGGGGGAGAACGGCGCGGGCAAGTCCACGCTGATCCGGATCCTGGCCGGGCTCTACCGGCCGGATTCCGGGCAGGTGCTGCTCGACGGCGTCGACCTCGCCGCCGTCGACGTCAAATCCTGGCACCGGCACCTGGCGGTGCTCAGCCAGGAGTTCCTCAAGTACGAATTCGCCACCGCCGCGGAGAACATTTTCTTCGGCGACGTCGATGCGCCGCGGGATGACGCCCGGATCCGCGGGTCCGCCGGCGACGCGGAGGCCCTGGACTTCCTCACCAGGCTGCCGAACGGACTGGACAACCACGTCAGCAACTGGATGGAGGACCCGCGCGGCCGGAAGGGCAGCGGCCTCTCCGGCGGCCAGTGGCAGCGGCTCGCCATGGCCCGGAACTTCTACCGGAACGCCTCGTTCATGGTCATGGACGAGCCAACCTCCGCCATCGACGCCCTGGCCGAACACCGGATCTTCACCCGGCTCTTCGCCGACCGCAGCAGCACGATCATCGCCATCAGCCACCGGCTGGCCACGATCGAGAAAGCCGACGTGGTCTACATGCTCGAGGACGGCAGGGTCGTGGAACAGGGCACGCACAAGGAGCTCGTGGCGTTGCGGGGCCGGTATTTCCGGATGTTCGAATCGCAGCTGAGCGTCGTGGAGACCGGAGACGTCAGCGCCGAGTGAGGGCAGGCTTTCCTGGTCCGGGCAGGTTCCGGCAGCGGGGCCTCGCGACGGCTCCCGCTTTGTCCGGTTCCGCCATCGGCTCGGCGCACCCATCAAGTGCAGGGTAAGCGCCCGGTAGGCAACTCCGGCGGAGAGCGAGGCCGCGACGGCCAGCGCGGGGCTGATTCCGGTCAGGAGCGGGAAGACCAGCCAGTGCACGAGGTATGCGTAGAGGGAGGAGTTGGCCAACACCACAGTCAGGCGCCGGAGGCCCTTCGGCACGGGAATGCCGCGCAGCCAGATGAGCAGCAGGATCCCGACGAGGAGCGTGCATTCCCGGTTCGCGTTGTCGAAGAACCCGGGAACGGTCAGGGCAGCAACGGCCGAGACGGCGAAGCGCTGGGCCGTGTGCCTTGTCCGCGCAATGGCCCAGCCCAGCGCGAAGAGCCAGAGGGCCGGCGCCTTGTGCGGCACGCCGGGATCGATCAGTTCATAGCGGGTGAGGAGCCCGGCTCCGGCAAGGGCCAGGGGGAAGAGGAGGGGGAAGTGCCGCTCGGCGCGGTCCGCCCAGGGAACGGCGAGCAGGGCCGTCATGGCCACGAGCAGGTAGGCAAGCACTTCGATAAACCAGAAGTGCCACTGCGTGGTCACGGCCTCGGGCCCGAGGATGGCGTTCAGGAGCACGATGTTGGCGGGCGTGTAGTTGTACGTGATCAGGTAGGCCGCGCCGATGAAGGCCATGCCCGGCACGACGATTCTGGCCAGGCTGGCCAGCTGACGCTTCAGGCGCGGGAGCCGCTCCCCGGAAAGCTGGAAGCGGGTGAAGTTGTACCCGGCCACCGCCATGAGCACATGGGCTGTGCCCTGCCAGCTCAAGAAGCCGACGTGCGTGCTGATGATAAGGACGATCGACACTGCCCTGAGCACGATGCTGGTTTCGAGCGGCGCGAAGAACCGTCGCAGCTTCCGGACCGGCGAATCCCGGCTGCGCGGTTCAAGGTCCCGGACCGGCGTCACGTGCCAGTCCCGCGGGAGATGCCCCAACGCGTGCTCCAGCCTGACGGACGCTGCCACGTAGGACAGCGAGTCCCCGCCCAGCGAGACGAAGGTGTCGCCGTCGGCGATGTGGGTGCGCTCCAGGGTGTCCTGGAAGATCTTTCGGACATTGTCGGGCCCGGCTGCAGCGGTCCCGGGCGCAGGCTCCGGTCCGGGCCTGTTCGAGAAGGACGGCAAGGTCCGCTTCGGCCTGGACGGACGCCGCCCGGACGCCCTCATCGACCTGCCGCACTTCCCGGGCGATGATCTCAAGCCAGGACGCACCGGCGGCGACATCGTGGTCCAGGCCTGCGCGGACGACCCCCAGGTGGCGGTCCATGCGATCCGGAACCTCGCGCGGATAGGATTCGGGAAAACGCGTGTCCGCTGGTCGCAGCTGGGCTTCGGCCGGACCGCCTCCACCTCGCGGTCCCAGACCACCCCGCGGAATCTCTTCGGCTTCAAGGACGGGACCAACAACCTCAAGGCCGAAGACACCGCCCTGCTTGATGAGCATGTGTGGGCCGGGGCCGGAACCCGGCCTGGCGAGGCCTGGATGGCCGGCGGCACCTACCTGGTGTCCCGCTGGATCCGGATGCACATCGAAATCTGGGACCGGACCTCGCTGCGCGAGCAGGAAGGCCTGATCGGCCGCACCAAGGGCACCGGTGCGCCGTTGTCCGGCGGCGCGGAATTCACCGCCCCCGACTTCGAGACCACGGGGCGCAGCGGGGAGCCGCTGATCCCGCTGGACTCCCACGTCCGCCTGGCCCACTCGAGCCGGAACGACGGCGTGAAGATGCTCCGGCGCGGCTACAACTACACCGACGGCTCGGACGGCCTGGGCCACCTCGACGCGGGCCTGTTCTTCATCGCGTTCGTCAAGGACCCGCGGACCCACTACGTGCCCATGCAGCTGGCCATGGCGAAAGAAGACACGATGGCCCTGGAATACCTCAAACACACCGGCTCGGGCCTGTTCGCCGTCCCCCCGGGAACCAGCGCGGGCGGCTTTATCGGTGAGGGGCTCTTCGCATGAAACCCGCCGTCGCCGAACCCGGCAGCGGCAGCGCGTCCGGGAGTGCGGCAGTCCCTGAAAACGGTGCTGCCGGCGCTGCTGTGTTCGGCGGCCTGGCTGGCGTCGGTGCTGCTCGGCGGCTTCCTCGACTGCGGGGCGGAGATCCACCGCATCGCCCTCGCGTGCCATATTCTCGCACTCGTGCTGTCCTTCGGAGTCATCCTGGTGCTCGACTGGGTGGGCCTGTTGTGGCTCCTTGGCCGCCGGGACGTCCACGACACCCGCCGCCTCGAGTCCGCCGCGCAGCCGCTGATCTGGGGCGGCCTGGCCCTCCTGCTCGCTTCCGGGGCGATGTTGCGTCCGGATCTGTCCAGCCCGCTGACGCAGGTCAAACTCCTGTGCATCCTGGTGCTCATGCTCAACGGACTGGCCCTGGCGCAATCCATGAAGCGGCTGCGTCTCCTGCCGACGGGAACACTGTTCACGAAGATGGCCACAGGGCTGCGCGTGCGGTTGCTCGCGGCGTTGTGCATCTCGCAAACCTGCTGGTGGACGAGTGTCCTGGTCGGGCTGATCAACAGCACACTGCGGCGCTGGACGGGCGGATGGACAACCAGGTCTCCGTTGTCACGGAGCACCGCCCTACCCGTGCGCGTAGGTCAGACAGTCGGCGTTGTCAGCGCCCGGGCCGATGTGGACTTCGGGAGCTTGACACATCAGGTGGTCGTTGTGCACGCATTCTGAACGCTGGCACGCTCCGACATCGGCCAGGACCTTGGGCAGGCCCCCGTGGGTGCCGGTATCAATGAAAGTGGCGCAGGAAGCGTGGTCTTCACGGCCGCCGACGGTGATGCCGACGGCGTTGCATTCAGAGTGATCGTTGAAGGAACAATTCGCTACGGTGCAGTCTGCGACGTGCGTTGTCATGGGTCTCATCTTCCACGCTTCGGCTGCCCGGGACGGACAGCTCACCGGGCCCACCGTAGGCCCGTCCGGCGCAATCAAAAAGACCCAATTGTGTGCCCTAATCCGGTCAGCAGCGGGTGTGGCCGCGCCGCTGGCCCCCTGTCGGGCCGCAGGTACGGAAGGCAGCGGCCCGGAATGCGGAAGAAGGGGCTGTGCCACTTGGGCCGCGTGGCGGCTCAGGGTTGTGCTGAGTCAATGTAGCGGTATTCCGGGGCGCCGGTCCTGGACTCGCTGGCCTTGGCATTGATGAAGTCGCGGTCTTCCTGCGACAACGCCGTCTCGCCATGCCGGTCCGAGTCGTCGGTTGCGCCGGTCGCACTGCAGATGATTGCCGTGATCGTGCGGGGCAGGATCTGGCACCCTGGATGCTCGATGAGCCATTTCTGCGTAGCGGGATCGAGGCGGTTCCACTGGTCCTTGATGTTCATCCTGATCAACGCTTCCCGGGTCGATGGGGGCCGGCGGACGGTATGGCCGGACTCAGTCCGGGAACAGGTCCAGGGCGGTCTGGATGGTCCCGTGGCCCGGGCGGCGAGCTGCGCTTGGCGCAGTCGAGGTCCACCCGGAAAAGTACTCCAAGCTTCTCGGTCAAAATTTTCCCCCGCTCTGATCCGGGGTCACGGCGCTGTGGCCCCCGACCACCATAGGCCACATGCGACCCGCGCAACACCGCCTGGGCCGGATCCACCACCGGTGACTGCTCAGCGGCGCAGCGGGGGGTCGCCGGTTTTCCGGTAGTTCCTACCCAGCGGTGAGGCGGCGCAGCCCGGGGCCGGGATCAAGGCCCTCATCCTCCGCTACCAGGAGCAGCAGTGACCGGGCCTCCTCGCGGCAGGCGGCACACCCGATCAGGTGGGCGCGCATCGCCGGCATGGGCGCGGAACTGCCGGCCAGCAACCGCTCGACATACTCATCAATCTGCTCGAAGCAGTCATCGCACGAAAGCCACGGCTCGGCGGCCAGGGTCAACCGCTCGGCTGCCTGGTCCGTCAAAGCGCGGTGCGGTTTCGTCATGGGATCACCTCCTCCGCGGGGGTCGGCACCAGATAACCGGCAACCGTCAGGTGCGCGCGGAGCCGCCCCCGGGCATCGTGGAGCGTCTTGTATAAGGCATTGCGCGTGGTGCCCAGCCTGTCTGCGAGGACATCGACAGGAACGTCGTCAACAAGAAGCGCCAACACGACCCTGCGCTGATGCTTGGTCAGCACCTGGTCGATGGCGGCGCTGACAGCCTTGGAAAAGTCGGCTGCCTCGGCCAGTTGCTCGGGGGAGGTCCCGACGGCGGCCGGCTCGGGCATCGATTCCAGTGGCACCTCGCGGTTGTGCCACAGATTGCGGCGGACCTCGACGGCGGCGTGCAGGATGCCGAATTTGTACGCCCAGGTGGTGAACTGGCTCCGGCCCTGGAAGCTGGACAACTTGCCCAGCACTGCGACCATGGCTTCGTCCGCCGCCTGGTTGACAATATCGTCCAGCGCGCCTGGCCGATGGCGGGCAGCCTGGCAATCATCTGCGACACCTGGTGGCGGGCGGCCTTGAGAAGGAGTCCGTGCAGCCTGGCCAGGGCGTCGTCGCGGCCGGGTCCCGGCGAGCTGAGCAGCTCCACCCAATCGTCGCGGACGCGTTCCGTCCGCACCGGGTCCGCATCCGCCAGCTCGGGGCCATCCAGGAAAGCCATCGGATCACTCCCGCCAGCCAGGGTCAGGGAACGGCCCGAGGATTCGGGCCGCCAGTTCCGGCGGGCAACCGCGGTCCACCAGATTGAGCAGGGCATGAATGTCGGTCCCGGGTGTTCCTGCCAGCAGATGCGCGAGCCTATCAGGAAAGCCTGCCGACCGCAGCAGCTTCCGGCGCCAATCGACGGTACTGTTCCGGCCACCGGGTTCCGGGTGGTGGATTACCCCGTCGTCCGGGCAGGAAGCCGGGGGCGCCGCATGATGGTTTCTCATAACTGGTGAGTGTCATCGGGCGGCCGCCGTCTTACCGGAAAAGCTGAACGAATTTCCTGCAGCCCGTACCGTTCCTGGTTAGTACGGATTAGTCACGTACTTGCTCCCCGGACGGTCCTGGGAGCCGCACACCTTCTGGTTCCTGGCGGGCCGGGACGGTTCGTGACCGCCGGGCGGGCCAGGCCTGTGAGGGGTTCGGTGCCGGGCGGTGCCGTACCGGGCCTGGGACTGGGCTGGCCCGCGCTCGTCCTCTGTCGGGTGCGGGGTCCGTCCTCCCGTCGCCTGATACGGAAACCGGCGGCAGCACGCCGTCCGATAGCGACGGCCGCGCCGTGGTGGCCGGTGACGGTGCTGCCGGTCGTTTGTTGGAGTGGTTGGCGCCAGTGCCGGGCGCCCCACTGTGAGGTGTACGCCGGGTCAACGACGATGATGTGGAGGCCGCGGTTGGCGGCCATGGACACGAGCCGGTCCCGGAATTTTCCGGTGGGGATGCCAGCGACGGTGCGGCGGAAGGTTTTGCCGCGGGTGCCGCGGCCCATGGTTTCGCGGCCGGTGGAGCGGGCGTCCTGGAAATTCAGGTTCTCGATGGCGACGGCCGCGCAGCCCGCATCCCTGGCGGCGTCCAGCAGCGCGGTGACCGCCGCCCGGAGCCCGCCGTCCCGGGTGGTTGCCGGGAGGTCTTTCAGGTCCAGCGGGATGCTCAGGGGCGCCCCGACGGGGTTCCCGGACGGGTCGATGACGCAACCGGCCAGATGATCGGCGTTCAGGTCAACGCCCAGGACGGGCGAGCCGTTCAGGCTGTCCGGGGACGGGACCTGCAGGTCCCGGTATCCCCAGGACGCGTCCACGTACCAGCGCCCGGTCTCGGGGTTGTGGCTGATGTCGTAGCGGATGTCCTGGTCGGATGCGGCGCGGTCGCGCCATTCGCCGGCGCGGTGATGGAACAGGACCGGGGCTGCGAGGTGCAGTTGCGCACCATGCTCCGCGGCCATCACGGCGGGGACTGTCAGGGACAGGTGCCCGCCGGGGTCGATGCGGATGGTTTCGTTGCCCCACCGCTTCCCCGATTCACCGTCAGCGGTCAGGAACAGCCGGGAGGCCGCCCATCGGGCCTCCCACCCGGCGGGCGTGAGCCCCGCCGCCTGGAGGTTGTTGCGGGCGCGCCACAGCCGGCCGCCGCCGACGGCGATGCCGGGCTTCCCGGCCGCGAGCCGTGCCTCCGCGTCCGTGAGCCGGTCCTGCAGGGCGGCGAGGCGCCGGGTCTTCTGGTGCCGCTCCGCGGGGGTCCGGTAGCCCTTGGTGCGGTCAACGGTTTCCCCGCAGGGCACGGCGGCCCGCTTCCCGATGGCGGCGCAGGCGGCGCGCAGCGTGCTGATCTCCGCGGCGAGGGCACGCATGCCGGACTGGTACTGGTCCTTCGTGGCGCGGGTGATGCTCCCGGCCCACCGCGAGGATGACACGGCGGTCAGGGCCCGCTTACGGTCCGTCCGGCCCCGGGCGGCCAGGTCTTTCCGGTACAGGGATCCCAGGTGCGTGCCGACCGCCAGCAGGGTGGTTTCCTCCCCGGGCGTGGGGTGAAGGCGGGTGCGGATCCGCACGCCCGCGGGCACGGCGGCGACGAACGCCGGGGCAATGACCCGCAGCCCCGATGCGCTGCGCGCTGCTGTCACTCCCCGGCATCCTCGCGGCGGGCAGGAATTCCGACGTCGACACCAGCGTGAATCATCATGATCCGACGCTACAAGCCAGGGTGCGCAGGGACCAGGGCCCGCCCGGCCTATGTGGAAAACCTCCCTGGCGCAACCAAAGCACGCGGCATCCCCCCGCGTACCCACCCCCGGGCGAAGGCCCCGCCGTTGGGGATCAGGAACCAGCCGTCGCCGGCGGAGCCCCGGCGGCGCCGGCCCGCCGACATCCGGGCGGGGCCGGCGGCGTCGGCGACGCCGTATCCGGGTGCCCGGTCCGCCAGCAGGCGACGGATCCTGGGCCGCGCACCGTTCATCCCTGACGCGACTCCGGATTCCGCACGCACGACCGTCAGCCCGGTCGTATCTGCCCAGGCCTGCAGGCGCGCCATGTGCCGCTCAAGGTCCTGCTTCCGGTCAGGGGAGGACACCCGTGCGTACAGGCCAAGGCCGCCGGTTGCTGACGGAGTCCTCGGGGTTGACGATGACGATTTTGGGGCCGACGCGTTGCGCCGGGGCGGGCAGTGTCCCGTCCTTGAACCATTTGTAGGCGCTCTGCTGGTGGATACCCTGCGAAATGGCCCAGTCTTTCAAACGCATGGCACCATGCCACGCATCTCGCACTTAATCGCTCTCGGGTGTACTCAAACGTGTTAAAAGTTCAACGGGTCGTACCCCGGTTCCCCGCACGGTGCCGCGGGCCGCCTCCGGTAAGATCCGGCGCCGAGCGGCCACTAAGTAGCCATGGACGTCTTCGCCCAACCGGCCCCCGGAGCAGTGCCTGCCATGCGCAGGCCGCCCCGGAGGCGCCGGCGTATCCCCACCGCAAGACAGGAGACATGTCATGAGCTACTTCGCTTCTCGTCCGCGACGCCTCTGGAGCTCCATGCCGCTGGCCGTGCTGGCCTTGCTGGCCGGCCTGCTCATCGCCTACTCCCCGGCGCAGGGCCTGCAGCCGGCCGCCGGCGCCCAGGCGGTGCCCGCCGTTGCCGTGGCCCACGGCCACTCCGCCGGCGCTGACGCCAGTTCCGGCAGGATTCCCGCTGCGCAGGCGGCCCTCCGCGAGGGCATGCGCACGCTGTGGGCGCAGCACATGGAGTGGACGCGGCTCGCCGTCGTCGACTTCGCTTCCGGCTCCGCCGGCTTCACCACCACCGCCTCGCGGCTGCTGCAGAACCAGGCGGACATCGGCGACGCCATCAAGCCCTTCTACGGCAGGGCTGCCGGCGACCAGTTGACCACCCTGCTGAAGGCGCACATCACCGACTTCGTGGCGCTGTTCCAGGCGGCGAAGGCCAATGACCCGGCAGCCCTCAAATCGGCAACCACCGCCGTCCATGCGAACGCCCAGGAGATCGCGGACTTCCTCGCCAAAGCCAACCCCAGGTTCTGGCCGCAGGACCACATGCGGGACATGATGAAGGGGCACATTGACCAGACCATCGTGTACGGCAGCGACGAACTGGTCGGGAACTACGCCCACGGCATTGCCGTCTACGACCAGGCGGAGGCCCACATGATGATGATGGCGGACGAGCTCAGCTCCGGCATCATCGGCGCCTTCCCGAACAAGTTCCACTGACGGAAGGCTCCGCGGCGGGCCGGTGGCGGCGCGGGACCACCGGCCCGCCGCATTTCCTGCCTACCGGGCCGTGAGGAGTTCGAACATGTAGTCGGCCTCCGACTGCTGGGCGGTGACGACCGACCGCGCCAGGGACGTCACGGCCACGTTCTCGGTGCGGTCCAGGACGGCCCGGGCCATGGCCACTCCGGCCTGGTGGTGCCGGATCATCAGCTCCAGGTAGAGGCGTTCGGCCGCCGCGCCGGTGGAGGCTTCGAGGGCCGCCAGTTCCGCAGGGGTGGCCATGCCGGGCATCAGGGTTTCCGTTGTGGGCGTGGAGGCGTCCGCGCCGCTGCCGTGCGCGGCGTGGCCGCCGTCGGTCATCCACGCCATGGCGGGCGCGGTGGACGCCTGCGGCAGCCCCCAGACGGAGAGCCAGCCGAACATCTGTCCGGCCTGCTGCTGCTGCGACCGGGCGATGTCATACGCGAGCCGGCGGATGTCCGGGTCGTCCGTGCGGTCCCGGATGAGCATGCTCATCTCCACCGCCTGCAGGTGATGGACCTGCATGTCCCGGGCGAAGCCGGCCTCGGCGGTGCCCCAGAAGGGAAAGCAGGGGGAAAGGCAGGGGCCGGTGCGGTCAGGCGGCCCAGGGCCCAGCCGGCGAGGACGGCGAGCACGACGGCGGCGAGGACGGCCAGCGGCCGCCGCACCCGGCTCCCGGCCGTACCGGCGGCAGCCGCTGCGCTCACGCGGTGCGGCCGGGAGCGTTGATGCCTCCGGTGCAGGCGGCACCGGGTTCGGGGGCATTCGATGACTGCCAGAACTTGGAGACGAAGGCCTTGATCCGCTCGTCGGCGGGGGAGTCCACGCCGACCTGGGCGCCCCAGGCGGACAGCATGATCGGTGAGGCGGTGCCTGCCAGCGGTGAGAGGACGGTGTAGGTGCCGGGCAGCGCCTTCCGCAGGTTCTCAACCTCGGCCCCGGAGACGGCGGCCGGGTCATAGGTCGCCCAGACCGCGCCGTGCTCCAGCGCGTGGACGGCGTTCTCGGCCGGAACCGGCTGGGAGTAGACGCCGCAGTTAAGCCAGGCGCTGGCATGGTCCCCGCCGACGGCCGGGGACTGCGGGTACGTCACCGGAGTGGCCACGTGCTTGGAGGTCAGGTTCTCGAACGTCTGAAGGCCGGCGATCTGGATGCTCGCTGCCGGGGGCGGGGGCGGATCATTGATCAGCGCAACCGCGACCAGGGATCCCACCACCGCCACGGCGACGGTACCGCCGCCGGCCCAGAGCAGCTTGCGCTTCCGTGATGCCCGGGCCTGCGCCGCTTTGACGGCCTCGAGCCGGGCCGCCGCCTCCTGCCGCGCCTGTTTTGCCGTGTTGCCGCTCATGAAGATGGACTCCCTTGCCCGCTGCGTATTATTTGAACGTTCAACTGTGGATTCTATCGTCCGGGCGGGTACGGAGAAAGGCGCCGGTCCCGCGGGCCAGTGGGCGGCGGGTGGCCACAGGTGGCCGCTATGCGGCGTCGTATTCCGGCCCGATGCGGCAATCGGGCGCGGCCTGGCCTTGGCCGGCAGAGGATGCGGCCGGCCCGGGGACAGGCATTGCGGGGCAGCCGGGCGGGCCATCGGTGCCAGGTCCCGCGGCTGGGATAACCTAGAGCAGTGACTTACGAGATTGAGATTGGCCGTGGCAAGCGTGGGCGTCGTGCCTACTCCCTGGATGACATTGCGATCGTCCCCAACCGACGTACGCGTGACCCCAAGGACGTATCCGTCTCGTGGCAGATTGATGCCTACCAGTTCGACATGCCGGTCATCGCGGCGCCGATGGATTCGGCCATGTCGCCGGAAACCGTCATCGCCCTGGGCCGTCTCGGCGGGCTCGGTGTGCTCGACCTTGAGGGCCTGTGGACCCGGTATGAGGATCCGCAGTCCGTCCTGGACGAGATCGCGGGCCTCGCGGATGAGACCAACAGCCCGGCCGTCACCCGCCGGATGCAGGACCTCTACAAGGCGCCCATCCAGCCCGGGCTGATCACCTCACGGCTGGCAGAGATCCGCGCCGCCGGCGTCACCGTGGCCGGCTCGCTGACCCCGCAGCGGACCCAGGAACACTACAAGACCGTGGTTGCCGCCGGCGTCGACATCTTCGTGATCCGCGGAACCACCGTTTCCGCCGAGCACGTCTCGAAGGACCACGAACCGCTGAACCTCAAGCAGTTCATCTACGAACTCGACGTCCCCGTGATTGTCGGCGGGGCGGCGAGCTACACCCCGGCGCTGCACCTCATGCGCACCGGCGCCGCGGGCGTCCTGGTCGGCTTCGGCGGGGGAGCGACCACCACCACCCGCCGCGCCCTGGGCATCCACTCGCCGATGGCCTCCTCGATCTCCGACGTCGCCGCTGCCCGCCGCGACTACATGGACGAGTCCGGCGGACGCTACGTCCATGTCATCGCCGACGGCGGCATGGGCGCCTCCGGTGACATCGTCAAGGCCATCGCGATGGGCGCCGACGCCGTGATGCTGGGCAGCGCCCTGGCCCGGGCCGAGGAGGCCCCCGGCAAGGGCTGGCACTGGGGCCAGGAGGCGCACCACCTCGAACTTCCCCGCGGCGACCGGGTCAACGTCGGCACCGTGGGGCCGCTCGAAGAGGTGCTCTTCGGGCCGGGCCACAACACCAACGGCACGTCCAACCTGATCGGTGCGCTGCGCCGTTCGATGGCGACCACCGGCTACTCGGACCTGAAGGAATTCCAGCGCGTCGACGTCGTCGTGTCGCCGTACGCAGGCAACTGAACCCCCCTGCCCATCCGGGGCACTTGGACGTAGTCTGGTGCCCTACGAGGTTTGATCCGGATGGAGGCGTGACATGGACAGTTTTCCCGGCGGTTCCCCCATGGCCGGTGGTGCCCTGGGGCCCGCGGAACGTGAAGCTTCACTCGCGGTCCTCAAGGGCACGACGGAACCGGGCAAGGAACTCGACATCCTGATCGTGGGCGGCGGCATCGTCGGCGCCGGCTCGGCCCTGGACGCGATCACCCGGGGACTGAGCGTCGGGATCGTGGAGGCCAACGACTGGGCCGCGGGCACCTCCTCGCGGTCCTCGAAGCTGATCCACGGAGGCCTGCGCTACCTGGAGATGCTGGACTTTGGCCTGGTCAAAGAGGCCCTGCACGAGCGCGGCCTGATCCTCTCGGTCCTCGCCCCGCACCTCGCCCGGCCGGTCCCGTTCCTGTACCCCCTGACCAAACCCTTCCTTGAGCGCCCGTATGTGGGCGCCGGCATCGCCTTGTACGACGCCATGTCCATCACCGGAGGGCACGGCCGCGGGGTGCCCTTCCACAAGCACCTGAGCCGCCGCGGGACCCTGCGTGCCGCGCCGAGCCTCAAGGACGACGCCTTCGTCGGGTCCATCCGGTACTACGACGGCCAGGTCGATGACGCCAAATACGTCGCCAACCTGGTCCGCACCGCGGCGCACTACGGCGCCCACGCGGTGAACCAGACGTCCGTGGTGGACTTCCTGCGGGAAGGCGAACGCGTGGTCGGGGCCAAGGTGGTCAACCACGAGGACGGCTCGACCTTCAAGATCCGGGCCAAGCAGGTCATCAACGCCACCGGGGTCTGGACCGACGAGACCCAGGCCATGGTGACGGACCGCGGCCAGCTCAAGGTGCGCGCCTCGAAGGGAATCCACCTCGTGGTGCCGCGGGACCGCTTCCAGTCGACCGTGGGGCTGATCCTGCGGACCGAGAAGTCCGTGCTGTTCGTCATTCCCTGGGGCCGGCACTGGATCATCGGCACCACCGATACCGACTGGCACCTGGACAAGGCCCACCCGGCGGCGTCCAGCAAGGACATCGATTACCTCCTGGAGCATGTGAACAAGGTCCTCAAGCGCCCGCTGACCCGCGAGGACGTCGAAGGGGTCTACGCGGGCCTGCGTCCGCTGCTGGCGGGCGAGAGCGAATCGACGGCGAAGCTCTCCCGCGAGCACGTCGTGGCGCATCCGGTGCCGGGGCTCGTCGTCGTGGCCGGCGGCAAGTGGACCACCTACCGGGTGATGGCCAAGGATGCCGTGGACGAGGCGACCCGCAGCATGGACGAGCGCGTCCCGCCCAGCTGCACCGAGTCCATCCCGCTGCTCGGTGCCAGCGGCTTCAAGGCCGCCTGGAACCGGCGGAACCGGATGGCCGACGAGACCGGCGTCCACGTGGCGCGGATCGAACACCTGCTCAACCGCTACGGCTCCATGACCCCCGAAGTGCTGGCCCTCATCACCGCAAACCCCGAGCTGGGAGAACCGTTGCCGGGCGCCGACGACTACCTCGCGGCCGAGGCCGTATACGCCGCCTCGCACGAGGGCGCCCGCCACGTGCAGGATGTGCTGACCCGCCGTACCCGGATTTCGATCGAGGCGTGGGACCGGGGTGTGTCCGCCGCCCCCGTGGTGGCTAAACTGATGGGGGATGTTCTCGGCTGGAGCGAGGCGCAGCGCGAGGGCGAAATCAAGCACTATCTGGCACGGGTCGACGCCGAACGGCTGAGCCAGCAGCAGCCGGACGACGAATCCGCCGACGCCGCACGGCTGGGCGTGGAGGACATCGTTCCGTTGCGTTGACCGGCTGTGCCGGTCTGTTGCGCTGATCCTCTGCCTGCTGCGGGACTGCACCGATGCCACTTCGAAGGGACACCACTTGGCGGAACCACTGGACCGGTATGACGCCGAACTCACCACCCCCGAGATGGTGATCCTGGAGCTTGACGCTACCGACAAACTCGACGCCACGGCCCAGCTCGCGGAACGGATGTATGCCGCGGGCCGGATCTCCGATCTGGAGGGATTCCTCCGGCAGGTCAGCTCCCGGGAGCATCAGCTCGCCACCGGGCTCCCGGGCGGGATCGGGTTGCCCCACGCCCGCAGCGAACTCGTTTCGCGGACGTCGATCGCCGTGGGCGTCACGAAGTATGGCCGGTCCCTCGACTTCGGCGCCGCCGACGGCCCGGCCACGGTCATCCTGCTGATCGCGACCCCAGCCAGCTCCTTCTCCGACCACCTTGAGGTGCTGGCCACGCTGGCCCGCTCGCTGTCCAAGGAATCGTTCCGCGAGTCGCTCCGCCGGGCCTACGACGCCGAAGTGATCGCCGAACTGATCAATTCAAGCCTGGTCTTCTTCGACCACTGAAGATTCGGGCAGGCCCTTGCGTGTCGACTCCGTCGCCACGCAGGGACCCGGCTGCCCCACTCCAGGGGCAGGCCCTTCTCGGGGCCCCGGCTCCTGGGGCAGGCCCTTCTCGGGGCCCCGGGCCCGTTTCGTTGTTCTACGCGCCGACGAAGTACGGTTAAGGGGTGCTGAAAACCGCCCTCAAACCCCGCTGGATCGCAGGCCTTGTGTTTGCGATCGCCATTTCTGGGGTCTTCGTGCTGCTGAGCCAGTGGCAGTTCGGCCGCTCAACCCAGGCGGAGGCTCCGATCAGCACCACGACCGAGGAGGTCAAACCGCTCACCGCGGTCCTGGAGCCTGGTGACTTCTTCCATGGTTCGGTCGCGGACCAGATGGTCTCCGCCACCGGCAGCTACGATCCGCAGAAACAGGTCCTCGTCCCGGACCGCTTCGACGACGGCGCGAAAGGCTACTGGGTAGTCTCCGCCTTCGCCGTGAAGGACGCCCCGGTCCTCGCCGGCGCCGGCGCCTCCGCCCAGACCTGGATCCCGGTGGCGCGGGGCTGGGTCGCGGATCCTGCGGACGCCACCGCGCCGCCGTCGGGCGCCATTGAACTGACCGGAAGGCTGCTGCCCTCCGAAGCCCCCCTGCCGAAGACCGATCCCGGGCCCGGACGTGCCAGCGCGGCCTCCGTGGCGGAACTGATCAACGTCTGGGAGGTCAGCAGCTACCCCGGCCTCGTCGCGGCGGCCTCCGAACGGGCCGGCAGTACCGAGGTCGGCGCGGCTGCGTCCGCCGGGGAGATCAAACCGCTTCGGGTGGGGCCCCAGCCCCCCGCGCAGAAGGTCAACTGGCTGAACCTCTTCTATTCCGTGGAATGGGTTGTTTTCGCCGGATTCGCGCTGTTCATCTGGTGGCGCCTCGTGAAGGATGACTACCGCCGCACCCTTGAGGACGCCCTCGACGCCGACGAGGCGGCCGCCGCCGGCGAACCTGCCGGCACGAATTCCAGCAACCGCAACCCAACAGACCCGAAGGTGCAATCATGATCGAGCCCCAGCCGGCCGTCCAGCCGCAGTCCGCCAACGGAACGGGAACAGCGCCGGGTAAGAAACGCCGCTTCGGCGGTACCGGGGCCCAGATCCTCTCGGCCCTGAAGTTTTACAAGGTCCTGGCCTACCTGACGGGCTCCATGCTGCTTCTGCTGTGTGCCGAGCTGATCACCCGGTACGGCTTCGGCCAGTACCTCTTCGCCGGCGGCACCAACGCCGTCACCGGCACGCCGTTCGGGCTGGGATTCGCCGACGCCGAGCCGGCAGGCGTCATCGGCGGCCTGAACCTCTCCGTCACGATCCTGATCGTGCACGGCTGGATGTACGTCGTGTACCTGGTGTCCAATTTCCGTCTGTGGTCCCTCATGCGCTGGCCGTTCGCCAAGCTCATCACGATGGCGCTCGGCGGCGTCGTTCCGTTCCTGTCCTTCTTCGTCGAGAAAAAGTTCCACGCCCAGGTCGAGGCCGAACTCGCCGCGAACCCGCAGGCGCCGCAGCGCTACTGAGCGCAGCTGTCCGCCCGGACGCGGCTCCCCGCCGGCCGCCGTCGGACGCCAAAGTGCAGATCAGGGCGCTTCGGGGCGCCCGATCCGCCCTGATCTGCCCCCCGCGGCCGGTCCGACTTGCCGGTCCGACTTGCCGGTCCGACCTTGCCGGTCCGACCTTGCCGGTCCGACCTTGCCGGTCCGACCTTGCCGGGGTGGCCCGCCCCTGATGTGAGTTCGCTTACCCGGGGCCGGAATACGGGCCCGCTCCCGCGTCCCGAGGTGCGGCCGGGCGGCGGCGCAAAGTACGCTGGGAGGGTGACTACTCCCACTGCATCCCAGACGTCCCACAAGCCCGTCCTGGTTGTTGACTACGGTGCCCAGTACGCGCAGCTGATTGCCCGCCGCGTCCGGGAAGCGAATGTGTATTCGGAAGTGGTTCCGCATACCTACAGCACCGAGCAGCTGCTGGCCAAGAACCCTGCCGCCATCATCCTCTCCGGCGGCCCCGCAAGCGTCTACGCCGAAGGCGCCCCGAGCGTCGGCGCGGACCTCTTCGAAGCCGGAATCCCGGTCTTCGGGATCTGCTACGGCTTCCAGGCCATGGCCAACGCCCTCGGCGGCAAGGTGGCCCAGACCGGACTCCGCGAGTACGGCGCCACCGAGACCACCACGATCGGCGAGGGGCGCTCCATCCTGGCGGGCATGCCCCAGCACCAGAGCACCTGGATGAGCCACGGCGACTCCGTCCACGAGGCGCCCCTTGGCTTTGAGGTCCTCGCGACGACGGCCGGCGCCGAGGTGGCAGCCTTCGCCAACGAAGAGAAGTGCCTCTACGGCGTCCAGTGGCACCCCGAGGTCAAGCACTCGGCCTACGGCCAGGAGGTCCTGGAGAACTTCCTGTTCAAGGGTGCCGGGATCGAACCGAACTGGACCGCGGGCAACATCCTCGAGGAGCAGATCGAACGGATCCGGGAACAGATCGGCGGGGACCGGGTGATCTGCGGACTCTCCGGCGGTGTTGATTCCGCCGTCGCCGCAGCCCTCGTCCAGCGGGCTGTCGGCGAGCAGCTGACCTGTGTCTTCGTGGACCACGGCCTGCTGCGCGAAGGCGAAGCCGAGCAGGTCGAACGCGACTTCGTCGCCGCGACGGGCGTCAAGCTCTACGTCGCCAACGAGCAGGAGCGCTTCCAGGCGGCACTCGCCGGCGTCAGCGACCCGGAAACCAAGCGCAAGATCATCGGCCGCGAATTCATCCGCGCCTTCGAGGAGGCCGAGCAGGCCATCATCGCCGAGGCGGCCGCGCACGGCGAGAAGATCAAGTTCCTCGTCCAGGGCACCCTGTACCCCGACGTCGTCGAATCCGGCGGCGGCGAAGGTGCGGCCAACATCAAGAGCCACCACAACGTGGGCGGCCTGCCGGAGGACCTGCAGTTCGAACTCGTCGAGCCCCTGCGGGCCCTGTTCAAGGACGAGGTCCGCGCCGTCGGTGCGCAGCTTGGCCTGCCCCAGGAGATCGTCGGACGCCAGCCGTTCCCCGGGCCCGGCCTCGGCATCCGGATCGTCGGCGAGGTCACCAAGGAGCGGCTGGACCTGCTGCGCAAGGCGGACGCGATTGCCCGCGCGGAACTGACCGCTGCCGGCCTGGACGACGAGGTGTGGCAGATGCCGGTGGTGCTGCTGGCGGATGTCCGCAGCGTCGGCGTCATGGGCGACGGCCGCACCTACGGCCACCCGATCGTGCTGCGGCCCGTGTCCTCCGAGGACGCCATGACGGCCGACTGGTCACGGCTGCCGTACGATCTGCTGGCCAGGATCTCCAACCGGATCACCAACGAGGTGGACGGGGTCAACAGAGTGGTGCTGGACGTGACCAGCAAGCCGCCGGGAACCATCGAGTGGGAATAGCGTTGTGACGGGCCGGCCTCCTTTGAGGCCGGCCCTTCTTCTACCTTGGAGTATCTTCGAATTCGGGTTCAATTTGCCCCGCGCCAGTGTTGCGGTGCCTCACCGGCGCCGGATTCGGGCTACTCTCGGATGCATGCCCGTATGGTCCAAGGCGTCCCGCGCGAGAACAGAAAACGCAGACAGAAAACACGCAGGCAGAATAAACGCAGGCAGAGAAAACGCGAGCAGAGAAAAGAAGGCAGCAGTGTCAGTTGGTCAAGGCCACCCCGAGGACTCCGAGGAGCTCAGGAAATGGCTGACGGGGCTTAAGCCCGTCACCGGGGCAGATACGATGCTGCGGTTCACCAAAACGCCCGAGGGCTCCATCGAGCTGACTCACGCCCACCCCTCCGGGCTCGCCCAGCTGATGGCCGGCCGGCGGACAAGGCTCTCCACCCTGATCCGTGACCGCCAGCAGTACGTCGTCGCGGCCCGGGCCTCCCGCAACCTGCGGTCCAAGATCTTCGAACTCGCCAACGACCGCGGCATTGACGCCGGATACTTCTCGGCCGGCACCGTCGTCTGGACGTCCGCCGTCGGGGGCAAGCCGCAGCGGATCTCCGCCCCGGTGATGCTCGCCGCGATTTCACTCACGGTCCGTCCCGGCGAGGACGACTATGAACTGCAGCTGACGGAACAGGCACAGATCAACCCCGCCCTGGTCCGCCACCTCAAATTCGTCCATGGGATCGTCTTCGACGTCAACGCCGTGACCCGGATGGCGTACAGCACCGCACGGTATGATCCGGGGCCGGTCCTGGACCGGCTCGGTACGCTCATCCAGCCGATCCACGGCGCCGAGGTCGAGCACAACCTGCTCGTCTCCACCTTCGCCGACCTGGCCGGAAACCTGGATGACCCGTGGATCAACCCCAACAACGCGCTCGTGACCAGGCTGGCGGCCGCCGCCGGCGGCCCCGTGGACGTGCCGGAACTTGCGGCCGGCCGTTTCCCCAGCACCGACGAGCGGGACCCGGCCGACGAGCTGCTGCTGCTCGACGCCGATGCCGAGCAGCAGTACGTGGTGGATGCCGTCCGCGCGGGGGACTCGCTCGTGGTCAGCAGCCCGCCGGGCACGGGCCAGACCCAGACGGCCATCAACACCATCGGCGCACTCGTCGATGAAGGAAAGACCGTCCTGGTGGTCGCGGACCGGCGCGCCAGCCTCGCCGAGCTCGGCGGCCAGCTGGACACGCTCGGACTCGAATCCGTTCTGTTGCAGCTCTCCGGCCACGCGACCCCGCTGCAGCTCAAGGGCCAGCTGGTCCGTGCCATCGTGCGCAACGAGAAGTCCCTCCAGCCCCAGCTGGCGAACCTGCACGCCACCCTGACCGGACACCGCCACGCCCTGATGGACCACGTGGCATCGCTCCACAACGTCCGCCAGCGCTGGGGCTGCTCCCCGTACGAGGCCATGCAGTCCCTGGCCGCGCTGACCTCCATCCAGCCCGCCCCCGCCACCACCGTCCGGCTCAAGCGCAGCGTGCTGGACAACATCCGGGACCGCGAGGAACTGGCCGGGCGGCTCCGCCGGGCCGCCGAACTGGGCAGCTTCAGCCGTGCGTCGACCACGAGCCCCTGGCACGGGGCGAGGCTCCTGACCCGCAAGGAAACCGAGGAGGCCCAGCAGGTGGCCCGCTCGGTGGCGGAGAAACTGCCGCTGCTGCGCGGGCGCATGAACGGCGTCGCCGAACACGCCGAGATCCGGCTGGGCAGCACCTTCGCCGAATGGGGCGAGCAGATCGACCTTCTGGTTGCGGTCCGCGAAAGCCTCGACAAGTTCACCCCGGACATCTTTGACCGCCCGGTCCACGACCTTATTTCCGCCACCGCGGCCTCCGCCTGGCGCCGCGAACGGAACATCGAGATGCCGTCGATGCAGCGCTCCCGCCTCCGCCGCGTGGCCAAGGAATACGTCCGGCCGGGCGTGCACATCGCGGATCTCCACAGCTCCCTGGTCCTGGTCCAGGAGCAGCGCGCCGCCTGGTCCGGCTACGCCACCACGCAGCGCCACCCGGCCGTTCCCTCCGGTCTCGCCGAAATCACCGCCCTGTACCGCGAGCTGGAGTCTGAACTGGCCGAGCTGGGGCAGGCGGTCAAATTCACCGCGGACGGCGGCGGGCTGCACAGCACCGGCTACGACCAGCTGATGGAACGGCTGGGCCGGCTGGTTGCCGATACCGGCACGCTGGAGACCCTGCCGGAGCGGACACTGCTCGTGGAGAACATGCGCGAGCACGGCCTGGGCGAGCTCCTCGCCGACCTGGCCGAGCGGGAGGTCCCGGCGGAGTCGGTGGCGGCCGAACTCGAGCTGGCCTGGTGGCAGTCGGCGCTGGAAGCCATGATCAGCGGCGACGGCTACCTCGCCATGTCCGACGGCGACGCGCTGCGCCAGCTCGAAGCGGAGTACCGCCTCGCGGACAACGCCCACATCGCCAGCGGCGCGGCCCGGCTGCGCTGGAAGCTGACCGAACGCTGGGGCGCGGCCATCGCGGAGCACCCGCGGCAGGCCGACCTCCTGCGCAGCCTGCTGAAGGACGGCAGGGTGACCCTCGCAGCCCTGACCGGCCAGGCCTCGGAGCTGCTGCCCATGCTCGTGCCCGTGTGGTCGGCCAGCCCCTACCTCATGACCGGCCTGCTCCCGGTGGAGCAGACGTTCGACGCCGTCGTCATCCTGGACGCCGAGGCGACCTCGCTGCAGGCCGTCCTGCCGGCAATCGCCCGTGCCAGGCAGGTCATTGCCTTCGGTGATGACCGGATCGCCAGTCCCCGGACCTTCACCGTCGGGGTGGAGCGGCTTGCCGCGGGGGAGACCTCCCACCAGGGCGTGGAAAGCGCCTACCGGGCGCTCTCTGCCGTGCTGCCCGTGTGGAACCTGCGCACCGTGTACCGGGCGGTGGACGAGGACCTCGTGCGGCAGCTCAGCAAGGGCTTCTACGACGGCGCGCTCCGCCGGCTCCCGGAGGGGCAGTCCGCCACCGGCCTGGACCGTGCCCTGACGGTCGAGTACCTGCCGGACGGCACGGGACTGCCCAGCGCGGACCACGACGGCGTCGAATCGGTTGTCGCCGAAGTCAACCGCGCGGTGGAGCTGGTCTTCGAACACGCCAGTCTCCGGCCCCGGACGTCACTGGCAGTGGTCACGGGCAGCCTGCGGCATGCGGCCCGGATCGGCGAATCCATCCGGCTGCAGCTGCCCAACTACCCGCAGCTGGCGGGCTTCTTCACCGCCGGCGACGAATCGTTCCGGGTGGTGGACCTCGAGCGGGCGCAGGGCCTGGTCCGCGACCACGTGATCTTCTCGCCGGGATACGGCCGCACCCCGCACGGGCGCGCGCTCCACAACCTGGGCCCGCTCTCCGCGGAAGGCGGACGCGCCAAGTTCGCCCTGGCGATGACGCGTTCGAGGCGGTCCCTGCACGTGCTCAGCTGCTTCCGCCCCGAGGACCTGGACGTCACCCGGCTCAGCCACGGGGCGGTGGACTTCTACGAACTGATTGACCGTGAGATTGCGGGGAATTCTGATCTGGGCAGCCCCGCCTCCCGGGCTGCCGCCAGCGAGCAGGCGCTCGGCGCCGATCCGCTGGTGGCCGACCTGGGCGACAGGCTCCGCGCCCGCGGCGCGAGGGTCTGGCACCAGTACGACGGCGCGCTGAACATGGTGGCGGCCGCCGACCCGCTGAGCACCATCGGCCAGGACGACGCGGAAATTCCCCGGCCCGTCGCCATCGAGTCTGACGGCACCGAGCAGTACCGGCGGATGACCGTGCGCGAACGCAGCAGGCTCCGGCCGCAGGTGCTGGAGCGTCTTGGCTGGCGCTATATGCCACTATGGACCATAGAGGTGTTCACCGACCCTTCGGCGTGCGCCGACCGGATCGGCGGGTATCTCGGGCTGGAAAATCCGGAGGTCCCGCGGCGGATGCGCACCTCGCCGGGATTCTTCGAGGACGACGTCGAGAACCTGGCCGCGCGCCAGGTAGACGGTCCTGAGGCCGGGACATATTCCGGGCCGGAACCGTCCGCACCGGAATGGTCGGAGCAGGCGCCGTCGGCGTGGCTGGCAAGCGCGGAGCAGCAACGAACAGAGCAGCAAGGAACAGCAGCAGGCGGTAAGGAGGCCGAGGGCATGGGTGCAGACGGCGAAGTCCACAACAGCAGCAGCTACAACGGCGACGGCGGGCACACTGACGACGGGAATGACGTACGGGAACGGCGCGAGCCGGCCGAGGACGCACCCCGGCAGGCAGTTCACGCCTCGGTTGCCGGAGTGCTCCCGAACAAGGCGGCCGAGGACGATCCGCGCCGCTGGGGCGACCAGCCGAACAGCTACGACCACGACTCGTGGCTTCAGGAGCAGAAGCCTCCGCACTGGGGCTAGGCTGCGTTCCGGGACCTCGGTGACAGCGACCCCGGCCGGCCGCTGAGGCCGGGCCGCTAGTCCGGGGTTTGACCTGTTGAACGTTTAACACGTTTGAGTACATCCTAGAGCGATTAAGTGCGAGTTGCGTAGTATCTTGATGCTATGCGTTTGAAGGACTGGGCCATTTCGCAGGGTATCCACCCGCAGACGGCCTACAAATGGTTCAAGGACGGCACGCTCCCGGTTCCGGCGCGCCGTGTCGGGCCCAGGCTCATCATCGTCAACCCCGAAAGCTCGACCTCCGCAGCGACGGGAGGTCTTGGCCTGTACGCGCGGGTGTCCTCCCATGAGCAAAAAGCGGATCTGGACCGGCAAATGGCGCGCCTGCAGGCCTGGGCCGACACCACAGGGCTGACGGTCGTGCGAGCGGAATCCGAAGTCGCGTCAGGGATGAACGGTGCGCGCACCAAGATCCGCCGCCTCCTCGCGGACCCGGCTGTCAAGACGATCATCGTTGAGCACCGTGACCGGCTCGGCAGGATGAACACCGAACTCGTTGAATCAGCCCTTGAAGCGTCCGGACGGCGTCTGGTCGTCATCGACCCGCAGGAACCGGACGACGACCTGGTCCGCGACATGGCAGAAGTCCTCACCTCGTTTTGCGCCCGCCTGTACGGGCGGCGCTCTGCCGCGCACCGGGCGAAGGCCGCCCTCGCCGCTGCAGCAACGACGCCGGCGGGCGGCGCCAGGGAGGCCGGCGGATGACGGCACTGCGCAGCGCCTCAGGGCTCCGGGTCATTGCCCCGGCGTTCGTTGCTGCTGCGCCCGCCGGGGTGCGGATCCGCACCCGGATCCACCCCACGCCCGGGGAGGAAACCGTCCTGCTGGCGGTCGGCACGCACCTGGGATCCCTGTACCGGAAAGACCTGGCCGACCGGGTCCGGATGGGGACGGTTCCTGCCGCCGCGCGCGGCCGGACGGAGCGTAAGCGGGCCCTGACCGCTCTGTCGTCCTCGCGGTGGGCCGGGAGCATCACCCGTGCCACGGAGGACCAGTACCAGCTCGGCATGCGTGGCCTCGCAGCGGAGGTCGGCACGCTGCGGGCCGCCTGCGCCGCCATTCAGAAGCGGGCCGCCGTGCCCTGCGGCGGAACCGTGGACCGCATCAAGGGTTACAGGACCGCGGCGGAGCGGCACCGGAAGACCCGGCGCCTCGCGGCCCTGCAGGACCGGCTCACGGACGCCACGGCACGGCTCGCGGCCGGGAAGCCCGGCATCGTCGTCGGCGGCGGCCGGCTGTGGCGCGCCCGGAACAACCTTCAAGCGGCAGGCCTCACGCCGGCCGGGTGGGAGGCCCGATGGGCTGCCGCCCGGCTGTTCCTGACCGCCGACGGTGAATCGGGGAAGCGGTGGGGCAACGAGACCATCCGCATCGACCCCGGCGGGCGGCTGTCCCTGAAAGTCCCCGCCGTGATGGCCGCGGAGCATGGTGCGCGGTTGCATCTTTGCGTCCCGGTGCTGTTCCATCACCGCGCCGGCGAGTGGCGCGACCGTGCCGCGTCCAACATGAATATCCGCTACGACATCAGCCACGACCCCGGGACCGGGCGCTGGTACATCGACGCGTCCTGGGGATACCGGGACCTGCCGGCCCCCTCCCTTCACAGCCTGCACGGCTCGTCCGTGCTCGGCGTTGATCTGAATGCGGACCATCTGGCCGCGTGCGTGATCGACCCTTCAGGTAACCCCGTCGGGGCGCCCCTGAGTATCCCGCTGGACCTGAACGACATCCCCGCGGCCACCCGGGACGGCAGGCTCCGTGCAGCGGTCACAGCGCTGCTGGACGCCGCCAGGAACGCGGGCTGCGCGGCCGTCGCCATCGAAAACCTGAACTTCCACGACGCCCGCGCCACCGGCCGCGAAACCATGGGACACGGCACCCGCGGCAAAACCTTCCGCCGCACCGTCGCCGGCATCCCCACCGCAAGATTCCGGGACCGGCTCGTGTCCATGGCCGCCAACCGCGGCCTCCACATCATCGTCGTTGACCCGGCGTACACCTCACAGTGGGGCGCCCGGCACTGGCGCAAACCACTCCAACAAACGACCGACAGCACCGTCACCCGCCATCACGGCGCGGCCGTCGCTATCGGACGACGTGCCCGCGGTTTCCGCATCAGGCGACGGGAGGACGGACCCCGCACCCGACAGAGGACGAGCGCGGGCCAACCCAGTCCCAGGCCCGGTACGGCACCGCCCGGCACCGCACCCCTCACAGGCCTGCCTCGCCCGACGGTCACGAACCGTTCCGGCCCGCCAGGAACCAGAAGGTGCGCGGCTCCCAGGACCGTTCGGGGAGCAAGTACGAAACCAATTCGTACTAACTAGGAACGGTGGTTCCCACGAGCACGAAGAACAGCTTGCCCAAGGTGGAGGCGCCGGCAAGCCGGAGCGCCTGCCCGGGGTCGGCTGCCACGACAATCAGGCCCTCCGCCTCGCCGCTCGCCGGCCACGGGCCAGCCTTCCCGCCCTGCGCGGAGGTCCACAGCACGGGGACCGCAGCGGCCAGGACCTGGGACGCTGCCGGCTGTTCGAACCCGCTGCCGCTGGTCATCACCACGTTGACCAGCTGTCCGGGGGAGAGCAGCTGGATGGAGTCCGGGTCTGCCAGCCGGAGCGGTACGGCCGCCGAGCCGGGCGGGCTTCCTGCCAGCAGGCCAGGTCCCAGTAGCTGGGCGTCGGACAGCAGCTGGCCCTTGCGGAGTGCCACTGCCAGCTGCTTGCCCTGGACCGCCGCCGGGGTGCTGAAACTCCCGCCGGGCACGAGGCCGGGCGGAACATCCAGGGCCACTACGTCTTCGGGTGCGAGGGTCTTGCCGGCCGGAAGATCGCCGACGGCGGCCAACGCGGCCACGGTCGCCGCGGGCGCCGGCGTGAGTTGGTGCACCGCCAGGGACGCGGCGACGCACAGCAGGAGGGCCACCGCCAGCCTGCGGTTGCGGTTCAGCCAGCCGGCCAGGCGGCGGCCGGGTTGGCGGCGGCCCGGTTTCCGGGTGCGCGCCCGGCCCCCTGGGTGCTGCCAGGGCCGGGCGGGGCGTCCAGCCGGAAGAGCGGTGCGGAAGGCCGTCCCAAGGAGCGCGGCCGTCCCAGGGAGCGCGGCAGGGCCAAGGAATGCTGCAGGGTTTCCAGCGGGGCAGGGGAGTATAGGCATGCCGCCACGCTACCCAGCCGTCGGGTGCGGAAGCAGCCGCCGGAACGGCTATGTGGAAAACCTGATCGGCGGCAGCAGCCGCGGCCGGCGGAAGCCGGCCGGGAGAAGGTCCTAGCTGGCGGCAGCGGCGGCAGGCGCCGCAACGGGCGCGGGTGCTGCGGCGGCCGGCGCGGCCGGCACGTTGCTGCCCTTGGCGTCACGGGAGTCGGTACGGTAGAAGCCGGAACCCTTGAACACCACGCCGACGCTGTTGAACTTCTTGCGCAGGGTGCCGCGGCACTCGGGGCAGGCCGTCAGGGAACTGTCGGTGAATGACTGCACGATCTCGAAGGCGTGGCTGCATTCCTTGCAGGCGTATGCATACGTGGGCACTGGAAATCCTCCTTAGGGACAAACGAGCAGGTCCCGTGCTGTCCAGTCAGGATCACCGCCGATATCTCTATCGACAGGTTCCGTCACTTAGCAGTCGCAGGGCCTGAGTGCTAATTCTATCACCCCGGCTACGCGGCCTGACCAAGCCGGACCACCCCACCCGGCGTCAGGGCGGCGGACACCTTCCGGTCGAACGACTCGGCCGGAATGCTGCCGGCAGGAAGCACCTCGGTGTCGTAGACGACGGCGGCCGTCGGCACCGGGGCGGCGTCGTGCGGGGGCAGTCCAGCGGCGTCCTGGAGCGCGGCCAGGAACTTGTCGTAATAGCCGCCGCCCTGGCCGATCCGGTTGCCGGAGAGATCGACGGCGGTGGCCGGCAGGAAGATGCCGGCGGCGTGCCGCACCGCCGCAGTCCCGTGGCGTTCTCCGACGGGTTCCTGGATGGGGGCGTAGCGGCTGCGGACAAACCCGGAGTCCGGAGTCCAGTACACCCAGCTGAGCTCGAGTTCCGGCTCGCAGACCGGAAGCAGCACCCGGTGTCCGGCGCCGTGCAGGGCCGCCAGCAGGGGAAGGGTCGGCGGTTCGGAACCCACGCCGAGATAGGCGGTAAAGGTGCCGGGCCGGCCGCCGGCGAGTCCGGCTGCCCAGTCCAGCCCGTGGCGGGCGATGCCCGCCGCGGCAGCTTCCCGCGCTGCCGGGGAGAGCGTGGCACGCCCGAGCCTGTGGCCGGACCGGATGTCTTCCTTTGACGCCATGATGTCCTGTCTTTCCGCCTGCTGCAGCCCGGGAAGGGGACTTCCAAGGGGCCGGAATGATTACCGAATGTTTGGTACCTCCGTTAGATTAGTCGAGTGAGTACACCCAACGCTTCCGTCCGCAAGGCCGTCATCCCCGCGGCGGGCCTCGGTACCAGGTTCCTTCCGGCCACCAAGGCCATGCCGAAGGAAATGCTGCCCGTCGTCGACAAGCCAGCCATCCAGTACGTCGTGGAGGAAGCCGTCAATGTCGGCCTGAGCGACATCCTGATGATCACCGGCCGCAACAAGCGCGCGCTGGAAGACCACTTCGACCGCGTCCCTTCGCTCGAAGCCTCGCTCGAAGCCAAGGGCGACACCGCCAAGCTGGAGTCCATCCAGGCCGCCAGCAACCTCGGTGACATCCACTACGTGCGCCAGGGCGATCCCATGGGCCTTGGCCATGCCGTCCTCCGGGCGAAACAGCACGTGGGCTACGAGCCATTTGCCGTCCTCCTCGGCGATGACCTGATCGATGCCCGCGATGAACTGCTCAGCACCATGATCGAGGTCCAGGCCACGACCGGCGGATCGGTCATCGCCCTGATCGAAGTGGAGCCGTCCCAGATCAGCGCCTACGGCTGCGCCGACGTCGACGTCGTCGAGGGTGCGGACTATGTCCGCGTCAAGCACCTTGTGGAGAAGCCCGACGCCGCGGACGCGCCGTCGAACCTGGCCGTGATCGGCCGCTATGTCCTGCACCCGGCCGTGTTTGAAGTGCTGGAACGCACCGCGCCCGGACGCGGCGGGGAAATCCAGCTCACAGACGCGCTGCAGGAACTGGCGTCCGGCGAAGGCGAGGGCTACGGAGTGTATGGCGTTGTCTTCCGCGGCCGCCGCTACGACACCGGCGACAAGCTCAGCTACCTGAAGGCCTGCGTCCAGCTTGCCTGCGACAGCGACGACCTCGGGCCCGGCCTGCGCGAATGGCTGCCAGGCTTCGCCGCCAGCCTGACTCCCAGCCTGACCAAGTAATTCCCGTGGGGGGCGACTTCAAATGGCCGGTGACGCTGGAGAGCGGCGATATTGTGCTGCGCCCGATCCGGTACCGGGACCGCAGGGAGTGGACGGCGCTCCGCTCGCGGAACAGCGAGTGGCTGGCACCCTGGGAAGCATCGAACCCCGCACCCGGCGGCGGCCTGCCCGACTACCGGCAGATGGTGCGCTCCCTCAAGGTCCAGGCTGCCCAGGCCACGGCCCTGCCCTTCGTCATCACGGCGTGGACGCCGGGTATCCAGGATCCGGTGATCGTGGGCCAGCTGACGGTCTCATCGATCGTGTGGGGTTCGGCGATGTCGGCAACCCTGGGCTACTGGGTGGCCAGGGACCGGGCTGGCCAGGGCATCGCGCCCACGGCCGTGGCGATGGCAACGGATTACTGCTTCGGTACCCTGGGCCTGCACCGGATGGAGATCAACATCAGGCCGGAAAACGGACCCAGCCTGCGCGTGGTGGAGAAACTCGGATTCCGGGATGAGGGATACCGTCCGCGGTTCCTGCACATCAATGGCGAATGGGCCGATCACCGCACCTTTGCGCTGACCTCGGAGGAAGTCCCGGAGGGGCTCCTCGCACGGTGGCTTCGAAGCCGCCAGGCCTGACCGCCGGTGAGGTCCCGGCCCGGCGTTCCGGCGTAAATCCAGTCGTTTGCCACTCGCCCCACGACACACCGCGGATAATGCGGCGCCGTTCCCGGTGTTGCTCGTACCGTTTTGATTGTGGACTTCCCTCTTAGCAGCTCTGTGATCCTTGTCATTGCTGTTGCGCTCTGGATTGTGTGGGTGGCGCCCTACGTTCTGCGGAACGGGCGCTACCAGCTGCAGCCTGCGGGCGAGTTCCTGGCGGATGTCATAGAGCTTGAACCCGCAGACCCCCTAGCCGGGAGGGTCATGAAGATGACGGCCCAGCAGGAGAATCCGATGACCAGCACCCAGCGCACCGAACCCGTCAAGCGCACGGCCGACGTCGGCGGGGCCCCCAAACGTCCGGCAGCCGGCCCGGCGTTCAGGATCCGCTACGGGCGCCTGGCCCTGGCGCTGGCAGGCGTGCTGTCCCTGCTCACCGGCGTCCTTTCTGCGGCCCTTCTTATTTTTGGAATCGGCACCGCCTGGCTGCCGGCCGTGGCGCTCCCGGGCGCTGCCGGCGCCGTCGTGCTGCTCCGCCGGCTTGCCGTGCGGGACCGTCGGCGCAAGGTGGAGGCGGCGTTCCGGGCGGCGATGAGTGCCCCCGGGGCAAGCCCGTCGCTGCAGTCGCGGGCGCCGCAGTCCGCTCCGGCACGCACGCCCGGCGTCCACGCCCCGGAAGTCCGCGAGCCGGCGAAACGGCCCGAGAGCCAGCTTTTCGACGCCGAGTCAGGCGCCGGCGCCCCGGAAGCCGCCCCGAAAACCGCTCCGCAGGCGCTGACCGCCCAGGAGCTGCGGCAGGCCGCCATGGCCGAAGCCGCGGCGTCCGGGGACACCTCCGTACGGCTGTCCCCGGCAGGGTCCAGCTGGGAGCCGGTGGAAATCCCCAAGCCCACCTACGTTGAAGCACCCAAGGCCGAGCGTGCGGCCCCCGGACCGCTCGATCTTCCGGAAGCCCCCAAAGCCGTCGGGAAGCCCTCGCTCAAGCAGGGACTCTCGCAGGGCGCGGGACGGGCGCTTGCCGCCGAGGCCCCGGCAGCGTCCGACGCGCAGCCCGGCAAGGGCCAGAGCGCTTTGAGCAACCTCGACGATGTCCTCCAGCGCCGCCGCGCCTGACCCGGAAACCGGCAGCCTCGGGCCATGACCCGAATCTGCGTTGCGGGCGGAACGGGCCAGGTGGGGCGGGAGGTGGTGCGCCGGGCTGTTGCCGGCGGACATGCGGTCGCCGCCGTCAGCCGTCATCCGCCGCCGGCCGGGGACGCCGGCCAGCACGACGGCGCGGAGTACTTCCGGGGCGACGTCACGACGGGGGAAGGGCTGGCGGCAGCCCTGGCCGGCGCCGACGTCGTCATCGACTGCCTTGAGGCGCGGTCTGGGAAGGCCCTGAAGAATTTCGCCGACGGCGGGGCCCGGCTTCTCGCCGCTGCCCAGGACGCCGGGGTGGCGAGGGCGGTGGTGCTGTCCATCATCAACTGTGACCGGAGCAGCTTCGGCTACTACCGGACGAGGGCGGCCAAGGAGCAGGCCTACGAGCGGTCCGGGCTGGAAACTATCGCGGTCCGGGCCACGCAGTTCCACTCCCTGCTGGCGGGCATCTTCGCCGCCGGCTCGCCGCTGGGGATCATCCCCGTGCTGAAGGGCGCCCGGTTCCAGCCCATCTCACCCTCGGACGTCGCCGCGGCCCTGCTGGAAACGGCCCTGGCGGCGCCCTCGGGCGTGCGGCACCGTGTCCGGACCGTCGGGGGACCGGAGATCGCGGAGATGGGGGAGCTGGCCCTGGACTGGAAGCAGGCCCGCGGCTCACGTGGCCGTCCCGTGCGGCTGCCGGTGCCGGGCGCCATGGGCAAATACCTGCGTGCGGGCCTGAACCTGGCGCCTGAAGAACGCCACGGAACCGAGACATTCCGTGGCTGGCTGGCAATGAACGCCGATAGTTTGTAGCCTAGGGATACCGGCAACGCCGTTCCTTCAGGACCGGCGTTGCTTTGGGGCTATAGCTCAGTTGGTAGAGCGCTTCGTTCGCATCGAAGAGGTCAGGAGTTCGAATCTCCTTAGCTCCACCGTTTTCAGGGGTTCCTGAACCTTTGAGTGCTTGTGATAATCACTCTGGTAACACTTTGGCCGGAAATTGCAGCCGAAGGGGCCGCAGCCGTGTGTGTCATCGGCTCATCGTACCCAGGCCTGCGGACCGTGCCGAAGGCGCCTGCAGCCGGCTGGAAATCGATCGCAGTGAGGCCATGGCCGATGCCAAGGCGGAAAACCCGGCAACCGTCACTATTGAGACGGCGCCGAGGACTGCCGCGGGCGCTTTGGAGGGCGTCAGCCCTTTCTGGGGCGGCCTACGAGCCAAAACCCGGGACGAGGACTGCCAGGTCGTCTGAGGGCCGTTCATGGCTTGCCGGGGGCGAAGCCTTCCAAGGGCTGCATCCGGCGCTCACATGAGCAGGACATGCCCGGGCCCCCGGAAAATTACCGAGCCGGGGATCATTGCCGGACCGGGCATACCGAGCCAGGAGACGACCGGGCAGGAGATTGCGGATGGGATTGCCGCGGGCCGGGGCTGGGCGAAGCCCTCGCGGCTGTGCGTGCCGGCGACACCCTAGTCATTACCAAGCTCGACCGGCTCGCTCGGTCCCTCCCGGATGCCAAGGACATCATTGAAGATCTCACCAGACGGGAAGCGAAGCTGAGCATTGGTGGATCCGTACACGATCCCACCGACCCTGTCGGCCGGCTGCTCTTCAACGTCCTGGCCATGGTCGCCGAATTCGAATCCGATCTCCTCCGTGCCCATACCCGGGAAGGCATGCAGGTCGCCACAGCCAAAGGCCGACTGCGGGGCAAACAGCCCAAACTCACAAAAAGCCAGGAAGCCCATCTCGTCTCCCTTTATAGGGGAGGTCAGCACACCACTGCCGAGATCGCCGAGCTCTTCGGAGCCGCGCGCAGCACCGTGTACCGCATAGCGCAGAAGACAACATAAACGAGACCGCTCATTACAGGCCGCCCAAGCCGTACGGAATAGTGCCAAGGAGAGCAGGGCGCTGTATGACCGTGGTCAATACCAAATCGAAGCTATTGGGGGAGAGATAACCGATCCCGTCTTTGAGGGAGCCGGGAGGATCCAGTGGGCCCAGTCCTGGGGGCGGGTGGTGGGCCGGCCGAGGAAGTAGCCTTGCACGGCTGTCACGCCGAGACCGGCGACAGCTGCCAGTTCGTCATTGGTTTCGATCCCGGCGGCGATGAGCGCTGCTCCGAGCTGCTCGGCGAAGCCGACCATGACCTCGCCGAAGGCATGGCGGAGGGTGTCCGTATCGATTCCGGCGATGAGGTTGCGGTCCAGTTTGATGATGTCGGGTTGGAGCTGCCGGATGTGGCGGATCGAGTCGAAGTAGGAGCCGGCATGGTCGATCGCGAGCCGGACTCCGCGCTGCCGCAGGGGTGCCAGCGCGGCGCCCAGGGCGGCGGGCTGCTCCGCGGTCAGGGCGTCGGTGAGTTCAAGGATCATGCGGTCAGGGGCCAGCATGGATTCCTCAAGCAAGCCCGGCAGCAGGGGGTCCAAACAGGTGGCCGGGGACAGCTTTAACGCCACGTACAGGTGGGTCGGCAGGTGCTGCGCGGCGGCAAGTGCGGACTCCAGCGCCGCGAATTCCAGTTCGCTTCCCAGCTGCGCCTCGGCGGCTTCCGCGAACCAGTAGCCCGCGTTGTCGCTCCCGTCGGAGACGAACCGTGTGAACGCTTCGACGCCGACAGCGGAGCCGGTGGAGAGTTCGTAGATCGGCTGAAAAGCGGTCAGCAGCATCCTGCCTTTCAGGACCGTCTCGATCCGCGAGGCGCGCTCCGCCGCTGCCGGAGCCGGGGTTCCGGTCTGCGGCTGAATGGCGGACCCGGCCGCCGGGGGCCGCACCTTCGAGGCGCCGGCGGGGATCCTGGTCAGGGACCTGAGGGAAATCAGGTGTTCGGTCAGCGCCGTTTCCGGGTGCCCGGGATGGGCGGCAACGTGTTCGCGAAGCTGATCCCTGACATGGCGTTGCTCCGGCACGGGGTCTGAGAGCACTGTGTCGATGATGGCCGAGGCCTGGCGGCGTATCCCCAAAGCGGCATCGCGGCGAGGCCCGCCGGGTGCCGGGTCTGCGGGAGGTTGGCTTTCGGAGGATGCTGGCAAGGACGACGGATCCATAGACATGGGCTATTCCTTTGTTCCCCGTTCCGGCTGAGCCCGGAACCGGCCCGCCTCGTCCAGAACCCAGAATCCCGGATCCCGGAGGGCGGAAGGCCGTGAACGGATAGTACCACGGTACGGACCACGTGTGACCCTTGTGGATGTGGAACAACCAACGCGGTGAAACATATCACTGCGAAATGGCAGCCAACCAGCTTTGAAAGTCTCACCATGCGGCGCATCGCTGCGGTTAAAACTCGTGTTCAAAATCAAAGACCGAGTCCACCGCCTCAACGTAAACAAACCCGCCGTCCGGCGCCTCTCCCGAAGAAAAATCCCAAGCACCCAGGGACACCCCTAAAGGTTCCTCGCCGGGTCTATGCTGATTCTGCCAGTTGCGCCCGGGCCGCCCGGGCGCCCGGACTCCGAGGGAGAGCGATGCGCATGAGCCGTTCCGACACAGTCCTGGCAGGCCTTGATTCCGAGCTCGGCTGGCTCCGGGAAACGTACACACAGCTGCACCGGCATCCCGAACTGAGCCTCGAGGAGCATGAGACCTCCAGGCTCGTCGAGGAGAAACTCGCTTCCTTCGGCTATGCCGTGACCCGCATCGGCGGCACCGGCGTCGTCGGTGTCCTCGCGAACGGGGACGGCCCAACGGTCCTTGCGCGCGCCGACATGGACGCACTGCCCGTCACCGAGGCCACGGGGCTGCCCTATGCCTCGGCGGTGGACGGCGTCATGCACGCGTGCGGGCACGACATGCACGTCAGTGCGCTGCTCGGCGCCGCGAAGCTCATGGCGGACGGGCGCGGAGCCTGGTCCGGGACGTACATCGCGCTGTTCCAGCCGGCCGAAGAGGTCGGAGCAGGATCCAAGGCAATGGTCGACGACGGACTCGTCGCCAAAGTGCCGCGGCCCGACATCGCCCTCGCCCAGCACGTGATGCCGATGCCGGCGGGGACCGTCGCCACCACGGCCGGGCCGGTCCTCTCGGCCGGGGATTCCCTCAAGGTCACCGTGTACGGGAAGGGCGCGCACGGCTCGATGCCGCACATGTCCGTTGACCCGGTGGTGCTGGCCGCCTCGATCGTGCTCCGGCTCCAGACCGTCGTCTCGCGGGAGACGAAGCCGGGCGACTTCGCCGTCGTCACCGTGGGGGCGCTCAACGCCGGCGCGAAATCGAACATCATCCCCGACCGCGCAACCCTGCTGCTGAACATCCGCACCTACGACAACCAGGTCCGGGCCGCGGTGCTCGCCTCCATTGAGCGGATCGTCAAGGGGGAGTGCCTTACCGCCGGATCGCCCCGGGAACCTGATTTCGAGTACTACGACCAGTTCCCGCTCACCAGCAACGACGCGGGGGTGACAGAGCAGGTCAGGGCCGCGTTCTCCGCCCACTTCGGAGCGGACCCGGTGCACCATGCCGAGAGGCAGACCGCCTCCGAGGACTTCAGCCGCATTCCGGACGCCTTCGGTGTGCCGTACACATTCTGGCTCCTCGGCGGTGTGGACCCGGAGACTTACCGGGCCGCGGCCGCGAAGGGAACAGTGGCCCAGGACATCCCGGGGAACCACTCCCCGTTCTTCGCCCCCGTGATCGACCCGACCCTGTCCATGGGCGTCCAGGCCCATGTCGTCGCCGCACTGTCCTACCTCTCCCAGGAGGCGTAAACCATGAGCACTGCCCAGTCCACAGCAAAGACCGAAACTCAATGGAAACCGAACGATGCCTGGCTGATCGGCATCGTCCTGGCCGTCATCAACTTCTGGCTGTTCGCGCAGACCCTGCTCAATGTCATCCCGGGCATCCAGGGATCACTCGGGATCGAACGGACACTGGGGAACCTCGCGGTGTCCGTCACCTCGCTGTTCTCAGGCATTTTCATTGTGGTTGCCGGCGGGCTCGCGGACCGGCTGGGCCGCGTCAGGATCATGAACACCGGCATCTACCTGAGCATCCTCGGATCGCTCCTGATCGCCCTGACCCCGGAGAACGCCGGCGGCCTCACGGCGGCCGCCCTGCTCGGTGGCCTGATGGCGACGTCGTTCCTGGGCTGGCGGTCCATCTTCTGGATCTCGATCGTGCTTTCGGTCCTCGCCCTGTTCCTGCTGCGGGGCACGCCGGAGTCCAATGTCAGCCGCGAAAGCCGGTGGAACGTTCGACTGGGGCGGCATGGTGAGCCTCGTCGTCGCGCTTGTGGCCCTCAACGTGTACATCTCGCAGGGGCCGCTGATCGGCTGGCTCAGCTGGGCCGGCATCGGGCTCATCGCCGCCGCGGTCGTCGCGACGCTCGTGTTCTTCGGAATCGAGACGAGCCGGAACAACCCGGTCCTGAACCTCACGCTGTTCCGCAACTCAACGTTCGCCGGCGCCACCCTGTCGAACTTCCTCCTCAACGGCGCGGCCGGCACGCTCATCGTCTCCCTCGGCCTGGTCCAGGTCGCCGCGGGCATGTCCTCGCTGCAGTCGGGCCTGCTGACCCTCGGCTACCTGGTGGCGATCCTGGCCACCATCCGCGTCGGGGAGAAGCTGCTCCAGCGTTTCGGGCCGAAGCGGCCCATGATCTGGGGCAGCGCGATCGCCGGCGTCGGGATCCTCATGACGTCCATGACGTTCACCCTCATCGGGCAGTACATTGTCCTTTCCGTCATCGGCTTCACCCTGTTCGGCGTCGGCCTGGGTTTCTACGCGACGCCGTCCACGGACGCCGCACTGTCCAACGTGCCGGACGATGAGGCCGGGGCCGCAGCGGGCATCTACAAGATGGCCTCCTCGCTGGGCAACGCTATCGGCGTGGCCGTCTCGGCGGCCCTCTACGTCGCGGCCCAGGCCATGGACCCGGCCACCATCCGCTCCTGGGGCCTGTTCATCGGGAACCAGGAGAACGTCGGCCTGCGGTTCGGCGGTGCCGTCGGCATCCTGTTCAACCTGCTCATGGTGGTTGTCGCCATCATCGCCATCATGGTCACGGTGCCCGACGAGCGGTCTGTCAAGCGGCCCGAGGTCCCGGCGACACCATCGATCGGAAGCTAGAAAGTCACCGCCGTGCCGGCCCGCAAGGACCGGCACGGCATCACGCCCGGAGTGCCCCGCGGGAGGGGCAGCCAACGAAACGAGGAACGCCATGACATTGAAAGAACGCCTCCACGCTGACGTCGTCAGGCACATGAAGGACCACGACAAGGTTGCGCTCACCACGGTGCGCAACGTCCTCGGAGAAATCGAAACCCGGGAGAAGTCCGGCAAGACGCCGGTCGAGCTTGATGATGCCCAGGTGACGGCCCTGCTGCAGAAGGAAGCCGCCAAGCGGCACGACACCGCCCGGATCTACACGGAGGCCGGCGAGGCAGACCGTGCCGCAGCCGAAATCGCCGAAGCCGAGGTCATCGAGGCGTATCTGCCGAAGGCACTGAGTGCCGCCGAGGTGGAAGCCATCGTCGACGACGTCATTGCTGCCCTGAAGGCCGACGGCGTCGAGCTGTCCATCCGGCAGTTGGGCGCCGTGATGAAGCCTGTCACCGCCAAGGTCGCCGGACGCTTCGACGGCAAGGCCGTCAGCGAGATCGTGCGAAATCGCATCGCCGGGTAATAGGGCCGGGTAACAGGCCGGGTAACAAGGCCGGGCCGGCCGGAAGCTCCCTGCTCCGGCCGTGGCGGACGGCGGCCATGCCCACCTGTATCCTGAGAAAGCGGCTTGAACGACATGGCTGGCCAGCGATCCAGACCGGTTCGCGGCCGGACGACCCTCCGGAAACCTGGGCCAGATGGCCGGACGCCGCGGAATTCCGGGCAAACGTCAGTCTCCGACCTGCCCTCGGACGCTGGGAATGGACCTTTATCACTACCGACGCGCAAAGCCCCTTGGGAATCCCGGCGCCGGGCCTCCAGGCCCCGGACGCTGCCACGCCGGACGCTGCCACGCCGGACGGGCACGCCGTCGTGGCCTGGGCCGAGGCCGGCGGCAGCAGGACGGCCCGATGGCTTTCGGCCAACGGCAGGCCGGCGCCGACGCGCGTCGAAGTGGTCACCGACTCGCTCACGGCCGACGACGCGAACCGGATGGCGTCCCAGGGCATCGCGATGCTCTGGCACGGTGACTTCCACAACGCACGGCAGATCCTCAACGCCATGGACCGCCGTCTGGGCGCCGGAACGAAGAAGGCCGCCGGCACTCCGGCCGATGGGTTCTACCGATATCGCCAGTCCCGCTCGCATCGTGCACGCATTCTCGGCCTGCTCCTGGTTCCGCTGGATCCGGGCGCCGTGGTGCCGCTGCGGCGGGCCCCGGATCTCCGCGAGACTGTCGCCGAGGCGTACGGCGCAATCGGCGAACCTTCGATTGTGTCCCTGCATGAGCTGGTGGGCGCAATCGGAGCCCACGAGTGGCGACGGAACGGCGTCTACGTCGGCGCCCTGAAGGGCCGCATCCACCCGCACTACGGCACGTTCTTCCCGACCCGGAGCGAGTATGTGGACCTCGTGGCCGCCGCTGCGCTGCCAGCCGACACGCTGGCGTTCGACGTCGGAACGGGCACCGGAGTGCTTGCCGCCGTCCTCGCCCGCCGCGGCGTCCGCCGCGTGGTGGCAACGGACAACGAACCCCGTGCCATCGCCTGCGCCCGCGAGAATTTCCGGAACCTCGGGGTGCAGGACCGCGCCGAGGCCGTACTGACCGACATGTTCCCGCCCGGACGCGCACCGCTCATCGTGTGCAACCCGCCGTGGATTCCGGCCACGCCGCATTCGTCCCTGGACAGCGCCGTCTACGACCCCGGCAGCCGGATGCTGTTCCGCTTCCTGAACGGGCTCGCCGACCATCTGGAGCCGGGGGGCGAGGGCTGGCTCGTCCTCTCGGACCTGGCCGAGCACCTTGGCCTGCGGTCCCGGAACGATCTGCTGTCCGCGATTGACTCGGCCGGGCTGACGGTGCTGGAACGGCTCGACACCAAGCCAACACATCCGAAGGCATCCGACCGCAGCGATCCGCTGTTCGAGGCGCGCGCTGCCGAGGTCACCTCCCTGTGGCGGCTCGTTCCCCGCTAGTCCCGCCCCCGCCGCGAAGTCGCGCAATGCCGTTCCCGGCCTCACAACCCCCATTCGAGAGAGAAACACCCATGAGCCTGATCCGGCTGCAAGACGTCAGCGTCCGCTTCGACAACACACAGATCCTGCGGGAGGCGTTTTTCCGCCTCGAAGCGAAGGACAGGGTCGGGCTGATCGGCAGGAACGGCTCGGGAAAGTCGACCATCCTGAAGCTGATCCTTGACCAGGTGGCGCCGGACACCGGTACCGTCACCCTTGAACTGGGGACGAAGGTGGGGTACTTTTCGCAGTTCTCCGAGCTGAACGGCGACGCCACGATCACGGACGTGCTTGACGGGCTGTTCTCCGACATCAAGTCCATTGAAGCCGAGCTGGCCTCGATCGACGCCGACATCGCGGCGGACCCCTCGGACGCCGCGGAACTGGACCGGCTGGTCAACCGCCAGGCCGGCCTGTTCGAGGACATGGACCGCCTCGACGGCTGGGACTACGAACGGCGCATCGACACCGTACTGACCACGCTCGGGTTCAACGAGGCCCACCGCGTCTGCGCGATCGACGAACTCTCCGGCGGCTGGCGCAACCGCGCGGCCCTGGCTAAAATCCTGCTCGAGGCCCCCGACGTGCTGCTGCTGGACGAGCCCACCAACTACCTGGACGTGGCCGGCGTCGAGTGGCTCGAGGCCTGGTTCCGGGACTTCCGGGGCGCCGCGGTCATCGTCTCGCATGACCGGAAGTTCCTGGACGCCGTCGTCACCCGGATCATCGAGGTGGAGAACTTCCACCTCCACGAGTACCCCGGCAATTTCGGTGAGTACGTCATCCAGAAACAGTTCCGGCTCAAGACCCTCGAGGCGCAGTTCGTGCACGAGTCCGAACTGCTGGCGTTCGAGGCCGAGGGCATCGCCGACCGCCGTGAGGCCGCGAAGGCGGCCGGCAGCAGCCTGGGCAACCAGCTGGCCCGGATCAAGAAGTCCCGGGCACCCCGGCCCGTGGACCAGATCATCACCGAGATCTACGGGGGCCTGCACGTCAAGGACGTGCTGTGCCGCATCGAAGGGCTCGGAAAGTCCTACGGCGGGAAGGCACTCTTCACAGGGCTGAGCCTGGAAATCAGGCGGGGCAACCGGATTGCCGTCCTGGGGTCGAACGGCAGCGGCAAGAGCACCCTGCTGCGCGTGCTGACCGGGGAGGAACCCGCCGATTCCGGCACGGTGGCGTGGGCCGCCGGGACTTCCGTGGTGTCCTACAACCAGGTGCTCGAGGACCTCGACCCGGACGACACGGTCACCCACGCCGTCAATGCGATGCCGGGCAGCCTCGCCTTCACGGCGACGAAAAAGTCGGTGAACCGCTTCCTGACGATGTTCCAGTTCTCCGAGGCCGACCTCAAGCAGCGGATCGGAAACCTCTCCGGCGGCCAGCAGGCGCGTGTCGCCATGGCCCAATGCCTGCTCTCCGGAGCCTCCGTGCTGCTGCTGGACGAACCGACCAACCACCTGGACATGTCCAGCACCCAGGTCATGGAGCGGGCGCTGCTCCACTTCCCCGGCGCCGTCGTGGTGGTCAGCCACGACCGCTTCTTCACCGAAAAGATCGCCAACCGGCACCTCGTCTTCGGCGCCGATGGCGCAGAACGCGGTGAAATCGACGTGCGCGCCGCCTGAGGGCCTGCGGACACTGCAGAACCGCCGGATCCGCGGGATAATGAAACTATGACCGAGCAGGATCAGGACCGGGACCCCTGGGAAGAGTTCGACAGGCTCAAGCCCGCAGGCCCCGACCGAATCGGAGGGTACCCCGGCGGCGAGCCCCAGGGGTTCGGCTTCCGCACGGGGGTGCGCAGCGCCCGCGTGGCGCTCGGCTTCGCCGTCTATGCGCTGGTCCTCGGAACCACGCTGGTCCTCATCGGGGCGGTCGCCTTCGTCGGCAGCGGCCAGTGGCTGCTGCTCGGGCTGATGGTGTTGATCGAGGCGGTCTTCATTCTGGCGTTCTCCCGGCTCGTGGCCCTGGCGCGCAACCGGCGGACCTCCCTTTAGGGGAAGATACAGCAGGGGCAGATACGGTAGGGGCAGATATCGTAGTGGCACGCCGGGACAGGGCTACAGCCAGCCCTTCTTCTTGAAGATTCCGTACATCAGCGCCGCCGTGGCCGCCATCAGGCCGATCGCCATGGGGTAGCCCAGGGCCCAATGCAGTTCCGGCATATGGTCAAAGTTCATGCCGTAGACGCCCGCCACGAAGGAGGGCGCAAAGAAGATCGCCGCCCAGGAGGAGATCTTCTTGACCTGCTCATTCTGCTTCGCGCTGGCCTCATTCTGGCGGTTTGCCGTCAGCGTTCCGTCGAGGGTGAGGGCGTTCTGCAGCAGGTCGCGGAAGGAATCGGCGCGGGAGATCAGGCGCTCCACGTGGTCCTCGACGTCCCGGAGGTTGTGCTGGAGCTCCGTGTCCACCCCGTATTTCTCGAACCCGCGCCGCAGCAGCTGCATCATGGCAGGGAGCGGGTGGAGGGCGCGCTGGAACTGGATGACTTCCCGGGCCAGCTCATAGATGCGCCGGGATACCCTGGGATCGCCGCTGAAGAGCTGGTCCTCGATCTCGTCGATGTCATTTTCCAGCCCGAGGACGACCGGGACATAGTCGTCCACGACCTGGTCCACGAGGGCATACAGGACCGCCTCGGGGCCGTGGCCCAGGAGGTCCGGCCGCCCCTCCAGCCGGCGGCGGACCTGCGCGACGCTGCCCGTTTCGGCGTGCCGGACCGTGACGACGAAGTTCTTGCCGGTGAAGACGTGCAGTTCGCCGAACTCCACCGTTTCGGTGTCATCCAGATACCGGGCCGGCCGCAGCACCGTGAACAGGTTGTCGCCGTAGCGCTCCAGCTTGGGCCGCTGATGCGCGGAGATGGCGTCTTCCACGGCCAGTTCGTGCAGGCCGAACTCGGCCGCGACGGCGGCCATCTCGCTTTCCGTCGGCCGGTACAGCCCGATCCAGGCCATGCCGCCGTGCCTGGCCAGGGTCTCGAAAGTCTGCTCGAGGCTCTGCGGCTCGGCACTGCGGACGCCGTCAACGTAGACGGCGTTATCGATGATAGTCACGGGCCAATTATCCAGCCTGCGGCAGCGGTGCCGTGCATCACTTCGCGCGGCCGGGCGCCAGCGCGCTGCCCTGGGCCAGCCGGCTGATGAGCGGCTCCGTGCGGTACGGGATGTGCGTGTGCAGGGCCAGCACGGTCTCCGTCCGGATCACGCCCTTGATCCTGAGGATGGAACGCAAGGCGGACTGCAGGCCGTGCGTGTCCGTGGCCACCACCCGGCACCAGACATCGCCGCGGCCCGAGATCTCGTGGACCTCGAGGACCTGCGGGATCAGGCGCAGGGCACCCACCACCCCGTCGAGCTCCCGGTGGGTCACCTCGATCGTCACGAAGGCGACGACGTCGTAGCCCACCGCCTCGAGGTCGATCTCCCGGCCGCCGTCGTGCAGCAGGCCGGAGCGCAGCATCCGGCGCACCCGGGACTGGGCGGTGTTCCGCGCGATCCCGAGGTTTTCGCTCAGCTCGCCGATCTGGATCCGCGGATCCCGGATCAGTTCCAGCAGGATCTTCAGGTCGGTGGGGTCCAGGCTGTTCACATCATCACTCCGGCTCACTGTGGCGGCCCACGATTGACTGTTTTGATCAATTTTGGCACAAAACATAATCCGGTTCGTCGCTGGTGCCTCATTCTGTAGGTATCAATCTTCAATCGGGCCGGCTGGTTCCTCCACAAGAGGGAAAGCGCGGCCCGGCACCACGCAAGGGCACCGACATGACTGTCTTCAGCGAACTCCGCATGCGCCCCGCCACGGCTGCACGCCGGGGCTGGGACGCTTCCACCACGGCACGGCTGGCCGTGGCCGGCGTCGTGATCTTCACGCTGCTCGTCGGCGCGAATCTGGCCACCCCGCTCTACCCGCTGCTGCAGGCGAAGCTTGGCATCACCGCGCTGGACGTCACGGTGGCCTTCTCCGCCTACGTGCTGGCCCTCGTGGCCACGCTCATGCTGACCGGCCACTGGTCGGACCACATCGGCCGCCGGGCTGCCCTCGTGCTGGCTGTGCTGGTGGGCCTCGCCGGCGGCTCCGTCTTCGCCACGGCGGACAGCCTGCTGGCGCTCTCCGCCGGCCGGGCGCTGCAGGGCATCGCGGTGGCGCTTGCCACCGGCGCGAGCTCCGCCGCCCTGCGTGAGCTGCTGCCAAGCCGGCCCGAATGGGCCTCGCGGTTCACCCTCCTGGCCTCCGCCGGCGGGGTCGCCGCCGGGCCGGCCATCGGGGGAGTCCTCTCGCTCCTGCCCGGGCCGACGTCCACGCCGTACTACCTGCATTCCTTCCTGCTGGCCGCCCTGCTGGTCCCGCTGTACCTGCTCAAGGCGCGCCCCGCCATCAGCCAGGCTGCCGGTCCGCAGCCGCTGAAGGTCCTGGCGCCCCGCCGCCCCTCCGTTTCCCGCGCGGCCCTGGGATCCTTCTGGCTGGCCTCGGCCGTCGGGTTCCTCAGCTTCGCGGTCTTCGGCTTCTGCCTCTCACTCGCGCCCGGGTACTTCGCGCAGATCGTCCACGCCGATTCACGGCCCCTGATCGGGCTGCTGGCGGGGCTCACGCTCGGATCCTCCGCGCTCAGCCAACTGCTGGCTGTGCGTGGCAGCTTCGTGGTTCCCGCGGGCCTGGCCGTGCTCGGGGCGTCCGTGCTGCTGATCGCCGCGGCCGCCGCGTGGAGCGGCCCCTGGCTGCTGATCCTGGCCAGCATCACCGCCGGGATCGGGCAGGGCATCGCCTTCCGGACCGTCTTCAACGATGTCGCGGGCAAGGTCGAGGCGGCCCGTCACGCCCAGATCATCAGCACCGTCTACGTCATCACGTACCTCGGAAGTGCATTCCCCGTCATCGGGCTGGGACTCGCGGCGGCAGCCTTCGGCCTCCAGGCGGCCGTGGCCGGCTTCGTCGTGCTGTGTTCAATTGCGGCGTTCACGCTGGCGGCTGTCACCCTCCGCACGGCGCTGCGCCGGCGGTCCTGACGCCGGCCAGCCGCCGCGGCCGCCGCGGCTCGTCCGGCAGCGTGGTCCGGCGGGCTATTCCGGCAGCGGGCCGTGGTTGCCCTGGATATGGTCAAAGACCAGGGTGGTCTCGGTATGGCCCACCACGGGATCCGTGGCCAGGTTGTCCAGCACCCAGTCGCGCAGATCCTCCGTGGTGGCCACCGCGATGTGCAGCAGGTAGTCGACCGAACCCGAGGTGTGGAAGGTCGAGAGCACCGCGGGCAGCTTGGGAACGCGGGCGGTGAAGCGGTCGATCTGCTCGCGGTCGTGGGCGCGGAGGCGGACGGCAATCAGCGCCTGGACCGAGCGGCCGATCGCGGACAGGCTGAGCTTCGCCTCGAACCCCTGGATGATCCCGCGCTCCGAGAGGGCCCTGGTGCGCATCAGGGCCGTGGACGGCGCGATCCCCACCTGCTCGGCGAGTTGCTTGTTCGAGATGCGCGCATCGGCCACCAGCGCCGCGAGCAGCCGCTCATCGATGGCGTCCAGCGGCTCGCCGGCGCCGGCTGGCCGAATATTCTTCGCACTGCTGCTCACGGATCCTCCTTGAAGTGTCATCAGTTCATCATAAACGCCCCATTCCGGCAGTTCCATTTACAAGCTCTGTAAGATCCCGAATTATTGCCAGATACTGGGCGTATTCAAGGGCGAATATTCATAAGGAGCAACGTGCTATCTCACGACACGCTGGCCGTCCACGCCGGCCGCAACGGACTCACCGCACTGGGCGTACATGCGGTGCCCATCGACCTCTCCACCACGGCGCCGCTGTCCTCCGTGCACGACGGCGGCCTGGCCTACGAGCACATGGCCGCCGGCGGAACGCATCTGGAGGGCCAGAGCACCGTCTACCAGCGCCTGTGGAACCCCACCGTGGCCCGCTTCGAAGAGGGCGTCGCCGTCCTCGAAGACGCCCCCGAGGCGGTGGCCTTTGCCACCGGCATGGCCGCGCTCAGCGCCGTGCTGCTCGCCGTGGTGGCGACCGGCAGGAAACACGTGGTGGCGGTGCGGCCCTTGTATGGCGGCAGCGACCATCTGCTGGCCTCGGGCGTGCTGGGCAACGAGGTCACCTTCACGACGCCGGAAGGCGTCCATGGTGCGCTGCGGCCGGACACCGGCCTGGTGGTCCTGGAAACGCCGGCGAACCCCAGCCTGGAGCTGGTGGACATCGCCCGGGTGGCCGCTGCGGCCGACGGCGTCCCGCTGCTGGTGGACAACACCTTTGCCAGCCCGGTCCTGCAGCAGCCCTTCAGGCATGGCGCCGCCATGGTGATGCACAGTGCCACGAAGTTCCTCGGCGGGCACGGTGACGCGATGGGCGGCGTGGTGGCCGCCGGCCCCGAATGGACCAGCAGGCTGCGCCGGATCCGGGCTGTCACAGGGGGCATCCTGACCCCGTGGCCGGCGTACCTGCTGCACCGGGGACTGGCGACGCTGCCCGTCCGCGTGCGCGCCCAGCAGGCCGGCGCGCAGAAGGTCGCCGCCGCCCTGGCCGAACATGGACTGGTGCAGCGTGTCTACTACCCGGGCCTGCCGGAGTGCGATCCGCAGGGCCTGGTCGGCACACAGATGTCCGGCCCGGGTTCCCTCGTGGCGTTCGAGCTTGCCGGCGCCGAGCACGCCGAGCGGATCCCCTCAGCCGTCGGATGGATCACGCACGCCGTCTCGCTCGGCGGTATCGACACCCTGATCCAGCACCCGGCCGGGCTGACCCACCGCCCGGTGGCGGCCGACGCCAGGCCGAACGCCAGCCTGCTGCGCATGTCGGTGGGACTCGAGGATCCCTCTGACATCGTGGCCGATCTCGTCCAGGCCATCGAGGCCACGCGCTAGCTGCCCGGAACCGGTTTCGGGGCGCCGGCGGCGGGATGCACGACGGCGGTGATCACCGCCGTCGTGCACGCCAGCCCGATCACGGCGAGGGCGAGGGCGGTCCAGCCAAGCGACTGGAAGACCAGGCCGCCGGCCCAGCCGATGACGCTGGAGCCCAGGTAGTAGGCGAGGTTGTAGAGCGAGGCCGCCTGCGCCCGGCCCGTCGTGGCAATGACTCCGGTCCAGCCCGCGCCGATGCTGTGCGCCGCGAAGAAGCCGCCGGTGAACAGCAGCAGGCCCGCGAGGATGAGGGCCAGCACCTGGGTCAGGGTCAGGGCGAGGCCGGCCACCATGAGGACGGTCCCGGAGATCAGGACGGTGCGCCGGCCGAACCTGAGGGTCAGCCCGCCGGCCCAGCGGGAGGAGACCGTTCCGGAGAGGTAGGCCAGGAAGATCAGGCTGATGGCGGTGGCCGGCAGGCTGAAAGGCTCGCCGGAAAGGCGGAAGCCCAGGTAGTTGTAGACGGCCACGAAGCCGCCCATCAGCAGGAAGGCCTGGATGTACAGGGCCAGCAGCCGCGGATTCCCGGCGTGCCCCGCGAGGGTCCGGAGCGCCCCGCGGAAGCCGCTGGCGGACGCTGCCGCGAATCCCCGGGCCTGCGGCACGAGGACCAGGAACAGGACAGCAGCGGCGGCGGCCAGGATGGAGACCGCCAGGGCGGCGGCCCGCCAGCCCCACAGTTCTCCGACGACGCCGGCCACGAGGCGCCCGGCGAGCCCGCCCAGGGTTGTGCCGGCGACGTAGCTTCCGGCGGCCATGGCGGCGTGGGCCTTGTTGACCTCCTCATTGAGGTAGGCGATCGCGATGGCCGGGATGCCGCCCAGCGCCATGCCCTCGAGCATCCGCAGGCCCAGGAGCAGCGGGAAGCTGGAGGCCAGCGGGACCAGCAGCCCCAGGACGGTCGCGGCGCAGATGCCCCACATCATGGCCCGGACCCGGCCGATCCGGTCGGCCAGGAACGACCACGGCAGCACCGTCACCGCCAGTCCCACCGTCGCGAGGGAAATGGTCAGCGCCGCTTCGGCCGCCGTGACCTGCAGGTCCGCCGCCATGATGGGCAGCACCGCCTGGGTGGAATACAGCTGGGCGAACGTCGCGACGCCGGCGAAGGCCAGTCCGGCAAGGATCCTCCGGTACGCCGCGGACCCCTTCGGATGTCCGGCCCAACCGGTTGCCCCGGGCTGGAACGTCGGGGCGGGTCCGTGCTGTCTGGGAAAGCGGGGCATGCCTCCAGACTAGATCCTTCCTGAGGTATGCATCCAATGCATGATTTCCATAGAATCAATCTGTAATTTGCAACGGTTCAGGACGGTGCAGGACGATGGACAACGACCGAGGGGCGGGCCGGGGCATGGACGTGGAACACAAACAACTCGTGCAGCTGCTGCCGCTCCTGCCGCTGCTGGCCGAGCTCGGGCGCACCCAGCACGTCACGGCCACCGCCGAGGTGCTGGGACTGCCGCAGTCGACGGTCAGCCGGGCCGTCTCCCGTGCGAGTGCCATCGTGGGCACCGAACTGCTGGTCCGGGACGGGCGGGGGGTGCGGCTGACGCCCGCGGCCAGGGCCCTCCTGCCCCACATCGAGGCCGCGCTGGCCGGATTCCAGGCCGGACTTGACCTGGTCCGGCACGAGTCGGACGTGGTGCGGGGCAGAATCGCCGTGTCCTTCCAGCACACGTTCGGCGAGGCGACCCTGCCGCTGCTGATCAGCGCCTTCCGGAACCGGCACCCGCAGACGGCCTTCGACCTCAGCCAGGGTGCCAGGGACGGCTGCCTCGCGGAGCTGGCCGCGGGCGCCGCCGACCTGGCCCTGACAGCTCCCGTCGCGGCACCCGGCCGGAGGATCGCCTCGGCAGCCCTGTACCGGGAACCGCTGCGGCTCGTCGTGCATCACCGCCATCCTCTGGCGGGACGCGCGGGCGCGAAGCTGGCCGATGTCCGGCAGGATCCGTTCGTGGCGCTCGGACCCGGCTACGGGATGCGCTCGCTGACCGATGCCCTGTTCCGGGAAGCCGGGTTCCGGCCCCGCATCGCCTTCGAAAGCCAGGATACCCACACGGTCCGCGGCCTCGTCTCGGCCGGACTCGGCGTCAGCATCCTGCCGCCCGGAGGCCTGGCGCCCGGCCGCCACACGGCGGAGCGGCAGGGCGACCTGGGCTGGGTGGAGATCCCGCTGGAGTCAGCCCTGGCCTTCCGCGAGATCGGCGTGGCCTGGCGGGAACGCCCGGGCGGAGCCGACGCCGAGCCTGACGCGCTGCGCCTGTTCCGGGAACTCGTGCTCACCGAGGGGCCGGCGCTGCTGGCCGGATTCGTGCGCGAACGCTCGGGAAGCTGACCGCCCACGGCGCCGCGCGAGGAGCCGTGCGGCCAATTCGCCGGAAACCCTGCGGGGTCGCCGGAAGCGTGCGGCGACCCCGCAGCTTTCCGGCGAGCCCGGCGGCGAGCCCGGGGCACCGTGCGCCCGGGGCCGGCGGCGGGACGTCATCCGCACGGTCAGTCGTCCGCCAGCAGCCCCGCCAGGATGCCGGCGACCGGGCCGGACTGCGCCCGCTGCCAGCCCGTGCCGGCCCAGAGGTTCAGCCGCTCCGGGTCCCCGGCGGCCGCCGCCGCCGCACGCAGCGGGGCGGTCAGGTGGTGGACGGCCGGATAGACCTCCGGGGCATCGGCGTGGTCCCGGACGAACTCGTTGACCAGTGCCCGGGCCTGCCGGCCGGTGAAAGCGGCGGTGAGCTGCGTCTCTGAGAAGTGCGGGCTGGCCAGGGCGTCCTTGTGCAGCTGCCGGGCGCCGCTCTCATCCGTCCGGAGGAACGCGGTGCCCAGCTGGGCAGCCTGCGCTCCCGCAGCCACTGCGGCGTCCACGTCTGCCCGGTCCATCACCCCGCCGGCAGCGGCCAAGGGGAGTCCGACGGCGGACCGCACCCGGGCGACCAGCTCCGCCGTCGTGCCCGGCTGGCCGCCACCCGGGCCGCCACCGCCGGCGCCCGGCTGGAACGCCGCGCTGTGGCCTCCGGCGCTCACGTGCTGGACCACGAGCGCGTCGACGCCCTGCCCGGCGGCCTCCAGCGCTTCGGCCGGGGTGGTGACGGTGGCGATCACCGCGGAGCCGGCCCGCCGGAGCGCGCGCACCACGTCCGGACCCGGCAGCCCGAACGTGAAACTGACCAGCTCCACCGGGTCCTCCAGCAGCGCCGCGACCTTATCCTGCCAGGCGTCGTCGTCGTCGAGCCGGATCGGCGGGAGCTCCACACCGTAACGTTTGGCATCCGCCTGCAGCCGGGACCTGTACTCCGCCAGCAGCGCCCTCAGGGCGGCGGACGGCTCCAGCTGGGCCCGGTCCGGGACGAAGAGGTTCATCCCGAAGCGCACCCCGGCGGCCCGGGTGCTGCGGATCTCCGCCTGCATGGCCTCGACACTCTTGTAGCCGGCGGCGAGGAACCCCAGGCCGCCGGCGGCGTGCACGGCGCCGACGAAGGCCGGGGTGGACGTCCCGCCGGCCATGGGGGCCGCAATGATGCGGGTACCGAAGAGGGCATGCGGCATGGCTGGCTCCTGGGGGCGATTCAGTAGGCTGTTCTGATGACCCATTCTGACATCCCGCCGGCGCGCCCTGCCCGGTCCTCATCGTCCACCCCGGCGCCGGGGTCCGGCCCTGCAGGTGCTGCGGGGCCCGGCCCTGCCGGCGCTGCGATGCCCGGCCCCGCCGGCGGAGGAGTCGCCGGCGTCGTGATTGGCCTGGACATCGGCGGGACGAAGACCCGCGGTGTGCGGTTCGAGGACGGCATACCGGCCGCCGACGAGTCGGTGGGAAGCTCGAACGTCCAGAACGTCAGCCGCGAGGAGGCGGCCCGCCACCTCGCGGAGCTGTTCGCCAGGATCGGCGGGGGAGCCGTGTCCCGGGTGTACGCCGGAGCCGGCGGCATCGACACCGAGGATGACGCGGCGGCGCTCGCCGCGCTGATCGCCCCCCATGCCCCGGGCGCCCGGATCACCGTGGTCCACGATTCGCGGCTCCTGCTGGCCGCCGGGGGCGCCAGCACCGGCGTCGCCGTGATCGGCGGCACGGGATCGGCGGCCTGGGGCCGGAACAGCCTCGGCGAGGAGGCCCGCGCCGGCGGCTGGGGCTATCTCCTGGGCGACGAGGGCAGCGGCTACTGGCTGGGCCGCGAGGCGGTCCGCCACAGCCTGCGCCGGATGAACCAGGGGCTGGAACCGGACGAACTGACCACGGCGCTGCTGGACTCCTGCGGGGTGGATGAGCCCAACAAACTGATCGCGCTCTTCCATTCACCGGCCACCGGACGCCGGTACTGGGCCGAGCGGGCCCGGCTCGTGGTCGACGCTGCCGCCGCCGGCCACTCCGCGAGCCGGGAACTCGTGGACCACGCCGGCCGCGACCTGGCCGGGCTCGCGGAGCAGACTGTCAGGCAACTCGGCATCGACGGCCCCGTGATCCTCGGCGGCGGACTCGGTATGAACGTTCCGCGCCTGCAGGACTCGTTCCGCGCGGCACTGGCCGCCGCGGGCATCAGCGATGTCCGGGTCCTGGACCGGGAGCCCGTCTTCGGTGTGCTCCAGCTCGTGGCCGAACAGGGCTGAGGACCCGGCTACGCTGGTCTGATGAGCCTGAACTTCGATACCCGCCCGGCCGCCTACGCCGTCATCATCCGCGACGGCTCCATCCTGCTGGCGTACTGGAAACAGGGCGGAAAAGAGGGCTGGACCCTCCCCGGCGGAGGCCTGGACCTGGCCGAGCACCCGGTGGACGGGTGCCGCCGGGAGATCTACGAGGAAACCGGATACCACGCGGAAATCGGCACCATGCTGGGCATCGACGTCGGGCACTGGCCCGCCGAGATCCGGATCGACGGCGGCGAGCGGGACTTCCAGTCGCTGCGCCTGGTCTATGAGGCGAGGATTACCGGCGGGGAGCTGCGCCACGAGGTGAACGGCAGCACCACGCATGCGGCCTGGATCCCGCTCGCGGAGGTGGCGGAACTGAACCGGGTCTCGCTGGTGGACGCCGCCCTGCGGCTTTACCGCGAACGGCCGCTGGACGGCAAACTTTCCTGACGCGGGCCCTTACCTGTCTTTACAGCCAAAAATCAGCAGGCCTATGATCAGTTGGCTGGACCGTCCGATGTTGCCGCCAACAGTTAGGTAAGGCCGGAAATGGCTGAAGCCATGATCGAGTTCCAGAGCGTCACGAAGCGGTACCAGGGCGGGCAGCCTGCCGTGGATGACCTGACCATGTCCATCGACCAGGGCGCCATCACCGTCTTCGTCGGCCCCTCGGGCTGCGGAAAGACCACCTCGCTGCGGATGATCAACCGCATGGTCGAGCCGACGTCGGGAACCATCACCGTGGGCGGGGAGGACGTGACCTCGGTGCCCGCGGCCAGGCTGCGGCGGTCCATGGGCTACGTGATGCAGTCCTCCGGGTTGATGCCGCACCGTTCCGTGCTGGACAACATCGCCACCGTCCCCCGGCTCAACGGGGTGTCCAGGACGGACGCCCGCAGGCGCGCCCAGGAGCTGCTTGAGGTCGTCGGGCTGGCGCCCTCGCTCGGCAAGCGGTATCCCTCCCAGCTCTCCGGCGGCCAGCAGCAGCGCGTGGGAGTGGCAAGGGCGCTGGCGGCAGATCCGCCCGTGCTCCTCATGGACGAGCCGTTCAGCGCCGTGGACCCGGTGGTGCGCGACGAACTGCAGAAGGAACTCCTCCGCCTGCAGCGGGACCTGGCCAAGACCATTGTCTTCGTCACCCATGACATTGACGAGGCCACGGTCCTGGGGGACAAGGTGGCCGTGTTCGGCGTCGGCGGAAAACTGGCGCAGTACGCCACTCCCGAGGAGATCCTGCGCGCCCCGGCCAACGACTTCGTGGCGTCCTTCGTGGGCCGGGACCGCGGGTTCCGGCATCTCGCGTTCAGCCCCTCCGACGGCGTCACCATCCATGAGGTCAGCACCCTCACCCCCGCGGAGCTCGAGCACGACGGCGGCCCGCCGGACGGCAACTGGAACGACGGCTGGAAGCTGGTGGTCGACGCCGGGCGGCGCCCGCTTGGCTGGGCGGGTCCGGGCCGCGCCACGGGAGCCGGCCCGGTGATGGTTCCGGGCGGGTCCCTGTTCCGCAAGGGTGAGACCCTCCGGCGGGCGCTGGACGCCGCGCTGTCCTCGCCGTCGGGCCTCGGCGTCGCCGTTGACGCGGAGGGCAGGGTGGCCGGCGTGATCCAGGCCGCCGAAGTGCTGGCCGTGATTGAAGCCGGCCGCCGTGTCCGCCAGGGCGCGCTCTGATGGACTGGTTCCTGGCCAACAGCGGGCAGGTCTTCACGCTGGCCGGCCAGCACCTCGCGCTGGCCGTCCTCCCGATGGTTTTCGGCCTGCTGATCTCGATCCCGCTTGCCCAGTTCGCCCGGCAGAACAAGGCCCTGCGTTCGGTGGTCGTGACGGCGTCCTCACTGCTCTATACGATCCCCTCCCTGGCGCTCTTCATCATCCTGCCCACCATCATCGGCACGCGGATCCTGGACCCCGTCAACGTGGTGGTGGCACTGACCATCTACGCCGTCGCCCTGCTGGTCCGTGCGGCCCTGGATGCGTTTGATTCCGTGGATGAGGATCTCCGCCAGGCCGCGGTCGCGATGGGGTTCAAACCCGTCGCCCGTTTCCTCCAGATCGACCTCCCGCTGTCCCTGCCCGTGATGTTTGCCGGCCTGCGGGTGGTCTCGGTCAGCAACATCTCGCTCGTGAGCGTCGCCGCGCTGCTCGGAATCGGGAACCTCGGCCTGCTCTTCACCTCCGGCCTGCAGCGCGACTTCGTCACCGAGGTGGTGGTGGGCATCATCGCCATCCTGATCCTCGCTCTCCTGATGGACGCCGTCCTGGTGCTGCTGGAGCGGCTGCTGACCCCGTGGACGCGGGCCGGCGCGGCACCCGGCGGCGCGGCAGCAAGGCCCCACGCAGGTTCCGGCGCGAGCCCCGGCAAGGCCGGCCCCGGCAAGACCGGCCCTGGCAGGACCGGCCCTGCCGCCGCGGCAACGCGGTTTTCAGACGCACAGGCCGGAGGCGGCGGCGCATGAGCAACGTCGTCACGGACACCTTCGACTGGCTCGCCGACCCGGCCCACTGGGCCGGCGCCGCCGGGGTCCCGGCACGGCTGGCCGAACACCTGCAGTACACGGGGCTCGTCATGCTGATCGCCACCGCCATCGCCATTCCGATCGGCCTGTACGTGGGGCACACCGGGCGCGGGAGGGTCGCCGTCGTGGCCCTCGCGGGCGCCCTCCGCGCCCTGCCCACCCTGGGACTGCTCACCCTCTTCGTCCTGCTGGCCGGGATCGGGCTCATGCCGCCGATCTGGGCCCTCGTGATCCTCACCGTCCCGCCCCTGCTCGCCGGCACCTACGCGGGAATCTCCAGTGTCGACCGGAACGTCGTGGACGCCGCCCGGGCCATGGGCATGACCGAACTCCAGGTGCTCTTCCGCGCCGAATTCCCCAACGCGCTGCCGGTGATGTTCGGCGGGTTCCGGACCGGGGTGCTCCAGGTGATCGCCACCGTCTCGGTGGTGGCCTACATCAACCTCGGCGGCCTGGGCCGTTACCTGTTCGACGGCCTCGTGCTCTCCGACTTCCCGCAGATGCTCGGCGGTTCGCTGCTCATCGCGGGCCTCGCCATCGCCGTCGACCTTCTCCTGGCACTTTTCCAGAGGCTGTTCCTGTCACCGGGGGCCTCGTCCCAGTCGAACCGGAGCCAGCAGGCTGCGGTTGATCTCACAGACCCCGTGACCGCGGAGGCTGTTGTTAAAGGAGGTATGTCATGAAGGAATCCCGCCCACGGGCACTTGGCAGGCGCGCATTCGGTGGCCTGGCCGCCGGCGTAGGACTGGCGCTGGCCCTGTCCGCCTGCGGAGGCTCATCCAATCCGCTGTCCTCGGCCCCCGCCACGGGCGGTGCATCGACCGGATCCGGCGGGGCCCTCGTCGTCGGTTCGGCCGATTTCCCCGAGAGCCAGATCATCGCCGAGGTCTATGCCGGGGCGCTGAACGCCGCGGGCGTGACCGCCAGCACCAAGCCCAACATCGGTTCTCGCGAGGTGTACTTCAAGGCCGTGCAGGACGGGTCGGTGGACGTCATCCCCGACTACAGCGGCAACCTGCTGCTGCACGTGAACAAGGACGCCACGGAGGTCTCGGCCGCGGACATCGCCAAGGCGCTCCCGGCCAAACTCCCCGAGGGCCTCGCCGTGCTCGATGCCGCCAAGGCCGAGGACAAGGACGCCATGGTGGTCACCAAGGCCACCGCGGAGAAGTACCAGCTGAAGTCCATCGAGGACCTGGCCAAGGTCTGCAGCCAGATCGTGGTGGGTGCGCCGGCGACCTTCGCCGAGCGCGCCTACGGACTGCCGGGACTGAAGAAGAACTACGGCTGCGAGCCCAAGAAGCTTGAGCCGTTCAGCGACGGCGGCGGCGCCGTCACGCTCAAGGCACTGCTTTCGGACCAGGTCCAGGTGGCCGATATCTACACCACCACCCCGTCCATTGCGGACAACGACCTCGTGGTGCTGGAGGACCCGAAGAACAACTTCATCGCCCAGCAGGTCCTGCCCCTGTACAACAAGGCCAAGATGACGGACAAGGCGAAGGACGCCCTCAACGCCGTGTCCAGGATCCTCACCACCGATGACCTGATCAACCTCAACCGGGCCGTCAGCGGCACCCAGAAGCAGAACCCCAAGGATGCCGCGGCCGCGTGGCTCAAGGACAAGGGGCTCGTGAAGTAGCGCCCACGGCGCTGGATGCGCGACGGCGGCGCCGGGCCCCCGCGGCTCGGCCCGCCGTCGCCGTGTCTGTGAGTGATGTCTCACGGAAGTACATCCCCGATATGGCATATTTGATGGATGGCAGAATTCAAGCAGTCCACCAAGCTTCATAATGTCCTCTACGACATCCGTGGACCGATTCTTCAGGCCGCCCAGCAGATGGAGGCAGAGGGTCACCGCATCCTCAAACTGAACATCGGCAACCCGGCCCCTTTCGGGTTCGAAGCCCCGGACGCGATCCTGGTGGACATGATCCGCCATCTGCCGCACGCCCAGGGCTACAGCGACTCCCGCGGCATATTCTCTGCCCGCACCGCCGTCTCGCAGTACTACCAGACGCGCGGGATCCAGAACATCCATGTCGACGACATCTACCTGGGCAACGGCGTGAGCGAGCTCATCACGATGTCGCTGATGGCGTTGCTCGACGACGGCGACGAAGTCCTGATTCCTGCCCCGGACTACCCGCTGTGGACCGCCTCCGTGGCCCTGGCCAGCGGCAGGCCCGTGCACTACCTGTGCGACGAGGAGTCCGGCTGGCAGCCCGACCTCGAGGACCTGGAAGCCAAGATCACCCCGCGCACCAAGGGCATCGTGGTGATCAACCCCAACAATCCCACCGGCGCGGTCTACCCGGAAAGCACGCTGAAGAAGATCGTGGCGCTGGCCGAGAAGCACGGGCTGGTGCTGTTCGCCGATGAGATCTACGAGAAGATCCTGTACGAGGACGCCGTGCACGTGAACATGGCCAGCCTCACCGGCGACGACGTGCTCTGCCTGACCTTCAGCGGCCTGTCCAAGGCCTACCGGGTGTGCGGCTACCGGGCGGGCTGGATGGCCATCTCGGGGCCGAAGAAGGATGCCGCGGATTACCTCGAAGGCATCAACCTGCTGGCCAACATGCGCCTGTGCGCCAACGTGCCCGCGCAGCACGCCATCCAGACGGCCCTCGGCGGCTACCAGAGCATCCAGGACCTGATCCTCCCGGGCGGACGCCTGCTGGAACAGCGGAACAAGGCCTACGACATGCTCAACGCCATCCCGGGCGTCAGCACCCAGCAGGCCCGCGGGGCGATGTACCTGTTCCCGAAGCTGGATCCCGAGGTCTACCACATCCGCGATGACGAGAAGTTCGTCCTGGACCTGCTCCGGGAGCAGAAGATCCTGGTCTCCCACGGCCGCGCCTTCAACTGGGTCCGGCCGGACCATTTCCGCATGGTCACCCTGCCGCTCGTCAAGGACATCGAGGAGGCAATCGGCCGCATGGCGGACTTCCTGAGCCGCTACAAGGGCAACTAGTCTGGGGGCAGCAGCGCGGCACGGGAGATTTGCCCGCGCCGTTGTCCTGCTGTCCCGTGTCCTCGTCGCGGGGCGCTTCGTGATCCGGAAAGAGGCAAGTGCATGGCAGACGACGTGAAATTCAAGGACCGTCCCTCGGACCTCCTCAAGGTGGGGAAAGGGTTCAGCCTCAAGGCCGCGGATCCGGACGAAACGCCCGGCTATCCGGGGGGCAAGTCCGACGGCGAGCTCCTGCTCGGCGACCTGGATGAGAAACTCGCGGGGCTGCAGGAAAGGCTCTTCGCCCAGTCCCTGTATGGCGGCACCAAGCGCATCCTGCTCATCCTGCAGGCCATGGACACGGCAGGCAAGGGCGGAATCATCAAGCACGTCGTGGGCGCGATGAACCCGCAGGGGGTCAAACTCAGGTCTTTCAAGGCGCCCACCCCGGAGGAAAAGTCCTACGACTTCCTCTGGCGGATCGAAAAGGAAGTGCCGCCCGCCGGCGCCGTGGGGGTCTTTGACCGCTCCCACTACGAGGATGTCCTGATCCACCGCGTCCACCGCTGGGCCAGCCCGGAAGAACTCGAGCGGCGGTACTCCGCCATCAACGAATTCGAGGCCAGGCAGACGGCGGCGGGCACCAGGATCGTCAAAGTCATGCTCAACATCAGCCGCGAGGAACAGAAGGCGCGGCTGCTGGCCCGGCTGGATGACCCCGCCAAGCACTGGAAGTACAGCAGCAACGACCTCAAGGAACGGGCATTCTGGGACGACTACATGGACGCCTACCAGAAGGCCTTCGACAAGACGAATTCCGAGCTGGCTCCCTGGCACGTGGTTCCGGCCAACAAGAAATGGTACGCCCGCATCGCCGTGCAGCACTTGCTGCTCGACGCGCTGGAGGGCCTCAAGCTGCAGTGGCCCGCCCCGGACCTTGACGTAGAACTGGAGCGGGACCTGGTCGAACGCTCCTGACCGGCCGGCCGGCTACCGCCGGACAGGTCGCGGACGGCCGGCCAGGCTGCGGCCGTCCGCCGGTTCAGCCGTCCTGCGCGGCCTGGTCCCGGGCGGCGGACAGGCGCTTCCGGGCGCCTTCCAGCCACTGTTCACAGCGCTTGGCCAGCGCCTCGCCCCGCTCCCACAGCGCCAGGGACTCCTCCAGGCTGGCGCCACCGGCTTCCAGCCTGCCCACGATGCCGACAAGCTGTTCGCGGGCGTCCTCGTAGCTCAGCGCGTCGATATCGGCGTTCGGCTTCGTTTCTGCTGCCATGTGGTGCTCCTTGTTTATTGGCTTCATCCCGGGGACGGGTCATTCTGATGGAAAGCTCAGGGTGGAATATTCAGGCGGGGTTCCGCCGGTTCAGCTGTCGGCGGGGTCCTGGCCGCCGGTGGACTGTGCGGTGAACCTGCCGCCGGCCACGCGGACCGTCAGCGGGGTTCCGGCCGGCGCCTGCGAGGGGTGCCGGACAACCTCCCGGCGCGTCCCGGGGACCGGTGACTCCCCGTCGCTGAGCTGCACGACGGCGTAACCACGGTCGAGGGTCTTCTGCGGCGACAGTGCACGGACCTGCGCCCGGAGATGGACCAGCTGGTCCGCGGCCCGCACCACCGCGGTGTTGATGGCCGCATGGGAGCGGCCCTTGAGCCGTTCGACGTCGTCGAGCCGGGTGCCGACCATGACTTCGGGGGAGGCCAGCACCGGACGGGAGCGCAGCGCGGCCAGCCGGTCGGTTTCCCGCTCCACGAGCCGGGTGACGCCGCGGCGGAGATGGTCCCGCGCCTGCCGCACCCGGGTGAGCTCCTCCACGACGTCCGGAACGATCCTCTTGGCGGCGTCGGTGGGCGTCGAAGCCCGGAGGTCTGCCACGTCGTCGAGGATCGGCCGGTCCGCCTCATGGCCGATCGCGCTCACCACCGGCGTGGCGGCGTCGGACACGGCCCGGATGAGCTCCTCGTTGCTGAACGGCAGCAGGTCCTCCAGGGCTCCGCCGCCGCGGGTGATCACGATGACGTCAACGACGGGGTGGGCGTCAAGCTCCTGCAGCGCGGCGATGATCTGCGCGACGGCGGTGTTGCCCTGGACCGCGACCTCGCGGATCTCGAATTCGACGGCGGGCCAGCGCAGGGCCGCGTTGCGCAGCACGTCCTTCTTGGCGTCCGAGTCGCGGCCGGTGATCAGGCCGATCCGGTGGGGGAGCAGGGGGAGCCGTTTCTTGCGGGCGTCCGAGAACAGGCCCTCCGCCGCGAGGGCCTGGCGCAGCCGTTCGATCCGGGCAAGGAGATCTCCGAGGCCCACCGGCCGGATGTCCTTCACCGACATGCTCAGCCGTCCGGTCTTGAGCCAGAACTCGGCCTTGAGCAGGGCCACCACGCGGGAGCCCCGTTCCAGCGGGGTCTGCTGGCGGTCCAGCACATTGGTCCAGACCGATGCCGGCAGCGAAATTTCCGCGTCGATGTCCCGCAGGGTCAGGTAGGCGTTGCCGCCGCGCCGGTTCAGCTCGATGACCTGGCCCTCAACCCAGGCCGAGGGTGCGCGGTCGATGTGCATCTTGAGTTTCTGGGACAGCAGCTGCAGCGGCCAGGGGTTGTCCGGGCTGGTTTCCGCTGCCGTGGCGGGGAGCGTGGTGGCCGCCGCCAGGTCCTCAGACATGCCTGTACCCGGTGGCGGAGGGTGCGGTGTGCATTTGCGTTGGTTTCCTTTGCCGGGGCGGAGCCGCCAGCAGGTACGTTTCCCAGGGTTTCCTCAGGAGGGGGCACAGGCCGACAGCTGGAACTTGTCTGTTTCAACTCTATCCATTGCTTTACCACCAGGGCCGGACGTTATAGCCCGCCGGGCCAGCACCCGTAGGATGGCAGTATCCCTCCGACTTCCTAGGACTCTGTCTTGCGTACTTTTGTCTCGGCCGCTGCTGTGCTCATCGGGCTCCTGATGGCGGCTGTCGCTGTTCCCGCAATCTGGGTTGACCGGAACATCGTCCGGGAAGACGGTTTCGTCGCGCTGGCCGCGCCGCTGGGCCAGGACCCCGTTTTCCAGCGCAGGCTCGCCACCGCCGCCGTCGGAAGCCTCGGCGGCGCGGACCGGATCCCTGAAGCCGTCGCCGAACTGGCCCGGCCGATCCTGGACAAGGCGGCCCAGTCCCTGACCGGGATGCCCGGGTACCCCGGTGCCTGGGCGGAAACGCTGCGCAGGAGCCACCGGCTCACCTTCGCCAATCCCGGCACCCTGCCGCCGGAGGCCGCCGGCGCCACCGCGCTGACGCTCGACGTCGCACCGCTGGTCGGACTCGTCGCGAAGGAGGTGTCGGACGCCACGAACCTGCCGCTCGCGGCACCGGAGCAGGTGCTGATCCACATCGGGCAGTCCAACCAGCGCCAGGCCGTCGAGAGGGTCGCGGCGTACGCGCCGATGGGCTATGCCGTGGCCATCGGAGCCGCGATCGCCTTCCTGCTGGCCCTGGTCGCCGCGCGGCGCCGGTGGACCGTCCTGGCGGGGACCGGGGCGGGCGCGCTGGTGCTGGCCGGGGCATGGAAGCTGGCCGCAGATGCCGGCGGCGGCGCCCTGGCCGGGACCTCCAGCGGCAACGAGATGGCCGACATATTCACGCGCGAGTTTGCGTCGGCGTCCGCTGGCATTTTCGGGCAGTGGATCCTGACGGTTGCGCTGGCAGGCGGGGTCCTGCTGGTCGTCGGACTGCTGCTTCGCGCCGTCGGCGGCCGCCGGGCCTGAACACCGCCTGAACTCCGGCGGAACCCCGGCTTTGAACTCCGGCGGAACCCCGGCTTTGAACACCGGCGGAACCCCGGCTTTGAACACCGGCGGGAGCCCAAAAACTGGCGTCTTTGAACACCGGTAGCATTGAAGGATGACCTCCACCGCAGTCTCCATCCCGATGCCATCCGTTCCGCGCCGGCGGCGTTCACCGGAAGATGTGCTGGCCGCGTCGCCCGTCACCGGTCCGAAGAAGGTGCTGCTCGCGGCACCGCGCGGCTACTGCGCCGGCGTGGACCGCGCCGTCATCGCGGTGGAAAAAGCCCTGGAACATTACGGTCCGCCCGTCTACGTGCGCAAGCAGATCGTGCACAACGTCCATGTGGTCAGCTCCCTTGAAGAAAAAGGGGCGATCTTCGTTGACGAAACGGACGAGGTCCCCGAGGGCGCCCTCGTGATCTTCTCCGCCCACGGCGTCTCGCCCGCGGTGGTCCAGTCCGCGGAGGACCGCGGCCTGCGGACCATCGATGCCACCTGCCCGCTCGTGACCAAGGTGCACAAGGAGGCGGTCCGCTTCGCCAAGGACGATTTCGACATCCTGCTGATCGGCCACGACGGCCACGAGGAAGTCGAAGGGACGGCCGGCGAGGCGCCCGAGCACATCCAGATCATCAACGGCCCGCACGAGGTCGACAAGGTCACGGTCCGGGACCCCGAGAAGGTCATCTGGCTTTCCCAGACCACCCTCAGCGTGGACGAGACCATGGAGACCGTCAGGCTCCTGAAGGAACGCTTCCCCACCCTGCAGGACCCGCCCAGCGACGACATCTGTTACGCCACCACCAACCGCCAGGTCGCCATCAAGAAGATCTCGCCGCAGGCGGACCTCGTGATCGTGGTGGGTTCGGCCAACTCCTCCAACTCCGTCCGCCTCGTCGAGGTGGCGCTGGAGTACGGGGCGAAGGCGTCCTACCGTGTCGACTTCGCCAACGAGGTGGACGAGGCCTGGTTCGAGGGCGTCGCCACCGTCGGCGTGACGTCCGGAGCCTCCGTCCCGGAGGTTCTGGTCAAGGACGTGCTGCGGCTCCTTGCCGACTACGGTTACGGCGCCGTGGAGGAAGTCGTCACGGCCGAGGAGGACCTGCTCTTCTCCCTGCCCAAGGAGCTCCGGGCCACCCTCAAGCAGGCCGGGGACGTCACGCGGGCCCTCGGCGGCCGCGGAACCCGCCCGGCCGAGCACGCTTAAGCGGCGGACTCCGCGGCGTCGTGCCCTGGCTGCAGCTCCGGGGCCGCCACCGAACGCGGCGTCACCTCGATGGAGGCGGGCGTGATGAGCCCGGCGGACTCGAGGGCATTGAGCTTCCTTGCCGTCGGCAGTACCCGGGCCTCGAGCGTGCCGACCAGGGAGTTGTAGCGGTCCACCGAGGTCTTCAGCGAGGACCCGAGCTTGGTCACGTTTTCGCCGAGCGTGCCCATCCGCTCGTAGAGCTGCCGGGCGAGTTCAAAGAGCTCCCGGGCGCTGTCGGTCAGCACATCCTGCCGCCAGGTGAAGGCGACCGACTTCAGCACCGCGAGCAAGGTCCCGGGCGAGGCCAGGACCACATTCTTGGACAGCGAGTAGTCCAGCAGGGCCGGGTCCGCCGCCAGCGCGGCGGCGAGGATGGATTCCGCCGGCAGGAAGCAGACCACGAGTTCGGGGGAGTTGCCGGGGATGTCCCAGTACTTCTTGGTGCTCAAGGCATCCACATGGGCCTTCAGGGCCTTCGCATGGGCAGCCAGGTGCGCCTGCTGCCCGCTGGCCGTCTGCCCGAGCTGCAGGCCGCCCTGCTGGCTGTCGACAGACGAGCCCAGCTCCTGCGCCGCAAGATAGGAGGCCAGCGGGACCTTCGCATCGACAACCAGCAGCTTGTCCCCGGGCAGCTGCACCACGAGGTCGGGCCGGACGCTGTTCTCCGTGGCGGATCCCTGCAGCTGCCTGCTCTGCACCTGCTCATGGAAATCGACGTGCCGCAGCATCCCGGCCGCTTCCACCACCCGCCGCAGCTGGACCTCGCCCCACTGGCCGCGTGCGCTGTTGGAACGGAGTGCCGATTCCAGGGCATGCGTTGAGCGCAGGAGCTGCTCATCGGACAGCCGCGCCTCCTGCAGCTGCTGGGCCAGCTGGCCGTACTGCTCCAGCCGGTCCCGCTCCAGCAGCGAAACCTGCTGCTGCACGGCGGTGAGCTTCTCCGCTACCGGCGCCAGCGCACGCAGCACGCTGCCGTCCTGGCTCCGTGATTCGCCCAGCTCGCGGTTCTGCGCCGCCAAAAGGCGCCGCTCGGCGTCGGCCGCGGCAAACTGGGCGCTGACCTCGGAAAGCCGGGCCGAAACGCCGTCGAAGTCCTGCTCCACGGCCAGATAGCGGCGCCGGAGCAACAGATAGGCGACGGCGGCGCCGGCAATGGCGCCCACGAGCAGCATGAGCAGGGCAAGAATAAGTCCAAAAGCGTCCATGAGTTCACTCTGGCATGCCCCTGTGACAGTTTTGCGCTGCCGCCCCAACGGCCTCCCCAACTGCGGCCCCAACAGGCGACCCGGCCCGCAGGGCAGGGCTCCCGGCCCGTGCGGGTAGAATGTATGTCCGTGGCTCTTACTATTGGCATCGTCGGACTGCCCAACGTCGGCAAATCAACTCTTTTCAATGCACTGACCCGGAACCAGGTGCTCGCGGCGAACTATCCGTTCGCCACGATCGAGCCCAACATCGGCGTCGTGAACCTGCCCGACCCCCGGCTTGCAAAGCTCGCCGGCATCTTCGGCTCCGCCCGGCTGCTGCCCGCCCCTGTGTCCTTCGTGGACATCGCCGGGATCGTGAAAGGCGCGTCGGAGGGTGAAGGCCTGGGCAACAAGTTCCTGGCCAACATCCGTGAGGCCGAGGCCATCGCCCAGGTTGTCCGCGTGTTCGATGACCCTGACGTCATCCATGTCGACGGCAAGGTCGATCCCCGCTCGGACATGGAGACCATCAACACCGAGCTGATCCTGGCCGACCTTCAGACCATCGAAAATGCCATTCCCCGGATCGAAAAAGAAGTCAAGATCAAGAAGCGCGAGGCTGCCGAGCTGGCGGCCATCAAGGCCGCACAGGCCGTGCTGGAGCGCGGCGACACGATCTTCTCCTCGGTCAAGAGCGACAAGCTGGAGATGGAGCACCTCAAGGAGCTCAGCCTCCTGACGGCCAAGCCCTTCATCTATGTCTTCAACGCCGACGAGGGAATCCTGGGCAGCCCGGAAAAGCAGGAGGAACTGCGGGCCATGGTTGCCCCGGCGGACGCCATCTTCCTGGATGCCAAGCTCGAATCCGACCTTGTTGAACTGGACGAGGAAGAAGCCCGCGAGATGCTGGAAATGAACGGCCAGGACGAATCAGGCCTGGACCAGCTGGCCCGCGTCGGATTCCACACCCTGGGACTCCAGACCTACCTCACGGCTGGCCCCAAGGAAACCCGCGCGTGGACCATCCACCGAGGGGACACCGCCCCGCAGGCGGCCGGTGTGATCCACTCAGATTTCCAGCGCGGATTCATCAAGGCCGAAGTCGTCTCCTTCGACGATCTGATCGATGCCGGCTCAATGGCGGAGGCGAAGGCCCGCGGCAAGGTCCGGATCGAAGGCAAGGAATACGTCATGGCCGACGGCGACGTCGTGGAGTTCCGCTTCAACGTGTAATCCCGCTCCGTTCGGGCGTCACGCAGCCTGGCAAAACTGGGTGGTTTTCGTTGGCGGCAGAGGCTCGTTGATCATCTGTTTCGGCATCATATGATGATACTCTTGATGCTAGAAGGAGGTTCTGATGAGGACGACGGTGAACATCGACGACGAGCTCCTGGCCCGGGCAAGTGAACTGACGGGCATCACCGAGAAATCAGCTCTCCTGCGCGTCGGACTGACGACTTTGATCCGTGTCGAGAGCGCCAGGCGGCTCGCAGCCCTGGGCGGCTCCGACGGCTCCGCGAGCTCGGCGCCGCGACGCCGAGAGGGTGCCGCGTGATCCTGGTCGACACTTCGATCTGGATCGACCACCTGCGCGCATCCGAGCCCGGACTCATCACGCTCCTAGATGACGACGAGGTTGGGTGCCATCCATACGTGATCGAGGAGTTGGCGCTCGGGTCGATCAAGCAGCGCGAGGTTGTGCTGGACCTCCTGGAAAGCCTGGGCCAGTTCCCGGTCCTGAGCCATGCGGAAGTGATGACGCTTGTCAGCGGTCGGCGACTCTGGGGACGCGGTCTCAGTGCAGTGGACGGGCATCTCCTGGGCGCGGTCGCGTTGGTCGCCGGGGCTCGGCTTTGGACGCGCGACAAGCGATTGATCGCGGCATGCCGCGACGTCGGTGTTGGCTACGTCGACGAGCCGTAAGGTTGCCCTCGTCGATTGTGGAGCATGGCGATCTCCTGCCGCCTCCGCAGTCTGAGTCGACGTTGATCACACGGCTGGAACTGTCCCGGCAGGGTTCACGGTGCGTCGTAATGTGGGTCGATTCATCCGGCCGGGCATTCGCTCGGAGCATCCCAGCAGCGGATACACCGCAGGGCGGTCAGCCTTGCTCCTGTCGGCACTCAGCCGGGGATCTCGCAAATCGGCTCAGTCGCCGAGCCGTCGTCGCGCAACGCGTTCCCCAGCCTGTGGCGAGTTTCCTAAGGTTTTTCCGCTACGGAACGCGGTGGAGTTCCGCTTCAACGTGTGAATTGCCCCGCGATTCAGACCAATAGTTGACCCTGTAAGGATCCACCCGAGGGCCCCGGTTTTCTGAACCGGGGCCCTCCCGGGTTCGGCTTTCTTCGTGAACCGGCTGTTTGCGGCTACGCTTCATCCCAGATGAGACGGGCCATGCTGCCGCCAGGGGAGTGTGGGCAACTGTCCGGTGCTGACGGTCCCGGGCCTCTCCCCCTGACAGAAACATGGAGGCGGAATGCGTTCGGGTCGTATCACCAAAGCAGTGGGCGTGGTAGTAGCGGCCGTCCTCGCCCTCAGCGGCTGCGCGGGCGGCAGCAGCGGCCCGACCCCGACGAGCGCCCCGGCAGGCAAGGCAGGCGGATCGGCGACCGTCGCGGAGGTGAACGCCTTCAGCACGTTCAACCCCAACACGGCCGCAGGCAATGTCGACGTCAACTCTAAGGTCAGCTACGCCACGCACTCCGGCTTCTTCTACCTCGACAGCAAGCTGAACATCGTCCGCAACGACAAGTTCGGCAGGATGGAGAAGACCTCGGACAACCCGCTCACCGTCAGGTACACGGTCAATGAGGGCGTCAAATGGTCCGACGGCACCCCCGTGACCGCAGCCGACCTCCTGCTGCAGTGGGCCGCCTTCTCCGGCTACTACGACGACGCCGATCCGGTAGCCAAGACCGGAACGTCGTACTTCTCCTACGCCGGCGGCCCGACCGGCCTTGCTCTGACCGGCTTCCCGGAACTCGGCTCGGACGGACGGTCCATGACCGTGAAGTACTCCCGCCCCTTTACCGACTGGGAAACGGCGCTCGGCGGACCAGGGATCGACATCCCGGCCCACGTCCTCGCTGCGAAGGCCGGCCTGCGGGACACCAAGGCATTCATCGAGCTCCTCAAAGGCATCCCGCGCGGCGATTCCAAGGCGCCGAGGCCGGCCGACGCCCGGCTGCAGGCCCTGTCCGGGCTGTGGAACACCGGTTTTGATGCCAAGACGCTGCCGGCTGACCCGAGCCTGTACCTGTCCAACGGCCCGTTCATCGTCAGGAGCATCAACCAGGACGAGTCGTTGACCATGGTGAAGAACAAGGACTACAACTGGGGTCCGGAAGCCAAACTGGACGAAATCACCGTCCGCTACATCGGCTCCGCTGCGGCCCAGGTCCAGGCGCTCAGGAACGGCGGGGCGGACATCATCGCGCCGCAGGCCTCCGCCGAAACGGTGGAGCAGCTCAAGGCGCTGGAAAGCCAGGGCGTCACGCTGGACCGCGGCAGCCGGCTCGCCTACGAACACCTCGACCTGAACTACAGCGGTCCGTTTGCCGACAAGGATGTCCGCGAGGCATTCATGAAGGCCGTCCCGCGCAAGGACATCGTCGACAAGATCGTCAGGAAGCTGGATCCTAACGCGAAGCCGCTTGACTCCCAGCTCTTCCTGCCGGACCAGGCTGCATACCAGGACTCAGCCCGGAACAACGGTTCCTCGGCCTACCAGGACACGGACATCGAGGGCGCCAGGAAGCTCCTGAACGGTGCCGCGCCGGCGGTCCGCATCATGTACAACAAGGAGAATCCCAACAACGTCGACGCCTACTCGCTGATCCGGGAGTCCGCCACCAAGGCAGGCTTCACGGTCATCGACGGCGGCCTCGGCAAATCCGACTGGGGCGCCGCGCTGGGCAAGGGCGGCTACGATGCCGCCCTGTTCGGCTGGAGCAACGCAGGCGTCGGCGTCTCCGGAGTTCCGCAGGTCTTCAGGTCGGGCAGCGACTCCAACTACAACCGGTTCAGCGACCAGGAAACCGACCGGCTGCTGGACGAACTCGTTGTCACCACCGACCGCAGCAAACAGGACGGGATCCTGACGGAGATCGACAAAAAGGTCTGGGATTCCGCGTACGGCCTCCCGCTGTACGCGAGCGTCGGCGTCGACGCGTACAGCAGCCGCATCACCGGCGTGAAGTACATGCCGAACCAGACCGGTGTCTGGTGGAACTTCTGGGAGTGGGCCCGGACGTAACCGCGGGCCGCAAGGAACACGTTGCCCGAAAGGGCCCCAAGCCCGGCGGCGGACCCCGCCCTTAGACCCCGCGGCCGACCCCTGCCAGGGGCCATTTCCAGTTAACGGGTCATAACGGGGACGGCCCGCGCGGCGCATACTACCAGCGGGTAGCATGTGATGTGAAATACATTTCCGGCCGCCTTCACGCTCACGCCCTTATCGCATCACGGTTTGGCAACAGAGTTCCACTATTCGGACATTTTGCGGCTAGGCTACTTCAACATGTAGGCCACGTCACAGGAAATCCCTGTGCCGGGCCTGCCCGGAACACGAGTTTTTCCCTGACGAACTCCCACAACTCACAGGAGGCGGAATGCGTTTTTCGCGCACTTCCAAAGCACTGGGCATGGCGGCCATCGCCGCTCTTGCCCTGACCGGATGCGGTGCCGGCGCCCCGGCTGCCGGCGGCGGCAGCACCGGCGGCGACACCAGCAAGGTAATCCTTGTGGACGGTTCCGAGCCGCAGCGTCCGCTGATGCCGGCCGACACCAACGAGGTCGGCGGCGGCAAAGTCATGCAGATGATGTTCGCGGGCCTCGTCAGCTACGATCCCAGCGGCAAGCCCGTCAATGAACTGGCGGAATCCATTGAAGGCAAGGACGGGCAGAACTTCACCATCAAGATCAAGAAGGACCAGAAGTTCACCAACGGCGAGGCTATCACCGCCAAGACGTTCGTCGACTCCTGGAACTTCGGCGCGGCCGCCAAGAACGCGCAGCTCAGCGGCAGCTTCTTCGAGAGCATCAAGGGCTACGACGAGGCCAGTGCGGAAGGCTCGACCGTCGAGACCATGTCAGGCCTGGAGGTGGTTGACGACCAGACCTTCACCGTCGCGCTGAAGCAGCCGGAATCCGACTGGCCGTTGCGCCTTGGCTACACCGCCTTCGTGCCGGTCCCTTCCGGTGCGCTCAAGGACCCGAAGGCCTTCGGCGAGAAGCCTGTCGGCAACGGCCCGTACAAGATGGCCGACGGCGGCTGGCAGCACAACGTGCAGATCCAGCTCGTTCCGAACCCGGACTACAACGGTCCCCGCAAGCCCAAGAATGCCGGCGTGACGTTCAAGATCTTCCAGAACGACGACGCCGCCTACCAGGACCTGCTGTCCAACAACCTGGACGTCCTGCAGGTAATCCCCACCAGCGCCCTGAAGAACTTCAAGTCTGACCTCGGCGACCGCACCATCAACAAGCCGTACGCCGGCAACCAGACCATCGCGATCCCGGAATACCTGCCGGAGTGGAGCGGCGAGGCAGGCAAGCTCCGCCGCCAGGCCATCTCGATGGCGATCAACCGCGACGAGATCACCAAGGTGATCTTCAGCGGCGCGCGCCAGCCCGCCAAGGACTTCACGGCTCCCGTGCTTGACGGCTACAGCGCCTCGATCCCGGGCTCGGAGAACCTGGTGTTCGATGCGGCCAAGGCCAAGGACGCCTGGGCCAAGGCCGACGCGATCCAGAAGTGGGACGCCGACAAGACGTTCACCATCGCCTACAACGCCGACAAGGGCGGACACAAGGCCTGGGTCGAAGCCGTCGTCAACCAGCTCAAGAACACCCTCGGCATCAAGGTCGAAGGCAAGCCGTACGCGACCTTCAAGGAATCCCGCGACGACGCAACCGCCAAGACCCTCACCGGTGCCATCCGCTCCGGCTGGCAGGCGGACTACCCGTCGCTGTACAACTTCCTGGGTCCGATCTACAAGACCGATGCCGGCGCCAACGACGCCAAGTACGCCAACCCGGTGTTCGACAAGACCATCGCGGACGGTTTGAACGCCTCGTCCGTCAGCGACGGCAACAAGGCCATGAACAAGGCCCAGGAGATCCTCCTGACGGATCTTCCGGCGATCCCCCTGTGGTACCAGGTCGCCCAGGGCGGCTGGAGCGACAAGGTGACCAACGTTGACTACGGCTGGGACGGCGTTCCGCTGTACTACAACATCACCGGCAAGTAACAACCGGACGACGGCGGGGGTTGCCCGGTCCGGGGCCTCCGCCGTCGTCCTGCTTCCGCATTTTCCTCATGGCCCGGGCCCCGGGTGTACTTTCGCAAGCCGCACGCCGTGAGTGAACCGGCGTCGGCCTGCACCCATAGTGAAAAGGTTCTTCGATGAACAACTCCACCGCATCCCCGGACAGGATGCCTGCCCACGGGAGTGTGCTTCGCTGATGGCGACCTACATTCTCAAGCGTTTCCTCCAACTGATCCCCGTTTTCCTCGGCGCCACGCTGCTGGTCTACTTCCTGGTCTTCAGCCTCCCCGGCGATCCCATCGCGGCGCTCTTCGGGGACAAGCCGGTCAACGAGGCCGTCGCGGCGAAGCTGAGGGTCCAGTACCACCTGGACCAGCCGTTCTTCATGCAATACCTGCTCTATCTGAAGAGCATCTTCACCTTTGACCTGGGCCAGGACTTCTCCGGGCGCCCCATCGCCGCGGTGCTGGCCGAAGTCTTCCCGGTCACGGCCCGCCTGGCCGTCATGGCGCTGATCTTTGAAGCCGTCTTCGGCATCGTCTTCGGCCTCATCGCCGGCCTCCGCAAGGGCAGGTTCTTCGACGCCACGGTCCTGGTGGCATCCCTGGTCGTCATCAGCATCCCGATCTTCGTCCTCGGCTTCCTGCTGCAGTTCACCATCGGCGTCCAGCTCGGCTGGGCCAAGCCGACCGTGAGCTCGGCCGCGACGGTCCAGGATCTGATCCTGCCGGCCATCGTGCTCGGCCTGGCCTCCTTCGCCTACGTCCTGCGCCTGACCCGCACCAGCGTCCTCGAGAACATGAACGCCGACTACGTCCGCACGGCGTCAGCCAAGGGCCTGTCCCGGTTCCGCGTCGTCCGCGTGCACATCCTCCGCAACTCGCTGATCCCCGTCATCACCTTCCTCGGTGCGGACCTGGGAACCCTGATGGGCGGCGCCATCGTGACGGAAGGCATCTTCAACGTGCCCGGCGTCGGCAACCGGCTCTACCGGGCCGTGCTGACGGGAGAAGGCCCCACGGTGGTCTCCATCGTCACAGTGCTGGTCCTCATCTACTGCCTCTCCAACCTCCTCGTTGACCTGCTGTACGCGTGGCTTGACCCTAGGATCCGCTATGACGCCTGAGAACAACACCCCAAGGCACGGCGCCCCCGCCGTCCGTGCACGCCGCCAGATGGAACACTTCGTCGCCGACGTGGCGGAGACGCCGCTGCAGGCAACCGACAAGGTCAGGGAGGACAACGCCCCGCTGAGTCTCTGGGGCGAGGCCTGGCGGAACCTGCGCCGGCAGCCGCTGTTCCTGATTGCGGCCTTCCTCATCCTCGTCGTCATGGCTGTGTCCCTGTTTCCGGGTCTCTTCTCCCCGATCGACCCGTCCTCCGAGGCCTGCCAGCTGGCCAATTCCGACGGCGGCCCGGCTGCCGGCCACCCCCTGGGGTACACCCAGCAGGGCTGCGACGTGTACGCACGGGTCATCTTCGGCACCCGCTCCTCGGTGACGGTGGGCCTGTTCACCACCCTCGCTGTCCTCCTGGTCGGCGGCATCATCGGTGCCCTCGCCGGCTACTACGGCGGCTGGGTGGACGCCATCCTGGCCCGCATCAACGACATCTTCTTCGCCCTGCCGCTGATCCTCGGCGCCATCGTCGTCATGCAGCTGCCGATGTTCCGGGCGAACCGGACGGCCTGGACCCTCGTGGTCATCCTGGCCACCTTCGGCTGGCCGCAGCTCGCCCGCATCACCCGCGGAGCCGTGCTGGAGGTCCGCAACGCCGACTTCGTCATGGCGGCCCGCTCGCTGGGCGTGTCCAGGGTCGGCGCGCTCCTGCGCCACGTCCTGCCGAACGCGCTGGCGCCGATCATCGTCGTCGCCACGATTTCACTGGGCACGTTCATCGTTGCCGAATCCACCCTGTCCTTCCTCGGCATCGGGCTGCCGCCGAGCGTCATGTCGTGGGGCAACGACATCCAGGCCGCCCAGTCATCGCTCCGGTCCAACCCGATGCCGCTGCTCTACCCGGCCATCGCGCTGTCCATCACGGTCCTGAGCTTCATCATGCTGGGCGACGCCCTGCGTGATGCCCTCGATCCCAAAGCGCGCAAGCGATGAAAGGGGACGCCATGAACACCTCCGTGGAAATCCTTGAAGCAGGGTACGACGTCGAGCGACCGCTCCTGGAAATCCAGGACCTGGCGATCAGCTTCACTACCAGCAACGGCGAGGTCCAGGCCGTGCGGAACGCGCACCTGACCATCATGCCCGGCGAGACCGTGGCCATTGTGGGCGAGTCCGGGTCCGGCAAATCGACGACGGCGCTGGCCGCCATCGGCCTGCTGCCGGGCAACGGCCGCGTCTCCGCCGGCCGGATCCTGTTCGACGGCGAGGACATCTCGAACGCCGGCGAAAAACGGATGATCGAACTCCGCGGAAACAGCATCGGCATGGTCCCCCAGGACCCCATGTCCAACCTCAACCCGGTGTGGAAGATCGGCTTCCAGGTCCGCGAGACGTTGAAGGCGAACGGGCTGCCCAGCGGCCCCGGGGATGTGGCCAAGGTACTGTCCGAGGCCGGGCTGCCGGACGCCGCACGGCGGGCCAAACAGTATCCGCACGAGTTTTCCGGCGGCATGCGCCAGCGCGCGCTGATCGCCATCGGGCTCTCCTGCCAGCCACGCCTGCTGATCGCCGACGAGCCGACGTCCGCCCTGGACGTGACGGTGCAGCGCCAGATCCTGGACCATCTGGACAAGATGACCTCGGAACTGGGAACGGCGGTACTGCTGATCACCCACGACCTCGGCCTGGCCGCCGAGCGCGCGGACAAGGTCGTGGTCATGTACCGCGGGCAGGTTGTCGAATCCGGGCCGTCGCTGGAGCTGCTGCAGAACCCGCGGCACCCGTACACCCAGCGGCTGGTGGCATCGGCGCCGTCGCTGGCGTCCCGGCGTATCCAGGTGGCCAAGGAACTCGGCGTCGAATCGGACGAACTGCTCGCACCGGGCGAGGACGTCGTGGTTGAGCCGTCCCTGCCCGAAGAGGTCCTGCAGATCGAGAACCTGAGCAAGGTCTTCAAACTGCGCTCCGGCTTCGGCCGTTCGACGGACTTCACCGCCGTGGACGACGTTTCCTTCGGCGTAAGGCGCGGCACGACGACGGCGATCGTGGGGGAGTCGGGTTCCGGCAAGTCCACCGTGGCGCAGATGGTCCTGAACCTCCTGGCGCCGACGTCGGGGAAAATCATCTTCGACGGCGTGGACACGTCCACGCTGAACACCAAGCAGATCTTCGCCTTCCGCCGCCGCGTGCAGCCGATCTTCCAGGACCCGTACGGCTCCCTGGACCCGATGTACAACATCTTCAGGACCATCGAGGAACCGCTGCGGACCCACAGGATCGGGGACAAGGCCAGCCGGGAAAAGAAGGTCCGCGAACTCCTGGACCAGGTGGCCCTGCCGCAGTCGGCCATGCAGCGGTACCCGAATGAGCTCTCCGGCGGCCAGCGGCAGCGCGTCGCGATCGCGCGGGCCCTGGCCCTGGATCCGGAGGTGATCATCTGTGACGAGGCCGTGTCCGCACTGGACGTGCTGGTGCAGGCCCAGGTGCTGAACCTGCTCGCCGAGCTGCAGTCACGGTTGGGCCTGACCTACCTGTTCATCACCCACGACCTGGCGGTGGTCCGCCAGATCGCCGACCACGTGTGTGTGATGGAAAAGGGCAAGCTGGTGGAGACGGGTTCCACCGACGACGTCTTCGATTCGCCGCAGCGGGACTACACCAAGGCCCTGCTCAACGCCATCCCGGGCGCACGCCTCATGCTGCCGCCGGAAGTTGCCTGAGGCGGGCTGATTCCACCGGGCCTTCCATTGGGCAGGAGCCGGTGTCCGCCCTCGCGGCGGGCACCCGCTCCTGCCGTTAAGGTCAAGACCTTAAGGTCAGGATTCCTTGGCCCCGAGCCCCAGTGCCTTCAGCCTCGTGCCCAGCAGCCCTCCGAGGATGTCGTGGCCGGTCGCATTCATGTGGACGCCGTCGGCCAGGAGTTTGCTCAGGTTGTACCGGGTCAGCCAGTCCCCGACGCTGACGAAAGGAATCCCGTTCTTCTCCGCGATCGTTCCCAGCAGGGTGTCGACCTGGGTGCGGCGGCCGCCGCCGTAGTTTGCGCCGCGGGCGAGCGTGCCGATCATGGCGAACCGGCTCGCGGGGTAACGCTGCTGGAGGACGCTGATCAGTTGCTCCGCATTGGCGACGATCTGGGCATCGGTTGCCCCTTTTGCCGCATCATTCCCCCCGCCCTGGATGACTACAAGGGACGGATCACCGTAGGGCAGTTTCCAATCGCCGCGCTGCAGGGCGGTGAGGTAGTTGCCCGTCTTGCCGTTCGCGGCCACGAAACCGGTGCCGCCCAGGCCGCAGAAGAACGGCTTGTAGCCCAGGGCGGCGAGGGCCTGCCGGGGCCACGCGTTGGGCGGCTCGGACTGGGAGTCGCCGATCAGCACGGCCGTGTGCCGGATATCCTCAACGATGACCTCGTCGCGGCCGTTCGCGGGATTCCGGTAGGCCGAGCCGGCCGGCAGCGTGGCGGGATCCGTGCCGGCCCTCGCGAGACTCTTGCTCCCGGTCCCGGTCACGGTCCCGGTCCCGGCCGCCGCTCCGGCACCGGCCGGTTCGCCGGGAGCGCCGCCGGGCGCAAGGAAAGGCGTCCCCTGGATGCCGTGACCCGATCCGGTGCGGGAGCCAGGGACGGCGTCGGGGTTCTGGGAAAGCGGAGCCTGTCCGCAGCCGCCCAGAAGGACGCCAACGGCGAACAACGGTGCGGCCAAGCGGAACAGGGCCGAGGCGTTGCGCATTGATGTCTCCGGACTGGCTTGCTGCTACCTGAGCAATGATGGTGCATGAACGCCCGAAAAACCAGTGACTTTACTCACGGTTAACCAGCGGATTTCGCGCCCCGTCCCCTGCGCCCGGCACTGGCGGTTGGGGTTGGGCTGGCGATTTTAGGCCAATAAATGCCCAATCGTTTAGACTCTTAGAAGGTGCCCTGTGCCAAAAGGGCTTATCCGTCGTGCGTTCCGGTTGGAAATGTCGCGATACAACAGCTGACGTCACCACTGAATCGAGCAATAACGCATGTCTGAAACCACCACCAAAACAACCGCAAACACTGCATCGCGCAGTGACCTGCGCAACGTCGCGATCGTGGCCCACGTTGACCACGGCAAGACCACCCTGGTCGACGCCATGCTCAAGCAGACCAACTCCTTTGCCGCCCACAACCACCTCGAAGACCGCGTCATGGACTCCGGTGACCTGGAACGCGAAAAGGGCATCACCATCCTGGCCAAGAACACCACCGTGGCCTACAACGGACCGTCCTCCAAGGGCGAGACCATCACGATCAACGTGATCGACACCCCGGGCCACGCCGACTTCGGTGGCGAGGTGGAGCGCGGCCTGTCCATGGTCGACGGCGTCGTCCTCCTCGTCGACGCGTCTGAGGGCCCGCTGCCCCAGACCCGCTTCGTGCTGCGCAAGGCCCTGGCCGCGCACCTGCCGGTCATCCTGCTGGTCAACAAGACCGACCGCCCCGACGCGCGGATCGAAGAAGTTGTCCACGAGTCCATGGACCTCCTCCTGGGCCTGGCCTCCGACCTCGCCGACGAAGTTCCGGACCTCGACCTGGACAAGATCCTCAACGTTCCCGTGGTCTACGCCGCCGCCAAGGTCGGCCGCGCCTCCCTCGAGCAGCCCGCCGACGGCTCCGCTCCGGACAACGAGGACCTGGAGCCGCTGTTCCAGACCATCATCGACCACATCCCGGCGCCGACCTACAACCCGGACGGTGTCCTGCAGGCGCACGTCACCAACCTGGACGCCTCCCCGTTCCTGGGCCGCCTGGCGCTGCTGCGCATCTACAATGGCACCCTGCGCAAGGGCCAGACCGTCGCCTGGGCACGTGCCAACGGCGAGCTGAAGAACGTCAAGATCACAGAACTCCTCGCCACGAAGGCCCTGGACCGGGTTCCGACCGAGTCCGCCGGCCCCGGCGAGATCGTCGCCGTCGCCGGCATCGAGGAGATCACCATCGGGGAGACCCTGACCGACGTCGACAACCCGCAGCCGCTGCCGCTGATCACCGTTGACGATCCGGCCATCTCCATGACCATCGGTATCAACACCTCGCCGCTGGCCGGCCGGGTCAAGGGCGCCAAGGTCACGGCTCGCCAGGTCAAAGACCGCCTGGACAAGGAACTGATCGGTAACGTCTCCATCAAGGTGCTCCCCACCGAGCGTCCTGACGCCTGGGAAGTCCAGGGCCGTGGCGAGCTCGCGCTGGCCATCCTCGTCGAGCAGATGCGCCGCGAAGGCTTCGAACTGACCGTCGGCAAGCCGCAGGTTGTCACCCGGACCATCGACGGCAAAATCCACGAGCCGATGGAACACATGACCATCGACGTGCCGGAAGAATACCTCGGCGCCGTCACGCAGCTCATGGCCGCCCGGAAGGGCCGCATGACCAACATGGCCAACCACGGCACCGGCTGGTGCCGCATGGAGTTCATCGTTCCGGCGCGTGGCCTGATCGGTTTCCGCACCAAGTTCCTCACGGACACCCGCGGTGCCGGCATCGCAGCCTCCATCTCCGAGGGCTACGAGCCCTGGGCCGGTCCGATCGAGTACCGCACCAACGGTTCGATGATCGCCGACCGCGCCGGTGTCGTGACGCCGTTCGCCATGATCAACCTGCAGGAACGCGGCTCCTTCTTCGTCCGGCCCACCTCCGAGGTCTACGAGGGCCAGATCGTCGGCGAGAACTCCCGCGCCGATGACATGGACGTGAACATCACCAAGGAAAAGAAGCTCACCAACATGCGTGCCGCTTCCTCCGACACCTTCGAGAACCTGACGCCGCCGCGCGATCTGACCCTCGAAGAGTCCCTCGAATTCGCTCGCGAAGACGAGTGCGTCGAGGTCACCCCGGAAAGCATCCGCATCCGGAAGCTCATCCTGGACGTCAACCAGCGTGCCAAGTCCAACCGGGCCCGCGCCAAGTCCTAGTTCCGGCGATCCTCGCTGAAACAACGGATCATTTGTGAATAAGGGAGCTGCCGGTACGGCAGGCGGCATCGCCGCCGCCGCGCCGGCAGCTCTTTTTGTTGCCGCTGCCGGCACCGCCCTGCACCGGCAGGACGTGCTGCTGGCCGGCGTCGGGCTTCCCTGGGGCGCCGTGGCCGCGTTGCTGCTTCTCGGCTCCGTCGAACTGTGGCTGGGGGCGGCGTTCCGCTCGGTCCTTCCGGCGGCGGCCTGCGGGATCCTCTGTTACGCACTGACGGGCTGGTGGAGCACCCTGGAGACCGGCAAGCGGCTTATCATCGCCGACACGGCGGGGAATCTCTGGATCTTCGGCATGGCAGTCGTCACAGTTGCCATGCTCGCCTGGTGCAGGCGCTACCGGCCGCCGCGGGACTAGCTTCCACCCCCACCCCGCCCCCTCCTTGGGACATGCCCAGCCCCGCCCCACACCCTCCTTGGGACATGCCCATTTTTCGGCCCGGCGGGTGGGCTTAGTGGCATCATGTCCATCCCTGGCGCCTTGCAGCGGGCATGTCCAGGCATGTCCGCGGGACATGCCCTTTCCAGGCCTCGCCGCCTGGACATGCACTTGTGCACATAGCGCCTGGTCCGCCTGTTCATGCCGCGTCCGGCGGCGGCACCATGGCCGGATGGTCAACATCATTGAAGTGCTCTCACGGTACGACGGCGTCGCCCGTGCCAAATATCTTGCCGCGGCGGGAGTCTCGGACTTCCAGCTCAAGGCTGCCATGGCCCGCGGAGACGTTGCCCGGGTTTCCCGGGGCGTCTATGCGCTGCCCGGTGCCGATGCGCAGCTTGTTTCCATCCGCTCTCTTCCGGCCGAGCCGGCCTGCGTCAGCGCTGCACACTTCCGCGGGCTCTGGGTTCTTAACGCCCCGCTCCAGCCCCACGTTGCGCTGACCCACAGCCGGAACTACCCGGGATTCGTCTGCCACAGATCGGCCGCACCCCCGACCCTCATGGACTCGGTGGTCCAAAGCCTGCGATGTCTGCCGGAGCTTGACGGCCTCGTCATCGCCGAATCCGCCGTCGTGCTCAAAGGCCTCCCGCTGTCCGGGCTGCGCGGCCGGCTGGACGGCCGGAACGACGTCAGGGAACGCCGGATCGTGGCCGGGATCGTCCCACAATCGCAGTCAATCATCGAGTGCATGGCCAGGTTTCTCCTGCGGCGGGCCGGCTTCCATGTCGAATCGCAGGTCAATATCCCCGGAATGGGCCATCTGGACCTCATGGTCGACGGCAAGCTCGGCATCGAGACGGACGGCGCCGGCTTCCATATGGACAAGACAAGCTTCGAAGAGGACCGACGGCGGTGGAACGTCACCACCCGGCTCGGAATCCCGACCCTGGTGGTGAGCTACCCGCTGCTCAAGAGCCGACCCCAGGAATTCGTTGCCATGGTCCGTGATGCGCTGAACACTCTCTCCGCCGCGGCGTAACAGTGGACATGTCCCACACAGCGGCTGTGCCACCACTGGACATGCCCCCCTCTGATGGCCGCGACTGGACATATGGCTGAAATGTCCATCGGCAGGACCCGGGGGAGGGCATGTCCAGTGGTGGACGTGGCAAGGGAGCGCTAGGGGAGGGCGTGTCCAGTGGTGGACGTGGCAAGGGAGCGCTAGGGGAGGGCGTGTCCAGTGGTGGACGTGGCAAGGGAGCGCTAGGGGAGGGCGTGTCCAGTGGTGGACGTGGCAAGGGAGCGCTAGGGGAGGGCATGTCCAGTGGCGGGCAGCGTGTGCCGGCTCAGGCCGCGGGCGGGCGCGGGGTGCGGCGGGGCGGGGCAGGCGGCACTTCCTTGGCGGCGGCCACGAGCGCCAGCGCAATGACGACGTCGGAGCGCCGGGTGCGGACGGTGCACTCGCCGTCGGACTTGCCCACCAGCTCGCCGAGCGCATCCGTCAGGCCGCCCTCAATGCGGTATCTGACCACCACGCGGGTGCCGAGCGGGGCGTCCTCAAGGAACTGCTGCGGCACAGACGAAGGCGAACTCACCCGTTCATCCTAGCCGCGGCGCCATGTGACGCGTCCGGCTAGGTTCGCGTGAACCGGCTGGGGGATAATAGGCTCAGTAGTCAGCCCGGCGCCCAGGCCGGGACATCATCCGGCCGGTCGCCGGAACCAACGTGGAGAGGCAAGGGACGTGACGTACGTAATCGCGCAGCCGTGTGTAGATGTCAAGGACAAGGCATGTATTGAGGAGTGCCCCGTCGATTGCATCTACGAGGGTGAGCGTTCCCTGTATATCCACCCGGACGAATGCGTGGACTGCGGCGCCTGCGAGCCCGTCTGCCCCGTGGAGGCCATCTACTACGAGGATGACACCCCCGAGGAATGGGCCGACTACTACAAGGCCAACGTCGAGTTCTTTGACGATCTCGGGTCCCCGGGCGGCGCCGCGAAGATCGGCAACACCCACACCGACCACCCGATGATCTCTGCCCTGCCGCCGCAGAACCAAGACAACTAAGGCGGACGCTCCGGTGACATCTGCGCTGCGCAGCTTCGGCCTCAGCCTGCCCGACTACCCGTGGGAGGCGATGGCGCCGTATCTGGCCCGCGCGGCCGCACACCCCGGGGGAGTCGCCAACCTCTCCATCGGCACGCCGGTGGACCCCACGCCGGTCCTGCTGCAGGACGCGCTGCGCGCCGCGGCCAACGCCCCCGGCTACCCCACGGTCCACGGCACCCCGGCGCTCCGGGAAGCCATCGCCGGGTGGTTCGAGCGCCGCCGCGGTGTGCCCGGCCTGGATCCGCACCACGTGATGCCCACCGTCGGCTCGAAGGAGCTCGTGGCCTGGCTGCCGTTCCTGCTGGGCCTGAAGGCGGGCGACGTCGTCGTCCGTCCCACGGTGGCATACCCCACCTACGACATCGGCGCGACGTTCGCCGGCGCGGAGCAGGTGGCCGCGGACGACCTCGACGAGCTCGACGCCGACACCCGGGCCCGGGTGCGGCTGGTCTGGGTGAATTCCCCGGCCAACCCCACCGGCAGCGTCCGGGACATCCCCTCGCTGCGCCACATCGTCGGCCAGGCCCGTCAGCTCGGCGCCGTGGTGGCATCGGACGAGTGCTACGCCGAGCTCGGCTGGGGAGAATGGGATGTCCAGCGCGGCGGCACCCCGGTGCCAAGCATCCTCGATCCCGAGGTCGCCGACGGGTCCCATGAGGGCCTGCTGGCCGTCTACTCCCTGAGCAAGCAGTCCAACGTGGCCGGCTACCGGGCCGCCTTCGTTGCCGGGGATCCGGCCCTCATGGCCAACCTGGTCAACAGCCGCAAGCACGCGGGAATGATCGTGCCCTATCCGGTCCAGGAGGCCATGCGCGTTGCCCTCGGCGACGATTCCCACGTCGTGGCGCAGAAGGACCTCTACCGCGGCCGGCGCCAGCGGATCGTGCCGGCGCTGGAACGCTTCGGGCTGACGATCCACGAATCCAAGGCCGGCCTCTACCTGTGGGCTACCGCAGGCGAAGCCACCTGGGACACCGTGGGCAGGCTCGCGGACCGCGGGATCGTCGTCGGCCCCGGCGTTTTTTACGGGGACGCCGGCAACGGGTTCATCCGGGTCGCGCTGACGGCAACCGATGAACGCATCGATACTGCCGTGGCACGGCTCACCGCGGGACCGTAACAATGCTGTGACACGTGCCACAAGTGGCACGTTTTAGGCCCTTGGAAGGGGCCGCGGATTAGTGCCACCCGCGAAGTGCCGGTACTTTTTAACTGACTATCAATGGTGGCTTTCCACAAGAAGGCAGCGCAGCCTTTGGAATACCTGTCCGAAACAGGTTCCACAGGCCGATTCACCAGAGGTTGGACCAGCTTTCTACACAGAGGCCCCGACGCCTCATGAGGAGACTCCATGACTGAGAACACCAGCGCAACCTTGCGCTATGCCGGCGGCGAGCTTGAACTCCCGCGCATCAAGGTTGTCGAAGGAAACGAAGGTTACGACGTTTCCAAGCTGCTCAAGCAGACCGGCGCCGTTGTCTTTGACCCCGGTTTTATGAACACCGCGGCCACCACTTCCGCCATCACCTACATCGACGGTGACGCAGGAATCCTGCGCTACCGCGGGTACCCGATCGAGCAGCTCGCCCAGCACTCCAGCTTCCTGGAAGTTTCCTACCTGCTGATCTACGGCAACCTGCCCACCCCGACCGAGCTGGACGCGTTCGACCAGAACATCCGCCACCACACGCTGCTGCACGAGGAGCTCAAGGGCTTCTTCGGCGGCTTCCCGCGGGACGCCCACCCGATGCCGGTGCTGTCCTCGGCAGTGTCCGCGCTGTCCACCTTCTACCAGGACTCGCTGGACCCGTTCAACGCGGAGCAGGTGGAGCTGTCCACCATCCGCCTGATGGCGAAGATGCCGGTCATCGCCGCCTACGCCCTGAAGAAGAGCATCGGCCAGCCGATGCTCTACCCGGACAACTCCATGAACCTCGTGGAGAACTTCCTGCGCCTGAGCTTCGGCCTGCCCGCGGAGCAGTACGAGATGGATCCGGTGATCGCCAAGGCCCTGGACCTGCTCCTGATCCTGCACGCTGACCACGAGCAGAACTGCTCCACCTCCACGGTCCGGCTGGTTGGCTCCTCGAACGCGAACCTGTTCGCGTCCGTGTCGGCCGGCATCAACGCCCTCTTCGGGCCCGCCCACGGCGGCGCCAACGAGGCTGTGCTCAAGATGCTCCGCCAGATCCAGGCCGACGGCACGAAGCCCGAGGACTACATGGAGAAGGTCAAGAACAAGGAAGACGGCGTCCGTCTGATGGGCTTCGGGCACCGCGTCTACAAGAACTACGATCCGCGCGCCAAGATCGTCAAGGCCACGGCCCACGAGATCCTGAGCAAGATCGGCGGCAACGACGAGCTCCTGGACATCGCGATGCGCCTCGAAGAGAAGGCCCTGAGCGACGACTACTTCATCCAGCGCAAGCTCTACCCGAACGTGGACTTCTACACCGGCCTGATCTACAAGGCCATGGGCTTCCCGGAGAAGATGTTCACGGTGCTGTTCGCGATCGGACGCCTGCCGGGCTGGATTGCCCAGTGGCGCGAAATGATCAGCGACCCGACCACCAAGATCGGCCGGCCGCGCCAGCTGTACATCGGTGAGCCGGAACGCAACTACCCCTCGGTCTAGGGGTTCCAAACTAACGGCCAGCAGTACGACGGCGGCCCCGCACCTCGGTTGAGGTGCGGGGCCGCCGTCGTACTCGCCTCCGTAGAAGACAACGCGGGGTCACATGCGGCCCATCCCAGCGACCGAAATGGGCGGTATGTGACCCCGCGTTGTTTAGGTGTTGTAGCCGTGCGGGTTGTTTTTCTGCCAGCGCCAGTGGTCCTCGCACATCTGGTCCACCGTCCTGGTGGTGGACCAGCCCAGGTCCGCCAGGGCCAGGGAGGCGTCGGCCCAGAAGGCGGGCAGGTCCCCGGGCCGGCGTCCGGTGACCTCGTAGGGCAGCGGGCGGCCCACGGCCTTCTCGAAGGAGCGCAGCACCTCCAGCACCGAGGAGCCCTTCCCCGAGCCGAGGTTCCAGCGGAACACCCCGGGCTTCTCCGCGACGAAGTCCAGGGCCGCGACGTGGCCCTGCGCGAGGTCGACGACGTGGATGTAGTCGCGCTGGCAGGTTCCGTCCGGGGTGTCGTAGTCGCCGCCGAAGACCATGAGCTTCTCGCGCCGGCCGACGGCGACCTGGGCGATGAAGGGCACCAGGTTGTTGGGGATGCCCTGCGGGTCCTCCCCGATCAGGCCGGAGGGGTGGGCGCCCACCGGGTTGAAGTAGCGCAGCAGGGCGATGCGCCAGCGGGAATCGGCGGCGCCGAGGTCGGTCAGGATGTCCTCGATCTGTTCCTTGGTCCGGCCATAGGGGTTGTTGGCGCCGATCTCCATCTTCTCCAGGTACGGGCTGGGGTTGTGCTCGCCGTAGACCGTCGCGGAGGAGCTGAACACGATGGAGCGGACGCCGTGCCGGTCCATCACGCGGAGCAGGTTCAGGGTGCCGGTGAGGTTGTTGTGGTAGTACCTCAGGGGCTCGCGGACGGATTCGCCGACGGCCTTGAGCCCGGCGAAGTGGATGACGGCGTCGATCGGGTGCGCGGCGAAGACGGCGTCGATGGCGGACTCGTCCACGAGGTCCACGCGGTGGAAGACGGCGGCCTTCCCGCTGAGCCCGGCGACCCGCCGCAGCGATTCCTCGCTGGAGTTCACCAGGTTGTCGATGGCCACGACCTCATGGCCGGCCTCCTGCAGCGACAGGACAGTGTGCGAACCGATGTAGCCGGTCCCGCCAGTAACCAGAATTCTCATGGCATTACGCTATCCCAAAACCTGCGCCCGTCTTTCAATCCCGGCAGGCCCGCCATGCATGCCGTGCGGCGAGCCGTGCGTGAAGCCGCGCGGCCAGCCATTAACGTGCTGTAGCTTCAGGAATACACTGGGAATATACGTCTTGCCAAGGGAGGCAATCGGATGCACCATGCAGGCGGATCTGGCTGGCGGATCACCATGGACACTTCGGGTCCTATGCTCATTGCACTTTACGTTCGAGACGCCGCCGGCCTGGTGACTGCCGGGCATCCTGCCCTCAGCCACGCGGCACCCAAAATCCGCCCCGCGGACCACTCGCACCTGATCGCCGACGTGGGCGGTTTCAGTGCGCTCAAAACCGAATGGGAGGCCTGGTGGGAGCAGCTCCTGAAGGCCTACCCGGAGATGTCCCCGGAGCTGGCCCCGCCGGCTTTCCGGGCCTTCAGCAATTCACCGGCACTCCGGCGGGTGTTGCAGGCGCACTTCGGCGCTGCGCTGACCTGGGCCAGGGAGCGCCGGGGCGAGTACGGGGCACTGGAGGCGGAGCGAGAAGCCAGCGGCGCGGCGCAGGTGCTGGCAGACATGGTGGACGACCGGCTGCTGGAGGTGGGCCGGGCCTCCAACGATTTCGACCTCACCATTATCGAGCTGCCGCTGGCGGAGCCCCGGGCCTGGTATCTGGAGCCGGACAAGATGATCATGAGCCACGAGCTGCTGTCCCAGCCCGAGCTGTTCCGCAGTTATGTGCAGCCCGTGGTGGAGCTCCTGATCTGACGGAAATGCCGGCGCCGCTGCCGGCCCCACGCAGGGACCCGCTACCAGGCGGGAGCTACTGCTCGGGAGCCCCTGCGACCGTCACACTGATCTGCCCGGCCTGCGCCCCTGAAGCCTGCCAGCCGTTGCGCGCCTCCCGGCTCCAGCTGTGCCCGTCCGTCTGCACCTCGGTGATGCCGAGCGACTTGGCATTCGCCACGGCCCATTGCGCCACGGCCCAGGCCTGGGTGCCCCCGGCTTCCACCAGCAGCGTCCTGCCGTCCGAAGACGCCGGAACAGCCCCGAAAGCCGCGGCCAGTTCCGCCTGCACCACGGCCGGATCACCGGCAGCGTCGGGGGAACGCAGCGTGCAGTCAAGTCCTGCGGCGCTCTGGCCGCTCAGCGCGGAGGCGAACGCCTTGGCCATCGCCTCGTGCTGGGCGTAGGCGCCCGGGTATGCGGAGCGCTGGACCCTTTGCGCGGCGTCGGTGATCTCCAGCGACTGGTAGCCCGAGACCTTCATCAGTGCATCGTAGAAGGCGTTGCTCGCGTGATAGGGGTCCATCACCTGCTCCGCTGTGCCCCAGCCCTGGGACGGCCGCTGCTGGAACAGGCCGCGGGAGTCGGGACCGGCCTGGTCGCCGTGGCCGATATTGCGCAGTTTGGATTCCTGCATGGCCGTGGCGAGCGCGATGCTGGCTGCCCGGGGCGGCAGCCCCCGCTGCACAGCGACAGCGGTGATCAGGCCGGCGTTCGCGGCCTGGTCGGTGGCGAGTGCGTCGCCCCCGTCGCCGACGGCCGTGCAGCGTTCGTCTATCAGGGTTTCCGAGCGCTGCAGGAACGCCACCGCGGTGTAGATGCCGCCTGCGACCATCGCAAGGGTCAGCAGGAGCACCATCCGACGGCGCCAACTGCCTCTTCGTGCCACGAAATTACTCCCTCGGGCCCCTCCGGGCCGTTCCATTTCCACGCCGCGTCATCCGCAGGCGGCTTGTCCGCGCCGGGTATCCGGCATCAGCCTTAGTTGGCGTGCAGGTCCTCGTTGAGCTCAACGGTCTGCCCCTTGCGGGGGATGGCCTCCACGGCGCCGGTGGTGGAGTTGCGGCGGAAGAGCAGGTTGGGAACACCGGAGAGTTCCACGGCCTTGACGATCCGGGTGATGTCCTCCCCGTCGGCGTCCTTGGCCCCGGTGACCCGGACGCGCGTTCCGGCCGTCACGTAGAGGCCCGCCTCCACGACGGAGTCGTCGCCGATGCTGATGCCGACGCCGGAGTTGGCGCCGAGCAGGACGCGCTCGCCCAAGGCGATTTTTTCCTTGCCGCCGCCGGACAGGGTGCCCATGATCGACGCGCCGCCGCCGACGTCGGACCCGTCACCGGTGACGACGCCGGCCGAGATGCGGCCCTCGACCATGGAGGCGCCGAGCGTACCGGCGTTGAAGTTCACGAAGCCCTCGTGCATGACCGTGGTGCCCTCGGCCAGGTGCGCACCGAGCCGGACGCGGTCGGCGTCGGCGATCCGGACGCCGGAAGGGACTACGTAGTCCACCATCCGCGGGAACTTATCCACACCGAAGACGGTGACGGCGCCGCGCCGGCGCAGGCGTGCACGGGTCAGTTCGAAGTCCTCGACGGCGGCGGGGCCGAAGTTGGTCCACACCACGTTGGGGAGCTTGCCGAAGATGCCGTCGAGGTTGATGGTGTTTGGCCGGACCAGGCGGTGCGAGAGCAGGTGCAGGCGCAGGTAGGCGTCGGCCGTGTCCGCGGGGGCTTCGTCGAGGTGGATCTGGACGAAGACGACCTTCTGCTCGGTGCCGCGGTCCTGGTCCGCGCCGCTGGCGGCAATGTCGGTCAGGGACTGGTCCGCGTTTTCGACGCCGCGCAGGTTTTCCGCCGCGGTTCCGAGGGCCGGCGCCGGAAACCAGACGTCCAGGACGGTGGCTTCACCGTTGCGGGTCGAGACGGTGGCCACTCCATAGCCGTAGGCAGCGCGGGCCCCGGAGCGGGCGTCGGAGCGGGAGTCGGCGGGCACGGCGGAAGCAGCGGTTTCAGTCATGTCCCAAGTCTATCGAGAGCGCCCGGGGTGGCTGAAACCGGCGTCGCCCAAGTGACTGGCAGAAGTTGTCGTTTTGCCGCCCCTGAACGACAACTATTGCGGGCCAGACGATATGAAGTGAGGGCAGGGCAGCGGATAAGGTGGAACCGTGACTGACTCGGACGCTCCTGCCCCGGCCCATGCCCTTCCCTCGCACGCCCGCCCCCGCCTGGACCTGCGCCAGGATGTTGCCCTCCTCACCGCCGACCTGATCGACATCAACAGTGTCTCCGGCAACGAAAGGGAGCTGGCCGACGCCGTCGAGCAGGCCCTCCGCACCATCCCGGAACTGGAGCTGGTCCGCGACGGGGATTCGATCATCGCCCGCACCAGCCTGGGCCGGCGCGAGCGGGTCATCCTGGCCGGGCATCTGGACACCGTACCGCTGCCGGCCACGGACGGGTCGCTGGGGACCGTGCCCGCCTTCTGGCCCTCCGGGGCGCCCGGCGAAGGCATCCTCTGCGGCCGCGGCGCCACGGACATGAAGGGCGGAGTCGCGGTGCAGCTTGCCCTGGCCGCGACCCTGTTCGACGGCGGCACCGGGCCGGACAGGGACGTCACCTTCGTCTTCTACGACCATGAGGAAGTCGAGGCCGCCAAGAGCGGGCTCGGCCGCCTCGTGCGCAACCACGGGGCCCTGCTGGGCGGGGATTTCGCGATCCTGCTCGAGCCCACGGACGGGACGGTGGAGGGCGGCTGCAACGGCACCATCCGCTTCGAAGCGACCACGTCCGGGGAAGCGGCCCACTCGGCCCGGGCCTGGATGGGCAGCAACGCCATCCACGCGGCGGCCCCGATCCTGGCCCGGCTGGCCGCCTACCAGCCCCTGACCGTCGACGTGGACGGGCTCCAGTACCGCGAAAGCCTCAACGCCGTGAAGATCAACGGCGGCACCGCCGGCAACGTCATCCCGGACCGCTGCGTCGTGGAGATCAACTACCGCTTCGCCCCGGACAAGACCCCGGACCAGGCGGAAGCGCATGTGCGCGAACTGCTGGCAGGGTTCGACGTCGTGCGCACCGACAGCGCCGCCGGCGCGCGTCCCGGACTGACGCACCCGGCCGCCGCGTCCTTCGTCGCCGCCGTCGGAGCGGAGCCGAAGCCCAAATACGGCTGGACCGACGTCGCGCGCTTCAGCGAGCTGGGGATCCCGGCGGTGAACTTCGGTCCGGGCGACGCATTGCTGGCGCACAAGGACAACGAGCATGTCGAGGCCGACGCGATCCGCGAATGCCTGCGGGCGCTGCGGACCTGGCTGGGCTAAGCGGCTCCCGCCGGAAGGCAAAACGGGCGCGCCCAAGAAGCAAAGTGATGGGCCCGGATCCGCAACAGCGGATCCGGGCCCATCACGTTGTTCCGGAACTACTTGGCAGCAGCCTCGACGTTTGCCGGTTCGGCTTTTGCCACACCGCCGGCTGCCTTCGTGGAGCCGCGCCGCTCAATCCAGATCGCCAGCCGTGACACCGAGAAGTTGATGGTGATGTAGATGGCCGCGGCGACGAAGAACACCGGGAAGAGGTACTGGAAGCCCAGGACGTCCGCCATGAGCTGGACCTTCCGGAGCAGTTCCTCGTAGGACACGATGTAGCCGAGCGAGGTGTCCTTGAGCAGGACCACCAATTGCGCCACAAGTGAGGGCATCATCCGCCGGATGGCCTGGGGCAGTTCGATGATCAGGCGGGACTGGAAGCTGGTCAAACCAACGGTAAGGCCGGCTTCGCGCTGGCCTTTGGGCAGCGACTGGATGCCGGCGCGGATGATTTCCGCGAAGACGGCGGAGTTGTACAGCACGAGTCCCGCCACGACGGCGATGAACGGATTGGTGGCGAAGACCAGGAGCACGAAGAACATCATCAGGACCACCGGCATGCCGCGCAGGAATTCCAGCACGATCCGGGTGGGGACCCTGATCCAGGCGACCTCCGAGATGCGCAGGAGGCAGAGCAGCAGGCCCAGGGGAAAAGCGATGACGGCTGCGACGGCTGCGGCGCTGAGGGTGGCGAGGATGCCGCTTCCGATCAGGGCCCAGACATCGGGAATTCCAAAGACGGCCCACCTCTGGGCCTGGAAGATTCCCTGCTGGGCCAGGATCGAGATGGCCCACGCCAGCAGGCCGGCAATGAGGATGATGCCGACGATGGAGCCGACCAGCGATACGCGGCGGGCCTTGGGCCCCGGGACGTCGTAGAGAACCGAACTCATCGCGCGATCGCCACCTTTCGTTCGACGGTGCTGGCCAGGACGCCCAGCGGAACAGTCATGAGCAGGTAGAAGAACGCGACGCCGATCAGCACCCACATGACCTGGTCGCCGTGGGCGTTAGCGAGCTGGCGGCCGTAGCCGAAGAGTTCGAGCACGAAGAATGCGCCGGCCACGGACGAGTTCTTGACCAGCGCGATCAGAATGTTGATCAGCGGTGGAATCACTGTCCGCAGGGCCTGGGGAAGGATGATCAGCGACAGAACCTGGCTGAATTTCATTCCGATGCTGCGCGCCGCTTCGGCCTGGCCGACGGGAACACTGTTCACCCCGGACCGCACGGCTTCGGCGATGAAGGCCGAGGTGTAGATGCTGAGGGCAATGATGGCAGCGACTTCAAACTGCTGGAAGGTCACGCCCAGCCGGGGGAGCACAATGGCCGCAAAAAAGAAGGCAATAGTCAGCGGAGTGTTCCGGACAATCTCCACGTACGCCATGCTGAATCCCCGCAGGGCCGCAACGGGCGAAACCCTGGCCGCCGCAAGGAGGGTTCCCACAAACAGGGCGATCACCCCGGACACAGCGGACAGGAAAAGTGTTCTGAGAAAGCCGTTCCAGTACAGCGGCAGGTTCTCGATAATGACGTCCATGGGATCCTTCAACTGCGATCGGGGGATTGGAACGGACCGGGGAATGGCGGTTGCCGGCGCCCGGCAGGAGCGGGCTCCGGCAACCGCCAGTCCAGGGTCAGTAGCGGTTCAGCGCGGGAAGTTCCGGGGCGGTCTTGATGACCGAGCCTGCCGTGGCTTCCCAGGCCTTCTTGTAGGTACCGTCCTTGGCGAATGCCTCCAGCTGGTCGTTGATCCAGTTGCGGAAGACCGTGTCCTCCTTCTTCAGGCCGATGCCGTACGGCTCCTTGGTGAACGTTTGCTCCGACGCCAGCTTGAAGGCACCGGGTTCCTTGTCCACGAAGCCGGCAAGGATCACGTTGTCCGTGGTGATCGCTTCGACCTGCTTGTTGCGGAGCGGCTCCAGGCAGGCGGAGTACGTCGCGGCCGGAACGAGGATGGCTCCGTACTTTTCCACGATGGTGGCGGCAGGGGTGGAGCCGGTGACGGAACAGACGTTTTTGCCCTTGACGTCCTCCGGCTTGGTGATGGAGGTGTTGTCCTTGTTCACCATCAGTGCCTGGCCCGCCTCGTAGTACGGGCCAGCGAAGCCAACCACTTCTTTGCGCTTGTCGTTGATGGTGTAGGTGGCGACAATGATGTCCACCCGGCCCTGCTGGATGAACGGCTCGCGGTTGGCGGAGACAGTTTCAACCCACTCGATCTTGTCAGCAGCGATCCCGAGCTTGGCGGCAATCAGCTTGCCGATCTCGACGTCAAAGCCAATCGGCTTGCCGTCGAGGCCCTTCTGGCCGAACAGAGGCTGGTCGAACTTGGTGCCGATGGTGATCTTTCCTGCGGATGAAAGCTTGGCCATGGTCGTGTCGGCGGCGAAGCTCGGCTTCTCGGCGACAGGCGGGTTGGAGGTGGAGGAACCGCCGCCGCAGGCGCTGAGGCTCAGTGCCAGGGCCGCGGAGGCAGCAACCAGAAGGGATTTCCTCCGGGACAAAAATGCCTTCATGACATTCCTTTCATTGGACGGCCGCCGTGCGGCGGCCCGGGTGCGAAATCGAGTGGACTCAGTGGGTGAGCAGCTTGGACAGGAAGTCCTTGGCCCGGCTGCTCTTGGGGTTGGTGAAGAATTCTTCGGGAGTCGCGTCCTCGACGATCTTGCCGTCGTCCATGAACACGACACGGTTGGCGGCCTTGCGCGCGAAGCCCATCTCGTGGGTGACCACGATCATGGTCATGCCCTCCTTTGCCAGCTGGATCATGACGTCGAGGACTTCGTTGATCATTTCCGGGTCCAGGGCAGAGGTGGGCTCATCGAAGAGCATCACCTTCGGCTTCATCGCCAGTGCCCGGGCGATGGCCACGCGTTGCTGCTGGCCGCCCGAAAGCTGCGCCGGAAGCTTGGGAGCCTGCTGCCCGACGCCGACGCGTTCCAGCAAGGCCATCGCATCCTTGTCCGCCTGGGCCTTGGCAACGCCCTTGACCTTGATGGGGCCGAGAGTGACGTTTTCCAGGATCGTCTTGTGCGCGAACAGGTTGAAGGACTGGAAGACCATGCCGACGTCGGCCCGCAGCTTTGCCAGTTCCTTGCCTTCTTCGGGGAGTTCCTTGCCGTCGATCCTGATGACGCCGTCGTCGATCGTCTCGAGACGGTTGATGGCGCGGCACAGCGTTGACTTTCCGGAACCCGACGGTCCGATAACAACGACAACCTCACCCTTGCGGACGTTCAGATTGATGTCCTTCAAGACGTGCAGCGGGCCGTAGTGCTTGTTGACGGCATCCAGGGTGACGAGCGCATCGCCGGGCACTTGAGTAGTCATAAGACGAATCTAGCGAACATCAGCGCCCTATGACCGCAATCACTCCCACTTGGTTCAGATCGTGATTCAAGAGATACCTGCACGTCAGGCCGCCGGAGCGCAGCCCCGGGCACGCCCCGCGGGCTGCCGGGGAGCGTGTTCCGCGCTAGCCTATGGGCATGAGTACCGATCGGCAGCATGACCAGGACCAAAATCAGGACCAGAACCCCGCCGGAAAGCCGGCGCCCGAAACGCGCGACACGCCACCGGGAAACGGCATCCGGCACAAGGGTCCGCTGGAGTTGCGGCACAAACAGGCGAAGGTCACGATGTCGGACCAGACCCTGCTCGACACGAAGGGCCCCGGGCAGTTTGTCCATACCGACCCCTGGCGTGTCCTGCGGATCCAGAGCGAGTTCGTGGAAGGCTTCGGCGCGCTTGCGGACCTCGGCCCGGCCGTGAGCGTCTTCGGCTCCGCCCGCACCCTGCCCGGCAGCGCCAATTACGAACTCGCCGTCGAGATAGGCCGGAGGCTGGCCGAAGCAGGCCTCGCCGTCATCACCGGCGGCGGCCCCGGCTCCATGGAAGCGGCCAACAAGGGCGCGGTCCAGGGCAACGGCGTGTCCGTGGGACTCGGAATCGAACTGCCCTTCGAGCAGGCCATGAACCAGTGGGTGGACCTGGGCGTCAACTTCCGCTACTTCTTCGCCCGCAAGACCATGTTCGTCAAGTACGCCCAGGGCTTCATCGTGCTGCCCGGCGGGCTCGGAACCCTGGACGAGCTCTTCGAGGCGATGGTCCTGGTCCAGACCCGCAAGGTGACATCCTTCCCGATCGTCCTGTTGGGCACCGCCTTCTGGAGCCCGATGATCGACTGGATCCGGAGCACCCTGGTGTCCGAAGGCATGGTGGCGGTCGAGGACCTTGAGCTGGTGCAGGTGGTGGATGATCCCGCGCAAGCGGTCGCGCTCGTCGTCGAAGGGGCGTCCCGCCACCGGAACCCCACCGGCAACACCGGGAACGGCGCCGGCGGCGGCATGCGGGGCTGAACAACGGGCCGCCGGCGGCGCCGCCGTCTGGCACGATGGAGCTGTGAGCTTTTTCCTGATTTTCCTGGCGATCGTGCTGATCGGCGTCGCCGTCCTCCTTGCCACCGGCCTGGCACCGAAAATCTTCCGCAGCGTCCGCGGCGGCGGGCAGCCCTGCGCGGACGGCTTCGATGAGCCCGTGGCCTCGCTGCCGCCGGTGCTCCTCCCGGAGAATGCCGGACCGTCCGACGTCGACCGCCTCCGCTTCGCCGTCGGCCTCCGCGGCTACCGGATGGATCAGGTGGACCAGGTGCTGGACGAGCTGCGCGACCAGATCGCTGCCAAGGACCGGAAGATCGCCGAACTCGTAGCGGAACTGGGGCGCCTGCGTGCCGCGGCGGAGCAGCGGCCGTGAGCAGGGAATCCGCGCACGTCCGTGAGGCCTTGAACATCCCCACGCCCGCGGGTACCCCCACGCCCGCGGGTACCCCCACGCCCGCTGGTACCCCCGGCACGGAGCCGGAGCCGGAGCCGGAAGCAGGTGAGCCCGGGCCGTCCGGCACCGGGCCGAACGCCGCGGCATGGGGGCGGCTGGCGGCCGCCGGCTCCCGCCTGGCGCGGTGGCCCTGGTGGATCCAGGTGGGCGCAATCTACGTCGCGGCGAGGCTGGTCAGCGCCTGCATCTTCATGGCCGCAGCCCTGCACCAGGGCGTGAACCCGTGGTTTCCCGCCAAGCCGGACTACTGGAATTTCATCAACATCTGGGATGCCCGCTGGTACGGCGAAGCCCTGCGCAACGGTTACCCGGCTGTCCTGCCTACGGACGCGGCCGGCAACGTCCAGGAAAACGCGTGGGCCTTCTACGCCCTGTTTCCCCTGCTGGGAAGGGTTGTCTCGGGCCTGACCGGGATGGGCCCGGCAGGGTCGCTGACGCTCATCGCGATGGTGTGCGGGCTGGGCGCGGCGCTCGTGGCCTACTGCATCTTCCGGCACCTGGCTACGCACCGCACGGCGTTGTGGGGGACGGTGTTTTTCTCCACTTTTCCCGTGTCCCCGGTGCTGCAGGTGCCGTACGCGGAGTCACTGAACCTGCTGCTGCTCGGCGCCGCCCTGCTGCTCGTGCTGCAGCGCCGGTACCTGTGGGCCATGCCCGTGGTGCTGCTGATGGGCCTGTCGCGCCCCACCGGCGTGCCGTTTGCAGCGATGGTGGGGCTGCTGCTGGTCTGCCGCGGGTGGCAGCGCTGGCGTCCGGCCCGACGGCGGCAGGAACCTGCCGATCCGGCCCCGCAGCTCTGGCCCCTGGCCGGGCTGGCGGCGGTCAGCGGAATCTCGGCCTTGCTGTGGCCCGCCATCGCCTGGGCCGTGACCGGGGACATTGCGGCCTACACCAAGACCGAAACCGTCTGGCGGGGACACGACCTGGTGCCCTTCAAGCCGTGGTTTGACACCGGAATCATGCTCTTCGGCCCGGTGCTGGGAGTCCTGGCGCCGTTCGTTTTCGTGGCGGCCTTCGCCATGTTCATGATGTCCCGCCCCGTGGCGGCCCTGGGTACGGAGTTGAGGCTGTGGTGCTGCTGCTACATGGGCTATCTGCTGGTGTTCCTGCATCCCCAGACCAGCACCTTCAGGATGCTGCTTCCGCTGTTCCCGCTGGCCTTGGGCGCGGCCCTGGTCTCCAGGTCCCGGGCCTACCGGGGGACCGTGGCCATCATGTTCGTGCTGCTGCAGATCGTCTGGATAGTCTGGCTCTGGGCCTGGGCCCCGTTGCCCGGCGGCGGCGACTATCCGCCGTGACCCGCCGCACGTTCCCGGCCGGCAGCACGGCTTGGCAGCACGGCTTGCAGGGTGGCGTGGAAAGTCCAACGATTAGCTCCGGGCGCCGGATTACGGGATAATGGAGGGTAGCGGACCAGCCCGGCCGGGCTGGTAAGTCACGGGACTAATGGAGGGGATATTCCTTATGGCGGCAATGAAACCACGCACCGGCGACGGCCCAATGGAAGTAACCAAAGAGGGACGAAGCCTGATCATGCGTGTTCCGCTCGAAGGCGGGGGACGACTTGTGGTCGAACTCAATGCTGCCGAAGCGACCAACCTGAAGGAATGTCTCGTCGGCGTCACCGAATAGCTTCGCGCGGCGGGACTTCTGCGATTGATCCCGCAAAAATTGATTTCGCAAAGGGGCGGGGCCCGCAAGCTGTTGCTTGCGGGCCCCGCCCCTTTGCTGTCCGTCGGGACGTCTGGCCGTCCGTCATTGAGACTCCCTGACGGCTACTTCTTGACGGCGACCAGCAGGCCGTCGCCGGTGGGCAGCATGGCCGAAGCGAGCCGGTCGTCGTCGCGGATGGCCTTGCCCACATGGCGGAGCACGACAGTGGTGGCCTCGCGCGCCGCCGGATTCGCCACGCGGTCCTTGTCCAGGGCGTCGTTGACGATCAGCAGGCCGCCGGATTTGAGCAGCCGGACGGCCTGTTCCACGTAGCCGGGGTAACTGGGCTTGTCGGCATCGATGAACACCAGATCGTAGGCGCCGTCGGTCAGCCGGGGGAGGACGTCCCCGGCCCGGCCGGAAATCGTGCGGGTGCGGTTGGCCGGGCTGCCGGCTTCCTGGAACGCTTCCCGTGCCGCTTTCAGGTGCTCGACGTCGACGTCGATGGTGGTCAGGACCGCCTGCGGGCCCAGGCCCCGCAGGATGCACACGCCGGAGACACCGGCGCCGGTTCCGATCTCCACGGCGGTCTGCGCCTTGGAAGCGGCGGCGAGCACGGTCAGCACTGCCCCCACGCCGGGGCCGATCGGAGTGACGCCCAGCTCGAAGGACCGTTCGCGCGCGTGCAACAGGACCTCATCCTCGGCAGGCAGATCTTCTGCGTAGGACCAGCTCGTGGACTTATCGGCGCTCATGGGTTATCGCTTTCTGGGCGGCAGGGGAGTGTTCCCTACAGCGTACTGTGTCCGGCGGGACGCACACGGGAGGCAGCCTCGCGGCGGCCGCGATGGCGCAGCGGCGGTGTGCCGCGGCGCAGCTGCGCGCAGTCTCCACAGGGACTTCACGGGGACTTCACGGCGTCTTCGCGGAGTCCCGCTGGCCGCTGCGCGGGGCGTTGCCCGGGGCGTTGCGCCGAGGGCGGAAGGCCTGCCCGGATCAGGAAATTCCCAGCTTATTTTGACATGATGGGAATCCGCTCATCCGCGTGGTGATCGGTGTCGAATCATAGGTGCGGGAGCCTGCAGCAGCAGGAACCGCCCAAGCCTAGGTATCATCCATGAGGGGAGCGGACGATGTCGAATCCGACAGCTGTCCCTGCAACTGAAGAGTCCCAGCCCGCGGAAGCCGAGTGGGTCCGGCCGACCTGGGAAGAAGTGGTGACCAACCACTCCGCCAAGGTCTACCGCCTCGCGTACCGGCTGACCGGCAACAAGTTCGACGCCGAGGACCTCACCCAGGAGGTCTTCGTCCGAGTCTTCCGTTCGCTGGAGAATTTCAAGCCCGGAACCCTGGATGGCTGGCTGCACCGGATCACCACCAACCTTTTCCTGGACCAGGCCCGGCGCAAGAGCCGCATCCGTTTCGATGCCCTCGCGGACGATGCCGAATCCAGGCTTCCGGGCCGTGAGCCGGGCCCGGAACAAAGCTTCGAATTCAACAACCTGGACCTGGACGTGCAGGCCGCCCTGGAGGAACTGCCCCCGGACTTCCGGGCCGCCGTCGTCCTCTGTGACCTCGAAGGGCTCTCCTACGACGAGGTCGCCGCCGCGCTGGGCATCAAACTCGGAACGGTGAGGTCGCGTATTCACCGGGGCCGGACAATGCTCCGGGAGAAGCTCGCGCACCGTGCCCCCCGCCCGAAGCAGGCCGCCAAGCAGTCCCTCAAGCCGCGGCTCAAGATGCCGCGCATCGCCGGCCTCCTCTGAACCTGGCGATGGGTCTGCTGAAACGATTGCTGGGGGGCCCCGGGTGCGGGAACTCCGGCCGGCTCGGGAATCCCGGCCGGCTCGGGAATCCCGGCCGGCGCTGGAATCCCAGCCGGCGCGGGGGCGCAAGCCACCGGCATCTGCAGTCCTGCCCGGAGTGCCGCGCGCGGCAGCAGCGGGAACGCCAGTATCTGGAGCGCCTCCGCGGCGCGGCTGTGCCCGAGGCCAGCGATGACCTGACCGCGCGCCTGCTGGCCAGGACGCAGGAGCTCGCCGCGGAACGGCACGACATTGACCCGTCCGCCCTGCCGCCGTTGCCGCAGGGCCTGCGTCGCCCGCGGGTGCGGATTCCGGCGCTTGTTGCCGGCGGGGCAGCCGCGGCCATGGCCCTGATGGCCGGGGCGGCCTACCTGATGGGTGGCGCGGCGGTCCCGCTGGCGGACGGCGCGGACGCTGCCGCTTTCCTGCGGCACGACACCGCCGGTTCCGCGGCGGCCGGGGACCTCGGAAGGGCCGCCGCAGCCGGGGGCGGCGCGGGCTGGACCCTGACCGGCGCGCCGGACTTCACCCCCGCCGGTGCGCTCAGCGCGGAGCAGCTGTCGACCCTGCGCGCACAGGGATGGGCATGTCCCGAACTGCGCGAACTCGGCTTCCACCTGATCTGGGCGCGGGGCGACGTGGCGGCCGGGGGGAACGTCCTGGAGCTGCGGCTCACGGACGGCCGGCACTTTGTCACGGTCCTCGAACAGCATGGATCCCTGCTCCCGGCGGACGGAGCGGCCGGCGCGCAGCAGCCCGGCGCTCCGGTCAACGTCCTGACCGGACACCCCGCCACCGCGGACGGTTTCACCGCCGCCGGGCTGGGTGGATTGACCCGCAGCCCGGGACCCGGCAGCGGCACGCTCTGGATCAACGCGGCGGCCCCGTTCCGGGCCATCTACCAGGTCTACGGTGCCACCTTCACCTACGTTGCGGACCTGCCCGCGGAGCAGGCCCACGACGGCGTGGCCGCCCTCCTGGCGGCCGGCGCCGGCACCCGGCCCGGCGCCAGCATCCCGGCCGGGGGGCCGGGCGGGGTCCCCGAGCGGATGGAGCGGGGACTGGGCAGGATCCTGGAGCTCCTGGCACCATGACGGGCGGACCGGCAGCCTGCCGCCGCTGCCCGGACCGCCCGGAATCGTCGCCAGGCCGATCGAGAGGGTAATCTTCCTAAAGTGCTTGGAATCAACGGACCGGAGTTTCTCCTTCTGCTGATCATCGGACTCCTGGTGATCGGCCCCAGCAGGCTGCCCGAGTACACCCAGAAACTTGCCAACATCGTCAAGGAAGTCCGCCGGATGGCGTCCGGCGCCCGGGAACAGATCAAGGAAGAAGTCGGCATCGATATCGATGACGTCGACTGGAAGAAGTACGATCCCCGGCAATACGACCCGCGCAGGATCATCAAGGAAGCGCTGCTCGACGACGACACCAAACCGGTCAGCTCCGGAGCCCCCGCCGCCGCCACAGCCGCCTTCGCCGCCGCGGCCGTCGCGGATCACCGCCCGGACCGGGCCGCCGAGCGGCTGCCGGAGGGCGAGCCCGCCCCGTTCGATTCAGAGGCCACCTAGACCCGGGGATCTCGACAGGTTCGATCACCGGGCCGGTTCGATCACCGGGCCGGCTCGATCACCGCGGCTGGAGGCCCAGGGACAGGCCCTTCAGCCCGCGCGGGGCCGACGCGAGCTTCCCCGCGATCCCCGTCAACGCCACAGCCGCCGGGGTCTCCGGCCGTCCCAGCACCAGCGGGACCCCGGCATCCCCGCCCTCGCGCAGCAGGATGTCCAGCGGGATCTGCCCCAGCAGCGGCACCTCGGCACCCACCAGGTCCGAGAGCCGCCCGGCGAGCACGGCGCCGCCGCCGCTGCCGAACAGTTCCATCCGGCCGCCGTCGGGCAGCTCCAGGTAGGACATGTTCTCCACCACGCCGGCCACGGTCTGGCCGGTCTGGGTGGCGATGGCACCGGCGCGCTCGGCCACATCGGCCGCGGCAGCCTGCGGGGTGGTCACCACGATGATCTGCGCCTTCGGGAGCAGCTGGGCCACCGAGATGGCGATGTCCCCGGTGCCGGGCGGCAGGTCCAGGAAGAGGGCATCGAGGTCGCCGAAGTAAACGTCGGTGAGGAACTGTTCGAGGGCCCGGTGCAGCATCGGACCCCGCCAGGCGACCGGCTGGTTTCCGGTGACGAACATGCCGATGGAGATGACCTTCACACCGTAGGCCACCGGCGGCAGGATCATGTCATCCACCCGGGTGGGGGACTGCGTGATGCCCATCAGCGCCGGGACCGAGAAGCCGTGCACATCCGCGTCCACGATCCCCACCCGGAGACCCTGTGCGGCGAGGCTGCAGGCCAGGTTCACGGTCACCGACGATTTTCCCACGCCGCCCTTGCCGCTCGCCACGGCGTACACCTTGGTCAGCGAACCGGGCGCGTTGAACGGGATCCCGCGCTGCCCGCCGGCGCCCCGCAGCTGTTCCTTGAGGGCATTGCGCTGGTCCTGCGTCATGACCTTCAGCTCAACCTCGACGGCGGTCACCCCCGGCACGGCGGACAGTGCCGCCTCGCAGTCGGCCGTGATGGTGCCGCGCAACGGGCAGCCCGCAATGGTCAGGAGCACCGTGATCCGCGCGCGGCCGCCGTCGGAGACGTCCACCGACTCGACCATCCCCAGCTCGGTGATGGGGCGGCGCAGCTCGGGGTCGATCACGGTGGCGAGGGCGGCCTGCACTGCACTGCCCAGCGGGGAGTGCAGTGGTGAGCCCAGCGGGGAGTCCTGACGGGAGTCCGGAGGGGTGCTGTCCGGCGGGGTGTACATGCGGTGAATGCTCAGCTTTCGGGGAAGGTGCGGTGTGCGGGAATGCCCGGGCTTTCGGCCGTGGTGTCCGGCGTTACTTTGGGGACCTGCTGGGTCCGGGGGCCGCGTTGCTTGTCGCGCTTCGGCTTGTCCTTGGACTTGTCCTTCGGGGTCTCATGGATTCCGGCCGACGGGTCGTGGCTGCGCAGTTCCTCCTGCGCCTCCAGCATGTCCTCCAGCAGGCTGCGCAGCTCGGCCCGCACGTAGTCGCGGGTGGCGACCTCACGCAGGGCGATCCGCAGGGACGCCAGTTCGCGGGTCAGGTATTCGGTGTCCGAGAGGTTGCGCTCCGCGCGCTGCCGGTCCTGCTGGAGCGAGACGCGGTCCCGGTCGTCCTGGCGGTTCTGGGCGAGCAGCAGCAGCGGGGCGGCGTACGAGGCCTGGAGCGACAGCATCAGGGTCAGCAGGGTGTAGCCGAGATCCCGGGAGTCGAACTGCCACTCCTGCGGCGCAAAAGTGTTCCAGACCAGCCAGAAGACGCAGAAAACGGTCATGTAGACCAGGAACTGCGGCGTGCCCATGAACCTGGCAAAGCCTTCGGTCGTCTGCCCGAAGGCATCCGGGTTGGGGGAGAACTTGGGCAGGATCCGCGCACGGCCGCTCAAGGGGGTATCGAGGCCGCCCTTCCCGGTGGATTGGCTGCCCGGCCGGACGGTGGAGGTTCTTGGTGTGCTGTTGTCAGCCAATGCGGCCTCCAAGCTTCCTTATCGGGGCATCGTCCTCGTGGGCGCGCCAGTCATCGGGCAACAGATGATCCAGCACGTCATCAACAGTCACCGCCCCCACAAGCCGTCCGTCGCTGTTCACGACGGGGAGCGAATTGAGGTTGTAGGTGGCCAGCGTGCGGGCCACCTCGCTGATGTGGGCGTGGTCGGAGACGGGCTCCAGGGTCTTGTCCACCAGGTTGCCCAGCGGCTCGGGCGGGGGGAAACGCAGCAGTTGCTGGATGTGCACGACGCCGAGGAACCGGCCCGTGGGCGTCTCCAGCGGGGGCCGTGCGATGAAGATCGACGACGCCAGCGCGGGGGACAGCTCCTCGCGGCGGACGTGTGCGAGCGCCTCGGCGACGGTTGCTTCCGGGGGCAGGATGACCGGGACCGGGGTCATCAGGCCGCCGGCGGTGTCCTCGTCGTATTCGAGCAGGCGGCGGACGTCTTCGGCGCCTTCGGGCTCCATCAGCTGGAGCAGCTCTTCGGCCTGGGCGCTGGGGAGCTCGGCCAGGAGGTCGGCGGCGTCGTCAGGGTCCATTTCCTCCAGCACGTCCGCGGCGCGGTGCACGTCCAGGGCGGAGAGAATCTCCACCTGATCGCCTTCCCGCATCTCCTGCAGGACGTCGGCCAGCCGTTCATCCTGCAACTCGCTGGCGACTTCGAAGCGGCGTTTGTCGCTCATCTCCTGGAGTGCCTCGGCGAAGTCGGCCGGCTTCAGGTCCTCGTGCGTCGCGACGAACTGCGTGGCCGCCTGCGGCTCGGTTTTGGCACCCTGCTGTGCGTCGGCCCAGCCGATGATCATGGTCTCGTTGCGGCGCAGCCTGCTCAGCGGGGACAGGGAATGGCCGCGGCGGACGAAGAGCTTGCTGACGAACCAGTCCCCGGAGCGGTGCCGGTCCATCGCGATGTCCTCGATGGTGGCGTCGCCGCTGCCGTCCGCGAGGGTCACCCGGCGGTCGAACATCTCGGCCACCACGAGGGTCTCCGCCCCGCGCTGTTCGAAGCGGCGCAGGTTCACCAGGCCCGTGCAGATGACCTGCGTCTGGTCGATCGAGGTGATCCGCGTCATCGGCACGAAGACGCGTTTCTTGCCCGGGACCTCGACGACGATGCCGACCACGTGAGGGGCGCCCCGGGTTCCGCGTGAGAGCACGACGACGTCGCGCAGCCGGCCCAGACGGTCGCCCAGCGGGTCGAAGACATCCAGTCCGAGGAGGCGCGCGACAAACACCCGCGAAATATTTGTGCTCACGTGTACAGGCTACCGAGTCTGCTCTCTTTTAGCTGAATTTGCAGGCGATCACCAGCCGGATAGGCGAGAATGGGCATATGTCAAACATTTTTGGTGCTCCCAGGGCCGGTGCCCCCAGCGGCCCGGACGATGCCCGCAGCGTCCCCAAGGGGGACACCGTCGGTTCCTATACCTCCTACCTGGATGCCCAGAAGGCAGTGGACTATCTGGCGGACCAGCAGTTTCCGGTGCAGCTGGTCTCGATCGTGGGCAATGACCTGAAGATGGTCGAGCGGGTGACCGGCAGGCTCACCTATCCGCGCGTGGCCCTCTCCGGTGCGCTCAGCGGCATGTGGTTCGGCCTGTTCGTCGGCGTCATGCTGTCCTTCTTCTCGACAACGCCGGGGTACTTCTCGATTGTGACGTCCGTGCTGATGGGGGCCGCGTTCTTCATGCTGTTTGGCATCGTCACCTACGCCATGCAGCGCGGCAAGCGTGACTTCACCTCGACGAACCAGGTTGTGGCGACCAGCTACGACGTCGTGGTGTCCTTCGAGGCGGCGAACGAGGCACGCCGCCTGCTGCACCAGCTGCCCATGACCCGGCTTGACGCGTCGGGGTCTGCCGCCGGCGCTGCGGGCACGGCGGGAGCCGCCGGCTACCCGGAGCGCGACTACCAGAACCAGCCGCCCCTGCCCGGCCAGCAGGGCCATGCTCCGGAACGCCCCGCGGGCTGGAACGACCCGTACGGCCAGCGGACGCCGGAGACGGGCGGCCAGCCGGCAGGTCAGTACGGCCCCGGGGCTTCGGCACAGCCGGGCCAGGGAAGCCAGGCTGCCGATGCGGAGCAGTCCCAGGAGCCGGCAGCGCGCGTCTCCGGCGTCACCTACCCGGACCTGCCGGACGGCAGGCCCCAGTACGGCCTCCGGGCAGCTGATGTGCAGAAGGCGCAACAGGCCAATGACGAGACCCAGCACCAGGACGGCGCCCAGCAGTAGGGCACCGGATTCATGCGCCGGAGCCGAGGCTGCGCACCGCGGCGCGCAATGACTCTTCGGAGGGAAGCCCTGCCACGCCGTGCCCGGAACGGTAAAGCCGGCAGCTCAGCGCCGGTGCGGTCTCCGCCGGAAACAGGTCACGTCCGTCCGCGATGAAGGACGGCGAGCCGTGGAACTGCAGGTCCTCCGCGTCGCTTTCGGAGACGATCAGGCGGACGGTCAGGTATTGCGTCTCTTTTTCTTCTGCGGCCAGGGCCTTGCGGAAAAGCTCCAGGGCCGGGCCACTGTTCGGGCAGTCCCGGATGGTGCGCAGTTCGAAATCCAAGGCTCAGCCGTCCCTTCGGCCATTAGGCGCCGGGCAGCAGCCGTCCGCTTCGGCGTCGGGTGCGGCTGCGGGGTGCGGGACGGTGCAGCAGACGTCGCCTTTCCAGACGCTGATGCCTTCACGGACGGCGATGGCGGCGATGACCAGCGCGGCTCCGGCGTCCGCCCACCACCAGCCCAGGGTGCTGTTCAGCACCAGCCCGACGAGCAGGACGGCGGACAGGTAGGTGCACAGCAGGGTCTGTTTGGAATCGGCGACGGCTGTCCGGGAGCCGAGTTCCCGGCCGGCGCGGCGCTGCAGCCAGGACAGCACGGGCATGACGGCCAGGCTCAGCCCGGCGATCACGATGCCCGGGGTGGAATGCCGGGCCTCGCCGCCGCCGGCCAGGGACCGGACGGAACCGGCGGTGACGAACGCGGCGAGGGCGAAGAACGAGATCGCGATGATCCGCAGGGTCAGGTGTTCGCGCCGTTCCGGGTCCCTGGCGGAAAACTGCCAGGACAGGGCGACGGCGGACGCGACCTCGATCACAGAGTCCAGGCCGAAGCCGATCAGGGCCGAGGAGTCGGCGACGCCCCCGGTCCAGAGCGACACGACGGCTTCCACGATGTTGTAGCTGATGGCCGCGGCGGCGAACAGCCGGATGCGGCGGCTCAGCACGGCACGGCGGACGGGGTTGGGTCCCAGCCGGAGGGCGGTCATGCCAGGCACGTCCCGTCGGGTGCGCAGCAGGCCGGGTCCACGGCCAGGACGACGCCGATCAGGTCCCGGATCGCGTGGCCCAGCCGCGCATCGGCGAGCTCGTACCGGCTCCGCCGTCCGTCCGGGACAGCCACGACGAGTCCGCAGCCGCGCAGGCACGTCAGATGGTTGGACATGCTCTGCCGTGACACCCCGAGGGAGTCGGCCAGATCGGACGGGTAGGCCGGCGCCCCGGACAGTGCCAGCAGGATCCGGGCCCTGGTCGGATCAGAGACCGCGTAGCCGAACCGTGCCAGCACCGGGGCGTGCGTGAGGGTTTCCATAAAACCAAAGTACAGCGGCCCCTGTATTCACGCAATTGTGTAGTGAGGCGGGCTGTCAGCCGGCGTTGCGGGGTGCGAACATGATGACCGCCACCCCGAGCAGGCAGACCACGGAACCGGTCACGTCCCAGCGGTCCGGCCGGAAGCCGTCGAAGATCATGCCCCAGGCCAGGGATCCGGCCACGAAGACGCCCCCGTAGGCGGCGAGGATCCGGCCGAAGTGCGCGTCCGGCTGCAGGGTCGCGGCGAAGCCGTAGAGGCCCAGGGCGACTACTCCGAGCCCGGCCCACCACCACTCCTTGCCCTCGCGGACCGACTGCCAGACGAGCCAGGCGCCGCCGATTTCAGCTGCTGCGGCCAGGACGAAGAGTACGATGGATTTGGCAATGGTCATGGCTTCATCTTTCCCGACGTTCGCGGCAGCTGCGCAACCGTTCAGCTGCCCGTGGTGCCGTTATCCCTCCCGAGGCGCAGGCGCACGCCGCGGTAGAGGATCCCGGCGGCGAACATGACCAGTCCCGCGAGCACGGAGCCGACGGGCAGGGTGGCCACCAGGACCGCGCAGGCGGCGGCGCCGGCGAGCTGAAGCGCCTTGGGGTAGCGGCGGTGTTCTCCGGTCTGGGTGTACGCGGCGAGGTTGGCGACAAGGTAGTAGATCAGGACGCCGAACGAAGAAAAGCCGATGGCTCCCCGGAGGTCGGCCACGCTGATGATGAGGCAGATGGCCGCCGCCAGGACCAGTTCGGCCCGGTGGGGGACCTTGAAGCGCGGATGGACCGCGGCCAGCCAGCGCGGCAGGTCCGCTTCCCGCGCCATCGCCAGGCTGGTCCGGCCCAGGCCCGCAATCAGGGCCAGCAGCGCCCCGAGCGCGGCGAGCGCTGCGCCGATTCTGACGATCGGCGCTGCCCAGTTCCAGGAACCGGCGCCCAGGGCGGCGGCCAGCGGGGCCGGGGTGCCGGCGATGCCGTCCGGGCCGAGGACCGCGAGGATGCTCACTGCGATGATGGCGTAGACGCCGACGGCGACACCCAGTGCGATCACGATGGCCCGCGGGATGGTCTTGCGCGGGTTGATGACCTCTTCGCCCAGGGTGGCGATGCGGGCATAGCCGGCGAAGGCAAAGAACAGCAGGCCGGCGGACTGCAGGATCCCATACCAGCCGTGCGACAGAAGTCCGCCGTCGACCAGCCTCAGCGGATCGGCGGCACCCGACCCCCAGCAGGCGGCCACGACGATCGCCAGGGCCGCCAGGACAGCGGCGACGATGATCCGGGCCAGTGCCGCGGTGCGTGTCACGCCCCGGTAGTTTATGGCGGCCAGCAGGATCACCGCCGCGATCGCGACGGGGCGTTCCCAGCCGGCAGGCGCAGCGTAGGCGGCAAAGGTCAGTGCCATGGCCGCGCTGCTGGCCGTCTTGCCGATCACGAAGCCCCACCCGGCCAGGAAGCCCGGCCAGGGACCGAGCCGCTCCCGCCCGTAGACATAGGTGCCGCCGGAGACCGGATATTCGGCGGCGAGCTGGGCCGAGGCCGTGGCGTTGCAGTACGCCACCACGGCCGCAACCAGGAGACCGATCAGCAGCCCGGACCCGGCGGCCTGGGCCGCGGGGGTGAACGCGGCGAAGACCCCGGCGCCGATCATGGACCCGAGGCCGATGACGACCGCATCACCGGTGTTCAGCCTGCGGGCCAGGACTGGATGGTTGCCCAACGGCGGTGAGGCTACGCCGGCTGGTTGTCGACTTCCTGGTAGATGCCCGCCATCCAGGACTCGACGTCGTCCGCCTTGCGGGGCAGCGCGGCGCTGAGGTTGACCGGGCCCTCGGCCGTCATCAGGATGTCGTCCTCGATGCGGACGCCGATGCCCCGGTATTCCTCGGGGATGGCGAGGTCCTCGTTCTTGAAGTACAGGCCGGGCTCGATCGTGAACACCATGCCCGCCGCGAGGACGCCCTCCAGGTACAGCTCACGCTTGGCCTGGGCGCAGTCGTGGACGTCCAGGCCCAGGTGGTGGCTGGTGCCGTGCGGCATCCAGCGGCGGTGCTGCTGGCCCTCGGCGCTGATGGCCTCCTCGACGGAGACCGGCAGCAGGCCCCACTCGGCAAGGCGTTCGGCCAGCACGGTGGTCGCGGCGGTGTGGATGTCGCGGAACCTGGTGCCGGGCTGCGCGGCGGCAAAGCCGGCGTCGGCGGCGTCGAGCACTGCCTCGTAGACCTTGCGCTGGACCCCGGTGAAGGTGCCGTTCGCCGGCAGGGTGCGGGTGATGTCCGCGGTGTACAGCGAGTCGGCCTCGACGCCGGCGTCCAGGAGCAGCAGTTCGCCGGCGTTGATCCTGCCGGTGTTCCGGGTCCAGTGCAGCACGGTGGCGTTGTTGCCGGCCGCGGCGATGGTGTCGTAGCCGAGCTCGTTGCCCTCCTCCCGGGCCCGGGCGAAGAACGCGCCCTCCACGACGCGTTCGCCGCGGGGATGGGTCAGCGCCCGCGGCAGGGCCTTGACGACTTCGGTGAAGCCCTGCACCGTCGCGGCGACGGCGGTTTTCAGCTGCCCGATTTCCCACTCGTCCTTGAGCAGGCGCAGCTCGGAGAGGGCCTCGGTGAGCTTGTCGTCGAGGGCGTCGAGGACGCCCAGGTCCAGGTTCTCGGGATCCTTGGCCGTGTTGTAGCGGGCTGTGTCCACGAGGGCATCGATGTTCTCGTCGACCTTGCGCACCAGCCGGATGGAGATGCCGCCGATCTCGGGGGCGCCGACGTTCTTGGTGATCGCCAGTTCGAGCCCGCCGATATCCGCGGTCTCCAGGCCGAGCCGGGCCTTGAACTCGGCCAGGGTGGGGCGGGCGCCGACCCAGAACTCCCCGGAGCGTGAGTCCGCGTAGAACTGCTCGGTGTCCCGGCCGGCCAGCGGACGGAAGTACAGCGTCGCGCGGTGGTTCCCGCCGTCGTCGCCCGTGCCTTCCGCCACGGGTTCCAGGATCAGGACGGCGTCGGGCTCATGGTCCACGCCCAGGCCGGTGAGGTGCGCGAAGCCGGAGTGCGGGCGGAAGCGGTAGTCGCAGTCGTTCGAGCGGACCTTCAGCGGGCCGGCCGGGATGACGAGGCGTTCGCCCTTGAACTGCAGTGAAACGGCCCGGCGCCGGGCGGCGGCGTGGCCCGCGACCGCGTCCCGTTCGGGCAGCTGCTGCCCGGACGGCGCCCAGTTGCTGGCCATGAAGGCCTTGAAGGCGTCGGAGCTGGGACGCTGCGAGCGGTTGTTGACGCGCTCGTCGAGGGGCTGGGAAGCGGAGGCCTGGGGGTTATCTGCATCGTTCACCGTCCCATCGTCTCACCAGCGGCGAGGCTTAGGCCAACGGGTGCCGCTGCACATCTACTAGGCTGGTGGGGTGAGGATTGACCTGCATGCCCACTCCAATGTGTCCGACGGTACCCAGGCGCCGGCGGACGTCATCGTTTCCGCCGTGGAGGCCGGGCTCGACGTTGTCGCCCTGACCGATCATGACTCCACCGGCGGCTGGGCGGAAGCGTCCCTGGCGGCCCGGGAACACGGCATCGCCCTAGTGCCGGGCATGGAAGTCTCCTGCCGCACGGAGGAAGGCATCAGCGTCCACCTGCTCAGCTACCTGCATGACCCGGCCCACCCCGGACTGCTCGAGGAAATCACCAAAGCCAAGGACGCCCGGCACACCCGGGCCGAACGCATGGTGGCCCTGCTGGCCGAGGACTATCCGCTGACCTGGGATGACGTCATCCACCATGTGGCGCCCGGGGCCACCCTGGGCCGGCCGCACATTGCCGATGCGCTCGTGGCCGCGGGCGTGGTCGGGGACCGGTCCGAGGCTTTCAGTTCGATCCTGACCTCGCGCTCGCGCTACTACGTGCAGCACTACGCCCCGGACCCGGCGCTCGCCGTCGAACTGGTCCGTGCAGCCGGCGGCGTCCCGGTGTTCGCCCATCCCGTGGCGTCCGCCCGCGGCCGGATCGTGGGGGAGAAGACCTACCGGGAGATGATCGACGCCGGCCTGGCCGGGCTGGAGATCTACCACCGCGACAACCCCGAGGAGGGCCGGGAGTTCCTGCGCGGCCTCGCCCGGCGGCACGGCCTGCTCGTGACGGGCTCCTCGGACTACCACGGCGCCGGGAAGCCGAACCTGCTCGGCGAAAACCTCACCTCGCCCGAGGTCTTTGCCCGGATCGAGGAACTGGGCACCGGAACCGCCGTCGTGCGCTGACCCGGGGAACCAGCCTCACCCTGCCCGCTGCGCTATCAGTAAACGTCGCTCTGGCGCTTGAATAGCAGCCATAAGTGATAGCGCAACAGGGAGGTGGGGGTCAGGGGCGGGAGTCAGACCGGCGGGAACGCGGTGAACGTCGCGTGGGCGGCGAGGCGCTTGGCCATGACGTCGATGGCCGGCTGGTTCTCGTCAACGCAGACGAACTTCCGCTCGAGTTTCGCGGCCACGGCGCCGAGCGTTCCGGAGCCGGCGAAGAAGTCCAGGCACCAGTCACCCGGGCGGCTCGACGCCGCCACCACGCGCCGGATCAGTCCCTCGGGTTTCTGCGTCGGGTAGCCGGTCTTCTCCTTGCCGGTGGGGGAGACGATGGTGTGCCACCAGACGTCGGTGGGCAGCTTGCCGAGCTCGCGTTTGGCCGGCGTGACGAGCCCGGGCGCCATGTACGGCTCCCGGTCCACCTCGGCGCTGTCAAAGTGGTACCGGGCCGGATTCTTGACGTACACGAGGATGTTGTCGTGCTTGGTGGGCCAGCGGTACTTGGCCCGCGCGCCGTAGTCGTAGGCCCAGATGATCTCGTTCAGGAAGCATTCGCGGCCGAAGATCGCGTCCAGCATGACCTTCGCGTAATGCACCTCCCGGTAGTCCAGGTGCAGGTACAGGGTGCCGTCGTCGGCCAGCAGCCGCCAGGCCTCCACGAGCCGCGGCTCCAGGAAGGACCAGTAGTCGCTGAACGCGTCGTCGTAGCTGTGCAGGGCGCCCTTGATGGTGTCGTACGACCGGCCCTTGAAGCCGACCCGGTCACCGTCGCCGCCGGCGTTGCGGACCATTTTGGTTTCCTGGCGCCGCTGCACCCGCCCGGTGTTGAAGGGCGGGTCGACGTAAATGAGTGTGAAGGCGCCGTCCGGCAGCGTCGGCAGGTACTCCGCGTTGTCCGCGTGTACCACCAGGTTGCTGCCGTCCGGCGCCCAGACGGTGTCAGTCATGGAGGTGTTTAGGCCTCGGCGTTGCTCGGCTGGGGGGCGAGGTTCTGCGCGTCGCCGGTCACCACTTCGCCGTTGCGGCGGCGGGTGCGGGTCCGCCGGCGGGCGCGGGTGGCCCGGTCGACCTCCACCGGTGCGGCGGCGGGGGCCTTGGCGGTTGCCGTTGCCGCTGCTGCCGGAGCCTGCACGGTTGCGGCCTCGGCCTCGGCGGGACGACGACGGCGGTCCCCGGCGCGTGCGCCGTCCTTTCCGCCGCTGGCATCGCCGCTGCGGCGGCTGCTGCGGCCGCCGGCAGTGGTGCTGTCACGGCCCGCGCCGCGGGCGGCGTCGCGCCCGGCTCCGCGGCTGCCGCTGCTGTTTTGTGCGCTGGAGCGCGTGTTCTTCTTGCCGGTCTCGCCGAGGTCCTCCAGGACCTCGGCGTCGACTCCGGCCAGCACGCGCTTGTTCCGGGGAAGACGGCCCTTGGTGCCCGCGGGGATGTCGAGTTCCTCGTAGAGGTGCGGCGAGGAGGAATAGGTTTCCACCGGTTCGGGCACGCTCAGGCCCAGGGCCTTGTTGATCAGGCCCCAGCGGGGCATGTCGTCCCAGTCCACAAAGGTCACGGCCGTGCCCTTGTTGCCGGCCCGGCCGGTGCGGCCCACGCGGTGCAGGTAGATCTTTTCGTCTTCGACGCACTGGTAGTTGATCACGTGCGTGACGTCGTCGACGTCGATGCCGCGGGCGGCGACATCGGTGGCCACGAGGACGTCCACCTTGTTGTTGCGGAAGGCGCGCAGCGCCTGCTCGCGGGCGCCCTGGCCCAGGTCGCCGTGGATGGCTGCTGCGGCGAAGCCGCGGTCCACGAGTTCCTCGGCAACCTTGGCGGCGGTGCGCTTGGTCTTGGTGAAGATGATGGTGCGGCCACGTCCCCGGGCCTGCAGGATGCGGGCCACAACCTCGATCTTGTCCATGCTGTGCGCACGGTAGATCAGCTGGCGGATGTCCCGCTTGGTCAGGCCCTCGTCATCCGGGTCGGCCGCACGGATGTGGGTCGGCTGGGTCATGTAGCGGCGGGCCATCGCGACGACCGGGCCGGGCATGGTGGCCGAGAACAGGAGGGTCTGGCGGACGGCAGGGGTGCCGGCGATGAGGGTCTCGACGTCCGGCAGGAAGCCGAGGTCCAGCATTTCATCGGCCTCGTCAAGGATGACCATCTTGACGTTCTTCAGGACGAGGTGCTTCTGCTTGTACAGGTCGATGAGCCGGCCGGGCGTGCCGACGACGACCTCGACGCCCTTCTGGAGGGCCTCGACCTGGGGCTCGTAGGCGCGGCCGCCGTAGATCGTGGCGATCCGGGCGTTGCGCTTCCGGGCGGCGTTCTGCAGGTCATTGGCGACCTGTACGGCGAGCTCGCGGGTCGGCACGATCACGAGGGCCTGGGGTGCGCCCGGGGCCGGCAGCAATTCATAGCCGGCGTCGTCCGGTCCGACCACGCGCTGCAGCGCGGGGATGCCGAAGCCGAGGGTCTTGCCGGTGCCGGTCTTGGCCTGGCCGATGATGTCGTGGCCGGCCAGGGCGACGGGCAGCGTCATGGCCTGGATCGGGAAGGGATGGGTGATACCGGCGTCGGCCAGCGACTCGACAATATCCGCCCGGACGTTGTAGTCGGCGAAGGTCTTCTCGGCAATCTCGTGCGGCTTTTCGTCCGAGATAATGGTCTCTTCCGGCTCAATGATTTCTGTGCCGGATTCGTCGATCAGAAGTTGGTGCGTGTGCAATTCACTCACTGGGGAGTTTCCTTATTCATTTGGGCATTGGCGCCGCTTGCTCTACGGGGCCGGCCGGCTGGCCGTTCCGGAGCACGCTCAGGCGCGCAAGCAATTCCAGTGGAAGCCGATCGCGGGCTATCTAAATGCTGGCACTGGGGACCAGCGGGTGTGTCTCAAGATCGCGTAGGGGCGGGCTTGTTGAATTCAAAAATCAAGGAAATCAACGACCGGGCATCCATTTCTACCTCTCCAGTCTAACTGCACGCGGCCCGGAACCTCGACTGGCCCGGCCGCGGCGGCGCCGGCGGGCCCGGCGATGGCGGCCTTGGCGGCGCCGGCGGGCGCAGGGATGCCGCGGGCGCTCAGCCCACGAGCTCCAGCCGGACCTCCGGGATGGCGATATCGGAGGACACCACCCGGACCCGGACCTGCGTGCCGGATTCCAGTTCGCCGGGGCACCGTGCGGTCACCGCGGGCTCGGCAATCTGGACAATCCCGGAGGGGCCGTTGCCGTTGCTGTTCTTGCCGTTGCCGTTCCGGCCGTCGCTGTTCCTGCCGTCGTCGACGGTCGGCTTGCCGTTGCCGTTCCTGGCCGGTTTCGAACCGGAGATGACGACGGCGTCGAACTCCTGGCCGATATGGTTGATCAGCAGGGCCGCCTCGACGGTGTCCAGGGAGAGCCGCTCGAGCCTGGCGGCCAGTTGGTCCGAGGACGCCATGATCGCCGGCAGGGAGGGCAGCGCCTCACGGGCCCACGCCGGAACGTCCGTGCCGTTGCTGAGCGCCTCGCAGATGACCAGCACGAAACGGTCGACCAGCCGCCGCAGCGGGGCGGTCGCGTGCGCGTAGGCGGCACCGATGGCGGACTGCAGCGCATCCCCGGGCACGCTCCCGTCGAACGGCGTGTACCCGGCGCCGCGGAACAGCAGGCCCGCCGAGTGCACGATCGCCAGCTGGCGGGGATCGGTGGGGTCAAGGGTGCGCAGGTACTCCCCGTAGCTCATCGTCCCGTCCCAGGGCTTGCCCAGGGCGTGCGTCTGGCGGTGGAAGTGCGCCAGCGAGCCCTCATCCGGGGCGGGCATGGTGCGCAGGATCCCGACCTTGCCCTTGAGCATCAGCTCGGCCGCGGCCATCCCGGTCATGAGCGAAATCTGGGCGTTCCAGTCCTCGACCGGGAGCGGCGGGGCCGCGACGATCCGGTAGCCGCCGTCGGGCAGCTGTGCGATCTCCTGGTCGGGCATGTTCAGGCTCGCCCCGCCGCGGAGCCGCTCCAGCTCGACCCGCTTGATGCCCACTTCCTTGAGCAGGCGCAGCACCGGGGACGCGGTGCCGGCGTCGAGCTCGGCCTGCACGCCCCGGTAGCTGAGCTTGGCCCGGCTGCGGACCCGGGCCCGGCGCACGAGCACGGAGGACACCTCCGCGGCGGCATTGAGCTCGAACTCCCAGACGAACGCTGCGCACAGCTGCCCGGCCAGCAGGCTGCCGGCGCCTTCGCTGATGGCCTCCGGGTGCAGCGGGATCCGGCCGTCCGGGGTGTAGAACGTCTGGCCGCGGCGGCGGGTTTCGGCGTCGAGCGCGCCGCCGGGGGCCACGAACGACGGGACATCGGCGATGGCGTAGAACACCTTGTACCCCTCGCCGGAGCGGCCGATGAACAGGGCCTGGTCCAGGTCCGTGGAGCCGGCCGGATCGATGGTCACAAACTCGATCCGCGTCAGGTCCAGCTCCGGCAGTTTGTGCCCGGCCACGGCCTCCTCGGCCTCCCGGAGCACATCCTCGGGGAACGGTCCCGGCAGTTCCAGCGTGGTGCGCAGCGCGCGCAGCGCCGCGGAAAGTTGGTTCTGTTGCTGGTAGACGCTGGGGGTCAGACGATGGTGGGACACGAAAATCAGATTAGCCCGATTTGCGCCATTAGTCTTGGATCATGAGCACATCCCCGGCCGATCCTGCCCGCTACAACAGCTTCCTCAGGGATCTGCTCGGCGTGATGGCCTATGGGGAGCTTTCGGCCTTCGAACGGCTCTCATCCGACGCCCGCTATTCGCCCACCCTGCACGACCGCGCGGTGCTGGCCGGCATCGCCGTCATCGAATTCCAGCACTATGAACTGCTCCGCGCCAGGCTCGAGGAAATGGGTCTCGACGCCGAGGCGGCGATGCTGCCGTTCCAGCCCGCCGTGGACCATTTCCACGAGCGCACGCGCCCGGCGGACTGGTACGAATCGCTGATGAAGGCCTACGTGATCGACACGGTGTCCGCCGATTTCTACCGCGCCGTCGCCCGCCATGCCGACGCCGGAACGCGGGAGCTGGTGGAGCGGATCCACTCGGACGACGAGTCCACGGCGGTCCTGCGGGAACTCCTCAGGACCGCCCTGGCGGCCGACCCGCGGCTGGCCTCACGGCTGTCGCTGTGGGCCAGGCGCCTGCTGGGCGAGGCCCTCACGCAGGCCCAGCGGGTGAGCTTTGAGCACGCGTTCCCCGCCGGCCTGACGGGAGCGGACGAGGGCCGGTCCGGGGAACCGGCCGGCGAAATGACGGCCGGACTCGTGGCCAGCCACTCGCGCCGGATGACGCAACTGGGACTGACCGGCTGAGCCGGCTGCTGTCGTGTTAGTCCCGTTGCCCCGTTGACCCCGCTGCCGCTCAGGCGTCCGCGGCGTCGGCGGCGTCGAGGGCGCTGAGCAGGGCGCGTGCGGCGTCGGCGGGATCATCGGCGTCGGTGATGGCCCGCACCACGACGATCCTCCGCGCGCCGGCCTCGAGCACCTGCTCGACATTTCCGAGGTCGATCCCGCCGATCGCAAACCACGGCACCATGTCCTTGCCGGCCGCCCCGGCGCGGGTGGTCCGGAGGGCCTGCGCGGCGTGCCGCACCAGGTCGAGCCCGACGGCGGAGCGCCCCGGCTTGGTCGGGGTGGCCCAGACGGGTCCCACGCAGAAATAGTCCAGTCCGCTGCGGCCCGGCGAGGCCGCGATGGCGGCGTCGACCTGTTCCGGGCTGTGCGTGGACAGCCCGATCACGGTGTCCTTGCCGAGGAAGGTCCGCGCCGCCGCCAGCGGGAGGTCCTTCTGGCCGATGTGGAACACCGGTGCCGCCGACAGCGAGGCGATGTCCGCCCGGTCATTGACTGCCCACAGCCGCCCGTGGCGGCGGGCGGCGGCGTGCAGGATCTCGAGGAGTTCGAGTTCCTCGGCCGCTTCCAGGGTCTTGTCGCGCAGCTGAATGATATCGACTCCGCCAGCGAAGGCGGCGTCGAGGAAGTCCTCGAAGTCGCCGCGGTCCTTGCGGGCGTCGGTGCACAGGTACAGGCGGGCGGTGGTGTGGAGGGCATCCTTGCTCATGACACCAGCCTAGTTCCCCTAAACTGGGCCCATACCGCGGGAGCCCGCTGCGGCCGGTACGCCACTGGCGTTCGGCACAGGCGGGCTGAGAGGGCGTTGAGCCGACCGCTTGACCTGATCCGGCTAGTACCGGCGTAGGGAAGGAATCCTGCATGGGCACACCATCACTTCGTGATAAGGCACTGCGTGATACGACCGTGCGTGAAGACGCTGCGGCTGATGACGCAACGTCCGGCGTTTGTTACGACGCCGCGGTAATCGGCGGCGGGGTGATCGGCCACGGCATCGCCTGGGAGGCAATCCGGTCGGGACGCTCCGTCGCCCTGATCGACGACGCCCCCGGCAGCGGCGCCAGCTGGGCCGCCGCCGGCATGCTCGCCCCGGTCAGCGAACTGCACTACCAGGAGGAAGCACTCCTGGAGCTCATGATCGAATCCTCCCGCCTGTGGCCGGCCTTCGCCGCGGGGCTGGACAGGGGACTGGACACTGAACTCGATGCCGGAACCGGTTACCTCACGACGCCGACCCTCGCCGTCGGGGCCGACGCCGCGGACCGCCGGGCGCTCGCGGACCTCCGGGCCGTCCAGCTGGCCGCCGGCCTCGCGGTGGAGCCCCTGACCGTGCGGGAGGCGCGCGGCCGGGAGCCGCTGCTGAGCCCGGGGATTTCCTGCGCCTTCGACATTCCGGCGGACCACCAGGTGGACCCGCGCCGGCTGCTCGCCCGGATGGCGGCCCTGCTGGGAACCCAGAGCCGGAGCCGTGCCGTTGCGCGCCGCGCCGCCGCCCTGCTGTGGGAGGACGGACGGGTGGCCGGGGTCAGCCTCGCCGGCGGCGGCACCGTCCGCGCGAAGGAGACCATCGTGGCGAACGGGCTCGGTGCCGCCGGTCTCGGCGGCCTGCCGGCGGGGCTCACGCTGCCGCTGCGGCCGGTCTACGGGGACATCCTCCGGCTGCGCGTGCCGGGCCACCTGCAGCCGCTGCTCACGTCAACCCTGCGCGGGCTGGTCCGCGGCGTTCCGGTGTACATCGTCCCGCGGCAGGATGGCACCGTGGTGATCGGGGCGACCCAGCGCGAAGACGCTCCCTCGGACCCTTCGGCGGTCTCCGCCGGCGGCGTCTACCAGCTGCTCCGGGATGCCCAGCAGCTGCTGCCCGCGGTGGCCGAGCTGGAACTGCTCGAGGCCACGGCCCGGGCCCGCCCGGGCACGCCCGACAACGCGCCGCTGCTGGGCCGCGTGGCGCTCCCCGCCGCCGGAAACGGGGCCGGGGAGCAGATCCCGGGCCTGATCATCGCCACCGGATTCTTCCGGCACGGCGTCCTGCTCACCCCCGCCGCCGCGGCCATCTGCCGGCAGCTGCTGGACGGCATGGCCGACCCGCGCTGGGCCGGTTTCCGGCCGGACCGTTTCTCCCACCTCCCCGGACCGGACCACCACAGCCAGGAAACCGACCACCCCCAGGAAACCGACCACCCCCAGGAAACCGAACGCAGCAAGGAAGCAGTATGAACATCACATTGAACGGGGCGGAGCACGCCGTCGCCGACGGCGCCTCCGTCAGCACGCTGGTCAGCCAGCTCACCGGCCGGATGCTTGCGCCGGACGGCCGGTCCGCCGACGGCCGGAAGCTCGGCGTCGCCGTGGCCCGCAACGCCGAGGTGGTGCCCCGCAGCCAGTGGCACGGCACCGCGCTCGCCGAGGGCGACGACGTCGAACTGGTCACGGCAGTACAGGGAGGATGAACGGCATGAAAAACACCGCACCCGCAGCAGCGGCCATTCAGCTGAACCCCGCCATTGCCGATCCCGATCCGTTCATCGTCGACGGCGTCCGGCTGGGATCGCGCCTGATCATGGGCACCGGAGGGGCGCCGAGCCTGGACGGGCTGGGCGCGGCCCTCCTCGCGTCCGGAACCGAACTGACCACGGTGGCCATGCGCCGCTACTCGCCCGCGGAAACGGGCTCGCTGTTCCAGTTGCTCGTGGACCACAACATCAGGGTGCTGCCCAACACCGCGGGCTGCTTCACCGCCAGGGACGCCGTGCTGACCGCCGAGCTGGCCCGTGAAGCCCTCGAAACGGACTGGGTCAAGCTGGAAGTCATCGCCGATGAGCACACCCTGCTGCCGGACGCCGTGGAGCTCCTGGATGCCACCGAGCAGCTCGTGGGCCGCGGCTTCAAGGTCTTCGCCTACACCAACGATGACCCGGTGCTGGCCCTGCGGCTGGAAAACCTCGGCGCCACCGCGGTGATGCCGCTGGGCGCGCCGATCGGCACCGGCCTGGGCATCCTGAACCCGCACAACATCGCGCTGATCGTCTCGCGGGCGTCGGTGCCGGTGGTCCTCGACGCCGGAATCGGCACGGCCTCGGACGCCGCCCTGGCGATGGAGCTCGGCTGCGACGCCGTGCTGCTGGCCACGGCCGTGACCCGGGCGCAGCATCCGGCGCTGATGGGGGAGGCCTTCAAACACGCGGTCATCGCCGGTAGGCTGGCGAAAGCGGCCGGCAGGATTCCGCGCCGCGAGCATGCCCTGGCGTCCTCCGCCATGGAAGGCCGGGCCGAATTCCTCTGAGTCCGGCCGCTCCTGGGTTTGCAGCCGGTCCTGCCGGTCAGCCAGCCGCATCACCCAAGAGCCCATCGACGAGCAGGGAGCCCGCAATGGCAGCCACGGACGACATCCTCACCGGACCCCAGGTCGCTGAAGCCCTGGCGGGCCTGCCGGACTGGCGGTACCGTCTCGGCGGGCTGGTGACCGTGTACAAGGCGCCCACGCCGGCCGCGGCGCTCGAGCTGATCGCCGCCGTCGGGCGCCTGGCCGAAGAGCAGAACCACCACCCGGACCTGGACTGGCGCTACACCCGGGTCTTTCTCCGCTACAGCTCCCACGACGCCGGCACCGAGGTGACGCCGCGGGACGTAAAGGCGGCGACGGCGGCCAGCGCGGCGGCCGCCGCCGTCGCCGCCACCGCGGAACCCGGGCTGTACCGGACCGTGGAAGTGGGCATCGATTCGGAGGACCCGGGGGCGGTCTCCGAGGTCTGGCGGGTGGCCCTCGGCTACCGCAAGGGCAGGTCGGGCGACCTCGCGGACCCCTACGGGCGCGGACCTTCGCTCTGGTTCCAGGAAACCGACACGCCCAACGCCAACCGGCTCCACCTGGACATCCACCGGAGCCAGACCGAATCCGGTCCCGTGCTCGACAAAACGGCAGCCACGGGAGCCTTAATGAACCGCGACCACGCACCCGACTGGGTGGTGGTCACGGATGCGCAGGGGAACCGGCTGTGCCTGTGCACCGAGGAAGGCCACGGGCCCGCCGTCCCGCAGGGAAAGCAGGAGGGATAGCAGGAGGGATAACAGCGGGACCGCCAACGCCGCCTGGGCCGGTTAGAGCCGCAGGATGGCGGTGAGCCGGGACGTGTCCCGGCGGGTGCGGTGCCGGCCCAGGTACAGGACTGCCGCCACGGCGGCGGCGGCACCCAGGACGACGGGCAGGATCCACGGGATCCAGGTCAGGCCCGGCTGGTAGCCGAGCCCGGCCGCCATGAAGATGATCCAGCTCAGCATCCCGACGGTGACGGCGATGCCGGCCGGCACGGAGATGCCGTATTTGGCGTGCCGCTTGTCATTGGCCCAGACCACGAAACCCGCGGCGACGGTCACCATGGCGACCACAATCAGGGAAAGCATTCAGGACACCTTAGTTTCGTAGGGACAGTTGCCTGGACAGCTGCTGCGGGCACGGGGCGGGCTAGAGGGCGCCGAAGCCGACGCGGCGGGCCTCTTCGGCACCGATTTCAACGTAGCCCAGCGCGTTGGCGGGAATGATGACCAGGCGGCCCTTTTCATCCGTCAGGCGGAGTTCGGCTCCCTTGGAGATGGCCTCTCCGACCACCTTGGCCACGGCGTCCGCGTCCTGCGCCGATTCCAGCACAATTTCGCGGCCGATGTTCTGAATGCCGATCTTTACTTCCACAGCAAGGCCTCCCAGCCAATCAAAGTCCAATTAAATATCAAAGGGTCATGTCTATTTGTAGTCTAGGTCTCCTTGGGGAAGCGGGAGATTCCGCGCCAAGCTAAACGATAGATCAGGTCACTGGCCACATCGAGGTCAAGGTTCCCGTCGGTTTCCAGCCAGTACCGTGCGCTGACCTGCGCCATCCCGGCCAGGGCTCGGCCCAGCAACTGGGCTTCGAGCTCGGGCAGCCTGGTGTCTTCGGCGATGACGCCGGCGACGGCGTCGGCGAAGGTCTTGTTGAAAGCCTCCAGCCGCGCGCTCACATCTTCGTCATTGATCAGGTCCGATTCGAACACGAGGCGGTGGGCCTGGTCGTCGCTGGCGATGAACCGGTAATAGGCGCGCATGACGGCCTGGACGCGCTGGTCATTGTCCGTGGTGGAATTCAGGGCGCCGAGCAGGAGCCCGGTGAGCTTGCTCAGGTGGCTGTCCAGCAGGGCCAGGTACAGCTCGCGCTTGGACGGAAAATGCTGGTACAGCACGGGTTTGCTCACATGCGCGGTGTCCGCTATTTCATCCATGGCGGCCCCGTGGTAGCCATTGGCGACAAAGACTTCATGCGCAGCCGCCAGCAGTTGTGCCCGCCGTTCGTCGCGGGGGAGCCGCGCAGAGCGCTGCCCGCCGTTCCGTGCCGCCCCGGACGGTACCTTTGCGGCACTGTCCCCCCCCACCGGAGCCTGATGAATCACTGTCGGCCTACTTTCCCTTGCTGTTTGTACATACTTTACGCGTGGGTAATATGACCTGGCGGTATCTTCGGGCATAGATTGAAGTATGGTTTCCAAGTTGACCGCAAACGCCGCCCCCTCCACCCCCCGACCGCTGGTGGAACCGGCCGACGGCCTGAGTCCGGAAGAGGTCCAGCGCTACTCCCGGCACCTGATCATTCCCGAGATCGGGGCGATCGGACAGCGCCGCCTCAAGAACGCCAGGGTCCTCGTGATCGGGGCCGGCGGGCTGGGTTCTCCCGCGCTGCTGTACCTGGCCGCCGCGGGCGTCGGCACCCTCGGCATTGTCGACGACGACGACGTGGAACTGAGCAACCTCCAGCGCCAGGTGATCCACGGCGTCGCGGACGTCGGCCGGCCCAAGATCGAGTCCGCCCGAGACGGAATTGCGGCCCTGAACCCGCTCGTGGACGTCCGCCTTCACAACGTCCGCCTCGACGCCTCCAACGCCCTCGAGCTCTTCGCGGACTACGACCTCATCCTGGACGGCGCCGACAACTTCGCCACCCGGTACCTCGTGAACGACGCCGCCGCGATCCTCGGCAAGCCCTACGTCTGGGGCTCGATCTTCCGCTTCGACGGGCAGGTCAGTGTCTTCTGGGAGCAGCACGGGCCCACGTACCGGGACCTCTACCCGGAGGCGCCCCCCGCCGGATCCGTGCCCTCGTGCGGGGAGGGGGGAGTGTTCGGCATGCTGTGCGCCGCCGTCGGAGCGCTGATGGTGACGGAGGCCGTCAAGCTGATCACCGGCGTCGGGCGTTCCCTGCTCGGCCGGGTGGCGCTCTACGACGCCCTCGGCGGCACCTGGCGCGAGATCAAGGTGGCGCGGGATCCGGCGGCGGAACGGGTCACGGCACTCACCGACTACGAGGCCTTCTGCGGGATCGCACCCCCGGCCGAGGCCGGGACCGAGCACACCGTCACGGCCACGCAGCTGGCCACCATGCTGGCGTCCCGCAAGGCAGGGCTCAAGGACTTCCAGCTCGTGGACGTGCGCGAGAGCGGGGAATACGAGATTGTGCGGATCGACGGGGCCGTGCTGATCCCGCAGGGCAGGATCCTTGCCGGGGAGGCCTGGGGCGAGTTGCCGCAGGACACGGACATCGTCTTCCACTGCAAGGCCGGCACGCGGTCGGCCGCCGTGCTGGCCGCCGCCCGTGCGGCCGGCTACGAACGCGTCAGCCACCTCGACGGCGGAATCCTCGCCTGGGTCCGGGATGTGGAGCCCGGGAAGCCCGTCTACTAAAGGCAACGCGGGGTCAGATACGGCCCATCCCGGGGTAGGGGATGGGCCGTATCTGACCCCGCGTTGCGGTTAGGCGGTGTGGCGCTGGTCTTGGGCTTCGGTGCCGGGGGATTCGTTGCCGGCGCCATGCCCGGCCGGGCACTCCGCCCCGGCCGCCGCAGGCGGGGACGCGGGCGCTGCTGCCGGCTGGTCCACCGTGATGCCGTACAGGGCCTCGAGGGCGGCGACGTAGTCGTCCTGCTGCCCGCTGGCGGCGAGTTCGCGGGCCCGGACGGTGGGGATGTGCAGCAGCTGCTTGACCATCCGGCGGAGGGCGAATTCCACTTCCTCGGCTGCCGCGGTGCAGCCATGGCGGGCGCGCACCTTCTCCATCTCGGTATCGAGCACATTCATGGTGTGGCGGCGCAGCGCGACGATCGCGGAATCCACGGACCGTGCCTCGCGTTCCTGCTCGAAGGCGCTGGCAGCCCCGGCAACGATGGTGCTGGCCTGCGACAGCGACTCGGTCTGTTCCTGGGGGGCCGCGAGCCGGACGGACTCAAGCGTCAGCAGCTCCACGCCGTCGAGCTCGCCGACCGCCGGGTCGAAGTCATGGGTGAGGGCCAGATCGATGGCGATCAGCGGCTGCGGTGATCCGGCCCGGACCCGGGCGAGCTCGGCCGCTTCGACGCGCGTGTCCGAGCCGCTGCAGCCGATCATGATGTCGGCCGCGGCGACGGCGGCGGGAAGGGTGTCGCTGTCCAGGGCCGTGCCCCCGCGGGTGGCGACGAAGCCGGCCGCGCGCCCGGAGGAGGAGTAAACGGAGACATCCGCGCAGCCGCGCTCGCGCAGCAGCGCCATCGTGGCCCCGGCATAGGCGCCGGTGCCGAAGACGACGGCTTTCTTGGTGGACCAGTTCGGGTCCTCGGACAGGTCGGTGGCGAGGTCGAGGGCAACGGACACGACCGACAGGCCGCGGGCGCCGAGCGCCGTCTGCGCGCCGACATCCTTGGCGGTCTTGGAGGCCGCCTGGAACAGCCGCACCAGCCCCGAACTTGCCGTGCCTTCAGCCTGGGCGGTGATCAGGGCCCGGCGGACCTGTCCGGCGATTTCGCGTTCCCCGACGACGGCGGAATCCAGCCCGGAACTGACCGAGAAAAGATGCCGGCTGACCTCCGGACCTGTACGGGTGCTGAAGGAGCTGGAGACGAGCTGGTCGTTGAGGCCGCTGGCCCCGCTGATCCGGGCGATAAGGGCCGCGCGGGCAGCGTCGACGTCGCCGGGATGGGGGGCTTCACCGTAAATCTCGAAGCGGTTGCAGGTGGCAAGCACAATCGCACCCGCCACTGCCGGCGATCCGGCGAGGGCGGATGTGGCGAGCTCTGAAGCGCCGGTGCTCAGTTGAGCAACGGTCTCGAGGTCGATGTCGGCGTGTGTAGCCACCAATGAGAAAAGAACCACAGCAGGACCATCATAGCTTTTTCGCCGCCGTGTAGAACAACTATCCGGCGTGGGACGGCGCACGACCATCGGTGATTCCCGTCATACCGGCGCCCGCGGTGGCCCGCTGACAGGCTGTCGTTATCTTTTAGGCCCGGTTTTGGGCACAATCGAAGGCATGACTCCTAGCGCGGCGGCAATGAACGGCACGGCACTCAACGGCACACCTGCCGGCACGGCAAGTAACGGCACGGCAAGTAACGGCACGGCACCTGGAACGCTCGACGCCGGACATCCGCTGATGGACGGCCGCACCGCCGGCTCCCCGCTGATCACCGCCTACCGCGGCGGCAAGCCCTCCCGCCGCCCCGTCTGGTTCATGCGGCAGGCCGGCCGCTCGCTGCCCGAATACCTCAAGGTGCGCGAAGGCGTGGGCATGCTGGAATCCTGCCTGCGCCCCGAGCTGGCCTCCGAGATCACCCTCCAGCCGGTACGCCGCCACGACGTCGACGCCGCCATCTTCTTCTCCGACATCGTGATCCCGCTCAAGCTGGCCGGCGTCGGCGTGGACATTGTCCCCGGTGTGGGCCCGGTCCTGGACAAGCCCGTCCGCACGGCCGCCGACGTCGCCGCCCTCCCGCAACTGACCTGGGAAGCACTGGAGCCGATCCGGGAAGCCGTCCGGCTCACCGTGGCCCAGCTGGGCAGCACCCCGCTGATCGGCTTCGCGGGCGCACCCTTCACCCTCGCGGCCTACATGGTGGAAGGCAAGCCCTCCCGCGACCACCTCGGCCCGCGCACCATGATGCACGCCGACCCCGAAACCTGGACCGCCCTGGCGAACTGGGCGGCCGACGCCTCCGGCATGTTCCTCCGGGCGCAGCTGGAAGCCGGCGCCTCCGCCGCCCAGCTCTTCGACTCCTGGGCCGGATCGCTGGGGCTGGCCGACTACGAGCGCTTTGTTGCCCCCGCATCCTCCCGCGCCCTGGACCATGTCCGGCACCTCGGCGCACCGCTGATCCACTTCGGCACCGGCACCTCGGAACTGCTCGTCGCCATGCGCGACGTCGGCGTCGACGTCGTCGGCGTGGACTACCGGCTGCCGCTGGACGAAGCCAACCGGCGCCTCGGCGGGACCGTGCCGCTGCAGGGCAACATCGACCCGGCCCTCCTCTCCGCTCCCTGGGACGTCCTGGAAGCCCACGTCCGCGCGGTGATCGCCGCCGGCGCCGCGGCCCCGGGCCACGTCCTGAACCTCGGCCACGGCGTTCCCCCCGAGACCGACCCGACGGTGCTGACGCGCGTCGTCGAACTCATCCACTCGATCTCCCCGGAGTAGCCCCGTGACCGCTGGACCCGGCGCGGGCGACGCCGCCGCCGGGAAGACCGCCGTTGGCAGGACCGCCGTCGTGGTGGGCGGCGGGATCTCCGGCCTGCTCGCCGCCCGGGAACTCGCCCGGTCCGGCGTCCGCACCACGGTCCTGGAAGCCACCGGGGCCTGGGGCGGCTGCGTGGGCAGCCACGTCGTGGCCGGCCTGACCCTGGACAGCGGCGCCGAGTCCTTCGCCACCCGGTCCTCCGCCGTTGCCGACCTCGCCGCCGGACTGGGCCTGGCGCGGGACATCGTGGCGCCCAACCCCGGCGGCGCCTGGGTCCAGCTGCCCGACGGGCCCCGCGAGCTGCCGAAGACCGGGGTGCTGGGCATTCCGGCCAATCCGTGGGACCCGGAGGTCCGGCGCTCCCTGGGCCTGTCCGGTTCCCTGCGGGCCTCCCTCGATGCCCTGCTGCCCGCTTCGCTGGGGACCACAGCCGAGGTCACGAGCGTCTCGGCGCTGGTCCGGACCCGGATGGGCAAGCGCGTCCTGGAGCGGCTCGTCGCGCCCGTGGTCGGCGGCGTCCACTCGGCGGATCCCGCCCTGCTCGACGTCGATCTGGTGGCACCCGGGCTGCGCGCCGAGATCCGCCGGCACGGCTCCCTCGCCGCCGCCGTCGCCGCCCAGCGCAGGGGAGGGGCCGGCGCTCCCACTACCGGCCCGCAGAAGGCCGGCCCGCAGAAGGCCGGCCTGCAGAAGGCCGGCTCCGCCGTCGCCGGACTGCGCGGCGGGATGCACACGCTCATATCCGCCCTGCTGGCCGAGCTGCGCGAGAACGGCGTCACGCTGCTCAGCGCCACCCCTGCCGATGCGGTGGAGCGCACGGCGGAGGGCTGGCGCGTCACCTCGGGCGGCACCGCGTACGACGCCGGGCTGCTCGCCATTGCGGTGGACGGCCCGGCCGCCGTCGGGCTGCTCGCGGACACCCTGCCGGAGCTCGCGGGCCGCCGCCCCGACGCCGGGCCGGACGTCAGCCTGGTCACGCTCGTGGTGGACCAGCCGCAGCTGGATGCCGCCCCGCGCGGCACCGGAGTCCTGGTTGCCCCGCAGAGCCCGGGAATCCAGGCCAAGGCCCTCACGCACGCCACCGCCAAATGGGGCTGGCTGGCCGCCCGGACCGGCCCCGGCACCCACGTGCTCCGGCTCTCCTACGGGCGCGGCGAGGACCCCGCGCGCGGGCAAGCGGCAAAGCGCGCTTCCCGGCATGCTTCCGGCAGTGCCGGGCCGGCTGCCGCGCCGCCCCGCTCCGACGATGAGCTGTTCCAGGCCGCCCTGACGGACGCCTCCGCGCTGCTGTGCGTCCCCGTCACCGCGGCGGACGTCGTGGACTGGGACGTGGTGCGCTGGTCCGGAGCGTTGCCGTTCGCGTCCCTCGGACACAAGGGCCGCGTCGCCGAGATCCGGAGCATCTGCGCGGCGGACGGCACGCTGGCCGTGGTGGGCGGCTGGCTCTCCGGGAACGGCCTGGCGGCGATCGTAGCCGACACCCCCCGGCAGGTACGCGCGCTGCTCGCCTGAATTCGATTTCGCGGCTCCTCTCGTGGCCGCTTCCCCGCGCCCGGGGTTGCGCGGGAATACCCCTAAAAGGGGGCGATCGGCAAATTTTCCCGCCCGCCGCGTGGCGGCTAGGCTCGATGACCATGGTTATTCACAGGCCCAACGTTCACGAGACGCAGACCGGCCACCAGCGGGGACTCCGGCGCGGCGCAGCAACTGCCGCGCTCGGAGCGGTACTGGTTCTCACGGCAGGGGTTCCTGCCTCGCACGCCGCAACCGGCTCAACGGTTTCAGCCGCCGTTACAACTGCCTCGCCGGGATCGCAGTCCCTCGGCCTCGAGGACTTGCTGGGCGGCCTGCTCGCCCCCTTGCAGCAGCCCACTCCCACGCCACGGCCGACCTCCTCCGGAACCCCTGCGCCCACGGAGCAGGCACCGACGGAACCGGCACCGAGCACGCCACGGCATTCCCCGACCCGCAGCAGCACTCCGCAGCCCGAGGCGCCGGGTGCGCCCGTGCAGAGCCCCGCCCTGCCCGCCGCTCCAGCCCCCGGCGGGACCACCGCCCCGCCGGCCGCCGTCGGCCCGGCAGTAGCGCCCCCGCCGGCAGCCGGCAACGAGCCGGTTCCCGCCGCGGATGTCCAAGCGCCGGCAGCGCCGTCCGGGACCGCCCCGTCCGGAACGCTGGCCGAACCCGGTTCGACCGGCACCGCCCCGTACGGAACGCCGTCCGCGGGAACCACCGCGCCGCAGACGCCGTCTGGCGCTCCAGCTTCCGCGCCCGCACCGGCATCCGCACCTGCGCCGGCCGCCAAGGGCCATTCCGGCAGCACCTCGCTCGAGGCCACCGCGGCCGTCGGGCCCGCCGGCCCGTCCCCGCTGCTCGGCTGGGGCATCGGCCTGGTCGCACTGTCGCTGGCATCCGGCGTCGTCGTCGTCCGGATGCGCAGCCTGCGCAAAATCTGACGGCCGGCCCCCTGACCGCGCCGGCCGCGGCGCCACGAATGTGAAATGCCCCACTTCTACGTGTTGTAGAACTTCCCCATTTCGACTTAGCCGCGGGGAAGGGGCAAACTGGTAACCATGAGCCACACTTCTGCCGAATCTGTCACCAAAACCGAAAAAGTAGCCGAAGAATCAGCCGAGCAGTTCTTCACTCTCTGGACGGTGTTCAAGCGTTCCGCCGACGTTACGCGCAGCGCCGAGGCCGTCGGCGACTTCGAGGCCCTCCTCGGCCGCCTGGCCGAGGCCGGCGTGGTCCACCGCGGCAGCTACGACGTGTCCGGGATGCGCGCCGACGCCGACGTCATGATCTGGCTGCACGGCCCCGCGCCGGAGGCGCTCCAGCGCGCGGTCCGCGACATCAGGCGCAGCAAGCTCTTCACCGGCACCGAGATCGCCTGGTCCGCCATGGGCGTGCACCGCGAGGCGGAGTTCGCCAAGAACCACACGCCCGCCTACTCCCGCGGCGTCGAACCGGCGCAGTGGCTCTGCGTCTACCCGTTCGTACGCTCCTACGAGTGGTACCTGCTGCCCGACGCCGAACGCGGCAAGATGCTGCGTGACCACGGCATGCTGGGCCGCGAGTTCCCCCAGGTCATCTCCAACACCGTGTCCTCCTTCGCGCTCGGCGACTGGGAATGGATCCTCGGCCTGGAAGCGCCCGAGCTCGTGGACCTCGTGGACCTGATGCGCCACCTGCGCGCCACCGAAGCCCGCCACCACGTCCGCGAAGAGATCCCCTTCTACACCGGCCGCCGGGTCACCGCAACGGAGATCGCCGAGGTCCTTGGATGAGCACGCCGGATCCGCAGGGCCCCGGAACCGGGGCAACCGCGGCCACCGCAGTAAACACCGTCACCGAGGCGGGCCGGATGGCCCCCAAGGAGTACGACGCCGTGCTCCTGGCCTCCTTCGGCGGCCCTGAAGGCCAGGAGGACGTCATCCCGTTCCTCCGCAACGTCACCCGCGGCCGCGGCATCCCGGACGAGCGGCTCGAAGCCGTCTCGCACCACTACCGCGCCAACGGCGGGATCAGCCCGATCAACCAGCAGAACCGCGAGCTGAAGGCCGGCATCGAGGCGGAACTGGCCGCCCGGGGGATCGGACTGCCGGTGTTCTGGGGCAACCGCAACTGGGCCCCCTACCTCCCGCAGACGCTCCAGGACATGTACGACGCCGGCCACCGCAAGGTCCTGATGGTCACCACCAGCGCCTACTCCTGTTACTCCAGCTGCCGCCAGTACCGCGAGGACATCGGCATCGCGCTGACCGAGACCGGACTGGACGGCAGGCTCGAGGTCGACAAGGTGCGCCAGTACTTCGACCACCCCGGCTTCGTCGAGCCGTTCATCGAAGGCACCGCCGCCGGGCTCGCCGACGTCCGCGCCCAACTCGCCGCCGCCGGCACCCCCGACGCGCCGCTGCACATCCTGTTCGCCACGCACTCCATCCCCACCCGCGACGCCGAAGCCGCCGGACGCTCCGAAAGCGAGCCGCGCCGGTTCGAGGAAGGCTCCGCCTACGTCGCGCAGCACCTGTCCACCGGCACCGAAGTCATCCGCCGGGTGGAGGCCGAAACCGGGCTCACCGCCCCGTGGTCGCTCGTCTACCAGTCCCGCTCCGGCGCGCCGCACGTGCCGTGGCTCGAACCCGACATCAACGACGCCATCGAGGACCTCGCAGGCCAGGGCGTCAAGGGCATCGTGATCGTTCCCCTGGGCTTCGTCAGCGACCACATGGAGGTGGTCTGGGACCTCGACACCGAGGCGCTGGAAACCTGCCGCAGGCTCGGCCTCGCCGCGACCCGCGTCCCGACGCCCGGGACGCACCGCAAGTTCGTCGCCGGCGTCGTCGACCTGGTCTGCGAGCGGACCGCCGCGAACAACATCGCCGAGCGGCCGCACCTGACCGGACTCGGCCCCTGGTACGACGTCTGCCGCCCGGGCTGCTGCGCCAACTTCCGCGGCGAGAAGCCTACGATTGCAGGAGCGGACAGTGCCACCGGCACCGGACACGATCCCTACCCGGCCGCACCTGTGGCTTCGGGCAGGGCCGGGGGCACAGCTGCGCCGGCGGCGGATCGGGTGACCCGATGACCGTCCGGATCGGCACCCGCGCCAGCAAGCTCGCCCTCACCCAGACCCAGCAGACCGCGGACCAGCTGGCCGCCGTCGGCGGGTTCCCGGTGGAGCTCGTCCACATCCGCACGGAAGGCGACGTGCTCAAGGGCTCGCTGTCCCAGCTGGGCGGCACCGGCGTCTTCGTCGCCGCGCTGCGCGATGCGCTGCTGCAGGACAAGTGCGACGTCGCGGTCCATTCACTCAAGGACCTCCCCACCGGGCCGGCCCTCGGCCTGACCCTGGCGGCCACGCCGAAGCGCGTCGACGTCCGGGACGTCCTCTGCGCCCGGGACGGGCTCAAACTCGCGGACCTGCCGGCCGGGGCCACTGTCGGCACCGGCTCGCCGCGCCGCGCCGCGCAGCTGCGCGCCGCGCGTCCGGACCTGGACATCCGCGACATCCGCGGCAACGTCGACACCCGGCTGGGCCGCGTTCCCGGCCTCCCGGGCAACACCACCGACGCCGTGGTGGACGGCAAATCCTGCGACCTCGACGCCGTCGTGCTGGCCGCCGCCGGCCTGCACCGGATCGGACGGCTGGACGCGGTCAGCGAGTACCTCGAAACCGACGTCATGCTGCCCGCCGCCGGGCAGGGGTCCCTGGCCATCGAATGCCGCACCGCCGACGCGCCCCGCAAGGCCGGATCCACCGAAGGCTCCCAGGGCGCGCTGGCGCAGGCCCTGGCCGCGCTCGACGATCCGGACACCCGGCTGGCCGTCACGGCCGAGCGTGCGCTGCTGGCCCGGCTCGAGGCAGGCTGCGCGGCCCCGGTGGGCGCGTACGCCTACCGCAAGGGAAGCCTGCTGCACCTCGAAGCCGTCGTCTGCGCCGTCGACGGAACGGCGAGCGTCCGCGACAAGAAAGCCACCGACGGCCTCACCGAAGTCGGCGCGACCCTGCTCGGGATCGAGCTCGCGGAGGTCCTGCTGGCCCGCGGCGCTGCCGGCATTGCGGACCTGGCCGCGTCCTGAACCCGGCGGACACCAGCAGATGACGGGATGGCGCGGCGGGCCTGAGAAGCCTGTGCTGGACGGCGCAGTGCTGGACGGCGCAGTGCTGGACGGCGCAGTGCTGGACGGCGCAGTGCTCGCCGGTGCACGGGTTTTGGTGGCCCGCAGCCCGGACCGCGCCGGGGACCTTGTGACGGCCCTCCGCGCGGTCGGGGCCGAGCCGCTGCTGCTGCCCCTCATCGATTTCGAGGTGGCCCGCGACCAGCATTCCCTGGACGTTGCCTTCGATGCCCTCGGCGCCGGGGCCTACACCTGGCTCGTGATCAGCAGCGTGACCACCGTCCAGGCGCTCGAGGCCAAGGCCGCCGAGCGGGGCGTGGAGCTCAGCGCGTGGCTTCCCGGTAGTCTCCAGATCGCCACGATCGGCCCCGCCACGCGCCGCTTCCTTGAAGCCCGGGGCATCGCCGTCGACCTCGCACCCGCGGGACCCCAGTCCGGGGCGGGCCTGCTCGACATCTGGCCCGAGGGCCAGGGCAGCGTGCTCCTGCCGCAGGCCGACATCGCCGACCCCCGGCTATGCCGGGGCCTCGAGGCGCGCGGCGCGTCCGTCCAGGCCATCACGGCGTACCACACCGTGGATTACCCGGCGGATCCGGGCCGGAGCCTGTCCGCCTTCCAGCAGGCATCCCCGGGGCACGCCCCCCGCATGGCACCCTCCAACGCCGCCGGCAACGCGGCGGCAGTGCTCACGGCCGCCCAGGCGAAAACCGAAATCGGTGCCGGCGGGCTGCAGGCCGTCGTCGCTGCCTCGCCGAGCGCGGCCCGCCGCATCCACGCCGATCTCGCGCCCCTGGGCGGCTGCCGCTTCGTGGCGATCGGGCGTTCGACGGCGGTGCAGGCTGCGTCGCTCGGGCTCGCCGTCGCCGCCGTCGCCGAGGAGCCCACCGCCTCAGGCCTCGTGGCAGCGGTGATCCGGGCACTGGCGCCCGGCCACTCGCCGTCACCGCAGTCCCCGCCGGCGCCCGATCCGTCACCAGCCGAGCACCTACCGAAGGACAGAACATGAGCTTCCCGATCCACCGTCCCCGCCGGCTGCGGACCACCCCGGCCATGCGCCGGCTGACCGCAGAACACCGGCTCTCGGCCGCGGAGCTCATCCTGCCCGCGTTCATCCGTGAGGGCCTCACGGAGCCCAACCCCATCGCCTCGATGCCCGGCGTGCAGCAGCACACCTCCGATTCGCTCAAGCGTGCCGCCGCCGAGGCCGTGCAGCTGGGGGTCGGCGGGATCATGCTGTTCGGCGTGCCGGCGGTCCGCGACGCCACCGGCAGCGCCTCCCTGGACCCGGACGGCGTGCTCAACAAGGGCATCCGCGACATCCGGGCCGAGGTGGGCGACGACCTCGTGATCATGAGCGATGTCTGCCTGGACGAATTCACCGACCACGGCCACTGCGGCGTGCTCGACGCAAACGGCTACGTGGACAACGACGCGACCCTGGAGATCTACGGCCGGATGGCTGTGGCGCAGGCCGAGGCCGGCGCGCACATGCTGGGCCCCTCCGGCATGATGGACGGCCAGGTCGGCGTGATCAGGCAGGCGCTCGAGGATGCCGGGCACGCCAACATCCCCGTCCTGGCCTACGCCGCGAAGTACGCCTCCGCGTTCTACGGCCCGTTCCGTGAAGCCGTCGACTCGCAGCTGACCGGCGACCGCCGCAGCTACCAGATGGACGCCGCCAACCGGCGCGAAGCGCTCCTTGAGGTGGAGCTGGACCTGGCCGAAGGCGCCGACCTGGTCATGGTGAAACCCGCCATGAGCTACCTCGACATCCTGGCCGACGTCGCCGCGATGAGCCCCGTTCCCGTGGCCGCCTACCAGATTTCCGGCGAATACTCAATGATCGAGGCGGCCGCCGCCAACGGCTGGATCGACCGCCGGGCCGCCATCACCGAATCCGTCCTGGGCATCAAACGCGCCGGGGCCAACATGGTGCTCACCTACTGGGCCTGCGAACTCGCCGGCTGGCTGAAGGAGTCCTGATGACCAACCCACCCGCCGCAGCCGGTCCCGCCGGCGTGAATCCGACCGCCCCGGTGGGACCGGACCGGATCCTGCTGGGCCTGAACAGCTTCGGCGACGTCGGGGTCTTCCCGGACGGGCACCCCGTCCCGCACGCCGAGGTGCTCCGCCAGCTGCTCGAGCAGGCGGAGCTCGCTGACGAGGTCGGTCTCCACGCCTTCGGCGCGGGTGAGCACCACCGCCGCGACTTCGCCGTGTCCGCACCCGAGGTCTTCCTCGCGGCTGCCGCGGCCCGGACGAAGAACATCCGGCTCGGCTCGGCCGTGACGGTGCTCAGCTCGGACGACCCCATCCGGGTCTTCGAACGCTTCGCCACGGTGGACGCCATCTCCAACGGCCGCGCCGAGGTCATGCTGGGCCGCGGATCCTTCATCGAGTCCTTCCCGCTGTTCGGCTTCGACCTGGCCGACTACGAGGTGCTGTTCGAGGAAAAACTCGAACTCTTCGACAAGGTCCGGGCCCAGGAACCCGTCCATTGGGAGGGCCGCACCCGCCCTGCCATCAAGGGGCTCAGCGTCTATCCGCCGCTCGAGCACCACCTGCTGCCGGTCTGGATCGGCGTCGGCGGCACCCCCGAGTCGGTGCTGCGCTGCGCCGAGTACGGCTACCCCCTCATCCTGGCGATCATCGGCGGCCAGCCGCGCTCGTTCGCCCCGCTCGCGGACCTGTACCGGGAGGCCATGGCCAAGTACGGCCACCCCATGCAGCAGCTCGCCACGCATTCACCGGGCCACATCGCGGCCACCGACGAGGAGGCGCGCGAGGAGCTCTTCCCGCACTGGATCGCCATGCGCAACCGGCTGGGCGCCGAGCGCGGCTGGGGTCCGGGCAGCCGCGGCGAGTTTGACGCCATGTGCACCCCCGAGGGTGCCCTCTATGTCGGCTCGCCGGAAACCGTCGCCGCGAAGATCGCCCTGCTGAAGAAGAACCTCGGCGTGGACCGCTTCGACCTCAAGTACAGCAACGGCACCCTGCCGCACGCCGCCATGATGCGCTCCATCGAGTTGTACGGCACCGAGGTGGCGCCCCGCGTGGCGGCCCTGCTGGCCAAGGCTTCTCCGCTGAATTGAAAGCGACTGAAAGAATAGGAACCATGACTTCCAGCCATCCTCGCAACGAGGAACTCTTCGACCGCGCCCGCCAGCTGATGCCCGGCGGCGTCAACTCGCCCGTCCGCGCCTTCGGCTCCGTGGGCGGGACACCGCGCTTCATGGTCTCCGCCCGGGGCCCGTACCTGACCGACGCCGACGGCGCCGAGTACGTCGACCTGGTCTGCTCCTGGGGCCCGGCCCTGCTGGGACATGCCCACCCGGCGGTCCTCGCGGCGGTGCACGCCGCCGTCGACCGCGGGCTGTCCTTCGGCGCCTCGACGCCGGATGAGGCCAACCTCGCCGCGATCGTCAAGGAACGGGTCCCCGCCGCCGAGCGCGTCCGGATGGTGTCCACCGGCACCGAGGCGACCATGACGGCGGTCCGGCTGGCCCGCGGCTTCACCGGCCGCGACCTCATCATCAAGTTCGCCGGCTGCTACCACGGCCACCTCGACGGGCTCCTCGCCGCCGCCGGCTCCGGCGTCGCCACGCTGGCGCTGCCGGGCTCCGCCGGCGTCACCGCCGCCACGGCCGCCGAGACCCTGGTGCTGCCCTACAACGACCTCGGCGCCGTCGAGGCCGCGTTCGCCAAGCACGGGCCCAACATCGCCGCCGTCATCACCGAGGCCGCCCCCGCCAACATGGGCGTGGTCACCCCGGGGGACGGCTTCAACGCCGGGCTCTCCCGGATCACCCGCGACCACGGTGCCCTGCTGATCCTCGACGAGGTCCTCACCGGCTTCCGGACCGGCTACGCCGGCTACTGGGGCCTCACCGGCGGGGCGGCCGGCGCCGTCGAGCCCTGGACCCCGGACCTGCTGACCTTCGGCAAGGTCATCGGCGGCGGCATGCCGACGGCGGCCCTCGGCGGACGTGCGGAGGTCATGGACTACCTCGCCCCGCTGGGCCCGGTCTACCAGGCCGGCACGCTGTCCGGGAACCCGGTGGCCATGGCCGCCGGCGTCGCGACCCTCACCCACGCCACCCCGGAGGTCTACTCCTTCGTGGACGCCCGCTCGCTGGAGCTGTCCGCGGCGCTGTCCTCCGCGCTCGATGCGGCCGGCGTGGACCATTCGATCCAGCGCGCGGGGAACCTGTTCTCGGTGGCGTTCGGCACGTCCGCGCACGGCGTCCACAACTACGACGACGCCCAGGGCCAGGAAGTCTTCCGGTATGCGCCGTTCTTCCACTCGATGCTGGACTCCGGGGTCTACCTGCCGCCGTCGGTCTTCGAGGCCTGGTTCCTGTCCGCCGCGCACGACGACGCCGCGATGAACCGGATCTTCGACGCCCTGCCGGCCGCAGCCAAGGCCGCCGCCGCCGCGAAGGCCTGACCCCGGCGGCGGGCACCGCCGTCGGCCTTAAATGACTTTGGCACCCGCCGCGGCGGGTGCCAAAGTCATTTAAGGCCGCGGTTGCGGCAGGCCTCAGAGGACGTCGGAGAGGAACCCCTGCAGCCGTTCGGTCTGCGGATCGTCGAAGAGCTGCTCCGGCGAGCCGGACTCCACCACCACGCCGGCGTCCATGAAAGTCACGGTGTCCGAGACGTTGCGGGAGAAGCCCATCTCGTGGGTGACCACCACCATGGTCATGCCGTTGCTGGCCAGGTCGGCCATCAGGGAGAGGACGCCCTTGACCAGTTCCGGGTCCAGGGCCGACGTTGCCTCATCGAAGAACATCACCTCCGGCTTCATGGCCAGTGCCCGCGCGATCGCCACACGCTGCTGCTGCCCGCCGGACAGGTTTGCAGGCCGGGCGTCAGCTTTGTGCTTGAGTCCCACCAGCTCCAGCTGTGCCATTGCTTCTCCGCGGGCCTGTTCGTTGGACATGCCGCGCAGCTTGCGCAGTGCGAGCGAGACGTTTTCTGCCACGGTCTTGTGCGGGAACAGGTTGAACTGCTGGAAGACCATCCCGATCCGCCGGCGCAGCTCATCCGGGTTGTCCTTGAGCACGGACCTGCCGTCCAGCAGGATGTCACCCTGGTCGGGCTCGATCAGCCGGTTCATCACCCGCAGGAGGGTCGACTTGCCGGAGCCGGAGGGTCCGATGACGGAGGCCGTGGTGCCCTGCCCGACATGCAGGTCGATGCCCCGGAGGACATGGTTGGACCCGAACGAGAGATGGATGTTCTTCGCTGTCAGCGACCCTGAGGTGAACTCGCTCATGCCTGGGCCCCCTTTCCGACCTTGGCGGCCGCTTCGTCCGGTTCCTTCTTCTCCGGCCCGCCCGAGCGCAGGCGGGCGTCTATCCAGTTCACGAAGTGCGTGAGCGGGACGGTGAGGATCAGATAGAAGATTGCCGCGGCGACATACGGGGACAGGTTCCCGCTGGTGGACGCTGCGTCCTTGCCGATCTGGAAGATCTCCCGTTCCGTGGCCAGCAGGCCCAGCAGGAAGACCAGCGAGGACTCCTTGATCAGGGCGATGAACTGGTTGACGAGCGCCGGCAGGACCCTGCGGATGCCCTGGGGTACGACCACCAGGCGCATGGAAGGGCCGTAGCCGAACCCCAGGGCGCGCGACGCCTCGAGCTGTCCCTTGTCCACGCTCTGGATACCGGAGCGGAAGATCTCGCCGATGTACGCGGCCGACATCAGGGAAAGCGCCGCGATCGCCATCGGGTACGGGCTCGTTGAGCCCGTAAACTGCCGGATGATCGGGCCGAAGCCAAGGCCGATCACCAGGATGGTCAGTACCGGCGGGAGTCCACGGAGGATATCCGTGTACACGCGGGCAATCCACCGCACGGCTGCGTTCCGGGAAATCCCCATGAGGGCGAGCACCATGCCGAGCAGCGTTCCGATGATGCCTGACGTGACGGCCAGGACGAGCGTATTCGGCAGGCCGACAGCGAACATCATGGGGATGACTGCCCCCATCGCCTTCCAGTCGAGGAAGGTCTCACCGAGTTGTTTGAGGATATCCAGGAGATCCATGGAACGCCCGGTTTACTTGGCGGGGATCTGGATGGCCTTGCTGCCCGGCTTCCAGCCCTGCGGGGTCTGCTCAGCGGCGGTCGGGCGGTCCGTGTACCACTCGGCCGTGAGCTTGGTCCACGTACCGTCGGCGATCACGGCGTCAAGACCGGAGTTGAGGGCATCGATGAGGGCCTGGTTGTCCTTGTTCACGGCGTAGGCGGTGAAGTTCTGGGTGTTGACAACCTTCTCGGCGATCTTGGTGTTGTCGCCTTCCTTCACCTGGCCCGTGGCCTGCTGGGACGGGGCGACCCAGGCGTCCACCTGGCCGTTCTTCACGTTGGCGTAGACCGTGTTGTAGTCCGGGAAGCGGACCGGCTCGAGCTTGAGGGTATTGGTGACGTAGTCGTCCTGGACGGTGCCCTGGACAACGCCCATGCGCACGCCGGCCTTGAGGTCCGCGAAGCCCTTGACCTTGGCGTCGTTCTTGGTCACGACAGCCATGTAGCCGAAGTCGTAGCCATTGGTGAAGCCGACGGTCTCACGGCGCTTGTCCGTCGTGGAGATCGAGGAGGACCCGACGTCGAACTGCTTGTTCTTGACCTGGGAGAGCAGCGCAGAGAAGTCGGTGGAGGCGAACTCGACCTTGAGGCCCAGCTTGGCGCCAATGGCACGCAGGAGCTCGTTGTCGTAGCCCGTGAACTTGCCCGAGGGGTCAATGAAGATGTTCGGCGGGGCATCCGAGAGCGTGCCCACGCGCAGGGTGCCGTCGGTGGTCAGGCCGAGCTTGGACTTGTCGATCTTGTCCAGCGGAGTGACCTCCGCGGTGGTGTACTTGTCCAGTGAGGTCTTGTCGCTGCCCGCGAGGGCGTCGCTGGGGGACGCGGTCGGTTGCGCAGCCCCGCCGCCGCACGCCGCCAGGGACGCCGCGAGTGCGACCGCCACAGGAACAGTTGTCAGCCACTTCAAGGCTTTGATTTTCATCACGCAATCACTTTCATTGGGAATTCGCTGGGGCCTGGGGGCGATGAGATGCCCCGGCTGCGGGCCTGTGGATCAGCAAACGAGCCCAGTCCGCGAACAATATTGTCTCACTTGCCCCGGAGTCACATTGAAATCGAACGGCTGAAAGTTTTCGGCAGCTCAGATCGAATCATCTTCAGTGGCGGACGCCACGGGCCGGTGATATCGGAGCGGCGAGCGACGTCCCGCGGAAGGAATGACTCGTCCGTGCTCCGGGTCGCGGTGGAAACATGTCTGTGAGTTGCGTCTCAACCGCTGGTGTCTGGGTCTACAGACGCTTATTTACAGGGGCCCGGATCCGCCGGCGTACGCCGGGGTGCCGCGACGGGCTCAGAACTCGCCGCGGCCGGCGTCCTCGGGCGGCAGCACCGGCCAGTCGCCCTCGATCACGGCGGCAGGCTTGGTCTTGCGCAGGTAGCTCTGGAAGTCCGCGGCCTGGGACGAGGCCCACTCGACCTGGAGCTGGTGGAGATGGGCGGCCGGCATGCTGAGCTTGGGAAACTTCCCGGCCATGGCATCGAGCATGCGCAGGGTCGCCAGTGCATCGGCGGCCGAGGTGTGCGCGTTGTCCAGGCTGACGCCGTACTCCTCGCATAGGGCCGTGAGCGTGCGCTTGCCCTTGCGGTAGCGGTCCACCTGCTTGTTCATGATGTACGGGTCCAGCACCGGAAAGCGGCTCAGCTGGGGGACGCCGTAGCGCGCCGATTCGGCGGCCAGGACGGTGAAATCGTAGCTGGCGTTGAAGGCAATGACCGGCACGTGGGCATCGAACAGCTCCTGGAGGACTACCGAAAGTTCCCGCGTCACGTCAGCGGCCGGACGGCCCTCGCGGCGCGCCTGCTCGGTGGTGATCCCGTGGATATCGCTGGCCTCCGTGGGGATCTCCACGCCGGGATCCGCGAGCCACTCATGCTCCGTGATGATCCCGCCGTCGGAGTCCACCACGGTGACCGAGGCGGTGACGATCCTCGCGGCACGGGAGTTACGGCCGGTGGTCTCGAGGTCAAAGGCTGCGCGGGGGAGGGAGTTCCAGGTGCTCATGCCTCCACGCTACCTTCTGCCTCCGACAGTTCTTGACTCCGCACCCTGAACAGAACGCGGGGTCACTTACAGCCCATCCTGCCCGGCGGAATGGGCCGTAGGTGACCCCGCGTTGCGGCTAGTCTGGATCGATGCGGGCGGAGTATGTGGAGGCGGTGCTGGAACTGGTGGCCTTGATCCCCGCGGGCACCGCACTGGCCTACGGTGACGTCGCAGAACTCCTGGGCGGCGGCGGCCCCCGGCAGGTCGGGTCCGTGATGAGCCACCACGGCAGCGCCGTCCCGTGGTGGCGGGTCCTCAAATCAAACGGGGAGGCACCGCCGGGACATGAGCATGCCGCCCTGGCCCGGTACCTCCAGGAGGGCACCCCGCTGCACGGCAGCTACCTGGACTATCTCCGTACCGGCGAGGGACGCTGGCGGGTGGACCTGACCGCGGCCCGGTGGGCGCCATCCGAGGACGACTTCGACCGGATCGACGCCATCGCCGAGCGCCTGGAACGGGCATTGCATAAATTGTCGGCCCCTGATGATGGAATGACTGTGTGACTACCCCCGGCCCGGCCCCTGTTATTGAGCTGCCTGTTCTTGAGCTGCCTGTTGGTGATCCGCCAGCTCCTGATCTGCCGGCATACCCGCTGACCGCCTCCGCGGGATCCCGTACCCGGGCCTCCGGCGCGGAGCTCCGGCTGCTCCCGCCGCGGAAGCCGCATACCGCCGTCCCGGTGCTCTCCGCAGACCAGCTCGCCGCCGTCGACGTCCCGCACGGCGCGGGCCCCGTCCTGGTGCCCGGGGCGCCGGGGACCGGAAAATCAACCGTCCTGGTGGAGGCCGCAGTCCGCCGGGCACAACGGGACGGCCTGGACCCCGAGCGGATGCTGATCCTTGCTCCCGGGCGGCTCGCCGCGGATTCCCTCCGGGACCGCTTCACCGCACGGCTGGACCGGAGCCTGAGTACGACGCCGGCGCGCACCTGGGCGTCGTACGCGTTCGATCTGATCCGGCGGGCCAAGGCGGAAGGCATCCTGCCGTTGCCGCGCCCGCCGAAACTCCTGTCCGGGCCCGAGCAGGACCTGATCATCAAGGAACTGCTCGAAGGTCACGCGCTGCCCGGCCTCGGGCTCGAGTGGCCGGAGGACCTCGGGGCAGCCCTGCAGACCCGCGGTTTCCGGCAGGAGGTCCGCCAGCTCTTTGACCGGATCATCGAGTCCGGCCGGACCGCGGAGGACCTCGTCGTCCTGGCCCGCCGGTGCCGCCGGCCCGACTGGGTGCCCGCCGCCGCCCTGTACTCCGAATACCGCGACGTCCTGGACCTGCGCATGCCCGAGGCCTTCGACCCGGCCGGCATCATCACGGCCGCCCGCCAGATCTTCCAGGACGCCCCGGACTTCCTGGCGGCCGAGCGGGGCAGGCTGCAGCTGATCCTGGTAGATGACATCCAGGAAGCCAATCCGGCGGTGTTCGAGCTGCTCGCGGACATCGCGGCCGGCAAGGACGCCATCATCACCTCCTCGCCGGACACCGTGGTCCAGGGCTTCCGCGGGGCCCGTCCGGACCTCGTGGCCGAGCTGCCCCGGCTGCTGGCCCCCGCCGGCGGCACGGTGCTGGAGCGTCCGCTGTGGTTCGCCCACCGCCACACCCCCGCCGTGGCCGAGGCGTGGCTCTCGGTCGCCGGGCGCATTTCCCGCCGCGCCGGCGGGCAGTCCGCGCGCCGGCTCGAGCAGCGCGCCGCCGAGGGGGCTGATGGTCCTGCCGGGCGCCCCGCCGAGCGCCCCGCCGGCAGCGTCGAGGCGCATCTGCTGCCGTCCCCGGTCCACGAACTGCGCTATGTCGCGCAGCGGATCCTCGAAGCCCAGCTCAACGACGGCCGCGAACTCGGTGACATCGCCGTGATCGTGCGCAACGGCGGCCAGCTCAGCCAGCTGCAGCGGTACCTAGCCGGCCAGGGGATCCCGGTCCGGATTCCCGTCGCCGAATCCGCCGTCCGGGACGAAGTTGCCATCAGGCCGCTGCTGGACGCCTACGCGGTGGTCCTGGACCCGTCCGTCCTTACCCCAGAGTCGGCCGTCGCCCTGCTCACCTCGCGGATCGGCGGCGCCACGTCGATCGAGCTCCGGCGGCTGCGCCAGTCGCTGCGCCGGGAGGAGCTCCTGGGCGGCGGCGGCCGCACCAGCGACGCACTCCTGGTGGAGGCCCTGCTGGAACCGGGAGCCCTCGCCACGCTCGGCATCGAGGGGCACTCCGCCCGGCGGATCGCGAGGATGATCCAGGCCGGCCGGGAAGCCGCCCTGGCGCCCGGCGGCAACGCCGAAACGGTGCTGTGGGCGCTCTGGAACTCCACCGGACTCGCCGCCCGCTGGACCGACGCCGCCCTGGCCGGCGGTTCGGCCGGGGCCCGCGCGGACCGCGACCTCGACGCCATGATGGCGTTGTTCCACACCGCGGAACGCTTCGTGGACCAGCTGCCGGGTTCCGGGCCGGAACAGTTCCTCGAGTACCTGCTCAACCAGGAACTCCCGATGGACACCCTCGCCGCGCGGGCCCAGCTCGAGGACGCCGTGGAGCTCATGACACCCGCCAGCGCCGCCGGACGGGAATGGCCGGTGGTGATCGTCCCGGGGCTGCAGGAAGGCGTGTGGCCCAACACCAGGCTCCGCGGCGAGCTGCTCGGCAGCACCCTGTTTGCCGACGCCGTCGAACACGGCGTGGAGTACGCCCTGCAGCTGGACCCGCTCAGCCGGCTGCGGGAAATCCGCTACGACGAGCTGCGGAGCTTCTCCACCGCCGTCTCCCGGGCCCGGGAGGTCCTGATCTGCACGGCCGTCTCCTCCGAGGATGAACAGCCGTCCTCGTTCCTGGACTATGTGGCACCGCTGCACCCGGACCAGGAACGGCGCGGCTTCACCCCCGTGGAGCGGCCGCTGACCCTGCGCGCCCTCGTGGCCGAACTGCGGCAGTACGCCCAGCTGGACGCCACGGCCGCCGAATCAGCGGAAGCAACCGCTGTGCTCGGCGCCCTGGCCGCCGCCGAGCCCCCGGTTCCGGGGGCGCACCCGGCCAGCTGGTGGGGCCTGGCGCCGCTGTCCTCCGGGGACCCCGTGGTCCCGCCGGGCGGCACGGTATACGTCTCACCCTCGAAGGTCGAGACCGTGCAGAAATCCCCCCTTGACTGGTTCGTCCAGGCCGCGGGCGGCGAGGCGGCGACCGATTTCGCCCGCAGCCTGGGAACCCTGGTCCACGCCATCGCCCAGGACCTCCCGGACGCCTCGGGCGGCGAATACCTCGCCGAACTGACCCGCCGCTGGCCGGCGCTCGGGATGAAGGACAACTGGGAAGGGAAGCTGGACTTCCAGCGCGCCGAATCCATGGTCCGGAAGCTCGCCCAGTACGTGCTGGTCATGCGCAGCGAAGGCCGCAGCCTGGTCGGCGTCGAACAGGACTTCGAGGTGAAGCTACAGGACATCACCCCCGACGCCGAGGCGGCCGGGGACGCCGACGGGCCCGCGGACGAGCCCTGGCCCGCCCGGTCCGCCGTGCTGCGCGGGCAGGTGGACCGGCTGGAGATCGACGCCGAGGGCCGGCTGGTCATCGTGGACCTCAAGACGGGCAAGCGGCAGCCCGGAAAAGCCGAACTCGAACGCCACCCTCAGCTGGGCGCCTACCAGGCGGCCGTGCTGGCGGGAGGTTTTGCCGGGCCCGACGACGGCCCGGCGCCGCGGCCGGGCGGAGCCGTCCTGGCCCAGCTCGGCACCACCACCAAGAGCCCCGGCGTGCAGGCGCAGGCCGCGCTGGACCCGGCGGAGAACTGGGCGCTGGAGATGGTGAACGGTGCCGCCCGGGTGATGTCCGGGAGCACCTTCGAAGCCCGCCATGATCCTTCCAAGGGCGGTCACGGCGGGCACGGCTGCCGGCTGCCCGAGGTCTGTCCGCTGTGCGCCCGAGGAAAGCAGGTTACCGAATGACCCCCACCGCAGAGCCGACAGCCCGTCCCGCACCGCTTCCCGTACCGCGGTTCAGCCCGGAAGAACTGTCCGCCATGCTGGGGGAGAAGAACAGCCCCACGGCCGAACAGTCCCTGATCATTTCCTCACCCCTGACGCCACGGCTCGTCATTGCCGGTGCCGGCTCGGGAAAGACCGCCACCATGGCGGACCGGGTGGTGTGGCTCGTGGCCAACGGCTGGGTCCGGCCCGAAGAAGTGCTCGGCGTGACGTTTACGCGCAAGGCGGCAGGAGAACTCGCCAGCCGGATCCGCGCCAAGCTGGCCGCACTGCAGCGCATCGCCGCCGCCGACGCGCAAAACCAAGAACAACACAAGCTGTTCCCCGCCGGCCTGCTCGGTGCCGACGCGCCCGAGCCGAAGGTCTCCACGTACCACTCCTACGCGAGCGGGATCGTGTCCGACTACGGCCTGCGGCTCGGCGTGGAACGGGACGTGGTGCTGCTCGGCGGCGCGCAGTCCTTCCAGCTCGCCAGCGAGGTCGTGGAGGCCTACGACGGCGACTACGAGCACTTCCGGTCCGCGAAGTCCACCCTCGTCAAGGCCGTGATCCAGCTCGCCGGTGAATGTTCGGAGCACCTCCGCGACCCTGCCGAGGTACGCGGCTGGCTGCTGGAGCGGATCGCCGGGTTCGAGGCGTTGCCGTACGTTGCTGCCGCGAAGAAGAATCCCAGCCAGGCCGCGGGGGAGCTCAGCGGGATGCTCCGCACCCGGGCAAGCGTCGCGGACATGGTGGGGCGGTACTCCGCGGCGAAACGCGCCAGGGGAGCGCTGGACTTCGGCGACCTCGTGGCCCTGGCGGCGCGGGTGGCCAACGAGATCCCGGTCGCGGCGGAAACGGAGCGCCAGCGCTACAAGGTGGTGCTCCTGGACGAGTTCCAGGACACCTCGCACGCCCAGCTCGTGCTCTTCTCCCGGCTCTTCGGCGACGGCCACGCCGTGACCGCGGTGGGGGACCCGAACCAGTCCATCTACGGCTTCCGCGGCGCGTCCGCGGGGCAGCTCTTCCACTTTGTCCGCGAATTCCCGGTCCGCGCCGCCGCAGGGGAAGACACAGGGGAATCCCCTGCCGTACGGAAATTTGCCGTGGCGCCGACGTCGTACCTGACCACGGCCTGGCGCAATGGCCGCAACATCCTCGCCGCCGCCAACGTCATCTCGGCCCCGCTCAGCAAGGCCGCGGCCCATGCCGGTGCCGCCGGCGCCCGGGACACCGCCCAGACCGTCAAGGTCCCGCCGCTGCAGCCGAGCCCGGCCGCGGTGCAGGGCAGGGTCGTGATGGGGCGGTTCGGCACGGATGAGGACGAGGCCGCGGCGATCGCCGGCGATGTCCTGAAGTTCCGGGTGACCGACTTCGACGCCACGCCGTCGGCGGATTCCATCCCGCCGGCCATGGCCGTGCTGTGCCGGCGCAGGGCCCAGATGGAATGCATCCGGCGCGAGTTCGAGTTGCGTGGCATTCCCTACGAGATCGTCGGCCTCGGCGGCCTGCTGGACACCCCCGAAATCATCGACCTGGTCGCCACGCTCCGGGTCCTGTCCGATCCCGGCCGCTCCGACTCCCTGATGCGGCTGCTGGCCGGGGCTCGGTGGCGGATCGGCCCCGCGGACCTGATGGCGTTCCGTGACTGGTCCGGCTTCCTCGCCCGGCGCCGCGGACGCCCCGGCAGCTCCGACGCCGACGATACTGACGCTGATACCGGCGACGACGCCGTGATTGAGGGTGACCTCACGGACGCCGCCAGCCTCGTCGAAGCGCTGGACTGGCTGCCCCGCGAAGGCTGGATCTCCTCGCACGGCCGCGGGCTGAGCCCCGAGGCCCTGGACCGGCTCCAGCGGCTGTCGGCGGAGCTCAGGCAGCTCCGCAGCTACATGGGCGATGACCTGACCACCCTGCTCGGCGAGGTGGAGCGCGCCATGCTCCTGGACATCGAAGTGGCCGCACGGCCGGGGACCAGCATCCACCAGGCACGGCGGAACCTCGACGCCTTCCAGGACGCTGCGGCCGGATTCCTGCACACCTCCCAGCGGGTTGATGTGCTCGCCTTCCTCGCCTGGCTTGAGGCCGCGGCCGCCGAGGAGAACGGCCTCGACGCCGCCACGCAGGACGTGAACCATGAGGCCGTCCAGCTCCTGACCGTGCACGCCTCCAAGGGCCTGGAATGGGACGTCGTGTTCGTTCCCGGACTCAATGCCGGGGCCTTCCCGAGCAGCCGCGATTCACGCTGGAGCAGCGGCAGCGCGGCCCTGCCCTGGCCCCTGCGCGGTGACCGGGCGGACCTTCCGCAGTGGGACCTTGAGCAGCCGGACCAGAAAGGCTGGCTCGACGCCGAAAAGGAGTTCAAGTCCGCCGTCCAGACGCATGGGGAAGCGGAGGAACGGCGCCTGGCCTATGTGGCCTACACCCGGGCCAAGCACGTTCTCTGGACGTCCAGTGCGGCGTGGGTGGGCTCCCGGGCAGGCATGGCGGAGATGTCGCCGTTCCTGGCGGAACTGCAGGTCCTCTCCGGCGAAGGCGCCGCGGAGATCCACCCCCTGTCCGTGGATGAGGAATCGCTGCCGGAGGAGAGCCCGTTGACCTCCGAACTCGAAGTCGCCGAGTGGCCTTACGACCCGCTGGAAGGGCCCCGTGATCCGCGCACGGGTGCACGCCTGAGGCTCCTGCCGGGCCGCCGCGCGGCCATGGAATCCGCGGCGGCCCGGGTGCTCCGGCACCTAGGATCCGAAGGGCCGGAGACCCTGCCGGGCGCCTTGGATGACCCCGCGGACGACGCCGGGCACCGGCGGCACCTGCGCGGCCCCGCCGCCGGCTGGGCGCGGGAGGCCGCGACGCTGCTGGAGCGCCGCACCCGGCGGACCGCCCTGCATGATGTCCACCTTCCGGGGCACATTTCCGCCTCCACGCTGGTGGACCTCGAGGACGACGCGCGCTCGGTGGTCGCCCGGCTGCGGCGCCCCGTTCCGCGCGAACCCGGGATGTCGGCCCGCAAGGGCACCGCCTTCCACACCTGGGTCGAAGAGTATTTCGGCGCCGCCGGGATGCTGGACCTGGACGAGGCGGCCGGGTCGGACAACCACATCGATGCGGCGTACGGGCTGGACTCCATGGTGGAAACCTTCCGCCGGTCCGAGTGGGCCGACCGGGCCCCCGCCCACGTCGAGGTCCCGGTGGAGACCCGGATCGGCGGCGTGGTGGTCCGCGGCCGGATCGACGCCGTCTTCCGGGACGCCGACGGCGGCTGGGACCTCGTGGACTGGAAGACCGGCCGCCGCCCTTCCGCCGCCCAGTTGAAGGTCAAGGCCGTCCAGCTGGCCGTGTACCGCCTGGCCTGGTCCAGACTCAAGGGGGTCCCGCTGGAGGACGTCCGGGCCGCGTTCTACTACGTCGCTGACGATCAGGTGGTCCGCCCGCACGACCTCGGAACGGCCGAGCGGCTCGAGGAGATCGTGGCCGCAGCCCTGGGACAAAGCGCGGCAGTGGCGGGCGCCTAGTGATCCGCCCGGTGGATCCCGTGCGGCAGGCGCCCGGAAGGCTCCTGGCGGTGTGTTCCCCTAACCTTCGCCTAGTGTTCGGGGTGGCCGGCGCCGATCCGCCCCACCTCGGTGACTTGATCAGAAGGTTGCCCGACCCCCGCAGGGATCGCGGCTCATCACAGTGCTCGCTCGCTGAGGCCTTTTGATCATGCCCCCGCGGGCCACGTACCGCGACTCCGTGCGCCAGGTAATGAGGACCCCCGAGGGCCGCAAAATGAACGGGAACAAGGAGGAACGCTCCAAGCTGATGGGGGACCACCTGCGACCGTTCATGTCCGCCCTGGGCTACCAGTCGGACGCCGACGCCCTGTCACTCAGCATCGCCGACGCTTCCGTCTCCGGATCCCGGTCAGCGCCATTCAGACCTGGTGGTCCGTCGGCTTCGAGGTCGAGAACAAGGGCTCGCCGGCGGGGAGCGGCAGCGGAAGACCCGGCGCCTCGCGGCCCTGCAGGACCGGCTCGTGGACGCCACGGCACGGCTCGCGGCCGGGAAGCCCGGCATCGTTGCCGGCGGCGGCCGGCTGTGGCGCGCCCGGAACAACCTTCAAGCGGCAGGCCTCACGCCCGCCGGGTGGGAGGCCCGATGGGCGGCCTCCCGGCTGTTCCTGACCGCCGACGGGGAATCGGGGAAGCGGTGCGGCAACGAGACCATCCGCATCGACACCGGCGGGCACCTGTCCCTGACAGTCCCCGCCGTGATGACCGCGGAGCATGGTGCGCGGTTGCACCTCGCAGCCCCGGTCCTGTTCCATCACCGCGCCGGCGAATGGCGCGACCGTGCCGCGTCCAACAGGAATATCCGCTACGACATCAGCCACGACCCCGGGACCGGGCGCTGGTACATCGACGCGTCCTGGGGATACCGGGACCTGCCGGTACCGTCCCCGGACAGCCTGCACGGCTCGTCCGGGCTCGGCGTTGATCTGAACGCCGATCATCTGGCCGGTTGCGTCATCGACCCCTCCGGCAACCCCGCCGGGGCGCCCCTGAGCATCCCGCTGGACCTGAAAGACCTCCCGGCAACCACCCGGGACGGCAGGCTCCGCGCAGCGGTCACCGCGCTGCTGGACGCCGCCAGGGATGCGGGCTGCGCGGCCGTCGCCATCGAGAACCTGAATTTCCAGGACGCCCGCGCCACCGGCCGCGAAACCATGGGACACGGCACCCGCGGCAAAACCTTCCGCCGCACCGTCGCGGGCATCCCCACCGCAAGATTCCGGGACCGGCTCGTGTCCATGGCCGCCAACCGCGGCCTCCACATCATCGTCGTTGACCCGGCGTACACCTCACAGTGGGGCGCCCGGCACTGGCGCCAACCACTCCAACAAACGACCGACAGCACCGTCACCGGCCACCACGGCGCGGCCGTCGCTATCGGACGGCGTGCCGCCGGTTTCCGTATCAGGCGACGGGAGGACGGACCCCGCACCCGACAGAGGACGAGCGCGGGCCAGCCCAGTCCCAGGCCCGGTACGGCACCGCCCGGCACCGCACCCCTCACAGGCCTGGCCCGCCCGACGGTCACGAACCGTCCCGGCCCGCCAGGAACCAGAAGGTGTGCGGCTCCCAGGACCGTCCGGGGAGCAAGTACGAACCCAATTCGTACTAACTAGGAACGGTGCTTCCGCAGGTACTGCCGGAGGCCGGGGATGGCGAAGTCGACCTTGCCGTGACCGGCTGATTCGATGATCCCGGCGGCCAGGAGCCGTGTCCGGTACTTGGCCACGAGCGTCCGCCCCGAAGCGGTCCTCTGACCAATGTCGGCGGCGGTCGAGGTGCCGTCATCGACAGCCATGGCATGAAGGAATTCGAGATCCTTGCCGGAAACCGTGGCGAGTGCAGCTTCGATGACCACGCGCTCGTTGCGCCGGATGGCTGCAGCGATGGCCCGGTCGACAGCAGCGGAGGAGAGCGAGGCCTGATGCTTCTCGGCTTCCCCCCAGAGAAAGTAGCCGACCAGCTGGATCAGGAAGGGGTAGCCTCCGGTTGCCGCAGCTGCCCGGTGGATGAGGTCCGGGGCGATCGCGATTCCTGAGGCTTCGAACGTCTTGGTGAAGGACGCCTCGACGTCGCGGATCGCAGTTGAGTGGAGGTCGATCTTGTCGGCCCGCCGGAGGAAGGTTGCGACGCGAGCAGCCCGGCGCGGCCGATGACCTCCGGCGGGGTGGCTCCGGCCGTTGGACGGAACGGGTTCTCCATGGTGGTCATGCGGTCCGCCCTCTTCTGGGTGAATATAGGTGAATTTGGTGAATTTGGTCCGCAGGGTGAATTTGGTGAATATGACCACCCTATCCTCGAGCCGCTACCAGTCCCGTTCCTCCGTCATGATGACGACGATGCCGCCGTCGACCCGGACCCCGGAGAGGTTCTGCTGGCTGCCCTGGCCGTAGTCGGCGATCCGGACGCCGGGGTAGGGCTTGACTGGGGAGATCAGGAACGTCAGGCGCTCCACTTCGGTCGCCACACGCTACGACTGTGAGGATGGTTTAACACCGTTCCGGGAGGCGGTCTGACTCGCGCTACGACTGGCTTCGTGCCTTGAGTTTGATCAGTCGACCGGCACCCGGAACGGCCCGTTCGTGCTGTCACTGGCTGTGAGGATGTGTCCCAATAGGGGCTTTCGCACCAGGCACCATCACAGTCTTGACCAGCTCTCAACCAGCGACGGCCATCGTTTCCAAGAGATAGGGCGACCATGTCTACCAGCATCGTTCAACCCGTGGCTTTGCACCCAACTTCACACGCGGCCGAGGACATCCTTATGGGTGTCGACACCCATAAGGACGTTCACGTCGCCGCAGTGATCACCATGATCGGAGGTCTCATCGACACCCGCAGTTTCCCTGCGACGACGGCTGGCTACGGGCTAATGCTGGCCTGGGCACGATCATTCGGGACCCTGCGGAGGGCTGGGGTTGAATGCACAGGATCCTACGGGGCCGGTCTCTCCCGCCACCTCCAGTCTCACGGCGTCGAGGTGGTTGAGGTCAACCAACCGGACAAGGCCTTGCGTCGACGCCACGGCAAAAGCGACATGGTCGACGCCGAAGCTGCAGCCCGGGCCGTGTTGTCGGGGCGGGCGACCTCGGCGGCCAAAACGGGCGACGGGGCGGTGGAGATGCTGCGGTTGTTCAAGATGGCGAAGAACTCAGCGATCAAGTCCCGCTCTCAAGCGATCAATCAGCTCAAAGCCGTCATTGTTACCGCGGACGGAGCCTTGCGCGAGTCGCTGGCCGGGTTGAGTAACGCCCGGCTGATCCGACACTGCGCGCGCCTGACTGAGACCAAGCATCCGGGACCAGCCGGCGCTGCCCGCCACACACTTCGCCTACTCGCCCGTAGAATCCAGAACCTCACCACGGAAATTGACGATCTGAACAAACATATCGCGGCCGCCGTCGAAGAATGTGCACCAGGGATCCTCGACGTTCAGGGAGTCGGCCCGGACAGCGCCGCCGCGCTCCTCATCGCCGGCGGCGACAACCCCGAGCGCCTCGCCAACGAAGCCTCCTACGCCGCACTGTGTGGGACCAGCCCCGTCGAGGCGTCCTCCGGCCAAACCCAGCGACGGCGCCTGAACAGAGGAGGCGACCGACAAGCGAACGCGGCCCTATACCGGATCGTCCTAAGCCGGCTGAGGTGGGACCCGCGGACAAAGGAATACATGCAGACACGTCTCAGCCAGGGGAAGACACGGCGCGAGGCCATCCGGTGCCTCAAACGCTACGTCGCCCGCGAGCTCTTCGACTTCATCCGGGTCACCAGGCCGGCAGCCACGCGCGAGGAGCAGCAAGTCACCCCTTGACATCCATAGGGGCATCAAGCTCGCCATCACCTACCGGTCAGGGGCCGCCGTCTGCTCGGTCCTTATCTGGCTACGCCAATAAGGAGACACGCAGTCCCTAGGGTGAAGTCGCTTCGACCACGGTAATCGTGGTTGTCGAGGTGTCATCGGCCGGGTTCGCCTGGACCACGGCGATCGACTGGGTCGAGTCCTCATCGTCGTCCTCGTCGTCGGCCGGGTTGTCGGCTTCGGCAGCGTCGTCGGCCGGGTTGTCGGCAGCGCCGCCGCCGGGCACCTCCTGCGGGCCGCCGTCGTCCTCGACGCCTTCCGTGCCCGTGTCAGGCGGGATCGGTGTGACGTGCACAGCGGGCGTGAGGCGCAATGGGGGCGCCACCGGCGCAGCGGGCTCCGCGCCGCCTACGGGAACCTCACCCGGTCCGGTCACCGGATCCGGCGGGAGCAGGGTCACCTTGCTGACGGCCGGGGCGCCGGGCGCCGCGGGACCGTCGGAATCATGCGGGTTGTCTGGAACAGCGGGCGCGACCGGCTGGGGGAGCGGTTCCACGCTGATGGGCTGCCCACCGTACTCCGCGACGTCCTCGGCCAGGGCGGTGAGCATGGACTCGGCCTCCCGGATCATGTCCTGGTCCCCGGCGGCGAGGCCCTTGACCAGGTACTGCGCGAGCGCGAATTCGGCGGACAGGGCAGCACGGCGCAGGAGGTGTGCGTCGGGCGCGTCCCGGCGGCTGGCGGTGTAGTGCTCCAGCACCGAGTCCACGAACGCCTGCTCGTTCGAAGCAACTAGCCAGGCCATGTCGTCGGCCGGGTCGCCGATGCGCAGATCGGTCCACCCGGTCACGGCGGTCACGCGGTCGCCGTCGACGAGGAGGTTGTCTTCATGCAGGTCGCCGTGGACCACGCACGGGTGGAAACGCCACAGCGAAACGTCTTCCATCGCGTGTTCCCAGCGCCGCAGCAGCAGCGGGGGGATCTTGCCGGTCGTCGCGGCCTGGTCGAGTTCGTTGAGCCGGCGCTGCCGGAACTCGTTGGGGGTATAGCTGGGCAGGTCGGCATTGCTGACGAGGGACCGGGGCAGGTCGTGGATCGCGGCCAGGGCTGCGCCGATTTCCCGGGCCAGCGCGGCCGATCCGTTGCTCAGTTCCTCGATGGAGCGGGTGGCCCCCGCGAGGTGCGAGTACACAAAGGTGCTCAGCTCGCCCTGCCGGACGGTCCCGGCGACCGTCGGCATGAGGAAGGGGAGCTCCGCCCGGATGGCGGGCACGAAGGCACGCAGCACCAGGAATTCCGTCTCGAGGCGTGCGCTGGCTTCGGCGTGCCGGGGTGAGCGGACGCGCCAGTGTTTGCCTTCGGAATCCAGGAGAAGTGCCGAGTCGAAGTCCGCCGGATCGTCGGGCGCAGAGCTAACGGCGGTCGGGGTCAGGCCGGGGACCGCCGCGGTTGCTACAGCTGCCAGTTCGATTGGTTTTCTTCTCACGGTTCCACGGTAGATTGAGCGGCGCCCAAGTCGGCGATACACCACGGCGAGTCTCGAGATCGGGAATAAATAGCGCCGGGGATCGCGTTCCGGCGGGACCCGTGCCGGCCGTCCTCCGGCGCCCGTTTCCGCGCCCGCGGCCTGCCGGGGAAAATGTCAATTGTCGGCCCGAGTCAGTACGGTGGGTACATGAGTCTTGCTGAGCCACCGTCATCGCCGGTTAAATCATCGGAGAATGAGGCCGCAGTGTACAGATCAGCGCCGACCGAAGCACCCCCAGCCACTTCATTTCTGCGCAGCGTGCCGGCGAACCACCTGATGGACACAGTCCTTCCGGTGCGCCCTGCGCTGATCGACCGCGGATCCGCCGCGCGGATGAAGCCCGGAATGCTGGAGGACCTGCTCCGTTCCGGCGCGGCGCGGGCCATCGTGCTTTCCGGCCGGCAGGCCCTGGTCGGCGGCGACAGCCTCGTGCTCCTGGACGCGGCGGAGCTCGCCGGGCACCTCCGTGACACCGCCTACGCGCCCGACCAGCTGGTCTACCTTGGCTCGGCCCTGCCCGGCTCAGCCCTTGACGCAGGCACCCCCCTTGTCCTGTTCCTGCTTCCGCAGCAGTTCGAGGTCCGCACCGAGGAGTTCGAACCGCATGTTGCCGGCATCCCCGACGGCGCGCAGTGGGCCGGCTTTCGTGATGTTGCCGCCCGGCTGAACCCGACGGACACCGCGCTGTTCATCGAGGCCAGCGCCATCGCCAACTGGCATGCCAGCCATACCCACTGTCCGCGCTGCGGCACGGCCACGCAGCCCGAAGCCGGCGGCTGGGTCCGCCGGTGCCCGGCCGACGGCTCCGAACACTACCCGCGCACCGATCCCGCCATCATCGTCACCGTCGTCGGCCCGGACGGCCGCCTGCTGCTCGGCGGCGGCGGTCCCCTCGACGCCAGGAACTATTCCACGCTGGCGGGCTTCGTCGAACCGGGGGAGTCGCTCGAACAGGCTGTGGTCCGCGAGATCGGCGAGGAGGTCGGGGTACGCGTCACCGCGACCCAGTATCTGGGATCCCAGTCCTGGCCCTTCCCTGCCTCGCTCATGCTCGGGTTCACCGCCACGACCTCGGACACGGAGGCCAGGCCCGACGGCGTCGAGGTCACCCGGGCGCGCTGGTTCAGCCGGCGCGAGCTGCAGGAAGCGGTCCTCAGCGGCGAGATCGTCATCTCCAGCAGGCTGTCCATCGCGCGGTCCCTCATCGAGCACTGGTACGGCGGCGTGATCCAGGACCGGCCGGAGTAAGAACCGGAGTAAGAAAACTGCAAATGACCGAGCAACAATAGTGACTGAGCAATAAAAAGTGACCACAGAAAACCTGAACTTCGCATTTCCCGGCAGCCCGTCCGCCGACGCCGCCCAATCCGACGTCGGCCAATCCGACGCCGGCCCGCCGGCCGCGGACAACCGCTCGCTCGAGGAACGCATCCTCGGCGGCCTCGACGCCGAACAGCGCGAAGTTGCCAGCACCCTGCACGGGCCGATGTGTGTCCTGGCGGGCGCCGGAACCGGCAAGACCCGGGCCATCACCCACCGGATCGCCTACGGCGTGCACTCGGGACAGTACAACCCGCAGCGGCTCCTCGCCGTGACCTTCACGTCGCGGGCCGCCGCCGAAATGCGCAGCAGGCTCCGCGATCTGGGCGTCGGAAACGTGCAGGCCCGCACCTTCCACGCCGCGGCACTGCGGCAGCTGCAGTTCTTCTGGCCGCAGGCCGTGGGCGGCGCCCTGCCCAACCTGCTGGACCACAAGGCGCAGATGATCGCCGAGGCCGCCCGCAGGCTCCGGCTCAGCACGGACCGGGCCTCCATCCGTGACCTGGCCTCCGAAATCGAGTGGGCCAAGGTGTCCATGCTGACGCCGGCCAACTACCTGGAAAACGCGCACGGCCGCGGAAACCCCGGCGGCTTCGACCTGACCGCCGTCGCACGGGTCTTCCAGTCCTATGAGGACGTAAAGACCGACCGGAACGTGATCGACTTCGAGGACGTGCTGCTGATCACCGTGGGCATCCTGCAGGAGGACCCCAAGGTGGCCGCGACGGTCCGCGAGCAATACCGGCATTTCGTCGTGGACGAGTACCAGGACGTGTCGCCGCTCCAGCAGCGGCTGCTCGAACTGTGGCTCGGCGGCCGCGACGAGCTGTGTGTGGTGGGCGACGCCAGCCAGACCATCTACTCGTTCACGGGCGCCTCGCCGAAGCACCTGCTCGGCTTCAAGGCGATGTACCCGGAGGCCAATGTGGTCAAGCTGATCCGCGACTACCGTTCCACCCCGCAGGTGGTGAAGCTGGCCAACGACCTCCTGTCCGGGCGCCGCAGCGGCGGCCCCGCCGCGGACGCCGCCTGGGCCACGCCGCTCCAGCTGGTGGCGCAGCGGCCTGCCGGTCCGGTGCCGCAGTTCACGGAATGCTCCGATGACGAGGCCGAGGCCGCCACGGTGGCCGGCAAGATCCGCGGATTACTCGATGCCGGCGCCCAGGCGAGCCAGATTGCCGTGCTGTTCCGCACCAACGGCCAGTCCGAGGCATATGAACAGGCGCTCGCCTCCGCGGGCATCGGCTACCAGCTGCGCGGCGGTGAGCGCTTCTTCGCCCGCAAGGAAGTCCGCGACGCCATCCTCCAGCTCCGGGCCGCCACCCGTGCGATCGCGGAGACCTCCAATCCCGAACCGCTCGGCCAGCTGGTCCGGGACATCCTGGCCTCTCTGGGATACACGGAGGCGGCGCCGCACAGCGGCGGTGCCCTCCGGGAACGCTGGGAGTCACTCGCCGCGCTCGTGGCCCTGGCCGACGAGCTCGTGATCAGCCGCGGCGAGCAGTTCACCCTCTCCGGTTTGGTCAACGAGCTCCAGGAGCGGTCCCTCGCCCAGCACGCGCCCACCGTCCAGGGCGTGACCCTCGCCTCGCTGCACGCAGCCAAGGGCCTGGAATGGGACGCCGTGTTCCTCGTCGGGCTCAGCGAAGGGCTGATGCCGATTTCATTCGCCGATTCGCCCGAATCCGTGGACGAGGAACGGCGGCTGCTGTATGTCGGGATCACCCGTGCCCGCGAGCACCTCTTCCTGTCCTGGTCCACCGCCAGGACGCCCGGCGGCCGGGCAAACCGCAAGCCCTCGCGCTTCCTGGACGGCCTGCGCCCGGATTCGGTCGCCAGCTCCTCGCTCCGCGGCAAAGGCCCGGCACCGCGCCGGAAGGCCGCCGTTCCGGCGTCGTGCCGGGTCTGCGGGACCATGCTCTCCTCCGGCGCCGAACGCAAGGTGGGGCGCTGCAGCCAGTGCCCGCCCAGCTACGAGGAACAGACGTTTGACGCGCTCCGGCAATGGCGCAAGGAGGTGGCGCTCGCCGCTGACGTCCCCGCGTATGTGGTGTTCACCGACGCCACCCTCATCGCGATCGCCGAGGCCGTGCCGGCGTCCCTGGAACAGCTGGCCAAGCTCCCCGGGGTGGGCCCGTCCAAGCTGGAGAAATACGGCGAAGCGGTCCTCGCCGTGCTGGCTGAAAGCACCGTCCTCTGATGCCCGGGCCCGCCAGGACCCCCGCCACCCCGGCGGCCGTTCCGCTGGTCACCGCCGACGGCGCCCCCGTCGAGGTCCGCCGCTCGGCCCGACGGCGCCGCACGGTCGCCGCCTTCTGGGAAAACGGCACCGCGGTGGTCGCCATTCCGGCCTCCTTCAGCCGCGCCCAGGAACGCGAATGGGTGCACCGGATGCTGGAGAAGCTCCGGCTCCAGGGCGCCCGGGGCGCGGGCGGCGCCGGCCGGCGGCGTCCCCGCAGCGATGCCGCCCTGGCGGACCACGCCGCGGCGCTCTCCGAAAAATACTTCGGCGGGCGCGCCGTGCCGTCCTCGGTCCGCTGGGTGGGCAACCAGAATTCGCGCTGGGGTTCGGCGACGCCGTCGGACGGAACCATCCGGCTCTCCGACAAGCTCCAGCCGATGCCGCAATGGGTGATCGACTACGTCCTGCTTCACGAGCTGGCACACCTGCTGGTGGCCAACCACAATGCCGCGTTCTGGCGGCTGCTGGAGGCCTACCCGGACACCCAGCGCGCCAAGGCCTTCCTGGAGGGCGTCACATTCGCCACCTCCCGCGGGTTGGCCGCCGATGACGCGGATGACGCCTACGACGCGGGCGACGCCGGACGAGAGGAAGCCCCGGACGGAACCGAAGTTCCAGCCGGGTCCGGCCAGCTTTTCTGAGCCTCGCGCGCTAGGCCTTGGGCGTGCCGCCCTCGTCCGTGCCGGCCTCGTCGGTGCCGGCTTCGCCGGTGCCGGCTTCGCCGGTGCCGGCTTCGCCGGTGCCGGCTTCGCCGGTCGTGCCGTCGCCGGTGTCGGCTTCTCCGCTCCCGGCCGCGCTTTCCGGCGCTGCGTCCTCAGCCGCGGCAGGCTGATCGAAGCCGCCGTTGAGCAGCTTCGCCAGGGCATCGTCAACCTCGGTGTCGCTGGCCTCGGCAAGCTTCCGGCGTTCGCTGAAGCCCGCCGGATTGTCCAGGTCCTCGGCCGTGGGGAGCAGGTCAGGGTGCTGCCAGATGGCGTCGCGGCCCTCGGTCCCGCGCTCGGTCTTGAGCGAGGCCCAGAGCGTGGCGGCCTCCCGGAGGCGGCGCGGCCGCAGTTCCAGTCCCACGAGGGACGAGAATGCGTGTTCGGCCGGGCCCCCCGTTGCGCGGCGGCGGCGGACCGTCTCACGCAGGGCAGCGGCGGAGGGCAGCAGCTTCTCTGTCGCAGCCCAGGTCAGTTCATCAACCCAGCCCTCCACGAGGGCGAGTGCCGTCTCCAGCTTTTCGAGGGCCTGATCCTGCGCGGGGGTGCGCTGCGGCATGAACACGCCCTGGGACAGGGCCGCCTGGATGCCTTCGGGGTTGCTCGGATCCAGCTCCCTGGCGAGTTCCTCGATCTTCGAGGTGTCGATGTGGATGCCCCGGGCGTAGGCCTCGATCGCGCCGAGCAGATGCCCGCGCAGCCACGGAACCTGGACGAAGAGCCGGGCGTGCGCCGCCTCACGGACCGCGAGGAACAGCCGCACGTCGCCTTCCGGGAGGCTGAGGCCTTCGCCGAATTTCGCCACGTTGGCGGGCAGCAGCGCCATTTCCAGGTCGGCCAGCGGCACGCCGATGTCCGTGGAGCTGACAACCTCGGCCGAGAGGGCGCCGATGGCCTGGCCCAGCTGCATTCCGAAGATCGCGCCGCCCACGTTCTGCAGCATCGAGGACGCGCCGCCCATCATGGACTTCATTTCCTCGGGCATCTGCTCGGTCATTGCCGCGGAGAGCGCATTGGCGATGCTGTTGGCGACCGGTTCGGTCAGCCGCTTCCAGGTGCCCAGGGTCTCCTCCACCCATTCGGCGCGGGACCAGGCCCGGCCGATCAGGCCGGTGGCCGGGAGCCCGGTGACCTGGTCGAGCCAGAGCTCCGCGAGCCGGAGCGCCTCGTCGACGTCGCGGGACTGCTGCGCGGTGACTGACGGGTCGGAACCGCTCGCGGCCACCCGCCGGGCGTTCTCGTGCGCCAGCTGCCAGTTGACGGGTCCCTCGGGGGAGGCGCTCATCATCGCCTGGACCTGGGAGAACATCTGGGCCAGGAGGTTCGGATCGTCGGGAAGCCCGGCGGCCTTGGCGAGTTCGGCGGGATCGATGTCGCCCATGCCCTGGCCGCCCATCAGGTTCTTCAGCATTTCTGCCAGTGGATCCTTGGGTTCCTCGTCACCATTGGACGGATTGAGTGGGTTGGAGGTCATGATCCCGCCGTTCGTCGGTGTGGCTGTTTCTCAACTTTCACGGTACCCCGCGGCAAGAGGGGCTGTCTGCCGAAACGGTGCCCCGTTCGCTGTAGGCAAAGAGCGGTCCGGGCTGCCGAACGCGTAGTGTTGGAGGCTGGAATATTTGCTGGCCACGGCCCAGGTTCGGGCGGTGGCCGGAGCGCGCTGTCCACGGGTCCCGGGGCCGGCCCGCGCCGGCACGGAGAGGTCCTTCATTGACGATTACCCAGGGCGACACCCAAGGCGAGCAGCCCTCCGGCGAGCCGTCGGCAGGCCGGGCCCGGGGCCTGAGGGCCCTGTTCTCCGGAGCCCGTGAGACGAAGAAACCGGACAGCAGGTCCTCGGCCATGCTGGTCTCGGGCCTGCTCGCGCTGGCCCTCGGGATCACCGCGCTGAGCCTCCCCGTTCCCTACGTGGTCGAATCGCCCGGCCCGACGTTCAATACCCTGGGCGAAGACAAGGGCAAGCCGGTCATTTCCGTCACGGGACACGAGGCCTTTCCCGCGAAGGGCAACCTAGACCTCACCACGGTCTACGTCGACGGCGGCCCCAACGGCCCCGTCAGCGTCTTCGAGGCGTTCTCGGGATGGCTGGACGGCAACAAGGCCGTCTACCCCGAGGAACTCATCTTCCCCAAAGGCGTGACGAAGGAGCAGTCCCAGCAGGAGGGCGCCGTCGCCATGGAGACCTCGCAGGAAAACGCCGTCGCTGCCGCCCTCAGGGAACTCAACATCGGGTTCGGGCAGAAAATGGAGGTCGCGAGCCTCCCGGAAGGGTCGGCGTCGAAAGGACTGCTCCAGGGCGGGGACATCCTGGTCTCCATCAATGATAAGCCGATTACCGCCCTCGGCGTCGTCCAGGCGGAACTCGCCGCGGGCAACGGAACGCCCGTCACCGTCGTCGTGGACCGCGGCGGCAGCATGGTGTCGGCCACCATCACCCCGGCGAAGACCTCCGCCGGGCGCTTCGTCCTCGGCGTGATCCTGCAGTACAAGTTCACGTTCCCGTTCGAGGTGAAGATCTCCCTCGACAAGGTCGGCGGCCCCAGCGCCGGGATGATGTTCGCCCTCGGGATCGTGGACACGGTCACGCCGGGCGACCTGACCGGCGGCAAGCACATCGCCGGAACAGGAACCATCACCCCCGACGGCGCCGTGGGCCCCATCGGCGGGATCGCCCAGAAGATGCTCGGCGCCAGGTCCGGCGGGGCCACCCTGTTCCTGGCCCCGGCGGCAAACTGCGACGACGTGCTGGGCCACATCCCGGACGGTCTGCAGGTGGTCAAGGTGGAGACTCTCGACGGGGCACGGAAGGCCGTCGAACTGGCCGCGTCAGGTGCCGACACATCGGGGCTTCCTGTCTGCACCAGCAACTAGACTGACCGCGGAACTAAGCTCTGCCGCCACTCGTGGCACTTGTGACGGCCGCTGCCCAGCCGGGATCTCCCGCCGGGGCGGCGCCGGCAGTCAATACAATGCATCAAAACCGCACCACCTGCACTGAACCAGCGCACCTGACTGAGAACTACCAACCAGTATTCGACGACCAGCTATGAGGTACCGAGTTTGTCCCGTCCCGCCAGCCCTGTCCCGCCCGGAAGACCCCCGACACGACGAGGCGCCCTGACGCCGACGTTGATTGTCGTCGCCCTGATTGTGGTCGGCTTCATCTTCTTCGCCAATGTCTGGACGGACGTCCTCTGGTACCAGCAACTGGGTTTCTTCGAAGTCTTCCTGACCGAGAACCTCTCGCGGATCGCCATCTTCGTCGCCGGCTTCGCCATCATGTTCAGCGCGGTGTTCTTCGCCATCCGGATTGCCTACCACGCACGTCCGGTCTACGCCCCTGACTCGGACGTCAGGGACAACCTGAACCGGTACCAGGTCCAGCTCGAACCCGTGCGCCGGGTGGTCATGATCGGCCTGCCCATCCTGTTCGGGCTCTTCGCCGGCAGCGCGGCGGCCAGCCAGTGGCAGAAGGTCCTGCTGTTCCTGCACCAGCAGCCCTTCGGCCAGAACGATCCGCTGTTCGGCCTGGACATCAGCTTTTACCTGATGACCCTGCCGTTCCTTGGCTTTGTCACCGGTTTCCTGATCAGCGTCGCCATCGTGGCCGGCATCGCGGGCATCCTCACGCACTACCTCTACGGCAGCATCCGGATCATGGAGCGGGGCATCTTCACGAGCCGCGCCGCCCAGATCCATCTGGCCGTCACCGGCGCGGCCTTCCTGCTGCTGCTCGGCGTCAATTTCTGGCTGGACCGTTACTCGTCGGTACAGAACAGCGGCGGCCGCTGGGCCGGCGCGCTGTACACGGATGTGAACGCCGTGATCCCCACCAAGTCCATCCTGGCCGTGGCCGCGGGCCTCGTCGCGGTGCTCTTCATCGTCGCCGCCGTGATCGGCAAATGGCGGCTGCCCGTCATCGGGACCGCCATGCTCGTCATCACCTCGATCCTGGCCGGCGGTGTCTACCCCTGGGTCATCCAGCAGTTCCAGGTCCGGCCCTCGGAGCAGACCCTGGAAAACGAATTCATCAAGCGCAACATCAGCATGACGCGTGCCGCCTACGGCCTGGACAAGGTCCAGGAGAAGCGCTACAACGCGACCACCACGGCCACCACGGGCGCCCTCGCCCCGGACGCGCAGACCACCGCGAACATCCGCCTGCTGGACCCCAACCTGATTTCGGACGCGTTCTCGCAGCTCGAGCAGTTCAGGCCGTACTACCAGTTCCCCAGTGCGCTCAACGTGGACCGCTACGAAGTGGACGGCAAGATCCAGGACACCGTCATCGCGGTCCGTGAACTGAACCCCAACGGCCTGAGCACCAACCAGCAGTCCTGGCTGAACCGGCACGTGGTCTACACGCACGGTTACGGCGTTGTCGCCGCCAAGGGCAACAAGTTCACCGTGGACGGCAAGCCGGACTTCCTGCAGGCCGGCATCCCGTCCACCGGGGTGCTGGGCAATGACACGACCTACCAGCCCCGGATCTACTTCGGTGAGAATTCACCCGAATACTCCATCGTGGGCGCCCCCGACGGTGCAGTGCACCGCGAGCAGGACCGCCCGGCCGCCAAGGAAGGCGACGGCGAAACGCAGTACACGTTCACCGGCAACGGCGGCCCGAATGTGGGCAGCTTCTTCAACAAGATCCTGTATGCGATCAAGTTCCAGTCCTCGGACATGCTGCTGTCGGACGGCGTGAACCCGTCGTCGCAGATCCTCTACGACCGCAATCCCCGTGACCGCGTGGAAAAGGTCGCACCCTACCTGACCGTGGACGGCAACGCCTACCCTGCGGTGGTCGACGGCCGGGTGAAGTGGATCGTGGACGGCTACACCACCAGCCAGTACTACCCGTATTCCCAGCAGGAGCAGCTCTCCGCGGCCACCGCCGACTCGCAAACGACGGCGGGCCGCACGGTTGCGCTGCCGAACAGCTCGGTCAACTACATCCGCAACTCCGTCAAGGCCACCGTGGACGCCTACGACGGCTCGGTGACGCTGTATGCCTGGGATGACCAGGATCCGGTACTGAAAGCCTGGCAGAGCATCTTCCCGACGTCGCTGAAGCCCTTCTCGGAAATGTCCGGGGCGCTCATGAGCCACGTCCGCTACCCGGAGGACCTCTTCAAGGTCCAGCGCGAGCTCCTGGGCCGCTACCACGTCACCCAGGCGGACAGCTTCTACACCAACAACGACGCCTGGTCCGTGCCGAACGATCCCACCGCCAAGGACGACGTCAAGCAGCCGCCGTTCTACATGTCGCTCAAGATGCCTGACCAGGAGAAGCCGGCGTTCCAGCTGACGTCCTCCTTCATTCCCCAGGTGGTCAGTGGAACCGCGGCCCGCAACGTGATGTACGGCTTCCTCGCCGCGGATTCCGACGCCGGCAACCAGAAGGGCGTGAAGGCGGACAGCTACGGCCAGCTCAGGCTCCTGCAGATACCGCCGGAGACCCAGGTCCCCGGTCCGGGCCAGGCGCAGAACAAGTTCAACTCGGACCCCACCGTGTCCCAGGCCCTGAACCTGCTGCGCCAGGGCGCCTCGGCGGTCCTCAACGGGAACCTGCTGACGCTGCCTGTCGGCGGCGGCATGCTCTACGTGCAGCCGGTCTATCTCAAGTCCACGGGCGAAACCTCGTACCCCACCCTCCAGCGCGTGCTCGTGGCCTTCGGCGACAAGATCGGGTTCGCACCCACCCTGGACGAGGCGCTCAACCAGCTGTTCGGTGGCAACTCCGGTGCCGCCGCCGGCGACTCGGCCAACAAGGGCCAGACTCCTGGTACCCCGGCCACGCCCGGTACGACGCCGGGAACAGGCCCCGTGGATGCCAAGGCGGACCTGAAGGCGGCCCTGGACGAAGCGAACGCTGCCATCAGGGCAGGCCAGGACGCGCTCGCCAAGGGTGACTTTGCCGCCTACGGCGAGCAGCAGAAGAAGCTCGCCGCAGCGCTGCAGAAGGCGATCGACGCCGAGGGCAAGCTCGGTACGGCGGCCACGCCGGCGCCGTCGGCCACACCGTCAGCGGCTGCGACGCCCTCCGGCACCGCGACGCCGGCAGCCGGCAAGTAAGCCGGCAAGTAGTCCGCAACCGGGAAGGCCGGGTTTTCCGCTCCGATGGGGCGGGGAACCCGGCCTTCCCGTCGTTCAGCCGGCCGGTCCAGCCTTCCGCCGGGCGCCTGGGGACGGCGCCCGGCGGCACCGCAACGCGGCCCGAGACCCACATCACGCCACCCCGATTTGGCCTGAAGTTCACCGGCAGGTAGAGTTGTTCTTGCGACGCGGGGTGGAGCAGTTCGGTAGCTCGCTGGGCTCATAACCCAGAGGTCACAGGTTCAAATCCTGTCCCCGCAACTGACGCAGAAGGCCCGGAATACTGGAAACAGTGTTCCGGGCCTTCCGCTTTAACCGACCCTGCTCTAACCGGCCGCCCATGAGCGCCCTGCTTGGGTGCCGGCCGGTGTGGTCGGGGCGGCGCCAAAACTAGGGTAGGCTTGATCTTGCGACGCGGGGTGGAGCAGTTCGGTAGCTCGCTGGGCTCATAACCCAGAGGTCACAGGTTCAAATCCTGTCCCCGCAACCAAGAGTCTGTTACTAAAACCTTGGGGTTGAAAAAACCCTTCGGATTCGCTTAGTGATCGACCCAAGTTGGTGAATACGCGAGAGAGTCCGCCCGAGAGGGCGGGCTCTTTTGTTTTCCCACTTTGAACCGCTTCGCAAGGACTCTCCGATCTGGAAGCAAGCCGCAGACGATGCCGTACTGATCCTGACGACTCCTGGTTATCAGAGTACCGATCGACTTCCGTGTGATCGTCAGACCGGGTTCGGCCAGGGCACCGGCAGCCGAGTCCACATCACGCCGTCGCTCTGGTCGGTGACGTAGACCCAGCCCGCGTTACGGGACCTGGCCAGCGAGATCACGTGCGCCGTGCTCGCGGCATCAGCGGCGTAGATCAGGTGTCCGAAGCGATGCGCGGGGTACTTGGCAATCCAGGGCGGCTGTACCCAGGTTTCGTAGGTGGCGGCAGTGCCTTCGAAAGTGACCAGCACATCAGCCACCGGTGTGACGACCTGCCAGGCAGTAGCGGCGGCGTTCCCGGGATTGCCCGCCACGATCCTGTTCTCTGCGGTCCCCTTGGCATAGGCGTAGAGCTTCTTGTAGTAGGCCAGCACCGACAAGCCTCCGGCGGCGGCCAAGGCCGGGTCGTTCGGCATTTCATCGAAGAAGATTCCATCCAGGGCCGGATACCAGAGCCGATAGGAAGCGAGGTCCGCCTGGACGGCGGCCAAGGGGCGGGAGCCGTAACTGGTCGAGACGTACCCGATGACCCTGTGACGCCGGGTGTGGCATTCGGAGACGGCCCTGGTGTAGTCCGGATTCGCTGACGCTCCGGGGCCGCTGCCGGGATTCATGATGGCTATGGACCCGCTTTTCATGGTGTTCACCTCGGCCCAATGGTTCACGGGGGCACTCCATGCGGGGTAGAAGTAGGCGGGGACCAGCTGCCGCTGGTTGACCGCGGCAGACTCGTGAGCAGTGATGCTGCTGGTCTCGGCAGGCATGTTTGATGAATGTTCCACAATCGACTCCCTGTTCGCTTTGGCGCCCTTGATCACGCACGGCTTCGGCGGAATGTGGGGCCGGGCGGGGGCGGAACCGTTGCCCGGTCAGCCTTGCTGGCCGCCCTCCGGCGGCGCAGCTCCAGCTTCAGGCTATCCTCGCCTGCGGCCATGGCCCAGCGGTGGTTGGCTGCGAACACGGGTTTGAACAGCCAGCTGAGCCGGCGCAGCAGCGGCTTGGCGGTGCTGACCCGCCAGTCGTACGTGATGACCACCTCGGGGCCGTCCGGCTCGAATGTCCACCGCCCCGTCCCGTTCAGGTCCCCTTCAGCAGTGAGGGCGAAGCCCTTCTCCGTGATCGGCTCGGTGACGGTCATGGTCCACCGCAGCGTGTAGGGCAGCCAGCCCTTCGTGTAGAGGGCAACCGCACGCCCGACACCATCCGGTCCGGCTTCCCTGATGACCTGAACATCCAGATAGACAGCTGGCCACCAGGAATCCAGCCTCGGGCCGCCCAGGATCTCTTTGACCTCCGCGGCGGTCCCGGGGACGCGCCAAGTGGTCTGCAATTCGTAGTCGGAGCTCTTAGCCATGGCTGGTCCTCACCGGATGGGCATCGTGCACCAATTCTGCTCCCGGAGCAAGGATCATTCCAGCATTGGTTCCGTCGCGCTGCGGGCGCCTCGCCAACCCGCTTGAGAACCCAGACCTAGTAGGTGCTGGCGGGGAGCGCTCACAGGTACTACATCGGGCAGATCTACGGGATCGTCCCCAGGCGGCAGCGTACGGAGGTCCGCCAGGAGTATCTGCATTTTTTTAAGTCGGACCTCGATAGGGCAACCGTGGCATGAAGGCAAGGCCCGGATCTGATGATCCGGGCCTTTCCTTTGTCCCGGCCAGCCCGGGTGACGGCCGGCAGCCCGGCGGCGGCAGGGTCAGCCGTCCTTGAGACGCCGGTAGGCCTCGAGCGCCCGGGCACGGGACTCCGGAAGCCCGACTACCGGCGCCGGGTAGCCCGGGGCCGCCCCCTCGGCCTTCCACGGTTCATGGACCATCTTTCCGTCCAGCCCGGCGAGCTCGGGGAGGTACGCGCGCAGGTACCGGCCGTCGGCGTCGAACTTCTTGCTTTGCGTGACCGGGTTGAAGATCCGGAAATACGGGGAGGCATCGGCACCGGAGCCCGCAACCCACTGCCAGTTGGCCGGATTGCTCGCCGCGTCGGCGTCCACGAGGGTGTCCCAGAACCAGGCCTCGCCCAGCCTCCAGTCGGCCAGCAGGTTCTTGACCAGGAACGATGCGGCCGCCATCCGGACACGGTTGTGCATCCAGCCGGTCTGCCGGAGCTGGCGCATGCCGGCGTCGACCATCGGATACCCGGTGCGGCCCTGTTGCCAGGCCTCCAGTTCGGCGTCCGAGGGCGTCTGCCAGGCGAAACGGTCAAACTCGGGCCGGTAGTTCCGGGTGGCCAGCTGGGGGTTCTCATACAGCAGTTGCCAGCAGAATTCCCGCCAGCCGAGTTCGGAACGGAAGGTCCCGACGTCGGCCGGGCCGCCCTGCGGGAAGCGCTCCCGCAGGGCGTGCCAGATCCGGAACGGGCTGATTTCACCGAAGCGGAGGTGCGGGGAGAGCCGGCTGGTGCCCTCGACACCGGGAACGTCCCTGCCGGTTCCGTACGCGTCCGCCGGGCCGTCGAGGAAATCCTGGAGCCGCCGGTGTGCCCCGGATTCCCCCGGGGCCCAGGTCGTGGCGAGTCCGGCGCTCCAGTCCGGCCGGCGGGGGAGCAGCCCCCAGCCGGCGAGGTCGTAGCCGGCTGGCAGGTGGCCCGCTGAGTCCCGGGCAGGTGACGGCAGGCTCTCCGGCGCATCGAGGGGCAGCCGGGGCTCAGGTGCATCGAGGCAGGCCTTCCAGAAAGGCGTACAAACCTTGTACGGTCCGCCAGCGCCGGTGCGCACGGTCCACGGCTCGAACATGAGGTTGGCCTGGAAGCTTGCGGCGCTGATGCCCTGGTCTGCGGCCCAGCTCTTGACCCCGGCGTCGACCGCACGTTCGGGACCGCCATACCGGCGGTTCCACAGGAGCGCCGTGGCCCCAGTTTCCCCGGCCAGCCGGCGGATGATCCCCGCGGCGGATCCACGACGGAGCAGCAGCCGGGAGCCCGCGGCTTCGAGGTCCGCGGCGAGGTGCGTCAGGGAATGGTGGAGCCACCACTTCGCGGCGCCCCCGAGGGCCCGGAAGCCGGGAGAGGCTTCATCGAGCACATAGATGACGGTCAGCGGGTTTCCCAGCGACACTGCGTGCGCCAGTGCCGGATTGTCATCCAGCCGGAGGTCATCGCGGAGCCAGACAAGGGTCGAAGACGTGGATCCCGAAGACATGGATCCACGGTACATGCGGAGCCGCAGGCATGGCACGGAAGCGGCCGGGCCCCTGGGGGACCCGGCCGCTGGATCCGGCGGCAGCCGCCGGGGACGGCCGGGGGAGAGCCTGCCTAGAGCTTGTCGAAGTCGGCTTCGTCGACCGTTGACCCGGCAGAGCGGCCCTCGCCGGCGCCGATCGCGGCGGGAGACCCGCCGGACTTCAGCGCTGCCAGCCGCGCCTCGATCTCCGTCTGCTCGCCGAGGTCCTCGAGCGAGTTGAACTGCGCGTCCAGGCTGGAGGAGGCGAGTTCCTGCTGGCCGCGGACCTTGGCCTCCTCCCGGCGGATCTTCTCTTCGAAGCGGCCCACCTCGGACGTGGGATCCATGAAGTCGATGCTCTTGAGGGCGTCGTGGACCTGGCTCTGCGCTGCGACGGTCTTGGACCGGGCCACAAGCTCGTTGCGCTTGCTGGTGAGTTCGTTGAGCTTGCCCTTCATCTGGTCCAGGCCATGCTTGAGCTTGTCCACCACGTCGCTCTGGGACGCGATGCTGGGCTGCGCGGCCTTGGCCTCATTCTCCGACGCGATCTGGCGCTGCAGGGCCACCTTGGCGAGGTTGTCGAACTTCTCCGCGTCGGCGACGTCGCCTTTCCCGCGGTACTCGTCGGCCTTGCGGGACGCTGCGAGGGCCTTGTTGCCCCAGTCCTGGGCGTTCTTCACATCCTCGTTGTAGTCGTCCTGCAGCATGCGCAGGTTCCCGATGGTCTGCGCCACGGCCGACTCGGCCTCCGCGATGTTGTTCGTGTAGTCGCGGACCATCTGGTCCAGCATCTTCTGCGGGTCTTCCGCCTGGTCCAGCAAGGAGTTGATGTTGGCCTTTGCCAGTTGCGCCATGCGGCCGAAAATGGACTGCTTCATGGTGTTACCTTTCGTCCTGCTCAGTGGTTCCCACTGAATTCCGTGAACAGTGGTTGTACTTCCCTACCCGCCGGCCGGAATGTTCCCGCCGACGGCAGTCAGCGCGGTCTAGAAGCTGCCGGAGTCGCCCCCGCCGAAGTCTCCGCCGCCGAAATCGCCGCCACCCCCGCCGCCGCCGAAGTCTCCGCCGCCGAAGTCTCCGCCGCCGGAATCGCCGCCGCCCCAGCCGCCGCCGCCGCCCCAGCCTCCGCCTCCGCCTCCATGCAGGATCGAGTTGATCAGGATGCCGCCGAGGATGGCGCCGCCGAGGCCGCCGCCTCCGCTGCCGCCGAACATGCCGCCGCGGCCGTAGCCCTGGTTGGCGTAGCCGCCGAATTGGTCGACGTCGGACTGTGCCAGCTGGGCCGCCTGCGCCGCCAGCGAGTGGGCCTGCTGCGCGTACTGCAGCGCCGTGACCGGATCCGTCCGGCTGATGGACAGGGCGTAATCCAGGTTCCGCTGGGCCTCGGCGAGGCGCGTGCGCGCCTCGGTGCCGACGCCGCCGCGGCGCGCCGTGATGTAGTCCGACGTCGCGCTGATCTGCGCCTGGGCCGACATGATGCTCTGCTGCAGCGAGGCCTGGGCGCGGCGTGCCTGTTCCTGCTGGTCACGGATCCCCGTAAGGGCCGCATCCAGCGACTGGTGCGCCGTCTCCACGCGCGCCAGCGTGGCGATGGGGTCGATCTTGCCGCCCTGGACCTCGGTCTTGACCCGGGCGAGGGCGGCTTCCACCGCCGCGACCGGGCCGGTGAGTTCCGGGTGGGCCCCGGACTGGATCAGGGCCCGGGCCTGGGCCAGGTCCTGCGCGGTGTCGACGACGGCGGACTCCAGGCCGCTGCGTGCCTCGTCGAGGCTGGCGGCCAGCTTGGTGATGGCGTCGATCAGGACGTTGGTCTGGTGCAGGCTTTCCTCCGCCGCGCGGACGGCGACGGCGGCGAGGCTGCCTTCGCCGGCGTCGAGCTTCCCGCGGGCCGTGGCGGAGGCGTTCTGCACGAAGGCCAGCCGTTCCTTGGCCTGGCTGATGTTGTCGGCCACCTGCACCAGGGCGCTGTCGGCGTATTTGGAGCCCAGTTCCGTCAGGGACTGTTCCGCGCTGGCAATCCTGGCCGCGGCCTCCGCGGCGCCCGCGGCGGTTGCGGCGAGGGCCTGCGGGGCGTTCTTCTCCAGCTCCCGGAGCGAGTCGAAGTCCGCTTTTTGCTCCTGGAGGGAGGTCAGGGCAGCCTCGGACCGGCGGATGATTTCGCCGAGCCAGCTGCGCTGCTGCTCCTCGGTGTCCGGGATATGGTCGTCGAGCTGCTGCTGCAGTTTGAAGGACTCGGACATGTGCGCCTTGGCCTCCTGCAGCGCCTTGGTGAAGTTGCCGACGGCGGAATCACCGTACTGGGCCTGGGCAAAGCCGAGTTCCTGCTCGCTGGACTTAATGGCATCGTCCGCCTCGATCAGCAGCGAACCAGTCTTGCGGCGCAGCTCCGCGACACTGAGCCCGGCCAGCGGGTCCAGTTCCGCGCCCTGCGGCCCGTAGCCGGCAGCGCCTCCCTGGCCGGCCTTCTTCCTGCGGTTGCGGAGGTAGAGATACGTGCCCACGCCTCCGGCAGCGACGACGCCGGCCCCCACCAGGACCGCGCTGCCGGCGCCTCCGGAGGGAACCGAGCCGCTGCCGCCGCCGGCTGCATCGCCGATCGCGGCGGCGGTGTCAATGGCCGCCTGGGCATAGTCCTTCTTGCCGCCCGCCAGGTTGGCGGTGACGGCGTTCTGGGTGATGTTGCTGGTCTTGGAGGCGATGGCGCTGGCCGAGTTCGGCGCAAAGTAGTACCCGCCGCCGTCGGACATCGCGAGAATGACATCGGCCTTGCCCATGCCCTTCTTTGTGGCTACGGCCTGCGCCCACGCCTTCGCGTCCGCCGGGTTCTCAAAGGTCTTCGCGGTGACGACGTACAGGTTGTACTTGTGGTCCTTGAGGAGTTTCTGGATGGCGTCCTGGACCTCGGCCTTGCGGCTGCCGAGCACGTTCGCGCTGTCCACGACATTCTGTCCGGTCGGGATGGCCACCGGATCCTCGGCCAGGGCCGGAGCGGCGGGAAGCGCCAGCAATCCAGCGACGCCGAGAATGGCGAGGAACCGTTTCAAAGTAGAACGCATGTGCAACCCTTCAGCACTTCTGCGACAGGTTCGGCCGAACCCGTCGTTCCAGAATGCAGCAGCGCCCCCACGCAGATGTAAAGCCGCAGGTCGCTGTGGCAATTCCATTTGATTCTATGGTGCACCCAACTGACCGTCCACCGGCGGGAATATGCCACCAGCGAAACGCGCTGAAGGCTGAAAACAACACCTCGGCCACCCTTCTCGGGCGTTCAGGAACCTCCCAGCAAACCTCCCCTCTAGTATCAGAGAGAGGGTCCATAGTTAAGGGCAGACGAGGATGAAAGGAAGTCTTATGACTGAGAACCCAGTGCAGGGTGCGTCACCAGAGAACCGGGAGCCGGCGAAGCCCTATGAGGGCGCTTCAGGGCAACCCCACGCCCCCGCGCCGGAGTCAGCACAGCCGGAGTCAGCACCGCCGGAGCCAGCACCGGAGAATCCCACCCTGCGGCTGGACGGCGCCGGCGAAGGCGCTCCGCGGCCGGTCTACCCGGCGCGCCAGCCCGGCTATGGCCACCCGGACGCTCCGGCGACCCAGCAGTTCGGCGCTGTCGGGAACGCCCAGGGGGACGCCACCGGGAACCCGGCCCCGGCTCCGCAGGGCCAGGCCCCCACGGCGCCCGCCCCCGCCCACCAGGGCAGCGCATTCGGCCAGGCCCCCCACAGTCAAACCCAGTACAGCCAGGCGCCCTACGGCCAGACCCCGTACGGCCAGTACCAGAACAGCCCCTCGCAGCCAGGCCCCTATTCAGGCCACCAGCCGGCGTCGGGTCCTTCGTATCAGTCCGGTCCCGGCTATTCAAACAACCCTGCGCATGCACCCAAGCGCAAGGCTGCCTTCGGCGTCCCCACCCTGGTGGCCAGCATCCTCGCGGCTGGTCTGATCGGTGGCGGGGTCGTCGCGGGCAGCAGTGCCCTGCTGGCGGACCGGTCCTCCACCGCGTCCTCCGGCAGCGTCACCAGCCAGTCCGGGCCGGTAATCGTGAACAACAAGGACGATGTCAACGCCATCACCGCCGCCGCCGTGAAGGCCTCGCCGAGCGTCGTGACCATCAAGGCCACCAGCGGCAGCGACGGCGGCACCGGATCGGGCATCATCCTCGACGGTGCCGGCCACGTCCTGACGAACACGCACGTCGTCACCCTCGACGGCAAGGCGTCCAAGGCCGCCATCGAGGTGCGCACGAGTGACGGAAAGGTCTCCACGGCCCAGATCGTCGGCACAGATCCGCTCTCGGACCTCGCCGTCATCAAGATGGACAACGCCTCGGGGCTGGTCCCGGCAACGCTGGGTGACTCGGGCAAGCTGAACGTCGGGGACACCGCCGTCGCCATCGGCTCGCCGCTGGGGCTGACGGGAACCGTCACGGACGGCATCGTTTCGACGCTCAACCGCACCATCAGCGTCGCGTCCTCGGCGGCGCCGAAGGACGGTGCCGACAATTCCCAGGGCGGTGGCCAGGGCTTCCAGTTCGCCCCTCCCGGCGGCGGGCAGGGCCAGAGCACCGCTAACCAGGGGTCGATCTCGATCAACGTCATCCAGACGGACGCCGCCATCAACCCCGGCAACTCCGGTGGCGCGCTGGTCAACACCAAGGGCGAGATCATCGGCGTGAACGTCGCGATCGCCTCGGCCGGCGGAGACTCCAGCAGCAGCAGCGGCAATATCGGCGTCGGCTTCAGCATCCCGATCAACAACGCCAAGCGCGTCGCCCAGGAAATCATCAGCAACGGCAAGGCCACGCACGGGCAGTTCGGCGTCAGCGTCAAGTCAAAGTCCGGGAGCGCGTCGCCCTCCGGGTTCTCGGTCGGCGCGGAAGTCGCCACGGTCGAGTCCGGCTCCGCCGCTGACAAGGCCGGCATCAAGACCGGCGACGTCGTGACGAAGTTCCAGAACCTCGCCATCAGCGACCCGAACCAGCTGACCGCCGCGGTACGCGAGCAGCCCGCGGGCGCCACCGTCAAGGTGACAGTCCTGCGGGGCGGGCAGCAGAAGGAACTGGACGTGACCCTCGGCACGGCAGCAGAGCAGTAACCGCCGCACGAGCGAAACACAGGACCGGACACCAGCAGTATCCGCGAGGCCGGACGGCACACCCAGGGGCCGTCCGGCTTTTCGTGTTGTCCCGCACCGCTGCCCGCACGCATTTCCCGCAACAGCCCTGACACATGCAGGACCGGGCCCGCGCCGCGGCGCCGCTATATGGTTAGCTAGGAGAAACCCCGGCACCCGGGCATTCCGCGGCCCTGGCCGCGCCCGGCCGGCCGTCCGCCCGCATGGAAGGCTGCTGTACAACAGTGGAAGAGACATTGAAGATCATCGTGCTCGTCAAGCACGTCCCTGACGCGCAGTTCGACCGTCACCTGACCGGCGGGGCCAACACCACGGACCGCTCCGAGAGCATCCTCTCCGAGCTGGACGAATACGCCCTCGAAGCCGCGTTGCAGCTTATCGAGGCCCGCGGCGGCGCGGCGGCCGGCAACAAGGTCATCGCCCTGAGCATGGGCCCCGCCGGTGCCGTCAACGCCGTGAAGAAATCCCTGCAGATCGGGGCCACCGAAGGCGTGCACCTCAGCGACGACGCGCTGGCCGGCTCCGACGCCGCGGCGACCTCCCTGGCGCTGGCCGCCGCTGTCCGCCATCTGGGCGCGGACGCGCCGGTTGATCTCATCCTGACCGGCATGGCCTCCACGGACGGGGAAACCTCCCTGGTGCCGGCCCAGCTCGCGGAGCGGCTGGACCTCGCGCAGGTCACCTTCGCGTCCTCCCTGGAGCTCGACGGCGGCAAGCTCACCGCCCGCCGCGACGGCGACTCCCACGCGGACACCATCGAGGCCGAACTGCCCGCCGTCGTCTCGGTCACGGACCAGATCAACGAACCCCGCTACCCGAACTTCAAGGGCATCATGGCGGCCAAGAAGAAGACCATCACCACGCTGACCCTGGCCGACATCGGCGTGGATCCGGCGCAGGTCGGATTTTCCGGTTCCTGGACCGCCGTCGAGGCTGCCGAGGCACGTCCGCCGCGGACGGCCGGCACCATCATTACCGACGAAGGCGACGCCGGCATCAAGCTGGTCGAGTTCCTGGCCGCCCAGAAGCTGCTCTAAAGGGGAATTTCCGAACATGGCAAAAGTTCTTGTATTCATTGACAACCCCGGCCCGGCGCTGAAGAAGGCCAGCCTGGAGCTGCTGACCATCGCCCGTTCCCTGGGGGAGCCGGCAGTCGCCTTCAACGGCGAACTGCACGACGACGTTGCGGCCGCCGTGGGTGAGTACGGCGCCCAGGCGCTCTACGTCCCGTCAACCGCAGACCTGGACGACTACCTCGTGGGGCCCAAGGCCTCCTACCTCGCCGCAGCGGTGCAGGCCTCAGGGGCCACCGTGGTCCTGACCGAGAACTCGGCCGAGGGCAGGGAAATCGCGGGCCGGCTGGGCATCAAGCTCGGTGCCGGCGTCATCACCGACGTCGTGGCCGTGGATCCGGACGGGACGGCCCACAAGTCCGTGCTCGCCGGCTCCTACATGACCACGGCGAAGGCCACGACGCCCGTTTCCGTGCTCACCGTCAAGGCCAACAGCATCACGCCCGAGCCGGCCGCCACGGGTACCGCGCCGCAGCCCGTCACCGTGGAGCTGCCGGAGACCGCCACCGCCTCCTCGGCCCGGGTCACCGCCCGCAACGAGAAGGCTGCCAGCGGCCGCCCGGACCTGTCCGAGGCGCGCATCGTCGTGGCCGGCGGCCGCGGCGTCGACGGCAACTTCGGCCCGCTGGAAGAGCTCGCCGACGTGCTCGGCGCCGCCATCGGCGCCTCCCGCGCCGCGACCGACGCCGGCTGGATCGGCCACGACGCGCAGGTCGGCCAGACCGGCAAGACTGTCTCGCCGCAGCTGTACATCTCGGCCGGCATCTCGGGCGCCATCCAGCAGAAGGCCGGGATGCAGACCGCCAAGGTGATCGTCGCGGTGAACAAGGACGCGGAGTCGCCGATCTTCGAAATCGCCGACTTCGGCGTCGTCGGGGACCTGTTCAAGGTCCTGCCGCAGGCCACCGAGGAACTCAAGAAGCGCAGGGGCTGATTCCTTGGGCAGCAACGCCGTTCCGGCGCCCGGCCCGTTCGATCCGGAAAAGCACCGGGTCGAACGGGTGCTGTGTTTCAGCGCGCACCCCGATGACATCGACTTCGGCGCCGCCGGCACCATTGCCGCCTGGACCGCCGCGGGGGTCGAGGTCAGCTACTGCATCATGACCGACGGCGACGCCGGCGGCTTCGACCCGGAACAACGCGACGAAATCGTCCGGCTGCGCACCGCGGAGCAGCAACGCGCCGCCGCCCTCGTCGGCGTCACGGACATCCACTACCTGCACCAGCGCGACGGCTTCCTTGAACCCTCCCACGAGGTGATGCGGGACGTGGTGCGGCTGATCCGCCAACTCCGGCCCGACGTCGTGCTCGCCATGCACCCCGAACGTGACTGGAACCGGATCCAGAAGAGCCACCCGGACCATCTGGCCGTGGGGGAGGCGGTGACCCGGGCCGTGTACCCGGCGCTGGAAAACCCCTTCGCCTACCCGGAGCTGGCCGCGGCCGGCCTCGAGGCCTACAAGCTGCCCTGGCTGTGGCTCTTCGCCGGGCCGGAGGCGCGTGAAAACCATTTTGTCGAGGTCACGGACCACGTGAAAAGCAAGCTCGCCGCCATCCACGTCCACACCAGCCAGCATCCCGACGTGGAGGCCATGGACCGCACCGTCCGGGCCCTGCTGCAGGACACCGGCCGCCGGGCGGGCCTGCCGGCCGGGCGCAGCGCCGAGGCCTTCCACGTCGTATCAGTCAACGGTCCGGGGACCATCGCCGGCTTCTAGGGTTGCCGGAACGTGACCCCTGCCATATGCTTGCCTCTGTTTAAATCATATTTATTTTGATGAAATGGAAGGCAGACTTTGATGGCGAAGACTGCGCAGCACCCCGTCCTGGTGATCATGGGCGTCTCGGGATCCGGAAAATCAACCGTGGCCGGCCTCGTGGCCGGCAAGCTCGGATGGGATCTTGCAGAAGGCGATGACCTGCACCCGGCGTCGAACGTTGCCAAGATGCAGGCCGGTGAGCCGCTGACCGATGAGGACAGATGGCCGTGGCTGGAATCCATCGCCGAATGGATCCGGGCCCACGCCCAGGACGGGACGCCGGGTGTGATCACCTGCTCGGCACTGAAGAAGGTGTATCGTGACGCCCTCCGCGGCGAGGGCGTGGTGTTTGTCTTCCTGCAGGGAAGCAAGGACAAGATCTCGGACCGCCTGGCTTCGCGGCACGGGCATTTCATGCCTCCGGCCCTGCTCGAATCGCAGTTCGAGGCGCTGGAAGCGCCCACCGAGGACGAAGACTTTATCTCCTTGTGCGTCTCGGCCCTGCCCTCCGAGGAGGCGCAGGAAATCATCGACCGGCTCCATCTGGAAGCGGCAGACGCCGCAACGCCGTCAACACCGCAATCCGCACTTAGGAACACACTTTGAATTTTCAGATAGCAACGCAGCTTCCGGCCGCCGTCGAGGCCTGGACCGGCCACGACACCCAGCTGCTGGTAGTAGCAGCAATAGGCATCGCGCTCATCGTGGTGCTCATTGCCAAGTTCAAGCTCCACCCCTTCCTCGCGCTCGTCCTCGGCTCCGCGTTCGTAGGCCTCGCCTCCGGCGTGGAGCTGGCCAAGGTCATCACCAACTTCGAGGACGGAGTCGGCGGCGTCCTGAAGGAAGTCGGGCTGCTCATCGCCCTCGGCGCGATGCTGGGCAAGCTGCTCGCCGACTCCGGCGGAGCCAACCGTGTGGTGGACACCCTGCTGGCCAAGGCCACGGGGAACAAACTGGCGTGGTCCATTACGCTCGTCGCCGTGATCATCGGCCTGCCGATGTTCTTTGAGATCGGGCTCGTCCTGCTGTTGCCGGTGATCGTCCTGGTCACCCAACGCTCAAAGATGCCGCTGATGCGCATTGCCATCCCGGCCCTGGCCGGCCTGTCCGTGCTGCACGGCCTCGTGCCGCCGCACCCCGGACCCCTGATCGCGATCAGCGCCGTCAAAGCCGAGCTCGGCACGACGCTGGCGCTGGGCCTCCTCGTGGCCATCCCTACCGTCATCATCTGCGGCCCGCTGTTCTCCCGGCTCGCCGCCCGGTGGGTCCCGGTGGGCGCCCCCGCCGTCGCGGGCGGCATCGACACCGAACACGGGGCGGACATGGAAGGCGTCAAGCGCCAGCCGAGCTTCCTCGTCACACTGCTGACCATCATCTTCCCGGTGGTGCTCATGCTGCTCAAGGCGGTCATGGACATCATCTGGGCCGACCCCGCGACCGCGCCGGCGATCCGGACCTTCTTCGATTTCGTCGGACAACCGCTCGTCGCCATGACCCTGGCCGTGCTGCTGGCCACCGTAACCTTCGGCTACGCCGTGGGCTTCACCGGCAACAGGATCACCTCCAAGATCGGCGCCAGCCTCGGACCGATCGCCGCAATCCTGCTGATCGTGGGCGCCGGCGGAGGCTTCAAGCAGACCCTGATCGGCGCCGGCGTCGGGGACGCCGTCAAGAAATGGGCCGAGGGCACCAACATGTCGGTCCTGGTGCTGGGCTTCATGGTGGCCGTCGCGCTGCGGCTCGCGACCGGCTCGGCCACGGTGGCCACCGTGACGGCGGCCGGGATCGTGGCGCCGCTGGCCAGCTCGCTCACGCCCACGCACGCGGCACTGCTCGCCCTGGCCATCGGCGCCGGCTCGCTGTTCCTCTCGCACGTCAACGACGCCGGATTCTGGCTGGTCAAGGAGCTGTTCGGGCTCACCGTCGGCCAGACCTTCAAGACCTGGTCCGTGATGGAGACGCTGATCTCGTTGGTCGGCTTCGGCTTCATTATGCTGCTCTCGCTGATTATCTAGCGCTCACGCCAAATGACCAAGCCGCGCAGTCCGTGATCCTTTCAATTGGAAGGGATCACGGCCTGCGCGGCTTTGTTGTGCTTTCGCTCGTACCCGGCGCTGGCGCCCGGAGCTATGCTCCGAGCGGTGCGGCGGCCACGGTCGGCAGGGTCGGGCGGGCTGAGCCGCCGGCCGGTTCCAGGGTGATTCCCAGTGCCGCGGCGGAGGCGATGCCCTTGACCACTGCCGGCTTGGAGAGGGCTTCGGCATCCATCAGGCCCTGTGAGACGGGAGCGGAGCCGTCCTTCGGGATCAGCCACATCTGGTAGACCTTGCCGGCCGGCGGTGCCGGGACCCCGTTCATCCTGACCACGACGGCGTCCTTCGACGAGGAGATGGTCACGGTGGCCGTGCCGCCGCCGCTGACCTCGACCGTTGCCTGCCGTTTGTCGCCGGCCTGAAGCACCTGGTTGAGCGGATCGTTCTGGTTCGCCACGTAGGCACCCACGCCGACACCGCCAAGGGCGATCGCGGCGGCGGCGGCGACGCCCACGAGCCAGTTGCGCATGCCCTGGGGCCGGCGCCGTTGTTCCCGGCGCTGGCGGGCGGCACCGAGCTCGTCGGTGACGGGCCGTCCGGCCTGCTCCCGGACGGGTTGTGCCACCAACGGTGGCGCCGCCTGATCGGGCCGGCCGGCAGCAGGGCCGCCGTCGGCCAACAGAGCCGCAGGCTGCGCCGGAAGGGCAGCCACGATGCGGTCCAGGAGGCCCGCCGGTGGTTCCTCCTCGGCGGTGAAACTGGTGGCAAGGGTTTCCCGGGCCTGGCGCACGCGTTGGTAAAAGGCGCTGCGCTCGGCCTGCTGCGCTGTCTCGATGTAGTGCTCGACGGCGTCGCGTTCGGCGTCGTCGAGGGCGTCCAGCGCATAGACCTCCGCCAGGTCAACCACGCGGCCCGAGGTGAGGTCGGTGGCGATATCGGCTGCGAAGCCGCCGGGGACGCGGCCGTTGTTCTGTGCATTCATGTCGGTCATCTCAACTCACCCCCAGACAGGTCTTCAGCCGGATCAGTCCGTCGCGGATGCGGGACTTGATGGTGGGAACGGCAGCATTGAGCTTCTCTGCGACTTCCCGGTACGTGAGGCCGCCGTAGTAGGCCAGCCGCACGGATTCCTGTTGCGTGGCGGTCAGCGTCGCCAGGCAGCGCACGACGGCCTCGGCCTCCAGCCGGCTGCCGACCTCGTCGGAGACCGAATCGTGGTCGATCTCCTGGCTGCTGGCGCCATATTTCGCTTCCCGGTCGGTGGAGGACTGGGAGGAGCGCACCTTGTCCACGGCGCGGCGGTGCGAGATGGTCATGAGCCACGCGAGCGGGCTGCCCGCCTCGGGGTTGAACTTGGACGCGTTCTGCCAGACCTGGAGGAACACCTCCTGCGTCGTGTCCTCGCTGAGCTCCGCGTCGATCAGGACCCTGCGGGCCATGCCGAAAACGCGCCGGGAGGTGAGCCCATAGAACTCCGCAAAGGCCGACTGGTCACCCTGGGCAATCCGTTCAAGCAGCGTCACGAGCCGGCGGTTCACGTCGGTTGCGGTGCCAAGGGGAGCGGCGGCCTCGGGGTTCGGGGCGTTGGGAGTGTCCATCACCTTCAAGCATAAGGTGCCTGCCGCCGATTCCGGGCCAGGATGAGCGCCGCCCGGGGTGTAGCCCCCCGCAACCGGCCGGCCCGGGCGTCTGTCCATCTGCATTGTGGTCACCTGCCGCTCCTCGCTCCCTTCCCCGCTGGGGCTGCCCGTGATCCGGCCTGCCGTCCCGCCCATGATTTGGTGGGTCTTCAGAGGTGATTCGGCACGGCACGGCAATCGGATGGGCCCGCAGAGCCGGAAGACTCCCGGGCCGTGTTCCGGAGATGCCGCCCGGGCCGTGTCCGGGCTGTGGTGTAGCGACGTTGTGTAGGGCCGGGTTTCAGAGTTTCGCGCCGGCGAACCCGTTCTGCCGCCACGCCTCGTAGACGGCAATGGACGCCGCGTTCGCAAGGTTCAAGGAGCGGAGGGCCGGCAGCATCGGCAGGCGAACGCGGGAGGTCACATGCGGGTCGTGTTTGAGCTCCTCCGGCAGCCCCACGGACTCCCGGCCAAAGAGCAGCACGTCACCGGGACGGTAGCTGATCTCCGTATAGGAGGCTTCGCCATCGGAGGTGAACGCGAAGACCCGCTCCGGCCGCAGTGCCGCCCAGGCGGCGTCGATGTCCGGGTGGACGGTCACGACGGCGAGGTCGTGGTAGTCCAGCCCGGCCCGCCGAAGCTTGGCGTCGGAAAAATCAAAGCCCAGGGGCTCCACCAGATGCAGCTCGGCGCCCGTGATGGCGGCCAGCCGGATGGCATTGCCGGTATTGCCTGGGATTTCGGGAGTATGAAAGAGGATGCGGAACACGCTTCCATCCTAGCGATCGGCCGTCCCCGGTCCTGCCACCTTCGCTGCGCACGCCTGCCGCTGCGAGCGCCTGCCCTCGCTAGTGCATGCCGCGCAGCAGCCGGGCGAGCACGGAAACGTTGACGGTGTTCGGTGCGGGGCCGGAGCCCAGGAACTGCTTGAGCCCGCGGGCCAGGCCGGCGGCGTTGACCACCTGGATGGTGTCCTGGCTGTCGCCGCGGTGGTTGTCTTGCCCTGCGGACGACCGGCGGTGCCGGTCGATGACCGGCTGGTGGAGGTTGCCGTCCGTGCTGTGGACCACAGTCCAGCCGGTGACATTCAGCTCCGGGAAGATGTCCTGCATCCTGCGCACCACACCGGCCAGCTGCGGCGGGGCGATGGACCGTCCGCCGTGGGTCAGCGCGCTGCCGTTCCAGGCGTAGGCGCCGGGAGGCAGCAGCATGGATCCGATGATCGCCATCCGGTAGCCGGCGAGCAACGCGTGGTCGATGTGGCTGTTGTCCGCCGGTGACTGCAGGCCGTTGATAAGGCGCGCGGCCGGGATGGCGGGAAGGATCTGCCGGCTGATGAGCTGGACCGTCCGCATTTCCCGCTGGATCCTCGCCTCGGCGCCGAAGATTCCGCGCTTGCGGGGCAGGCCATGGACCTGTTGCCGCGCCACGTCCTCCGGGATCAGCGGCACTTCGCCGCCTTGGGCGAACTGCTCGAACGGCGGAACGTAGACCGGGGCATCCGCCGCGGTGTTCCGCGGCGTGTTGGGGCGGCGCACGTTGGCGGAAGCGTGGCTGCCCGCCGCCGGGGCGTCAAAGTGGGCCCCTTCGTCGCCGGCGGCGGAATAGGCGCCGCGGGGTCCGCCGCCGTAGGACCGGTCGTAGTCGGCGCGCCGCTTTGCATCGATCAGGGTCTCATAAGCCAGGGTCACGCGCCGGAAGGCTGCGGGATCGCCGCCGTGATCCGGATGCGACAAGCGTGCAGCCCTGCGGTAGGCCACCTTGATCTCCTTGTCCGTCGCCGTCACGGGGATCCGGAGGACCTGGTAGTGCGAGCTGTTGCCCTGGGTCAAGCGAGAATCCTTCTGTTGAGGCTGCCGGCCCGTCCTGGACAGCCGGCCTGGCCAGTTTAACCGGCTGGAGGACTAACGTCCGTATGCGCCCCGTTGGTTCCTGCCGGTTGCCCCCGTTCCCCTGGGCGGAACCGGTTTCCCGGGGCCATTTGCCGAAGAAGGCCGCTATCCGGATCGGGATAGCGGCCTTCTTCGGCAAATGGCTGGTGACCGGCCGGGGGCCCTCTTTCAGCGGCCCTTGGGCGACAGCCTGTTCAGCGCCAGGGCACCCACCAGCAGGCCGAAGTCGCGAAGGGCCACGTCGTAGAAGTTGCCCAGGACGATGAGGTTGATGATGATGCCCAGCAGCCAGACTGCCACCAGCAACGATCCGAAGCGTGGCCTGAACGCCACGGCCAGGCCGGCGATGATCTCAACCACGCCGACGATGTACATGATGGTCTGGGCCGGCAGCGGGACCACGGACGTGGCGACGGGTGCGAGATACATGGTCCAGTCGGTCAACAGGTTGGTGAATTTGTCCAGGCCGAAGATGATCGGCGCCACGGTGAACACCGTCCGGAGCAGCAGGAAGGCCTGCCGCTCCGGTGCAGCCGCGAGCATGGAGGGTCGTGTCGCGAGGGCTGAGGAAGACTTCATGGCAACTCCTTCTAAAAGTAGATAAATTGATTTTAGAATGAAGCATCAGATTAAGCAATGGATCTTGTTTTTAGAGTTAGGCTGGTTTTATGAACCGCGTTCCGTGGATCCGCAGGATTGCGGCCCTCGCTTCCCTGGGCGATGAGACCCGCCGGAAGCTTTTCGACTTCGTCGCGGCGGCGGAGGACGCCGTCGGCCGAGACCATGCCGCGGGCGCCCTCGGGCTGGCCAGGAGCACCGCGTCATTCCACCTGGACCGGCTGGTGCAGGACGGGCTGCTGGCCGTGGAGTTCCGGAAGCTCGGGGGCAGGGAAGGCCCCGGTTCCGGACGTCCGGCCAAGCTCTACCGGGCCGCAGTCCAGGAGGTGGCCGCCTCGGTCCCGGACCGGAATTACGATCTTGCCGCCGAGCTGCTGCTCGCCGCCATCGAAGCGTCGGTCGCCGACGGCGTTCCGGCCCGCGAGGCGCTGCTCCGGAGTGCCTATGCCCGGGGCGAGGCTGCAGGCGAGACGGCAGGCCACGCGGCAGGCGAGGCCGCCCGGGCGGCTGCGGAAAACTTCGCCGGGCTCCTCGTGGCTGAGGGGTACCGGCCGGAGAGCGACGGCGCGGGCGGCCTGGTGCTGCTGAACTGCCCCTTCCACCGCCTTGCCGCAGGCCATGCCGGGGTCGTGTGCGCCATGAATGGAGCCTTCCTGAATGGCGCCGCCGCCGGCTGCGGAATGCCGCCGGACCGGATCGAGGCGCTCGACCTGGAGGACCTGAGGGCGGGCGGAGCGGCGCAACGGGGACAGTGTTGCGCGCGGATCAAGCCACTTTGAGCCATGCCCGCCACCAGTGCCGCATCCGGGCCGCGGGTAGAATTGGCCTGTGCCCGCCTACCTCGATCATGCCGCCACCACTTCCCTCGCCCCGGAGGCGCTGGCCGCGCTGACCCGCGAGTTGTCCCGGACCGGGAACCCCTCCTCGCTGCACGCCTCGGGCCGCCGTGCCCGGCGGGCCGTGGAAGACGCGAGGGAAGCGCTCGCGGCGTCCGCAGGCGCCCACCCCTCGGAAGTGATCTTCACCTCCGGCGGCACCGAAGCGGACAACCTCGCGGTCAAGGGCCTCTACTGGTCCCGGCACGCCGAGGACCCCAAGCGGACGCGCATCCTGTGTTCCGCCGTCGAGCACCACGCCGTGCTGGATACCGTGGAGTGGCTCGAACGGCATGAAGGCGCCGACGTCCGCTGGCTGCCCGTGGACGCCAACGGCGTGCTGGACCTGGCCGTGCTGGAATCCGAACTGTCCCGCGACCCCGAATCGATTGCCCTGGTCACCGTGATGTGGGCCAACAACGAAGTCGGCACCATCCAGCCGATCGCCGAGATTGTCGGGCTGGCCCACCGTGCCGGAGTTCCGGTACACTCCGATGCCGTCCAGGCCTTCGGCTCCGTTCCCGTGGACTTCCGCGGCACCGGCCTGGACGCCATGTCCGTCTCCGGGCACAAGATCGGCGGCCCCGTGGGCGTGGGCGCCCTGATCCTGGGACGCGCGGTGAAGCTGACCCCGGTGCAGCATGGCGGGGGACAGGAGCGCGATGTCCGGTCCGGAACCCTGGACACCCCCTCGATCGCGGCTTTCGCCGCGGCAGCCGAGGCCGCCACCGCGAGGCTCCCCGAGGAAGCCTCCCGGATCGCAGGCCTGCGGGACCGGCTGATCGACGGCGTCCGCGGGGCCGTTCCCGGGGCGGTGCTGCGCGGTGCCCCGGCGGCCGGACGGCTGCCCGGCAACGCGCACTTCACCTTCCCCGGCTGCGAAGGCGATTCGCTGCTCTTCCTGCTGGATCTGGCAGGAGTGGAGTCGTCCACCGGATCGGCCTGCACGGCGGGGGTTCCGCGGCCCTCCCATGTGCTCCTGGCCATGGGGCTGGACGAGGAGACGGCCAGGGGCGCCCAGCGGTTCACGCTGGGGCATTCCTCCACCGAGGCCGACGTCGACGCCCTGCTGGCGGCCCTGCCGGGGGCCTGGGCGCGCGCCCGCCAAGCCGGCATGGCAGGGCACGAGTCGACCATCCAGACCGCGGGGACCGTGGCCCGCCAGGCGTCCGGCCGCGGCTGAACATACGGCAGGCTACGGGGCCGGCAGGAGTTCGGCCAGCGGCACCGCAGGATCCGTCAGGGCCTCAGCGCTCACCGGAGTCCGCGCCGAAATCAGGGCCTTGATGGTCTTCTGCGCTCCCGGCCGGCTGGACCGTGGCCAGTTGACGCTCATTCCCGCGACCACCCGGCCCTCGCGCTGCCAGAACGCGATGAATTCGTGTGCCTCGAGCGAGCCGCGGATGGCCGGCTGGCCGGTGATGAGCGTCGGGAATCCTGAATACTCCATGCTGACGTCGAACTGGTCCGTGTAGAAATACGGGACCGTGTCCAGGACGGCGTCCTGGCCCAGCATGGCTTCGGCCGCGACCTTTCCGCCGTTCAGGGCATTGGACCAGTGTTCGCTGCGGTGGTGTTCCCCGGTGAAGGGATGCAGGGCGTTGGCGACGTCGCCGGCTGCGTAGACACCGGGCGCGTCCGTCCGCAGCGAGGCGTCGGTGAGGATACCGTTCCGCAGCCCGATGCCCGCGGCCGCAGCGAGGGAGACCCCAGGGGCCACGCCCACGGCAATGACCACCAGATCCGCCGGGAGGACCTCGCCGGAGTCGGTGACGACGCCGGTCACGCGCCCGGACTGCCCCGTGATCTCCGCGGCCGAAGCCGGAAGCCGGAAGCGCACGCCCTGGGTCTCGTGCAGCGAGCGGAAGAATCCGCCCAGTTCGGGGCCGATCGCGGCCCCCAGCGGCACCTCCTCGTGCCCCAGCAGGGTGACGGTGTTGCCGTAGGTGCTGGCGGCGGCTGCCAGTTCCATTCCGATCCAGCCCGAGCCGATCATCACCACGTTCCGGCCGCCCTCGGCGAGGCTGGCGCGCAGGCGGCGGCTGTCATCCACGGTCCGGAAAGTCGTGACGCCCTCCAGCCCGCCTCCCGGCAAGGGAATGGAACGCGGGCTTGACCCGGTGGCGAGCAGCAGCGAGCCGTACTCCAGCCGGCCGCCGTCGCCCAGGCCCACGGTGCGGGCGGCCGGATCGATCCCGGTGACCGAAACGCCCAGCCGGAGCTCGACGTCGTTCTCCCCGTACCACTGCGCCGGCACCACGGGCAGGGCCTCCTCGGCGGCCTTGCCGAGCAGGTACTCCTTCGACAACGGCGGCCGCAGGTACGGATGGTGCGCTTCGGCGGACACCAGGACAACCCGGCCGGTGAAGCCCTCCGCGCGGAGTGTCTTCGCGGCGGTGGCACCGGCCAGTCCGCCGCCCACAATCACGATGTCCTCTACAGCCACCTGCGCTCGATTCCTGCGGCCTGGCGCTGCCAGGATGCATTGGTCCCAGTCCCCGCCGGCGACATGGTCGCCGCCGAAGAATTCTAAAAGCAGTGTGTTTGACGTTAGAAGGGGGATGCGGCGTAGTCAAGGGTCTTTGGGCCATGATTCGGCGTGGCGATAGAATGGACCCGCAGTCATTGTGTTAGCCGCCAGCAGTTGTTTCCCCGCTGTCCACCAGGCGGCCGCCGATGCCGGCGCCCCCGGACACCTACAGAAAGCCAGTATGCGAGTTCTTGCAGCCATGAGCGGCGGGGTTGATTCCGCCGTCGCCGCCGCCCGCGCCGTCGAGGCGGGACACGACGTCGTCGGAGTCCACCTGGCGCTGTCCCGGATGCCCGGCACCCTGCGCACCGGCAGCCGCGGCTGCTGCACGATCGAGGATTCCCGCGACGCGTGGCGGGCCTGCGACGTGCTCGGCATCCCGTACTACGTCTGGGATTTCTCCGAGCGCTTCAAGGAAGACGTCGTCCAGGATTTCATCGACGAATACGCCGCCGGACGCACGCCCAACCCCTGCATGCGCTGCAACGAACGCATCAAGTTCGCCGCCCTGCTGGAGAAGGCCATCGCGCTCGGGTTCGACGCCGTCTGCACCGGCCATTACGCCAAGGTGATCAACGACGCCGGGGGCAATCCCGAACTGCACCGCGCCGCCGACTGGGCCAAGGACCAGAGCTATGTGCTCGGCGTCCTCACCCACGAGCAGCTCAAGCACTCCATGTTCCCGCTGGCGGACACTCCGTCCAAGGCCGAGGTCCGCGCCGAAGCCGAGCGCCGCGGCCTGTCCGTGGCCAACAAGCCGGACAGCCACGACATCTGCTTCATTCCCGACGGCGATACCGCCGGCTGGCTGGCCGAGAAGATCGACATGACCACGGGCGACATCGTGGATGAGTCCGGCGCGAAGGTTGGAGAGCATCCCGGCGCCAACGCCTTCACCGTCGGCCAGCGCCGCGGCCTGAAGCTGGGAACCCCCGCCGCGGACGGCAAGCCGCGGTTCGTGCTGGAAATCCGGCCCAAGGAAAACAAGGTCGTCGTGGGGCCCGAGGCCCTGCTGGCCATCGACGAGATCCGCGGCATCAAGGTCTCCTGGGCGGGGCTGCCGATCGCCGAGGTGCACACCGGCGAGGAGTTCGACTGCTACGCCCAGGTCCGCGCGCACGGGGATCCCGTCCCGGCACGAGCACAAATGGAGCAGGGGAACCTCGTGGTGACCCTGACCGAGCCGCTGCGCGGGGTTGCCCCGGGCCAGACGGTGGTCCTCTACCAGGGAACCCGCGTGCTGGGACAGGCAACCATTGACGCCGCACGCTCGCTGCAGCGAGCCGCACTGTAGGCGCGGGCCGGCGAGCGGACGGGCCCTCCGAAGATCCTCAGGCAAACAGGCCGAAAACGCCGAGTTTCTTCGATCCGGATAAATTTTGTGTCTCGTCTCACACGATGCAACGATTCACCACGCCAGCTTCTGGTTGAATCAAGGAATCAGCACGGTGCTGCCCGCGGAATTATCCTTCCTCGGCCGCGCCAGTTCCCATCGAACAGAAAGTTCACAGATGGCAATGAACAAGAAGGCCTTGCAGGGCGCGATCGCGCTTGCGGGCGTTTCCGCCCTCGCACTGACTGCCTGCACGGGCCCGTCCGGTGGCGGAGGCGGGTCATCGGCCGCGACCACCGGCCCGATCGCCTACGGCACCACGGATAAGGTCACGGCCCTGGACCCAGCGGGCTCGTACGACAACGGTTCGTTCATGGTGATGAACCAGATCTACTCCTTCCTGCTCAACTCGAAGCCGGGCACCGCAGATCCCGTGCCCGATCTGGCAGAGTCGGCCTCCTTCACGACGCCGACCGAGTACACGGTCAAGCTCAAGCCCGGGCTCACCTGGGCCAACGGGCACACGCTGGACTCCAAGGACGTCAAGTTCTCCTTTGACCGGCAGACCAAGATCAACGATCCCGCCGGCCCCGCAAGTTTGCTGTCCAATGTGAACAGCATCACCACTCCGGATGCCAACACTGTGGTGTTCACACTCAAGCTGGCCAATGATCAGACCTTTGGCCAGATCCTCAGCAGCCCCGCCGCGCCGATCGTCGACGACGAAGTCTTCCCGGCCGACAAAGTGCTCGACGACGACTCCATCATCAAGGCGAAGGCCTTCGACGGCCAGTACACGATCGACACGTACAAGAAGAACGAGCTGATCAGCTTCAAGGCCTACGCCGACTACAAGGGCCTCCTGGGCAAGCCGGCCAACGATGCCGCCACGATCAAGTACTACGCGGACGCGACCAACTTGAAGCTGGACATCCAGCAGGGCAATATCGACGTCGCCAACCGGACCCTGAGCGCCACCGACATCGACGACCTGAAGAAGGATTCCAAGGTCAAGGTCAATGTCGGTCCCGGCGGCGAAATCCGCTACATCACGTTCAACTTTGACACGATGCCGTTCGGCGCCAAGACTCCGGAGGCAGATCCGGCCAAGGCGCTCGCCGTCCGTCAGGGCGTAGCCAACCTCGTGGACCGCCAGGCGATCGCGGACCAGGTGTACAAGGGCACCTACCTTCCCCTGTACTCCAACGTCCCCAGCGGCTTCCTCGGCGCCGACCAATCCTTCAAGGACGCCTACGGCGACGCCGGCAAGCCCAGCCTGGACAAGGCCAAGAAGGTCCTCGCCGATGCCGGCGTGACCACCCCGGTAACACTGAACCTCCAGTACAACCCGGACCACTACGGCAAGTCCTCAGGCGACGAATACGCCATGATCAAGGACCAGCTGGAAAAGTCCGGCCTGTTCAAGGTCAACCTGCAGTCAACGGAATGGGTCACGTACAGCAAGGCCAGCCGGGCCGATGAATATCCCGTGTACCAGTTCGGCTGGTACCCGGACTTCAGCGACGCCGACAACTACCTCACGCCGTTCTTCCTGGAAAACAGTTTCCTGAAGAACCATTACACCAACCCCCAGGTCACGGAGCTGATCCAGAAGCAGACCACCACCGTGGACAAGGGCGCGCGCGAGTCCACCATCAAGGATGCACAGAATGCCCTGGCCAAGGACATCTCGACGCTTCCGTTGCTCCAGGGCGCGCAGGTTGCCATTTCCGGCACAGGGGTCAAAGGTGTCGATTCGACCCTCGACCCTTCCTTCAAGTTCCGGTTGGGAACCGTTTCCAAGTAAGGCTGCATCGCTGCGGTTCTGACCAGCCTGGGAGGCGGGGCGCCCTCGAGGCGCCCCGCTTTTGCCGGTCATCGCAGCATCCGCAGTTCACGGGGCCGGCCCATGGCCGCGAAAGCACAATCTTAGGTACCAATGACAACACTGATAGAGGCGCCGCCAAGCGACGCCGACGGGCTCCTCCCGTCGAAGAAAAAATCATCGGGCGGGGGGCTGGGGACCTACATCCTGGTCCGGTTGATCCTGATCCTCCCGACCATGTTCATCCTGGTGACCATGGTCTTCTTCCTGATGCGGGTCATCGGAGACCCCATCACTGCGGCCCAGGGCGGCAGGCTTCCCCCTGATGTCCTGGCCCAGCGCATTCACGACGCCGGGTACGACCGCCCGATCATGGTGCAGTACTTCGAATACCTGGGCCAGGTGGCGACCGGCAACTTCGGAACGACGATCACCGACCGCCGGCCCGTTGTTGAAATGCTGGCGACGTTCGGCACGGCAACCCTCGAACTGGCCATCAACGCCGTGATCGTGGCGTTGCTGGTGGGCATTCCGCTGGGCCTGCTCGCAGCCCACCGGCGTGACAAGGCACCGGACGCCGTCCTGCGCTTCTTCGCCATTCTTTGCTACGCCACTCCCGTGTTCTTCGCGGGCCTCCTGCTGAAGCTGACCTTCTCGGTCTGGCTCGGCTGGCTCCCTGTCGCAGGCCGGGCTTCAACGAGGACCGAACTGGCCATGGGAAGCCTGGCAGCGCCCACCCGGATCTATTGGCTGGACGCGTTGCGCAGCGGCAACATGGCGGCGTTCAGCGATGTGATGGCCCACGCAGTCCTCCCGGCACTGGCCCTCGGGCTGCTGACGGCCGGTGTCTTCCTCCGTCTGGTCCGCACCAACGTAATCGGAACGCTCGGCAAGGACTACGTCGAGGCCGGCCGGTCCCGCGGCGTGAGTGAATTCCGGCTCGTGACCAAGCACGCCTACAAGCCGGCGCTCATCCCGATCATCACGGTGATGGGGCTGCAGATTGCCCTCCTGCTCGGCGGCGCCGTCCTCACCGAGACCACCTTCGAGTGGAAGGGGCTCGGCTATCAATTGGTCCAGTACCTGAATGCCCGCGACTTCGTCGCCGTCCAGGGCATCGTGGTGCTGCTGGCGGTCATCGTCGCCGTCACCAACTTTGTCGTCGACGTCGTCGCGGCCCTGATCGACCCCCGGGTGAGGTACTAGCCATGAACACAACCACAGTAAGCGGGCGCAAACAGCCCTTGGTTTACCGGCTTCCGGTGATCTCGCATTTCAGGAAGAGCGTCGGGCTGCAGCGCGGGATGCTCGTCACCGGCCTTGTGCTGACCGTGCTGTTCCTGCTGACGACGGTGCTGGCGCCGGTCATCGCGCCCTACGGCTACGCGCAGCTCAGTGACGCGTCCGGCACCTTCCCCGCCCAGCAGGCACCGGGCGGACGCCATATCCTGGGCACCACGGTGGGTGGCTACGACGTATTCTCCCGCGTCATCTGGGGATCCCAGACTGCAATGGTCGTGATCATCGTCGCGGTGGCCATGTCGATCTTCCTGGGCGTCGCGCTGGGCTTGGTCAGCGGCTACTTCGGGGGTTGGCTGGACCGGATACTGGTGGTCATCGCCGACGCCATCTACGCTTTCCCGTCGCTGCTGCTGGCCATCGTGATGTCGATCGTGATCAACCGCGGCCAGTCAAGTTTCTGGGGCGGCATCCTTGCCTGCGCGTTCGCCATTTCCGTGGTGTTTGTCCCGCAGTACTTCCGCGTGATCCGGGCCGAGACCATCCGGCTCAAGGCCGAGCCCTTCGTCGAATCCGCCAAGGTGGTGGGGGCTTCCAGCGCCCGCATCATGGGACGCCACATCTTCAAGAACGCAACCCGCACGCTGCCGCTGATTTTCACGCTGAATGCCTCCGAGGCAATCCTGACCCTTGCGGGACTGGGCTTCCTGGGGTTCGGCATCGAACCGTCCTCCGCCGCCGAGTGGGGCTTCGACCTCAACAAGGCCATGGCTGATGCCTCCTCGGGGATCTGGTGGACGGGTGTCTTCCCCGGTACGGCCATCGTCCTGACCGTGCTCGGGCTGACCCTGGTCGGCGAAAGCATTAACGACCTCAACGACCCACGGCTCAGGGGCCGCAAACGGGCTGGCGGCAAGACGCCCGCCGGAGGCCCGGACTCCACCGCCGGCGCGCAGGCCGCCCTTGAAGCAGAAGCGAGAACGCTATGACCATCAACCTCGACCGGCCGGGCTCCGGCTCCGGCCCCGTCCTGGACATCGACCACCTCAAAGTCACCTTCGCCACCGACGCCGGGGACGTGTACGCCGTCAAGGACGTCAGCCTCGAGGTCAACCCGGGCGAGGTGGTGGCGATCGTGGGTGAATCGGGCTCGGGCAAGACCGTCACGGCCAAGACCATCCTGGGGCTCCTGCCCGAGACGGCCCTCAGCTCCGGGGCCGTCCTGATCAACGGCAACAATGTCGTCAGCGTCAGCGCGGCGAAGCTCCGGCAGATCCGCGGCCGCGACGTCGCCATGGTGTTCCAGGAACCGTCCACCGCGCTAAACCCGGTCTTCACCGTCGGCTGGCAGATTGCCGAGGGCATCCGGGCCCATGCCGACACCGGCACCGGCCACCGTATCTCCGGCAAGGAGGCCAAATCGAGGGCCATCGAGGCCCTCCGCAAGGTGGGCATCCCGGACCCCGAAACCCGGGTCAACTACTATCCGCACCAGTTCTCCGGCGGCCAGAAACAGCGCGTCGTGATTGCCGCGGCCCTGGCCCTGAACCCCGGACTGATCGTGGCCGACGAGCCCACCACCGCCCTGGACGTCACCGTCCAGGCTGAGATCCTGGACCTGCTCCGGGACCTGCGGGACAAGTACGGGACGTCCATCGTGCTGATCACCCACAACATGGGCGTGGTCGCCGACCTCGCGGACCGCGTGGTGGTCATGTATCAGGGCGACGTGGTGGAGGAAGCTCCCGCACGGGTCCTGTTCGCCCAGCCCAGGGACGACTACACCAAGAAGCTGCTCGCCGCCGTGCCGCACCTGGGCCGCAACTCCGCCTCCGAAGGCATGACGCAACGCGCCCACCAGGGCGGCAAGGTGCTCATTGAGGCGAAGGACCTGACGATCGAGTACCCCGGAAGGCTGGGCAGCCCGGCCTTCAAGGCCGTGGACGGCGTCAGCTTCACCGTGTCCGAAGGCGAAGTCTTCGGCCTTGTGGGGGAGTCTGGCTCCGGCAAAACCACCATCGGGCGCGCCATCGCCGGACTGAACCGCACCACCGGCGGCAGCCTGAAGGTGCTGGGCTACGAGATGCTGAACTTCAAGGAGCGCAGCTTCAAGCCGCTCCGGAAGGAGATCGGCTTCGTGTTCCAGGACCCGGCGGCATCCTTCAACCCGCAGCTGACCATCGGTGACTGTGTGGCCGAACCGCTGATCATCCACTCCAACCCGACCCCGGCCGAAGCGCGCAAGCGCGTCGGTGAGTTTCTCGAGTCGGTGCAGCTGCCGGCGTCGTACGCTGACCGGTTCCCGCACGAGCTGTCCGGCGGCCAGCGCCAGCGCGCCTCCCTGGCGCGGGCGCTCATCCTGAACCCGAAGCTGCTCATCGCCGATGAGCCGACGTCGGCCCTGGATGTTTCGGTGCAGGCCGTGGTCCTGGAGCTGTTCAAGGAGATCCAGCGGGAGTTCGGATTCGCAGCGCTGTTCATCAGCCATGACCTTGCCGTGGTGGACATGCTTTCCCACTGGGTGGGCGTGCTCTACAAGGGCAAGATGGTGGAGCAGGGGCTCGGGAACCAGGTGATGGGCAACCCGCAGCACGACTACACGCGCAAGCTCATCGCGTCTTTGCCCGTCCCGGACCCTGACGAGCAGGCCCGGCGCCGCGAGGAATTCCGCGCCGTGCTCCACGGCTGACCGCGGGACGCTCGGCGGTGCCTTGGCGCCCTCCGGGAGGACATGCCCACCGTTCGCATCGAACGGTGGGCATGCCCGCCCGGGAGTCCCGGCGGGGGAGCTGCAACGGCGCTTAACAGCAGAAGTGATTGGCCGCCGTGCCCCTAGACCGAAGTTACGTCTGGCATGACGTGCGGAATCCCCGCGTTCTTCAGTTCTAGCGGTCGTTGCAACACCCCAGATTTTCGGGAGTTGCAACGACCTTGCCGTCTTCAAATCAAGAATCTTCTTTAAAGGGAAAATCGGGTCCTCCGCCCACGCCGTCACAGAAGAACACCTACAGGCGGTACTCGCAGGCCGAGAAGGATGAATTCTTCGCTGTGCTGGAGCGGCTGGAGTGTGCCGCCGCGGCGGCCAGAGAGCTCGGATTCAAGGCGGCAACGTGCCGCAAGTGGGTCCGGCAAGCAGGGATCCACCTCAAGTCGGGTGTGAAGGGTTCGGAACCCCGCCGGGAGTATACGCAGGCTCAGAAGGACGAGTTCTTCACGCTCCTGGACCGCCTCGGGAACGTCTCGGCTGCGGCTTCAGAGCTGGGGCTGAGCACCGCCGCCTGCTACGCCTGGGTCCACGAGACCGGAGCATTGCCTAAACGGGCAAGGAAGATCAAGGGGCCCAACCGGAAATACTCGCAGGCCCAGAAAGCCGAATTCTTCACTGTCCTGGATAGTGTCGGCAGCGTCACCGAAGCGGCCAGGCAGCTCGGCCTGAGCAAAGATACGTGTCATAACTGGGCCAAGGCCGCCGGCATCCGCAGTGTCCGCGTGACGGTGGGAAAACGCGAGGAGTTCTTCCGCCTGCGCGCAGCCGGGGTGGGCCGGCGTGAAGCAACAGCGGCCGTCGGTGTTGACCGTAAAACGGCCTTCATGTGGGATAACGGCATAGTCCAGGCCAAGGGGAAACTTGTTTACCCTGAGCCCGCTGCCGTCGACTATAAACGGGAGGTGACTACTGCGATTGCGCCTCCCGAGGCCACCGGCGGAACAACGAATGTTTCGATTCCCCAAACGGCACTGGAGAAGGTGATCGATCCCCGGTACCTGTCGCTGCGGGACCGCGAGAGGATCCGGGACATGAAGTCCCAGGGCTCCTCCATCAGGGCCGTGGCAGCGGCCCTGGGGCGCTCCCCGTCCTCGATCAGCCGCGAGGTTTCCCGCAACAGCCACCCGGTGCTCGGCTACCAGCCCTACGGCGCCCAGCGGGCCGCCGTGGCGCGCCGGTCGCGGCCCAAAACCAGTAAGCTGAGCGGCAACCGGCGGCTGCGGGATTTCGTGAAGGGCAAGCTGCTCACCCGGTGCTCGCCCGAACAGATCTCCCACTTGCTGATCAAGGATTTCCCCGATGACGAGCAGATGCGCGTGAGCCACGAAACGATCTACCAGGCCCTCTATCTCCAGGCCCGTGGCGGGCTCAAGCGCGAGGTCAAGGACGCCCTGCGCACCGGGCGCACCCGCCGCAAGGCCCACAAGAACCCGGAGGAACGCACCAGCCGCTTCCGGGACCCGATGATCAATATTTCCGAACGCCCGCCCGAGGTCGAAGACCGTGCGGTCCCGGGCCACTGGGAGGGGGATTTGATCACCGGCGCCTACAACCAGTCGGCGATCGCGACTCTCGTGGAACGCACCACACGGTACGTGATGCTGGTGCACCTGCCCACCGACCACAACGCCGAATCCGTGCGTGACGGGCTCATCGAGACCATGAGCGACCTGCCTGCACACCTGCGCGGCTCGCTCACTTGGGACCAGGGCGCGGAGATGGCCCTGCACAAGGCCTTTGGCATCGCCACGGACATGGATGTCTACTTCTGCGATCCGGGAAGCCCCTGGCAGCGCGGGTCCAACGAGAACACCAACGGGCTGCTGCGCCAGTACTTCCCCAAGGGAACCGACCTGAACGCCTACGGGCCCGAAGACCTCGAACACGTCGCCCAGGAACTCAACGCCCGCCCACGCAAAACGCTCGACTGGGATACCCCCGCCGAGCGCCTTCGTGATCTACTGGTAACCACCTAACCACCACAGGTGTTGCAACGATCCCCAGAATTCGCCGTTGGCGGGGATTCCGCTGTTTCCGGGGTTCCTCCTTCTGTCTACTTCAGGGTCAGCGGGAAGCTTTGGCCGATCAGGTCGAAGGCCTTGTGTTGGATGGGGGTGGGCACGGCCAGGGTGGGGATCAGGGGCGCGGTCTCCTCGGCGCCGTAGCGGATCTCGTTGCGGGTCAGGGTTCCCAGGTGGTCCAGCAGGGACCGGAAGCTGTGGGCGGGGTGTCCGTCTGGGGTGGTGCGCCGGCTTGCTTTGGTCTGCGCTGCGGCCGATCGTTTTGCGGGGGCGACGGGGTTCTCCGGTTCGGGGCGGTTTTCGTCGGTGAACGTCAGGGGTGCCCAGGCCCGGCGGAGGTGCCAGGTGAGGTAGGCGGCGAGCATGCAGATGAATACGTGGGCGCGGACCCGGGTTTCGGTGTGGTGGTGGATCGGGCGCAGGTCCAGGTCGATGGCCTTGATGGAGCGGAAGTCGCGTTCGACGTTGGCCAGGGACTTGTAGGTCGCGACGACTTGTCCGGCGTCCATGTGGGTGTCCTGGATGGTGGTGCGGATGATGTAGATTCCGTCCAGGGCCGCCTCGGCGGCGATTTGTTCCTCGTTGCGGGCGTACGCGAACGAGGTGTCGCCGATGGTCAGGGTGTAGTGCTTTTCCATCTTGTATCTGCCGACGACCTTGCCGGCGCGCACGCCGATCTTCCCGGCGTCTTTGAGCCGCCCGGCTTCGGCGGCGGCGGTGATTTTGGCCAGCTCCGTGTCGGTGGCTGCGAGCAGTGCGGTGCGTTTGCGGGCCCGTTCGGCGGCCAGGAGCGGGTTGCGGCAGGCGATGAGGCGTTCGCCCGGGTAGTCCGGGTGGGCGATCTCGGCCAGGTCCTGCTCGTCGAACAGGCTCATCTGCAGGGGCCCGTCGTCGGCGGCCAGGGCCTGGATGGCGGGGCGCGCAGCGCGGTGACCCAGCCCAGTCCGCCGAGTTCCTTGAGCTGTTCGATCCGGGCGGAGGTGATCATGCCGCGGTCTCCGACCATCACCATGTCCGCCAGGCCGTAGCGGGTTTTGAAGTCCTTGGCGAGGGCCTCGAACGCGGCCGGGTCCGCGGTGTTCCCGGGCACGACACGCACCGAGACCGGCCGGCCCTCGGGGTCGGTGAGCAGACCGTACTCGATCTGCTCCAGACCTTTCTTCCCGTCGCGGGAGTAGCCGCGGGCCGCGAGCGGGCACTTGTGCCCGGTGACCCAGGACGAGGACAGGTCGAACAACGCGAGCCGGTCCGGGTTGGCCTCCGGGGACAGATGCCTTTTCGCCAGCGCCTTCTCGATGGTTTCCTGCCGGCCTGCGAGCCAGTCCATCGCGGCGTAGACCTCATCGGTCGTGGCGCCGGCGACTCCGAGGTCTTCGGCGAGGGTTGTGTCGGCCCACCAGCGGGTGGTCGCCAGCTTCGAACCGGGTCTGCAGACCCGGGCGATCACCAGGGCCAGGGCCAGGTCCCGCTGCCCGCAGGCCGGGCCGAGCAGAGCGGGAATGCCGAGGGCTTTGGCCTGGGCGAAGACCGCGGCGACGTGGCCGTGCGGCAGGGACCGGGTGATGGTGGCCACGGCGTCCGCGGGCACCAGGTGCCGGCCCTTGAGCCCGGCGTCGATGAAGTCGACCACATGCCCGGGCAGGGCCGAAAGGTTCGCGACCGTTTCGTTGCGGACCTTCCCGCCCTCGCGGTAGGTCCGGCGCAGGTACGCCGACCGGTATACGCGCTCCTGGCCATGCTTGTCCGTATGGGACTTCACAACTCTGACTACATGAACCGCGCCGCCTCGCTTCATCATAACAACATTTTAGAGTGCTTTTCCCTCACATTCGGGAAAGACACGACAACTATTCTGACTACGCGAAACCGTATAAAACGGGCCCCCCGCCCGGAAACTCAACGAATCCGGGCGAGAGACCCACGTAACTTCCGCCTAGACTGGGTCAATGACCGAGCAGAACCACAGTCTTCCCCATGCCGATCCTGACGCCGATTCCTACGACCCCGCGGCCAGTTCCCTGGCCGGTCAGGTGGATCCGGCGGTGATGGCGGAACTGTTGTCGATCCGCTCCAGCATCGACAACATCGATGCCACCCTCGTGTTCCTCCTCGCCGAGCGGTTCAAGGCCACCCAGAAGGTCGGCTTCCTGAAGGCCGCGCACCAGCTTCCCGCCGGGGACCCGGGCCGGGAGACGGCCCAGATTGCACGCCTGCGCCACCTCGCCGCCGAAGCCCACCTGGACCCGGCCTTCGCCGAGAAGTTCCTGAACTTCATCATCGGCGAGGTCATCCGGCACCATGAAGCCATCGCCGAAGACCACCAGGCAGCAGCCCGGGATGCCGAGGCCCTGGAGGCCGGGGCCAAGGACGCCGCCGGTGGCGGCGCCGCACGGGCAGCCGGATCCCCGGCTCCTTCCGTCGCCGCAGACGCCTAGCCATGGCCGCCCGGACAGCGCCCACCCAGGCATCGCAGGCCCAGACACCGCAGGAACCCGCCGAAGTCACCGCGACGGCCGCGGGCCCCTGGCCCGGGGAGGACCCGGTCGAGGCCACGCGGACCGTCCGCGGCGAACTCGGCAGCCCCCATCTGCCGTTCCTCGCCGAGCTGCCTGACCGCGGCGTCGGCTCGGACGCCCTCGGCCGGACCGCGTCGCTGCTGGTGGACATGTCCGTGGATGTCCAGCCCTACGGCTGGAGGATCGTGGACCGGCCCGGCAAGGACCTGATGCGGGCACGGTCGGCCCTCTCCACCGACATCAATATCCTGGCGGACTTGATCGGCGCCGAGGATACCCCGGCGGCGGACATCAAGGTGCAGCTGCGCGGCCCGCTCAGCCTCGCCGCCGGCCTGCATCTGCATCACGGGGAACGTGCCCTGATCGACTACGGCGCCCGGCGCGATATCGCCGCGTCCCTGGCCGCCGGCGTCGACGGCTATCTGTCCAGGGTTGCCATAGCGGCACCCGGGGCCCGCATCGTGGTGCAGATCGATGAACCCGAGATCGCGTCCGTGCTGGCCGGCACCATTCCGACCTCCAGCGGCTACCGCACCCTGCGCTCCATTCCCGGCCAGGAAATCACCGACTCCTGGCGGCTGGTCATTGACGCGCTGCGGGCCGCCGGCGCCGCCGAAATCGTGGTGTCCGTCGCGGAAGTCGAGGCCCCGTTTGACCGGATCCTGGCCGCCGGCGCCGACGGGATCGCGGTGCCGCTCCGGGCGCTCACCTCCCGCCAATGGGAACAGCTCGCGGGCGCCGTGGAGGCTGGAAAGCGCCTCTGGGCCGGAGCGCTGGACGTGGCTGATCCGGCCGCGAGGCTGCCCCGCGTCGGCGACGTCGTGGAAAACGTCTGGCGGCCGTGGCGGCAGCTGGGGCTTCCCGCGTCCACGCTGGGGGCGCTGCGGATCACCCCTTCGGACGGGCTGGCGCATCACTCGCCGTCGTCCGCGACGGCGGTACTGACCCGGCTGACCCAGGTGGCCGACGGCCTCAACCAGCTGGCCCTCGGCTAGTCCCCACCGCCGCCCTAGCCTCGCAAGCTCGGCCAGGGAACCTTGGCGGCGTGGGCCCAGCAGCGCCGGCCGGGGCGCCCGCACCGGTCAGAGGCGGCTGTTCCAGCGGTCCGGGCGGGCGGTCGGGGGAAGGTACCCCGGCGCCGTGATCCCGCCGGGGTAGGGTTCCAGCCGGTAGTCGAAGTGCCCGGCGTAGACCAGCACCAGGCCGATCTGGGGCTGGACCACCTTGACCTGGATCCGGTGCTGCCCCTGGCCGCCCTCTGCCGGCTCCCACCACTGTTCGGCGTAGGCCCTGGCATCGAGGGCTTCCGGCAGCGGGATCCGCAGCGGCCCGAGGAACAGCCGCGACGCCGCAGAGACGCCGCGCAGCCGGCCCTCCGCGGTGACGCTGAGGTTGAGGTCCGTGACGAGCCGCCGGTACCGGCCGACGTAGTCCACCAGCCCGGCCCGGCTGCCGGAGTCATCGAAGCTGGTGGTGTCATGGAAGAGCCGGGTGGTGCCGGGGAAGAAAATTTCACGGCGCGCCGTCAGGCTGGACCGGCCGAACGGATCCAGGTGGGCATGGTTCTCGATCCGGAACGGGATGCCCTCGCCGTATTCGGGGAAGAACGCCTGCTCGCCGGTGGCGAGCCGCAGCAGGGGGCGCAGCCAGGGCTGCCGGCAGCCGACGACGTCGAACACGCCCTCGCCGACGCCGTAGTGGCCGGAACCCGGGGCGAGCGAGAAGTAGTCCTGGAGCTCCGGCTGCAGCCGGGCGAAGTCGTGGCCGAGGGCAAGCCGGTAGATCGGGGTGTTCACTGGAAACCTCCTGGTGGTCCTGGCAGGCTGATGGGGCTGGTCCCCAGCATGCAGTACCGGACACTGAATGTTCCAGCACGCGCAGGGTTTCCTCCGGGCAGAAAGCGCGGGAAGGGACCCGGGACGAGGTTTGTACCGGCCTGCTGGTGAGGGCCCGCGCCATGCCGAGGATCCGCCCGATACGACAAAGCCATTTCAATAGGGGAATATGTAATTATGAAGGCACGCATTCTGGTAGTGGACGATGACGAGGCACTGGCCGAGATGATCGGTATTGTGCTGCGCAACGATGGCTTCGAACCCGTCTTCTGCGCTGACGGCGGACAGGCGCTGGAGGTCTTCCGTTCCTCGAAGCCGGACCTCGTGCTGCTGGACCTCATGCTTCCCGGCATGGACGGCATCGAGGTCTGCCGCCTGATCCGCGCCGACTCCGACGTGCCGATTGTGATGCTCACCGCCAAGGCGGACACCTCGGATGTGGTCCGCGGCCTCGAGTCCGGCGCCGACGACTATGTCCCCAAGCCGTTCAAGCCGGCCGAGCTCGTGGCCCGCGTCCGGGCGCGCCTGAGGCCCGGCGACCAGAAGGCGCCGGAAACCCTGCGCATCGCCGACGTGACCATCGACGTCGCCGGCCACCTGGTCAGCCGGGGGAGCGACCGGATCTCGCTGACCCCGCTGGAATTCGATCTGCTCGTCGCGCTGGCCCGCAAGCCGTGGCAGGTCTTCACCCGGGAACTGCTCCTGGAACAGGTCTGGGGCTACCGCCATGCTGCCGACACCCGGCTGGTCAACGTCCATGTCCAGCGGCTGAGGTCCAAGATCGAACGTGACCCGGAAGCCCCCGAAGTAGTATTGACGGTCCGTGGTGTCGGCTACAAAGCAGGTTCCTGAGCCTGAAGACGGCAGCGCAGTCCCGGAGAACGCCACTCCCGGGAACGCCGCGCCAAGGCATCCGGCCGGTCCGGCCGCCGCGTGGCGGGCGCTGCGGTTCGGCACCCGGATCTGGGTGCGCCGCGGCTGGATTGTCGGCGTGCGGGTCGCGCGGCTGGTGCGGACCGGCACCGTCGGGCTGCTGCCGGGCCTCCGGTACCTCCTGCGCGCCGTCCACCGGCGGTGGCGGCGGTCCCTGCAGTTCCGGACCGTCCTGACCACGCTGCTGCTCGCCATCGGTTCCTTCGCCGTCGTGGGAGCCTACCTGTCCAACCAGATCGCCAATAACCTCTTCCAGGAGCGTCTCGCCCAGGCCGAGTCCGAGACGCGCTACAACGTCAAGCAGGTCCAGGACACGTTCGACGGCGCGCAGGTCACCGACCAGTCCAGCGTCATCACCCTGGTCTACGACACCCTGAATGCCGTCGAGGGACGGGGCTCCGTGATCCAGCGCCGCTATGTCTTTGAGGCGATGCCGGAACAGACCAAGCCCCGCAACAGATGGGTCGAATCGCGGGCCTCGGACCAGCTCACCATCAGCGTGATCCCGCCGGACCTGCGCAAGGCCGTGCAGGATTCGGGGAAGGACCAGTTCTGGGCGTCAACGCAGTTCCCGGTGGGGACCGAGGACCGCCCCGGGATCGCCGTCGGCAACAAGGTCACCTTCAACGGCACGGTCTACGAGCTCTACCTGATCTATGACCTCAATACGGCGCAGAAAACCCTCAACGAGATCCAGAACGTCCTGCTCGCCGGCGCGGCGGTGCTGCTGCTGTTGATCGGCGCCGTGGCGTGGTACGTCACCCGCAACGTCGTGAGCCCGGTCAGCCATGCGGCCCTGGTCTCCGAAAAGCTCGCCGCGGGCCAGCTGCAGGAACGCATGGTGGTCAAGGGCGAGGACGAGGTGGCCCGGCTCGGGGCGTCGTTCAACCATATGGCGGCGAGCCTTCAGGAGCAGATCACGCAGCTGGCCACCCTTTCGCAGATGCAGCAGCGGTTCGTCTCCGATGTCTCCCACGAGCTCCGCACCCCGCTCACCACCGTGCGGATGGCGGCGGAAGTGCTCTATGACGCCCGCGGGGACTTCGATCCCATCAACAAGCGCTCCGCGGAACTGCTCTACCACCAGGTGGAGCGGTTCCAGTCGCTGCTGGCCGATCTTCTTGAAATCTCCCGTTTTGATGCGGGCGCGGCCATTCTCGACGCCGAGCCGACGGACATCGTCCAGCTCATCTCCCACGTGATGGAAGGCGTCGGCCCCGTGGCCGCGGAGTACGGCTCGGAGGTCACCCTCAACGCTCCCGCAGGCAGCATCATCGTGGAGATGGACGACCGGCGGATCGACCGCATCCTGCGCAACCTGGTCCTGAATGCCCTGGAACACGGCGAAGGCAGGCCCGTGAACATTTCCGTCGCCGCCAACCGCACCGCGGTTGCGGTGTCTGTCCGGGACCACGGCATCGGCATGAGCCCGGCCGAGGCGGCGCGCGTCTTCGACCGCTTCTGGCGTGCCGATCCCGCCCGTGCCCGGACCACGGGCGGCAGCGGCCTCGGGCTTTCCATCGCCGCCGAGGACACCAAACTCCACAACGGCTCGCTCCAGGCCTGGGGCAAGAAGGGGAGCGGTGCCAGCTTCCGGCTGACCCTGCCGCTGCGCCAGGGCGAGGATATCGTGAAGTCACCGCTCCAGCTGGAACCGGCCGACGTCGGCGTCCCCGGTGCCGGGCGCGAACGGACCATGCTGCTGCTGGAGCCGTCCGCTGTCCCTGGCACTGTGGGCAACAGGACCGGGGCCCCGGCGGCAGAACCAGGCGGAGCCGAAACGGGAGCCGAAACGGGAGCCGAAACGGGAGCCGGAATGAAGGACGGGTCATGAGGGGTTCCTCCAGCAACATCACCAGGGCCGGCGCAGCGGTGCTCGCGCTGGTCCTGCTCCTCCTGGCCTCGTGCGCGCAGATCCCGCGGTCGGGTCCTGTGGGCAAGAGCACGGACGCGAGCGCCGGCAACCCCAACGCCCCGGTCTTCTTCCCGGCCGCGCCCCGGGAAGGTGCAGGCCCGGAGTCGGTGATCGAAGACTTCTACAGCGCCGGCAGCGGTTACGAGGACGACTACGCCGTCGCCCGCCAGTACCTCACGCAGGCCTCGTCCGTCACCTGGAAACCGGACCAGCGCGCGCTGGTGTTCCGGTCCGCGAGGGTGGTGCCCACCGGCGTCGAGAACGTCTTCGACTATGAACTCGACCTCGCCTACTCTGTGGATGCCGACGGGGTTGCCACGCGGCTGCCCGAGGGCACGAAGGAGAACATTCCGGCCACGCTGGCCCAGGTGGACGGGCAGTGGAGGATCGCCGCGATCCCGGACGGCACGGCCATCCCGGAGGAGACCTTCAAGGTCATCTACGGCGCGTATCCGATCTACTTCTATGACCCCACCTTCACTTATGCCGTGCCGGATCTCCGGTGGTTCATCAAGAAGAAGACGGTCAAGGCCATGACGAGCGCCCTCCTCGGCGGCCCCGCCGCCTATCTCAAGGGCGCCGTCGTCAGCGCCTTCCCTTCAGGCATTAAGCTGGCCCGCGAATCGGTGCCGGTTGTCTCCGGCGCGGCCCAGGTGGATCTCACGGCGAAGGATCTCGTGGACGCCTCCAACGAGGACAGGCTGCGGATGCAGACCCAGCTGGCCCTGACATTCCGCAGCCAGCCCGATGTCATCAACGTCGAGCTCCGGGCCAACCAGGACCTGGTGCGCGTTGAAGACAACGGCACGGTCCGGCGTCCGGTACGGAACATGAGCGTCCCGGCCCATCAGATCGCCGTGAGCCACAATGAGCTGGTCCGGTACGAGAACAACAGGCTCTCGCCGCTTCCTGACATCGCGCCCGTCGCCGCCCTTTCGCCCCGTGCCCCGGCGGAATCTCCCGTCTCGCAGTCCGCCGCATTCCTCAACCCCGGCCGCGACACCCTGTACTCGGTGGTGCCCGGCCAGCCCGCCAGGGTGCTGACCACACGGGCCGCCGTGTCCCGTCCGTCGTTCGACCGGTACGACTGGACCTGGACGGCCGGACCGGGGGGCGACGGTGCCACCGAGGTCCTCGCCTACCGGCCCGTCGGCGTGGCCCAGGGTTCCAGCGTGCCCGCCGTGACCCTGACGCCGACCTGGCTCGCCGGATGGACGGTCAAGGAGTTCAGGATGTCCAGGGAAGGCGCGCGGGCCCTCGTGATTTCGGAACAGAACGGCAAGACCAGGGTCCAGGTCACGGGGATCATCAGGACAGCGGACGGCACCCCCCGTGATCTGACCGCGCCGATGACCCTGCCGACCAGCCGCGACCCTGACCAGGGAGCGTGGGTCGACGACACCACGGTGGCCGTCATGAAGGGCTCGGCGGCCGAGAGCGTGACCCCGGAGCTTCTCTCCCTCGCTTCGGCGCAACCGCAGCAACTGGCACCGTGGCCGGGTCTCACCGCCCTCAGCGCGGGCAACGGCCCGGAAGAGATCTTCGGTCAGTCAGCGGAAGGTGTCTTCCAGCGGCTGGGCAACGGCTGGTCACCCCAGCTCAAGGGCCTCCAGGACCCGTCCTTCCCCGGCTGATCCTGCGCCGCCGGCCCTCCACCGGTGCTTGTCCACATAGCGGGAGCAGCGGCTTCCGCGGCGCCCCCTGACGGTCCAGGCTTGCAGCATGACCCGATGGCCGCCCCGCCGCAGTGAAGACGCCCGCAGTGAAGACGCCGGCAGTGAAGACGCCGGCAGTGAAGACGCCGGCAGTGAAGACGCCGGCAGTGAACACGCCGGGAATGCGCGCGGCGGCGGCGGACCGCGTCCCCGGCTGCCCCCGCCGGGCGCCGCCGACCCGGACCTGGCTCCGGTGGCGCCCACGGCCGCCAGGCACCGCGGCGACTACATCCGCCCGCTGCCCAGGTTTGCGGACCGCGCTGCAGCGGCCGGGATCGAGCTGCTGGCACTTGCAGTCCCCGTGGACTGCGTCTGTTGCGGCGCGGAGGACATCGCCCTCTGCGGGGCCTGCGAGCGGCAGGTCCGCCTGCTGACACTGGACCCCTTCCGGGCGGAGGGGCAGGCCCCTGCCCTGATGGACATGGACGGCTCCGTGATCCTTCCGGTGGTGGCCGCCGGGGCCTACCGCGGCGAGCTGGCGCAGGCGGTGCTGTCCTTCAAGAGACATGGCCAGGGCCGGCTCGGGGTCGTCCTGGCGAAGGGCCTGGCCCGCGCCCTCGATGCCGCGGTGGGCGGCGGACAGCCGCTCTGCCTGGTTCCGGTACCCACCAGCAGCGGAGCCTTCCGGAGGAGGGGCTTCAGCCCGGTCCATCTCCTGCTCGCCAGGCTCAGCCGCCGGGATTTTCCCGGCCTCCGCGTCGTCGATGCCCTGCGGAAGGCCCGGCGTCCCGTCCTGGCCGCTGGCCCCGGCGCCCTGCGCGGCGGCCAGAAGGGGCTGGCCCGCGGGGACCGGGCGCAGCGCGTCCGCGGGTCGATGCGGGCCAGGTCCGGGCCGCGGGCCCCGGACATCAGGGGACATCCATGCATCATCGTCGACGACGTGCTCACCACGGGCGCGACGCTCGCCGAAGCCGCCCGTGCCCTGCGCGAGGCAGGCGCAGTGGTGCGGGGCGCCGTCGTCCTCGCCGCGACACGCCCGCCGGTCATGTCCGTTGCCGGCGCTGCCGGCGGCCTGCCGGCAGCGCCGGTATGTGACGAGCAAAAAAATAAACCGGAAAAGGATGAATAACAGAAGGCTATGAACTAACGTCGAAGATGGGTACCAAGAACAGATGTACCTGTCGATAGCGGCTCGGAAAGGGGCTCGACTGTCAGTCAGATCGGCCCCGGGAAGTGCCGCCGTCGTGTCACCGAAGTCATTTGGAGGGCACCATGGAGTTCATGATCAGCGGACGTAATTTGACGGTCTCAGACCGCTTCCGCGAGTACGCCGACGAGAAGGTCTCAAAGATCGCCTCGCTCGGCGACAAGGTCCAGCGGGTGGACGCAAAGGTCTCCAAGGAGACCAAGGCCCGCCAGGCCGACGAGATGCTCACGGTTGAGCTGACAGTCCTGGGCCGCGGCCCCGTGATCCGTGCAGAAGCCAGCGCCGCCGACAAGTTCGCGGCTTTCGATCTCGCCTACAACAAACTTCTTGAACGCCTGCGCAGGGCCAAGGACCGCAGCAAGGTCCATCACGGCAGGCACACCCCCAAGTCCGTCACCGAGGCGACGGCAACCCTTGAGCCGGCAAGTCCGTCCGAGCCCCTCTATGCCGCGGTGGGCCGCGCCGGGGAACCCCAGGCGCCGGCGGCAGAGAAGTCCCCGTATGACGTCGAGAACGATATTCCGGCCGGCGACTCGCCGGTGCTGATCCGCCGCAAGGTTTTTACCGCCGCCTCCCTGTCACTGGACGACGCCGTCGACAACATGGAACTGGTCGGCCACGACTTCTACCTCTTCGTGGACAAGGAGACCAAAGCACCCTCCGTGGTCTACCGCCGCGAGGGATGGACCTACGGGGTGATCTCCCTGGACCAGACCTGCGAACCGGGACAAGTCCCGCAGGACGCGCAGATCCACGCCTACCGTTCCGAGGATGAGCCTGCCAGTGCCTAAGCTGGTGCAGACCGTCCGGTGCAGGGAGTGATATGCCGGCACCGCTGAGCCTCGACCAGGCACGGCGGATCGCATTGGCAGCCCAAGGACTGGACAAGGCACGGCCCGCCGGGCCCGTGAGCGCACGGGCGGTGGGCCGTACCTTTGCCCGGCTGCACCTGGTCCAGATCGACTCGGTCAATGTGCTGTCCCGGAGCCACTTCCTGCCGTTTTTCTCCCGGCTCGGAAACTACGACCGCAGCATCCTGGCCCGGATGGCAGCACGCCCGCCGCGCCGGATGATGGAGTACTGGGCGCACGAGGCCAGCTTCATCCGGCCGGACCATTTCCAGGACCTCGTACTGTGGCAAAACCGGAAGTGGGTCGGCGCCTCCGCGATGGACCCGGACGTCCGGGACGCCGTCGCCGCCGCGGTGCGGGAAGCCCTGTCAACCGGACGGCCGATGACGGCCGCGGAACTGACGGTGCGGCTCGGCCACGTGGAGGACCGGCTGCGGGACAACTGGGGCTGGAACTGGAATGCCGTCAAGCGGGTCCTGGAACACCTCTTCGAGGAGGGCCTCGTCTCCGCCGACTCCCGGACCGAATCCTTCGAACGCCGCTACACCCTGACCGCCAGGGTCCTGCCCGGCACGCTCCTTCCCGGCACGCTCCTTCCCGGCACGCTCCTTCCCGGCACAGCCGGGCCAGCTGCGGGCCGGGAGCCGGATCCGGCCGCCGCCATGGACCGGCTGATCGACGCCGCCGCGCAGGCCCACGGGATCGGGACCGTGCGCTGCTTTGCGGACTACTTCCGGACGCCGATGGGGGCAGCCGCCGTTTCCGTGGGGCACCTTGTCGAGGCAGGCAGGCTCCGGCCGGTCGCCGTCGCCGGCTGGGACAGGGCGCTGTACCGGCATGTCGAGGCAAAGCTCCCGCGCGCGGCCACCGGGCGGGCCCTGCTCAGTCCGTTCGACTCCCTGGTCTTTGAGCGCCGCCGGCTCGAGGAGCTGTTCGGCTTCCACTACCGGATCGAGATCTACACACCGGAGGCGAAGCGCCGCTTCGGTTATTACGTGCTGCCGTTCCTGCTGCGGGACGGGATCGTGGCACGGGTGGATCTGAAGGCCGACCGGGCCGGCGGCACGCTCCTGGCGAGGGCCGCCCATGCCGAGCCCGGCGCGCCGGCGGACACCGCCGTCGAACTCGCCGCCGAACTGCAGCTCATGGCGGAGTGGCTGGGACTGGACCGCGTCGCCGTCTCCCCGGCAGGTGACCTGGCACCCGCGCTCGCCGAGGCCGTCGCGGGGGCTGTCGCGGGGACTGTCGCGGGGACCGCGGCGGCGTATCCGCTCTGAGGGAACAGCGGCCACCGGCCCGGTGTCTCTCCCGTAGACTGAACACGCCAGAATTCGGCAGCTTGAGACTGGGAGCAACTTCACGTGGCATCACTTTTCGAAAAACTTCTCCGCACGGGTGACAAAAAAACCCTGAGGCAGCTGCGGAACTATGCCGATTCCATCAATGCCCTGGAAGCCTCGTTCAAGACCTTCACCGACGCCGAGCTGCGCGAAGAGACGGACCGCCTCCGCGAGCGGCACGTGGACGGGGAGAAACTGGACGATCTCCTGCCGGAGGCGTTTGCCGCCGTCCGTGAAGCGTCCTCCCGCACCCTCGGCCTGCGCCACTTCGATGTCCAGCTGATGGGCGGCGCCGCCCTGCACCTGGGAAACATCGCCGAGATGAAGACCGGTGAAGGCAAGACCCTCGTGGCCACCGCTCCGGCCTACCTCAATGCCCTCGCCGGCAAAGGCGTGCACGTCATCACCGTCAATGACTACCTCGCCGAATACCAGTCCGACCTCATGGGCCGCGTCTACCGCTTCCTGGGCCTGAGCAGCGGGTGCATCCTGTCCAACCAGGACCCGGCACTGCGCCGCGAGCAGTACGCCGCGGACATCACCTACGGCACCAACAACGAATTCGGCTTCGATTACCTGCGCGACAACATGGCGTGGGACAAGTCCGAGCTCGTCCAGCGCGGCCACCACTTCGCCATCGTCGATGAAGTGGACTCGATCCTCATCGACGAGGCCCGCACGCCGCTCATCATTTCCGGCCCCGCCCAGGGCGACACGAACCGCTGGTACAGCGAATTCGCCAAGGTGGTCACGCGCCTGGAGCCGGAGACCGACTATGAGGTCGACGAGAAGAAGCGGACCGTCGGTGTGCTGGAAGGCGGCATCGAAAAAGTCGAGGACTACCTCGGCATCCACAACCTGTACGAGTCCGCCAACACGCCGCTGATCGGCTTCCTGAACAACGCCATCAAGGCCAAGGAACTGTTCAAGCGCGACAAGGACTACGTCATCCTCGACGGCGAGGTGCTGATCGTCGACGAGCACACCGGACGCATCCTTGCCGGCCGGCGCTACAACGAAGGCATGCACCAGGCCATCGAGGCCAAGGAAGCCGTCGAGATCAAGGCCGAAAACCAGACCCTCGCCACCGTGACCCTGCAGAACTACTTCCGCATGTACGGCAAGCTCGCGGGCATGACCGGCACGGCCGAGACCGAGGCCGCCGAGTTCATGAGCACCTACAAGCTCGGCGTCGTCGCGATCCCCACCAACAAGGACATGACGCGCATCGACCAGGCCGACCTTGTCTACAAGAACGAGGCCGTCAAGTTCGAGGCCGTGGTCCGGGACATTGCCGAACGGCACGAAAAGGGCCAGCCGGTCCTTGTGGGCACCACGAGCGTCGAGAAGAGCGAGTACCTGTCCCGGCTGCTGGCCAAGGAAGGCGTCCGGCACGAGGTCCTGAACGCCAAGAACCACGCCCGTGAAGCGGCCATCGTGGCCCAGGCCGGCCGCAAGGCCGCAGTGACTGTCGCCACCAACATGGCGGGCCGCGGTACCGACATCATGCTCGGCGGCAACGCCGAATTCACCGCCGTCGCGGAACTGGCAAAGCGCGGACTGGACCCGGAGGAAAACTCCGAAGACTACGAGGCCGCCTGGCCCGCCGCCTTCGAGGCCGCCAAGCAGGCGGTCAAGGACGAACACGAGGAAGTCCTCAACCTCGGCGGCCTGTACGTCCTGGGTACGGAACGGCATGAGTCCCGCCGCATCGACAACCAGCTCCGCGGCCGCTCCGGCCGCCAGGGCGATCCCGGCGAGTCCCGGTTCTACCTGTCCCTGACCGACGACCTGATGCGCCTGTTCAACTCCGGCGCCGCGGAGCGGCTCATGAACAGCTCCGTACCGGACGACGTCGCGCTCGAATCCAAGCTCGTCTCACGCGCCATCGCCTCGGCGCAGGGCCAGGTGGAGGGCCGCAACGCCGAACAGCGCAAGAACGTCCTCAAGTACGACGACGTCCTCAACCGCCAGCGCGAAGCCATCTACGGCGACCGCCGCCGCATCCTCGAAGGCGACGACCTCCACGAGAAGGTCCAGTACTTCCTGGAAGACACCATCAGCGCCTTCATCGACGAGGCCACCGCGGAGGGCACCGGCGACGACTGGGACTTCAACCTGCTGTGGTCCAACCTCAAGACCCTGTACCCGGTGAGTTTCACGCCGCGCGACGTGATCGACGAGGCCGGCGGGAAGTCCCGGATCACCGTTGAATTCCTCAAGGAAGAGATCCTCTCCGACGCCCGCCTGGTCTACCAGGCACGCGAAGAGGCGATCGGCTCCGAGAGCATGCGCGAGCTCGAGCGCAGGGTCGTCCTGTCCGTGATCGGCCGCAAGTGGCAGGAACACCTCTATGAGATGGACTACCTGAAGGAAGGCATCGGCCTGCGGGCGATGGCCCAGCGTGATCCGCTCGTGGAGTACCAGCGCGAAGGCTTCATCATGTTCCAGGCGATGATGGAGGCCATCCGCGAGGAAAGCGTCGGCTTCCTGTTCAACCTGGAGGTCGAGGTGACCCCGGCCGAGGACGTGGTCTTCGCAGACGCCGCAGGCCAGCATACGGAGCACCACGAGCCGCAGATCCATGCCTCCGGACTCGAGGCCCCCGAGAAGCCCGCCCAGCTGCAATACACCGCCCCCGGCGAGGACGGCGCGGCCGAGACCCGCATCGAGACGAAGAACCAGGGACGCTCCGGCAACCCGGCGAAGGCTGCAGCGCAGGACACCACCCGCCGCAGTGCCAGGAAGAAGCGGCGCTGAGCCGCGGCTGACTCCTGCCCGCGCGGCTGCCATGACGGAGGACCGGAACGCTTTGTTCCGGTCCTCCGTCATGCACCTGCCTCCTTCCCTGCTTCCCCAGGGCCCCAGCCGGGCCCTGCTGTTCCCCCAGCACGGGTTCCGGCGCGCTGTGACCACGCGCCTTGACCAGCGGCGCTTGACCAGCGGCGCCGGCGGACCGGCCCTTAGCCGATCTCCAGGACGGTGATGCGCCAGACCAGCCTGCTGCGCTCAAGCCGCAGGGCGACCGCCCGGACCCGCCATTCATCGACGACGACGGCGCTGGCCTCGTAAACGTCCGGGGACACCTGGCAGGCCCGGACCGAGCGGACGGAGGGGTTTCGGTGCAGCCGTCCGGCAGCCGGCGAACTTCCGGACGCCACCCTGCGGGTCAGGGCGGCCCGATGCTGCAAGGCCACCAGGCACCGCTGGTCAAGGCGCCGGGCAAGCTGCTGCGCCGGCCGGGTCCCGGCCAGGACTTCGATCGCGGCCTGCACGGTGCTGCGGGAGATGGCGCAGATTTCGCGGCCCTCATCAACCACCCGCAGGCGCGGGGGCCGGACCGCCGAAACCGGATCCGGTGAAACGGGGGCAGCCGCGCCTGCGCGGATCCCTGTCATTGCGCTCATGGTGCTTCCTTTGCCTGGTTGTGGTTGTGGTTGCTCGTGCATGTCGTGGTTTTCCCGGACGCGGTCAGGTGCTGGGCGGGAGCCGCAGGACCTGTCCCGGAAACAGGACATCGGGGTTCTCGCCGATGACGGCCCGGTTGGCCTGGTACAGCCGCGGCCATTCGGCGGCGATGTCGACGTCGGACGCGTACGCTCCCAGCGCCGCGGCCGAAAGGCTCCACAGCGAATCCCCGGCCCGGACGGCGACTTCCCCGTGGGCCGCCGCGGGCTCCTGGGGCCGAAGCTGGCGGGACGCGAGCGGACCGGGCTCGACGACGGGGCGCAGCGGCTTCCATTGCGGATCCGCCACCGGACCGCCGGCAATGGGTGGCGGTCCGGGGACCGCCGGTGCCGGGACGGCCGGTGCCGGTTCGGCGTGTTCCGCGAACCATTCGACCGGCGTCGGGGTCCATGCCGCGGAAACCGCGGTCCCCGGGGACGAGCCGGTGCCGGGCAGGCTCGGCGGTGCTGCCGCGGTGGCCAGCTGTGCGGTGATGAGCTGGAGCCCGACGGCGGCCAGGGCCAGGCGGCGCATGAAGCCGGGGCTGAACCGGCCGGCAGTTGCGGCGGCCCGGGTCTTTCCGCCGCGCTCCAGCAGGGCCGCCGCGAAGGCGATCATCAACGTCATCACCCACCAGGTGATGACGATGAGGCCCGACAGGGTGGAAACGATTCCGAGCTGGTCTTCAAAGGACAGGGACTGCTGCCGCGCCGAAGAGGACCGCCAGCGCTGCACGAGGCTGTTTCCGGTGGCTGCCAGGAAGAAGCCCAGCAGCAGGATCACGGCGGCCATCGCCGCGTCCGCCCGCAGGAGGCCCCTCGGCCCGGTTTCCAGGGGTTCCGTTGTGACCATGAGGCTGCCTCCACCATCGGATCTCGAACGGCACGTGATGCCGTTTGATGTTGTTTGATGCTGTTTGAGCTAATTTGACCGCATCGAATAGGTTTTTTCTAGGGAGGAACTGGACGGGGATGGAAAGCAGCGGGATTGACCGCCCCGGCACCCGGGCCTACGCTGGCGGCATGCGTTGGGACGCCCTGTTTGAGGACATGGAGGCACAGCTGGCCGCCGGCGAGCGGCTGGACTTTGACGCGGAAGTGGCGGAGAGGACGCGGGCGGACGCGGCTGCAGTGGAACTGGCGGACCGGCTCCGCGGTTCATTGGGACTGAGGATCGGCATCCACCTCGCGTCCGGGACCCTGTTCGAGGGGGTCCTGAGCCACGTCGGAAGCCAGTCGATGGTGCTCGACGAGCCACGGCACCAGGTGCTCATTCCCCAGGCATCGGCGGTGCGGTATTCCGGGCTCTCCCGGCTCGCCGTGACGGAGCATGCCGCGGTCCGTCAGCGCCTCGGCCTGGCCAGTTCGTTGCGCGCATTGTCCAGGGACCGGGCCAGCCTGACCGTGCTGGTTGCCCGGGGTCCGGCCGAGTCGGTGCTCCACGGCGTGATCGACCGGGTCGGGCAGGATTTCCTGGATCTGGCCCTGACCCACGCGGGCGAGGACCGCCGTGCGGCCAATGTCCGCCAGACGGCCACCATACCGTTCGCGGCCCTGGCCGGCCTCAGGTCCTCCCGCGGCGCAGACAGCTAATGGTCATTGTCGGTAATCCGTCGCTGGTTCGTCGGGGTTCAGGGCCGCGCGGCCGGGACCACGAGGAAATCCGGGGCCCGGGCCGCGTGGGTGCGGTGCCCCTGCCGCTCAGCCGGACTTGGACTTGGCCTCTTCGATCATCCGGCTCGCCTCGGCGTAGCGCTCCTGGATGTACTGCTCCAGCATGGTCTCCTCAACGCGCCACTGGCCGCGTCCGCCCACCTGGATCGCCTTGAGCTCCCCGCTGCGTACCAGCGCGTAAGCAGCGGGAGAGTTGATCTGGAGCTGCTCGGCAACGTCTGCGAGGGTCAGGAATCGGGGCATGACACCATTTTGCCACCGTTGGCGTCCTCCGGAGGGGTTATCCACAATTTGCGGGGGATGACCCGCAGACATCTTCCGTTCGGGCCGCGTGGCGGCAACAATGAGGGAGCCCGGCACCGACGGCCCGGGCGGCGACTACAGGGGGAGCAGGGCGCATGAGCGTGAACGCGGTGGCGGACGGGGCCCGGCTGAGGAAGCCATCGTGGAAAGACCCCCGTCTCCTCGTCGGGATTCTGCTCGTTCTCGCCTCGGTGGCCGGCGTCATCTCGCTCGTGGGCGCAGCGGACCAGACCACCGAGGCCTACGCCGCGAGGGAACCGATCGCCGTCGGCGAGAGGCTGACCACGGACAAGCTGCACCGGGTCAAGGTCCGCCTCGACGACGTCGAGGAGCACTATCTGACGCCGGAGACCGGACTGGGCGAGGGGCTTGTCGCTGTCCAGCGGATCGGCAAGGACCAGTTGCTCCCGCGAGAGAGCCTGGGACAGGCCGACGGGCTCGGCCGCAAACCCGTGGCGGTCACCATTGACGAAAGCCTGCCGGCCCAGGCCGTGCCGGGTTCGCGGGTGGACGTCTGGGTCGCCCTCCCGGATACGCGGAACGGCTTCGGCCAGCCGGCGCTGCTGCTGCCGGGGGCGGAGATCGCGCAGCTCACCCCGGGCAGCACCGCCCTGGGCTCCTCCCGGTCCACCGTTGTCATGGTGCTCGTTCCGGACAGCCAGATGCCGAACCTGCTGGGGGCACAGGCGAACAAGGCCAAGATCTCCGTCGTCTGGAATCCGGGAGGTGTGTCGCGATGAGCATCCCGGTGGTGACCGTCGGCCACACCCGCGAGGACCTGGTCGGTGGACTTGAACGCCTCCACGGACCGGTGTCCGTGGTCCGCAGATGCAGCGAACTCGCGGAGCTGCTCGCAGCCTGCCAAAGCGGGCTGGCCCGCGCCGCCGTCGTCGCGGCGGGCAGCGAGGAACTGACGGCGTCACTGGTTGACCGGCTCTCCGCCGTCGGAGTAGTTGTCGTGGCCCTGACGGAGGACCCCAGGGAGATGGCCCGGCTCCGCGGGATAGGCGTCGCCACCGAGTTGCCGGGGGTCCCTGCCGCGGCACTTGCCGCCCGCATCTCGGGGGCCGTGGCCCAGCTGAGCGGAGCCGGGCCGCGGCCGTGGCCGGCAGCGGACAGTGCCAGCCCGGACAGCGCCTTCAGGGACACCGCCTTCCCGGTGCCCGGGGAGGGAACCCGGCCTGCGGCGGACGGTGCCGACGGCGGCACGGGCGGCACGCCTGCCCGCGCCGGGAAGGGGCAGATCATCGCTGTCTGGGGCCCTGCTGGTTCGCCGGGCAGGACCCTGGTGGCGGCGAACATCGCCGGGGAGCTGGCCGCGGAGGGCAAATCGGTGCTGCTGGTCGACGCCGACAGCTACGGCGCCAGTGTGGCAGCCATGCTGGGGCTGCTGGATGAGGCGGCGGGGTTGGCCCAGGCCTGCCGGCTGGCGGACCAGGGACTGCTCGACGGCGACGCACTGCTCAGGATCGCCGCGCCCGTGGCCACGAGGTCGGGGACCTTCCGGGTGCTGACCGGCATCACCCGGGCGGACCGGTGGACCGAACTCCGGGCCGCCGCACTCTCGCTCGTGCTGGAGCGGGCGCGGGAGATCGCGGACGTGACGGTGGTGGACACCGGTTTCTGCCTGGAGGCCGATGAAGAGCTGAGCTTTGACACGGTGGCGCCGCGCCGGAACGCCGCAACGCTGAGGAGCCTGGAAATGGCGGATACCGTTTTCGCCGTGGGATCGGCCGATTCCCTCGGCGTGCCCAGGCTCGTCCGGGGGCTGGCCGAGCTGGAAACCGCGGTCCCGCAGGCGTCCCCGACAGTCGTGCTGAACAAGGTCCGGGCCTCCGCGGTGGGACGGTCCCCGGAGCGACAACTGCGGGATGCGTGGGAACGGTACGGCCCGGGGCCGGCGCTTTCCGCCTTCCTTCCGGCAGACCCCGCGGCGAGCGACGCGGCCTTGCTCTCCGGCTCCCTGCTGCTGGAGTCGGCCCCGGAATCGGCCCTCCGGAAAGCCATCGCAAAACTGGTTTGTGCACCCGCACAGCGAAATCGTGAATCCTCTGTCTTTACTTCCAGAGCAAAGCGCCGGGCAAAGGGTTAGGGTCGATTTAAGGTCGCAATGAGGCGGCCATCTACTGCTTTTATGGAGGCGTTTGTCGATGTCGTCTGGGTCCAGCGTGGAGGATCACCCCGTTTTGATCAGTGCCGGTGAGGGTTACCTCCAGGATTATTACGAGCACCTCCCGGAAGAGGATTCCCGGGGCTATGCCCAGGAAGCCCTGGCCGCAAGGGCGCAGGCCCACCTCCGGGTCGCCGCCAAACGGCTCCCGGGAATTGCCAATATTTCCATCATCGATGAGGGCGACTGCAGCGTCGTTTACGTGGTCACCGATGACATGCCCTTCCTGGTGGACTCGGTCAACGCGGAACTGGTCCGGCAGCAGGCGCCCATCCACCTGGTGCTGCACCCGCTGTTCGTGGTGGCGCGCAACCGTGAGGGCGGCGGACTGGTCAAGGTCTCGCGCGTGCCCTCCCATCTGGGCATCTCCAGCGGAGACACCGCGGCGATGCCCAACCTCTCCCACCTGATCGCCCAGGGCGACAACGCCTCCCACATGGAGTCCTGGATCGCCGTCGAAATCGACCGCGTCGACGAGGGCAAGCGCGCCAGGCTGCTTGACGGTATCCGGCATGTGCTCAGCAACGTCCGCGCCGCCGTCGAGGACTGGCCCAGGATGCGCACCAAGGCGCTCGAGATCGCCGCGGACCTGGACAAGGTATCCAATCCGGCGCAGATCGCCGAACTGCGCCAGGCCCAGGACCTGCTGCGCTGGCTGGACGATGGAAACTTCACCTTCCTCGGCTACCGCGAATACGACCTCGTCAACGTGGCCGGCGAGGACGTGCTGGAACCCCGGGATGACAGCGGCCTCGGCCTGCTCCGCGGCGGCACCGGCACGCCGCACCAATTTCAGCACCTCACCTCGGCAGGCCGGAAAAAGGCCCGCGAGAAGCGTGCGCTCGTGATCACGAAGGCCAACTCCCGCTCCACGGTGCACCGGCCGGCGTACCTGGACTATGTCGGGGTCAAGAGCTTCGACGCCGCCGGCAACGTCAACGGTGAGCGCCGCTTCATCGGCCTGTTCGCCACGAGCGCCTACGCCGGCTCCGTCCGCGATATCCCCGTGGTCCGCGAAAAGGTCGCCACAGTGCTGAACGACGCCGGCTTCCCGCCGGATTCGCACTCGGGCAAGGATCTGCTGGGCATCCTCGAGACCTACCCCCGCGACGAGCTGTTCCAGATCGAGATTCCCGACCTCGAGGCCACCACCACCGGCATCCAGCGGCTGCAGGAACGCCGCCGGACCCGCCTGTTCCTCCGGCCCGATATTTACGGCAGATTCATGTCGGCCGTCGTCTATCTGCCCCGCGACCGCTACACCACGAATGTTCGCCTGCGCATCGAGCAGGAACTGCGGGAAACCTTCAACGCCGTGTCCATCGACTACGAGGCCCGGATGACCGAATCCGCGCTCGCCCGGCTGTTCTTCCGGATCCGGCTGCCCAAGGACGCGGACGTCAGCAACGTCAACAGCGACGAACTGGAGAAGCGGCTGGTCCGGGCCGCACGCTCCTGGAGCGAGGGCATCGCCGAGGTCCTGCGCGCGCGGGCCGAGAACGGCGGTGCCGAGGATGCCAAGGAACTCGCAACCATCTGGGCCGAAGCCTTCCCGGAAAGCTACCGCGTCGGCTACGAAGTGGAAGACGCCCTGGAGGACATTGCGCGCTTCGAGAAATACGGCGCGGCGGCCGAACGGGCCGGGGAAACCGTCAAGGAGAAGCCCGGCGTCCACGTGTACCTTCCGGAAGGTGCCGGCGCAACGCTCGAGGAGGACGCGCGCGTCAAGCTCTACATGCTGGAGCCCAAGAGCCTGAGCCAGATCCTGCCCTATTTCCACAACCTCGGCCTCGAGGTCCTCGACGAGCGTCCCTTCGAGATCGAAACCTCGGACGACCGTGACTTCTTCCTCTACGATCTCGGCCTGAAATACCCGGCCGGGGTGGACCCCCTGGGCACCGGGCAGCTGCTCGGGGATTCCTTCGGGGCAGCCGTGTCCGGTGTCGTGGAGTCGGACAGCTTCGACCGGCTGGTGCTGCGTGAGGGGATGCACTGGCGCCAGGTGATCGTGCTGCGCGCCTACGCCAAGTACATGCGCCAGATGGGCAACACCAACTCCTTCGGGTTCATGTCGGACACCCTGCTGGCGAACCCCGATGTGACGCGCGGGCTGACGGCCCTGTTCGCGGCCCGCTTCGATCCCGCGCTGGACGACGCCGAGCGCGCGCTCAAGCAGGACGAGGCCCGGGCCGGACTGGACGCCGCCATCGAACAGGTCGCAACCCTCGACGCCGACCGGGTGCTGCGCACCTTCAGGAACCTCATCCAGGCGACGCTGCGGACCAACTACTTCCAGAACAAGACGCACGTCAGCTTCAAGCTCAATCCCGCCCTCATCGAGGGGCTGCCGTTCCCGCGGCCCATGTTCGAGATCTGGGTCTACGCGCCCCGGGTCGAGGGCGTTCACCTGCGCTTCGGCAAGGTGGCCCGCGGCGGGCTGCGCTGGTCGGACCGGCGCGAGGATTTCCGCACCGAGATCCTCGGCCTGGTCAAGGCGCAGACCGTCAAGAACGCCGTGATCGTTCCCACTGGGGCCAAGGGCGGCTTCTTCGCGAAGCAGCTCCCGGACCCGGCAGCGGACCGGGCCGCGTGGATGGCCGAGGGCGTCGATTGCTACAAGACCTTCATCCGCGGGCTCCTGGACATCACCGACAACCTCGTCACGACGGCGGAGGGCGAGACGGTCGTGCCGCCGGCCGGCGTCGTCCGGCACGACGGCGACGATTCCTACCTCGTCGTCGCGGCCGACAAGGGAACGGCGTCCTTCTCCGACATCGCCAACGGGCTGGCCGCGGAATACGGCTTCTGGCTCGGCGACGCCTTCGCCTCCGGCGGGTCGGTGGGCTATGACCACAAGGCCATGGGCATCACCGCACGCGGCGCCTGGGAATCGGTCAAGCGGCACTTCAGCGAGCTGGACCTGGACACGCAGTCGGAACCGTTCACGGTGGTGGGGGTCGGCGACATGTCCGGCGACGTCTTCGGCAACGGCATGCTGCTCTCCAGGCACATCCGCCTGCTGGCCGCGTTCGACCACCGGCACATCTTCCTCGACCCGGCCCCGGACGAGGCCGTGTCCTTCGCGGAGCGCCGGCGGCTCTTCGAGCTGCCCCGGTCATCCTGGGATGACTACGACAAGTCACTGATCAGCGCGGGCGGCGGCGTGTACGCGCGCCAGGCGAAGACCATCCCCGTCTCGGAGCAGGTCAGGGCTGCCCTGGGACTGCCGGACGGCACCACCCAGCTCAGCCCGCCCGAACTGCTGCGCGCGATTCTGCTGGCCCCGGCCGACCTGCTCTACAACGGCGGCATCGGCACCTATGTGAAGGCCGGCACCGAATCCAATGCCGAGGTCGGCGACAAGGCCAATGACTCCATCCGCGTCGACGGGCGCCAGCTCCGGGTCAAGGTCGTCGGTGAAGGCGGAAACCTCGGCATGACGCAGCGCGGGCGCATCGAGGCTGCGCTGCAGGGCGTCATCCTCAACACCGATGCGATCGACAACTCGGCCGGCGTGGACTGCTCCGACCATGAGGTCAACATCAAGATCTTCGTCGACCGGATGGTGGCGGCGGGCAAACTGGGCCCGGCCGAGCGTGCGGACTTCCTGGCATCGATGACCGACGAAGTCGGCCGGCTGGTGCTGGAGGACAACATCGACCAGAACATCCTGCTGCTCAACGACCGGATGCGCGTATCCGAGTGGAGCCCCAGCTATGAGCGGCTCATGGACTGGCTGGAAAAGTCAGCCGACCTGAAGCGGGATCTCGAGGCGCTGCCCAGCACCGAGACGCTGCGTGAGCGCCTGGACCAGGGCCAGGGCCTGACGTCACCCGAGCTGTCGGTGCTGGCGGCCTACGCCAAGATCGAACTTGCCACCGCGCTGCGGGACAGCGACCTTGCCGAGGACCCATGGTTCCGCGCGACGCTCCGGGACTATTTCCCGAAGCAGCTGCGGGAACGGTTCGACGCCGAGCTGGACACCCACCCGCTGCGCCGGGAAATCATCGCGACCGTCGTGGCCAACGACATGATCAACCTGGGCGGCATCACCTTCGCATTCCGGGCCATGGAGGAGACCTCGGCCACCGAGGCCGCCGTCGCCAAGGCCTTCGTGGCGCTCCGCGAGGTCTACGAGCTGGACATCATGGTCGCGGAACTGAACGAGCTGCCGGCGTCGTTCCCGACCGAACACTGGAGCACCGTCCACCTGGACATCCGCCGGCTCCTGGACCGGGCAGTCCGCTGGCTGCTCAGCCAGGGCAACACCGCCCGTCCGATCGCCGAGATCGTGGCGGAGTTCAAGCCGCTGATGGACCCCATGCGGGCCCGGCTGCTGGACTATCTGCGTGGCGACGACCATGCCAGGGTGGCCGCATGGCTCGAGAAGGCGCGGGGCTGGGAACTGCCGGAAGACCTGGCACACCGGTGGGCGGAGCTGTTCGAGAGTTTCGTGCTGCTGGATATCGCCAAGATCGTCCGCGTCAGCCCCGAGCCCGTGGAAGACATCGCCCATGTCTACTACACGGTGTTCAACCGCTTCCATGCCGATTCCCTGCTCGAACGCATCACGAAGCTGCCGAGGAAGGACCGCTGGCAGGCCCTGGCCCGTGCGGCCCTCCGCGATGACCTGTACTCCACTGTCCTGGACATGACGACGGCGGTGCTGGAGTCGACCCCCGCGGGGTCGCCTGCCGAAGAACGGCTGCTGGCGTGGGAGGGCCAGAACATCGAGCAGCTGGGCCGGGCCCAGAGCATGTTCGACGAGGTCAACGCCCTCGAAGCGGATGACATGGCCTCGCTGTCGGTAGCATTGAGGCTCTTGAGGTCAATCGTCCGACGCTAGGGTGGCATCCCGCTGCCCGCCGTGCGTCGCAAATGGAGGTGCTGTGGCTATCTTTACGGACCCTATCAGGGAGCATGCTGATTTCGGGCCGGGGGATGCCGAGTGGCTGCACCTGCTGGTCGGCGACTGGCAGATGGTCGCCGACCTTGCCTTCGCCGACCTGGCGCTGTGGTTTCCGCACCCTGAGCTCGGTTACGTGGCGCTGGCCCACGTCCGCCCCTCCACCACGCATACGGTGTTCCACGCCGACTTCGTGGGGGAGGGGATCAGGTCGGACCTGTTGCCGCTGGTCGAGAAGGCATGGGGGAGCCGCATGATCGAGCGCTCCAACGAGACCAACTGGAGCAGCGACATGGCCCTGCGGGTGGAGGCCGTGCCGATGGTCCGCAACGGCCGGACGCTCGCAATCGTGACCTCCCACATGGATCTCTCCAGCTCGCGGATGCCGTCACGGCTCGAGCTCACCTACCGGCAGTGTGCCTATGATCTGCTGCGCATGGGCACGCTCGGGCTGTGGCCCGACTTCGCCTCGCCCACGGGGTCGCGCCGCGGCGCGCCGCGCGTGGGTGACGGCCTGATCAGGCTCGACGCCGAGGGGATCGTCCAGTATGCGAGCCCCAACGGCGTTTCTGCCTTCCGCCGCCTCGGCGACGGCGAGTCCCTCGAGGGCAGGTCCCTGGCCGAAGTGACCGCCGGGCTCCTGAAGGACCGGCGCATGGTGGACGAAACGCTGCCCCTCGTGGTCACCGGCCGGATGCCGTGGCGGAGCGAGATCGAATCCCGCGGGGTCAGTCTGTCCCTGCGGGCGATTCCCTTGCGCGACGAGCAGCAGCGGTTCGGGGCGCTTGTCCTCTGCCGCGACGTCTCCGAGCTGCGGCGCCGGGAAATGGAACTTGTCACGAAGGACGCCACGATCCGCGAGATCCACCACCGCGTCAAGAACAACCTGCAGACCGTCGCGGCCCTGCTGCGCATGCAGTCACGCCGCATGGTCAGCGACGAGGCGAAGCAGGGGCTCGAGCAGGCCATGCGGCGCGTGGCGACCATCGCGCTGGTGCACGAGACGCTGTCCCAGGGGCTGGCGCAGAGCGTCGACTTCGACGAGCTGATCGGGCGGCAGTTCCGGCTCTCAGCCGAAGTTGCCTCGCCCTCGCAGCAGGTCAAGACGCAGCGCTCGGGGCTGTTCGGCGAACTGCCGAGCGACTTCGCGACCCCGCTGGCCCTGGTCATCAACGAACTGGTGACCAACGCCGTCGAGCATGGGCTGGAAGGGCGGACCGGCACGGTCTGGCTGATTGCCGACCGCTCTGAAAGCGAAACCGGCGAGGAGCTGCTCACGGTGACGGTGGAGGACGACGGCGTGGGCCTCCCCGAAACGCCCTACACGGAGGGGCTGGGGCTGCAGATTGTCCGCACGCTGGTGACCAGCGAGCTGGGCGGGACCATTGCGTGGAAGGCCCGGGAGGGCAACGGAACCGCAGTCCAGATTGTCCTGAGCCTGGCCACCCGCTGAACGGGCGTTCTCCGGCCGGTGGTTAGACGGCCATGAATTAACACCATGAATTAACAAGTCTTTCGAGTGGGCCGACCCTTTTGTATGGACAGCTAAATTCCAGCCCAATGACCGGATGCTTTCGCGGCCCGGTTGATCCTGTCCTCCGCGGCCCAGCGCTCAAACGGCAGGAAGCATGCCACCAACTTGGTTGGATAACCGCGCTGAAACGGCCCCCAACTGGCCGGTCGGTCTCATTGGAACAGGCAGCATTCCGGGAAGGGGTCGTGGAGGGGCGCTGGCCGGCCCGGATCGTCCGTGTCTGCGGTGGGGAATTGGTGCCAGTCGGTGAAGGAGTGCCATTCGGGGAAGGGGTCGGGGGGCAGTTCCGGTCCGGGATCCTGGCCGGGGTCCTGGCAGGGGTGCCCGGTTGGCGGCGGGTCCGGATAATGTCCTGGGTCTGCGGGCGGGCCTTGGTCCGGGCCTGTGTCTGTGGTCAGGATGTGGTGTGGCCAGTGGGGTGGTTCCCAGTCCTGGCGTTCGCTGGGGTAGTGCCGTCTTGACGGGGAGGTCCACCCTGGTGGGTTGTCCTTGCTGGCTCCGGTTGGTTTCCAGGCGGAGTTGTGTTTGAGGCGGTGGTGTCTGGGGCAGGGTTGGCCGAGGTTGGAGATGCCGGTGGTGCCTCCGTCGGCCCAGGCCAGGAGGTGGTCTGCGTCGTTGTCCAGGGAGTGGTTGTTGCAGCCGGGGAAGGGGCATCTGCCGTCGCGGAGGCGCAGCCATTGACGCTGGGCTTTCGTGAGGCGGTAGCTGCTCCGTCCGATTTCCAGCGGGGCGCCGTCGCGGGGGTCTGTCAGGACGCGGTAAAAGGAGTCGGCGCCGTCGGTGATCAGGCGGCGGGCCATGGACGGCGGGATCGGCCCGTACCCGTCCAGGGTGGCTGGTTCGTCGGTGGCGCCCAGGAGGGACAGGACCGGGACGGTGATCAGGACCTGCGCCCTCGGGGACGGGACACCCTCGGCCGTGCACCCGCCGGCGCCGGTGCCGCCGTCGGCCGTTCCGCCGGTGGTGCCGGTGCCGGTGGTGTGGCTGGTGAGGAGCCAGGTGGCGGTGATGTCGGCGCGGAGTTGGGTGAGGGTCCGGGCCTCGTGGGGGCCTTGGAGGGCGCGGGCGGCGGCGGTGGTCCGTTCCCGGATCCCTGTGGCGGTGTCGGCCGGGAGGTAGGCGGAGAGCCAGGCCATGCCGTCCCGGTCCGGGGTGTAGTCGACCCGGCGGTCCTCGGCGCTTTTGGTGTGGCGTTTTTCGATGCTGACCGGGTGGTGGCGTTCCCGCCAGGTGCGTGCCTTGGCCCGGAACCGGGACGGGACGAGTTCCCCGGCCTGGCACCCGCGGGCGGGGTTCGAGGCGTCGGGGTCCAGGAAGTGGGATTCCAGCGCGGCCGTTCCGGCGGGATCCAGGCTGGTGGTTTCCTCGACGATGATCCGGGCGTGCTGCCAGGAGATCGTCCCGGCCTGAAGGGCCGTCAGGGTCGGCGGCAGCGCCGTGGTCAGTGCCCGGCATTCGGACAGGAGGGCTCCGGCGGTCCGTTCGCTGACGGTCAGGACGCAGGCGACCTCGGCGACCACGGCCATCTCCTGGGCGGTGCGTTCCTGCGGGGACGCCGCCGGGGAGGCCAGGGCCCTGGCCGCCTGCACGTATTCCGCGGCCAGCCTCACCTTCAGCGCCGCGGTCCGGGCTTCCAGCCGGGCCACAGTGGCGAGTCCGTCCAGGCAATCGTCCGCCAGATCCCGCAGCGGGTCGGCGTTCCGGAGGGGGTCTGCGCCGGGCGGAGCCGGGCGGTCCGCGCCGGCGAAGGCGGCAAGCACAGCAGCGGACGCGGCGACGGCCGCCAGGGCCTCCCTGCTTCCGGCACTCCACGCTGTTCTGCTGTCCACACACTCAGTACATCAGGAGGCACCGACAATATGATGAAGCTGGTCGGTGATGCCGCGCGACTCGGGCACCGGCTGACGCCAGGAGGGGGTTTGTCTTATTAACGGGCAATGGCCGCGGACCAGATGGTCTGCGGCCATTGCTGCATACTGCCGAAGCCGAACGGGCGTTGGCCGCTCGAGCCTTGTCCCCGAGAGGATCAGGAGGCGCGGCGGGCCCGTGCTGCGCGGCGCTTGAGCGCACGGCGCTCGTCCTCGCTCATGCCGCCCCAGACGCCGGCGTCCTGGCCGGATTCGAGGGCCCATTGGAGGCACGTGTCAATGACGGGGCAGCGCCGGCAGACGCTTTTTGCTTCTTCGATCTGCAGGAGCGCGGGACCGGTGTTGCCTACGGGGAAAAACAGCTCCGGGTCCTTGTCAAGGCACGCTGCGCGGTTACGCCAATCCATGCTGATGTGTCACTCCATTTCGTGGGAACGCGTTAAATGCCTTTGTGAAATTATTCACTAAAGGCTTCATAAGAAAGGGGGCCTTCGGGCCCCCTCGGTCATCTGGATTAAGCGTGTCATGTTAACGCCTCGTAAACAAGGGGTAATTGACTGCAAGATGCCGTGGGATCGTGAGCGATGCATCACATTGAGTGGCCGCGGCCGCACATTTAGTCGACTATGTCCGGTAGGGTGCCAGTGTGTCAAGACCCCCGGTGAGCGCCTCCGATCCTGCCGATGATTCCGCCGGCGATTCCGCGGACGGGGCCCCCGGTGTGCCCGGGGACAAAGCGGCAGATGTGCCCCCCGGCGTGCCGGCGGGAGTACCCGGCGGCGGTCCGCCCGCCGAGGGAGCCGCCCGGCCCGCCGGCGTCCTGGTCATTTCCATCATTGTTTCCCTTGAAGCAGCAGCACTGCTGGCCGCGGCTCTCTGGTACGGAATCCAGCTCCTGACAGGGGCTCCGGTGCTCTCGTTCTGGGGCGCCGTTTTCACTTTGGGGCTGCTGCTGGCGTTTGCCGCCTGGCTCATCGCCGTGGCCCGCTTCCTCTTCCGGGGCTACCGCTGGCCCAGGGCCGGCGCCCTCGTGGCCCAACTCTTCGCACTCACGATCGGCTTCCCGACCCTGACCGGCGGGTACCCCCTGGCGGGGCTGGCCATGCTCCTGCCGGCCGCCGCGGCGATAGTGCTGCTGTTCGACAAACGCGTCATTGCCTTCGCTTCCAGGGCTGGCGGCGCGCCGCCGGCCCTGTAGCGGAGTCATCGAAGGCCCGCCGGGCAGAGGTTCCGGACGCCTACGCCGACGCCAGTTGAACCGCTGCGGCGCGACCGTCCGAGATCACGACGGCACGCCCCGGCGGAGGGCCGTGCTCCGGTTCGAACCGTACTCCGAAGAGGTCTCCGTCCGTGAGGCTGCGCGGACAAATCAGGATCCCCTTTCCCAGGCTGCGGGCGCCGAGCGCGAGGGGCACCCGCTGCTGAAGGGCCGGACCGAAGCCCGCCGTCATGATCACGGTCCAGCCCAGGCCGTTCAGTTCGTGCAGCCGCCTGTTGGTTTCGGCCGGCTGCAGGTCAACATCATCGGCCATGAGGATCGCGTCCCGGGCTACCTCGCCGGCCAGGGCCCGGGCCAGGGTGTCCGCCCAGAACGTGGCCGGGTCTGACCCCAGGCCCGGCGCCAGCCAGTCCCGGGGGGACGGATTAAGGCCGGGGAGGGCTGCCAGCAGGGTGCTCTTGCCCGAGGCCGGCCCGCCGAGGACGGCAAGGACGCAGCCACCGGGCAGGGGAACGGTGAATGGCTGCAGTTCATCTCCGCCGACCCCGATGCGCAGCGGTATGTTTGCGGCATACCGCGCGGGAGGGTCGCCTCCCGGTGCTACTGAGCGGCCCGTGCGCAACGCACGACGGCTGGGTCCGGGGTCCGGCTTGAGCCGGGCGAGGACCTCGGTGACGGTAACCAGCGGGGGCAGGGCTTCGACCCGGAAAGGCCGGCTGGACAGGGCGCTGCCGTCTGTGGACGGTCCGGTGACGTTCCGGCCGGCCGGCGCGGGCCGTTCGAACAGCTGGCAGCCGTGGCCCCCGGACAAACGGTCCGTCACGAAGGCGCCGAAAACGGCAACGCGGCCGGGAACCGGCCTCCAGCGCCGGCAGCCGCGGCCACGCCAGCCGGCTTTCTTCGGTGGTGCCGGCGGGGAAGTAGACCCGGTTGGGGATGGCCCCGAAAAACCGGGCGGTCGCCAGTTCGCGCTCGCCGGAGACGAGGACAGTGACCCCGGCCTTCGGGCCGTCCCGGACGATGTCGTGGAGAAGGTCCTCGGCCCAGGCCTGGGGGCCGGAGCGGATTGCTGACGCCCACGATCCCCAGCCGCTGATGACGAGGACCAGGGGCGGCGGGTCATCGGGTGCGGGGGTGCCCAGTCTCCGGGTCACTTCTTCCGCAATGCGTTCCAGCACCCGCGCTGCCCGGCGGAGTTCGTGCAGGCCTGCTACAGCTCCCACTCTCGCCGAGGTTGCTGCCGCGCTGAAGGCACCGCCGGCGTCGAGGAGATAGAGGTGGGGGCCGTCCTCCCCGGCCAGCAGCTGATCCACTGCCAGCGCCACGGCGGCGTCGCCAGTTCCTGCGGCGCCGCCGATCAGGCCAAGGTGTCCGTGTCCGGCCGGATGCCAGCGCAGCTCGGCGACCCGTTGTTCTTCCGGAATATCCACCCATCCGAGCCGGACCGCACCCTGCCGGACCGCACCCTGCCGGGGCGCACCCGGCCGGACTGTACCCTGCCGGGCCGCACCGTGGCCTGCAGTCCCGGCGGGCGCGTCCGGGAGCGCGGCGTCCGAGTCCGAGGCGGCCGGGGGAAACGGCAGCACTGGGGGGAGCGGGTCCGCCACCGGACGGCGTGGCGGGATGCCGTCCAGCGCCGCCCACAGCAGGGACAGCTCCTCGACCAGCGGCGCAGCCGCGTGCGCCGGAGCCGGCGTGGCGTCCTCGGCGCCCGGGGTGTCCTCATCGGCCACCGCGCCGGTCTGCGGATGCGCGAGGTATTCCCGGACCGGGAATACCCTCACCGTGCCTCCGTCCGGGCGCGGCGGGGCGGGGGCGAGCGTGGCCGTCTGAAACTCCTCCGGCGCCTCTGTACCCCGGACCAGGAAGGCGCGGCCGGGTCTGGCTCTGGGGATGGCTGCGGCGAGCCTGGAATCCATGATGTCCAGGGATTCGAGGTCTGACTGGACTCTCAGGGCGACGCGGCTGGTGACATTGGCCCGGATATCGGCGGTGATCGAACCCTGCGGGCGCTGGGTCGCCATGATCAGGTGTATCCCCAATGAGCGCCCGATCGCCGCTACCCTCATGAGTTCGGACAATGCGGCCGGCGCTTCCTCGACCAGCATCCTGAATTCGTCGATGACCAGGATGAGGTGGGGGAGGGCGGGCAGCGGGGGATCCACGGCCTCGTACGCCGTGAGGTCGGGGGCCTGTGCGGCGGCGAGCTGCTCCTCGCGGCGCCGCATTTCGGCGCGCAGGGAGACCAGGGTACGTTCCACCTCATCCGTTCCCAGATCCGTGAGCATCCCGACGCAGTGCGGCAGCCCGGTCAACGGCCCGAGGCCCGAGCCGCCCTTGAAATCGATGAAGAGCAGGTTGATGCGGTCCGGCGGGTAGCTGGCGGCCAGGCCTGCCGTGAGCGTCCGCAGGAATTCCGATTTCCCGGAGCCGGTGGTGCCGGCAACCAGGATATGGGGACCGTCCGTCTGGAGGTCGATGATCAGGGGTCCTGATCGGCCGGTGCCGACAGGAACAGGAAGCCCGGGTGTGCGGCGGGCGTTTGCCCAGCGGCGGGAAATGCCGGCAGCCGAGAGCGGAAGGACTTCGCCCAGGGCGCAGGCGCCGGGGATGGCCGGCGGGGGAGCGTCGACGGCGCGCCCGGCTGATCCGAGCCGGCGGCAGCAGCGGTCAAAGACCAGCGGGGGGACCAGGTCAGGAACGAAGCTGGACTCGTCGCGGCCGGTGGAGAGCCGGGCGGTGCGCCCGTCAAGAACGATGCTCGCGTCCGGCACGGGGTGCGTTCCCGCGGGGCGCGCTCCCGCTGAACAATCGATCACCTGCCAGCCATGGGAGGCGGCCGATGCGCGCAGGGAGGCGCGGGCAGCCGCGCTCCCGGTAGCCGGCATTGCCCCGGCACCGTCGAGGATGATCAGCAGCCCCCGGTCGTAGCCCTCGCCGGGACCGGCGTTCAGGCAGGCTGCCACGGCAGGCGCATGGCCTGACAGTGTCACGCCGGGCAGAAACCGGGCGGCGAGGGGTTCCGACTCCGGTGAGCCGTGGATGAGGACCCGGGTGTGCCGGGCGAGCGGATAGCAGGCGAGCTGGATGATGAAGGACCGGACCAGCCCCGCCACCGCCGGTTCCGGGCCGCGGATGGTGGTGACGGCGATGGAGGGGTCCAGCATCAGGGGCATCAGGCCCAGCGGGGGCGCCAGGAAGCCGGGAGCGGCCGGTTCCAGCCGGATATTCGCTGCCTGCTCGGCCAAACCGAGCCGCAGCCATGCCGGCGCGCCTTCGTTTGCAGGATGCGGGGTGGCGGCCTGCATAAAGGCACCGTGGAGGACGAGGCCTGCGGCGGACGGCGCCGCCCGCCGTCGTCGTTCCGCGTCCTGTTCCGCTGCCGCCGCGACAGCGCTCTTCAGCTCCCGGCGCTGCCGGCGTCCGGAGGCGACCGGCGCGAGGAGTGTCACCGCGGAGACGGCGGTGAAGGCCAGGAACATCCACATCCCCGTCAGGAGTGCCAGCCCGATTCCGATCACCAAAGGCAGGCCCGCGGCCAGGACCAGGGCCGTCCGGTTGCTGACGGCCGCGGTGTTGCTGACGACAAGGGCCTCGGCGACGCTGGATCCCGCCGCCATCCCTAAATCGGCGGCGCCGGATGGCGGCGATGCGCCGTCGAAGATGAGGGACATCGTGGAGCTGCCGCAACGGATCAGCGAGCCGGTTGTCACCGCGCCCTCCCGCACTCTCCTGCCGTCGATGGTGGTCCCGTTGGCGCTGTTCAGGTCCACGATGCGGACGGCAGCATCCGATACGTCCAGCCGTGCGTGTTCGCGGGACAGCTCGGCATCCGGGATGGTGATCTCCGTCCCGCTGCGCCCGATCCGGAAACGGCCGCGCCGCAGGGGAACGACCGTGCCGGCGCCGGGCCCGCTGTGGACGGCGAGCACCAGCGCCGCAGCCGCCGGATCCCGGGCCCCGGATCCGGGCGAGGAGGGGGGAAGCCCGTCGACCAGGACTGCTCCGTGGACCAGCGGGGCGGTGCCGACGGTCAGGGCCGTGAGCGGGAGCCCGTCCACGGACAGCCCGCCGGTCCCGTAGCGCCGGGACACCGCTTCCTGAAGGGCCAGGCCGGCGCAATCCGCCGGAACGGCCATGGCAAGCTCCACCGGATTTCCGGTGAGCGCCGAGCCGGGCGCCGGCACCAGGGTGCAGTGGAACATCATCGGGGGGATCCTTTCCGGCGGCGTCGGCTAGGTCCCACGGTAGGGGCGGCGGCGGGCAGCTGCCCCCCGGAAATCCGGCCATGTGGATAACGGCGTCAACGGCGCCTGCCGCCGGCCGGGCTGGTCCTGCGGAGGGCCGCGATTCGCCGGTTCATACCCTGCCTCGGTAGTCTAGAGCAGCAGACACTGCACACCATTGGGCTGCCCCCATTCGAACCAGGAGATTTTGTGACCGCTGACCTCGTCATCGTAGGGTCGGGCTTTTTCGGCCTGACAATCGCAGAACAGGCCGCCACAGAGCTGGGCTTGAAGGTCGTCGTCATCGACCGCCGCCACCACATCGGCGGCAACGCCTACAGCGAAAAGGATGAGCAGACCGGCATCGAGGTCCACCGCTACGGTGCCCACCTCTTCCACACCTCCAACGAACGCGTGTGGGAGTACGTGAACCGGTTCACGACGTTCACCAACTACGTCCACAAGGTCTACGGCGTGCACAAGGGCGAGGTCTACTCCCTGCCGATCAACCTCGCGACGATCAACCAGTTCTTCAGGGCCAACCTCACCCCGGGACAGGCGCAGGAGCTGATCAAGGAACAGTCCGGCGAGCTTGCCGGCACCGACCCGCAGAACCTCAACGACAAGGGCATCCAGCTCATCGGACGGCCGCTCTACGAGGCGTTCATCAAGCACTACACCGGCAAGCAGTGGCAGACGGATCCCAAGGACCTGCCCGCCGGGATCATCTCCCGCCTTCCGGTCCGCTACAACTACGACAACCGGTACTTCAACGACAAGTACGAAGGCCTTCCGACGAACGGCTACACGGCCTGGATCGAGAGGATGGCGGACCACCCGAACATCGAAGTCAGGCTCAACACCGACTTCTTCGACGAGTCGCACGAGTACAGCAAGAACAAGGTGGTCGGAAAGATCCCGGTCATCTACACCGGCCCCGTCGACCGCTACTTTGACTACGTCGAGGGCGACCTCTCCTGGCGCACCATCGACTTCGAAGAAGAAGTCCTCGACGTCGAGGATTTCCAGGGAACGTCCGTCGTGAACTACAACGACGCCGATGTGCCCTACACCCGCATCATCGAGCCCCGCCACTTCCACCCGGAGCGCGACTACCAGACGGAGAAGACCGTCATCATGCGCGAGTTCTCACGCGCCGCGGAGAAGGGCGACGAGCCCTACTACCCGATCAACACCGCCGCGGACCGCGAACGCCTGCTCAAGTACCGTGACCTCGCGGCCGGCGAGCAGGACGTGCTCTTCGGCGGACGGCTGGGCACCTACAAGTACCTGGACATGCACATGGCCATCGGCTCGGCCCTGGCCATGTTCGACAACAGGATCCGCCCGCATTTCGAAAGCGGCGCCAAGATCGAAAGCGGAGGAGTGGACGCATGAGCGCTTCGAGCAAGAGCTACACAGTTACTGAACCGGAGGCGCTCAACGATGGCGGGCAGCGCTGGGACACCTTGCAGCGCGTCATTCTGCCGAGCCCGACGCAAATGGATACCGTGCCGCTCTACTTGGACATGGGCACGGCCACCGGCATTCAACTTCCGACAGCCGGTGACCGCGACGGCAAGCAGGCCAAGCCGCAGACCATCAGCAGTGCAACGAAGGAAGCCCACACCGAGGACTTTCTGTCCCGCCGGTCCACGTCCGTCAGGTCCGGGGAAAGAGTCTCCTTCGGAAGCTACTTCAATGCGTTCCCGGCGAGCTATTGGCGCCGTTGGACCACTGTTGGCCGTGTCCGGCTGCAGGTGCGTACCCAGGGGACCGGGTCCGTCATTGTATACAAGTCCAATGCGCGCGGATCACTTCAGCGGGTAGACACCCGCCGGGTGGAAGGCGTCCGGGAAAACTTCTTCGAGTTGTCCCTGGCCCCGTTCGGCGACGGCGGCTGGTACTGGTTCGACCTGGTGGCAGGCTCCGAACCCCTGGTCATGCTGGATGCGGAGTGGCAGGGTCCGGCCCAGGACGCCCAGCCCGGGTCCGTCACGCTGCAGATCACCACGCTGAACAAGACGGATTTCTGCCTCAATAACCTTCGCATCCTCGCCGAGAACCCCGAAGCGTTGGATCACGTCCAGGAAATCCTCCTCGTCGACCAGGGCACGCAGAAAGTCGCCGACGACGACGGTTTTCCCGAGGTCCGGGACTCCCTCAAGGGGAAGCTGCGGATTATCAACCAGTCCAACCTCGGCGGCTCCGGGGGTTTTGCCCGCGGAATGTTCGAGGCCGTCGAGAACGGCAGCGACTACGTCCTGCTGATGGATGACGACGTCGTCGTCGAACCTGAAAGCATTACCCGGCTGCTGACTTTTGCTGACCGCTGCAAGACGCCCACCATCGTGGGCGGACATATGTTCGACCTCTATAACCGGACCGTTCTGCATACCTTCGGCGAGGTGGTAAACCCTTACCGCTTCCAGCCTTCGCTTCCCAGCGACGACATGATCCTGGGACATGACTTCATGTCTTCCAACCTCCGCCAGACGTCGTGGCTCCACCGCAGGTGCGACGTGGATTACAACGGGTGGTGGATGTGCCTGATTCCGACGAAGGTCATCCGCGAAATCGGCCTGTCATTGCCGCTGTTCATCAAGTGGGATGATTCCGAGTACGGGCTCCGCGCCAAGAAGCACGGATTCAACACGGTCTCCCTGCCGGGATCGGCCGTGTGGCACGTTTCCTGGATCGACAAGGACGACCTGGTCGGCTGGCAGGCGTACTTCCATGCCCGCAACCGCGTGGTCGCGGCGCTGCTCCACAGCCCCTATGAATATGGCGGCCGCGTGGTCCGGGAGTCCCAGTACATGGACGTCAAGCACCTCGTCTCGATGCAGTATGCCACGGCGCACGGGCGGCAATGGGCGCTGGAGGACATCCTCAACGGCCCCAAGGCGCTGCCGGAGTTGCTGCCGTCAAAGCTGCCCGAAATCCGGCAGATGATGGCAAAGTATTCTGATTCCGTGTTCCGCCCGGACCAGGACGAATTCCCTGCGGCCAAGATGGACAAGCCGCCACGTCGCGGGCACGGAATCTCGCAGCCCTCCACGATCTCGCTGTTGCCGTGGGCGGCAAAGACCGTCCTCAGGCAGCTTGTCCGCCCCGTCAAGGCATCGAGCGTTGATCGGCCACAGGCGACAGTTGCCCACCAGGACAACCGTTGGTGGAGGATGGCGCAGTACGACAGCGCCGTAGTCTCGAATGCCGAGGGTACGGGTGCCTCGTGGTACAAGCGGGATCCGAAGCAGCTCAGGGAGATGCTCGCCGAGAGCAGCCGCCTGCATGCCCGCCTGCTGAAGGACTGGCGCCGCCTGAGCGAAGAGTACAAGGCCGCCCTGCCCGAGCTCACCTCGATAGAGTCTTGGAGGAAGACGTTCGAGCAGCACACCCAGAACGAGATCAAGTGAGCGACGTTGGCCTAACGGAACTCAGGACGCCCGGCCTGGGAGGCGGCCTCCGGGACATCCGGCAGTCCCGCTTTCTGCTGAAGCTGCTGGTACGCAAGGAACTCAAGGTGCGTTACCGGGGTTCGGTGCTTGGCTTGTTGTGGTCCTATGTGAAGCCGGGCGTCCAGTTCATTGTCTTCTACGTGGCTCTTGGCGTTTTCCTTGGCCTCGAACGGAGTCCCAGAAATCCTGACGGGCTGGCGAACTACGCGGTCTACCTGTTTTCGGGCATTGTGCTGATCAACTTTTTCTCGGAGGCTTTGGGCAACGCCGCGCGGTCCATCGTGAACAACGGCAACCTGATCAAAAAGATCTACCTTCCCCGCGAGTTGTTCCCCGTGGCTTCCGTCTGGGTCTCGGCGGTCCACTTTTTCCCCCAGCTTGTCGTCCTTGTAGCCGGGTGCCTTTTCGCCGGCTGGCATCCGGATCTGTTCCAGCTCGCGGCCGCCGTCGCCGGATTCCTCATCGTGGGTCTGCTGGCGACCGGGCTGGGGCTGTTGTTCGGCGCCGCCAACGTGTATTTCCGGGACTCCGAGAATTTCGTTGACATGCTGCTGATGGTGGCCACCTGGGCGTCGCCCGTAATGTATGCGTGGCCCATGGTTCAGGAGAAGCTCGGCACCGTGGCCTTCTCCGTTTACCAGGCAAATCCCGTCACGATCGGCGTCGAGCTGTTTCACTACGCCTTCTGGTTCCCGACGACGGACGGTTCCGCGGCCATGCCGCCGCACTTGTTTAGCCTCTGGGTGCCCGTGGGCCTGGTGGTCGCCCTGTTGGTCCTCGCTTTGGGCCAGCTGACATTTCGACGGCTTGAAGGCCGCTTCGCGCAGGAGTTGTGAGTGGCTAACGCAATAGAAGTCTCCGATATCAGCAAGCAGTTTGTGCTGCGCCATACGCGGTCCATCAAGGAAGCCATCGTCTGGCTTGCTAAAGGCCGCAAAGGCGACCTGTCACAGAAGTTTCATGCGCTAAAGAACGTCTCCGTGGAGATTGAAACGGGCGAAACCGTAGCACTCCTGGGCCTCAACGGCTCCGGTAAATCCACGCTGCTGAAACACATTTCGGGAGTGATGCTGCCGGATTCAGGCAGCGTCCGCACTCGCGGACGCGTGGCCGGCCTGATTGAAGTGGGAGCCGGTTTCCATCCTGACTTGTCCGGCCGTGACAATGTCTACCTCAATGGGGCAATCATGGGCATGACGGAACAACAGGTGAATGACCGCTTCGAGGACATCGTTGAGTTTTCCGAGATCGGCCAGTTCATTGACACCGAGGTGAAGTTCTATTCCTCGGGAATGTATCTGAGGTTGGCCTTCTCCGTGGCCGTCCATACGGATCCCGAGGTATTCCTCATTGACGAGATCCTGGCGGTCGGCGACGAGCCGTTCCAGCGCAAATGCATCGACAAGATCCAGGAGCTTGCAGCGAACGGCAAGACGCTCGTCGTCGTCAGCCACGACCTGGACCTCGTCGCACGCATTTGTTCGCGTGGCGTGCTGCTCGAGCATGGCAACGTGATGTTCGACGGACCTATCGAAGAGGCCGTGGCCCTGCTGCGGGCTTAGTGCCCGCAGCGACCAGATCCAGACCCCCGAGTCCAACAGAAAGAGAGCTGTGCGTCTATGGGGCCCACGATTCAGGCCCCCCAGGGGCGCCACGTCCGGGTCGGTCCGGTGGCGGGTAGGCGACGTTCCCTGCGGCCGGACATCCAGGGGCTGCGGACCGTCGCGGTGGGCCTGGTCATTATTTACCATATTTGGCCCACTGTCCTCCCGGGCGGATTCGTTGGGGTTGACGTTTTCTTCGTCATTTCCGGATTCCTCATCGTGGGATCGCTCGTTCGGGAGCTGGCCGAAAAAGGGACCATAAATCTTCTTTCCTTCTACGGAAAGCGGATGAGGCGTCTGCTTCCCGCGGCCAGCGTTGTGTTGGTCGCCACGTTGGTCGGGATGGTGGTTCTGCTCCCGCAGAGCCGGTGGCAATCCATCAGCATCGATATCATAATGTCGGGTCTGCAGGTCCAGAACTGGAACCAGGCTTTCAGCGCCCATAGCTACGAGGGAGCGACTGCCCTGGTCTCGCCGGTGCAGCACTATTGGTCCCTGGCCGTCGAAGAACAGTTCTACATCCTGATTCCGCTCCTTCTCATCGCCGGGGTGGCAGCCATCCGGAAGCGAGGGTTCGACGCCGCCACCGTTTCCCTGGTCCTCCTGACGGTTGTGTCGATTGCGTCGCTCATTCATAGCGTGACCTTTTCCGCGTCAGACCACGACGTGGCTTACTTTGCGACCAGCACGCGCATCTGGGAGCTTGGGGCCGGGGGGATCGGGGCGTTACTCCTGCCCAGGTTCCCGCTGGGGGCGGCGGTACGGCATCTCGCGGGGTGGGCCGGGCTCGCCGGCGTTTTCTATTCGGCGCTGAGCTTCTCGACGGCCTTGTCGTTTCCCGGTTATCTGGCGCTGTTGCCGGTTCTGGCCACGGTGATGATCCTCGCCTCGGCTTCTTCGCCTTCGGCCGCCTCCAACGACCGATTTTCGGCCGCAGCCCTCCTCAGTGTCCGGCCAGCCACCTTTATCGGCGACATTTCGTACTCCCTCTATCTCTGGCACTGGCCAGTCGTCGTTTTCTACGTCTTCCACCTGGGCCGGCCGCCGAGCCTCATCCAGGGGGCTGTCATCGCAGGGCTCAGCCTGGTGCTGGCGACGGCTTCCTACTATTTCGTGGAGCAGAAGTTCAGACACGGGAGCCAGCCGTCCCTGAAGACTGCCGTTTTGATGCCCGGACAACCGCGCTTCCGGGGCGTGTTCGTGATGGCACTGGGCCTGTTGGTGGCGACTTCCGCATCAGCCTTGGTTCCGTGGGGGATCGTCGAAGCGAAGTCCCAGGAACTGAACGGCTTGCTGAACATGCGGGAGTATCCCGGGGCGATGGCATTCGATCGGGACCACCCCGCTCCCGTGCCGCGGGACCACCCCTTTCAGCCCGATCCGGCTGTGGCACTTAAAGACGTCCCGCTGACAGGGAAAGACGAATGCGGTGTTTTTGATCCCGCTGCCATGGGTGACGATGAATGCGTGTACGGCGCTGCGGACGCCGCCAAGAGCATGGTCGTTGTCGGAGACTCCCATGCGGCGCAGTATGTCGACCCTCTCGTTCTCGCCGGCACTCCTTCCGGTTGGAAGGTGCGGGCGATGGTCCGCAACGGGTGTCCATTCAGTGCTGTGCCGCCCGGCGACGCTACGACGGTTTACCACAATTGCTCGGCGCAGAACCAGGTTTCGTTGCAGAGGATCATCGCCCTACGGCCAGGCCTGGTCGTCATCTCGGGCATGACCCCGGATGGCTACAGGCAGGCGCTCAAGTGGGGCTGGGACACACCCGATGCCCTGGTAGGAGGGTACGTCGAGCTCTTGAAGCCACTGAGGCAAGCGGGCTTACGTGTGGCGGTGGTGTTGGACAACCCCTACCCCAGCTTCTCGGCGCCGGATTGTGTCCACATCAACGGCGCTGATTCAACGCAATGCCAGATCGGGCAACCGGCGGCAGGCAAAGCTGCTGATCCGCTCAAGCTCGCCGCAGCGCAGGTGCCCGGTGTCGAAGTCATTGATCTTTCCTCGCATTTCTGCCGGCAAGGGTCCTGCCCGGCCGTCATCGGCAACGTCTTGGTTTATCGGGACAATCACATGACCAATACGTTCGCCAAGACGCTGGCGCCGGTGCTGGCAGGCAGGCTCGGGCTTTAGCTGGGCCGCCGGCGGAGCCCAGTCGAGTAAGATTCTTGAGGGCGGGCGGGACCCCACGATCTGTTCCTGTAGTTCGAAATCGCTTTTTGGAGGATTCTTTTGTCCTGGTGGTCTGTAATCCCGCTTGCCCTCGTGGCAATCGGCTTGTTTTTCATCCCGGGAGCGATAGTCGCCTGGACGAGTCGAGTCCGCGGGATGGCCCTCTTTGCGATGGCTCCGGCTATTACCGTTTCGATCGTGGCTGTTTCTGCCCTGCTCGCGCCGGTCGCCAATGTCAGGTGGTCGCTTCTGCCGGTCGCCGTCGTCACCATCCTGGTCGCGGCCGTCGCTTTCGCGGCGGGCACCTGGCTTCTGAAGAAGGATGCTGGCCGTGAACCCCGGCCCGTCAACTGGTGGGCCGGTGCCGGACATGCCGCCGCTGTCATTGCTGCCGCCGTCCTCATCAGCCGGCGGCTCATTGGGGCTTTTGGCAGGCCTGAGGCGTTCTCCCAAACGTTTGACAATGTCTTCCACCTCAACGCAGTCCGCTATATCCAGGACACGGGATCGGGGTCTTCGTTCACTGTCAGCTCCATGACCGGGGGAGGATTCTACCCGTCGGCCTGGCACGACGTCGTGGCCCTGCTGGCAGGCCTTACCGGTGCCAGCATCCCGGTGGCCGTCAACGTCACCAATCTCGTTGTGGGTTCCCTGGCGTGGCCCCTGGGATGCATGTTCCTGGCCCACAAGCTCCTCGGAAACCGGGTCGTCGTCAGTGTTGCGGCAGGCATCCTGGCTGCCGGCTTCGGTGCTTTCCCGATACTCCTGCTCGACTTTGGTGTTCTTTATCCGAATTTCCTGGGCAACGCGCTGTTGCCGACGGCGCTCGGGCTGGGCATTCAGGCACTCGGCCTGGCGCACCAGGAATCCAGATCCAGGTGGATTGACTGCCTCCTGCTGTTTGCGGTCCTCCCTGGAATCACGTTGGCGCACCCGAGCAGTACAATGGCGCTGCTCGCGTTGATGGTCCCGCCGCTCGTGTTGGTCTGGGCCAGGGCAACGGCAAAGATCGTCCGCGGAACCCGCCGTCGGTGGGCACGGCTGGGGGGCATGGTGGCGCTGCTGGCCTTGGGTGTGGCCGGTCTGGCCGTCGCCTGGAAAACGATCCGCCCGCCGGAGGTAGCCGCCTTTTGGCCACCGGTCGAAACGACCGGCCAGGCCATCGGAGAGGTCTTGACTGCCTCAGGCATCGGCCGTCCCGTCGCCTGGGCGATCATGGCTTTGTCGATCGCAGGCCTGGTCTCATTGCTTGTGCGTCGCACGCAGCTCTGGGCCGTCGGTATGTACCTCGTAATGGCCGGCCTCTTCGTCGCAGTAACCTCATTTCCGTTTGGGCCGGTCCGCACGTTCTTCACCGGTGTCTGGTACAACGACCCGCCCCGCTTGGCCTCGTTGCTTCCCGTGGTGATTCTGCCGCTCGCCGCCGTAGGCGCGGTTCGCTGCTGGGACACGTGGATCCTTCCCCTGGCGGCGAAATATCCCCTCGGGAAGAACGTCGTGCCCGCACGGTGGCCGGTGGGCCCGGCCGCCCTCACCGTGGGCGTCGTGGGCCTCTTGCTGGCCGGGCTGCTGGTCGGGGGCACGCAACAGGCCAATGTCCGCGAGGCAGCGATATCCGCCTCGGCCGGATATCGCATGACCAACGACTCTCCGCTGATCTCCTCGGACGAGATGGCCCTGATCAGCAGGCTCCCGCAGGAGGTTCCGGAAGGCGCGACCATGGCCGGAAACCCGTGGAATGGCAGCGCTCTTGCTTATGCTTTTACCGGGCGGAAGCTCCTGCAGTTCCACCTCCTCAGCGCCTTGCCCGATGGGGCAGAGCAGGTGTTCACGCACCTCAACGCGGCCAACTCCGATCCGAGCGTCTGTCCGGCGGTGCGGCGGCTGAACGTGGACTATGTGCTCGACTTCGGCCATCGGGAAGTTCATGGCGGGGACAACGGATTCAAGGGTTTGGACAACCTCGAGGCATCGGGTGTCGCAACGCTGGTGGACTCCCAGGGCCAGGCAAAACTGTACAAACTGACGGCCTGCGGGCAGTGATGGCAGCAAAAGTGGAAGGACCATATTAATGACGATCGCGGTTACCGGGAGCAATGGCTTCCTTGGGTGGCACACCCGCGTCCTGGCCCATTCCCTGGGGGAAGAAACCGAGGCCATAGCCTTAGGCGGGAAGTTTGATCGCGCAGCGGCGATCGCAGCGCTCGAGCGTTCCACGACGCTGGTACACATTGCCGGCGTCAACCGCGGCGACGAGGAAGCCGTCAGGAACGGCAACGCGGAGTTCGCCCGGCAACTCGCCCTGGCGCTGGACGCGGCGGCGGTGAAGCCTTCGACTATCGTGTTCGCGAATTCGATCCAGGCCGGCAACGGCACGCCTTACGGTGCCGGAAAGCAGCAGGCCGGCGAGATTCTGCGGGCCGCCGCGGAGAAGGCAGGATCCCGCTTCATCGACGTCAAGCTGCCCAACCTTTTCGGCGAGCACGGGATGCCCTTCTACAACTCTGTCGTCGCCACGTTCTGCCACCTCGCAGCCAACGGGGAGCCGCTTCAGGTTCAGGACGACAAGGAACTCCTGCTGCTCCACGCACAGACCGCCGCGGAGGTACTCCTGGGACTCCACGAGCCGGAGGACGCGCAAAGACTGGCGACAACCAAGCTGGTGAGCGAGGTTGCGGCCTTGATCCAGGCGACCGCCGATACTTACTCCAGGGGAACGATTCCCGATATTGCCGGCTCTTTTGAGCGCGATATCTTCAACACCTACCGCTCCTTCCTGGTCGGCGACCGGCTCCCCATCGCGCTGGACCGGAAGGAAGACGCTCGAGGCGCCTTCTTTGAAGTGGTCCGCAGCGCCGGGGGAGAAGGACAGTCATCGTTTTCAACGACGGTGCCCGGTGTGACCCGGGGGCAGCATTACCATCGCCGTAAAATCGAGCGGTTCACCGTGCTGTCCGGAACCGCAGAAATTTCGATGCGGAAACTGTTCACCGATGAAATTGTGACGTACCGCGTCAGCGGCCAGGAACCGGTCGCCGTGGATATGCCGACCATGTGGTCGCACGAGATCACAAATACCGGAGCGGATAAGCTCTACACGATGTTCTGGATCAACGAAATCTTTGATCCAGCCTCTCCCGACACTTTCCCGGAGGAAGTATGACCGACGCTGGCCGCAGGCTAAAAGTTTTGACAATTGTTGGCACCAGGCCCGAAATCATTCGGCTGGCTGCCACAATCCGCCGTCTGGACAGAAGCACCGAGCATGTTCTGGTGCACACCGGCCAAAACTACGACTACGAATTGAACGAAGTCTTCTTCGAGGACCTCGGACTCCGGAAGCCTGACCACTTCCTGGCGGCGGACACGTCGTCGTTGGGAACCGTCCTCGGATCGATCCTGGCGAAGACGGAGCAGGTACTCCTTCAGGAGAAGCCCGACGCCATGGTGGTCCTGGGCGATACCAACAGCTGCATCTCCGCGCTGATGGCCAAGCGGCTGAAAATCCCGGTCTACCACATGGAGGCCGGCAACCGGTGCTTCGATGAAAACGTCCCCGAGGAAACGAATCGCAAACTCGTGGACCATGTTGCCGACTACAACCTCGTGTACACCGAGCATGCCCGTCGCAATTTGCTGGCGGAAGGGCTGCACCCTTCCCGCATCCTCCTCACAGGCTCCCCGATGAAGGAGGTGCTGCTGGCGAATGCGGACGCCATCGCTGCCAGTGATGTCCTCGAACGCCAGGCCCTGAGCCCCGGGGGATACTTCATGGTCAGCGTGCACCGTGAAGAAAACGTCGACAGTCCCAGGCGTCTGGCCGAGATCCTCAAGGCCCTCCAGACCGTCAGCGAGCGGTACGAACTTCCCGTGCTTATCTCAACCCACCCGAGGACGCGGAAGCGCCTGGAGGATCAGCCCGAAGAGCTCAAGCAGGGACTGCGTTTTCACCCGCCGTTCGGCTTCAACGACTACGTCCGGTTGCAGCGGGAGGCCAGACTGGTCCTCTCCGACAGCGGCACGATCAGCGAGGAGTCCTCGCTGCTGGGGTTCCCCGCCGTGACCCTGCGGGACGCCATTGAACGGCCTGAGTCACTGGATACCGCCGCTATCATCACGACCGGAGTCAAGGCCGACGCGATCGTCGACGCCATCGCGATCGTTCTGGATCAGTTTGAGACGGACGGCCCGCCCGTAATTCCCGCGGACTACCAAATAAGCGATACCTCGCGTCGAGTCGTCAACTTCATTCGATCGACGGCCCACACCCACCACCAGCGGGCAGGAATCGCCGTCGATACCGACCGCTAGCCGGCGCTCAAGAGGCCACCTCCCGTGACCGGGAGGTGGCCTCTTTTTGTGTCCGGTGCTCTGCCCGCCAGGGTGCCCGTGGCGGCAGGCCTAGTACGTGATGATCCTCGAGGCGTACTGCGGACGCCAGGCCCGCAGCTCCGGAACCAGCTCGGGGTCAACGACGACGTCGAGGCCCGGCAGGGACCGGAGGATGTCCTCGATTGCTTCCGGCACGTGGGCGGGCCCGTCATACATCGGCCGGACCATCGGAATTGCGAGGTGGTTGGATTCTGTCCATTTGCCTTGGAGGGCCAGCGACCATTGGGCTGCCAGCTGTGGGTCGAAGCCGTCGTCGAAGCCCACATAGACGAAGGGCCGCGTGTTCTTAATGGCGGCCATGCCGACCAACTTCCGGATCAGCCGCGGCGCCGGTTTGGAGAGGAGTTCCGCCTGCCCCAGGACCCCCGTGGCCCCGGGCGCTGTCGGCTTCAAACCCTGTTCGCTGAGCCCCGTGAACGGCAGCCCGAAGAAGTGTGTGGCGCCGAGGGCCGTCAGCAAGGATGCGGCCACGAAGGTCTTCCGGCGTCCGTGCCGCGCCAGCAGCGGCGACCAAAGTTCTGCCGCGGCCACGACCGTGCAGAAGATGGCCAGGAGTTCGACGGCGAGGAAAGACTTGTGGAAATAGTAGCTGACCTTGGACGCCTGCGTCAGTTGAAAAACGGCCAGGGCAACGAGCAGAACGGCGGCAAACAAGGGCGTCGCCAGGACATGGAGGGAAGTGAGGGTTCCGCGGCGGATATCGGCCGGGCCGACCTTTCGGCGGGAATAGAATGCCAGGGCGACCAGCGCATTGGCGACGATGCACAGGACCGCCACCCCCGGGTCCGCCAGGGCTATCCCTCCGGTTGTGGTCAGCACCTCGCCGGCCGACAACTGCCGGAGTTGCCACAGCGCGCCGATGACGCCGGCCGCACCCACCGAGGCAAGCGCGGACTGGACAAGCAGGAGGGCCCCGCCAACTTCCCGTCGGTGCCACAGGAGAAACAAGCCATAGACCACAACGCTGGGAAGGCAAAGGACCAGCAACAGTATCCAGCCATGGGCTACGGCGGTCACCGTAAGGATGAGGGCAGCGGTCGAGACGGCAGGAGGGGTTATCCGTCGTTTCTCCACGATCACGATGCAGGCGATGCAGAGTGCCACCCCCAAAGCAAAATTGGGAAACGCTCCGAACACGGGAATGGCCCCCGGGCCGACGATCCAGGCGGTGGCGGCAATCGTCACAAAGGGCAGAGTGACCAGAAAATTTCGGCGGAACACCGGGAGGGAGGTGAGGCCGGCGACGACGAGGAGGGTTCCGAGGACGGTGACAACTCCGGCGAGCCTGAGGAAAAGCATGGATTCGCGGCCGACGTCGCCCGCTTCGGGGCCGGCGACGATCTCGGCCAGGGAAGCCAGCAGAGCGTGAAAGCCCTGCGGATAGGAGGCCGCAGTCCATGTGCTGCCGTCCGGCGCAGAAGGAAGCAACGCAATGATTGACCCGTGGTTGCGGATCATGTTGAACATGTTGAAGTGCGGGGCGAAGTCCCAGGAGTTCGTCAGTACGACAAGCGTCGATTCGAAGGTTCTTGTGAACAGGAAATTCTGTACAGCCCAGGCCGCGGGGACCACAGCTATGAGCGGGAGCGAGTCGACGGCACGGAACCGGGGCAGGAAGCGGCGGAACGGCAGCCTGCGGACGCCCGTATAGGTCAAGGAACCAACCAGGGCAGCGGCCCCGAGTGCGAGCACAGCTGTTCCACGGTCGAGGTGGGGGATGTCGGCGCTGAACCACCACATGAAGGGGGCGGTTCCGGCGAGTCCAACAACCGCGAAGAGTATCCGCTGGGACAGGTTCCGGGCAGTCGGTGTCAGTACCATCACCAGGCCCAAGGCCAGGAGGGAGTGCCACCCGGTGAGACCTCCGGCGGCCCTGGCCGCGACGACAGCAGCGAAGGCAGCAAAGGAGGCGAGCACCACGGCGATCCATAGCATGGCAGGGCTGACGGCTCCGGGATTCGACAGAACATCCGTGCCCTTCAGCGCCCGGGGACCGGCATTGTTTACTGCATCTAGCTTGAGGTGGGGCACGGTTTCCTTGGTGACTGTGGCCAGCAGGCGGTCATGACCACAAGGTCAGTCTTCGGCTGCTCCTGTGGTGGACTGCTCCCGCGGAAACCAGGCAGGCTTGTCGGGCGCCGCCGGACGCCGTTCAATGTTGCTGAAGTCGTGTTCAAGCCGTTCCACTGCGGTCCTCAGAATGGCGACCTCTTCAGCCAAGGTGCGGTTTTCATCCTCCACCACCGAGAGTTCCCACGACAGGTGGAGGCAAACCCCGAGCAGCAGAATAATGCAGAGGGCAAAGAGCAGGTTTGATGCCACCTGGACACCCAGGAATTTGCTGACGTCAGACAGCAGTCCGGGCCACCCTGCCAGGACGAGTGCGCTCACCCCGATGATCAGCCATAGTGCCGCGTATTTTTCCCGGAAGATCTTGCGCCGGACGAGTTCGAGCACAATCCCCACCACTACCAGAGCAAAAATGAATGCCGCCACAGTACTTCCCATCAGGCAGGCCCTTCCTGTACGACGATTCTGGACCGGCTTCGGGTGACGGCAAACAGCAAGGCGAACACAGACCGGAGGAGGTAAATAGCCGACTTGGCAGGATTGTGGCTGGGGGTCCCGCCCTGGCGGGCCCGCATGGCCACCGGTATTTGGGTCACTTTGCAGCCGGACTTAACCGCGACCACGAGGGAGTCGATGGTGTCCCCCAAATACTCCGCCGGATAGTGATCCAGGTACTGGGCGATGGCGCGCCTGTTGCCTGCCCGGAATCCCGAGGTCACGTCCGTCAGCTTCGTGTGCGCCAATCCGGAGATGACGGCTGCCAGGAACACCATGGCCCATCGCCGGGGGCCCGAAACTTTGTAGTCGCCCTTGGCTGCAAAACGCGCGCCGATGGAAATGTCTGCTGTTTCCAGCCCCTTGAGCACCGCCGCAATTTCACTGGGGTTGTGTTGGCCGTCCGCATCCACCTGGATGACGGCGTCGTAGTTGTAGCGGGCGGCGTACTTAAACCCGGCCCGCATGGCTCCGCCCACGCCCATATTGAAGGGCAGCCGGAGGACGGTGGCGCCGGCGGCTGCGGCGACCGACGCCGTGGCGTCCTTCGATCCGTCGTCGACCACCATGACGTCGTATCCCTCGTTCAGATTGAGGACTTCGGCAACCGTGGTTCCCACGGTTTCGCCTTCATTCCAAGCCGGCATGATTACGAGCACGCGGCGGGTTTCTGGGCTAAGCATGATTGCGATTCTACGCTGAAACGCGGACAGGCCGAATTTGGCCGGGCCCCGTTCCTTGCCCGGCCGCTGTCCCTCCGGGGTGCCGGGAAGCATGCCGCTGATATCATCTAACGGTTGCAGCCACGATCGCAGCCTCACCATCTTCCGACCAAGGAGACACGTTGTTCAAGGACAAGACACTTTTGATTACCGGAGGCACTGGCTCCTTTGGCAACACTGTTCTGAAGCACTTCCTGCACACAGACATCGGCGAGATCCGCATCTTCTCCCGCGATGAGAAGAAGCAGGATGACATGCGTAAGGCTTACAGCAACGACAAGCTCAAGTTCTACATCGGCGACGTCCGCAACATTGAGAGCGTCCGGGAAGCGGTGCGCGGTGTGGACTATATCTTCCATGCCGCAGCCCTCAAGCAGGTACCGTCCTGCGAATTCTTCCCCATGGAGGCAGTGCGGACGAACGTGCTCGGCACCGACAACGTCCTCACGGCCGCCATCGACGCGGGGGTGAAGAAGGTTGTCTGCCTGTCCACCGACAAGGCGGCCTATCCGATCAACGCGATGGGAACGTCCAAAGCCATGATGGAGAAAGTCGTCATCGCCAAGTCCCGCAACGTCGAAGCCAGCGAAACGCTGATCGCCTGCACCAGGTACGGCAACGTGATGGCTTCACGTGGCTCCGTCATCCCGTTGTTCGCGGACCAGATCCTTGCCGGCAAGCCGTTGACCGTGACGGATCCCCACATGACCCGCTTCCTGATGAACCTCGACGAAGCAGTCAAACTGGTCCTTTTTGCCTTCGAGCACGCAAACCAGGGTGACCTGTTTGTGCAGAAGGCGGACGCGTCGTCCGTAGGCGACCTCGCCACGGCGATGAAGATCCTGTTCAAATCTGACTCTGAAATCAACGTCATCGGTACGCGCCACGGAGAGAAGGCGCACGAGACCCTGCTGACACGGGAAGAGCGGGCGAAATCCGAGGACCTGGGAGACTACTTCCGTGTGCCTGCTGACACGAGGGACCTCAACTACGAGAAGTTCTTCGACGCCGGCGACGACGTGAGCGAAACGCTGGAGGAGTACACGTCCCACAACACGCAGCAGCTGACCGTGGATCAGATCATCGAAAAGATCAAGACCACTGACTATATCCAGGATCTGTTGCCTTCGATCAAGGCGGCTTCATAGCAGTGGGCCACACACCCAAGGTCCTGGTCGTGGGCCAGCACTTCTGGCCCGAGGGGTTTCGGATCAACGACATCTGCGACTACTTCGTAGCCGGCGGCGTGGACGTGGAGGTTCTTTGCGGCCTGCCGAACTACCCCAAAGGTGAGTTCTTCCCGGGTTATTCCCTGAGGGGCCCGTATAAGGAAGAGCACGACGGGGTGGTGATTTACCGCGCTCCAGAACTACCTCGCGGTGATAATTCGAGCCTGAGGATTTTCCTGAACTACGTCTCCTTCCCTTTCGCCAGTCTTTTCCACCTGCCTCGACTCATGTTCGGCAAGTACGATAAGATCTTCCTCTATCAACTGTCCCCGGTGATGATGTCGATCTCCGGAATAATCCTGTCCAGGTTGCGCGGGATTGAATCGACCATGTACGTGCTCGACCTGTGGCCCGAGAACCTGTTCTCGGTCCTGAATGTCCGGAACAAGTTTTTTCGCCGGATAGCCGAGAAGATTTCCCATTGGCACTATCGGCAACCTGACAAGATTGTTGTCCTCTCTGAACAGATGCGCGCCCGGATCAAGGACATTACGGGTCTCCCGGATGACAAGATCACCGTCGTGCCGCAGGCCTGCGAGAGTCTTTACGAGCAGGAGATCCATGATCCGGTGCTGGCTGAGCAGCTTGGCGACGGGTTCAAGGTCCTTTTTACCGGCAACATCAGTCCTGCACAGTCTTTTGAAACCATGATTGAAGCGGCGGAGATCCTCAGGTCCGAAGGACTGACGGACATCTCCTGGGTCATCGTGGGGGACGGCATGAGCCGCGGCGACGTCGAGAACGACGTCGGGCGACGCGGCCTGCGCGAGGTGTTCCGCTTCGAAGGACACCATCCCGTCGGTGACATCCCCAAGTACACGACCCTGGCGGACGTCCTGGTGGGCTGCCTGGTGAAAAGTGAACTGCTGGAGGCCACGGTTCCTGCCAAGGTGATGTCCTACATCGCGTCGGGGCGCCCCCTGGTACTCGCAATGGACGGCGAGGTCCGTACCCTGGTGGAAGACGACGCCAAGTGCGGCTTCGTCGGACCAGCAGCCGATGCCGTGGCCCTGGCAGACAACATCCGGGCCATGTACCGGATGTCCGCTGACCGGCGTCGGGAGTTTGGAGCGCGGGGCCAGGCCTACCACTTCGCCAATCTGGAGAGAAGCATCGTGCTGGAGCGCCTGAAAGAGTTCGTCCTGCACGGATAGTTCTACGACCGCCGGGGCCCTAGGTTGCAGGTCCGGACGGTACAGGCTTGGAGCCGGATGGCGCGGGCGGTCTCCGCAGGGCGAGCAGATGGACCAGGATGCCGACAGCCGGCCCGATGGTCAGGGACAGGATGCACCGGACCTCGAGGGACAGCGGGAGCAACAGGATGGCGATGGCAACTGCTGTCGCTGAGGCCCACCCGGAAGAAAACGCCCGGTGGTGGCCCGTGGACAGCGTCGCCGTCCCGGTGAGAGTCAGGACGGCCATGACCAGTGATGCCAGAGTCAACAGGGCAAGCGTCATGCCGCTCACGCCGTAGCCCGATCCAAACAGCAGCATCAAGCTCGGCCCAACCACGAACGCCAGGACCGCTCCCAGGCCTCCCACCGCCAGGAGGATGAGGATAGGCCGGTGGAGGGCCCGCCATCCCTCCGATCCCGCCCTCACGACGTGTGCGATTGCCACGCCCTGGAAAGCCTGCAAGGGCACCATGATGGGCGCCCGGGTCATGGAAATGGCCAGCAGGAGGGGGGCCGACTGTTCGAAAACAGCAGCGGGGGTGGTCAGTTTGAGCAGGAGCGGAAAGGCGACTATCAGGGCCGCGGACGAGATCGACGACACCACTGCATGGAAGATCTGGGCCAGCAGCTTCCTAAGTGGCACGTCAGCGCGGACCTGCAGCGACTGGCGGGCGACTCTTGAGAAGGCCAGCAGCAGGAGCCATGCACCCAAGGCGCAAAAGCACGCGATCTCCAAGCCCAGGAGCCCCAGCGACCACGCGGCTGCGGCGCCGATGCAAACGAGCCGAAGCAGGCCGTCCAGAATGAGGAACCGGCCATATACGGACCAGTGGCCACTTCCCTGAAGGGTGCCGGCCAAGGCACTGTGTCCTGCGTAGAGGATGGCAGTGAGGACGAGACCCAGCGAGATGATTTCCGAATGGTGGAAGAACTCGAAAGCCGTCAGGACAGGGGACAGGGCGGCTATCACCGCCGCGACTATGGCCCCGCCGATTAATCCGGCCGTGATCAGCCTGGGGTGGCGCTGCCCTTTGGTGATGCCTTTGAGGGCGACCACGGACGCCGCCCGGGTGGACTCTGTTTGGACGCCGCCCATCACTCCATAAACGAAGAACAGTGCAGCCCAGAACGACAAGAACTCGGAGTTCTCTTCCTTCGTCAACGCGTGGCTCGCGATAAACAGGATCAGTATGCCCGTACCGGCCGAAACAGCGGAACCAATGCCTACAGCTGAGGCGGGGCGGCCTCCCGTAGTTTGTTTGGGGCTCATCGAGATCTCTTTTGGTGCCGCCATACGCTTTGGGTGGTCTTCCGTTTCTACAGCCTGGTGGATTTCTAGAGTCAAGAGTACATTGCCCGCCCGCGCAAAAGCGCCCGGCCGGGATCCCCCCGCCGGGCGCCTTCGCGTGCAGTGCTACTAAGGGGCTCTTACCTCCCCAGGCGGTGCAGTGACCGCCACAGGCCTACGGTTTGGCGGCCGCCAGGGGTGTGAGCTTGACGCTGGCACCGAGCGTCGGAGACCAGGAGATGACACCGCCCTGGTAATCCTGTTTGCAGCCGCCGCCGGGCTGCCCGCAGGTCACGTCACCGGTGGGGTAGCGCAGGGGCCCGTCGACGAAGCCGGTGGCGGCCCAGGCTGTGCGGATGGGCCCGGTCGAAACGCGGGCTCCGGTGCCGGGGGACCAGATGATGGCGCCGCCCTTGTAGTCCTGGTAGCAGCCGGACTGCGGCAGGCCGCAGGTCAGGTCGCCCGTGGGGTAGCCGAGGGGGCCTGCGAGGAATCCGGTGGCGGCCCAGGCGGCGCGGGTCGGCCCGGTGGAGGCGTGGGCTCCGGTGCCGGGGGACCAGATGATGGCCCCGCCCTGGTAGTCCTGGTAGCAGCCGCCGGAGGGCTGGCCGCAGGTGAGGTCCCCGGTGGGGTAGCCGAGGGTGCCGGTGAGGGATCCGGCAGCGGCCCAGGCGGCGCGGATCGGGCCGGTGGAGGCGTGGGCTCCGGTACCCGCGGACCAGGAGATAACGCCACCCTGGTAGTCCTGCTTGCAGCCGCCTCCGGGCTGGCCGCAGGCGACCTCACCGGTGGGGTAGCCGAGGGGGCCGTCGAGGAAGCCGGTGGCTGCCCAGGCGCTGCGGATCGGTCCGGTCGAAACGCGGGTTCCCGTGCCGGGGGACCAGATGATCGCGCCGCCCTGGAAGTCCTGATAGCAGCCGCCCTGGGGCAGGCCGCAGGTGACCTCACCTGTGGCGTACCCCATCGGGCCGCCAAGGAACCCGGTATTGTCCCAGGCGGTGCGGATCGGGCCGCTCGAGGCGTGGGCCCCGGTGCCCGCGGACCACGAGATGACCCCGCCGTTGTACTTCTGGTAGCAGCCGCCTCCGGGCTGGCCGCAGGTCACGTCTCCGGCAGGGTATCCCAAAGGTCCGTCCACGAAGTTCAGAGCCGCCCAGCGGGCGCGGATGGGCCCGCTCGAAACGCGGGCTCCGGTGCCGGGGGAGGCGATGATGGCCCCGCCCTGGTAGTCCTGGTAGCAGCCGCCCTGCGGGAGGCCGCAGGTTACCTCGCCGGTGGGGTAACCCATCGCGCCGTCAAGGAATCCGGTGCCTGCCCAGGCCTGCCGGATCGGTCCGGTCGAGGCGTGGGCGCCCGTCGCGGGCGACCAGATGATCGCTCCGCCCTTGTAGTCCTGGTAGCAGCCGCCCTGCGGCAGCCCGCAGTTCACGTCTCCGGTGGGGTATCCCAGGGGTCCGTCCACGAAATTCAGAGCCGCCCACCGGGCGCGGATCGGCCCGGTCGAAACGCGGGCTCCCGTCGCGGGGGAGGAGATGATGGCCCCGCCCTGGTAGTCCTGGTAGCAGCCGCCCTGCGGCAGGCCACAGGTTGTCTCGCCGGTGGGGTATCCCAGCGGGCCGGCAAGAAATCCGGTGCCTGCCCAGGCCTGCCGGATGGGACCGGTCGAGGCGTGGGCGCCCGTCGCAGCGGACCATACAATGGCCCCGCCCTGGTAGTCCTGGTAGCAGCCGCCGCCAGGCTGGCCGCAGTTCACGCCGCTGGCTGGATATCCCAGGGGGCCGTCCACGAAGTTCAGGGCCGCCCACCTGCCCCGGATTGCACCCGATGTGGGTTGGGCTCCGGTCGCCGGGGACCAGATGATGGCCCCGCCCTGGTAGTCCTGGTAGCAGCCGCCCTGGGGCAGGCCGCAGATTTCGGCCGACGTCGGGTACCCCATGGGGCCGTCCACGAAGTTCAGGGACCCCCAACTTGCCCTGATGGCGCCGTACGTGGGCTGGGCCCCCGTGGCCGCAGACCAGATAACCGCCCCGCCCTGGTAGTCCTGGTAGCAGCCGCCGTTGCGCAGCCCGCAGATCACCTTCGAGGTCGCGGCACCAAGCACCCCTGCCGAGGAACCGACGGCCGCAATCGCCTGGCTCGCGGCAGCGTAATTCGATTCGATCGTCACGCCGGCGGCCGAGCTGGAAATCCAGTCGATGGAGACCCTTGTGCCGGCATGGGTGGTGAAGACCTGGCCGGCCTGCCAGGCGTGTTGCGGACTGTAGTAGCCGGCAAACGGTTTGGAGCTTGGCATGAGGATGACCGAGCTGGCTGCCGTACGGCCGCCGTTCTGAACGATATTCACCCCGCGGTTGCCGCCGACGGCGGTAGCCGTGTCGTAGCCGACCGGCAGTCTCAGCTCCAGGTAGTAGACCTCTCCGCTGATCGCATCCCTGAACTTGACGGCGCGGTTGGCGGCAGTTCCCGCCCACGCTGTCAGGGTAAAGCTTCGCCGGTCTCCCACCGTGCCGGCGTCGAAAATCTCGTCGCCGCGACCGAATCCGCCGAACTGCCACAGGCTGGAGCTGATGGTCGGCTGACTCGTCTGGGACGCGCCCATCAGATCCATGGTGTTGCCGTATTCGCGGATGCTGCAGCTGGAGTCGGCGAATGTGCCGTCAGCCCGGGTGGCCACGTCAGTTGCCCCGCTCGTGCACTGCAGGCTATCGGAGTGCATGAGGCCCAGGACGTGCCCGAATTCGTGGGTAATCACGCTGTTGGTCAGGCTGCCGGGAAGCGGCATCAGCACTCGGCCGCTGATGCCGTCCGTGCTGAAGCCGGCGCCATAAGCGCCCGATGAAAGCATCGGAGAAGCGACAAACACGACCAGGGCGGTGTAAGGATTGCTGACCCAGCCGAGCTCACGCGTGACGGTTTCCATGATCTGGGTGTAGGACTGCCAGGAAGCAGCCGAGGACTTGACGCCCGTGCGGGTGCTGGCCACGGAGATCGAGAGCCGGTTGTTTGACATGGTTTTCCAGTAGCCGCTCGCCACCCCGATGGCGGCGTTGGCGGCAGCCAGGGAAATCGAGTTGGTCTGGGCCTCGGATTTATCCGAGAGCTGCACGGTCACGAGGGAGACCTTGATATCTCCTGTGCGGGCGAGGGAAAACGCCTCTGTGGCGATGCCGGCGGCGGGGACGTCTCCCTTCCCCCGCGCGGGGGGAGGAGTTTCAAAAGTGTGGACGGATGTCGGAGTGCCGTCAGGGTGCTCCTCAGCGGGCGCGGGTGGGGCGGATTCGGCATTCGCCGGGGCAAGCGGCCCCGAAGTGACAACTGCCACCGAAAACAGCAACGCTGTGAGGAGTGCTGCCATTGTCCGTAAATGCTTCATTTTTTCCTTTGTAGAATGCTGCCCGATCACTTGGCCGCCCGTCGGGCTAAAGCCCTGCCGCCGTCGCGAGCTTTTTCATGTGCTCCCTGCCGGCAGCCCGGTCCCAGGCCTTCGCCGGCGGAAGCGCTGCAACCAGTCGGACGACGCGCGACCCCTCAAGGGATGCCGCGACGAACTCTGTCGATTCACTCAGGCTGTTGACCGCGTACTTGGCCGGCTGCCGAAGCCCCGGGAGGTCTTCGGCATTCATCAGGAGTGCAAACGGATCAGAACCTGCCGCTGCCTGCGGTGTCGGATAATTGCGCACTTCCACGAGGACGGCGTTGGTTGTAGGGCCACCATTTTCGAAGGGGTATAGACAAAAGTCCTGGGTCGTCCCGTCCGGGAGCCTGTCCGCGCTCGGCTGGGGCGCCTGAAGAGTTTGGGCGACTGATCCCAAGGCGTCCCGAATGGCCGCCTCGCTCAAGAGCGAGCAAGCGTTGGATTCCGACGTCGGCAGGACCGTCCGGCCGTCCCGCGCGGTGATCGGGGCCGTGGGGCCGTTCGTGGGCGAAGCCTCCACGGTGGAGCTGCCCGGTGCGGGACTGGGTGCAGGGCCACCCGAGGTGCACGCGGTGGCGGCACTCAGGATCAGCAATGCCGCGAATCCGCCGGTAAGACGCTTAGAGGAAGACATCGGAGCCTACGCCCATGATGAGCCGATCGCCGGGGGCGGCGGTCCGGAGGTAGCGCACGACGTCGCTTTCACTGAGCGAAATGCACCCCCAGGTGGGGACGGGATTCGCGTGGAGGAAAATCGCGAAACCGGCATTCATGGTGATCGGTGAGTCGGGGGCCCGGTTGTAGTTGATAACGGCGCCCTGCCTGTAATCGCCCGATCGGCGGGTGGCGTAATACCACATGTTCTCATCCGGGAAGATGTCGGAACTGGACTCGAAGTACTTGTTGTAGTTCGAATTCAGGCGTCCGCCCCAGCGCGAGTACGGGTTCAGCGTGAGGTAATTGAGCGCCGTTCCCGGGTTGCCCAATCCGAAAGCATCGGTGACCGTGAAGGAGCCCGTGGGGGAGTATTTGTTGCTCGTTGGGCCGGATGCCACGCCGGGGCGGGCGAATCCGCTTTCGCCGTCGAAACCGGTGGTGCTCCATTCGGTGACGTAGCTGCCGTTCTGCCGGAGGCAATTGACGAACGAGATCCGGGTTGAGGGGTAGTTTTCGGCGACGGCGAAGGAAACGCGGGACGTTCCGCCGGGGTATCGTGTGGCTCCGCGGTTCAGTGACTCACAGTAGCTAGACGGATAAAGGGAGTAACCAATGCCGGTCTGCGGCGACCAGCTGAGCTTTCCGTACTGGTAGAACTGTACGCATTGATCCCCGCTGCAGGTTTCGCTTCCGGTCGGGAAACCAAGGGAACCACGGTCGAAGTTTCGTGCTCCCCACTCCCTTCGGGTGGCGCCCCAGGTCGGGTGGGCGCCGGTGGACGGGCTCCAGATGATGGCGCCGCCCTGGTAGTCCTGGTAGCAGCCGCCCTGCGTGAGCCCGCAGGTTTCCGCGCCGGTGGGGTAGCCCATGGGGCCGTCGACGAAGTTGAGTGCTGCCCAGCGCGTCCGGATGGCCCCCCACGTCGGGTGGGCTCCGGAGGCCGGGCTCCAGATGATGGCGCCGCCTTCGTAGTCCTGGTAGCAGCCGCCCCGGGGCAGGCCGCACGTTTCGGCGTTGGTGGGGTAGCCCATGGGACCGTTCACGAAGTTCAGTGTTGCCCACCGCATCCGGGTAGCGCCCCACGACGGCTGGGCTCCGGTCGCGGGGGACCAGATGATGGCGCCGCCCTGGTAGTCCTGGTAACAGCCGCCCTTGGGCAGGCCACAGGTCACGTCCCCCGTGGGATAGCGCATGGGGCCGTCAACGAAGTTGAGGGTCCCCCAGCGGGCCCTGGTGGGGCCCCACGTGGGCTGGGCTCCTGTGGCGGGGGACCAGATGATGGCGCCGCCCTGGTAGTCCTGGTAGCAGCCGCCCTGGGGGAGTCCACAGGTTTCGGGGTTGGTGGGGTAGCCCATTTTGCCGTCGACGCCGTTCAGGGCGGACCAGCGGGCCAGGATGTTGCCCTTGACAGGCTGGGTGCCCGTGGTGGCTGTCCAGGCTATGGTGCCGTTGGCAAAGTCCTGGAGGCAGCCGCCATCCTTCAGCCCGCAGGTGGCTGGCGCCTTGGCGGCACCGAGGGTGCCGGTCGCGGCACCAAGACCCTGCCAGCGGTCCTGGATTGCCTGGGCCCCTGCGGACAGGGCCGCGTTCGCTTCGGCGGCAACTTCGGCCCGGGCGGGGGATCCGGCTGGCTCGCTGGGAACGGCCGGGGTGGCGGGTCCGGGTTGCGGGGGCGCGGTGTCCGTCGGCGCAGGGGTGACGTGGGCCGGGTCGCTCGGACCGGCGGACGGCGTTGCGGTCGAGTTGCCCGGCGTCACCGTGGCGGTGGCCGACGGGAGCGGCGCGGGGGCCGGCGCGGACTCGGCAATGGCCGGCGAGCCAAAGGCAACAATCAACGAAATGGATCCTATAATGGCCCACGCCGCTCGGTGGTGTCGTCTTATCTTGTTCATTTGTTCCCCCAATTAGCTGCCTTTGACCGGAACCAGACTAGCGGCAAATTCTGCACGGGGAAGCCTGTTAGTGCCGGACATGCCCAAATTGAATCATCTGCCGGAAAATAATTCCGCCAGCAGGCTCCATTCGACGTCGCGATAGCGGAGACGGCGACGTCGGTGGCGCGGGAAGCGGCGTTTCTGTCGGCAGCCGTTCGTCGCCATTCTTTGCGTCGCAATGGGCACGTTCACCAGAAATTAATCCAAAACGCCGACACTTTATCCCCGATATTATGGGGCGTGCGGTTAGCGGGAATCCGCATTTCTGGCGGACACGGGAACCTGGCTTGAGACCTCCTGCCTAACCGATGGATGCCCCGCCGAGCGCCTTCGCGTGCGGTCCTACTAAGGGACTCTTACCTCCGCAGGCGGCGCAGTGACCGCCACAGGCCTACGGTTTGGCGGCCGCCAGCGGTGTGAGCTTGACGCTCGCACCGAGCGTCGGAGACCAGGAGATGACACCGCCCTGGTAATCCTGTTTGCAGCCGCCGCCGGGCTGCCCGCAGGTCACGTCACCGGTGGGGTAGCGCAGGGGCCCGTCGACGAAGCCGGTGGCGGCCCAGGCTGTGCGGATGGGCCCGGTCGAAACGCGGGCTCCGGTGCCGGGGGACCAGATGATGGCGCCGCCCTTGTAGTCCTGGTAGCAGCCGGACTGCGGCAGGCCGCAGGTCAGGTCGCCCGTGGGGTAGCCGAGGGGGCCTGCGAGGAATCCGGTGGCGGCCCAGGCGGCGCGGGTCGGCCCGGTGGAGGCGTGGGCTCCGGTGCCGGGGGACCAGATGATGGCCCCGCCCTGGTAGTCCTGGTAGCAGCCGCCGGAGGGCTGGCCGCAGGTGACGTCCCCGGTGGGGTAGCCCATCGGCCCGGCCACGAAGTTCATCGTTGCCCAGCGGGCCCTGATCGCCCCGTAGGTGGGACGGGCGCCGGTGGCGGGGGACCAGATGATCGCCCCGCCCTGGTAGTCCTGGTAGCAGCCTCCCTGCGGGAGCCCGCAGCTCAGGTCGCCCGTGGGGTAGCCCATCGTGCCGGCCACGAAGTTCATCGTTGCCCAGGCGGCCCGGGTCGGGCCGGTGGAGGCGTGGGCGCCCGTGCGGGGGGACCAGATGATCGCCCCGCCCTGGTAGTCCTGGTAGCAGCCGCCCTGCGGGAGGCCGCAGTTAACGTCCGACGTCGGGTATCCCAGGGGGCCTCCGAGGAATCCGGTTCGGGCCCAGGCCGCGCGTACGTCGCCGGAGGTTGGGTGGGCGCCCGTGCGGGGGGACCAGATGATCGCCCCGCCCTGGTAGTCCTGGTAGCAGCCGCCGGAGGGCTGGCCGCAAATAACGTCCGACGTCGGGTACCCCAGCGGGCCTCCAAGGAAACCGGTTCGGGCCCAGGCCGCGCGCACGTCGCCGGATGACGGGCGGGCGCCCGTGGCCGGGCTCCAGATGATCGCCCCGCCCTGGTAGTCCTGGTAGCAGCCTCCTTGCGGCTGGCCGCAGTTAACGTCCGACGTCGGGTAGCCCAGCGGGCCGTCGAGGAATCCGGTTCGGGCCCAGGCCGCGCGCACGTCGCCGGATGATGGGCGGGCGCCCGTGGCGGGACTCCAGATGATCGCCCCGCCCTGGTAGTCCTGGTAGCAGCCTCCTTGCGGCTGGCCGCACACTATCCCCGAAACCGGAGCTCCGAGCGACGTCGCCGAAGAAGCCGCAGCGGCAATTGACTGGCTCGCCGCGCCCGGCACGCCCGTGGCAAACCGCTTCAGGCTGGCCAGATCGCCATTCCAGACATTGGAATCGCCGGCAAACGGTCCCGTGCTGCTGTACTGCCAGATGCTGTAGTTGCTCCAGCTGCTGGGAAGCGGGCCGGCGTTGTTGGAGGCGGAAATGGGGTATGAAGGGATCCACAGCGGGGAGTCACCGAAGCCGGGAGGGTTACCTACGCAATCCCTCCACCAGTAGTAACCGGTGTAGATGACGGGGACCCGTCCCGTCAGCCCCTGCATGGTGTTGCTGAAGTCGCGGGCCCAGGCCGTCAGATCACCGGGGGACATGTCGTAGCAAATGTTGCCCTGGTAGAAACCGTTGATCGTCTGGCCTGCGTACGGGTTGCCTTCAAAGTCCAGGACCGGCGGCATCGTGTAGCCGTCGCCGGACCAGCCGCCGCCGCTCTGCACGAAGATCCGGGCCTGGTCCGCCCCTGACGACGCCGCCGGGTTTGCATAGTGGTACGCGCCCCGGATCATTCCCACGCCAGCGGACCCGTCGTACTGGGCACCGAAGATCGGATTCGTATAGTAGTTCCCCTCGGTCGCCTTGATGTAGGCAAATCTGGCACCCATGTTCCACTGCTGCTGCCAGTTGACTGAGGGTTGGTGTTCGCTGACGTCCAGGCCCTGCACGCCGAAGGTCGGAGTCCACGTCCCCTGGGTTGTCAGAGTCCTGGCCCTGCCGCCCGTCAACAACGACGGGCCAGTCTGAAGCCCCTGGCCCATGTCTGCTCCGCCTCCAGCGGTCGCTGCGGCCATGGCTGCGCGGTAGCCTGCCGTCGTGCGGTCCGGGGTAACAGGGGCACTTGTGGTGGTAGTCGACGTTGCGGAAGACGATGTCGCGGAAGCGGACGGCGCGGGTGACGGCTCGACGGCGGCTGCCGGCGTCGCCAGCCCCGGCCCGGCAAGAAGCGAGGCGGCCAGGAGGACAGCCCCGAACCGGCGGCCGCGATGATTATTGGGGGGGAACAGGGTCCGCTTCATTTTCGCTCCGGAACAACGACACGCTCGCGGAGCCGCGTCATGTGGGTCTGGTCCCGGTGAATGCCAGGGAAAGCGGTCCGGGTCCGAGAATGTCTGACTTGTCGCGCCCACCCTAACACCGGGACAAAGCTGAAACCACTGTTTCTGGTGTTACGGATGGGAAAATTGTTCTGCCGCAGGCCATGCGGTTATCCACAGGCACCCCGCAGAAGCCTTGCCGGGGTGGCCGCCGGAACCTAGCTTTAACCCAATTGCACCGCCGCCTATCCCGGGCGGCCGTCATATTGGGGGCCGCATGGAGGCTGTGCGCATTGTCGAGGATGAGGTCCGCGAGCTGATCCGGCGCCGGGGCCTGGATCCCCTCCGGCAGGCCGGCGAAGTCCGGCGCCTCGTGGAGGCGGCGGTCAGCGACTACGACGAGCGGGCCCTCCTGGCCCCGTTGCCTCCCATCGGCCCGCTGGAGACGGCCCGCAGATTTGTCTACGACGCCGTCGCCGGCTTCGGGGCGCTGCAGCCCCTGCTGGACGACCCGGCGATCGAGGAAATCTGGCTGAACGCGCCCAGCGAAATCTATGTGGCACGCAACGGCGAATCGGAACTGACCTCTGTGTCCCTCACGGACCAGCAGGTCAAGGACGTGGTGGAGCGGATGCTCAAGAGCTCCGGCCGCCGCCTGGACATGTCATCCCCTTTTGTCGATGCTGCCCTTCCGGACGGATCCCGGCTCCACGTGGTCATCCCGGACGTGACCCGGCGCCACTGGGCCATCAACATCCGCAAGTTCGGGGTCAAGGCCAGCAGGCTGGAGCATCTGGTGGAACTGGGCACACTCACGCCGCAGTCGGCCCGGTTTCTCGGCGCAGCCGTGGCCAGCGGACTCAACATCCTGGTGTCCGGTGCGACCCAGGCGGGCAAGACCACCATGCTGAACTGCCTTGCCGCGAGCATCGGCACCCGCGAGCGGGTCATCACCGTGGAGGAAATCTTCGAGCTACAGTTTCCCCTCCGGGACGTGGTGGGGCTGCAGTGCCGCCAGGCGAACCTCGAGGGCGAGGGGGAGATCCCGCTGCGCCGGCTGGTCAAGGAGGCGCTGCGCATGCGCCCGGACCGGCTGGTGGCGGGTGAGGTCAGGGAGGCCGAGAGCCTGGATATGCTGATCGCGCTTAATTCCGGCCTGCCCGGGATGTGCACCGTCCACGCGAACTCGTCGCATGATGCGGTGACGAAGATCTGCACGCTGCCCCTGCTCGCGGGCGAGAACATCTCCAGTGCCTTCGTTGTCCCCACCGTGGCTTCCTGCATCGACCTTGTGGTTCATTGCAGCAGGCACGCAAACGGGCGCAGACAGGTGACGGAGATTCTGTCGCTGGGACGCAGAGTCGAAAACGGCATCATCGAATCGTCCATGGTTTTCGCGATGATCGATGGCCAGCTGCAGCCAAAGGCCAATTCGATGCCGGCTGCGGAGAAGTTTGCGCGGTCCGGGTACGACGTCGCGGCGCTGCTGGAGCCTCGCTGATGGCCCCGCTCCTCGGGGTTCTGGCCGGCACCGGGCTCCTGCTGGTCTGGTGGTCCGCGTGGGAGCAACCGCAAGGCGCCAAGGCCGCTCCCCGGACCAGCAGGCTGGAGGATCTGCTGCGCACGGCAGGAATAGAAAAGGTCAGTGCGACGGGGCTGCTGGCCACCTGCCTCGGCGTGGGGGCCTTTACCACCATCGTCTTCTTCGCCGGGACCCACTCGTGGCCGATCTCGGGATGTTTCGGGCTGTTCGGCGGCTGGCTGCCCATGGCCGTCGTGCGATGGCGTGCCCGGAAGCGCGCGGCCGTCCTGCGCCAGGTCTGGCCCGACGTCGTCGACCACCTCCGCTCGGCCATCAGGGCGGGCCTGTCGTTGCCGGAGGCCCTCATCCAGCTGGCGGACAAGGGGCCGTCGGAGCTCCGTCACGTGTTCCTGGACTTCGGCTCCGATTACCGCTCGGGCGGCCAGTTTGACCCTTCCCTCACGCGGCTGAAGGACCGCCTGGCTGATCCTGTCGCCGACCGGATCGTCGAAGCCCTCCGCCTGACCCGGGAGGTAGGCGGCTCGGACCTGGGCCGGCTGCTGGGCACGCTCGGCGAATTCCTGCGGGAAGGGGCCCGCACCAGAAGCGAACTGGAGGCCCGGCAATCGTGGACGGTCAACGCAGCACGGCTCGCAGTCGCCGCACCCTGGATTGTCCTGGTGCTGCTGGCGAGCCGGCCCGAAGCGGTGGCGGCCTACAACACGCCGGCCGGAGCCGCCGTACTGCTCGGCGGACTCGCTGTATCGCTGATCTCGTACGCCATCATGCTGCGCATCGGGGCCCTTCCGGAAGACGCGAGGGTCCTCCGGTGACAGGGCTCATGGCGAGCGCCACGGCGTGCGGAATAGTCCTCGGCAGTGGCCTCTGGCTGATGCTGGTCAGGCTTCCGTTCATGCGACCGATCACTTTCGTCGACCGCCTCCATCCCCAACTCAGGTCCCACAACCTGGAATCCGGGCTCCTGCGCGCCGCGCCGAAGAACATCACACCCTTTGGCCCGCTCGAACGTATTCTTCGCCCCGTGCTCCGTGACGGACTCGCGTCACTCGGCAGGCTCAACCTCGGCTCTGCGGCCCTGAACCGGCGTCTTGCCCGCGCAGGCACTGCCAGAACGGCAGTGGATTTCCGGGCTGAACAGCTCCTTTGGGCCGTTGGGGGATTTGTCCTGGCCCTCGCCGTGGTGCTGCTCGCCGGAGCCGCCGGACGGTTCAGCCCGTTCATCGCCGTCGTGGCTGTCCTCGGCAGCGCCATTGGCGGATTCCTGCTCAGCGACTACCTGCTGGGTGCCCGGATCAGGAGGCGCGAAGCCCGCATGATGGCGGAGTTCCCGAGCATGGCGGAGCTGATGGCCCTTGCGGTCAGCGCCGGGGAAAGTGCCACGGGCGCACTGGACCGGGTTTGCCGCAGTGCCAGAGGCGAACTGTCAAGGGAATTCACGCGCGTGCTCGCCGAAACCCGGGCCGGAAAGCCCCTGGTGGAAGCGTTGCAGGAGTTCTCGTCCCGGACCGAGCTGGGCCCCCTGGTCCGCTTCGTGGACGGAATGATCGTGGCAGTCGAGCGCGGGACGCCCCTCGCGGACGTGCTGCGGGCCCAGGCCCAGGATGTGCGGGACACGGCGAAGCGTGAGCTGATGGAGTCCGCCGGGAAGAAAGAAATCGGGATGATGGTGCCGCTCGTCTTCGGGGTGCTTCCGCTCACGGTGGTATTCGCCGTGTTTCCGGGCTTGGCTGCCATCAGCCTCGGGCTGTAACGGCGGCGGGCAGCCGGAGCACCGGCATGGAGGCGGGCAGCGCAGGAGCTATGGACAGCACCGGCGACGGAACAAGACAGGGAGCGCCGCAGCAGGCGAACACAAAGTTTGAACCAACAGAAGAAGGGGACCCAGTGAAGAACACCGGTATCCGCATTGCATTGTTGATCTGCACCATCAGTCTGCTGCTCCGGCGGCCCTCCGCCCCGGGGAGCGCGACTGCTAAGCGTAGCGGGGCCGGACATCCTGCCAGCGGCATGGACCATCCCGAACGCGGGGACGTGCCGGGCTGGGTGATGATTACGTTAATGTCGGCCGTGCTGGTCGCAGCCCTCCTGGCGCTCGCGGGCCCGGCGCTCGAGGCGCTCTTCAACCAGGCCATGAACAAGGTCGGTCAGTAGCCAATGGGCGCACCGGGCGGCGGCTGGGGCCGCCGGCGTTATCGGAACCGGAGGCGGCGCGAACCCCCGGCCTGCCCGGTCGTGGCCCCCGGCTGCGGCGGCGCCCGCGAGCGCGGCTCGGCGGTCGTGGACTTCGTCCTGGTCGGCGGGCTGCTGACGATGTTCTTTCTTGCCATCATCCAGCTCACCCTGGTCCTTCATATCCGGAATACGCTCATTGACGCTGCGGCCTCGGGCGCCCGCTACGGTACGCTCGCTGACCGCAACTCCGAGGATGCCCGTGCCCGGACGGCACAGCTGATCGGGATGGCCCTCAATCCCGACTTCGCCACGGACGTCAGCACCTCTGAATCCACGTACCAGGGCATCCGCACCCTGCAGGTGACCGTCCGTGCCCCGCTGCCGGTGATCGGGCTGATTGGTCCCCGTGCGCTGCTGGAGGTGTCAGGACATGCCGCCATCCAGCGATGAACCGGAAGCGCCTGACGGCGCGGAACGGGGGAGTGCGGTGGTCGAGTTCACCTTCCTCTCCCTGCTGCTGATGGTCCCGCTCGTCTACTTCATCATCACCGTGGGACAGCTCCAGGGCGGATCGTTCGCCGTCGTCGGCGCCGCGGACCAGGCCGCCAAGATCTATGTCTCCCAGCCCGATGCGGCGAGCGGCCGGGCAGCCGCGGAGCAGGCCGTCCTTCTGGCGCTCGCCGATTACGGGCAAGCGGCGGAGAACGCCAGCATGGACACCAGCTGCGAACCGTCGGACTGCGCGGCCGCCGGCTCGGCCGTGACCGTCACCGTCCACCTGGCGGTGCCGCTGCCGTTTGTGCCATTCAGCGATGCGCTCCGCCTCACCGCGGGCCACCTCACCGCCTCCGCCACCCAGACGGTCGGACGCTTCAGATGAAGCCCTCGCGCCGTCCGGGCACGAGTCCGGCCCCGCGCCGGAGCCGCCACGCCGTGCCCCCACGGGGTCAACGCGAAGCCGGCCAGATGAGCGTGCTGATCATCGGCTACGTCCTGCTGGCCCTGCTCGCCGCGACGGTCGTGACGGGCGTGTCCAGCGTCTACATCGAGCACAAAAAGCTCCTCTCGCTGGCGGACGGCGCCTCGGTGGCCGCGGCGGACAGCTTCACGCTGGGACAGCTCGAAAGCGCCGGCGGCAGCCCCACCGCTGTCCTCAGCGGCAGCCGGGTGCGCAGCGCCGCCGTCGACCATCTGGCCCGCAACGGTTCCTTCACGCGGTTCACCGGCCTGGCCGTCGCGCCGGGCACCGGGAGCCCGGACGGTTCCACCGCCGTCGTGGTCCTGACCGCCGCCGTCCACCCGCCGGTGGTCAACTTCCTGGTCCCGGACGGCATCAGGATCGAGGCGAGCTCGACGGCGCGCTCCCGGCTCACGCGCTAGCCCCGAAAGCCCATCAGTCTGGTTGCCCTATCAGTAGAGGCTGCCAACACGGCCCTTAGGCAACCCCAAGTGATAGGGCATCGGGCCGGACGGGCGGCTCGCACGGATAGCGTAGGGTTAAAAAACCATGGCTAACATTGATTTTCCAGCAGAAATCCGCGCGCTGCGCGCCACCTACGCCTCCATCGAAAACGTTTCGAATGTCGAGGCGCTGAAGGAAGACATCGCTGAACTGAGCGAGCGCGCCGGTGAGCCCAACCTCTGGGACGATCCAGCGGCCGCCCAGGTGATCACCTCGCGGCTCTCGCACCGCCAGTCCGAACTGGCACGCCTGGATTCGCTCGTCTCGCGGATCGACGACCTCGAAGTCCTGGTCGAGCTGGGCCAGGATGAGGATGACGCCGCCTCCATGGGCGAAGCCGCCACCGAGCTGGAATCGATCCGGAAAGCCCTGAAGGACCTCGAAGTGGTCACCCTGCTGTCCGGCGAGTTCGACGAGCGTGAAGCCGTGGTCACCATCCGGGCCGGGGCCGGCGGCGTGGACGCGGCGGACTTCGCCGAGATGCTCATGCGGATGTACCTGCGCTGGGCCGAACGCCACGGCTACCCGACCACCATCATGGACACCTCCTACGCCGAAGAGGCCGGGCTGAAATCCGCCACGTTCGAGGTCAAGGCGCCCTACGCCTACGGCACGCTGAGCGTCGAGGCCGGCACCCACCGCCTGGTCCGGATCAGCCCCTTCGACAACCAGGGCCGCCGCCAGACCTCCTTCGCCGCCGTGGAAGTGATCCCGCTGATCGAGCAGACGGACTCCATCGACATCCCGGACAACGAGATCCGCGTCGACGTCTTCCGCTCCTCCGGTCCGGGCGGCCAGTCGGTCAACACCACCGACTCCGCCGTGCGCCTGACCCACATCCCCACCGGGACCGTGGTCTCCATGCAGAACGAGAAGTCGCAGCTGCAGAACCGTGCGGCGGCCCTGCGCGTGCTGCAGTCCCGCCTCCTCCTGCTCAAGAAGGAGCAGGAGGACGCCGAAAAGAAGGCCTTCGCCGGTGACGTGAAGGCCTCGTGGGGCGACCAGATGCGCTCCTACGTGCTCAATCCGTACCAGATGGTCAAGGACCTCCGCACCGAGCACGAGGTCGGAAACACCTCGGCGGTGTTCGACGGCGAGATCGACGACTTCATCGACGCGGGCATCCGCTGGCGGACCGACAACCGCAACGCGGACAGGTAGGCCCGGGGCGCCTCGGCTGGGAGGTCCCTGACAATCCCGCGACACGCCCCCACGGCTCCGGCCGCCGCGCCGGTGCCCGTGCGTATAGTCAAGGAGCCGGAGCCCTACTTCCCCTAAACGAAAGCCCGCGCCCCGGCGGCAGAACTGGGCCGCAAGGCCGTGCCTGCAGGGCATTTAGGGCCATGATCCGCTTCGAAAATGTCACCAAGGTCTACGACCAGACCGCGCGTCCGGCGCTGGACTCGATCAACCTCGAGATCGACCGTGGTGAATTCGCCTTCCTGGTCGGCGCCTCCGGCTCCGGCAAGTCGACCTTCCTGCGCCTGGTCCTCAAGGAGGACCGCGCCTCCTCCGGCGCCGTCTACGTGGCCGGCCAGAACGTGGCGAACATTTCCAGCTGGCGCGTCCCGCGGCTCCGCCGCGGCATCGGCGTCGTCTTCCAGGACTTCCGGCTGCTGCCCCAGAAGACCGTGTTCGCCAACGTCGCCTTCGCGATGCAGGTCATCGGCAAGAGCCGCAGCGTCATCCGCGACACCGTCCCGGAGGTCCTCAAGACCGTCGGCCTGGAGGGCAAGGAGAACCGCCTGCCCCACGAACTCTCCGGCGGCGAGCAGCAGCGCGTGGCGATCGCCCGCGCCGTCGTCAACCGGCCCGGCATCCTGCTGGCCGACGAGCCCACCGGAAACCTGGACCCGACCACCTCCATGGGCATCATGGGCGTGCTGGACAAGATCAACCAGAACGGCACCACCGTCGTGATGGCCACCCACGACGACGACATCGTCAACGAGATGCGCAAGCGCGTCGTGGAGCTGAAGAACGGCGTCGTGATCCGCGACGAGGCCCGGGCCCTCTACACCTCCATGATTCCGGTGGTCGGCCAGTCGCGCCGGCTCAAGGATGCCAGCGGCCGGGACCCCGGGCCGGAGCCGGTGGCCGCGTCCCCGCGCAGCGGAACACGCGCCGAAGCGCGCGCCGCGGCGGAGGGCACGCTGTGAGGCTTGCGTTCGTCCTCGGCGAGATCGGCAGCGGCCTGCGACGCAACGTGTCCATGGTGGTCTCCGTCATCCTGGTGACCTTCGTGTCCCTGACCTTCGTCGGCGCCGCCGGGATGCTGCAGCTGCAGATCAACCAGATGAAGGGCTACTGGTACGACAAAGTCCAGGTGGCCATCTTCCTGTGCAGCGACGGGTCGACGGCGGCCGGCTGCGCCACCGGCCCGGTCACGGCCGAACAGCAGGCCAACCTGCGCACGCTCCTCGAGTCGTCCGCGGTCCACCAGTACGTCAACGACTTCGCGTTCGAGTCCCAGGACGATGCCTACAGGCACTTCAAGGAACAGTTCTCCAATTCCCCGATCGTGGAATCGGTGACGCCGGACCAGCTGCCGGCGTCGTTCCGGATCAACCTGAAGGATCCGGAAAAGTACCAGATCATCAGCGAGACCTTCTCCTCCCAGGCCGGCGTGGAATCCGTGATCGACCAGCGCCAGCTCCTCGAACGGCTCTTCTCCGTGATGAACGCGGCGTCCCTCGTGGCGGTGAGCGTCGCCGGCGTGATGATTGTCTGCGCCATCCTGCTGATCGCGACGACGATCCGGCTCTCCGCATTCAGCCGCCGCCGCGAAACCGGGATCATGCGCCTCGTGGGTGCCTCCAAGGCGGTCATCCAGCTGCCGTTCATCCTGGAGGGTGTGATCGCGGCCGTCATCGGTGCGGCCCTGGCCTCGGGCACGCTGTGGGCAGCGGCGCACTTCTTCCTCGGCGAGTACCTCGCCAAGCAGTATCCCGACACCGCCTTCATTTCACCTGCCCAGACGCTGCTCCTGGCCCCGGCCCTGATCGGCCTGGGCGTGCTGCTGGCCGGAACATCATCTCTGCTGACCCTCCGCCGGTACTTGAGGGTCTAGCAGTGCGCAACGAAAAGGGAATGCTTATGACACCGATGGTTCGCCCGGCCCCACGGCCCGGTCCGCGCCCTTGTCTCGCAGGGCCCGTCCCTGCCGGACGTCGCAGCCGCATGGTCAGCGCCGCCCTGGCGCTGCTCCTGGCGGCGAGCATGGGCGCCTCAACCCCGGTGGCGTTCGCCGACAACCTCGAGGACCAGCAGGCCGCACTCCGGGACGAGGCGGCGCGGGTCCAGCATTCCCTCGAATTCGTGGATTCCAAGATCGCCCAGGCCGCGGGGGACCTGGTCCTGTACCAGGGGCAGCTGCCCGGCGCGCAGCAGGCCCTCCTTGACGCCCAGGGCAGGGTGGCCGGTGCCGTCAAGGAAGTGGAGGCCCTGGCGGCGCGGGTTGATCTCGCGCAGCAGAACAAGGCCAAGATCACCCAGCAGCTGGAGACCGACAAGCAGAAGATCTCCGACACCAGGAAGCTGATCGGACAGATCGCCAGCCAGGCCTACAAGTCCGGCGGCGTGCCCTCCAACCTGTCGCTGTTCTTCGGTTCGAACAAGGGCGGAAGCCTGACGGACAGCATCGACCTGGCCGACCAGGCGATGCGCAGCCAGAACTCCGCGATGGACAAGCTCACCCAGCAGAACGCCACCAACGTCAACTCCCAGGCCCGTCTCGAGGCCGTGGAAGCGGAAATCACGGACCTTAAGGCGAAGGCCGACGCCGCGCTGGCGCGCGAGAAGACCGCCCGGGACGAAGCCGAAGCCAAGAAGGCACAGGTGGACAAGCTCATCGCCGACACCACCAGGCTCGACGCCGAGCTGCAGGCAGCCAAGCCCGGCATCCAGACCCAGCTGGCCCAGGTCAAGTCCCAGCAGGACGCCGTCGCGGCGGACATCGCCGAACGGGACCGGAAGCTCCGCGAAGCCTGGGAAGCCGAGCAGCGGCGCATCGCCGAAGCGGCCGCCGCGGCAGCGCGCGCCAGGGGCCAGGCCACGCAGCCGTACGTCGCGCCGCCCCAGGGTTCGCCGTCGGCCTTCGGCCTGCAACACCCGTTTCCGGGCAATATCCCGATCACCTCCGGGTTCGGCTGGCGCGCGACGCCGGCCGGAACCATCGACTTCTACGGCCAGGGCGGGTACATGCACACCGGCATCGACTTCGGTGCCGCCTGCGGCACCCCCGTCTACGCCGCGGCGGCCGGCACCGTGTACTCGGCCGGCTGGGCCAACGACGGCGGCGGCAACAACGTGAAGATCTCGCACGGCGTCGTGCAGGGCAACTCGTTGACCACGATCTATTACCACAACACCTCCGTCACGGTCTCGCCGGGCCAGCAGGTCAGCCAGGGCCAGCTCATCGCCTACTCCGGCACCACCGGCAACTCCACCGGCTGCCACTCGCACTTCGAGACCTGGCTCAACGGCCGCGCCGTGGACCCGATGAACCTGCTCTAAACTGGAAGGACTCCGCGCCACCCCGGCCGGAGTGAGCCACCGAAAGATCCGAGGAGTTCTACCGTGCCCAAAGAAAGTGGCCGTAAGGTAGTGGCCACCAACCGCAAGGCCCGGCACGACTACCACATCCTTGACACCTACGAGGCCGGGATCGCCCTGATGGGCACCGAGGTGAAGTCCCTGCGCGAGGGCCATGCCTCGATGGTCGACGGCTTCTGCACCTTCTACAACGACGAGCTGTGGATGGAGGGCATCCACATCCCGGAGTACAACCAGGGGAGCTGGACCAACCACGCCGCGCGCCGGCGCCGCAAGCTGCTGCTGCACCGGGACCAGCTGACCAAGATCTCGCACAAGATCCGCGAATCGGGCTTCACGATCGTCCCGCTCCAGCTCTACTTCCTGGACGGCCGGGCCAAGGTGGAAATCGGCGTCGCACGCGGCAAGAAGGAATACGACAAGCGCCAGACGCTGCGCGAACAGCAGGACAAGCGCGAAGCCCTTAGGGTCATGCGCGAGCGGAACCGCAAATAGTGCCAGCCCCGCGGGGGCAGCAACAGGGCAGAAACAGGGGCAGGGAATGATCCCGGCCGGGTATGCGTTATGCTTGGTAGTCCGGGAAGGATCCGTGAGGTTCCCAACGGGTTTGATAAAAAAATACGGGGATGATCGGTTTCGACGATGTTAGTCGCGACAGGTGAAGCGGGCCGAGGATGCAGAATTATCTCGTAAACGCTGTCTGCAAACCAATAAGTGCCGAATCAAAACGCACTGACTTCGCTCTCGCTGCCTAAGCAGTAAGACAGTCCGTCAGCCCGAGGTTGCTATTGCCCCGGATCCTGGCGTCATTTAGATAGCCACTGCTGTTTACCTCCGTCATCGGGGTGAACGGGACTCTTAGATGACTGGGCCCGGATCAGCCAGCTGTTTGCAGCATGGCCGGGGCCGAGAAAATCCGACGCAAACTGCGCCCGGAGAAGCCCTGACAACACGACATCGGACGGGGGTTCAATTCCCCCCATCTCCACATAAGATAACCCCTAGATCCTTGTGATCTAGGGGTTTTCTTTTGCCTGTTGGCGGAAGGCCCGATTTTGTTGGCGAGAAATGGCACCGATACGGGACAGGCATGGAAGCGAACGAGGACAGAACGGTACAGAGCGAACTCATGTACACACGGGCGAAACCGCCGAAGAGTTCTACGCCCGAAGACGGCCGCTCGAGAACCTATGGAAAGCAGGAATCACTCAGGTTTCACGACGAGTTACTCGACATGACGTCCGCGCTCAGTGAAATTCCAGTCTTGTTATGACCAGAATTCAGACTACACTTAACTCATGCAAACTCTACCGCTTTCCGCCGTGAAGGCCAGGCTCTCCGAGCTCGTGGACGCCGCATCCGTGACCCATGACCAGGTGGTCATCACCAAGAACGGTGTTCCCGCGGCCGTGATCATCGGAACCGACGAATGGGAGGCGCTGCAGGAAACCCTGTTCTGGCTCTCCCAGCCCAACATCCGGGAAGACCTTGCCCGGGCCCAGAAGGACATAGCGGAGGGCAAAGGCCTCGCCGAGGAACAGATCAGGGCAGAGTTCGGCGTCCCCAAGCACCAGCGCTGAGCGCCGGTGGCGTATGAGGTCATTTTCTCGCCCACGGCACGCCGGGACTTGCAGTCGGTGCCTCCCCGGATCGTGACGGCCATCATCGAATTCGCCTACGGCGACCTGTCCAGAAACCCGCAACGGGTAGGCAAAGCCCTGGAGCGGGACCTGGCCGGCTTCCATTCGGCCAGGCGCGGCCCCTACCGCATCCTGTACTCCATTGATGAGGAACATGGCAGCATCAGCGTCCTGCGAATCGATCACCGCGCCGATGTGTACCGGCCCAGGTAGTCCCGACGCCCTGATGAAAGGACGAGAAAGCATGAGGAAGATCATCGGAATGGTGCCCGCCCTGCGCGGGTGGGTCATGGCCGCGTTCTTCGCCTTCGTCGGGTTCGGTGCAACAGGCCTGATCCCGGATTTGTGACCCAGCACCCTTGATTTTCCGGGGGTTCCTGCTTCACGAGGGGAGCTTTTCGGCCGTTTTGACGGTTTCAATTCCCCCCATCTCCACCATGGGAGCGCCGGAGACGGAGCTCCACCCCGTAGTACAGTACAAAAGGCCGGAAGCGGATGCTTCCGGCCTTTTGGTTTTAACGGCACCTTGGTTAACGGCTTTTGTGTTGCCGGCCGGCCCCGGATGGCCGGCCCTTGGCTATCCGCGCTTCTTGATGTGTGCCACCGGGTCCGCGTGGATCTCCGCGACGTTCTTGGTCTTCTTCTCGGCGCGTTTTTCCTTGATGGTCTTCACCGGTTTCTTGCCCAGGCTCTTGTGCGGCGATTTGTCAGGCATGGTCCACTCCCTAACGGCGTGGGGCCCGGAATGGCCCCGTGCTTTTAAGTTACGCCTCGGGCACCGCGACGTCCACGATGCCGACGAATCGGCTCCCCACGCCCTCGTACTCGCTGCGCACCAGACCCGCGGCTGCTTCCGGGACCTCGTACGGGGCGTGGTCGGCGCAGCAGACATAGGTGAACTCCGGCCACCACTTCTTCGGCCGGGCCGCCTCGGAGAAACCGCAAACGGCGCACGTCAGCTGGACCCAGACCGGGCGTTTGCCCGTCCGGTTCGCCTTGGACTGGACCAGCCACGCCGGCGGGTTGTCGAGCAGCTCGCCGAGTTCGGCGTCGGAAAGGCGGGACGGGATGCCGTGACGGTGTGCCATTTCCAGCGGAATGTCGAGGATCTGGGCTGCTTCACGTCGGGTAACCATCCTTCAACGATACGGGATGGCCGGGCCGCGGCAGGGCCGGGGACCAGCCCCGGCGGCCCGGTGTTAGGCTCATCACAGACCCGGTGCCGCCCGGCAGAGTAAGGCAGTGCGGGAGGCAGCGAGGAAGGCAGCTTGGAAGGCAGCAGCCATGTCCGGAATCCCCGCCACAGCCATGACCGCCGTCGAGAAACGCGTACTGTACGTCGCGATCGTCGCGTCGTTCATGGCCTTTCTGGACAGTTCGGTGGTCAACCTTGCCCTGCCGGCGATCGGACGGGAACTCGGCGGCGGACTGGTGGTCCAGCAATGGGTCGTGGACGGGTACCTGCTGACCCTGGGGGCACTCATCCTCGTTGCGGGTTCCCTGTCGGACCAGTTCGGCCGGGTGCGGGTCCTGCGGTGGGGTCTCGTCGGCTTCACGGTTACGTCGCTGCTCTGCGGCCTCGCCTGGAACGGAGAGGCACTGGTTGTGGCCCGTGCCCTGCAGGGCGTCGCCGGGGCCCTGCTGGTGCCCAGCTCCCTCGCCCTGATCGTGACAGTGTTCAGCGGCCCCGCCCAGTCCGTGGCGATCGGCAAATGGTCGGCCTGGACCTCCGGAGCCATCGTCGCGGCGCCCGTGCTCGGCGGACTCTCCGTGGACCTCCTGACCTGGCGGGTGATCTTCTTCCTCAACATCGTGCCGGCAGTTGCGGTGTTGCCGGCGCTGCGCCGGCTGCGCGGACTGGAGCTGGAGCGGCCCCCCGGCAGCAGGATCGATGTCGCAGGAACGATCCTGGCGGTTGTCGGGCTCGGCGGCATCGTCTACGCCTTCATCGAACGCGGCAGCCTGGGCTGGGGCGCCCCGCAGGTCTGGCTGCCCCTGGCCGCCGGCGCCGCGGTCCTCGCCGCGTTCATCCTCCACGAGGCCAGGACCCCGGCCCCGATGATGCCGCTGCGGCTCTTCGCCGTGCGCAATTTCGGCTGGGGAAACCTCGCGACGACGGCGATCTACGGGGCGCTGTCCCTGGGCTTTTTCGTCCTGGGCCTCTTCCTCCAGCAGGTGGCCGGCCTGCGTGCCACGGCCGCAGGCTTCGCCCTGCTGCCCTCGACCCTCATCCTGCTCATCCTGTCGGCCCGGATGGGCGCCCTCGCCGGCCGTTCCGGCCCCCGCTGGTTCATGACGGCCGGACCGCTGCTGTGCGCGGCCGGCTTCCTGCTGCTGCTGAGGGTGGGTTTGCCGCTGGATTACGTCGGGCAGGTCCTGCCCGGGCTGGTGGTCTTCGGGGTGGGCCTGGCCGTGACCGTGGCGCCGCTGACGTCCGCCATCCTGGGGGCGGTGGATCCGGCGGAGGCCGGTATCGGCTCGGCCGTCAACAACGCCGTCGCGCGCATCGCAGGACTCGTGGGAATCGCCGCCGCCGGGCTGATCACCGGGCCGGTGATCACGACGTCGGGCCTGCACAACACCGTCGCGGTAACCGCGGCACTGTTCGTCGTCGGGGCGCTGACCTCCGCTGTCGGCATCCGGAACCCGGACGTCGACGGCCGGCGCCCTAGCCGGCCAGGGCGACGCCGAGCGCGGCCGCCGCGAGGCCCGCGAGGAGATTCACGGCCACATTCAGGGCCGCGGCCCGGTACCGCCCCTCGCTGACCAGGCGGACCGTCGCGGTGGTCCACGAGCTGAACGTCGTCAGGCCCCCGGCCAGGCCCGTGGCGACAACGGCGTGCCAGTCGGGGCCGAGATCCAGCCGGCCGGTCACGCCGATGGACAGGCCGATGATGAAGGACCCGGCGAGGTTCACGGTGAGCGTGGCCCAGGGCCAGTGCGGGTGGGGTCCGGGGCGGTGGGCAAACCAGGAGTCGACGGCGAAGCGCAGCAAGGCGCCGGCCACACCGAAGATCCCCACCAGCAGCGCCGTCATCATGAGGCGTCCCCGCGCCGGTCAGCGATGGCCTTGCCGGTCTTCCAGCCGGCGGCCGCGGCCCCCAGCCCCAGCACGAGCGAGAGCCCAAGGTAGGCCAGCCAGGTCGCATGGAAGCCGGCGCGGAGCTGCTGGTCGATCGAGATCACGAGCGCCGAAAACGTGGTGAAGGAGCCCAGCAGGCCCGGACCGAGCCCGGCCCGGAGCCAGAAGGCGGTCCTGGGCCGTGCGATCCAGATGGTGGTCAGGGTGGCCAGGGCGAAACTCCCCACGACGTTGATCGCCAGGGTCGTCCACGGCACGGCACCTGCCGGCTCGGGAAAGAGCTGGCCGGCGGCGTAGCGCAGTTCGGTGCCGAGCAGCGCGCCGGCGGCGACGGCCGCCCAGGCCCGCCAGCCCGGAAGGCCGGGGCGTGTCACGGCACGGCCCCCGGACGCCGGGTCCGGCATTCAGGGTCCGGCATTCAGGGACCGGAGACACTGCAGCCGGCGTGGGCGTCCTCGCTGTGCACCCAGAGGGCGGACGCGACCTCCTCGGCGAGGTCGAATTCGCGCGGGGTCCCGCCGGAGCCGATCCGCACCACGAGCGGGCCCCCGAACGGCCTGCGGCCGAGCACCTCAACCTCGGCGTCCAGGTCGATCTCCTCGGCGGCAAGGTAGCGGAGCAGCTCGGGGTTCTCGTCGCTGATCCGGGTGATCCGGCCCGTGTGGCCGGCGTCGAGTTCGTTCATCCGGTGGGCGGCAGGCATCCGGACGGATCCGTCGGCCGCCGGGATCGGATCGCCATGCGGGTCCCGCACCGGGTTCCCCAGTTTGGCGGCCATCCGTTCAATGAAGGTGTCGGAGACGGCGTGTTCGAGCAGTTCGGCCTCGTCATGGACCTCGTCCCAGCGGTAGCCGAGCTCCTCGACGAGGAAGGTTTCGATCAGCCGGTGCCGCCGGACCATGGACACCGCCAGCCGGACGCCGTCCCCCGTCAGGGTGATGGCGCTGTACGGCTGGTGGTCCACGAGGCCCTGGTCCTTGAGCTTGCGGACCATTTCGGAGACGGAGGAGTTGGCGACGCCCAGCCGCTGCGCGAGCTGCGTGGAGCTGATGGGTTTGTCCTGCCACTCCGTGAAAGAGTAGATGACCTTGACGTAGTCCTCGATCGAGGAGGAGGGCGTACCGGTCTTCACAGACCCAAGCCTACCGTCCGCCGGCGCCGGAGAACGTCAGCCACAGCAGGACCAGGTTCAGGGCCACCACCAGCACCACGCTGATGATGGCGGCGACGCGCAGGGCCAGGCCGTCCGCGAACCGGCCCATGAGTGCTTTGCTGCTGGTCAGGACGACCAGCGGGACAAGGACGAAGGGGATGCCGAAGCTCAGGACCACCTGGCTGAGGACCAGCCCCCAGGTGGGGTCGAACCCGACGGAGAGCAGCACAACGGCCGGGATCAGGGTCACGACGCGGCGTGCCATCAGCGGGATCCGGATTTTGAGCAGGCCCTGCATGATGGTGCCGCCGGCGTAGCAGCCCACCGAGGTGGAGGCCAGGCCGGAGGCCAGCAGTCCGACGGCGAAGACGACGCCGACGACCGGGCCCAGGCTGGCCGTGATCGCGGCGTGCGCCCCCTCGATGGTGTCGGTCCCGTCCACCCCGCCGAGGGTCGACGCCGCCAGCAGCAGCATGCCGATGTTGACCACCCCGGCGACGGCAAGGGCCACGACGACGTCGAGCCGGGTGGCCCTGACCAGTCGGGCCATGGCAGGCACGGGAACGTGGAGGTGCGGGTTCGGGCGGTGCCGGTCACGGGAGAGTGCCGAGTGGACGTAGATGGCGTGCGGCATCACGGTGGCCCCGAGCATGCTGGCGGCCAGGAGGACGGTGTCCGGGCCCTGGAAGCCGGGCATGAGTCCGGCCAGGACCCCGCCGGCGTCGGGCGGGCTGATGAACAGTCCGGCCAGGAAGCCGATGGTGATGATGCCCAGCAGGAAGATGATGACGAACTCGAAGGGCCGCTGCTTGTTCCTGGCCTGCACCGCGAGGAGCAGCATCGATACGCCGCCGACGATCACGGCGCCGAGGGGCAGGGGGAGGCCGAAGAGCAGGTAGAGGGCGATCGCCCCGCCGACGACCTCCGCGAGGTCGGTGGCCGCGGCGACGATCTCGGCCTGGACCCAGAAGGCGCGCCGCCAGAACGGCTTGAGCCGCTCGCCCAGGATCTCCGGCAGGCTCTTGCCCGTCACGATGCCGAGCTTCGCGGACTGGTACTGGACCAGCACGGCCATGATGTTCGCGGCGACCAGGACCCAGACCAGCAGGTAGCCGTATTGCGCGCCGGCGGTCAGGTTGGCGGCGACATTCCCCGGATCCACGTAGGCAATCGAGGCCACGAAGGCCGGTCCGAGCAGCCCGAGCAGCGCCCGGCGCGCCCCGCGCTTTTTCCGGCCCGGCGCATCCATGGAACGTGGTTCCCGTCCTGTTGCTTCCAGCACTGCAAGCTCCCGTGATGTCGGCGCGTCCGCATTGACGCGGTGGTCCCGGGCTGATGGGCAGCCGGGACGAAGTTTTGTATGCCTACCAATAATTATTAGGCATACCGAAACAATAGGCCCCTCGGGGGTCCCGTGCAATGCGGCAGGTAACAGTCAGCCCCGGAAGGCCCGCCAGGTCTGCGTCAGGTAGGGGAGCCTGAGGATCCCGCCGGGGTTATGGCCCAGATGCCCGTGCAGGTACCAGTCGAGGTTGTCCAGGACTTTGGTCCGGGTGGCCTCCGGGGCTGCCAGGTAATAGCTGCGGGATTTCGCCAGGTCCATGATGTCCTCGGTAGTCACCCGATCCTCCCAGCGGGTCAGGTGGCTCTGCAGCCCGGTGAACTCCGGGCCCACCGCGGGCCTGAAATGGGGCTTGAGGACGTCGCCGGCGTGCATGATGCGGGAGAGCCGGTGCACCCAGGGAACCGAGGTGTCCAGCTGGTTCCAGACCAGGCCCAGGACGCCGTGCGGCCGGAGGATCCGGGCGATTTCGGTGCTCGCCAGGAGAGGATCGCACCAGTGCCACGCCTGGGCGACCGTGACGAGGTCAAAGGCTTCCGGCTCGAGGCCGGTGTTCTCGGCGGTGCCCTCGACGGCGGCGACGCCGGGCAGGGTCCGGCGCAGCTGCTCCAGCATGTCCGCCGAAGGATCCACCGCCACGGTGCGCAGGCCGCGCCCGACCAGCAGTGCCGTGAACTTTCCGGTCCCCGCGCCGATGTCCGCGGCGTCCTGCGCGCCCGGTGGGATCAGCCAGCCGGCCGATTCTTCAGGGTAGCCGGGGCGGACCCTTTCATAGTGCTCGCCGCCGTCCTGGAAGCTCTGCCCCAGCTGCTGGCGTCGCTCATGGTGGAGTTTGGGGCCGCCGCGTGCCACGTGCGATCTCCTTCGGCAGATCCGGTTGGGTATCCTCCGAATTTACCGCATGCGGCAGCGGGCGCCGGTCCCCGGTGCCGGACGCCCGGCCCCGGACGGCTGCCGCCTAATCCAGGGAGCAGGGGGCTGCGCCCGCGGTGCCCGGCGTGTTCGGTGCCCAGTGCGGGTAGCTGCGGGAATCGTTGGACGGGACCCAGCGGCCGGCATCCACCACGTAATCCCAGCCGAGGCCGGTCTGCCGCAGCTCCTGGATTCCGGCGAGCAGCCGCTGCGCATCCTCCAGCCGCGAGCCGAGGCCGAAGCTTGCCCGCAGGGAACCGGAAGGCAGCCCGAGCCGGCGGAGCAGGGGATGGGCGCAGAAACGGCCGTCCCGCAGGCCGATACCGTGTTCGGCCGAAAGGTAGGCCGCCACCAGGCCTGCGTCGTAGCCTGCAACCGAGAAATTCACGACGCCGATGGTCCCGGCGCCCTGTTCCGTGTCGGAGAAGATCTGGTGCACGCTCACGCCGTCGATGCGCTGGAGCCCCTCGACGAGGAAGGACCGGATGGCGTTCTCATGGGCGTGCCATTGCTCCTCGTCCAGCGCCGCGATCACCTCGGTGGCGCGGGCCAGCGTGGCGGCACCCAGGACGTTGGGGGAGCCGCCCTCGTGCCGTGCCGGGCCGGTGGTCCAGCTGACGGTGTCGAGCCTGGCGTCCAGGACCGCGCCGCCGCCGGCGAGGTGCGGGGTGCCGGCGTCGAGCCAGTCCGGGCGCCCCACCAGCACGCCGGCGCCGAACGGTGCGTAAAGCTTGTGGCCGGAGAAGGCGAGATAGTCGACGTCGTCCGCGGCGATGTTGATGCGCCGGTGCGGGGCGAGCTGGGCGGCGTCGACGACGATCCGGGCGCCGTACTCGTGGGCCAGGGCGGCCAGGGCCCGGATCGGCAGGATTTCCCCGGTGACGTTGGAGGCTCCGGTGACGGCGAGCAGGCTGATCCCGCCGTGCGCCAGTTCCCCGCGCAGCCGCTCCAGGGTGGCCGCCAGGGTGGGGGCGGCGACGACGCTGCGGTGCGGCACCTTCTGCCACGGCAGCAGATTGGCGTGGTGCTCGATGTCGAGGTAGAGGACCTCGCCGGTGTGCTTGCCGCCGCGCACGGGCAGGCAACCGGCGAGCAGGTTGAGGGAATCGGTGGTGTTCCGGGTGAAGATGACCGCATCGTCTGCCCGGCCGCCCACGAAGCCGCGCACAATGCTGCGGGCGTTCTCGTAGACGGACGTGCTGATCTGGGAGGCGTAGCCGGCGCCGCGGTGGACGCTCGCGTAGAACGGAAGGATCTCGTTCAGGTAGGCGGACACCACGGACAGGGCCGGTGCCGAGGCGCCGTAGTCCAGGTTGGCGTAGCGGACGTGGCCGCCCTGGATGAGGGGGGCCTGGATCTCGGCCCCGGTCACCGCGGAGAGCGGGCGGCCCGCGACGGCGAACCGTGCGTCCGGGTCCCCACCTTCAGTGGAGTCAAGCGCAGTGGAGTCAAGCGCAGTGGAGTCAAGCGCAGTGGAGTCAATCGCAGTGGCGGCGGGGAAAATGGCGGTTGTCAAAAGGACCTCATTCGAACAGGACCCCACGCTCCGGGGATCCGCGCTTGCCGGGTCCACTCCGGACCGGCCAGGTCGTCACCCGGGGCACCCCACCGCGAATGGAGGGTTGCCGGCCAGCAAACCGGGGTTTAGCGCTGGCACTCGTGACCTGCATCGAGCCTAGGACAACCACGCCGCCGGGGAAAAGGCCACGCTCCAATGTGAAGCGGTTTGTTACGCCATGTAGCTAGAGAGCAGCCGCAGCGGCCGGAGCGGCCGGGACGCTTTCCACGGAGCTCATCGTGCCGGGTATCCGCGGGATGGTGAGCTGGACGTTGAGGCCGAAGAGGGCTTCCAGGGCTGCCGCGTAATCGTCCTGGCGGCCGGCCGTGGCCAGTTCCCTGGCGCGGACCGTCGGGATGTGGAGCAGGCGCCGGACGATGCGGCGCAGAGCGGAGTTCACTTCTTCAGCCGTGGCGCCGCACCCGTGTTGTTTCGTGACGCGCTCCATTTCAGCCTCGAGGACTTGATGGATGTGCAGGCGCAGGGCAACGATGGCCGTGTCGACCATGCGGATTGCCTCTTGTTCCTCGAAGCGGCGCGCTGCCTGCCGGACCAGGGCACCGGCAACGCGGAGCGCCTCCGCGTCCGCCGGGGGAGCCGCCAGCCGGACCGATTCGAGGGTGATCAGTTCAATGCCCGGAAGATCCGCCACGTGAGGGTCGAAATCATGGCTGGGGGCGAGATCGATGACGGTGAGGGGATGGGCAGCTTCGTCCCTCCAGGCTGCCAGTTGGGCCGCGCCGATGCGCGTTTCGGTGCCGCTGCAGCCAATGATGATGTCTGCCCGGGCAACGGCTGCGGGCAGTTCCCGGGCCGTCAGCGCCGTTCCTCCCCTGGCCGCCGCAAAGGCGTCCGCACGGCCGGACTGGGAAAAAACATAAGTGGCTGAACACCGCCTGCTTCTGAGTATCTCCGCAACGCAGGCCGCGTACGCTCCGGTGCCGAAGAGGACCACGGACACATCGTCCAGGGCCGGCTGCCCCGATCCGGCGGCGGCAAGGTCAAGGGCCACAGAGGCTATGGACCTGCTCGTGCTGCTGAGCGCGGTCCGGGCCCCCACCTCCTTCCCCGTGCGGGAGGCCGCCTGGAACAGCCGGATCAAACGCCCGCTCGCGGTACCCGCAGCCTGCGCTTCAGCGAGGGCACGGCGGGCCTGGCCGGCGACTTCGCGCTCACCGACAACAACCGAATCGAGGCCGGTCACGACGGCGAAAAGATGCTTCGTCGCCGATTCCCCATGCGTGTGCTCGAACAGTGACGCGAGCAGGGCGGCGGCCAGGCCCGTGCAGAGGCCGACAGAGTCCAGGGCATCGGAACAGGCGGTATCAACGTCCCCCGCAGGTGAGACCTCGCAGTAGATTTCAAAGCGACTGCACGTGGACAAGACCACGGATCCGGAAACGGCGGAACTGCCGGCCAGGATGTGCCGGGCCAGCCGCGAGGAAACGGAGTGCAGCCGGGCGGCAGATTCAATGTCGAGATCACGGTACTTCGCAACGAGCACCAGCAGGACCGGGCTGCCCCCGGAGTCACAGGATCCGGGATCCACATGCTGAAATGTTCCAGACAAGGCCGCTTGCCTCCCAACAGATGTCCGCACCACGTCGTGTCCACAGCGGAGACCGCCGCTGTGGACAGGATCGTGCAGAGGCCCTTGGGAATCCTTGAGCCGCAGGACCGCCCGGAAGACCACGCCCCAGACAAGAACGACGGCGGACGCCCCCGCCGCTAGAACTCAAGGGGGCATCCGCCGTCGCGTGTTTCCTGGCTGCGGACGTCTGTCAGAGCAGGTCGTCCAGGCCCGGGTTGAGGCGCTTGAGGACTTCCGAGTGCAGGATCGAGTTGGTGGCGAGGGCGTTGCCGCCGAACGGGCCGTCTTCCCCCTCCAGGGAGGTGAAGCGGCCGCCGGCCTCGGTGACGATCGGCACCAGGGCGGCCATGTCATAGAGGTTCAGTTCGGGCTCGCAGGCGATGTCCACCGCGCCCTCCGCGAGCAGGCAGTAGGACCAGAAATCGCCGAAGGCGCGGGTCCGCCAGACTTCCTCGGTAAGGCCCAGGAACTCGTCAAGGTTGCCGCGCTGCTTCCAGCCGCCCAGGCTCGAGTAGGACAGGGACGCGTCCGCAAGCCGGGACACGTTGGAGACCTTCAGCCGGGTCGCGGCGGCCAGCGAGCGGCCGGTGTAGGCGCCCGCACCCTTGGCCGCCCACCAGCGTTTGCCCAGCGCCGGGGCGCTGACGACGCCGACGACAGGCTCGCCCTCGTCGACGAGCGCAATCAGGGTGGCCCAGACCGGGACGCCGCGGACGAAGTTCTTCGTCCCGTCGATGGGGTCGATGATCCAGCGGCGGGAGCCGTGGCCGGAGCTGCCGAATTCCTCGCCGAGGACGGCATCGCGCGGACGGGAGCGGGACAGCTGGCCGCGGATGGCTTCCTCCGCGGACTTGTCGGCATCGGTGACCGGTGTCAGGTCCGGCTTCGTTTCGATCCGGAGGTCGAGCGCCTTGAAGCGGCTCATGGTCTGGGAATCGACGGAATCTGCCAGTACATGGGCAAGGCGCAGGTCATCGTTGTAGCTTGAAGCGGGTTGACTCATGGTTCCAAACTACCGCCAAAGGGGACGCCCGGGGGGCAGGGCACGGTGCAGGGCACGGTGCGGCGGCTAGGAGACGCTGCCCAGTTCCTTGGTTTCCTGGGCTTCCATCCGCGGGTCCGTGCCGAGCAGGCGTCGCAGCGAGGCCAGCCGGGCCGGCCCCGAGGGCCCCGCATGGCCGCCCGCCACCCAGGCGTCGACGCCGCAGTTGACGGCGGTCGAGTCGTGCTTGCAGCCCCGCTCGCAGTCGTCGGTGCCCGGCTCGAGGTCCGGGAAGGAGTGCAGGATCCGGTCCGGGTCCACATGGGCCAGGCCGAAGGACCGGATGCCGGGGGTGTCGATGATCCAGCTCCCGGCCGGGGCGTCGTTGACCTTGAGGGCCAGGGCCGAGGAGGAGGTGTGGCGTCCCCGGCCGGTCACGGCGTTGACCCCGCCGGTGGCGCGCTCGGCGCCGGTCAGGGCGTTGACCATGGTGGACTTCCCGACGCCGGAATGGCCCAGCATGACGGTGACCTTGCTGTCGAGGTAGCCGCGCAGCGCGGATACCGCGTCCCGGTCCAGCCGGGCGGACAGCCCGTCGTCCGAGCGGGCATCGATCCCGGAGGCGGCCGAGTCCGCCGTCCTGGAGATGATGACGGGGAAATCGAGGTGCCGGTAGTTGGACAGCAGCTCGGCTGGATCCTTGACATCGGCTTTGGTGACGAGCAGCAGCGGCTCGATGCCGGCGTCGTACGCGGCCACCAGGGCGCGGTCGATGAAGCCGGTCCGCGGCTCGGGGTTGGCGGCGGCGACCACGATCACGAGCTGGTCGGCGTTGGCGACGACGGCGCGTTCGATCGGGTCCGTGTCGTCGGCGCTGCGCCGCAGGAGGGTCCTGCGGTCCTGGATTTTCACGAGCCGGGCCAGGGTGTCCGATTCCCCGCTGACGTCCCCGACGAGGGAGACGAAGTCCCCGGCCACGACGGGGTTGCGGCGCAGTTCCCTGGCCCGGGCGGCGATGATCTTGCGTTCGTCCGAAGTGCCTTCGCCGACGACGGCGGTGTAGCGGCCCCGGTCGACGGTGACGATGCGCCCGGTCACGGCGTCGTCGTGGCTGGGCCGGTCCTTCGTGCGCGGGCGGGAGCCCTTCTTGTTGGGGCGGATCCGGGCGTCGGATTCGTCCCAGGAGTCAGTGCTGCGTGCCACCGCTGGCGTCCTTGTCTGCCGGGTCCGGCCGGGTTTCGCCGGCGGGGCCCTGGCCCAGCATGGCGGCCCACAGCTCGGGGAATCCCGGCATGGTCTTCGCCGTGGTCGCGATGTCCTCGACCTCGACGCCGCGCACGGCCAGCCCCAGGATGGCGCCCGCGGTTGCCATGCGGTGGTCCGCGTAACTGTGGACGACGCCGCCGTGCAGCGGGGCGGGCCGGATGACCAGGCCGTCGGGGGTTTCCTCGGCGTCGCCGCCGAGGCGGTTGATCTCCGCCACGAGGGCGGCCAGCCGGTCCGTTTCGTGCCCCCTGAGGTGGGCGATGCCGCTCAGGCGCGAGGGGCCCGTGGCCAGCGCGCAGAGCGCGGCGACGGTCGGGGCGAGCTCGGAAGTTTCGTTGAAGTCCGCGCCCTTGATCTCCGGGCCGCCGGTCACGGTCAGGGTGCCGTCCTCCAGCGTCACGGTGGCGCCCATGGTGGCGAGGATGCTGCGCCAGAGGTCGCCGACCTGGGTGGTGCCGGCAGGCCAGTCCGGGATCCGCACGGTGCCGTGGGTGGCCAGCGCCGCGGCCAGGAACGGGCCGGCGTTGGAGAGGTCCTGCTCGATCCGGTGGTCGAAGGCCCGGATCCTGCCGGGCGCGACGATCCAGTGGTCCGGGCGTGAATCGTCCACGGCCACGCCGACGCCGCGCAGCACGGCCACGGTCATGTTGATGTGGTCAAGGCTGGGGACCGGGCCGCCCACATGCTCCAGGTGCAGCCCGTCCGTGAAGCGTGCCCCCGCCAGCAGCAGCGCGGAGACAAACTGCGACGACGCGCTGGCATCGATGACGAGGTGGCCGCCGCGGACCTCGCCCGTGCCCTGCACGGTGAAGGGCAGCGAGGCCGCCGTGCCGCCGTCGGGGGCGCCGACAGTGACGCCGAGCCCGCCCAGGGCCTCAATGATCGTTCCCATCGGACGGTTCCGGGCGTGGGGGTCGCCGTCGAACAGGGTCGCGCCCCGGCGCAGGGCAGCGACCGGGGGAACGAACCGCATGACGGTGCCGGCCAGGCCGCAGTCGATCGCGGCGCCGGCCCCGGGCGCATCCGGGGGGATCGTGCCCAGGGGGATGGGGGTGACGTGAAGGTCGGGGCCGAAGGCGCCGTCGCCGGGGACCTCGGTGATGGTGGCACCGAGCTGGCGGAGTGCCCCGATCATCAGGGCCGAATCACGGGAGTGCAGGGGGGCCCGCAGCCGGGACGGACCGTCGGCCAGGGCCGCCAGCACCAGGTACCGGTTGGTCAGGGACTTGGATCCGGGCACGGTGACCGTCGCGTCGACGGGCCGTGCGGCGAACGGTGCCGGCCAGTGCGGCCCGCCGTCGGGCTGGCGGGGGGTGGCTGCTGCGGTGGAGGTGGCGCCTGTCATTGCCGTCTTATGCTCCGACGGCTTTGCGGACGGCTTTGTCGGCCTTCTTCAGCTGCTTGCCCGTGGTCTTCCGGGCGTCCGCGGCGAGGTGGCCGGCGCCCTTCCGGGCGTCCGCGGCCAGGTGTTCGGCGCGCCAGGCCAGGCTGGGCTTTCCGGCGGTGTCCACGGAGGCCAGCAGCACGCCGCCGGTCAGCGAGACGTTTTTCAGCAGCTGCTTGCGGCGGGCGTCGCGGCCGTCCTTCGAGGAGATGTCCGCGCTGCGCCATTCGACGTAGCCGTTCAGTGCCGAGATGACGGCGAGGACCGTGGCCGCAAGGCGGGCCGACTTGCCGAGGGCCAGGCATACACCCGCGCCGACCTGGGTTCCGCCGATGACGCGGGCCAGGACCTTCTCGTTGGTCTGGAACGGCAGGGATTCAGCCGCGCGGCGCAGCAGGGGGGATAACTGTGCAGCCGTGTCATCCGCATTCTTGAGCTTGTCCATGCCTGCGAGGACGAAACTGGACGCGAGCATGGGCCGGGCGAGAAAACGGACAAGGGACATGAATTTCCTCCTGGATGGGCGATCCGCGGAATCGATGCGGGAGAACCGGTTCTAGTCTTGCACTTTTGCGGAATATTTGCCCGTTGTGGGTGGTTGTCAATGGCAGGTTCCAGCAGCTTTCCGTTGCGGGATTAGTTGCGGGATTAACAGCCGGATTATCAGCCGGATTATGAGTAGGCGAATATGAGTTGGTCCGGCCCGTTCCGGCGGGCCGGGGGCAGTTCGTGACTAAGGGAGGCAGCGATTTGATACTGGTGAAGGACAGCGAAGAGCTGGACACCGGTCCCCGCGATCCCTGGACCCTGACCTTGCCGCGCCTCGAAGCGGAAGCCGCGGCGGAAGTTCCGGGGGGCCGCCGGGCGGTGACAGTAGACTTGAAGGCAATGAGCACTATGGACCGGGCCGTTGCGGCCATGAACGGGGTTGCCGGAAACGGCGCCGAACCCGCCAGGACGCCCCTTGCCGGCACGGCTGACGCACCGGCATCTTCCGCGGCGCCGGCCGTCCCGGTACCGGTGCCGGCAGCCGGACCCGCAGCGGCTGCCGCCGGTACCGGGAGGGCCGCGGACGGGCTTGAGGGCGAGCAGCCGCTGGACGTGGCCGCCGAAACGGCGGAAGAGCGTCGGGTCCGCTTTGAGCGTGACGCCATGCAGTACGTGGACCAGCTGTATTCCGCCGCGATGCGGATGGCGCGGAACCCCGCCGATGCCGAGGACCTGGTCCAGGAGGCGTACACGAAGGCGTTTTCCGCCTTCCACCAGTACAAGCCGGGGACAAATCTCAAGGCGTGGCTGTACCGGATCCTCACCAACACCTACATCAATTTGTACCGCAAGCGGCAGCGCGAACCGCTGCAATCGAATTCGGACACCATCGAGGACTGGCAGCTGGCGCGGGCCGGGTCCCACACCTCGTCCGGGCTGCGGTCAGCCGAGGCCGAGGCCCTGGACCACCTGCCGGATTCGGATGTGAAGCGGGCACTGCAATCGATCCCGGAGGAGTTCCGGCTGGCCGTCTACTTCGCCGACGTCGAGGGCTTCGCCTACAAGGAAATTTCAGAGATCATGAACACCCCCATCGGGACCGTCATGTCCCGGTTGCACCGCGGCCGGAAGATGCTCCGGGACATGCTGGCCGACTACGCCGCCGAGCGTGGATTCAGGGCCGCAGATTCCACCGCCGCGGCCGAGGGCAACAAAGCCGAGAGCAACAAACAGGAGAACGGGAAATGAGCGACTGCCAGGGACTGGGCGACTGCGACGACGTCCGGATGCAACGGATCTACGAGTATCTGGACGGGGCGCTCACGCACGATGACATCGCCGAGATCAAGGACCACCTGGACGGTTGCCCAGAATGTTTCGAGCAGTATGACCTCGAATGCGTCATCCGTGTGCTGGTGAAGCGGTCGTGCACGGAGGCCGCGCCGGAAAACCTCAAGAACTCGATCCTTGACCGGATCCATTCGATCCGGCCGGTCGAAGCCTGATTCCAGCCCGGCCGGCTGGAAGCCCAGGCCCGCCGGGTGCGGAAACGAATGACCCCGGGAACCATCAGGTTCCCGGGGTCATTCGGTTAAAGCTGACACTCCAAGCCGAGGCTTAGGCGTTGGGGCGCTTGCCGTGGTTCGCGCCGCCACGCTTACGGTCACGACGTTTACGTGCACGTTTGCTCATAGCTGGCCTCCTTAAATGTTGGTACTCAAAAGAGCTGCCCTCAAGTCTCCCACATCGGGGCACCGGCCGCGAACCGGTCAGTCATCGGATCAGTCGGCCAGGGAGTTACGGATGGAGATCCGCGCCTGGTCCAGCACGGTCTTCACCGTCTCCAGCGTGACGGGGGTGACGGGGCGCCGGCCGGCATGGCGGCGCAGTTCGATGCGGATGTCGTCGCGGAAGGACTGGACCAGCATTTCCGCTTCGCGCAGGCGGCGGTCGCCCTCCGGCGAGTAGCGCGGCGCTCCGCCGGATCCAGAGGTTGCTTCGGCGGCTGTTCCCGCGGCTGCTCCGGCTGCTCTTCCCGCTGCGCGGACGGTGGAGCGGGCCGCCTCGGCCGTGGCGGCCAGGTCCGCCCGCAGTCCCCGCATGTTGGCACGGATGTCCTGGCGCAGCGTGTCGGCGAGCCGGCGGACCGAGGCGGAGATGTCTTCCTCCACGCCGGCGAGTTCGTTCCGCCGGCTGTCCAGCTCCTGCAGGCCCGCCGGGGTGATGCTGTAGTTGGTGCGCCGGCCCTCTGCCCGTGTCGCCACCAGCCCTTCCTGTTCCAGTTTGCCAAGGCGCGGGTAGATGGTGCCGGCGCTGGGGGAGTAGGTGCCGCCGAAGCGTTCGCTGAGGGCCCTCATGAGCTCATAGCCGTGTTTGGGCCCGGACTCGAGCAGTGCGAGCAGATACAGCCGCAGCGCGCCGTGGGCAAAGACGGGAGCCATCAGGGCCCCGTCCCTGCATCCGCGGGGGGCGCGCCGTGGAAAATCGAGGTCTTGCCCGAGACCGAGTTGGTCCGGACCAGCATCAGCTGGGTGTCGGGCCCGGCGATGGTCTGCACCGTGCCGCCAGGCTGGGGGTACTGCTGGTCGTCGATCACGACGGCGCCGGTGGCTGACTTGGCGATGATGTCGACGCCGACGTCGTGCGGCAGCCGGATGGTGACGTCTCCGGAGACGGAATTGGCGCCGAAATCCTGGGTGAAGCCGTGGAGGTCGAAGCTCAGGTCGCCGCTGACGGTATTGGCGCGGATGTTGCTGAACTCGCCCGAGGCCGTCACCTCGCCCGAGACGCTCCTGGCGGTCAGGACGCCACGGTGGTTGCGGGCGATGACTTCGCCGCTGACCGTGTTGACGGCCAGTTCGCCGGAGGTTTCGTCGGCCAGGACGGAGCCGGAGACCGTGTTCAGCCGGGTGTGCCCGCTGGTCCCGGACACCATGCCGTCGCCGCTGACGGTGCCCGCCTCAACCTCGGCGCCGGCGGGCAGGGCGATGCTGATGACCACGGAGTTGCTGCTGTTGTTGTTCACGGTGCCCATGAGGTTCTTGAACCAGCCCTGCGCCCCGTGCAGCTGGTGGCGGACCTCCAGCCGGCCGTGGACCAGGCTGACGGACAGGGGGTCGCCGTGGATTTCGGAGACTTCGATCCGGGCGACGTCCTCATCGTGGGTGACGATGTCGAAGCGGCCGCGGACGATGCCGAGCCTGAGCGAGCTGACGCCGTCGACGTCGATGGTCACAGGGCCGGTGACGGTCCAGGAAGTCTCTGCCATGGTTCCTCCGAAGGGTGCTGCGCGGTGCTCCGCTTGCGACATTCAGATTGCGATATATCGCGATGATGAAGTCACGATATATCGCGGTTGGGCGGCCGTCAAGCCATCCGGCGCAAGCCCTGCGGCGCAAGCCGTGCAGCGGGCTGCCGGGCCGGCTACTCGGGGGCGGCTACTCCGGGGCGGGCAGGCCCAGCCACTGGAACCAGCCCCGGTGCAGCACCAGCCAGGCCATCAGGCCGTACCCGGCCTGGCCCGGGGTTCCGCCGTTGGCCGCCAGATCCTGGCGCCACTGCTCATGGTTCAGCAGCGGGGAAAACGTGTCCACGTAAAGGTGCTTCCGCCGGGTGGTGACATCGGCAAATGCGGTGTTGAGCTCGCCCAGCCTGCGGTTCTGCGCCGGGTCCAGGCTCGGCGGCGGCCCCACGACAAAGACCTCGATCCTGTTCTGCGTGGCGGAGTCCAGGATGTTGGCCAGGTTCAGCCGGCTGCGCGCGGTGGAGAGCCCGAAGACAATGTCGCGTCCGGACAGCCCGATCACCAGCCGGTTCTCGTGGAGATCGCTGTAGCGGCGGCCGGCCTCCTCGAGCCAGCGGGCGGCCAGCCCCTCGGTGCCTTCCTCCGGGCAGGGCAGCGCGTAGCTCTCAAGGGCGATGCCGTCCTGCGGCGTGCGGGCCAGCACACGGCCCAGCCACCCCAGCGCGCGCGGATCGCCGAGCCCGGCCAGCAGCTCGTCTCCCACGGCTGCGATCCGCAGCTTCCGATCTTCCACGACTACCTCTTCACTTCAAAGCTGTCCATTGGACCCTGTCATTCAGACCTGCATGAAACCTTGTCCCTAAAGCCCCGCCCCTCAAGCCCGGCCCATTAAACAGGGCTGCCCGGCCGGAGTCGCGTTTTGATCTCCGGCCGGGCAGCATTGACCCTATTTACGCGCGAACGCCTGCTTGAGCAGGGCGTCCTGCTCGGCTGCGTGGCGTTTCATGGACCCGGCCGCGGTGGAGGCCGAGGCGGGGCGCGAGATGAGGCGCACCCGGCGGTCCAGCGCGTCCGGAAGGTTCAGGCCCATGAACGGCCACGGACCCTGGTTGGCGGGCTCGTCCTGCGCCCAGACAACCTCGGCGTTCGGGTACTTGGCAAGCTCCTCGGCGATCCGGGCGGCGGGCAGCGGGTAGAGCTGCTCGACGCGGACGATCGCCGTCGTCTTGTCCTCGGTCTTCTGCCGGGTGGACAGGAGGTCGTAGTACAGGCGGCCCGAGACCAGCAGCACCCGCTCGACGGCGTCGGCCTGCAGCTGCTCGTGGTCGGGGATCACCGGCTGGAAGGTGCCCGTCGTGAAGTCCTCCACGGACGATGCTGCTGCCTTGAGGCGGAGCAGCTGCTTCGGCGTGAAGATGATCAGCGGCTTGCGCGGCCGGCTGTACGCTTGGCGGCGCAGCAGGTGGAAGTGCGAGGCCGACGTCGTCGGGTTGGCGACGATCATGTTCTCTTCGGCGCACATCAGCAGGAAGCGTTCGATGCGGGCGGAGGAGTGGTCCGGGCCCTGGCCCTCGTAGCCGTGCGGCAGCATCAGCACGAGCGAGGAGCGCTGGCCCCACTTCTGCTCGGCGGAGGAGATGAACTCGTCGATGATGGTCTGGGCGCCGTTGACGAAGTCGCCGAACTGCGCTTCCCAGAGCACCAGGGCGTCCGGGCGCTCCACCGAGTAGCCGTACTCGAAGCCCATGGCCGCGTATTCCGAGAGCAGGGAGTCGTAGATCCACAGCTTGGCCTGGTCCTCGGAGAGGTGGGCCAGGGGCAGCCATTCGTCGCCGTTGGCGCGGTCGTGGAAGACGGCGTGGCGCTGCACGAAGGTGCCGCGGCGCGAGTCCTGGCCGGCGAGCCGGACGGGGACGCCTTCCATGATGAGCGAGCCGAACGCCGCGAGCTCGCCGAAGCCCCAGTCGATGCCGCCCTCCCGGGACATCACTTCACGCTTCTCGAGCAGCTGCTTGAGCTTGGCGTGGACGGTGAAGCCCTCGGGGATCTGGACGTGGGCCTGGCCGATGCGGGCGAGCATCCCGGCGGAGATCGCGGTGGACGCCGGGGTGCTGACGGACGAATCGGTCTGCTGGGCCTTCGGGCGCTCGAGGTCGGCCACCGCGGCGGTGTCGGCCGTGATGATCGGAATCGGCGAGGTCTGGGCCGCGTGGGTTTCGGCGAAGACGCGCTCCAGGCGTTCCTGGTAGTCGCGCAGCAGCTGCTCGGCTTCTTCCTCGGTGATGTCACCGCGGCCGATCAGCGACTCGGTGTACAGCTTGCGGACCGAACGCTTGGCCTCGATCAGGTTGTACATCAGCGGCTGGGTCATCGAGGGGTCATCGCCCTCGTTGTGCCCGCGGCGGCGGTAGCAGACCATGTCGATCACAACGTCCTTGTGGAAACGCTGGCGGAACTCGTAGGCAAGCTGGCCGATGCGGACCACGGCCTCCGGGTCGTCGCCGTTCACGTGGAACACCGGCGCCTGGATCATCTTGGCGACGTCGGTGGAGTATGTGGAGGACCGGGACGAGGACGGGGCGGTGGTGAAGCCGACCTGGTTGTTGACCACGATGTGGATGGTTCCGCCGGTGCGGTAGCCGCGCAGCTGGGAGAGGTTGAGCGTCTCCGCCACGACGCCCTGGCCGGCGAAGGCGGCGTCGCCGTGCACCATGATCGGCAGCACGGGGAAGGCCTCGCCCTGGTCCAGGCGGTCCTGCTTGGCGCGGACGATGCCCTCCAGGACCGAGTCCACGGCCTCGAGGTGGGACGGGTTGGCGGCGAGGTAGACCTTGGTCTCCTTGCCGTTGTCCGAGGTGAAGGTGCCCTCGGTGCCGAGGTGGTACTTGACGTCGCCGGACCCCTGCACGGAGCGCGGATCCTGGGTGCCCTCGAATTCGCGGAAGACCTGGGCGTAGGTCTTGCCGGCGATGTTGGTGAGCACGTTCAGCCGGCCGCGGTGGGCCATGCCGATCGCCACCTCGTCGAGTTCGTCGTCGGCCGCATCGGAGATGATGGCGTCCAGCAGCGGAATCAGGGACTCGCCGCCTTCGAGCGAGAAGCGCTTCTGGCCGACGAACTTCGTCTGCAGGAAGGTCTCGAAGGCCTCGGCAGCGTTGAGCTTGGAGACGATGCGCAGCTGCTCGTCACGGCTCGGCTTGGAGTACGGGTGCTCGATCTGGTCCTGGAACCACTTGCGCTCGGCCGGGTCCTGGATGTGCATGTACTCGATGCCGGTGGTGCGGCAGTAGGCGTCGCGGAGGACGCCGAGGATGTCGCGGAACGCCAGCATCGGCTTGCCGCCGAAGCCGCCCGTGGGCCATTCGCGGTCCAGGTCCCAGAGGGTCAGGCCGTAGGTCAGGACGTCGAGGTCCGGGTGCTTGCGCTGGACATACTCGAGCGGGTCGGTGTCCGCCATCAGGTGGCCGCGGACGCGGTAGGCGTGGATCAGCTGCTGGATCCGGGCAACCTTGTTGATCTCATCGGCCGGGTCCACCTGCAGGTCCGGGCTCCAGCGCACGGGCTCGTACGGGATGCGCAGCGACTCGAAGATCTCGTCGTAGAAGTTCTGGGCGCCGAGCAGGAGCTGGTGGACCAGTTTCAGGAACTCGCCGCTGCCGGCACCCTGGATGACGCGGTGGTCGTACGTGGAGGTCAGGGTCAGGACCTTGCTGATCGCATTCTGCGCGATGATCTTTGCGCTGGCACCCTGGAATTCGGCGGGGTAGTCCAGTGCGCCGACGCCGATGATGGCAGCCTGTCCCTTGGAGAGGCGCGGCACCGAGTGCACCGTGCCGATGCCGCCGGGGTTGGTCAGTGAGACGGTGGTGCCGGAGTGGTCGTCCGCCGTCAGCTTGCCGGCGCGGGCACGCTTGATCAGGTCCTCGTAGGTGTGCCAGAACTCGGAGAAGTTGAGGGTCTCCGCCTTCTTGATGTTCGGCACCATGAGCAGGCGGGTGCCGTCCGGCTTGGGCATGTCGATGGCAATGCCGAAGTTCACATGCGCGGGCTGGACGGCGACGGGCTTGCCGTCCACCTCGTCGTAGTACACGTTCATGGACGGGAACTGGGACAGGGCACGGATGACGGCGTAGCCGATCAGGTGCGTGAAGGAGACCTTCCCGCCCCGGGCGCGGGCCAGGTTGGAGTTGATGACCACGCGGTTGTCGATCAGCAGCTTGGCCGGGATGGCGCGGACGCTGGTGGCGGTCGGGACCTCCAGGCTGGTGATCATGTTGGTGGCGATGGCCTTGGCCGGGCCGCGGAGGACGGAGACGACGTCCTCCTCGGGCGCCGTCGGGGCCTTGATGTTTTTGGGCAGCTGGGCCGGGATCGGCGCCGTGCCGGGTCCGGCTTCAGTGGTCTTAATGGGCTTGGCGCCGTCGCGGGCAACGCTGGCCGGGGCCTTCCTCGCGGCGGGAGCGGGAGCGGGAGCGGGTGCAGCCGGAGCGGCCGCCGCCGGGGCAGGTACTGCCGGCGCTGCAGGGGCCGGAGCTGCTACGGGAAGTTCGCGGGTGGCAGGGCGCGCAACGGACGCCACGCCCGAGGCCCCGTTAGTGGACGAGTTGCCACCGGCCTCGAAGGATTCGAACAGGGGCCACCACTTGGCGTCAACCGTGTTCTTGTCCTGCTGGTAACGCTCGTACAGTTCGTCAACGAGCCACTCGTTTCCGCCAAATTCCTCTGGTAGACGGTGGCTGGGCTGCTCTGGCACTTGAAATACGCCTCTTCCATGAGTTTGAATCCCTCTGGTTTCACAGTGCCTCTGCACAGCGATCGAACCAGTTTCTGCGTCCCGTGAACCGGACCCATGCCAGTCTAGTGACGATTCTCGTCAAACTGCCAATAACGGTGACTCAAATCATCAAGTCGTCCGTCCGCTTCGGGCGATCGTCGCCTGATCCGCCGCCGGCGGGCTCCGGAGCGGCGCCGGCACGTCCGGAAAGGCCGCCGCGGCGGCGCCGGACCTCGCCTAGAATCACCTTGGAGACCCCTTTTTGCACAGAGAATTCCTATGGAGGAGCAGCCGTGCGCTTGCTGAATCAGCCGACCACAGACCTGACCTATTCGGACATCTTCCTGGTCCCGTCCCGCTCGGATGTCATCTCGCGGCTGGACGTGGATCTGGCCGCGGATGACGGGACAGGCTCGAGCATTCCCCTGGTCGCGGCAAACATGACGGCGGTGACCGGCAAGCGGATGGCAGAGACGATGGCCCGCCGCGGCGGGCTGGCTGTCCTGCCCCAGGATGTCCCGCTGGACGTGCTCCGGGACGTCACGGCCTGGCTCAAGACCCGCCACCCGGTCCTGGAAACCCCGGTCAGCCTGTCGCCGTCGGACACCGTGATCGACGCACTCCACCTGATGGGCAAGCGGCCCCACGGCGCCGTCGTGGTGGTGGACGGGTCCGGCGCCGTGACCGGCGTGGTCCGCGCGGCCGACTTCGAAGGCCAGGACCGTTTCGCCTCGCTGGCCTCCGTCATCCGCCACCAGCCGCTCGTGCTGGAGGCTGAAACGCTCGACGCCGGGCCCGACGCCGGAACGGGCTCCGGATCCCACGGCCAATCCCACGGCCAGTCCCACGGCCAATCCCTTCGGGGCCTTCGCCGCGCCTTCGACACGATGGACGCGGCCGGCACCGACTACGCGCCGGTGCAGCAGGGCGGCGCCCTGGTGGGTGTCCTGACGCGGAAGGGCGCCCTGCGTTCCACCCTGTACCGCCCGTCCCTGGACGCGGACGGCAGGCTCAAGGTTGCCGCCGCCGTCGGGATCAACGGCGACGTCGCGGGCCGGGCGGCCGAGCTCCTGGCCGCCGGCGTGGACGTGCTGGTCCTGGACACCGCGCACGGCCACCAGCAGAAGATGTTCGACGCGCTGGCCGCCGTGAAGAGCCTGAGTCCCGGCGTGCCCGTCGTGGCCGGCAATGTGGTCACCGCCGAGGCAACCCGGGAACTCATCCGGGCCGGGGCGGACATCGTCAAGGTCGGCGTCGGCCCCGGCGCCATGTGCACCACCCGCATGATGACCGCCGTCGGCCGCCCGCAGTTCTCCGCCGTCCTGGAGTGTTCCGCCGCCGCGCGCGAGGCCGGCGGCAGGGTGTGGGCGGACGGCGGCGTCCGCTATCCGCGCGATGTGGCCCTGGCCCTGGCGGCCGGGGCCAGCCAGGTCATGATCGGTTCCTGGTTCGCCGGCACGCACGAGAGCCCCGGGGACCTGCAGCTGGACGCTGCCGGCCGGCAGTACAAGGAAAGCTTCGGCATGGCTTCGGCCCGGGCGGTGCAGAACCGCAACCAGCGCGAGGGTGCCTTCGAGAAGGACCGCAAGGCCCTGTTCGAGGAGGGCATTTCCACGTCCCGGATGTTCCTGGACCCGGTCCGGCCGGGCGTCGAGGACCTGCTGGACATGATCACCGCCGGGCTGCGCAGCTCGATGAGCTACGCCGGGGCCGCGGACCTTGCCGCCTTCCGGGAACGGGCCGTCGCGGGCATCCAGTCGGCGGCAGGCTATGAGGAGGGCCGGCCGGTTCCGCAAAGCTGGTAGCCGGCGGCGCCGGCGGACACTGCCGCAGCACGGCGGCTGTGCACGGCGCCGGCCGGCGGCGGCTGCTCCTGTAGACTGGCATCCTTATGGACAGTAAATCTAGGTGCCGGCCTGGGGGCTGTCAGCGGAGAACGGAAACCGTTACCGCGCAGTCCACCCGCAGAGCCGGCAAACCCCGTTCACGCGCCCATCACTCTCCGGCGGCAGCTCAGCCCGGAGCCTTTCAGGAATCGGGGTCGGCGTCCGCTGACCATCCTCCGCCTGGCAGTTTCCCCCGGCACTGCGCCGCGGAAGCGGGCCGCTGAGTGGAGTGGATCCTTCTCGGGGCGGGCCTGCTGCTCATCCTTGGCACCGGCTTCTTCGTGGCCGTTGAATTCTCCCTGGTGGCCGTTGACCAGGCCACGGTCCAGCGGGCCGTGGCCAACGGTGACACCGCCGCCGAGCCCCTGTTGCGATGCGTCAAATCCCTGTCCACCCAGCTGTCCAGCTGCCAGCTGGGCATCACCATGACCACCCTGCTGACCGGCTACGTCATGCAACCCTCCGTCGGCAAGCTGCTCGAGAGGCCGCTGGCCGCCGTCGGGCTCCCGGAAGCCGCGGCAGCGTCCGTGTCGCTGGTGATCGCGATGGCCTTCGCCACCCTGCTGTCCATGCTGCTCGGCGAACTCGTGCCGAAGAACATGGCCATTGCGCTGTCCTTTCCCATCGGCAAGGCGCTCGCCCGCCCCCAGTTGGTCTTCACCGCCGTCTTCAAGCCCGCCATCGTGCTCCTGAACGGTTTTTCCAACCAGGTCCTCAACGTCTTCGGGCTCGAGGCCAAGGAGGAGATTTCCGGCGCCCGCACGCCGGCCGAACTGGCATCGCTGGTGCGCCGCTCGGCGGCGATGGGAACGCTCGACGCCGGCACCGCCAACTTCATCGACCGGACGCTCAAGTTTTCCGGACGGACAGCGGCGGACGTCATGACGCCACGGATCCGCGTCGAGACCATCGATGCCGACCAGCCCGTCTCCGACATCGTGGAGGCCGCCAAACGCACCGGCTACTCGCGCTTCCCGGTCATCGGGGAGTCCTCCGACGACATCCGCGGCCTGGTCCACATCAAGAAGGCCATCGCCGTTCCGTGGGAACGGCGCGCCAAGCTGGAAGCCGGCGCCATCATGACGGATGTGCTCCGCGTGCCCGAAACCATCCACCTCGATGCCCTGCTGGCCGAACTCCGTGAAGGCAACCTGCAGCTGGCCGTGGTCCTGGACGAGTACGGCGGAACCGCCGGCATCGCCACGCTGGAGGACCTCGTGGAGGAAATCGTCGGTGAAGTGGCCGATGAACACGACAGGGTCCGGCCCGGGCTGCTGCAAAGCGCCTCCGGGGACTGGTACTTCCCGGGGCTGCTCCGCCCCGATGAACTCTCCGAACAGATCCCGGGCCTGACCGTGCCCGACGAAGCTGCCTACGAAACGGTGGGAGGCTACGTCATGAGCGAGCTGGGCCGGATCGCGGCAGTGGGGGACAGCGTGGAGGTGGGCGGCGGAACCCTGAGCGTGACCCGGATGGACGGGCGCAGGATCGACAGGATCTGCTTCAGTCCCGGCCGGGTCCACGGCGGGGATCACGGCGCGGATCACGCCGGCGGCAAGGCCGGTGCCGCGTGAGCGACTGGGCAGGTATCCTCTGGCTCGCCGTCCTCTTGCTCGGCAACGCCTTCTTCGTGGCCGCCGAATTCGCGGTGATGTCCGCCCGCCGCAGCCAGATCGAGCCGCTGGCCGAGGCCGGGTCCAAGCGGGCGCAGACCACCCTCCGGGCGATGGAAAACGTCTCGCTGATGCTGGCGTGTGCCCAGCTCGGCATCACCGTCTGCTCGCTGCTGATCCTGCAGGTCGCGGAGCCGGCGATCCACCACCTCATCGGAGTGCCGCTGCACGCGGTGGGCATGCCGACGGAAATCGCCGACGTCGTGGCGTTCGCCGTCGCGCTGCTGATTGTCACGTTCCTGCATGTCACGTTCGGCGAGATGGTCCCGAAGAACATCTCCGTCTCGGTGGCGGACAAGGCGGCCCTGCTGCTGGCGCCGCCGCTGATCTTCGTCGCGCGGATGGTCAAGCCGGTGATCGTGGCCCTGAACTGGTCCGCCAACCACATCCTGAAGCTGATGCGGATCGAGCCCAAGGATGAGGTCACGTCGTCCTTCACCCTGGAGGAAGTCCAGTCGATCGTGCAGGAGTCCACCCGCCACGGGCTCGTGGACGACGACGCCGGGCTGATCACCGGGGCGCTGGAGTTCTCGGAACGCACCGCCTCCCAGGTGATGGTTCCGCTGGACAAGCTCGTGATGCTCAAGCCTGCCACCACCCCGGTGGAATTCGAAAAGGCCGTGAGCCGGACCGGGTTTTCCCGCTTTCCGATGCTCGACGACGAGGGCATGCTCTCGGGCTACCTGCACATCAAGGATGTGCTGTCCATCCCGAACGGCGGGTACCACGAGCCGATCGCGGACAGCCGCATCCGGTCCCTGGCCAACCTCGCCATGGACGATGAAATCGAGAAGGCGATGTCCGTCATGCAGCGGACAGGCTCGCACCTGGCCCGCGTGATCGGCCCGGACGGAAACACGCAGGGCGTGTTGTTCCTGGAGGACGTGATCGAGCAGCTCGTCGGCGAGATCAGGGATGCCACGCAGGCGACCGGCTACCGCAGGCTGGGGCGGAGCTAGGCTGCCGGCGGCGGCGCGGGCGGGTGGCACCTGGGTGTGAGGCGGCCGGGTGTAGCCCTAAATAGGAATGATTCCCATTTAGGACTACACTCACTAATGCTCCTGATTCTCAATAACAGATCGAGGTTTTCCGTGCGCCGTCCTGCTTCCCTCGCCCTCGTGGCCTCCTTCGCCGGTCTCGGCCTGCTGCTCTCGGCCTGCAGCACGACGGCGGGGGGCACCCCGCAGGCGTCCGCGGGGGACGGCGTCGTCGAGGTGGTCGCCTCCACGAGCGTCTACGGGGACATCGTCCGCAGCATCGGCGGGGACAAGGTCAGCGTCACCTCCCTCATCACGCGCACCAGCCAGGACCCGCACTCCTACGAGGTGACCACCCAGGACAAGCTGGCCGTCTCCAAGGCCGGCCTGGTGGTGGAAAACGGCGGCGGCTATGACGGCTTCATCCAGAAGCTCGCCGATGACACCGGAGTGGACCACAAAAATGTCCTCAACGTCGTGGAGGTCTCCGGACTCGTCCAGGACGGGCAGGTGCCAAGCGGCTTCAACGAGCATGTCTGGTACAGCCTTCCCGCCATGAGCCGCCTGGCCGACGCCCTCGCCGCCAGGCTCGGCGACCTGGAACCGTCGTCCGCCGAAACCTTCAAGAAAAACGCGGCCGCCTTCAGCCAGGGACTCACCGGCCTGGACGCCAGGCTCGCCGCCATCAAGGCCGCCGGCGGCCCGGTGCCGGTAGCCGTCACCGAGCCGGTGCCGCTGTACCTGCTGGAGGCCGCGGGCCTGGAGAACAAGACCCCCGGCGCGTACACCGCCGCGATCGAAGAGGACGCCGACGTCCCGCCTGCGGTCCTCAGCGAGGCGATCCGGCTGGTGGGATCCGGTGAAATCAGGCTGCTGGCCTACAACACGCAGACCGAGGGGCCGCAGACCCTGGCCCTGAAGAAGGCAGCCGGGGCGGCCGGCGTGCCCGTGGTGAACTTCAGCGAGACGTTGCCGGACGGAAAATCCTACCTCCAGTGGATGACAGAGAACGTCGACGGCATCGCCAAGGCCCTGGCCTAAGATATTCACAGCGGCCGGTGCCCGGGGCGCCGGCACCGGGCCGCCGGCCGGCCAGCCGGGCCGGCAGATACCGCAAAGCATTCAAACCGTCATGAGCGTGCGGGCCAGGCCCCGCAGAAAATCGAGGAAACCCAGTTGACACCCGTAGTAAGCCTCCGCGGCGCCTCCCTGGCGTTCGGCCAGCGGACGCTGTGGGAGGGCCTGGACCTGGACATCAACCCGGGTGAATTCTTTGCCGTTCTCGGCCCGAACGGGAGCGGCAAGACCACGTTCCTGAAGGTCCTGCTCGGGCTGCAGGAGCTGAGCGCCGGCACGGCCGTGCTCGACGGCAGGCCGGTGGCCCGGGGCAGCCGCGGGATCGGCTACGTCCCGCAGCAGAAATCGTTCGACCCGGACACGCCGCTGCGGGCGCGGGACCTGGTGGGACTCGGCGTCGACGGCCACCGCTGGGGGCTGCGCATCGGGGCCGCAAAAGTGAACCGCAGGATCGATGAACTCCTCGGCCTCGTGGGCGCCGCCGACTATGCCAAGGTGCCGGTGGGCCAGCTCTCCGGCGGTGAGCAGCAGCGGCTGCGGGTGGCCCAGGCCCTCGCGACGGACCCGAAGGTGCTCTTGTGCGACGAACCGCTGCTGTCCCTGGACCTGCAGCACCAGCAGGCCGTCAGCGCCCTGATCAACAAGCAATGCCATGAGCGGGACAGTGCCGTGGTGTTCGTGACCCACGAGATCAACCCCATCATGGACTATGTGGACCGGGTGCTGTACCTGGCCGGCGGACGGTTCCGGGTGGGCGCACCGGAGGAGGTCATGACCACCGAGGTGCTGTCCGATCTCTACGGCAGCCATGTCGAGGTCATCCAGGCGAACGGCCGGATGATCGTCGTGGGCCTGCCGGACGCGGCGACACACCACCACGAGGACGCGCATGCGGTGGCGGAGGAGGTGGGCTGAGTGGATCTGGACACCGTGCTTCATTCCATCTTCAACTTCGAGAACTACGGCGAACTGCTGGTCCTGGTGCAGAACTCCATCTGGGCCGGCGCGGTCCTCGGCCTGCTGGGCGGGCTGATGGGGACCTTCGTGATGAAGCGGGACCTCGCCTTCGCCGTCCACGGCATCTCCGAACTCTCCTTCGCCGGGGCGGCCTTCGCGCTGCTGATCGGCGCGGACATCGTCCTCGGCTCCCTTGCGGGATCCGTGATTGCCGCCCTGGTCCTGGGGCTGATGGGAGTCCGTGCCCGGGAGAAGAACTCGATCATCGGCGTCATCATGCCCTTCGGCCTGGGCCTGGGCATCCTTTTCCTCTCGCTGTACGAGGGACGGGCGGCCAACAAATTCGGACTGCTCACGGGGCAGATCGTGTCCGTCGGGACCGTCCAGCTGCAGGTGCTGGCCGTCGTCGCCGTCCTCGTGATGCTGGCACTGGTCGCCATCTGGCGTCCGCTGACCTTTGCCAGCGTGGACCCCCACGTCGCCACCGCCCGCGGCGTGCCCGTCCGGGCGCTCTCCCTTGCCTTCATGGTGCTGCTGGGCATCAGCGTGGCGCTGTCCATCCAGATCGTGGGCGCCCTGCTGGTGCTGGCCCTGCTGATCACGCCGGCGGCTGCCGCGCTGCGCGTGACCTCCTCGCCCCGCCTGGTGGTGATCCTGAGCGTGGCCTTCGCCATGACGGCCACGGTGGGCGGGATCCTGCTGGCCCTCGGCGGACGGCTCCCGATCAGCCCCTATGTGACCACGCTGTCCTTCCTGATCTACGTGGCATGCCGGACGATCGGCGGCTTCCGCGCCAGGCGGGGGATCAACGGGCGCGTCCTGCGGAGCCCCCCGGTGCCGGCTGCCTGAGTCCCCGTACCGGGCCGTTGCCTGGTCGGGGTCTCCCCACCCATGCCTGTCCGGTCAGCTCAGCTCTTGCGGTGTTGGAACGGGCTGTCCGCCTGGATCGTGCTGTCCGAAAGTGCCGGTGGCCGCGGTCCGGGGCTACTTTGAAGCCCCCAGCCACGGAATCCCGGCCCTGCGGCGGCGTGTCGGCGCCAAAGTCCCCCCGGACCGCGCGGACCAGACCTGCGGACGGACCGGCGTGCGCTGAAATTCCCCGGCTTTGGCTTCGCGGGCCGGGAAATCCCCGGTGATTCCGTCGAACGCGCCGGACCGGCCCGTCAAAGGTGGGGAGATTCACCCCGTAAGAAGCCCCTTGGCCGTGCAGTCGGGGCAGAGCCCGAAAATCTCCACGGTGTGCTCCACGGCGGTGAAGCCGTGCTCTTTCGCCGTCCGCGCGGCCCAGGCTTCAACGGCGGGGGCCTCCACCTCCACCGCCTTGCCGCAGTTCCTGCAGAGCAGATGGTGGTGGTGCCCGGTGACGGCGCAGCGCCGGTACACGGCCTCGCCGTCGGCGTTCCTGAGCACATCAACCAGGCCGTCGTCGGCGAGGGACTGCAGGATCCGGTACGAGGTGGCGAGCGAAACCGTCGTGCCCCGCTCCTGCAGGATGCGGTGCAGCTCCTGGGTGCTGACGAAATCCGCCAGATCATCCAGGGCGGCGCTGACCGCCAGGCGCTGCTTGGTGACACGCTGCTCCTTGCCCGCGGCGAGGGCCGGGGCCTGCGTCCGGCTGCCGTCGGCTGGGGCGCCCTGGGACATTGCGGAACTCGTTTCACTAAGGGGGTTGCAATGTCCAAGATTACCAGCCGGGTCCGTGGACACCGGGATCCCCGATCCATAGGCTGGCCGGATGAAGCTGACGAAATTCACCCACGCCTGTGTCCGCCTCGAGAAGGACGGCAGGGTGCTGGTCCTGGATCCGGGAACCCTTTCCGAGACGGAGACGGCCCTGGCCGGCGCGGACGCCGTGCTGGTCACCCACGAACACGCGGACCACGTCGACGTCGACGCCGTGACGGCAGCGCTGCTGGGCAACGGTGCGCTGGCCCTGTTCGCCCCCGACGGGGTGGCGGCCCAGCTTCGCGGCAAGGCACCCGAGGCGGCCGGACGGATCCATGCCGTGGTCACCGGCGAGGACTTCGAGGCTGCCGGCTTCGCCGTCCGGAGTTTCGGCGGCCAGCACGCCCTGATCCATCCGACGATCCCGGTGGTCGCCAACATCGGCTACCTCATCGACTCCAACGTCTATCACCCCGGGGATTCGTTCGTGGTGCCCGACGGCGTGGACGTGAAGACCCTGCTGGTTCCCATCCACGCACCCTGGAACAAGGTGGGCGAGGTGGTGGACTTCGTGATCAGCGTCCGGGCAGCGAAGGCCTTCCCGATCCACGACGCCCTGCTCAATCCGAACGGGCAAGGGCTCATCGAGGGCCACGTGACCCGGATCGGCGCGAAATTCGGGACCGAATACCGGCACCTCAGCAGCGGCGATTCAGTGGAGGTCTAGGGCAGCCCGGCGGTTCAGGGCGTCCAGGCGCCGCTCGCGAAGAACCCGCGGATGGTGGCCTCGTGCGGTTCCGGGTCCAGGCCCTGGCTGCGCAGCCAGTCCGGGTTGTAGTAGTTGCCGGCGTAGCGTTCGCCGCCGTCGCACAGCAACGACACGACGCTGCCGCGGCGGCCCTCGGCGATCATCCCGGCGATGAGCTGCCAGACGCCCCACAGGTTCGTTCCGGTGGACGGCCCGGCATGGAGCCCGGCGAACTCCCGCAGGTGCCGCATGGCGGCCACCGATGCCGCGTCCGGGACCTGGATCATGTGGTCGATCACCGTCGGGACGAAGCTCGGCTCCAGGCGAGGCCGGCCGATGCCCTCGATCCGGGAGGGCAGGCCTTGCGCAGGGGCGGCTGTCCCGGAGGCGGCGCCGCCGTCGCGGGACTCCAGCCAGCCGGGATAGAACGCGGAGTTCTCCGGATCCACCACGGCAAGCTCCGTGCGGTGGCGGTGGTAGCGGAGGTACCGGCCGATCGTGGCGCTCGTGCCGCCGGTGCCGGCGCCCACCACGATCCAGCGGGGGACCGGGTGTTCCTCCAGGGCCAGCTGGCCGAAGATCGACTCGGCGATGTTGTTGTTCCCGCGCCAGTCTGTGGCGCGTTCGGCATAGGTGAACTGGTCCATGTAGTGGCCGCCGGTGCTCCGCGCCAGCTCCTCGGCGGCCCCGTACACTTCCGCGGCATGCTCCACGAGCAGGCAGGAACCGCCGAACTGCTCAATCAGGGCGATCTTTTCCCGGCTCGTGGTCCGCGCCATCACGGCGATGAAGGGCAGCCCCAGCCGCTGTGCGAAGTACGCCTCCGAGACGGCCGTGCTCCCGCTCGAGGCCTCCACGATCGTGGTGCCTTCGCTGATCCAGCCGTTCACGAGGCCAAACAGGAAGAGCGAGCGGGCCAGCCGGTGCTTGAGGCTTCCGGTCCGGTGCGTGGACTCGTCCTTGAGGTAGAGCTGGACGCCCCAGTGCTCCGGGAGCGGGACGGCATGCAGGTGCGTATCGGCGGACCTGTTGTTCTCGGCATTGATCCTGCGGATGGCCTCATCAGCCCAGTCCCGGTCCTGTGCGCGTGTTCTGATCACCGCTCCAGCCTACCGGGGGCCGGACCGGCGCCGAGGCTAGAGTGGGCCAATGGACACACTCATGGACGTGGCGACCCTCAGGGACCGGATCGACTCGGGCCGGCGCACGGTCCTGCTGGACGTGCGCTGGGCGCTCGGCGACCCGCACGGCCGGGACCACTACCGCAAGGGGCACATCCCGGGCGCCGTCTTCGTGGATCTGGCCACCGAGCTGGCGGGCCCCGCAGAACCCCGCCGGGGCCGCCATCCGCTGCCGCCGCTGGAACAGTTCCAGGCCTCGGTGCGCCGCTGGGGCGTCCGCGGCGGCGACGTCGTGGTGGCCTACGATGACAGCGGCAACATGTCCGCCGCCCGGCTCTGGTGGATGCTGCGGAACGCGGGCTTCCGCACGGTGCACCTGCTCGACGGCGGCCTGGCCGCCTGGCGCGCCGCCGGCTTCGGGCTGGAGAGCGGCGACGACGGCGGACCCGCTGTCCCGCCGGGCGACGCCGGCCTCTCCGACACTGCCCTGTCCGAGGGGGCGATGCCCAGGATCGACGCCGGGCAGGCAGCCGCCTGGGGACGGCAGGGCCTGCTGCTCGATGCCCGCGCGGGGGCGCGGTACCGCGGCGAGATCGAACCGGTGGATCCGCGCGCCGGCCACATCCCGGGCGCCGTCAGCGCGCCCACCACGGCCAACCTGGCCGCGGACGGCCGCTTCCTGCCGCCGGAGGAACTGCGGGAACGCTTCTCCCGGCTGGGCGTGCGGCCCGGAGTCCCCACCGCCGTGTACTGCGGTTCCGGGGTGACCGCGGCCCACGAAATCGCGGCGCTGGACATCGCCGGATTCCCGGCCGCGCTGTATCCGGGCTCGTTCTCCGAATGGTCCAACGACCCCGCCAACGACGTCGTGACCGGCGCGGCGCCGTACGCCGAGGGCAGCGCCGGCGGGGACTAGAAATCGGCGGACGCAGCCAGCCCGGTTCCGTTCCCCTATATCCGCGAGTGCCTGTCTGTGGCCATAATGGCGATATGAGCGCTGGGGAGACTCTCGCGCCGGCCCTCGCTGACACGGCATCGAAGAGCTCCCCGGTCGCTGTCCCGGCGCGTCGCGGAAAGCGGCGACCGGGCGCCGGCCCAGTGCGGGGAAAACGTCCCGCGGACCGGATTCGGGGGAGAGCGCCGGCATCATTGCAAGAAGGAGAAACGGGCATGCTTAAGGATCTGGACATCATCGCTGTCCTTCCCGCGAAGGACATCGCCAGGGCGAAAGATTTCTATCGGGACGTGCTGGGACTCGAGCCCGCGGACGTGTTGGATGAGGAGAACCTGCTCTACCGTTGCGGGCACGGAACGGCTTTCCTGCTTTACAAGACCGACAATGCGGGTAGCGCGAAGAACACCCAGATGGGCTGGGGGACCGACAACGTCGAGGCCGAGGCCGAGGAACTGCGCGGCCGCGGCGTCGTCTTCGAGGAGTACGACCTTCCCGGCCTGAAGACTGAGAACGGCATCGCCACAACGGAGGTAGGGAAGGCTGCCTGGTTCCTGGACAGCGAGGGCAATATCCTCAACATCTTCCAGAGCCGGTAGCCGCACCACTCCGCGTCTATCCCACAGGGTTCCTGATCGCCAGGCCAGGCCTGGATTGTAATGGTCGTTGCAGCACCCGGACTTCGGGAGTTGCAACGACCGTGCGGCTTAACGGACGAACCGCCGGGAAAGGGCCTTGTTCAGGCAGGCCCTGACAGGGACTGCCTCGGTGCCGCCCGCGGGACGTACCGTGGTGTGCATGGACAACCGGAATGAGATTCGAGAGTTCCTCGCCTCCCGGCGAGCCAAGCTCACGCCCGAGCAGGCGGGGCTGCCGAACTTCGGCGGCGTGCGGCGCGTACCAGGGCTGCGCCGCGAAGAGGTATCGCTGCTGGCCGGCATGAGCGTCGAGTACTACACCCGGGTGGAGCGCGGCAGCCTCGCAGGCGTGTCGGACTCGGTCCTGGAGGCTATCGCGCGGGCGCTGAAGATGAACGAGGCGGAACGCGAGCACCTGTTCAACCTCGCCCGGGCCGCCGGACCCGCCCGAAGGCGACGACAGCCCGCGCAGGCGATCCACGCGAGCGTGCAGCGCATCCTCGACGGCATGCCCGGTATTCCCGCATTCGTCCAGAGCGGCCGTCTGGACATCCTCGCCATCAACGACCTTGGCCGTGCCTTGTATTCGGCAGCATTCGAGGACCCGGCACGGCCCGTGAACTTCGCCCGGTTCGCGTTCCTCAACCCTCGTTCGGAGGAGCTGTATCCGGACTGGAACCTGGCCGCCGACACGTCTGTAGCGATGCTGCACACCGAGGCCGGCCGCAACCCGTTCGACAAGGGCCTGACGGACCTCATCGGGGAACTGTCGACCCGCAGTGAGGAATTCCGCAAGCGGTGGGCACAGCACAATGTCCGCCTGCACCTGCACGGGACCAAGACGTTCCGGCACCCGGTAGTGGGCGACCTGGAAGTACACTTCGACGCCCTGGAGCTGCCGGCCACACCCGGCCTGACCATGATTACCTACACTGCCGAGCCAGGCTCGCCCTCCGAGGATGGTTTACGGTTGCTGGCCAGCTGGGCAGCAACCATCAAAGAAGCCCATGAAGATCGACAGGACCCTGCGCACCGCGACAGGACCGACGACGGCGTTCACGGGGGACGCCTACGTCAACCCGGCCGCGACCTGCACGCGTAAGTCGTCGCAGTAGGGCGTCTATCTTCCGGGCTCCGTATGCCCTTTGTGCCTACGGGGTGTTTGTCCTGCCGCCGGCGGTGACAACGGACCGAAAATTTGGGGGTCCCTGGCAGTACCCCCTTACAGCAGGGTCTGCCTCCGGCCGTCCGGCTGGTGTTGAGTAGATGGAAGACAGGCAGCAATGCCCTCGCAGGCCACCCCTTCGCATGATCAGGAACTGGAACCCTTTTGACTCGAGCAAACCTTCTGAATGACGCCGTCGACGTGCGCCCGGAGACCTTGCCCCACAATGACCTCGGCGCCTTTGAGGAGACGGCAGCCTCTGCACCAACGCCTGTTCCTGCAGCCACCGGCCGCCTGCCGTGGGCCGCACTGCTGGTCATGGCCCTGATGGGGTTCATCCTCATCGCCACGGAAACGATGCCCGCCGGCCTGCTGCCGCAAATCGCAGCGGGCCTGAACATCACCGAGGGCACCGCGGGCCAGTTCGTCAGCGCCTATGCCCTGGGAACAGTGGTCGCGACGATGCCCGCGGTCGCCCTGACCCGTGGCATGCGCCGAAAGCCCGTTTTCGTCGTCGGCATCCTGGGATTCCTTGCTGCCAACATCATCACCGCGTTGTCCAGTGACATTGTGCTCTCTCTCGGGGCGCGCTTCCTCGGCGGCGCCTTCTCCGGCCTGATCTGGGGGATGCTGGCCGGATATGCACGCCGGATCACTGCTCCCGAACACGCCGGACGGGCCCTGGCGGTCGCGTCGATCGGCACCCCGATCGGCCTGGCAGTCGGAACGCCCTTCGGCTCCTGGCTCGGGACGACATTCGACTGGCGCTGGTCCTTCGGCGTGCTCTCGCTGCTGACGATCATCACGGCCATTCTCGCCGCTACCGTGGTGCCCGATGCCGCCGGCCAGAGGGCGGCGTCGCGCGTCCCGCTGATCCGCGTCTTCGCCATTCCCGGCGTCGCAGTGATCCTCGCTGTCATCGTCGCCTGGATGCTTGCGCACAACATCGTCTACACCTACATCGCGTCCTACCTCCGCTCCGCCGGCCTTCAACTCTCAGTCGACCTCGCACTCGTGACCTTCGGCGTCGCCGCCCTGATCGGCATCGGCGTCACCGGTGCCGTGATCGACAGTGCCCTCCGGGCCCTGGTTTTCGTCAGCATCGCCCTGTTCATCACCGCCGGCGTGATCTTCATTGTCGGTCACCAGTCGCTCATCGCAGTCCTCATCGCAATCGTCCTCTGGGGCATTGCCTTCGGAGGTGCGGCAGCCCAGCTGCAGACCGCGATCAGCACAGCAAGCGGCGAGAACGCCGACGTCGCGAACTCCATGCTCGGCGTCGCCTTCAACCTCGCCATCTTCGCTGCCGGTGTCACCGGTGCCGTCCTGATCAGCAGCTACGACGGCCTGGTTCTCCCCGCCGTCATGATCGGGCTCGCCCTCCTCGCCCTCGTCATCGCGTTCGCTGGCCGCCGCACAGCGTTCCCCACCGGGCAGTAAACGAACAAAATTCCCATCACCGGACCCCACTTAGCTCACCACCCCAGCCCACCCGACCGACTGTTAAACAGGAGAATCACTATGCTGACCGTCAACGCCTACGCCGCCACCTCCGCGACCGGGGACCTCGTCCCGACCACCATCAACCGCCGCAACGTGGGCCCGCACGACGTCCTGATCGAGATCAAGTTCGCCGGGATCTGCCATTCGGACATCCACACCGTCCGCGGCGACTGGGGACCCCAGTCCTACCCGCTCGTTCCCGGCCACGAGATCGCCGGGATCGTCACCGGGACCGGCTCCGCCGTCACCAGGCATGCTGTCGGTGACCGGGTCGGCGTCGGCTGCATGGTGAACTCCTGCGGCGACTGCGTCAACTGCCAGGCCGGCGGGGAGCAGTACTGCCTGGCCGGGAACACCGGCACCTACGGCGCCGTGGACCGTGACGGCACCATCACCCAGGGCGGCTACTCCACCCACGTCGTGGTGGCCGAAGACTTTGTGGTCACCATCCCGGAGGGCATCGGGCTCGACGCCGCCGCGCCGCTGCTCTGCGCCGGGATCACCACCTACTCCCCGCTGCGCCACTGGGGCGCCGGGCCCGGCAGGAAGGTCGCCGTCGTCGGCCTCGGCGGACTCGGACACATGGCCGTCAAACTCGCCCACGCCATGGGCGCCGAGGTGACCGTGCTGTCGCAGTCGCTGAAGAAGATGGAAGACGGCCTGCGCCTGGGCGCGGACTCCTACTACGCCACCAGCGACCCTGCCACGTTCGAACACCTCGCCGGCACCTTCGACCTGATCATCAACACCGTCAGCGCCAAGATCGACATCAGCTCCTACCTGCAACTGCTGGCCCTCGACGGCGCCCTGGTCAACGTCGGCGCCCCGGCTGAACCGCTGCCGGTGAACGTGTTCTCCCTGATCATGGGCCGTCGCTCCTTCGCCGGATCGGCCATCGGCGGGATCCGCGAGACCCAGGAGATGCTCGACTTCTGCGCCGAGCACAACCTGGGGGCCGAGATCGAGGTCATCCCGGCCGGCAAGATCAACGACGCCTACGAACGCGTCCTGGCCTCCGACGTCCGCTACCGCTTCGTGATCGACACCTCAACGCTCTAAGCAACGACAGGCAGACGGCAGGCGGCCAGCCAAGTCCTGGAAAATCTGAGGCGTATGCCAGGTCGTTTCCCTGACGGGGGCGTCATCTGTGGCTTCGGCGCGGAGCATGGCCACGATGTCATTGGCTGCCTGCTCCCAGTTGGGGGCAAACTGCCGCCCGCGGGGATCGAGGAAGGTGAAGCGCGCGTGGTTCGCCGGGGGTGTTGGGGTGTTGAATTGGCCGAAGTACAGGGCCCGCCCCGCCAAACTCAGAGACGTCCTGGACACTGGCACGCCCGAAAGCCGTCGGGCGGACCATTCGTCGATAGCCGTGCACGCCCTTCCTCGCGGGGGGCCGTCTGCGTCATTCCTTCAGCCTGGCATCTGCTCTGGCGGTCGCCGGCGAACGGGACGAGAATGGGCTCGTGATCCCCCCTCGCCCTGGCGGGGACGGCGGCTCGATGAACGCCGGCGCCCGAAAGACCCAGCGCATCTATCTCACGTTGACGCTGGGCAATACGCTTGCTGCCTCGTTCATCTGGGGAATCAACACACTCTTCCTGCTGGACGCCGGACTCAGCAACCTGGAGGCCTTTGCCGCGAACGCCTTTTTCACGGCCGGGATGGTGCTGTTCGAGGTCCCCACCGGAGTCATTGCCGACGGTTGGGGGCGCCGTGTTTCGTTCCTGCTCGGCACTGTGACCCTGGCCGTATCGACCTACCTTTACTACGTGCTCTGGCAGCTTTCCGCCCCGTTCTGGTCGTGGGCTGTGGTGTCGGTTTTGCTCGGTCTGGGCTTCACCTTCTTTTCGGGCGCGGTCGAGGCCTGGCTCGTCGACGCGTTGCGCTTCGCGGGATACGACGGCGGGCTGGAGGGCGTGCTCGGGCAGGGGCAGATGGTGTCGGGCGTGGCGATGCTCATCGGCTCGGTGGCCGGCGGTGTGATCGCGCAGGCGACCAACCTGGGCGTGCCGTTTCTGCTGCGCGTGGGCGTGCTGGTGGCCATGTTCGTCGTGGCCTTCTGGCTCATGCACGACGTCGGTTTCACGCCCGAACGCTCGACCCATCCCCTTCAGGCGACCCGTGCCGTATTCTCCGCCTCGATCGAGAACGGATTGAAGAATCCGCCGGTGCGTTACGTGATGCTGGCCGCGCCGTTCAGCGCCGGCGTCGGGATCTATGTGTTCTACGCCCTGCAGCCGTTCCTGCTTGAGCTCTTCGGCGACCCGCGCGCATATTCCGTGGCGGGTCTGGCGGCGGCAATCGTGGCCGCCGCACAGGTGCTCGGCGGCTGGGTGGCGCCCCGTATCCGGCGCCTCGTCCGCAAACGCACGACGGTGCTCATTCTGAGCAGCAGCGTGGGCGCAGTGATTCTGGTTGTCCTCGGGTTCACCCGGGTGTTCTGGGCGGCCCTGCTGCTGCTGGCGCTCTGGGCATTGGTCGCCTCTGCGGGTACTCCGGTGCGGCAGGCCTACCTGAACGACATGATCGCCTCGAAGCAGCGGGCAACGGTACTCAGCTTCGACTCACTCATGGGATCAAGCGGTGGCGTCGTGGTGCAGCCGCTGCTCGGCCGGGCAGCGGATGTGTACGGCTACCCTGCCTCGCTGGCGATCAGCGGCGCGATCGAGTTGATCGCGGTGCCGTTCCTGCTGGCGAGCCGCCAGCAGCACGCCCAGGCCGATCAGGCCAACGCCCCAACCGACACGTCGGACGCAGAACCACCGCCGCCGTAGCCGTATCCCGGAGAATGACGTGGCGGCCATGCCAACCAAGGCCAGCAAGACCATGACAACGAAGGAAGACTTCACCAACCCGCGGTTAAGGCGCCGTGTCCTGCAGAGACTGGACAGGATGATGTGACCACCGCCAACGCCCTTCCGGCGACCAGCGAAACGCATACCATTGCGAGCGATCAGGAGGTCCGGTATGCAATTGCAAAATCCATTGCGGGCCATCTGCCCCGCGCTTGAGGCCGACGTGCTCATAGCGCTGGCCGACAGGGCTCCCAGTCCGCCGTGTGCCCTCGTACGCGAACGAGGTGTCCACGCTTCGATCTCCGGCGTGCACCGATGCCTGGACGGCTGGAGGAGAACGGCGTCGTAGATGCCGTCCACCTTGGCAACCGCGTCGAGTACTCACTGAACGCCCAGCATATGCTTGCCGGTCTGGTCGTTGAGGCGTAGAGGGCGGCGACGCTCGGCCAGCACTCCAAGTCGGGAAACCACGCCGACGCTGTCAACGTGCTGAAGAAGGCCGGAGGGGACAGCGCCACCTTGAGCCGCTTGCTGGGCGAAAAGACAAAGGCCGGATACAACGTTAAGAGCCTGAGCCTGAGCCTGAGCCTGAGCCTGAGCCTGAGCCTGAGCCTGGCCGGTGCCGGGTTGGCGTGTCTGGGCCGCGGTGAGTCCAGCGTCCTCGCTGCGCGCACGCTGGGACCTTGGATCCGCTGTTTTCGTTCATGATCGCCCTCAGCCGGAGTAGATCCACCCAACGTCATCGTTGCCGACGCCGATCGAGGCGTGTGTTTGAACGAAGCGCCAAGCGTCACCTTCGCGGTGGAAAACAGAACTCCATCGGGGCGAAACATGCCCGCCGTCGGGCAGGGTGATGGTGAGCCGAGTGGTCGCCCACCCCACAGTGCCCTCCTCATAAGCTTCGGTGCCTTCCGGGGAGAACCGCGCCCGGCCCCCTGCGTTGGCAAGCTCACCACGCAGGAACTTCGCCACGGCCTCACCACCACGAAGCCATTCGCCGGGGTCACTGCCAATCAGGCACGTACCAGGGTTGACCGAGACCAATGTGTCCACCACCGCCGCGTCGCCACGAGTGGCCGCCTCGAACCAGCTCGCCACCAGAGCTTCCAATTCCGGAGAACGTTCCATGACCAATCCCTTCCATCAGCAGGGCCCAAGATGATTATGACTCCCAAAGAAGAGCCACACAATCGGATCAATCAGGCTGGGCAACATGCCCACGCCGACGTGGGTTTGAGGCCATGAAAAACTGCCCACTTCCCTTTCTGAACCCGACAGCCGAGGCGGCGGCGGCCTGCCGGTTGCTCCAGCGGCTACGGGCGATCGGATAGCGAGGTCATTGGCCGCCTGTGGGGTGCCACGGGTTTGGTGGATCAGCACGATCGCGTCGTCGAAGACCTCCGGTTCGGCGCCCAACGGGTTCTCACGTCCCTCAGTCCCCCCAGGGCTCCGAGGAGGAGACGTGGAAGATCGTTGCTTCGGGTTCCGCCGCGAGGCACTGCTCAAAGACTCCGAGCGCCCTCGCGACTTCGGGAAGCGATTCCTGTCGGTCGAGCGCAGCGCGGTCCTCGAACACCTCAGTCGCTATGAACAAGTCGGGATCAGTCACGTCCCGCCCGATGTCGAAGCTGATAACACCATCCAGCGCCCGGCTCGGCGGAACGACATCTTTCAGCGCGGCCATGACCTCTTCCGCCCTGCCTGGCCGGGACCGCACCATGAAACGAATGACGATCATCGGGCCTCCTCACTCCGTAGGAAATGGTACGCCCATCGGCGAGTGGGCGGACAGTATTTATGGCCACCCGGGCAGGGATTTCTGCCGACCGTCCGTGGGCACAAACCATTGACCTTTGACGCCGATCCGATGAGTAATCCCCGCTCGGTTCAGCGGCCGGGACCGCAATTGCGCGGTGAGCGGGCCGTCTGGCGGCCCGGGGAAATGTCAGGTTCCGGGAGGCCGGTACTTAATCTGCTCGGCTTTCCGCAGCGCTTGCATCGTTTCGTCGACGGTCAAGAGCACCGTCGTTTCGAACGAGCTCAGTGCGCCGCCTCCGCTGATCGCCAGCGCAACCGCGGCCATGGACACATTGTCGGGAGCCTCCCATAAGTTATAGCCGTCGTGGGTGCCGAAGGCGTACCAGAATCCATGGAGTTTCCCTCCGGCCGATTCGATGTATGCCTGGGCGGCCTTTCCGCGGTCCTCGGGGTTGCTGATCAGCCTCGCCCAGGTCTCCGGTGTGTAGCTGAACTTCGACAGATAGAGCGGCATCGTCTCGTCCTTTCGTTCGCTGTCGGAAGTGCGGGTTCACCAAGAATGGCAGTCTGCTGCCAGGTCGGCAATGAGTCACACCTAAGTTGGGTAGCTGAAATGTCGGCGGCGGAGCGCCGCACTACGGACGCCCCCGGTCCAAGGAATTGGGACCCTGGCTGCGGGTGATCAAAGGGGTTTATTCCGGCCGTTGCATTTAGGCAATGAATCTCCTATACCTATGGTGCAAGGCATGCCCTGTAAATGGGCCCTGTTCGCCCGGTTCCCTTGCGGAGGGAAATGATGCCAGACCTGACGTTCTGCCGGTCCATCGTCGCCGTCGCTCTGGCCGCCATTGGTTTAACGATTGCCCCGACACCGTCGCAAGCCGCGGACAACGCGATGCCGTCCCTCCCTGGGGTCTCGATTATCACTGCCGCCGAGCAGTACAACATCTCGCATCTGTATTACAGCGGGCCCAAGGTCCGTCTCACGTTTGATGACTGCGCGACGCAGACGAGGCTGACGGCGATGGTGGCCTGGTTGACGGCCTACAAAATCCAGGCGATGTTCTTCTTTACCGGGCAGTGCATGCTTACGCATCCCACGTACGCCTCACAGCTGATCCAGGCGGGTCAGCTTCTCGCTAACCACAGCTACGACCACGGCGACTATTCGCGCATGACCGCCGGCCAGATCAATGATGAGGTCCGTCGCTACGGCAGCGTGGTTCCCACGACCACGCCCGGGTTGTGCAGGCCACCGTACGGCGCCGGTGCCTTCAGCCTCGGGGTCCATAACGCCCTCGCGCACGCCGGCTGCCGCCCGGCCTTCTGGACGGTGGACACCCGGGATTGGGACGGCTCGTCGGCGGCGACCATCATCGGGAGGGTCGCATATGGCGATGCCACAACCCCGCGTGCCTACCCGGGCGGGGTCATCCTGATGCACGGCACCGGCCCTCATACCCTCGAAGCGCTGCCCGGCATCCGGCAGGCACTGATTGACCGCCGCTACGCCACCTTCCACATTAATTGACACGTATCTTTTCCGTGGCTGCTGGCCAATCCCGGACGATTCCCAGCCGGTTTATTGTTACGATCCGGGACTGTTTTTTGTGGCGTCCGCCATTCCGGTGGGGATTCAGCCGTAGGTTGGAACCGACGACGGCGATCGGTTGGGTGTCGCCGGCCACCAGAGGACCAGATCATGTCAGAACTTGAAAGGTTTTCTTCCCGGCTGTTGAACCGGCGGGGAGCGCTTGTGCTGGGGCTTGGAGCCTTGGGGGCCGGTGCCCTCGCGGGCTGTGGCGGCTCGCCGACGCCGCCGGTCCCATCCGGATCGGCCAGCGCCGGCGGTACTGCAGGCGGTTCGGTCATCGACCTGGCCGCCTTCGACGCCGTGCTGGCCAAGGGGGCCGTGGCCCAGGATTCACTGGTGCAGGCCAACGCCTGGGCCAGGGCAATCAAGGCCAAGGGGCAGCTGGTGCGTGGCGGCACGGACACCTCCACGCTCTTTTCGCTGCGGGATCCCGGCACCGGAAAGGTGGCAGGATTCGACGCCGGCCTGTCACAGCTCCTCGCGAAGTACATCATCGGCGAACCCAGGGAGAACCTTTCGCAGGTCACCGTGGATACGCGGGAGACAGTGCTGCAGAACAACTCGGTGGACGTTATTTTCGCCACCTACTCCATCACGCCGAAACGGGCCGAGAAGGTGGATTTCGCCGGCCCCTACTACGAGTCGAAATCGGCCATCCTGGTGAAGGCGGACAACACCTCGATCAAGTCCGTGGCGGACCTCGCCGGCAGGACGGTTGCCACGCAGAGCGCGTCAACCGGAGTCACGCTGCTCAAGGAAGTGGCCCCGGAAGCCAACGTGCAGACCTTCGATGACAACCCCAAATGCCTTGCCGCCGTTCAACAGGGCCGCGTCGAGGCCTACGTGATCGACCAGTCCATCCTGTTGTCCAATGCGGCCAGGAACAAGGACGTGAAGATCGTCGGCGATACGTTCGGCAACAGCGACAAATACGGAATCGGGTTGCATCAGGGCTCGGATGCGCTGGCCTTCGTCAACGCATGGCTGAAGATCGCGGAGGACGACGGCTCCTGGGACGCCCTGTGGAAAGCCACCGTGGGCCAGGTGCTCAAGACCGACCCGCCGAAGCCGCCTGCCATCGGCGCCTGAGGCGCGGCCTGTGGAGCAACTGCTCACCACCTACCTCGACGAGCTGCTGGCGGGCCTCTGGATGACGGTGCGGCTGACCGCCGTCGCCTTCTTCGGATCGCTGGTGGTCGGTACCGCGATCGCCGCCTGCCGGGTCAGCCCCATCGTGCCGTTGCGCGCCGTGGGGCGGCTGTACGTGGACCTCTTCGTCAACATCCCGCTGATCAGCCTGCTGGTGGTGGTGACCTTCGGCCTTCCGGACATCGGCATCACGTTCGACCTGTTCAGCTGCGCCGCCCTCTCCATGATCCTGCTGGGGGGTGCGTTCACCTGTGAGGCCATCAGGACCGGCGTCAATGCGGTGCCGGTAGGCCAGGTTGAGGCCGCCCGCTCCATCGGCCTGGACTTTTTCGGAGTGCTGCGCTTTGTGCTGTTTCCCCAGGCCTTCCGCAGCGTGATCCAGCCGGTCGTCAACGTGTTCATCGGCATACTGCTCAGCTCCTCGCTGGCCGGGGTCATCGGAGTGAAGGACCTTACCCTGCAGGTTTCGGAGATCAATAACGAAGCAGCCCTGGGGCTGACCACGTATCTGCTGGCCGCCGTCGCCTATGTGGTCATTTCACTGCTGGCCGGCGGACTGGGGGCGCGGCTGGAAGAACGGCTGAGGGTCCAACGATGAGTACCCAGGACAGCCTTTTCGACGCCGCCGGCCCGAGGGCCCGCCGCCGGATCCGGATCCTGACCGTGCTCAGCCTGCTCTGCATCGCCGGCCTCACGGCCGTGGTTCTCCTGCGCTTCGGGCAGGCGGGCCAGCTCGCGGCCGACCGCTGGGCCGAATTCACCCAGGGGCCGTACCTGCTCTTCCTGCTGGCCGGCCTGGGCAACACTGTCACCGCCGCGGCGGCGTCCGCGGTTTTTGCGCTGCCGCTGGGACTGGTCCTGGCCCTCGGCCGGCTGTCGGTGCGCGCACCCCTTCGGCGGCTCGCCACGGGCTGGATCGAGTTCTTCCGCTCCGTTCCGCTGCTGCTGGTGGTCTACATCTTCGTCAGCGGACTCCCGCAATACGGGATCAACCCCGACATCTTCTGGAAGCTGGCCATCCCCATCACCCTGTGCAGTTCGGCAGTGATGGCCGAGATCTTCCGGGCCGGCATCAAAGCCCTTCCCGCCGGCCAGGGCGAGGCCGGGCTGAGCCTGGGCCTGTCCCGGGGCCAGGTCATGCGCAGCGTCGTGCTTCCGCAGGCGGTCAGGATCGTGGTGCCCTCCATGGTGGCCCAACTGGTGGTCCTGCTCAAAGACACCACCCTGGGCTACGCCGTCAGCTACCCGGAGCTGATGAAGACCGCCAACAATCTCACGGCCTACACCAACCACCTGATCCAGACGTACCTGATCATCGCCGCGGTCTACGTGGTCACCAACGTCCTCATCTCCCACCTGGCGCGGTACCTGGAACGCCGCATGTCAGGGCGGGCCGCCCGGATCGGGCAGGAAGCCCTGGAAACGGGCATCGGCTAGGCGGCGGCCTCCATGCCCAGGGCACGGCACACCGGGCACATTTCCGCCAGGTTGGATGTGGACGGCCGCCGGGCGGCCGTCCAGGAGGCTGAAGGGCGGGCCTGATCTGACGGCTACAGTCCGCTCCACCGCCGACCCCTGCGGCGCGATGACCGACACACGGCCCAAAGGATCGCGGCCTAATTTCGCCCCAAGCGGCGCTCTTCCATTCCTTGCCGCAGCCGTCGTTGAACGCGCTGGTGATCATCTGTCGGAGCCGGGTCCAACAAGTCATTGGCATCGTCACCAAGCAGCCAAACAAGGCCGCGTTCTCCCTGCTCGTTTTATGAAACCAGCACCACTGCATACATGCGATCGCCAGCCTCAACATCCGCCCACGTCTTCGCTTCCGGGAACGTCGCATCCGTTATGTCGAAGGTGGTGGGCGAATAGCCCGGGCCAGGCTCCTTGAAAAATACACACGAAAAATGTTCCGGTGTCGCTCCCGTCTGCTGTCACCTTCGCAGGACACTTCGACGCCTTGACATCACTGCGGACGCCATCAGGTTCACACCCGTTCTGAGCTCCCAGACGCCGGAACCAGACCGGTAGACCGTCTTGCTAGGATCGACACAAGGATGTCGTCACCCGCCTGGATCGCCTTAAGGATCCAGCATCCGATAAAAAGGGGTGGCTCCGGCCAGCGTGCCCGAGCCGGCCGGAACGCCGGCTTGCTGCAGGCAGTGGTTGAGCGCGGGTCCGGAAAACATGCCGAATACCGGAGGTGAGGTTCATTATGGTCCTTCAGGATCGTGCAAGGGCAACACGGGGGGCGATCATCGCCGGGGCGGCAGCGGTCTTTGAGGAGCACGGCTACGGCAGCGCCAGTCTGGCCCAGATATCCGATGCGGCCAAGGTCACCAAGGGAGCGCTCTACTTCCACTTCCAGTCCAAGGAAGATCTGGCCAAAGCCGTCATCGAGGAGCAGCACCGCATCGTCCTGGCAGAGAGCGAAGACATCCTCGCTGAGCACCGGCCTGCTCTGCCGACCATGATAATGATGTGCCGCGCGTTCGGGCTCAAACTGGTGCACGAACCGGTTGTCCGGGCAGGCGTCCGACTCACGGTGGAAGCCACTGCATTCGGCCAGCGCGTCCAAAAGCCTTACGAGGACTGGATCGCTGCCATGGAGAAGCTGGCCGAGCGGGCCAAGGAAGAACAGCAGGTACGCTCCTCAATCGACTCCGCGGCTCTTGCCAGATATCTTGTGGCGTCGTTCACCGGGGTTCAAATGGTTTCCGGCGTCATGGCCGGTCGCGCCGACGTCATGCAGCGGATCGAAGAGATGTGGGCCATCCTGCTGCCCGGGATTATGCATGAAGATTTCCACGAGGACCCGCAGGCCCTGTCCGGGCTGGTTGGCACTTCCCCGGAAACCGCCACATAAACCGGACAACCGCATTGTTTCTCCGGCGAGGACCCTTTAGTCTTGTCTAATCGCTGACGGCCTTTTACCGGCAGCGGTCGCCGGGCTTGGCAAGACGGCAGCTGTGCCGGCGTGGTCATTGGGGGGACGTCGGCACAGCCGGCCAGGCGCCTTCGAAGCCGACTCGGTCGGGGACCAGGTTCTCTACGATGGCGGCGTGCTGCTTGTCCGCGTGCGGTCCGGTGGACGGGGTTGCCAAGTACATGGCGTAGGCGGCGCTGCGGGTATCGGGGTTAGCCTTTCGACATGACTGAGTTCGGCTGACGGCGGCGGGGGAGCGGCCGCCCGGGGCTTACGGAAGTTGCTAGAAGCGGATGGCGTCGATCACCTTGATCCGGACTGCCACGAGGGCAGGGATTGCTCCGGCCAGTGCACCTACCAGGACCGCCGATCCCAGGCCCAGCATGGCGGCTTCAACCGGAAATGCAGGATATTCAGTCAGGCCCGGCGCGATCCTGGACTGGATCCAGGGGTTTTTGACGACGGCGACGGAGAGCATCACGCCGACGATCCCGGCCACTGCCGTCGCCACCACGGATTCCATCATGACGCCAAGGAAAATACGCCGGGACGTGGCCCCGAAGCTGCGCCGGATGCCGATTTCACGCACGCGGTACCGCACGGTGACCATGGAAATGTTCAGCATTCCGACCGCGCCCAGGAGCAGGACCAGCCCGGCGATGCCGCCTACGGCGAGCTGGACCGTGGCGAAGGGATCGCCCTGGCTGGCGTAGTCCAGCCGGTCGACCTGGGCCTGCATGCCGGGGAACTGCCGTTGGAGGTCTGACGTGACGGCGGCCTTGAGCGTTTCGGCCTGGCCGTCCTGGACCCAGAATTTGAACTGCCCGGGTCCTGCCCCGCCGATTCCCGCAGCCCCCGCCCGTTCCGCGGCGCCCGTCAGCATATACGCCGACGGCGGCATGTCCGGGTACAGGTCGGGAACCACCCCGATCATCACCGCGGTTGTTGCCCGGCCGCCCGTCAGCTTCACCTTAGGGTTTGTGACCAGGTTTGGCCGCCCGGCGGCGTTGTAGAACGCCTCTGACACGACAAATGCCGGGGCGAGCCGTTTCTCGTCGTCGGCCGCAAACCAGCTTCCCTGGCTGACCTCCAGCCGGTGGATAACGCCGTAGCCCGGATCCACGACCTGGAGCTGCACCTGCTGCACGCCGCGGGGGAACTGGAATCCCTGCTGGGCCTGGTTCACATGTGTGTAGTGCGCTATTCCGTAGCGGTCGATGATGCCCCGGTAGGCGTCCTCGAGTTTCTGCGGATCCGGCTGGGTTGGACCGTAGACGCCGATGCCCAGGGTTGCGGAGCGTCCGCCGTTGCGCTCGGAGGCCGCTTTGAAGCCTTCACGCGCCAGATTTCCCAGGCCCACCACCGAGGTCAGGGCCGCGACCGACAGCGCCACTCCCACCAGTGCCAGGAGGATCCGGGTCTTGTTGATCCGCAGTTCCTGCCAGGCTTCCACGAGGGCCGAAATCATTCCGGTCATGCCGTCACCCCCGCCGGGATTGCGGCCGGGGTGAGGACACCTGATTCCAGCCGGTAGCAGGCCCGCGCCAGCGCGGCGACATTCACGTCATGGGTGATGGTGATGAGGGCGGCACCCGATTCCGTCGCCACAGTGTCGAGCAGGGCCATGACGGCCTGCCCGGTGTCCACGTCGAGGGCACCGGTCGGCTCGTCCGCCAGGATCAGGCGCGGCCGGCGGACCAGCGCCCGTGCTATCGCAACTCTCTGCTGTTCCCCGCCGGAGAGCATGTTGGGCAAGGTCTGTGCACGCCGGGCAAGGCCGACACGGTCCAGGATGTCCATGGCTATTTCCCGGCGCCGCCGGAATGCAGGGCCGCGGGCGTAGAGCAGGGGCGTGACCACGTTGTCCAGGGCGGTGCGGCCAGGCAGCAGGTTGAATTGCTGGAAAACGAAACCCACCGCGTCGCCCCTCAGTTTTGCCCGGGCGTTGCTGCGGAGCTGCCCCACGGGCGTTCCCTGGAACGTGAGTTCACCACTGGTGGGCAGGTCCAGCAGCCCGAGCAGGTTGAGCAGGGTTGACTTTCCGCACCCGGACCGGCCGATCACCGCGGTGTGGTCACCACTGTGGACAGCGAGGTCGACGCCGCGAAGAATGCGCAGTTCCTGGTCGTCCGGCAGCAGGACGGTCCGCGTCACGCCTTTGAGCGACACCAGTTCCTCCACGGTCAGCCTCCGGTCCGGTACGAGCCGGGCCCGGCGAACTGCGGTCCCGTGGGCACCTGTGCCGGGGCGCCGGGAATGAACTCAAGGACGGCTTCCCCTTCGGCCAGGCCGGAGACCACCTCGACCACGGAGCCGTCGTTGAGGCCCAGCTGGACCTTCCGCTGCTGCGGACCGCCAGCCGGCCCGCCGGAAGGACCGCCGCCGTTGCCGCCGGCATCGGGAGCCGGGCCCGTCCCGGCCAACCAGACCAGGCCTTCCTTGACGCTGCCCTCCACGGCCGTGAGCGGTACGGTGATGACATCGGCGGCCTCGCCGGCAGTGACGGTCATTGTGGCGCCCAGTCCCGCAAAAACCTCAACCTCAGGCGGGACGGCGCAACTCAGCGTTCCCGTGGGCGTTCCACCCTGCTGGGGGATCCCGCCACCCGGCACGGGGCTCGCGGCGTAGGGGACCGAACGGCTCACGCCGCCGGAAAGACCCCCGGTGGCATTGCCCTGAACGCCGGCGGCGCTCGTCAACACCACGGAGGCACACGTAAAGGGAGCCGGGCCGCCCACGACGGAGATCTGTGCGGAACCGGGTTTGGCCAACAGCCGGTACTGTTGCGCGGCGTCGACGGAACCGCTGACCGTGAAGGTCCCGGGGTTGACCGTTCCGGCAGCCTCGCCCACGCTGACCTGCTGGTCGATCAGCACGGCCAGGGTCTCCAGGACACCCGAAGCCGGAGCCAGCACATCTGTATACGTATAGGTGGGGGAAGCAACCGGCCGGACCTGCGCGGCGGCTGCGCCGCCCGGCTGTCCCGTGGCCGCCGTCGTGTCGGAAGCGACCCGCGCCACGGGCTCAGGCTGAACTTCGGCACGGACCTGATACAGCCGTTCCCCGGAGTTCACCTTGGTCCCCAGGGCCAGGAAAATGTGTGTCACCACACCGGCAGCCGTGTTCCGGACGCCGACCGGGGCCTCACTCTGCACGGTGGCCTTGACCTGGACCTTATTGGTCACGGTGGCCCTCGTTGCCTGGATGACGGGAACGACGACGTCCGCCTCCGGACCGGCCAGGGCCTGCTCCGGCTTCAGTCCGTCGACGAACGCAATCTTGACCAAGGCCACTGCTATGACGGCAAACACCGCCAGCCACGCCACCGGCATGACGACACGCCTGAAAATCCTCAGCTCTGCCCCAATCGGTAACTCCCCACAGAACCTCTGCGAGAGATGCATTCACAGCCTATAGGGGCATCGTGCCGGAAACGGTCAGCGACATATCAGTTCGGCGAGGGGCCATGCCTGCTGATCCGGCCCGGTCATGGATGCGCCTGCCGCGGCGGGCGCTCCTGATTGGAACAGTTGCCGGGACCGGGGGTAGCGTCGAGGGATGACTCCTGGACGCCCCGTACCTCCGCCCCTTGCCAAGCCGCTGCCCGACATCAACGACGCCGGACCCGCCACCGGCGCCCGGCTTGCCACGGGCGCCACCCTTGCCGCCGCCTACGGCGCAACGGCCGCCGACAGCGGACTCGTCCCGCTGACCGTCGCCCGGCGGGCGCCGAAGGCGGACGACGTCGAGATCGCCATCGAATTCTGCGGGCTGTGCCACTCGGACGTCCACGCGACCCGCGGCGAATGGGGAACCCAGAACTACCCGCTGGTGCCCGGCCACGAAATCGTCGGCCGCGTCAGCCGGGTGGGATCCGCCGTCGACGGCTTCGCCCCCGGCGACAGGGTCGGCGTCGGCTGCCTGGTGGATTCCTGCCGCGAGTGCGAGAGCTGCCTGGACGGCCTGGAGCAGTACTGCGAGAAGGGCATGACCGGAACCTATGGCGCCAAGGACGCCCGCAACGGCGGTTCGGTCACGCAGGGCGGCTACTCCACCGCCATCGTGGTGGACCGCCGGTACGTGCTGCGGATCCCGGAGAGCCTGGATCCCGCCGCGGCCGCGCCGCTGCTCTGCGCCGGCGTCACCACCTTTTCCCCGCTGCGGCACTTCGACGTCGAGGAGGGCGACGTCGTCGGCGTCATCGGCCTGGGCGGCCTGGGCCACATGGCCGTGAAACTCGCCAAGGCGATGGGAGCGGAAGTGAAGGTCTTCACCACCTCCGAGTCCAAGGTCGACGCGGCCCGGGCACTCGGCGCGGATGACGTCATCCTCTCCCGCGACGCCGCCGCCATGGCGGCCGCGAACCGCAGCATCGACGTCATCATCGACACCGTCGCCGCACCGCACGACCTCAACCCGTACTTCCGCACCCTGCGCGTGGACGGTGCCCTGTTCCAGCTGGGCCTGCCCTCCGAGGACATGCCGCCGGTCAATCCGGGCGCGCTCATCCGGCGCCGGATCGCCTACGCGGGCTCCCTGATCGGCGGGATCGCCGAGACCCAGGAGCTGCTGGATTTCTGCGCCGAACACGGCGTCGTCTCCGACGTCGAGGTGGTCCGGGCGGACCAGCTCAACGAGGCCTATGACCGCATGGTCGCCGGCGATGTGAAGTACCGTTTTGTTTTGGACACCAGCACCCTGGGGTCACCTATGGAAAGGGCCGACGCATGAGCACGCTATTCACCAGGATCATCAACGGCGAGATCCCCGGCCGTTTCGTCTGGCGCGAGGACGACGTCGTGGCGTTCCTGACGGCCGGCCCGCTCGCCGACGGCCACACCCTGGTGGTGCCCACGGAGGAAGTGGACCGCTGGACCGATGCCTCCCCTGAACTGCTGGGCCGGGTCATGGAGGTGGCCCGGAAGATCGGCGCCGTCCAGGTGGACGTGTTCGACGCCGCGCGGGCCGGACTGATCGTGGCCGGCTACGAGATCAACCACCTGCACGTGCATGTGTGGCCCTCGAACTCGATGGCGGACTTCGACTTCGGTTCCGCGGACCAGCACCCCGATCCGGCGAAGCTTGACGCGAACGCGGAGAAGCTCCGCGGGGGCCTCTGCGACGCCGGTTACGCGAAGCATGTCCCCGGCGCCTGAGCCCGGACGGCGTACAACGTGAAGTGACCGGCGCCGGCCTGGCCGCCCCCGCCGGGCGTCAGGCCGGCGCCAGCGCCTTGTTCAGCACCGCGCGGATCCGCTTTTCCGAGACGGAATAGGCGGTTCCCAGTTCGACGGCGAACAGGCTCACCCGCAGTTCCTCGATCATCCAGCGGACCTGGCCGAGCTCGGTCCCGGACCGGCGGCCCGGCAGCAGGGCCGACACGGCGTCGTCGTACTCATCCTCCAGGGCCTGCACGGCGGCCAGGTTCAGGGCGTCGCGCGCGACGTTGCCGGGGAGCTTCTCGAGGCGCTTCTCGATCGCGGCGAGGTAGCGCGGCAGCTGGCTGAGCTGGGCGTAGCCCGTGCGTGCCACGAAACCGGGGTAGACGAGCTGCTCCAGCTGGCTCCTGATGTCATTGAGCGCACTGATCAGCGCCAGGCTGGTGCTGCCCTTGAGCTGCTTTTCGATCCGGCGGGTGCTGGCGAGGATGCGTTCGACGACGGCCGTGACGGTGAAGACCGTGTCGATCAGCTCGGCCCGGACCTGCTCGTAGAGGGCCTTGAAGGACGCCTCGTCCCAGGGCAGCCCGGCCGGGGTGAGTTTGTCGATGGCGGCCAGGGCGCAGTCCGCGATCAGGGCCGAGACGGAGCCGTGCGGGTTCTGGCTGAATGTCAGCTTTTCGGTGTTGTTCAGGTGTTCCAGGACGTAGCGGTCCGGCGGCGGAACCTTCAGGGCGAGCAGGCGGATGACGCCGCCGCGCATGGCCTGTTCCTGTTCGGAGGAGGTCTGGAAAAGCCGCAGGGCCACGGAGCTGCCCTCATCGACCAGGGCCGGATAGCCGGTGACGGTGTGGCCCTTCACGGTGCCCTGGACCTGGCGCTGCACCGTTCCGAAGGACCACCCGGTGAGTCCGGACTTCTCGGTAAAGCCCGCAGGGGAGCCCGCGGCGACCCCCGTCTTTGCCTCCGGCGTGGTGCCGTTGCCGGAAGCCTTCCCTGTCCGGCCCGGTGACTTCGGCTCCGTCGTCCCGGGGGTGGCGCCGAGGGATTCGGCGATCGCGCGGCGGGTGGCCGGTGCCAGGCGTTCCTGCAGCCCGGACAGGTCCTTGCCCTCGTCCAGGACCCTGCCCTGGGAGTCCACCACCCGGAAGCTGACCCGCAGGTGCGGGGGAACGGCGTCCCAGTTCCAGGAACCGGGCGGGATGACCTGCCCGCGGATCCGGCGCAGCACGAGCTCCAGGGAGGCCTCGAGGGCATCGGCGGCGGGATCGAAGCCGGCCTCGAGGGCCGCCACGGCCTGCCGGGCCACATCCGGTGCCGGCACGAAGTTCTTGCGGACCTGCTTGGGCAGCGACTTGATCAGGGCGGTCACGAGTTCCACCCGCTGGCCGGGGATCAGCCAGCGGAACGCGGCGTCGTCGAGCTGGTTGAGGAACAGCACCGGGACCTCGGCGGTGACGCCGTCGGAGGGGTTGGGCGGGGAGCCGGGCGCCACGGGGTGGAACTCGTAGCTCAGCGGCAGCTCGAAGCCCTTGTGCAGCAGGGTCCTGGGGTACGCCGAATCGTCCAGGGCGTCCGCGTCCTCGCTGATCAGCAGCGACTGGTCGAAGTCGAGCAGCGTGGGATCCTGCTGCCGGGCGTCCTTCCACCACTTGTCGAAGTGCCGTTCGGAGACGACGTCCGGGCCGATCCGGGCGTCGTAGAACTCGAAGAGCGTCTCGTCGTCCACCAGGATGTCCCGGCGGCGCATCCGGGCCTCGAGCTCCTCGACCTCGTGGAGCAGGGCACGGTTGCGGTGGAAGAACTTGTGGTGGGTCTGCCAGTCGCCTTCCACCAGGGCATGCCGGATGAACAGTTCGCGGCACAGCTCCGGATCCACCTTGCCGTAGTTGATGCGCCGGCTGGGGATGATGGGCACCCCGTACAGGGTGACCTTCTCATGGGCCATCACCGAGCCCATCTTCTTGGACCAGTGCGGTTCGCTGTAGCTGCGCTTGACCAGGTCCGGCGCCACCTGCTCCACCCAGAGCGGATCGAATTTCGCGGCCACGCGGGCCCAGAGCCGGCTGGTCTCGACCAGTTCGGCCGCCATGACGAAGGTGGGGGACTTCTTGAACAGGGCCGAGCCGGGGAAGACCGCGAAGCGGCTGCCGCGGGCGCCGGCGTACTCGCGCTTGCGCTCGTCGAGGATGCCGATGTGGCTCAGCAGGCCCGCGAGCAGGCTGATGTGGATGCCCTCGTGGTGGCCCACCGGGTCAGTCAGCCGGTTGTTGTCCAGGGCAATGCCCAGCGGCCGGGCCAGCTGGCGGAGCTGGCCGAACAGGTCCTGCCATTCGCGGACGCGCAGGTAGTTGATGAACTCGTTGCGGCAGAGCCGGCGGAACGCGGTGGAGGAGAGCTCCTGCTGCTTCTCCTGGAGGTAGTTCCAGAGGTTCAGGAACCCGGTGAAGTCCGAGTTCTCGTCCCGGAAGCGGGCATGCTTTTCGGCGGCAAGCTGCTGCTTGTCTGTCGGGCGTTCCCTCGGGTCCTGGATGGTGAGCGCGGCGGCCAGGATCATGACCTCGCGGACACAGCCGCGCCTGCCGGATTCCACGATCATCCGGCCGAGCCTCGGGTCCACGGGCAGCTGGGCAAGCTGCTGCCCGACGGCGGTCAGCCCGCCGGCGTTCCTTCCCGCGGGTTCGTCGGCCCGAGGCGTGCTGAGGGCGCCGAGTTCGCGTAGGAGGCTGACGCCGTCGTTGATGGCGCGGGAGTCCGGGGGCTCCACGAACGGGAAGTTTTCCACGTCCTTGGGTCCGCGGGCCACGCCCATGGCTGTCATCTGCAGGATGACGGCCGCCAGGTTGGTGCGCAGGATCTCGGGGTCGGTGAACGGCGGACGGGACTCGAAGTCCTCTTCCGCGTAAAGCCGGATCGCGATGCCGTCGGACACGCGGCCGCAGCGGCCGGAGCGCTGGTTGGCGGAGGCCTGCGAGACCCGCTCGATCGGCAGGCGCTGGACCTTGGTGCGGTGTGAGTAGCGCGAGATGCGCGCGGTGCCGGTGTCGATGACGTACTTGATGCCGGGCACGGTGAGGGAGGTTTCGGCGACGTTGGTGGCCAGTACGATCCGGCGCTTGCTGCCGGGGTGGAAGACCTTGTGCTGTTCCTGCAGGCTCAGCCGGGCGAACAGGGGCAGGATCTCCGTGCCGGCCAGCCGCCTGTTCGTCTGGATCCGGGCGGCCAGCGCCTCGGCAGCGTCCCGGATCTCGCGCTCGCCGGAGAAGAAGACCAGGATGTCGCCCGGGGCTTCGAGGGCGAGTTCGTCGACGGCGTCGCACACGGCGTCGAGGGGGTCGCGGTCCTCCTCGAGTTCGTCGTCGGAGGCTGCTACGCCGTCGTCGCCGGCGTCGTCACCGGTGGGGGCGCCGCCGGCCGGCTGGGAGAGCGGGCGGTAGCGGATCTCGACCGGATAGGTGCGGCCGGAGACCTCGATGATGGGCGACGGTTCTTCCTCGGTGCCGAAGTGCCGGGCGAAGCGCTGCGGATCAATGGTGGCCGAGGTGATGATGATCTTCAGGTCCGGCCGCTGCGGCAGGATCCGCTTGAGGTAGCCGAGGATGAAGTCGATGTTGAGGCTGCGCTCGTGGGCCTCGTCGATGATGATGGCGTTGTATTTGCGCAGGAGCTTGTCGCGCCGGATTTCCGCCAGCAGGATGCCGTCGGTCATGAGCTTGATCCTGGTGCTGCGGCTGACCTCGCCGGTGAAGCGGACCTGGAAGCCGACTTCCTGGCCGATCTCGACGCCGAGTTCCTCGGCGATGCGTTCGGCGACGGTGCGGGCGGCGAGCCGGCGCGGCTGGGTGTGCCCGATCAGGCCGCCCTCGCCCAGGCCCAGTTCCAGGCACATCTTGGGGATCTGGGTGGTCTTGCCCGAGCCGGTCTCGCCGGCGATGATGGTCACCTGGTTGGCCGCGATGGCTGCCATCAGGTCTTCGCGGCGCTCGGAGACCGGCAGCTCGGCGGGGTAGGAAATATGCAGTGTCATGGCTGGACCCAGTCTACTGGGGGCGGGCCTGGGCTGTCCGTTCCGCGGCGCCGGATCGTTTCCCCACGTAGATGGCGGCCAGTCCCGAGCGGGAGGTGACCCGGAGCTTGGCGTAGATCCGGGTGAGGTGGTACTGGACGGTCTTCACGGAGACGTAGAGTTCCGCCGCGGCCTCCTTGTTGCTCAGCCCGGAGGCGACGAGCGCGGCTACCGCCTTTTCCTGCTCGGTAAGGTCGTCGGGGCCGGCAGGCGCCCCCGGGTCCGCCCGGCCGGTTCCGGCGTCGACGGTTCCGGTGTGGCCGGCGGTGACTGCCGTGCTGACGCCGCTCGCCCGTATTTCACGTGAGCACCGCTCCACATAGGCCCGGGCACCCAGTACCGCAAACAGCTCTCGGGCTTCGGCCAGGATGGCGGCGGCTTCCCGGCGTTTCCCGGCGCGGCGGAAGGACTGGCCGTAGGCAAACTTGACCCGGGCGCGTGCGAACGGCAGGGGAAGGCTGTCGAGCTGGGCGAGGCCGCCCTGGAAGCTGGTGCGGGCCGCGTCCAGATCTCCGGCGGCTGCCTGGATCCGGCCGCGGACGTAGGCAAGGCGTGCAAGCGTGGACCGGTGCCGGCGGCGTGCCGCCAGGTGCTCGTGCGGGACAAGGAAGGCATCGGCTTCCGCCACGCGGCCCACCATCACCAGGGCGTTGGCGTAGTGGTCCTGCCACGGCCAGAACCCCGGTTCGTCGATCCCGTTGTCGCGCTGCATCCGCAGTACCGGTATCAACGCGCGGATGACGCCGTCGTAGTCGGCCCTCGTCTCGGCCACCTGGGCCTGCGCCAGGCAAAAGGGCAACAGCATGGTGGCGTAGCTGTCGCTCGCGGCAGCGCCGCGTTCCAGATGGTGGGCGGCTGCGTCCCAGTTCCCGCGGAGGGCGTGGATCTGGGCTCCGCTCCAGTGCAGCAGCGGCCGGGTGAGTTCGACTCCGGACTCCTCCTGCATGGCAACCGCGTGCTCCACCGTCGTCAGGGCGTCGTCCCAGGCTCCCAGCGCGAAGTCCGTCCGGGCCAGCCACCCGTGCGCCCACAGCGAGATGCGCTGCGAACCGTGGGCGAACTCCGTGGGGACGGCTCCGGCCAGCTCGGCGCGGGCTTCCTCCACCCGGTCCATGGCGAGATGGAGCCAGCCCTTGCCCATGTCGATGCGCTGGTGTTGTGCGCTCTGTTCCGGCAGGCGGTCCGCGGCCTCGTAACTCTTCACGGCCTCGGTGTAACGGCCCATGGCGCCCAGTCCCAGCCCTTCGATGGCCTGCGCCTCCACCGCCGGCGGGCTGCCGGGTGCAGCCAGGCGCCTGGCCCGCTCCGCCCAGGAAACGAGGTCCCGACCGTGGAAGCGGGCCAGGGCGTGCAGGACCTGCCGCTGGCAGATCCGGGCAGCCGTCCCGGCGTCGGTGGCAGGGTCGACGTTGGTCCACGCCTTCTGGAGCAGTGCGTCCGCCTGCGCAGGGCGCCCCCGGAGAACGGCAAGGTAGCCGCGGACGGCGTCGGTCCGCGGACTGGGCGCGAAAGATTCCAGGGCATCAAGCGCCGCCACGGCACGGGGGAGCTCGCCGGCGCCCACCATGGCGTCGACGGCCTTGGCGAGGAGCACTTCACGCGCCGGCGCCCAGGGGTTCAGGCGTGCCGCCGTGGCATAGGCATCCGCCGCCCGGTGCCAGGCGCCGGCCGAGGCGAATCCCTCGGCGGTCTCCTCAAGTTCACCGGCGAGGGCAGCATCAGGGAGCAGGGCAGCGGCAGCACGATGGTTCAGCCGCTGGGCCGGGGCGGGCAGGATGGCGGCGGCCGCGGTATGCAGGGCCGCCCGGCGGGCCGGCCCGAGGTGCTGGTAAACCGCGGACCGGAGGACAGGCAACGGAAACTCCAGCCTCGTTTCCGGTCCGGCCGTGCTGACGCGCAGCAGGCCGGCAGCGTGCGCGGCGTCCACGGCAGCCACGACGTCGGTGATGCCGGCAAGCTCCGCGGCCAGGGCAAGCGGCGAGCGGACGCCCAGTACGGCAGCCGCCTCGGCAAGGGAAGCCCCGTCCGGCGGAAGTCCGTTCAGGCGCGCGGTGATCGAAGCGACATAGTCCGCGGGTGCGGGCAAGGTGTCAGGTCCCTCCGACCAGACCGACACCGGGAACTGCTCCAGGAGGGGCCCGATCAGTGCCGGGTTGCCGCCGGTGTGGTCCACCAAAGCGCGGGCGCCCGACGCCGTGAGGCCGGGGCCGGGGGCACCGCGCCACATTGCCAGCACGTCATCCGGAGTCAGCGGTCCAAGCCTGATCGCCGCGGCGCCGGGGATGCTGAGAAGGTCGGCGAGTCCGGCGGCCGGTCCGCCGCGCCCGGGATCGACGCACAGGATGGTCAACAGGGCCAGCGGGCCCACCCGGCGGAGCGCGTACAGGAGCGCCTGCAGGGAGTGGACGTCCGCCAGCTGGACGTTGTCCAGCCAGAGAATCAGGGTGGTGTCCTTGCCGGCCAGGGTGTCCAGGACCGCCAGCACGGTTTCGCCGCTGGCCCGGAGGGCGTCGGCCGGGCTGCCTCCCGGCCCGGGCCACCCGGCGTTCCCCGCTCCGTCCGGGCACTTTGCGAGCAGCTGCTCCAGAACGCCGAATTCCAGCTGTTGCTCCCACGCAGCGCCGGCGGCCCGCAGGATGAGGGTGTCTTCACGGCCTGCGTCGGATTCGAGGAAGCCCTCCACCAGGGCCGTCTTGCCCATGCCTGCGCCGCCGCTGATGACCGCCAGCGCGGGCCGGGCCGTTCGGGCGGACCGCAGCAGGCCCAGCAGCTGCTGGGCCTGCGCGGTCCGTGCGTAATGAAGTCCTCTGGCGTCGTTGTCAGGCATGGTTCCCAACAGTAGCGGACGGACCCATCACCCGAGTGGCTGCCTTACGGGCGGGCGGTTGCCAGCGCCTCGTCCGCTTCTCCAAGCGGTGCAGCATCCGGGGCAGTGGACGCCCGGTGCCTGCGGACGAAGAAGGTGACGAGCCCACCCGCCAGCGCCACGGCGGCGAATACCACAAACGCCACATTGCTGGGTGCCTTGGCGCTGATCAGGAACCCGCCGGCCAGCGGCCCGACGATGCCGCCGAGGCGGCCGAAACCTGCGCACCAGGCGACGCCTGCCGCCCGTGCCGGCGTCGGGTAGTAGTTGGACACGAACCCGTACACGAGCACCTGGGTTCCCAGGCTGCCCACTCCGGCGAAAGCGACGGCGGTCAGCAGCACCGCGAACGGGAAGTCGACTGTCAGCAGGACCAGGGCGGCAGCTGCGATAACAAACGTCGTGGAAATAATGGCCCGGGGTCCGAACCTGTCTGCGCTCCGCGAAGCGACGAGGCCGCCGATCACGGCGCCGCCGTTCAGGGCCAGAAGGAATGTCAGCGAATAGGTCTTCCCGTAACCGTGCTGTCCCATGATTTCAGGGAGCCAGGTGTTCAGGCCGTAGGTGAGCAGCAGCCCGCAGAAGCTCATCAGGCCCAGCAGGATCGTGGGCGTGCGGTAGTTGCCGGAGGCGAGCGCCGCGAAACCGGCGAGCGGACGGCCGTCCTTTCTTGCCGCCGGCGGAGGCTGCTCTGAGGTACGGGAACGCGCGGACGTCGTGCCGGCGTCGGGCGTGCCGTCCTCCAGCGGAATACCGGTCTTGATCGAGAGCTGGAGGGCCTGCTCGGTGCGGCCGCGGGCAAGCAGCCACCGGGGAGACTCCGGCAGCTTCAGCAAGGCCAAGGGAAAGAGGATGACGAGGGGAAGCGCGCCGATGATGAAGAGGCCACGCCAATCTGTCACGCCGTTCAGCACAATGGCCAGCAGGGACGCGAGCAGTCCTCCGGCGGGCACACCCGAGTAGACAAGGGCATTGTAGAAGTTGCGCTTGCCGGCGGGGGCGAATTCCGCGACGACGGCGCCGGCCGTCGCGACGAGGGCACCGACGCCGATTCCGGTCAGGAAGCGCAGGAAGCCGAACGCCGGGATGCTGGTAGCCATGGACGTCAACGCCATGCCCACCGAAAACCAGACGATGTTGATGAGCATGAGCTTCCGGCGGCCGAGAAAGTCACCCACGGCGCCGGCGGTGAGCGCGCCGACCATGACGCCCATCAGGGCGTAGCTTCCCAGGACGCCGGCCTGGGCGGCGTCCAGGGAACCCAACTGGCTGGGGTCGCGCAGCAGGGACGGGACAACGGTTCCGTAGACGACGAGGTCGAAGCCGTCAAAGAGCAGCGCGGCGGCCGCGATGGCCATCACCCAGCGGACAGTTTTTTTGCGTGTTGCATCCATGGATGCGGGTAGAGCGTTCATAGGTGGCTCCGGTGCATTGGCCGCGTCATTGCGGCAGGGTGGGGTTGGGGGTTGAGCGGGGTGGGGTTGGGGTCGAGCGGGGGACGGGTATCGCCGGTAGTTGGACGTCCGCGGCGGCGGTTGCTCAGCCCAGGTCGCCGCCGGCGACGGCGAGGACGCTGCCGGTGATGTAGGAGGCCTCGTCGGAGGCGAGGAACGCGATGGGACCGGCCTGTTCTTCGAGGGTGCCGTACCGCTTCATGAGCGAGGAATCGAGGGTCTGGTCCACGATCTGCTGGTACCAGGCCTTTTCCGCGGCCCCTTCGGGCTGGGGGCCGCGGACCACCTGGCGGGGCGGAGCTTCCGTCCCGCCAGGTGCCGTGGCCACCACTCGGATCCCGTACGGCGCGGCCTCGAGGGCGAGGGCGGCGGTGATGGCTTTCACGCCGCCTTTGGCCGCCGCATAGGGAACCCGGTTGACGCCGCGCGTGGCGACCGAGGCGACATTGACGATCACGCCGCCCCGCCGGCTGATCATGTGCGGCAGGACCGCGCGACAGGTCCAGAGCGTCGGAAACAGGGAGCGCTGGATTTCCTTGCTGATTTCTTCGGGTTCGTAGTGTTCAAAGGGCTTGGCCCAGATGGTGCCGCCCACGTTGTTGATCAGGACGTCGATCCGGCCGTGCCGGGCCAGTGCCGCGTCGATGGCGGCGCTGGCCCCGTCATAGTGCTCAAGGTCCGCGGTGACGGCGAACGCGGATGCGCCGTCACCCGCAAGTTCGGCGGCGGTTTCATGGACCAGTTCGGCGCGGTCCACCAGGACCGTGTCTGCTCCTTCTGCCGCGACCCGCTCGGCAACGGCGCGGCCGATGCCCTGTGCCGCTCCCGTGACGACGACGACCTTGCCCTCAAATCTCTTCGGTGAGATGAACCGGCTCAATGGTTGTCCCCGGAGACCTCGGCGTAGGTGCGCTGGCCCTCGTGTTCCTCCACCGTTTCCTTGACCGAGCTGGTGGAGCCGACAGCGAAGCGTTCGTAGTAGAAATTCTCGGGGGTGATGCCCTGCTCTGCCCAATAGCCGCGGACGGCGTCCACCATGGCCGGAGGGCCGCAGAGGTAGACGTCCACGTCCCCGTCGTTGAGCATCGTCCCGGTGATGTGCTGGGTGACGTAGCCCTTTTTCTCCGCGGTGCTGTCCTTGTCGGCCACGCAGTAGTCGAACGTGAACTGGTCGATCACGCCGGCATAGTGCTCCAGCTTGTCCAGTTCGACAAGGTCCTTGTCGAAGGTCACGCCGTAGACCAGGTGGATCGGATGCAGGGGATGGCCTTGTGGGGTGGTGGCGATTGTTTCCAGCATGGACAGCAGGGGTGCGATGCCCGTGCCGCCTGCCAGCATCAGCACGGGACGCTTGACGTCCCGCAGGAAGAAGCTCCCCATCGGGCCGGTCAGTTCCAGCTCGTCCCCGACGGCGGCGCCGTCCTTCAGGTAGCCGGTCATGGCGCCGTCGGGGGCCGTGCGGATCAGGAATGCCAGCTCCTCCAGCGCCGGGCCGCTGCTGAAGGAGTAGGAACGGACGGCGTCCGTCCCGGGGACCGCGAGGTTCATGTACTGGCCGGGGAGGTACTGCAGCGTTCCGCGGTCCTCGATCCGCAGTGACAGCGCCGCGGTGTTGTCGGAGAGCCAGCGGAGATCCTGGACCGCCGCCTTGTAGGTCTTGGCAGTCACCTTGGCCATCTCGGACGTGCCCGAGATCTGCAGCACCAGATCGCTCTGGGGCGTCATCTGGCAGGGCAGGCAGAAGCCCTTCTCGGCCTCGTCCTCGGTGAGGGCCTCATCGATGTAATCGCCGCCGTCGTACGTGCCGGACTCGCAGAACGCCTTGCACGTCCCGCAGGCGCCGTCGCGGCAGTCGAAGGGGATGTTGATGCGGGACTTGTAGGCGGCGTCGGCCACGGTTTCATAGCCATTGACCGTGACGAAACTCGTCACGCCGTCTTCGAAGCTCAGGGCAACCTGATACGTCATGTGAATTGCTCTTTTCAGATGTGGTAGATGTCCACGATGTGGTGGATGTAGTCGTTCTTGAGGACGACTTTCTTCTTCGTGATGACCGGCTGCGTGCCGGAGAAGTCGATGGTGTAGAACGAGGTCCCGAAGTAGGGGTCGATGTTCTGGTAGCGGTAGTACAGGGTGAACCAGTTGAACCGGACATCCACGACGGCGCCGCGGGCCTCGACGATCTCGACGTTGGTGATGTTGTGCCCGGTGCGCGGTTCGGGCAGGCTGGTGGCGCTGGAGCGGTCGGTCTTGATGCGGAACACCCGGTCCTCGAGGCCGCCGCGGTTGGCGTAGTAGATCAGCGAGATTTCGCGCTGGGGGTCGCTGGTGAGCTGGTCGTCGTCGGCCCAGGCCGGCATCCAGAACTCGGCGTCCGGGTGGTAGCAGTCCAGCCAGCGGTCAAAGTCCCGGTCATCCAGGTACCGCGATTCGCGGTACAGGAACTGGCGGATATCTTCCAGGGTGGCCGGCGCTGCAGCGGCAGCGCCCTGGGCTCCGATGTTGATGGTCTCTGTCATGGTGTTCTCCTCAGGCTCGGTCGGGGCCTAGTTCTGTGCGGCGGCTTGGGCTTCTTCTTCGGCGTCTGCCGCCTTGCGCATGGCTTCCACCCAGTAGCCGTGGTGGACGCCGTACAGGCCTTCGTCCTCGGTCCGGGCGCCGCTGGAGATCGGCCTCAGCCCGATCTTGTCGGCGTTCTCGTTGGGGCCCTGGATCTGGTGCATCACTCCGCGGCTGAGGTCGTTCCACTTGGCGGCGGTGGCGAGGTAGGTTTTCTGGCAGGACCGGAACTCCTCGAGGTCATCCGGGGTGGCCATGCCGGAGGCGTTGAAGAAGTCCTCGTACTGGCGGATGCGGTTGGCGCGGTTCTCGTCGGACTCGCCCTTGGGGGCTATGCAGTAGATGGTGACCTCGGTCTTGTCCACGGAGATGGGGCGGAAGTGGCGGATCTGCGAGCCGAACTGGTCCATCAGGTACACATTGGGGTACAGGAGGAGGTTGCGGGAGATGTTGATCATCCAGTCCGCCTTGGCCTCCCCGTACTTCTCCACGAGTTCGTCGCGGCGGTCGAACAACGGACGGTTGCTGGGGTCCAGCCACTCGGTCCAGAGCAGCAGGTGGCCGTGCTCGAAGGAGTAGTAGCCGCCCTTCTGCTTGGCCCAGCCGCCCGCGTCCATGTTCTTGGTTTCATTGGCGGACTCGCCCGTCGTCCGGCGTGAGGTGGTGGCCGCGTAGTTCCAGTGCGTCGCGGAGACGTGGTAGCCGTCGGCGCCGTTCTCAGCCTGCAGCTTCCAGTTGCCGTCATAGGTGTAGGTGGACGCGCCGCGCAGCACCTCCAGGCCGTCGGGTGACTGGTCCACGATCATGTCGATGATCTTGGTGGATTCGCCCAGGTGTTCCTCCAGCGGCAGCACATCAGGGTTGATGCTGCCGAAGAGGAAACCGCGGTAGTTCTCAAACCGGGCCACCTTGGTGAGGTCGTGCGAGCCGTCCTTGTTGAACTGCTCCGGGTAGCCGGCGTCGCGGGGGTCCTTGACCTTGAGCAGCTTGCCGGTGTTGTTGAAGGTCCAGCCGTGGAACGGGCATGTGAAGGTGGTGCGGTTGTCCGTCTTGCGGCGGCACAGCATCGCGCCGCGGTGGCTGCAGGCGTTGATCAGGGCGTTGAGTCCGCCCTGTTTGTCGCGGGAGATGATGACCGGCTGGCGGCCGATGTAGGTGGTGAAGTAGTCACCGACGTTGGGGATCTGGCTGTCGTGCGCCAGGTACACCCAGTTGCCCTCGAAAATGTGCTTCATTTCGAGGTCAAACAGGTCTTCGTCGGTGAAGATGCTCCTGTTCGCGCGGAAGATGCCGTTTTCGTGATCCTCCACAAGGGCTTGGTCAAGCTGGGCGCGGATGCCCGCCAGGGTCTCGGTCATGTTGGCTCCTATCGGTTTCGGGCCTCGCTGCCCGGGGTGACGGGCTGCGTTGCCCGTGCGGACCGCCGAACGATCGGTCGGTCAATGGTGAGTGCCCTTAACTCTGCCAGAGGGTGGCGCGCGTCACACTAGGCATTTGCCTAGCCTCGCCTAGGCATCGATTCAGACTTTAGAAGTATGAAAGATGACAAATTCCCTATTTGTTGAATACTAAATACGGGCTCTACGCTGTTGAACCAACAACGAACCGAGACGCCACGCTGGCCGTCGGTGAACTGCGGAGCGAGGATTTCATCCGCTCGTCGATTCATTCCTCGTGATGCTCGAAGACAACAGGATCTTCATCGACGCGGGCTATTCCGAAGGGCTCCGGGCAACTGACGGCCCAATTGAACCAAACCCCGACCAGGTGCCGGCGCCGCAGCCGGCACCGCACCAAAGAAAGTGAGTCAAAGATGACAACCGAGCTAAGCGAATTCGACGCGAAAGCCGCAGAGTCCGGCAACCTCGCCACCGAACGCTTCCGCGAGAGCGGCAAGACCGAGGCGCTCGAGGTCCCCAAGGAGCGCGTGTCGCTGCTGGCCAACGAAGTCCTGGCCGCGGTCTTCGAGACGGTCCGCAAGCACAAGGTGAGCTATGACGAGTTCAACGCCTTGAAGGCGTGGCTGATCGGCGTGGGCGAGGACGGCGAATGGCCGCTGTTCCTTGACGTCTGGGTCGAGCACGTAATCGAAGAGGTCTCCACGGAAGACCGCGAAGGCAACAAGGGCACCATCGAGGGACCCTACTACGTGCCCGGTTCGCCGAGCCTCGAGACCCCGGCCATCCTGCCGATGCGTGCGGACGAAGGCGGCACACCCCTGCTGTTCCAGGGCCAGGTCCGCGCGGTTGACGGGACGCCGCTCGCCGGTGCGCACGTGGAAATCTGGCACGCCGACGACAACGGTTTCTATTCCCAGTACGCCCCGGGCCTGCCGGAGTGGAACCTCCGCGGCACCGTCGTGGCCGATGCACAGGGTAATTTCGCGCTGAACACCGTGCAGCCGGCCCCGTACCAGATCCCCACCGACGGTGCCTGCGGCAAGCTGATCGCGGCCGCCGGCTGGCACGCCTGGCGCCCGGCCCACCTGCACCTGAAGGTCTCCGCTTCCGGCCACCAGCTGCTCACCGCGCAGCTTTACTTCGAAGGCGACCAGCACCTGTCCGATGACATCGCCTCGGCGGTCAAGCCTGAGCTTGTCCTGCACCCGCAGGCCCGTGGGGATGCAGCCGGAAATGAAGTCACGTACGATTTCGTGCTGGACGCCGCCCGCGGCTGAGATCCCGCCACGCACCCGCACCTCACGGGGCCGGCCCGCCTGGTTTCCCAGGCGGGCCGGCCCCGTGTACGTTCCGGTTGGGCTCAGAAGATCCGCATCGTGTAGTTGACGCTGGGCAGGTCAAGGGCTGACCATTCGTTCTCCGAGCGGACGGGCGGGGTGTGGCCCCGTCCGTCGTTGCGCAGGCCTGAGATGGTGGCTGCTACGGCGGCGCTGATGAGGATGATGAGGGCAAATCCGATGAATTCCATGCCTCCATGGTTCTCCGCCCCGGACCCCAAAAAAAGTGGCAGAAATGCCCAAAAAGATCTAATTTCTGCCACAATGGATTCATGATCAAATCAGTAGCCATGATCGTGGTCCCCAACTTCTCGGTCTTCGAGTTCGGGACCGCATTTGAGGTGTTCGGCATCGACCGCTCGGCTCGGGGAAACGGCGTCCCCGCCTTCGATTTCCGGGTCTGCACCCCGGAGCCGGGCGATGTGCCGATGAAGTCGGGCCTGTCCATGCAGGTGGGACTTGGGCTGGAAGCCGCCGCGGACGCGGACCTTGTCATCATGGCTCCGTTCGGGCGGGATGAGGACGTCTCGGAGGCGGTCCTGGAGGTGCTCCGGGCGGCGCATGAGCGCGGGGCCTGGGTCATGTCCATCTGTTCCGGGGCTTTCGCCCTGGCGCGGGCAGGCCTGCTCGACGGCCGGCGTTGCACGACTCACTGGCACTACTCACAGGAGCTGGCGGCCAAGTACCCCGCGGCGCTGGTGGATGAAAATGTCCTCTACGTCCAGGACGGCCGCATCATCACGAGCGCGGGCACGGCCGCCGGCATCGACGCCTGCCTGCATCTGATCCGGGTGGAATTCGGGGCCAACGTAGCGGCAGGCATCGCCCGGGACATGGTGGTCCCCCCGCACCGGGACGGCGGCCAGGCACAGTACATCGACCGTCCCGTCCCGCCGTGCGGCTCGGAGCCCATGGAGAAACTGCTGCAATGGATGCTCGGCCATCTGGAGCAGGACCACCCGGTCAATGGGCTCGCGGCCCGCGTCCATATGTCGCCGCGGACCTTCGCGCGGCGCTTCCGGTCGGAAACGGGCGCAACACCGGCGGCCTGGCTCAATTCCCAGCGCGTGCTGCGGGCGCAGGAACTCCTGGAGACCACGGAGCTCAATATCGACGAAGTCGCCCGGGAATCCGGATTCGGCCACACGGTTCTCCTGCGGCACCACTTCACCAAGGCGCTGGACACCAGCCCGCAGTCCTACCGGCGCACCTTCCGGGGGCATCTGGCCCCCGTCTGAGCCTTGCCCCGGCTATTGCGCCGGCCCCGCTTCAGTAGTGTCCGACGGCGGGTTGTCGGGCCACCCGCCGGGGGCCCGCGCCGATTCGGCGGCCGCCTTGGCATGCTCGACCAGGTCCCGCCACGGCCCCGTCAGGGCCTGTTCCGGGAGGGTCGCCCGGCGCTGCCCGGCGCGGATGCTGTAGGTGAAGCGGTCGGCCTGGCCGGGGGACACGGCCCGGCCCGGCGGCGGAAGGGTGTCCCAGGGGCACGCCTCAATGAGGGGCTGCCAGCAGTCGTTGTCGTCCGGCGGCGCCGTCTGGACCGCCCAGGTTCGCGTCATCCCGGCAAACCCGCCGCTGCGCTCGACAGTTATTTTCATGAGCCTGTGATCTCCATCCGGCGGTGATTCCCATGGAATGGATGCCGTGCCTGGCCGCCCTCGGCCGCCGGCGCGGCGGGCCGGCGGCAACCCGGTCAGAGCCTTACCTTCACAGTTTCCCACGCCGACCGCACGGCGTCATGCTCCGCGGATCCTGCCCCGAAGAGTTCCCTGGCCGAGGCCGCCGTGGCCCGGGCAAAGGCGCCGAACGTGGCGTTCGGCTTCAACGTTCCGCCGGTCAGCGTCTCGTACCAGATCCTGGCCGGCGCGTCCCAGGCGTTGCCGCCAAGAGCCAGGGCAACCAGGCAGAACGCACGGTTCGGGATGCCCGAATTGATGTGCACGCCCCCGTTGTCGGAGCTCGTGCGCACATAGGAATCCATCGTGTCCGGCTGCGGGTCCTTGCCGAGGACGTCGTCGTCGTAGGCGGTCCCCGGCGCCTTCATGGAACGCAGCGCGGCGCCCTGGACCTGGTCCGTGAACAGTCCCTCACCGATCATCCAGCTCGCCTCGGTGGTGGACTGCTGCTTCGCGTACTGCTCCACGAGTGCCCCGAAGACGTCGGACAGCGACTCATTGAGGGCGCCGGCCTGGTTCCGGTAGACCAGGCCTCCCGAATACTGGGTGACGCCGTGGGCGAGCTCGTGGCCGATCACACTCAGGGACTTCGTGAACCGTTGAAATATCTGGCCGTCGCCGTCGCCGAAGACCATCTGCTGGCCGTCCCAGAAGGCGTTGTCATAGCGTTCGCCGTAGTGGACTGTGGCATCGAGCGGGAGTCCGTTGCCGTCGATGGAGTTGCGGCCGAAGGCCTCCGCGTAAAGCCTGTGGGTGTCTCCCAGCCCGTCGTAGGCCTCATCGGCGGCGACGTCGCCGGTGGGCGGTTTCCCTTCCCTGCGGACCAAACTGCCCGGTAGGTTCTCCAGGGACTTGGCATCGTAGATGGTTCGCTCGGGTGGCCCCGGCTTCAGTTCGCGCATGCCCGGGGAAACAGCCGGTGATGGCACGGCGCGGGACGCCTGGAAGCTCTCGACGTGCCGCAGGGCCTTCCTGGCAGCCTCGGCAGCCTCGAGGAGATGCGGCCTGTCCTGCGCTGCCAGCCGGCGCAACATGTATGGAGGGACGATGGAACAGTACATATGAGACCCCTTGGTACTCCGGCGGGGCACGGGGCGGTGCGGCGGCCGATCCGGAGTCCAGCCGGCCGCCGGCCGCCCGTAACTCCGCTGCCGATGGGGACAGCCTACGAGGGGCGGGCGACGATTTGCAGGAGATGGTTCCGGCGGGGCGCGGCTTCTTCCCTCCGGCTAGCTGGTGACCTTGAGCCCGGTGTCCCAGTTGAAGTCGGCGAATTCCGGGTTTGCCTGCATGGTCATGAGGACGAACTGGAAGCCCTCGAGTTCACGGGCGCGCTTGAGTGGTCCCACTACCAGGGGACGCATGCCGCCGGCGGCCACGAAGCTGCTCACGGAAGCGTTGGCTGCAGCATCGTCACCGGCGATGAAGACATCCAGCGGCAGTCCGTTGGATTCGCCCGCCACGAGGGTCCCGGCGAAGGTGGTGTTGAAGGCCTTGACCACGGGCGCATCGGCGGGCGCGAGCCGGGCGATGTCCTCGGCTGCCGAGTTGCCCGGTTCAACTACGAGGGAATCAAAGGTCTCGAAATTTACCGGGTTGGTGATGTCCACGATGGTCTTGCCCGACAGTGCGTCCCCGTACGCGGTCACGATGGACTTGGCGGCCTCGAACGGGACGGCCAGGGCGACGATCGATCCCTGGGGGGCTTCGGCGGTGGTGCCTGCAAGGACGCCGCTGCCCAGTTCGCTGGCCAGGGCCTTCGCCTTGGCTGCGTCCTGGCCCAGGATCTGGACCGTCCGGCCGCCGGCGAGGGCGCGGGTCGCAATGCCACGGGCCATGTTGCCGTTGCCGATGATGGTGATGTTAGTCATGGGGGACTTCTTTCCAAAGAGGCGGGCGAGGAAGCTATTCATCAGATCTGTTCTTCCGGGAAGGGGTAAAAACCTTTACTTGAAACTACAACTAATATAAGGCCCCAGTAGTTGAAGTGTCAAGTAATCCTGGTTTCCCGGCGGAACCTGCCGGATTGAATCTCCGGTCCTGCTCCGGCGCGGCGAATCTTGGGTACCGTGGGACTCACGGGGGAACGGGGCGGGGGAGCCACAGCGGAGCTCAGGGAAGGACCCACGTTGCTCACAGTGATCATCGCTTTTGTTGCGAACGCCGCGGTCGCCGGTGCAAAAACCGTTGCCGCCCTCATCACAGGCTCCGCTTCCATGACGGCGGAGGCCGCGCATTCCTGGGCGGACACGGGCAACCAGGTCTTCCTGTTCATCGCCGAACGGAAGTCCCGCAGGAAACGGGACGCGGCCCATCCCATGGGCTACGGCCGCGAAGCCTACGTCTGGTCCATGTTCGCCGCCTTCGGGCTGTTCACCGCCGGCGCCGTCGTGTCGGTCATGCACGGGATCCAGGAGCTGGTGTCTCCGGAGCCGGCCGGCGACTTCGCGGTCGCGTATATCGTCCTGGCTGGTGCCTTCGTCCTGGAGGGGATCTCGTTCGCACAGGCGTTCCGGCAGACCAGGAAGGCCGCGCGCAGCCTCGAGCGCCATACTCTGGAGCAGGTCCTCATCGGCTCCGATCCGACGCTGCGCGCCGTTTTTGCCGAGGATGCGGCAGCCCTGATCGGCCTGGTGATTGCCTTTGCCGGCGTCGGGCTGCATCAGCTCACGGGATCGCCGGTGCCGGACGCCGTCGGCTCCATCGTCGTGGGCGCCCTGCTGGCGGTCATCGCGGTGGTGCTCATCGACCGGAACCGGCGTTTCCTCGTGGGGCAGGGCGTCACCGCGGACATCGAGAAGTCCATCGCCGCGCGGGTCCTGGAGCACCATGAGATAGAGCGCCTCACCTATCTGCACCTCGAATTTGTGGGGCCGCGCAAGCTCTACCTCGTCGCGGCGGTGGACCTGAAGGGCGACCGCCCCGAACACGACGTCGCCGTTGCGCTGCGCCGGATTGAACGTGAGCTTGAGGACCACGAGACGGTCGAGGAAGCGGTGCTGACCCTCGCGACCCCCGATGAGCCCAGTCTGGGCTTCGGCCGCGAGGAAGCCGCGCCGGTCGCCGAAGCCTGAAGCCCGGAATGCGGAAAACCCCGAATGCAGAAAACCCCGAATGCAGAAAACCCCGAATGCAGAAAACCCCGCCGTTTCACTGAAACGGCGGGGTTTTTCTTGTGCCCTCGATTGGAATCGAACCAACGACCTTCTGCTCCGGAGGCAGACGCTCTATCCCCTGAGCTACGAGGGCAGTCAGGGATCCTGCCGTTACCGGCGGGACGTCCTAGAGCTTAGCAGGAAGGTGGCCTCCAAGGGAAAATCGGCGCGCCGCAGGCGCCACCTCCGGTTCCGGCAGCCGCACTCAGTAGCCGGCGAAGGAGTCCAGGCGGACCCGCCGCGCCCCGGCGCTGCGTGCCGCGGAGCGGAGGGAACGGACGCTGGCCGGTGACCCGGAGATGAAAACCTCCCGGCCGGCGATGTCCGGTACGAGCTCCTTCAGCGCCGCCCCGTCCAGCCGGCCCGGTCCCGCCGCCCCGGCATCCTGCATGAACGACGGCGGTGCGGAGCCGTCCGCGAGCCGGGCCAGGACGCGCGCGCCGGAGCGTTCCAGCTGCTCGGCGTAGGCGAGTTCGGCGGCGCTCCTTGCAAGGTAGAGCAGGACGACGTCGCGGTCCCGTGCTGCGCCTGCGGCAAGCTGCGCCAGGAAGGGCGTGATGCCGATTCCGGCGGCGATCAGCAGCACGGGCGCCTGGGCCCGGGGCAGCACGAAGTCGCCGCCCACCGTCGTGGCCGTCAGCTCGTCGCCCGGCGCCAGGGCCAGGAGCGAGCGTTTGGCCGAGGAAACGGGCTCGACCGTTCCCACGCCAATCGTCACGAGCCCGGCGCCCGGGGCGCTGGTCAGGCTGAAGACGCGGCGCCGGCCCTTGCCGTCGGCCCGGCCGAGCGCCCTGCCGTGCGGCAGGTGCAGCTCCATGTACTGGCCGGCGCTGAACCGGACGGGACGCGCCGGCCGGAAGCTGAATTCCGTCGTCGTCGGGGTCAACGCACGCGAGCCCTCGAAGCGGAGCCGGATCCCGCCGCGCTGCCCGGCGGCGAAGGCGAGCAGGTTCCCCACGAGCAGCGCCAGCTCGGGTGAATTGGCCACGAAGCCCACGTTGTAGGGGACGGCGAACAGCAGCCCGACGACGGCGGCCAGCGCCAGCTGCTGCCACCGGCGCGGCGGCAGCGTCAGCGGCTCGGTGAGCATGAACCCCACGAAGAACAGCACCTGACGCTGGGCCAGCGGCTGCCACAGCGCCTCGCCCGGCCCGAAGCCGCCCTGCAGCAGCTCCGTGGCCACGATGGACACGGCGACCACGGTGAAGACGGCCGCCATCAGCAGTTTCCGGAGCCGGTAGAGCACCAGCAGCACTCCCGGCACCAGGAGCCAGAGCATGGCCGGCGTGGCGGCCCACCAGGTCGCGATGTTGAACCCGGTCAGCCCGGTGATGAACGCCCCGGCCGCAGCCGGGTTGAAGATGTGGCGGCCACGCCAGGCCAGGGCGTATTTCGAGGCGGAGGCCAGCACGCAGGCCAGCGCCACGCCGGCAAGGTCCGGCCACTGCACCCCCGCGGCCAGCTGCGTGGGCCAGAACAGGAAGTACAGCAGCAGGCCCGTGATCAGGGACGACTCGGTGTGCGGGCGGACGTGGAACAGGGCCGCCAGCGCCCGGTTGGAGGCGTAGGTCAGCCCCAGGCACAGCGCCAGGTGCGCGATCATCTCCGGCAGCCCGAAGGTCAGCCAGCCCAGCACGTTCAGCAGCAGGCTGTAGCCGGCCAGCACGGCCAGGACCCAGAGCACCTGGCGGTACATCGTGAACCTGCCCAGGGCGGTGTCCAGCCTCGAGCCGATGGGAGTGGAGACAAGTGTGGTCATCAGAACAGCGCCCCTTCAAGATCCGTGGAATACTCCGCGTGCCCGTCCGAGTAGACGGTAAGCCAGGAGAAATCGAACTCCCGCCGCAGCCGGGCACCGTCAACAAAAAACAGGGCGGTGGCGAGCGCGTCGGCCACCGCCGCGCTCGCCGCCAGGGCCCAGCTGGCGACGACGGTGCGCACCGGGGCGCCCGTGGTGCCGTCCAGCACGTGATGGAGCCCGTCGCCCCAGGCCCGCCGGTTGGCGGCCGAGGCGCACAGGGCGCCCGCGCCCAGCGGGATGATTCCGATCGCCCGGCCGGGATCGTAGGGATGTTCCAGCGCGACCTCGACCGGAGCACGCGCGGTGTCCAGGCCAGGGGCCGGGCCGGAGTTCAGCAGGTCCCCGCTGGCATCGATGAAGTGCTCCCCGATGCCGCAGGAGTTGAGCACGGCCGAGAGCAGATCGGCCAGCTGCCCCTTTCCGGCGGCCCCGATGTCGATCCCCACCGGCTCCGCGGTGGTCAGGACGGTGCCCTGCCAGTCCAGCACCTCTTCCCACCGCGGGGCGGGCAGCGGGGGACCCTCCGGCCGCAGCCGGTACCCGGCGCCGTAGCCGAGCCGCTCCAGGCTGGTGCCGATCAGCGGGGTCATCGCCCCGCCGCTGAGCCGGTACAGGCTCTGGTACAGCGGCCCCAGGACGGCGGCTTCGGCAGGAAGTTCATAGCGGCCGGGGGTCCTGGCGGCGCCGGCCACGAGGGAGTCGGGCCGGAAGCGGGACCACGCGGCGTCGTAGGCCTCCACTGCGTCAAGCAGCCGACGGCGGTGCGCGCCGGACAGCGGGGACGGCGTGGAGACCTCCCAGCGGGTCCCGATCCCCTCGAAACTGAATTCCGTCCAGCCCGGATGCGGCACGTGAACTCCCTTTTTGAGTGCGTTTAAGTGGCGTTTAAGTGCGTTTGCGGTGCGCTTGGGTTGCGTTTGTGGTGCCCTGCGGGGTCCGGGCTATTGCGCCTGGGACTTGATCTTGGTCACGGCCGCATTGAAGCCGCCGCTGGTAAGGGAGGATCCGGCGACCTTGGAGACATTGATCTCGTCGAGCTTCTTGCCGACGATCTGGGACTTGATTCCGCCGGCGAACTCGCCCTGGAACTTCTTCGTGTTCGGGTTGGAGGGGTGGGCGGTGATCTTGACGTCGGACACCGCTCCGCCGGCCACCGTCAGCTCCACGCCCACGGTCTCCGTGCCGTTGGGGGAGACGTAGTTGCCGTCGGCGCTGTAGGTGCCGTCCTTGTAGGCGGCGGCAGCGGCCGGCGCGGCGCCCTGCGCCGAGGTGGCGTTCGGGGCCGGCGTGGCGCCCTGCGCCGCCGGGGTCTGCGCCGGGGCGCAGCCGGCCGCCGTCCCGGCCAGGGACAGGCCGGCGATGCCGACGAGGACGCTCTTGCGGAAGGAGGTGTTCATGCAGGGACTCGATTCGTTGGCACGACGGTTTGGCAGAGGGTAAGGATCGAAGGGCGGCAGCGACCCGGGGAAGCTACCCATGACAACGTTGACTTCAGCGTAATGGTTCACCGTGTAACCCGGCTTGGAAAACGTGCGGGTTGTCCCCGCTGTCAGCGGGGCCCGTCATGACAGGAGCCAATTCCGCGACACCGCGGCCCACCGGTAGGCTGGAACTGTGACCCCAGAAGAACTCTCCCTCGCCATATCCGCCTGCCTGAAAGACGCCGTCGCCGCCGGTGACATCGCCCTTTCCCCCTCCGACATCCCGGATGAGGTGCGGGTCGAGCGGCCGAAGAACAGGGAGCACGGCGATTGGGCCACCAACATCGCCCTCCAGCTGGCGAAGGCCGCGGGCACCAACCCGCGGGAGCTTGCCTCCATCCTCAGCGCCCGGCTGAAGACGATCGCCGGCGTGTCCGCCGTCGACATCGCCGGCCCCGGCTTCCTGAACATCACGGTGGACGCCGCGGCCGCGGGCGCACTGGCCAAGGCGATCGTCGAGGCCGGCGCGGCGTACGGCACCAACTCCGCGCTCGCCGGCCACGTGGTCAACATGGAATTCGTCTCCGCCAACCCCACCGGGCCGCTGCACATCGGCCACACCCGCTGGGCGGCCCTGGGCGACGCGATCGCCCGCGTGCTCCGGGCCTCCGGCGCGGACGTCACGGCGGAGTACTACATCAACGACGCCGGGTCCCAGATGAACGTCTTCGCCCACTCCGTGCTGTCCAGGCTGCATGGCCGCGGGGTCCCCGAGGGCGGCTACCCGGGCGAATACATCGGGGACCTGGGCCATGAAGTGCTGGTCCGGCACCCGGACATCCGCGAGCTCACCGACGTCGCGGCGCTGCCGGTGATCCGCGGCGCGGCCTACAAGGCGCAGATGCACGACATCAAGAAGACCCTCGCCGAATTCGGCGTCGCCTTCGACGTCTACTTCTCCGAACAGGAACTCCACGACGCCGGCGCGATCGAGGACGCCGTCGCCCGCCTCCGCGAGCAGGGCCACGTCTACGACGACGGCGGCGCCGTCTGGCTGCGGACCACCGACTTCGGCGACGACAAGGACCGCGTGATGATCCGCGCGAACGGCGAACCGACGTACTTCGCCGCCGACGCCGCCTACTACCTGTCCAAGAAGGACCGCGGCTACACGGAAAAGATCTACCTCCTCGGCGCCGACCACCACGGCTACATCAACCGGCTCAAGGCCATCGCCGCCGCCGCCGGCGACGATCCCGAGGTCAACATCGAGGTCCTGATCGGCCAGCTGGTCTCGGTCAACGGCGCCAAGCTGTCCAAGCGCGCCGGCAACATCATCGAGCTCAAGGACCTCATCGACTGGCTGGGCAAGGACGCCGTGCGCTACTCCCTGGCGCGCTTCCCGGCGGATTCGCCGCTGACGCTGGACCCCGAGCTGCTGAAGAAGCACAGCAACGAGAACCCCGTGTTCTATGTCCAGTACGCCCACGCCCGCTCCCGCGGAACGGCCCGCAACGCGGTGGCCGCCGGCGTAGAGCGCCGTGTTGACGGCAGAGACAGCTTCGACGCCTCCCTGCTGGCGGACGCGACGGAGAACGAGCTGCTGTCCTACCTCGGCAGCTACCCCTCGATCGTGGCCAAGGCCGCCGAACTGCGCGAGCCGCACCGGATCGCCCGGCACCTGGAGGTCATCGCCGGCGCCTACCACCGCTGGTACGACGCCTGCCGGGTGGCGCCCCTCGGCGAGGAACCCGTCACCGACCTCAACCGCACCCGGCTGTGGCTCAACGACGCCACGAGCCAGGTGCTGGCCAACGGGCTGGAACTGCTGGGCGTTTCGGCGCCGGAACGGATGTAACCACCATGACCGCGAACGCGAACAACGCAGCCGGAGCCGCCTCCCCGCTGGCCCCGGACTGGCTGCAGGTCCCCGCGGACCTGAACGCGCTGCACGAGCCCCTGTGGGCGGACGGCGTCGGACGGAACGACGGCGGCGAACTCGCCATCGACGGCATCCCGGTCAGTGAACTGCAGCGCGAGTACGGCACGCCGCTGTTCGTGATGAGCGAGACGGACTTCCGGGCCCGCGCGCGCGCCTTCACCGATGCCTTCAACGATGCCTTCGCGGACATCTGCGGGGGAGTGGACGTCTACTACGCCGGCAAGTCCTTCCTCTGCACCACCGTCGTCCGGTGGGTGGAGGAAGAAGGGCTGCGCCTGGACACCGCCTCCGGCGGGGAACTCGCCATCGCGGCCCGCGCCGGGATTCCCGGCGCCGACGTCGCGCTGCACGGCAACAACAAGTCCGACGCCGAAATCCACCGGGCCCTGGACATGCAGCTGGGCCGGATCGTCGTCGACAGCCTGCCCGAACTGGAGCGCGTCGCCGCGATCGCCGCCGGCCGCGGCGAGACCGCCAGGGTCATGCTGCGGCTGACCCCCGGCGTGCACGCCCACACCCATGAGTTCATCGCCACGGCGCACGAGGACCAGAAGTTCGGCCTCTCGATGGCGCTCGACTCCACCGGACAGGCCGGGCTGTCAGCGGCCGAGGAGGCCGTCGCCGCGGCGGCGGGCTACCCGGGGATCGAACTGCTGGGCCTGCACTGCCACATCGGCTCGCAGATCTTCGAGCCGGACGGGTTCGCCGTTGCCGCCGCGAAGCTGCTGGACTTCCTCGCCGCCATGCAGGAAAAATACTCCATCGTCCTGCCGGAACTGGACCTGGGCGGCGGCTACGGCATCGCCTACACCCCCGCGGACACCCCGCGCCCGGCCGCCGAGATCGCACAGGCGATGGCCGCCGTCGTCCGCACCAAATGCGCGGAGCTGGGCATCACCGCCCCGCGGATATCGATCGAACCGGGACGCGCGATCGTGGGCAGCACCACCTTCACGCTCTATGAGGTGGGCACCCTCAAGACGGTGCGCGTCGACGTGCCCCCCGCCCTCGTGGAGGATACTGCGGAGGACACCGTGGGGGACACCACGGGGGATACTGTTGGGGATGCGGCCGCGGAAAACGTTACGCATCCGCGCCGGTATGTGTCGGTGGACGGGGGCATGAGCGACAACCCCCGTCCCGTGCTGTACGACGCGGATTATTCCGCCGTCCTGGCCTCCCGGACGTCCGCCGCGGCCCCGCAGCTGTCCCGAGTGGTGGGCAAACATTGCGAGAGCGGCGACATAGTTGTTAGAGATGTATATCTGCCCGAGGACGTGGCAGCCGGTGATCTGCTCGCTGTACCGGGAACCGGCGCCTACTGCTGGGCCCTGTCAAGCAACTACAACTATCTGGCCCGGCCGGGCGTTGTCGCTGTGCGCGATGGATCCTCCCGGCTCATTGTCCGCGGGGAAACCGAACAAGACCTGCTCAACCGCGACATGGGAGTCTGAATGACCGAATTGCGAACCCTGAAAGTAGCCCTGCTGGGCTGTGGCAACGTCGGGTCCCAGGTTGCGCGGATCCTCCTGGAGGACGCCGGCATGCTGGCGGACCGCGCCGGCGCCCGCCTCGAGCTGAGCGGCATCGCCGTGCGCAACCTTGATGCCCCCCGCGACGTCGAGCTGCCGCACGAGCTGTTCACCACCGACGCCGAGACCCTGGTCAAGGGCGCCGACCTCGTGATCGAGCTGATGGGCGGCATTGAACCCGCCCGGACCCTGATCCTCACCGCGATGCGGAACGGGGCCTGCGTGGTCACCGGCAACAAGGCGCTGCTGGCCCAGGACGGCCCGACCCTCCACGAGGAAGCGGACAAGGCCGGCGTGCAGCTGTCCTACGAGGCTGCCGTGGCCGGCGCCATCCCCATCCTGCGGCCCATCCGGGACAGCCTGTCCGGCGACCGGATCACCCGCGTGCTGGGCATCGTCAACGGCACCACGAACTTCATCCTGGACCAGATGGACTCCACCGGCGCCCAGTTCGCCGACGCCCTGGCCGAGGCCCAGCGCCTCGGCTACGCCGAGGCGGACCCCACGGCCGACGTCGAAGGCCACGACGCCGCCTCGAAGGCGGCCATCCTCGCCTCGCTGTCCTTCCACACCCGTTTCGCGCTGGAGGACGTGTACTGCGAAGGCATCAGCTCGGTCAGCGCCGCCGACATCGCCGCCGCGAAGGACGCCGGGTTCGTCATCAAACTGCTGGCGATCGCCGAGGAGCTGGAGGACACAGGCGGTAACACCGGCGTCTCCGTCCGCGTCCACCCGACCCTGCTCCCGCGGGAACACCCCATGGCGGCGGTCCGCGGCGCGTTCAACGCTGTCTTCATCGAGGCCGAAAACGCCGGCGAGCTGATGTTCTACGGCCAGGGTGCCGGCGGCACCCCGACCGCCTCGGCCGTGATGGGCGATCTCGTCTCGGCAGCCCGCAGCATCGTGCTCGACTGCCCGGGCCGGACCGAAACCACCACCGGGCAGGTCCCCGCGCTCCCCATCGGCGCAGCCATGACGAGCTACTACATCGGCCTCGACGTCGCGGACCAGCCCGGCGTCCTGGCCAGGATCGCCCAGCTCTTCGCGGAGCACGGCGTCTCCATCGAAATCATGCGGCAGACCATCCACCGCGATGCCGGTTCCAAGGTGGAATCGGCCGAACTGCGGATCGTCACACACCGTGCACGCGAGGCTGCACTCGCAGCAACCGTCGAGGCCGTCAAGGGCCTGGACGTCATCAATTCCGTTACATCCGTACTGCGGGTAGAAGGAGTCTAAGTGGCTCACCAATGGCGCGGAGTCATCCGCGAATACGCCGAACGCCTGCCTGTCACCGAGGCCACGAAGGTCATCACCCTCGGCGAGGGCGGCACCCCGCTGGTGCACGCCAGGCACCTCTCCGAGCTGACCGGGAGCGCCGTCTACCTCAAGGTCGAAGGCATGAACCCGACAGGCTCCTTCAAGGACCGCGGCATGACCATGGCCATGACCGCCGCCGTCGCCGCCGGAGCCAAGGCCGTGGTGTGCGCCTCCACCGGAAACACCTCGGCCTCCGCCGCGGCCTACGCGACGTCGGCGGGCCTGCAGTGCGCGGTGCTCGTGCCCGAGGGCAAGATTTCCATGGGCAAGCTCAGCCAGGCTGTCGCGCACGGCGCCACGCTGCTGCAGGTCGACGGCAACTTCGACGACTGCCTCGAGATCGCCCGCAAGCTGGCGGAGTCCTACCCGGTGTTCCTCGTCAACTCGGTCAACCCGGCGCGCATCGAGGGGCAGAAGACCGGCGCATTCGAGGTGGTCGACTCGCTCGGGGACGCCCCCGACTTCCATGTGCTCCCGGTCGGCAACGCCGGCAACATCAGCGCGTACTGGAAGGGCTACAAGGAGTACGCCGCGCCGTTCGAGTCCGCCACCGCCGGAACGCTGCCGGCAGTGTCCACGAAGACGCCGGTCATGTGGGGCTTCCAGGCCGCCGGGGCGGCACCGTTCGTCGCAGGCCACCCCATCACCGAACCGGACACCATCGCGACGGCCATCAGGATCGGCAACCCCGCCTCCTGGGACACCGCCGTGGCGGCCCGGGACGAGTCCGGCGGCGTCATCGAAGCCGTGACGGACGAGGAGATCCTGTCCGCGCACCGCTGGCTCTCCGCCCGCGAAGGCGTCTTCGTGGAGCCGGGCTCCGCCGCCGGCGTCGCGGGACTGATCAAGAAGCACGCGGCCGGGGAGGTGCCCGCTGGAAAGACCATCGTCATCACGGTGACGGGCCACGGGCTCAAGGACCCGCAGTGGGCCCTGCGCACCCTGGACGGCAGTGAAGTGCAGCCCGTCAAGGTCTCCAACGACGTCGTGACCGTTGCTGCCGCCCTGGGACTGGAAGAAAAATAACCTTGGAAACCACGCTCAAAGTCCCGGCCGATTCCGCTGCCGCCTGGCCGGCAGTCCTGTCCGGGCAGCTGGTGACCGTCCGCGTGCCGGCCACCAGCGCCAACCTGGGGCCCGGCTACGACAGCCTCGGACTGGCACTCTCGCTGCATGACACCCTCACGGTGGAAACCCTGGCCGGCGGCGAGCTCGAATTCGAACTCAGCGGCGAAGGCGCGGAATCCCTGCCGCGCGACGCGAGCCACCTTGTGGTCAAGGCCATCACCGAGGCCCTGCACCGGCTCGGTTTCCGGCACGAGGGCCTGCGGATCACGGCCGACAACGTCAACCCGCACGGCCGGGGCCTGGGCTCATCGGCCTCGGCAGTGGTCGCGGCCGTGACTGCCGCGAATGCGCTGGTTCCGGACGCGGCCCGGCGCGGCACGGACTGGATCCTGCAGCTCACTTCCGAGATGGAAGGCCACCCGGACAACGTCGCACCCGCCATCTTCGGCGGACTGGCGCTGTCATGGCAGGACAGTGACCAGTACAGGAGCACGTGCGCGACGGTGGTTGGCTCCGTCATTCCCGTCGTCGCCGTGCCTGATTTCGAGCTGTCCACCGAAGCCGCGCGCGCCCTGCTCCCTGCCTCCGTGGGCCACCACGCCGCCGCGATGAACTCCGGCCGCGCCGCCCTGCTGATCCACGCGCTGACCAGCAGGCCGGAGTTCCTGCTGCCCGGCACCGAAGACTACCTGCACCAGAGCTACCGCGCCGACGCGATGCGGCCCAGCGCGCAGCTGATCGCCGCGCTGCGGGCTGCGGGGCACGCCGCCGTCGTCTCCGGTGCCGGTCCCACCGTCCTGGTGCTCGCCGCCGGGGAAGCGGAAGCCGCAGCGGTGGTCGATTTCATCGGCTCCCACACCGCCCGCAACACGCCGGAGGTGGGCTGGCGCGTGATGAAGCTGGCCGTGGACGTCGAAGGTGCTAAAGTGGAAGTGCACCGGCGGTAATCACGCAGGCGGTAAATCAGTAACCGTTATAAGACCGCGATGTTGGCCAAGTTGCCTTTCTCATCTTTCACTGCGCAATCGTCTTCGGTGCCACCTGCTTTCGGTCTGACGCAGGAATCAGCAGAATTACTCTGCATCCCCTGAAATGTCAGCCCGCCGCTCCTCACTTTCGGAACGTGGCCGGTGTTGCAGTATCCGGCCCTGCTGGCCAATATCCAGCCGGCATGGCCGAAATCCCGGCTGCAGATCTGAACTGCAGCCCAGATCAAATCATCGCGTCCAGCTCCTAGTCTGGACGCCGTCGAGGGGGAAGGATCCTTCGTGACCGAAACCACTGAGCTGTCTTCAGCTGTGGAAATATCATCTTCTGCTGCCGGATCGTCAACGGCCGCACCCGCCAAGAGCAGCGGCCTTGCAGGCCTCAAGCTCGCCCAGCTCCAGGCTCTTGCCAGCCAGCTGGGTATTTCCGGCGGTTCCCGCATGCGCAAGGGTGATCTGGTCTCGGCCATTTCCGCCCACCGTGCGGGCACCCCGGTAAGCAAGGCTCCCGCCCGCGCTGCCGGAAAGGCGAGCGAGAGCGCCTCCGTTCCGCAGGCAGCCGTTCCGGCCGCCGCTGCGGTGGCCACCGCCGTGGACGGCGACGGCCAGGTCCAGGAAAGCCCCCGGGCCCGTGGCCGCGGCCGCAGCCGGCGTGCGGGCAGCGACGGGGTCATCACCACGCCCGCCGCCGAGGCTCCTGCCGTAGAGGCACCCGCCGCTTCCGCTGAAACCGGCGCTGATTCCGGCACTGCCGGTACCGTCACCGAAGGCGCCGACCGCACCCGCCAGCCGCGGACCCGCAACCGCCGCCGCGGCGAGGCCGCGCAGGAGAATGCAGCGCAGGAAGCTTCAGCCCAGGAAACTGCGGCCCAGGCCGAGCCTGCGGTCGAGAAGCGTGCGGAAAACCGTGCGGCCGAGCCACCACAGGCAGAGCAGCGCACTGCCGAGCGCACTGAACAGCGCACTGCCGAGCAGGGCACTGACGAAGGCGCCCAGCGTGGGGACCGCCGCGAGAACACCCGCACCCGCGGTGGCCGCGACAGCGCGGAAACCCGCGAAACCCGCGAAACCCGCGAAACCCGCGAAACCCGCGAAACCCGCGACAATGACGACGACGGCGGCAGCCGCCGGAACCGCCGGAACCGCCGCGACCGCAACGACCGTCCGGGCCAGCAGGACAGCCGCGACAACTCCTCACGCGGCGACTCGCGCAATGACCGCTTCCGCGACCGCAACGAACGCCGCCGGGGACGCGTCCAGGGTCCCGACGTCGACGACGTCGAGGTCACCGACGACGATGTCCTGCTGCCCGTCGCCGGCATCCTGGACGTGCTGGAGAACTACGCGTTCATCCGCACCTCCGGCTACCTGCCGGGCCCGAACGACGTGTACGTGTCCCTCGCCCAGGTCAAGAAGCACAACCTGCGCAAGGGCGACGCCGTCGTCGGCGCCATCCGTGCTCCGCGTGACGGCGAAGCCCAGCAAGCGAATCAGCAGCAGTCCGCCCGCCAGAAGTTCAACGCCCTGGTCCGTGTCACTTCGGTCAACGGCAAGAACCCCGACGAACTCAAGGACCGCGTCGAGTTCTCGAAGCTCGTCCCGCTGTACCCCTCCGAGCGCCTGCGCCTCGAGACGGACCCCAAGAAGATCGGCCCCCGCGTCATCGACCTGGTTGCCCCGATCGGCAAGGGCCAGCGCGGCCTGATCGTCTCGCCGCCGAAGGCCGGCAAGACGCTCATCCTGCAGTCCATCGCCAACGCCATCACCACCAACAATCCCGAGGTCCACCTCATGATGGTGCTCGTTGACGAACGTCCTGAAGAAGTGACGGACATGCAGCGCACCGTCAAGGGCGAGGTCATTGCCTCTACCTTCGACCGTCCCGCCGACGACCACACCACCGTGGCCGAACTTTCCATCGAGCGTGCCAAGCGCCTCGTGGAAATGGGCATGGACGTCGTGGTGCTCCTGGACTCGATGACCCGCCTGGGCCGCGCCTACAACCTGGCGGCACCGGCCTCCGGCCGCATCCTCTCCGGTGGCGTGGACTCCGCGGCGCTGTACCCGCCGAAGCGCTTCTTCGGGGCAGCCCGCAACATCGAAAACGGCGGCTCGCTGACCATCCTGGCCACCGCGCTCGTGGAGACCGGTTCCAAGATGGACGAGGTCATCTTCGAAGAGTTCAAGGGCACCGGCAACATGGAACTGCGCCTGTCCCGCCAGCTCGCGGACAAGCGCATCTTCCCTGCCGTGGACGTCAACGCGTCCGGTACCCGCCGCGAGGAAAACCTGCTGTCCCCCGAGGAAGTCAAGATCATGTGGAAGCTGCGCCGCGTCCTCTCCGGACTCGAAACGCAGCAGAGCCTTGAGCTGCTGACCAACAAGATCCGGGAGACCGGAAGCAACGTCGAGTTCCTCATGCAGGTGCAGAAGACGACGCTTGGCGCGAAGTCCGATAACGACAAGTAGCGTCGCGTAACCGCTCGAAAATTGGCGGCCACTCCCTGGCCGCCAATTTTTCGAGCGGTTGCTGGTTTAACCGCATCCGCTGCTTCAAAAGCAACGCGGGGTCACATAGAGCCCATGAGGGCCGTTGGAATGGGCGGTAAGTGACCCCGCGTTGCAGTTACTAGACTTGTAAGAGTCGAAAGAGGTTTTGAAAATGTTTGAGTCCGTACAGGGCCTGTTGGATGAGCATGATTCCATCCAGGCGCAGCTGGGGGATCCTGCTGTCTATGCTGACCAGAAGGTGGCCCGGAAGCTGGGGCGGCGTTCGGCGCAGCTGAACGGGATCGTGGAGGCTTACCACCGCTGGCACGGGATCGAGGATGACCTGGCGGCCGCCAGGGAGATGGCTGCCGAGGACCCTGAGTTCGCCGCGGAGGTGCCCGAGCTGGAGGCCGCGCTGGAGACGGCCGCGGCGAAGCTGCGCCGGCTGCTGATCCCGCGCGACCCGGACGATGCCCGCAACGTGATCCTCGAGGTCAAGGGCGGCGAGGGCGGCGACGAGGCTGCCCTGTTCGCCGCGGACCTGCTGCGCATGTATGCCCGCTACGCCGAATCCCGCGGCTGGAAGACCGAAATCATCTCGGCCAACGAATCGGACCTGGGCGGGTACAAGGACGTCCAGATGGCTGTCAAGGGCAGCTCAAACGACCCCGCCGAGGGCGTCTACGCCCGGCTCAAGTTCGAAGGCGGGGTGCACCGCGTGCAGCGGGTCCCCGTGACGGAATCCCAGGGCCGCATCCACACCTCCGCTGCCGGCGTGCTGGTCCTGCCCGAGGTGGACGAGCCCGAAGAGCTCGACATCAACCAGAACGACCTCAAGATCGACGTCTACCGTTCCTCGGGCCCCGGCGGCCAGTCCGTCAACACGACCGACTCTGCCGTCCGCATCACCCACCTTCCCACCGGAATCGTGGTGGCCATGCAGAACGAGAAATCCCAGCTGCAGAACCGTGAGGCCGGCATGCGCGTGCTGCGCGCCCGCATCCTGGCGCACCAGCAGGAGCTGATCGACGCCGAAAACTCGGCCCAGCGCAAGTCGCAGATCCGCACCATGGACCGCTCGGAACGGATCCGCACCTACAACTACCCGGAAAACCGGATCGCGGACCACCGCACCGGCTACAAGGCGTACAACCTGGACCAGGTCATGAACGGCGACCTGGAACCGGTGATCCAGTCGGCCATCGAGATGGACGAACAGTCCCGCCTCGACGCCATCGGCGAGTAGCCGGAAGCTGGTGCTGTCATGACGGGTTTTCCATGACGTCCGGTGCAGGGATGAGCCTTGCCGAGGCGGTCCGCGAAGCGACGGCGGTGCTGGCGGCCGCCGGCGTGCCCAGCCCAAGGGTCGACGCCGAACTCCTGGCCGGGCACCTACTCGGCGTGGGGCCCGGCCGGCTCCGCGCGCTGCTGCTGGGCGGCTCGCCTGCTCCGGAAGGCTACGACGACCTCGTTTCCGAGCGCGCGCAGCGGATCCCGCTGCAGCACCTCACCGGCGTCGCGCATTTCCGGTACCTGGAACTGGCGGTGGGTCCCGGCGTGTTCATTCCCCGCCCGGAAACCGAATCGGTCGTGCAGCTGGTGATTGACTGGCTCAAAGACAAGGAACAGCTGCGGGGCAGCGCGCATCCCAAGGTCGTGGACCTGGGCACCGGATCCGGCGCGATTGCCGGCTCAATCGCCCACGAGGTCCCCGGCGCCGAGGTCCATGCCGTGGAGTTCAGCGGGTTCGCGCACGCCTGGGCGGCGAAAAACCTGCTGCCCCTGGGCGTCCACCTCATCCGCGGAGACCTGCGCGACGCGCTGCCCGAACACAACGGCACCTTCCACGTCGTCGTCTCCAACCCCCCCTACATCCCCGCCGAAGCCATCCCGAACGAACCCGAAGTGGCGCTGCACGATCCGCCCGAGGCGCTGTACGGCGGGGGAGCGGACGGCATGGAGCTTCCGACGGCGGCCGCGGCCTCCGCCGCCCGGCTGCTGCTGCCCGGCGGCTACTTCGTGATGGAACACGCCGAGGTCCAGGCTGCCTCGATCGCGTCCATGCTGGAACGCACCGGGCTGTGGTCCGAGGTGACGACGCACCTGGACCTCAACGGCAAGGAACGGGCCACCAGCGCGGTGCGCCGGAACGGCGGCCAGAACCCCGAACCCCGGGCAGCCAAACCTCCAAACCCAGAAATACCGGATGAAAGAATAGGGCAGTGACGACTAGCTACGATTGCACGGCCGCCGAGCAGCGCGCCGCAGGACTTGAGCACGCCCAGCGGGCCATCCGGGAGCACAAGTGCGTGGTGCTCCCCACGGACACCGTGTACGGCATCGCCGCCGACGCCTTCTCGCCGCTGGCCGTGACCCTGCTGCTCGCCTCCAAGGGCCGCAGCCGGAAGATGCCGCCGCCGGTCCTCATTCCCAGGCTCAATGCCCTCGACGGACTCGCCACCGACGTTCCGGCCGAGGCGCGGCGGCTTGCCGAAACGTTCTGGCCCGGCGGCCTGACCCTCATCCTGCACGCCCAGCCCTCGCTCGACTGGGATCTCGGCGAGACCAGGGGCACCGTGGCCCTGCGGATCCCGGCCGACGATATCGCCCAGGACCTGCTCACCCTCACCGGACCGCTGGCCGTTTCCTCCGCGAACCGCACCGGACAGGACGCCGCACTGACGGCGGCCGAGGCCGAGGCCCAGCTGGCGGAGTCCGTGGAGGTCTACCTCGAAGACGGACACCGGCCGGTGGACGGCGCCGCTGCGCTGCCGTCCACGATCGTCGATGCCACGGCACTCCCGCTGCGGGTCGTCCGCCAGGGCGCCATCAGCCTGGAGCGGCTGCGAGAAGTGGTCCCCGGCCTGCTGGATCTGGACGGCAACGCAGGCGGCAACGCAGACAGTAACGCAGACGGCAGCGCAGACGGCAGCGCAGACGGCAGCGCCGGGGCCGAACCCGCGGCCGCCACGCCGGACGCGCCCGCGGCCGCGGAACCCGCCGAATGACCCTGGCGCGGCAGCACATCCCCGTCCTGGACGTGGACGCGACACCCCTCACCGTCCCCGGACTGACCGCGGTCCTCAACGGCTACATCGCCGCGGGCGGGACCCGCATCGTGGTAGGCCACAACCTGCACAGCGTCACACTGCTGCACTCGGATTCCGGATTCCGCTCGATTTACGAGCAAAGCGACGTGGTGCTCATCGATGGCGCGCCGGTGCTGTGGCTCTGGGCCAGGGGCGGCGACGCCGACAGGGCCACGGGGCCGGTCATGGACTACCGGCTGGGGTCGACCGACTGGATCCCTGCGCTGGCGGGCGTGGACGGGCTGGAGCGGATCGCCGTGATCGGGGCCGGCGCCGTGGCCAACGCGGGCGCCGTCGACCGGCTCCGTGACCTCGTCCCGCACGCCCGGGTCGACGGGATGCCCGGCGAGGGCTGGAACGAGGAACTCGAGGAGAAGGCGGCCGCCTGGCTGGCCGGGCTGCAACCGCAGCTGGTCCTGCTCGGTCTGGGCATGCCGCTGCAGGAACAGGTGCTCCGGCGCAGGCTGGCAACGCTGCCGCCTGCCGTGTACTGCACCGTGGGCGGGGCGATTGAACAGCTGGCGGGCGTGCAGAAACTGGCGCCGCGCTGGATCGGGCGCCTCGGGCTGGAATGGGCGTGGCGGCTCATGCTCCATCCGCGGCGGGTGGCGTACCGGGTGCTCGGTGAGCCCTGGGTGCTGCTCGGGCTGCTGGTCCGCCGGCGCCTTCGGCAGAAGGGCTAGAACAGGCCGCTGGGGCAGGAAACAGGCAGGAAGTGCCAGCGGTCATTTTCGTTAATTCGTCGGGGGCTGGGGGCCAAGACCTCATCGCGCCGGGAGGGCATGCCCCTTCGTTGCGCCCAGGACTGGGCACAACCGGAATATGTCCATCGGCCGACCCCGGCGCGGGGCATGTCCCTTAAGCCCGGCCACCCGCCCCTTGGACCGGAACCCCCGGCGAACCCACGAAACTGCCTACCAGCGAACGGCCGGCGGACCGCCAGGGGGAACGGCTAGAACTTCTGGTCCTCGAGGGGACCGAATCCCTTGCCGCGAAGCCCTTTCGAAAACGCGCTGAACCAGTCCGCCAGGCCACGGAAGTCGCCGCGGCGCAGGAAGTAGCCCAGGTAGCCGCCCACATCCGCTATGAGCGATTTGACCCGGAAGTGGCGGCGGATCATGTAGCCGCGGTTCCGGTAGTAGAAGTAGCGCTTGAAGGCGCTGTCCGGCACGATCACGTGCCACCTGGCGCCATAGACATGCTTGGTCTCGGAAAAGGCATGCGGATGGGTGATGGCGGCCGTGGTCACGGTGCCGAAGCGGATCCCGGCCTTCCGGAGCCGGAGGGTGAAGTCCACCTCGTCACCGCGGATGAAGAGGCGCATGTCGGGCAGGCCGACCTTGAAGAAGACATCGGAGCGGATCAGGGCACCGTTGAAGAAGTGCCCGTCGCCGGGCAGGAAACCCAGCTTTTCCACGGCGGCACGGTCGTGGGTGACCTTCCCGTCCAGCCGGAAGAAGAAGGACAGCTGGTCCGGGTGGCCCGGGGCCACCACCAGGGGGACGACGGCGTCGAGGTCCCGGGCCTGCGCCTCGCGCACCAGCGTGGCGAGGCATTCCGGGTCGGCGGGTTCGGCGTCGTCGTCCATCATCCAGATCCAGTCCGCCCCGGAGGCCACCGCCTTGAGGATCGCCAGGGAAAAACCGCCTGCGCCTCCCAGGTTCGCCTCGGACCGGACATAGTCCACGTTTCCGTGCTGGTCCGCTACGTCTTTGGCGGGCACCGTGCCGCTGTCGACGAGGCAGATGGACCGGACCGGCGCCGTCTGGTTGTTGATGGCGTCCAGCAGGACGGCCAGCTCCCGTGGACGGTCAAACGTCACGGCAGCAACTGCAACCGACAGGGGCATCGCGGGGTCCTTTCAGCACGGCCGTCACGGGTTTTCCCGCCGGCCGTAGGCCGTGTGACGCGAGGACAGGTGGCCGTTGGCATTAGTATCTTGACTAGAGTCCACTGTAATACAGCCCTGTCAGGCACTACGCACTGCCTGCCCTGCGCACGGCGACGGAGAAGTTTCATTTATCGAAAGTCAGTTCCACGGCAGTTGAGTTCACCCCACTCCCACAGCCTCCAACGAACCCCCCGGCCGCGGAATCTGCGGCCTGGTGCTGCATGCGCTGAGGTCTTCGGGGAGGTGGTGTCCCGGTGATTATGTACCTCCTCATGATGCTGACGGCGGCAGTCGTGAGCTATGCGGCGACCTGGGGTGCCCGGCTGGTCGGCACCAGGCTGGAACTCTTTTCCCCGATCCGCAGCCGTGATATGCACTCGCACCAGGTCTCCAGGCTCGGGGGCCTGGGAATCTTCGCCGGTATCCTGGTGGCGCTGATCGTGGCGAGCCAGTCCTTCTTCGTCAAGGACATCTTCCGGAACAACTCCGCACCCTGGGGCGTACTCGCGGGCGCGGCCCTGATTGTTGTGGTCGGCCTGGCGGATGACCTGCTGGACCTGCGCTGGTGGGTCAAGCTCATCGGCCAGAGCGCGGCCGCCGGCGTGGTGGCGGTCTGGGGAGTCCGCATGACGATTGTTCCTTTCTTCCCGGAACCCGTCGTCATTCACAATGAAGCGGTCAGCATTGTGCTGACGGCCGGACTCATAGTCACTACCATGAACGCCTTCAACTTCATCGACGGGCTGGACGGCCTGGCCGCGGGCGTGGCCATCATCGGGGGAGTGGCGTTCTTCCTCACCGCTTACTGGGTGCACCGGAATGCGCCGCTGACCGACTTTTCGGACCTCGCGACCCTCCTGACGGCGATTGTGGTGGGCGGCTGCCTGGGGTTCCTGCCGCACAACTGGTTTCCCTCGAAGATTTTCATGGGTGATTCCGGCGCCATGCTGATCGGCCTGCTCCTGGCGACGGCCGGCGTCGTGTCCACCGGGCAGATAACGTCCGGACTGTACGACCGGATCAACGGTATCCCCACCATCATTCCCATCCTGTTGCCCTTCGCGGTGCTCTTCCTGCCGCTGCTGGACCTGGGCCTGGCCATCGTGCGGCGCACCGCCCTGGGGCGTTCGCCCTGGTCTGCCGACCGCGGGCACCTGCACCACAAGCTCCTCGACATCGGCTACAGCCACCGCGGCGCCGTGGTGCTGATGTACCTGTGGACCTGCATCCTCTCCTTCGGAGGCCTGGCTTTCGCCATCTACCCGTGGCAGATCGTCCTGGCCATCGACCTGGGCGCCACCGCGGTCATGGCCGTGGCGACGGCGTGGCCCTACATCCGCCAGAGGACTCCCGGACAGGCGGCAGGGACCCCGGAGTGAGTCCATGGTCCGCCGGGGCGACACCCTTTTCCGAATAATTTCTATCTGCTGTAGAATTCAGGTGCGGCCAATCGCCGCGCCATTCTGACCAGCCCCACCCCGACGATTGGGATAGCCATGACCTCCAACGCCGATCCCGGACCCGCGTCCGGCGCCGGAGCCGTTGGTGTATCCGGCCCCACCCGGTCCTTGTGGCTGAAGTTGCTCGGCCTGAGTTCGGCGGCTGCCGGCGGCGCATTGCTGCTGGCGGGAGTTGCCGCCCTCGTGTTCAACGGGGGGACCGGCTTGCTGTCCTGCCTCTTCGGCGGGGCCCTGGTGATGGCGTTTTTTGCCATCAGCCTCGTGATCGGCCACGTTGTGGGCCGCAACAACCCCTCCGGAGCAATCGGGCTGTTTGTTGGGACCTATTTCGTCAAAGTGGTCGGATTTGCCGTGGTTCTTTTTATCCTCGGGGCGCCCGACTGGCTGGACGCCCAATGGTTCCTGATCGGCGCCGTCGTGACCGTGGTCTTTTGGCAGGCCGCAGAAATCTATGGCTTCAGCAAGGCCCGGCTCCAGATCTACAACGACCCCCAGACCCGCGAAGGCGGCACCGATGTTTAGCCGCAAAGCCGGACGCAGGACAAATTCCAAGGCCACCGAAACCAGGCCCGATGCCCCCAAATCCACCGGGCCTGCCCCCGGTGTATCCGCGGACGGCGGGGACGGCGGATACAACGCCGGGATCGCCGTCTTCAGCTACATTGTTGGCGGAATCATCGTCTGGAGTTTGATAGGGTGGGGTCTGGATAATCTGTGGGGAACCCGCTGGATTGTGCTCGCAGGCGCTCTGCTTGGAGCTGCGGGAGGGTTCTATCTTTCTCATATGCACGGCCTCACCAGTTCCAGAACATCAGCTGGCGGGGACAATGCTGCACGTGGCCCGTCCCAGGACGAGGAACAGTAATGCCAAATAATTTCACAGGGGGAAAGGCGTGCAGAAACGCCGCCGTTCTCCGACCAACGCCCAATGATGGACACTGCAGAGAGGAAACGCGTTGATCGCGCTTGCGCTCCCGGCCCAAGATTCGGGGGAGTTTACTCCTCCTGGAATTGAAGAATTACACCTTCCGGCAATCTTGCCCTGGGGTGCGGCGGACGGATTCTCCAAGCAGATGCTGCTGGTAATCCTGTCGGTCGTTATTATCGCTACATTCTTTCTGCTAGCTGCGCGGAAGCAGCAGCTCGTTCCCGGCAAGCTGCAGTTTGCAGGCGAGATGGCCTATGGCTTCGTCCGCAACGGCATCGCCAAGGACATCATCGGCGGCAAAGACTTCATGAAGTACGTCCCGCTGCTGTTCAGCCTCTTCTTCTTCATCCTGGTGAACAACATCTACGGCGCCATCCCCGTGATCCAGCTTCCGAGCTTCTCCCACGTCGGCGGCGCCTATGTGCTCGCAGCGATCGTGTACATCACCTGGATCGGGATCGGCATCAAGAAGAACGGCCTCAAGTACTTCAAGCTGGCCACCGTGCCGAGCGGGGTCCCGATCTACATCCTGCCGATCGTCATTCCGATCGAGATCATCTCCAACTTCCTGGTCCGCCCCGTCACGCACAGCCTCCGTCTGTTCGCCACGATGCTTGCCGGTCACCTCATCGTCATGATCGCCGGATCCGGAATCGAATTCCTCGTCATGCAGGAGAACGTGCTCCTGAAGGGCGCGTCCGTCCTCGTCCTGGCAGGCTCCATCGCCATGTACATGCTCGAAGCGCTGATCATGGCGCTGCAGGCCTACGTCTTCACCTTGCTGACTGCCATCTACATCGAAGGCGCCCTGCACGCGGACAGCCACTAGGCACCCACAAACTTCCCCCCGCGGGGATGAAGAACACCAAACAACCTGCCACCTGGATGGCATCTTGAAAGGAAAACAATGAACGGCTCCATTAACGGCTCCCTCAACCTCATCGGCTACGGCCTCTCCGCCATCGGCGGTGGTATCGGTGTTGGTCTCGTGTTCGCTGCCTACATCAACGGTGTGGCACGTCAGCCGGAAGCGCAGCGCGTCCTGCAGCCGATCGCATTCCTCGGCCTTGCGCTGACTGAAGCCCTCGCCATCCTCGGCCTGGTCTTCGCCTTCGTTCTCAAGTAAACCTTCAGAACTTAGCGAACATCCAGAACCAAGTAGATAAGGACGGGTGAATCATGCATCAAACGATCATTTCAGCCGCTGGCGCCGAGGCGGCCAACCCGCTCGTTCCCAACGTATGGGAAATGGGCGTCGTCCTCGTCGGCTTTGCAGTCCTCTTTTACATCGTGGTCAAGTTTGTTGTCCCGATGTTCGAGAAGACGTTTGCAGAGCGTGCCGAGGCCATTGAAGGCGGCATTGCCAAGGCGGAAAAGGCGCAGGCCGAAGCTTCCGCAGCACTCGAAGAGTACAAGCAGCAGCTGACCGACGCCCGTGCCGAGGCCAACCGCATCCGCGAGGAAGCCCGCGGCGAAGGCGCCCAGATCCTGGCGGATCTGAAGGAAAAGGCAGCTGCAGAGTCTGCCCGGATCACGGCCCAGGCACACGCCGCGATCCAGTCCGAGCGCCAGGCCGCCGTCGTGGCCCTGCGCGCGGAGGTCGGCACGCTGGCCACCACGCTGGCCGGCCGCATCGTGGGCGAGGCGCTCGACAATGACGAGCGTTCGGCCCGGGTGGTTGACCGCTTCCTGGCAGATCTGGAGAACCAGAACGCAGGTGCAGCAAAGTAATGGCAGGTGTATCGAGCGAATCGCTGACCGCGGCGCTGGTGGCGCTGGAAGCCAAGCTTCCTGACGCTTCGCTGCAGTTGGCTAACGACCTCTTCGGAATCCTGGCTACTGTGGACAGCTCGGCCGGCTTGAGCCGCGCCCTGGCTGACCCGTCCCGCAGCAACGACGAAAAGTCGGCATTGGTCAAGCAGCTCTTCGGCGGAAAAGTCTCCGCTGACGCTGTGGAAATCGCGAGCGGACTGGCCGGTTCACGCTGGGCATCGGCTCGGGATATCGGCGATGCACTCGAGACTCTTGCCGCTTCGGTGGTCATCGCCGTTGCCGAGAACAAGTCGGCAGTCTCTGCCTCAGGAATCACCGGGCTGGAAGCACTGGAGAACGATCTGTTCGCCTTCAACCAGACCGTCGAGTCCAGCCACGAGGTACAGCGTGCCCTGTCCGAGCCGCAGGCGAGCCCGGCTGCCAAGACTGCCCTCGCCGAAAAGCTCGTTCCCAATGCCAGCGGGGAAGCGAAGGTCCTGATTGGACAGGCAGTTTCGCAGCCACGCGGCCTCAAGGTCACCAAGCTCGTCCGTCGTTTCGCCGAACTCGCAGCCAAGCGCCAGCAGCGCTGGATTGCAACCGTCGGCGTCACCCGTCCCTTGACGGCAACCCAGGCGGGCCGCCTGCACACCGGGCTGAATGCCCTGTACGGGCGCGAGCTCAAGATCAACATGAACGTTGACCCGGCACTGATCGGTGGCATCCGGATCCAGGTCGGTGACGAAGTGGTTGACGCTTCGGTCCTCACCCGCCTGGCCCAGCTGCACCGACAGCTCGCCGGTTAGCCGGACAAGCACAACTTAACTGATAGCAACCCCGGTCATCGTGAGCAACGATGATCACGAAAACAGGAGAGCAGGGACTGCAGATGGCCGAATTGACCATCAACGCCGACGACGTCCGTAATGCGTTGAACGAGTTCGCGGCGTCCTACGAACCCGGAAACGCAGAGCGCGTAGAGGTCGGCCGTGTAACAACCGCAGGTGACGGCATCGCCCGTGTTGAGGGCCTTCCCTCGGTCATGGCGAACGAGCTGCTTCGCTTCGAAGACGGCACGCTGGGCCTGGCCCAGAACCTCGACGTCCGCGAGATCGGCGTCATCATCCTCGGTGACTTCACCGGAATCGAAGAAGGCCAGGAAGTTCACCGCACCGGACAGGTTCTGTCCGTGCCGGTGGGCGACGCCTTCCTCGGCCGCGTTGTCGACCCGCTGGGCGAGCCCATTGACGACCTCGGCGAGATCAAGGCCGAGACCACCCGTGCCCTGGAACTCCAGGCGCCCGGCGTGACCCAGCGCAAGTCGGTCCACGAACCGATGCAGACCGGCCTCAAGGCTATCGACGCCATGATCCCGATCGGCCGCGGCCAGCGTCAGCTGATCATCGGTGACCGCCAGACCGGCAAATCCGCGATCGCCATCGACACGATCATCAACCAGAAGGCCAACTGGGCTTCGGGAGATGTCAACAAGCAGGTGCGCTGCATCTATGTAGCCATCGGCCAGAAGGCATCCACGATCGCTGCCGTCCGCCAGACCCTCGAGGACAACGGCGCGCTGGAGTACACGACCATCGTGGCTTCCCCCGCGTCGGACCCCGCAGGCTTCAAGTACCTGGCTCCGTACGCCGGCTCGGCCATCGGCCAGCACTGGATGTACGGCGGCAAGCACGTCCTCATCGTCTTCGATGATCTCTCCAAGCAGGCCGAGGCCTACCGTGCAGTGTCGCTGCTGCTCCGCCGCCCGCCGGGACGCGAAGCCTACCCGGGCGACGTGTTCTACCTGCACTCCCGTCTGCTGGAGCGTTGTGCCAAGCTCTCCGACGAGCTCGGCGCAGGTTCGATGACCGGCCTGCCGCTCATCGAGACCAAGGCAAACGACGTTTCCGCCTACATCCCGACGAACGTGATCTCCATTACCGATGGCCAGATCTTCCTGCAGTCGGACCTCTTCAACGCCAACCAGCGTCCCGCTGTCGACGTCGGTGTGTCCGTCTCCCGAGTCGGTGGCGCCGCCCAGGTCAAGTCCATGAAGAAGGTCTCCGGCACCTTGAAGCTGGAACTGGCCCAGTACCGCGACATGCAGGCCTTCGCAATGTTCGCGTCGGACCTCGACGCCGCATCGCGCCAGCAGCTGACCCGCGGTGCGCGCCTGATGGAACTGCTCAAGCAGGGCCAGTACTCGCCGTTCCCGATCGAGGACCAGGTCGTCTCCATCTGGGCAGGCACCAACGGCCACCTCGACGACGTTCCGGTTGAGGACATCAACCGCTTCGAAACCGAGTTCCTGGAGCACCTCAAGCACAAGTCCTCCATCCTGACGACGCTGGCACAGACCAACGTCATGGACGATGACACCGCAGAAGCACTGAAGACCTCGATCGTGGCCTTCAAGAAGGGCTTCTTCGGCGAGGGAGACAGCTACCTGGTCGGTGCGGGGCACGAGGAGCACGCCCCCATCGACGGGCAGCAGGTCGACCAGGAAAAAATCGTCAAGCAGAAGCGCTAGTTCCGCTGGCAGGGACTGCCGGGACCCCACCAGGTTCCGGCAGTCCCGGCCATCGGGATCTTAGGAAAGGATAAGTATGGGAGCCCAGATCCGGGTCTACCGCCAGAAGATCAGCTCGACGACGTCGATGCGCAAGATCTTCAAGGCGATGGAACTGATCGCTACCTCGCGCATCGGCAAGGCCCGAGCACGCGTAGCAGCTTCACTGCCTTACGCAAACGCGATCACGCGCGCCGTTTCTGCTGTCGCAAGCCAGAGCGAAATCGACCACCCGCTGGTCACCGAGCCGGAGCAGATCCGCCGGGCCGCCGTCCTGGTAATCACCTCGGACCGTGGCCTCGCAGGTTCTTATTCGGCGAGCGTGCTCAAGCAGGCGGAAGGTATCAACGAGCTGCTGCTTGAGGAAGGCAAGGAAGTCAAGATGTACCTGGTCGGCCGCAAGGCCCAGGCGTACTTCGACTTCCGCAACCGCCCTTACGGGCGGGTCTGGACCGGCAACACGGACGCACCGGAGTTTGCCACCGCGCAGGAAATCAGCGAGGCATTGCTGACTGACTTCGCGACGGCCTATGAAGAGGGCGGCGTCGACGAGATCCATGTCGTCTACACCCGCTTCAGGTCGATGGTTGTCCAGGAGCCGACGGTTGTCCGTCTTCTCCCGCTTGAGGTTGTCGAACAGGCGGCCGCGTCCGAATCGGACCTCCTGCCGCTCTACGAATTCGAGCCGGAAACGGAGCAGGTTCTTGATGCTCTGCTGCCGCGCTACATCGAGTCACGGATCTTCGCCGCCATGTTGCAGGCAGCCGCTTCGGAGCTCGCTGCACGCCAGCGCGCAATGAAGTCTGCCGGCGACAACGCCACGGACCTCATCAAGAAATTCACGCGTCTGCGCAACACTGCCCGCCAGGCTGAGATTACGCAGGAGCTTTCCGAAATCGTTGCCGGCGCCGACGCCTTGAACGCGTCCTAGCCGGTACGGTTCCGGATCCAGCTGTACCTGCACCAAAGAATAAACTTAACCCCCACGCCATCTACTGAGTGAAGTGAGAGAGATGACTGCCACTGCTACCGAACACGTAGCCGCGACGACCGGTGCTACCGGCCGTATTGCACGTGTTATTGGCCCGGTTGTCGACGTCGAATTCCCGGCTGACGCAATCCCCTCGATTTACCACGCACTCACCACCGAGATTACTCTCAACGGTGAGACCAGGACCATTACGTTTGAGGTTGCCCTGCACCTCGGCGACAACGTCATTCGCGCCATCTCCCTGCAGGCTACCGACGGCCTGGTCCGCGGCAGCGCCGTGGTGGACACGGGAGCCCCCATCTCCGTGCCCGTCGGCGACGTCGTCAAGGGACACATCTTCAACGTCCTCGGCCAGCCGCTTGACGTGGCTGAGTCTGAACTCGAGATCACCGAGCGCTGGCCGATCCACCGCAAGGCACCCGCCTTCGCGACGCTCGAGGGTTCCACCGAGATGATGGAAACCGGCATCAAGGTCATCGACCTTCTCACCCCGTACATCAAGGGTGGAAAGATCGGCCTGTTCGGCGGCGCCGGCGTCGGCAAGACCGTGCTGATCCAGGAAATGATCACCCGTGTTGCCCGCAACTTCGGCGGCACCTCGGTGTTCGCCGGTGTCGGCGAGCGTACCCGTGAAGGCAACGACCTCTGGGTTGAGATGGAAGAGGCAGGCGTCCTGAAGGACACGGCCCTTGTATTCGGCCAGATGGATGAGCCGCCGGGAACGCGCCTGCGCGTGGCACTGTCCGCCCTGACCATGGCGGAGTACTTCCGCGATGTCCAGAACCAGGACGTGCTGCTCTTCATCGACAACATCTTCCGCTTCACCCAGGCAGGTTCCGAGGTCTCCACCCTCCTCGGCCGCATGCCGTCGGCCGTGGGCTACCAGCCCAACCTGGCGGACGAGATGGGTCTCCTCCAGGAGCGCATCACGTCCACCAAGGGCCACTCCATCACCTCGATGCAGGCCATCTACGTCCCCGCGGATGACTACACCGACCCGGCCCCGGCCACGACCTTCGCACACCTGGACGCGACCACGGAACTGTCCCGTGAAATCGCCTCCCGTGGTCTGTACCCGGCCGTTGACCCGCTGACGTCGACCTCCCGCATCCTGGATCCGCAGTACATCGGCAACGACCACTACAACACGGCCGTCCGGGTGAAGCAGATCCTGCAGAAGAACAAGGAACTCCAGGACATCATCGCCATCCTCGGCGTTGACGAACTCTCTGAAGAAGACAAGATCGTCGTGTCGCGTGCACGCCGCATCCAGCAGTTCCTCTCGCAGAACACCTACACCGCCAAGCAGTTCACCGGCGTCGAAGGCTCCACCGTCTCCATCAAGGACACGGTTGAAGGCTTCACCGCCATCTGCGACGGCGAACTCGACCACATCGCAGAGCAGGCGTTCTTCAACGTCGGCGGCCTGGATGACGTTGAGCGCCAGTGGGCCAAGATCCAGGAACAGACCAAGTAATATGGCTGAGCTTGAGGTTGAGATTGTCGCAGCGGACCACTTCGTGTGGTCCGGAGCGGCCAAGATGGTCAAGGCCCGCACCAGCGATGGTGAAATCGGAATCCTGCCCGGCCACTCGCCCCTGCTGGCGATTCTGGCCGAAGGTGAACTGGCAATCCAGCCGGTGTCCGGTGACCGCATTGCCGTAGTCGTCGACGGGGGATTCTTCTCCGTCGACAACAACCGCGTGGTCATTGTTGCTGACAACGCCCAAATGGGTGACGCGGCTACTGCGGGGATCCGCTAGCAGGACCTTGATGAACGTAACGAGTTTGCCGTTCATCGTCCTGGCAACTGTATTTGCGTTGCTGGTCATTGCACTGTGCCTTTCCGGGGTGCGCCGCTTCAATCTGCGGCGCGCCCTGGGCACGGTGGACGCCTCCATCTGCACGGCTGGAAACAGCTGGCAGATGGGGGTTTGTCGTTATCAGGACAAAGACCTGGAGTGGTTCCGCCTGGCCTCCGTGAGCGTGCGTCCCAAGCACACCTTCCGGCGCAGTTCCCTGGAACTCCTGGGGCGGCGCAAGCCCACCGAGGCCGAGCTGCCCAAGGTGCAGCCGGACTCCGTGATCGTGGAACTCCGGCACGAAGGGCAGGAAATCCTGCTCGCCATGAGGTTTGACGCGTACACCGGCCTGTCCTCGTGGCTTGAGGCCGGACCCGTCATCGGCGTCGGTACCTGGCGCTAGCCCCGGTGGACTTCGTCGAGGACATCCGGCTGGTCGACGGCCCGGTGCTGTGGATTGCCTGGGGTGCCGGCGTGGCCGGCATGGCCTATCTGCTCTGGCGGAGCGGGCGGCGCCATTCCCTCAGCGCGTCCGCCGTGGTGCTGTCCGCCGTGCTCCTGCTCTCGGCGGCCCTCGTGGCAGGGATCCACCTGCTGCTGATCTATGTGCTCTCGGTCTTCCCCGAGGAACTTCCCTGGGAGACCCTCGTCTGGTCTGTTCCGGCCGTCGCGGCCCTGCTGCTGTGGCTCCTGCGGCTGCACGGAATCTGGGGACGGAAACCCTTCCTTGCGAGCATCCCCCAACCTCCCCGGCCGGCCCTGCACCGCGTGCGCTCGACCGCAGCAGCCACGGGCGCCCTGCTGGGCGTCGTCGCGCTCTCAGCGGTGCAGATCAACGTCTATTTCGGGCTGAACCAGACGGTCAGCGACCTGGCCGGCACCGCCGTGGCGCGGATCCAGCCGCTCGAAGCCGGCCTGATGCGCCCCGCGGGAGCCACTGCCGCCGTCGGCCTCGCCCGATGGCGGGCTCCGGCGCAGCTGCCGGAAGGCGAACTGCGAAGGGCAGAGATCCCCGGCACGAGTTCCGGGTTCCACAGCCGCGAGGCGTACCTCTACCTTCCGCCTGCCTACCAGGTCTCGCCGCGCCCGGCGCTTCCCGTCCTGGTCCTGTTCTCCGGCCAGCCCGGAGGACCGGCCGACTGGCTCGCCGGAGGCGCCCTCCGGAGCCGCCTGGACCGCTTCGCCGCGGCGCACGCCGGCGTCGCCCCGGTGGTCGTCGTCGTCGACCCGAACGGTTCCGCCGGCGGCAACACCCTGTGCATGGACAGCCGGATAGCCCAGGCGGACACTTTCCTCGCCCGGGACGTGCCGGAATGGATCAACAAGACGCTCGACGTCGATCCGGACCCCCGGCAGTGGGCCGTCGGAGGCTTCTCCTACGGCGCCACCTGTGCCATGCAGCTGGTGACCCGGCATCCGGAGGTCTACAACGCCGCGCTGGCTTTCTCCAGCGAGAAGGAACCCGCCCTCGCCAAGGAACGCGACAAGACCATCCAGGCAGCCTTCGGAGGAGACACGGCGGCCTTCGAACGGCAGACCCCGCTGCAGGTCCTGAAGGAGCACAGCTTCGAGGGGAGCGCCATCTACTTCGGCGCCGGTGAGCGGGACCCCGAGTTCATCGGCTACATGGACCTGTTGTCAGCGGCGGCACGCAAGGCAGGTTTCGCCGTGGAGTCCCGCCGGATCCCCAACGCCGGGCACTCCTGGGAGACGGCGTCCAAGGGCCTGCCCGGCGGCCTGGACTTCCTCGCCCGGCGCTGGGGGATCGAACCATGACATCGGGCGGACAGCCAGGGAACGGCGGACAGCGGGGGAACGGCGGGGGGTCGCTGCTGGGCGTCTGGCGGCAGAGTGTGCGCCGGACGCTGGGGCACTTCCGTGCCGTGCCGTTCACGCTGGCCGTGCTGGGCGTCTTCCTGGCAACGGGCGCAGCCACCGGCAGTTTCCTGGCCGGACCGCCGGAATCGCTGCTGGATGTGGCCTCCGTCAGCGCTCCGGGCCTGAAGGCAGGCCACTGGTGGTCCCTGTTCACGTCGCTGTTCTTCGTGACCAATCCGCTGGCCTACCTCGCAGCCGCGCTGATGATGCTGCTGCTGCTGGGCCTCGCGGAGCGGCAGCTGGGCACGGTGCGCACGGCGTTTTTCTACTTCGCCGGCCAGTTTGCCGCCGTGACACTGTTCCTGCTGCTCACCCAGCTGTCCCGCTATGCCGGTGACGGCTGGCTCGGCCTGATGGCGGACGCCAGCCTGATCGGCCCCTACGCCGCGATCCTCGCCGTCACACTGGCGGCCAGCGGGTACCTGCCGACGCTCTGGCAGCGGCGGCTGCGGACCGCGGTGCTGTCCGCCGCGCTGCTGCTGGTGCTGTACGTCGGGCACGCGGAGACCGTCGTCGGCCTCACCGGGGCCCTGGCCGGGCAGGCGGCGGGCTGGTGGATCCAGGGTGGGACGGGAACACTCCACCGCCACCGCTCGACCGGCCGTGAAACCCGGAACCTGCTGGCCCTGACGGTTGCCATCTTCGCCGTGGGCCCGATCCTGACAGCCGCGGTCAGCGCCCCGACCGGACCGCTCGCCCTGCTGCGCGACGTCGTCCTGAACCCGTTGCCGACGCTGAGCCAGCTCGAGCAGAACTGCGGCGGCACCGTCGATGTCAGCTGCCTGGAGGTCGGGCGGCCGGGTTTCGCCGGCCCGCTGGGCCTCGCGCTCTCGGTGGTCCCGGTCGTCTTGCTGCTCATCTGCGCGGACGGCATGCGGCATGGCCGCCGGCTTGCCCTGCGGATCGCCATCATCGTCCAGCTCGCCGTGACGGCCCTGGCTGCCGTGTACCTCGCGCTCTTCGCCCGCATCCCGCATTACCCCAACAGGGCGCACACGGCCGTCATGGGTTCCGGGTTCGTCCACATCCTGCCCCTCGTGGCCGTCCCGCTGCTCCTGGTGGTGCTGCTCCTGGCCAACCGGCGGCAGTTCCGCGTCGAGACGGCTCCGCGGGCACGGCAGATCCTGGGCGCAGTTGTCGGCGGCACCTGGCTGGTGCTCGCCGGAGGCTACGCCGCGGCCTGGTTTGCCTCCGGCGGAATGGACCGCGACGGCGGCCTGCTGGGCCTCGCGGCCGAGCTGGCCCGCCAGTACCTGCCGGTGCCGATCCCCGGCGGCTACGCCCGCATCTTCCAGAACCGCAACGCCGTCGAGGCCTTCCTTTTCGCCTACTCCGGCATTGTCTTCTGGGCTGTCGCCCTGGCCGCGGTGTGGCTCGTCCTGCTGCGCCGGCTGCACCGGACGGACGCCGGATCGGGCGACCGGGACATTGCCCGTGGGCTGATCCGGCAGGGCGGGGACTCTCTGTCCTGGATGGCTCTCTGGGAGCCCAACAAGTACTGGTTCACGCCGGACCGGCGCGGGGGAGTGGCCTACCAGCAGCATGGCAATGTCGCATTGACCCTGGCCGGCCCGTTCGGCCCGTCGGCCCTCCATGAGGAAACAGCGGCGGAATTCATCACGGACTGTGCCCGGCATGCGCTCATCCCTTGCTTTTATTCCTGCACGGACGAGCTGTGGCCGATGCTGAATGCCCGCGGCTTCCAGCGGGTGGCTGTGGCCCAGGAAACCAGGCTCGCGGTCCGCGGGATCGAGTTCAAGGGCAAGGAATGGCAAAACGTCCGCACTGCCCTGAACCGCGCGGCCAAGACCGGCGTGCGGGCGGTCTGGGGGCGCTACAGCGGCTTTTCGCCGTCCCTGCGCACCCAGCTCAGCGAGGTTTCAGAAGAATGGGCGGCCCAGAAGCCGGTCCCCGAAATGGGCTTCACGCTCGGCGGAATCGACGAACTCGACGACGACGACGTGCTCTGCTGCCTGGCGGTGGACGCCGAGGGGCTCGTGCAGGGCGTCACCAGCTGGCTGCCCGTCCATGAAGGCGGCCGGGTGGTGTGCTGGACCCTGGACTTCATGCGCAGGCGGGGCGATGCCTTCCCCGGGGTGATGGAATTCCTGATCGCCTCGGCGGTGCAGGAGCTGAAGAGTTCGGTGGAGGTCATTTCCCTCTCCGGCTCGCCGCTGGCGAAAGCGTCGCCGCCCGCTGCCGCTGCACCAGCCGTTGCCGTTGCCGTTGCCACGCCCGCAGCAGCTGCGGCTGGGCCCGAAGGCGCTGCCCCGGCAGCTGAGGCACCGGAAGGCCGCCCGGATCCTCCGGGCGGGGACAATACCGGGCCGGAGGGTTGGGACGCCCGGGACAATACCGGGCCGGAGGGGCTGGCCGGAATCCTCGACGTCGTGGGCCACGCGCTGGAACCTGTGTACGGCTTCCGTTCCCTTGCCACGTTTAAGTCCCGGTTCAAGCCCGAGTACCGCACGCTGTACCTGTACTACCAGGACCCGCTGCAGCTTCCCGCCATGGGCCGGGCCCTGAGCCGGGCGTACCTCCCCGGGCTTTCGGTCCGGCAGAGCGCACGCCTGCTCAGGACACTCGTGCGCTAATTGCTTTATCCCCGGCCGTTGGCTGGCGGCGGAAAACGCGTCCGGCCGAAAAGCGTTTCCGGACAACAATGCAGCCGGGCAATGCAGCCGGCAATCAATGGAGGCGGCCAACAATGGAGGCGGCCGGCCGGCAAGGCGGATTATTCCACATAGCAGGAAACATAAATGATCCCCGGCACCAGTGCCGGGGATCATTTATTCGCGGAGACTGCCCTGAGGCAACCCCGCCCGCGGGAGACTAGACCAGCGTTACGCCGGTTGCCTGCGGGCCCTTGGAGCCCTGGCCGATCTCGAACTGAACGCGCGCGTTCTCGTCGAGGGTCTTGAAGCCACCGGTCTGGATCTCGGAGTAGTGAACGAAGACATCGCCGTCGGAGTCATCCGGGGTGATGAAGCCGAAGCCCTTTTCAGCGTTGAACCACTTGACGGTTCCCTGTGCCATGTATTTCTCCTCATTGTGGATCTTGTTTAAGGCTGGCACCCTTCGTGCCGGCCTTGGTCACTCTGCGAGAAGAACCCTGGCCTTCGGACCGGATCAACCGGATTCCAGCGGCAGGAGCTTCACGTTCGCAACATGTCTTGCGAGCATGAAAAAACACCTACACAAAGACTCGTATAAGAATTTCATGACAATTGCGTCCGGTCAACGGCCACGGCGAACAATTCCATAAATTTTGTGCACGGCACGGATGAACGTGTGCGGCGCCCGGGAAAGCAGCGGAAATGCCCTTAGAAAAGCCTGGAGCCGACGTCGTCGACGCCGCGCATGGCGTCATAGTCGAGCGTGATGCAGTCGATGCCGCGGTCGTTCGCCAGGACCTTGGCCTGCGGCTTGATCTGCTGGGCGGCGAAGATCCCGCGCACCGGCGCGAGCAGCGGGTCACGGTTCAGCAGTTCCAGGTACCGGGTGAGCTGTTCGACGCCGTCGATGTCGCCGCGGCGCTTGAGTTCGATGGCGACGGTGGCGCCGTTGGCATCCCTGGCCAGGATGTCCACCGGGCCGATCGCGGTGAAGTATTCGCGACGGACCAGCGAGAACCCGCTGCCGAGGAGCTCGATCTGTTCGGCCAGCAGCCGCTGCAGATCCGCCTCCACACCGTCCTTGATCAGGCCGGGGTCCACACCGAGTTCGTGGGAGGTGTCGTGCAGCTGCTCGTGGATGCTGATGATGAGCCGGTCATCGGTCTTGGCGGACTGGACGGTCCACTGTTCGACCACGCCGAGCTCGACGTCGGCCTCGTCGGGGGTGGAGACGCGCAGCGAAGCCGGCGGGCTCATCCAGTTCAGGGGCTTGTAGGATCCGCCGTCCGAATGGACCAGGACGGAGCCGTCGGCCTTGACCAGCAGGAGCCGGGTGGCCAGCGGGAGATGGGCCTTGAGCCGGCCGACATAATCAACGGAGCAACGGGCTATGACTAAACGCACCCGGTCTACACTACCGTCTGGCGTGACCGCGGGCATCCGGACTGGTGCAGAATGGAAGCATGCCCCGTTCCAACCGACCCCGCCGCGCAGCCTCCGGGAAGGCGGTCGCCGGGAAGGCGGGCTCCGGCACGGGGAAGCACGGCGGTCCCGTGCCGGAGCTGGACCTTGAACGGGCCCGCACCGGCGTGGCCCGCAGTGAGAGCGCGCCGGACGGCGAATGGATGGTCCGCTCCATCACCGCGAGCAGGGCGGAAAAAACCTACATCTGCCCCGGCTGTTCGACGGCGGTGCTTCCCGGGGTGGCGCACCTCGTCGTCTGGTCCGAGGACCATCTCTTCGGTGCGGCCGCCGGCCTTGCGGAGCGCCGGCACTGGCATTCCAACTGCTGGACCTCGCGCAGCTACCGGTATCGCTAAGCTGGACAGCATGACTTTTGACCCCGCGTCGTACGTTTTCAGCCAGCCGTCTGCGCCCACGGCGATCCGTGCCTCCACGGTTCTTCCGGCCCGCCGGGAGAACCTGGAGTTGCGCACCGAGGACGGCCATGTGCTCGTGGGCGAGCTCGCTGTCCCGGAGTCCGGCGACATCAAGGCGACCATCATCACGCTCCACCCGCTGCCCACCCACGGCGGCTTCATGGATTCCCACGTCTTCCGCAAGGCCTCCTACCGCCTGCCGGCCCTGGCCGGAGTGGCCGTGCTCCGGTTCAACACCCGGGGGACGGCCTCGCCCCGGGGCACCAGCGGCGGGGCCTTCGAAGGGGGCGTGGGCGAACGCCTCGACGTCGAGGCCGCCGTCCGGTTTGCCGTGGAGCGGGGCCTGCCGAACCGCTGGCTCGTGGGCTGGTCCTTCGGCACCGAACTGGCGCTGATGTACGGGGCGTCCGGGCCGGTGGCGCCGGAGGTCCGGGGGGCCATCCTGCTCTCGCCCCCGCTGCACCGCGCCACCGACGTGCACCTCAAGGAATGGGCGGCGTCGGGCAAGCCCCTGAAGGTGCTGGTCCCCGAGCACGACGACTACCTCCAGCCCGCGGCGGCAGCGGAGCGGTTCGCCGCGGTGCCCCAGGCCCTCGTGGTGGGGGTCGACGGCGCGAAGCACCTCTGGGTGGGGGAGAAGTACGCCTCCCGCGTGCTCAACGAGATCGTGGCCGAGGTCATCCCGGGGGGAACCGGCGGGGCCGCCCTGCCGCAGGAATGGGACGGGCCGGTCGCCACCGCGAACGGCTGAGCCCCGGCACCCGGACAGAATTTTCCGATCGGGGGCCGGCTAGTGGTCTTCGTCGCTGGTTCAGGGCCACGCGGGCAGGGGAGGTAAAAACCGCAGGCGCTGTAGCGCAAGGCCATCCCCGGCGGCGATTTCAAGGATCTAGACGATCTAGACGGGCTGGCTTGTGAATTCGTCGAATATCCGACGCTAAGAGTTTTGTGGCGTTCGGTAACGATCGTTCGCAAGACACTCCCAGGCATCGTTGGGGAGCCGCGAAAGTGTGGATCGCAGAGCTATCTGGCAGTTAAATCGCAGCGTTGGCTGGCGCTGCCGCCGTCCCGTTTGAGGAACGGGCCCTTGCCTTGATATGCAATCTGCCACTTGCCTATAGTGTATTCATGGTTGATGTGTTCCGCGCTCTCGACGATGAGACGAGGCGCCTCGTCCTTGACGAACTGTCAGTGCGCGACGGTCAGACCCTGTTCGAGATCTGTTCCGTGCTCACGATGCGGCATGGCCTCAGCCTTACGCGTCAGGCGATCTCGCAGCACCTCGGCGTGCTCGAGTCGGCTGGCCTCGTCGTGACGGAGCGGCGCGGACGGTCCAAGTTCCACTACTTCAACCCCGAGCCACTCGCCGAGGTCACCGTACGATGGCCCACCAGAAAGAGGACCGAACAATGAAAATTGCCCTGACGAGCCTGTTCGTCGACGACCAGCGAGCGGCCCTCGCCTTCTACACAGACGTGCTCGGTTTCACGAAGCGCCATGACATCCCCCTCGTCGATGACTTCTGGCTCACCGTTGTATCACCCGAATCGCCTGACGGTCCGGAACTGTTGCTGGAACCGTCGGGCCACCCTGCAGTAAAGCCGTATCGGGATGCTCTTGTCGAAGACGGCATCCCACTCGCTCAATTCGCTGTCGGGGACATTGAGGCCGAGCACGCCAGGCTGACCAGCAAGGGCGTGGTGTTCACGCAGCCGCCGACTGACATCGGCACCGCTGTCGTGGCCGTCTTTGATGACACGTGCGGCAACCTCATTCAGCTCATCGAAATGAAGCGGGACGAGGACCACGCCGACGCCCGTTGAGGGATGGAGGGGCGGACTGCCTCAGCACACTGCTTTGCTGGTCTCGCAGACGACCGTATAAAAGAACCCTCGCGGTCAACGCGCGGTGCGGCAATGGTGTTCGGAAGCCTTGGCGCGGGCGGACTTCCCACTCACCAGCGCGACGTTGGACACCAGCGCCGGGCGAGTGGAACTCACCTCCGCCGGAACCGGACGGCCCAGGGTCATCATGGTGCCCGGGACCGGCTTTAACGCTGCGGTGGCTTTGCCGTGGCTGCAAGCGCTGTCGGTCCACTGGGCGACGACAGTGGTGGATCTGCCGGGTCAGCCCGGACTCAGCGATCCGCGTCGGCCCCGCCGGGCCCTGCTGGCCTGGTACGGCCGGGCGCTGGATGGGATTCTGGCGGCCATGGATGCCGACGGGGTTGTGTTGGTGGGCAATTCACTGGGTGCCGCCGTGGCCCTGGCCGCCAACTCGCCCCGAATCGCGGCGCGGGCGATGGTCTCACCCGCCGGCTTCATCCGTCTCAGCGTGGACCCGAAACTGGCGCTGGCTTCGGCCGTTTGGCTGTTGCGTCCCACAGCCGAAAACACCCGCCGCATGCTCCGGTTGTTCGTCGCCCCCGGAGCGGACCCGCCCGAGACCGAGGTGGAGTGGATGGCCCTCATGGCCACCTGTTGCCGCACGACGCTGGCCCCTCCGCTCCTTTCCACCGAACTACTGGCACGTCGCGCCCAGCGGCCGTGTGTCGTCGGGGTCGGAGAACATGACCGGTTCCTGCCACCCCATCGACTGGCACCGGCAGTGCGCCGAACCATGAACCTCGACGTTCGGGTCTTCTCCGGCGTCGGCCACCTGACCATCCCGGCTCACCTCGACGAGGTGGTGTCCCTGGTGGCCGGGGTTATCGATCCGCCCGCGAACTGAGCCCATGCCGTCAGATGCACGGATCCAGCATCAGATTCGGCGGCGCCGGATTTCGAACAACCCTCATCCAGGGGTCTTGGCAATATCTCCGGTGATGGGAGTGGCAGCGCTGGCTGGCCTGCTGCTGGGCCACTTCACTAATTCCCCCTCATGACACAGTGCAGGGCATCGGCGCCCCGTAGACCGGAGTGAGGTGAGCCGGGAAGTCTGGTCGGCAGTATTTTTTTCGACTCAACTTTTAGGACTCTTTCATGGGCCAGAAACTTCCCTCCCTCCCGCCGCGGTTCAACATCTTCGGACGGGGCAGCTACGCGGAATCACTGCGCATCGGCGAAATCCTGCGCAAAGAAACCGTCGGCGGCGTGCTCCTGGTGGCGGCCGCCGTCATCGCGTTGATCTGGGCCAACTCGCCTGCGTCGGAGAGTTACTTCGCCCTGCGGGACCTCAAGATCGGCTACGAGCCATGGCATCTGGAGCTCAGTCTCGGCGCCTGGGCAGCGGACGGGCTGCTGGCCATTTTCTTCTTCCTCGTGGGCCTGGAGCTCAAAAGGGAATTCGTTGCCGGGGACCGGCGGCAGCTCAATAAATCGATCGTTCCCGTCACCGCCGCCGTGGGCGGCGTGTTGTTCCCGCACTCATCACCGCGGCGATCAACATCACCAGCCCCGAGACGCTTCGCGGTTGGGCCATCCCCACCGCCACCGACATTGCCTTCGCCGTCGCGGTCCTGGCCATCATCGGCTCGCACCTGCCCAGCGCCCTGCGCATCTTCCTCCTGACTCTCGCTGTGGTGGATGACCTCATCGCCATCAGCATCATCGCTTTCTTCTACTCCAGCGACCTCCAGGCCGGGCCCCTGCTGTGGGCACTGATCCCGTTGGCCCTCTACACGTTCCTGGCACAGAAATACCGGCGGTTCTTCAAAATGAACGCCTCGGCGGCGTGGCTGATCCTGCTGCCCTTGGGGCCCGTCGTGTGGGCGCTGGTGCATGCCTCGGGCATCCACGCCACCGTCGCCGGCGTGCTGCTGGGATTCGCCGTCCCGGTTCTGCGCTCCCAGGCCAGCGGCGGCCCGGAGGCAGGGCCCGGCCTTGCCGAGGTCTTCGAGCACCGGTTCCGCCCGATCTCCGCCGGCGTGGCCGTGCCGGTCTTCGCGTTCTTCTCCGCCGGCGTGGCCGTCGGCGGCTGGGAAGGCCTGGTCTCGGCGCTGACGGACCCGGTGGCCGTCGGCATCATCCTGGCGCTGGTCCTGGGAAAGCCGGCCGGCATACTCGGAACCACCTGGCTCCTCACCAAGGTCACGAAGGCCCGGCTGGACAGCACCTTCAAATGGATCGACGTGTTCGGGGTGTCCCTCCTGGCAGGCATCGGCTTCACTGTCTCGCTGCTGGTTGCAGAACTGAGCTTCGGCAACGGAAAGCCTGCACGATGACCACGCGAAGGTGGGGATCCTCGCAGCATCCGTCCTGGCGGCGCTGTTGGCCGTCGCCGTGTTGCGGACCAGGAACCGGCAGTACCGGCAGGCCCAAGAAGCAGAGACGATCGACTCCGACCACAACGGCATCCCCGACGTCTACGACCCCCGCAATTCCTCCTGACCGTTCCCATCACTGCCATCCCCCTCGGATGGTCGTTCGACGAAGTTACAAGGAACGGGCCATGACCTCTCAGTTCACCGCAACAAACACCACCGCCGCGAATCCCGTGCCGTGGCACGCCCTGGGTTCAGACGCCGTCTTTGCCGGGCTGTCGTCCGGACCAGGCGGACTCAGCGCCGCTGAGGCCGCCCGCCGGTTGGCGGAATTCCTGGAGAAGGCCGTCCACCAGCGGGCCAAGATGGCCCGGAACCTGGCCCAGGCGGATGAGTTCATCCAGAGGCTCGGCGGGTAGCGGCGGCTAAACGTTGACGCGGGCTCTTCCCCGGCGCGGTGCTGCGGCTTCGCGGCGAGGTCGAGGCCAGGGCCGAACTTCTCCGGCTGTTCCGATGTCCCGTGCGCGCTGGCTAGTGTCAGCACCGATCATCCGGGCGTCATCTTCCCGGGCCCTCTGATGCTGATAATTTTCAGGTATGAACAGCACCGCTCTGCCGCTGTTGCCACCAGGGCCGGCACGACAGGAATCCCTGGCTCTGGTCTTCCTTGCAGGCGCCATCATCGGTGTCTTGGGCGGAATGATCGGGCTGGGCGGCGCGGAGTTCCGGCTGCCCCTGCTCATCGGGGTCTTCGGCTTCGCCGCATTGCAGGCCATCATCATGAACAAAGCCATGAGCCTGGTCGTTGTCATCACGGCGCTGCCGGCCCGCCTTATCGGCGTCCCCCTCGGAGAGCTCGCGCCCTACTGGTTCATTGTCCTGAACATCTTGGCCGGCAGCCTTATCGGCGCCTGGATCGGAGCCCACTGGGCGACCCGGCTCAAGTCGAAAACGCTCTATCGCGTTATCGCGGTCTTGCTCGTTCTTATCGCGGTGCTGCTGTTCGTCACGCATTTCTTCACCGTTGACCCCCCTCAACATTCCCGCCGGCCCACGAACCGTGTGCGGAATCGCGGCCAGCGTCATCATCGGGGTCGTGGCTGCCCTGATGGGAGTCGCCGGCGGGGCGCCGGACCACGTGGACATGCTCTCCCGGGAAGCGGCATGGTCGGCCGCCCGCTGGGGAGTCCAGTCCCTGACTGCCTGCGTCGGGGACAAGGGGCAGATATCAGGAACCGGTCAAGCGCCGTGTTTGCGGCTTTGAGCAGCGCGACGACTTCTGCCGCATTCGCTTGATCCGGCGCTGCAGGTGGCCGCGGCTCACGACGAAGGTGGCGGACCCGCGGTCCTCCTGCAGGGTGGAAATCCTGTGCGTCAGCGGCGCAGGGTTCTCAGAAATGCGGCAGGGGTTCGGCGCGGATATCTGCGGCGTTCGTATGACCTGGCCTGCGTAGGAGAACCCTCCGCCGAAGCCGAAGAGCAGCACAGGGCTCTCCGGCGGGAGACTCCCGGAACGGACGAGTTTCGCCAGAGCGATCGGGATGCTCGCCGAGGAAGTGTTCCCGGAGGTGACGATGTCCCTGGCGGTGATGTCGCCGGGTATGCCGAGCTGACGGGCCAGGGGTTCGATGATGCGCAGGTTCGCCTGGTGCGGGATAAAGCCGGCAAGGTCTTCGGGTGCGATGCCGGCCATTTCGCAGGTCCGGCGTGCGAGCTGCGCTGCCTGGGTGATCGCCCAGCGGTAGATGGAGAGGCCTTCCTGCTCGAAACACAGGGAGGGCTCCTCGATCCGGACGGCGTGCGCCAGTGCGGGCACTGAGCCCCAGCAGACGGGGCTGACCCCAAGGGCGTCGGTGGCCGCCAGGATGACTGCGCCCGCACCGTCGCCGACCAGCACGCAGGTGCTCCGGTCGGACCAGTCGGTGAAGTCGCTGAGCTTTTCGGCGCCAATGACCATGGCCGTTTTGGCGGATCCCGCCCGGATGGCGTGGTCGGCGATGGCCATGGCATGGGTGAAGCCTGAACAGGCGACGTTGATGTCGAAGACGGTTGGTGCGCGGGTTCCGAGGCTCGCGGAGACCCTGCCTGCGGTGCTGGGGGAGCGGTCTTTGGCGGTGACGGTGGCCACGATGATCAGGTCGAGTTCGTTCGCGTCCATCCCGGCGCTTTGCAGCGCCTCGGTTGCGCCCCGATGGCCAGGTCCGCCACGGTTTCGGTGTCTGCGATCCTGCGCGTTTGAATTCCGACACGATCCCGGATCCACTCGTCGCTGGTCTCCACGATCCGGCTCAGTTCATCGTTGGTGAGCACCCGGGCGGGCTGGAATGACCCGGTCCCGATGACCCGTGATCCTGCGGCCGGGTCACCCGGGCCGTGCGTGAGCTCAGGGGTTCTCTGGTACATGCTGTCTCCCTGGATGGTGTGGTGTGTTAGGCATTTGTTGCTGGCGGGTGATTATGGCAGCTTGAGTGGAGACCGCAGTTGGTTCGGGCCCACTTCGCGGCTCGCTCAGAGCCAGCGGATGTCATTGTTGTCGGCTGCATGCGGGCCGGAGGCGAGGGCCGGGGCGTGACGGCGGACGGCGTCGAAGAGTTCCGCGACATCCATGCCGGCGGCGGCCGCCGCCGTGGCCGGGGGGACCCCGGCTGCCATGGCCCGGCACAGGGCCTCGACGAGGGCGGCGCGGGCCTGGTCGGCCCGCATCTCGATCAGTTCCACTTCGCCGGCGGCGACGTGGACGGCTGTGAGGTGTGCTTCCAAGACTGTCCTCCGGGTCTATGGTCGGGTCAGGGGCGGTCGCGAGGCCGGTCAGTCGCGCGGGGCCGGGGAGCGCACGTCGCGTCCTCCGATGCCGGCGGCCCCGAGTGCCGCCGCTGCCGGGCTGTGGGTGGTGTCATGGGTCAGCTGAGCCAGTTCGGGGTGGTGGAGGTCCAGGGCGGGGCGTTCGGAGCGGATACGGGGAAGGGACGTGAAGTTGTGGCGCGGCGGCGGGCAGGACGTGGCCCACTCCAGGGACCCGCCGAAGCCCCACGGGTCATCGACTTCGACCCGCTCCGGGCTGCGCCAGGTGATGTAGACGTTCCAGAAGAACGGGATCATCGAAGCGCCCAGCAGGAACGAGGAGTAGGTGGAGAACTGGTTCATCCAGGCGAAATTGTCCTGCGGCAGGTAGTCCGCGTAGCGGCGCGGCATGCCCTCGACGCCGAGCCAGTGCTGGATGAGGAAGGTGCCGTGGAAGCCCAGGAACAGCATCCAGAAGTGGATCTTGCCCAGGCGCTCGTTGAGCATCTTGCCGGTCCACTTGGGCCACCAGAAGTAGAAACCGGCGAACATCGCGAACACCACGGTCCCGAAGACGGTGTAGTGGAAGTGTGCCACCACGAAGTAGGTGTCCGAGACGTGGAAGTTCAGCGGCGGTGAGGCCAGGATGATGCCGGTCAGGCCGCCGAAGAGGAACGTGGCCAGGAAGCCCAGGCTCCAGAGCATGGGCGTTTCAAAGGTGATGGAACCGCCCCACATGGTGCCGATCCAGTTGAAGAACTTCACGCCGGTGGGGACGGCGATGAGCATGGTCATGAAGGCGAAGAACGGCAGCAGGACCGAGCCGGTGACGTACATGTGGTGGGCCCACACCGTGACCGACAGGGCGCCGATGGAAATCGTTGCGTAGACGATGCCCTTGTAGCCGAAGAGGGGTTTGCGGCTGAAGACCGGGAAGATCTCCGAGACGATGCCGAAGAACGGCAGGGCGATGATGTACACCTCCGGGTGGCCGAAGAACCAGAACAGGTGCTGCCACAGGATCGGGCCGCCGTTTTCGGGGTCGAAGATGTGGGCACCGAATTTACGGTCGGCGCCGAGCGCGAACAGGGCCGCGGCCAGCGGCGGGAACGCCATCAGGATCAGGATGCCGGTGATCAGGGTGTTCCAGGTGAAGATCGGCATCCGCCACATGGTCATGCCCGGGGCGCGCATGCAGATGATCGTGGTGATGAAGTTGACCGCGCCCAGGATGGTGCCGAAACCGGACAGGGCCAGGCCGAACACCCACAGGTCCCCGCCGATGCCGGGGGTGAAGGTCGTGTTGGAGAGCGGCGCGTACGCGAACCAGCCGAACGACGCCGCGCCGTGCGGGGTGATGAAGCCGGAGATGGCGATGAGGGAGCCGAAGAGGAAGAACCAGAAGGCCAGCGCGTTCAGCCGGGGAAACGCGACGTCGGGGGCGCCGATCTGCAGGGGCATCATGACGTTGGCGAAGCCGGCGAACAAGGGGGTCGCGAACATCAGCAGCATCACCGTGCCGTGCATGGTGAAGAGCTGGTTGTACTGCTCTTTGGTCTGCAGGATCTGCATGCCGGGCTCGAAGAGCTCGGCGCGGATCAGCAGCGCCATGACTCCTCCGAGGCAGAAGAACGTGAAGGACGCGATCAGGTACATGAACCCGATGGTTTTGTGGTCGGTGGTCGTGATCCAGCTGACCACAATGCGGCCCTTGGACCGGGGAACCACTTCGGCGGCAGCAGCGGGCAGGGTGGTGCTCGTGGTCATGACGGGACCTTACGATCGGTGTTCCTGGCGGACAAAGGTGCGGAGAACGACGGGACCGGGGCAGCCCGGGCCGGGCTGCTGGCAAGGACCACGCAGTCCAGCGCGGGGCGGCGGGCCCCGGGGACGGGCCGTGACCGGGTTTCGGCTGATTCAACCTGCAGACCGGACTTCCGGGCCCACACGGCAACTTCGGTGCTGTCGTGCAGAACGGCGGGGTCCCGGGTTCCGGCGGTGCCCTCGCGCGGGTCGGCCGGGTCGTGGCCGATATACAGGAAGATCCCCCCGGGGGCCAGGGCCGGGGCGGTGCGCGCGATGATGTGTTCGAAGTCGGTACCGGGCAGGCGGAGGAAGGCGGCCAGGACCAGGTCCAGGCTCCCCGGGGCAGGGGTGCAGGTGGTGACGTCGGCGACTGACCAGCCGATCAGTGCCGTGACGCCTTCGGCGAAGGCACGCTCGCGCCCGATATCCAGGGCTGCGGCGGAAAAGTCCATGGCTGTCACGTGCCAGCCGCGGCCGGCGAGCCATACGGCGTTGCGTCCGTCGCCGGCCCCCAGATCCAGTGCCCGGCCAGGTGCCAGACCGTTCAGTGCGTCGCGGACCGATGAGCTTGCAGGCGCCCAGCTCCGGTCGCTTTCGGTGTACCAGCGGTTCCAGGCTGCCGCGTCCGCGGGGTAACCGGTCCCGGGCCTGGAGTGCTTCCACGCAGGCAGCGGCATGCCGTCCACGCTCATGGCCGGCTCCTGACCGGGCGCAGCGCGGCTGCTCCCGCGGGCCTGCCGCGTGAGTTGTTGCGGCGCCGGAACGCGGCGATCCCGGCGGGGATGCCGACGGTCGGGCCGGTCAGTACCACCGCGGCCAGCCAGGCCGGGTTCGTGGGCCCCGAGAAAAGTGCCGGGAGGTCGAACAGAAGAAGGGCCGCGAGCCCGGACCCCAGGAGGTAGTGCGGCACGCGGTCCCGTTCGGTCCGGGATTCTAAGGGTGCTGTTGGCGGCAAAGGATGCTCCTGATCATTCATCGGACCGTGGTTGTGCCGGGGGTGCCTGCCGCGACCCGGCCGGGGGCGGGGTCCTCGCCGGCGTCGTGTGCCTTGTCCTGTGCGGGATGTTCGCCGGCGCGGGCGGCCCTGGCGCGGGCGACGTGGCTGCGGGCATGTTCCACGGCCGGCGGCAGATCATCGAAGAGGTGTTTGTGGTGGCGCAGGGATTCCAGCACACCGACCCGGGTGACCAGGGCGAGGTGGCGTTCCTGGATGCCTTTGATCAGCACGGTGATGCCGCGGCGTTCGAGGGCGTTGACGATGTCGGTGATGACCCGGGCACCGGTCGCGTCCAGGACCTGGAGCTGGGACATTCGGATGATGACGACGTCGACGTTGCGGATTGCGCTGACCCGGTCCAGGACGCGTTCTGCGGCGGCGAAGAACAGGGCCCCGTCGAGCCGGAAGACGGCGATGTGCTCATCGCCTTCCTCAATAGGGCCGGGGATCTCTTCACGGTGCACGCCGCTGGACTTGACCTGGGTGCGCAGGGCGAAGAAGGAGGCGACGGCGATGCCGATCGCCACTGCCTCGATCAGGTCGAAGGACACGGTGATCAGGGCCGTGACGAAGAAAACGACCGTGTCGGCCCGGGTTGACCCGATGACGCTGCGCAGGGTGCGGAGGGAGACCATGCGGGTGGCGGTGACCATCAGGACACCGGCGAGGGCGGCGAGCGGGATCCGCGAGACCGGGCCGGTCGCCAGGTACACCACTCCCAGCAGCACCAGGGCGTGCGTGATGGCGGCGAGCCGGGTCCGGCCGCCTGAGCGGATGTTCACGGCGGTGCGGGCGATGGCTCCGGTGGCCGGCATGCCGCCGAAGAACCCGGACGCTACAGAGGCAAGGCCCTGGCCCAGGAGTTCACGGTCGGCATCGTAGGGGCCGGTATCGGAGATCGACGCGGCGACCCGGGCCGAGAGCAGTGACTCGATCGCCGCGAGGGCGGCGATGGTCGCGGCCGGCCCGGCCAGGGCAGTCACCGTGCTCCAGTCCAGGGCGGGGATGACCGGGGCTGGCAGGGTGTCGGGCAGGGTGCCGATCCGGGCCACGGGCAGGTCCAGTACCTGGGCGGCGATGCTGGCGATGACGATGGCGATGAGGGAACCGGGGATCTGCGGGTGGATCCGGGGTGCGGCAATCATGATCACCGCGACCAGTGCCACCAGGGCCACCGGGGCCAGGAGGGCGGCGGGGGACGCCGTTGCGAGTCCCTGGACGGCAGAGACTGCGGCGTTGCTGCTCGGGCCGGCTTTGACGCCGAAGGCGGCCGGGACCTGCTGGAGGAAAATGATCATGGCAATCCCGAGGGTGAAGCCCTCGATCACGGGCCAGGGCAGCAGGGTCACGACGCGGCCGAGCTTGAGCACACCGGCAGCGACGATGATGACGCCGGCCAGGACCGCCACCGCGGCCAGGGCCCCGGCGCCATGCGTGGCGATGACGGGACCCAGAACGACGACCATCGCCCCGGTCGGGCCGGAAACCTGGATGTTGGAACCGCCGAAGACGGCGGCGACTATGCCGGCGATGACGGCGGTGATCAGCCCGCTTGCGGCTCCGGCGCCGGAGCTGACCCCGAAGGCCAGTGCCAGCGGGAGGGCGACGATGCCCACGGTGACCCCGGCGATGAGGTCGCCTTTCCAGGTGCGGGGCAGATCTGCATAGTCCTTCCAGCCTGGCAGCAGGGCCCGGGCCGCGGTCAGGGCCTTCATTGTGAACTGCCGGCCGCGGCAGCCAGAGGGGACGTGGCGGCTGAATGTTCGAGCTGCTCGCGGGTGGTGTGCAGCATGTCGTTAAGCAGCAGACGTGCCACGGACAGCAGGTCGGCGACCTGCGGGTACGCCAGTGAATAGAACATCTGCAGCGCCCGCCGCTCCCCCCGGACCAGATGGTAGCGGCGCAGCACGGACAGGTGCTGGGACAGATGCGAGGCCTCCAGGCCCGTTGCGGCGAGAAGATCCGTCACCGACACCTCCGGAGCCTCAGACAAGAGCTCCAGCACCCGGATCCGGACGGGATGCGCCAGGCCCTTGAAAAGGTTCGCCTTCACCTCATACAACGGTGCCCGGAAATCCGAGAATTCTTCCATGCCTGCCTCCCTGCCGATCACACTACGCACTTGCTTGACTATTTGATAGTTCCATCATCCAATATAACAGGGGGAGGACGAGTCCGTCCCGGCCGTGCCCTGGGTTTCCTCGGGCACGATTCGGCAGGCCGTCGCCCATGGCCCGGAGGCCCTCGCCGTATCGGGGCGCCACCGCCATGGCTACACGTCCTGGCCAACGGCTTCAGGGTTTCCTGTCGTCCGCCTTTGACGTGACGGTTTGAGCCAGAGACCGGACCAGCTGGTCCTGGGTGGTCTGTCACTGGATTCGCGGGCATGCCTGGCAGGCCGCCGGCCGGAGGGGGCCCGAAGCTGACGGGAGGCCCTTTAAGCGGCCGGTCCGCGTGGACCCGGACGGGTGAAGGGGTGAGTATGAACTATTATATAAAATGATGGAATCATCAAATAGTAAATCACGGGAAGACCTGGCCGTCCCGGACGGACCAGCGGCTGCTCCCGGATCCCAGCCTCCGGCCGTTGCACCCTGATGAACGGCACCACCCCTTCGAAGATCATCCCCGCCGGCGTCAGCCAGCGCGCGGGAAGGAAGAGAACCGTGCACGAAACGACACCGTCCAACGTTCTGGACAACGCCCCGTTCGCCCTGGCCCGCTTGTCGGAATGGGTCGGCGAAGTTGCCGGCCTGACCCGGCCCGACAGCGTCCACTGGGTCGACGGATCAGATGCGGAATACCGCATGCTCACGGACGGACTGGTTGCCGCCGGCACCCTGGTCCGGCTCGATGGGGACAAGTTTCCCAACTCGTTTGCCGCTTTCTCTGACCCGAAGGATGTCGCCCGGGTCGAAGAACAGACCTACATCTGCTCCGAACATGTTCGTGACGCCGGCTTCACCAACAACTGGATGGACCCGGCCCAGATGAAGGAGAAGCTACAGGGACTCTTCCGTGGCGCCATGCGGGGACGCACCATGTACGTGATTCCGTTCGTGATGGGCCACCTCGACGCCGAGGACCCCAAATTCGGGGTGGAGATCACCGACAGCGCCTACGTCGTCGCCTCCATGCGCATCATGGCCCACACCGGCAGCGACGTCCTGGCCCGGATGATCGCACTGGACGCGGAATTTGTCCCCGTGCTGCACTCCGTCGGCGCACCGCTGGAGGCACGCCAACAGGACGTCAGCTGGCCCTGCAATGACGAGAAATGGATCGTCCACTTCCCGGAGGAAAAGTCCATCTGGTCCTACGGCTCCGGATACGGAGGCAACGCGCTGCTGGGCAAGAAGTGCTATTCCCTGCGCATCGCCTCCGCGATGTCCCGCCAGGAGGGCTGGCTCGCCGAACACATGCTCATCCTCAAGCTCACCAGCCCGGAACAGAAGGCCTACTACATCTCCGCGGCGTTCCCCTCCGCGTGCGGCAAGACCAACCTCGCCCTGCTCAACCCCACGGTGGAGGGCTGGAAGGTCGAGACCCTCGGGGATGACATCGCCTGGATACGGTTGGGCAAGGACGGGGAACTGCGGGCCACCAACCCGGAGGCGGGCCTCTTCGGCGTCGCACCCGGCACCGGATGGCACACCAATCCGAACGCGATGGACGCGATCGCCAAGGGCAACACCATCTTCACCAACGTGGCCCTCACCGATGACGGCGGCGTCTGGTGGGAAGGGATGACCCGGGACATTCCGGAGCACCTGACCGACTGGACCGGCCACGACTGGACCCCGGCCTCCGGCCGGCCCGCGGCGCATCCCAACTCACGGTTCTGTACACCCGTCAGCCAGGTCGCCATCCTGGCCGAGGAATACTACCAACCCGACGGGGTCCCTCTGTCGGCCATCTTCTTCGGCGGCCGCCGGAAAACGACCATCCCCCTGATTACCGAGTCCAGGGACTGGACGGGTGGTGTCTTCATGGGATCAACACTGTCTTCCGAGACGACAGCGGCAGCCGCCGGTCAGGTCGGCGTCGTCCGCCGCGATCCGATGGCCATGCTCCCCTTCATCGGCTACGACGCCGGGGACTACCTCAAACACTGGCTGGAGACCGGCCGGTCGGCCAATCCCGCCAGATTGCCCCGGATCTTCCTGGTCAACTGGTTCCGCCGCGGCGCCGACGGGAGTTTCCTCTGGCCCGGATTCGGGGACAACTCCCGCGTCCTGAAATGGGCCATCGAACGCCTCGAGGGGACAGCCACTGCCATCGACACCCCCATCGGCTTCGTCCCCGCACTGGACGGCATCGATATTGAAGGTCTCGCTGTCACCCCCGGGCAGCTCCGGGCGGCGTTGGCCGTCGACCCGGGGGAGTGGGACGAGGAAATTGAGAGCATCGAACGCTGGTATGCGCGGTTCGGGGACTCGCTGCCCCCGGAGCTGCCGGCGGAGCTCCGGGGGCTCAAAGACCGCTTCGCCCGCCGCGGGCCGCGCATCAGCTCCCGCTAGCACCGTTGCGGCTGCACCAGAAGCGCCGAGCCGGCGCCGAACCGATTCCGCAGCGGGCCATCGTGCCCACGAAAATTAGGAGACTGTATGAGTGAAAAGATCAACGTCGTTGGCCCCATTGTGGAGCTGGACGGTGACGAAATGACCCGCATCATCTGGCAGTTCATCAAGGACCGCCTGATCATCCCCTACCTGGATGTGGACCTGAAATACTACGATTTGTCCATCCAGAACCGCGACGCGACCGATGACCAGGTCACGATCGACGCCGCGAACGCCATCAAGGAACACAACGTCGGCGTTAAGTGCGCCACAATCACCCCTGACGAGGCCCGTGTCCAGGAGTTCGGTCTGAAGAAGATGTGGCCGTCCCCGAACGGGACCATCCGCAACATCCTCGGCGGAGTGGTCTTCCGCGAGCCCATCATCATTTCCAACATCCCCCGCCTGGTTCCGGGCTGGAACAAGCCGATCATCATCGGCCGCCACGCCTTCGGCGACCAGTACATGGCCACCAACTTCAAAGTCCCTGGCGCGGGCACATTGACCATGACCTTCACCCCATCCAACGGCGGCGAAGACATCAAGCAGACGGTGGTGACCTACCCCGACGGCGGCGGGGTCGCCATGGGCATGTACAACTTCAACGACTCCATCCGCGACTTCGCCCGCGCCTCCTTCGCGTACGGGCTGCAGCGGAACTACCCGGTCTACCTCTCCACCAAAAACACGATCCTGAAGGCCTACGACGGCCAGTTCAAGGATCTGTTCCAGGAAGTATTCGACGCCGAGTTCAAAGACCTGTTCGAAGCAGCAGGCCTCAGCTACGAGCACCGCCTGATCGATGACATGGTCGCCTCGGCGATGAAGTGGGACGGCGGCTACGTCTGGGCGTGCAAGAACTACGACGGCGACGTCCAGTCGGACACCATCGCCCAGGGCTACGGCTCGCTCGGTCTCATGACCTCCGTACTCATGACCCCGGACGGCAGGACAGTCGAGGCAGAAGCCGCACACGGCACCGTGACCCGCCACTACCGTCAGCACCAGCAAGGCAAGCCCACGTCCACCAACCCAATTGCCTCGATCTTCGCCTGGACCAGGGGCATCATGCACCGCGGAAAACTGGACAACACCCCCGCTGTCGTTGACTTTGCTGTCACTCTAGAAGACGTCATCATCAAGACCGTCCAAGCCGGCCAGATGACCAAGGACCTGGCGCTCCTCGTGGGCCCGGACCAGGAATGGCTGACCACCGAGGATTTTCTGGCGGCACTGGACGATAACCTGAAGGCGCGTCTGGGCTAGTCCGTTGCCCGCGCGCTGCCGGAGTCTCTTCTTCCCGCGTGGGAGACTCCCAGCGGGCGGGGGCGCGGCGGAAGTTCAGCCGGACGCGTGCAACCGCTCCGCACCCTTGGGGAACGGCCCACTATGCCAGACTTAGCGACACGACCATCCGACGGCACTGGGAAGCCGCACGGAAAGTCAACTCATCCGGCAGCGTCGTTGAACTCGACCCGACGGACCGCTCGCGAACGAGCCGGTTGATTCGATACCGACACGATCGGGGATGCCGAACGATGCAATCCAGTCGAGTAGGTCTTGATAACCGGCCAATGTTGCCGGGAACTTCCGATCGGCCAGCCGGACGCCGTTGCCGTCCAGAACAACAGCGTGATGGGTGTCTTTGTGGGCATCGACGCCGGCGACGATTATGGGTTGCGTGGTGGTGAGCAGAGCAGCCATTCTGCAACGGTCTCCTTCACGGTTTGTGCTGGATGACCGAACCGGGCCGGGCGGACACAACAGTGACGGGGCACAGCGCTTGACGGACACGGTCCAATGAAGTCATGTCCCCGCCCGGTCCGGTCTTCCAGACCATACGGGAAGGCTCCCGGTGGGAGCCGGCGAGTCCTTCACCGGACAACATCACAGGGGATGCGTCGGTTTGATTGCAGGTCAGACCCCCACCGGGAAGCCCACCACCCATCTTCACCGTTTGAGTGAAATCAAACATGGAACATGCCCGCCAACGGCGAGATCCACACCGATCCCGGCGCCGGCTGCTTCCTCAGGCACGATCCTGAACAGGCAAGGAGCACAGCCGTCCGCCAGCTAAAGACCCTCGGCTACGAGGGACCCGTCCGGGGCGCCGAATGTGAGGACTTCGAACTGTGACGTTGACGAGGCGTTCGTCAACGTCGATCCGGGTGACCGGCTGGTCACCGCACGGCTGTGCTTCCGGACACGGCATCGAGATCGATGCCTCGGGTTTCGGGGAGGCCGAAGGTGGCGAGCAGGCTCACCAGGCTTACTCCAGCGAGAAGCAAGCCGATGGAGTAACTCCCCAGACTGGCACCAAGCGACGCCGCTACCAGCGGGGTGATGCCACCGCCCACCAGCGCTCCGAGGTTGTAGGCCATTCCGGCGCCTGTGTAACGGTAGCGGGTGGCGAAGAGCTCCGGCAGGAACGCACCGACCGGACCGTAGACTCCGGCGACGATGAGAAGCGTGCCCGACAGTCCGAGTGCGAATGACCAGGTCGTGCCGATGTCAAGGATCGGAAAGAGCAGGAGCGCCCAGGGGATCGCCACGATGCAGGAAGTAACGATCACAATTCGGCGGCCGATCCGATCCGAAAGGACGGCGCTCACCAAAGTGCCGGCTGCAAAGAACATTGCGCCGACAATTCCAAGAAAGAGGATGGTTGGCCGGCTATGGCCCAGGCCCGCGGGGTTGGTGCCGTAGCTGCTGAGGAAGGCCGTGCCGATGTAGAAGAAGGCGAAGAGCATCATGGTGGAGGCCCCGCCCAGGAGGATCTGACGCGGTTGGTTGCGCACCGACTCCCACACCGGCAGCTTGCGCGGAGCCATAGAGACGACCCCCGCCTCGCGGTCCGCCTTGAAGACCGGGGTCTCTTCGATCTTGAGGCGGATGTAGAGACCGATGATGACAAGTGCAGCGCTGGCGATGAACGGAATGCGCCAGCCGAACGTAAGGAAGGCCTCCGACTTGTCGCCCAGCGACAGATTGATGATCAGGAAGGTCGCGCTTGCGAGGGCGAAGCCGATCGAGGGGCCCAGCTGCGGGAAGGCCGCGAAGAGGCCCCGGCGCTTGGGCGGGGCGTACTCAGCGGCGAGGAGCGCCGCTCCGGCCCATTCGCCGCCGACGGCGAATCCCTGAAGGAAACGCAGAACAACGAGGATGATCGGTGCGGCAACGCCGATCACACTGGCGTCGGGCAGCAGCCCTATCGTGACCGTGGCGGCACCCATGATCAGCAGCGTGCTGACGAGCGTCTTCTTGCGCCCCAGCCTGTCCCCGAAGTGGCCGAACAGGACGGCCCCGAGGGGGCGCGAGACGAAGGCGACGGCGAAGGTCCCGAAGGCGGCGAGGGTACCGGCGGCCGGGCCGAGCGCCGGGAAGAACACCTGAGGGAAGACGAGGGCCGCTGCAGTGCCGTAGATGAGGAAGTCATAAAACTCGATGATGCTGCCCATCGAGCTGGCGACGGCGATCCGGGCCATCGAGGCGCGGCGCGGGCCCGTCCGGGCCGCGATTGTTGCGGTGCTTTCGATCATGCGATATCTCCTTTGACATCGGTCCTCGAGACGACATTGTGTCGACGCGAAGATGTCATCGTGTCAGCGCGGAGCGATCGCCACTACCTCCCGATGGAGGTGTTTTCGCGCGCCACCCGTCAGGGCAAGAGGCGGAGCCTGCGCGCGACCACGACGGCCTCCGTACGGCTGTGCACATCCAGTTTCGCCATGATCGACTGCATGTAGCTCTTCACCGTGACCGCCTTGAGCGACAGCCGTTTTCCGGCTTCGGCATAGGAACAGCCGAGCGCCACCTGGGCGAGCACATCCGTCTCCCGCCGCGTGAAGCGGGGTGAACCGGCCGGCGCGGCGCCGGATCCCTCGAGTTGTGCCGTCACGGCGAGGATGCGCCGGGCGAGCTCGGGATCATCCGTGATGCGTGCCACGGAGAGCAGTTCGGCATGCGCAAGCCGGACGGCCTCGACGAGGTCACGGTCCGGTGGCTCCGCGGCCACGCTGTCGACGACCCGGAGAATCGAGACCCGATGGTCGACCTCGTCGCGAATCGTCAGCTCCCGCGAGATCCTCGAGGCGCCGGCGCTGAGTTCGTTGACCACCCATTCGCCGATCGACGTGCGCTCGCGCGTCGCCGCATATAGGATGCACCGGGCATGGCCGCCCACGAGGATCGGGAGCGCGACCATCGTCCGTAGTCCCTCGATGCGCACGGCTTCGTCATGATGATGAGTGATGCGGTCGGAGTCTAGGTAATCGGCGACCCCGATGGGGCGCGCCTGGGAGAGGGCCCTGCCCCCGACTCCCTCGCCGGGCTGCACGCTGAGGTTCTTCAGGCCGTGTGTCATGGTGCCGAAGAACTCTGTGATAGTGAGCTCGGTGCGGTTCACGAGGCCTGCGAAGAACACACCGGTGCCGGTCCGGGCAGCGGTCTCCCGGATCGCTCGCTTCAGCAGGTCGCGATCACTCGGTCGGTACACGTCGTTGTCACGGCCAATCATGGGGTCCTTCCCCAGGTCGGAGGACACAGCCGGTTGATGTCAGCCGCTTTTCCGGAACGGTGACGGGGGCGCGGGTCTCCGTTAGGCGGAGCGTCCGTCGAGTTCGCATTGGATGCGGCGCGCGATCTCTGCGGTGGGTGTCGAGCGGGAAAAGACGGCTACCACCAGGTCATCCTCGGCTGGCTTGGATGCCGGGTCCTCCGGTGGCAGCACCCCGAAGATGCGGCGCACCGCCTGGAGTTCGTGTTCCAGATTCTGGAGGGAGCCACGGGGGGAATCCAGAATCATTTCGCGCAGCACATAGTTATGAGTTGATGTGACTGCGGCGGCGAACCGGATGGCGTCCAGCGTTGATATGCCTGGCAGAGCGCGGCGGAGGTAGTCCGAGAAAAGCCGTTCATAGCGGGAGACCATGATCGTTTCCCGGTCCCGGAGCGCGGGCACCGCCTGCACGACGTGGTAGCGCTTCTGGGCCAGTTTCCGGCGGCCGGAAAACTTCGCAAAGACCAGTTCCGCGGCCTGGCAGACGGCCGCCCATGGATCCGGGTGGCTCACGGACAGGTAGGCGGTCAGCTCCTCGAGCAGGGCTTCGTGGTCGGCGAAGATCACGTCTTCCTTGGCGCGGAACTGGCGGAAGAAGGTACTGCGCGAGATCCCGGCCGCCTGGGCAATATCGTCCACGCTGGTCGGGTCGTAGCCACTGTCGGTGAACAGATCCAGGGCGGCCCCGGCCACCTCGGAGCGGAAATCAGCCATGGATGCCATCCCGGTACAGTAGCAGTGCATCACCCTGTCCGCCGCCGCCGCAGAGCGCGACGGCGGATTTGCCGCTGCCGCGCCGCATCAGCTCATGGACGGCCGAGACGACCAGCCGCGCCCCGGAGGCGCCGATCGGATGTCCAATGGCGATGGCCCCGCCGTTGACATTGACCTTGTCCAGGCTCAGGCCCAAGGCCGCTGCGGAGTGCGCGACCACCGAGGCGAAGGCCTCGTTGATCTCCACGAAGTCAAGCTCCTCAGCCGTCCAGCCGGCCCGGTCCAGGGCCGCGGCGATTGCCTGCGCCGGCTTGTCCGGGAGCGTTGTGTCCGGGCCGGCGATCTGCCCCGCAGGCCCGACGACGGCCATCACCTCGAGCCCGTGAGTATCGGCGTAGGCGCGGGTCACCAGCACGACGGCTGCGGCGCCGTCGCTCAGCGGCGAGGCATTGCCGGCTGTGACGGTCCCCGCCGCTGTGAAGGCCGGCTGCAGCCCGGCCAGCACCTCTTGGGTGGTCTGAGGGCGGACGCCCTCGTCAAGGAATACCAGCACGGGTGCGGTGCGCTTCTGCGGCACCGCAAGGGGGGCGATCTCGGCGCTGAATCTCTCTTCGGTCTGGGCCGCGGCTGCCCGCTGGTGGGACAATGCCGCGATGTGGTCCTGCGTCTCGCGGGAGAGCTGGAGCTCCGCATTGGCGCGGTCCGTGGCAATGCCCATGAGCTCGTCGTCGAAGGCATCCGTGAGTCCGTCGTGGCTGGCCGAGTCCAGCGCCGTGATGCCGCCGTAGAGGTAGCCGGCGCGCGAGCCGGTGAGCAGGTGAGGTGCCTGGCTCATGGATTCCTGGCCGCCGGCGACGACGACGTCGGCCTCGCCCAGTTTGAGCAGCCTGACGCCCTGGATGATGGCGGTCAGCCCGGAGAGGCAGACCTTGTTCACGGTGACGGCGGGGGTGCTGAGGGGTATTCCTGCCACGGCGGCGCTTTGGCGCGCCGGGTTCTGGCCCGCGCCGGCCGTCAGGACCTGGCCGACGATGACCGCATCGACGGCCGCCGGCTCGATCCCGGAGCGTTCCAGGGCCGCGGCGATGGCGGCGGCGCCAAGCTGCACGGCGCTCATCGAGGACAGCTGCCCCATCAGTTTCCCCTGGGGTGTGCGGGCCGCGCCCACAATGACGATGTCCTGGCTGCTCATTTGGCGATTTCCTTGCTGATGTCGAGGGCGCTGAGGGCGAGGGCGCGCAGTCGCGACTTCAATACCTTGCCGGTGGAGTTGTGGGGGAGTTCCTCGGGGAACAGGATCCTGTCCGGGACCTTGAATCCGGCGATGAGGCCCTTGACGTGCGAGCGGATCTCCTCGGCCGTGACCGAGCTGGTGCTGCTGCGGATGACAAAGGCAACCGGCCGTTCGCCCCATTTCTCGTGCGGGACGCCGATCACGGCGACGTTCAGTACCGCCGGGTGGCTGATGATGGCTTGCTCCACCTCGATGGTGGAGATGTTTTCGCCGCCGGAGATGATGATGTCCTTGGCCCGGTCCTTGAGCTGGATGTAACCGTCCGGATGCATGACGCCGAGGTCCCCGGTGTGGAACCAGCCGCCGCGGAAGGCGTCGGCAGTGGCCTCTGGGTCCTTGAAGTAACCGAGCATCACGTTGTTGCCGCGCAGCACGATCTCGCCCAGGGTCGCGCCGTCGGCGGGGACATCGTTCATGTCCAGGTCCACGATGCGCGCCGTCTCGGCCTGCAGCATCCCCACTCCCTGCCGCGAGATCTTCACGGCTCTGTCCTGGACCGGCAGCTCATCCCACTCGGCTTGGTATTCACAGATGGTGTAGGGCCCGTACACCTCGGTCAGCCCATAAACGTGGACCACGCTGATCCCGATGGACTCCAGGGAGGTGATGATCGAGGGCGACGGCGGCGCGCCCGCCGTCGTGATCCGCAGCGGGGCCTTCAGCCCGTGGGCCTGGGGTGCGTCGGCAATGATGCTGCACACCGTGGGGGCGCCGCAGAGGTTGGTGACGCCGAGAGTGTCGATGGCGTCCCAGACAGTGTCCGCGCGCACCGCCCGCAGGCAGATGTGGACGCCCGCCACAGCCGTCACGGCCCAGGTGGTGCACCAGCCGTTGCAGTGGAACATCGGAAGCGTCCAGAGGTAGCGCGTGTCGCCGGTGAACTGATTGTGGATGGTCTCCCCGAGCGAGTTCAGGTACGCCCCGCGGTGCGAGTACAGCACGCCCTTGGGCTTGCCGGTGGTGCCGGAGGTGTAGTTCAGGGTGATGGGGGTGCGTTCGTCCTGGACACCCCACGGAAGATCAGTGTCCCCGCATCCCGGTGCGGCGAGGAAGTCGGCATACTGCGTGGCCACGGCCGCCGGGACGTCCGGATAGCTGATGGTGCTGTCCGGCACTTCGACGACCTCCAGCAGCTGCGTCAGGTCCAGGTCGAGTCCGGCCACGGTGCCCAGCAGCTCGGAATCGGCAAACAGCAGCCTGGCCTCGGAATGCTCCAGGATGTACTGGAGCTCCCGGGCGGTCATCCGCGAGTTCAGGGCCACCAGGACGCCTCCGGCGAGGGGGACGGCATAGTGGGCAATCAGCAGTTCCGGCACGTTGGGGCACAGGAACGCGACCCGATCCCCGGGCTGGATCCTGCTCTTGATCACCTTGGCAAGCCGCTGGGCTTCGGCAGCGAAGTCCCGATAGGTGTAGGAGCGCTCACCGTGGATGATTGCCGTCTTTTGCCCGAATACCTCGGCGGAGCGTTGCAGGAACCGCAGGGGGCTCAGCGGAGTTTCATTGGGGAGCTCAATTGTGGTCATGGCGAATCCTTAGGCGAAGGCGCTTTGTCCGGTGACATCGCGGCCGATCAATAGGGTCTGAATGCTTTGCGTGCCTTCATAGGTATGGATGGATTCGATGTCCAACAGGTGCCGGATCACGTGGTTTTCCAGCAGGATGCCATTGCCGCCGAGCATGTCACGGGCAATGGAGGCCAGCTCGCGGGCCTTGCGGGTGTTGTGGTATTTCGCCATCGCGGCCTGGGTGGGGCGCAACTGGCCGGCCGCATCAAGGGCCGCAAGATGGAAGCAATGCAGCTGCATGCTGGTCAGTTCCGAGAGCATGTAAGCCAGCCGCTCCTGGACCAGCTGGAACTTCGCCAGTGGCTTGCCGAACTGTTTCCGCTGCGTGGCATAGTTCAGCGCGGCTTCGTAGACGGCGGTGGCGTGGCCGAGGGCGGACCAGGCCACACCCAGGCGCGTGGCAACCAGGACCTCGGACGTGTCCTTGAACGTTCGGGCACCGGGGAGCAGATTGGCCTTTGGAATGCGGACGTTGTTGAGCGTGATCCGGGCCTGGTGTATGGCGCGCAGCGAGGCCTTTCCGGTGATGGTCTCGGCCTCGTAACCCTCCCGGTCCTGTTCCACCAGGAAGCCGCGGACATTGCCGGCTTCGTCCCGTGCCCAGACCACCGTGACATCCCCGACGGAGCCGTTGCCGATCCACTTCTTCTCGCCATTGAGGACGTAGTCCTCCCCGTCGAGTGAGGCAGTGGTTTCCAGCGCCACGGAATCCGAGCCGTGGTCCGGTTCCGTCAGGGCGAAGGCGCCGAGCTTTTCGCCGCGGGCCAGCGGACCCAGCCAGGCCTGGCGCTGGGCTTCGGAGCCAAAAAGGGCAATCGAACGCAGCGCCAGGCCGCCCTGGACTGCGATCACGGTACCCAGTGAACCGTCCCCGCGGGAGACCTCCATGTTGACCAGGCCGGCGGCCAGGGGCGACATCGGCTCCAGGCCCTCGACCTCGATCCCATCAGCCAGCAGGTTCAGATCGCCCATGCGCTTGGCCAGGTGGGCCGGGAACTCGGCACGTTCCCAGTAGTCGTTCATCTGCGGCAGAGCCTCCCCGGTGAAGGTCCGGGCGCGCCGCCACGCTTCGCGGTCGGGTGCGGGAATGTTCGCGAAGACGGCGTAGTAGTCCGTGTCCAGTGGTTCAGCGACGTCATAGTCGGGCATGTTCATGCATCCTTATGGGGAGTGGTTGAAGAACGGCGTGGAGCATAGCGGAGGTTGTTCGGCCGGTAACGAGCCGAGCTAGTCGGCGAATCCGGAGCCGGGATGGAAATCTTTTCCCCAGACGCGCCGGGAGGCGCCGCTTTGGTCAAGCAGCGGTGTGAGGCCCCCCAGATGGCGCGGGTAATTGGCGCCGAGGAGCATGCACAGGTCGATGTCCGCCGGACCGGACACCACCTTTTCGGCCAGCATCAGGCCCACTTCCTCTGCCAGGGCATCAAGGATCCGTATCTTGATGGCATCGGCGTCAGGTGCAGGCGCTGCACTGTCGACGTCGGCAGCTGGCAGCAGGGCGGCCGCCTCGGGAAGCACTGTGCCGGACTTGTCCAGGTAGCCGCGCAGCCGGGCATCCGCGATGGCTGTCAGGCTTGTGCTGACATAAAAACGGTCGGGGTAGGCGGCGTGCATGGTCTCGCAGATGTGCAGCTGGACCGCGGGCCCGATGAAACCCAGCAGGGTCAACGGAGTCATGGGCAGCCCCAGCGGGTCGAGGGCATGGTCCGCCAGTTCAATATCCGCGCCGATATCAATGAGCTGCAGCAGTTCGCAGAACAGCCGGGTCAGGATGCGGTTCACCACAAAGCCCGGCGTGTCCGCAACCAGGACCGCAGTCTTGCCCAGCAGCCGGGCGAGCGAACAAGCGGTGGCGAGGCTGACATCGTCGCTGTTCCCGGTTCTGATGATTTCCACGAGCGGCAGCACAGCCACCGGATTGAAGAAATGCAGTCCCACCACGCGTTCCGGATGGGCCAGGCCGTGGCCCATCGCCGTCACCGACAGGGACGAAGTATTTGTCAGCAGCAGCGCATCAGCGCGCAGCAACGGCTCGAGTTCCGCGAAGACGGCGCGTTTGACGTTCAACTCCTCGAAGACTGCCTCGATGACCACGTCGCAGTTCGCGTACTCACGCTTGTCCACCGTTCCGCGGATGAGACTGCCAAGCTCCCGCGCTGCCGTCTCGTTGAGTTGCCCGCGGCTCACCAGCTTCTCAAGGTGTGCGGTGATCCAGGCCAGCGCGCCATCCACCTTTGCCTGGGACAGGTCCGTGATCAGGACGGGAACGCCAAGCTGCCGGGCAAAGACCATGGCGAGCTGGCTGGCCATCAGCCCGGCCCCGACCACTCCGACGCTGCGGACCGGGAGCGGTGCTGCGCCAGGAGCGCCCACCGGCCGCTGCCGCGCCGTGTCCAGCAGCGCCGTGGCATACGCGCCGGCCGATTCCCCGGGGGTAGTGCAGGCATCTCCGCCAGCGCCCGCGGGCGGGCCAGTTTCTACGACAGTGTCAGGAATCACAACTCAGTTATATCGTGAACCTCAGTATCACGTCAATAGAAACTAAGTTTCAACCGTGGTGCAGGCGCTTACTGCGCACCTGAGTGGAGCCGTCTTTGAATCGAGACAAATTTGGGCGTCACGAAACCTGAAATGTTCGCCTCCGGGGTCCAAGGACTTCTAGCAGGTCGGAGAGCGCTTCAGCATAATCAGATTACTGACCTGCACGTGTCGAGAAACTCCACCACTCAGCGGGGGCGTAACCCACAACGATGCCGGACAGAACACTAACGTCGGATTTTCGACTAATTCACAAGCCACCACTAGACCCAATACTGTTTACTTAGGCTTTTTTGGTATTCGCTTGAGTGGCCAGTTCGACATTTTCCTTTTGATGACGCGGGGGTTGGTTCTTGGCCGGCGCGGGGGCAGCAGTTCATGCAGGATTTCGCGGCAGAAGACCGTGAAGGCCTCCGCCAGACGCTCAGGGGGAAAAAGCCGGGCGCGCGGCGAGGGAACGCCGTACTGCCCGGAGGGTGCGGGTGAAAGAGAACCTCAGGGGGTCTTCCTCGAAGTGGTGGGCGACGTCGCCGATGAGGGACCGGATGGCGTAGTGCACGCAGAGGTATCCGTAGATTTCCTGCAGGACCCCGTCGGGGGTTTTGGAGCGCAGCACGGTCCCGGGGCCGCGCTGGTGGGTTTTGAGTTCATCGAAGCAGGACTCGATTTCCCAGCGTTTGGCGTAGGCTTCGGCAAGGTCCTCCGCGGAGGCGGCGTGCGGGTCAAGGATCGTGGTGATCAGCCGGAATTCGCTGCTCGTGTCGCCGGTGCTGACGGTGTATTCGATCGCGCGCACCCGGATGGGGTCCGTGTTGTTCCGCCGTGCCTTCGGGTTCGCGTAGACGGCGGAGAGGTAGGAGCCGTCGGCCAGGTCCTCGAGCACGGGCAGCACGGCGTTGGCCTTGACCCGCCACAGCAGTTGCGCACCGGTTCCGGAGCTGTCCTTCCAGGCCGTGTAGGAGAAGAACCCGCGGTCGGACATGGCCAGCATGTCCGCCTCCAGCCGGTGGAGCAGGCCCGGATAGAGGTCGTGCTCGGACGTGGAAAAGCCGGAGACCACGGCCCCGATCACCGCGTGCGTGGCGCATTCGACCAGGCCGAGCGCCCGCGCCTGCGGGTAGGCGCTTTTCAGATCCGTGGCCGTGCCCGGCCTGCCATACGCGCGCTCGTTGGCCTCCGTGTCCGCCAGATCCAGGCAGGTCCCGTCCACGGACACCAGCCGCCAGGAGCCGTGGAATCCCGGACCGCCCGGGAGTGCCAGAGGCTTCGCGGTCTCGGCGAACAGTTCGGCCATCACGGCGGAACCGAGGCGGGTCCGGGCCTTGAAGATCGCGGCCTTCGTCGGCATCTGCCAGTCCCGGAACCGGCCCGTGATCCATTCCATGCCGGCCAGCAGGGACCGCATCACTTCCTCATACGAACCGGCCGAAAACAAGGCCAGCGCCATCACGTAATAGACCATCAACCGCGACGGCAGCAACCGGTTCCGCTGCTCACGGGCCCCGGTCCGCCCAATCACCGCATCAACGACATCCGGCGGGAAAACCCGCGTCAAAACACCGAGCGAGACGTGGTCACTCAACCGCTCAGGACCCTCGGGAGTCACCCATCCGCTACGCGCCATGCCGAAAGATTAACACAACTACTCTAAGTGAACGGCATTGCCACTAGACCAGCAGTCTCCGGGCGCGCGCCCGCCTTCCAGAAACGCTACAAAGCCACCGGGACCCTTCGACCGGAATACCTCCACCGGCCGCAACGACTACCTGCTACGCCTGGGCAGCCACGAGCACGCACCGGCAGCGTGACGCGGCGGCTGATATGTGGGTAGGTTTGTCAAGGGGCAGTGGTGAGCGGCTCCCAACTTCTTTGGTGGGGGCCGCTGGTTGGGGTGCCGTCCGGGTGTGGCGGTCGTGCTGGCGAGTCTTGTATTCGACTGCAGTGTCAGGCTGATATGCGCGGGTTGGTTACCGCATGACGATTGTTCGGCTGGGACGTATCGCTGTCTAAAATCGAGCGTCAACGGCATGGGCCGTGTGCTCATAGTCGCGTCTCGAGTTGGCCCCAAAGTGCTGCCACGTCACGCCCGCCACGCATCCGGAGGGCACGTTCTTTACGCCGCGTTCATGCGGCCCCCCTGCCCGTGTTCGCCTTGCTGGAGGGGCGCGGCCAGGGACCAGCACCAGCCGGCGAGTTCCCTGGCGATCGCGGTGTTGGCCGTGACGGACCTTTTCTTGCGGGCTTCGAATACTTCCCATTTGTGGTGGAGCCGGTGGTTGCCTTCCAGGGCGCGGATCCGGGTGGCCGGGGCGACGAGGTCCAGCTGGCGCAGCAGCCGTTCCCCGGGCCGGGAGTAGGGGCGCTGATGCTGCCAGGCAGCCTCGATGAGGAGTTTGCGGGCGTATTTGCTGCCGGCTTTCGTGATCGGTCCCTGGTGCCGGGATTGGCCCGAGGACTGCTGACTGGGCACCAGCCCCAGGTAGGAGCCGATCGACGAGCCGGTGAACCGGGTCCAGTCGCCGATTTCCACGGCGAGCCCGAACCCGGTCGTGACCTGGATGCCGCGCAGGCACATCAACGCGTCGATCACCGGGGTGTACCGGCAGTCCTTGGCGACCGCCGCGACGCGCTGGTCGATGCGCTTGAGGTGCGCTGCCAGCAGTTCGGCCTGCTCCACGTCGGCTTCGTAGGTGAATTGGAGTACCGGGGAGTCGAAGTGCTGCCGGTGTAGCCAGGCCCCGTGCTCCTTCGTCCATTTGGTCTTCTCCTGGTACCTGATTCCGTGGCGGAGCAGGATCGCGTTGACATGCTGGCGGGCATGGGCGAGGTTCTTCGCGGCCGTGGCCCGCAGCCGGGACAAGTCCCGCAGGTCCTCCTGCTCCCGCGTCGGGACCTGCACTTGCGTGACTTGGCCCAGGGCGAGCATTTCCGCCAAAAGCCGGGCGTCCCGCTTGTCCGTTTTAATCCTGTCTCCCGGTGCCCGCAGCAGCTTTGAGGACGCCGCCACCACGCAGTCAACGCCGGCCTCCCGCAGGAACCGGGCCAGGACATACCCGGTCGGGCCCGACTCGTACACGGCCTTCACCGGCGGCTCGAAGCGGCGGACCCAATCCAAAACGACCGCCGGGTCCGAATCCATCTGCATCCGGACCAGTTCCCCGGTATCCGGGACCAGCGCGCAGCCGACAACAGACGCCGCGTGAACATCCAACCCAATAAACGTATGCTGAAACATAACCGGGACCTCCCAAAACTCACATGTGGCACTACCAATGCAACTCTCCGAGGGCCTCCGGGGCCAGGAGGTTGTTCACTGGCAACCCACGGACGCTGTGAAACAGAAGGCCCCGGCCCCTCGCCAACGGTGACCGCAGCCCCTGCCCGTCCGGATACAAGGCCATCCCCGCCGGGCCATAGGCCCCGCGGCGCCACCTCCGGGACGACGGAAACCCACCAGCATCAAGCCGGCGCCGCGGGACCGCCCGGCGACAATGGCCGCCCCGGACGGGGCAGGAAACCCAACCACCCCCACCTCATATCGTCTAAACCAAAATGCCCACTGGACAGGACATGCCCCCCGCCGGGGTCGGCGGATGGACGGTGATGCCCGGTCCCGGGCGCGAGCACTGGACATGTCCTCCCGGCGGAGTGGCCCGATCCACCAGCGGAGCCACCAGGCGTGCCCCCGGACAAGGACATGCCCCGAGCCGGGGCCGGCGGATGGACGGTTATGCCCGGTCCCGGGCGCCAAGGCTGGGCATGTCCTCCCGGCGCGAAGAGGCCGGGGGAGGCCCGGGGCCTGGGAAGGCGCGTGCGGTCGCCATCTGGCCGACCCCACCGCCTGGATCCGAACCCCGACGAACGAGCGAACCTACCCAGTTGTTTGACGGAGTCGCGTGGTTCTGCGATCTCCGTGAGAATGCCGCCGTCAGCCTCCACCCGCGACAATGAGGACCGGCCACTCCTGGCGGGAGAGCAGGGACGCTGAAACCGATCCTTCAAGGAGCCTGTCCATCCAGGCGAGGGCTCCAGGCCGTTCGGCGCCCACGACGAGCAATGATGCGCCCGTGCTCTCCGCCAGACGGGCGAGAGCCTGGGAGACTTCACCGTTCAGCACGCGGAAGGACCATCTCTCTCCTGGCTGCCCAAGAAGGATTTCAAGGCTGAGCAGCATTTGCCCGGATGGGAAGTCAGCTTCTTCGTTGACGGTTGGGTCCAGTGAACGAGCCGTCCGCGTGCCGTCCGGCTCCCACTCCGTGAGGTAGCTGGCTGGATCCACGAAGGCACACACGAGGTGCCGTCCCAGGGCGTCCGCGAGGTCAGCGGCCGTCCGGACCAGACGCTCGGAAAACCTCCACCCGACCCCGAGCACAATCGGCCCGTCGGGCCATCCCCCAGCGGTCATGCTTAGTTCCCGGTGAGCTCCGCATACAGCTTCCGGACCCGGGCCTGGATGTCGTCCCGGACCAGGCGCATGCGTTCCATGCCTTCGATGCCGCGGTCGGAGGGCTCGTCTGTCGCCCAGACCTCGAACAGCTTGCCCTCGCGGGGTTCGACTTTTGCTTCGTTGCCCAGGACGAGGACGACATCGACCGCGTCCAGTACTTCGTCGGTAATCGGCTTGGGGTGCCCGCCTGTGATATCGATGCCGAGTTCGGCCAGGGACTCCACGGACTGCGTGTTCAGCGATGTACCGGGTTTGGTCCCGGCGGAGTGAACGGCGACGGTGCCGTTAGCCAGTTGGTTCATGAGTCCGGCGGCGAGCTGGGACTTTCCGCCGTTCTTGCTGCAGACGAACAGGACGCTGGGGGTTTTCGTGCTCTCGGTCATGCGTTTGATTCTTCCTTGTCTGAATCGGGCTTGCTTGGCAGTGACGGCCTCAACGGGTGGTCCTGCCGGGTCAGTCAGGTCCCCGTCCTGTGGAAGGGTTGCGTTCAGTTATTGCCGCCGGAGCGGCCGTGGGACAGTCCGGTGGGGAATCCGACGAGCACCGGCTCGGGAGCGGCGCAGCAAGAGGATTCTGTTGCGACGGCGGCGGCTGCCGGGACGTCGCAGCTGGTGCCGGCGTCGGAGGAGCAGACGCCGGTTTCGGGGAGTTCGAGCTGGACGGTGTCGGCCGCTTCGCGGTCACCGGACCGGGCGGCGACGACGGAGCGGACCTGTTCGTAGCCGGTGGCGAGCAGGAAGGTCGGCGCCCTGCCGTAGGACTTCATGCCGACGATGTAGAAGTCCTGGTCCGGGTGGGCCAGCAGCCGGGCGCCGTGCGGCGGGACGGTGCCGCAGGAGTGGAATTCAGGGTCGATCAGTGGGCCCAGCTCCCGGGGTGCTTCCACGGCCGGGTCCAGGTCCAACCGGAGTTCGCGCAGGATGTCCAGGTCGGGCCGGAAGCCGGTGCAGGGGACCACGACGTCGGCGTCCAAGGTGCGTCCGTCAACGGCTCTGACGGTCACGCCGGAATCCAGTGCTTTGAGGGAGGCGATGCCGAAGCCGGTGTGCAGTTCAATGGTTCCTGCCTCGACGAGGCGGCGCAGGCGGGCACCGAGCTGGCCGCGGACGGCCCAGAGGATCCGGGTGTCCGGTTCTTCCTTGGCCAGGTCGGCGAGGCTGATCAGGGTGTTGGCGGCGGAGTGGCCGGCGCCGACGGCCAGGACACGGCGTCCGGCGAACGAGGCACGGTCACGGCCGGTGACGTCCGGCAGCGGCGAGGAGATCCGGTCCGTGGCGGAGTCTTCGCCGATGGCCGGCAGCCCGGAGGTGCCCAGCGGGTTTCGGATGGACCACGTGCCGGAGGCGTCGATGACCCCAGCCACGGTGTGGTCGCGGGTCTCCCCGTCCTCGTGCTCGACCCGGACGACGAACGGTATGGTGTCGCGGTTGCGGGTGTGGGTCTTGTCCATGCCGGCGCGGGTCACGGCGATGACCCTGGCGCCGGTCTGCAGCTGCGAGCTGATGGCCGGAAGTGCGGCCAGCGGGGCCAGATAGTTGTCGACCAGTTCCCCGCCGGAGGGAAGGGCCGTGGGCCGGGGCGATTTCCATCCGTCGGCTTCGAGCAGGCGGACGGCGGCGGCGTCGATGTTGAACCGCCACGGTGAAAAGAGCCGGATGTGGCGCCACTGCTCGATCGCGGCACCCGCGGAGGGACCGGCTTCGAAGATCAACGGTTCGAGACCGCGTTCGATCAGGTGTGCCGCGGCGGCCAGCCCCACCGGGCCGGCGCCGATCACGGCAAGGGGAAGGTTCTTCGCTGAATCCATGGTCTCCTCTGTTTCATCCGGGCAGTCGTCGCAGCAACCGGGGTCACTGCAGCATCCTGTCGTCATTCAGCTCACCCCCTCTCCCTTCGGGGTCAGGCGTGGGTGGGTTCCTCGACCAGGGCGGTGGCGATGCTGTCGGCGTCGTCCAGTGCGGCGAGGTAGCGTTCGGCGTCGAGCGCGGCGGCGCAGCCGGTGCCGGCGGCGGTGATGGCCTGGCGGTAGCGGTGGTCCACGGCGTCGCCGCAGGCAAAGACGCCGGTGAGGTTGGTGACGGTGGTGGGCGAGTCGACCTTGATGTAGCCGTCGGCGTCCAGCTCGACCTGCCCCGTCAGCAGTTCGGTGCGCGGGACATGTCCGATGGCAACGAAGATGCCGGTGGCGGCCTGTTCGCGGGTTTCACCGGTGATGGTGTCCTTCAGGGTGACGCCGGTGACCTTGCCGTCGCCGTGGATGGCGGTGATGGCCGAGTTCCAGGCGAAGCGGATCTTGGGGTTGTCCTTAGCGCGCTGGGCCATGATCCGGGAGGCCCGCAGTTCGCCCTTGCGGACGACGACGGTGACGGACTTCCCGAAGCGGGTCAGGAAGGTGGCTTCCTCCATGGCGGAGTCCCCGCCGCCGACGACGATGATGTCCTGCTCGCGGAAGAAGAACCCGTCGCAGGTGGCGCACCAGGACACGCCGTGGCCGCTGAACTTCTTTTCCTCCGGCAGGCCGAGCTCCTTGTAGGCCGAGCCGGTGGCCAGGATGACCGCGGGCGCCTCGTGGGTGGCGCCGCCGCCGGTGACCACACGCTTCAGGTGCCCGGCCAGCGTCACTTCCGTGACGTCGTCGAACACCACCTGGGCGCCGAACTTCTCGGCCTGCTGCTGCAGCCCGTCCATGAGCTCCGGTCCCTGGATGCCGGCGGGGAAGCCGGGGAAGTTCTCCACCTCGGTGGTGTTCATCAGGGCACCTCCCGCGGTGACCGCACCGGCGAGGACGAGGGGCTTAAGACCTGCCCGGGCGGCGTAGATCGCCGCGGTGTAGCCGGCAGGGCCGGACCCGATGATGATCAGCTGTTCGGTGTTTCGGGTGTCAGCGCTCACGATTCTCTCCCGGTGCTCGGTACGGGTGTTACTTGACGGCGGGGGTGAGGGACGCGATGAGTTCCTCGATGCGGCCCCTGATCTCGTCGCGGATGGGGCGGACGGCGTCCACGCCCTGCCCGGCGGGATCTGCCAGGACCCAGTCCTCGTAGCGCTTGCCCGGGAAGTAGGGGCATTCGTCGCCGCAGCCCATGGTGATCACCACATCGGATTCCTTCACGGCCCCGGCGGTGAGGACCTTCGGGATTTCGGCGGACATGTCGATGCCAAGCTCGGCCATGGCCTCGACGGCGGCCGGGTTGACCTTGTCCGCGGGCTGGGAGCCGGCGGAGCGGACCTCGATCCCGCCCTGGGAGAGGGTGGTGAGGAACGCCGCGGCCATCTGGGAGCGGCCGGCGTTGTGGACGCAGACGAACAGGACGGAGGGCTTCCTGGCGGTTTCGGTGGTCATGATGTTTTTCCTGGGTCAGGCGGGAACGGGCATGTTGGTGAAGTAGCGCTGGCGCGCCCCAAGGGCGACATAAACCAGTGCAACAAGAACGGGGACTTCGATCAAGGGGCCCACGACGCCGGGCGCCCTCGAACGGACGGCCGGGCTCCTGGCAAGCCTGTGACCGGACAGGAACCGCCCGGCGTCAGGTGCGACGCCCGAGGAAACACGCAGGGCTCGGCGCGTGCCGGGCCCTGCGTCGTTCAGAAGCCCACGGTCAGTGGCTGTCCTGGCGGACGATGAAGATCTCCTTGACCAGCAGCAGGACCGCCGCCGCGGTGGGGATGGCAATCAGGGCGCCCAGCACGCCGAGCACGCTGCCGCCGGCGATGACTGAGATGACAGCCACCGCACCGGGCACCGCGACGGCCTTCTGCATGACGCGCGGCGAGATGAAGTAGGCCTCGAACTGCAGGTAGGCGAAGTAGCAGATGGCATACACGACGGCCGTCTGCCAGCCGGCGCTGAGCGCGATCAGGGTCGCGATCACCCCGGCAATCATTCCGCCGACGAGCGGAATGAACGCGAGCAGGGCGACGATGAAGGCCAGCAGCACCGCAAACGGAACGCCGACGATCGACATCACGATGAAGGCGAAGGTCGCGTTCAGCAGTGCGACGACGGCCTGGCCGATGACGTAGTTGCCGACCGAGGCGGTGATTTCCTCGGACAGCGCCTCGACCCGGGCACGGCGGGACCTCGGGGCGAGGCGGTAGCCCCATTTCTTCATCGCCGGGATCGCGGCCAGGAAGTACAGGCTCAGCACCAGCACGATCAGCGCGCCGAACAGTCCGTTGGCCACGGTGGAACCGAATCCGAGGACGCCGCCGAAAATACCGCCTATCGCCGCCGGATTGTTGACGAATTTTTCGAGCTCCTGGGTCAGGCGGTCCCGCACACCGAACTGGCTGTCGAGGCTGCGGAAGAAGTCCGAGTCGATGAAGTCCTGGATCCAGCGCGGCGCCTGCTCCACGATCTGCGTCACCTGCTGCACGATCGTGGGAATCAGGGTGGCAAAGAACCCCGCCACGGCCAGCGTCAGGGTGGAGACGGCCACGACGATCCCTGCGGCACGGGGGAACCTCTTGCTTTCCAGCCAGCGCACCACCGGGTCCAGGCCCAGGGCGATGAAGAGGGCCGCCACGATCCAGAGGAGCAGCTGGGTTGTGTTGGAGCCGATCCAGTAGAGCAGCAGCGCTACGCCGACGCCGACCGTTCCCATGAAGCCGACATAGAGGGGGTGCTTGGCGGACATGCGCGGCCCGGGATCGCCGAAGCGGGCCTCGGAATCGCCCTCCGCTGTTCCGGCCGGCGCCTCATAGTCCGGCGGCATCTCGAAGCGCAGCCGCGGCTGCGCGCCAGGGAGGGGCTGGCGCAGCCGGCGGGCCATCGCTGTCAGCGCTCCGGCCACGGCCGCCCGCTGGCTGGAAAGCGGCTTCTGCGGGCGGCGCTCCATCCCACCGGATTCCTGGTGTGTTTCCTGTCCGGAGCGGGACGAATCCGTGTGTTCTGTCACTGCGTCGAAAGCCCTTTGTCCTGTGGTTACCCTCCGTGGCGCCGCGGTCGCGGGCCGAGTGTGATGATCACCGCAAACACTATCAGCAGGCTTGTTAGCTCGCGGTTCCGGCAGCGTCCGTGGCCCCGGCGGAAGAGGCCGGCCACGGCGCCGATCCGACCCGCCGGTAACAAAACGGTTACTATTAGAGCTAAGTGCCCGCTGATGATAGGTAATATTTTGCGTTTCAAGACTGCAGTTGCACTCGTGCTGCTCGGCCTCCTGACACTCCTGGCCGGGATCGGCCAGAAGACGTTCTGGGCGCCGGCCGAGAGCTTCACGGCCACCGCGCCGGCCGACGCCAAGGCTGCCCCGTTGACCGTTTTCGACCAGAAGCTGCGCACGCTGCACGGCGGCACTGTGAAGATCAACGTCAAGGGCGAAGGCAGCTTCCTGCTCGCCGCCGGCCGGCCGGATGACGTCAATGCGTGGGTGGACAAGACCGCCCACAACACCGTCTCCGGAGTCTCGGACGACGGCAAGGCGCTGCAGCTGACGCACACGGACGGCGAGGCCACGGCGCCTTCGCCCGCGGGCTCGGATCTGTGGGTGTCCGCCGAAAATGCCAGCGGCGAGCTGAACTATTCATGGACCGCGCCCGCCGACGGTGACTGGTCGCTGCTGCTGGCGGCGGACGGCACCAAGCCGGCTCCGGCGTCGATCACCATGACCTTCCCCAATGACACCTCCACCCCGTGGGCGGTTCCGTTCATGATGGTCGGCGGACTGCTCATCCTGGCCGGCGCCGCTCTGCTGGTCCTCAAGCCCGGGTCCGGCCCGGGTGCCAGGGTTTTCGCCGGCGCCAGGGATTCGGCCGGCGCCCCGCCGGCCGCGGCCAAGCCGACGGATACCACCGCCGCCGAGCGGAACGCCCCCGGGCGGAGCACCGGGCGGCTGCGCCGGCCCGGCGTCGTCGGTGTCATCGGAGTGCTGACGGCCGCCGCCGTCACCGGAACGGGCGTGGCGGCACAGGCCGGCCAGACGCCGTCGCCCTCGCCGAGCACCTCCTCCACCGCTGCAGCGGACAAGGCCCCGCACGCCCCCGTGCTGCTGGACGCGCAGTTCCGCCGCATCCTGGAACAGGTTTCCGGCGCCGTCGATGCCGGCGACGCAGCCAAGGACGCAAGCAAGCTCCAGCCGCGCGTGGGGCAGACCGAACTCGAAGTGCGCACGCAGAACTACAAGATCCGTTCCCAGGTCGGCTCCTACGGGGCCCGGATGCCGGTGCGCGCCACGAAACTCCTGACCACCGTCGTCACCCAGCAACGGAGCTGGCCGCGTTCGGTCCTGGCCGTCACGCAGGGCGAGGGCAACGTTGTTCCGCAGCTGCTCACCCTGACCCAGGCTTCCCCCCGCGAGAACTACAAGCTCGTGGGCACCACGCCGCTGCAGCCGGGGACGACGTTCCCCGGCATCGCCCGGGGCGGCATCGAGACGCTGGCCCCTTCCGCCAAGTCCGGGCTGACCTACAGCGGTGAGGAAGCACTCGCCGGGCTGGGCGACCGCCTGACCTCTGCCGACTCCGGCTTCAAGGACAAGCTCGTGGAGGGCGCGTCCTCCCCGTACATTGCCGACACCCTGGCGTACCAGGCCGACGCCGTCAGCACCGGTGTGAACGGGACCTTCTCGTTCACGCACAAGCCGGTTCCGGAGAACACCGTGGTGTTCCGCACGGCCGACGGCGGGGCGCTGGCCCTGGGACGCCTGAACTTCGCGTTCGACGGCACCCCCAAGGCCCCCGGCGACAAGCTGACCATCGGTGACGACGCGGCTGCCCTGGCCGGCGGCAAGGAGACGGGCACCGGCATGGTGCTGACCTTCGCCGAGTCCGTGGCCGTCTACATCCCGCCGACCGGGTCCACGGACCCGATGAAACTGGTGGCGGCCACCCGCGGCCTGGTCGGGGCCAGCTTCAAGTAGCGGCGTTCAAACAGTGGCGGGAGCTGTTCCAGATAGCACCGGCAGGGGCCGGTGTGGCTAGAGTGGAGCTATGACTTCGCCAGCTTCCCGCCCGGTCCCGCCAGCTGCCGCCAACCCGCATAACCTGCGCGGCGCCGTCGATCTGTCCTCCCTGAAACAGCGTCCGGCGCCGCCGTCGGCCGGTGATCCGGCCGGTGGTGCCCCCGCCGGTGGTGCCACCGCCGGTGGTGCCCCCGCCGCGGGAGCCGAACCCGCGGCGCACGGACATCCGCTGCGCGTGGACGTCACCGAGGCCAACTTCCAGGAGCTCGTGGAGCTCTCGGGCACCGTGCCCGTGGTGATCGCCCTCTGGGCGGCCTATTCGCCGGGCTCCGGCCAGCTCGTGGAGTCCCTCGAGCAGATCGTGGACAGCTACGACGGCCGGCTGGTCCTCGGCGCCGCCGACATCGAAGCCTTCCCGCAGCTGGCGCAGGCGTTCGCGGTGCAGGCCGTGCCCACCGCCGTCGCCCTCGTGAAGGGCCAGCCGGTGCCTCTGTTCCAGGGCGGCGCCGAGGAGCAGCAGGTCCGCAGCCTGCTCGATGAACTGCTGAAGGTCGCCGCCGCGAACGGCGTGACCGGACGGATCGGCGCCGGCGGCCCCGGCAGTTCCGAGGGGGCGGCCGAAGCGGCCCTCCCGCCGCTTCCGCCCCTGCACCAGGCCGCGTTCGACGCCATCGAAGCCGGCGACTACGCGGCGGCTGCCGCGGCCTACCGGCAGGCCCTGAACGAGATGCCGGCCGACGCCGATGCCAAGGCCGGGCTGGCCCAGGTGGAGCTCATGGGCCGGCTCCAGCCGCTCTCCGCCGCGGACACCGAAGAGCTGCGCCAGAAAGCCGCCGACGAGCCGGACAACCTCGACGCCCAGCTAGGCGTCGCCGACCTCGACGTCGCGGGCGGGCATGTCGAGGACGGCCTGGGCCGGGTTGTCGCGTTCATCGGCAGGAACTTCGGCCCGGAGCGGGAAACTGCCCGGGTCCGGCTGCTGGAACTCTTCGACGTCGTGGGCACCGCGGATCCGCGCGTCGCCAAGGCACGCCAGAACCTCGCCCGGGTCCTCTTCTGATGGGCTCTGCCCTCTTCAAGCCGCTGGAGTTGCGGTCCCTGCGGCTGCAGCACCGCGGCTGGGTATCGCCGATGTGCCAGTACAGCTGCGGACCCGAGACCGGAGAAGGGGTCCCGAACGACTGGCACCTCATGCACCTGGGCTCGTTCGCCACCGGGGGAGCGGCCCTCATCGTCACGGAAGCGGCCGCCGTCAACCCCGGGGGCCGGATCAGCCCGCTGGACGCGGGCCTCTACAACGACGAGCAGGCGGCCGGCTGGGAACGCATCACCTCCTTCGTCCACCGCCACGGCACCGCCGGGACGAAGATCGGCACCCAGCTGGCCCACGCCGGCCGGAAGGCGTCCTCCTACTGGCCGTTCTCCGGAAAGCACGGCTCCGTGCCGGCGTCCGACGGCGGCTGGGGCACCGTGGGCCCCGGCACCGGCGCTTTTGACGGCTACGCCGCCCCGTCGGCCATGACGGTGGAGGACATCGACGCCGTGATCGCCGATTTCGCCGCCGCCGCGGTCCGCGCTGTCGACGCCGGATTCGACACCGTTGAAATCCATGGCGCCCATGGCTACCTGCTGCACCAGTTCCAGAGCCCGCTGGTCAATGACCGGACCGACGGCTGGGGCGGGGACGAATCCGGACGGAACCGGCTGACGCTCGCCGTCGTGGACGCCGTCCGGAACGTCATTCCCGACTCCATGCCGCTGCTGCTGCGGATCTCCGCCTCGGACTGGGCCGAGGGCGGGATCGACGTCGAGGCCTCGGTCCGGCTGGCGCGTGCGGCCTCGGAGCACGGGGTGGACCTGCTGGATGTCTCCAGCGGAGGCGCCGTGGCGCACCAGCAGATCCCGGTCGGACCGGGCTACCAGACCGGCTTCGCCGCGCGGATCCGGCGGGAAACCGGCGTCCGGACCGGTACCGTCGGCCTGCTGACCTCGGCGGGCCAGGCCGAACACGCCGTGGCGACCGGCCAGGCGGACGGCGTGTTCATCGCCCGTGCCGCACTGCGCGATCCGCACTGGTGGCTGCGGGCCGCCTTTGAACTCGGACACGAGCTGGCGTGGCCGCCGCAGTACGAGCGGGCCGTCCCGCGCCACTCGTTCTAAGGCCGCCCGGGACAGGACCGGCTCGCTGCGATAGCCTGCCAGTAAGACGCACGGCCCGCACCGCACCCGGCGGCCCGCGGGCTCCGCACGTCGCGGCATAACGTGACGGCACAGAACGTCACGGCACACAGCAAAGGCAGGGATCATGGAAGTCGTCATCCTTCCGGGCAGCAAGGCAATCGCCTCCCTGGCGGCCGACGCGGTTGAAGCCCTGCTCCGTCGCAAGCCCGACGCCGTCCTGGGGCTGGCCACAGGTTCCTCGCCGCTGCCCGTCTATGACGAGCTGGTGCTGCGGCATGAGCAGCGCGGCCTGGACTTCAGCCTGGCGCGTGCCTTCGCGCTCGATGAATACGTGGGGCTCCCGGCCGGCCACCCCGAGTCCTACCGCGAGGTCATCCGGCGCGTGTTCACGGGGCGGGTGGACATCGGCCCGGCCAACGTCCACGGACCCGACGGCACGGCAGCCGACATCCCCGCGGCCTGCCAGGCTTATGAGGATGCCATCCGTGCCGCCGGGGGAGTGGACCTGCAGCTCCTGGGCATCGGCACGGACGGCCATATCGGTTTCAATGAGCCCGGTTCCTCCCTCGCCTCCCGGACCCGGATCACGACGCTGGTCGAGCAGACACGCCGGGACAATGCCCGGTTTTTCCGAAGCCTGGCCGAGGTCCCCCGCCACGCGCTCACGCAGGGGCTGGGAACCATCCTGGACGCCCGGCATGTGATCCTCCTTGCCACCGGCGCCCAGAAGGCGCAGGCCGTCCGGGACCTGGTCGAGGGCCCGGTCGCCGCCATCTGCGCCGCCTCGGTGCTGCAGCTGCATCCGCACGCCACGATCCTGCTGGACGAGGCTGCTGCGTCCTCGCTCCGGCTCGCCGACTATTACCGCCACAGCTATGACAACAAGCCTCCGTGGGAGGGCCTGTAGGACACCCTGTAGAAACCGCCGTGTCATGTCTTAGGACTTCGTGGACTGTTCCCGTCTGGTGTGGCTGATGACGCGCAACCCGCCCCGCGCGGGAGGCCCGGGCCAGGTGGCCATGGCATGGCGGATCCTGATATCCGGGTCGGGATTGCTCCTGCGCGGCAGCAAACACCGCCCCCGGAGTCCACGGGGTCCCGGGACAGGGTGTCTGCGGGGTCATGGGACAGAAGCGTCCATTAAGTCATGTGACTCCACCCTGTAGAAACCGCTGTCGTGGCCCTGTCCGTCGCAGCGGCTAAGATGGGTGGCATGACCAGCATGACCGATCCCCTCGAAAACGACCCGATGCGTGAGCTCTCCGGAGCCGGGACGTCGACTGCCACGATCGAGCGCGAGGAACTGCGCCAGGAAGTGGAACCCGGCGACCGGGAGCGATTCTCGCACTATGTGCGCAAGGAAAAGATCATGGAATCGGCGCTGTCCGGCGAGCCTGTGATTGCCCTCTGCGGCAAGGTCTGGACGCCCGGCCGAGACCCGAAGAAGTTCCCTGTCTGCCCGGAATGCAAGGAAGTCTACGACGGACTCCGCCCCGGCAAAGACGGCGGCGGCTCCGGCGACAAGTAGGCGGCACCCGGCAGCGTCACGCAGCAGCACCGTGATTTAGCAGCACCGTGATGTAGCAGCACGGCGTTGCCGGTAGGTCCGCGCTGCGCCCGTCCACGGCTCCCCGCTTTCCACCAGCCACCGGGCATTGTTGTGCCTCCTGGCGGCCAGGCTGGGCCCGTCGCCCGCTACCTGCTGTCCGTTTCATCCGAAAAGATAGGTGTTTTTGTGCTTCGTTGGGTTTCTCCGTCAGCCGCAGCCATGCGCGGAATGGAAGGGACCTAAGTGACAGAGACACTCTTTGGCGGCCCGACGCTTCCCCCGGCCTATCCCGAGCGGGCCGCCTGGGGCACCGCGCCCAAGCTCCGCGCCTGGCAGCAGGAAGCACTGGACAGCTACTTCAGCACCCACCCCAAGGATTTCCTCGCCGTCGCTACGCCGGGCGCCGGCAAGACGACTTTCGCGCTGCGGGTGGCGTCCATGCTGATCGATTCCGGCGCCGTGAAGCGGGTCACGATCGTAGCGCCCACGGACCACCTGAAACGCCAGTGGGCCGATGCGGCAGCCAAGGTCGGCATCGCCATCGACCCGAACTTCAAGAACGCCGACGGCCAGCACGGCCGCGGCTTCATCGGCGTCGCGGTCACCTATGCGCAGGTCGCCAGCAAGCCCATGCTGCACCGGGCCAAGACCGAGGCCGCCCGCACCCTCGTCATCCTGGACGAAATCCACCACGGCGGCGAGGCCCTGTCCTGGGGCGACGGGCTCCGCGAGGCCTTCGAACCGGCCGCCCGCCGGCTGTCCCTGACGGGCACGCCGTTCCGCTCGGACACCTCGCCGATCCCGTTTGTGGAATACGCCGAGGACCGCGACGGCATCCGGCGCTCCAAGGCCGACTACACCTACGGCTACGGCAAGGCGCTGCGCGACCACGTGGTCCGCCCGGTCATGTTCATGGCCTACTCCGGCCAGATGCGCTGGCGCACGAGCGGCGGGGAGGAAATGGCCGCGTCGCTCGGCGAATCCGCGGTCACCAAGGACATCACCGCCCATGCCTGGCGCACGGCGCTCAACCCTGCCGGCGAGTGGATCCCGGCCGTGCTGGCCGGGGCGGACAAACGGCTCAGCGAGGTGCGCCGCAGCGTCCCGGACGCCGGCGGGCTCGTGATCGCCACAGACCATGAGGACGCCAGGGCCTACGCCGGGCAGCTGAAGAAAATCACCGGGGAATCGCCCACCGTCATCCTGTCCGATGACGCCAAGGCCTCCAGCAAGATCGAGGAATTCACCGCCAGCGAGAAGCGCTGGATGGTGGCCGTCCGGATGGTCTCCGAAGGCGTGGACGTTCCGCGGCTCTCCGTCGGGGTCTATGCGACCTCCATCGCCACGCCGCTGTTCTTCGCCCAAGCCGTTGGCCGCTTCGTCCGGGCCCGGAAGCGAGGCGAGACGGCGTCGGTCTTCCTGCCCTCCGTTCCTCAGCTGATGGCGCTGGCCAACTCGATGGAGGCCGAGCGGGACCACGCGCTGGACCGGCCCGACAAGGACGGAGACGGCGACGGCCTTTTCAACCCCGAGGACTCGCTCATGGACGAGGCGAACCGCGAGGAGAAAGCCTCCGATTCGCTCACCAAGGGCAAGTTCGAGGCGCTCGATTCCCAGGCGTCCTTTGACCGCGTATTGTTCGACGGCGGCGAGTTCGGCACCGGCGGCGAGGTCGGCTCGGAGGATGAGCTCGACTTCCTCGGAATCCCCGGCCTGCTCGACGCCGACCAGGTCGGCACGCTGCTGCGCCAGCGCCAGCACGAGCAGCTGAACCGGAAGAACGCGCGTGGCACGCAGCCTGTTGCCGCTGCCCCGGTGCCAGCCGTGCCTGACCACCGGATGCTGATGGACCTGCGCACCGAACTGGCCAAGAACGTTGCGGCCTGGTCCGCGCGCACCGGCACCCCGCACGGGGTCGTCCACACCAAGCTCCGGACGGTCTGCGGCGGCCCGGCCGTGGCGCAGGCCAACGAGGAGCAGCTGCAGACGCGCCTGCGGAAGCTCCAGGACTGGTTCATCGGCCGGAAGTAGCTGGTCCCGGCCGTTCCATGGCCGGAGCTACGGGCAGGTCAGGGCGTGCCGGGATTGGCTGAGCCGTCGTCCACCGCGGTGCCGGAAGCCGGTGCAATCCTGTCATTGGTCAGGGTTTTACGCCGGCGGTAGACCTGGACCCCGATTGCTGCGGGGACCACGGCTAAAGCGACCGCCCGCATCCATGGCCGGTCCAGGACATGACCGGTGAGCGCATCCAGGGAGAAGAGTCCGGGCCCTCCAAGGGTGAACGAGGCTGCGGCCAGGCCCAGCACCGCCGGGTACTCGAGGCCGCCCTCTGTGGCGAAGAAGCCGTTGGGAGCGTGGACGCTCGCCGCGACACCCATCGTGGTTGCGGCGGCGGCGCCGGCGGCCGGAGTGGCCAGCCCCAGGGCGAGGGCAAAACCCGCTCCAGCTTCACCCACGCCGGCGAGTATGGCGCTGGGTTTTGCGGGGCGGAAGCCCATGGCGTGCATGCCCTTGCTGGTGCCTTCGATCCCTCCTCCGCCGAACCAGCCGAAGAGTTTTTGGGATCCGTGGGCGATGAGTACGCCTCCGAGGGCGACCCGGAAAAGGGTCTGCGCGGCGGCAGCAGCCACAGGCCTGGTCGTTGCATGGCTCATTGGAGTCCTCCTTGGGTTAGCCGCGCCGCTGCACTGGCTGGCTCTCTCTGTCCAGCATGATTCTACGTCGGAGACATGTGCTCCGGAAGAATTCTCCGATGTCCGTGGTTCAGGAGGCGTCGGAGGACCGGAACGTGGTGCCGCCGTCGGTGGAGACCACGATCCCTTCGGCCGTGGCCGCCCAGATCCACGGGTTTCCGCGGCCCCCCTTCACGGCGGCTAAGGCTTTGCCGACGGGCGTGGGGAGCATGCTGATGACATGGACCATCGGAAGTGTAAGCGGACGACCATGTATCCGAAAACCATGTGAAAGAGCAGTTCTTCGTTGGTCCACCGGGTTCCGTTACTCCTGCGTCGAAGATCCGCGGCCGTCGCGCTCTCCAGCCACGTGTCGAGGGCGTGGCGGGAGTGGCTGTATCCGGCCACGATTTCCGCTTTGGTTGGTTCCACGTCGTGCCGTCCCCTTCTTCAGGTCTGGACCCGGCTGCGGTCCGGGGTTCGCTGCGCATGGCTTCATTATGGGCCGCGACAGGGCGGGGCCCGCGCGTTTGACAGCATTAGGGGCAAAAGACAGTATTCGCCGGTCACTTGAGGCGGGGCCGGCCACATAGCTGTTCAGATGGCGGGGGACCGGCGTTCGATCAGGACGGTGTCGCGCCACTGCCCCGTGAGTGGACCGTGGGTCATCCTGGCGATACGGTGCCTGCGCCCGACGACGACGTAGCCGTTGGCGAGGTGGAATTTGAGGCTGGCTTCGTTTTCGGGGAAGACGCTGGCCTGGATGGTCCAGATCCCGTCAGCCTCCGTGGAGTCTGCCAAAGCCCGCAGCAGCGCTCCGCCCAGGCCGAGCCCGCGTGCAACGGCTGCGATGTAGACGGAGTGTTCGACCACGCCGGAGTAGACAGGGCGGGCGGAGACGGGGGAGACGGCAGCCCAGCCAAGGATCCTGCCTTCTGCGGCTTCGGCGACGAGCCGGTGGCGGGGCAGTCTCGAGGTGTGGAACCCTTCCCAGTCGGGTGCCTCTGATTCGAAGGTGGCGTGGCCGGTCGCGATTCCTTCACTATAGATCCGTTGGACGGCCGGCCAGTCATCGTCGCGCATGGGACGGATCGTGACCGCGGACGGTCCCGGCGCGGTCACAGGGTCGCCAGGAGTCCGGCCGTCTGTTCCAGGGCTCCCGGGACCAGGGAGTAATAGGCCCAGGTGCCGCGCTTTTCTCGGTGCAGCAGCCCGGCCTCGACCAGAATTTTCAGGTGGTGGGAGACGGTGGGCTGGCCCAGCTCCAGCGGCCCAGTCAGGTCGCACACACAGGATTCACCGGAGGCTTCGGCCTTGACCATGGACAGCAGCCGCAGCCGGTTCGGATCGGCCAGCGCCTTGAAGACCAGGGCTTTCCGCTTCGCCTCTTCAGCGCCCAGAGCAGGCGGCCCTCCCGGGGCGCAGCAGGCTTCATCCGTGGCCGGTGCGAGTATGGGCAGCGAGTTCATGTACCCATTATGCCGGAATATTGACCATCATCAATGTGTGAGCCGCAAGGCTCCCGGCCGGAGCGGCTCCCCGGTGCAGGTTCTTTTGATGCGGAGGCGCACACGGCTGGCCCGCCGGTGCGGGCGACGGCTACGAGCGGGCCGTTTCGGAATTGTGCGGGAGAACGACGTCGTCCGCGGCGCGGGATGCGGCGGGAAATAGGATGAGGAGGAGGCCAAGGCCTGCTGCCGCGCCGATCAGCTGGGCCAGGACGAAGCCGGGAACGGACGCCGGTGCGATGCCGGCGAAGGTGTCACTGAAGATGCGGCCGACTGTCACGGCCGGGTTCGCGAACGACGTCGAGGACGTGAACCAGTACGCGGCTCCGATGTAAGCGCCCACGGCCGGTGCGGCGAGGACGCCCCGCTTGGTGGCGGCCAGGGCGAAGATCAGCAGTATGAGCCCGGCGGTCGCGATCACTTCACCGAGCAGATGCCCCGTGGTTGCGCGCTCCTTGGCGGAGATGGAGGTTCCCACCTCAAACATGGCGTTCGCGGCCACGCTGCCGCTGACCGCGCCCACGGTCTGGGCCACCATATAGGTGCCCAGCTCGGGCAGGGTCAGTCCGGAGCCGCTGCGCCGGCCCAGGATCCAGTCGGCGAGGGATACCGCGGGATTGAAGTGCGCGCCGCTGACGGGTCCGAGCACCAGAATCAGGACCGAGAGGCCCAGCACCGTGGCGGTGCTGTTCTGGAGCAGTTGCAGGCCAACGTCATTGGGGGAGAGCTGCTGTGCGGCGATCCCGGAGCCGACGACGATCATCACGAGCAGGCTGGTGCCGAGGAGTTCGGCTATGGCGCGGCGCCACAGGGGCGGCTGGGTTAAAGTCATAGCAACAGCTTGACTGAAAGAATTAACTCAGTCAAAATTGAACCAATGAATATTGAGACAAGCGATGAGTTTCAGGTGCGGGTCGCCAGGCACGCGGCCCTTGCCGATCCTGCGCGGCTGCGGATTGTCGATCTGCTGACCCTGGGGGACTTCTCCCCGACCGAGCTGCAGGTCGAGCTGGGGATGCCGTCGAATCTGCTGTCCCACCATCTGCGCGTGCTGGAAGGGGCCGGGCTGGCAACCCGCCACCGCTCCGAAGCCGACAGGCGGCGCAGCTATATCCGGCTTGCTGCCGGGGCACTGGAGGGCCTGGTGCCGGGGGCTGAACACGGGGCCCGCCGCGTATTGTTCGTCTGCACGCGCAACAGTGCCCGGTCCCAGCTGGCCGCCGCGCTCTGGCAGCAGGTCAGCGAAATCCCGTCAACGTCGGCGGGAACACACCCCGCGGAGCGCATCGCCCGGGGCGCCATCGACGTCGCCCGCCGTCACGGCATGGAGCTCGGGGACCTTCCTCCGCGCAGGCTGGAGCAGGTGGCGGGGGAGGGGGACTTCGTGGTGACCGTGTGCGACAACGCCCATGAGGAGCTGGCCGGCCTGGGCGGCGTCCACTGGTCAGTGCCGGATCCGTTGCGCCAGGGTACCGAGGAAGCCTTCGAGAACGCCTTCAGAGACATCGCCACCCGCATCAATGACCTCGCACCACGCGTGCTCGCCGCCTGACCCAACCGACGACCCGACACGATACCTGCCCAGGCCCTTCCTCCCCGGGCAAGGGGTTCCGCCAGGTTCATCCGGGCAGCCGGAAGTCCGGACGGGTCATGAAGCCCGAATTACCTGAATATTGACAATCATCAATCTATAGTCCGATACTCACTGTATCGATCATCATCAATCTTTGATGACCGAGGCAGGGGGCGGGCGAAGACCTTAACCAGATTCGCGTTACCCAACTGAACCCAGGAGAACCCCGTGAGCACCGAAACCACCAGGAAGCCCTCCGTCCTGTTTGTCTGCGTCCACAACGCCGGCCGCTCCCAGATGGCCGCGGCTTTCCTCACCACCCTCGCCCAGGGCGGGATCGAGGTCCGCTCCGCCGGCTCCCAGCCCGCCGACAAGGTCAACCCGGCCGCCGTCGCGGCCATGGCCGAGGTCGGCATCGACATGTCCGCCGAAATCCCGAAGGTCCTCACCACCGAGGCCGTGAAGGAATCCGACGTCGTGATCACCATGGGCTGCGGCGACGAATGCCCCTACTTTCCCGGCAAGCGCTACGAGGACTGGGTCCTGGCAGATCCCGCCGGCCAGGGCGTGGACGCCGTCCGCCCCATCCGCGACGAGATCAGGGGCCGCATCGAGGAACTCATCGCGTCCCTCACCCCCGCCGCCAAGTAACCGCTACCGAGCACCAGGAGACGTCCCGTGAGCGACACCGAGAACTCTGAACAGCTGATCATCATCGGGTCCGGCCCTGCCGGCTACACCGCGGCGATCTACGCCGCCCGGGCAGGTCTTAAGCCCCTCGTCCTCGCCGGGGCGGTCACCGCGGGAGGTGCCCTGATGAACACCACCGAGGTGGAGAACTTCCCCGGCTTCCCGGCCGGCATCCAGGGACCGGAGCTCATGGACGGGCTGCAGGCCCAGGCCGAGAAGTTCGGCGCGCAGGTGGTCTTCGACGACGTCACGGAGGTCCGGCTGGCCGGGCACCTGAAGCGCGTGGTCACCGGCGCCGGGAAAACCTATGAGGCGCCCGCGGTCATCCTGGCCACCGGCTCGGCCTACAAGGAGCTCGGCCTGCCCGAGGAGAAGAAGTTCAGCGGCCACGGGGTCTCCTGGTGTGCCACCTGCGACGGGTTCTTCTTCCGCGAGCAGGACATCATCGTCGTCGGCGGCGGGGACTCCGCCATGGAGGAAGCCACCTTCCTGACCCGCTTCGGGAAGTCCGTGACCGTCGTGGTCCGCAAGGGCGAGCTGCGCGCCTCCCGGATCATGGCCCAGCGCGCCAAGGACAACCCCAAGATCCGTTTCGCCTGGAACTCGGCCATCACCAAGATCCATGGCGACGGGAAGGTCACGGGCGTGACCCTGAAGGACACCGTCACCGGTGAAACCCGCGAGCAGGCCGCCACCGGCATCTTCGTCGCGATCGGGCACGTGCCGCGCACCGAACTCGTGGCCGGGCAGGTGGAGCTGGATGACGAGGGCTACATCAAGGTCGACGCGCCCACCACGGTCACCAACCTCTCCGGCGTCTTCGCCTGCGGCGACGCGGTGGACCACCGCTACCGCCAGGCCATCACCGCCGCCGGCACCGGCTGCGCCGCCGCCCTGGACGCCGAACGCTACCTCGCCGCGCTGGACGACGCCGACAGCATCGCCACCGCCCTGGTCGAGGAACCCACCCACGCCTGACCTGAGAACGGAGAGGGGGTGAGCCGAATGACGACAGGATGCTGCGGCGACTCGGGTTGCTGCGACGACTGCCCGGATGATGAGCAGGGCTGCTGCTGACCGCCCCGCAGCCTGCCGGCCCCGCAAGGGACCGGCAGGCCCCTCCCGAGACAACCGCCACACCTACGGATGAAACAGAGGACACCTTGGATTCAGCGAAGAACCTTCCCGTTGCCGTCATCGGCGCCGGCCCCGTGGGCCTGGCCGCCGCGGCCCACCTGCTCGAACGCGGCCTGGAGCCGCTGATCTTCGAAGCGGGCGCGTCCGCGGGCGCCGCGATCGGGCAGTGGCGCCACATCCGGCTGTTCTCTCCGTGGCGGTTCAACCTCGACGCCGCCGCCGTCCGCCTGCTCGAAGCAACGGGCTGGGAATCACCCCGGCCCACGGCCCTGCCCTACGGCGGGGACCTCATCGACCAGTACCTGGCCCCGCTGGCAGCACTGCCCGAGATCGCCTCCCGGTTGCAGACCGGTGCCAGGGTCATCGCCGTGACCCGTGCCGGCATGGACAAGACCCACACCCGGGACCGCGACACCACCCAGTTCGTCGTCCGGGTCGAGCACGAGGACGGAGAAACCCGCGACCACACCGTGGCCGGGGTCATTGACGCCTCCGGAACCTGGTCTATCCGCAACCCGCTGGGCACTTCCGGGCTGTCGGCCATTGGCGAGGAGGCCGCCGCGGACCGGATTTCCCCGCCCCTTCCGGACGTGACAGGCCGGGACCGTGCATCCTTTGCCGGGCGGCGGGTCCTCGTGGTCGGCGCCGGCCACTCGGCCGCGAACACCCTGATCAACCTCGCAGACCTGGCCAGGGACGCCCCGGGCACCCGGATCCTGTGGGCCGTCCGCGGCGCGTCCGCCGAGAAGGCCTACGGCGGCGGCGACGCCGACGGGCTGCCCGCCCGCGGCCAGCTCGGTGCCCGCCTGCGCCGCCTCGTCGAGGCAGGAACCATTGAACTGCACACCGGCTTCGGCATCAGCTCGCTGAAATCCCTCGCCTCGCACGTGACCGTCGGAGCCGTTGACGGACGGACGCTGGAGGCCGACGTCGTGGTGCCCTGCACCGGCTTCCGCCCGGACCTGGACATCCTGCGTGAAATCCGGCTCGACCTGGACCCCGCCGTCGAAGCGCCCCGGGAGCTGGGCCCGCTCATCGACCCCGAATTCCACTCCTGCGGCACCGTCGCCCCGCACGGCGCCAGGCTTCTGGCCCACCCGGACCAGGACTTCTACATCGTGGGCATGAAGTCCTACGGCCGGGCACCGACGTTCCTGCTGGCCACCGGCTACGAACAGGTCCGCTCCGTCGCGGCAGCGCTGGCCGGGGACCGCGAAGCCGCCGACACGGTCCAGCTCGAGCTCCCCGAGACCGGGGTCTGCTCCGCCGGCGCCGGCACGAGCTGCGACGTCCCGGCAGCCGCCGCCGTCGCAACAGAGTCCTCGTGCTGCGCGACAACGGAGCCGGTGCTCGTCGGCTTCCCCACCGGACTGTCCCACGGCCGTTCCGGCGGAAACAACTGATCCGGACTTCCCTTCGATGAATCACGTCCTTGGAGTGCTGAGATGACTGAACCCCACGAAAACCGGTATGAAACCAGCCGGGGGCTGCAGGACAGCACCGAGCTGCTGCAGCGCATCAGCAACCGTCTGGCCGACAAGTTCGCGGGCATCTTTGCCGCCGAAACCGTCGAACGCTACGTCTTCGAGTCGTACACGGCCCTGGCGCGGACCGCGAAGATCAGCGCCTACCTGCCCGCCACCACCGAGCACTTCGCGAACGACCGGCTGAACGCCCTGGCCAAATCCAAGGGAGCCGTCGCCTCCGAGGTCCCCGAGGTCTTGTTTGTCTGTGTGCAGAACGCCGGCCGGTCCCAGATGGCCGCCGCGCTGCTCACCGTCGAGGCCAAGGGCAGGATCAAGGTCCGGTCCGCCGGCTCCCTGCCCGCGGCCGAGCTGGATCCCGCCGTCGTGACGGCGATGGCCGAGATGGGTCTGGACCTCACCAAGGACTACCCCAAGCCGCTCACGGATGATGTCGTGCGCGCCTCGGACGTGGTGATCACGATGGGCTGCGGCGATTCCTGTCCGATCTATCCGGGCAAACGCTACGAGGACTGGGACCTGCCGGACCCCGCCGATCAGCCCCTCGAAACGGTCCGTGACATCCGGGACCGGATCCACGACCGGGTCAAAACCCTCACCGCCTCACTGCTCACACAGGAAACAACGCTCCCATGACCCAGGAATCAACCAACGAACCGAAGATCCCGGCCGTCCTCTTCGTCTGCAGCAAGAACGGCGGCAAATCCCAGCTCGCCGCCGGCCTGATGAAGCAGCTGGCCGGCGGCGCCGTGACGGTCTACTCCGCCGGGACCAAACCGGGTAAGTCCCTGAATCCCCAGGCCGTGGAGTCTCTGACCGAACTCGGCATCGAAATCACTGGCGAGCACCCCAAGCCGGTCACCGAGGAGGTTTTGGACGCCGTGGACGCCGTCATCGTCCTGGGCAACGAGGCGAAGCTTGAACCCCACGAAGGCACCCGTTTTGAAGTCTGGGAAACGGACGAGCCCTCAGAACGCGGCATCGAAGGCATGGAACGCATGCGCCTGGTACGGGACGACATTCGGGCCCGGGTCCGGAAGCTCTACGCGGAGCTCACCGGGAACTAGCCCATGCCCGCACCGGCGCTGTCGCGGACACTGGTCGCGGAGGGCGCACCGCGCGGCGGACTGGCCGCGCTGTGTATCACCCAGACCACGGACAGGACCGCCTATGCCATGGCGGCCGCCACCGGGACCGCCACACTCATCGCCGCCGCGCGCCTCGCCAGAGGCCACCATGCCGGATGAAGGATGGCCGGACGGACCAATCGTGCTCGGAGTCGGGTGGAAGTGCTCAGAGCATCTGATCCGCACCGCTGCTGGTCTCGCATCAGCCCTGGGACAACATCTTGTCTGCGCCTTCGTGGATCCAGCCAGTTACCTGACGGAATGGGAGCCGGAGGGCCGACGGACAGCGCTTTCACTGGACCCGATGGTCAATGAAGAGGCCGACTTTCCATCCAGGCAACTGCAACGGAATCTGGAATCCGTTCTCGGAGAGCCCGGGGAGGCGTGGTCCTTCCGCGTGCTGAACGGCGACGTCTCCAAGGCCCTCAGCCGCCTGGCAGAGAACACAGATGCATCCTTGCTCGTTGTCGGCGCCGGCTGGCCAGGATCCCTGGCATGGGCGGACAGGCTCCTCGAAGGATCCGTATCCGCGTCCCTGATCCGCCTTAAGAAGTGGCCGGTCCTCATTGTCCCTGGCAAGGGATAACGAGGCGTGCGGGGGCGACCGATTTCCACGGCCCAAAAAGTTTAGCCTGCACGAGCTTTCGCGACCTCCCAAAAACTATATCCACAAGCGCAACACGTGGCTCTGGCCGTTCCCTGGACAAGTGTTGCCGTTCCAAGGTTGTGGACAGGCTCTGGGGCATTGGAGGAATCGGACAAATGGTTGCTGGTGTGAGGCGATTCCGCGGCACTGGGATGTTCGTCCAGTATCAGGGCAGGATGCAGGAGGCGAAGAATTCTCCGATGTCCATGGTTCAGGAGGCGTCGGAGGGCCGGAACGTGGTCCCGGCGTCGGTGGAGACGACGATCCCGTCGGCGGTGGCGGCCCAGATCCACGGGTTTCCGTCGGTCCCCTCTACGGCGGCTATCGCCTGGACTTCCCCGTTGATCCGGCCCTTCCGGGTCCAGGTCGCGCCGGCGTCGGCGGAGTAGCGGACCGTCCCGTCGGGTTCGACCCCTGCGGCCTCCCCGGGGCTGGCGAAGGCAGCGAACTGGATGACCGGACCGGATGTCACCGGCGCCCAGGTGTTGCCGCCGTCGGCGGAGCGTTGGATCCCTTCGGGGGTGGTGGCCAGAACGGTGTCACTGTCGGGGTGCCCGGCCAGGGCCGCCGGGGCGAAGGCGGCAGCCACTGTTTTCCAGGTCTTGCCGTCCGGGGTGGTGCGCAGTTCGCCGTCGAAGGCGACGATGCCGGATTTGGTGGTGGTGAGGGCGTGGAAGTCTGATTCGCCTTGCCGGGAGAGCTGTTCCCAGGTTTTGCCGCCGTCGGTGGATCGGATCAGGCCGAGCGGGTTGGGCATCTCCGAGCCTACTCCGGGGTGGCCGGAGGCGTAGAAGACGCCGTGGTCTTTGGCGCCGGTGAAGCCCATCAGGTCATTCGTGCCGCCGATTTTGCTGGCGGGTTTTTCCGTGACGTCGAACAGCCCGTGGTGGGTGGCCAGGAGCACCTGGCTGGTGTCGCGCCTGACGCTCAGCCCGTGGATGTGCGTGCTGGGCAGGCCGGTGCCGGCCTGCGGGGTGGCGGACGCGTCGGCGGCCCGGTCAGGGACCGGGGTGCAGGCGGCAAGGGCCAGAACGAGTGTGGCGGCCATCGTGGCTGCGGCGCGGGACAGGGTTTTGGGCGCGAACGGCAATGGGGAACTCCAGGGATCAGGGCGGGGCAGGGGAAGCAGGGGCCGGCACCGGCCCGGAAGGGGCCGGTGCCGGAGGACGCCGGTCAGAGGGTGGCCAGCAGGTCCTTCATTTCCTGGATTTCCGCTTCCTGGGAGGCGACGATGTCCTTGCTGAGCTGGACCGCGTCAGGGTTCGTTCCGTCCGTGCTTTCGGTCCTGGCCATCTTCACGGCGCCCTCATGGTGGGCGATCATCTGGGTCAGGAAGAGCTTCGCCGCTTCGGTGCCCTGGGCGGCGTCGAGCTTCTTCAGGTCCTCCTCGCCCATCATGCCCTCCATGCCGCCGCCCATGGCCTGGCCCGAGGGCATCATCGTGGGTTCGTTCCAGCTGGTGAGCCAGCCGTTCATCTTCTCGATCTCCGGGCCCTGGGCGGCCTTGATTTTGGTGGCCAGGGCCGTCACCTCGGCAGGAATGTCCTGTTTCTTGAGCATGATGTCGCTCATCTCCACAGCCTGGGCATGGTGCGGGATCATCATCCGGACGAACATGACGTCCGCGTTGTGGCCCGTGGCGGCCGGTGCACTGCTGGACATCATCCCCGGGCCGTGGTCCGTGCCCGGCATGGAGTTGCCGGTGGTGGCGGAGCTGCTGGAGGTGGCAGAGGATCCGGAGGAGCCGGTTGTGCATCCGGCGAGGGCGAGTGCCGCGGCGATGGCGGTGGCGGAAAGGGTTAGAAATTTCTTGTTCATGGAAAATCAGGTCCTTCAAAGAATCGGTTGTGGCGCAGGGCGCCGCGGGGAGCTGGTGTGCATCAGCAATGCGGCTGACGGTTGGTCAGGGGTGCATCAGGACGGGACGTGCGCGCCGGAACGTAGCGTTCCGGCGGTGTCCTGTTTTACGTCCTGCTGATGGACAGCTCACCCGGTGAAGGACCGTCGGGAAGATGGCAATAGTGTCGGGGGACCGTGCCGGCCGCCCTGGCGTGGGAGATGATGCCGAAGACGGTGGTGCCCGGCAGCGGGGCGGACAATGAGCCGGTTTTGACCGACGGGGTGCAGGACGCGCTCATGGCGTGCATGCCGGTGCCGCTGTCGGGGCAGGAGCACATCTGCGCCGTTGTCCCGGCCGTGTCGTTAATATCGGCCGCGACCCTAAGCTCGGCTGCGGGATGGGCCCCGGAGGTGCCGGACGCCTGATGGACGGCGTGGCCGTCAGTTGCCGCGGAGCCCGCGTGGATTTCGGGGGTGGTGGCCGGGACGGCGGCCGGGGAATGCATGGAGTGGGTTCCGGTCATCACGTGCATGCCGAAGATCCCGGCCATGACAGCCAGCAGGCCAACCAGCAGACCCGCACGGCGAAGGAACGCCGCCGTGAAATTCCGGTGTGACGCGGTCATGACGTTCCTCCTTCGGTGCGGGTCGGGGTGCTTCAAGGCTAGCGGCAGTCGGTGCCGTGGCGCGGCCGGGTGCTGCGCGCAGCGGCTTCAGGGTCAACGAACCTGCTCCGGGTTGAGTTTCACCCGGCGCAGCAGCTGGGCGTTCAGGGCCACCACTATGGTGGAGACGGACATCAGGACCGCTGCTGCCGCCGGGGAGATCGCGACGCCGGCGAAGGCCAGCACGCCGGCGGCCAGCGGCACGGCGATGATGTTGTAGCCGGTCGCCCAGAGTAGGTTCTGGATCATTTTGCGGTAGCTGGCACGGGACAGATCGACCATGGAGAGCACGGCGCGCGGATCGTTGCCGGCCAGCACGACGCCGGCTGATTCCATGGCCACGTCGGTGCCGGCGCCGATGGCGATGCCGACGTCCGCGCGGGCCAGGGCGGGGGAGTCGTTGACGCCGTCGCCGACCATGGCGGTCTTCAGGCCGCGGGCCTGTAGCTCGCCGACCTTCTTGTCCTTGTCCTGCGGCAGGACCTGGGCGAAGACCTCGTCGATGTCCAGTTCCGCCGCGACGGCGTCGGCGACCTGCTGCGCGTCTCCGGTGATCATGGCGACCTTGATGCCGCGGTTCTGCAGGGCGGTGACGGCCTGCCGGGATTCGGGGCGGATCTCGTCTTCGACACTGACGGCGCCGATGACGCTGCCTTCGCGCACCACATGGAGCACGGATGCGCCTCGGTCGATCCAGGCCCGCGTTTTCTCCTGCAGTCCGGCCGGGATCTGCAGGCCTTCGGCGGCGATCAGGTTCGGGCCGCCGACGGCGACGGCGGACCCTCCGACGTCGGCCGTGACGCCCCGGCCGGTCAGCGACGCGAAGCCGGCGGCGGCGGGAATGCCCAGGCCGCGCTCCCGGGCCGCGGTGACGATGGCGCGGGCGGAGGGATGTTCGCTGTCCGCCTCCACGGCGGCGGCCAGGGCGAGCAGCTCGTCGTCGGTCAGCTCGCCGGCGGAGGCGACGCCGGTCAGGGCGGGCTGGCCCTTGGTGAGGGTGCCGGTCTTGTCGAACAGCACGACGTCGATGGTGCGCATGCGCTCCAGGGCGATGCGGTTCTTGATGAGGACCCCGGCGCGGGCTGCCTGTTCGGTGGAGATGGCGATCACCAGCGGAATCGCCAGTCCCAGGGCATGGGGGCAGGCGATGACGAGCACGGTGACGGTGCGGATCACGGCCTCGTCCGGGTGGCCCAGCAGCACCCAGGCGACGAAGGTGATGATGCCGGCGGCCAGGGCGAAGTAGAACAGGAGGGCTGCCGCCTTGTCGGCGAGGGCCTGTGCCTTGGAGGAGGAGGCCTGGGCCTCGGCGACCAGCCGCTGGATGCCGGCCAGGGCGGTGTCCGGGCCGACGGCGGCAACCCTGACCCGCAGCGCGCTGTCGGTGGCGACGGTTCCGGCGACAACCTTGTCGCCTGGGCCGCGGGCGACGGTTTTGGATTCACCGGTGATCATCGACTCGTCAAGCTCGGCCTGCCCGTCGGTGATCTCGCCGTCGGCCGGCAGGCGGGCCCCGGAGCGGACCAGCACGATGTCGTCCACGGCCAGGTCGGCGAGGCTGACTATTTCCGTGCCGTCTCCGGTGACGCGTTCGGCCTCGTCCGGCAGCAGTTCGGCCAGGGCGTCCAGGGCGCCGCGGGCCGAGCCCAGGGCCCGCATCTCGATCCAATGGCCCAGCAGCATGATGACGACGAGCAGGGCCAGTTCCCACCAGAAGTCCAGGTTGAACCCGCCGATACCCAAGGTCGTGATCCAGGACGCGCCGAACGCGACCGTGATGGCCAGGGAGATCAGCAGCATCATGCCCGGCTGCCGGGATTTCAGTTCATTCAGCCCGCCCTTGAGGAAAGGCTGGCCGCCGTAGAAGAAGATCACCGTTCCCAGGACCGGCGGGATCCAGGCCGCTCCCGGGAATGACGGGATGTGGTAGCCCAGCAGGTGGCCGAACATGGGGCTGAAATACACCACCGGGACCGAGAGCAGCAGGCTGAGCCAGAACTTGTTCTTGAACATTGCGGTGCTGTGCCCGGCGTGCTGGCCGTGCTGATGGACCGCGTGTTCATCATCGAGGGCGGTGTGCGCGTGCCCGGTTGGCATGGCCTGGCCGTGGTTGGCGTGGCCCGCGTGGTCAGCTTCGGACACGGGGGCGTGCCCGCGGTGGTTGTCGTGCCTGGTGTGCTCTTCCATGGTTTCTCCTTGAGGATGCTGCTGCCCGCCGCTGGACTCATCTGCGGGCCGGCGGGACCGGACTAGCTGGGGATCAGGCTGTACCCGGCGGAGGTGACAGCGTCATGGACCGCAGTATCGGCGGCGGATCCGGCGGTGGTCAGGGATTCGTCCGGGACCTGCGGCGAGCAGCAGCTGCAGCCGGACGCGGAGGAGGGCAGCGGTAATTCTTTCCGGGATTCAGATCCACACATGTCAGTTTCCATTTTCTTGTAGAAGAAGGTGATGGGCGCTGGGGTTGAACGGCTGTGACGGCGGTGCGCTGCACCGGCCTGGACATACCACTTCACTGACAACACCTCAAAAGATACCCCCAGGGGGTATCACTGTCAAGCAGGCATGGGTGCAGATTCGTTCAGATATCGAAGTCCAGGACCGCACCGTCCAGTCTGGGAGCCAGTTCGTGGCCGACGCAGACAATGATGTCGTCTCCGCTGCGGGGGTTCCATGCGTCACGTGTTTCCGTTTCACGGAAGCCGGTTCCGGCGGAGCCAGGGTTGGCGAGCAGACAGCGAAGGGGTTTCCTGGGCTCGGTCCGTGAGAAATAGAGGCCTTGCCTGCGGCAGCCGCCTTTTCCCTGGTAACAGTGCAGCAGGCCGCCGAACACCTCGATCATGGCGGCGGCCCCGGTGACAGCAAAGCTGCCGTGGCCCGGGATCCGGGCCGGAATGCCATCGGTCGTCATGGTCCCTCCATCGGGCGTTCCCGATTAACCATGCTGGTGGTGCAGTGACCCGTCCGGGCTGGCCGCTTCCTCGTGCGAGGGGGAGGCGGCGGCGCGGATGACCATGTTGTCCAAATTGCGCAAGGTCCGGCCGAGGCGCTGCTCTGCGTCCTTGGTGATGTTCTCCGCCGCCGAGAGCGACGTGTCAGCGACCAGGATGCTGGCATTGCCCTGGAGACGGTGGCCGACCCAGCGCAACTGCAGCGCCGGCACCGCGAGAACCCCCGGCGTGCCTGCCAGAGCCGACCGGGCGCGGTCCAGCAGGTCAGGTTCGATGCCGTCCAGCAGCCGCCGGCCGATGCTGCGGACCGTTCCCCACAGCAAAATGATGATGGCGGCGGCAATCAGCAGCCCGATAATCGGGTCTGCCAGCGGGAAGCCGAGCCAGACGCCGATCACTCCGAGAACCACGGCCAGGGAGGTGAATCCGTCCATCCGGGCGTGCACCCCGTCCGCGACGAGGGCGGCGGAGCCGATCTTCCGGCCGATACGGATGCGGTAGATCGCCACGGCCTCATTGCCTGCAAAGCCGGCCAGGCCGGCGGCTGCGACCCACCCCAGATTGTGAAGGGGCTGCGGGTGGACCAGCCGGTCGATGGACTGCCACCCGGCAATGACGGCTGAGAGTGCCACGACCACGACGATGAAGAGCCCGGCCAGGTCTTCGGCCCGGCCGAAACCGTAGGTGTAACGGCGGGTCGCGGGTCTGCGGGCAAGGACGAACGCGATCCACAACGGTACCGCCGTGAGGGCGTCGGAGAAATTGTGGATGGTGTCTGCCAAAAGCGCCACGGAGCCGCTGGTCAGTACGACGAGGAACTGGACGATGGTGGTGCCGAGCAGGATGAAGAGGCTGTTTTTCACCGCACGGATGCCCTGGGAGCTGGCCTCGAGCGCGTCATCGATGGCATCCGCGGCGTCATGGGTGTGCGGGACGAACAGTCCGTACAAAAACCCCTTGATTCCCGTGGCATGCTCGTGGGAATGCCCGGACCCATGCTCGTGGTGGTCGTGCCCGTGATCGCCGGCATGCTCGTGGTGGTCGTGCCCGTGGTCCGTGGCGTGCTCGCGATGGTCGTGTTGGGTGCTCATTTGTCCTCAGCGCCTTGCGGGTGGTGGTGGCGGGGAGTCCCGCCCAGGGTGTGTTCGGCCTGGAAAATGGCGTCAGAGACGAGCTGTCGTGCGTGTTCGTTCTCCAGGCGGTAGTAAACCCGGGTGCCCTCCTGCCGCGTCGTCACGATGCGGCCCAGGCGCATCTTTGCCAGATGCTGGGAGACGGAGGCAGGGGACTTGTCGACGAGTTCGGCCAGGCGGTTGACGGGCAGCTCACCGTCGCGGAGGGCAAGAATGATGCGTACCCGTGTGGCGTCCGCGAGCATGGCAAACACCTCGACCGCTAGTTCCACGTACTGGCTGTCAGGCTCGCGCCCGCATATCGCCTTATCTGCATCCATGCATAGATTCTTTCACATTACGGTGGCCTGATGGTTCCGCAACGGGGAGGCGGGCCACAACAGGGCAGGAAAAAGGGACCGGGGTGGCCCGGTCCCTTGGACTTCCGTAAAGCGCCGCTGTCCGCCCGCTACTGCCCGGCGGCGCAGACAGTGCTGAGGGTCTGGCCCGCGGCGGTGTACTTGGGCTGCATGTCCTGGAGCTTCCCGGCGTCAGGGGCGCCCTTCGCGGATTCGTCGAGGTAGTCGATGAAGGACTGCAGCGGGGCCCGCAGCTCATCGGAGGCCGTCGCTTTGATGGGCCGGAGCCGGTTCGCGAGACGGATCATCCCTGCCTTATCCGAGGTGGACGTCGGGCCTGAGCCGACGGTCTGGATCCGGGCGCAGGTTTCCGCGTTGCTCATCGTCGGGGCCGAGCAGCCGGCGGCGCCGAGCAGGGCCGCGGCGGCGATCAGGAGGGTGAGGGTCTTCTTCATAATGTACTCCGGGGGTTTTGCGGTCAGACGGTCATGGCACGAATTTTGAGTCTACTGTGAGGATCCTGTTTTCCGGTTTCCGGTGAGGCGTCGCCAGAATCCCCGGCCAAGGGGGCCGGAGGCGCCTCAGGCGATATCGACGCCGCCGAACTCCATCTCGGCGACGGCGTCGTCGAGGTCCTCGGCGATCCCCACGGTCAGTCCGCGGAGCACGGTCACCGAGTAGCCGGCCTGGACCGCATCCAGTGCCGTTGCCTTCACGCAGTGGTCGGTGGCGATGCCCACGACCACCACGTCTTCGACGTCGTGGCTCTGCAGCCAGTCGTCGAGTCCGATCGCATCCTCGCTGGCGGCGAAATCACCGGCGGCGAAATCACTGCCTGCGAAGTCGCTGTCCACGCCGGCACTGCCAGCCCCACCGCCGCCCGCCGGGATGGCCCCCAGCTTGCGGTCCCCGGTGGGGACGGCCTCGTCCGGGGCCAGGACCCCCTCGAACCCCGAGTAGGCCGCGGTGAACTGGCCCTTGCGGAAGTAGGCCTGGATGAACTCCGGATCGAGGTCCGGGTGCAGCTCGGCGCCGCGCGTGCCGGCCACGCAGTGCGGCGGCCAGCTGCCCGCAAAGTCCGGTTCCGCGGAGAAATGCGCGCCCGGCTCGATGTGCCAGTCCTGCGTGGCCACGACGTGGTCGAACTGGCCGTGGTGGGCGTCGACGTACTCGCTGATGGCTCCGGCCAGGTCCGCCCCGCCGGCGACGGGCAGCGCCCCGCCTTCGCAGAAATCGTTCTGGACGTCAACAATGATCAGGGCCCGGGACATCAGTTCTCCTCATAGCTGGTGGGGATGGCTGCCTCGCCGCGCTGCAGCCGGTTGACCACGGCAGGAAGCTCCTTCATGGTCTCCGCATGGCGCTGGCGGGCGCGCAGCACGCCCTCGGGGCCGGTCCAGCCCGGCAGCAGTTCGCCGTTCTTGATGAACTGCTGCAGCAGCGGACGGTCGTTGCCGTCGTCCTCCGGACGGTGGCCGATCCCGACGATCTCCTGGGTTGCGGTGCCGCGTTCGTTGAGTTTGCGCAGCGCATACTTGCGGCCGCCCTTGCCGGTCTTGTTCTTGGAGGTCTTGGCCACCGCGACGAACGCGCCGGCGTCATCGGTGCGGCTGACGAGCTTGTAGACCATGCTCGCCGTCGGCGCCCCGGACCCGGTGACGAGGGAAGTGCCGACACCGTAGGAGTCCACCGGCGCGGCCTGCAGGGCGGCGATGGCGAATTCGTCCAGGTCGGAGGTCACCACGATCCTGGTGCGCTCGTTTCCGAGCTCGTCCAGCAGCCGGCGGACCCACTGCGCCTGGGCGACGAGGTCCCCGGAATCCAGCCGGACGGCGCCGAGTCTGTCCCCGGCGAGTTCGACGGCGGTGCGGACGGCCGCCTCGACGTCGTACGTGTCCACCAGCAGCGCCGTTTCCGGGCCGAACGCGGCGATCTGGGCCTCGAACGCCTCGCGTTCGGAGTCGTGGAGCAGGGTGAAGGAGTGGGCGGCCGTGCCGACGGTTTTCAGCCCGAAGCGCAGCCCGGCCTCGAGGTTGGAGGTGCTGTCGAAGCCGGCGATGACGGCGGCGCGGGCAGCGGCGGAAGCCGATTCCTCGTGCGTGCGGCGCGATCCCATCTCGATGCACGGGCGGCCGCCGGCCGCGGTGATCATGCGGGAGGCCGCCGAGGCGATCGCGCTGTCATGGTTGAGCACGGAAAGGACGTAGGTCTCGAGGATGCAGGCCTCGGCAAAGGTGGATTCCACGATCAGGACCGGGGAGTTGGGGAAATAGGCCTCGCCCTCCGGGTAGCCCCAGATGTCGCCGGAGAAGCTGTAACCGGCAAGGTATTCCAGCGTCTCCTCGTTCACCACGTGCGTCCGGCGCAGGAAATCCAGCTCCTGGCCGCCGAAGCGGAAGTCCGCGATCCCTTCCAGCAGGCGGCCGGTGCCGCCCACGATCCCGTAGCGGCGGCCGTCCGGCAGGCGCCGGGCGAAGGCCTCGAACACCGATTTGCGGTGGGCGGCGCCGGACCGCAGCGCCCCCTGCAGCATGGTCAGTTCGTAGTGATCGGTGTACAGGGACGTGCGGGGGCGGTCCCACCCAGCTGAGGTACTCACAAATTCACTCTAGTGCGCATCCCCATAGAATGGACAGATGAGCCTCAGCGTTGCGCTCGGCCCCGACACCCGGGCCGGCACCCAGACCGGAACAGCGTCGTCCACGGACGTCTTGACCGCCCCGGACATCCCGTGGAACCTCGTGATCTGGAACGATCCGGTGAACCTGATGAGCTATGTCAGCTACGTGTTCCGCAGCTATTTCGGCTATTCGGAGGCCAAGGCCAACAAGCTCATGCTGGAGGTCCACAAGAAGGGCCGCTCCATCGTGGCGCACGGCGGCAAGGAACAGGTGGAGCAGCACGCCGTGGCCATGCACGGCTACGGCCTCTGGGCCACGGTGGAAAAAGCCACCGGCGGGGACGGCAGCACAGGATCGGGCAAGGGCAAAGGGAAACGTGGCTAAGGCATTCAAGTACGGACGCAAGGGCATCACCGGGCAGCTGGAGCCGGCCGAGCGGGAACTGCTGCGCAGCCTTTTCGATGACGTCATCTCCATGCTGGAGCCGGATATGCGGGTCGACGAGGACCCCCTGGCCGCGCTGGTCGGGCTCGACATGCAGGCCCGCGAACCCACGGACCGCGCCCTGCGCCGGCTCCTGCCGAACGTGATGAAGAACGACGCCGAGGCCTCCCTGGAGTTCCGCCGGCTCACCGAGCGCTCGCTGCGGGAGAGCAAGGTCGGCGCGCTGAAGGCCGCCGCGCTGGGCCTGGACAAGGACGAGCTGGTGCTGACACCGGCCGATGCCCGGCACTGGTCCACCGCCCTGAACGATGTCCGGCTGGTGCTGGCCGAGCGCCTCGACATCCGCGACGACGCGGACGCCGGGCATGTCCACCTGATGCAGGACTGGTCCCAGGCCGAGGACGTGGAGAGCTACCTGGCCCTGGTCTACAACTTCACCACCTGGCTGCAGGAATCCCTGGTCCAGGCGATGCTGCACTCGCTCGAACCGCGCCGCTGAGCACGCGCCAGCCGGCCGCCGGCCGCCGGCCGACTGCCGGCCGGACACCGGTCCGATGGGCCGGGCCCGGGGCAGGCGTGTGACAAATTAGACATGAGTCGGACGCCACAATGTGATGGCCGCACCCCGGGCTAAGCCCTATCCTCGAATAATCATGACTTCAGCATCGAGCATGGATCCGGCAGCGGGAGCTGTTGCGGACTCCCCAGCGAGCAGCACCGCAGTCCGCCACCCGGAATCGACGACGCCGATGGGATCGCGGCCCATCGGGGTCTTCGATTCAGGCGTCGGCGGCCTCACCGTGGCACGGTCCATCATCGACCAGCTGCCCAACGAGTCCATCCTGTACGTGGGCGACACGGCCCACGGCCCCTACGGGCCCCTGCCCATCGCCGAAGTCCGCGCCAACGCCCTCGGCGTGATGGACGAGCTGGTGGATTCCGGCGTGAAGCTGCTGACCATCGCCTGCAACTCCGCCTCCGCCGCCGTGCTGCGCGACGCCCGGGAACGGTACACGGCCCGGTACGGGATTCCCGTGATCGAAGTGATCCAGCCGGCGGTCCGGCGTGCCGTCGCGGCCACCCGCAGCGGCCGCGTCGGCGTCATCGGCACCTCGGCCACGATCGGCTCCCGGGCCTACGAGGACACCTTCGCGGCTGCCCCGGACCTGGTGATCACCTCCGTGGCGTGCCCGGCCTTCGTGCCCTATGTCGAGGCAGGGATCACCACCGGTCCGGAGCTGCTCGCCGTCGCCCGCGAATACCTCGGGCCGCTCAAGGCGGCCGGCGTGGATACCGTGGTGCTGGGCTGCACCCACTACCCGCTGCTGACCGGCGTGATCTCTTTCGTCCTGGGGGAGGAGGTCACCCTCGTTTCCAGCGCCGAGGAGACAGCCAAGGACGTCTACCGTGCCCTGGCTTCCCGTGGCCTGGAACGGATGGACGCCGCGGCGCCGGAGCACAGCTTCATCGCCACCGGGGACGCCGCGCAGTTCGAGGCCCTTGCCCGCCGCTTTCTGGGCCCGGAGGTCCTCAGCGTGCGCCACGTGGACCACGTGGCGGCCCAGTACCCCACGGGCAGCCTGGCCAGGATCACCCCGGAGATGATCGCCGCCGCGCAGGCCGGCACGGGACGCCCGCGGATCTCCAACTTCGTGGCGCCTTCCTCCGGCGGTTCCTCCCTCCCCTCCCGCGCTTCCTCCCTGCGGGGGAGGACCGGCCCGTGAAGCTGACCATCGTTGGCTGTACCGGATCCTTTCCGGGACCCGGCTCGCCGGCGTCGTGCTACCTGCTGACCGCCAACGACGGCGAACGGGACTGGAAAATCGTCCTGGACCTGGGCAGCGGCGCGCTCGGCGCCATCCAGCGGTACACGGACCTGGAGGACATCGATGCGATCTTCCTGACCCATCTGCATCCGGACCACTGCATGGACCTGTGCGGACTCCACGTCGCGGTGCGCTGGAAGCCGGGCGGCTGGGGCAGGGGCCGGATCCCCGTGTGGGGACCGGCCGCGACGGCTGACCGGATGGCCACCGCGTACGGCCTGGAACTCGACCCGGGCATGCACGAGGAGTTCGACTTCACCAACTGGGCCGAGCGCGCCCCCGTGGCCCTGGGCCCGTTCACCGTGACGCCGTACGCGGTGAACCATCCGGTGGAGGAGGCCTACGCGCTCCGCGTCGAGGTCACCGAACCGGCCAAGGACGGCACGCCCGTGACCCGCGTCCTGAGCTATTCGGGGGACACGGACTCCTGCGGCGGCCTCGAGGACGCCGCCCGGGACGCCGATCTTTTCCTCTGCGAGGCGGCCTTCGAGGAGGGCCGCGACGACGGCATCAAGGACGTCCACCTGACCGGCAAACGGGCCGGGGAAGCCGCCGAGGCCGCCGGCGCCCGGCGGCTGCTGCTGACGCATATCCCGGTGTGGACCTCTCCGACGACGGTCATGGCCGAGGCCAAGGACGTCTTCAGCCGGGACGTCGCCGTCGCCGTGGCCGGCGTGCACTACACCGTCTGAACCGCCGGACCAAGCCCTGCCCCGCACAGCAGGCGCGCGCCGGGGCACCGCGCCAAGTCGATAAGCTAAAGGCATGACTTCCGAAGCACTCACTGCCCCCGTCATCCGCGCCGATGGCCGCACCCCGGACCAGCTCCGGCCGATCAGCATCACCCGCGGCTGGTCCAACCAGGCCGAAGGCTCGGCCCTGATCGAATTCGGCAACACCCGGGTGCTGTGCACGGCTTCCCTGACTGCGGGCGTCCCGCGCTGGCTCAAGGGCGAGGGCCGCGGCTGGGTGACGGCCGAATACGCCATGCTGCCCCGTGCCACCAACACCCGTTCGGACCGCGAGTCCGTCAAGGGCAGGATCGGCGGCCGGACCCACGAGATTTCCCGGCTGATCGGCCGTTCGCTGCGCTCCATCATCGACACCAAGGCCCTGGGCGAGATCACGATCGTGCTGGACTGTGACGTCCTGCAGGCCGACGGCGGAACCCGCACCGCTGCCATCACCGGCGCCTACGTGGCGCTGGCCGAGGCCATCCGCTTCGCCCGTGAGAACAAGATGCTTGCCCGCAACGCCCAGCCCCTGATCGACACCATCGCCGCCGTGTCCGTCGGCATCATCGACGGCGTCCCGATGCTGGACCTGCCGTACGTCGAGGACGTCCGTGCGGAAACCGACATGAACGTCGTCGTGACAGGCTCCGGAAAGTTCGTCGAGGTCCAGGGCACCGCCGAGGGCGCCCCGTTCGACCGCGACGAGCTGAACAAGCTGCTGGACCTGGCCCTGCTGGGCACGGAGCAGCTCGCCGCCATCCAGCGCGAGACCCTGGCGGAGGCGCCGTGACAGGAAGCGGTCCTGCGCCGGTGCTGGTCCTGGCCACCCACAACCAGGGCAAGCTCCGCGAACTCCGCGAACTGCTGCGCGGACAGGTGCCCGGGCTCGACGTCGACACGCAGGTGGTGGACGCGTCCGCCGTCGGCGCCCCCGACGTCGCCGAGACCGGCGTGACGTTCGCCGAGAACTCGCTCCTGAAGGCGCGGGCCGTCGCGCAGGCGACCGGGCTCGTGGCGATCGCCGACGACTCCGGGCTCGCCGTGGATGTGCTGGGCGGCGCGCCCGGCATCTTTTCGGCGCGCTGGGCAGGCAGGCACGGCGACGACGCCGCGAACCTGCAGCTGCTGCTGGCCCAGCTCGCCGACGTGCCGGACGCGTACCGCGGCGCCGCGTTCGTCTGCGCCGCCGCGCTGGCCGTGCCCGGCCCGTCCGGCGGGGAGGGGCGGGAAGTCGTCGAATACGGGCAGCTCGAGGGCACGCTCCTGCGCGAACCGCGCGGCGGGGGAGGGTTCGGCTATGACCCCGTGCTCCAGCCGAGCGGCCTGGACCGCAGCTGCGCGGAACTGAGCTCCGAGGAGAAGAACGCCATCAGCCACCGTGGCCAGGCTTTCCGGGCACTGCTGCCGGCCATCGTGGAGGCCCTGGCGGGGAGATAGTCCCGGCATCCGGTTCGTTAAACGAGGAAGGCGCCCCACCAAGTGGGGCGCCTTCCCTTTGTCCAATACCCGCTGAATACCGGCTGACGCCGTGGTGCCTTACGGCGTCTTGCGCTCTTCTTCGGGCTCGTGCTCCTCGATGAACTCGTCGACGGCGTCCGTGCCGTGCTTCTCGGCCTGGCGCTTGGCGATAAAGCCGCGGATGACCTCGATGCCGATCGGGATGACCGAAAGCAGCACGATCACGATGAAGATGATGTCCAGGTTCTCGCGGACCCACGGCACCTTGTCGCCCAGCAGATAGCCGAGCAGGGTGACGCCGCCGCCCCACAGCACGGCGCCGATGACGTTGAACAGGAAGAACTTGCGCTTGTCCATCTGGGCGACCCCCACGATCACGGGGACAAAGGTCCGGATGATGGGGACGAAGCGGGCCAGGATCAGGGCCTTGCCGCCGTGCTTCTCGAAGAAGGCGTGGGCACTTTCGACGTTCTCGCGCTTGAAGAGCCTGGAATCCGGCTTGTTGAAAATCGCCGGGCCGGCCTTGGACCCGATCAGGTACCCGGCCTGGTTGCCGACAATCGCGGCAACGATGATCAGCGCAGCGAAGGCCCAGATGTTGAACTTGATGGTGTCCGTGGCGACCAGCAGTCCGGCCGTGAACAGCATGGAGTCACCGGGCAGGAAGAAGCCGACAAGCAGGCCCGTTTCGGCGAAGATGATGCCGCAGACCAGCAGCACGACCCAGGGTGCAAGGGCCGGGTCGGCCAGGAAGACCTGGGGGTTGAGCCAGTCGGGCAGGAAGGAGGCCAGGTGCGGCTGCACCGGGCCGGCGCCCCCGATTGTGGACACGGCAAAGTCGCTCATCGCTATTAGGTTCACTCGTTAAGGGTACTTGACGGCCGACGTCGGGCACCGCGGCCGCGGCGGGCCCATCGGGAAAGCGGGCCGGTGTGCGGGCGTGCTGCGATCCGGCGGTAATGTTGACCCGTGGGTTTGGACTTTACGGCGATCGACTTTGAGACCGCGAACGGCTTCCGCGGTTCACCGTGCGCTGTTGGCCTGAGCAAGGTCCGCGGCGGCGTCGTGGTCGAGGAGGCGTCCTGGCTCATGCGGCCGCCGGAAAACCACGACCGCTTCGACCACCACAATGTGCGGATCCATGGCATCCGGCCGGAGCAGGTGGCCGGGCTGCCGCGCTTCGGTGAGCTGTTCCCGGAGATCGGGGCCTTCATCGGCGGCGACGTGCTGGCCGCCCACAATGCCGCCTTCGACCTCGGCGTGATCCGCTCGGGCCTGGAAGTCTCCGGCCTGCCCGGCCCCGCCTATGACTACGTCTGCACCGTGATGCTGTCCCGGCGCTGCTACTCGCTCGTCTCCAATTCCCTGCCGTACGCTGCCGAGGAAGCGGGCGTCCCGCTGCTCAACCACCACGATGCGGCCGAGGACGCGAGGGCGTGCGCCGGAATCCTGATCGACATCGCCGCCCGGAACGGCGCCGGCAGTATCGCCGAACTGTTCCTGTCCCTGGGGCTCGCGGTGTCCCGCCAGCCGGCCTTCGATCCGCTGCGCGACCCGCTCTCCAAGCCCTCACGGTCCGCCCTCGATGCAATTGCCGCCGGCGTCGCTGCTCCCGCGGGCCGCGCGTTCCAGCCCGGCTGGCCGGACGAGGGCGCCAACCCGGCGCCCAACGCTGCGGCCGCTCCGGACCACCCCCTGTACGGGCAGACGGTCGTGTTCACCGGTGAGCTGGCGATTCCGCGGCCCGAGGCGAAGATCCGCTCCGCCGAGCTCGGCGCCAGGCCCGAAAGCCGGGTCACGGCCCGCACCACGGTGCTGGTGGTGGGGGACGGGTTCGTGGCCGCCGATTTGCGCTCCGGCAGGCTGACCGGCAAGGCGCGCCGCGTCCTGGAGCTGCACGAGCGCGGGCGCCGGATTGAGGTCCTCTCCGAAGGCGAATTCCTGCAGATGCTCGGAGGCCACCTGGCCTCCGCCGCCCTGGCCTGAGCCGCCCTGCGGGACCACCGCCCTGGCGGCCGTCCGCGGTCACACGGCGCAACAAACCTTTCCGCGGGGGACTCCCGCTCCTAGCCTTGCACCATGAGCAGACTGACCGGTGCCCGGACGCCCGCCCCTGTATCCCAGGGCGGCATCGACTGGCGGAAGGTCTTTGCGTTCCCGAATCCGGTGAACGAGTATTCCGCCCGCATCACCGCCGGACTTGTGGTGGCGCTGTCCCTCGTGACCCTGGTCACCGGGCTGCTGACCGGCTTCGGCTGGGGGCTTGGCGTCATTGCCGTCGGATTCTGGCTGCGCCTGCTCTTCGGACCCCGGATTTCGCCCTTCGGGATCCTCTCAGTCAAGGTCCTCACGCCCGTCCTCGGCAAGACCCGCCTGGTCGCGGGGCCGCCGAAGCGCTTCGCGCAGGGTCTCGGCGCGGCCATGTCCACCGCCGCCACGATCCTGTTCGCGGTGGGTCTGGCACCGGCCGCATGGGTCCTGCTCGCGGTCCTGATTGTTGCCGCCTCGCTGGAATCGTTCGCCGGCTTCTGCCTCGGCTGCGCCATCTTCGGCTTCCTGCAGCGCCGCGGCTTTATCCCCGAGGACATCTGCGAGGCCTGCAACAAAATCCCGCTGCGTCGCGCCTGACGCGTGGGTCCGGCCCTGCGCGCTCAGGCGCCGGTAAGAACCGCCAGCCGGGACGCCATGCCGCGGATGACGTCCGGAGCTTCAAGCGCCTCCAGCCACGCGGCCGGCAGGCATTCCTCGCCGTAGTACGTGCCCAGGAGGTTCCCCGCAATCGACGCGGTGGAATCGCTGTCCCCGCTGTGGTTCACGGCAACGGCGATCGCCGCCCGGAAGTGGGCCTGCGGATGGTCCTCCCCATGACCGGGGGCGGCCGCCGTCGTCTCCGGGGCGGTGGCCAGCACCGCATAAAGGGCGACGGCGAGTGCCTCCTCGGCAACCCACCCTTCGCCGAGCTCCCGGACCAGATCCTCCGGGCTGAGCAGTGCGCCGGCGGCGGGCTGTCCGGGCTGCGGGGCCAGCCGCAAGGCCGCCTCCAGCCGTTCGATCAGGACGGGATCCGGGGATTCGTTCCTGCCCAGGTCCGCCTCGCGCAGGTGGGCCAGGGCGTAGCCGGCGGCTTCTAGCAGGCCGTGGCCGGCCGCCAGGAAGTGGATCATCAGGCTCAGGGCGCCCGAACCCTGCCGGGCCGCGGGATGGCCGTGGGTGAGGGATGCCGCGTCCGAGCTCAGTTTGTAGACGGATCCGGGCGCGATGTGGGGGATCAGGCCGAACGGTGCCGAGCGCATCACCGTGCCGCACCCCTTGGAATCGGGATTGACAGGCCGGTACACCGTGCCCATCTCGCCGGTGGCGAGGCCGCTCAGGCACGCCTTGCCGGGAGCCCGGCGGTGTTTGAGGACCTCGTGGGTGTCGATCCAGCGCGGAGGCTGCACCGGGGCCGACGCCGGGAGGGGCACGCCCTGGGTGCCGAGCCAGCGCAGGTACGCGAGCCACAGGCAGGCGTTGGTGTCCGCGCCGACCCCGTCGTTGGCCCATTCCAGCGCCTCCACGAGGCCGTCGACGGTGTAGAGCGTCAGCTGGGTGTCGTCGGAGAAGTGGCTGCCGCCGTCGAGCGCCGCAAAGTCCTGCAGCCCCGCGGGGCCGAACCGGGCGCGGACCGCGGCGATGTCGTCGAATTCGACGGCGTACCCGAGGGAATCCCCCAGGGCCCCGCCGAGCAGGCAGCCGTGGATGCGGGACTCGCGGGACGGGGCCGGTGCGGGCAGCGCCGATGGGAGGGGACGCGGTGCGGGGGTGGTGCCGGGCTCGGTGCTCATGCCTTCAAATTTACCCCGGCCCCGGTTGCCTTCCTGCGCCGGGTAGGGTGCTGTTGGAGCCCATCGGGTGCCGTCAGGCCGAACAGAGGACAACCAGCGAATGCGTGAACCAGCGTGGCGGAAGACGGGCAGCACCCCCGACTACAGATTCTCGCTTGCCAACGAACGCACCTTCCTGGCCTGGATCAGGACCTCCCTGGCCCTCGTCGCCGGGGCCCTGGCGATTGACCAGCTGGCACCGTCCATCGCGCCCGGTCCGGTCCGCATCGGCCTGTGCGTCATCCTGGCGGTCCTGGGTGCCGGCCTGGCCGCCCTGTCCTACCGCCGCTGGGGGCAGATGGAGGCGGCCATGCGGAACAACCGGGAGCTGCCGTTTTCCGGCCTGATGCTCGTGATGACCATCGGCGTGGCTGCCGCGGCCTTCACCTTTGCCGTCCTGATCCTGGTGGCGCGTTGAGCGCAGGACCGGTCGGGGACCCCGGGCTCCAGCCCGAGCGGACCTCCCTGGCCTGGCGCCGGACGCTGCTGGCCCTCGTGGTGGCGGACCTGCTGATCTGGCGCAGCTGGGCACTGTCGGGAACCCGCACCGCCGCCCCGGCGGCCGGCACGGGAGGCCCGGACTACCTGGGCATCTGCGCGCTGACCGCCATGGCGGCCACCGTCGTCCTCTGCCTCTGCGTGCTGGCCCGCGGCAGGGAACTCCGGCGCTCCACGGCGGCACCTGCCGCGGCCCTCCTGCGCTGGGCGGCCGGCGCCGTCGTCGTCCTGGCCGGCAGCGCCGTCGCCGCGGTGGCCCTGGGCCATTAAGCGCGGATCCAGCGAACGCCCAGAATTCGCTGGAAGACTTCTCGCGGACCAATCTTCCGGGCGGGCGGCTCACCGCGCGCCCTGCCCCTGAGCCGCCGCCGGCCGAAGACCCGTGCAGCCGCACACCCCAAGCAAAGGAATCCACTGAACATGACCACGCCTGTGCCAGCCCCCGAGACGGGCGGCGCCAAACCGTCCGCCACCCGCGAGAATGCGCTCCGGCCCGGGCTGGTGGCACGGCTCTCCGCCGAGGCCGTCGGGACACTGTTCGTGGTGGTCGCAGGCCTGGGCGTGCCGCTGTTCACCATCCCGCAGTCCAACCCGCTGCCCGCATCCCTCGCCGCCGGCCTGGCGCTGACGGCGTCCATGCTGGCGTTCGGCTACCTCTCCGGCGGCCATTTCAACCCCGCGGTCACGGTGGGAAATGCCGTTGCCGGCCGCATCCGGCTGAAGGAAGCGGCAGCCTACCTCGGCGCCCAGATCGTGGGCGCGCTGCTCGGCGCTGTCACGCTCTTCGGCATCCTGCGCACTGTCCCCACGATCAGTGACAGCCGGGCCGCCTTTGACACCGTCACCGCCGGCTTCGGCGAACACTCCATCATCCAGGTCCCGATGGCCGGGGTGCTGCTCGTGGAGGTCCTCGGTGCGGCCCTGCTCGTCGCCGTCTACCTGGGCACCACCTCGGGACGCAACCCCGCGAAGGCAACGGCTCCGTTCGCCGTCGGCCTGGCCACGGCCGTGCTGCTGCAGCTCGGCCAGGCGATCGGCAACGCGCCCTTCAACCCCGCCCGCGCCACGGCCTCCGCCATCTTCAGCAACACCGGCTCCCTCGGACAGCTGTGGCTCTTCTGGGTGGCTCCCCTGCTCGGCGCCGTCCTCGCGGGACTTCTCTTCCGCGGCTTCGGGCAGAGCGCCGCGCAGCCGCAGCCTGCCGTTTCTACAGCTGTGCCGGACCGTGCGGACGGCGAGGAAGACGCCGAGCCGGACGCCGCCCGGGCCCATGCTTCCGCTGCGCCGGCTCCGGCATCCCCCGCCCCGGCCCAGGAGTCCGGGACGGCGGGGTCCCGGACGGCTGGGTCCGGGACGGCGGGCGGCGACGAGGCCCGCGACTTCTTCGACAAGCGCGCGGAATAGCACTCCTTCCAAGCAACGCGGGGTCACTTACGGCCTATCCCGGCCGCCTGGATAGGCCGTAAGTGACCCCGCGTTGCGGTCGGGGCGGCTGCACAAAACTGTCGGTGGCAGCCGATACCGTAGGAGCATGCGGTTATTGCACACCTCGGACTGGCACCTGGGCCGGTCATTCCACGGCGTCGGGATGCTCGACGCCCAGCGCGCCTTCGTGGACCAGCTCGTCACATTCGTCCGGAAGGAAGCGGTCGACGTCGTCCTCATCGCCGGGGACGTCTATGACCGCGCCCTGCCCGGAGTCGACGTCGTCGGCCTGCTCGACGACGCGCTGGTGCGGATCACGGGCGCCGGCGCCCAGGTGGTGCTGACCAGCGGGAACCACGATTCGGCCATCCGGCTCGGGTTCGCCTCCCGGCTGCTGGAGCGCGGCGGTGTGCATCTGCGGACGCGGCTGACCGAGCTGGACAAACCCGTCCTGTTCCCGCTCGACGAGGGCAGCGAGGACGGCCCCGTGCTGGCGGTCTACGGCATTCCCTGGCTGGAGCCCCGGCTGGTCGCGGACCAGCTGGGGGTTGAGACGGCGAGCCATTACGAGGTGACGCGGGCCGCGACGGCACTCATCCGGGACGATCTCGGCGTCCGTTCCGCGACGCGGACGGTTCATTCCGTGGTGCTGGCCCACACCTTCGCGAGCGGCGGAATCAGCTCGGACAGCGAGCGGGACCTGAGCATCGGCGGGGTGGGTGCCGTGCCGCTGGATCTCTTCGACGGGTTCGGCTATGCCGCGCTCGGGCACCTGCACGGCCGGCAGGAGCTTTCGCCCGCCGTGCGCTACTCAGGATCACCGCTCGCGTACTCCTTCTCCGAGGCCAAGCACCGGAAGGGCGGCTGGCTGGTGGACGTCGGGGCCGCGGGCATCACGGGCGTCACGGAGGTGCTCTGGGAGGCGCCGCGGACCCTGGCCGTGCTGCGGGGCAGGCTTGAGGAGCTGCTCTCGGCGGAGGAATTCGCCTGGGCCGAGGACGCCTACTGCCAGGTCACGCTGACGGACGCCCAACGCCCAGCGCAGGCCATGGAAAGGCTGCGCGCCCGTTTTCCGGACACCCTGGTGCTCGGGTTCGAGCCCGAAGGGGCGGCCGCGGCGGCCAGGACCAGCTACAGCAGACGGCTCGCCGAGGCCGACGACGACCTGTCCATCTGCTCCGGCTTCCTGGCGCACGTCCGGGGCCGGGACGCAGACGACGCCGAAACGGCAGTCCTCGCCGAAGCCCTGGAAGCCGTCCGCCTGGAAGGGACATCCCTGTGAGGATCCACCGTCTCGAGATTTCCGCCTTTGGCCCGTTCGCCGGCACCGAACACATCGATTTCGACCGCCTGAGCGCGCACGGGCTCTTCCTGCTGAACGGGCCCACCGGCGCAGGCAAGACCAGCGTCCTGGATGCCATCTGCTTCGCCCTGTACGGCTCGGTGCCCGGCGCCCGGCAGGACGGCAAGCGGCTGCGCAGCGACCACGCCGAGGCCGCCGTCGAACCGCGTGTCACCTGCGAGTTTTCGGCCAAGGGCAGGCACTTTGAAGTGTCCCGGTCGCCCGCCTGGGACAGGCCCAGCGCCAGGGGCAAGAACGGTTCCACCGCCCAAAAGGCGAACACTTTGCTGCGCGAACGCGTTGACGGCGCCTGGCTGGAGAAGTCGGGCCGCAACGACGAGGCAGCGGCTGAGATCGCCGACATTCTGGGCATGAACCGGGAGCAGTTCACCCGTGTGGTCATGCTGCCGCAGGGGGACTTCGCGGCCTTCCTGCGCTCCAAGGCCACGGACCGCCTTGAACTGCTGCAAAGCCTGTTCGGTACGCAGCGCTTCGAAGCAGTGGAACAGGAACTGGCCCGGAAGGCACAGGCGGCCCGGGCCGAGGTCGCCGGCCTCAACAACCAGCTGGAACTGCTGCTCGCCCGGGCCGAGGCAGAGACGACGGCCCTCGAACTCGATACGGCCGGGGCCCCGGACCGCGAAGACGCCGATGCGCTCCTGGCCTGGTTGGGGGACAGTGCGGCCTCCGCGGCCAAGGTACGCCAGGCGGCCACGGCAGAGGTCGAGCGGCGCAGGGCCGAACACGCGGCGGGACTGGACGCCGCGGCGGCGCGCGCGGCGCGCCAGGCCAGGCTTGCCGCCGCGGAACTTCGTCGGTCCGGCGCCGAGTCCGCCGCGCCCGTCCTCGCCGCGAGGACCGGCAAGCTGGGCCTGCACCGCAGGGCCGAGGTGCTCGGCGGCCAGTTGCAGGCCGTGGAACGCGCCGCGGACGCCGAGGAGACGGCAGCCCAGGCCATGGCCGGGGCGGCCGCGGAACTGCACACGGCGGCTCTCAGCGACCCCGAACTCACGGACCTCGAAGCCGCCGGCCCCGGACTCACCGGCACGGAAGCCGCCGGCCCGGACCGCCAGGGCCCTCCTGCCGGCGGGGCAACCCTCGACGGCACTGCCCTGCGGAGCGCCTTGGTCCGCCTGCGCTCGGTGCGGGCGGTGCTGGAGGAACGGCTGCCCGAGGAGTCCAGGCTTGCCGGGCTGATCGCGCGCGCCGGCCAGCTGGGCACGGCGCTGGAGCAGCTCACCGCGGACCGCAATTCGGGCGCTGCGGCCCTAGACACCCTGCGCACGGAAACGGCCGGGCTGCTCGCAGGTCTCCGTCCGCTCGAGGAACTCGCGGCCGAGGTCCGGCTGCGGACCAAGGAGGCTGCGGCGGCCGGGGAGCTCGTGGCCATGGTCGGGCGCCATGCGGCGGCCGAGGCGGCGTGCGCCGGCGTGGCGGAACGCCACCGGCTCGCGCGGGACGAGCACCAGGACCGTCGCCAGCGCTGGCTTGATCTCCGCGAGGAGCGGCTCGCCAATGCCGCCGCCGAGCTCGCCGCGCAGCTGCTCTCCGGCGTCGCCTGCCCGGTGTGCGGCAGTCCGGACCATCCGGCGCCCGCCCAGGCCGCGGCGTCCGCACTGGCCGTCGCCGAGGCGGAGCAGACCGCCCAGGACGCCTGCGAGGCCGCGGAAGCGGCGCTGTCCGCGCTGGAGCGCCGACTTGCCGATGCCCAGCAGGAGGTCGCCGTCCTGGCGGCGCAGGGCGGCAGCACCGCGCCCGAGGAAGCACGCCGTGACGCGGCCGTGGCCACGGAACGGGCGGCCGAAGCCGCCGCCGCAGCCAAGGGGCTCGCCGTCAGCCGCGCCCGGCAGGCCGAGCTTGCGGAGGAGATCTCCGCCGCCGAACAGGCACAGGCGGAGGCTGCCGCCGGCATCGCCCAGACGGAATCCACCATGGCGGAAGTCCAGGAACAGGCGGACGCCCTCGAACTGTCCCTCGGGAAACTGCGCTCCGGCCACCGCACCCTGGCGGGGCGTATCGCCGCCGTCGGCAAGGCGACGGCGGTCCTGGAACGGGCTGAGGATGCCCGGACCGGACTGGAACAGGCCCGGACCCGCACGGCAGGCGTGCGGCAACAGGTGGAGCAGGCGCTTCCCGCGTCCGGCTTCGAGTCCGCGGCCGAGGCCCGTGCCGCGTTGCTCGCGGCGCCCGAGGCTGCGGTGCTGGAAGCGGCCATCCGTGCCGGACAGGACGAAGCCGCACGGGTTGAAGAGCTCTTCGCCGGTGAGGAACTCGCCCTGGCTGCCCGGGAGCTGGAGGCCGAGGGACCGCTCGGGGACGACGTCCTGGAGCGGCTCCAGGCAGCTGCTGCCCTGGCTGAACGCGAGGCGCGGGACGCCGCGCTCGGGTCCGGCCTTGCGGAGAAGTCCGTGCGCACCCTGGGCCGGATCACGGCCGAGTACGCCGGGCTCGCCGCCACCGGCAGCGGGCCGCGGGAACGCGCAGCACTCCTGAACGCCCTGGCCGACGCCGCCCGGGGCGCCGGAGACAACACGTACCGCATGAGCCTGAACAGCTACGTGCTCGCCGCCAGGCTGGAACAGGTGGCAGTCGCCGCCTCGGAGCGGCTGGTCGGCATGAGCGATGGCCGCTACACGTTGGAGCACACGGACGCCAAGGCCGCACGCGGGGCGAAATCCGGGCTGGGCCTGGAGGTCGTGGACGAGTGGACCGGACTGCGCCGCGACACGGCAACGCTGTCCGGCGGCGAATCATTCATGGCCTCCCTGGCCCTGGCCCTGGGGCTGGCGGACGTGGTGCAGCAGGAATCCGGCGGGGTGGACATCGAGACCCTCTTCGTCGACGAGGGATTCGGCAGCCTCGACGAACAGGCCCTCGAACAGGTGATGGACGCCCTCGAAGGACTCCGGGACGGCGGCCGGGTGGTCGGGCTCGTGAGCCACGTGGGGGAAATGAAACAGCGCATCAGCACCCAGCTCCAGGTGGTCAAGGGCCGCAACGGGTCCACCCTGCACATCTCCGACGACGCCGAGGGCTGAGCCGGCAGGGCTGAGCCGGGCAAGGCTGAGCAGGCGGAATTCCGTTGGCCATGGTGGCAGGCAAGACCCTTGCCACCATGGCCAACGCCGCTACTATTGAACAGTTACCGGGTCGCGCGCATCGGGAGGAGGGACGATGCGCAGCATTGAACGAACCCGGAATCATGACCCCTTCAACGTCTTTCCAGCCTCCCGTTTCCGCCGCGCCCACCTCCGAACCCCGCACCGGCGGCCGCTTCGCACGGCTCCCGCTCCTTGCCGGCCGGAGCTTCATCCCGCTGGGACTCTTCGCCCGCCTGCCCCTGGCCATGCTCACCATGGGCGCCCTGACCCTGGTCACCGCCGTCGCCGGCTCCTACGCCATTGGCGGAGCCTCGGCTGGGGCCGTCGGCATCGGCTCCGCGCTTGGTGCTCCCATTCTCGGCGCTCTGGCGGACCGGCTGGGCCAGCGCCCCGTGCTGGTGTTTGCCGCGATCTTCAACACCGTCGCCGTCGTCGCCCTGATCCTCGCCGCCTATCTGATCCCGGGCGGGCAGGACATGGCCACCGCGGTGCCGGTGCTTGCCGCCGCGTTCGTGGCCGGTGCCAGCTGCCCTCAGGTCGGACCCCTGGCACGGGTCCGCTGGATGGCCCTGACCTCCCGAGGCGGGCGTGACGCCAACACCGCGGACCTGGACACTGCCCTGTCCTACGAAAGCACTGCGGATGAGCTGACCTTCGTCCTGGGCCCCGCGCTGGTGGGAATCCTCGCCAGCCTGATTGCGCCGTGGCTGCCCCTGGCCCTCGCCGCCGCGCTTACCATCACCCTCGTGCCCGCTTTCGCCACGCACCCCACCCATCATGCGGTGGTACGCACCCCGGCCAGGACCGCAGGCTCCGCGCAGGAAAAGCGCCGTGACGCGCTGACGGCACGCCAGCGCATCGGGACCGTCGCCGCCGTCGCCCTGCCCGTGCTCGCCATGGTGTGCATGGGCACCTTCTTCGGCTCCACGCAAACCTCCCTGAGTTCCTTCTCCGCAAGCTTCGCGGGCTCCGAACTGGCCGGCCTGCTGTACGCCGTGATGGGCATAGGCTCAGCCGCGGCTGCCCTCTCGGTCGCCTACTGGCCCCGGCGGTTCACGGTGCACGCCCGCTGGCTGGTCTGCGCGGCGCTGATGGCCGGGCTCGCCGTGCTGCTGCTCCTGCCTTCGACGGCGCTGCCGATGATCCTCGTACTCCTGGTCCTGGGAGTGCCGGTGGGACCGCTCATGGTCACGGTCTTCGCCGCCGGCGGCCTCGTGGCCCCGACCGGCAAGCTCGGCACGGTCATGACAGCACTGGCCAGCGGCATTGTCGCCGGCACGGCCCTGGGGTCCTCCATCGCGGGGCGGCTGGCACAGGACCATGGCTACTCCGCGGCGTTACTCGTCCCGGCCTGCGCCGCCGCGGCGCTGTTCCTCCTGGGTGCGGCAGCCGCCGTCGTCCTCCCGCGATGGAAGACGACGGCCCCGGTCCAAGTAGCTGGCGGTAGTTGTCGTTCTGCGGGCTGAAAACGGCAACTAATGCGGGCCAGTTGGGAAGGGGGCACCTCGGTCCGCTTGTCAGGGAAGGCAGGCCTCAGCCCAGCTGGCCCTCGATGCGGACGGCGCCGGCCGCCAGCGCGGCCGCCACGTCGGCCGGATCCTCGCTGGTGCGGATGTACACGACGGCGAGGGCAGCCGGACGCCCGCCCGGGACCCGGACCGGCCTAATGGCGCTGCCGGTCGAGGCGGACCCGCGAGGACTGAGCCGGCCGGCCGTCCGCCGCAGACGATGCCGGCGGGAGCCCCCTCGCAAGAATCATGTGCCCTTTGTCACATTTCCGTAGTAGTGTACTCAGTACCAACTGACCGAACGATCAGTAAATCACCTCGCACCCACCCGGGCAGTGCCTCTGCCCCCAGCAACGGAGTTCCAATGACCGCAACTTCATCCGTCGATTCCGAGGCGGGACCCAGCAGCAAGCATGAGGAACGCAAGGTCCTCGCCGGGACGCTGGTCGGCACCACCATCGAGTGGTACGACTTCTTCATCTTTGCCCAGTTGTCAGGGACGTTGCTGTCGGCGCTGTTCCTGGCCCCGCTGAACGATTCGAACCCGGGCCTGGCGCAGATCCTGTCCTTCGCCCTGATCGGCATCAGCTTCCTGTTCCGCCCGCTCGGTGCGGTCATTGCCGGCCACCTCGGTGACCGGCTCGGACGCAAGGCCATGCTGGTCTTCACGCTCATCATGATGGGTGCCGCCACGGCCCTGATCGGCATGCTGCCGACCTACGGCCAGATCGGCGTCTGGGCACCGATCCTCCTGATCCTCCTCCGCGTCATCCAGGGCTTCTCCGCCGGCGGTGAATGGGGCGGCGCTGCCCTGATGGCCGTGGAGCACGCACCCAAGAGCAAGCGCGGACTGTTCGGCGCATACCCGCAGATCGGCGTCCCGGTCGGCATGATCCTGGCCACCGGCCTGCTGTACTTCCTGAACACCAGCATGTCCAAGGAAGACTTCGCCGCCTGGGGCTGGCGGGTGCCGTTCCTGCTCTCCATCGTGCTGATCGTGGTGGGCTACCTGATCCGCCGTGCCGTCGGCGAGAGCCCGGTCTTCAAGGAGATGGCCGCCCGCAAGGAAGAAAGCAAGGCCCCGCTGGGCCAGCTGATCAAGTTCCACAAGAAGGCCGTGCTCTACTCGACCATGATCTTCATCGGCAACAACGCCGCCGGCTACCTGCTCATCGCGTTCTTCATCTCCTACGCCACCAAATCGCTGAAGATGCCGACCCCGCAGATCCTGCTCGCCACCACCCTGGCCTCCTTCGGCTGGCTGATCTTCACGCTCGTGGGCGGCTGGCTCTCGGACAAGATCGGCCGCGTCAAGACCTTCCTGATCGGCTACGCGATCGTCTTCGCCTGGATGATCCCGATGTTCGCCCTGATCGACACCAAGGACATCGTCCTCTACGGCACCGCGCTGTTCGTCCTGACCATCGGCCTGGGCCTGTCCTACGGCCCGATGTCCGCCATGTACGCCGAGATGTTCCCGGCCAACGTGCGCTACTCGGGCATCTCGATCGGGTACGCCTTCGGCGCGATCCTGGGCGGCGCCTTCGCCGCCACGATCGCCGAATCGCTGCTGCAGAGCACGAAGTGGACCGGCTCGATCGGGATCTACATCATGATCCTGTGCGTCATCTCCGCCGTCGGCGTCCTGCTGGCCAAGGAAACCCGGGGCCGGCCGCTGGGTGTCCACGCCCACGAGCCCGCCAAGCACTAAGTCAACGCGGGGTCACATCGCGCCCGTCCGGGGCCTCCGGACGGGCCCGATGTGACCCCGCGTTGCTGTGGCCCTGCGGGTGGTGGTCCTGCGGTTACCGGGCGCGGAGCAGCCGGACGACGTCGTCGTCGCTCACCTGCCCGAACGCGCGGTAGTAGCTGCCGACGCTGCGGAACCCGCCGGGGATGAAGAGGCTGACGACGGCCTCGGCGAACGGCTCCAGGGACGTCTGCGCGTCCAGTGCGGCCACCGGGACCGCGACGACGATGCGTGCCGCCCCGGCTCGCCGCACCGCCTCGATGGCGGCCCGCATGGTCGCGCCGGTGGCCAGGCCGTCGTCGGCCAGGATGACGGTGCGGTCCCGCAGCTCGTCCCGGGTGCCCGGATACTGCCCTGCGCGGCGCTCCAGTTCGGCGCGCCCGTCGTGTTCCACCCGGTCCAGGGACGACTGCGGGAAGCCCAGTTCCAGGAGCCGGACCACGAGGGGCCCGTTGAGGACGCGGACCACCTTGCCGGGGGACCAGGCGAGGGCACCGAAGGCTGTTTCCTCGTGGCCGGGGACCCCCAGCTTGCGGACCGGCAGGGCGCCGAAGGGCAGCCGGAGCGCGTCCGCGGCGGCGGCCGCCACCGGTACGCCGCCGCGGGCCAGGCCCAGCACCACCGTGCCGGCGCGTCCGCGGAACTGGGGGAGGGCGGCGGCGAGCAGCCGGCCGGCCTCCCCGCGGTCCGTGAAGCGCATTCCCATGGGGTTCCCCTTCGGGTCTGGCCCGGGACGCCCTGGACGGCCCGGCATGGTTCAGGCGGCCAGGAAGCTGATGGCCTCCTGCTTGAACGCGCGGCTGGTGACGGCGTTGGTGTGGTTCCGGCCCGGCAGCAGTACCTGCTCGACCATGGCGCCTGCCTTGGCGCCCAGGGCGGCGAGCTCCGGCAGGGACGCGGCACGATCGTCCTTGTCCCCGGCCACGAGCAGCATGGGCATCCGCGGGACGGCCTCGGCGGGGTCGAAGGGCTCGCCCTTGATCGCCTCCACGAGGGAGAGCAGCGAGAAGATGTTGTTGCTGGGCAGCAGCTGGGCCATCTTCAGCAGCCCCGCCGTGGACTGGTCCGCGATCGGGGTGCCGTCGGCGAGGTACCGCTGCGCGGCGACGAGGTCGAACTCGGCGAGCGGATCGGCGGTGTTCGGGCCGCCCAGGACGAGGCGGTGGACGAGTTCGTGCTGGGTGGCGCCGAACTCCCAGGCCAGCCGGGAGCCCAGGGAGTAGCCGATCAGATCCAGCCCGCTGCCCGGGTCGCCGTCGCGCAGGGGCCGGGTGCCGGCGTCGAACGCGATCTGCAGCAGGTCCGCGCGGATCCGGCTCGGCGCGTACGAGTCCATGTCCTCGGGGGCGCCGCTGCGGCCATGGCCCGGCAGATCGACGGTGATGACGCGGCGGCCTGCCTCGAGCAGGGCGGCCAGCCAGCCGGTGTCCTCCCAGTTGAGCTTGGCGGAGGAGGAGAAGCCGTGCAGCAGCATCACGGGCCGCAGCCCGGCGTCCGTCGCGGGCTCGTGCACCGCGACATAGAGCTGGGGGTCGGTGCCCTCGACGGTGTGGGAATGCTGCTCGCCGGTGTGTCTGCCGCTCATGGTGTCAGTCCTCATCAAGTACGGCGCTCAGGCGGACCCGGCGCTTCGGTGCCTCGTCCTGCGGGACCGTGCCCACGATCCCGGCGGTGTTGTCCGGCACCTCAAACACAATCAGGGGCTCGCCGACATTGATCGTGTCGCCGGGCCCGCCGCAGGTACGCACCACTTTACCTGCCTGCGGACTGGGCAATTCAACCGCCGACTTGGTGGTCTCGACCTCCACGAGGGGCTGGTTGCGTTCCACCTGATCGCCCGGCGAAACCAGCCATTCGAGCACGGTCGCCTCGATCAGGCCCTCGCCGAGATCGGGGAGCGGAAAGGAAATTTCAGCCACGATTGTACTCCAATACCCGCTGGATGCCGAAGAGGATCCGGTCGATGTTCGGGATGTATTCGTCCTCCAGGTCGCCCGAGGGGTAGGGGACGTCGAAGCCGGTGACGCGTTCCACCGGCGCCTTGAGCGTGTCAAAGCAGGCCTGGGTGATCAGCTGCGCCACCTCGGCGCCGAGCCCCGAGGTCAGCGGCGCCTCATGGACGACGACGGCGCGGCGCGTCTTGCGCACGGAGGCGGCCAGCGCCTCCGCGTCGATCGGCTTGAGCCAGCGCAGGTCCAGGACCTCGACGTCGATCCCGTCCTCGGCGGCGAGCCCGGCGACCTGCAGGCAGCGGGCCACCATGGCGCCCCACGCGACGAGCGTGACATGGCGGCCCGCCCGCATCACCTTCGCGCCGGTGGGGGAGCCGCCGGCAGCATCGCCTTGGGCGAGGTCGACGTCGCCCTTCTGCCAGTAGCGCGACTTCGGCTCCAGAAAGATCACCGGGTCTGGCCGGGTGGCGGCGTACTTGAGCAGGTGGTAGGCCTCGTGCGGGTTCGACGGCGAGACCACCTTGAGCCCCGGCACGTGGGCGAAGAGCGCCTCGAGGCTTTCGCCGTGGTGCTCGGGGGCACGGATGCCGCCGAAGCTGGGCACCCGCAGGGTGATCGGCATCGGCAGGGTGCCGCGGCTGCGGTAGTTCATCCGTGCGATCTGGCAGACGATCTGGTTGATCGCGGGGTAGGCGAAGCCGTCGAACTGGACCTCGGGGATGGGGTGGAAGCCTGCCATCGCCAGGCCCACGGACATGCCGAGGATGCCGGATTCCGCCAGCGGGGTGTCGAAGACCCGCTGCGCGCCGTGTTTGGCCTGCAGCCCGTCGGTGATGCGGAAGACGCCGCCGAGCCGGCCGCAGTCCTCGCCGAAGACCAGGGTCCGGGGGTTTTCCGCCAGGACCTCGTCGAGGGCCAGGTTCAGTGCCTGCTGCATGGACATCACGGTGGTTGTGCTTGCCGGTGATTGCGCCTGTGCCGGTGATTGAGCCTGTCGAAATCCGGCACTTTCGCCTTCGAGAATCGAGTTAGACATGTTCGGACTCCTCGCGCCAGCTGGCGGCCTGCGCCTGCAGGGCCGGGGTGGTTTCCTGGAAGACCAGGTCGAACATCTCCGTGCCGGGGCGGGATCCGAGGGCGGTGAGGCCGGCGCGGACCTGTTCCGCTTCGGCCTTGGCGGCGGCCAGGGCCGCGGCGAAGAACGCCTCGTCCGCTGTCCCGTCGGCGAGCAGCCGCTGCCGGAAGCGTTCCAGCGGGTCCGCGCCGGCGCCGTCGCGCTCCTCCTCGAGGGAGCGGTAGCGGCCCGGGTCATCGGCGGTGGAGTGCGGTCCGCGGCGGTAGGTCATGGCCTCGATGACCGCGGGGCCGTTGCCGGCGCGGGCGTGCGCGAAGGCGCCGCGGGTGGCCTCGAGGACGGCGAGGACGTCGTCGCCGTCGACCTGCAGCGCGGGGATGCCGTAGCCGGCGGCGCGGGCGGCGACCGAGCCGCCGGCTACCTGGCGCTCGGTGGGGACCGAGATGGCCCAGCCGTTGTTCTGGACGAAGAACACCACGGGGGCCTTCATCACGGCGGCAAAGTTCATGGCCTCGTGCACGTCGCCCTGCGAGGAGGCGCCGTCGCCGAAGTAGGTCAGCGCCACGCCGTCTTTCGCATCCAGGGTCTGGCCGTGCGCCCAGCCGACGGCGTGCAGCACCGAGCCGGCTACGACGGCCTGGATCGGGGCCAGACGTGATTCGAGCGGGTTGTAGAGTCCGCCGTGCCAGGTCGCCTTGTGCGTGGACATGTAGGCCACCATGTCCACGCCCATGGTCCGGGCGACCCCCATCTCGCGGTAGGTGGGGAAGACGAAGTCGCGGGTGGTGTCCACGGCGTAGCCGCTGCCCACCTGGGCCGCTTCCTGCCCGAGTTCGGGCGCGTAGCCGGGGATGAGGCCCTGCCGCTGCCAGGCGATGGCGGAGGTGTCGAGGTGGCGGACGGCCACCATCAGCGAATAGAGCTCGCGCAGCTGGGCAGGAGTGGGCGGCGCGGCGGATTCACCGGAAGCCGGGGGCGGAAGGGTGTCCATGCCTGTGACCCTAGTCACCCCCGCGCGGCCGTGCAATCAGCTCAGGAATCCCTGGCCAGACTGCACAACCTTGCGGGCCGTGGTGCCGTCCCGCCTTGCAGTTTGTGCAGCACGTCCCGCCCCAACTGGCTCGCAGTTGTTGCTGTTTTGAGCGCCCAAAACGACAACTGCTGCGAGTTACTTGGGCCGGCAGGGGCCGACGGCCCCTATCGGGTGATGCCAAGGGGCTTCGTTGGTGGGGCACATGAGGCCCCTCGAAGGGTTACAGCGGCTCCGTCGGTACGGTTGTTCCTGCCGGTGTCATCGCACCAGTCGATGTTGTACGGCATGGCAGTGACGGCCGCATCGCCGGCGGCCGTCCGGGCCGGGACCTCAAAGGTGTAGGTGAATCCGCCGGCGTCGTTCATCGGGGCAGTGGTGTTGACGACTTCCGCGCCGGTCGCATCGGTGACGATCACCTGGATGCGGGCGTTCTCGCCGTAGCGGGGATTGCAGCCGGCGTCGGGCGCTGCCACCGTGACCTTCTCACCGGCTTTCGCGCCCGGCGGGTCCACTGAAAAGGCGGGCGGGAGACAGGGCGGTTCTCCGTTCCCCGAGGAGGAGGCGCACCCGGATGCAGCAGCAACTACCAGGACGGCAATGACCGCACCCATGACCGAATATGGCGGGCTGCTGTTGCGAACGGGATACCAGCAATGGGGCGCCATTTCCTCATTATGGTGGGTGAGTGACGAGCGAATACTCCCGCCCGAAACTCGTCCCCATATCGTTGCCCGAGCGGCCACTGCCAGCCCACGCGTCACGCTGGCGATCCGCGGCGCGTCGATACCCGGGCAAGGAAAAGCCCAGCTCCGGAACTTACTCTTACCCCGTGGCCCAGTAGCCCGGTTGGGGGCACGCCACACGTCATTTCCCTCAAAGTGACGATTCCCAACCCCATAGACTGGCTCCATTGTTCTTCTGACAATGGAGCCAGTCTTCAGGGCGGCGCTACAGCTTGCGGGGCAGGTCCGCGGTGGTGTCGGTCCGTCCGGCGCGGCGGGAGCGGGTGAGCCGGTCGCCGATCCAGCAGGCCGCGGCGATGCCGGCGACGAGGGCCATGGTGCTGAAAAGCTGCCTGCTGCTGTCCGGGCTGCTGAAGCCGACCGCGAAGATCAGCGCCAGGAGCGCGAGCCCGAAAACGGTCAGCCCGGGGAAGCCCTTCATCCGCAGCGGCAGGGCGGTGCCGTCCCGGTCGGCCCGGCGGCGGAGGACCAACTGGGACACGAGGGCGGTGCCCCACACCACGAGGCACGTGGAGCCGACCAGCTGGAACAGGGCCGGCAGGATCCGGTCCGGGAAGAGCAGTTCCAGCACCGCGGCCAGGAAGCCGAACGCCACGGAGACGCCGACGGCCACCATTGGGACCCTGGCCCGGCTGAGCCTGGACAGGATCCGCGGAGCCTCGCCGCGCCCGGACAGCGAGTACACCATCCGTGACGCGCCGTAGAGGTTCGCGTTCAGCGCCGAGAGGAGCGCGACGACGGCGACCAGGGTGATGGCGGTGCCCGCCCCCGGAATCCGGGCCACGTCCAGGACGCCGGCGAACGGCGACTTCAGTGCCGGCGACGTCGACGGGAGGACCGCCGCGATGACGAAGACGGAGCCGATGTAGAACACCAGGATCCGCCAGACGACGGTGCGGATGGCCTGGCCCACGCTGTGTTCCGGGTTTTCGGTCTCGGCCGCTGCCACGCTGACGATCTCGGTGCCGCCGAAGGCGAAGATCACGACGAACAGGGCGGTGGCGATGCCGCCGAGGCCCGCCGGAGCGAAGTCCGAGGTGACGTTGCGCAGTCCGGGGGAGGCGACGTCGGGGAGCCAGCCGAGCAGCAGGGCGGCGCCGACGGCCAGGAACAGCACGATGGCGGCCACCTTGAGGATGGCGAACCAGAACTCGAACTCGCCGAAGTTCTTCACCCCGGCGAGGTTGATGGCCGTGAACAGCGCCATGAAGATCAGCGACAGGGCCCAGACCGGGATCACCGGCCAGACCGTGAACAGCAGTCCGGAGGCCCCGAGGGCTTCGGCCGCGATGACCACCACGAGCTGCAGCCACCAGAGCCAGCCCACGGTGGCGCCCGCCGTCTTGCCCAGGGCCTTTTGCGCGTACACGGAAAACGCGCCGCTGTTCGGGTTGGCCGCGGCCATCTCGCCCAGGGCCCACATGACCAGGATGATCAGGGTGCCGGCCACGAGGTAGGAGATCAGCACGGCCGGGCCCGCTGCCGCGATCCCGGCTCCTGATCCCAGGAACAGGCCGGCGCCGATCGCGCTGCCGAGTCCCATCATGGTGAGTTGGCGCGGCTTCATGCTGTGGCCCAGTTGTGTGGCCGGACGCACTGCGGTGGAAATCATCGTCGACTTCATCGTCATGCTTGCGAACCTTCTTGTGGTCGGTGTCTGGGGTCCTTGTGGGACATAGTGAATTTACCGTCCCGCCCGGGGGTGCGCATACGGTCCGTGGGATCATGGACGCAGTTTGCGGGGAAACAGCCACAAAATTCGGCTTTTTGTGCTGCAGAGTATCGTGAGAAAAGGAAATTCGATGAACGTTGATGCGGTGGACGCGAGAATTGTCCGATTCTTCACAGACTCGCCGAGAGCCTCGGTGCTGGAAGCGTCGCGGGTTCTCAAGATTGCCCGGGCCACGGTCCAGTCCCGGCTGGACCGGATGACCGCCACCGGTGTCATCGCTTCCTGGGTCCCGCTGCCGGACCCCGCGCATTTCGGTTATCCGGTGGTGGCCTTCTGTTCCCTGACCATCAACCAGGACCTGGGGCACGACGCCGTCGTCGAAGCGCTCGCGGAGATCCCGGAACTGATCGAGATCCACACCGTTTCCGGCAGTTCGGACCTGATGGCCCGCATCGCCGCCCGCTCCAACCCGGACCTGCAGCGGGTGCTCGATGCGATGATCGCCACCCGGACGGTGCTGCGCTCCTCCTCCGTGATTGTGCTCAACACCCATTTCCAGGGCCGCACCCTGCCGCTGCTGGAAGCGGCCGCCCGGGGGCGCTGAGCTAGACGACGCTGAGCTAGACGACGCCGAGGTTGTTCGGCAGGCCGGAGCGTCCGGTGAGCCGAAACATTTTGCATCATGGGCAACGGGCCTTACACTTAGTTCTAGTCAAAGTGACCATAACTAATCCGGCGGTCGGGCCGGACCGCTCCGGACAGCCCCACACGGGACATCCGGGAGCCCGGATTGCGGGGTGAACCACCATTTTCACGACAGCCGCCAACGTCACCGAGCGCCAGTCCGCGCCGCCGTCGCTGGCTATCTCCACCGTGATCTTCGCACTGCGCCCCAGCGAGCGGTCCGGCCGTCCCACCCTCTGGATCCCGCTCGTGCGCCGGATCAGGGAACCGTTCAAGGGCCTGTGGGCCCTCCCGGGCGGTCCGCTGACCCACGCCGAATCCCTGCAGGACGCGGCGTCCAGGAACCTGCGCGAAACCACCGGACTCGCGCCCAGCTACCTGGAGCAGCTCTACGCCTTCGGCGGGCTGCACCGCTCGCCGACCCAGCGCGTGGTCTCGATCGTGTACTGGGCGCTGGTCCAGCCCACCGAGGCCGCGCTCGCCGACGAATCCGAAAACGTCCGGTGGTTCCGGGCGGACCGGCTCGACGGGCTGGCCTTCGACCACAACGCGATCGTCGACTACGCGCTCTGGCGGCTGCGGAACAAGATGGCCTACGGCTCCATCGCCTACCACCTGCTCGGCGAGTACTTCACCCTGGCCCAGGTCCGGGAGGTCTACGAGGCGGTCCTGGACCGCGAACTGGACCCGGCCAACTTCCGCCGCCAGATCAAAGCCACGCCGGAGATCGAAGAAACCGACCAGTACCTGCAGGGCGGCAAGCACCGCCCGCCCCGCCTCTACCGCTTCACCGGCCGCCCCGGCCTTGACCCAGATAACAGGAGCACACCATGAGCAGCGTCAACACGGCAATCCAGCTGATCACACGCGAACAGGCCGAGGAAAACACGGCGGCGGCCTCGACCTGCAGCCCGGCGCTCGCCCGCGGACCCTGGGACTACGACCTCGCCGAGGCCCTCGCCGGTGTGCCTGCCTACGGCCCCGGCGCGTCCTCCGCCGACGTCGCCCCGCCCGCGACCCCGCGCCAGGTCCAGCTCCCGGAGGAATACAAGCGGGCGTCCGACGCCGAGCTTGACGCCCGGATCCGCGCGGCCAAGGCGGTGCTGGGGGACCGGGCCGTCATCCTGGGCCACTTCTACCAGCGCGACGAGGTGGTCGAATACGCCGACTTCGTGGGCGACTCCTTCCAGCTGGCCAACGCGGCCCTGACCCGGCCCGACGCCGAGGCCATCATCTTCTGCGGCGTGCACTTCATGGCCGAGACCGCGGACATCCTGTCCCGGCCGGAGCAGGCCGTGATCCTGCCCAACCTTGCCGCCGGCTGCTCCATGGCGGACATGGCGGACATCGATTCGGTCACCGAATGCTGGGAACAGCTGGAGGAGCTGTTCGGCACCGAGCCCGACGCCGACGGCCGGGTCCCGGTCATCCCGGTCACCTACATGAATTCCTCCGCCGCGCTGAAGGGCTTCTGCGGCGAGCACGGCGGCATCGTGTGCACCTCCTCCAACGCCGCCACGGTGCTCGAATGGGCGTTCGAGCGCGGCCAGCGCGTGCTGTTCTTCCCGGACCAGCACCTGGGCCGCAACACCGCCAAGGCCATGGGCGTGCCGCTGGAGCAGATGCCCATGTGGAACCCGCGCAAGGACCTCGGCGGCAACGACGAACAGACCCTCGAGGACTCCCGCGTGATCCTGTGGCACGGCTTCTGCTCGGTCCACAAGCGCTTCAACGTGGGCCAGATCGAGAAGGCCCGCGCCGAGTTCCCCGGCGTCCAGGTCATCGTGCACCCGGAATGCCCCATGGAGGTGGTGGACGCGGCGGATTCCGCCGGTTCCACCGACTTCATCCGCAAGGCCATCGCCGCCGCCACCGAGCCGACAACCTTCGCGATCGGCACCGAGATCAACCTGGTGAACCGGCTGGCCGCCGAATACCCGCAGCACACCGTGTTCTGCCTGGACCCGGTGATCTGCCCCTGCTCCACGATGTACCGCATCCACCCCGGCTACCTCGCCTGGGTCCTGGAGGCCCTGGTCAACGGCGAGGTCGTCAACCGCATCACCGTGGAGGACGCAGTCGCGGCCCCGGCAAAGGTCGCCCTGGAGCGGATGCTGGCGGCCCGGCCATGACCAGGCCGCTGCGTCTGGTGATCGTCGGCAGCGGAATCGCCGGACTCTACGCTGCGCTGCTGGCCTCCGATGCGCGCCGGCACGGCGCCCCGGCGGCCGAGGTGGTGCTCCTGAGCAAGGGCACGCTCGAGGCGAGCAACACCTTCTACGCCCAGGGCGGCGTCTCGGCCGTGCTCTCACCCGGAGAGGCGGCTCCGGGCGACTCCGCGGCCGCCCACATCGCCGACACCCTCGCCGCCGGCGCCGGGCTGAACGACCCCGAGGCCGTCCGGATCCTGTGCACGGAAGCCGTCCGGGACATCGCGGGGCTGCGGCGCTTCGGCGTGCGGTTCGACGCCGGGCCCGGCGGCGGCCCGGCCCTGGGCCTCGAGGCCGCGCACTCCGCCCCGCGCATCCTGCACGCCGGCGGCGACGCGACCGGAGCCGGCATCGCCCGCGGGCTGGTCGCCGCCGTCCTCGAACGCGCCGTGCAGGGACGGCTCCGGGTGGAGACCGGCGCCTTCGTCACCGGACTCCTGACGGACCAGGCTGACGCAGGGACCGGGACCGGGATCGGGACTGCGGTTCCGGCGGGGGGCCCGACGACGGCGGCCCGGGTCACCGGCGTCGCCTACCTGTCCAACGGGGCGCCGAAGCGGCTGGCCGCCGACGCGGTGCTCCTCGCCACCGGCGGCGCCGGCAGGCTGTTTGCCCGGACCAGCAATCCCGCCGTGGCCACCGCCGACGGCCTGGCCCTGGCCTGGCGCGCGGGAGCGGACGTACGGGACCTCGAGTTCTTCCAGTTCCACCCCACCACGCTGGCCGCGGAGGAAGTCCCGGGCGGACCGCCCGCACTGCTGATCTCCGAGGCGGTGCGGGGCGAGGGGGCGCTGCTGCTCGACGCCGCCGGCTACCGCTTCATGCCGGACTACCACCCGGACGCGGAACTCGCCCCGCGCGACGTCGTCTCCCGCAGCATCGCACTGCACCTGGCCGCCACCGGCGCCCCCGCCGACAGCCCGGTCTACCTCGACGCCCGCGGCATCGAAGCCGACCGGGGTGCCGGGTTCCTGGCCCGGCGGTTCCCCACGATCAGCGCCGCGACCCGCGCCGCCGGCTACGACTGGACCGCGGAACCGCTCCCGGTGTCCCCGGCCGCGCACTACTGGATGGGCGGTGTGTCCACCGACGTCTGGGCCCGCACCTCGGTTCCGGGGCTGTACGCAGCCGGCGAGGTTGCCTGCACCGGAGTTCAGGGTGCCAACCGGCTGGCCAGCAATTCGCTGCTCGAGGGTCTCGTGTTCGGCCGCCGCGCCGTCGAGGCCTTCCTGAGTGACGAACCGTCGCACGACGGCACTGCTCCGCGTGCTGTCTCGGCCGCGGGCGGCCTCCCCTTGACGCACGCTTCCGGAGCACCCGCAGTCGACGACGGACAGCTCGACTTTGGGTGGGGGGAGGGAACCTCACCGGTTGTCCCCGAGGATGTTGTGAAACCTGTGCTTGTTCCCGGGCGGTTTTCACGCGACGCCCTGGGGCGGCTGATGACCGCGCACGCTGGAGTGTTGCGCACGGGACCGGAACTCGACGCTGCAGCCGCGCAACTGGCCAACTGGTCGGAATCTATCGACAGCCCCGAAGTGGCGGACCCGTGGGAGCACGAGGACCGGAACCTGCTGCTCGCCGCCCGGCTCCTCGTGGCGGCGGCACGGAAGCGGAGCGTCTCCGTCGGCGCCCACTACCGCGCCGACACAGCACACGACACGGCACATGACACAGCACACGACACAGCCCAGGCCGCCGGCACCTTCTCCATGCAAAGGATCTAGCCATGACAGCAATCCAGGCCCCCGCCCGCGGCACCGCCGTGCGCCAGGCACCAACCGCCCCCGCGGCGCTCGCCGGAACCCTGCCGGAGGCCGCGGTCCTGGCCGTGCTCCGGGCCGCGCTCGCCGAGGACGCGCCGTACGGCGACATCACCTCCCAGACGCTCATCCCGGCGCAGGCCCGCGCGACGGCGGTCCTGGCCGCCCGCGTGCCCGGCGTGCTGAGCGGCGGGGACGTGTTCGCTGCCGCGATGAAGCTGACGGACCCGGATGCCGCCGTCGAACTGCTCGTGGCGGACGGCGCCTCCTTCACCGCCGGGACGGTGCTGGCACGGGTCACCGGGAACGCCCGCGCCGTGCTCCTGGCCGAGCGGGTGGCCCTGAACCTCGTCCAGCGGATGAGCGCCATCGCCACCAGGACCACGGAATTCGTCGCGCTCGTGGACGGCACCGGGGCGCGGATCACCGACACGCGGAAGACGACGCCGGGGCTGCGCGTGCTGGAACGCTACGCGGTGCGTTGCGGCGGCGGCGCCAACCACCGCTTCAGCCTCTCCGATGCCGTGCTGGCCAAGGACAACCACCTGGCCGTCCTCACAGGGGGAGACCCGGGGCGGCTCACCGGCGTGCTGCGCGCAGCGAAGGCGCAGCTGGGCCACACCACGCACTTCGAGGTGGAGGTGGACCGGATGGAGCAGATCGAACCGGTGCTGGCCGCCGGCGTGGACACCATCATGCTGGACAACTTCCCGCTGGCGGACCTCGCCGCCGGCGTGGCACTGGTAGGCGGCCGCGCCCGGGTCGAGGCCAGCGGCAACGTCAACCTGTCCACCGTGGCGGCCATCGCCGCCACCGGCGTCGACGTGATCTCCATCGGTGCCCTCACCCACAGCGTCACCGCCCTGGACCTGGGCCTGGACGTTGAACTGGACGTTGAACCGCACGCCGAGCAGGCCGTAGAAACCGGCCCAGAGCCGGCCGCCGTCGCGCAGGCCGCAGGCTGAGGCACGCCATGATCTTCCTGGACGCCGCGGCCACGACGCCGGTCCGCCGCGAGGTGCTCGAGGCCATGTGGCCCTATCTCAGCGGCGAATTCGGCAACCCGTCAAGCCACCATTCCCTCGGTGAGGCGGCAGCCGCCGCGCTCGCCGGGGCGCGCACGGCCACGGCCAGGGCCCTGGGCGCCCGCCCGGGGGAGATCATCTTCACCTCCGGCGGCACGGAAGCGGACAACCTGGCCGTCAAAGGCATCGCCCTGGCCCGCCACGCGGCGGACCCGCGGCTGGACCGGGTGGCGATCAGCGCCGTCGAACATCCCGCCGTGCAGGAATCCGCGCGCTACCTCGAGCGGGTCCACGGCTTCGCCGTCGACGTGGTTCCGGTGGACGCCTACGGGCAGGTCACGGAGCAGGCCCTGGCCGCGGTGCTCCGGCCGGAGACGGCGCTGGTCAGCATCATGTACGCCAACAACGAGGTCGGGACCGTGCAGCCCGTGGCCCGCCTCGCGGCGCTGTCCCGCGAACACGGCATCCCGTTCCATACCGACGCGGTCCAGGCCGCCGGCTGGCTGCCGCTGGACACTGCGGCGCTGGGCGTGGACGCGCTGAGCATTTCCGGGCACAAGCTGGGCGCCCCCAAGGGCAGCGGCGCATTGTTTGTCCGCGGCCGGATCCGGCTCGAGCCGCTGGTCCACGGCGGCGGGCAGGAACGCGGCCGCCGCTCGGGCACCGAAAACGTCGCCGGCGCCGTGGCGCTGGCGACGGCGCTCACGCTGGCCGGGCCGTCGCGTCCGGGGACCGGGGACCATCCGGCGGCCCGGGTTGCGGCGCTGCGGGATGACTTCATCCGGTCCGTCCTGGCGGCCGTCCCGGGGGCGGTCCTCACCGGCCACCCCACCGAGCGGCTGCCCTCGGTGGCGTCGTTCTGCTTCCCCGGGACCAGCGGTGAATCCGTGCTGCTGGAACTCGAGCGCCAGGGCGTCATCTGCTCCAGCGGTTCGGCGTGCGCTGCAGGCTCGGACGAGGCATCGCCGGTGCTGCTGGCGATGGGTATCGACGCCGAGGTGGCCCAGACGGCGGTCCGGTTCAGCTTCGATTCCACGATCACGGCAGCGGAACTGCAGGAGGCGGCGGCGGCCGTCCGCAACGCCGTCGGAAGCGTCCGGGCCCTCGGCCAGACTGCCTGACCCGGCTTGCCCGGCCTTCCAGGGCCATGACCGGCGGCATGCTGACGGACGTATGCTTTTCATAGCGGTTCAGCAGCGAGCCGTCGCGTCGCGATATTTAGGCGTGGAGCATGGCCGACAGAACTGCAGCGGACCCCACAGGCGGACCGCCCGCCGCCATCCTCGACCTGGTGCTGGACAGCGCTGAGGTCGGCACCTTCCTCCGGAGCGTCCTGGCCGCGTTGATGGCGGATCTCGGCGGCGCCGGCCGGGGAATGAACTGGGCCCTCGCCATTCTCCGGGCCGGGAAAACCAGCACCTGGGTGGCAGACAGCGCCCACACGGCGGCCATCGACCGGATCCAGCATTCTTTCGACGACGGTCCGGCCCTGACGGCAATGCGCGGCGGCGAATTTGTGCATGTCGGTGATGCCGGCCTGGAACGCCGCTGGCCGGGATACGCGAGTGCAGTTGCCGGTTACGGGGTCCGGTCCCTGCTGTCCGTTCCCCTGGTGTCAGAAGGCGTGTTCGCCGCCTCGGTCAACCTGTACGCGCCGCTGCCGCACTCCTTCACCAGCGAGGACATCACCAAGGCGCGCAGCTACACCCGGCAGGGCATGCGCGGACTCAGCCTCGCAATGCAGCTGTCCGCGAAGAAAGAAACCGACGCCGGGCGTCTCCCCGCACCCGGATCCCGTGACCTCGTCGGTGAAGCGTTGCGGATCCTCATGGACGAATACCGGCTCAGTTACGAGGCAGCTTCCCACTACCTCCACACCGCCGCACGGAGGTCTGCGGACCTTGAGCAGGCGGCCCTGGACATCGTTACCGCCGGTTCGCCGCCCAGCCCCCACCCCGACCTGCACGACGGCCCCGACGGCCTGCCGGCTCCGGCCAGGAAAGCCCGGCCCGCCGGTCGAACCGTTCCGTCCCGCGGGAGCGCGGGAAGCACCGCCTGAGCGCCCCGAGTCGTTGCCGGTGCTGCCTCAGCCCTTGCCTGGGCCGGCCAGGGTGTAGGCCCCCGTGTCCTGCTCCTTTCCGGGGCGGAGGACCTTGAGGGCACCGGCCCAGGCGATGACCTGGTCCAAGAGCGTCTGCAGGTTCTTTTCGGCACTCTCCGACGGCGTGAAGGTACGGTAGCCCTCAAACTCGGTGGCCAACGGCAGCGCGACCTGGGCGCGGACGTCCGCCATCTGCAACTCCCCGGCCACGGACCGGAGGTGTTCCACGGCCCGGGTGCCGCCGGCACTGCCGTAGCTGACGAATCCGGCGGCCTTGTTGTTCCACTCCTTGTACAGGTAGTCCAGCGCGTTCTTCAGTGCCCCGGGAATGGAATGGTTGTACTCGCCGGTGACGAAAATGTAGCCGTCGAAGGCGTTGACCGCCTGCGACCAGGCCCTCGTGTGCTCCTGGCTGTACCGGCCCCTTGACGGGGGCACCGGCTCGTCCAGCAGCGGCAGGCCGAAGTCGGCGACGTCGAGGACCTCGAAGGCGGCGTCGCCGCGCTCCGCTGCCCGGGCCTGCACCCAGTCGGCCACGGGCTTTCCCAGCCGCCCCGGTCTGGTGCTCCCGAGCACGACAGCTATGCGGATCATGGCGGAATTCCTTTCCGGAACGTGTTTCCCCTCCATCAGGTCAACAACCCGGAAGCGCCGAATCTTCCACACATTCGTGCGCCAGCCGGGGAAGGCGGGATGGTCAGCGGTGCCGGGCGCGGCGGAAGATCCAGTGCCGCAGCAGGGTGAACCGCACGGCCGTGGCGATAAATCCGGACAGGGTGGTGGTCCACAGTTCATCGGCCACCGAGGCGTCCGGCCTGACCCAGTGCAGGACCCCCAGGCTGCCGCCCGTGATCAGCAGCGCCACCAGGATCACGATCAGCCCGTTGAGGTGGTCGCGCTTCATCCGCCGGCGCTCGGTGATCTTGAAGGTCAGCCGCCGGTTGAGCGCCGTGTTCATCAGCGAGGTGATGATCAGGGCCGCCGCGTTGGCCGGCTGGGATCCGATCCACGGCCGGAGAACCGCATAGAGGGCCAGGGACGCCACGGTGCAGACGATGCCGACGCCGGTGAACCGGACAAGCTGCCGGGCCAGCGGGTAGCGGAAGATCCCGCGGCGCCGGAGCGCTGCCGGTTGGCGGGAACCGGCGGGCACAGGGCTGGCGGGAAGGAGCTGCTGCCCGGGATCGGTGGCCGGGGCGGCAGGGGATTCCATCCGTCCAGACTGTCACAGTACGGCCGCGTTCCGCGAAAAAGTGCCGGGCCGCACGGTAGAGCCCGTCCGGCAAAGCCCGCCCAGTACAGTCCGCTCAGTACAGCTCGCTCAGTACAGCTCGCCGGCCGGGATCTCCACGGCCAGCCGGTTGGACGGACCGGCCAGGGGACATGCCCACGCCTCGTTGTAGGCACAGGACGGGTTGTAGGCGAAGTTGAAGTCCACGACGAACTCCGCCTTCGGGCCGGAACCGTGCACGCCGTGGAAGGCGCCCTTGATGGTGTCCAGCAGGTACCGCCCCGCGCCGTAGCTGCCGCCGGGCTGTCCGGCGGTGGCGTCACGGAACGGCACGAAGATCCCGCCGCCGTAGCCGTTCAGCTTCCAGACGGCCAGCTGTCCCATCTCGGGAAGGTCGAACGTCCCGAGCCGGACGAATCGCACCAGGCCGTCGGTCCCGGTCTCAACGTTCATTTCCCGGCCCGCGCCCTCACTGGTGAGGGGGATGTGGAAGCGGTAGATCGGATCGTAGTCCGCCGTCTTCAGCCCGTCGAAGCTGGACTTGGCGGCGGCAGTCAGCGGCGATGCGGGGTGCGTGCCGAACATCCGGTCGCGCTCCTGGCGCCAGTAGGAATGGGCCTCGGCGGGGTCGTCCGCGGCGATCTGCCGCACGGTGGCGTAGAGGGCAAAGGTCCGGAGCCGCCAGTCCGCGATGTCGACGGCGGAGATGTCCGCCACGCTGTCCTGGTCCCCAAAATGCGTTCCGTCAAACTGCTGTTCCGCCATGCCCCCAGCGTAGCCCGGTTTCCCGGCCCCGGATTGCGCCCGTGGCGGAGCGGACCCTTGAGCCCGCGCAACCCCGCGGCAGCCGACACCGAACCGACGCTGCGCGTTTTCCTGTGTCCGTCGTCACGGCGGCTAGGCTGGCAGCATGACTGGGACGGCACTATCACGCGGGATCCGGATCGCCGCCGCGCTCGGCGTCGCCGCGGCCGCGCTTACCGGCTGCAGCGGCGACGGGAAGGGAACGCCGGCATGGACGTCCGGCAGCGGCCCGGCCGGAACGACGACGCCGGACGCGTCGTCGTCGGGCGGCTCACCCGGCGCGTCCGCGGGCGCGTCGACGGGCGCCTCACCCGGCGCGACGGCGGAGGCCACCGCCTCCGGCGGCGGGTCGGCGGCGCCCGGCTCGACGGCGTCGGCCTGGAAGGTCTTCACCGACCCCGCGAAAAGCGTCAGTTTCGAGCTGCCACAGGAATGGCTTGCCCAGTCCGTCGCGCCGGATTCGGGAACCATGCCGGGGGCGCTCAAGATCGAGGTCAAGGACGCTAAGGGAGGCTATCTCGCCACGCTGCAGACCGGGCTCCAGCCGCAGCCTGTGCCTGCCTGCGCCGACGGGGCCGCGAGGCCGTACGTCGTCGTCAGCAGCGTACCGGTGGAGCTTCCGCATGGCGGCGGCGCGGGGACCATCGATCCCCATGTGGTGTTCCGGGTGATCCAGGGCTACAAATACTTCGGCTCCTACGGCATCACCAACATCTTGGGCGGCTCCGGGGGCACGTCCTGCGCGCTGCAGAACCTGGTGCGCGGGCCGGAGGGCAGGGGCGACTATTCCTTCGGGGACCTGGCGGTGCTCAAGACGTTCGCCCCCGACCAGAAGGTCGCCCCGGCGAAGGCCTTCGACACCCTTGACCAGGCCGCAAAATATGTCAACGAGAGCTCCGAATTCGCCAACGTCCAACGGATGCTAATGTCTCTGAAGATCAGAAACTAGTCCCGCTCCCCGCGCCCGCCGCGGGCCGGCGGCGGCGGCCGGTTCCCCTGCCGCCACCTCACACCCCGGAGATACATGGAACGCACTGTGGCCGCCCGGCTGGCCTTCAAGACCGTGGCCGACACCAAAGTCGCCCTGGCGGTGGCCGTGGCCCGGAACGCCGGGTACGACTCGCTCGAGGAGTCCCTGTCCGTCACCGCGGGCGGCGAAGGCGTGGCCCTGACCGAGCTGCACGACCACCACGGCGGGCGCTTCCACTACATGGAATTCGAAGAGCCCGCGGACGTGCTGGTGGACTACACCGCCACGGTGTCCGGCTTTGCCCTGCCGGAAGAACCGGGCCTGATGGAACTCATCCGGTATGTCCGGCCGAGCCGCTACGCCGAGTCCGACAGGCTCCTGCCGACGGCCTACGCCGAATTCGGCGGCGTCCAGGGCGAGGAACTGCTGCACGCCGTGCGCAACTGGGTCTTCCGCGAACTCCGCTACGTCAGCGGCTCCTCCAGGGGGACCGACGGCGCCGTGGAGTCGCTGCTGCACCGCCGCGGCGTGTGCCGCGATTTCGCCCACCTCGCCATTTCGCTGCTGCGGTCCAGGAACGTCCCGGCCCGCCTGGCCGCCGTGTATGCGCCGGGACTGAGCCCGATGGACTTCCATGCCGTGGCCGAGGCCCACATCAACGGGGCCTGGCAGGTCATCGATCCCACCGGGCTCGCGCCGCGCGAAAGCATGCTGCGGATCACGGCCGGGCGCGACTCCTCCGATACCGCGTTCCTGTCCACCGTGGGTGGCAGCCTGTCGCTGACGGAACTCAAGGTCACCGCCGTCGTCAACGGCGAGCTGCCCCACGAGGATCCGGCGAAGCTCGTCGCCCTCCGCTGATCCGAAAATGAGATGACCTGCCTGTGGTTGGTGCGCGTGTGGGTATCCGGCGGCGGCGGCACAGAGCGTCTCCGGTGGTCATGAAAATGGGGTCAGGGTTACGGTCTAGCCGAGTGCTTCGAGCTGGCGGATGTGGCCGCCTTCATACCCCGACCCGTTCCGCCGGACCACGACGGGCACAACGGTACGCACCGGCCGCAGTCAGGTCACCTGCATTTTCCGATCAGGTCATCCGGCAGGTCATCCGGCAACGGCCGGGGTGTCATTTTTCGAAGTCGTCTGCACTGGATCTTGGACTCGGTCATGACCCCGCTAGCGCAGGGTTGTTCATAGTGCGCCGGGAAGTTTGGCCTGGGCGCCCGCTACTCGCCCGGGAAGACGATGCCCAGCTGGCGGCGGATTTCGTCCGCCACGTCCATGGTCGTGATTGATTCCGACAGTGGGCGTTCCGGGACCCCGCGGCCGCCGGCGTGGATGCTGCGGGCAGCTGCGGCAGCCTGGAAATGCAGGCCGTCAAAATGCGAACCTGCCGGTTCGTCATACCGCAGGGCCGTTCCGTCCGGGTAGCGGACGTCGAACCCGCCGGGCCGGTTGAACATCCCGTCGAAATTCAGCGTTGCCTTCCGGCCGACCAGGCTTGCCGCGGTGGGCGTGAAGTTGTGCAGCTGTGTGTTGACGATGGCCTGCGCCCCGCCGGGAAAGGACATGATGGCGGAGATTTGGCCGTTGACCCCGGAGTCGTGGTCCGTTCCGATGGCTTTCACCTGGCTGGGTTCACCGAGCAGGGTTGTGATGAGAGCGAGCGGATATGTGCCCAGGTCAAGCAGCGGTCCGCCGGCCAGGGCCGGGTCAAAGATGCGGTTGCTCGGGTCGTAGTGTTCGCCGTATTCGGCAATGACGGTGGTCAGCTTGCCCAACGTCCCCGATTCGATGACCTGGCGGGCCACGTCGAACTTGGGCAGGAAGAAGCTCCAGAGGGCTTCGGCCGCGAACAGCCCGGCTGCCTCGGCCCGGTCCCGGATGTCGCGGGCCTCGGCGGCGTTCATGGCGATCGGCTTCTCGATGAGGACATGCTTTCCAGCGGCCAGCGCCACGGCGGCGGCGGCGTGGTGGAAGTTGTGCGGTGTAGCTACGTAAACGACATCGACGGCGTCCGCGGCGGCCAACTCTTCATAACTGCCGTAAGCGGCGGGGATGCCGTGCCGTGCGGCGAAGGCCTGCGAACGGTCCAGGGAACGGGATCCCACAGCCGTAACGACCTGGCGGGTGTGGGCCTGGAGGGACCGGGTGAATAGTTCGGCAATCCAGCCGGGGCCCATGATCCCCCAGCGCAGCATGGGGGCATCCATGGGATCGGGGACCCGGGAAGCGGGCAGGGCCTGTGGGGTCATGAGTAGTCCACCTTGGTAAAAGCGTTGTGGGTGTCGCCGGAGGCGGCAATGAGGGCCTGCGCAACCTGGGCTGCGTGAAGGCCGTCGCGGGCTGTGGCCAGGGGCGACGCCGTCTGGTCCAGAAGGGAACGGATCCAGGCCTGCAGTTCAATCCGGTATGCGTCCGCGAAACGCGGGCGCCAGTCTTCCGGGTAGCGCGTTGACTGCCGGAGGGACTCATTGGTGCTCAGCAGGGCAGGCTCCGCGAGGCTGGCCGTGCCGCGCTCGGACACCACCTCACACAGGGTGCTGTAGCCGTACTGGGCGTTGAGGAACAGTTCCAGGGTGGTGAGGATGCCGTCGGCCGTGCGCAGCAGCATCAACGCAGGGTCGTGCAGTCCGTCAGGGGCGCTTGCGGACCTTCTTCCGGCGTGCCAGGCCACTTCCACGATGGGTGATCCCAGAAGCCACGGGATGATGTCCAGTTCATGAATCGCTGAATTGGTTATGGCCGTCGCGGTGGTGGTGTTGGGGCCCGAGGCGACATTCCGGCTCACGCAGTGCACCATGAGCGGCGCCCCGGCGCCCCCGGACCCGGTAAAGCGGAGCAGTTCCTGGTACCCGGGGTCGAAACGCCGCATGAATCCCAGGGACAGCAGCGACCTGCCGGTGGCTGCCACTGTTTCCTCGTCGGCGGCCACAATCCGGCGGCACTCGTCCACCGTCGGCGCCAGGGGTTTCTCGCAGAGCACAGGTTTTGAGGCCTGCAGACAGGCAAAGATGAGTTCGGCGTGGGTGGAGTCGTGGGAGGCAATGACCACCGCGTCCACCTCACTGGAGTTGATCAGTGCGGAAGGGTCCGTTGTGGAACGGGCACCCACCTGCTGAGCCGCCTCGGCTGCCCGGGCACCGTCAATGTCTGCCACGAAGCTGACGTCTGCGCCGCTGATGGCTGTTGCCAGGTTCGTGATGTGGTCCATGCCCATAATTCCGGCACCTATGACGCCAACCCGAATGCTCATTCCTTGAGTCCAATCTCTTGTCCGGCCCGGCACGGACCGTAATGTCGTAGCGGACGGTAACCGACCGGCGCCATTGGGGCGCCGGACGTCCGGCCAGAGTCAGCGGCGGCGTGTGGTCTCCAGCTCGACTTCGACTTCTTTGACCACGTCGCCGTGGCCGCCGAGTTGTTCGAGTTCGTGGGCGAGTTCGGCGAGTTCGGCGCCGCCGGCCATCTGGGCGGTGAGCTCGTCGAGGGTGATGTCCTTCTTGTCGTAGTAGCCGATCGACTTGCCGCGTTTGAGCAGCAGGAACCGGTCGCCGACGGGGAAGGCGTGGTGCGGGTTGTGGGTGATGAAGATGACGCCGAGGCCGCGGTCGCGGGCCTGCAGGATGTAGCGCAGCACCACGCCGGACTGCTTCACGCCCAGCGCCGCGGTGGGCTCGTCCAGGATCAGGACCTTGGCGCCGAAGTACACGGCCCGGGCGATCGCCACGCACTGGCGTTCGCCGCCGGAGAGCTGGCCGATGGGCTGCTCCACGTCGCGCAGGTCGATGCCCATCTCGGCGAGTTCCTTCTTGGTGATGTCCTTCATCTGCTGGACATCCATGCTCTTGAACGGCCCGAAACCGCTGGTCAGCTCGGAGCCGAGGAAGAAGTTACGCCAGATCGGCATCAGCGGGACCACCGCGAGGTCCTGGTAGACGGTGGCGATGCCGGCGTCCAGGGCGTCCCGGGGCGAATCGAACTTCCGCGGTTCGCCCATGATGTTCAGGACCCCCGCGTCGTGCTGGTGCAGGCCGGCGATGATCTTGATCAGCGTGGACTTGCCCGCGCCGTTGTCGCCCAGGACGCAGGTGACGCGGCCGTTGTCCACGGCCATGGTCACATCGCTGAGGGCGACGATGTTGCCGTAGTGCTTGCCCACCCCTTCGAGGGAGAGCAGGTGCACCGGAGTGTGCGTGAGGGGATCTTTTTCATTCTGCAGCAGCGTCTGCTGGTCGATCTGTTTCGCGTTCATAGTGTTCGGCCCCTTTACTTGAGTTCCGCGCGGCGCTTGACGATGAGGTTCACGATGGTGGCCAGGAGCAGCATCAGGCCCAGGAAGAACTTGAACCAGTCCGGGTTCCACTGGGCGTAGACGATGCCCTTGTTGGCCATCCCGAAGATGAACGCGCCGATCGCCCCGCCTACGGCCGAGCCGTACCCGCCGGTGAGCAGGCAGCCGCCGATGACCGCGGCGATGATGTAGAGGAATTCGTTGCCCACGCCCTCGCCGGACTGCACGGCGTCGAACGCGAACAGGTTGTGCATGCCCAGGATCCAGCCGCAGAAGCCCACGCCCATGAACAGGCCGATCTTGGTCGCCTTGACCGGCACACCCACGGCGCGGGCCGCGTTCGCGTCCCCGCCGACGGCGAAGATCCAGTTGCCGACCTTGGTCCGCAGCAGCACCCAGGAGGCCACCGCCACGAGGACGATCCAGATGAACACCGTGTTTTTGACGTCGACGCCGCCGATGTTCACCGAGGAGGAGAACACCGCCTGCGCGGTCTTGTAGCCGTCCATGGTGGAGATCGACGGGGAGGACACGCCGCCGCCGATCATCCTGGTCAGGCCCAGGTTCAGGCCGGTCAGCATCAGGAACGTCGCCAGGGTGACGATGAAGCTGGGCAGCCTGGTCTTCATCAGGATCCAGCCGTTGATGAAGCCGATGGACAAGGAGACCACCAGGGCCAGGCCGACACCGACCCAGACATTGGTGTTGAAGTACCAGCTGAACATCGACGCCGTCAGCGCCGAGGAGATCACGGCGACACCGGTGGAAAGGTCAAACTCCCCGCCGATCATCAGCAAGGACACCCCCACCGCCATGATGCCGATCGTGGAACTGCCATAGAGCACCGTGGCGAATGCATTGGGCTGGATGAACGTCTGGGACACCGAAGCGAAGAAGATGAACAGGACGATGGCGCCGACGAGGGCACCGACCTCGGGACGTCCGAGGAGTTTCTGCAACGGGTTGCGCTTGGCGACGCGCTCATCGGACACCACGGGCGGCGTCTTGGATATGGTTTGGGTCATGGTGCTTCTCCTACGTCGGGCGGGTTCCGGGCCCTCACCCCGGAACCCGGCGCGAGCATCCTTAGCGGATGCCTTCAGCGGCGAACTTCAGGACATCGGCTGCGTTCGACTGGTCAACAATGGCAGGACCGGTCAGCACCGGCTGGCCGCCGCCGAGCTTGAAACCGCCACGCTTGTTCTGCCACAGCGCATCAACCGCGCCATAGCCCTGCAGCCACGGCTGCTGGTCCACGGTGAAGACGACCTTGCCGTCGATGATGGCCTGGTTCAGCTCACCGTTCAGGTCAAAGGACACCACCTTGACTTTGTCTTTCAGGTGCAGGGACTCCACGGCCTTGACCATGGTCAGGGTGAACGGTGCACCCAGGCCGATGATGGCGTCAGCGCCCTGGGTGGCCTGCAGCTTTGCCGTCACGGTGGAAGAAACCTGGGTCATGTCCGTTCCGGTGACGTACAGGATCTCCGATCCGGGCACCTTGGACTTCACACCGGCACACCGGGCTTCCAACGACACGTTTCCCTGCTCGTGGATGACGCAGATCGGATGCGCCACACCTTCAGCGGCCAGGCGGGCACCGACAGCCGCACCCGCCACTCTCTCATCCGAGCCGAAGTGCGTAAAAGCTCCGAGCTGGGCGGAGACCGATTCGCCGGCATTCAGGCTCACCACCGGGATTCCGGCGTCGGTGGCCTTCTTCAACGCGTCCTTAAGAGCATCCGGCTTCGCCAGGGTCACGGCGATTCCGTCCACCTTCTGGTCGATGGCCTGCTGGATCAGCTGGGCCTGCCGGCCACCTTCCGGATCCGAGGTGTAGAGCAGTTCCACGTTGTCCTTCGCAGATGCCTCTTCGGCGCCCCGGCGGACAATGTCCCAGAAGGTGTCACCCGGCCCGGCGTGGGTGATCAAGGCGATTTTGATCCGGGGCGTCGAGGCCGCCTGGCCCCCGCCAGCCGCATTGCCTGAATCTGCTGGCTTGCCGCCGGTGCTCGAGCACGCGCTCAGGGCCAGCATGGGTACAACAGCAGCAACCAGTGCCGCCTTCCGCCACGAAATTTTCTTCATCGTAAATTTCTCCTTGAATGGTGGGATGGAGCCGGACCTAGCCCGTAATTCGGCAGTCCGTGGTCCCCGATAGGTGAAGTGACGTCCGGGTACAGGGCGCCTGAGGGTCTCTGACCTGTATTCCCGGTGATCCTCGGGAACGGACAGTCAAAGCGGTAGCGTGACGAAGAATAGATTCCACCGCATTTGTAGCGTTCCAAATCGAGATGAGCGTACATTGGTTGAAGTGCACCGTCAAGGGTTGGCGGGCAGGACCTGAAGGGGTTACGAATGGCGGGCAAGCGGCCGGGACGAGCGACCATCGTGGATGTGGCGCTGCAGGCAGGCGTCTCCAAATCGCTGGTTTCCTTGGTCCTCAATGACTCGCCCCTCGTCCGTCCGGACAAGCGCGAAGCCGTCCTGACGGCCATTGAAGCCCTCGACTACCGGCCCAATACGGCAGCGCGGGCATTGGTCCAGGTCCGCACGCGCGCTGTCGGCGTGATTCTCAACGACCTTCGGAACCCCTGGTTCCTCGAATCGCTGCGCGGCATCAACGACGTCCTGGCCGAGAACGGGCTCCACATGCTGCTGGGGGAACAGCGCCTGGGCAGAGCCAGCGGGCAATCGATTGTCAGTACGTTCCTTGACCGGAACGTGGACGGGCTGATCCTCGCCGGCACCATGCCGCAGACCGCCGATCTGGAAGATGCCGCCAGGAAGGTGCCCACCGTCGTCCTCAGCAGCAGGAACTTCTCGCTGCCGGGAGTCGACGTCGTTGCCAACGACGACGCGGCCGGCGGGCGGATGGCCGTCGAACACCTGATTTCCCTCGGCCACCGCAGGATTGCCCATGTGGCGGGCGACAGCGGCCAGGTCGCCCGGCTCAGGGAAGAGGGCTACAGATCCACCATGCGCGCCCACGGCCTCCGGCCCGCCGTGACGCGCAGCGGCAATACGGAGGAACAGGGCCATGCCTCCGCGCTGCAGCTCCTCCGGCAGGCGGACCGGCCCACGGCAGTGTTCGCCGTCAACGACCTGGCCGCCGTCGGGGTTCTGGACGCCGCCTTCGAGCTGGGAATTTCGATTCCCGGACAGCTGTCTGTTGTCGGCTATGACAACAGCTATCTGGCCGGGATCGGCCACATTAACCTCACGTCCGTGGACGCCGCCGGGTATGGGACAGGTGTCGCTGCCGCCCAGGCGCTGGTCCGCCGCATCGCCGCGCCGGAGGATCCCGGCACGGAGACCCTGCTGGCCCCTGAACTGGTGATTCGCCGCAGCAGCGCGGCGCCGGAGGAACCCCGCCCGGCGGGCGCACCCGCACTCTAGCCCCTGCGGCCGGGCACTGGCCGCCCGTGCCCGCTCAAGGGTGGAAGCGCCGAGAATTCTGCATTTCCCGAAAATGCTTGCGCCCCGTGGATCTGTATGTCATCGTTGTCGCATTACTTGGAACGATCCAAACACGATGAGGTGGTACAGAATTGAGTGATTTTCTCGCACGCGTCGCATCGGCGCCCATTTCCTGGGGCATCTGCGAGGTGCCCGGGTGGGGTGCCATGCTCCCCACCCGCCGCGTCCTGCAGGAGATGTCGGATCTAGGGTTCACGGCCACGGAGCTTGGCGCGCCGGGCTTTCTTCCGCAGGAACCGGGCTCGGTGAAGGCCCTGCTCGCCGAATTCGGTATGACGCTGTCCGGCGGATTCACGCCGATCGAACCGCACGTGGCATCCAGGCGCGATGCCACGCTCAAGCAGGCCCGTGCCACGGCGCGGTTGCTGGCGGAATCGGGCGCCAAGCTGTTTATTTCGGCGGCGATCATGGACGCCGACTGGTCCATCCCGCGTGCCCTGACCGCCGGCGAGCACCGCCACATGGTCGAGACGCTCGCCCTGATCGATGAAATCTGTGCCGAGCACGGCCTGGTGCAGGTCCTGCACCCGCATGTGCAGACGCTCGTGGAAACCGCGGACGACGTCCACCGGATTCTTGACACGTGTGACGTCAACTGGTGCCTGGACACGGGTCATCTGGCCATCGGCGGCATTGACCCGGTCCAGTTCGCCAAGGACGCCGTCGAGCGTGTGGGACATGTCCACCTCAAGGACGTCCGGCTGGATATGGTCCCGGCCGTGCTGGACCGCGAAGTGTCACTGAAGGCAGCGACACAGGCGGGACTGTTCACCCAGTTGGGCCGCGGCGACGTCGATATTGCCGGCGTCATCCAGGCGCTGGAAGCAGCGAACTACCGGGGCTCGTATGTGATTGAGCAGGACACCGCGATCGCCGGGGCCGTGCCGGCCGAGGGGCAGGGACCGGGCCAAGAGGTGCAGTCATCACTGAAGTACCTCCAGGACATTGTCGCCCCGACGCTCGGGAAGCGGGTCATCGCATGAGCATCCCGGAGGTCATCTGCGTCGGACGCGTCAGCGTCGATCTGTATGGGGTCGAAATGAACGTGGGCTTTGACGGGCCGCAGTCGTTCACCAAGTCTGTGGGCGGGAGCCCGACCAACGTCGCCGTCGCCGCCGCCCGGCTGGGGCGGCGGGCAGCGATCGTCACCAAAGTCGGCGGCGACGGATTCGGCACCTTTGTCCGGAACCGGTTGGCAGGCTGGGGAGTCACCGTCGATCACGTGGGAATCGACCCGCAGGGCCAGACGCCCCTGGCCTTGACGGCCCTCGCCCCGGCCGAAACACCGCAGGTGGCGTTCTACCGCGGCAACCCGGCGCCGGACACCACCCTGGTCGCGGCCGACCTGGATCCGGAAACAGTGCGGAACTGCGGGGTGCTGTGGATCAGTCACGGCGCACTCGCGCAGGGGACAACGGCGTCGGCGGCGATGACCTGGCTGGAGCAGCGCGGCCGGGCCGGTCACACCATCCTGGACCTGGACTACCGGCCCGCGCTCTGGCCCGATCTGGAGACCTCCCGGCGGGCGAGCCGGACGGCCATCGGACTGTCCACCGTCGTGATCGGCAACCTGGACGAATGCGAAATGGCACTGGGTACCCGGGATCCTGAGACGGCGGCCGCCGCACTCCTGGGCGCCGGCGTCGAACTGGCGGTGATCAAGCTCGGCGGCGACGGCGTGTACCTGGCCGCGGGCGGCGAGCGGTGGACCATCGCCCCGATTCCGGTCGCAGTGGTGTCCGGACTCGGTGCCGGCGATGCCTTCGGCGGCGCACTGTCGCACGGGCTGCTCAACGGCTGGGCCCCGGAGCGGATCGGGCATTTCGCCAACGCCGCCGGCGCCCTGGTCGCAAGCCGGCTGGCATGCGCCGAAGCGATGCCGACCCTCGAGGAACTCGAATCAATGTTCATAACCAAGGAGAAGGAATCGTGCTGACGCACCTCGACGAAACCAGCTACAGGGCCCTCATCGAGGCCCGCATCTTTGAGCCGAAATCATTGCAGACCGCACTGGTGAACAGGTCCCGGCGCAGCCTCGCCGGGAAAGACGGCCGGCTCCTGATCCTGGCCGCGGACCACACGGCCCGCGGTAAGCTCGCGGCCGGCGGTGATCCGCTCGCCATCGCCGACCGCTACACGATGCTGGACCGGATCGTGCGGGCCCTGGCCAATCCCGACGTCGACGGTGTCCTCGCCAGCGCGGACATCCTCGAGGAACTGGCCTGGCTCGGCGTGCTCGAAGGCCGGCTGGCCATCGGCACCATGAACCGCGGCGGAGTCATCGGCACGCAGTGGGAACTCGACGACCGCATGAGCGCCTACGACGCCGACCACGTCGCCGCCTACGGCCTTGACGGCGGAAAAATGCTGCTCCGGATCGAAGACACCGACCCCGGGGTCGCCCGCACGATCGAGACCGTCGCCGCCGCCATCACCCAGCTGGCCGACCGCGGCATCATGAGCCTGCTTGAGCCGCTGCCGTACCTCCTCAACGACGCCGGCCTCGCCGTCCTCGACGAGTCGGACGAACGGCTCATCAAGGTCGTCGCCATTGCCTCCGGACTGGGGTCGTCCTCGGCTCACACCTGGCTCAAGCTCCCCACCACGGACCGGATGGCGGAAGTCGCTGGCGCGACGTCAATGCCCGTCCTGATGCTCGGCGGGGACCCCGGCAAAGACACTGCACAGACATTCGCACGATGGGAGAACGCCATGAAAGAACCAAACGTCAGAGGACTGGTGGCCGGAAGGGCCCTGCTCTACCCGCATGCCGGGACCGTTGAGGCAGCAGTCCGGCAGGCGTCGGACCTCGTCCACGGGGCGAACCGATGAGCTGGCACCGGCCCGCGGTTGCCGGCAGCGACGCGTCCGTCACCCCGGAAGAGGCAGGCTGGGCCTACAGCGGCCTCGACGTCAGGACGCTTCAGCCGGGCGTGACCGTCGAGATTGAGTTGACGCAGGACGAGGCGGTCATCGTGCCGCTCTCGGCGCGCAACATCGGCGTCACCGTCGACGGCGAGCCCTACCTGCTGGAAGGACGCGACGGAGTCTTCGCCGCGGTCTCCGACTGGCTCTACGCACCGGTCGGATCGAAACTGACGATCAGCGGCGCTTCCGGAGAAGTCGCCGTCTGCACCGCCCGCGCTTCGGAACGCTTCCCGGTGGCCCATGTCCGCGCCGAAGACGTCCCCGTCGAAGTCCGCGGCGCCGGCCGGGCAACCCGCCAGATCGCCAACATCGCGACCCCCGGGTCTTTCTCGGCCGCCCACCGAATCAACGTGTGTGAGGTGATTACGCCCGGCGGCAACTGGTCCTCGTGGCCGCCGCACCGCCACGACGGCCTGGACGGCTGTACGGTCAACAACGAGGAGATTTACTACTTCCGGATCGGCCGCGGCGACTCCGCACACGGCGAACCGGACGGCCAGGGCCTGTTCCACGTCTACTCCGTTGATGGTTCTGTCGACGAGACCGTGACGCTCCACGACGGGGACGTCTACCTGGTCCCGCACGGCTACCACGGCCCGTCCGTCGCCCCGCCGGAATACCCGATGTACTTCCTGAACGTCCTTGCCGGGCCGAACGAAGACCGCACCATGGCATTTTGCGATGACGCCACACACCATTGGATCCGCGAGGCGTGGGAGGGCCAGGAGCCCGACCCCCGCCTGCCCCTGACCTCAGCACACGGAAGAGTGATCAACGTATGACAAATCGACGAAGCATCGGAATTGCGGTACTCGGGCTGGGATGGATGGGACAGGCGCACAGCCGTTCCGCACTGCGGATTCCCTCGCTGTTCCCGGACCGCTCCTTTGAGCCACGGCTTGTCGTCTGCGCTGACACGGCGCCGGCCCTGCGGGAACGCGCAGTCAACGACTTCGGGTTTGAACGTGCCGTGGAAGACTGGCGCGAGGCCATCAACGATCCGGACGTCGACGCCGTCTGGGTGACCGCACCCAACATGCTGCACCTGCCGATGATCGAAGCCGCCTGCGCAGCAGGAAAGGCCGTCTTCAGCGAGAAGCCGATCGGCGGCAAGCCGGAACAGGCCGTGCAGGCCTTCCGCGCCGCCGAAGCCGCCGGCGTGCGCACCGGCGTCGGGTACAACTACGTGTGGAGCCCCCTGGTGCTCCACGCCCGCGACCTGATCGCGTCCGGTGAGCTGGGCGAGATCACCCACTACCGGGGCCGGTTCCTGACGATGTACGGCAGCGACGAACTGGGCCTGTTGACCTGGCGGTTCAAACTCGCCGAGGCCGGGTACGGCGTCACCAGCGATATTCTCAGCCACTCGGTGTCGATGGCACAGTTCCTGGTGGGCGGCATCGAGGAAGTTGTCGGAATGCAGAACACCACCATCACCCGGCGCCCGCTGCCGTCCGGAACCGCGAGCCACTACGGCCGCGGTTCGGCAGAGGACCCGACCGGCGAGGTCGAGAACGAAGACTTCGCCTCGATGCTGTGCCGCTTCTCCAACGGTGCCACCGGCACTTTTGAGAGCAGCCGGACGATCGTGGGTCCCGAGTCCGAGAACGCCTTTGAGGTCTACGGCACGAAGGGCTCGCTGAAGTGGAACCACGAGCGCATCAATGAGCTCGAAGTGTACAAGCTCGGCACCGGCGATGACACCGGATACACGACGGTGCGCGGCGGGGACCGGTTCCCCTTCCACGGCGCATTCGTCCCCGGGCAGGCCAACTCCATCGGCTTCGAAGACCTCGTGGCGATCGAGGACTTCAACTTCATGGAGAGCCTCGCGACCGGGGCACCCTTCTCGCCGAGCTTCAGGGAAGCAGTCGACGTCGTGAGCGTCCAGCAGGCTCTCATCGACTCGTGGAAATCGCGTTCATGGCAGACGGTCGTGGACCTGGCCGAGAACGAAGGAGCATCCTGATGGGCGGCGAAACGGTACGCATCACAACGTCGGAGGCGATCGTCAGGTACCTGATCGCGCAGCGGACCGTCGTGGACGGGCAGGAAGTCCCGCTGTTCCCCGGTGTGCTGGCGATCTTCGGTCACGGCAACGTCACCAGCCTCGGCCACGCCCTGGAAAGCCATCGTGACGAGATCCCGGTGTGGCGGGGCCAGAACGAACAAGGCATGGGCCTGGCTGCGGCGGGTTTCGCGAAAGCCATGCGCCGCCGGCAGGTCATGGTGTGCTCTTCCTCGATCGGCCCGGGCGCCACGAACTTCATCACCGCGGCCGGGGTCGCCATGGCCAACCGGCTGCCCGTGCTCTTCATCTCCGGCGACACCTTCAACTCCAGGCTCCAGGACCCGGTCATCCAGCAGGTGGAGCACTTCGGAGCGCCGTCGACCACAGTAAATGACGGGTTCCGGCCGGTCGTGCGCTACTGGGACCGGATCACCCACCCGGCACAGCTGCTTTCCTCACTGCCGCAGATGGTGGGCACGCTCCTGGACCCGGCGGACTGCGGACCGGTCTTCCTTGGCCTGCCCCAGGACGTCGCGGCTGAATCCTACGATTACCCGGTGGAGTTCTTCACCACCCACGTGCACAGGATCTCCCGCCCACGGCCCGATTTCGGCCAGGTCGAGCTGGCAGCCGAGGCCATCCGGAACGCTGAGCGGCCGGTGATCATCTCCGGCGGAGGAGTCCACTACTCCCTCGCGGAAGCCGAGCTGGGAGAAATCGCCGAAGCCCTGGGTATCCCCGTGGTGGAGACGGTGGCCGGAAAATCGGCGTTGCTGCCGGACCATCCCTGCTATGCAGGCCCGGTCGGCGTGGCCGGCGCCGAAGCCACCAACGCCGTGGTCCGGGACGCGGATCTCATCATCGCGGTGGGGACCCGGCTCGAGGACTTTACCACCGGTTCCTGGACCGCGTTCGCCCCGGATGCCAGGATCGTGGCGCTCAACGCCGCGAGGTTCGATGCCCTCAAACACCGCGCGCTGCCGGTCATCGGCGACGCGCGTGAATCGCTGGTCAGTCTCCAGAAAGCCCTGCAGGGGTGGACCGCTGAGCAGGACTGGACGGCGCGGGCATCCGAGGCACGCGCAGGGCTGGAGGCATTCGTTGCCGGCCGCGCCGCGCCTGATGGCCACTGGCCCCCGAGCTACGCCCAACTGATCGCCGAAGTGCACGGAAGTGCCACCGCCGAGGACTACATCCTCACTGCGGCGGGCGGCCTGCCCGGCGAGGTGAACGTCAACTGGGCGAGCAAGGGGATCGCCACGGTCGACACGGAATACGGATTCTCCTGCATGGGCTACGAAATCGCGGGAGCCTGGGGTGCGGCGTTCGCCCGGACCTCCGGACAGGTTTACGCGATGGTCGGCGACGGCTCGTTCCTGATGCTGAATTCGGACATCTACTCCTCCGTGCTCTCCGGCAAGAAGTTTGTGCTGGTGGTCTGCGACAACGAGGGCTACGCCGTCATCGAACGCCTGCAGGTCGGACAGGGCGGCGCGTCGTACAACAACATGCTCAGCGATGCGCGCGGCCCGGGGTCTTCCGTCCGGGTGGATTTCCATGCCCACGCCCAGGCCCTGGGGGCCCTGACGTTCACGGTCGAAGACATGGACGAGCTGCGCGAAGCCCTGGCGGCGGCCCGGACCGCTGACCGGACCACGGTGATCGTCACCAAGGTCCGGGCCAGCGACTGGACGCTCGGCGGCGCCTTCTGGGAGGTGGGCGTACCGACCACCAGTGACCGTCCGGAGGTCACCGCTGCCCGGGCAGCCATGGATGAAGGCCTCGCCGGTCAACGCCGCGGCATCTGACGGGTTCAGGAACCGGGCGGGTTCGGGATTAGAAATGGTTCAGGCCGGGCACTCGCCCGGCCTGAACCATTTCCACGCTGCCCACGCGTCGCCGGCCGCAGCGACGTGATCACCTTTTGAGGTTCCGGTACTCAGCGGCTTCCGTGTGGGCCCTGGTTCCCGGCAGCTCAAGGCGGCGTGTGCGAATCCGCGGCTTTCCGCGACCGCTTGTGACTGTTAACTTCGGGTGTGAACATTTGGGTGTTCGAACCCGTCTGCACCGAATGACACCAGCTACTGCGTTGAATCCTTCGCCATGTCCGTTGCCGGGACCCATCGGTAGAGCGTGGGGACAGAGACCCCGAGGTTTTTGGCAACCTCCTTGGGCGGGGTTCCCTGGCTGAGGAGTTTGCGGGCGGAGCGGATCTTGGCCTCCGTCATGACCCGTTTGCGGCCACCGACCATGCCCTGTTCCCTGGCTGCCTGCAGGCAGGCCTGGGTGCGTTCGACCATGAGCTCACGTTCCATCTGGGCCAGTGACGCCATCACGTTGAAGAAGAAGCGGCCGGAGGCCGTGGTGGTGTCGATCGCGTCGGTGAGGCTGACGAAACCGATGCCGCGCTCGTTCAGACCGCCGGCGAAGTCCAGGAGGTCTTTCACGCTGCGGCCGAGGCGGTCCAGCTTCCATGCGGCCAGGGTGTCGCCCGTGCGACGTCCAGCGACTGGGTGAGGCCGGGGCGCCGGGCCTTTGGCCGCTGATCGTATCTTCATAGATACGGTCGCACCCGGCGCCCTTCAGGGCACCCAACTGCAGATCAAGGTTCTGGTCACGGGTGGAGACTCTGGCGTAGCGATACGGTGTGCAGCCATGTGGGTGTTCTCTTCTCAAACTCGATTCGGGGCCTTGGGCCGACTGTCTTCGACTCCGATGCTGCCGTCTCGCGACGTTCCCGCTCCCACGCCAGCTGCACGGCGGTCTCCAGGTCGTCGCACGGGGCAAAGCTGAAGGCTGTTGCGTCTCCATGTTGGCGTTTATGCATGGCGTATCTGGAGACGATGTCAACTGTCTGGCTGATCCGGAGTAACCGCATCAGGGGTGATCATGACTCATGATGCCACTTCAAGAACATTCGAAGAGGACCGACTGACTGCAGAGTTCGAACACTCTGTGCACACGACTTCGAAAATGACACGGGGGCCGGTCCCCCCGTGGCCGCGTCCGCTCAGCGAGCCGCCACCGAGGCCCTCAGCTTTTCCGTCAGCCGCCGCAGCTCCTGCTGTTCCTCTGCCGTGAGGGCCGGGGAGACGAGCGCGGCGATGTCGCGGACATGCTCCCGGCCGATCTGCTTCTGCAGCTCCCAGCCGGCCTCGGTGAGCTGGATGCGGATGCCGCGGCCGTCGTCGGGGGCCGGCATCCGATCCACGAGCCCGCGCTTCCCGAGGCGCTCCACGAGCCGGCTCAGGCTGGACTGGCTCAGGAGCACATGGTCGTTGAGCTCGTTGAGGCGGAGCCAGCCGGAGGGGCACCGGGAGAGCGTGAACAGCACGTCGTACTCGTTGATCGCGAGCGATTTGAAGGCGGGGCCGGCCTGCAGCCTGCGCATCACCGCCACCTGGGCGCGGAACAGGGATTCCCAGGTCTCCGCGGCCAGGCGGACAGAGGACTCGGCCGTCTTGGCGGACATTACGCGTCCTGGCTGGCAGCTTCACTCGGCTGCGACGCCACGGCGCCTGCGGCCAGTGAAGCTGCCACGCGGCCGGCGTGGGTGGGCGGTTCCGGAACATGGGCCGGCTTGAGGGCGGCGTATTCCTTGCGCAGGACCGGCAGGACCTCCTCGCCGAACAGGTCCAGCTGTTCCAGTACGGTCTTCAGCGGCAGGCCGGCGTGGTCGATCAGGAACAGCTGGCGCTGGTAGTCGCCGAAGTACTCCCGGAAGGCGAGGGTCTTCTCGATGACCTCCTGCGGGCTGCCGACGGTCAGCGGGGTCTGCGAGGTGAAGTCCTCGAGTGACGGGCCGTGGCCGTAGACCGGGGCATTGTCGAAGTACGGGCGGAACTCCTTGACGGCGTCCTGGGAGTTCTTCCGCATGAAGAACTGGCCGCCGAGGCCCACGATCGCCTGGTCCGCCTTGCCGTGGCCGTAGTGCTCGTAGCGCTCCCGGTACAGGCTGATCAGCTGCTGGTAGTGCTCCTTGGGCCAGAAGATGTTGTTCGCGAAGAAGCCGTCGCCGTAGTAGGCGGCCACTTCGGCGATCTGCGGGGTGCGGATGGAGCCGTGCCACACGAAGGGGGCGACGCCGTCGAGCGGGCGGGGCGTGGAGGTGAAGTTCTGCAGCGGGGTGCGGAACTTGCCGGACCAGTTCACGGTGTCCTCGTCCCAGAGGCGGCGCAGCAGGGAATAGTTCTCGATCGCGAGCTCCACCCCGTCCTGGATGTTCTTGCCGAACCAGGGGTAGACCGGAGCCGTGTTGCCGCGGCCCAGGACCAGGTCCACGCGGCCGTCGGCCAGGTGCTGGAGCATGGCGAAGTCCTCGGCGATCTTCACCGGGTCATTGGTGGTGATCAGCGTGGTCGCCGTGGACAGGATGATGCGCTCGGTCTGGGCGGCGATGTAGGCCAGGGTGGTGGTGGGGGAGGAGGAGAAGAACGGCCGGTTGTGGTGCTCGCCGATGGCGTAGACATCCATGCCGATTTCTTCGACCTTCTTGGCGATGGCCACGGACGCCTTGATGCGTTCGTTTTCGGTGGGGGTGTGGCCGGTGGTGGGGTCAGTGGTGATGTCACTGACACTGAATACGCCGATTTGCATGATGCGCCTTCCGTTCTCTGGACTTCTTGGGGTCTGTTTCAAGTATAGACCATTTCCATGCATATGCATCTATCACCCGGCATAACGTGTGCCACACCCGCTTATTCCCCGGCCTTCCCCGGCGCGCCCCTCCCAAGTAGCTCGCATTTGTTGCCGTTTTCAGCGCTCAAAACGGCAACAACTGCGATCCAGTTGGGCACGGTCGGGCGCGGTTGGGCGCGGTCGGGCCGAGTCAGCGCGGCAGTTCAGCCGCGCGGGGTCCAGCCCCGGTCAAGGAGAGCGGCGCGGACCTTCGTGACGGCTGAGCGGGCGTTGTTGGCCATATGACGCTTCGACAGCCGGACCAGCGTCCAGCCCGCCCGGCTGAAATCCTCCTCGCGGGAGATATCGCGGATGATCTGCTCAGGCTCGGAGTGGCCATCGCCTTCGTATTCGACGGCCACGCGGTATTCGGGGTACCCCAGATCGGGTTGGCGCACGACGCCGGCCCGCAGTTCCGTGGGCGGGTTCAGGCAGGGCTCCGGCAGACCTGCCTGTCCGAGCGCGAGCCGGAGCCTTGTCTCAGGCGCGGAATCGGCGCCGAGCCGTGCCTGCTCCAGGGCCAGCCTCGCCTTGCGGATGCCGGGCGTGCCCTTGTGCCGGTCCAGCATCTCCGCGAGTTCCCCGATGCTGGCGTGTGCCTCGCTGCGGCCCTCCAGCTCGGGACGCGGCCTGCGGATCAGGTGGTCAGCCACGACGGTGAGTTCGTCGATGCTCATCCTCCGGGAGATGTCCAGCCATGTCCGGGTGCGGCTTGTGAGCAGGAGGCCGTCCAGACTGGTGATCTCGTCCGGAAAGAACTGGCCCACGTGGCCCACGACGCCCGTCCGCCGCGGAATGGCCATGGTGTCCGGCCTCGAGATGTGGATGCCGGGGGAGTCGGCCCCGGGGAGGAATCCGGGCAGTGCCCAGAGCCGGAATGCCGTGGCATGCGAAGCCGCCGAAAATTCGGTGATCCGGGTGAGCGGCCGGACCAGCGCCGCGGCTCCGGCCAGCGGTCCGGCCGGCGACGCAGGGATACGGATGCCGCGGCTGGGTGCCGCAAGCCCAGGGTGACGCAGCCTGCGGTGGCTGGCTCCGGCGTCGAGCGCTTCCCGGAACGTAAACGGAGCGCTGCCCAGCGGCTCCGGCAGTGGTCGAGGCGTCTTCATGCCCCCATCGTGGCAAACCCTGGCGGCCTGCGGAGGGTTATCCACAGGCCGGCGCCCCGGGAGCCCAACTAGCTGGCAATTGTTGTCGTTTTGGGCCCTCTAAACGACAACTAATGCGAGCCAGTTGGGAGGGGAACGGCATCCGGGAGGTCATCAGGAGCGTCGCCTCGGAAGTCATCGAGGTCCCCGGCGAAGTCGCCAGGGAAGTCGTCCGCGAAGTCCCCGCCGACGTCGTCCAGGGGTGCCGGGGCGGCGTGGCGGGCGGTGCGGCGGGGGGCGGGGCGGGGCGCCTTCAGCAGGGCTTTCCGCTCGCGCCGGCCTTCCACCAGCCGGTACAGCACCGGAACCAGCACCAGCGTCAGCGCGGTCGACGAAATCAGGCCGCCGATCACCACCACTGCCAGCGGCTGCGAGATGAAGCCGCCGCCGCCCGTCAGGCCCAGGGCCATCGGCGTCAGGGCGAACACGGTGGCCAGGGCTGTCATCAGGATCGGCCGCAGGCGCTGCCGGGCCCCGTGCGTGATCGCGTCCGCCACGCTCATCCCGGGCTCGCCGTTCCGCGGCCGGCGGTACTGGTTGATGAGGTCGATCAGCACAATCGCGTTGGTCACCACGATGCCCACCAGCATCAGCATGCCGATCAGCGAGGGCAGGCCCAGCGGCACGCCGGTCACCAGGAGCAGGGCAATCGCTCCGGTCGCGGCGAACGGGACGGACACGAGCAGGATCAGCGGCTGCACGAGGGACTTGAACGCGGCCACCATGATGACGTAGACGATCGCAATGGCGGCCAGCAGCGCCAGGCCCAGCTGGGCGAACGACTCGGCCTGCTGCGTCGTGGCCCCGCCGATCGCCGCGGTGACGCCGGGCGGCAGCGGGACCGACGTGAGCCGGTTCTGCACTTCGGTGCTGACCGCGCCGAGGTTGCCGCCCGACGGCGTGACGGAGACGCGTGCGGTCCGCTGGCCGTTGCTGGCGGTGATCGAGACCGGAACGTCCACCTGCTCGACGGCGGCGACACTGCCCAGCGTTACGGCGCCGGCCGCCGTCGGAAGCGGGATGTCCCGGACGGCGCCGATGCTGCTGAACCGGGTGCCCTCGCCGATCCGGACCGGGAAGTCGTTGGTGTCGATGCGCACGGTTCCGGCCGGAATCGGGCTGACCGTGGCGGCGAGCACGCCGGCGACCTGTTCCTCGTTCAGGCCGGCGGCGACGGCCTTGGCGCGGTCCACCTTCACCTGGACCACGGCCTGGCTGGCGGCGAGGTTGGTGCTGACCTCGCTGCTGCCGGGAACCCCGTCCATGGCCTTGACCATCGCGTCGCTGGCGGTCCTGAGGTCGGCCGAGGTCGCGGCCGTCAGCGTGATGTCCACCGTCGAGGAGGTGCCGAAGCCGCCCTGCTGGGAGCCGACGGTGATCTTGCCGGCGCCGGACAGCTGGGCGAGGGCGTTGCGGACGGTGTCCTGGAGCCTGCCCTGGTTGGCCTTTTCGTCGGTGACCACCGTGATGCTGGAATTCGAGGCGCCGGCGGAAAGGAGCGCGGAGAAGCCGGCCGTGGCGTTGCCGGTGGTGGCCTGGACGTCCTTGACGCCGTCGATGCCGCGCAGCACATTTTCGAGTTTGACCGCTGCCGCGCCGGCGTCGGCGAGGCTCGTGCCCGCGGGCAGCTCCTGCTTGACCGTCATGCTGTTTTCCCCGGAACGGCCCAGCAGGTCGGTGGCGAGTAGCGGCGACATCGCGGCGGTGCCGCCGAGCACGAGGACGGCGGCGATCAGGGTAAGGACCGGATGCCGCTGGGTCTTGGTCAGGACGGGCAGGTAGCCGCGCTGCAGGAGGGTGCGCTGCTCGGCCTCGTGGGCCTTCGCGGCGGTCTCCCGCGCGGACGCGTCCGGGACACCGGAATCTGCCGGGGTCCGCAGGAACCAGTAGGCCAGCACCGGCACGATCGTCAGCGAGACCAGCAGCGAGGAGACCAGCGCGATGGTCACGGTCAGCGCGAAGGGCCGGAACAGCTCGCCGGCGAGGCCGGCCACGAAGGCGATGGGCAGGAAGACGGCGACGGTGGTCAGGGTGGAGGCGGTGATGGCGCCGGCCACTTCCCGGATGGAGGTCAGGATCGCGGTGAGCTTGGCTTCGCCGTAGCTGAGGTGGCGCTTGATGTTTTCGATGACGACGATCGAATCGTCAACGACGCGGCCGATCGCGATGGTGAGCGCGCCGAGGGTGAGGATGTTCAGCGAGTAGCCGGTGGCCGAGAGCCCGATGAAGGTGATCAGCAGGGACAGCGGGATCGACACGGCCGTGACGAGGGTGGAGCGCACGGACATCAGGAACACCAGGATCACGGCGACGGCGAAGCCGAGGCCCAGGAGCCCCTCGGTGGTCAGGTCCTTGATGGATTTCTCGATGAACGGGGCCTGGTCGAACACCGGAGTGAACGTGGCGTTGGAGCCGAGCTCGGCCTCGAGCTGCGGGATGGCGTCCTTGACCGCGTGGGAGATCGCCACGGTGTCGCCCTCGGGCTTCTTGGTGACGGAGAGGGCCAGGGTTTCCTTGCCGTTGGTCCGGGTGATCGAGGTGCGGGCGTCCTCGGCGATGCTGACGTCGGCCACGCTCCCGATCGTCGTGCCGTTTTTCGCGCCGCCCAAGGGGAGGGCCTTGACCGCGTCGAGGGAATCCACCGGGCTGCCGATCTGCAGCGCGAGCGTCCTGCCCTGTTCCTCGACGGTGCCGGCCGGAACCAGCGTGCCGTTGTTCTTCAGCGCGTTGCTGATGGACTGGATGCCCGCGCCGGCGGCGGCCATCGCCGCGGGGCGGGGCAGGATCCGGATGTGCCGGGTGGCGCCGCCGGTCACCTCGGCGCCCCGCACGCCGTCGAGCTTCTGCAGCCGCGGCACGGTGAGCCGGGCGAGGTCGGCGTTCAGCTCACTGAGCGGCTTGTCCGAGGCGACGGCGAGGTACACGATCGGGAAGTCGCTGATGCTGCCGGCGATCGCCTGCGGCTGGACGTCCTTCGGCAGCGACTGCCTGGCGTTGGAGACGGCGCGGTCGATCTGGTTCCGGGCCCGGTCCAGGTTGGTGCCGTAGGTGAACGCCAGGCGGATCTGCGAGACGCCGTTGCGGGAAGTGGACGACGTCGACTCCAGCCCCTCGACGCCGTTGTGCGCCGTCTCCAGCGGGGCGCTGACCTGCTTGTCCACGACTTCCGGCGAGGCACCGGGCATCGAGGTGATGACCGTGATCTGCGGGAACTCGATGGACGGGATGAGCTCCTGCTTCAGCGAGGACATCGTGATCACGCCGAAGACGGACGCGAACACGGTGACCAGCGCGATCAGCGCCCGGTTGGCCAGCGACAGCTTTGCGAGCCGGAACATCTCATGGTCTCCTGGTGGGTCGGCGGACGTGCCTCAAGGGTGGCCCAAAGGGGTTGGCTTCAAAGCATCAGGGCAACCGGCGCCCGCTGTCAGCTTTGCGCGCCGACCGGTTCGAGCTGCAGCGCCTTGGCTGTTTCGGCTTCCAGCTGCGCGGCGAGTTCAGGGTTCTCGTTGAGCTTGACGCCGTAGCCGGGCATCATCTCCTTGAGCTTGGACTGCCAGCCCTTGAAGTCCTTGGGGAAGGACTTCTGGAGCAGCTCGATCATGATCGGCACAGCAGTCGATGCGCCCGGGGACGCGCCGAGCAGCGCGCCGATGGAGCCGTCCCGTCCGGCGATGACCTCGGTGCCGAACTGCAGCACGCCGCCCTTTTTCGCATCCTTCTTGATGATCTGGACCCGCTGGCCGGCCGTGATGAGTTCCCAGTCGCCGTCGCTGGCTTCCGGGTAGTACTCGCGCAGGGCCTCGACCTTGTCGCCGTGGCGCTTGGCGACCTCCCTGATCAGGTAGGCGGTGAGGTCCATGTTGTCCTTGGCCACGGCCAGCATCGGGATGATGTTGGAGGGCCGGATGGACAGCGGCAGGTCCAGGTAGGAGCCGTGCTTGAGGAAGTTGGTCGAGAAGCCGGCGTACGGGCCGAACAGCAGGGAGCGCTTGCCGTTGACGAAGCGGGTGTCCAGGTGCGGCACGGACATGGGCGGGGCCCCCACGGACGCCTGGCCGTAGACCTTGGCGCTGTGCTGGGCGGCGAGGGTCTCGTCGGTGCAGCGGAAGAACTGGCCGGAGACCGGAAAGCCGCCGTAGCCCTTGCTTTCCGGGATCCCGGAGGCCTGCAGCAGGTGCAGGGCGCCGCCGCCGGCGCCTACGAAGACGAACTTCGCGTGGATCGAGCCGTGTTCGCCGGACTCCGGGTGCTTGATCGCGAGGTCCCAGCCGCCGTCGGACGCCTTGGCGATGCCGGTGACGTTGTGGCCGTAGTTGATTTCCACGCCGTTGTTGCCGAGGTAGCCGGTCAGCTCGCGGGTCAGGGCGCCGAAGTCGACGTCGGTGCCCTCCGCGGCGCGCGTTGCCGCGATGTGCTGCTTCGGGTCCCGGCCCTTGACGATCAGCGGGGCCCACCTGGCGATCTGGGCGTGGTCCTCGGAGTACTCCATGGAGCGGAACAGCGGGTTCCGCGTGAGTGCCTCGTAGCGGGTGCGCAGGAACTTGACGTTGGCCTCGCCGATCACGAAGCTCATGTGCGGAACGGTGTTGATGAAGCCCTTGGGGGAGCCGATCAGCGAGTTGCTGATCAGGTGGGACCAGAACTGCCGGGACAGCTGGAACTGTTCGTTGATGGCAAGCGCCTTGCCGGGATCCACCGAGCCGTCTTTGGCGGCGGGGGAGTAGTTCAGTTCACACAGCGCGGCGTGGCCGGTGCCCGCGTTGTTCCACGGCCCGGAGCTTTCCAGCCCCGGTTCGTCCAGGCGCTCGAACAGGGAAATGGTCCAGTTCGGCTCAAGCTGCTTGATGAAAGCCCCGAGGGTGGCGCTCATGATGCCGCCGCCAATCAGGACGACGTCGGCATGGTGGGTCTTGGAAATGAAAGTCACGATCAGTCTCCGTTTAGCAGCGGCTCTGGCTGTCAAAGAATATCCCCGCACAGCCCTCTAACTGAAATTGGGTCCGTCCGTCAAGGTTTCAGCTCGACCTTTGTGAAAACTTCATTTAGGACCGGCGAGGCCGGGTACTTCAGCACGCGGTCCGAGAGTGCCAGCGCCGAGATCGGGAAGGCAATCGGGACGGCCGGCACCGTGGCGGCGATCTGCGCATTGATGGTCTGGTACTGCTCGGTCCGCTCCTTGCCCTCGGGCAGGCCGCGGGCGCGGGCGATCTTGGAAAAGACCTGGGGATCCTGGTAGCCGAATTCGCCGGTCTTCTCGCCGAAAAGCGGCCCCACGAAGTTGTCCGGATCGGAGTAGGAGCCGTTCCAGCCGAGCAGGTGGAGGGCGTGGTCACCCGGGGAGGTGACCTTCTGCAGGTAGCCGTCGGACCAGTCGACGGGCACCGGCTTGATGTTCAGGCCGACGGCGGTCAGCTGCCTGCTGATCTCGGCGTACACCTTTTCCGGCGTGGGGAGGTAGGGCCGGGTGACGTTCAGCGGGTAGTAGAACTTCAGTTCCTCGCCCTTGTAGCCGGCCTCGGCGAGGAGCTGCTTGGCCTTGTCCGGGTTGTGCCCCAGGGCTGGTGCGGTGTTGTTGAAGCCGCTCAGCTTGGGCGGGACGAACTGGGAAGCCTGGGCCGTGTTGTCGATGAAGAACCGGCGGATCAGGGTGTCCTTGTCCAGCGCCATCTCAATCGCCTGGCGGACCTTGAGGTTCTGCAGGATGGGAATGTCCTGGTTCATTCCCAGGTACATGACGGAGAAGGGGTCCCGCTGGATGATCTGCTTGCCGCGCTTGACCAACTGGTCGAAATTGTCCACCGTCACGGGGTCGTAGGCATCGATTTTGCCGTCGAGCAGCGCCTGCAGCCGTGTCTGCGGGTGATCGTAGGTGACGAAGTTGATGGTCGCGATCTGCCCCTTGTCGCCCCAGTAGTCCTTGTTGCTCGCCAGGGTGACGTGGCCCTGCTCCCAGGAGCCGAAGACGTAGGGGCCGGTCCCCACCGGGTGCAGGGCATAGGCGGACGCCGGCTGGCCGGCGCGGCTCTGGTCCAGGACGTCGGCGGTCCCGGCCGCCATGGCCTGGGGCGAGGAGATGGCGAAGGCCGGGAGGGTCAGGGCCTGGAGGAACCCGGTGAACGGCTGGGTGAGGTCGATCCTGACGCTGCCGGGCGCCAGGGCGGTGCAGCCCTTGTAGATGGAGAGCGGGGCCTGGTCCGCGTGCGCCTTGAAGACGGACTTGAAGGAGGCTCCGGGGGCCTGCTGGCGGAGGGCTTCCGGGAAGTTGAACCAGCGGTTGACGTTGCTGCAGACCGAGGCGGCATCAAAGGGCGTCCCGTCCTGGAAGGTCACCTTCTCGCGGAGCTTGAAGGTGTAGCTCCGGCCTTCGTCGCCCTGTTCCCACGCCGTGGCGAGCAGCGGGGTCGGCTGCCCGGTGGTCTGGTCGACGCCGACGAGGCCCTCGAGCACCTGGCGGGTGATCCGGTAGGACTCGAGATCGGAAACCAGTGCCGGATCGAGGCCGAGGGGCTGGGAGGCGGTACCGAAGGTGAAGACGGCGGTGGGTCCGGCGTCGGAAGCCACGGCCGACGCAGCCGGCGACGTCGGGCCGGGACCGGCGGTTCCGGTGCAGGAAGCGAGCGGCAGCATGAGTAGAAGGGCGCCGATACCGGCTGCGATGCGGCGCGATGGGCTGCTGGGCACTCGACTATCACCTCTGGGGGAAATGGATGGGCCGCCGGGCTGCGGAACAGCCCCAGTCTAATTGACCGTGCGGTCCGCTTTGCCGCGGGCAGAAGTCGCGTGCAGAAGTGGCGGGCAAATGTTGCGTGCAAAAGTGAAGGCCCGCACCAGTCGGTGCGGGCCTTCACTTCTCCTGGTCGGTCCAGGGAGCCGGACTGGGCCGGAGCAGGAGTGCTTGGTGCTGCTTACTTGGGCATCAGGACGGAGTCCACCATGTAAACAGTGGCGTTGGCGGTCTTGACGCCGCCGCAGATGACGTTGGCGCCGTCAACCATGAGGGCGTCCTTGCTACCGGTGACCGTCACGGAGCCGCCCTCGACGGTCTTGTGGGTGCCCACGATCTTGTCCGGGGTGATCTGGCCGGGAACAACGTGGTAGGTCAGGATCTTGCTCAGCAGCGCATCGTCGGTCTTCAGCTTGTCGATGGTGGCGGCGTCGATCTTCTTGAAGGCGTCATCCACCGGGGCGAAGACGGTGAATTCGCTGCCGTTGAGCGTGTCCACCAGGTTGACCTTGGGGTTGAGCTTGCCGGAAACGGCGGCGGTCAGTGTGGTGAGGATCGGGTTGTTGGATGCCGCGACGGCTACCGGGTCAAGGGCCATCCCGGCGACCGAGCCCTTACCGCTGGGCACCTGGGCGGCGTAGGCGGCACAGCCGCTGCCGACAAGGTTGGCGGCCGGATCCATGGCCGCGGCGGAGCTCTTGGACGGTGACGGCGCCATGCTGGACGCCGGCGGCGTTGAAGCCGGAGCCGAAGAGCTCGCCGTGGTGCTGGAACCGCCACAGGCAGTGAGGCTGAGCATGGCTGCGGCAGCGATACCTGCAATGGCGAAAGTCGTGCGCTTGATGGTCTGCATTTCGTTTTCTCCTGTGTTGTGCCGATTATTGGCTGCGGCGAAACTGCCGCCCTGGCCCTTTTCCGACTGATGGGCACCTGCCCTTGGCTGGTGTCTCAACGGGTATTCGGGGGCCCGGAGGAAACGGATGGGTACCGGTTGAAAATTCTTTTTGGCGGCCCGCACCCAGTGCCGCGTTAAACCGAAAGAACCCCGGTCCGAAGGCCGGGATTCTTTCTCTCTGCGGATATTGACTGTGTGCGCAAGGGGGGACTTGAACCCCCACGCCCGAAGGCACAGGAACCTAAATCCTGCGTGTCTGCCAATTTCACCACTCGCGCGCGGCGCCGTCGCCCGTCAGGTCCTGGATCACTTCTGGACTCCCGACGGCGGGCGCCAGGCTCCATTGTACCTACAGCCGGGTGCCGAGGTCAGCCGTCCAGTTTCAGATCCCGGCGCAGCTTGGCGACATGTCCGGTGGCCCGCACGTTGTATTGCGCCACCGTGATCGTGCCTTCAGGGCCGATGACGACCGTTGAGCGGATGAGCCCCTCGTAGCTGCGGCCGTAATTCTTCTTCTCGCCCCACGCCCCGTAGGCCTCGGCCACGGCGTGGTCGGCGTCCGAGAGCAGCGGGAAGTTCAGCCCTTCCGCGGCGGCGAACCGGGCGAGCTTGTCCACCGGGTCGGGGGAGATCCCGAGCACCTCGTAGCCTGCCGTCCGCAGGAATGCAAGGGAATCGCGGAAGTCGCAGGCCTCCTTGGTGCACCCCGGCGTGGATGCCGCCGGGTAGAAGTACACGACGGTGCTGCGGCCCCGGTAGGCGTTCAGGCTGACGTCCTGTCCTTCCGCATTTTTCAGGGTGAAATCCGGTGCAAGGTCACCGGGAATGAGCCGTTCAGGCAAGATGTTCTCCTTCGCAGGGTGGCGGAACATCCCAGCCTAATGAGCGGCGGCGCGGCCGGCGAATCCGGCGCTCGCTATACTCAGTGGTATGCCTGATATGGATCGCTGGCCCACGGGGCGCCTATTGTCCACGGCAGCGCGCCTCGTCGAGCACTCCTGGAACGTGAAGCTGGGGGCCATCGGCCTGACCCACGCCGGGGTGATCGCCATGGAAGTGCTTTCCGCCAACGGACCGATGACGCAGGCCCAGCTGGCCCAGCTGGTGCGGGTCCAGGCGCAGACCATGGGCAAGACGCTGACCCGGCTGGAAGCGCACGGGCACATTTCCCGGGAGCGCAGCACCTCCGACCGCCGCAGCCATGTGGTGTCCCTGACGAAGCGGGGCCGCCAGGCCGTCGCCGAAGCCGCGGATATGGAGCGCTCCGTGCTCGCCGCCGCATCAATCGACCCGGACGTGCTCCGGCAGGAACTCCAGGCGGTGGTGAGGGAGCTGGCCACCGGCGTCACCTCCCCGGACGTCAAGGCCATCGTCACTGACGTCGAGCCCGGCCTGGTGGCCGAGTCGACCCGCCTCAACTGAGCCTTCCCGGAGCCGGGCCGGCGCCGGCTTTTTTGCGTTGCCTGGCATCTGCTGCCGTGTCGCTCGCGGCTGCCGGTACTGCTGGCGCATATCGTCATGGCATGGGCACTGACCATCCCGCGGAACTCGAGGGACAGATCTCGATCAACGAGCTGATCGACGAGCCGATCGGCACCGAACCCATCCAGCTCGCGCTGCCGATACCTTTCCACATCCTGGCGGCATCGCTCCGGCGGGGGTCCTGACGCCGGATCGACTGGACGTACGCCCTGGTCTGACGGGACTGTCGCTCAGCGTTCGAGCCTAACCGCCTCTAGAACGTGGTCCGTGCGCAGCAAGTGCATGGTGGCCTGCCAGGACTCGAAACGGCCGTAGTTCAATGGCTCCAGAACGTGCTCCCAGCTTCCCTCGATCTCGGTCCGCAGGTCCTCCGGCCAGTGCTGGACTCCCGCATCCCGCACCCCCGCCGCCCTGATCCGTGCGTCGAAATCGTCCACCACGCGGTCCAGCCGGGCACCGTACTCTTCGTCGCTCTCGCCCGGAAGATCCGGGACATGCGGACGCCAGTTCAAGGCCGCGTGCCAGTCACCAAAATGGGAGAGGAGCACTGCTTCCCGCGGCACTTTGCACGTCAGCAAAACTTCGCCGTTGGCACGACTGCAGAGGTCCACCAGGTCCTGGCGCCTGATCCGAGCCCAGAACCAGATCGCCCCGTCACCCACGGTGGCAAGTCTTGCTCCCATCTGGCGGAGCATCCAGCCGTATGCGTCCGCGTACGACGGTTCGGCAAAGGAATTGTCCGGAACGAGTACGCCGGTCGAAAGAAGCGCATCGAACGCTTCCGCCGTCTGAATCGTGTGGAGAAGGAGCTGGCGCCGCACACAAAAAGGAGTCCTCGCCGCCGGCTACAGCAGGAGGCGGCCCTTGGCCCAGCCCCGCACTGCGGCCATGTCGAGGTCGGTGGCGACAAGTCCGTCCCGGAAGTAGCGTGCGTACACCGCGTCGGGATCGAAGGAGGCATAAGCCAATTCGTCGATCACCTGCTCGTAGGCATCCAGGATCCTCGGGTCTTCCGCCGTTGAACAGAGCTCCTGGGCCAGTGCCAGGATCAGATCATCGCGGCTGTAGCGGATCACTTCGTCGGGGTAGTGCGGCATCGCTGAACCTCCGGTCACGGCCACAGCGCAGGTGCTGTGGCTACATGATACCGATCTGGCCTCCCATGGCAAGGCCCGGGACGGGGGCCCGGTTCGGCGACGGCCACGGGATGGAAGACGGCCTCCTTCCCCTGGCTGGGCCCCTCGCCGGAGACCCGCCCTTGGTCGCACACAAAGCCGTGGACCGCGGGTCGACGTGGATTGATGTTGAGGCGTTCGAAGCTGCGATATTGCGGGCCCGCCGGACCTCATCGGCAGGCAGCACGAACGTGCTTGTCAGAGGGTCCGGAGAGCCCAGGTAGTCAAGAGTCCGGCAACAAGCGGACGAGCCCGGTCCGAGCCGCTGCCGGGCCGGCTCATTTTCCGGGCGTGGTGTTCCGTTTGCGGAAGGTTCCGGCGATGGAGAGTTTGTTCGAGTATTCGATGGACCCGTAGCGGAACAGGTGCACGGCCAGTCGAAGGACAAGGAAGCCGGTGATGAACAGTTCCGCCATGACGATCACGGATTCGAGCGGGCTGAGGGTACCGAAGCCGTTGCGGAGCATGGCGGTCACGGGCGCTGAGAGCGGGAAGTAGGTGAAGATCTGCACGATCGGCGCATGCGGGTCGGAAACGATGAGGCTCACCGCGTAGAAGGGGACAAACATCAGGGCCAAGAGGGGCCCGAAGATCGTGCCGGCGTCCTTGGCCGTGGGCATGACCGCGCCGACCGCCACCAGGACACCCGTGAAAACGGTGAACCCGCCCAGCAGCAGCAGCGCACCGACCACCATGGCGCCGGGCTCAAACGTGAGGTGGGAGAGGTCGAAGTCGGGGATCGCGAGTTGTTCGCGGAAGAACAGGTAGCCGGCCACCACCGGGGTCAGGAAGGCCAGCATCTGCACCAGGCCGACCATGAACAGGGCGATGACCTTGCCGATGATCAGGGTGGTCGGGTTCAGGGTGGTCAGGATCATCTCGGTAACCCTGTTTTCCTTCTCTTCCAGGGTGCTGTTCAGCATCTGGCTGGAGAGCAGGATGATGGAGACGTAGAAGATCAGGAGGAACATCAGGGGCGGGACGACGGTGCCGATCCCGCCGGTGGCCTGGCCGTCCTTGAAGGCCTTGGATTCGATCTTCACGTTGCCGCCGGCTGCGGCGGTAAGCAGGGGGGAGCCGATTTGAGCCTGGGCGGCGGCGGCGAGGAGCTGTTTGGCGACGGCGTCGTATTTGCCGTTTTCGAAGATCCCCTTGTCGGCGCCGTAGACCCTGACCGGGGCGGTGGTTGGGTCGGCGGGGTAGGCGAAGTACGCATCCGTCAGGCCGTCCTTCACATCCTGCAGGGCCCCGCCCGCGTCGGCGGCCTGCCGGCCGCCCATGGCTGCTGCGATCCCGGCCGGGATGAGCCCCGAGTCGTCGGTGTAGGCGAAGGACACCGTCGCGTTCTTCTGCGCGTCGGCGCTGGCCGAGGTAGAGGTGTTGCTGACGACGACGAGCAGGACGACGATCGCCATCACCACAGGGATGGCCAGGGTCGCGATCCAGAAGCGGCGTTTCTTGACGGTACGGGTGAATTCGAAACCGACGACCGTCCCCAGGTTGTGCTGTGCGAACGGCCGCCGGACCTGCGGCCGCGACGTGGGCGGCTTGGGGGCGGGGGAGCGGAGTGTGGGTGTTTGCTGTGCCATGAGGTTCAGGCCTCCACCATGTCGTGGGCTTCGCCGTAGACCTTGATGAAGATGTCCTCCAGGGATGTCCCGGCCGTGGTGAACGCACGGACCGCGACGCCTGCGGTGATGAGTTCGCGCAGCACGGCCGTTGCGTCCCCGCCCGGGCGGGGGGAGAGCCCGGCGTGGCCGCCGGCGTCGGTGACGATGTCGTACAGGGCCGAGGACGGCAGGACGCCGTCGTAGGCCAGCCGGTAGACGGTCCCGCCGAACTGTTCCTGGACCTCGGCGACGGTGCCGTACGCCCGCGAGGTGCCGTCCTTGAGCAGGATGACCCGGTCACAGAGCCGTTCGACCTCCTCCATCTGGTGGGTGACCATGATGACGGTCGCGCCGGCGAGTTTCTGCTCCTCGATGATGTCCATCAGCAGCCGCCGGTTCACCGGGTCGAAGCCCTTCGTCGGCTCGTCGAGGATTAGCAGCTCGGGGTCGTTCATGATGGTGACGCCGAGCTGGACCTTCTGCTGCTGGCCGCCGGAGAGCTTGTCCAGCCGCATGCCGGCTTTGTCGGCCAGCCCGACCCGCTCCAGATAGTCCCGGGACCAGGTCTTCGCGTAGGCCTTGTCCAGGCCCTTGAGCCGGCCGAAGTAGACCATGACGTCCAGCACCGATTCTTTTTTGTACAGGCCGCGTTCCTCCGGCAGGTACCCGAGCCGTGCCCCGTCCCGCGGGTCGAAGACCTTGCCCCCGATGAGGAGGGTCCCGGCCGTGGGCTGGTAGATCCCCAGCAGCGCCCGGAGCGTGGTGGTTTTCCCGGATCCGTTGCTGCCCAGGAAACCGAAGGTCTCCCCGGACCGCACCTCAAAGGACAGGTCCTTGATGACCGTCTTGTCCCCGAAGTCCATCCTGAAATCTTCAATGCGCACCAGCGGCTCGGCGGCCGCGTCCCCCAACGTCATGCCACCACTGTAACCGGCTGCGCCTTCGCCCCGGAGGCAGCGGCAAATGGCGCGCCGGTTAGGCAAAATGAACCGCCGCTCCGGTGGCGCCGGGGGCAGCTAAGCGGCCGGGCTCCCTGCCTTCGGCGTGGCGAGGACGTAGGCGAAACCGCCGATTGATGCGGTAACGTCCTTGCTGGCACCCGCGCCAGCACCAGTACCGGCGGAAGACGGCGATGTTGTCAGCGTGGTGACCAACACGAGCCTCGTGCCGGTCTGCAGGCCGTGTACGAAGTCCAGCACCTTCGCGTACGCCCCCGTCACCGTGAGCTGGATCGGCATCAGTACCAGACCGTCCGGGGCCGGCCCGGCGCTTGGCGCGGGGGTGGCCGTGCCAGCCGGCGCCGCCGCGGCCGGCTGCGCGGCTTTTGGCGCAACATATGCCTGGCCCTCGGTCACTGCGAAGGAACCGAGGGTGACGCCGCGGGCCACCACGACGGCGTGCAGTTCGTCGATGAACGCCGACATGTCAGTTCCCGCCGGAACCGCCTTGCGCAGCTCGTCCCGCTGCTTCTCCAGCGTGCCGATGTTCGCGTAGTCCTTCTTCAGGACCGACAGAACCTCGGCCTGCGCAGCGTTCTTCACCTGGACGGCCTTTGCCTCCTCGGCGGCGGCGGCGGAGGCGGCCAGTTGCGGCTGGACACCGAGGGTCCAACCCAAGAGCACGATGACGGCCATCGCCAGTGCCGCGCCGATGACGAAGAGTCTGTTCTTGTCCATTACTGCCCTTCCGCCGGGAAGCGCCTGGAGAACGCGCCGTCGTTGATGTGCATGGTGATGTTGGCTGTGTAGCTGCCGTCGTCGTTCTTCACCACGGTGTCCGGCAGCGCATCGGCGAAGCCGGGGAGGGTCTGGAGGTTGTCCAGCCAGGTGGGCACCGAGGGCAGCGTGGGGCTCCGGGCGGAAAAGCTGAGGGTCGCCACTCGCGCCCCCTGCAAGGGCGCGGTGGACTGGACGTACGTGGCGACCGGCGATGCCGAGTCGATCTTGACGGTTTCGATGGTCACGTTGCCCGGGAGCGTCTTCTGGACGGCATCGAGGTAGTTCTTCCAGTCAATCTCCGTGCTCGCCCCCGTCCGGAGTGCGGCCTTGATGCGTGCCACGTCGGCCTGCACTTTCCGGACGTCCAGGTATTTGACCTGCTCCGCAAGCAGGGCGCCCGTTTGTGCCTGTTCGACGGCAAGGTCGCTCCGCGACTGGATCGCGGCCACATTGGCGGCTCCCGAGCCCAGCACCACCACTGCGAGCAAGGCGGCGACGGCGAGGACCAGGCGCTCCCGCACCTTCTTGGCCATCACGAGCTGGCGGAGCTCCGTGGGCAGCAGGTCAACGCGGCGCTCCCCGCCGACCACCAGCGGCTGGTCCTTCCGCTTCAGTGAGATCGGCGGAAGGGCCCTGCCCTTCAACCGGGGCACCGTGGCGGTCTTCTTCGACGGCTGCTCGGCCGGCTTGGCTTCGGCGGCCGCCGTGGCAGGCGCCTCGGTGCTGTTCCCGGCCTTTTCGGCCTTGGGTGCCTTTTTCAGTCCCCTTTTACCGGCCGCTTTACCGACCGCGTCCGGGGCCTTTGCGGACTTCCGGTCGCCCGCGGTGTCCGCCGCGCCCGTGGCTCGCTCGGCGATGGCCAGGCCCAAGGCGACTGCCATGGAAGCGGGGCCAAGGCCAAGGCCCTTGGCCTTGAGCTCCCGCGACAGTCCGAGGTCCGCGAACGGGTCGGCCATGACGACGTCGAGCCTGGTCATCTCGGCCAGGGCCCCGGCAAAGCCCGGCAGTTCGGCTCCGCCGCCGGTGAGGATGATCCGCCCGATCGACTCATCCGGCCGCATCTTCAGGAAGTAGGTGACGGTATTGCGAAGGCTGTCAAGCAGTTCGATGCTCAACTCGTGGATGACCCGAAGGGCCTCGTGCTGATGTTCGGGCACGTCCCGCAGCGAGCGCAGGCCGACGTTGCGCTTGAGCTTCTCGGCGTCGTCGACGCTGATCGCGAGGCGTGCGGCAAGCGCGACGGTGAGGTCGAGGCCGCCGGTGGGGATCAGTCGGACAAACTGCGGCACGCCATCCTTGGCGATGGTAACGCTGGCCGTGCTGGCGCCCACGTCGATGACTGCCGTGCCGCCTTCCCCTTCCCCGCGCCGCAGCAGCACCCGGCTGAGGGCGAAGGGGATCAGGTCGACGTCGGTCGTGAGGAGTCCGGCGCGCCGGACCGCCTCGACGTTGCCAAGGAGTGCTTCCTTCCGGGCGGCGACCAGAAGCCCGCTGGCGGTCGGGCCGTCCGGGCCGGTTTCCTCCGACGTCGGGTAGAAGTCCAGCTGGGCGTCGGCGACCGGAACGGGCAGCAGGTCCTGGACCTGGAACGGCAGCGATTCCCGGATGACTTTGAGGGAAGCCTTGGGCACCGTGAGGTCCCGCACGAGCACGCGCTGGTTGCCCAGGCCGAGCACGACGGCCTTTGTCTTGAAACCGCCCTCTGACCACAGTTGCTTGAGGCAGGCCGTCACCGCGGCCTGGTCCGTCACCTCGCCGTGGTTGACCGCACCGACCGGCAGCGGAACTTCGAAGTACCGGAGCACAGTGGGATTGGCTCTGTCCGGATTCGCGACCTCCACGGCACGCAGGGCCGTGCTGCCGATGTCGATTCCTACGATGCGTGATGGCATGGCCTGCATCCTTTCCGAATCCCCGGTGTAGCGGTGATATTACAGTCCGACGAGTGCAAGGTAGCCTTTCCAGAGCGGAGCGCCGGCGAGGATCCCGGCCCATGCTCCGAGGAGCATCCACGGACCAAACGGTATGCCGCTCTTGCGGCTGGCCCTGCCGGCCGCAAGCAGGATGAGCGAGTACAGGCCGCCGAGCAGGAAGGCCGCAAACGCCCCGACGGCCAGTTCGCCCCAGCCGGTCCAGCCCAGGAACATCCCCAGCAGGCCGGCCAGTTTCACGTCGCCCAGTCCCATGCCGCCCGGATAGGCGAGCGCCATGAGGAGGTAGGCGGTCCACAAAGATGCCATCCCGACGGCGGCGCGCAGCAGGGCCGAATAGTCTCCCGTGATCACGCTGGCCACGGCGAACAGTGCGGCAGCGACGACGTAACCCGGCAGCACGATGGCGTCGGGCAGCCGGTAGGTGTCCAGGTCGATCAGCCCAAGCGCCACGCTGATGGCCGCCAGATACAGGAATCCGATCAGGACGAGGATTCCCGCGGCTCCATCTGAGGGGCGCGCCGACGCGCCGCCCGTCCACGACCACAAGGCGACGCCGGCGAAGGCAACGCCCGTGCCGGCCTCCACGAGGGGGTACCGCTTGGAGATCGGCTCCGCGCAGCCGCGGCATTTGCCGCGCAGCAGGACCCACGAGAGGACGGGGATGTTGTCGTAGGCCTTGATGGTGTGGCCGCAGGAGGGACAGGCGCTGGGCGGAGACACGATGGAGAGGCCGTTCGGCACGCGGTAGATCACCACGTTCAGGAACGAGCCGATAAGGAGGCCGAACACGCCCACGCAGGCTGCGGCGACTAGGAACCAGAGGCTCTGGCCGGCGAGGCTCATCCTGGGCTTCCATCCGTGGTGAACGCCGTGCGGACCTCAGCCTGCGTGCTCACAATGTAGGTGGTGGACGTCGGCAGCAGGAACTTGGGCGGGGCCATGGTTCGGAACCGTGGATCGTAAGTATATTTTTGGATGTAACCGGTGGAGCCTGGGGCGCTGCCGGCCCCGGTGGCGGTGACGGGTCCGCGGAAATTCTGCGCAATGGCTCCGCTGACTGTAAGGTTCCCGCGCGGGGTGCCCTTGTCATAGTTCTGGACCAGGAATGTGTGGTCGACCGAGAGAATGGCGGCGTTGATTGTGCGTCCTGTGCCGCTGTCGAGCAGAAGCGGAACGTAGTTCGCATTGCACGCGCTGTTCCCGTCACCTAGGCCTTTACCTTGGCCCATGCAGCTGCAGTTTCCGTTGCAATTGCTGTTGCAGTCGGACTTGCCGTTTTTCGTGCTGCAGCTCATCGGATTCCAGACCCAGACCGCTTTCTCCGCCACAAGCCCGAGAATGTCCGCCCTTGAGTCAACATAGGTGATGTCCCCGGTCACATACAGATAATTCTGGGCGCTAACCGTGACAGCGCCGTGCAGTTGGCCTTTGACGAAGGCGTCGCCACTGCGGCAGCCATAGGCCTGGGTCCCGGATACCGCGATGGGAGCGTACTCGTCGGCCCTGGGGTAGCCGATCCCGTTGCCGGCCCCGGTGCTGCCGCTGAGTCCCGTGCAGGTCAGCCCTGGCGGGGTGCTCCCTTCCGGCCAGTAATTAGGGTCGGAAGTGGGAGTGATGGGCACATTCTGGACATAAATGAGGTTGTTGGCGGGAACGGCGATCTTCTGGCCCGCAGCCCCGGCCAATTTCCCAATGTTATCGGCCGCGTTTTTGGTCGGATCTCCGGGTGTTCCGCAGGATGGCGAGGGGATGGCTTTTGTCCACGGTGAGCGCACGGTCATAGTTCCGTCGGCGTTGAAGACAATGTCTGTCGGCCCCGTGTAGAGGCAGCCCGGTCGCGGTACCTCCGCCGGGAGATCGGTTCGCGTCTCCCGCTTCATCTGCGCGTTCGAGGGTGGCATCGCGATGACAGGAACGTAGGCGGGGCTGCCGGGAACGGTGAAGGTTGGATCCAAACAGCCCGGCACCTTGGCGTACCGTGTCGGGGTAGCCGGAGGCCCCACCGGGTTCGCGGTAGTCGCGGGTCCGTTAAACGTGGCGCTGCAGGGGAGGATCGTGTCATTGCTGTGCAGCGGGCCGTTAATGGTGTCTGCCGCGCCGAACTGGACTGTGGCGCAGGTATCGGAGCGGTCCTGCCACCTGTATTTGACGACACAGGTGGCAGGGTTGTTCGTCAACGCGGGATCCGGCATCTCATAGTTACTGAAGTACAGATAATTGATGAAACCGGACTGCTTGAGATTAACGACGATACTGCGTGTCTGCTTCCCTACCCGGCCGGTTGACTGGAGCCGGAGCGCGCCGGTGGACCAGTAATTGGAATTGTCCACCTCATAGCGGTAGGAGGCAGTTTCGCCGCTTCCGGGCATCGTGGCCCAGGACCCGGACTGGCCCAGGCCAAACGCCGGGTTCGTCGCCGATGCGGGGGGCAGGAGGATCGTGCCGGCGGCCTTGCTGGACGCGCTGAACGGGGAATCGGGGTTGCCGTACTTCGTGTACGTGGAGTCGTTGGCGAGCTTGCTCTTATAATCATCCGCCCCGGCGTAGGCGGCGGCGACAGCGGCGTTCCAGTCCTGATCGGTTTTGGCCTTGACGACTCCGCTGAGGGAGATACTGAGAGACGCCGTAACCAGCAGGGTAAGGACCGCGCCGATTCCGATGACCACGATCAGGGCCACGCCATGATCGCGCGGCGCTGAGGGGTCCGCAACACGAGGCCGCCGAAACTTTCGCCCACCGGTCATAAAATGTTCTCCAATGCGTTGAGGTTGGGAATACCGACGAGATTTTCCAAGGTGACGGGGGAGCTGTTGTTCGTCAGGCTTTGCTGCACGGTCAGGGTTATTTTGACCGCCACGATTGACGAAAGAATCGTGGTGGCGTCTTTGCCCTGCACGTCTTTGTAGTACGTGAATAGATTTGCCGCTGAACCCGTGAGTGGAACGGTCGTCGTCAGGATGCGGGAGGACTGCGGAGGTGTGTATTTGGCAGTTCCGGGGAACGGTGAGGGGAAGCTCCAGTAGCCGTTCAGTGGGCCGGTGGCTGGCCAGCGGTCTTCGACCAGCTGGCGCTGGGAGTTCAGGTAGAAGTGCGTCATTACCGGTTTCGGTACGGCTGGATCCAAGGACACATAGGAGTAAAGAATGACGGACTCCGGCTGCGCCTCGAGGAAGGCGGGGTCGTCCAGCGGTTGTCCCACGACAGGATTGGACGTGCCTGCGCGAATGACCCGAGCGAGCTCGTTCATGCCGTTGGACGCATTTGCGGTGTTGGTGTTGGTGGCGCCCGCCATGCTCATCGATTTCGTCGCGCTGATGTACAGCGACGAGGAGGCCGTGAGGACGATCATGAGCACGACGCTGGCGATCAGCAATTCCGTAAGGGTCATGCCGCGCTCGTGGTCGTCGCGAGATCGCTGCAGTCGGACCCGGCACTTTTTGACAAGGGTGATCATGTCGTGGGCGTGGGCGTGGGCGTGGGCGTGGGCGTGGGCGTGGGCGTGGGCGTGGGCGTGGGCGTGGGCGTGGGCGTGAGACGCGGGTCAAGCGTCACGATTCCGGTTGTGGCGACGAGGCTCGGTGCCGCCACCGCAACGGATGCCGCTGGGACGGGCGTCGTTTTCGCGCCTACCGTCGTGCCGGTGTACAGGGTCCACGAGCCGTAGGGCAAGGCGATCTTTCCGGAGACCGCGAGGGCGTCGAAGGTATATGTCATCGGCACCGAGCAGCCCGGCTCGTCGAGGCCCGCCCCAGTGGACGAAACGGCCGTGATGAACTGGCCGGAGGCGCCGGCGATGGTGAGCAATCCCATCGGCAGCCCGGCGACCGCAGCCGGCGTCATGAGCGTCCGGACGCCTGCAGTTGTAGTGGCGCTCTCCGGCCAGGCTTCCGGATCGACGGAGATACACCCCGTGGAGCTCTCGTTGGGAGCCACGTACTTGCCGGCCATCACAGCGTAGCCGCTGGGGAACGGGAACAGCTGCAGAGTGCGGCTGGACACTGCAGATGTGGCAGTCGACACGTAGATACCGGCAGTGCTGATGAAGCTGGTATCGAGGTTGTTAGGAAGTTGTGGAGTACCGGCAGTCGCGTTGGAGGCGTAAGTAACGGAGAACAATCCGGCCTTGTCGAAGACGAACCCCGCGGCGGCTGAGGCACCTGCGGCGACGGTGATGCCGCTGGTCGATGCAGTGTTCAGCTCCTGCTGCTGGTTGATGTATCCGGGATAGGAAACTTTGACGTCGTAAGTGCCGGGCGCAACCCTCAGGAGGTAACTGCAGCCCTGGGCATCGGTGGCGGGGCCTGTGAGCGCGGCGGTGGCGTTGCCGGCCACGCCGGGCGTCGGGACCGCGGAGACGGAGAGACCCGCGCTGCCGGAACCGGTGGCGGTGAACGCAGAGACGATGATGGTTCCGAGGGCGGGGTCATTGATCCGGTCCCGGGGGGCGAGCAGCGTGTTCGTCTGGACGGGTGACGCGCCGGGGCGCATGCTGTCCCAGGTGACAGTGACGTCAATACGTTTGTACTGGAGCGAACCGCTTCCCGTTCCGCAGCCGTTATCCTGGCCGGGCCCACTGACCCATTGGGAGGTGCGGCTGACATGGAAGGTCCTCCCGGCGTTCGTGACCGTACGGGCTACGTCACCCAGGATGAAGACATTCTTGGCCGATCGGCCGAGGTCGATTTCCTGGGCCGCCAGGCTCGTTGCCGTCTGGCGGGCGCGGGACTCATTCGTCAGGGACAGCACGGAGAGCAGCGAGAAGGCGACCCCGACCGCGAGGACCATGAACACCATCATGGCGATGAGCACCTCGATGAGGGAGAAGCCGGTGTCAGGGGTGGCATGCGTTCGGAGACGTGCGATGAAGGACTGCATGGGCCACTTACTTCAGCTAGGGCTACCGGAAAACTGATGTTGCCGTCGCATCCCCCGAGCGGCGGTAGTGTGAAATGAAAGCTGATGGGACGCCGTTCCGGCGCCCCATCAGCTCACGATCCCGTGATTACAACCAAGGTAGTTGTTACGCGCACTTGCCCGCTTTAGCTGCTCCGGCATCGTCGATGGAGAACGGTTTGGCGCCCGAGCTCGCGCTCGTACCGTCGATGCAGAACCCAGTCCCATTTGGCTTGTAGACGAGTCCGGCCGGCACCTTGTAACCAGCCATGCCTTGGAACTCTACATCGTCCTTCGGCAGCTTGCCTCCGGTCGTCTGGAAGCTGACGACGGCCGTCTTGGCGTTAGTCAGGTCCGACTGAACGGCGCTGTCTTTGGCGCTGTCCTGCACGTTCATGTAAACCGGGATGGCGATGGCGGCGAGGACGCCGATGATGATGACCACGACGAGGAGTTCGATCAGGGTGAATCCCTTTTCCTTCTCGGCGAGGGCGCTGCGTCGGGCGGCGAGCGCCTGGAAAGCACGTGAGACCATGAAATTCCCCTAATTAATCAGCTGAAGGGCGCACAATTGCGAGCCGAAGTGAACTGTATCGGAGGAATTTACCCGTAAGTGCCATTAGTCGGAAAAGCTGAGGAACAATTAGTGCGGGCGCCGGAAATACGGCCGGAGCGCTGTTTTCCTGCGCCAATCCTGCGCTAATCCTGCTTGTCCGGGCGGACCGAAATCATTTTATCAGCGTGAAGATATTGAAGATCGGCAGGTACAAGGCGACGATCATGCCACCCACCACCAGCCCCAGGAACGCGATCATCAACGGTTCAATCAGCGCCGTGAGCTGCTCCGTGGTCGATTGGACCTCCGCGTCGTAGAAATCGGCGATCTTGGAGAGCATCTGCTCCAGCGCGCCGGCGTCTTCGCCCACGGCTATCATCTGCGTCACCATGGGAGGGAAGACGGGGGAACCTGCCAGCGGGCCGGCGATCGACTCGCCCTGCCGGACGGCATCGGCCACCTGGTTCAGCGCACTCTCCATCACCCAGTTCCCGCTCGACTCTCCGACGATCCGCAGCGCCTGCAGGATCGGCACGCCGGCCCCGATCATGGCCGAGAAGTTCCGGCTGAACCGGGCGACGGCAAGCTTGGTCATGAGGGGTCCGAACACCGGGAGCCGGAGCTTGAGCGGATCCACGACTTTGCGCACCGGGAGGGTGTTCTTGTTCTTTCCCCACCAGATCGAGAAAACGATGCTGCCGACCACAGTCACCGGTACGGCCCACACCATCTGCTGGGAGAGCCAGACGAGCACCATCGTGGGTCCCGGAAGGGTTCCGCCGAGATTGGAGAACATCGTCTGGAACACCGGAACGATGAACAGCAGCATGGCCGCCACGGAGATCACCGTCATAACAAGGACGACGATCGGGTAGCTCAGGGCCGATTTGATGGTTCCACGCAGCTTGACGTCCGCCTCGAAGCTGTCCGCGATTGATTCCAGGGATCCGTCCAGGAAGCCGCCCACTTCGCCGGCCCGCACCATGTTGATCATGATCGGCGGAAAATCGGTCGGATGCTTCTGCATGGACTCTGACAGCGAGACGCCCGACTCGACGTCGTTCCGGATAGCGACCAGGATCTTCGCGAGCGATTTATTCTCGGTCTGCGACGCCAGGATGTTGAGCGCCCGCAGCAGGGACAGCCCGGCGCCGACCATGGTTGCCATCTGCCGGCTCATGATTGCCAGGTCCTTGAGCTTGACGCCTTTCTGGAAGCCGGGGATCGAGATGTCCCGGTTCAGCCCGGTGCCGGCCGCCGCGTCCACGACCTTGACGGGGGAGAGCCCCAGCGTTTTGAGGTGTGCGGTGACGCCCGCTTCACTGGACGCGTCCACCTTGCCCCTGACGAGCTTCCCTGCGGCATCGCGGCCGGTGTACGCCCAGGACTGCGCGGTCGCCATTACACGACCTCCGTGGAGAACGAGTCGCCGAAGTCGATGCCGCCACCGCCGATGCCGCCACCGCCGGGGCCGTTCCCGACGCGGTCCTTCCCGGCGCCGCCGCCTGGCGGGCCGGTCCGGTGCACCAGCCGGTCAAATGTCTCGTGATCGTGCACCTTTTCCTCCGCTGCCTCGCGCAGAATCTGGCCGGCATTGACCAGGTCGGCCAGGTGCTGGTCCATGGTGTGCATGCCCAGGCCGCGCCCGGCCTGCATCATGGAGCGCACCTGGTGGGTCTTGCCCTCACGGATCAGGTTCGCAATCGCGGGCGTGGCCACGAGCACCTCGGTGGCGACCGCGCGGCCGCTCCCGTCGGCGCGCTTCACCAGCGTCTGGCAGACAACACCCTGCAGCACACCGGCGAGCTGTGCGCGGACCTGCCCCTGCTGGTGCGGGGGGAACACATCAATCACACGGTCGATGGTCTGCGCGGCGTCCTGGGTGTGCAGGGTGGCGAAGACCAGGTGGCCGGTCTCGGCGGCGGTCAGGGCGACGGACATGGTCTCCAGGTCGCGGAGTTCGCCGATCAGGATCACGTCCGGGTCCTGGCGCAGCACATGCTTCAGCGCCGCTGCAAAGCTGTGGGTGTCGCTGCCGACCTCACGCTGGTTGACAAGTGACATCTGGTGCGAATGCAGAAACTCGATCGGGTCCTCCACCGTCACGATATGGTCCGCACGCGTACGGTTGACGAGATCGATCATCGCTGCCAGCGTCGTCGATTTGCCGGAGCCGGTGGGCCCCGTCACCAGCACCAGGCCGCGCGGCAGCTTGGCGAAATTTCCGATCTGCTCAGGGATCCCAAGTTCCCGGAACGGCTTGATCTCCCAGGGGATCAAGCGGAAAACGGCACCAAGCGAACCGCGCTGCTGATAGAAGTTCACGCGGAACCGGCCGACGCCGGGGAGGGTATGGGCGAAGTCGAGCTCCAGCTCCGCCTCGAAGGTTGTCCGCTGCTCGTCGGAGAGCAGGCTGCCAAGGGCGGACAGCAGCTTGTCCCGAGGCCACGGCTCAGTAGCACCGGCCGGTCGCAGCCCGCCGTTCACGCGGATCATCGGCGGGGCATTGACGGTGAGATGCAGGTCCGAGGCTCCCTGGCGGACGACGTCGTGCAGCGCCTCGATGAGGTCGGGATCGACGGCCGGGACGGCGTCGCCGTCTTCCGCGCCATCGTCGAGGTCGTACAACGGAACCGGGACCGGATCCTCCTCAAGGCTCGGCTCTGGCAGGCCGGCGTCCTCCTCGAAGACCTGGCCCGCGGCCCGGGCCGCGCGCCGACCGTCCGGAACGACCCGCTGGGGAGCCCAGCCGGCGGCGGACTCACCGGGGGACATCACTGGAATCTCATAAATGGGTTTGTCGCCCATGGGCTTTTCCTTTCCTGACTACGAACAACCATTACGCGACGACCCGCAAGATCTCTTCCACGGACGTCAGACCCTGCCTGACCTTTTCCCAGCCGTCCTCGCGCAGGGTCAGCATCCCCTGTTCGCGGGCCACGCGGGCGATGTCGGCGCTGGAGGACCGGGCGACGGCCAGGCGTTCAATTTCCTCCGTGACCGTCATGACCTCGTGAATAGCCAGGCGTCCGCGGTATCCGGTGTTGGAGCAACTGACGCAGCCGTTGGGCCGATAAAGTTGCGGCCGGGGCAGCTCCGGGTCGAAAGCGAACGGCAGGGCTGCCAGTATGTCCGGCTCATCCTCGACCGGTTCCTTACAGTGGCTGCACAGCCTGCGGGCGAGGCGCTGCGCGACGACGCAGTCCAGGGCGGATCCCACCAGGAACGGTTCAATGTCCATCTCCGTGAGGCGCGTGATGGCGCTCGGCGCGTCGTTCGTGTGCAGCGTGGAGAGCACCAGGTGGCCGGTCAACGAGGCCTCGATGGCGATCTGCGCTGTTTCGTGGTCGCGGATTTCGCCGATCAGGACCACATCCGGGTCGCTGCGGAGGATGGAGCGCAAGGCGCTCGCGAACGTCAGCCCCGCCTTCGGATTGACCTGCACCTGGTTCACGCCCCGCATCCGGTATTCCACCGGGTCTTCCACGGTGATCACGTTGATCTCCGGCCGGGAGACCTCGTTCAGGGTCGTATACAGGGTGGTGGACTTGCCGGAGCCTGTCGGGCCGGTGACCAGGATCATGCCGTATGGCTTGGAATACGAGGCCTTGTAGGCCTCATAGTTGCGCTCCAGCAGGTTCAGGTCTCGCAGGGTGAGGCTGGAGGCGGAGCTGTCGAGGATTCGCATGACGATCTTTTCGCCCCAGACGGTGGGCAGCGTCGCCACGCGGAGGTCCACGACGCGGCTTCCATGCCGGACCGACATCCGGCCGTCCTGGGGTTTGCGCCGTTCCGCGATGTCCAGGTCGCTCATGATTTTCAGGCGCGAGATCAGGCCGTTCTGGATGCTCTTGGGGGCGCCCTGCATTTCGTGCAGCACGCCGTCGATGCGGTAGCGCACCCGCACCTCGTGTTCGGCCGGTTCGATGTGGATGTCGGATGCGAAATCCTGGATCGCCTGGCTCACCAGCAGGTTGACGAACCGGACGATCGGAACGTCGTCGTCGGAGGGGCCCGCGGCCTCCTCCGCCCGGGCGACCGCCTCGGCGCTTTCTTCTTCGAGGGTGTTCGTGAGGTCGGTGAGTTCGCCGTCCGCGCGCAGGGTCCGGTTGAGGGCGGCCAGCAGGTCGCCGCGTTCGGCGACCACGACGTCCACGGGCAGGTTGGTGGCCGCACGGACGTCGTCGGCCGCAACGATGTTCCCCGGGTCCCACATCGCGAGGGTCATGCGCCCGTCCGCGACGGCGAGCGGGAGTACTTCATGCCTGCGGCACAGCGCGGCAGATACCCGGGCTACGGCGGCACTGTCGATTTCGGAGACGAGCAGTTCCACGAAGGGCAGGCCGGCCTGTATGGCGCGGACCCGGGCGACCTGTGCGCTCGTCACCGCGCCGTTTTCCAAAAGGGTGCTGATGGTCGCCGCGTCGTCGGCGCGGTTCATGGAGAGCCGGCCCAGCCGTTCAAAAGGCAGCAGGCCCTCGAGCAGCAGAATTTCAGTCAGAGATTTCACGCGAGCCTCTTCGATGGTCCGTATCTGGCCAGGCCGGCGTCAGGGACCGCCCCAGCCTGCCCAGACTAGCCCACCGGCGGCCGCCAAATCGGAAACCCCGCTCCTCGCGCCGCTCCGCGCCCCGCGTGCACCCGGCAGTGCCCGGCAGTGCCCGGGGTGCAAGACGCCGGCGACTCCAGGGCAAAACAAAACCCCGCCTTCGCCGGCCGAAGCCAGTAAAGACGGGGTTTTCGTTGGTGCACCCCCCGGGACTCGAACCCGGAACCCATTGTTCCGGAGTCAATTAATTCCATCCCGCCTGTTTTGCCGCATTTTCCGTGATTTTGGCCCTTCATACCGCCTGCTCAAGTCGGTTCCTTAGGCCTCGAAGAGCAGTGCGGGTCAGTGGGGGACAGAATAAATAGCCCGTTAATGAACCGCTTTGTGGCATCGATGCTTTCATCGAGGGCGGAGCCCGCCGCGCGGGAAACCTGGCCCGTCAGGGGATGAGGATGTCGATGCCCAGCCCGTCAAGGTATCTGGCCAGCCAGTCGAAGCCCGCGCCGGCTGCGTAGATCTTTCCGTGCCCGGTCAGGCCCTCGACGTCGACAGGCAGGACCTTGTCCCCGAACAGGACGAAGGCGCGATCGGAATTCCGGCGGTTGCTCATCCATACCAGGCCATCGAATCCTGCCTCGTGGGCAGCTTCCGCCCAGCGCACAGTCCGGCGGTACTGCGAGGCCATCGTCCCGGTGACGTGCCTGGCTTCGGTGCCGAGCACCCGGGGCCCGTCACCCATCAGCGAAACCAGACGGAGATCGCGGGTAGGGGCCAGCCGGGCGCTGACGCGGTCTTTGATGTTGTCGTAGAGGATCTGTCCGGGGCCCGGCGGGACCTCGTGGAGGATCGATTCACAGACGGCGGCCTCTTCGGTATCCGCGGCATACAGCACCGGCACTATTGGATCCCCGAAGAACGCGAACCTGGTGGGGGAGCCGGCGCCCGGATTGAATTCCGTTACGGTCCTGGTGTTGCCGAACACGCGGTACAGGGCCGAGCCGACGGGCAGCACGAACTCCAACGGCTCGAACGGCTTCGGCGGGACAAGCCTCACCACTGGATGTTGAAGGACTGCCGGGCCGCTTCCACCACCTTTTCGGGGCGGGCGAGTTGGTCTACAGGACGGGCACCATCAAGGTACCCGGTGGGCACAGTCATCCAAAGGGCAAGGCTTGCCTCGGAGCGGCCGGCTTCATTGGCGGCCAGCAGAAGATCCGCCATGACGGGCCTGATCCGGTGTTCCAGCCTGTCGATCTGGAATCCGGGGTAGCGGTAAGCGCCGGAGCGCTTGATAGCAAGCAGCCTGCCCGCGGCGCGCTGGTCCGATGCGTAGCTTCGGTTCGGTGATTTGGATCCGACCGCCTGCGAGACCTCAGTCGACGTCAGAAGCCCAAACTCCGACTCCATGTCGCGCCAGACATTTTCGGTCGCCTGGACACTCCGGGCAAGCTGCGGCGACACCGGGCCTCCGACAGACTCCAGCGCTGACCCTAGAGCGATAATGCTGAGCTCCATGTTCACGGCGGAATCGATGAGCAGCTCTTCTAGTACCTCAGCATCTGCCGTCTCGGAAGACCGCCGGTTGTGGCCGGCGGCGTGCTCCTGCCCGAACAGTTGCGGCATAAGCGCCAGCCGCTCGAAAAGCCGCTCCCGGAGACCCTGGCGCCTGGAACTGCCGGTCGGGGCATCGGCGGGGGACTGAACGACCTCCACGACGTAGTCCCCGACGTTCACGCGAGCGCCGGTTTGCAGCGCGTGGACTGTGACGTCGGCGGCGATCCTGCCGTTGGTGACGAGGCCTTCGCTTGAGTTTGAGTAGGCGGCCACGTAGGGCTTCTTCGAATCGGCGTCCAGCACCGGTCCCCGCGGTTTTTTCGGTGTCACATTGCTCATCTCCTGACGGTTCTGACAATAATTCTACTCGTCAGAGCCGTCAGGAGATGAGTGTGCCGTGTTGCGGGCCGCGCTCGGGTCCGTCCCCGTTCATGGCAGCCGGTGACCGTGGGCAACCCGGGTGCCAGCACACGCCGCCGTTGATTCGATCACGACGATTGGCGCGCCGGTGGTGCCAGGTCTGGGTTCGACAGAACGCTGGTCAGCTTAAAGCATGGGCGCAAAAAAAACCCCGCCTCCACCGGCCGAAGCCAGTAGAGACGGGGTTTCTTTCTCTGTGGTGCACCCCCCGGGACTCGAACCCGGAACCCATTGATTAAGAGTCAATTGCTCTGCCAGTTGAGCTAGAGGTGCAGCTGTTGTTTCGTCCACTCGGGCTTTTTGTTTCCCTCGTTGTTCTCCGCAACGACATGAAACTCTACACGAGTTTCGACGCTGTGTGAAATCGGCTGCCGGCGGCCGTGCGGGCCTATCCGGGGAGGTCCAGAATCAGCACGAAATCAGGGTTTTGGTTGTTGCTCAGGAGCCAGAGGCGGCCGTCCGGGGCCAGCGAGACGTCCCGGATCCGGCCGAACGTTCCTGTGAAATAGCTCACGGGATCGCCCGCGAATTCCCCGTTCAGGGGCACGGTCCAGAGCCGCTGGCCGCGGAGGGCTCCCAGATAGGCCGTGCCGCCCACGATCTCGAGTCCGCTGGGGGAGGAGTCCGCCGTCGACGGCCACACCACCTTGGCGTCCAGGAACCCCGAACGGTGCGGGGCGCCGGTCACCTCCGGCCAGCCGTAGTTGCCGCCGGGCACGATCAGGTTCAGCTCATCGTTGACGTCGGGGCCGAACTCGCTCGCCCAGAGCCGTCCGGCGCCGTCCCAGGCCAAGCCCTGGACGTTGCGGTGGCCGAGGCTGTAGACCGGGTTGTCGCCGAACGGGTTGCCCGGCGCCGGCCGGCCCTCCCGCGTGATGCGGAGGATCTTGCCGCCCAGGGCCGCCTTGTCCTGCGGCTGTTCGCGGCGCTGCGAGTCGCCGGTGCCCACGTAGAGGTAGCCGTCCGGTCCGAACCGGATCCTTCCGCCGTTGTGCGTGGAGGCCTTCGGGATGCCGGTGAAGATCACTTCCGTGGCGCCCAGCTTCCACTGCCCGCCGCTTCCCTCGAGCCGGACGCGGGCGATCCTGTTGTCACCCGCGGCGGTGAAGTAGGCGTAGAGGTACCGGTCCGTCTCGAAGTCCGGTGACAGGGCCAGTCCCAGCAGCCCGCCTTCGCCGCCGGGTACGACGTCGGGCAGCTGGCCGATGATGCCGGCCTGCCCGCCGCCCGCCGCGCCGCCGCCGGCCCGGCCGCCGTCGACCCGCTTGAGCAGGGCGCTGTCGCGCTCGGAAATGACGGCGCTGCCGTCCGGCAGGAAGACCGTGGACCAGGGCAGTTGCAGGCCGGCGTCGATCCGGGCGGAGACCATGGGCGCCGCCGCGCCGCCCGCCGTGCTGCTGCCCATGCTGCCGGGTATGCTTCCGCTCATGCTTCCGGAGGGAGTGGGGCCGACGCCGCCCGGCGTGCAGGCCGTCAGCAGTACCGACGCGGCAGCCACCACCGCCACCCAGGACGCCAAAGGGCGGGGCGCAGGAGTTCCCCTGCGCCCCGCCCTCCTGGCCCTCATCCGTGCGCCCATCGTGCTGCGGTCTTTCGTGCTGCGGTCTGCGGCCGGTCAGCCGGTACCCGGGCCTACTGCCGTGTCCGGCGTGGCGGCCGGAAGCCCGCTGCCTCGGCGTGCGCCGTGGAAAGGAACCAGACCTCCGCGCGGGTTTCCTCGTACGAGGGGCTGGTCTCGTCGTGGTAGATCATCGAGGATGCGTTTCCCTTGACGGTGAACCCCTCCGGTCCGCTGCCATCGGCCGCCGGGGCCGCCGAGCCCTCGCCGTACGGCTGATCCAGGGCGAGATGGCCGGACGGTTCGGCGGCGTGGCCCGCGGGCGTTTCGGACGCGGCTACCGACGTCGCCGTGTGCACCATTTCGGCCTCCGCCGGCGGCAAGCCCGGGACCTCGGCCGCGACAGCCGGCGGGACGTCCGCACCGGGATGGGCGGATGCGGGTGCCGGAGCCATGGTTGCACCCTCGACGTCCGCCGTGTCGCTGCCTTCCGCCGCTGCCGATTCCGCCCCCGGGAGGGTCGGGGCATGGGGTTCCGTGTATTCCGGGTGATGCACGGGCAGGCCACCCGCGGCCGCCCCGGCCGCCCCCGCGGCCTGTGCCCCCCCGGCCGGCGCCGGCGGGGCAACGTGTGCCCCGTGGGCGGCCGCAGGTTCGGCGCGTACCGGTTCATGGTGTCCGGCAGCCTGTGGTTCCTGCGGCGGGGTCTCCGACCATTGGGTCTCCCACTCGGTGCCTTCGTCGGCGCGGGGCCCCGCTGCCGGCGCAGCACCGGCGCGGGGCCCCGCTGCGGGGGCAGCGCCGCCGCCCGCCTCCGGCGCGGCAGCCGCCTCCGCCTGGACCGGCACGGCAGGAGCGGTGGGGGCTTCGGCTGCGGGAGCCTCCGCCGTCTCCGCCGCGGACGGGGCGGACGGGCCGGTCCCGGACGGGGCGGACGGGCCCTGCATACTCGCGGAGGCCAGCGGCGCCGCGGCCTTGCCGGTGTCCGCGGCGGTCGAGGAGCCCGCACCGCCGCGGGAGTTGCGGTTGAGCAGCCACCAGATGACGGCGACGATAACCACGATGACGATGAGCCAGATGATCCAATCCATAGCAGAGCCTTTCAGTCCAGGAGGCAAGGTTGCCGTTGCCTGACGTTACGTCCCTGTCAAGCAGGCTGTCCACCGTTCCGGGGCCGCCCCCGTCGCCGGCGCAACGGTCCGGCGTGAGGCAGCTCACCAGCCGGGGTAAAAGCAGCCGCGGATTCCATTATGCGAGACGGACGTCCACCATATGAGCGAAATATTCCCGGTTTTCCACTTAAAGCGCCTGTCAGGGTCGTTGGCCCCCGCGGCGGAGCCCTAGACTTTGACCCATGAGTGAGGACACCCAAACAGCAACCGAGAACAAGCCTGACATCAAGCCCCGCAGCCGGGTGGTCACCGACGGGATCCATGCCGCGCCCTCGCGTGGCATGCTACGGGCCGTCGGCATGGGCGACGACGACTTCGCAAAGCCGCAGATCGGCGTCGCCAGTTCCTGGAATGAAATCACCCCCTGCAACCTGTCCCTGAACCGGCTGGCCCAGGGCGCCAAGGAAGGCGTCCACGCCGGCGGCGGGTTCCCGATGCAGTTCGGCACTATCTCCGTCTCCGACGGCATCTCCATGGGCCACGAAGGCATGCACTTCTCCCTCGTGTCCCGCGAGGTCATTGCCGACTCCGTGGAAACCGTCATGCAGGCAGAGCGCATCGACGGCTCGGTCTTGCTGGCCGGCTGTGACAAGTCCCTTCCGGGCATGCTCATGGCTGCCGCCCGCCTGGACCTGGCCAGCGTTTTCCTCTACGCCGGGTCCATCATGCCGGGCTGGGTCAAGCTTGAGGACGGCTCCGAAAAGGAAGTCACCCTCATTGACGCGTTCGAGGCCGTGGGTGCCTGCGCCGCCGGCAAGATGAGCCTCGGGGACCTGGAACGCATCGAAAAGGCCATCTGCCCGGGCGAAGGTGCCTGCGGCGGCATGTACACGGCCAACACCATGGCCTGCATCGGCGAGGCACTGGGCATGTCCCTGCCCGGCTCTGCAGCGCCGCCCTCCGCGGACCGCCGCCGCGATGCCTTTGCGCACAAGTCCGGCGAAGCCGTGGTCAACCTCCTGCGCCTGGGCATCACCGCGCGCGACATCATGACCAAGAAGGCGTTCGAAAACGCCATCGCCGTCACCATGGCTTTCGGCGGCTCCACCAACGCCGTCCTGCACCTGCTGGCCATCGCCCGCGAAGCCGAAGTGGAGCTTAACCTCGAGGACTTCAACCGCATCGGCGACAAGATCCCGCACCTCGGCGACCTCAAGCCCTTCGGCCGCTACGTCATGACGGATGTGGACAAGATCGGCGGCGTGCCGGTCATTATGCGCGCACTGCTCGACGCCGGCCTGCTGCACGGCGACTGCCTCACCGTCACCGGCAAGACCGTGGCCGAGAACCTCGCCGCGATCAACCCGCCGGACCTGGACGGCAAGATCCTGCGCGCCCTGGACAACCCGATCCACAAGACCGGCGGCATCACCATCCTGCACGGTTCGATGGCTCCGGAAGGTGCCGTCGTGAAGAGCGCCGGCTTCGACGCCGACGTCTTTGAGGGCACCGCGCGTGTGTTCGAACGCGAACAGGGCGCCCTGGATGCCCTGGACAAGGGCGGGATCAAGGCGGGCGACGTCGTCGTCATCCGCTACGAGGGCCCCAAGGGTGGCCCCGGCATGCGCGAAATGCTCGCCATCACCGGCGCCATCAAGGGCGCCGGACTCGGCAAGGACGTCCTGCTCCTGACCGATGGACGCTTCTCCGGCGGAACCACCGGCCTGTGCATCGGCCACGTGGCACCGGAAGCGGCCGACGGCGGCCCCATCGCCTTCGTCAAGGACGGCGACAAGATCCGCGTGGACATCGCCGCGCGCAGCTTCGACCTCCTCGTGGACGACGCCGAGCTGGAATCCCGCAAGGTGGGCTGGGAGCCCCTCCCGGCAAAGTTCACCAAGGGGGTCCTGGCCAAGTACGCCAAGCTCGTCCACAGCGCCTCCACCGGCGCGTACTGCGGCTGAAACGCCCAAGTCGGGAATTCCTGCCCAACTGACTCGCATTAGATGTCGTTATGCGCCGCCAAAACGACAACAACTGCGAGTCAGTTGGGGGAGGGGTCCGATACCCGGACAGCACAGGTCCGCATGGTGAGACATGGGGTAGGCTCGTTGACACGTGTCGGCCCAGAGGGAAAACTGAACGCATGATCTCATCCGTTACCGTCGGCGTCGTCGTTACCAAGCGCGTGGCCCAATAGCCGCAACTGGTTAACGGACCGTCACGCGCAAACCCCTCGAAGAGCCGCACAGGCTGAGGGGTTTTTTTATTTCCCGCACCACCAGCAGCACCAGCACCACCCCCGCAGTTCCACGATCACAGAAGATCCCAAAGGAAGAGTCCGATGAGCAAAGGATCGCCGATCAGCCCCTCGCTGATGGCCACGAAGTCCGCTGGAGCCCACAAGGCTTCGGAACGCGTCGAACGCCCGGCTGACGCCGCCGTCGACACTGCTGCCGTCTCTCCTGTCCTTGGGCCGAACAACGTCGTACCCCCGACGGTGATGACCGGCTCACAAGCAATCGTCCGCGCGCTCGAAGAACTCGGCGTCGAGGACATTTTTGGTTTGCCCGGTGGCGCAATCCTGCCCACCTATGACCCCTTGATGGCTTCACGAATGAACCACATTCTGGTCCGTCACGAACAGGGAGCCGGCCACGCCGCGCAAGGCTACGCCATGGTCACCGGACGGGTTGGCGTCTGCATCGCCACCTCGGGCCCGGGTGCCACCAACCTCGTCACCGCCATCATGGATGCCCACATGGACTCCGTGCCGATGGTGGCCATCACCGGCCAGGTCGCCAGTGCGGTGATCGGCACCGACGCGTTCCAGGAAGCGGATATCGTCGGGATCACCATGCCGATCACGAAGCACTCCTTCCTGGTCACGGACCCCAATGACATCCCGCACGTCATGGCGGAGGCCTTCCATCTGGCCTCCACCGGCCGTCCCGGCCCCGTGCTCGTGGACATCGCCAAGGACGCCCAGCAGGGTCAGATGACCTTCTCCTGGCCGCCCAAGATCGACCTCCCCGGCTACCACCCGGTGCTCCGCGGCCACAGCAAGCAGGTCCGCGAGGCCGCCCGGCTCATCGCGGCCGCCACCAAGCCCGTGCTCTACGTCGGCGGCGGCGTCGTCAAGGCCCACGCCTCGGCGGAACTGCGCGAGCTGGCCGAGCTCTCCGGCGCCCCCGTGGTGACCACCCTGATGGCCCGCGGCGTCTTCCCGGACTCGCACCCGCAGCATGTGGGCATGCCGGGCATGCACGGCACCGTGTCCGCCGTGACCGCGCTGCAGCAGTCCGACCTGCTGATCACCCTCGGTGCACGGTTCGATGACCGGGTGACCGGCGTCCTGAAGACCTTCGCCCCGAACGCCAAGATCATCCACGCGGACATCGATCCGGCGGAAATCTCCAAGAACCGCACCGCCGACGTCCCGATCGTGGGCTCGGTCAAGGAGATCATCCCCGAGCTGAGCGAGGCCCTGCGCCTGGCGTTCGAGGCCTCCGGCACCCCGGACCTGACCACCTGGTGGGCCTTCCTGAACAACCTCAAGGAGACCTACCCGCTGGGCTGGACCGAACCCGAGGACGGCCTGTCCGCCCCGCAGCGCGTGATCGAACGCATCGGGGCCCTCACCGGTCCCGAGGGCATCTACGTGGCGGGCGTCGGCCAGCACCAGATGTGGGCCGCGCAGTTCATCAAGTACGAGCGTCCGCACGCCTGGCTGAACTCCGGCGGGGCCGGCACCATGGGCTACGCCGTGCCGGCCGCCATGGGCGCCAAGGTCGGCGAGCCGGACCGGGTGGTCTGGGCGATCGACGGCGACGGCTGCTTCCAGATGACCAACCAGGAGCTGGCCACCTGCGCGATCAACAAGATCCCGATCAAGGTCGCCATCATCAACAACTCGTCCCTGGGCATGGTGCGCCAGTGGCAGACCCTGTTCTACGAGGGCCGCTACTCCAACACCGACCTGAACACCGGCCACGACACCGTCCGGATCCCGGACTTCGTCAAGCTGGCGGACGCCTACGGCTGCGCCTCCTTCCGCTGCGAACGCGACGAGGACATCGACGCCACCATCCAGAAGGCCCTGGAGATCAACGACCGCCCCGTCGTCATCGATTTCGTCGTGAGCCCCAACTCCATGGTGTGGCCGATGGTCCCCGCCGGAGTCAGCAACGACCAGATCCAGGTAGCCCGCAACATGACCCCGGAATGGGAAGAGGAGGACTGAACATGACCCGCCACACACTGTCCGTTCTGGTCGAAGACAAGCCCGGTGTGCTGACCCGCGTCGCCAGCCTCTTCGCCCGCCGCGCCTTCAACATCAATTCCCTGGCCGTCGGCCCGACGGAAGTTCCGGGCATGTCCCGGATGACCGTCGTCGTCGACGCCGACGGCGAGCTGATCGAACAGGTCACCAAGCAGCTGAACAAGCTGGTCAACGTGATCAAGATCGTCGAGCTCACCCCAGAATCTTCCGTACAGCGCGACCACATCCTGGTCAAGGTACGGGCGGACGCCGCAACACGGCTGCAGGTCACCCAGGCTGCAGACCTGTTCCGCGCTTCAGTAGTCGACGTCTCCACCGAGTCGGTGGTCATTGAGGCGACGGGACACCCCGAGAAGCTCACGGCACTGCTTTCCGTGCTTGAGCCTTTCGGCATCCGCGAAATCGTGCAGTCCGGCACCTTGGCCGTGGCGCGGGGATCCCGCTCCATGAGTGACAGGGCCTTACGCAGCGCGTAAAACGCAGCGTAAGGCACCGCGTAAGCCACAGCGTATGCCACCGCACCACCGAGTTCCCCGATAAGCACCACAACACGAATCCACTCAAAAGGAGACACCCCAGTGACTGAAATGTTTTACGACGACGACGCCGACCTGTCGATCATCCAGGGCCGCACTGTCGCCGTCATCGGTTACGGCTCCCAGGGCCACGCCCACGCCCTCAGCCTCCGCGATTCCGGGGTTGACGTCCGCGTCGGCCTGAAGGAAGGCTCCAAGTCCCGCGCCAAGGCCGAGGCCGAGGGCCTGCGCGTCCTCAACGTCGCCGAGGCCGTCGCCGAAGCGGACCTCATCATGGTCCTCACCCCGGACCAGGTCCAGCGCCACGTCTACGCCGAGGACATCGCCCCGAACCTGCAGCCCGGCGACGCCCTGTTCTTCGGACACGGCTTCAACATCCGCTACGGCTACATCCAGCCCCCGGCCGACGTCGACGTCGCCCTCGTCGCCCCCAAGGGCCCGGGCCACATCGTGCGCCGCGAGTTCGAAGCAGGCCGCGGCGTGCCGGACCTGATCGCCGTCGAGCAGAACCCGTCCGGCAAGGCCAAGGAACTGGCCCTGTCCTACGCCAAGGCCATCGGCGGCACCCGCGCGGGCGTCATCGAGACCACCTTCACCGAAGAGACCGAAACCGACCTCTTCGGCGAGCAGGCCGTCCTCTGCGGCGGAGCTTCCCAGCTGATCCAGTACGGCTTCGAGACCCTCACCGAGGCCGGCTACAAGCCGGAGGTCGCCTACTTCGAGGTGCTGCACGAGCTCAAGCTCATCGTGGACCTCATGGTCGAAGGCGGCATCGCCAAGCAGCGCTGGAGCGTCTCGGACACCGCGGAATACGGCGACTACGTCTCCGGCCCGCGGGTCATCACCCCCCAGGTGAAGGAAAACATGAAGGCTGTCCTCAAGGACATCCAGGACGGCACCTTCGCCAAGCGCTTCATCGACGACCAGGACGCCGGAGCCCCGGAGTTCAAGGCCCTGCGCAAGAAGGGTGAGGACCACCCGATCGAGGCCACCGGCCGCGAGCTGCGCAAGCTGTTCTCCTGGATCAAGAACGAGGACGACTACACCGAAGGCTCGGTAGCCCGCTAAGGCTGCCGTCCAGGCGCCATTCACAAGGCAACGGTAAGGCCGGGTCCACGCTTAATAATGTGGGCCCGGCCTTTCCGTCAGCCTAGACTTGATTCATCCCCCCGGACTGCAACGCAGAGGATCAGCCGTGTCAAAACCCGTAGTACTGCTCGCCGAAGAACTTTCGCCCGCCACAGTCGAGGCCCTCGGCCCGGACTTTGAAATCCGCCAGATCGACGGCGCCGACCGCTCCCAGCTGCTCTCTGCGATCGTGGACGTCGACGCCATCCTGGTGCGCTCCGCCACCCAGGTGGATGCCGAAGCCATTGCCGCCGCGAAGAACCTGAAGGTCATCGCCCGCGCCGGCGTCGGCCTGGACAACGTGGACATCAAGGCCGCCACGCAGGCAGGTGTCATGGTGGTCAACGCGCCCACCTCGAACATCGTCTCCGCCGCCGAACTCACCGTCGGCCACATCCTGAGCCTCGCCCGGCACATCCCGCAGGCCAGCGCCGCCCTCAAGGACGGCGAGTGGAAGCGGTCCAAGTACACCGGCATCGAACTGTTCGAGAAGAAGATCGGCATCATCGGCCTGGGCCGGATCGGGGCCCTCGTCGCGGCCCGCCTGCAGGGCTTCGATACCAAGATCCTCGCCTACGACCCCTACATCACCTCCGCCCGCGCCGCCCAGCTCGGCGTGCAGCCGGTGAGCCTGGACGAGCTCCTGGCGCAGTCGGACTTCATCACCATCCACATGCCCAAGACCCCCGAGACCGTCGGCATGCTCGGCGCCGAGGCCTTCGCCAAGATGAAGAAGACGGCCTACGTCGTCAACGTTGCCCGCGGCGGTCTCGTGGATGAGGAGGCCCTTTACGCCGCCCTCCAGGACGGCGAGATCGCCGGTGCCGCCGTCGACGTCTTCGTCAAGGAGCCCAGCACCGACCTGCCGTTCTTCAAGCTCGACAACGTCGTGGTCACCCCGCACCTGGGCGCCTCCACCGACGAAGCGCAGGAGAAGGCCGGCGTCTCGGTCGCGAAGTCCGTGCGCCTGGCGCTGGCCGGTGAACTGGTGCCCGACGCCGTGAACGTCGCCGGCGGCGTCATCGCCGAGGACGTCCGCCCGGGCATCCCGCTGATCGAGAAGCTCGGCCGCATCTTCACGGCCATGACCCACGCCTCGCTGACGCAGGTCGACGTCGAGATTGCCGGCGAAATCGCCGCGCTCGACGTCAAGGTGCTGGAACTGGCTGCCCTCAAGGGCATCTTCGCCGACGTCGTGACCGAGACGGTGTCCTACGTCAACGCCCCGGTCATCGCCGAGCAGCGCGGGATCAATGTCCGCCTCATCACCACGCCCGAGACGGAGTCCTACCGGAACCTCCTGACCCTGCGCGGCGCGCTGAGCGACGGCAGCCAGATCTCGGTGTCCGGAACCCTGACCGGGCCCAAGCAGGTGCAGAAGCTCGTGGGCCTCAACGGCTTCGAGGTGGAGATCCCGATCAGCGAGCACCTCGTGGTGGTTGCCTACGCGGACCGCCCCGGCGTGGTCGGCACGATCGGGCACATCCTCGGCATGAACAACATCAACATCGGCGGCATGCAGGTTGCGCGGCAGGCTGAGGGCGGCCAGGTGCTGGCCCTCCTGACCGTCGACAGTTCCGTGCCGCAGCAGGTCCTTGAAGCGATCAAGGCCGGCATCGGGGCCGAGATGGTCCGCGAGGTTGATCTGGAGGACTAAACGCCTCCGCGCGGACGCGCGGCGCTGCACTGCCGGAAGCGGCTGCCGCCGCCGCGCGTCCGCGGATGAGCGGCCGGTCTGCGTACAATGGCTAGGTCCGAATTTTCGGAACCTGGCCGGCAGACCGGCCTTTACTTTTGCACGCCCGGCAGGGGACGCCTTCATTTCCGCTCGGGATGAACTGCGGCGTGCGCACGCAATCCAGCTTTCAGGAGCCCAATGAACGCCGTCCAGAGGTTCATCAGAAGCAGAGTGCTTCTGCTGACCGCGTCCATCTTGATCGCGGCCATGTGCCTGTCGGTCCTGGTCCAGGGCCAGTCGCAGGCGGCACTTAACCGGACCGTTGACCAGAATTCCCGGGGACTCTACGACATCCTCGTCCAGGTCAAGGCCAGCGACAACGCGGGGCTCATGCAGCCGGACATCGCCAACGGCCAGGGCGGCATCGGCTTCGACCAGCTGGACTCCATCCGGAAGCTGTCCGGCACGTCGGTGGCGGCGCCGATCAGCCTCGTCTCCCGCGTCACCCAGAACCTGGAATCCCCGCGCCTGGACGCCACGGACTACCTCGGTTACAACGCCGGCCTCGCAGGCACCTCGGGGGACCCCACCGCCACCGACCCGAGCAAATGGCCGGCCGCCGAGTCGGTCCTGAGCGATGCGCCCAAAAAGTACCGGCTCACCGCCAGCGCCGTCAGCTCCGATGGCGTCTCGGACCAGACCCTGTTCAAGACCACGGCCGAAGGCTCCCTCGGCAAGGCCAAGCTCATCCAGGAGCAGGTCGCCGGCGGGAAGAACGTCCGCATTGCCGGCCCGGCCGGGGAGACCGGCATCAAGTTCCCGGCTCCGGCCGGCGGTTCCGAACACACCCTCTTCAACCTCTCCGTCTCGCTGCCGATGGCCCCGCAGGTGACCGAGTCCGTCGTCGCCGTCGACCCCGTCTCCGAACGCGCCCTGCTCGGCTCCGCGGGCGACTTCCTGGCCCCGCTGGAGAAGGCCCCCGCGGCGGACGCCCGCAATGCCGGGGCGGTCGGCCGGCACTTCGAGAGCCTCTTCACCAGCGGCATCGGCATGGAGCAGCTGAAGGAGGGCCCCGACTTCCTCGGCGTCAAGCTCAAGTACTGGGCCCCGCTGATGAGCCAGTACCAGCAGGCCAAGCGCAGCGGCCAGCTCACCGCCGACTCCCAGGCGATCCCGCTGATTGTCCGCTCCGGCACCTCGCTGGACCTGAAGTACTCGGTCAAGATCGAGGAAATCGACGGCTCCGGCAACGTCACCAAGGACGTCGGCACCGTGTCCCGTTCGCTGGACAAGGACTACCTGCCGTTCGTCTCCAAATCCCCGTTCGCACTGGCCTGGCCCGGCTCCAAGGACCTGACCCAGCTGCTGGGGGACACCGGCAGCTTCAGCCAGGGACTGTACAACCCCGCCACGTGGAGCACAGACTTCGCCGCCGCCCCCAAGTACGCCGACGGGTCCACCGCCGCGAACGGCGCCGTCGGCAAGTCGGCCACGCCCGGGGAGTGGGTGACCGTGAACCGGCTGCCGGAGAAGGCCGCCAACGGCGCTCCCGTCGACCAGACCCAGCGCAACCCCGTGGACGAGCGTTCCTACCGGGACAACCTTGACACCGGGAAGAAGCTGGCCACACCGCTGGCCATGGTCTACGGCACCTTCGACCCGGCCAAGGTCCGGGAAGCTGCCGGCGACGTGAACCGGCTGCCCCTGGGCGGCTACGACCCCACCCCCTTCACCCTGGCCAAGGACGCCGCCGGCAAGGACGTCGCACACACGGCCCTCAAGCCCTCACTCAGCGCCACGGGCCTGGCCAGCCAGTCCGCGGGCGCCATCACCGACTTCTACGGCCTCGCCGCAGCCCGCGGCTTCGACCAGAACGCCTCGGTGATCGACGCCATCCGCGTCCGGGCCAAGGTCCCGGGCAGCTGGAAGCAGGCGCAGCCCGAGGTCGAGCAGCTCGCCAACGAGATCCGGGACATGGGGCTGCAGGCGACCGTTGTTGCCGGCTCCGCCCGTGAGGACGCGAGCATCTTCGTCCCGGGGTACTCCAAGGACGACGCCGGCAAGGAGTCCGCGCTGGGCACCGTCCAGCAGTCGTGGGTCCGGCAGGACGCCGCGGACGCCGTCTCCGCCTCGCTCACCGGCACCAACCTGACCCTGCTGTTCCTGACCCTGTGCGGCGCGGCCCTGCTGACCGGCGCCTCGACCGTCAGCTACGTCCGCAAGCGGCGCAGCGAGGCAGGAACGCTGCGTGCCATGGGCTGGTCCCAGCGCCGGATCCGCTCCTGGGTGCTGGCCGAATTCGGCGTCGGCGCGGCCTTCCTGGCCGTGGCCGGAACCGTCCTCAGCCTGGTCAGCTGGAACCCGGCCACCGCCATCGTCTCGGCCTCCGTCCTGGCGCTGTACGTCGGCGCCGCGTTCTTCGCCGCGCAGCAGCTGCGCCACCGCGAGGAAGTGGACCAGGAGCCGCAGCACGATGAACGCCTGATCCCGGTCGATTCCGCGCTCACCTTCGCCAACCGGCAGCTGAGCACCAACAAGTTCAACACCGGCGCCCTGGCTGTCGCCGTCGGCGTGTTCGGCGCCGCGGCGGGCGGGCTGGCCGCGCTGCTGATCGACATCCCCCGGGCGGCCGGGGCCAGTGCGCTGTCCGGGCTTGCCGCGGCCAGCATCGTGCTGCCAAGCATCATCCTGGCCCTGGCCGGGGTGGCCGTAGGGCTCGTGCTGACCATGGTCACCGGCCGCTTCGAGCTGCAGGCCAAGCGCCAGTACCTCGGCACGCTGCAGGCGATGGGCTGGAATCCGGACATGCTGGGCCAGGTCCGCTTCTTCGAAAACGCCATGGTGGGGACCATCGCGCTGCCGCTGGGTGTCCTGGGCGCCCTCGGCATCGGCCTGCTCCTCGCCCCCTACGCCGCACTCTGGGCCGGTCTCGCCGGGCTCGTGGCCGTACTCTGCTGGATTCCCATTGCAACGAAAGTAGTCAAATGACTAACGAGCTGAACCCTGACCGGGCGGCCCACGACCGGATGACCGCCAGCACCCGGAAGAGTGCACACAAGACCCGTGCCAACACGATCGTGAAGGCCGCGGACCACGCCACGCCGCTCGAGCTGAGCAACATCACCATCCATTACGGCGGCGGCAAGGGCGGTGCCGAGACCGTCGACGTCGTGGACGACTTCAACCTGACGCTGCACGCCGGCGAGATGCACTGCATCGCCGGCCGCAGCGGCTCCGGCAAGACCAGCATCCTGACCGTCAGCGCGGGCCTGACCCTGCCGACGTCGGGCCGGGTCTTCTGGGAGGGCGATTCGCTCGAAACCATGGGCGACGACGAGATCGCCGACCGCCGCCGGGCGTTGATCGGCTACGTCGACCAGGGCGGGGCCCTGATCGACGGCATGAGCGCGCTGGAAAACGTCCTGCTGCCGGCAGTGCCGGACGGCGAGGTGGACCAGCGCCGCGCCATGGCCAAGGACCTCCTGGACCTCGTGGGCCTCGGCCGGCGGATGCGCCACCGTCCCGCCCAGCTCTCCGGCGGTGAACGCCAGCGCGTGGCGATCGCCCGGGCACTGATCCTCGGCACCCGCGTGCTGATCGTGGACGAGCCCACCGCCAGCCTGGACCGGGCCTCGGCCAACCGCATCATCAGCATCCTCAAGGACACGACGTCGGACGGAATCGCCGTCCTGGTCGCTTCACATGACCACGAACTCGTCCGGCAGACCGATACCCTGACCGAACTGATCTAGGTTTAACCAGTGACTTCAACTGACAAGACCCCGTTCTACATCACCACGGCCATCACGTACCCCAACGGGGTGCCGCACATCGGCCACGCCTACGAGTACATCGCCACCGATGCGATGGCACGCTTCAAGCGCCTGGACGGGCACGACGTCTTCTTCCTGACCGGAACGGACGAGCACGGCATGAAGATCGCCCAGGCCGCCGAGAAGGAAGGCGTCACGCCCAAGGAGCTGGTGGACCGGAACGCCGGGATCTACAAGGCGGCGCACGCGGCCCTGGGGATCTCCTACGACCGTTTCATCCGCACCACCGACGCCGACCACTATGCGGCATCGCAGGCCATCTGGAAGAAGATGGAGGCCAACGGGGACATCTACCTGTCCAAGTACGAAGGCTGGTACTCGGTCCGCGACGAGGCGTATTACGGCGAGGACGAGACCGTGGTCAAGGACGACGGCGTGCGCTACTCGCGCGAATCGGACACCGAGGTCACGTGGACGGCCGAGGAGAGCTACTTTTTCCGGCTCTCCGCCTACCAGGACAAGCTGCTGGCGCTGTACGAGGCGCACCCGGAATTCGGTGCACCCCAGTCGCGGTTCAACGAGGTCATCAGCTTCGTCAGGCGCGGCCTGGAGGACCTGTCCATCAGCCGGACCACGTTCGACTGGGGCGTTCCGGTGCCGGGCAACGACAACCACGTCATGTATGTGTGGGTCGACGCGCTCACCAACTATCTCACCGGCGTCGGCTACCCGGACGTTGAGTCGGATTCCTTCAAGAAGTTCTGGCCGGCAGATGTCCATGTGATCGGCAAGGACATCTCCCGGTTCCATGCCATCTACTGGCCCGCGTTCCTCATGAGCGCCGGGCTGGAACTGCCCAGGCGGGTCATGATCCACGGCTTCCTGCAGAACAACGGCGTCAAGATGTCCAAGTCCCTGGGCAACGTGGTGGCACCCGCGGACTTCGTGGCCCAGTACGGACTGGACCAGGTGCGGTTCTTCTTCCTCCGCGAGGTCCCGTTCGGCGCGGACGGCAACTACAACCACGAGGCAATCGTGGGCCGGATGAACTCCGACCTGGCCAACAACTTCGGCAACCTGGCCCAGCGGTCGCTGTCCATGGTGGCGAAGAACTGCGAAGGCCGCGTTCCCGTCCCCGGCGCGTTCTCCGCCGAAGACACCGCGCTGCTGGGCCAGGCCAGGGAGCTGCTGGAAATCTCGCGCGCCGCCTTTGAGAAGCAGGAATTCAGCCGCGCCCTGGAGGCAATCTGGGCTGTCCTGGGCGACACCAACGCCTACTTCGCCGAGCAGGCCCCCTGGGTGCTGCGCAAGACCGACGTCGAACGCATGAACACGGTCCTGTACGTCACCCTGGAGGTGCTGCGGATCGTGTCGATTCTGGCACAGCCGGTGATGCCGACGGCGGCCGCTGCCATCCTGGACACGCTGGGACAGCCCGAGGGCGGGACCCGCCAGTTCGCGGCTCTTGAAACGCCCATCGCCGCCGGCACGGCCCTGCCCGCCCCGGCCCCGGTCTTCCCGAAGTACGAGGAGCCCGCCGAGGCCTAGGCTCCGCCACCGCCGCCACCGACGCTCCCTCACGTCTTGAAGAACGCTGAGGGAGCGTCCGGGCCGGGATGTTCGGATGGTGAGACAACTTGACCAGAATGTGGATCCCTTGGCTACCCTGAAAAGATGAGCGCATCCACGATTGACCTGGCAGTTATCCCCGGCGACGGCATCGGCCCGGAGGTCATAGCCGAAGCCCTGAAGGTCCTCGAAAAGGCCGCCGCCGCCGAGGGGATCGTGCTGGCGCAGGCGCACTACAAGCTCGGCGCGGAGCACTGGCTCGAGACCGGCGAGACGCTGCCCGAGGAGACCCTCGCGGACCTTCGCACCCGGGACGCGATCCTCTTCGGAGCGGTCGGCGCGGCCCCCGGCGACACCCGGATACCCTCCGGCATCATCGAACGCGAGATGCTGCTGAAGCTGCGTTTCAGCCTGGACCACTTCGTCAACCTGCGCCCCTCCCGGCTCTACTCCGGCGTCGGCAGCCCGCTCGCCAACCCGGGCGAGATCGATTTCATCGTCGTCCGCGAAGGCACCGAAGGGCCCTACGTGGGCAACGGCGGGACCCTGCGCGCCGGCACGCCGCACGAGGTCGCCACCGAGGTGTCCCTGAACACCGCCTATGGCGTGGAACGGGTGGTCCGGGACGCCTTCCGCCGCGCCAACGACCGCCCGCGCAAGAAGCTGACCCTCGTGCACAAGCACAACGTCCTGGTCTTCGCGGGCCACCTCTGGAAGCGCACCGTTGAGGCCGTGGCCCAGGAATTCCCGGACGTCACCCACGACTACCTCCACGTCGACGCTGCCACGATCTTCCTGGTCACAGACCCGGCCCGCTTCGACGTGATTGTCACGGACAACCTCTTCGGCGACATCATCACCGACCTCGCGGCCGCGGTCACCGGCGGCATCGGCCTCGCCGCATCCGGCAACATCAACATGGAACGCACCGCGCCGTCCATGTTCGAACCGGTCCACGGGTCGGCCCCGGACATCGCCGGCCAGCAGAAGGCCGATCCCACTGCCGCCATCCTGTCCGCGGCGCTCCTGCTGGACCACCTCGGCCATGCCCGCGCGGCCAGGAAGATCGAGGCGGCCGTCGTCGCCGACATCGAAAACCGCGACGGCGGCTTCCGCAGCACGAGCGCCATCGGTGACGCAATCGCGGCCGCCGTGTAGGCAGCGTCTGCGGGGTCCCGCAACCGGCGTAAGCTTGTTTCGAATCACCAAAATGCTGCTGTGGCCCGACGATGAACCACGTATTACACCCGGCAGCCGACCGTGGAGGAACCATGACCCAGACTGCCCATGGCGTCGAATTCACCCAGCAGCTTTCGGCAAACCCGAAGTCCGCTGAAGAACGTACTGCCATCCTGGCGAACCCGGGATTCGGCAACTACTTCACCGACCACACCGCGATCGTCGACTACAGTGTCGGCGCCGACGGCAAGGGCAGCTGGCACGACGCACGCATCGAGGCCTACGGTCCCATCTCCCTGGACCCCTCCGCCGCGGTGCTGCACTACGGCCAGGAGATCTTCGAGGGGCTCAAGGCCTACCGCCACGCGGACGGCTCCATCTGGACATTCCGCCCCGAGGCCAACGCCGCCCGGATGAACCAGTCCGCCCGCCGCCTGGCCCTTCCGGAAATCCCGGAAGACTACTTCCTGGGAGCCATCCGCCACTTGGTCTCCGTGGACAAGGAATGGGTGCCCTCCGGCGACGGCGAAGCCCTCTACCTGCGCCCGTTCATGATCGCCACCGAGGCCTTCCTCGGCGTCCGCGCGGCCCGCGAGGTGTCCTTCCGCGTCATCGCCTCGCCGGCCGGCAACTACTTCGGCGGCGAGCTGAAGCCGGTGTCGATCTGGATCTCGCGCGAGTACGCCCGGGCCGGCCGCGGTGGCACCGGAGCCGCCAAGTGCGGCGGGAACTATGCCGCCTCGCTCATCGCCCAGCAGGAGGCCGAGGCCCACGGCTGCAAGCAGGTCCTCTTCCTGGACCACTTCAACGACAACGCCGTCGAGGAACTCGGCGGCATGAACGTCTTCTTCGTCATGAAGGACGGCTCGCTCGCCACTCCGGCGCTGACCGGGACCATTCTTGAGGGCGTCACCCGGTCCTCGGTGATGCAGGTGGCCAGGGACATGGGCCGGCCCGTCGCCGAGCGCAAGATCACCCTGGACGAATGGCGCGACGGCGTGGCCTCCGGCGACATCGCCGAGGTCTTCGCCTGCGGCACGGCCGCCGTCATCACCCCGATCGGCGTCCTGAAGGACAATACGGAGTTCATCGGCTCCGAGGACGCCACGGCGGGGGAGACCACCATGGCCATCCGCGCGACGCTCCTCGGCATCCAGACCGGCACCGTGGAGGACACCCACGGCTGGCTTACCCGCCTCGCCTAGGCGGTATTCCAAGGGTTTTAAGCGTCCGACGGCGGCTCCCGCCACACGGTGTCCCACCGGAAGGCGGCGGCCGTCGTCGTCGTTTAGGGCCCCGGTGAACGCACCGTAACCCAACTGTGCCCTATCCGGGCGGCGGCCGCGGGTGCAGAATGGGCAGATGACTGGGCTCATCCAGGTACTCAGCGTGTCCTTCGGGGTCCTGCTGATTTTCGTCGGCGTCGCCGAGTCCTTTTTCATCCGGGACCGGCGACGCCACCGGTTCTTCCTCGCCGATCCCCAGGACACCGACACCGTCCGGCTGCGGACCTTCAACCTCGGGTTCTACAACGTCATCTGGGGGAGCGGAACCATCGTCGGAGCCCTCCTGCTCGGCGGCACCGAGGCCGCCGCGGGACGGACGCTTCTGCTCTTCACCTGCGTGGCCCACGTGATCCTGGGGGCCATCCTGTTCCTCTCGGAGCGCCGGCTGTGGGCGAGCGCGATCGCCGAGGCGCTCCCGCCGCTGGTCATCACCGTCCAGCTGCTGGCGTAATCTGGCCGACGCGGATCAAGTGCCGGGTCGGCAGTGGTGTCTTATGCTAATTGAAGCCAGTGCGGGACCGGCATTGCGAGCTGAACATGGGGGAATGTAATGTCGACCGACTCTAAGGCCTTTAGCCGCCGGAGCTTCCTTTACGCTGGTGCTTTCGGTGCGGCGGCCAGCCTCGCGCCAATTAGCGCCGCACACGGCGCAACTGAAACATATCCATTTACGCCGAACAGCCCGCTTGTAGATGCATTTGTGGCCCGACGCGGTGGCCCAATCGGAACCGGCGGCAAAGTGGCCGTCGCCTTCCGTTGTGACCACCACCTCAACAAATTTGAATCTCGACTCCTTCCTCTGCACCGGAAGTACGGCATTCCGGTCACCATCGCTGCCCTGTCTCAGATGTTCACGGTTGAGACCGGGGCCAACGGCAGCACTAACCTGTCGTTCCCCCGCCTCCAGGCGCTGGCTCTTGAAAACGGGCTTGAAATCGCCAACCACGGTGCCACCCACACTGACGCTGCAACACCACAGCGTCTTCGGGAAGAAATCGTGTATTCACGCAATGCACTGTCAACAGCCTTGCCGAAGCTGCCCGTTGAGCTGTTTATTCCGGCAGGAGTTGGCGGAACGCAATACCTCGGCTTCGAGGGCGGCAAGAGCCAGTCTTCGTTCCAGAAGTACCTCGCGGGGCGACTGATTACCCAACAACACGCAATGTCGACGGGTTATGTTCCGGGCTACTGGCCGATGACGGGAAACCCGCTGGACAGCATGGGAAACATCCACGTAGGCATTGAGAACGCCGACTATGCCCGCCGCGGGCCGGAATTCATCGCTGCCGCCCGGAAGCAGGGACGCGGCGTGTGTTTCATGTACCACCCCAGTCTCGTGGACGATACCGACCTGCAGGCTATCGAGGGCTTCTTCGCCTGGTGCGCCCGCGAACGCGATGCGGGTCGACTGGAAATACTCACGACCACCGGGCTCATGATGTCAAGCTTCACCACGTCGTCTCGCCACGACCTTCTGTCCGTCAGTGCAAGTTTCAAAGCCGGGTGGAACGGGTGGAACGGGGCAGCTGCTAACTGGGCTCGGCTCACAGACTCAGGAGTCACCTACGCACGACGCGGCTCGATCTCCACGGCCCTGTACAAAGACGTTCCAACCGGTGTGTACGCTGGCTCGGCCAGACAGCTTCGCATCTCGATGCGCTCGACCACCGGGCTGCGGGTCAAAATCGAGGTTTTTGACCCAGCCTCCCCGGGATCATTCAATGCTGCAAAGACCATCACCCTGTCTCCGGCGGCGGGCTTCCAACAGGTGCATCAATACATCATTTTGCCGCTCACCGGAACTCCGCGAGTCCGGGTTCGCATAACGCCAGTCTCCGGCGGGGAACTCCACGTGCAGGAACCCCGTTTGCTCGCTGCCTAGCAGCCGGGACAGGAGCCCCGTGCCAGCCGGCCCGCCGGGTGCAAAGATGGAACCGTGACCACGGACAACCCTAGAATCCTCCGCAGCAGCGAACTGACGCGCTTCCGGCTGGCGCCCAATCCGGGACCGATGAGCCTGGCCGGCACCAACTCCTACCTGATCGCGGCTCCCGGCGCGGCAGCGACCGTCGTGGTGGATCCGGGGCCCCTCGACGAGGAGCACCTGCAGGAGCTGGCGCAGGCCGGGGCCGTTGAGCTCATCCTCATCACGCACCGGCACGCAGACCACACCGCCGCCGCCGCCCGTTTCGCCGAAATCACCGGCGCCCCCGTGCGCGCCGCGGACCCGGCCCACTGCCACGCGGGCAGCCCGCTGCGGGACGGCGAGGTCCTGCAGGGGGCCGGGGTGGAAATCAGGGTGCTGGCGACTCCGGGCCATACCTCCGATTCCGTCTCCTTCCACCTGCCCGACGACGGCCCGACCGGATCGGTGCTGACCGGGGACACCATCCTGGGGCAGGGGACCACGGTCCTGGATTACCCCGACGGCACCCTCGGCGACTATCTGGACTCCCTGGACCGGCTGGAACGCCTCGGGCCGGCCACCGTCCTGCCCGCGCACGGTCCCGTGCTGCCGGCACTGGACACCGTGGCCCGCGCCTACCGTGACCACCGGCAGGAACGCCTCGCGCAGATCCGCGCCGCCCTGGAACTCCTCGGCCGGGACGCCGCGCCCGAAGCGGTGGCCGACGTCGTCTACGCCGACGTCGGCCCGGCGGTGCGCCGGGCGGCGGAACTCTCCGTGGCCGCCCAGCTCGACTATCTGCGGTCCCGCAGCAGGTAGGCTTGGGGCCATGCGCATCGCCCGGTTTGTAGTCGATTCTGATCCCCTCTACGGCATTGTTGACGGTGACCCCGGCAGCGAGGAAGTCACCGTCATCAAGGGCGACCCCTTCTTCCACGGCGTGGAACGGACTGCCGAGACGCACAAGCTGGAGGATGTCCGCCTCCTGGCACCGATCATTCCCCGCAGCAAGGTCATCGGCGTCGGCCGCAACTTCGTGGAGCACGCCGAGGAACTCGGCAACGAGGTCCCGAAGCAGCCGCTGCTCTTCCTGAAGCCGAACACCTCCGTGATCGGCCCCAACGATCCGATCATCCTGCCGGAGTTCTCCGAGGAAGTGTCCTTCGAGGCCGAACTGTGCGTGGTCATCGGCCGGATCTGCAAGGACGTGCCCGAAGAGCGGGTCGACGACGTCGTCTTCGGCTACACCTGCGGCAACGACCTCACGGCCCGCGACGTCCAGAAGACGGACCTGCAGTGGGCCCGCGCCAAGGGCTTTGACACCTCGGCGCCGCTGGGGCCGTGGATCGAGACCGAACTCGACACCGAGGACCTGCGGATCCAGGGCCGGCTCAACGGCGAACTGCGCCAGGACGGCAGCACCAACCAGATGATCCGCGGCGTCCGCGAGCTCGTGTCCCTCGTCTCGCAGGCTTTCACCCTGCTGCCCGGCGACGTCATCATGACCGGCACCCCGGCCGGCGTCGGCCTGGTCCAGGCGGGGGACCGCTACGAGGTGGAGATCGAGGGCATCGGCCGCCTCTCCAACCCGGTGGTGCGCCGCTAGCGTTCCTTGGGGGTCAGAACTTTGATGTTTGTCTTGAGTTTTAGGCAGCCTTTTGGATTCGGGCATCGTCGATGTAGTTGTTGACGTGGCGGTCGATGGTTGCCAGGGCTTGGCGTAGTGGTGTTGGCGCGGGGACGTTGTCGGCTGCCAGGAGGGGTCGCAGGAGCCGGTTGTGGACCTTGGTGTAGAACAGGGCGACTCGTTGGCCGTCGGCGGTCAGGGTGTAGGTGTTGCTGTGAGGCCGGCGTTCGATGAGTCCATTGCGGCGAAGGCGTGCGAGGTCGTAGCTCATTTGGTTGCTGCTGTAGCCGGTGCCCAGCAGATGGTTCACCCGGGCACGCAGGCTCCGATGGGTGAATCCGAGGGCGGTAAGGCTGACACATAAGGCGCCGAGCAGGGCCATGACCCGGGGGTCGCCGAACCGCAAGGCCGGAGCCCTCTTCCCGTCCGCGGTAAGCGTGGGGAGCGCGACCCGCTCAAAGGCTGGGCTCGCAAGGACACAGCCCTGCCCGACACGTTCAGTATCGAGCAGCCTGCGGTTGATGTCACGGGCTTTGGTCTGCAGCTCGGGCAGATGTTCCAGACGGCGGTGGCAACGCAGGTCATCGGGCGAGTTCACGACGGTTTCGATACGCAGTGCACGGCCGTCTTTGAGTACTGCTTCACGCGGGAGTGCTTGTAGAACGCGTTGACGGTGACGTCGGTATCCCGGGTGACAATCTTGGTCTTGCAGAGTCCGGGGACGGGCGGGCGTCCGGGACGGCTGTGGGGCGCATGACCGGTGAAGATGAGTTCGACGCTGTCGGGCCGGCCGATATCGAGGTTGTCCGCGACGAGTGCCTCAAAGAAGCCCCGGGCCCGGCGGGGAGCGTCAAAGACCAGGGTCCTCGAGATCTCGACCTGGCGCATGGACAGCTCCCACCAGTACCCGGCGTCCGCGTCGTGATCGGTCAGCGGCAACGGGAGCACGGCGAGCCAGCGTTGGAAGAAAACCTCGATGGTGCCCGGGCCGAGCCGGTCACAGATCTCCTGCAGCGCCTGCGGATCCTCGCAGGCTGCGAATCCGTTGGAGAGTTCAGTGAAGGCGATCCCGGCCTTCACGGCCTGGCGCTTGGCCCACTCGTGGCCATTGATCCAGACCTTGGCCGGATACGGAAGTACGCGCAGACCTTGACGAACGCCGGGCCGAAGTCGGTATCCCAGAGATAGAAATAGAAGCACGTCACCCGCCGGTCTGCCTTATGGAAGCCAAAACACGGGATTCCATTGGTGCCCTGGCGCTGGGTGGAGGCGAAGACATTCTGGTATTCCTGGGCAACTCCGATCGCTGCGACCCCGGACCGGCCGGTCTTCGCTTGGGCGGCCAGGTACCGGCGCATGACGTCGATCTTCCGGTCCTCCTTGCCGAAGCGGATCAGAGGGACGTGGTTGATCTCGGAGAAGGAATTCACCGATCGGCGAAAGCTCGTACCGATCTTTTCCAGGATTGCCGGGGAAGGGATCCGATAGCCCAGATGCCTGGTCATGAACGAAACGACCTGACCGCTGACCTGCAGGGTCGGGACGTAGCCGTTGAGATAGATCCGGTCCAGGCACTGAATATCCAGGGCCACGTGGCCTTCGAGGAGATCATTGACATTAGCCACCACAATCACCGCGTCCCCTCTACGAGCCTCCGATACACCACCAGAATGCACCGCAGCGGACCGGCCGTCATCAGCGACAGCCAACCACCCACCTCGGCGGTCAGAGGCGAAGCCTCCCTGGGAGACTGCTGAAATAATCGCGGGGTGGGCGCGTCGGCTGGACTCGTGAGGCTGGTGATTAAGACTGGTCTTATGCAAGGACGCGAGGACGCGCAACGCGGGTATTTGGATGTGGAGGCGCTGGCTGGTGAGTTGTTGGCTCCGGGCAGCGTCTTCGCTTTTCTGGCCAAGCATCGGGGGCGCCTGTTTCCGGATTCGATGATGGAGGACCTCTTTCCGTCGCGGCGGGGCCGGCCTTCAGTTCCGGCGCCGGTCATCGGCTCGGTGCTGGTGTTGCAGGCATTGCTCGGGCTCTCTGACCGGGAAACCGCTGAGGCTTTGACTTACGATCTACGCTGGAAGGCCGCGTGCGGATACAGGTTGACTGATACCGCGTTCCACCCGAGCACGCTGACCTATTGGCGAAGGCGTCTGGCCGGGTCGGGAAACCCGCACCGGATCATGGAGGCCATCGCCGAAGTCGTGGCGGACACCGGAATCCTGAAGAGCAAGCGTCGGCGGGCGGTGGATTCGACGGTCCTTGATGACGCGGTGGCGAGGCAGGACTCGGTCACGCAGCTGATCGCGGGGATCCGCCGCTTCGGCCGTGATGTCCCTGACGGCCAGGACCTGCTGAGCACCCACGCCAGGGGGTATGACTACACGCGCACCGGCAAACCGGACATCGCCTGGGACGACCAAGATGCCAAGGACGGGCTTGTTTCGGCGCTGGTGACTGACGCGTTGGCACTGCTGGCCGCGGTCGATCCCGAGACCTTGGACGGCAAGGCAGCCGATGCGTACGCGCTGCTTGCACTCGTCGCCGGGCAGGACGTGGAACCGGCAGAGGATTCGGACGGGACCGACGGGCGGTGGCGTATCGCCCGCAAGGTCGCTCCCGACAGGCTAATCTCCACCGTCGACCCGGACACCCGGCACGCGCATAAGACCCAGTCCCGTCAGCAAGAAGGATTCAAGGCCCATATTGTCATCGAGCCCGACACCGGGCTGATCACCGCCGCCGAACTGACCAAGGCCTCCGGACCGGAGAACAGCGACGGGGCCGTCGGTGCCCGGCTGATCGCCATGGACCCCACGATCGCCGGCACCAGCGTCGACGTCCTGGCCGACTCGGCCTACGGTTCCGGGGAAATGCTCGCCGCTCTCGCCCGCACCGCGCATATCCCAGTGATCAAACCATGGCCCCTCCGCCCTGCCGTCGAAGGCGGGTTCACCCTCGATGACTTCACCGTCGATGAGGCTGCCCGCACCGTGACATGCCCGCACAACATCACCCGCGCTATCACCGCCAAACGACGAGTCACCTTCGGCGCAGCCTGCACCGGCTGTCCTCTCAGAGCCCGGTGCACCGCCTCCCCACGGGGACGCAAACTCGTTCTCCACGAACACGACGCCCTGCAACGCGAACACCGTCAACGCGCCACGGATCCGGCCTTCAAGCACGACTACCGCACCCACCGGCCGATGGTCGAGCGGTCCATCGCCTGGCTCACCCGCGGCAACCGCCGCGTTCCCCACCGCGGCATCACACGGAACAACGCCTGGCTGCACCTACGGATCGCGGGACTAAACCTGCGACGCCTCCTCGCCCTCGGACTGACCATGAACGAGGGATCATGGGCGCTGGGATAATCCACCGCTCGAACCCGGCCAATCAATCCCACCACTGGATGACGCCCCACATCTGAGGCAGAATGAACGCAAGCGGGCGGAACGACCCCGTTGTCGCACCCGAAAGGTGCTGACCAGAACACGCCGCTTGACGGCCATTGGTGGCGTTCCGCCCGCCCCACTGCCGCGTTGTTCAGCAGTCTCCCAGTGAGGCTTCGCCTCTGACCGCCGAGGTGATTGGCTGGCTGTTGCTGATAACGGCCGGTCCGCTGCGGTGCATTCTGGAAGTATTCGGAAAGCGGCCGACGAATGCGGTGATGGTGATGGTTAATGTCAACGAGGTCCTCGAAGGCCATGTGACACTGGATATTCAGTGCCTGGACCGGATCTACCTCAACGGTTACGTTCCGAACCTGCAGGTCGGCGGCCAGGTCGTTTCGTTCATGACCAGACATCTGGGTTATCGAATCCCTTCGCCTGCGATCCTGGAAAAGATCGGCACCGCGTTCCGGCGCTCGGTGAATTCGTTCGCCGAGGCCAACCATGTCCCGTTGATCCGCTTCGCCAAGGAGGACCGGAAGATCGATGTGATGCGCCGCTATATGGCCGCCCAGGAAAGGGTTGGCCGGTCCGGAGTCGTCGCGGTCGGGGTGGCCCAGGAGTACCAGAATGTCTTCGCCTCCGCCGAACGCCAGGGCACCAATGGAATCCCGTGGTTCGGCTTCCATAAGGCAGACCGGCGGGTAACGTGCTTTTACTTCTATCTCTGGGATACCGACTTCGGTGCAGCGTTCATCAAGGTCTGCGCGTATTTTCCGTATCCGATCAAGGTCTGGATCAACGGGCACGAGTGGGCCAAGCGCCAAGCCACACACGCGGGAATCGCCTTCACCGAACTCTCCAACGGATTCGCCTCCTGCGAGGATCCGCAGGCGCTGCAGGAGATCTGCGACCGGCTCGGCCCGGGCACCATCGAGGTCTTCTTCCAGCGCTGGCTCGCCGTGCTCCCGCTGCCGCTGACCGATCACGACGCGGACGCCGGGTACTGGTGGGAACTGTCCATGCGCCAGATCGAGATCTCCCGCACCCTGGTCTTCGACGCACCCCGGCGTGCCCGGGCCTTCTTCGAAGCGCTCGTGACGGATAACCTCGACCTCGGCCGGCCCGAGACACTCGAAATGGTCTTCGGCCGGCAGATCCGCCGCGGGCGCCTGCGCCGGACCCAGGAGGTATTCAAGACCAAGGTCGTCACCCGCGACACCGACGTCACCATCAACGCCTTCTACAAGCATTCACGGATCAAGCAGTACCTCAAGGACGGCCGTGCGCTGCGCATCGAGACCGTCGTGAACTCACCGGACGACCTGGCCTGCCACCGCCGCCTGGAACATCTGCCCGAGCTGCAATCCAAAGCCCGTGACATCAATGCCCGCCTGCTCGATACTGAACGTGTCGGGCAGGGCTGTGTCCTTGCGAGCCCAGCCTTTGAGCGGGTCGCACAGTCCACCCTCACCGAGGATGGCAGGAGGGCCCCGGCCTTGCGGTTCGGCGATCCACGGGTCATGGCTCTGCTCGGCGCATTATGTGTCAGCCTCACCGCCCTCGGATTCACCCACCGGAGCCTGCGTGCCCGGGTGAACCATCTGCTGGGCACCGGCTACAACGCCAACCAAATGAGCTACGACCTCGCGAGACTGCGCCGCAACGGGCTCATCGAACGACGCCCGCACAGCAACACGTACGACATCACGGCCGAGGGCCAGCGCGTCGCCTTGTTCTACACCAAGGTCCACAACCGTTTGCTGCGTCCGCTGCTGGCCGCCGACAAACCGCCCGCACCGCTACCGCTGCGCCGCGCCCTGTCGACCATCGATCAGCACGTCCGCGGCTACATCGACGATGCAAGAATGGTAAACGCCGCCTGAAAACTCAAGACAAACATCAAAGTTCTGACCCCCAAGGAACGCTAGGGCGCGTCTCCTGAACTGGATGAAGCCGTGGAGGATGGCGACACCGTCGCGACTGTCAGGACGCCCCGGGGTCGGCGGCTCGCTGACCTGGGCTTCGAGTAGTCCGTGCTCCGTCTAAAACGCCTTGCAGTTTTCGGTCTGTTGGCGGTTTGCGTTACCACAGCGTTCTCATTCTGGGCACTCCGAGTGTCCGGCTCGGAGACCCGCGGGGCCTTTGCTCCGCCGCCGCGGTCGGAGGCGAAACTCGAAACGCTGTCCGCTGGCATCACGGCCGCCGTGAACATAACCCGGAGCGCGGACGCCCAGTGGCTTATCCGGGCTGCCGCGCAGACCGATATCCCTGCCCGCGCGCTCCAGGCCTACGTGGCTGCGGCCGGCAAGGCGAACGATGCCGCTCCGACGTGCGGGGTTGGCTGGAATACGGTGGCGGCCATCGGCTATATCGAATCCGCCCACGGAACTCACGGCGGCGGAAGCCTGACCACTACCGGGCAGGCGAGCAGGCCGATCGTCGGCCCGAGCCTGAATGGGGACGGCTTCGCCGCCATCCCTGATACGGACGCTGGCGCACTGGACGGCGACGCCCTCTGGGACCACGCCGTCGGACCAATGCAGTTCATTCCGTCCACCTGGCACCTGGCAGGGCGGGACGGGAACGGAGACGGAAAAGCCGACCCCTTCAACATCGACGACGCCGCCCTCAGTGCAGCCAACTACCTGTGCGCCCAAGGCCGCGACCTCACCACCGCCCAAGGGTGGACCGATGCCATCTACTCCTACAACCAGTCCGATTCCTACATGGGCCAGGTACGCGACCAGGCCACCGCATACGCCGCCAAGTCGGGCACCGCCGGATAAGTCCACCGGGCTGACGGCCATGGCGGTGAGGATCCGAAGGCGGATCATTGAGCCCCCTCTCGTAACCTGCGGAGACATGCCCCAAGTTCTCCAGCCATGGGTCCACGTATCTGAGAGACACACACCAGTCGAGCTGACCTCTGATGTCAGCGCCGAATACGGATTCGAGAATCTCCGCGATGAATCGATCACCAGTCCGGCGCACTCACTCCTGACCCCGGACTTGCACTCCGCGCCAAAACTCATCAACGCCACCCTTGACCGGCGATACGTACCGATATATCTTTAAGTATCGCCGAAGGATCGGTGACAATCAGAAAAACCTCAACGGTAGTGGAAGGACGATGCCCGTATGAAAGGCATACACGACAACAAATTCACAGGATTCGGACCGGAAAGGGAACGCTTCGAACGCGGCAGGAGCCGCCGCGGACCCCATGGACACGGCGGGTTCGGGCCGGGCCGCGGATTTGGCCCGGGGTTTGGCCCCGGTTTTGGGCCGGGCTTTGGTCCTGGCGGATCACGCCGGGCCAGCAGGGGCGATGTCCGCTCGGCAATTCTCTCCCTCCTGGCCGAATCGCCATCGAACGGCTACGGGCTGATCAAGACGATCGCGGAGAAAACGTCCGGCGCCTGGCGGCCAAGCCCGGGCTCCGTTTACCCGACGCTGCAGCAGCTCGTTGATGAAGAACTCATCACACCGGTCGGCGATGGCCGGCGCACCGAGTTCACGCTCACCGATGCCGGAAGGGCGTACGTCACCGAGCACGCCGAGGACCTGGACAACGCGTGGAACACCGATCCACAGGGCTCCGGGCCCGCGTTCCACCAGAGCGTGGGAAAGCTCATGGGAGTCATCCACCAGTTCCGTTTCTCGGCAACCGATGAACAACGCAATGCCGCCATGGAAAAAATCGACGAAACGCGCCGCGCGCTGTACCACATCCTCGCCGACTAGCTCCATGAGCCGCCGGACCAACTCCGGCGTCGGCTGCTGGTGCCGGAACGGCCTCCAGCAGCCCGCGCCGGACGTCGGCTCCCCGGCGGCACGGTGATCGGGGTTCGCGTCCGGGCAGGCGGTAAAGTTGGAGTCACTATGACTACTCCTTCCGCGCCCCACACCGCCCCCAGCGAAGCCCCCGGCTCCGCGCTTGCCGCGGTCACCGCCGAGACCCCCGTCCGTGTCCGGTTCTGCCCGTCGCCCACCGGCACCCCGCACGTCGGCCTGATCCGCACCGCCCTCTTCAACTGGGCGCACGCCCGGCACACCAAGGGCACCTTCGTGTTCCGGATCGAGGACACGGACGCGGCGCGCGATTCGGAGGAGAGCTACCAGCAGCTGCTCGAGGCCCTCAAATGGCTCGGCATCAGCTGGGAGGAAGGCGTGGAAGTCGGCGGCCCGCACGAGCCGTACCGCCAGTCACAGCGCCTGGACCTCTACAAGGACGTCGTCGCCAAGCTGATCGACGCCGGCTACGCCTACGAGTGCTACTCCTCGCCGGAGGAGGTCGAGGCGCGCCACCGCGCCGCCGGCCGCGACCCCAAGCTCGGCTATGACAACTTCGACCGCGAGCTCTCTGCCGAGCAGCTGGCGGCGTTCAAGGCCGAGGGCCGCCAGCCCGTGCTCCGCGTGCGGATGCCGGATGAGGATGTCACCTTCACCGACCTGGTCCGCGGCGAGATCACCTTCAAGCCCGGCAGCATCCCGGACTACGTCATTGTCCGCGCGGACGGATCCCCGCTGTACACCCTGGTCAACCCCGTCGACGACGCCCTGATGGGCATCACCCACGTGCTCCGCGGCGAGGACCTGCTCTCCTCCACCCCGCGGCAGGTCGTGCTGATCCGCGCGCTCATCGAGATCGGCGTCGCCAGCTACATGCCGGTCTTCGGGCACCTGCCCTACGTCATGGGCGAGGGCAACAAGAAGCTCTCCAAACGTGACCCGCAGTCCAACCTGTTCCTGCTCCGGGACCGCGGCTTCATCCCCGAGGGCCTGCTCAACTACCTCTCCCTGCTCGGCTGGAGCCTCTCCGCGGACGAGGACATCTTCACCGTGGAGCAGCTGATCGAGCACTTCGACGTCAAGGATGTGCTGGCCAACCCGGCCCGCTTCGACATCAAGAAGGCCGAGGCCATCAACGGCACCCACATCCGGATGCTCCAGCCGGACGACTTCCGCGCCCGGCTCGTGCCGTACCTGCAGGCCGCGGGCCTCGTGGGGGACACCCTCACCGCCCGCCAGCAGGCGATCCTCGCCGAGGCGGCACCGCTGATCCAGGAGCGCATCGCGCTGCTGGGCGAGGCCCCCGAACTGCTCGCCTTCCTGTTCAAGGACGACGGCGCGATCGACGTCGCCGATGACGCCCGCAAGGGTCTCCCGGAGAACCTGGCCGAGGTCCTCGACGCGGCCCTGGCGGCGCTTGAGCCCCTGGAAGACTGGAGCGCCGAAAACATCCAGGCCGCCCTGAAGGAAGCCCTCGTGGAGGGGCTCGGGGTCAAGCCGCGGCTGGCCTTCGGCCCGGTCCGCACGGCCGTGTCCGGCCGCCGGATCTCCCCGCCGCTGTTCGAATCCATGGTCATCCTGGGCAAGGACTCGTCCCTGGCCCGGCTGCGGGCGTTCCGCGGCTGATGATGACCGCACCCGAGGCCGCGGACGGCGTCCTGGCCACCGGCCTCGGCGCCGTCCGCGGTGTCCTCTTCGACATCGATGACACCCTGGTGGACCTCGAGTTCGCCATGACGACGGCGCTGCGCGACGTCAGCGAGCACCTCCTGCCCGGCCTGGACCAGGCCGGGTGGGAGAAGTTCGGACGGATCTTCACCCACGAGACCACCCACTTCTACGACCGCTACCTGGCCGGCGAGCTGAGCTTCAACGAACAACGCCTGCTCCGCGGGGGGGCCGCGCTGCGGCACTTCGGCGTGGAGCTGGAGCCGGGCGAGCCGGCGCAGCACTGGGTCAGCTCCTACGCGAGCCTCCAGCACAGCTACATCCGGGCCTTCGACGACGTCACGCCGCTGCTCGACGCCCTGGACGCCGCCGGCATCCCGTATGGCGCCGTGAGCAACAATGTCCACGACTACCAGCGCGTGAAGCTGGACGCCGCCGGGCTGGCACGCATCAGCGTCCTGGTGGGCACCGACACCGTCGGCGTCCCGAAGCCGGACCCGGCCATTTATCTGGAGGGCGTCCGGCGCCTGGGCACCGGCGCCGGCGAAACGCTGTACATCGGGGACAACCGCCTGCTGGACGCTGAAGGCTCGACGGCGGCCGGCCTCCTGGGCGTCTGGCTGAACCGCGGCGGGGAGCCGGCCCCGGGCTTCCGCGGCCGCGAGGTCGGCTCCCTGCTGGAGCTGCTGGCCTGACTCCCGACAGGAAACCCCGCCAGCTCACCATGATGGCGGGGTTTCTCCTTGCACAAGGCTTCAGACTGCCCGCGGACGGTCTGGCGATTGGGCAGCTGATCAGGATTGGTAGCGAATTATTCGCACGCAATACCGTCCCGGTCGCGGTCCAGTGCGCCCCGGTAGCCTGGCTGAGAGGCATACAGAGGCGCCGCGCCGGCGGCTCGGACTGCATCGCAGTTCGCGTAGTAGGCAACGGGTGCAGGGGGTTCGTACGGTGCGGGTGCCGGGGGCTCGTATGGTGCGGGTGCCGGCGGTACATATCCACTGGCGATCTTTGATGTTGCCGGCGAGGTCGCCCCGGCGGTGGTGTACCCGGTCCTGGATGCTATGACTTTCACTGTAATGGTGGCACCGGCGTCGGCAGCCGTGAGTGTATAGGTAGCGTTCGTTGCCCCGACAACGGCTACCTTGGACCGATACCACTGGTACCTCAGCGTGACCGGCGACGGCGACCAAGGGTCGACGCCTGTGGTTAGCGTGTACCCGACCTCGAACACCCCTGTGATCCACGGAGCGGCCCCGGCCAGCGACCCCTTGGCCACTGCCGCTGTCGCGGCGGAGGATTTGCCGACCGTGGTGTAGCCGGTCTTGGACGCGATGACCCGGACCGTGAGGGTCGCCCCGGCGTCGGCATTGGTGGGCCTGTAGGTGGCCGCGGTCGCGCCGACGATGGCAATGCCGGCACGGTACCACTGGTAGCGGAGGGTGACCGGGGACGGTGACCATGTGCCGGGGTTGGCGGTCAGGGTGTACCCGACCTTGGCGGTGCCGGTGATCCGGGGAGTGGCCCCGGCCAGCGAATCCTTGGCCACTGCCGCTGTCGCGGCGGAGGGCTTGCCGACCGTGGTGTAGCCGGTCTTGGACGCGATGACCCGGACCGTGAGGGTCGCCCCGGCGTCGGTATTGGTGGGCCTGTAGGTGGCTGCGGTGGCGCCGACGATGGCAATGCCGGCACGGTACCACTGGTAGCGGAGGGTGACCGGGGCCGGTGACCAGATACCGGGGTTGGCGGTCAGGGTGTACCCGACCTTGGCGGTGCCGGTGATCCGGGGAGCAGCCCCGGCCAGCGAATCCTTGGCCACTGCCGCTGTCGCGGCGGAGGGCTTGCCGACCGTGGTGTAGCCGGTCTTGGACGCGATGACCCGGACCGTGAGGGTCGCCCCGGCGTCGGTATTGGTGGGCCTGTAGGTGGCTGCGGTGGCGCCGACGATGGCAATGCCGGCACGGTACCACTGGTAGCGGAGGGTGACCGGGGCCGGTGACCAGATACCGGGGTTGGCGGTCAGGGTGTACCCGACCTTGGCGATACCGGTGATCCGGGGAGCAGCCCCGGCCAGCGAATCCTTAAACGTCACCGTCCAAGACGCCGGTGCGCCCGGGGCCAGGCCGTAATCGGTCTGCGCCTTCGCGGTCACCGTGACGGTGCCGGTGCCCGGGTAGGTTCCCGCAGGGACGACCTTTCCACCGACCAGGTAGTCAACACCCGCCATCGCCGGGATGGTGTACGTGTCGTTTGCTGTACCGACCGCATCCACGAAGACCACGGCTGGCGGAGCTATCGGAGACTGCACGGCAGGGACAGGATCAGCCTGTGAAAGATCCGCTGGAAACGTATGTGTCCAACTCGTGTTCCCCAGCGGGAGCAGAATGTAACCAGGTCGTGCACTTGCAACGACGGTTACGCTGCCTTTACCTGGGTAGGTTCCCGCGGGGATAACCTTGCCGTCCAGTACGTAGTCCACGCCCTGACTTTCGGGAATCGTGTAACTGTTGCCAAAGGCTCCCGTCCCGTCGAGATCCACGAAAGTGACATCAGCGGCGGCGGTCAGGTACGGCGTGGACGTAAATGTCGTGCCCCAAAAAATCGGAGTACTAGCCCGGATTTTTCATCGGATGGCGGTCGGGGCGCCGGGCCTGGTTTTTGCCGTCCCGGCGGGCTGAATCGGATTTCGGGCGTGGCTGAAGGCCCGGGGGCGCCGGGCGGTGCGCGGGTTTCCACTGATCCCGTTGGTGTTCTTCTTTCCTGCTCGTGATTGTCCGGGGGGCTGTGGTGTCAGGTCCGCAGCAGGGGTGCGGGGCGGTTCGCGGCCGCGGCGATCCGGCTGATGGCTTCGAGCAGGGCGGCGATGAGGGGTTGCTCCGGCGCGGCGGCGGGCAGCAGCAGGTGGTTCCGGCGGGCGCGGGTGATGATTTTCCCGGCGGTGGCGAAGAGCCGGTAGCGCCAGCGTTTGATGTCCCAGCCCCGTGCTTTGTGGCCGTCGGGCAGGGCGGTGAGCTGGAGCCAGGAGACCAGGTTCGCGGCCAGGACCGCGAGGTTGGCCCAGGCCTGGTTGGCGGCGAAATCGAAGAAGGGGAGCTTTCCGAGCCCGGTGTTCTTTAGGGTTTTGATGCGGTTCTCGGCCCGGCCGCGGGCCCGGTGCCGGGCATCCAGAAAAGGTCCGTGCCAGCGCGGGGCATTCGTCAGGAACGCTGTCACACGGTGACCGTCGATGTCGAGCAGGGTCGGTGTCGCGCCGGGGTGCAGCGGTTCGGCGCGCAGGAAGATCTTCGTCCCGGGCGGGTAGTCCTGGAGCGGGATCACCTGGGTGGCGTTGATGACCCAGGCGTTGTCGCGTTCGACCCCGTCCTGGTCCAGGGCCGGCTGCCAGTATTTCTTGTCGTTGATCCAGTCGATCATGTGGGCCTTGCCGACCGGAACCGGGTACGAGGCGGAGAACTGCACGCCGCGCGAATGCAGGTACCAGAGGAACTTCCGGGACGCGCCGGCGCTGTCGGTGCGGACCAGGATCTTCTCCCCGTCCAGTTCCTCGTCCTCACCGTAGAGGGCGTCGGGCAGGACGGCGATGGCGGCCTCGAAGATGCGGATGTGGTCCTCGGCGTTGTTCGCGGTTGCCCCGCCGTGGCGCAGCAGCACCGCGAGTTCCTCCCCGGTGCCGCTGCCGGCACCATAATCAATGCTGGCGGTGAACGGGGCGAATCCAAACCCGCCCTTGTAGTTTCCGGTGGCTTGTTCCTTTTCCGAGTGCGAGGTCACCAGTGTGGCGTCGAGGTCGATGAGCAGCGGGTCCGCGGCCGTCGCCTTCACCGCGGGGCTGCGGTCCCCTGCGGCTTCCCAGGCCCGGGTCCGCAGTTCCTTGGCCAGGGTCGAAAAGCCGTAATCGAAGACGTCCGGGTTCTTCACGGTGCGTTCGAAGAACCGCGAGACTGTCGCGTTCGAGGGCACCTGGCCGAACACGCCGGGCTGGGAGCGCAGGATGTCCAGGTCGGAGGCATGCTCGCCGCCGGCGGCGAGCATCACCGCCAGCGACCCGAGCAGCCTCCCGGGCCGGTGCGAGGCCATCGCGGGCACGAACTGCCCGAGCCGGTCCTCGCACAGATCCCGGAACCCGAGGGCGTCGATGAATGACGTCAGGATCCGTCCTCCGGCATGGGAGACCAGAGACTGGCCGGTGAAAGTGACCGGGACGGACGGGAAAACCTTGGTAGGCTGGTGCATCGAAAAGGTGCTCCTTCAAGACACGGAAATAACGGCGTAGACACCCCTATTTTCCCTTGTCAGAGCACCTTTTCGTCTCTTAAACACACCCGTCAGCCCAACATTGATGAAAACCCCGGGCTAGGGGCCAGCCGATAACCCTCCCGAGCCGCTGGGTACACCACCAGCGCGCCGGCGCCCCGGTAGGTTCCCGCAGGGACAACATTTCCCCCGACCAGATAGTCAACCCCGGCCGTGGCCGGGACCGTGTAACTGTCGTCCTTCGTACCGTTTTTGTCCGTGAACGTGACGGCCGCCGGGGTGGCCTCGTAGGCGACCTTGGCCGTAGGCTCGCTCGTGCGGGACTCTGGCGTGTAGCCGGGCTTGGACCCGGTGACCCGGGCCGTAATCGACTTGCCGGCATGGTCGGGACCCAGGACCAAAATGGGACCGGCGGCCCCCACCACCGGAGCACCGTCGGCCAGCCACTGATATGCAAACGTGGTGCCCTCGGTCCAGGTGCCGGTCTCAACACTCAACGTCTGCCCCACCGTGGGCCCGCCGGACACCGCCGGGGTGCTGCCCGCGAGCGTACCGTCGCCGACACTGGCCGTAGGCTCAGTGTCGGCATAGGTTTGCACCGAGCCTCCGCCCAAGGTCGACCAGGACCCGATGACATGGACGGTGATCGCCTTGCCGGCATGCTCCGGGCCCAGAACCAGAGTGGAACCGGTAACCCCGGGCAGCGAAGCACCGTCGGCATACCACCGATAAATAAACGTGGTGCCCGGGGGCCAGGTGCCGGTCTCGAGGCTCAGCGTCTGCCCCACGGCGGCCGTACCGGAAATAGTCGGCGTCAGGTTGTACTCGCCGGAATCAGTCGGCGTGGTGGGCGTGAGCGGGGCAAGGGCATTCTGCGTGGCGACTTTCATAGGCCGGTCAATGACCTCTGCAGGCTCGTGCGACACCGATGTGTTCAGGACTACCGGGCCTTCGACGGCAGCGTAGGCAGGCAAGACGCCGGCGGCGGTGGCAGCCACGGCGACCGCAAGGGCTGCCGCCAAGCGTCGTGTCCACGATGAGACGGTTGTAGCGCGGCAAAACTCGGACACGAATCCCCCAATTATTCGAACAACTTCAACATTCAACTGAGAGAACTATGCCACGGCGAGAACCGCTGCATCGATTACCGCCCCATGACCTCGGCTACGTGTCTTGGCATGGGGTGGATGCCCGGAGCTGACGGGGCGGTCGCCTGGATATGGCTTCCGAGATGGCCGAGTACGGCGGCAGGGGTTCCGCCAAGTACCCCACAGCTTCAAGCGAGTGGCCCCGACGGGAATGCCTATTGCCCTAGACCATATTCGGGTAGTGGGCACTCGTGTGGAATTTTCCGCCAATTCATAGGCTGGGTATTCCTAGGGCAGCAGTAGAAGAAGGTGTTTTCGCACCCAGTTTCTCGGTTGAGGATCTCATTCACCGAGCGACCGTTATCAGCCGCGCGATCGACAACTTTTTCGATCCGTTTGGATCCATCTGTCGCGCCCTATACGTACTGGAAACCGGGGACCTCGGCGCACTTCACCTGGCGTTCGCCGGGGTAAACCAGCCCAGCGTTGCGGTCGCGCCGATCAGGGCACTGTCGTCTTCTGCGGCGTCGGTGGACCTGCGCTAGGCCCTGCCCGGCACCAGTACCGCGACCCACGGCAGCACGAGTATCGTCGTTAAGGACGTCATCCGGTCCACCGCCGCCCGGGATATGACCTGGCCGTGGGTCACCGACGCCGCGTTGAGTCTCGGGACCAACAGGGCCGTGCACCGCCGCGACAGACAGGCCATCACCATCGTCCTAACCGGGCTCCCGGTCGGCTCGGTCCTTAACCGCGGTCCCTGCCCCGATGGCAAGACCCTGACCATCTTGAAACTCACCATGCCCCAGGTAACCAGCCTGGACCTCACATCCAGCGCATACTGAACGCTAGATCGCGGACAGGTTTAGCTCCAGCCTGCCTAAGCGGCGTCCGCCCGAGGGCTCTTCGTCCGCAGCAAGGAGGTGCCCACTGAGCCAGTGCCAGTATTCCCATGGCCGCGGCGCCCGATTCCCGACCATGTTCTACGGCGAACTGCAGCAGCAAGTGTGATGCAGACGACAGTCGAAAAAATCCGCGGTGCTGCCCTAAACAGAGCGGAGGAGGAAGGGTTACTCAACGGTAACTTCCCGAGATTAGAGTTGTCCGGGGCGGATTGGCAAGGGTTTCACGGGTCCGAGGCTGGATGCGGGGCAATAACGGCGACCACTGGGCCCGTGTTGGGATCGATGAGACCCTCGATTTGTGCGGGGCGAAACTCTCGGGTAAAGTAATTACTCGTGCTGAGGCGCCGGGAGCGCGGGTTTAGGCCCACCGATCCGGCCCGAAAGTTCCATTGGGATATGGTGTAATTGGCAACACTACGGTTTCTGGTACCGTCATTCTAGGTTCGAGTCCTGGTATCCCAGCTCTGAAGTATCCGCGGACTTCCGCGGTATATCAGGGGTTTTGAACCGGCTTGCCGATTTGAAACACTTGCTGAGTGTATGAAGTAATCGCTTAGCATGAGCGGCAGGAATGCCGTTCTGGAGAGTACGCGGCCCCATCGTATAGCGGCCTAGTACGCTGCCCTCTCACGGCGGTAACGCGGGTTCGAATCCCGCTGGGGTCACAGATGAAACGGTCCCGGGCATCAGCCCGGGGCCGTTTTTCTTTGCCCAGCACTTTGGGCCTAAGCGATCAGCCTCCTTATCCCAGTTGGGCCAAGCACTGGAGGTATAGGACAAAACGTGTGCAAATTACGGGGCGTGCCAGGTGTGTCCTGGACAGCCTTACGGGCTGAGGGCTTCTTCCGCAATGAGGCCGGTGCCGTAGCGCCGATGCCAATGGTCAAGCTCTCCGGACCGGACCGCCACGACCTCGGGGGTCATCCGCAAGGTTTTTCCAAGCTCACTGGCAGAACATGACGTGCATGACTATTTACGTCCTTGAACCAAGGTCTCTCGAACACCTGTGCCAGTGTTGCGGCGTTGTCACCGACTCACTTTTCTGCGGGGAGTGCTCGCACGAGGCCAAAGACGGCCGACAGGACACCTGAAGGCCTGACGGCATGGAACGCCGGGCACCGGGGTTCCAGCGCTCGTGCCTGAATGCTGGCAACATCAAGGATGGTTAGCCTGTATCACTTTTGCGCGTCCTGTCGGCCTGGCTGCTATAAAGGTCCTATGCGAATCACGTTGCCCCTGGGGGAGGGCGCCGTCCCTTGGGACTGTCCCCACAAGTTCGTCGGAATTTGCTCCGAATGCTGCGGTACTGAACAAGCGACGGTTTCGCCTGGCAGGCTGCCGAAACTGCAGCCTGGGCCGCCGTTCCGTTGACGTTCATACGTAAGACAGGTGCCCCGCACCGCCTCGACGCGGTGTGGGGCATTCGTCTATTCGGCATCGGGCGCGAGAATGGGCAGAAGGCCTCGCATGAACTGGCATTATGATGCTGTGAGCGCCAACGAAACCCCCGGGAAGCAGCCGCCGGCAGCGCGGTCCAGCGCCGCCGTCGAACTGCTGGAAGAAGTCCACCGGGACCTCGCCGCGACGGCCCTTCCGCTCGCCCTCCCCGGCGCGGACGCCGCGCGGCTGGACATCCGCAACGCCCTCGCCCAGCTCGATGACTACATCCTGCCCCGCTTCCGCAGCCTCGACGCGCCCCTGCTCGCCGTGGTGGGCGGCTCCACCGGCGCCGGAAAATCCACGCTCGTCAACGCCCTGGCGGGGCACGCCGTCACCCGCGCCGGCGCCATCCGGCCCACCACCCGCCAGCCCCTCCTGCTGCACCACCCCGACGACGCGGGCTGGTTCGAGGACCGGCGGGTACTGCCGGGCCTGAGCCGGATCCGCGGCACCGCGGCCCGTGATCCGCTGCCCGCCAACCAGGCCGGACCGGCCCCCGGAACCGGGGCCGTCTCTTCGCTGGTGCTGCTCGCCGACGCCGCGGTGCCCGCCGGGATCGCGGTGCTGGACGCTCCCGACGTCGACTCCGTCGCCGAGGACAACCGCAGGCTGGCCGGCCAGCTGCTGGCGGCCGCGGACCTGTGGATTTTTGTCACCACCGCCAACCGCTACGCCGACGCCGTGCCGTGGCGTCTGCTGCTGGACGCCGCGTCCCGCGACATCACCGTGGCCGTGGTGCTGGACCGTGTCCCGCCGGCAGCCGAAGAAGAAGTCAGCGCGGACCTGCAGGCCATGCTCGGCCGGGAGGGGCTGGGCGGAGCGCGCCTGTTCGTGGTGCCGGAAGCCGCGCTGGACGCGATGGGGATGCTGCCGCCAGCCGCCGTGGAGCCGCTGCGGTCCTGGCTCGCTGAGCTCGCCGCGGATGCCGCCGGCCGGGCGGACATTGCCCGCCGCACCCTGAACGGCACCGTCAGGGCGCTGGGCAGCCGGGTCGAGACGGTGGCGCAGGCGGCCCGGGCCCAGGAACGCGCGGCCGGGGTCCTCTCCCAGGAGACCCGCGACGCCTACCAGGACGCCGTGGCCAGGATCCTGGAGGCCACCCGGGACGGCGCGCTCCTGCGTGGCGAGGTCCTGGCCCGCTGGCAGGACTTCGTCGGCACCGGCGAGTTCTTCCGGGCCATGGAACAGAACATCGGACGCCTCCGGGACCGGATGGGCGCGTTCTTCCGGGGCGAGCCAACGCCCGCGGTCCGGGTGGAAACCGCGATCGAAACCGGACTGCAGGCCGTGATCATCGATGAAGCCGCCAACGCCGCGGAACGCACCGACCAGCGGTGGCGTTCCGATCCGGCCGTCCGCCAGCTGCTGGGCGGCGACGACCTTTCCGGGACCAGCGCGGGCTTCGGCGACAAGGTGGCCGAGGAAATCCGGGCCTGGCAGGGGAGCCTGATGGACCTGATCCGCACCGAGGGCCAGGACAGGCGCACCCAGGCCCGCTGGCTGTCCTTCGGCATCAACGGCCTGGGCGCCGCCCTCATGATCGTGGTGTTCTCGATGACCGCCGGACTGACCGGCCTGGAAATCGGCGTCGCCGGCGGGACCGCCGTCGTGGGCCAGCGGCTCCTGGAAGCGGTGTTCGGCGACGACGCCGTGCGCCGCCTGGCCAGGACCGCCCGGGATGACCTGCACGCCCGCTGCCAGGGCCTGCTGGCGGCCGAGCAGCAGCGTTTCCTGGCCCGGCTCGACCTCTCCGGGGGCGTACCGCCCGCCGTGCTCGCGGCGCACGCCGCGGCGCTGCGCCGGCTGGCGGCTTCCGCGTGAGCCGCCACGGAGCGGTCCGGGAAGCCTCAGCGCTGCAGCGCCGGCTCGAGGCCCTCGACGAGGCGCGGAACCTGGCCGCCGGCGTCCTGCCCCAGGAGACCCTGGACGAGGCGCTCCAGGTGCTGGACCGTGCCAGCTCCCGGCGCTCCCTCTCGGCAGGCCACACCGTGGTGGGCTTCTTTGGCGCCACCGGCAGCGGCAAGTCATCGCTCTTCAATGCCGTCAGCGGGGCGGAAATCGCGACGGCGGCCGTCCGGCGCCCGACGACCTCCGAACCCCTGGCCGGTGTCTGGGGTGCCGAAGGCAGCGGGGAGCTGCTGGACTGGCTTGAGGTCCCGAACCGCCACCACGCCGCCCCGGTCCCCGGATTCGCCGACGAGGGCACCGGCTTGATCCTGCTGGACCTGCCGGACTTCGACTCCACGCAGGCAGCCCACCGGGAGATCGTGCAGCGGTTGGTGGGGCTCGTGGACGTGCTCGTCTGGGTGCTGGATCCGCAGAAGTACGCCGACGCGGCGGTGCACAATGACTTCCTGACGCCCCTGGCCTCCCACGGGGCCGTCACGCTGGTGGTGCTGAACCAGCTCGACAGGCTGCCCGCCCACGATGTCCGTCCGGTGCTGGAATCACTCAAGGGCATCCTGGCGCGGGACGGCCTGGGCACGGTGCAGGTTCTCGGCGCCTCCGCCGTGGCGGGAACCGGGGTGGAGAAGGTCCGTGACGCCATCCGCCAGACGGCGATGCAGCGGCAGGCCATCTCCCAGCGGCTCGCCGCGGACGTCGCCCGGGCCGCCGCCAACCTCGCCGCCGCCTCCGGAACAGGGGAGGCGGCAGGCGCCGGGGCCGCTGCCACATCCAGGCTGGCCGATGAGCTGGCCGTGGCCGCCAATGTCCCGCTCGTCGTCGAGGCCGTGGTCCGCTCCTACCGGCAGGAAGCCACCCGCCGCACCGGCTGGCCGGTGACCCGCTGGCTGGTCCGGTTCCGCCCGGATCCGCTGCGCCGGCTGAACCTGCGCCGGGACGGCGCCAGGCCGGAGCTGAACAGGACCTCGCTGCCGCCCGCCGGGGCGCCCGAACGCGCCCGGACCGACGCCGCCGTCCGCGAGTTTGCGGACGCGGCGTCCGACGGCGCCCCCGGCCCCTGGCGCGCCGTCATCCGCGGCGCGGCCCGGGAGGGTAGGGAGAGGCTCCCCGACGCGCTGGACCAGGCTGTTGCCTCCGCTGAGCTGAAAGCCGGCCGATCGTCCTGGTGGTGGACGATGTTCAACGCCATCCAGTGGCTGGCGCTCCTGGCCGCCCTGGGCGGATTCGGATGGCTCGGCGTGCTGGCGGGGCTGGGCTACCTGCAGCTGCCCGTCCCCGAGGTGCCGCGGGTGCAGGGGTGGCCTGTACCGACGGTGATGATCGGCGGGGGAGTGTTGCTGGGCATCATCCTTGCCATCGCGGCGAAAGCCGTCGCGGGCGCCGCCGCCCGGGCGCGTGGTGCGGCGGCCCGGAAACGGCTCCGGTCCGCCGTCGCGGCCGTGGCCGAGAAGTTCGTCGTGGAGCCGGTGGAACGGGAGGTCGGGCGGCTCGCGTCCTTCAACAAGGCCCTGCAATCGGCTCGCTGGATCAGTTCGATCCGCTAGTGCCAGAACGTGGCACGGACAAAATCCATCAATGACCTGGAGCCGCCTTGCCCGGGATAGGCAGCGTGGGGTCAGCCCAGCGGCTGATCTCCGATAGCCTGTATGGAGTCATCGATCCCCATGCGAATCGGGCTCACCCTCGGTAACTGGGTTGGGCCCTGGTACGACGCTGTCGTCGGCTCTATTAGTAACTGGCGAGCAGGCTGAAGAAGGAATACATGAAGAACGACATCGAACTGGATTCGGCTGATCAAGAACTAAACGAGCACGGGGATGGCGACCAAACCCTTTCGGATGTCTCCGCGCCACGACTAACCGGAGTTGAACTGGCGCTCATGGCACAGCTCGAGCTCTCCAAGCAGAGGGAAACGAAAGCACGCAAGGAACTTCAGCAGGTTCGGGCTGACAACGCAAGGGTCAGGAATTCCTTTGAAGGTCTTCTTGACGACGCAGAGAAGCGCTCACGTATTCAAGTCGGGATCCAAGTTGCCGAGCAGGACCACCTTCATCGGATCATCACGGATCTTGAGGCCAGTTCCCTAAAAGCAAAGACGGCGTTTGGGCTGGAGCAGAAGGAATATTCTGCCCTCAATACGAGGCTGCTGCTACAGGTCGCCGAACTCGAAGCCACTGAGGGAAATCTCAAGGCGGAGGTGCTACGGCTGAAAAATGAGATTGCGTCATACAGCCGGACAATGGTTAACAAGGAAACCTTTGGACGCGATAAAGCGCGACGCCTGGATACGGCACTGGGGATCCTGACCCAAGAGCGCTCCAAAATCCGGAGCCTGCAGGAATCCAGCTCTATGAGGATTGGCAGACTCATCACCTCGTCGCTGAAGAATCCGTGGGCTGCGGTCGCACTTCTCTGGCGTTTGCCCAGAATGATCGTTGTAGAAACCAAGAAGAACATCGGGGGGACGGCAAAATGAGCCAAGAAGAAAATGGCCCGGGCTACGCATACTCGGAGATCGCTGCTTCCGAACGAAATTCCCTCATGCTCATTGACATTCGACACCTCCAGCAGGATCGGACCAACCTTGAGCTTCGGCTCGGTGAAGTTGAAGACCTCCTGGAGCAGACTGCCAGGGGACAGGAACAAGCCCTGTCGTCCCTTCGTGCCGACAGAGACGCGCTCCTGAGGTCACTGTCTGTCCTGCGTGACCGGCTCGATATGGCCCACCATTCCCAAGACGAGGACCCCAAGAGTGCGGAGTCTAAGAGGTCTTCCGCTGCCTCTTGGAAAATGCCCGGAACCCAGGACGTGTCGAGCCTCCGGGTAGCCGCAATCATGGATGAGTTCACAACGCACGCCTTTACTAAGGCCTGCAGCCTCTTCCCTCTATCGGTGGAGAACTGGGAGCCGGATATTGAGAAGGCGCGCCCGAACCTGCTCTTGGTTGAATCCGCATGGGAAGGAAACGGCGGCGCGTGGCGGGGCAAGGTTAACCATCTTTCCCCCGAGCTGATCGAACTTGTCGCCTGGTGCAAGGCCCGATCCATCCCCACAGTGTTCTGGAACAAGGAAGATCCAGTCCACTACAATTCGTTCGTAAGTACTGCGTCGATTTTCGATTTTGTCTTCACAACTGATTTTGACAGTGTCGAAAACTACAAAAGTAAACTCGGGTGTGACAATGTTTTCGTCCTGCCGTTTTTCGGCGAACCAATGCTTCACGGCCCGGTCCAGACTATTCCACGGCTCCCAGGATTCAGCTTTGCGGGAACGTACTATGCTCGGTATCCGGAACGTCAAAGAAACTTCGAATCGATCATCGATGCGACCAGCGAAATCGGGGATACGGTAATATTCGACAGAAGGTTTGGGGGGACTGACCCGGCCTTTGTATTCCCGGAAAAATACCGACCTCTCATCCACGGCAACCTGCCCTTTGCGGAGGTTGAAAAATCCTACAAGGGTTTTGAGTTTGGCATCAACCTGAATTCTGTGAAGCAGTCGCAAACCATGTACGCGAGGCGAGCCCTTGATCTCATGGTGTCGAACACACACGTTGTGAGCAACTACTCGCGCGGGCTCCGCCTAATGTTCGGCGATTTAGTCGTTTCCAGCGATGATGTCACAGAGATCCAACGGCAAGTCAGGTCGCTACTGGACCCAGCGGATGCCGCTAGGACATCGGCCCTCGCAGCTTATAAGCGTCTGTTGGCTCTACGGAAGGTATTGTGTGAGCACACGACCGCTAACCGTCTGGAATATGTGGCAGAGAAGATTTGGGGCGGCCGAGTAAAACGTCGATTGCCATGGGTAAGAATCGTAGGGCGCGCGAACAATAACGAGGCGATGGAGCGACTCCTGGGAATGTTCCAGAACCAGTCGTGGAGGAACAAACGCCTTACCATAGTCGTGGGTTCTGAAGTTGACACTCGCGGGGTTGGCGCTATTGAGGGAGTCGAATTCCTTAGGGAATCCGACGCCGAGTCAGTATTCGGGTATACGTTGTCCGAGGAAGGCATTGCTTTCCTTAGCGCGGACGATGCCTATGGCCCGGACTACATTATGGATTTGGCTCTGGCGTTTCTGTATAGCGATGCCGAGGTCGTGGGCAAGTCGGAACAATCCGACAAGGACACGCATGACCGGATGTGCGAATACATCTGGAAGACTTCGAGTCCCATCAGGTACAGTGTTTGCAAGACGGCGGTCCTGGGGAAGATCAGCCTGATGGACTGGCTGAGAGATTGCGACAATGCCTTGTTTGCCGGGGACAAGGTCTTGGTTATCGACAGATTCAATTACCGGCGAGAATCACAGTCGGACGCAACGGTCTTTGATGACCTCCATATCGACACAGGCAGATCGATGAAATCGATCCAACGCGCCGCGGAGGCGATCATCCCGACCCAGGAGTCAGGGATACCCTTTAACGGCCTGCGGGGGGAGCAGTTGGCGAAGCTTTTCAGCGGTAGGTCCGGGAACGAACTCCTCAAGATCAAAGCCGGGGCTGATGGTCTTCAGATCCGTTCTGATTTGCCAGCGTCCAAACATACGTACGTCTACGCTGGGGAGCGGATACCCCGAGACCTACTTCTAGACGATGGTGACTCCCTGACGATCCATCCGATCACGTCGGCGGGCCTCAAACTGTCGGTCGTGATCGTCTTCTTCGACTCGGCGGCGAATCGAATGAACCACGTTGTGCTGAACCCAGGACAAAATCACGATGTGAAAATGCCGGAGAATGCCTCCAGCGTCCTCTTCGGTCTCCGTGCTCAGGGCAGCGGCACTTGCACGCTCCGAGGCATTGCGCTAGAGGCGGTCGAGTCGCCAGCGTCTACGGCGCCGCTTCTCATTCGTCCCAAGAAACTGATTTTGACGAACGTCTACCCGTCGTCGTCCGCCCTTTATCGCAACGGGTTCATCCACAGCCGGGTCAAGGGATATCAAGACGCTGGCGTCGACTGTGAGGTCTTCTGCCTGAACCCTCGGGCGAGCTCTCACTCGTACGAGTTCGAAGGTGTTGACGTACACGTTGGCGGTGCGGCTGATTTGAGGCGTTTCCTGGGACAGCACACTGTGGACCACGTCCTTGTTCACTTCTTGGACGCCGAGATGTGGCCCGTTGTTTCCCACTATGCGAAGTCGGGGAGCGTGACAATCTGGATCCACGGAGCGGAGGTCCAGCCCTGGTACAGAAGAGACTTCAATTACTCAACGGAAGCCGAACGAACTGACGCCAAAGTGGCCAGTGAAATTCGGATGGCTCTTTGGCGAGATGTTTTTGTAGATGTCCATCCCAATGTGCACTTCGTCTTTGTTTCTCAATATTTTGCTGAGGAAGTTATGGAGGACGTTGGCATTCTGCTTCCCTCCAGTCGGTATTCAATCGTGCACAACTACATAGATACTGACTTATTTGATTATGTTCAAAAGGTCCCGGAACATCGATTTAAGTTGTTGAGTATTCGTCCTTTTGCATCTCGAAAATACGCGAACGACCTGACGGTTGAGGCAATCCTCATGCTTAGCCGGGAGGACTTTTTTGATCAGCTGGATATCAGAATAATTGGCGACGGCGTGCTTTTTGATCAAACGCTGGAACCGCTTACCGGATTCGACAACGTGACGATCGAGCGGCGTTTTCTGTCGCGATCTGAGATTTCTGCCATACATAAGGACTACGGTCTGTTCATTACACCGACTCGGATGGATTCGCAGGGCGTTTCTAGAGACGAGGCGATGTCTTCTGGGCTCGTCCCAGTGACTACTGCTGTGACAGCGATACCAGAATTTGTTGATCCGTCTTGCGGGGTTCTTGCAGCAGGAGAAGATGCCGCTGGAATGGCAGTAGGAATTGCGCATATCATACGGGACCCGGACGCTTTCGTGACCATGTCATCCGCGGCCGCGAGACGTGTGAGGCGTCAAAGCGGCTATGAGCAGACTATCGGTGCGGAATTGAAGATAATGAGTTGATCGTCGGCCCTTCATCCGGCAATCCATTTCCGCACCAACCACCAGGAGCCCGCTTGATTCACCAATTTCAAGGAACTCCCATGGCCACACTGCAACAGGCAGCATCGCACACCAGGACGTAGACTTGGTGCTATATTAGTCATCCCTCAGAGGAAGTATAAGGAACCGCCGACTTGGAGCAAAGACCGACAGCACTGGGGCCCGGCTCCGCATCTCACGATTGGCGCGACGCCGCCTCGTTCATTGGTGCCCCCCATTGGACGAGCGGCCGACATACCATCGATAGCCTGGGGGAAAATCGAATAGTCCTAGATGTACGGCCGGCTATCGCAGCGCGGAAGCGCCTTGTCGCAGCCATCGTGTTTCTCTCAGATGCGAAAGATGAACCAGGCAATTATGCTGAGACTTACCTTGAAAAGGTAGCGAATCAGGTTGGGCCGCACCTTTTAATCATGCGAGGAACAAACCCTTCGGGCAATGTGATGGAAATCATGTCTGAACTGAGGGGTCGACTCAATGGGCCCATTCTATTCGTAGGATGTGGCAAGCATGCCCTCGCCGCAATTGCGCTTTCGAATCAACTGGAGGGTGCTTCCGCGCTCGTGGTCAATCCGACGTCGTTTCCTTCAGACGATACGGGGACGCAAAAGATTCTCAATCCGCCCGGAGATTCCGCAGGAAAGAATCGCGCAGCTCGAGTATTTATTTTCCAATCCATCACGGCTGACTTAAAGATGAAGGAGGTCGCACGCTATCTCGACGCGCACGATTTCACCCATCGAGGCAACGGTCTCTATGTCAATGATAAATTTCAAGCCTTTCTAATATCCCGTCTCGACTCAAGCGATCGCGGAGCGTTTGACCGTCTACTGCAGCAACTTCTAACTGGAATTTCCGACCCATCGCGGAGCCCCCGAAGTCTCTACAACGAGATCCTCGAGCGAGACCTGATTCCCCGCGACTTCTCAGCATTGCCGATGGATCTAAGAGACCTTTGGGACGCTGGCAAAATTTCAACGCAAATCACTGTAACTGCGGATGAAATGGAGACGCACGTGGACATTACAATGGGCGAGAAGCCGAGGGGATACGGCGCTCTCAAAATGGAAGTCGCCCTTATTCGTGGTGGCCAATCAATTGTCCGCCAAGAGCTAACTGGCGGGCAGTGTTCTATGCTGGGAAAAGGCGATTCTGTTGAAGTGAAATTTACCGATGGATTCGGACATTATTTGGGCACCAAAAGCGTCGATTCACACGGTGTGAAAAAGCCTTTGAAAACAAGAATATTTATCCTCGGCAGTTGCGTCTCTCGCGACGCGTTCGACCTTCAAGGTTCGCCTGAACTTGTTGACTATCGAGCACGAACTGCACTGGGAAGCGCATTTGCAACTCGTACGAAGTTTATAGACAATGTGAACCTCGAACTTAACCCCAGCGCCTTCCAACGACGGATGGTCGTCACTGATCTTGATAAACAGTTGGACGATTTGCTGATTGGAAGTTCGTTCGATTTTCTCCTTCTGGATTTGATCGATGAGCGGCTCCAGATGATTCGTCACGATAGTAGTTATGTGACCTTTTCGCCCGAACTGCAGACCTGCGGTGTCATGCCCAACCCGAAAGATCTGGTGGAGGTCGGTTCGGCGGAGTATTTCGAAGCTTTTGTGGCGGGACTAGAAAAGCTTCTAGCAATAGTTCCAGCCGACAAGATCATCGTCAACGAGGTGTACTGGGCGGAAAACACTCTAGACGGTGAACTCGTTGGAAGCCCGGATCAGACGCAGAAACACAATCGGATACTTGATAGGTTGTATCGTCAGCTTAGACGACAGCCAGGTATGCATTTCATTGCCTACGATCGTTCCGATTTTGTCTCGGATCCACAGCACAAATGGGGCCCCTCTCCGTTTCACTTTGGGCCAAACTTGTATGAACGGACCATCCGGGGGATCGAAAGAGTGGCAAATGGGGAACAATAGCTGATAATGCAGCCAGCCTTGGGCATAGTAATATATGCCATCGGCGACTAATGCGTATTAATGGTCGCTCGAATAATAACCAAATAATCCGCGTTATAGGCATTGATTTGGTATTTTCGCATGAGCGTCCGCCGGATATTGCATAAATAGAAAAGGAGTGAATCCAGGTTGTTAGAGCCGTATAGGAATGTGCATGAGTCCATTCAGACGGAAATCTGCGGTCGGGCGACAAAGATCGGCGATTATGTTGCGTCAGATATTGATACTGCACCGGCGCCTTCGGTCCCCTTCAATAAGGACAATTGTTCTGGTAACGGCGAACTGGAAATTAACTCGCAGGCCGCCCGGATGGCCTTTGCTGGAAACCTGGGAACATACGAGTTTCGCGTCAAATTTGAGCGTGGTTCAATTGACTTAAATGGTTTGACATCGATTTATTGCTTGGACGGATGGGACTCAATTGCATATTTAGCTATTGGTCACACTGTTGATCGTAGATTTCGTCATATCAAGATTCGCCACGTTATTCAGGATGAATGGCAAGTCACTAGCTTTTTTTCGGAAGATTTGGCCTACTTGGTGCAGAACAGCTTTGAGGCAGTCGAGCCAAGCGCCGTCGTCGATCTGCGGCTTTACGTCAAGGGGACACCTTCGCGAGAGGGGGCCGGCATTTCCGTCGCGGCCGCTTGCAATTGGCAGTCTGTTGGAAATGAGCTGTTCGTCCGGAGGGAGGTCGCCGGAGAGGGAGGATTTCACCTGGTGCCCCCGCTACGCTCGTGTCTCACCGACTACCTGCGAGGGACAAATGAGTCGCTTACAGGTCAGGTGCGAACTTTTCTCGACACCGGCAAGTTCCCCATTCACGGGGAAATCGCACTAGATTGGGGCATTCGGCAGTCTGTTCCAGATCATGTAGCGGATAACCCGACTTTTCGCTACATCTGGCATTCGCTGTACCCAGCCGCTTACATGGCAGTCTATGCTGGGGAAAGTCAAGATGACACAGCGCTCCATTCAGCACGGGACTTGGTTGTCGGTTGGTTACGCGACAACTACTATCAAGCGTCTTCCGACATGCGCTATGCCTGGTACGATCACGGGACGGCTGAACGCCTGATATCTCTTCTTGTGATCCTGGACAGCATCCGCCAATCAGGCAGTGACGTCCGCTTTATTGCGCAGATGGAGGACGCAATTAGGAGTCACGCCCAACTGCTGGAGTCTGATTCTTTCTATGCTGCCAATCAAAATTCTAGGTTCCACAATCATGCCTGGTTTCAGGACATTGCCCTCATGGCCGCAGGCATTGCCAACCCATATCGCCCGGAAGGTCGCCGCTGGATTGACAAAGCCAAACACCGTCTCTCAAGACAGTTCGAAGAGCTAATCGTTCGCGATGCGGGGTACGCCGTCTTTGCCGAAAACTCGATTGGCTACCACCACGGCATTCAGAGCTTGGTTTTATTAGCAGGGAGAATGATTGAGCTGTCAGGTGGGCTTAGTGACGTGTCAGAAGTAGCGGCAGAGTTGGATCTCTGGTCCGAGTATCTTCGCTATCCTGACCGTCGTTCGCCGGCACAAGGAGATACATTTAACTTAGCGAACCCTGAGCAAATTCAGCCGAGGGCGCGGGTGCCGTATGAAGAGCCTAAGGCAAATCTTCTTCCGCTAGCGGGCTACGGTATCGCCAAAGGAAACCACGAAGAGAAACCCTTCATGATTTGCTTCTTTGCGACGTCTCGATCGAAAACTCATAAGCATCAGGACAATCTATCTTTCACGCTTTTCTTTGATGGGATCGAGTGGCTTGTCGATCCAAGCTTCTACTCGCACGATTACCTGGAACCAGTTCCTGCATACTTGCGCAGTGCTTGGGCCCACAATGCAGTTGCAGTAGTTGGCCAGGAGCAGTCCATCGAGCCACACCTCGCCATGCTAGACGGAGCGTACACCGAGTTCGACTTTGAATTCAAAGGTGCTCATCGTGCATACCCGAATCTGTTGGTCCGCCGGGAATTGCACGGAAGTCTGACAGAACTGAATATCGGAATTTCGGACAGCGTTTTGTCTGACGCCTCAGCCCAAACCCAAATCGACAGCAGAACCGTATTTCATTTGGCGGAAGGGGTTGTCCCAACCAGGGTTCCAAACGGTGTGATTCTGGCCCACCCGAATTCAGAACATCGGCTGCTTTTGTCATGCGACGTACCGCCAACAACGCACTATGGTTTGGCCCCGACGCAGGAGGAGACAAGTGTTATTGGCACCAGCTTCGGGCGATACGAGGACAGTTATTCGCTCCACTTTCCCCACGAGGGCTCGAAACCGTTGCATTTGACGCTCACCGTGGTGACCGCCGGGTCAGTTTAGGACTTACGGACTGCGAATCCCTGTACATAGCATTTTTTATCCAGGATTAGCGTCCTGCCCCAGGAGGCCCTGGACGATGTGCTTGCGGTGCTGGACCGTGCCAGCTCCCGGCGCTCCCTCTCGGCAGGCCACACCGTGGTGGGCTTCTTTGGCGCCAGGTTCGTGGCCTTGACTGTCGGAGAGATGGCCGGTTTGGCGGCCAGGGCCGGTGTCGCCGGGACAACAAGTCCGAGGAGTGCGGTCGAGGCCGCCAATGCTGTCGTCAGCGCAGCCCGGTAAACTCTGTTCTTCAATTCCCCCACCTTGATCGAACGGTCGCGGGGAATGGCGCTGCCGGCGCCCGGCAGACAGATGATTGTTCCCCCACAGCAGACTCTACCTGCGAACCGGGAGTTTTGGCTCCGCGTTCGGGCCGATGACAGCGCCTGCCCGGTCCGTACACATGATGGCCATCACAGCCGATGCCCCCTTCCGCCCCTTCGCCTTGAAACGCCCCTGCGGCAACTGCCCGTTCTGGTCTGACGGGACCCCGTTCCTGGACCGGGAACGTGCCCGGGACATCGCCGACTCCCTGCACGCGGACGCCTCCTTCCATTGCCACAAGACCCTGCAATATGGCTCTGAGGACGGCACCGGGGAGGTCACCGAGGACTCCAAACACTGCGCCGGCGCCCTGATCACCATGGAACGCGAAGGCCACGCCAACCAGATGATGCGCATCGGCGAACGCCTCGGCTTCTACGACCCCTCAGCCATGGCCATGGATTCACCCGTCCACGACTCCTTGGCCGAACGGGTCGCCACGCACGACCTCCGCTAGATCACCCCACTACGAAAGGGGCTCCCGTGTCCGCAAAGATCTCACCGACCAGCTCATCGACGAACTCATCAACGGGCGCAACGCCGAGAGTGTCAGCAGGGCACTCTTCCTGCTCAAGGAAACGGACCGGATTCCGGGCGGGACTGACCTTTTGCAGTTCCGCTCCGTCGCCTCCTGGGAGACCTGGTACGGCTCCACCGCCGGACCGTTCCCCGGTGTCGGCGGCGCGGCCATGACCCTATTCCGGCTGACAGTCCTCCACTCGGACACGGCCATGCTGCTGTTCGCCAACGAACAGTTCTACGGTGCGGCACTGTACGATGCCGAAGTGCTCACAAGCCGGAACGTGGACGCCTTCTATTTCTTTCGCCGCTGAGCCAACCAACCCGGCCGTCTACGCATGGCTACCGGAAATGACCGGCACAGCCGGCACATCATCATCATCATCCTTGGGGGATCCATGACGACAACGACCGCACGCAAACCTCTCCGCACCGCAGTGACGTGCCTGCTCGCAGTCGGCATTGCCATGTCGACGATGGCCGCCAAACAGCGGCCCCTCGAAGAAATCTGCGACTGGGACGCCGAAGCCGGGCAGGAGTTTTGCTTCTTCGATCAGCAACCGCTTGAAGATGCGCCGTACCAGGCCCTGCCCCAGCTGACCGGCACCCAGGAAGTAGGATCCACCCTCAGCGCAGTCCTGCCCGAGAGCCGGGTGAGCTTCGATGTCCTGACCTACCAGTGGCTGCGCAACGGCTCCGCCATCCCGGGGGCGACCAGCGCCACCTTCAAACTCACGGACGCCGACATCGGCAAGACCATGGGCCTGACGGTCTACGGCGAGGCGTACCCGTACGAGGACGCCGGCGACACGTTCACCGCCGAGACGCCCGTGAAAGGCCACCTCCTGACGGCCGGCACCCCGGTGTCCACCGGCACCAAGCGCGTCGGTTCGGTCCTGACCGTCAACCCGGGTACGTGGTCGCAGGGCACGAAAATCTCCTACCGGTGGCTGCGCAACGGTGTCGTCATCCCCGGAGCAGCCACTTCCTCGTACAAGCTGACCCAGGCGGACCTTGCCAAACGGATCAGCATCAAAGTGACCGGCATGAAACCTCTGTTCACCCCCGTCACCCGGCACATCGTCGGTGCCGCAGCCGTCGCCCCCTCAGGGACCAGCCTGGCCAACCGGACCCTGCCGGCCATCACCGGAACGCCCACCGTCGGGTCAGCCCTCAAGGCCACTCCAGGCACCTGGTCGCAGACCGGAACGACCTTCAAATACCAGTGGCTGCGGCACCGCGCCATCCCGATCCAGGGCGCGACCGGCTCCAGCTACGAGGTGACCGCAGCGGACATCGAGCACAAGAACCTGTCCGTGAAGGTCTACGCGGCCAAGCCCGGCTGGATCGGGGCGTCGGCGGTCTCCGCCTCGACCGGCCGGGTCGTACGCTAGCCCCAATACTGTTTACTTAGGCTTTTTTGGTATTCGCTTGAGTGGCCAGTTCGACATTTTCCTTTTGATGACGCGGGGGTTGGTTCTTGGCCGGCGCGGGGGCAGCAGTTCATGCAGGATTTCGCGGCAGAAGACCGTGAAGGCCTCCGCCAGACGCTCAGGGGGAAAAAGCCGGGCGCGCGGCGAGGGAACGCCGTACTGCCCGGAGGGTGCGGGTGAAAGAGAACCTCAGGGGGTCTTCCTCGAAGTGGTGGGCGACGTCGCCGATGAGGGACCGGATGGCGTAGTGCACGCAGAGGTATCCGTAGATTTCCTGCAGGACCCCGTCGGGGGTTTTGGAGCGCAGCACGGTCCCGGGGCCGCGCTGGTGGGTTTTGAGTTCATCGAAGCAGGACTCGATTTCCCAGCGTTTGGCGTAGGCTTCGGCAAGGTCCTCCGCGGAGGCGGCGTGCGGGTCAAGGATCGTGGTGATCAGCCGGAATTCGCTGCTCGTGTCGCCGGTGCTGACGGTGTATTCGATCACGCGCACCCGGATGGGGTCCGTGTTGTTCCGCCGTGCCTTCGGGTTCGCGTAGACGGCGGAGAGGTAGGAGCCGTCGGCCAGGTCCTCGAGCACGGGCAGCACGGCGTTGGCCTTGACCCGCCACAGCAGTTGCGCACCGGTTCCGGAGCTGTCCTTCCAGGCCGTGTAGGAGAAGAACCCGCGGTCGGCCATGGCCAGCATGTCCGCCTCCAGCCGGTGGAGCAGGCCCGGATAGAGGTCGTGCTCGGACGTGGAAAAGCCGGAGACCACGGCCCCGATCACCGCGTGCGTGGCGCATTCGACCAGGCCGAGCACCCGCGCCTGCGGGTAGGCGCTTTTCAGATCCGTGGCCGTGCCCGGCCTGCCATACGCGCGCTCGTTGGCCTCCGTGTCCGCCAGATCCAGGCAGGTCCCGTCCACGGACACCAGCCGCCAGGAGCCGTGGAATCCCGGACCGCCCGGGAGTGCCAGAGGCTTCGCGGTCTCGGCGAACAGTTCGGCCATCACGGCGGAACCGAGGCGGGTCCGGGCCTTGAAGATCGCGGCCTTCGTCGGCATCTGCCAGTCCCGGAACCGGCCCGTGATCCATTCCATGCCGGCCAGCAGGGACCGCATCACTTCCTCATACGAACCGGCCGAAAACAAGGCCAGCGCCATCACGTAATAGACCATCAACCGCGACGGCAGCAACCGGTTCCGCTGCTCACGGGCCCCGGTCCGCCCAATCACCGCATCAACGACATCCGGCGGGAAAACCCGCGTCAAAACACCGAGCGAGACGTGGTCACTCAACCGCTCAGGACCCTCGGGAGTCACCCATCCGCTACGCGCCATGCCGAAAGATTAACACAACTACTCTAAGTGAACGGCATTGGGGCTAGGTGCCTGCGCATCACCTGATCCGCCGTGGGGCGGATCCCTACGCATGGTCAGGGGCATGCCTGCCACCAGGAAACCCCATTCGCCGACCGACCTCAACCCAAGCCGTAACCGGAGCAGCCCGTTCGTCAAAATTGTGGGCCTGCTCGTCCTCCTGGTGCTGATAGCCAGCGCAGTCCTGGTCGTTGGTCCGTCGCTGATGACCAGTGCGCTGCCATGAGCACCCCCATCACGGTGGGCCTGGTCGGCTGCGCGTCACAGAAGCTGAAGCGTCCGGCGCCGGCCCGCGAACTTTACGTCTCGCAGCTTTTCAAGAAGGCGTCAGCCTATGCCGTCCCAAAGAGTCGTACAGGCCTTTAGGAGGGACGGCATGGTCTGGAAAATTTGATCGAAGCCAAGCGAGGTAGACGTGGGATAAGACAGCCACATGTTGACCGGTCAATTCTTTTCTTGTCATGAATAGCCAGTCATCAATTGGGGCGTGCCTATTGATGGGGACCCGAGGGTATCGGGTCCACAGCCTCAGCAGATGATTGAAGACGCGGAAATCGGCCGGGCGCGTCTTGTTATACCCGATGCGGGTTTTTTCGTCATCGGTCATGTCCGGACGACGGTTCAACAAGTAAGACTCGAGTATCTTCGGCGAGGCGAATCTCGGGCTCCCCTTGTGGACGAAGAAATAGAATTTGGGCGTTCCGCCCAACGAGCCAGTGACCCATGCGCGCAGGGAACCCACTTTCACTTGCGCCGCGCCCGCTGGTGCTGTTCTTTACGTGCACATGAGCGCTGAGTCCCGACTCTCCCAGACATCGCTGTCGTCGTCCGGGTCCATGGCATTTTCCGGGGTGTGGACATAAGCGTCCCACCGTAGTCCGACTGGCCTAGCGAGTTGACCGCTGCCCCGATGCGCAGAAACTCCCGAATAACCTCCAACTCCCCAATGTCGCCGCTCTTGTTCGACTTTGCCTCCCCGAAGGGGACCGTCTCCTTGGAATTGGGAGATGTGAAGTCCAAAGTCTCGGTGTGTGCTGGCGGGCCAGGAACGGCGGACCGCGACACGACCGCGATCCTCCTGCTGCAGCAGAAATTCATGCCCGCGAGAAGCCCGCCGCCCAAACACGGCAGCGCGAGGGTGTCGGCGCGATTGCATTGACCAAGCGGAGCAGGTGTTTGTCGATATCGTTGATGTGGTGGTGAGGTCATGGACGCGGCGGCCGAGTTCGCGCAGGGCGTAGTTCACCATCTGCTCCGGTTCGCGTATTCGCTCATGTCCGGGCGCGTCAGTCATGCGCCACAATTGATCTTGTCCTGGCCGCGAACCTTATGTCCGAAGAAACCGTGGCCGTCAAAGCGGCTCAGATGTTCTACCTCCACAAAGAATCCCTGAAACGGGGTTAAATTGAAGATGTTTGGAAAGCCCGAGCAGCGACCGCGCCCAAAGCTCTGGCAAACGCGATACAGTCCGAGACTGTGCTGAATCTAGGCAAAGAGGTTAAGCGGCGGTCGGGGCACTCGATCGACTCGGCCGACCTCGGTAGGCTTGTTCGCGATTCCGTTTTGGGGCCAGAGTTGGCCAAATAGCCGAAGTAGCGCGGATCAATGAAGGGGCAATTTGAGCAGACCCCTCGATTCCTGACCATTGAGCAGGGCGCCGAAGAAATCAACGTCGGCCTGCCCACAATAAGAATGCTGTTGAAGTCCGGCGAACTGCGCGGGATTCAGATGGGCTCGCGGGGGCTATGGCGCCCCCCTTGACCTGGAGAACTACATCTCCCGATGGCCACACCAAAGGATGGCAGCCGGCGAAATCGAAGAGGGGATACCTAATGACTAGGGCGCAAGAAGAACGAGCAGCGCGCATAGAAAAAGCAGCGCCGCAACTCGCAGAGGGCCTAAGCCACAAGCAGATCGGCGCCCAATTGGGAGTCCACCCGCGGACCATTGGAGACTATGCGGCGTTCCTCCGCGAGAGCGAAACTAAAGCAACACGAGCCCAGCAGCGCAAAGCAGACCCCCGCGGGCGGGGCAACCGCCGCCCCCGCGGAATCAAACCGCACCGAGATTTTCACCAGCGCATTCAACTCCTGCAACGGGGAATCTGTCGTGCTGGTGGGGACCTACGACGTCGTCAACAAAGAGCAGCAGGACGGATCGTTTTTCCAGTACATCACCATCCACGCCCAGGGTGTCGGTGACCAGGGCAACGAGTACATCCTCAAATTACAACGACAAGCGCCGGCAGTCGACTCGTGACCTTTCCTTTGACCAGCGAATCCTCGTAATCAGCAAAGGATCTGCACCCAATTTCTGGCAGAAAGTCCACATCGACTCGAATGGAACCACCCGCGGCAGAGTTGATTGCAAGGGCTGATCTATCAGACCTAAATAAGCGACGGGGTTACTCACCAAGAAGACTCTCACCCTTGGACTGGGATTGACGAGGCAGTTTCCACTGCTCGCCGTCAACGTGATGTGGAGATCTGGTGCCGCCAGCCAGCAGAAGTCTTATCAATTGTTGTAGCTTAATGTGTAAGATGCACGTATCTGCCGTTCGTGCAGGCTCACTTCGGCCCGTCGCGGGCGTCACTCTGGGGGAAAACTTTCATGCTGGTCTTTAACCGTGTCCGGCCTTTTGCGACTTTGGTGGTTTTTGTCGCTGCGTTCGTGACCATGGGGGTTACCTTCGCGCTTCCGGCACGGGCATCGGATATGTCAGGGCCGCTGCTCTTAAGTCCGTCCGTTACGCCAACGACACTTAATATCCACGACGGCCCGGCCACGGTTAATATCACCCTTCGTCTGGTCGATGAGACGGGTGTGGCAACGCCGACCATGATCGCCAGTTGGGTCAACCCCGACCCGTGGTCCTGGGGCGGTGGCCAGACCCAGGGCTTTGGCAGCATGACACTGGTTTCCGGAACCCTCAAGGACGGCATCTGGAAACACACCATAACCATTCCCCAGGGGGCTGCACCCGGGAAGTGGGACGTGAAGCTGTACCCTCTGGATGACATCTGGGGGAACAACTCCACTTTCTTCAAGACGCTGGCCACGATCACGGTAACGGATGACGCACCGCCGACCTCAGTATCCCCTGCGGCAGTGACGTTCACGGACAAGGACGGCACGACGGAAGACACCTACACGGTCCCCGCCACCACTGGTGTCGAATACCTCAAGGACGGCAATGTGGTACCCGCCGGCACGTACCCAGGCAAGGATACGGTCACGGTAACCGCGAAGGTGGGTGCCGGTTACGTTCTGGCCCCGAACGCTGCATCGTCCTGGACGGCAACGTTCAAGGGTTCGCTGGTCGGGCCCGCTCCGAGGATCACAGGCACCGCCAAGGTCGGGGCCAGCCTCACCGCCAACCCCGGCGTCTGGTCACCGGCCCCAGTCAACCTCCGCTACCAGTGGTACCGCTCCGGCGTAGCCATCACAGGAGCCACAGCCGCCATCTACACGCCCACTTCTGCAGATGTCGGTGCCACGCTCACAGTCCGCGTCATCGGAACCAAGGTCGGATATGCCAACGTCGGCAAACCGTCGGCGGCAACCGCGCCAGTGGCCCAGGATTCGCTAGTGGGAGCCACACCGACGATCACGGGAACTGCCCGGGTTGGATCCACACTGACCGCAAACGCCGGAACCTGGTCCCCGGCACCCGTTACCTTGTCTTACCAGTGGTACCGCGCCGGGGTAGCCGTCACGGGCGCGACCGTCTCGACATACAAATTGACCGCTGCCGACCTCGGCAAGACGATCACCGTCAAAACTACTGCCCGCAAACTCGGCTACAACGTTGCGTCCAAGACCAGCCGCGCAACGACCCCGGTGGCGACCAACGTCCTGACCGCGCCCAGGCCCGTTATTCCCGGCTCCGCCGCAGTGGGCCAGGTCCTGACGGCGAAGACCGGTACCTGGTCGCCGGCTGGGGTTGCGCTCACCTACCAATGGAACCGGAACGGTGCACCCATTCCGGGGGCAACCGCCAGTTCCTACAAGGCCGTTTCAGCGGATCTCGGATCGGCCCTGTCCGTCCGGGTCACCGGACGAAAGAGCGGCTACCTGGTGAAAGCAACGACGAGCAACCTCACCTCCCCGGTGACAAAATAGGTGCGACCGGCGCCCTTGCCGGAACGCCCGAATGAGTGGAAAAGAGATTAAGACAAAGCCCCGCCAGCATTGGGGCGGGTTCTAGCGGTCGTTGCAATACCCATTGATTTTGGGAGTTGCAACGACCGTGTTGTTTTTAACGGGGAAACCAGGCTTCAGCAGGAAATACACGCAGCATCAGAAGGACGAGTTCTTCGTGGTGCTGGACCGGCTGGGCACGGTCACCGCGGCCGCGGCCGAGCTGAGCCTGAACCGGAATACGTGCATGCAGTGGGCGTCAAAGGCCGGGGTCCGCGGTCGCCTGGCAGGGCGCCTCATCCGGGTCGTGAGGAGTTCTTCCGGCTGCGCAAGGCCGGACCCTCCCGTCGTGAAGCTGCCAAGAGTGTGGGCGTGAACATCCGCGCAGCCAGGGACTGGGACCAGGGAATCCGGTGCTCAAGCAACCGACGCATTTACCCTGACGGGACGGTGATCTGGTCCAGCCCCCTTTCACCCTTGGAGGTCTGGAAGGTTTCTTCCATCGCCCATCGCCCATCGCCCATCGGGCGCCGGCGATCCGGACCAGCTCGGCCAGCTGGACGCGTTTGGGTCCGTGGCAGATGCAGTAAGCCAGATCGGCCGGGTCTTTCAGGGACCGGCGGGCCAGCAGCCAGTGTTCGCCGCTTTCGGCAGGACCGTTGATGCGGGTCCGTGCCCAGGAGTACCGGTGATCGCCTTTGGTCCCGGCCCCGGCCGTGCGGATCCGCCAGGCCTTGGCGCGCAGAGAGGCAATGAGTTCATCGGCACGCCATTGTTCCCCCAGCCCGGCGGTGGGGGCGATGACGCGTTGATTCATGGGCACGGCCAGCACGTAGTGCAAGCCGTGGGCTTCCAGCCGGCGGCGCAACCCGAATGCTGCCCGTAGACCGCATCCCCGGTGGCCCAGCGCGCCGGGATCCCGGCAGCCAGGACCCGGTCGATCATATCGGCGGCCAGCACCGGTTTCGTGGCGAATTCCCTGGTTTCGGGGATCCCGGCCCGGGCGCACCTCTCCCGGTCATCGGCCCAGGTTTTGGGCAGGTAAAGTTCCCGGTCCAGCAGGGTGCGTCCGCCCGGGGCGGAGTACGTCGGGAACACCCCGATTTGGCAGTTCTCCGCCCGCCCCGCCGTGCCCGGATACTGGCGTGCGACCCCGGCCGAGGCGGTGCCTTTCTTGAGGAATCCGGTTTCGTCAATGATCAGCACCCCGTCGGGGTCGCCCAGATGGCGGTCGACGTAGGTGAACAAGTCATCCCGCACGGCATCGGGATCCCAGTCGATGGTCTAGAGCAGGCGCTGCATGCCATCCGGGGTGCCGTGCCCGGCGCGTTCAGAAAGGGTCCCGGAGTTCTTGCGTTCCTCGTCCGATAGCAGTCCACGCACGTACCCCACGGCGTTCCGGCGTGGTTCGGACCGGGCGAACCGCTGCCCGATCAGTTCACCGAATTCTTCCAGACCTTCGGCCCATTCTTCTACGTCCGCGACATAGATATCATCACTCACCACCAACGATTAACAGGCCCCGAGCCGAAAGTCCGGTTAAAACGCCGAAACAGCCGAAATTAAACGCGACTGTAGTACTAGACCCTGCCCAGATCCGACACCGAAATCCAGCCGTGAAGGTCCCGGAACTGCTGTGCTGGGGACTCATCAGCGTTGCCATTTCGGAGGCATCCGACAGCGGATCCAACCTTCGGAATCTGTAGCTGCCCTGAGTCCCTCCGCCTTACCTACTTGCTGTCATGTCAGGGACTAAAGGATTTCCCAAGTCCTGCAGGTTAGCTTCGGACGGAAACGACCGGTAGTTCCCTAACGAGGACGGGCTATCCGTGATGTATCCACCGAAAGAAGTAGGGCGTCGCAGCTTTCTATCCCTGGCCGTCGGCTTGGGAGCAGGCGCGGCACTATCTGTCGGAAACAACACCGCCGTCGCAAACGTGCCGGCTAACTCTCTGGATGCAATAAATGGCACCGAAGTGCCGCTGTCTGTACTCGGGACTGAGCCTTCTGCGGTTTTGCGACGGTACGCAAACGTTTTTAAGAGCAGCCCTAATCCCAGCACAGTCTTCTTCCGAAACAAGGCAGGCGTCCTAAAGGTCGCCGCCGCCTGCCGAGGACTCGCGGGACAGATACAAGTCATCGACGTGGCGACCGGACAGCCTGAGCTATCGTCGACCCCCTTCCCAGGGTCAGGAGGCGGCGCCGGCAGAGTAGCCTACGAGCCGTCGACAGACGCATTGCTTGCTTTTGGTGCTTCGCCGACAGTAAGGAGCGTGAGCCTTTCAGGGCGCATTACTGATGCTTACAACGCCGCAACGGGTACAACCAATGTTGCCTTTGCTCGGGCAGTCGATTCGAAAGGCAGGATTTGGAACGGGAACTATCCGACGGGCAGCGCCACCCGCTTCGATCCAGCCACGGGGGTCACTATTCATTCGCCTCGGGTGCATGCGGACGCGCAGTACGTCCGAAGCCTAGCCATCGACGCCAACGACAATGTGTATGCGGGGACAGGCGCGCTGAACCCTCGAATCGTGACCTGGCACACGGACCGTCCCACACAACTACGGGAAATTTTGCTTCCAGGTGCAGCCGCCGAAGGGTTCGTGTATAGCATTGCAGCCCATTCCGGCATGCTCTTCGTGTCCTACCAAGGTGCCCTCGGCAAGGATTTGTTCAGGATATATGACCTGGCAGCCGCGGCATGGAGGACGCCGCCGTGGTCTTGGATCCCCGCGCAGCGCATCTCAGCCGCGTTGCCAGTTGGTGGTGACGTCTATGCTGTGCGGTACACAGCCGGCATCTACGAACTTATGAGAATCGACTTCAGGACCCTGGCGGCCGAGACCGTTTGCGCTGTTCCTGGCGCGCCGAGTGCTTTGAGCATCGAAACCTCCAACGGACAAACGCTCGTGCATCTCCTGTGCGGCGCGGGGCCGCAGCACGATTACGTCAAGATCTCAGTCGCAGGAAAAAATGTCGTCCAAGCTGTGAAATTAGACGTGGCTGAAACGCCTCTCAAAGTTCAGGCGCTCGTATCGTCATTGTCCGGGACCACCATGTTTTTCGGAGGATACTTGGGAGATGGGATCGGATCTGTGGAACTGGTCTCTCGGGAGATTTGGCGGTCTGCTACCGATACAGGCATTGCTCAAATCGAGGGGATGTTCCAGTACGACGAATCGACCGTCTATGTTGGGTCGTACGGCGCCGGGCGCCTCTTTAGGTTCAATCCGCAGACCAAGAGCATCACTAAGCTAATCGAACTACGCGAGAAATATTTGCAGTCTCGTCCCGTCGCCTGGACACGCGCCGCTGGCAAAGTGGTCGCGGGCACAGTTGCGGAGTACGGACATAATACCGGGGCGCTGGTAATCATTAACCCCTTGAACAATGCGGAAATCACCGTCGTTAGTGGTCCAGTTCCAGGACAATCAGTCGTCGGCCTAGCCGGGGACGGCGATATTGTCTATGGCACAACCGGGGTCAAAGGCGGCTACGGATCAGTGGATGACACGAAGCCGGCGCACGTTTTTGCTTGGAACGTCCGGGAAAACCGGATCGTTTGGAAGCGACCGCTGCCGGGCGAAGTCGAGATAAACAGCCCTCTCCTTGTTCGGGGCATCCTGTATGTGAGCACCAGTAACGGCGTGCTAAGGCTAGACAAGGACAGCGGAAACCTGGTCTTCACTTACAGACTTCTCAACCGGAGTGCGGTTCCCGGCTACAGAACCAGCAGCATCGCCTTCCTCCCCCAAGCGAATTCAATCGTGCATCTCTGCGGGGGGACAGCGACTGTTCTGGATCCCGAGTCTCGAACCAAGAAAGAAATCCTTCGGGGAAGATACACGGACATGGTGGTCACGAGTCGGTTCCGGCTGTACTTTGCCGAGAACGGCACGAATGTCGTTGAGATCGATGCGTCCCTAAAACCGACTATACGGTCAGCCGCTGATCTCGTCACCGTGGGGCCCGATGGCTGGCTTTACGTGGCTCGGTCGCTGGGGGAGGGCAAGTTTGCGGTGCCCATCCGCGCAGATTCTGCGTTTGGTACAGATATCCGCTCTTGCCACGTGGTGGATTGGAACGGGGACGGCACACTTGACGTCTTGGCCACCCGCGCTGACGGCAGGCTTCAACTCTTTAGGGGCCTCCGCGGAGGTGGTTTTGCTGCCCCGGTGACGCTAGGCGCCAGTGGCTGGCATAACAGGAGGATTGCGGTCGGCGTGTGGGGTTCCCAACTTGCCGTATTGTCGGCGGACAGAATCAGCGGGCATTTGCTTTCCTGGCCGGGTCTGGCGTCTGACGCTCTGGGACAGCCGGCCGCAATTGGCTGGGGCTGGACCAACAAACCAATGGTGATGCTGGTGCCGTCTCGGACGACGGCGTCCGCATTGATAGTAAATGATGGAGGGTCTCTGTACCGCTATGCGAGAACCGCCAGCGGAGGGATTTCGACGTCACCGGTTCGCATTAGTACGGGCGGATACTCGGGCATGACGGCTTTCTCGCCGGTCCTCGGCCACAAAACCGATCACAATGGAATCGTGGGAGTAGATGCTGCGGGCGCCGTCGCTTACAGCGACGTGGCGGGCGGTGCCGTGGGAAAGCCCATCAGGTATGCCTTTCTGATGAAGAGCCACAAATTTGCCAATAGCTGATAGGGCGCCATTGACAGCATTCTCTCGACTATACAAGCTCCGCGGCGTCCCGGACCTTGATCATGGTGCGCAGGTTGCGCGTGGTGGAGGCCTTGTACTTCGGCTTCGACGACAGCTTGCTGAACGGGCTGTCCAGGGTGCCGCCGGCGGGCGCCAGCCACGCCAGGGCCTCCGGGATGGGGGAGCCGGCCGGGGTGAAGGCGGCCTCCCGAGCCCGGCTGGCCGAGGAGTTGGCTATCGCGGCCAACGTCCCGCTCCTCGTGGACGCCGTGGTCCGTTCCTACCGGCAGGAAACCACTCGCCCCACCGGATGGCCGGTGACGCGATGGCTGGTCCGGTTCCGGCCGGATCCCCTGCGACGGCTCAACCTGCGCCGCGATGGCGCCCTTCCGGAGCTGAACCGGACCTCGCTGCCGCCGTCAGGGGCTCCGGAGCGGGCCCGGACCGACGCCGCCGTCCGGGAGTTCGCCGACGCGGCATCCGACGGCGCCCCGGGACCGTGGCGCGCTGTTCTCCGCGGTGCGGCAAGGGAATGCCGGGAACAGCTCCCGGGCGCCCTGGACCAGGGCATCGCATCCACGGATCTGAAAGCAGGCAGGAAGTCCTGGTGGTGGACCGTCTTTAACGTTTTCCAGTGGCTGGCGTTGCTGACGGCCTTGGGCGGGTTCGCGTGGCTGGGCGTCCTGGCCCCGCTGGGATATCTGCAGCTGCCCGTGCCCGATGTGCCCATGGCGGAAGGATGGCCTGTCCCCACGGTTAGGATCGCGGTCGGAGCCCTCTCGGGCATCGTGCTGGCGACCGTGGCGAAGTTCATTCCGGAGGTGGTCGCGCGGGCCCGCGGCGCGGCAGCGAGGAGACGGCTCAAGGCCGCCGTGGAGTCCGTCGCCGAGCAGTACGTGGTGCAACCTGTGGAGTTCGAGGTCCGACGCTTCAGGTCCTTCAGCGCAGCCCTCGAGGCGTCCGCTGCCCGTTAGCCGCTGGCCGTCAGCCCCCTGTACGGGAAATTCCTGCGGAAATCCTTTGACAAAGTAGGGGACGTCCGGCGAATTTCAATAGAGGACAGATGGTAGTTTTGCTGTTGTGACACGCGTCCGCATTAGGACCGATCGGTCAACCCGAACGTAATCCCAGGTCCGGCTTCTCGGCTGCGAGTGGAATCCACTTAGTAGAAGCTATTCACAGGACCGGACATCAACGAGGACAGGCTCTATCCGTGGCACAACTCCCAAGAATCATCGGGCGAAGAAGCGTTCTATCCATGGCCGTTGGCCTGGGGGCCGGGGCCGTGCTTTCCGCCGCCACCACAACCACCGCCACTGCGGCGGGTGTGCCAACCAACTCCCTGGAGGCACTGAGTGGCACCGATGTAGCGCTGACCATTGTCGGCAGCGAGCCTTCCGCTGTGCTGCGCCGGTACTCGAACGTATTCAACAGCGTCCCGGATCCCAGTGCCGTCTTCTACCGTAATAAAGCGGGTGCTCTTATGCTGGCTGCCGGCTGCCACGGGCTTTCGGACCAGGTGCAGGTCTTCGATGTTGCCACTGGAAAACGGGAGATGTCATCTACTCCCTTCCCCGAGGACGGGGGCGGTGCCGGGAACGTCAGCTATGAGCCCGTCACCAACTCCATTTTGGCATTTGGCTCCACAGTGAAAAGGGTCAGCCCTACGGGGACTGTGACGAATGGCCACGCCGCTGCGGCGGGTACGACAAACGTTGCGTTTGCCCGGTCAGCGGATTCGAAAAACAGAATTTGGTGCGGCAACTACCCCACGGGCAGCGCCACCCGTTTCGATCCTGCAACGGGCGCAACTCTCCATACGCCCCAGGTGCATGCGGGCGCGCAATATGTCCGCAGCCTGGCTATCGACTCTAATGACAACGTTTACGCCGGGACCGGCGTGCAGAATCCTCGAATCGTTACCTGGCACACGGATAGTCCAACAAAATTGCGGGAAATCGCGCTTCCAGGTGCAGCAGCGAAAGGCTTCGTCTACAGCATCGAGGCGCACTCCGGGGTGCTATTTGTCTTCTTCGACGGTGCCGACGGCAAATTGACGTTCAGGGTGTATGACGTAGCGGCCGCGGCATGGAAGACGCTTCCCTGGGCCTGGTCCCCGGCAGGCCGCAACTCCGCAGCATTGCCCGCCGGCGGAGACATCTATGCTGTCTGGAACACCGTCGGAACCCACAAACTGATGCGGATCAACGCCAAGACCATGGCGGCGGAGCTTGTCTGCCTGGTTCCCGACACGCCGCGCGCCTTGAGCGTCGAAACCTCCAACGGGGACACCTTTGTGAACCTCCTCTGCGGCGAGGGAGACCGGTACGAGTACGTCCGAGTTTCGGTCAACGGGAAAAAGACTGTACAGTCCGTCAACATTGCGTTTGCCGGAAGTGCCTTCCAGGTCCAGACGCTGCTCGGGGCGGCGTCCGGGACGACGATGTATGTGGGCGCCTTTATGGGAGACGGTATTGGATCCCTGGACCTTGACTCACGGGCGATTTGGCGCTCTCCCACCGACACCGGCATTGCCCAAATCGAGGGGATGTTCCAATACGACGAGACCAGCATCTACGTCGGGTCATACGGTGGCGGCCGCCTTTTCAGATTCAATCCACAGACCAAAAGCGTCACTCCGCTGATCGATCTTGGTGACAACCACCTGCAGTCCCGGCCGTTTGCCTGGGCCCGTGCGGGCGGAAAAGTGGTGGCGGGCACCGTTGCGGAGTACGGCCACCAGACAGGTGCCCTGGTGACTATCAACCCCCTTAACAATGCGGACATAACGGTGGCCAGTGGCCCCGTTCCCGGTCAATCCGTCCTCGGCCTTGCCGGGGAAGGTTATCTGGTCTACGGCACCACCGGCATCAAGGGCGGTTACGGATCTGTGAATGACACCAAGCCGGCGCATGTCTTTGCCTGGAACGTCCGGCAGAATCGCCTCGTCTGGAAGCGGGAAATACCGGGCGAAGTCGAGATCAACAGCCCGCTGCTCGTTGGGGGCATCCTCTACGTGAGCACCAACAACGGTGTCATCAGAATCAACAAGAGCAGTGGGACCCCGGTTTTGACGTACAAGCTTCTAAACCGGAGCGCGCCCGCCGCCTACAAGACGAGCAGCATCAGCTATCTTCCCGCAGTGAAGTCGCTTGTGCATGAGTGCGGCGGGACGGTGACCGTGCTGGATATGGCGTCGCGGACCCGGAAGGAAATACTGCGGGGAAAGTACTCGAACATGGTGGTCACCAGTAAGGGCAAGCTGTATTTCTCCGAGAATGGCACGAATGTCGTTGAGGTCGACACGGCACAGCGGCCGTCAATACGCTCAGCCGCCGATCTTGTCACCGTGGGGACTGACGGTTGGCTTTATGTGGCGCGGTCCCTGGGTGGAGGAAAGTTCGCGGAGCCGATCCGGGCTGACTCCGGCTTCGGTACCTATGTCCGCTCCTGCCACGTCGCGGACTGGAACGGTGACGGCATTTTTGATGTGATCACCAGCCACGGTGACGGGACGCTTCAGCTGCACAAGGGCCTGTCGAAGGGCGGCTTCGCTCCCGGCACGGTAGTGGGCGCCAGCGGCTGGCTGGACCGGAAGATGGCGATCGGCATGTGGGGTTCGACTCTGTCTGTGGTCGCGTCAGAGAACATCAGTGGAGTACTTCAGGCTTGGCCTGTCCTGTCGACGGGCATGCTGGGGTCGCCGGTCGCGATCGGCTCGGGATGGAAACGCAAGCAGATGGTCATGCTGGTACCTTCGCGTTCGTCTGCTGCCGCCTTGATTGTGAACGACGCCGGATCCCTCTTCCGCTACGCCCGAACATCCACCGGCAAGGTCTCCACAGTGCCCGTACGTCTGAGCACGGGCGGGTATGCGGACATGACGGCGATGACCGGGGTCATCAACCACAAAACCGGTCTAAATGGCATCGTGGGCGTTGATGCCGCAGGTGCAGTCAAATATTCGGATGTGGCGGCCAGTTCAGTCGGAACGCCCGTCCGGTATTCCTTCCTGATGAAGAGTTACCGGTTCGCCAGCAGCTAGGGGAGCGCGGCGTCGCGGACCTTGATCATGGTGCGCAGGTTCCGCGTGGTGGTGGCCGCCTTGTACTTCGGCCTCGCGGAGAGCTTGCTGAACGGGCTGTCGAGGGTTCCGCCGGCAGGCGCGAGCCAGGCCAGAGCCTCCGGCCCGAGCCGGGTCAGCTCCGTACCGTCCAGGGCTCGTCCGGCCTCATAGAGTTCGGCAAGCACGTCCGGGTCCGAGGCGAGGGTGAGGTACGTGTGGGTGGCGGCGTCATCCGCGGGGTAGGGGCAGGCTGCCACGAGTTCGGCCACGCGGGGCGCGGCCAGCACCACCACCCAGGCGTCGTAGCCGAAGGTCTCCCGGAGGCAAGCCTCGAATTCCGCTTTGACGCCGGCCGGGTCCAGCCCGCTGGCGAGCACGACATTGCCGCTGGCCAGCAGGGTCTTCACGCCGGAAAACGGCCGGGACGTCAGGGCTTCCCTGAGATGGGCCATCTTGATGTTGATGCCGGCCACGTTGATGCCGCGGAGGAACACCGCATAGCTGTTCATGGGCACAGCCTAGCTTTATCAGTCGTTGGTCTTGCGCAGCGCTTCGGTCAGGACACGTGCGGCGTTGCAGACCACCTCGGCATGCAGCCGCCCGGGCTGGCGGGTCAGCCGCTCGATCGGACCCGAAATCGACACGGCGGCGATCACCCGGCCGGACGGGCCGCGGACCGGGGCCGAGACGGAGGCGACGCCCGGCTCGCGTTCGCCCAGGCTCTGGCCCCAGCCCCGGCGTCGGACTCCGGCCAGGACGGTGGGCGTGAAGCGGGCGGACTGCAGTCCTTCCAGGAGGCGGTCGTGGTCCTCCCAGGCGAGCAGCACCTGGGCGGCGGAGCCGGCCTTCATGGACAGCTGGGTGCCGACCGGGATGGTGTCGCGCAGTCCGATGGGGCGTTCGGCGGAGGCGACACAGACCCGCCACTCGCCCTGGCGGCGGAAGATCTGGGCGCTTTCGCCGGTGGCGTCGCGGAGCTGCATGAGCACGGGACCCGCGGAGGCGATCAGCCGGTCCTCGCCGGCGGCGGAGGCCAGCTCCACCAGGCGGCTGCCGAGCACGAACCGGCCCTGGATGTCCCGGCTGACCAGCCGGTGATGGACCAGTGCGAGGGCAAGCCGGTGCACGGTGGGCCGCGCCAGCCCGGTGGCGGCCACCAGCTGCGCAAGGGTGGTGGGGCCGGCCTCAAGTGCGTCAAGCACATGGGCCGCTTTATCGATGACACCGACTCCACTAGAATTGTCCATGTAATGATATTGCCGTCTCATTATCTGAGATGCAAATCATTTCGCTGGCGTATTCAGCGCGAGTGCTGATTCAGTGGAACCCATCAGTCAACCGCAGTGAAGGGAGATGGCCATGGCAAAGACATTGGCCGAGAAAGTCTGGGACGCGCACGTGGTGCGCAAAGGCGACGGCGAGGGAGCCAACGCCCAGCCGGACCTTCTCTACATCGACCTGCACCTGGTGCATGAGGTCACCTCCCCGCAGGCCTTTGAGGGCCTGCGCCTGGCCGGCCGGCAGCTGCGCAGGCCGGACCTCACCATCGCCACCGAGGACCACAACACCCCCACGCTGGACATCGACAAGCCCATCGCGGACCTGACTAGCCGCACCCAGATCCAGACCCTGCGCAACAACTGCCAGGAGTTCGGCGTCCGGCTGCATTCCCTCGGCGACGCCGAACAGGGGATCGTCCATGTGGTGGGGCCGCAGCTGGGCCTCACCCAGCCCGGCATGACCGTGGTCTGCGGCGACTCACACACCTCCACGCACGGCGCCTTCGGGGCCCTGGCCATGGGCATCGGCACCTCCGAGGTGGAGCACGTGATGGCCACCCAGACGCTGTCCCTGAAGCCGTTCAAGACCATGGCCATCAACGTCGAGGGCACCCTGCGCCCCGGCGTTTCCGCCAAGGACATCATCCTGGCCGTGATCGCCAAGATCGGCACCGGCGGCGGCCAGGGCTACGTCCTGGAATACCGCGGCTCCGCCATCCGGTCACTGTCCATGGACGCCCGGATGACCATCTGCAACATGTCCATCGAGGCCGGTGCCCGCGCCGGCATGGTCGCCCCGGACCGGACCACCTATGACTACATGTTCGGCCGCCCGCACGCGCCCCAGGGCGCCGAGTGGGACGCCGCCGTCGAATACTGGAACACGCTGCTCACCGACGAGGACGCCGCGTTCGACGTCGAGGTGGACCTCGACGCCGACACCCTGGAACCGTTCGTGACCTGGGGCACCAACCCCGGCCAGGGCGTGTCCCTGTCCGCCAAGGTTCCCTCGCCCGAGGACTTCGGCGACGAGAACGCCAAGGCCGCGGCCGAACGCGCCCTCACCTACATGGGCCTGGCGGCCGGCACCCCGATGAAAGACATCCGGGTGGATACCGTGTTCCTGGGCTCTTGCACGAACTCCCGGATGGAGGACCTCCGGGCCGCTGCGGACATCGTCCGCGGGCGACAGAAGGATCCGAACGTCCGGATGCTCGTCGTTCCCGGCTCCGCCCGGGTCCGCCTCGAGGCCGAGGCAGAGGGCCTGGACAAGGTCTTCACGGACTTCGGCGCCGAATGGCGCTTCGCCGGCTGCTCCATGTGCCTGGGCATGAACCCGGACCAGCTGGAACCGGGGGAGCGCTGCGCCTCCACCTCCAACCGCAACTTCGAGGGACGCCAGGGCAAGGGCGGCCGCACCCACCTGGTCTCCCCGGTCGTTGCAGCGGCAACGGCGGTGCGCGGCACCCTGAGCTCGCCGTCGGACCTGGAGCCCGCCCCGGAGTCCGCAGCCCTCCGCATCGACGCAGCGTAACTCCCCACAGCCTAGAAGGATCCGCCATGGAAAAGTTCACCACCCACACCGGAATCGGCGTGCCGCTGCGCCAGAGCAACGTCGACACGGACCAGATCATCCCCGCCGTCTACCTCAAACGCATCACCCGCACAGGCTTCGAGGATGCCCTCTTCGCCGCCTGGCGCAAGGATCCAGCGTTCATCCTGAACCGGGAGCCGTTCAACGCCGGCTCCGTGCTCGTGGCCGGCCCCGACTTCGGCACCGGCTCGTCCCGCGAACACGCCGTCTGGGCGCTGAAGGACTACGGCTTCAAGACCGTGCTGTCCTCGCGCTTCGCGGACATCTTCCGCGGCAACTCCGGCAAGCAGGGCCTGCTGGCTGCCGAACTGGCCCAGGATGACATCGAACTCATCTGGAAAGAGCTGGAAAACGCCCCCGGCACCCCGGTCACTGTGGACCTCGTCTCCAAGACGGTGACGTGCGGCAACATCGTGGCGCCGTTCGAGATCGACGACTACACCCGCTGGCGCCTGCTGGAAGGCCTGGACGACATCGGGCTGACCCTCAAGCACGAGGAAGACATCACCGCCTTCGAGGCCACCCGGCCCGTGTTCCTCCCCAAGACGCTGCCGGCCAAGCTGTCCAGACTGTAACGGTTCAAGCCACGGCCTTCGTAGGAACCAACCGGCAGACGCAGGTCGGGACGACTGCCGCGCGTGGGGCCGCGTTGCGCAGCTCGGATGCGGCGCCCAGTTCAGCGCCGGGGGTGTCCGGATCAAGAACAAACGAAGTCGTCTAGTTGGCTGATAGGTTTGATCCTGTTTGCCCCTCACCTGAATCGAGAACGTCTCTTGCAGTCAGCCCCGGTCGTATACCACTCACTCCTGCCCCAGCCTGTGCTGCAAGGTTTCAAGGTGTTTGAAAACACGTACATGGTTGGTGGTTCTGTTTCGGGCGCGGGCACCCCCCGCACTGTCGTGGGAGTCCATGGAGCGGGCGTGCTCTGTGGACGCTTCGTTACTGGAATTACCACTGCATCAGCAATTGTGGACCAGCATGCCTCTCGGCCATTGGGTGCGCTGGGACAAGGACTCAGGGGGTCCATCACCCTGTACGTTCTTGAATCAGGAGATCCTAAGCTGACCATTCTGCCGGATCCGCTGGGGGGCGGGCTTGTTTTTTCAGCCAAGGACGCGGACGGAGTGGCAGTCTCGTCGGATCTCGGCGCGCTTGTGTCGTTCCTAGGGCTGATTGGAAAGGCGCCACGGAAGTCCCTCCAACACGTCGCGACCTACGTGGCAACCGGCAGCGGAGGGTTGGTTGACTCGAGCTACGAGAACATTGGCACCGTGCCGCAATTCAGCTTTCTCGAGTTTGCTCCAGCTGGCGTAGAGATACGCGATTACCCGGCGAAGTACGATTTTTTCCACCCAGACGTTTCCTATGACGAGGCTTTGGGCCGAGTCCAACAGGAGATCCTGGAAAATGTCTTGGCTCTCGCGGAATCCGGCCTGGAGAGAAAAGTAGCTCATTTGACTGGCGGTGTTGACTCGCGTTTGGTACTTGCTGCGATTCTGGCCGCAGGCAAGAAGGACGAGTTCTCCTTTTACTGCTCGGGAGGGCCAACGGAGCCAGACAAGATCATCGCTGGGCGACTCGCAGTCGAGTTCGGTCTTACCATGACGGAGCACAGTGGCCTCAACTTCAGGTTGGGTGCTGAGAGCCTCGACCAGCAACTCCTCTGGGGCTTCCAACACACATCAGGGATCAACTCGGGAGTCACCCATCATGGCGGGCTGCCATCACGCACCGTCATCGCTAGTGGCGGGTATGGTGAACTCCTTCGCTCTTTCTACAACAAAGGCACCGCCCATGCCGGCACAGCGAGGGAAACGGCAGAACGAATTTACGGCCGACTGGCGTTCTCTGCGGACCCTGCTCGACGGCTGCTATCAGAGACAGCCGCAGGCGAGGCCCAGGTGAGCCTGCACAACATCATCGCCTCTGCTGCGACACTTGGTGTGAGAGAGGACGCGCGGCTTGATTACGTCTACCTGAATCGCCGCAATCGATACTACGTCGGCGAGATTTCCCGGTCCTTCTCCCCTTTCTCACCTCGCTTTGACCCCCTTTATTCCGTCGCGGGGGCGTCCCTTAGCCTCAAGCTCGACGGTATGAGCCGCGAGGCAAACATTGTTGGCATGGACCTTATCGAACGGTTCTCTCCGGGGCTCTCCACGCTACCGTATGATTACGACCGCTTCGGTGAGTCATATATCCACCTCAGAGGTAAGCCCGTTCTTCGTTCATTTACTAGAGTGGGTGAGCCGAAGGTCGATTCCGTCCTCAAGACACCAGTCGTAAATGCGCGTAGAATTCCTCCGATGCGTCCCACTGAAGCTGACAGACTGAGGGCCAACGCGTTGAAAATGCCGCCGCGTCTTATTACTCAGTTTCCTGAAATCCGCACGGGGTTGAGAGAGATAATCGCTGGAATTCCGTCCCGAGACTTCCGTGCTGCTTTCAACCCTAGGGCTGTCGCTGTCCTGACTGATCGTGAGCCTTCACACCGGGCCTATTATCGAAATGCCCGGGACCTGTATGCGGGCCTGCTTTGGTACGCCAGGGGGTAATGGCTCTCCTCGACGATGAAGGGTGGTGGTTGACTGGTCGCAGCCGCTGTCCCAGCTTCAGCGATCGGCCGGAGACCGGGTGGACACCGACGCCGGGGGTGCCGAACATCTGGCAGCGTGCACGCCGGCGGGGAAGTGCATACGCGATGGGTCACAGCCGATGAGGCCTTCCAGGCCCGGGGGCATCAGCCAAGATATTCTGGACAGGCTACGTGCCATGCCAGGCGGCATCGCGATCATGCCCACAAGGCATTTTGCCAGGGGCTTGTGCGGCGTCCGCCAGGTCCTGCCCTCCGCGCCTGCCATAAGAAGGAAGCGCGGTCGTAAGGGCACTGCTGTTCTGCGGGTGCAGGGAACGTCGTGCGGACCGCTGCTGGCGGCTGCCCTGCCGGATATAGTGCGCACCTGCGCCAGTTCCAGGAGGGACGGAGGCGATGCTCTCGAAGATCGCACCGGCCACTGTCGACCGTGGGCTCAAGGCCGGCCGGGCCAGGACAAAACCGCTGGGCCGCTCGCATACCAGCCAGGAATGCTGTTGAAGGACTCGACTCCCATGCGTACGTGGGCCCCATGGCATGGCGCGGCTCCCGGATTCGTGGAGATTGGCTTGGCGGCCACGAGGACGGAAATTCCAGAGGCAAGTTCTGTTTCACCCTCGATATCACCGACATCACCGACATCACCGACATCGCCGCCTTCGAGGCCACCCGGCCCGTGTTCCTCCCCAAGACGCTGCCGGCCAAGCTGTCCTGAGACCCGTCAGTAGGGAACCGTCGTGGCCTCGGACGGGTTAAGGTTTTATAGTGCAAAAGAACCTCATGATCTACGGCAGTTGCGTGTCCCGTGATGCCTTCCCGCTTCTGGGACCGGAATACAAGCTGCTGACCTATGTCGCTCGGCAATCGATGATCAGTGCAATGTCCAAGCCAACTGATCTGCTGCAGGGCGACACACTGAGCTCGGCCTTTCAGGACCGCTCCTTGGCCGGGGATATCAGGTCGAACCTTTTGCAGCTCGTTCGACGGTTTGCAAGCGACATTGACGTTCTGGTAATTGACCTGACCGACGAGCGGCTCGGCGTAGTCAGGCTACCGGACGGAACTCACGTCACGCGGTCGCACGAACTGGTCAGTTCCGGGCGCCTAAAGGCCGTTCAGGGGCGGACGCAGGACATCCGGATTCTGACCGAGCGGCACTGGACGTTGTGGGAGGCCGCGGCTACCCGGCTCCTTGGCGCACTGTCGCAGCTGGGGCTGCGGGAGAAAACAGTCATCCTGAACACTCCGTGGGCGGAAATGACACAAGCGGGTGATCCCGCGCCGCCGTTGTGGAACTTCGATACGGCCGAGGTCAACGCCTATTTCAACGAATGCTGCGCCCACATGCGAAGCCTTGGATACAAGGTGGTGGACTTGCCGGCAGAGCTCCGTTACGCAGCCGTCGACCACAAGTGGGGTGCGGCGCCGTACCACTTCGGCGACTCTGCTATGGCCTGGATTGCCGGTCAGATCCAGGAAACGGCGGCAGCCGCCGCCTAGGCTGCGGTCTGGGACTCAGAGTGGGTTAAGAGCCCAATCAATTGGGTACTCACTCGGGGTGCGCGGGAGCCCCGTATTTCAGATCGGTAACGCAAGCTCCTATGCTTAGCTGGAGCCTTTGTAAGGATTTGGGGGCGAGTAGTCGTGAGGAAACCGGTAAATGAGTAGTGTTCTGACAATCCGCGGAGGCGTCCCGCTGACTGGCCGCGTCACGGTCCGCGGGGCCAAGAATCTCGTCCCCAAGGCGATGGTTGCGGCCCTGCTGGGCAACGAGCCCTCGGTGCTGCGCAACGTCCCCGAGATCAAGGACGTCGAGGTTGTCACCAGCCTGCTCCAGATCCACGGTGTCACCGTCGAGAAGGACCCCGTCACCGGGGACCTCACGCTGGACCCGAAGGGCGCCAAAACGGCCTCCAGCACGGCCATCGACGCCCACGCCGGCGATTCACGCATCCCGATCCTGCTGTGCGGACCGTTGATCCACGCCCTCGGCGAGGCTTTCATCCCGGACCTGGGCGGCTGCAAGATCGGCGACCGCCCCATCGACTACCACCTCAACGTCCTGCGCCAGTTCGGAGCCGTGGTGGAAAAGCGCCCCGGCGGCATCCACATTTCGGCGCCCAACGGTCTCAAGGGCGCCAAGATCGCCCTGCCGTATCCGTCCGTCGGCGCCACGGAGCAGGTGCTGCTCAGCGCCACGCGGGCCGACGGCATCACCGAGCTCTCCGGCGCGGCGACCGAGCCCGAAATCGTCGACCTCATCGCCGTGCTGCAGAAGATGGGCGCGATCATCAGCGTCCAGACGGACCGCACCATCAGGATCGAAGGCGTCCGGGACCTCGGCGGCTACAACCACCGTGCCCTCTCCGACCGCAACGAATCGGCATCCTGGGCCTCCGCCGCGCTCGTCACGCGGGGCGACATCTTCGTGGAGGGCGCCACCCAGCGCGACATGATGACGTTCCTGAACACCTACCGCAAGGTCGGCGGCGGAATGGACATCGGCGACGACGGGATCCGCTTCTACCACCGCGGCGGCAAGCTCAACCCGCTGGTCCTCGAAACGGACGTCCACCCCGGCTTCATGACGGACTGGCAGCAACCGCTGATCGTGGCCCTGACCCAGGCCGAGGGCGTCTCGATCGTCCACGAGACCGTCTACGAGAACCGCTTCGGCTTCACCGAGGCCCTGATCCGGATGGGCGCCAACATCCAGGTCCACCGCGAATGCCTCGGCAGCGTGCCGTGCCGCTTCGGCCAGCGCAACTTCCTGCACTCCGCCGTGATTTCCGGGCCGTCCCAGCTCAAGGGCACCGATATCGACGTGCCCGACCTCCGCGGCGGCTTCAGCCACCTGATCGCGGCCCTCGCCGCCACCGGCACCTCACGGGTCACCGGAATCGACATCATCAACCGCGGCTACGAGCGCTTCACGGAGAAACTCGCGGGCCTGGGCGCCGATTTCGACATCACGTCGGCCAAGTAGCGGGGACTGAAGTGAAGGAATCGGCGAAGAGCCACATCACCTTTGTCGTTGTCGCCGGGATCGTCCGGCCCGTCATGAACCTGCTGATGAACAAGAAGTGGGAAGGCCTCGAAAACCTCCCGGCCGGCGGCTTCATCGCCGTTCCCAACCACTGCACCGAGATCGACCCGCTGGTGGTGGGGCACCTGCTCTACAACCAGAAGCGGATGCCGCACTTCCTGGCCAAGGCCGGCCTGTTCAAGGTGCCGCTGGTCGGGGCGGTGCTGCGCGCCGCCAAACAGATCCCGGTGGAACGCTCGACGGCGGGGGCCCACCGCTCGCTGCAGCTCGCCCGGGAAGTGGTGGACGAGGGCGGCGCAATCGTCATCTACCCCGAGGGGACACTCACGCGGGACCCGGAGCTGTGGCCGATGAAGGGCCACACCGGTGCCGCCCGGATGGCGCTGGAGAGCGGCATCCCCCTCGTCCCCATGGCCCACTGGGGAGCCCATGAGGTCTTCCCCCGCTACGCCAAGCGGTTCCACATCCTCCCGCGCAAGACCTCCCGCGTCTTTGTGGGTCCCCCCGTGGACCTCAGCGCCTTTTCCGGCCGTCCGCTGGACAAGGCGACCCTCACCGAGGCCACCAACGTCATCATGGACGCCATCACCGGGCTGCTCGCCACCCTGCGCGGAGAAGAGCCGCCGGCGCTGCGCTGGGACCCCTCCGCGCACAACCAGACCAAGCACGGACGCGACGTCGGGCGGGGCGACAAGTGACCGCAGGGCAGATCCCGGAGGGCCCGGCCGCGTCGGTTGCCGTCCTCGGGGCAGGCTCCTGGGGGACCACCTTTGCGAAGATCCTCGCCGACGCCGCGACCGCGTCCGGCGTCGAGCGGGACATCCGGCTCTGGGGCCGGCGCCGGGAAGTCGTGGACCAGATCAACCTGAAGCACCGGAACGAGCAGTACCTCAAGGACGTTGCCCTCCCGCCCGGCATCACCGCCTCGACCGACGTTGCCGAGGTCCTCGCCGGGGCGGGGCTGGTGGTCCTGGCCGTCCCGGCGCAGACCCTGCGGCCGCAGCTGCGCGAATGGAAGCACCTGGTGGCGCCCGGCGCCCTCGTGGTGTCCCTCATGAAGGGCCTGGAGCTGCATTCGGACTCACGCATGAGCGAAGTCATCTGCGAGGAGCTGGGCATTCCGGCCGGCCGGGTGGCTGTGGTGTCCGGACCCAACCTGGCCATGGAGATCGCCCGGGAAGAACCCACCGCCTCCGTGGTGGCCTGCACGGACCCCGCGGCGGCAGCCCGGGTCGCCCGGAGCTGCACCGCACCGTACTTCCGCCCCTACACCACCACCGACGTGGTCGGCGTCGAAATCGGCGGCATCGTCAAGAACATCATTGCGCTGGCCGTCGGCATCTGCGAGGGAAAGCAGATGGGCGACAACACCAAGGCCTCCGTCATCACCCGCGGACTCGCCGAGACCTCCCGGCTGACGCTCGCCCTGGGCGGCGAGGCGCGGACGATGGCAGGGCTCGCGGGCCTGGGCGACCTCGTGGCGACCTGCTCCTCGCCGCTGTCCCGGAACCACACCGCCGGCCGGCTGCTGGGCCAGGGACTGACCCTGGGGCAGGTCACCGCCGAAATGACGCAGACCGCCGAAGGGATCAAATCGGCCCAGGCCGTGCATGAACTCGCCGGAAAACTCGGCGTCGAGATGCCCATCACCGCGGCCGTCGTCGCCGTGCTGGCCGGAAAACTGTCCGTAGACGAACTGGGACCGCTGCTGCTCTCCCGGGACCTGAAAGCTGAAGGCGATTACTGAGCGTGTCGGAAAATAGCGTGACAACGAACGAGTCCACGAAGGGCCGTTCCGGCCAGTCCAGGCCCCGGGTGGCGGTGCTCTTCGGCGGCCGCTCGGGCGAACACGCCGTCAGCTGCGTGACCGCGGCCGGGGTGCTCGGGGCGATCGACAGGGACAAGTACGAGGTGATCCCCATCGGCATCGCCAAGACCGGCCAGTGGGTGCTCGCCTCCGGCGACGTCCAGGACTGGTCGCTGGCGGCGTCCTCGCTGCCTGAGGTGGAATCCTCGGCGCAGACCGTGACCCTGGCCGAGATCGGCGGCGAACACCAGCTGATCGTCGCCTCCCCGAACGAGGTCCCGCTGGAACTGGGGTCCGTTGACGTCGTGTTCCCGCTGCTGCACGGGCCGTTCGGCGAGGACGGGACCATCCAGGGCTTCCTGGAGCTCTCCGACACCCGCTACGTCGGCGCCGGCGTGCTGGCCTCCGCCGTCGGCATGGACAAGCACTTCATGAAGGTGGTCTTTGAATCCGCAGGGCTCCGTGTGGGGCCGTACGTCGCGGTGACGGACCGGCAGTGGCGCAAGGATCCCGAGATGGTCCGCAAGCGCGTGGACCGGCTCGGCTTCCCGGTGTTCGTGAAGCCGGCCCGGGCGGGATCCTCCATGGGCATCTCCAAGGTCGACTCCATGGAGGGCCTGGACGCCGCGATCGAGGTGGCGCGCGGGCACGATCCGAAGCTGGTCATCGAGGCCGGCATCACGGGCCGCGAGATCGAATGCGCCGTGCTGGAGGGCCGGGGGACCGATGCTCCCCGGACGTCCATGCCGGGCGAGATCTCCGTGGCCGGCGGCGGGCACGAGTTCTATGACTTCAACGCCAAATACGTGGAGGACGACGCCGCCGCGCTGAGCTGCCCTGCCGACCTCCCCGAGGAAGCGATCGCCCGGGTCCGCGAACTGGCCGCCGTCGCGTTCGACGCCGTCGGCGCCGAAGGGCTGAGCCGGGTCGACTTCTTCTACACGCCCGAGGGTGAGCTGATCATCAACGAGATCAACACCATGCCCGGGTTCACGCCGAAGAGCATGTACCCGCAGATGTGGAAGGCCTCGGGGATGGGCTACGCGGAGCTGATCGACGAGCTCATCCACCTGGCGCTGCACCGCAGGACCGGCCTGCGCTAAGGCATTCCCCGGCGGGCCTAGCTGGTGGCCCTACTTGCTGGTCGGCAGGTTCTGCAGGTCTTCCTGGCCCACGCAGTTGCGTGTCGCCGCGATCTTCGCGGCGGGGACGGCCAGATCGGCCAGCACCGTGGCCGAACTGACCTTGTCCGGATCCATCAGGATCTCCGTGGCCGGCTCGCGCCCGAACGTGGTCAGCGTCCACACCGGGTCGCCTTCCTTGATGACCCAGTCGACGCCGTTCACGGTGACGCAGCGGTCCGTGGTGGGTCCGGGGACGTTGACGCCGCAGCGCAGGACCACGAGGGAGGGATCACCCCACGCCGCCGTCGCCTGGCTGTTCGTCTTCCGCAGCTTGGCCTCGCCGATGGCGTCGGGCAGGGCCAGCATCATCGGCGCGCAGGCCGCACTGGCGGCATCCTTCGCGGGGGCGACGTCCACGACCGGCGCGCAGCCGCTCAATACCAGCCCGGCGGCGGCCGCGGCTGCCGCGGCCGCCAGCATACGGAGGAGCGGACGGACGGAACCCTGGGCGTAGAGCTGGTGCATCCTCCTAGCCTATCCCGGCCGGGATAGGGGTCTGAGCCTGACTCCGGCGGTACCGAGGGCCATGGCAAGTCATCGAGGTGCCGTCGAGTAGAATGACAAGGTCGTGGCACTTTGAAGCACAGCTGACAGCGAGGCCAGTTCTGCCGGAAATCCGTGCACGACGAATTAGAACTCGCATTTTGGGGGAGCACTATTGTTGAATTTGCATGGCCGCCTCGGTAAGGCGGCGTTGAACGGCATTCTGGTTCTGACGGTTTCTGGGGTGATCATGGGGGCGGCAGCTGCCGCCCATGCAGAGGTCATACCGGACCCTCTGACGGTCGTTGTGGATCCTGCTCCGTCAACGGCGCCGCCGGTGGATCCCGCACCCACGCAACCGGCGCCAGTGGATCCAGCGACTCCCATCGTACCGTCGCCTTCTGATCCGGCACCGATTCCGCCTTCTGATCCGGCACCGATTCCGCCTTCTGACACTGCGCCCCCCGCTGTCACCCCGGGGGCACCGAACACCGACGTGCCCCCGGCTCAGGCCCCCGTACCTCCCTCCGACACCCCGGCTGCCGTAGTTGTGGCGCCCGCCCCGGTCAAGGCCCCGGCGGGCCAGACTGCGTCATTGCCCGCCCGCGTGGCAGCGTCCGAGCCCGCTGCAACTGAGGCCGCCGAAACGGCCACGCCCTCGGCTGCTCCGGCAGGCGGCCGGCCGTCAGCGGCGCCCACCCCTGACAACCCGGCTTCTGCCGCACCGGCAGTTGTTGCCGCGAGTGTCCTTTCTGCGGCGACCACCGCCGCCGGCAGCCCGCTTGGGGTCCAGGCGCTGACAGTGCTGGTCCTCCTGGCGGCAGGGTTTGCCTACTTCCGCTTTCTGGGCGGAAAGAGCGGCAGCGCACCCGGCAGGTCCGGTAAGTAACCACGATGCGCGAGAAACTCGGTGCTGCCCGCACCTCCGAAGGATCCAGTGTGCCCGGCGTCCGCCTGACATTGCTGACTCATTCCTACTGGCCAGAGTCCAGCCCGCCGCAGCGGCGCTGGACTGCCATGATCAAGGAATTCTCCAGATCAGGCTGGCACATCGATGTGGTCACGCCGGTTGCGCACTACCCGTTCGGCCGCCGAGGCCTGCCACGGACCGCCGCCGGCCGGCCCTTCCTGAAGCAGGCGGGGCAGTTCACCGAAGTGATCTGGCGCGTACCGTACCTGCGCCACGGCAACTCCCGCGCAGCGCGTCTGCTGGATCAGTGTTTTTCCGCGGCGTTGTCCATCCCGGCCGGCCTTTTAGTCCGCAAACCCGACGTCATCATTGTCACCGCTCCAAGCCTTCCGTCCTTGGCCTCCGGTTATGTCCTGGCAAAGCTGCGGCGAGTTCCCCTGATCGTTGAGATGCGCGACGCCTGGCCGGATCTTGCCCGCGACGCCCGGATCATTCAGGGAAGCGTCAAGAGCTTGGTGGAACGTGTGGTGGACTTTGTCCAGCGCCGCGCGGATCTGGTCGTCACCGTGACCGAGGGATTTGCGGAGACATTGCGGGCGCGGGGAGTCCTAAATGTGGCAACCGTCAGCAATGGAGTCCATCTGGACGCCATACCTGTGATGGATCCGCCGGATATGGCCAAGCCCATTTTCGAAGCACTGTATCTGGGGAATCATGGCGAGAGCCAGCGTCTGGAAGTGGCCGTGCGCGCCAGCGCCCTCGTTGGAGACTCAATGCGCCTCCATATGGTTGGCCACGGCACCCAGCGGCCGGCCCTCGAACGGCTTGCATTAGACCTGAAAGCGCCAGTGACCTTCCACCCACCGTTGCATGGCCAAGCCATGATGGACCGCTACTCCTCGGCCGACACGTGCCTCGTGTCATTGCGGGACGACTGGAAATCCTTTGAGACCACTGTTCCGTCCAAGACGTATGAAGTGTTGGCCGTTGGCCGGCATGTCACCGCGATTGTGCGGGGCGAGGCGGCCCGGGTCATCGCGGATGCCGACGCCGGTGACATTGTCGCAAGCGATCCCGAGGCAGTGGCAGCGTTGTGGCGCGAACTTGCCACCGACCGGGGCCGCCTTGTCCGGAACGGTGACAGCCGGCAATGGGTCAAGGACAACGCTGAGTATGACCTTCTGGCGGGCCGTTATATGGAGCTGATTCTGGAGCTTTTGGGCAAACCATCCGCAGTTAACCCATGATCCAGCTCCTAAGAAATGTCCGCCTTGCCGCAAGTACCGTGGGGCAGCATCTGTCCGACGACCCGGTGTTGCTTTTCCTCCAGATTTCGCGGCGGCTGCCTGCATCGATAGTCCGCCCGATTGCTCGTCTCACCGGCGCTCTCGCGCCGAAGTCCTCAGTGGCTGTACCTGTACTTCTCGCGTCACTCGCGAGAGGTGATGACGGAGACGTCAAGCGACGCCTCCGTCTCGCCGCAGATCGGAACACGACGGGGGAGCAAGCACGGCGGCTGGCCGACGTCGCCCTCGCCGCAAACCTGCCGGAGCTGGCGGATGTCCATTTGTCGGCGGCGCATGGAGCTCCGGGTCTGAAGCCAGCATTGGCACGGCGGTTCTGGTATGACGGCGCCTTCAGCGACGCCGTCGACGTCCTGGGGAGCTCCACCGAAGCGGAATCGCCCCAACGTGAATGGCTCGCCGGAGAACTGCGGGTGCTTGAAGGCGCGACGCCTTCCCTGGGGCGCCGGCGGGACTTCGTTCCCGTCGCTGGCCGGGTGCTCCACTTGCTGACGAATTCGCTTCCTCACACAAGCAGCGGCTATGCCCAGCGCTCCCACTCCATTCTGTTGGCGCAGCAAGAGGCAGGCTGGGATGTTCTGGCTGCCACACGGCTTGGCTATCCCGTGCAGGTGGGAAAGCTATTTGCGCGGCCCAGCGACGTTATTGATGGAATCCGCTACCAGAGGCTCCTTCCCGCAAAGCTTGCTTCAACTTCGGATGCCCGCCTGCAACAGCAGGCGGACGAATTGCTCCGCGTGGCCTTGGATTTCAAGCCCAGCGTGCTGCACACCACAACCCACTACGCGAATGGCATGGTGGTCCGTGCTGTGGCCGAGGCACTGGGAATCCCCTGGGTCTACGAAGTCCGCGGTCAGCTGGCCGATACCTGGGCATCCACCCGTGGGCCAGCGGCCCGCGGCAGCGAAAAGTACCGATTGTTCCAGCAGCGCGAGGCAGAAATCATGGTCTCGGCGGACCTGGTGGTGACTCTGGGGGAGGCTATGAAGGCCAACATTCTGGCCGCCGGGATTCCGGACGAGAGAATCATCATTACGCCAAATGCCGTTGGCGGGGAATTCTTGGAGGAACCGCTGGACCCGTTCACCGCGAGACGAGAGCTCGGCCTTCCTGAAGAGGGAGCCTACATCGGTACGGTCAGCAGCTTGGTCCCCTACGAAGGGATCGAGGACCTCATCGCGGCCTTCACGTTACTCGCACCGAGGCACCCGGATCTGCGCCTGATGATCGTGGGCGATGGCGCATCGAAACCGGCACTGCAGGAACTGGCCCGTGAAGGTGGCTTCAGCGACCGCATCATCTTTCCTGGCCGGGTGCCGCGGGAACAGACGGCCCGCTACCATCAGGCACTCGACGTCTTCGTGGTGCCGCGCAAGGACCTCGAAGTGACACGTTCAGTGACGCCCCTCAAACCCGTCGAGGCGTTGGCATGTGCCCGGCCAGTGGTGGCGAGCAGGTTGCCGGCACTTGCGGAAATTGTGATTGACGGCACCAACGGGCTGCTGGCTAGTGCGGGGGACAGCCATGACATCGCCACTAAACTGGAGACGCTTCTCGGTTCCGAGGAGCTTCGGGTCCGTTTGGGACAGGCAGGAAGGCGCGCTGTGCTGAACGACCGCACGTGGACTGCAAATGCGCTGTCCATGACGCTGGCTTATGAGCAACTGATGGAGGCTCGTTCTTGAGCACTGAGATGTCCGCTACTCCGAAGGGGCCGCAACCTACAGCGGTTGCAACCTCCGTCAACTTGCGTGGCCTGCGCCGGGTAGGGGCGCGGCCGCCCTTCCTGGACTACCTCGTGTCCCTCTGGGACTACCGGCACTTCGTTTTTTACGACGCACAGGCGCGGGTCCAGACGGGCAACGCGGAGGATCGCTTAGGACGGGCTTGGCTTGTGCTAAGTCCGCTGTTGAACGGTCTCATGTTTTATCTGATCATGGGTGTCCTGCTGAAATCCGGGGGCGGCGTTGACAACTTCATTTCCTTCCTGATTATTGGCGTATTTCTTTTCCAGATGTCAACCCGGGCCATCGTCACTTCGTCGCGCGTTATTTCTTCGAATAAAAACGTCATCCATGCTTTTCAATTTCCGCGTGCCAGCCTGGTCCTCGCGGCCAACGTACGCGAGCTCCTGTCAAATATTCCTGTCCTGATCACAATGCTCATCCTGGTCATCGTCCTGCCGCCATCCGAGGAAATCTCCTGGCGATGGTTGATGTTGATCCCCATCGTCGCACTTCAGTTTGTCTTCAACCTTGGCGTCGGGCTCATTCTCGCGAGGGTTGTATCAGACTTCAACGATGCCAGTCAGTTGATCTCGTATGCAATGCGTTTGTGGATGTATGCCTCCTGCATGTTTTTCTCCATCGACCGGTTCGACGGCGTCCCGGTGGTGAAGGCCATCATGGAGTTCAACCCCCTCTACAACATCCTGCATCTGGCTCGTGAATGCGTGCTCTATGGACATGCTGGCCCGTGGCGTGCCTGGGTCATCCTGGCGCTGTGGTCTGTCTCTGCCCTGGTGATCGGGATGGTTTTCTTCTGGAAGGGGGAAGAAACGTATGGCCGAGAACTCTGACCTGAATTTCATCCAGGACAGCCCAGCGGTAGTCATTGACAAGGTCAGCATGACGTACCGGACCACTTCCCGGAGTAAAGAGGATTCTTCGAGCAGCCGTGCTGGGTGGGCGGGCATGGGGTCCGCCCGTAGCCGAACAAAAACCGTGAATGTGACGGCCCTCAAGGAAATGTCCCTGGTGGTAGAACACGGTCAGGCTGTGGGCATCATCGGCAGGAATGGTTCCGGCAAGAGCACACTCCTGAAGCTGGTGGGCGGGCAGATACCGCCGACCTCGGGTGCCGTGTATGCCACATCGACGCCGGTGATGCTTGGGGTGAATGCGGCCCTGATTCCCGGATTATCCGGCGATCAGAACATCGTGCTCGGCTGCCTGGCCATGGGGATGACCCGGAAGCAGATCGACGACAAATATGCGGCCATTGTTGAATTATCCGGTTTGGACGAGGCCATCCACATGCCGATGAAGTCGTACTCTGCGGGCATGTCGTCCCGGCTTCGCTTTGCCATCGCTGCAGCCATTGATCCCGAAATTCTGATTATCGATGAGGCGCTGAACACCGGCGATGCTCAATTCAAGGACAGAACCCGCAAACGCATGCTGGAACTACTTGGCCAAGCGGGCACGGTATTTCTGGTCAGCCACAGCATGTCGACGGTCCTTGACTTGTGCAACAGGGCAATCTGGATCGATGAGGGTGAACTGCTCGCGGACGGCACCCCAGCACACGTGGTCAAGTGGTACCGCATGTTCACGCAGAAACTTGCCGCGGGGGACCGGATCGGCGCCCTGAAACTGAGGCGCCGCATGATCAATGACCTGGCGGTCGCTGACGTCAGTGACCGCAACTCGCTCCGGCGGTCGCGAGCGTGACGGCATTTCAGCTTGGCACAGTACGCAAGTTCCTTTGGCACCTCCGGTCCGGCGGCCCACAGCAAGTCCGTACTTGGTTGGCCCGTGAAGCTATGGAGGCGGGCCACCGCAAGCTCGAGACGCTAAGAGGCGCGGAGGGGGTGTGGACCGGGCGCGGAAAGAAACGGCGTCTGAGGTTCCGTCCGACGACAGTCGCGCCGGACAGGGAAGTGTCCCCACGGATGCCCAGGGTCGCCGTCGTGCTCGATGACTTCTCGATGATGGCCTTTGGGCTCGAATGGGACTGCATGCCGCTGTCGCCGAAGACGTGGAAGGAACAACTGGCGGAGCATCCCGTCGATCTCTTGTTCGTGGAATCGGCGTGGGCAGGTCCCGACAAATTATGGGCCGGCAAGATCGCCGGACAGGACCACGCGCAGGGTTCGGTATTGAACGAGCTGACAACGTGGTGCAAGGGACGTGATATCCCGAGTGTTTTTTGGAACAAGGAAGACCCCCCTCACTATGACGACTTCCTTGGGGCCGCGAAACTGTTCGACTACGTCTTCACCAGCGACGCCAACAAACTGGAGGCGTATTCGCGGGATCTCGGCCACGACCGGGTGGCTGTACTAGCCTTTGCTGCCCAGCCGGTCCTGCACAACCCCGTCCGGCCGAAGTTTGGCTGGCACGAACGCGACGTGGCCTTTGGCGGAATGTATTTCACCGAGAAGTACCCCGAACGCCGTGAACAGTTGGACCTCCTGCTGACGGCAGCCCTCGATGCCTCGGCATCCATGGAAACAGGCCTGGAAATATTCTCGCGCCAAATGGGAGGTGAACCGAAATACCAGTTTCCGGAGCCCTTCGCCAGCCGGATTGTCGGCTCACTGGATTACCCTGAAATGCTCACGGCGTACAAAGCCTACAAAACTTTCCTGAACGTTAACTCCGTAGTGGACTCACCCACCATGTGTTCACGCCGGATATTCGAAATCATTGCTTCCGGCTCCAACGTGGTCACTACTCCGAGTCCTGCGATCGGCTCATACTTTGAACCGGATGAAATTTTCAGCATTAAGAGCCAAGGTGAAGCTGAAAATCTGTTGCGGGCCCTACATCGCAACCCCGAGCTGGGAGATCGGCAATTGCATCGCGGTCAGCGGCGGATCTGGCGGGATCACACCTATCGTGCCCGCAGTAACCAGGTGATAGCGGCCGTCGCCCCTGGCCTGGTCCGGACAGCAGTGCGCCCCACGGTATCGGCACTGGTCTCCACCATCCGCCCGGGTCAACTTGAGCACGTCTTTAGCACCATCGGCGGCCAGGTTGGCGTAGAGGTTGAACTCGTATTGCTGACTCACGGATTTGAGCCGGATCCGGCGCTCTTGCTACGGTTACAGGGAAAATACGGCGTCAAGGAAATGAGGCAGCTGACCGCCCCGCGGTCAGTTCCTTTGGGGGAGTGCCTCAATATGTGCGTTTCCGCGGCTTCTGGCGTTGTCCTCACCAAGATGGATGATGACGACTACTACGCGCCCCACTACCTGAGTGACCAGGTCTACGCACTGGAATACTCGCGCGCAGACGTCGTGGGCAAGCAGGCGCATTACATGTACCTGGCCGCGCACAATGCCACGGTTCTTCGCTTCGCCGACTGGGAGCACCGGTATACGCGGATGGTCATGGGCCCAACCATCATGGGCCTGGCGGACACCTTCCGCGAAGTCCCGTTCGCGGCAGTCGGCAGGGGAGAAGACACCCGGTTCCTGCAGGGCGTCGTCTCCAGCGGCGGCGCCGTTTATTCGTCGGACAGGTTTAACTACTGCCAGCAGCGGCTGTCTTCGGGTCATACCTGGGCCATAGACGACGCGGAATTACTGGCGAGCGGAACATTGAAATTTTTTGGCAATTACAGAGATGAAGTCTCTGTCTAATCTGGGGGAACCTTGAATACCATCGAAACCGTAGCCGTCATCGGACTGGGCTACATTGGACTGCCCACTGCGGCCGTATTGGCCGGCAACGGCATCCACGTCATCGGCGTGGATGTTAACTCGGGCACCGTCGAATCAGTCAACCGTGGCGAGGTGCCCTTTGTGGAACCTGATCTGGCCTCCTACGTTGCGGGTGCTGTCAGCCAGAAGAAGCTGAGTGCCTCAACCGAGACGCCTTCTGTGCAGGCCTACATTGTTGCTGTCCCTACGCCCTTCAATCCCGATCACACGGCTGACGTCAGCTATATCAAGGCTGCTGCCCAGGGAATCGCACCCCAGTTGGTGGGGGGGGAACTCATCATCCTCGAGTCGACCTCGCCTCCGGGAACTACGCAGCTCCTCGGCGACTACCTCATCAGCCTGCGGCCCGATTTGAGCCTGGATGGAGCTGACGACAAGCCCGCCATCCATGTGGCCCACTGCCCGGAGCGTGTCCTCCCCGGGCGCATCATGATCGAACTCGTCACCAACGACCGCATCGTCGGCGGGCTGACCCCGAAGGCCGCCGAGCTCGCCAGAGCGCTGTACGCGGTCTTCTGCCAGGGCGAGATCCTCGTCACGGACGCCGCCACGGCCGAAATGGCCAAACTGGTGGAGAACTCCTACCGCGACGTGAACATTGCCTTTGCCAACGAGCTGTCCATCATCAGCGACAAGCTGGGGATCAACGTGTGGGAGCTCATCAAACTGGCCAACCATCACCCCCGCGTCAACATCCTGCAGCCTGGTCCCGGAGTGGGAGGCCACTGCATCGCCGTGGATCCCTGGTTCATCGTCGCTGCTGCCCCCGAGGAATCCCAGCTGATCCGGCAGGCACGCGAGACCAACGACTCGAAGCCCGACTGGGTCGTGAAGAAGGTTGTCGACGCCGTTGGCGATATTGTGTCGCCCAAGATCGCCGTTCTGGGACTGGCGTTCAAAGCCAACATCGATGACCTCCGGGAGTCGCCGGCTGTTGCCATTGTGGAGCGGCTGAGCAGCAAAATGGACGGTGCGGATCTTCTCGTCGTCGAGCCGCATGTGGACCGGCTTCCACGGCAGCTGTCCGGCCTGGCAAATGTTTCCCTGCAAGAGCTCGAATCGGCGGTGGCCGCGGCTGATGCGGTGCTGCTGCTGGTGGATCACGATGACTTCAAGGCCATGGACCGCAATCTGGTGGCCGGCAAACCCGTTGTCGATACTCGCGGACTCTGGGAGTAGGCAGCCAACGATGCAGACGGAGAGCGGCGGCGCATGAAATATCCGGACGAGATCGCGCAAGTCTCTGCCGTTCAACTGGCCAAACGCAGGCGGTACGCGGGGGACCTCGATTCCCTCGTCACGGACTACGAGCGTCTGCTGCGCAGCGAGAGGTCGGCGACGCGCAAGGCTGCCGATTTGGAGCAGCGTCTTGGGGCAATGAGGCGCGCGCGGGATGATTTCAAGACCAAACACGCCGCCCTCAGCCGTGAAAACCATGCGCTCAAGGCCACACTGAGTGCACTTCGGCGCTCGAAGAGTCTGCGATTGGGACGGATGATCACCGAGCCTGCCAACGCTGCGCTCAGCCTCCCCGCACGGCTGGCTAAATCGATGATGCCCTCCCGAGGCGCCAGGATCGATGACTCTGGTGTGACGCCAGACATGGGAACCAGGCTTCCTGCCGGGCCGCTTGCGGATCAGCCGGCGTCCACGACTGATCCGCAAACGGCGTACGCCGACGAATATGCTCAGCTCGTGAGCGACTTTGCCGGATCCCCCTCCAAGGGGGCACTCATGAAGCTGGTCCGTCACGAATACTTTGTACGCGGCGCCATTTCCGTCCCGGCGGGCCGCATCGGGGCCAACCGCGAATTGCTGGCGGAAGTCTCCGAGACCGATGGTCAGCTCATCGAAAATATACTCGGCCAGGATAGGCTGCTGAACTCGCCACCCTTCCTGTCGCCACGGCAACCCAATCCCGGCTATCTCGTCGAACGAGGGCGGGTCATGTACTGCGCCCACAGTACGGGCAAGTACAACAGCAATGGGTATGCAACCCGTACCGCAGGCCTCGTAGCTGGTATGCGTGGCAGCCATGAGGACATATTCATTGTGGCGCGCCCCGGCTATCCGTGGGACGCCAACACCGACGTAGCAGCCCCGGAACGGCGTCGATTCAGCGCCGAAATCTCCGGGGTTCCGCACGTTTTCAACCCCGGACCGAGCTGGACTACGGACAGGTTGGACCACTACCTGACCGATGCCGTGGACATCTTTGTTCGTGAGGCCCAACGCAGCCGGGCTGCAGTCATCCACGCCGCGTCAAACTACGTCACCGCGCTGCCTGCACTGACGGCCGCGCGCCGGCTGGGGCTGCCGTTCGTCTACGAGGTACGCGGTCTCTGGGAAATTACAGAACTGTCTGACAAACCGGGGTGGGCTGACACTGACCGGTACCGTCTTGCCATACAGCTGGAAACAATGGTGGCGCGGGAAGCAGATGAAGTCCTGGCCATCACCGCCCAGGTGAAGGATGAACTCGTGCGCCGCGGCGTCGAGCCCACAAGAATCACCCTCCTGCCGAATTCTGTAGACACGGACAAATTTAAGCCAATGCCTCCGGAGCGGTCGCTCCGCGACAAGCTCGGATTGCCCGATGGTTCAATCGTCATCGGCTATACCGGAAGCCTGGTTGCGTATGAGGGAATCGCCGATCTGCTCGCCGCTACGAGACTCGTAGTCGACCAAGGACTTGATGCACGCCTTGTCGTGGTGGGAGATGGCAAGCAGCTCCGCGAACTCAAAAATACGGCAGCTGAGTTAGGGATCCGGGACCGCGTGGTCTTCACCGGGCGGGTGCCGGCTAAATCTGTGCCGGACTACGTCAGCCTTTTCGACATCATGCCTTGCCCGCGACGTCGCCTGCCTGTGACTGAAATGGTTTCGCCCCTCAAACCGCTGGAAGCGATGGCCAGCGGAAAGGCCTTGATCCTCAGCGATTTGGCGCCGTCCCGGGATCTCGCAGGTCCACAACAAGAGCGTGCCTTGCTATGCGAACCGGGGAATCCGGAATCCTTGGCAAATGCACTGATGATACTGGGCAAAGACCCTGAACTGCGGATGTCGTTGGGGCGCCGCTCGCGCCTCTGGACAGTCGAGAAGCGAACCTGGGCCCGCACAGGCCAGGTTGCCGCGGCTGCCTATCGCCGGGTCCAAGCACCGAAGAAGCCCGTGACTGGTGCCGGCCTCAAGGACTTGAGGATCGGCATCATCGCGGACCAATTCACGTTGGAAAGCCTGACGCCGGAGGCCGAATTCGTGGTCCTGCGTCCAGATACTTGGACAAACCAGCTGCACGAACGTCCCCTCGATGTGTTGTTCGTTGAGTCAGCGTGGGAGGGCATAGAGGGATTGTGGCACCGGAAAGTCGGCTTCTACGGGGACGACGAGTTCGAAACCCTGAAGTCCCTTCTTGCCCACTGCAATGCAAATGGTGTTCCCACGATCTTCTGGAACAAGGAAGATCCGGTGCACTTCAACCGCTTCCGGATCACCGCCAAGTACTTCGATCACGTGTTCACCACGGATGCCGACTGCATCCGCAAGTATCAGGTCAACGCGGGGGCACGGCTCAAGACCGTCGCGTCGATGCCGTTCTATGCACAGCCGCTGCTTCATAACATTCTGCCGCCGCAACGGCCGTACGTACATTCGGTCACCTACGCCGGCTCCTACTACGGAGACAAATACCCCAAGCGCTCCGCTGAGCTGGCCCAACTGCTGAACGCGGCAAAAGGCTTCGGACTCTCGATCTATGACCGGCAGCATCTAAATCCGGAAAGCCCGTACCGCTTTCCGGCCGGACTGGACCGGTTCGTTCGCGGAGGACTCACGTACCCTGAAATGGTCGACGCCTATAAGGCGCATCCGGTCCACATTAACGTGAACTCCGTCGATGCATCGCCGACCATGTTCTCCCGCCGCGTCATGGAAATTGCAGCGTCGGGAGGGGCGGTCGTCAGCGGCACCGGCCAGGGGGTTGACGAGGTATTCAACGGCCTCGTTCCTGTTGTGAAGGGCCAAGACGAAGCCCGGCTGCTCATGGGTGAATGGATGAACCACGAAGACGTCAGGTTCCGTGATGTTTGGCTTGCGTACAGGCTCATTCATCGTGGACATACGGCCGCCCACCGGCTGGCCTACGCACTCCGCACGGCGGGTCTGACAGTCCGGGCGCCGGAGACGCCGTCGTATGCGATATTCCTCGAGGATACGGAACCGGATGTTCTGGCCTCGATCAATCTTCAGACCGTACAGCCGCGGCTTATCTTTTCTGCCGAGCGGACGGCCGCGGGACAGAACGGGGTCCTCGAAGCAAGGGATCTCGCCGACGCGCAGCAACAGGCAGCGGCAGCAGGGATGGACTTCATCGGCACGCTGCCCCAGGGCCTTGCCGATCGCACCGTCTTTGAGGACCTTTTGACGGCCACGGCCTTCGGTTCCTGGAGCAGCGTCGGCTTTTCCGAGGACGATCTGACTGTCAGCGGTCTGGGTCTGGCACAGCTGGGGCGCCCGGCCTCGGGATCGCCCCGGATCGACGCTGTCCGACCTCCATCGGTGCCGCACGAGCTCACGCTTCGCCGGCCACTGCTTCGGGTCCCGGAGCCGAAAAACGGGGAGGACAAGTCCGTGGGGACGAAGACCGTCCTTGTGGCCGGACATGACCTCAAGTTTGCCGCAGGGCTGGTCGAGGAACTCCGACGCGACGGGCACAAAGTGATCGTCGACCAGTGGCTCGACCACAATAAGCACGACGAGGACGTGAGCTTGCGGTTGCTCGCCGACGCCGACGTCGTATTCTGCGAGTGGGCTTTGGGCAATGCTGTCTGGTATTCCCGGAACAAACTGCCTCATCAGAGAATGGTGACGCGGGTGCATTCGCAAGAGATATTCCGGCCCTACCTGAAGGATATCGAATTCTCGAACGTCGATGAGGCCATCTTCGTCGGCCAACATATTGTTGATATCGCAGTCCGTGATCACCGCGTCCCCGCAAGTAAATGCGTCGTGGTGCCGAACGCCGTCGACGTTCACGGCCTATCCCGGCCGAAAACCGGGTACAGCAGGTTCAATCTGGGCATTGTCGGCATAGTGCCCGCCCAAAAGCACCTGGATAAGGCGTTGGACGTCCTGAAACAACTCCGGGCGGTAGATGCAAGGTACAAGCTCTTCATTAAGGGAAAACGTCCGGAAGAATTCCCCTGGATGGCAGCCCGGCCCTCAGAGATGCAGTACTACGAAGGGCAGTACCTGAGAATCGCCTCGGATCCGGACCTTACTGATGCCGTGGTCTTCGATCCGCACGGCGACGACATGGCGGACTGGTACGAAAAGATCGGAATTGTGCTCTCCGTGAGCGACTTTGAGTCGTTCCACCTGACACTTGCCGATGGTGCAGCGGCGGGCGCCGTGCCTGTCAGCCTTGCTTGGCCGGGAGCGGACCAGATATACCCCACCTCATGGTTGGTGGCCAGCGTCCCGGACATGGTTCAGAAGATAAATGCAGCCAATGACTCCACCGAGAGTTGGAGTGCGGCTGCCGCGCTGGCAAAAGCGTTTGTTGAAGAGCGATTCAACAAACGCGATGTACTCGCCGTTCTCTGCGAAGAGATCTTGGGTGCAGCGGCCGGAACGGACCGTGGACGCTAGATTGGCCGTGAAATACACAGATGCCCAGCACGTCCTGGCTCGATCGTTTAGAACGGCCGTAGAAGAAGAACTGGGGCCAGTAGTCAGCCAAGGACCGACGGGCGGGCAAACAGTTGACGACGGTGACGCCCTTTCTGTGGATTGCCAAGTGGCGGCAGAACGTGTCTGGGGGCTGAGGATCGCCTTACCCGCAGGAGTCCGGATCGTCGCTCATGGTCACAGTGCTGCGTTCTGGCTTGAAGATGTGCAAATTGCGGAATTACACGTCGAATCGACATCGGCTGCTGCTATCTCTGTTTCCGAGCTTTCACGGCCGGTTCAGCGAGTAGAACTCGGGGGACAAGGTGGCGATCTCAGGATTGGCCTGAGGTTTTCCGGGTTCCTGCTGAAGGATCGTGGAGTGGGCAGGGCTGGTCTGGGCTGGCGCCGGCATGACTCTGGACGATCTCTGAACTACATTTTGGACAGTCCTGTTTCCGAGCGCTTGCCCAAGAAGCTCCTCGTTGTCTTTTCGGCTATCGGACCTGAATATGATTTCACCTTCAACTACCGGGCTACGGTCGAAGGCAACAACTTGTCCAAAGCGTTCGTCTTGGATGACTTTGGGCGCCAGGGATCGTACTACTGGTTGGATCACGGGGATGACTCGATATTCCGTGAGACGCAACGATTGTTGGCCAAGTTGGTGGATGAACAGGGTGTCGATTTGAGTGACGTCATGTTTGCAGGTTCGTCGAAAGGCGGAACGGCGGCCCTTTTGCATGGAGTCACGCTGGGGGTAGGGCGAGTACTGCTGGGGGCTCCCCAATATCGTGTGGGTGATTATCTGTTCAATGCGGCCCCCCAGATCCTGAACTTCATGGCGGGGGGAGTTTCTGAAGAATCGAGGCAGTCCCTGAACAGCCGGGCCAAGGACATTCTGTTCCGCGGACAACGACGGACAGCCATTCGAGTGGCGGTTGGCTCAGGCGATCATCATCTGGCATCCCATGTGGGTCCGCTCATGAGCGAAGCCCGAACGGCAGGATACAAGGTTTCTAGCCTTATCCTTCCCGGTGTACCCCACAGCAAAATCGGGTGGGTCTTCAAGCACTTGTTGGCCGCGGAGGCGATGGATCTTGAACTCGGTGCCTGGCAGGAGCCATTGCCCTATTCACTTACCCGTAGCCGGGAGACGGTGACTCTTCGTTGTTGGCCCGCGCAGGGTGAGAAACTAGCCGTTCATCTTGCCGGAAAGCAGTCAGTCCTTGAGCGACGTCCGTACTCTGGGGATGTTGAATTTTCGTTTTTGGCGTCCCCAAACCAAGGCCATGTGAGGGCTCGGGTCTTTCGGCGCAAGGACTCGGACTCCTCAATCGAAGCTTTCACTACGCATTGGGTCTGAAAATCCGTTCCTAATCCTGAGCTGAAACTACGTTTCTGTCACCGAGTTGTGGCTTCGTATTGGAGCCACAGCGACTAGGCTCAAAAGCGAACCTTAACGGATAGAGGTTCCCGCGGCAGGACCGACAGGTGCATAGTCAGACCGGAGCGGTTGAACTGTACTTACCCTGGCGCTTGCTGCAGGAACGGGAGCCGCTCTCGGCCGCCCGGCCATCACTGCGGGTGCCACGGTCGGATTGCAATCCCTCGACACGGCGCTGGGGCCCGTCATTTCGCTGACCACAATCGGCGCAGAAGCTTCCGTCGTCCTTAGACGCTACCGTAAGGTACTCTCGAGCATTCCGGACCCGACGGCTACCTTCTTCCGCGCCGGTGGAGGAGTGCTCAAGATCGCCGGGGATGCACGGGACTGGCTGATCAGCCTCAAATTCTGGATGCGGCCACGGGCGCCCGGGAGAAATCGCTCGTTCCTTTCCCCGGCAAAGGAGACGGCGTCGGGAATGCAGCGCTCGAAGGAGCCACCGGTGCCTTGTTGGCTTTCGGAGCGGACAGCACGGTAAAGCGGGTGGACAATCGTGGCAGAGAAGTACACGCACGTCATCGGGGTGGATACCCACTCAAGGACCCACACCTACGCTGTGTTGGCATCGGCGACCGGTCAGGTCATCGGCACCTCGACCTTCCCGGCCAGCCAGGCAGGCATTTCCCGTGCCGTCAGCTGGATGCAGCGACGGACAACCGGGGAAGTCCTGGTTTCGGTCGAAGGCGCGGGCTCCTATGGGGCAGGCCTGACCCGGGCCCTCCACGCCGCCGGCCTTCGCGTATGTGAGGCCAGACCGCCGAAGCGGCAAAACCGGGGCGCCATCGGCAAATCCGATGAGATCGACGCCCACGCCGCTGCCCGGGCCGTGCTCGGCACCGACACCGCAGCCCTGATCCAGCCGCGGGCCGAAGGGGCACGGGACGCCCTGCGTGTCCTGTTGGCCGCCCGTCGATCCATGGACGGTCAACGCACCGCCGACCGACATGCCCTGACCGCGCTGGCCCGCACCACGGACCTTGGCATCGACGCACGCAAGGCCATCACGGACCAACAGCTCCGCACGATCGCGGCCTGGCGTGAGCGCCCAACAGACGGCATCAGCACAAAAGTTGCCCGATCCGAGGCCAGACGTGTGGCCACCGCGGTGCTCCAGCACACCAGCGCACTGGACACCAACCGAGCCGATTTGGCACAACTCGTGGATCAGATGGCCCCCGGCCTCCGGGATCTCCGGGGCCTTGGACCGGTCACCGGCGCCATCATCCTGACCGCCTACTCCCACCGCGGCCGCATCCATTCCGAAGCCGGCTTCGCCGCCCTCGCCGACGTGAACCCGATCCCGGCATCCTCCGGCAACACCACCCGACACCGCCTCAACCGGCACGGCGACAGGCAGCTGAACCAGGCCCTGGACATCATCGCCCGCACCCCGCATGGCCTCCGATGCGGATACCCGCGCCTATTGTGACCGCCGCACACAGGAAGGCAAAACACGCCGGGAAATCCGCCGCTGCCTCAAGAGGATCATCGCCCGACAGATCTACCGCCAACTCACCACACTCATGGCTTGACACCACCCATAGAAGGGTCAGATGTGCAGGGCCAGGTCGCTCGGCTGGACCTCGCCGAATTCAGGAAGGCGGCCGCCCAGGCCGAGCATATGCGCCACTGCGGCGACCGTTCGTTCGGATGCCTTGCCATCGCCATAGGGATTGACGGCGTTGGCCATGGAGTCGAAGTGATCCTGATCGTGGAGGAGGCGGTCGATTTCCTTGACGATCCGTTCTTCGTCGGTACCGATCAGGGTCACGGTTCCGGCGTCGACTGCCTCAGGCCGTTCGGTGTTGTCCCGCATAACGAGCACCGGCTTGCCGAGGCTTGGCGCCTCTTCCTGCACTCCACCCGAATCCGTGAGGACGATGTGCGCGAGCGAGAGCATGCGCGTGAATTCACCGTAGGCCAGCGGCTCGGTGACAATAACGTTGGGCTTGCCGTCGATGGCCGGCAGCACTGCTTCGCGCACCACCGGGTTCTTGTGGGCGGGCAGTACGATCACCAGGTCGGGTTCGGCATCCGCGATCCGGGCCAAAGCACGGCCCACTCCGCGCATGGCGTCGCCCTGGTTCTCACGCCGGTGGGTGGTCACCAGGAGGATCTTCCGGCCGCTGGAGGCGAGTTCTTCCAGCTGGGGGTCGGTGAAGGGGATCTGCTTGCCGACGGTCGTCAGCAGGGCATCGATGACCGAGTTGCCGGTGACCACAATGTCGCTGGGATTGATGCCTTCGGCGATCAGGTTGGCCTTGCTGACACTGGTGGGCGCAAGGTGGAGGCTGGCGATCTGACTCGTCATTTTGCGGTTGGCTTCCTCCGGGAACGGAGAGAACAGGTCTCCGCTGCGAAGCCCGGCTTCTACATGGACCACGGGGATCCCATGATAGAAAGCCGCGATGGCGCCGGCGGTGGACGTCGTCGTATCGCCTTGGACGATGACGGCGTCGGGCTTGTTGTCAGTAAAGAGTTTGTCGAGACCGTCGATGGTCCGGGTCATGATCGCTGACAAAGACTGGCGCTGCTGCAGGATATTGAGGTCGTGATCCGGCACGATTCCAAAAAGCTCATTGACCTGGTCCAGCATCTCCCGGTGCTGACCCGTAACCGTGACGATGCAGTCAAAATGGTCCGACTGCTGAAGGGCGGCAACGATAGGGGCCATCTTGATGGCCTCGGGCCGGGTGCCGAAAATTGGCATGATGCTGGGCATGGTTGTTCCCCCGAGAGATTGTGGACGGCGTCGGCATCGATGCTACGGGAATGGGCGGTGAATCTCTGAATCGGGATCTGCCGCACGCCTCGGGATGCCCGCTGTAGACGCCGTGCGAGGCGAATAAAGGTGCTCAGCCGGCGAGAATCAGTGCAATCAAGAGTGCCGGGATGACCAAAGAGACAATTATCACGCCCAGGAGTGCGACGCGCCGCTTGCGCTGGACGGCAGTACCTCGAGGGTTCGCCGTCGCTGCCTGTCGCTTGGCAGTACCTGTCCCGTCTGGTCCGATGGCGAATGGCGGAACGCCGGGTACAAGGAGCAGATCGGGGATCTCTTCGTGAAACACCCGCCTGCGCAGGTGCCGGGGTGCCGCGACGAGCGGGGGAGTCTCGTCGGCTGTGTCGTCCACTGTGTACTCCTCCTCTTCTGCTCGGGCAGACCGTTTGTAACGACTGCCAGGGTTAAGCATCAATTCTGGCATCAATGACCGTCGGCGGCGCATTCGGGCCGCAGGGACACATCGAGCAGGCCGCCGGTCTCGACGACGAACCGCCGGAGCCACTGCCACAGATTAAGGTCAGGGTGCGACGCCACCATCTGTACCTCCGCCGTCGTGCACTGCCCGATCAACCGTGCGGCCCTGGTGACGTGATAGCTGGAGGTCACCACTGTGACCGATGTCCACTTATTGGCCTCGATCAGCCGCGAGATGGTCCGCGCCTCGCCCCGGGTGTCCAGGCCCTCGGGGCGGAAACAGACAAGCGACGCGTTGGGAAACAGCGCTGCGCTGCAGGCATCGTCCGCAGCCCTGTTGCCGAACGTGTCCGTGTGGGACAGGACCAGGACCGGGATGTTCAATTCGCTCTGGATGCGCCGTGCCGCGGGAAGCCGTTCGGAACTGGCGCCCCCGAGCATGATGACGGCGTCCGTGCGGTGCACGCTGGGCGGATCAACGTTGACAAAGAGCTGAAAACACAGCATGAGCCACAAGACCACGGCCCCGGAGGCCAACGCGAGCACCTGTCGGGCTGCGGTTTTCAACTGGGGGGCGGAATGGGGCACGAGTACGAGTCTGACACGGGCCTTCCGTGCGGAGAAAAGCGTGGCTCCGCGCCTGCGGGCACTCGCCCGCCACCAGCGCCTACAGCAGGCTGAGCAGGTAGGTTCCGTAGCCGCTCTTGACCAGGCCTTCAGCGCGCACGCGCAGTTCGTCATCGCTCAGGTACCCCAGGCGCCACGCAATTTCCTCGGGGGCGCCGATCTTGAGCCCCTGACGGTTCTCGGTGGTGCGGACAAAGTTGGACGCATCGTTCAGGTCACTGAACGTACCGGTGTCCAGCCATGCGGTCCCGCGGGGCAGTATTTCGACATGGAGCTTGCCGCGTTCCAGGTAGGTGCGGTTGACGTCGGTGATTTCAAGCTCACCCCGGGGTGAGGGGCTCAGGTTCTTCGCAATGTCAACGACCTCGTTGTCGTAAAAGTACAGCCCCGGTACCGCGTAATGGCTCTTTGGATTCTCCGGCTTCTCTTCCAGGGAAATAGCCTTTCCGGAGCCGTCGAATTCGACCACCCCGTACGCCGTCGGATCCGAAACCCAGTACCCGAAGACAGCGCCGCCGTCGATGTCCTCGAAACGTCGCAGCTGCGCACCCATGCCGGGGCCATAGAAGATGTTGTCGCCCAGCACCAGGGCAACAGGTTCGTTGCCGATGTGCTCGGCGCCCAGGATGAAGGCCTGCGCCAGCCCGTCGGGCGAAGGCTGCTGGACATAGCTGAGGTTGACGCCGAACCGGGAGCCGTCGCCCAGCAGCCGCTGGAACTGCTCGGCGTCCTGCGGGGTGGTGATGATCAGGATGTCCCGGATGCCGGCGAGGATAAGGGTGGACAGCGGATAGTAGATCATCGGCTTGTCGTAAACGGGGACCAGCTGCTTGCTCACTCCCATGGTGATGGGATGGAGTCGGGAGCCGGTACCGCCGGCAAGTATTATTCCGCGCATGCCCCAATCATTGCGGTCGCTAACTGCCGCAGCAAATCGGGTACCGTAAGGAATTATGCAGCGACTTCTCGTCACCGGCGGCGCCGGCTTCATCGGTTCCAACTTCGTGCACTATGTCATCGAAAACACGGGCCACAGCGTGACCGTTGTGGACAAGCTCACCTATGCGGGGAATCTGGAGTCGTTACAGGGCCTTCCGGCGGAGCGTTTCCGTTTCGTGCAGGGCGACATCACCGACGCGGAACTCGTCGACGGGCTGGTGGCGGACACCGACGTCGTGGTCCATTACGCGGCCGAGTCACACAACGACAACTCCCTGCACGATCCGCGCCCGTTCCTGGACACGAACATCATCGGCACGTACACGCTGATCGAGGCCGCCCGGAAACACTCCAAGCGCTTCCACCACATCTCCACCGACGAGGTGTACGGCGACCTGGAACTGGATGACCCGGAGCGGTTCACCGAGAGCACCCCGTACAACCCCTCCAGCCCGTACTCGTCGACGAAGGCCGGTTCGGACCTGCTGGTCCGGGCCTGGGTGCGGTCCTTCGGCCTGCAGGCCACGATCAGCAACTGCTCCAACAACTACGGCCCGTACCAGCACGTGGAAAAGTTCATTCCGCGCCAGATCACCAACGTCATCGACGGGATCCGCCCCAAGCTGTACGGCAAGGGCGAGAACGTGCGGGACTGGATCCATGCCAACGACCACTCGTCCGCTGTCCTGGCCATCATCGCCAAGGGCCGGATCGGCGAGACGTACCTGATCGGCGCGGACGGCGAGAAGAACAACAAGGACGTCGTGGAGCTGATCCTCAAGCACATGGGCCAGGCCCCGGACGCCTATGACCACGTGGTGGACCGCCCGGGCCATGACCTGCGCTACGCCATCGATTCCGCCACGCTGCGCACCGAGCTGGGCTGGGCGCCGCGGTTCTCCAACTTCGACGCCGGCATCGAGGACACCATCGCCTGGTACCGGGACCACCAGGACTGGTGGCGTCCGCAGAAGGCGGCAACCGAAGCCAAATACACGGAACAGGGCCAGTAGAGCATGCCGATCGAGTTCTCCAAACAGTTCACCGCGCACGAAACGTCCATTCCCGGCGTCGTCCTCTACGACCTTCCGGTCCACGGCGACAACCGCGGCTGGTTCAAGGAAAACTGGCAGCGGGAAAAAATGGTGGCCCTCGGCCTGCCGGACTTCCGCCCGGTGCAGAACAACATCTCCTTCAACGAAAAGGCCGGGACCACCCGCGGGATCCACGCCGAACCGTGGGACAAGTTCATTTCCGTGGCCACCGGCCGGATCTTCGGCGCCTGGGTGGACCTGCGCGAGGGCCCGTCCTTCGGCGCCGTCTTCACCGCGGAGCTGGACCCCAGCCAGGCCATCTTCATCCCCCGGGGTGTGGGCAACGGGTTCCAGACCCTGGCGGACAACACCGCCTATACCTATCTGGTCAACGACCACTGGTCCGCGGACGCGCAGGGCCAGTACACCTTCCTGAACCTCGCGGACGAGACCGCGGACATCCCCTGGCCCGTGCCGCTGGAGCGGGCCGAGCTCTCGGACAAGGACAAGGCCCACCCCCGCCTCGCGGAGGTGGCCCCGATGCCGGCGAAGAAGATCCTCGTGCTCGGCGCCGACGGCCAGCTCGGCAAGGCGCTCCGGGACCTGTACGACGGCGACGCGTCCGTCGAGTTCGCCGGCCGCGGTGAGTTCGACCTCGGGGCCGAGGCGTCGTTCACCGTGCGGAACTGGAAGAACTACTCCACGATCATCAACGCGGCCGCCTACACCGCCGTCGACGCCGCCGAATCGCCGGAGGGGAGAACGGCCGCGTGGGCCATCAACGTCACCGCCGTGGCCCGGCTGGCGAGGACCGCCGTCGAACATGACCTGACCCTGGTCCATGTCTCCTCCGACTATGTGTTCGACGGTGCCGCCGGGAGCCACGCGGAAGACGAGGCGCTCTCGCCGCTGGGCGTATACGGCCAGACCAAGGCCGCGGGCGACGCCGTCGTCAGCGTCGTGCCCCGGCACTACATCGTGCGCACGAGCTGGGTCATCGGCGAGGGCAACAACTTCGTCCGCACCATGGCGTCCCTCGCGGAGCGCGGCGTCAAGCCGTCCGTCGTCGACGACCAGATCGGGCGGCTGACGTTCACCCAGGACATTGCCGCCGGGATCCGGCACCTGCTCGACACGGGCGCCGGATACGGCGTCTACAACCTCTCCAACGAGGGCGAGCCCCAGTCCTGGGCCGACATCGCCGCCGACGTCTACGAGATCACGGGCGGCTCCGGCGCAGCCGTTGTCCGCGTCAGCACGGAGGAATTCTTCCGGGGCAAGAGCGCCGCGCCGAGGCCGGTGAACAGCCTCCTGAGCCTGGGAAAGCTTGCGGCCCAGGGTTTCCGCCCCGCCGGCGCCGCGGCCCGGCTGCGGGATTACCTTGACAAGTAGCGACCCGCGCTGGCAGCCCGAAAAACCCCTGACCGTCGCCGGACTCTCGGAGTCCGAGCTCCTGGAACGGATCTTCCCCCGACTCAACCGCGGTACTGCCGGGGGCACCGCCGTGCTGCTGGGTCCCGGCGACGACGCCGCCATCGTGGGCGCCCCGGATGGCCGGACGGTGCTCAGCATCGACACCCTGGTGGCGGACCAGGACTTCCGGCTCCGGTGGAACAACGGCTACCGGACGTCCGGCTACGACGTCGGCTGGAAGGCCGCCGCGCAGAACCTCAGCGACATCAACGCCATGGGCGCCCGCCCCACCTCCCTGGTGGTGAGCCTGACGATGCCGCCGGAGACCCTCGTCTCCTGGGTGGAGGACTTCGCCGACGGCCTCACCGCCGGCCTCCGGGGACTCGGCGCCCCGGACTGCGCGGTGGCCGGCGGGGACCTGGGCCGCGGACGCGAACTGGCCGTCAGCGTGGCCATCCTGGGAACCCTGGACGGCAAGGAGCCCGTGCTGCGGTCCGGGGCGCGCCCGGGGGACACCCTGGCCCTGGCAGGCACCGTCGGACGCGCCGCCGCCGGGCTCGCCCTGCTCGAATCGGCCACGGATTTCCGCGCCCTGGGCAGCGGAGCGCGCGCGCTGATGGACACCCAGTGCAGGCCGGCGCCCCCGCTCGCGGCCGGCCCGCTGGCCCGGGAGGCAGGCGCCACCGCCATGATGGACATCTCCGACGGCCTCGTCCGGGACGGCAACCGGCTCGCCGCGGCCAGCCGCGCCGTGCTCAACCTGGACACCGCCGCCCTGAAGGAACTCTGTGTCCCGCTGCTGCCGGCGTCGGACCTGCTGGGAACCGACCCGATGGCCTGGGTCCTCGGCGGCGGGGAGGACCACGGGCTGCTCGCCACATTCCCCGCAGGACTTCAGCTGCCTCCCGGCTTCACTGCGATAGGCTCGGTAACAGCCTCTGCGGCAACAGGCAGCACGGGCGTCACCATAGCGGGCAGGCCCGCTGACACTGTGGGATGGGATCACTTTGCAGACTAAAATTGCCGCCAACGCGCAAGCGATGAAGCGGTGGTTGGGCAAGGCAGAAACAACGCTAGGGAACCACAGCGACCGCCTGAACGCCATCAACATCTTCCCCGTCGCCGACGGCGACACCGGAACCAACCTCTACCTGACGGTCCGTGCCGCGGCCCACGCGGCCGCCGGGACCGCCCCCTCCGGGACCGCGGCCTCCGCGGAACTCCAGAACGACGTCGGCGCCGTCCTCGCCCGGGCCGGACAGGCCGCGATGGAACAGGCCCGCGGCAACTCCGGGACGCTGTTCGCCGTGTTCCTGTGCGCCGCCGCCGAGCCGCTGGCCGGCCACCCCCGGCTGAGCGCCCCGCTGCTCGCCGCCGCGCTGAACCGCGCCCAGCTCCGGGCCTGGTCCGCGCTCAGCGACCCGGTCCCGGGCACGATGCTCTCGGTCATGGAAGCGGCCGCCCGCGCCGCCGCGGCCGTGGATTCGGGGCATGACGGCGACGACAGCAACCACACCCTCGGCCTGGCCCTGGACGCCGCCGTCGACGCCGCCGTCGCGGCCGTGGTCCGCACCGAAGACCAGCTCGCTGTCCTGCACACCGCGCACGTGGTGGACGCGGGCGGGGTCGGAATGCTGCTGATCCTGGACTGCCTGCGGTCCGCCGTGCTGGGCGAGGAACTCCAGGACGAACTCCTCGACGGACTGCACGGCTATGACGTCCAGGACCCGCATATCCACGCCGGCATGCCCCGGGACGAAGGCGTGGAAGTCATGTGCACCATCGAGCTCTCGCCGCTGGACGCCGCCACGATGCGCCAGCGGCTCGACGAAATGGGCGACTCCGTGATCATGAGCCAGGTGGGCGGCGCGGCCGACGCGTCCGGCCGTTACCGCTGGCGGGTCCACGTCCACGTCCTCGACGCGGCACCCGCCGTGGCCCTGATCCGCTCCCTGGGCGAGCCCTCCGACATGTCCGTCAGCGAACTCGCCGTACCGCGCGACTCCGACCTCCCGGACCCCGACGGACATGAACGCTGAACTGGAACTGGGCCTGGAACGCAGGATCGGGAAGCGCTCCGCGGCGGTCATTGAAAAGCATCTCGGCATCACCACCGTCGGCGGGCTGCTGGACTACTTCCCGCGCCGCTACCTCAGCCGCGGCGAGCTGACCCCCATCAGCGAGGTCCCGCTCGACGAGGAGGTGACCCTCATTGCCCGGGTGGTTTCCAGCAGCACCCGGCCCATGCGCGCCCGGCGGGGTTCCCTCACCGACGTCGTGATCTCCGACGACGCCGGGTCCCCGGGCACCGGGATTAACAGCGGCACGTCGGCCCGGCCGCCGGGGGCCAGGCTGCCGGGCACCCTGAAGGTGAGCTTCTTCAACGGGTTCCGGGCCAGGGCCGAACTCCAGCCCGGCAGGCGCGCCATGTTTTCGGGCAAGGTCACGCGCTACGGCGGTTCGCTGGGCCTGACCAACCCCGACTTCCTGCTGCTGGACGAGGACCCCGACGCCCCGGGAATGGACCCGGAAAAGCTCGCCGCCATGCCGATCCCCGTGTACCCGGCCACCGCGAAGCTCACCAGCTGGTCCATCCAGAAGGTGATCTCCACGCTCCTGGACACCATCGAGCTGGACGAACTGGGCGACCCGCTGCCGGCCGGGATCGTGGCCCGGGAGAAATTCCTGCCCGTCGCGCAGGCCTACCGGCTGATCCACGCCCCGCAGACCCCGGCCGACTGGCAGCGCGCCCGGGACCGCTTCCGGTACCAGGAGGCCCTCGTGCTCCAGTCCGCCCTGGCCCGGCGCCGCGCCCAGCTCGCCGCGGAGGAGGCCACGGCCCGCCGGCCGCTCACCGGGGGACTGCTCGCGTCCTTTGACCGCCAGCTGCCGTTCACCCTGACCGCCGGCCAGTCCGCCGTCGGGAAGACGCTCGCCGGGGAACTGGCGCAGGACTCGCCGATGAACCGGCTGCTGCAGGGCGAGGTCGGCTCCGGCAAGACGATCGTGGCCCTGCGCGCCATGCTCCAGGTGGTCGACGCCGGGGGACAGGCGGCCCTGCTCGCGCCCACCGAGGTCCTGGCCGCCCAGCACTTCGAATCGATCCGCCGGACGCTCGGTCCGCTGTCCCGGGACGGGATGCTCGGCGGCTTCGGCCCGGACGCCGTCCAGGTCACGCTGCTCACCGGCTCCCTGCCCGCCGCGGCGCGGAAGCAGGCCATGCTCGACGCCGCCTCCGGAACGGCCGGGATCGTGATCGGCACCCACGCCCTGCTCAGCGAGAACGTCTCCTTCTACGACCTCGGGCTGATCGTGGTGGATGAACAGCACCGCTTCGGCGTGGAACAGCGCGACGTCCTGCGCTCCAAGGCCAACAAGCCGCCGCACCTGCTGGTCATGACCGCCACCCCGATCCCCAGGACCGTGGCGATGACGGTGTTCGGGGACCTGGAAACGTCCGTGCTCGACGAGCTGCCCGCCGGCCGCGCCCCCATCTCCACCCACGTGGTGGGCCTCGCCGAGCACCCCGCGTGGGCCACCCGGATCTGGACCCGCTCCCGGGAAGAGATCGACGCCGGCCACCAGGTGTACGTCGTCTGCCCGAAGATCGGCACGGACGACGACGGCGACTTCAGTCCCGGTGAGGCCGAACCGTCCGCCGCGGACCTGGAAGGGGAGAACGGCTCCCGGGAACTGGCCTCCGTGACCGGCGTCGTGGACTATCTCCGGGACGAACCGGCCCTCGCCGGGGTGCCGGTGGCGCCGCTGCACGGCCGGCAGGACCCGGCCCTGAAGTCGGGGACCATGGCCTCGTTCACCGCCAACGAGACCAAACTGCTGGTCTCCACCACCGTGATCGAGGTGGGCGTGGATGTCCACAACGCCACCCTCATGGTGATCCTCGACGCCGACAGGTTCGGCATCTCGCAGCTCCACCAGCTGCGCGGCCGGGTGGGCCGCGGCGGCCTTCCCGGGACCTGCCTGCTCGTCACGACCCTGGAACCGGGCCACCCCAGCCGCCGCCGCCTCGACGCGGTGGCGGCCACGACTGACGGTTTCGAGCTGTCGCAGGAGGACCTCAAGCTGCGCCGGGAAGGCGACATTCTGGGCGCCTCGCAGTCGGGGGGCCGTTCCACGCTGAAGCTGCTGCGGGTGCTCGAACACGAGGACCTGATTGCCCGGGCCCGGCAGGATGCCCAGCAGATCGTGGCCGCAGACCCGTCCCTGGCCGGCCACCCCGGACTTGCCACAGCGATCGACGACTACCTGAACCCGGAGAAGGAGGCGTTCCTTGAACGCGGCTAGCACCATGGAGGCGGGTTCACCGCGGGCAGCCCGGCGGGCCGGCGATGCAGGGCTCCGCGCATGAGCCGGATCATTTCCGGTGCCGCCGGCGGGACCCCGCTGGTCAGCGTGCCCGGCTCGCTCACCCGCCCCACCACTGACCGGGTCAAGGAGGCGCTGTTCTCCCGCCTGGAGGCCTTCGATGTCATTGCCGGCGCCCGGGTGCTGGACCTCTACGCCGGCTCGGGATCCCTCGGCGTGGAGAGTGCCAGCCGCGGCGCGTCAGCGGTGGATCTGGTGGAATTTGATGCCAAGGCCAGCGAGGTCTGCCAGCGGAACGCGGACCTGGTCAACACCCCCGCGCGCCGCAAGGTGGTCGCCGTGCACCGCTCCAAGGTCGAATCGTTCCTGGACCGGACGGCGGACGGGGTGCTGTGGGACCTCGTCTTCCTCGACCCGCCCTACCCGCTGGACGAGCCGGCGCTGGGCGCGGTTTTGGCGAAGCTCACGCCCCATCTCGCCGCGGGCGCCGTCGTCGTGGTGGAACGCTCCTCCCGGACCCCCGAGCCGGCCTGGCCCGAGGGAATGGAACGGTTCGCGGAGAAGAAGTACGGCGAGACCAGGCTGTGGTTCGCCGAGCCGGCCCCGGACGAAGCCCCGGAAGCAGGGCTGGAAGACGGGGAGTAGGCCGATTCACCAGCGGAGCCACCGCCCGTGCCCCCGGATCCGGACCTGCCCCGCGCCCCGGACATGCCCCACGCAGGGGCCGGCGCGTGGACATATTCCGGTTATGTCCGGTCGCGGGCGCGAAGACTGGGCATGTCCTCCCGGCGCGAAATGCCGGGGCGGCTACTCCGACATCACGTCCAGTTCGACGCCGGAGAGCACCCTGGCCGGGTGCGGGCCGCGGGCGGTGAGCGCCGCGGTCCACATCCCGGGCCACGGACCCTGCGTCCCGGTCAGGATGATGTTCCCGGGATACCGGCCGGTGAACATGCCGGCTTCGGCGAAGGCCGAGACGTCGGCCATGGCCCGGCGCAGGGCGGCCACCTGGCTCCGGACCAGGGTCAGCCCGGGTTCATCGCCGACGTTGACGATCAGCACCCCGCGGGCGGTCAGCCTGGCCGCGGCCTCCTGGTAGAACCCGGTGCAGGCAATGTGTTCGGGCGCCTCGGGACCGGAAAAGATGTCCAGGATCACGACGTCGAAGCGGAGTTCCGCGGGCAGCTCGGCGAGTGCGGCGCGGGCGTCGCCGATCAGGGTGTGCAGCTGGGTGCCCGCGGGCAGCGGCATCTGCGCCAGCACGAAGTCCAGCAGCTCCCGCTCCAGCTCCACGGCGTACTGCACCGACCCGGGCCGGGTGGCCTGGATGTAGCGGGCCAGGGTCAGTGCGCCCGCCCCGAGGTGGAGCGCGCTGATCGGCTCGCCCCACGGCGCCGCGAGATCCACCACGTGGCCGATCCGGCGCAGGTATTCATAGAAGATGTCACCGGGATCCGCCAGGTTGACGTGGGACTGCTCCGCGCCGCCGATGCTGAGCACATAGCCGCCGTCGGTGAAGGGATCGGGTTCGATCGTGGCGTGCTGGCCGGTGGTCCGGAGGAAGCGTGAGGCGGCCGCGGGGGAGTCCGCCACCGTCAGAGCCTGTCACGGAGGGTCGCGAGCCGCTCGGCGGCTTCCTCCAGGACGTGCGTCTGCTTGCAGAACGCGAAGCGCAGCAGGCTGCGGGTGCGCTCGGCGCCTTCCGGATGGCAGAAGACCGGCACCGGGATCGCCGCGACGCCCACGAGCTCCGGGAGCCGGCGGGCCAGGTCCACCGAATCCGTGATCCCGAGCGGGGAGGTGTCGACGTTGACGAAGTACGTCCCCTGCGGGGTGAAGACATCGAACCCGGCCGCCCGCAGACCCTCGCTGAGGATGTCGCGCTTATACCGGAGCGTGTCGGCGATCCCGGCGTAGAACTCGTCCGGCAGGCCAAGGCCCACGGCGATGGCGCTCTGGAACGGGGTGCCGGAGCTGTAGCTCAGGAACTGCTTGACCGTCCGGGCGGCAGCCACGAGGTGTTCCGGGCCGCTGAGCCAGCCGATCTTCCACCCGGTGAAGGAGAAGGTCTTGCCGGCGGAGGAGATGGTGAGGGTGCGTTCGGCCGCGCCGGGCAGCGTGGCCACCGGGATGTGCCGGGCACCGAAGGTGAGGTGTTCGTAGACCTCGTCGGTGACGATGACGGCGTCGTACCTGGCGGCAAGGTCGACGACGCGCTGGAGGACTTCGGCGGGGAACACCGCGCCGGTGGGGTTGTGCGGATTGTTGACCAGCACCACCTTGGTGCGGGCACTGAAGGCCGCCTCGAGGGCGTCCAGATCCGGCAGGAAGTCCGGGGCAAGGAGCGGCGCCGTGACATGGCGGGCGCCGGAGAGCCCGATGATGGCGCCGTAGGAGTCATAGAACGGCTCGAAGGTGAGCACCTCGTCGCCGGGGCCCACCAGTGCCAGCAGCGAGGCCGCGATCGCCTCGGTGGCGCCCGTCGTGACGATGATCTGGGTCTCCGGGTCCGGGTCCAGCCCGTAGAACCGCTGCTGGTGGACGGAGATCGCCTCCCGCAGCATCAGGATTCCCTTGCCGGGGGCGTACTGGTTGGCGCCCGCCGCGATGGCCGCCTCGGCGGCCTCCTTGATCTCCACCGGGCCGTCCTCGTCCGGGAAACCCTGGCCGAGGTTGATGGCGCCGGTCTTGAGCGCGAGGGTGGTCATCTCCTCGAAGATGGTCACGCCCAGGGTCCCGTCGGCGGACAGCAGGTTGGCGCCGGTCGCGGCCCGCTGCCACGGGAAACGGTCCGGGCCGCTCATCGGGTCCCCTCTTTCCGGTTGTTGGCTCCCAGGGTGAAGGGAATGCTGGATGCTGGCATCCAGCCATGTTATCCCGGTCCGCGGCGCCGGATACGGTAGGTTCGGAGCATGAGACGCGCCGTATGCCCAGGCTCCTTCGATCCCATCCACCATGGACACCTGGAAGTCATTGCCCGGGCCGCGGGCCTCTTTGACGAGGTCATCGTGGGGGTCTCGACCAACTATGCCAAGAAGTACCGCTTCAGCCTCGAGGAGCGGATCGACATGGCCACGGAAACGCTGGCCTCGCTGCGCGGGATCGTGGTGGAGCCGGTAGGTGAGGGGCTGCTGGCCGAGTATTGCCGCCGGCGCGGCGTGTCCGCGATCGTCAAGGGCCTGCGCTCGTCCTCGGACTTCGACTACGAGCTGCCCATGGCCACCATGAACCGCCAGCTCACCGGCGTCGAGACCGTCTTCCTGCCCGCGGAAAGCCACTACCTGCACCTGTCCTCCACCCTGATCAAGGAAGTGTTCACCCTCGGCGGGGATGTCTCGGACTTTGTTCCCAAATCCGTGCTGAAACGCCTCCGCTCCGGCGAGCCGGACCAGGATGAGCCGCGCAGAGGGTAGGCTTGATCGGTACTCGGCGGCCTGCTGCCGGTTGCGCGGCCCGGATGGAGAGCTGCTCACGGTGCGAACCGCGGGCCTGCCGCCCGGTTTGAGTCGGCCCGGAAGTTCAGGCTAAGATAGTACGTCGGTCATATGTTCAACAGGAGTTCTCATTAAACGAGATGCTAGTTCGCCCCTTGCGTTCGACGTCAAGGACCTCGGACGCAGTCCGGGAAGCATGCGGACGCTGAAGGAACATGTACCCGCGCCAGGTGAACTTGGTGTGGCGCTCATCGGCGTGCAGGAAGGCTCGGATGTCGGGCTGGACCTGCGGCTGGAGGCCGTACACGAAGGAATTCTGGTATCAGGAACCGTAGCCGTCCATGTGACGGGCGAATGCGGACGATGCCTGGATCCCCTTGCGTACGACCAAGAGGTCGATGTGCAAGAACTTTTCTTCTACGAGGACGCTGTGTTCTCCGACGAGGAAGAAGAAGAAGAGCAATATCGAATCGAGCACGATCTAATCGATCTTGAGCCGGTGTTGCGGGACGCAGTTGTAACCATGCTGCCGTTCCAGCCGGTGTGCCGGGAAGACTGCCAGGGCCTTTGCTCCGAATGTGGAGTTCGCCTGGAAGACGAGCCGGGGCATCACCACGAGGTCGTAGATCCTCGCTGGGCTGCCCTAGCCGACTTGGCTAAGCCTGACCGGCAAAACTGATTTGTAAGTGTTGGACTAGAGAGAAATGAGTTAGCCGTGGCTGTCCCGAAGCGGAAAATGTCTCGCTCGAATACCCGCGCCCGCCGCTCCCAGTGGAAGGCAACCGCCCCCCACCTGGTGAAGACTGTCGAGAACGGCCAGGTTACGTACAGCCTGCCGCACCAGGCAAAGGTCGTTACCGACTCGGCTGGCACTGCGCTGTTCCTTGAGTACAAGGGCCGCAAGGTCGCAGACGTCTAATCCGCCACCAGGCTGAATAAGATGTCTTCAACTGAAGAGCTTTTGAAGCGTCTCGGTGTCAATATTGACGCCGGGACGCTTCGTCTTGCGCTCACCCACCGTTCCTACGCCTACGAAAACGGCGGCATCCCCACCAACGAACGGCTCGAGTTCCTGGGCGACTCCATCCTGGGGTTCTCCGTAACTGACGCGCTGTACCGTGACAACCCCACCCTGCCCGAAGGGGACCTGGCCAAGCGGCGCTCCGCCGTCGTCAGCACCCGGGCGCTGGCGGGCATCGGCCGCAGCATCGGCCTGGGCGAGTACATCTACCTCGGACAGGGCGAGAAGCTCACCGAAGGCAGGAACAAGGCGTCCATCCTGGCGGACACCATGGAGGCGCTGATCGGCGCCACCTACATCTCCAACGACATCGAGACGGCCCGCCAGCTGGTCATGCGGCTGATCGGGCCGCTGCTGGCGGACGCCGCCGCGCTCGGCGCCGGAACCGACTGGAAGACCAGCATCCAGGAGCTTGCCGCCAGCCGCCAGCTGGGCACCATCAACTACGCGGTGGATGGCTCCGGTCCGGACCACGCCCGGACCTTCGAAGCCATCCTGCGCATCGGCGGCACGGACTACGGGGCCGGCTCGGGCAACTCGAAGAAGGAAGCCGAGCAGGAAGCCGCAGCGGACGCGTGGCGCCGGCTCACCGGCACGGGCGCGGCGCAGCCTGCCTCGGCGCCCGCCGGGAATCCGGCTGCCGGATCGGCGGCTGCCCCGGCGCCGCTGGACCCGCAGTCCGGCAGCTAGGGACTCCCGTTGCCTGAACTGCCCGAGGTCGAGGTCGTCCGGCGCGGCCTCGTGAGCTGGGTGCGCGGCCGGACCATCACCTCCGTCGAGGTGGTGGACCCGCGCTCCATCCGACGTCACGCCCTCGGCCCGGAGGACTTCGCCGGCAGTCTTGAGGGTGCCCGTGTCCTGGATGTGGTCCGCCGCGGCAAGTTCCTGTGGCTGCCGCTGGCGGACACCACCGAAAGTTCCGGCTCGGCTACCACTGACGCCGCGCCCGACGCCGTACCCGCGGTTGCGCTCATGGCGCACCTGGGCATGTCCGGCCAGCTCCTGATGCAGGAGGCCGGCGTCCCGGACGAGAAGCACCTGAAGGTGCGGCTGCGCCTGAGCCCGGCCGCCGGCATGCCGGAACAGCTCAGGTTCGTCGACCAGCGCATTTTCGGCGGGCTGTTCCTCACCGCGCTGGTTCCCACGTCCGACGGCGGACCCGGCGGACTCGCCGAAACGCCGCTGCCGCTGATCGCCGAAGAAGCCTCGCACATCGCCCGCGACCCGCTGGACCCGCACTTCTCCTTCGAGGACTTCTACCGGCGGCTGCGGGCACGGAAAACGGGCCTCAAGCGCGCCCTGCTGGACCAGGGCCTGGTCTCGGGGATCGGCAACATCTACGCGGACGAGGCCCTCTGGAAGGCGCGGCTGCACTACGCCCGGCCCACGGACACCCTGCGCCGCGGTGAGGCGATCCGGGTGCTGGACGCCGCCCGCGAGGTCATGACCGATGCGCTGGCCGCCGGCGGCACGAGCTTCGATGCGCTCTATGTCAACGTCAACGGTGCCTCCGGCTACTTCGACCGCTCCCTCAACGCCTACGGCCGGGAAGGCCAGGAGTGCAAGCGGTGCGCCGCCGTCGGCCTCGTGAGCAGGATGAGGCGCGAGCAGTTCATGAACCGCTCCTCCTATACCTGCCCCGTGTGCCAGCCCCGGCCGCGGAACGGCCGCTGGTAGCGCAACGGCCGCTGGTAGGCCGCTGGTAGCGGCGAAAAACAGGTAGCGCGCTACGCTACCGGACCGTCTTCCCGGATGGCAGACTGTCGCCATGCGAGCCTGGGGAATGGAAATCACGGTCAATTCGGACACGGTCAATTCGGACACCGTCAATTTGGATACGGTCAATTCGGATGCCGTCACACGGGGCGGGAACCACCGGTGAAAGCCAAGCGGCTCGTCCTTGCGGGAGTTGGCCTCGCGGTGATCCTTGGCGGCACCGCCGTGGTGCTGGACCAGATGGCGGCAGGACCGCCCGGACCGTCCGCCGGTTCCACCGTCCCGGGACCGGACGCCACCCCGGGCGGCCCGGCGAGCGCGAAGGCAGGCGAATCTGCCCCGGGCACAACGGGAACGGGACCAGGAACGGGAACGGCGACGGGTGGTGGCGCGGGCACGGCGACCGGAGGTTCCGCCGACGGCTCATCTCCCGCACCCGTGGGCCGCGAGGTCCTGCCACCGGTCAGCGCGACCCCCACCGGGCTGCCGGCGCCGTCGCCTCCGCCCGCACTCATTCACGGGCCGCTGCCGGCGACGGCATCAGCGCAAGGCAAAATCGTGGCCGGTTTCCCAGCGGACGTTCTCCCGTTTCCGGATGGAACGGTGGTTGTCTCGACAGGCGTCGCCTCGGCTGACGGAGCCCTGCAGGTGGCCGCCGACGCCATTGTCGCATCCGGCCAGGACTCGGTCGTGGGACACTTCCAGCAGATCCTGGGACCCCTGAAGTTCTGGTCTGAACCCACGCCGGCGTCGGAAGGACAACGGGCACTGCGGTTCAGCCGGGGCAATGATTCAGTGACTCTCACCACCGTGACCACGGGCACGGGAAGCACGCGGTTCATGCTGTTGGGAAATCTGCACGCGGCCGCAGGGGAGTAGCGGCATGTATATTTCCGTTTCAGACCGGAATGGCGGCAAAAAGGACCTGCAGACCACGGCCACGCCCGCCGACGTACCCGGCAAGGGACTTTTCCGCATGTCCCCGGTGATACTGTCGCTCGGCGTCGTCAGCATGCTCACGGACATTTCGTCCGAATCCGTGTCGGCAATCCTGCCCCTGTACATCACCGGGTTCCTCGGGCTGTCCACCATTGCATTTGGAATCCTCGACGGCATCAACCAGGGGGCCAGCGCCGTGGTCCGGATCGCTGCAGGGTGGGCGTCCGACCGGGGCGGGCGCCCCAAACGGGTGGCCCTTGCCGGATACGGCCTGTCCATGCTCGCGCGGATCGGCCTCCTGTTCGCCGGCGGATTCTGGGCGCTGACGGCCGTCGTGACGGCAGACCGGATGGGCAAAGGCATCCGGACCGCCCCCCGCGACGCGTTGATCACACTCTCAGCCCAGCCAGAATTCCTGGCGCGGCATTTTGGCGTGCACCGGATGCTGGACACCATCGGCGCCGCGGGCGGCCCGCTGCTGGCCTTCTTCATCCTCATGCTGATCCCGGACGGTTACGGCACCGTCTTTGTGGTCTCGCTGGCCTTCGCCGCCATAGGTGTCGCGGCACTGGCTCTTTTGGTGCCCAATCTGAAGACCGGACGGCCGGGCGGGACCGGCTTGAAGAGCAGCCGCAGGCCGGCATCCGGCTTTCGCTGGAGCCTCCTCCGGGAGCCGGGCATCGGCCGGCTCCTGGTCGCCGCCGGGCTGCTGGGCCTGCTGACCGTCGGGGACGGCTTCATCTACCTCGTCCTGCAGGACCGGGACTCCTTTGCCGTGCAGTGGTTCCCACTGCTCTACGTCGGCACCAATGCCGTCTTCCTGGTCCTCGCGGTTCCGCTGGGCCGTATCGCGGACCGGTGGGGCAAGGCGAAGGTTTTTGTAGCAGGGCACCTCGCCCTCCTGGCTTGTTACGTGCTTGCCGCGGCGCCCGTCGGGGGACTTGGGCCCACCGTAGCCTGCCTGGTTCTGCTGGGGGGCTTCTATGCCGCAACGGACGGCGTGCTTGCGGCCCTGGCGGGCCAGCTCACTCCGCCGGACAAGCTGGCCACCGGGCTCGGCGCCGCCCAGACTGTTGTGGCGCTCAGCAGGATGGCCGCCTCCGCGGGTTTTGGTGTCCTGTGGTTCGCGCTGGGTCCGTCTGCCGCGATGGCGGTGGTGGGCGGCTGCCTGGCAGCGGCCATCGCGGCATCATGGTTCATCCTGCGCGGCGGCATGCGGCCGGGACCGGCAGCTTGATCGGCGTCGGGAGTAAGCCGCGGTGGGGGATCCTGCTGGCGGTCACGGTGCTGATCGTCGCGGCCGCCGGGGCCTATGCGGCGGTTGCGTTCCAGCGCTTTGAGGACAGCAGGACGGCGGCATCGTCAGCACGGGTCGCGTCCGGCGTCGCGGTTCTGGAAAGGGCCTCCGTTCTTTTCCGCAACACGGCACCGGGCCAGGGCTACGGCATGATCGGCACCGTTCCGTTGTCCCGGCCCGGGGGAGAACGGGCGCTGACTGAAGTAGCCTGCGACAGGGTGTACGGCACCATGGAAGACATCGTGTGCCTGAGGACCAGCCGGGGGCTCGTGACCAACTTTGAAGCGGTCCTCCTGGACCCGGGCTGGCGGCAGACCGGGAGCTGGGCCGTTCCCGGGATTCCCAGCCGCACCCGGATGAGCGCGGATGGCGCCTTGGTGGCCACGACGGTGTTCGTGTCCGGACACTCGTACGGTGCGGCGGGTTTCTCGACGGAGACGTCTGTCACGTCTGTGCAGGGCGGCGGCGGAACCGGGAACCTCGAGGACTTCGCGCTCCTGGTGAACGGTACCCGCCTCGCCGCGGCGGACCGGAACATTTGGGGAGTGACGTTCGTTCCGGGCCAAAGCGATGCGTTTTACGCGACGGCGGCGTCGTCAGGGCGCATCTGGCTCGTGAAGGGCAGCATTTCGGCCCGCACCCTCACCGCAGTCCACGACGGCGTGGAGTGCCCGTCGCTCTCTCCCGACGGCACCCGTATCGCGTACAAGAAGAACATTGGCAGCCCGCTGGCCGCGCACTGGAATGTCGCGGTCCTGGACCTGGCCGGCGGGAAGGAAACCGTGCTGTCAGAGCAGCGCAGCGTCGATGACCAGATCGAATGGCTGGACGACCAGACATTGCTCTACGGACTTCCCCGCGATGCCGCTGCCGGCGACAGTGATATCTGGCAGATCAAGGCGGATCCGGCATCCCGCTCCTCCATCTACATCGAGCATGCCTGGTCACCGTCGGTGGTGCGCTGACGGTAACTTCCACGGCGTCCTGGCGGCGTGGCGTTCAATGGAAGACCCGAGGCTGCAAGGACAGCTAAACATTCGAGGAACGACTCCTGTCGGCGCCCCCACACGCCCGACAGGTCCGCCCTGCGGGATCAGCACGGCCCCGTCGATCCGCACAATCTCGTATGCCCCGCTCTCGCGCACGTCCACGAGCTGGAAGTCCTTGAGCCCTGCCTTGCGGGAGGCCAGCATGGTGGCCAGCTGCGTCGCCGTGACGGTGTGTCCGGTCCCGGCCTCCGCCGAGGGTGCGATCCCGCGGGCGGCCTCGTAGCCGGTCAGTGCCGTGGCCCGTTCCGCGGCCCATCCGACGGGTTCTGCCGCGGGTGCAGATCAGGGCGGATGAACCCGACCCATCCGCCCTGATCTGCCCGGTGGCGTCCGTCTGTCCGCAGGCCGGCCTTGTAATGGAAGACGATGTCCATGTCCTGCGGCAGTTCGTGCCACGCTTCCCGGGTCCGACGTTGCGGCGGGTCCCATGTTGCAGCAGGTACTACGGTGAAGCAGGGCTGAAGACGACATCGACGAAGTAATTGGTCGAGTTCCAGGAGTTCGTTGGCATTGGGCCACCTGCCCCGTACCGGTACAGGCCATTGTTCGGCCCCGGCGCCGTCAGGGCGCCGTTGATCCAGGGTTCCGCGAAGAACGCTCCGGTGTACGCATAGTTGCCGTTGGGGGCAAGGTAGGACACTACGTAAGTATTGCCGGGCGCGAGGGCGACGGGTGCAGAAAGCGTGGCTGTTTGCCAGCCGGTGGCTGTCTCGCCAGTGAATGTCACCTGGGCAAGTTTCTCCCCGGCGGCATTCCACAGCGAGCCCACATGCGTTCCGTTGTTACCTGCGCCCTTGTAGAACCTGATGCCCGTGGCGCTGCCCGCCGCCGACACTGAGAAGGCTGTTCCTAGCTCTATGGATGACGTGTCGCCGGTCGCGGCCGGCACAGCGGGGAGCGTGGATCCAAACATTGACTGTTGAGGGCCGGACGGATTGGAAGTTGTGAACTGCCAGCTGAGCGGCGCCAGCGCTGCTCCTTGAACCGAGACCACGTTGCTCACGCTGGCGGTCATCACGGTGGCCGCCGGCAGCGGCTGCGACGGCGACAACGTAATGGTGAGTCCGTCCGCAGACAGGGCCGAGGTGCCGGCGACGCCGGCGCCATTGGCTGACAGTCCAAACGCGAAGCCTGCCTGGATGGGCGCCGAGAACGTAACCGACGGTTTCGACGTCAGGGGGAAGTCCGCGGAATCCGCCGCTGGCACCTGGGATGTCACGGTCAGCGGCGGCACCGACTTGACGAAGTCCACGTCCACGAGATAACTCGCGCCCGAAGAGGATGAGGGAAAGTCGCCGTTGTAGGTGTATGCCCCTGAGCCCGATGCCGTCCGAAGCGGTCCGCTGGTGAATCCGGAACTAAAGCCGCCCGGTGTTGCCGAATAGACGCCTGTGGGGGAGCGGTAGGCGGCCACATATTCGGTGTTGGCTGCGATGTCCACGGGCTGGCTGAAGGTGGCGGTCTGCCACCCGGCGGACGATTCCCCTGTGAACGTGGCCGCCGCCAGCTGCTGGCCGCCGGCCGTGTAGAGGGCCCCGCCGTGGGTACCCGAATTGCCTGCGGCCTTGTAGAAGCGGATGCCGGTGATCTGACCTGGTGAGTCGCTGGCGAAGCGAACGCCCAGCGTGAGGGGCACTGCGTCGTTGAATTCCATGACGGCAGGCGTCACCGTGTCCTGGTAGAGGCTGCAAGGGCAGGCGCCTGGCGTCCGCTGCGGGGGAACGGTGGTGAAGGTCCAGGTACCGCCCGCGCTGAGCGCCTGCCCCGTCGTCGAGGTGGCGGTCAAGGTTGCCGTGTAGCTGGCGGCCGCTGTCAGGGGCGCCGACGGCGTGAAGGTCACCCTGCCCGTTGTGGGGTCATAGCCGGCCGTACCGGGGACATCGACAGGGCCTGGACCCGTCAAGGTCAGCGCCACGCTTGACGCCGTCGCGGGCTTGGACAACGTCGCGGAGACCGTGGCGTCCGGAGCGACGCTGGACGAGCCGGGCAGCGGCGTCTGCGCGCCGGCCACGAACGCTGGCTCCGGATACTGGACAACCACGTCGACAAGATAACTGGCGCCGGAGCGGGCACCGGGGAAATCATTCGTGTAGGAGTACGCCCCGGCGTCCGACGCCGTTCTCAGGTTGCCGACCCTCAGTCCGGGCCCGAAGCCGTTCACCGTCGCCGAGTACGCTCCCGTGGTGCTCTTGTACGCCATGATGTACTCAGTGTTCGCGGTCATGGCCACGGGCTGATTGAAGTACGCCGTCTGCCATCCGGACGTACTTTCGTTGGCGAAGGTGACGGTGGCGAGCTGCTGGCCGGACGCCGTGAACAGAGTGCCGGTGTGCGTGCCGGTGTTGCCGGCGGACTTGTAGAAGCGGACCCCTGTGACCGTGCCGTCAGTAGTGCTGGAGAAGCGGACTCCAAGCGTCAGGGGAACGCCGTCACGGACCTCCTGGATGCCCGGGAGCACGGAGTCATCGTAGAGGCTGCAGGGGCAGGTTCCCGGTGTCGGCGGCGAGAGGACTGTGGTGAAGGACCATGTGCCGCCGGCGGTCAAAGAACCGCCGCTTGCGGCTGTGCCGCTAAGCGTAGCGGTGTAGGTGGTGCCAAGCTGCAGGCCAGCGGCGGGCGTGAAGGTGACCTTCCGCGTTGTGGAGTCGTAGCCGGTGGTTCCTGCAACTGCCGTCCCGTTGGCTGTGAGCGTGAGCTGCACACTGGAAGCCGTGACGGCCTTGGAGAATACCGCCCCGACGGTGGTGGCCTGCGGGACGCTGGACGAGCCGTCCAGCGGCCACTGCCCGGAGGCTGTCAGGGGGGTGTTGTCCACAGTGTCGAATATGGCATCCACGAAGTAGTTCCCGTCACTGAAACTGCTCTCGGGGAACGCGCCAGGGCCGGCGTAGACGCCGGCCGGCGGGCTGCCGAATCCGCCTGCCACGGTCAAGGGCGGGTCGGTCAGGCCGAAACTGGCCCACTGGTAGTTCTTGCTGGCATAGTGGCCGTTCGGAGCGGTGTACGAGACTACGTACTTCTGCCCGGCGGTGACCGCAACCGGCTGGCTGAACAGTACTTTCTGCCAGCCGGATGCTGTTTCCGATGTGAACGTGGCTGTCGCCAGCCGTTGGCCGGCAGAAGTCCACAGCGAACCGCTGTGGGTTCCGGTATTGGCGGTGCTCTTGTAGAAGCGCGCTCCGGTGATGAAGCCGTCCACGCTGGGCGTGACGGTCATGCCGAGTTCGTAGCCGCCGCCATCAAGGGAATCCGGTACATCGGGAACCTGCTGGCCGAAGACCGTGTACGGGGCGGTGAGCTGGAGGTTGCTCGTGAAGGGCGCGCCGATGTTGGCACTGTCGTCCACGGCGCGCACCTTGATGCTGGCCGTGGCGAGGCCCTTTTGGATATAGGTGTAGGACCAATTTTGTTTGCCCTGGGCTGGATGCCAGCTGCTGCCGCCGTCGGTGGACACTTCGACGCCGGCCACGATGCCGCCGGTGTCGCTGGCCGTTCCAGACAACGTGACGCTGGTGCCGTGGGGAATCGTGGCTCCTTCCGCCGGGGAGGATACCGCCACGGTCGGGGCCGTCTTATCGCTGCTGGCCGTCGCCGCTGCCAGCGCGGTGTCGCGGGTGGCGGGCTGGGCACCCATGTCTGCGAGCAGGTTGATCTGCGCCTGCTGCATCCGCGGGTCCGCTGGCGCGCCGGCGCCGTCATGCACCTGATCAAGGCCCCACGTCCACTGGACCGTGCCGGCGGAGAAAACCAGAGCCCCGCTGGCAGCACGATAGAGCGTGGTGTTGTGGGTGGTGGTGCCGGGCTTCACTGTGTTGCCAAAATCCTGGAGATACTGGGGCGTTGCCCCGGTGGTGGTGGACAGGCGGATCAGCCCGGCGGGCCTGAAGCCGTTGTCCAGGTCTTCATCGGATTCGTAGCCCACCGTGTGTGGTGCCAGCTGCGCCGAGCTTCCTGTGGCGAGTGTCGCCAGGGACGTGTTGCGCCAGAGACGCGATTTTCCCTCGGCGGCGCTGACTGTGATGGGCAGGTCCGTGAAATTGGACATGTACATAGTTCCGGTCAGCCCGTTTTCGGGCAGGCCACCGCCATTGGCCTGCGCCGCGTACCTCGGATCGCGCCACGTGCCGCTCCATTGCGTGCTGGGATCGATCTTGCCGTTTGCCCAGGTCTCTTTGTACGTCGTGATGGTGCGTCCGGCGCCGCCGTCCACCGGCGAAGGCTCCACCCGGGTCCGCCAGTACATTTCGTTGCCGGAGAGGAACTGCAGATTCACGCCGGCATCGCGCGCGGCCTCCACGTTGGCCCGCTGCGCTCCGGACCAGTACTCGTCGTGGCCCACGGAGAGGAAAACCTTGTGGTTAAGAAGCTGGGCCCCGTTCCGGTCGGTGTCCACACCGCTGATGTAGCTGACGTCGTACCCGTTCTTCTCCAGGAACCGCACGAGGGGGTATTCGTTGCTGAAGTAAAAGTCCCGGCCGTCGACTCCACCCCGGGTGGCAACAGGCCGGTTGTAGCTGACCTTGTAGGCTCGGCCGTTCGCTCCGCCTTCGTAAAAGTCGGAGCCGCCGTATGTGTTGTAGGCCTGCCACGACGTATCGGAAGTCTGGAACACGACGTCGGAATGGCTGCCGTCAGAGCGGACAATAAAGGTGATATGGCTTTGGTCACCATTGTCCGGCCGCGTCAGCAGCGCAACGTAGACGCCGGAAACCGCTGTCGAGGGAACCTGCCACGTTGCCGACACGGCCCACGTTCCGCAGTCGTAGAGTTCCGTGGTGACGTCGGTGAGGCACTGGGGCTGCGATTGCCGGAAGGCGGACGGTGTGACGTCGGCAATCTTGCGGGCTCCCAGACCCTGGTACCAGCCCGTCCGGTAGATGGCGATTGTATAGTTGGCCGCGTTCGTGTCCACCTTGAAGTCGATGGGCTGGCCGGGATTGACGCTGATTTCCGTCGAGAAGCCCTGGATGTCAGGATCCCCGGCGCCTGATATGTCCCATTCCGACGGCGCGGTTCCGGGTTTGGAATTTTCACACGCCACCGCGTTCAGCAACGGGGAGCAAGGGTCCGCCGCGTAGGCCTTGGGCAGGAGAGCCGCGGGCACGGCAACAGGCAGCAGCGCTGCCACCAGAGCGCACACAAGTGGAACGATGACTCGTCTGAGGGCTTTCAGCGTGCGATCGGCTGAGGCTGCGGACATATGAGCTCCTGAGTGAGTGCGCTGTTGCGGTATCGGGTCGGCGCATGAGCACACCGCCCTCAGGGCTGCCCCCGGGGGGGGCAGCTACGAGATATTCAGTTGTCCTGAAGACGGAGTTGCGAGCCAGACGTCCCCTACTGCACCAGTGCCAAAACCCAGCCTCAACCGGATTCTGCTGCCCGGCCCGGCACGAGGCCGCCGGCCCGAGCAGCGTCAAGCAACTCTTAGCCGCGAGCTTAGGGCTCGCCGCGGAAACGGCGAAGAAATTTTCTTGGGAAAAGCTTAGATCCGCTGAATTCCGCGCGATGGCGGTAGATTTAGGGCAGGAAGCAGCCGCTGCCGCCATGGAAAGAGAACCGAAACACCTTGCACCTGAAGAGTCTGACTGTCCGGGGATTCAAGTCGTTCGCATCGGCGACGACCTTCGAATTCGAACCAGGCGTCACCGCCGTGGTCGGTCCCAACGGCTCGGGCAAGTCCAATGTGGTGGACGCCCTGGCGTGGGTCATGGGCGAGCAGGGCGCCAAGACACTCCGCGGCGGAAAGATGGAAGACGTCATCTTCGCGGGAACCTCCGGCCGGCCGCCGCTGGGCCGCGCCCACGTCTCGCTGACCATCGACAACAGCGACGGCGCCCTCCCCATCGAGTACAGCGAAGTCACCATCTCCCGCACCCTGTTCCGCACCGGCGGCTCGGAATACGCCATCAACGGTGCCGGCTGCCGGCTGCTGGACATCCAGGAGCTGCTTTCCGACTCGGGCCTGGGCCGGGAGATGCACGTGATCGTCGGCCAGGGGCAGCTCGACAAGATCCTGCACGCGACCCCCGAGGACCGGCGCGGCTTCATCGAAGAAGCCGCCGGCATCCTCAAGCACCGCCGCCGCAAGGAAAAGACCGTCCGCAAACTCGAGGCGATGCAGGCAAACCTCGCCCGGCTCAGCGACCTTACCGCGGAAATCCGGCGCCAGCTGGCGCCGCTGGGCAAACAGGCCGAAGCCGCCCGCCGGGCCCAGGGCGTCCAGTCCGAGGTGCGCGACGCACGCTCCCGGCTCCTGGCCGACGACCTCGTCCGGCTGCAGTCCGTGCTGGCCCGGGACGTCGCGGACGAGACCGCGCTCCAGGCGCGCCGCGCCGCCGTCGAGCAGGACCTTGAGCGCGGCCGCCGGCGGCAGGCCGGCCTGGAGCAGCTCGCGGCCGGGGCCACGCCGAGGCTGAAGGCCGCGCAGGACAACTGGTACCGGCTCTCCGCCGTGCGGGAGCGGCTGCGGTCCCTCGGGTCCCTCGCCGGGGAACGCCGCCGGCTCCTCGGCGCGGCGGATGCGGTTCCGGACCCGGGCCGGGATCCTGCCCGGCTTGAGGCGCAGGCTGCCCGCGTCCGGGAGGAACAGGCGTCACTGGAACGCCAGGTCCTGGACCGGAGCCATGCCCTGGACGCCGCGACGGCAGCCAAACAGGACGCCGAAGAGGCTGCCGCCGCCGAGGACAGGCGGCTCACCGCGCTGCTCCGCGCCGCCGCGGACCGGCGGGAAGGCCTCGCCAGGCTGGCCGGCCAGGCCGGCGCTGCCCGGTCCCGGGTGGAGTCGGCCCAGGCCGAACTCGGGCGGCTCCGCGACTCGCAGAAGGCAGGGGAGGAACGCCGTCGGCTCGCCCACAGCGAGTTCACGGCGCTGGAATCCCAGGTGGCCGGCGCCGAGGACGGCGAGGAAACCCTCGACGCCGAGTATGAGGACGCCAGCGCCGCCCTGGACGCCATCCTGGCCGAAATCGACGCGCTGAAAGCGGCCGGGCGCGAGGGCGAGCGGGAACGCGGCGCCCTTCTGGCCCGCCGCGACGCCCTCCAGCTCGGGCTGAACCGGAAGGACGGCTCCGGCCATGTGCTCGGTTCCGGGCTGTCCGGGGTGCTCGGGCCGCTGGCATCGATGATCACCGTGGAGACCGGCTTCGAGACCGCCATCGCCGCGGCCCTCGGCGCCTGCTCCGACGCCGTCGTGGTGCGGGACGGGGCCGCCGCGGCCGCTGCCGTGCGGCTGTTGAGGGACGACGACGCCGGCCGCGCCTCGCTGCTCCTGGCCGACGCCTGCCTCCCGGCGCAGGGAAAACCTGCTCCTCAGGGCGGGCTGCCGGGCGGGGCGCGCTGGGCCGCGGGACTGGTCACCCCCACCGGCCCCGCCGCGCCGGTGTCCGGCCTGCCGGCCGGGTTGCCGGCACGGCTCCTGGCGGGCACCGCCGTCGTCGACGATCCGGACGCAGCGGAGCGCCTGGTTGCCGCGCGGCCCGAACTCACGGCCGTCACCCGGGCCGGGGACGTGTTCACCGCGCTGACGGTCAGCGGCGGCTCCGCCGGGGCGCCGTCGCTGCTCGAAGTCCAGGCCGCCGTCGACGACGCCTCGGCGCGGCTGGCCACCGTCACGGCCGCGCTGGAGCGCAACCGCTTCGCCCTGTCCGCGGCGCAGGCCCGCCGCGCCGAGGCCCAGGACCGTGCGGACGCCGCCCTGGACAAGCTCCACGATTCGGACGCCCGGCTGGCGGCCGTGGGCGAACGGCTCGGGCACCTCAATTCGGTGCTGCGCAGCGCCGTCGGCGAAAGCGACCGCCTCGCCGCGTCCCTCGCCAAGGCCGAAGCCAACATCCTCAGCGAGCAGGGATCCCTCGAAGCCGTCGCGGCGCGCCTCGCCGCCGCCCAGGAAGCGCCCACCGGGCAGGAGCCTTCCCCGGAGCACCGCGACGCCCTCGCACTGGCGGCCACGGTGGCCCGCTCCGCCGAGATGGAGGCCCGCCTCGCGCTGCGCAGCGCCGAGGAGCAGCTCACCGCCACCCGCAACCGGGCGTCCTCGCTCGAACGGGCCGCCGCCACCGAACGCCGCGCCCGCGGGGAAGCCGCCGAGCGGGCACGCCGACGCGGGCTCCAGGCCAGGCGGGCCGCCGCCGTCTCGGCTGCCGTGGAGCAGGTCATCGGGTTCATCGACGTCTCCGTGGAGCTCGCCCGCCGGGAGCGGGACAGCCTGGAGGAGCGCCGGGAACAGCTTGACCGCGAACTGGCCGTGGTCCGCACCGGCAACGACGCCGGTGCCCGCGAACTGGCGGAACTGACGGACTCGGTGCACCGCGACGAGCTGGCCCGCACGCAGCAGCGGCTCAAGATCGAAGCCCTGGAGCAGCGCAGCGTCGAGGAGCTGGGGCTGGCCGCCGAGCAGCTCGTGGCCGACTACGGCCCGGACCGGCCCGTGCCGCAGCCGGCCGGTGAACCGGGGGACAAATGGGCTGCCCTGCGCTCCGCCGTCGACGAGGACGGCCGGGAGATTGTCGAGGGCAAGCCCTTCGTCCGCGCCGAGCAGGAAAGACGGCTCAGGAAGGCCGAACGTGACCTGGCCGCCCTGGGCCGGGTCAATCCGCTGGCCCTGGAGGAATTTGCCGCCCTCGAGGAACGCCACCAGTTCCTCAGCACCCAGCTGGAGGATCTCAAGGCCAGCCGCAAGGACCTGCTGGACATCATCAAGGAAGTCGACGAGCGCGTGCAGCAGGTCTTCGCGGAGGCCTTCGCGGACACCGCCGCCCAGTTCGTCCGCGTCTTCGCCGCGCTGTTCCCGGGCGGCGAAGGCCGGCTGGTCCTGACGGACCCTTCCGATCTGCTCACCACCGGCATCGAGGTCGAAGCCCGCCCCGCCGGTAAAAAGATCAAGCGGCTTTCCCTGCTCTCCGGCGGGGAACGCTCGCTGACCGCGGTGGCGCTGCTCGTGGCGATCTTCAAGGCCAGGCCGTCGCCGTTCTACGTCATGGACGAGGTGGAGGCAGCCCTGGACGACACCAACCTGGGCCGCCTGCTCACCATCTTCGAGGAGCTGCGCGAATCCAGCCAGCTGATCATCATCACCCACCAGAAGCGCACCATGGAAATTGCCGACGCCCTCTACGGCGTCACCATGCGCGGCGACGGGGTCTCCGCCGTCATCAGCCAGCGGCTCGGCGCCGCGGTCTGACCGTTCCGCAACGTCATTCCCGATTGTGAGAAGCTAGGGGAGTGAACGACATCCTCCCCATTCTTGTGCCCATCCTCGCTGCCCTGGTGGTCCTCGGTGCGCTGATTCCGGTCCTCCTGAAGACCCGGAAGAACATCACCAGCTACCCCGGAAAGCGGGACGCGAACGATCCGGCGGAGTCGGGGCCGGCCGCGCCGGGTGCCGGCGGAACCCTCGTGGAGGACGCCCCGGCGCCGGCCCGCGGACGCACGGCGCCGGTCGGCGTCGAACCTGACGGCCTGGCAACAGTCGACGTCCCGGACACCGTCGCCGGCCTCGAGACCGTACCGGTGGAGACCCCCCTGCCGGTGGAAGGCCGCCTGACCCGGCTGCGCGAACGCCTGGTCAAGTCCAACAACATCCTCGGCAAGGGGCTCCTGGCCCTGCTCTCCGCCGACAAGATCGATGAAAATGTCTGGGACGAGGTCGAGGAGACCCTCCTGCTCGCGGACCTCGGCACCGAACCGACCCTGCAGCTGGTGGACGCGCTCCGGGAACGCGTCAAGGTCCTGGGCACCCGCTCCCCGGAGCACGTCAAGGCCATGCTGCGCGAGGAGCTCATCAGGCTCGTGGACCCCACCATGGACCGCAGCCTGAACGTCCAGCGCCACGATGACAAGCCCGCCGTCATGATGGTGGTCGGCGTCAACGGCGTCGGCAAGACCACCACGGTGGGCAAGCTCGCCCGCGTCCTGGTGGCCGAGGACAAGGACGTCCTGCTGGGCGCCGCGGACACCTTCCGCGCCGCCGCCTCCGAGCAGCTCGCCACGTGGGGGCAGCGCGTCGGCGTGCCCACCGTCAAGTCCGACGTCCACGGCGCGGATCCGGCGTCGGTCGCCTATGAGGCCGTGAAGGCAGGCATCGAGCAGGAAGTCGACGTTGTCATGATCGACACCGCCGGCCGGCTGCAGAACAAGGTCGGCCTGATGGACGAACTCAGCAAGGTCAAGCGCGTCATCGAGAAGCTCGCCGAGGTGGACGAGGTGCTGCTGGTCCTGGACGCCACCACCGGCCAGAACGGCCTGAACCAGGCGCGCGTCTTCTCCGAGGTGGTGAACATCACCGGCATCGTCCTGACCAAGCTGGACGGCACCGCCAAGGGCGGCATCGTCGTCGCGATCCAGAAGTCCCTCGGCGTCCCGGTCAAGCTGATCGGCCTGGGCGAGGGCGCCGATGACCTGGCGCCCTTCGACCCCGAAGCCTTCGTCGACGCCCTGCTGAACTGACGGCCCGGCCCAACTGGCTCGCAATAGTTGACGTTTTGAGCGCCCAGAACGACAACTATTGCGAGTCACCTGGGTTCGGTCAGTACGTGAAGTTCAGGACGGTCACCGTGCCGGCGGTCAGCTTGAATTTCTGTGATTCGGACCCGTAGGTGAAACCGGGCACCGTTGCGCGCTGGGCGAGGGGGACCGGTTCGGACTTCGCACCATCGATTACTGTCTTGTCCTCGGCCGCATAGCTGGGACCGGTGAGTTGGCTCATGGTCCCGGTCAGGGCCTGGCCCGGCAGGTTGAGCGTCACCTCGGTCTGGGCGGCCTTCTCGGGATTGTTTTCATTGACGAGAACCACCGTTGTGCTGCCGTCTTCATTCTGAAGGGCATAGCTGAACGTCAGGCCGCCTCCGGAACTGTTGAGTTTCAGGAACTTTCCGGCATTGAGCTCGGCGACCATGGACATGCCGAAGAAGTTGGCCCGGCCTGACATCTGGCCGTTGCCCTCGGGGTACTTCCCGCCGCTGCAGATGGCTGACATGGGCGGGCCGCCCTTGCAGGTGAGCAACGAGCTGTGGAAGCCGATCCTCGTGATGCCCAGCTGCGCGGCGTTGAGGGCGTAGTCCGCGGTCCACAGGGCAGAGGCATGGGTGCGGGACGTCTCGTTCGAACCGAAGCACGCGGCGATTCCCGTTTCCGGGACCCAGGTTTCCAGGCCTGCCGCCCGGCCGGCCTTCACGGCAGCCTGCTGGTATTCCGCGGCACGGTCATGCATCAGCCGGCTCATCACGTTGGCAATGGTCGGGGATCCTTTGGGATCGCTTCCGTCGCAGCTGTACTGCGGATAGAGGTGGAAGGAAAGGATCTTCTTCTGCGGGATGTCCGCGTCAATGAACGGCTGCCACCACTTCTGGTCGTAGGCACCAGGCCCCGAAATCGGCACGTTTGGAGCTACGGCATAGATCGCCGCCGCATAGGCCTTCAGCTCTGAGACGTACTTTTCCAGGCTGTAGCCGTCGGTCCGTGCGTCGTTGAAGACGAAGCCGTTCGGCTCGTTGCCGACAGTGATGCTGAGCAGCCGGTCGCCGAAAATCTGCGAGGCGTTCTTGGCCATGTCGGCCGCACGGGCAGGGTTGAAATGGCCGAGATCCACCGTGAGGCTGACCTTGGCATCCGCTGCCTCCAGCAGAGTGTTCAGCCTGGTCAGGTCTGCCGGACCAACGGCCTTGGCGGGGTGTGCCGCATCTCCGCGGTAAGTCGACGGGAGCGCTTCGCCCGACGACGTCCAGAAGAACCGCCGGTCCACGGCATTCCCGCCGAACCGGAGGACGGGCTGGTCGGCTTCCTTGAGCAGTTTCACCATCGTGGCATTGCTGCTGCTCAGATCGGGGTCCGCCAGGTCGGTGGCCTCCAGCGAGATTCCCGTCAGGCCCTTGTTCAGCGAGGTGCCCATCTGGTCCTTGGACACGTCGACCTTGAGCGGCTCGACCTGTTCCAACGGCGACCCCGCCGGCGGGCCGGCCTGTTCGTAGTAGGTGACGGCCGGAGCCGGGGGCAGCACCTTGGACGCCGTAGCCGCAGCGCTGCTTGCTGTCTGGGCGGGCTCAGGAGTCGACGATGGTGTGCCGATAACCAGCGGAACAGCCAGCGCTGCGCCGGCCACGATCGCCAGGATTCCCGTAGCCGCGACAATCCTCTTCATCTTCTTTTTGGCTGGCACGGGACCGGCAGGCTCGAGGCGTTCTGCTTGCCCTGGCGGCGGATCGAATGTGGGCATGAAGCAGGACCTCCGAAGTTTTGTGGCAATTTTCTTCAAGCTTAGCCAAGCGAAAGGCGTTCGTCGGACGCGGGCCTCCCGCCGGTGCTAAGCGTCCGCCGGGGCCGGCCGCCGGCTGGGCTCCCGCGCCAGCAGCCAGCCCGCGGCCGCCGCGACGAGGACGCCGCCGGTGACGCCGAAGGCCCAGCCGTAACCCAGCCGGTCCGCCAGCAGCCCCGCCAGCACCGGGCCGGTGATCGCGCCGGTGTCCGCGGTCATCTGGAACACGGCGAGCACCCGCCCGCCGGACCGTTCGTTGCCGATCACATCGGCGATGGCCGCCTGCTGGGCAGGCCCGAGCAGTCCCGAACCGATCCCGGCGACCGCTGAGGCCAGCAGGAACCAGCCGAACTGGTCTGTGAATCCGACGGCCGCGGTGGCCGTCCCGGTGACCGTCAGCCCGGAAAGCATCAGCGGCTTCCGGCCCAGGCTGTCCGCCAGCTTTCCGGAGAAGGTCAGCGCGGCAGCGTTGCCGGCTGCGAACACGGCCAGCGCCCAGCCGGCGGATTCGGGCCCGCCGCCGAGGGCCACGACGGCGAACAGCGGCACCGTGGCCATCCGGACCCCGATCGTGGCCCAGCCGTTGGCAAAGCTGGAGAACAGCGCCGCCCGGTAGGCGCTGTCCCGCAGCGCTTCGCGGAGTTCCATGGCCGGGGCCGCACGGCCCGGCAGGCGCGAGGCAGCCGGGACATGGCTGAGCTGGGTCTGCACCACGAGCGCGGCCAGGACCAGCGCGGCCGCGTAGGCAAGGAACGGCACCCGCAGGCCGAAGCCGGCGAGCAGCCCGCCCACGATCGGACCACACACGTTGCCGATCAGGAAGGCCGACGCGTAGGCCCCGGAAACCCGGCCGCGGCTTTCGGGCGGTGCCAGCCGGACCACCAGCGCCATCGACGCCACGGTAAACATCACCGAGCCCGCGCCGCCCAGTCCCCGGAACACCAGCAGCTGCCAGTAGTCCTGGGCGAAGGCGCAGGCCGCCGTGGAGGCCGCGACGATCAGCAACCCGGCCACATAGACCGGCCGTTCCCCCAGCCTCACGATCAGGGCCCCGCCGGCCGGCGCGAAAAGAAGCCTCATGAAGGCAAAGATGCTCACGATCACGGCCGCCTCCGTCGCACCGACGTCGAAGGTGGTGGCGAACTGGGGGAGCACCGGTGCGACCAGGCCGAAGCCGATCGCAATGAGGAACGCGGCGACCAGCATCACCTTGATGTCCCGGGGCAGCCGGGGTTTGCCCGGTTTCCCGGCGCCCGCCCCGGGGCGGGCGCCGCCGGCGGGGCGGGTGGTCTTGCTCATGGTGCTGTCGTCCTTGCGGGGGAATTCGTTCGGTAGAGGAAGAGGCGGGCGTGATTAAACGCCTGAAACATAACCGTAACAAGCCTGAGACGCACCATTTACTTCCGGGAGGTTCTAGTAACAAGCCGGCAATCTAAATCCTCTGCAGGTGAAACACGGCCCCACGAGACTCTTACTAGAACGCAAAAAGGCGTTGGGACAGGCGGGCAACTCCGCACAAAAAGCAAGAGAGGACGTAGACCATGGAACTCACCGCAGGTCTCGTTTGGCTCCTGGTCGCATCAGCACTCGTGCTGTTCATGACTCCGGGCCTGGCATTCTTCTACGGCGGCATGACTCGCGCCAAATCGGCTTTGAACATGATGATGATGAGCTTCGTCGCCATTGGAACCGTGGGCATCATGTGGGTGCTGTGGGGCGCTTCGATGGCTACGAGCAACGAGGACAACTTCTTCCAGATCTTCGCGAACCCGTTCAGCCACTTCGGGCTGCACAACTTCACCGACCCGGCGGATCTGCTCAAGGTAGGCTACGCAGCCACCTTCGCCATCATCACGGTGGCACTGATCTCCGGAGCGGTCGCCGATCGCGCAAAGTTCTCGGCATGGGTTATCTTCACCCCCATTTGGGCCACCCTCGTTTACGCGCCGATGGCCTTCATGGTCTGGGGCGGTGGACTCTTCTCCAAGGACGGCTGGTTTGGTCAGACGTTCGCTCCGGTGATCGACTTCGCCGGTGGCACCGTGGTCCACATCAACGCCGGCGTGGCCGGCCTCATCCTGGTCCTGATCATCGGTAACCGCAAGGGCTTCGGCAAGGACCCGAACCACCGCCCGCACAACATCCCGTTCGTCATGCTGGGCGCCGCAATCCTCTGGTTCGGCTGGTTCGGCTTCAACGCCGGTGCCGCTGCCACGGTTGAGCAGGCCGGCCTGATCTGGATCAACACGCTCGCCGCCCCGGCTGCCGCAATGCTCGGCTGGCTCGCCGTCGAACGCTTCCGCGACGGCCACCCGACGTCACTGGGTGCCGCATCGGGTGTTGTCGCCGGCCTGGTCGCGATCACCCCGGCGTGTGCCAACGTCTCCCCGATCGGTGCCATTGCCCTGGGCGTTGTCGCCGGCGTGGCGTCCGCCCTGGCTGTCGGCCTGAAGTTCAGGTTCGGCTATGACGACTCGCTCGACGTTGTGGGTGTCCACCTTGTCTCCGGTGTCGTCGGCACCGTCGCAATCGGCTTCCTCGCCACGCCGACCCAGGGCACGGCAGGTCTCTTCTACGGCGGCGGCACGACCCAGCTGGTGGCACAGGCCCTCGCTGCAGTCTTCTCCATCGTCTTCACCGCGGTGATGACTTTCATCATCGCGTTCCCGATCCACAAGACCATGGGCTTCCGGGTCTCCCAGGAGCAGGAAGCGGTGGGCGTGGACCTGAGCCTGCACGCAGAGACCGCCTACGAGTTCGGCGTCGGCGGCCACGGCGGCAGCTTCCAGCCGCTGCATGATCTGATCACCGGAAAGCCGCAGGCCGGGGACGCAACAGCCACCGGTACGGCGGACGCCCCGTCCGACGGCAATAAGGCCGCAGCAGGCAAGGAAAGCGTGGGCGCATGAAACTGATCACAGCGATCGTCCGTCCGGAGAAGCTCGATTCCATCAGGGAAGGGCTGGAGGCCTACGGCGTGCAGGGCCTCACGGTCAGCGCGGCGAGCGGCTACGGCCGGCAGCGCGGCTACACCGAGGTGTACCGGGGCGCCGAGTACAACGTGGACCTGCTGCCCAAGATCCGGGTGGAGGTCCTGGCCACCGACGAACAGGCGAACGACATCCTGGATGTCATCATCGCCAGCTCGAACACCGGCCGGGCCGGCGACGGCAAGGTCTGGACGGTGGATGTGTTCGAGGCGGTACGGGTCCGCACCGGTGAACGCGGACCGGCCGCCATCTGAGCGGATGCCGGGACAGCGGGCCGGATACCTGGAAAGGTATCCGGCCCGCTTTTTCGCTGCCCGCCCGGCGGCGGCTACGCGGGCCAGTCCCCGGGGCCCGGGCTCCCGGCGGGGTACTCCTGGAGCGGGACGCTGCCGCGCGCCCAGGCCTTCAGTACCGGATCCACGATGCGCCAGCACTCCTCCGCCGTGTCAGCCCGCACGGACAGCAGCGGATCCCCGGTGAGGACTCCCTGCAGGACTTCGCCGTAGGGCAGCAGCTCCGAGTCGCTCAGCTCGGCCTGCAGCGTGATCCGGTCCAGGCTCAGGACGTCACCCGGGCCGTTCACGTCGACGTCGAACGCCAGCGTGTCCGGGCCGAAACCGATCCGGAGCTGGTTGGGCGCGTCCACCCCGGTGAACCCCTTCGGCAGGTGCGGTGCCGGCCGGAACGTCACCACCGCCTCCTTGCGCCGGTTCCCCAGGGCCTTGCCGGAACGCAGGATGAACCGGACGCCCTTCCATCGCCAGTTGTCGATCTCCACCTGGACCTCGGCCAGCGTCTCGGTGCCGCGGGACGCGTCCACGCCGGCCTCCTTGGCATAATCGGGAACCTTCCGGCCGCCGATGGTCCCTGCCGCATAGCGGGCGCGGCGCGTGCTCCTGGCGTAGGGGGCCTTGATGCTGCTGGCGCGCAGCACGGTGGCCACCGCATCGCGGAGATCCCGCTCGTGCACGGAGGCCGGCGGCTCGATCGCCAGCAGCGCCATGATCTCGAGCAGGTGGCTCTGGATCATGTCGCGCAGGGCGCCGGCGCCGTCGTAATACCGGGCACGTCCCTCCAGCGCCAGGTCCTCATCGAAGATGATCTCCACCGTCTCAATGTGCTCCCGGTTCCAGACCGGCTCCAGGAAGTTGTTCGCGAAGCGCAGGCCCAGGATGTTCAGCACCGTGGCCTTGCCCAGGAAGTGGTCCACCCGGTGGATGTGGTCCTCCGGGACCAGCGCGGCCAGCGTCTGGTTGAGCCGGCGGGCGGACTGCTCGTCCGAGCCGAACGGCTTCTCCATCACCAGCCGGGTCCCGGCAGGCACCTGCTCCGGGGCCAGCGCCTCGCACGCCAGCTGGCTGATCCGCGGCGGCAGGGCGAAGTAGACGGCCACCGGGCCCTCCAGCCGCGCCAGGAGCCCGGCCAGCTGGCCCCCGGCGGTGACGTCCAGCCGGTGGTAGGTGCTTTCCTGGCGGATCCGCTTCAGCTCCCGCTTGCCGTAGGCGTCGGCCTGGGAGTTCTCGTCCGCGAAGGACTCCTCGATCCGGTCCAGCCATTGTTCCGGCGTCCAGGGGTCCGATCCCGCGCCGGCGAGGGCAAGGCCGTCTGCGTGCCCCCGGGCCACCAGCCTGGCCAGTCCGGGCAGCAGGAGCCTGCCGGTGAGGTCGCCCGAGGCGCCCAGGATGAGCAGGGTTTTCACTGTTGTTTGGCTGGTCACCCAGCCAGCATGCCATCTTGCAGGCCTGACTTGGTACCCTAGATAGTCGAGTCCCGTTGTCGAGGCAGTTCGTTCCGGCGAACATCAGTCGCGACGCTGGCGTGCCGGACCGGCCGCCATCTGTAGATCCACTGAAAGAAGTGCACGGCGCGTGTTCAATTCACTCTCTGACCGGTTGACAGCAACCTTCAAGAACCTCCGTGGCAAGGGCCGCCTGACCGAGGCGGACGTTGACGCCACGGTCCGCGAGATCCGGCGCGCCCTCCTGGACGCCGACGTTGCCGTTTCCGTCGTGCGGGAGTTCACCGGCCGCGTGCGCGAACGTGCCCTCGGCGCCGAGGTTTCCGGGGCGCTGAACCCGAGCCAGCAGATCGTGAAGATCGTCAACGAGGAACTCGTCGAGATCCTCGGCGGCGAAACCCGTCGGATCCGCCTGGCCAAGACCGGGCCCACCGTCATCATGCTCGCCGGCCTCCAGGGCGCCGGCAAGACCACCCTCGCCGGCAAGCTGGCCAAGTGGCTCAAGGGCCAGGGCCACAGCCCCATCCTGGTGGCCTGCGACCTGCAGCGCCCCAACGCCGTCACCCAGCTGCAGGTGGTCGGCCAGCGCGCCGGCGTGCCCGTGTTCGCGCCGCACCCGGGCGCCACCTCCGAACTGGAGCACCCGAGCGGGGACCCGGTCGCCGTCGCCCGTGCCGGCGTCGAGGAAGCCAAGCGGACGCTGCACGACGTCGTGATCGTGGACACCGCCGGACGGCTCGGCGTCGACGCCGAAATGATGGAACAGGCCCGCCAGATCCGCCGGGCCATCGTTCCCAACGAAGTCCTGTTCGTGGTCGACGCCATGATCGGCCAGGACGCCGTGAACACGGCGATGGCGTTCGACGACGGCGTCAACTTCACCGGCGTCGTGCTGTCAAAGCTCGACGGCGACGCCCGCGGCGGCGCCGCGCTGTCGGTCGCGTCGGTGACCGGCAAGCCCGTCATGTTCGCGTCCACCGGCGAAGGCGTGGACGACTTCGAGCTGTTCCACCCGGACCGGATGGCCTCGCGCATCCTCGACATGGGTGACGTGCTCACCCTGATCGAGCAGGCCGAGAAGTCCTGGGACAAGGACGAAGCGGCCCGGATGGCGAAGAAGTTCGCCGACCAGGAAGACTTCACCCTGGACGACTTCCTGTCGCAGATGCAGCAGATCCGCAACATGGGCTCGATGAAAAAAATGCTCATGATGATGCCGGGCGCCCAGAACATCCGGCAGCAGCTGGAGCAGTTCGACGAACGCGAGATCGACCGCGTCGAGGCGATCGTCCGGTCCATGACGCCGCACGAGCGCGTCGCCCCCAAGATCATCAACGGCTCCCGGCGCGCCCGGATCGCCCGCGGTTCCGGCGTGCACGTCTCCGACGTCAACGGCCTGCTGGAGCGCTTTGCCCAGGCCCAGAAGATGATGAAGAAGATGGCCGCCGGCGGCGGGATGCCGGGCATGCCCGGAATGCCCGGCATGGGCGGGGGAGGGGCCCGGAAGGGTGCCAAGAACGCGCCGAAGAAGAAGGCCCGGTCCGGCAACCCGGCCAAGGCAGCGCAGGAACTCCGCGACGCCGAGGCCCGGCGGGCCGCGGCACCCAAGGCCCTGCCCACGGGGGCCGCGTTCGGCCAGCAGGGCGGCGACTTCGATCCGTCCCAGCTGAACCTGCCCAAGGGCTTCGACAAGTTCCTCGGCGGCAGCAAGTAATTTCCGGGCAGGGCGGCAGGAGCCGTATGTCGGCGGCCCTGTTCGCGGACCCGTGCCATAAGGTTAGAGCATGTTCAAGCAGCGCGTAGTCTTCGTCCACGGGGAAGGCCGCTTCGGTGCCGCCGCGTGGCCAAAGCAGCACGGGATGGCACTCAACTACGACGCGCTGTTCCTGCGCCGGCACGGCTTTGACGCCGTCGCCGAACCGCTCGAATCCGACTTCGCAGCCGACGCCGCGATCGTGCTCGGCGCGCTGGCCGACGACGGCCGCGGCGCCGCCGGCGGACACGTCGTCGCCCATTCGCACGGGGCGATCGCCGCGATGATGGCCGCCGTCGAACGGCCCGACCTCGTGCAGTCCCTCACCCTGGTGGAGCCGGCCTGCCTCTCGCTCACCGCCGAACTGCCGGCCACGGCGGCGCACCGGGCCATCCTGCAGCCGCTCTTCGACATCCGCCACGAGCTTGGGGACGAGGATTTCCAGCGCGAGTATGTCCGGCGGGCCTTCCCCGCGGGCGCGCCCGGGACCGCGACACCGGAAGCCCGCCGGGAGGCCCGGCGCCTCCGCCTGCAGGCCCCGGGCTGGGAGGCGCCCCTGCAGATCGTGCCGGGAGTCCCCACCCTGGTCCTGACCGGCGGCTGGGAACCCCTGTACGAGGAAATCGCCGGCTACCTGCGCGAGACCGGGGCCCTGCACCGCATCGCGGCGGGAGGGCACCGGCCCCAGGATTCGGCCGAAGGCGACCACTTTGTCCGCTCCTTCATTGCCGGGGTCAGCCGGCTCCAGCACGCCCAGGCGTCCTGAACCCGCCGCTCCTGAACCCGCCGCCCCAACTGGGTCGCAGTTGATGCCGTTATGGGCGCCCATAACGGCATCTGCTGCGATCCAGTTGGGCGGGTCCGCTAGCGCTGCGCCGGAAGCTGCAGCTCCGGCAGATAGACCTTGCCGCCCGCGGCCAGGAACTCCTGGCTCTTTTCCAGCATCCCTGCCGCCATCTCGGCGAGCGCTTCCTGGGCCTCTGCCGAGCCGTATTCGTCACGGATGTCCTGGCTGATCCGCATCGAACAGAACTTCGGGCCGCACATCGAGCAGAAGTGCGCCGTCTTGGCCGGCTCCGCCGGGAGCGTCTCATCATGGAAGGCCTCGGCCGTCACCGGGTCAAGGGACAGCGCGAACTGGTCGCGCCAGCGGAACTCGAAGCGGGCCTTGGACAGGGCATCGTCACGCTCATGGGCGCCCGGATGTCCCTTCGCCAGGTCGGCGGCGTGGGCGGCGATCTTGTAGGTGATCACGCCCGTCTTGACGTCGTCCTTGTTCGGCAGCCCGAGGTGCTCCTTGGGCGTGACGTAGCAGAGCATCGCCGTGCCGTAGCGGGCGATCTCGGTGGCGCCGATCGCCGAGGTGATGTGGTCATAGCCGGGGGCGATATCGGTCACGAGGGGCCCGAGGGTGTAGAACGGGGCGCCCTTGCAGAGCTCCTGCTGGCGCTCCACGTTTTCACGGACGAGGTGGAACGGGACATGGCCGGGCCCTTCCACCATGACCTGGACGTCGAACTCCCAGGCCCGCTGCGTGAGCTCGGCAAGGGTGTCCAGCTCGGCGAACTGCGCGGCGTCGTTGGCATCGGCCGTCGCACCGGGCCGCAGCCCGTCCCCGAGGGAGAACGCGACGTCGTACTTGGCGAAGATTTCGCACAGCTCGTCGAAGTGGGTGTAGAGGAAGTTTTCCTGGTGGTGTGCCAGGCACCAGCCGGCCATGATGGCACCGCCGCGGGAGACGATTCCGGTGACCCGCTTGGCCGTCAGCGGCACGTAGCGGAGGAGCACGCCGGCGTGGACGGTCATGTAGTCCACGCCCTGCTCGCACTGCTCGATCACGGTGTCCCGGTAGATTTCCCAGGTGAGGGCGTTCGCGTCGCCGTTGACTTTTTCCAGCGCCTGGTAGATCGGCACGGTGCCGATCGGGACGGGCGCATTGCGGATGAGCCACTCGCGGGTGGTGTGGATGTCATCACCCGTGGACAGGTCCATGACGGTGTCCGCGCCCCACTGTGTGGCCCACTGCAGCTTGTCGACTTCTTCCGCGATGGAGCTGGTGACCGCCGAGTTGCCGATGTTGGCGTTGATCTTCACGAGGAAGGCCTTGCCGATGATCATCGGCTCGGATTCGGGATGGTTGATGTTGTTGGGGATGATGGCCCGGCCGGCCGCGACTTCGCTGCGGACCAGCTCCACGTCGCAGTTCTCGCGTAAGGCCACGAACCGCATCTCCGGGGTGATGACGCCGTCCCGGGCGTAGCGCATCTGGGTCACCGTCCTGCCGTCGACGGCGCGGCGGGGCACCGGCCGCGCCCCGCGCCACTCGGCGGATGCCGCGCCGCGGCGCACGGCCGACCTGCCGTCGTCGAGCAGGTTCCGTTCCCGGCCGCTGTACGGTTCGGTATCTCCCCGGGCCTCAATCCAGGCCTCCCGGAACGGCTCAAGCCCCAGTACGGGATCGCTGCCGGGGCCTGCCGTCCGGTAGATCTGGAACGGCTCGTTCTGCTGTCCGTTCGGGGACGGCTCCAAGGCAATCTCGGTCACCGGAACGCGGATCCCCGTTGCATCGTCAGAGATGTACGCCAGCGAGTGTGACTTCAAAGACTGGGTTTCTTCCCTGCCGGACGCACTGCGGGCTTCTTCTTGGGCCGGCCCGTTCTGGACAGGCATCAGCTGTGTTTCTTGCGTATTCACGGAATACTCACTTCCTTCGCCGGCATTACCCGGACAGGTTCAACGGTCGCAGGCCGCGTCAGCCCGATCTCAGCCCCTGCAGGGGCACCCGTGTGGTCGTAGACGAAGCTACCACAGGCAGCGGAGCCACTCCGGGTATGACGGCGCGCCGGCCGCCGGGCCGATTAGGCTTTAAGGCATGAGCAGGATCATTGAATTCAGCGGCCCGGTCCTCACCAGCGCCGAGCGGGAGCACCGCGGCCTGTGGTCCGTCGACGGCGTGCTGACCTTCCACCGTCCCGCCGCGGCGCCGGACCTCGTACTGGACGGCTGGGTGATTCCCGGGCTGGTCGACGCGCACTGCCACATCGGGCTCGGCCCCGGCGGGGACGTCCCGGAGCACGTCGTGGAGGAGCAGGCCGCCACGGACCGCGACGCCGGCACACTGCTCGTGCGCGACGCCGGGGCCGTGCATGACACCCGCTGGCTGCAGCAGCGCACGGACCTGCCGCGCATCATCCGCTCCGGCCGCCACATCGCCAGGACCGGGCGCTACCTCCGCGGCTTCGCCGTCGAGGTGGAGCCGGAGAACCTCGTCGAGGCCGTGCGCAAGCAGGCGCTCGCCGGCGACGGCTGGGTCAAGCTCGTGGGCGACTGGATCGACCGCGGCGCCGGGGACCTGGCACCGTCCTTCCCCGCCGCCGTGCTCAAGGACGCCGTCCGGGCCGCCCACGATGAAGGCGCCCGCGTGACGGCGCACTGCTTCGCCGAAGACACCCTCGATGACATGCTCGACGCCGGGATCGACTGCATCGAGCACGGCACCGGCCTGCTGCCGCGGCACCTGCCGCGTTTCGTGGAGCAGGGTGTGCCGATCGTCCCCACGCTGATCAACATCGCCACCTTCCCGGACATCGCCGCGCAGGCCGCCGCGAAGTTCCCCCGCTACGCCGCGCACATGCGTGCCCTCTGGGAGCGCCGGAGCGAACGGATCCTGGAGGCCTTCGAGGCCGGCGTGTCCATCTACGCCGGGACGGACGCCGGCAGCGTGATCAGGCACGGACGGATTGCCGATGAAATCCAGGCCCTGCACGCCGCGGGCCTCCCGGCACGGGCTGCCCTCGACGCCGGCGCCTGGGCAGCACGCGCCTGGCTCGGGGCCGACGCCATCGCCGAAGGCGCCAGCGCCGACGTCCTGGTCTGCGCCGAGGACCCCCGGGCCCGGCTCGAAACCCTCGGCGAACTCAGGCACATCGTGTTGAGGGGAGAACTCCTCCACCAGGAATAAATTGAAGCTTCAAGTAATTTAACAGTATGACAAGGTCATCGACAGTCGGTGGCCACTGAACCCCGGAGCGTTCAAAATGACTGCTGAAGCCACCACCCAGGACCTGCTTCCCGCCGCACTCACCATGGGCACCGTGATGCTCAAGGCCGGCGACATGAAGCTCATGACGGACTACTACCAGCGCGCCCTCGGCCTGGACATCGTCGCCGAGCAGGACGGCGGCCTGTACCTCGGCCGCAAGCAGAAGCCGCTGGTCCACCTTGCCCCCGCACCCGGGCTGCCCGTCCCGGCCCGCGGCGAGGCAGGCCTCTTCCACACGGCCTTTCTCTTCGATGACCAGCCCGCCCTGGCCGCCACCGTGGCCACCGCGGCGCAGTACGCGCCGCAGTCCTTCACCGGCAGCGCCGACCACCTCGTCAGCGAAGCCTTCTACTTCAACGACCCCGAGGGCAACGGCATCGAACTGTACTGGGACCGGCCCCGCGAGGCCTGGTCCTGGGAGGGCAGGAACGTCGTGATGGACAGCCTGGCCCTGCCGCCCCAGCGCTTCCTGCAGCAGTTCCTCACCGAAGAGTCCGTCTCCGGACAGCGCGGGACCGCCGCCGGCATCGGGCACGTCCACCTGCAGGTGGGCGACGTCGCCTCGGCGCATGACTTCTACGTCGGCACCCTGGGCTTCGAGAAGACCGCCGGCTGGCACGGCCAGGCGCTGTTCGTCTCCGCCGGCGGCTACCACCACCACATGGCCATGAACGTCTGGAACAGCCGCGGCGCCGGCCCCCGGCGCGACACCCTGGGCCTGGGCGAAGTGCTGATCGAGGTACCGTCCGGGGACGACGTCGGAGCGCTCGCCGACCGCCTCAAGGTCGCCGGCGTCCAGTCGCACCACACCGGGGCCGAGCTGCGCTTCGAGGACCCGTGGCGCAACCGCATCCGCGTCGCCGTCCGCTGACGCTGACTGCGCCGTCGTCCGCTCACGCGGGCCGGCTGGGTTAGGCTGGCAACCGGACCGCCGGCCGCACCTCTGACTCCGGTCGCGAGGGCGGCGGCGCCCGCCGGCCGGGCCCCTCCGCCGGCAACGCGGCGTCAGAACCGACAGAACCGACAGAATAAGGATCCCTCCCATGGGCTACACCGAAGTCTTTGTGTCCACCCACAATGAAGCCCTCAAGCGGGCCGCGGCCCTCGACGGCGGTGCGGCGCTTGCGCCGGGAGCCGTCCGGATCCCGGATATCAGCGACTACGAGATTGAACGCCTCGGCGACCTTGCCGGGGCCGCCGTGCACGCCTCCGGGGCCGACTATGAGCTGGCCCTGGTGGATGTGACCAGCGACTCGCTGCTCGGGGTTCCGCACGCCATGGTCCGGGCCCTTGCCGAGCTGCTCAGCTACGAAACCGAAGGCGAGGGCAACGTCTTGGACGACGTGGCGGCGGCCTGGGCCGCCGAGGAGGACATGCCCTTCGGTGCCGACCAGGCCATAAACTATGTCCGCGAGCTCGCCGGACTCGCCGCCGGCATCGACCCGGCCACGAAGTCCGAACTCTACGTCTGGACAGCTGCCTGACAGGCTGAATCGGGCGCTGCCCACGTGTCAAGTCGAAATCCCGCCGTCGATCTGGCACAATGAACACGTACTTGATCTGCGTGGCCCCTCTCTCCGCGTCCGGATCTTGTCCTTTTAGAACCCCCTAGTACGGCCCGCCCCACGGGTGCAGAACGCCGGGCTCGACCCCGTTTCAGAAACAGGAGTGACCACAAAAGTGGCCGTAAAGATTCGCCTTAAGCGCTTCGGCAAGATGCGCGCACCGTACTACCGCATCGTCGTCATGGACGCACGTTCCAAGCGTGACGGCCGTGCCATCGAAGAGATCGGCAAGTACCACCCGACCGAAGAGCCCTCGTACATCGAGGTCGACACGGACCGTGCCCAGTACTGGCTCGGCGTCGGCGCACAGCCGTCCGAGCAGGTTGCCGCGATCCTCAAGATCACCGGTGACTGGCAGAAGTTCAAGGGTCTCCCCGGCCAGGAGGGCACCTTGAAGACCAAGGCCCCCAAGGCTGCCTTCGTTACCCCGGAAAAGGGTTCCGTGATCATCCCGGAAGCCATCACCAAGAAGGCCAAGAAGGACGACGCTTCCGCTGAAGCCGCAGCAGAGACCACCGAGGCCGAGTAAATTGCTGGCAGAAGCGCTCGAACACCTCGTCCGCGGGATCGTGGACGCCCCTGAGGATGTCAAGGTCAGTGCGAAGAACAACCGCCGCGGGGATACCCTCGAGGTGCGCGTTCACCAGGACGACCTCGGACGGGTGATCGGCCGCCAGGGCCGCACCGCACGCGCACTGCGCACTGTGGTGGCTGCACTGGCGGACGGCGAGCCGGTCAGGGTCGACGTCGTCGACACCGACCGCCGCCGGTAGCGCGTCCAGCAATACTTGCTTTGAGTCCGGCCCCTCCACCAGATAATGGTGGAGGGGCCGGACTGTTTTCCCCGCAGAACCCCAGAACCACCAACCCCGAACAGAGGAACAGATGCAGCTTCAGGTGGCACGAATCGGCAAGCCCCACGGCATCCGCGGCGAAGTGACCGTCCAGGTGCTCACCGACGCCCCCGGCGACCGCTTCGTCCCGGGCACCCGGTTCGTGGTGGAGCCCGCCTCGGCCGGGCCGCTCACCATCCTCGGCGCCCGCTGGAACAAGGACATCCTGCTCCTGGCCTTCGAGGAGATCGAGACCCGCAACGAGGCGGAAACCCTCCGCGGCGCCAAGCTGTTCATCGAGACCGAAGAACTCGACGAGGACGACGACGATGAGGGCTGGTACGAGCACGAGCTCGTCGGCCTGGACGTCAGGGTCGGCGGCAAGGTGGTCGGCAAGGTCTCCGGGCTGAACACCCTGAAGGTCCAGGACCTGCTGGTGGTGACCTCGACGGACGGCAAGGAAATCCTGATCCCGTTCGTGGAGCAGATCGTCCCCGAGGTCAACGTGGCCGAGAAGTTCATCCTCGTGACCCCGCCGCCCGGTCTCTTCGAGGTCAACGCCGAAGAAGCCGCCGAAGAGGCTGCTGCCACGCCTGACGCCGAAGCCGGGGACAACGCCTAGATGAGGATCGACGTCGTCAGCATCTTCCCGGAGTACCTGGCGCCCCTGGAACTGTCCCTGATCGGGAAGGCCCGCCAGGACGGGCTGCTGGACCTGAGGGTCCATGACCTCCGCGACTTCACCACGGACCGGCACCGCACCGTGGATGACACCCCCTACGGCGGCGGCGCCGGCATGGTCATGAAGCCCGAGCCCTGGGCGCAGGCGCTGGCCGCCGTAGCTGACGTGTCCGCCGAACGGCCGGCTGCCGCCGGGTCGGCGGAGGCCCCCAGGCCGGTCCTGATCGTCCCGTCGCCGGCGGGGGAGCGGTTCACCCAGGCCGCCGCCCAGGAACTGGCGGCGGAGGACCGGCTGGTCTTCGCCTGCGGCCGGTACGAGGGCATCGACGAACGCGTGATGGAATGGGCGCAGGAGCACTTCACCGTGCGCCCCATGAGCCTGGGGGACTATGTCCTGAACGGCGGCGAAGTGGCCGTGCTGGCCATGGTGGAGGCGGTCGGGCGGCTGCTCCCGGGCGTCGTCGGGAATCCCGAATCCCTGGTGGAGGAGTCCCATTCGGACGGGCTGCTGGAGTACCCCGTGTACACGAAGCCCTCCAGCTGGCGGGACCGCGACGTCCCGGCCGTGCTGCTCAGCGGCAACCACGGCAAAATCGCCCAGTGGCGCCGGCACGAGCAGTACCGCCGCACCGCCGAACGCCGGCCCGACCTGTTGGCGGAGTTCGACGCCGGCAAGCTGCCCCGCGCGGACCGGACGGCGTTCGCGGACCTGGGGTACGACGTTGTCGACGGCCGCCTGAGGCGCCGGCCGGACACCGCCGGGGAGCCGAACTAGCCGCCTGCTGACAGCCGGGGCCTGGGGATTGGCTCGAACGCCCCGCGTGTGGCAAAATTAGTCCTTGTGCCTGCTGGGTACGAACCTGCCACAGGGGGATCGTTACCAACAGCCGGGCACCCCGGCCCCGTCAATTCCTGACGGAGCCGGACCACAAAATTTTCGGCGGGATTTTCCGGGCGGCATTTTGCACCCGGGCTTGGCCGCCGTGACCCAACGTGAATGACCCGTGGCGTTCACCAGGAGTGGATCAATGCATATCCTCGATTCCGTAGATGCAGCCTCGCTGCGCACCGACATTCCCGCGTTCCGCGGTGGCGACACCCTCAAGGTTCACGTGAACATCATTGAAGGCAAGAACTCCCGTGTCCAGGTATTCCAGGGCTTCGTCCTGGGCCGCCAGGGTGACGGTCTCCGCGAAACCTTCACCGTCCGCAAGGTTTCCTTCGGCGTCGGCGTGGAGCGTACCTTCCCGGTGCACTCCCCGATCATCGAGAAGATCGAGCTCGTCTCCAAGGGCGACGTGCGCCGCGCCAAGCTGTACTACATGCGCGAACTCCGCGGCAAGGCAGCGAAGATCAAGGAAAAGCGCGACTTCCAGACCGGCAAGTAAGTCCTCGAGACTTCCTCAGCGGATCCACGGACCGTACCTGGTGCGTCAGCTAGTGCGGCGCCGGAGCTATCCGCCACGGCATTACAGGATACGGATCATGGAGCAGACAAGACGCCAGCCCGGGAAACGGGGCTGGCGTCTTGCGTTGCTGGCCCTTGTCCTGGCCGTGGCCATCAGCGGCGTGGTCCGTTCGCTGTGGCTGGACGTCTACTTCATCCCCTCCGCGTCCATGGAGCCGCTGTTCCTCTCGGGGGACCGGATCCTGGTCTCGCGCACCGACTTCCAGACCGGTTTCCACACTGGACAGCTGCGCCGCGGCGACGTCGTGGTGTTCGACGGCCGCGGCTCCTTCGCCCCGCTGAACAGCGGCAAAGGCCCCGTGGTGGACTTCCTCGCCGGGGCAGGGCACTGGTTGGGCCTGGCGGGCAGCGACAGTGTCTACGTCAAGCGTGTCATCGGGCTTCCCGGGGACCGTGTGGCGTGCTGCGACGGCAACGGCGGACTCACAGTGAACGGCCAGCCTGTTGCGGAACCCTATCTCTATGGGGGTGATACCGCCAGCGGGTTGGCGTTCAGCGTGGCCGTTCCGGCGGGCCGGCTCTGGCTGATGGGGGACCACCGCTCCATGTCGGCCGATTCCAGAAGCCTGCTGGGAGCCCCCGGAGGGGGTATGGTGCCCGTAGACCGGGTGATCGGCCGGCCGGTACAGATCATCTGGCCGCTTGATAGATTTGCAGCAGTACCACGGCCCGCCCAGGCCGCGACGACGACGACGAACGGACAGTAGATGCCCGAGACCGGACCCCGGACTCCTGATCCACGGGGGCAAGATCAGCCCCGGGTGACTTCCGCCGCGATCCCCACCGCCGAGCAGCAGCCGAACGGGAAACACGCCCCGGACCACCCGGCTGACCACACGGCTGACCACGCGGCGCCTGCCGCGTCTGCTCCGGCTCCGGACGCTGCAGCTCCGGACGCGGGCGTCCCGCCCGCCGGTCCGGCCCAGGCCGTCGCGTCCTCGAGGCGGGCGCGCAAAGCCCAGGACCGGGCCGGGCGCAGCCCGGTCTTCGTGTGGCTGAAGGAAGTGGCCACCGTGGTGGTGGTCGCGATCGTGCTGTCCTTCCTGATCAAGACCTTCCTGTTCCGGGCCTTCTACATCCCCTCGGAATCGATGGTCGACACCCTGGATGTGAACGACCGCATCTTCGTGAACCTCCTTGTCCCCGAGCCGTTTGCCCTCGAGCATGGCGACGTCGTGGTGTTCAAGGACACGAAGGGCTGGCTGGTCCCCGCCGTCGAAAAGCCGGCGGGGCGCTTCACCTGGGTGCAGGACGGACTGACGTTTGTCGGCCTGCTGCCGGACAACTCGGAGCAGCACCTCGTCAAGCGTGTCATCGGGCTGCCCGGGGACCATGTCGTCTGCTGCGACGCCGGCGGCCGGCTCACCGTCAACGGCACGCCGCTGAGCGAGAAGTACATCAACCTGGCGGAGGTGCCGCAGGCCCGCGACTTCGACGTCGTGGTGCCGGCCGGCAAGGTCTGGGTCATGGGGGACAACCGCAACCATTCGGCCGATTCCCGTTCCCACCTGGACACTAACGGCGGCTTCGTGGACGTCGCCGATATCGAGGGCAAGGCCGCCGTCATCGCCTGGCCGCTGAACCGCATCGGCGCCCTGGACAACTACCCGGACGTGTTCCGCAACGTGCCGGCGCCGGCCGGCAAGTAGGCTCCCGCGATGTCCGAAGCACCCACCCTCGACTATGAACGCCGCTTCCGCAGCTCCGGCGCCCGGCTCCTCGCGGGCATCGACGAGGTGGGCCGCGGCGCCCTGGCCGGGCCGGTCAGCGTCGGGATCGCCGTCATTGACCTGGAAGCGCAGGAACTCCTGGCCGATGTCCGGGACAGCAAGCTGCTCAAGGTGGCGGACCGTGAACGGCTGGAACCCCTCGTCCGCAGCTGGAGCGTCGCCTCCGCCGTCGGCCATGCCACCGCCGGGGAAATCGACGCCGTCGGCATCGTGGGAGCCCTCCGGCTCGCGGGGAACCGCGCCTGGTCCGCGGTGCTGGCCCTGGGCGTCACGCCCGACGTCGTGCTGCTGGACGGCAGCCACAACTGGCTCTCGCCGCCGGCCCAGCCCTCGCTCTTTGACGAAGGGCCCGCGGAGCCGTGCTGCGACGCGCCGGTGCACACCCTCGTCAAGGCCGATATGCAGTGCCTGAGCGTGGCCGCCGCCAGTGTCCTGGCCAAGGTGGCCCGCGACCGGCTGATGTGCCAGCTGCACAACGAATACCCTGCGTTCGACTGGGACGAGAACAAGGGCTACGGCACCGCCGCGCACAAGGACGCGCTCCGCGCCGCCGGGCCCACGCCCTACCACCGGGTGAGCTGGCAGCTGCTCTGAGCCGCTGTGCGGCCGGTGACCGGCCGGTGCGGGGACCCCTGGGGAGCCCTTGTGGCGCATGCCCGGCGCCGGATGGTGCAAGATGGAAGCATGAGTGCCGAGGACCTTGAAAACTATGAGACCGACATGGAGCTTCAGCTCTACCGGGAATACCGCGACGTCGTCGGGCTGTTCAGCTATGTGGTCGAGACTGAGCGGCGTTTCTACCTTGCCAACCACGTGGACCTGCAGGCCCGCAGCGCCGACGGTGAGGTCTACTTCGACCTGACGCTGCAGGATGCCTGGGTGTGGGATGTCTACCGCTCGGCCCGGTTCGTCAAGAGCGTCCGGGTGCTGACCTTCAAGGACGTCAACGTCGAGGAGCTGCCCCGCAGCGAGGAGCTCGGCCTGACCAAGGTCGGGGACCTGGGCACCTGATCCGCCCGTTCCACGGAGGAAGGCCAACGTTCATGGATGGATCCGTTCTAGAACTCCTGGAGCGAGCGCTCAACCAGAGCGCCGCCGTCATCGCCCAGATCCGGCCGGGGCAGGCCGGGTTGCCAACACCGTGCACCGACTGGGATGTGGAACATCTCGTCAGGCATCTCGTCGTGCAGGATCTTCCGCACTTCACGGTTGCGGCCCGCGGCGAGGCGCCGGACTGGACGTCGCCGCCGGGTGAGCTCGGTGCCGACTGGCCGCAGCAATTTCGCCGTGGCGCCCGGCTGCTGCTGGTAACCTGGGCCGCCGCGGACCTCGACCAGCCGGTCGCGCTGCCGGGCGGCGGCCAGGCGCCGCTGCGCTCCCGGGCCGACCAGCAGATCGCCGAGCTGGCCGTCCATGGCTGGGACCTGGCCCGGGCCACGTCCGCCGGCGTGGACCTGGACCCGGCGCTGGCCGAGCACGCCCTCGCCTGGTCCCGGGGAATGCTGCGGCCCGAATTCCGCGGACCCGGCAAGGTCTTCGGGGTGGAGATTCCGGTCCCGGCGGAATCCCCCGCCTATGACAGGCTTGCCGGCTGGTTTGGCCGTGATCCGGCGTGGACGCCCGCGGCCTTCCCGGCGTAAAACTGTGACATGGCTGCGGACGCCCGGTATGCAAGGAATTAGGCTGGGCCCATGGCATACCCTCTGGCCCCCACCGTTCCAATGGCGCATGGCCCGCGCATCCCCCTGATCGGTCTCGGCACGTGGCCGATGCAGGATGAAGAAGCAGCCGACGCCGTGGCTGCCGCCATCGAGGCCGGATACCGGCTCTTCGACACCGCCGAGAACTACGGCAACGAGACAGGGGTGGGGAGAGGCATAAGGCGCAGCGGAGTAGCGCGCGAAGACGTCTTCATCACCACCAAGTTCAATAAGGAATGGCACAGCTACGACGGCGCGCACCGCGCCTTCGACGCCAGCGCGGCCAGGCTTGGCGTGGAGTACATCGACCTGCTGCTCATACATTGGCCCAACCCCGGCCAGGACCGCTACGTGGAGGCGTTCCAGGGCCTCAGGGCCCTGCTCGACGCCGGAAAGGTCCGGGCGATCGGAACCTCCAATTTCAAGCCGGCACATCTGAAGCGGCTCTATGACGAGGGGCTGACACCCCATATCAACCAGATCCAGCTGGATCCCGAGCACACCCGGGCAGATATCCGCGAGGTCCATGCGGAATACGGGATTGTCACCGAGGCCTGGAGCCCGCTGGGCAGGGGCGGGCCGGTCCTGGACAACCGCCTGATCGTGGACCTGGCCGCGGCCTACCAACGGACGCCCAGCCAGATTGTCCTCCGCTGGCACACCCAGCAGGGCATCGTGGCGACCCCCAAGTCGGCTGACATCGGGCGCCAAAAAGAGAACATCAACATCTTCGACTTTCAGCTGACGCCGGACGAAATCGACCAGATCAGCGCGCTGGATTCCGGGGCGCCGGTGGGGCTCGACGCGGACGAGTTCGGCCACTAGCCCGCAGGAACAGTTGTGCCTGGCGGGCCCTGAGTTTCCCACATAGCCCGCTGAGGCCCTGTGCGGCCCGTCCGTGCCGCCGCAGGCTGGTGTCATGAGAGCTAAGGATGTGCTGGGCCGCCGCGGGGAGGAACTCGCTGCCGGCTACCTTGAAGCCCGCGGCATGCGGATCCTGGACCGCAACTGGCGCTGTCCCGAGGGTGAAATTGACATCGTCGCGCTCGACGGCGACGCGCTGGTTGTGGTGGAGGTGAAGACCAGGAAATCCCTCGACTACGGGCATCCGTTCGAAGCGGTGGGTGCGGAGAAACTGGCCAGGCTGCACCGCCTGGCGGCGGCGTGGTGCCGCGGGTATGAACCGCGGACGCCGCTGCGCCGGGTGGACGTGGTTGCCGTGCTCGACGACGGCACCGCGGCCCCCGTCCTCGAACACCTCAAGGGGGTGGGGTAGGTGGCCCTGGGGCGGACGTACTCCGTGGCCCTGGTGGGGCTCAACGGCTACATCGTCGAGGTCGAGGCGGACATCGGCCAGACGCTGCCGGCATTCGTGATCCTGGGTCTGCCGGATGCCTCGCTCAACGAGGCCAAGGAACGGATCCGCTCCGCGGCCCAGAACTCGGGCATCCCGCTCAGCCGCAGGAAGATCACGGCCAATCTCATTCCAGCGTCGCTGCCCAAACGCGGCTCGGGCTTTGACCTCGGCATCGCCATGGCGGTGCTGCTGGCCTCGAACGACATCCGCTCCACCGGGCGGACAGTCTTCATCGCCGAGCTCGGCCTGGACGGCAGGCTGCGCCCGGTGCGCGGCATCCTCCCTGCGGTCATGGCAGCAGTCCGGTCCGGCTACCCGGACGTGGTGGTGGCCCGGGGCAACGCGGCGGAGGCAAGCCTCGTGCCCGGCGCCCGGGTCCAGGGCTACGCCACGCTGGCCCGGCTCGCCTTCGACTTCGGCGCCGATCCCCAGGATCTGGCGCTGGACTTTGAACCCGGGCCCGACGAGGCGGACGGCGCCGCCGAAGCGGATGCCGGTCCCCTCCAGCCGCCGGACATGTGCGATGTCTCCGGCCAGGCCGAGGCCCGGCGCGCCCTGGAAGTTGCGGCCGCCGGCGCCCACCACCTGTTGCTGACGGGTCCGCCCGGAGCGGGCAAGACGATGCTGGCCGAGCGGCTGCCAGGGCTCCTGCCGGACCTGGGCGACACCGAGGCCATGGAAGTGACCGCCATCCATTCGCTGTGTTCCCTGACCACGGCCTCCGTGCGGTTGCTGCGCCGGCCGCCCTACGAGAACCCGCACCACACGGCCACCTCGGCCGCCATCATCGGCGGCGGGTCCGGGCTGCCGCGGCCGGGTGCCGCATCCCGGGCCCACCGCGGGGTGCTGTTCCTGGACGAGGCGTCAACTCTAGGACACCCCACGGTGCATGGTCAACGCACCGTGGGGTGTCAATCAGTTAGACGACTCGGTGAGATCAATTCGGCGGTGGAGAAGGCTTGCGAACGCCAGGTACTCCAGCGCCTGCTGCGGGTCTTCTTCCCTGAACAGCTCGTGAGCCTTCGGATTACGGATGCCGATCATTGCACCCCTGAAGAGCGCCATGAATCCCTCGCGTTCATCCTGGCCGCTCCTGCCGTCCTCTGTGGCGACATCAAGAATGGGGGACTTGGAAGAGAAAGCCGTCGACATAAGAGTGGAGCCTGACTGGTCAAGCCCTGAGAGAAGCCGTACACGGACCTCCAGAGACTTGAACGCCTCACTTACGGCCGATGCCATGTGACCGTCTGCAAAAAGGTCTCCAGCGGCCTTCTGGACGTCTGAATGGAGGTTTTCAAACGTAAGCCTGCGTACGGGTGCAATCCGCTGTACAGGAGCCTTGCCCCACTTCACCTGTGTGTGCTGCAGGTTCGAGGGGCCAAAGTCGTTGACCTTTACCTGCGCAGCCATCCGAACGTCAGTGCCGCCGCGTGGGTCTGCAATCTCGACCAGGTCACCGTCATATATAGGTGTCGTCACTTCGAAGAACCCAGACCCGCTCTGGATCATCGCGGTTACCGTCTTACGTTCCTCCTCAGCTGTGCCCGGCTTGCTCACGATTACTACCTGCTTTGTCCCATGGGAACCCCCCATAGTCCGCAAAAAACTCACAATTCTCCTTGTGATTGTTCGATTTGGGATGGGGCTGGGTAATATAAGAACTACCCAGCCCCTGTCGCCCTTGCGGCGACTGCGAACTACAGCGTTCCAGCGCTAGCAGTCCGGGGTCTGTGGATGTGGGTGCTCACCGTTCTTTGCAATGAACGTCTAGGTGGGCACCTACAGACTTTTACGGCGGCGCTTGCGCTTAGCCAAGGTCCTCAACTCCTTCCTCCTTATCCATTTGTCTCAGACGCTTCTCGTCTGTGATCGTGGCTCTCTGGACTGAAGGCAAAGGTGTGCTTGCCCTTCCTAACAGCCCATCCATACTGTTCCGATCGCCGCGCTGCGATGGTGATGGCTTCCTTCGGTCGCGCCCAACTTGGATCAATCCAATTGCGCCTCTCGAACTCGGCAATGATGTCGTTGATCTCCAGTTCATGACCGGCTTCGCGCAGCAATTGGGCAACCCGGTAAGAAGTGTTGGTCTTGCCTGGTTGGCGAGTGATTCCAATCGCGGGCGGCAGTTCGGGTAGTTCCGCAAGAGCATGGATGCTCGTCTGCCACTTGGTCTTGAATTCCTCCACTCTGGGCGAGTCGAGCGTGAAGGCGGCAGGAGTCTGAAGATCCTGCTTCTGCTGGGGAACGCTCGGGACGGGCGTGCTGGGTTCAACCGTCTGTGGGGATACGAGTCGGTTGACGTACCCCGACTCCTGCATGTTCTGGGCGACTTCCAAGGCGGCGGAGAGCTTGCTTGATTCCGCGTTCAACTCCGCGATGCGCTGCTGATAGAACGCAATCTGCTGTCGCACTGACGTCAGCGCCTTGTCGGTTTCGACCTGAACGTCTGCCCAGTTGATCATCTAGCCCTCCTTATTCGGCCTCGTAAGAATATCTTGAAATTCAAGTCTTACACGAGAACGCGACACGAGCAACTCGCTCCACCAACCTGCGTGTCGTACAAGAATGCCTTGTTCTAGGGGTTCAGTCATACATGGCCGCGCGGTGTCCGCCCTGGTGTCAAGATTTATCCACAGAAACTGCTCCCTCAAGATCTGCTCTAGAGAGGTTGAGCCAGTTATCCGTAGGAGAACACACACGAGTTCGTGTTGTCGGAAGCATGTGGTATGGGGCCTACGACACGAGTCTGGGACCTACACGGCTTGACAGGGTCGTTCTACTTCTGCTTGCCCAGCAGGTCGGCAACTTGAGCTAAGGCACTCGCATCAGTGAGTCGTAAAGAAACCCCGCTTGATTGGGTCGATTTCTTTAGGTATTTCACGAGGCTGAAATTCATTCGTGAATCTATTTTACCAAACTACCCATTGACAATAAATAGCATTCCTTCATAATGCGGCGCAGAAGCAGTCGAATAGTTCGGCAGCTCGCACATTAGAGAGTAGGTGGTCACAAGTGGGATACAAAAATATCCGCACTTCGGACATCAGCGGCAAGGTTCTCGATGATGACCAGGTTGTAACTGTGGTTGTCCGTGGGCTCGGCAAGCTCTTCGACGCAATGGCTGAAGAGCTTGAAGGTCTGAAGCGCATGAACAACGTCGTGGAGATCGAACTGCGCCACCCTGACGGGAAAACTGAAGAGTTCATCGTCAGCAAGGCCGACTTCGACAAGGTTGTGACTCCTGAAGTACTGGCAGTCGCAGACAACATCCGCGGTCGTCGCAACGGCTTCAAGCCGAACGGCGATTAGCCACTTATCCGCCGAAACAGAAAGGAACGTGATCCTTTCATCTAAAAGCGGCCCGCATCTCAGATTGAGTAAAATCTCTGAGGTGCGGGTCTTTTAATTTTGCCAAGAGAAAAGCCCCAGTCTTTCAACTGAGGCTGATCCCACGATCCTAAGCAGGGATGACCCGGACATTGGCTATCATCGCGTTACGCTCGGCATGCAGCAGTATCGAGGTGTATGCCTGCTGCCAGTCATCAAACACCCGGTCATGTTCACGCCAAAGCATGTCCTCAAGCCGCTGTGCATGCACCCTAAAGCGCTCGGCCTCTAGCAGGACAGCGACGTACCAAAGAGCAGCGTCCTGTGGCTCTCCCTGGTCCGTAAGTGTCCCTAGGAGAACTGAATCACCCTGGACTACTTGCTTGCCCCTCAGAGACGTCGCGTGGCACCAAAGAACCAGCGTTGCTCGTCGGTTAGTCGGCAGTTCAAGATACGGAGCGCTCTCACTTTGGAACAGCGAAGCATCAGGCCGGTTCAGTGCGAAGCGTTCAACCTCGCCGCCAAGGTTTTCCTTGAGATCAATGAAGTCCTTCACCTCAAGTGGTCGCTCGTTGTCCGCAGGAATCAAGATCCCCTTAGGCATCGGAATCAACCACCGGAACGACACGAGTACGTTCGACCGCCAGCCAGGCCCGTGCCTTCAAGAGCGCGTAGTTGGCTGCTTCAAAATAGTCCTCGAAGCGTCGCATGTTGCCGTTGAATACGTTGGGCTCGTCGAGCGTCTGGAACTCCACCTTGAATGAAGGCGTATCAAACAGCAGCTCAACTACTTCACCCGGCGCATCGGTCGTGTTGCCGTTCTTGTCAGGGTGTCCAACGATGAGGACATCCCCGACAATTGCATCCCGGTTGCTCATCTTGGGATACAGCAGCCAGAACATCAGGGTGGCGCGGCGGTTGATAGGCCGTTTCTCAAGCTTGCCTTCCTCGTTGACGACCATCGACGCATTGAAAGTGTCAAGGTCAACGAACTCGATGTAGCCGCCAACTGCTGCTTGCATGCCTTCGAGGTTCTCGATAGCAACCTTGTAGAGCGGACGTTCTTCCTCTGCTGGAATTTGTATAGCGTGAATCACACTAATCACATCCTTCAATCGTGGGTGTTTAGTGCAGCCACATTTGGCTACACATTCACAGTCACGATGGAATGACGTATTAATTTATACAGAAAAATGCCATAATAGCAATACAAATAAAAATAACCCTGCGGCAACAGGATTATCATGACTTAATTATAAAGCATGATCTCCAAGCAGGAAAGGAGATTTATGGTTTGCACTATCGAAGGTTGCGAGAAATCACAAAAAGCAAAGACGTGGTGTGCGAAGCACTGTAGTTCTTACTACCGTACAGGCGACCCTCTAGGCTCGGCCAACGTACCTAACCATGGGCTATCTACAACTCGTGAGTACCGAATATTGAACGGTATGAAGGAAAGATGCTACAACAAGAACCGGCGCGAATACGCTTGGTATGGAGGTAAAGGAGTCAGGGTATGTCAAAGATGGCTCGATAGCCCGGCCAACTTCGTTGAAGATATGGGTGCGTGTCCTTCTCCTTCCTCCACTATCGACCGAATCGAAGGAAGCGGTGACTACGAGCCCTCAAACTGTCGGTGGGCTACGCAACAGCAGCAATTGGTTAATAGGGTATCTAACGGGCGAGAAAACCGACTAGGATTTCGGGGGGTCGTCAGGATCAGAAACAGCCAAAGATACGTAGTGCAGATAAGGCAAGATCCTTTGCACTTGAAGTTCTATGTGGACTCTGCTGAAGAAGGTGCGAATCTCTACGATCAGCTTGCGATACAACTGCACGGTGAGTTCGCGGTTTTGAACTTTGAATATCAATAAGGAGAGCCTGCAAAGTTGCAGGCTCTCCAGGGGATCATGGACGATTCGGGCTTACTTTTTTACCTTCTTCACTTTCTTGTTTGAGCAGAAGGCGCATGTCTTCACCAGACACTTCTTCTCGCCAGGGCTCACCATGTTGCCGCCACGGCACTCGCTCCACTGGTTGCGAGATGGGCCGGCCTTGATGTCGGACGGTGAAACGACCTCTCCTGCCCCTGTCATGAGCACAGGTTCTTTGAGGCGCTTGATCTCCGTGCGGTGCTGCTGCGTCTCTGCAATGAGGTCTACAAGGTCGCTGAAGCGCAGTGTGGCGAGGACTTCGTTGTCCGCCTGGAACACGAGCGTTGGCACGCGACTGAAGCTTGCACCTGCAATCGTTTGCTTCCACCACTCCCGGATCTTGATAACGGCGTGGTTCTTGCACTCGATGTCTAAGGGAGTGTCCTGGAAGTAGTCGTTCAGGTCCATCTTCTGATGCGATCCTGCGCCGCTACGCTTGTCCCTTGATACTCGTGCGCCAAGTTTCTTCTTGAGGATCTTGGCTACCTCGTTTTCTAGGCTCTTTCCTTTTTCACTTGAGACACTCACGCATCACCTCCTTAAAATAAATTCTGTTGCTCTCTCCGTTGGGTTGATGCCGCTAGGACATGCTGGGGATTCTTAAGCTGCCACCAGTAACCGCACCGGCAGTAGAGATGAGCTACGGCCACCCAAGGGGTAGTTGTTAACAAAAACGAATCCTTTCAGATTTAGATTTGTTCCCTTGTGTGTCCGTTGATGATGGAAGGTGCGAGGGTAAGGTTGCCGTACCAGCAGAATTGGTACTCGGTCTAACACGGTGGTCCTAAGCGAACTTAGACGGGCAACCTATCTATTGAGTCTTCTTCGCACGCCGCCTGCTCTTGATGCGAGCTCTTACGGCTTCATGCTGTTCGATCGACTCTTGATACTCGAAGTAAATTTTCGTGGATTCTAATGTGTTCATCCTCTGCCTCGACATTATGAACGATTTGTCCGAATAATCAAGGGGATTAATCGACGTATAGGTAGACCGCACCTTCCTCGCTCCCGATGCTCTGGATGCGGCTGTAGGGGAGTGGCTCCGTCATCTCACTGAGCTTGCGGATGCTGCCAGTCGCATCGACCAGGTACACGTCAGGATCGTCCAGGAGTGCCGCCTCCGCGAGGCGTAGGGCCTCTTGCTTCTCTTCCTTCGTGGCAAAGGTGACGTAGGAGAAGAAGTCGCGCATGGATTCAAAGTGCTCTGGTGCTTCGTAGTTGGTTAGTCGTTCGCTCATCTTGATTTCTCACCTTCTTTTATGGCTTGACGCTTGGTGACGTATATCTCTGATTGCTCCTTAACGTATACGGCTGCATATTCTCTATCTAGTCGCCACATTCGCTCTAGTGCGTCGTCTGCACGATGCTTTACTTCATTCAGTCTTACAGCCTGTTCACGAAGAGAGGCTTCCTGCTCGATGAGAACATCGACGAGATATTCCTTGAAATCAAGTTCATCAAAGTTGCTATTTCCCTCTATGTATCGCTTGAACAGGCGTACAGCATGGTCCAGGTCTTGTGGCGCGGTGTGGCTAGGCTTTTGCATTGGGTAACTCCCAGTAGATAACCGCATAGTGGCAACCATATTGGCCTTGAGGTAATACTAGTATCTCGGTTTCATACTTGTCGTTGACTCTTGCTGATAACCATGCGTTTAACTCATCGACTGTATCAAATTCTTCCAGCTGCTTTAGTGGATTACTCATCTTCCTTTTCCTCCTTAGATGTAAGCTGGACGATAGCCGCTTCAAGTTGGCTCATATATTCCTTGTGCATTGCATTTGAATACGCAGTGACACGGCGCAAAATCTCAAGCTCTTTTTCTCGTAACGCCAGCGTGTCGGCTTGTTGGCGTTCGGATTGAATGAGAGTCATTACCAGCTCCATACCTGCTTCTGGCGCGAGGCTGCGCTGTACATGCTCCATAATGCTCAGTACTTTCGCTTCCAGTTCATCCTCTGGGCTATTGGTTTTAATTGCCTCGAATTCGAGTGAATTAGAATGTGCATTTTTTGCACTTTGCTCTGTTGGGCTATTGGTTGGGGTGGTCATGCTTCCTCCTTCTTATCGTTAGTTCGTAATTCTTTGGCTGGATACGCTTGCCGTTCTTGAGTAGGACGACAAACCCTGCTGTTCCTGTCTTGATGGTGTACTCGTCATACGCCTTGGTCAGCCGCAGGGGTTTGCGCCTCATCGTTGGCCCTCCTGCTCCGGGTCAAAGATCAGCACTTGGTTCTTGCTTGACCATCGCCACGTGAGCCCCACGGCCTCTAAGCGGCGGTTCAGCTCAACAGCTTCGTCGTCGTAGCCAAAGTCAGGTGCGGCGTTCATGCGTCGGATGAGATCTGCATCTGACAGGTGTGCAAACTTTTCTGCGATCTGAGATTCAAGGTTGTTGCGTGGTGCTTGCTCGTTCATACGTCGCGTCTCCCGTAGAAGTACCAGTACGCCACTGCCAGCGGTAGTCCGACGACCAGGGCCAGCGGTGTCACTGTCAGGCCGACGATGATCGCTACTCCCGCGATGATGATGGTTGTTGTTCTTGGGTTATTCACTGGTCACCTCCTCTGGCAGTCCTGCCTTATATATGCGGTCTGATGTGCTGAACACTCGTTGGATGGAGCGGTCAGTTGGTTTCTCGTCTTTCAGCCACCCTTGGACGTAATTGCGGCTGGCTGATTCGTTCATGAGGGTCAGAGCCGATGCGCCGATCTTCTTGATGGTGAAGACAGCCGTGGCCTCTGCCTCGAACTCTTTGTGTCCTCTGGCGTGGGGGACGTCTTCCGGCTGTTCATCCTTAGTCGTGTGTCCCAGCTCGACGTGGGCAATCTCGTGCAGCCTGGTCTTGAACGGATAGGCGGCAAGCGGGTTGATCGCTATGTTCCGTCCGAAGCTATGGCCCTGGGAGTTGCCGTCTAAGCTCTGGTACGGAACCTCCGTGATGGCGAGCCGGCCAAGGGCTGTCTCAATGCGCCAATCGTCCAGCGGTTCATACTCAGGTAGATCGTCGCCTTCAGTGTCAGAGACGCCGAACTCACTGTGGACAAGCTTGAACTTGGTGAAGGTCTCTGGGTCATCTTCGCTTTTGGCGTTGTGGTTCTTCACCTGGATCGGACGCAGGATAGCTTTGGCCTTAGCGCCGCGCTTCACCTGTCTCCCCAGCTCACCCCATCCTCGGTAAGTGTTAAATGGCTCTAGTAGTCCCTGTGACATCAGCAAGGCTTGGTTACCTAGTGAGAGCTGACGGCGGAAGCGTGAGTAGGCGGCGAGCTGTTCGCCAGGGATGTTGAGCAGGTCTTCCATCACCTTCGGCCAATCGACCTCGATTGGTGGCTGCTCTGCCTTACTGCCTCGTCTTTCGAAGGGAGGCATTAGGCTGCTTTTGCCTCCCGCGTGAGGATGCCTTGCTTGAAGAGTTGGACGGCTAGAGAAGCGGCGGCGTCTTCGGCGGCGTCGAAGTAAAAGGCCTTGTACTTCACGGGCTGTTCCTCGTAATAGATGCACCAACCGTCATCATCAGAGCCGTCGAACTGCATAAGTAACCCTGCACCATCTACTAATTTCGGCAGCTTCCGCAGCAGATAGCCGAGGTCGTAGGCGGGAAACGGTGGGTGATCCTCACTCATCAGGTCGCCATCGTCTAGGTTGTACTCTCCGTGAGCTTCGATCCAGTACCAGAAGCGATAAGCCGCTGGCGGTACTTCCATACCCCATCCACTCAGCTCATACAGCTCCTTACAAAGTTCCAGGGATGCCACGTTCATAACCGCACACCCTCGCCATCGCGGATTTCCATCTCACTCAGAACGTAGTTCAAGATGCTCTCCACATCCTTGCGCTGCCCTGGGGTGAGTTCTGTCTGCTCTAGCTCGATGTAGTACTCAGCCTTGGCCATGAGATCGACAGGGCCGATGTCACCGTAGTCATCCAGCTTGCGGGCCTCTAGGCGTAGCTCTAGCGATAGTGACGGCGTTGGTTCTTGTTGTTCACGATTGTGCATTTGAATAATTTCACCCATTGATGTGTTCCTGTTGATGGTTAGTTTGCTGTGCCTCTTCCTCTAGCTGATGACGGAAACTGGGGCTGATCTTGTACTCAATGCGGGTAAGCAGAGCTTTGATAACGAAGTCCACCAGCTGACGCTGATCGTCTAGGAGTGGCTGTTGTTCTAAGGTGTGGAACTCGTCGTAGCGGCGGACCAGTTGGATTTCATCCAGCTCGTAGTAGCTATCAATACCGGCCACCTCCCGCTTCAGTGCGGCGTCACGGCCCCTGCCAAGTGGGTACTTAGCGTGGAAGTGCTCACTCATAACACCTCCTTCGCGTCATCGCGGTGGCCCTTGAGGACGAAGCGCCATAGGCCGTCCTTCTCGCGGACTGAGAGTATGTCCCAGCCTTCGGATCTAAGATCGTGAATCCTGGCTGAGAAGCGGAAGCAGATGCGGTTCAGCTGTGTGTTGGTGGCGCTGCCGTTAGTTTTGAGTAGCTTCAGGATGCGTGCAGTCTGCGTCTCTTTAGAAGCCGGTTTCAGTAGATCCAGGAGGATCATTGTTGGCTCCCAGAGTGGTGTCCAATGTTGTATCCAAGCACGAACATCGACAAGCTTAAAGCGATGATCGAGGTAATAAGTTGTGCCATATTCTGTTGTTCCTTGACGGCTAACCGTCCTTACTTGATTGGGTCGTAACCCATGCCGCCTGCTGGTTGTAAATCACTAACGTCTATTAGTTGTCCGGCAGGCGGCATGAACGGCGAACTGTGGATAACTCACCGTTTTGTGCGGCTAAGTTCGTTTTTGACGGACGTACCCTGAATGTTGTCCAGTAGTACTACTACGCAATATTCTGGTGCGTTTGTCCCTACTTTTAGGGGTCTTGACTTTCTGAGTTCTATGTTCTGGCTAGCTTTTGAAGTCTGACCCCTGTAAAGATGTGGCGCACAATCACTGTTCGACGGAGCACACTATCGCGAACTATGGCTAGCTCTTGAGTGGCATCACTACGCCCGTGATTGTAAGTTCGCTATGGCCTGATCGCAGGACAACTGGTTTCAGCGGACCATGAATCTCCAAGGTCATCGAGCTTTCGCCCTTGAAGACCTTTAGCAGCTTCTCCAAGTAGGCAGGATTGATGGTTACCACAGCCTTCGCTTGATCGGCAGCAGGAATGAGTTCCTGATAGTCGGGGTAGTTACCTTCGACTGGAGCATCTTTGAACTGTTGCGTCTGTTCGAGGTTAGTAACCGTTATTCCGCCGCTATCCACAAGTGCATAGTTCAGGATAGGTAGGTACTTGTTCTTCTTCAGCGCTGAAGATACGGCCGCTGCTGTAGTTGCTAAAGCTCGTGCCTCACTAACAGCGACGTGTTCCGTCAGATCAGGGAAGTCTTCAGCAGAGGGGGTGTGTTCCCGAACTTCGGACAATATGTATCCGTCCGTTGCAGCAGCCACGACCTCATCACCTTCAGTTCTTAGTTGTATGGTAGTGAGGACGGGCCGGGTATTATCTTTGCTCGCCGTCCATCTTGTTCTTAAATGATTCTTACTTATTAACATCAATGCTCCTTTATACTTAGTCTTATATATGCCAAGACGCCACTACGATCTCGATGAAGTCCTTGCTCTAGCCGAAGCCGGCAAGACTGCTGCTGAGATTGTCGAAGAGCTTGGACTCATGGTGGGGGAGCGAGCGATACAGAAAACCGTGAATAAGTTTCTCGGTCCTCGTCCGCAGCGTGCTCCCGCTATGTCCGGTGATCGTCTTCGGCGTCGAGTCGTTGCCTGGATGGTTGCCAGCGGCTTGGATGACCACTACTGCTTTCGATGCGAGAAGTGGTCCGCCTGGCCTTGCTCAATCCGTGAGCTGAAGCAGGACGATAATCTAGGTTCGCTGGTCTTTGTCTGTCGGCACTGTGTGCGTCCTGGTGATGTCTAGGTGCGGTTCTACGCCAAGAAAATGAGTAGCAGGATCGTTATTACTACGTTCTCACCGAACCAGTGCCACAGTTCCACTGCTGGTAGGAAATGAACGGCTTGTAGGATGGCTGTAAGTATCCAGATGACTATCATTACGCTGTAGCCTCATCCATCACATCGAACGTGACGGTGACTTCTTCTTGCGTTGCCTTCTTTCGTCGGCTCTTACGCCCACCTTTGGCTCCGGCAATGCGAGCTAGGTCTGGGTTGGCTGCGAAGCCTCCTGTGTTGCCGTTCGCTCCACCGATGGCGCCGATCTTGGCATAGAAGTTTGGATCTTGAGCTAGATTCTTTGCGGCGGCTTTTCGCCCACCGGCTACCGTGCCCGACATCTACTTGCGTCCCCATAAGCTGCTAAAAAGCCCTTTGCGTTCCCCGAGAAGGCTATATAGGTCGCCCAACTTGCGGTTGAGGTCTTCCCACTCCTTGATCGTGACGTCTTTGCTCGCCGTCGAAGGGAGCGGACGAATCTGGTTCTCTGGTGCACGAGTGATCTCATCGAGGGCAGCGACGTCAGTGCCGAGGCTCTGTTGTACTGCAACGCCCTGGATCGGTTTAGGTGCAACTGTCGGGCGGCGCTGCTCATTCTTCAGCTCCTTCATGGCTTCGAAGCGTGGCCATGTCTTGGCTCGTTTGACAGCGCGGACGGTCTCTTCGCTGACACCTTGGACTGCGGCGACGTCTTTCACTCTGTCGTGAATTCTAAGATCGCGGTTGATCGCATGGAACTTAGTTTTTGTTAGTCGTGTTCGTTTGGACATTCAGTCTATTCTCCGAGGTGGTCACCTCTTTAGTTGTTTCATTTTCTGCCAGCTCTCGTCCCTTAGCGATGGCGTAGAGCTCATACGGGACACTGACATCTGTGGCGATCATCTCTTGGATGAACTGCTGCGCGACGCCTGGTAGGAACTCAAGGGCGAACTTCTCTGCCGCCGCCTCGACATCTGCTGGTAACGCGTCGGCTATTTGCCGAAGGCGCTCCGTGCTGAGTTGTCGAGTGATGAGGTAGAGGGTTTCCTGTGCCCGTTCACGCGGCGTCACGCTACTGGCTCCTGGACGATCTGGCCGTCGATTGATGGTCCATAGAAGTCGGCTGGCAACTTTTCTTCTCCGCTCTCGACTCGTGAAATCGCTGCGTCGAGCTTTGCCAGGTCGTCTGGCTTACATGCGCCGATGAGCGGTTTACCTGTCTGCACTTTGATGAACAGTCTTATAGTGGCGTTGTCTTTGAGATTGAGAGCTTCCAGACGCTTTGTCAGCGCTTCTATAGAAAGGACGGGTGAATCATCAACGGGAATGGTCTGCGCGCGCTCTGTGGCCTGACGTGCCCTAATAGCGGCGGCTCGGCCTGACATGATCTTGTCCAGGTCATTGAGAGCCAAAACTGCTTGGTCGTCGGTGCGCATACCGCGGAGCTTCTTCTCCACCTCTTCATCAGGGAACTTGAGGAGCTTACAAATAGCAGCTATCTCGTCTAGGTGTTCCTGAGTAGGGGGAGGAAGGTGGTTGCTGGCCTTATTGCCGTCGTCATCTTCGTCCTTAGCGGAGAGTCCCAGGATGGCCATGACCGTCTGCCGGCGTGTGTACGTCAGCGCTGAGCCGAGTCCCTGAGGATCTTGCTTCACAAGGAGCAGTTTGACGTCGCTCTGCATAGAGGCCCCGGATTCGTGAAGGAGGACGCTGTGCAGGAAGTGCTCGGTTCCCACGGTAATAGGCCACTGCATCAGTGACAGCTTGTTCTTCGTGAGGAGGGGGAGCGCTGCATCCATGACTTCATCTAAAGGTGCGTAGGTGTTCTTGAAGTGATCGTTCTTCGCGGTCTTACCAAGGCCTTGTACTTCCGCCTGGAGGGCAACGAGTGCTTTTGCGATGTCAGCGGGTATTTCCATCGTGGTTGATGGGGGAGTTGTATCGGGATTACTTTCGGGCATGCGCCTCTCTTTCTAGTTGTCTTTTCTTTTTACGTAGCTCAGGCCACTGCTGGTAGAAGGCTGTCATCAGGACGTTGCCCATAGAGACCTTGATCCCCGCCGTCTGCGATTGTTCCGCTGCGAACGTCTTGACGATCTGCTTGTCGAAACTGTCGACGGCGAGCTGCATCTGCACCTGTGCCTGTCCTTTAACTTTCGGTGGCTGTTTGAACGTGATTGGTTTGGTCATTGAGTGAATCCTTTATAGTGCTACTTACCCCTTTGTTATAAGTTGTCTGTCTATCAGCTAATCGCATAAGCCCTAGTAAATTGTTGGCTTGCTTTCACTGGGCATTACTATGGAGGATTTGCAATAAATAGTCAATACTATTTTTGCTCGCCTGTGGATAACTACAGCACGTTGAGACGCGCATACTCCCCGTGAAGTTGCAGCGCCCACTGGTCATACATATAGGCTGCTTCTAGTTCATCGTGGAAGCTCCCAAGGCAGAACCTATTTCCTTCGGCGTTTATTTGGACATGCCAGTTCCTACCGGACTTGAAAACGCCTTTATGTGCGCTAGCAGAGTGGCGACGCTTTGGCCTGTTGTAGCTGTTCTGCGACCGAGTGGCTACTCTAAGGTTGCCCCTACGGTTATTGAGCCTGTTGCCGTCTATATGGTCTACAAACTCGCCAGGGCACAAGTCACGCCCTAACATCCGGCGAATGATGACGATGTGAACGAAAACCAGCTTTCCGTATATTCGGCTCACTGCGTATCCGTTATTTGAATACCATGGGTACGTTGATAGCATCGCATCCTTCAGATCAAGACATAAGTGGTTAGCATTCAGCACGGGAACGTGTAGGTGATCCAGCGGTTGCTGCAGTGACGGCCTGGGCTTTCGCTGCGCGGCACTCTTACAAGCCACGGAGCAGTATTTCGATCTCTGTGCTCTGCTGGCCTTCTCGGCATAGGCTTGCTCACAGTTTTCGCATTTTAGTGTTATTGGCATGGACCTCCTTTCCGATGATGAGGCTATGCGTTATAGTGTGTGCATAGCCCCGCCGCAATCGGGGCTTTTATTGTGCCAATTATTATGGACTATTTCAGCTAAAAATGATATGTAAAAATGGTGTTGCAGCCGCTATTGCAGTGCTGTGTTCGTCGCTGGCACCTGAAACGGCCCTGACCTGCGTAAACGTTCCACTAGGCACGCGTACTCATGCCCTGTATCATGACGACATGATTGTAAGCTCCCGCGACGCCCAAATAATCAGGCATATTAGCCGCTTCGGCATGCTTACTTCACGCCACATAAATGACCTGGTGTTTCATGACAATACGAGCTCCACGCCTAGCAACCGTGTCCTAGCCAGACTCACAAGAGATAAGTATCTAGCTCGTATCGAACGAAGGAGCCTGGGCGGGACTGGTGGTGGTAGTGGGACGTACGTTTACCAGCTTGCTTCTAAGGGATGGGTCTTCATGCGCAAGCAGACGCGCTACTGGCCCTTCCGTTCTATCAACCACCACACGCTCGCTATCGCTGACGCCTACGTAGAAGTCGCAAAACTTGAGCGAGCTAACAGAGTAGAAGTCATCGGCCTATCGACTGAGCCTGATTGCTGGGTCACCATCGCCGGCGCTGACTTGCGGCCTGACATGCATCTTGAACTATCGCTACCCGAGAAGCGTATGAATGTCTCACTTTTCGTGGAAGCAGATATGGGCACCGAACGCCAGAAGCAACTCAAGGAAAAGCTCGCTCGGTACTGGCACGCTTACCAGCACGCTACTGAGGCTGATATGTCCGTCTTTCCGGTTATCTTGTTCCTGGTACCTGACGACGAGCGCTTGAAGGAATTGAACTGGATTATCAATAGCGGTCCCGATGAAGCCAAGGCGCTATTCCGGGTGCAACGGCAGGATAGTTTTCCGCGGCTACTCCTGTCTTAGTTTCGGCCCATAATAAGGGTGAGATGCGGCCTGACGGGTATGTTTGAAGTTCCCAGTACCCGAACTGATCTTCTTTCTGACTATCTCTAGCCTGATATGGCACTTGTGACAGTATGTAATTAGATTCGGTATCTCGCCTATATTGTCGTAGCTTTTTGACTTCTTGCCGCACTCGTATAGGTGATGCACGTCAAATCTACGCTCACCAAAAGCCCACTCCTTGCCGCACATCTGACATATACGCCCGTCACGTTGTCTGACGAGTTCTCGTACATAGTCGCGCCCTCCACGTTTCTGTATTTGCTTAGTGTAGTGATCGGGTTTTATAGTGATTGCTTTCATTCAGTACTAGTTATAATACACAACTTACAAAGAGTAAAGGCTATTCGCTAATCCACAACACTATGATGTGAAGAATACTCTGGCGTAAAGCAATAATACTATTGATTATTATAATGAAAGGCGCATAATAGAAGTATAAAGATAAGCAAGGAATCAATCACAATGAAGACAATCAAGCGCCTACTGCAAGAAATCAAGAATGACTATCAAGTGTTGGTTGACTACTGGTCATATGACGGCAACATCTGGGTAGTGGAGTACAGACAAGATCGTATCCTCTTACACGACGACAAGGGGTATGACTTTGCAAAGGTCAAACTTGCAGAGTTCCTTGAAGGATCATTGCAATGAGAGGTCATAAGTTCCGAGCGTGGACAGGTTCGCAGATGGAACACAACGTGATGGCTGGATGGCTCGGCGCGTTTTACGTTCAAGGCATTGACGCAAAAGACTCAGCATCTATGAGTCCATCCAATACAGTTTTTCCCGAACAGACACCGCTCATGCAGTACACCGGTCTCAAAGACAAGAACGGTGTGGAGATATATGAGGGGGACATCGTACAGTTCGCAGATAAGTGGGAGTGGCATCGAGGTTCATTCGGCGGTGGCTTCTTCGCCAGCAAGGATGACTATGAAGAAGTCCTCAGCAACCACGAAAAGTATCCGTATGAACGCCGAACGGTGAAGTTACCCGAAGATTACTCGTGGCTACTATCTAGCGAGATTCAGAGCTATTGGGAAGTCATCGGCAACATCTACGAAAACCCTGAACTACTTGAGGTAGTCGCATGAGTTGTCCTATTTGCCGTCATGCAGGAGAACTCTGGGGCGAGATCTATTACTGCCGGTCTAGGAGATGCCCGCGGCAACATCGAATGATTGGCCTTATCTTGTTCGCGCCATGATGATTTGCACTCCTTATGGGAAGACGGACACACTGACTGGCGAGATCATAGAAAGTCCTCTCGACCTCCAACCCCTTAGACACAAGCCACGAGGCCGTGTAAGCCGCCCTAAGCGCTACAAGCCGCAAAGACGACTAGACATTCAACTCAAGCAAGACATAGCCGTCGCCGTCGTGATGTGCGCGTTCGTCCTGGGCGTGTGTATCGGCAGCTAGTACAACCCCAACAAGTAAAGCCGCCCAAGATAGGCGGCTTTTAGTTTGTGGTTGTGTTGTTTTGGTTGAGGAGTTACGCGGCAATGATGCCGCTTCTAAAAATGTGCGAGATTAGAAGCCTGGGAGTGGTGAGCTAGTAATCTGCCTTAGAGTGTAACACTAATCGTTCTGGCGGGGCAGATAGAATCTTTTCTTTGCGTTGTCTTTGAGGTCCGCCAGGATGGCTGACTGAGGGCGAGGCATGACAAGAACTGGTATTTGAATGGTCCGGAATAGTGACAGTGGTTTTTGCGTAGGAGTGCCCATTGCCCCGTATTATGAGTTATAGCTACCCTTTTGCCTAGGGCGATTTTGTAAGATAGTTCACTTTTTCCGTTGACTTAAAAGCGCGACGCCTCATAATGGGGTACAGCAAGCATTCACGTTCATGATGTAAGTCTTGCTCCTGGAATCACCCGTAGGGGGTATTGGCTTATTACTGTAACTCTGTATAATTAGAGATGAACGTGAATGCTGAAGCGCCTCCTACACTAGGGGCGCTTTTCTTGTATATGGTCTCGGGAGTCCCTGACTGTTGGCTTCTAGGCAGACTCTAAATGGCCTAGTAAAACAGCTCAACGTTTTAGGCTATCGTATAAGCTTGCTTTGCACTGATGGGCAGAGGAATATCAACCTAGCTACCTTAACAATTTGGTTCGCAGTCTAGTTATAGACAGTTGAGGGGGGTCTTTCTGGTGATGCCAGAGGGACCACGTTCCTAAACCTACTTTAGCGAGTAGGATCTCGTACATGGATTTGTTCTGAGGTATGGAATGTGGTGCGAGTGTTGCAACTAACTCGTCCTCCACCATCTGTCTATAACACTTGAAGGTAGCTGTGAGTAGTAGGAGGGCAGCCAAAAGAGTAATCTGCGGCGGCGTGAGGCTTTTGAGCCGATCAACTATCAGGTCAGGCTTACTACTCTCACATACCTTCAATCAGACAAATCATTTATAATCAGCCTATGAACAAGCGATTGAAGAAGGATATGACACTACTAAGCAAACACTGGAAGCGCCACGGCGATTGCATGTGTGAGCTACTAGTCGCAAACTCCAAGTACAACCGTAAGAAATACAAGCCAGTTATAAAGGGGAGTTAGTAATGAAGCTAAACCCTGATGTAGCGAACAACCAGCACCCCACTCAGGGAATGCTTTAGTATCAACTCCCCGCGATTCACGTCGTAAAAGAAGGGAGTACTTAGAGTCCCACGATGTTGGCAGCCCGGGTGATGATGACAAGGCCGCTTCAGTGGCGAGATCTACAGCAGTTCCTGGTCTATCCCCAGGACGGTCTTGATGAAACTGAAGATCAGCCAGAGGACAAAGTACTCCGTGAATACGACGAGAACGATGAAGGCCGACATAATGAGCAGAGACAGCAAGTGCGCGAGCCACTTGTTCATCCGTTCGGCCAGCTTGCGGCTGGCTTTCAGAGACGCGTACCGATCAACGATGATGAAGATCGTAAGTAGCGTGACCAGTAGATAGGTGGTCGCGAAGGCTGATTTCAAGGCGTTCGGCTGGCGGATGTATCCAAGCCACACGGCTGCCCAGTAGCCGACGAACACGACGATGACTCCCGAGGCTGCACGAGCGGTAACGTCTCGCCAGAACTTCTCGTCCCTTACCCACTCGCCAGGCCACTGCCAGGGACGCACTCGTTCTTTGGTTTCTTCTAGCTGCTCGGTCACATCGACAGGCTACCAGCGGCTGGACGCTTTCATTGCGTCCAGTAAAGGGATGCAGGAGGTGCCAAACGCGTCGGCTCTCATCAATCAGTGGTGCGCTGCCGGCTATGAGCTCGTCTCTGTAGTGCCTGGGACAAACGCCCAAACGTATGGCGGCTTGTTCATTACCCTGAAGCGCTAGCCTTGCCGTTGAAAGCGGAAGACCGTTGGTATCAATGAAACTTAGACATAGATACCTCTGTAACTGTGGATAACTAAGGCTAAGGTTCAAATAATACTATTGACTATTATTTGCGTCCGTGCTTAAATACATGCAGTTCAATAAGAACTAGCACATAAACAATTCAACCGCTCCTACTGAGCAACCAGCCCACCAATCTGTGCAATGCAGATCACGAGTCGAAACGTAAGACTCAAATGGCGTCGAGGTGTTCGGTCGAAGCGGTTGAACTGAGAACATTCACAATTCGTACAGTTACATGGCTACATAAGTATCAGATATAAAGGTGGTTTAGCTGCGGCCTTCGCAGCCCTTATGTAGTCAGCTAGTAGTAAAGAACTCTAGGAAACAGGACAACAAGCTGGGTTAGTGAAGCCCCGAAGAATCAGCACTCCCAACATGACGGTGTAGGTGAAGAGAGGGCGCAAACAGGAATAATTGCAATGACCTGAACTCATCACTGTATACGGACAAGTATTTATTACTAGCAGCCATGTAACCGTATGAACCGTTTGTAGTGCGAGTGCTGGATAGAAGCCCACCCTCTATCTGGCACTGGCCCTACAAAGCCATAAAACAAATAACGCTCCAAGTGAGCAGGGTAAGTAGCACAATGACAAGCAAAGAAGCAGCAGTAAAACCACAAGAAGTTGATTCATCTAAGAAGTTCAATGCGTCAACGTTTTGGCTCACGGTAGCGCTTACGATCTTCGCTACGGCAGTCGTCGTCACTATCGCGAACTGGTTCCTGTACACCAACATCCATGCAACGGCTCGCCAGGCTGTAGTGAGTGACATGCAAGTAGTGTCAAAAGCTCAAAGCAACTAAAGGCCGTCAGTAGTTCGCTAGACATCAAGACGGTAAATGAGCCGGCCCAAGTGGCAGAGACGCCACAGCCGGCTCCAGAAGCAGTCATAGCGCAAGTAAGCGCAGCACCTATCCAAGCAGCACCGAGCGAGTCAGAAGCAGACGCTAAGGCCTTCATCTACTTCAAGGAAAGTACGAACCGCCTGGACGCTCAGAACAGCGGCGGTTGCAAGGGACTCGGCCAGGACTGCAACGGGCAGCTGGTCATTGACTGTCCCAACTGGCAAACAGACTACGCGTGCCAGGACGCCTACTGGGAACGGTACATGGCATCAAGGTACGGAACCTGGGCAGCAGCCAAAGCACACTGGCTGGCACGAGTCCCGATCAATAATAAAGTCGTAGGTAACTGGTGGTAAGCCACCGAGGAACACATGAATGACGATACTAACTAAGGTCCTGGTCGGATCTCGACTTCACGGACTGGATAACGAACAATCTGACTTTGACTACCGTGGCATCCACATGCACGACCTTCAAGACGTACTGAGCCCGTTCAAGACGCTCAAGAACACCACCTGGATTGAGGGCGACGAAGATAACACCAGCTACGAACTGGCGGACTTCTGCAAGCAGGCTGTCCACGGTAACGCAACGATCCTTGAAGTCTTCTTTAGCAACAAGATCATCGAGACAAGCCCCGTGGCTGATGAACTCCGTGCCAACTGGCACCGCTTCATCGACACAGACAAAGTCGTCATGGCCAGCCGCGGGTACGCGCAGAACCAGCTCAACAAGATGGAGCTCTTCGACGACATAGGCGTGAAGGACCAAAGACGCACGAGCAAGTTCGCGATCGCCTACTGCCGCGTCCTCTGGCAGTGCGCCGAGTTCCTCAAGACTGGGACGTTCCCCTGCCAGATCACGGACCCCGAGCTCAAAGCGTTCCTACTAAAGCTGAAGGCCGGCTGGGATGACAGGTACCTACCGGAGTGTACTGAACGCTTCGCACGCCTCCAGGCAGAGGTAAGCCATGCCTGGGCAACCACAGAACACAAGATGAAGCCCGACACCGAGTGGATCGAGCAATTTATTTACAAAAGCTATACAGGAGTACCAATGAGTGGAAAGAACTTATAACACCGCACCACAGAAGCCGAAGTTAGACGAGTACGTCAAAGCGGGCCTTGTCCGCAGCCAAACCAATGATGCGGGCACCCTGACAATCTATGTCTACAACGAGTTCACTCAGTTCGAGCGTCTCTGGAACAACGTCACGCGGCAGTGCCGTGGCCTCGTCGTGGACAACAACAGTCGCTGTGTCATCAAGTGTCTGCCGAAGTTCTTCAACTCGGATGAGCCGGAAGCACTGCTCGAACGGCCACGAGACATTGACCCAACGACGCTAGTAGTCCAAGACAAGCTCGACGGCTCGCTGATCCAAGTTGCCAACGATCCAGAGCACGGTCTAGTCGTCACTTCAAAGGGCAGCTTCAACAGCGATCAGGCCAAATGGGCAAAGCAGATCATCTCCGAACAAGAGATGGCGCAGTACTTTGAGCTAGGCCTGACTTACATTTTCGAACTTCTTCACCCTGACAACCGCATCGTCATCGATTACGGCAGCCGGCGTGAACTAGTCCTTCTTGCTGTCGTTGAGAACGAAACCGGCAAAGAGCGTGACATCTACACGAAGCGGTTCAACGCCTTCAGCCGAGTGAAACAGCTGAGTAAGTCCCTAGTCGACGACATCTCCTCCCTTAACGACGGTCGGTTGGTTGAGGGCATCGTCGCCAACTTTGGCGGCTACCGCATCAAGATCAAGACCAGCGAGTACCTACGACTACACCGCATTGTCACTGACTTCACCCCTAAGCGCGTCTGGGAAGCTCTGAGCAACGGCGACAGTCTTGACTTCGAGAGCATGCCAGAAGAGTTCCAACGGTGGCTCGACAATACAGCGGCCGAGTTCAAAGACGACTTTGCGGAGCTGGATAACGAGATCCGCCTCGAAGCGGAAAGAGCCATCGATCTCTCAGACAAGGAACTAGGGCTGAGTCCTGACTTCAAGCACAAAGGCATGATCTTCATGCTCCGAAACGGCAAGTCGGTTGACCAGGCGATCTGGAAGTCCGTCAAACCAAGGAAGGAGGTGATCAATGCCTAAATTACTCATGCTCAAAGGGCTCCCGGCAAGCGGCAAAAGTACTTTTGCCAAGGAGTTAGCCAGCCAAGGTTGGGTGCGAACGAACAAAGACGATCTTCGCGCCATGCTCAACGCTAGCAAGTGGAGCAAGGGCAACGAGAAGTTTGTCCTCAAACTGCGTGACCACATCATCAGATCCGCACTCACTGAAGGCAAAAACGTCGTTGTTGATGACACCAACTTCGCGCCTTCGCACGAGGTCACGCTCAAGACCATCGCTCAGGACAACAAAGCGAGCTTTGAGACGAAGTACTTCGACACTCCCTTAGACGAGTGCATCAAACGTGACTTGGCTCGATCAAACAGTGTCGGGGAAGCGGTCATCCGCAAGATGTATAACGAGTTCCTGAAGCCCGCGCCTGACGTCATCGAACACGACTCGTCGCTACCAGGTGCAGTTATCTGCGACATCGACGGCACTTTGGCGCACATGGTCAACCGTGGCCCTTACGATACTTCCAAGTATCTCGATGACGAGAAGGACGACTTGGTCCATTGGGCATTCGCTCGCCTGTCCGTCGAGGGCGGCAAGCGAATCATCTGCTCTGGCCGTTCAGACGAGTTCCGAGCCGATACCGAACAGTGGCTTGCCGACAACGGCATCACCTATGACCTTCTGCTGATGCGCCCAGCTGGCGACGTACGCAAGGACAGCATCGTCAAACGCGAGCTTTACGAGCAGCACATCAAGGGCCAGTACAACGTACGCCTAGTGCTCGATGACCGCAACCAAGTCGTTGATATGTGGCGCGATGAACTCGGGCTCAAGTGCTTCCAAGTAGCGCCGGGGGACTTCTAATTGTGAGTGCAGGAAATCGTGTCTTTATTCGATCATATTGTGAAGCTCCGTGCGACTGCCCGACTTGTCATGATGGTGAGCACACAACGCTGGTTGAAAAGTGCGTCTATTGTCAACTGAAGTGGTACAACTGCGGACAATACAACGAAGATTGGCTTGCTGATCACCCATACATAGAACACGTCGAAACGAAAGCACCTCTGAAGAGGGATGTTCTTCAGAGCATGAGCGACGAAGATGTCATCAAAGAGATGATCAAAGACTGGAAGCGAAGCAGAGGAGCAGGACAACTACGAGAATCCTGAGCTGCGGGCTTAAGTAGCGGCAACCAGACGAGTGCTATGCGAGAGCACTCGTCTTTTTTAGAGGCTGCTGCTGCCCTTCCACTCATCCGGCGTCACTCGCTTGATACTCGATGAGTGCGCCCAGCCGATGTGGTACTTGCCAGAGACATCCAGCCATTCGATCAGGCCGTAGTGCGGCGTCCAGGCCACCGCCTTGCCGTACAACTCGCCCACCTTCACAAGCGGGCGACCGTACTTCGGGAAGTCGTTGATGGGAGCCGGATCGTCGATTGGCCGGCTCTCTTCAGCGTCCATCCTGGCCATCATGCGTTCCACATCGTCAGGAGAGCCGTGCTTGATCACAGCACGAGTATAGAACATACGTTCGAATACAAGTCCTCACTCCACTGGGTGAGGTCAGCCATGCAAGAGCCTATGGTTCATTTCCGCACATTTGAATCCAACCGATCACGTACACTCTGCGGCATGGTTGAACAGCCATCAGCTTTATACGCCGTCGTGACGTGGTCAGAGGCCAGATCATAAATGCCGACTGTTGCCACTGCCTGCTGCCAGCCACCCATCCCTTCTATCTGCCGTGGCACCCACACGTTAGCCGCACCGTTCACGTACTCCCACACAAGGCTGTCAGTCCGTTTGTCTAGAGAGATCCCGCCTTCGGCCGGCCGACGCACACGGTTAGGTAGGGGTAAGACGCCCATGAGCTGAGCCGCCTGATACTCGGTCATTCTCGATGGGGGAGTGTTGTAGTAGTACCAGGTGGCCGCGCAGATGCCATAGACGTGCGGACCAAACTGCGCGTAGTTCAGGTAGAGCTCCAAGACGCGCTTATCCGTCAGGATGAAACTGAACTCACTCGCAAGGCCGGCCTCCAGCCCTTTTCGCAGAGCGCTTTGGTCCGGCCATAGAAAGATGTTCTTGACGAGCTGCTGCGGGATGGTTGAACCACTCGGATCAGGCTTGCCTTCTAGATTCGCCTTAGCCCTTGCTTGGAAGTCCTCCATATCGAAGGCCCCAGGGCGAGTCCCCAGTTGCTGATCCTCATGCGCGATAGTCGCCGCTAGGGCAAAGCGGCTGATGTGGTCGATGGAGACGAACTGGTAGGCCACGGGCTCGCCGCCTTGCAGCATGTACGACGTACGCGGGGGAGTCCACCAGATGAATGAGACGGTGGCCACCAGGCTCAGAATGACCAGGACAAAGAGGAGTTTGAAGCAGCCGCCGATGAATCGAAGTAGGCGGTGCTTCTTTCGCTTTCGTGGGGAAGAAGTGACTGTTGTGGTTGCTGGGACTGCGACTGTTGCCATTTGTCGAGCTTTCCCGAAAAGAATACTCCCACGGGGAATAGGGAGGTAGCAGAATTATACGCCTATTGGTAATAGTCCGCTTTTAATCTTTTGGTGTGGATAACTAGACTGGTCGGTAAAAATAGTGTGCTATTTTCTGTTTTTGCCTCATACTCAACGGCAGAAATTAAGCAGGAATAATCAAGTATGAGAGACATCAAGTTTAGAGCGTGGACAGGCTCGAAGATGGAACACAACGTGATGGCTGGATGGCTCGGCGCGTTTTACGTTCAAGGCATTGACGCAAAAGACTCAGCATCTATGAGTCCATCCAATACAGTTTTTCCCGAACAGACACCGCTCATGCAGTACACCGGTCTCAAAGACAAGAACGGTGTGGAGATCTATGAGGGCGACCTGATGCAATGGATTGACTGGGAACAGGAACTTACCGAAAGACCCGACATTTACCGCGTTGACTGGCTCGACAAGGAAGCACGATTCTCGCTCAACTGCTTTCGTGACGGTAGACATCTAGACCCGAAGGAGGACATGCTCCAGCTCGATGATCAATTTGAAGTCATCGGCAACATCTACGAGAACCCTAGGTTGCTAGAGAAGTAGGACATAGAGAACGACAGCTGGGCGAGGCTGTCGTTTTGGTGGACCAACTAGGGCTGTGAGTCGAACTTTCGATTGACACCCGTTCCATATACGCGGGTAACCTTTCCACTTGAATCGAAGTAGACATCGACGGACACAAGATCCTTGTCGAGGCACGTAAGTTCTGAACTCAGTGAGACTCCTGAGTTGAACGTCTCCCAGGGTGACGTCACCCGACATCCTTCTATCGCCGCCATGACCCGGTTCGATCCAAACCTGACGGTGGGTGAGATGTACTTAAAAGCTGTGGCATCACCGCCACGGCTGAGCGCATAGATCAGCTTGCCAGCGTTGGCGGCCTGCGTTTGGTTTACAGCAGGAGCAGAGCTCGCAGCGGCAACTGGAGGCTTGGCTGATGCACTTGATGTGGATGCACAACCAGCAGCCGCTATGGCGACTCCTAGCGTGAGGATACAGGCGGCCAGGCCGCGGCGTCTCGATGACGGTTGAACACGCGAATCACTCATCTGAATATCCCCCAAGATATGAACAAGTAGGTCTTGTTCATATCTTGGACTCTAGTAGACCGCGGACAAGCCCAGTGAATGCCTCGTCATAGATGATCTTTCTAGGACTTACGGTGCTTTCATTTGCTCCGAACGCCAGTTGGTTGCGAGGGTGAGGCGGCCCGGCTTATTCTTTCGGTTCTTCGTCAGGAAGCGGTGAGATCTTGTTCAGCACCTTTTCCGTTCCGCTCCCGACTGCCTTGACGACATTCGGTGCGGTCATGCCCATCAGACTGATGATTGAGGCGTAGGCAGCAAGGAGTTGCCAACTTCCCACGATGACCGCGAAGAACATGAGGTACGTCAGCAGCTTCATTGCCCTGACGATGCGTGCACGCTGTACCGGGTCCGTGAAGTCTATGAGCTGGGTAAGCTCGTCAAGCTCGGCCTGAAGCTCAGGGTGGTTCTGGAGAAACTCTTCAATTTCTTCCTCGTCAGCGTCTGCTTCCTCTTTCAGTTCTTCAACGTCGGCAAGCAGCATGGACCAGTCGTTCGCAGGCATCGAGATCTGGCTTGTAGGCAAAGAGGATTTGATCGTATTGACGACATTCGCCAGGAGAGGCGCCAAGGCACTATTCAGTTTGTACTGCTGTTCCGCGATCCTCGCTGCCTGTGTAACTGCCGGCTGCATATGAGCCGTCATCATCTCGGCCACGCGGTTCGATCGGACGATCTCACTTGTGAGCTCCTGCATGCGTGAAGCAAAGCCGTTCAGTTCTTTGTTCTGGCCAATGATGTGCTCTGTGATGGCGGCAAGTGCCGGGCTGGTCAGTTGCTGGCGAGCAATATCAGCGGCCAAGCCAGCCGCCATCTGGCTGTCCATGAACTTCGAAGCGGCAAGGCTAGTCGCCCTAAGGGTCGAGGCATACGTGGCTTGGCGCCCCAACGACTCCACAAGCCCGGGAAAAACTGACTTCTGGAAGCCGGCAATCTTGGCTAGGTCCTTCTCGGTCAGCCCGGCAGCGATAGCCTCATAATTCAGCTTGACTCGCTTGCTTGGCTGAGATTCATTAATTTCCTGCTCCATACAGCCAGCCTAGCTGGAGGGTACGGCAATTTGCGTCTGTCAGACCCTGGTCACGGTCACTGCTGCGGTCTCGGCGTCACGGGAGCCGCTGGGCCGATACAGTTCCGACCAAAGCATGCACCACCAAACCTATACGACCCTTCAGGGAGTTCAGAGCTCGAACAAGCTATCTGTGGCCGGCTTGACTTTGATCTTCTCGGCCGCGATGTACGGAAGGATCGTTCCTGGCATCTTCGGCAAGTTGCCGGCCAGTAGGTCGTGGATATCCACATGCTGCATCTTCGGGAATGTTTGCCCGTTAGCGGGGTGGGTGAAGACACCGCCGTGGTCCATCTCTTCTTTCACACCACGAGTAGCTGGTGCCATGGTGATAAGCACACCCATGTGAGCATCTGTGGTGCGCTCGACAGTCCCCCGGAGATCCCTGGCGAATGTAGGGGAGACCGTCTTACCGCCCTTCACGGAGACAAGTACCTTGCCGAGCTTGCCACGTCCGTCGATCGGGAATCTGGCCGTGCCATCAATGCCACGGTCTCCGACCTGCTTTTGGTTTGGCTCAGCGTTGATCAGTGAGACGGCCCAACGTTCGAAGTCAAAGGGGGAACGTTCAAATAGGGCTTGTGCACTGCCGACATCTGATGGAATGCCATTGACATCGATAGTCTTCAAGATCGCTTCGCCGTATGTGTGCTCAAGGCGCTTCAAGATCAAGTCAACCGCGATGTAGGTGATGTCTATGCCGATCCACTTGCGCCCCAGACGTTGAGCTGCATCAACTGTGGTCCCACAGCCACAGAATGGGTCCAGAACGACGTCACCTGGCTCTGTGCTGAGACGGAGTATGCGGTCAAGCAGCGTTAGTGGCTTCTGTGTGGGATACCCAAGCCGTTCGGCCGCCTGTGAGTTGAGCGGGGAGATATCCGTCCAGACGTCTCCAATGGATCTACCGCGTTGTTCATCAAGGAAGCGCTTCATCTGAGGAACACTGCCAGGCTTTGTTTGGATGACTAGACCGTCATCGTATGCTTTTTGCATCCGCTCTTTGGTCCAGCGCCAAACACGCGTAACACCAAGGAACTCGTATGTGAGATTGGGTCGGTCGGGACTTGGATTGATGAGGTTATCAAGGCGATAAAGGCGACCGCTGCTGTCGCGCTTGTTGTACTTGCCGGCTGTCCTCTCATCCAAATCGTTCTCGTCGTAGGCGACAAACGATTCATCTTGATTCCATTTGGCCGATGATGTTTTGACGTAGCTCAGAATGACGTCGTGATTCGTTGGCAGGCGCGTCGACGATAGGCTCTTGGAAGCAGTCCGGTTCCAAATGATTTCGTTACGAAAATTTTCCGGCCCAAAGATTGCGTCCAAAATGAGCTTTAGGTAGTGACTCATGGTGGGATCACAGTGGAGGTAGAGAGCTCCGGTCGGCTTTAGGGTCCGGTGGAGTTCGACCAGGCGGGGAGCCATATTGACGATGTACGCCATGGCGTCATTCTCGCCGAGCAGCGTCCTGAAGGCCGACACAGCGTCAGCCACACGTCCGGGCGCAGTACTAACAAATGCCGTGTACTGATCTTCGGTCACGTGCGTCCAGTGCCACGTATCCTCGAAGGCCTCGATCTGTGCGCTGTTCGCATCGCTAACCTGCCCGTTGCGACTGAAGATCACCGAGTAGTTCCGGTTGCTGTTGAATGGCGGGTCTAGGTAGACCAGATCGACCGATTCGTCCTTGACGTACTGTCCCAGCACATCGAGATTGTCCCCATAGTAAAGCTCGTTCTTGTCCACTCGTTCACCCTAGCCGACGTGCGTCGATTGGCACGGGCGTGTCGCCATGTGGAGACGCGCTCACAGATTCAGTCGGGCACTGGCTGACGCCGACTCTATATCATCGTCAAATGAGCATCGATGACGAGTTGAATCAGCACCTCAGCGTGCTTACCCAGTCCGACACTGGCCAGCGGAGGCAAGAACTTGAGGGTGAGCGACTAATTCGCGCGATGCGCGAAACCTGTGTGGAAATTGCTCGTGTTCTCTGGGATCGAAGAATTCCGGTCAAACCGATCATGGTGCGGTCGCCACAACCATCTTCCCGTCTCGTTCATTTCTTCAAGGGCGATGAGTCGAATCCGCTGATCAAGGCAGCTGATGGCTGGGAGATCATTTCCCACTTCTGCATCGACACGTCAGGCAAGATCTGGCAGACAGCCAAGGGAGACGACGAGTGGGAACCTGCCGACATCGCTTGGTGGGAACGCCAGTTTTCACGAACGGACATCCGCACTGAGGCATTTGTCTATATCTCGGGGAACTACCTGACGAAGATGATCGATGATGAAGGCAACCCTTGGATTGAGATGCGCCGCACGACCTACAACGCCCAGGGGCACGCAGGATCTGAAGCCCTGCCGGTTCGTGACTTGTTACTCAAGGGAACGGCCGAGTGCATCGCGCACCACTCGGCTTAAGCCGCTCAAGCCGCGATAAGTGGTCTTTCAATTTTCGTCCGTCTGTGCATAAATAGACGCAACATATGGCAGACACTGAAACACCAGAACAAACGGAAGAGAAGAACAAGGGCGGCCGGCCTCTCAAGTTCAAGACGGTCGCGGAACTCAAGAACCAGATCGAGACGTACTTCAACCTCTGCGACCCTCACACAGAGATGCGGCGCATGGAAGACGGTACTAAGCAGGACGGCTCTACGAACTGGGTCACTCGCGAGGTAATGACTGAGCAACGTCCGTACACGATCCTTGGGTTAGCCCGTGCATTAAAAACCCACCGGGACACTCTCCTGGACTATGAGTCAGGTATGTACGACGACCGTGATGACACTGACGAGTCAGGTGAAAGGTTTTCCGACGCCATAAAGGAAGCCAAAGCCCGTATCAACGAGCAGGTTGAAGAGCGGATGATGAGTGGTGATGCACCGGCCACCCCTTCCATCTTCTGGCTTAAGAACAACTCCAACTGGAAAGACCGATCAGAGGTTGACCACACCAGCAAGGGTGAGTCGATCAGCCAGTACAGCCAACTGACGACAGAGGAGCTGCGCAAGCTCGCATCCGGTGGGTGATGAACGGGCTCGACTACGTTCGGCAGCAGGCCCAGTTTGAGCTAGCTCGGCGTCACTTCTACGACTACTGCCAGCTGAAGTACCCTCGCCACTACGGCGACGATCGAACGTATCTCAAAGAGGTGTGCGAGAAGGTCCAGGCGTTCAGTGAGCAGAATCAGAAGCGCTTCCTGGTGATCAACATGCCACCGCGCCATTACAAGAGCTTCACGGCCGGCAACTTCGTGGAGTGGCGATTCGGGGAAGACCCGAGCCGCAAGGTGATGACGGGCTCTTACAACGAAACGCTTTCAACGACCTTCGCCCGAAAGGTCCGCGACACGATTGATGAGACGCCGGCAGACGGCGTGCTTGTTTACAGAGACATTTTTCCTAGTACGACCGTCAAGTACGGTCAGGCAAGTGCCAGCAAGTGGGCGCTCGAAGGTAGTAGCCAGGACAACTATCTCGCAACGTCCCCAAGCGGCACAGCAACGGGATTCGGCGCCAACGACATCGTGATCGACGACATCATCAAGAATGCTGAGGAAGCCTATAGCGAGATGATCCTTGAGAAGCACTGGAGCTGGCTGACGAACACCATGCTCTCCCGTACTGAGGGTGACGACTGGAAGGTCTACGTCTTCATGACCCGATGGGCAGAAGGAGATCTGGCAGGAAGGATCATTGACGCCTTTCCTGATGAGGTGGAAGTCATCACGTTCAAGGCAGTCCAGGACGACGGCACGATGCTGTGCGAGTCCGTACTGTCGCGACGGGACTACGACCTCAAGACCAAAGAGATGAACCACGACATCGTAGAAGCTAACTACAACCAGCAACCAATCGATGTGAAAGGCCGGCTGTTCAGCGCCTTCACCGTTTACGAGTCCTTACCGGCTGGCCCACATAAGCGCTGGAACTACACCGACACCGCCGACACAGGCTCGGACTTCCTTTGCAGCGTGGACTACATCGAACATGAAGGCGAGGTGTACGTCACCGACGTCGTCATGACGGATGAGGCTATGGAGAACACGGAGCCCAGCGTCGCAGCCATGCTTGATGCGGACGAAGTGAACGAGGCAACCATTGAGAGCAACAACGGCGGCCGCGGATTCGCCAGGAACATTGAGCGGCTTCTGAAGGACACTCACGGCAACAGGAAGTGCGTCGTCAAGTGGGTAGCTCAGACAAGCAACAAGGAAGCTCGCATCCTGGCTTCAAGTGCCTGGGTCAACAAACACGTCATGATGCCCTACAACTGGAAGCACAAGTTCCCAGAGTTCCACAAGCAGCTCATGGCCTATCAGAAGAAGGGCAAGAACAAGCACGATGATGCCCCGGATGTTTTGGCGGCTATCTACGAAAGAGTGGCGAACCCATCAAAGAGCGTTTTCCGTGTCAGGAGTGCGTGAGTCAATAAAAGCTATTCATTCGAATTTGCTTTAGTGTTAATCTAAAAACATATATGAGCGCCGGAACTATCGAAATCAAACAAGGAACGGACAACAGCCTTAAGCTGCACTTTTCAACGAAGGATGCCACGACCGGAGTGGTCACCGACGTCAATATCACGGGCTGGACGATTTACTTCACGGTCAAGAAGACAGTGCGCGACACTGACGCCCAGGCGCTTATCTCCAAGACTGTCACCTCCCATAGCGGCCCCACTCAGGGCATTACCTATGTGCCTATCAGCTACGGCGAATCAAGCCTCCCAGTGCGCGGCTATGTCTACGACATTAAATCTGTGGACGCCGGGGGAGCGCGCCAGTCATCAGGCGTCGGCACACTGATCGTCAGCGACGTCGTGAGGGACAACTAGATGGCAGACATCACGGTTGACGTCTCGCTCAAGCAGATAAACGTCGAGGTGACGATGGCAGGGGCGGTGAACTCTGTGACCAGCGTAGCCGGCAAACAGGGCGCCGTTACGCTCGCTAAGGCTGACGTCGGTTTGAGCAATGTGGACAACACCAGCGATCTCAGCAAGCCGATAAGCACGGCCACGCAGACGGCGATTAGCACCAAGGCAGATAAAACCTACGTCGATACCCAAGACGCCCTGAATGTGTTGAAGAGCGGGGATACGATGACTGGCGCCCTCGTCACAACTGGTTTGACGGTTGATACGAATACATTGCATGTTGACCCTATTAACAATCGCGTCGGTATCGGTACGGCCAGCCCACTAGAACCACTTCATGTCGTGACTTCTGACTATGCAACTATGCGTTTTGATGGAGCCTCCGACGGTGGATACTTCTACGCCGACGGTGTTTATCACTTCGTTACGATGGGTTCACGCACGGCGACTGACGTATTGTTTGTTCGCGGCTCTACTCCTCAGCTCAAGCTGTTATCAACAGGTATAGAGGCCGCAGTCGTGTTTAAGCCCGTTCAAGCTCCGACTGCCTCAGCTCCCGCGTACGTCAAAGGAGGCATTTACTTCGATACGACCCTCAACAAGCTTCGTATCGGTGGAGCAACCGGCTGGGAAACAATAACAAGTTCATAGGAGGCATATGCGTAACTTGCAGATCATCCAGGCACGCATAGCTGAAAGAGTGCAAGAAGAAGCGTCAGAAGTGCAGGAATAGCTATTTAAGCCACTGCCCATTGATGTTACTATCAAGACAGAATCATAAATAAGGCAATAAACAACCCTCTATGCAAAAACGGACACCCTTTCGACAGCGCCTGGCTAACGTAATTAGCGGGAACAGCAAGTCTCTGATACCGGCGCTGAACCCCGTCGATGGCGTGAACTTCCCTGGGGGAGCCGGCGGCAGACTCAACACCTACGCGGACAAGCCAGCTCAGCTCGCAGCACTTACCGGCTGGGTGTTCGCAGCCAACAGCGCCATTGTTGAACCGTCAGCAGCCGTAGAACTCGTCTTGAAGCGCAAGCTGCCGGACGGCACCAAAGAGGTTGTGACGAGTGGCCCAGCCATGGAGATCCTTGAACTGATCGATGGGCCCAACGTGGTTCATACCGGCGAACAGATGCGCCAGCTTCACTTCACCTACATGAACGTCGTAGGGGAGAGCTACATCTTCATGCGGGACGTCAGCGGCGAGGCGTTTATCCCATCTAAGGGGCGCCTGCCGGCTGCACTCGATATCTTCCCCGCTCACCTTGTTCATTTCCGCCTGGGGGAGACGTACACCAAGAGCACCGTCCACATCGGCTCTGAGACGTATCCAGTGACCGCCTTTATCCGGGACCTCAACCCAGATCCAGCTAATCCCTACAACGGGCGCTCGATCATTGCCGCGTCGGCTGCGACTCTCGACATTGAAGAGCAGATGAAGGCGTGGAACCAACAGTTGTTCGCCAATGGCGCTCGGCCGAGCCTCATCTTCCAGACTGATCAGCCACTCGATGATGAGTCCTACGCCAGGTGGAAGGCGCAGTTTGTCGATGACCACACCGGCACTGACTCGGCATACAAGCCACTGCTGATTGAAGGCGGCAAGGCAACTCCATGGATGCTCAACCAGCAAGATCTTGATTTCCTCGAAAGCCGTAAGTTCAGCCGCGACGAGATCTTGGCGATGTTCAAAGTCAGCCCTGGCATGATCGGCTCAGTCGAGAACGTCAACCGTTCGAACCTTGAGGCCGGCTTCTACGTGAATGCGGTCGTCAACGTTGTGCCTCGCGTCCGTCAGTTCGTTCGCCAGATAAACGCGACGCTGGTCAAGGTCTACGACCCAACGCTGGAACTCGATTTCATCAACCCGGTCCCTGAAGATGTTGAAGCCAAGCTCAAGGCCGCTTCTGCAGGTGTGGATAAGTGGTGGACAAAGGACGAAGTTCGAGAGATGTACGGCGAAGAAGCACTTCCTGGTGGCCTCGGTGAGCAGATCATCGTGCAAGGCAAGGGTGCGATCTCCTTGGAAGATGTGCTTGCCGGCGGAACCGAGAAGCCAGCGACCGACGACCAGGCGAAGAAACCAGCTGCCGAAAGCAAATCCTTAGAGGGTAAGCAGAGCGTAAAAAAACCCTAACGCCTGAAGAGATTCAGGCAGCTCGTGACCGCCGCGGCGAAGCTAAAGCGGCCAAGTACAACCGGCGCGGCGAAGTCTACGAGCAACAACTTCTGGTCGCACTACGTCAGCAGTTCGAGGCTCAGCGTCAGAACATCATCAACAACGCCGCTACGAAGCATTTGAAGGACTACGGCAGCCGTCGAATCACCAAACGCGATAAAAGGGACTATCTAGCTGCATTGCTCGCCTGGAGCGCCTATAACGACGCCATGCGGCTTGCTATCGCGCCCATCATCTACGCCTTGATCGTGGAGACAGGCAAGACAGCTACCGGCGACTTGAACCTAGATCCAAGCATGTTCAACCCGACCACCCCTGGTGTCCTGAACTACTACCAGCAACGGTCGCAGAAAATCGCTGAGGACGTCAACGCGGAGACTGAGAAGCAGCTACGGGCCACGATTAGCCAGGGAATTGATAACGATGAGACCGACATCGAGCTACAGGCCCGGATCGAAACTGTCATGGGCTCGGCACTGACCTATAGGGCCGACCGGATCGCTAGGACGGAAGTGACCAGGGCGCAAGGCTTTGCTGATGTAGAAGCGTGGAGCCAGTCGGGAGTCGTTCATGGCAAGGAGTGGTACGCGATTCTTGATGAAAGGACGTGTCCTTGGTGCAACAGTCTGGACGGGACGATCGTAGAACTTGATACCGACTATTTATCTCTCGGGGACGTGCTAACGGTTGATGGAAAGTCACTCAACATCTCATACGACAATGTCCCCACGCCTCCAGCTCATGTTTCGTGCCGCTGCCGAATATTGCCCGTGACTGTCCCAGTAGACATCTAATCCAAATTGGTGGCCATTCACTGATATAGCTGTTGTATTTATTTGCCGAATAATTTACCTTAAGGACAGAAACATAAAAGAGACTTATACGAATAGCCATGACTGAGATACGCAAGATAAACAAGCTCTTCAACATCGACATCAAGTCAGTTGATGAGCAGAAGCGCCAAATCACCTTCTGCTTCAGTGACGACCAACCTGACCGGCAAGGCGAGATCGTCGACCAGGCCAGCTGGGACGTCAAGAACTACATGAACAACCCTCTGATCCTGTGGGGTCACGATCCGAGCGAGAACGAGAATGTGCTCGGACAGGGAATCAGCCTGGACCTGAACAATAACGGCAAATCCTTCATCACGGCACAGTTCGATGATGCAGAAACTAATCCGAAGGCAGACATCATCTTCCGCCAGCTGGTAAAGCGCACACTCCGTTGTGTCTCTGCCGGCTTCATCAACCACACCTGGGACGTACAGAACGATGTGCCAATCCTAAAGGACAACGAACTGCTCGAAGTCAGTGTCGTTGCCATCCCAGCCAACCCACGCGCCATCGCCCTGGGCCTGAAAGAAGGCTCGATCAACCGCAAGGACGCGACCTGGCTGATGGACAGCATGCGCAAGGAAGCCGACCTACTCGAAACCCAGCTCAAGGAACAAATAACGGATACAGGAGAAAACATGGACGAAGTTAAATCACAGCTATCAGCACTCACAGACGCACTCGGAAAAGTTACCGAGACGATGACTGTGCTCGGCGAGCAAAACGCTGCCATGGCCGCCAAGCTCGAAACCATCACCTTCCCGGTTGAAACAGACGAAGAGCGCGAAGCTCGTGAGGCTAAGGAAGCAACTGACGCTAAGGCGACAGAAGAGGCTGCCAAGGTTGCCGCCGACGAGGCCGCTGCGAAGGTTGAGACTGACAAGAAGGCAGCTGAAGAGGCTCAGGCCGCCGCTGATGCCAAAGCCGCTGAAGAAGCAGCGAAACCTGTCGAGTTCGACGAGAACGCCGAGCTGACACCTGAACTTCAAGCACAGATCGACGCCGATCTAGAAGCCGCACATTCAAATCAATAGCCAATGAGCACAGCTCACCCCCCAGTAGAACTTAGCTAAAGGCGGCGTAACCCGACCAGCCTGGTGCTAGGACGAAGCAGACTACGGTCTCTCGGAAACACTACTAACCCGGTCCTCGACCACTTATATACACCTAAGGGGGTGATATGACTCAAACAGCAAAAGAATACATGGACGCCAAGCTCGCAGATATGCTTGACTCCAAACTAAAAGAGCTTCAGAAAAAAGAAGCCAAAGACGTTGTTAACAAGCGCGAGGCCCTTCCTAAAGAAGAGCGTGAACTCGTTAGTAAGTTTTACACCGCTCTTGCCAGCGGTGACCAATCACAGCTTGCAGAAGTAAACGGCCTCGTATCTAAAGAATACAAAGCCAAAGCACAGTCTGAAGGCACGCCTGGTTCAGGTACTGCTGGCGGCATCCTGGTTCCTACAGCCGTAGCCGACAGCATCGTCAGCAAGATGAAGTACATCTCGCCTATGCGCCAGATCTCTACTGTCATTAGCGACATGCCTGCACAGCTGGTCCTACCAAGCGAAAACGCCATGGCGACTGCTTACTGGGTAGCTGAAGGTGCGCCGATCACTGAGACTGGTGAAGTCTTCGATCCAAACGTACTGACGCCATTCAAAGCGGCTGCTCTTGACAGCTTCACGAGCGAGATCATCGCTGACGCTGCAACTAACCCAAGCATCCAGAACTACGTCGAGCAACGCTTCGCTGTCGCCCTGGCTCTTCTTGAGAATGCTGCATTCGTAGGTGGTGACGGTAGTGGCAAGCCATTCGGTTTCCGTTCAAGCGCCATCACACCAAACTCAGTCGCACAGGCCGGCGCAACCGTTGCCTACAGCGACGTTACGAAGCTCAAGTACTCGCTGGGTACTGCTTACCGCACACAGGCAGTCTTCGTTACTTCAAGCGCAGGTGTTCAAGCACTTGAGAACTTGAAGGACACACAAGGACGCCCAATCTGGCGCGATGGCCTTGCAGACGGCACGCCTCCAACATTGCTTGGTAAAGCTGTCTACGTCGTTGACGAAATCCCTGCAAACCTTGGCGGTGGCACAAACGCAACTGAGATCTGGTTCGGTGTCTTCACCAACTACTTCATCGGTGACCGCGGTGGCCTTCGTGTTGACTACGGTACTCAGGGCACAGACTTCGCCGCTGACAAAATCAGCCTTCGCGTTGCAAAACGTGTAGCAGGTCGTCCAGTTATCGGTGAGGCCTTCAGCAAACTAACTGGCGTCATCAGCGCCTAGGAGGTGATTAATGTCTAAATTAATCGAACTACTCGAAGATGCGTATCCATTCGGCTGCAAGGGCGATGTCATCAAGGTGACAAAAGAAGGCCTTGCAGAGCTGGATAAGATCGCAAAGCGCGTTGAAGGCTCGACGATCTACAAAGAGTTCGTGGATGCCGCTGGACGCGCTGAGAAAGCCGTAGAAGCCGAAGTCGTAAAGGTGGAAGACAAAGCAGCTAAGGAAGGTAAGAAGTAATGAGCCACTATACTCAAGCCCTCCCTGCTCAAACTGCCGGCGGCGCGACCTCAACTACCTACGTGGGCACCGTTGAGACCACAGACGATGACGGTAGCACCCTGGTAGCAGTCAACCTGACTGCTCCAGCTGGCTACGCGACTGTCACTGGCGTGGCTACCAACAACGTGACGTTCAACGTCCGCCAGCTCCGCGCCGGTTCATCGCTTGGAACAGTCGCATCCGTGCAACTGGTGTCAGGTAAGAACCTGGTCGCAGAGACTCCACTCAACGTGCCGTTGACCACTCCACTTGCAGTACAACGCGGTGACGTGTTCGACGTACAGATGGTGCAGAACGGAACTGGCCTTGCGGTCGGTATCGGTGTCTTTGCACAAGTGGAGATCAACTAATAGGCTAAACACCTACGAAAACGAAACAGGCGCGTAAAAGCGCCTGTTTTTGATATAATGGTTATCAGCATGACGGAAATATGGTCTTATTGTGAAGCATTGCCTAAATATGAGGTATCAAACCTGGGGCGGGTTCGCCATAGGAAGCACAAACGCATTAGAAAACCTACTCCCAATGAAAACGGGTATTTGAAACTAGTCATGTGTGTCGAGGGACGATTCAGAACCTTTACTATCCACAGGCTCGTGGCAGCAGCCTTTTGTGAAAAACGTGAGGACGCGAATTACGTAGATCACATAAATCGACTTAGAGCAGATAACAGAGCTTCTAACCTGCGATGGGTCACTCAACGTGAGAATCTATCTAACAGGGGCACGGTACACGAGTTTTACGTCGCCGAAGTTGTCAGGCTTCATAAGTCTGGGCTCTCTAATACGGAGATCGCGAACAGGCTAACAGGACGGGCTGCGTCTACGATTTGACTAGTAATGGCTTTCTTTTTGTTTTAAAGTGAAGATATATATGAGTCAAATCTTCACCACTACCGATCTAAACACTTACGCAAACAAAACGTTAGTAGCTGGTATCGCGAGTCAGATCACGTCATCCGTGAACGCCTACATCGAAAGCCAGACACATCGCTGCTGGGGTGAAGAACGAACAGTCACCGAACGGTATGACTGGGGCAAAACGCTCTGGCTCCGCCACCAGGACGTCACGGCCATTGCAAGTATCAAGGTCGGTTGGCCAAATATCAGTCAGTCAACGATCCCAACCAATAGCTACTTCTTCAATCAATTGGGACGCGTCACCCTCTTCTGGCAGCTCACGGGACACGCTGCGAGCCCTAGCGGTTACTACAACGACTACATCGAAGTGGTTTACACCTACGGCAACACGACCGTACCGGATGACCTCAAAGAAGCGGCCATGGGCGTTGCGCTAAATCTCTATAACTGGGCTGTGGCCGGCGGCAAGGAAGTAGTTTCGACATCTGTTGGCTCGTTCCGTCAGGAATACTCGGGCGCTGTGCGAGGTGCACCTGGCACACCGACACCGTTCAAAGACGCAGCTGAAGCCCACTTCATGACAATCAAGGGCTACGCCATGCAGAGGGTCTAGTGGGACCGCTGCTTCAACACAGTTGCGATGTCGCCAGGAACCAGGCGGTTGGCACCAACGGGCGCAAGTCTTACGTGTCGCTCTATACCGGCCTTCAATGCCTCTTCTTGCCCATGACGGCTCAGGCAGCGGTCCAGAACGGCTTTAGCGTCGGGTTTGGCTGGGACATCTACTTCAATGACGGCACGGACATCCAGATTGGCGACAAGCTGACCTTTAGCGGAACTACCTACATCGTCCGCGGCAAGCAGCCTTACAGCGGCCTGCCACTTGTCAGTCACGTCCACCTCACAGCTGAGACGGAGCACGCCAATGGCCAGTAACGGCGTGAGGTACGAAGTCGTCATGGAGACCAACGGCATCCCCGAACGACTGTCACGGACTGCCATGGGACTGGACAGCCAGATCAATTCGTGGCTCCATAACGCCTCGTACATCGTCAAGGAAGAGATGAGCAGCCGAGCGCCCGAAGGCGTCGCCGGCGCCATGGGCCAGGGACTCAAGAACAACATCAGCATTGATATCGATCCCGTTCGAAGAACTGCCACGATCAAGCCAAGCGACAGCATTCCCTACGCAGATGCCGTAGAGACGGGCTCACGACCTCACAGACCACCTATGGGACCAGACAGTGCTCTGGCGCAGTGGTGCGAGATGAAGGGCCTCAATGTGTGGGCGATCGCCAAGGGCATCGAGCTCCGTGGCACCAAACCACATCCGTATATCGAACCGACCTATCAGGCAACCAAAGGCACAGTGGGAAGTCTGTTCAACACAGGGGTGATGCAATATTTAGAAAGGATGGCGCTATGAGTATTTACAAGGGGATGAACCGAAAGATAAAAGATGCCGTCGTCACGATGCTGTCCGGGATCACTTACGATACCGGAGCCGGAGCCGAGCCGGCCTTCGTGAACGTCCTGGACAACACAAAGGATGAGTTTGACGGTTATCCGTCGGTCCGATTGCTACCAAACGGCATGACAAGTACGACTGCGACGAGCGATGAGAAGGACCACACGGTGTCCTTTGCAGCCATCATGCACTTCCCGCTCAATTCACCGACTGATGTCGAGAGCGCTACTTACAACCACATGTATGACCTCACGGACCTGATAGTCGATACCACTGAGCACGGAGATCACATCAACCAGCTATCTGCGATCGATCCGACGATAGCCAACTGGATCATGAACGTCACCCAAGTGCGATGGTTCATTGCCAACGGTAAAAGTGGAGCCTTGCTACTGTGCAATATCAATATCGAGGTTAGCTATTCTAAATACACGTACTAGATGTTAAATTGAAGTTATGAGCAATATATCGCCAGACGAACAGCCTAAGAAAACCATGGCAAAGCGGGTCATCACCCCTAAGCGAAAATACTTTCTTCCCTTCGAAGGTAAGACCTTAGATGCCGAGGACTTAGCTGACGTGGAAAAGCAACTAATAAAAGAGAAAGAACTAGAGGTAGGTGATGTCAACAACTAATCCATTTATTGGCCGCCGAGAAGGAATCGGCCTTGGAATCGAAGCAACGCCAGGTACCGGAGTCGCTTCACAGGCTTGGATGCAATGGCTCGACCAAGACATCCAGAACAAGACGACCATTATCGAAAACGAGAGTGCTCAGGGCACTGTTGAGAAGATCAACGACAGCGCGATTGTCGAGCGTTGGGCGGAAGGCAAGCTCAGCGGAAAGGTTACCGCTGAGACATGTGGCTTCCTTCTCCTGGGTATGTTCGGCACCGTTGTAGATGGCACGATCACGGGTGGCGTCTATCCACACACCTTTACTTTAAATCAGTCCACGGTGCCGAAGTCTCTTTCAATTACTCGCGTCAACCCGCTTGAGACCCAGAAGTACACCTACGGAACCGTTGAGTCCCTAGAGATCAGCGCTCAGGCCGGCGGCTGGGTAGAAATGGCTGCAAGTGTCAAAGCCCGTCCTGGTGCAGCCGCTACCGAGACCGTGGCGATCACCGCTGAGAAAGAGTTCACGAGCAAGGACATCACCCTGAAGACTGCCGTCGATGTTGCAAGCCTTTCTGGGGCTACGGCCATCACTGCTAAGAGCGTGAAGCTCCAGCTTGAGCGTAAGGCAGAGGCCTACTTCCCACTCGGGACTGACACAGTTACTGAGTTCATGCGCGGATCGTTCGAAGCCAAGGGTGAGTTCATTATCCGCTACACCGACACTCAGGTGGAGACGGACTACCTCGCGAACGTCATCAAGGCCATGAGCATCAAGCTCACGAACGGCACGACCACTCTTGAGTTCACCGCTCCACGCGCCCGCTTCCGCGATCTGCAGAAAACATCGGATAAAGAGAATGTCATCACTCAGACGGTTCAGTTCTACTGTGAGTTCGACATTGCCTCAGGTAAGGCGATCTCTGCGGTTCTAAACAACTTGCGTCCTACATACGTCTAGTAAGGTTCATTGATTAAAAGGCTGCCTCGTGGTTAACTTGAGGCAGCATTTTTAATTGGAGAATCCCCGAATGAGCTTGAATATTGTTGCCGAACGAAAGATGAGTCTAAAAGGCTTTGCGGAAGGCTGGGACGATTGCTATCTGAAAGTTCGAACGGCTAACGAATCGAAGCGGAAGGCGTGGTTGGCAGGCTTTGGCGCGGATGCAGACGAGGAGACGGCCGAGAAGGTTATCCGCGAGGCATGTCTAGAAGTGATCGTCGGTGGTGTCATCATGAGCACTGATGAGAACGGCATAGCGACTCCCGTTGAGTTCACCGTGGCAGATGTAGCCGAAGTAGTAGACGCCATCAACTTCTTCTGGCAGCAGGAGGTTGTCAGTGTTGCTACGGGTGTCAACCGTTTAAAAGCGAAGAATTAGGCCAGGTCGAGGCGCAATACCGGGACTTGATCGTCAATGATCTGACTGTGGACATCCCCGATGAGGTTGTCGACGAAGTCTTTGCTTTCCGGTACAGGGAGCGCTTTCATATGAGTGCCCTTGAGTTTGAAAAGGAGCCGTGGGAAGCGATTTATCAGGCGCGATTGATATGGCCGCTCGACGATGAACGTGTTAAATTGGAAAACATAAGACAGCAACCAATCTAACTCGGCTGTCCTGAGATTTACCACGTGGCTTCAAATAAAATCAATATCGTTATATCCGCCGAAGATAAGGCATCCAAGCCACTTAGAGACATCTCTAATGAGATGGACAATGGGACAAATAGTTCCGGTCGATTCAGCACCGCCCTGGGTTCTCTCGGCAAGGTAGCAGGTGTAGCTGCCGTCGCAGCTGGCGCCGCTGCCGTTATGGCGGCCAAGTTCGCTGTTACAAGTGCCGCTGACTACGAACAGTCTCTAAACATCTTCCAATCCGTCTCGGGTGCGACGGCAGAGCAGATGAAGCAAGTCGCTACCCGTTCAAGGGAACTGGGCAAGGACATCAGCCTTCCAGGCGTCAGCGCCAAAGATGCCTCACTGGCGATGGTCGAGCTGGCTAAAGCTGGCCTCTCGGTCAATGACTCCCTCGTCGCGTCAAAGGGTGTTCTCTCTCTTGCCAAAGCTGGCCAGATGGACACCGCCGCAGCAGCTGAAATTGCGGCTAACGCACTCATGTCCTTCGGTTTGAAGGGTGAAGAAGCTAACCGCGTCGCTGATCTCTTAGCCGCGGCGGCTAACGCGTCTAGCGCGGGTGTGTCGGACCTGGGTATCTCACTAAGTCAGGCGAGTGCCGTCGCGGCGATGACGAAACGTCCAGTCGAAGACGTGGTGACTCAACTCGCCCTAATGGCTAACGCTGGCCTCAAGGGGTCTGATGCGGGTACGAGCGTGAAGTCCATGCTCATGGCCTTGATATCGCCGTCCAGTACAGCAGCTGGCGCCATGAAATCAATTGGCTTTAACGCCTACGAAGCCGGTGGTCAGCTAAAGACTACTCAAAAAATCATCCAAGACATGACCAAGGCGCTCGAAGGCAAAACGGACGCTCAAAAGAATAGCCTCTTGGCTGACATCTTTGGCAGCGATGGAATCCGTGCCGCGTCCATCATCATGAAAGACGGCGTCGCTGGTTACGACAAAATGCGCGACGCTGTCATGAAGCAGGGTTCCGCAGCGCAGCTCGCCGCAGCGCAGAATGCTGGATTCAACGGTGCCATGGATGCACTGAAAAGTTCGCTGGAAACTGTGGCCATCGATGTTGGCATAAAGCTGCTTCCTTCCCTGACGGCCATCGTCACCTACTTGGCAAACAACGTAGAGCCGGCCTTCAACGCGATCCAGGGAGTAGTTAAGGGTTTTCTTTCCGCGATTGATTCCATCTCTTCAACGGTGAGTGCCAGCGTCAAATTCGCTGGTGATCGGGTTGATGACATCCGCCGGGCACTCGGAGATGCGGCCAAGGCTGTCAGTGACTTCAAGGACAAGGCCATCGCAGAGCTCCATCAGAAAATCAAAGAAGGAAAGCAAGTATGGCAGGACTTCAAAGGCTGGATAGAGGAAAACGAGACGGCCATTAAGTCAGTATCTACTGTGCTCGGCGTCGTGTTCGGCCCGGCTCTGGCAATTGCCGCGGGCAAAGCAGCTGTTGCCGGCGTAAAGATCGCTGCCTCAGGTGTCGCAGCGGGTGCGGGATGGGTAGCTGGCTCTGTTGCTGCTTCCATAGCTTGGACGGTCAACAGCGCAAGGATGATCGCACTGAGTGCGGGCATCTACACGATGATGGCCATCGACGCCGTCAAAGCCGGTGCTTCGTGGACTGCTGGAGCAGTCGTATCTTCATTTGCCTGGGTATTGAACATGGCCAAGGTTGCGGGCGTTTCGAGCCTTACGGCGATTAAAGTGTCTCTGTCTGCCGCTGACGCAGGATGGGCCTGGGTCTTCAACGCCACCAGAGCGTCATTCGTGTGGGCTGTAACTGAACTTCCAAAGATCGTTGCCGCTGCCGCTGTGACCGCGGTTCAATCCACCATTCACGCTGCGACAACATCAGCAGCATGGATAGCCTCTGCGGCTAGGTCAGCTTTTGCCTGGGTGGCCACAGAGTTACCTAGGATTGTGGCCGGCTTCGCTTTGACCTCAGGCGCAGCGGTGACACACGCGCTCGTCGCTTCCGGCGCCTGGATTGCATCTGCATCTGCTTCAGCGGTCGCCTGGGTGGTCACTGAACTACCTCGGATAATCGCAGCCTTTGTCGCCATGTCTGCTTCAGCCATCGCCAACGCAGCTATTGCGTCGGGTGCCTGGATTGCATCTGCCGTCTCTTCAAGTGCTGCCGTTGGAGCGTTGAGCGCACTGGTCGCCACTCCGATGGTCATGCCTGCCATCGCAGTTGCTGCTGCCATTGCTTCCCTGTTCCTTGTAGTCGATGCAGCCAATAGGGCCAAGGCAGCGGTTGCTGAAGCAACAGCGGCTAAAGCCAGCCTTGCTGAACAAGATAAGAAGGACCTGGCTGTTGCCTACAGCGTTATCAACAGCGGCGTCGCATCTCCAGAGCGCAAAGCTGCAGCTCAAAGAATCATCAACAACGTCAATAATCGCCACGCTCTCGGAACATCAAACGCTCCTGGTGGCGCAACCCTTGTCGGCGAGATGGGCCCTGAGATCGTCAACATGCCCCAAGGCGCGCAAGTCGTCCCTGCCTACCGAACACGTTCCACACCAACTGGGGGAGGAGGTGCATCAATAAACATAGAAAACCTGACCATCGCTAATCAGATGGATCAGCAGCGCTTCTTGGCCGATCTTGGCTGGAGGTTGTCGCTGCGATGATCATCTCCCTAAACGGCTTCGTACTGAACGATCCAAACAGCGTCAATGCCGCCTACCTGGACGAACCAATTGAAGGGCTCGGTCTACCGCCGATCCGCACTTCAAGCGGCAACTACAGCGGCCGAGACGGTGGCTATGTGGGGTCTCAGTTCTATGGGATGCGCCTGATCACCCTGACGGGGCAGTTCTTCGGTACGCCAGCGACGCTCGAGACGACGAGACGAAACCTCGCTGCTGCCGTTGCAACATCCTCAGTGGCCATGAACATCACGACGAACGCGGGCAACCAGTACCTCGTCAACTGCAACATTGACTCGCTCGATATGCCGATACTCCGCTCCATCAATCAGGCTCCGTTCAAGATCAGCCTTATCGCCACTGACCCGACCATCTATGACAACTCGGCCTCCGGACTCATGAGCGTGACGGTCAATCCAGCCCGCGGCGGCGGCATCACGTGGCCGATAACGTGGCCGATCACTTGGGCGGCTGGATCTCAGCCTACGACGGTCAACAACACCGGTAATGTCACTATCTACCCGACGATCACGCTCATCAACAAGATGACCAACCCCTCGATTACCAATCAGACGACGGGCCAGTTCTTCACTTTGACAGGACTGACGACGACCGCCGGCGACACCTTGGTGATCGATATGAAGAACCGCACGGTCTTGCTCAACGGCGGTTCGGTCTTACCGTTCGTGACTAGCTCTAGTTCCTGGTGGCCGCTGCTCCCTGGCAACAACAGCATCAACCTGACCACGGCAGACGGAACTGACACGACCGTAGCGACCGTTTCCTGGAGAAGCGGTTACAGGGGCATCTAGATGGATTTCGGAGGTAAACGCCTTTACGAGATCGAACTATGGAGCGCGGGAGGTTCGCGCATTGCTGACATATCCGCGCTCTGCTTCAACCGTTCCTACTCGATGCAGCGAAACGAAGCAGAGACTTTGACGTTCAGCCTTGATCTCTTCGCCTTCGAAAACTACTGCCTGACGAATCTAGGCGGCATCAATCCACGGACCCTGATCGATCCGTATGTCACTGACGTCAAAGTAAAGCGAGCCGGTCAGTACCTATTCGGCGCTCAGGTAGTCGATGTGAGCTTCAATCTTGCGGAAGACACATCGAAGCCAGGTTTTGGCGGTGGCATGGCTCAGAGCGGCGCACAGAGCTACATAGTGACCGTTACGTGCACGGGCTACCTCAACTTGTTCAAAGATCGCTACGTCTCCAAGACCTATACGGCAACTGAAGCGACTTCAATCGCAACCGACCTGCTGACGACTACCCAGGCTCAGACGAACGGCAGCGTCGGCGTCACGAATGCCGTTAGTCAGTACACCACTGGCGTCATTCGTGACCGCACCTTCCAGCGGGACAACGTGAAGCTCAAGATTCAAGAGCTGACCACGTTGATTGATGGCAACTTCGATTTCGCCTTCACCTGGGACAAGAAGTTCCAGACCTACAGCAAGATCGGGGCGCGGCGGACGGACCTCAAGTTCATCTACGGGGGGCCGCTCTCCAACGTGGCCGGCTTCCAGCTATCCCGGAGTGGTATCAACCTTTTCAACAAGATCTACGGCCTTGGTTCAGGCTTCGGCGTTGATCAGTTACAAAGCACTCAAGTCGATGTGACGAGCCAGCTCAACTACTACCTGCGCGAGCAGATCCAACAGTTCAACTCGGTCAGCATCCAGACCACGCTTGACCAGAACACCACGGCCGCCGTGGCGCTTGCCAAGGACATCCTGGAGCTGCCGAAGATCACCATCACCGGCAAAGAGCTAAACACCAACTTCCTCAGCGTCGGTGATCGCATCCCTCTTGAGGTCAAGAACCACACGTGGCTATCGAACATCAACGGCCTGTACCGCATCGAACAGATGGAAGTAGATATTGACGAGAATGACTTCGAACGCGCGATCAAGCTGACGTTCGACAGCTACGGGGTCAACCAGAATGAATAACCGGATTGACCAGGAGATAGGCCATCACTACGAGTCAACGATTAGGGGCCTTCAGAGTGACGTGACCGAGCTGAAAAGCCGGCAGCCGACGGGCAGTGCCCTGGTGAAACGCTCATATATCTCGCAGACGGCGAACTCCTTTGACCTGTCGGCCTACAGCATCCCCGCCAACACGACACAATTCTTCTACATCACGTTTACTGGCGATGGCACACAAGCAGAGCCATACGGCATCCAGTACAGCCAGATTTACAACAACGGGACGGATAGCGCCCACCGTCTGTCCGACTACCAACAGTACGATTCGACAGACACCTTCTACTTCAGCCAGGCAGTCAGGCCGTCGCCCTTTATCGGTCCAAACAAAATGACGTGGACTGTTGGCATAGGCGCTGGCCCTTCGGGAGCTTCTGTCTACATCAAAATGCGCGTCATGGTGAGCTGCAAGGGCTCGTCGCTGGCGCTGACCTACTAGGGGGACTATGACAAGCAGAATTAACCAAGAACCACAGAACAAGATAGTCGAAGACATCACGAGCCTCGACGTGGCCCTCCGCGAGTTGAAAACGGGCATCCAGTACACCGAAGCCAGGATGTACGAATACTCAAGCGCGAACAGCTACGACATCACCGGCGCTCTCGCATCATCCAGTGGTGGAAACCAAGTTCTGGCCACGATCCTTATCACTGCCACCTCAGCTGATGCCTCAAGCTTCCTCTCGGCCTTCATGCCAGAGCTGTGGATACCGAACACCAGCACCCCCTACCACGACACGCTTGCGAGCAACTACCAGATCATCTACAACAAGATCATCACCGATGACACCACGAAGATGCAGTACTGGTACACCATTGGTGCCAGAAACGCCGTCAGTGCGAGCACGTTTTATCTCAAGGCGCACATCTACAGCACGGCTCCGGTTACCGTGACCTACGTGAGGATCGTATGAGGCTGGATCGTGACGCTGAGACGCAGCTGGAACAGAAGCTCAAGTACCTCAGGACGACCGTCGACGGCATGAAGGCAGATCAGACTTTTGGGGCCAGCGACGTTCGGATGTATCGGATCGCTAACCAGAGCACCAATGTTGATATCACCCTCACAAATCTAACCTCAACGACGCCGCAGTGTATTGAAGTGACACTTACTCCAAACAGTGCTGCCTCGAATCCAGTGATCGCCTATGACTTCGCTGTCAACGTGTCAACCACGCCTTCATCGGGCAACTTGTTCTATCGGTACGATCCACAGCTGCCAATCAGCGGTGTGCAAAAGTTTCGGCTCTATTTGCTGAGCGCCGGCACAACATACTCGTTTGTCGATGTTGGATTCACCTTCTGGACGATTTCACCTGCCACCTATTCAGCGGTCACAGTCACACCATAATGGACTATTCAAAAGTACTTGGTTGCTTTATATTGAGGACATAAACCTAAACAAAGAAATCTAACTAGTGGCAAAACTTGTAAGCAACTACACCGCAAATGGCAGCAGCACGACGGATGAATACGGAACCTTCGTTGTCCTAAACCGATTTCTCCAGGGTGATGTTGTTGAAGGCTTTGCTGTCGTCGCCAATGGCACGCCAAATCTCACGGTCCTAGTGCAGCCTGGTAGCGGCCGGATCACTACTGGCACCTACCCGAGCTCATACGGCTACTTGATAAGCCACGACACTAGCGCTGGCGAGTCCGTCACCATCTCAACTCCAGCTGCATCGCCGCGCATCGACTACATCGTGGCCTACATAGACAAGGCCGTGGCCGGCTCTACCTCAGGCGCGAACGTCAACAACACGAACAATGTGCTCAAGTTTGCCGCGGTGGCCGGGACGCCATCAGGATCACCTGTCATACCAACTGTCGGTCAGATTCAAACGGCCATTGGCGCTTCGAATCCGTACATCATCCTGGCTCAGGTCGCTGTGGGAGCAAGCGTCAGTACGATCACCAATCCGAACATCACAGACAAGCGAGTGATTGCTACTGCTCGAAACTTTCCATCCCAAGCCACATCATCAACAGTCGTGGCTACTGAAAGCACTGCGTCGACAACTTATACAGACCTAACAACTGTCGGCCCGGCTGTCACGGCAACTGTCGGCCCAGCCGGATCAGCATTAGTGACCATTACTTGCCACAGCTATAACAGCGCAGTCAACGATACCTTCATGTCATTCGCTGTGTCGGGTGCTACCACTCAGGCCGCATCAGATAATAACGCTAAGGTGACCAGCACCACGAGTGGTCAACAGGGATCTACAACGACACTTTTGACCGGTCTGAACCCTGGGACAACAACCTTTACATCAAAGTACAGAGTCGCAGCTGGAACGGGTGGATTTCTAAGGCGAACAATTTCGGTGGTACCACTCTAATGACCCAGCAAACGAAAATAATCATCAAGGAAACAGAAGCGTGAACGGCGCAGAAGTCGCCATAGCCGCCCTTGGCATAATGGCCACCGTCGTTGGTGTGCTCGTCTGGCTACTCAAGAAGCTCTTCACCCAGAATGACACCACCCTCAAAGAAGGCAACGCCGCCAACCTCGAACTAGCTAAGTCCATTAATAAGCTCGCGACGGCGTCAGAAGAGCAGGTTCGGCTTGGACGCGAGCAGGCCACCGCGCGTGAGAAATGGGAAGCCCTGGTCGTCAAGAAACTTGATGCTATCGACAAGAAGGCCGACCGCAATTATGAAGCGTCTATCAACATGAACGTCAAGACACAGAATGTCCAGAACCAGGTCGTCCAGAACGAGGTGGTGGAGGCCAAGCAGTAGTGGCCAAGACATTCGAACAGTTCAAAAACGACACTCTCGGCGGTCGCTTCGGAAATCCTGGTACGGACAACACTAACCTCGGTGCTCCTGCCTACGCGGGCCAGTGCGTCAGCTATGTCCGTCTGTACATGGAGGAGGTACTAGGTATCCCGACAGCGGTGTGGGGCAACGCCGTTGACTACTGGACAAACGCAACTGTTCTTCAGCGCTTCGATAGGGTTTCGAACCCTCAAGACGGCGACATCGTGGTCTGGGGCGATGATGCGGGTAACTGGACTGGTCCCGAAGGTCACATCGCTATTTGGTACAAGGGACGCCTGCTCAATCAGAACTACGGCGGCAGCCTGAAAGTGACAATCAGCAGCATGTTCACCCCTGGACTGCTTGGCTATTTAAGAATAAAAGGAGGCGAAGACGTGATTACCGATGCAGACAACGAATACGGGCGATGGCAGAAATTAGCTCAACAAATTAGAGGGCGCGCTCAAGGCTTCAGTCGTGAAGAGTTTAGGGCTGCTGCTGTTGGCAGGACTTGGTTGCGGGCCATGGAGATTCTGTCGGACAACGAGGAGTCCAATCAGAACTATCAGGACGCTCAGCTTGGAAAGCTTGCACGCACAGACAACTGGCAAGGCCAAATCTATGGCTTACAGGATCAACTCAAAGCAGAACAAAATAAGTCAGTTGGCCTCGTAAACAGTGTCACTGACCTCACAACCAAGCTCGGTGACGCCAACGAGCAGCTTGGGGCAGTTAGGGCTCAGCCGGCCACGGCCTCTGGTACCGGTATCGACCAGGCAACCAAAGACACCATCAATCAGACCAACGACAGCGTGAGCTGGATTAGGGGCCTCTTTACAGCCATCGTTGAGGCAATATCAAAGTTTAAAAAGTAAGGAGCTATATGTCACCAATCACCAAACAGCAAGCTATCAAAATCGCCAAAGCACTCGGCTACTCGTTCGTCTCAGGCTTCCTGGGAACACTGGCACTCGTTGGCCTGGACTTCATCCATGCAGCCAGTCAAGGTACGTCGGGTGTCGTCAGCTTTACAGTCGCTCTCATCGGTGCAGCACTCGTTGGCGGTATCAACGCCGTCTTCGTCACTATCAAGCAGCTACTCACTCCAGCTGATAAATAGCTCGTCAGACGCTGTGAGACGCATTCTAAGCGCTTCCAGCCGCAAAGACGACAATCTATCCACTGAACCCTCAGACATTGCGCTGAGGGTTTTAGGATGTAGGCTTTCTATATGGCCAAGAAAACTTTTACAAGAATCGTCGACGACCTGACTAACGAGATGCTGGAAGAAGGCCAGGGTGAGACCATTGAGTTCGCCTTTGAAGGTTCTTCCTACAGCATCGACCTTTCGAGCAAGAACGCGGACGACTTCCGTGAGGCGATCTCCAAGTATACCGATGTAGCAACTAAAAATGTGGCACGCCTGCCCCGCGCCGCCAGCTCATCCATCTCGGCACCTAAGAGCAACAAGGAAGAGCTACAGAAAATCCGTGAGTGGGCCAAAGCGAACGGCCACAACATATCCGAGCGTGGACGCGTAGCGCAGTCCGTTCAGGATGCTTACCACGCCGCGCACTAAGGCATAAGGAAAGCCCGGCTCCCTCATCGGAGCCGGGCTTTCCTTATTTCCTATGCCGTGTTGAGTAGTCTCACTTCCTCAAGAACGCCTTCATCGAAGCCGATCTCCAGGCACCGCCGAACGAAGCGCTCTTGGTCACCGGGGAACTTCTTGCACATCGCCCTTAGGTAGTTCTGGCCGAGTAGATCGATACGCAGCATCTCCCATTCCATGCTGTGCCTCCTGATGCCTTCAATCTCCATGATTCGTAGGTGCTCAAGGGCAAGCTCATGCTCGTCCGGAAGACTGAAGGTCAGGCCTGTTTCAATGTGCAGACTGTCGTGCCAGAACCGAAGCGCCATGTTCGTGGCAGCATCCTTGAAAATGGAAAGGTCGCAGTAGAGCGAGTAGACGGGCATAGGTGTCATCGTCTCAGCGGACTCAGCGAATACTTGCTTGAGCTCTCGGTACGTAGCGGGGGCGTCCACGGCAGGAACCCACGTGAAGCCAAGTTCCTGTGCCCGTTTGTGCGCCATATCGGACACGAACATGCTGAGGTTTATCCGTGCTTCCTGGTACTGGTTGATGTTCATCACTTCTCCCACTTCTTGATGCCGATGTTTGGACGTTGACTTACCGGTGTAGGGGCGGCTTTACGGCGCCGGGCGATCTCTTCCGCTATAGCAGCAGGTGTCCTGCCATAGTTCTTGCGGCTGGCCTCTCGGACTTTCCAGCCCAAGTTGTGGCGTTGCTTTGGCGGAGCAGCAATGAAGCTGACCGGTGTGCTAACACCTTCAGTCGTAGCAATTCTGGCGATGCCTTCGTACTGGCCGAGGTTCATGAAGTCGTCCTTAGTGACCGAGCTACCAAACTGACCAGACATGGTTTCAGCGTCTTTACTCTCAAGCTGGAACACGATCTTTGTCCTAGCGTTATTGTGCGCCGCGTCTCGTATGTTCTGTGGCAACTGAGTGACGGACTGGTTCGCCATGATGATGGGGAAGTTGTAGCTGCGTGCTTGGGCAAGCATGTCATCGAGGCTGATAGGTAGGTGCTTCAAGTTCTGCACCTCATCAGCCATGAAGAAGAAGGGCTTCTCAGGACGGTTGGCTCGTACTGCCTTCCAGGCCGAGTTGACGAGCAGAGACGTGATGAACTTCTTTGTGTTCTCTTCGATGTTGGTTACGTTCACCAAGACGATCTTGTTCTGAGCAACCGCCTCTGCCATAGAGATACTGCTCGTACTCTGACCGAAGATGTTGCGAACTGACTGGCGTGAGTTGAAGTGCCAGAAGCGGTCGATGACCGGCTGGACTATCTGCATTTCCTTCTGCTTGCCCTGGTTCTCTAACTCTTGCCAGAAGTGAATGAGCTCGGGCTCTTTGAGATTCTTGATGATCTCGTTGCGCCACGGCAGCTCGTCGTAGCGCGGTTGCAGCAGCGGCACGAGATCAGCCACCGTCGCGCCCTCTCGTGTCATGAGAGTTCTAAGGCCGTGGTAGACCACCTTCTTAAACCAGACGCCGTCCTTGTCTCCGTGGATGTTTGAGACGATGCCTTCGATATCCTCGATCGTTCGGTAAGGGTCCCCGTCATCCAGGACGTTGAAGCCCACGGGCGCGGTCGGATCGTTGAGATCAATCACCACGACTTCATTAATTCGGTCAAGGGGTATGGTCTCAAGCAGACGATCAAAGAGATCATCCTTCGTCTCGACGAGAATCATGCCGTGTCCGCTCTCGATGATCTGCCGGCCAACGGTGGTTAGAAATTCGGTTTTACCCGTTCCAGTCGGAGCGGTGACGTGCATGTGTTTGGTGATGTCCTCCCAACTCAGCGCTATCGGTCGTTCACTACCAGGGAAGTTGCTTCGGCCGAGGACGATCCCAGTCTCTGGTATGGAGACCGATGCTGGAAGGTGACGACTAGCTGAACGGGGGAGTCCCGCTACCATCGGGGAGCCAATCGGGTAAGCAATAAGCGGGATGAGTTCGGAGATGGCCAGCGTCATCGGGAAGGCCAGTACCGTTGCAGCCCTGTCAATCCGGTCTTGCAGCTTGGCTTTGGTGACTCTCATTTCTACAAAGCGGTTGTCTGGAGAGTTGAGTGCCGTGAAGGACGATCGGACGTTGGCAACCAATTTCTCAGCTCGCGGACGCGTCTCAGCTTTAGCGGCGACTCTCAGTACGGCGTTGTAGTTAGCCTCGCTCAATTTTTTACGGCGGTCGTTGATCTCATCCTTGGTGGCATCGGGGACGCCAAGCAGTGACCTGAAGGTGAAGGCTGCGGTCCTGGCACCGTCCTGAGGTAAAGGAGCTGGCCTACTAGGAGCCACTACCCACTGCATGAGCACGGCTTCATCACCCTGCAGTTGGCCAATTGAAGTCAGGATCGAAGCGGCCGTGTCGTTGGAATTGAATATCCGCAGGCTACGTTCTGGGTTGCTCTCGCCAATCTCGACGGCATACGTCCAGTCGTGGCGGGGGAAGATAGTCGCCGGTTCATAGCGGAGGCCGCGGAGGTGAGTGCGGAGCTGGCTCATGATGTCGTCAGCGTGCTGCCAGGGTACTTTGATGCGGTGCTCGATGCCGGCGCTAGTAGACCACGTTTCAAAGACGATAGTGGGGACGCCATCAAGAAGTGAGGGCTTGGAGTGCAGTGTTCCACTGACGGAGCGCAGCCACGCTTGAACGCGGTCTTCAGCAAGATCCTGCGGGAACGTGAGGACGTAGGTCTTGCGGTCGTTGTCGAGGTTAACCTGGCTTTTGAGCTTTAGCATGAGCACTCCGATGAATAGTGTCGGGGGAAGTGTCAGGTATAGAAAAAGCCACGTCATGCCTGCTGTTACTTTGGCACAACGCGGCTTTTTCTACCAGAATTTGCGTCTGGATATAACCACTCGGAAGAGCAACACACCCACTGCGATGACCAGCATGGACGAGATAACTATGCCGACAATGGGGATATAGGGGGCTATGGCCTGACCAGCAAGAGTGATGACGATGTAGAGGATGACGATAAGCGCAAGACCTTCCCAAATCTTACGCACTGCCGATCTGCTTCCTCTTCTTCATTTCCTTCTCGGCGACCTCGCGGATAGCTTCTTCAAACAAGCCGTCTTCAATCTCGGCGTCACGCATGCCCTGGCGAATGCTGTGCTTCATCTGCTGCTTGCGGTCAAGCCGCTGACCCTTCTTGGAAGTCAACGCCCAGGCGCAGAAGATGATGCCGCCAAGCATGATCCCCATGAAGAGAACGGCTCCGACAAATCCTTCAAATCCAGCTCCCACGGTAATTCTCCTTTAGTAAGCACGCTCGATGGTTATGGTCTGTTCGATGATTTCAACGGTGCCGTCAGGTAGTTTCCGTGCAACGCGTCGAGTTTCTGTGTGGCGCTCCGCTACGGCTGGTTCGTACTCTCCTAATTGCTCAACTCCATTACCTGATTTGAGTATGTAGTAGAGGGCGCGTCCTATTTGATTTGAGGTTGGCGTTGCTCTCCCCTTTCTTGCGATGTAGACCTCCTGCGTTCAACTGATAGAATGACGGTATCTGACATGACAGTGACATGTCAATCGATGTCATCCAGAGCGAGTGGAGCTGCGAGTTGAAAGAGCAAGATAAACCAACCACCGTCGTCGATGATGAGACGCGAGTCGAGGTCATCAGAGGGCTCTGCCAAGGTGCGCCGTTCCTCCAACTTTCGGGGGAGAGCGTCCCCGCGTTTGTCCTAGATGCGTTCGGAGTTGAGGATGAACGCGTCTTTATCTCGCTCTTGAAACGGAGCCTTGACCTCATGGTTAACGGCCCGCACAAGGAGGCCATAGAGAGTGCACTCGGCAGGTACTACGGCTATGAAACCCTCACTCTGCGGCGCAATCATTTCCTGGAAGGGCGCGACATCAGCTATCGAACGCTGGTACGCCATGAGCAGGAAGGCGCGGCCAAGCTCGCAAGCCTGATGATGAAGATCAAGGACCGCGAGGTGCCAGACGCTCCCGATTCGTCAGCAAATCTGCACCACCTGGAGCAGCGGATCGCTGACTTGGAAACTCTCGTTGCGGGGTTAGCGCGGTTCTCCTACGACCTTCTGAAGATGGTGGAAGCCGGCAAGCCGTTAGATGCCAACGCGTTACGCACTGGAATGACGTCCCATGTGATGCCGGGTGACGAGCATTCGCGCCAGGTATTTTTCGACGCAGAGGCGCGCGTTTCCGACAGGGCGTTCAACTTTGCAATGGCACTACGCGATGAGAAGGACGGCTAGCTCTTCCAGACGATGCGCACAAGGTCAGGGTCGAACCTGTACTTGCCTTTGTACATAGGGAAGCCCTGGCCTTTGATGCGTGGGTCGATGTAGATCTTGTCGATGAGAGTGTCCACTAGCTGACGTCGCCACGGCAGGTCAGCTTTGTCCCACGCCTCTTGGACGCTCTTGCCGGCGGGAATCCCGGCGATAGTTGCTTTGCTCGACTTACGGTCAAGCTCGCGTCCTAGGGTATCGAGACGAGCTTGAGCGGTCGTTTTAGCGGTCTTGTACTCGCTGAACGTCATGTCTCCGGTTGAGTAGAGGTCCAAGATTTCCTGTAGGCGCTGTGCCTGGGTATCGCGGTCACGCATCAGCTGTTTCAACTCAGGTGTGGCCGATTTGCTTCCTTCCAGCAGCTCGCTAAGTTCGGGAGTATCAAGCCTGTACATGATGCAATCGATCACCAATTCTTCTACTGGTGCTTGCCGGCGTTTGACGCCGCCACAGCCAACCTCACCACGGGTATCATCAAACTTGCGGCAGCTGAAGGCGGGTTGGTAACTGCCGTCGCGGGCCTGGGCATTGATGATCGACATGCGGTTGTTGCAGATTCCACAGAAGACAAAGCCCTTCAGGAGATGCTTACGGGTATATGTACGGGAGCCATAGAGCGCCTGACCGCGCTTGATAGCCAGGTGCAAGTCTTCCCACGTATCGAGGCTGATGAGGGGCGGCCACTGCGCGGGGTACTGGTTGTCGTTGTGAACTCGGATGCTGATGTTGCGCGGCCTGATGGCGACGTTATGGGCGTTGATGGCCGACCACTTGTTGCCCTTGGCAGTGGGGATAGAACGCTCATTCAAATCGAGGGCGATGGTGCGCCAGGAATCCCCAGCGGTGAAGCGGTCAATGATCTCGCGGACGACGGCGGCCTCATGCTCGATGATGACCATGCCGTTCTGCTGGTACCCGTAGGCACGATTACCGCCGGAAGTCAGTCCCGCCTTCGCTGCTTGGAGCTTTGCCGCCTTTACCCGGTCAGTCGATGTCTCCACCTCATATGATGCCCAGGCCGCGAGGGTCTTTGCCGTAGCCCGTCCCGCTGGTGTCGTCAGATCAAAGTAGCCGGCCTTGACGGTGTGAGTCGCTACCTTCTTCGGCTGGCAGACATCAATGTAGACCTCGAGATCTTTCGTGCGACGCAGTAACCGGTCCTGATGCCAAACAAGAACGGTGTCAATCTCTCCACTCTCTATAGCAAGTAGAAGCGACCTATAGGCGGGCCGCTGCTTGCTGCTGTATGCACTGATGTCGTTATCGTGGTAGACCGCAGTGATGGCTATGCCGAGTTGCTCAGCCAGGGCGCGACAGTCGGCTTCCTGGCGCTCCACAGCAAGGCCAGCACCTGTGCGGTCCTTACTCACTCGGGCATAGATGGCGGCACGTTTGCTCTGCATATATATTCTCTTCGTCGCATTATGATGCAAGATGCGTGGTATGTAAACCACATTCTTGCCGAGGCGCCGGAATATGAACGCCGCGTCCTGGACGCCCTCCGGCAGCCGCTGGAAAGCGGTGAACTGGTCATTCACCGCTCGGCGGGTACCGCCGCCTATCCGGCCCGGTTCCAGCTGGTCCTCGCGGCCAACCCGTGCCCCTGCGGGAAGGCCTCCGGCAAGGGCGTGGACTGCACCTGCACCCCCACCATGAGGCGCCGCTATCTGGCCCGGATGTCCGGCCCGCTGCTGGACAGGGTCGACATCCAGCTGGAGGTGGAGCGGGTCTCGTTGGCGGACTTCGGCCGGCCCGGCGCGGAGGAGGACACCGCCACCATCGCGGCACGGGTCCGGGCGGCCCGGGACCGCCAGCTGGAAAGGCTGGTGCCGTACGGGCTGGAAACCAACGCACAGGTGCCCGGGCGCCTGCTTCGCGGTTCCCTACGGCTCGCCGCCCCCACCACCAGGATCCTGGACCATGCCCTGGAGCGCGGCGTCCTGACCGCCCGCGGCTACGACCGTGTGCTGCGCCTGGCCTGGACCCTGGCCGACCTCTCCCGCCGGGACACTCCGCACGCGGACGACATCGGGCAGGCGCTCAGCCTCCGGCAGGCCGCCGTGGCGGCCGCGTGAGCTCCGACGCCGGACGCCCGGCAGACCACCAGCAGTCCCGTACCGGCGGCTCCGCCGGAACCACCACCATTCGAACCATCAGCCACGCGGAAGGACACACCATGAGGGACGACGAAAGGATCGCCAGGGCCGCGCTCTCCCGCCTGTTCGAGGCGCAGGACGCGGCGGGGCTCGCCCTCGTGCAGATCGCGGGAGCGGAGGACGCCCTGCGGATAGCCACGGGCCAGTCGGCCGCCGGTCCGGGGCTGGAGCAGGAGATGTTCCAGGTGATGGCAGACAGCGGCTCCGGCGGTGCCTGGCCAGGCCTTCGCGAGGCCTTGAAACGCTGGGCCCCCCGCGTTCCGGACCTTGCGCCGGCACGGGACCTCGCCACGATGGCCCGGCTCGGAGGCCGCATGATCATCCCCGCCGATGAACTCTGGCCACGCCAGCTGGCGGACCTCGGCCTGCAGGAGCCCCTGTGCCTGTGGTGGCGCGGCGTCGAACAGGAACTGCCGCCCGCTGCCAGGTCCGTCGCCCTGGTGGGCTCCCGTGACAGCACCTCCTATGGATCCTCCGTGACGGGCGATCTTGCCTACTCGCTGGCCCAGCGCGGATTCACGATCATCTCCGGCGGGGCCTACGGGATCGATGCCCACGCCCACCGTGCCGCCCTGGCGGGAAGCTCCGGGGGTGTGCCCACCATTGCGGTGATGGCCGGGGGAGTGGACCGGTTCTACCCGTCAGGCAACGAGGACCTGCTCCGGGCCGTCGCGAACCAGGGCGCGGTCCTGGCAGAGGTGCCCCCGGGCTCGGCACCCACCCGGTACAGGTTCCTGCAGCGGAACAGGCTCATTGCTGCGCTTGCGTCGGTCACGGTCGTCGTCGAGGCCCGGTGGAGGTCGGGGGCACTCAACACCGCCCACCATGCCGAAAGCCTGGGCAGGGCAGTGGGCGCCGTCCCCGGTTCCGTGCACAGTGCCAATTCCGCCGGCTGCCACCGGCTGCTCCGCGAAGGCGGGGCGGTCTGTGTCACCGATGCCGGCGAGATCGCCGAGCTGGCCTCGCCCAGCGGCGACTCCCTGGCTGCGGAGAAGACCGGCAGGGTGGAGGACCACGACGGTCTGACCCTGGAGGACCTGATCCTGCTGGACGCGCTTCCGCTGCGGACCACGACCTCGGTGGAGAAGCTGACGGCGGTGGCGGGGCTCAGCCCGGATTCGGTCCGCGGCGGCCTGGGCCGGCTCGGGCTGCTGGGCCTGGCCGAGTCACACCGGGGCGGCTGGAAGCGCTCCGGGAAAGGGGGATGAAACACGGGGCGCACCCGGGCACCAGGACACGGCCGCGGCGCGCCGTCGGGCTCCTTGATCGGCCAGCGAATACTGCGAGAGTTGGGGTGTGTCTACACAGCAACTCCCGCCCGAGCTGGCCGCCGCGGCCCACGGCTTCGGTCGCTACCTGTCGGCGGAACGGGGGCGCTCGGCCCACACGGTGCGCGCCTACCTCTCGGACGTCGGAAGCCTGCTGGCCTCTGCTGCGGCCGAGGGAGTCACGGGCCTTGACGGCCTGGAGCTGGGCACGCTGCGGCGCTGGCTCGGCTCCCAGAGCGAGGCGGGCATGTCCCGCGCCACCCTGGCCCGCCGCTCCGCCACCGCCCGCGCCTTCACCGCCTGGGCCGTCCGTGAGGAACTGGTCGACGCCGATCCCGCCCTGCGGCTGAGGGCCCCGAAACGGGAAAAGTCCCTGCCCGGGGTGCTGCACCAGCAGCAGGTCCTGCGGCTGGTCGAAGGCGCCGAAGCCGCAGCGTCCGACGGCGGCCCGCTGGCCCTGCGCGACCGGGCCATGGTGGAACTGCTGTACGCCACCGGCATCCGGGTCGGCGAGCTGGCGGGCATGGACGTGGATGACCTCGATCCGGACCGACGGACCCTGCGCGTGCTCGGCAAGGGCAACAAGGAACGGACGGTGCCGTACGGCGTGCCCGCCGCACTCGCCGTCGACGACTGGCTCCGCCGGGGCCGTCCAGCCCTGGCCACCGGTACCAGCGGCCCGGCCCTGTTCCTCGGCGCCCGCGGCAAACGCGTCGACCAGCGCCAGGTCCGCAGCGTGGTCAAGGAAATGCTGGCGGGGCTGGGGGACACGGCCGCGACCGGTCCGCACGCCCTGCGGCACTCGGCCGCAACCCATCTGCTCGACGGCGGGGCGGACCTGCGGGCGGTCCAGGAAATCCTGGGCCACAGCAGCCTGGCGACCACCCAGATCTACACCCACGTCTCGGTCGAGCGGCTCCGGCAGAGCTATCAGCAGGCGCATCCGCGGGCCTGAACCGGGGACTTTATGACGCCGAAATTACCGCTTACGGCGAGCCGGGAAAGACGCGCCGAATTCCACTGGCGTAATTAGAGGGGGTACGGCAGAATGGGACTCACACCGGGTAAGTTTCAAGTTGTACTTGAAGCTGGAGTGTTTTGCGCCCCAGCTCGAAATCCGGCAAGAATTTAATAGTCTGGCAGGGACCACCGGCACCGATTCGGATCCGCGCAACAGACAGACATCCAGGCAGAGGTCGTTGGGGAAGACGTACCTATAGCTATGGAGGATGGAATGTCTGTTGCACTGACCCGCGGTGTTTTGTTTGTTCACTCGGCCCCGACGGCCCTGTGCCCCCACGTTGAGTGGGCCATAGGGTCTGTCGTGGACAAGCGGACGGATCTGGAGTGGACCGCTCAACCCGCCGCGCCCGGAATGTACCGGGCCGAGCTTTCGTGGACCGGAACCCCGGGCACGGGGGCCCAATTGGCATCCGCGCTCCGCGGCTGGGCGCACCTGCGCTATGAAGTCACGGAGGAGCCCAGCCCGGGAGTCGACGGCAGCCGCTGGTCGCACACCCCCGAGCTCGGCATCTTCCATGCCGTCACCGATGTCCACGGCAACATCATGGTCTCCGAGGACCGCATCCGCTACGCCTACGAATCCGGCGCCGGCGACCCCTCCGCCGTCTACCATGAGCTGTCCCTTGCCCTCGGCGAAGCCTGGGACGAGGAACTCGAGCCCTTCCGGCACGCCGCCGAAGGCGCCCCCGTCCGCTGGCTGCACCAGGTCGGCTGAGTCCCAAACTCGGCTGCCCGGCAACTCCATAGCTACGCCAGATGACAGATGGCGGCAATGTTCACTGTGAACATTGCCGCCATCTGCCATCTCGGCGCTGAGAGCCCGCGGAAGGCCCCGCAGAAAGTGCTAGATGCTGCGCACGGCGATGACGGCGTTGTGCCCGCCGAAGCCGAAGGAGTTGCTGAGCGCCACGATGCTGCCGCCGGGCAGGTCACGGGCCGTCGTGACGACGTCGAGCGGGATCTCCGGATCCTGGTTCTCCAGGTTGATGGTCACCGGCGCCTTGCGCTCGTACACGGCCAGCACGGTGAGTACGGCTTCCACGGCGCCGGAGGCGCCCAGCAGGTGGCCCATCTGGGACTTCGTGGCCGAGACTGCAACGTGGTCCACCTGGCTGCCGAGGGCGGCCTTCAGGGCCGTGTACTCGGGCTTGTCGCCCACGGGGGTGGAGGTGGCGTGCGCGTTGACGTGCACCACGTCCTCGGGCTGGATGCGGCCGTCGAACATGGCTGCCTTGAGCGCGCGGGTGGCCCCCAGGCCCTCGGGGTCCGGGGCCGTGATGTGGTACGCGTCGGCGGTGACCGAGGTGCCGGCGAGTTCGGCGTAGATCCGGGCGCCGCGGGCCAGGGCATGCTCCTCGGCTTCCAGCACCAGGGCTCCGGCGCCTTCGCCCATGACGAAGCCGTCGCGGCCGAGGTCGTAGGGCCGGGAGGCACCCTCGGGATCATCGTTCCGGCGGGAGAGCGCCTGCATCGAGGAGAACGCGGCAATCGGCATCGGGTGGATGGCCGCTTCGGCGCCGCCGCAGACGACGACGTCTGCCTTGCCGGAGCGGATCAGGTCCAGGCCCACGTGGACGGCCTCGGTGCCGGACGCGCAGGCGGAGACAGGGGTGTGGGCGCCGGCACGGGCGCCCAGGTCGAGGCTGACCGCCGCCGCCGGGCCGTTGGGCATCAGCATGGGCACGGTCATCGGCAGGACGCGGCGGGGGCCCTTTTCGCGCAGGGTGTCCCACGCATCCAGGAGGGTCCAGACGCCGCCGATGCCGGTGGCAAAAGCCACGGCGAGCCGGTCGTGGTCCACTTCGGTGATGCCGGAGTCGGCCCAGGCCTCGCGGGCGGCGACGACGGCGAACTGGGTGGACGGGTCCATGCGCTTGGCTTCGACCCGGCTCAGGACCTCGGTCGCGGGGGTGGTGGCGCGCGCGGCAAAGTGGACAGGCAGCTCGTATTTGGCCACCCAGTCGTCCTCCAGCGTGTGCGCTCCGGAGACGCCCTTCAGCGCGTTCTTCCACATCGTGGGGACATCGCCGCCAATGGGTGTGGTGGCACCCAGACCGGTAATGACTACTTTGCGTGCCATGGGATCACTCTCTGTCGGTGCGCCTGCCATGTCCGGAACCGTGAACCGGATCGCCGGGGCCTGCGTGGGGAATTCTCTTCGGTTTTGCGAACTGGGTAGCGCAAACTCTGCTGATGGTTAAGCAAACTCTGGTGATGCTGGATGGGCCGGTCCGGGGCGCCAGGGGGCGCCCCGGACCGGCCACGGGTTCAGCCGTTGCCGGCCGGAGCCAATAAGGCCAGGATCAGGCCTGGGCGTTGGCGATGAAGCTGACGGCGTCGCCGACGGTCTTGAGGTTCTTGACCTCTTCGTCCGGGATGCGCACGCCGAACTTCTCTTCGGCGTTGACCACGATCGTCATCATGGAGATGGAGTCGATGTCCAGGTCCTCGGTGAAGGACTTGTCCAGCTCGACAGCGTCCGTTGCCAGGCCCGTCTCTTCGTTGACGATTTCAGCCAGGCCGGACAGGATCTCTTCGTTGCTAGCCATTGGTGGCTCCTTTTCTTGTTATTGCCATCGGCGGCCGGTGGAGTGCCGGCAGTCTCGGGCGGAAATGACTCAAACCGAGGGTTCGGCTTGGTGCGGGAACGGGTGCTGGGTGGGACGTATGCAGTTCGGGGGAGGTGCTTGAGGTGCTACGGAAGCACGATCACCTGGGCGCCGAAGACCAGGCCGGCGCCGAAACCGATCTGCAGTGCCAGGCCGCCGCTCAGCTCCGGGTTTTCCTGCAGCAGGCGGTGGGTGGCCAGCGGGATGGACGCGGCCGAGGTGTTGCCGGCGTCGGCGATGTCCCGGGCGATCGTGACGGTCTCTGGCAGCTTCAGCTGCTTGGCCATCTCGTCGATGATCCGCATGTTCGCCTGGTGCGGGATGAATGCCGCGAGGTCACCGGCGGTGATGCCGGCGGCGTCGAGAGCCTGCTGCGCCACCTTGGCCATCTCCCAGACCGCCCAGCGGAACACCGTCTGGCCGTCCTGGCGCAGGGTGGGCCACAGTGCGGCGTCGGTCGCGGCGGCTTCGGCGTCGGTGAGCGCGCTGGGGCGTTTGCCGGTCGTCACGAGTTCGCGCAGGTCCAGCATCGAGCCGGTCATGCCGATCGCATCCCACTTGCTGCCGTCCGAACCCCAGACCGAGGGGCCGATCCCGGGGGTGTCGGAGGGGCCGATCACGACGGCGCCGGCGCCGTCGCCGAGCAGGAAGGAGATCGTCCGTTCGGTGTTGTCGATGACGTCGGAGAGCTTCTCGGCGCCGACGACCAGGACGTAGTCGGCGGCACCGGAGCGCACCAGCGCGTCGGCCTGGGCGATGCCGTAGCAGTAGCCCGCGCAGGCGGCGGAGATGTCGAAGGCCGGGGCCGGCGTCGCGCCGATCCGGTCGGCAAGGCTGGCGGCGGCGGACGGCGTCGCGTACGGGTGCGTGACGGTGGAGACGATCACGGCGCCGAGCTGGGAAGCCTCGATGCCGGCCTTCTCGAGCGCCTCGCGGGCCGCGCCTTCGGCCATGTCGATCACGCTGACGTCGGCGGGTGCACGGTGCCGGGTGATGATGCCGGTGCGCTGGCGGATCCACTCGTCGGAGGAGTCAATCCACTGGCAGACGTCGTCGTTGGTGACGATCACGCCGGGCCGGTAGGCGCCGATGCCCAAAATGCGGGTGTTCTCGTGCCGGGGCGCCTGCTTCAGGGTGGGAACGCTCATGCCTGTCCTTCCAGTTCTGCAAATAGGGCCAGGGCGGCGGAAAGGTCGTCCGGGGTCTTGACGGTGACGGTCTTGACGCCGGGCATGGCGCGCCTGGCCAGTCCGGCGAGCGTTCCGGCCGGGGCCAGTTCAATCACGCCGGTCACGCCGCGCTGCACGAGGGTCTCCATGCAGAGGTCCCAGCGGACCGGGCGGGAGACCTGGGCGATAAGGCTGTCGACGGCGGCGGCGCCGTCGGTGACCGCCGCGCCGTCGAAGTTGGACAGCAGGGGAACCTGCGGGTTCCGCGGCTGGAGCGAGGGCCGGAGCGCCTGCAGGGCCGCGACGGCGGGGGACATGTGCGAGGTGTGGAAGGCACCGGCCACCTTGAGCGGGATCACGCGGGCCTTGGCCGGCGGGTTCTCCGCGAGGGCCTTGAGTTGGTCGAGGGTGCCGGCGGCGACCGTCTGGCCGGCGCCGTTGACGTTGGCCGCGGTGGCGCCGCAGGCCTTAATGGCTATCAGCACCTCGGCGGGGTCACCGCCCAGCACCGCGCTCATGCCGGTGGGGGTGGCTGCCGCGGCGGCGGCCATGCTGTTGGCGCGTTCGCGGACAAACGTCATGGCTTCGGTTTCGGTCAGGACTCCGGCCAGGGCCGAGGCCGTGATCTCGCCGACGGAGTGTCCGGCGAGGATCACCGGAAGCGTGCCGAGTTCGACGTCGAACAGGGACTGCGCGGCCACCAGCCCGGCGGCGACGATCAGGGGCTGCGCCACGGCGGTGTCCTTGATGGTCTCCTCATCGGAGGTGGTGCCGTGGGCGGCGAGGTCGATCCCTGCTATCTCGCTGAGGGAGGCCAGGTGGCCTGCGACGGGAGGCAGTTCTAGCCACGGGGCCAGAAAGCCAGGGGTCTGGGAGCCCTGTCCAGGGCAAACGATTGCAAGCACGTATCCAGCTTTCCAAATTACGGCGTGATTATCGGTGTAGTCATGCACCAAGGTCACCGGGCCAGTTTGTAGGAAGTCTACAACTGATCAGGAGTTGTTACGGGACGGCTGGCGTTCCGTGGCGGGCTTCACCGGAGCGGCGAGCCGGCCCACCACCAGCGCTGTCTGGAGCACGAAGGCCTCCCGGGGCAGGAGCGGATCCCAGCCCGTGACGTCGCAGACCCGCTTGAGCCGGTACCGCACGGTGTTGGCGTGGACGAAGAGTTCACGGGCCGTCGCCTCCAGCGAGTGGCCCAGTTCCAGGTAGGCGCCCAGGGTCTCCACGAGCCCGTTGGACGCCGCCAGCAGGGGCCGGTAGATGTTCTTGACGAGGGAGCGCCGGGCGGCGTCGTCCCCGGAGATCACCCGTTCGGGCAGGAGGTCATCCGCTGCCACCGGGCGCGGCGCGGAGGGCCACGCGCGGGCCGCCGTCAGTCCCGCGAAGGCGGACTGGGCGGAGCTGCTGGCCTCGAGCAGGGAGGCCGCCTCGGCGCCGTAGACCACGGGCCCGGGGGCGAAGAGCTCGCTGAGTTTCAGGTAGGCCGTCTCGCGGTCCTTGACCCCGCCGAGGATGAGGATAAGCCTGTCGCCCTGGATGCCCACGAGCGCGTCCTCGGCGAAGCGGCCGGCGGTGCGGCGCAGTTCGCTGACATAGCTGGCGCTCGGTTCGGACGGGGAATTGCCCACCATCACGGTGAACCGTTCCTGCGCCTTCCAGCCCAGCGCGGCGATCCGGGAGCGCAGGGCATCGGTGTTTTCGCCGCGCAGGATCGCATCGACAATCAGCGCTTCCAGCCGCGTATCCCAGGAGCCGCGGGATTCCGCGGCGCGGGCGTACACGTCGGCGGCGGCGAAGGCGACCTCCCGCGAGTAGCGCAGCACCGCTTCGCGCAGGGCCGACTGGTCGGCTTCCGGGGCGATCACCGGCACCTGGTCCTCCACGACCTCCACGACGATCCGGATGAGCTGGAGGGCCTTCTGCAGGCTGATCGAGCGGGTGAGTTCGGTGGGTGCGGTGCCGAAGACATCGGTCAGGATCCACGACGGCGAGCTGGGACGCTCATACCAGGTGACGAAGGCCGCGATGCCGTTCTGGGCCACCATGCCCAGGGCGGAGCGTTCGTCGGAATTCAGCCTGCTGTACCACGGGAGGGACTTCTCCAGCTGGCGCAGGGTGGTGGTGGACAGCTGGCCGACGCTGGCCCGGAGCTTCTTGAGGGTCTCGGCTTTCTCCGGAGTCATCGCCCTCGAGCTTGGCTTGCGTTTTGCGGGAGTGGTGATCGGCTCTGCCATGCATCGAGCATACGGTGCCGGCCGCCCAAGCTCCATTTGTGCGAAGGCTACAAGGCGCCATGCGCTGAATCACAGCCCTAAATCACAGTTCTGGATCACAGCCGTGGATCGTAGTTCCGGATCGCAGCCGGATCGCCGGCTTAAACGTACGACGGCGGCCCCACCCTCCGGTGGGAACCGCCGTCGTGCGCCGTTATCTGGCTCTGTTCCTTGCGCTGTTCCTTGCGCTGTTTCCTGCGCTGGCGCGCAGTTAGGAGTCGCCGCCCGCGTTGCCGGTGGTGCCGGCGTTGACGTTGTGCAGCCTGTACTTCTCGATGGCCTGGGCCGGAGCCTGGGCGTCGACCTCGCCGCGGCGGGCCAGCATCTGCAGGGAACGGACCACAACCGAGTGGATGTCGTTCTTGAAGAAGCGGCGCGCGGCGGCCCGGGTGTCCGAGAAGCCGAAGCCGTCCGCACCGAGCGAGGCGAACTCGTTCGGGAGGAACTGGCGGATCTGGTCCGGGACGGCCTTCATGTAGTCGGTGACCGCCACGATGGGTCCGGTGGCGCCGGCGAGCTGCCGGGTGACGAACGGGACGCGCGCGGGCTGGCCCGGGTTGAGGAAGGCTTCCTCCTCGGCGGCCATTCCGTCGCGGCGCAGTTCGGTCCAGCTCGTCACGGACCAGACGTCCGCGGAGACGCCCCAGTCCTCGGCGAGGACCTTCTGGGCTTCGAGGGCCCAGGGGACAGAGACGCCGGAGGCGAGGATCTGCGTGCGCGGGCCGTCGATCCTGGCCGGTGCGAGCAGGTAGATGCCCTTGACGATGCCCTCGACGTCCATGTTCTCCGGCGCCGGGGGCTGGATGATCGGCTCGTTGTAGACCGTGAGGTAGTACATCAGGTTCCGGTCGGTGGACTCGGGCCCGTACATGCGGTTCAGTCCGTCCCGGACGATCACGCCGATCTCGTAGCCGTACGCCGGGTCGTAGCTGACCACGGCGGGGTTGGTGGAGGCCAGGAGCGGGGAGTGCCCGTCGGCGTGCTGCAGGCCTTCGCCGGTCAGCGTGGTCCGGCCCGCGGTGGCGCCGATGATGAACCCGCGGGTCATCTGGTCCGCCGCGGCCCAGAAGGAATCGCCGGTGCGCTGGAAGCCGAACATCGAGTAGAAGACGTAGACCGGGATCAGCGGTTCGCCGTGGGTGGCGTAGGAGGTTCCGGCGGCGGTGAAGGCTGCCACGGAACCGGCCTCGTTGATGCCGGCGTGCACGATCTGGCCGGAGATGGACTCCTTGTAGGCCAGGACGAGTTCGCGGTCCACGGAGAGGTAGTTCTGGCCGTTCGGGTTGTAGATCTTCGCGGTCGGGAAGAACGCGTCCATGCCGAAGGTGCGGGCCTCGTCCGGGATGATCGGCACGATGCGCTTGCCGAACTCCTTGTCCCGCATGAGGTCCTTGAGCAGCCGGACGAACGCCATCGTGGTGGCGGCGTGCTGCTTCCCGGACCCGCGGTTGGCGACCTCGTAGACCTTCTCGTCCGGGAGGGTGAGGTCGGTGTGCTTGTGCCGGCGTTCGGGGACGAAGCCGCCGAGTTCGCGGCGGCGTTCCATCAGGTATTTGATTTCCGGGGAGTCCATGCCGGGGTGGTAGTACGGCGGCCGGTAGAGGTCCGCTTCGAGCTGGTCGTCCGTGACCGGGATGCGCAGGTGGTCACGGAACGCCTTCAGGTCCGCCAGGGTGAGCTTCTTCATCTGGTGGGTGGCGTTGCGGCCCTCGAAGTGGGTGCCCAGGCCGTAGCCCTTGACCGTGTGCGCCAGGATGACGGTGGGTTTGCCCTTGAACTCGGCGGCGGCCTTGTACGCGGCGTAGACCTTGTTGTAGTCGTGGCCGCCGCGCTTGAGGTTCCAGATCTGGTCGTCGGTCAGGTCCTGGACCATTTCCTTGGTCTGCGGGGTCTGGCCGAAGAAGTGCTCGCGGACGAACGCGCCGGACTCGGCCTTGTACGTCTGGTAGTCCCCGTCGACGGTCTCGTTCATGATCTTCACGAGCGAGCCGTCCCCGTCCTTGTCCAGGAGCGCGTCCCACTCCCGGCCCCAGACGACCTTGATGACGTTCCAGCCGGCACCGCGGAAGAAGGCCTCGAGTTCCTGCATGATCTTGCCGTTGCCCCGGACGGGTCCGTCGAGGCGCTGGAGGTTGCAGTTGATCACGAAGTTGAGGTTGTCGAGCTTGTCGTTCGCGGCGAGCTGGAGCAGGCCGCGGGATTCGGGCTCGTCCATTTCGCCGTCGCCCAGGAACGCCCAGACCTGCTGGTCGGAGGTGTCCTTGATGCCGCGGTTGTGCAGGTACCGGTTGGACTGCGCCTGGTAGATCGCGTTCATCGGCCCGATCCCCATCGACACGGTGGGGAATTCCCAGAACTCCGGCATGAGCCGCGGGTGCGGGTAGGAGGACAGGGCGTGGCCTTCCTTGGACTTCTCCTGCCGGAACCCGTCCAGGTCCTCCTCGGACAGCCGGCCCTCCATGAAGGCCCGGGCGTACATGCCGGGGGAGGCGTGGCCCTGGAAGAAGACCTGGTCCCCGCCGCCGGGGTGGTCCTTGCCGCGGAAGAAGTGGTTGAAGCCGACCTCGTACAGGGTCGCCGCGCCCGCGTAGGTGGAGATGTGCCCGCCGACGCCGATATCGGCCCGCTGCGCCCGGTGCACCATGACCGCGGCGTTCCACCGCAGCCAGGCCCGGTACTTCCGCTCGATCTCCTCGTCACCGGGGAACGGCGCTTCCTGGTCCACCGGGATCGTGTTGACGTAGTCCGTGGTGGTCACCATCGGCACCCCCACGGACTGCGCCCCGGCCCGCTGGAGCAGGCTGCGCATGATGTACTGGGCACGTTCCGTGCCCTGATCCTGAATCAGGTCATCCAGGGACTCCAGCCATTCGGCGGTCTCTTCCGGATCACGATCAGGCAGCTGGTTTGTCAACCCGCTGAGGATATGGGAGGTTTCTTCTCCTGCAGCCACGTCCAACCTCTCTTTGAGCGCATTCATCGGCACCCTCAGCTCCGGCAGGGTAACTGCCTGGCGTGAACGCGACGCGTGCGACATATCGGTTACATGGGCCCGGTCATGTGCGCCGGGTCCAATTACGACTATGCCTGCCTGTAGTAGCGGGGCGGTCGCCCTCGCAGGCGTAGTCGTCATCAGCCACTCTAGCTGTGGCGGCTCGGGGATGCGTAGCCGCCCGGTGGGTGCCGGGCCGTATTTCACCGGCATACTGGTTGTGTGACGAAGTTCCGCCCGATGGTCCCCGGATCGCCGCGTGTGACGCAGAATATGGCGGATCGCGGTGCCAACAGCTTGAAGCGCAGGCTCAAAGGGTGTTGGCTTGGAGTAATGGAAATCACTGGAGACAATGAAATCATCAAACATAGGAGCAACACGTGAGCGAGGCCGACGCCGCCACTTCGGTAAATGTGGCGGAAAAACTGGGGTTCAAAAACGGGGATCTGATTCAGGAATTCGGCTACGACGACGACGTCGACTTCGACTTGCGTGACGACATCGAAGACCTCACGGGATCTGAACTCCTTGATGAGGACGACCACGAGGTAGTCGATGCCGCCATTCTCTGGTGGAGGGCCGGCGACGGCGACCTCGTTGACACCCTCGTCGATTCCCGCACCACCCTGACCGAGGGGGGCGTCGTGTGGGTCCTGACGCCGAAGTCGGGCCGGACCGGCTACGTTTCACCGGCGGACATCCAGGACGCCGCCCCCACGACGGGGCTGCACTACACCACCTCCGCGGGCGTTTCGAAGGACTGGAGCGCCACACGCCTGGTCACCCGGAAGAACAAATGACCGCTGCAGTCCAGGTCGGGGCAACCCTGACCGGGGACCGGCAGGGCATCCAGGCGGGCACCGTGCCCGCCGTCGGGGAGCCGGCGCCGGACTTCGAACTGGTGAACCAGTTCGGCGAACCGGTCAGGCTTTCGGCGCTCCGGGGCCGCAACGTCGTCGTCGTCTTCTATCCCTTCGCGTTCTCCGGAATCTGCACCGGCGAGCTGTGCGAAATCCGGGACAACCTGGCGCTCTTCGAGGAAGCCGACGCCGCCGTGCTGGCGGTCTCGGTGGACAGCAAGTTCGCCCAGCGGGCCTATGCCGAGAAGGAAGGCTACACCTTCGATCTCGTAGCCGACTTCTGGCCGCATGGTGCCGTTGCCGCACGCTATGGCGTGTTCGACCCTTCGAGCGGCATGGCCCAGCGGGGGACGTTCATCATCGACGCCGACGGAATCGTGCGCTATGTGGTGGTAAATCCGCGCGGCCAGGCCCGGGACTTTGCCGAATACCGCGCCGCACTGGCAGGACTCGGCGGGAACTGAAACGGTGAGGCAGCGGCGGCCCGGGGTCGGCATGACTGGCTTTGCCAGCCTGCCTCCGGTCGCGGCCGCCGAACCTGCACGCGACGTTCTCGTGGTGCTGCAGGAGATCCGCGGTGTCCTCGCGGGCGAGCGCCTTGCCGTGCTGACCGGGGCGGGCCTGAGCACGGATTCCGGGATCCCGGACTACCGCGGACCGGACGCCGCGCCGCGGGCGCCGATGACCTACCAGGAGTTCATCGCCCGCCCGGAGAACCGGCAGCGCTACTGGGCCCGCAACCATATCGGCTGGTCGCACCTGCGCCGCGCCGATCCAAACGACGGACACGTCGCTATTGCCCGGCTGGAACACCGCGGGCTGCTCACGGGGCTCATCACGCAGAACGTGGACCGGCTCCACGAGGAGGCGGGCAGCATCAATGTGGTGGACCTGCACGGCCGCTTCGACCAGGTTGCCTGCCTCGGCTGCCGCCGCCGGTACACCCGCGCGCTGCTGGCCGGGGTGCTGGAAGAGCTCAACCCCGGATTCCTCGAGCGGGCCCTCGCCGCCGGCGTCGTCGAGATGGCACCGGATGCCGACGCCACCGTGGAGGATTCCGGCCTGATCGAAAGCTTCGTCGTGGCGCACTGTCCCGCCTGCGGAGGCACCCTGAAGCCCGACTTCGTGTATTTCGGCGAGAATGTGCCCAAGGACCGGGTGGAGCGCTCCTACGCCATGGTGGACGAGGCCGGCGCGCTCCTCGTGGCGGGTTCGTCGCTGACGGTGATGAGCGGGCTGCGTTTTGTCCGCCACGCAGCCAAGCAGGGGAAGGCCGTCGTCATCATTAACCGGGGTCAGACCCGCGGCGACGGACTGGCCACCATCAAGCTCGACGCCGGCGTCAGCGAGTCCCTCAGGTGGCTCGCCGACGAGCTCCCGCCGCTCTGAGTCCGATTGGCGTTCTGCCTCCTGCATCCGGTACAGTAGCTGTTCGTTGGTTGAAGCGCGCAGGCGCCGAAACAACGGTTTGGGTCTTTAGCTCAGCTGGTAGAGCGCCACGTTTACACCGTGGATGTCATCGGTTCGATCCCGGTAGGACCCACACGTTAAGCACCCCGCCGTTCCCCGGTTTTCCCGCGGAACGGCGGGGTTTTTTCGTGCCTTGGCGGGCTCTCTGCGGGTCGATGCTACGTGGCCGATATTGACAGGGGTAGGGAGAAGTTACCAGGCGTAACTCTGTCGTAGTGCAGGTGATCCTCCCGGAAACCTCCCTGGATTTCAGGCAGCCCCGGCGATGAACGCTGCCACGGTGTGGCTGGCGTGCCGGTCGTGATTGTGCGGGGTGACGTTCTTGGTGATCCCCGCCTTCTTGCACGGCCTGGTCACCGTCAGCGCGGCCGATTTGCCGTTCGCCGGCAGTCCGGACTTGCGCCAGTCCCAGTTGTGGATCTCGATCCCCCGGACCGGCTCGGTGTTCAGCCATTAGAGGGTGGAAACGGCGTCCACGGACGTCTGCCATGCTGCCCAGGCGGCGTAGCTCCCGTCGAGCTCGACGACGTCGTAGCCTTCGCGGCGCAAGGTGCTGGCCACAACGGAGTTCCGGACCCCACTCTGGCAGTAGGACACGATGGTGCCGGTGCCGGGCAGCTGGTCCAGGTTCCACAGGACGCGGCCGCCGTTCAACTGGCGGGAGCCGGGGATGTGGCCGGCGGCGTGCTCGGTGCGGGCGCGGACGTCCAGCAGCAGGACTGCGTCAAAGCCCTTGAGTTCTTCCGGTTGGATTAGCCGCGGTGTGCTGGCGGGCAGGCCCTCAAGGCTCGTGACGTAGCCGTTCACTTTGTCGATGCCGACCCGTACCAGGTGGTCCCAGATTTCATGTGCCTGCTCCTGGTCTGCTGCGAGCAGCACGAGCGGGCGGCTGTCGCGCTCCGGATCGATGGCCCAGGCGCCGAAACTGGCGGTGCTCCTGCCTGCCGGGATGTTCAGTGCTCCGGCCACGGTCCCCTTGTGCACTTCGGTGCTGGGGCGGGTGTCAACGAAGGTCACGGCGTCGGCGGCGAGTCCGGCGGCGGCGGTCTCGGGGTCGAGCTCTGCCAGCGGGGCGCGTTCGCCCATGATGGCCGGTCCCTGCCGGTTCTGGCGCTTCATGCGCCCGAAGTAGGCGTGGGCTTCAGGTTGGCCGTCGAGGAGTTCGTCGATGAAGCCCTGCTCGTCGTCGGCGGTGAGGTAGGGGCCCCACCAGGCGTAGAGCCGTTCGTAGCCGACGGTGGAGGACGGGATGGCGCCGAGGGCCTTTCCGCAGGCGCTGCCGGCTCCGTGGCCGGGGTGGACCTGGACGTAGTCGGGCAGGGTCAGGAACTTGTCCCGCAGGCTGGCGAAGAGCTGCTTGGCGCCTTCGAAGCGGGTGTCGACGCCGCCGGCCGCTTCGTCCAGCAGATCCGGACGGCCCAGATCGCCGGAGAAGACGAAGTCTCCGGAGAGCAGATAGCCGGGCTGGTCGCTGAACGCGCCGTCGGTGACCAGAAAGGACAGGTGTTCGGGGGTGTGGCCGGGGGTGTGCAGGGCCTGGAGGCTGATGTTGCCGATGGTGAACTTGTCGCCGTCGTGCAGGCGTTCGCCGTCGAATCCGTACTGCCAGTCGTCTCCACCCTCGCCTGAGACGCAGATCGTGGCCCCGGTCGCGGCCGCCAGTTCCCGCGTGCCGGACAGGTAGTCGGCGTGGATGTGGGTCTCGGTGACGGCGACGATCTTCATTCCGTTCGTGGCTGCCAGGGAGAGGTAGACCGCGATGTCGCGGCGGGGGTCGATGACGACCGCCTCGCCCTTGCTTTGGCATCCGATGAGGTAACTGGCCTGGGCGAGGTCTTCGTCGTAAATGCGCTCGATGAGCATGGTGCTCTCCTTCGTGAGGGCGGGCCGGGCCGTCCCGGGTCCGGTGCCTCTTCTTTGTTGGCGGCGGGGGCTAGGCCTGCTGTTGGGCGGCCTGGGGTGTGTCTAGCGGACAGGTTCGCCGGCCTGGCGCCAGGCGCCCATTCCGGCGCGGAGGGAATAGGCCTCGTAGCCCTGGCCGGCAAGGAGCCGCGCGGCGGAGGCGGAGCGGATGCCGGACTGGCACATGGCGATCACGGGCCGGGTTTTCTGGATGCCTGCAGTGCTGGTCTGCAGCCGGTCCAGGGGCACGTGCTTGGCCTGGGGCGCACGTCCGCTCCGCCATTCCTGGGCGGAGCGGACGTCGATTAGCGCCGCGCCGGAGGCCAGCAGTTCCTTGGCTTCGGCCACGGAGATGGTCTTATACGGTTTGGCGAATGCGTTCTTGAGGGAGCTGATGAGTCCCATGGGTGATCTCCTTGGTGGCGCGGTACTGGTTGGTGCTTGTCAGGGTGAGGACGGTGCTTGCGGTCGCCCCGGCGGCGACGGCGAAGATGAGCACGGCGAACGATATGCGGACGTGGCTGTCCTTGAGGAGGCGGGCAAAGCGGGCCGCTGCCAGGGAGCCGACGACGGCGGGGACGGCGAAGGCCAGCACGATGGGCCAGTCGATCGTGAAGCCTGCGGCGTGGGCGCTGAAGCCGGAGGCGGAGTTGAGAACGATGATCGCCAGTGACGACCCGACGGCCTGTCTCATCCGCAGCCCCAGAAAGAGGGTCAGTGCCGGGGTGAGGAGGAATCCGCCGCCGACACCCAGGAGCCCGGTGAGGAACCCGACCAGCAGGCCCACGGCGATGGCCTTGGGGGCGCAGGAGCGGAAGGCGCGATTCGGGCCTGTGCTGCAGGAGCCCTCGCTTTCGGCGGTGTGGGCGAGCATTCGGATTCCGGCGATCACCATGATGGCCGCGAAGGCGAGCAACAGGATGTTCGGGTCCAGCAGCCGGCCCACCGCCGCTCCTTCCCAAGCGGACGGGATGCCGGCGGCGCCGACCAGCGCGATGACCGGCCAGTTCAGGCCCTGGCGGATCCGGGGGATCAGGGCCGCCAGCGAGGAGACGCCCACGACCAGCAGCGAGGTGGGGATGGCCTCGGCGGGACCCAGGCCCACGCCATAGACCAAAGCGGGGACGGCGATGATCGAGCCGCCGCCCCCGACCACGCCCAGCACGATTCCGACGACAAACCCCAGAACCAGGGCCGGAATCATGCTGCCTGGGCCTGTCCGGTGCGCCCGCCTGCTGCGGGCAGGGACAGGATGGCGCTTTCGCGGGTGGGTTCCGTGGTGGCTTTGTTCCACGGCATCGCGGACAACGCCTTGCCCATGGCGCAGGTGTTGGTTGCGGCCGAGAAGGTCAGGCCGGCGCCGATCGCGCCCGCCAGCATCCTCACCTTCGGCGAGACGAACCGGCCGCCGGCCAGTCCCAGGACCACGAGGGAACCCGCGGCGAGGCGGACTTGGCGCTCCATGTCCCAGCGCCCCTTGCCCCGGACGACGTCACCTCCGGCGGCGGCGAATCCCGGCACCCCGCCGGCGAGGACGTAGGCAGTGTCGATGCCCGCGGCGCCCAGTCGCTGGCGGGCCTGTTCGGCGCGGACGCCGGACTGGCAGACCAGCACGACGCGGCTGCCCAGCCGGGAGGCCAGCTCGCCGGTGTGCTCGGCCAACAGCGGAAGGGGCACGTTGTAGGAGCCGCGGATATGCAGGGACTCGAACTCGACCCCGGACCGCACGTCAATCACGAGCAGGTCCTCATGGTCCCGGGACCAGCCGTGAAGCGTTTCCGGGTCCAGGGCGGTCACTGCCGGGAATGCCGAAGCTGGCGTGAAAGAGGAGGTCATGGATGTCCTTTCGAGACAATTACTGGCTGCAGCCGGATACCCCACCGAGTATTGCAGATACCCCCGGGGGTAGTCAACACACCCCCGGGGGTATAGAATTTGGGACAGACACCCCGTGATTTGGAGATTCCATGCAACTTGATTCATCAGAACTGACCCCTGTCGTGAACCGGCTCAAGCGTGCCCAGGGCCAGCTCGCCGCAGTCACCCGGATGCTGGAGGAAGGCCGGGACTGCAAGGACATCGTTACCCAGCTCGCCGCCGTTTCGAAGGCGCTGGACCGGGCAGGATTCGCGATCATCGCCACCGGACTGGAGCAGTGCCTCAGAAGCGAAGACCCCAGCATGGACAAGAAGGACCTCGAAAAGCTCTTCCTGTCCCTCGCCTGAGACACAGCCCGAACCGTCCCCCAAGGAGCCGTCATGAGCTACACCCATACCGTTACCGTCCCGCTGGCCTGGGGGGAAGCGGTGCAGCGCGCCCGCGAAGCCCTCGCCGGACAGGGATTCGGCATCCTCTCCGAAATTGACGTCCGCGCCACCTTTGAGGCCAAGCTGGGCTCCGAGGCCGCCGATGCGGTCGGTGACTACGTGATCCTGGGCGCCTGCAACCCGGCCCTGGCCAGCCGGGCCCTCGCCGCCGAACCGGACCTGGGTGCGCTGCTGCCCTGCAACGTCGTCGTGCGCCGTGCCAAGGACGCCGCTGACACCACCATCCAGGCCATCGACCCGCAGACTATGGTGCAACTCAGCGACAGTCCGGCCATCTGGGACGTCGCCAACGACGCCGACGCCAGACTCCGCGCAGCCCTGGCCGCCCTGAGCGGCGCCGGAACTTCCGAGAACTGAAACACACCCGGTCGCCGCCGGGGGCCGGGACAGATCAGACGAAACCTGACGAAAGAGGGGACACCATGGATGGCGGCAACGACTCCGGGCACCAGGCCGCCAATGGTGCACTCCCGGGCCTGCAGCATCCCAGATTCGCACGCGCCTACGCCCGCGCCGTCGAGGGGATGAACCGGCGCGGAGGCGCCGAACACCGGCGGAGCATGCTCGCTGGACTTCACGGGACCGTCATCGAGATCGGCGCCGGCGACGGATCGACTTTCGAACTCTACCCCTCCGCCGTCACCCAGGTCCTGGCTCTGGAACCCGATGACTACCTCAGAAAACGGGCACTCGACAGGGCCGCATCGGCCCCGATCCCTGTGACGGTCCTCGCCGCGGCGGCCGAGAAGATCCCGGCCAACGACGCCAGCGTCGATGCCGTCGTCACCAGCCTCGTCCTGTGCAGCGTCGCGGACCAGGCCAACGCCCTTGCGGAAATCCGCCGCGTCCTGCGCCCGGGCGGAACCCTGGCCTTCTACGAACACGTCCGCTCCGCCCATCGCCTGCTCGCCACGGCCGAAGACCTGCTCACCCCGGCATGGCAGCGAATCGCCGGAGGATGCCATCCCAACCGGGATACCCTCAGTTCTATCGCTGCAGCCGGGTTCACCATCCGGGACACCCGGCGCTTCGGCTTCGCGGTCCATCCCCTGGCCCCTGCGGTCGCCCACATCCTGGGCTACGCCACTAGCCCCGAGCACACCATACCGGGCTGACAGCATAGGTCGGATCCGAGCGGCTTTGCAGCATGAGCCGTCGTGGGTCGCGGAGCCACCTTCAGCCCATCATGATGGCCGATTAATCTCCTCAGCCCTCGTCATTTACCCCAGAGGAGCCGAAGTGATGAGGGTTCGGCCGTTACGCATCGGCACGAAGGGATTTAGGTACCCTTGCTACTGCTTTCGCTACTGCTTTTTTCTGGCAACATAAGCTGCGATTTGGGTGTTTTTGAGGTCAGACGGCACTTCCCCGTCACTGCAGGCCGAACGGTCCGCACGGCGGGGTTTTTTGTTGGCCCCGAAAATTGTCACAGCCAGACCCTACCGTGACAGGCATGGAACATGTCATGGTGAGGACCTGCCCCGACGGCAGGCCGGTAGCGGTAGTCCGCGGCGGCCGTGAATGGACGGTCGGCGCCGAGCCGGTGCGCTGGTTTGAGCGGGTGAGCTGGTGGGAAGCGGAGCGCCGGATGCCCAAGGGCCTGGGCCGTGTCGACGTCGAGGTCTGGCAGATCCAGGCGAGGCTGGGGCGCAATGGAGGTTCGGCCCTGACCACCATGGAACTTATCCGGGACGGCCTGGGTGGTGGCTGGCGGCTGCGGGACGCCGTGGCGGACGCGGCGTAGCAGGCGGCGCCGCGAATCTGCAGCGCGGGAGGCCTCGATCCAATCAGGCACCCGATCCAATCAGGCATTGGAAAAGCCTTCCACCGCGACTATTGGGGGATGCCGCGGTGGAAGGCTTAGAACGAATATACCGTGAATGCCAGGAAATGTGAAACGCCCAGACGTTGTTTCGCAGCCGGTATTTGGCCTAATCGATGGTTAAACCAGGCGTTCGGATCCGCCGCCCTGACCTGACACAATCCGTCCCCGCCCCGGCCCGGGACCTAGGATGTCTTCATGTCCGCCACGCGTGCCCGTCGAATTGCCCGAGTCCGTCCCCTCTCCCATGTTTCGGAGGCCGAGCACTTTTTCGTCGCCAACGACGCCCCGGACTTCGACAGTGAAGCCGGAAAGGCATGGATGGTGGTCACCACGCCGTTCCCTGGATCCCTGGCCAATCCCGGCAGCGAACCCCGCGATGGCTGGCAAAGCGGCGCCATTGTGGAAGAAGGCTCGTTCACCTTCCTGGCGCCAAGCGTCCCGGCCAACGTGCTCGGTATGGCGCACAACACGGGCCAGGCGGGCCGCGCCCTCCCTCCGCAGGCGTTCCACAAGGCCGCGACCAGCGTGGTCGGTCCGGGAGACGCGATAGAACTGCGGCCCGGCGTGGGCCATGTCGACCCGGAAGCAGAACTGACGATCGTCGTCGGGAGCAGGGTCCGCGGACTCACGCTCGACACCGCACGGGCCGCAATTCTGGGTTTCACTATCGGAAACGACGTCTCCGCCAGGGACTTGCAGAAATCCGACGAACTGTGGATCAGCGCCAAGAGCCAGGACACGTTCACTCCCGTGGGGCCGTGGATCGTCACGGCTCTGAATGACGACAACCTGTCGATCGGAATCAACCACAACGGAACCGAGCTCAAGGCGGCCAGCTCCGCTGATCTCGGCTGGGGCGTGGAGGAAATCCTGGTGTACCTGACGTCCTTCATGACGCTCCACCCCGGGGATCTGGTGCTCACGGGCTTCCCCGCAGAGTGTGCGCGGATCGTTCCCGGCGACACCGTCACGTGCCACATCGAGGGCATCGGCGAGCTGACAAATCCGGTCGTGGCCGCAGCCTGACGGTGTTCGCGGCAGCTCGTCCCTGGCCCGACCTGTGGAAATTGGCGTGGGGAGGCGGCCAACCTCAGGGCGAGATTTCCGGCGCCAGACATTATGATGGTTACTGTTCAACTGACTGAACAGCATTCGAGTGAGTGGCGCCGGCGACAAACGCGCGATACCTGAAGGAGAATCATGGCCGATTCCCGAGTTCCCCGCACCTCCGACGGACTGGGGAGTGCCTCACCCGCACCGGCGGTGACCCGCGCCGCTGCTGTGCTGGAGGCCCTGGCCGCCTCCGCGACCGGGCGCCTCACGCTGAGTGACCTCGCCAGGGAGTTGGGCATTCCGAAGTCTTCAACATCGAATCTCCTGCTTGCCCTCGAGGAGGCCCGGCTCATCAACCGCCAGGGCGCCGAGTTCACGCTCGGACGCAAGCTGGTTGAGCTCGGCGCCGCGTACCTTAGCCGCCTGGATGAGGTCCAGGAGTTCTACCGGTTCTGTGAGCAGGCTCCGACGCTTTCCGGCGAAACCGTCCGCATCGCCATGCTGGACGGCACCAACGTCATCTACCTGGCCCGCTATGAAGGCCACCCCGCAGTCCGCCTCACCTCCAACATCGGCGACAAGATGCCGGTGTCCCTCTGCGCCGTGGGCAAGGCGCTGCTGGCCCGGCTGCATGACCACGACATTGCGGAGATGTTCCCGGACGACGCCGAACTTCCGGTCCTGACCCCGAAGTCGCTCCGGACCGGTGCCGAGCTGAAGTCCCAACTCGCCGTCATCCGGGAACAGGGTTATGCCTTCGAGGATGAGGAATCAACGACGGGAGTCGTGTGCCTGGCCGTCTCGGTCCCCACGCGCGGCGCGCACGGACCCAGCCTTGGCCTGTCGGTCACCGCCCTGAAGGCCACCTACTCGGAGGAGCAGGGCGCCCAGATGGTGAAGGAGCTGAAGGAACTGGCCCGGTCCCTGGGCAATCCCATGGGGTAGAGCCGGCGCCGTCGTTCAGCCGCTCGGGTGACCGGAAATCTAAGTCTGATTTTAGATTGGCTAACTGATCACTATGTTGTACGCTGTTCAACATAGTGATCAGCGTCTCAGGGCGTTGTTCCTATCCCACCAGGCCAACGGGGGTCTGGAGTGTTCTTGAGGGAGTGCTTGTGACAACCAGTACTAATACACCGCTTGCTGATGCGGACGACGCGGTCGTCGATCCGGACCAGCTGCGAAGGGCAACTCTTGCCAGCTCCGTGGGCTCCGCTCTGGAGTACTACGACTTCTACATCTATGGCCTGGCTTCGGCCCTGATCTTCGGCCCGCTCTTCTTCAAGCCGCTCGGCGAAGACGGAGCCCTGATCGCATCGTTTGCCACCTACGGCGTCGGTTTCGCCGCCAGGCCTTTCGGCGGACTGGTCTTCGGCTATATCGGCGACAGGTTCGGCCGCAAAATGGTCCTCATCCTCACGATCGGCCTGATGGGAACCGCAAGCTTCGCCATAGGCCTGCTGCCCACGTTTGAACAGGCCGGCATGCTGGGCGCCGTTCTGCTGGTGACCCTGCGCATTTTCCAGGGCCTGGGAGCCGGTGCGGAACAGGCGGGCGCCACCACGCTGATTTCCGAAGTCGCTCCGCGCCGCCGTCGTGGTTTCTTCGCCTCGCTGCCGTTCGTCGGTATCCAGCTGGGCACCCTGCTCGGGGCCGGAACCTTTGCCCTGATTGCCATGGCAGACAAGGCCACCCTGGAGGGCTGGCTCTGGCGGGTGCCGTTCCTGTCCAGCGTGATCCTGATTGCGGTGGCCATCTTCATCCGGCTACGGCTGAAGGAAACCCCGGTGTTCCAGGAGCTGGAGAAGCACAAGAGCGTGGTCAAGAACCCCATCGGCCAGCTCTGGAAGCACTCAAAGAAGAACGTGCTGATCGGCATTGGCCTGCGGATGGGTGAGAACGGGAATTCCTCGATCTATTCGGCCCTGCTCATCGCCTTCCTGGCCGCAAAGGACGGGGTCTTCCCGGGCGACAAGTTCATCGGCCCGGTGGGCCTCCTCATCGCCGCCGGCTTCGCCGCGGTCATGGTGGTCACCTTCGGTGCATTGTCCGACCGGTTCGGCCGTGTCCCCGTCTACCGCTATGGTGCGCTCTTCCAGGCGATCATCGCCCTGCCGGCGTTCTATCTGGTGACACTGGGCAATGTGACACTCGTCTGGGTAGTCATGGTGGTGGGCATCGCCCTCGGCGTCCAGTCCATGCTCGGCCCGCAGTGCCCGCTCCTGCCCGAACTCTTCGGCTCGCAGTACCGGTTCACCGGCGTGGCCATGAGCCGCGAGCTCTCTGCCGTCATGGCCGGCGGACTTGTTCCCCTGGTGGGTGCCGCGCTCCTGGCGGCCACGGGCCACTCCTGGCTGGTGCTCGGCATCTACTCCTTGGTGCTTGCCCTCATCTCGTTTGTCACCACGTTCTTCACCCCCGAGACAGTGGGACGCGACCTCGTCCTCACGGAGGACGCGAGCTAGCCGCTCCCACCTTCGCGGCGCCGTCCGCCGCATCTCCGGCCGCGGCTCCTTCCACCAAGGAAGGGGCCGCGGCTTTTCCGTGACGTGGACGGTGCCTCCTGACGCGCCGAATGCCTGGCGCTACAGCACGCCAACGCAAAGGCGGCCCCTCCGTTTCCGGAGAGGCCGCCTGTTATGTGGTGCGGAACGGGCCGCGGACTTAGCCTTGATCCACCGATGTTGGTCGGGGCGCCGACGGCGGTTTAAACCGAGAATGCCCGTCTTTTCAAGGAAAATGGAGCTTGTCTAGAACCCTTTGACCACCGAAAAGAGAGGCATCTCGTAAGTGGAAGTTTCCCATAAACCGTCCGCGGTGTCAGTTTCCTTTGACGAGCCGAATCTCGTGTCGGCGGCAGGGCTGTTGCCGGTCATGACGTTGGCCCGGGACGCCGGGCTGCATGAGTTGGCCGATGAATGGCTGTCGGTCCCGACGGACAAGGGTGCGAACGCCGGGCTGAAGGTCGCGTCCCTGGTCGCCGGGATGGTCGCCGGCGCGGACAGCATCGATGACATGGCCCTGCTGCGCCACGGCGGAATGAAGCGGCTTTTCAAGGCCTGCTACGCGCCCTCGACGCTGGGTTCGTTTCTTCGGTCCTTCACGTTCGGTCACGTGCGGCAACTGGACGCTGTCGCGTCCCGTTTCCTGGCCAACCTGGGGACCCGGGCCCCGCTGCTCGGGCGTCCCGGGGTGGAGGACTTCGTGTTCGTCGATGTCGATGACACGATCATCGAGGTCCACGGCTACGCCAAGCAGGGCTCCGGCTACGGATACTCGGGAGTCCGCGGGCTGAACGCCCTGCTGGCCACGGTCTCCACCAAGGACACCGCCCCCGTGGTCGCCGCCCAGCGGCTGCGCAAGGGCGCGGCGAACTCGGCCCGCGGAGCCAAACGCCTGATCACCGACGCCCTGTCCACGCTCAAGCGCGTCCACACCGGCGGGCGGGTGCTCTGCCGTTTCGATTCGGCCTTCTACGGCCATGCCGCGGTGTCCGCAGCGCTGGCCGGCGGGGCGGAGGTCTCGGTGACCGCGCGCATGGACCCGGCCGTCAAACGCGCCATCGCCGGGATCCCGGAGACGGCGTGGGAAACAATCGAATACACCGACGCGGTCTTCGACGAGACCACCAACACCTGGGTCTCGAAGGCCGAGGTCGCCGAGACCGTGTTCACCGCGTTCAGCTCCCGCAAAAAGGACGAGCAGATCACCGGCCGCCTGGTCGTGCGCCGCATCCCGGAACTGAACCGCAAAGCCGACGAGGGGCAGGAAACCCTGTTCCAAACTCACCGGCACCACGGGTTCTTCACCACCGTGGACGCCGGGGTCCTGGACACCGTCGCGGCGGACAAGACCCACCGGAAACACGCCATTATCGATTATCTTGATGTCCGGATTATGCCGATGTTTCCCTGAAACTGCTGGTCAGCGTCGTGTTGGTGGCGAATACTTCGGCATAACTAGAGAGCCTCGAGGAACGTGAGCATGTGATCTTTCGGGATGAATCGAGGCCCGTTGGATCCGAGTGGGGCGATTCGAGCCATCGCACGCTCCTTCATGCCGAGGTCGGCGTGAAGGTAGGCCTGCGGTAGTGTGGCGCAGCGTGTGCGGGGTAACGGTTTTGTTGACCAGGCTCGGGCAGAGTATGGCTGCAGCAGCGCAGTGAACGCGAAGACGTGCTGCGATCGCGTCGCGGCCAATCGCCCGTGCGCTTCCTTGCGCCGTGAATATCGGGTCTTGCGGGTGCGCATCGGGCCTTCGGGCGACCCATTCCCGCAAGGCGATCGTGGTCTGCTTGTTGAGTGGCGTGATGCGGTCCTTGCGGCCTTTGCCGTGGCAGAGGAGGTGTGCTGGTTTGCTCAGCTGCAGGTCCTGCGTGGTCAGTGCGGTCAGCTCGCTCACGCGCAGACCCGTTGTGAGGAAAACCAGAATGATCGCCTGATCGCGCCGACCGGTCGTGGTGGTTTGGTCGGGCGCCCTGAGTAAAGCGTCGGCTTCCGGGTCGGTGAGATAGGTGAGCACCGTCGTGGTGGTCTTCTTGGACTTTATGGCCAGGACCCGCGCAATCACGTCAGCGTGTTCGGGATGCTGGTAAGCGGCGTAGGCGAAGAACGCATGAACGGCAGCCAGACGAGCGTTGCGGGTCCGGACCGTGTTCTTTCGAACGGCCTCCAAATATGTCAGGAATCCAGCGATCGCTTCAGCGTTCAGGTCGGTGAACTCGACCGTGTCAGGCGTCGTTCCGGTCGTGTCGTGCAAGTAAAGGAGGAGCATTCTGAAGGCATCCCGGTAAGCGGCGATGGTGTGTTGGCTGGCCGCTTTCTGGCCCACCAGGAATGTTGTGAAGAAGGCCTGCAGCGTCACGGTGAACGTACTCATGGTCGGTCTCCCTGAACGTGCTTTTCAATTCGGTCGCTGACCAGGTGGAGCAGTTCCGGGCTGGCTGAGAGATACCAATAGGTATGGATCGGACTGCCGTGGCCGAGGTAGGTGGCCAGTGCGGCGATGCGTGCGTCGATGCCGGAACCACTCCTGTGGGCATCGATCAAGGTGTTCACCGCGAATGTGTGGCTTGTGTCCGCAGAGGCCGTGTGCGGTCGGGTTTGTGTGGTCATTGGTCCGGGTTCGTTAAGGACGATGTGATGGTGACGTGGATCGTCCAGCGTGTTGCATTCGACCGCTGACGCCATGACAGAGATCACATTGCGGACGCGTTGTGAGTACCCGTGTGGCGCGGAGTCGCTGTCGCGCAGATGCTGTCGGGTCGGCTGGGCAGCTCAGCATGGTCCGATCGATGGGGTCTTCGCTCGGCGTACCGGGAGACGGGCGACGCGGCTCGATGTGTCGGCGACGGCGCGGAGTCGGATGATCTCCTCGTGCTGCGCGGCCAGACGGGCCAGGGTCTTGCCGCGGAAGTCGCCGAGTTCTGCGATGGCCTGTTCCGCCTGTGTGAGACGGTCCCTGAGCTTGGCGTTCTCAGTCTTGAGTCGATCGACCTGCGCGATCTTCGGGTCGGGGGTGGTCCCGGTGTCCTGAAGGCGCTTGAGTCGGTCCTCGAACTCGGCGCGCAGGTGGGCGTAGGGGCGGCTGCCGTAGAAGGCGGTTCGGTCGACGCCGGATTCGCGGGCCAGGGTCTTGATGTCGCAGTTCCCGCCGGGCGGGATCTCGCCGCGCAGCAGGCGGTCCATGGCGGCGCGGATGCGCATCTCGTTCTCGGTGCGGGCCGCGGCAGTAATCCTCACGCGTCGTCCTCCTTCGTGATCTGGGACGAAGCGACGTCGATCTCGGCGATGACGCGCAGGGCCCGGTCGTAGTCGCCGCTCAGACGTGTGCGTTCGGCGGTGCGGGTCTTGCCGAGCTGGCCGAGGAACGCCTTGGTGCTTGCGGCGTGCTCGGCCCATACCGGGCGGTGGGCCAGGTGGTGGGTGGCCTGCGGGCAACGGGCCGAGTCACACATTCCGGCTAGCGGCCGCGTCGCGGCAGGGGTGCCGGCCAGCTTCAGGCAGAGCGCCCGGGAGGGGTCGGTGAACCAGCAGTAGTTCGCCGGCCCCAGGTGCAGCACCTTCGCCCGCTTGCTCAACAGGTTGAGGATGTCGCGGTCGTTGCGCTGGATCGTCGGCGCCGGGGCGGAGCCCTCATTAGGGGTGCCGTCGATGCTGGCGAAGAACTCTGTCAGGGCCCGGGCGCCGGGTCCTGCCGGCAGGATGCCCTGCTGGTAGTTTCGGAACTCGGCCAGGACCAGCTCCAGGTTCCGGTCGGCTTCATTCTTGTTGACCTCGGCTAACAGCATGGCTTGGGCGCCGCCGGGGCGAGAGCTGTAGCCCTCCGTTGTGGCGACGGCGATGTGTTTCAGGTGGATCTTGGTGGCGAGGACGCCGCCGGGCCGGTAGGCCATCTCCAAGGACAGTGTCCGCCTGAGCATTCTGAGGTTCACCCGGCCTTCCGGGATCGGGTCCAGGCCGATCCGTGCCCCGGCCGGGGAGTTGACCCAGGCCCGGAACCAGGCGTAGCGGACCGAGAAGGCGAAGCGCCCGAACAGCGGCGCCCCGTCGTGGGCGTCCTCGTGCAGCCGTTCGGCGAGCTCGACCGCCCGGTAGGCCGGTTCGATGACGATCCACTCGTCGTCGGTGCCGCCCAGGGGCTGACCTTGACGATCTTGCTGGCGATCCGGAAGCGGTGCAGGCCGGGGATGGGTTCCTCGACCGGGCGGCGGCAGCCGACGCGCAGGGCCATCAGCTCGGAGGCGCGCATCCCGGAGACCGCGGCCAGGACGATGATCGAAGCGGTGCGGACGGTTCCGATCAGCGCGACGGCCTGGGACCGGTGCAGCGGGAGTGTCCAGGGAAGCGTGCCGGAGCCGTCGGCGGCCGGGGTGTCGGCCGCGTCGCGTCCGAACACCTTCTCAACCCCCACCGACGCCACCGCCTGCTCCAGTGGCCCCCGCATGGTCGGGATCCACCGGGCCCAGAACTGGCTATAACCGGCCGTCCTGGCCAGCGCTCCGGTGGCCAGTGGCAGCAGCGGGTCCTCGGCCGCCCAGCCGTCGGCGATCCGGGCGGCGATGTCGTGGTCTTCCATCATCGGGAGCCCCGTGCCGGCGGATGTGTACTGGGCCAGCACGGCCTTGATGTCCTCGGGGAAGGACGGGGAGCTGTGGCGCAGGCCGGCTGCCTTGAGCGAGGAGACGCGGTCGACGGCGCGTACTTGCTGTTGCAGTTCGATCACGTGCGGGCCGAGCACGCCGACCAAGTGCAGGGCCGCGGCGAGTATCGGCTGCAGGACGTGGTCGGGGACCGGCTCTGTGGCGTTCCCTGTCCGGCCCGAGGGCATCTCGGCGACCGCCGAAGCCGTGGCCCCGCCCCAGGGCCGCAGGTCTGTCCGGACGCGGTCGGCGGTGAACAGCTCCCGGTAGTTGACCAGATCGACGATGACTTGGGCGGCGGTGCGTCGGATGCCGTGGCTCTGCTCTCCGACGACGACGCCTTCGTCATCGACGATGTAGCGCCGATGCCCCAGGTGCCTCGCAGTCGGCGGTCTCCAAGTGTTCCAGGCTGGGCAGCCCGCGCTGGGCGAGCCAGGCGAAGAACCTGGTGATTTCCTTCAGGCGTCCGTTGCAGCTGCGCAGGTGCAGCGGCGTGCGGTAGGCCCGTGGCAGCAGCGCGACGGCCTCGTGCCGCGGGGCCAGCAGTGCCAGGACGAGTTCCTTGGCGACCATGCGCCATCGCGGATCGGTGATCGCGGCGAAGTCAAAGCGCCGGTTGGCCAGAGCCATGTCGACCGGGAGGCCGACGACGTCGGTGAAGTCCCAGAGGTCCTCCTCGAACACCGGACGGTAGGTGTCGGGCGGGAGTGTCAAGCCGGCCTCGCCGCAGATGTCGGAGCCGGTGAACGGGGCGGCCCGGCGGTCATCGGCCTGGATGGGGGAAACGGCGGATCTCATGTGGTGCGCTCCTCGGGACGTAGCGGGATCTCCTCGTCGGCGCCGGCCACGGCGATTGCCGCGGCGGCCACGACCGCGGGGTCGAAGCGGTCCAGCACCTGGCTGATCCGGACGGCATAGGGGCCGAAAACGGCCATGAACTGGGCGGCGGGCATCTGCTGCCACTGGCGGGAGAAGAATGCCTTTAGGCGCAGCAGGTTCGCCGCGTGGCGCGGGGCGAACACCGCCAGCGGACAGAGCAGGCAGACCCAGGGACGGGCCGGGCACGGTTTGCCCGCCGGGCCGTGCAGCCCGGAGAGCTGGTCGCCGCAGGCTGCGGTGAACACGTCCCGGGCTCCGCCGACCAGTTCGGAAATCGCGGCGTCGCCCAGGCCGAGCCCGGCCATCAGCTGCGGGTAGTCCCTGGCCAGCGCAGCCGCGTCCTCCTCGGTGATCACCGTGGGCGGGTGAGCACGGCGCAGGATGTCGTGCTGGGCATCCTCCACGATCGTCTCGACCAGGTGCCGCTGCGCCGGCGTCGTGGCGGTCAGGTAGTGGTCGCCTTCGACCGACGGGGTGTGGTTGGGATCGATCGTGGCCCGGGCGCTGCCGCTCCAGGTGCTCTTGTCACGCACCGCGTGGTAGGTGGTGCGGATCCGCGACCGGTGGATCTTCAACGGCTGCCCGTCCGAGCCGAAGACCTCCCGGCGGCGGACCCAGCGCTGGATAGCGACGCGGTCAACATCCCGGACCAGGCGGGCATTGCCGACCAGGCTCATTCCCAGCCAGAGCCTGTCGCGCTCGGCGGCGGGAACCAGGCCCCGCAGCAACGCCGAGTGTGAGAGCCACTGCTCCAGCAGCCGCACCGCGGCCCGCGGCAGGTTCAGGCTCTCCGTCGAAGTCCGGCCTTTGACATAGGACAGCAGCACCGTGGAGTCACCGGCCCAGTCGACATCCCCGACGCCCAGGTCCGCGATACCGTCCGGGACGATCCCGGAGTAGACGCCGAACAGCAGTCGGTAGGCGATGAGTGCATCAAGGTGCGGGAACGCGGCCTGTACGGCCTGGTGGAACAGGACAGTGCCGCCGCGGCTGCGGAAAGCGTCGTAGGTGACGCCCAGCGCGGCGGCGAAGCCCGGCGTGCTGATCGGGCCGCTGCGGGCCAGCAGCCAACAGAAGTTCTCCGCTGTCCAACCGCCTTCGGCCGGGTGTCGGCCTGCGGCCACTGACAGCAGGGCTCTGCGGTGCGCGGCGTAGGATTCCTCGACCAGCGTCCGGCATGCCGAGGCCAACCGGTCCCACTCGGCCTCCGGGTAGGGCGGCAACGCCTGCCGGTTCGGCTGGATGTTGAAGTGGCGTCCCGCGGCCAACTCCAGCACCCCCTCGCCCAGGACGCCGCCGGAGCGGGCGAACCCCTCCACCAACGCCCGGGTCTGCGCCTCCAGATGGGTCGGACCGGCCATCCAGAACTTGGCCAACTGGCCCCGGCGCAGGTCACCGGCACCGCCGATGAAGCCCCCCTCTGCCACGGCCAGGACCATACGCCGCAGAGCCCGGACATAGTGAACGACCGAGCCTGCCGAATCGACGGTGCCGTGCGGATGGATCAGCTCCACCAAGCCGACCGCCAGGTCCCTGGCCAGGCGCGGGTTGGGCAGGCCCTCAAGCGAGAACTCGGCCGTGTCACCGTCGCTGAACACGCAGACCACGCCCAGCGGATCATCGAGAACCATCGTGGGCATCAGGCTTGGTCCTGCTCGTCAAACTCCGCATCGGACTCACGCTCGGCCGCGGCCGCGTCGAGGATCCCCGCCTCCGCCCCGGCGGCCTCGTAAGCGTGCCGGTAGATCCGTGTGGTGTCCAAGCGCTTGAGGTACTTCTCCGTCGTCAAGACAGTCGAGTGGCCGAGGAGATCGCGCAGCACCAGCAGCGGGTCGGCCTTCGACAGGTAGAACACCAGCGCCGCGTCGGCGTCAGCGTCCTTCGCCAGCCGTGCGGCAGCCCGGTAGTGCCCGCTGACCAGGTACTCGAGGGTTCTCATGGCAAAGCTGTGGCGAAGCCGATGGGGGTTTACGTGGGGGAACCTGGGTTCGAACCGGGCCCGGATCCGATCCGAGGTCCGCTCGAACACCGTGGCCCAGGCTGTGAACGGGCCGCCGCCGCTCTTGACCGCCAGCAGGCACGATCCGCCCCCGGGCGCGACCAGACGTCGCCGCTCCGCCGGTGTCAGCGACGCCCACGGCCGGCGGACGCCATTGATCCGGCCGCCCCGCTCGTCGGGGTCGCTCACCAGCAGCGGCTCGCCCCAGCGTCGCGGCGGACGCCATGCCGAGCCGGCGGTTGCGGCCTCCCGGTCCAGGCCCATGTAGTCGTGGACGGATGCCAGCGCATCGTAGGAGGTCCACGTGGTGCGCGGCTTGCGGCCCTTGGTGATCCCGGCCGGCACCGGGAACGGGATCGGCACAGTCGTCGGTGTCGGCGGCAGCGCGGGAATCTCCCAGGGCAGCAGGTGTGTGAACTCGGCCAGCCGCAGCCCGGTGGCCAGCGCCAGGTCGCCGATCGCGGCGTTGCGCGGCATCTCCCGGCCAGCGAAGCCGGTGTCGGGCGAGCCGTCCGGTGCCAGCCCGCGCAGGCCGTTGCGGAACAGCTCGATGAAGTCCGGCTCCAGGTACTTGATAGTCACGTGCGGCTTCGGAGTACGCCGCACCGCCAGGTTCACCTTCACCTCCCGTCCGGTGCCGGCGAACAACGCCCGCGCCGACCGGTAGGTGAACGGCTCGGCGGCCGCATACCCCTCATCGATCGCCCACCGGTAGAACAGCGACAGAATGCTCATATGCTGGCCCCACGTCGTCGCCGCGAACCTGCCCTTCACCGGACCCGCGGCCCGATGCTCGGCATACCGGCTCAACCCGGCCTTCAGCCGCTCCCGCGAGTCGAACAACGCGATCCCGTGCACGGCGAGGAACTCCGCCCACTCCTTCACCGCCCGCGCGTAGTTCTCCCATGAACTCGGTGCCGGGGCCCCGCTGACCGGGAGCTCGCGCAGCCACCGGTTCACCACCGCAGCCGGCCGCGGTGCAGCCGGACCGTCCTCGAACAGCAAGTCGTCATCGACCAGCACCGGCATCCCCTCCGGGATCACCGGCCTGTACTCGATATCCCAGGACTCCCAGCCCCGCGACGAGAAGAAACTCATAATCACAGAGCTGACAATAGAAACACCACACACCGTGACGCAAAGCCCAGACACCGAGGGAGCGCCCACCTCAAAGGCTTATCGCAACACGGGAACTAAGCAGAGATAATATGCCGGAGGTCATGGAGGCGGGGATCCCGCTTCCCCAGACCCGGCTGCAAATGGCAGGCTGTGGCGACTCGTCGGAAAGCTTGTTGGACAGTATTGGCGAGCAGCCTCGATCCTGCCGGACTTACAAAGAGCGCATCATCGTGGGGCGTCAAGGCGCGACTGCTCGTGACGTAGCGGGCCAGCGCCGCTATCGTCGAATCGTGAACCGGCAACAACCGCTGCTTGCCGCCCTTGCCTCGGACCAGAATCGTCCCCTGCCCGGCGTCAACGTCTGCCGTATTCAGCGCAAGCGCCTCCTCGGTGCGCATTCCCGTGGCTGCCATCAGCCCGATAATGGTCGCCAGCGTTTGACCCTGCAGTGCCGGGCGCATATTGATGGCTTCACGGATGAGCGCTTCCACTTGGTCGAACCGATAGAGGTAGGGAGCAGACCTCACCACCCGAGCTGGCAACAGTCCAGGCGGAATCAGCTCAGCTGCATCAGGTGCACTGGCGCGCAGGTGCGCAGCGAAGAGCCGGATGACCGTGAGCCTTTGGGTGCGCCACCGCGATCGGGCATTCACCGGTAAACACGCCCAGGCCAACGCGTTGGACACCGTGATCGTTGTGAAGCCCTGCAGATCGAGGAAGTCCAGATACTCCCGGATCAACCATTCTTGATCGCCGGGCTGGTATCCCCTCAGACTGCGCAGGAGTAGGTAATCGACAGCGCTTTTGCGAAGCAACTCACTCATGAGCACTGTCCTGCCTTGTTGAACCGGGCCACGGCCGCGCGAGTTGAGCCAGCGCGCCGAGGTCAGTTTTCGCATAGATCATCGTCGCGTGGGTGCTTCGATGACGAAGAAGTTGCCCCACCTCCTCCAGCGTCCCTCCGCCCGCGAGGACCGCTGTCGCCGCGGTGTGGCGGAGGCGGTGTGCCCCGACACGCCCAACGATCCCGGCACGTTTGGCCAGGTAAGTGACCACCATCGAGATCGAGGACCTGTTCAAAGGACAATTCGGGGTATAGACGCCCAGAAACACCTCACGGTATGGCGACTTGGTTCTTCGCTGTCCGGATAAGTATTCGGCGATGGCTTCACCAACGTCGGCAGGCACCGGCATGAGTTGGGAATCGTTACCCTTGCCGTGGATGAGAACCGTTCCGGCGCGCCAATCAAAATCGTCGACGGTCAACCCTGAGACCTCATTTGCCCGCAGTCCCATTCGCGTGAGCACGAGAAGAATCGCTCGGTCTCGCACCGACATTTTCACAGAAAGCAGAGTCTTAACGTCCGCGCCGGACAATGCCTTGAGCAAAGCGTTCTGTGAGGTGTCCTTAACAGTCAGGATGGCAGTCGACAGATTCAGCGTCGATCGGCCAGTAAGAAAAAGCCATCGAGCCAGAGCGCGCAGGGCGATCGTGGACGAACGTGCGGATGACGTCGACCAGATGCCCCCGCGATCAACATAGAACTGATCGACCGCAGCGATCGTCATCACAGTCAGATCCGAACCGAACCGTGCAACGAACCACAGCGCAAACAAGCGAAGCTGATACAGGTAGAGAGCCCTGGTCGTTGCCGTCAGGCCCCGTTCGTCGCGAAGATATTCGCCGAAGCACGCCAACAATTCTTCCGTCTCTGACGGCAGAACAGCGCCTGGTCGCACTGCCCTTGACGGCACAGCCTCCGGGCGGATCAAACTCATCAAGATCATTACCGGCGGCGGTGCACACCGATGAATGCAGGACAGGCCGTAGTCCGAACAGAAAAAGGCGATGTCCGCCCACGAAAGTTCCCCTGCGCCGACCCCTCGCGCGGTCATCCACCGCGACAAATGGGCCAAGAGTTGGAGCTGGCGGGCAACTGTCGACGGGGCATAGCCGAGTCGAACAAATTCCGTTGTCAGTTGCTCCCGCAAGACGGCCAGCGGGCCGACAATGACGACCTTTGACGGATGGCTCATGAGTCCAGTCCTTCCACGCAATCGGAAAGGACAAGCGTGGACCTCCTCGCTCTAGTTATGCCGAAGTATTCGCCACCAACACGACGCTGACCAGCAGTTTCAGGGAAACATCGGCATAATCCGGACATCAAGATAATCGATATTATGCAGACGTCTGCATAATATCGAGCAGGTCAATGCAGACTGAAGGACAGTGCGCTGGCGCACCTGCCCTCCAGCGTTTTTGCCGCGAACTCGGCATGGCTCGTTGCCGCGGTCATGGCCTACAACCTCACCCGCGCCGCCGGGATCCTCGCCTCCGGGCCCTTCGGCAAGGCCCGTACCGGCACGATCCGCCGCAAACTCATCCACGTCCCGGCCCGCATCGCCACCAGCGCCCGACGCATCCGTCTTCACCTCCCCGAAGCCTGGCCCTGGCAAACATCATGGCAGGACCTGTTCGACCAGCTCTACCCGCCGCCGCAAGCCGCCTGAACCCGTCCACCCAGCCGCACGGCGCAACCAGGAAACCCGTGGAACACCCAGGGCAGCGAGGCCCGGCACCCCGGCATACCCTCAGGCCGCACAACGAGCCGAAACCGGATACAGACCATCCACCCAGGCGGATCGGTGGATCAAGGCTTAGTAGAAGTGGACCGTGTCCACGAGGTGGGGGAGTTCGCCGCCGTCCAGGAACGTCCGCAGGTTACTGCAGAAGCGCTCCGAGATCAGGCGGTTTTCGGCGGCGCTGAGGGCCGAGGTGTGCGGGGACACCATCACCTTGGGGTGGTTCCACAGCGGGCTGTCCTGGGGGAGGGGCTCCACGGCGAACACGTCGAGGCACGCGTAGGCAACCTGGCCGTTCTCCAGCGCCTCCAGCAGGGCCTCCTCGTCCACCACGGTGCCGCGGCCCACGTTCACGAACACGGTTCCGGGCTTCATGGCAGCGAATACTTCGCGGTTGAAGAGCTTTTCGGTGTACCTCGTGCCAGGCAGCGTATTGACGACGGCGTCCGCCGCGGCCAGCAGACCGGCGAGGCCGTCGTTGTCCGCGACTTCGTCGATCCCCTCGATCGCTTCGACGGAACGCTTGGTGCCGCTGACCCTCATGCCCAGCGCGCGGGCGATCCGTGCGGTCTCGAGCCCGATCTCGCCCAGCCCGGTGATCACGAGGCGGGAGCCGCTGACCAGGCGCGTGGGCGTGCGGAGCTCGGGCCAGATCCTGGCCGCCTGGTCCTGTGCCAGTTCCGCGCTGCGCTTGAAGCCGTTGAGGATTCCGAGGGCGGCGAACTCTGCGAGCGGCAGGGCGTGGACGCCGGCAGAGGTGGTCACCTGGAACTTCTGCAGCGCCGCGGCATCCAGCCCGGACGCCTTCACGGCACCGCCGGCGCCGGCGGCCATGGCATGGATCCACTCAAGGCGGGGATTGCTGCCGGCGATCCGGGCGAGGCCCGCCGGGCTTTCGTTGGGGAACCCGTACAGGACCTGGGCCTTATTCAGCATGTCCCAGTAGCGCTCCTCCTGCTCCGGCGTCCGGCGGAAGTCCGGATCTCCCGAGTGGTCCGCGGGAAAGCGTTCCGGCGGCAACAGTTCCGGGTCGTAAAGGACGGTAACGGAAGGATCTACGGCGCGGATGCGCTCCACAAACTCTGCTTCGAGCGGGACGGCGATCGCGACGGTGGTTTCATACGTCATGGTGTTCATCATACTGAATGGAGGTTAGGATATTGAACAGATTTCGAAGATTAACCACTGAACCAACCATAAAGAAGTGAGGCAACATGGATTTGGACCGGAAAGAAGCCGGCTTTGTGGGCCTGGGGTTCATGGGTGCGCCGATGGCGGCAAACCTCCTCAAGGCGGGTTGGGCCGTCACCGCCTGGAACCGCTCACCGGCAGCACTTGATGCGTTCGAAGCCCTCGGAGGCGGACGCGTGGCCGGGGTGGAAGGCCTGCGCGACCAGCCGGCCATCATCTTCATGCTCCCGGATCTCTCCTACATTGAGGACTCGGCCGCGGCACTCCTGGCCAGCTGGTCCGCAAAGCCGCCGGCCGCCGGGACCGCCGTGGTGGTCATGAGCAGCGTCTCGCCGGCCGCGGTGAAGGAATTCGGGGCGCGGGTGGCCCGGGCGAGCGGCGGAAACGCCGTCGTCGTCGATGCTCCCGTGAGCGGCGGCACGAAAGGTGCCGTGGAAGGGACCCTGGCCATCATGGCCGGCGCAAGCGAAGAGGACTTCCAGCGGCTGCTGCCGCTGTTCAGCGCCATGGGCAGCACGGTGCGGCGGCTGGGACCGCTGGGCTCGGGATCGCTCGCCAAGGCATGCAACCAGCTCATCGTGGGAACCACGACGGCGGCGCTCGCCGAAGCCGCGGAGCTCGCCGAACGCTCGGGCATGGACGTCGCGGCCCTCTATGAGGTGCTCGCGGGCGGCCTGGCCGGCAGCAGGGTCCTGGACTTCGTCGGGCCACGGCTTGCCGCCAAGGACTACGAGCCCACGGGCCCGGCCAAATTCATGCACAAGGACCTGTCCTTTGTGCTCGAAAGCGCCGCCGCCGTGGAGGCCGCCGTGCCGATGGCGGCCGCCGGCGTCGAACTCTATGCGGAACTCAAGCGCCAGGGACTGGGCGACCGGGACCTCGCCGTCGTCCGGCAGACAATCTCGAATCTCAGTGACACCACAGCCGTTCAGCGGCAAGACAGCAGCCAGGACCGAGTGAGGATCAACGAACCATGAGCGCACTTTTTGACCTGACGGGCCGGACCGCGCTGGTCACCGGCTCCAGCCGCGGCATCGGCAACGCTCTGGCGCGGGCCCTGGCCGACGCCGGCGCCACGGTGGTGCTCAACGGCATCAACGCGGAACGGCTGAAGGCCGCCGAAGCCGCCATGGCGGCCGATTATCCGGCCGGCCGGGTCCACAGCTGCGCCTTCGACGTCACCAAGGACGCCGAGGCGGCCCGCGGCGTGGCGTGGGTGGAGGAGCACGTGGGACCGCTGGAAATCCTGGTGAACAACGCCGGCATCCAGCACCGCGTGCCCATGCTGGAACTGGACGTCGCGGACTGGGAACGGGTGATCTCCACGGACCTGACCAGCGCGTTCCTCGTGGGCCGTGCGGCAGCGCGGCACATGATCCCGCGCGGCAGGGGCAAGATCATCAACATCTGCTCCGTCCAGACGGACCTCGCCCGGCCCACGATTGCCCCCTACGTTGCGGCCAAGGGCGGACTCCGGAACCTGACCCGGGCCATGACGGCGGAATGGGCCGGGTCCGGCCTGCAGATCAACGGCATTGCCCCCGGCTACATCCACACCGAAATGACGCAGAACCTCGTGGACGACGAGGACTTCAATTCCTGGATCCTGGGCCGGACCCCGGCGCACCGGTGGGGGACCGTGCAGGACCTGGCCGGCCCGGCGGTGTGGCTCGCGTCCGACGGCTCGGATTTCGTCAACGGCCAGACCATCTTCATCGACGGCGGAATGACGGTGGTGGTCTGATGGGCGGCGCAACAGTACTTCCGGCCGCGGCGGCCGCGGTGGTGGCCCACGCGGCCGGGGACCTGCGGATCGAGGACATCCCGGTGCCCGCACCGGCGTCCGATGAGGCCGTTGTCGAAGTGGCGTACGGGGGGATCTGCGGCTCGGACCTGCACTACTGGCTGCACGGCGCCGCGGGCGAATCGGTCCTCAAGGCGCCCATGGTCCTGGGCCACGAGATCGTGGGAACAGTGCTCGTGGCGGCGGAGGACGGAACGGGGCCCGCGGCCGGCACCGCTGTAGCCGTGCATCCCGCCACGTCGGGCCCGGGCGCGGCGCGGTATCCGGAGGACCGCCCGAACCTGTCACCGGGCTGCACCTACCTGGGCAGTGCCGCGCGCTTCCCGCACACCGACGGGGCCTTCAGCCGGTATGCCACCCTGCCGGCCCGGATGCTCCGGCCCCTGCCCCCGGGCCTTCCGCTACGGACCGCCGCCCTGGTGGAACCGGCGAGCGTCGCCTGGCACGCGGTCTCGCGTGCGGGCGACGTGGCGGGGAAGACGGCCCTGGTGGTCGGCAGCGGTCCCATCGGCGCGTTGGCGGTGGCTGTCCTCAAACGCGCCGGTGCGCAGCGGATCGTGGCCGTGGACATGCATGCGAAACCACTGGAGATAGCCCGCGCCGTGGGCGCTGACGAGGTCCTCAAGGGCGATGACGCAGACGCCATCGCGGCCGTGGAGGCGGACGTCGTCATCGAGTCCTCCGGCAGCCACCAGGGCCTGGCCTCGGCGATCAAGGGTGCGGTGCGCGGCGGCAGGGTGGTGATGGTGGGGCTCCTGCCGTCGGGCCCGCAGCCGGTCCTGATCTCGCTGGCGATTACCCGCGAACTGGAGCTGCTGGGCTCTTTCCGCTTCAACGACGAGATCGATGACGTCATTGCCGCACTGGCCGACGGATCGCTGTCCGTGGACCCGGTGGTCACCCACACCTTCCCGTTGGACCGCGGACTGGAGGCCTTCGAGGTGGCCAAAAACTCCGCCGGGTCCGGAAAGGTGCTGCTGGACTTCAGGGCGGCCCCGGACGGGCAAGCGGCGCCGTAGCCCTGTCGGGGCCGCGGGCCGCTCGCCGCGGGCCGCTCGCGTCAGCGGCTCGGGAGCGGAACGAACACCCTGGGCTGGTCCTTCCAGGCCGGCTCCAGCTCCGAGATGGAGCCGCGCATGATCCTGTTCGACGCCTCGCGTGCCCTGGCGGCGTCGCCGGCGGCAATTGCCTCCGCCACCTCCACGTGCCACTGAAGCGCGGTGGCGCGCGGGTGGTCCGGCATCAGGCCGTGAAGGGTGCGCCCGGTCAGTGTTTCGGCCACCTGGCCGGCCATGTTGGCGAACATCTCATTGCCGGATCCAGCCAGCAGCAGGGAGTGGAACTGGATGTCCAGCTCCAGGAAGCGGGGCACGTCACCGGACTGGCCGGCGTCGCGCATGGCGTGGGAAACCTCCACGAGCTTACGCCGGAGCTCGAGGGGAGCGTTGACGGCGGCGAGTTCGGCGGCCACCGGTTCGACGGCGGTGCGCAGCTCGGCGAGGGAGCGGAGCTGCGCGCCGCGGCCTTCGCCGGCGAGGCGCCAGCGGATCACCTGGGGATCGAACGGGTTCCAGCGGCTGGCGGGCAGGACCCGGATCCCCACGCGCTTGACGGTTTCGACAAGGCCCAGGGACTGCAGGACGCGGACCGCCTCACGGACCACGGAACGGGAGACCTTCAGCTCGGCTTCGAGCTGCTCGGCCAGCATGACGTGGCCGGTGGGGAGGTCGCCCGCGACGATGCGGGTCCCGAGGTGCTCAATGGCACGGTGGTGGAGGCTGGTTGACATAGTCGTAAGCATAATGCTGCGCATGGCGATTCCGACGCCGGCCGGGCCCTGCCCGGCGGAGAGGGCCCGGAAATCATAGACTGGTCAGGACGTGCCGTATTCCGAAAGATGGGCACCGCTTTCCCATCGCCGTCCGAATACATATGGTTTATTGACAGCCACTGATCCCACGAAGCGTGTCCCGCGGCAATCGCGGGACGCATTGCACCCGTTGCACAGAATGAATTGGAGTTTTGATGTCAGCACACATCGGTGTCACCGGCCTTGCGGTGATGGGGGCCAACCTCGCCCGCAACCTGGCCCGGAACGGCTTCACCGTTGCCCTGCACAACCGCTCGGTGGAGAAAACCGACGCGCTGCTGGAAAAGCACGGCACGGACGGCGACTTTGTCCGCACGGAGACGCTCCAGGAGCTCGTTGACTCGCTGGAGAAGCCCCGCCGCGTCCTGATCATGGTCAAGGCCGGCAAGCCGGTCGACTCCGTGATCGAGCAGCTCGAGCCGCTGCTGGAGGCCGGCGACATCATCATCGACGCCGGCAACTCGCACTACGAGGACACCCGCCGCCGCGAAGCCGCCCTGGCTAAGAAGGACCTGCACTTCGTCGGCATCGGCGTCTCCGGCGGCGAGGAAGGCGCCCTGAACGGGCCCTCGATCATGCCCGGCGGCTCGAAGGAGTCCTACGACGCCCTGGGACCGCTGCTGGAAAAGATCGCCGCGCACGTGGACGGCAAGCCGTGCTGCGCCTGGATCGGCACCGACGGCGCCGGACACTTCGTCAAGATGGTCCACAACGGCATCGAATACGCGGACATGCAGGTCATCGGCGAGGCCTTCGACCTGCTGCGCTCCGGCGCGGGGATCGAACCGGCCGAGCAGGCGAAGATCTTCACCGAATGGAACAAGGGAGACCTCGCCTCCTTCCTGATCGAGATCTCCGCCGAGGTCCTCGGCCACGTCGACGCGAAGACCGGGAAGCCGTTCGTCGACGTCGTGGTGGACGCCGCCGGGCAGAAGGGCACCGGCCGCTGGACGGTCATCTCCGCCCTCGAACTGGGCTCCCCGACGTCGGGCATCGCCGAATCGGTGTTCGCCCGCGCCCTGTCCTCCCAGACGGAGCAGCGCAAGCTGGCCCAGGAGCTGCTGGCCGGCGGAGAGGCCGACGTCGAGGTCCCCGAGGGCTTCGTCGAGGACGTCCGCCAGGCGCTGTACGCCTCCAAGCTGGTCTCCTACGCCCAGGGACTGGACATGCTCACCTCGGCGGCCACGGAATACGGCTGGGACCTGAAGCTGGACGAGATCGCCTCGTTGTGGCGCGGCGGCTGCATCATCCGGGCTGAGCTGCTCAAGGAGATCACCAACGCCTATGCGCTGGAGGACAAGCCGGCCAACCTGCTGTTCGCTCCGGCGTTCACCAAGGCCATCGCGGAGGTCCTTCCGGCGTGGCGCCGGGTGGTCTCCACGGCGGTACAGCTCGGCATCCCGGTGCCGGTGTTCTCCTCCTCGCTGGCCTACTACGACGGCCTGCGCCGCAAGCGCCTCCCGGCTGCCGTGATCCAGGGCCAGCGCGACCTCTTCGGCGCCCACACCTACGGCCGGATCGACGCCGGGGGCACGTTCCACACCCTCTGGGGCGAGGACAAGTCCGAGATCGAGGCAGTGGACACCCACTAGGGATTGGGGCAGGCCCTTTCGTGTCGACTTCGTCGCCACGCAGGGACCCGGCTGCCCCACTCTGCCCGGATCCCTTTCGTGTCGACTTCGTCGCCACGCAGGGACCCGGCTGCCCCACTCTGCCCGGATCCCCGTGCCACTGCGGACGGCCGGTCCTTCCCGTTACTCTGGGAGGCGCCGGCCGTCGGCGTTTAAGCCGCCGGCTGTCCCGCCACCTGAGGAGCCCGGAAATGACCCAGCCCGTAGCGTTTGTCACCGGCGCCTCCACCGGGATCGGTTTTGAAACCGCGAAGAAGCTCGCGGCGCACGGCTTCACCGTCTATGCCGGAGCACGGCGGGTGGACAAGATGGAGCCCTTGGCGGCCCGCGGGGTCAGGATTGTGGCGCTGGATGTGACAAATGAGGAGTCCATGAGCGCCGCCGTCGGCGGGGTGATCGCGGCCCACGGGCGGATTGACGTCCTCGTGAACAACGCCGGCTACGGTTCCTACGGCTCGCTCGAGGAGGTGGAGCCGGCCGAGGGACGGCGGCAGTTCGACGTCAACGTCTTCGGCCTGGCCCGGATGACGCAGCTGGTGATTCCCGCGATGCGGGCCGCGGGCCGGGGGAGGATCATCAACGTCTCTTCCATGGGCGGGAAGATGTATGAGCCGCTCGGTGCCTGGTACCACGCCACGAAGTTCGCCGTCGAGGGCCTCAGCGATTGCCTGCGGATGGAACTCAAGCCCCATGGCATCGGCGTGTCCATCATCGAGCCGGGAGGTACCCGGTCCGAGTGGGGTGCCATTTCCGCCCGGGGCCTGCGGGCCAGTTCCGGGACCGGGCCGTACGCGGCGCAGGCCAGGGTCATGGCGGCGGTGCTTGCCACCACGGACAAAGCCGCATTCTGCACGCCGCCCGGAGCGGTTGCCGATGCCATCGTCCATGCCGCAATATCGCCCCGACCCAAGACCCGGTATCAAGTGGGCGGGAGCGCGCGGGCCCTGCTGCTGCTGCGGCGCCTGCTGCCGGACCGCGTGTTCGACGCCGTGATCTGGACCATCTACAAGCGGTTTCCGGCGTAGCAGTTTCCGGTAGTGGCCGAGCGTCCGGCGGGCGGAGCGTGGCGGACGCTAAATGTGGTAGTCGATGACGTACTCGGCCGGGTCGACGGCGGGCTTGGTCTCGCGCTGCGCGTCGCGGTGGCGCCACGTGGCCGGCACGCCGGTGAGGATCGATTCGGCCGGCGCGTCCTTGACCACGACGGCGTTCGCGCCCACGGCGCTGTCCCGGCCGATGGTGATGGGCCCCAGGATCTTGGCCCCGGCGCCGATCACCACGCGGTCCTCGATGGTGGGGTGCCGCTTGACCTTCGCCAGGGAACGCCCGCCGAGGGTCACGCCGTGATAGATCATCACGTCCTCGCCGATTTCGGCCGTCTCGCCGATGACGACGCCCATCCCGTGGTCGATGAAGAACCGCCGGCCGATCGTGGCGCCTGGGTGGATCTCGATCCCCGTCGCGAACCGTGCCAGCTGGGACACCAGCCGGGCGGGGAACCGGAGGGCCGGGTTCTGCCACATCCGGTGCGTCAGGCGGTGGGCCCAGATCGCGTGCAGTCCGGAGTAGGCAAAGAAGTTTTCAAAAGAACCTCGGGCCGCCGGGTCGTGTGACCGGGCGGCGTCGAGGTCTTCCTTTAGTCTTGCGAAAAAGCTCACAAAGACCTTTCTACAGGAATCGTGGGACAGCGGTGCGGGCTCAGCCGCGGATGTCGTCGTACAGCACGGTGGAGATGTAGCGCTCACCGAAGTCGCAGACCACGGCAACAATGAGCTTACCGGCGTTCTCCGGGCGCTTGGCGAGTTCGAGGGCTCCCCAGACGATGGCGCCGGAGGAAATGCCGCCCAGGATGCCTTCCTGGATGCCGAGGTCACGGGCGACGCGGACGGAATCCTCCAGGGTGGCGTCCAGGACCTCGTCGTAGACGCCCGTGTCCAGGATTTCCGGCACGAAGTTGGCGCCGAGGCCCTGGATCTTGTGCGGACCCGCGGGGCCGCCGTTCAGGATTGCGGAATCCTTCGGCTCGACGGCAACGATCTGGACGCCGGGCTTGCGCTCCTTGAGGACCTGTCCGACGCCGGTGATGGTTCCGCCGGTGCCGATGCCGGACACAAAGATGTCCACCTTGCCGTCGGTGTCGGTCCAGATTTCCTCCGCGGTGGTGGTGCGGTGGATCGCGGGGTTGGCCTCGTTGGCGAACTGCTGGGCCCAGACAGAGTTTTCCGTGTTGGCCACGATCTCCTGGGCCTTCTCGACGGCGCCGCGCATGCCCTCGGAACCGGGGGTCAGCACGATTTCGGCACCGTAGGCGCGGAGCATGACACGGCGTTCCGTGGACATGGTTTCCGGCATGGTGAGGATGACCTTGTAGCCGCGTGCCGCGCCCACCATGGCCAGGGCGATGCCGGTGTTGCCGGAGGTCCCTTCGACGATGGTGCCGCCGGGCTTCAGGGCACCGGACTTCTCGGCAGCATCAACAATGGCTACGCCGATGCGGTCCTTGACGCTGTTGGCCGGGTTGTAGAACTCCAGCTTGACGGCCACCGTGGCGTCCAGGCCCTCGGTGAGCCGGTTGAGCCGAACCAGCGGAGTGCCGCCAACCAGCTGGGTAACATCGTCATAGATCTGTGCCATGTGTATGGGTGCCTGTCTGAAGAAGCGGGTGGGTGCTGGGGTCAGCCTAACGAGCACGCGCGGACCCTAGCTAAGCATTAAGCCATGCAGAGTAATATTTCCTCGCCTTGGCCAGCTTCGGGTTGATGATCACCCGGCAGTAGCCCTCGCCCGGGTACTTGGCGTAGAAGTCCTGGTGCATGGCTTCCGCGACGTGGAACACCGGCAGTCGGCTGACCTCGGTCACGATCGGGTCGGCCCAGAGTTGCTGGTTCCGTTCGATCGCCTCCTCGAAAAGGACCTTCTCCTCCGTGGTCTCGTAGAACATCGAGGAGCGGTACTGCGTGCCGACGTCGTAGCCCTGCCGGTTGAGCGTGGTGGGGTCGTGCAGCGCGAAGAACATGTCCAGGATGACCTCGGCCGGGATCACGTCCTCGTCGAATGTCACCGCCACGACCTCCGCATGGCCGGTGGTTCCGGAGCACACGGCGTAGTAGTCGGGGTCACGGTCATGGCCTCCGGTGTAGCCCGAAATGACCGAGCTGACGCCCTTGGTTTTCTGGTAGACGGCGTCGAGGCACCAGAAGCAGCCTCCGCCGAGGACAAAAGTTCTCATGTCCTGTTCAATGGTTGAACTGCCCGGATGATTCCCGGAGCCGCATCCTGGTGCCCGGCGGCTGTGGGGCAGGTCACCGGATAGGGTAAGAATGAGGCATGGAACCTGTGAATACCGACGTTTCAGCTGAGTCCGCCAGAGGCACAGAGGCTGGCACCAACACTGGCACCAACGCTGCCATCGACACTGGCACTGACGCTGCCATCGACACTGGCACCAACACGGACGCCCCCACCGTCGGTACGATCCTGCTCGCCGTCGAGGAACTCTGGCCCGAATCCCTCGCCGAGGAGTGGGACGAGGTCGGCCTCGTCGCAGGGCATCCCTCGGCCGAGGTGACCAGGATCCTCTTCGCCGTCGACCCGACGCTCGAGGTGATCGAGGAAGCCATCGACTTCGGTGCGGAACTGCTGATCAGCCACCATCCCCTGCTGCTGACGGGTGTGACGTCGGTCGCGGCCAACACCGCCAAGGGCAAGGCCGTTCACCGCCTGATCGAGTCGGGAACGGGCCTGCTGACGGTCCACACCAACGGCGACTCCGCCGTCGGCGGCGTGTCCGACGTCCTGGCCGACGCGCTCGGGCTGCAGAACGTGGCACCCCTGACCCCGGCCATGAACGGGCTCCCGGAGGAAGGCATCGGCCGGGTCGGGGACCTGCCGGATGTCCTGACGCTGGGCGACTTCGCGGCCCGGGTCTTCGGCATCCTGCCCGCCGTGGCCGGCGGAGTGCGCGTATCCGGTGACCCGGACGGCCTCATCCGGCGCGTCGCCGTGTGCGGCGGCGCCGGGGATTCCCTCTTCGGCGCGGTCCGGGCGAGCAACGCCGATGTTTACGTGACGGCCGATCTGCGGCACCATCCGGCGTCGGAAGCCCGTGAGGGAGCCGTCAACGGCCGGCCGTACCTGATCGATGTCTCGCACTTCGCCAGCGAGTGGCTGTGGCTGCCCGCGGCGGCCGCGGCCCTCGGCAACGTCCTGTCCGACCAGGGCCATGAGGTGGAGATCCGGGTCAGCAGCACCAACAGCGACCCCTGGGACTTCATTCTGACTCCGGGCGGGGATTAGAGTCTACTAAGCGCCGATAAGGTGCCCGGCCCCGGCCGGAAGGGATCAAGCGGAGGTAACAGTGGCCAAGGCAGCACCGGCGGAACAGTTGAAGTTGCTCGAATTGCAGGGGCTCGATGCGAAGCTCAAGTCCCTGTCCAACCGCCGCGTGGCCCTTGAAAGCGACTCCCGGATCACCGATCTTGAAGCCGCACTCGGTGTTGCGCACAGCGAGCTGGGTGGTGCGAAGATGGCCGTCCACGACGCCGAACTTGAGCTCAAGCGCGCCGAGGCGGACGTGGAGCAGGTGGCGTCCCGGATCGAACGCGACGAGGCGAAGCTCAACAGCGGCACCGGCCTGTCCAAGGACCTGGTTGCCCTGCAGCGTGACCTCGTCTCGCTGAACAAGCGGCGCTCGGACCTCGAGGACGTCGAGCTCGAGGTCCTGGAACGGCTGGATTCGCTCCGGCTGCGGCAGGCGGCCCAGCAGCAGATCGTCGATGACATCCAGGGCTCGTTCGGCGTCATCCGTGCTGAACTGGACGAGGCGCTGGCCGAGATCGCCGCCGAGGCCACCGTGGTCCGGGGACGCCGGGCCGGGTTCGCCGCTGACCTGGAGTCCGGGCTGCTCGCGGTCTATGAGAAGACCCTCGCCCGGCGCGGTGTCGGCGCGGCCCGGTTGTTCCACGGAACCTCGGAAGGCTCCGGCATGCAGCTCAGCCCGGGCGACCTGGCCGAGATCAAGGCCGCGGCCGAGGACGACATCGTGTTCTGCCCGGATTCCGGCTGCATCCTGGTCCGCTCGGCCGAGTGGGTCTAGCCTCTTCCCGCCCCAACTGACTCGCATTAGTTGTCGTTCTGAGGGCTCAAAACGACAACTAATGCGAGCTAGTTGGGCAGGATGATGTTGAGGGTGTGCGGCTTCCGGGCCGTGCCCTCGATGAGCTCCACGGTCCACCTGGCGGCTGCCGCCTTCTGCAGCTGTGCGGGGGTCTGCGGCGCCTTGCCGCGGCGCTGCAGCAGATGGCGTGCCAGCTCACCGCGGGTGTGCTTGGCGAAATGGCTGACCACCTTGCGCACGCCGCCCGCCTCGGTGAAGACATTCACGGCAACAGTCTGCGCCGGCGGGGGAGTCCACGCCGCGGCGTAGGTGCTGGAGCGGCAGTCCACCAGCAGTTCGCCGGCGGTGGCGGCGGCAAGGGCGGCGTTCAGCTGCGGCTTCCAGAAGGGGGCCAGCCGTCCGACGTCGGGCAGTGCGGTGGCCATCGACAGCCGGTAGGCCGGCACCCGGTCCGCGAAGCGGATGGCGCCCCAGAGCGCGGAAACGACCAGCACGGACTCGTCGGCCTTCTTCCGCTGCGCCGCCGTGAGGGAGCCGTAGCCGAGAGCGTCATAGAGTACGCCGGAATACACCTGGTGGGCCGGGGCCGCCGGTTCGGCGTGCAGCCTGGTGTTGCGTTCGACGTCGGCCTTCAGCGACGCGCCGACGCCGAGCAGCGCCAGCGCGTCCTCATGCGCGCTGACCGTCCCGAGGGCCTCCAGAACCCTGGCCCGGTACGTGTTGAGCCCGGGAAAGCTGAGGGAGGTCCAGTCGACGGAGTCGCCGCCGGCAGCGGGGGTCTTGCCCTCGGAGGGCGGCAGCAGAATCAGCACCGTCCGATCTTACCGGCGCCCGGTCAGGCCAGGCGCCCGGTCAGGCCAGGTGCCTGGCCAGGAAGGCAACGACGTCGGGAAGGACCAGCCGCCAATAGCCGTCCTCGTGGCCGCCGGGCTGGAAGCCACCTTCGACGGGGCCGGGGAGGCCGCTGACGTAGTCCTGGACCGTGGCTAGGAGTGCGTCGTCGGTGCCGCAGTCGATCCGTTTGGGCAGCGGTGCCAGCTGCGGCCGGAGCGCGAAGACGTCATTGGCCGCGAAGTCCTCGGGGCTGTCGAAGGCATCCTCCAGGCTGGCGTCGTAGTCGCTCGAGACGGCGGGACTCATGGCGGCGACGGCCCGGAGCCCGGGGATCTTTCCCTGCGAGGCCAACAGCAGCACACCGAAACCGCCCATGGACAGGCCCACAAGGCCGAGGTTGCCGGTGTCGAACCCCTGCCCGGCGAGGAGGGGGATGAACTCGGCGAGCAGCATCGACTGGGTATCGGTACCGTCCGCGCGCGGGTGCCACCACGTGTCGGCACCGTCCACGGCTGCGATGGCGAAGGGCAGTCCGCCCTCGGCGAGGTGCCGCTGCAGGACAGCCTGGGCGCCGAGGACGTCGAAGATGAAACGGTTGCTGCTGCCGGTGCCGTGGAGGAACACCGCCACGGGAAGCTTGTGCTGCCCGGCCCGGCCGTACAGCAGCGGCGCGGCCACCGACCATTCCGTGGCGACGCCGGGCCGGAACTCCGAGACAAAGGACCCGGTCCTGAACTCCAGCTGCGCACCCGTCTCCCCAGGCGCCTCAGGCCCGTCCGGAGCGGCTGCGGGTTCGGCCGACGGCGTCCCGGCCATCCCGTCAGGCTGTTGGGCTGCAGTTGTGGTTGCCGTTCCGGCCTCCGGCCGGCTTTCCGCGGTCGCACACGCGTCCAGCGTGGCGGCGCCCAGCAGCCCGGCTCCGAGCTCCAGTATCCGCCGGCGACCAAGCAACGGCCCTTTCATTGTCTGATCATAGACACCGGGGCCGCCTGGCACACGGGTAGTTCCTACCCGCCGTCCTACGCGGCCTTGATCGGAGTGGCGGAGGCCGACGCCGCTGTCTGGGCCGTCCGGGCCGCCTGGGTCTCGCGCGCGAGGAAGGCGGCGAGCTCTGCAATGGTGCTCATGAGCGGTGCAGGGAAGACGACCGTCGAATTTTTGTCCACCGCGATCTCCACGAGGGACTGAAGATTCCGCAGCTGCAGGGCCAGCGGGTGGGCCATCATGGTGTCCGAGGCGTCGCCGAGGGCGGCAGCGGCGATGGACTCGCCTTCGGCGGCGATGATCTTCGCCCGCTTTTCCCGCTCCGCCTCGGCCTGGCGGGCCATGGCGCGCTTCATGCTCTCGGGCAGCTGGATGTCTTTGAGCTCCACCAGTGTGACCTGGACTCCCCACTCCAGCGTGAGGGCATCCAGGATCTCCCGGATGTCGCTGTTGATGCGCTCGGTTTCGGACAGCGTCTGGTCCAGGCTGTGCCGGCCGACGACTTTCCGCAGCGTGGTCTGGGCGATCTGGTTGATGGCCGCCGCCACGTTCTCGATCGCGACGACCGACTTCACGGCGTCGATCACGCGGTAGTACGCCACGGCGGAAATATCGACGCTGACGTTGTCCTGGGTGATGATGCCCTGCGACTGGATCGGCATGGTCACAATCCGCAGGCTGACGAGCGGGAGCTTGTCGATCACCGGAATGATGAAGCGCAGCCCGGGCAACCTCACCCCGATCACCCTGCCGAGCCGGAAGAGGACGCCCTGCTCATACTGGCGGACGATCCGGATGGACATCCGGGCCAGCGTCAGCAGCAGTACGACGACGACGATGAGGACGACGATGCTGGTGAGGTCCACCGGATCACTTCCCTTGTGCAACCTGAAGCCGGGGACTGTCCTGCCCCGTTCCTGCTTCCATTGTCCCACCAGGGACCCCAAATGGATCCGGTGATGGCGCGCCTCCGGGGACCGTAGAATGGACTGCGGATGGGTTGACCAGGCGGCCGCGCGTCACGCAAGTGGCTCGAGGAACGTCCGGGCTCCGCAGGGCAGGGTGGTGGGTAACGCCCACTCGGGGTAACCCGCAGGACAGTGCCGCAGAGAACAGACCGCCTGCCTGCCGTTGGTGCTTGCACAGGCTGCAGGGCAGGTAAGGGTGAAACGGTGGTGTAAGAGACCACCAGCTTCCCGGGTGACCGGGAAGGCTAGGTAAACCCCACCCGGAGCAAGGCCAGACAGGGCACGTTTGAGGGCTGCCCGCCCGAGTGTCCGGGTAGGCCGCTGGAGGGCGCCGGCAACGGCGTTCGTAGATGGATGGCCGCTACTCCCGCGCCGGTAACGGCGCGGGAACACAGAACCCGGCGTATCGGTCAACCCATCCACCCACCGGCCGCGGCGCCACCTGTGCCTCCACCCGGCCGGGCCTCCGCACGGCGTATGTGAGTGATTTCACGCCGGGCCGTGCACCGGCCACCGCGGCGCCACCCTAGAATGGATCGTGAACGTAGAAGTTCTCCCGCCGGGTCTGCGTTCGCAGCCGGCGGTTTTTCTTTGCACTTCATGCAGGCGCCCGGGGTGGACCGAATCCCCGCCGGCGGCCAGGTTCCCGGACACCCTCCGGCGGCCGACTTCCACATACGCGGACGTATGTGGTGGATTTTAGGAAGGTAGTTCTGTGAGCCAGACATCAGATTCTTGTCTTGATACGTGGATGGGCCGTGAGGCGCTCGCCGAGGCCATGATTCCCCTCATCGGCCGGTTGTACCGCGAGAACAACGTGGTGACTTCCATCCACGGCCGTAGCCTGATCAACAAGTCCACTATGAACATCCTGAAGGCGCACCGTTTCGCCCGCCGGATGAGCCACGAAGAGCTGCGCCTCGAAGAGACCGCACCTCTCCTTGAGGCCCTGACGAAGCTGGAACTGGGCGCGGCAGCCATCGACGTCGCCCGGCTCACCGAGAAGTACCGGGCGGAAGGCAACGGCGCCACGCTGGATGAATTCCTCCGCGAGGAACTCGCCGAGGTCGTGGGCAAGCGCGGCGGCGACGACCGCACCGGCACCGACGTCGTCCTGTACGGCTTCGGACGCATTGGCCGGCTCCTGGCCCGCCTCCTGATCGAAAAGGCCGGCGGCGGCCACGGCCTGCGGCTCCGCGCCATCGTGGTCCGGCGCGGCTCGGACAACGACCTGACCAAGCGCGCCAGCCTGCTGCGCCGCGACTCCGTCCACGGACCCTTCGAGGGCACCATCAAGGTGGACCTCGAGAACGACACCATCACCGCCAACGGTGTCCAGATCCAGGTCATCTACTCGGACAACCCCGCCACCGTGGACTACACCGCCTACGGCATCCACGACGCGCTGATCGTCGACAACACGGGTCGCTGGCGCGACGCCGAGGGACTGTCCCAGCACCTGCAGAGCAAGGGCGCCTCCCGTGTGCTGCTCACCGCTCCGGGCAAGGGCGACCTGAAGAACATCGTGCACGGCATCAACCACGGTGCGATCACCGACTCCGACAAGATCGTCACCGCGGCCTCCTGCACCACCAACGCCATCACCCCCGTGCTGAAGGCGATCAACGACCGCTACGGCGTCGTGCACGGCCACGTGGAGACGGTCCACTCCTTCACCAACGACCAGAACCTGATCGACAACTTCCACAAGGGTGAACGCCGCGGACGCTCGGCCGCCCTGAACATGGTCATCACCGAGACGGGTGCCGCCAAGGCCGTGGCCAAGGCCCTGCCGGAACTCCAGGGCAAGCTCACGGGCAACGCCATCCGCGTCCCCACCCCGGACGTCTCCATGGCCATCCTGAACCTGAGCCTCGAGAACGGCACGAGCAAGGACGAGGTCAACGACTACCTGCGGGAAATGTCGCTGCACTCGGAGCTGCGCAAGCAGATCGATTACATCGATTCGCCCGAGGTTGTCTCCACGGACTTCGTCGGCTCCCGCCGGGCAGGCATCGTTGACGGCCTTGCCACCATCTCCAGCGACAAGAACCTCGTGCTGTACGTCTGGTACGACAACGAGTTCGGCTACAGCTGCCAGGTGGTCCGCGTCATGGAGGAAATAGCCGGCGTGAACCCGCCGTCCTTCCCCGCAAAGGACGCGGCCTCGATCCTGGTCGCCGCGGGCCTGGCCGCCGACGCCTGATTACCGACGCCTGATTGCCGGGCCTGCAGGCTCCGGTAGCGGCAGCCTCACCGCACGTCCCTGACCGGGACTTATTTACCCTTTCCCGGCCGATGCTCTGGAATCGGCCGGGAAAGGGAACCACAATGGAGCCATGGAACAGAACCCGGCTGTGGAGCACGAAACCACCCTCGAACACGCGCTGGACGTCGCGCGGCGGAACGCGAAGGAAGCCAAGCGCCTCCTCGACGATGCCCTCGCCAAGCGTGACGCCGGCGAGATCGACGACGCCAGGGTCAACCAGCTGCGGGAGCTGCTGGACATCGCCAACGAAGACCTGGGGCGCGTGACCAGAGAGCAGTAGCTCCGCCAGCTGTCCCCCACAGTGTGGATAACACCGTCAGTGTCGCAGCCTTGGCCTAGGCTTTGGGGGTGCAGCAGGAAATAGCCCACCGGACAGCTTCATGAGCGTTACCTGGACCGAGTTCCGGCGCGCCCGCAGGCGCTCCGGCCAGGCCTGGGCCCTGCTGGCCATGGCATTCGTCGTCGTGGCCGGAAGACAGACCGTTGAGCAGCCTTCAAATGGGGACAGAAGGCCTCGGCTGGTTCTTCACCGCCGGCCAGTTCGCCGCGGCGGAACCCGAGGCCACGGGCCCCGCCGACGCCCCCGTGCTGGCCGCCGGCTGGATGAGGGCCGTGGCCCCCGTCCGTGCGGTGCCGCGGGGATCCGCAACGGCCGCGCTGGAAACCCTCGCGGTCAAGGGCCGTGCCGGCCAGGACAACTATGATCGCAGCGCGTTCGGCCAGGCCTGGCTGGACGTGGACCGCAACGGCTGCGACACGCGCAACGACATCCTCCGCCGGGACCTGTCGGACGCCGAATTTGCCGACGGTTCGCGCTGCCGGGTGGCCGCAGGGACGTTCCGGGAACCGTACACCGGCCGCGGAATCGTCTTCCGCAGGGGAGCGGAGAGCAGCAAGGACGTGCAGATCGACCACGTCGTGGCCCTCGGCGACGCCTGGCAGAAAGGCGCGCAGCAGCTCACGGCGGAGCAGCGCCAGCACCTGGCCAACGATCCTTTGAACCTGATCGCAGTGGACGGCCCTGCAAACCAGGACAAGAGCGCGTCCGACGCCGCCACCTGGCTGCCGCCGAACAAGGCCATCCGCTGCCACTATGTGGCCCGGCAGATCTCCGTCAAGGCGGCGTACCGGCTGTGGGTGACCCCGGCGGAGAAGGAAGCGATGAAGCGGGTCCTGGGTTCCTGCCCGCAGCAGCAGACCATTGTTCCCTGAGCCTGTCCCATAGCCAGGCACCTCCCCGATGCCCGGGTTTATTGACACCGGGGATGCCGGGGTCTAGGACTGGGCGTGTCAGGTACAAGCCCACGAATCTAGGAGCAGACATGGCTTCCACCGCATACGGAGTTGTGCATTTTTTCCCGGGGGGAACCAAGGAGCAGTACGAGGCGTCAATCGCCGCGGTCCATCCTGGCGAAGGCCGCCTGCCGGAGGGCCAGGCCTTCCACGCCGCAGGCGCTTCCGCCGGGGGCTGGACGATCATGGCGGTCCACGACTCGAAGGAGAGCTGGGAGAAATTCAGCAACGAGATCCTCCTGCCCAGGATGCAGGCGGGCATCGAGGGCGGGTTTACCTCCCAGCCGGAAGAGACCGTCATCGACCTGTACAAGGTGATGCCATAGGCCGGGGAGCACGCCACGCGCTTCTAGACAACCAGCGTGATCGGACCCGCCGTCGCCGGGCCGCCGCACTGCTCGCTGCCGCCGACCCGGGTCCAGCCCAGCTCCACGTCGCGCTCGGCCAGGACGGCTCCGTCAGCCGAAAGTGCGCGGACCCTGACCCTTTCCGGCGACCTCATCAGCAGGCTGACCGTCCACGTCCGGTCGTCGACCCGCGCAGCGTAGTACGGGTTGAACGACGGCGCGGACGTTGCGGGAGCCGGCATGGCACCCGGGCTGACGGAAGTCACCGGAAAGGTCGCCGGACCGTCCGAGCGAATCGAGCAGACATCGTCCGCGCAAAGCTCGACGAGGCTCACGGCCTCAACGCGGCCGTCCAGCGTCACCGTGACGGAGTTCATCCACGCGAGGGCCGGGCATGCGATCGGTGCGGAGCAGCCCGCCGTTCCCCCAGCGAGCAGCAGCGCAATCGCCAGACCTGCCAGTTTCCGCTTCATGGGCACCATCATGACATCCCGCCTCGACCCGGAGGTCCTCCGCCGGCAGTCTGACGCGGAGTTTCCCCACTCATGCCTATCCGGTTAACTCAGCTCTTGCGGTGTTGGCCCGGGCTGACCGCCTGGATCGTGCTGATCGTCCATGTCTTCGGGGCCCGGAGCGAGTTCCCCTTCTACAACTCCGCCCGTTCCGGCAACTGGTATGACTTCGGCTTCCTTCTGGGCATGGGTTCGCCCCTGCCGGGCGGCCTGGGATTCGGGTCCCGGCGCTGAGCCGGATCGGCGTGCGCTGAAAATCCTCGGCTTTGGCATCGCAGCCACCGAAATCCCCGCTGGTGCCGGTGGCCGCGGTCCGGGGCGACTTTGAAGCCCCCAGCCACGGAATCCCGGCCAGGCGACGGCGTGTCGGCGCCAAGGTCCCCCCGGACCGCGGGGAGCAGACCTGCGGACGGACGGGTGTGCGCTGAAATTCCCCGGCTTTGGCTTCGCGGGCCCGGAAATCCCCCGTGATTCCGTGGAACACGCCGGACCGGCCCTTCAAAGGCGGGGAGAATCCGTCCACCCCCACCCCGGCGGCCCGGCGGTCAGTGCCCGAACGGGTCCGGATCCACGCCCGGCATCCAGGTCAGCCCCGGGACGCCCCAGCCGCTGTTCCTGGCCTGCTTCTTGGCCTTGCGGGCGTAGCGGTCGATGAGCCGGTTGATGTAGAGCTTGCCGTCCAGATGGTCGTACTCGTGCTGGATCACGCGGGCGAACCAGTCGGTCGCCTCGAAGTCCACCGGCTGGCCGTAGCCGTCAAAGCCCTGCACCCGGGCCCATTCGGCACGCTTGAGCGGGTACTGCCCGCCGGGGAAGGACAGGCACCCTTCCACTTCCTCGTCCGGGTCCGGCAGCGCGCCGGAGATCTTGGTCAGGGTCAGGACCGGGTTGACGACGGCGCCGGCGGGCGGGGCGCCGTCGTCGTTCTCGTACTTGTAGATGAAAAGCCGCTTGCCCACCCCGACCTGGGGCGCGGCCAGGCCGACGCCGTTGGCGGCGTCGTTGGTCTCGAACATGTCCGCGATCAGGGTGCGCAGTTCGTCGTCGAAGACTTCGACTTCGGCGGCCCGGCGGTGCAGCACGGGCTCGCCCCAGATCGTGATGGGCAAAACTGTCATATCAGTTGGTTCCTCGGGTGCTGTCGGCAGCTTGTTTTGTGGCGGTCAGCCGGCGATGGTGCGGCCGACGACGTCGCGCATGATTTCGTTGGTGCCGCCGAAGATGGTGAGGAGCCGGGCGGCGAGGTAGGCCTGGGCCACCGGGTATTCCATGATGTAGCCGTAGCCGCCGTGCAGCTGGAGGCAGCGGTCCGTCACCGATTTGGCCCGCTCGGAGGCCCACAGCTTGGCGCGGGCGGCGGCGGCGGCGTCGAGTTCGCCGGTGTTGAAGGCAAGGATTGCCTGGTCCACGTAGGCCTCGGTGACCTCGACCTCGGTGAGGATGTCGGCGAGTTCAAAGCGGCTGTTCTGGAAGTCGATGATCCGCTCACCGAAGGCGTTGCGCTCCTTCGTGTAGCGCACGGTCGCCTCGTAGACGGCGCGGACGACGGCGGAGCTCGCCACGGCGATCGCCAGGCGGCCCTGCGGGAGCTGTTCGGCCGCGTACTGCAGGCCCCTGCCTTCCTCGCCCACCAGATCGGCGTGCGGGACGCGGACGTTGTCGAAGAACAGTTCGGCGGTGTCGGAGGCCTTCAGGCCCATCTTGTCCAGCTGCTTGCCGGTGTTGTACCCCTCGCCCTTCTGCACCATGAACAGCGAGAAGGAGTCGTGGCTGCCGCGGCCGGTGCCGCCGTCGGTGCGGGCCAGGACCAGGGAGGCGTCCCCGGAGATGCCGTTGCCGATGAAGGTCTTCTGGCCGCTGATCAGCCAGTCGCCGCCGTCGCGCACGGCCTTGGTCCGGATGCCGCGCAGGTCCGAGCCGGCGCCGGGTTCGGTCCAGGCGACGGAGGTGACCTTCTCCCCGGAGACCATGCCCGGCAGCCACCGGGACTTGAGATCGTCGGAGCCGTAGGCCAGCAGGTGGGGGAGGACCAGGTCGTCGTGCAGGTGGAAGGCGAGGCCGACGGCGAGGTGGTTGCTCCTGGCGAATTCCTCGTCCAGCACGGCGCGGAAGCGGTAGTCGTCCATTCCCATGCCGCCGAACTCCTCGGGAACGGCCAGGCCCAGCAGGCCCTGCTCGCCGGCCGCGGTCCACAGCTCCCGGGACATCATGTGGTCCGTGTCCCACTGGGCGTAATGCGGGGCGACCGCGCGCGCGTTGAACTCGGTGGCGACACCACGGAACATCTCGTGGTCTTCTTCAAAGAGCCTGCGCTGCATGGCGGTTCCTTCCATTGACGGCTCCCGGACGGCTCCCGGACGGGAACACCGGGAGACGGCGGACACTGGACAGACAACAAAGGCCGCACCGGATATCCGGTACGGCCTTCGTGCAAGGTCGGACAATCACTGCCGTCCTTCATGAGGGTGAGCGACGGGGGTTGAACCCGCGACCTCCTGGACCACAACCAGGCGCTCTGCCAACTGAGCTACGCCCACCATGTGCCTCGGCATGCCCTCCGGCGGACCGGCTGGCTGGAAAGGCAACGACAAATAGCTTACCTGTTGTTCGGGGGTGGTTTTGCCACTTTTGGGAAATTCGCCAAAATTTCCGCAAAACGTGGTGCAGATCACGTTCCCGGGCGGCCCGGGATTACTCGGCGGGATTACTCGGCGGGAGCCTGGGCGGGCGCCGCGGCGGCCTCGGCCGGTGCTTGCACGGCGCCCATGACCTGCTTCGCGATCCGCTGCGCCGTGGCGCTGTCCGGTCCGGGGGCGGGGACAAAGACCGCCTCGCGGTAGTAGCGGAGTTCGTCGATGGAATCCCTGATGTCGCCGAGGGCGCGGTGGCCGCCAAGCTTGGCGGGGGACTGGAAGTAGGCGCGGGCGAACCAGCGCCGGGAGAGTTCCTTGATGGTGCTCACATCGATGACGCGGTAGTGCAGGTGCTCCACGATCTCGGGCATGTCACGGAAGAGGAAGACCCGGTCCGTTCCCACCGAGTTGCCGCCCAGCGGCGCCTTCCTGGCCTCGGGCACCCATTTCTTGATGTACTCCAGCACGGTCGCCTGCGCTTCGGCCATGGTCTTGCCCTGCGGAAGCTCCGCGAGCAGCCCGGACCTGGTGTGCATGTCGCGGACGAAGTCGTTCATCTGGGCCAGCGCGGCGTCGTCCGGCTTGATGACGACGTCGACGCCGTCCCCTAAAATATTAAGTTCCGAGTCCGTCACCAGGGCAGCGACCTCGATGAGGGCGTCGTTCACGGTGTCCAGGCCGGTCATTTCGCAGTCGATCCAGACGATGCGTTCATTAGATATAGGCACCAGCACAGCCTACCGTTTCGGCGCCCGGGAGCCGCCCGGTGCTAGGATTTCGGGTACGCGGCCGTCGGAATTTTTCGTCATCGCTGCATGCCCCGGGCCCGATCCGTCGGCCTGCTGAGGGCGGAACATGCCCCACAACAGATTGGACGATCCTGACATGACGGCGCCTGTGCCTGCGGCGGCGACGACGGCTGCCGGTACGTCCCCAACAGCTGTTGGTGCCGGACCGGCAGCAGCTCCTGCCGAGGTGGACAACGCACGTTCCCCCATCCTGTGGGGGTTCCTGGGGTCACTGTTCATGGCGATCGGATCGCTCGGCGTCGGCTGGCTTGCCCCGGTGTCCGAACTCCGCCGGGTTCCCCTCTTCATCTGGATGCGCACCGAAGCCGTCGGCGTGGCCCTGTGCATCGTGCTGCTGGCCGTCGGCGGCATGCTGCTGGTCCGGGCCTGGCTGCGGCTGGGCCAACGGGTGCGCGTCTGGGGCGCGGACGCCCGCAAAGCCACGCTCCAGGCCGTGGTGGCCTGGGGTCTGCCGCTGATGTTCTCCGTTCCGCTGTTCAGCCGGGACGTCTATGCCTACATCGGCCAGGGCCGCCTGATGGTTGAAGGCTTCAACCCGTACGAACACGGCATCTCCGCGCTGTCCAACTACTTCCAGCTCGGCGCCGACAAGATGTGGACCGAGGCGCCCGTCCCGTACGGCCAGCTCTTCCTCTGGATCGAACAGCTCGTGGTCTGGTCCACCAACGTGCACCCGGAAGCCAGCATCATGCTGTTCCGCCTCGCCGCGCTGGCCGGCATCGTGCTCTGCGTGATCTACGTGCCCAAGCTCGCCGAACTCCATGGCGTCAACCCGCACCGGGCCTTGTGGCTGACCGCCGCCAACCCGCTGTTCCTCACCAACTTCATCGCCAGCGTCCACAACGACGCCCTCATGATCGGCCTGGCCCTGGCCGGCCTCTACTACTGCGCGACCCGGCGGGTCATCCTCGGCATCGTGCTGGTCACGCTGTCCATCTCGGTCAAGCCCATCACGATCGTGTTCCTGCCGTTCATCGGCCTGCTGTGGGCAGGCAAGAACGCCGGCTGGCCGCGGAAGATCCTCTTCTGGGGACTCACCGCCGGGATCAGCCTGGCGCTGCTGTACGCCATGAGCCGGGTCAACGGCTTCGGCTTCGGCTGGATCAACGGGCTCTCCGCCCCGGGCAGCATCTGGATCTGGTACGCGCCCGTCGGCCTGCTCGGCCTGGTGGTCGCCTCCATCTCCAACGCCTTCGGACTCGACGGCTGGGGACTGGCCAAATGGGTGTACGACGCCGGCAAGCTGCTCGCCGTCGGGATCGTCGCCTGGCAGATCTTCCGCGGTGACCACGACCGGCTCATGCGCCGCCTCACCCTGGCGTTCGCCGCCGTCGTGCTCCTGGCCCCGATGATCCAGTCCTGGTACATCGTCTGGCTCATTCCGCTGTTTGCCGTCACGGGCATCCGGGACGACTGGCAGGTCAAGGCGCTCTACTTCATCGTGTCCTTCTTCATGGTGTACGCGATCTCGGACCAGCTGGACGTGTTCCCGTACCTCCAGACGGCCGACCTTGGCCTGGCCCTCGCCCTGGCCCGCAACGCCGCCGCCATCATCGCCCTGCTGTTCGCCCTGTACCTGATTTTCCTGGATCCGCGGACCAAGCTGCTGTTCAGCAAGTCGGACGAACCGGTCACCACCCGCCCGGTCATCTGAGCCGCCGGCGCCGGTTTTTTGGGCGGTCCTTTGGCCGGGTCAGGCAGGCAGGTTGCGGACGGCTTCCCGGCGTGACAGCGGGCTGAGGCCTTCGCCGTGCCGCCGCACGAACGCGCGGACCCAGCCCGGATCCGTCCTGGCGTAGTCGCGCAGCGCCCAGCCGATGGCCTTCCGGATGAAGAATTCCGGGTCCGCCACGTTGGCCTCGATGACGGCTGCCAGCAGTGCCGTGTCAGTCGCGGATTTCGCGCCGAGCTGGGCCGTGATGGAGGCCCGCCGGATCCACAAGTCCGGATCGGTGCTCCAGCGGCGCAGGACAGGGGCCATTTCCACCGGGTGCGCCTGCAGCAGCCCGCGGAGCCGGTGCGCCACCCCGTCCACCAGGTCCCACCAGGCCCCGCTGCGGATGATCTCCTCGTAGACGGCCAGCATGCCCAGCTGGCCGGCGGCCAGCCTGAGGCCGGTGAGGTCGATGGCCGCGTACCGTTCCTCGCGCCACGTGGCACCGCGCCACAGTTCCAGCACCGTGGCCTTCAAATCGTCGACAGTGGCCGGGGGCAGGCCGGCGGCCGCGGCCTTGACGATCCGGCGGACCTCCGGCACCCGCACGCCGAGGGACGGCATCTCCGACTTCAGGTAGGCCTGCGCCGCCGCCGCCCGGACCGGATCCGCGGCGGCCTGCAGTCCGGAGCGGATCGCGGTCATCAGTGCTGTGTTGGCCATGGTGCCACTGTAGACACCGGCGGGCGGGCCCTAGAGTTGATGGCATCAGGCCGCCGGTCCGCGTCGGAAGGAAACCCAATGTCCATGATCAAGAGTCCAGCCGAGATTGCCCTCATGCGCGAGGCGGGCCGGGTGGTCGCGAACACGCTGGCGAAGGTCCGGGAGGCGTCCGCCGTCGGGGTGTCCCTGAAGGAACTGGACGAGTTGGCCGCGGCGTCGATCGCCGACGCCGGAGCGACCCCCGCCTTCCTGGACTACCGGCCGCGCTGGGCAGCCGTGCCGTTCCCGGGCGTGATCTGCGCGAGCGTCAATGACGCCGTGGTGCACGGCATCCCCGACGACTACCGGCTGCAGGACGGGGACCTGCTCAGCGTCGACTGCGGCGCCTTCCTCGAAGGCTGGTGCGGAGACGCGGCCGTCAGCTTCATCGTGGGCACCGCGGACCCGGTGGACCAGGCGCTGATTGACGCCACGGACGCCGCCCTGGCCCGCGGCATTGACGCCGCCCGGATCGGGAACAAAATGGGCGACCTGGGCTACGCGATCGGCGGCGCAGCGCGCCGGGCCGGCTACGGCCTGCTCGCGGACCACGGCGGCCACGGAATCGGCAAAACCATGCACGCCGAGCCGCCCGTCCCCAACGACGGGCGGCCCGGCCGGGGCATCAAGCTGACCGAAGGGCTGGTCATCGCCATCGAGCCGATGCTGATCCTGGGCGGCAAGGATGACTACTTCCACGACGACGACGAATGGACCCTCCGCTCGGCGAACGGCCGCCGGGCGGCGCACAGCGAACACACCGTCGCCGTCACGGCCGACGGGCCCCTCATCCTGACCCTGCCCTAAGGGGCGGGACATCCGCCCGCGGCCGCTTTCAAGCCGGGGCTGGTCTCAGCGGCGGCCGGCCGTCTTCACCCTCTGGCGGTGGGCTGCAAGCCGGAGCTGGATGATGCGCGCGGCCCCGGCAATGGCGACCAGCACCCCGCCGCCCACGGCCGCAATGAGCAGGGCGACGCCGAGGGAGACGGCGCCTTCCAAGCCGAAGAACCTTACCCTGACGTAGTCCTGGTTCTGCAGGATGAAGGCGATGAGCAGGATCAGCACGACGAGGGCGCTGGCAACCGCCGCCCAGACCATGCCTGCACGGGTGACCTTATGGTGTTCCGGACCGGCAGCACCTCTCGGCCCCGGCTGCCCTGCCGGCGGAGGCGTATCCACCGTTCCGCCTCGCCCAGCGGCGGGTTCGGTTCCGCCGGCCGGGGCCCGTGTGTTCGTTCCGTCTGTGTTCGTTCCGTCGGGGCCGTAGCCGGGTGCGGGGGAGACCGGGCGCCCGGAGGGCCGGTCTCCAGGCTGCGGGGTCACGCCGGGAATATCGGGCCCGGTTTCACGGGGTGTCTCGGTCATGGCGGCAATTTCCTCTCAAGGGTCGTCCCGCGTGGACTCGGGTACCGACGGCCAGCGGGCCTATGCGAATTTTAGACCCCGGGACGCCGGCGCGGACAGCGCATCGTCGCTGTTGGCACCGGCCCGGGCACGGTATAACGTCTCAGCCAAGGGATGCCTTGCGGAGGAGGCCGCTGCCATGACCATCGTGGACAACGCCGTGTACGTGGACGGTCGCCGGACCGCGGACCCGGAGGGTCTGGAGGAGACTTTTTTCATCTTGCGGCAGCGCCAGGGCATGGCCTGGATCGGGCTTTACCGGCCGGACGCGGAGGAGCTGCGCTCGGTGGCTGAGGAATTCGACCTGAGTCATCTCGCCGTCGAGGATGCGCTCGCCGGCCATCAGCGGGCGAAGCTCGAACACTACGGGGAAACGCTCTTCCTGGTCCTGCGCCCGGCCCGCTATCTGGATGACCTGGAAAAGGTTGAATTCGGTGAGATCCACGTCTTCGCCGGGGCGGACTTTGTCGTCACCGTCCGCCGTGCCGAATCACCGGATCTGGCCCGGGTCCGCCGGCGGATGGAATCCCAGCCCGAATTCCTGGCGCTCGGCCCGGCGGCTGTGCTGTACGCGATTGTGGACCAGGTGGTGGACGAGTACGAACCGGTTGCCGCCGGGCTGGAGAACGACGTCGACGAAATCGAGGACGATCTCTTCGCGGCGGATCCGGGCGTGTCCCGCCGGATCTACGAACTCTCGCGCCAGGTCATCATGTTCCAGCGTGCCACCGCGCCGCTGGCCGCCCTCCTGCAGGCGCTGATGGTCGGGTCCCCGGACCTGCAGCCCGGCCCCGAGCTGCAGGACCACTTCCGGGACGTCCTGGACCACGTCCTGCGGCTGAACGACCGCATTACGGCCTTCCGCGCCCTGCTCCAGAATGCGCTGGCCGTCAACGCGGCGCTGGTGGCCCAGCGGCAGAACGACGAAATGCGCCTGCTGACGGAATCGAGCATCGCCCAGAACGAGCAGGTCAAGAGGATCTCCTCGTGGGCGGCCATCCTGTTTGCCCCGACCCTGATCGCGTCGATCTACGGAATGAATTTCCGCGCAATGCCCGAACTGGAGTGGTTTTTCGGCTACCCGATGGCCCTGGGCCTCATGGTCGCCATGGGCCTGGTGCTGTACTGGACGTTCAGGCACAACAAGTGGATTTAGGCTTTGGCCGCCGGGCCGGCGGCCCATGCGTGATGAGCGCGGCCCTGGCCTGCGGAAAGTTCCGGCAGGCCAGAACTGCGCTCTGGTGCCCCAGGAGGGAATCGAACCCCCGACCGGCGGATTAGAAGGCCGCTGCTCTATCCCCTGAGCTACTGGGGCACGTCGGCGTGCCGGCCGGCTGCTGCCGGGGACGCCAGAAGAAGTTTACAGTGTCCCGCGGCCGACGGCGGTCAGGCAGCCCGGCGGCTCGTCCTGCGGACCCGTCCCCAACACCTCCTTTGTGCTGCGGTTTTATGCGGCGGTTATCCACATGGAGCAGCCGGCATCTCGCGGCGCACGGCCCGCGGGATGAAGCTGGACATGCCTGCTAAGGGCACGACAATTCGAGACAGGACATGAGAATGAGTGACAACATCACGGTCCGTGGCTTCGTCGCCTCGGAGATCAGGAGTTCCACGACACCCGGCGGCGTGGCCACGGCGTCGTTCCGCCTCGGTTCCACCGAGCGGCGCTATGACCGTACCTCCAGCACCTGGATCGACGGAAACACGAACTGGTTCACGGTCCAGGGCTACCGGCAGCTGGCCGGAAACATCGGCTGCAGCATCAAGAAAGGCCAGCGCGTCATCATTGTCGGCCGGCTGAAGATGCGGAGCTGGGAGAAGGACGGCCGGATCTACCATGTGGCGGAGATCGATGCCGAGTCCGTGGGCCACGACCTCATGTGGGGCTCCGCGAATTTCACCCGCATGGTCAGCGTCGGTAGCCAGAGCGCCGCCGCACAGCCGGCAACCGCCGCCGGGGACGATGACACCGACCCCGGGCAGTTGCCGCCGGGCGACGGGCAGGACAACGACGGCGGGGAGGCTTCACGCACCGTCTTCATCGACGACGCCAGCGGCGCGGCGGAGGAGGTCGACGAGGAGACCGGCGAACTGAAGGGTGTGGCGGCCTGATACGGACATCCCCGCAGCCCCCGCGCTCGCCGCCCCCGCCGACCGGACCATGGCCGGACAGGCGCGGACAAGGGCCGGACGAAGGGCACGCCGGGCGATACTCCCGGCGCGCCCCCGCCGCGGGCACGCCGGGCCCGCCCCGGGCACTCGGGGCACGCCCGGACCTCGGAGCGGGGCCGCCCATGGCAGAATTGCCGGGTGATGCGAGCCAGGAATGACAGTGACCGGACGGCCTTCCTCCCCGCCGGGGGCAAGCGATGCGCTGCGGGGTTCCGGTCCCCCGCTTCGCTCGGTGTTCTGGTCCTGGTGCTCGCGTCGGCGGCCGCCTGCTCGCCGCCCTCCGGCGCAGGCAGCGGGTCAGCGGCCCCCACCGCCACCCAGGCCTCCTTGCCCGCCGGGACCGGCACTCAGCCGTCGCCGGACCCGGCCCACACCGCCGCCCAGGCGCCCACCCAGGCCCCCTTGGCCGCCGGGTCCGGGACCCAGCCCGCGCTCGACCCGGCCACGGCCGCCGCGAAAGCCCGGGTCGAAGCGGCACTGGGCGGTGCCGTCGCCGGCGGGGCAAAGCCCGGCACGGACCGTGCCCGGGCTGCACTCACCGACGCCGGCTTCACCTCCGGACAGCAGGAAGTCACCGCGAGCAGGACCCCCACGGGCCTGGACGCCGATGCCGTCGAAGCCGCGGTGAAGGTGGGCAGTGACTGCGTTGTTGCCCAGCTCCGGACGGGCGGCGTTACGGTCAGTGTCCTTCCGGTGCTGGCCGGCGGCCGGTGCCTGGTGGGCACGCCGGTCTGAGACTCCCGCACGGTGCCCGGCTGCCGCAGCGCATCAGGGCCTGCCGGAATATGAGTTATCCGTGCCGAACCACTAGATTTGTAGGCATGGCGGAATTTATCTACACAATGACCAATGCGCGTAAGTCCGTTGGCGAAAAACTTATCCTCGATGACGTGAGCATGTCCTTCTTCCCGGGGGCCAAGATCGGAGTTGTTGGGCCGAATGGTGCCGGTAAGTCCACCATTCTCAAGATCATGGCAGGCATGGACACGCCCACGAACGGCGAGGCCCGGCTCAGCCCCGGCTACACGGTGGGCATCCTGCTGCAGGAGCCGCCGCTGAACGAGGAGAAGACCGTCCTGGGCAACGTCCAGGAAGGCGTCGGGGAGATCATCGGCAAGATCCAGCGTTTCAACGCCATCTCCGAAGAAATGGCCAGCCCGGACGCGGACTACGACGTGCTCCTCGAGGAGATGGGCCAGCTCCAGGAAGCCATCGATGCCGCCGACGCGTGGGACCTCGACTCCCAGCTCGAACAGGCCATGGACGCCCTGCGTTGCCCGCCGGCCGACGCCGACGTCACACTGCTCTCCGGCGGTGAGCGCCGCCGCGTGGCACTGTGCAAGCTCCTGCTGCAGAAGCCGGACCTGCTGCTGCTGGATGAGCCCACCAACCACCTCGACGCCGAAAGCGTCCTCTGGCTCGAGCAGCACCTCACCAGCTACGCCGGTGCCGTCCTCGCCGTCACCCACGACCGGTACTTCCTCGACCACGTGGCGCAGTGGATCGCCGAAGTCGACCGCGGCCACCTGTACCCGTACGAGGGCAATTACTCCACGTACCTCGAGAAGAAGCGCGCCCGCCTGGAAGTCCAGGGCAAGAAGGACGCCAAGCAGGCCAAGCGGCTCACCGAGGAACTCGAGTGGGTCCGGTCCAACGCCAAGGGCCGCCAGACCAAGTCCAAGGCCCGCCTGGCCCGCTACGAGGAAATGGCTGCCGAGGCGGACCGCACCCGCAAGCTCGACTTCGAAGAGATCCAGATCCCGCCGGGACCGCGCCTGGGCGGCCTCGTGCTGGAAGCGAAGAACCTGCAGAAGGGCTTCGAGGACCGCACCCTGATCGACGGGCTGTCCTTCACGCTGCCCCGCAACGGCATCGTGGGCGTCATCGGCCCGAACGGCGTCGGCAAGACCACGCTGTTCAAGACCATCGTCGGGCTGGAGCCCCTCGACGGCGGCGAACTGAAGATCGGCGACTCCGTCAAGATCTCCTACGCCGACCAGAGCCGCGGCGGCATCGACCCGAACAAGACCCTGTGGGAGGTCGTGTCCGACGGGCTCGACTACATCCAGGTCGGCCACGTCGAAATGCCGTCCCGCGCCTATGTCGCCGCGTTTGGCTTCAAGGGCCCGGACCAGCAGAAGAAGGCCGGTGTGCTCTCCGGTGGTGAGCGGAACCGCCTGAACCTGGCCCTGACCCTGAAGCAGGGCGGTAACCTGCTGCTCCTGGACGAACCGACCAACGACCTCGACGTCGAGACGCTCAGCAGCCTCGAAAACGCCCTGCTCGAATTCCCGGGCTGCGCCGTCGTGGTCTCGCACGACCGCTGGTTCCTGGACCGGGTCGCCACCCACATCCTCGCCTATGAAGGCGACGAGGCCAACCCCTCCCAGTGGTACTGGTTCGAAGGCAACTTCGAGTCCTACGAGGAGAACAAGGTTGAGCGGCTGGGCCCCGACGCGGCCAAGCCGCACCGGGTGACCCACCGCCGCCTCACCCGCGACTGAGGCCGCCCGCAGCGGAAGCAGCGGCCCGCAGCCGCAAGCGCAGAAGGCCGGCTCCCCTCAGGGGGAGCCGGCCTTCTGCATGCAAGCCGCCGGTGCGGCACCGGCCGCGCCCGGCCCGGCGCAACCGGGCTTCAGGACCTCGTCCGCAGGGCTCCGTCCACCTGGTCCTTGACCTCGGCGGGGACGCGGATCATGCCTTCCTGGGCCACCGTGGCGACATGCAGGCCTTCCCGGCTGAAGATCTTGCCGGTGGCCAGCCCGCGGGCGCCCTGCGCGCTGGGGGACTCCTGGACGTAGAGCAGCCATTCGTCCACCCGGACGGGACGGTGCCACCACATCGCGTGGTCCAGGCTTGCCACGGACATGCCCGGGGTAACCCAGCTCATTCCGTGCTTGCGGAGGATGGACTCCAGCAGCGTGTAGTCACTCGCATAGGCCAGGGCAGCGCGGTGCAGGTCGGGGTCATCCGGCATGGGCCCGAAGGTCTTCATCCACACGGCGTTCCGTGCTTCCTTGCGGCCCGTCGCCGAGACATAAAGCGCAGGATCGACGTGGCGGATGTCAAAGGGCCGTTCGAAGGCCCACTCCCGTGCCACCGGATGGTCGAAAGTCCCCAGCAGGTCCGCGGTGCTGGGCAGCGACTCCGGATCCGGGATGCCGGCCGGCATCTCTGACTGGTGTTCGACGCCCTCGTCCTGGTCCTGGAAGGACGCGATCATTGACAGGATGGGCATGCCCTCCTGGTAGGCGTGGACCCGCCGCGCCGAGAAGGAGCGGCCGTCCCGCAGGCGCTCGACGCCGAAGGTGATGGGCTCGTTGGCGTCGCCGGGACGCAGGAAGTAGCCGTGCATCGAATGCACCTTGCGCCCGGCATCAACCGTGCGCATGGCCGCGACGAGTGACTGCGCCAGGACCTGTCCGCCGAAAACACGCTGCCGGAGCTGTTTTTGGGACGGGCCCATGAAAATGTCCTCATCGGTACGGGCGCCCTGGAGTTCTCCGAGGTCCAGGAGTTCGATGAGCATGGAGGTGGGGTCCTGGGCAGGCAGGCCCTGCAATCCGGCTTCGGCTTCAGTCATGGTTTGACTCTAGACGTCCCCCGGGCACCACCCCAAAGAGGCGCAACCGGTAGAGTCCATATTGTGTCTGATGTCCTCACCCTGCCCCTGAAGTTCACCGATCCCAGCGACCTTGCCGACCTGCGCACCTTTGCCACCCGCGCCAGGTCCATCGACGACGGCGCCATACGGCTCCAGGCGTCCGGCCCGGTGCTGGCCGCCTACGTGTGCGTGCTCCGGCCCCGCCTGCTGGGGGAGTCCACGCCCACCATCCTCGGGCTGCGGACCATGGCGCTCGCGCAGCCGGCGGTCACGGACGTGACGGTGCCGCTCTCCGCGGTGCTGGACCGGCTGGCGCGTGCGGGGCAGAACGACGTCGAACTGCCGCTGCCGCCGGTCACAGTCGCCGAGTCCTGGGCCGGGATCGGGGCGCCTCGGAGCGGCTGGGAGCTGCTCGGCAGCCTGCAGGACACCGCGTTGCGGCAGGCCGCGGAGGCCGGCATCGCCGAGGTCGCGGCGATCATTCCGGACAAGCCCGGCGCCCTGGTGGTCAACAACGCCCGGGCCACGGTCTGGGGCAGGGGCCTGCCCGACGCCGGGGGGCTCCCGTCAGGTGCCGCCTTCGCGGCCCTCACCCTCGGGTTCCTGGCCGACGGCGAGCAGCAGCTGTACCGCGCCGGCCGCTGGTTCCGGCTCAGCGGACCCCGCGGGCACGTCCTGGCCAGGACCGGCTCCGGGCTCTGACCCGGAGGCCCTGCTCAGGCCTCGGAGGGGCTGTTCACCATGGACACGGCTGCCCGCTCCATGTAGTCCCAGAGGGTCCCTTCGTACAGCGGCGGGAGCGCAAGGGCATCCACCGCGTCACGCATGTGGTGCAGCCAGCGATCCTTCGCCTCGGGCGTGACCCGGAAGGGCACGTGGCGCATCCGCAGCCGGGGGTGCCCGCGCTCCTCGCCGTACGTCGTGGGACCGCCCCAGTACTGCTCCAGGAACATCAGGAAGCGGCGCTTGGCCGGCGCGAGGTCCTCTTCCGGGTACATGGCCCGCAGCAGCGGATCCGCCGCGACGCCGTCGTAGAACACGTCGACGAGCTTCACGAACGTCTCGTGGCCGCCGACGGCGTCGTAGAAATTGTCCGTGTAGCCGGGCTGGCTGAACGGGTCGTTCTGCATCAGTTGCCTGGGCTGCCGGGGTTCGCCGGCGCTGGGGCTCGTCATGGCTATTCTCCGGCCTGTTGCTGGGGGGCGGTTCCGGCGTCGGTGGTGGCCGCCGGTTCGTCCGTGGGAGGGATGTAGGTGCCCTGGGAACGGTTGCCGACGCGCAGGATTTCCCCGTTGCGCAGGTACCAGACCGTGCCGTCCTCGGCCCTGACCCGGGTGATGCGCAGGCCCATGGCCTCGACCGTGCCCACGACCTCGGACGTTTCGATGACGTCGCCGATCCCGTACTGGTCCTCGATGGTGATGAAGATGCCGGACAGGAAGTCGCGGATGAGCTGCTGGGCGCCGAAGCCGATCGCCACACCGAGGATTCCCACGCTGGTCAGCAGCGGCGCGATGTCCACGTTCAGGTTCTTGAACACGTAGATGATGGTGATGACGGAGATCAGGACACCGACGATGCTGTTGAGCAGTCCACCGATCGTGTGGGCCCGCTGGACCCGGCGTTCGTGGTCCAGGGCGCGGAGGGCAGGTGCCGCCCAGCGGAAGTGCGGCTTCTTGAAGAACTTGGTGCCCGCGGCGACCCGTTTCGTGATCCCGGCGATCAGGAAGGAGGCCACGAGCCAGATGCCGACGCCTACCCCGATGCTGATCAGGAGTCCGGGCACATTGATCACCGAGATGTCCGGCGGCGTGATGGGCGTGATGGGGGTGGTCGAAAACGGGCTGTACATCGGCGGGGGTGCTCCTCACTGCTGCGCTGGCTGCCGGCCGGCAGGGGTAAAACGGGGGAGGTGGGACGGGCGGCCGGACCGCTGGCCGGCATTCGCCGGGCGCATGGGACTCATAAGACTCTTGATCTTCCACATTAGCGCCGTCGCGGGGCCCGTGCGCACCCGGGCCCCGCCCGTACAGGAGTTCAGCCCGCCGGCAAACGGTTCAGCCGGCCTGGGGCCCCACCGCGGCGGCCGGCTCGTGCAGGACCGGGAAGTTGACGCTCCGGGCGATGAAGCAGACCTTGTTCGCCTCGGCGTGCAGCTCTTCCAGCAGTCCCGCGGCGACCGGACCCGCGGTGGTCACCAGGGGTTTGAGCGTGACCGACTCGAACTGGCCGCTGCCGTCCCGGTTGGTCCGCATCAGCCCGGCGGCCTGGTCCTCATAGGCCGTCACCACCACGCCATGCTTCACGGCCACGTGCAGGAAGGACAGCATGTGGCACTGCGAGAGCGCGGCCAGGAGCAGCTGCTCGGGGTTGTAGCGCTGACGGTCCCCGTGGAAGGTCGGATCGGCCGAGCCGTGCAACACCGGCAGGCCGGGGATCTCGACGTCGTGGTCCCGCGAATAGCCGCGGTACGACGCCGTTCCCTCGCCCAGGTTCCCGGTCCAGCGGACCGTCAGCGCGTAGCGGTGCTCGTCCAGGGTCATGACGCTCCGGCGTCGGCCTGGCGGGCCCGCAGGGCGCGGGCCACGCCGTCGCGGTTCTCCAGCATCATGCGCCGCAGCGAGGTGCTGTCCTCCGGCAGTGCGGCCAGGAACGCGTCGGTGCGGTCCACCGTCTCCTGCGTGGTCAGCTGGGCCGGGTAGAGCCCGACGATGATCTGCTGCGCCAGGGCGTGGGTGCGGCTGGCCATGATGCCGGGGACGGCATCGAAGTACTTTCCGGAGTACGGTTCCAGCAGGGCGGTGTCCAGGACCCGGGTGAAGCCGTTCACGGCCGAGCCCTGCAGGGCGTTGGAGAGGTCGCCCTTGGCCACGATCGAATCCCACGCCGCGGCCTTCGCCCCGGGGGTGGGGATGGCGGCCGTGGCGAGGGCGGCGGCGTTCTGCCCGCTGGCGGTGTTGTCCTGCTCCAGCTCGGCGTCGATCTGTTCCTGTGCGGCCCTGCCGCCGGTGACGAGGGAGGCGAGCAGTTCCCAGCGGAGGTCCTGGTCCACGGCCAGGCCGTCCAGCACCAGGGAACCGTCCAGGAGCCCGGCGATGGTGTCCAGCTGCCCGGCGCTGCGTGCCAGCAGCGCATGGGACTTCACGAACTGCAGTTGCGCGTCGGAGCCTGCCGGAACACCGGAGGCAAGCTCCCAGAGCCGGTCGGCCGCGGCCACGATCGTGGCTTCCTTGTGTTCCTCGGCGACGTAGAAGTTCAGCGTCGTGGCCAGCTGGCGCAGCTGGACCATAATCACGGAGGAATCGGACTCCTCGGCGATGTTGGCCAGGATCAGGTCGACGTAGCCGCGGGCCGGGCTTTCGCCGTCGCGCGCCGCGTCCCAGGCCGAGCCCCAGACCAGGGTCCGGGGGAGGCTCCGGGTGAAGTCCTTCAGGTGGGCGGTGGCCGTGGCGAGGGACGCCGGGTCGAGGCGGACCTTGGCGTAGGCGAGGTCGTCGTCGTTGAGCAGGACCAGGTCCGGCCGCGGCCGCCCGGCCAGCGCCGGGACCAACGTGCGCTCGCCGTCGACGTCGAGCTCCTCACGGTGGACACGCTCCAGCTTCCCGGCGCCGTCGAGGTTGTAGAAGCCGACGGCGAGCCGGTGCGGACGGATGGTGGGCTGGTCCTCGGTGGCCGTCTGCAGGATCGCGAAGGAGTCGATCAGGCCGTCCGCACCGACGGAGAGCTCCGGCTGGAGGGTGTTGACGCCGGCGGTTTCCAGCCAGAGCCGGCCCCACTTGTCCAGGTCCCTGCCGCTGGCCTTCTCCAGCTCGGCCATCAGGTCGCCGAGCTCGGTGTTCTGCCAGGCGTGCTTGCGGAAGTACTCGCGGACGCCGGCCATGAACTCGTCCGGCCCCACCCAGGCCACCAGCTGGCGCAGCACCGAGGCGCCCTTGGCGTACGTGATGCCGTCGAAGTTGACCTCGACGTCCTGCAGGTTGTTGATTTCGGCGAAGATCGGGTGCGTGGTGGGCAGCTGGTCCTGGCGGTAGGCCCAGGACTTCTCCACCGAGGCGAAGGTGGTCCACGCGTGGTCGAACCTGGTGTTCTCCACGGCGGCGAGGTGGGACATGTACTCGGCGAAGGATTCGTTGAGCCAGAGGTCGTTCCACCAGCGCATCGTGACAAGGTCCCCGAACCACATGTGCGCGAGCTCGTGCAGCACGGTGATGGCCCGGCGCTCCACCTGGGCGTCCGTGACCTTGCCGCGGAAGACGTAGCCTTCCATGATGGTGACGGCCCCGGCGTTCTCCATGGCCCCGGCGTTGAACTCCGGCACGAAGAGCTGGTCGTACTTTTCGAACGGGTACGGGCAGCCGAACTGCGCCTCGTAGAACCCGAAGCCCTGCCGGGTCAGTTCGAAGATGTTTTCCGCGTCGAGGTACTGCATGAGGGACTTGCGGGCAAAGACGCCCAGCGGGGTCACCGTGCCCGCGGCGGAGGTCACCTCGCTGCGGACGCACTGGTACGGGCCGGCGATCAGGGCGGTGACGTAGGAGGAAATCCGGGGGGTCGGGGCAAACTCCCAGACGGAGCGGGCGGCGCCGTCCGTGCCGGGAAGGGTCCCGACGGGCACCGGGGTGGGGGAGGTGGACACCACGTCCCAGTGCGAGGGCGCCGTGACGGTGAAACTGAAGCTGGCCTTGAGGTCGGGCTGTTCGAAGACGGCGAACACCCGCCGGGAATCGGGGACCTCGAACTGGGTGTACAGGTAGACCTCGTTGTCCACCGGATCCACGAAGCGGTGCAGGCCCTCGCCGGTGTTCATGTAGGGGGCCTCGGCCACCACCAGCAGCTCGTTGTCCGCCGCAAGTCCCGGCAGCTGGATCCGGATGCCGTCGGAGACCTCCGCCGGATCAAGCTCGCGGCCGTTCAGGGTCACGCTCCGCACCGCATGCGTGACCGCGTCGATGAACGTCGAGGACCCCGGCTTCGCCGTGAACTTCACGGCCGTCGTGGAGCCGAAGACCTTCTCCCCCCGGGTCAGGTCCAGGCTGACTTCATAGGACTGGACGGCGATCACGGCGGCGCGCTCGCGTGCTTCGGCGCGTGTCAGGTTCATACCGGGCAAGTGGTGCCTCCAGAAGGGCTAGAAACAGTGAAGTCGATTTGAAATTATTCTTTCACGACCCCGGCCGGTGGCAAGTCGCGTGGGTCACAGAACCGGCATCACGGCGGGCGCGCCGCGGTAGCGTTGGTGCTATGGGACACTTCCGGGATTCTGTGGACGTGCGGGCCCTGCGCTTTGCGGTGGGGTTCCCCGTGGTGCTGGCCGCCGCTTTCCTTGTCTGTGCCTTCCTGGTCCATTCCGATTTGCCGGAGCCGCTGGCCGTCCGCTGGACCGACGCCGGGGCGGCGGATTTTGCGCCGTTCGGAGCCGTCGCGGGAATCGGTGCGGCGCTGATCGTGCTGATCGGCTGGGCCGTGCTGCTGCAGGCGGCACCGCTCTCCCGCCCGGCGGTGATGCGCCGCCTCATGATGGGGGCCGGCCTGTCCCTGAGCCTCTTTGTCACGACCGTGCTCGCCGCCGTGCTGGTGGGCCAGCTGGGCCTGGCCAACGCACGGGAATCCCGGGTGGACGTGTCCGTCCTGGCCCTGGGCAGCGGGGCAGCCCTGGGCCTCGGGGTGGTCATGGGGTTCGTGTTCAAGGCCGACGAACGCTGGTCGGTCGATGATGACCAGGCCATGCGGGAGGCCCTGGCACGCGAGCTGGATCCGGATCTGGCCCGGGACTCGGTCCGGGTGTGGGTGCACGCCCGCAGTTCGGTCTTCGTCATGATCGGGATTGCGACGCTGCTGCCGGCCGCGCTGCTGGCCATCGCGGTGCCGTGGCTTGCGGCCCTCCTGGTGGCTGCCGCGGTGCTGGGCGCGGCCCTCCTGGTCGCCCGCATCCGGGTTGACCGGAGCGGGTTCCGGGTGTTCGCCGCGGGCTTCGTGCGGGTCATGGACGTCCCCGCGGCGGCGATCGAGGCCGCGACGCCGAAGGAGGTCAAGGCCGCCGATTACGGCGGCTGGGGCTACCGGAGCCACGGCGCCGCCACTGCCCTGCTGGTCAGCAGCGGCCCGGCCGTCGTCGTCGATTCTTCCGACGGGCGGCAGCTGACGGTGAGCGGCGGAAGCATCGCCTCGGCGGACAACATCGCGCAGGTCCTGTCCCAGGTGGCGGCACGCGCCCGCCGGAACGGCGAAGCCGCTGGTTTGTGAGCCGCGGAACTCTTAGCGCGGCGGAGAATTCCCGGGTCCACAAATGACCTCTTTGTTGACCAGCTCCCAGTCGGGAGGCGCCGCCACAAACTTCCTGCAGAAGTTTCCCCCTATATAGACACGGGAATACCGCGGCTCCGCTTCAGCAGGCTCCGAGGCCATGAGCGGAACCTGCTGGGATTCGGGCACCAGTTGTTGGATGCGTTTCTGGTCTCGATGGATGACGGTCATTTGCACCTGGGGCCGGCAAACCTTGCCCGCAGCCGGATACAGGTCGATGTTGATTACCTGCTCCTCACCTTTCTTCAGAGTTATTGTCTTGTCGGGAAAGTAGGGCCGGAAGGACAGGGACTTCTCGTCCCACTGCTTCGCTTCAGAAGATGAATCGCCAACCTGGAGCCCGATCCGAAGCGACAGGTCTTCGTATGGCATGGGAGCACCCATCCGCAGGAGCGTTCCGCGTCGGAGGCCAGTGCATGCAGAGGCGTCCCGGAGGTCCGTGACCCGAACAGGGTCCGTCCGGTTTCCCCTCAGCGTGACCATCAGGGTCTGCCCGCCGGCAACAACCGCGCCCCGTTTTTTCAACGACTCGATTTGTCCTTGGAGTCTCATGGGCTCCAGTGCCGCCAGGTCCTCCCCTGATAGGGATGCGTCGGGCGGCAGCGTGACATCACCCGCGCCCTGGTGAACTTCCGTCCGAAAGGCCACGGGGTCCCCCGTCTCCGTGATCTGATTGATTCCAGCAGTGATTATGGGCTTGATCACGTCGGTCAACGATGCTGCCAGGGCTGCCAGGATAATAGCCACTGCCCACGAGACGGGTCTCTTCCAAAGTGGCTTCGGATTATTGGCGGCTGCCTTTGGTTTGCTGTTTTGGGCATCCGATGAGGACATGGCGCCTCCCCGATAGTGAGGACCTCCCCAGAAGATTTGGCTTAACACTAGGAGGCATGCGCCAAGGGGGTCAAGGACTGTGCGTAGCGGCGAGGGTGCGGTTACGCCGCCCTAGTAGGCTTGGACCAGCCCCCACCCCCGCCCGGCAGCCCCGATCCCCGAACTGCCGGTGCCCGACTGAACGGATCCGCCGTGACTACTTCCAATGACTTCCCGCGCGTTCACATCGCCACCGACCACGCCGGCATGGAGCTCAGCGCCCATCTCGTCAGCTACCTCGGCGCCCGGGGCTACGAAATGATCGACCACGGGCCCCAGACCTACGACGCGCAGGACGACTACCCGTCCTTCTGCATCAACGCCGCCCGCGCCGTCGTGGCCGACCAGGAAGCCGGCACCCGCGCCCTGGGGATCGTGCTGGGCGGCTCCGGCAACGGCGAGCAGATCGCGGCCAACAAGGTCAGGGGCGTACGCGCCGCGCTGGCCTGGAACCTGTCCACCGCCAAGCTGGCCCGGGAGCACAACGACGCCAACGTCGTCGCCGTCGGCGGCCGCCAGCACAGCGTCGAGGAGGCCACGGCCATCATTGAGGCCTTCCTCGCCGAGCCCTTCAGCAACGATGAGCGCCACGTCCGCCGGATCGGCAAGATCGCCGCGTACGAGCGCACCGGCGAGGTCGTCCAGTAATGCCCGAAGGGCACTCGGTGCACCGGCTGGCGCGCCAGTTCGGGGACGTCTTCGCGGGGGAGGACCTGGCGGTCTCCAGCCCGCAGGGCAGGTTTGCCCAGGGCGCGGCGCTGCTGGACGGCCACACCCTCACCGGCGCCGCCGCGCAGGGGAAGCACCTGTTCCTGGACTTCGAGCACGGCCTGGTGCTCCACGTCCACCTGGGCCTCTACGGCGCCTGGGACTTCGGCGGCGACGCCACCTTCCGTGGCGCCTCCAGCATCGGGGCGCCGCGCAAGGTGGGGGAGCGGGAGGTCTATGACGAGCGTGTCGATGACGAGCGCGGGGCCGCCGCCGGGGCGGACGCCTACGCGGGGCCGCCCGCGCCCGTCGGCGCCGTCCGGGTGCGGCTCGCCGGCGCCCACGGCTGGGCCGACCTCCGCGGGGCCACCACGTGCGAAGCGATCACCGGGGCGGAAGCGGAAGCCGTCAGGGCCAGGCTGGGCCCGGATCCGCTGCGCAACCTTCCCGGCGACCGGGACAGTTTCGTCGCCGGGATGCTGGCCAGGCGCACGCCCCTCGCCGCGCTGCTGATGGACCAGAAGCTGATCGCCGGCGTCGGAAATGTGTACCGCGCCGAACTGCTGTTCCGGCAGCGCCTGGACCCTTGGCTTCCCGGAACGGCGCTGCCCGCGGACGCGGCGCGCCGGCTCTGGGATGACACCGTGGCGGTGATGTCCGACGGCGTCCGCGACGGCCGGATCATCACCACGCCTCCGCGCTACTGGGGCACCGCCGCCGGCGGGCCCGACGCCGGGCTGCCGGCGGCCGACGAGGCCCACTTCGTGTACCGGCGGCAGGGCCTCGGGTGCCGGGACTGCGGATCGGCGGTGGCGCTGGCGGAGCTGGGCGCGCGGAAGCTCTACTGGTGCCCGGGCTGCCAGCAGGCATGAAAAAAGCCCCTCCGGAGAGGGGCCCTTTTCGTATCTGTACACGTCCCGTGCTGGAGGGGACGACGGGAATCGAACCCGCATCATCAGTTTGGAAGACTGAGGCTTTACCACTAAGCTACGTCCCCGGGAATTCACTTCGGCTGCCCGTGTGCGGACCAGGTTTTGTGGACCAGGCCGGACCGGGAAACTTCCGGGCGGCTTTATGAAGCCGGATACAACTAAACCCAATGCAGGGCCCCGGTGTCAAATGTGCAAATCGGCGCGGTATGACCGTAGACTGTTCTGTGCACTTACGGGGTGTAGCTCAGCTTGGCTAGAGCGCCTGCTTTGGGAGCAGGAAGTCGCAGGTTCAAATCCTGTCACCCCGACTCTGCGCATATGGCCAGAACGTGGCAATGCAGAGCCCCATCCCCCCAAACCAGGAGTACTTAGACTGTGAAGAGCGCTGTCGAGAACCTCACCCCCACGCGGGTCAAGCTCAATGTTGAGGTCCCCTTTGAGGAATTGAAGCCCAGCATCGCAGAGGCATACAAGACTGTTGCTTCGCAGATCCAGGTCCCCGGTTTCCGCAAGGGCAAGGTCCCCTCCAAGCTTATTGACCAGCGCGTCGGCCGCGGCTACGTCCTGGAGACGGCCATCAACGAAGGCCTCAACGGCTGGTACCAGGCCGCTGTCCAGGAGACCGGCATCCGCCCGCTGAGCCGTCCCGAGGTCGAAATCACCGAGGTTCCGGACCCGTCCGCCACCGACGGTGAACTCAAGTTCCACGCCGAGGTTGACGTCCGCCCCGAGATCGAGCTGCCGGACTACGCCGGCATCAAGGTCGAGGTCGCCGCGGCCGAATCCGCCGACGCCGACGTCGACAAGGCCCTGGACGAACTCCGCGGCCGCTTCGGCACGCTGAAGTCCCTGGACCGTCCCGCCGCCGACGGCGACTTCCTGACCATCGACATCGCTGCGTCCGTCGACGGCACCGAAGTCGATTCCGCGTCGGGCCTGTCCTACCAGGTCGGTGCCGGCACCATGCTCGAAGGCCTCGACGAAGCCGTCACCGGCCTCAGCGTGGACGAGGACGCCATCTTCGACACCACCCTCGTGGGCGGCGAGCACGCCGGCGAAGCCGCCCAGGTCAAGGTAGTGGTCAAGTCCGTCAAGGAACGCGAACTTCCCGAGGCCAACGACGACTTCGCCCAGCTGGCCTCGGAGTTCGACACCCTGGCTGAACTCCGCGAGGACCTCGCCAAGCAGGCCGTCGAGTCCAAGGTCGTCGAACAGGGCGTTGAGGCCCGCGACAAGGTCCTCGACAAGCTCGTCGAGCTCATCGAGGTTCCCGTCCCCGAATCCGTCGTCGACGAGCAGCTTGAGCAGCACTTCAGCGCGGAGAATTCCCACGGCGAGGGCGAGCACGACACCGAAGAGCACCGCGCCGAGGTCAAGGCCAACACCGCGCGTGCCTTCCAGAACGAGGTCATCCTCGACGCCATCGCGGACAAGGAAGACGTCAGCGTCAGCCAGAACGAGCTGATCGACTACATCGTCACGAGCGCCAGCCAGTACGGCATGGATCCGAACCAGTTCGCGCAGATCATCGATCAGAGCGGCCAGGTCCCCATGATGGTTTCCGAGGTGCGCCGCCGCAAGGCACTCGCCGTCGTCCTGGGCCAGGCCGACGTGACCGACTCGGAGGGCAACAAGGTTGACCTCAGCGACTTCGTCCGCCCGGGCGGCGAAGAAGCAGCCGTCCAGGCAGCCGCCGGGACCGAAGCCGATGTCGAGGAGACCGCTTCCCAAGAGGCAGCAACCGAGACCGCCAAGAACGATGACCCGGCAGCAGTGAAGTTCTAACACTTCCTGTTCCCGTAGTCCCAGCCCGCACCCCCGGATCTTTGCTCCGGGGGTGCGGCTTTTTAAGCCGGTGATGAACCCTCCCCGGCAATCGTGCGCCGTCAGCGAACAGCCCCGCGCCCGAGCACAAAGCGGCCGGGAAAACCGTTAGTGTCCAAGTAGGAAAGTTCAGTGATGTCGTCAAGTGACGTCACCGTCGCCAGTGAGAGGTAAGTACATATGTCACAGCAAGCAGGGGCACCGCGGATGGCTACCGTCGATCCGGCCGCCCAGGACAACTACATTTACAACCGCCTGCTGAAAGAGCGCATCATCTGGCTCGGCTCCGAGGTCCGCGACGAGAATGCCAACGCGATCTGCTCCCAGCTGCTGCTGCTTTCGGCAGAGAACCCCGAAAAGGACATCTACCTCTACATCAACTCACCGGGCGGCTCCGTCACCGCCGGCATGGCGATCTATGACACCATGCAGTTCATCCCGAACGACGTCGTCACCGTGGCCACCGGCCTCGCCGCCTCCATGGGCCAGTTCCTGCTCTCCTCAGGCACCAAGGGCAAGCGCTACGCCACCCCCAACGCCCGGATCCTGATGCACCAGCCTTCCGGCGGCATCGGCGGCACGGCCTCGGACATCAAGATCCAGGCCGAGCTGATCCTGCACATGAAGAAGGTCATGGCCGATCTGACCGCCGACCAGACCGGGCAGAGCGTGGAAACCATCCTCAAGGACAACGACCGCGACAAGTGGTTCACTGCGATCGAAGCCCTCGACTACGGCTTCTTCGACAAGATCGCGGCGCACGCGGGCTCCGTGGCAGGCGGCGGCGGAACCAACGCCAACGGCGGCAATGGCACCGGCAACAGCACCGGCGCTGCCGGCAGCGCTGCCTCCGAGAACTGACCGGTACGTAGACAGAGATGAATTCAGGAGCAATGGACATGAACTACAATTTCGGATCGACTGCCGGCAACCTGCCGAGCAGCCGCTACGTGCTGCCGCAGTTCGAAGAGCGTACCCCGTACGGCTTCAAGCGCCAGGACCCCTACACGAAGCTGTTCGAGGACCGCATCATCTTCCTGGGCGTCCAGGTTGACGATGCCTCCGCCGACGACGTGATGGCGCAGCTTCTGGTACTCGAGTCCACGGACCCGGACCGCGACATCACGCTGTACATCAACTCTCCGGGCGGCTCCTTCACCGCCATGACCGCGATCTACGACACCATGACGTACATCCGGCCGGAAATCCAGACCGTCTGCCTGGGCCAGGCGGCCAGCGCCGCCGCCGTGCTCCTCGCGGCCGGCACGCCGGGCAAGCGACTGGCGCTGCCCAACGCCCGCGTCCTGATCCACCAGCCCTCGCTGTCCGGCGGACAGGGCGGGCAGGCCTCCGACCTGGAGATCCAGGCGGCCGAGGTCATGCGGATGCGGGCCTGGCTTGAAGACACGCTGGCCAAGCACTCGGGCCGCACGCCGGAGCAGGTCAACAACGACATCGAGCGCGACAAGATCCTCACCGCCGCCGAGGCCATGGATTACGGCCTGATCGACCAGGTCCTTGACTCCCGCAAGATGAAGCCCCAGGCTCTCACCACCAGGTAAGAAGAAAGTCCACGACGCCGGTGCGGCTCACCCAAATGGCCGCACCGGCGTCCGCTTTCCACCCAACAGGGGGAAAGTGACCTAGAGTGGAACATGTCACGGCCGTCGCCTCCTGGGATCGCCCGTGATTCCAGTAATGGTGCAAGGCTGCTTACCGTTCGAAACAGGCAGCAGCAAGATACTAAAGGGGTTCACATATGGCTCGGATTGGCGAGAGCACGGATCTGCTGAAGTGTTCTTTCTGCGGAAAGAGCCAGAAGCAGGTACGGAAACTCATTGCCGGGCCCGGCGTCTACATCTGCGACGAGTGCATTGAACTCTGCAACGAGATCATTGAAGAAGAACTCGCCGAAGTAGCCGACCTGGGCAGTTTCGAACTGCCCAAGCCCCGCGAGATCTTCGATTTCCTGCAGGAATACGTGATCGGCCAGGAGCCCGCCAAGCGTTCGCTCGCCGTCGCGGTCTACAACCATTACAAGCGCATCCAGTCCGGACACGCCCCGAAGAGCAGCAACCTCGCCGACGGCGTCCACCACGACGACGTCGAGATCGCCAAGTCCAACATCCTCCTGATCGGCCCCACCGGCTGCGGCAAGACCTACCTGGCGCAGACCCTGGCCCGGCGCCTGAACGTCCCGTTCGCTGTCGCCGACGCCACGGCCCTGACCGAAGCCGGCTACGTGGGCGAGGACGTCGAGAACATCCTGCTGAAGCTCATCCAGGCCGCCGACTATGACGTCAAGAAGGCCGAACAGGGCATCATCTACATCGACGAGATCGACAAGATCTCGCGCAAGAGCGAGAACCCCTCCATCACCCGGGACGTCTCCGGCGAGGGCGTGCAGCAGGCGCTGCTGAAGATCCTCGAAGGCACCGTCGCCTCGGTTCCGCCGCAGGGCGGACGCAAGCATCCGCACCAGGAATTCATCCAGATCGACACCACCAACGTGCTGTTCATCGTGGCCGGCGCCTTCGCCGGCCTTGAAGAGATCATCGGCTCCCGCTCCGGGCGCAAGGGCATCGGCTTCGGCGCCCCGCTCAACGAGGTCAAGAACACCACGGATTCCTACGGCGAGGTCATGCCCGAGGACCTGCTGAAGTTCGGGCTCATCCCCGAGTTCATCGGCCGGCTCCCGGTCATCACCACGGTGTCCAACCTGGACCGCGCGGCGCTGATCCAGATCCTGTCCACGCCCAAGAACGCCCTCGTCAGGCAGTACCAGAAGATGTTCCAGCTCGACGGCGTCGAGCTGGTCTTCGACGAGGAGGCCCTGAACACGATCGCCGACCAGGCCCTCGAGCGCGGCACCGGAGCGCGCGGCCTGCGCGCCATCATGGAGGAAGTCCTGCTTCCGGTCATGTTCGACCTCCCGAGCCGCGATGACGTCGCCACCGTGGTGATCACCGAAGCCGTCGTGGCCAAGAAGGCCCCGGCCACCCTGATCGCGCATGACGTCAAGCGCCGCAAGTCGGCCTGAGCCGGAATAAATCCGGGGCGCGGGTCGCTGTCATGTGTTGATGCGCCCGTCCGTTTGATGTGGCCCCGCGTTTGATGTGGCGCTGCATCCGATGGACTGCGGCGCAATTTCCCCGCTGACTTACCCAAGGAGAACACCTGTGCCTGAAACCGTTTCCAACAAGGCCGACTTCTGGTTTGACCCGATGTGCCCCTTCGCATGGGTCACCTCCCGCTGGATCGGCGAAGTGGAGGCTGTCCGGGACATCACCACCGAGTGGCACGTCATGAGCCTCGCCGTGCTGAACGAGGGACGCGACGAACTTCCCGCGCAGTACAAGGAGTTCATGCTCAAGGCGTGGGCCCCGGTGCGGGTCATCACCGCCGCGGCCGAACAGCACGGCAGCGAGTACATCAAGGCCCTCTATGACGCCATGGGCACCAAGATCCACAACGAGGGCAACGGCGACATCGACGAGGTCATCGCCAAGTCCCTGGCCGAAGTGGGACTGCCGCCGGAGCTCGCCGCAGCAGGCAAGAGCGATGACGTCGATGCCCGGCTGCGCACCAGCCACGAAGCCGGCATCTCCCTCGTCGGCCAGGACGTGGGCACGCCCGTCGTCGCCTTCAACGGCACCGCCTTCTTCGGCCCCGTCCTGACCCGCATCCCACGCGGCGAGGACGCCGGGCGGCTCTGGGACGCCACCGTGACGCTGGCCTCCTTCCCGTACTTCTATGAAATCAAGCGCAGCCGGACCGAAAGCCCGTCCTTCAACTAAGCACGGAGAATTACGCTGCTGTAGTTCTTCCGGGGCTCTTGTGCATCTCCCGGCAGGGGAGAACAATTGAATTTACCCACTTCGAGAGAAGCGGGACGCAGGAACCAAAGATTCAGTGACACTCATCTGACGCAGCCTTCGGCAAAGTCAGATGATGGCTACCAGTGACGAGGTAGGAAGACCTGAAAATCCAAGGATCCTGCCAGGTTGTCACAGACGTCACGAGACAATCGAAAGTCGAAGCCCCACCGACGGCAATACGCTGATGGGGCTTCCCCTTTGCCCGAAAACAACGGCCCGAAATCTACCTGCCCGGGAACGGCGTGCCCGGGAAATTTAACGGCAGGAGAGGGCTGGCCCGCGGGGCATTATTCCGTCAGGGTATAGCCATGAGCAGCGAACCCATTGCGGCCTATGCCCTCCTGTCCGACTGCCGCTCCGCCGCGCTGGTGAGCGCCGCCGGATCGGTGGACTGGCTGTGTTTCCCGCGCTTCGACAGTCCCTCGGTCTTCGGCCGGCTCCTGGGCGGGGAGGCCGGGTTCTGGTCGATCCGGCCGGCCGGCGTGCAGTCCTCGAGCCGGCGGTACCTCGGACCCACCATGGTACTGGAGACGGTCCACACCTGCCCGGGCGGAAGCGTGACCGTGACGGACGCCCTCGTGCTCGGCGACGGAGCGCGGGGTCACGACCTCGGCGCACAGGCACCCGGCGTCCTGCTCCGGCAGGTCTCCTGCACCCGGGGGGAAGTGGACGTGGACGTGGTCTTCGCACCCCGCCCGGAGTACGGCCTGATCACCCCGCTGCTCTACGACGCCGACGGCGGCTTCCTGGCCCGCGGCGGGGCGGACGTCATGGCGTTCTCCACCGCGGTCCCGTTCGAGTTCAGCGGGGACACCGCGCGCGCCCGGGTGACACTGCGGGCCGGGGACGTCCAGGGCTTCGCCCTCCACCACCGGCACAGCTGGCAGGACTGGCCGTCCTTCTGGACCCAGGCTGAGATCGCCCGCCGGCTCGCGGACACTCTGGAGGGCTGGAGCAGCTGGTCGGAGCTGCACCAGGGCTACCGGGGCCCCTGGAAGGACCTCGTCGCCACCAGCGGCCGGATCCTGCAGGCCCTCAGCTACTACCCGACCGGCGCGATCGTGGCCGCCCCGACGACGTCCCTGCCGGAGGTCGCCGGGGGAACGCGCAACTGGGACTACCGCTACACCTGGATCAGGGACGCGAGCATGACCCTGCAGGCGCTCTGGGTCGCGGCCTGCCCGGACGAGGCCGGAAATTTCTTCCGGTTCATGGCCTCGGCGGCCGCCAGCCAACTGGCCGGCGGCGCCGACCTTCAAATCATGTACGGGGTCGGCGGGGAGCGGGACCTGTCCGAACGGGAACTTCCCCGCCTGCCAGGCTGGGCTGACAGTTCCCCGGTCCGGGTGGGCAACGGCGCCTGGAACCAGCGCCAGCTCGACGTCTACGGGGAGCTGCTCGATGCCGCCGCCACCCTGCCGCAGTTCCTCGCGGACATGGAACCGGAAACCCGGCGGTTCCTCGCGGACGCGGCAGACGCCGCCGCCGCGCGCTGGCAGTCCACGGACCAGGGCATCTGGGAGGTCCGGGGCGCCCCCCGCCACTACCTGCATTCCAAGCTCATGTGCTGGGTCGCGATGGACCGGGCCATCACCCTGGCCGAGGTCCTGCACGCGGCCGACAAGGTCCCGTACTGGACCGGGGTGCGGGCCCGGATCGAGGATTCCATCCGGACGAACGGCTGGAGCGTTGCGGCGAACGCCTACACCCAGGCCTACGGTTACGACGAGCTCGACGCCTCGGCCCTGATGCTCTCCATTGTGGGCTTCCTGCCGCCGGACGACCCCGGCATGCTGGCCACGATCGAGGCCATCGAGCAGCGGCTCACGGACAGCAGGGGCCTGGTGTTCCGCTACCTGGGCGAGGACGGCTTCCCCGGCGAGGAAGGCACGTTCCTGCTGTGCACCTTCTGGCTGGCCCAGGCCCTTGCCCTCGCCGGCCACACCGAACGGGCCCGGGTTGTCTTCGAACGGGCCGCCGCGTTCGCCACGGACCTGGGCCTGATGGCCGAACAGGTCTCCCGTGACGGCGATGAACTGCTGGGCAACTTCCCGCAGGCGTTCAGCCACGTCGGCCTCGTCAATGCCGCGTGGGCCATCCACACCGCCGAGGAGCGGATGGCCCGCCGCCGCTAGGCCTGCGCAGGCTCCTCGGGGGCGGCCAGGACGACGTCGCTCACCGTCAGTTCGCCGTCCCCGGCCACCAGCTCCAGTTCACGGGCGTTGGCCGCGGCCTTGAGGTCGGCCAGGCCGGCCTTCAGCTGCGTGGTGAGGGACTCCGTGGCCGTGATGGTCGCGGAGAGGACCTCGGTGCGCTGCTTGACCTTGGCCTCGGACTTGGCCTTGCGGATGCCGCTCAGCGCGGTCCCGACGGTCGCCAGCAAGGTGGTGTCGCCGTCGATCTCCACCGCGGAGGGCCACTGCGCGCGGTGCACGGAACCGGTGCGCCACCAGCTCCAGACCTCCTCCGTGGCGAAGGGCAGGAACGGGGCGAACAGCCGCAGCAGCGTGTCCAGGCTCGTCGCCAGCGCCGCCAGCACGGAAGCCTGCTGGGCGTCTCCGGCGGCACCATAGGCGCGGTCCTTGATGAGCTCCACGTAATCGTCGGTGAAGTGCCAGAAGAAGCTCTCGGTGATCTGCAGGGCCCGGGCATAGTCGTAGTTGTCGAACGCCTTGGTGGCCTGCCGCACGACGTCGGCGAGCTGGGCCAGCACGGCCCGGTCCAGGGGGTTGCTGAGCACCGAGAGGTCCCCGGAAACCACCGAGTCCTCGGTGGCGCCCAGGTTCAGCACGAACTTGGAAGCGTTCAGCAGCTTGATGGCCAGCCGGCGGCCGATCTTCATCTGCGCGATCTCGTACGCCGTGTCCGCGCCGAGCTTGGCCGAGGCCGCCCAGTAACGGACGGCATCCGAGCCGTACTCCTCCAGCACGTCGGTGGGGACCACCACGTTGCCCTTGGACTTGGACATCTTCTTGCGGTCCGGGTCCAGGATCCAGCCGGAGATGGCCGCGTGCTTCCACGGGGCGGTGTCCTGCAGGGCATCGGCCCGGACGGCCGAGGAGAACAGCCAGGTGCGGATGATGTCGTGGCCCTGCGGGCGCACATCGAAGGGGTAGACCTTGGCGAAGAGCGCCTCGTCGGTGCTCCAGCCGCCCACGATCTGCGGTGTCAGGGAGGACGTCGCCCAGGTGTCCAGGACGTCGGCGTCGCCGGTGAACCCGCCGGGCACGTCGCGCTGGGCTTCCTCGTAGCCCGGTGCGGTTTCCGCTGCCGGGTCCACCGGCAGCTGCGCGTCGGAGGGCACGATCGGGGCGTCGTATGCGGGATTCCCGTCGGCGTCCAGCGGGTACCAGACCGGTACCGGCACGCCGAAGAAGCGCTGGCGGGAGACCAGCCAATCGCCGTTCAGTCCGGAAATCCAGTTCTCGTAGCGCGAGCGCATGAAGGCGGGGTGGAATTCGATCTCGTGGCCGCGCGCGATCAGGCGTTCGCGGCGGTCCGCGTCGCGGCCGCCGTTGCGGATGTACCACTGGCGGGACGTCACCACTTCGAGGGGCTTGTCGCCCTTCTCGAAGAAGTTCACGGGGTGCATGATCTTCTTCGGCTCGCCGTCGAGCAGTCCGGCGGCGGACAGCTGTTCCACCACGGCTTCCTTGGCGCTGAAGACCGTCTTGCCCGCAATCGCGGCGAAGCTGGCGCGGCCTTCGTCGGTGGTGATCCAGTCCGGGGTCTCGCCGATGATGCGGCCGTCGCGGCCCACGATCGCGCGGGTCGGGAGCTGGAGTTCCCGCCACCAGGTGACGTCGGTGAGGTCGCCGAAGGTGCAGACCATGGCGGCGCCGGATCCCTTGTCCGCCTTGGCCAGCGGGTGGGCCCTGACCTCAACCTCGACGCCGAACAGGGGAGAGGTGACCTTCTTGCCGAACAGCGGCTGGTACCGTTCGTCGTCGGGGTTTGCCACCAGGGCCGCGCAGGCCGCCAGGAGTTCCGGGCGGGTGGTCTCGATGTAGATCTTCTCGCCGTCTTCGGTGAAGAACGGGTAGCGGTAGTAGGCACCCGCGACTTCGCGGTCCTCGAGTTCGGCCTGGGCCACCGCCGTGCGGAAGGTGACGTCCCAGAGGGTGGGGGCCTCGGCCATGTAGGCGTCGCCCGCGGCGAGGTTCGCCAGGAAGGCGCGCTGCGAGATGGCCCGGGACTTGTCATCGATGGTGCGGTACGTCAGGTCCCAGTCCACGGACAGGCCGAGGGTCTGGAACAGGTTCTCGAAGACTTTCTCGTCCTCGACGGCGAGTTCCTCGCACAGCTCGATGAAGTTCCGGCGCGAGACGACGTCGAAGTCGCGCTGGTTCTTGGCGGGCTCGGCGGGCGGCCGGTAGCCGGCGTCGTAAGCGGTGGTAGGGTCGCAGCGCACGCCGTAGTAGTTCTGCACGCGGCGTTCGGTGGGCAGGCCGTTGTCGTCCCAGCCCATCGGGTAGAAGACGTTCTTGCCGGTCATGCGCTGGTAGCGCGCCAGGACGTCGGTCTGGGTGTAGGAGAACATGTGCCCCACGTGCAGGGATCCCGACGCGGTGGGCGGGGGGGTGTCGATCGAGTAGACCTGCTCCCGGGTGGTCTCCGGATTGAACTTGTAGGTCCCTTCGTCAAGCCAGCGCCGCGTGAGGGCGGCTTCGAGCCCCTCCAGGGCGGGCTTGTCCGGAACATTGATGGGGGCGGTGGTGGGCGTGTCTGTACCCTGCGTGTCTTCAGCCATGGAGCAATTGTTTCATGCTCCGCGGCGGCACCCGGCAGCAGCAGGCGCCGTACGGGCAACGGGGCCGGCATCCTGGTGATTAAGCGCATCTGCGATGAGCCCGCGGCCGACGACGGCTGCCGGGTGCCGGGGACCGGCTCTGGCCGCGCGAGCCGGAGATCAGCCACGCACGCGTGCTGCTTGATTTCATCCGGCGCAACCGTACCGGGGAGTCGGAGCCGAGACGTTAGGGTGGTGCCATGACTGAGGGAATCCAGAACAAAGCAGCAGCCAAGGCAGCAGTAGTCACCGGCGCCAGCACCGGGATCGGAGAGGCCACCGTGCGCGCACTCCGGACCGAAGGCTGGACGGTCTTCGCCGTCGCCCGACGCGCGGACCGGCTCGAGGCGCTCGCGGCGGAGACCGGCGCCGTGGCCGTCCCCGCCGACGTCACGGACGACGCCGACGTCGCCCGGCTGCTGGACGAGGTCACCCGCGCGGGCGGCATCGACACCCTGATCAACATCGCCGGCGGCGCCCGCGGGGCGGACAAGGTGGGCGACGCCAGGACGGAGGACTGGGAGTGGATGTTCCAGGTCAACGTCCTCGGCACCATGAAGCTCACCCGCGCCTTCCTGCCCATGCTGCGCGCCTGCGGCGAGGGCACCGTCCTGAACCTGACCTCGAGCGCGGGCCTGGCCGCCTACGAGGGCGGCGGCGGCTACAACGCGGCGAAGTTCGCCCAGCACGCCGTCACCGGCGCCCTGCGCCTGGAGGAGGCCGAGCACAACGTCCGTGTCATCGAGGTGGCTCCCGGCCTGGTGCAGACCGAGGAGTTCGCGCTCAACCGGCTCGGCAGCGAGGAAGCCGCGGCGAAGGTCTACCAGGGCGTCGAGAAGCCGCTGACCGCCGCCGACGTCGCCGAGGTGGTCCGCTACGCCGTCGCGGCACCGCACCACGTCAACCTGGACCAGATCGTGATCCGGCCGGTGGCGCAGGCCGCCAACTACAAGCTGATCCGCAAGGGCTAGTTCGACAGCCAAGGGCGTTACCCCGCGGGGCTTTGGGGGTGCCGGGGCGCCCGCCGTCAGCCGCGGTACGCCAGCTCCGACACCACGGCCAGATGGTCCGAGCCCGGGATGGGGAGGGTCTGGAAGGACACCACCGCAAACTCCCTGCTGGCCAGGACGTGGTCGATCTGCACGAACGGGGGAGCCGGTGAGTTCGCGGGCCACGTCGGCCACAGTCCCCGGCCGGTGGCCGACGCGGCGTCGGTGAGCCCGGTGGACAGGAGCTTCCGCAGCCCGCGGTGGTCCAGACTTGCGTTGAAGTCGCCGAGCAGTACTTCCGGAACCTCCGCGGGCGCGCCCTGCTGCAGCTCGAGGAGTTCGGCGAGGTCCTTCCGCCAGCGGGGCACGTGCCCGGGCCGGGGGGAGTTCACATGCACCGAGGTCAGGCGAATCCCTCCCGGGATGCCCGGCACCTCGGCCACGGCCCTGCTCTGGAAGAACCCGCTGCCGGGGACGCGGCCCGGCGTCGTCAGCGGGAAGGCCGAGAAAATCCCGTTTCCGACATTCGCCCAGTCGACGTCGGTGACCCGGTACGGCAGCAGGCGGCCGATGCCCGCCTGGTCAAGGCGCTCCAGAGAAACCGGGTTCAGTTCCGGCAGCGCCAGAATGTCGACGTCGTTCGCCGCCACCGCCTCAAGCACAGCGGCCGCATCCACCTCCGAGCTGCCGAGGTTCAGGGACATGACCGTCAGGTGCCTGCCGTGGCCCGCCACCGTGGGGGCGGCCAGCGTCGCCGTACTGCGTTCCCCGGCAAGCGGGACCATCCGCGGTGCCAGCATCGCGAGCTGGATGACCAGCAACAGGAGCACGCCCGCCGAGACGACGAGGCGGACCCGGCGGCGCCGCCCGATCAGGAGTGCCGCCAGCACCGCGGCGAGGGTCAGAGGCACCGTCAGCGGATAGCCCGCCAGCAGCTGGGGCCAGGGCGTTCCCGGCTCCCAGGGGCCGATCCGGACCGCCGTGAGCACAGCCCCGGGAAGGGCCAGCACCATGGCCAGTGCGGTCAGCAGAACCGCACGCCACACGCCGGGCCGCCGGGAGTCCAAGCCCGGGCGGGAGTTCAAGGCCGGCCCGGGGTCCAAGCCCGGCCGGGCCATCGGTGCCGTGGTGTTCATGGGTCCATTATTGGCGGGCGATCCTCTGCTGGCCATGGGCGCCGGGCGCGTCATGGGTCAGGGTGCTGCCGGGACGGCCAGCGTCGCCATGATGGCGGCGTGGTCCGTCCCGGCCACGCGGTGCACCGAATAGGCGGTGGCGCGCACCTGCGGGCTGGTGACCAGGTGGTCGATCACGACTCCGGGCAGCAGCTGCCCGTCCATCGGCCAGGTGGGAACCAGCCGCGACCCGACGGCCGTTCCCACGTCCACCATCTGCCGGCCGCCGGGGCCGCCGTGCAGGATCTGGCGGAACTCGGAATGGTCGTAGGTGGCGTTGAAGTCGCCGGCCAGCAGCAGGTTCCCCGGACCGGCCGTAAGCCTGCCGATCGCGGCGAGATCACTGCGCCACCGTTCGACCCGGCCGCCAACCGGCGGCTGCGCGTGGACATTCGTCACGTCCAGAACCGCGGACTGCCCATCGGTCTGTCCGCCGGGCGGGCTGCCGGACGGCCCGTACGTGCGAAGGGTGAGGCGGACGGTCGGCACCTGGAACTGGGAATCCGGCAGGGCACCCAACGGCTGCAGGGGATGAAGGGAGTAGAACGCGCTGCCGGCGGCACCGTTCACGGGGCGGCTGATCCGGTTCGGCAGCAGGCTGGCCAGCCCCTGGGCCGCCAGCCGTTCCTGCAGCGCCGGGGTGTGCTCCTGGATGGTCAGCAGCCCGATGCCGTTGTCCCGGACCAGCCGCACAATTTCGGCCGCATCCGCCCCGCCGAGTTCCGCGTTGATGTCCATTACCTTCAGCTGCACCGTCCGTGCGCCGCCGGCCGGAGTGTCCCGGGCGGTCCCCCCGGGGGTCTCCCCGGCGTTGGACTGGGGGAACAGATAGTCCTGCGGGAACAGCCAGAACAGCTGCACGGCCAGGAGCCCCGCAGCCACCACGATCAGCCAGGCGCGCCGGCCCAGCACGGCGAACAGCAGTCCGGCGCCGGCGGGCAGCACCAGCCAGGGCGTGAAGGCCAGCCACTGCTCCACCGCCGCGGGCCACTCGCCGGGCACGGCACGGAAGACCGTGAGCGCCGCCAGCGGCAGGGCCGTCAGCAGCGCCAGCACGCGCCACAGCCGGGCCCCGCGGCGCCGGGGGCCCAGCCCGGTGGTGCGGCCGGCATCGGGCAAGCTCATGCGCCTGAGTCTAGGTTGTCCAGTCCCGCAGCACACCCGTTAGACTGGTGGCAACAGCTTTGACCCGGCCATCACCGGTGAGCTTCCGGAAGAACGCCCCCGCCGCTTCAATGATCAGCCGCTTCAGTGAGCAGCCGCCACCAGGCGCATGGGGGCCAGTAGAACCGGACGGGTAAGCCCGTCACAGCAGTAATGAGCGGCCGACGCCGGAGCTCTGTCCCTCACAGGGGCCCGGCGACGGTAAGTGAGGTGGTACCGCGGTGCCGGCAACGTTGGACAGCAGCAATGGACAACAGCGTACGGACCGTCCTCGCATCCTGAATTTGTTCACCAGCTCAACCCAGGATGTCGAGATGACTTATTACCCGAAGGCCTCCGCCGCTCCCGCCGGCCGAGGCGCCACCACCACCGCTTCCAACACCTCTGGTGTGCCGGCCTCCGTGAAGTTCCCGGAGATCGAAGAGCGCATCCTCAAGTACTGGGACGAGGACGGCACCTTCCAGGCGAGCATCGACCAGCGCAGCCCCGACCTGCCCGGCGGGACGCCCGGCAGCAACGAATTCGTGTTCTACGACGGGCCTCCCTTCGCCAACGGCCTCCCGCACTACGGCCACCTGCTGACCGGCTACGCCAAGGACCTCGTGGGCCGGTACCAGACCCAGCGCGGACACCGGGTGGAGCGCCGCTTCGGCTGGGACACCCACGGGCTGCCCGCCGAACTGGAAGCCATGAAGCAGCTCGGCATGACGGACAAGAAACAGATCGAGGCCATGGGCATCGACAAGTTCAATGACGCCTGCCGCTCCTCGGTGATGAAGTACGCCGGCGAATGGCAGGAATACGTCACCCGCCAGGCCCGCTGGGTGGACTTCAAGAACGACTACAAGACGCTCAACGTCGAATACATGGAATCCGTGCTGTGGGCCTTCAAGCAGCTGCACGAAAAGGGCCTGACGTACAACGGCTACCGCGTGCTGCCCTACTGCTGGAAGGACGAGACGCCGCTGTCCAACCATGAGCTGCGCATGGATGACGACGTCTACAAGAACCGCCAGGACCAGACCGTCACCGTCACGTTCCCCATCACGGCCGGGGAGTCGGAGCTGTCCCGGCAGCTCGCCGGCGTCCAGGCGCTCGCCTGGACCACCACCCCCTGGACGCTGCCCACCAACCTGGCGCTCGCCGTCGGGCCTTCCATCACGTACGCCGTGCTGCCCGCCGGCCCGCTCGGAATCAAGGCGGCCGCGGCCGAGGCGCCCGTCACGGGCAGCTTCCTGCTCGCCGCGGACCTGCTGGGCTCCTACGCCAAGGACCTCGGCTACGGCGACGGCGCCGAGGGCGCCGCCGCCGCCGAGGCCGCCGTCGTCTCCACCCACACCGGCGCCGAGCTGGACGGGCTGGGCTACGAGCCGCTCTGGGACTACCTCAACGACGCCGAGAAGTTCGGCACCGAGAACGCCTGGCGCTTCCTCGTGGCCGAGTACGTCACCACCACCGACGGCACCGGCATCGTCCACCAGGCGCCCGCCTACGGCGAGGATGACCAGAAGGTCTGTGAAGAGGCCGGCATCCCCGTGGTCCTGTCCGTGGACGAGGGCGCGAAGTTCCTGCCGATGTTCGGCCACGGCCCGCTCGCCGGGATTGCCGGGCTGCAGGTGTTCGACGCGAACAAGCCCATCACCCAGGTCCTGCGCGCCGGCGGCCGTCTCATCCGCCAGGCCAGCTACGAGCACAGCTACCCGCACTGCTGGCGCTGCCGGAACCCGCTGATCTACCGGGCCGTGTCCTCCTGGTACGTGGAGGTCACCAAGATCAAGGACCGCATGTCCGAGCTGAACCAGGAGATCAACTGGATCCCGGGCAACGTCAAGGACGGCCAGTTCGGCAAGTGGCTCGCCAACGCCCGCGACTGGTCCATCAGCCGCAACCGCTACTGGGGCAGCCCCATCCCGGTCTGGCAGTCCACCGACCCGGACTACCCGCGCACCGACGTCTATGGCTCCCTCGCCGAGATCGAGGCCGATTTCGGGCGGCTGCCGCTGAACAAGGACGGACAGGTCGACCTGCACCGGCCCTTCATCGACGAGCTGACCCGGCCCAACCCGGACGACCCCCGCACTCCTGCGGAAGGCCAGTCCGTCATGCGCCGCGTCGAGGACGTGCTGGACGTCTGGTTCGACTCCGGCTCCATGCCCTACGGCCAGGTCCACTACCCGTTCGAGAACGAGGCCTGGTTCGACACCCACAACCCGGCGGACTTCATCGTCGAGTACATCGGCCAGACCCGCGGCTGGTTCTACATGCTGCACATCCTGTCCACGGCGCTGTTCGACCGTCCGGCGTTCCGGAACGTCATCAGCCACGGCATCGTGCTGGGCTCGGACGGGCAGAAGATGTCCAAGAGCCTGCGCAACTACCCGGACGTCTCGGAAGTCCTGGACCGCGACGGCTCCGACGCGATGCGCTGGTTCCTGATGTCCAGCCCCATCCTGCGCGGCGGCAACCTCGTGGTCACCGAACCGGGAATCCGCGACGGCGTCCGCCAGGTCATCCTGCCGCTGTGGAACGTGTACAGCTTCTTCACGCTGTACACGAACGCCTCTAACGCAGTTGGTGGACAAGCGTCCGGGTACGACGCGAAGCTGCGCTACGACGGCTACGCCGACACCCTGGACCAGTACCTCATGGCCAACACCGGCGACCTGGTCCGGAACATGACCGCCGCGCTGGACAGCTACGACATCTCCGGGGCCTGCGACGAACTGCGCGGCTACCTGGACATGCTCACCAACTGGTACGTGCGCCGCAGCCGGCAGCGCTTCTTCGACGAGAACGCGGACGCCTTCGACGCCCTCTACACGGCGCTGGAAACTGTCTGCCGCGTGGCGGCGTCGCTGCTGCCGCTGGTCTCCGAGGAGATCTGGCGCGGGCTCACCGGCGGACGCTCCGTGCACCTGGCCGACTGGCCGGACGCTGAACTGTTCCCGGCCAACGCCGGGCTCGTCGAGGCGATGGACCGGATCCAGCAGATCTGCTCCACCGGATCCTCGCTGCGCAAGGCCGCCAACCTCCGCGTGCGGCTGCCGCTGCAGGAACTCACCGTCGTGGCGCCCGGCGCCGGCGCGCTGGCCGGGTTCGCCGCCGTCGTCCAAGATGAACTGAACCTGCGCTCGGTCCGCCTGCTCGACGCCGGGAGCGCCTCCCCGGAGGAGTTCGGCATCGAGCAGAAGCTCGTGGTCAACGCCCGGGCCGCCGGTCCGCGGCTGGGCAAGAACGTCCAGCAGGCCATCAAGGGCTCCAAATCCGGCGACTGGTCCGTGGACGACGCCGGGGTGGTCACCGCCGGCGGGCTCGGGCTCGAGCCGCAGGAATACACCCTCGAGACCGTCGTGGCGGAAGCCGCCACCGGCGCCGCGGCTGGTCCTGCCACAAGGGCAGCTGCCGTCCTGCCCGGCGGCGGGTTCGTGGTCCTCAACACCGAGGTCACACCCGAACTCGAGGCCGAGGGCACGGCCCGGGACCTGGTCCGCGCCATCCAGCAGGCCCGCAAGGACGCCGGACTCAACGTCAGCGACCGCATCCACACCACCGTCACCGCGGCGCCGGGCACCATCGGCGCGCTGCTGGCCCACGCCGGGCTCGTGCAGACCGAGACCCTGACCGTCCGGCTGGACACCGTTCCGGCCGACGTCAAGGAACCGCAGATCACGGTCGAAAAAGTTCCGGCCGAACAATCCACCGCCGACAAAGTAGAGGCCTGAGCCCATGACCGACGAATTCTCCGTACAAAGCGTCTACGCCGAACTGCTGGGACGCGCCCCGGAAAACAAGATGGAGCCGAGGCTGGCCCCGCTGCACCGGGCGATGGACATCCTGGGGGAGCCGCAGAAGGCCTACCCGATCATCCACATCACCGGCACCAACGGCAAGACCTCCACGGCGCGGATGATCGAGGCCGGCCTGCGCGCGCACGGGCTCAGCACCGGCCGGTACACGAGCCCGCACCTGTCCAAGGTCACGGAACGGATCAGCATCGACGGCGCTCCCGTGTCGGATGCGACCTTCGTCCGGATCTGGGACGAGATCCGCCCGTACCTGGCCATCGTGGACGGCGAGCTCGAGGCCAAGGGCGAACCCCGACTGACCTACTTCGAGTGCCTGACCATCCTCGGCTTCGCCGTCTTCGCGGACCAGCCGGTCAACGTCGCCGTCATCGAGGTGGGCCTGGGCGGCATCACGGACGCCACCAACGTCGGCGACGGCCAGGTCGCCGTCGTCACCCCGATCTCCCTGGACCACACGGACCTGCTGGGCGACACCACCGGGGACATCGCCCACGAAAAGGCCGGCATCATCAAGCCCGGCGGCTTCCTGATCAGCGCCGCGCAGCCCGTGGATGCGGCGCAGGTGCTGCTGGAAAAGGCCAAGGAAACGCACGTCCCGTTCCGCTTCGAGGGCGTGGAGTTCGGCGTCGAATCCCGGACCGTCGCCGTCGGCGGCCAGATGGTCACCATCCAGGGCATCGCCGGCCGCTACGAGGGACTCCTGGTGCCCCTGCACGGGGCGCACCAGGCCGAGAATGCCGCCGTTGCCATCGCGGCCCTAGAGGCCTTCTTCGGCGGCGAGAAGGCGCTCGACGCCGAGATCCTGCAGGAGGCCTTCGCCTCCGTCACGTCCCCCGGGCGGCTCGAAGTGGTCCGCACCGCGCCCACCATCATCGTGGACGCGGCCCACAACCCCGAAGGCATCCGGGTCTCGGCCGAGGCCATCCACGAGGCGTTCAGCTTCACCAAACTCGTGGTCGTCGTCGGCGTCCTGCGCGAAAAGGACGCCGAGGAGATCCTCCGCCAGCTCAAGGAATCCCTGGGCGGCCTCGACGCGGACTACTGCTTCACCCAGTCCAATTCCCCCCGGGCGGTGCCGGCCGAGGACCTCGCCGAACTCGCGCTGGACCTGGGCTTCGGCGAGGACGACATCCACGTTGCCGAGAAGCTCGACGACGCCCTGGAATGGGCCGTGGAACGCGCCGAAGCCAACGAGGACCTCGCCGGCGGCGTGCTGGTCACCGGGTCCATCACGCTCGTCGCGGAAGCCCGGATCCTGCTCGGAAAGGCGGATGCCTAAGCGATGGCACGACTGACCAAGGCCCAGCGCGAATGGCGCCCGGGCATGCCCAAGAAGCGACGCTCCACCAAGGTCATGTTCGCCTCCACGGTCCTGCTGCTGGAAGCCTTCGTGGTGCTGTTCGGCACCATGGCCGTCTTCGGACTGCGGCGCGGCGAGATTTCACCGGTCCTGATCTTCACGGTCGGGATCGCCCTGTTCCTGGTGCTCGTGTTCACCTGCGCGGTCGTCTCCAGGCCCTGGGGCGTGGGACTGGGCTGGATCCTGCAGCTCGTGCTGATCCTCGCCGGAATCGTCGAGCCCACGATGTACGTCGTGGGCGTGCTCTTCGCGGCGGCCTGGTGGTACGGGATCAGGACCGGCATCCGGATCGACCGCGAGGAGGGCCAGCGCGAACGCGAGCAGGCCGCCTGGGACGCCGCCCATCCGGCGGACGGCGGCCCTGGTCCGGGCCCGGGCCCGGGCCCTGGTCCTGGCCCGGAACCGGCGCCCGGTGCCGGCGCCCAGAACCCGTAACCGGAACCCGTAGACTTTGACCGCAACCCCACCCCGACACATTGGAGCAACTGTGAGCCTTGAGCGCACCCTCGTCCTGATCAAGCCCGACGGCGTCGCCCGCAACCTGACCGGCGCCATCCTCGGCCGGATCGAAGCCAAGGGCTACGCCCTGGCCGAGCTCAAGAAGGTCAACGCGAGCCGGGAACTGCTGGAGCAGCACTACGAGGAGCACCTCGGCAAGCCGTTCTACGAGCCGCTGGTCGAGTTCATGCTCAGCGGACCCGTCGTCGCGGCCGTCTACGAGGGACACCGCGTGATCGAGGGCTTCCGCTCGCTCGCCGGCACCACGGACCCGACGACGGCGGCGCCCGGCACCATCCGCGGCGACTTCGGCCGCGACTGGGGCCTGAAGGTCCAGCAGAACCTGGTCCACGGCTCGGACTCGGTGGAATCCGCCGAGCGCGAGATCGGCATCTGGTTCTAAGAGTTTCCAGGGTTCCGCCTCACCGAGGTGACAGATAAGGCCAATGTTCCCGCTGAACATTGGCCTTAACTGTCACCTCGCGGCGGTTGGGAACTTCAGTAGCCGGAGGTGCCGGCGAAGACCTGGATGAAGGCGAAGAAGATCGTCGCGATCACGGCAACGTAGAGCAGCGCCGTCAGGATCCAGCCGGAGTCGCCCAGGATCCGGGCCGCGCCGGCCGGCAGCGGGATCACGCCGTGGGACACGTTGCGGATGCTCACCCAGACAAACATCGGAATCATGACAGCCCAGACAATCATGCAGAACGGGCACAGGATGTGGATGGAGTACAGGGCCTGGGACCAGAGCCACACCACGAAGGCGAAGCCCAGGGTCACGCCCGCCTGCAGGCCCAGCCAGTACCAGCGGGCGAACGTGGCGCCGGCGAGGATGCCCATGGCCGTGGTGATGATGACGGCGAACGCGACGATCCCGATGAACATGTTGGGGAAGCCAAACAGCGAGCTCTGCCACGTCTGCATCACCTGGCCGCACGAAATCCACGGGTTCACGTCGCAGACGGTGACGTGGGTGGAGTCCTTGAGGACCTCGAGTTTCTCCAGCACCAGGGTTCCGGAGGCCAGCCAGCCGACGACGCCGGTCACCAGCAGGAGCCACGCGAACGGCCGGTCGCGGGTCATCGGGGGAAGGGGCCGCCGGGCGGTTGCCGGGCCGGGGCCCGGCTGCTGCACGGTCGCGTCGCCGGTTGCGCTGGAGATGCTGGGCATGGATTAACAGTCCTTTGCGTCGGTTGCAACTGGTCCGATTGTATCGCCGCAGGCTCGGCGTTGCCGGGGACGTGCCCCTGACCCGGCCCGATGGCGCCCCTGCGGTGTGCAGTTGGTGCGCAGATACTGCCTGCGGCGCCGCGCTTACGCCTGCTTTGGCGGCTCTTGTGAGACAATGATCGTGGCTGGAACCCGATCCACATCCGGATTCCGGTCCGGCGACTTTGTTCCCAAGACCGCCAATGATGAGTAGGGAGCTACGGATCCTCTGATCCAGGCTATCCCGCAATTCCATTGGACGGCACCTGGTTGTGGCGTGTAGGTCAACGGGTTTCAGAACAATCTCGCCGGCCCTCCAGGGCTGCCGCACCCCTCTGCCGGTGCGAACCTGAGGGTATCCAATTGACTTCTGTCAATGCCTGCGGGTGTTGGCGAATAATTGCCCCAACGGGTGCCGGATGTGGCGGCGCATCAGGGGCAGGAGTGTTGCCACATATGGATAATGACCAGGTTCTAGCCGTTAACGAAGCAATCGTTACCGAAGAAACAGCGGAATCAGCTGCACCCGCGGCGCCCAAGCGCCCCATCAGGACACGGCGCAAGGTCGCGCCGAAGGCCCAGCCGGCGGAGCCCGCGGAGGCGCCGGAGTCCGCCGGCACGGCCCCCGACGCCGCCGCGGAAGCTCCCGCCGGTTCCCCGGAAGCCGAACCCGCCGAAGCAGCGGCCGCCGAGGTTAAAGCGAAGGCGCCGGTCCGGCGTACCCGCGCCCGCAAGCCGGCAGTGACGGCCGAGCCGTTGCCCTTTGTTGCGGAAACCGCCTCTGCGGAAACCGCTGTCGCGGCTGAGGCCCAGCCCGCTGAGGAAACCGCCGTCGAGGCTTCCGTCGTGGAAAAGCCCGTCCGACGCCGTGCCAGCCGCGCCAAAGCCGCCGCCCCGGCAGCTGAAGCGATCCCCGCAGCAGCCGTCCCCGCAGCCGGGGACGCCGCCACCGCTGCCATCGAACCGCCCGTGGAACCTGCCGCCGAAACCGTCACCGCGGCGGCCCCTGAAGCTCCCGCAGAAACCGCAGCAGAAACCGCCGCAGAAGCCCCTGCCGAGAAGCTCTCCGCAGCCGCCTCGCTCTTCCTCGAGCCCGGCGCCGTCACCTCGATGATTTTCCAGGCCCCCGATCTGAGCGCCGCGGTCCGCCCGGCCCCGGTGGCCGCCGAGGCTGAGGAGGACGAAGAGGAGGGCGAGGAAGGCGAGGACGCCAGCGGCCGACGTCGGCGCCGCAGCCGCGGACGCCGCGGCCGCACCCGCACCGAGAACGAACAGGGCGCCGACACCGAAACAGAAGGCTCCGCAGAGGAGAGCGACGAAGGCGCCGAGGGCACCATGGACGACGGCGTGACCTCACGCCGCCGCCGTCGCCGCCGCCGTGGCGACCAGGACCTCGAACTGACCGGCGGGGGAGACGACGACCCGCCCAACACGGTGACCCGCGTCCGCGCACCCCGCGCCGCCAGCGAGGCGCCGGTCAACAACCGCGTCACGTCCCTCAAGGGCTCCACCCGCCTCGAGGCCAAGAAGCAGCGCCGCCGCGAATCCCGCGACACGGGGCGCCGCCGCACTGTCATCACCGAGGCCGAGTTCCTGGCCCGCCGCGAATCCGTGGACCGCCAGATGATCGTCCGCCAGCGCGACGACAGAATCCAGATCGGCGTCCTCGAAGACGGCGTCCTGGCCGAGCACTTCGTCTCCAAGACACAGCAGGATTCCCTGATCGGCAACGTCTACCTGGGCAAGGTCCAGAACGTGCTGCCCTCGATGGAAGCCGCCTTCGTCGACATCGGACGCGGCCGCAACGCCGTGCTCTACGCCGGCGAAGTCAACTGGGAATCCGTCAATCTCGAGGGCAAGCAGCGCCGGATCGAGAACGCGCTGAAGTCCGGCGATTCCGTGCTGGTCCAGGTCACCAAGGACCCGGTCGGCCACAAGGGCGCCCGCCTCACCAGCCAGATCTCGCTGCCCGGCCGCTACCTCGTATACGTGCCCGGCGGTTCCATGACCGGGATCTCCCGCAAGCTGCCCGACGTCGAACGCAACCGCCTCAAGCGGATCCTCAAGGACCGCCTGCCGGAAGACGCCGGCGTGATCGTCCGCACCGCCGCCGAGGGCGCGTCCGAGGAAGAGCTCACGCACGACATCAACCGCCTGCGCGCCCAGTGGGAAGGCATCGAAAGCCAGTCCACGTCCACCAAGATCCTCGCCCCCGAGCTGCTCTACGGCGAACCGGACCTGACCATCAAGGTGGTCCGTGACGTCTTCAACGAGGACTTCTCCAAGCTGATCGTCTCCGGCGAGGAAGCCTGGGACACCATCGAGGCCTACGTCACCTATGTGGCGCCGGACCTGGTGGGCCGGCTCGAGAAGTGGACCAAGGATTCGGACATCTTCGCGGCCTGGCGCATCGACGAGCAGATCCACAAGGCCCTGGACCGCAAGGTGTTCCTGCCCTCCGGCGGCTCCCTCGTGATCGACCGCACCGAAGCCATGACCGTGGTGGACGTCAACACCGGCAAGTTCACCGGCAGCGGCGGAAACCTCGAGGAGACCGTCACCAAGAACAACCTGGAAGCGGCCGAGGAAGTCGTCCGGCAGCTCCGGCTCCGCGACATCGGCGGCATCATCGTGATCGACTTCATCGACATGGTGCTCGAATCGAACCGCGACCTCGTGCTGCGCCGCATGGTGGAGTGCCTGGGCCGGGACCGCACCAAGCACCAGGTGGCCGAGGTGACCTCGCTGGGGCTCGTGCAGATGACCCGCAAGCGGATGGGCACCGGGCTGCTGGAGGTCTTCGGCGAACAGTGCGAGGCCTGCGCGGGCCGGGGCATCGTCACCCACGACGAGCCCGTCGAACACCGCCGGGCCAACACCGTCGCCGCGGAGCACTACGTGCCGCGGGCCGAAGCCCAGCCCGCCGCCCGGACCGAGCGCAAGGGCCGCCGCCGCGGAAAGAGCGGCCAGGCCCTGGAGCCTGCCCTGTCCGCGCCGGCGCACCCCGAGCCGACCGAGGAGGAGCGCCACGCCAAGGCGGAGGCAACACGTGCCGCCCTGGCGAACATCGCCGCCGCGGCGCACGCCGCCCACCTGCACGACGGGGAGACCGCCGACGCCGGGACGCGCCAGCGCGACGCCGGGACGCGCCCGGCGGCCGTTGAGCCGGCCGCGCAGGGGACCCGGAAGGAAGAAGCGCCCGCCGGACGTCCTGCCGCCGTGCTGACCTTCGGCGGCGAGCAGGTTGCCCTGCCGTTCGTGGAGCACGCCGGGGAGGCAAAGGCTCCCGCACTCACGCTGGACCTGCTGACCGAGGCCTTCGCCCACCTGAGCGAAGGCGGCGAAGCCCGGCAGGCCGCAGGCCGGCTCGACGCCGCCCCGCACGATGCCGCCCCGTACGACGACGACCAGGTCCGGGAAGCCGGGGCCACCACGTCCCGTGCCCGCCGCGGTCGCCGGAACCGGAGCGCCAGCCGCGCCCAGGGTGCTGCCAACGTGACGTCCATTGAACACCGTGAGGCAACTGAACACCGCGAGGCCACCCGGCCGGCCGCAGCCGGAGCCGTCCACGAGGCCAAGGTCCCGGCCGCAGCAACGCCGGCGGCCAAGATGCCGATGGCCAAGCCCGCGGCCAACGAGCCGATCATCCTCGGCGTCGGCGTGCCGGCGTCCGAGCTGTAGGCCTCCAGCAACTGCCTGAACCGCGGGTGCGGCCCGGGACCGGCGTAGCAATACGCCGGTCCCGGGCCGCACCCGCGAGGTTGTTAAGGGATGCGGCTAGGCTGGGGGACTGACACGGGGTGCCGCGCATCGGGCCGGCTGAGATCCAGACCCGTTGAACCTGTCCGGTTAGCACCGGCGAAGGGATGTCCGTTTTGGCTTTGTTTTCACCGACTCTTCTGTCCGAATTTCTGCCGTACCGGCCGCGCACGTCCGCGCCGCCCCGGATTCCCCGCGTGCTGGCCATTGCCGGTTCCGACCCCTCCGGCGGGGCCGGGATCCAGGCCGACCTGAAAAGCATCGCCGCGAACGGCGGCTACGGCATGGCGGCCATCACCGCCCTGACCGCGCAGAACACCCGGGGCGTCCGGGCGGTGCACGTCCCCCCGGCGGAATTCCTCACCGCGCAGCTGGAGGCGGTCAGCGACGACATCGGCATCGACGCCGTCAAGATCGGCATGCTGGGGGATGCGGCCGTGATCGACGCCGTCCGCAGCTGGCTCGAGAAGGTGCGCCCCGGCGTCGTTGTGCTTGATCCGGTGATGGTGGCCACGAGCGGGGACCGGCTCCTGCGGGAGTCCGCCGAGACGGCCCTGCACACGCTCCTGCCGCTGGCGGACCTGATCACCCCCAACCTCGCCGAACTGGCGATCCTGCTCCGGGAGCCCGTCGCCGCGGACTGGGCGGAGGCCCTGGCGCAGGGCAAACGGCTCGCCGCGCTGGCGGGCACCACAGTGCTGGTGAAGGGCGGCCACCTCAACGACGCTGCCGGCGACAACAACGCCGGCGACAACGCCACCGACAACGCCACCGGCGACAACAAAGGCGACAACGACGCCGGGGCCGAGGCCGGCGGCTGTCCCGACGCGCTCGTCAACACGGGCGGACTGCTGGGCCGGGAGACCGTGGTGTTGCCCGGGGAGCGCATCCGGACCCGCAACAGCCACGGCACCGGATGCTCCCTGTCCTCCGCGATGGCCACCGTGCAGGCCCGGGTGGGGGACTGGGAGGCCGCCCTCCGGGAGGTCAAGCCGTGGCTGCAGGGGGCGCTGCGGGAGTCGGGGAGCCTCGACGTCGGATCCGGCAACGGCCCCGTCCATCACTTCCACCACCTGCCCCATCCCGGCCCCGCCGGGCCGCAGCCCGGCACCCCGGCCCCGGCGGAAGGCGAGTTTGCCGTGGCGCTCTGGGAAGGGGCCGCGGCGGACCTCGAGGCGATCTACGGCCTCGCGTTCATCCGCGGCCTGGCCGAGGGCACCCTGCCGGACAAGGACTTCGCCTACTACCTCGCGCAGGACGCCATCTATCTCAACGGCTACTCCCGGGTGCTGGCCCGGGCGTCGGCCCTCGCGCCGTCGGAAGCCGAACAGCTCTTCTGGGCCCGCGGCGCGCAGAACTGCCTCGAAGTCGAATCGGAGCTGCACCGGACGTGGCTGGGCACCCGCCCCGCCGGCCCGGAACTGGGCCCCGTCACCAAGTCCTACGTGGACCATCTGCTGGCCGCCTCGGTCTCCGGCAGCTACGGGGTGCTGGTGGCCGCGGTCCTGCCCTGCTTCTGGCTCTACGCCGAGGTCGGCGCCACGCTGCACGGGGAGTTCCTCGCCGCGGGAGCCCCGGCAGGGCACCCCTACGCGGCCTGGCTGCGCACCTACGCGGACGAGGAGTTTGCCGCCGCGACCCGGCAGGCGGTCGCCTACACCGATGCGGCGGCGCGGCAGGCCACGGACAGCGAACGGCAGGCCATGACACTGGCCTTCCGGCAGTCATCGCGCTACGAGGTCGATTTCTTCGACGCGCCGCGGCTGCATGCCTGACCCGGCGGGGACCGGGGAGACTGTACGATAGTCGGGCACGGTTCCGGAGGTTCTCTCGGCAACCCCCTGGCCAAGGCCAGTGGCGCCCAGCACGAACTATCCACCGGAACCAGCCTCATTTGCGGCCGAAGGCAAAATTAGCGTAGTCTGGACCTTCGGTGCTTACGCCAACACTTGGGTTATGACCTCAAAGGCAGTCCCCGCGGTATTCCAATCAATGAATTCGCGTCGGTATTGTCCACGGAATAACTCATGGGTTCCCCCGGGGAATCCACCGGCGTAGAGGCACAGCGTGAGCCGGTCCAAACAATTTGGCCCCAGGTTCCGCACGCAAATCTAGTAATAAACGTCGAGAGAAGTGAGTTCCACAGTGGTGTACGCGATTGTCCGCGCAGGCGGCCGGCAAGAGAAGGTTTCCGTTGGAGACTTCGTTACCCTGAACCGCGTCCCCGGTGGAGCCGGCAGCACCTTTGAGCTGCCCGCACTGCTCCTGGTAGACGGTGACAAGGTCACGTCCGCTGCCGCGGACCTGGCCAAGGTAACGGTTACGGCTGAGATCCTCGAAGACCTCCGTGGTCCGAAGATCGTCATCCAGAAGTTCAAGAACAAGACCGGCTACAAGAAGCGCCAGGGTCACCGTCAGGAATTGACCAAGGTCAAGATCACCGGTATCAAGTAACTAACCGTTACTGTTCAGGTTTTCCGCAGATTCCCCAGAATTTTTAAGGCAGGCATTTCAAATGGCACATAAAAAAGGCGCGAGTTCCACTCGCAACGGTCGTGACTCCAACGCCCAGTACCTCGGCGTCAAGCGCTTCGGCGGCCAGGTAGTTTCCGCCGGCGAGATCATCGTCCGCCAGCGCGGCACGCACTTCCACCCGGGCGCCGGCGTCGGCCGCGGCGGGGACGACACCCTGTTCGCCCTGGCCCCCGGGGCCGTCGAGTTCGGTACCCGCCGTGGTCGTCGCGTTGTGAACATCGTGGCTGCTGCAGCTGCAGAGTAATACCAAGTTCTGAATCGGTGGGGCGGGCCATTAGGTCCGCTCCACCGGTGTTTTAACCGCATTACAATCATCTTGGGCCCCTTTGTGGACCTGAGGAACAGCACTGAGGAGATCCACGTGGCGAGCTTTGTAGACCGGGTAGTACTGCACGTATCCGGCGGTACCGGCGGCCACGGCTGTGTCTCCGTCCACCGGGAGAAGTTCAAGCCCCTCGGCGGACCCGACGGCGGCAACGGCGGCAACGGCGGGGACGTCATCCTGCGGGTCGACCCGCAGACCACCACCCTGCTCGACTACCACCATGCCCCGCACCGCCACGCCACCAACGGCGGCCCCGGCATGGGCGACTGGCGCGGCGGCAAGAGCGGCGAAACCCTGATCCTTCCGGTTCCCGAGGGCACCGTGGTCAAGTCCAAGGACGGGAGGGTCCTGGCCGACCTCGTGGGCGAAGGCACGGAATTCATTGCCGCGGCCGGCGGCATCGGCGGCCTCGGCAACGCCTCGCTGTCCTCGCAGAAGCGCCGCGCCCCCGGCTTCGCCCTGCTCGGCATCGAAGGCGACTCCAGCGACATCGTGCTGGAATTGAAGTCCATCGCGGACATCGCCCTCGTGGGCTTCCCCTCGGCCGGCAAGTCCAGCCTCATCGCCGCGATGTCCGCCGCGCGCCCCAAGATCGCCGACTACCCCTTCACCACGCTGATCCCGAACCTGGGCGTCGTCCAGGCCGGCGAAGTGCGCTTCACCATCGCCGACGTCCCGGGCCTGATCGAGGGCGCCAGCGAGGGCAAGGGCCTCGGCCACCACTTCCTGCGCCACGTCGAGCGCTGCGCCGCCCTGGTGCACGTCCTGGACTGCGGCACGCTCGAATCGGACCGCGACCCGCTCTCCGACCTGGCCATCATCGAGGCCGAACTTGAGAAGTACGCGGTGGACATGAGCTACAGCGGAACCGACGGCGAAGTCGTGCCGCTGAACCACCGCCCCCGCCTGGTCGCCCTGAACAAGGTGGACCTGCCGGACGGCAAGGACATGGCCGGGTTCGTCCGCCCGGAACTGGAATCCCGCGGCTACAAGGTCTTTGAAGTCTCCGCCACGAGCCACGAAGGCCTCCGCCAGCTCGGCTTCGCCATGGGTGAGATCGTCAAGGCAGCCCGCGACGCCGTCGCCGCCGCACCGCCCAAGGTCCACGCGCCGGTGCTGAAGCCCCGCGCCGTCAACGAATCAGGCTTCCTGATCCGCCGCGAAGAGAAGAACCTGGAGCCACTGTTCCGCGTTATCGGTGACAAGCCGGTGCGCTGGGTCAAGCAGACCGACTTCACCAACGAGGAAGCGATCGGCTACCTCGCGGACCGCCTCGCCAAGCTCGGCGTCGAAAACGAACTGTTCAAGAAGGGCGCCACGCCGGGCGACATGGTCGTGATCGGCGAGGACGACGGCGTCGTCTTCGACTGGGAGCCGACCATGATGGCCGGCGCCGAGCTGCTGGCCGCCCCGCGCGGCACCGACGTCCGCTTCGCCGATATCGGCGACCGCCCCACCCGCGGGCAGAAGCGCGACGAGCAGGTCGAGCGCCGCGAGGCCAAGGCCGCCGCCCGCGCGGAGCTCGAAGCCGAACGCAAGGCCGGCATCTGGACCGAATCCGTCAGCGGACGCCGGGCCGCCAAGCCGCTCAAGGAGAGTGGACTGGCCGCCGACGATGAGGAGTGAGACCGCAGAAGTGACTGAAAATTCCGCAATAATCATCGAGGAACCGAAGATCGACGACCGCAGGGTGCTCGCCCGGGCCCGCCGGATTGTGGTCAAAGTCGGATCGTCATCGCTCACCAGCATCAAGGGCGGGATTTCGGAAGAGGCCCTCATCGGGCTTTCGGATGCCCTGGCGGCGAAGGCCATCGCCGGCACGGAGATCATCCTCGTGTCCTCGGGAGCCATCTCGGCAGGGCTGGCCCCCCTGGGCCTGATGAAGCGGCCGCGTGACCTCGCCACCCAGCAGGCCGCCGCCAGCGTGGGGCAGGGACTGCTCATGGCCCGCTACACCCAGGCGTTCGGGGCCCACGGCGTCACCGTCAGCCAGGTTCTGCTGACCGCTGATGACCTGATGCGGCGCAGCCACCATGCGAACGCATTCCGTGCCCTGAACCGGCTGCTCAACCTCGGCGTCGTGCCGGTGGTCAATGAGAACGACACTGTGGCCACGCACAAGATCCGCTTCGGCGACAACGACAGGCTCTCAGCCCTCGTGGCGCATCTGGTCCGGGCCGACGCCCTGGTGCTGCTCTCGGACGTCGACTCGCTGTACGACGGCCCGCCGGCCAAGGGTGCCAAGCGCATTCCGCAGGTGGATGGCCCCGGGGATCTCGAGGGCGTGTCCATCGGCAAGCCGGGCAAGGCAGGCGTGGGCACCGGCGGGATGCAGACCAAGGTCGAGGCGGCCACCATGGCCGCCGATTCCGGCATCCCCGCACTGGTCACCTCAACGGCCAACGCCGCAGCCGCCCTGGCGGGCGAGGACGTCGGGACCTGGTTCACCGTCAACAGCGGCCGCAAATCCGTGCGGATGATGTGGCTCGCCCACCTGGCGCACGTCCAGGGCCGGCTCTTCCTTGACGACGGCGCCGTGCGGGCCGTGCGGGACAATCACACCTCGCTGCTCCCCGCCGGAATTACATCGGTCGACGGCACCTTTGAAGCAGGCGACGCCGTGGAAATGGTGTCCGGTGACGGCACGGTGATCGCCCGCGGGCTGGTCAACTATGCCGCCGCGGAACTGCCGCAGATGCTGGGCCGCTCCACCGTGGAACTCGGCGAGTCCCTGGGCCGCGGGTTCGACCGTGAGGTTGTTCATGTGGACGACCTGGTGCTGGTCTGAGCGGTCCACTCGCCTAGACTTGAAGGATGACTGAGGCAATAGTTCACCAGGCCGCTGGCAATTCCGACGATTCCACGCAGGTTCCTCCCGCGACGGAGCAGGGGAAAATCTCCACTCCGGCGGAGGTTGAAACGGCCGTCCACGCCGTCGCCGACCGCTCCCGCCACGCCGCCCGCAGGATGGCGCGCGCCAACCGTGCGTGGAAGGACCGCGGCCTGCGCGCCATCAGCGCCGCGCTGCTCGAGAGCAAGAGCCAGATCCTGGCCGCCAACGCCAAGGACGTCGCCGCCGGCCGGTCCAACGGCACCAGCGCGGCCCTGCTGGACCGGCTCACCCTCACCGGCAGCCGGATCGATGCGCTGGCGGCCGCCATGGAAAACCTCGCCACCCTGCCCGATCCGGTCGGCAACGTGGTCCGCGGCCAGACCCTGCCCAACGGCCTGCGGCTGCGCCAGATCAACGTGCCGATGGGCGTCGTGGCGGCCATCTACGAGGCCCGGCCGAACGTCACCGTGGATATCGCCGGGCTCGCCCTCAAGAGCGGCAACGCCGTGATCCTGCGCGGGGGCACCGCTGCCGCCGCCACCAACGCCGCCCTCGTCACGATCCTCCGTGACGCCCTGGAATCGGCAGGGCTGCCGGCCGACGCCGTCCAGAGCGTGGACCAGTACGGCCGCGAAGGTGCCAACGCGCTGATGCGCGCCCGCGGCCGGGTGGACGTCCTCATTCCCCGGGGCGGCCGCGAACTGATCCAGTCCGTCGTGACCAACGCCTCCGTTCCGGTCATCGAGACCGGCGAAGGCAACGTGCACATCTACCTGGACGCCTCCGCCACCGAGGAAATGGCCGTGGACATCCTGCTCAACGCCAAGACCCAGCGGCCCAGCGTGTGCAATACGGTGGAGACGCTGCTGGTGCACTCCTCCTCCACGGTGCTGCCCGCCGTCGCCGCGGCCCTCCGCGCGGCCGGCGTCAGGCTGCACGCGGACGCGCGGATCCGGGCCGCCCTCCCGGCATCGATCGACTCCGTGCCCGCCACCGAGGAGGACTGGGCCACCGAATACATGGACCTGGACCTTGCCGTGGCCATGGTGGACAGCCTGGATGACGCCGTCAAGCACATCCGGACCTGGTCCACCGGGCACACCGAGGCCATCCTGACCAACGACCTCGCCAACGCCGAGCGCTTCATCGCGGAGGTCGATTCGGCCGCGGTGATCGTGAACGCCTCCACCCGGTTCACCGACGGCGGCGAGCTGGGCCTCGGCGCCGAGGTGGGGATCTCCACCCAGAAGCTGCACGCCCGCGGGCCCATGGGACTCACCGAGCTGACCACCACGAAGTGGATTGTGCAGGGCGAGGGCCAGATCAGGGGCTAGCAACGCTGTAACATGGAACGGAAGAACGGACGGCAGGGACATCCGCCGTCGTCACATCCTGAACTCAACTAGGGGAGAACATGCTGTTGCAGCAGATCGCCACATTCGTCGCCGCCGCCGGCGAATCCGGCCATGAGGAACTGGCACCGCTGATTGCACCGCCACTTGTCATTGGCGCCTCGATGTTCGCGGTCCTGCTCGTCATGATGTTCATCACCCTGTCCTACTCCAACCTGGGCAGGCGCCACGAGGCCGCCGAGGAGCATGCGGATCCGCACCGCCAGCACCCCAACAAGCACGATCACGGGCAGGGCCACTAATATTTCCGCCACCATGAAGCAGAGCGGCGCCACGCGCCGCCTGCGCCTGGGCGTGATGGGCGGAACGTTCGATCCGATCCACCACGGCCACCTTGTCGCGGCCAGCGAGGTCGCGTCCAAGTTCGGCCTGGACGAAGTGGTGTTCGTGCCCACCGGCGAGCCCTGGCAGAAGTCAAGCAGGAAGGTCAGCGAGGCCGAGCACCGGTACCTCATGACCGTCATCGCCACGGCCTCGAACCCGCGCTTCACCGTCAGCAGGGTTGACGTGGACCGGCCGGGGCCCACGTACACGATCGACACGCTGCGTGACCTGCACACCCTGCGCCCGGACGCCGATCTCTTCTTCATCACCGGCGCGGACGCGATGGCCCAGATTCTTTCCTGGAAAGACATCGACGAGCTGTGGTCGCTGGCGCACTTCGTGGGCGTGACCAGGCCCGGCCACGTGCTGGACGGCATGGGCCGGAAGGACGTCAGCCTGCTGGAGGTCCCGGCCATGGCCATCTCCTCGACGGACTGCCGTGCCAGGGTGGCGGCCGGAAACCCCGTCTGGTACCTCGTGCCCGACGGCGTGGTGCAGTACATCGCCAAGTATGGCCTTTACGAGGGCCGGGCCGACCCCGCGGACGGCGCTGAGCATTTTCCTGCGGAGCACTTTCCTGCGGAGCATATTCCTGCGGAGGGCGAAGCTGCGGGGATCGACGCGCGGCATGACCCGGCCATCGAGATAATCCAACCAGCCCGCACTGAATGAGTTTGCCATGAGTCAGGAACAGCCTCCCGTCCGCAGCCGGCGCGAATTGCGCCAGGCCAGAGCCGAACGCGTGGAAGCGAACCAGGAGCCCGGCACCACGGGTCCCGGCGTGGTTCCGGCTGCCGCAAAACCTGCCTCGAAACCTGTCCTGAAACCTGCCCCCGTTGCCCCCGCCGGGCCTGCTGCCGCCGAACCCGCCGGCCGGAGCCGCCGGGTGGCTGAAGGCCCCGCCGACTCGGTCCGCGCCCAGTCCTCCGCCGAACACTCTTCCCCCGAACACTCTTCCGCTGAACGCTCCTCGCAGGTCCGGGCGCGGGACCGGGCGACGCTGCGCACCATCAAGGAACTGGCGGAGAAAGAGGGCCATCTCGCCCAGGGAGGAGCGCCCACCCGGCGCCAGCTCCGCCTGCTGCAACTGGCGGCCGAAACGGCTCCGGCCACCGCAGCCAATCTGATCGTTCCGGTCTCGCCGCGGACCCGGGCCACCCCGGTTGTCGCGCAGCCCGGCGCGCAGCCCGGGGCGGGTAACGGACCGGCGCCGCAGCCCGGCGCCCAGCCCGGCGCCCCGATCCCCGGCCAGGCCCCAGAGCAGGCCCCTGGGCAGGACACCGCCGGCGGCACGCTCCGCCCCGGAGGGCCGCCGCCGGAGGGGATGACCGTGGAACAGGCCCTGGCGGCCCGGGAACTCCTGGCCCGGCAGGCCCACAACCAGGTCGCAAAAATGGAGCACATCGCTGCCACGGATCCCGACGCCGTCGATCCGGATGTGCTCGCCGAACAGATTGCGCTGGCTGAGCGCGCCGCGGTGCTGAACCGCCGCGCCGCGGCCAAGCAGAAGCTGGCCGAACAAAACAGCCGGCCGGCCCCGGTACGCAGCGACCCGTCGACCGCCAGCAACCTGGCCATGGTCACGCCGCTGGAATTCGTCGAGGTCCCTGGCGTGGAGCGGCCGGTCATGAAGCGCCCTGCCACGTCCTATGTTCCGGTGGTTACCAACCCGGGCCCCCGGGTGGAGAACCCCCGGAAGTCCGGCACGCGTCGCCCCGGGTTTTCGCTGCAGCGGGGCCCCCGCCCCGCAACCGGCCGTGCCGGGGTGCTGGCCCGTGCGGAGGCTGCCGCCAGAGCAGCATCCGGCCTGGCAGCGTCCTCAAGCGGGACCCCCGGGACCGCCTCGGCGCCGGAGTCGGAGGAGGAGTTTGCGGGCCGGGCGCCGGTGGCCGCAAGTTCAGCCTATGGGCTTGATCCGCTTGATGCGGCCACGGCCGGTCTCGGCCGGGCCCGCCGCCTCCGGATGATCCAGGTGGCGGTGCTGGCCCTGGGCGTTCTTGCCCTCGTCGCCGGCATCACGCTGATCATCACCAGCCTGGGACGCTAGTTCCGCAGCCTGGTACCGCCGGCACGAGCACGCCAGCGCTTGGAACACAGCGCCGGGACAACAAGCTTTCACACCTCAACAGTTTTACATCACAACAAGGAGTCCCATGACTGCAACCGATTCATCCATCGCCACAGCCCGCCACGCAGCCCGAGCTGCCGCTGAGAAGCTGGCCGATGACATCGTCGCCCTGGACGTCAGCGAGCGTCTTGCGCTGGCCGATGTCTTCCTGATCGCCTCGGCGCCCAGCGAACGCCAGGTCAACGCCATCGTCGACGGTGTCGAGGAAGAACTCTCCAAGTTCGACCTCAAGCCCACGCGCCGCGAAGGCCGCTCCGGCGGCCGCTGGGTCCTGCTGGACTACTCCGACGTCGTCATCCACGTCCAGCACGAGGAAGACCGCGTGTTCTACGCGCTGGAGCGCCTGTGGAAGGATTGCCCCGTCGTCGATCTCCAGCTCGGAGACGATGCCTCGGCGAAGGCAGCCGCCGGCACCGAAACGGAGTAACCGCACGGACGGAACGGCCTGAACAGCACCAGCCTGAATATGCCCGATTTGGAATTTTCGGAAAGGCTGTTCTAAGATATTTGAGTTGCTTCGGAGAGATCCGGACACAGTACCGGAACCGGACGCGTCAGCGGGCGGAGCCGGGGCAACGAAAATTCGGGGCTGTGGCGCAGCTGGTAGCGCACCTGCATGGCATGCAGGGGGTCAGGGGTTCGAGTCCCCTCAGCTCCACCGGATAATCCGCCGGAATCGAAAGATTCCGGCGGATTTTTTTCTGCCCGCTGCCGCCCCTCCGGTCGCCGCCTGGGCTGGCGCCGTCCGGGGGGACTTTGGACCCATAAGGGCGCTGGAGAGTGCTGAACGACGGCGTGTCCCCGTCAAAGAGCCCCGCGACCGCGTCACCGGTTGGTCAAGGGTCTTTTCACTGGTTTTTCACCAGAGCGTACGTCGATTCGCGTCTGCAGGAAATATGGTTTAAGCTGATCAGGTTGCTTTCGGGAAGAGAGTTCTTTCCCGTCAATTTCGGGGCTGTGGCGCAGCTGGTAGCGCACCTGCATGGCATGCAGGGGGTCAGGGGTTCGAGTCCCCTCAGCTCCACCGTAAAGGCCCTGCTCGGAACGTGAACAAAGTCCAGGCGATTGAGCGGGGCCTCAGCAATTTGAAGACGAAACGAGCCATCCGTTTGGGTGGCTCGTTTTCGTTGTCCCCGGGGATCTGCTGCGGTCCTGCCGGGGTTCGGGGGATTCCATCGAGGCCACCCCACCTCTCCGCGTTGTGTACCGTGATGTCCTTGTCCTATCCCTACTGGGCCTCGATCCGGGCCTCGATCCAAGTGGAAGCTGCGTAGGAGCTACCTGTATTCGAGTAGCCGCTACTCGTGCGCCGCCGTGCTCCGGCGTCTAGTTTCGTGGCAATGACCAATTGTCGATACAAGGTCGGAAGCGGGTCTCTTAAATGCGCGATCACACATGGCCTCGATCAGTGAGGCGACTATCTCGGCTGGGACTTGCACTTGCGCTCGCCCTACCGCTGATGGGCACCATCGCATTCAATGGCGGAGCGGCCGTGGCGGCCGTGTCCTGCACGCCCGGTACTCCCGCGCCCACGGATCCTTATCCGGGGACGACGGCGGCGGCGACCAACTTCGAATCGGGAACTCTGTCCCCGTTCACACCCTTCACCGCGGTTACGGGAACCGTCTCGGTCTCCTCGGCATCTTCGCACTCTCCGGGCTGCTCGGCCTTCCTGCATGCAACCACGGACAACGGTTCGATCGCCAAAATGTCCGTCGGCCTGACGCCCGGGATGAAGGAGGCGTACGCGGACGGCTGGTTCAATGTCGCCGCAGAGGGTGTGGCAGGGAACGACGTTCCGTATTTCCGCTTCTTTTCCGGCGGCATCCGATACCTGGATGTCTTCCGGCATAACATCTCCAATGATCTCGTGGTCCGGGTGACGTCCCCCACGGGGTTCCTCTACACCACTGTCGTTCCCACGGTTGCCCTGGGCACCTGGCACCATCTGGTGATGCACGTCGTTCCCAAGGGCACCTCCACCGGGGTGCAGATCTGGTGGGACGGGCAGTCTGTCTTTGCCAGCAACACGGTCAACATCACTGCACCAAGGTTCGACACCGTGCAGCTCGGGGCCGAACACGATCAGCAAAAGGGTGACCTCTACGTCGATGACGTCATCATCAACAGCGGCTCCGGAACTCCCGGACCGGTACCCGGCACCCTCCCCGGTCCCGGCGGCGGCCCCGGCGGCGGCCCCGTCCCGCCCGCGGCCACGACCGACATCAAGGCGGCGGCGGCCGGGAACCCCGATCTCGGCCCGTCAACCTCGCCGATAACTTGCGGGCAGCCGGGCGGCGGCTGCTATCAGGACTACCAGGGCGGGGCGGTCATCTGGTCGGCCGCCACGGGCGCGCACCCCACGTCGGGGGACGTCCGCGCGGCCTGGGCCCGGACAGGGTTCCTGACCGGAGTCATGGGCTATCCCACCGGCGACGTTGTCTGCGGGCAGCCCGGCGGCGGCTGCTATCAGGACTACCAGGGCGGGGCGATCATCTGGTCGGCTGCCACGGGCGCGCACCCCACGTCGGGGGACGTCCGCGCGGCCTGGGCCCGGACAGGGTTCCTCACCGGAGTCCTGCGCTATCCCACCGGCGACGTCGTCTGCGGGCAGCCCGGCGGCGGCTGCTATCAGGACTACCAGGGCGGGGCGATCATCTGGTCGGCTGCCACGGGCGCGCACCCCACGTCCGGGTCCGTCCGCGCGGCCTGGGCCCGCACGGGTTTCCTGACCGGAGTCCTGCGCTATCCCACCGGCGACGTCGTCTGCGGGCAGCCCGGCGGCGGCTGCTATCAGGACTACCAGGGCGGCGCGATCATCTGGTCGGCTGCCACGGGCGCGCACCCCACGTCCGGGGACGTCCGCGCGGCCTGGGCCCGGACCGGGTTCCTGACCGGAATCCTGCGCTATCCCACCTCTGACGTCGTATGCGGCCAGCCCGGCGGCGGCTGCTATCAGGACTACCAGGGCGGAGCGATCATCTGGTCCCCGTCCACCGGCGCGCACCCCACAGCCGGCGCCATCCGGATAGCGTGGGCATCCACCGGTTTCCTCAATGGCCGGCTGGGCTACCCGACCTCCGACGAGCATCCCATCGGCGGCGGCAGCGTCGCCCAGAATTACCAGGGAGGGCAAATCTCCTGGTCACCGGTCACCGGCACCCGCATTACGTAATGCACCTGAGTGGGGAATGACTCCAAGCGCAGCTTCAATGGAAGTGTTGAGACCTCCGGACCGGGGCGGACTTGCCAAGAGCGTGCTCCCGCCCGGAGGTTTCCTCGCGCAGGGGGCCCACGTCGCCGGCCCCGACTATTATTGGGAACGTGAACGAGACCCTGCCGCCGTGCCCCGAATGCGCCAGCGAATACACCTACGAGATGGGGGCGCTCCTGGTCTGCCCGGAGTGCGCGCATGAATGGTCCCCGGCCGCGGACGCCGAGGAAGAACCCGCCGACGCCACCATCAAGGACGCGGTCGGCAATATCCTGGCCGACGGGGATACTGTCACCGTCATCAAGGACCTTAAGGTCAAGGGCAGCTCCGCCCCGATCAAGGTGGGCACGAAGGTCCGCGGCATCCGCCTCGTCAACGGAGTCGGCGACCATGACATCGACTGCAAGGTCGACGGCTTCGGCCCCATGCAGCTCAAGTCCAGCGTCGTCAAGAAGATCTGACGGAGCCACCGCCATTACCGATTTGAGCACAGCCGACGGCAAGCTGCGGTCCGCCGACGTCGTCGTGATCGGCGCGGGGCAGGCCGGGCTCTCCGCCGCCTACCACCTGCAGCGCCGCGGCTTCGTCCCCGCCGGGACAGCGGCAACAGGGACCGCGGCAACAGGGGCCGCGACGACGGAGGCGGCCGCCGGCGCCGCCGGTCCCCGGACGTACACCGTGCTCGACGCCGAGGACGGCCCGGGCGGTGCCTGGCGGCACCGCTGGAAGAGCCTGCTGATGGCCACGGTGAACGGCATCAGCGACCTTCCCGGCATCGCACAGCCGGACGTCGACCCGGCCGAGGCCAGTTCAAGTTTCCTCACCCGCTACTTCGGCGGCTACGAGCAGGACCTGGCGCTGGCCATCGAGCGGCCGGTCAAGGTCGGCGCCGTCCGCCGGGAGGACGAGGATCCTGCCGGACGCCTGCGGATCACCACCTCCCGCGGCGGGTGGTCCGCCCGGGCCGTGATCAACGCCACCGGCACCTGGACCCGGCCCTTCTGGCCCATCTACCCGGGCCAGGCGACCTTCCGGGGGCGGCAGCTCCACGTCGCGGACTACGTCTCTGCCGAGGAGTTCCGCGGCCGCCACGTGATCGTGGTCGGCGGTGGCATCTCGGCCGTCGGCCTGCTCGACGAGATCTCCCGGGTCACCAGCACCACGTGGTTCACCCGCCGGGAACCGGTCTGGCGGGACGAAGCCTTCGACCGGCAGGCGGGCCACGACGCCGTCGCCCTCGTCGAGGAGCGCGTGCGCCGGGGCCTCCCGCCGCAGAGCGTCGTCGCGGTGACCGGGCTGATCTGGACCCCGGCACTTCGCGCCGCCGCCGCCCGCGGCGTGCTCGAGCGGCACCCGATGTTCACCGGGATCGAGCCCGACGGCGTGCGGCTGGCCGACGGGAGCTTCCTGGCCGCCGGCGTGATCCTGTGGGCCACCGGTTTCCGGGCCGAGCTCGAACACCTTGCCCCGCTCCATCTGCGCGGGCCCGGCGGCGGAATCGCGATGGACGGCACCCGCGTGGCTGTGGAGCCGCGGGTCCACCTGGTCGGCTACGGCCCCTCGTCCTCGACGATCGGGGCCAACCGGGCCGGCAGGGCCGCCGTGACGGGCATCGCCAGACTGCTCGCCGGTTCGGGATAACGTAAAGCAACGCGGGGTCACTTACGGCCCATCCCGGGGCCCAAGATGGGCCGTAAGTGACCCCGCGTTGAAGTGCAGTACCACGGTCCAAGCACCCCGGCTAAATTCCCAAGCCCGAACAGACTAGGCGGCACCGCGAACGTGGCTGACAATACCCTTGAAACGCTCTTCTCCCGGCTCAGGAGGTTCCCCGACGTCGAGGCAGCGAACCTCCAGGCCTGGGATGCCACGGACAAGCTCCTGCTGGACACCGCGGCCGGCCTCCTGGGACCCGGCAGGCCCGCCGTCGTGGGGGACCGCTACGGCGCCCTGACCCTCGGCGCGCTGGCCCTTGAGTCTGTCTCCGCTGCCGGTGCCGGTGCCGAAAACCATCCGGTGCGGGTGCACCAGGACCTCATCACCGGCGAGCGCGCGCTGCGCCATAACGCCGAAGCCCTCGGCATCACCGGCGGCTTCGAACAGCTCCCGCTGGGAGCGGCCCTCCTGGCGGGCGCGTCGGTGGTGCTGCTGCAGCTGCCCAAGTCGCTGGCCGAACTGGAGGAAATCGCCGACGCCGTGGCCCGCCACGCGGCACCTGGCGCCGTGGTGTTGGCCGGTGGCAGGGTCAAACACATGAGCCGGGGCATGAACGCGGTCCTGGAGCGCTATTTCGGGACGGTCCAGCCCCAGCTCGCCCGGCAGAAATCACGGATCCTGCTGGCCAGCGGACCCAGGCCGGCCACCGGTGCTCCGCCGTTTCCCGTCACCGAATTGAACGCCGAGCTGGTCCTGACGGTCTGTGCCCGCGGCGCCGTCTTCGCCGGCACGGGCCTGGACATCGGAACGCGGTTCCTGCTGGACTTCCTGCCCCGGATGCCGCATGCCCGGCACGCCATCGACCTGGGCTGCGGCACCGGAATCCTGGCGGCGATGTACGCGCGCAGCAACCCCGGCGCGCGGGTCACTGCCACCGACCAGTCGGCCGCCGCCGTCGACTCCGCCTTCGCTACGGCCCGGGCCAACGGTCTCCAGGGCCAGATCGACGTCCTCCAGGATGACGCCCTCAGCTCGTTGCCGCAGGGGAGTGCCGACCTGGTCCTCCTGAACCCGCCCTTCCACCTGGGTGCCGCCGTGCACGCCGGGGCCGGAATCAAGATGATCCAGGCGGCCGGACGCGTCCTGGCCCCGGGCGGGGAACTGTGGACGGTGTTCAACAGCCACCTGCACTACCGGCCCGCGCTGGAACGCCTGATCGGCCCCACCCGCGAGGTGGGCAGGAACCCGAAATTCACCGTGACGGCAAGCATCAGGAAAACTGCCGGAGCGTGAAGGCGGCGGGTGTGCCCATGCCCGCGCGTAACGTGCCATGCTGGGATCAGCACTGCTAAACCGACGACGTCCAGGGGGTATCAGTGACTGAGATCCGCCGGCCCTCACCGCGGCGCGGAACGAACCTGCCCCGCATGGGCGACTTCAACCTCACCGTCATCCTGGATGCCATCCGGCGCGTCCCGGCCGGCCTGAGCCGGGTGGAGCTGGCCCAGCTCGTCGGGCTGTCCCCGCAGACGGTCTCCAACATTTCCCGCCGCCTGCTGGACCAGGACCTGATCGTGGAGGCGGGCAAGGAAGGCACCGGTCCGGGCAAGCCGCGGACCATGCTGCGCCTGAACTCCTCCGGAAAGTACGCGGTGGGGGTCCATCTGGACCCGGCTGTGACAACCTTCGTGGTGCTGGACCTCGTCGGCGCCGTGGTCAAACATTCCCGGATCACCACCCCGGCCGGCGCGGACCCGGACGCCGTCATTGGCACCATTGCCGCCGAGATCAAGCAGCTGATCGCCGGTTCCGGCGTGGAGGCGGCCAGGATCGCCGGGCTGGGCGTCGCTTCGCCGGGACCCGTTGACCTTGGGGAGGGCATCGTCGTGGACCCGCCGCTCCTGCCCGGCTGGCACCGTGTGCCGCTGCGGGACGCCCTGGCGGCGGCCACCGGGCTGTCCACTCTCGTGGACAAGGACGCCACCAGCGCTGCCGTTGCCGAGACCTGGGCCGGCGGTCCCAGCGGTGCCGGCAGCTTCATCTTCATGTATATGGGGACCGGCATCGGCTGCGGAATCGTCCTGAACGACGAGGTGGTGCGCGGCACCTCGGGAAACGCCGGCGAGATCGGCCACATCGTGGTGGACCCAGGCGGCCCGCCGTGCGACTGCGGGCAGCGCGGTTGTGTGAATTCCACCTGCATCCCGCGGGTGCTCGTGGCCCAGGCAGAGTCGGCCGGCATCCTGGCCGGTTCCGGCGACCGCACGGACCGCACCGACCGCACCGACCGCACCGGTCCCGCCGACGCCACCGGCGCCGCAGACGGACCGGCGGTCCAGGAGCGCTTTGCCCGGCTCTGCGCCCAGGCCGCTGCCGGGGACGGGCAGGCCAGGCAGATCATCGAACGTTCCGCCGTGCTCGTGGCGCGGGCCGTCTCAACCGTCACCGATGTCCTGGACGTGGACCGCGTGGTGTTCGGCGGCCCGTTCTGGTCCTGTCTGTCCGAGCAGTATCTGGAACGGATCCCGGACCTCGTCAGGGAGAGCAGCGCCACCCGCAGGATCCACGCCATCGAGGTGGTGGGCACCGGAGTCGGCGAGGATGTCGGCGCCATCGGCGCGGCCTGCCTCGTGCTCGAGCACACCCTCGCCCCGCGCTCCCAGCGCCTCCTGCTCGAGGGCTAGGACTCGAGGGGTAGGACACGCCAGCCGGCCGGGACACGCCGGCCGGCCGCGACTCTACAGCCAGGCAGTACCCTCAGTCGATGTCTTCGATGACCGTGCCGAAGGGGATGGTGTCGTCAAGATGCGCCTGATGGCCGTGCGGAAGCACAACTACCCGGACACCGTGCAGTTTGTCCGCCGCGGACTGCATCAGGACCGGCCGGACGGTGTTGATGAGACTCTCGCTCTTGCCGGCGAGATACTCCTGGTAGCTGGCTGGAAGCTGGATCATGGCAACAGGATAGCCCTGCATCCGCGCAATGGGGAGGGCCCCCGCCCCGGTCTCCGCTTCCAAAGCGGTCTCCGGCCCGGCCCTGCTTTTACGAGCCGCTTTTGATGATGATGTCGTCGAGGTAGGTGTCACCCATCTGCCTGGCGTGTTCGGCGCCGAGCTGCACGGCGGACAAGGTGGTGGATCCGGTGCTGACCTGGTTGCTGGAATAGACGGGGACGCTGTCGAACCAGACCTCGATCGTTGTAGCGCTCGTGTTGGGAACGACGTGCGTGACGACGTGATGCCAGGAGCCGAGGGGGATGCTGGAGGCCAGCAGGCGTGTGTAGACGGAGGCGCCGGTTGGTGATGTCACGCGCAGCCAGAGCTGGCCGTTGCTGTTGTACCGGTAGACGTCCGCGACCCGCGTGGTTCCGGTGAAGAACCGGAAATAGGGTACGTCGCTGCCTGCCAGGCCGGCCGTGGTGATGTTGAACCAGCCGTCTGCGTAGGCGGCCGGGGTGCCCGCGGGCAGGGGAGCGGTGAGGTAAGCCAGGGCGCCGGGATCGGAGGTTACGTGCAGGTAGCCGGCGCAGCCGCCGGAGTGTGCCAGTGCGGAAGAGACGGTGGCGGTCCCGGTTCCGGCGGTGTGGACGATGAACGGGGCCAGGCTTCCTGATTCGAAGTTGTCGGCCACGACGGTGGTGCCGGGGTAGGAGTCGGTCGGTGCGGGCGTGGCGGGCTGGCAGCTTGTGGCCGCAGACGCGATCCCGCGGTGGCCAGGCCGGCCCCCGGCAGTGGCACCAGAAGCAGGCCGATAAGCCCCAGTCTTTGTAGCTGTTTCATTGAGCTGCCCTCCGGGTCGGTCAAACAGTCGTCCGTAACTTCGGGCCTATATCGATAGTTCACACGTGTCAAGCCCCCGCGTCGACTCAAAGAAGACCTCCGCGCTGCCGGATGCGCTGCCTCAGGGCAGCACACCCGGATCATGCCCGGGCCGGTGTGCGGCATGCGCCGGATCCGCCGCGCCCCGGGGCCGCGTCCCGGGCAGGGGCGGGCCGGGCCGGGCGTGGACGCGCAGGCAGGGCACGCCGCCCCCGGCCACGCAATCGGCCCAATCCGCGAACAATATTCTGTCCGGACCCGCAACGTCGCGTAAAGCCGCGTCTTAATTCGGCGGCCGACTTGAATGCCCCCGCGGGGGCCCCTACAGTTGTAAGCAAGTTACCTCAGTAACGTGTCAGCGATCCTCCGCTGCAGGCCGCCCCTAGGCGTCCGAGGAGGGTGTGGGTGCCCCCATGTGGGCCTGACATTTGCTCACGGACAACTTCGTATCAGGCGTAACAGTCGCGGCTGCGTCCTGCAGAAGTTCCCTCCGTGTTCCCCAAACTCAATTCATTGACGGCACAGCTCCCGGATTTCCGGCGCTACCACCGCCAGTGGCCACAGCCAAGGACGCAAATGTCTCCACCAAGCCTTATTGACACCCATCCAAATCTTGCCGGCGCGGCGCCTGTCGCGCTGTCCTATGAACTGTTCCCGCCGCGGTCACCCGCCGCCGCGGAATCGCTCTGGACCACCATCGGCGAACTGGAAACCACGGACCCGGACTACGTGTCCGTGACCTATGGCGCCAGCGGCTCCAACCGGAGCACCGCCGTCGAGCTCATCAACCGGCTCGTGCAGGAGACCACCCTGCGGCCCCTGGCCCACCTGACCTGCGTGGGTAATTCCCCGGAGGAACTGGCGGAGATCATCGGCGAGCTGCTCGACGTCGGGGTGCGCGGCATCCTGGCGCTGCGCGGCGACCAGCCCAAGGACGGCGGCACGCCGCCGGAAGGGTCGCTGCGCTACGCCCAGGACCTGATCGAACTCATCCGCCGCGTGGAGCAGCGCCGCTCGGCGCTGCTGTGCGCCGGCAAGGTCGCCGTCGGCGTCGCCGCGTACCCCACCCGGCACCCGGAATCCCCGAGTGCTGCGCATGACATCGAAGTGCTGCTGGCCAAGCAGCGCTCCGGCGCCGACTTCGCCATCACCCAGGTCTTCTTCCACACCGAGCAGTACGCGGACCTGCTGACCCGGGCACGCCGGGCCGGGGTGACCATCCCGATCATTCCGGGCGTCATGCCGCTCACCAGCCTCCGCCGGCTCGCCCGGCTGGCCGAGCTGACCGGTGTGGAACCGCCTCCGGAACTCATCGATCGGCTCGCCGCCGCCGATTCCGACGCCGAACGGACCCGGATCGGGGTCAGCGCGACCGTGGACCTCGCCAACGCGGCCCTGGACGCCGGCGCTCCCGGCATCCACCTCTACACCTTCAACGAACACGCCGCAGCCCTGAAGGTGCTGGACAAACTCGCACTGCCCCGGCCGCGGCGCACACTTCACAACGCCGCACGCCGCACGCCGCACCGCAACCAGCTCGCCAGCTGACCGCTTCGGTTCAACGCAATCCCACATACGTCCCCCCGCTTCCACCACCGACTTCAAAGGACTTCCCATGACTGACAAGAACACCCCCTTCCCCTCCGCCTCGATCCTCGGCTACCCGCGCATCGGCCGCCGCCGCGAACTCAAGAAGGCCGTGGAGGCCTACTGGGCCGGCAGGATCGACGCCGCCGCCCTGGACGCCGCCGCCAAGGAGATCCAGCTCGGCACCGCCCGGCGCCTCCAGGGCCTGGGCCTGACCGAGGCCGCAGCGGTCCCCGGCACCTTCTCCTACTACGACCAGGTGCTCGACGCCGCCGCCCACCTCGGCGCCGTGCCCGCCCGCTTCGGCAACCTCCTGAACGCCGGGGGACAGCTGGACATCGACGGCTACTTCACCCTGGCCCGCGGCACCAAGGACCAGCAGCCGCTGGAAATGACCAAGTGGTTCGACACCAACTACCACTACCTCGTGCCGGAAATCGGCCCCGAGACCAGCTTCGCGCTGACCTCCAGCCGCATCGTCGAGGAATTCGCATACGCCCTCGCCAACGGCGTGGAAACCCGCCCGTACATCGTCGGCCCGGTCACCTTCCTGCTGCTGAGCAAGGCCTCCGACGACGCCCCGGCCGGCTTCAACCCGCTGTCCCGCCTCGAGGACGTCCTGCCGGTCTACGCCGCGCTGCTGGAGAAGCTGGCCGCCGCCGGCGCCAGCTGGGTCCAGCTCGACGAGCCCGCCCTCGTCGTGGACCAGGACACCCCGGCCGGGGAGATCCAGGCCGCCGCCGCCCGCTCCTATGAGGCCCTCGCCGCCGTCGCAAGCCGCCCGCAGCTGTTCGTCTCCACCCCCTACGGTGCCCTCAACGGCCAGCTCGGCACGCTCGCCGCCACGAACATCGACGCCCTGCACCTGGACGTCTTCAAGGGCGCCGTCCCCTCCGCCGCCGCCCTCGCCGCGCTGGGCAACAAGACCCTCGTCGCCGGCGTCGTGGACGGCCACAACATCTGGCGCAACGACCTGGCGGCCTCGGCGGACAAGATCGCCGAGCTGAGCAAGAGCGTGGCCAGGCTGACCATCAGCACCTCCACCTCCACCCAGCACGTCCCGCACGACGTCGACGAGGAAGTCCGGCTCTCCGCCCAGCTGCGCAGCTGGCTGGCCTTCGCCGACCAGAAGACGGCGGAGGTGGTCACCCTGGCCGGCCTGCTCACCGACCCGGCCACCGGCGTCCAGGCACAGGACGTCCAGCCGGCCATCGACGAGGCCACCCGCATCATCGCCGACCGCGCCGCCGCCGAGGGCGTCCGCCGCGCCGGGGTCCGGGCCCGCACCGCCGCGCTGACCGGCGCCGACTTCAACCGCTCCGCCTACGGCGTCCGCGAAGCCGCGCAGACCGAGGCCCTGCACCTGCCGCCGCTGCCCACCACCACGATCGGCTCGTTCCCGCAGACCGGTGAAATCCGCACCGCCCGGGCCCGCGCCAACAAGGGCGAGCTGACCACCGAGCAGTACGAGCAGCTCATGAAGGACGAGATCAAGCGCGTCGTTCAGCTGCAGGAAGAACTCGGCTTCGACGTCCTGGTCCACGGCGAGCCCGAGCGCAACGACATGGTCCAGTACTTCGCCGAGAACCTCGAAGGCTTCGACGTCACCGTGCACGGCTGGGTCCAGTCCTACGGCTCACGCTGCACGCGTCCGTCGATCCTGTGGGGCGACGTCACCCGCAGCGCCCCCATCACGGTCAAGTGGGCCGAGTACGCCCAGTCCCTGACCAACAAGCCGATGAAGGGCATGCTCACCGGTCCGGTCACGATCCTGGCCTGGTCCTTCGTCCGCGACGACCAGCCCCTCGGCGAGACCGCCAACCAGGTGGCCCTGGCCCTCCGCGACGAGATCGCCGACCTCGAAGCCGCCGGCATCAAGATCATCCAGGTGGACGAGCCCGCCCTGCGCGAGCTCCTGCCGCTGCGCAAGGCGGACCAGGCCGCGTACCTGGACTGGTCCGTGAAGTCCTTCCGCCTCGCCACCGCCGGCGCCGGGGACAGCACCCAGGTCCACACCCACCTGTGCTACTCCGAGTTCGGCGCCATCATCGACGCGATCGACGGACTCGACGCCGACGTCACCTCGATCGAGGCCGCCCGCTCCCGCATGGAGGTTGTCCATGACCTCGAGCACCACGGCTTCGGCCGCGGCGTCGGCCCGGGCGTCTACGACATCCACTCGCCGCGCGTCCCGGGCGAGCAGGAAGTCACCGAGCTGCTCAGCACCGCCGTCAAGCACGTCCCGTCCCGCCAGCTCTGGGTCAACCCGGACTGCGGCCTGAAGACCCGCGGCTACGCCGAGACCGAGGAGTCCCTGCGCAACCTGGTCACGGCCGCCAGGACGGTCCGCGCCGGACTGCTGGAGTCCTCCGCCCAGTAGCCGCACCCGCCACACACGACGGCGGCCGGTCACCCCTCAAGGGTGACCGGCCGCCGTCGTACTCTCATCGATTGCTCCGTAGACGCCCTTTGCAAGGGTCTAAACGGCTGTGGTCAAAAGGCGACCACGGAGCAATCGATTCAGGACTCCCAGAGGATCTCGTCGTCCACGACGCCGTCCTCATCCGCCGAGGCGACCAGGACCTCGTCGGTGAAATGCGCGCCGAGGGTGAAGTCCAGGACGAAGTACCGCTCGGGCTGGCCGGGATAGATGCCCACGTGGCCCAGCTTGAGCGCCTTCAGGAAGACCTCGTCGGTCAGCTGGTTCTTGTCCGCGACGCCGAAGACCTTCTTCAGGTGCTCCGCGTTGATGGCGTTGCAGTGGAAGTGCCGGTACTCCTGCGGGCTGGTGCCTTCTTCCTCCAGCTCCGCGGCGATCATCTCGCGGACCTGGTCCACGAGTTCGGGCAGGAAACGCAACCGGTAGTCAACCTTGTGCAGGGCCGCCTCATCGAAGCGGTCATGGGCGTTGACATTCAGGTCAAGCTCCACAGGATGGCCCGCCAGTTCATGCGTGGCGGAGAAATTATGGTCTCTCCCGTGGTTGAGCTCGACTTCGCCGAAGTGCTGGCTCGCTACCTTGTTCATAACTTCAACATAGTCCTGAAAACCGCTCCGTTCCAGCATTCCAAAGGTTTTTGTCCGGCTCCGGCCCCGCCGGACCGCCCGGAAATGGTACCGTTTCAGCCTGCGGTGCCGAGCTTCTGCAGCGTGTCCGCCAGCAGGTCCACGAACAGCTGGACCCGGGCCGTCTTCTTCTCATTGATCAGCAGGGCAAAGACGTTCCGGGCCAGCCGGATCTCCGGAACATCCAGCACTACCACTCCGGCCGGGCGGTTCAGCAGGGCGAGTTCGGGGACCAGGGCGGCACCGAGCCCCGCCGCCGCCATCCCGAGGCTGGCATGGAAGTCATCGCTGTAGGCCACCACCCGCGGGTGCAGGTTGCAGCTGGCGAAGAGCCGTTCGATCACGGTCGCGTCGCTCGTGCCCGGGTGGTGGACAATCCAGGGCATACCGGACAGGTGGTCCGCGGCCACCTTGGACCCGGCGCCGATGCCCCACGCCGCGGGAAGCACCACCCGGAAATTGTCGTCGCCGATCCACTGGCGGTTCAGGGTGTGCGGCCAGGCCAGGCCCGACTGGCCCACCTGGTAGACCAGGGCCACATCGAGTTCTCCGCCGGTCCGCAGCCCCTGGATGGTCCGGGCAGGCTCCGCCACGGACACCTGCAGGTCGATCCCGAGGTTCTTCCAGGCCGGGTTCGCCAGGATCCGCGGCAGCACGTAGGTCGCCAGACTGGGGAAGATGCCCAGCCGCAGCTCCTGGCTGGCGCTGTCCTGGGTCCGCGCGGCCGCCGCCATGAGCGCCTCGATGTCGGTGAGGACCTTCGCCGCGTGCCGGACCATGACCAGGGCAGCGTCCGTGGGCTGGACGCTGCGGGCCGAGCGCAGGAACAGGGCAACCCCGGTATCGCGCTCCAGGGCCGACATCTGCTGGGAGACCGCCGACGCCGTGTAGCCGAGCCGGGCCGCGGCCGCCGCGAAGGAACCCAGCCGGGTCACCTCAACGAGCGTCCGCAGATGAACGGGGTTGATCAATGGCTGCCCTTCGCCGTGCCGGAATCCCGCTTCATTCTGGCATAGAACCCGGAACCCGGCCCCGCCCGGAAAATGGCACCCATCCGTCTGTCCCGCCGCCACGAATTGCCGACAAGAGATTCACCAGGACGATTCCGGCGAGCCGACAGGAGCAACAGTGCAACAAGCAGCAGGGATTCCCCAGGGCCGGCGGGTGGCCGTCATCGGCAGCGGCGTGGCGGGCCTGACCGCGGCCCATGTGCTGAACAGGCAGGACCGGGTGACCCTCTTCGAGGCCGATTCCCGGCTGGGCGGCCATGCCCACACCCACGATGTGGCGCAGGCGGACGGTTCGGTCCTGGGCGTGGACACCGGCTTCATCGTCCACAACCAGCGGACCTACCCCACACTGCTGCGGCTCTTCGCGGAACTGGGCGTCGAAACCCAGCCCTCCGAAATGAGCATGTCCATCCGCTGCGACGGCTGCGGCCTGGAATACGCCGGCGCCCGGGCCAAGGGCCGCGGCATCATCCCGCGGCCCTCCACCCTGCTGCGCGGCCGGTACCTGCTGATGCTGCTGGAGGTGACCCGCTTCTACCGCCGGGCCCGCGCCCTGCTCGCCGACGGCGTCACGGGCGCCGAGGCGGGGACCGGCACCGAAGCAGGGCTGACGCTGGGGGACTTCCTGGCCCGCGAAAAGTTCAGCAGCTACTTCAACTCACACTTCATGACGCCGATCGTGAGCGCCGTCTGGTCCTGCGACCCCACCACGGCGCTGGCCTACCCTGCGCGCTACCTTTTCACGTTCCTGGGCCACCACGGCCTGCTCGGGGTCTCCGGCTCACCCGAATGGCGGACCGTCACCGGCGGCTCCCGCAGCTACGTGGACAAGCTCGCCGCGACGCTGCCGGACATCCGCCTGGCCAGCCCCGTCACCGGCGTGCGGCGCACCGCGGCCGGCGTCGATGTGACCAGCCGGCACGGCGCCGGCGGAGTCACCGCCGGCGGAGTCACCACCGAGACCTTCGACGCTGTCGTGATCGCCACCCACCCCGGGCAGGCGCTGCGCCTGCTCTCCGACGCCTCGGCCGCCGAGAAGGACGCCCTGGGGAACATGCCCTACTCGGTCAACCACACCGTCTTCCACCGCGACGACTCGGTGCTGCCCACCAGCGGCAACGCCAGGGCGTCCTGGAACTACCGGCTGCCCTCCTGCGACGCCCGGCCGGACAAGGTCCTGGTCAGCTACGACCTGACCCGGCTGCAGCGGCTGCACCCTGCCGACGGCCGGCCCTACATCGTGAGCCTGGGCGAGTCCGGGCTGATCGGGGACGGCACCGTGCTGGAGCGGATGGTCTACGAGCACCCCCAGTACACCCCGGAGTCGGTCAAAGCGCAGCAGCAGATCCTCGGACTGGGGGACAGCCGGCTGGCCTTCGCCGGCGCCTACCAGGGCTGGGGCTTCCACGAGGACGGCGCCCTCTCCGGCGTCAGGGCAGCGGCGCGGCTGGGCCGCAACTGGGACGGGCCAGCCGTCATGCGTGAGGCCGTCTCCGCGGAGGGCGTATGAGCACCACCGCAGCCATCTACCGCACCTCCATCGCGCACGTGCGGCGCACCCCGCTGCACAACGCCTTCACCTACCGCAGCTACAGCTGGTACGTCGACGTCGACCGGCTCCCCGCCCTGCCCCGTTTCCTCAGGCCGCTCGCCGGCTTCAGCGCCGCGGACCACCTGGGCGACCCGGCCGGCACCCTGCGGGGCAACGTCGAACGCTTCCTGGCCAGCCGGGGGATAGCGCCCGACGGCGGCCGGATCACCATGCTGGCGAGCGCCCGCGTGTTCGGGCAGGTGTTCAACCCGCTGTCCCTGTTCTGGTGCCACGACACCGCGGGGGAGCTGCGCTGCGTCGTCGCCGAGGTCCACAACACCTACGGCGAACGGCACTGCTACCTCCTCGAAACGGACGACGCCGGCCGCGCCGGCGTCGTCAAGGCGTTCTACGTCTCGCCGTTCAACGACGTCGAGGGCCGGTACCGGATGAAACTGCCGGAACCGGGCGAACGGCTCGCGGTCTCGATCGTCCTGGAGCGGGACGGGCAGAAGCCCTTCATCGCCACCATGGACGGCGAACGCCGCGAGGCGACCGTGCCGAACATCCTCGCCGCCGCGCTCGCGGTCCCGCTGGCACCGCTGCGCGTCGTCGCCCAGATCCACTGGCAGGGCATCAGGCTGTGGGCACGCGGCCTGCCCGTCATCAAACGACCACACCACCCCTCACAGGAGGCAGTCCAATGACCATGACCGATGCGGGCCGACCGGCCGCAGCACAGTGCCTTCCCTCCGCGGCGCCCTCTGCGGTGCCCTACACGGTCCCGCAGCCGCCCAACGACGTCGACGCCGAGGCCTGGCCCGGCATCGCCGCGGTGCCCTCGGGCCTGAAGGCCGCCGTCGCCGGCCGCGTCGCGGACGCCGTCTTCAAGGCCGCCGTCCGCCGGCTCCCGCTGGAAGTCCGCTACCCGGACGGGACGGTGCTGGGCAAGGCAGGGCCGGGACGCGCAGGGCCGGGCAAGTCTTCCGGACGTCCCGTGCCGGTCATGACGATCAACCGGCCGGAGGCGTTCGCCGCGAGGCTCGGCGATGGCGGGCTGATCGGCCTGGGCGAGTCCTACATGGCCGGCGACTGGGACGCGGCCGACCTCACGGCCGTGCTGGAGGTGTTCGCGGGAAGCGTCGGCACCCTGGTGCCCGAGTGGATGCAGAAACTGCGGGCCCTCTACGTGCCGCGCCAGCCGCGCCGGGAACGCAACACCGAACAGAACACGCGCTCCAACATCGCCCGGCACTACGACCTCTCCAACGACCTTTTCGCCTCCTTCCTGGACGAGACCATGACGTACTCCAGCGCACTCTTCCCGGAAGCCGGCAATGCCCTGGGGAGCGTCGGCTGGCCGGACCTGGCCAGCGCCCAGCGGGCTAAGATCGACAGGCTGCTGGACAAGGCCGGCGTCGGGCAGGGCACCCGGGTGCTGGAGATCGGCACCGGCTGGGGCGAACTCGCCCTCCGGGCCGCCGCCCGCGGCGCCACCGTCTACTCCGTCACCCTCTCGAGCGAGCAGCAGGAGCTGGCCCGACGGCGCGTGGCCGACGCCGGCTATGCCGCCGCCGTCACGATCGAGCTCAAGGACTACCGCGCCGTCGAAGGCGAGTACGACGCCGTCGTGTCGGTCGAGATGATCGAGGCCGTCGGCTTCGAATACTGGGCCACCTACTTCCAGACGATCGAGCGTGTCCTCGCCCCGGGCGGCAGGGTGGCCATCCAGGCCATCACGATGGGCCATGACCGGCTGCTCGCCACCCGGTCCAGCTACACCTGGGTGCACAAGTACATCTTCCCGGGCGGGGTCATCCCGTCCGTGCGCGCCATCGAGGACATCACCGCGCAGCAGACCGGACTCCGCGTCCGCGAACGCCTCGCCATGGGGGAGCACTACGCCCAGACCCTCCGCCTCTGGGAGGAGCGCTTCATGGGCCGCGCGGACGAGGTCCGCGCCCAGGGCTTCGACGGGATCTTCCAGCGCATGTGGCTGTTCTACCTCTGCTACTCCCGCGCCGGCTTCCAGTCCGGCTACCTCGACGTCCAGCAGATCGTGCTGGACGGCCGGGCAGCGTAGGTCGGGCGCAGCCGTACGAAGTCCGCTGTAAGAAGAGTCACCACAGGAAAGGCGGACACCCCAGGTGTCCGCCTTACCTGTGTGTCCGGACACCAGATGTGGTGCCCTGCCTCACGGCCCGACACGCCGTCTCTGCGGCGACACGCGGGCGGATTAATTGTGGCTAAGTAGTCCACAGCCTGTGGATTCCGTCCCCGAAAACCGCGGGATCACGGACGTTTTGAAGGCCCTCTCCTGTGGATTAAACCTGCGTGAAATGACATACTTGTAATACATCATCTTGGGGTTCACGCGGGGCTCTTGCACTACATGTAGTATCGACATACAGTTCGAGCAGAGCAACAGTGCAGGGCAGGACGGGCAGAAAACCGCCTACCACAGACGCCGCGGCGCAGAGGCCAGACACGAAACCGCCGCACCTGAAAACGACGCACCAGACGCCGTACACGAAACGCAGTACCAGAGACTTCAACAAAGGGGACAGGGACCATGACCGTCACGGTTTACACAAAGCCGGCCTGTGTTCAGTGCAACGCAACATACCGCGCACTGGACAAGAAGGGCATCACTTACCAGAGCGTCGACATCTCCCAGGACGCGGACGCCCTCGAGCGCCTGAAGTCCCTGGGCTACCTGCAGGCCCCGGTTGTCGTCACGGACCAGGACCACTGGTCCGGTTTCCGCCCGGACAAGATCGAGGAACTGGCGCAGGCATTCGCCGTAGCGTGAAACGCTGCTGTAGCCTGAAACGCTGATGAGGTGACTCCCATGGTTGCAACGGCAATGTCCGGCGCTCGGGTGGCTGCCAAGGCTGTAGGCGGGGAAGCTGACAGCATGGAGGCTCCTGAGATCACACGGAGCCACCTCATCTACTTTTCCTCCACCTCGGAGAACACCCGGCGCTTCGTCGCGAAGCTGGGCATCGGCGCCGCCCGGATCCCCCTCTACCCGAGGGACAACCCGCTGGTGGCGGCCGAACCGTTCGTGCTGGTGGTTCCGACCTACGGCGGCACCGGGGGAGAGGGATCCGTTCCCAAGCAGGTCATCCGCTTCCTGAACAACCCGCAGAACAGGAAGCTGATCCGCGGAGTGATCGGCGCGGGGAACACGAATTTCGGGGACAACTACTGCATGGCCGGGGACATCATCGCCGCCAAGTGCAGGGTTCCCCACTTATATCGATTTGAGCTCATGGGGACGCCGGAAGACGTCAGCCGGGTTCAACAAGGATTGGAAGAGTTTTGGACACGACTGTCGCAGACACAGCAGTAACCAGGCCCGAGGGCCAGAAGCCGGCCATGCCGGCCGCCTACCACGGCCTGAGCTACCACGAGCTCAACGCGATGCTGAACCTGTACGGCCCGAACGGCGAGATCCAGTTCGACGCCGACCGCGAGGCTGCCCACCAGTACTTCCTGCAGCACGTGAACAACAACACCGTGTTCTTCCACGACCTCGAGGAGAAGCTCGACTACCTCGTCAAGAACGAGTACTACGAGCGCGAGACCCTCGACCAGTACACGATGAACTTCATCCGCGAGCTCTACCAGCGCGCATACAAGAAGAAGTTCCGCTTCGAGACCTTCCTGGGCGCCTTCAAGTTCTACACCTCCTACACGCTCAAGACGTTTGACGGCAATCGCTTCCTGGAGCGCTACGAGGACCGCGTCTGCATGGTGGCCCTGCACCTGGCCCGCGGCGACGAGCAGCTGGCCCTGCAGATGGTGGATGAGATCATCGAGGGCCGCTTCCAGCCGGCCACACCCACGTTCCTGAACGCCGGCAAGCGCCAGCGCGGCGAGCTGGTCTCGTGCTTCCTGCTCCGCATTGAAGACAACATGGAGTCGATCGGGCGCTCCATCAACTCCGCCCTGCAGCTGTCCAAGCGCGGCGGCGGCGTGGCCTTCGCCCTGACCAACATCCGCGAGGTCGGCGCGCCGATCAAGCAGATCGAGAACCAGTCCTCCGGCGTCATCCCCGTGATGAAGCTCCTCGAGGACAGCTTCTCCTACGCCAACCAGCTCGGTGCCCGCCAGGGCGCCGGTGCGGTGTACCTGCATGCCCACCACCCGGACATCTACCGGTTCCTGGACACCAAGCGGGAGAACGCGGACGAGAAGATCCGCATCAAGACCCTCTCGCTCGGCGTCGTCATCCCGGACATCACCTTCGAGCTGGCCAAGAAGGACGAGGACATGTACCTGTTCTCGCCGTACGACGTCGAACGCGTCTACGGGATGCCGTTCTCCGACGTCTCGGTCACCGAGAAGTACTACGAGATGGTGGACGATTCCCGGATCAAGAAGACCAAGATCAAGGCGCGCGAGTTCTTCCAGACCCTCGCCGAGATCCAGTTCGAATCCGGCTACCCGTACATCATGTTCGAGGACACCGTGAACCGGGCCAACCCGATCGACGGCAAGATCATCATGTCCAACCTGTGCTCCGAGATCCTCCAGGTCTCGCAGCCCACCACGTACCATGAGGACCTGTCCTACGACGAGACCGGCAAGGACATCTCCTGCAACCTGGGCTCGCTGAACATCGCCAAGGCCATGGACTCGCCGGACTTCGGGCTGACCATCGAGACCGCCATCCGTGCGCTCTCCGCGGTGTCGGACATGTCCGACATCACCTCGGTGCCCTCGATCGCCCGCGGCAATGACCAGAGCCACGCGATCGGCCTGGGCCAGATGAACCTGCACGGCTACCTGGCGCGGGAACGGGTCCACTACGGCTCCGAAGAGGGCATCGACTTCACCAACATCTACTTCTACTCGGTGGTGTTCCACGCCCTCCGGGCCTCCAACAAGCTGGCCATCCAGACCGGCCAGACCTTCGGCGGCTTCGAGAAGTCCCAGTACGCGAGCGGCGAGTTCTTCGACAAGTACACCGAGCAGGAATGGGTTCCGCAGACCGAAAAGGTCGCGGAGCTGTTCAAGAACATCCACATCCCCACGCAGGATGACTGGCGCGGGCTGAAGGCCTCCGTCATGGAGCACGGCATCTACAACCAGAACCTGCAGGCCGTCCCGCCGACCGGATCGATCTCCTACATCAACAACTCCACCTCCTCGATCCACCCGGTGGCGTCCAAGATCGAGATCCGCAAGGAAGGCAAGCTCGGCCGCGTCTACTACCCGGCGCCGTACCTGACCAACGACAACCTGGAGTACTACCAGGACGCGTACGAGATCGGCTACGAGAAGGTCATCGACACCTACGCCGCCGCCACGCAGCACGTGGACCAGGGCCTGTCCCTGACGCTGTTCTTCAAGGACACCGCCACCACCCGCGACATCAACAAGGCCCAGATCTACGCCTGGCGCAAGGGCATCAAGACCATCTACTACATCCGTCTCCGCCAGCTCGCGCTGGAAGGGACTGAGGTGGAAAATTGCGTCAGCTGCATGTTGTAACCGATATCGGTTGATAACTGCTTGGGTACGACGGCGGGCCACCGCCCGCCGTCGTACGCTTAACTTAACGAAGAACCCTAGGTAATGAGGACGATATGACCGAGAAGGTCAAGCTGCTTAGTCACGTCGAAGCGATCAACTGGAACCGCATCCAGGACGACAAGGACGTGGATGTCTGGAACCGCCTGGTCAACAACTTCTGGCTGCCGGAGAAGGTGCCGCTGTCCAACGACGTGCAGTCGTGGGCGACGCTGACCCCGGACGAGCAGCAGCTCACCATGCGCGTGTTCACGGGCCTGACCCTGCTGGACACCATCCAGGGCACCGTCGGCGCCGTCTCCCTGATCCCGGACGCGATCACCCCGCACGAAGAGGCTGTCTACACGAACATCGCCTTCATGGAGTCCGTGCACGCCAAGAGCTACTCCTCGATCTTCTCCACGCTGGCCTCCACCAAGGAGATCGACGAGGCGTTCCGCTGGTCCACCGAGAACGAGAACCTTCAGAAGAAGGCCCAGATCGTCATGGACTACTACCAGGGCGACGATCCCCTGAAGCGCAAGGTGGCCTCGACGCTGCTGGAGAGCTTCCTGTTCTACTCGGGCTTCTATCTGCCGATGTACTGGTCCTCACGGGCCAAGCTGACGAACACGGCCGACCTGATCCGCCTGATCATCCGCGACGAGGCCGTGCACGGCTACTACATCGGCTACAAGTTCCAGAAGGGCCTGGAGAAGGTCTCCGAGGAGCGCCGGCAGGAAATCAAGGACTACACCTTCGAGCTGCTCTTCGAGCTCTACGAGAACGAGGTCCAGTACACGCATGATCTGTACGACTCTGTCGGCCTGGCCGAGGACGTCAAGAAGTTCCTGCACTACAACGCCAACAAGGCGCTGATGAACCTCGGCTACGAGGCCATGTTCCCTGCCTCCGTCACCGACGTGAGCCCGGCCATTCTCTCGGCGCTGTCGCCGAATGCGGACGAGAACCACGACTTCTTCTCGGGGTCCGGGTCGTCTTATGTCATTGGCAAGGCTGTTAATACTGAGGATGACGACTGGGACTTCTAGTTTGATGTGAGATCAAGTCCTACTTGAGCAAATCCGCAGTTTCTGGGCAAAAATGGCCCCGAATCCGAGCATTGCTCAGTTCGGCAACGACGCTTGCTTGTTTTGCGTTCGCTTGACCCTCCACGTCCTTGAGACGCGCGCCGTCCCTGTATCTGACTGCTGCAGGGGCAGCCTGGCCCAACAAAGTCCGGAGTTGCTGAGAACGGAGAAGACCTTGCCTCCGATGGTGGTCCCGGCTTGTGGGGCCAAATGGTGAAGTAGTTTGCAGGGGAGGCTTACCAATGTCAGCAGCGCCTTCAAAATTACCAGCGTGTAGCCAATGCAGACGAGGAGGCCATACGCGAAGCCCGCCGCCGGCATCTTTCAAAGGTGCTTTCAGTCCAGCGCCCGATGTCACGAGAGCGGCTGCGTCCCGATCTCTTCGGAGGGGAACCCGCCGGGACCCGATTCATGATGTTGACGTCGTCATATTTTTCCCCGTGACTCCGCTCTGAGCCGAGCCGCAGTACGTGCCCTTTATACGCCGGCCGACGTTGCCGGATAGACCTCGCCGGCGACCCCTTTTCAGTAGTCGACTGTGGCCCGTTGTGATCCTGTACCGGCTGGCAGGCAGCGACTAGGAGCTTTTCGCCATGGCCGCGGCCCTGCCTGAATTCCGAACGACGCCGCTCGGTGCCGGTGCAGATTCCTGCGCCGACTGCGACGGGCGCCGTCCTGCCACCTCAGAGTGGCGCGGAAGGAGGCCTACCTCTCGTACCAGCCCTCGAGGAGGGCGCGTCCAAGGGTGCCGTTGAACAGGTTGAACATCAGCAGGGCGGGCGTCGCCTCTGGGTCGATCTCGATCTTCTCGGCGGCGAGGGCGAGGACCGCAAAGATGTAGCGATGTTTTCCGGTGCCTTCCGGAGGTCCGGCGCCGACGTAGCGCTTCAGCCTAGCGTCGTTCGGGAGCTGGAAGGCGCCTGGCGGGAGCCCCGAGCCCGACTCGTCGCCGGCGCCTGTGGACAGCTCGGTGACGTTGGCGGGAATGTTCACCACGGCCCAGTGCCAGAAACCGGTGACCGTGGGCGCTTCGGGGTCGCACATAGTGACCACGAAGCTCTGCGTCCCTGGCGGGAATCCGCTCCAAGAGAGCTGCGGGGAAACGTCCTCGCCGCCGGCGCCGAAGATACGGCTGACCTGCGGCATAGCCAGCTTCTCGCCCTCCCGCAGGTCGCTGCTGGTCAGTGAGAACGAGGCGGCTGTGGGAAGGTTCTCGTAGGGGTTCCGAGTCATCTTGACTTCTACTGTTTCCTGAGATATTTGACGTGAGATCCGAGGCTTCACATTTATTCAGTTTGATGCGGCCGAACCCAGATTGCGACCTCCCCGTGGCGCTGATCTATAGGTCTTCTTCGCGGAGCAAGTCGAGGTTGCGGAACGCGAGGCGGCCGTCGCAGATCCCGGCCAGAAATGCTGCGAACTCTCCTGTCTCGCGGCGGTTCGCGACTTCCATGCCCTCATCGTAGGGGGAGAATTCGACCATGAGTAGTAGGTGTCTTCGTCATCTCGGTCCCTTATGAGCGCGGATCCGCCGGGAAGTAGCTCTGGGGCCGGTCGATGCGTTCTACCCACGAAGAACGAGCATCCGGTGGTCGATGAACCCGGGGAAAGCGGGATGCGCTTTACTCGAGCAGACAAACGGCGAGGCGGCCAAGGCCGCCAAGAACACGCCCGAAACCCCCGGACAGGACCTGGAACCCACTTGGATCAAATCTATTGCCATACCCGTGCCGTCGCTGCCTTTTCGGTGCGTTCGAGAGGCGGTGCTTGAGTCCGTGTCTACAGCGCGGGAGGCGGTGAGACGATCCCGGGAGTCTCGGTTCTGATGGGACGTTTTTTGTCTGTCCGTTTAGAGCACACCTGCCCTGACGTCAGTTGAGTACCGATACTCGCGGCAAATTGGGATCTGTTGCGGCATTCATGACACTTTGCCGTGAAGCTCTATGGGGTCACGCTGACACTCGCCGCGGGGGAGGCCGCCGGCAGAACATACGAAAGCCGGCGGGCGCGATTCTGGCGGCTTTTTCTTTCTGCCTATCGAAGATAGGCCGGCCGTGGTAACTTCTGCTTGGATTAGGAGTTCCTCATGCGATTGCCTTCCAATCCGGCTCCTGATACCGCTTTCGAAAGCAGAGGCAACGATGGCAACTCTATTGATCTTCCATGAGGTCGACGACGTTGACCACTGGCTCAGCTCGCCGCGACGCCAGGAACTCTTCGGACCTATGGGTATGACTGTTCGAACCTTTGTCGACCCGGGGAAAACCAACCGCGTCGGCCTGATCGTCGAAGTCCCGGACATGGACACGTTCCAGCGAATGATGGAGTCCGAGGCAGCGGCCGACGCCATGAAATTCGACGGCGTACGCCCGGACACGATCCTGATGCTGGTCGAACCCGAACCCGAGCCCAGCACCTGACCCGGGGACGCGGCTGGCGGGTCTTTTGAGGCGTGCAGCCGCTCATACCTGCAATCTGCATCCGGTGGGCGGTGGGTTTGTCTGTCTTGGCACGCCCAGAAACACCGCGGTTCCGGCCGGGCCACCGAGGCAGAGTCGCATGGAACCGCGACGAGTGCACATGGGATCATCCGGATTATCCATGGCCTGGCGCGAGCGAACGTCTGCTGCCGCAGAAGTACGTGGTGAAGCGATGGTCCTGGGGCCCAAGTTGCCTGTCCATCTACACATCACTTGTGAGTTGACGACTTAGTTGGCGCCGTGACAAACAGCATGGCGCGGTGCCAACTATCCTGGCCGGTAGGCGGCCTGCGCGGGAGCGGCCGATGCGAGGCCCCCGCCAAGAAGAATGGCGGCCGCACAGAGAGCCGAAAGGGATTGTTTCCAGGCTTTTGCAGGACCTCGGATTCTGCAGCTGGAGCGCTGCCGTCGTGCGACAGGTTTGATGTCGAGATCGAACCGGCCAGGACGACTGCCCTGCCTGAAACGTTTCCCCGGCAGCAGAGTAAGGGTGCCGGAAAAATCCGGGTGAGACTGCCCAAGAGGGGTAGTGACGGCGGTCAAATCTCGGGATTCTGTCCCAACCCGCGTCGCGGCACTAGAGTGGCACCAACCACCGCCGAGCCGGCGGACGCCGATCAAAGGAGATTTTGCGTGTTCTCGAGCCCGTTCCCCTCTGTTGATATTCCCGACGTCAGCCTCTACGGGTACCTCTTCGGCGGTTTGCAGGAGGGCGACCTGGACCGGGTCGCCGTCGTCGACGGCAGCAGCGGAGCGGAAACGAGCTACCGCGAGCTGCGCGACCGGATCAACGCCCTCGCCGGCTCCGTCGCCGCCCAAGGGCTGGGCATCCACCGCGTGGCCGCCATCCTCTGCCCGAACATCCCGGCGTTCACCGTAGTGTTCCACGGCCTGCTACGGGCGGGCGCCACCGTCACGCCCGTCAATTCGCTGTATACGGCCGACGAGATCGAAAAGCAGCTCACCGACGCCTCAGCCAGCTGGCTGTTCACGATCTCCGCCATGCTGCCCGCCGCCCGCGAGGCGGCCGACCGGGCCGGGATCCCGGCGGACCGGCTGGTGGTGCTCGACGGCGCCGAGGGTCACCCCTCGCTGCAGGCCCTGCTCACCAGCGGCGCGCCGGCCCCGGACATCAGCTTCGACCCAGCCACCCACGTCGCCGTGCTGCCGTACTCCTCGGGGACCACCGGACGGCCCAAGGGCGTGCGGCTCAGCCACCGGAACCTCGTGGCGAACGTGGAACAGTCGCGCGGACTGCTCAAGGTCCGGCCCGACGACCGTATCCTGGCGCTGCTGCCGTTCTTCCACATCTACGGACTGACCGTGCTGCTGAACCTGGCTCTCCGGGAGCGCGCCCGCCTGGTCACCATCCCGAGGTTCGAGCTCGCAGAGTTCCTGCGGATGGTCCAGGACCACAAGTGCAGCTACCTCTTCATCGCTCCCCCGGTGGCAGTGGCGCTGTCCAAGCACCCGCTGGTGGCGGACTATGACCTCAGCTCCGTGCACACCACGCTGTCCGGAGCGGCTCCGCTGGACGGGGAACTGGGGGCGCGGCTGGCCGAGCGGCTGGGCTGCCGGGTCCTCCAGGGCTACGGCATGACGGAGATGAGCCCCGTCTCCCACTTGATCCCGGTCGATGCCACCGAGGTGCCGGTTAGCTCGGTGGGCTACACCGTGCCCAACATGGAATGCCGGCTGGTCGACCCTGCCACGGGGGAGGAGATCGAGGTCCCCGCCGAGGGAACCAGCGCCCCGGGCCATCTGCTCTGCCGCGGGCCGAATGTGATGCTCGGTTACCTGAACCGGCCCGAGGAGACGGCGGACACCCTCGATGCGGACGGCTTCCTGCACACCGGCGACATCGCCACGGTGCGGGCTGACGGGGTGGTGTCGATCGTGGACCGGCTCAAGGAGCTGATCAAGTACAAGGGCTACCAGATCGCACCGGCCGAGCTCGAGGCACTGCTGCTCACACACCCCGGCATCGCCGACGCGGCCGTGATCGGAACCACCGACGCCGACGGCCAAGAGGTGCCGATGGCTTTCGTGGTCCGGCAGCGGGGCGCGGACGGCGAGCAGCTGGACGAGGCAGCCGTGGAAGAATTCGTGGCCGCGAGGGTGGCGCCGTTCAAGAAGATCCGGCGGGTCAGGTTCATCGACGCCGTGCCGAAGTCCTCCTCGGGCAAGATCCTCCGCCGGATGCTGAGGACGGCGGAGCCGGCACCGCAGCCCTAGACGCATGGTCCGGGAGTATGTCACCGAGCCTGAAAGCTGCCCCGCTTCCAGTTCTTCCGGTGCTGCACTGCAGCGGTCCGGGCCGTAGCGAGCTTCACGACGGGTAGTTTTAGACTCCAGAGTCGCTTCACATGGCCCGCTGCCCTTCTAGTCGCAGGCGGGGCGACGACGATGGCGTCTAGGTAGAATTCGCCAACTAGGTCGGTAACCCGACGGCGGAAGATGCTGGAGGAAACCACGGAAACACGGTGATCAGTTACTGGCGATTCCCGCCAACAAGCTTCCGGTCTCACATTTGATCTGATGACAACTGAGCAGCTGCGGAACGACGGCGGCTGTGAACCGGTGCGCTAAGTGGCGCGCACCGGTCGTGGAAGCGCTCAGACGGATTGCACATGAGTTTTGCAGTCGGTCGGCACTACAGGGGGAACCAAGTGTGGATAACGAGCGACGTGAATTTGCCCCAAGCCGTTCTCGACGCACACTCTGAAGAGCGCTTGGTACTTTTCGTTGGCGCGGGGGCTTCGGTCGACGCTCCGTCAGGTCTTCCGCTCTTCGACAAGTTGGCCCGTCAGTTGGCAGAAATGGCGCGGGTACCTTTCGATGAGAACGTCGCGCTCGACTTTTTTCTGGGATCGATGCCGGAGAGTTTCGACACGCACCGCCACACCCGAGATATCATCGCTCGCGAAGGCTCCGCACCGAACACTACCCATTTAGCGCTCCTTCGGGCCGCTTCTTCAGTTGGACAGCTTCGGATCGTCACGACGAACTTCGATAACCACCTCTCGTCGGCAGCAACTGCTGGGGGAATCGAGGTTTCCGACACATGGATCGGTCCAGCCCTACCACTCGGGGAAGATTTCACCGGCATCGTCCATCTCCACGGTTCGGTGCTCCGCGAACCTCGGGAGCTCGTTCTCACCGACCGAGACTTCGGGCGGGCGTACCTCACCAATGCATGGGCTACCCGGTTCCTATTGCCGATGTTTCAGCGGTTCACGGTGCTGTTCATCGGCTATAGCCATGATGACCCGATCATGCGATACCTTGCACTTGGCCTGCCGTCGGGGACGCCGCGGTACGCCTTCACGAGTGCCGACGAAATCAAGGACTCTAAGTGGTCAAGGCTCGGGGTACAAACGATCGGTTACCCCGTCCAGGGCGACGATCACACTGCCCTTGTCGCTGCACTGGAGGCGTGGGATCTCCGCGCCCGGATGGGGCAGACCGAGCATCGCGCTCGGATCGTCGAAGTTGTTAGCGGAGGGCCGACGCTCACCCCGGTCGACTACGACTACCTCGTCGGTCAACTCAAGACCGCTAACGGTGCTCGCGAGTTCGTCCAGGCTGTCGCAGCTGTTGAACCGATTCTCCAGGTCGCGTGGCTCCATTGGGCGGAGGATCTGCCGGGGTTCAAGGCGATCTTCACTGGTCAGGACGGAGATGCCGCGGCCACCATCCTTGGGAACTGGTTCTGTCATAGCTTCATCGCGTTACCGGAACTTCACGGGGCCGCACTGCAGACGGTGCAGCGGTTGGGCCAGGCGCTCGGCAAGGGCCTCTTCCATACTGCCGGTTGGGCAGCCGACGAGCTGAGCAAGGTGGATGATGACGCCGGGCGGCGGTGGAAGGCGTTCCTCGCGACCTCAGTCGACGGTCACTCCGCGCCGGTCGCCACGGAGACGCTTCTGTCATACCTCCCGAGTGACCGCCCAGAGGACCCGACGGTGCTCCGGGCAGCTCTGAGGGCCTACCTCGTGCTCAAGCGACGATGGTTCCTTGATGACTCCGAGGATCTGACAACTTTCCCGGACGCCGAAGTGCATTGGAAAACCGAGGCGGACAGCCTCACTGGGCACGTCTTGAAAGTCGTCGAGGTGACCGCACCTGGCGACTTGACGCTGGGGACGGTGCTGGAAGACTCACTGAGCGGCGCTTACGACCTGCTCGACGCCTACCACGGCCAACGCGCGTGGGATCCGCTGAGCTTCAGTCGCGCGGCAATCGAACCACACGAGCAGGATCAGTTTCGCGACCCCGCCGACGCAGTCATCGATGGTCTACGAGCGTACGGTGACAAAGCCCTGCACGCACGTCCTGACTTGCCCGAGCGGTGGTGGTCGCTCGGTCGAGCTCTCTTCCGCCGTCTCGCGCTATATCTGCTCGCACTTGACGTGTCACGGACGTCCGACGAGAAGATCTCATGGTTGCTTGAGCGATCTGTGCTCTATGAAACCGACCTCAAACACGAAGCGTACCGCGTCCTTAAGGTGGCGACTGAAAAAGCATCGGACGAAGCCCGCGAGCACCTTCTTGCGGCCGCGCAAGAGGGGCCGAGCCTCCACGAAGACATCGCCGAAGACTTCCCCGACCGTGATCGGCACACCAAATACGAGACCTACAATTTGCTTGTATGGCTGGCTCAGGTGGCGCCCGGATGGTCAGAGGCTGGCACTGCACTGGCAGCGGCACAGGACACAAACCCTGACTTCGACCCGCGGCCTCATCCCGACTTCGACAGTTGGATGACCAGCGGCACCTGGGGCGGAAAACTGCCGATGGAACCGGAGGACTTCATCAGGTCCTTTGAAGAGGATCCCACCGCCGCAGTCGATGACCTTCTCGCCCGGGACTACTCGGAACGGAACTTCAACGAACCTGAGTGGCGCGACGCCCTTTCTCTCGTGAGCCGAGTGGCCGAGTCCCGTCCAGAACTCGGTGAAAAACTCTGGGCCCTCATCGATGAGTGGAGGGAGCGCGATGCTCAGGCAAACGACCTTCGCCGAGCTACTGTCGAGGGCTGGGCAAAGGCGACCTTGGGTGGGGTCGCCGACGCTGTCGTCGCACGAGTTGCAACACAAGTCGAAAATTTTGAATCCGCGCGGTCAGTCAGCCGATTCCTACTGGAGCAGATTCGCAAGCAGATCGAGAGTGACGAGACACCGGCTGTCGCTGCCATGCGCCGCATCGCCCTCCACCTCTGGAGGGAGCATGGCCACTCGTTCACTCATTCCGCGGGAGTGGACCCAAACTCGATCGCACCGCTCTACCTCAATTCGTGGCCAGGAGACCTCGTCCAGTACTGGATGGTCGAGGTTGATCGACGGTGGCGGAAGCATCGTAATGACTGGTCGGGCCTTAAAGATGACGAGCGCGACGCGCTGACGCAACTTCTCGACGGGCCGCCGCACTCTCTCGATGCCACTCGGCCGGCTGTGGCTAGTCACTTGTTCTTCTTATTCGGCGCCGACGCGGCCTTCGCGACCGAGCATGTGCTTCCACTATTCCGCGAAGACACGACTGCGGCGTTGGTTTGGAATCCCTACCTACATCACTCTCGCTACAACGACAAGCTGCTCGCGGCTGGTCTCCTAGACAGCACGATTGCGGAGTGGGCCCGACTCGACGCGCTAGGACGGCCCACTCTCCAGAATCAATTCTTCGCCCTAGTCACCTCAATCGTGTCCTTCGCTGGTATCACTCCAGAGTCACGCCAAGCCCTGCTCGATCAGAGCGTGCTTGCCGACGACGGAGCGCACGAAGCGGAGTTTGCTCACGCGGTTGTGCGCTTCCTCCGTGCGGACGGGATCGACGGCGCCGAAGTGTGGAGGCGATGGCTTCGCGACCACCTGGCGGCACGACTGAACGGCGTGCCAAGGACCCTAGACATCAAAGAACTTACCTGCTGGGCAGACACCGTCCCTTACCTCGGAGATGGTATTCCTGAGGCGACCGAACTGCTCGGCAACCGCAGCATCAGTCTCGGCGATCAGTTCTTCCATCCGGACTTCCCAGAAGGAGCGCTCTCCGCTCACGGCCCGGTCATGGCGTCGCACTTCGCGGAACGCATTCGCAACTCGTCACCCAGCAACTACTTCACCGTCCACCAAGTGAACGAGCTGATCGATGCAATGCGAGGCGCCCTCGGCGACGCAGGCGTGCAACCGTTAGTGCACGCGGCGACGGCGAGGGGATTCCTTGGCGGCAGCACTGACTAGTGATGCACGTGAGGAACGCGTCCTCGTTATCTTTGACGAACTCGGCCAGGCATGTCTGCGGCTCCGGTACCCCCACCAGGTCTTCCGAAATGAAACAACGGGCGTCCACGGCTCTCATGTACATCTGATGCTCTCAGGTGTACATTTAGCGCATGTCAACCATCAACATCACGGAAGCGCGATCTCATTTGCCAGAGCTCATCGCTATAGCCGAATCCGAGCCGGTATTTATTGAGCGCCGCGGGCATCGGGCAGCTGTTCTGTTGTCGCCGGAGCGCTACGAGCAGATGCTAGATGCCTTGGAAGAAGTCGAAGACATCGCAGCGTTTGACGCGGCCATGGCCGAAGAGGGCGAGAATATCCCTTGGGCCCAGGTGAAGGCCGACCTTGGCTGGGCATGACGAAATATCGGATTGAGCTACGTCCCGCGGCCCTTCGGGCCCTCAAGCAAATCCATCCCAAAGATCGCGAACGTATCCATGGTGCTATCGCACTCCTGGGGTCCGATCCCCGGCCGCCCAAAGCAATTGCCCTGAGCGGCCGTCCGGGTTTTCGGGTCCGTGTTGGCGATTATCGGATTATCTATACAATCCAAGACGACGTCCTGCTGGTGGTTGTTGTCACCCTTGGTCATCGACGCGACGTCTATGACAAGTAAGTGGTGCAGCTCCGATCGGGTCCCCTGCATGGGAGCCCAACTACTTTGGCCCCATTTGCTTGTTAGGACACCGTCGGTTGCTGCCGCCGTGCCCTTTCCACGCCACGGATAATCAGTTCGCCCGCAACTCCTAGACCAATGAGAGCCAACAGGTTGCCATTCCGCATGGAGCTTCCGGCGATGTAGCTGTTCTGCGCAGCCTGTACCACAGCAATGTCGTTTAAGTACCAGCCGTTGACGACGGTTTGCTGCGGGGCACCCTTGGTGTCGCCTGCGTTCAGTGTGTTTTTTACGGCAGCTTGAGCCAGGTCAGACCTCCAATCGGACGGGCTGCTGCCACTGTGAATCGCGGGATTATTGGCGATCCATGTGATGATCAGCAGGATGCCGAGCACCGCGCCGAGGATGATCCGGGCGCCGTTGGCCGATCGGAGCTTCGCCAGTTTCAGCCGTTTGGACTTCAGTCGAGGTGCGTGGTCCGGCGTCGGCGGTACGTCCGGAGCCGCGCTTTCATTGAGTGTTTCGTAGGTAGTCATTTCCCCATTTTCATAGTCCTGTTGCAACCGCCCTTATGGCGGAAATCTCCTGGGCTACGCCCGTGCTTCGGCGAACCGCGGCGCCATGGACTCCATCTGCTCCATGACCAATTTGATCGCCTCGGGCTGCTTGTCCGGCGGATATCCGTTGATGACCAGGAGCCGCTTGATCGAAGAGCGAAGTTTGGCACGGACGTCATCGCGGACGGTCCAGTCGGTGCGCACGTCGCGCCTCATGACATTTACGAGCTGGCGCGCGATCTCGGCCAGCTTCCCTTCGCCCTGGACCTCCACCGCGGACTCGTTCTGAGCCACGGCGTCGTAGAACGCCAGCTCGTCCGAATTCAGCGGGGGAGTGAACTGCGCGCCCCGCTGGCCTTCGGCCGCCACCTCGCGAGCCAGCTCCACCAGCTCGGCAATCACCTCGGCAGAGGTCAGCTGCTGGTTGGTGTACTTCTTCATCAGCTCGGTGATCCGCTCTGAGAACGCCCGCTGCCGGATCACGTTGTTGCGCGTCGATGCAGCCGTCTCGTCGGCGATGAGCTTCCGCAACGCCTCGATGGCCAGCTGCGGGTTCCGGGCCTGCTGGGTCTTGGCGATGAACTCCGGCGTCAGGTCATCGAGCGACGGCTTCGGCATGCCCGCGGCCTCGTAGATGTCCAGTACCTCGCCGGAAGATGTGGCGGAGGCAATCAGGTCGCCGAGCAGCCGCTGGATTTCCTCGGGCACCGGCTCCCCGCTGGCCTGCCGGTCGGCGGCGTCGTATTTCGCCATCCAGACGCGGATCTCCTCGTACACCTGGATTTCGGGCCGGAGCTCGGCCAGCGTCTCGGATCCGGAGCACAGCGCCCACGCCCGGGACAGCTGACTGGAGAACCTGCGGTACTTCGCGGCCAGCGACTCTTCGCCCTCGGCCGGCTGGTTCCCAGGCGTCGATGGGCTCCGCAGGTAGCTGACCGCCCCGGTGACGGCGTTCAGGAACGCCTTCGGGCCGCCCTTCATCAGCACGGCCTTCCAGTCGTAACCGGCGAGCAATCCACGCAGGGACTCCACCAGCGAAAGCGTCACGCCGACGGCCTCATCCACGTTGCGACCCACCGGCTTGTTCGCCCGGTCCGACTGCGTGTATTCGCCAAGCGCCTTGGCCAGGTTCTCCGCCAGCGGCGCATACGCCACCAGCAGGCCGTCCTGTTTGCCGCGGAAGGTGCGGTTCACCCGCGCCAGCGTCTGCATCAGCAGCGCACCCTTGAGCGGCCTGTCCAGGTACAGGGTGTGCAGCGGCGGGGAGTCGTAGCCGGTGAGCATCATGTCCTTGACGATCACCAGCTCCAGCTCGTCGTCGACGTCCTTGAGCCGCTCCTTCACCGTGGCATTCAGCGAATCCCTGCGCACATGGTCGGCGACCGGCGGCACGTCGGACGCGGTGCCGGAGTAGACCACCTTGATCTTGCCCTTGGCCAGGTCATCGGAATGCCACTCGGGCCGCAGCTCAACAATCGCCGTGTACAGCTTCGCGCAGATTTCCCGCGTGCCGCCCACGATCATCGCCTTGCCCGGCGCCTCGATGAACTTGCCCATCCGCGCGCGGCGGTTCTCCCAGTGCGCCACCAGGTCCGCGGCCAGCGCCGCGATCCGCTGCGGCGCGCCGTAGACGGCGTTCACGACGGCGACGCTCGCCTCGATGCGCGCCCGCTCGGTATCGTCCAGGCCGAGGGTGGCCTCGTCGGCGGCCTGGTCCAGGACCTCCTCGGTGACACCGGAGGCCAGCTCCACCTTGATCAGCCGCGGCTCGAAGTACACCGGCACCGTGGCGCCGTCCTCCACCGCCCGGGACAGGTCGTAGACGTCGATGTAGTCGCCGAACACGTCCTGGGTGTTGCGGTCATCGAAGGAGATCGGCGTCCCGGTGAACGCAATCAACGTGGCATGCGGCAGCGCATCGCGGAGGTGCCGGGCGTAGCCGTCCAGGTCGTCGTAGTGGGAGCGGTGCGCCTCGTCCACCACCACGATGATGTTCCGCCGCTCGGACAGCAGCGGGTGCTCGGCGCCGGCGTCCTTCTCCGACTTGCTGCGGCCGAACTTCTGCAGCGTGGTGAAGTAGATGCCGCCGGTGGTGCGGTTGCTCAGTTCCTCCCGGAGCTCGGAGCGCTTCCGGATCTGCCTGGGCGATTCGGCCAGCAGCAGGCTCCGGTCAAAGCCCTCGAACAGCTGGCCGTCGAGCTCGTTGCGGTCCGTGATGACGACGACGGTCGGGTTCTTGAGCTCGGGGCTCCGGGCCACCAGGTTGGCGTAGAGCTCCATCTCCATCGACTTGCCCGAGCCCTGGGTGTGCCAGACGACGCCGGCCTTGCCGTTGCTGGCCACGGCCTGGATGGTGCTGCCCACGGCCTTGGTCACGGCGAAATACTGGTGCGGCTTGGCGATGCGCTTGCTCAGCCCGTCCGGGCCGCCGTCGAACGCGGTGAAATTGCGCGTCAGCTGCAGGAAGCGCAGCTGGTTGTACAGGCCGTGGAGCGCGCTCTCCAGCGCGGTCACCGCCTCGCCGTCCTCCATGTGGCCCGGCGCGACGGGCACGCCGTCGTCGTCGACATTCCACGGCGAGAAGTGGTTCAGGGGAGTGAACGGCGTCCCGTACTTGGCCTGGATACCGTCCGAGGCCAGCGTGAACACGCAGAAGCGGAACGCCATGGGGAACTCGCGCAGGTAGGTCTGCAGCTGGGCGTGGGCGGAGGCGACGTCGGCCGTGGCGCTGCCGGCCTTCTTCAGTTCGATGACGCTCACCGGCATGCCGTTGCAGTAGAGCACGACGTCGAAGCGTCGTTTGTAGTCGCCCTGCACCAGGGTGACCTGGTTGACGGCGAGCCAGTCGTTCTGGTCCGGGTCCGAGCTCAGCAGGTGGATGGTGGGGTTGGCCTCGTTGCCGTCCGAGTCGATGTAGCTGAGCCGGTAGCCGTCCACCAGGTAGTTGTGGAGGCGGTGGTTTTCGGTGATGGCGTCGTTGGACTTGGGCGCGGCGATCTCGGCGAGGGCCTGCTGCAGGTACTGGACCGGAACGGTCGGATTGAACCGCTGCAGCGCCGCGAGCAGCCGGGGACGGATCAGCAGCTCATCCCAGGAGTCCCGCTCGCCGGTACCCGGCGCGATGTCCTGCCCGGCAGCAGGCCGCCAGCCGAGCGGCTCGGCCAGGAGCTCCAAGGCCATGCCCTCCCAATCGGCTTCGGAAAAGGCAAGTGCGGCCAATGTCATCTTCAGTTTTCCCCCAAGGTCGTTGCTGTCCAGCCTATCCAAAGGCAGGCGGGTCGGATTTCATTCGGACGTATCGCCTGAAAGTTCGGCTTCGAGTTCGCTGATGCTGGGCAGCGTGGATTCGAATTCCTCTGGTAGCGACTTCACGATATCGGATTCCCATTCGGCGATACCGATCGGTTTGGAAAATCCACGCAGGGAGTACTCAGCCACCACATTGTTCTTGGTCTTGCACAGCAGTAGCCCGATTGTCGGCTGGTCGTCGGCATGAGCCAGAAGATCATCAACAGCAGACATGTACATGTTGATCTGGCCCAGATACTCGGGCTTGAAGGCAGTGGCCTTCAGTTCGACCACCACGAAGCAGCGCAGTTTGAAGTTGTAGAACAGCAGATCGGCGAAGAACTCGTCCTCACCAATGGACAAACGGAACTGTCGGCCCACGAAGGCGAAGCCCTGGCCGAGTTCCAGGAGGAATTTCTCCACATGCAGGACCAACTGGCCCTCGAGCTCGTGCTCATTTCGTTTACCTGTCATGGACACGAAGTCGAAGACGTACGGGTCCTTGAAGGACTGCTGGGCTAGATCCGAGCCCGACGGCGGCGTCGTGGCCGAGAAGTTGGTGACTGCCTTGCCTGAGCGTCCGAGCAATCCGGTTTCGATCTGGTGCCCGAGGACGCTGTGGGACCAGCCGTTTTTGACGGCGGCGCCCATGTACCAAAGCCGGGCTTCCGGCTCGGTGAGCTTCTCGAGCAGCAGCACATGGTGGCTCCACGGCAATGTTGCAGACGCCGTCTGCAACATTGCGAAGTCCGGCCACGCGGTAGCAAACGACTTCATATAGCGAAGGTTCCGCGGCGAGAAGCCCCGGGCCTCGGGAAAATGGTCGCGGAGATCAGCAGACAGCCGTGTCACAACCTTGGATCCCCAGCCTTCCTTCGACTCGCGTGCCAGAAGTTCGCGACCGATAGACCAATAAGAGCGCACGAGTTCCTGGTTGGCTGCTGAGACCGCACGGGACCGGCCGGAATCGATCTGATGGGCCACCGAAGCCAGCAACTCCGGGTACCAATCCGGCATGCTGGACTTCGCCGGCGTTGATTCAAATGACGCTGGTGATGACATGGGGATCGGTTCCTTTCCGGCGATCATTCCAGCTTGAATCTATCGGCGGGCAGTGACATTCTTGGCGGACATCACACAGCGGCGGCGACCAGCGCTTCCGCATCCTTGACGCGCAGCTTGCCGGACATGAGCTGGGGCAGAAGAGCGTCACGGGTGGTGGCAAGTGTCCGGTTTTCGTCCGTGAGGGATTTGACGAACGGGAACGTAGATTTGGAGGCTTCTCCAAAGGAGGTTAGGGCACTCTCGACGGGCCTGCCTAAGGTGTAGCCCGTCAAATCAAGAGCGGAGACTCGTTGCCTCCCCGACGTGCCGACCATGTGCCGGATGGCAAAAGTTCGAAAACGCTCACTCGTCGCAAGGAAGTACGAGAGCGCCACGGGGACACCAGGGCGGGACCGCAGGACGATGAACTCGGTTGAACCGATTCCTATCTGACTTTCCTTAAGGAAATCCACGAAACCAGTCTTCCGGTTCTCCAGACACGGTGTGATTCTTGCCAGCAGCGTGTCCCCGTTCATGAAGCGAGCACCGCCCTTGGCCGGACGATGGTCCCAATCGCTGATGCTCAGGTTCGAGACGGGTAGCTTTTGCATGTCGACATATATGGGTTCGGTTTCAGAGGGAGCCGCGTACTTGGGATTGAGGGTCACGAGCTCGTCGAGCCCGACTACAGCCGCGTCCTCTGCAGGATCTCGGTTCAGGCCCAACGCGGCAAAATGTGCCTCAAGTAGTGAGATGGCTGTTTCGGAGAGTTTTGTGTTGGCGGCGATCTTGTCGTCGAGCGCCCCCAGCACCTCTGCAATCGCCTGCTGCTCCCAGATGGGTGGGACCATCAGCTTATGGCTCTTGACGATGTCGGTCTTAAGGTTTGTGAAGATCGATCCGTTCCCTTGTCCAGCCAAGTCTTTTCGATCGTTCAGAAAAACGTAATAGAGGTACATCGGATCAATGTCCCGTAGCTCCCGGAGTAGCAGCCAGCCATCGTGAATGCATGCCTCTATGCCTAGAAACTTAGGAATCCCAGGGGTCGCGCTGTTGGAAAGTATCAGATCTCCTGGATAGACAACGACGCTCTTGGTGCGGCCCTCATTACGGATGAATTCTTTAGTCTTCGTAATGTACTTTGAGGGATCCGCCGTGGCGTCTGCGATCTTGATCCACGGTGTACCAGCGGGCGCAACCCATTCGTGTATGGGACGTGGCGACGCTCCGCGGGTCACGCGGCACAGCTCGTCGATTCGCTTTCGCTCCCATCCTTCCGGAAGATTAGACATCCAGCACCGCCAACTGCTCGCGCACAACCGCCGCCAGCCGCTCGGACTCCTCGAACTGCGCAAACAGCTCCTTCGACAGCCGCGCGATCTTGTCCTCGATTGGCTCGCCGTCGTCCTCCACATCGGCAGCGCCGACATACCGTCCCGGCGTCAGCGCGTAGTCCGCGGCCTTGACCTCCGCGAGGCTGGCCGAATAGCAGAAGCCGGCCTCGTCGTCGTACTCCAAGCCCGACTCGACCGCCGACGCGGTGCCGCGCCAGGCGTGGTAGGTGTTGGCGATCTTGGCGATGTCCTCATCCGACAGCGCGCGCTCGGCGCGGTCCACCATGTAGCCGAGGTTCCTGGCGTCGATGAAGAGCACCTGCCCGGTCCGGTCCACCGACCCGCGGGGACCGGCGGTCTTGTCCTTGGCGAAGAACCAGGTGCAGACGGGAATGCCGGTGCTGCGGAAGAGCTGGGTGGGCAGCGCCACCATGCAGGAGACCAGGTCCGCCTCGACCAGCTGGGCGCGGATCTCGCCCTCACCGCCGGAGTTCGAGGACATGGAGCCGTTGGCCATGACCACGCCGGCGCTGCCGCCGGGCGCGAGCTTGGAGATGATGTGCTGGATCCAGGCGTAGTTGGCGTTGCCGGCCGGGGGCACGCCATACTTCCAGCGCGGATCGGACTCGGAGCGGGCCCAGTCCTTGATGTTGAACGGCGGGTTGGCCATGATGAAGTCCGCGCCGTTGGTCCCGCTCAGTTCGGGGTGCTGGTCCCGGGCGAAGGTGTCGCCCCAGCGGGAGGCGAGGTTGGCGTTCAGGCCGTGGATGGCGAGGTTCATCTTGGCCATCCGCCAGGTGCGCTCGTTGAGCTCCTGGCCGTAGACGGAGATGTCCGAGCCCTCCATGTTGTGCGCCGCGAGGAACTTCTCGGCCTGGACGAACATGCCGCCGGAGCCGCAGCACGGATCGTAGACCCGGCCCTGGTGGGGTTCGAGGACCTCCACGAGGACGCGGACCACGCCGGCGGGGGTGTAGAACTCGCCGCCGCGCTTGCCCTCGGCCTTGGCGAACTTCTCCAGGAAGTACTCGTACACCTCGCCGAGCAGGTCGCGGGCCTTGCTGGCGCCCTGACCGGTGAAGCGGGCGGAGTTGAACAGGTCCAGCAGCTCGCCGAGGCGTCGCTGGTCCACGTTGTCCCGGTTGTAGATGCGGGGGAGCGTGGCGGCCAGGCTCTTGTTGTCGGCCATGATGAGCTCCATGGCTTCATCGATGAGCTGCCCGATCAATTTGGGCTCGGCGCCGTCCATCGCCGGCAATCCCTTGGCGTTCTCGGCAAGGTAGGTCCAGCGCGCCCGCGGCGACACCCAGAACACGCCGCGGCCGGTGTACTCGTCCACGTCGTCGATCAGCTGGCCGATCTGTTCCTCGTTGAGCCCGTCGGCTTCCAGCTCGGCCTGGATCTGCCCGCGGCGCTCCTCGAACGCGTCCGACACGTATTTCAGGAACACCAGCCCGAGGATCACGTCCTTGTACTGGGAGGCATCCATGGAACCGCGCAGCTTGTCCGCGGCCTTCCAGAGGGTGTCCTTGAGTTCCTTCATGGTGGACGGGGCAAGCTCCACCTTCAATTTCGGGGGCATTAACGGGTTCCTTCGGTTTGTGGTTCGGAGAGCGTAGCGCTGGGGTCTGACAGGATGAGGCTTCCGCCCGCTACGCCGTCCGTAATCAGGGTAGCGAGTTCTTCGAGCCGCCCGAGACGCACGCGGGTGTGGTGCTGGTCGCGTTGCAGGCCGGCAAGTGTCTGACTCAGCTTCCGGCGCTGGGCATCCGGGACGCGGTTCAGGCGCCATTGCCGCCAGGACTTGTCAGCGCCCGGGAGAGCGTTGATGTCCGCGGCGACGACGTCGGGCAGCAGCCCGCCGGGCTCACCGGCGTCGATCCGCAGCATCCTGGCGGGAAATACGACGGCGGAGCCGCCTTGGGCGTCCACCGTCGCCGCGGGATGCGGGCTGGTGCAGAAGACGACGTCGCCGGGCTCGGTGAGCCGGCCGGACGGGTAGTTGGCGGCGAAGTCCAGCAGAGCAATGTGGCGGGGCTGGGCGCTGTGCGGGTCCAGGAGTTCTTCCGGGCCGAGGATACGTATCCCGTCCTTCCGCACCAGATCCGCGTCCTCGAGGCGGTTGCCCTTGATGTAGCTGAGGTTGCCGGCCGCGATCAGTTCCTGGACGGAGGCAGGCTTTGCACTCGGCTGCGGGTCTCCTGGCCGCACGGCCAGGGCAGCAGGTTTTTCGGATCCTCCGGTTTGCAGCAGGCGCATCAGTTCTTCCACGCGAAGGAAAGCGTCCGCGCCACTGGCACTCCGAGCCGGACCGTGGGGCTGAGCTCCCACCAGGGAACCTCTGCTGGCCAGCAGCACGCGCGTTTGTACCAGCCGGGCGAAACGGAAGGAGTGGGCGCGGATGGTGGCGCGGTCACCCATTGACGCGACAACATCGCTGACCAGGTCCTGGCTGATGTCCTCGGTGAGGTCGCGGGCGCCGAGATCCGCCACCATGGTCCAGCGCTCGGCAATGGGAACCTCAGCGAACGACGGTCCCAGCACCCACAGTGCCTGGGCCTCGCGTGGCTTGGATCGCAGCAGGCCCTGGGGCAGCCGCACGACGGCGCGCACCCGGCCGGTACGCAGCAGCCCGGAACGCAGGCCCGCGGCCCCGGCGGGTAGCGGCACATCGCAGAGAACCCGTGCCGGCGCGATGATGACCGCCCGCTGCTGGTCGTCCATCTGCAGGGCAAGGTGTTCCACAGCCGAGAGGATCTGGAGTGCGTCCATGCCCGGTTCGCCGGGGGAGGGGTACTGCGCCACGTGGACCACAGGTCCATGAAGGGCAAACTCGCCGCTGGGTTCGACTTGGATCTGTCCGCCGTCCACGCCATGCACGCGCAGGCGGCGACGCACCAGGCGGCCGGCACCGCCGTCGTCCTCCGCCGTCAGGAAGGTGGAGGGGGCACTCTCGCCGGAAGCGTGTACGACGCCCATCAGGAGGTCGCTGCCGCCGCGGGTGGAATCTGCGAACACCGTGTTCCCGCCGAGCGTTGCGGCCAGTTCGACGGCGGCCGAGGAAATCAGGCCCACGGCGGAGCCGGCGAGGGCGGTCTCCGAATGCTCCCGCAGCCCCGCCCGGAAGCGGGCCGCCAGCAGCTGCTCGAAGGCAGCGGGCGCGTTGTAGGCACTGTCCACCAGCCGGTCCGCGAACGCAGCCGTGGAAGCAAGCCCCGGGCCCTGAGCCTCCAGCTCCGAATACAGGAACAGGTCATCGGGATCGCACTCGTCTGCAAGGTCCAGCAGCTCGGCCGGGCCCAGCGGCCCCAGCGCTGTACCGGTCATCGCCTTGAGGGTCAGCAGAGCGGTGAGGGCGTCCAGGGTGTTGCCCTGAACGCTGCCGGCTGCGGTGGCGGGCATCCGGGCGAAAGCGGCGGCGTCGTTCACGGCCTCCGGGTTGTTGCCCCGCCCGGTTGCCTCCAGCCAGCCGGCAACCTGGTCGGCGTCGAACAGTTCACGGCCGCCTTCAAGCGCCGCGGGCTCCGGAAACGGGTGGGCCGACCCGGCGCTGCGTTTGCGCCACATGGAAACGACCGGGCGCTGGACCTGCGCGAGGGCGGCAACGTCGGAAAGGGTCATGCGCAGGGCTGCTGCTTCGGTCATTTTGCGCCTCCTCAGGACGTCGACCCTCAGCCTAGCTGGGTGGGGAACGTTTTCCGGTGAGGTGCTGATAAGGGGGGTTATCAGTGTTCATTGGCCTGCGCCGCTCCGGTGCGCCGTAGCTTCAGTCCTGCAGCTACGAGATCTTCCGGAGCTGCGACGGCGGCGGGGGACCGTGCATTGGGGGATCGGTATCCCGCCGCCGCTCAGCAGCCATCCGTAAACAGAGGAAGAGAACAATGTTGAACACCGACACCAACCCGACGGCGGAAACGCACATCAAGGACGTACTGCACGAAACGCAGCCGTCGCCGGGAAAGCCAAAGCCGGGACGCAAGAAGAAGATCTTCACCACGGTGGCCGTCCTGGCGCTGGTGGCCGGTGCGGTCGCCGTCGGCACGACGCTGCCGGACCCGAAATCCAGCGATGCCTACGCGGCGCTCGCAGGAGAGAAGTCCGCGGTGGAAGGCGAGCGCGACTCGGCCAAATCCAGTTACGACTCCGTGAAGTCCAAGTACGACACGCTCCAGAACGGGATCTCCGCCCGCGAAGCCAAAGTCACCAGCCGCGAGACCGAGGTGGGCAAGGCCGACGCTGCTGTCAAGACCGCCGAGGCGGCCGTCAAGAAGCGCGAAGAAGCGGTGACCGGCGCCGAGAAGACCAAAGCGGCCAACACAGTGGGTGACGGCACCTGGACGGTCGGCAAAGACATCGAGGCCGGCACCTACCGCGCGGCCGCCGACGTCGGGTCCACCTGCTACTGGGGCATCTATGCCACCGGGAGCAACGGCAGCAACATCATCGAAAACGACATCCCCGGCGGCGGCCGCCCCACTGTTGCGCTGGCCGGCGGGCAGGACTTCAAGTCCTCCCGCTGCGGCAAATGGGAAAAGCAGTAACAGTCCCACGACTCACATCATTCGTTCACCCTTAGAAAGGCACCACATGTCCCACGAAGTTTCGGAACAGCCCTTGACTGCTGCGATTGCAGCGACTCAGCCCCGGCCGTTCTTCAAGAAGAAGCGCTTCCTCATCCCCGCCGGCGTCTTGGTGCTGGGAATCGCCTTGGGCTCGTGCTCCGGGGGCTCCAAGCAGGCCAGCGACGGGAGTCCTGCGGCGGCGGCGCCGTCGTCCGCTGCGGCCGCACCGGCTGCTCCGACTCCGGCGGCCGCCGCGCCGGCCGCTGCACCGGCGGCACCTGCCGGACCCGCCGTCGGTGTTCCGTTCAGCGTGAAGATGCGCAACGGCGACGTCGCCCGGATCACCGTCGTGTCCGCCGTGCGTACGGACGCTGTCACCACCACGGCCTTCGCCACGGCCCCCAAGAACGGCAGCTACCTGCTCCTGGACGTCCTGTGGGAAACGGAGACGGGCAAGACCAGCTCCAACCCGCTCTACTTCTCGGCCAAGGACTCCAATGGGCGCAAAGCCGATCTGAGCCTCTTTGCGGACAACCAGCTTGGCTCCGGCGACGTTCTGCCGGGTGACAAGACTCGCGGATTCATTGCTTTCGATATTGCGACCGGTGCTTCGACCGTGATGATCTCCACCCCGCTGATGCAGGAAGCCGCACGGATCCAGATCTCGGGGTAGTGCGACTGAGGCGCCGTGTCCGGGGTGCCCGACTCCCTCGCGTCGCTTACAGTTCAACTGTTCACTTTCGCGTTATCTATTGGGGGATTCCTTGAGCATCAACAAAGAGCACGTTTCGGCGTATGGGCAGATGCCCGTCGCAGGCGCCGGAACCACAGTGGCCACCGGCGCCGGGGCCGTCCCCGGGGTACAGATCTACGAGTTCCGAGGTGGGGCCGCTTCCTGGTTCGGCACCCAGATCCTCGGCGTCCTGATTACGATCTGCACCATTGGGATCTGCTACCCCTTCGCCTTGGTCCTCGTTGAGCGATGGCGGGCGAAGAACACATACCTCCACGGTCGACAGCTTCAGTTCGTTGGCACCGGGTGGGGCATCTTCGGACTGTGGATCAAATGGGCGCTCCTGAGCATCATCACGCTTGGCATCTACACCTTCTGGGTCTACCCGAGGCTGATGCAGTGGAAGGTCGAAAAGACCGTCTTCGCGTAGACAGAACGGCCCTGCACCCTTTGGGGTGCAGGGCTGTTTCTTCGGGCTGTCGAAAGCCACTGCCCGGCGGTGGAAATTTTTTGACGCGCTGCGTGCCCGATGAATTGATAAGCACCTCAGGACGGAAGTGATTCACTATGCCTATGGAGACTCCCAAAGCACTGAAGGACACGTACAACAGGTGGCAGAAGGCGGGCCGCACCAAACAATCGCCTTCACACTGGAAGCCGCAAGCGTGGGCACGGCAATTGCCAGAATACGCTTCGATTCTGGAATCCCTCCCAGAGAGGCCAATCGGCCGGACCGACGGTATCAAACTCGTTGGCGACGTCACCACCGAAGAATCCGCCGTGCGCGCGTTCATACTGGCCATGATCTGGGGATATGGACCCGTAGGCTACGGACCGTTTCGTACGCGGCGCGTGCTGGAGTCACATGATGCGCCCGCCCGCTTGTTGGAAATTGCCAAGATTGCCCGGTCGCAGGGTGGCCTGGCCGCCTTTGAACACATCGAACGGCGGCGTGGCAAGGATAGGGGGTACCTCAAGTATCTTGGCCCCGCGTTTGGCACGAAGTACCTATATTTCCTCACCGCTTCCGTCGCGACTGTGGCTCCTGCGCCAGTGATGGACGCAGTTGTCGCGCGCTGGTTCCGTAAGAACGTCGACGGTTCCTCGTTAAACGTGATCCCCTGGGATTCACGCAGCTACGGCGAGTTCTTGACGCACTTGGACTACTGGTCGAAGTCTCTAGTCGGTGACGGCAGCGAGCCGTTGAACCTTGCCGACGTCGAATACCTGGTCTTCGCCTCCGGGGCCAGTTTCGAGCTGCGTACGGAATGGTCAGAAGAGTGGGAAAAGGCCGAGGCACGTGTCTCTGTTGGCGATCTCGTGGACCGGCTGCGGGCCGTATTTACGGTGGCACCCAACATTGATGACGAAGCTGCTCAACTGATCGATGAACTCGAGACGGCACTTGAATCGAGGCTTCAAGTAGAAGAAGTCGATTAGCCGTTCGCACCCGGAGACCGGTATGAATCGGCACAACCTCCGGGAACAGATTTAGGTTCCCAGAGGAGCCGCGGGTGCGAATCGGGGCGGTCATTCTGACTCCGCTCCTGCTGGCGGTGGCCTTACTTTTGGGCGCACCCAGGTGTCATCAAATCACCGTCAGTGTCACTGCTACCCGGTTCCGAGTCCCGTCCACTGCGACGACTATGTCTCTGTCAGCCGAACGGTGAATCACCCGCGAGCCCTCGGCCGGCTCAGCGTCCCTCGTTCGCGCGGTCAACAACGTAAACCTGGCGGAGGGGCATACGTGTCTGCCATCGGGGAGCCAGTTTTCCGTAGTTTGCGAGCGTCAATTCGACGACGTCCGCGCCCGTCAGCAGGCGCAGATTCTGCCGTTCACGCTCGTACCCGATTGCATCTTTGCTGTAGCTCCCAGCCTCCTGCAGCCGGGCGACCCAGCCGGTGGCGGAGTCGAAGAGTACCCTGTGCCCGGCCTTGGCTGCCTTGATACCGATGCCGACCGCGAGGTGGGTTTTGCCGGTGCCGGGAGGCCCGAGCAGAACCACGTTCTTGGCCTCGGAGAGGAACACCCCGGTGCCCAGGTGCGCGATGAGGTTCCGGTCCGCTGAGGGCTGGTGGTCGAAGTTGAACTCCTCCAGGTCCTTGTGCGCGGGGAACCTCGCGGCCTTGATCCGCGCCGCCGCTCCGGAGGCTTCGCGTTCGGAGACTTCACGGGAGAGGACCGCTGCCAGGTACTCCTCATGGGACCAGCCGGCGTCCCGGGCCTGGTCACCGAGCCGGCGGAACCCATCGCTGATCCGTGGTGCGCGCAGGGCCTAGAAGGTCCGGCGTCGTCCGTGACGGCAGCATCCGTGCCTGGATGAAGCCTTCAGAACGCCGAGGTCATCACCAGCACCGGTGGCGTGTCGTTCTGGCCAGCACCGACGGGCAGCGGCTCGTGCGGGAACCAGAGATCGCACTGGACCTGGAAGCCCGGCTCGTGGACCAAACGGTCAGCCGGGTCAGGCGGGGCGTATTCAGGCCGGATCGCGGCGACCTTCGCCCGGAACAGCGACGCGGAACCAGACCAGCCCACCCGCTCCGCCAGTGTCGCGGCCGGCATCGTCGGCGTCTTCACCAGCAACTCCCGCACCCTGGGAGCAAACGCATCAAAACTCGACACTCCGGCCGCCCGCCGGTACTTCGGTGTTAGCGGCCATGAAAAACTGCCCGTAGGCGGCCACGGAACTGCCCACTGACGGCCATGAAAACTGCCCGTTGGTGGCCATGAGATCTGCCCACTTCCTTACTGACCCTGCTGCTTAAGCGGCGGGAGCCTCTTCCCGGGGTTTGATGACGGTGTCTAGTCGCACCAAAGTCGCCCGGGAAGAGGCCCTAATGAAGTTTGACGGAGAAATCATGGAAATACTTGCTGCGTACGATCTGACCGGATCGTTGCGTGCTGCCGCGGAACTCACCGGTTGTTCGCACCACACCGTTGCCAGGCACGTCGCTGCCCGGGACGCCGGCCAGCCGATCGCCGAGCCGGCCTACCGGGGCCGGGTCACCGACGCGTTCCTGCCCAAGATCGAGGAATGGATCGAGGCCTCCAAGGGCAAGATCCGCGCCGACAAAGCCCACGAGAAACTCCGGGCCCTCGGCTACGAGGGCTCGGAACGCTCGACCCGCCGGGCCGTCGCCCAGGTCCGCGCCGCCTGGCGGCTCGGCCATGTCAGGGTGCACCGGCCCTGGGTGACCGAGCCTGGTCAATGGATTCAATACGACTTCGGCGACGGGCCCCTGATCGAGGGGAAGAAGACCGTGCTGTTCGTGGCATGGCTGGCATGGTCCCGCTTCAGGATCGTCATCGCGCTGCGGGACCGGACGGCGCCGAGCGTGTTCGCAGCGCTGGACCGCACGTTCCGGGTCCTGGGCGGCGCCCCAACCTATGTCCTGACCGATAACGAGAAGACCGTGACGGTTTCCCATGTCGCCGGCGTCCCGGTGCGCAACCAGCAGACGGTCGACTTCGCCCGCCACTACGGCGTGACGGTGTTGACCTGCCGGCCGGCGGATCCCGCGTCCAAGGGCGGCGTGGAGTCCTCGGTGAAGCTCGCCAAGGCCGACATCGTGCCCAAGGACACCAACCTGCGTGCCGAATACGCTTCCTTCGCGGAGATCGAAGCGGCCTGCCAGGCGTTCATGGACGAGGTCAACCACCGGGAGCACCGGGCCACCCGCCGCAAACCCGCGGTGATGCTGGCCGAGGAGGCGCCGCGGTTGCACCGGATCCCGGACACCGCGCACACGGTTGCGTTCGGCCTCTCCCGGGCCGTCCCGGAGAACACGCCGATGGTCACGTTCGAGAACGGCCAGTACTCCGTGCCTGCACATTTGCTCGGCGCGCGGGTGTTCGTCAGATCCCACGGCGCCGGAGGTGACGAGCAGGTCATCGTCGTCCACCACGGCAGCAAGGGCCCGGTGGAAGTCGCCCGGCACCGGCGCGCCCGCCCGGGCAGCCCGGCGATCGACGACGCCCACTTCCCGGACCACCGGCCCAGGATCCCGGGCGACTACACGGCGAAAGCCAGGACGGCCGCGGAGGCGGAGTTCCTTAGCATCGGGGACGGCGCCCGGACCTGGCTGCTCGAGGCCGCCGCGGCAGGCACCGGGCGAATGAACGTGAAAATGGCCGAAGCGGTCGCCCTGGCCAAGATCGCCGGGCAGGCCGAAGTCGATCACGCGTTGGGGACCGCGGCCATCCATGGCCGCTTCGCGAACAAGGACCTCGCCTCGATCCTGAACGCCGCGGGTTCACGCACCACCACCCATGCCGCCGGGGAAACCCAGTCCCTCACCCAAGGCACCGCCGGGTGGGCCGCGATCGGCCGCCCACCTGTTGCCGCCCGTGTTGACGGCGCCCTGGGAGAAAGCGCATGAGTCCGGTCCCGGTCACCGCACCGGCGTTGCCGGCGGAGCTGGAGGCGTTGATGCGGCAGTTGAAGATGCCCCATGCGCGGGCTTTGGCGCCGGAACTGATCGCGACTGCCCGCGCCCAGCGCTGGGAGCCGGCCGAGGTCATCAAGGCGCTCTTCACCGAGGAAGTCGCCGGTCGGTCCCGGTCCATGCTCGCCACCAGACGCAAGGCCGCGGGCTTCCCGACCGGGAAGACCTTCGACACCTGGGACCCGGCAGCCTCCTCGATCCCGGCCCCGACTCAGCAGGCGCTGCGGACGCTGGAATGGATCGGGCGGAAGGAAAACGTCGTGATCTGCGGCCCCTCCGGCACGGGCAAGACGTTCTTCCTTGAGGCTCTCGGCCAGCAGGCCGTCGAGGCCGGCCTGCGGGTGGCATGGTTCCGCCTCGAGGACCTCGGCGCTCTCATGCGCGCCCACCGCTCCGATGACAGCGTGACGAAAGTCGTCGCGCGGATCCTGCGCGCAGATTTGGTGGTGGTCGATGACATAGGCCTCTTGCCGGTGGGCACTGACGCGGCGGAGGGGCTCTACCGTCTCGTCGACGCGGCCTATGAAAAACGGTCCATCGCGGTTTCCTCAAATTTGCATCCTGCCGGCTTTGACGAGCTCATGCCCAAAACCCTCGCCACGGCGACCGTGGACCGGCTGCTGCATCACGCGCACGTCTGCCAAACCTCAGGGGAATCGATCCGCCTCAGCCAGGCCCTGGCCGGAAAAGGAGTCACGCCAATGAGCTAAACAAGTCCCGAACATGGCCAACGCCACCGAACATCTGGTGGGCAGATCCGGTGGCCATGACTGGGCAGTTTTCATGGCCACCAGCGGGCATTTTTGCTGGCCGCCCGTGGGCACAAACTATTGGCCATTGACACTTCGGCGCCCGGTCCGACTCCAGCGCCCGGTCAACCGTTCCGCGGGAAACACCCACGATCCTGCCGATTTTACGCTTCGAGTGCTTGCCCGTCGAAAACAGGTGGCGTATCTCCGCCCAATCATCCAAATTGATCACCTTCCATAATGGTCGGTGGCCCTGTTTTCAGTTGGCGTTCCTCGCCCTCTTTTCGGTTGGCGTTAACAAACACCTGCTCACGTTGCTCGCGCGAGGCAGCCGCTTGTCTGTTCATGGGCATTATTCTGGCACATGGACCATGTAGGCCAGAGATCCTCGAGTAACGGCGCTACACCCATCCACTCGTGGTTCCGCCGAAGTTCCAAGGCTTGGATGTGGATGCTCGGTTCGGGCAGGAGTTGGCTGTATGGAGGAGCGACCCAGAACTTCCGCAGTGCAGTGAAAGCAAAGGTCGTGCAGGAGCCATCGTAAAGGCACCGCCACGATCAGCGAAGCGGCAAGGTCTATGGAGATCTCGGGAGGGTGGCGACTACGATCGCGGCATGGAGCGGTGATTCCCTTCGCCATTGCGACCGGATCCGGGGGCGGCGGAATCACCAACTACGGCTGGCTCATGTGTGGTGCACACGGAATCGACACCGAATTCGGACAAAACGAGCCCGGTGGCGCCGCCGTCGCCGGCGAGCCCACGGGTGAGGCTTTTTGCAGCAGGCAACGGCGGTAGACGGTTCGCTTCCGGAGTTCGCGACCTTCGGACGATTACGCGGCGGCCATTGATCAGTGAAGGTGGGTGATTGGTTCAGTCCGGATGGGAGACTCTGCCGGGCTGGGCGTTGCACGGCGGCGTTCCGGTGCGTTTGTTTGTATCTGCTGTGGTATTTCGTGGCCGGGGAGGGGCGCAGACCAGAGGTAGCCCTGGGCATGGCGGACACCGAGTCTGCGTAGTTCGCTCAGCTGCGCCGGCGTTTCGACGCCTTCGGCGATGACGCTGAGGTTCAGGACGCGGGCCATGCCGAGGATGAGTTGGATGATGGAGGCGCTGTTGGGATCTTTATAGCCGAGTTCTGCTACGAAGGACCTGTCGATTTTCAGGGTGTGGGCGGACAGCCACCGGAGCTGGCTCAGGGACGAGTATCCGGTGCCGAAATCGTCGATGGCCAGGCCGACGCCGCACGCGTGAAGGCCTTGGATGATGGCTGTGGGCAGTTCGCTTTGATCCATGAGCAGGGATTCGGTGATTTCCAGGGTGACGGCGGCTGGGCTGATGCCGGTGGTGAGGAGAGCGTCCCGGACGGTGTCGACGAAGCGCAGGTCCTGGAGTTGGCGCACGGAGACGTTGACAGAGATCGTGAGATCCTTGGCGCCGGGCAGGGTATTGCGCCATTGCTGGGTCTGTTGGAGGGCCTGGTTGAGGACCCAGCTACCGATGGGAACGATCAGGCCGCTGTCTTCGGCGAGGCTGATGAAGCTTGCGGGCTGGAGCAGGCCCTGTGTGGGGTGTTCCCAGCGCAGGAGGGCTTCGAAACCGACCGGTGTCCCGGTTTTGAGGTTGATCACGGGTTGATAGTGGAGTCTGAGCTCGTTCCGGTCCAGGGCGAGGCGGAGGTCGGATTCGAGGTTGAGCCGGGCGGTGGCGGCGGCCTGCGTGCGGGAGTCCCGCACTGCGATGCGGTCGCCGCCGGCGTTTTTTGCCTGGTACATGGCCATGTCGGCTGCGTCGAGGATGGTCTCGGCGGTGTCACCCGGGCCGGCAGGGGCAATGCCGATGCTGATGTTCAGGAAAATCCGGCGCCCGTCCAGGGTGAAGGCCTCTTTGACTGCGGTCCGGAGCCGTTCGGCCACGGCGGTAGCCTCCGTGGCGTGCAGATTTCTGCAGATCACGATGAATTCGTCGCCGCCGAACCGGCCAACAGTGTCCCCGGGCCGCATGGCGGGACGGAGTCTGGCCGCGAGTTGAGTGAGGATGGTATCTCCGGCGGCGTGGCCGATGGCGTCATTGACGGTCTTAAACCGGTCGACGTCGAGGAAGAACACCACAACCTTGGACGTTTTGCGTCCCAGGAGGTCATGGAGGATGGCCCTGATCAGGATCCTGTTGGGTAGCCCGGTCAGGGCGTCATGGGATGCCTGATGGGTCAGGACCGCTTCGGCCAGTTTACGGGCGGTGATGTCCAGGGCAGTGATGAGCACCCGGGTGCCGATGCCGGTGCCGGTGACCCTGACGCTGGCCTGAATCCAGCGCACGTCACCGCTGGGTTGGATAAGGCGCAGCTCGCGGTCAAGATGCCGGGAACCGGCCCGGTCCAGGGAGAGCCAGTCCGTCCGGACACCGTCCCGGTCCTGGGGGTGTATTTTTGCCAGAAGCATGGCCCCGGAGACTTTCTCGCCAGTGGTGAGGTCCAGAAGACGGCCAAATTCCTCCGAATGCCACCACCGACCCGAGGCGAAATCATATTCGGCGCTTCCCACATGGGCCATCTCCTGGGCCTCGATAAGCCGTTCCCGTTCCTTGCCGGCCTCGTCCTGCAGCTGCGCAACTGCCGTGACGTCCCGTGCGATGGTGGAGCTGCCGATCAGAATTCCATCGGCATCGAACAGGGGTGAATGCATCAGGGTGACCTCGGCGACACGGCCGTCGTGGCGCCGCCAGTGGGTCCGGACCACGCTGGAGCCTCTTCCGGCCCGGAGATGTTCCAGAGCCTCCCGATGGAGGAAGGTTCCGTTCGTGGTGGTCAGCAGGTCATAGTTCCGGCCGATTGCTTCGGCAGCGCTGAAGCCGAACATCTCGGTGGCGCCGGCATTCCAAGCAGTGATCGTTCCGTCCAGGTCACCGCTGATGCGTGCCTCGTGGACGGCCGGCGTCTGAAGAAGCATCCGAACCTCTTTCATTGATGCTCAACTTCCACGAAGCGCGGATGTTTTGCATAACCCCCAAGTCCTGAACGGGACACTAGACGAACCCTAACAGGCAAAATCTCCATTACCTCTTGAGCGCCAAATCAGATATGAATGCGCCACCTTAAGCGCAGACGGTCGCCGGAACTGAACCGTGGCGGTTTTAGGCGTCTTCTTGCTGGTGGCGCGGTCGTCTGCCGGGGCATCTGAACGAGTAATTCTATTCACGAATCCCCTATGTTTCCGGCGCCCCTGCTCTGGCAAGAGGAGGGGAGGACCGTGAATTCTTGGACGCACCTCTACATAGCGGCCTGTAACGGTTCAATATTTAGTTTGTGCGGACGCCGTCGTCAGGTTCTGAAAAAGATAATTTCCCAGCCCCCATTGGCCCTCAATCACCCCGTAGCCCGCTTCATCATCGGCCGCCTTTGCTATCCACGAGGGCAAAGGCGCCTGGGAAGGCGAACTTGTAGCGGCTGACGACGATGACTCGGCCAGAGTTCCCAGTGGTCGCATATAAACTGAGGGCCACGATTAGAGAAGTCAGGGGCGCAGCCTCCTAGGAGCGGTCAATTGAGTGCAAAGCGATCCCTGCTCCTTCAGCCAAATGAAAGCGAGTCGGAGCGGGCGTGGACGTCCATGCGCATCGACTTCGCAGAAATCGATGATTGGCAAGCAACGGGCCAAACGTCGCTCGACCCCGCACCAGATGGTGTATGGGGATGGCTCCCGGAACCAGGGGCGCGAGGCGACGGCAGGATCACCAGTGACAACGTTAGGGTCCGGAGTCAGCGTCTCTGAGTGACTTCGCCAACTAGGTCGGTATGCAATACCGGCAGGCGCTGAGCAAGTCCGCGGAATCACAGTGGTTTCCATCTGGCGGTTTCCGCCAACTAACCTCCGGTCTCACAGCGCTTGTGAGATGTCGACCTAGTTGGAAGAATCGCTCCTTATTTGGAAGAAACGCATCGTCTAGTTGGAAGTCTTCCAAGTAGCCGTCACTACAGCGAGCCCTGCACGGTCAGTCGTGCAGGGCCCGCTTTTTGAGCTTCTAGCGATGTAGCCAACTTCAGGCTCGTATTGCCCGACCTGATCGGCAGTCTCCACGTCGAGCTCGTTCATGGTCTGACGATCACGCAAGGAGTTGAGTCCGGCGCACTTGTCCGAGTGCACGCAGCTCTGTCTATGTCAATCTCGTTCAGGACCACCATGACGGTCTGATCCAGCACCACCTTGAGCAAAAAGGTGTGCGCCGAATCGGCGGCTGAGCGCCAGGAGGAGACGAATCTGAAGCGGCCGAAGGCCCATCATGCGCAACTGGCGCTGGCAGTTTCGACCTTCCTCGCTGAGGAGCTCAAAGACAAACCACGCGCCGTTCTCGGCTACCTGACACCGAGGCGAGTCTTCACCAAACCATTGAGCGGGGAAGTTGCTTCGACCGCTTGACAGCGCCGGTCATTCCATGGTCAGTAGGCAGGTTTTGTTGTTTACTGGTGGTATCTCCATTGCCGCCAGCGGAAAGAGGCAGATCACCATGGATTCGGGCCAGCTGGTATGGATCATCGTCGTCATCGTCGTGGCACTCGTCATTGTTGGCCTGGTGGTCTTCTTCGGCCGCAAGCGGAAGCTGAAGGCTGATCGGCGTCGGGCGGTCGAGATGCGCCAGCAGGCGGAGACAGATGAACTCGGCGCACGGGAGGGTGAAGCGAAGGCGGCCCGGGCGGAAGCGGACGCACAGCAGGCCGAAGTGGATGCCGAACGCCTCCGCAGGGAGGCCCGCGATCGTCAGGAGGAGGCCCGGACTGTTCGTGAGGGTTCGCAGGAACGGGTCCGGGAAGCTGATCAGCTGGATCCGGATGTTGATGCCGGCGGGCGCCGGGACGCGCAGACGGGTGAAGGCCGGCCGGGAACCGACGGCCATGCCAGTCAGCCCGGCCGGCCTGCTCAAGGAACCGGGCCAGGATCAGACATCTCCAGCGATGGCCAGAGCAGCCGCAACCAGGGCGGGCCACAGGATCCGCTAAGGCGGCCGCTCTGATCCGCGATGGATCAATTCCCTCCAAGGCGTGAATAATTACGCTGAAGCGTCAGCAGAATCCGGTATCGGAGGACGACATGCGGGCCAGAGTCAGATTCATCGTCGGAATATTAGTCATCGTTTGGCTCGCGATCGGCGTCGCCGCAGCCGCGCAGCGCGGTTATTTCGCCGGACAGCCGGCCTCCTGCGCCTCGGTTGGAACCGTCGCGCTGACAATCGTTACGGGGCCGCTGAACTACACGGGCCTGAACCCCAAGATCGCCTGTGACATTCCCCAGCCGTCGCAGTAGGCCCAGGCCCGGAGCCCGGTCGTCGGGCCGGAACCGGGCTCTGGTGAAGAGCCGCCGCCAGTAGGCCCGGCTTGCGAAGTACCCACCGGGGCGCCAGGCCCGGTGCCGGTGCCGGTGCCGGTGTCATTGTTGAACGTTTCAAAGAAAAGGCAGGTAACGGTCATGAACATTCTTCTCATCATCGCAGTGGTCCTTGCGGTGCTGTTCTTCTTCGGAGGCGGGCTGATTCCTTCTATGAACTTCCTGATCTGGGTTGGCGTGGTGCTGTTGATCCTCGCTGCCGTCGGCTTCTTCCGCGGGCGCAGGAGGACCTGAAACCCCAGGGCTGCAGGAGTCTGCGAAGAGTTGCTATCGGCTGGTCCGCCCTGACCTGCCGCTGGCGGTGAATGTGCGGCGGTCGCAGGGGTTTTCCGGATCCTGGTTCACTCCCCGGATCCGAAATCAGGCGACGATGCTCATTCTCCTACGACTACCGTGACGGGCTGCAGGTCCGGACTAGCACCCTTCATCCCGGTGACCCATCAGCCGAACGCATGACAGGGGGCCGCATATCGGGGCGAATCCAGTGCGGCACGGTGCGGCGTCGAGCCGTCCACGTCAGTGCGAAGGTGAGCAGTCGTCAGATTTCCGGTGCGCGGCGCGTCTCAGTGATGCGGGCCGTTTTGTCCTGGAATCACCGGCGGCCGCATTGATCTGAATCCGTAGTGTGACCAGAGGTGTTCGGAATCGGCACGGTTCACGTCTGCAGCGCGCAGATCGTCTCCGGTGAGGCCTGCCGGCCTTCCCACCGCCCGGCCCCGTCGCCTGTCGGCGCGCTCGTGGTTGCTGCTGTCCCGGCGGGCCGGCCGTTCCCCCTCACGTCAATGGAGCAGGAGCCGGCCGCACCGGGGGCAGTTTACATCCGCGCGAATTTGGCCTTCACCATCAGGTAAAGGCCGTAGCAGATCAGACCGGCGCCGACGGCGATCAGCATATATACCCCGTAGGGTTGCTCGCGCAGCGCCTTCAACCCGCCATCCAGGCCAGTGGACTCCTGAGGGCGGGCCGTAACGGTGGCAATGATGAACAGCAATCCCACCAGAAACAGTGCGATGCCCTCGGCTATGTAGCCGACAACGCCCAGCCCCGTAATAACGGACCGGCCGGTTCCCGAGGGCGGCAGCCGCAGATCTTTCTTGAACGATGCCTTGAATCCGAGGACCACGAAGACAATGCCGACGACGGCGACCGCGGCTCCGATGGCGATCAGCAGGAAGGAACCCCCGGGTGCTTTCATGATGGAGACCGTGAAATCGCTGGTGGACTGTCCGCTGTTCTTGCTGTTTCCGCTCGCGGAGGCAGCGAACGTCAGCGCCATGACGGCGAACACCACCGCCTTGCCGCCTGCGGAAAGTCTGTTCCCCACCTTCTTCTTGGCTTCCAGCTGACCGTAGCCGAACACTGCGTTGCCGGTTTGCCAGAGCGCCAAAGCCACGCAGGCGGCGAATCCGGTCCACAGCAGCAGCAGTCCCTCGGGCTGGCCGGCGAGTTGGGCGACGGCGCCGCCCTGGTCCGCCTGTCCGGCCTTGCCGAAGGCCAACTGGATGGCGACGGAGCCGGTCAGAACGTGCAACAGGCCGCTGACGGCAAAACCTGCCCTGGCGGCGATCACAAGAGCCTTGGAATTCGATGCCTCCTCGACCGCGTTCGCGGCGTCGTCCAGCTCCTTCTTCATTTCCCGATCCTTCGTGCAAGCGCGCAGATGCCGTGGTGTGTAACACGCCCATTTTGTCACGTGAGTCCACGCTCATACAGGCCTGGTCTGAGCCAGCGAAGACAGCCAGTCCGGTGTCGGGGACGCGGTGTGCATGTCTTGGATCGAGCGTTTCCGGTTGTGGGAGGAGGCAACGCCGGCATCCACGGACCGATGCACCAGCAGCACCTCGATCAGACCCCGGGGCTTCGCCTCGGCGCGATCCCTGCAACGCTGGGTCAACACGGGGGCGAGGCGACCGCCGCCATGACCGGACATGGCAGGATAGGGGGCTCGGCACACCGAGGGACACATGTTCCCGTGGCCCTGTGGAGCTGAGCGCAAACGTGCTATCCGTCGCCGTCGGTTTCGGTGTTCTTCGTGCCGGTGTCGAAGGGCTTGCCTTTGGTCGGCGGCTCGCCCGCCGCGAGACGGTCCGACTCTCGAGCCCCAATAACGGACTGGGCTCCGCCGGATCCGGCTTCGGCAGGTGAAGGTCCGGGCGGTACGGCCCCGGCGGGCGTCGCAGATCCGGTCACGGTTCGCTGCCCCTCGGTCATGGCGGGGTTGTTGAACACCTGCTCGACGGGAGCCTCGCCCGACTTGGCCCGTTCCGGATGCGAGTGATCCCCCTGCGCCTTCGTGCCCGCCTCGGCGATCGCGACCGCTTCTCCCACATCTGCACCGCTGCGGGAGTGATCGGCCGGGACGCCGGCACCCGGCGAGGAGTGCCCGGCCTGCGACGCAGCGTCCTGGCCGCCGAGCGGATTCGCGGTCATCGGCTTACCTTTACGCGTATCTGTTCCGGCCTTGCGCACGGGATCCACGGTACCGTCCGCACCGTAGTCACCCTCGGGGTACTGACCGATTTCCGACCCGGCCGTACGTCCCGGAGCCGTCCCGGCGTCGCCATAGTCGGCCGCCACGTAGCGCCCGGATTCCTTGGCCTGGTCTCCTAAGGGTTCGGGTAGGCCGCCCTCACTGCCGGCCGCACCGTAATCACCTTCGATGTACTGGCCTTCCTCGTCCTCCGCGTGGCGGCCGCTCTGCACGCCGGCCTTACCGTAGCTGCCTTCGACGTACCGGCCCCGGAGCTCCCGTTCTCCTGGTTTCTTTTCCGTGGCCGCCTGATCCGCGGGCACTTCGGAGTCGCTGCGGTCTGTCATGATCTTGCCCTCCCGAGACGAACCCATGCGTCTACTCCGGCGCAATTCAAGTCTAGCCAGAGCCACTGCACCGCAACAGGGGGGCGGCCGCGTCGGCCGGGACGGCGGCATTGGCCGCCCGGCTGCAGCGAGCTGTGCAGGCGCCTCGCCGATCGTGCTTTTGCAGTCTCGGGACCCCCAGAGTGGCATGCACGGCATGTGTCGGCTCCCTGGCGCGGTGTGTCTGCCGCGTTTCGACTCACTCCGGCTTCGTTTCGGTCCTGGAGCCTTCAGACGACGGCGCTGTCGGCCGGCAGGCGTGAAAATGCCTGCCGCATGGTTCTCTTCCTTCAACATGACATGGCCTGGTCCTCCAGCGTCCTCCCAAGGGGCTCTCCCGCGGCGGGCTGCGAGGTAGACGGCAGCCGGGAGTGTGGCGGAATGTTTGAGCGGTTTACGGACGGTGCGCGGCAGGTTGTGGTGCTTGCCCAGGAGGAGGCGCGCATGCTGAACCACAATTACATTGGGACGGAACACTTCCTGCTGGGGCTGATCCGCGAGGGGACCCGCAGATGCAGCCCGATGCCCGTCAAACGAACTTATCAGTTACACATGTTGGGACTTGAGAAAACTTCAGGAGCGGGCGGTTTCTCATTGATCTGTCCTGCTGCCAGGCAGAAGGCAGAGGTGCGGTCCGTCCGGACCGCACCTCTGCCTTCTGGCTGCGTGTCTCAGTGTTTCTTGAAGGCGTCTTTGATTTTTTCGCCGGCCTGCTTCAGGTCCGCTTTGACTTGCTCGCCTTTGCCCTCGGCCTTCAGCCGGTCGTTGCCGGTGGCATCGCCGGCGGCTGCTTTGCCCTTGCCGTGGAGTTTCTCGGCGGCGTTGTGGATCTTGTCACCCAAACCCATGGTCGTTCTCCTTATTTGGCCGCCCCGCGACGTGAATGCCGTGGAGGCCGACAGTTAATTGTAGGGACGGAACCGTCAAGAGTGGGTACGATGGGCGATCGGCATATCCGGTGGTTTGGGGCCGGAATGGGCAGTCGGTGCGGCCCGGTGGTTCAGGCACATGGATTTTGGCACCGGTTCTTCGCTGCGGGCATACGGTTGTAATTTTCGGCGCCGAGTGGCAGGTCTTCGTCAGTGCTGAAATGCGGATGTGCCCCGTTGAGGTTCCTCTGACGGAATGTTCCCAGGCCGTGATGGTGGAAGGCCCGCTCCCCTTGAGGAAGCGGTAGCCTCGGAGTTCATTGAACCTTGGGAGACGACGTGGCTGAGTGGCTGGATGTGGCGGTCCCATATTTGATCGCACTAGGTGTTGCGGCGGCTGTGTTCGGCGTCGCACGATCGAAACATAGGCGAACGTCCTTCAAGATTTCCATTGCCTCTATGGCCTTGGCTGGGATCGTTTTTGTCCTGTCCGTGATCATCAGATCCATGAGTTCCATGCCGGTACAGCCGTGAGAGTGACCGATAGGGGTCTGACAGAACCAAGGATGTTTCCGGAAGCAAGCTGGGCCACCGACAGGGGGTTCTATAAATCGGGGCGTCGCGGAATGACTGCGGCCAATCTCTCCTGGGCTGCACCCATTACCTTGGCCAGCTGCGGTTCGTATCCTGAGTAGTCGGCAAATCGTAGGACGCCGTAGGTAAGCACCGAATTTGCGAGTTTGAGAATTTTAGTGATAGCCACAGGGTCAGGAACTCTGTCAGTTTCGAATAGACCAGGTGCAATCTCTTTCCTGGGGTTGACGATTTGCAGCTCCAACGAAGGCCACCTCTTGCCATGCGCCGATCCCGCTGAGGCGCGCCACAGACGTTCGACCGCTTCTGAATCGACCAGATCCGCATCTCCCGACCCCTTGGCCGCTACCGTGGCAGCTGCTTCTTTGACAATGTTCATATATCCCGGAAATCGGCCTATGTCCTTTTCAACGATGAATGGCTCAAGTCGGTCCAGAACGACCTGGCGGGCCAGCTTAAGACGTTTCTTGCGTTCGTCGCCCAGTGCGGCTTTGCGCTGCTCGTCAAGGTCATCGAGTAGGAGGCAAACGTGGCGCCGGGCGCACTCTCGCGCCGATTCGCCGTTCATCATCCATGCTGCTTGCGATGCCGATTCGATCGCGGCACGTGACAAGGTTTGAACAGGCCGAAAGGTATGAGTTACCTGTGCTTCCTCGTGGAATCGGAGCGGGGCTACGTGATCCGCCCATAGCGTCATGTGTTCGATTCCCGCGGTAAGAAATTCTCGACACCAGTCAGAAGACCGCTCGGGAGGATAGTGGGCGTTCATCACCTCAAAGTTGGACCCCTTTAGCGGCTCCCCAATCTGCGAGAGGATGTCGGCCAACAAACGCGATGACTGAGCCACTGCTACCCAAGGTTCAATCGTCGCTCTATCGATTGCAATTTTCGTCATAGCCATGGCCTCACCCTAAGTCCTCAATCCCGCGTGTAGCCGATCTGCTCGCTCGTTCACCTCAGCGGCCGCTACCTTTCAGGCAGTGCTAACTCTGTGGGGACATCTCTTGCCGAGCGCCCGGTGTAGTCCAATATTGAGGACCGCACTTATTCCTCGGGCAAGGGGCGAAAAGCGACGTGACCAGACGGAACCAGAGGGCCCGTTGGCCCCCTAATGCCGTCCCGGTCCATGAATCATGGGATCTCTCCCGTAGAGGGTTCCCCAAACGGGACGGAGGCGACGTATCAGACGAGCGACGCCGTCACCAACCGCCGCGCGTCGGCGTATGTCCCTTTCGGGCATCGTCGGGCATTGCCATTTCGGCCCGCAGGCCTAGGAGCCGGATGGGACGGCCCGCTTCGATTCCGGCTGCGAGGTCCAAGGCCCGCGCGAGGATTTCGTTCCGGTCGAATGTCTCGGGAATCTTTCTCGCGTGGGTCGTGGTGAAGAACGGCGCGTACCGAACCTTCAGGGTCAGCCCAACCACGGGCCGTCCTTCGGCCACAACATCCTCAAGGACACGCGCTGTCAGCTCCCTTACGGCGTCGTCCACCTGGGCGGGCTCGGTCAGGTCCCGCTGGAAGGTGGTCTCCCGGCTATGCCCGCGGGCAACCCACGGGGTGTCGTCCACAACGCTGGCGCCGTCCCCGCGTCCGAGCTCCGCGTACCAAGGACCCATCCTGGGGCCGAACTCCGGGACCAGGTCCTGGGGGTCGGACGCGGCGAGCTCGGCGACTGTGCTGATGCCGAGTTTGGCCAGCCGGCCCGACACCTTGGTTCCGACGCCCCACAGGTCCTTGGTGGGCCGACTGCCCATGACGTCGAGCCAGTTCCGGGCAGTGAGACGGAAGACGCCGGCCGGCTTGCCGAAACCGGTGGCGACCTTGGCTCGGACCAGGGTGTCGCCGATGCCCACGCTGCAATGCAGCTGCGTTCGCTCCAGGACAGCGGCCTGCACCTGCCGGGCGTAGGCTTCCGGATTCTCTGTCTCAGTGCCTACAAAGGCTTCATCCCAACCCAGCACCTGCACGGTGGCGCCGGGCAGCGCGCGCAGGGTAGCCATCACCGTTTCAGACGCCGCGAGGTAAGCCTCCTGATCGACGGGCAGGATCACAGCGTCGGGCACTTTCCGGGCCGCAATGCGTAAGGGCATTCCGGAACCCACGCCGAACGCCCTGGCTTCGTAGGATGCGGTCGACACCACAGCTCGTTCCGTGGGGTCGCCCCGACCGCCGACAATGATCGGCTTGCCCGCAAGCTCCGGCCGCCGGAGCACTTCGACCGCCGCGATGAACTGGTCGAGATCGACGTGCAGCACCCACCGGATTCCGTTCACGCCACCAGTCTGCCCTAAACATCCCTGGCAAGCATCGGCACTCCACCGAGCTTGGCCGCTGAGCCTGCCTGCCCGACGCAAACGGCGATACCGGATCTCGGTGGCCCGGACCGTATCGTCGATTGGCGTGAGGGTTTGCGAGTCTCTCTGCGGGCCGGTCCACCGCGCCCACCAGCACGCGACCAACCTTCCCCGCAGCGCGGGAGGACCTGTCGAATTACATGAAACACCTGGACGAGCCCGGTGACCACGCGATCGGAAGGTCCCGCGGCGGGCTGACGACGAAGATCCATCACCTGTGCGACGGCAAGATGCGCCCGCTGGCCACCCTTCTCGGTCCGGGCCAGGGTGGTGATTCCCCAATGATCCCGAACCTTCTCGAAGCTTTGAAGGTCCCCAGACTTGGCGGTGGCAGGGCTCGCTCCCGTCCGGACCGGGCTCTGGCGGACAAGGCGTACTGCTCGAGAGCGAACAGGGAACGGCTACGCCGGCGCGGAATCCAGGCAGTTATCCCCGAACGCTCAGATCAGGAAGCCAACCGCAAACGGCGTGGCAGCAAGGGCGGCAGGCCCGTGGGTCTGGACAAGGATGCCTACAAACGCCGGAACGTCGTCGAGCGGGCCTTAGTGTAATCAACCAATGGCGCGCCGGTCCATTGCCAGGGGCGATCGGCCGGGGTAATTCTCGAAGAATCAAGAAGCACTATGCCTTGTTCGGCAGTCGGAGGCCTCGCGGCCGTCTTTGCACCAGACTTGCTTGCCTAGAACTGGGTAGTGCCGCGCAGCCGGCGGGGGCGGCCGTCCGGGTCCATGACAAGGCGGCTCATCGGATCTGCCCAGAGACGTTGGCGGGGCGACACTGGCTCTGGAGTGTGGTGGCGCACGTGTCCGGCGGGTCGGGGGGAGCGGCGGCCAGTTTCATGCCAGCGGTCGAGAGCGTCTGCGGTGGTGTTCCAAAGTTCGAGCCCGGCCGCCGGGTCGTGGAGCTGGGGATCGTTCTGGTCCAGGCCCAGGTGTTCGGCCCAGAGTTGGCGCCGGAGCCGGTGGGCCAACGGCCGGGAGGTGTCGTGGCCGTTGTCTGTGGCGGGCGCGTCCCGGTTGTCGGCAGTCGTGTCGAATACGGCGCAGGTGAGCTCGCTGTCGGTGGTCCAGGATCGGCGGTTGAAGTTGTCTGAGCCGCAGGTAAACCAGGTGTCGTCGATGATGCAGATTTTGGCGTGGACGTAGATCGGAGTTCCCAAGCGGTTCTCCAGGTCAAACACGCCGACCCTGTCGGGCGCGACGCGGTGCAGCATTCCGATGGCACGCAGTTGCCCGATCCGGCTAGGCGGCCCTGCGAGAGGCCCATCAGAGTCGGGGTAACGGGGCACAACGGCAATCACCCTCAATTTGGGGTTCCGTTCGAGGGCTTCCGCGATGCCGGCTGCGACCTCTGTGGACCACAGGTACTGGTCCTCGATGTAGATCAGCGAGCGGGCGCGGGCGAAGGCTTTCGCGTAGCCGCGGGCGATGCTGCGCTCCCCTTCAGGTGCGAACGGGAACGGGGGTCGTTTCACACCGTAGGTGCGCAGCAGCTGCACGGCATGAGGGCCCGCCGGTGGCGGCGGCGGCGCAGTGGCCGGGAGCGGCTCTGGGTGCCGGGGCATATGGGCCAGACGTTGCAGCAGCATCCGGTAGGGCGTGCGTCGGTCCAAGGGATGGGGATCGTTCCACCGTTCAGCGAACACTGCCAGCACATCTCCCACTACGGGGCCACGCAGTTCGAGGGCGGCATCGTGCCAGGGGGGTCGTTTCCCGTACCGGGAATCCATGGTCACCGCTTGCGGGTCTCCCGCGTGGTCGGCGTCGTCTCGACGGCTGTGGGAAAGGTCGATCCCGCCAACGAACGCGACGTCCCGCGACGGGTTGTCCCGATGGCGGATGACGAAGATTTTTTGGTGATGGGAACCGAACAGGCGTACACGCTGATCCAGCAGCACCTCTCCGCCGGCGTCGTTGACCTGACGACTTAGGAGCTCGTTGGATCGGCCGCTCATCGGGGCCGACACGCGCTCTCCGTGGGATCTCCAGACAAGGCCCCGCACTTCCACTCCCGCGCGGGCCAACCCCGCAAGCACGTCGCCGATCGACGGTCCGTCCGCCAGCAGCCGCTCGTCGGCGTCGCCACGCCAGTCGGTGAACCACACACGGTCTCCCGCACGCAGAGCCGTCAACTCCTCATGCAGTCGGGCGAAGTAGGTCGCTCCATGAATCAGCGGCCGCACTAGATTGCCCTCCGACCAGGACGGCGATCCGGCACCGCCCGCGTGCACGTCTGTGGCCAGATTCCCTCGCTCAGCCCGACTCAGAAACCACGTACCAGCATCACTGTCCACTCAGTCCTTCTTTCGGGCCCGAGGCCAGGCCACTAGTGTCCGGTCTCCAAAGTAGCCTACGACTGTGCTGACTAATGTCAGCGACCGGGTCGTAAGCGCCGGGTATTAGCGGATCACCCGCCCGGTTTTCGGGTCGATCTGCGGGACGTGGACGGCGCCAACAGGGTGGACCGGGCGCAACGCCAGCTGGAGGCGGCCGCGGGCGTTGTTGGCCACGAGGTCGTTGGAATCATCGATGAGCTGCCAGAGCGCCTGCGACCCGGTATCCGGGCCCTGCGCCAGGGACAGCCGGGAGTTGGCGTCGCCGACGACCGGCGCTGCGGAGGGTTGACAGGATTCCATGCCTGACCGATTCGGCAAAAAGGGAACCGGCACCACAAACTTCCAATTAGACGGGCCGCTGCAGGCCAGTTCAGTGGACAAGTGCCAAGCGGGATTCCGCCGATACGTTGCTGGAAGTTCTTCCGTGTAGATCAACCTCTCACATCTCTCTTGTGAGATGTCGACCTAGTTGGAAGCACCCTCCCTAATCGGACGAAACTACGGGGGTGGTTGGAAGTCTTCCAACCAGGTCGCATTTGTGAGTTGACGCATGGCTGGCACCACTGACAACGGCTGACCCCCGGCCGCGGCCCCGACTCTGATCAGCTGTTGACCGTAGGGACGGGGATCCGGACGGCCCTGCCGCTGACCACTATTCCGCCGGCAGCGGGAATGTCCACTGTGAGTAAGCCCGGCCGGCCGATGCGCCGTCCCTGGTGGATCAGGACTCTCGACGGGGGCTCCACCAAGCCCAGGATGCGCAGGTAGGCGCCGACCGCAGCCGCGGCGGCCCCTGTTGCAGGGTCCTCCGTGATGGCGCCCACCGGGAACAGATTCCGGGCTTCGAATTCGCCATCTGCAATACGGTGCAGGACGGTCACCGTTGCGGCCCAGCCCCGTACGTCCATGAGGCGGCGCACCGCCTCCGCATCGAAGCCAAAGGAATCGAAAAGGGTGTGGTCGGCGAAGACCAGCACCGGATGCCAGTTTCCCGAATACGCGATCCGCGGCGGATAGGCCGGATCGAGATCGCCCCGCCCGACGCCGAGCAATCCGAGGAGTTCAGCCAGGACAGCGTCGTCGAATGCGGCCAGCTGTGGCTCAACGGCGGTGAACGATGCGGTGATGTCGGCGCCATCGCCTGATGTTTCGATGACGACGGGGCCGACAGGGGTGTCGAAGGTGAAGGATCCTGCCCCGTCGCGTACGCTCAGCGCAACCGCCAGCGCAATCGTCGCCTGGCCACAGAATGGCACCTCGGCGATCGGCGAGAAGTACCGGACCCGGCTCCGACGCGGGTCCCCGTCGACGCCCCGTTCCGTCACAAAGGCCGTTTCGGCGTACCCGACGGCGGCCGCCACCGCCAGCATCCCGGCATCATCCAGATGGCCGGCATCCAGGACCAGCCCGGCAGGATTCCCGCCATTCGGCGTCGTGGAAAAGGCCGCATAACGGAGGACCTCGGGGGTGTTTTCCATACCCCGATCGTCCCATGTCCAGCCACCGCATCAGCGGCCATCCACTCATCGGGAGGGTCTATCGCCGTGTCCTCTGGATCACCCGGCACCAAAAGGTCGCGTGACCGGCTGGGTTGCGCACCGGGATTCTGCGGATAGGAGGCACGCCCTAGTCCTCCCGGCTTCCTGCCGACATGTCGCCTACGCCGGGTATTCCGTCGGCGAGGGCGTAACGCTGCATCACCGCGCCCTTTGGCGAGGTGACGACCGGCTCGATGAGTCTGAGGTTCGTCGGAACCACCCCGTCTGCGAAGACCTTCTTCCCACTGCCGAGGAGGATTGGGTTGACCCAGAGCGTGAGCCGATCGAAGAGCCGTTCGGCGAACAGGGTCTGCACGAAATCGAGGCTGCCGATGACGTGGATGTTCGCGTGTCGGTCGCGCAGTTCGCGCACGGCGGCGACGACATCAGGACCAAGCAGCGTGGAGTCGGCCCACTCAAGGGTCCGCGCCTGGCGCGAGGCCACGTATTTCGGGAGGCGGTTGAACAGCCGCGCGATGCCCCCGTCCGCGTGCGGCCAGTACGCGGCGAAGATGTCGTAGGTCCGGCGCCCGAGCAGCAGCGCGTCCATCCCCGCCATCCCGGAGTTGACCTGCTCGCCGACGACCTCGTCCAAGAGAAGCGCCTGCCAGCCGCCAAACACGAACCCGCTGTCTGTGTCCTCGTCCGGTCCGCCGGGCGCCTGCGCGACGCCGTCGAGCGTGGTGAACAGGTCGATGTGGATGAGTCCCATGCCGTGCTCCGTCCCGGTCGCCCGTCGTCGCCCCGGCGACGGGATTACTTCGAGGCTGCCACACGACCCTCTGCAAAGCAACCGGCATCAGCGGCTCGACCCGAGCCCACTGCGCATCCGGCAACATCTCAGCACGAGCCATGACAACAGCCGGCTCAGATCACTGGGCAAACGTTGGGAGACACTCGGTCAGACACATTGGAACAGGAAGCATTCCGGGAAGGGGTCGTGGAGGGGCGCCGGCCGGCCCGGATCGTCCGTGTCTGCGGTGGGGAATTGGTGCCAGTCGGTGAAGGAGTGCCATTCGGGGAAGGGGTCGGGGGGCAGTTCCGGTTCGGGATCCGGGCCGGGGTCCGGGCCGGGGTGCCCGGTTGGCGGCGGGTCCGGCGGCAGTTCCGGTCCCGGGTCTGCGGGCGGGCCGGGGTCCGGGCCGGTGTCGGTGGTCAGGATGTGGTGGGGCCAGTGGGGTGGTTCCCAGTCCTGGCGTTCGCTGGGGTAGTGCCGTCTTGACGGGGAGGTCCACCCTGGTGGGTTGTCCTTGCTGGCTCCGGTTGGTTTCCAGGCGGAGTTGTGTTTGAGGCGGTGGTGTCTGGGGCAGGGTTGGCCGAGGTTGGAGATGCCGGTGGTGCCTCCGTCGGCCCAGGCCAGGAGGTGGTCTGCGTCGTTGTCCAGGGAGTGGTTGTTGCAGCCGGGGAAGGGGCATCTGCCGTCGCGGAGGCGCAGCCATTGACGCTGGGCTTTCGTGAGGCGGTAGCTGGTCCGTCCGATTTCCAGCGGGGCGCCGTCGCGGGGGTCTGTCAGGACGCGGTAAAAGGAGTCGGCGCCGTCGGTGATCAGGCGGCGGGCCATGGACGGCGGGATCGGTCCGTACCCGTCCAGGGTGGCTGGTTCGTCGGTGGCGCCCAGGAGGGACAGGACCGGGACGGTGATCAGGACCTGCGCCCTCGGGGACGGGACACCCTCGGCCGTGCACCCGCCGGCGCCGGTTCCGCCGTCGGCCGTTCCGCCGGTGGTGCCGGCGCCGGTGGTGTGGCTGGTGAGGAGCCAGGTGGCGGTGATGTCGGCGCGGAGCTGGGTGAGGGTCCGGGCCTCGTGGGGGCCTTGGAGGGCGCGGGCGGCGGCGGTGGTCCGTTCCCGGATCCCTGTGGCGGTGTCGGCCGGGAGGTAGGCGGAGAGCCAGGCCATGCCGTCCCGGTCCGGGGTGTAGTCGACCCGGCGGTCTTCGGCGCTTTTGGTGTGGCGTTTTTCGATGCTGACCGGGTGGTGGCGTTCCCGCCACGCGCGTGCCTTGGCGCGGAACCGGGACGGGACGAGGTCCCCGGCCTGGCAGCCGCGGGCGGGGTCCGAGGCGTCGGGGTCCAGGAAGTGCGCTTCCAGCGCGGCCGCTCCGGCGGGATCCAGGCTGGTGGTTTCCTCGACGATGATCCGGGCGTGCTGCCAGGAGATCGTCCCGGCCTGAAGGGCCGTCAGGGTCAGCGGCAGCGCCGTGGTCAGTGCCTGGCATTCGGACAGGAGGGCTCCGGCGGTCCGTTCGCTGACGGTCAGGACGCAGGCGACCTCAGCGACCACGGCCATCTCCTGGGCGGTGCGTTCCTGCGGGGACGCCGCCGGTGGCGCCAGGGCCCTGGCCGCCTGCACGTATTCCGTGGCCAGCCTCACCTTCAGCGCCGCGGTCCGGGCTTCCAGCCGGGCCACATCGGCGAGTCCGTCCAGGCAATCATCCGCCAGATCCCGCAGCGGGTCGGCGTTTCCGAGGGGGTCGGCGCCGGGCGGATCCGGGCGGTCCGCGCCGGCGCCGGTGAAGGCGGCAAGCACAGCAGCGGCCGCGGCGACGGCCGCCAGGGCCTCCCTGCTTCCGGCACTCCACGCTGTTCTGCTGTCCACACACTCAGTACATCAGGAGGCACCGACAATATGATGAGCGCGAAACTTCTACTTCTCGTGCTGTCGGCGCACCATCTCGGTGATCCAGATGGGCGCGAACGGAGACGTGCAGTTCGGGGGAGTCGGGTAGTGCTTGAGTACCTCCAGGCGCTCACCGAGGTCGATTGCACGGGCGCGGTGCTCGGCGTGCTCGATCCCGATCTGAGCCAGGCAATGGTTCATCGCCCACTGCAGGCGATCCGGGGCGTCTCTCATCTCCGCCCCGATGACGTCGAGCAGTCCTGCGAGGTCGAGGCCCTCGGGCTTCTTCGCCACGCGTTCGGTGGTCAGCGCCCAGCCGGCACTCGCGACCACCGGATCCGGATCCGCGGACCAGGCCAGGCGCAGCTCTTCGGAGTGCAGGTTTTTCTTCACCACGTAGTTCACGAGCCAGTCGTGCACCTTGGGGGTGCGCGCCGCGCGCAACATGACGTCCAACTCGTCACGCTCGAAGGCCTTCGGGCGGCAGATCAGGATCGCCAGAAGTCTCGCCGCGGTGTCATCCGTCCCCCAGAGCTGGCGCGCGAGTTCCTGCTGCGTCTTCAGCCGCTTCGCGAGCGCGCGCAGTTTGCCGAGGTTCACCCCGTGATCGTCACCGTGCCTGGCGTTCACCTCGCGTGTCTTCGGGTCCTCGAGCGCGGCCAGCCCGGCCATTACCTCGGCCACCGTCGTTTCGGCCACTTCAGCCTCCTGTCCATCATGTGTGAGATTCAGCCTACTGGGAACGCGCGGTCAACCATTTGGTTTGTCCGTGACCAGGCGCGTGGACTGCTGCTGCCTCGGCGTTACGCGGGAGCGGAAGTGGTCCAGCGACCAGCCGTGTTCGACGACGGCGGCGTCGTACCAGAGGCGGGTTTCCGTGTCGCTGAGCTTCTGGATGAGCGCGAGGCGGTGGTAACCGGGCCAACACGAAACCGTGACGGTCCAGCGCGACCAGGCGCATCCGTGTCAGGATCAGTTATGCCCCGCCGCCTGATGCTGCTCGACACTGCGTCGCTGTACTTTCGCGCCTTCTACGGTGTGCCCGATACGATCCGCCGCGCCGACGGCACGCCCGTGAACGCCGTCCGCGGGCTGCTCGACATGATCGCGCGGCTCACCACTGACTACGGCGCGACGCATCTCGTGGCGTGCTGGGACGACGATTGGCGCCCCCAGTGGCGGGTCGACCTCATCCCGAGCTACAAGTCGCATCGGGTCGCCGAGGTGGTAGTAGGTGCCCCTGACGTGGAGGTCGTGCCGGATGCGCTCGAGGCGCAGCTTCCGATGATCCGCCGCGTGCTCGACCTCGCCGGCATCGCCGTCGTGGGGGCTGCCGAACATGAAGCCGACGACGTCGTCGGCACCTTCGCCAGCCACGCAGGGTTTCCGGTCGACGTGGTGACGGGCGACCGGGATCTCTTCCAGGTCGTCGACGACGCCCGCCAGGTGCGGGTGATCTACACCGCGCGCGGCATGAGGAACCTCGAAGTGGTGACCGACGCCGTCGTCGTCGGCAAATACCGCGTGCTGCCGGAGCAGTACGCCGACTATGCGACGCTCCGCGGCGATGCCTCCGACGGGCTGCCGGGTGTCGCCGGCATCGGCGAGAAGACTGCCGCGTCGCTGCTCGGAGAGTACGGCACGCTCGACGGGCTGCTTGCGGCGGCGACGGATGCGGGAAGCGGGCTGTCCGCCTCCGAGCGGGCGAAGCTCGCCGCGGCGGCGGACTACCTCGCGGTCGCGCCCGCCGTAGTGAAGATCGTGCGTAACCTTGAGCTGCCCACGCTCGAGGAGGCGGGCGCGCAGCTGCACCCTGTCGTCGGCGGTGCGCGTGCCGAACTCGAGCGTCTCGCCACAGAGTGGAACCTCGGCGGCTCGGTCAGGCGACTCCTTGAAGCGCTTGACGGGAACGTCGGCTTCCACAATTGAAATGCTTAGGGAACGACAATGTTTGTGAGTTCTGACCGTTGGCCGGTTTCCAAGTCCTCAATAAGAACTAGCGAACTGACCTTGGGGCAGTAGTACTTATGCTCTCTGGAGTTTTTCTCAAGCGGCGTCCAGTCGTAGACCTTGACGCAGTCGGTGTATGTGCCAAATTTCGTGGACACGGTCAAGCCTGTGGCGAGAGTGTCTCGCATATCTTCGGCTTTTCCTACGTAATATTCTTGCCTGTAGGAGTCGCCCACCCGCTGCTCGGCCTTCATCCAAATACCAGCTTTCGCACCATCCTTTCCATGAATAAAGCTGCCTGAATGATTGAGCAAAGTTCCATTTAGAAAGTTATTCACGTCCTCGCCAAAGTACCATACGTCTCCGTTTTTGTGTTGAGCCAGGTAATCTCTGGTTTCCTCGACAAGCTGCCCGTTGTTATACACCTTGTCCAGATAGATGGCCGTCTCAACGCCCTCAATGATCTTTGATTCCTGGAGGATCTCAATCTCGATTCTCTCGGTGATTCCTCGTTGATCCGTACTCTCATAAGTCAACTTCTTGCCTACGGGAAGTGCGAAATGCTTGTTTGTAATCTTCGCGGTGAATTCCGCTGGTTTGATCTGCGGACTGTAGTCGCTTGCGTCATTTCTTGAATTGTTAAAGTACCATAATGCCCCGCCGGCCATTATTATCAATAAAGCGATGATGCCAACGAACATTCTAGTTTTTGAATTCATAACGATTCCCGCCCCTTCCGAATAGGCCTTTTATCGATTGAGGGTAGAACGGTGATTTGAGCCTGTTCCTGCGCGCTTAGTGTCTGACCGGGTGTCCGAGGCTGTTGAGGAGGCGGGTTATGGCGTCCTCGGCGGCTGGTACGGCGCCGAAGACTTCGCGTTGTCGGGTGGTGTCGGCGACGTAGCGGCCGGACTGAAACCAGCCGGCCATCGCTCCCATGTCCTTGACGATGGGGTTGATCGGTCCGAGGACAGTGCCGGCGGCGCGGATGAGTCCGGTGGGGATTGTCCGGACGCGGATCCGTTTGCGGAGGAGCCTGCCGGAGATCTCAGCGACTTCCTGCATGCTGACCGGTCGGTCCCAGCCGATATCTATGCGCTGCCCGTCGATGCCGGGTGTGTCCGTTGCGGCTGCCAGGTAGCCGGCCAGGTCAGGTGTGAGGACGAAGGTCAACGGAATGCGCGGGGACCCGAGCCACGTGAGGCGCCCTTTGCTGAAAGGGTCTCCACCGAAACGGGTGACCTGGTCAAGGAATGCGCCCGGGCGTAGCGCCACGAACGGGACGCCGAGTTCCTCGAGCCGGTCCTCGGCCAGCTTCTTGTGCCAGAAATGCGGAACGTCCGGAGTCTGGTCACAGGTGAGGATGCTCGTCAGCACGAATCTGCGAACGTGGGTGCGTCTGGCGGCTTCGGCGAGGTTGCTGTTGCCTATGGTGTCGATTTGAGGGGTGTCCCCTTTGCTGTGCCGCGTGTAGCCTGCCGCCGTGGTGATCACGCTGTCGGCGCCGTCCATCGCGCGGATCAGCGAGTCAAGGTCCATCATGTCGCCACGGGCGATGGTGGCCCCGGCGGCTTCCAGGCGGGTCGCGTCGGAACCCGGGCGCACCAAGGCACGTACTTGTTTTCCGCGTGACAGCAGCTGGGCCACCACTTGGCTGCCCAGCATGCCGGTGCCGCCCACCACCAGGACGGGTCCATTACCAGTCATCGTCGCCTCCAGTGCAGTCGAACCCGTGGACACCCTGCGTGAAGCAAATCTACTCACCCGGGACGCTGCCGCAAGCCCCGGCCGTGACAGGATGGCTCGGACCGCCACCTGTTAGAGGGGCACTCCCTATTTAACCGGACTCTCACACTTGAACCCCTTCTATATCTCGCGGGGCTCTCCCCGGATGCGAGAGAAGCCAAACCCTCTGGGTATGGTTTCTGGTCGGAGACGATCGGAGTCCAGTCGAGAGCGGCTTCGTTGGGTTTGCTCGCAGTGGGCTCCTACCCCACAAGCCGCAGCGGCCGTTCGCCCAACTGCACCGTGATTTCCTGGCCCCAGGATGCGGTGAGGCGGTCGTCTTCCATGCCGTCGCCGAACACCACGAGCTGGTCGGATGCAACGGTGACACGGAGTGATTCGCCCGCCTCCAGCACACCCTCGGTCAGGGAGGTTCCGGTGATGGGGGACGGCCAGGCCTCGCGGACGAACCACGCGAGCCGGGGGTCCGCCGGTGCCGGCAGGGCGCGTCCTCCGCGTTCCAGGGCGATGGATGCGCACCAGCCGGTGGCGCCCGTGCCCGTGGAGACGATCAGGCCCGAAGAGGAGTGGCGTTCGGCCTGGCCGCCGGGGGCCGTGAGCCGGTATCGGGCCGACTGGTGCGAGGCGTGCCCGATGAAAACCTCGTTGAGTCCCGAGAGTTCCTGTCCGTCGTCGAGCCGTGCCGTCACTGTGGCGAGTTCCTGGCAGCGCAGCCGCTCCTGCCCGGCCAGGGCGACGTCCTGCAGCAGCTTTGCCGCCGCGTCGGGCGTGTGCCGGACCAGGACACCCGGATTCTTTCCCGGCTCGGGATCGATCCCGATGACGGGCTGGCAGTTGAGGTACTTCGCCGCGTTGGCCACGAGCCCGTCCTGGCCGACCACCGCGATGATGTCCTCACGTGTGAGCAGGAAGCGGCTCAGGTCCGTGCGCTCCACCTCGGCGTGACGCCACTCGGCCGGAACCGCGGCGCGGACGGCAACCAGGGCCGCGGTGAGCCGGTCATGGTGCTCCTGTACGTCCTGGAGGGTGCGGCCGCGAGTGCGCAGGAAGAATTCGGCCTGGCCGCGGGTGGCGTGCCGGTCCAGGAGTTCCTGGAGCTCGGTCCGCCGGTGGACGATGACGAGACGGGGGTTTGCCATGACCGGATCCTACTTCCCGACGCTGCCGGCGGTGCCGGCTGCAACACGGGCTGCAGCAGCGTGGACCGTGCCGCCTGCAGGCTCCCGGAACAGCCCGGCAAGTGCCCCGCTGAGCAGGTCCGGGGTGATGGTGAGGTTCCCGATGCTGGGCAATGATGCGGCTGCGTCGCGGAGGGCCAGTGCCAGCAGGGTGGCCTGTTCCATGCCGCTGTAGACCTCCATGGTGGCGGCCTCGCGTGCCGCGGCTGCCTCGCCTACGAGCCGGATCTGGTTCGCTTCGGCGGAGGCGTTGATGCCCTTGCGTTCGGCCGAAGCCTGCGCCGCAATGAGGCCCGCTGCGGCTTTTTCCTCGGCCTGACGCCGCGCGTTGGCGCCTTCCTGGGCGACCAGGTTTTCGCGACGGGTGGCCAGTTCGATCTGGCTCGCCATCTCGTTCTCGGAGATGGTCCGTTCGCGCTCGACGGCGACGGCCCGGCGTTCGTACACGGCCCGGTCGGCTTCGGCCTGGAGCTGTTCCCGGACCGGCGTCTGCAGGGCCCGTTCGACGTCGGACTCCGGCCGGACCGCCAGGACCTGCACCCCAAGGATCTCGATGCCGGTGGAGAGGAGCCGGGTGTCCGCGCGGAGGGCTTCGGTGAGGACGTGTCGGAGCTGGCTGACTCCGCGCTCCAGGGCCTCGGCGAGCGTGGTGGTGGCGATCTGGTCGATGGCGTGGCTCTGGCACAGCTGGCCGATGATGGTGGCCACCTGCTCCTTCCCGGCCGCCTGCGACCCGCCGGCCGGCTGGAGGCCGAAGTCGAGCCGGCTGGACACGGATACCGGGTCGATGAAGCGGTACGTCACGTTGGCCTGGACGCTGACGTCCTGGTGGTCGCGGGTGATGGCGTGGAAGAGCGTGGGCAGTTCCTGGTCATCCACGGGAACCTCGCTGAGCACGGAGTTCGCGGGGCGGTACCAGAAGGCCTGGCCCACGCCCTGGTGCCTGACCCCGCCCTTCTGCAGGTGGACGACATAGCCGGTTGGGCTCCCCAGGAAGTGGCTGATCCAGGGGTAGCGATTGATGCTGGCCATGGGTTTCTCCTAAACCGCTCGATGTTGTCGTCAAGTTGACGATAACTGAACGATAGGGCCGGCTTCGAGTTATTGTCAAGGTGACGATAAATACCTACGATGGGTTCATGCCTGCATCCCATCCGGCGCCCGCGCGCTTCCCGGTGACGGTCGACGTCGTCGCCCTCACCGTGTTCGACGGCGTCCTGAACGTCCTGCTTATCACCCGCCTCATCGAGCCGTTCCGCGGCAGGCTCGCCCTGCCGGGCGGTTTCGTGCTGGCCGGCGAGGACCTGGTGACTGCGGCGGGCCGCGAACTGGCGGAGGAGACCGGCGTCGGGCAGGTCCCTGGCCACCTGGAACAGCTGGGGAGCTACGGTCCGAGGGGGCGGGACCCGCGCGGGGATGTGCTCACGGTGGCCCACCTGCTGCTCGCACCCAACTTTCCCGTCCTGTCCGCCGGGAGCGACGCCGAGCACGCCGCATGGTACCCGGCCGGCCGGGTCCTGGATGGCGGGCTGCAGCTCGCGTTTGACCACGAGCGGATCCTCGGTGACGCCTTGGAGCGGGCGAAGTCAAAGCTCGAATACTCGCCGCTGGGGGCGGCCTTTTGCGGCGATGAGTTCACCGTCGCCCAGCTCCGGGCTGTCTATGAGGCCGTGTGGGGCACGCGCCTGGACCCTCGGAATTTCCACCGCAAGGCCACGGGAACGCCGGGTTTCCTGGAAGACACAGGGCGGATGACGACGGGCGAGGCCGGCCGCCCTGCGGCGCTTTTCCGGCTGGCCGGGGCAGCCCGTCCGGCCGCGGGCCGGCCGACGCGGGCCGTGCTCAACCCGCCGCTCATGCGACCGCGTGACTGACGCCCATGCAATCGTGACTGCCCGCTGGGGAGGTGTGCCGGTCAGCGGACGGTCTTGGCCATAAATCCGGAACGGAAGGCCAGGTAGCCGATCAGCACGAGGTAGATGCCGAAGAGGCCGAGGCTGATGACCCAGGCGGCCGTGGCTGAAAGGCGGCGGTTCACCGGTTTGAAGAGGGCGTACCACGCACCGGCCACGACGATGTCCAGAAGGGCCACGACGAAGATGCAGGATACCTGCCCGTTGACGAATACCCCTACCTCGTCGAGCTCATGGCGAAGCATGTGCTCCGGCGAGGCTACGACTACTCCGACGATTTCACTTTCGGACTTGAGCTCGTCCTGGGCGGTCTGGAAAGAGCACGCGACTCGGAGCAGGCCGGCGCATGAGCATCAAGCCCAACTGTCCGCCTCGTCTTCGCCGCATTAGGATTTGCCGGACTATCCATACCGTTGCCAAATTCACATCGGTATCGTCGGTATCGTCGGTGCAAGATCGGAGTCGGACGCCGGCAGGGTCGGGAAATTTTGTGGCCGCCTTGCCGGAGCGATCTTTATCGAGGAGTATCGCTCACCAGCTCGTAGTGCTCGACCAAGGGAAATGGCTCGTAAAAGCGGTGCAATAGCGCGCGCCACTCCTGATACTGCGGAGATCCTCTGAAACCCACGGTGTGATCCTCCAGACGATCCCATTGCACGAGCAGTAAGTAGGTGTTGGGCGATTCGATTGAACGCGAGAGCGACATCGTGACAAAGCCAGGCATCGACGCAATAATCAATCGAGCCTGATCGAACGCTGCCTCAAAATCTTTTTCCAGGCCGGAAATGACTGGCAGCAGCGCGTGTTCCGTAAGCATTGGCTCAGTGTCGCAGATTCCCATAGAGATTTCCTCGCCCGGGACCTCGGAACCGCAATTTACTCAGGATCTATGAATTTCTCGATACCGCCACGGACCTGAAGACCTGCCCCAACGGCGTCAGGCGTCAGGGTCGTGGCCGAGGATTGTGAGCAGCTCCCGAAGCGGCATCCTTACTTGCTCGTATCCGTGTTGATGGAAAAGCGGGGTCATCTCGTGCGGCGGTCAGGGGGCCGGCCGGGGTGGGAGGTTCTTGGCGGCAGGTCCTTGGATGACGGTGCCGTCGGTGGCGAACCGGGAGCCGTGGCAGGGGCAGTCCCAGGTGGCGTCGGAGGGGTTGAAGCCGACGGTGCAGCCCAGATGGGTGCAGATCGCCGAGACGGCGTGGACCTGCCCGTCCGCGTCTTTGTAGACGGCAGTGCTCTCGCCGTTGACTTTGATGACTGCTCCCTCTCCCGGGGCCAGGGCCGCGTGGCTGGGCCGGCCGCGGAGTTTGCCGGCCAGGATGGCTGCCGCAGTCCTGGTGTTCTCCTTAATGAACCGTCTCGCGCTGGCTGCCGGGGTGATCCGGTTGCTGTTGAACGCCGGGGCCCAGCGGTTCTCCCGGCCGTTGAGGGTGTCGGCGAGAATGAGGGCGGCGGCGGTTCCGTTGGACAGGCCCCATTTGCGCAGGCCGGTGATCACGTATACGTGCTTGGCGGCGGGGGACATGCGCCCGACGTAGGGGAGCCCGTCGAGCGGGATGCCGTCCTGCGTTGACCAGCGGTAGGCGATCTCGCCGACGCCGAGGCGCTCGTGGGCGAAGGCGGCGAGCCTGCGGTACCGCCCGGCGGTGTCGCCGGCCTCGGACACGCGGTGGCCTTCGCCGCCGGTGAGCACGTAACTCGTGCCGCCAACGCTGGCGGTCAGGATGGACCGCAGCGGTTCCTCGGCGCTGATGAACGTGGCGTCCAGCGGCGGGGTGTCCACCCGTCCGGCGACGAGGTAGGAGCGGTGCGGATGGCACCGCACGTAAAACAGGCCCTGGCCGCCGAACGGAACATTCGTGGCGACGATGATGTCACGGGCGCGGACGGTGCCGCTCCCGGTGTCGACCATGCCCGGGGAGCCGTCGCGGATCCGCTGCGCGCGTGTTCCCTCGAAGACGAAACTGCCCCCACCATTGACCGCCTGGGCGATACCCTGCAGGTACTGCACGGTATGGATTTGCGCCTGCCCGTCGAACCGGACCGCGCCCTTGACGGCCAAAGGCAGCGGCACATCGGTGGTGAAGGCGGCGGGAAGGCCGAGCCGTACGGCAAGGGCCGCTTCCTCCCGGACCCGGGCAACGGCGTCGTCGGTTTCGGCGTAGGTGTAGTTGGCGACGCGGCGGAAGCCGCAGTCGATGCCCTCTTCGGCCACCACGTGCGCGATGTGTTCGATCGCGGCCTGGTTGGCCTGCCCGTAGGTGCGGGCGGTGTCGGCGCCGTGGCTGCGTTCAAGTTCGGTGTAGGCGAGGCGGTGCAGGGAGGTGACCTTGCCGGTGGTGTGGCCGGTGACGCCGGTTCCGACACGGGCGGTCTCGATGACCGCGACGGTGCGGCCGGTGCGTTTGAGCGCCAACGCGGTGGTCAGCCCGGCGATGCCAGCCCCGATGACCGCCACGTCGACGTCGATATCCCCGCGCAGGGCGGGATAATCGGTGGTTCCGGCGGTGGCGACCCAGAGGGAGACGGGTTCACCTTCGGGCCGTTCACTGTTCGATGCGGCATTCACTGCGTAACCTCCCGATCACCCGGTAACAGGTGGTGGCTGCGACCAGAAGCCCGAAAGCGATCAGGTCAGGATCGCTCTGCCGATGATGACGTTGACCGTCCCGAGAGCAGATTTCCCGCCCGGGGGACGGCCGCCGTCGTCAGTTTTCCACGAACCGTGGGAGGCGCTATGCGGCGCTTCCTTTCACCTTTTCAATGGCATCCCTGCCGAGCCAGAGGCCCAGGCCGATCATGCCGACGCCGAGAACCAGATGCAGCCAGTTGTCGGCGGAGTTGAACGGGACGAAGTTGGCGCCCGCGTTCATATCAATGACCAGGCCGTAGATCCACAGGACCAGGTACACAATGCCGCCGCCAAGCAGGAACCAGCGGGCCATCTGGTCTGTCCTGGCCATGGCAATGCCGGCCGCGCCAAACAGCAGATGGACGATGTTGTGCAGCACGGACACCTGGAAGACTCCAAGCAGCATGGCCCCGGACTCATGTCCCGCAAAGTTCATGGCGCCGTAATTGGTGGTGATCCCCGGGATGAACCCGAGGACTCCAAACAGCAGGAAAACCGCACCAACACCCATGGTGGTGCTGTGAAGGGTCAACCCCATCATGTGGTGGTGCTGGGCAGGGTGTGAAGCGGTGGTCATGACTCTCCCTTTCACGCTGATTACCGGCTCTTCAGATGGAGAACCGGTCTCGCGGCAAGGAGTCGCAGGATTCCTGCCGACGCCCATATAGTACTCCTGAAAACCGCGCGCGTGCAGGGGAAGACAGGGGCCTTGGGGGCTCGGCTTTGGGGCCTCGGCCCGGGGGCCGGTCGACGATCCTGAGACACTGCTGAAGGCCGGCCGCGGCCGGCTGGCCGCGGCGTCGATACCGGCCACTGCCCGCACGAGCGCTGCCCGCACGAGCGCTGCGCGAGAGACAGACGGGCTTGCTGGCGCTACCCCCGCGCCTCGGCGAACCGCGGCGCCATGGACTCCGTCTGCTCCATGACCAGCTTGATCGCCTCGGGCTGCAGTCCGCCGCGCTCTGTGGCCGAAAACTGGCGTGCCGTCTTCAGAGTCAGTACCGTCGTCTCAACAACTCATTCGTTAGCAGGCAGGTGCACCATGAGCAAGAACAGCAGGAACCGGCACAAGGGCAAGGGCCCCGCGGGGAAAGGCGGCCCCGGTTCCCAGGCCTCTGGTTCTGTTTCCCTGAGCACCTTCCGTGCTGGCCGTGCCTTGGACGCGCTCACGCCGGCTTTCGTCCAGTGGTTCGACGACGGCTCACCCGGCGCCGCCGCCGCCGCTGTGGAATGCCTGAAGCAGGTTGAACCCGTCATGGGCCGCTATCTGGACGGCACGGCCGCGGCGGAGGTGACAGGCTTCGAGCCGGTTGCCTTGGCGATCGCGATCTCGGGCGAAGTCGCTGCCACAGCCGATTCTGCCGGCGAGCTGTCCGACGTCGAGGACGCCGTCTTCGTCATTGACGCTGTTCACGCCTACGTCGAATTCCTGTACGAAACCGGCCGCTGGAGCGGATCCGTGGAGCAGCTGGCCGGAGTCAGGGAGTTCTTTGACACCATCGCGGAGGACGATGACGGACCGGGTTACCTCGACGTGCCGGACATTCCCGAAGAACAGGCCCTGGAGGTCTTCTCCGGGCTGCCGCTGATCCAGCGGGCCACGGCGCTGCTGCGGTGGATCGGGGACGGGAGGCCCGTCACCGGAACCGGTGCGCTTCGCCTGCGGGAGATCGAAGCGGCGGCTGCCTGCGTCGGGGTGACCGTCAGGGGTAACACCAGGCGGGCGGATTCCGCGCTGCCGGGCACTGCGGGTTCTGCGGATGCCGTACCGACGGTCCGGAGCATGTATGAGGTGCCGCTGCTGGCCCAGATGTGGGCCGCGCTGGAGGCCGCCGAGCTGATTGAGATCAAGGCAACGAAGGTAGTGCCGTTCGAAGACTCCGAAGACTTCCTGGCCGGCGGTCCTTCGGAGCGGTTGGCGGAGTTCTTCATTTTCACCGCGTGTTTCCTGGAGCAGGCTGTGGTCCGACACGATCCGGACCAGCCTTGGGAAAGGATCATCGCCGGGCTGCAGGCATCGATCCTGATCGCGGCTGCCACGCCGGATCCGCCGTTGGTGGAACGCGTCCTAGCCGCCCCGGATCATGCGCCGGAAGCCGAGAAGAAGTTGGCAGACCTGCTGACCGGCATGGCTGTGCGCCGGCTGGAAGCGCTCGCCGAGCTGGGGCTGCTGACCATCGACACTCATTTCCGGGTGCCGCCGGCGCTCATCGGCTGCGTTGCGGATACTTTCGACAATGACTGGGTCCTGGCGGACCTGGGCCTCGGGGAAGCCCCCGACGATGCGGACGGGGAGGCAACGGCGGCTGACACAACAGCTCCTGGGGTGACGATGAGGGCGCCGCGGCCGGCTGCCCAGTCGGTTCTGCAGCTGAAAATCATGCTCAACGATTCGAAGCCGCCCATCTGGCGCCGTGTCCTGGTTCCTGCCGGCATGCCGTTGCCTCAGCTGCACGCGGTGATCCAGGCACTGTTCGGCTGGCTGGACTACCACCTGCACCAGTTCCAGACCGGGGGATTCCGCGGCCCCACGTATGCGCCGGTGGACCCGGACGGCGAGGATGATTTCTACGGCGAGCCGTCCCTCGACGAATCGAAGGTGACAGTCGGTGAACTGCTCCCGGCCGTGGGCAGCACCATGACCTACACGTACGATTTCGGCGACAACTGGGTGCACGGCATCAAGGTGGAGAAAATTCTGGCGGCCGACGACGGCGGCGGGCAGCTCCCGCGGTGCACCGCTGGCCGCGGTGCCGCGCCGGCGGAGGACAGCGGCGGCATCTGGGGCTGGGAGAACATCGTCCAGGCCGTCAACGATCCACGCCACGAGGAGCACGGGGAATACCGGGAGTGGCTGGGACTGCGGCCGGGCGAGACGTTGGATCCCAAAGCCTTCGACGTGGAACAGGCCAACGGGGAGCTGTCAGATCGCATCTGACGGCTCCCGGTTCGCCCTGGCTGACCAGAAGTCAATCTGAAATATCGCCTGAAAGTTCGGCTTCGAGGTCGCTGATCCTGGGCAGCGTGGAGGCGAATTCCTCGGGCAGCGGCTTCACCATCTCGGATTCCCATTCGGCGATCCCGGTCAGTTTGGAGAATCCGCGTTGGAGAATCCACGCATGGAGTACTTAGCCACCACATTGTTCCTGGTCTTGCACAGCAGCAGCCCGATGGTCGGCTGGTCGTCAGCGTGGCCCAGGAGATCGTCCACAGCGGACATGTACATGTTGATCTGGCCCAGGTGGCTTTCAGCTCGACCACCACGAAGCCGCGCAGCTTGAAGTTGTAGAACAGCAGATCGGCGAAAAACCCGTCCTCGCCGATCGTCAACCGGACCTGCCGGCCCACGTAGGCGAAGCCCTGACCGGGTTCCAGGAGGAATTTCTCCACGTGCAGGACCAACTGGCCCTCGAGCTCGCGTTCGTTCCTTTTGCCGGTCATGGACACGAAGTAAAAGACATATGGGTCCTTGAACGACTGCTGGGCAAGGTCAGAGCCGACGGCGGCATCGTGGCGGAGAACGCTATGGGACCAGCCATCGTCGATGGCAGCGGACATGTACCAGAGCCGAGCCTCCGGCTCGGTGAGCTTCTCCAGCAGCAGCACATGGTTGCTCCACGGCAAGAACCAAAACATCGGTCGAGCAAACGCCTCCGAACGGTGCAACGACGACCTTGTGGAAATAGGGACGAAGTTTCCCGAAACGGATGTCGCTGGCTTCAAATGTTGCCTTCGTGCTCATTACAGTGGCGGCAGCACCGGCTGAGACCGCCCACATCGATCGGCGGGGCAAACGCTCAAGGCCCAAGTATTTTTTCGATCGACGAAAGGCGCTCAAGGATCACCCGACGTTGACACGAACACTCTGAGACCCAAGGAACCCGGGTGGTTCCGTCCAAGAAAACAAGTAGTGTCCACTGGTGACCCGTAGCTTGCCGGGCCTATAGGCTCCGGACTCAGCCGTCATTTCGGCCAACCGATGCAAGGGGTTGCCCGCCGGCAGCGGATTGTCTCGCAGGTCGTCTGCCCCAAAGCCATACGAACGCGATACGGGGGCAGACTTCGGTCATACGGCCAGGTGCCGGCGATAACAGGCTTTATCAATGCAGGGGGAGTTATGCGGTTCTTAGCAAGGCTGGGTCTTATCGGACTGCTTCTGGCGCCACTGCTGGGAACGGGCATACCCACCGCAGAGGTCGCCTCTGCAGCCACCACAAACTGCCAGCCCACCACGCCCGCACCGACCGACCCGTACCCTGGCGCCACCGTCGTGGCCGACAACTTCGAATCAGGAACCCTGGCCCCGTTCAGCGTTAACACCGTCGGAACCGGAACCGCCACAGTCTCTTCAGCTCTGGCACACACAGGCGGCTGCGCCGCCTACCTCCACGTAACCTCGGACCCCACCTCCCTCGCCTACCTCTCGGCACCCCTGCCCGCAGGCACCCCGTCCGCGTACGCAGACGGCTGGTTCAACATCACCACGGCCGGCCTGACCGGCAGCGACGTACCCTATTTCCGGTTCTTCTCCGGAACCACGCGGATCGCAGACGTATACCGCTACAACAGCAACGGCCAGCTCTGGCTGCGTGTAACGTCACCAACCGGCGCATTCGTCTACACACGCCTGCTGTCCTCCAGCATCCCCCTCAGCTCCTGGCACCACGTCGTCATGCAGATCATTCCCAACGCAAGCGCGACAACGATTCAGGTCTGGTTTGACAGCGCTCTCGTCTATTCCAGCAACCAGGTCAGCACCGGGTTCACCACCTTGTCGACCGTGCAGCTCGGATCCGAACACTCCAGCCAGATGGGCGACAGCTATGTCGACGACATCATTATCAAAAGCGGCTCACCGGCACCCCCCGTGTTCACCGCGGCCGCGCCCCCGGCCACCGCCACCGTCGGCACCGCCTACACGTACACCTTCGCCGCGTCCGGTAACCCGGCCCCGACCTTCAGTGTGTCCTCCGGTGCCCTGCCCGCCGGGCTGGGCCTGAACACCACCACGGGGGTCCTTTCCGGCACCCCGACGACGGCGGGCACGGCAACGTTCACGGTCACCGCCACGAACGGGGTCAGCCCCGACGCGGTCACCCCACCGGTCACGATCACGGTGAACCCCGCCCAGGCAGCCCCGGTGTTCACCGCGGCCGCGCCCCCGGCCACCGCCGCGGTCGGCAGCGCCTACACGTACACCTTCGCCGCGAACGGCAACCCGGCCCCGACCTTCAGTGTGTCCTCCGGGACCCTGCCCGCCGGGCTGGGCCTGAACACCACCACCGGAGTCCTCTCCGGCACCCCGACGACGGCGGGCACGGCAACGTTCACGGTCACCGCCACCAACGGGGTCAGCCCCGACGCGGTGACTTCATCCATCACGATCACCGTGAACCCGGACACGACCACCCCTACCGCCCCGGTGTTCACCGCGGCCGCGCCCCCGGCCACCGCCGCGGTCGGCACCGCCTACACGTACACGTTCGCCGCGTCCGGTAACCCGGCCCCGACCTTCAGGGTCTCCTCCGGCGCCCTGCCCGCCGGGCTGGGCCTGAACACCACCACCGGGGTCCTCTCCGGCACACCCACCACGACGGGCACTGCAACGTTCACGGTCACCGCCACCAACGGGGTCAGCCCCGACGCGGTCACTTCATCCATCACGATCACCGTGAATGCCGCCCAGGCAGCCCCGGTGTTCACCGCGGCGACGCCCCCGGCCACAGCCACCGTCGGTGCCGCCTACACCTACACCTTCGCCGCGTCCGGTAACCCGGCCCCGACCTTCAGGGTGTCCTCCGGTGCCCTGCCCGCCGGGCTGAGCCTTAACCCCACCACCGGGGTCCTCTCCGGCACCCCCACCAGGGTCGCAACATGGGACCACATCGTCATCCTGATTGACGAGAACCAAAAGGACACTTCCATTCTCGGCAACCCCAGCGCACCCTACCTGAACTCCCTCGCCACATCGGGCGCAAACATGACGCAGACGTTCGCGGAAGGCCACCCTTCGCAGCCGAACTATCTCGCGTTCTTCTCAGGCTCTACGCAGGGGATCACGGATGACAGCTTCCCGCATAGCTTCACCACCACGATGCTTGAAGGCCAGCTAAAAGCAGCAGGCAAAACGTTTACGGGATATGCCGAAGGCCAGACCTCGGGAACGAACTATCTCGCTTACCACTCCCCATGGAACAACTGGGCGTCCATCCCGTCATCGGAACGCCTCGATTACAGCGCGTGGCCGACTGACTTTACGACGCTGCCGACCGTGTCCTTTGTCGTCCCCGACAGTTGCAACGACATGCACGACTGTTCCGTAGGCACCGGTGACACGTGGGCAAAGAACCACGTGGACGCGTACCTGCAATGGGCCAAAACCCACAACTCACTGCTGATCACCACATGGGATGAAAATGATTCATCGGTAAGCCCGAACAAAATCGCAGCGTTCTTCAACGGCGCCAACGTCATCCCCGGCAACTACCCGCAGACAATCAATCACTACAGCATGCTTGGCATGATCCAGGATGCTTACGGGCTCCCGCGCAACGCAAACACGGTAGGCGTAGCGGCAATCGCTGCCCCATTCAGCGCAACGTTTACGGTCACCGCCACGAACGGGGTCAGCCCCGACGCGGTCACCCCACCGGTCACGATCACGGTGAACCCCGCCCAGGCAGCCCCGGTGTTCACCGCGGCCGCGCCCCCGGCCACCGCCGCGGTCGGCACCGCCTACACGTACACGTTCGCCGCGTCCGGTAACCCGGCCCCGACCTTCAGGGTCTCCTCCGGCGCCCTGCCCGCCGGGCTGGGCCTGAACACCACCACCGGGGTCCTCTCCGGCACACCCACCACGACGGGCACTGCAACGTTCACGGTCACCGCCACCAACGGGGTCAGCCCCGACGCGGTCACTTCATCCATCACGATCACCGTGAACCCGGACACGACTGCCCCTACCGCCCCCACAAACCTCTCCGCCGTGGCCGGCGCCGGCCAGATCTCCTTGGCCTGGAGTGCCAGCACCGACAACGTCGGCGTCACCCGCTACAACATTTCCCGCAACGGGTTACCCGTCGGCACCGCCGCCGGCACCTCTTTCGTCGATGGATCGGTAATCGCAGGCAGCACCTACAGCTACACCGTCACGGCACAGGATGCGGCCGGGAACGTCAGTGCTCCCTCGAACATCGCCACGGCTACAGCCTCCGGCGTGCGGACCATCAGCGTCGATAAACTCGTGACCGCCCATCAGGGCACCAGGGCCGCGACAGTCAGCGTCGCCGGCCTCACAACCACTGGGAGCAACCAGCTGATACTTGCCTTCATCAGCTCCGACGGCCCCAGCCGCGGCGGCAGCGAATCCATGAGATCGGTCAGCGGCGGCGGCCTCACCTGGACGCTCCGTCGGCGCACCAACGCCCAGGCCGGCACAGCCGAAATATGGCAGGCGGTTTCCCCCCTCCCGCTCACCAATGCCACCATTACCGCCACCCAGAACTCGGGCTCGTGGCAGTCAGCCATGACCGTCGTGGCGTTCAATAATGCCGCTACCACCAATGGCGCCACAGCCGGGGCCAGCGCCGCCTCCGGACCACCGAGCGCCAGCCTCACCACCACCCGCGCCGGATCATGGGTCTGGGGCGTTGGAACCGACTGGGACGCTTCGCTGGCCCGAACCGTCGGGCCGGCCCAGACTCTGGTTGATCAGTACTTCGCCCAGGCAGGCGATACGTATTGGGTGCAGCGCCAAACCGGGCTAACAGCCACCAGCGGAACCGTCGTCACCATCAACGACACCGCCCCCACCACCGATCGGTGGAACCTGGCGCTCATCGAAATCCTCGCCGCCCCATAGGCTCCCACATGTACCGGGCTCGCCGAGTGGCATATCCAGACCGGGGTCCTTTCCGGCACCCCGGCCACGGCCGGCCCGGCAACCTTCACGGTCACCGCCACCAACGGGGTCAGCCCCGACGCGGTCACCTCGTCCATCACGATCACCGTGAACCCCGCCCAGTCGCCCGACGGTACGCAGGCCGCCGTCGTTTCGGCTGGGGTCCGGTGGTTACCGGGGACGGGTTTTCCTCCACGGGCGCGCCGCGTGCGGCGGCTCGAACTTCCAGACTCACGCTGTCCCGTGGACCCCGGCCGGGATCACCGGATACATCGACGGTGTGCAATGGTTCACCGACACAGACCCGGCGCACCAGCCCACGGTCGGGATGCACCAAACGATCCAGCTGGACTGGTTCCCGGACGGGACCGCCACTCTACCAAGCCAGATGCAGGTCGACTGGATCCGCGTCTACAACCAACACCCGGCGCTCCAGAAAGATGCATAGTGAGGGGACTCGATGAAATCCAACGAACTGCTGCTGGACGCCTTCGGCCGGATCCGTGACACCGTGGCTGCCACGCTTGAAGGGGCCGACGACGAGTCTCTGGTCCGTCGGCCCACAGGCAACGGAAACTCGATTGCGTGGCTGATCTGGCACCTCAGCCGGGGAGAGGACGCGCAGCTCGCCTCCGCCGCCGGCCTGGAACAGGTCTGGACCTCGCAGGGGTTTGCTGGCCGCTTCGATCTGCCGCTGCCCGTACGCGACACCGGCTACGGCCATTCGACGGGCCAGGTCGACGCGGTGCAGGCCCCGCCGGAGCTGTTGGTCGAATACTACGACGCCGTCCACCGGCAGACCGTGGAGTTTCTGAAAACGCTCGGCGACGAGGACTTCGACCGCATCGTCGACACCCGCTGGGACCCGCCGGTCACGCTCGGGGTGCGGCTGGTCAGCATTATTGCCGACTGCCTCCAGCACGTCGGGCAGGCCGCATACGCCAAGGGCCTGAACCCCGCGAACGGTTAGGGAGTATGCGGCCTCGGTATCACCCGGCGAGGCTCCTGTGGACGGACAACCTACGACGTTTAGGCTGCCTCCGGGTGAGCGATCGCGTAGTACCCAGGTACCGGTTGGACCTGCTCGGGAATGTCCCGTCGACCGATGTACGTGTAGTGGGCAATCCGTAGCGTGAAAGAGCAACGCAGGGCACACACAAGGTGATGGCCCCGCCTCCAAACGGAATCGAGACTCACCCATGGCTTCGCTCTCAAAACGCTATGTTCACGCCGTACTCTCGGTCGGGTTGTCCCTCCTCACGGTGGTCGCGCTGGCTTTCGCCGGCACCGAGGTGGCGGATGCAGAAAGCCACGTCCGGCCGTCCGCGCGGGAGCTGAAAGATTCCCCCACGAATCGGCCCTCCTCCTCCGGCGCGATCGTTGTAGCCGTTGTCCTGGGCTCGTCGGGCACCGTGGGAAGTGACGTCCTGGCCCCCTACGAAGTGTTTGCCAGCTCCCCGAAGTTTTCCGTGTACACAATCGCAGCGCAGGCCGCCCCTGCGCCAATTGACGGAGGTCCGGCGATAGTCCCCACGTACACGTTCGACGATGTTCGATCGGGTACGGCCCGGCAGCCCGACGCGGTCGTTGTCCCGGCCGTCGGCACGCCGGAGGGGCCGGACGAAGCGGCAATGCGGGCATGGATCGTGGAACAGTCCGGTCGAGGCGCCCGCATTATGGGCGTCTGCAACGGGTCGAGCGTCCTGGCGGAAACCGGTCTCTTGAACGGGCACCAGGCGACAAGCCACTGGTCGCGTCTGGGTGCCCTGAAGCAGAGCCATCCCGAGGTCCAATGGACGGGAGGCCAGCGGTTCGTTCAGGACGGCAGGATCACCACCACCGCGGGCGTAACGTCCGGCATCCCGGGCGCTTTGAAAGTCATGGAGGATCTGGCGGGCGTTGAAGAATCCGAACGAGTCGGCCGGCTCGTGAATTACCCGGGCTGGTCAGTCGCTGCACCAGCCGGAATACCTGTCCAGTCCTTCGACGCCTCGGACATTCCCGTCGGACTCAACGCTCTCGTCCCGTGGTTCCGGCCGGTCATCGGAGTCGGGCTCTTCAACGGGGTGAGTGAAATCGATGTCGCCAGCGCGTTCGAGGTCTACAACATGTCCTTCGCAGCCCGGGCAGTGGCGGTCGCCCCCACGGACACAGTCACCACCAAACACGGGCTGATTCTACTGACCGTCCCGGAACGCCTCGCGCCTCCGGTGGACAGGGTCGTCGCCCCTGGGGTGGCTGGGGACCGGGACATTGATCCGCAATTGAGGGACTGGGCCGCGTCCCGCAACGTGCCCGTCGATGCCTTGATTGGCGCCGGCGGGATGCTCGGATTCGACGGCGCCCTGGAGTATCTGGCGCGGCATACCGACCGTGCCACGGCCCTGTCCGCAGCCAAGATGATCGACTATCCCACGGCGCATCTGATCCTTCCGGCTGGAGAAACCCCTGTCCGGGTTCCTGTCCTGTTCGCGCTCGGCCTGCTGCTCGCCATTCTTGTCGGTTCCCTGCCGGCCATCATACGAACCGCCATCCGGCGCCGGGTATTGTGGCGGATGAAATGACCGGTCCACGCGGGAATGTTCGGGTTCGGCCCTTCCACTTGCGCCATAGACGTCACACAAGAGAATGGTTTCCTGATGCCGATAGAGCAGCTTTCCGCAATACTCGCCTGCGCACTTCTGGCCGGTCTGACGGTCTTCCAGGGCGTGCTCATCGCCGGGGCGCCGCTCGGGAGTATGGCGTGGGGCGGACAACACCGTGTCCTCCCTGCCAGGCTCAGGATCGGGAGCGCGCTCTCCATAGCCGTGTATGCCCTCTTCGCCTATGCAGCGCTGGCCAAGGCAGGTCTTGTCCCGCCGTTGGTCAGCGAATCCTTTACTGCCGTCACCGTGTGGGTGATGACGGCGTACTTCGTGCTCGGCGTCCTCATGAACGGGATCTCCCGCAGCAAACCTGAACGCCTCGTCATGACCCCCACCGCGCTGGCCCTCGCAGCCCTCTACCTGGTCCTTGCACTCCAGTGATCTCCAGCAGGGCTTGCAGGACCGGCAACTTGAGCTTCGGTCCTGTCGGCGCCCGCCAACAAGGCCACCACCTCCAAACAGAAGACCTAGGGACCCTTATGCACTCCACGACGGGTAGAGTCCGGAGCATGACCGAGACAGGGACACTGCACGCCTGGCAGCATTGCCGGAAGTGGCCTTGACGGCGCCGGTTTCGTCGGGCGAACCGCTTCGGCGAGACGGATGGCGCTCCCGCCCGCGCATTACCGACCTCCTGGCCGCCGCCGCATATACAGGGCCGGCCCTGGCAGCAGCCGCTATCGTTCACGAGGCCGAAGGCCCGGGGTTCGTTCTCCCATTGCTCGCGGTGGTGGTTTCCGGCACTGCACTTTTTTTCCGGCGGCAAGCTCCGATGTCGTCGTTGGCTGCCACGGCCGGCGTCATGCTCATCACGTTCTCGGTTCCGGCGAGCTTCGCGGCGGTGGCGGCGGCGATGGCGCTGTACGCCGTCGCCGTCTACCGGTCAGCGCGGCACGCCGTCTTCGGCCTGCTGGGTACCAGCGCAATCCTTCTTCTCGCCGCGGTCCTGCAGCCCTGGTCGATGGTGGACCCTGGCCAAGCCGTCCAGGCGATCGTCGTGCTGGTGATCGCGACACTGGCCGGTCTGAACGTACGCACGCGCCGCGGCTACGTGAACGCCCTCGTGGACCGTGCAGACCGGCTGATGCGTGAACGGGAGCATCTGGCCAGCATTGCAGCCGCCGCGGAGCGCAACGCGATCGCGCGGGAGATGCACGACATCGTCTCGCACGGATTGGCCGTGATGATTTCCCTGGCGCATGGTTCTGCGGAGATTGCCTCCACTGATCCTGCCCGCGCCGTCCAGGCCATGCGTCAGGTTGCCGAGACGGGGCGCGTTGCGGTGGCGGACATGCGCCGGATGCTTGGAGTTCTGGACGACGGCCGCACCGGACAGTTGCCCGGTGCGGTAGCACCCTCGCCGGGGGTGGCGGAGGTTCCCGATTTGGTGGAGCTTTTCCGTTCTGCGGGCCTTCCGGTGGTCCTGCATTCGACCGGTTTTCCTCCGGGCGACCCCGGGATCCAACTCGCTATCTACCGGGTCATCCAGGAGGGGCTCACCAATGCGCTTAAGTACGCGAGGGCAGCAACAGCGGTCACGGTTCGCGCGCAGTTCAGCGCGCAGGCGATCATGGTCTCGGTGACCGACGACGGCCAACCGGAGGTCGTCCCTGCCGACCATGCCGGGCGTGGCGTCGTCGGAATGCGGGAGCGCGTCGCACTGTATGGCGGCACGCTGCGCGCGGGTCCTCTGAGCAACGGTGGATGGTCCGTGACCGCCCGGTTCCCACCACTGAAGGGAGGACCATGGTGACGGCAATTACCCCGGCGCGCCCCATCCGGGTGCTGCTGGTTGATGACCAGACACTCGTCCGAATGGGATTCCGCATGGTGCTGGATGCCCAGGACGGGGTCGAAGTCGTTGGCGAAGCCGCCGATGGCAGGATTGGCATCGACATGTGTCGTACCTTGGCACCGGACGTGGTGCTGATGGATGTGCGGATGCCGGACACGGACGGCATCGCGGCGACCCGGCGCATTGTCGACGAGTGTCCGCAGTCACGGGTCATTGTCCTCACCACGTTCGATCTGGACGAGTACGCGTTTGCGGCGCTCCGGGCCGGTGCCAGCGGCTTTCTGCTCAAGGACGTCGGACCAGCTGAGTTGCTCGCGTCCATTCGAGCCGTCGCCGGAGGAGACGCGGCCATTTCCTCCAGGGTCAGCCGCCGGATGCTGGATCTCTTCAGCCAAAGGCTTCCCGCCGGTCCCGCCTCCGGGGGTGACGAAGCCGTCGCGGCCCTGACGCGGCGGGAACTGGAAGTTCTCTCGGCGATTGCCGGCGGACTTTCAAATACAGAGATCGGTGAGCGAATGTTCGTGGCGGAATCGACGGTGAAAACCCATGTGGGCCGGATCTTGATGAAACTCGGGCTGCGGGACCGTGTGCACGCCGTCATCTTCGCTTACGAACATGGCTTGGCTAGCCAGCGCCGGCCGGGCTGACTGCCTGTCATGACAAATCAGGAGGCGGTACGGTGGGCCTTTTCCGCGGCCAAGGCCTTGACCCAGTCCGGCGCCAGGCCTGGCCGTTGCAGCTCAAGCACCCGCCGGTGACGGGCCCTCCTGGTGGACCATCGCCACGGGGATAATCGGCGTGCCAGGTGCGCTCCGCTTAGTCTTCAGCACATACGCCACACCGGAGGGCGGGCATAGCTCCCGTCCTCCGGCTGGATGGATGCGCAGTGGCCTCAGCTAGCGGCCCACAGGCCTTGGGCTACCAGGTGCGCGCGTGCTTGTTGTGGTCGTCCTGATGCCGGTGTCCCTGGTGGTCAAACCAGCCGTCCCTGTCGTGCCGGAAACCGTCACGTCCCATCCACGACCCGTTGTGGTCGTCGTCGGAACGCCAGTTACCGTCGTCGTCACGCCAGCCCGATCCGTCGGACCAGTCGTGCCAGCGGTTCTCCCCGTCCCACCAGCCATGTTGGCTGTCGTGCCGGTTGCTGTCCTTTTGGTGGTGGCGGTTGTTGTCCGAAGAGCTGTGATTCCAGTTTCCGGAGGCCGGGGCGGCTGCGCTCGCGGCGCTGGCCGGGAGGGCGCTGGCGCCCAGGCCCAAGGCCAGCGTCGCCGTGGTAGTGCCGAGAACACGCATGATTTTGTTCATTGGGGCAGTCCTTTGGAGATTTCCTAGCTGCTCACCCTGCCTGGCGGCACGATCAGCCGACGGTCCTGGGCGAGGCAGGTAGGCGTTGGTGGTAAACGTGGGGGTTATCCCGGCCCGCTCTGCAGCCTATCTGTGAACCACGTCACCTCTGATCCATCAACGATAGGAAGAAGGCCGACGCCGGCCCAAGACTTCCGTGCCTTGCGAGGGTTAAGCGGCATCATTCATGTTTTGAGCCTTTTGCTCGCCGCGCCCCTTTCGACGCCGGGGTGGGCTGGACCACATAAACTAGGTGAGGGTATAGGAAGAGATTGAAGGTGCGGGGAAGGTGAGGATCCCGGGTCGGCGTTTAAAGGCGAGGCCGCTCGCATCACAGATCCTGGTGTGGGTGCTGTGCATCCTGCTGCTGACTGTCGCCGGCGGGGCGGTCCTCTACGACCGAATCAGCAACCAGACCCTTGAACACCAGTACCGCCTGCGGGCCCTGGGAATAGCCACCACAGTCGCCCAGATGCCCGACGTCGCCGCAGCCCTGCAAGCCGGCGACCCGTCCCGGTCGATCCAGGCGATGGCAACCACCGTGCAGTCCAAGGCGCACCCGGACTACGTCGTCGTCAGCGACCGGAACGGCGTCCGATACTCCCACCCGAACCCGGACCTCATCGGCAAGGTCCTGCAGGAGCCCGTGGCCGTGCTGGACGGCCAGAATCACGTCGGCACCGACCCGGGGAGCCTGGGACCATCCGCCAACGCAAAGGCGCCCATCCGCGCGGCCGACGGCAGCGTGATCGGCCAGGTGTCGGTGGGCATCCTGGAAACAACCGAGGACATGGAACGGGGGCACCAGATCTGGCTCATCGCCGGTTATTCGGCAGTGGTATTGCTGGTCAGTGCCTTCGGTTCCCTGCTGCTGGCGCGCCGGATCAAAAGGGTGACCTTCGACCTTGAGCCGGCCGAGATCGCCTCCCTGCTCCAGGATCGCGAAGCACTGCTGCACGGCATCCGTGAAGCGATGATCGGCGTCGACGACGACGGCCGCGTCACCGTGATCAACACCGAGGCGCGCCGCCTGCTGCACCTGGAAGGGAGGGTCCTCGGCGAACGGCTGGAGGATCTCCTTCCCGCCGGGAGGCTCCTCTCCCTCCTCACCGGAGAGGTTGCCGGCACCGATCAGGTCGTGATCACCGAGGACGCACTGTTGGTGGCCAACCGGATGACAGTCACTTTGGGCGGAAGGAGCATCGGCGCCGTCGTGACACTGCGGGACCGCACTGAGGTCGAGGGCCTGATCCGCGACCTGCGCGCCGTCCGGGGCCTGATGAAAGCGTTGAGGGCGCAGGAGCACGAGTACGCGAACCGCCTTCATGTAGTGGACGGACTGCTGGAGATGGGCGACGTGGATCAGGCGCGCCGATTCGTCTCGGGGATTTCAGACACTTCGCGTTCCCTTGGCGAGGGCCTGCGCTCCCGGGTGGAACCTCCGGAACTGGCTGCCCTGCTGTTGGCCAAGATCACGATCGCAGCCGAGCAGGACGTGCACGTCACGGTCACCGATGATTCGCAGCTGCGGCAGCCGTTCCTGGATACCCAGTCGCTCCTGACCATCACCGGCAACCTCCTGGACAACGCCGTCGACGCCGTTTCCGGGCAGGCCACACCCAGGCTCGTCACGCTCCAGCTCGATGATTCCTCCGGCATCTTCATCTCCGTGACAGACAACGGTCCCGGTGTCCCGGCGGACGTGCTCGGCGAGGTGGTCACTGACGGGTTCACGACAAAGGACCAGCGTCCCGGCATCCGCCGGGGTATCGGACTGGCGCTCGTTGCCCGGATCGTGCACCGGGCCGGGGGAACGCTGGACGTCTTCCCCGGCCCGGGAGGACATTTCGAAATCTGGCTGCCTGAGCCTGAAACTGAAAAGCCACTCCACGAGCCCGCGTCCATGGGCGAGGCCCCACCATGATCCGCACACTGGTGGTTGACGACGACTTCCGTGTCGCCCGGATCCACGCCGCCCGCGTGGACAGGATCGAGGGATACGAATGCGTAGGCGAGGCCCACACCGCGGCGGCCGCGCGCGCAGCCATCGCAGAACTCAAACCGGATCTCCTGCTTCTTGATGTCTATCTGCCGGACGAGGACGGGATCAGCCTCCTCCGTTCTCTCCAGGCCCGCGGGGAAAATATCGATGCGATCATGATCACGGCGGCAAGGGACCTGGCCACCGTGCATGCTGCCATGCGCGGGGGAGCCGTCTACTACCTGGTCAAGCCCTTCGGCTTCGAACAGCTGCAAACCCAGCTCGACTCGTACCGTCGCTGGCGCCGCGAAGCGGACACACGAACCGTCGCCGACCAAGCCGCCGTCGACCAACTGTTCAACCTCAGGCGGCCACCGTCCCTGGCCGGCGGGAGCCGCCGCCTCCCGCCGACCATGCAAAAAGTCCTCGATACAGTAGTCCACGCCGGACAACCCATCAGTGCCTCCGACATCGCCGAGCTCATCGGAATCAGCCGCCCCACGGCCCAGAGGTACCTCAGCGAACTGGAACGCAAAGGACGCCTGCAACTTCATCTGGCCTACGGCGCGACCGGAAGGCCGGTAAACACCTACCTGCCCCTCAAGTCGTAATGCCGCTCAGGTGGAGCTCCCCGGGGACACCGTCGTCGGGTGCGGTCTATGAGGCGGACCCGTAAGAACGACTAAGCCCAAAACGGGGCTGACCCCGAAGGCGTGGTGTCAGGACCGCGCCGCCCCATCGGGATTCGTCGGGGTGGGGAGTCCATGTGCCGCGAGGTTCCAGCCGGCCCAGTCCTGGGGGCGGGTGGAGGGCCGGCCTAGGAAATAGCCCTGTCCGGTTCTCACGCCAAGACCGGTGAGAGCTGCCAGTTCAGCGCCTGTTTCGATCCCTTCGGCGATGAGTGCGGCTCCCAGCTGCTCTGCGAACCCCGTCATGGACGCACCGAAGGCGTGTCGAAGCGTGTCCGAATCGATTCCGGCGACCAGGTCCCGGTCAAGTTTGATGATGTCGGGCCTGAGCTGCCGGACATGGCGGATCGAATCGAAGTACGAGCCCACGTGGTCAACCGCGAGGCGGACTCCGCTCCGGCGAAGGGGCAACAGCGCCGCGACCAGTGCGGAGGGCTGCCCGGCGGTCAGGGCCTCGGTGAGCTGGAGCACCATGCGGTCCGGGGACAGCGTCGATGCCTGCAGCAGTTCCGGCAGGAGCGGGTCCAGGCAGGTGGCCGGGGACAGTTTCAGTGCCACGTACAGGTGCGGCGGCACGTGCTGCGAGGCGGCGAGGGCGCACTCCAGCGCCGCGAATTCAAGTTCGCTTCCCAGCCGTGCATCGGCGGCCTCGGCGAACCAGGCGGCGGCGTCGTTCCCGTCGCTGACGAACCGGGTGAACGCTTCGACCCCGACGACGGCGCCCGTGGAGAGATCGAAGATCGGCTGAAATGCTGTCAGCAGCATCCTGCCGTTCAGGACCGCTTCGATCCGCGAGACGGATTCCGCCGCTGCCGGGTCCGGCGTGTCGACCGGGTGCCGCCCGTCGGAAGGGGCGCCCGGTGGCAGCGGTGGCGGGGCTCCGGCGGGGGATCCGGTCAGGGACCGGAGGGAGGTCAGGTGTTCCGCCAGCGCCTTTTCCGGGTTCCCTGGGTGGGCGGCCACGTATCCGCGAAGCATATCCCTGGCCCGGGCCTGCTCCGGTGCGGGATCGGAGAGCACCGCCTTGATAATCTCCGAGGCCTGGCGGCGTATCCCCGAAGCGTCATTGCCGTAGCGCCTGGCCGGTGCCGGGTCGGCGGGAGGCTGGCTCCCGGAGCGTGCTGAAATGGACGACGGGTCCGTCGGCATGGGCTATTCCTTTGTTTTCGGTTCCGGCTGAGTCCGGAGCCGGCTTACCCTTTCCGGAACCGTGGAGCCCAGGTCCGGAAAGCGGAAGACAGTGAGGAAACTGTACAACGGTACTGACGTGTCTGTTCCTCCCGGAAGCAGAACTTTCCAATGTGACATGCCGCACACCGGCCGTCCCGCCAGACCACGGGCCCAACGCCAGCGCCAGTCCGGTTCGCCGCGGGCAGGCTGATCCGCTGGGGGTTGCAGCCAGTCGTTCCAGGCCTTCCTCGGCGTTGTATTTTTGAAGGCAGAAGGCCGCCGGCGTAATGCCGGCGGCCTTCTTGTCAGCGTTTGGAGGCACGCGTCAGCCTATGCGGCTTTGGGAACGTCGAACCGCTGGCCTTCCGGCTTGGACGGAAGCAGAGCGAAGATGAGGACGGCCAGGCTGCCGACGAAGGGCACGAGGCCGATGAGGATCATCCAGCCGCTGAAGTTTGCATCGTGCAGGCGGCGGACGGTCAGCGCCAGGGAGGGGACGATGACCGCCAGTCCCCAGATGACGATGAGGATGATGCCGACAACGGCGCCCGGGCCCGGAGCGGTGCTTCCGCCGGTGCCTGCCGTCGCGCCCGCGCCGCCGGTCACTGACATGATGATGTTCAGCACTATGGATACAACGACGGAGATGAGCATCCACCACCAGTATTCGCTGCGGCTGGCGCGGCCGGTGAACGTGGCGTACTTCTTGAAGAACCGCTTCGCGGCCTCACCGATGGGTGCACCGTAGTACGGGGCCCACAAGGGGGCGGCGGGGGTGGTCTGCTGCTGGAAAGACAAACGGAACTCCTTCATGGATGGGTGATGACGCCCCATCGTAAAGTTCCGGCATGGCCGATCAGGTGTCCGCGGCGTGAATTTCAGGCGCAGAGTTGGAGTGCGTCCCCCGGGATGCTGCCCGAGTTGACCTGCGGAAACACCAGCCCGGTCCGCGTGTTCCATGTCTGGCCCGGGCCTGTGCGGCGCGGTGGTTCTGGCCGCGGTCATTTGACGGTCAGGGTTCCGTGCATGTTGGAGTGGTAGGTGCAGTGATAGTCGTAGGCACCGGGTTTTTTCGGGGCAGTGAACGTGACGCTTGTCCCGGCTTTGACGACGGCGTCGAAGGAACCGTCGTCGGCTGTCACGGTGTGGGCCTCGGAGTCCATGTTCATCACGGTCACCGTCGCACCGGCAGGGACGCTGTCCGGGCCGGTGTAGGCGAAGGACTTGATGTGGATCGTGGCCATTGCTGCGGTCCCGGTGGATCCGGCCCCCATGGACGAGGCGCCCATCCCGGGATCCATGGAGTGAGTTGAACCGGGCCCGGCGGCGGCAGGCCGGGATGCCGTTACGGAGGCTGTGGCAGGAGATGATCCTGCCCCGGCGCCGGTGGACCCGCAGGCGCTCAGCGCCAGGGCCGCAGCGCCGGCGAGCAGGATGAGTCTGAGGCTGTGCCTCTTCGTGGTGGTGGTCATGGTATTCCGTCCTGGGAGTTGGTGAACGCGCCGGGGACCGCGGGGCCGCCGCTCACGCGGGGTGCGTGGCCGTCAGATGGGCGTAGACAACGGTGTTGTCCAGGTATTCCCCGGTAGCAGGGTCGTAGCCGCCGCACGTGATCAGCCGAATCTCGGGCCGGTCCGCGTTCTGGTAGACCTCCACGGTGGGGAAGCCTGCCTTGTGGTAGACATCGACTTTGTCGACAGTGAACACGGCGGCGGTATGGTCCGTGCGGGTGACGGTGAATTTCTGGCCGGGGGTGAGTTCGTGGAGGCGGTAAAAGACGCCGATGGGGTTTTTTGTGGAGTTGACGTGGCCGAGGATGACGGCGGAGCCGGTCTGGCCGGGTGCGGGGGAGTCCTTGTACCAGCCGGCAGGGGAACCGGGTTCCCCGGGCGGGGTCTGGACTTCACCGTTGGCCTGCTTGCCCAGCTGCAGCAGGGGCGAGCTGACCCCGATGGAGGGGACGTCGAGGCTGACGGGCAGGGATGCGGCAAGGACCGGTCCCGATGGTTGTGCCGGCGGGAGGGCGGCGGGGGCGGCCGGGTCCGCGGCCGCCGTTGTTGCCGACGCGGTACCGGGGGACGGGGCGGCGGCGCTGGCGGAGGCGGGGGTGTCTCCGCCGGGTGCCGGGGGCTCGGCATGGAGCCCGAATCCGAGGGCGGTGATGCCGCCGGCCAGGAGCAGGGCGGCCGCCGCGGACGCAAGGGTGCGTCCGCGGCGGCCTTTCAGATCAGATGACATCAGACCCTGCCCGGTTTCAGGCCTTGACGGTCATCCGTCGGCGGACGGCGTAGGCTCCGCCGGCTGCCAGGACGAGACCGCCGCCGACGGCGAGGAGTCCCAGGTCGGTCCCGGCCGGGGTGGTGATGCCGGTGCCGGGGGCTCCGGCGGGCATCGCCGTCAGGGTCCCGCACAGTGCCGGGGAGGTTGCGGCCAGCGGCAGGGACGGCACAAGGTCACTGGGCGCTTTCTGCGCCGCTTCTGACAAGGTGGCGGGGTCAAGGCCGTGGACCACGACGACGGCGGTGCCGGCCTTGAGCGAGGCGGAGGTTTTCGCGTCCAGGGCGAAGGTGCGCTGATAGGTGTAGCTAGCACCCATCCCTGCCAGGGTCAGGTCGGTGCCGGCAGCCGGGCTGGTATCGCCGCTGGTGGACAGGGTCGCACCGATCGCGCCGTACGACGGGGCGCCTTCGGTGGTGCTGATCACGCCATCCTTGTCCGCGTCGGCGGACATGTCGGGGCAGGTGCCCTTGGCGCCGATGTGGATGTGCTGGACGTGCGGGTACGGTTTGCCGCTGAACGTGGCGGCGAGTCCGGAGACTTTTTCCGTGACGGTTGCCTGGTCGCCGTTGAGGGTGATCATCACCGTGCCTGAGGCGTTGCTGCCGTTGATCGCGGCAAGGTTCGCCTGGTAGGTGGTGGTGTCGGCCGCGAGGGCCGGGCTGGTGGAGAGGGCGAGGGCGCCCAGGGCCAGGGCCGGGGCGATCAGGAATGCGGATTTCTTCATGACTGGTTTCCTCCGATGACAATGAACGTTCCCCTGATGGGCACGCGCACGGTTGGGACATCAATGGTTCGTTGTGGTCCGCGTCACGGACGGGTGTGGGTCGGGAATTTTTTTCGGACACCCGGATTATTCGGACCAGCAGGCCAGGACGGCCGTGGAGACCTCATACGCGAACGCGCCGCGGGAAACGCTGTGCGGGCCGAGGGAATCCGGCAGGGCCGAGGCGTCCACCGTCAGGACGAAGCTGTCTTTGACGAAGACCACGGACCCGGCCGTGCTCTCAAAGGCCGCAAGTCCCAGGTTCGCCATCCCCTCGATGGGCCGGGCCGAAACGGTGGACTGGGCCAGCCCGTCAAAGTGGCCGCGGGCAGCGGCCGGGTCCGGCAATTCCTTGACCGAGAGCACAAGGGAACCGGCAGGCAGCGCGTAGGTGCAGGTGTAGAGACTGTCGGCCCAGGAATCGGTGGTCCGGGGGAGGTTCGGCAGGGAGAGGATGCGGACGATGTTGTCCCGGGTCTCATCTGCGCATACCATCTTTGCCGCTGCCGATGGGGAGCCATCCGTTGCCCCCGGAGCCGGGAGAGCCGGGGAGGACGACGAGCCCTGGGCGCCGCCGCCCTCCACCGGGCCACCGGGGCCACCGGGGCCACCCGGGCCACCGGGGCCACCGGCGCACCCGGCCAGCAAGAGTACCGAGACCGCCGCACCAGCCAGAGCGTTCATACCGGGCCGGCCCGCGCAGATCCTGCTTTTCATAAGACACCATTCCCAGACAATTACAGGGTGACAGAAGATCGCTGACCCTTCCCCAAGCTATTCGCTGCCGCGAGGTCCACGGACCGGTCCCCGGAAACCCTGACCGCGCTCGCCGACAGAATCGACCGGCAAAACGGTCAGCGCCCAGACACCAGGCGGGTTGAACGATGCCCTCCCGGGATGCGAAGCGAGGGCGCCGGCCCGGGCGAGGGTACGGGCGGCAATCCGAGGGGCATACGGCACCGAACAGTAGTCGTGGCCGCCGTGTGGTCTCGCCGTAACGGGCCCGCAATCTCGCACTCCCAGGTGAGGGTCCGAGCCAGAAAGGTTGTCACTATGCGCACATCCACCAACAGACTCGTCGCCGCTGTTTTCGGTGCCGTGTACCTTCTCATCGGCGTTCTCGGGTTCGCGGCAACCTCCGGGGTCGGGTTCTTCGCCGCCGAAGGCGTTGAACATCATCGCGCTCAACGGCGTCGACAACGTGCTGCACCTGGCCAGCGCCGTACTCCTGCTGGGCATCGGGCTATCCCAGGACAGGGCAAGGGCCCCCCGGACCTACGCACGGACCAGCTGATGAGCGCCGCCGCCCCTGCCGGGGAGGGAAGGACGGTCCCAGCCCGGGATCCGGACCGCCCGTCCCCGCCGCCGGGCAGACTCCTGCCCGAGGCCATCAGAATGCTTTCGGCCTTCGCCGGCCTGGGTGCCGGAACGCTCAGCTTCGGGATCAGTTCCACACTGCTCACCTCGGCCGGGAGCCCCTGGAGCTGGGCAGGCGCTCTCGCTGCCGCCGTCTGGGGCATCGTGTTGACGGCCTGGGCGATACAAAGCCTGCACTTCGGGAACCCGGTATGGTCGGGCGTCATGATCCGACTGGTGGCTGTCTCGGTGCTCATGCATATCGCGTCCGTCATCCACGGCATCTGGTGGGTTCCCGCGTCCGCGCGGTCCCTGGACGTGGCGGGCCTTTCGGCCCTGGCGCTGGAATTGGCGCTCGTCGGCTCGGTGGGCTGGCTGGCCCGGCACGGTGCCCGCCGCGGCGCCCCAGCGGCGATTTCCCCGTCTGCGGGCCGCCTGCTGCCGGCCATCTTTGCGGCCGCCCTGGCGGTCGCCGCTGTCACCACCCCGGGTCTCGCCGCGACAGCCGCCGGGCAGCACACCGTCCCGCCTGGCGAACACGGCAGCCCACAGATCCAGAGCCCCGCCGGGCACCACCACTGACTCCTCAATACGCCGGCTGACCCCTATCTTCCTCCGGCCGGAGCGATGGTCCAGCGGCGGCGGCTGCGGCCGAGGGAATGAAACTGTGGATGGACTGGGCAGGCCGGGCCGGTGAGCACTTGACGGACATGGGGGCCCCGTTGGGCAACGGGCAGGAGATCACCCCGGCCGGGGTGTCCCCGGCCAACGCCACCGTGGGCGGCTACTCGCTGCTGGAAGCGGACAGCGTGGAGGAGGCGGTGGCGCTGATGGATGGCCACCCGCACTTGATGATGCCCGGCGCATCGATCCAGGTATTCCCGGCACTGGACATTCCGGGCATGTAGGAAGAAGTCCAAGAGGGTCCCGGCTGCAGCCGGGACCCTCTGTGGCTCAAAGACGACGGCTTCGTTAGCGTCAAATGCGGAACTGGGATCGGGGCCGCAGCCCGTCGGCGAGTTGCTTACCGCCGTTGGCGGCATGATGGCCCGTACCTACGCTTTCGGCGACGACTGGGGAGCATTCCGTGACGCTGGAAATGGTTCCGGCGGACGACGACGACGGCGGCAGTGGCTGGGCCTGCAGCCCGGCGGTGGGCGGAGCTCGCGACGAAAGGACCACGAAACAAACAAGGAGGATCCGATGAAGAATGGCCTTTTTATGATGTGACAGGATAGTTGGCAATAGTGACAACCTGGTTGCGCCGTGACAATCAGCTTGGTGCAGGGCGAATGAAAATGGCGGAATTTGAATGGCCGGCCTGTCGAGGGGCATTGCGGAAATGGCATCGGCACGCAGGAATCAATCCCATAACCGTATAATTCAAATATGCATTCTATACAGGCGTTCCACATACGAACGTCTCTTCGATTAGACGGCCCGTACAAGCGTTCAGGACCCTGGTGCTTGTCGCCCCGTTGATGCGACGGGCGATGTCCGCACACCTGACCACCATGATGACGGACTCCCTTCCGCGGACCGCAGCCAGGCTCCTCCTGGCCGGTGGCGCGCTGCTCCTCACCGGATGCCAGCCGGTCTCCGTACTGAACCGCACAGTGGATGTCACCCCTTCTCCCGCCCCGGCCAGGGAAGCAGCCTCCGGACACTCCGCCGGCATGGTCCTGCACTTCTTGGACGCCAGGTTCGGAATCACCTGCGCCACGGATTCCGTCGGCGACAGCACCCGCGGAACCGCAGCACTGATGTGCACCTGGAGGACCGGCCCCCCGTGACGTGCGCCGGGTCAGGACAGCCCCGGCCGGAGCAGTCTTTCCTGCTCACGGGCGGACCGCTAGCCCCCGGGATGGAAGGTCGCCGGGCCGCCCAAGTTCGGTCCGCCGGGAAACGGCCCGCCAAAGTCCGGTCCTCCCGGGAACCCCCCGCCCAGGCCACTGCCGTCGCCGGTGCCGCTGCCGAGGAGGCTCCGGGTGAGGGCCTCGCCGTCGGCCATCAGGTCTTCCACGGCCTTGCCCAGGTGAGTGTCCGCGACCGGCACGCCGTCCAGCGCGGCGGCAACGACGGCGCGGCGGACGAGCTCACGTGCGAACGAGGCGGTGGTGCCTTCGGTGCGTGCTGCCGCGTCCCGTACCGCACCAGCGCTGAACGGAATTCCACGGGCATACAGCCTCACGAGCCCGATGCGCTCCGCCAGGGCCGGGAGGGGAATATCCACGGCCAGATCCACGCGTCCGGGGCGCTGCGCCAAAGCACGCTCGAGCATGTCCACGCGGTTGGTGGTGAGTACGAACGCTACGTCGGCGTCGCTGTCCAGGCCGTCCATGGCATCGAGCACCTCGAACAGCAGCGGCTGCGGACCGTGCCCGAAGCTCCGGTCCTCGGCGATGAAGTCGCAGTCCTCCAGAACCACGATGGAGGGCTGCAACGCCCTGGCCATGGTGGCAGCCTCCGAGATCCTGGCCAGTGAACCTCCAGACAGCAGGATCGCGGTCACTCCTTCGCTCTGGCTCAACAAATACCTCACCGTGTGGGTCTTGCCGGTCCCGGGCTTGCCGTACAGCAGGATGCCTCGCTTGAGGTGTTGCCCATACTGGTTGAGCGAGACCCGGTGCCGGGCGATACCCAGGGCGTGGTCCGACACCTTCTGCAGCACACCCTCGGGCAGGATGACCTCGGACGCGGCGAGGGCAGGCCGGGCATGGAAGGTCACTCCGGCCGCGCTTGGCCCATACTCGCCCATGACCAGGGAAATAACCTGGCCTTTCAGGACACTGCGGTGCTGCAACCGCCGGCGGAACTCGGACAGGAAGTCCGCGGCGTTCCCGGTATCGCCGGCCAGGACCTCGAGGGAAGCTGACTGCCGCCCGTACCGGGGGTTGGCGTCCCGCTGCAGGACGGCGACCGGGCGGCTTCCATGGTTGAACAGCCACAGCCCCAGGGCCACGGCCTGCCGCTGTTCGGCTGGCCCCACCGCGAGGTTGGTGTAGTCGGGCTGGGACAGCGGGAACTGCGGGAAAAACTGGGATTGCTGCAGCATGTCGCTCAACGACTGATGGTGGCGCTGGTCCCCGCCGCCGATGCCCACCAACCGGAAATCCGCGTCCTCGCCCGCGAGTTCCGCCATCAGGATGTCTGCGTCGACGAATCTGTGCGGCGGAATCTCTTCCACCACCACGGACAGCGATTCTGCCGGTACCGCCAGGTGGCCGGTGAGCGTTGCCAGTAGCTGGGTTCCCGCCTGCACCCGGTGCTGCCCGGACTGGGCAAGCTGAACCAGCTGGGCAAAATTGTCGATGAACTTCCCCAAATTTTCGTCCATGGGCAGACCCTACCAGCGCCCGCAGGTGAAGCCTGCAGATTTGCACGCACCTGGTGAAGGGCGTGCACCCCCACGGTGAGGCGCCTGCTTCTTGCAGGTCTTGCACCGCCCGTTTCCAGACTCGAAAACGGAGCTCCTTGCAAGTGACTTGGAATCCTGCCTCGGCCACGGTTCCGAAAGGGCGCAGGGCCGGTACGGCGCCCGCGGTTCATGAGGTGGTCCCGCTTGTTCAGGCAGCTCCCCGTCCTCCCGCGCCGCCCGTTTGACGGAAATGGCCGCCAATCGGGGTGGCTTAGCGGCCATTCGTGGCAAATCGTGGAAGGAACGGGAGCGCCCTGACCAAGGCCCGGGCGGAAATGCGAAACGCGGCTGGAATCCTGCCGGGGTTCGTGGTTCCTGAAGCAGACAGGTTCATAAGGCCCACGATGCCGAGGGCGGCCAGAGCGCCCCGTCCTCCCGCGCCGCCCGTTTGACGGAAATGGCCGCCAAAGAAATGGCTTAGCGGCCATCTCCGGAAAATCGCGGAGGGAACGCGAGCGACCTCACCAGCGTCCGGGCGGAAATGGCGGAACGCGGCTGGAATCCTGCAGGGATCCCTGATTCCTGAAGCCGACAGGTTTATAAGGCCCACGATGCCGAGGGCGGCGAGACCTCCCCGCCCTCCCGTTTGACGAAAATGGCCGCCAGCGAGGTGGCTAAGCGGCCATTCGTGGTCAATCGCGGAAGGAACGGGAGCACCGCTACCAGAGTCCGCTCGGGGCAGAGCCAGGATGCGGCGCTGTCCGCGGAGGGGGCCGCCGCCGGGATCCCGCCCGGATCCCGCCCGGATCCTGCCCGGCCCTGACATGGGTATTCGTCAGGGGGAGATCTTGCTATCGTCGCTAATGGACTGCCGCGGTGCGGCGCAGCCCTTCCGGCTCCACGGACGAAGGACGATCATGAAGCGAACGCGACTTTCCGTTATCGGTCTCATTGCAGCCGCAGCGCTTGCCGTGGCCGGCTGCGGGTCGGGGTCGACGGCGCCGGCGGCAGGCGCAGACACCTCTTTGAGCGACGTCAAGAGCGCGGGCGTGCTCAAGATCGGCACGGAAGGCACCTACAAGCCGTTCTCGTTCCATGCCAACGGCAGCGGTGAACTGACGGGCTATGACGTGGAAATCATCAACGCCGTCGTCGGCAAGCTGGGCGTCAAGCCGTCCTTCCAGGAAACGCAGTTCGACGCCATATTCGCCGGCCTGGAAGCCAAGAGGTTCGACGTCGTCGCCAACCAGGTGTCGATCACGGACGAACGCAAGGCGAAGTACGATTTCTCCGCCCCGTACACCGTGAGCACCGGCGTCGTTGTCACGAAGGCCGACAACAACGGCATCAACTCCTTCGACAGCCTCAAGGGCAAGACCACGGCGCAATCGCTGACGAGCAACTGGTACAAGACGGCGCAGCAGAGCGGGGCCAATGTGGAGGCCGTGGAGGGATGGGCGCAGGCGATAACGCTGCTCAAGCAGGGGCGGGTCGACGCCACCATCAACGACAAACTGACGTACCTGGACTACCAGAAGACCGAGCACGACAACAGCATCAAGATTGCCGCCGAGACCACGGACAAGTCGCTGAGTGCCTTCGCGTTCCGCAAGGGTTCAACCAGCCTGGCCGACGCTGTCAACAAGGCCCTGGGCGAACTGCAGGCCGACGGCACCCTGGCTACAATTTCCCAGAAGTACTTCGACGCCGACGTCTCGAAGTAGCGGGATGGAAGCGGCCGAAGAACGCTGCGTTGAAGCATGACCATCAACTGGGACCTCGTGTGGGGCTCGCTGGGGCCCATTGTGATGGGCGGGATCACCGGCACCATTCCCTTGGCGCTGGCATCGTTCGTCCTTGGGCTGCTGCTGGCCCTGCTGGTAGCCCTGATGCGGCTGAGCCGCAATCCCGTCTTCTCAACGGCGGCGCGGATCTATATATCCGTCATCCGCGGCACCCCGCTCCTGGTCCAACTGTTTGTCATTTTCTATGGGCTGCCTTCCATCGGAATAACTATCAGCCCGTGGCCCAGCGCGATCATCGCCTTCTCCCTGAATGTGGGCGGCTACGCGGCAGAGGTCATCCGGGCGGCGATTTTGTCCGTTCCGAAGGGGCAGTGGGAGGCCGGACATACCATCGGCATGTCCCGCCGTCAGTCGCTGGTGCGGATCATCCTGCCGCAGGCTGCACGGGTCTCGGTTCCACCCCTGTCCAACACCTTCATCAGCCTGGTCAAGGACACATCGCTGGCGTCCCTGATCCTCGTCACCGAGCTGTTCCGCCAGGCACAGCAGGTGGCGGCCTTCAGCCAGGAATTCATGCTGCTGTATCTGGAGGCCGCCGTCATTTACTGGATCATCTGCCTGGTCCTCGCCGGCGGACAGTCCGTCCTGGAGAAGAGATTGGACCGCTATGTCGCCCACTGAACCCACGGTCCCGGACGCCGCGCTCCTGGCCGTACGGGGCCTGCGCAAGGCGTTTGGGCGGCAGGAAGTGCTGAAGTCCATCGACCTGGACGTCCGCCGGGGCGAGGTCGTCACCTTGATCGGGCCGTCCGGTTCAGGCAAGACGACGGTCCTGCGGTGCCTCAATGGCCTCGAAGCACCCGACGACGGCGTCGTGGAGTTTGTCGGCCAGCTCGTCGTCGACTTTTCCACGCCGGTGTCGAAGACGCAGCTGAACGCGCTGAGGGACCGCAGCGCCATGGTGTTCCAGCATTACAATCTCTTCCCGCACAAAACCGCCCTGGAGAACGTCATCGAGGGCCCGGTCCAGGTCCAGAAGCGGCCCAAGACCGAGGCGGTCAAGGAGGCCAGGGAGTTGCTTGCCCGCGTCGGGCTGGCCGACAAGGAGGACAGCTACCCCTTCGAGCTCTCCGGCGGGCAGCAGCAGCGCGTAGGCATCGTGCGTGCGCTGGCCCTGCGCCCGCAGCTTCTGCTTTTTGACGAGCCGACGTCGGCGTTGGACCCGGAGCTGGTGGGCGACGTCCTGACGGTCATCAAGGAGCTGGCCGACGAAGGATGGACCATGGTCGTGGTCACCCATGAGCTTGCGTTCGCCCGCCAGGTCGCCGACGAAGTCATCTTCATGGACGGCGGCGTCGTCGTCGAACGCGGCCACCCGGACACCGTGCTGCGCGACCCGCGGGAGGAACGCACCCGGCAGTTCGTGGACCGGCTGCTGAACCCGTTCTAAGGTCGTTGCATGGCCCGCACGGCAGCAGTTCCTGCCGGCCTTGAGCCGTGCGGGTATATTCCAAGCAGACCAACCCAAGCAACGGAAGAATTGATGATGTCCCAGACACACAAGACCGCCATCCCCGCCGTGACCCTCAACAACGGCGTCCGGATCCCGCAACTGGGCTTCGGCGTTTTCCAGGTTCCGCCGGAAGAAACGCAGCGCATTGTCGAGGATGCCCTGGAGGCCGGCTACCGCCACATTGACACCGCCGCGGCGTACCGGAACGAGGCCGGCGTCGGGGCCGCACTTGCCGCTTCAGGGATCCCCCGGGAGGACGTCTTCGTCACCACCAAGTTGCGCAACGGCGAGCAGGGAATGGCCCGCGAAGCCTCCCGGAACAGCCTGAATGCCCTGGGCCTGGATTACGTGGACCTTTACCTGATCCACTGGCCGGTGCCGTCCCAGGGGCTCTTCATCCAGGCCTGGACAGCCATGGAAAAGCTCTACGCAGACGGCCAGACCCGTGCCATCGGAGTTTCGAACTTCCTGGCGGACCATCTGGACATGCTCCTCCCGACGGCGGACGTTGTCCCGGCCGTCAACCAGTTCGAAAGCCACCCCACGTTCGCGCAGCAGGAGCTCGCCGCGAAGAGCCGGTCCCTGGGCATTGCCGTGGAGGCGTACAGCCCGCTGGGCCAGGGCGCCGACCTGGGTGCGGCCCCCGTGGCATCCCTCGCCGCCAGGTACGGTGCGACACCGGCCCAGATTGTGCTCGCGTGGCACCTCGCCCAGGGCACCATCGTCATCCCGAAGTCGGCCGATTCCGCACGAATGCGGGAAAACCTGGGCGCCGTGGCCTTCCCGCTCACGCCGGCCGACGTCGCCGAAATCGCGGCGCTGGAGTCCGGCGCCCGCGTCGGCGCCGATCCCGCCGTCGCTGCGTTCAGCCAGATGTAGGCAGCACCGCCCCGACATCGTCCTTCTTTCACAGCGAATCCTTAGGTGTCTCCGACCCCGTACCAAAGCGGGTGGACCACGATAAGTCGATGAACGTTGTCAGAAGATCGATGGACATGTGGAACAAGTTCCTTGTGCCGGGACTCGCGGCCCTTGCCATTGCCCTCCTTGGGGCGGCCGGCGCGTCCGGGATTGACGAGATGGCCAGTGCCCGGATCACGCATCCGGCACCGGCGGCTGCCGCTGCAGACGGGCAGCCGCCGTTGCGCCACCTCATCCTCCTCGGCCTGGACAAGGGCTCACTCCCGGGCGGGCCGCCGCACGACGAACTGCGCGAAGAAAAGTACGAGGAGAATTACCAGGAAGCACTGGGCGCGGCTGCCCACACCCTGGTTTAGCCTGAAGTTACGTGGGTTTCCTGCCGCACGGCGCCACTTGCCGGTAGACGGACTTCGGAGGAGGATATGCGGCAAACTCCAGGAGGCCCTTTATGATCCAGCTTGGCAAGTTTGAGAAGTACCTGATCGAGGAATTCTTCGACGATTACCGCGCCGGCGCCATGACCCAGCGCACGTTCACCCGCCGGGTGGCGTTCATCACCGGCAGCATGGCGGCAGCCGCGGGCGCGATGCTGCTGGTCGGCTGCACGCCGGATGAAGTTCCGCGCAGCACCGACCCCATGCCGACCCCCAATCCGTCCCCGCCCACCGCAACCGCAGCAACCGCAGCGGCCACCGGCGGCGCCGTACCGGGTGCCAAGAGCCCGCTTTCCATTCCCGAGGGCGCATCAGGGCCGGTGACGACGACGGTGCGGTTCCCCGCCGGCGGCGCCGACATCAGCGGTTACCTGGCGCGGTCGGAGGGGGGCGCCAAAGGCCCTGCCGTGCTGGTCTGCCACGAGAACCGCGGGCTGACCCCGCACATCAAGGACGTGGCACGCCGCTTCGCCCAAGCCGGATATTCGGCCCTCGCGCTGGACCTGCTGAGCAGGGAGGGCGGCACCGCGGCTCTGGACCGGGATTCCGTCCCCGGGGCGCTGACCAAGGCCGGAGCGGAACGCCACGTTTCCGATTTCGCCGCAGCTTTCGATTACCTGAAGTCCCAGGACTTCGTTGACTCCGGGCGGATCGCCATGAACGGCTACTGTTTTGGCGGCGGCATCACCTGGCAGGCGGCCACGGAACTGCCCGGGCTGAAGGCCACATCGGCGTTTTACGGACCCTCTCCCGACCTGGATAAGGTCCCCGCCATCAAGGCGGCGGTCTTCGGCGTCTACGCCGAACTCGACCAGCGGATCACCGGGGCGATGCCGGCGCTCGAGGCGGCCCTGGCCGCCGCTGACGTACGCCACAGACTCACCGTCTATCCCGGCGTCGACCACGCGTTCCACAACGACACGGGAGATCGCTACGTCGAGGCGCAGGCCACGGCAGCGTGGAACGACACGCTGGCCTGGTTCGGTCAATACGTCTGACGGCGCTCTAAGACCGTCTTCCTTTCTCCTGCTTTCTCAGCACGAAGAAGACCAAAACGGCTGTGCCTCCGCCGGCAATGAGCAGTATCCCAAGGGGGAGGAGGTCCGGACCGATTGTGCCCGAAGTCGGGGCGCTCCGGGCCTCAGATGGTGTAGCCGAGGGGGCAGTCTGTGTGGCTGATGAAGCAGGGGGAGGGGCAGCCATGCTGGGAGGGGCAGCCACGCTGGGCGGGGCCGGCAGGAACACGTCACTGACCACCCCCATGATGAACCTGTCCCCCGGAACGAGCGTCTTCACGACCTGCGTTGACGCTTCCAGGGTCGTGGACACGCAACCTGCAGAGACTCTGTTCCCCGCTCCGAGGAAGATCGCGTAGTCGGCACCCGGTACGGGGACGGAGTCCGGCAGGCGGTTGTAGTTAATGACCGCTGCCTGTGCGTACGTGCCCTGGTTCGCCCAGTACCAGAGGTTCTCGTCCGCGGCTGATCCGCCCTCCAGATAGTCATTGTAGGATGGGCTCCCCGGACCACCCCACCGTGACCTCGGATTGACCTTGTGATATGACAGCCTGGTCCCCGGATCGGCAAGCCCGAGAGCCTCCGTCGCAGAGAACGAGCCGGTCGGTGATCGGTATTGGCCGTCCCTCAGCATGCCCTCCGGGGCGAATCCGTTCTCTCCGATAAAGCCCGCCACCTGCCACTCCGGAACGTACCCGTCCGCGTCCCGGACACATCCGGTGATCAGGACAGTGTTCTGATCGAAGTCCGTGGCCGTTGCGAAGACAACCCTGCCGGCGCCACCGGCGGAGAACCTGACCTCGCGGGCGGTCAGCTTTGCGCACGGTGCTGTTTCCTGGGCCGCGCCGTGCGCGGTGGAAGGCAGTGCCGTAAGTCCGGCAATGAGTGCTGTGAGCAGCAGCGTCCTACGGAAGGACATGACATCAGTTTAGTCTCGCTCCCTGTCCGGACTGCCCGGGTTCCGTGGCGGAGGGGGCCGGATCGTCCGTAGGAAACCGGTCAGCCCGCCATGCGCTGCGGCCGCGAAGCGGGGCCGGCGTACGTGACTGCGTCGGCGGCGTCCAGGACCTCAAGCGCTGTCAGGTGTGCTGCTGCGGCCACGTCCCTGATGGATTTACCGTGGGTGACGGCGGCGGCTATGGCGGACTGCAGGCTGGCTGCCGCGTCCGCGCAGTGTGGGGTTGAGCGATCGAGCCGCGCGGCAGCCTCTTCCACTGCCAGGATTTCGCTATCGCTCACCGATCGTCCTCCGTCTCGTGCCTGCTTCATTGCAGAACTCTTCTGACTGAAAGGTGAGGCCGTTTCCGCCCGGAACGCGCCGCACCCTTCGTCAGGAAAGACTATCGCAGGCCAGACCGGTCTGTCTCGCGTCCGCGGATTGACCGGGTCGTGATTTCACCTGCGGATGTTTCGCGGGGATGCTGGCTGCGCCGTTTGGGGAAAGCGATCCGGTCAAGGTCGTTGGCAGCCACGACGGCGGCCCCGCCGGCGCGGGCCCGGGCCTGCTCGGCAAGCGGGCCGACGTCGGCGTAGCGCGACGAGAAGTGGGTGAGGATGAGCGTGTCCACGCCGCCGTCGGCCGCCAGAGCGCCCGCCTGTCCGGCGGTGAGGTGACGGTACTGTGCCGCGAGGCCGGCGTCGTCGTCGCTGAAGGTGGACTCGGCCACGAGCAGGTCGGCGCCGTCTGCGAGCTCTTCGGCGCCGGCGCATGGCGCCGTGTCCATAACGAAGGCGAAGCGCTGGCCGGGGCGCGGCACGCTCACGTCCGCCAGGCGTACCCCGCGCAGGCGTCCGCCGCGCTGCAGGCGTCCGACGTCGTCCCCCGCGATCCCGGCGGCCGCCAGCCGGTCCGGCAGGAGGGAACGGCCGTCGGGCTCGACGAGCCGATAGCCGTACGTCTCGATGCGGTGGTGCAGGGGCCGCACCTCCAGGCCCGGCGCGACCGGCCCGGCACCCGAGTGGGGGTGCAGCCGCAGATCAATACCGGGGGAGGCGAGGGACACGAGCGCGCGGACCGCCTCCTGGCCCGTGGCGGGATAGTGCAAATGCACAGGGTGCGTCACGCCGTCGAGGGCCAGGCGCGAAAGTACGCCGGGCAGCCCGAAGCAGTGGTCGCCATGGAGGTGGGTGAGGCAGATGCGGGTGATCTGGGCAGCCGAGACACCGGCGTGGATCATTTGCCGCTGGGTGCCTTCGCCCGGGTCGAAGAGCAGTCCTTCGCCGTCCCAGCGCAGGAGGTACCCGTTGTGGTTGCGGGTCCGTGTCGGGACCTGGGAGGCGGTGCCGAGGACGACGAGTTCGCGCATGGAACCGAGTCTCCCACTCGTTGGCGACCGGGACCATGGCGCGGGCAAGAGCGATGAACGAAAGGTCCGCCCCCGACGGCCAGGCCCGGGCTATTGTCGGGAAGTCCGGGGAGGCCTACGATTTGCTGACAGCCCCGCTCGGGGATTGCCGAGGGACCCTCCCATGGGATCCAGGTGGTCGCATGAGGTGCGCGTTCCGGCCCTATACAGAACTGGAATCGTCATGACCAAGTACCTGTTTCAAGCAAATTATGTTGGCGAAGGAATCAAGGGTCTGATGCGCGAGGGCGGCTCGAAGCGCCGGGACGCCGTCGTCGAGGCCCTCAAGTCCGTCGACGGATCCCTGGAAAGCTTCTACTACGCCTTTGGCGAGACGGACGTCTTAGGCGTCTTTGATATTCCGGACCAGGCCGGCGCAGCGGCGCTATCGCTGATGATCAACTCCACGGGGGCCGTGAACCTGCACATGACACCGCTCATGACGCCCGAGGATATTGACGAAGCGTCCCGCAAGACACCGTCCTACCGGGCCCCGGGTCAATAGCGCCTAACGCTGCTGCGAGCCCGCGGGGAGTGCAGAGGGCGGCGGACAGGCAGAACGGCCCGAAATGCGGCACGGGTTTTCGCTGGAGCTCATTCCCTCGGCGCTGGTGTCGATCGCGGGGTTCGTCCTGCTCGTCCTGGCACAAAGCATCGCCGGCTATGGGCTTCTGGCGCTGTCGCTCTTGCTGGCAGGTTTTATCGACGGGGCGCTCCTGCGGGATCTGGCCCTGATTGCGGCCGGTCTGGTGGCGATCAGCCTTGTTCCGATCACCACCGACATCAGCACGGAGCACATGTTCGTCATGGGTTCGGCCATGATCCTGGCCGTAGGAATTCCGTACTCGTTGTCGCGCTTTGTGTTCAAGGACCATGCGGTCAGGTTCCCCGTGCGTACCGGGCAGGCGTGGACGCGGGCGGAGAAATGGTACCTGCCGGCCGCCGTCGTCATCGGCTACGCGCTGCTTCCGGCGTACATGATCAATACTGGGGTCTACCGCAACTGGCCCGCGGTTTCGGATCCGGAAGGAATCATCCGCCTCTTTCTGGGTACCAACGTGCTGGGGATCTGGGACGAGCTGTTTTTCATCTGTACCGTCTTCGTGCTCCTGCGCCGGCATCTGCCCATGGCGCAGGCCAACGTGCTGCAGGCCGTCCTTTTCACCTCCTTTCTGTGGGACCTGGGTTTCCACGCCTGGGCGCCGGTCTTCATCTGTCCCTTCGCCCTCGTCCAGGCGCTCATTTTCACGCGGACGAAGTCCCTGTCCTACATCGTGTGCGTCCACCTGCTCTTCGACTTCGTGCTTTTCCTGGTCCTGATCCACGCCCACAACCCCGCCTGGATCGACATCTTCATCTACTAAGGGTCGAGGCTGGGCCGGTAGATTGTTCGCCGTGATGCACATTGAGCGCGATGACCCGACACGGGAGGATGTCCGGCAACTGCTGGACGAGCACTTGGCAGACATGTTCGCGGCCTCGGCCGCCGAAAGTGTGCACGCGCTGGACCATTCGGCGCTGTCCGCGCCGGGGATAACGTTTTGGACTGCACGCGAGGACGGCAAGCTGCTGGGCTGTGGCGCGCTGAAACAGCTGGCGCCCGATCAGGGCGAAATCAAATCCATGCGCACAACGCCCGCGGCCCGCGGCCCGTGGCCGCGGCGTCGCCGCACTTCTGCTCACCCATATCGTGGACGAAGCCCGACGGTGCCGGTATGGGCACCTCTACCTCGTGGGCGACGCCGACCGGTCCGCTTCCGCTCATGCGGAAGCATCCCCGGCGTCAGCCCCGGTCCGGGTCAGGAAGGCGAGGCTTTCGGCGATGCCCTCGAAGATGTCCCCGGCGTAGTCGTCAAACTCGACGACCCCGACTTCGAGGGATTTCGCGGCTTTGATCACGTCCCGGACGGCGACTTTGCCCCGGCCGGCGGGCAGTTGGGCCATGGTGTCGGTGGTGAGCGGGCCGTCCTTGATGTGGATGAACCTCACCCGGTCACCCAGCCGGTTGAGAACGTCCACCGGGTCCTGGCCGCCGGCGGCGACCCAGAACGTGTCCACTTCCAGCACGAGTTCCGGGTCCAGCAGGTCCGCGAAGTACTCCAGGGCGGTCCGGCCCTCGATGGTGGACTCCAGCTCCCACTGGTGATTGTGGTAGCCGACGCGGATGCCGTACCCGGCGGCCTTTTTGGCGGCGGCATTGTAGGGCTCCACCTGGCTGAAACCGATCTCGGCCAACCTCTTAATAGTTTCGGCCAAATCCTGTTCGAGCGGCGTGCGGAGGGTGTACAGCTGGATCGAGTACGACATTGGTTCCCCTTTGGAAGTACCTGTTTAGGCCGGCGAATCCAGCACCGGCGGGACCATCATTACCAGTGCCACGGCCATGGCGGAACCCCTTGTCCACCCCGGCTCCATCGTCACGGCAGGGACTCAACACGGCCCCGGTCACAGCCGGAGCCCAGCTCCGGGCGCTGTGGCCCGGGCCGGGGGCGCCCGGTGATGAGCCCGACGTCGGGCCCGAGCGGTTACGGCGGCGTAGCCGCAGTGGCCGCCACGGTCATTCGTTAGCGGCGGTGACGAGGCCGGTGCTGCCGTTGACCGTAACGCGTTGCCCGGCAGTCAGCACAGTGGTGGCGTTACGGGTTCCCATGACCGCCGGGATGCCGTATTCGCGGGCCACGATGGCGGCATGTGAGGCGGTCCCGCCGGCGTCGACGACGACGGCGGCGGCACGCTGGAAGAGTGGTGTCCAGGACGGGTTCGTGTAGGGGCAGACGAGGATTTCCCCGCTCCGCAGTTCGCCGAAGTCTGCCGGTCCATGGATGATGCGGACGGCCCCCGTGGCGGTGCCGCGGCTGGCTCCGGTCCCGCCAACGAGCGCGCCGGGGCCGGGTGTCCGGTCCGCGAACAGGGCGTCCAGATCCACCACCGGAATCCCGGCCAGTTCCTGGCGCTTTGCGGCCCGGGCGAGGACGGCTGCGCGGAGGCGGTTGCGGTCTTCGGCCGGGAGGGTGCCGGCATCGTTGACGGCGCGGAGTTCTTCAAAGCGCAGGTGGAAGACGTCCGTGGCCTCGTCGAGGACTCCCGCGGCCCGCAGCCGTGCGCCGAGTTCCAGCAATGCCCGGCGCAGCGGCGGCAGCAGCATGGTGGCGTAAAAGTGGGTGTCTTCACGGAACGCCATGCCGGCCTTGGACCCGTCGACCGCGGCGAAGACCTGCCGGCGCAGCCACGGAATGCGAAGGGCCGGGTGGCTGCTGAGTTCCCGAAGGGCCTGGCCGGTCTGGTCGGTGCTTGGGCCCTTGTTCCCAAGCAGAACCTTCACCAGCCCCAGGACCACCTCCGGGGTCTCGGACCAGGTCGGTGAGCTGCTCAGAACCACGCTGGTGGATTCGCGGTGTCCGTACTCCGTGAGGAAATCGCCGAGGGCCCTGGTGAAGTCCGCGTGCCGGGGGTCGCCGCCCAGGCGCGGCAGCAGCTCAGCCGGCGGCACCTGGCCGAACAGGCGCCGCAGGTCTTCGTCGGAGCGGACCCTGCCGGCGAGGTGTTCGAGTTCCCGGTTCGCGTCGCCGGTGCGGGTGGGGGCGCCGGCGATCAGCGCCGGGCCGAGCCGCTGCTTTCCCAGGAGCAGCAGCAGCGGCCAGAGCCTGAGCTGCGCGAGCAGCAGTCCTGGCAGGTAGGACACCCGCAGTGCCGTGATCGGCCCGAATGCGTCGAAGATCCGCTGGACGTGGGCAATGACCTGCTGCCAGGAAAGCTGCCGCGGATCGACGCGGTTGAGCCGGCCGGCCTCGTCCAGGAACGCGGTGAAACGCGCGTCGTCCTTCCAGCGGGAAAGTTTGTAGCGCCTGGCCCGGGCGATGACCAATACCGGGGCCGCGAGCAGCTTCAGCGTCGGGAGCGGCACCGGCGGGACGAGTGCGATGACGACCCCGTCTTGTTCGGGGAGCACCTGGGCGCGGGAGGGGAAGACGACGCCGACGCTCGCGGTCATCCCGCGGAGCATGACCAGCACTGCGTGCTCCAGCCAGCCGGACACGTCCAGCGGGTAGGGGCGTTGGTTGAACATTTCGGCGTAAAACGGGCCCAGTTTCTTTTGGAAGGCATTGAGCCGGGCCGGTTCGGCGGGCAGCGCCGTCATCGGCCGGGCCTGCAGCAGGAACACCCGGCTGCCGGCCACAGCCCATTCCATGTCCTGCGGCGTTCCGAAGCGTGCCCCGGCCCGCCGCGATATCCCGGCGAGGGTGGCCAGCTGCCGTTTCGTCAGGGACGGACCGATTCGTGGCTCGCCGGGAGTCTCCACGGTGCCTCCGCCAGGGGCTGGGCGGACGAGGGTCTCGTGACCGCCCGGCGTCCATTGCCGGAGGTGGCCGCGGCGGGTGAGAATGTAGCGTTCAGGGGTCACCAGCCCGGAGACCACGGCTTCGCCCAGGCCCGGGCTGGCGTCCAGGACAATGCAATCCCGGCGCCCGGTGACCGGGTCGGCGCTGAACATCACACCGGCAACCTCGGCGTCGACCATGGCCTGGACAACTACGGCTATGGACACGTCTTCCGGCAGGATGCTGCGGCGGGTGCGGTAGGAGATGGCCCGGTCCGTCCAAAGGGACGCCCAGCAGCATTCCACCGCCCTGATCAGGGCGTCCTCCGCCACGATGTTCAGGAAAGTGTCCTGTTGGCCCGCGAACGCGGCCCCTGGCAGGTCCTCGGCGGTGGCACTGGACCGGACCGCGACCGCCCCTCCGCCATGCCGGCGGTACGCGGCCAGGATCGTGGCGCGCAAGGCAGCCGGCATTCGTGCGGCGGCGAACGCCTCCCGGATCCTGGACCCCTCGGCCCCGGCCTGAAGCAGCCCGGCAAGCGTTGTCCCCAGGCCCGTCTCCTCCAGCATGGCGGTGTAGGCGGACGTGGTGACGATGAAACCGGCCGGCACCGGGAACCGGCCCCGGACAAGTTCACCAAGGTTGGCACCCTTCCCGCCGGCCAGGGCCACGTCCGCGGCCCCGAAGTCCGCCAGAGGCCGTACCAGCGGCGCAGGGGAGCCGTACCTGGTCCCGCTCGAGGATCGCGTTTTACCAGTGGCCCGTTGCTTCCGGCGCCGTCGAACCCATGTGCCCATACCGGGAGTATCGCAGATCACCGGGCCTTGCCGCCGGGTGTCGGACGGGCCAGAATGATCAGCATGACAGCGTCCGGAGCAACGGCGCGTGACAAGAGGTTGGCGGCCCTCGGGACCGCGGTGTTCGCCGTCGCCCCCGCGACAGTTGCAGGTCTGATTCCCTGGCTGGTGACGCGCTGGAGGGTGCAACAGCCGGTGCCGGGCGGACTGCCGGCGCAATGCGCGGGCGTCCTGCTGATCGGCGCCGGCGCAGCGGTGATCACTAATTCCGTTGTGCGGTTCGCCCTTGAGGGAGTCGGAACCCCGGCCCCTTTTGCCCCGCCGAAACACTTAGTGGTTGGCGGGTTTTACAGGTTCGTGCGGAACCCCATGTACGTGGCCATTGGCGCCGCGGTCACCGGACAGGGCCTCGTGCTTGGCCAGCCGAAGGTGTTCGGCCTCGCTGCGCTGGGAGCCGTCCCGGTGGTGGCCTTCGTCAGGTTTTATGAGGAGCCCACGCTGGCGCGCAAATTCGGCGTCGACTATGACGTCTACTGTAAAAACGTCCCGCGGTGGGTGCCGCGGCGACCCCATGGCGGCAGGGCTAATCCAGCGGCAGCGTGATCGTCACACACGTTCCTGTCGCGGCGGACGAATCGATCGTCATCTCACCGCCCTCAGTGCCTACGGCGAGGCGCAGGAGGCGCAACCCCATGCCGCTATGCCTGCCAGTGCTGGCGGTGCGCACATCGAAGCCGCCGCCGTCGTCGGTGACTTTGAGTTGAACGGCGTGGCTGACGCAGCCCAGGCGGACTGTCACCGCTGATGCTGCAGCGAATTTGTAGATGTTGCTGAGGAGCTCCTGCGCCGCACGGTACAGCAGTATTGCCGACTTCTCGTCTACTTCCATCCCGTGGTGCGGAGTCTCCAGGCGCACCGTTGTTCCGCTCTCACGCAGCGGCAAGGTGATGCGGTAGATTGCTCCGGCGACACCAAGGGCATGAAAATCGACAGGGTGTGTATCGGTAAGAACGCCACGTACGGCGACTACTTCGTCGCTTAGTAGTGATTTCATGCTCCTACTGTGCGCTTGCGTCCTTGGCTTTTTCTTTAGAGCCGATCGGCCGGCCGCGGGAGTGCGGTCCTTCCGGGCCGCACTCCCGCCTTCCGGCTCGAGGATCAGTGCTTCCTGAACGCGCCCTTGATCTTTTCGCCGGCCTGCTTCAGATCGGCCCGGAAGTGGCGGCCCTTGTCCTCGCCCCTGAGGCGGCTGTTGCCGATGGCCCCGCCGGATGCTTCCTTGCCCCTGCCGTGGAGTTTCCCGGCAGCGTTATGGATCCTGTCACCCCAACCCATGATGGTCCTCCTTTGTCCGCGGCCCCGTGCGGCGTGGATGCCGTAGAAACCGACATCTAATTGTAGGGACGGACCAGCCATAAAGGCACCTGTCCGTTCCTCAGGGGATGTACAGGCCACGGCTTAGAAGAAAATTTCCAGTACCCAACGGCCCCTTGTGGTGCACGCACATACACGATAGTTTTTTGAGCTCGGGCGGCGCGAAGCCCTCCCTGCATCAGGGATGGTTCCGACGGCGGCCGGGACACGGCAGCGCTCCGGAACCGGACCGGCCGGGGACGCCTGGGCGACGGGTGTGGCTCCGACCAGAGTGCAACTGGGAGCAGAGCACTCCCGGCAGATGGGTGACACCTACATCGGCGACGGCAGCAGTACCGTCCGGTAAATTTCACCTCTTCACCCGGCCGGGACCGGGACTGAAGGGGCCGGTCAGTCAGCCCGAAGGGGGAGATCTGATGAGTGAAGTAGTGGATCGTCTGGCGGCGGCGATGAACGCGCATGATCTCGAAGCGGCAGCAGCGCTGTTCCACGAGGAGTACCGCAGCGAGCAGCCTGCCCATCCCGGCCGGGCCTTTGTCGGCCGGGCCCAGATGCACGCGAACTGGGCGGCCATGTTCGCCGGGATTCCTGATTTCCAGGCGGAATTGATCCGCTCCGTCGACGACGGGAACACCACCTGGACCGAGTGGTCCTGGTCCGGTCATCGCACCGACGGGAAGCCGTTCCAGGTCCGCGGGATGGCCCTTTTCGAACTGAAGGGCAACCTGATCACGGCCGGCAGGCTGTATATGGAGGACGTCGAACACGAGGCCGCGGGAATCGAGGAGGCGGTGGAGGCCCTGTCCGGGCGCCGGCCGGACCATGCCGGGGACTGAAGTTCCTGCGCGAACAGGCAGCGCGCCGGCGGCCGAACTGACGTGTACCCGGCACCGGAAGCTCCTGGCCTCCGCAGGCGTCCACGGGCTCCAGCGGAGATTCGACGCGCTGCGCATCGCTGGAACCCGGCCCGACGCCGGCGGGCCGGGTGGGCGCTTGCGCTCGCCGCCACTGTCCTGACGGTCCTGATCCACATCGGGCCCGGTTATTGCCGCCCACCTGAGCGCGCTCACGCACCGACGATGAACGCCGAACGGATGGCTGGCCGGCACTGGGCCGGCTGGGGTCACTTCCGTAGTCAGGCCACCAGCGGCGTGCTCAGCGGAGTGCGTTTTAGGATTTTGACCTTTGCGTGGTGCCGGAGTTCGCGCCGGCGGCGGGTCTGGTCGTGGAGGGTTCCGGGGAGCGGGATGCCGGCCATCGTGGTGCCGGTCATGGGGGTGCCGGGGAGCGGGGGCGCGGTGGAGGAGTAGGTATGGCCGGTGGGGGTGGTGAGTTCGAGGGTGTGTCTCGGCCCGGGCCTGGGCTGCGCGGCCCAGCCGGGGATTTCCTTGGTGTGGTTGCAGGCTTCGCAGAGCGAGGAGCCGTTGGCGTGGCCGGTGGCGCCGCCGCGGTGCCAGGGGATGATGTGGTCCAGGTGCCGGATCGGGGCGTCGCAGTACGGGGTGCGGCAGGTGTCGTCCCGGGCGGTCAGGAAGCGGCGCAGCCCGGCCGGGAAGAGCCTGGCCCGGGAGTCCAGGGCCAGCAGGTCCCCGGTCCCCGGGGCGGTGTAGAGCCGCCGCAGCCAGAGGGCGAACGCCGGCGGGGAACCGCCACTGGCCGTGCCGCCGCCGTCGGCCTTGACAGATGTGCCGGAGCCCGTTGCCCCGCCACCGGCCGCGCCGTCGCGGGCCGGGGCGGGGGTGAGGAGGGTCCGGGCCCAGGCGGCGGGGACGATGCCGTAGCCGGGGAGCCGGGCCGGTTCGCTGTCGCCCTGGAACAGGGTCCGGTCGGTCATGACGAGCTGGATCTGGACCCCGGTGATCCCGCCGGGGGTCCCGGTGACCCGCTCCACCAGGGCATCGGCCATGAGCTGCCCGCGGGAGCGGGGGTCCCCGCCGGAGCGCAGGGCCCCGGCGTGCCCGGTCAGGGCCGTGTAGACCGCGACGCCCTCCCGGGCCGGGAGCAGCGCGGTCAGGTACGTCATGGTGTCCGGTGCCGGGCGGAGGCTGACGTGCCGGTCCGTGGCGGCATGGGCGGCCCGGTCCGCGACCGGGCGCGGATCCCTCCGGTACGCCGCGGCGCGGGCCGCGGCCGTGACGGCCCGGTCCCCGGCGCCGGCGAACGTGCCGGTGTCCGCGGCGAGCTCCCCGTCGACCGCGGCCCGGTCCGCGGCGGACAGGCACGCCGTTTCCCGGACCAGCAAGGTCGCGCGCCATTCGTTCAGGTCCCCGGCGGCCAGCGCGGCCAGCGTCCGCGGCATCTCCGCCACCAGGGCCTTCGCCAGGCCCAGCAGCCGGCCGCCGCGGGACGGGGATTCCCGCCGGGACAGGGCGATCTGCGCCCCGACGCCTTTCCCCAGCTCCGCGACGGGCACCCCCTGATCACGCTGGGCCCGGCGTTCCAGGGCATCGAAGGCCACGGCGATCCGGGCCTGCGCCGCGGCCGCGGCGGACTTCACATCCTCCAGCTCCCGCAACTGGGCAATCATCCCGGCCCCGTCCCCGCACGGCCGGACAGCAGCCAGGGAGCCGGCCAGGCTTCTGACCGCCATACCTTCCGTTACTGCCGGAGCCGCATCCGGCTCCCTATTGCCGTTCATGAACCAAGTCAAGCAGGCACCTCCGACAGTAAGAGACCCATGTCACGGTGGCGGAGAAAAAGGGGCCACGGGCAACGACCGACAGCCCGCCGGACCTGCCCGACGCGATTTGTCAGGGGTCCGGCGGGCTGTCCGGCCGCGGCTCCTCGCACGGCGTCGGGACCCCCTCGGTCGGGGCGGCCCCGGCGGCTTAGCCGGAGCTTTTTTGCTACTTGTAGACGCGGACCCAGTCGACCTGCATCTGCGAGGCCTTGGTGGCCGAGCCATCAGGGAACCAGTCCAGCTGCAGTGTCTGGTGCATGCCGACAGAAGGCTGATGCGCCGGGTTCGTGTCGGTGAAGGTCTTCTTGCCGTCCACGAAGCCGGTGATGCCGGCCGGGGTCCACTCCACGGCGTAGTTGTGCCACTGAGTGCTGTCCACGGGATTTGCCGCCGTGGTCTGGAAGTTCGATCCGCCACCGCAGGAGTAGTGCAGGAAGAACTTCATCATGGTGGTGTCTTGGCTGCCCTCGGCGTAGTCGATCTCGGCACAGTTCGCAGACGCATTGTTATTGGGCCAGAGGATCACGACGGGGTGGTATTTCGGGTCCCGTGCGCTGGTTTTCATGCGCGTTTCCCAGCGGCCGTACTTCTGCTGCGCGAACTTTGCCGACATGCCGCCGGTGGTACCAGCGGTGTCGCCCTTGACCGTGGCTGAGCCGTTGGCAACGGACCAGGCGGCGGGGCTGCGGACACCCTTGCCTGCATGCCCGGCGCCCTTGAAGACGCTCCATTTCGTGGCGTCGGGTGCGCCGGTGTTCGAGAACTCGTCGCCGGCCAGGACCGGACCCCAGCCGAAGGTGGTGGCTGCCTGCGTGCCGTCACCCGCAGTCGCGGCTGCCGCTGCGGCGGCGACCGGTGCAGCAGGGGCTGCCGGTGCGGCGGCGACCGGTGCGGCAGGGGCTGCCGCTGCGGCGGCGACCGGTGCGGCAGGGGCTGCCGGCACCGGTGCTGCGGCGGCGGGGGCGGCGGGGGCAACCGCCGTGGCGGCGGCTGGGTTGCCCGGCGTCGCGCCTGACACGGCGTCGCCCGGCGTCGCGCCCTCAACTGGGGCGTCCGTTGCCGGTGTCTGCGTTGCCTCCCTGGGTGCGGCGCCGGTTGAAGCGGCGGCCTTATCGGAGCCCGGGGTGGGGGCGTCCGGCGCCGGGACAGTTTCGGCTGAAGATGCCGAATCGGAAGGCGCTGAGGTGCGGCCGGACGCCGGGGGAGCTGCGGCCCCGGGGGTCGTGGAGGCGGCGCTGCATCCAGTCAGTGACAGAGCGCCCATGGTCATTACGATGGCTATTTTCTTAAACAAAAGACCTCTTCGGGCGTAGGACACACGCGGCCGACAGGCACAACTGAGGTGCCGACGAGTGCGTGAAGCTTCTTTCGCCCCCGTCACTGGGGACGGAGCGAGCAGGCGCCGGTTGGCGCAGCGGGGCCCGATACTCTGGCCTCCGGGGCCCTGCATTCGGGCCCAGCCTTGCGGCCAGCCGCCCACGTTACCTGATCGTGACCTTTGCCCGCAAGCACACGACGTCGTGGCGGGCCGGACCTTCGTGGGTCCCGAAACCGCCGTGCCGACTTCGGCAGGCTGCCCGGAGGGGAAAGAATGGTCGGGTGAGCGACGCCGGCGATTTCATCGATTCCTCCCTCCAGCGCGAGGGCGACTGGTACCGGGCCGAAGCGGCGCAGGCCCGCCTGGGAAGCGAGCTGCAGGGAAGCGGGCTGCGGTTCTACGGCGCCTCGGTCGGAGCCGTGCGGGGAACGGTCCGCGATGTCCTGCGCCGCTACCGGGGTCTGTCGCACGACGACGTTACGGCGCTCAGCTCGGAGCTGTGGTCGGTGCCGGTATTCGAGCGTCGCCTGGCGGCAGTCGTCCTGCTGCAGTCCAGCCTCGGGCTGCTCACCAACTCCGATCTGACCCGGATCGAGGGGTTCGTCCGGCAGGCCCGGCTGCGGGCGCTCGTCGACCCGCTCGCCGTCGAGGTGGTGGGGCCCTTGATCGAAGGCCTCGACACGCTGGGCAGGGTGCGGGCGGACGGCGTGCTGGACCGGTGGGTGCGGGAGCCCGACGCCTGGCTGCGCCGTGCCGCCCTGCTGTCCCCGCTCCTGGCGTTCGGGGCGGGGGCGGGGGACTGGGACGGCTTCGTCCGCCGTGCCCGGGCTGTCCTCGCGGAGCCGCCGGAGCAAGGGCGCGACGGCGCGGTGGTCCGGGAGGCGATCTCCCGGGTGCTCCAGGATCTGGCGACGAAAAGACCGGAGCTCCAGTTCCCGTCCGCGGACGTGTGACGCGGGGAGAGTGACGCAAGAGTTCAGTGTTTACCGTGACCGGCGGGCACCGGCTGGGCGAATGACTTCGCCGCACGGGATCCTGCCATGGCGGTCGCGGCTATCGTGACGAGGGCTCCCAGGAGCAGGGCGGCGTCCTCTCCGGGCAGCAGTACGTGCAGTTGGGTGCCGATGCTTGCCGCCGCGACCGGTACGCCCAGTTGCGCAGCCGAGAGAACTCCCAGCGGCAGGGGGAGCCCCAGCGCCCTCAAGCCGGCGTGGAGCAGGACCGTGCCAATCCCCAGGGACAGGCCCAACGCGATCATGTCCGGGTGGCCGGCGAGGTCGCGGAGGTTCAGGGAGGCGCCGAGCCAGACCAAGAAGACCGGCCCCAGGAAACCGTCGCTGACGGCGAAAAGCTGGCGGGCCAGCCGTCTGGGTTCGCCGACCGCGGCCACCACCAGGCCAAAGGAAAAGCCTGCCAGCATCACTGACACGTGTCCGAAGGTGGCCACCCCCGCCAGCGCGAAGAGCAGGGACAGCTGGACCCTGAGCTCCAGGGCAAACTTGCGGTCTTCCGAGAGCTGGTGCACGCGCTGGCGGGTGCCGCTGCGCTCCGCCGAGCGCAGGACGAAAAAGAGCACAGCGGCGCACGCCGCCACCGCGAGTGCTCCCAGCGCGGCGCGGCCGGCGTTCGGCGGATCCACGGCCAGCGGCAGCGCCACGATGCAGGCGATGTCGGCGATGGCCACCTGTGCTGTCATGGCCACCACGGACGGCCCGCCCAGACGCAGGGAATCAACAATCGGGAGGACCAAGGCAGCGGACGAGGACGCCAGCAATACCACGTACAGGGGAGCGTGCCCTGTGCCGAAAGCCAAGCCCATCCCGGTTCCGATGACGGCAGCCGCGATCGCCGCAGCGATGGCCTGGCCGAAGCCCTTACCGAGAGCGGAGCGGATCTGCGGATCCCTGAGCGGCACATGGGATCCTGCCACGAACATCATCAGGGCAAAACCCATGTTCGCCAGAAGGCTGAACGTGGGATCTTCCGAATCGACCAGGGAAAGCCCCGTCCGCCCGATCACGATGCCTGCCAGCAGCTCGCCCAGGACCACCGGCAGCCGCCAGCGCACCGGCAGGGCGAGCAGGGGGCCGGCGAGGGCGACGGCGGCGATCAGCGCCAGGGACAGGAACGTCACCGCGCGCCCGGCCTGGCCGGAACCTGGGTCCCCGGATCGGCCAGTTTGACGGGGATGGGCGTGTTCTCGTCCGTCAGATAGGACGCGCAGACCCGGTGGTACCCGTCCGCGATCTGCGCTGCGACGCCGGCGTTCATGTTTCCCCGGACCAGCAGCACCGGGGACAGCTTTTTTCCGGTGGCGATCTTGGCCAGATCCGCGGCGACGTGGGCGTTTTGCGGCGTAAGGAGCGGCAGCCCGGAGGCGCGCAGAATGTCTTTCGCGAGCTGGTGCGTCACCGGGGCGTTGCGCATGGACTGCACGATTAGGGCTGCATTGATGGCGTCGGTCAGCAGCGCAAGGTATCTCTCCGCGGCCGGGTAGTCATGCTCCTCGGGCTCCGGGAGCCAGATAACTGATGCCGCGTCATCACTTTTCCTGGAGTCTTTGGCCATGGAATGAGCCTAATCCCGTCCCGTCCAACAAGCGCTCGACCGCAGGCTTTACCCGCCGGGCCGGCGTTCCACCACTGCGTAGGCCCTGCCGTCGAGGAACTCCCAGTCCGTGACCACCATGAACCCCAGGGCGTCCACCCGGTCGTTGAGGACGTGGACGTCAAAGCCGCCGTCCCGGGGTTCGGCGTCCCACGTCCCTACGCGGACTTCCTTTCCCTCCAGGATCAACAGCTCGGTATTGACGTCAAAGTCCTCCTGCGGCTGACTGCTCAGCTGACAGATGGCGACACAGGGGCTGGTCATGTCGGGCCTCCGCTTCGGGGACAGGCTGATGGCATCATCATATGCCTGGGGCCCTACCATCCCGAGAGGGAACGGCCGGCCAGAACCGCCCGGCCGTTACCTGAATGTGACAATGGGCCGTCTTCCCCGTACGGTGGATAAGTGCCTGTTGTCTCCGATACGGGCACTCCCCAGCCGATTGCCTAACTCTGCCGCGGCCCGGGGCATCTCGTACCAAACGTCCGGCAGAGACGGGGAAACCACTTTTGATCTGCTGTTACGCAGGTCTTGGGGTGAAGCCGCACGGCCCGCAACTGCGGGCCCGAGTGCGGCCGGGTGCCTCCCATCCGAATCCGACAGCTCACCTCGCAGGCATTGGGAGAGGCTACATTCATGTCTTCAAGCACGACCAATTCCAACCGCTTCACCACCCGCACCAAGCGCAACGCCGGCATCATCGGCCGCCAGGCCGCCGTCATCGCCGCCGCCTCCGGTCTCGTCCTCAGCGGCGCCATGGCCGCCAACGCCGCAGAGGTGCCCGCGGAACGCAACCCGGTGCCGGCGTCGTCCGTTGACGTCAAGGGCCAGCTCGGCGCGCCCCTTACCGCCGATGCCGGCGTGCAGATCAGCTTCGAGCGTCCGGCTGTGGCCTCCACGCCGGCTCCGGTCATCGAACAGCCCAAGCCCGTGGCAGCCGCTGCTCCTGCCGCCGTCGTGGCCCAGGCCCCCGCAGCTCCCAAGGCCGCGGTGAACGTCCAGGCAGCACCGGCCCCCGCCGCTGCTCCGGCAGCTGCTCCTGCCGCCGCCGGACGAGGCGCGGCCATGCTCGCCGCGGCCTACGGCCAGCTGGGCATCACGCAGGACTGCACCGCCATGGTGGAGAAGGCGCTCGGCGCCGCCGGCAAGCCGGTCGGTGACCTCGGCCCCCAGCAGTTCCTGAGCCAGGGCACCGTTGTGGCAACGCCCGCCCCCGGTGACATGGTGGTCCAGAGCGGCCACGTGGGCATCTACGCCGGCAACGGCCAGGTCATCAGCGGCGGCATGAACTACGTCAACGCCACCGTGGTCCACCCGCTGTCCTGGCTGACCGCCACCGGCGGTGTGACCTTCGTCCGCGCCTAAGCGACCGAGGCAAAGCTCCTGAGCCAACGCGCCTGAGCCCTGTGGATGAAGCCCGGTGATCAGCTGCCTTGGGGGCGGCTGATTGCGGGCTGGGGCGCGGCCCGTCGCGTGGGCCGGGCATTAGCCCACCACGGCCCATGACTCAGCCCGCAGCCAGCGGAAGCGCAAGCTTCATCGTGGTTCCCTCCGGGCCGGTCCGGGTTACCTCGACGGTGCCGCCGGCGGCGGTGGCGATCTCGCGGACCAGGGCCAGGCCGATGCCGAAGCTTCTTTGGCCCCCGGATCCATCCGCGCCGGGGGTCCTGACGAACCGGTCAAAGACCCGGGCCTGGTCCACACCCGTGATCCCGGATCCCGTGTCCGCCACGGTGATCACGGCGTGATTCTTTTCCACCGCCGTGCTGATGGTGACCCGCCCGCCGGGCGGGGTGTGGGCCAGGGCGTTGTCCGCCAAGGCGAGCACCGCCCGCCGCACGGAGCTCCGTTCGATCCGGGCCAGCGCCCGGCCGCCGTCGGGCGGCCCTGCGGAGGACCCCGCGGCCAGGCCCCCGGAAGACCCCGCGGTAACGGCAAGCCGGATGTCCTGCCGCGCCGCGAGCTCCTGGAGGCTTTCGGTGACGGACGCGGCGACGTCGGCCAGGTCCACCGGTTCCTTTGGGGGATCCGGTGTCGAGCCGGTCGCCGCCAGGAGCAGTTCGTTGACGATCCCCGTGAGTGTTGCCGCATCCTCCCGGATCCTGCCCAGGGCCTGGCCTGGTTTGGAGTCCGGCGCCGCGTCGCGCTGGGCGAGCTGGATGCGCGCGTCCAGGATGGCCAGGGGCGTGCGCAGCTCATGGCTGGCATCCTGGACGAACCGCCGCTGCAGGGCCAGCGCTTCGCCCAGCGGCCGGATGGCGCTGCGCGCACTGAACCACCCCACGATGCCGGCGAGCGCGACGCCTGCCACTCCGGCGATGACCATGGCCTCGACCAGGTCTTTGGAGTCGAGATAGGTATAGGCCGGCCCCGCCGCTGCGCCAGGCAGATCCGGGTGCGCCAGCTTGTTCACCAGATAGATGGTCGCGGCGGCGAGGAGGCAGAGGACCAACACGGCGCAGGCCGCGCTGATCCGCAAGGCGACCTTGAGCGAGGCCCTGCGCAGGGTTTCCTGGTCCGCTTCGCCAGCCGGCCGCGTCCGCCTATTCAAGGGCGTCGCCGATCTGGTAGCCGACGCCGTGGACCGTGCGCACCACGGTCCTGGAGATCTTCCGGCGGAGGTGGTGGACGTAGGTGTCGATCACGCCAGGCTGGTCGGTGGGGTGGAAATGCCGGCCGAGCAGTTCCTCCCGGGTAAAAACCCGGCCGGGTTCCGCGGCCAGGGCCCCGAGCAGTTCGCCCTCCTTCGCGGTGAGGGACACCAGCCGCCCGTAAACGGAGCGCACCGAGCGCGACGCCGGATCGAGTTCCCAGTCGCCGATGCTCACCGGCGTCGAGGCCGGGGTCGAAGCCGGGGCGAAGGTGCGCGTCAGGGCGCGCAGGCGCGCCGCCAGCTCGCCGGCGTCGAACGGCTTGGTCACGTAGTCATTGGCGCCCGCGTCCAGGCCCGTGACCTTCTCAGAGGTATCCCCGTGCGCCGTCAGAACCAGGATGGGCGTGGAAATCCCCTTAGCCCGCAACGCCTTGATCAGGGTGACACCGTCCATCACGGGCAAGCCGCGGTCGATCACCATGACGTCCCAGGCCTGGGTCAGCGCCAGGTGCAGTCCGTCCTGGCCGTTGGCGGCAAGCCGGATCCGGTAGTCCGGCTCCAGCAGCTCGGCGATGAGCGGCCCCAGGACGGCGTCGTCCTCCACCAGGAGCAGGGCCGGCCGGCCGTCAGCGGTAGTCATGTCAGCTATTCTTCCGTGCCAGGCCCTCCGCCGGCATGCCGTCCGCCGTGTCGTAGGGGAGGCCAGCGGTGTTTCGGGCGGGTTCGTTGGGGTCATCAACGCCGGAGACCCGGTTCCGGCGCCGGCGTTTGAGGAGCTGGACACCCCACGGCAGGACCGAGATGAGGACCATGACCACGGCGATGACGTCGATGTTCTTGGCGACGATCTCAAAATGCCCCAGCCACGTGCCCAGCAGGGTCACGGACACACTCCACGCCAGGGCCCCGACAATGTTCCAGAGCGCGAAGGACCTGTACCCGTAGCGGGCGATGCCGGCGCTCAACGGCGCAAACGTCCGGACCATGGGCACGAAACGGGCCAGCACGACGGCGGCCCCGCCGTGACGGCGGAAGAAGTCCTCGGTGGTGGCCAGGTGGGCTGTCTTCAGGATCCGGGCATCGTCCTTGAACCATCTGCGGCCGAACTTCCGTCCCAGCAGGTAGCCGACCTGGTCGCCCGCTATGGCGGCCAGGGTGACGACGCCGATCAGCACCGGCAGCGTCAGCTGCAGCTGCTGATGCAGGAGGCCGGCGGTGAAGAGCAGCGAATCCCCGGGCAGGAAGGGGAACAGCACACCGGATTCGATGAACACCATCAGTCCGATGACGCCGAGCGCCGCCGGGCCGAGGCCCTCGAGCAGGCTCGCCGGGTCAAGGAGCGAGGGGGTTCCGGCCGCGGCGGAGAGGACCGGAGCCAGTCCTGAAGCGTAAATGCTGTGCATGGCCACTTCCTTAGGGTCGGGTGGATCGAATGGATGCTGCGGACGGCAGGCGGTCCAGAATGCGGGGAGTGAATCGGTTCCACAGCCCGGCCAGCAGCAACACCGCCGCGCTCGCCGCGAGGAACGAGGCGGCCACATCGGTGGGGTAGTGGACGCCGATGTACAGCCGCGACCAGGCCACCACGAGGGCCATCAACGCAGCGGCGACGGCGGTGACCCTGGCCCAGCGTGTTCCGCGGGCCAGGAAATACAGCGCAAAGCCCAGCGCGACAGCGAACGAAACGTGGCCGCTGGGGTAACTGTTGGAGCCCGTTTCCGGCGCGAGCGGATCGAAGAGCAGTGCGGGATCGGGCCGCTGGCGGGCAACGACGAGCTTGAAGAACTCGCTGGCCGCCCAGCCGGAGCACGCCACGAGGCCGAACGCAACAGCCTTGACCAGGTCACGGCGGACCAGCCAGAGATAAAGCGCGACGACGGCGATCAGGACGACGCCGGCCGCCGGGCCGAACACCAGGTTCAGCGCCATCGCCACCACGGTCAGCGCGGCGGCGTGGTGCTGGCTAAGGTCCTGGTCCACGGCCAGCTCGGCCGTACTGCCGCCGGGCACCACCTGCGCGGTCAGACCCAGTGCTAGGACCGCGGCGGACAGCAGAATGCCCAGCAGGAGCCAGTGGCGCGCCTGCGGGAGGGCCCAAAACTGCGTGCTGCCAGCCGGGCGCGGACCGGCGGGATGCGTGGCGGAGCGGTCATGGGGTGCTGTCAATCGGTCAGCAGGCGCGGGTTCAGGCATGGAAACCTCCGGCTCGGGGCAAGGGCGCGGTCCAGCGCCTACTACCACCCTCCGCCGCGGGCTTTAAGAATCGCTTAAGAAATGCCTGGCCCGGCCTGGCCCGCGTACCGCAGCAGCACCACGCCGTTGCCGAAGGTCCGCGTCTCGAGCAAGCGGAGGTCGTCCGCGGCATCCAGCGGCTGGAACAGGGCCTTGCCGCGCCCGATCAGGACCGGGTGCACATAGATCCGGTACTCGTCGACCAGCTCCAGCCGCCTGAACGCCGTCGCGAGTTCGGCGCCGCCAAGGGCCAGATCGCCCCCGGGTTGCGCCTTGAGCCTGTTGACGTCCTCGACGACGACGTCGCGCACCACGGCGGTATTCCAGCCTGCGCTTTCCAGCGTCCTGGAGTAGACGATCTTGGGCATGTCCCGCCAGATGCCGGAGAACTCGACCATGGGGGCGGTGCTGGCCGGGTCCTGATCCGCGGTGGGCCAGAAGTCCGCCATCAGCTCGTAGGTGACGCGGCCGCTCAGGAACGCACCCATGGTGCGGAGCTCCTCGTTGAAGTGCCGGTGCAGCTCGTCATCCACCCGGTGCCAGCTGATGTCCCGCCCCGGTCCCTCGATGAATCCATCCAGGGAGACCTGCATCATCAGGATGATCTTTCGCATGACGGACTCCTCCAGCGGATGACGGGAAGCCGGCGTCGGGCGGGCGCGAGCCGGGCAAGGCCACCCACCCAGCGTACGCCGCGGCCGGATCACGACGGCCGGCTGGCCCAAGGTTTTTCCAAGGTCCAAGGCTTGCACCGGGCGGGTCCCAGGTCCACACTTCAGGAACTTTGATGCCCCCACCGCGGCTAGTGACCTTCGGAGGAACAGCATGCCTTCCAGCGCACCTGTGGCGACAGCCTACTTTCCGGGAAATCCTTCAGACCGTTCCCGCCACCGGGAATGAGACGCGATGGAACCGGCGGGACTGTTAGCTGACGGCGAACCCCCGGCCCGGCATTACAGCTCCGGGCGCCACCGGCCGGGCACCGACGGTCTGCCGGGCCCCTGGCCCTTGGCCTGGCGGGTCGGCAGGGTCCCGCCGCAGCTCCTGACAGCCGCCGCCGTCGCCCTTGCCCTGGTCTCGGCCGGCAATGTGTACGGGACCGTCCATGCGGAGGCCCCGTCCCGGTCCGTGGCCCAGGAACCGGCGTCCCCTCCCCGCGCCGGCGCCGACCAAAGGATTCCTGCTGTCCTGACCCCGGCGGCGGTCCCGGCGGCCGCGGCACCTCCCGAGGGTGTCCTTGTCGACGCACCGGCCGGGCACGGGGGTGATGTTGCGGGGGCCCCGGCTGCCGCGCCGTCTCCCGCTATCCCGGCCCAGGCCGCGCCGGCCCCGCCAGCCCCGGCCGAGTCGCCTCTGGCAGTTCCGCCGCCAGCCGAGCAGCCACCGGCCGGGCAGCCGCCGGCAGAGCAGCCTCAGGCAGTGCCGCCGCCCGCCGTCGTCGCTCCGGCCCGGGCCGCGCCAATCGGTCCCGAGCTGGACGCCCGGATCAACGCCATCATCGAGGCCAACGGCGGGTACCAGCTAGGCGTGGCCCTCATCGATATCACGGACGGCGCAGTCCATGGCTATGGCGTGCAGGGCAAGTTCGTGGCCGCCAGCACGGCCAAGATCCTCGCCGCGGCGGCCTACTACAACCTCACGGAGCGTGGCCTGGCGTCGTTGGCGGATCCGCTGGGGGCCTCCACGGCCGCCGTCCAGATCCGTGAGATGGTGCAGCAAAGCAACAACGTGTCCTGGGCGCTGATCCTCGACGCGGTCGGCCAGCAGGGGCTCACTGACTATGCGGCCTCCATCGGGATCGACTATGACCGCACAGTGAACATCCTCACGCCGGCGGAGATGGCCAGGACCCTGGCGCTGCTCTACACGGGGCAGCTCCTCAACGCCGGGAATACCGCGCAGCTGCTCTCGTACATGCAGAACACCAACTTCGAGACCCTGATCCCTGCCGCCGTGCCGCCGGGGATCAGCGTCTTCCATAAATATGGCCTGCTGTTTGGAAACCTGCATGACGCCAGCATCCTTGCCCAAGGCGACCGGGCCTACGTGTTCGTCGTGTACACGCTGGGCCGGGACACCTCGGACATGGATGACCGGGCCCGTGTCATCCGCCAGTTTACGGAAGCGGTGACGGCTGCCCTGTTTTGAGGGGCGTTCTGAGGGGCGGCCCGGGGCTGTTCCCTCAGGCGACGGACAAACGTACCCTGTAGAAGGGAGGTGAATGCCATGAAAGCAGCACCAGGGGACCGCATCATCATCCGGGGCCACACTGTCGAGTCCTCGGACCGGCACGGCCGGATCCTCGAGGTCCGGGGCGCCGACGGTGCGCCGCCGTACCAGGTGAGGTTCGACGACGGTCACGAGACCATCCTGTTTCCCGGCGGCGATTTCGTCGTCGAACGGGGTGAACCGGGCGAGGCCGGCTGAGTTAGAAGCCCGACGAGCTTCCGGAGCCTGAAAAGCTCCCGCCGCCGCCACCATAGCCGGTGGTGGACTCCCCGCCGCGGGCGTTGCTGACGTTGCCGACGCCGGTGTTGAAACCGGCGTTGAAGGTGGGGACGGAGAAGAAGTAGTAGGACGGGTAGACCGTTCCCAGGATGCTGGGCTCGTAGGCGCGGCCGAATCTGTCCTTCGGTCCGGCCTGCGCGCTCTCCATCTCCTTGCGCATGAGCGTGGCTTCCTTTTCGTTCCTGGCGAAGCCCTCGATGACGGTGTCCGCATGGTTCTTCAACAGCTCGGAGAGTTCTGTCCGGGCATCCCGCAGCCGGTCCAGGGCGGTTTCCGGGCTGATCGCCCCGTCGGCAAGCTCGGACGTCCAGCGTTCGATTTCGCGCTGGCTTTGCCCGCGGAAGGACCGCAGCGCCGCCGCCGTCGCCGAATCTCCCTCACTATGGCGCTGGCCGAGCAGTTGCTCCAGTCCGGCCAGGTCGGCACGGAAGGGGGCCAGTTGCCGGTCCCAGGCGGCAGCCCACGACGACCCCCGGTTGAGCAGGGCATTGGTGTCCGAAATGACGTCGTCCAGCGCATCCAGTTCGGCAGCGGCGTCGGCGTAGGCCCGGACCAGTTTCAGGTTCGGCCGGCGGCCCAGGTCCCGGGACGGGAAGGCGTGCACCTGGCGGGACAGCTCTGTGGCGGTGTTGTACCTGGCCAGGAAGGTGCGGTGCTTTTCCAGCACCGAGCCGCCGTAGCGCGAGGATCCGGGAATGGTGTTGGCGTTGAGCTCGGTGACCTGGAGGTCCAGGCTCACGTTGGAGTAGCTGGCGTCGCCGCGGGCCAGTTCCTTCCGGCTGGCGGCCCTGGTCCGCCAGCGCATGATCAGCCAGGCGGCGGCACCGGCGGCGGCTGCTGCCGCGGTGGTCCAGGCCGTGATGAGGACGGCCGTGGACCGGTACCACGGCTGGCTGATCAGTTCGGCCCCGCGTTTGATTCCGGCAATGGTGCCGTCCGTCCACTGTGCATCGCGCAACAGCTCCTTGGCGGCATTCTGGATGTCGTCGCGCTGTTCAGGGGAGACCTTCCGGTCCTCCCCCAGATAGGTCCCCACATGGCGGCCCGCCGGGTCCAGGGCGAAGATGAAGAGCCCGTCCGCCCACTTCTGCCCGTCCGCGCTGATCCACTCCGGGTGCTCGGCGCGGGCGAAGCGTAGGACTTCCTCGTTCAGGTTGTCCGCTGCCGTGCCGTTGTAGGTGTAGACGGCAACCCTGGTGGGCTCGTGGAAGTCGATGCCCTGCACCGCCGGGAGGAGAATGTTCCGGTCCAGCACTCCCGCCCGGTCCGCCACGACGACGTCGACCGGCCTGACGGCGAGCGCCGGCCCTGCCCCCACCAGCCCGATGCCTATGAGGATCACCACGCCGAGGACTTTCCGCACGATTCCCATTTCCCGAGCGTAGTGCCTGCTTCCGGCGGCGTCGACGGGCCCGGAGGAACGCGGGTCAAGGGCGGAAAAGGGGCCTAAAGACACCGGGCCTAAAGACATCGTGACGGCGAGCCGGCCCAGGACGATACTGGCGGCATGACTGAAGAGCCGAAGGGCCCTGCGGCCACGGAAGGTCCAGGGCCTCCGGCGTCCGGCACGGAGCCGCGGAGACCGGACCGGACGCTTCCCGCCGTCCTGGCCGCGATCGCCGTGCTGGTGATCGTCGCGCTCGCCGTCGTCTTCACGCGCGGGGACCCGGCGCCGCTGGATGCCGCCACCCCTGCCGGCGTCGTGCAGCGGTACGCCGCGGCCGTCATCGACGGCGATGAGACGGCCGCGTCCGCCTACCTGACCGCCGCGGCACGGAACAAGTGCGGCGCCGGGGAGCGCAGCGGTGCGGACAGGCTCCGCGTCACCCTGGTCGCCACCACGGAACGCGCCGATTCCGCGGATGTGAAAGTGCTGATCACCGTCTTCGAGGGCGGCGGCCCGTTCGGCAGTTCCGAGTATCAGGTCCAGGATGTGTTCGACCTCGCCAGGACGGGGGACAAGTGGCTGATCGACAACGCGCCCTGGCAGCTGACGGTGTGTACCAACCCGGCGGTGAAGCGGTGAGCGCGCCGGCAGGTCCCGCCGGCCCGGCCGGCCCGGAGGGTGGCTCCGCGCCCGGGTTGGCGCAGCGCACCGTCCGCCGGCTGATCATCTATGTGCTGCTGTACGCGCTGGTGGTGATCGCCGCCGTCGGCCTCAGCGGCCTGCTGGGACGCCTCCTGGTGGCAGGCACCGAACTGGCCACGGGCGATGCGGCCGGGCTGGCGCGCTCGCTGGCCTTCACCCTGATCGGCGGCCCCCTCGCCGCACTTCTCTGGTGGGCGGTGTGGCGCAGGCTCCACGACGGGGCGGAGCGCTCCTCCGCCGGTTGGGGCCTCTATCTGGCCGGCACATATACCCTCTCGCTGATTGTCGCCACCAGCAACCTGCTCGGGGCCCTTGCCTCCCTGGTCGCCGGCGAGCCCCTGGCCTGGCGCTACCCGCTGGCCACCGGCCTCGTCTGGGCTGCCGTGTGGCTGTGGCACCGGTGGATGTGGCGGAACCCCGGGAGGAGCCCGACGCGCCTGGCCGACGTCCCCACGGTGCTGGGCTCGGTCCTGGGGCTGGTGATCGGCGTCGGCGGGGCCGTCTCTGCCCTGTCCACCCTGTTCGATGCGGCGCTGAGGGGTGCCACCGCTGCCGCCTCCGTCGGAAAACCCTGGTGGGTGTCCGCGCTCCAGTCCCTCGTCTGGGCCGCCGGCGGCGGTCTCGTCTGGTGGTGGCACTGGAAGCACGACGGCGGCCAGCGGCTGCGCACCGGACTCGCCAGCGTGGCACTTGTCACCGTCGGTGTGCTCGGCGCGGGCATCCTCACCCTCGGCGGAGCCGGCGTGGCGCTCTTCGCCGTTCTCCGGCTGTTGTTCGACCGCACGGAATCGCCCGGGCTCCTGCTGGAGCCCCTGGCCCCCGCCGTTGCCGCGGCCGCCATCGGCTCCCTGGTCTGGGCCTACCACCGCGCGATGGCTCGGAGGCGCTCGGACGCCACGCTCGAGGGCGGCAGGCTGGTGACGTCCGGCGTCGCCCTCGTTGCCGCAGCCTCCGGGATCGGCGTGATCGTGAACGCCGTTCTTGCCATGCTGGTGACAACCCTTGCCGGCTCCGGAACGCGCACGCTGCTCCTCGGCGGACTCAGCTCGCTCCTTGTCGGCGGGCCGGTCTGGTGGCTCGCGTGGAACCCCGCCGTGCGGACGGGCGCCGTGGGGACCGGGGCTACGGGGTCGGGGGCTACCGGGACCGGCGCGGCCGGGACGGGGCCGGACGCCCGGCGCATCTATCTGGTCGTGGTCTTCGGCCTCAGCGCCGTGGCCGCGGTGATCACGCTGCTGGTGATCGGATTCCGGGTCTTCGAGTTCTTCCTCGACACGGTCACGGGCGGGAGCTTCCTGGACCGGATCCGCGCCCCGCTGGGGTTGCTCGTCGCCACCGGACTGGCCGCCGGCTACCACTTCGCGGTGTGGCGGCATGACCGTGCGGCCCTCGCCGCGGCAGGCGCGGCAGGCGCGGCCCGGAGGCGGACCATCGGCCACGTCATCCTGGTCACCGGCGCCGACCCGGCACCGCTGCACCGGGTCATCGACGAGGTCACCGGCGCCAGCGTCACCGTCTGGAGAAGGGCCGACGCCGGCGCTGCCGGCGGTGATGCAGCAGTCCCCGGCGCGGGGGAGCTCGCAGGACGGTTGTCGGAGGCGCTGGACGGTGTGACCGGCAAGCGCGTGCTGGTGACCATCGGGCCCGACGGCAGGATCGACGTCGTCCCGCTGGTGGGCTGAGGCGGCGGCGGCCCCGGGCTCCCGATGGAAGGGGCCGCAGGACTCTGGCAGCCGGCCCGCGGCGGCGCTACTCTATGGCATGCCGGCCACCCGACCGGCCATTACGAGGTAGAAACCAGGGGTGCACCATGGCTGGCAAGTTCGAGGTCTACAAGGACAAGTCCGGCGGGTTCCGGTTCCGGCTCAAGGCTGCCAACGGCGAGGTGATCGCTTCCTCCCAAAGCTACAAGTCCAAGGCCAGCGCCATGGGCGGGGTCGAATCGGTCAAGAAAAACGCGGCGTCCGACGTCGTCGATCTGACGGAAGAACCGGCTGGCAGCGTTGCCGGTGTCACCGGCTGAGTCTGGCGCGGCTACGGGAGGTCGAACTCCTTCCTGTAGCTCCGGACCGCATTGGTCACGGTGGGGAAGAAGTGTTCGGGTCCGAACCTGCTGCTGACGCCGAAGCGGATCAGCCGGTCCTTGATGGGGCCCTTCATCTCGGCGAAGACCAGGCTGATGCCGAGCTTCGCCAGCTCATCATCCAGCTCCACCAGATCATCCAGGGCGGTGGTGTCCAGATCCGTGATGGCCTCCGAGGCAACGATCACCCACCGCACCGGCCCGGGGGCGTCCGCCACGAGGGTCCGGATGTGCTCCGTGAAAACGGCTCCGTTCGCGAAGAAGAGCGGGGCATCGAAGCGTGCGATCACGAGCCCCGGGATCCGGCGGCCTTCGGGGTGCCTGTTCAGATCGTGGTAGCCAGGGACGTCCCCGACGCTCGCCAGCTCGGTCCGGTAGGGATCCCAGGCCCGGCGGACAAAGGCGATGAGCGACAGGCCGATCGCCACCACGATGCCTTCGAGAACCCCCACGAACGCCACGCCAAGGAACGTGGCCAGCAGCAGTGCGGCCTCGATCCGGCTCATCCGAAACAACCGGATGAGCGTCTGCACATCCACGATCGAGGCTGCTGCCACGATCACGACGGCGGCCAGGGCGCTTGAGGGCAGGAAGGACGTCACACCAGGCACGGCCACCATGAAGAGCACCACGAGAGCCGCCGCGGCCACTCCGCTGAACGGGCTCCTTGCGCCGGCCTCGAGGGCGATCGGGGTACGCGAGGCGCTGCCGGAGACCGGGAACCCGCCGAACAGGCCGCAGGCCGCATTCGCGACACCCAGGGCGCCCATTTCCTGGTTCCCGTTCACCCGGGTTCCGCGCCGGGCGGCCAGGCTCTTGGACAGCACGGAGGTATCCGCGAAGGCCATCAGGGCAATGCCGGCTGCCGGTCCGATGAGCGCGACAACCTCGGCGCTGGTGACTCCGCCGAAGCCCGGGGAGGGAAACCCGCCGGGCAGCGCACCCACCATGGGAACCGCCGCCGCCAGGCCCAGGGCGGCGGAAAGGGCAGTGGCCGCAACGACCGCGAGCAGCACTCCGGGCACCTTCCACGGCAGGAACCGGCAGGCGACGATGATCGCCACCGTTCCGGCCCCCACAAGCAGCGCGAGGGGATTGACGGCGCCCCCGAGCACCGCCCGTGCCGTGCCGGCCGCATTTTCCACGAGGGAGCCGCCCGGGGACGGAATTCCGAGGAACTTGGGCAGCTGGCTGAGGATTACCGCGAGCGCGATGCCGTTGAGGTAGCCGACGCGGATGGGTTTGGAGAGCAGCCCGGTGACAAACCCGAGCCTGAAGACGCGTCCCGCGAGGAGGATGGCGCCGATCATCAGGGCGAGGACCCCGGCGAGCGCCACGGCGTGGTCGGAATTCCTGGCCGCCAGCGGCAGCACGGCGGCGGCGATCATCGGCGCCAGGGTTGAATCCGGGCCCACGACCAGGACCCGGGAGGGCCCGAAGACGGCATAGGCGAGCAAGGGGATCACGGAGGCGTACAGGCCAGTGACGGCTGGCAGCCCGGCGGCTCCGGCATAGGCCATCCCGGCGGGGATGAGGACGGCGCTGAGTGCTGCGCCGGCGGCAAGGTCAGATTTCAGCCAGGAGCGCTGATAGTCGAGGACAGTCTTGAGGCCCGGCGGGAGGCTTGGAGCCCACGCGCGGCGCACGGCCCCGCGTCAGTTCTCGACCGGCGGCACCGACCGGGCATCCGGGTTTTCTTCATGTGGGTTTTCTTCATGTGGGGGGTCTGCGTGCGGCGGGGCGGCGTGCGTCATGCTCGATTCTATGCCGCCCCGCCGCACGGAGCCCCCGCGCGAAAACGAGATCACGATCGACCGCCCCATGTCGGAGGTCTACGCCTTCCTGCAGACGGGCTGAACAACCCCGCCTGGCGGCATGGGGTCCAGAGCATCGCGCTCAGGAGCGGCGTCCCGGGCGAGACCGGTGCCGTATACGGCCAGACCCTGACCGGTCCTCGGGGACGGTCCATCCAGGGTGACTACCGGATCACGGAAGCGGATCCGGGCCGTACCCTGGCTTTCCAGGTCATCGCCGGTCCGGCGCGCCCGGAAGGCCGGTACGTCCTGTCGTAAGCCGAAGGCCGCACCACGGTCCGCTTCGTCCTGGACCTGAAGCCCTCAGGACTCATGAGGGTACTGGACGGGCTCATCACCAGGACGATGCAGGCCGAGGTTGCCCAGCTCCAGGAGCTGAAAACGGTCATCGAAGAAAACTAGCGGTGCGGCGGCGGCCGGTCCGGCCCCCAGCCGGACCGGGCACACCCTAGGATGGGCCCATGTCAACCTACGAAGTCACCCGAACCGCACTCATCCCGGCCCCGGCCGAAGAGATCTTCCCGCTGGTCAACAGCTTCCATGAGTGGACCAAGTGGTCGCCGTGGGAGTCCGTGGACCCTGCGATGGAGCGCAGCTATTCCGGGAGCGATTCCGGCGTCGGCGCCAAGTACGCCTGGAACGGCAACCGCAAGGCAGGCTCCGGCACCATGGAGATCGTGGACACCGCCGAGCCGCACACCATCAAGATCCGCCTGGAATTCACCAAGCCGTTCAAGGCGGTCAACCCGACGACCTTCACATTCGCTCCTGCCGGCGGCGGCACCCAGGTGACCTGGACCATGACCGGAGAAAACAAGGGGATCGGCAAGATCTTCGCCCTGTTCATGAACATGGACAAGATGGTCGGTACCGACTTCGAAAAGGGCCTGGCCGCGCTCGCCGGCACCGTCGCGCAGCGGAAGGCCTGAGCAGGACATCACCTCCCCCCGGTCGAGGCAGAACGTTCCGTTGATGTTCCGAGTGTCCACATGCAGCGGCGGGGGCAATGGCAGCCGGGACCACGGTCCGGCTCATCGTCCAGCGTGCCGGGCACCAACAAACGGTGGAGATCGCCCTCGGACCGCCAACCATCCGTAAGGACCCCGGCGTCGAATCCCTGACATGAGCAAGGCAGAGAGGCAGAGCCTCAGGTACACCGACTATTACTGCATCATGTCGCTCGCGGAATTCACGGCGTGGGTACAGGGCGACGGTGACAGCGAACCGCACATTAACTATCAGACCGGCGCCGGGAGCTGAGTTGGACGACGGACGGCATCCGGTTCAAGCCGTCCGAGGGCGGATGCCCGATGATAGAAGCATGCAAAGGGTCATCGGATGGCTGACGGCAGTCATAGTCATCACGCTCATCTTTGGAAGCGCCTATGCTGCGCTCCAACAGCTCGGCCGCCGCTCAGCCAACGCGGCGCCCGCAGCCGCCGCTGCCGCGCAGATTCAGCTCATCGGCTCACAGATGACGGCCCCGCGTCTGGAACTGACCCCGGACAGCGGCGTCTTCGTCATTATGTACGGTGCCGACGACAAACCGGTGTCGGGAACGGCCACCCTTCACGGATCACTTCCCACGCTTCCCCCCGGTGTGCTCCAGACTGCCCGGGACTCCGGCTCCGACGCCGTGACGTGGCAGCCGGAACCGGGTCTGCGGATGGCGGTGGTTGCGCGGCCGGCGGCGGGCAACGCCGTCGTCGTCGCCGGACAGTCGCTGACCCCCTACGAGGACCGGGACCGGCTGGTTATGATCTTCCTGGCGGCCGGATGGCTGGGCAGCATCGTTGTCCTTGCCGCAGGATATGCCGCAACCGAGTTGCTCCGGCGTCCGGTCCACTCCGGCGAAGCCTGAAGCGGCAGCGGGCAGGCCAGCCGCCGAGTTACGGTAGGTCGGCTGCTGCCCTCCGGCGTGGGCGGCTACCCGGGCTCGGAGAGTCCGAGCCGCGGATAGAGGACTTCGAAGCCTTTGTTGAGGCCGCCGTTCAGCGCCCCGATGACGTGGCCGCCGTTGGGGACCTCGTAGTAAGTGACGGTCATTCCCGCGGCCGTCGCTGCGGCCGAGACATGACGGGCCGCCTCCAGATACATAGGATCGTCCGTGGATGCGGTAAAAATGGCATCAGTGTCCGGATACGTCCGTTGTTTCATGATGTTGACCGGTTTTTGGGCGTCATAGGCTGCCTGGCTGCCACCGAATATTTCCTGAAGGTTGGTCTCGGGCTCCTCTGCTCCCGGGTATTCTTCCCCCGAGATGTCCAGGACATTGCCCCAGATCGAGGGGTACTTTGCGGCGAAGGAAAGCGCGCACTGGCCGCCGTGGGAATATCCTGCGATGGTCCAGTATTTCCTGTCGTCGATGATGTTCAGGTGGCTCCGGGCCCAGTCCACCACGTCGCGGTTGATGAAGGTCTCGGGCCGTCCATAGAGGGGTGAATCCAGGCAAAGGTTGTCAACGTTGGGGTCGCCGAGCTGGTCTGCGACGATCACGATCGGTGCCAGCCCGTCGTGGTGTGAGGCGTAGTCATTCAGGACCGCTGCGACATACTGCGGATCCGGATTTCCCGGTTGTCCCATCATCAAAACCACCAGCGGAAGCGCGGGCGGGTCCGCAATCTGCGCCGCAGGGGGGAGGTACAGCCCCGCCGGCCGGGAGGCAAAACCGGAGCTCTGCGGCGGTATGACAACCTGCGCGGTTGTGCCCTCGGCGGGCAGTTGCGCCGCCGGCTTCCAGCTTTCCCACAACGGAACCTGATGTTGGGCCGGAGCATGGGCTTTGATGGGATCCAGGTCCATCCTCGGCGCGAGGGAAATCCCCAGGAACGACGCCACGGTCGGGTGCAGCCCGTAATAGGCGTTGATCCCAAGTGTCGCGGTGGCTGCAAAACTGAGGGCCGCCGCGCATGCCAGTGCTTTCCGCCAGGGACGTGATCTGCGGAGGCTGGCCGCGCACACCCCCAGGCCGGCGAAGCAGGCGATCACCCAGAACCGGACATGCCACCCGAGGGGGCCGCCAAAAGCGTGCATGAAAACCTCGGAGACCAGCAAGGTCAAGGCCCCCGCGAGGGCGCCGGCAACGCCCGCGAAACCCGAAAGCACCGCCAACCGCCGCGACCGTCCCAGCAGGAGGACAATGCCGCAGACGGCACTCAGCACATAACATGTGACGATCAAGGGCCCCTCAACGATGTTGAGGGCCAGTAAGGATGAGTTCATGGCACCTAATGAAGCGTCGTGCGGAAATTGTCTCCGCGGCCCGGACGGCGACGGCGCCAGACGGCTTCGATCCCAACCCGACCTTCCGCGGGGCTCGTGCGGCCGCTGAGTCAAGGCCCGGACTGTTGATCCGGTCACCGAACTGATCATACTGGGTGAACATGGCGAGTTCGTCGCTGTACCTGTGTGCCTTGAGGATATTGGCTGGCTCGCTCAGCCGGGACTGCGGCTGCTCAGTCCGCGGCCGGTGACGGCGGGTCGCCACCGGCCGCGTCCTCGCCGTACTCGGCGGACACGAGGATGGGGAGGTGGTCGGAGGCGCCGCGCGGGAGCGTCTCGACGTTGTCGATCTCCAGGCCCTGGGACGTCGCGAAGTCGAAATGCCCCTTGAAGACCTTGTACCGGGTGTAGGTCCGCCGGTCGCTGAGGGAGAGGTCGTAGCCGGCGTCCTTCATCTGCTCGGTGAGGTACTTGGTGAAGAACGGATAGTTGAAGTCGCCCACCATCAGCGTCCTCAGGCCGCTGCCCATGCTCAGCAGTTCGGCGTGGGCGGCGTGGATCTGGTTCCTCCGCAGCGAGTTCGACGCCGTCAGCGGCGCGGCGTGGAAGGAGGCGATGACGACGTCGTGCTCCGTCTCCTTGTCCACCACGTGGGTGCCGATGAGCCGCTCGTGCGCGGGAGCCAGGACACGGTCGTGCAGGGATTTCTTCAGGGCGAACGTCCTGGTGTCGTAGGCGGTGAAGCGGTCCTTGCGGTAGTAGATGGCCAGGCCCAGCCGGTTCCCCTTCGTGGCGTCGGCAAGGTGCAGGCCGCCGATGGTTTCCGGCAGGTCCGCGGTATCGCATTCCTGGAGGCACAAAGCATCAATCTCGAACTCGCGCGCCAGATCGACCAGCTCGCCACTGGCCTTGTGCTTGCGGAGGTTGTAGCTAATGACTCGGATCAGGAGGGCACCTCTTCGGTGGATAGTTGACGGATCTGCCTCCGAGTCTACTCAGTCCGGCAGAGCGAGGGGGGACCTTGGGACACATGCAACGAGGAAAAATCCTGCGGGGACCGGGACGGAAGGAGGGCACGGAATGAAAGCCGTCCGCGCGACGTGGAGGCGTGAGGCGGACGCGGACCAGACGGTAGGGTGGTTCCGGATCCACCGACGGAAGCTGCGAAAGGGCCGACATTGACTGCTGGACTACCGGTTCTTGCCGAGGGCGATTTCTACTACGAGGCGCTGGGCGGCGGGCGGTTCCGCTCCACCATCCACGCCCAGGGCGCCTGGAACGAGCACGAGCAGCATATGGCGCCCGCGTCCGGCATCATGGCGGACTGCCTGGCCCGGCACGAGCCGCGCGGTGGCATGCGGATGGCGCGCCTGAGCTACGAGATCCTCGGCCTGATCCCCGGCGGCGAGTTCGAAGTCACCACCACGACGCTGCGCCCGGGCCGGACCATCGAACTGCTGCAGGCCGAGCTGGTGGCGGAGGGGCGGGTCGCCATCCGCGCCACGGCCTGGCGGATCATCACCTCCGACACGTCCGCCATCGCCGCGTTCGAAGACCCCCGGATTCCGGCCCCGGAGGCATGCGAGCCGTACGACGCCGGCGTCTGGCCGGGCGGCTACATCGCGTCGCTGCAGATGAGGATCGCCGACGGGCACCGCGCCGGTTCGGGAACGGTCTGGCTGCACACGGAGCACCCGCTCACGGACAGGGCAGACAGCAGCGACCTGGCCAGGCTGATCGGCCTCGTGGATACGGCCAACGGCATTGCCGCGCGGGTCCCGCCGGGCCCGGGCAGCTACATCTTTCCCAATCTGGACCTGCAGATCCACATGTACCGGCAGCCCGAGGGGGACTGGCTGGGGCTGGACAACGAGGTGTCCTTCGGCACGGACGGGATCGGGCTGACCTCGACGGTGCTGCACGACCTCGCCGGCCCGTTCGGCCGCGCCGAGCAGATCCTGACGCTCCGGAAGTCCTGACATCCCAACTGGGTCGCAGTTGTTGTCGTTTTGAGCCCTCAGAACGACAACTACTGCCAGCCAGTTGGGTGCGGGGATTAGTGGAAGACGAGCCAGCCCGCCACCGTGGCCAGGCCGGTCAGGAATGCGCCCCACACGATGTCCACCACGACGATGGCAAGCGGCCAGTTCTTCAGGGTCGCGGCGTTGGTGAGGTCATAGGTGGCGTAGGCGAAGGCTCCCAGGGCGGCGCCGTAGCCCAGCGCGGTAAGCCAGCTGCCGCCGTCGAGCGCCGGCCGGAGTGCGAAAAAGACGATCCCGATGATGTACAGGACGTAGAAGACGACGGCGTACCCTAGATGGGGCTTGTCCGCCATGAGGTGGCCCAGATTCCGCCGGTAGAACTTGCTCATCGTCTTGAGCCAGACGGAATCGATCACGGCAAACGCGGCGGCTACAACGAGGAACTGCAAGATGACCATAAGGGAGCATAGCAACATGCCGGAGGCCGCGGTCGGACCACGGACGCTGACGATCGTCCGGCAGGAGGACTCGCTCGGTGCGGCGGGGGACCTGGACTTCGCCATCGAATTGCTGCAGAAGGTCAAGGCCGGTGCAGCCGGGCCCACGCTGCGGCTCTACCGGCCCGTGCCCACGGTGGCGTTCGGGCAACGCGACACGCACCTGCCTGGCTTCGACGCCGCCGCCCGGGCGTGCCGCGGACTGGGCTTTGAGCCGCTGGTCCGCAAGGCCGGAGGACGTGCGGCGGCCTACCACGGGGGAACCCTCGTGATAGACCACCTTGAACCGCACCGGGACGCGATCGCCGGCGCCAAAGGACGGTTCGCCTTCTTCGGCGAACTGCTGGCGCAGGCGCTGCGCACCGCCGGAGTGGACGCCGCCGTGGGCGAAATTCCGGGTGAATACTGCCCCGGGGAGTTCAGCGTGCACGGCCAGGATCCGGAATTCCCCCAGCACCAGGTCAAGCTGATCGGCACCGCCCAGCGTGTTGTTGCCGGCGGCTGGCTGTTCAGCTCGGTGATCGTTGTGGAGAACTCGGCCCCGATCCGCTCCGTGCTGGAAGCCAGCTATTCGGCGCTTGGCCTGGACTGGGACCCGGCCACGGCGGGAGCCGTCAACGACCTCGTCCCGCACCTGGATGTGGACGCCATTGAGGCGGCTGTGATTGAAACGTACGGCCGATACGCGCAGCTGGACTACGCGGAGTTCGGCACCCTGCGCGGCTGACCGCGCAGGGTGCCGAACGGAGCTAGGGCGTGTCTCCCAATAGGGTGATCCATTCCTGAAGCTGCGGCGCTTCGGCGCCGACCGTCGTCGGATCCCCGTGCCCGGTCCGGACCACCGTGTCCGCCGGGAGCGCCAGCAGACGCGTCCGGATGGACTCGATGATGGTCGGGAAGTCGCTGAAGGACCGGCCGGTCGCGCCCGGGCCGCCCTGGAACAGCGTGTCGCCGCTGAAGACGGTGCCTTCACTTTCGACATAGAAGCACATCGAACCCGGCGAATGGCCCGGGGTGTGCAGGGCCGTGAGCCGGGCGCCGGCGACGTCGAACGTGTCCCCGTCGCTGATGGCGTGGGTCCGGTTCGGTGCCCGGGAAAACGCGCTCCCACAGCATCCAGTCGTCCCGGTTCAGGTAGACCGGGGCGCCGAGGCGCCCGCGGACCTGCCCGACGGCGCCGATGTGGTCATCGTGCCCGTGCGTGAGCAGGATCGCCGTGACCTTCCGGCCCGCGACGGCGGCCTCGACCGCGGCGGGATCATGCGCCGGGTCGATGACGAGGCATTCCTCGTCGTTGCCGACGATCCAGACGTTGTTGTCCACGTCCCAGGTGCCGCCGTCCAGCGAAAACGTGCCCGAGGTGACCAGCCGGTCGATCCGGAGCTTGCTCACGGCCCCGCCGCTGGCCGTTGAACCGTTCACAGTTCCACGACAGACCGCAGGACCGATCCGGCGTGCATCTTGTCGAAGGCCGCTTCGATGTCGTTGATCGAGATGCGTTCGGTGACGAAGGCGTCCAGGTCCAGCTTGCCCTGCCGGTACAGGCTGATCAGCATCGGGAAGTCCCGGGAGGGCAGGCAGTCCCCGTACCAGGAGGACTTGAGCGAGCCGCCGCGGCCGAAGACGTCCAGCAGCGGCAGGTCCAGCGTCATCTCCGGGCTCGGGACACCCACCAAGACCACGGTGCCGGCGAGGTCGCGGGCGTAGAACGCCTGCTTGTACGTTTCGGGACGCCCGACGGCGTCGATCACCACGTCGGCGCCGAAGCCGCCGGTGAGTTCGCGGATCGCCTCGACCGGATCGACGGCGGAGGAATCCACCGTGTGGGTGGCGCCGAGTTCCGTGGCGCGTTCGAGCTTCTTGGCGTCGATGTCGACGGCGATGATGGTGGTGGCGCCGGCGAGCGCGGCCCCGGCGACGGCGGCGACGCCCACTCCGCCGCAGCCGATCACGGCGACCGAGTCCCCGCGCTTGACGCCGCCGGTGTTGATGGCGGCGCCGAGGCCCGCCATCACGCCGCAGCCCAGCAGGCCGACGGCGGCGGCGTCGGCGTCGGGATCGACCTTGGTGCACTGGCCGGCAGCGACGAGGGTCTTCTCGGCGAAGGCGCCGATGCCCAGGGCCGCGGTGAGCTCGGTGCCGTCCTCGAGCGTCATCTTCTGGGTGGCGTTGTGGGTGTTGAAGCAGTACTGCGCCTGGCCGCGGCGGCAGGCCCGGCACTCGCCGCAGACGGCACGCCAGTTCAGCACCACGCGGTCCCCGGGGGCCACCTCGGTGACGTCCGGGCCCACGGCGCTGACGACGCCGGTGGCCTCATGGCCCAGCAGGAAGGGGAAGTCGTCGTTGATCGCGCCGAGCTTGTAGTGCAGATCGGTGTGGCACACCCCGCTGGTGAGGATATCCACCAGCGCCTCGCCGGGTCCGGGATCGGGGACCAGGATGGTCTCGACCGTGACGGGTGCTCCCTTGGAGCGGGCTACTGCGCCTTTGACTTTGTGGACCATGAAAAAATCTCCCTCGCTGCGCGTCGCAACACGCGGTAAGGCGCGGTCCCGTGGGGGCCGCGCCGTCGTCGTTGAAGTCTGGATTGTATGGGTGTGGCCTCAGGCGGCGAGCCGGGTCCTGACCTCTGCCGCGGACGGGTTGGTGGCCGCGGTGCCGTCCGGGAACAGCACGGTGGGGACGGTGCGGTTGCCGCCGTTGAGCTTCTCCACGAGGTCGGCGGTGCCTTCGACTTCTTCGATGTTGATCTCGGTGTAACCGATGCCCTGGGCGTCCAGCTGCTTCTTCAGCCGGTTGCAGTAGCCGCACCAGGTGGTCGAAAACATGGTGATGGTGCCGGATTCGGGGGTGAAGTCCACGAAGTTTCTCCTCGGTGCTCGTCATAGGCGTGTTTCGTCGCCAGGGTGTCGTTCGCTTCAACCGTAACCCGCAGCCGGCTATTCCCGGGTGGCGGATCCCCAGGTGGCATGCTGGTGCCATGTGTGGACGCTATGTGATGGCCCGGGCCGTCGGAGACCTGCTGGCAGAGTTCGACGCCGGGCTCGAGGCAGAGATCGCGATTCCGCCGTCCTGGAATGTCGCCCCGACGGCGGACGTGCCGATCCTGCTGGAACGGCTGGTGGACGGCGGGGCGGTCCGCCAGCTCCATCTGGCGCGCTGGGGGCTGGTGCCGCCCTGGGCCACGGACCCGGGGGTCGGCCCCAGGATGATCAACGCCCGCAGCGAGAGCGTGCTGGAGAAGCCGGCGTTCCGGAAGGCCGTCCGGTCCCGGCGCTGCGCGGTACCCGCGGACGGCTACTACGAATGGAAAGCAGGGGAAGGGCGCAGCAAGCAGCCGTACTACGTGCGCCCCAGGGACGGTTCCCCCATGATGTTCGCCGGCCTGTACGAATGGTGGCGGGACCCGTCCAGGGCGGCGGGGGATCCGGAGCGCTGGCTGCTCTCGGCCTCGATCCTGACCACGGATTCGCCGCCGGAAGGCTACGCCGGCGGAGGGCTTGCCGAACTCACCGCCCTGCATGACCGGCTGCCGGTGGCGATGGACAGCGCGGCCATCCAGGCCTGGCTGGACCCGCACGCCGCCGACCCCGCCGCCCTCGTGGGGCTGGTCCGGGCCGGGGCGCACGGGGCCGCGCAGGGCTGGAGGATCGACGCCGTCGGCACCGCCGTCGGAAACGTCAGGAACGACTCCGCCGGGCTCATCCAGCCGCTGGGGAGCCTTTTTTAGAGCATGACCGTGCCGGCGGCGTCGACCGCCCAGGTGGGGTTGAAGGCCACCTCCCAGCGGAAACCGTCCGGATCGGCGAAGTATCCCGTGTAGCCGCCCCAGGGCTGGGTTTTCGGCGCGGCCACGATGCTGGCCCCGGCAGCCTTGGCCTCCGCCATCACCGCGTCCACTTGAGCCGCGCTGCCCAGATTGTGGCTCAGGGTGATGCAGGGAATCCCGTCAGGGCTGGACGTCCCGGCCTCCGCGTGCATCTGCGAGGCGTCCCAGAGGGAGAGGACGAGTCCATGATTGGCCTGGAGGAAGACGACCTCGCCGGGGGATTCCCGGAGGACACGCCAGCCCAGGCCGTCAACGTAGAAGCTGCGGGAGGCATCGACACTGCGGACGCCCAGGGAAATTAAGTCGACTCGTGGCTGCATCATTCGATACTGTCATCCCCATGCCCACAAATCACGGAGACGACAAAGATGCCCAGGCCGACAAGGAACAGCTCGCGGCGGTACGGGTGGCCGTTGACGAGGTGGATGAACAGATCGTCCTGCTGATCGGACGCCGCGAGCGGCTGATCCGGATCGCCGGTACCCTGAAGGAGGACAGCGCCCAGGTGCGTGCACCCGGACGGGTGGAGCGCGTGATCGAGCATGTCCGCGGGGTGGCGGAGAAGAAGGACATCGACGCCGACATCGTCGAAAAGACGTACCGGGCCATGACCGAGGCGTTCACCACGCTCGAACTGGAAGTGTACAAAGCCAGCAGCTGAGGCTGTCCGGCCCGCTACAGGGCCTCCTCGCTACAGGGCCTCCTCCACCGGGACATTGGCCTGGTACTCCCGGCCCTCCGCGTCGCTGAAAGCGCTCATCAGATGGCCCTTGGGCAGGCCCAGCACCGTGCTCAGGGGAAAGTGGCCCGTGATGGTGTTGCCGGAGTGTTCGACGCCCTTGAGGTCAAAGTTCTCCTCGGTCCCGTCGTGGCAGAAGCAGAAGAAGGACACGGCCTCGCCGTTCATGAACTCGATGCCCATCCTGCGTTGATGGGAATGGTCCGGGGTTGCCGCCACGAGCCCCACCACGTAGGCCCCCGATCCCGGAATATTTCCGTCTATATCGAACTTCGCCACCAGGGCGGTTTCCTTGGCGGCGATGCTTACGTGCTTGAGGAGTGCGTTATGGGAACTCATGGCTCAATCCTGCCCCCAGCGCCCCCGTCCGTCCACCCCTGACCTAGGTTTTGCCCCGCACCCGGCCTACACTGAAATCATTCGAAGATATGTTCGAATAATTACTTTGAGACTACTTCGAAAACTTGGGCCTGACCGCAGTCCCCGGCTTGAGCTACGCCGGGAACCCTGCGGCCGGGCTGTTCCGGGAGGCAAACATGGGCATGTTCAGCGAGTCGGTCGACGTCGTCTGCACACCCTCGGGCCGGCCCCTGAAGCTGGGGTGGGCCGGGCGGCACTACACCGTCTGCGCGGAGCCGGTCCGCTGGTATGAGCGGCGCCAGTGGTGGGCAGAGGAAAGCCGGGCCCCGCTCGGCAGCGGGCCCGGCCTGGTGGACCACGAGATCTGGCGGGTCCAGGTGCGCCTGTCTGATCCGTCCCCGGATGGCGGGGCCCGGGGGGAGATCCTCACCCTTGACCTGTCCCGGCATGTCGGCAGCGGCCGCTGGAGGCTGCTGCGGATCCACGACGCCCTCCGGACCCTCCCGAAGCGGAGGAGGGCATGAGCTTCACGCATCTCCATGTCTCCACCGCCTACAGCGCCCACTACGGGGTCTCCTGGCCGGAGGAACTGGCCGCTGCGGCGGCCGCGGACGGAGCCACCGCGCTCGCCTGCACCGACCGCGACGGCCTGTACGGAACGGTCAAGCACCTGCTGGCCTGCATGGCGGCGGGACTGGACGCGGTCGTCGGGGTGGACCTGGCGGTCCTGGACGACGACGGCGACCTCCGCACCCAGGTGGGGGGACGCGTCGTCGTCCTCGCCCACGGGCACAACAACGGCGCCGGGTACCGGGCGCTGTGCCGGCTGATCTCCGACGCCCATGCCCGCACCACGGGCAAGGCCGGGGGCGCGGTGCCGGTGGCCGTGACCCGGGCGGAACTGGCCTCCCGCACCCTGCACCCGGAAACCCTGGACCCGGTGCTGACGGTCCTGCTCGGGCCGGACTCCGACGTCGGACGCGCCATGCGCGGACGGCGCTACCTGCGTCCCCGCACCCTGTTCAAACGCTGGCTGGACGCCATGCCGCCGGGAACCCTCGCCGCCGAGGTGGTCTCGCAGCTGAGCCCGCCCGGTGAGCCCCTGAGCACCGCCCATGCGGTGCGGATGCTCAAGCTCGCCGCCGAACACGGGGTGCCCGCCGTGCTGAGCAACGCCGTGCGGTACGCCGCCGAGGACGGCGCGGCCACCGCGGACGTGCTGGACTCCGCCCGGACCCTGAAATCCCTCCCCGAACTCTCCGCCGCCCCGCAGCTCCAGCCCAACGGGCAGGCCTGGCTCAAATCACCGGCGCAGATGCTGGCGCTGGGCAAGGAGATCATGCATGCCGCCGGGTACGGGAGGACGGACCTCAAACGGCTCATGGCCCAGACCGAGGCGCTCGCGGACCGCTGCCGGATGGACCCGGCCACCGACATGGGCTGGAAACAGCCGGTGGTCCCGGAAGCCTCCGTGATCGGGATTGCCGGGGATCCCCTCGTGGAGCTGGCCCAGCGCTGCGAGGCCGGAATCGGCCGCCGGTTCCCGGGGATCGCCGGGAAACCCGCCGAAGCGCTGCGCGCCCGGCTGGAGCACGAACTGGGGATCATCGGCAGCCTGGGCTTCGCCGCCTACTTCCTGACCGTCGCCGAGGTCTCCCGGATGATCCTGGACCTGGGGGTCCGGGCCGCCGCCCGCGGCTCGGGCGCCTCGAGCCTGGTCAACTACCTGATCGACGTCAGCCAGGTCAACCCGCTCCAGCACGACCTCATCTTCGAACGCTTCCTCTCCCGGGACCGCGCCACCCTGCCGGACATCGACATCGACGTCGAAAGCGCCGAACGGCACAACGTCTACCGCAAGATCTTTGCCCGCTTCGGGGCCGAACGCGTCACGCTGATGAGCATGCAGAACGGCTACCGCGCCCGCGGTGCCGTGCGCGACGCCGGCCAGGCGCTGGGCATGGACGACGGCGAGGTCGGTGAAATCGCCAAGCAGCTGTGGCGGTTTTCGGCCCGGAACTTCCGCGAGGCCCTCGCGGAGAAGCCGGAGCTGCGGGAATTCGCCGGCAGGGTGGAGCAGCGCGATTTCACCGAAAACCAGCAGCTGGACCTGCTGGTGGACCTCACGGAACGGCTGGACCGGCTGCCGCGCCACATCTCCATGCACCCGTGCGGGGTCATCCTGGGGGATGCCACCCTGCTGGACCGCACCCCCGTCCAGCCCAGCGGCCTGGGCCTGCCCATGAGCCAGTTCGACAAGCACGACATGGACCCCATGGGGATGCTCAAGCTCGACGTGCTGGGGGTCCGGATGCAGAGCGCCATGGCCTTCGCCGTCCGGGAAGTGATCCGGCTCCATCCCTCCAAGGCCGAGGTGGTCGCGGCCGGGGCGCATCCGGCCGGCCCGGACGGGAACGGGCCGGACTACATCGCCGAGGACGGGCACATCGACCTGAACGCCGTCCCGCTCGATGACGAACCCACCTACGAGCTGATCCGCAGCACCCACACGCTGGGCTGCTTCCAGATTGAATCCCCGGGCCAGCGCGAACTGATCGGCAAACTGGCGCCGCGGGACTTCAACGACCTCATCATCGACATCTCGCTGTTCCGTCCGGGGCCGATGAAGTCGGACATGGTCCGGCCCTTCCTGGAACACCGGCACGGCTTCGCCCCCGAGGTGTACCCGCACCCGGACCTCAAACCGGTGCTTCAGGAGACCCACGGGGTGACCGTCTTTCACGAGCAGATCCTGAAGACCTTCGACGTGATGACCGGGTGCGGGCTGGCGCGGGCCGACGAATTCCGCCGCGCGCTGGGCAACGAGGTGCTCGAGGGACAGGTGGAGGAGTTCTTCCGGAAGGAGGCCCGGGCCAGGAGGTACGCCCCCGAGGTGGTGGACAAGGTCTGGGGCACCCTGAAGGCCTTCGGCAGCTTTGGCTTCTGCAAGGCCCACGGGGCTGCCTTTGCCGTCCCCACCTACCAGTCGGCCTGGCTCAAGACGCACCACCCGGAAGCATTCCTCGCCGGGCTCTGGGAACACGATCCCGGCATGTATCCCAAACGGCTCCTGGTGGCCGAGGCGCGGCGGCTGGGGATCCCCATCCTGCCGCTGGACATCAACAGGAGCCAGGCCGAGTACCGGGTGGAGCGGGTCGCCGCCGGCCCGGACCGGGGCAGGCTGGGCATCCGGCTGAGCCTCAGCGGCATCTACGGGCTGTCCGGCGCCGAACTGAAGAGGATCGTCGCGGCCCAGCCCTACGACTCGCTGGCGGATCTGCGGGCCCGGTCCCGGCTGAGCCGGCCGGGCATCCAGCGGCTCGCCCAGCTGGGGGCCTTCGACTCCCTGCACCGGGCGTCCGGGGGAGCCGCGAACCGTGCGGACCTGGTCCGGCACCTGCAGGACCTCCAGCACCGCCCGCAGCGGAAGGGTGTGGAGGTCATCGAGGGCCAGCTGGCCCTGCCGCTGGGCGACGTCGAGCTGAAAAACCTGAAAGCGGAGCTGCCCGCACCCAGCATGGTGGAGACCGTCCGGACCGAACTGGACCTGATGGCCGTGGACGTCAGCGAACACCTGATGGCCAGCCACCGTCCCCTGCTGGACAGGCTGGGCGTCACCACGGCGGACAAGCTGCTGGGGCTGCGCAACGGCACCGAGGTGCTGGTGGCCGGGGTCCGGGTCGCCACCCAGACGCCGCCCATGCGCGGCGGCCGCCGGGTGGTGTTCATCAGCGTCGACGACGGGACCGGCTGCGTGGACTCGGTCTTCTTTCATGAGGCCCAGGAACAGGCCGGGCCCCTGCTGTTCGGCACCCGGCTGCTGCTGATCCGGGGCACCACCCGCCGGACCGGGCCCCGGGGGATCAGCATCAGCGCCAGCATGGCCTGGGACCTCAGCCGTACCGGGACCCTGCCATTCCCAGGCGCCGCGTTGGTTGGCCTATCCGGAAACCGATAGCATGGACGAGGCTGGCTGTGGTCCCCGTACGCCGCAAGCTATGAAGCCTAAAACTTTGAATAGGAGACACCCGTGTCAGATGCCCAGCAGATCACCCTTCTCGTCGACGGCGAAGAGACCAAGGTGGCTACCGGGACCACCGGCGCGGAACTCTTTTTTGAGCGCCGCGACGTCGTGGTGGCCCGGGTCAACGGCGAGTTGAAGGACCTGGACCAGCCGCTGCCCGAGGACGCCACGGTCGAGGGCGTCACCATCGGTTCCCCCGACGGGCTCAACGTGCTGCGCCACTCCACGGCCCACGTCATGGCCCAGGCAGTCCAGCAGCTGCGCCCCGACGCCAGGCTCGGGATCGGCCCCTACATCACCGACGGCTTCTACTTCGACTTCGACGTCGAGGAGCCGTTCACCCCGGAAGACCTGCGTCAGCTGGAAAAGATGATGCAGAAGATCATCAACCAGAACCAGAAGTTCGTCCGCCGCGTCGTCAGCGAGGACGAGGCCCGGGAGGCCATGAAGGACGAGCCCTACAAGCTCGAGCTCCTGGGCCGGAAAAACGACGCCGCCGACGCCGGGGAAGGCGTCAACGTCGAGGTGGGCGCCGGGGACATCACCATCTACGACAACGTGGACCGCAAGAGCGGGGACAGCGTCTGGTGCGATCTGTGCCGCGGCCCGCACCTGCCGAACACCAAGCTGATCTCCAACGCCTTCGCCCTGACCCGGTCGTCTGCCGCCTACTGGCTGGGAAACCAGAACAACCAGCAGCTGCAGCGCATCTACGGCACCGCCTGGCCCACCAAGGACGCCCTCAAGGCCTACCAGGAGCGGATCGCCGAGGCCGAGCGCCGCGACCACCGCAAGCTGGGCGCCGAGCTGGACCTGTTCTCCTTCCCGGACGAGCTGGGCTCCGGCCTGCCGGTGTTCCACCCCAAGGGCGGCATCATCCGCAAGGCCATGGAGGACTACTCCCGCCAGCGCCACGTGGACGCCGGCTACGACTTCGTCTACACGCCCCACATCACCAAGGGGCACCTCTACGAGGTGTCCGGCCACCTGGACTGGTACAAGGAGGGCATGTTCCCGCCGATGCACATCGACGCGGAACTCAACGAGGACGGAACGGTCCGCAAGCCCGGCCAGGACTACTACCTGAAGCCGATGAACTGCCCCATGCACAACCTGATCTTCCGCTCGCGCGGCCGCTCCTACCGTGAGCTGCCCCTGCGGCTGTTCGAATTCGGCTCCGTGTACCGGTACGAAAAGTCCGGCGTGGTGCACGGCCTCACCCGCGTGCGCGGCATGACCCAGGACGATGCCCACATCTACTGCACCCGCGAGCAGATGAAGGACGAGCTCACCACCACGCTGAACTTTGTCCTCGGCCTGCTCAAGGACTACGGCCTGGACGATTTCTACCTGGAGCTTTCCACCAGGAACGAGGACAAGTTCGTGGGCGAGGACGCTGCCTGGGACGAAGCCACGCGCACCCTGGCGGAAGTGGCCGAAGCCTCGGGCCTCGACCTGGTCCCGGATCCGGGCGGGGCCGCGTTCTACGGCCCCAAGATCTCCGTCCAGACGAAAGATGCCCTGGGCCGGACCTGGCAGATGTCGACCATCCAGCTGGACTTCAACCTGCCGGAGCGCTTCGAACTCGAGTTCCAGGCGGCCGACGGCACGCGCCAGCGCCCGGTGATGATCCACCGCGCCCTGTTTGGCTCGGTGGAGCGATTCATGGGCGTCCTGACGGAGCACTACGCCGGCGCCTTCCCGGCCTGGCTCGCTCCTGTGCAGGTGGTGGCGATTCCGGTGGCGGAGGCGTTCAACGACTACCTGTTCGACGTCGTCGGCCAGCTCAAGGCGGCGGGCATCCGTGCCGAGGTGGACATCTCCTCGGACCGCTTCCCGAAGAAGATCCGCACGGCCAGCAAGGACAAAGTCCCGTTCGTGCTGATCGCCGGCGGGGACGACGCCGACGCCGGCGCGGTGTCCTTCCGCTTCCGCGACGGAAGCCAGGACAACGGCGTGCCGGTGGCCGAGGCTGTCCAGCGGATCGTCGACGCCGTCCGCAACCGGACCAGCTAGCGATTCGGAAGGGCAAGGCGTGCAGGAGAGGACAGTGCAGGAGAGGTCCGGTGCCGGACCGGAGTATCCGGGCGACGACGCCGTGACGGACGACTTCGGCCTGGCCGGGGTCCCGGACGCGTTCCAGCGGCTGTGGACCCCGCACCGGATGGCGTACATCAAGGGCGGCCAGCACCAGTTCAAGAACCAGGACGACTGCCCGTTCTGCGTCGCACCCGAGCGCCAGGACGAGGATTCGCTGATCGTGTACCGGGGCCGGACCAGCTACGTCGTGCTGAACCTGTTCCCGTACAACCCCGGCCACCTGCTGGTCTGCCCGTACCGGCACATTCCCGACTACACGGACCTGACCGTGGAGGAGACCGCGGAATTCGCCGAGCTGACCCAGACGGCCATGCGCGTGCTGCGCAAGGTGGCAAACCCCGCCGGCTTCAACCTCGGCATGAACCAGGGCGTGGCGGGCGGCGCAGGGGTGGCCGCCCACCTGCACCAGCACGTGGTGCCGCGCTGGGGCGGGGACGGCAACTTCTTCCCCGTCATCGCCCAGACCAAGGCCATCACCCAGACGCTCGGCGAAGTCCGGCAGCAGGTCGCGGAGGCCTGGCCCCAGGCATCCGGTGCGGGGCGGACTTCCGCCGGGGCGACGGATGCTGAATAGGCACGCCCGCGGCTTTTTCACCGCGCTGTTCACCCCTCTTGCCCGGTGGCTGCTGAGGATCGGCGTCTCCCCGGACGCCGTCACCATTGTGGGCACCCTGGGCGTGGTGGCCGGCGCGCTCGTGCTGTACCCGCTGGGCCATCTGTGGTGGGGGACGCTGTTCATCACCGTCTTCATCTTCTCCGACGTCGTCGACGGCATCATGGCGCGGATGCAGGAAAGCGGCGGCCGCTGGGGCAACTTCCTCGACTCCACCCTGGACCGGGTGGCGGACGGTGCCCTGTTCGCCGGCGTCGCTGTCTGGTTCTTCACCGGAGGCGCCGACACGCCGATCGCGATTGCCGCCGTCGTCTGCCTGGTGCTGGGCATGGTGGTCTCCTATGCGCGGGCGAAGGCCGAGGCCCTGGGCTTCCGGGCCAACGTCGGGATCGCGGAGCGGGCCGAGCGGCTGGTGTCCGTGCTGGTGGTCACCGGGTTCACCGGCCTGGGCCTGCCCACCGTGGTGCTGTTCGGCACGCTGTGCCTCCTGGCCGCGGCCAGCCTCGTGACGGTGGTGCAGCGGATCATCGCGGTGCACCGCCAGTGGCTCGGGGAAAACGAAGGAACCGCCTCGGAGAAGGCCGCCTGAGCGCAGCAGCCGGCCGCCGTAACCTAAGATTCCGCCGGATTCCGCCGGGTCGCGGCGGGGGACTAGTATTGTCCTTACCGGCCAATGGATCCGGTAATCCGGAGCGCGCAGTTGAGGCATTCGCGTGCCGCCCGTGCCCCGGCGAGGTCATCTATCTACCCATAGGGGTTTTTGTGTCTACACCTGATGTAAGCAGCGAAGCCGGCGCGTCCGCCAAGAACGTGACGGGCAGCAGCCGCGTCAAGCGCGGCATGGCCGAGATGCTCAAGGGCGGCGTCATCATGGACGTCGTCAACGTCGAGCAGGCCCGCATTGCCGAGGATGCCGGCGCCGTGGCCGTCATGGCGCTCGAGCGCGTTCCCGCCGATATCCGCGCGCAGGGCGGCGTGTCCCGCATGTCCGATCCGGACATGATCGACAAGATCATCGATGCCGTGTCCGTGCCGGTCATGGCGAAGGCCCGGATCGGCCACTTCGTCGAGGCGCAGGTCCTGCAGTCGCTCGGCGTGGACTACATCGACGAGTCCGAGGTCCTGACCCCGGCCGACTACACCAACCACATCGACAAGTGGAAATTCACCGTTCCCTTCGTCTGCGGCGCCACCAACCTCGGCGAGGCCCTGCGCCGCATCAACGAGGGCGCGGCCATGATCCGTTCCAAGGGCGAGGCCGGCACCGGGGACGTCTCCAACGCCACCACGCACATGCGCCAGATCCGCGCCGAGATCGCCAAGCTGGCCGGCATGGCCGAGGACGAGCTGTACGTCGCCGCCAAGGAACTGCAGGCCCCGTACGACCTGGTCAAGGAGGTTGCCGCGTCCGGCAGGCTCCCCGTGGTCCTGTTCACCGCCGGCGGCATCGCCACCCCGGCCGACGCCGCCATGATGATGCAGCTCGGCGCCGACGGCGTGTTCGTCGGCTCCGGCATCTTCAAGTCCGGCAACCCGGCCCAGCGTGCCGCCGCCGTCGTGAAGGCCACCACCTTCTTCGACGACCCGGACGAGATCGCCAAGGCCTCCCGCGGCCTGGGCGAAGCGATGGTCGGCATCAACGTGGACGAGATCCCGCAGCCGCACCGCCTCGCCGAGCGCGGCTGGTAAGAAAACTAAAGCACTGCCCGACGGCGGCCGGTCACCTCTTTGGTGGCCGGCCGCCGTCGTTCATTCCACCCAAGTAACTCGCAGTTGTTGCCGTTTTCAGGGCTCAAAACGACAACAAGTGCGAGCCAGTTGGGTTGGACCCGAGAGGCTAGTCGAGGCCGCGGCGCCTGAGAAGCGGTTCCAGGACGGCGTCGCGGCCGCGGAAGGCGCGGAACGATTCCAGGGGATCGCGGCTGTTGCCGCGGGACAGCACCTCGGCGCGGAAAAAGTCCCCGTTGGCCCGGGTGAGCCCGCCGTTCTCCTTGAACCATTCCACCGTGTCGGCGTCCAGCACCTCGCTCCAGATGTAGGAGTAGTAGCCTGCCGCGTAGCCGTCCCCCGCGAAGATGTGCTGGAAGTAGCCGGTGCGGTAGCGCGGCGGGATCAGGGCGTGCGCCACCCCGGCCGCGGCCAGTGCCTTGGCCTCGAACTCCAGGGCGTCCGCGGGCACGTCCGTGCCGTCCAGCACGTGCCACGCGAGATCCAGCAGCGCCGCACCCAGGTATTCGGTGGTGCCGAAGCCTTCCCCCCAGAGCCTGGCGGCGTCGAGCTTGTCCGCGATCTCCTGGGGCAGCGCCTCGCCGGTGGCGTGGTGCCGTGCGTAGTTCGCCAGGACCTCCGGCCACAGGATCCACATTTCATTCACCTGCGAGGGGTACTCCACGAAGTCCCGCGGCACCGACGTGCCGGAGAACCGCGGGTAGCTGACGGAGGAGAAGAGTCCGTGCAGGGCGTGGCCGAACTCGTGGAACGTGGTGCGGAGCTCGTCCAGGGTCAGCAGGGTGGGCTCGCCGGCCGGCGGCCTGGAGATGTTGAGGTTGTTGATCACCACGGTCCGGGTGTCCAGCAGCCCGGACTGGTCCACGAGCGAGTTCATCCAGGCCCCGCCGCGCTTGGATTCACGGGTGTAGTAGTCGCCCAGGAACAGGCCCAGTTCCGTGCCGTCGGGGTTCCGGACCTCCCAGACGCGCACGTCGGGGTGGTAGCCGGCGAGGTCGCTGCGTTCATGGAAGGTGATGCCGTACAAGGCGTTGGCGGCAAAGAACACGCCGTCGTCGAGCACCCGGTCCAGCTCGAAGTAGGGGCGGAGGGCCTGCTCGTCCACGGCGTACCGTTCGCGCTTGACCTTCGCGGAGTAGTAGGCCCAGTCCCAGGCCTCGAGCGGGTGGCCGGCGATTTCCGCCAGCGCATCCGCCTCGGCGTCGGCATTCCGGACGGCGGCCGGCGCCAGGCGGTTCAGCATGGTCCGCACCGCCTCAAAGTCCGGCGCCGTCTGCCGGTCCACGGTGAGTTCGGCGTAATTGGCGAAGCCGAGCAGGACGGCCTTCTCGGCGCGCAGCCCGACCATGTCCTTCACCAGGTCCAGCACGTCGAGGCCGCCGCCGCCGCTGCCGCGGCCGATGGAGGCCTCGTACAGGCGCCGGCGGACCCCGCGGTCCGCCAGGGCGGCCAGGGCAGGCTGGTTGCTCGGCTGGATGAGGGTGAGCAGGAACTTGCCCTCATGGCCCGCCGTGCGGGCCGCTTCCGCGGCGCTGGCGATGTCGTCCGCCGGGAGGCCCGCGAGGTCTGCGGCGTCATCCAGCAGCAGGGCCGCGGACTTCATCCCGTCCTTGACGCGCTGGCCGAATTCGGTGCCCAGCCGGGACAGTTCGGCATTGACGGCCTTGAGCCGCTCCTGGCCGGCGTCGTCGAGCGCGATGCCGGACTGGCGGAACTCCTTGAGGTACTCCTCCACGAGCCGGGCGGATTCGGCGTCCAGCTGCCCGGTGGTGATCGCGGCGAAGCGCTCGAAGAGTCCCCGGTTGAGGTAGACAGCGTCCTGGTGGGCCGAGAAGCGCGGGGACAGCACGGTCTCCAGCTCCCGGATCGTGTCCGTGGCGTCGGCCGAAACGAGGGTGAAGAACGCCGCGGCCGCGCGCTGCAGCAGCTGTCCGGACCGTTCCATGGCGACGGCTGTGTTCTCGAACGACGCAGGATCGGGGTTGTCCACGATCTCCTGGATTTCGGCCAGATGCCCGGCCAGGCCGGCGTCGACGGCTTCCGTGTAGTGCGCGTCCTCGATGTCCGCGAACGGCGGCAGGCCGAACGGCAGGGGGCTGGGGCTCAGGAAGGGATTGGTCATGAATGACTCTTTCATGTGATGCGCGGGTTCTCAACGGCTTGCTGAGCGTGTTGGGAGGACCCGCGCCGTAGGATGGGCGGCATGGGGAAGATTAACAGCACGCCGCGCGCACGGCCGCGCCGCCTGCGCAGTAGTTTGCACGGGGCCCTGCACGGCAGTTTGCGCGGCGGTCTGCGCGGCAGATTGTTTGCCGCCGCCGCAGCAGTATCGCTCGTGGCTTCGCTGGCCTCCTGCGGCATCGTCAGCCAGCAGGACAATAACCCGACACCGACGCCGGCTGCCGGCGGGACCACTGCCGGCGGGCGCGCAGCGGCGCAGAGCGGGCCGCCGTCGGGCACGCCTGCCCCGACGCCTACCCCGGTCCCGACGCCGACCCCGGGGAAGGGGCCCGCGTGCCCCGCCGTCCGCTGCGCGTCGGTGCTGGTCACCGGCGACATGCTGGTCCACGCCCAGCTCTGGGAGCAGGCCCGCGCCGACGCCCTCGCGGCGGGTGCCAAGGGCCTGGACTTCCTTCCGCTGCTGGAAGGCCAGCGGAAGTACCTCGAGAAGAGCGACCTCGCGGTCTGCCACCAGGAAACGCCGGTGGCGGAACCGACCGGACCCTTCTCGGCCTACCCCTCCTTCAACGTTCCGCCGCAGATCATCTTCGCGGCCCGCCAAGTGGGCTACCAGGCCTGCACCACGGCCAGCAACCACACCATTGACCGAGGCACGGAAGGGCTGGTCCGCACCCTGGACGCCCTGGACGCTGCCGGGCTGCAGCACACCGGCTCCTACCGGACCGAGGCCGACTCACAGGGCGTCCTGATCCTGCAGACCGCGGCCGCGAAAATCGCCGTGATCGAGGCCGCCTACGGGCTCAACGGCCAGGTCCCGGAGCAGGCGTGGCAGGTGGACATGCTCGATCCCGACGCCATGATCGCCAAGGCGAAGAAGGCGCGGGCGCTCGGTGCGGACATCGTGCTGGGCGTCATGCACGCCGGTGATGAATATTCCAGCGCCCCCAACGCCGAACAGCAGGATGTCGCCCACGCCCTTGTGGACAGCGGGCAGTTCACCATGATCTACGGGCACCACACGCACTCGGTGCTGCCGATCGAGCAGTACAAGGGGACCTGGATCGTGTACGGCCTGGGCAACGGCATCACCGAACTGTCGCCGAGCTATGTGGTGAACAACGAGGGACTGCTGGTCCGGGCCCAGTTCAGCCAGGATTCCGACGGGAAGTGGGCCGCCTCGGACCTGGCCTGGGCGCCGTCGGTCATTGTCCACGGACCCTACCGCTGGTGCTCCGTCGCGTCCGACGCCCCGCAGGGTCCCTGCGCCGGTGCCGCGGCCGACGCCGCCACCCGCCAGCGCACCCGGGCCGTGGTCGAGTCGATGGGCGCCGCGACGGCGGGAGCCCACGAACTGCTCATCACCCGGGAGCCGTAGGGCGGCTGAGCCGCAAACTCAGCGCGGCCGGCGGGCGGCGTGTTCCCGGGCGAGGACGGCGTAGGAGTCGTCCGGGGTGCCGGGGGTGAAGGTGCCGTATTTGCGTTCGACGGCGGTCCGGACCAGGAAGTCGGCCACGGCCGGGTTCTTGGGCAACAGCGAGCCGTGCAGGTAGCTCGCCACGATGTTCCGGTAGCGGGCGCCTTCCTGGCCGTCGGTGCTGTTGTTGCCGGTGCCCTTGGCCGTCGTGCCGAGCGGTTCGACGCCCGGGCCCAGGGTGGTCTGGCCGCTGTGGTTCTCGTAGCCGAGGATGGTGCCGAACTCCGGCGAGGCCACCGAGACGTTGCCGATCAGCCGCTGGTCGGTGCCGTGCGTCTCGACGTCCAGGATGCCGATGCCCGGAATGACGGAGCCGAGCCGGGTCTTGAAGAACTTCCCGAAGAGCTGGTACAGCCCGCAGATCACCAGCATCGGGGTGCCGTCCTCGGCGAGCTGCTTCAGCGTCGACTCCCGCGAGAGGAGATCGTCCTTGATGACCAGCTGGCCGCTGTCCTGCCCGCCGCCGCCGACGATCAGGTCAACGTTCGCGGGGAAGTCGTCCCCGGGGTTGTACTCGAGCAGTTCCGGCGTGTAGCCGTGCCAGCGCAGCCGCTGCGCCAGGACCAGGGCATTGCCCCAGTCGCCGTAGATGTTCATGTCGCGCGGGTACAGCTGCAGGACCCGGATGGTTCCCTTGCCCGGCGCGGGGGACTCCCCGGGCAGTTCGTGTCCGGAACGCGGGGTCATGAGACCACCTCCACTGTGGTGATTTTGGACAGCTCGCGGCGGATGGCCAGCATGGCGGTGTAGGTGCAGAAGATCCGCTTCGGCTGGCCCGCGCCGCCGCGGATGAAGGCGGCCAGCGCGGGCGCGATCTCGGTGTCCACCGCGCCGATGGCGACGTCGTCGTACTGCAGCCGGAGGGCCATGTCATAGGCGCGGGAGCCGGTCAGCTGGTCCACCCCGGCATCGCGGAGCGTGTCGAATTCGACGTCCCACAGCCAGGACATGTCCCGGCCGTCGGCGTAGTTGTCGTTGATCGCGATCATGGTCGCGTAGCCCGCGGCGGGGAAGGACTTCAGGCCCAGCCGGAAGCCGCTGGGGTTCTTGACCAGGACCAGTTCCAGCGGCAGCCCGTCCACCACGAGGCTTTCGCCGCGCCCGAATGCCGGGGCCACCCGGGCCAGGGCAGCCAGCAGGCCGGCGTTGTCCGCCACGGCAGTCTTGCCCCGGCCGGCGTCGCGCGCCGCGATGGCCCGGGCCAGGGTCAGCGCGGCGGCCGCATTGAAGATGTTGTAGACGCCGCGCAGCTTCATGGACGTGGTGACCGTGACGCCGTCGTACTCGAAGTCCGCATCGTCCACACCCACCCGGCGCAGCACGACGTCGGCGTGCGGCCTTTGGGGGGCAGCCGGCGCCGGGCGGCCGGGGGCCGCCCGCATCTCGTCGTCGTTGGGGAACGTGCTCAGGAGCGAGTCGTCGAGGCCGAAGTAGAGCACCGCGGGCCCGTCCAGGGTTTCCGCGATCCGGGCGACCCGCGGGTCCTCCCGGTTCAGGACGACGGTTCCGGTCGTTTTGGAGGCAACGTGCTGCAGCAGCTCGGCGGTCTTGTCGATCTCGCCGAACCGGTCCAGCTGGTCGCGGAGGACGTTGAGCAGCAGGCTGTAGCGCGGCGGGACCCGGTTGACGAAGTGCACGGCGTGCGCTTCGTCCAGTTCCAGCACCGCGACGTCGGCCGTGAGCCGTCCCCGCCAGTCGACCTCACCCAGCAGGGCGGCGGCGACGCCGCGGGTGAAGTTGCTGCCGGTGCGGTTGGTGAAGACCCTCAGGCCCTGGCTTTCCAGCAGCGCCACGACCATCTTCGTGGTGGTCGTCTTGCCGTTCGTGCCGCTGACGACCGCGACGCCGAGCGGCAGGGTGGACAGCGTCCGCGCCATGAAGCCGGGGTCGATTTTCTCGACCACCAGGCCGGGAAGGGCAGAGCCGCCGCCCCTGAGCCGGGAAACCCGGCGGACGAGCTTGCCGAGCGGAACACTGAAGTAAAACATGCTTTGTAATATATCCCAGCGGCGGCAGGGAGGTCCGCCGCGGGGCGGCGGCGCGTGCGGCTCCGGAAAGCGCTTAGCACTAAGCTGGTCCGATGACCACCCCCACTTCTGCGCTGGAATCCCGCGCGGGTGCAGGCCTGCGGATCGGCGTCCTGGCACTCCAGGGCGATTTCCGTGAACACCTGCACGCCGTCGAGGCCGCCGGCGCCACCGGCACCGCCGTCCGCCGCCCGTCCGAACTGGACGGGCTGGACGGGCTCATCATTCCGGGCGGCGAATCGACCACCATCGACAAGCTCTCGAGGATCTTCGGCCTCCGGGAGCCCCTGCGGGACCGCATCCGGGCCGGGCTGCCCGTCTACGGCTCCTGCGCCGGCATGATCCTGCTGGCGGAGGAGATCACGGACCCGGCGACGGACCTGTCCGGGGCTCCGCAGCAGACCTTCGGCGGCCTGGACATCACGGTGCGCCGCAACGCCTTTGGCCGGCAGCGCGAATCCTTCGAGACCGATCTTGACTTCAAGGGCCTCGAGTTCAGCGCCGACGAGAACGGCGTGGCCCCGGTGCACGCCGTCTTCATCCGTGGACCGTGGGTGGAGCGGGTGGGCGAGGGCGTGGAGGTCCTGGCCCAGGTGGAACCGTCCGAGGCGGGCCACCCCGAATCCCTGCAGGGGACGGCTAGAATTGTTGCAGTACGTTCCGGCAAGCTGCTGGCCACCTCCTTCCACCCGGAAGTGACGGGGGAGAAGCGGGTGCATGAACTGTTTATCCGGATGATCAGAGGGGAAGTTTAACGCATGTCAGGCCACTCCAAATGGGCGACGACCAAGCACAAGAAGGCCATCCTCGACAGCCGCCGGGCCAAGTCGTTCGCCAAGCTGATCAAGAACATCGAAGTCGCCGCGCGGATGGGCGGACCGGATCTTGCAGGCAACCCCGGCCTGGAACTGGCTGTCACCAAGGCCAAGAAGACCTCGGTCCCCGCTGACAACATCGACCGCGCCATCAAGCGCGGAGCCGGCCTCACCGGCGAGGTCGTGGACTACTCCGAAATCATGTACGAGGCCCGCGGACCGCAGGGTTCGGCTTTGCTGATCGAGTGCCTCACGGACAACAAGAACCGTGCCGCTTCGGAAGTCCGCCTCGCCATCTCCCGCAACGGCGGCACCATCGCCGACCCCGGTTCGGTGAGCTACCTGTTCAGCCGCAAGGGCGTTGTTTCCCTGCAGAAGAACGGACTGACCGAGGATGACGTCCTGATGGCGGTCCTCGACGCCGGTGCCGAGGAAGTCAAGGACAACGGCGACAGCTTCGAGATCCACTCCGAGCCGACCGACCTGCAGGGAATCCGCGACGCGCTCAAGGAAGCCGGAATCGAATACGACACCGACGAGGCCGAATTCGTGCCCTCGATGCAGGTGCCGCTGGACCTTGAAGCCGCCAAGAAGTTCATGAAGCTCGTCGATGCCCTTGAGGACCTGGATGACGTCCAGAACGTCTACAGCAACGCCGACCTCAGCGACGAAGTGCAGGCCGCACTGGAAGCCGAGTGACCCTCCGCGTCCTCGGCGTCGACCCGGGCCTCACCCGTTGCGGGATCGGCGTCGTGGACGTGGAAAAGAACCGCCGGGCCACGATGGTGGCGTTCGGCGTCGTCGGCACCTCACCGGAACAGGGCCTTGACCAGCGGCTGCTGGTGATTGCCGACGCCATTGATGAGTGGCTGGACCGGTACGAACCGCACGTCATGGCCGTCGAGCGCGTCTTTTCGCAGCTCAACGTCAGCACTGTGATGGGGGTGGCGCAGGCCTCGGGAGTGGTCATTGCCGCCGCGGCGCGCCGCGGCATCCCGGTGGCCCTGCACACGCCGTCGGAGGTCAAGGCCGCGGTCACGGGCAGCGGAACCTCGAACAAGGACGCCGTCACCAAACTGGTCACCAAGATCCTCCGGCTTGACGCCCCGCCCCGCCCCGCCGACGCCGCCGACGCCCTGGCCCTGGCCATCACGCACGCCTGGCGGGCCGGCAGCGGGGCTTCCAACACGGGCGCAGCCACCACCGGACCGGGCAGCCAGTCGCTGACCCCGGCGCAGCGTGCCTGGGCGGACGCGGAGGCGAAAGCGCGCCGTGCGCGGTGAATCGCCGACTGTGCCGCCGCAGAGCTTGGTACGCTATTCGTAGATATGTTCGGATAGCCGGGTAGTCCGGCTGTACTTCAGGAGCCCGGCTTTGATCAGTTTTCTTCGCGGAACCGTAGCGCACGTCGGACTGGCCTCCGCCGTGATCGACCTCAACGGTGCCGGCATGAGCGTGAACGCCACGCCGCAGACCCTCAGCAGCCTCCGGGCGGGTGAAGAGGGGAAGCTCTTCACCTCGCTGATCGTGCGGGAGGACTCCCTGACCCTCTACGGCTTCGGCAGCGATGACGAACGCGAGGTGTTCGATGTCCTGCTCAGCGTCAGCGGCGTCGGGCCCCGGCTGGCGCTGGCCGTCCTGGCCGTCCACGAACCCGAAGCCATCCGCGTCGCCGCGCACTCCGGCGACGGCAAGGCCTTCACCAAGGTGCCCGGGATCGGGCCCAAGGTGGCGGGCCGGATCGTGCTGGAACTGGCCGGGAAACTGGTCCCGCACGGGACCGGTGCCGGCACCGCCACCGGCACCGCCCCGGCGGCCTCCGCGGAAGCCGCCTGGAAGCCCCAGGTCATCGCCGCCATGACCAGCCTGGGCTGGTCCGAAAAGGACGCCACCGCCAGCATCGACAAGTCCCTCGCCGATTCACCCGAGGTGGCAGAGAAGGGCAACGTGGCGGAGATCCTGCGCACCACCCTCCGCTGGCTGGGCCAGGACGGCGCGCGCGCCGGGAACCGGGTAGGCGCCCGTGGCTGAGCCGTCGTTCGTGGCCGGGGGAGAGGAGCCGGAGGAACGGGCCATCGAGGCAGCCCTCAGGCCCAAGAACCTGCATGACTTCGTCGGCCAGCACCGGGTACGCAAACAGTTGTCCCTCGTGCTGGAAGCCTCGCGGATGCGCGGCCGCAGTGCGGACCACGTCCTGCTGTCCGGTCCGCCGGGACTGGGCAAGACCACCCTGTCGATGATCATCGCCGCGGAAATGAACGCCCCGCTGCGGATCAGCAGCGGCCCGGCGATCCAGCACGCCGGGGACCTGGCCGCCATCCTGTCCTCGCTCTCCGAGGGCGAAGTCCTCTTCCTCGACGAGATCCACCGCATGTCCCGCCCGGCCGAGGAAATGCTGTACATGGCCATGGAAGACTTCCGGGTCGATATCGTGGTCGGCAAGGGTGCCGGTGCCACCGCCATCCCGCTCGAACTGCCGCCCTTCACGCTGGTCGGCGCCACCACCCGCGCCGGGCTCCTTCCGGGCCCGCTGCGGGACAGGTTCGGCTTCACCGGCCACCTGGAGTTCTATTCGGTCGAGGAGCTGGAACTCGTGCTCCGGCGCTCCGCCGGGCTGCTGGACCTCAAGGTCAACTCCGCCGGCTTCAGTGAGATCGCCGGACGGTCCCGGGGCACGCCCCGCATCGCCAACCGGCTCCTGCGCCGCGTCCGCGACTGGGCGCTGGTCCACGGCATCGAGCAGATTGACGCCCGGGCAGCCTCGGCAGCGCTGGACATGTATGAAGTCGACAAGCGCGGCCTGGACCGCCTGGACCGCGCCGTCCTCGAGGCGCTGATCACCAAGTTCGGCGGCGGCCCGGTGGGCTTGTCCACCCTTGCCATCGCCGTCGGCGAAGAGACGGAAACCGTTGAAACGGTGGCCGAGCCCTATCTGGTCCGTGAAGGCCTGCTGGGCCGTACGCCCCGGGGCCGGATCGCCCTTGCACCGGCGTGGACCCACCTTGGCTTCGCGGTACCTGCCGGGGTCTTCGCGCAGGATCCCCTGGAGCTGTTCCAGGCAGCCGACCCCGGTGCTGAAAACGGCGATGAACTCGGCGATGAACTCGGTGAAGAAGCCGGTCCGGAACGGATCCGCAACGCCCAATAGCCCCGGCCTGCCCTTTTCCCTTTAGACTGGAATGACGCTCGGCACGTTCGGGTCTTTGTTTCTGTCCGCGCCGGCTCCGGCCGCCGTTGGCTGGGCCTGGTCCCAGGTTTTCCGCCGGCCCGGAGCGAAGCGGACGTTGCCAATGACCAGCTACGCAAGTACAGAATGGAATTTCCCCGTGGATCCAATGAACATCCTGCTGTTCGTCATGCTCGGACTCTTCGTCTTCATGATGTTCCGCCGCAACAAGAAGACCAAGGAACAGGCGGTCAAGCTGCAGTCGCAGTTCGCTCCCGGCGTGGAGGTCATGACCAGCTTCGGACTGTTCGGCCGCATCATCGAGATCGACGAGGACGAGAACAAGGTCCTTCTTGAACTCTCGCCGGGAAACCTTGCTACCGTGCACCGCCAGGCCGTCACCAAAATCGTCGAGCCGGCTGCTGCAGTAGAGGAGCCTACGGTCGTTCCCGACGACGCCTCCTCGCTGACCGACGCCTCCCCGCTGACCATCGACAAGGCCGGGAGTGCCGCCCCCGCCGCCGAATCGCCGCGCACTGAAACGCCGGATGAAACTTTGCGCCGCCTCAACGACGAAGGCAAGAAAGACAGCTAGTCTGCCTATCGGAGCTGGCCCGCGAAGCAACTGCTGGGGGCCGCGCCGGTGCGGCCCCCGCGGTCAGCGCCGGCGGCTCCTCCATCATTAATAGAAAGATCGACAATGGCACGTACTGGCCCCAAAAACACAGCCCTCCGGGTGCTGGTCTGGCTTGGCGTTATTCTCGCCGTCTTGACTGCCGTCCTGGCGGGCGGCACCATGGCCGGGCAGGCGAGCTGGGCTCCCAAGCTTGCCCTGGACCTTGAAGGCGGCACGCAGATGATCCTGGCGCCGAAGGTCGAGGGCGGTTCGGACATCAGCGAAGACCAGCTCAACCAGGCCGTGTCAATCATCCGCCAGCGCGTGGACGGCTCGGGCGTCGCGGAGGCTGAAATCAGCACGCAGTCCGGCCGCAACGTTGTCGTGAGCCTTCCGGGCACCCCGTCCAAGGAGACCCGGGCCCTGATCCAGGCCTCCGCGGACATGAACTTCCGGCCGGTCCTCCAGGCCGGCCCCGGCGCGGCGGTCCCCACGGCGTCCCTGACTCCGGAGGAACAGCTGCCCAAGCCCACAGCTGCGCCCGCGAACAGCAGCGACGTGAACTGGATCACGGCCGATGTCTATAAGAAGTTCGAGACGCTCGACTGCGACAACCCGTCCCAGGACAAGCAGGAACGCTCCGACCCGGCCAAGCCGCTGGTCACCTGCGAGCCGGCTTCCGCGACGTCGCCGGCCATCAAGTACATTCTGGGGCCGGTTGAGGTCAAGGGCACGAACATCAAGACCTCCTCGTTCCAGCTGCAGGCCGGTGCCCAGGGTGCCGTCACCAACGAGTGGGCCGTGAACATCCAGTTCGACGAGCAGGGCACCGCCAAGTTCAAGGAAGTCACCGAGCGCCTCTACCAGTTCTTCGTGGCCGCCGGCGGCCAGAGCGGCTCCGACCCGAAGGCCCAGTTCGCCATCGTCCTCGACGACCAGGTCATCTCCGCGCCGCGTTCCCTCGCCGTCATCACCGACGGCCGCCCGCAGATCACCGGCGGGTTCACCGAACAGTCCGCGAAGGCCCTCTCGGACCAGCTGCGCTTCGGCGCGCTGCCGATCAGCTTCGAAATCCAGAGCGAACAGCAGATCTCGGCCACCCTCGGCGGCGAGCAGCTCCGGATGGGCATGCTGGCGGGCCTGATCGGGCTGCTGCTGGTGGTCGTCTACTCGCTCTTCCAGTACCGGGCACTCGGCTTCGTCACCGTCGCCTCCCTCGTGGTGGCCGGTTCGCTGACCTACCTTGCCATCGCGATCCTGGGCTGGACGGAGAACTACCGTCTCTCCCTGGCCGGTGTTGCGGGCCTCATCGTGGCCATCGGCCAGACGGCGGACTCGTTCATCGTCTACTTCGAACGCATCCGTGATGAGCTCCGTGAAGGCCGCGGCCTGGTCTCGGCGGTGCAGAACGGCTGGAAGCGGGCCAAGCGCACCGTCCTGGCGTCCAAGGCCGTGAACCTCCTCGCCGCCCTCGTGCTGTACTTCGTGGCGGTGGGCAACGTCCGCGGCTTCGCCTTCACCCTGGGCCTGACAGCCATCGCCGACCTCATCGTCGTCTTCATGTTCACCCACCCCACCCTCCAGGTCCTGTCCCGGACCAAGTTCTTCGGTGAAGGCCACCGGTTCTCCGGGCTTGACCCGAAGCGCCTCGGCGCCGTGCCCCTGTACCGGGGCGCAGGGCGGATCCGTACGCCGGAAGACAGGCCCGCCGTCGCCGTCCGCGCCAAGAACAGCGGCGCCACGGCTGAAGCCGCGCGCCGGATGACCATTGCAGAACGCCGCCTCGCGGAAAAACAGGAACAGGGCAATCAAGGACAACTTGCCGGTTCCGCCAAGAGCGCAGCCAAGGAGGGCAAGTAAATGGCCAGCTTCGCCACATTCGGTAACGAGCTTTACACGGGCAAGCGCTCGTACGACTTCGTCGCGTCCAAGAAGATCTGGTTCCTGGTTGCAGCCGTCGCCGTTGCCCTCTCGATCCTCCTGCCGATCGCCAAGGGCGGTTTCAACCTCGGGATCGAATTCCGCGGCGGGTCCGAGTTCACCGTCTCCAACGTCAAGACCACGGATGCGACGATCGGCGAGAAGGCCGTGACGGATGTCGTCGCGGGCAGCGTGCCGCGCGTCGCCAACGTTGCCGGCACCACGATGCGCATCCAGACGGACAAGCTCACCGACGAGGATACGCTCAAGATCAAGGACGGCCTGACCACCGCGTACGGCGTCACGGACAACGAGGTCACCTCGACGTTCGTCGGACCCACCTGGGGTGCGGACGTGACCAAGCAGGCGCTGCTGGGCCTGCTCGTCTTTGTGGCACTGGCCGCCGTCCTGATGGCGCTGTATTTCCGGACCTGGAAGATGTCGCTCTCGGCCCTCGCGGGCATGCTCGTGACCATGTTCATCACCGCCGGGGTCTACTCGCTGAGCGACTTCGAGGTCACGCCGTCGGCGATCATCGGCTTCCTGACGGTGCTCAGCTATTCGCTGTATGACACGGTCGTGGTTTTCGACAAGATCCGCGAAAACACGGCCGAGCTGCAGGCGTCCACCCGCAGGACCTTTGCCGAGGAAGTCAACCTCGCCGTCAACCAGACCCTGGTCCGCTCCATCAACACCATGATGGTGGCCATCCTCCCGGTCGGTGCCATCCTCTTCATCGGGGCCGGGCTGCTGGGCGCCGGAACGCTGCGCGACCTGTCCCTGGCCCTGTTCGTGGGCATCCTGATCGGAACGGCCGCAACGATCTTCATCGCGGCCCCGCTGTACGCCTGGCTCCGCCAAAGCGAACCGGACCTGGTCAAGCAGGCCAAGCGGGTGGAACAGCGCCGTGCGGAGGCTGCCGCCATGGCCGCCTCGGAGGCAACTCCCGCCACCGCCTAGCAGGCCTGGCCCGGCGTGTCTTGATCCGACGGGCCGGAGAACGTCATCCGTGACGGTCTCCGGCCCGCCGCCGTATCCCGGCGGGTTATCGGAGTATCCTCCTGCGGGAATACACTGGAATGATTATCGGGTTGTGAGGGGTGCTCCTTTTGGATGAACGTTCGACGCCGGTGCCAGCGGCGCCGGTGGATAAGAGTCACGGCCAGGCTTCGCAGACCGGCGTGGTGGCTTCCGGACGTCCCGATGTCCCCGTGCCGGTCGACAACGCCGGGGCCCGCGCCACTTTCCCCGGCCGCCGCGAACGCACGCGGTCCAGGCTGGCCCGGCTGACGGGCCGGGGAGCCCCGGCGTACTCGCCGATCCTCGAGCCATTGCTGCGCACCGTCCGTGCCAACAATCCCAAGGAGGACTTCGACCTCATCCAGCGTGCTTTTGTGGTGGCGGAGCGTTGCCACCGCGGGCAGAAGCGCAAGAGCGGCGACCCCTACATCACGCACCCGGTGGCGGTGGCAACGATCCTCGCCGAACTGGGCCTGAGCGGCACCACGCTGGCCGCGGCGCTCCTGCACGACACCGTCGAGGACACCTCCTACACCCTGGACGATCTCAAGGCGGAGTTCGGTCCGGAAGTGGCGATGCTGGTCGACGGTGTCACGAAGCTGGACAAGGTCAGCTTCGGCGAGGCCGCGCAGTCCGAAACCGTGCGCAAGATGGTCGTGGCGATGGCCAAGGACATCCGCGTGCTGATGATCAAGCTCGCGGACCGGCTGCACAACGCCCGCACGTGGCGCTTCGTCTCGGCCGAGTCCTCGGCACGCAAGGCACGGGAAACCCTGGAGATTTTCGCGCCGCTGGCCCACCGGCTCGGCATGAACACCATCAAGTGGGAACTGGAAGACCTCTCCTTCGCGGCGCTGTACCCCAAGGTGTACGAGGAAATCGTGCGCATGGTGGGCGACCGGACCCCGGAGCGGGAGAAGAATCTCGCCGTCATCCGCAACCAGATCACCGGGGACCTGCGGGACGCCAAGATCAAGGCCACCATCACCGGGCGGCCGAAACATTACTACTCGATCTACCAGAAGATGATCGTCCGCGACAAAGACTTCGACGACATCAACGACCTGATGGGCGTGCGCGTGCTCGTCGATTCGGTCCGGGACTGTTACGCGGCGCTGGGTGCCATGCATTCGCGCTGGAACCCGCTTCCCGGCCGGTTCAAGGACTACATCGCGATGCCGAAGTTCAACATGTACCAGTCGCTGCACACCACGGTGATCGGTCCGGGCGGCAAGCCGGTGGAGATCCAGATCCGCACCCATGAGATGCACCGGCGCGCCGAATACGGCGTTGCCGCGCACTGGAAGTACAAGGATCAGCCGAACCGCACGGCGGCCGGTCCGGGGAGCCCGCGCGACGGAGACATGGGCTGGTTGCGCTCCCTCGTCGACTGGCAGCAGGAGACCTCCGATCCGGGCGAATTCCTCGACTCCCTGCGCTTCGAGATCAACGCCCGGGAGGTGTTCGTCTTCACTCCCAAGGGTGAGGTCATGGCCCTCCCGGCCGGTTCCACACCCGTGGACTTCGCCTACGCCGTCCACACCGAGGTGGGTCACCGGACCATCGGGGCGAGGGTCAACGGCAAGCTAGTCCCGCTCAACAGTGAACTGAATCATGGCGACTGGGTGGAGATCTTCACCTCCAAGGCCGAAGGCGCCGGCCCCAGCCAGGACTGGCAGCACTTCGTTAAGAGCGCCCGGGCCCGGAACAAGATCAGGCAATGGTTCAGCAAGGAGCGCCGCGAGGAGTCGATTGACCGGGGCAAGGAACTGCTGACCAAGGCAATGCGCAAGCAGAACCTTCCCCTGCAGCGGCTCATGACCCACGACGCCCTCGCCGCGATCGCAGAGGACTTCAAGTATGTGGACATCTCCGGGCTCTACGCGGGGGTGGGCGACGGCCACACCTCCGCCCAGTCCGTCATGGAACGCCTCGTGGAGAGCCTCCGCGGGAATGAGGCGCCCGAGGATGACCTCTCCGAGGTCTCCATTCCCACCCAGGTCAGCAAGGCCCGGTACTCGGATTCGGGTGTGGTGGTCCGGGGGGTTGACGATGTCTGGGTGAAGCTGGCCCGGTGCTGCACCCCGGTGCCGCCCGATCCCATCCTCGGCTTCGTCACCCGCGGTTCCGGGGTCTCCGTGCACCGGACCGACTGCACGAATGTTGCGGGCCTGCGGGAGCAGCCCGACCGGATCGTGGAAGTTGACTGGGCCCCCACCCAGTCGAGCGTGTTCCTGGTGGAGATCCAGGTCGAAGCGCTGGACCGCAAGTCCCTGCTGTCCGATGTCACGAGGGTGCTGTCGGAGAACCACGTGAATATCCTTGCCGCCAGCGTGCATACCTCCACAGACCGGGTGGCGATTTCCAGGTTCGCCTTCGAGATGGGTGATCCGAGGTACCTGAGCCACGTGCTCAGCGCCGTCCGCCGCATTGACGGAGTCTTCGATGTCTACCGCACCACCGGGAACCGGCGGCGGAATTAGCTAGCCCGACGCCTGCCCTTCAGGGGGCGCCGGGAGCACCGCAGCCAGCTTCTCGAGCGCTGCTTTCCTGTGCGGGACCCTCGGGCTGGCTTCCACGGCGAGCCTGAGGAGCCGCAGCCGCACGTCCAGCTCAGGCTTCGCGAGGAGGGCCGCGAGGGCCGGCAGCGCCTGCTCAGCCTCCACGTGCAGGGCGATGTCCAGCGCCGTCCGCAGCGGGCTGGATACCATCAGTCCGCCCAGGCTCACGACGTCGAAGGGCCCCAGCCGCACCTCGTGGAAGGTGCACCCGCGGGTTGACCTCAGGCTGGAAATCCTCCGGTTGGCATCCACCAGCAGGGCCAGACGGTCCGGCTCATGGGCGCAGCCATAGATCCAGGCAGCCGTCATCCTTCCGGCCACGATGCGCTGCCGGATGGTCACGGGAATGGCGCAGGCCGCGGCGCGGGCCCGGAGCTGCGGCGTCGAGCGCGTCCCGGGCGGCAGGTACCCGCGCTGGTACAGCTGCGTCAGCACGCCGTCGGACGCCATGGCCTGCAGCTCCGGCCAGGAGAAGAGCGCACCGGGGGAGTAGAGCTCGTGCGGGGACGGGTCAGGCGGCGACGGAACCGGCGTGAGCGTAACCGGCGTGAGCCGGGCAGACGCAGGCGGGTCAGATGCACGCGGAGGAGGGGTGCGGGGAGCAGGTGTGCCGGACAGGAGGGCCATTCCGCCATCGTGCCGCGTCCCCGGAGCAGGGAACAGGCCCCGCCTCGGTCATGTGGATAACCGGGGCGGGGCCTGCTGTTGGATCCTGCGGACTATCCTGTTGGATTGTGTCCGGCTATGAGAGCTCGCTTGCCGACTTCTCCAGCTGCTCCAGCCAGGCCTGGCGTGCCTCGAGGGCTTCCTGGGCTGCCTTGATCTTGCGCTGGTCGCCGGCCTTCTCGGCCTTGGCCAGGTCCTCCTGGAGCCCGGCGATGGCCGATTCCAGCTGCGTCAGGGCGCTGTTGGTGCGGGCCTTCGTCTCCGGGTTCGAGCGCTTCCAGTTTTCATCCTCGGCGTGGCGGACGGCGTCCTCCACCTTCCGCAGCCCGGCCTCGATCCGGCCCATGTCGGCGCGCGGAACCTTCCCGGCTTCTTCCCAGCGGTCGCGGATGGACTGGAGGGCCTTCTTGGCCGCGGCGAGGTCCTTGATGGGCAGCAGTTCGTTCGCTTCCACCAGCAGGGCCTCCTTCACCGTCAGGTTGGCACCGTACTCCTGGTCGATCTCGTCGTTGGCGGCCTGGCGGTGGGTGAAGAAGACATCCTGGGCCGCCCGGAAACGCGCCCACAGGGCGTCGTCGTCCTTGCGGCTGGCGCGGGGGGAGGCCTTCCAGTCATCCATCAGCCGGCGGTACTCGCCGGCGGCGAAGCCCCAGTCGGTCGAGGTGGACAGGGCCTCCGCCTCCGCGATCAGCTTCTCCTTGGCAGCCTTGGCTGCCGAGTTGTTGCTGTCCAGCTGCGAGAAATACGCGCGGCGGTGCCGGTCGAAGACCGTGCGGGCCGCGCGGAAGCGCTTCCAGAGGGTGTCCTCGTTGCTGCGGCCCAGCCGGACCCCGCTCTTCTGCGCGGTCTTCCAGCTCTCGAACAGCTCGTTCATGCGGGCGCTGGAGGTCTTCCACTGGATCTGGGCCGGGTCGTGGCCGGCGATCTCCTCGGCCTCGGCCACGATGGCCTCGCGGGCCGCGAGTTCGGCGGCGCGGACGGCGTCGTGTTCGGCCTTTTCTGCTTTTTCAAGATCGCGGACCTGCGTGGCCAGCGTATCGAGGCGGCCCTCGGCGGAGCGGAGATCGCCCACCATGTTCCGCTCGGCCAGCTGCTCGCGCAGGTGCGTGACGGTCTTCTGCATGTCCGTCGTGGGCGCCTTGGAGTTGACGCGCTGTTCGAGCAGGACGATCTGTGCGACGACGTCGTCGTACTTGCGGGCGAAGTAGCCCAGGGCCTCGTCATTGCTGACGCCCGGGTACTGGCCGACGGAGTGCTCCGTGCCGTCAACGGTCAGGAACACGTGGCCGTCGCCTTCGACGCGGCCCCAGCGGGCAGCTTCGGCCAGCGAGGCCGCGGAGGACACCGTTGCCGGGGCCGGGGCGGCCGCTGACGGGCCGGCCTTGGGCCGGGCCGCGAAGGCTGCCGGTGACGGCGCGGGGCGGCTCGCGGGAGCAGGTACGGGAGCAGGTACAGGAGCGGGCGCCGGTACGGGGGCGGGAGCCGGCGTGGGGGCGGGCGCCGCTGCGGTGGCGGCTTCTGCGGCCGGTTCAGCAGGCTCAGGAGAGCCCGCCGCTGCTGTCTCAGCCTCCGCTGCAGCCTGGGCCTCAGCCTCAGGTGCGCCCTCAGGCGCTGCATTGCCTGCGGCCGTGTCCACGGCCCCGTCCGGCGTCATGCCTGCGGCACTGCCTGCGCCACCGCCTGCGGCCTCGCCTTCGACTGCCGCCACGTCGGCTTCGGTCTCGTTGGCAACTGCTGCTGCCAATGTTTCGTCGGATTTCTGACTGTCTGTCACCGCTAGAAGTCTTTCGCTTGGAGGGAAATACCGGGACCGTGGCCACGAGGGCCCCCGTTTGGTTACTTCAGAGAGAACGAGTCTATCGTGACTGGTTCCACAGGTGCGCCGTCTGTGGCGCCACCGCCCGGCTTCAGGCCGGCCGCGGCGATCCCGGTGACGACGTCGAGCCCGGCCGTGACCTTGCCCACCACCGTGTAGCCGCCGGCCGCGTCAGCCGGAATGACGGTGTCCTTGTACACGATGAAGAACTGGGTGCCGTTGCCGTGGGCGTTTCCGCCGGTCCTGGCGACGGCGATGGTTCCGGCCGGGTAGTTATTGTCCGGCGGCGTGTTTTCCAGCGGACCCCAGGTGTAGGAGGGATCGGAACTGCCGTCGCCGGCCTTGGAGCCGCACTGCAGCACGCCGAAGTTCTCGGCCGTGGTCAGGCGGTGGCAGCTGACGCCGTTGTAGAAGTTCTGGTCCGCCAGGGACTTGAAGACGGCGGCTGCCTGCGGGGCCCGGGTGCCGTCCAGTTCGACGCCGAGCGTCCCGCTGTTCAGCTTGAGCTCGCCGGTGAACGTCTTGCCCGCAGCGGTTTCCGGCTTGGGGATGTTCTCCCCGTTGGTCGCCGCGGGGGTGGCCGACGGCGTCGCCGACGCGGAAGGGGCCGCCAGGTCCGCCTGGGCGGCCGCGAATTGCTCTTCGGTGGGGTTGGCGGAGAAGACCGTCAGCTGGAGCACGACGGCGAGGGCTATGGCCGCCGTGCCGGCGCCGGCGGCGAGGACGTTGTCGCGCTTCCGGCGCTTGTCCTGCTCCTTGCGCAGCTCACGTTTTGCCTCCATCTGCTGGACGCGCCGCTTGGCGTCGCGGGCGCTCCTTGAACTGGCCGCCAAAAGTCCTCCTGGTTGTAAGGCTGAACCCGTGGCGGGCCCGGGGGTGCCGTCGCGGTCCAGCAGCATAGCTGCCGGCAGCAGTGCAGCGCGGGCCCGCATTAGAGATGCCGGCGCCGAACGCATAAACTGACTGCCGCACACAGTTTATGCACGACTGGCCGGTCTGCCGCCGTTCTGCCTCCGTTTCGGACGCTTCGTTTCGGACACTTCTTTATCGACACTTCGTGCCGGAAGGAATGCGGTGCGGGACGCAGCCGGAACCGCCGTTGTTACCTTAGGAGAAAATCCCCCATGGCACGCACAGCCTCCCTGTCCGGATTCCCCGAGTGGCTCCCCGAGGAACGGCTGGTGGAGCTGCATGTGCTGGACACGCTGCGCCGGATCTTTGAACTCCATGGCTTCTCGTCGATCGAAACCCGGGCCGTGGAAACGGTGGGCCAGCTGCTGCGCAAGGGCGAAATCGACAAAGAGGTCTATGGCCTGAGCCGGCTCCAGGATGATGAAGGGGAAGCGGCCGGCGATGTACGCACGGGGGGCAAAGCCGATCCGCACGCCCTGGCCCTGCACTTCGACCTCACCGTGCCGTTCGCCCGCTACGTCGTGGAAAACGCCGGCTACCTCGCCTTCCCGTTCCGCCGCTACCAGATCCAGAAAGTCTGGCGCGGCGAGCGCCCGCAGGAGGGCCGCGCCCGCGAGTTCACCCAGGCGGACATCGACGTCGTCGGCGACGGCGAACTGCCGTTCCGCTACGACGTCGAGATTGCGCTCGTGATCGCCGAAGCCCTGAACGCCCTGCCGATCCCCGACTTCCTGCTCCGGATCAACAACCGCAAACTGGCCGAGGGCTTCTACAACGGCATCGGGCTCACGGACACCGCCGGGGTGCTGCGCAGCATCGACAAGCTCGAGAAGATCGGCCCGGCCAGGGTCGCCGAGCTGCTCAAGTCCGAGCTGGGCGCCACGGACGAGCAGGCGCAGGCCGCACTGAAGCTCGCCTCGATCCGCACCGGGGACACCTCCTTCGTGGCGCAGGTCCGCGCCCTGGGCGTCAGCAACGAGCAGCTGGAGGAAGGCCTGAACGAACTGGAGCAGGTCATCGCCGCGGCCGTCCAACGGGCCCCCGGCAAGGTGGTCGCGGACCTGAGCATCGCCCGCGGCCTGGACTACTACACCGGAACAGTTGTGGAGACCGTGCTGGTGGGCCACGAACAGCTCGGCTCGATCTGCTCCGGCGGGCGCTACGACGCCCTGGCCAGCAAGGGCAGCCGCAAGTTCCCCGGCGTCGGACTCTCGATCGGCGTGACCCGCCTGGTCTCCCGGATCCTCAGCCAGGACCTCGCCACGGCCTCACGCTCCGTTCCCACCGCCGTGCTCGTGGCGCTCACCAACGATGAAAGCTGGGGCGCCGCGCAGGACGTCGCCGCGGCGCTGCGCGGCCGGGGCATCGCCACCGAGGTCGCGGCCAAGGCGGAGAAGTTCGGCAAGCAGATCAAGTTCGCCGACCGCCGGGGCATCCCCTTCGTCTGGTTCACGGACGACGACGGCAAGCACCAGGTCAAGGACATCCGCTCGGGCGAGCAGACCGACGCCGATCCGGCCAGCTGGACTCCTGCGGAGGAAGACCTGCACGTCCGCGTCCTGAAGGCCTGAGGCGGGGGAGAAGACCACGAACACACCGGCCTCCAATGTGGGGCCGAGCCTCCTTGCCGTGATGCGGGCCCGCCATGGCGGGAGGGGCCTTTTCAGCGGGTAAACTCGAACGGGATCGTTCCCGTAACGGTCCTATTGAACATGAGTTCTGATTTTTCTCTGTCTTCTTCAGAAAGGCGTGCTGTGCTGCGCACACATGACCTCGGATCCCTTCGCTCCGAGCACATTGGACAAACCGTAACCCTGGCCGGCTGGGTCGGCCGGCGTCGTGACCACGGTGGTGTCGCATTCGTTGACCTGCGCGACGCTTCGGGCGTCGCCCAGGTTGTCGTCCGTGAAGAAGAGGTCTTCCACGGCCTGCGCAACGAGTTTGTGCTGCAGGTCATCGGCACGGTCTCCCGGCGCCCCGAGGGCAACGGGAACCCCGCGCTGGCCACCGGCGAGATCGAGGTCATGGCCGAGAAGGTCACCATCCTCAACACCTCGGACCCGCTGCCGTTCCAGATCGACGAGCACGTCGAGGTCGGCGAGGAAGCCCGCCTCAAGCACCGCTACCTGGACCTGCGCCGCCCCGGCCCCGCCCGCAACCTGCGGCTGCGCTCCGAGGCCAACCGGGTGGCCCGCGAACTGCTCCACCAGGACGGTTTCGTCGAGATCGAAACCCCCACGCTGACGCGTTCGACGCCGGAAGGCGCCCGCGACTTCGTCGTTCCCGCACGCCTCGCACCCGGCTCCTGGTACGCGCTGCCGCAGTCCCCGCAGCTATTCAAGCAGCTCCTGCAGGTGGGCGGCTTCGAGAAGTACTACCAGATCGCCCGCTGCTACCGCGATGAGGACTTCCGCGCCGACCGCCAGCCGGAATTCACCCAGCTCGACATCGAAGCCAGCTTCGTGGAGCAGGACGACATCATCCGCCTCGGCGAAAGCATCGTCACGGCGCTGTGGAAGCTGATCGACGTCGAGATCCCGACACCGATCCAGCGCATCACCTACGCCGACGCCATGGCCCGCTACGGCTCGGACAAGCCGGACCTGCGCTTCGGCCAGGAGCTGACCGAGCTCACCGAATTCTTCAAGGACACCAACTTCGGCGTCTTCAAGGCACCCTACGTCGGCGCCGTCGTCATGCCGGGCGGCGCCTCGCAGGCACGCCGCGCCCTCGACGCCTGGCAGGAATGGGCCAAGCAGCGCGGCGCCAAGGGCCTGGCCTACGTCCTGTACAAGGAAGACGGCGAGCTCACCGGTCCCGTGGCCAAGAACCTGACCGACACCGAGCGCGCCGGCCTCGCCGACGCCGTCGGCGCCAAGCCCGGCGACTGCATCTTCTTCGCCGCCGGCGAGAAGTCCCCCTCCCGCGCCCTGCTGGGTGCGGCCCGCGTGGAGATCGGCCACCGCACCGGACTCATCAACCCGAACGACTGGGCCTTCGTCTGGGTCGTTGACGCCCCGATGTTCGAACCCGCAGCGGCAGCCGTGGCGTCCGGCGACGTCGCCGTCGGCGCCGGCCAGTGGACCGCCGTGCACCACGCGTTCACCTCGCCCAAGCCCGAGTTCATGGACAGCTTCGACAAGGATCCCGAGTCCGCGCTGTCCTACGCCTACGACATCGTCTGCAACGGCAACGAAATCGGCGGCGGCTCCATCCGTATCCACGAGCGCGAGGTCCAGGAGCGCGTCTTCGAGCTGATGGGCCTGGACAAGGCAGATGCCCAGACCAAGTTCGGCTTCCTCCTCGAGGGCTTCAAGTTCGGCGCCCCTCCGCACGGCGGCATCGCCTTCGGCTGGGACCGCGTGGTTGCCCTGCTGGCCGGCGTGGAGTCCATCCGCGACGTCATCGCCTTCCCGAAGTCCGGCGGCGGCTTCGACCCGCTGACCCAGGCACCGGCGCCGATCACGGCCCAGCAGCGCAAGGAAGCCGGCGTCGACTTCAAGCCGGAAGCCAAGAAGGCCGACGACACGGCCAAATAGTCCGATCTGGTCGACAGCAAGGGCTCCCCGGGAATCCGGGGAGCCCTTGCTGTCTCCGCCAGGTTCCACACCAGCCCGCAGGACAGGGGAGAAATGGCAGCCGTGCCCGACCTCGAGGCGCTGATGGACGCCGCCTGGCCTGCCGCCGAGCGGCAGGACGGCGGCGGCTGGGTGCTCCGCGCGGCCTCCGGTGTGACGCAGCGGGCCAATTCGGTGTGGCCCCGCAGCGAGCCCGGAACTACCCCGCAAGGGTGGCCCGCTGCCCTGCGCGCGGCCCGGCTCTGGTACCGGACCCGGCGTCTTCCGCTGATCTTCCAGGTCTTCGATGACCCGCGCTACGACGCGCTGAATGCCCTCCTGGATGAGGAAGGGTTCACCCGGCAGTCCGAAACACTGATCCTGGTCCGCGACGCCGAGACCGGCGCCCCGCCGGCGGAGCCTGACGCTGGCGTGGAGGTTTCGGCCGGGCCTTCGGAGGAATGGCTGCGGTTGTGGTGGAGCGTTGACGGCCGCGGCGGCGCCGTGGAACTCGCCGTCGCCCGCGGGATCCTGGCCGGCTGCCCCTCGCTCTATGCCCTGGTCCGGGACGACGACGGCGTCCCCGCCGCCGTCGGACGCCTCGCTGTTCCTCCCGGCGGGGCAACCGGCCGGGGCGGTCTGTACGCCATGGCGACCCGTCCGGACGCGCGCCGGCGCGGCCATGCCGCCCGGATCATGCAGGCGCTGCTGCGTGAAGGCGCGCAGCGCGGGCTGGGCGGATTCTGGCTGCTCGTGATGGCGTCCAACGCCGGCGCCCGCGAGCTCTACGTCGGGGCAGGCTTCCGCGAAACCGGCCGCTACCTGTACCGGCAGGAACGGCCCAGGCGGCACCTGACCGGCTGCTAGCTGGGCGTAGACGCTGGTCAACAGCTTTTCTAGATCGTCTCCGGGTGTTCGCCGTCCTGGAGGAATCGACGATTTTTTAGTGGTAAATGTACCAGAGCAGGTGCGCACCACTAACGACATCTCCTGCGCCAGGACGGGGTTGATCATGAGTACGTCGACGGCAGCAGCACGACAGGCAGTCGGAGCGGAGCCTCAAAATTGTTAAAGGTGACGGACAGTATGAACCGGGTCCGCCAACTATTCGCCTTGTGCCCCGCTCCGCCGAACACGATGTTCTCCTGGGCAGGAAGTTGGAGGCTACAAGCTGGTGTAGTCGGCGTTTAGGCCGGTGCCTTCGGACATGCCCGCAGCATTTTCGACATCCTGATTGAAGGAGAACACTTTAACCGGTTCCACGCGGCTATGGAGTAATTCGGGTAGCTAGGCTGTCAATGTCCGCGCGTCCCAGTTGGCACAAGCCCTCGCTTTAGCAGTAAGAGAGCCGACGTCGCGGTTCTTCGGGAGATCCTCGATTGTCCGGTCGATGCGAGTGATAGGAGCTCATGTGACGCCACGTTGGTAACAACAGAAGCTCCTCCATGTCCATGAAAGTGGTTCTGTTGTTTGATGTTGTTCCTTGGGCCTTCATTGATTCCAGCTCCGCTACTGGATTCGCAACGCTGGATCTCTGATCATCCTTAACCAGGCAAGATACGGAACTAACCCACCCCGCTGAGTGGTACGGGTCCCGGACACCTTGTCCGGGGCCGCGTTATGGGGCGAACACCCTTCGTCACGACGAACGGCTATTGAGACGGCGCGTATGCGTACTGAAGAGCCCAATCTACCTGCACGTGTCCAGCGGTCCTGGGGTCCGGAAAAGGCGCGTCGGACCCGAGCTCGGTCTCTGCTTGCCACGTCCAGCGGAATTTTGTGGTGGGGACCCCGGACGGCAGAGTGGTTTCGCTAACGAGTACGCCGTCCCAGAACCACTTGACTTTTCCTGGGGTCCATTCCGTGGTGGCCACATGCCAATCCGAGGAATCAGTCGGCGAGTACGAATGAGTAGGCGGGTCGAACGCCATCGCACCGTTGTCAAAGGATCCTTTAATTGCGGAGGCCGGGGACATCTTTCCGTTCAGGTCGCCTTCCGGCCAATCGATCTCTCCCTCGTTCCAGTTTTCACTCACAGGCCAGAGCAAGAATGCAATTTTATAGCCGGGGAGGAAGTCGGATCTAAATCTAATAGAGTAGCGGCCGTATATTTGCCCCTCATAACCGAAGGGGACCACGCTTGCCACTCTCGGATTGCCCCCAGCTGTGTGAAGGTAATAATCGAGTGTGCCGCCGGACACGGAAAGCACGCGGTCGGGTGTGTATATGCCATTACGGGATGTATCGCGGATCCGAGAATAGCCGCGCATGTCTTCCCCATAAACCTCGCTTATGTGGCCTAGCGCAGCCGGAGTACCGAAGTCCTGTGCAAATATCTGCTTCCAACCAGGCAGGTCACCGATTGGCATATTCATAGAGTTCACGGCTGAGGATATTAGTATGATGATTCCAGTCACGAGAATGGCCAATGCTGGCATTATTTTAACTCTGAAACGCTTCACGGTTTTACTCCCACATGGAGGTCGAACCTTAAGAAGATTGTTCTTCGGCAGGTCACATCAAAGACGCCTGTCAGGGAATTGTTATGTTCGCTGCTCTACCAGTCGTAATCAACTGGTAAATCCGGGCTGATCCGTTGTCGAATATCTTCTCCGCTTTGCCGCTGGTAGCTAGTTCGTTCTCGATCTTTGGGAAAACGCTGACGTGAAGTAAGCCTTCCTGTACAGCATACCGCTGTTGGCTATCGGAAAAAACGATGAATTTTCGATCCGCGCTCCGCGCGTTATCGATATAATTTTCGACATCGCCAGGGCTGACTCGATCCTGCCCATAGTTCAGAAGATATTGCAGGGAGTATGGTTCACCCGCATGAAGATAGAAGGGATAGTTTCGGCCAATCAGCAGCGGAAAATATTCAGCGTACGTCTGGAAAACTAAGTCTCCGTTGTGGACGCGTGCGTCAAGCCATTTGGAAGCAATTACGTCGGCTTCGGCAACTCGGTATTTCGCTTCGGGCTGAAAATAGACGGCGGTGAACAGCAAAGCCATTGCGGCGAGTGAAAGGGCCGCCCCGTAAACGGCTCTACGGGTTCTGAGCGGTCCCGACCAGAAAAGCCAGGCCACCCCGATGGACAACCATGGCAATGCGAACAGGTAGACGCGCAGCCGGCCCTCACCGCCGTATGATTGCCCGAGAAGAACGAACAACGGCGCTGCGGCCAGCCAACCTACGAGCAGCGTTATCTGCGCTTCGCCACGCAGGAAATGGCGCACGTACCCGGCCAAGGCGAGCACGGCGGTCAAGGCAGAGAGAACGTTCACTGCCAGCGCCTGCCACTGTGCCGCCTCCGTAATCGTCCCAGCGGTTGTCAGTCTGTAACTTGCGTTTCCAAGGAAATCGACGCCGCTCAACAACCCATAACTCTTGTCGACGTAGTCCCAATTAGGAAGCAGGTAGCCGATTGCGATTGCCAACAGTACCGGGCCCGCCCATCTAGGCTTGAAGAATCCAAATAAAAACAACGGGCAGAGCCCAAGGACAGCCATATAGGGGGTCAGTTGGTGGGTTGCTGCGATGACCCCTTGGAGGACAAGAATCGCGACGACAGCCGCTATGCGGACAGCGCGGCCAGGAAAATCGTCACTCGCGGCGACGCTTCGCGGGCGCACTCCAGTCGACCAACGCACCCGTTTGAAAGGAGTGCTGCGAAGAAAGGTGAGGGCCGTGAGACACATGGCTAGGTAGAGCGTGAAAGCGAAGGCTTGTGGGGCGTAGTAGTTCTGGCCGACCCAATTGGTCAGCGTGAATACGAGGGCGGCCGTCCAGTACACACGAGGATTTGTAGAGATCGCGCGGGCGATGGCCACGACGATGAGGACGTCGGCGAGGGCGAATCCGATCTCCGCCCATGACGCGTACGCCAGTGCATCACGGTATCCAATTACCTCACCGAGAAACGCGCTCACAGAGAAGAAGCCGGGCCACCGGTTGTATATGTCGATCGAGGGATCAACACGACCGGCGGCGCTGACAAAGTCCGTTACGGCAATATGTTTGTACGTCCACGGCAATCGGGGAACGCTGGTCAGCAAGCTCGCGGACGCGTAAAGCATTACTACAAGACCTGTGATCGAGGCGCTCATTATCCACGTTGAACCCACCCGCCTGGCCACTACCCCCCAGACGCACAACGCAGTTGCCAGACCCACGGCAATGAACCAAGTAGCGGGATATGCGACCAGCAAGCCCATGTCGCCTAGTTGCCCGGTGTCGGTCGCTGCCAGCGCGACACTCCACATCAGAAGAGCGCCACCCAGGATCAACCACGGAACTAGATCGACGAGGCTGCACTGACGCAACCGATTTATCCACAGGCGAGCAGGATCAGAGGCTAATCCTGCACTACGGGCGGTGAGGAAAATGAGTGCGGATGCGGCTGCGAGCGTTGCAATCGCGACCAGCCGGGGATGCCACAGACCTGTCCAGGCCATTAAAAGGCTGAATACGGCCGCCAGTACACCGCTAGTCACCACAGTCCCGGCCAAACGTGTAGCCGGGTTGGCCACGGGAAGCCTACGTAGGAATACCCAGCCCGGGACAATCAACCACGTTGCCAGTTTGAACGAAGCGACGAGTGGGCCGCCGACGTCAACCAAAATAAAGGCAGCAGCCGCCAATCCGCAGAGGGTTAGACCACGTTCCCCTACGTGAAGCTGGCCGTATTTACGTGTCACCGGCTCCCGTGCCATCAACTTCTCATCGGGCAAGGTACTCATAGTGCTGGAACCTTCCTGCGCGTGGGGTGGCGCGTGCCGGGGTCGGCTCGGTGCCGGACCCGGGAAGCGCCGTTTCGACGAATTCTGCCGGATCCCCCACGCGCCCGCTTTAGCGCGCCTATGAACCACGGCAGGCAACCGAGCGCAACTACGACGCGGACCAGGTTCCACTCGGGGGATTGGGGAAGGAGGATGGAAGCTGCAGCGACCAGCATGACGACCACCACTTTGATAACCAGGCGCGCCGGAGAGTTGCGGATCGATTCCGCCGGAAGCGCCCTCCGCTGCAGTTTCGCCAGCAGGGAATACGCGAGAACGGTGGCGACTGCTGCACCTAGGATTCCAAGAGCCGGCACGAGCATGAAGTTGAGGACGATGTTGGTGACTGCGGCAACAGCCGTGACTAGTCCTATGACTGTGCCCCGTCGCTGAGTGATCAGCAGTTGACCGGTCGCACCACTTGCAGCCACCGGGAAAGCGGACACCGCGACAAGGAAGACGACGATTGCGAGTGATTCGGGTCGAAAACTGGGAGGTGCGACGACCCTGAGCGCGACCGGCGCAGCGACAGTGACTCCCAGGATCATCGGCATGAGGACCCGGTAAAGCTCGTCACGCGAGTGTGCTGCGAGCGCCCAACGGGCGGCATCGTCGCGAAGTGCTGCGAAGCGCGGCGTCCACGCTGTGCCGGTGAACGTAAGCAGGAGGATGACGACTGAGCCCACGACGTAAGCTACCTGGTAGCGGCCGGTTTCTTCCGTACCCTGTAGAACCTGAATTATGATTCGATCGCCAGCGCTGAGTAGGAAGATGGCAAGCCCCGCCATCGCGAGGGGGAACCCGAGCCTGATGGCCCGAGCAGCTACGGACCAGTTGACGAGTCCACGGATCGATGGCCGTGTAAGTACGACGCCCACAACCATTGCCAAGAATTGGCTTGCAACTCCGCCCCACGCGTACGTCGTTGCATCGTTGTGAAGCGTGAACAGTAGGATGAGGCCGACGGTCTGTCCTCCCATTGCCGAGATAGCACTCAGGAGCGCGAATGAGCGAAATCGATCCTCCGTCAACAATAGGGACAGCATCACCTGAACAGCTGCGCCCGGGCCAGTCCAAAGAATCACGGCCAGTATGAGATCAGGATAGGCTCCGAAGCCGATGGCGGACCGCCAAAATGGCGCGGTCACGCCGACGATCAATGTACCAAGCAGGGCTATCACCATGGCGACCGTGATGAGACCGCGAGATGCGCGGTCGTTCCCGTCCTCAGATCGTTGGAGCACGAGTGCCTTGTCGATTCCCAGCAAGGCGAGAACACTAATGACCTGGTGGAGAGCTATTGCCGATGCGAGCGCTCCGAACTCGGCGGGCGGCAGTGTATATGCGAGGATCGGCGACACGATGATCCCTGCGACCAATTGGAGGGACCATATGACCACGTAGAGCAAGCCTCGCCCGAACAGGTTCGAGTCGGGCGGCCCCGTCCCGTCTGGATTGGTCTCACGATTATTCGGGCTCATGTTTGGACCACTTCCTCCGCACAAGTTGAACTTGAGCGCAGAGAGAAACGGGCATCGATGGCATCAAGGACGGGGGTGCTGAACTCGGTCGAAAATTTCCTCGCGAAGAGAATCGGGACCTGCTGGGCTGCCGGCTTCTGTCGGCTCAGGAGCACGTCTCCGTGCTCCATTCCGAGCCACGCCGGGCTCTTGCGAGGAGTTTCATCCCACCCAATCCACCACAGGTTGGTTGGCACAAGTTGCGTCTTCCAGTGCGGTACAAAACGCGGCGAGTTAAGTATCGAGTAAACAAACGTCTCATCGGGCACCCAAGTCCGGCGCCAAAACCGCACAAGGTCTCGGTGCTCATCGGCTATCTCGACGACCGCTCTTGCGTGGTCACGTGCAAGAACCTTCGATTGGGACCCACCGGTAAACATCATGTTTTCAGGTAGGCGCCTGGGAATGGGAAGGCGAAGCATCCGCTTTGCGAAACCCCAGTGTCTATAGCGTAGACGCGAAAGGCCGCCGCTCCTGCCCCACTTGGCGTAGGGCAATTCGTTCACTTCAGCAAACGAATCGCCGATGTGCCCTTTCAAAAGGGCAGCTATAGCATTTGCGGGTGCGAGCGGATAATCAGAGCCGCTAAATAGCGCGACGTGTGTTGCCTCTGTGACTTCAAGCGCTGCCCGGTATCCTTCCAGCTCGGCGGCGACTAAACCCCATTGCCCCCAACTGGTGGCGGTTCGCTTGAGAAGGGCGCAGCGAGAAGGAAGGTTTGCTGTCATCGCGGAAAACGTGGCGTCGGGCGTCCGGGCATCGATGTGAAGAAAGATCGGGAACGGTTCGAGGGCCTCGATCAGACGGTGCAAGTGCACGGGATCAGCATGCGCGAGGATCACGCACGCAAGTCTCGGGGCCAGGGGGGATTCGCCGTTCACCTGGCTACCCTCTCACCGGACCTGCGCTGGAGCAGGTAGTTGAGGGGGCCGCGCGCCACCGAGATAAGCTCGAGACGTCCTATCCTCGCGATCTCCCGATCCCATTCGTCGAGAGATTCCGTTGCTGCCCCTGCAGGCTTCTCTGCCGTCCCCTGCGCCAGCGACAATAGACGACGTACTGCATGGGGGCTCCTGGCGAGAGCCAATCGAGCGGTGCGGGGGTCCATGAGCAACTTAGTAATCCAGGCACCCAGAGCGTTGCCGTAGGCGCGCGCCTGAAGGCGAAGCGCGTCAACGTCGTCACGGTGGCGATGCCAGACGATGGCGGCCGGCTCGACGACGAGTGTGTGGCCGTTGAGAATCAGCCGGGTGAACATGTCTATGTCTTCTGCGCCGCCTGTGCGGGTGCCGGCACCGAAGGCGGTGTCGAAAGCACCAATACTCAATGCGGTGCGTCGATCGAGTGCGAAATTCGCACCTGTGCTGAATGCGCCGCTTGTAAAGGGAAACATCGGCAAATCGGCAGGAGGCTCGGCGAGCGAAAAAACCTTTGGTTCTATGTTTTTTGACCAGCTGACTCGGTCCTCGAAGTACGCTTGCGTGCGCGTGCGTAGTTCTCCGGCGGGCACCAGCCCGCTGACGCAGGCAACGTTAGGCGCGCGCCGGAAGCCGACGGCAATTTCCCTGAGCCATCCCTGGTCAACCACCGTGTCGTCGTCAGTGAAAGCGACAATGTCCCCGCGCGCGTGGCGAAGGCCCGTGTTGCGGGCATGGGCAAGTCCTGGAACGCGCTCGGCGATGAGACTCACGCGGGGATCACGGAACTCGTCACGCACGATGTCTCTGGTCTCTGTTGTCCGTGCGGCATTGTCGACCACGAGAACCTCGAAGTTTGGATAGTCGAGCCGCAGTATGGCAGCAAGAGAGCCCCGGAGATGAGAGGCTCGATCCCTCGTGCAGACAATTACCGTGATGGCGGGCGTGGAATCAGAAGCTGAGGTGGCTCTCGCTTCTGGAAGCGCTTCCACCGCAGCCGTAAGGAGGCCGCAGTCGACCAGCCCGCCGGGAGCTTCGACGTCGACAAAGCCTCGCACGGATGAGCCCTCGCGGACGAGCAATCTAGCGCGCTCATACCCGCCAGAATCGAGCAGTTTCAGTCGCGAGTGCTGCACCACGCTGCAGAGGTCGACGGAGCCAATCCAACGCGCACCCTGCCAATCGGGCGGGGTGAGGCTCTCCATAGCGGGTACTACCTCAAGGTCCGTATCATCAACATTTTGCATCCTCACAGGCACGCTCATTTGCTTTCCTCCGTCGTCGCTTCAGTTAGTCCACGCGGGGCGGCCTTGACTGCCCTCAAGGGTTGGGATCCGGAGGCAAGCTGCCGCCCTCTCATGTATCCGGCAGCTGTGAACGCCAACACCGCGACCAGAGTCCCGGCCCGGGCTAGACCCCAAGGGTCGGAACCTCGGGCCCAGTCGAGCACCCCAGCGAATACGGCGCGGGGTACGACACTATGGACATATCGCCGCTCCGGTCCCAGAGCCCGTTTCTGGCCTACGACTCGACTCATTTGGGCCTTGGAGATCCCCTCCGACCAGGAGCGCGACAACATGTATCGCAGTGTCCCCCTGTGTGCCGGAACATGGTGGTGCACCAAGGCCGCCGGTTCATAGACCACCCGTGACCCCGGTGTGCCTATGACGGACCGGATGCAGATCTCGGTCTCCTCACAGCCGAATGGTTTCGTGCCTTGACGCCCAAGCTCAACATTGAAGCCGCCGACTCGTCGAACTACGTCAAGCCGAAAGGACATGTTTGAGCCGATGACATTTCGCACCTCAGAGGCGACCTTGGGCATTCCGCGGTGGCTGCACCCGACAATCCAGTCAAGTTCCTCGCCAAAGTGGGCGGGACGGACTGTTTCCCACACTGGCTCGACGCGCCCACCGACGGCCAGTACATCCACGTCGTCATAAAAAGCCGTCAGTCTCTCGAGCCAATCCGGGGATGCAACAGCGTCGTCGTCCAGAAAAGCAACGACGTCAGAGGTCACGAGGCCGACCCCGGTGTTGCGTGCCCCGGAGAGTCCTTGGGGTCCCGTATTCTCCACGACTGTGGCGCCCTCTACCGTGGCGATGAGGCGCTTGTAGAGGTTCACGTTGTAATCAACCACGACGATCACCTGTTGCGGGACAAGCGTCTGGGCATGGACGGAGCCGATGACATCCATCAACAGGTCCCAGCGCTCCTCCGTGTAGGAACAAATGACCACGGATGCATTGGGGGATTCACTAGAAGTAGACACATTAAACTCCTTCTGCCAAGGCCAGAACGGCCCGTGGATCAGTCGGTATGCGGGGATACCGGACGTTGGGGTACGTATACTTCACCCTCCGGAGCGCTTCGGGACGGGCGCCGGCTGTTGGAGCCTCCCAAATGCTGCACTCGCGCGCCAGCGTGCGCAGGACCCTCCACCCGTCACGAAACGTCTGTAGATGCGAGGTTCCCGATATGCGGTCAAGCTCGGTGCTTGGTACTTCCGCAATCCGGAGGCCGGCCTTGGCTGCCCGGACGATCAGTTCGGTCTCGATCTCAAAACCGTCGGACTCCAACTGCAGAACCTCCAGGCATTCCCGACGCAAAGCTATGTATCCGTAGCAAAGGTCGGAGTAGTTGCTGTGCAGCATGGCGTTGGCCAACTCTGTCAGCACCCTGTTGCCTGCGTTCCGCAACCACGTCAGATCCTCGGAACCGCCCCCGGTGACATAGCGTGATCCCTTGACGAAGTCGTAGTCATGCTGAAGGGGGGAGACGAACCAGCCTATCTCCTGGGGATCCATACTTCCGTCGGCGTCCAGCATGACGATGATGTCCCCCGAGGCAGCGGCGAACCCGCTCCGAACTGCGAAGCCCTTCCCCGCCCGCGGCTCGGCCACGACAACCACGTCAGCGCGAAGGGCCCGCGCAACGTCTACTGTGTGATCGTGCGAACGCCCATCGACGATCACCACCTCGTCAACATACGAAGGCATGCGGCGAAGAACCCACGGCAGATTCATAGCCTCATTCAGGGTGGGGATGACCGCGCTCACCGACGCCGTCCGTGACGAGATGCTCGACTCAGAGCGCACAATTGGAACTTGATTGGGAATAGTCACGGGCCTCACCATTTCAAGATATTTAGGGACATTGGAGGTGCCGTCGCGCCCTAATTAGAGGACGTCGGCGCGGCAGCACTGCAGACATTTCAGGTGGACTTGCCTGGTGCCCAATCGTGCAGTAGGTACGATCGCTGCAGCATGTAGTAATACGAAGTGACGGCAGTGGAAGCGGCCAGCTAGCAGGACATCGGAGACCAAAGACTCATGGGTTACCGGTTCGCATGGTCGGTATCTTCCGGTCGCGCGCCTGCCCGGTCCTGGTCCCAGTCCATCCGAGCCAACTGCTCTCCGTATGGCATTGGCTGCTTCGGCAGTGCTGCCTCCCAACAAGTCTGGTTCAGGGCTGATCGACGAGATTCTCTGCTGCTCTCGGGATGGACCGCGATCACCCGTCTGCCAATACTTTCGGCTTCAAAGCTTCCCATCTCAGTCGCCAGCATGCGGACGGGCTCAAAGGCTTCCGCAACTTTCCGCCTCGCCTGGGCGCCGCGGAAGATCGCGATTCCGCGGAGCCTCTCGGCGGCCATGTAGGGTTTGTCGCGCTGGTCGCCGTGCATCAGTACCGCTTGCACTTTCGCTTCCACGTAATCGTCGATATCAACGAAGACGCAGGGATCGAATTCACGCGTGGCAGAAGGGCTCTCATAACAGAGGATCGACGAGTGCCGACGCGCGGCACGCAAAGTGGCGGCGTGGACTGCCTGGTGGTCCTGATGATAGTCGTGATGCGAGTGGGTGAGGATGATGTCTGGCTTGAAGCGCGCGATCGCGGCTTCAATCTCCTGAATCATTTCTTGGGCGTGGCCGGCCAAGTCGGCGTCCGTGAAACTGAAGTGCTGTAACCCGGCCAGCCCAAGGAAGGACGCGCCCCGACGTGCCTCACCGCAACGTGCCTCCACGTTTCCGCCCCGCTCGCCGTCGCTCATCACCAACTCTTGTACCTCATGGCCTGAATCCACGAACTTCGCCAGCGTTCCGCCGCAGGCAAGTTCGAGGTCGTCCGGGTGGGCGGCAATGGCCAGCACTCGCCGAGGGTGACGGGCGGGAGACCTCCGGATTCGCAGTGAAGCCATCGGAACGGCTGCTATCGTCAATCCTGCCGTCGTTGCCGTTAGGTCGGCCGCCAGCCAGAGTCCCATAGGATCCAAGACAAACGCGGTAAGGTTCGCCAGAAGCAGCACACTGGTCACTGCGACTGCGAGCCCGCGGAGCGCAGTGGGGTGCCGAAACCTGCGGTGAACCAAGGCTTTCCCTACCAACGTGGTCACCAATAGGCCGGTTAATAAGACGATCAGCAAAGCGTAAAGTGATATCACAGCAAGGCCTTTCAATTCTTCAGTTGGCGTCACTCATCACGCGCGGCACCTGCGCCGCCATGCGGAATCCTGCCTGAGAAGTAGAAATAATCGTTTCGTTTGTTGCCATCAAAGCGGCAAAAGGTAACTTGCGGCGGACGTGGCAGGGGGACTAGATTTCGGATGGTGCGCGGACCGCCGACCATCGCAAATCGAATCACGCGTATTCTGTGCGCCTCGGGCTAAGCCCCACCTGTCTAAATGAGGAGCGGGATTGCACCTTTGTGCTTCGGGGTGTCGCCCCATGTTTCCCACGACGGGCGCCTGGACGTCGGAGCTTCGGAAGGCACAACCCGGCGTTCTTGTTAGTCATATTGGCAACGAATGCCTTGACGGCAGGTAATTAGGCTCGGCACGGAGACCTCCTATATCAAGCGCTGTTGGGCGCGATTAGGGGTAATGTTGAGACCGTGGCGCAAGGAGGAGAGGGCTTCCAGCAAGCCCAGCACAATCAATTCCACATTCGCCGAGGCATCGGCAAGATAGCAGACGGGTGATCCACTGTTAATTCAGGAGCCCGGACAAATTGCGCGTTGAAGGAAGTTCCAGAAGTTAGTAGGAATTCCGGTTCTTCCGTCAAGAGTGCGTCCAACGTACAGGCGGCTTCTCTGCCGTGTCAAGGCCCTCAAATCAAATTACGGTTTTATCACTGCGTAATCGTCTCCAGTCGAGGCTGATGAAACTCCACGGTTCGCCTCTCGACCGATCCAGTTCAACGTGGGCTGCTTGGCCGGGCTCAATTGTGCAACGAGATTCTTGCGTAATTGCCTCTGGGGGCAGCAATACTGTGGAAGTGGAGAAAGTCGAAATACCGTCGCAGCGTAGGCCCTACTCCTTGACGTTTCCGGGCGGCTAAGACTCCGCCCTGGACTGGCCTGATGCGGATGAACAGCTCAGGTCCGGTCTCTGGCCGGTCGGCATCGTGGACACGCAGGTGTGCGTTCCGTTCGTCGGCAGGGCGGCCACGACCTACTAGAGGCTCTCCTGCCAGCTCGATTTCAGCGAGGAACTCAACGGCGTCACGGTCACGCTCGCGCCGGAGGAATAAACCGCGCCCCGTGAGCTAGGTGGGCGGGTCGCTCACCAGGATCCGCACCGAGCACAGGTCCCCGGCGGCCTTCTTCAGGGCCGCGGCGCGCGGATCCGGGACGTCCAGGAACGCCAGCCGCGCCAGGGCGGCGTACTGCTTCAGCACCGGCTCGGCCAGCACCAGCTCGGCCAGGGTCCTGTCACCGCCCGGCGCCACATACTCGATCCGGTGGTCCGCCAAAATCCTCGCGGCATGCTCCGCGACGGCCTCCACCAGGGCATCGGCCTGGTTCGCGCGGCGCCGGGCGAAGCGCTGCTGGGACCAGCCGCCGGCGGCCGTGCGGGACTGGACATGGCGGGTGCCGGTCTTGGACGCGAGCACAGCTCCGCCGCTGACCACGGCCACGGAATAGCCGCCGCGGCGGACCAGCACCGCGCCGAGGCATCGCGGCTGCGAGGCGAGCGCGGCCAGCCGGGACACGGCATCGCCGCCCCGGCCGGGACGGCCGTCCACCGGCCACGGCGGCTGGAGCAGCGCGGCGGCCCCGTCCGCGGCACGCAGCCGGAGGCCGCCGTCGAGCTCCTCCTGGACCAGCTCGCCGTGGCTCGCGGCGAACCGCTCCACCCACCCCGGGAGCCGCGCGCCGGAGACGAAGGCCAGCCGTAAGTCAGGGGATGCCATCGCGCGTGTCTCCAATGTTGGGCTGGCCGGTTGCCGGGGCCGGCGCCGGTGATCGGCACCGGACAACTACAAGTAGCCTATCTATGTGGATGATCTATTTGGCTCGGGGACGGACACCGACGATGCCGACGAGGCCGACGACGGCGACGGCAGGGCCTCCGAAGCCGGCCGCGCAGGCCGGCCCGCCTCGCCGCGCAGCCCGCTGGCGGTCCGGATGCGGCCGCGCACCCTGGATGACGTGGTGGGGCAGCAGCATCTGCTGGGCGCAGGCTCCCCGCTGCGCCAGCTGGCCGCGGGCACGGACGCGACCGGCCCCGCAGGTCCGAGTTCGCTGATCCTCTGGGGACCTCCCGGCACCGGTAAAACGACGCTGGCGCATGTGATCGCCAAGGGGCCTGGCCGGAAGTTCGTCGAGCTCTCGGCCATCACCGCCGGCGTCAAGGACGTCCGGCGCGTCATGGAGGAGGCCCTGACCGCCCGGGATCTGTTCAAGACCACCACAGTGCTCTTCCTGGACGAGATCCACCGCTTCAACAAGGCCCAGCAGGACGCCCTCCTGCCCGGCGTCGAGAACCGCTGGGTGGTGCTCGTGGCGGCGACCACCGAGAACCCGTCCTTCTCGGTGGTCTCCCCGCTGCTCTCCCGGTCCCTGCTGCTGACCCTCAAACCGCTCACCGACGCCGACATCGAGGGCCTGCTGCTGCGGGCCGTCACGGACGTCCGGGGGCTGGACGGCAGGGTCGAACTCAGCGCCGAGGCCATGGCCCACCTCGTCCGGCTCTCCGGCGGGGACGCCCGCCGGGCGCTGACCGCGCTGGAAGCGGCCGCGGGCGTGGCCTTCGGGGACGCGGACGACGTTGCCGGCGGCGGAGGCGCAGACGAAGAAACCGACGTCGGAGGCGCCGCCTCGGATCCGGTAAAGATCGGCCTGAAGCACACCGAACGCGCGCTCGATGTCGCCGCCGTCCGCTACGACCGCGCCGGGGACCAGCACTACGACGTCGCCAGCGCGTTCATCAAGTCGATCCGCGGCTCCGACGTCGACGCCGCGCTGCACTACCTCGCCCGGATGCTCGAGGCGGGGGAGGACCCGCGGTTCGTGGCACGGCGCATCGTCATCTCGGCCGCCGAGGATATCGGCATGGCCGATCCCACGGCCCTGCAGACCGCGGTCGCGGCGGCGCAGGCCGTGCAGCTGATCGGCATGCCGGAGGGCCGGATCGTGCTGGCGGAGGCAGTGGTCCACCTGGCCACGGCCCCCAAATCCAATGCCGCCTACCTGGGCATCAACAAGGCGGTCGCCGACGTCCGCGCAGGCCTGGGCAACGGCGTTCCCGCCCACCTGCGCGACGCCCACTACCCGGGCTCCAAGCAGCTGGGCCACGGGCAGGGCTACAAATACGCCCACGACGCCCCGCACTCGGTGGCCGCCCAGCAATACCCGCCCGACGACCTGGTGGGCCGCGACTACTACGAACCCACGGCCAACGGCGCGGAGCGGGACATCGCCACCCGGCTGGAGCGCCTGCGGAAGATCATCCGCGGCACCTGACGGGGCCGCCAGTGAATCCGCCTCCTGACACCCCTCTCCTGACTTCCCCTCCCTTGACTTCCCCTCCCTTGACTTCCCGCACGCGAGGTCTAACGTAGAAACAAGTTCAGCATCGACCTGCTGGACGTGCGTGCGTTAAACGAGTGCGTCATGAGCGTGCGCTTTGGGGGACCACGGCACACCTTGCCGGATATTCCTGTTCCAGCCCCAGGCCGGCGGCCGGCACATCATCAGCCTGGAGCCAACCCAAGTGCCCTCGTCCCGGATCCCAGGTAGTGTCCCATGTCCGTCAATATCGTCACAGCTTTGGCCGTTAAGTCCTTCGATGCCCCGGACAAGAAGCGGTGCCCGGAGAAGGCCGAATTCGATCTTGTCAGCGTGAACGACTACTCCGTGGCCCGGCTCATTCTGGACCCGGGCTGGCGGTGGTCGGAGTGCCTCAAATCCTTCGACGGGACGGGGTTGTGCCAGCACCACCATCTGGGATTCTGCATCTCCGGCGTGATGGAAGTTCAATCATCGGACGGACTGCGCTCCACCATCCGTGCCAACGACACGTACGCGATTCCTCCCGGCCACGATGAATGGGTAGTGGGGCCGGAATCGTTCGTGGCCGTTGAGTTCCTGGGCGCGGCGTCGCTCGGCAGGCGGGGCAGCGGCGGAGTGCACGCTAAAATCTGATAAGCTTGTTCGTTGTCTGGCAAGGCACGGACGCACACTCCACCAAATTCCTGATTCAATTCAGTTTTGTTTGGGGTTGCCCTGTGCCCAGTAGCAAAAGGCAGCGGTTGGCCGATGCTCTCCATCGTGGAGGCCAGTAACACTGACACACCGCAGATATTGGAAGGACACAAGTGGCTAACAACACTCGTGCTCGCCGTACAGCACGCCTCTCGCGTGCACTCGGCATCGCTCTGACCCCCAAGGCCGCCAAGTACATGGAGCGCCGCCCGTACGGCCCCGGTGAGCATGGCCGTGCCCGCAAGAAGCAGGACTCCGACTACGCCGTACGTCTGCGCGAAAAGCAGCGTCTGCGCGCCCAGTACGGCATCCGCGAAGCCCAGATGACCCGTGCCTTCGAAGAAGCACGCCGCACCAAGGGCCTGACCGGTGAAAACCTGATCGAACTGCTCGAAATGCGCCTCGACGCCCTCGTGCTGCGTGCCGGCTTCGCCCGCACCATCGCCCAGGCCCGCCAGCTGGTGGTGCACCGCCACATCCTGGTTGACGGCATCCGCGTCGACCGCCCGTCCTTCCGCGTCGGCGAGGGCCAGCTGGTCCACGTCCACAGCCGCAGCGAAGTCATGCCCCCGTTCCAGGTTGCAGCAGCCGGCGCACACCGCGACGTCCTGCCGATGGTCCCGGCTTACCTGGACGTCAAGCTTGACGCCCTCCAGGCCCGCCTGGTCCGCCGCCCCAAGCGCACCGAGATCCCCGTGACCTGCGAAGAGCAGCTCGTCGTGGAATTCTACGCACGCTAGATCCAACCCGGATCAAACGCAGTACATACAACGAAGCCCGCGGCAAGCGCCGCGGGCTTCTTTGTATGTAAGGTACTTGGGGGAGTTCTCCGGATGCCGTCCGCGCCACCCGGAGTGATCTGCAGGAACACATTGACCTGCAGGAACAAGACGCAACAAGGAGATGAATGTCTATGTCTGGTGGCGATATTGCCGGCCTGATCGCGGCCGGGGTGTTTGCACTGCTGGTCCTGCTGCTCGCCGTGCCGATTTTGAAGCTCGGCGGAGTACTTGACGAGGTGCGGACCTCCATCCGCTCGATCAGCGACGGCGCCACTCCGCTCATGGACGAAGTCACCGCCACCGTCTCCACCACCAACCAGCAGCTGAAGAAGGTCGACGGGATCGCCTCCAACGTCTCGGACGCTTCCGCCAACATTTCGGCGCTGTCCTCGCTTATGGCCGCCACCGTGGGGTCCCCGCTGATCAAGGTGGCCGCCTTCAGCTACGGCGTGCGCTCTGCCTTCACCGCCCGCAAGAAGCCCACCACCGGCCGCCGCAGCCGCTGAATCCAGCTGGAGAACCTGACATGAACAGAATCATCTGGATGGGAATCGGCGTCGCAATCGGCGTCATCGCCTTCCGCAAGATCACCCAGGCACAGTCGAACCTCGGCCCTGAGGGCCTGAACCGGGCGGTAGGACGGCTCGCCGACGGCCTGTATGACTTCGCGGATGCCGTCCGGGAAGGGATGGCCGAGCGGGAAACCGAACTCCGCACGGCCCTGGGCATACACGCTGGCATAGACACAGTCGTCAACAGCCAGGATGCACTCCGGCGCTAGCCGGGAGAGAATTGGAAAGAGCGGACTCCGCCGGAGGCAGCTAACAGGGCCGCTCGCAGGCGGTGGGCAGGGCAGCTAACAGCGCCACTCGCACGGCCGCCGCAGCCACCACAAAAAACCAATACCGGGACCCACACCCCGGAATCAAGCTTGTTCCGCGGACTACGCGCGTGGACAAAATACGCAGTGAATATTGAAGGGTATGTAATCAGCTCATGAAGTCGCAGGAGATCACCAAGCGCTGGATCGACTTTTTTGTCAGCAAGGGCCACACCGCGGTTCCTTCCGCCTCCCTGGTCTCCAGCGACCCTTCCCTGCTGTTCACGGTGGCCGGCATGGTCCCGTTCATCCCGTACCTGACCGCGCGCGAGGAGGCCCCCTACAAGCGGGCCACGAGCGTGCAGAAGTGCATCCGGACCGGCGACATCGAGGAAGTCGGCAAGACAGCCCGCCACGGCACCTTCTTCCAGATGTGCGGCAACTTCTCCTTCGGCGACTACTTCAAGGAAGACGCCATCAGGTTCGCCTGGGAACTGCTCACCACGAGCGTGGACGACGGCGGCTACGGCCTGGACCCCGAGCGCCTCTGGGTCACCGTCTACGAAGAGGACGACGAGGCCAAAGAGCTGTGGCTGAAGAACACCGGCGTCCCGGCCGGGCGGATCCAGCGGATGGGCAAGGCGGACAACTACTGGTCCACCGGCCAGCCCGGCCCCGCCGGCCCCTGCTCCGAGATCTACTACGACCGCGGGCCGTCGTATGGCGTCGAGGGCGGCCCCATCGCCGATGAGACCCGGTACATCGAAATCTGGAACCTCGTGTTCATGCAGTACCAGATCGACAACGTCCGCTCCAAGGTGGACTTCGACATCACCGGCGAACTGCCGATGAAGAACATCGACACAGGCCTCGGCATGGAGCGCCTCGCGATGATCCTGCAGGGCGTCGAGAACATGTACGAGACGGACCAGGTCCGCCCCGTGATCGACAGGGCCGCGGCCCTCTCCGGCCGCGAATACACCTCCGCCGAGACCCCCGAGGACCCGCACCACACCGACGACGTCAGGATGCGCGTCGTCGCCGACCACATCCGCTCCGCCCTCATGCTGATCGCCGACGGCGTCACCCCCACGAACGAGGGCCGCGGCTACGTGCTGCGCCGCCTGATCCGCCGCGCCGTGCGCTCCATGCGCCTGCTCGGCGTCGAAAAGGCCTGCCTCCCCGATCTCCTGCCCGCGTCCCGGGACGCCATGAAGGGCGTCTACCCCATCGTGGAGACGGACTTCGACCGCATCAGCCGGATCGCCTACGCCGAAGAAAAGGCCTTCCTGCGCACCATCGCCTCGGGCACGGCGCGGCTCGAAGACGCCGTGAAGGAGTCCAAGGCCGCCGGCAATCCGCTCTCCGGCGCCGACGCCTTCGCCCTGCACGACACCTACGGCTTCCCGATCGACCTCACCCTGGAAATGGCGGAGGAAGCCGGGCTCAAGGTCGACGAGCCCGAATTCCGCAAGCTCATGCTCGAACAGCGCCACCGCGCCCAGGCGGACGCCAAGGGCAAGAAGGGCGCGCACGCCGATCTCAGCGCCTTCCAGGAACTGCTCACCGCCGGTGAGACCGTCTTCACCGGCTATACCGACCTCTCCGGCGAGTCCAAGGTCCGCGGCATCCTGTCCGGCGGCCGGAAGGTCGCGCACGCATCCACCGGCGAGGAAATCGAACTCGTGCTTGCCGAGACCCCGTTCTACGCCGAGGCCGGCGGCCAGTCGGCGGACACCGGGCTGATCACCGGCGACGGCTTCGTCGTCGAGGTCCTGGACGTCCAGCTCCCCATCAAGGGCCTGAGCGTGCACAAGGCGATCGTCCGCGAAGGCGAGATCGGCGCCGACTCGCAGGTCCTGGCCGCCGTGGACGCCGAACGCCGCCACGCCGCCGAGCAGGCCCACACCGGCACGCACATCGTGCACGCGGCCCTGCACCAGATCCTCGGCCCGGAAGCCCTGCAGCGCGGCTCGTTCAACAAGGCCGGCTACCTCCGCTTCGACTTCGCCTGGGGCGAGGGCCTCAGCGCCGCCACCCGGTCCGAGATCGAGGAAGTCTCCAACATCGCCATCCGCAACAACTTCCGGGTGGAAACGAAGGTCATGGGCCTCGCCCAGGCCAAGGCCCTCGGCGCCATGGCGCTCTTCGGCGAGAACTACGGCAACGAGGTCCGCGTCGTGGAGATCGACGGCGCCTGGTCCCGGGAGCTCTGCGGCGGCACCCACGTAGGGAACACCGCCCTGATCGGCAGCCTGTCCCTGCTCGGGGACCAGTCCGTCGGGTCCGGAAACCGCCGCGTGGAGGCCTTCGTCGGAATGGACGCCTTCCGGCACCTGGCCGCCGAGCGCGCCCTCGTGACCGAGCTGACCGAAATGCTCAAGGTCCCGTCCGGGCTCCTCGCGGACCGGATCGCCACCACGCTGACCAAGCTCAAGACGGCCGAGAAGGAACTCGAGCGGCTGCGCAAGGCCCAGCTCACGGCCGCCGCCGCGCAGCTCGTCGGGACCGCCCGGGACGCCGCCGGGATCAAGGTCATCGCGCACGACGCCGGCCAGGTCAGCGGCGCGGATGACCTCCGCGGCCTCGCCCTGGACCTGCGGACCCGCCTCGGCTCCGGGCCCGCCGCCGTCGCCGTCGCCGGTGTCAGCAACGACCGCCCGGTGATCCTCATCGCCACCAACGAAGCCGCCCGGACGGCCGGTGTGAAGGCGGGCGCCCTCGTGCGGCTCGCCGCCGGAATCCTCGGCGGCGGCGGCGGCGGCAAGGACGACGTCGCCCAGGGCGGCGGCACGGACGCCGCCAAGGTCGGCGCTGCCCTGGCCGCCGTCGTGGATGCCATCACCCGGCGATAACGGGAAACGACGTGACTGAAGCTGCTGAGCCCGGCGTCTACCCCCGGGGTGTGAAACTGGGGGTGGACGTCGGCACCGTCCGGGTCGGCGTGGCGGTCTGTGACCGCGACTCCATCCTGGCGACCCCGCTGCGGACCCTGGACCGGAACGCGAAGAAGAACACCGACGTGCGCATCCTGGCGGCCCTGGCCGTGGAGCTGGGCGCCGTGGAGATCTTCGTGGGCCTGCCGCGGACGATGAAGGGCGAGGAGCATGCTTCGGCCCGGATGGCGACGGACTACGCCACGTTACTGGCCGGTGCGCTCAGGGACAGCGGGTCCGGGGTGCCGGTGCGCCTCGTGGATGAGCGGCTGAGCACCGTGACGGCCCACCGCAATCTCCGCGAAGCTGGCATGAGCAGCCGGGACCACCGTAAAGTGGTTGATCAGGTTGCGGCCGCTGGTATCCTGCAGCACGCGATCGATATGCAAAAGGCCAGGGGAACGGAGATCGGAAGCCGCGTTTACGCGGAGTCCGCTCCGGGGCCGGCCGGTAACGGCGCCGACGAAGCAGCAGAACGCCAGCAGCACAACCGCGATCAGCACAACCGCGATCAGCACAACATGGAAGGCTACAGTGAGCCCCGTCAACAGTGACGACACCGCAGGTGTCGCTTCCGGCGGTGCCGACCGGCCGCTGACGCGCAAGGAGCTCAGGGCCCGGGAGAAGTTCCTTGCGACCCAGGGTCACAACCTGATCCCGCCGCAGGCTTTCGAGACCGGCGAACGCACGCCGACGGCGGCAGTGCCGCCGGCACCAGCCGCAGTCCGGCCAACAGAAATTCAGCCGGGGCAAACTCAGCCGGCGGAAACTCAGACGGGGCAAACTCAGACGGCGGAAACTCAGACGGCGGAAACGCCGGAAGCCGTCGAGCCGGAAGCGCCGGAGGCCTCCGCGCCGCTCCCGCCAGCCGACACCCCGGAGCTGCCGGAGGCAGCCCCCACCGTCCATGAAGAGCCCGTCCAGGAAGCCGCTGTGCAGGAGTTCGCTGTGCAGGAAGCCGCTGTGCAGGAGTTCGCTGTGCAGGAAGCCGCTGTGCAGGAGTTCGCGGGCGGGATCCCGCACGCGGACGGGCAGCATCATCAGCCGGTACCGGAGCACGGCTATGAAGCCCATCATGAGGCTGAATTCCACGACGGCTACGCTGCCCGCCCGGATGATGAGGCCGGCCAGGCCTACGACGCCGCAGCGGTGCACGCCGCAGACCTGCACGACACAGACCTGCACGACACAGACGAAAACGACTATCCGGCCGGGCCCGGCCATGAACTGACAGGAGCCGCGAGCATCCGCACCGTCAAGGGCCCGTCCAAGAAGGTCCGGCGCCGCCGTCGTTTCCTGGCCCTGGTGCTGACGCTGACGGTGTTCGTGGTCGCGGTCGTCGTCGGCGCGCAGTTCCTCAAACCGCTCCTCGGAAGCGACACCGCCGCCGACTTCCCCGGACCGGGCACAGGCCAGGTGACGATCACCGTGCCGGAAGGCGCCGGCCCCAAGTCCGTCGCCACGGAACTCCAGGCCAAGAAGGTCGTCGCGAACGCCGATACCTTCCTCAAGGCCTTCACGGCCTCCGGCGGGGCGCTGAGCCCCGGTGACTTCACCATGCGCCTGGAGATGAAGAACTCCGACGCCGTGGATGTGCTGCTGAACAAGGACAAGGGCAAGGTCATGTACTTCGCCCTGAGTGCCGGGTTGAGGATCAGCGAATCCCTGCAGGCAATTTCCGAGGGCACCGGGATCCCCGCGGCCCAGCTCAAGGCCCTCAGCGATGCGCCGGCGCAGTTCGGCGTCCAGGACAAGGCTAAGAACCTCGAGGGCTTCCTCGCCCCGGGCGAATTCCGCTTCCCGCTGGGCACCTCCGGCAAGGCCATCCTGCAGAAGCTCGTGACCACTACCGTGGACGAGCTCAAGGCCCAGGGCGTCACGGATCCGGGCAGGCAATACGACGTCGTCACCGTTGCCAGCATCGTCCAGGCCGAAGGCGGCCAGGCGGAATACGGTGACGTCGCGGGGGCGATCTACAACCGGCTCAAGCCGGGCAACACAGAGACGAACGGGCTGATCCAGTCCGACGCCACGGTCACCTACGGGCTCGGCATCAGGAGCTTCCACATCGACGAGGTCCAGAAGGCCGACAAGTCCAACCCGTACAACACCTACGCCAACACCGGCCTGCCGGCCGGGCCGATCGGATCGCCCGGGAAGACGGCCATCGACGCCGCCGCGAAGCCCAAGGCCAACGACTACCTGTACTGGGTGACCATCAACCTCGACACCAAGGAGACGAAGTTCTCCAGGACGCTGGCGGAGCACAACACCTACGTGGCCATGTACAACGACTGGTGCGCGTCAAACCCGGGACGCTGCGTATGACGCTGCGGGCTGCCGTACTCGGACACCCCATCGGCCATTCGAAGTCCCCGGCCCTGCACCGGGCCGCGTACGCCTACCTCGGCGTGGAGCTTGCCTACTCGGCCATTGACGTGACCGAGGAGCAGCTGCCGGATTTTATGGCCGCCGTGCGGGACGAGGTACGGAAGGATGGCGGCTGGCGCGGATTGTCGGTGACCATGCCGCTGAAGTCCGCCATGGTCCGGGAAATGGACGAGATCCGCGGTGTGGCACGCACCCTGGGCGTCGTCAACACTGTCGCTTTTGAGCGCGGCGATTCCGGATCCGGCCCGTCCGGAGAAAACAGCGCCTCCACCCGCCTCATCGGGTACAACACCGACGTCGCCGGCATCGTCAACGCCCTCCGGCACGCGGGGGCCGCAGCCGCGCCCACCGCCGTCGTGCTGGGCGGCGGCGGGACGGCGGCCGCCGCCCTCGCTGCCCTGAAGGAGTTGGGCGCTCCGGGCGCTGACGTGTTCGTGCGCGATGTCAGCCGCGCCGCCGAAGCCCGCGCCGCCGCTGCTGCCCTCGGGCTCCCTGTGCAGGTGCTCCCGATCGCCGGCGCGGCCGCCGCCATCGCCGCGGCCGACGTCGTCATCTCCACCCTGCCGCCCCGCGCCGCCGACCGGCTTGCCGCCGAGGTGCGGCGGGAACTGCAGCGGGAATCCGCCCGCGGAACCGCCTCCGGACCGGCCCCCGGAAAACCGGGCGTGCTGCTGGATGTGGCGTACGATCCGTGGCCCAGCCGGATCGCCTCCGTCTGGCAGGACGCCGGCGGCAAAGTTGTTCCCGGCCTGGAAATGCTGATCTACCAGGCGGTGGAACAGGTCCGCCACTTCACCGGGCTGGGCGGGGCGGTTCCGGCCGAAGTCACAGATGTGATGTGTGACGCAGTCGGGGCCCCTCGACGCGTGGTGTAAGTGCCGGACATGGCAGGATGGAATTTATGTTGCGTTGGTTGACTGCCGGAGAATCCCATGGTCCGGCACTGGTCGGAATAATTGAAGGCGTGCCCGCCGGTGTCGAGCTCACCGGCGCCCTGGTCGCGGAGGCGCTGGCCCGCCGGCGCCTCGGCTACGGCCGCGGTGCGCGGATGAAATTTGAACAGGACGTGGTCACGATCCTCGGCGGCGTCCGCCACGGACTGACCCAGGGGGGCCCCGTTGCCATCCAGATCGGCAACACCGAATGGCCCAAGTGGGAGCAGATCATGTCTGCCGATCCCGTGGCCCCCGAGATCCTGGCCGACCAGGCGCGGAACGCCCCGCTGACCCGGCCCCGGCCCGGGCACGCCGATTTCACCGGCATGCAGAAGTACGGCTTCGACGAGGCCCGGCCCGTCCTGGAGCGCGCCAGCGCACGCGAGACCGCCACCCGGGTGGCGCTCGGCACCGTCGCCGCGGCATTCCTGAAGCAGCTCGGCATCGAGCTCGTTTCCCACACCGTTTCCATCGCCAGCGTCGCCGTTCCGGAAGGCCGGCCGCTGCCGGTCCCTGACAACGTCCTGGCCCTCGACTCCGACCCGCTGCGCTGCTTCGACCGCGAGACCTCCGACGCCATGGTGGCCGAGGTCGACGTCGCGCACAAGGAAGGCGAAACCCTCGGCGGCGTCGTCGAGGTCCTCGCCTACGGCCTGCCGCCGGGACTGGGCAGCTACGTCCACTGGGACCGGCGCCTCGATTCGCGCCTGGCCGCTGCCCTGATGGGCATCCAGGCGATCAAGGGCGTGGAGGTCGGCGACGGCTTCCTCACCGCGGCCCGCCGCGGCTCCGCCGCGCATGACGAGATCGTCAAGGACGAAAACGGCAGGATCATCCGCACGTCCAACCGCGCCGGCGGCATCGAGGGCGGCATGAGCATCGGCGACGTGCTGCGCGTCCGTGCGGCCATGAAGCCGATCGCCACCGTGCCCCGCGCCCTGAAGACCATCGACGTCAGCACGGGGGAGGCCGCCAAGGCCCACCACCAGCGCTCGGACGTCTGTGCCGTCCCCGCCGCCGGCGTCGTGGCCGAAGCCATGGTGGCCCTGGTCCTCGCCGAAGCGGTCACGGAAAAGTTCGGCGGCGATTCCGTGCAGGAAACCGCCCGCAACATCAAGGGTTACCTGGACAATATTCCGGCGTCCCTGGACTCGATCGGCCACTAGTGCCGGGCAGGAACAAGCCCGGGACCGGCCATCGCCCCGCAAGGATGAAGCCAGGGACCGGCCTTCGCCCCGCAGGGACCAGCCTGCGCGCCGCCCGGCCGATCGTCCTGATCGGGCCGATGGCCGTGGGCAAGTCCGCGATAGGGCAGCAGCTCGCCCAGCACCTGGCGGCACCCTTCGTGGACACCGACGTCGTGATTGTCGCCGCCCATGGCACCATTGCGGACATCTTCGCGGGCCGGGGCGAGCACGCCTTCCGCGAGATCGAAGCGCGGACGGTGGCCGAGGCCATCGAAGCGGCGGAGGGCAGCAATACCGTGATCTCGCTCGGCGGCGGGGCCGTGCTGGACTCCGGCACGCAGCAGCTGCTCGGCCGCTGTACCGTGGTCTATCTGGAATGCGACGCGGACACCGTCTCCGAACGCATCGCCAAGAACTCCGGCCGTCCGCTGTTGGCCGGCGACGCCATGGGGCGCTGGCGGACGCTCTTCGCCACCCGGCAGCCCGTGTACGAACGGCTCGCCGACCTGGTTCTCGATGTCCGGCACGGATCCGTGCCGGACCTGGCTCACCGGCTGGAAGATGCGCTGGAGGAGTATGCCGCCGCGAAGACCGCGGCGGGGCGCACACCAGCGGCGACAAAGGAAGTTGAAAAGTGAGTACCGAATCAACCGTCATCAAGGTCACCGGGCAGACCCCCGGTGAGAACTACGACGTCGTCGTGGGCCGCGGGCTGCTGGCAGGCCTGCCCGCGCTGCTGGGCGAGCGCGTCAAGCGCGTCCTCGTCGTCCACCCGCGTGCGCTCCGGCTCACCGGCGACACCGTCCGTGAGGAGCTGGCCGCGGCCGGCTTCACCGCGCTCACCGCCGAGATTCCGGACGCCGAAGAAGGCAAGCACATCGAGGTGGCGTCCTTCTGCTGGCAGGTGCTGGGACAAAACGACTTCACCCGCTCGGACGCCGTCGTCGCGGTGGGCGGCGGAGCCGTGACCGACCTCGCCGGCTTCGTCGCGGCGACCTGGCTGCGCGGCGTCAAGGTCATCCACCTGCCCACGAGCCTGCTTGGCATGGTGGACGCGGCCGTCGGCGGCAAGACCGGCATCAACACCGCCGAAGGCAAGAATCTCGTCGGGGCCTTCCACCCGCCCGCCGGCGTCCTGGTGGACCTGGACACGCTGGACACGCTGCCGAAGAACGAGATCATCTCCGGCATGGCCGAGGTCATCAAGTGCGGCTTCATCGCCGATCCGGCCATCCTCGAACTGGTCGAAAAGGATCCGGCGGCCGTGTCCGATCCCCGTTCCGCCGTGCTGCGGGAACTGATCGAGCGCGCCATCTCCGTCAAGGCCAAGGTCGTCTCCGCGGACCTCAAGGAAGCCGGCCAGCGCGAGATCCTCAACTACGGCCACACGCTGGGGCACGCGATCGAGCTCGCCGAGCGCTACTCCTGGCGCCACGGCGCCGCCGTCTCGGTCGGCATGATGTTCGCCGCGGAACTGTCCCGCAGCGTCGGGCGCCTCAGCGACGCCGACGCCGACCGGCACCGCAGCATCCTGGAGAGCCTGGGGCTTCCCGTCACCTACCGGCGGGACCGCTGGCAGGCCCTGCTGGACGGCATGCGCCGGGACAAGAAGTCACGCGGTGACCTGCTGCGCTTCGTGGTGCTCGACGGCGTCGGGCGCCCCGGCATCCTCGACGTCCCGGACACCTCCCTGCTGTTCGCCGCATACCAGGAGATAGCCTCCTGATGACACCCATCACAGGCGGGACCAGCGATTGGCCTGATGCCGGGTTCCCCGGGATCAAGGTCAACCCGGACAGCCTGATGCCACAGATCGTCAACGAGGAGGCCTGCGCCGCGGCGCTGGAAGCCTCGACGGATCCGGCGGACCTGATCTTCGTGCGCCTCGTCCAGGGCCACGCGGCGGAAGCCGCGGAACTGCTGGCCGAGGCCCGGTACACCAACCCCGGTTCGCTCCGGCTGCGGATCTTCGAGGCGGACGTGCTGCGGGTCTCCAACCGGTTCGACCGCGCCGTGGAGCTGTTCCGGCAACTGCTGGCCGAGACGCGCGGCACCCCGGACGAGGCGTCAATCCGCCAGCAGCTGGGCCGGTCCTACTTTGCCGGCGGCAACATCGCGGCCGCCGTCGAATCCTTCGCCAAGGCCCTCGATCTCCGGGTGGAGGGCTCCGCCGACGCGGCGCTGATCTACGCCTCCACGGTGGCGCTGCAGCGCGCCAGGGACGTCCTGGACCGGGCCTCCTAAGCGGAAGCCTGGGCCCCGTCAGGCAGCGGTCCGCCGGAACCGGTAGAATAGGTCTTGGATTTTTGATAAATAGGCGCTGGCGGGCCGCATGGCATGCCTGCCTGGCATAAACGGCTGGCAGCTAGAACCCGTCAGAAAAGAAACCAGAGGATACAGTGGCAACCACTAACGACATCAAGAACGGAACCGTCCTCAAGCTTGAGGGCCAGCTCTGGAACATCATTGAGTTCCAGCACGTCAAGCCCGGCAAGGGCGGCGCGTTTGTGCGCACCAAGATGCGCAACGTGATGTCCGGCAAGGTCGTCGACAAGACCTTCAACGCCGGACTCAAGATCGAGACCGCCACGGTTGACCGCCGCGACTACCAGTACCTGTACCAGGACGGCGCGGACTTCGTGTTCATGGACACACAGGACTTCGACCAGCTCACCGTTCCCGGTCCCACCGTCGGTGACGCCACCAACTTCATGCTCGAAAACCAGATGGTCAACATCGCCATCCACGAGGGCAACCCGCTCTACATCGAGCTGCCGCCGAGCGTCGTGCTCGAGATCACCTACACGGAGCCGGGCCTGCAGGGCGACCGCTCCTCGGCCGGCACCAAGCCCGCCACGCTCGAGACCGGCTACGAGATCCAGGTGCCCCTGTTCGTCGAGAACAACACCAAGGTCAAGGTCGACACCCGCGACGGCAGCTACCTTGGCAGGGTCAACGACTAGTGAGTGCACGCGGTAAGGCCCGTAACCGGGCCCTGGATGTTCTCTTCGAGGCGGAGCAGCGTTCCGTCTCGGCGTTCGACGTGTTGCGGTCCCGTCGCGAGCAGACGGACCAGATCGTCAACCCCTACACCCTCGAAATCGTCGAGGGCGTAGTGTCCCACCAGGTGGCCATCGACGAGTTCCTCGAAACGTACTCGCAGGGCTGGACCCTCGAGCGCATGCCGTCGGTGGACCGGATCATCCTCCGGATCGGCACCTGGGAACTGCTCTACAACGACGACGTCCCGGACGGTGTCGCCGTCAGCGAGGCCGTGGCCCTGGCCAAGACGCTCTCCACGGACGAGTCGCCGTCGTTCATCAACGGCCTGCTGGGCCGCCTGCAGCAGCTGAAGCCTTCGCTGCTCGCGTAGGTCCGCGCAGTTTAGGAAGAGCCCCGTTCAGGTCAGCCTGAACGGGGCTCTTCCATTGTCCGGGCTCCATGACACGCAAAGTGTTCCTCGATGCGGCCATTTCCTGACGCGGCCGGTATTCCGGTAGCGTCAGGGAATTTGTGCGTCGCACGCCGTTCTGGCCCTAACGGCGAAGCACGGCGTCCCGCAGCGCGGCCACCTTGGCGAGCTGGTGTTTTTCGTCGAGCTGCTGTGCCGGCACGTCCCTGCCGCTGAGGATCCGCTGCCGGGTGAAGGCGAGCCGGGTCGCGGCGCGCAGGAACGCCTTCATCTGCGGACCCCGGCCGATGGACCTGGCCCAGAGCAGGGCCCAACTGCGGCCACGCCCGGTGCCCAGCATCTGGACCTCGGCCGACGTGAACCAGCCCGCCGCAGCGTACTCCTGGAGCCGCTGCCTGGTCAGCCGGTTCTGAGCCCGCCGCAGCAGCACAATCACGAGGACTGCTGCGACGAAGATGGGCACCTGGACGAATATATACCGGGCAGGGAAGTCCTGGCTCACGGTGTTGAATGAGCTGTGCAGGAGCACCGCCGGGACCAGGCCGGCGATGAATGCGAGCAGGCAAAGCCCGGTGCTGCCGCGCCGCGCCGCAAACCCCAGGACCACTCCCGTGCTGGCGGTGAAGATGGCGTGGGCAAACGGTGACATGACGCCCCGCCCGAGGAACACCACGGCGACGTTCGTGGCTGGGTTGCCGGAGCCGGAAAACGCACGGCCGAAGTAGAGGACGTTCTCGGTGAAGGCGAAACCGCCCGCAACCGTAAACGCAAAAACGACGCCGGCGACCGGGCCGTCAAAATGCTTCCGGGCGAAGAGCAGGAGCAGCAGCAGCCCCAGGGACTTGGCGAACTCCTCCACGACGGGGGCCGCGAGGGTCTCAGAGAATGTCTGTTCGTCCAGGCCGGATGCCGGTCCCGCGGCCAGCGAGAAGGGCGGCTGGAGGAGCAGCGTCAGCGCAACGGAAACCACGGCGCCCCAGACGAAGGCAAACAGCAGCAGACGCTTGGGCTCGGGCTCCCAGCGGTCGATGACGTACACGGCGAGCAGCACCGAGCCCAGCGGCAGCAGCGACGCCACGAAGCCGATGGCGAAGCCGGCGACGCCAGTGTTCGCCAGGACGAAGGTCAGTACCAGGAACAGGTCGGCGAACACGAGCACCGCGCCGGCCACGAAAAGCCCGAGCCCGCCCCCGGCCGAACGGCGCCCGCGGCGGCGGCGGCTGCTCGGGGCCGGAATGGCGGGAGGCAGGGTGGCCTGGGGCCGGCCCGCGTAGTTCGCCGGTGCCGGCCGGTAATTCTGTTCCGGGACGTGCCCCATCCAGCTCGGGTTGGCTTGCTCCGGCAGCGGCGGGTGGCCGTCGGGCCGCGGATCGTGGCTCGTCATGCACAAGAGCCTAACGGGACGTTCCTGGTATCGGAGGTGAGACTTCTAAACATGCTGGTCAGGGCTCGCCTTTGTGGGGTTTGGGCGTATGGCCTGACTCGATGACGAGGGGCCGGGCGTGGCCCTGGTCAACGCCCGTGACGCCCGGAGCTTTTCGGCCCGCAAAACCGATGTCAGCCAGCCGCGAAGCAAAGAAGGAGCCGTTCACCGGCTCGAATTCCTGCGCTACCAGGTCATCCTCGAACCGCTGCTGCCGACCGGATAAGGTCCACGCCCAGCGCCGTCAACACATTGCCCCGGCGCACCCATCCCTGGTCAGTCCCATTTTCATGTCAGGCGTTGTCCAAGGCCGCAAGGAACAGGAGGCATTCCGGGTAGGGGTCGTCGAAGGGCGGCCGGCCCGGATCGCCCGTCTCCGCGGCGGGGAGGTGGTGCCCGGCCGTGAACGAGTACCAGTCCGGGAAGGGGTCCGGGGGCAGTTCCGGTCCGGGGTCCGGGGGGTCCGGGATGCCGGGGGGCCAGTGGGGTGGTTCCCAGTCCTGGTGTTCGCTGGGGTAGTGCCGGCCGGTCGGTGAGGTCCATCCTGGCGGGTGGCCTTTGCTGGCGCCGGCGGGTGTCCAGGCGGTGGCGTGTTTGAGGCGGTGGTGTTTGGGGCAGGGCTGGCCGAGGTTGGCGATCCCGGTGGTGCCGCCGCCGGCCCAGGCCAGGAGGTGGTCCGCTTCGTTGTCCAGGGAGTGGTTGCTGCAGCCGGGGAAGGGGCATTTGCCGTCGCGGAGCCGGAGCCATTGGCGCTGGGCCGTTGTGAGGCGGTAGCTGGTCCGTCCGATTTCCAGGGGCGCCCCGTCGCGGGGGTCGGTCAGGACGCGGTGGAAGGAGTCGGCGCCGTCCGCGACGAGCCGGCGGGCCATGGACGGCGGGATCGGGCCGTACCCGTCCAGGGTCGCCGGTTCGCCGGTGGCGCCGAGCAGGGACAGGACCGGGACGGTGATCAGGACCTGCGCCCGCGGCGACGGCACACCCCCGGTACCGTCCCCCGCCACACCCCCTTCGCTGCCCGCTCCTCCGGTGGTGTGGCTGGTGAGGAGCCAGGTGGCGGTGATGTCGGCGCGGAGCTGGGTGAGGGTCCGCGCCTCCGCCGGGCCCTGCAGGGCGCGGGCCGCGGCGGTGGTCCGGTCCCAGATCCCGGCGGCGGTGTCGGCCGGGAGGTAGGCGGAGAGCCAGGCCATGCCGTCCCGGTCCGGGGTGTACTCGACGCGCCGGTCCCCGGCGCGTTGGGTGTGGCGGGTTTCGATGCTGAGCAGGTGGTGGCGTTCGCGCCAGGCGCGTGCCTTGGCCCGGAACCGGGACGCCACCAGGTCCCCGGCCGGGCACCCGCGGGCCGGGTCCGCCGCGCCGGGGTCCAGGAAGTGCGCTTCCAGCCCGGCCGCGCCGGCCGCGTCCAGGCCGGTAGTCTCATCCACCATGATCCGGGCGTGCTGCCAGGAGATCGTGCCGGCCTGCAGCGCCGCCAGGGTCAGCGGCAGCGCCGTCACCAGTGCCTGGCACCCGGACAGGAGGGCGCCGGCGGTCCGTTCGCTGACCGTCAGGACGCAGGCGAGCTCGGCAACCACTGCCATCTCCCGGGAGGTGCGTTCCTGCGCGGACGCGGCCGGTGGCGCCAGGGACCTGGTTGCCTGCACGTATTCCGCGGCGAGCCGCACCTTCAGCGCGGCGGTCCGGGCTTCGAGCCGGGCCACCTCGGCGAGGCCGTCCAGGCAACCATCCGCCAGATCCCGCAACGGATCAGCGTCCCGCAACGCGCCGGCGTCCCGCAACGCGCCGGCGCCGGGCAGATCAGGGCGGTGGCCGCCGGCGCCCATGGAGGCAGCAAGCACGGCAGCGGACGCGGCGACGGCCGCCACCGCCTCCCTGCTCTCCACACTCCACACTGTTCCGCTGTCCACACCCACAGCATGGCAGGTGGCACTGACAATTTTAAGGGGGCGACGGCGGCACCTGGTCGTCGGTGTCGATTCGGGCTGGAAGTGACGTTTGTCCTGGTCAGCAAGGGGTTCCCGCTCCCCGGGAGGTGAGAAGTTCGCGCACGAGGCGGGTCTTGCCGCGGGCCAGAGTCGCCGCGAGTTCTCTCACTGATCCTGTCCTCCAGTGACGGTCATGTTCATCCCTCATCTCAATCCAGGAATTTCATACACAAACCAGGTGACGCCTCCGGATTCGCCCACCGGTCAGCCACGGTTGCGGCCCATTATTTGCCGAAGGCCGGCTTCGAACACGGTGCGACGACACGATTCAGCGCCGCGACCGCCGGATAGATGCCCGCCGACGAAGCGGCCGCCGCGGCCCGGGGCGGGTTGCGCCGACGTCGATGTACCGCCTACCGCCCGGGGCGATGCCGCTGTGACGCAGAACGCCTTCTTCCGGGGCGGGTCCGCTGCGGCCGCTGTGGTAATTTGAAAGTGCAAATAATCCTTTTTTAATTCCGTCCCGTGAGGCGGGGAAAGGGGAGACGAGCTGTGACTGCTGTTCCAGAATCACCGGTTCCGGCCGGGGTCGTCCTCACCAGGGTTGTCCTCAACCAGGCCGACATTGACCGCGCACTCACTCGGATCGCCCACGAAATCCTCGAGGCCAACAAGGGCTCCCAGGATCTCGTCCTGCTTGGCATTCCGCGCCGGGGCTATCCGCTCGCCGTCCGGCTTGCCGCCAAGATAGCCGCCGCCGATCCCGCCGTGGACGCCGCCGCGATCGTCGGCCAGCTGGATGTGACGATGTTCCGCGATGACCTTTCGCACCAGCCCACCCGGCCCCCGTACCCGACGCAGCTGCCGCGCACCGGGATCGACAACAAGGTCGTTGTGCTGATCGACGACGTCCTGTATTCGGGACGGACTATCCGCGCCGCCCTGGACGCCCTCGTCGACCTGGGCCGCCCGCGCATCGTCCGCCTGGCCGTGCTGATCGACCGCGGCCACCGGGAACTGCCCATCCGCGCGGACCACGTCGGCAAGAACCTTCCGACGTCCTCCGCCGAGAAAGTCCGGGTCCGGCTCGAGGAAACAGACTCAACTGACGGCGCCCCCGTCAACGAGGTCGTCATCGAGGCGGTCGCATGAAGCACCTGCTCTCCACCGAAGACCTCAGCCTGGCCGACGCCACCCGCATCCTGGACACCGCCGAAGAAATGGCGGCCGTGGGGGAGCGGGAGGTCAAGAAGCTGCCCGCCCTGCGCGGCCGCACCGTGGTCAACCTGTTTTTCGAGGACTCCACCCGGACCCGCATCTCCTTTGAAGCCGCCGCCAAGCGGCTTTCGGCCGATGTCATCAACTTCGCCGCGAAAGGCTCCTCCGTCTCCAAGGGCGAGTCCCTCAAGGACACGGCGCAGACGCTGGCCGCGATGGGCGCCGACGCCGTCGTGATCCGGCACTGGGCCTCCGGCGCCCCGCACCGGCTGGCAGCCACGGACTGGATCGACGCCGCCGTCATCAACGCCGGCGACGGCACCCACGAACACCCCACCCAGGCCCTCCTGGACGCCTTCACCATGCGCCGGCACTGGTCGAGGCTCGCCGGCACGCCCTCCACAGGGGCGGACCTCAAAGGCATGCGGGTCGCCATCGCCGGCGACGTCCTGCACTCCCGGGTGGCGCGGTCCAACGTCTGGCTGCTCCGCACCCTGGGCGCCGAAGTCACCCTCGTGGCGCCGCCCACGCTGCTGCCCATCGGCGTCGACAAGTGGCCCTGCGCCGTCAGCTACGACCTCGACGAAACCCTCGAAAAGGGCGTGGACGCCATCATGATGCTCCGCGTGCAGGGCGAACGGATGAACGCGTCCTTCTTCCCGACCACGCGGGAGTACTCACGGCGCTGGGGCTTCGACGACAACCGGCTCCGCGCCCTCGACGGCCTGGGCCTGAAGGACACCATCATCATGCATCCGGGCCCGATGAACCGCGGCCTGGAAATTTCCGCCGCCGCCGCCGACTCGCCCCGCTCCACCGTGCTGGCGCAGGTGCGCAACGGCGTGTCCATCCGCATGGCGGCCCTGTACCTGCTGCTGTCCGGGGACACCCGCGAACCGGCAGCCGCCCCCACCGCTGCCGCCACCAACACGGCCCACCCCACCGCCGCCCATTCAAAGGAGAGCCACTGATGGCCGAACTGCACCAGGACAACAGCGGCGCCTACCTCATCCGGGGCGCCGCGATCCTCGGCGGAGCCCCCGAAGACCTGCTGATCCGCGACGGCGTGATCGCCGGGCGCGGGCGGGACCTCGCCGCCGACGGCGCCACCGTCATCGAGGCCGCCGGCCTCGTGGCGCTGCCCGGCATGGTGGACATCCACACCCACCTGCGCGAACCCGGCCGCGAGGACGCGGAAACCGTGGAAACCGGCACCCGTGCCGCCGCCCTGGGCGGCTACACCGCCGTGCACGCGATGGCCAACTCCACGCCGGTGGCGGACACCGCCGGGGTGGTGGAACAGGTCCTGACCCTCGGCCGGGCCGCCGGCTGGGTGGACGTCCGCCCGGTCGGCGCCGTCACGGTCGGGCTCGCGGGGGAGCAGCTCGCCGAGCTCGGCGCGATGGCCGACTCCCGGGCCCGGGTCCGCGTCTTCTCCGACGACGGCATCTGCGTCCACGATCCCGTCCTGATGCGCCGCGCGCTCGAGTACGTCAAGGCGTTCGACGGCGTCGTGGCCCAGCACGCGCAGGAACCCCGCCTCACCGCTGGCGCCCAGATGAACGAGGGCGAGGTCTCCGCCGTCCTCGGCCTCACCGGCTGGCCCGCCGTCGCCGAGGAAAGCATCATCGCCCGCGACGTGCTCCTGGCCCAGCATGTCGGCTCCCGGCTGCACGTCTGCCACGTCTCCACCGCCGGTTCCGTGGAGATCGTGCGCTGGGCGAAGTCCCGCGGCGTCAACGTCACGGCCGAGGTCACGCCCCACCACCTCTGGCTCACAGACGAGCTGGTCCGCAGCTACGACCCCGTCTACAAGGTCAACCCGCCGCTGCGCACCGACGCCGATGTCCAGGCCCTGCGCGCCGCGCTGGCCGACGGCACGATCGACGTCGTCGGCACCGACCACGCGCCGCACCCGAGCGAACACAAGGAATGCGAATGGGCACAGGCGGCCATGGGCATGACCGGCCTGGAAACCGCGCTCTCCGTGGTGCAGCACACCATGATCGAGACCGGGCTGATGGGCTGGGCGGATTTCGCCCGCGTCACCTCCACCGCGCCGGCCGCCATCGGCAGGCTGGAAGACCAGGGCCGGCCCCTCGAAACGGGCGAACCGGCCAACGTCATACTCGTGGACCCGGCCGCGCGCTGGACCGTGGACCCTTCTAAAATGGCAACCATGGGCCGTAACTCTCCGTTTGCCGGCCGCGAACTTCCCGGCAAGGTGGTGGCGACGTTCTTCAAGGGCCACCCCACCGTCCTGGCCGGCAAGCTCAACACCCCGTACCGGTGGCTCCCGGAGAACACGGAGATGCCCGGCGCCGCACCGGGGGGCCGCAACTGATGGACAAACTCCTCGTCCTCGGCCTGGCCACGCTGGCGCTCGTTGCCGTCGCTTTCGTCCTGTTGACCATCGGCTGGCGGAACCGCCTGCGCCGCCAGTCCGACGTCGACCCGCTGCCCGAAGTCCCCGCGGAACTCGGCGCCCCGCTGGCCGCCGCCGACGGCCAGTACGTCGCCTCCACCACGGCCGGTGACTGGCTGGACCGCATCGCCGTCCACCACCTGGGCCTCCGCACCAACGCCGGGCTCAGCGTGCACCCCGAAGGGGCGCTGTTCGAGCGCGCCGGCGCCGGACCGGTGTTCATCCCGGCCGGACGGCTCACCGGGGTCCGGCTGGAAAGCGGCATGGCCGGAAAGTTCGTCGAAAAGGACGGACTGCTGGTGCTCAGCTGGAGGCTCGGCGCCCGTGAACTGGACACCGGGTTCCGCACCCGGCACGCCGAAGACAAGACCCTCCTCCTCGACACCCTTCAAGATTTGATCTCCGCAGCCCCTCAGGCAGAAGCCGATAGTGGAAAGTAACGACGTGACGGACCCCAAGCAAGCAACAGCAGTGACATCAACAGCGCCCGCCCCGGCAGTCCTCGTGCTCGAGGACGGACGGATGTTCCGCGGCACCAGCTACGGCGCCACCGGAACCGCCCTGGGCGAGGCGGTGTTCGCCACCGGCATGACCGGCTACCAGGAGACCATCACCGATCCCTCCTACGCCCGCCAGCTCGTCGTCCAGACGGCGCCGCACATCGGCAACACCGGCGTGAACAAGGACGACGCCGAGTCCCGGCGCATCTGGGTGGCCGGCTACGTCGTCCGCGACGCCGCCCGGCGCCCCTCCAACTGGCGCTCCGAACGCAGCCTGGACGATGAACTCGTCGAGCAGGGCATCGTCGGCATCCAGGGCGTGGACACCCGCGCCATCACCCGCCACCTGCGCGAACACAAGACCATGCGCGCCGGCATCTTCTCCGGCGACGCGGCCCGCGCCACGGACCGGGAGCTCGTGGACACTGTCCTGGCCAGCGCGCCGATGGAAGGCTCCCGGCTGGCCGAGGAAGTCAGCGTCGAGACGGCCTACACGGTCGAGCCCAAGGACTTCGGCTGGAAGGGCGAGCCGCGGTTCAGCATCGCCGCGATCGACCTCGGCATCAAGCGGATGACCCCCATCCGCTTCGCCGAGCGCGGCGTCCGCGTGCACGTGCTGCCCGCCACGGCGACCATCGAGGAGATCAACGCGGTCAACCCGGACGGCGTCTTCATGTCCAACGGCCCGGGCGACCCTGCCACGGCCGACACCCAGGTCAAACTGCTGCGCTCGGTGCTCGATGCGAAGATCCCGTACTTCGGCATCTGCTTCGGCAACCAGATCCTGGGCCGCGCCCTCGGCTTCGGCACCTACAAGCTGCGCTACGGCCACCGAGGCATCAACCAGCCCGTGATGGACCGGCGCACCGGCAAGGTCGAAATCACCTCGCAGAACCACGGCTTCGCCGTCGACGCCCCCCTCAAGGGCGCCACCCAGGCCCCCGAGGAGCGGTACGGCCGCGTCGAGGTCAGCCACGTGAGCCTCAACGACGACGTCGTCGAAGGCCTCGCCTGCCTGGACATCCCGGCCTTCTCGGTGCAGTACCACCCCGAAGCCGCGGCCGGCCCGCACGACGCCGCCTACCTCTTCGACCGCTTCATCACGCTGATGGCCGATGCCAGGGAAACCGTGTCTGCCGGTGCCCCGGCCGGCGCCGCTTCCGACCCAAAGACTGCCACCGATTCCAAGACTGAGGACAAGAAGTAATGCCCAAGAGAACTGACCTTAAGAGCGTCCTGGTCATCGGTTCCGGCCCGATCGTGATCGGCCAGGCGGCCGAATTCGACTACTCCGGCACCCAGGCACTGCGCGTCCTCAAGGAGGAAGGCCTGCGGGTCATCCTCGTCAACTCCAACCCGGCCACCATCATGACCGACCCCGAGTTCGCCGACGCCACCTACATCGAGCCGATCACCCCCGAGGTGGTCGAGAAGATCATCGCCAAGGAACGCCCCGACGCGATCCTGCCGACCCTGGGCGGCCAGACCGCCCTGAACACCGCGATCGCCCTGGACAAGAACGGCGTCCTGGAGAAGTACAACGTGGAGCTGATCGGCGCGAACATCGCCGCGATCGAGCTCGGCGAGGACCGCGAGAAGTTCAAGGGTGTCGTGGAGCGCTGCGGTGCCGAGTCCGCCCGCAGCCACATCATCCACACCATCGACGAGGCCCTCACCGCGGCCGAAGACCTCGGTTACCCGATGGTGGTCCGGCCCTCCTTCACGATGGGCGGGCTCGGCTCCGGCCTGGCCTACGACGAGAAGGACCTCCGCCGGATCGTCGGGCAGGGCCTGCAGTACAGCCCCACCAGCGAGGTGCTGCTCGAAGAGAGCATCCTGGGCTGGAAGGAATACGAGCTTGAGATGATGCGGGACAAGAACGACAACGTCGTGGTCGTCTGCTCCATCGAGAACTTCGATCCCGTCGGCGTGCACACCGGCGACTCCATCACCGTGGCCCCGGCCCTGACCCTGACGGACCGCGAGTACCAGCGTCTGCGGGACATCTCCATCGCCGTCATCCGCGAGGTCGGCGTCGACACCGGCGGCTGCAACATCCAGTTCGCCGTCGAGCCGGACACCGGCCGCGTCGTCGTGATCGAGATGAACCCGCGCGTCTCCCGCTCCTCGGCCCTCGCCTCCAAGGCCACCGGCTTCGCGATCGCCAAGATCGCCACCAAGCTGTCCCTGGGCTACACCCTGGACGAGATCCCCAACGACATCACCCAGAAGACCCCGGCGTCCTTCGAGCCGACGCTGGACTACGTCGTCGTGAAGGTCCCGCGCTTCGCGTTCGAGAAGTTCCCGGCGGCGGACCCCACCCTGACCACCACCATGAAATCGGTGGGCGAGGCCATGGCCATGGGCCGGAACTTCACCGAGGCGCTGCAGAAAGCGCTGCGCTCCCTGGAACAGAAGGGCTCGCAGCTGGACTTCAGCTCCGTCCCCGAATGGGAAGTCCCGGAGCTGATCGAAAAGTCCAAGCGGCCCACCACCGACCGGCTGCACCAGGTCCAGCGCGCCCTGCTCGGCGGCGCCACCGTGGAGCAGCTCTTCGACGCCACCAAGATCGACCCCTGGTACCTGGACCAGCTCCAGCTGCTGAACGAGATCTCGCTGGAAATCCGCAAGGCCGCCGCCCTGACCCCGGAGATGCTGAAGCGCGCCAAGCGCCACGGCTTCTCCGACGAGCAGATCGGTGCCCTGACGCACAACTCCGAGGACGTCGTCCGCGGCGTCCGGCAGGCCCTCGGCATCCGCCCGGTCTACAAGACCGTGGACACCTGCGCCGCAGAGTTCGCCGCCTACACCCCGTACCACTACTCCTCCTATGACGAGGAGGACGAGGTCGCGCTGCACGCCAAGCCGTCCATCATCATCCTCGGCTCCGGGCCCAACCGGATCGGCCAGGGCATCGAGTTCGACTACTCCTGCGTCCACGCCTCCATGGCCCTGCGCAAGGCCGGCTACGAGACCGTCATGGTCAACTGCAACCCGGAAACCGTCTCCACGGACTACGACGTCTCCACCCGGCTGTACTTCGAGCCGCTCACCCTCGAGGACGTCCTGGAGGTCATCGCGGCCGAGGAGCGCACCGGCGGCGTGATGGGCGTCTTCGTCCAGCTCGGCGGCCAGACGCCGCTCAAGCTCGCGCAGCAGCTCGCCGACGCCGGCGTCCCGATCCTGGGCACCTCGCCCGAGGCGATCGACCTCGCCGAGCACCGCGGCGCCTTCTCCCGCGTGCTGGACCAGGCCGGCCTCATCTCGCCGAAGAACGGCACCGCGGTGTGCTTCGAGGACGCCAAGAAGATCGCCGACGAGATCGGCTACCCCGTGCTGGTCCGCCCGTCCTACGTCCTGGGCGGCCGCGGCATGGAGATCGTCTACGACGAGCCCAACCTCTCGCGCTACATCGCCAACGCCACCGAGATCACCCCGGAGCACCCGGTGCTGATCGACCGGTTCCTCGAGGACGCCGTCGAGATCGACGTCGACGCCCTCTACGACGGCACCGACATGTACCTCGGCGGCATTATGGAGCACATCGAGGAGGCCGGCATCCACTCCGGCGACTCGGCCTGCGTGCTGCCGCCCATCACTCTGGGCAACAACGTGCTGGAACGCGTCCGGACCGCCACCCTGGCCATCGCCGAGGGCGTCGGCGTCCGCGGGCTGATCAACATCCAGTTCGCCCTGGCCTCCGACGTGCTCTACGTGCTGGAAGCCAACCCGCGGGCCTCCCGCACCGTCCCGTTCGTCTCCAAGGCGACCGGCGTCCAGATGGCCAAGGCGGCGGCCCTGATCGGCACCGGCGTGACCATCAGCCAGCTCCGCAGCGCCTACAAGATGCTGCCGGAAACCGGCGACGGCTCCACCCTGCCGCTGGATGCGCCCGTCTCTGTCAAGGAAGCCGTGCTGCCGTTCAGCCGCTTCCGCACCCCCGAGGGTAAGGTCGTCGACTCCCTGCTCGGCCCGGAAATGCGGTCCACCGGCGAGGTCATGGGCATCGACAAGCACTTCGACACCGCCTTCGCCAAGAGCCAGGCGGCCGCCAACAACGCGCTGCCCACCGAAGGCAAGATCTTCGTCTCCGTGGCCAACCGGGACAAGCGCTCGGTGATCATGGGCGTCAAGCGCCTCTCGGACCTCGGCTTCGAGATCGTCTCCACGGGAGGGACGGCCGACGTGCTGCGCCGCAACGGCATCCAGGCCACCCCGGTCCGGAAGGTCGCCGATGGGTCCAGCGCCGAAGGCGAAGGGACCATTGCGGACCTGATCATCGCCGGCGAGATCGACATGGTCTTCAACACCCCTTCGGGTGGCGCGGCCCGCAGCGACGGCTACGAACTGCGCGCCGCGGCGACGTCGATCGGCATCCCGTGCATCACCACGGTGGCCGAATTCAATGCCGCCGTCCAGGCCATCGAGGCGCTGCGCACCTATGAATGGTCCGTCACGAGCCTGCAGGAGCACGCCGCCGCACTCGCGGCATCGCAGAAAAGAGCCTCGCAGGATGCCTGAGGCTACCACCGCCGAAACGGCCGGCCGGGAGCCTTTCGGCTCCCGGCTGGGCCGGGCCATGGCGGACCGCGGCCCGCTCTGCGTCGGCATCGATCCGCACCCGGCGCTGCTGCAGCGCTGGGGACTGGCGGACGACGTCGCCGGGCTGGAACGCTTTTCCCTCACCGTCCTGGAGGCAGTCGGTTCCCTCGCTGCCGCGGTGAAACCGCAGGTGGCGCTCTATGAGCGCCACGGGTCCGCCGGGATGGCCGTCCTGGAACGTGTCCTGGCCGCGTCGTCCGACGCCGGCGTGCTGACCATCGCCGACGCCAAGCGCGGCGACGTCGGCTCCACGATGGCCGCCTACGCCGACGCCTGGCTGCGGGACGGCTCCCCGCTGGCCGCGGATTCGGTGACGCTGAGCCCGTACCTGGGCTTCGAGTCGCTGCGGCCCGCCCTGGACCTCGCGGCGGAGTCCGGCCGCGGCGTGTTCGTACTCGCGCTGACCTCCAACCCCGAGGGCGCCTCCGTGCAGCACGTCGGCGGCGCGGACTCCGTGGCCCGCCGCATCGTGCAGGCGGCCGCCGGGGAGAACCGGCGGTATGCGGGGGCGTTAGGGTCCGTGGGGCTCGTTGTGGGCGCCACAGTCGGATCCGCATTGACCGACCTGGACCTGGACCTGGCCGCAGTCCGAGGCCCGATCCTGGCCCCCGGCCTGGGCGCGCAGGGGGCAACGGCGGCAGACCTGCGCCGGACCTTCGGCGGCGCGTACAGCCAGGTCCTGGGCACCTCCAGCCGGGACATCCTCGGTGCCGGCCCCGGGGTCCGGGAGCTGCAGGACGCGGCACGGCGCACGCTCGACCAGCTGCGCGCGGCCTAGGCCCGGGCCGGTTGTCCATTGATTTCTGCCGCGTCGAGGCGGTAGGTTCAGGACACGGCCCGTGGTCTGTGTGACGGCCGTCCGTGCCCGCAGGAGGACTTCAGTGAGCTTGCGACCCCTCACCCCGCAGGAGCGTGCCGACGCTTTGCACAAGGCCGCCGCCGCCAGGACCACCCGTGCCACCGCCAAGGATCGGCTCAAAGCGGGGGAGCTGACCATCGCCGAGGTCATCAGCTCCGGAGAGTCTGACGAGGCCATCGCCAGGATGCGGATCGTGGAGCTGCTGGAGGCGCTGCCGGGAATCGGACAGGTCCGCGCCGCGGCCATCATGAAGCAGCTCGGCATCGCGGCGTCCCGCCGGGTCCGTGGGCTGGGAATCCACCAGCGCCGGGCGCTGGTAGATTTCATAGATAACAAGTAGACGTTCCCCGCCAGATTCAGACCAATCAGGGTCAGACACCGCCCCAAAGGAATATGTGAGCAAGAAACCGGGACTGACAGTCCTCGCCGGCCCGACGGCTGTTGGCAAAGGCACCGTGTCCACCTACATCCGGGACAACTACCCCGGCGTCTGGCTCTCCGTTTCGGCGACGACGCGTCCGCCCCGGCCGGGGGAGCAGGACGGCGTCCACTACTTCTTCAAGTCGGCCGAGGAATTCGATTCCCTCGTCGCAGACGGCGCCCTCCTCGAGTGGGCCGTGGTCCACGGCCGGAACCGCTACGGCACGCTCCGCAGTACAGTGGACGCCGCGATCGCCGAGGGCCGGGCCGTGCTGCTGGAGATCGACCTGCAGGGCGCCCGGCAGGTCAAGGAGGCAGTCCCCGACGCCCAATTCGTGTTCCTGAAGCCGCCGAGCTGGGACGAAATGGTCCGCCGTCTGGTGGGCCGCGGCACGGAATCAGTGGAGGAACAGCAGCGCAGGCTGGAAACCGCTAAACTAGAACTTGCCGCTGAACCGGAGTTTGACCACAGCGTCATCAATGATGACGTTCGACGGGCAGCGGACGAGCTTGTTTCACTCATGGGGTTGACCCCGAACCCGCGCTAGGCGCCGGGACGTATCGGCCCGTTAGAATTTGGAGAATTCGTGTCCACGAACCTTGAAGGCATCATCAACCCGCCGATCGACGAGCTGCTGAAGGCCGCCGACTCGAAGTACGGACTGGTGATTTTCGGTGCCAAGCGCGCACGGCAGATCAACGCCTACTACGCCCAGCTGCACGAGGGCCTGTTCGAGTACGTCGGCCCGCTGGTCGACACCAAGCTGAACGAGAAGTCGCTGTCCATCGCCCTGCGCGAGATCAACGAAGGCAAGCTCGTTTCCACGCCGGTCGAAGCGGCAGAGTAAATCCGCAGACGCTGACGGAGATCACGTGCGCATAGTCCTCGGAGTCGGGGGAGGGATAGCGGCCTACAAGGCCGCGTCGCTCCTCCGCCTTTTTACTGAAGCCGGGCATGACGTCACGGTGATCCCCACGGAGGCGGCCTCCCGGTTCGTCGGCGTCGCCACCTGGGAGGCCCTGTCCGGGCACCCGGTCACCAGCAGCGTCTTTGACGAGGTCCCCACGGTCAACCACGTCCGGCTGGGCCACGAGGCCGAGCTGATCGTGGTGGCCCCGGCCACCGCGGACCTGCTGGCACGTGCCGCCACCGGCCAGGCCAACGACCTCCTCACCAACACCCTGCTGATGGCCCGCGGCCCGGTGCTGATGGCACCGGCCATGCACACCGAAATGTGGCGCCACCCGGCAACCCAGGCCAACGTCGAAACCCTGCGCAGCCGCGGCATCACGGTCCTCGAGCCCGCCAGCGGCCGGCTGACCGGCGCGGACTCCGGCCCCGGCCGCCTGCCCGAACCCGAGGCCATCTTCGAGGCCGCCCTGGCCCTGGCCGGCGCCCCGGCCGTGCCCGGCACGCTCCCGGCGGCTTCCTTTCCCGTGCCGTCCGCCAGCCAGCCCCTCGCGGGCCTCACCGTGACCGTCAGCGCCGGCGGCACCCGTGAGCCGCTCGATCCCGTGCGGTTCCTCGGCAACCGGTCCTCCGGCAAGCAGGGCGTGGCCCTGGCCATTGCCGCCCGCGACGCCGGCGCCCGCGTCCGGCTGCTGGCCGCCCATATGGAAGTCCCCGCACCGGACGGCGTCGAACTGGTGGAAGTGGAGACTGCCCTGGAACTGCGCAAGGCCGCGCTGCACGCCGCCGCGGACTCCGACGTCGTCATCATGGCCGCCGCCGTGGCGGACTTCCGTCCGGCGGATGTCTCCGGGACCAAGATCAAGAAGCGCGACGACGTCGCCGATCCGGTCATCGCACTGGTGCGGAACCCGGACATCCTGCAGGAACTCGTGGAAGTCCGCGACGCCGCCTCCCGCCACCAGCTGATCGTCGGTTTCGCCGCCGAAACCGGGGACGCCGAGGGCGACGTCCTCGAGTACGCCGAGGCCAAGCTGCGGCGCAAGGCCTGCGACCTCCTGGTGGTCAACCACGTGGGCCAAGGCAAGGTCTTCGGGCAGGACAGCAACTCCGTGGTCATCCTTTCCCGGTCCGGCGCCGAACCCCAGGAGGCGGCCGGTTCCAAGGCCGACGTTGCGGCGGCCGTGCTGGACCGCATCAGCGCCGAACTGAGCCGGGTTGTCCCGCCGGCCTGAGGCCGGCGTAAGCAACGTCTCCGTAGCACAGGGACACACGCCGCCGGACGTCCGTTTTCCAACCAGTAAGGTAGTTGAGTGACTTTACCGCTGCACATCCCTGATTTCCACGGGTCCACGCCCGCCTCGCTCCGGCTGTTCACGTCAGAGTCGGTGACCGAGGGGCATCCCGACAAGATCTGTGACCAGATCAGCGATGCGATCCTCGACGCGCTGCTGGCCAAGGACCCCGAATCCCGCGTCGCCGTGGAGACCCTGGCCACCACCGGCCTGGTCCACGTCGCCGGCGAGGTCACCACGGATGCCTACGTCGAGATCCCGCAGATCGTCCGGGAGACCATCCTCGGCATCGGCTACGACTCCTCGGCGAACGGCTTCGACGGCGCCCGCTGCGGTGTGTCCGTCTCCATCGGCCAGCAGTCCAACGACATCGCCGGCGGCGTGTTCAACTCCCTCGAAGCACGCGAAGGACGCCAGGAGGACGACTACGACCTCCAGGGCGCGGGCGACCAGGGCCTCATGTTCGGCTACGCCAGCGACGAGACCCCCTCCTACATGCCCGTCCCGATCTGGCTCGCGCACCGGCTCTCCGAGCGGCTCACCGAGGTCCGCAAGAACGGCCTCCTCGGTTACCTCCGCCCGGACGGCAAGACCCAGGTCACCGTGGGTTACGACGGCGACCGGCCGGTCTCCGTCGAGACCGTCGTCATCTCCAGCCAGCACGCCGAAGGCGCCAGCCTCGAGCAGCTCCGCGCCGACCTGGCCGAGTACGTGGTCGATCCCGTCATGGCGCTGTCCAACCTGGACATCTCGCGGACCAAAAACATCCTCAACCCCGCCGGGGCGTTCGTCATCGGCGGACCCGTCGGCGATGCCGGCCTCACCGGCCGCAAGATCATCGTCGACACCTACGGCGGCATGGCCCGCCACGGCGGCGGCGCCTTCTCCGGCAAGGATCCGTCCAAGGTGGACCGCTCGGCGGCCTACGCCATGCGCTGGGTGGCGAAGAACGTCGTGGCCGCAGGACTCGCCAAGCGCGCCGAAATCCAGATCGCCTATGCGATCGGCCAGGCCCGCCCCGTGGGAACCTACGTCGAGACCTTCGGCACGGAGACCGTGGACCCGGCCCGGATCAGCGCCGCGATCGCCGAGATCTTCGACCTGCGCCCCCGGGCCATCATCGACGCCCTCGACCTCAAGCGCCCGATCTATGCCAAGACGGCCGCCCACGGCCACTTCGGCCGCGAGGATCCCGATTTCACCTGGGAACGTCTGGACCGGGTGGATGACCTCAAGGCATTCTTCAACGCCTGAGGCGTTACTGCCGGCGCTTTTGATGTCACTGCGGTAGATGTCACTGCCTTAAATGTCACTGCTGTGTGATGTGCTGTAGCCAGGCCCCGATCCGGGGGCCTGGCTACTCTTTATTGCGCCGTTGCTGAACCGCTGCTGAACCGCCGCTGAAGGGAGGGAGGTGCCATGACGCCGGTCCATGGCGGCGCGACCGCGCCGGATGAACCCCTCCAGCTGTCCCTGCTCCACGGTTTCCCCACGGCCCGCACATCCGCCGCCGGCCCCGTCCTCGCGGCCCAATTGCCGGTGGCGCGGGTGCTGCTCGAATCCTCCCTCCCGCACCTGGACCGGCCGTTCGACTACAGCGTCCCCGCCAGCCTTGATGCCGCGGCGCAGCCCGGCACCCGGGTCAAGGTGAAGTTCAACGGCCAGGAACTTCCCGGCTACCTCGTGGACAGGACCGCGGAATCCGACGCCGGACACACTCTGGTGCCGCTGCACAACGTCGTCTCGCCCGTACCGGTGCTCACGCCGGCCGTCCTGGAACTCGCCGGCCGGGTCGCCGCGCGGTACGCCGGAACCGTCAGTGACGTTCTGCGCGTCGCCGTGCCGCCCCGGATGGCCAGACTGGAAAAGGAGTTCGCCCCCGGCGGGCGCCTGGACCCGGCGCTGTTCGCGGCCGGGACCGCTCCTGAAACTGCGGCAGCGGTCCCGGCCGCAGCGCCGGCCGCGGCCTGGTCCGCCTACCGCAACGGCCCGGCCTTCCTCCAGCACCTGAGCGCGGGGGAGTCCCCGCGCGCCGTGTTGAGCGCGCTGCAGGGCTTCGGCCCGGCAGGCTGGCCGCACCTGGTGGCGCAGGCCATCGCCGCCGTCCGCCTGTCCGGCCGCGGAGCCGTCGTCGTGGTACCCGACTACCGCGACCTGGAGCGGGTGGAGGCCGCGCTCCTCGAACTCCTTCCCGCCGGCGACATCGCCCGCCTGGCCGCGGATGACGGCCAGACGCCCCGCTACCGGAGCTTCCTGCGGCTGCTCAGCGGCGCCGCCGGCGTCGCCATCGGCACCCGCTCCGCCGCGTATGCGCCCGTCCACCGGCTCGGGCTCGTCATCTGCTGGGACGACGGCGACGACCTCCACATCGAGCAACGCTCCCCGTACGCCCACACCCGCGAGGTGCTGCTGCTCCGTGCCGGCCAGGAGGGTGCCGCGTGCCTGCTGGCCGGCCACGCGCGGAGCACCGAGACGCAGCGGCTCGTCGAGTCCGGCTGGGCCTGGCCCGTCGAAGCGGAACGCCCCGTCGTGCGGCGCACCGTCCCGCGGGTGCTCAACACGGCCGACAGCTTCGAGCTGGAGCATGATCCGCTGGCCCGGGTCGCCCGGCTGCCGGGCGCCGCCTGGCGTGCCGCCAAGGAGGGCCTGGAACGGGGTCCCGTGCTCGTCCAGGTGGCCCGGTCCGGCTACGCCCCCTCGCTTGCCTGCGAAAACTGCCGTGAACCGGCACGCTGCACCGCCTGCAGCGGCCCGCTGGCCATCGCCGGGTCCAGCGGCAGCTCCGCGGTGCCGCAATGCCGCTGGTGCTCCACCCCGGCCCCCGCCTGGCGCTGTGGCACCTGCAACGGCGCCAGGCTCCGGCGGGGCGCCACGGGGGCGCTCCGCACCGCCGAGGAACTGGGCCGGGCCTTTCCCGGACAGCCGGTCATCACCTCCTCCGGGGACCGCGTCCTGGCCGGCGTTCCTGACACCACGGCGCTTGTCGTGGCGACGGTAGGGGCAGAGCCGGTCGCCGCCGGAGGCTACGCCGCGGCCCTGCTGCTGGACGGTGACTCGCTGCTGCGACGGGAAAACCTCCGCGCCGGGGAAGACGCCGTCCGCCGCTGGTTCAACGCCGCCGCCCTCGTCCGCCCGGCGCCGGACGGCGGCCTCGTTGTCATCACCGCCGACGACGCCGCCGGCGTCGGCGCCCTGCTGCGCTGGGATCCCGCCGGCTATGCCCGCCGGGAGCTGGACCTGCGGCAGGAGCTCCAGCTTCCACCGGCCGTGCGGATCGCGTCCGTCACCGGCGGCCGGACCGCCGTCGGGCATTTCACCCAGGCCATCGAACAGCGGCTGGGCGCGCAGGGGATCGTGCTGCGGACGGCAGGGCCCGCTCCGCTGGTGCTGGCAGGGGCCGGGGCCGGCAGCCCGGCGGCGGGGGCACGGCAGCCACCGCGGGAGACCGGCGAGGACGTCCGGACGCTGATGTTCATCCCGTACGCCCAGGCCACGGAGGCCACCAGGGTGATGCGTGCGGTCAAGGCCGCCGCTGCCGCCAAACGCAGCGACGATCCGGTGCAGCTGCGGCTCGACGGCGTCGACGTCCTCTAGCGGCACCTAGGGAAGTGTTCCCGGAGCACGCTTGCGGTCCCGCAGCGCCACGGCTTCCGCGGCTGCGTCCACTAGCCGGCGGGCTGATTCGTCCCAGCTGAAGCCGGCGGCACGCTCCACCGAAAGCCGCGAGCGGGCCTTCCACAGCTCCGGCTGCTCCAGCGTCCGCACGGCCTGGGCGAACTCCGGGGGTGAGTCCGGGTGCACGTAGCTGGCGGCGTCTGCGCCCACTTCACGGAAGATCGGGATGTCGCTGGCGATGACGGGGGTGCCGTGGGACATGGCCTCCACGAGCGGGAGCCCGTAGCCCTCCGCCCTGGACAGGCTGATCAGGGCGGTGGTGCGGGCCAGCATGGCCTCGTACTCGGCGTCGGTCACGCCGTTGTGGAAGACGATCCTCGCGCCGTCCGGGGCCAGCTGCTCCAGCTCGGCGCGGCGCTCCGGGCTGATCCGGCTCAGCAGGTGCAGGGTCATGTCCGGCAGTTCCGCCATGCCCCGGATCATGGTCTCGACGTTCTTGTAGGGCATGAAGGAACCCATGTAGAGCAGCGTCTTGTCCGCGCCCGCCCCGGGGTCCCGGGGCGTATGGCCGTGCTGCGGGGCGTTGCCCACGATCCGGACGGGCCGCTTGGTGAGCCGGTACTTCGCGATCAGGGCCGCGGTGGTGGAGCTGATCGTTGCGACGACGTCGGCCCGGTTCAGCAGGAGGCGCTGCGGCCAGAAGGCCTTGTGGTAGAGGCGCCAGAGAACCCGGACCGGGGCCGGCAGGAACCCGGGCGGCGCCGGGTGCTCGTAGTAGATCAGATCGTGCAGCGTCAGCACCAGGGCGTAGTTCCGGCCCCAGCTCCCCATCGTCTGCATGGGGCAGACCACGACGTCGGCGCCGAGCCTGTTGACCCTGGCGGCCACGAACAGCTCGGCGGGGGAGAGCGGGCTGTTGATCAGGGTATACGGCACATCGGGCAGGAGCGCCAGCTGGCGGACGTCGCTGATGAGCATCGAGACATCCGCGATCCTTGCCGTCGCCGCGATGAGGCTGGCGCCGTAGCGGCTGATGCCGTCGTGCTGGTCCAGCCTGGTGAAGCGGGCATCGATCAGAATTTTCACGCGCTGTGGTCCTTCAGGAAGCGCCGGATGAAGCCCGCGGCAGGTTCCGGGGTTTCGTAGTGGATCAGATGCCCGACGCCCGGAATGACTTCCAGCGTCCCGTCCGGGAGCAGCGCCACGAGCTTGTGCTGGTCGGGGAGCATGGCGATCTCGTCCTTTTCCCCGGCGATCAGCAGCACGGGAAGCGTCAGGGCGCCGCCCACCTCGGACACATTGCTGCCGACGGAGGCCTTGAAGGCCTCCAGCAGGCTGTCCCGGTCGGCGAAGGCGGCGAAGTAGGCGCTGTGCTGGGCGTGGACAAACCGGCGGAGGTCCTTGTCCCTGGTCTTGGCCATGGCCTCGCTCATCGCCCGGACGATCAGCTGGCTGCGGAGCAGGGCGAGTCCGAGCTGCGCAGGGAGGCGTGCGGCGGCCTCGTAGTACAGCACGGCAAGCTTGGTCATAACGCCTTTGGGCCCCTCGAGGGCGGGGGCCGCAATCGGGTTGATCAGGATCAGCTCCGAGACGGCGCCGGGGTTGGCCGCCACGAAGTGGGCCGCGACGATCGAGCCGAAGGAATGTCCCAGCAGCACCGTCTCCGGGCCCAGGCCCAGGGCAGCCATGAAACCGCCGATGAACCGGCCGTAGCGGTCGACACTGTGTCCGCCGCCCTCGAACGCGGCGGAGCTGCCGAACCCGGGGAGGTCAGGCATGATGAGGCGCATGTCCGGCAGCTGGTCGGCCACCCGGAGCAGGCCGTGGTGGTCGCCGCGGAAACCGTGGATGACCAGGATGGTCCTGGTCTCCGGGGTTACGACGACGGGCTCGTAGCTCCAGTAGGCGACCCTGCCGCCGTCGAGGTCCACCGCCGCTGCCCGGGTGCGGGCGGCGAGCTCATCACTGAAAAGGGGCGCGGGGGTGGGCACAGTGTCCACGTGTTCCATTCGTTCGGATCCTAGCTGACGGTGTCGGGGTGGGAGCCGGTGCGGACGCCACGCTCCAGGGCGGCAAGGGCTTCCATGTCCGCCGCATCGAGGGCGAAGCCGAAGACGTCCAGGTTCTCCCGGAGCCGCGCGTAGGAGCTCGCCTTCGGGATGACAGCATTGCCCAGCTGGATGTGCCACCGGAGGACGATCTGCGCCGCGGTCCGGCCGTGCGCTGCAGCGAGCTCCAGCACCACCGGGTCCTGCAGGACCTGGCCGCGGCCGAGCGGGCTCCATGCCTCGGTGGTGATGCCGAGCTTGCGGTGCAGGGACCGCAGCTCCTCCTGCTGGAGCCAGGGATGGAGCTCGACCTGGTTCACGGCGGGGACCACCTCCGCGGATTCCAGCAGATGGTCCAGGTGGGCGGGCTGGAAATTGGAGACGCCGATCGCCCGCACCTTGCCTTCGCGGTACAGCGTCTCCATGGCCCGGTAGCTCTCCGTGTAGAGCCCGCGCGCGGCGCACGGCCAGTGGATCAGGTACAGGTCCACGTATTCCAGGCCGAGGTTGGAGATCGTGGTGTCGAAGGCGCGGAGGGTGGCGTCGTAGCCCTGGTCGTCGTTCCACACCTTGGTCGTGACGAACAGGTCCTCGCGCGAGAGCGCCGGGAAGGCTTCGCCTGAACCTCCCCGGGCGTCATCGCTGGTGGAGAATCCGGAGAGCGCCCCGATGCCCCTGCCGACGCCGGTTTCGTTGCCGTACATGGCGGCGGTGTCGAAGTGCCGGTAGCCGGCTTCCAGGGCCATCGTGACGATTCCGGCGGCCTCCGCCGGGGGAACCTTGTAGAGGCCGATTCCCAACTGGTCGATGAGGACGCCATTGTTGAGGCCGAGCCGGGGCGAGGGTTTCATAGCATTGACTTTACCGACTCCGCGGCCTGCCGCCCCAAGGGACAGGCCGTCCCGGCACGATCAGGACAGCCCGTCGAACGTGACCAGGCGCCGGGCGCTGGCCTCATCCAGGATCAGGTCGGTGGCGAGGCCCGCGGCCAGCGCGCCGCGCAGCCCGTTGATCTTGGAGGCACCGGACACCACACAGATACGACGCCGCACCTGGCGGAGCTGGGCGAGGTCCGGGCCCGTGGAGCGTTCGTTGAGGGTGATCCCGTCCGTGGAGCCGTCCGCCCGGAAGAAGACGGTGGCGACGTCCCCCACAACATCGGAACGGGCCAGCACGGACAGGTCATCCTCGTCCAGGTAGCCGCCGGCATAGACATGGCTCGGGTAGTCGGCGTCGACCGATCCGACACCGAAAATCGCGATGCTCATTCGTGACTGCAGCTTCAGGATCCGTTGAACACTGCGCTCATTCCACATGGCCGTTTTGGTCGCGGCGTGGTCGAAGAACGCCGGGACCGGGAACTGCTCCACCCGTGCATCGTACGCGCGGCCGAAGCGCCGCATGATGTCCGAGGCGTACGTGATGCCCGTGGTCTGCATGTTCCCGGCGCCGTTGAGCTGGACGATCACGCTGTCGTGGGTGATCTTCCGGGTCAGGTGCCGGCTCACGGCGCTCAGGGTGGAGCCCCACGCCACCCCGATGATGGCGTTGGAGTCCACCAGCGGGCCGATCGTCCGGGCTGCCTGCATGGCCACGCGGTCCAGTGTTTCCGCCTCATTGAGCGTGTCCACGACGGGAACAACGTGCACATCCACCTTGTAGTCGGCCCGGATCATGCGCTCCAGTTCGGGCCCGGTGTCCAGCGGGCTGCGGATCTGGATCTGCACGAGACCGGATTCGCGGGCCGCCGACAGGAGCCGCGAAACCGTGGACCGGGACGTCCGGAGTTCGCGGGCGATCGCGTCCATGGTCAGGTCCTGAAGGTAATACAGCTGGGCCGCGCGGAGGGCGTCGGAGTGTCGCGAGGGTGTCATCACTTTTCCGTCCTGCACGTTTGTGCATAGAGCTTGACTCCATTTTCCATTACTCCAAACAATAGTGTTGAACGGCGCCGCGCCCTAGGGCTCGGCGCATCTGGCCAAACCCAAGGAGCAGTATTGGGACACAAGGATTCATCCCGCATCCCGGCCCCCGCCGGCGGCCGCGCAGCGGTGCAGAAGCTGCGGACGCGGCGGCACGCGCAGGTGCTCATCATCGGCGGCGGCATCAACGGGGTGGGCACCTTCCGGGACCTGGCACTGCAGGGTGTGGACGTCGCCCTCGTCGAGCGCGGCGACTATTGCCAGGGCGCCAGCGGCGCCTCCTCGCACATGATCCATGGCGGCATCCGGTACCTCGAAAACGGCGAATTCCGCCTCGTGCGGGAGTCCGTGGCCGAGCGCAACCGCCTCCTGCGCATCGCTCCCCACTATGTAAAACCGCTGCAGACCACCATTCCCATTTTCAGCACCTTCTCCGGCGTCCTCGCCGCACCGCTTCGCTTCCTGACCCACAAGAGACAGGGCACGCCCCGGGAGCGCGGAGCCTTCCTGATCAAACTCGGCCTGAGCCTGTACGACTTCTTCTCCCGCGGCTTCCTTTCGATCGGGCAGGGCGCCGTGCCGCGGCACCAGTTCCGCGGCCGCCGGCAGGCCCTCGCCGAGCTGCCACGGCTGCACCCGGGCGTGAAGTACACCGCAACGTACTTCGACGCCTCGGTGCACAACCCGGAGCGGCTGACCCTCGACGTGCTGCAGGACGGTGAAAAGGCCGGCGCGGCAGGCGGCACGGCCCGCGCCAGCAACTACGTCTCGCTCGTTTCCGGGCCGGCCGGCGGAGCCGGAACGGGAACCGGAGCCGGACCCGGAACCGGGAGCACCGTCAGGCTCCGCGATGAGCTCACCGGGGAGGACTTCGACTTCACTGCGGACGTCATCGTGAACACCACCGGTGCCTGGGTCGACCTGACCAACCAGGCCATGGGCGCGGCCTCGACGTTCATGGGCGGCACCAAGGGCTCGCACATTGTGCTGGACCACCCGGAGCTGCTGGCGGCGTGCAACGGACGGGAGATCTTCTTCGAACACACCGACGGCCGGATCGTGCTGATCTACCCGATGGGGGACCGGGTCCTCGTGGGCACCACCGACGTGGAGGCGGACATGGCCGAGGACGCCGTCTGCAGCGAAGCCGAGATCGACTACTTCTTTGACCTGATCGGCCATGTGTTCCCGGGGGTCGCGGTGGGCCGCGGGCAGATCGTCTATTCCTTCGCGGGCGTGCGCCCCCTGCCGAAGCACGACGCCACCCAGCCCGGCTTCGTCAGCCGGGACTACCGGATCGAGCGCCGCGCCGGGTCCGCACGCGGCGCAAAGGGTGCGGCGGGAGCCGGCGGCGGCGCCGTCGTCCTCAGCCTCGTGGGCGGCAAATGGACCACCTTCCGGGCTCTGGCCGAACACCTGAGCAATGACATCCTCGCCGAACTCGGCATGGAACGGAAGGTCTCGACGGCGAAGCTCCCCATCGGCGGCGGCGCGGGCTTCCCGGACACTGAGGACGGCATCCAGCGCTGGATCAAGGCGCACCTGGCAGCAGGCCGCGGTGCCGACCGCACCGCCGGGCTGCTGGCCCGGTACGGGACCCGTGCCGCGGACGTCATCGCCTTCCTCGACGGCGCGCTGGACAGCGACGGGAACAGTGCGCCGGACCGGCTCCTGCACTCCACCCGCGAACTCAGCGTCCGCGAACTGGAGTTCATGGCGCAGCACGAGCAGATCGGGCACCTGATCGACGTCCTGATCCGCCGCACCCCGCTGGCCTTCCGCGGCCTGGTGACCGGCGAACTGCTCAACGAAGTTGCCGGCATCCTGTCCGGCCCGCTCGGCTGGGACGCGGCAACGCGGGCCTGGGAAATCAGCCACGCCCAGGAGGTGCTCCAGCGGTTCCACGGCGTCCGGGTCCACAGCCTGGTCGCCTGACACGAATTGCGTGACCGGGTGGGGAAGCCCGGGAGCAAGGACTGCACGGTCCGCCCCGGCGGCCGGCGCAGTGGCTGGCCGGCGGCGCCAACGCAAGGCCGGCACCACGGCCCTTCAAACCCGCGAAGGGCCGACAACAGAAAATAGAGGAGAGTCAAAGATGTCTCTTGGATTAGTTTTCCTGTCTGAAGTATTCGGAACCATGATGCTCACCCTGCTGGGTTGCGGCGTGGTGGCCAACGTTGCGCTGAAGGGCACGAAGGGCAACGCTGGTGGTTTCCACCTGGTGAACTGGGGCTGGGGCCTCGCGGTCATGGCTGGTGTGTTTGTTGCTGCCAAGTCCGGGTCCCATCTGAACCCCGCCGTGACCCTGGGCATCGTGTCCAGCGGCGCCAAGGAGTTTGTCCCCGGCATTCCCGTTGATGCCGCATCGATCTTTACCTACTTCGGCGGGGAACTGGTGGGCGCCTTCATCGGTGCCGTGGTCTGCTGGCTGGCCTACAAGCAGCACTTCGACGAGGAGCCGCTGGCCGCCAGCAAGCTGGCGGTGTTCTCCACCGGCCCGGCCCTGCGCAGCTATGGCTGGAACGTTGTCACGGAAATCATCGGCACCTTCGTGCTGGTCTTCGTGATCCTGATGTTCGGCAAGAACGCCGCTGGCCTTGGCCCGCTGCCGGTTGCACTGTTGGTTGTCGGTATCGGCGCCTCCCTCGGTGGGCCCACCGGCTACGCCATCAACCCCGCCCGTGACCTGGGCCCCCGCATCGCCCACGCCCTGCTTCCCATCAAGGACAAGGGCTCCAGCGACTGGGCCTACTCCTGGGTGCCGATTGTCGGACCGATCATCGGCGGCGTGCTGGGCGGCCTGATGTCCCAGTGGGTCCCGATCGTCGTCAAGTAGTCCCCGCGTCAAGATTTCCTGCATCCGCTCCTACAGAAAGAAACAACGATGTCCCAGTATGTAATTGCCATTGACCAGGGCACCACGTCAAGCCGCGCCATCGTGTTCGACCACAGCGGCAACATCGTCTCCTCAGGGCAGATGGAACACGAGCAGATCTTCCCGCAGGCCGGCTGGGTGGAGCACAACCCCACCGAGATCTGGAACAACACCCGCGAGGTCATCGGCTCCGCCCTGTCCAAGGCGAACCTGACCCGGCACGACATCGCCGCCGTCGGCATCACCAACCAGCGCGAAACCGCCGTCGTGTGGGACAAGACCACCGGCGAGCCCGTGTACAACGCGATCGTGTGGCAGGACACCCGCACGCAGCCGATCGTGGATGAACTGGCGAAGGACGGGGGAGTGGAACGCTTCAAGCAGAAGGTGGGCCTGCCGCTCGCGACCTACTTCTCCGGCACCAAGATCAAGTGGATCCTGGACAACGTCGAGGGCGCGCGGGCCAAGGCGGAAGCCGGCGACCTGGTGTTCGGAAACACGGACTGCTGGGTGCTCTGGAACCTGACGGGCGGGACCGACGGCGGCGTGCACGTCACCGACGTGACCAACGCGTCACGGACCATGTTCATGGATCTCGAGACGCTGTCCTGGGACGAGGAAATCCTGGCTGCCTTCGGCGTTCCGGCCTCCATGATGCCGGCCATCAAGTCCTCCTCGGAGGTCTACGGCACGGTGCACACCTCCCAGCTGCTGCGCGAGGTGCCCGTTTCGGGCATCCTGGGCGACCAGCAGGCGGCGACGTTCGGCCAGGCGGCGTTCGAGGCCGGGGAAGCCAAGAACACCTACGGCACGGGCTGCTTCCTCATCTTCAACACGGGTGAGGAAATCGTCCACTCCAAGAACGGGCTGCTGACCACGGTGGGCTACAAGCTCGGCGACGCTGCGCCGCACTACGCGCTGGAGGGCTCGATCGCGATCACGGGCGCCCTGGTGCAGTGGCTGCGGGACAACCTCGGCATGATCAGCAGCGCCCCGGAAGTGGAGACCCTCGCGGCCTCGGTGAAGGACAACGGCGGCGTGTACATTGTTCCGGCGTTCTCCGGCCTGTTCGCCCCGTACTGGCGCTCCGACGCCCGCGGCGCGATCGTCGGCCTGACCCGGTTCGTGAACAAGAGCCACATCGCGCGGGCCGCGCTGGAGGCCACCGCCTTCCAGACCCGCGAGGTGCTCGACGCCGTCAACGCGGACTCCGGCGTGCCGCTGACCGAGCTGAAGGTCGACGGCGGCATGGTCGCCAACGACGCCCTGATGCAGTTCCAGGCGGACATCCTCGGCGTTCCGGTGATCCGGCCGAAGGTCGTGGAAACCACGGCGCTGGGCGCCGCCTACGCGGCCGGCCTCGCCGTCGGCTTCTGGAAGGACCTGGGCGAGTGCTCGGCCAACTGGTCCGAGGACAAGCGCTGGGAACCGTCGATGGAGCCGGGCGAGCGGGACCGCCAGATGCGCCTTTGGAAGAAGGCCGTCACCAAGTCCATGGACTGGGTCGACGACGACGTCAGGTAAGAAGCCCGCGTACACCCGGGTACAACGGGAGCTCCGGCCAGGTAAACCTGGCCGGAGCTCTTTTCTGCCCTGTTGTTTATGGTGTATTCATGGTGCCTGTCCGGCGTCCGGTCAGGATGCGCCACCGGCGGGGGTTGAAACAACCGCACGCGGCGTCTTGGCGTAGACGTCCTTGCTGACCGTGTAGCCCCGCCTGTCCTGCTTCAACGCCTGCGCATTGACGCTTTCCAGCTCGGAGCGGGAGAGCTTCTTGATCTTGACGAGATCCATGAACTCCTGGTCGGCGCCGCTGACGGCGGTGACCTTCACGAGTCCGGTTCCGGCTGAATAGTACTTGCGCTGGTGGCCCGCGCTCGGCGGATCCAGCGGGTTGAATTCGTCGATCACCATCACATCGTTGTAGCAACCCGTCGGGACGCAGATGCGCTGATGCTTGTACCGGACGTCCCCGCAGTCCAGGAAGTCCACGCTGGGTGCGTAGGCCTGGACGTAGGCCGGAGTATTCCGGTGGGGATCGCCCTGCATAGCAATTCCGGCCTGCGCCTTGTCGATTCCGCTGATGAAGGTGCTGGGCGCACCCACGCGATGGCCGTTCTCGTACTCCTCAGGGTATTCGCCGAAGAGCCATACGCTGCCTTTCTTCGACTGGGAGAAGAAGGCAAGTTCGGATTCCACCAGTTCGCCGTCGGAGTAGTCGCGGTCCCACAGAACCAGGGTCTTGACGCCGTTGATCACCTTGGTCAGGCCGGTGACCGTATGGACGACGGTGTGTACGCTCTTCGTGCCGTCGGCCGAGACCACCTCTCCCGTCGTCGTGTACTGCATTCCGGGCGTCAGCGGGTTCCACTTGTTATCAATCCGCGGTGTCGACGGGAAGTCCGAGCGGACGAATTTGATCGCCGAGCCCGGCCCGCAGAGTTCCCGGGAATTCGGCACCGTGGCCGGCGCGGCGGGGGCAGCTGCCGATGCCGCCGTCGCCGTGGCCGTGGCCGTCAGCGATCCCAGAACCAGCAGGAGCGCGGAGCCGTATGCCGTCAATCGATTTCGCCGTTGATACATGTTTCGGGCCTCTCGTAGTGGATTGTCTGCAACAGCTAGACGGCCGGGGAAGCTTGCGGCTGCCGGGGCCGGCGCTCACGGGCAGGACGCCGTTTGGCGAACCGCAGGTAGAGCGACGGGACGATGAACAGGTTGACCAGGGTCGAGGTGACAAGGCCGCCCAGGATCACCACCGCCATGGGGTGTTCGATCTCGTGACCGGGAATATTGCCCATGACCACGAGTGGAACCAGGGCGAGGGCGGTGGCCAGGGTGGTCATCAGGATCGGAGACAACCGCTCGGCAGCACCACGCAGCACCAGTGCCGGGCCGAAGGCCATGCCCTCGTACTTTTCCAGGTGCTGGCAGTGGTTGATGAGCAGGATGCCGTTACGGGCCGCGATACCCATGACCGTCAGGAAGCCCACGAGCGAGCCCAGGGAGAGGATCCCGCCGCTGAGATGGGCGGCCAGGACTCCACCCACCAGGGCAACGGGCAACGTCAGGATGGCCAGTGTGGCCAGCCGCCAGCTCCGGAATGCTGCCTGGAGCAGGAGGAAGACGACGAGGACCGCGCCGATGCTGTAGACGAGCAGGCGCTGTGCCGCCGCCTGCCGCTCCGCATATTCGCCAAGGATGTCCACGCTGTAACCGACGGGGAATTCCACCGACTGGAGATCGGTCTCCAGCTTTTCCACGACCTTGGCCAGGTCGCCTTCCTTGACGTTGGCACTGACATCGAGACGCCGGGACCCCTCCGAGCGTTCGATCACGTTCGGTGTCGGCTTCACCGAAATCTTGGCGACATCGGCCATCCTGATTCTCTCTCCGCTCGGGGTATCCAGGGGGAGGTTCTCGATGCTCGATACACTGGTCCGGATTTCCGGCGGGCTCCACACCTGGACGTCGTAGGCCTTGCCGCCCCGGTAGACATCGCCCACTTCTTCGCCGGCAACGAGTGTGGCCGCGGCGCGCCGGACGTCGCCCGGTTTCAGGCCGTAGCGGTTGGCCGCGGGCAGGTCCACCTCAACATCGATCTGCGGCACGTTGACCTGCAGGGCAACCTTGGCGCCGATCGCGCCCTCGATTCCGCCGAGGACCTTCTTGACCTTGTCCGCCTGCTGGCGCAGCACGGGAAGATCGTCCCCGTACACCCGGACGACGATGGAGTAGCCGGTGCCCGTCAGCACTTCGCGGACACGTTCCTTGAGGTAGGTCTGGACGTCCCGGTGGATTCCGGGGTATCCGTCCACGATTTCCTGGACGGACGCGAGCGTTTCGTCGTAGTCCACCGAGGGGTCGATGCTGATCCAGTTTTCACCGAAGTTGACGCCCACCACCTCGTCGGCCGCGAAAGCCTGCCCGATGTGGGAGCCGCAGTTGTTCACGCCGGGTACCGTCATCAGTTCCTTGCAGGCAAGCTGGCTGACGCGCACTTCTTCGGAATTGGATGTGCCGGGCTGGGTGACCCAGTGCATCAGGAAATCCCGTTCCTTGAAGGAAGGCAGCAGTGACTGTCCCAGCAGCGGTGCCGCCACAATGCCCACGACGCCGAGGGCCGCTACCGCGAGGTAGCCGGGGACAGGCCGGCGGACACTGGGCCTCAGCACAGCCCGGTACCAGCGTTTGAGGACCCTGACCAGCGGCGGGTCCCGGTCCTCCAGCTTCGCGTTCCGAAGGAAGATGTAGGCCATGGCCGGGGTCACCGTGAGGGCCACGAGCATGGACGCCATCACCGCAAGGGTGTAGGACGTGGCGAGCGGACGGAAGAAGGCCCCGGTGAGGCCGTCCAGGAAGAAGATCGGCACCGTGGCGGCCACGATAATCAGGGTGGCGTACACAATCGGGCCGCGGACCTCCAGCGAGGCGTTCACGACCACCCGGGCGGTGCTTTCCGTTCCGCCGCTTGCCCGGTGCTGGCGCAGCCTTCGGACGATGTTTTCGACGTCGATGATGGCATCGTCCACCACCACCCCGACGGCGATCACCAGGCCCGCAAGCACCATCGTGTTGACCGTGCCCCCTGTCCAGTAGAGCACCAGGGCGGCGGCAACCAGCGACAACGGGATGGCCACGACGCTGACCAGCGCGGTCCGCCACTGGAAGAGGAAGAGGCTCAGCACCAGGACCACCAGGAGGCAGCCCAGCAGGAGGGCGACGCTGAGGTTGCCGAGGGATTCCTCAATGAACGACGCCGGCCGGAACAACGTGGTGTCCACATTGATCCCGGTTAGTCCGGGCTGGAGCTCCTTCAGGGCCTCTTCGACTCCACGGGTCACCTCGAGGGTGTTGCCCCACGGCAGCTTCTCCACTATGAGCATCAGCCCGGGCCCGCCGTTGATGACCGCGTCACCGATCAGCTGCTGATGGTCCTCCACCACGTTCGCGACGTCGGCGAGCCGCAGCGGAGGCTCGCCCTGTTCGCGCTCCACAGCAACCTGGGCGAGTTCCGCCGGCGAGGTGATGGGCTGTACGTGCCTGATGCTCATGGTCTGGCTGGGTGTTTCGAGCGCACCTCCGGTACCGATCAAGGCCCCGGGGGAGTACTTGAGCAGGCCCGCGTCCAGGGCATCGGAGGTGGAGCTCATCACGTTCTCCAGCGTGACGTTGTGGGCGGCCAGCTTGGCCGGGTCCACCTGCACCTGCAGCATCTGGAGCCGCTCCCCCCAGATCGCGACGTTCGCGACCCCCGGGACCCTGAGCAGGTGCGCCCTGATGTTCCAGTAGGAAAGCATGGACATCTCGATGAGGGAGCGGGTGTCGGAGGAGAGACCGATCTTCATGACGCGGCTCGTGGAGGACAACGGCTGAAGCATCAGCGGGGGCGCCGCCCAGGTCGGCAGCGTCGGGATGACTGTTGCCATCCGCTCGGACACCAGTTGCCTGGCCGCGAGCAGATCGGTGCCGGCCTTGAACTCCATCACAATCGATGAAAGTTGGGACACCGACTTGGACCGCATCTGGTCCAGGCCGTCGATGCCGTTGAAGGCCTCTTCCATCGGAACTGTGACAAGTTCCTCGACTTCAGAGGCCGTGAGGCCCAGACAAGCCGTCTGGACCTCAACCCGCGGCGGTGCAAACTCCGGAAAGACATCCACCGAAGCATTGCTCAGTTGCGTACCGCCGACGATCATGAGGGCCGCCGCCATCGCTATGATGACGGAGCGGAACCTCAGGCTTGCTGCGATAATCCGGCGCATGTCAGCGCGCCGTGTCGAACTCGGCGCCGAACAACTCAGCCGCGCCGACCGTCACGACAGCCGTGCCGGCCGGGGGGCCGGCGTTGGCGGTCACCACGCCGGCTTCCACCTTCGCGACCGTGACTGCCTGCCGCTCGTACACCCGCGGGGCCGGGTTGATGTAGACCCACGTCTTTCCGCTCGAGTCGTACAACAGCGCGGAGTACGGCAGGAGGACATCCGTTCCGCCGGCACCCGGTTTGACGGTGTCGGTTTTCAGCTCGAGCCGCTCCAGTCCCCGTTCGGTCAGAGTGATCCTGGCAATTCCGGTGGTGGTGTTCTTTTCAACGCTGGCGGGCTCGTTGGCGGCTACTACCGCCGGGGCCGCCCCCGGCGACTGCGCGCAGGCCGGGAGGGAGAACAGAACTGCTGCACAGACAGCGGCCGCCAGGGGCAGGCGCCGCACGGGCTTTTGGCTGGTCATGATACTTCCACCTTTTCCTGCGTAACGGGCATGACGGGAACTTCGGATTCGTAGACGGATGACCACTCTTCGGGAGCCGTGCGGGGACCGAACCCAAGCATGAGCAGAGGGAGAGCGAACAGTCCGACGAGAGTCGTGGTGACGAGTCCGCCGCCTACGATGAGCGCCATCGGGCCGAGGACGGACTCGCCGATGGTGCCGCCAAATACTGCCGGGGGGATCAGGATGAGCACGGTGACGATGGCCGTCTTGAGAATCGGCGACACCCGGTCACGGGCCGCCATCAGGACGACGCCGGCGTAGGACTCCTGCGGGGCTTCCCGCCACAGCTCGTCGGCACGGGCCGACAGCAGGGCTGCGTTGCGGGCGGCAATGGCGAGGACGGCAGCAAATGCCGCCAGCGCCATCCATGACATGGCGGCGCCGCTGATCCATGCGGCGACCGCACCGCCGGCCAGCGCGGCCGGAAGGGCCAGGAAGACGGCGAGCGCCAGATTCCAGCTGCGGAGGGCTGTCTGCAGCAGGATCAGCACCGCCAGGAGTGCGGCCGCGCCCAGCCAGAGGACCAGGGTGTCGGCGGCCTGCAGCTCACTGTATTTGGTCGGTATTTCGGCGTGATATTCCAGCGGGAACTGGATCTGCTTCACGGCAGCGTTAATATCGCGCTGGATATCGGCCAGCGGCCGGGACCCGATGTCGGCTACGACGTCGATCCGCCGCGAGGTGTCATCGTGCAGGATGACGACCTCGTTGGGCACGAGGCGGACGGCGGCGATCTGGCCCAGCTGGACGTGGCCCCCGCCGGGCGTATCGAGGAGCAGCTCACGGATGCTGGTCAGGTCGTCCCTGACATCGAGCGCGCCGCGTACGACGACCTCGAAAACCTTCTGCTGTTCAAAGAGGTTGCCGACGACGATTCCCTGCATCAGGGTCGCGGCGGCGCGCCTGGCGTCGCCGGGCTTGATGCCGACCTTCTGGGCGGCCTCGAGGTTGACTTCAACTTCCACGATGGGTGTCTTGGTCGTGGCGTTGATCCTTGGATTCGATACGCCGTTGATGTTCGCGAGGGCCTTGCGGACCTCTTCCGCCTTTTCGCGCAGCACCGGCAGTTCCGTGCCGTAGACCCGGACTGCGAAACCCGGCTCCAGGCTGCTGCGGAGTTCGCCGATCTTCTGCTGCGAATAGTTCAGCACGTTGTTTGCGATCCCCGGGTAGCCCTGGACCACGTCCCGGACGGCCTGCTCAGTGTTGCTGAAGTCGGCGTCGGCTGCGATTGAAACCCACAGCTCGGCGGAGCTGTTTCCGACGACCTGGTCGGAGGAAATGGCCCGGCCGATGTGTCCGCCGACCCCCGACACGCCCGGCAGGGCACGCAGTTCCTCGGAGGCCTTGGAGGCGATCCTGCGGACCTCGTCGTTGGAGGTCCCGGCCATGGAGTCCCACTGGACCAGCAGGGTCCGCTCCGGCATGGTTGGCACGACCGGCAGGTTGGTGACCAGCTGTGATCCGGCGGCAACGCCCAGAACGCCGACGACCGCGATGGCCGCAACGCCGAGCGCCGTCCGGGAGCGGGCACCGGCGAGGGCCCGTTCGTAGTAGGCCTTCACGCGGCCGGCCCCGGGAAGCTCATTCCTGGTGACGGTCCCGCGCGGCAGGAGGAGCCGTGCCAGTACCGGCGTGACAGACAGGCCGACGAGCAACGCGGCCAGCAGGGCCAGCATGAGCGACCAGAACAACGGCTGGAAGAACGATCCGCCGATCCCGGTGACGAAGAGGGTCGGAACGAGGGCTATCACCATGATCAGGGACGCATGGAACAGCGGTGTCCTGACGCTCCGCCAGGGTGTGACAGCAGCGCGGGACCTGGTCTCCGGGTCCGCCGGCGCCGTGGGACGCCGCCGTTGTGCCTGGACGTCTTCCACGATGTCGCCCACGATCACGGAGATCGCCAGCATGATCCCTGCCAGCACCGTGATATTGAGGGTGGCGTCCCGGAGGTAAAGGACCACCGCCGCGGCCGCGACGGTGGTCACGATTGCCACGAGGGCAACGACCGCCACACGCCAGGAGCGGAACAGCAGCCAGAAGAGCGCGACGGCGGCCAGCAGGCTGATCAGCAGCCCGAGCCCGAGCCCGTCCACCGCGTTCTGGAGGAAGGAGGCGGGCCGGAAGACGGAGGTGTCCATCTGGATGCCCGTGAGACCGGGTTCCAGGTCCTTGAGGGCGGCCTCGATGTCCTTCGTCACCTGCAGGGCGCTGGTTCCCGGGAACTTTTCAACGACCAGCAGGAGACCGGCGTCCTGTCCCACAACGGCGTCGCCGATCAGGGGCTGGTGGTCTTCCTTGACTTGGGCGATATCACCCAGGAGCAGCTGCGGATTTGTGTCTTCGACGCTGACCTTGGCCAGGTCCGCCGGCGTGCGGATCGGAAGGACATGCTGGATGCCGAGGCGCTGGCTGGGCGACTCCACGAAGCCGCCGGTGCCCGGCGTCGATGCCTCGAGGAAGCTCAGGGGGGACACCCATACGGCGTTGCCGGTCGTCTTGATGACCTGCTCCAGGGTGATGCCCATTTCCTGCAGCTGGGTCGGCTTGACCTCGACCTGCAGCTGCTGCTCACGCTGGCCCCAGATGGACACGTTGGCCACGCCTGGAATGCCGATCAGGCGGGGCTTGATCTTCCACCGGGCCAGCACCGACATTTCGATGCCGGAGAGCTGTTTGGAGTTCATCCGGACCATCAGCACGCGGCTGGTCGATGACGTCGGCTGCATGATCAGGGGCGGTGCCGAAACGTTGGGCAGCGCCACCGCCTGGGTCATCCGCTCGGCCACCAGCTGGCGGGCACGCAGCAGGTCCGTGCCCGGCTCGAACACGAGGTCGATTGACGACAGGCCCGGAACTGATTTTGAGCGGATCTCGTCGAGCCAGGCGACCCCGTTGAGGAGGTCGGCTTCCATCGGGGAGGTAATGAGCTGCTCGACCTCGACAGCGGATAGACCCAGGGCTTCAGTCTGGATCTCGATGTGCGCGGGGGCAAATTCGGGCATGCTGTCCACGGCAATGTTCGGGACGTTCACAACACCGAAGGAAATGACTCCGGCAGCGAGGGCAAGCACGAGGATTCGGAACTGCAGACTGAAACGGGTAACCCAGCCAAACATGGCTAGCCCATTTCCGGCTGGCCGGCGCGGCAGCGGTCGGTCAAGCGATAGTTTTTTTGCAGGGGAGAATAACGCAAAGTACACATACCAGGCTCCTCAACCCGAGACCTTTTACGGCCCCCCATAAGATCGTTAGAGAACGGCGATCTTGAGAGAATAGTGTTCCTCTTCGATCCGTTTGGCAAGGATTCAGTTGCCCAGCAGGCGGTCAGCCCATTCCCAGCCTCCTCCTAGGCAGGGCCGGGAGAATCGCGGGCATAGCGGCTTCCGGACGGACTACCCGGAAGCGCCCGCGCGGACACCCGATGCATTTCTGCCGAATACCTGCATTTACCCGGTAATTACGTGGTTCCGGATCCTGGCTACGTGCGCGCAAGGGCTTGAATCAGGATCAATTACTCATCCTTCAGGCCGGCCCTGATTATAACGATTTGATTTCGGGACCGTGGTTTTCGTTTATGGGATGCTCCCTGGGGAGGCGCCAGCACCGTCATCGGCGGTCGGCGCCGCCGCCGGCGGTGCCGCGGCCCGGCGTCGTCCATCTGCCCGGTGTTTCGCCGGGGGCCGGCCGGAGACGCTAAAGTGGTTCCATGCGTGCGATCCTCCTGCTTAGCTAGCCGCCCGGCATCCCGAAGCGAACTCGGATTGCCGAGCGGCGGCCCCTCCCTGGCGAGGGGCTTTTGTGTGTCCGGGGTCCATCCGGTCCGCCGGCGGAGAACAGCGCAAAAGCAGAGGGCCAGGGCAGAACAAGTAGCCTTGACAGTAGAGACGTGACAATAAAGACGTGACGGTACAGACGTGACGGTACCCAGGCTTGACAGAACAGAAGAGGCCAGCAGTGAGCGTTCAGCCGGAGACAGAGACCGGAACAGCAGCACCAGCCGCGACGGAAGCGCCCGAGGAGGGCGCCTACAGCTTCGCGGCGATGGAGGCCAAGTGGCCGCAGGTCTGGGAGGACCTGAAGGTCTTCACGCCGCTCGATGACGGCTCCAGGGAACGCCGCTACGTGCTGGACATGTTCCCGTATCCGTCAGGGGACCTGCACATGGGCCACGCCGAGGCGTTCGCGATGGGCGATGTCGTGGCGCGCTACCTGCGCCAGCAGGGCTTCGACGTGCTGCACCCGATCGGCTGGGATTCCTTCGGACTGCCTGCCGAAAACGCCGCCATCAAGCGGAACGCGCACCCCAGCGAGTGGACCTACGCCAACATCGAGACCCAGGCCGAGTCCTTCAAGCGCTACGCCATCTCCGCCGACTGGTCCCGCCGCATCCAGACCTCTGATCCGGAGTATTACCGCTGGACCCAGTGGCTGTTCAAGCGCTTCTATGAGCGGGGCCTGGCCTACCGCAAGGATTCACCGGTCAACTGGTGCCCGAAAGACCAGACCGTGCTGGCCAACGAACAGGTCGTCAACGGCGCCTGTGAGCGGTGCGGCACCCCCGTCACGAAGAAGTCCCTGAACCAGTGGTACTTCAAGATCACCGACTACGCCGACCGGCTCCTGGATGACATGGACGAGCTGCGCGGGCACTGGCCCGAGCGCGTCCTGGCGATGCAGAAGAACTGGATCGGCCGTTCCGAGGGTGCGCACGTCAACTTCGTGATCGAGGCCGACGGCGGCAAGCCCGCCAAGGACGTCACGGTCTTCACGACCCGCCCCGACACCCTGTACGGCGCGACCTTCTTCGTGGTCGCCGCCGACGCGGCGCTGGCCGTCGAACTGGTCAGCGACGAGCACTCGGCCGCCCTGGACGCGTACCGCGAGCAGGTCAAGGCGCTGTCCGAAATCGAACGCCAGTCCACCGAGCGCGAAAAGACCGGCGTCTTCACCGGCCGCTACGCGGTCAACCCGCTGAACGGTGAGAAGCTGCAGGTCTGGGCCGCCGACTACGTCCTGGCCGACTACGGCACCGGCGCGATCATGGCCGTCCCCGCGCATGACCAGCGCGACCTCGACTTCGCCCGCACCTTCAACCTGCCGGTCCGGGCGGTCCTGGACACCGGCGAGGAAGATCCCGCGGTCACCGGCACGGCGACCACGGGCGAGGGCACCCTGATCAACTCCGGCGCCCTGGACGGGCTGCCCAAGGCGGAAGCCATTCCGGCCGCCATCGGGATCCTGCAGCAGCAGGGCACGGGGGAGAAGTTCGTGAACTTCCGGCTGCGCGACTGGCTGCTCAGCCGGCAGCGCTTCTGGGGCACCCCGATCCCGATCATCCACTGCCCGGCCTGCGGCGAAGTGCCCGTTCCGGACGAGCAGTTGCCGGTCACGCTGCCGGCCGACCTGCGCGGCGAAGACCTGTCACCGAAGGGCACCTCGCCGCTGGCCGCCGTCGAAAGCTGGGTCAACGTCCAGTGCCCCGCCTGCCACGGACCTGCCAAGCGGGACACGGACACGATGGACACCTTCGTGGATTCCTCCTGGTACTTCCTGCGCTTCGTCTCCCCGCAGTACACCGAAGGCCCGTTCGATCCCGCGAAGATCAACGACTGGATGCCGGTCGGCCAGTACGTCGGCGGAGTCGAGCACGCCATCCTGCACCTGCTCTACGCCCGGTTCTTCACCAAGGTCATCCATGACATGGGCATGATCGACGCCGACGAACCCTTCAGCGCGCTGCTGAACCAGGGCCAGGTCCTGAACGGCGGGAAGGCCATGAGCAAGTCCCTCGGCAACGGCGTTGACCTGGGCGAGCAGCTGGACAAGTTCGGCGTCGACGCCGTGCGCCTGACCATGATCTTCGCCTCCCCGCCGGAGGACGACGTCGACTGGGCGGACGTCTCGCCGTCCGGCTCCGCGAAGTTCCTCGCGCGGGCCTGGCGGCTCGGGCAGGACGTCACGAGCGCCCCCGGCGTCGACTTCGCCGCCGGCGACCGCGCCCTGCGCACCGTCACGCACCGCACCATAGCCGATGCCGAAGCGCTGCTGGACCACAATAAGTTCAACGTGGTCGTGGCCAAACTGATGGAGCTCGTCAACGCCACCCGCAAAACTATTGACTCAGGCACCGGGGCGGGAGGGGCGGACCCGGCAGTGCGCGAGGCCGTCGAGGCGGCCGCGGTCATCCTGAGCCTCTTCGCGCCCTACACGGCCGAGGACCTGTGGAACGTGCTGGGACACCCCGCGTCGGTAGCCGACGCCGGCTGGCCCACGCACGATCCGGCCCTGCTCGTGCAGGACACCGTCACCGCCGTCGTCCAGGTCCAGGGCAAGGTACGCGACCGGCTGGAGGTTTCCCCGGACATCGGCGAGGACGAGCTGCGCGAACTGGCGCTGGCCTCGGCGAACGTCCAGCGGGCCCTCGACGGCCGCGGCATCCGCACAGTGATCGTCCGTGCCCCTAAACTGGTCAACATCGTCCCGGCCTAGCCGGGCAGGTCCATCTGAAAAACCAGCCGGCAGGAGGCCCTTGGTGCCAGACCGCGAGCCGCCCGGCTGGCCATGGCTGCGGGAGCGCCTCGTCCGGCTCCGCCAGGCCACGCGCCCGGGCGCCGTCCCCGAGGCGGCGCCTGCCGCCGTCGTGCGCACTGCCGTGGTCACGGACTCCGCCGCCGCCCTGCCCGCCGACTGGGTGCGGGCCTTCACCGCCGACGGGAGGCTGACGGTTGTCGCCATGCCTGTCATGGTGGGCGCGGAGATCTACGGTGAAGGCGAGGATGACCTCACGGCCGCGATCGCGGTCGCCCTCGCCAGCGGCACGCCCGTCAAGACCTCCCGGCCCTCGCCGGGGCAGTTCGAACAGGCTTACCTCGCGGCCCTGAAACGGGGCTTCGACTCCGTCGTGTCGATCCATATTTCCGGGGAACTCTCCGGCACCGCCGACTCCGCCCGCCTCGCCGCCGGCCGCGTCGGCATCCCGGTCGAGGTGCTCGACTCCCGCACCGTGGGAATGGCCCAGGGCATGGGGGTGCAGAGCGCCGTCGTCGCGGCGGCTGACGGCCGGAACGCGCAGGAAGTCAGGACGTTCGCCGAGGAACGGCTCGCCCGCACCAAGGTGTACTTCTATGTCCCCAGCCTTGAGCAGCTGCGCCGTGGCGGCCGGATCGGCGCGGCAGCTTCGCTCTGGGGCACGATGTTCTCCATCAAACCCCTCCTGGCCGTTGAGGGCGGCAGGATCGTGCCGCTGGAGCGCATCCGGTCCGCGGCGAAGGCCATTGCGCGGCTGGAGGAGATTGTCGCCGCCGACGCCGCGTCCCGTCCGCCGGGCCAGGCGCGGCTCGCCGTCCACCATTTCGGAAACCCGGCAGAAGCCGAACAGCTCGCGGCACGGCTTGCGGTGCTGTTGCCCGAGTCCCCGCCGGCCCAGATCAGCGCCCTCCCTGCCGTGCTGGCGGCCCACGCCGGCCTCGGCGTGCTGGCAGTGATTGTCGGGGTGAGCAGTACTCCGCCCGACGGCGGCTCGCTTGCCGCCGGTACCGCCGGCGGCGCTGCCGGGAGTCCCGGTGGGGCTGGCGAGAGTTCCGGCGCGGGGGAGTAGTCCGCCGGGGTGCTGGCTGTAACGGGGCGGTGGTAGTAAGGTCTCCCCACCGGCCTTAGGAGGATCCCATGGCAATGCAAGTCCACCACGTCGTCCAGCTCGACAGGGACGTTGCGGAAGAGGTGACCAAATGGCTGAAATACCTCAAGGGCCAGGTGACCAGCGTCCAGTTCCTCACCACTACCGTGCCTGATCCCCAGACCCCGGACAAATGGCGGGTGCAATACGAGGCCTACATCACCTACCAGCAGTAGCCCCGTTACCGGCGGCAGCGGCTGGAACCAGCGTGTAGCTGGGCTGCCAGCCCGAGCCGTTAACCCAGCGGGTGCCGGTCGCCTGCTGGGCGCTGCCCGCTTCGTGCCACCACAGCACCTGGACGTTGCAGTGGTAGGTGACGGTAATGTTGGCCAGGGCACCTTCCGGAGGGACCGAGCCGATCGGGGTTTCAGCGGTCTGGGTGTTCCAGATAAAGTTCTGGTCGGCCCTCAGATCGCCGGTACCGTTGACATTTATGTGCGATATTCCGTACACGCCGAATTCAGGGCAGTAGCGGCCGTCGACGGAGACGCGAAGGGTTTGAGTCGAGGATGCGGCCGCGGGCGGGGCCAGCACCGCGGCGCTGGCGAGCGCAATCGATGCGGCTGGCAGAAGTATCTTTTTCATGGCGCACCGGCTCTCGACGCCTGGCAGGGACTTCCAGGCGAATAGGTTTGCCCCCAGCCGGCAAGGTCTTTCCTCGATCTAGGATCCCGACGCTACCACCGGGCGGCAGTGGACGAAAGCGTAGGGATTACGCATGGGGGCGTGCCTACTACTTGTTTCCACATAGCCCGGACCGGGGATGTACGCGTGCTCCCGCCCTTCCTACGCTGGGTCCTATGTCACGCCGGAACCCGGGAGCCGAATCCGCCATGGGCGTCAGGGCTGCCCGGGACCGCTTGTCGGCGACCTTGCCCGGGGCGGGGAATCCAGGGCGCCGGGACGGCCGCGCCGCGGGGCTGCTGGATTTGCCGGAGCCGCCGCGTGCTTGCCCGCCCGGGGATCCCCGCGAGGCCGGCGGGCCCGGACGCACGGATGGTTCCGGGTTCCCGGCCGGCGGCCTCCCCGGGCACCGGAGGGAGCCGATGCCGCCCTTGTCCAGCAGGCTCAGGGGCCGTACCGGGCTGCGGCCCGCGATCCTGATCGGGGTCCTGGCCGCCGTGCTGGGCTGCTGGTTCTGGTGGCACGTCGCTACCGGCGCGCCAGAGGTGGTCCCGCTCAGTGAAGTGTCCCCCGCGGTCGTGGACAAGCCGACGGCGGCGGCCGGGGACGCCACTGTATCGGGAGGAGACCCGGCGGCGGGCACCGGGACGATCATCGTGCATGTTGCCGGTGCCGTGGCCCTGCCGGGCGTGGTGCGGCTGCCCCAGGGGAGCCGGCTGCATGAAGCCATCGCCGCGGCAGGCGGCGGCACGGCCGCGGCAGACCCGGACCGGCTCAACCTGGCCTCCGTGCTGGAGGACGGCCAGAAGGTCCTCGTTCCGGAACGCGGTGACCCGGGCCCGGCGGAGCCGGCATCAGGGGAACCGGGCGGGTCAACCGGAGGCGGCTCGGGTGGAAGCGGCGCGAGTGGAAGCGGCTCGGGTGGAAGCGGCTCCGCCGCGGGCGGAAAGATCGACCTGAACACTGCGGGCGTCGAGGAGCTGGGCACACTCCCGCGGGTCGGGCCGGTCCTGGCCCAGCGCATCGTGGACTGGCGCAAGCAGCATGGCCGGTTCAAGACGGTGGAGGAGCTGGACGCCGTGGACGGTGTTGGCCCGAAGCTGCTCGAAGCGTTGCGTCCCCTGGTCCGGGTCTGAGCGGGCCCCGGGCCTGACATGGCAGAACCCAGCCGCTGGCAGCGCTACGTGGACGCCGCCGTCAACGAACCCCCGACCGGAGGCGGATCCCGGGCCGGTTCCCCGGAGGCCGCCGGCCGCGGCGCCGTGCCCCGGCAACCAGTGTCCCGGCAACCCGCGCCGGGATCCCGGCAGCCTGCGCCGGGACAGGCGGGTCCACCTGGCCCTGGGCCGGAAATCCGCTGGCGGCTCCGTGGCCAGCTGCGGGACCAGCTCCGGGACCGGCTCCGGGCACAGCCGGGTCCGGATCCCGCGGTTCCGGCCGGGTCCGGGGACCGGCGCCGGACGGATCTGCGTCTGGTGCCCCCGGCGCTGCTGGTCTGGGGTACGGCCGTGGCCGGCAGCTGGCTCGCCCCGGCTGCACTGGTGGCCCTGTGCGTGATCCTTGGGGCGTCCGCGGGGCTCCTGCTGCACGGATCGGGCCTCCGCCGACGAGTACGACGCCGCGGCGGGAGGAAGGCCAGGCAGGGGAACTACCGGCCGGGGACCGCCCGGTCCAGTGGCGGCCGGCCGCCGCCGAGGCGGAGTTTCCTGACGACCCTGGCCATGGCGATGCTGCTCTCCACGGCGGCGGGCGCGCACGCCGCCGTCGCCGCGTCCCTCCGCCATGAGGGTGCCCTGGCGGAGGCCGTCACCGCGCACGCCGCCGTCGTCATGGAACTGGAGATCGCGGGCGCCCCGCGGCAGCTCAGGGTGCCCGGGAGGTCCGGTCTCGCTGACCGCTGGGCCGTTCCCGCCACACTGCTGGTCATGTATGCGGAGGGCCGCCGGGTCCAGGCCGAGGCCGGCCTGCTGGTCATGGGAGGCGCGGACTGGGAACACCTTGTCCCCGGCCAACGGCTGCGCACGACGGGGAAGCTGAAGCCTCCCGAGCCGGGGCAGGGCGGCGCCGGGATCCTGTCCGCTTCGTCCGCGCCGGAAACGCTCCGCGCCCCCGACGGCTGGCAGCAGGGCCCGGGCATGCTCCGCAGGAGTTTCACTGCCGCCGCGGCCGGGCTCGGCGGCGACGCCCGCGGCCTGCTGCCCGGGATGGTCACCGGGGACACGGGCGCGCTGGACGCCGGGCTGGAGGCCGCCATGAAGACCGTCGGGATGACCCACCTGACAGCCGTGAGCGGAGCCAACTGCAGCCTCATCCTCGGGACGCTGCTGCTGGCCGCCCGCAGCCTGCGGTTTCCGCGGCCGGCGGCCGCGGCGGTTTCCCTGGCCGGGCTGGGGATGTTCGTGCTCATGGTCGGTCCGGACGCCAGCGTGCTGCGGGCCGCCGTCATGGGCGCGATCGGCGTATCAGCCCTGGCCTTCGGCCGGGCAGGGCGCGGCCTGAGCTTCCTCTGCCTTGCGGTGATCGGACTGGTGCTCGTGGATCCGGCCCTGTCTCTGAGCTTCGGATTCCTCCTCTCCGTGCTGGCCACGCTGGGGATCGTCGTGGCCGGGCGTCGCATCATGGAGTGGCTGCCGGCCTCCGTGCCGCGATGGGCGGCGGCCGGCCTGGCCGTCCCGCTGTCCGCGCAGGTCTTCTGCGGCCCGGTGATCGTGCTGCTGCAACCCCAGTTCGCCGCCTACGCGCTGCCCGCCAACCTGGCCGCTGCTGTGCTGGTGCCCCCGGTCACGCTGCTCGGGACCGCGGCCGTTCCGCTGGTACCGCTGGTCCCGGCCCCCGCTGCGGCCCTGATGGCGGCTGCGGGCGCCTGCGCCGGCGGCGTGGCCGGTGTCGCCCGCTTCTTCGCCGGCCTCCCGGGGGCCGCGCTGCCCTGGCCGGAGGGAATTTTCGGCCTTTCCACGATGGCGCTGTTCTCCGTCGTCTGCCTCACGGCGCTCCGGCTGGCCCTGCACCCCGCCGCGGCGCTCCGGCTGGCCGTTGCGGCGCACTCGCGCACCGTGGCCTTCCTCGACCGGATGCCGGCCGGGCCGCCTGGCCGGCGCGGCCCGCGGGGAGGCCGCCGCCGCGGCTTGGTGGACCGGTCCCGGCGTGGCACGCTTAGAGTCTGCAAACCAACTTCCGGGAGGAATCGTCAGTGGCTGCTGCCCAGACCCAACGCGCCAGGACGTCGGCGTCGAACACGGCCACCTGGCGTGACGTGACCCCGGCCGCCGTGGTGCTCGTGGGCGGACCGGAGGAATATCTGGGCAGCCGGGCCATGGACCGCGTCCGCTCACAGGTACGCGCGGCGGAACCCGACGTCGAGGTAACCCGGCTCAACGCCGGCAGCTATGAACCGGGATCGCTGGCCATGAATGTCAGCCCGTCGCTGTTCGGCGAGCACAAGCTCATCGAGGTCGAGGGGCTCGAAGCCATGAACGATGCCTTCCTTGCCGATGCCCTGAAGTATCTGGCGCACCCCGAGGCGGACGCCGTCCTGGTCCTCCGCCACGGCGGGGGAGTGCGCGGCAAGAAGCTGCTGGACGCCGTCAAGGCCGGCGGCTGGCCCGTGGTCGACTGCCAGCCGCTGAAGAAGGACGCAGACAAAATTGCCTTCGTTGCGGCCGAATTCAGGGCAGCGTCCCGGCGGATCGATCCGGACGCCATGCACGCGCTGGTCAACGCCGTCGGCGCCCACCTGGCCGAACTCGCGGCGGCCTGCAGCCAGCTGATCGCCGACGCCAGCACCGGAGTCGACGCCGCGATGGTGGACCGGTACTACGGCGGCCGGGTGGAAGCCACCGCCTTCAAGGTCGCCGATGCTGCGATGGCAGGCAACGCGCCTCTTGCGCTGTCCACGCTCCGCCACGCCCTCGACACGGGGGCCGACCCCGTTCCGATCGTCGCGGCGCTGGCATCGAAGCTGCGCTCCCTCACCAAGGTGGCCGGAGCGCAGGGCTCCTCTGCACAGATCGCCAAGCAGCTGGGCATGCAGCCCTGGCTCGTGGAGCAGGCCCAGCGTGAGGTCCGGCGCTGGACTCCCGAGGGGCTCGTGCGGTCCATCCAGGCCACGGCGGAGGCCGACGCCCAGGTCAAGGGCCTCGCCAGGGATCCGGTTTACGCCGTGGAGCACGTCGTGACCGTGATTGCGGGTTCGGTCCGCCGCTGACACCGGACTGCGTGCCCGGGCGGCCCGCATGACGAGGCGCGGACGCGCTTAAACTGGAAGTGGCCGGCACTCGAGGGTGCCGGCCACAATCATCAGTTCAGCTGAACTGGAAACCTTAGAGTGCGTTGACCTTTTTGGAGATCGCCGACTTGCGGTTTGCGGCGTTGTTCTTGTGGAGAACGCCCTTGCTGACAGCCTTGTCCAGCTTGCGGCTGGCGTTAAGCAGGGCAGCGGCCGCAACATCCTTGTCGGTGGACTCAACGGCGGTGTTGACGGCGCGGATGGCCGTCTTCAGCTCGGACTTGACTGCGTTGTTGCGCAGGCGGGCCTTCTCGTTGGTCAGGATGCGCTTCTTCTGGGACTTGATATTAGCCACGTGTGAACTCTCTTTTTCAATGCGGAAAATGGTCTAGAGGGCTTTCAGATTGGCCATTGACTGAGCGGCGTGGGGATACCTATGGCGACCAACCATCTGTGGCCGTCGACCTGCACGGACACACAGCTGTCAATGGTAGCAGAGCCGCCGCCCCGCCAACTACGTCCAGCCGTGCCTGGCCCGCAGGGCTGCGGCGATGAGGCCGAACCGGGCGGCGTCGAGGATGGCGCCTTCACGCCGCACGTCGGCCGGGTTGATCTGCAGGACGCGGTCCAGTTTCGCTTCGCTGGGGCGCCGCTGGCGGTCCCAGAGGCCCGTGCCGATGTCCACGTAGTCGTCCGAGCTGCGGGAGTCGCCGTCGTGGTCCTTGCTGGTCAGCATCAGGCCCAGCAGGTAGCGGCCGCTGCTGCCCACCAGCAGGACCGGCCGGTCCTTGCCCTGGGAATGGTCCTCCTCATAGGGGACCCAGGTCCAGACGATCTCGCCCGGTTGCGGGCGGCCGTCGGGAGCGGGCGCGTACCGGACGGCCGCGGTCCCCCGGAAGTCCCCGGGGTACGTTCCGGTCAGTCCGGCGAGGGCGCCAGGCGCACCCGCGCCGGCAGGCTGCCCGGGACGCGGTTTCCCGGCGGGCCGGCGGGAGGGGGCCGGCGCGGAGCCGCCAGGCTTGCCGGCGCCGGCCTTGTCGAGGAAGCGCAGCGCGCTGCGGACTGCATTGCCGATCGAGCGTAGGTTCAGGGCCATGGGGAAACCATACCGGCAGGACCGCCCGGGATTGGATCCGGAGTGCATCCGGATGCACTCCGGATGCACTCCCATGGGTCCGGACGTGGGAGACTGGTGGTTCAGATATGCGGCGTGCCGCGCGATGGCGAAACGCCGTTCCGTGCAAAGCCGTCAATTGCCAACAGTAAGGACCCTGCGTGTCTCCCATGGCCCGCACCGCCCCGGTGCCTGCCGCAACAGATCCGGCCATCATCCGGAACTTCTGCATCATTGCGCACATTGACCACGGAAAATCCACGCTGGCCGACCGGATGCTTCAGTACACCGGCGTCGTCCAGTCCCGTGACATGAAGGCCCAGTACCTGGACCGCATGGACATTGAGCGCGAACGCGGCATCACCATCAAGTCCCAGGCCGTCCGCATGCCCTGGGAACTCGACGGCACCAGTTACGCCCTGAACATGATCGACACCCCCGGCCACGTCGACTTCACCTATGAGGTCTCCCGCTCGCTGGCCGCCTGCGAAGGCGCGGTCCTGCTGGTCGACGCGGCCCAGGGCATCGAGGCCCAGACCCTCGCCAACCTCTACCTGGCGATGGAAAACAACCTCACCATCATCCCGGTCCTGAACAAGATCGACCTCCCGGCTGCGCAGCCCGAGAAGTACGCCGCCGAACTGGCCAGCCTGATCGGCGGCGACCCGGAGGACGTGCTGCGCGTGTCCGGCAAGACCGGCGCCGGCGTCGAACTGCTGCTGGACAAGATCGTCCGCGACCTTCCCGCCCCGGTGGGCGACCCCGCCGCCCCTGCCCGCGCCATGATCTTCGACTCGGTTTACGACACCTACCGCGGCGTCGTCACCTATGTCCGCGTCGTGGACGGGATGCTGCACCCCCGCGAACGCATCCAGATGATGTCCACCCGTGCCACGCACGAACTCCTCGAGATCGGTGTGAGCTCCCCGGAACCCACCCCTTCCAAGGGCCTTGGCGTCGGCGAAGTCGGCTACCTCATCACCGGTGTGAAGGACGTCCGCCTGTCCAAGGTGGGCGACACCGTCACCAACCTTGCCAAGCCGGCCACCGATTCCCTCCCCGGCTATGCGGACGCCAAGCCGATGGTCTTCTCCGGCCTGTATCCGCTGGACGGCACCGACTACCCGGTGCTCCGCGATGCGCTGGAGAAGCTGATGCTCAACGACGCCGCGCTCGTGTACGAGCCGGAGACGTCCGCCGCGCTGGGATTCGGCTTCCGCGTGGGCTTCCTGGGCCTGCTGCACCTGGAAATCACGCGTGAGCGCCTCGAACGCGAATATAACCTGGACCTGATCTCCACCGCCCCCAACGTGGAATACGAGGTGACGCTGGAGGACAAGAAGATCGTCCACGTCACGAACCCCAGCGAATACCCCACCGGCAAGATCGCTGAAGTCCGCGAGCCGATGGTGTCCGCCACCATCCTTGCGCCGAACGAGTTTGTCGGCGCCATCATGGAGCTGTGCCAGAGCCGGCGCGGCGTCATGGGCGGCATGGACTACCTCTCCGAGGACCGGGTGGAAATCCGGTACCGCCTGCCGCTGGCCGAAATCGTCTTCGATTTCTTCGACATCCTCAAGTCCAAGACCCGCGGCTACGGGTCGCTGGACTGGAAGGCCGACGGCGAGCAGGTCGCCGATCTGGTCAAGGTGGACATCATGCTCCAGGGCGAGCAGGTGGATGCCTTCTCCGCCATCACGCACCGTGACAAGGCCTACGCCTACGGCGTGATGATGACGGGCAAGCTGCGCGAACTCATTCCGCGGCAGCAGTTCGAGGTGCCCATCCAGGCCGCCATCGGCTCAAGGATCATCGCCCGCGAAAGCATCCGCGCCATCCGCAAGGACGTGCTCGCCAAGTGCTACGGCGGTGACATCACCCGGAAGCGCAAACTGCTGGAAAAGCAGAAGGAAGGCAAGAAGCGGATGAAGATGGTGGGCCGCGTCGAGGTCCCGCAGGAAGCCTTCATCGCCGCCCTCACCACGGACGAGTCCAAGGACAAGGCCAAGAAGTAGCCATGCCTAGCGTTCTTCCCTTGGGCGACCCGGCGCCGCCGGACGGGCTGCTGCCCGGCCAGGCGCTGGAGGGTGCCGCGGAACGGGCCTTCGGGCTCTACGTCCACATCCCGTTCTGTGCCGTGCGCTGCGGCTACTGCGATTTCAACACCTATACGGCCACCGAGCTGGGCGGCGGGGCATCGCAGGATGCCTACGCCACCACCGCCGTCGCGGAAGTGGACTTCGCCGCCAGGGCCCTGTTGGACTCCGGCCTGCCGGGGCGGCCGCTCGGGACCGTGTTCTTCGGCGGCGGAACGCCCACCCTGCTCCCCGCCGAGGACCTGGCCCGGATCCTGGCCGCAGCGATCGCCGCGTGGGGCCTGCAGCCCGGCGCCGAGGTCACCACGGAAGCGAACCCGGATTCCGTCACGCCCGCATCCCTGCAAATGCTGGCCGACGCCGGGTTCACCCGCGTCTCCTTCGGCATGCAGTCCGCCGTGCCCCACGTCCTGAAGGTCCTGGACCGCACCCACACCCCCAGCCGAGTGCCGCAGGCGGTGCAGTGGGCCCGGGACGCCGGCCTCGCCGTCAGCCTGGACCTGATCTACGGCACCCCGGGGGAGTCGCTGGACGACTGGCGCTGCTCGCTGGAGACCGCACTCTCCTACGGCCCGGACCACATCAGCGCCTACGCGCTGATCGTGGAGGACGGCACCAAGCTCGCCGCCCAGATCCGCCGCGGCGAAGTTCCCGGCATCGACGACGACGACCACGCGGTCAAATATGAACTCGCCGACGAACTGATCACCGCCGCCGGGCTGCGCTGGTACGAGGTCAGCAACTGGTCCCGCACGCCGGACCAGGCCTGCCGGCACAACCTCGCCTACTGGCGCGGGGACGACTGGTGGGGGATCGGCCCGGGCGCACACTCACACGTCGGCGGGGTGCGCTGGTGGAACGTCAAGCACCCGACCGCGTACGCGGGACGGCTCGGTGCGGGGGTATCGCCCGCGGCCGGACGCGAAACGCTCGACGCCGAAACCCGCAACGTGGAGCGCATCATGCTCGAAGCCCGGCTGGACTCCGGTCTGGAGATCGCCAGCCTGGGTGGACTGGGGGACACCGGGCGCCACGCCGTGGCCGGGCTCATTGCCGACGGCCTCGTGGATCCCGCCGCGGCCTTCAAGGGCCGGCTGGTCCTCACGCTCAAGGGCCGGCTGCTCGCCGACGCCGTCGTCCGCCGGATCCTGCCGGACTAGCAGCCGTCCCCCCGGCGGCCGGGGCCGCCTCCTGCCTGGTCCGGTTGCCTGAGCCCCTGCCGGAGCCGGGGCGGCCCTACTTTATCCAGCGCAGGTTGAACTCGTAGCGGTGAGGCTGGCCGCGGTTGACGTGGATGCCCGCGGCGACGGAGAAGCACGTGACGGCAATCCAGATCACGGTGGCGAGGACCGCGAAGAGGTTGCCCACCACCGGAATGAACACCAGGATGTTGGCGAGCACCGCGGCGATGGTCGGGGGCAGCGTGAAGTTGAGCGCTTCCTTGGACTCCTGCGCCGTGAAGGGCCCGCGGTCCTTGAAAATCAGGTAGATCAGCAGCGCCGGAACGCAGCCGAGGATGCCGCCGAAGTGCGCCAGCGTGGCCCACTGCCGGTCCTCGTTCGCCGTCAGTGGCAGCGCATTTGCGGGAACGCCATGGTACGGGGGCTGGCCATGGCCGGCCTGGTGGCCCGTGTGTTCGCGTGCGTTATCTGCCACGGTTGCCTCCTTCGGATTTGCGGTGATGCGTTGGTGCCTTGGACGAGACGGAGCGCGCATGGAGCGCGGCCCGTACCAAGAATACTTGCCTTGCCGTGAAAAGAAGATCAGGGCCCGCCCGGGACGGTGCACAGGCCGGGTCGCTAGGGCACGGTGAGGAAGTCGATGACCTCTTCCACCCGGCCCAGGAGGGACGGTTCCAGGTCTGCGTAGCTGCGGACGGCGCCGAGGAGCTTCTGCCAACCCAGCCCGATGTCCTCCTTGGTGCTGTGCGGCCAGCCGAAGGCCCTCAGGATGCCGGTTTTCCAGTCCATGCCGCGGGGGATCACCGGCCATTTGTCGATGCCCAGGACGGCAGGGCGGATGGCCTGCCACACGTCAACGTAGGGGTGGCCCACGATCAGCACGTTTCCGGCAGCGCCGGGGGATGCCATGACGGCGTCGGCGATCCTGGATTCCTTGGAATCCGGCACGAGGTGGTCCACCAGCACGCCGAGCCGGCGGCCCGGGCCCGGGCGGAACGCCGCCACGGCGCCCGCGAGGTCGTCAATTCCGTGCAGGGGCTCGACGACGATGCCCTCCACCCGGAGATCGTCGCCCCAGACCCTCTCGACGAGTTCGGCGTCGTGCTTGCCTTCCACCCAGATCCGGCTCGCCTTCGCCACCTGGGCGCGCTGGCCCTCCACCCGGACCGAACCCGACGCGGTACGGGCCCCGGCGGGGGCCGGGCTCTTCCGGGGTGCCGGCGGCATCAGGCGGATGGGCTGGCCGTCGAGCAGGAAACCGAAGCCGAGCTGGAAGGACCGGGACTTGCCCCGGCGGTCTTCCAGGGCCACGACATGCATCCCGCCGGACTTCTCGACGCGCGTGACGGCGCCGACCCAGCCGGTCTGCACTTCCTCGAGCACCATGCCCCGCTCCACCGGGACCTCGGGCAACTGCTTCGCGGCGGGGGCGGACAGGTCCTGGGGTCCCCAGTTCTGGTACGACATCTCTTACACACTGCCTTGCACTCGGAATGTACGGGGGTCAGGAAACGATCGGGGCCCCGCAGGGCTGTGCCCGGAAACAACTGTGCCCGGAAACAGCTGTGCCCGGAAACACGAGCCGGGAGCGGCACCTGGAGCGAATCCAATGCTAACAACGCGGCGGCTCATATTAGACTGGTTAGCACTTAGGTATGTCGAGTGCTAACCGCAGGCCGCTTTTGCCGGCCGCCAGCGGCCGGCACCGCATGCGGGACAGCCGATTGGAGGTGGAGCGTGAGCGAACCGCGCAAACTCGAAGTGCTGCGCGCCATCGTGGAGGACTACGTCCATTCCCGCGAGCCCGTTGGCTCCAAGGCACTCGTGGAACGGCACCACCTGGGCGTGTCCAGCGCCACCATCCGCAACGACATGGCGGCGCTGGAGGACGAGGGCCTGATCACGGCCCCGCACACCAGCGCCGGCCGGATCCCCACGGACAAGGGCTACCGGCTCTTCGTGGACCAGATTTCGGCGGTCAAGCCGCTTTCCGCGGCGGAACGCCGCGCGATCCAGGCTCTGCTGGAGGGTTCCGACGACCTCGACGACGTGCTGGACCGGACCGTGCGGCTGCTCGCGCAGCTGACCAACCAGGTCGCCGTCGTGCAGTATCCGCTGTTGGGCCGCGCACGGGTACGGCACATCGAATTCGTGCTGCTCGCGCCCCGGAAGGTCCTTTCGGTCCTGATCGCGGACACCGGCAAGGTGGAACAGCGCATCATCGACATCGCCCAGGATCTGCCCGACGACGCCGTCGCAGAGCTGCGGAGCCACTTCCTCGGCAGTCTTTCCGGCACCCCGCTGACCCTGATGCCGCACAACCTGCAGGCCGTCGTGGCGAGCTGCCAGCCGCTCCGGCGGCCCGCGGCCCAGTCGCTCGCCCGCGGCCTTGAAGCCCTCGCCGCCAGCAGCCGCGAAGACCGCATGGTCATGGCCGGGACAGCGAACCTTGCCCGCTCCAACGTCGATTTTCCCCTGAGCATCGGCCCCGTGCTGGAAGCGCTGGAGGAACAGGTGGTCATGCTCCGCCTGCTCAGCGAGATGGCCCAGGACCCCCGCGGCGTGACGGTGAGCATCGGGCGGGAAAACCCGTACGACGGACTCGCCGAGGCCTCCGTGGTGGCGACGGGCTACGGCCCGGATGCGACGGCCAAGGTCGGTGTTCTGGGCCCCACGCGGATGGACTATCCCACCACCATGGCGGCCGTCCGCGCGGTGGCCCGTTACCTTTCGAGGATCCTCGGACCGTGAAAAACCATTCCTGAAGCCCCGTGACAGACCGGGGACCGACCCGTGGCCGTCGCACCCGAGGCTTTTGCCCCTAACCGGCAGTACCACTTACCGGCAGTACAACGAGGAAGAGAAACGAATCTTGAGCAGCCATTACGACGTTCTTGGAGTCTCCCGCGAAGCGACGGGGGAAGAGATCAAGAAGGCTTACCGCAAGCTGGCCCGGACCCTGCACCCGGACGTGAACCCCGGGCACGACGCCTCGGACCGGTTCAAGGCCGTCACCCACGCCTACGAGGTGCTCTCCGATCCGCAGAAACGCCGAATCTACGACACCACCGGCAACGAGAACGGCACCGACAACGGCTTCGGCGGGGGCAGCTACGCCGGCCAGGGCTTCGCCTTCCAGGACATCTTCGAGACCTTCTTCGGCGCCGGCGGCCAGGCCGGGCCGGCGTCCAGGGTCCGCCGCGGCCAGGACGCCCTGATCAGCGTACGGATCGACCTCCGCGACGCCGTCTTCGGCGTCAACAAAAAGCTCGAAGTCGACACTGCCGTCACCTGCCCCACGTGCGAAGGATCCTGCTGCCGCCCGGGCAGCCGCCCGGAACGCTGCGACATCTGCGGCGGCAGCGGCCAGGTCCAGCGTGCCGTGCGCTCCATCCTCGGCCAGGTCATGACCACCGCCGCCTGCGGAAGCTGCGAGGGCTTCGGCACCGTCATCAAGGATCCCTGCAACGAGTGCAGCGGCCAGGGCCGGATCCGCAGCCGCCGCTCGCTTACCGTCAAGGTTCCGGCCGGCGTCGCCACCGGAACCCGCATCCAGCTGTCGGGCCAGGGCGAGGCGGGCCCCGCCGGCGGCCCCGCCGGCGACCTCTACGTGGAGATCCGGGTCAACAACGACCCCACCTACGTGCGCGACGGCGACGACCTGCACGCGAGCCTGAACATCCCCATGAGCGCCGCCGCCCTCGGCACCGAAGTCAGCCTCGACACATTCGACGGGCTGCAGGAGATCGACGTCAAGGCAGGGACCCAGTCGGGCGAGGTCATCACCCTGCGCGGACTCGGCGTCACCCACCTGCGCGGCTACGGCCGGGGGGACCTGAAGGTCCACCTGCAGGTGGACACCCCCACCAGGCTCGACGCCGCCCAGGAGGACCTGCTCCGGCAGCTCGCGAAGCTGCGCGGCGAACAGTTCACCGACGGCAAGCTGGCCGCGAGCGGCGGCGTCTTCGCCAAGCTGCGGGACCGGCTCGGTAACCTGTAGCGGTGAGCAACCCGGTTTTCTTCACGGCCCCTGGCACCCTCGAGGCGCAGGTCCCCGGTTCGACCTTCGTCCTTGAGGGGGCCGAGGCGCGCCACGCGGTCACGGTGAAGCGCCTCGCCGTGGGGGAGACTGTCGACATTGCCGACGGCGCGGGCAGGCGGCTCACCGGCACCGTCACCGCCGCGGCGCCCGGCGAGCTGACGGTGGAGTGCCTGGACGTCGCCGTGGAGCCCCGGCCGGCGCTCCGCCTTGTCCTCGTGCAGGCCCTCGCCAAGGGCGACCGCGACGAGCTCGCGGCGGAGACCGCCACCGAGCTCGGCATCGACGCGGTCATCCCCTGGCAGGCGGAACGCTCGATCGTGCGGTGGAAGGCCGAGCGCGCCGCGAAGGCGCACGCGAAATGGCAGTCGGTCGTCACGGCGGCCGCCAAGCAGGCGCGCCGGGCCTGGATCCCCGAGGTGCGGGCCGCCGTCGACGGCCCCGGGCTGCAGGCGGCCGTGGCCGCCGCGGACCTCGCGGTCATCCTGCACGAGGATGCCGTCCGGCCGCTGCGCCAGGTGCTCGAGGCCTGGCTGGACAGCCGGCCGGGCGGGGACAACGACGGCGGCTCGCCCGCCGGACAGCCCCGCGAGATCCTGCTGATTGTGGGCCCGGAAGGCGGCATCAGCCCGCGGGAAGTGACACGGCTGTGCGGCGCCGGCGCCGTCACGGCGCTGCTGGGCCATCATGTGCTGCGCTCATCCACCGCCGGGCCGGCCGCGACCGCGCTGGCCAGCGACATCCTCGGCCGCTGGTAACACGCTGGCAGCAGCCCGAGGCTGTTTCAAGGCCGCTCGCGGCTATCCGGCAGACGGCCGGCGGACGGCCGGCGGCTATTTGACGGTGAAGCCGCGGGTGTCGGCGGTGGGGTCCTGGGCCGGGTTTCCCGCGTCAAGCTGGGACACCCGGACCTCGTAAGTTCCAGGGCCCAGGTTCACCGGCAGGGTGAACGCGCCGGGCCGGGCCGTGTCGGCGGAGGCGCTGGCGCTGCCGTCCAGGAACGGGGTCTTGGCGTTGCCGCCATCGACGCGCAGGACCTCCCAATGCAGCTTCCCGCCCGGAACGGTGCTCCGGCCATTGATCTTGACCGCTCCGCCGTCCACGGACGTCCCCTCCTGGGGATCGATGATCCACACCGGGGCGACCATCCCCATCCGGCGGGAGGTCGGCGAACCCAGCCGGACGTGGTTGAAGGCGAGGTAGTCGGTGTGCCCGTCCACGAGCACCACCACCTGGATCTGCTGCCCGGAGTCGATGAGGCCGGCGCTGGCTCCGGCCGCCGTCGCGGTATAGACGAGCTGCTGGACGGCGCGTTCGGCCATCGCCGCGTCCACATTGGAGTTGAAGGCGTCAGCTGACACGTCCACGGTGATCACGTTCTTGCCGGAAATGGAGGTGGCCAGCTTCTTCGGGTTCTGCCACGGCGTGAAGAAGTCCGGATCCAGCGGCTTCTGGGACATCATCACCTTCAGGGCCCGGGTGACGGGGTTGTCCTGTTCCGGCACATCACGGAACTCGCGGTAGAGGAACACGCTGTCGTTGCTCCGGCCGATCCAGTAGACCGGGGCCTTGTTGGCGGCCTGGGTGGTTTCCAGCGGCGCGCTGGTGGTCGGGGCACCGGCCGACACCTCGCCGGAGATGGCCTGTGAGGGGCTGCCGGAGTTCGTGATACCCGGCTGGGGAGTGGCGACGCAGCCGGAGAGGAACAGGGCTGCGGGCAGGATGACGCCCAGCACGGCCCGACGCGTGCGCGCGCCTGCTGCCGTTTGTCCAACTCCACGCTGCCTGATGGCCGCTGTCCTTTCCTGGGGCGATTCCTGCCGTGCCCACGGCCGGGTTCCTGCGTGGGATGCCCCGGCGGCGGCCGATTTCCAGCATGGCACACCGGCGCGGACCGGCGGCCGTGTTTTCCGTCCGGGGGACCAACTGCAACGGGAACGATATGAGGCCGATACGAAGTTGATACCTAAAACGGCGGCACGCCGTGCTGGCGTAAGATGGAAGAACCCGCTGAATCCCGGAACGCAAAGGCAAGCACCGAAAAGGCAAGCCCCGTCGGACCGGACCAGTGGGCAGACCATTTCCGAACTGGAGGGGACCAGAGGCCCGCGGGCCAACATCATGACTGAAGCAACGAACGGCAAGGCCCGGATCAGCGCCGGCGGGCGCGCCGCAGGTGAATTTCCCCACTCCCTACCAGGGCTGCGGACGGAGGTGGTCCTGTTCGATGACTCCGATCAGATGGTCCAGTCCCTCGGCAGCCATGACGAGGCCTTGCGGTTCATCGAAAACCAGTTCCCGGCCGTCGACTTCCATGTCCGCGGCAACGAGCTCTCGATCAGCGGGTCCTCCGCCGACGTGCCGCGGATCATGCGCCTGCTCAACGAGGTGCGCGGCCTGGTCGCACGGGGCACCGTCATCACCCCCGCCGTGCTGCAGCAGCTCGTGTCGCTGCTGCGGAGCCAGTCCCTGCAGAACCCGGTCGAAGTCCTGACCACCAACATCCTCTCCACCCGGGGCAGGACCATCCGCCCGAAGACACTGAACCAGAAGAACTACGTGGACGCGATCGACGCCAACACGGTGATCTTCGGGATCGGCCCGGCCGGCACCGGCAAGACGTACCTGGCCATGGCCAAGGCCGTGCAGGCCCTGCAGCAGAAGGAAGTCAGCCGCATCATCCTGACCCGGCCGGCCGTCGAGGCGGGGGAGCGGCTCGGCTTCCTCCCGGGGACCCTCAGCGACAAGATCGACCCCTACCTGCGCCCGCTCTACGACGCCCTGCACGACATGATGGACCCCGAGTCGATCCCGCGCCTGATGGCCGCCGGCACCATCGAAGTCGCCCCGCTGGCCTATATGCGCGGGCGCACCCTCAACGACGCCTTCATCATCCTGGACGAGGCGCAGAACACGACGCCCGAACAGATGAAGATGTTCCTGACCCGGCTGGGCTTCGGCTCCAAGATGGTGGTCACCGGCGACGTCACCCAGGTGGACCTCCCGTTCGGCACCCGCTCGGGGCTGCGGATCGTCGAGGAGATCCTGCAGGGCATCGAAGACATCAACTTCTCGGTGCTGGATGCCTCCGACGTCGTCCGGCACCGGCTGGTGGGCGACATCGTCAATGCATACGGCATCTGGGATGAGATCCAGAGAAACCGGGTCAAGCACTCCGTGGCCCGGGACAAGCGGGGAGAGCGCGCGTGAGCATCGAGGTCAACAACGAGTCCGGCATCGCCGTCGACGAAGCCGCGCTGGTGTCGCTGTCCCGGTTCATCTTCGAACGTCTCTTCATCCACCCGCAGGCGGAGCTGTCCATCCTGCTGGTGGACGAACCGGCCATGGAGAAGCTGCATATCGAGCTCATGGATGAGCCCGGCGCCACCGACGTGCTGTCCGTCCCGATGGACGAGCTCACCCCGGGCACCCCGGACAAACCGACCCCGCAGGGGATGCTCGGCGACATCGCGATCTGCCCCCAGGTGGCCCAGGTCCAGGCGAAGAACGCGGGACACTCCACCCAGGACGAGATGCTGCTGCTCACCACCCACGGCATCCTGCACCTGCTGGGCTTTGACCACGCCGAGCCGGAGGAGAAGGAAGAGATGTTCGGGCTGCAGCGTGAACTCCTGGCCGCCTTCACCGGCAAGGAAGCCCCCTCAGAGACGATTCAGTGACCCCACCGATCCTTGCCGGCATGGCGCTGGTGTTCCTCGGCTTTGCCGCCCTGCTGACGGCGGCGGAGTCCGCCTTCAACTACCTGCCCCGGCACGATGCCGAACAGGCCATCCTGCACAGCCGCGGCACCGCGCTGAAACGCGTCATGGCCCAGCCCATGGCCCATATGCGCGCCCTGCGGTTCTGGCGGATCTGGTTCGAGATGGCCTCTGCCGTCGCGGTGACCGTGCTGCTGCACAGCGTGCTGGACAACGTCTGGCTCGCCGGGCTGCTGGCCACCGGGATCATGGCGCTGGTGGGTTTCGTGATCGTGGGGGTGTCCCCGCGGCAGCTTGGCCGCGTCCACTCCGCCGCCCTGGTCCGCTTCAGCGCCCCGCTGATCCATGGGCTCTGTGGAGTGCTGGGACCCATCCCGGGCTGGCTGGTCACCCTGGGCAGCGCGGTGGCGCCCGGCGCGCCGGCCGACAGCGAGGCGTTCTTCAGCGAAGAGGAATTCCGCGAACTTGTGGACCGTGCCACCGAGTCAGATGTGATCGAGGACAACGAGGCCGAGCTGATCCAGTCCGTCTTCGACTTCGGCGACACCCTGGTCCGCTCGGTCATGGTGCCCCGGACCGACATCCTCTGCATCGACTCCGGGTCCAGCCTGCACCGGGCGATGTCGCTGTTCCTGCGCTCAGGGTATTCGCGGATCCCCGTCATCGGCGAGGACACGGACCAGGTCCTCGGGATCGTGTACCTCAAGGACGTCGCCGCCGTGCTGCACCGCCTGGGCCCCGGGCAGGAACCGCCCGTCGTCGACGAACTGGCCCGCGAGGTCCGCTACGTGCCGGACTCCAAGCCGGTCAGTGAACTGCTGCGCGAACTGCAGAAGGAATCCACGCACGTCGCGATCGTGATCGACGAATACGGCGGAACCGCCGGGCTGGTCACCCTCGAAGACCTCATTGAGGAGATCGTCGGCGAGATCGTGGACGAGTACGACACCGAAAGCGCCGAGGCCGTGGCGCTGGGGGACGGAAGCTACCGCGTCAGTGCGCGGATGAGCATCGATGACCTCGGCGAACTCTTCGACCTGGAGCTCGACGACGACGAAGTGGACACCGTCGGCGGCCTGCTCGCCAAGGCGCTCGGACGGGTGCCGATCGTCGGCAGCACCGTTGACGTCCACGGGCTGACCCTCCGGGCCGACCGGCTGGAGGGGCGGCGGAACCGCGTCAGCCACATCATTGCGGCGGCCGTTGCCAAGGCCGCCGTTCCGAATGAAACTGACCTTGAAGACCTTCTCGACGAGGCCGCACCAATCCAACAGGGAGTTCCACGTGAGCAAGCAGAATAAGTCCGACGGCGAGGCGGCCTATGGCGGCTACCGCGCCGGTTTCTCGGTGTTGGTGGGACGGCCCAATGCGGGCAAATCCACCCTCACCAACGCCCTCGTCGGCAAGAAGGTCGCCATCACGTCGGCCAAGCCGCAGACGACCCGGCACACCATCCGCGGGATCGTGCACCGGGACGACGCCCAGCTGATCCTGGTGGATACGCCGGGGCTGCACCGTCCCCGGACGCTGCTGGGCAAGCGCCTCAATGATCTCGTGGCCGACACCCTCTCCGAGGTGGACGCCATCGGCTTCTGCCTCCCGGCCAACGAGAAGATCGGCCCCGGCGACAAATTCATCGCCGCGCAGCTCGCCGCCGTCGGAAACAAGCCGGTCATCGCGATCGTGACGAAGGCGGACCTCGTGGACCGCCAGGCCCTCACCGAGCAGCTGCTCGCCGTGGCGGCGCTGGGCCGTTCGGTCCTGGGCGAGGAGGGCTGGAAGGACATCGTCCCGGTCTCCGCGGCGGACGGCTTCCAGGTGGAAACCGTGGCGGACGTGCTGATCGGCTACATGCCGCCGTCGCCGCCGCTGTACCCGGACGGTCACCTGACCGACGAGCCGGAGGCCGTGATGGTTGCCGAACTCATCCGCGAAGCCGCCCTGGAAGGCGTCCGCGACGAACTGCCGCACTCCCTGGCAGTCGTCGTCGACGAGATCGTGCCGCGTGAAGGCCGCCCGGAGGACAGCCCGTTCCTGGACGTCCGGGTCAACCTGTACGTCGAACGGCCCTCCCAGAAGGCCATCATCATCGGCAAAGGCGGCGCCCGGCTCCGCGAAGTCGGCACCACCGCACGGAAGGGCATCGAGGCGCTGCTGGGCACCCGCATCTACCTCGATCTGCACGTCAAGGTCGCCAAGGACTGGCAGCGGGACCCGAAGCAGCTCGTCAAGCTGGGTTTCTGAGCGGTTTCCGGCGCCCGCCGCCCCCATCGTCGCGTCCATCGGCGTTTTCCCAGACGGGGACACTAAAATGGGCTGACTCCCGTTCGTGAAGGAAGGCTCAACAATTGTCTCGACCCCGTGAAGACCGTGCAGACGGAACCGGCCCGCCGGTTCGGTCCGGCGCCGCTGCCCGGCACACGGAAGATCCTTCCGTTGGCCCGGCCCGGCACCTCGGGGCCGTCCGCCGGACACCCGGCTGGCTGAAAATCGGCACGGCAGTCGTCTCCGTCCTGCTGGTGGGCGTCATCGCATTCGGGGCCTACTGGGCGGTCCGGCTGCAGGGCAACCTCACCACGGGGTCGCTGGGAGCCGGCAGCACCAAGTCCGAGGGCGCGGTCAACGATTCGACGGACCGCATGCAGATCCTGGTCCTCGGCTCGGACACCCGCGACGGGAAGAACTCGCAATACGGCAGCGCCGACGACGCCACCGGCTACGGGCATTCCGATGTCATGATGCTGCTGGACATCTCTGCCGACAACAAACGCGTCAACGTCGTCAGCTTCCCCCGCGACCTGCTCGTGGACATCCCGAAGTGCAAGGACCCGAAAACGAACACGGCGTACCCGGCGCAGAAAGGCGTCATGATCAACGCGGCGATGTCCGAGGCCGGCATCGGCTGCGCCGTGGACACCGTCAACAAGCTCACGGGCCTGGAAATCGACCACTTCATGATGGCCGACTTCAACGCGGTCAAGGAGCTCTCCAACGCCGTGGGCGGCGTGCAGGTCTGCATCAGCGATGCCGTGTACGACCCGGATTCGAAGCTGCGGCTCCCGAAGGGCACGTCCACCGTCCAGGGGGAGCAGGCGCTGTCGTTCGTCCGCACCCGGCACGCCTTCGGCGACGGCGGGGACCTGGGCCGGATCAAGGCGCAGCAGGGCTTCCTGTCCTCGCTGACCCGGAAGATCAAGGACGACGGCACCTTGTCCAACCCGGCCAGTATGCTGGGGATCGCTGATGCGGTCACCAAGAACCTCACGATCGACGACGGCCTGGCGTCCATCCCCACGCTGCTGGCCGTCGGCAACCGGCTCAAGAACATCGACGTCGGCAAGGTCGCGTTTGTCGCCGTGCCGACCGTCCCGGCCGAAACCGACCCCAACCGGCTGCAGATGGCCGAACCTGCCGCCTCGCAGCTCTTCGCGGCCATGCGCAAGAACATCGACCTGACCGACCCGACGGCGGCGCCGGACGCGTCCGCCGAACCCGGCGCCGGCCCCAGCGCGGAGCCGACCGCCAGCGCCGCCGCCCCGGCGTATGACAAGACCCTGCAGCCCGTCACGGTGGCCAACGGCTCGGGCGTCCCGGCGCGGACCCAGGAAATCCTGCAGGCCCTCACGGCCGGGGGCTTCACCCAGCACGGCCAGCTGACCGCCCGGACCGTCGCGACGACGGCCGTCTACTACGGCGCAGGGTTTGCCGATGTCGCCGCGGACGTCGCCGCCCTGCTCGGGGTTCCCGCGGCCCAGGTCCTTCCGGCGGCCGGGGTCGCCGGCGTCCAGGTCTACGTGGGCACTGATTTCGCCGGCGGGGTCCCGGCAGCCACCACCGGCGCCGCCCCGGTGCAGCTGCCGTCCGACATCGTCAACCAGACGGCCGGGGACACGGTCTGCCAGCAGGCCAACCCGGCGCTGATCACCCGCTGACCCGGGCCGGCCGCAAGCGGCGGAGGGCCGGCCATCGGGTGAATCCCGATGGCCGGCCCTTCCGTATTCACAGTTTTCCCTGCAGCTCCTACCAGATGCTGACGCGCTCCCCGGGCGGCATCCACATGCCGTCCTGCCCGGTGATGCCGAAGGCCGCGTGGAACGCATCCAGGTTCTTCGCGATCGCGTTGGTGCGGAACTCATTGGGCGAGTGCGGGTCCGTGACGAGCCTGCGGATGGCTTCCTCACCCCGGATGACCTGCCGCCAGCCGGCCGCCCAGGAGGCGAAGAACCGCTGGACCCCCGTGAAACCGTCCAGCACGGCCGGCTCCTGCCCGTCCAGGCTGATCAGGTACGCCTTGTAGGCAATCGTCAGGCCGCCCAGGTCGCCGATGTTCTCCCCCAGGGTCAGCTTGCCGTTGACGTGGTGGCCCGGAGCGGCGCCGGGGGAGAGCGCATCGAACTGTGAGACGAGCCGGGCGGTCAACGCCTCGAACGCGGTGCGGTCAGCCTCGGTCCACCAGTTCCGGAGCAGGCCGTCGCCGTCGTACTGCGAGCCCTGGTCATCGAAGCCGTGGCCGATCTCGTGGCCGATCACGGCGCCGATGCCGCCGTAGTTCACGGCGTCGTCGGCGTCGGCGGTGAAGAACGGCGGCTGGAGGATGGCGGCGGGGAACACGATCTCATTGAGCAGCGGATGGTAGTACGCGTTCACGGTCTGCGGGGTCATGAGCCACTTCTCACGGTCCACGGGCTTGCCCACCTCGTCGAGGTGGCGGTCGACGTCGGCGCTGTGGGCACGCTCCACGTTGCCGAGCAGGTCCGCCGGGTCGATCTGCACCGCCGAGTAGTCGATCCACTGGTCCGGGTAGCCGATCTTCGCGCGGAAGGACCCGAGCTTCTTGAGCGCCTCGAGCTTCGTTTCCTCGCCCATCCACGCCAGGCCCGTAATGGAGTCGCGGTACGCCGCGATCAGGTTCGCCACGAGGGACTGCATGCGGGCCTTGTGGGTCTCCGGGAAGTGCCGGGCCACGTAGATCTGCCCGACGGCCTCACCGAGGGCGGCCTCGACGACGCCGACGCCCCGCTTCCAGCGGTCCTTGTTCCGCGGCGTGCCGCTGAGGGTGGTCCCGTAGAAGGCGAAATTCGCGTCGACGAACGCCGCAGGCAGATACGGTGCGGCGGCGCTGACGACCCGCAGGGCGAGCCACTCCTGCCAGACGGCCAACGGTTCCGTGTCCAGCAGCGCTGCCGCCCCGGCGAAGAAGTCAGGCGTGCTCACGATCAGTTCCCCGCGCTTCTCCGGGACAATGCCGGCGGCCTCGAACCAGGTCGCGAGGAGGGGAAACAGCCCGGTGGCCTCCGCGGCGGACTTGAGGTTGTAGGTCTTCTGCGGATCGCGCAGCGTGACGTTGTCCCAGTGGTGCGACGCCAGGGCCGTCTCGAGCGCCACCACGCGGCCGGCGGCGCCCTCCGGATCGGCCACCCCGGCCAGGCCGAGCATGGTCTGCACATGCCCGCGGTAGGCCTGGATGACCGGCGCGAACTTCTCCGTCCGGTAATACGACTCATCCGGCAGGCCCAGGCCGCCCTGGCCGGTGTAGAGCAGGACCCGGTCCGGGTTGCCGGCGTCCGGGGCGGGATAGATGTAAAAGAGCCCCGGGACGTCGGCCCGGAACAGGCGCCCGGCCAGCGCGATGAGTTCCGTGATTGAGGTCGTGGCGAACACGCCGGCGAGCCGTTCCCGGATGGGTTCCAGGCCTTTGGCCTCCACCGCGGCTTCGTCCATGAAGCTGTTGTAGAGGTCCCCGATCTTCCGCTCGATGCCGGTGGCTGCCCCGCCGCGGCCGGCCGCTTCCTCGATGATGGCCTTCACGGCCAGCTCCGAGCCGTCGCGCAGAGCGGTGAAGGTGCCCTCCAGGGGGCGGTCATCGGGAATCGTGGTGCTTTTGAGCCAGCCGCCGTTGACGTGCAGGTACAGGTCATCCTGCGGCCGGACGCCGGCGTCGATAGTGGACAGGTCGATCCCCGAAAGTGGCACAGATGCTCCTTTGAGAGGCAGCCCGGCACCGAAGCTGGCGACGGCGGCAGGTCTGCATAACGGACATAGCGGTGGTATGGCTCCTTCATCTTACGCACCCGTGTTACTGTAAAAAGGTGCGCGCAGAACTGCTTCTTCTTAGCTGCCGCGGCGAGGCCTCAGACGCGATCTAGCGCAAGGCCCACCCTCGCTGCGGAGTTTGTGTTGCCCGGCCACCCTTTCATCAAAGAATCACAGAAAAGGCCCCGATAGTAATGCGAAACGCACAAAAGCCCTCAGGAATGCCGGTCCACCGTTACGTCCCGTTCCAGGACCTGATCACGGTGGAGTTGCCGGACCGCACGTGGCCGGACAAAGTCATCACCAAGGCACCGCGCTGGTGCGCCGTGGACCTGCGTGACGGCAACCAGGCCCTGATCGACCCGATGAGCCCGGCCCGCAAGCTGAAGATGTTCCAGCTGCTGGTCCGGATGGGCTACAAGGAGATCGAGGTCGGCTTTCCCTCCGCGTCACAGACGGACTTCGACTTCGTCCGGCAGCTGATCGAAGGCGGCCATATCCCGGATGACGTCACCATCCAGGTGCTGACCCAGGCCCGGGAGCACCTGATCGAGCGGACCTACGAGTCCCTGGCCGGCGCCAGGCAGGCCATCGTGCACCTCTACAACTCGACGTCGGTCCTGCAGCGCCGCGTCGTGTTCAACCAGGACGAGGACGGCATCCTCGACATCGCCCTGCAGGGTGCCCGTCTGTGCAAGAAGTACGAGGAGACTCTCGTGGACACGCACATCACCTATCAGTACTCGCCGGAATCCTTCACCGGGACCGAACTGGACTACGCGCTCCGGGTCTGCAACGCGATCGCCGACGTGTTTGAGGCCTCCGCCGACAGCCAGGTCATCATCAACCTGCCCGCGACCGTCGAGATGGCCACCCCGAACGTCTACGCCGACTCCATCGAGTGGATGAGCCGCAACCTGCACCCCCGTGAAGGCATCATCCTGTCCCTGCACCCGCACAATGACCGCGGCACCGGCGTCGCCGCCGCCGAGCTCGGCTACCTGGCCGGCGCGGACCGGATCGAAGGCTGCCTGTTCGGCAACGGCGAGCGGACCGGCAACGTCGACCTGGTCACCCTGGGACTGAACATGTTCGTCCAGGGCGTCGACCCGATGATCGACTTCTCCGACATCGACGATGTCCGCCGCACCGTGGAGTACTGCAACCAGCTGCCCGTCCCCGAGCGGGCCCCCTACGGCGGAGACCTCGTCTTCACCGCCTTCTCCGGCTCCCACCAGGACGCCATCAAGAAGGGCCTGGAAGCTTTGGAGAAGGACGCCGCGGCCGCCGGCAAGGACGTCTCCGACTACCTCTGGCAGGTCCCGTACCTGCCCATTGACCCGAAGGACCTCGGCCGCAGCTACGAAGCCGTCATCCGCGTCAATTCCCAGTCCGGCAAGGGCGGCGTCGCGTATCTGCTCAAGAACGAGCACAACCTGGACCTGCCGCGCCGGGCGCAGATCGAGTTCTCCGGCGTCATCCAGAAGCAGACGGACGCCGTCGGCGGCGAAGTCAGCGGCGGCCAGCTCTGGCAGGTCTTCCAGGACGAGTACCTGCCCTCCGGCTCGGCCCACCAGCAGTGGGGCCACTACGCGCTCGGCTCGGTCAGCACCGAATCGGACGAGGACGGCATGATGACGCTGACCGCCGCGCTGAAGGTCGACGGCGCCCAGGCCCGGCGGACCGGCACCGGCAACGGCCCGATCGCTGCGCTGCTGAGCATCCTGCGCGAAGACGGCGTTGACGTCCGCGTGCTGGACTACAGCGAACACGCGCTGTCCGAGGGCGGCAGCGCCCTCGCCGCGGCCTACGTTGAAGCCGCCGTGGGGGAGCGGGTCCTGTGGGGCGTCGGGATCGACGCCAACACCAGCATGGCCTCGCTCAAGGCCGTCATCTCGGCCGTGAACCGGGTCATCCGGGACGCCCGCGCCTAAGCCTTTGGCGGCTGCTCCGCACCGCGCCGCCGGATCATCCGGCGGCGCGGTGCTGTCCCGAAGACTGCGCTGTCCCGAAGACGGGGCTGTCCCGAAGACTGTGTTGTACCGAAGGCTGCGCTATACCGAAGACGGTGTTTGCCGTATGACAGTGTTTACCCGCAGACAGTGCGAAGATTAACCGTGGCCCAACCTTCTTCCTTTGCATCGCGCGCCTACCGTGACGACGCCGTCGTGCTGCGCACCCACAAGCTGGGTGAGGCGGACCGCATCATCACCCTGCTGACCAAGCACCATGGCCAGGTCCGGGCGGTGGCCAAGGGTGTCCGCCGCACCAGCAGCCGCTTCGGCGCCCGGCTCGAGCCCTTCATGGTCGCTGATCTCCAACTGGTCTCCGGGCGCACTTTGGACATTGTCACCCAGGCTGTCGCCAAGGGCGCCTACGGCGGCAGCATCGCCGCGGACTACGGCAGCTACACCGTGGCCGCAGCCATGACGGAGACCGCCGAGAAGCTCACCGACGTCGACGGCGAATCCGGAACGGCCCAGTACCACCTGCTCGTGGGCGCCCTGGCCTCGCTGAGCCGCCGGGAGCACACCCCCGAGCTCATCCTTGATTCCTACCTGCTCCGCGCCTTGTCCACCGGCGGCTGGGCCCCCAGCTTCACCGGCTGCGCCCGCTGCGGCGCGCGGGGCCCGCACACCGCCTTCTCGGCCCCCCTCGGCGGCATGGTGTGCCACGAGTGCCGGCCGCCGGGTTCCCCGGCCCCCGCCGCGGAGACAGTCGTCCTGCTCGGCGCGCTGCTGACGGGGAACTGGACGGCGGCGGACGCGTCCCTGCCGGTCCACCGGCGCGAAGCGGCCGGGCTGGTGGCCAGCTACCTGCAATGGCACCTGGAACGGGTGCTGAAGTCCCTCAAACATGTGGAGCGAACCTGACCGTGGCATTGGGAAGAGGCCTGGGGAAGACCCAGGCGAAAACCGGGCAAGGCAAGATCCGAAGCGGGACGGGCGCCGCCGGGCAGCGCAGCACGCCGGTGCTGAGGCCGTATCCGCACCCCTCCGGTGCCGTGCCGCCGGCCATCCCGGCGCAGTTCATTCCCCGGCACGTCGCGATCGTCATGGACGGCAATGGGCGGTGGGCGAACCAGCGCGGACTGCCGCGGATTGAAGGGCACAGGGCCGGGGAACCGGCCCTGCTGGATGTGATGGCCGGCGCCATCGAGCTCGGCATCGAGCACGTGAGCGTCTACGCGTTCTCCACCGAAAACTGGCGCCGTTCCCCCGAGGAGGTCCGCTTCCTGATGGGTTTCAACAAGGACGTGCTGCGCCGCCAGCGGAACCAGCTGGATGAGTGGGGGGTCCGCATCCGCTGGTCCGGCCGGCGGCCGAAGCTGTGGGGGTCCGTCATCCGCGAGCTGGAGGAGGCCGAGGACTTCACCCGCGGCAACAGCACCTGCACCCTGAACATGTGCGTCAACTACGGCGGCCGGGCCGAGATCGCCGACGCCGTGTCCGCCATCGCGGAAGAGGTCGCCGCCGGGCGGATCAAGCCGGGATCCATCACCGAGAAGACCATCCAGAAGTACCTCGACGAACCCGATCTTCCGGACGTCGACCTGTTCCTGCGCAGCTCCGGGGAACAGCGGCTCTCCAATTTCATGCTCTGGCAGTCCGCCTACGCCGAGTTCGTCTTCATGGACACCCTCTGGCCCGATGTGGACCGGCGCACTCTCTGGGACGCCGTCGAGATCTATGCCCAGCGGGACCGCCGCTACGGCGGGGCCGTCGACGCCGCTCCCGCGGCGGGGAGCCCGTCCGCGTAGTACCTGACGACGCCCGCGCCGGTTCCCTGGGCTTCGACCCGGCCGCCCAGACGTACAACGACGTGTGGAAGACTGAGGCCAGCTGGGCCGGAACATGCAGGACGTTCGACATGACGCTGAACGATGGCAGCTCACACCAGGCCATGTTCAGGTTCGTCCGGTGACGGGGAAAGGAGCGCCGACGATGAGCCAGGTACGTGCTTCAGTCCGCCGTCGGGGGTGGCCTGGCGTTATCCTCTGGTCGATCCTGGTTGTGGCGTCCGTCGTCCTGATGGCCACTGGCCTGTGGAGGTCATTCTTCATCGGGGGATACCACCCGGTGCCGGGTCTTGAGGAGGACGCACGTGTCGGCAGCGTCTACATACTTGGTGGCTCCGCAGCATCGCTGGCAGCAGCCGTCTGGTCGTTCCTGCGCGGCCATCCGCACTGGGTTACGGCGTGCGTGGCGGCGCCTGCAGTCGTGGTCGGGGGCGTTGCCCTGGTGTGGCCGTACAGCATGCTGCGGCACCTCGTTGCCCTCGTCGCCCTGCCGGGTGCGATCGCAGGAATATTCGGCGGCCTGATAGACCGGGGCTACCGCCGGGCCCGGTAGGGGACAGGCGTCGCGGGCGGAATCCGGCATCCTGGGATTGGAAGACGTCTCCCCACCGCGGTCCGCCGACCGGTTTCCAAGTCGTTGAACGGGAGAAAAGGCCCTACCCGGCTGAGTCGGGGCGTGGCGGGTGAGGAGGATCAGCCGTTGTGGCCCTCTGCCGAAAAGAGGCCGATGGTGAGGTACGCGATGATGGCCGTGGACGCGTAGCCGATGACCAGTGCGGCGATGGCCAACCCGCGGCCGCCTTCACCCGTGGTCTTGATCTGGGTCAGGGCGATGTGCCCCAGGATGACGCCGGTCATGCCGATAATGAACGATGAGACAAACGCGGCAATGGCAAGCGTGTTGGTCCTGGCGGGCGCGGCTCCATGGCCCCGCTGCTGCGGTGGGGGTGGGGGAGCGGTCATCACGCGCCGTCGTCGCGGACATAGGCGCCGATCCACCGTGCCAGCCGGGCGTACGCGTCCGCGCGGACCTGCGGCGCGGACAGGAACACATCGTGCAGGCCGCCGTCGATCCTCTCCAGCGTCACGGTGCGGCCCAGGCTGAGGGAGCGGAGGGCGATCATGTTCACATCCAGGACCGCGTCGGTGCGGCGCATGGATTCCTTCCAGAACATCCCGTTGGCGCTGGCACCGGAGATCAGCACGAGGATGGGCACCTCGATGTTCAGGCCCCGCGCAACCCGGGCCTGCCCGTCGAGCACTGCGCTGAGCCAGCCGGCGCGGACGGGAAAGGCGCGCGGCGGCCGGAAGGCGTCGTCCAGGGCCCATTCGCCCTCCGCAGCGCTGCTGATGCTCCGCCAGTAGAAGCCGCGCGGGGGCAGCCGGATCACTGACTCGGGCCGGAACCGGGCGAGCGGCTCCACCATGGTGCGGGCGGCGCGGCGGACGGCAGGGCTGCCGTGCATTTCCAGCCACGGACTGTCCAGGACCAGCTGCGCGGCCACGCCCGGGTGGCGGCTGGCCCACAGCGCCGCGATGAGGCCGCCGGTGGAGTGTCCCATCAGCGTCAGGAGCGGCGGGGCCGAACCGCCGGGACCCGGCGATCCGATGATGCCGATCGCCGCCGTGATCTCGGCGTCGTAGTCGTCCAGGTCGGCCACATAGCCGCCATGGGTGCCCGGACGCAGGCTCCGCCCGTGGTTGTGCAGGTCCAGGGCGAAGAAGTCGAAGCCGTTGCCGGTCCAGAATGCCGCCAGTTCCGCGTTGAAGAAATAGTCGCTCCAGCCGTGCAGGAACAGCACGGCCCGTCGTGGCTGCCGGACGGCGGCACGGTACGGCTCGTCGCTGAGTTCGTCGCCGCGTCCTTCGTCTGGTGCTTCGCGTGCTGCTTTATGTGCTGCTTCGCGTGCGCGGCGCGCCCCGGGGACGTGGCGGACCAGGGTCGCCGTCCGCTCCACGCCGTCCGCACCGGCGGCGCCGAAGGTACAGGCCTCAAAATCGTCGCCGAGGATGTCCTTCTGCCATTCCACCGGCTGCCCCCCGGCGGCCGGCGCCGGCGCACGCCGGCCACGTGCCGACGGCGCGCCGGCCGCTCCCTTGTCGCTGGTCATGGCTTCATGCTAGCGCCGCTTCCTGCTGACGCCCGGCGACGCTGCCGCGGGCCGCCGGCGTCCGCGCCGCTGTTCCCGGACGGTGCGCACAGACGGCGCATCCCGGCGGTCATACCGGGACTTGCGGCGTGCGGGTTTGGTCTGAAGGGTCCGAACCGGAAAACTAGGACCATGCGCGTATATCCCACCTTCTTCCGGCTGGCCTTCTCATGGATGGACGCCGAACGCGCCCACCGGATCGGTTTCAAGGCCATCCGGCTCGTCCACAGCTGCGGCGCCGGACGGGCGCTGCAGAAGTTCACGGCCCCGGCGGCCTCCCTGCAGACCCAGGCCTTCGGGCTCACCTTCCCCTCGCCCTTCGGGCTCGCGGCCGGCTTCGACAAGGAAGGGCACGGCATCGAGGCCCTGGCCGAGCTCGGATTCGGCCACGTGGAAGTAGGAACCATCACCGGACAGGCCCAGCCCGGCAACCCGGCACCCCGGCTCTTCCGCCTCATCGAGGACAGGGCCGTCATCAACCGGATGGGCTTCAACAACGACGGCGCCGCCGCGGTGGCCCCCCGCCTGAAATCCGCCCGGGCCGCCCTGCAGCGCCGCCATCCCGGCGTCCGGCCCGTGATCGGGGTGAACATCGGCAAGAGCAAGGTCGTGGAGCTCGAGGATGCCGCCGCAGATTACCTGACCAGCGCCCGGAGCCTCGCGCCCGCCGCGGACTATCTCGTGGTCAACGTCAGCTCGCCGAACACCCCCGGGCTCCGGCTGCTGCAGGACGTCCAGACGCTCCGCCCGCTGCTGGCGGCCGTGGGGCAGGAAGCGGACAAGGCCGCCGGCCGCCACGTTCCGCTGCTGGTCAAGATCGCGCCGGATCTGAGCAACGAGGACATCGACGACGTCGCGCGCCTGGCGCTGGACCTGAGGCTGGACGGCATCATCGCCACCAACACCACCATTTCCCGCACCGGGCTCGCCTCCGGTCCGGACAAGGTCGAAGCCTGCGGGGCCGGCGGCCTGTCCGGGGCGCCGCTGAAGAAGCGCTCCCTCGAGGTGCTGGCCCGGCTCAAGGCGGTAACCGGCGGCGAGCTGAGCCTGGTCTCGGTCGGCGGCGTCGAGTCGGCGCAGGACGTCCAGGAACGGCTCGACGCCGGCGCCACCCTGGTGCAGGGGTACACGGCCTTCCTGTACGAGGGCCCTTTCTGGGCCGCGCGCATCAACCGGATGCTCGCGAAACACCCGTCCCGGCGCTAGGCGCGTCCGCCTTCCCGCGACGCCCAGCTTTCCCTGCGACGCGCAAAATGCCTGACGACGCCGGAATTCCTTTGTCGACAGGCATTTTGCGCGTCGCGAGGCGATTTGCGTATCGCGAGCCGGCCGGCCGCCGGCGGGGCGCCAGGCCAGCGAGGACACAAAGAAGCCCCCGGCAGCATGCTGCCGGGGGCTTCCTCGTAAGTGGGGTCGGATCAGGCGGGGAACTCTCCACGCTTGACCTGGGGCTTGGGCAGGCGAAGTCGGCGGAACTGAAGCGAACGCATGGAGCCGTACCAGACGGTGCCGCGCTCGACGTCGCTGAATTTCTCGGCCAGGCGCTTCTTGAGCTTGCGGGAGAGGATGAAGACATCCACGAAGACCGCCAGGAACATCACCCAGAAACCGCCGAGGACGTAGATCATCTGTTCGCTGGAGGCCGGCACGAGGAGCGAGATGACGACGAAGACCAGGGCGCCGAACATGAGGTACTCACCAAGGCTGAAGCGGGCGTCGACATAATCGCGCGTAAAGCGTTTCTGCGGGCCCTTGTCCCGCAGCGGCAGGAATTTGTCGTCCCCCGTGTCCATCGCCTGCCGCATCTTGAGCCGCTGCTCCTGCACGGCCGCGCGTTCGGCGGCCTTGGAAGCCTTGCGGTCCTCCGGCACGAGCGGCCGCTTGCGGGCGGCCACCTGCGCACTGCGCTTGGGCGTGGGCGCGCCCTTGCCTATGGCGGCGTCCCGGGCCGTGGCCTCGGCCGCCTGCTGGTCAACTACGTCATGCGCCGAAGGCGCTTCCTTTTTACGTCCAAACACCCCTAAAGAATACCCCGCGCGTACGGGCGCGAGACCCGGCCCACAGCGCCCGGGGCCCCGTTGGTGGTGATGGGGGACACGGGTAGTGTTTTGGCCATGACTTCAACACCCGCGGGGAACCCGCAGACCGCCACCGCCCGCGCCGGGAACTTCGACGCCGAGGCCCTCCGCCAGGCCGTGACCGAATCGTTTGACGCAACGGTCGGGCAGTTAAAGGAACTCGTTGCCATTCCGGGCATCGCCTGGCCCAGCTTCGATCCCGCCCCGCTGAACGCCAGCGCCGACGCCGTTGCCGGGCTGGTGCGTGCCGGCGGCTTCGACGATGTCCGCATCCTGCGCTGCGACAAGGAAGACGGCACCCCCGGCGGCCCCGCCGTCGTCGCCCGCCGGCCCGCCGCCGCGGGCAAACCCACCATCCTGCTCTACGCCCACCACGACGTCCAGCCCACCGGCGATCCGGCGCTGTGGGAAACGGAGCCGTTCACCGCCGTCGAACGTGACGGGCGGCTTTTCGGCCGCGGTGCGGCGGATGACAAGGCCGGAATCCTGGCCCACATCGCGGCGTACTCGGCGGTGACCCGGGTCCTGGGCGACGACCTGGGCCTCGGCGTGACCGTCTTCTTCGAAGGCGAGGAGGAGGCCGGCTCACCGACGTTCAGGTCCTTCCTGGAGACCCACCGTGAACTGCTGCGCGCGGATGTGATCGTGGTGGCCGACTCCAGCAACTGGAAGGTCGGCGTCCCGGCCCTGACCACAAGCCTGCGAGGCCTGGTGGACGGCACGATCGAGGTCCAGGTCCTGGACCACGCGGTCCACTCCGGCATGTTCGGCGGGCCCGTGCTGGACGCCCCGACCTTGCTCGCCCGCCTCATTGCCACGCTGCACGACGCCGACGGCAGCGTCGCGATCCCCGGGCTGCTCAGCCGCGATGACGTGGGCGTGGACCTGACCGAAGCGGAATACCGCGCCGACGCCTCCGTGCTCGACGGCGTGCGGCTCGCCGGCACCGGGACCATCGCCTCGCGCCTGTGGACCAAGCCGGCGCTTTCCATCATCGGCTTCGACGCCCCCGCGGTGGACGTCGCCGCCAACACACTGCTGCCGCGGGCGCGTGCCAAGTTCAGCCTGCGGCTCGCCCCCGGGCAGGATCCGGCGGCCGCCATGGAGGCTGTCCGGAAGCATGTCGAAGCCAACGCGCCGTTTGGCGCCCGGGTCGTTTTCACCCCGGGGGAGAGCGGCAACCCGTTCCGCACCGACACCGCTTCGAAGGCGGCCGGCTTTGCCCTGTGGGCGCTGGGGGAGGCCTGGGGCGTGCCCGCCGTCGAAATGGGGATCGGCGGCTCGATTCCCTTCATTGCCGACCTCACCGAGGTGTACCCGGAGGTGCAGATCCTGGTCACCGGGGTGGAGGATCCCGACTCGCGTGCGCACAGCGCGAACGAATCGCTCCACCTGGGAGACTTCCGGAACGCGATCATCGCCGAAGCGCTCCTGCTGGCCCGGCTTAACGCGGAAGGGCTGGCCTGACCGGCGGGACGGGCGTCCCCCGGGAACATCCAGCCCGTTCCGGCGGTTACGTCAGGAGTTAGAGCTACAGGGCTGACCGACGTAGCATGTAGTAATAGCCCATACCGCATCAGCAGGGTCGCGCACCGTGAAAACGGGGCCGCCACAACCGTCGTCAGAAGGTAGGCCATGAGCACTACAACCAATGAAAACAGCGCCGACACCACCGCCACGGCGGCCGAGGAGCTGGCCACCCACGAGGTCAAGCTGACCGACGTCGCCGCCGGCAAGGTCCGCAGCCTCCTGGAGCAGGAAGGCCGCACCGATCTGCGCCTCCGCGTTGCCGTGCAGCCGGGCGGCTGCTCCGGCCTGATCTACCAGCTCTACTTCGACGAGCGGATTCTCGACGGAGACGCTGTGCGCGATTACGACGGCGTGGAAGTCGTCGTCGACAAGATGAGCGTCCCGTACCTCAGCGGCGCCAGCATCGACTTCGAGGACACCATCTCCAAGCAGGGCTTCACGATTGACAATCCGAACGCCGGCGGATCCTGCGCCTGCGGTGATTCCTTCCACTAGGATTCCTTCCACTGAGGCCGGGCAAACTGCCCGGCCTCAGTGCCGCGGAATCGTCAACGAGCAGGCCAGTTAAAAAGGTCCCGACGCACGGGCGGACATGTGGGCGAAAACTCCGGCGGAGCGGTAAGCTCTACACCGAGTAGTAAAACTTTTCGTGTGCCCGGACCGCCACCGGCGGGCCGGGCGACAGCAACAAGTAGGAAGGGCCGTCTGTGAGTTCGCAGAACCGAACCGGCAGCCGACGCAAACAGATCACTACGATCACTGGCTTGGCACTTGCCGGCGCGTTGGCTTTGACTGGATGTTCACCAGAGGTAGAGAGAGGCTGGTTGCCCACCGAGCGTGGCACCACCAATCACACCGACCGCATCATGGACCTCTGGGTCAACTCATGGATAGCCGCGCTGGTCGTCGGCATCATTACGTGGGGCCTGATGATCTGGTGCATCGTCGCTTACCGGCGGCGCAAGGGAACCGTAGGGTTCCCCCGCCAGAACAGCTTCAACCTGCCCCTTGAGGTCTTCTACCTCACGATCCCGGTGTTCATGGTCCTGGTGTTCTTCTATTTCACCGACCGTGACCAGCAGGCGATCGATGACCGCTCCAAGCCCGCCGACGTCATCGTTGACGTCCGCGGCAAGCAGTGGGCATGGGACTTCAACTACAAGAAGGGTGACGTCGTCACCGGCGATGTACACGAAGCCGGTGTCCAGGCGCACCTCACCGGTGCAGAGATCGACAAGGAAAAGCTGCCCACGCTCTACCTGCCGGTGAACAAGTCCGTCGACGTGGAGCTCAACTCCCGCGACGTGATCCACTCCTTCTGGGTTCCCGCCTTCCTGCAGAAGCGGGACATGATCCCGGGCAAGACCAACTACATCAGGTTCACCCCCACCAAGGAGGGCACCTACGACGGCAAGTGCGCCGAACTCTGCGGCGAGTACCACTCCGAAATGCTGTTCCGCGTCAAGGTTGTCTCCGAACCGGAGTTCGCAGCGCACCTGGACAAGCTGCGCCAGGACGGCAACACCGGCCTCCTCGGCGAAGAGTACGACCGCAACCCGAACCTGAACGCAACGAAGTAAGGGAAGCGACGTGGCAACCACCTACACCCAGCCCACCGGGATCCTTGAGGCTCCCGTAGTGCCCAAATCCAAGGGACGCATCGTCGTCAACTGGATCACCTCGACTGACCACAAGACCATCGGGTACATGTACCTGATCGCGTCCTTCGTGTTCTTCTGCTTCGGCGGCATCATGGCGCTGCTGATCCGTGCCGAGCTGTTCGAGCCCGGCATGCAGATCCTGCAGACCAAGGAACAGTACAACCAGCTGTTCACCATGCACGGCACCATCATGCTGCTCATGTTCGCGACGCCGCTGTTCGCCGGCTTCACCAACGTCATCATGCCGCTGCAGATCGGGGCACCCGACGTCGCCTTCCCGCGGCTGAACGCGCTGGCCTTCTGGTTCTTCCTCTTCGGCTCCACCATCGCCGTGTCCGGGTTCATCACCCCGCAGGGTGCGGCGTCGTTCGGCTGGTTCGCCTATGCGCCGCTGTCCAACACGACGTTCAGCCCCGGGATCGGCGGGGACCTGTGGGTCTTCGGCCTGGCACTCTCCGGCTTCGGCACCATCCTCGGCGCGGTCAACTTCATCACCACGATCATCTGCATGCGTGCCCCGGGCATGACCATGTGGCGGATGCCGATCTTCACCTGGAACGCGCTGGTCACGTCCATCCTGGTCCTGATGGCGTTCCCGCCGCTGGCCGCGGCGCTGTTCGCCCTCGGCGCGGACCGCCGCTTCGGCGCGCACATCTTCGATCCCGAAAACGGCGGCGCCGTCCTCTGGCAGCACCTGTTCTGGTTCTTCGGCCACCCCGAGGTCTACATCATCGCCCTGCCGTTCTTCGGCATCGTCTCCGAGATCTTCCCGGTCTTCAGCCGCAAGCCGATCTTCGGCTACAAGGGCCTGGTCTACGCCACGATCGCGATCGCCGCGCTGTCCGTCACCGTGTGGGCCCACCACATGTACGTCACCGGCTCGGTGCTGCTGCCGTTCTTCTCCTTCATGACCATGCTGATCGCCGTGCCCACGGGCGTGAAGTTCTTCAACTGGATCGGCACCATGTGGCGGGGGTCGATCACGTTCGAGACCCCGATGCTGTGGAGCATCGGCTTCCTGGCCACGTTCCTCTTCGGCGGCCTGACCGGCATCATCCTGGCCTCACCGCCGCTGGACTTCCACGTCTCGGACTCCTACTTCGTGGTGGCGCACTTCCACTACGTGGTCTTCGGCACCGTGGTGTTCGCGATGTTCGCCGGCTTCTACTTCTGGTGGCCCAAGTGGACCGGCAAGATGCTCAACGAGCGGCTCGGCAAGATCCACTTCTGGATGCTGTTCCTGGGCTTCCACGGCACCTTCCTGATCCAGCACTGGCTCGGCGTCGAGGGCATGCCCCGCCGCTACGCGGACTACCTGCCGCAGGACAACTTCACCTGGATGAACCAGTTCTCCACCTACTCCTCGTTCCTGCTGGGCGCGTCGATGATCCCGTTCTTCTGGAACGTGTACATCACCTGGCGCAGCAACGAACGGGTGGAAGTCGATGACCCGTGGGGCTTCGGCGCCTCGCTCGAGTGGGCCACGTCCTGCCCACCGCCGCGCCACAACTTCACCTCGCTGCCGCGCATCCGCTCGGAACGCCCGGCCCTGGACCTGCACCACCCGGAGCTTTCCCAATCGCACACCGTTGAGTCTCCGGCCGCCGCGGCAGCGGTGCTCGGTAACGCCGACCAGAAGGACACCGCCAAATGAGAATCGAATCATGGATTTTTGGAGCCGGAGTCTTCTTCTTCATCCCCGTCGCGGCGGTATACGGATTCCTGAACCACTGGAACGAGTGGGTGGGCACCCTGGGCCTCCTGTTGGTGGGCGCCCTCGTCGGCATGATCGGTGCCTACCTTGGCTTCACCGGCAAGCGCGTCGGCATGCGTCCCGAGGACCGGCCTGACGCCGAGATCCACGAAGGCGCCGGCGAGCAGGGCCACTTCAGCCCGTGGAGCTGGTGGCCCCTGGTCCTGGGCCTGTCCTGCGCCGCCGGATTCCTCGGCATGGCCATCGGATTCTGGATTGTGTTCATCGCCGGCGGCCTCGCGGTCGTCGCACTCGTGGGCTGGGTCTACGAGTACAGCCGTGGTGACCACGCGCACTAGGTTCCGGCAGGAAACAGCGCAAGGCTGATTGCACGAACGACGGCGGGCCCCACCAATGGTGGGGCCCGCCGTCGTTCGTCGTGCCTGGGGCACGGGCCGGCCGGCCGCATCCGGTCCGGTGCGCCCGGACAGGCGCGTGCCGCGGAACCGCCGGGTCGCCGGATGCTTCCTAGCGGGCCTGCGCTGACTCCAGCAGGGAGCAGAGGAGGTCGAGGGCCTTTTCGGCATCCGGGAGGCTGTAGCGGGCCGGTATTGCGTCCGCGGCCACCGCCAGTTCCACTTCGCAGCCGCAGTGGAAGTCTTCGGTCATGACTTCCAGCAGGGAGCGGGCATCGACTCCGCGCCTGCCTTCCTTGCTGATGGTGACCGGCAGTCCCGTGCCGGTGACAGCCCGCACAAACGCCGCCGCCGGCCGTGCATGCAGGCCAACGGCCGCCTTGACGATTGCCTTCCGAACTGGCAACGGGGCTCCTTTGCTCTCAGCCTTGATCTCGCGGATCTTCCGGCGGCTCTGCCCGCCGTCGTACCTTGGGTAAAGCCTAGCCGCGGGCGAAGTGCCGGGCGAACCAAGACGCCCCAGTGGTCTAGACCTGCTCCGAATTACCCTACCCTTGGTGTATGAACGAATACAGGAGGCCGGACCATGGGTTCTAATGCCTCGCGGATGGCCGGTGAGATCGACCGGCACAGCGGCACACCGATCTATGTCCAGCTGCGGGAAATCCTCCGGGCCCACATCGCGAGTTCGTGCCCGCCCGGATCGGCGCTGCCGTCCGAGCGGGACCTGGCGGAGCGGTTCGGGCTAGCCCGGATGACCGTCCGCCAGGCCATCGACGCGCTCGTGGGGGAGGAGGTCATCGAACGGGTCGTCGGCCTCGGTACCTTTGTCCGGAAGCCGAAGCTGGATCTCCAGGTCAAACTGACGTCCTACAGCGAAGAGATGCAGCGCCGCGGCATGGTCCCGGCGGCAAGGGTCCTCAGCTTCGAACAGATCGCGGCCAGCCCGTTCCTGGCCCGCGAACTCCAGCTGGAAGAGGGGACGCCCCTCGTACGGTTCCGGCGCCTGCTGCTGGCCGACAATGAGCCGATGAGCGTGGACGAGAACTTCATCCCCGCCCACCGTGTGCCCGGCCTGCTCGACGGCGAGCCGCCCACCTCGCTCTACAACGTGCTCAGCGAACGCTATGGGCTGGTGATGGAGTGGGGCGAGGACATGATCGAGGCGACGGCGGCGTCACCGTCGACGTCACGACTGCTCAACGTCGAGATCGGCTCACCGCTCCTGAAGATCCAGCGGCACGCCTTTGTCGCCAGGGCGATGGTTGACTACTCGGTGTCCTATTACCGCGCCGACCGCTACAAGCTCTGGGTGCCGCTGCAGCGTCCCGGCGTCCGGCCGACCCGCAACTACGCGTCGGGGTACCGCCCGTAGATGAGCAGCGCGGGTGGAACGCGGAAGACCCGGTCCCAAGAGGGGCCGGGTCTTCCGCGTTTACTGCTTGGGGCTGCTAGTGGCTGAGGGTCTTCTGGGCCTCTGCCGACTCAATGGCCTCGTGCCCGCCGTGGTGGCCGTGGGCCGCCTCGAGCTCGGCCGGGGTTGCCGGGGCTACCCGGTCCTCGAAGAACAACCGGGAAAGCATCGCGCGGCGCTTCTCCTTGCGGTCCACGATCCCGTGCTCGTTGGGAACCGCGGGCAGCGGAACCGGGGATTCGAAACCGACCAGCTTGTAGCGCTTGTACTCGCTCAGCGGGGCGTGGACCTCGATGAACTCACCGTGCGGCAGGCGCACGATGCGGCCGGTTTCACGGCCGTGGAGGGCGATCTCACGGTCCTTGCGCTGCAGGGCCAGGGCAACGCGCTTCGTCACGAAGAAGGCGATGACCGGTCCGATGAAGAACAGTGCCCGGAGCCAGTAGGTCACATCGTTCAGGGACACGTGGAAATTCGTGGCGATGAGGTCCGAGCTGGCGGCGGCCCACATGACGCAGTACCAGGTGAAGCCGGCCACGCCGATCGCGGTACGCGTCGGCGCGTTCCGCGGACGGTCCAGGACGTGGTGCTCCCGGTTGTCCTTGGTGATCCACCGTTCGATCCACGGGTAGGTGAACAGCACCGTGAAGATGATGCCTGCCGGTACGAGCGCCGGCAGCAGCACGTTCAGCGTCAGCACGTGGCCGAAGATCACGTACTCGAAATGGAAGTTTCCAATGACACCAGGCATCAGGCGCAAGGCACCGTCAACGAAACCGATGTACCAGTCAGGCTGGGTGCCTGCCGAAACGGGGGAGGGGTCGTAGGGGCCGTAGTTCCAGATCGGGTTGATCGTGAAGAAGCCGGCCATGAGCGCAATCACGCCGAAGACGATGAAGAAGAAGCCGCCGGCCTTGGCCGCGTACACCGGGCCGAGCGGGTAGCCGACGACGTTGCCGTCGTTGCGTCCGGGGCCGGGGTACTGGGTGTGCTTGTGCACGACCACCATGAACAGGTGGAGCACGATCATCAGCAGGATGAGTGCCGGCACCAGCAGGATGTGCAGCATGTAGAGGCGGCCAATGATGGCAGTACCGGGGAACTCTCCGCCGAAGAGGAAGAAGGAAATGTACGTTCCAATGACCGGAATTGCCTTGATGACGCCGTCGATGATGCGCAGGCCGTTGCCGGAGAGCAGGTCATCGGGAAGGGAGTACCCGGTGAAGCCTTCAGCCATGGCCAGGATCAGCAGGACTCCGCCGACGACCCAGTTCATTTCCCGGGGCTTGCGGAAGGCACCGGTGAAGAAGACACGGAGCATGTGAACACCGATGGACGCCACGAACAGCAGTGCCGCCCAGTGGTGGACCTGGCGCATGAACAGCCCGCCGCGGACATCAAAGGAGATGTTCAGGGATGAGTTGAACGCGGCAGACATTTCGACGTTCTTCAGCGGCGTGTAAGAGCCCGCATAGTGGGTTTCCACCATGGACGGATCGAAGAAGAACGTCAGGAAGGTGCCTGACATGAGCAGGATGACGAAGGAGTACAGGGCCACTTCGCCAAACATGAATGACCAGTGGTCCGGAAAGACCTTGCGGCCGAATTCACGGAGGATTCCGGATCCGCCGACGCGTTCGTCGACGAAGTTGGTAATGCTGCCGCCTTTAGTCTTGGCGACGAAAGCGGGGGCTTCAGCTGTTGACGGTGCGCTCATGCTCATCACGCTCCCAGTAGCTCGGTCCAACAGGTTCATGGAAGTCGCTGGTAGCGACCAGGTAGCCCTCTGCGTCGACTGCGATGGGCAGCTGGGGGAGGGGGCGGCTGGCCGGGCCGAAGATAACCTTGCATTCCTGGGTCAGGTCGAAGGTTGACTGGTGGCACGGGCACAGCAGGTGGTGGGTCTGCTGCTCGTACAGGGCAACAGGGCAACCGACGTGGGTGCAGATCTTGGAGTAGGCAACGATGCCGTTGTAGCTCCAGTCCTCGCGGCCTGCGGAAGGCTTGAGGGAATCCGGGTTCAGGCGCATCAGCAGGACGACGGCCTTGGCCTTTTCGTTCAGCTTGCCTTCGTGCAGCTCGTTGAGGCCTTCCGGGATCACATGGAAGGCCGAGCCGATGGTGACATCCGTGGCCTTGATGGGGGTGCCATCGGGGTCGCGGGTGAGCCGCTTGAGCTTGCCGCCCGCCGGTGCCCACATGGTGTGGGCCAGCTTGTCGTCCGGGCGGGGACCGAGGTCACCGAAGACGGCCAGTGCAGGCAGGGGAGCCAGCGCGACGGCGCCCAGCAGGGTGTTGCGGATCAGCGGCCGGCGCTTGATGCCGGTTTCCTCCACAATGTCATCGACAATGCGGACGGCGGCCAGGCGGTCCTCCTCGGTGCGGATCCCATGGCGCTCTTCCGAGACTTCATGGTCCGGCATGAGGGCCTTGGCCCAGTGGACGATGCCGGTGCCGATGCCCAGCATGGCAAAGGCGGTGCCGATGCCCAGCAGGGCGTTCTGCAGCCGGATGGTGGCGATCGAGGAGCCATCTCCCAGATCGATGGCGAAGTACGCCACCAGGAATATCAAGGTGCCAACGACCGAAGTCCCGAATAGAAGGGCTACCTGCCGTTCTGCTCGCTTTGCGGCCCTCGGGTCCGTGTCAGCCAGGCGCAAACGATGCGGGGGAATTCCAGGGTCCTGGAACTTCTCCACCTCATTCTGACCAGCCGTAGCTACGGTGCCCGAGTGGTTCGGACTGCCGTCACTATGGTTGCCCATAATTCGCCTCATCCCTCTCTCGTCTCGACATACGCCGAGTTAGCTTTCAATTCAAACTGCTGACGGGTCAGCAGTAAATTCTTACAGGTGCAACAGGGTCTGTCAGGACGTACGGGACGTCAGCCAGATGGTGAAGGCGATGATGACGCCCAGGCCGGCGATCCAGACAAACAGACCTTCGGATGTGGGACCCAAACCACCAAGATCAGCTCCACCGGGTGAACCGTTGGCTTCGATCTGCTTCAGGAAGGTGATGATGTCGCGCTTTCCCTCGGGGGAGACGTTGGCGTCATTGAAGACCGGCATGTTCTGCGGGCCGGTGACCATTGCTTCGTAGATGTGCTTGCCGGAGACATCCGCCAGGGCCGGGGCGAACTTGCCCCGGGTGAGTGCCCCGCCGGCGGCTGCGGCGTTGTGGCACATGGCGCAGTTGGTGCGGAAGAGCTCTCCACCCTTGGCGGCGTCGCCCTTTTCGTCGAGGACACCCGCTTCGGGGATGGACGGGCCCGGGCCGAGCGAGGCAACATACGCTGCCAGCTCGGTGGTCTGGGTTTCGTTGAACTGGGCGGGCTTCTTGTAGGCCTGCGGGCCGTTCATCTGCATGGGCATACGGCCGGTGCCGACCTGAAAGTCAACAGCGGCCGCGCCGACGCCCACAAGCGACGGTCCGGCCTGCGAGCCGCTGGCACCCATGCCGTGGCAGGTGGCGCAGTTGGCGGCAAAGAGCTTGCCGCCTTCCTCTACGTCGCTTGCGCTGAAGCTTGTGGTGTCGGCCTTGGCCTGGTTGACGGTGGTGGCAACGGCGTACAGCCCACCAGTGACCAAGAGGCCCATCAGCAGCAGTGCGATTGCTGCCAGCGGGTGTCGTCGCTTCTGCGAGAGTGCCTTCACGTGGTGGTTCCTTTTTTCGATCCTGCGTTGGCTCCGGGAGCCGCTTCTTGAAAATCTGCCTCTTGTGCGAAAAGAGTCAATTCTTGGCTACTTGAGGACGTAGATGACCAGGAAGAGGCCGATCCACACGACGTCGACAAAGTGCCAGTAGTACGAGGTGACAATCGCTGAGGTTGCCTCAAAGTGGCCGAACTTCTTCGCTGCGAAGGAGCGGCCGATGATGAGCAGGAAGGCAACCAGGCCGCCGATAACGTGCAGGCCGTGGAAGCCTGTCGTGATGTAGAACGCCGAGCCATAGGCATTGGAGGAGAGTGAAACATGCTCGGAAACGAGCATGGAGTACTCAGTCGACTGCCCGGCAACGAAGAAGGCACCCATGATGAAGGTCAGGGTGAACCATTCGTTCATTCCCCACCGGGTGAAGCTCAGGCGTCCTCCGCTCCGGCGCGGCTGGAGCCGCTCAGCGGCGAAGACGCCCATCTGGCAAGTAAAGGAACTTGCCACGAGGACGATGGTGTTAACGAGCGCAAAGGGGAAGTTGAGCTTGGCTGTCTCCTCGGCCCACATCTGTCCGGAAGTCGAACGGAGTGTGAAGTACATGGCGAAGAGACCGGCGAAGAACATCAACTCACTGGACAGCCAGACCACGGTTCCAACAGAAACCATGTTCGGGCGATTCAGCGTCGGGTGCGCCGGGGTACTGGGGGCATGGGTCACAGATGTCACATAGACATTATGTCTATAAAACTCCCCGGTGCCCAACGCAAAACGCGTTTTCGGAGGACTTTTTCTACAAAGACGCGAATTCGCGCGGAAAAGTTCCCGACCCCGTTCACATTGGTCATCGCGGCGCCCACCTCGATAGCATCAGGAGGTGACTTCTCAGGCATCGGAACAGGCGGCAGGCAACACCTGGCCGCGGCTCATCAACGCACTCATCAACGGGACGGACCTCACCGCCGGCAATACCGAGTGGGCGATGAACTCGATCATGTCCGGCGAGGCCAGCCCCGCACAGGTGGCCGGCTTCCTGGTGGCACTGCGCGCCAAGGGCGAGACCGTGGATGAACTGGCGGGGCTGGTCGAGGCAATGATCGCCAACGCCAGCCCGATTGAAATTGCGGGCGAGAAGCTGGACATCGTCGGAACCGGCGGAGACCAGCAGAACACCGTGAACATCTCCACGATGGCCGCCCTGATCGCTGCCGGCGCCGGGGCCAAAGTTGTTAAGCACGGCAACCGCGCGGCATCGTCCACTTCCGGGTCCGCCGACGTCCTGGAAGCCCTTGGCGTGCGGCTGGACCTGCCGGTTCCGCGCGTCGCCCTTAACGCGGAGGAGGCCGGCATCACCTTCTGCTTCGCCCAGGTCTTCCACCCCTCCATGCGCCATGCCGCCGTCGCCCGCCGCGAACTCGGCGTGCCGACTGCCTTCAACTTCCTGGGCCCCATGATCAACCCCGCCAATGTGCAGGCCTCCGCCGTCGGCGTCGCCAACGAGAAGATGGCGCCCCTGGTGGCCGGCGTGCTGGCCAAGCGCGGGAGCCGGGGACTCGTGTTCCGCGGCAACGACGGCCTGGACGAACTGACCACCACCGGCCCTTCCCACGTCTGGGAAATCCGGAACGGGGAGGTCGCGGAGGAGATCTTCGATCCGCGCGGGCTGGGGATCCGCCAGGCGACCCTGGAGGAACTGCGCGGCGGCGACGCCGTCGCCAACGCCGCCGTCGTCCGTGCCGTCCTGTCCGGCGCCCCCGGTGCGGCACGCGACGCCGCGCTGCTGAACGCCGCCGCCGGGCTGGTGGCCTTCGACCTCGACGCCGTGGGCCCGCTCGCCGAGCGCATGGCGGCGGCGATGAAGCGGGCCGAGGAATCGATTGGCTCCGGTGCCGCGGCCGCCGTGCTGGACCGGTGGGTGGCCTTGTCGCAAGGCTGAGCCCCGGCGGGCCCGGATCCGGACAGGTCCGGCATGACAGAAGCGGGCCCGGCAGATTCTGCCGGGCCCGCTTCTGTCATCTTCTGTTATGCCGCAGGCAGGTTACTCCTCCAAGCCGAGGGCGAAGGCCGCGTCGAGGTCGTGCTGCGAGTAGGCGCGGAAGGCGATCTGGGTGGTGGTGTGAACAACCGCCGGGACCTTGGAGAGTTTGTCCGCGATGACGTCCGCGAGGTCCTCATGTTTGGCCACCCGGGCGATGGCGATCAGGTCCCATTCCCCCGTTACCGAATAGACCTCGCTGATGCCCTGGATGGCGGAGATTTCTTCCGCAGTTTCCGGGATCCGGGAAGCCTCTGTCTTTATCAGGACGATAGCGGTGACCACGTGTGAACCTTTCCGGATCTGTTGCGCCGTTGCCGGCCCGTCCGGGCCGTGCCATGTGCCTGCAAGCCTAATACATCAGGCCTGTTTGCGGCTCGTCCCGAACCGCCGCACCCACGCCACCACGAGCCGGTAGCCGAGCAGAAACACCGCCAGGCTCAGGAGTGCCACGATGATGAACGGGAGCACCACGCTCTGCCCGGTCGCGGCCCGCAGGAGCATGCCGACGGCCACCGTTCCCAGCCAGACGACGACGCCGGCGGGCCAGGGCGCCAGGGGAGCACGCCACACCCGCAGCGCCAGCCAGGACACGGCGGCCCCGGCGAGGAACGGCCAGGCGGTGGCGAGGACCCCGGTGATAACCTCCCCGCGCTGGTGGGCATCCCGGCCGATCGCGGCGAAGGCCAGGATCAGCGCCAGATCAGCGGCCGCCGCCAGTACCGCTGTCCGCACCTTCGGGGGCGCAGGTATGGACGGGCGGCGGAGCGGCGGTGGTGACGAAGACATGCTTACCAGCCTAGCCCGGCACCGCCCGCGACGTGGCGGCGTCAGGCCCTCGTGGCCGCGATTTTTGCTGCAAACGCCAGCAGGAAGACGCCGGCAACCCGGTCCGTCGCCTTGCCTACCGCAGGGGACTGGAACCAGCGCCGTGCACGGTGGGTAGCGACGATGATGGCCGCGAACCAGAGCATGGCTTCTGCGTTGTGGACCAGGGGGAGGAGGGCCCCCATCAGCAGAGGTGGGGCATCGGCTGGCAGGAACTGGGGAATCATCGCCATGTAGAACACTCCGACCTTGGGGTTCAGCAGGCTGGTGGTCACGCCGCTGAGCCAGTTCGTCCGGATGCCGGGCGCCCCGGCGATGGCTTCGGCGCCTGGCCTCGAGCCTTCCCTGAAGCTCTTCAGGAACATGGTGATGCCCAGCCAGGCCATATAGCCGGCGCCCGCGAACTTCAGGGCCGTGAAGGCAGTTTCCGAGGCGGCGAGCAGCGCTGAAGCGCCGACGGCGGCGGCCGCGCCCCATGCCGCTGTCCCCGTGCAGATACCGGCCGCTGGGGCTTCGGTGCGGCACAGCCGGCTTATCCCGGACGAGGACCCCCGGCAGACATATCAACGGGCGGCGGCCCGGGCCGGAGCGCCGGGCGTGCGTTGCCGTCTGGCGGTTGACCTGGGGTGGTGTCCCCTTCGTTCAGGGCGGCAAGATACTGCTCGCGGTCCCAAAGGTGATGCAACAGGGCGGTTTCCGGACTCCAGGGGTGTTCTTTGACATGGCGCTGCAAACGGATCCGGACCCCTTCCAGTTCGGGCCCGGTGCTGTTGAGGAGGCTGTCGATGATCTCGAGCACCTGCAACCGCAGCGATGTGCCGGCGTACTGTTCGGAAGCCGTTACGGAGGCTGTTTCCTGCGGAGCCGGTCCGTATCCGGACGGGGGCCCGCCACGCGGGCCGGGATCCCGGAAGGGGCCGTCCCGCTGGATCATGGCGCTTCTCCGTATTGCCGCGTGAGGGCAGCGGCCCAGGTGGAAGCCCTCCGGGCCGCGGCCGACGCGGTGTCTGCTCCTTCGTAGTGCATCGCCGGTCTCCTATCTGTGCCCTGGGACCAGGAGTGCCCGGCCGGCCGGACTATGTTGACGGACGTTGTCCGGCCGCGCCGGGATCCACAGGGTAAATCTGCTCCCGCCTCGCGCTGCAGACTGGACCCGGACGCTGCCCCCGTGCGCCTCAGCGATTGCTTTGACGATCGGCAACCCGAGGCCGGCTCCGTGCGCCGCGGACGCAGGACCGGACCGTGCACACCGTTCAAATATCCGCTGGTGCTCTTCCGCGGGAATCCCCGGGCCCGTGTCCGAGACCCACAAATCCAGTCCTCCGATCAGGGCAGACCCGGCTTTTGTGGCAGCTGCGCTGCTACGCACTGTCAGGGCGGGAGAATCGGTCCAGAGGCCGCCGACGGAGATCGTGTCATCTTCCGACGTCGTTCCCACGGCATGGGCGGCGAGCTGATCCACCGCGCGGGACAGGCACTGCCGGTCCGCAAGCAACCAGCCGCCCGGTTTGAGGCCGAGGATCCAGCGCCGCCCGCCCAGGATCAGGGCCCGCTGGACGGCGTCTTCCAGGAACTGATCGATGTCGATCCATTCGGCGCGGATTAGACCGGGGAGGCCGCTTCCGGCAAGCACCTGAAAGTCGCTGACCAGCCGCTGCATGGCGTCCACTTCCTCCAGCAGCCGGTTGCACGTCCCCGTGACGTCTCCCGGGGCGTGGGTACTGAGCTGTTCGACGTGCCTTCTGATGGCGGCGAGGGGGGCGCCCAGCTGATGGCCGGCATCGCCCAGGAATTGGCGGCGCTCCACGACTCCGCGCTCCAGCCTGTCGAGCATGGCGTTGAACCGGGCGGCGAGCACGGCGACGTCGTCGTCGGCAGGGGAGGGCAACGCGACCCGCTGCCCAGGGTTGCCCAGGGACAGGTGTTCGGTGGCGTCCCGGAGACGCCGGATGGGGCGGCGCAGCCTTCCCGCCACCACGACGCCGACGGCACCGGCCGCGAGGAGGGTGAGCAGGGAGGTAATGCCGTACATGCCCAGGGACGGCAACAAGTCGCCGTTCACGCGGCCGTCCGGAAGCCTGGGCTGCACGGCGCGGGCCGCAGCCCCGGAGACCAGCATCGCAGAGGAAATGAGCGCCAACTGGGCCGTCAGCACCCACGCCCTGACGGATCTCAATCTCCTGGGGGCACCCCGCCACGCGGCGGCCATGTGCCTGGCTCCGTGGCCCCCGAGGGCGGCAGCCAGGACTGCCACCCTCAGGGATCCACCGCCAGGATGGTTACTGGACACGGACGGCGAAGCCGGCGGCGGTGCCGCCCAGCGCAGACTCAACGCTCACGGTCTGGCCTGCCCGGCCGATAGCAGTCGACGAACCTCGGACGGAAAACGCCCCCGTGGCGTCCACGGCGGCCGTACCCAGGATGGTCCCGTCCAGACCGCCGAGGTGCACGGTGACCGTCTGACCGGCCAGCATGGAGCTGGTCCCGTCCACCCGCCATTCGCGCTTGCTGGCCGTGTAGCGGGCTGAGGCAACCGCCACGGTGTCCGCCCGCGGGGTGACCGTCACCTGGGCGTCGCTTGAGGACCCGTCCGGGCTTCCCACCGTCAGCTTGAAGGTCAGCGCGCCCGAACTCGCAGGGTACTTGTACAGCGGGAACGTGAACGCGGGACGGGCGGAACTGGCGCCGGTGAGGGCGACCCTGGGATCGCCCGGGCCCACAATCTGCGTCCAGGAATAGGTGGCTGCGCCGCTGGAGGCGCTGCCATCCAAGGTGACCTTGGCGCCGCGCTGCGCGCCCTGCTGGTTGGGTCCGGCGTTGGCTACGGCGGCGGTGGCGGCTGTGACCGTCACGGTGACTGTCGCCGTGCTCGGCCCGCCCGGCCCGTTGACTGTCAGGGAGAAGGCATATTCCCCCGGTGCGGGTGCGGTGAAGCTGGGCCGGACCGCGTTGGGGTCGCTGAGGACAACCGCGGACGGACTGCTCCACGAGTAGGTGGACACCGGACCGCTGGAGGCGGATCCGTCCAGGAGTACGTTCTGGCCTGCCTGGACCGTTTGATCGGGGCCGGCCTGGGCCGCCACCGGAATGGGAGAGCGGGCATTTCCCGTCACCTCAACCGGGATGACAACCTCGCCCTTGGCGTCTGATCTCACGGTGACGGAAACCGGAGGAGCCGGGAGAGGGCCCGCTGCCAGGGAGCCCGCTGCGAGCTCCCCGAAGCCCACGGCGGTCAGGGTCCGCGCACCTGCTGTGTCGCTGGACACCGCTTCGACCGACAGGACACCGCTGTCGGTGTTGAAGGTGGCCTTCCCGCTGACCTTGTCAACGACGTCGATCTTCTTCGCCGACGCCGGAACGTCGCTCGAGTTCGTGACGGTGACCGAGGCCGGCGGCCGGGGCCCATCAAAAGCGATCCTGGCGAAGTACCTGCCGCCGGATCCCTCCAGCGCCGTGGGGCTGAAGACCGCGGTGCCGGCCGAAGCATCAGAGAGCTGCATTGACTGCGGTCCGGATTCGCTCGATGCGAAGACGTCCACCGTCCCTGATCCGAGCGATGACCTGGAATACGTCGCCCGCTCTGCGGTCACCCCGCTGTTGGTCGCGAGTTTTCCCTGCACCGTGAAGAGGTCGGTCTCCACGCAGTCCGCCAGCGGGCCCGGAACGGTGGGGCAGGCATCCGCCGTGGCGCTCGGATTGATGCCCGGACCCTCGATGCGGAAGATGTTGGACCCGTACGGGCTGCCGGTGATCTTGTGGGGGGTGGTGCCATCGCCCACGTAGGTGTTCTTGCCGTTGGCGTCGGGCTTGAGGGCGGGATCGGTGGGGTAGGTGTCCCACGTCAGGAACGGTCCGACCCTTCCACCGAGGGCGCCCGAGAAGTCACCCTTTCCGCCGATGCCGATGTCCTCGGTGTCGAAGACGATGCCCGGCTTGGAGGTCCGGACGGTCTTGGTGCCCGCCGGCGTGGTGAATTTGTAATCGACGCCGTCCCTGGCGTTCGTGATTTTCAGCCGGAGCCGGGCGAAGGTGACCTGGTCGCCGTCGGCAACGGGACCGCTGCCGAACGCCTGCTCCAGGGCGATCGCGGCGAGCGCTGTTCCACCACCCGCCGTGTCCATCGTGCCCTTGGTCAGGGAATAGAAGCCTTCATCCGGGTAGTTCCCGGGGAAGGAAACCGGCGCGGCCTCATCGGGCAGCGGCCCGCGGGCCGGGCACAGCGGATCGGCCTGCTCGATGCACTTCTCCAGCCTCAGCCCGTTCTTGTCGCGGTACCAGACCGGGAAGCCGTCCGTCGCATCGACGGGACCCACTTCGGCGAGTCCTGGCCCGTTGACTCCCGGAGGGCCGACGGCGGCCGAAGCCAGGCCGGCCAGCGAGACGACCGCGAAAATTGCGAGCAAGAAACCAAGTATCCGTTTCATGACGATATCCATCCTGTGCTTTTTCTCGCCCCCTCCGCCCTGGCGGAAGGAACGGGGTGCACCGGCCGGCGCACTCATGACCGTCACGGTATGGACAGCGTCTTGTAAATATCCTGTCGTCCAGACCGCCGTGCGGCCCCCCTCAGAGGTCCCCCTCAGAGGGGGGGGCACGGCGGTTTTCTCCAAGGGTTTCCCTAGTGTGCCGGCGGGAAACTTGCCAACATGTCACAGCCACGATCGCTCCGGCGCGCGAAAATCCTTGTTCCGGCAATCCTGCTCCTCCTTGTAGGGAGCCTGGTCGCCGGCGTCATGATGAGGGCGCCGCGCACACCGCCGGCCCCGTTGGGAGCTTCAGCCCGCGTCGACGGCGGACTGGCACGCATCAACGGGGTCATACCGGCCGACGTCGACGGGTGGAGGCCCGACACCGCTTCTGCGGCGCTCGCCAAGCCGCCCGGCGAGGGACTCCACCGGGTACGGGTATTGGTGGAGTTGACCGCGCTCGAACAAGGCGGTCTCCCGTTTGATCCGTCCAGCTACTCCGTGTCGGGCCTGGGCGCAGGGATGTGGAGAGCGCTCTGGTTTTCGCCCGCTGCGGCGATCGCGGCCCAGGGGAAAAGCATCAACGCCACGCTCGTGTTCGAGCTCCCCGACCGGGCCATCGATCTGACCCTCGACCTGTCAGGGGGGCAGGGGCTGTCCCTGGGGGCCGGACACCATAGGGGACGCACCTGACGGGCCTGTCCTCGCATCTACGGGTAGCCGACCTGGCGGAAAACGAGTACCCAATACTCGTGCCCGGGGTTGCTGGATGGAAAAGGCTTGGGAGCAAAAGTTTCTCTTTGAATGGCAGGTCTCCGATGCCCCCTATCCCGACGAAGGAAGCTGCCGGCCCCTCCACCATGGAAGGGGACCTGCCGCCGCGGGGCGTCCTTGAGGTCAGGCTCCTGGGTCCGCTGCGGATCCGGCGCGACGGCGCCGTCCTGGAAGCCGGCGAGCTCGGCGGTCCCAAGCCCCGGCAGATCCTGGAATTCCTGCTGCTGAATCTCGGCACGCCAGTGTCCAAGGACCGTCTCATTGACGTCTTGTGGGACGGCCGGCCTCCGGCGGAGGCGCTTCCGACGCTGGAAAGCTACGTCAGCGTCCTGCGGCGTCATCTTCAGCCGGGCCGGGGCAAAGCCGGTCCCCTGCGGACAGTCACGGGCGGGTACATGATGGACCCTGTCCTTGTGGACCTTGACATCAGCCGCTTCAATGACCTGCTGCACCGGGCCTCGCACTGCGGGCCCACGGAGGCCCTGGAGCTCCTGCAGGAGGCGCTGGATATGGCATCTGCGCCCCTGCTCGGGGATGAGCTGCTCGCGTCCTGGGCGGAGGAGGAACGGGGCCGCCACGAGCTCCGGGTCTGCCGGGCCAGGGCGCTCGCCGCCGAATTGGCGCTGTCCCTGCACGAGCCCGACCACGCAGTCGCCCTGGCCAGGGAGGCCCTGTCGGGCGACCACCTCAATGAGAAGGCCTGGACTTCGCTCGTCCTGGGGCTGGAGGAGTCCGGGCAGCCGCTGGAAGCGCTCCGGGCGTTTGAACAGTGCCGGCGGACCCTGGACCGGGAGTTGGGGTGCAGCCCGGGAAATCCGCTGCGCGCCGCGCACGCCCGCCTGTTGCGGCTGACCGGGGAAACCGGCACGCCGGTACCGGCACCGTTACCTGCAACCGGAGCATCGGCGACCAGGCCCTTGGCAGCCGGCACCCGGAGCGTACCGCCAGCCGACGGGACCGCCCTGGGGATCCTGATCGTAGATGACCACAGGACGTTCACTGAGCTGCTGGCCGGTGCACTCGACCGGGAGCCTGACTTCCGTACTGTCGGTTCGGCGGTTTCCGTGGAGAGTGGCGTGCGGTTGTGCCGTGAACTGGCACCCGACGTTGTCGTCATGGACTATCACTTGCCGGACGGTGACGGGCTCGCCGCGGCAACCCGCATTCTGCAGGACGCCCCGGATACCCGGATCATCATGCTGACGGGAGATCCGTCCCAGGACCTCCTCCGGCGGGCGGCGGGTATAGGAATATGCGGGTTCCTGCCCAAAGACGGCTCGCTGGCCACTATGCTCGACACTCTCCGGCATGCCCGGACAGGGAACATGGTGGTGCATCCATCATTAGTGGCACAGATGGGGGTTACGGCCCCGGATCCGGCCGGGGCCCCCCTTGGGCCCCCCCTAAGTCCCCGCGAGCTGGACGTCCTGCGTCTGATGGCGGAAGGGCAGGAGATACGGGGGGTTGCAAACAGCCTCGGCATCTCGATCCACACCTGCCGCGGCTACGTCAAGACCATCTTTTCCAAGCTCGGCTCCCACTCGCAAAGCGAGGCCATGGCAGAGGCGGAACTGCGGGGCATCCTGAGCGTGAAATCCCATGTCCAGGCCTTCTGACGCGGCGAACTATGCGACGCCGGGGCATCCGGGCGCGGCTGAACGGTTCCAAGTCCGGGGCGCCGTGGCTAAATTCCTCCTGATGGGGTTTCTTGCCCTGCTGGTCGTGGCGACCCCGGTCGCTTTTTGGATCCGTGCGGCCGCGGAACAGCACGCGCTCGATAATGCCGTCCTGCTCACCCAACGCGTGGCGGACCTTGCCATCAAACCGCTGGTGAACGCAGCGGTGCTGGCCGGCGACCCCTCTGCGCTGGAGGCATTGGACAGCGCCTTGCAGCCATGGCGCAACGACGCCTCCGTGCTGCGCATGAAGATCTGGGACGCGGATGGCCGTGTGGTGTATTCGGACGTGCGCTCGCTGGTGGGCCAGAGGTTCGACTTGCCGCAGTGGGGCCGGGACCTGTTGGCGGGGGGCCCGGGAACAGCGTCCCTGGAAAACCAGCAGGAGCTGGAGAATGAGTACGAGTCAGCCTCGGGAGAGCTGGTGGAGGTCTACGTCAGCTCGGCGGCTGCTGACGGTACCCGGCTGATCTTCGAGGCCTATTACGACGACGACCCGGTGCGCGACGAACAGCAGGCGGTCCTTTACAGCATGATTCCGCCCTTCCTGCTCTCGCTGGCGGCGCTGCAGCTCGCCCAGCTGCCCCCTGCGGTCCGGTTGGCCCGGGGGATCCAGTACCACCAGGCGACCCGTAACCGGTTGCTCAAGCGTGCTGTCGAGGCCTCGGATCTGGAACGCCGGAGGATCGCACGTGACCTGCACGATGAAGTGATCCAGGACCTGTCCGGGCTGGGCTACGCACTTGAATCCGAACAGCTCCACGGTCCGCCCGAGCAGCAGTCCATGCTCAGCGGAGCCCGGAAAATACTGCAGCACAGCGTCCGGGCACTGCGGGCCATGACGAGCGAGCTATATCCGCCCGATCTTGAACAACTGGGGCTCAAAACGTCCTTGGAACGGCTCGTGGAGCCACATCAGGAACGCGGTCTCGCCGTGCGTCTGTTCATTCCGGACGGTGCCCGGCTGGACGGCGGCTCTTCGGCTTTGCTCTACCGTGTGGCCCGGGAAGCACTGTCAAACAGTGCCAAACACTCCGGCGCAACCGAGGTGGTGCTTTCACTGCGGACGGACCAGCACGGCTCGGAAATCAGCATTTCGGACAATGGTCAGGGATTCGACAATTCGCGGAGCCCGGCCGACGGCCACCTGGGCCTCCGGATTCTCAAGGACACCATCCGCGAAGCCGGCGGAGCCCTGGCGATCCTCAGCGCCCCCGGCGTCGGCACCACGGTCACGGCGCGGCTGTTCTCCCGCCTTCCGGTGCCCCGCTGACTGTTGGCGCGTGTTCACAGGTTTCTTCCAAGGTTGGTACACCGGGAGCAGGATATCCCCAAGCTGGGTGCTGCAGTCTCGGATTACCGGACAAAGAGAGGAGACCGGCCATGTCCATTTCACGCCGTCAGGTTCTGTTGATCGGGGGGTTGGGAGTCCTCGGCGCAGGTGGCGCCATGTTGCCCACCGGGTCCGTCGAGGCCAAGTCAGCCAGCCGGATCAGTTCCCAGGAGATGCCCCGCCCATTTCAGGCGGATTTTGTCCAGGCTCCCATTCTTCAGCCCCGGACCACCGGCACTGACCCCCAGGACGGATCGCCCGTCAACTACTACACCTTGACGGAAATGGCCGCCATGACAAACATCCTGCCCCGCCTGCGAACACCCATCCTTGGCTACAACGGCATATTCCCCGGACCCACGATCAGCCTGGATCAGGGAACAAAAGCCGTGCTCAGGATACGGAACAAGTTGCCGGCCGTGCACGCACTGGACGGGCACGCCTTGTCCACGTCCACCCACCTGCATGGTTCGGCATCGCGGCCGCAATACGACGGCTACGCCAGCGATATCACCAACCCGGGGTTCTACAAGGACTACCACTACCCCAACTTCCAGCCGGCGCGCACGCTTTGGTACCACGACCACGGTGTCCACTTCACCGCCTTGAACGCCTATTCCGGGCTCGCGGCGCAGTACCACATGCATGATCCGATGGAACGGGAGCTTCTCCCGCAAGGCCGCTTCGACGTCGCGCTGACGGTCAGCGACGCCATGTTCGCAGCCGACGGGTCCCTGGGCTACGACGACAACACCCACTCTGGGCTCTGGGGGGATGTGATCCTGGTCAACGGTAAGCCGTGGCCCGTCATGAAGGTGCAGAAACGCGTCTACCGCTTCCGGGTACTGAACTGCTCCATCTCACGCTCGCTGCGGCCGGCGCTCAGCACCGCCGATCCCGTGGTGGTGGTGGGTACGGATGGGGGTCTGGTCCCGGTGGCGCAGACCGTGGCGGACTGGCGGCATGGTGGAGCGGAGCGTTATGAGGTCCTCATCGATTTCCGGAAGTACAAGACGGGGCAGCGGATCGAACTGCGCAACCTGTCCAACAAGAACAATGTGGACTACGACTTCACCAGCAAGATCATGGCGTTTGACGTGACGGACGAGCCCGTGGACACCTCGGACCCCACCTGGAACCGGATCCCGACGACGCTGACCACCAGCGAAGCCATGTCGCTGCGGACGGGGCAATCCGTGGCAACGCGGAAATTCCGGGTCATGAGGAATGACAGCACCGGGATGTGGACCATCAACGATGACAGCTGGCAGGACGTGATCGCCAGCGCTTACAAGAAAGTCTGTGCCGAACCAGCACTCAACTCGGTGGAAATCTGGGAAATCGAAAATAAATCGGGCGGCTGGTTCCACCCCGTCCACATCCACCTGGTGGACTTCCAGATCCTTAGCCGCAACGGTAAGGCATCCTTCGCCTACGAGCGCGGGCCCAAGGATGTGGTGTACGTGGGTGAAGGCGAGACGGTGCGCCTGCTGATGAAGTTCACGCCCCATAAAGGCCTCTACATGATGCACTGCCACAACCTGCCGCACGAGGACCACGACATGATGGTCCAGTTCCGGGTGGGCCTGAAGGAAAACGACGTGGACGTGGATGATCCCATGACGGCGGCCAGAGCGGTCTGGGACGATGGCCCGGAGTGAACACACGAGAGGGGCCGGGCATGGCAGGCGGGCGCTCCCGCGCCGCGCCCGGCGTTGGACAACGGTGCCGTCAGACACAGGCCGCCGCGCCCGGCTCCTCGCGGCCACGCTGATTCCTGTCCTGGCTGTTCTTGCTGTCCGCAGCTGGCTGGTGGAGCCTGTGACCGTCTCATCGGACAGCATGGCCCCGACCATTCCGTCGGGCAGCGTTGTGCTTCTCTACAAGCCGGCAGCTGCTGCCGGCTGGATCCACAACGGCGTAGTGGTGGCCTTCGGCAGCCCGATCGACGGCCGGACCGTTATCAAGCGCGTCATTGCGGGGGCGGGGCAGAGCATAGCGATCCGGGACTCGGAATTGTTCGTCGATGATGTCGCCGTCGTTGAGCCGTTCGTCGACCACAGCCGCATTGACGCCACTTACTTCGGACCCGTGACGGTGCCGGCCGGAAGCGTCTTTGTCCTGGGGGACAACCGCGGCGTATCGATTGATTCCAGAGACTTCGGAGCTGTGCCGTTGACATCGATCCAGGGCACCCTGCTGACGGGCCAGAAATAGCCACGGTCGTGGCGCGCAGCAGGCGGCCTCTTGCTGTCCGGTGGCCCCAGGGTGTCAAATCCTTACAGAAGGCTCCAGCAACCCACGAACGCCGATGATGGCGACGACGCCAGGAGGTACTCATGCCGGCGAAAGGCGCAAAAGTCCCGGTCCGGAATCCCGGCCGGGGCACCTCTGACCTCCGGCGATCCGACGCTTCCGACGCGGCGCCGCCGGAGCGGCCGGAAAAGATCCGCAACGTTGCGCTTGTTGGCCGTTCAGGATCAGGCAAGACGATGCTGACCGAGGCGCTGCTCGCCGCCACCGGCGCGATTTCCCGCAAGGGCTCCATCGCCGACGGCACCACCGTGAGCGACTCCGATCCGTCCGCGATCCACCAACAGCGCTCCGTCTCGCTCTCGGTGGTGCCGGTGGTCGTCGACGGCGTCAAGGTGAACCTGCTCGACACCCCCGGCTATACGGATTTCACCGGCGAACTGCGTGCCGGGCTGCGTGCGGCGGACGCGGCGTTGTTTGTCGTGTCGGCGATTGACGACATCGACGCGGCGACGACGGCGCTCTGGGCCGAGTGCGAGCGGCTCCGGATGCCGCGGGCGGTGGTGATCAGCCGGCTCGACCACCCCCGGGCGGACTTCGAGGCCGCTCTCGCCAGATGCCGCGCCGCCTTCGGCGATTCGGTGTTGCCGCTCCACCTGCCGGTCCGTGCCGGCGGCGCCGTGACGGGACTGTTGGGGCTGCTGTCGGGCACCGTTTCGCACCACGATCCGGGAGCCCCGGCGCCCGCCAACCGGAACGCGGACGACGTCGAACGTGCGGCGTCGGAGGCCGCACGGGGCGCGCTGATCGAAGGGATCATTGCTGAGAGCGAGGACGAGACGCTCATGGACCGTTACCTCGGTGGCGAGGAAATCGCTCCGGAGGTCCTGGTCAGTGATCTGGAAACGGCGGTCTCCCGCGGGTCCTTTTATCCGGTCCTGGCCACCTCGGCAGAGACCGGCGTCGGGCTGGCGGAGCTGCTGGAGGTCCTGAGCGGTGCCTTCCCGTCCCCGGTCGAGCGGGAGCTGCCGGCCGTGACCGGCCTCGACGGCACGCCGGCCGGACGGCTGGGCTGTGATCCCGCCGGCGCGCTGCTCGGCGAGGTGGTGCGCACCACCATCGACCCGTTCCTGGGCCGCGTGTGCCTGGTCCGGGTCTTTTCGGGCACGCTGCGGGAAGACTCCGCCGTGCATGTGGTCGGCCACGGCCTGGCGGACAGGGGCCATGAGGACCATGACAGCGACGAGCGGATCGCGCACCTGTATTCCCCGCTGGGATCCGGCCTGCGTCCGGTGCCGTACTGCGTGGCCGGCGACATCTGCGCGCTCCCCAGATTGGGAACCGCGGAGACCGGCGACACCATTTCGGCCAGGGAGACGCCGCTGCTGATCGAGCCATGGGACATGCCCGAGCCGCTGCTGCCTGTTGCGGTCGAAGCGGCCTCGCACGGGGATGAGGATGCCCTGGCCAAGAGCCTCGGCAAGGTCACTGCCGGTGACCCGACACTCCGGGTGGAACGCAATGCGGAAACCCACCAGCTGGTCTTGTGGTGCATGGGCGAGGCCCACGCCGAGGTGGTCCTGGGCAGGCTGCGCGACCAGGGCGTGAACCTGCAGACCGTTCAGGTGGTGACGCCGCTGCGGGAGACCTTCACTGCCGCGGCGGCCGGCCACGGACGGCATATCAAACAGTCCGGGGGCCACGGCCAATATGCCGTCTGCGACATCGAGGTCGCACCGCTCGAACGCGGCGCCGGGTTCGAATTCGTCGACAAGACCGTCGGCGGGGTCATCCCCGGGCCCTTCATCACCTCGGTGGAGAAGGGGGTGCGGTCGCAGATGCAGAAAGGGGTGTCCGCAGGATTCCCGGTGGTGGACATCAAGGTGACCCTGGTCGGCGGCAAGACCCACAGTGTCGACTCCTCGGATGCGGCCTTTCAGGCCGCAGGTGCGCTGGCCCTGCGGGAGGCCGCCGCCGCCACCCGCATCCAGCTGCTGGAACCGGTCTCCGCCGTGACGATCAGCGTCTCGGACGACTATGTGGGGGCGGTCATGAGTGATTTGTCCTCCCGCCGCGGACGTCTGACGGGAACATCATCCGTCGGGGGAGAGGGCACCGAAATCAGCGCCGAAGTTCCGGACCAGGAACTCTTGCGGTACGGGATCGAGTTGCGGGCGCTGACCGCGGGCAGCGGCCGCTTCCGCCGGAGCTACCTGCGGCACGAACCGGTGCCCGCCACCGCCACCCCTCCTGCCACGAGGACCTGACGGCCGGGCTGCCGATGGCGGAACACTGCCCAGGGAAGCGGACGGAAGGCAGCGCGGCCGTGGGAGCGTTCAGTGCGGAGCCAACTTGTCGCCGGCCCGACGCCGGGGGAGCCTGGCCAGGCTCCTGACAGCCACGAGGGCCACGGCTTTCAGGAGGAGAATCACCAGCTGAACCGCGCCTGCCGAGAGCAGGAGCAGGACAAAGGTGATGAGGGAGGGCAGGTACATAAGAAAAATGACGCTGATTGTCACGATGTAGCCGAGGGCGTAGCCGACGATGGTCGCCTGGTCCACTGGAATCCCGTCAACAGCCGGATGAGTGGCTCCGGATGCCTGCTGCTGAGTCCCGTTGCAGCATTGGGTGATATGGCCCCCGGCCGCTTTCGCAGTCTGAAACCACCGCGCGGGAGTTGTGATGCGCGCCGCTGGTGCACCGGGTTTCCGGTGAACCGGGTGCGGGCGCCTATGCGGGCCGGTCAGTGATGGCCGACGGGAGTGGTTCCGAACATGAGGGTTTTCCGGGGCACGTCGTAGAAGACGGTCTCCGCGGTGGACAGGAGATCCTGCAGGGTGTCTGCGTCGTCGGCGTCGATGGTCAGGATTTCTTCCCAGGCGCCTTCATCCAGCACGAGCTGCAGCGTCCACGTGCCCGGGCTGCCGGCTTCTCCGGCTATCCAGCTGAACTGGTAGTGGCTGAGCTGGCGGACTTTGATGCTGGCATCGGTGATTGGCTGTTTTGGGGTAGGGCTCATTTTCGCTTCCTTGCCGGCTGCACACACGGCACAGCCTCGTCGCTGGAACGTCGGAACGCTGGATATCCGGACGCCTGCCCACACCCGCGGCAAAGAGACCGTCCGGACCAAATGTAGCCCCGTGCCGGGGCCAAGTAAATGACGTGGCAGCTGCCAATAGCGCGTCGGCACAGGGTGCGGTTCCCGGCGTCGTGCCGCCTGTCCCCGTGCGGCCCCGGATGGGTGCCAATGCGCCTAAGATGAGTGGAATGAACCTGAAAAGCGCGGTGGTGCCTCCCGACGGATCGGCGCAGAAGCTTCCGGCCCAGGCGCAATCACAGACACTGTCCCGTGGGATCCGCGTGCTGGAGTTGCTTTCTGACACCCAGTCGCCCATGACGATTGCGGAGATTTCCGAGCGGTCGGGGCTTCATCGATCGATTGCCTACCGCATCCTTCGGACCCTTGAGGACCATTCTCTGGTGGCACGCGATGACGCCGGAAAGTTCCAGTGCGGCCCAGGCCTGGCCGCCCTGGCGCGGGGAGTGGCCCGGGACCTGCAGTCCGCTGCGCTTCCCGTACTCACCGCGCTGGCGGGCCACCTGCAGATGACGGCCTTCATCGCGGTTTGGGACCAGCGCCAGTGTGTGACACTCGTGGCCGTTGAGCCGCCGCACGGCGAAGGCACACTGGTGCAGCGGCCCGGCACCAGGCATTCCTTCAGTGCCGGGGCTCCCGGCATCGCCATTCAGTCCGCCCTCACCGAAGCGGAATGGGAGACGCTGGCGCCCGGGCAGCCCTACCGTGAGGAGTCCCGCGCGGCCGCCCTGCGGGGTTATGCGCTCAGCCGGGACGAAGTGATCCCGGGCGTAAGCTCCGTCGGTGCGCCGATCCGGGTGCCCGGGCAGCTGCCGGCTGCACTCGCGGTGGTGTATCTTCGCAGCGGGTTGTCCGGCGACGAGGTCGGCGCCAGGGTCAGGAAAGCCGCCGCGGCCATCGAGGACGCCCTGCACTGAAGCCGGGCGGACCGCCGTCGTCCGCCGGCGCCAGCGGGCATCGTCGCCTGTCCGGATCGTCAGGCCTGGACCCGTTGGCGATAGTGCCGTGGGGTTTCGCCGGCGTCGTTGAGGAAGTGCCGGTTGAAATTGGACAGGTTCGAGAAACCGACTTCATAGCAAATCTCGGCGATGGCTTTGTTGCTGCGCTCCAGCAGGCGCCGTGCATGGGCCAGGCGAAGTTTGCGGACCAGATCGCTGAAGTTCTGGCCGGTGGCGCGTTTGAAGTATTTCGAGAACGTCGGCTCGGACATTCCCACCAGAACCGCGGCCTCGGACATCTTGACGCTGCCGGCATGATTGCTGAACACGTACTCGAGGACCAGGTCCACCACAGCCGCAGCCTGGCCGTCCAGTTGCGGCCTGAACCATTCGTCGGCAAGGTAGCGCCGTTCTTCCTGCGGTGCCCGCGCAAGAATCGCAAACAGCTCCAAGAGGTGGTGGAGCCGCTCCAGCCCGGTGGAGGCGCCCATCGCCTCGATGGCTGCGGCCGCAGTCTCGGCCGAGTGCCCCAGGAACTCGATCCCGCGTGCGGATTGTTCCAGCAGGGGCTTGACCTCGGCCAGTTCAGGAAGGATGGAGGCCGCTTGCTGGACCCACTTCGCGTCGAACTGGATCACAGCATCCCGACGCTCCAGCTTTTCGCCGGGCTCCAGGTCGCTGACCCAGTCGTGTGGCAGACCCGATCCCACCAGAGACACATGCCCGGCCTCGAACTCTCCGGCCGGATCGCCGCCGTCGGAAGCGCCGTTGACCCCGCGCGCATCGGCAAGCGGGTCGCCGTCGAACCCCAGCGGCCGTGCCGCACATGCAAGCAGTGCAAGGCCGGCCGGTACAACCTCTGCCCCGACATCGAGTTCTACGCCACCCCACCGATCGACGGGGCCTTCGCCGAATACGTGACCATCCAGGGCGACTTCGCCTACGACATCCCGGACAGCGTCAGCGACGAGGCGGCCGCCCTCATCGAGCCGCTCTCCGTCAGGCTCTGGGCCTGCGAGCGCGCCGACATCCGGCCGGGCAGCCGCGTGCTGATCGCCGGAGCCGGCCCGATCGGCATCATCGCCGCCCAGGCCGCCCGCGCCTTCGGCGCAACCGAAATCTACATCACCGACATCGCCGAGGACCGGCTGGCCTTCGCACTGGACCACGGCGCAACCCACGCTCTCAACGCCAGGACCGACAGCGTCGAAGGACTGGACGTCGATGCCTTCATCGACGCCTCCGGTGCCCCGCAGGCCGTCCGCTCCGGCATCAAGGCCGTCGGACCGGCCGGCCGGGTCATCCTGGTGGGGCTCGGGGCCGACGACGTCGAACTCCCCGTCTCCTACATCCAGAACCGTGAGATCTGGCTCTCCGGCGTGTTCCGCTACACCAACACCTGGCCGCTGGCCATCCAGCTGATCGCCGACGGCAAGGTGGACCTGGACATCCTGGTCACCGGCAAGTTCGCCCTGGCCGAATCTGAAGCAGCGCTCAAGGCGGGCAAGCAGGCCGGGCAGCTCAAGGCCGTCGTGTACCCGGGCCGTTGATGCACGCCACGGCCGCCGGGCAGTCCCCGCCCCGCCCCGCCGTCGGGAACACCATCCTGACTGTCATCGGCGAATCCCTCGTAGATATCATCAGTGATCCCCGCGGGCCGGCGGCAACCCAGGCCCATCCCGGCGGAAGCCCCCTCAACGTGGCCGTGGGGGCTGCCCGCCTGGGCCTGCAGACGAGCCTGGTGACCCACTACGCCGAAGACCGGCACGGGCTCATGATCGAAGAACACCTGCGCTCGAACGGCGTTCAGGTGATCAACGGCGGAAGCAGACCGACGTCGACGGCCCTCGCCATGCTGGGTCCCGGCGGTGCCGCCGAGTACGCCTTCTCCATCACTTGGGAGATCAACGGGGCGTCCCTGCCTGCCCTGGCGGCCGTCGAAGCGTCCACCCACGTGCACACGGGATCAATCGCTACCCTGCTCGCGCCGGGCGATCAGGCCACCCTTGTCCTCGTGGAGGCGGCCCGTGAGCACGCGACCATCAGCTATGACCCCAACTTCCGGCCAGCAATCGGCCCCGATGCGGCCGCGGCGCGCCAGCAGGCTGAAGTGTTGGTGGCCGCCAGCGACATCGTCAAAGCCAGCGACGAAGATCTGAGCTGGCTTTACCCGGACCGGACCCCGGAGGAAACCCTGGAAGCCTGGCTGGAACTCGGGCCGGCGATCATAGCCCTGACCCGCGGAGCCGCCCGGCCGGTCATCCTCTCCGGCAAGGGGCAGGTGGAGGTGGCAGCCGAACCCATCACCGTCGCAGATACCGTGGGCGCCGGCGACTCCTTCATGGCCGGGCTCATCTCAGGGCTCGCCCAACTGGAAGCGCTCGGGGCCGGAGGCAGAGAACGGCTGCGGACCCTGGCCCTGGATCAGCTGCGTGCACTCGCCGCCTACGCCAACCGCGCCGCGGCGATCACCTGCTCCCGGCAGGGCGCCAACCCGCCCCGGTCGGCGGAACTCGGTCCGTTGCCCGTCCCGTCAGCCGCCCAGGAGCACTGATAGCTGCTCCTGGTCGGCGTCGAGCCGCCACCGCGGGTTCGCTCGCCCGCTGAAGACGTCGAGCTCGACGAGCATTGGGACACCTCAATTGATGACGACCGACCGGCCTGCGTAGAAGTATCCGCAGAAGTCCGTGTACCCACCACGTGCACACGTCTCGGGCTCGGTGATGCCTGAGCCCGTCGGCCATCGCGGCCGCGGTCACGGGTCCGCACGCCATCGTTGAGGTCTGCGCCCCGTGGGCGCCCGCGCGACGCCGACCGCGGGGTGGATCTTGTAGACGGTGGGTATGGCGCGGGCCCCCTGCCGCAGTAGTGAGTAGTAGTGATCCGCACACTGCTACACCGGCGGCCGTTACACCGGCGTTACTGGGGCGCCGCCAGTGCTTTAGCTACGTGCCGTACGAGGAGCCATACAGGACTGCCGGAGGCACCTGTTCTGCTCCCAGGACGGCGCGGATGTCCTCGACCACTAGACGAGTAATTCCAAGGGGTCTTCCTGGCGTGGCTTTGACGGTAGCGGGCAAGGGTGTCCAGAATCGGCGTACCCTACGTCGAACTTGGAGGCTCACGTGGAAACCGATCTGGACACCCTTGCAACAGCATTCTATGCCGCCGCCGATGACCTGCTGAAGGCGCATCCGGAACGGGTCCCGGCCCGGCCCCGGATCGGGATCAGCCCGCGGATCACCGATGCCGAGCTGATCACGCTGGCCGTGATGCAGGCGTTGCTTGGCTTTACCAGCGAGGCCCGGTGGCTGCGCCATGCCCGCACAGCCCTGCGCACGATGTTCCCGTATCTGCCGGGCCAGTCCGGGTACAACAAGCGGCTGCGCCGGCTCTTTCCGACCATGAACTGGCTCATTGGCGTGCTGACGGAATGGAATGACATCTGCTGTGACGATGTCTGGGTGGTCGATTCGACCCCGGTTGAATGCGCCCGGTCCAAGGAAACCGTCCGCCGCTCGGAAATGGCCGGGTGGGCCGAATACGGCTACTGCGCCTCCCACAGCCGGTATTTCTGGGGCCTGCGCCTGCACCTGGTCTGCACCCTGCACGGGCTGCCCATCGGGTACGCCCTCACCGGGGCCAAGGCCGACGAACGCCAGACCTTCCTGGACATCCTCGCCGGGACCCCGGCGATGGCCAGGGTCCGTGCCGACGGGCACCGCCAGATCCTCATCGGGGACAGGAACTACTACGGTGCCGGGTTCGAAGAAACGATCGACCAGGCCGGGATCGAGCTGCTCCGCCCTGCCCGCACGGGGGAAGAACCACGGGCAGGATCCCGGTTCTTCAAGCCCCTGCGGCAGATCATCGAATCCATCAACGACACCCTCAAAGGCCAGCTCGACCTCGAACATCACGGCGGCCGCATCCCGGCAGGCGTCACCGCCCGGATCATCCAGCGCCTGCTGGCCATGACCGCGGCGATCTGGCACAACGACCATACGGGACAGGCCGTCCGCCGCTCACTCACCGCCTACGACCACTGACCCCTTGGAATTACTCGTCTAGCCGGAGCCAGATGTCATCGGCAGTCAGATCGACCTCAGCGGTTGTCCGCCGCGAGAGCCCGACGCCACGGTGCCCGATCATGATCACGTCCACCCCGTGACGCTTTGCCCGGCTTCGCAGGGCCGCGTACGGCGCGACGGAAGCCAGGCCAGGGCCGCCCGGGCTCGTCAGAATCGGAGTGCGACTCTGCACTGAGCCCGTGCGGGTTTAGCTCAGGTGAACTCGGTCCCCCGGGACAGAGGCCGCAGATGGGACTCCTGCCTCCTGCGGTTCCTCTCACCCCTGGGATGGGAACACATCAACCTCACCGGCGACTGCACCTGGCCGCGGCCTGGTTATCCGCCGAAGGGGACTCCGGTTACGAGGCTCGCGGTCCCTTGGGCGGGATTTCCTGGATGACCCACCGGTTGCCGTCCGGATCACTGAAATAGGCGAAGGCAAAGCCCCCCATGTCATGGGCCTCACTCACCGGGGCTCCGCGGCGGAGCAACTCGCGCCGGGCCGCACCCATGTCCGGCACCACGAGTTGGAGGCCTTCGAGGCTGCCCGGGGTCATGCTGTGCATGCCGGTTCCGATGACGATCGAGGCGGACGAGCCTGGCGGAGTAAGCTGGACCACCCGCATTCCGGGGATGTGTTCGACGTCGTGATCGAGTACGAAGCCGACCTTGTCCGTGTAGAAGGCTTTGGCCCGGTCCACGTCCGAGACGGGCACCTGCACGACCTCGAGGCGAAGTTCCATGTCCGTCACCCTACGGCATGGGCAGCGCATTGACTGGCCCCACAACCCCAGGGGTGAAAGAAATTTTCCAGGCAACGCTGAGCCATGTGATTTTCTATTGAGCATGGCGGTTCCAGCTGAGGCCGATGACGAGGATTGAACGGCCCTTGGCGACGCCGTCCGTGATGTTGCCAGGACTAAGGCGCTTCACAGGCCAGGTTCACGGACTGTTCACCCGCACCTGATTATGTGAATGAATGGATGCAAACGCCACAAGTGACTACGATGCTGAACCGCCGGTCCAGTGGGCCAACTTGAGCCCCGGACAGCAAGTGAGGGTCCGCGAATCCGGCCGCCCAGCGGGAAGCGGTGTCATCGACAACATGACACCGGACGGATCCGTTGTGTGGATCTGGATCCGCGGGCACTCTCCGCGCCGCATGTACCTGGCCGGTGATCCGGTACAAATTCTCCCGGAACTGGAAAATCCTGACGCCTTTTAGCCATCCGGCCCTCCTGTAGCTTCCGCGGCCCGGCGGACAAGGTCGGGGTGACCTTGAAGGATGCTTCGGCGAAGGTGGCGGAGACCGACGCCGCCTGGCTCGCCGCCATGCGCTGATTGATGATATTTCGGGTGAGGAAGCCCAGGAAACCGTCCCGGGGTGCAACCCATCGGGCGTCCTAGATGTCCGCAAGTGTCAGCGCCGGCGGGGAACTTCCGTCGATGTCCAGTACGCCGAACTCCTTCGCAACCGCGGCGGCGACAAGCACCTGGCCGGTCCGCGCCATCAGGTTCGGATCGTGGAACAGCGCGTTGATCACGCGGCCGATGAACTCCGGGCTTTCGCTGGTCGAGAGATCGAACGCGCCGCTTTCCGCCGCTGCCAGGACCGCCTCGGTGCGGACCAGGCCGGGGTAGAGCGAGATGACCGGAATAGCGAACGGTTTCAGCTCGACGGCCATGTCGGAGGTCATCTTGTCCGTTGCCGCCTTTGCGATGCCGTAGATCGTGTTGCCGAGGTGACGCTGCGCCGACCAGAAGCTGATGTTGATGATCAAGCCGCGGTGCCGCGGCGTCATCATGCGCGCCGTGTGCGCCGAACACACAAATGCCGCGCGCACGCCGGCGTCCATCATGCCGGTCCAGCGATGCGCCGGTTGATCCCAAAACGGCGCAGGCCATGTGAACGCGCCGCCTTCGACCATCTTCTCGTAGCCGCCCCAGGCGCAATTGACGAGGAGATCGAGGCCGCCGCACTCGGACCGGATCGCTTCAAACACGCGCGCGGTCCCTTCGTCCTTGAGATGGTCGCAGCGCAGGCGCCGTATCTCCCGCGGCAGGTCCGCCTGGTCGATCGAGCGGCCCGAGCCGTAAACGCGAAACCCCGCTGCCAGAAGGCCAAGTGCGATGCCCCGGCCGACGCCCCGGCTCGCACCGGTCACGAGCGCAACGTTTCCCGTCGGCGCTTCATTGTGTTCGCGTTCGTTGGTCATGCTCAGCGGCCCCGCTTACCTTCCGTTCCGCGATCGCCATGATACGCCGGGGCTGGCGCCTTGGGCCAGCGGCGCACGCACCCTATCCACCCTTGACGCACGCCCAGAAGCGATGATGAACCGCGGCGGTTTGGATCGTCAGCCTCCCTGCTTAACCTTGGTACAGTGCTGCCGTGGCGGTGGCAACGTCCCGCATCACGGCCTGCGCCTCGAGTGGCCTTGTGACACGGAGGTGGGCACCGAATTGCAGCAGCTGACGCACGGCCTCCAGCTGGTCGTAGACCACGGTGATCTCGACCCGGCCAGCGTCCAGCGGTTTACTGCCGGTGAGCCGTGAGCCCAGGATCCGCCGTGCGAGGTCGAGCCTGTTGACCGCAAGCGTTGCGGTCACGGTGATGCCGCTGCGGTTCTCGACCGATGCGCTGAGGTGCCGGCTCACACTGGCCAGCGACTCGCCCTGGCGCAGGGATCGGCCATCTGACAGGACCTCCCAACTCTGGACCCTTTCCAGCGAATACAGCCGCGGCGCCCCGTTGATATCTGCCACCAGATACCAGCGGCCCGCCTTCGCAAGGAGACCGTACGGGTCAACTGTGCGCCATGAGGCTCCCCGCTCGGCACTGCTCCGATAGAGAATCCGCAGTCGCCGGCCGGTTTGCAGATCCCTGCCGAGGCCGGCGACGCCGGCACCGTGGGCCTCGGGGCTGAACCAGGGCATGTTATCCACGACGACCAACTCGGACAACGGCAACAAGGAGTGACCGGCCCCGGGACGCCGCGCAGCGAGCTTCCGGTGGGCGGTGCGCGTTCGTGGGTCGACCCCGAGCTGGCGTGCCTGCCCGGGGTCCAGACCCAGCAGTTTCAAGGCATCGATCTCAGTCGGGCTGAGTTTGGATACGTCAAGTTGCGATCCGGGCAGCAGAACCACGCCGCCGTAGCGGCCGCGCTCGGCGAACACCGGCACGTCGGCGTCGGCCAGGGTGGTCACGTCCCGCAGAACCGTCCGCACCGATACGTCCAACTCGTCCGCCAAGTCAGCAGCGGTCATGCGGTGACGGGTCTGGAGCAGCAACATCATCGAGAGCAGGCGCTGTGACTTCATTTCATCATTATTGATCCATACCGGACACAGGGTGTCATGTATTGCTGTCAGGCTGGCTCCGGCCAGAAAACCTCAACGCAGGAGCTTCCCCATGACTACCCCGAACCTCTTCCTCATCTACGTCACAGACGTCGAGCGCGCCACGCGCTTCTACCGCGACCTGTTCGATATGGCGCCAGTCGCCGTCACACCCCGCTACGTCCCCTTCGAGGTCGCCCCGGGTGTGTTATTCGCCCTGTGGTCTGGCCGCGGCGACACCGTCACGGCGACGACGCCCCGCACCAGCGAGGTCGGACTCATGCTGTCGGGTTCCAATGCGGCCGTAGACGACTGCTACACCAAATGGACGGCCAAGGGGGTCACTGTGATCGAAGAACCGCACGAAGACGTCTTCGGACGAACCTTCGTGATCGCTGATCCTGACGGAAACCTCATCCGCGTTTCCCCGGTCGACTGACGGACGCGCCGGGGGCCGCTTCCATTCAGAAACGCTGGGTATGACCGGTGACTGGCGGCACCGGGACACTATGACGTTCTTCGCCCTGGTCTCCCGCCGATGGAAGATCTTCGTGGCAAAGATTGCCGGCACCCTCATCGCTTCCCTGGCGATTGTCCTCGGCGTCCTTACACTGTCGCTGCTGCTGTCCGCGCTGCTCGTGCCCGCCATGGGGCTCGGCTGGGCAGCCGGAGACCTCGGCAAAGCCGCATGGCTGCTGCTGTGGGCGACGGTCCTTGGCTTCGTGTCCGGACCGCTATCTCCTCGGCGCTTCTGTCCGCCCCGCTGACGATGGTCTTCATCATCTTGCAGACACTGCTCTTCGATACCCTCATCGGTCTCATTCCGGGCGGCAGTGCCCCGTTCCTCCAGACGGCCTGCCTGGTTAATTCGCTGACCGACGGAACACCGGCGGCACCAGCGCTGACGTCGCTGGTCCTGTGGATCCTCCTGCCGCTGGGGATCGGGTTCTGGCGCAACCGGCGCAAAGAGGTGTCCTGAAAGCGGCACCTTGAATAGATTGCCACACAGTCTAGTCGGTGTTAAGTTCTACTCATGAGCGATGATCCGAAGTGGCCCAGCGACTGGACCCGGGCCGTCCTGGCACCGTGCATCCTGCAGCTGGTACGCAACCGGAACGAGACTTACGGCTACCAGCTTGTCCAGGAGCTGGATGCGCGGGGCCTCCCGGGCATCGTCGGCGGCACCGTTTACCCGGTACTCAACCGGCTCGAGACCGAAGGGCGACTCCGCTCCGAATGGCGCGAAGGCAAGGGAGGCCCCGGCCGAAAGTTCTACAGCATCACCCCCGAAGGGGAAACCTGGCTGCGCGAGACCTCCGGCGCCTGGCAGGACTTCACGGCAAGGGTGTCGGCAGTACTGACGTTGGAAGGATACCCGGCATGACCACCTTGGAGTACTTTAAATCCCTGGCGCTGGGACTCCGCCAGCGCAAGCTCAGCGAGAACCAGGTCGCTGATGTGCTCCGGGAACTCCAGAGCCACTTGCAGGAGACGGGGGCGCGTCCTGAGGATGCTTTCGGCGGCCCCAAGGAGTGCGCAGAGCGGTTCCCGAAGGGGCACACGGTTTCCCGCGGATCCAAGGTCGGCTACCTTGCTGCCGCCGTGCTGATGGTCCTGATCGGTGTGAAGGTCTTCACCGGCCAGGTCCTCGGCATATCCCTCGGCCTCCCCGGGACATTGATCTATCTTGGGACGACAGTCCTCGTGACATTCGCCCTGATCGCGTGGAGCAATGTGCTGCAGCGGCAGCTCCCCGAACGGATAGCCGAGGATCTCAACCGGCAGAAGTAGACCGCCCGGGTCCGGGGCTATGCGCCCCACGCACCCGACTCGCCGCCGTCCTCGGCGAAGAACGCCAGGCCGCCCAACCGCCTCGGCCAACTCGGTCAGGGACATGTCACCGACGAGAAATCCCAGCACATCCGGTGTCTTACCAGAAATAACGGAACCCACATTCAAGTCAGGAGAGCCCAAATTCAGGCCATTACCACCAATGTGGCCAAGGCTTGGCGTGGTTTCAGGCTCGCAGGAGGCTGCGGGCGGCGGCGGTGATGTGGCGGGCGGAGATGCCGGCGGCGTCGAGCAGTTCCTGGGGTTTGCCGGAGGCGGGCAGTGATTTGACGGCGAGTAAGACGCAGTGGAGTTCGGGGGTGTCTGTTCCGGCGAGGGCTTCGAGGACGGCGGAGCCGATGCCGCCTTCGGGGTAGTGGTCTTCGGCGACGACGATCCGGCCCCCGGTCGCCCGGCAACTCCGGCGCAGGGTGTCCGCGTCGATGGGTTTGATGGAGTAGAGGTCGATGACGCGGGCGTTGATTCCGTCTTTGGCGAGTTCATCGGCGGCCGCGAGGCATTCGTGCAGGGTTACACCGGCACCGATAAGTGCCACGTCGTCGTCGGGGCCGGCGTGGTGGACTTTGCAGCCGCCGAGCGGGAATTTTTCGTCCGGACCGTAGATGACCGGGTAGGCGCCGCGGGTGGCGCGAAGGTAGGAGATTCCGGTGGTGTCGGCCATGGCCTGGACGAGTTGGGCGGTGGAGGGGGCGTCGGCCGGGTAGAGCACGGTGGAGGTGTGCACGGCCCGCATGGCGGCGATGTCCTCCAGCGCCATTTGCGATGGGCCGTCCTGGCCGATTTCGACACCGGCGTGTGTGCCGACGAGCCGTATGCTGGCCTGGGATACTCCTGCCATCCGGATGAAGTCGAAGGGCCGGGATATCAGGAAAGCGGCGAAACTCGCGGCGAACGCGACGTAGCCGCGGACCGAGAGGCCGACGGCGGAGGCGATGAGTTGCTGTTCGGCGATGAACATTTCGAAGTACCGTTCCGGGGCGGCGTCTTTGAATTCGCCGGCGTGGGTCGAGTTTCCCACCTCGCCGTCCAGGACGACGATTTCGGGACGGGCGGCCAGCGCGGACACGGCGGCGCCAAAGGCGGCCCGGGTTGCGATCTTTTCGCCCACCTCCCAACGGGGCAGGCTGACGGCTGCCTGCGGGTTGGGAGTGATCGCAGGCGTGCCCGGTCCGGGGAGGGCCGTGGTGATCCGCAGGCTGCCGGGGCCGCCGAGGGCTGCCACGGCGCGTTCGGCCATATCCTTCGGAAGTGCCTTGCCGTGCCAGCCGTCCTTGTCTTCCACCTCGGGCACGCCCTTGCCCTTGATTGTTTTGGCGAGAATGACCGTTGGTTGGTCGTGACTGGACTGTGCGCGGGTGAGCGCGTCGTCGATCGCGGCAAGATCATGACCGTCGATGACGAGGGCATGGGCGCCGAAGGCCTCCACGCGCCGGGCGTACCGGTCCATGTCCCATTGCAGTTCGGTGGGACCGTCCTGGCCCAGCCGGTTGACATCCACGACGGCGGTGAGGTTTCCGAGCTTGTAGTAGGAGGCCTTGTCCAGGGCCTCCCAGATGGATCCTTCGGCCAGTTCACTGTCCCCGCACAGCACCCAGGTGCGGTAGGGCAGCCGGTCCAGGTACCGTCCGGCCAGGCAAACGCCCACGGCATCCGGCAGTCCCTGGCCCAGCGAGCCGGTCGCCACATCAACCCAGGGCAGGACCGGTGTGGGATGTCCCTGCAGCCGGCTGCCGAACTGCCGGTAGGTTTTGATCAGTTCATCCTCCTCGACCACGCCGGCCGCCCGGTACATGGAGTACAGCAGCGGGGAGGCATGGCCCTTGGAAAAAATGAGGTGGTCATTGGTCGGCAGCCACGGCTGGTCCCAGTCATAGCGGAGGTGCCGCCCGAGCAGGACCGCCATGAGATCCGCAGCCGACAACGATGAGGTCGGATGGCCGGAACCGGCCTGTGTGCTGCACCGGATGGAGTCCACCCGCAGTTGCGCCGCCAGGCTTCTGATGGCACCGGCCTCTGCGGCGGTCATCGGTTCCGGGGCCGGTTCCTGATGTTCGGCCATCGCAATCACCTTTCGCCCGTTCAAGGGGTCCTCGTGACCGGGACGGGACGCCCAATACCTGTCATACCCGGATGCCGGTTCCTGCGGAAGACGCGAGCTGCCCGGGCGTTCCGCTGCGGAGCCGGTCTCCCGAGGACTCTGGCACGCCAGCTGGGGCCTCTCGGCGCAAGAAACCGGCACTGCCCCGGTATGCCTGCGCAGGCGGCACGGAATCTGAACGCGGCGGCGCAGGGTCCGACCGGCGGGCCGGGCAGAGGTCGGTGATATGTCCCATGCCGGCGTACTCACGCACCGCGGCAATGCCGGCGACAGCTGCGGGCTTGTCGTCAAAAGCTTTGGAGACGGCCATCACCGTTCCGTCGGGTGCTGTGAGCCGGAATCTGACGTGCGACTGCGCGTCAACGAACAGTTCAAACAAGCCGGCCATGGGTGTCCTCCCGGTCTGCGGGCTTCCTGCCCGGGCGGCGACATCGCCGCAAAAAGGTCCGACGGCGCCGTCGTCTTCGGACCCCTCGTTGAGTCGATGAACCGCCAGTTGATCGATTCATCAAGTGTCCAACAGTTTGCCGCAGGCAACCAGTCCCGTGCAAGGGCGGACGGACAATCCACAGGCAAAATCCATGGAATTCACAGCGAGGGCGCGGCTTGTGGGGTTTCTACTCCCTGTTCGCGATGTGGATGTCCGACATTCATTCACTCGGCGGCTACACCGCAGGAGGCTCTCAGGGCCGACGGACAATCCTGGGCCAATGTCGACGGCGGCGGCCCGCTCCCAGTGGGCGGGCCGCCGCCGTCTGCCTTGCCTGGCTGCTGTAAATCCAGCGGGCTGGGGTCAGTCCGCGAGCAGCCTGCCCCACCTGGGTGCGAGCAAGGGGGACCCGGCAAGTTTCAGGCAGTGCCACAGGGTCACGGCGACGGAGTCGAGCACGGGAACGCCGGTGCCGGCCTCGATGTCGGCCGCGATGTTTGCGCCGTACAGGTTGGTGCACAGGTAGACAAGCGCATCCGGCGCCGCTGCCGCCAGTTCCAGCGAGCCGGGGCGCATTTCCTCCTCGGTGACCCGGCCGAAGGACTCGTTGTCACTCAGGCCCAGGCAGCGGTGGCCCACTGTCTTGATGCCGTCCCGCTCGTAGGATGCCATGATCGCGCGGTTGACGTCCTCCGTGTACGGCGTGAACAGTCCTATCCGTTCGGTGCCGAACGACTCGAACGCCGCCAGGTAGGCGAGCGTGGAGGTGGTGGCCGGAATGCCGGTGGCGTCGGTGATCTCGCCGACCAGCCCGCGGTCGTGTTCCGCTCCGAGCCAGGAGCCCGAGGTGCCGTTCCAGGCGATCACGTCCACGTCCGCCGTCGCGAGCAGCCGGGCCGCTTCGCGCATGACGGCCGGATCGAACTGCTTGTCCGAGGAATCGTCCAGGGCGATCCGGGTGACGGGGATCCGGGTGAAATGGATGGTGACGTCGTCCCGGTCGCCCAGGATGCGGTAGCTCTGCGGCTCCAGGCAGGTGTTGGAGGACGGCACGATCATGCCGATGCGGGTCTTGCGTGTTGCGGATGGCATGGATGCTCCTAACGGGTTGCGGGGGCGGTGGCGGCACGGCCAGTAGCGGGCGTCGGTTCCGGTGCTGCTGCGGTGTGGGCGCGGAAGCCGTTGCGGGCCACGAAGCGGCCCACGGGTCCGGGATCGTGGAAGCCGTCACCATCCACCACCACGCGGCCGGCGGAGACCACGACGCCGGGCCACCCGGTGAGCTTCACGCCGTCGAACGGGGAGAAGTCCGTGCCCATGTGCAGGTCGGCGCCATCGACGGTTCGTTGTTCGGCGGGATCGAAGATCACGAGGTCGGCATCGAAGCCCTCGGCGATGGTCCCCTTGCGGGGGACCGCGTTGATGCGGGCCGGCCCGGCGGAGAAGACCTCCACAAAGTCCTCCACCGTGTTCCGGGCGGATTCCATCATGGCGGTGAAGGTGACAGGCATCCGCGTTTCCACCCCCGGCAGCCCGTGCGGCATGGCCCGGACGTCGTCCGTGCGCTCGCGCTTCTGGGAGAGGTCGTAGCAGGAGTGGTCCGAGGAAACGGTGTGGATGGCGCCGTCGGCCAGGCGTTCCTTCAGGGCGGCCACGGTCTCGGCGCTGCGCATTGGCGGGCAGCAGGCGTACCACTCCGGAAACGCCGAGCCGTAGACCGAGTCATCGAGGGTGAGGTAGTGCGGGCAGGTCTCGGAGAAGGCCTCGAGGCCGCGGCCGCGCGCCTCGTTGACGAGGTCCACGGCTCCGGGGGTCGACTGGTGAACAAAGTACACGGGAGCCTTCGTGTATTCGGCCATGGCCAGGGTTTCCTTGACGGACACCTCCTCGGCCAGCTCCGGCCGGGTCCGGTGCAGGTGCTCGATGCCGATCCTGCCGTCCTCGGCATGCTGCTGGGTGCAGTCCGCGATGATGGGATCGTGCTCGGCGTGGATGTAGGTGAGCCCGTCCAGCCGCACCATCTCGCGCATGACCTTCAGGATGGTGTCCCCGTCCGCCATGGTGGTGCCGCGGTTGGTGGTGTACATCTTCACGGACCGGACGCCCTCGGCGGCGAGCTGCTCCAGCTGCCACGGAACGGTTTCGTCCCAGCTGACCACCGACCCGTGGAGGGCGACGTCGCAGCGGGAGTCCCGCGCCAGTTCCTTCTTGTGCAGCACGGCGGCCAGCGGGGTTTCCTGGGCGTCGCGCGGAATGCCGAAGTCGATGATGGTGGTGGTGCCGCCCCACAGTGCTGCCGTGGAGGTGGTGCGGTAGTCGTCCAGGGTCCGGAAGCGTCCGGTCACCTGGGCCACGTGGCAGTGGCCGTCCACGCCGCCCGGAATAACGAGGCGGCCGGCGGCGTCGATGGTGCGCCCGGCGTCGGGAACCGGTTCGGAGGCATCGACCAGCCGGACGATTCTGCCGTCCCGCACCACGATGTGGGCGTGCCGGCGGCCGAAGCTGTTGACAACGGTGCCGTTGGCAATGACGAGTTCTGGGGTGTTGGACATCGGTGTCCTCCTAAGGGATGAAGCCAGTGGGGAAGCTAGTGGGACAGGGCCGCGGGGGCGGCGGCGTGCGCTGCGCTCTGGGCCGCGGTGAGGGCGGTGTCGAGGTTTTCCGTAAGCCCCTTGCGGGCCTTGGCGGGTGGCGGCGCGAAGGCGCCGGCACGGTGGGGCCCGGACTGGAGCGCGACGACGGCCTCCGCCATGCGGATGCCGGCGGAGATGCCGTCCACCACCGGAACCGGGATCTGACCCTGAAGCTCGCGGGCAAGCCCGGCGAGGGGCGCACCCGCCAGGATGACGACGTCGGCGCCGTCCTCTGCGACGGCCTGCCGGCTGAGTGCCAGCAGGGTTTCCTTGAAGTCCTGCTGCACGGAGCCGATGGCGTTGAGGGATTCGTTGATGGAACGGATGGACGCCAGCCGGCCGCCGAGGCCGAAACGCTCCACGCAGTCCAGATACCACGGCCGGATCCGGTCTGATATGGCGATGATGGAGAAGCGGTGCCCCTGGAGGGCGGCAGCGCAGAGGGCTGCCTCGGTGATGCCGATGACCGGGACGTCCGTGAGTTCCTTCAGGGCCGGCATGCCAGGGTCGCCGAAAGCGGCAACCACCACGCCGTCCACGCCGCCGGTGCTGGATTCGGTGGAGTATTCGGCGATGATCTCGGCGACTGCGCCGGCCGCGATCAGGGACTCGAAGCGGGTTTCGATGTATTCCACACCGTGTCCGGCCGTGCGGACCACGAGTTCGGTGTCCGGGGCCGCCGAGCGCACGGCTTCTGATTCGATCAGGGCGGTGACGTCGCCGCTGATGTTGGGGTTGATGACGAGCAGTTTCATTTTTTCTTCCGATGCAGCGTGGGTTCGGTTTTCTGGAAGTCCTCGGGGAACTGCTCGCGGTACTTGCCGATGTGCGACGCCGACTGCGCGGCAGCCCGGTCCGGGTCGCCGCTGGCGATCGCATCGTAGAGCTCGCGGTGTTCCTGGATCAGTTCCGGCAGGTCGCTGACGTGGCGGAAGAGCCAGTGCATGCGTCCCTGGAGGGGTTCCAGCGCGGATTTGAGGAAATTGTTGTCGGCGATCCGGGTGATGGCGTCGTGGAATTCGCTGTTGGCGCGGTGCGCCTCCATCACGGCGCCTTTGGCGAGGCAGCGGTCCGCCTCGTCGAGCAGGCCCTGAAGGTGGGCGAGGTCCTCCTGTGTGGCGCGGGCGGCGGCGAGGCGGCATGCCAGTACTTCGAGGGACTGCCGGACGTCGAACAGGTCCTCGACGTCCTTGGGGCTGAGGGAGCTGACTTCCGCGCCGCGCGCCCCGCGGTCGCTGAGGAGGCCCTCCTGGCGCAGCATGCGCAGCGCTTCCCGGACGGGCAGGCGGGACACATTGAATTCTGCGGCGAGGTCACGTTCCACCAGCCGGGTGCCGGGAGCGTAGTGCCCTTCAAAAATCCTGGTGCGGAGGGTGTCCCAGACGGCCTCGCGGAGGGGGCGTTCCTTGTCCTGGGTTTCTTCTGCGGTAAGCATTGTTGCTCCATTCGGATTCTCGTGTGACATTGCGCTCCCGGCGGCGGGAGGAGGTGCTGCGTGGTTTAGCTTAGACAGGAAGCCGCTTGTTGTAGTCCAGTGCCAGCACGGACACTCCCATGATGATGGCGGATCCCACGAAGTAGAGCAGCGCCCAGGTGTAGGAGCCGGTGGCGCCGACAATCAGGCCGACCACGATCGGGGTGACGAAGCCGGAGATGTTGCCGCTGAAGTTCATGGCTCCACCCAGCACACCGGCGTTGGTCCGGCCGCCCAGGATGGAGGGGATGCTCCAGAAGAGGCCAACCCAGCGGAGGAAGAACATGACCACGGAGAGCAGGACCACCGCCGTCGTGGGATCCGCCACCACCGTGACGCCCACCAAGCCGCCGATCACGACCACACTGGAGATGCCCAGCAGGGTGCGCATGACCCGGTTGGCCGAGGCGCCGGCTGCCCGCCATTTGTCCGCGATGGTGCCGCCCAGGATTTCACCGACGAAGCCGGCACCGAAGATCACGAAAGTGGACCAGCCGATGGTCTTCAGGTCAAAACCCTTGGCCTGGGCCAGGTAGAGCGGGCCCCAGGTCAGCAGGCCGTAGAATACTCCGTTGAAGCCCAGCCAGCCAAAGCACATGGCCCAGAAGGAACGGAACTTCAGGTAGGGGAGCAGGGCGCGCTTGCCCTTGCTGCCGTCGAGCTCGGCCTCGGCATCCTCGGCTGCGTGTGAAGCCTCGATGTACTCGGCTTCGGCCGTGTTGACCCCGCGGTGCTGGCGGGGGTTGTCGCGGACGTACCACCACACGGCCAGGCCCATGAGCACCGTGGCGGCGCCGGCGATGATGAACGAGCTGCGCCAGCTGCCGGTGGATGCGATGAGGCCGGCGATGAGGATGCCGCCCAGGCCTGCGCCCAGCGGGGCTCCGGCGTCGAGGATGGTTGCGCCGCGGCCGCGTTCCGCCTTGTGCATCCAGATGGCATTGAGCTTGCCGCCGGCCGGCATGACGCCGGCTTCGGTGACGCCGATGCCGAGGCGTGCGATGAACATGCTCAGGAAGCCGCCAGCGAGGCCCGAGGCCGCGGTTGCGGCACCCCAGCCGATGCACGATGCCGTCATGACTTTCCGCGGGCCGAACTTGTCGATCAGCAGGCCGACGGGAATCTGCATGAGGGCGTAGGTCCAGAAGAAGGCGGAAAGCAGCAGGCCCACGAGCTCCGGGGCGAGGTTGAATTCCTTCTGGATGATGGGCAGGGCTACCGAGATGGAGCCCCGGTCGATGTAGTTGACGGAGACCAGGACGAGCAGCAGCAGGAAGAGCTTCCAGCGGACGTTGGTGCGCCTTTGCACGCCGTCCTTGCCGGGTTTGCCGTCGACCGGGGCTTCTGTGGTGCCTTGAGCCTCGGTGGTCACTGTTTCGGTATTGGGGATGGACACAGCTTCTCCTTCACGGGGAAGTTTACGGACAGGGAAACGAACTGGGTGATTCAAACGTGCGGCCGCGGGTTGGGCGGCGGAAAACCTTTGGGCGAAGGCCTGTAGTGGCGGTTCCGGAAACGCCACGCGATGCCTGGGGTTTTGGGATCCCGTTTTGGGATCCCAAAATTAGAGTAGAAGTGATACGTGCCACTGTCAAGGGTTTTTTTGCGTTACCCGCGGGGGAGTGAGGCCACTCGCCGATTGTGACCGCACCGAAGGTGCGGGCCGGTGCGTAAAAGACGAACGCCGGGCCTACGAGGCCCCGGCATGGGCGCCGGCCGCCCCGTGGGAAAGCTTCCTTGGAGTTGCGCTAAGTGCAGCGGGGTTGATGGGTCGTTGCCCGTGTTAACAGCCCGGATCGATGCATCAGGCCGGTAGGGTGCTTATCCTTCAGGGCACGACAAAATTTGTCCCCGGCTGACGTGAAAATAGCTGGTGAGGCGAAGGCTGGCGGTAATGGGAGCACATGGCCGGATAGGCCGTCGTCGTGGGTTGAGGGCGGTGAGCATGTACCAGATCGCCGTGATTAGTGAGTGCTCGACCGTCACCAGTGCTCTCATCGGTCCCCTGCGTGAGGTGATCCTCTTGTAGTGGGCCTGGAAATAAGTTCCGACGGTGCGGGACGCTGCCCTCGTGGCTATGCCGAACCGATGATCGCGACATCATGCGCTTTTTCCAGGTTCATGGAGGATCTCCTTCATCGAGACGGACCTGCAGCCGCGTTGGCCCTGGTGGGGTGTTGAGTGTTACTGGGCCGGCTGCTCGACCCCGGGCCCCGGGTGGAGCGGCGGCAACCCGCCGCGTCCGGCGGGTTAGGGGCGCCGGGCCGCCCAGGCGGTCCGGCTGGCACTCACGGCCAGGTCTCCGCGGCGCAGCAGGGCACCGGGGTCCTCGCCCGCGAGGAGGCGGTCGAGAGTTTCGAGGTCCTCGGCAGCCAGTTGACCGTCGAGGGCGGAACGGATGCGGCCCAGAAAGGCCTGCGCGTAGCGGCCGGCGACCAGCGGATCCGGGTGCGCTTCGATGGCGAAGTGTCGCTGCTCAATGATCTCGAAGCCGGCCCGCTCCATGGGGGCCTGCCAGTCCGGGTGCGCGTTCCAGCCCGCCCGTGCTAGGGCCTCGTGGCAGCGCGCTTCCAGGCCGGACCGGCCCAGCCCGACGTCGTCTGGCAGGAAGCGCGGCAGGGCGTCCATCTCAACGACCACCAGCAGGCCGCCGGGGTTCAGTGCGGCATGGACGTCGCGCAACACCCGGCCCGGGTGGGCGACCTCATGCAAGGAGGAGGACGCCCATACGATGTCCGCCGCACCGACCGCCGGCCACGCGTGGTCCAAGTCGGCGTGCACGGTGCCCACCCGGCCGGCCAGTCCCTGCCCGAGTGCCGCTGCCCGGACGCGCTCGAGCATCACCGGAGACTTGTCGATCGCCACCACGCTGGCCTCCGGGAAGCGCCGCGCCAGAGCCAGGCTGTAGCCGCCCGTCCCGGCACCGGCGTCGACGATGGTGCGCGGAGCGTCTGGCGTGTGCTGCCTTACCCATGTGGTCACCTCCTCCAGGTAGGGACCGAGCACCTCAGCATCAAGGTCCAGCAGGTCAGCAAGCCCGGATTCGTGGTGCTGCACGTGCTCGTGTGCGGATCCGACGTGGTGATGGGAGTGTGGTGTCATGCCTTCGAGGCTAAACACATTCTGCGCAGTTGGCATACAATATTGCGCATGACGCAAGAAGTCGCCTTGGATGGCGTGATCCGCCAACGCATCCGTGCCCTCCGCTTGGCCCGCGGCTGGTCATTGGACGCCCTCGCCGCCCGCTGTTACCTCAGCCCGTCCACCCTGAGCCGCATCGAGACCGGGCACCGTAGGATTGCCCTCGATCAGTTGGTCCCCATCGCGCGGGCGCTCGGCACCACCCTCGACCAGCTCGTCGAGTCCGCCGTGGACCAGGACGTGGTGATCCGGCCGCAGCCCCAGCACGCCCCGGGGCTGACGAGCTGGCTCCTGTCCCGCGAGGACACGCTCCACGGCGCGACCGTGGCGAAGATGCGCATCACTCCCGAGCGGCCCGCCGGGCCAGAGCACCGGAGCGTGCACCCCGGCCGCGAGTGGTTCGCCGTGCTGTCCGGCACAGCCCGCCTGCAACTGGGTGAGCGAACCATGTTAATCCAAGCAGGCGACGCAGCCGAGTTCTCGACCATGGTTCCGCACGCAATCGGCGCCCATAACGGTCCCGTGGAGATCCTCACGATCTTCGACCACGACGGGGAGCGTGCCCACCTGCACGCCTCGGACGAAGCTCTGCAGCCGTGATGCCTGTGACCGGGAGGCCGTGCCAGGACGCAATCTGCGAGGCGTCGGCCTGGGACGACGTATTCCAGCCGACCGTGGCGCAAAGGGCCTTGATTGCTTGAAAAACGTTCTGGTCGGCTGGTCTCACCCGGTTATCCGCAATGCCGTTCGGTTTGAGGGCGGGGTCGGGTGGCAAGATCTTCGTGGTGAGTGTCGCGGGGTAGGTGCGGCGGTCCGCGTTGCGCTCCTTGGCCCGGTACTTGGAGATCGCGCGTTTGATGACCCGGGGCCGGGTGCGTATCCGGCGGGCGGGCATCGGTTCGGCCAGCACCGCCGCGCCGATGCGTCCGACCAGGTCGATCACGGTTCCGGCCAGGATCCCGCGGGTTTGGATGACCTGGTCACGGGCCGCCCTCAGGCCGATGCCGAAGGACAGTCGGTCCGGATCGACCCCGGGGTGCCGCAGGGTGACATCGGTCATCGCGGTGCGCAGGACCTGGTAGCAGGTCAGCAGTGCCCACATTTCCTGGATGACCGCTCCCGGGTGCCGCCCGCGCAGCACCCGGCCGCCCAGGATCAGGGCCTTCAGTTCGCAGTACGCCGTTTCGATCTGCCAGCGCTCATGGTAGAGCGTGACCAGTCCGAGGGCGGGAGCCTGGCGGGGATCCAACAGGGTGGTGATCAGGCGGTAGTCCGCATGGGTGGTTCCCTTCTCCGTGGTGACCGTGAGTTCGGCATCGATGACCCGCACCGGCAGCCCGGCGGCGTTGGAGAGGTAGGAACCATCGGGGAGCAGCCGGAGCACCGGCAGTTTCATCGCGGTGGCCGCGGATTTGGCCCGGAAGAGGAAGTCCGCGCCGGTGTCGGCCACGTCCCGGCAGAAGGCGTAGGTGGCGAAATTCCGGTCCCCGAGCAGCACCATGCCCGAGTGCAGGCAGGAGACGATCTGGTGGGCGTAGCTCAGCTCGCCCACGGCATCGGTGCCGAAGGCCGCCTCGATCACCGACCGGGTCCCGGCGGTGAGGATCGCGACCATCCGGAGCATGGGGTATCCGGCCTCGCCGTTGGGTCCGCCGCGCGGTTTGGGATACCGGGCGCGGTTGGCCTCGGTGTCGGCCACGGCGATCTGCGTACCGTCGATGGCCACCACCAGCCGGCCGGCGAACCGGGTTACCTGCCGGTTCCCGGTCACCGCGGGGCCCTTGAGAAGGGTGAACAGTTCGCGCAGCGGCGCCGGGCCCACCCGGCGCATGGCCTGGCTCAGCGACGAGGCCGTGGGGTTCTTCAGGGGTGTGGGAAGTCCGGAGACCAGGCGTGAGAAGATCTGTTTCCAGCCCTGGTCGGCGAACAGGACCCCGGCCAGCAGCAGGTAGACCACGACGCGGGAGGGCAGCCTGCGCACCCGTTGTTCCTTGCCTCCGGCCGTCTCGAGGGCGGCATCGACCATCTCGAACGGCACCACGCGGGTCAGCTCACCCAAGTGGCCGGGGGCGAGTACCCCCGGGGCGTGATTAATGGCAGAATCGGACATCGTGGCTCCCGTGGGGGTAGATCAGTCTTGGAGGACCGAACTACTTCAACAGGAGCCACACCTCTTTTCCCGGAGAACACGCCGACGCCGTGGGACTTGACGCTGAACTCCGGCGCCTAACCGAAAGGCATTGGGATTAGCCCCGCAATGCTGCTACTGCCCGCCATTGTGGATTGGCCCGTCCTGGGAGCCTTCGGATTCGAGAATCTGAACGACATCCCTAGCGAATTGCACGCTGCAACGGTGTTCCCGTTGCCCACTGCTGATGAGCTGCACTAGTTCCTCAAGGGCCGAGCCCAAAGCTTCATGCGAAGTTGTTATGGGTTGCGGCATGACCGAATGACCACGCGGTCCCCAGAAGGAAAGCCTTTCTTTTTGGGCAGCTGCGGGTGCTCGCAAGCTGAAACTCAACGCACTTGTACGCTCGTCTTCATGTGCCAGCAGCAGATGCACCAAGTCTCGCGTTCGCCGGCAAAGACCTCAGTCCACCTACACCCACACTGACACGTTAGATGAGACAAGAGGCCAAATCCCGCAGGCTGACCGATTAGATGAGAAAACTGACAACTATTGTCCCGTCTCACTTAAGTTGACCCACGAATACCCCGGAATCTCGCGGGTTGGGCCAACTGTAGTGAGACAAATTTTGCCGGTTTGTCTCACTACAGTTGGCCCAAATTGGTGAATGTGGCCGCGGGAGCGTTGTGCGTGGTTCCTTGGGGTGAGGACGGGCTGATGGTCTCGGGGCCGGTGAAGGTGGGCATGGTTCTTTCCTGTGTCATCCAGCGGCGGAGGGGATCACCGAAGCCCTGGGGAATCCAGCCGTCGGTTATTTGTGAGCTGATTTTTTCCAGGAAGGCTGCCGGGTCCGGGGACTTCGCTGCGGCTTGCCAGTATGGCGAGGCCAGCGCGGAGGCCAGGTCGACGACGGACGGGTAGAGTGCCGCCGCTATGGTTGCCGGGCGTGCTGCCTGTGGGGTGTCGCCGGGGGCCGTCAGGGCTATGGTCCTGTCTGTGAAGCAGCCGAAGTGTCCGAACTTTTCGTACCACTGCCAGTTGATCAGGCTGGAGGCTTCGAAGGCTTCCAGGACGGCTGGTCTGCCGAACCTGGTGATCAGATTCCGGTGGTGCCGGTGCGCGGCAAGGATCCCGGGGCATGTGTCCAGCCGCACTTGCGTGCCCGTGCCGGCGTTTCCGTCGCCGGTCCAGAGCCGGTGGCGGGGGCAGAGGACGCGTTCGTGGGTTGTATGGACGATGACGTGGTTGCCCGCGCCCCGGCTGAGGGTGCAGTGGGAACACGCGATGCGGGTCGCCTTGGATGCCGGGCGGCCTGCGGATTCCGGGAGAAGGGTTCCGGCGCTGAGCTGGGGCATGGCCAGGATCAGGGTCCGCACGGTGTTTCCTGACAGGATGGCCAGTGTTTCGGTCCAGGATCTGCCGGTGCGGTTGCGCAGCTGACGGACGGCGCCGTAGCCGGTGTGGTTCGCCATCTCGATCCTGCGGATGAATGACGGCGTTGTCTCGTCCGGGTATGGGCGGGTTTTCCGCGGCAGTGGACGGAGTACGGGGATGTCCAGGGGGCCGGTCATCCGGGTGACCCGTTCAGGATTTCCGGGGCCGGGGGCTGACGGTTTCGGCGGCGTGGTCGAGGTTGATCGTGCCCAGCAGCCCGCGGTCAATTTTCTCGGTGCCGGTCAGGATGGCCATGATGGCGGCCTGCCGGATGAGGTGGGAGAGGCTGCTGATGCTGCCGCCGGTGCGGTGGTGCAGGTACTGGGCCTGGACGGTGAGGGTGTTCGGGGCGTGGTCGTGCAGGCGCAGGCCGTTTTCGAGGGTGGCGACGAGGGCGTCCCATTCTTCGGTAAGCGGGAACGGGCCGGTGGTCATCAGCACGGACCGGGCGGAGATTTGCCGGCCCCGCAGCCCGGTGAACAGGCCGGAGTTTTCGACATTGATGCCGGCGTAGACGAAGGTGGCCGGCATGTGCTCGGTGAAGTATTTGAGGTGGTCGGACATGTCTTCGCCGGCGCTGGTGGCCAGGTTCAGGTTGTGAATCTCGTCCACGATCACGAGGTCGGTTCCGGCGTTCGTGAGGACCTGGCAGACCGCGTCGGCGATGTCGGTCACGTTCTGCCGGGGGCGCTGGGGCAGACCGAGGAAGTTGGCGAATTCGCTGGCCAGCTTCCGTGGGGAACCCTTGGGCGGGGTGGTGATGTAGACGACGGGGATCCGGTCCTGGTCGGGGTACTTGCGTTTGATCAGCAGTTCGTGGGTTTTGCCCAGGAGTTTGATGGCCGTGGTTTTTCCGGAGGCCCAGGGTCCGGAGACGACCATGCCGCGGCGGGCGCTGATCTCGCGCTGGTTGAGCATCATCAACAGCCGGCCCTGGTTGGTGATCTGGCGGACGGTGGAGGTTTCCACGATGACGAGTTCGGAGTGGTAGCTGATGCGTTGTTCGTCGTAGTGTTCACGCTCGGATGCGACCATCGCGGCCAGCTCCGCCGGATCGGGCAGCTCGATCGTGGGCGCTACGGACGTGACGAAGCTCCGCCAGCCCTGCAAGGTGGTGGTCGGGGCCCTGCTGTTGCTGGGGAGTTCAGCCGTCACCACCATGTCTCGGCCTCCTTGTGGGGGTCATAGATCTTCAGTGGGATGATCTTCGCCAATTTTGCGGCATCCACTTCCTGTTCCTCCGGGGGCTCAGCGGCTGGGTCGGGCTTCGGGGCAGGCGCATGTTCCGGCTGCTGCTGATCCAGGTGGGGGCGTGGCCGTTGGGCCGTGACGGCGGCCGTGTTGCGGGCGGCGGCCCGCTGGTCTTTCCGCTGCCGCTTCCGCGGCTCGGCCGGTGGTGAGGCCTTGTCGAGGATGTTGTCCACGGCAGTTCTGATCTCGTCCTCCGAGGGGCTGGTGGTGCCTCGGCCGGCCACGATTTGGCGGCCGTACTCCCAGATGTCGTCCCCGAAGGGTTGGGGAGAGGCGGAGAGGTGCCGCCAGTAGGCGGTGATCCAGCCGCCGTCGTGGTGGTTGCGGATCCAGACACAGCAGGCATCATAGGGGTCATACCTGACTTCCCACATTCCGTTGAGGGCCTTCATCCCGGACTTCTGGCCGCGGAAGGGGTTGAGTTCGGCGGTGTCGTAGACCCGGTGGCGTATTTTGACCCCGTAGCTGTTAATGACCCTCGTTTCCGCGGGCATGAGTTCCAGATAGTCCTCCGCGCCGAAAGGGACGGGGACGTAGCCGCTGACGGCCAGCAGGGCCGCGTACTTTTCGTTCGGTGTCAGCACCCGGGACGGGGTGAAGGGATCCCGTAGCCCGTCGTGGGGCCGGTTCTGCCAGCCGGTGACGATCCATTCATCGAGCAGGTCCTGGATCTCCGGCAGCGAGAACACGGCCTGGTGCTCGGCGTTCTTACCGCGTCGCTCGACCGAGGAGCCCAGGTAGCCGGTGACGTATTGGGCGAAGAGTGTGCCGATGGATTGCAGGGTGCGTTCGATGACGGGCTTGTCGGTGGGGGTGTCGGGGTGGGCCGGTTGGAGGCTGATGCCCTGGCTGCGGCAGGCGCTCTTGAACGTGTTGGAGAGGTAGGCCTTGCCGTGGTCGCAGACGATGGTTTCTGGCACGATGACCGGTTTCGCGGCGGCGCCGGCGAGGCGTTCGTCGATGGATTTCATCGACCGGTAGGGCAGGGCGGAGGCGGCCATTGATGCCGCTTGGGCCCAGCCGGGGCGCATCAGCTCGGGGGTCAGGCAGCGGGCGAGCAGGAGGGCCGCGTCCACGGCCTTCGTGGTGGGCCGGACGACGGCGGCGGGGATGCTGCGGGTGGCGATGTCGACCATGGCGGTCAGTTCCACGCGGCCGATGACGCCGTCGTCGAGTTCGACGGCGATATCCAGGGCAGTGGAGTCGATCTGCATCAGCTCCCCGGGCCTGACCGGATAGACGGCGCCGAAAGGGCCTTCGGGCTGCTGGGCAAGGGTGCGTCTGGTTCGGGCTGACCCGGTGGCGTGGCGTCCCTCGGCGAGTTTGCCGATAAGGCGGTGGAAGGTGGCCCTCGACGGCAACGGAACAATGTCCGGCCCGTAGACGGCTTCGAGTTGCTTGCCCACTTGGCGCATCAGGCGGTCCGTGGTTCCTGAGGACTGATGGGTGTTGGCCTCCAGCACTGAAAGAATGGCGTCGACGACGCGCTGGTCCGTCCGGCCGGCCAGGGGCGTTTGGCGGATGAGCCTCCGGTCAACCAGCCCAAGGACGCCCTTTTTCTCATAGGCATGGCGCAGTCTCTGCAGTGAGCCGATGCTCATGGTTTCGCCCAGCTCGTGAAGCTCCGCCAGTTTGGCTTGCTCACGTTGCCGCAACGATGTGCGTGCGACGTCGAAGGTCCTTTTGGCGGTCTGGCCCGGGGCAGCGTTGCAGGGGACACCGTCCAGAACTTCGGTCATGTGGCCTTCCATCCACCGCGCTTTTTCCTGCACGTCGGTTGGCAACGAGTCGAACAGCATGGATGGGCCGGTGATCCGCCGCAGCGTTGGCCGTGTTCCCACGATTCTGAAGGTCTCATCGGCGAGGAGCGACCCTACCTTGATGGCGACGGGTGCTTCGCCGGCAACGGCGAGCATGGCGACGTCGCCGTCAAGAGCGGTGAGCCGGTAGATGACCCCGCGGAGCTCAACGTCATCGCCGAGGCGCAATACGGCAGACCGGACGGTCATGGCGCCTCGCCTTTCAGCCAGACCACAGTGTCCAGATGGAGAACCCGGCGTCTCAGGTCTGTGCTGATCTGTTGCTTCCACAGCAGGTGGAACAGCGGTGCCAGGGCTGCGAAAGCGTCGCCGGTTCTGGCCGCCAGGTCACGCACCGACACCGGGCCGTCCTGGGCGAGCCTGTCCAGGAGCATGGCTGTTGCAGGTGCCCGAAAGTATCTTGGATGCCGGTATCCGGCCAGCCACCGCAGATTCGCCAGGAAAACTGGAGGTAGTCCGCCGAGGCGCCTGTAGGCCCAGCCGACGGTGGCGCACAGGTCCTCGGTCGCTTGAAAAACCTCTTGATCAGGCGGAGTCACCCTGCCGTCGGCCCGCACATCGATCACGACTGCGGATCCATCCGCCAGCCGGATGAAGTAGTCCGGCACATGTGAACGCTGGGGGAGTGAGGTGGACAATGCGATGCGGAAGGGTTGGGACGCGATCCCGGTGACGTTGGGGTCGAAGTCCAGCGACATCAAATTATCGCGTTCGCACCAGGACTCGAAGCCGACGTGGCGCTGGTTCGTGGCGCACCACCAGAGGCCGGCAAAGTTGTGCTGTCCCTTGAAGGCCGCCGGGCGCCGGATCGGCAGGGAGTTCTCAAACGGGACCATCCAGGACTCGGCAAGAAGGCCGGTCGTGGGTGCAGGGGAATACTGCCCCCTGAAGGTCAGGGTGCCTGGAGCAATCTCGCGTCTGGCACAAGCCTTGGACGCCGCCGCAGCGTGTCCCACGCCTTAACTGTAGTGAGACGGAACCGGCTGATGCCTTAAGTGAAGTGAGACACGCCGCGCCAATGCATTAAGTGTGGTGAGACAGAAACCGCCAATGCATCATCTGTAGTGAGATTGCCTCAACTTAGATGAGACAGGACAACTATGGTGAGAACGGACATTGACGGACAGGAACGACCCTTCGGGGAGCCCCTTCCGAATCCCAGGTTTACATAATGTCGATTATCGGCGTTAACGCAAGGAGTGTGGAAGGGGCTCTGCGGCCACCGATCGACGCCGGTCGAGATCCACGCATCTTCAAGTTCACCGGCCCTCCGGATCCATCGGCCTCGCTGGGAATGAACCTTGACGGTGCACCTGAGATTCCTGGAAACTGCTGTTCCGCGAACTGGCCACCCGGGCTGAGAATCCGCGGATCTTTGACCCGGCAAACGGGCCTGCTGCGGAGCCCGAGCACCAATGTCCGGAACGGCATCGCCGCCACCGAAGCCAGCAACCTCTTCGGCCACGCCCCGGAAGGCCTCGACGCCTGCCCCGGAATCGATCTACTTGACATAACTCATTCCGCAACGGTCTCGTGGACAGCAGATGCGGCAGCCCGATGCCGGCACTCGACGTGTCCCCCGCCGTATCAACCGTGGAGCGGACGAGCCGAACCAGATGAGAGAACGAGATCCCCGGTCAGGAGCGGACGTAGGCCGCGAGGTGCTGGCCGGTGAGCGTGGAGCGTCCGGCGACCAGGTCGGCGGGTGTGCCCTCGAAGACCAGCCTGCCGCCGTCGTGGCCGGCACCGGGGCCAAGGTCGATGATCCAGTCGGCGTGCGTCATGACGGCCTGGTGGTGCTCGATGACGATGACTGATTTGCCGGACTCCACAAGGCGGTCGAGGAGGCCCAGCAGGTTCTGGACGTCGGCGAGGTGCAGGCCGGTGGTGGGCTCGTCGAGGACGTAGACGTCACCCTTCTCCGCCATCTGGGTGGCCAGCTTGACGCGCTGCCGCTCGCCGCCGGACAGCGTGGTGAGCGGCTGGCCGAGGGTGAGGTAACCGAGCCCGACGTCCACGAGCCGGTCGAGGATCTTGTGGGCCGCCGGGGTGCGGGCTTCCCCTTCGCCGAAGAACACCTCCGCCTCGGTCACCGACATTGCCAGCACTTCGGCGATGTTGCGGCCGCCCAGCGTGTATTCTAGGACGGACGCCTGGAACCTCCTGCCCTCGCAGTCCTCGCAGGTGGACTCGACGGTGGCCATGACTCCCAGTTCGGTGAAGATGACGCCCGCGCCGTTGCACGTGGGGCAGGCGCCTTCCGAGTTGGAGCTGAACAGCGCCGGCTTCACGCCGTTGGTCTTCGCGAACGCCTTGCGGATCGGCTCGAGAAGGCCCGTGTACGTCGCAGGGTTGCTGCGCCGCGACCCCTTGATGGCACCCTGGTCGATCACCACAACACCGTCGCGGCCGGCCACCGAGCCGTGGATCAGCGAGCTCTTGCCCGAACCCGCGACACCCGTGACCACGCAAAGCACGCCGAGCGGGATGTCGACGTCCACGCCCTGGAGATTGTGCGTGGACGCGCCACGGACCTCCAGGGCGCCCGACGACGAGCGTACCGACTCCTTGAGGGCAGCCCGGTCATCCAGATGGCGGCCGGTGATGGTGTCACTCCCCCGGAGGCCCTCCACGGTGCCCTCGAAGCAGACGCTGCCGCCCCCCGTGCCGGCGCCGGGACCGAGGTCGACGACGTGGTCGGCAATGGCGATGGTCTCGGGCTTGTGCTCGACGACGAGCACGGTGTTGCCCTTGTCCCGCAACTGCAGCAGCAGCTCATTCATCCGCTCGATGTCATGCGGGTGCAGGCCGATCGTCGGCTCGTCAAAGACGTAGGTGACGTCCGTGAGGGACGAGCCGAGGTGCCGGATCATTTTGGTACGCTGGGCCTCTCCCCCGGACAGCGTGCCCGCCGGCCGGTCCAGCGAGAGGTAACCCAGCCCGATTTCGGCGAACGAGTCGAGCAGGTGCTGCAAGCCTTTGAGGAGCGGCGCGACCGAAGGCTCGTTGAGCTCGCGGACCCACGCGGCCAGATCGCTGATCTGCATCCCGCACAGGTCGGCGATGTTCCTGCCCTGGATCTTCGAGGACCTGGCCTCCGGGCTGAGCCGCGTGCCGTCGCACTCCGGGCAGGCCTGGAACGTGATGGCGCGCTCCACGAAGGCCCGGACGTGAGGCTGCATGGCGTCGACGTCCTTCGAGAGCATCGACTTCTGGATCTTCGGGATCAGCCCCTCGTAGGTGAGGTTGATGCCCTCGACCTTGATCTTGGTCGGTTCCTTGTAGAGCAGGTCGTGCATTTCCTTCTTGGTGAACTTCGCGATCGGCTTGTCCATGTCGAAGCCGGCGCCGCTGAAGATGCGGCCGTACCAGCCGTCCATGCTGTAACCGGGGATCGTCAGGGCACCCCCGCCGAGCGACTTGCTGTCGTCGTACAGCGCGGTGAGGTCGAAGTCGGAGACCGAGCCCATGCCCTCGCAGCGCGGACACATGCCGCCCAGGTAGACCGCGTTTTGGACGACGCTTTTCTCGACCCTGCCACCGGCTTTCTCGGTGCTCATCACACCGCTGGCCTTCCGCGTCGGGACGTTGAAGGAAAACGCAGTCGGGGGCCCGACGTGCGGGGTGCCCAGCCGGCTGAAGAGGATCCGGAGCATGGCGTTGGCGTCGGTGGCGGTGCCCACGGTGGACCGGGGGTTCGCGCCCATCCGCTCCTGGTCGACGATGATCGCCGTCGTCAGCCCCTCGAGGTGGTCCACGTCGGGCCGCGCCAGGTTGGGCATGAATCCCTGCACAAAGGCGCTGTAGGTCTCGTTGATCATCCGCTGCGACTCCGCGGCGATCGTGGCGAACACGAGCGAGCTCTTGCCCGAGCCGGAGACGCCCGTGAACACCGTCAGGCGCCGCTTGGGGATCTCGATGCTGATGTCCTTGAGGTTGTTCACGCGCGCGCCCTGCACGCGGATCAGATCGTGGCTGTCCGCTACGTGCAGCTCAGGCGACTGCGTGTCCGTCCTCGTGGCCATACCCATCGTGTCTCCATCTGTTAAGCGGCCGCGTTCACGGTCTCCGCCGGCGTCGTCTGGCTCTATCTAACCAGCTTCGGGCGGTACAGCCGGTCCTCGTTCGCCGGCGCGGTCCGCTGTCCACCTCACTGGAGCAGCCCGCTGTCTACCTCACGGGTCCTGGAGCAGCCCGAGGACGTTGCCGTCGGGGTCGGTGACGGTGGCCACCAGGCGGCCGCCGCCGACGTCGTGCGCGGGCTCCTTCACGGTGGCACCCGCGGCGGTCACCTCGGCCAGCTTCGCCGCGAGGTCCGGCACGTGCCAGTAGGCCACCGGCGAGGTCATGCCCTGCGGTCCGCCGCCGGGCACCAGCCCGATGTGCTGGCCGGCGGCCTCGAAGCCGACGTAGTAGGGCCCGTCGGTCTGCGGCGGCACGCCGAGCAGGGCGGCGTACACCGCCTTGGCCGCGGCGAGGTCGGACACGGGATGCAGCACGGTCTTGATTCCCTGGGTGGAAGAGCCGGTCATGTTCACTCCTGGGTCGTGGTGGTGTCCATGGCGGTCACTCTAGCAGTGGCCCGTGACCGGCGCTTCCCGGTTCCTGATCGGTCTGGTGACCTGTTTCGCCACGCACGACGGCGTCCCCGCCGCCGCGCACGCCGCAAGCGGAACCATTGTCTTTGACGCCGGCCTCACTGAGAATGAACCATGACGGTCTACCTGAGGTCCCTGGAAACTGCTGTTCCGCCAACTGTCCTGGTCCAGTCCGAAGCGCGCGACGTGTTTGCCGCCCAGCCAGGGCTGACCAGGCTGGGCACCAGGCTGGTTGCCACCTGCTTCGACTCGGCAGCCATCGACACCCGCTACACCGCCGTCGAGGAACTGACCATGGCCCGCCGCGCGGAGAATCCGCGGTTCTTTGACCCGGCCACGGGCCTGCTGCTCAGCCCCAGCACCAAGGTCCGGAACGACATCTTCGCCACCGAAGCCAGCAAACTCTTCATCGAGGCCGCCCGGAAGGCCGTCGACGCCTGCCCCGGAATCGACGTGCTTGACATAACCCATCTCGTGACGGTCTCCTGTACGGGATTCTTCAACCCCGGCCCGGACTACAAGATCGTCCGGGCCCTGGGCCTGAACCCCGCGGTGCAGCGCTACCACCTCGGCTTCATGGGCTGCTATGCGGCATTCCCTGCGCTGCGGGCCGCCAAATCCTTCTGCGAGGCCGATCCGGACGCCGTCGTGCTGGTGGTCTGCGCGGAACTCTGCTCCCTCCACGTCCGGACCTCCAACGACCCGGACACCATCATGGGCTCGGCACTCTTCGCCGACGGCGCGGCGGCCGCCATCATCACCGCCCGGGAGATCCCCGGCGCGCCGGCGCTGCTGCAGCTGGACCACTTCGAGACCGTCCTGACCCCCGTCGGCGAGGAATCCATGGCCTGGAACATCGGCGACGAAGGCTTCGAGATGGTGCTCGGAAACTACGTCCCGCACATCATCGACGACCACATCATCGGCGCCCTGGAGCCGCTGCTCTCCCGCGACAGCACCCTGCTCGGACTCCCCTACCGGGACATCCGGCACTGGGCCATCCACCCGGGCGGCCGCAGCATCCTGGACAAGGTCCAGTCCCGGCTGGAGCTCACCGACGAGCAGCTGGTCCCGGCCCGTGAAACCCTGCGGAACTTCGGCAACATGAGCAGCGCCACGGTCCTGTTCGTGCTCAAGCACATCCTGGACCTTCCCGCCGCTGCAGACGCGGCCGACGCTGCCGCCCCCGAGGACGACTCCGCAGCCGGGGGCGAGCGGATCTGTTCCATGGCGTTCGGCCCCGGCCTGACGGTGGAAACGGCCCTGTTCACCAAGCTCCGGGCGCCGCGGGACGGCGACGGCGGGCGGACCGGAACCGCCGCCCTGCCGGAATCCGCATGGGCCTGAGCGCAGGCAGGGGCCCCCTGCGCGCCCGCGCTGCCGGTGCCGTCGAGGAAATGGACCTGCCCGGCTGCGATCCGGCACGGCTGGACCGCACCTATGCGCAGTTCGCCCTCGTCAACAGGACCGTCTCCGGCTGGCGCGGCATCTACCGCACCCAGATCAGGCCACTGCTCTCCCCCGGCTCACCCGCCACCCTGCTGGACATCGGCTGCGGCGGCGGCGACGTGCCCGTCCGGCTCGCCCGCTGGGCCGCCAGCGACGGGCTGCGGCTGGAGATCACGGCCATCGACCCGGACCCGCGGGCCAGCCGTTTCGCCCTCGAGCGGAACGGCGCCGCAGGCGTCACCTTCCGGCAGGCCCCGGCGTCCGTGCTCGTGGACGAAGGCCGCAGCTACGACATCGTGATCTCCAACCACGTGCTCCACCATCTGGAAACGGACGGGCTGCCGGCGTTCCTCGCCGACTCCGCGGCCCTGTGCCGCGGCCTGGTCCTCCACAACGACCTGCGGCGCAGCGCCGCCGCCTATGCGCTCTTCTATGCGGGGTCCTGGGTGTTCACCGGCTCCTACATCCGGCAGGACGGGCTGACGTCGATCCGGCGCAGCTACACCTCCCGGGAGCTTCAGGCCGTGGCTCCCCCCGGCTGGACTGCGGCACGCCGCTCCCCCTTCCGGAACCTGCTGATCCTGGACAAGCGGGCGGACAAACGGTCCGGTGAACGGGGTGGCAGGAATGCCGCGGGAGGCTGAGGTCCTGGTCATCGGCGGCGGACCCGTGGGGCTTTTCCTGGCCGTCCTGCTGCTGCAGCGCGGCGTCACGGTCCGGGTCCTGGAGCAGCGGCCCGCCGCAGACCCGCACCCCCGTGCCATCGGCATCCATCCCCCGGCGCTTGCCGCCCTGCAGGGCGCCGGCGTGGCCCGGGAACTCGTGGCCCAGGGCGTGGCGATCCGCCGCGGCATCGCCGTCGGCGGCGGCCGGCGTCTTGCCGAGATGTCCTTCGCCGGGGTGTCCGACATGTTCCCGTACGTCCTCTCGCTGCCGCAGACACGCACCCAGGCGGTGCTGGAGCGGCGCATCCGGGAACTGGACCCCGACGCCCTGCACCGGGGTGTCCGGCTCACCGGGCTGCACGACGACGGCGGCCGGGTTATCGTGGAGGCCGCCTCCCCCGCGGGCGCAGTCCGGTATTCGGCGCCGCTCCTGGTGGCGGCCGACGGCGCGCGGTCCACCGTGCGGGCGCTGCAGGACATCCCCGTGAAGGCGAAGGATTATCCGGACAGCTATCTGATGGGGGATTTTGCCGAGAGCACGGACTTCGGCCCGGACGCCGCCCTGTTCCTGGCAGCCGACGGCATTGTGGAGTCCTTCCCCCTTCCGGGCGGGGTGCGCCGCTGGGTCGTCCGGCTGGCTGCCGTGCCGGCCGGTGCGGACGCCCGCTGGCTGGCGCGGCGGGTCACCGAACGCACCGGAATCGGGATTGACCCGGGGACGAACAACATGCTCAGCGGCTTCGGCGTCCGCTCGCGGCTGGCCCGCCGCATGGTGAACGGCCGGACCATACTGATCGGAGACGCGGCCCATGAGGTCAGCCCCATCGGCGGGCAGGGCATGAACCTCGGGCTGCTGGACGCGCTGGCTCTGGCGCCCATCCTGGCCGCCGCCCTGCACAACGGCAGCGGCAACGGCAACGGCAGCGGCGTGGCTGCGCCGCTGCGGTGCTTCGAACGGACGCGGCTGAGGGCCGCCGCCACGGCCGTCCGGCAGTCGGAAATCAACATGGCGTTGGGGCGGCCCCTGCCGGGCCCACTCCTTGCCGTCCGGAACCGGGCAATCTCCGCCGCCGCCGCAGTTCCGGCGGTGAACCTGCTCATCGCCCGCCGGTTCACCATGCAGTGACAGCCCCATGCCGCCATAGAACACGTTCAGCCTAGACTGTTCCCATGGGCCGCCTCTTCCCGCGGCACCGGGGGCGTCCGGCCGCCGCTCCGTCCGCCCGGACGACCACGCCGAGGGTACTCGCCGCGCTGCTCCTGCTGGCCACGACGGCGTCCTGCAGCGCCGTCATCCCCGCCCCCGGGGCCTCCCCTCCCGCATCGGCCGCGCCCCGGCCGGTGACGGCCGGGATCAACCAATTCCGCGACAACTACAGCAGGCAGATCATCGAAATACAGCTCACCAACAACACCGCCGGCCCTCTGACCGTGCTGGGGGCGGAGCTGGAGAGCCCGCTCTTCCCTTCCGGGATCAGCTGGCCGGCACCGGGCGGCGGGATAGAGCTGCCGCCGGGACAGCCCAAGAGCCTGCCGGCGCCGCTGCCCGCCCCGGACTGCGGGCAAGGACCAGCCCCGGCGGGGCCAGCGGCAGGGACCGCAGCGGCAGTGACGGCAACGCCAGGACCAGCGGACGCCGGGCCGGGAGGCCCCGCCACGGTGTCCCTCCGGCTGGCCGGACCGGAAGGACGGACGGAACAACAGGCCGCGGTCCCGGCGCCGGACCCCTACGGCGTCCTCACACGGAACAACGCCGAAATGTGCCTGGCCGGGGCGGCCTCCGCCGTCGCCGGCTTCCGGCTGGAACCGGACCTTGAGGTGTCCGCCGACGGACGGACCGCCGTCATGCGTCTGACGATCACGCCGCACCCCGCCGGCCCGGCCGGCGGACAGACACTGACCGTTGACCGGATCGAGGGCACCACGCTGCTGGAGGAGGACCAGGACGAGCCGTGGCCCCGCTCAGTGACGGTCAGCGCGGGCGGACAGCGCCCGGGGCAAGCCACCGTGCTCCGGCTGCGCATCCGCCCCGCGCGCTGCGACCCGCACGCCGTTGCCGAGGACAAAGTGGGGACGCTGCTGCCGCTGCGGGTGCGGGCCGGCGGGAGGGAAGGAATCCTGAAGGTCGACGCCGGAGGGCTTCTGCGGGGGCGTCTTTACGACTTTGTCACATCGGCCTGCGGACGCCAGTAGTCTGATCCCATGCCCGCAGATGCCCAGCCCACAGACTTCAGCGCCGCCCGCATCCGCGAAACCGTCCAGCAGATCCTGGCTGCCGGGATCCTTCCCGCGATTGTCCAGGCCGGCCATCCGGTCCTGCGGCAGTGGGCCGCGCCCTACGACGGCCAATTGAACGACGCCGAGCTTGCGCAGCTGATCGACCTCATGCGCAGCGTCATGCACAAGGCACCCGGCGTCGGGCTGGCGGCCCCGCAGCTGGGGATCCCGCTGCAGCTCGCCGTCCTTGAGGACCAGTTCGAGGTCGACGCCGGTGTCGCCGCCGTGCGCAGCCGGGAGCCGCTGCCCTTCTTCGCCATGCTGAACCCGGGCTACCGGCCCCTCGGCACCTCGACCGCAGCCTTTTACGAGGGCTGCCTCTCGCTGAACGGGCTGCAGGCCGCCGTGCTGCGTCCCGCCTCCGTCCGGCTTGAATTCACGGCCCCCGACGGAACACCGGGCCGGCGGGACTTCTCCGGCTGGCAGGCCCGGATCGTCCAGCACGAGACCGACCACCTGCACGGAATCCTGTACCTTGACCGGGCGGAACTGCGGTCCCTCAGCAGCAACGCCGAATACTCGGCCCGCTGGTCCCAGCCGGACATCGCCCTGGCCCGGCAGGAACTCGGGTTCCTGCCGGACGGCGAAGGGACTGCGGGATAGCCCTGGGCCGCCCCTAGGATGGACACATGCTCCCCGTCCCGACTGTCCCCCTGCTGTGCCCGGTGTGCCGCAGCCCCCTCGGAGCGGCCGGTGTTGCGGCCCGGACCCTGGTCTGTCCGGCGGGCCACAGCTTCGACGCGGCCCGGCAGGGGTACTTCAACTTCCTGGTCGGCAAGGGTACCGTCTTCGAAGCTGACGCGGCGGACATGGTGGCGGCCCGCTTCGATTTCCTCTCCGCCGGCCACTACCGGCCCCTCGCCGAGGCAGTGGCGGAAGTCGCCGCGCCCGCACTCGCCGGCGCCTTCACCGGCTCCGGCGCCAGGGTGCTGGATGCCGGCACCGGCACCGGGCACTACCTGCGGACCCTGCTGGACCGGTTCCCGGCGGCGGCGGTCGGACTGGATATTTCGAAGTTCGCGCTGCGCCGCGCGGCCAGGATGAACCCGGAGGCCGTGAACCTGGTCGGCGACGTCTGGCAGCCGCTGCCGCTGGCGGACGGCGCCGTCGACGTCGTTACCGTGGTGTTCGCGCCGCGCAACGCGGCCGAGTTCGCCCGGATCCTCAGGCCCGGCGGCCGCCTCGTGGTGGTCACGCCGCGGCCCGGCCATCTTGCGGAAGTCTCCGGACAGACCGGAATGCTCGGGATCGAACCGGCCAAGGAGGAGCGGCTGGCGGCCGCGCTCGAAGGGCACTTCTCCCCTCTCGCCGCCCGGAACCTGGACCTGGACCTGTCCCTGGGCCCCGCCGACGTCGCGAACCTGGCCCTCATGGGGCCGGCCGGCCACCACCTGGACCGGGCGGCCCTGGCGTCCCTGGCGGCCGGTCTTCCGCCGCTGACCGCCGTGTCGGCGCGCTTCCGGATCAGCGTCTTTGAACCCCTCAGGCACGCCGCGGCATAACGACTCAGCCACGTTTCCCGGCAGCAGCCACCGCACCGCCCCGGCCCGTGCCCTTCGGCTTAGGATGGAACCACAGTGACTGGGGAGCTGCGCCTGCAACTCCCGGGACGAAGGGGGAACAGATGTTCGAATGGCTGGCCGGGAACTGGTGGGCACTCTGGCTCACGGTCTTCCTCGTCTTCGCCGTGGTGGAGATGCTCACGCTGGACCTCTTCTTCATCATGCTCGGCGGCGGTGCCCTCGCCGGACTGCTGGCTGACTTCGCCGGCGCGGACCTGTGGCTGCAGATCGTGGCCTTTTGCGTGGTCTCCCTGCTCATGATCGGCTTCGTGCGGCCGGTGGCGCTCAGGCACCTCCGCAAGGGACCCGCGGACCAGCGCAGCAACATCGAGCGCCTGATCGGCGAGTCCGCCCTGGTCATGGAGGCCGTCAGCGCAAGCGGCGGCCTGGTCAAGATCGGCGGTGACGTCTGGAGTGCCCGCACGGAAACCGGTGTCCTCGCACCCGGCCAGCAGGCCGTGGTCAGCGCCATCGACGGCGCCACCGCCGTCGTCGCCCCGCAGCCCGGGCCCTTACCCGGGTAAGGACCGGCGAGTAAAGCAGGCGGGTAAAAAGAGGACCGCAAGACCGGGCAACGCCAGTCCGGCAAGCAGAAGCAAGAGTCAACAACTGGGGAAAAGGTGATGTATGGATATCGCAGTCGCAATTGTGCTGCTGGTTCTGGTTGCATTTGTGATTATCGTGCTGGTCCGGTCGGTGCGGATCATCCCGCAGGCCCGTGCCGGCGTCGTTGAACGGCTGGGCAAGTACCTGCGCACCCTCAACCCGGGCCTCACGATCCTGATCCCCTTCGTCGACCGGCTGCTGCCGCTGCTGGACCTGCGTGAACAGGTGGTCTCCTTCCCGCCGCAACCGGTCATCACCGAAGACAACCTCGTGGTCTCCATCGACACCGTGGTCTACTTCCAGGTCACCGACGCCCGGGCGGCAACCTACGAGATCGCCAACTACATCCAGGCCGTCGAACAGCTCACCACCACCACGCTCCGCAACGTGGTGGGCGGCCTGAACCTCGAAGAGGCACTCACCTCGCGTGACCAGATCAACGGCCAGTTGCGCGGCGTGCTGGACGAGGCGACAGGCCGCTGGGGCATCCGCGTCTCCCGCGTGGAGCTCAAGGCGATCGATCCGCCCCACTCCATCCAGGACTCGATGGAGAAACAGATGCGTGCCGAGCGGGACCGCCGCGCCGCCATCCTCACCGCCGAGGGCACCAAGCAGTCGGCCATCCTCACCGCCGAGGGCCAGCGGCAGTCCTCCATCCTGAAGGCCGAAGGTGACGCCAAGGCGGCAATCCTGCGGGCGGACGGCGAAGCGCAGGCCATCCAGAAGGTGTTTGACGCCATCCACAAGGGCAACCCGGACCAGAAGCTCCTGGCGTACCAGTACCTGCAGATGCTCCCGAAAATTGCCGAGGGTTCGGCCAACAAGCTCTGGATCATTCCGAGCGAGGTCGGCGAGGCCCTCAAGGGCATCGGCAACGCCCTCGGCGGCGGCAACGGCGCCCAGGCGCCGGAGGGCTTGTCCGGCCCGGACCCGGCTGCCGGTGCGGCTGTCCCCTCGGCTGTCCCGGAAGACGGCGCGCGGGGACCCATGCCGCCCGTCCGGGAGTTCTGACACCCACGGGTCCGCCCAAGGGGTCGGAGTGAGGAGGGGAGGGATCCGCTGAGGCGGGTTCCTCCCCTCCTTCGCCACTGCTGACCGGCGGGTTCCGACGCGGGTTGCCCTGCGCCTACGTGCTTTACCTGCAACTGCGCTTGCCCGTATACTTGAGTATTTGTCCGGCCTGTTCAGTGCGCCGGAACAATTATGCTTCGCAAAGCGTTTTACCAGTTGACAAGTTTTCCGGTACCTGATCACCGGTGCAGCGCAATGCAAACAATAGTCCGGCGCGGCCCCTGGGCCCCCGGCTGACGCAGGGCTTGGCTCTGTGAACCGAATAGAGGGAGAAAAGATGAGCGATCGCAGCCTGCGGGGTATGCGCCTTGGCGCACAAAGCATGGAGACCGAATCCGGCGTCGAACCGGCTCCGCGCCAGCGGGTCGAGTACCGTTGCGCGGACGGTGAGCAGGTATTCGTGACCTTCTCCTCCGAAGCGGAGATCCCCCCGGTATGGGTTTCGAAGACGGGCAAGGAAGCACTGCTGGTCGACGGCGAACGTCCCGTCAACAGCAACGAGAAGGCAGTCCGCACGCACTGGGACATGCTGCTGGAACGCCGCTCCCTCCCCGAACTGGAGCAGATCCTCGAAGACCGCCTCACGATCCTGCGTGAACGCCGGGGCGAACGCCGTTCGGCCTGAGCGTCCCCGCACCGGCAAGAATAAAGGGCCGGGCCCGCACGTCCTTCCGACGTGCGGGCCCGGCCCTTTATTCTTGCCGGCTGCCTGGCTAGGCCTTGCCCGCCTGCCGGGCTGAGTTCTTGTTCTTGCCGCCGAGCTTGCCGGTGAGCGTGTTCCAGCGTGCCGTCAGGCCCCACCTCGTGACGTTGACCATGGCTTCGACCACAATGTTCCCGCTCATCTTCGAGGCGCCCAGTTCGCGCTCAACGAAGGTGATAGGCCGTTCCACGATCGTCAGCCCCAGTTTCGCCACGCGCCAGGCGAGATCCACCTGGAAGCCGTAGCCGACCGAATCGACGGAGTCCAGGTTCACTTTCTCCAGGGTGCTCCGGCGGAATGCGCGGAAGCCGCCCGTCACGTCCTTGATATTGACGCCCAGCATGATGCGGGCGTAGGTGCTGCCGACCCGGGAGATGGCCTGCCGGTACAGCGGCCAGTTCACGACGCTGCCGCCGGCAACCCAGCGTGAGCCCATGGCGAGGTCCGCGCCCTGTTCGACGGCGTCGAGGAGCTGCTGGAGCTGCTCCGGCTGGTGCGAACCGTCGGCATCCATCTCGACCAGGACGTCGTAGCCGGCGTCGAGGCCCCACCTGAAGCCGGCGATGTAGGCCGCTCCGAGTCCCGCCTTGCCCTGGCGGTGCAGGACGTGGACCTGGCTGTCCTCGGCGGCGAAGCGGTCCGCCAGCTGCCCCGTACCGTCGGGGCTGTTGTCGTCGACAACCAGGACATCGGAAGCCGGCACAGCCGTGCGAAGGCGCCCGAGGGTCTTGGGCAACGATTCCAGCTCGTTGTAGGTCGGGATAATGGTGAGGACACGCACAGCGGGGCCTTTCCTTGTAGGGAGCGGTCGAAGCACCCGGCAGGCAGCAGTGACTGAGGCGCAATTCTCCATTATAGGGAGTCGCCCGCCCCCTCGGCGGCCGCAGGCATCCCCCGGGGCAGGTCCACCCGCTTCGGGCCAGTTCCGGAAGCCCACGGGATGCACCGCCGGAAGAGTTTTCTGCTGCGAAGTGGGCCGGCCCCGGGGGGTGCCCATGGTCACGACCAAAGAAAGCTGCCGCGTCTGCGGCAACCTGCAACTGGCCGGGATCAACCGGATCCTGCGCCGTACGCAAGCCTCCGTTGACCCTCAATGCTACGGGCGCGTCCTGATCTGTCAACCGCACTGTGACCTGCCGTTTCATCCGTCGTAGCAGGTCAGGGGCGTGTTTGGGGCCAGGATTTCGGGTCGGCAACACGGTGTGTCCGCACCGCGCGCGGCGTGTCGCCGCCTGGCCCGGGGACCTGGAAGTCGTTGCGTCCTGTCGTCTGTACCTACTGGACCTGAGCTGCTTTCCTGAGCTATATCGGGTCGATATACTCGCTTTCATGACCAATGAGATCGCCCTGAATCGGGTCCAATCCGGGCTGAGCCAAAAACGTCTGGCCGAGCTCGCACACGTCAGCCAGCCGAATCTGTCAGCATACGAATCCGGGAAGCGCGTCCCCCGGCCGGAGACCCGGGAGCGGATTATGGCTGCCCTCAGGCGCAGGCCTTCAGAGATCCTGGCCGAGCGCCGTAGCGAGACATTGGAAGCCGCAAGAAGGCACAAGGCCGGGAATGTCCGTGTCTTCGGGTCGGCGGTACGCGGCTAGGACACGCCCGGCTCCGATCTTGATCTCCTTGTCGACCTTGAGCCAGGTGCGACGCTCTTCGACCTTGCCGGGCTTCGGCTCGACCTGGTCGAGTTGCTGGGCGTGGACGTGGACATCGTCCCTTCCGGGTCCACCGGTTCAGTGATGGACCGCATTTTGGGCGAAGCAGTCCCGTTGTGAATCACGGCCCTCAAGACATGCCCGAAGGTGGGCGGTTCACGCCAAGAAGGCAAAGCGAACCGACCTGAACACCGCCGCGGACCGGATCCCGGAGCAGGTGCGGGGGCAGTATCCGTCGATCCCGTGGCGCAACCTGCGCGGGCTGCGGAACGTTCTGGCTCACGACTACTCTGGCATCCGCTACGACATCATCTGGACTACCGCCGCTGCCAGCCTGCCTGAGCTCAGAGCACGCCTTGGCGAAATGCGTTCGGACGTGGAGGGCTGGTCCTGACCTCCGCCGCCGGCGCGAAGGCCCGGTTTCGGCGCCGTCTCAGGACCCGAGGGAGCCATCGGAGAACAGCTCCCGGCCGTCCCGGACAGTCAGCAGGCAGGCCGGATCGGTGCCGGTGTCCAGGGCCGGCAGCAGCGGCGTGCGGGCCCGGGGGTCGGTACTCCAGGACTGCACCCTGCCGTCGGCGACCTGGACCATGAGTTCCTCGGCCTCCCAGACGGCGAAGCTGGCGGGAGCGCCCGGGACCAGTTGGCCGGCCATCGGGTTCCGGTAACGGGCTGCCCGCCACCCGGCCCGGGTGTGGCCGAGGAAGGCGGCGCGGGCGGAGATCCGTTCGTCCGGGTTGTTGTGCTCCAGGCAGGCGCGCACGCTGGACCATGGCCGGAGCGGCGTCACCGGGCTGTCGCTGCCGAAGCAGATCGGGACGCCGGCGGCGTAGAAGGAGCCGAACGGGTTCATCCCCCGGCGGCGGGCGCCGAGACGCTGCTCGTAGAGGCCGTCCCCCGTTCCCCAGAGCGCGTCGAACACCGGCTGCGCACTGACCGTCACGGAGTACCTGGCCAGCCTGCTGATGTCGTCCGGGCCGGCCATCTCGACGTGCTCGAAGCGGTGGCCGGCGGCGCGGACCCGCTGCTCGCCCACCTCGGCTGCGGCCTCGTCCAGGGCGTCCAGGGCCGCGGCGAGGCCTGCGTCCCCGATCACATGGAAGCCCGCCTGGATGCCCAGCAGCGAGCACGCGGCCAGATGCGCCGCGGCCTCCGCGACCGAGAGGTACAGGCTGCCGCGCTCCCCCGGTGCGTCGCTGTAGTCGTCGCCGAGGGCAGCGGTGCGCGAACCGATCGAACCGTCAATGTTCAGGTCCCCGGCGAGGCCGAGCACGGACACGCCCAGTCCCGCCAGGATGGACCGGGCGTGGTCGGCCGAGGTGGCCAGCTGCCCCCAGTACGGCAGGATTTCAGGAACGTCCGGTGCGCCGTCGGGGCCGGCGCTCCAGGCCGCCGCGAGCTGCAGGTCCTCGATGCTGCCGATCTGCGGGGCGGCCATTTCGGCGAGGGCGACGTAGCCGTTGGCGGCCGCTTCGGCCAGCGCCCGCTGCTGGTGGCCGCGGAGGGTGGCGGCGGGAAGCTGCCGCGCCGCGAGCCGGGCGGCGGTGTGGGCGGCATGTTTGACCTGGCTGCCGGCGGCGGAACCCTCGAGGGATTCGAGCCCGGCGGCGGACGCGAGCGAGGAGGAAACCAGCGCCGAGTGCCCGTCCACGCGGGACAGGTAGACCTTCCGGCCGCCCGCGGCCCGTTCGAGTTCCTCCCGCGCGGGCAGTGCGGGATCGGCCCACAGGGTCTCATCCCAGCCGTGGCCGAGCACCGTTCCGTCTGTGCCGGAGCCCGCGGCGGCGCCCGCGACGGCGTCAAGCAGCTCGGCGGCGGAGCGGACTCCGCCGAGCCGCAGCGTGCCCAGGGCAATGCCCGTCTCGGTCAGGTGGACGTGGGAATCGACGAATCCGGGAGCGAGGAGTGCGCCCTGGAGGTCGACGACGTCCATGGACGGGTCGGCGATGGAAGTGGCGGCCTGCTCGGAGCCGACCCAGGCGACCGTGTCGCCGTCGACCAGCATCGCCGTCGCAAAGGGATCGGCTGCCGTGTAGACGGAACCGTTGCGGTACAGCGTGACCTTGCGTGCTGCGGGGGTGGCCGGTGAATCGGTCATGGGGCAGGGGCTCCTTGTGGCTGGGAGGTGGCGGGCGGCGTCGTGCCGGCCCTGTTCGGACGGGCGTTCGGACGGGGCAGTCGGAAGGAATGAGGGACAGTTCTGGACAAAGGTGCGGCCGTACTCAGGCGGCGGTCATCCCACGGTGGAATAGGCGACGACGCCGCGCTTGACCAGTTTGATGGCCTCCGCGCAGAGCCGCGCCACCCGCGGGTCCAGGCCGGGGATCTTGGCCAGCTGGTCCAGGAGATCGATGACCTGCTTGACCCAGCGGACAAAGTCGCCCGCGGCCAGGTCCGTGGCGTTGAGGACGTCCTGGAGGTGCTTTCCCTTGGCCCACTTGAAGATCGGCCAGACCAGGCCAAGCTCGGGCTCGCCGGTGAGCGGGAGCTTGTTTGCTTCCTCCACGTCTTCGAGGGCGGACCATTCGCGCACCACGGTGTCGACGGCGGATTCCAGCGACACGCTGGGCATCCGCGGCCGCAGCCCGCGGTCCTCCCGTTTGGCCTGGTAGACCAGGACACTCGCCAGGGCGGCGACCTCGGCGGCGTCGAGGTCGTTGAACGCGCCCATCCGCAGGGACTGCGAAATCAGCAGGTCCTTCTCCCCGTAGATCCGGCGGAGCCGCTGTCCGTCCGTACTGATCGTGAGCGCACCCGATTCGGAGGTTTCCAGGTACCCGTAGCCGGCCAGCACCCCGCAGACCCGGTCGAACGTCTTCGCGATGGTGTTGGTCCGGCCCTGGATCTGGCGGACCAGGCCGTCCGTCTCCTGCCGGAGCTTCCACCAGCGCTCGGACCAGCGGGCGTGGTCCTCGCGTTCGCTGCAGCCATGGCACGGGTGGGCGCGGAGCGCACGGCGCAGCTCGGCGATCTTCTTCTCCTGGTCCGGCAGCGCGGCGGCGCGGCCGAAGTCGTCGTGCCGGGCGGGCGGCGCCGGCGGCCGGTTGTCCCGGATGGCGTTGCGCACCGACGAGGCCAGATCGCGCCGGGACTTGGGCACCTTCGCGTTGAAGGACTTCGGGATCCTGACCCGGGTGATCGGCGAGAGCGGGCCCTCGACGTCGTGGACGCCGATCCGCCGCAGCTGGTTGTCCAGGGTCATGACGGCCGGACGGGGCTCGCGGGATTGGTGGTCCGAGCTGAGCACCACGGCGAGGCCGGGCGCCCGGCCGCTGGGCACGTCCACCACATCGCCCGGGAGCAGCCGGCTCAGGGAGTCCTCGGTGAGCGACTTCCTGGCCCGGGAGCTGCTCTTGGAGGCGTTGTTCTCGGCATCGGAGAGGGCGCGCCGCAGCCGTGCGTATTCGGTGAAGTCCCCGAGGTGGCAGGTCATCGCCTTGCCGAAGCCGGCGAGGGACTCTTCCCGGCTCCTGACCTGTTTGGCCAGCCCGACGACGGAGCGGTCCGCCTGGAACTGGGCGAAGGAGGATTCGAGGATCTCGCGGGCGCGGGGCCGGCCGAACTGGGCCAGCAGGTTGACGGACATGTTGTACGTGGGCCGGAAGCTCGAGTTCAGCGGGTACGTCCGCCGGGAGGCGAGGCCCGCGACGGCGGCAGGGTCCGTGCCGGGCTGCCACAACACCACCGCGTGGCCTTCGACGTCGATCCCGCGGCGCCCGGCCCGGCCGGTCAGCTGGGTGTACTCCCCGGCGGTGATGCCCACGTGGGCCTCGCCGTTGAACTTCTCCAGCTTCTCCAGCACGACGCAGCGGGCCGGCATGTTGATGCCGAGCGCCAGGGTTTCGGTGGCAAACACGGCCTTGACCAGCCCGTCGACGAAGAGTTTTTCCACGACCTCCTTGAAGGTGGGCAGCATTCCCGCGTGGTGGGCGGCAAGTCCGCGGAGCAGGCCGTCCCGCCAGCTCCAGAACCCGAGGACGTCCAGATCGTCGGAGGGGATGTCCTGGGCGGCCTCATCGACCCGCCGGGCGATGAGGAGCTGTTCCTGCTCGGTCGTCAGCCACAGCCCCGCCGCGATGCACTGGGCCACGGCGGCGTCACAGCCGGCGCGGGAGAAGATGAAGGTGATTGCCGGCAGGAGGTCCTGCCGGTCCAGGCTGGCGATGACCTGGGGACGGCTGGCCTTCCGGACGGGGCTCCGCGGGCCGCCCTGAACGGCGTCGTCATCCCGCTGGCTGTGTTGCTTGCGCTGATTCCGCTGGCTGCGGCCGCCGTGGCCGAAGCGGCCGGAAAAATTCATCTGGCTCTCGGCCCGGGCCATGGACAGCAGTTCCGGGTTGACCTCGAAGCCGGCCCGCGTGCCGGCGTTGGCGGTTGCGACGGGTGCGGCGGCGGCAGCGGACACCGCCGCCGCACCCGGCTCGCCGGCCGGGGCGATCTCGTCGAAGGTGGTGTCGCCGGCGAAGAGATCCACGATTTTCCGGCCCACCATGACGTGCTGCCAGAGCGGGACCGGGCGGTGTTCGGAGACGATCACGTCGGTCTGGCCCCGGACGGTGTCCAGCCAGGCGCCGAACTCCTCGGCGTTGGAGACCGTGGCGCTCAACGATGCGACCTGCACTTCGCTGGGCAGGTGGATGATCACTTCCTCCCACACGGCGCCGCGGAAGCGGTCGGCGAGGTAGTGGACCTCGTCCATCACGACGAAGCCGAGGTCGTCCAGGGTGCCGGAATCCGAGTACAGCATGTTGCGGAGCACCTCGGTGGTCATGACCACCACGGGGGCCTCCCCGTTGATGCTGGTGTCGCCGGTCAGCAGGCCCACCCGGGCTGCACCGTACTTCGCGGCCAGCTCGGCGTACTTCTGGTTGCTCAGGGCCTTGATGGGGGTGGTGTAGAAGGCCTTGAGCCCCCGCTGGAGGGCCAGATAGACGGCGAACTCCCCCACGATGGTCTTGCCGGCTCCGGTGGGGGCTGCGACCAGCACACCCCTGCCGGCCTGAAGGGACAAACACGCCTCGCGCTGGAAGTCATCGAGTTCGAATTCGAGCGAACGGATGAAACCGCCCAGGTACGTTTTGGCTTCGGCGGCCCGCTCGGCGCTGGCGCGGTAGCGTTCGGACGGCGACTCCGGCCCGGGTATGGAGGACATGCTTCCAGCCTAATGCGCCTGCGGCTAGAGATTCCCCAGCTCGGAGCTGGGAGTCGGCAGGTCCGCGGTGGCCTCGGTTTCCGCCGCGCGCCTGATGGCCCGCTTGTCCCGGCGGCGGTCGTTGATCAGGCACAGGCCGATGGCCGTGAAGAAGAGCACCAGCATGGGTGCCGCTAGGTAGAACATGCTCATGGCGTCCGCGCCGGGCGCGGCCATGGCGGAGAACAGGCACACCAGGAAGACGGTGATGCGCCAGCTCCTGACGAGCTGCGCTCCCTTGACCACTCCGGCCAGGTTCAGGCCGACCAGGACCACGGGCAGCAGGAACGCGATGCCGAATGCCAGCAGCAGGCGGAGCACGAAGGACAGGTAGATCTGGGCGCTGATGAAGTTGGAGCCGCCGGAGGGCGTGAAATCGGTCAGCACCCGCACCGCGTTCGGCAGCACAAGCCAGGCCAGGGCCACGCCCCCCACGAACAACGGCACGGCCGCCGCGACGAAGGACAGGGCGAGTCGCCGTTCCTTCTTGTGCAGGCCGGGGACGATGAACGCCCAGAGCTGGTAGAGCCAGACGGGGCTGGCGACGATGAGGCCCAGGAAGACGGAGACCTGGATCATCAGGTCGAAGGAGCTGGCCACGCCGTCGAAGTTCAGCGTGGCCTGCCGGCCCTCATGCTCGTTGAGGTCACGGATCGGCTTGATCAGCGCCGTGAGCATGGGCTGGTAGACGAGGAAGCCGACGACGGTCCCCAGTACGACGGCGATTGCAGCCTTGAAGAGCCGGTTCCGCAGTTCTTTCAGGTGGTCGAGGAGCGCCATCCGCCCTTCGGGGTTGGTTCGGCGGCTCATGGTTACTGCCATGGAGTCTTAGGCGCGGTTCGGCGGCGGAACGTCGGCGCCGTCTCCCGTGCCGCTTTCGGCGCCCGTGGTCTTCGGGTGGTTCACGACCTTGCCTTCAACGGCCTCGGAGTCCGCGGCGGACGCGGACGAGCCGTCCTTCTTCATTTCGCGGACTTCCGACTTAAAGATGCGCATCGACTGGCCAAGGCTCCTGGCCATGCCCGGCAGCTTCGGTGCAGCAAAAAGCACCAATGCGAGAACGATGATGATGATGAGATGCCAGCCTTCAAGCCTCATGAGGGGAGGTCCTTTCGTTTGAGTACATCCTACGTCTAACTGAAATCGATGTCGCGGAGCGACTGGGGCTGGCCCCGGTCCGCCTTGCGCCGGACGCGGCGCCGGCGGCGGGCCTCCTGCCGGGCGAGCCGTGCATCGTGGTGATCTTGTCGCATCCGGGCGGGCGAGGCAAAGACGGCGGAGCCCGGGGCAGGGCGCGCGCCGGGTGCTGCCGCCGGGTCCACGGCCTCGGGCCGGTCCGGGCCGGGCGGGAACCGGGAGAACCGCTCCGCTGCGTCGCCGAGTTCCCTGGCGGTCGTCATGAACGCCCGGAACAGCCGAACGCCGAGCACGCCGAAAAACAACAGCGACAGCGCGACGAGCGCTATCCAGATCACGATCCAGGACCACCAAGGCATGCTGAGTAGTCTAGCCTCCGTACCGCTTAGTCTTCATATTGGGCCAGGGCCGCGTCGATCCACTCCCTGGCGGCCTCCGCGAGGGCGACGGGCGCCAGGATCCGCACCGCGCCGCCATGTTGGGCGACGAACATGGGCAGCCAGTCCGTGCTGCCGAACCGGATCTCGGCCAGCATCCCGCCGTCGGGAAGGGCCGCGGTGCGCTCGGCGTAGTAATCGTCGGCGAGGCCGGCGCCCCGGCGGGTCAGTTCCACCACCACGAGGGTGTCGTCGTCGTTCGGGGTGAAGAGTTTCACCGGAAACCCGTCCGCGGGCCCGGCCGCCCGGGACACCGGGCGGCCGTTCGGCTGCAGGGTTTCGATCCGGTCCAGCCGGAAGTTGCGCAGCCCCCGGGCGGAGTGGCAGTACGCCTCGAGATACCAGGTGTTGTCCAGCGAGTAGAGCCGGAGCGGGTCCACGTCCCGCTCGGAGACGGTGTCGCGCTGCGGCGAGAAGTACGTGAGCCGCAGCTGCGCGCCGGTGCGGATGGCTTCGCGCGCCGTGGCCAGGGTGGCTGAGTTCTCCGGTCCGACCTCCGGTCCGGAGAACGAGGCCGCCTTGAGCCCTTCCTTCCCCGCCGCCGCCATGAGCTTGAGCGTCACGGACTCCAGGGCGCTGCCTTCGGCCAGTTCCGGCAGGCCGTTGAGCGTCTCCAGCCCGGTCAGCAGGGCGCAGGCCTCCTCCACCGTGAACCGGACCGGCCGGTTCAGCTCCAGGTCCTGGCTGATGAAGACATGGTCGTCGTCCCACTGGATGTCCAGCAGCTCGTCGGGGTACCCCTCCGGCAGGCCCGAGCAGATCAGGATCCGCAGGTCCTCCTCGAGCTCCTTGCGGGTGACGCCGAACGTCGCGGCGACCTCGCTGATGTGCAGGCCCTGGTTATGGACCAGGAACGGGACCAGCTGCAGCATCCGCTTGAGCTGGTCCTCGGAGGTGCGCTTGCGTCCGCGCTTGGCCGGGCTCGCTTGCCGGAAAACCTCAGCGAGGGCAACGGCAGGGGCGGGGGCCGCGGCGAACCGGGCCGCGGCAGCCAGGCGCCGCCGCACGGCCGTGGCCAGCTCGGGCGGGGACACCACGAGAACCCGGGGCCCGTAGGACGCGAGTTCCTCACCGAGCGTCTCGGCATCCCGGAACGGCACGGTGAGACGGTCCCGGCCGGCGCCGGGCGGCGCGCCTGCCACGCTTCCGTCGACGCGTTCCGCGCCGGGCGCGCCGGCAGGGGCGGCGGCGGTGGCCCGCTTGCGCAGCCCCAGCAGCCGTCCCGCCTGGACGTCGACGACGGCGGACCGGACGGGCAGCTCGTGAAGGCCGGCCAGTTCGGCGCGGACGTTGAATCCCGCCGGCGCGGCGGTGGACTCCTTGTCCAGGATGGTGACGGCGGATGTCAGGCGCGAGAGGCGGAAGAAGCGCTTGGCACCGCGGGTCCGGTCCTGGCCCACGAGGTACCACTGGCCGAAGCGGCTGCCCAGGCCCCAGGGCTCGACGAGGCGTTCCTCCTCCTTGCCGGTGCTGCCGGCGAGGTACCGGAAGCCCGCCGGGTGCTGGGCATGGATGGCCGCGACGAGGTCCTCGAAGGCCTGGCCGGCCGGCCGGATGCGCGGCTGGACGCCTGCCGGCAGTTCCGCGTCCGGCAGTTCGCCGGCTGCCCGCAGCTTGCGCACGGCGTTCAGGGCGGCGGAACCGAGCGCGGCCTGTTCCCAGAGCTGGGCCGCCAGGATGAGCACGGTGCGTTCCTCGGGGGTCAGGCTGACGTCCGGGAGCCGGTTGGATTCCTTGCCGATCCGGTACCGGGTGGTGGCGGGATCATCCGAACCCCAGCCCAGGTCCAGCACCGTTTCCACCTCGAAGCCGAACCGGCGCAACTCGCTCTTGTCGCGTTCGAACATCCGCCCGAACGAGACGTCGTTGCTGGTGGTGTCGTGGTAGACCTTCTGCCGCAGTTCGCTGCGGCGGAGCCCGTACTGGGTGTTGAGCAGCGCGATGAGCAGGTTCAGGAGGCGTTCTGTACGTGAGGCGGACACCCCGCAAGGGTACTAAAGTCCCTGCCGGAAAATGCCGAAAGCGCGGTAACCGCCGGAAGAACTTCTCCGATTGTTACCGCGCTTTGGCGGTCGGGTGCCTGGGCCCATGCCCGCCGGGTTCCCTGTCCGGGGAGCCGGCGCGGACTTGCGAGGATAGGGGGCGGGTGGGGACTAGCGGACGGCGACGAGGTCGACGACGAAGATCAGGGCCTCGTTGGGGCCGATCGCGCCGCCGGCGCCACGGGAGCCGTAGGCCATCTCGGACGGGATTTCCAGCCGGCGGCGGCCGCCGACCTTCATGCCCAGCAGGCCCTGGTCCCAGCCCTGGATGACCTGGCCGACGCCGACCCGGAAGTCCAGCGGCGCGCCGCGGCCCCACGACGCGTCGAATTCCTCGCCGGTGGACCAGGCGACGCCGACGTAGTGGGTCGAGACGGTGTCGCCGGCCTTGGCCTCGGCGCCGTCGCCCTCGATCAGGTCGGTGATGACCAGTTCGGTGGGCACGTCGCCCTGGGGGAAGTCAATTTCCGGCTTTTCGCGGTCAAGCTTGCGTTCTCCAAAAGACATGGTTGCTCCTTCGTGCGTGGCTCTGTGTGTGCGTGGTGGGTGGGGTTGGTTATTTGACGCCGAGGATGTCGACGACGAAGACGAGATCGCCCTTGGCGTCGCCCTGTCCTTCGTCACCGTAGGCGAGGTCCTTGGGGACGACCAGGAGGACGCGGGAGCCGACGGTCTTGCCGGTCAGGCCCTGGGTCCAGCCCTTGATGACGCCGGTGAGCGGGAAGGTGGCCTTTTTGCCGCTGTCAAAACTGGAATCGAAGACCTTGCCGCCGGCCAGGGCGACACCGACGTAGTTGACGGTGATGGTATCCGTTTCCTTGACCTCGGGGCCCTTGCCCTTGATCAGGTCCTGGGAGATGAGGGCCGTCGGGGCGGCGACGCCCTCCACGGAAATCTCGGGGACGCCCTTGTCGTTGTCCTTCACGGTCGGCAGTCCGGCCGGCGGGGTGACGGCGTCGCCCTCAGGCTTGTCCAGGACCGGCGGCGCGTCCTTGGCGGAGATCACCTTGACGACGAGCAGCTGGCTGGGCTGGGCTTCGGCACCCTCGGCGGCGGCCTGTCCCGGGACGGCGAGGGCGAGCTGGGAACCGATCTTCGCGCCCACAAAGGCGTTGTAGATGACGGAGCTGCTGGTCTTGAGGTCGTCGTTCAGCTCGAGCTGCTCGGGATCGTTGGCGAAGGTGTCTTCGAGGGTGGAGCCGTCCGTGCCGTTAAAGGCGACGATGGAGATCTGTGCGATCTGGTTGGCCTTGACGCGGTCGCCGTTGCCCTCGGTGATCACCTTGACGGACGGTTCCTTGACCTCCAGGGGCTTGGTGAACTCCACACCGGGGGCCTTCTTGTCGCCGTTTTCCGTCAGCTTGACGGAATCCAGCTTGGCGGTTTCACCGGCGGACTGGCTGGTGGGCTCCGGGGTGGGCGCCGGGGCCGGCGTTCCGCCGCAGGCGGTCAGCAGCAGCAGTCCGGGCAGGAGAATTGCTAGTAGTCGGCGCACTTGGAAACTTTCGTCGAGGGGGAATGGACGCTTTGCCCGACGGTCGCCCGCGGCAAAGAAAGCGGTGGCCAGTTTACGGCCCTCACCAGAATAACGTGGAAAGCTGGGTATCAGCCCATAGAGTCCAGCAGGGCATCCACCCGTTCGTCCACGCTGCGGAACGGATCCTTGCACAGGATCGTCTGGTGGGCGCGGTCATTGAGCTTCAGGTGCACCCAGTCCACCGTGTAGTCGCGGCCCAGTTCCTGGGCCCGGCGGACGAAATCGCCGCGCAGTTTGGCCCGGGTGGTCTGCGGCGGGGCGTCCACGGCGTCCTTGACGGCGGTGTCGTCCGCCACCCGCCGGACGGCTCCGCGGGACTGGAGCAGGTAGTAGAGCCCGCGGCTGCGGGAAATGTCGTGATAGGTCAGATCCAGCTGCGCGATCCGGGGCGCGTCGAGTCCCAGGCCGTGCCGCTGCCGGTAGTTGTCCATCAGCTTCTTCTTGATGGCCCAGTCAATCTCGGTCTCGATCGTGCTGGTGTCGCCGCTTTCGATCGCATCCAGCGTCCGTTCCCACAGGTCCAGGATCAGCGGCACGTGGGCGTTGTGGGCGCCGTGTTCGGCCACGAAGGCCGTCACCTTGCCCAGGTACTCCCGCTGGATTTCCAGGGCGGTGAGCTGCCGGCCGTTGGCGAGGCGGACCAGGGCCCGGCCGCTGAGATCGTGGGAGATCTCGCGGATGCTGCGGATGGGGTTCTCCATCCGCATGTCCCGCATGATGACCCCCGCTTCGATCATCCGCAGGATCAGGTCCACGGTGCCGACCTTCAGCAGCGCGGTGGTTTCGGACATGTTCGAATCGCCCACGATGACATGCAGCCGCCGGTAGAACTCGGCGTCGGCGTGCGGCTCGTCGCGGGTGTTGATGATCGGCCGGGACCGGGTGGTCGCGGAGGACACGCCCTCCCAGATGTGGTCGGCCCGCTGCGAGAACGCGAACGTTGCCCCATGCGGGGTCTTCAGGATCTTGCCCGCCCCGGCGATCAGCTGGCGGGTCACCAGGAACGGGATCAGGATCTCGGCGAGCCGGGAAAATTCACCGCGCCGCGGGATCAGGTAGTTCTCGTGGCTGCCGTAGGAGTTCCCGGCGGAGTCGGTGTTGTTCTTGAACAGGTACACGGTCCCGTTAAAGCCCTCGGCCGCCAGCCGTTCCTGGGCCTCGTCCACGAGGTCACAAAGGATGAGTTCGCCGGCCTTGTCATGGGCGATCAGCTGCGCCAGGTCGTCGCATTCGGCCGTGGCGTACTCCGGGTGCGATCCGACGTCCAGGTACAGGCGTGAGCCGTTGGTCAGGAACACATTGGAGGACCGTCCCCAGCTGACCACCTTGCGGAAGAGGTAGCGGGCCACTTCCTCGGGGGCCAGCGGCCGGGATTCGGGGCTCGAATAGGAAATCCCGAATTCGGTTTCGATGCCGAAAATGCGCTTGTCCATGTCAGTTCTCCTCCGCAAGCAATGCCACGACGTCGGCGTCCTCGAGCCGCCGGAAGGCCCGGCGGGTGCCGCGGCCTGTTTCTGGGCGGCGGTCCAGCACGGCGACCTCCACGGCCGACGCCGGCAGTGTGGTGGTTTCCTTGTCCGCCACGAGTCCGGCCAGGGCGAGCCGGATGGCGCCGGCGAAATCGAGTTCGCCCTGCCAGCCCGCCTCGACGGCTGCGGACACCTTGTCCGCCTGGCCGCCCATCACGATGAAGCCGTGCTCATCGGCGATGGACCCGTCGAAGGTCAGCCGGTACAGGTGGTCCGCTTCCTGGCTGGAGCCGACCTCGGCCACGGCCAGTTCCACCTCGAAGGGCTTCTGTTCGGCCGTGAACACGGCCCCGAGGCTTTGCGCGTAGACGCTGGCCAGTCCCCGGGCCGTGACGTCCTCGCGGTCATAGGAGTAGCCGCGGACGTCCGCGTACCGCACGCCGGCCTGGCGCAGGCTCTCGAACTCGTTGTATTTGCCGACGGCGGCGAAGGCGATCCTGTCGTAGATCTCGCCGATCTTGTGCAGCGACGGCGAGGGGTTCTCCGCGACCAGAGCTATTCCCTCCCGGCAGCTGATGACCACGACCGAACGCCCCCGCGCGATGCCTTTCCGTGCGAAATCCGCACGGTCCTTCATCAGCTGCTCGGGCGAGACATAGAACTGCTGGGTCATGTCAGGCCTCCCGCTGGGCCACGGCCCGGGATTCGATGATGGTCCCGGCGACGGCGGCAAGGTCCCGTTCCGGGACCCGTGCGGCACCCGCCCGGTTGACCACGTACACCACTGGCCAGAGTTGCCGGACCGGGTCCGGGCCGCCCGTGGCGGAGTCGTCGTCGGCGGCGTCGTACAGCGCCTCGACGGCCACGGCGACGGCGTCCTGCTCCGAAAGGTTGGGCCGCCAGAGTTTCTTCAGGGCCCCGCGGGCAAACATCGAGCCGGAGCCGACGGTGTGGTGCTCCTGCTCCTCGTAGCGCCCGCCGGTGACATCGTAGGAGAACAGCCGGCCAATCCCTGCGGGCAGGTCGAACCCGGCGAACAGCGGGACGACGGCGAGCCCCTGCATCGCCATGGCGAGATTGCCGCGGATCATGGCGCCGAGCCGGTTGGCCTTGCCGTCCAGGCTCAGGAGTGTTCCTTCGATCTTCTCGTAGTGTTCCAGTTCAACCTGGAACAGCCGGGTGATGTCCAGGGCGATGCCGGCCGTCCCGGCGATGCCCAGCACCGAGTACTGGTCTGCGGGGAACACCTTTTCAATGTGCCGGCTGGCGATCACGTTGCCCATGGTGGCGCGGCGGTCCCCCGCCATCAGTACTCCCCCGGCGTAGGTCAGGGCCACGATCGTGGTCCCGTGGGGCACCTGGAGGGGGGCCGCGGCGTGGCCAGTAAGGGCCGCGGCCGGGAGCTGCTGGCCGGAAGGCGTTAAACCGGAAGGCATGAACCCGAGAGGCATTAAACCGGGCCGTTCGCGTTGCAGATGTTCGGTGAAGGAGGACGTCGCACTGGCTGCTACCTGGTTGGCTGTTGTTTCCTGCACTGGTGCACTCCTCAATGTGGTGGATCAACGACTCGTCCGGCATTCAGCCCCTCAGACCGCTGGTGCGGCGGCTGGCGGCCGGTCCTACTGGCCGCCCTTTTGGACGAAGGCGCGGACGAACTCCTCGGCGTTGGACTCCAGGACACCGTCGATCTCATCGAGCAGATCATCGACGCCCTGGGTGGCCGCCGACGCCTGCGCTTCCGCGGGGGCGGGCGGCGCGGCGGGGACGTCCTCGTCAACTTCGGTGTCCCGCGACTGCGGCTGCTGCTGCTCCTGGCCTGCCATTGTTTTCTCCTTCTGTCCGTCCCCTTTTTCGCAAGGGACATCCTGTAGCAATATTGCCACGCCCGGGCCGCCGGCGGGGCCCTTTACTACTATGAACTCGGGCTGAGTCCCAGGAGTTCCGCGAGGAAGGGGCCGGCCTCCCGGTGCCGGGCAAACAGGCCGCCGGTGAGGGCTTCGGTCCCGCGCAGCGGTTCACGGGTGGGGACGCGCTGGAGCTTGCCGCGCCCGGGGACGTCGAAGATGACGGAGTCCCAGCTGGCACCGACCAGATCGGTGCCGAAGCGGCTGACGCAACGGCCGCGGAAGTAGGCACGCGTGTCCGACGGCGGCTCCGTCATGGCGCGGGCGATCGTGCCGTCGTCGACGATCCGCTGCATCCGGTCGCGGGCCAGCAGCCGGTAGTAGAGGCCTTTTTCGGGCCGGATATCCGCCCATTGCAGGTCCACGAGGCCCAGCCGGGCGCTGTCCCAGTCCAGCCCGTCGCGCTGCCGGTAGCCCTCCAGCAGGGAGAGCTTGGCGAGCCACTCCACCGAGGAGGCGGCCGCCGCCCGGTCGCCTCCCAGTCCGGTGAGCGTCGCAGCCCAGCGTTCCAGCACGGCGTGGGTGTGCCCGTCGCCGTCCACGGCGTCGGCGACGCCGGTGTCCTGGGCATGCTTCGCGGCGGCCTCGTAGTAGATCCATTGCAGGTCCAGGGCGGTCACCCGGCGTCCGTCCAGCAGCCGCACGGTGGCGGTCAGCGAGGTGTCGTGGCTGACGGCCTGCAGCGCCGCGACAGGTTCGTGGACTTCCAGGCGCGGGGCCAGGCCCGCCTCGATCAGGCTCAGGACCATCGCGGTGGTGCCGAACTTGAGGTAGTTGGACGCCTGGCTCAGGTTCGCGTCCCCGATGATGACGTGAAGCCGGCGGTACTTGTCGGCGGTGGCGTGCGGCTCGTCGCGGGTGTTGATGATGGGGCGGCGGATGGTGGTCTCGAGTCCCACCTCGGTCTCGAAGAAATCCGCGCGCTGGCTGATCTGGTAGCCGGGCCGGGAGCTGTCCTGGCCCATGCCGACCCGGCCGGCGCCGCAGATGACCTGGCGGGTGACGAAGAACGGTGTCAGGCCGCGGACGATGTCGCCGAACGGCACGGACCGGGGCATCAGGTAGTTCTCGTGCGAGCCGTACGAGACGGATTTGTTGTCGGTGTTGTTCTTGTACAGGTTGATGGGCGGCAGCTCCGGGTCCGCGGCCAGGCGGCGCACCGCGGCCAGGGCCACGAGGTCGCCGGCGGCGTCCCAGGCGACGGCGTCCCGCGGATTGGTGACCTCGGGGCTGGAGTACTCGGGGTGGGCGTGGTCGACGTAGAGGCGTGCACCGTTGCCCAGCACCATGTTCATCAGCAGCGTGCCGGACCCGTCCTCGCCGTCGGCCTCCAGCTCCTGCCGGCCGTAGGCGAGGGCGACCGCCTCGGCGTCCAGGACCGGCGGCTGGTCCGTCAGCTGCTCCGGGTCCGCCGCGCTGCGCTCCAGGGTCCAGCCGCGCGCGTCATGCAGCGGTTCCTCGTCCGTATAGTCCCACCGGGTTTCGGCTCCGCCGGCGGCCCGCTGCCGGGTCACCTGGGCGTAGGCCTGGATCACCCGGGCCGACATCATGGTGGCGTTGGCCCCCGGCGCGGACGGCGCGTGGATGCCGTATTCGGTCTCCGAGCCCATCACCCGCATGGCGCCGCCGGCGGGCAGGCCTCCGCCGGCACGGGCCGGCGTGCCGGGAACGACTGCCGTCACAGGTACTGGCCCGTGCTCGGCATCGTCTCGATGGACTTGCCGGGCTCCTGGCCGGCCTTGCCTTGGACGATGGTGCGGATGTACGTGATGCGCTCGCCCTTCTTGCCCGAGATCCGCGCCCAGTCGTCCGGGTTGGTGGTGTTGGGCATGTCCTCGTGCTCACGGAACTCGTCGACGACGGCGCGGAGCAGGTGGTCGATGCGCAGGCCTTTCTGCCCGACGGTGAGCAGGTCCTTGATGGCGTATTTCTTGGCCCGGTCCACCACGTTCTGCACCACGGCGCCGGAGTTGAAGTCCTTGAAGTAGAGCATCTCGGTGTCGCCGTTGGCGTAGGTCACCTCAAGGTATTCGTTGGACTTCTCGGTGGCGTACATCGCCTCGACCGTGCGCTGGACCATCGCGTCCACGGTGGCCTGGACGTCGCCGCCGTGCTCGGCGAGGTCCGACTCGTGGAAGGGCAGGTCCGTGGTGATGTACTTGTTGAAGATGTCCGCCGCCGCCTCGGCGTCGGGGCGCTGGATTTTCACCTTCACGTCCAGCCGGCCCGGCCGCAGGATCGCCGGATCGATCATGTCTTCGCGGTTCGAGGCGCCGATCACGATCACGTTGTCGAGCCGTTCGACGCCGTCGATCTCGCTGAGCAGCTGCGGCACGATCGTCGTCTCGACGTCGGAGGAGATGCCGGTGCCGCGGGTGCGGAACAGCGAATCCATTTCGTCGAAGAACACCACGACGGGGCTGCCCTCGGAGGCCTTCTCCCGCGCCCGGGCGAAGATCAGCCGGATGTGCCGTTCGGTCTCGCCGACGTATTTGTCGAGGAGTTCCGGGCCCTTGATGTTCAGGAAGTAGCTCTTCATGTCCGTCTTGCCCGCGCGTTCGGCGGCCCGGGCGGCCAGCGAGTTCGCCACGGCCTTGGCGATCAGCGTCTTGCCGCAGCCCGGCGGGCCGTAAAGCAGGATGCCCTTGGGTGCCTTCAGCCCGTGTTCGCGGTACAGGTCCGGGTGCAGGAACGGCAGTTCGACGGCGTCGCGGATCTGTTCGATCTGCGGGCCGAGGCCGCCGATGTCCTGGTACGTGATGTCCGGGACTTCCTCGAGGACCAGGTTCTCCACCTCGGAGCGCGGGATTTTCTCCAGCGCGTAGCCGGTGCGCGAATCGATCGACAGGGCGTCACCGACCCGGAGCTTCTGCGCCAGCAGGGCGCCGGAGAGCCGGACCACCCGCTCCTCGTCGGCGCGGCCGACCACCAGGGCGCGGTCCGGCCCCAGCATCTCCTTGAGGGTGACCAGATCGCCGGCCCGCTCGTAGCCGAGCCCGGCAACCACCATGAGGGCCTCGTTGAGCAGGACCTCCTGGCCGACCGCGAGCTGGTTCATGTTCACCAGCGGGCTGACGCCCACGCGCATCTTGCGGCCGGCATTGAAGATGTCCACGGACTCCTCGGTGACCGCCTGCCCGCTGCTGCCGGCGGCGGCCTGCCGCTTGGGGTTGAGCTGCAGGATCGTGCCGAAGCTGTACGGCGGCTGGCCCTCCTGGTCGAGGGCGTTCTTCAGACGCAGGATCTCCGTCTTCGCGGTCTCGAGCATGCTGACCAGCCTGGAATTGTTCTGCGTCGCGGAGGCGAGCTGGCGGTCAATATGCCGGAGCTTGTCCCGGAGGATATTGACCTGCCGCTCGGACACGGACAGTTCATTCGCGGCGTAACGGTCGCCGTCGGCGGCCGAAGCCTGTCCTGACGCCGTCTGTGCGGCCGCCTGTGCAGCCGCCTCTGCGGCGGTCTCTGCCGGTGTGCGGCCCGGGTCGGTGTTCGGAGTCTCCATCGTGCATCAGCCCCTTCCTGCGCTTCTGTTAAGACCTTAGCCCCAAGAAGGCGGGTGCTGCTGGAGACTTCCCAAATATAGCGGCTAGTTTGTGACCTCCGGGGCGTCCTTGACGTTGGTGCCGGCGATGGCGTCGCGGGCGGCGCGGCGCAGCTTCTTGTCCGAAACGGCGCGTTCCCCGACGGCGCCGGGAGTCCAGGCGTTGACGTCGTCTTCGTTGAAGTCCGTCTTGGAGGGGCGGCGCTTGACGGAGATGCCGGTGACGCCGTCGGCCAGCCTGCGGGTGACGAGCAGGAAGCCGGTGTGGGCCACCATGCGGTGGTCCGGACGCACGGCCAGGCCTTCGAGGTGCCAGCCGCGGACCATGGATTCCCAGGCGTCCGGGGCGGTGAAGCGGCCGTCGGCGCGGATCGCCTCGGCGGTCCGGGACAGCTGCGTCACGGTCGCGACATAGTTGATCCACACGCCGCCCGGAGCCAGCACGGTGGCGACGGCGTCCAGGCACTCCCACGGCGCCAGCATGTCCAGCACCACCCGGTCCACGGAGCCGGGGGCCTCGCTGCGGACAACTTCCTCCTGGAAGTCGCCGAGGGAGATCTGCCAGGCCGGGTGGGGTCCGCCGAAGATCGTCTCGACGTTGCCGCGGGCGATGTCCGCGAATTCCTCACGCCGTTCGAAGGAATGCAGGTAGCCGTTGTCCCCCACGGCGCGCAGCAGCGAGATGGACAGCGCGCCGGAGCCGACCCCGGCCTCCACGACGCGTGCGCCGGGGAAAATGTCGGCCATGGTGACGATCTGGCCGGCGTCCTTGGGATAGACCACCGCGGCGCCGCGCGGCATCGAGAGCACGAAGTCCGAGAGCAGGGGGCGCAGCGTCTGGTACTGCTGGCCGACGTTGTTGACGACGACGGAGCCGTCCGGCTGGCCGATGATCTCGTCGTGGTTCAGGAAGCCGCGGTGGGTGTGGAACGCGCCGCCGACCTCCAGGGTGATGGTGTTCATCCGGCCGCGCTCGTCGGTGAGCTGCACGCGCTCGCCCTCGCGGAACGGCCCGCGGCGCCGCGCGGCGCCAATCGGTGCCGGGCCTGCCGGCGGCGTGCCGGCGGAGGTGGCGGGAGACTGGCCGGCGGTGCCGGCGGCTGCCGGGTTGGCGTTGGTGGTGGCCGCGGCGCTGGTGGTTTCGCCGGTGGTGGCCGGGTTGGCGGCGCTGGTGGTTTCGCCGGTGGTGGCCGGGTTGGGGTTGGCGGCGGTGTCGCTGCTCATGAAAATAGTCCTCGCTCCTGTAAAGCTGTGTGGCCGCGGATTTGCCGGCGGGCTGGGTTCTTCTGCCTGGGGCCTTGCGCGTGGGGCCGGAAATACACGACCGGCAGGTAACTCTACCGGTTCCGGCGCTCGGGCTGCCTGTCGGGCTACCTTCCGGGCTGCCTTCCGGCTCTGCCGGGGGCGCCTCTGCCTAGGCGGGGCTCCTTGCCGGTGATGGCCTTCAGGACGGCCGCCTGGCGCAGCAGGCCGGTCACGTTTCCGGCCCCGTCCACGACGGCGTACTCCTGGCCTTCCAGCTGGGCGAGGTACTGGACCAGCTCCTGGCCCCTGGAGAATTCGGGCACGTAGGCGCCGGCGCCGAGGGCATACGCGACGGCGCTGACCGGGGTGGAGGCTGCGGCGGCCGGCGGCACCGTTGAGACGGCGCCGGCGTCGACCAGGGCCACGGGCCGGCCGTCGGGCCCGCACAGCACGACGGCGGGGACCGCGCCTGCGGCGCCGTCCTGTGCCAGGGCCAGCACATCGGCGACGGTCGCGGACTCCGGGAGTCCGACGGCGGGCTCGGCGAGGGCGCCGGCGTCGACCAGGTGCAGCCGGCCGCGCAGGCGCGCCTGCTGGATGGACGCGCCGGCCCCCATCCAGAGGAAGCTGCCCACCAGGGCCGTGATCAGGGCGAAGGACAGGTCCAGCCGGTCCCCGTTGAGCGCCGGAAGGACGATGAACCACACGGCCAGGGCGATCACGATGATCCGGCCGCCCCAACCGGCGGCGACGGTGCCTTTCTCCTGGCTGCCGGTAGCCTTCCAGACCGCGGACTCGACCAGCCGGCCGCCGTCCAGCGGAAGGCCTGGCAGCACGTTGAAGATGCCGATCAGCAGGTTGGCCCAGACGAAGATGTTGGCCAGGATATCGGCGACGCCGGTCAGCCCGGCGGTGGACACCAGCAGCCAGCCGCCGCCGGCGAGGACGAAGTTCGCGGCGGGTCCGGCCATCGCCACGAGCACCGAGCGGCCCGGGGACGCGGTGAAGCTCTCGAACTGGGTGTGGCCGCCCCAGAGGTTCAGGACGATCTTCTCCGTGGGCCAGTGGTAGATCTTGGCGGTCAGCGCGTGGGCGAGCTCGTGCACGAGCACGGAGATCAGCAGCAGCACGGCGTAGGCGAACGCGACGAAGTAGGCGCCCAGGCCCAGCGAAGAGTCGTTGTGCGCCAGCACCGGCCCGTAGACGATCACGGTGAACGCCGCGATGATGAACCAGGAGTAGGCCAGCACCACGGGGATGCCGGCGATCCGTCCCAGCGGGATGCCTTCCTTGCGGGAGGCGAGGTTCTTGCGTGGCGGTCCCTGCGTTTCGGTGTCAGTCAATGGCCCGGCTCCTGGTGTTGGGGGCGCCCGCGCTTTCCAGCTCGAAGGTTGCCTCCGGGTACTCGTGCCGCAGGGCCACGAGCTCTTCGAGGTCGGCGACGGTGCGTCCCTCGAGGGTGTCCCAGGTGGCGCGGCGGGGATCGTGCGGCAGGGGCATGATGTGCGGGATGGCGACGGTCACGACGCCGGAGGCCACCGCGGCGGCGACGCCCGGCACGGAGTCTTCCAGCGCGACGCATTCGTGCAGGGTCAGCCCCGGATCCTGCAGTTGCAGCAGTTCGACGGCTTTCAGGTACGCCTCCGGGTGGGGTTTTCCGTGCGTGACGGTGTCCCCCGTGACCAGGAAGTCGAAGTACGGTTTGGGCAGGCTCCCGACGATTTCGCGGGCGAGCGGGCCCTCGGACATGGTCACGAGGACGCAGCGGACGCCTGCCGTGTGGAGCTCGTCGAGCAGTTCGCGCGCACCGGGCCGCCAGGGCACGGAATTCCGGACCTGGCTGATCACGTGGGCCGTGAGGATGCCGATGATTTCCCGGCGCTCCAGATCCACGCCGGCGTCCTGCAGGATTCCGGCGGAGAAGACGAGGGACTGGCCGACCAGCTGCATGGCCTGCGCGTGCGACCACTGGCCGCCGTGGGCGGCCACCAGGGCGTGCTCGGCTTCGATCCAGTACGGCTCGGTGTCGACGATGGTGCCATCCATGTCCCAGAGGGCAGCTTTGAGCAGGGGCCGGGGGGCTGAGGATCGCATGCCTTCCAGTCTACGGTGCGGCCCCGTTCCAGTGCCGCGCGCTACGCCGTTGGCGAATATCAGCGGCCGCTGCCGGGCCCTGCGGACGGTTTCGGGGCGCCGGCAGCGATTTGCGGCGCTTCATTCCATGCACGGGTCCACCCCATGGACGTAGGGTGAAGAGATGAACAGCTTCGACGGAGACACCACGGAAACGGGCGCCGTGCCTGAACCGGAACGGCTGCTGCAGCCGGTGCCGGACGGCCAGCGCATCACGGTGATGCTTGCCGCCTTCGAAGGGTGGAACGACGCCGGGGAAGCCGCGAGCGATGCGCTGCACTACCTGAACAAGCTTTGGGGCGGCAAGAAGGTCGCCTCGATCGACGCCGATGAGTACTACGACTTCCAGTTCACCCGGCCCACGATCCGCCGGACCCCGTCCGGTGAGCGGAAGATCAAATGGCCGTCCACCCGGATCCACAAGGCCAGCGTTCCGGACTCCAACGTGGACGTCATCTTCGTCCAGGGCACGGAGCCGTCCTACAAGTGGCGCGCCTACACGGCGGAGCTGCTGGTGCACGCCGAGGCGCTCCACGTGGATTACGTGATCCTGGTCGGTGCCCTCCTCGCCGATGTGCCGCACAGCCGTCCGATCCCCGTGAGCGCCTCCACGGATGACAGCGCCCTGCGTGAGCGGATGGACCTGGAGGCGTCGCAGTATGAGGGTCCCGTGGGGATCGTCGGCGTGCTCGGGGAAGTAGCGTTGCTGGCCGGCCTGCCCACCATCTCGCTGTGGGCCGCCGTGCCCCACTACGTGGCCCAGGCGCCGTCCCCCAAGGCGCAGCTGGCGCTGCTCCACCGGATCGAGGAGCTCCTGCAGGTCCCCCTGGACACCACGGAACTCGTCGAGGAATCAGACGCCTGGGAACGCGGCGTCGACGAGTTGGCCACTGAGGATCCGGAGATCGCCGCCTATGTCCGCCAGCTCGAGGAAGCCAAGGACACCGCAGACCTCCCCGAGGCCAGCGGCGAATCGATCGCCCGCGAATTCGAGCGTTACCTCAAGCGGCGGGGCAAGGACAAGCAATAGCCCGGCGCCGGCCTGCACCTCGAAGAACCGCAGGGCCGGCCGCCCGGTTCTGCGGTTTAGAGTTCGACGCCGAGGAGTGCGTCGACGGCGTCGCTGACCAGTGCAGCGTCTCCTGCCGCGCCGGTACCGCCGCCGTTGAGGGCAGTCCGGGCCCATTCGTCCACGGCGTCCAGTACGCCCGGGGCATCCAGGTCGTTGGACAGCGCACCGCGCATGCGTGCCACGAGCGCGGCCGCGGAGCCCGCGGGCGCCACGGCGAGGGCCTCACGCCAGGTCTGCAGCCTCGCCTTGGCTTCGGCAAAGCCGGCATCGGTCCAGGACCAGTCGGAGCGGTAATGGTGGGCCAGGATCGCCAGGCGGATGGCCGCCGGCTCTTCCCCGGCGGCCCGGAGCCTGGAAACCAGGACCAGGTTGCCCTTGGACTTGCTCATCTTCTCGCCGTCCAGGCCCACCATGCCGGCGTGCGCGAAGTGGCGTGCCAGCGGAACCCCGGCGAGGGAGTAGGCGTGCCCGGCGCCCATCTCGTGGTGGGGGAAGATCAGGTCCGAGCCGCCGCCCTGCACCGTGAACGGCGCCGGCAGGTACTCGTGGGCAATGACGGTGCATTCGATGTGCCAGCCGGGCCGGCCCGCGCCGAGTTCGCCGCCCTCCCAGGACGGCTCGCCCTCGCGGGCGACCCGCCACAGCAGCGGATCGAGTGCCTGGCGTTTGCCCGCGCGGCCGGGGTCCCCGCCGCGTTCGGCGAACAGCTCCAGCATTTCGGCGTCGGAGAGGCCCGAGATTGCACCCAGGGTCCACGCGCCGACGGCGTCGGCGGAGTGCTTGCCGGCCGCCTCGACGTCGTAGTAGACATCGCCGTCGGGCTCGCCGGCGCCGCCGGCAACCCGGTACGCCAGGCCCTGGCGCAGGAGGCGCTCGATGGCGGGCACGATCGCGGGGATGGCCTCGACGGCGCCGACGTAGTGGTCGGGCGCCAGGACGTTGAGGGCTTCCATGTCCGTCTGGAAGAGCTTGATCTGGCTGGCGGCGAGCTCGCGCCAGTCGACGCCGGTCGCCGTCGCGCGCTCCAGCAGGGGGTCGTCGACGTCGGTCACGTTCTGGACGTAGGAGACCTGCTGGCCGCCGTCCCGCCAGGCCCGGTTGAGCAGGTCGAAGGCGAGGTAGCTGGCCGCGTGCCCCATGTGGGTGGCGTCATACGGGGTGATTCCGCAGACATACATGGACTGCTCCCCCGTTGCCTCGAGGGTGACGAGGCCGCCTTTGGCGGTGTCGAAGAGGCGGAGGGCAGGCATGCTGCCCGGCAGCCGGGGAACAGGGCGGGATATCCAGGACTTCACAGCCCAAGCCTAATGCTAGGCGCTGATGACATTGAAACCGAGCAGCAGGTACAGCGCCAGGCCCAGGAAGATCCGGTACCAGACGAACAGGCGGTAGCTCCGGGTCGAGACGAATTTCAGGAACCAGCCGATGATGACATAGCCCACCGCGAACGCGATGACCGTGGCGAGGGCGGTCTCCGGGAGGCCGTACGGTCCGGCGATGCCCTCCTTGGAGAGGACCTTGTAGAGCTGGTACAGGCCGCTGCCGAAGACGGCGGGGATGGCGAGCAGGAAGGAGTAGCGGGCCGCGGCCTCGCGGGTGTAGCCCATCAGCAGGCCGGCGGTGATGGTTCCGCCGGACCGGGACACGCCCGGGATCAGCGCCATGGCCTGCGCCAGGCCGTACAGGATCCCGTGTCTGTAGCTGAGCCTGCTCAGCTCGCGGTCCTGGCGCCCGACGGCGTCGGCAACCGCGAGGAACAGGCCAAAGACAATCAGGGTGGTCGCAACGATCCACAGGCTGCGGAGCACCGATTCGATCTGGTCCTGGAAGAGCAGCCCGAGGACGATGATCGGCAGGCTGCCGAGGATCACGAGCCAGCCCATCCGTGCGTCCGGGTCCTGCCGGGGCACCCTGCCGGTCAGCGAACCGAACCAGGCCTTGGCGATCCGCACGATGTCGTGCCGGAAGTAGACGATGACGGCGGTCTCCGTGCCCAGCTGGGTGATGGCGGTGAACGCCGCGCCGGGGTCGGCGGCGTTCGAGAGGAAGGACCCCACGATCCGCAGGTGGGCGCTGGAGGAGACCGGGAGGAATTCTGTCAGTCCCTGTACGAGGCCCAGTAGGGCGGCTTCAAACCAATTCACGTTTACAGACCCTACGGTATGAACCGGGCGAAGCACCGTAAGCTTGCTGGCATGCAGCAGCGTTATGTCGGCAACAGTGGGTTGCGCGTGTCCGCCCTCGCCCTTGGCACCATGTCCTGGTCGCGGGGGACCGATGAGCAGGATGCCTCCGGGCTGCTCCGTGCCTTCGTGGACGGCGGCGGGACCCTGATCGATACCGCGGCGTCCTACGCCGAGGGCCAGGCCGAGGCGATGCTCGGCGCGATGCTGGGCGATGTCGTCGCGCGTTCCGAGCTCGTCCTCTCCACCAAGGCGGGATATTCGACGTCGGGCGGGCGCCGCAGCGTCGATACCTCCCGCAACGGCCTGCTGTCGGGGCTGGACGCGAGCCTCGCCCGGCTGGGCACCGACTACGTGGATCTCTGGTTTGCCCAGGCGTGGGATCCCAACGTGCCGCTCGAGGAAACCCTGTCCGCGCTCGAATTCGCGGTCCGCTCCGGCCGGGCACGCTACGTGGGGGTGTCCAACTTCAACGGCTGGCAGACGGCCAAGGCGGCGGCGGTCGCGGGATTCCCGCTGGTCGCGAACCAGTCGGAGTACTCATTGCTGCACCGCAGCCCCGAAACGGAGCTGATTCCGGCGATCGAGGACGCCGGCCTGGGCCTGATGGCCTGGGGTCCGATGGGCCGCGGCGTCCTGAGCGGGAAGTACCGGGGCCACATCCCCGCGGACTCGCGTGCCGCGAATGACAGGCTCGCGGGCTACGTGCAGCCCTATCTGGAGGACGACGCCTCCGGCGTGGTGGAAGCCGTGGCGATGGCCGCGAAGGGGCTCGGCCGGACTGCCCTGGACGTCTCGCTGAGCTGGCTGCTGTCCCAGCACGGTGTTGCCACCGCGATCGTGGGCGCACGGACGCCGGTGCAGCTCAAGGAAATCCTGGATTCAACGCTGGCACCGCTCCCCCCGGAGATCGCCCAGGCGCTGGAAGACGTCTCCGACCCGGCCTGAGGGATCAGTCCTGGTCCTGCAGGATTTCGAGGTCTTCCTCGTCGTCGACGTCTTCTTCCTCGTCGTCCTCGCCGTCGTCGTCGATCACTTCCAGCGGCGTCACTTCACCGTAGGCTTCGTAGAGGGAGTCGTCATAGACTTCGAAGGCGTCAGCAACGGCGAAAAAGGCCGCTTCGACCGCGGGATCCCCATCGCCACGGCGTGCGGCGGCGGTGGCCAGGTGCTCCTGCAAGGCGGCAGTCAGGGATTCAAGCGCGACACGCGGATCGATGCTCATGACTTCACGTTAGCCGGAAAAAGACGAAAATGGAGAGCAATGAAGGAACATTTTCTGAGCAGTTCGGTCCGGCGGGAGCGGGACTATGTGAAGCAGTACGAATACCTCGTGCTGACCGTCAGTCCTGAGGATTCACTGCCTGACGCCCGCCGCCGGCTGGCGGAGCATTCCGAGTACGGCAAGTGGGAACTCGAGCGCAGCGTCCTCTATCTGGGCGGCGGACGGCGTTTCTGGCTGCGCCGGAAGGTCATCCAGGTGCAGCGGACCGTGTAGGCCGCCTGCGGCCCCCGGGTCAGGGCGTCTCCAGCGGCCCGAGCCAGGCGTAGGCCACCGTGTTGTGCGCCGACTCGTCATCGGAGGGGTGGAACATGCCCGCCAGCACGTCGCGGTACAGCCGCTCCAGCTCGGAGCCGCGGAAGTAGCTTGAGCCCCCGGACACCCGGATCGCCAGGTCCACCACGGTCCGCGCGGTCTCCGTCGCCCGGACCTTGAGGCCCACCAGTTTGGGGAACCACTGGGCGCCGTGGTCGGCCAGGGCGTCCACGTCCGCGGCGACACCGGCGAGCTGCGGGTAGAGCGCGTCCAGGGCCATCGCGGCCTCCGCCACCTTCCAGCGGATATCGGGGTCCTGCGCGTAGCTGCGGCCGCCGTTCCTGAACGAGGTCCGGCGCTTGACCGCCTCGACCCCCAGCGCGAACGCCCGTTCACCGATGCCGGTGTACACCGCCGCCAGCAGCGTCTCGAAACAGGCGAAGATCGCGAAGATCAGCGGGTCCGCGTTCGGGCCCACCGGCAGTTTGCGGAAGATCCGGTCAGCCGGAACGACGGCGCCGTCGAGGACCGTGGTGTTCGACTGGCTGGCGCGCATGCCGAGGGTGTCCCAGTCCGGCAGGATCTCGTAGCCGGGCGTGTCCCTGGTGATGAACCCGTGGACCAGTTCCCCCTCGCCGTCCCGGGCCGAGGCGTCCTTGCCGAAGATCCCCAGCCGCGTCCACGCCGGGGACAGGCTGGTGAAGATCTTGCGGCCCGCGAAGCTGTACCCGCCGCCGGGCTGCGGGACGGCCTCGGTACGGGAATCGAACAGCACGGAGTCGTTCCCGGCCTCCGAATTTCCGAAGGCAAAAATCTCCCCCGCCGCGGCGTCCTGCAGGACGAAATCCAGCGAGCTGTCACCGCGGGCGGCGAGGACATGGGCGACGCCGGTCCAGACCAGGTGCATGTTGATCGCCAGGGCGGTGGCCGGGGCCGCCGTCGCCAGCCGCCGCTGGAGCGCAGCCGCCGCCGCGAGCCCGAGCCCGAGGCCGCCGTCGGACGCCGGAACGAAGATCTTCAGGTACCCCGCCGCGGCCAGTTCCGCCAGGTCCTCGTGGAAGAACGCGTTGTCGCGGTCGTAGCCGGCGGCGCGGCCGCGGATCCGTTCCAGCAGGGGCTCGGGGAGGATTTCAACAGGTGTCATAATCGGGGGGATCAGTAGTTGCTGAGCAGGGTGTCCAGCACGCGGGCCCCGAATTTCAGCGAATCGACCGGCACGCGTTCGTCGACGCCGTGGAACATGCCGGTGAAGTCCAGTTCGTCCGGGAGCTGCAGCGGCGCGAAACCGTAGCCGGTGATGCCGAGCCGGCTCAGCGACTTGTTGTCGGTGCCGCCGGAGAGCGTGTACGGCAGGACCTTCGCGCCCGGATCCTCGGCGTGCAGGGCGTCGATCATGGAATCGACGAGGTTGCCGGCGAACGGCACCTCGAGGGAGACGTCGTTGTGGACGTAGCTGATGTCGATGCCGGTGCCGGCGAGTTCGCGGACGGTCTCCAGGACGTGCTGCTCCTGCCCGGGCAGCGTCCGGCAGTCGATGAGGGCCTCGGCCGATTCGGGGATCACGTTGTGCTTGTAGCCGCCCTTGAGCAGGGTGGGGTTGGTGGTGTTCTGCAGGGTCGCGCCGACGAAGCGGGCCACCGTGCCGAGCTCCTTGAGGATCTTGTCAGGATCGTCCGGATCGAATTCCACGCCGGTGAGTTCCGTCACGCCGTCGAGGAACTGCCGCGTGGTGGGGGTGAGCTCCACCGGCCACTTATATTCGCCGATCCGCGAGACGGCACCGGCAAGCCGGGTCACGGCGTTGTCCGTGTTGATCTGGGATCCGTGGCCCGCCCGGCCGTGCGCCACCAGGCGCAGCCAGGAAAGGCCCTTTTCGGCGGTCTGGAGCAGGTAGGTGCGCTGGCCGCCGATCGTGGCGGAGAACCCGCCGACCTCGGAGATCGCCTCGGTGGCGCCTTCAAAGAGGTCGGGGCGCTTGTCGACGGCGTAACGGGCGCCGTAGGTGCCGCCGGCCTCCTCGTCGGCGAAGAACGCGAAGATCAGGTCCCGCTTGGGTTTGCGGCCGGTGCGGGCGAAGTTCCGCAGCACGGACAGGATCATGGCGTCCATGTCCTTCATGTCCACGGCGCCGCGGCCCCAGATCATGCCGTCCTTCAGTTCGGCGCCGAAGGGGTCCACCGACCACTGGTCGCGCAGCGCCGGGACGACGTCCAGGTGCCCGTGGACCACGAGGGCGCTGGCGGAGGGGTCCTCCCCCGCGAGGCGGGTCACCACGCTGGCCCGGCCCGGGGCGGATTCGAAGATTTCCGCGTCCAGCCCGACCTCCGCCATCAGCCCGGCGGTGTATTCGGCGGCAGCGCGCTCCCCCGGGCCGGTTCCGTCGCCGTAGTTGGAGGTGTCAATCCGGATGAGTTCCTGGCAGATCCTGACGACTTCGTCCTCGGGCCTGGTGTCGGTCATGTATCGCTCCTCGTGAGGCGGCTCAATTGCTGGCTTCAGCCTACCCACAAGCCCCGATTGGATGTTTCCCGAAACTTCGTGTTAGAGTCTTTCTCGCTGCTTCGGAGAAAAGCGAAACGCTGAAAGGCGGAATGCTTCCCCGAATTACCACCTGCGCGGGTGGCGGAATGGCAGACGCGCTAGCTTGAGGTGCTAGTCCTCGAAAGGGGGTGGGGGTTCAAGTCCCCCTCCGCGCACAAGGGAAAACCCCTGGAATCCACGGATTCCAGGGGTTTTTTTCTGTCACATAGGAGAACGCGAGGTTTCTGCTCAGCGTGAGCTTTCCGGCCACACCACGCCAGATGCCTAACGCCCAATACCGTCCGCGCCCGACCCTAAGCTGGTCAGGTGAACCCAACTCCTTCCCCGAGCCCCCTCGACGTCATCGTGCATGCTGCCCCGGCTGCCGACTGGCAGGTATGGGCGGCATTCGCGCCGTTGATCGCCGCCGTGATTGCAGCCGCAATTGCTTTCGCCGCCTTGTGGCAAAGGCGCCGTGCGGACAACCGGGCCGAATGGTGGCGGCGGGCGCAGTGGGCGCTGGATGCATCCATCTCCGACCAACCCACGCGTGCAGAGTTGGGCCAGCAAGCCATCAACATCCTTGGCAAGAGCAAGCTGGCCACACCAGAAGATGGTGTTCTGCTGAAAATCGGTACGGAGGACCCGCTTGAGGCGGCAGACAGGGCGCGCCAGGCGGAAGCCGGCGGGACGATTGTCGTCGCTGATCGCGTCGACGCGGTCCTGACGAGGGTGGACGCCGCCGAGGCAACAAGCGACAATGAGGGAGACACCAGTGACGACACAGGCAGGTAGGAGGTTGACGATGGCCATGGCACACCCGGTAACCCGACGTAGGCCCTCTCAGTCCGAGACGGACGCAATCGCACCGTCCCGGCGTCCGGCATCGGTCAGCCCTGAGGATCGAAAGGTTCAGATCGCTGCCGCGAAGGCACGCGTGACGCTGGACAAGCTCATCGGCGATGAAACCCCTGACTGGATTATCGCGCTGTCCAAAGAAAAGCCGGAATAGAAAAGCCCGCCTGAATCAGCCTTGACCGGCCCGAGGGCTTCGGTGCTGTCGAAGTACGGTGCCTCGACGGGCGCCCCTGATCCGTGAGCACGCGGCGGGAAACGGTACCTGGCTTCACCGCCTGGTCCAGGTCACGCGCCGTAACTCCTGTCAGCCCGGCGGATACCTTCAGGCTGGCGTGCCCAGGATTCCAACCGGCGCCACCGTTCCGGGCAGCGAAGAGCCCCGCTGCTATTGGGGGATGCAACGGGGCTCTTCAGGTATCAACCCTAGCCGGAAAGCCGGAAGACCCAACGCGTGTCGTCTGTGATGTGCATCTCCCCCACGCCGCCGCCGCGGGCTGGTGCTCAACAGCACGGCTGACGGCCCGCCCAGGCGATGGCGGCTACACCGCGATACCGCAGCGCTTTCCGTGGAAAACCGTGGTCCGGCCGGCCCCCAATGATCCGGCCGGACTACGGTGTCTTCGGGTGACGACGCGCCACGGGTCCCGCCTGCCGGACCCCCCGCCCAGCGGAGATGGTGGCAGGAGCCAGCATTCACTGCAACGGACCGGTGATTAGACGTGTCTAATTCCCGAATCCTGAGCGTATGCATAGATATTGGACATGTCCAATCTGGTAGAGTCACAAGTCGTCCACCATCGACACCGAAAGGAACAGGCATGACAAATGTTCCCTCGGGCGACTCCCGGCCAGGTGCGGCTCTGGCCCGGAAGCTGAACCTCCTGCTGGACTCCGCGGAGGCCGAAGGCCGGAAAATCACCTTCAACGACGTCCGCGAGGCCATGGACAGGGCCGGAACTCCCATCTCCCGCGCCCGGTGGCACTACATGCGCGCCGGCTCCGGACCCGAGGTGAAGAAAACTGAGCTCCTCCGGAACCTTGCTGGCTTCTTCGGCGTGAACCGCGGCTACCTGGTGGAGGGCCAGGAGGACCTCCCGCCGAAGGTTGAGGCCCAGCTGGAGCTCCTGGCCACGATGAAAGCAAACAAAGTCCGCAATTTCGCCGCCCGCCAGCTGGACGGGCTGTCGGCCGAGACGCTCCTGCAGATCCGGGACCTCATCGACGAACACCTGGCCGGCACTCATGGAACCGGAGTCTGAGCAGGTCATTTGACCGCCGACGCCCCCGCCGCTCTGCTACGCTCAAACCGTGGATGGTGGCGGCTCCACGCTCACTTAAAGTAAAAGAGCCGAGGATTCCCGCCATATGTACTACCGTGCCGCCCGAGAACGGGCCCGGGCTGCAGAAGAGCAGCTGAATCTGCTGGAACCCGTGTCCCTGCGGTCCGTCCAGTCCCATCTCGAGACGGCCAGCGGACGCAAAATCGTCATCAAGCCCATGGACAGCACTCCGACAGACAAGGTCTGCGGTCTGTGGTTCGGCCTCGACAGCATGGATCTCATCTTTCACGCGCCGGCCGCGTCCGAGGTGCACCGCCAGCAGATCATCCTCCACGAATTCGCCCACATGATCCTCCGCCATGAGCAGGAGGTCGTGAGTCATGACTACGCCAAGGTATTCTTCCCGGATCTGGACCCGGGGCGGGTCATCACGGCCCTGAAGCGCACTGACTTCCAGGACGAGTTCGAGGTGACCGCAGAACTCCTCGCGGACTGCCTCGCCTCCCGGATCCGCCGGTCTCTTGAGCGTCCTGACGGACAGCCCGGAAAGTTCGGGGCGGTATTCGGATGATGCACTTCCTCATGGCGGGGGCCCTGTTCCTGCTTGCCCTTGCCCGCGTCCCGGCCGTAGCCCGAAACGGCAAGGACCCGGTGTTCCTTGCCGCGATGTTCGCCGGTTCATCATCCCTGTTAGGCAACCCCGGCGTGTATCTCTTCACGGATGCCCTGCTGGGCGGGACAAACCTGGCCAAGCTGGCCGTGAACACCTTCATGATCGTCGGCCTCTGGTTCCTGCGCACCGCCGTCGTCAACGCGATCTCCCCGGAAGCCGACAAGCGGGCTGCGTGGATCCGCTGCCTGCCGGTGGCCGTCACGCTGGTACTCCAGGCTGCCTTCTTCTTCCTCACCGGGCCCATGCCGTCGACAGCGACCTGGGGCGAATACCACCGGTTCCCGTTTGCCGCGCCCTTCTCGCTGATGATGATCGCCTTCATCGGGTGGTCCTGCGGCGAGATCGCCTGGGCATGCTGCCGGTTCGTACCCCGGATGAGGCAGTCCTTCCGGATCGGATTCTCCATGGTCGGTCTGGGCTCCGTTATCAGCGTCGTGACGATGGTGCTTATGGCCCTGGGCATCCTCAGCCATGCGTTCCCGCAGCTGACACCACTCCACGGGGCAGCGAATGCCCCGTTCCAAATGCTGGAGATGTTCGCCATCGTGCTTGTCGGTGTGGGCCTGACCATCCCCGCCGTAGCCGGACGCGCCGCCCGCAGGCTTGCTTCGCTCCGCATGCTGCGGACCATCGCGAAGATTGAACCCATCCGGGTCAAGGCCCTGAAGAATGCTGACATGGCGAGGCTGCTCGAGACCGACGCCGCCGCGCGCCCGCAGGAGCGCCTGCACCGCATGATCGTGGAAATCTGGGACGCCGAGCTGGCCGCCGGCGCGGCGCGGTCCGCGCTGACCGACGGCGACCGGGCCTACCTGCTCACCGTCGAGTCGGATCTCAATCTGGAGCGGACATCGTGAACCCGGGCCTCGGCGGCCGGATCCTTTCAGGCCTGGCCCATCCGACCCGGAAGAGCCTGCCGGCGGGTGCGGACCCCTACGCGATCTACCGGACCATGGTCCTGTATGACTTCCAGAAGGAGATCCACGCGGGCTTCTTCGTCTCTTACTACCGGAACTTCGCCATCCCCTCGATCGCCCGGACCCTTGCCGACCGCGGCGAAATGCGGGAGCGCCCCATGAAGCGCTCCTACGACACCGGCATCGTCATCCACGAGATCATCGCCAACGGGTTCGACAGCGACCGCGGCCAGGCCATGACCGCCCTCCTGCGCCGGGTGCACCAGGGAGTTCCGGGCAGCAGCGAGGACTTCCTCTACGTGCTCATGACACTGCTTGTCCTGCCGCTGCGCTGGGTCGACCAGCACGGCTGGCGGAAGCTGACCGCCCTTGAGGAGGAAGCCGCCGTGGCGTTCTACGCCGAGCTTGGCCGCCGGATGGGTCTTGACCCGGCCCCGCCGACCCTTGCGGCCGCGGGCCGCTTCCTGGACGACTACGAGGAACGGTGGCTCGGGCCCAGCCCGGAGGGCAGCTCGCTGCTTGGCGCGACCGTGGAGGCACTGAAGGTGCGCCTGCACCGGTTCCTGCGCCCGCTGACCCCGGTAGTTCTTGCCCTCATGATGGACAAGCCCCGCGTGGCAGCGGCCCTCGGGCTCAAACCGTCGCCGGCCTGGCTGCGGCTCGTCTTCAACGCCGTGCTGCGGTTCCGGGCTGTTCGAGCGTCCATGCGCCCGCTCCCGACACAGCCTTCGTTCGTGCCGGGGAAGACCGGGACATCGGTCTACCCGGATGGCTACACGCTGGACCAGATCGGGCCCCGCTGACCGGCACACCAGGGCGGCCGGTGGCGGCTCCGGCCGGGACCGGGAAATTTGCCCGTCGGTCACGCGGCGGTATTTCCTAAAGGGCCAGCGCGGCCACGTCGGCGCCCGGCCAAAGCGTTGCCCTTAGTCCAAGCCGGAGGGCCGATTCCACGTTCTCGGGGCGGTCGTCGAAGAAGACGATGCGCTCCGGCGCGGACTGCAGCGCCGCCAGGGCTGCCAGGTACGACTCCGCAGCGGGTTTGGAGGCTCCGATCTCGCTGGAGAACAGCAGCACGTCAAATTCCGCGCCCAGCGTGGATGCCCTCATGGCCGCCGCCAGCTCAACGGGTGCGTTGGAAAGGATCGCCAGCCGGTACCCGGCCGAGCGGAGCCCGTGGACCAGCCTCGTGACAGCTTCGGACGGGGCTACCCATCTCCGGCACTCGGCTGCCACCAGCCGCAGCACCGTCTCCGTCGGAACGGGTCCCGGACGGAGATCGGCGGCAACGGCCCCCCAGAATTCGCTGGCACTGCCGCCGGCGTCGTAGGCGGCCCGGTTCCGTTCGAATGCTGTCCGGAGTGCGCCATCATCCGCCGTGTCCAGGATTGTGGCGAACTCGTCAAAATCCAGCGGGGCGTCTATCAGTACGCCTCCGACATCGAACAATACCCATTGATCCATTTACGTTCTCCTGTCGTTTTCGTGCTAACAAGTAGTCATGCCTGAGAATCGATTGCCGACCATCATTGATGTGGCCCGCCATGCAGGTGTCTCAAAATCCGTCGTCTCCCGTGTGCTCAGCGGCAACGGCGCGGCGAGCCCGGCTGCCCGGGCCCAGGTTCTGGTCTCGGCCCACGAACTGGGGTACCGGGTCAATGTTGCCGCGCAGACGCTTGTCTCGGGACGGACGCGCACCGTGGGTGTGCTGCTGCGGCGATCCACCTCGCCGTTCTACGCACAGCTCATGTCCGAGCTCCAGTCCGCCGCGAATCTGGACGACTACCGCATGGTGGCCGTCACCGGAAACCTGGACGAAGCCAGCGAACAGCGCGCGCTGGAAACCCTGCTGGAGCTCAGGGTCGGGGGCCTGGTCATCGGCAGCGGAACCCTGCCCAACGAAGCGATCGCCGCCGTTGCCGCCCGGCTGCCGTCCGTCGCGATCGGGCGCGATGCGCCCGGCACCGGGGCGGACGTCGTCCGTTTTGATGCGGAACGCACCGCACTGGAGGCTGTCCGCCTGCTGTCCGCCACAGGCCACCGGCGGATCCTGCTCTTCGACTCAACGTCAAGCTACTCCGCGCTGCCCAGGCGCACGGCTTTTCTCGATGCTGCTGCGGCGGCAGGAATCCGGACGGATCTGGTGGAGACCGGCTATGACTTCGGACCCAGTCTGCAGGCCGCGTCCGAAGCCATCCCCCGGTTGTGCGGACCGGGCGCCGCGACGGCCGTCGTTGCCCTGAGCCAGGAGGCGGCGCTGGCGGCTGTGGCGGCAGCCGAGTCGAGCGGACTGGCAGTTCCAGCCGCGCTGACCGTCCTGGCACTGGACATGAATGAATCCGTTGTGCCGCTGCGGTGGGATCTCACGGGCTATGTGACGGATGTCCGTGGGATTGCCCGCCTCACCTGGGCCGCGCTGACCCGGCGCTTCGCGGATCCGGCTGCGGCCCCGGAAACCAGGCTGGCCCCGCTGAGCTTCCATGCCGGAGCCACAGCGGGCACAGCCGTCAGCTGAGTGCCCAGCTGCGGATGACTTCCCAGTCCATGGTCTCCCAATAGTCTCCCGACCAGTTGTCCGAGTTGAACCGGTACAGGGTCACGGTGTCCCCGCGGTAGCTCGCGGGCCCGTCGAGCCCGAGCGGGGCCAGGTAGTCCAGCACTTCCCGGACCAGTTCCGGGTTGCGGGACCCGTCGTGCCCCAGGACCGTCACGTGTCCCTGGAACGTGTGTCCGCCTTCCAGCCTCCGCTGCGCCATGCGCCGGTCCGACGCCGGGAAGACGCGGACGCGCGAAATGCCGTCGAAGAGCCGTCCGACCAGGGCATGGAGCCCGGTGTTGATACCCCCGTGCCCGTCGCCGTCCACCTGGTAGCCGATGGAGGTTCCGAACTGCAGGCCCAGCCCGGAGTTGTGGATGGCCAGGGCCGGGGCCCCCTCCAGAACGCCGTTCAGCACGGCCACGAGGCCGTCTTCGCCGTGTGCGGGATCGACGGCGAAATTGCCCACGAGCGTCATATGAGGCGGGTAGGCGGCCGCTGCCGTGAAGCCGAACTGGCGGGTGACGACGTCGTACGCGGCAAGGGCCGCACTGCCCAGCTCGGCCGACGGCCGAAGAAAAACGCCATACCGGTAGGGGTCCGCGAATTCCTCCACCATCTCCGGCACCTCCACGGCTCCTGCCGTTGCGGCCGTCATTTTCCGGCCCGCATGTTGTAGGACTCGATGGCTTCCTTCGCCTTGGTTTCAGCCTGATTGAAGGCGGCCTCGGCCGGTGCGCCGGCCGCAATCTGTTCGAGCACCGGCTGCAGTTCCAGCCGGGTGCTGTTCAAGGCGCCGCTGTGGCATCCCGCGGTGACCGTGTTGGACTTGGTGCCGGCCACCTGGTCAAGGAGCACCTGCTGTGCCGGGGTTGCCGAGCTCGCCGCTGACGCCTGGGCATCCGTGGACGCGGGCAGGAAGCCGGATCCCTGGAAGCTGGCCACCTGGCTTTCCGGGGATGCAAGGAACGCCGCAAACCGGGCAGCGGCCCGCTGTTTGGCCCCGCTCTTGTCCTTGCCTACGATCCACAGCGAGTTGCCGCCGGGAACGCTGCCGCCCTTGCCGGCATCATCCACCGGGAACGGCGCCGTAATAATGTCGGCCCCCTTGGCCTTGGCCACGTTGCCCAGGGTGCCCGATGATGCCAGCAGCATGGCAGCGCTGCCGCCCGTGAAGGCGTTCTGCGCTGCAGTGCCGTCCTTGCCCACATTGAAGATGGCCTTCGAGCCGTAGAGTTCCTGGATCTTGTTCCACACGCCCAGCTGGCTGGGCTCGGTGTAGCGGATGGCATCCACCTTTGAGCTCTTGGTGCCGTTCTCCGGGGTGCAGTATTCGACGCCGGCACTGGCGGCAAACTGTTCGTTCCACCAGGGGTTGAGGTGGAACGTCAGTCCCGATACCCCGGTCTTGTCCTTGATGGTCTGCGCCCAGCTGAACAGCTCGGCCGTGGTGGCAGGCAGCCGGTTGGTATCAAGCCCGGCCTTCTTGATGAGCTCCGGGTTGAAGTACACCATGGGCTGGGAGACCTGGAAGGGAACGGACCACAGCTTGCCGTCGATCGTGTAGTAGTTTTTCACGGCCGGAGACAGCTTGTCCGCCGCGTAAGGCACCTGGTAGGCGGCGATGGCATCCTGTGCCGGCGTGACGAGGCCCGAATCCACCATGAACATGGTGTTGACGTCGCTGGCCTGCATGAGGTCCGGCGTTCCTCCCGAGGTCACGGCGTTGGTGAACTTGGAGATGGCGTCCTCGTAGCTGCCCTGGTAGACCGCCTTGACGGTGACGCCGTCGTCGTTTCCGGCGTTGTACTTCGCCACGAGGTCGTCGACCACCTTGGCAGCGGCACCTGACGCCGAATGCCAGAAGCTGATTTCGACGGGTCCGTCGCTGGCTGCGGGGGCGGACGCGGCGGGGGTCCCGGCACCGGGTCCACTCCCCGTGCCGCAGCCGGCCACGGCGAGGGCTACTGCGGCGAGCACCGCGGCCGCGGCTGCCCGGCGTCTGGGCTGGTTGTGCCTGGTTTTGAAGTTCATCGACCTGCTCCTTGGGTAAGTCCTTTTGCGAGGAATTTTTGTCCGAAAATGACGAGAAGAATTGTTGGAATTGAAACGAGCATGAGGCCGGCCAGGACGGATCCGACGTCAACGCTGGCTTCATCGGCGAGGCTGGACACTCCGACCTGGATGGTTCGGACCTCCGGTGATTCGGTGACGATCAGCGGCCACATATATCCGTTCCAAGCCGCGATCGCACTGGTCAGGGCGACCGTCATGATGGCCGGCCGGCACAGCGGGAGCAGAAAGCGGAACAGGAACCCGAGGGGCGAGCATCCGTCCAGGACGGCGGCTTCGTGGATCTCCTTGGGGAAATTGAGGAACGCCTGGCGCAGCAGGAAAATCGCGTAGCCGGAGGCACCGAACGGCAGGAATACCGCCACGAGGGTATCGAACAGGCCGGCGGAGCGGATGGTCAGGTAGTTGGCGACCACATTCGTCTCTCCCGGAATCATGAGGGTCACCAGGAAGATGCCGAACCACAGCCCGGGGCGCTTCAGCTGGCCGAAGACCAGGGCGTAGGCCGCAAGCATGGCTGTCAGGAGCTGAAGGCCTGTCTGGGCCAGCGTCACCAGTGCCGAGTTGAGGCCCTGTTTCAGCAGCGGTGCACGATCAAGTGCCGTGGCGAAGTTTTCCAGACCCCATTTCCCTTGGCCTGCGTTACCGGCGGCAGGGACAGTATGGAAGGCGCCGGCAGCGGCGTAGGCCACCGGGAACACCACGAGGATCGCGATGATGACGACATACGTGTACAGCGCAATCCGGGGCGCCGCCTTGAAGGGTGCCGTCTTCATGAGTAATTGACCTTCTTCTCCAGGACACGGAACTGAACGATCGAAATCGCCAGGATGATCAGCAGCAGCACGACGCCGCGCGCCGAGGAGGCACCATAGTCGGCCGTTCCGCCGCCAAAGGCAGTGCGGTAGATGTCGATCACGAGTGTGTGCGTGGCGTTGGCGGGCCCGCCGCCCGTGAGGATCTGGATGGCAGTGAACTCGCGCAGCCCGCTGATGGACTGGGTCACCACAATGAAGAAAAGCGTGGGGCTGATCAGTGGAAGCGTGATGTGGCAGGCCTTGCGGACCGGACCGGCCCCGTCCAGGCTTGCCGCCTCCAGCACGTCCTCAGGCACGCCATCCAGCGCGGCCAGCAGCAGCAGCACCGTGAATCCGATGCCGGTCCACGCATCCAGGGCGACCACGGACACCATGGCCATGTCCGGACTGGTCAGCCAGCCGACTTCCGCGCCGCCAAGAAAGGACGCGACCCGGTCTCCAGCCCCGAGCTGCGGCTGGTAAATCGCTTTGAAGATGAGTCCCGCTACTGCCACCGAGACGGCCATGGGCACCAGCACCGCAGCCCTGAGGATCCCGGTGCCGCGCAATCGCTGCGCCAGGGGAAGCGCGATCGCCAGCCCGATGACAAGCTTGGCAGCCACCGATGCAACGGTGAATACCAGCGTCACCCAGAGCGTGTGCTGGAAATCCGCGGACGCGAACATCACCGCGTAGTTTTTCAGGCCCACAAAGCCGGTGGCCTGACCGAAGATGTTGGTGCCCTGGGTAGACATGTAGATGGTGCGCAACAACGGCCAGTAGTCGAAGGCGAGAACGAAGGCCAGCGCAGGCACCAGGCACAGGACCGGCCACAGCTGGCGGCGCCTGCCGCGGACTGCCGCAGGTCCGGCATCTTGCGGCCTCCGCGCCTCGCCTCGCGCCGCCCCCCGCCCCGGGCCGGAGGCCGGACCGTGCTCTCGGGCACGGAGTTGAACGGTAGTTGATTCAGAAGACATCAGAAATCCATCAGAATTGGGAACGTTCCCAAGTGTTGGGAACAGCATCCACAATGACAGCCGCCCACTCACCATTTCAACCGGAAACGACCACGCTGAGGGGATTTAATCCACTGTTCATCTCTTGGATGGCAACCGCTTGCCTAGTGCCCGGTCCGGATCCCGGAATCCTGCCGCGCCCGCCCGATCCTGTGCGGAGGGGCTACTTCAGCAGATCGGCCATGACCGGGGCGCTTCTGTCGTTCTCGGTCAGGGGCGGCAACCCCCAGACGTTTTCGATCGTGTGCAGCAACGAATAGTGGTTGTATGGTGCATCGGATCGGACGGCTGTCCGCGCCGCCGGACCGGCAAATATCGTGAGGGACTGGTTGGTGGAGTCGTCGCCCTCGTCCCACGTAATGACCAGGAGCGAGTTCTGCGTCGTAAAGGCCGGGGACCCGAGGATTTTCGGGACCTCCCGGGACAACCAATCATCCCCCGTCCTCACCGGGCAGTCGTGCATGTCGTTGCACAGGTCCGGACTGATGAGCACGAAACTGGGAAGGGTCGAAGCGGATTTCAGGTCCGCCTCCAGTTGCGTAAACGGCACCACATGGGCGGCGCAGGAGCCCTGGTCCGCAGTGACACCGGGGTAGTACATGAAGGGGTTGTGCCGCACCGCGTACCGTCCGGAGTTCTCTGCCCGGCAGGGCGCAGGCATGCCTTCGGCATAGCTTTTCCAGCTTCGTCCGGACTGTGTCACTGCCTCGGCGATGCTCTTCACATTTGCTGTGCAACCGGAGTCCTTGGGGCTGCAGTCACCCGTGATGCCCGCGGTGGTGCCGCCGGTCAGAGCCAGATAATTCGGCAGGCTTGGATGCGTAATTCCAGCGTAGTTGGCGGCCAGGGCGTATTCGTTGGCCAGCTTGTTGAGGTACGGGGCGGAACTTCCGCCGAGAATACTGCTGGCGGGTTTGTTCTCCTCGACGATGATCACGACATGATCGATCGCGCCTGTGCCTTGCGCGGCCGGCGGCGAACCGCACCCCGCCAGGAGCCAGCCAACGGCGATGCATCCAATGACAGAGCGGCTGCCTAATCGCCTCATCCGCCCATGTTAGCGCGGGGGCAACATATCCAGAACGTCATGGCGGTTCCCGCGCCGGACACGCCCGTCTCCACGGGATAGCGGAGGCCGGGTGGTTCAGCCCCGTTGTCCTGCACGTGCCGGCTACCGGTACGCCACGCGCTGGATCTGCAGCACCTCGGGGCCTGGCACCACGTTCGCCTTGACCCATTCGTTCACGCCGGCTGCACCTTTGACGGTCACCCGGGTGAGGTTCGGCACGCTCCCCGACACACCGTAGAAGGACAGCCATTTTGAACTCGTCAGCGGCCGGTCCTGCACGAAACTATGGGTGTCGCCGTTGAACAGGAACACGGGGCGCTGGAAGCTCTTGCTTTCGCTCGCGATGGTGCGCACGATGCTTTGGAACGCGTTGCGGTAGCCCGCATTCTGGGTGCCCGGTGCAAACATGTCGGCCTGGGTCATCAGGACGACGGCGCGGCTGTTGGCCGCCTTTGCCGAGGCGAACACGCTGCGGATCTGGGCGGCGTCGGCGGCCACCCGCTCGGTTACCTCGGTAACCTGGGCGGTGGTCGCCTTCGTGAAGCCCAACCCGTTCCAGGGCCGCAGATCGTTTTCCGAACCGACAACGTGCAGCGTGGCAACGGTCAGCCCGCCGGCGGCGAAGGACACGTTCTCCTTGTAGCCCGACTGCGCCGTCACGGACAGCTTGTTCTGCCCCAGGGTCCGTCCGGCGGTGGGGAAGAAGACGGAGCGGACGGCGGACAACCGTTCCAGGGGATTCGCTTTGCCGACGCTCGCCCGGTGGCAGTCGGCCCATTCGTTGTCCCCCGGGGTGTAGACGAGCGGGTCCACAAACGTCTCGAAGTTCGCCAGGATCTTCTGGTAGTAGCTCGTGGCGCAGTTGCCCGTGCCGATGTCACCCAGATGGCCGACCATGCGCACATCAGGGTCCGCGTTGATCTGCTTGATTTTCCCGGGAAACAGACCCAGTTCCGTGCTGCCGTAGGGAAGATCGCCGATCACCGCGAAGCTGTAACTCGTGGCGGCGCCGGCATTGCCGGCCACACTTCCCGAAATGCCGACAGCAAGGACCAGGCCGGCCCCCACCAAGCGTGCAGTTGTTTTCATCTGACTTCTCCCATGGCACCGGACGGGCGTCCGCAGCGGAGGCTGCTGGCGCTTTGCCGGTCAGGGTAGCGCGAAGGTTCCGCCAGGGAACGAGTAGCCGCTACTTGGGCGTGCCAGGGGGTGCACGTGGAGCAATCCGTCGATTGGGACTGGCCGGCTATTTGAGGAGTCCGGCCATGCTGGGAGCGTTCCTGTCGTTGCCCGTCAGCGGCTGCAGCCCCCAGGCTTCCTCGATCGTGTGGAGCAATGAGTAGTGGGTGTACGCCGCATCGGAGGTGTACCCGTTCCTGGCCGCCGGCCCGGCGAAGACCGTGGCCACCCGGTTGTCGCCGTCGCTGCCCTCGTCCCACGTGACCACCAGCAGGGAGTTCCGGGTGGTGAACGCCGGCGAGCCGAGGATCCTGGGGACCAGCCGGGCGAGCCACTCGTCTCCCGTCCGGATCGGGCAGTCGTGGGTGTCGTTGCACAGGTCCGGGCTGATGAAGAGGTAGTTCGGAAGGCTGGACGCGGACGCCAGGTCCTGGTCCAGCTGGGTGAGCGGCACGACGTGCGCGGCGCAGGAGTTCTTGTCCGCCGTGACCGAGGGGTAATACATGAACGGGTTGTGCCTGACCGCGTACCGCCCGGAGTTCTCCGCAGAGCACGGCGCAGGCATGCCCTCGGCGTACATTTTCCAGCTCCGGCCGGACTCCGAGACCTCATCGGCGATGCTGCGCACGTCGGCCCGGCATTCCTTTGGCTTGCAGTTGCTGGTGATCCCGGCGTTGGTTCCGCTGGTCAGCGCGAGGTAGTTGGGCAGACTCGGGTGCATGATTGCCTGGTAATTGGTGGCCACCGCATATTCGTCCGCCAGCTTGTTGAAATAGGCGGCGTCGCCGGAACCCATGATCTGCGAGGAGGGCTTGTTTTCCTGGACGATGATGACGATGTGTTCGATCCCGCCGCTGTTCCCCGGGGCGGAAGCAGCGGGCGGCGGCGGCTGGCTGGAAGGCGGCGACGGCGGCTGGGTCGGGGCCGGGGGCGACGGCGGCTGGCTGGAAACCGAGGGCGGCGGCGTCTGCGCCGGGGACGACGCCGGCTGGGTGGGGGCCGGTGGTGGCGTGCAGCCCGCAAGCAATAGGGCCAGCGCAAAGCCGGCAGCAAGAGGGCGTGTGCCGATTGGCATCATCGGATCATGGTAGCGGCAGGAGCCATGGCAGGCCATGGCTCCCGCGAAGTTCGTCGTCGGCTCCCCCGCCTCCCTCAGGCCTCCGGATGCAGGGCATGCCGGACAGTCCCGACGAGGGAATGGAAACCCGGGTCGGCAGCCAGCTCGTCAATGAGGACCGTGCCGTTGGGCCCGGCCAGCGGAATGCACCAGTTCGGGTACTGCGTGCTCGTCCCGGGCTGGTTCTGGGTCCGGGTCTCGCCGACGGCATCCACGAGGGCCACGCCCAGCAGGGACGACGGCGACAGCGCGGTGAACGCGTACAGTGCCCCGACGGTGGCCTGCACATCTGTGAGGCCATCCGGGCTCCCGGCCGGCAGCAGCCCGCGCTGCCGCACCAGGGCCAGCACCGCTTCCTGCTCGGCGGCAGCCGCGGCGCGTTCCTCCTCCACCGGGCGCTGCAGCAGCCCCAGCGACTCGCGCAGGGTCACGTGTTCGCCGGCCAGATAGCCCGCCGTCGGCGGCAGATCGTGGGTGTTGACGCTGGTGAGACACTGCTGGCGGTACTGTTCCGGCGGAATCGGTCCGCCGGCGTCGTGCTCGAACCAGAGGATCGAGGTGCCGAAGATCCCCCGCTCGGCGAGATAGTCACGGACCCAGGGCTCGAACACGCCCAGGTCCTCGCCGATCACGACCGCCCCGGCGCGTTGTGCCTCCAGTGCAAGGATGCCGATGAGCGCCTCGTGGTCGTAGTAGACGTAGGTGCCGTCCTCCGGGCCCGCCCCCGCCGGAATCCACCACAGCCGGAACAGGCCCAGGATGTGGTCCACCCGGATGCCGCCGGCATGGCGGAGCACGGTCCGCAGCATGTCGCGGTAGGCGGCATAGCCGGATTCGGCGAGCCGCGCGGGGTGCCAAGGCGGCTGGGTCCAGTTCTGGCCCTGCTGGTTGAACACGTCCGGCGGTGCCCCCACCGTGACGCCCCGCGCGAGCACACCGTCGAGCGTCCACGCGTCCGAGCCTCCCAGCTTCACCCCGACGGCGAGGTCGTGGATGACGCCGATCTCCATGCCGGCCTGCCGTGCCGCGCGCTGCGCCGCCTCCAGCTGCTGGTCGCAGTTCCACTGCAGCCAGCGGTGGAACTCGATCCGTCCGGCGAGCCGGATCCGCTGTTCCGCGCAGTACGGTGTTCCCGGATCAGCCGCCTCCCCCGCCCACTCCGGGGCCGACGGCGCCAGCCGTTCGGCGAGCGCGCACCAGAGGGCGAAGTCGTCCATTCCCTGCCCCTGATCCGTGCAGAAGTCCGCGAACTGGCGTGCGCGGGCCGGGCTGCGCCGGACCGTGAACACCAGTTCCAGGGCGGCGAGCTTCGCGTCGTAGCTGGCATTGCGGTCCAGCAGCCCGGCGGAGCGGTTGGCCGTGTGCAGCCGCCCGGCGTGCCGTTCCACCTCGGCCAGCCCCGCCGCGTCCAGGTATCCGTATTCGGGAATCTCCTCCACCCGGAGGTACAGCGGGTTGAAGAACCGCCTCGTGGTGGGCAGGTACGGGGAATTCTCGACCGGCGGCCGGGGTTCGGCGGCGTGCAGCGGATTGACGAGGAGGAAACCGGCACCCTCCCGGCCCGAAACCGTGGCGAGGTCGGCGAGGTCGGCGAAGTCGCCGATCCCCCAGGAGCGCGAGGACCGCACGGAGTAGAGCTGCGCCGTCAGCCCCCAGTTCCGCCGCCCCGCCAGCAGCCCGGTGGTATGCAGCCGCTGCGGCGTGACCACGAGCGGACACTCGGCCGTGGCGCCGTCCGCGTCCGCAACCAGGGTGTGCCAGCCGAGGGCCAGGTGGTCCGGGACGGCGAACGTCGCGCGGCCGGTAAGGACGCCGTCGACGTCGACCGGACCGTCCCCGTTGTCGCGTCGGACCGCGTCGTGCCTGCTGCCGTCCTCGGCCACGATCCAGACGCTGACCGGACTGCCGTGCGGCACGTGGACGTCGACGTGGACTTCCTGCCCTTCCCGTCCGACGACGACCGGCGGCAGGATGCGCCGCCACGGCGCGATCCGGGTCTCGCCCAGCGAGCGCTGCAGTTCGTCGGGCCCGTTCGCCGGGACCCCGAGGGCCGCGAGGACTCCGTACAGGGTGGTGCCGGACACGGCGCGTTCGACGCCGTCCCAGCCGCGGAACGCTGTCCCGATGCCGTGGGCTGCTGCCAGTTCCCGGAGCAGCTGGTCTTCGATGGTCTCGTTTTCGTGGTTCGTAGCGTCCGCCATGGCCCCACTGTAGACGCTGACCCCTGCCGTTTCGACGCGGCAGGCCGTCCGCGCTAGCCTTGCAGCCTATGGTTGACGTCGAACGGTTCCGGATACTCCTTCCCGAGGAGCGCGAGCGGAAACCCGCCCTCCTTCCCGCCCTCCGGCACGCAAACGGGAACGCATGAGCCCGCCGATGGCGACCGGCGCTGCGCCGGACAACCTTGCCGCGGCCTGGTGGGACCGGATCGTTGCCGGGTTCACCCAGTCGCCCATCCCCCACGTCACGGCCACGGAACTGGCCGTGGTGGTCCTCCTCGCCGTCGCGGTGTCCCTCCCCCGCGCCACCTGGCGGTACTTCGGGCTGCTCGCCACTGTCACGCACGAGCTCGGCCATGCCTTCGCCGCCCTCATGACGGGCCAGCGGCTGGGCGGGATCCGGCTGAGCCTGGACCACTCCGGCACCACCACCACCTACAGCCGGGGCCACCTGCGCGCCGTCTGGTCCACGTTCTGGGGCTATCCGGTGCCGGCCGTCGTCGGCGCCACGATGGTCTGGTGCGGCTTCAACGGCTGGGGACCCGCCGCGATGTCGGCCGGGACCCTGGTGCTGCTGGCATCGTTCCTGTTCCTGCGAAACGGCATCGGCCTGCTGATCACCGCCGCCGCGGTGCTGGCCGCCGTGCTGCTGGTGCTGTTCGTCCCGCCGGAATTCAACGGGCACGTGATGATCGTGCTGGGCCTGGCCCTCCTGGTCGCCGCCGTCCGGGACCTGGGCAAGCTGCTCACCGTGCACTTGCGGCGCAGGGACCAGCTGCCGACGTCGGACGCCTACCTGCTGTACCGCGCGACGCGGGTGCCCGCGGCGGTCTGGATCCTGCTGTTTGCCGCCGTGGTGGCGGCCTCGTGGTGGTTCGCCTGGCAGCCGATGGCGCAGGTCCTCGGAACACTTCCCAGTCATGGTCCACTCCCGGCATAGGCTGGGACCATGAGCCAGACATCCACCAGCACAGACCACACTGATGATCCCGGATACTCCACCAAGGGCGCCTATGTCACGGGCGGGGAGGAATTCACCCGGGACACCCATTACATCGAGGACCGGATCACCCGGGACGGCGCCCCGGGCCGCAACGGCGAACCCGGCTGGCCGGTGGAACCGGGCCGCTACCGGCTGGTCGCCGCCCGCGCCTGCCCCTGGGCCAACCGGACTGTGATCGTGCGGCGGCTGCTGGGCCTGGAGGACGTGATCTCCCTCGGCCAGCCCGGCCCCACCCACGACGCCCGCTCCTGGACCTTTGACCTCGATCCCGGCGGCAAGGATCCCGTCCTGGGCATCGAAAGGATCCAGGACGCCTACTTCCGCCGCTTCCCGGACTATCCGCGCGGGATCACGGTGCCGGCCGTGGTTGATGTCCCCACCGGCAGGGTGGTCACCAACAACTTCCCGCAGATCACCCTGGACTTCTCCACGGAGTGGACCGCCTACCACCGGCCCGGCGCCCCGGACCTCTACCCGGAGCACCTGCGGGAAGAGATCGACGCCGTCAACAAGCGGGTCTTCACCGAGGTCAACAACGGCGTCTACCGCTGCGGCTTCGCCGGCTCCCAGGCGGCCTACGACGCCGCCTATGACCGGCTCTGGACCGCCCTGGACTGGCTGGAGGAACGGCTCGCCGCCCGGCGCTACCTCGTGGGCGACACGATCACCGAGGCCGATGTCCGGCTGTTCACCACGCTCGCCCGCTTTGACGCCGTCTACCACGGGCACTTCAAGTGCAACCGGCAGAAGCTCAGCGGGATGCCGGTGCTGTGGGCCTACGCCCGCGACCTGTTCCAGACCCCGGGGTTCGGCGACACGATCGACTTCGTCCAGATCAAGCAGCACTACTACATCGTCCACGAGGACATCAATCCCACCGGAATCGTCCCGAAGGGGCCAGAGCTGGGCAACTGGCTGACCGCCCACGGCCGGGAAGCGCTCGGCGGCCGGCCGTTCGGCGACGGAACACCGCCCGGACCGGTCCGGGCCGGCGAGGAGGTCGCCCCGGGGCACGGGGCGGCCTGACCGGAAGGTCAAATCCGGACGGCGGGGTTCCTCCACTTGTGGCAGCAATATACCGCACCTAGGGTGGGCCGGGATGAGCAGCGATAAAGAGGCAACCGGCAGACACCCGTCACCGGTCCAAAAACTCTGGCGGATCGTTGTGGGCAGCGTGTCCCCGTCGCTTGTCTGGCCCCGGCTGCAGCTGGCCGTGAAGGCGGCGCTCGCCGCAGGCATCGCCTTTTACATTGCCCCCTTCATGCCCGGATCCGCGGCCGACTACCCCTACTACGCCCCGCTCGGCGCCCTGGTAGCCATGTACGAGAACGTTTCCGGCTCCATGCGCCAGGGAGCGCAGACGCTCGTGGGCCTGGCGATCGGAATCGGCCTGGCCTTCATGCTCTTCAGCCTGGGGAACCCGAGCCCGGTGACGGTCGCAATCGTCATGGGGCTCGGTGTCATCCTCGCGGGCCTGCCCGGGATCGGCTCCGGCAGCGACTGGATTCCGACGGCGGCGCTCCTGGTCCTGCTGGTCGGCGGCCACAACCCGGACGAGTTCTCCTTCGGCTACCTGGTCCAGATGGGCGCCGGTGTCACCGTGGGCATAGTGGTCAATCTTCTGGTCTTCCCGCCGCTGCACTTCAAAGCCGCGGCCCTCAGCATCGCCGGGCTGCGCCTGGCGCTCGCCCGGCAACTGGAGGACATGGGCAAGGCACTGAAAGAGAACTGGCCGCCCGAGCACGAGGACTGGTCCCGCCGGTCGGATGCGCTCGCAGCTTCGGCCCGCTCGGTGCGGCTGGCCGTGGAAAAAGCGGACGCCAGCCGGCGGGCAAATCCCCGGCGGCGGCTCCACCCACGGGACGTGGACCTGGACTACCGCAACCTCCGGGACCTCGAGCGGATCACCTTCCACATCCAGGATGTGACCCAGGTGCTCTCGGACGTCATCTGGGCCACGGACACGCCCTTCGTCATACCGGACGAGGACACGGCGCCCCTCGCCGACGCCATGGCAGCCGTGGGGGACATTCTTCGGTCCATCGAGGAGGCTGCCCCGGAACAGGCGGAGCTGACCGCGGCCGCGGATGCCGCCCTCACGGATCTCACCGCCCGCATTGCCGCCCGCGAGGTTGCCACCGCCTCCGCCAGCGCGGCCGAGTCCGTCCTGCTGAGCCTGCACCGCATGCTGCGGGTGATCAAATCCGCCCACGCGTGAACCGGCGGCGGCGGCCGGGAAGCCCGCCGCCGCCGTCGTCCGCGCCGGATCCCGGCGCTAAAGTGCCGCCACCGATCCGCTGAAGTGCTTGCGTCCCGAGCGCGCGTTCCAGGCGACATAGTCCGAGCGCCGCCACCCGCCGTCGTTGTCCTGCACGGTGCTGATGTCCAGGGCCACATGAGCGGGCAGGAACACCGGCGCCTCGAAGGCCACGTCCCAGCTGAACGAGTCCCCCTTCACCGCGCCCACGTCCGCGAGCGCCCTGGACGCAAGGTACATCCCGTGCGCGACGGACCGGCGCAGGCCCAGCGCCTTGGCCGTCAGGACGCTCAGGTGGATGGGGTTGAAGTCGCCGGACACGGCGGCATAGGCCCGCCCCGTGTCGACGCCCAGCTGCCAGAGCGCCGTCGGATCCGGAGCGGAGAAGGCAGCCGGCACCGTGGGCGCTGTGGGCTTGTCGATCCCCGGCAGGAACACGCCCTTGGACAGGTACGTCGACACACCGCGCCAGCGCAGGGCGTCCTGCCCGGCCGCGCGGACCTCGGCCACCACATCGAACGCGGTCCCCGCCCGGTGCCCGCGCAGCTTTTCCACCCGCGCCCGGAGATCCAGGGCCTCGGTGAATCGGAGCGGGGCGTACTGCAGGACGCTGTTGCCCAGGTGGATCATGCCCGGCAGGGGCAGCGGGAAGTCATCCCGGTTCATCACGCTCATGGCCAGCGGAAAGGCCAGCGCGTGGAGGAACCCGGCCGGCAGGACGTCGCTCGCCGTCTCGCCGACCAGGTGCTGGTAGGCCGTGAGATTGGTCACCTCGGCCTTCACGCCGCGGACCTCGTGGCTGCACTCCGGGAGTGCGGTGCCCGTATGGGTGCCGAGGACCCGGCGCCGCGCGGCGGTGGCGGCCGCGTTGACGTACAGCTTTGCGAGGGACGGCATCTCGCCCAGGATGACGGGCTGGGACCCGGTCATGCTCCGACCAGGTTCTGCCCGCAGACGCGCAGCACCTCGCCGGAGATGCCGCCCGCGGCGTCGCTGGCCAGGAAGGCGACCGCCTCGGCGACATCTCCCGGCTCCCCGCCCTGCCGCAGCGAGTTGAGCCGGCGGGCGACTTCCCGGGTGGCGAACGGCATCCGCGCCGTCATCGCGGTCTCGATGAAGCCCGGAGCGACGGCGTTGATCGAGCCGCCGTACGCCGCGAGCAGGGGTGCCGTGGCCCGGACCATGCCGATGACACCGGCCTTGGACGCGGCGTAGTTGGCCTGTCCGCGGTTGCCGGCGATGCCGCTCGTGGACGCCACGGACACGATCCGCGGCGAGTTCCGGAAGTGCACCGAGGCCAGCAGCGACGCGTTGATGCGCAGCTGGGCGGCAAGGTTCACGGCGATGACGGCGTTCCACCGGTCCTGGTCCATGTTGGCGAGCAGCTTGTCCCGGGTGATGCCGGCGTTGTGGACCACGATGTCCAGGCGTCCGTGGCGTTCCATGGCGTGCCCGATGATCCGCTGCCCGGCGTCCTCGCGGCTGATGTCCAGCTGCAGCGCCGTTCCATGCACCTCGTTGGCCACCTTTGCCAGGTCCCCGCCGGCTGCCGGGACGTCGACGACGACCAGCGTCGCGCCGTCACGGTACAGGGTGCGGGCAATCGCGGCGCCGATCCCGCGCGCCGCTCCGGTCACGACGGCGACCTTCCCCGCCAGGGGCTTCCCGGCGTCGTCCGGCAGCTGCCCCAGTCCGGAGGTGACGGTCAGGAACTGCCCGTCAACGAACGCGGAACGGCCCGACAGGAAGAACCGCAGCGCCCCCAGCGTGCCGGGGCTGGTGGTGACGGCAGCGGCGGTGAGCAGGATGCCGTTGCCCGTGGCGCCGGCGCGGAGTTCCTTGGCCAGGGACCGCAGCAGCCCGTCCACCCCCTGCCGGGCCGCGGCAACCGCCGGATCCGGGGCGCCGGCAGCGGACCGGGAGATCGTGACCACGCGGGCGTTCGGTGCCAGGTCACGCAGCGAGGCCGCGGCGCCAAGGACCGGCTTTTCCAGGTCCTCCGGGTGTGCGAGTTCGTCCAGGACCAGGATGATCGCGCCGAGCCTTTCCTTGGGAACGGCGTGCCGCCGGACGTCCAGGTGCCAGGACAGCAGGACGGAGGCCAGTTCGTCGGCCCCGGCGCCGGACCCCTGGACCAGCACCGGACCCTCGACGAGGGGCCGGCCCGGCGCGTGCCGCCGGAGGACCACCGGCTGCGGCAGTCCGAGCTTCCGTGCGATGTCCCTGCCGGCGCCCCGGCTTACGAATTGGGTGTATTTGTCCGTCATCCGTTCCCCCTAGCGTGCTTCAAGGACAGCGACGACGCCCTGGCCCCCGGCTGCGCAGACCGAGACCAGCCCGCGGGCCGGACGCCCGCCCGCCCGGCCCTTCGCGTGCAGCATCTTCGCCAGCGAGGCCACGATCCGTCCGCCGGTGGCGGCGAAGGGGTGGCCGGCGGCGAGCGAGGATCCGTTGACGTTGAGCCTGGACCGGTCGATGCTGCCGAAGGCGCCCGCCAGGCCGAGGCGGGTGCGGCCGAATTCCTCGTCCTCCCACGCGGCCAGGGTGCTCAGCACGGTGCCGGCGAAGGCCTCGTGGATCTCGAAGAAATCGATATCCGCCAGGGTGAGTCCGTTGCGGGCGAGCAGCCGGGGCACGGCGAAGGCCGGTGCCATCAGGAGGCCGTCCTTGCCGTGGACGAAGTCCACGGCGGCGGCTTCGCCGTCGAGCACCGTGGCGAGCTTGGGCAGGCCGTGGGCGTCGGCCCATTCCTCGGAGGCGAGCAGCACCGTCGAGGCGCCGTCGGTCAGCGGGGTGGAGTTGCCTGCCGTCATGGTCGCCTGGGCGCCGAGGTTCCTGCCGAAGACGGGCTTGAGCGTGGCCAGCTTCTCGATGCTCGTGTCCGCACGGAGGTTGGCGTCCTTGGCCAGGCCGCGGTAGGGGGTGATCAGGTCATCGAAGAAGCCGGCGTCATAGGCGGCGGCGAGGTTCCGGTGGCTGTTGAGGGCCAGCTCGTCCTGGGCCTCACGGGTGATCTTCCACTGCGTCGTGGTGAGCGCCTGGTGTTCGCCCATGGACAGGCCGGTCCGCGGCTCGCCGGTGTTCGGGGCGTCCGGGGCCAGGTCCTTGGGCCGGAGCCGGCTGAGGATCCGGAGCCGCTGGGGCAGCGTCTTGGCGCGGTTCAGGTCCAGCAGCACCTCGCGGAGGCCCTCGCTGACGGCGATGGGGGCGTCCGAGGCGGAGTCGACCCCGCCGGCGATGGCCGAATCGATCTGGCCCAGTTTGATTTTGTTGGCGAGCCCGAGCACGGCTTCCAGGCCGGTGGCGCAGGCCTGCTGCAGGTCATACGCCGGGGTTTCGGCGGCGAGCGCGGAGCCGAGCACCACTTCGCGGGTCAGGTTGAAGTCGCGCGAGTGCTTGAGCACGGCGCCTGCCGCGACCTCGCCGATGCGCTCGTCCTGCAGCCCGAAGCGGGCGATGAGACCCTCGAGGGCCGCACCGAGCATGTCCTGGTTGGAGGACCTGGTGTAGGCGCCCCCGGTCCGGGCGAACGGAATCCGGTTGCCGCCCACCACCACGGCTTTGCGGAGCACCGGTGCCGGTCCTGCGGACTGCCCGGCGGACTCCACTGTGCCCTGTGCCGGGGACGGCGCATCTGCCGCGGCGGCCGGGGCCGATTCCTGTGGCCCGGATGCGGATTCTCCGTTGACGGACATGGCTGTCTCCTTCTGAACAAAGCGGGTTATCGATACCCAGCGTAGCTGATACGCTCGGTATCGTGAACAATCCACCCACCGGCCCCTCCGGTTCCCTCGCGTCCCCTGCCGGCGCGCCGGGCGGCGGCGCCGTCGACGGCCGCGACTCCCGCTGGCAGGCCCATCGTGCGGAGCGGCGGCGGGAACTCATCAAGGCCGCCCGCAAGGCTGTGCATGCGCTCGGCAGTGACGCGTCCATGGAGGACATCGCCGCCGCGGCCGGAACCTCCAAGTCCGTGTTTTACCGCTACTTCGGCGACAAGGCCGGGCTCCAGCAGGCGGTGGGGGAAGTGGTGCTGAACCAGATGCAACGCCGCATCCAGGAGGCAGCCCAGGCGGCCCAGACCCCCCGCGAGGGACTGTTCGCCATGGTGTCCGCGTACCTGCAGATGGCCGGGACCAGCCCGAACGTCTACACCTTCGTCACGCGCTACTCCGGCGAGCCCGACGGCGCCGGCGGCACCACGGCCGGCACCGGCGGCACCACGGCCGGGGCCCTCGGGCACTTTTTTGCGGCCATCAGCGACATGATTGCCCGCCCCATGCGCAGCTACCTCGGCGCCGGTCCCGGCAAGGAGGCGGTGATCGGCTATTGGCCCAACGCCGCGATCGGGCTGGTCCGGAACGCGGGCGAACAGTGGCTCGCCAGCCCGGCCTCGGCGGACAAGCCCGACCAGGCAGCGATGGCCCGCCAGATCACCGACTGGCTCTGCTTCGGGATTGCCCCCGAGCTCAGGAACGCGCCCCTACTGTCCGAACCAACGAAGGAAACGACATGACTGAACTAGCGGACCGCGCCGCGGGCCAGACCAGGACGACAGCAGCCGCGGCCTCCGCAGCGGCGCAGGCCCCGTCCGCCGCACCCGCAGGTGCGGTACATCCCGCCGTCGACGTGGCCGCGCTCGGCGAGCAGCTGCTGGGCCGGTGGGCAGACATCCGCCGGCACGCCCGGGCCCTGGCCGCCCGCCCGGAACTGCACAAGATCGAGGGACTGACCCACACGGAGCACCGCACCCGCACCTTCGGCCAGCTCAAGGTCCTGGTGGAGAACGACGCCGTCCACCGCGCCTTCCCGGCCTCCGTCGGGGGCTCGGACGATCACGGCGGCAACGTGGCCGGTTTCCAGGAGCTGGTCATCGCGGACCCCTCGCTGCAGATCAAGGCGGGCGTCCAGTGGGGCCTGTTCGGCTCGGCCGTGAACCACCTCGGCACCGGGGAACACCACACCAGGTGGCTGCCGGGCATCATGAGCCTGGACATTCCGGGCTGCTTCGCCATGACGGAGACCGGACACGGCTCGGACGTGGCCAGCATTGCCACGACCGCCACCTATGACCCGGCCGCCGGCGAATTCGTCGTGCACACCCCCTACCGCGCCGCGTGGAAGGACTACATCGGCAACGCCGCCGCCGACGGCCTCGCCGCCGTCGTCTTCGCCCAGCTCGTCACCCGGGGCGTCAACCACGGTGTCCATGCCTTCTACGTGGACCTGCGCGACCCGGAAACCAGGGAATTCCTGCCCGGCATCGGCGGCGAGGACGACGGCGTCAAGGGCGGGCTGAACGGCATCGACAACGGCCGGCTGCACTTCACCAACGTCCGGATCCCCCGCACGAACCTGCTCAACCGCTACGGCGACGTGGCCGCCGACGGGACCTACAGCTCCCCCATCGCCAGCCCGGGCCGCCGATTCTTCACGATGCTGGGCACCCTCGTCCAGGGCCGGGTATCCCTCGACGGCGCCGCCGTGACGGCGTCGAAGCTGGCCCTGAAGACCGCCATCCAGTACGCCACCGAGCGGCGGCAGTTCAGCGCCTCCTCCCGGACCGAGGAAGAGGTGCTGCTGGACTACCAGCGCCACCAGCGCCGGCTGTTCACCCGGCTGGCCACCACCTACGCGGCAAGCTTCGCCAGCGAGCAGCTGCTGCAGAAGTTCGACGACGTCTTCTCCGGCCGGCACGACACCGACGCGGACCGGCAGGACCTCGAGACCCTGGCCGCGGCCCTCAAGCCGCTCAGCACCTGGCACGCGCTGGACACGCTGCAGGAATGCCGCGAGGCCTGCGGCGGCGCCGGCTTCCTGATCGAGAACCGCTTCGCCTCGCTGCGCGCCGACCTCGACGTCTACGCCACCTTCGAAGGCGACAACACGGTCCTGCTGCAGCTCGTCGCCAAGCGCCTGCTGGCCGATTACGCCAAGGAATTCCGCAACGTCAACTTCGGCGTGCTGGCCCGCTACGTGGTCGGCCAGGCCACCGGGGCGGCCATCCACCGCACGGGACTCCGCGGCGTCGCGCAGTTCGTGGCCGACTCCGGGTCGGCGCAGAAGGCCGCCCTCGCCATCCGTGACGAAGCAAGCCAGCGCGCCCTGCTGACCGACCGTGTCCAGACCATGGTCGCCGAGGTCGGCTCAGCCCTCAAGGGCGCCGGCAGGCTGCCGCGGGAACAGGGCGCCGCCCTGTTCAACAGCCACCAGAACGAACTCATCGAAGCCGCACAGGCGCACGCCGAGCTGCTGCAGTGGGAGGCCTTCACCGAGGCCCTCGGAAAGGTCGCCGACCCGGGCACCAGGGTGGTCCTGACCTGGCTGCGCGACCTGTTCGGGCTGTCCCTGATCGAGAAGAACCTGTCCTGGTACCTCATGAACGGCCGGCTTTCCATGCAGCGCGGACGCACCGTGGGCCGGTACATCAACCGGCTCCTGGCCAAGATCCGGCCGCACGCCCTCGATCTGGTGGATGCCTTCGGCTACGGGCCGGAACATCTCCGGGCCGAAATCGCCACCGGCGCCGAAAAGGCCCGCCAGGACGAGGCCCGGGACTACGTCCGCGCCCAGCGCGCGGGCGGGCAGGCCCCCGTGGAGGAGAAGAACCTGCCTGCCCGCACCGCGCCTCGCGGTCAGGAAACGCCCCGGGGCTGAGGCGTCAGGAAACGCCCGGAGGCAGGACGGAGCGGTAGACCTCTAGGGTGGTTTCCGTGATGGATTCCCAGGAGAAGTGCTCCTCGGCCCGCCGCCGGCCGGCCTGGCCCATGGCGCGCGCCCGGGCGGGATCGGACACCACCTCGGTCAGGGCGGCGGCGAACTCGGTGACGAACTTCTCCGGATCCAGCGGCGTGCCGGTCCCGTCGGTGACCTGCTCGATCTGCACCAGCAGCCCGGTCTCTCCGTGCTGGACGACTTCCGGGATCCCGCCGGTGGCGCTGGCCACGACGGCGGCGCCGCAGGCCATCGCCTCGAGGTTCACGATGCCGAGCGGCTCGTAGATGGACGGGCAGGCGAACGCGGTCGCGTGGCTGAGCACCTGGACGAGTTCGTCGCGCGGCAGCATCCGCTCGACCACGACGACGCCGCTGCGCTGGCCCTGCAGCTGCTCGATCAACCGTGACGTCTCCGCCGCCAGCTCCGGGGTGTCCGCGGCGCCAAGGCAGAGCACCAGCTGCACGTCCGCCGGCAGCTTGGCGGCGGCACGCAGCAGGTAGGGGACGCCCTTCTGGCGGGTGTTGCGGCCGACGAAGACGACGCTGGGCCGCTCCGGATCGATCCCGAGGGCACGGACGGCGTCCTCGCCCTCGTCCCGGTTCCAGAGGCTCACGTCAATGCCGTTGTGGACCACCTTGACCTTGGCCGGGTCAACCTCCGGGTAGCTGCGCAGGATGTCCTGGCGCATGCCTTCGGAGACGGCGATGATGGCCGCGGCGGCCTCGTACGCGGTCTTTTCAACCCAGGAGGATACGGCGTAGCCGCCTCCGAGCTGCTCGGCCTTCCACGGACGCAGCGGCTCCAGGCTGTGGGCGCTGAGCACATGGGGAATCCCGTGCAGCAGTGATGCGAGGTGCCCGGCCATGTTCGCGTACCAGGTGTGCGAATGCACAAGGTCCGCACCGGCAATGTCCGGGACGATCCGCAAATCCACCCCCAGGGTCTGGACGGCGGCGTTCGCCCCGCCCAGATCCCCGGGCACCGCGTAGGACGTGACCGTCGCTCCGTGGTACCCGGGTTCACGGGGCGCGCCGAAGGCACGCACCTGCAGATCCACGTGCTGGGCCAGCACCCTGCTCAGTTCGGCCACATGGACCCCGGCGCCGCCATAGATTTCAGGCGGGAATTCTTTCGTCACTATGTCTATACGCACAAACCCCAAGGTAGTCGTTACGGTGGAACTGATCTAGTGTGAAGACGTTCGGGCGTGCCGGACTGTTTGGGGAGCTACAAAGGCGTTTCAGGAGCGATCACTTATGCCGCATCAAAAAAAGGTTCTGGCCATTGTCCTCGCAGGCGGGGAGGGAAACCGGCTGATGCCGTTGACGGCGGACCGGGCCAAGCCCGGCGTGCCGTTTGCCGGAAGTTACCGGCTCATAGACTTTGCGTTGTCCAACCTGGTCAATTCCCGGTACCTGCAGATCGTGGTCCTGACGCAGTACAAGTCGCACAGCCTGGACCGACATATCTCCGAAACCTGGCGGATGTCCACGCAGCTGGGCAACTACGTGGCCTCGGTCCCGGCACAGCAGCGCGTGGGCAAGAGCTGGTTCCTCGGCAGCGCCAACGCCATCTACCAGTCCCTGAACCTCATCCACGACGCCAACCCGGACATCGTCGTCGTCGTCGGCGCGGACCACGTCTACCGGATGGACTTCGCACAGATGGTTCAGCAGCACGTGGCCAGCGGCGCCAAGGCGACGGTCGCCGCCGTGCGCCAGCCCCTGCACATGGCCGACCAGTTCGGCGTGATCGAGGTGGACCAGGACGATCCGCAGAAGATCGCTGCGTTCGTGGAGAAGCCTTCCTCGACCCCCGGGCTGGCCGCGGACCCGACCCAGTTCCTGGCGTCCATGGGCAACTACGTGTTCGACGCCGATGCGCTGGTCGAGGCGCTGCACGTCGACGCCGAACGGCTGGACACCAAGCACGACATGGGCGGGGACATCATTCCCTACTTCGTCGGCCAGGGCGAGGCCGGCGTCTACGACTTCACCCTGAACGAGATCCCCGGTTCCACCGAGCGGGACCGCACCTACTGGCGCGACGTCGGCACCATCGATTCCTTCTACGACGCCCACATGGACCTCATCTCCCCCGTGCCGGTATTCAACCTGTACAACTCGGAGTGGCCCATCTACACGCGGCAGAGCATCTCGCCGCCGGCCAAATTCGTCCGCGGGAAGGGGAACACCGTGGGTACGGCACTGGATTCGATCGTGGCCAGCGGCGTCGTGGTTTCCGGCGGCATCGTCGAAGGCTCCGTTCTCTCCAACGACGTGTACATCGGCACGTCCAGCCGGGTGCTCGATTCGGTCCTGATGGACAAGGTCAACGTCGGCGAGGGCGCCGTCATCAAGCGCGCCATCATCGACAAGAACGTGAAGATCCCTGCCGGCGCGGCCATCGGCCTGGACCCTGAACTGGACCGGGCCCGCGGCTTCAAGGTCACCGAGTCCGGCATCACCGTCCTGGCCAAGGGCCAGGCAGTGCCTGAGCCCGGCGATGCGGAGCGTGCCCTCTCGGCGGCCAACCTGCACCTCGTGCCGGATGCCGTCAGGGCGGCCACGGAGAACTGGCCCGAGCTGCGGGAGCCCGCGGAGCGGGCCGTCAGGGCCCACGCGGCCGCGGTGGGCGTTGAAGCTCCGGCGGAGCGCCCCACGGCCTGACAGGCATCGGGAGGACAGGGAGCCCGGCGTCGGACCGGGCTCCCTGCAGGCTGTAAAATTGGGGCAATGAGCTCCCCCGATCTGCCTTCCGACCTGATCCCTGCTGGATTGACCGCAGCGGACATCCAGGCCTGCCTCAAGGTCCTGGACAGCATCCACGCATACGACGAGGAACACCCGGACTACGTCTCGGTGCGCCGCGCCACGGGAAAAATGTTCAAGGCCGTGAAGCGGCACCGGCGGGTCAGCAAGAGGGACCTGATCGCCGAAGCTGACCGTGCCGTGATCTCACAGACCGCGACGGCGGCCCCGGACCGGATCGACGACGAGACCCGCGGCAACAAGCTCGCGCCCTCCGCCACAGGAGAGATTGCCGGACACCTGATCAAGTCCCGGCCCTGCTACGTCTGCAAGCAGCACTTCACCCAGGTGGACGCCTTCTACCACCAGCTCTGCCCCGAGTGCGCGGCCTTCAGCCACAGCAAGCGGGACGCCCGCACGGACCTGACCGGACGCCGGGCACTCCTGACCGGCGGCCGGGCGAAGATCGGCATGTACATCGCGCTCCGGCTCCTCCGCGACGGCGCCCACACCACCATCACCACCCGCTTCCCCAAGGACGCCGCCCGGCGCTTCGCCGCCATGGAGGACAGCGGCGAGTGGCTGCACCGGCTGCGGATCGTGGGCATCGACCTGCGCGACCCGTCCCAGGTCATGGCCCTGACGGACTCGTTGGATGCCGCCGGGCCGCTGGACATCATCATCAACAACGCCGCCCAGACCGTCCGCCGCTCCGGCAACGCCTACAAGCCCCTCGTCGACGCCGAGGACGAGCCCCTGCCCGCGGCGCTCCAGGCGGCCAACGGCGGCCCTGAGCTCGTCACCTTCGGCCACGCCCACGACAAGCACCCGCTGGCCCTGGCCAGCACGGTCCTGGAACACCCCGTCCTCGCCGGGGACACCGTCAGTGCGCTCGCCCTGTCCACCGGCTCCGCCTCGCTGGAGCGCATCGCCGCCGGCACCGCCATCGACGCCGGCGGCCTGGTTCCGGACCTTGCCACCATCAACAGCTGGACGCAGGTGGTGGACGAGGTGGACCCGCTCGAGATGCTGGAGGTCCAGCTGTGCAACGTGACCGCGCCGTTCCTGCTGGTCAGCCGGCTGCGGGGGGCCATGAAGCGTTCCACCGCCAGGCGCAAGTACATCGTGAACGTGAGCGCCATGGAGGGCCAGTTCTCCCGGGCCTACAAGGGCCCCGGGCACCCGCACACCAACATGGCCAAGGCCGCGCTGAACATGATGACCCGGACCAGCGCGCAGGAGATGCTGGACGCCGACGGGATCCTGATGACCGCCGTCGACACCGGCTGGATCACCGACGAACGCCCGCACTACACCAAGGTCCGCCTGATGGAGGAAGGCTTCCACGCGCCGCTGGACCTCGTCGACGGTGCCGCCCGGGTCTACGACCCGATCGTCATGGGCGAGGCCGGCGAGGACCAGTACGGCGTCTTCCTCAAGGACTACAGGCCCAGCCCCTGGTAAGTACCGCGCTGCGTCACCCTCCGGCAGGGGTAGTGTAGGTCCACATGACTACAGAGACGACGCCTCCGGCGGATGACCGGCTGTCCATCGACGAATGCTGGGAGCTGCTGGACCGGGAAGTCGTCGGCCGGCTTGCGCTCATCGTGGACGGCCATCCGGAAATATTCCCCGTCAATTTCGTGCTGGAGCGCCGTTCGATCGTGTTCCGCACCGCGGGCGGCACCAAGCTGTGGGGTGCGATGACGTCCAAACCCGCCGCCTTCGAAATCGACGGCTATGACGCCCGCGAACAGCAGGCGTGGAGTGTGGTTGCCCGCGGCGAGGCCCAGCTCATGGAAAGCCAGGCGGAGAAGGAGGCGGCGGACGCCCGGCTCCTGGAGCCGTGGCAGCCGGGCGACAAGGACTTCTACGTGCGCCTGGCCCCGAAGGCATTGACCGGACGCCGTTTCACCGTCACCAGGCCGGATCTCTGGAACACGCGCCTGGCGGATCCGCGCCGGGCCTCCTTCGAATAAGGACTGAACAGCCGCGCCGGCCCGCGTCGGGTCCTAGGACCCTTGTACCGGACAGGGGTGTGCAGAAGAATGGCAGGGCAGCACACCATACGAGGCAGCGTCAGCGGCCGGACGGGAGAACCATGATTGCCTGGGCAGACGCAGGCCGCTCTGCACCCGACGGCATTCCGGCGCTCCTCCGCGTCTTCATTCTCGATGACCATGAACTCGTCCGGCGCGGGCTGCAGGAACTCCTCGAGGGCGAGGGCTTCGTGGTGGTGGGCAGCTCCGGATCCGCGGTGGAGGCGACCCGCCGGATCCCGGCCCTGCATCCGGATGTCTGCGTGCTGGACGCCCGGCTCCCGGACGGGACCGGGATCGAAGTCTGCCGGGACGTGCGCTCCGTGGATCCGCTGCTGAACTGCATCATTCTCACCAGCTTCGACGACGAACAGGCCCTGCGCGGCGCGGTGCTGGCCGGAGCCTGCGGCTACGTCCTGAAGGAGATCGGCGGCACGGACCTGATCGGCGCGCTCCGTCGCGCTGCGGCGGGAGAATCCCTGTTCGAGGAGGGCGTCGCTGCGGGCATCGTCGAGAGCCTGGTGGAAGCCGAAGAGGTGGATCCGCGTACCTCGTCGCTGACCCCCCAGGAACGCCGGGTGCTCGTGCTCGTGGGCGGGGGGCTCACCAACCGGCAGATTGCCGCCGAGATGTTCCTCGCCGAGAAAACCGTGAAGAACTATGTCTCGTCGCTGCTGGCCAAGCTCGGCTTCGAGCGGCGCACCCAGGCGGCGGTCTTCATCGCCAGCCCCGCGGCGCCGGTCCTGCCCGCCGCCAGCACAAGCGTCGAAAGCGGACGGCCGCACAGGGTCCGCTAAAAGTCCGTCCGCTAAAAATCCATCCGCTGGAAAGTCCGGCCGCTGGCAACTCCCCTGCAAGGTCGCGTCGCTAGAGCGGAACGGACCACTCGAGGCTGGTGCCGGCGTCGGGCTGGCTTGTGATGGTGCACTCGCCATCGAGCATCCGCGCCCGGTCCTCGAGGTTCGCCAGGCCGTTGCGCTTATCCGGCTCCGTGAAGCCGGAGCCGTTGTCCGTGATGACCACGCTGACGTGGCCCTTGATCACGGCCACCGAGACGGAGATGGAATCGGCGCCGGAATGCCGGATGGCGTTGCTGAGCCCCTCGGACACCACGGCCACCACGTTGTCGGCCTTGTCCGGAGTGACAGCGTCCACCGGGCCTGTGATGGTCAGCCGCGGCGTGAACGGCATGGATTTTGCGGAGCTGCGGGTCACGCGCCGGATCCGGCCGCTGAGCAGTTCGGTTTCGCCGCTGCTGCTCTTGAGCGAGTAGATGGTGTCCCGCAGGCTCCGGATCGCTTCGTCGAGCTCGCCCGTGATGAGGCGGATGCGCTCGAACGCCAGTTCGTCCCTGGTGAAGCGGGTCAGGCTCTGCACGCTCAGCCCGGCCGCGAACAGCCGCTGGATGACGAGGTCGTGCAGGTCCCGCGCGATCCGGTCCCGGTCCGTGAAGACGAGCAGCTCTTCGCGCAGCCTGTGCACCCGGGCCAGCTCCAGGGCGAGGGCCACATGGGAGCCGAACACGGCGCCCATTTCGATGTCGGTGCGGGCGTAGCGGACGGAGCCGTGGTCACGGACCAGCAGCAGGAGGCCGTGATGGGCTCCCTGGGTGCTCAGCGCCACCGCCAGGACCGGGCCGCTGCCGCCGTCGGGTCCCGAAAAAAGTACCGAAGCGTCCTCGAAGAGGACAGGCTCACCGCCGGCCAGGACGTCCTGGAGATCGGGCAGGTCCAGGACCAGGGACCTGCCCGAGAACAGCTTGCCGCGCTCGCCGGCGGCTCCCGCGACGATGTACCCGGGGCCCGTGACGGAGGGTGCAACGATCAGCGCCAGCGCGGACTCGGACTCCTGCAGCGCCCGGCCGGCGATCGGGTCCAGCCCGCCCGAGGTGTAGTCGCGGGCGCTGCTGAGCATCAGCCCGGAGACGTCCATGCAGGCTTCCAGCCACCGGGCGCGGCGCCGGGCGTCGTCATAGAGGCGGGCGTTTTCGATCGCGACGCCGGCCGCAGCCGCCAACGCCACCGCCAGGCCCTCGTCCTCATCGGTGAAATCGCGGCCATCATCCTTCTCCGTCAGGTACAGGATTCCAAAGACCACCTCCCGGACGCGGATGGGGACTCCGAGGAAGGACCGCATGGGCGGGTGGTGGGCGGGAAAGCCGTTGGCCTCCGGATGTTCGCGCAGGTCGCGCAGCCGCAGCGGCCGGGGATCCGTGATCAGCAGGCCCAGCACCCCGTGTCCGGTGGGCAACGGGCCGATCTCGCGTTCCAGCTCGCCGCCAATGCCGACGGTGATGAAGTGGCTCAGCGCGCGGTCATCGCCGATCACGCCCAGGGCGCCGTATCCTGCATGCACCAGACGGCAGGCGGACTGGACCACGCGTTCGAGGACGGCGTCCAGGCTCAGGTCTTCCGCCACCGCCACCACGGCTTCCAGCAGGGCGCCCATGCGCTCCTTGGACTGAAGCAGGGCCTCGGCCCGGGAGACAAACCCCAACAGGTCCCGGTCAGTGCCGGACTGCGGCCCGGTGGCGGGTAATTCCGGACTCTCATCCATTGAAATCATCTTCATGGCCCCAGTTCCTCACGACGTACATCCGCGCCGATGACGTGCTGCCACCATACCCCGGTCCCGCTGTCAGCACCCTGGAAGCCGGAGCTCCGTGCCATCCGGGCGCGGCCTGGGGCACTGGTACGAAAGTAAGGCGCGTCAGGCTGCGGCGGCCGGGGTGATGGTGACGTCGAAGCCGGGACAGACACCGGTCCAGGACGAGAGCCGGCCCGGTGTCTCGAGCCGGGCATGTCCGCACCGGTTTCGGCGATGGTCACGACGGCGACTTCGAACGGGAATGAGGTGAAAATAGGTGGGCTGTTCGTGGCAGTCTGTGGGGTGTTGCGTTTGCGGCCATATTCGTCAGATCGCCGGTTACTGAGCCCATGGTCGGAGATTGAGCCCGTCGAAACCACCGCGGATTAGGGCCTGGGCTCGCCACCGACGCCCTATTGCCGAATATGGCCGCTAAGAGGGACTCCATTGCGGCCATATTCGTCAGATCGCCGGCGACTGAGGCAGCCCGGGCGGTTGAAGTCGCTGAAACCGCAACGGATCCCGCCAGCCCTTAGATCGGTAGCCACGCGGCAGCCAGGCGGACGCCCGATTGACGAATATGGCCGCAATGAAGTCGTCATTGCGGCCTTCAGCGGTTGAAGGGTCACGTCGTAGCCGAGGGCTTCGAGTTGCCGGACGGCTTGGTCTTTGCTGCGCAGGTGTAGTAATCGGGCCCGGCATAGCATTCTCCGGTGCTGAGCATGTGCCAGATTGCGGTGAGCATTGAATGTTCCACGGCGACGAGGGCTTTCATCGGACTGTGGCGGGATCTGATGCGCCGGTATTTGGCTCCGAGGTAGGTCGTTTGGGAACGGGCGACCGCCAGGGCCGCGGTGCCCAGCGGACTACCGGGTCAGGGGAAGTCTGAGTCCCTGGGCGCCTGCCTACCCCTGATCCCGGCGATTCTTTTGTGGGTGTCGGTGTTATGAGCTGGCGGCGCTGGTATTGATGTCGCCGTTGACGCCCTTGGGGAAGAACCCGCCTTCGCCCACTGCCTTGGGGTCAGGTAAGCGATATTCAGAACCTGTCCGGCGCTGCGGCTGAAGGCGATGCCGTTCCGTCCGTGGGGACGAGGTTGGCAGTGTCTTTGGTGCCGATGCCCTGGTCGAGGTCGGTGGATCCGCCGAGGCTGTCCCGGGCATCGGAGATGGCCTTGGCGGGCATCTGCAGATCCCCGCGTTCGGTTCCTTTCCCGGCACGTACGAACTCGTCTGGTTCTTCGACAAAAACCTCACCGCCCTCGCCAAAGCAGCCGCGGCGCTCCTGACAGCCGCGGCGCTGACAATCCCCGGGCGAACCCGCAGCGACCTGCCCGGCTACACGTCCACCCGTGCCGCCGGGCCCATCGGCTTGGAGTCCCGGACTCCGGCAGGCCCGGCCGAACCCGCTCCCCTTGCTCCCGGGCAGACCAGCGCGCACGATTACAGATGACAATTAGGACCGTTGCGCACGGACCGGCCTGACAACCACAATCGGAGGATTCATGACCAGGGACGCCAATTTCCACGCCCAGGGACCGCTGCTGGGCCAACCGCCCACCGGCCGGAGCTCCACAATCCGGGGTATGCAGATCGGACGCTTCGAAGACGGCAAACTCGTCGAACGCTGGGGCAGCAGCGACCAGCTGGGCATGCTCACCCAACTCGGACTGGCCCCGCAGCCATGAGAATCGTCCGCGCACTGGCCACCGGGGCCGCAGCCGGCGCCGCCGGGACCACAGCACTGAACACCCTCACCTACCTGGATATGGTCTGGCGGGCCCGCCCCGCCAGCAGCACCCCCGAGGCCACCGTGGAAAAACTGGCCGACGTCTCCGGCGTGATGATCCCCGGCAATGAGGAAGAACGCACGAACCGGATAGCCGGCCTCGGCCCGTTGACAGGACTTGTCGTCGGCGCCGGCGTCGGCGCGGTCCTCGCGCTTGCCCGGGAGGCCGGATACCGGCCCGGACTCCTCGGTTCCGCCCTGACCGCGGCGGCCGGCGCACTGATTGGCAGCAACGGCCCCATGACCGTCCTCGGCATCACAGACCCCCGCACCTGGTCGCCTGCAGACTGGGCCAGCGACATCATCCCGCACCTGGCCTACGGCATCGTGACAGGCGCCACGCTGCACGCTCTCGATCCGGGCGCTTCCCGCCGCCTCTGACCGGGCGCGGACGAACAACACTTCGGCTCCCCCATGTCCGCCAGGGGCGGCGAGGCTGATGACGGCGGCGCAGTCCTCTTCCACTGCCCGCCAGGGACGCGCCGTGATGTCGGCTCCACCGGGCCGGCGGGGCCGTCCACGAGTGGGCCGGCCCATGCTCCAAAGTCCCGGGCCAGCACCGTCTACAATGGCGTATTGCGCGCGGATTACGGCATGGACATCCGCGCCAGAACCACGGCAAGGTCGCCGAGGGACTCCACGGTGTGGTCCGGTCCCGTGAAGTGGGTCGGGTAGGCACCCCCGGCCCGGTTGATCCACGCGGTGGCAAGGCCGGCTCGTGCGGCGCCGTGAATGTCCCACGGGTGGACCGCGACCAGCATCATCTGCCCCGGTTCCACCCCGCAGGCGGCGGCCGCGTACTCGTAGGATGCCGGGCGGGTTTCCAGGCCGGAGCGTCTTCGACCGAGAGCAGGAGGTCGAACGCGTCACGGATCCCGGCCGGGGTGAACAGGGTTTCAGCAACCGTGGTGGACCCGTTGGTAAGGGTAATCAGCCGGTATCCGGCATTTTCGAGTGCCCGGACGCCCTCGGGTACGTCCGGGTGCAGCCCGAGTCCGGCCATGCCGGCCATGACGTGGTCCACCGCCTCGTCCAGGCCCCGATCCAGGGCCACCCCGCCGAGGAGCCCGCGCAGGACCTCGGCCCCGATGTCGGCGAACCGGCCGTTGTCTCCGGCCGCGGTGAGCGCGAACCCGTCCCTCAGCAGCATGGCGAACCACAGCGTGGCCAGCGGCGGAGCGGCACCGACTTCGGCGAACCGTGCCCCCATGGGAGACATGTCGGAGAGCGTTCCATTAACGTCGAACACAATGACGGACGGCGGCGTAGGCATAGCTTCCCCCTGCAGGTAGGTGTTCCCGGCTATTTGTCCTTTAACGTGACACGGTCGTTGCTACACCCAAAGTCCGGATGCCGCAACGACGGGGAGAAGCCAAGCCCGGTCGACTCAAGCCTCAACTGTGCGGTGGACGCGGGATGATGCGGCTACTGGCGCTGGAAGATGTTGAGAATGTTGCCCTCGCTTTCCGTGAACCAGGGGGCGCTCCCCACCGGGGTCCTCGTCCATGTCGTCCGAAGCTCGAGTCCAATCACGTCCCGATAAGGTCGGCCTGTTCCACCCGCCGTCGTGCCGCATTCATTCCACACGGCGGCAACACACTGGACACCGCCATGGTGCACAGACGCGTCATCCAGGTGCGCTGGCCCTGCGGAGCCGGAGCGGCGTAGGCTCGGTGCCATGAGCATTGATCCGAAGCACGGCGCACAAGACCAGCAGCCGCACGAGGTTGAAATCCTTGACCACCAGGAATGCTGGAGGCTGCTGCGCAGCGTCACGGTGGGCAGGCTGGCGGTCTGGGTTGACGATCATCCGGACATCTTCCCGGTCAACTACAAGGTGGACCACGGGACCCTCGTTTTCCGCACGGCAGAGGGCACCAAGCTGCAGGCCGCCACGGGCGATACGCCCGTCGCCGTGGAAGCGGACGGGGTGGACCCCGACGGCGGCGTCGCCTGGAGCGTCGTGGTCAAGGGCCAGGCCGCCGCGGTCCGGAACCAGCAGGAACTCCTGGACACCGTGGGCCTGCTGCTGTTCCCCTGGCAGGGGGGCAAGAAGGAGCACTTCGTCCGGATCACCCCCGACATTGTCACCGGCCGGCGCTTCAAGGTGGTGCCGCCCCTGACCTGGTGGACGCCGCTGGATGACGCCACCCGTTCCGGACTCGAATAAATCCCGAAGACCCCCAACTGGCTCGCAGTAGTTGTCGTTTTCAGCGTCCAAAACGGCAACAATTGCGAGTTAGTTGGGCTCAGGCGAGGCGGGTGATTTCCACGCTCACGCTGAGGGCGGAGCCGCCGCCGCCGGACAGGATGCCCTTGAGCGGCGGAACGTCGCGGTAGTCCCGGCCCCTCGCCACGGTGACATGGAAGTCGCCGGCGGGCTTGTGGTTCGTCGGGTCCCAGCTCCGCCATTCGCCGTCCCACCATTCCAGCCACGCGTGCGACTGCCCGGCCACCGTCTCGCCGAGTTCCGCCGTCGAGCGCGGGTGGAGGTAGCCGGAAACGTAGCGGGACGGGATGCCGCAGCTGCGCAGCGCGCCGATCGCCAGATGGGCCAGGTCCTGGCACACGCCCTGGCGCTGGCTCCAGGCCTGCTCGGCGTTGGTGGTGACGCCCGTGGAGCCCGGCATGTAGGTCATTTCGCCGCGCATCCAGTCAAAGACCGCCAGGGCGGCCTCATGCGGGTTCCGGTCCCCGACGACGCCCGGGATGATGCCCAGCACCTCGGCGCCCGGGCCTGTGAGCTGCGACTGGGGAATCCAGTCGCTGAACTGACTCAGGGTCTCCGGAGCAGCCAGCACGTCCCAGCCGACGATGTCCGCCTCGGCCGGGATCCTCTCGACCCGGTGCACCTCGACGGTGGTGGTGGACAGCACTTCAAGGTGCTCATGCGGCATCTGCATGTCGAAGGCCGTCACCCGGGTGTCCCAGAAGTCCCGGTAGCTGCTGACCGCCGCCTGCGCGGGCGAGACCTTCATGGACGATTCCAGCACTACCTGCTGGGGATCCGTCAGCGGCGTCATGCGGGCCTCGTTGTACGAGAGCGTCACGCGCTTGTTGTACTTGTACGCCGTCCTGTGGATGATGCTCAGCCGGGTCATGAAACTTCTCCCACCCAGGCGAGTTCGTCGGCCTGATTGAAGTACTTACGGGAAATGGCGTCCGAGGCCTGGGAAACGGCTTTCTGCACCCGTTCCATGTGCTCCGGCAGTTCCGACATCAGATCGTCGGTGCGGTGGAACTCCAGGAACGTCCGGGCCTGGCCGACGATCCGGCGGGCGTCGTTGATGAAGCCGACGCGCTGCGCCGACGGGTCCAGCTTGGCCAGGCATTCGTCGGCGTCGCGCAGGGCGTACACGATGGACCGCGGGAACAGCGGGTCCAGGAGCAGGAACTCGGCGGCGTGCTGGTCCCCGAAGGCGGCCCGCCGGGTGCGCAGGAAGGATTCGTACGCGCCGGCGCAACGGAGCATGTTCACCCAGGACATGCCCGCGGAGAGCACATCGCGGGTGGAGAGCATGCGCGCCGTCATGTCGGCCCTTTCCAGGGACCGGCCCAGGACCAGGAAGAGCCAGCTTTCGTCGTGGCTGACGGTGGTGTCTGCCAGCCCGCTGACCATGGCCGTGCGTTCCAGCACCCAGTTGCAGAAACGGTAGGTCCCCACCACGTCCTTCCGGTGCTGGTTCAGCCCGTAATAGGTGGTGTTCAGGCTCTCCCAGAGCCCGGAGGACACCGTTTCCCGGGCGCGCCGGGCGTTTTCCCGGGCGGCGCCGAGGGAACCGGCGATGGAGGTGGCGCTCCCCTTGTCATACGCCAGGGCGTTCAGCAGCTCGGGCAGGCCGAACTCCTCGCTTTGCGGGCGTGCGCCCATGACGGCGAGGAGCTCCTGGGCGACGCTGCGCTGCTCTTCCATGGGCAAATGGTTGAGCCGTTCCAGGTGGACGTCCAGGATGCGGGCGGTGCCGTCGGCACGTTCCACATAACGGCCGATCCAGAAAAGGGACTCGGCAATACGGCTAAGCATTCGCGGTTATCTCCTGCGCGTCCGAAGTCATTGGGGTCAAGAGGGGAAAGTACGACGCCGTGCGGCCGGTCACTGCTGCTGCTCCGCCTGGCGGTCGCGCCAGTTGCTCTCCACGGGCCAGACCGAGACCCGCTCGCGGACCGTGATGGCCTCGCGCGGCAGTGCTTCCACCGGCACCTGCGGGGAGTCCGCGAGCACCCAGGTGTCCTTGGAACCGCCGCCCTGGCTGGAGTTCACGATCAGTGAGCCCTCCTTGAGCGCCACGCGGGTCAGGCCGCCGGGCAGGACCCAGACGTCGTCGCCGTCGTTCACGGCGAAGGGCCGCAGGTCCACGTGGCGGGGGCCGAACTTGTCGCCGCTGAGCGTGGGGACGGTGGACAGCTGCAGGACGGGCTGCGCGATCCAGCCGCGGGGGTCGGCGATGACGCGTTTGCGCAGCGCCTCCAGCTCCTCCCTGGACGCGTCCGGGCCGATCACGAGGCCCTTGCCGCCGGAGCCGTCCACCGGCTTGACCACGAGTTCCTCCAGCCGGTCCAGGACATGTTCCCGGGCTTCCTTCTCCTCGAGCCGGAAGGTGTCCACGTTGGCGATGACTGGCTCCTCGCCCAGGTAGTACCGGATCAGCTCGGGCACGTAGCTGTAGACGAGTTTGTCGTCGGCGACGCCGTTGCCCACGGCGTTGGCGATGGTGACGCCGCCGGCGCGGGCGGCGTTGACCAGGCCCGGGCAGCCGAGCATGGAATCGGCGCGGAACTGCAGCGGGTCCAGGAACTCGTCGTCGATCCGCTTGTAGATGACATCGACGCGCTGTTCGCCCGCCGTGGTGCGCATGTAGACGCGGTTGCCGCGGCAGATGAGGTCCCGGCCCTCGACGAGTTCCACGCCCATCAGCCCGGCGAGGAGTGTGTGCTCGAAGTAGGCGCTGTTGTAGACCCCGGGGGTCAGGACCACCACGGTGGGGTCGTCGACGCCGGAGGGGGCCGTCTTGCGCAGGGCGGACAGCAGCCGCCGGGGGTACTCTTCGACCGGCCGGATGAGCTGCTGGCCGAACGCCTCGGGCAGTCCCTTGGCCATGGCCCGGCGGTTCTCCAGGACGTAGCTGACGCCGGAGGGGACCCGGACGTTGTCCTCCAGCACCCGGAAGGTGCCCGCGGCGTCCCGGACGACGTCGATCCCGGAGACATGGACCCGGACGCCGCCGGCGGGCTCGAAGCCGTGCACCTGGCGGTGGAAGTGGGCGCTGGTGGTGACGAGCTGGCGCGGGATGACGCCGTCGGAGACCACCGTCATCTTGTCGTAGACGTCGTTGAGGAACGCCTCGAGCGCCCGGACCCGCTGGGCCACGCCCTTCTCCAGGACGGTCCATTCGTGCGCCGGAATCACCCGGGGCACGATGTCCAGCGGGAACGGGCGCTCCTCCCCCGCGAAGTCGAAGGTGACGCCGCGGTCCAGGAAGGTCCGCGCCATGGAGTCTGCGCGGGCGGTCACATCCGCGAGCGAGAGTTCACGAAGGGCCCCGGCAAGCTGCCCGTAGGACTCCCGGGCCTGTTGCCCCGGGGTGAACATCTCGTCGTAGGCGCCGGTGCGGCCGGCGGCCTCCGAGTAATCCTGGAAAAGGTCAGACATGGGTTCTAGCCAACCATCTTTTTGTTTCTAAATCATTTCGAGGGACCGGCGGCGCCATCCCGGCGGGTGCGCGTGCCGCGCCGGTGCCGCCGCGGTGCCGCGTTTCGGTTTCCGCGTGCGCGTACGGCAAGGTAGGCAGGTGCCTCCGTTCAGTCCGAAACCCGCAGGAGCGTCCGGGCCCGGCGCCCCGCGCCTGGTGACAGCCGCCGCGCGCCTGCTGGCCGACGCCCCGGGCCTGCTGGCCGCCGCGGCCGCCGTCGGGCTTGCCCTCGCCGTCCATGCGCTGGTTCCCGTGCTGCCGGCGATGACCCTTGCCGTGCTGCTCGGGCTGCTGGCCGCCAACCTGCCGGGGGTGGGCGCGTGGACGGCCGGTGCGGCCCGGCCGGGGCTGGACTTCGCGGGTAAACACCTGATGCGGGCCGGAATCGTGGTGCTGGGCCTGAAGGTCAGCCTCGTGGACGTGCTGGGCCTGGGCTGGCAGGCCCTGCTGCTGATCACCGGCGTGGTCCTCGCGGCCTTCGCCGGCACCTACGCCATCAGCCGGCTCTTCCGGCTTCCGCCCCGGGTGTCGCTGCTGATCGCCACGGGCTTTTCGATCTGCGGGGCCTCGGCCATCGGGGCGATGGCCGCCGTGCGCCGGATCCGGCAGCCCGAGACGGTGCTCCCGGTGGCTCTCGTGACCCTCTGCGGCACCCTCGCCATCGGGGTGCTGCCCCTGCTCGTGCAGCCGCTGGGGCTCAGCCCGGAGGTATTCGGGGCGTGGGCCGGTGCCTCGGTCCACGACGTCGGCCAGGTGGTCGCCACCGCCCAGACCGCCGGCGCCTCGGCGCTGGCCGTCGCCGTCGTCGTCAAGCTCACCCGGGTGATCCTGCTGGCGCCGATGGTCGCCGCCGCGGGCCTGCACCACCGCCGCTCCGCCGACGACGGCGCCGCGCTTCCGCCGGTCGTGCCCCTCTTCGTCGTCGGCTTCGTCGCCCTGGCGGCGCTGCGCTCCACCGGCTGGCTTCCCCTGCCGGTGCTGGACGCGGCCGCCGTCCTGCAGGACCTCCTGCTGGGGATGGCACTGTTCGGCCTCGGCTCGGCCGTCAGGGTCGGTGCGCTGCTGCACACCGGCGCCCGGGCGCTGCTGGCCGCGCTGGCTTCCTGGCTGCTCATTGCCGTGCTGGGCCTGGCGGCAGCCGCGCTGATGTTCCCGGCGCGCTGACCGCAGGCGTGCATGGTTAGATAGCGGGGTGTCGAACCAGAACCTGCGCCGGGATGAAGCCGCAGCACGCTCCGCCCTCATCACCACCCACAGCTACGACGTCTCCCTGGACGTCCGGCACGCCGCGGACCCGGAAACCGCCGGCTACCCGAGCCGCAGCGCCATCACCTTCTCCGCCGCCGAGCCCGGTGCCTCCACCTTCCTGGACTTCATCGCCGCCGAGGTGCACAGCGTCTTCCTCAACGGCAGGGAACTGCCGGTCGCCGACGTCGTGGACGGCTCCCGGATCCGGCTCGACAACCTGCAGGCCGAGAACCAGGTCACCGTCACCGGCACCGCGCTCTTCAGCACCTCCGGGGAGGGCATGCACCGGTTCTTCGACCCGGCCGACGGCCAGTGCTACCTCTACACCCAGTACGAGCCCGCCGACGCACGCCGGGTCTTCGCGAACTTCGAGCAGCCCGACCTCAAGGCCGGATTCACCTTCCATGTGCTGGCCCCCTCGCACTGGCAGGTGTCCTCCAACGGTGCCGAGACGCTCCGCACCGGGCTGGCCGGCGACCCGGCCACCAGCCGCTGGGACTTCGCCCCCACCCCGGCCATGTCCACCTACATCACCACCGTCCTCGCCGGGCCCTACTTCAAGGCGGAGGACGCCTGGAGCCGCACGCTGAAGGACGGGAGCACCCTGGACGTGCCGCTGGCACTGTACTGCCGGGCGTCCATGGCGGCTTCCTTCGACGCCGGGGCGCTGTTCACGCTGACCAGGAACGGCCTGGACTTCTTCAATGACCTCTTCGACTTCCCCTACCCCTGGGGCAAATACGAGCAGGCCTTCGTGCCGGAGTACAACCTGGGCGCGATGGAAAACCCGGGCCTGGTGACCTTCACGGAAAGCTACGTCTTCACGTCCCGTGCCGCCGACTCCCAGTACCAGGCCCGCGCCAACACGCTCCTGCACGAGATGGCGCACATGTGGTTCGGCGACCTCGTCACGATGGCGTGGTGGGACGATCTGTGGCTCAAGGAATCCTTCGCCGACTACATGGGCACGCTGGGCGTGGACCGGACCACCGGCTGGGACACCGCGTGGGTGAACTTCGCCAGCAGCCGCAAGGCCTGGGCCTATGTGCAGGACCAGCTGCCCACGACGCACCCGATCGTCGCCGACGTCCCGGACCTCGAGGCCGCAAAGCAGAACTTCGACGGCATCACCTACGCCAAGGGCGCCGCCGTACTCAAGCAGCTGGTGGCCTATGTGGGGTTCGAGGCGTTCATCGCCGGCTCCCGGCAGTATTTCAAGGACCACGCCTACTCCAACACCACCCTGGCCGAGCTGCTCGCCGCCCTCGGCGCCTCCTCCGGCCGGGACCTCGCCGGCTGGGCCCGCCAGTGGCTGCAGACCTCCGGCATCTCAACACTCTCCGCTGAGATCGAGGAGTACGACGGCGGCGGCACGGGCCCCGTGCTGGGCACCGTGACGGTGGTGCAGGACGCCGAGGACCCCGTCACCGGAGCGCAGGAACCACGGCCGCACCGGCTCCGGATCGGGCTCTACAACCGCGACGCCGCGGGCGCCCTGGTCCGCACCGGCAGTGTCGAGACCGATCTCGACGGCGCCCGCACCGCCGTCCCGGAGCTGGCGGGGATGCCACGGCCGGCCCTGCTGCTGGTGAACGACGACGACCTCAGCTATGCCAAGGTCCGGCTGGACCCGCACTCCGAAGCCACGGTGCGCAGTTCCCTCGATGAGCTCAGCGACCCGATGGCCAGGGCCCTGTGCTGGACCGCGCTGTGGGACTCCGCCCGCGACGCCGTCACGCCGGCGGCCCGCTACGTGGACGCCGTGGAACGTTTCAGCCCGGCCGAAACGGGTATCGGCGTGCTGCTCACCGTCCTCGGCAACGCCTCCACCGCGATCGAACGGTACGTTCCCGCGGCGGAACGCGACGCTGTGCGGCACGGGTTCCTCACCACGGCGGCCACCGAGCTGGAGGCCGCCGGGCCGGGCTCGGACCGGCAGCTGGCGTGGGCGCGGACCCTGGCCGCCACGAGCCGCTACGACGCCGGCGCCCTGGACCTGGTCCGCGGCCTCCTGGACGGCAGCACCGTGATCGAGGGGCTCGCGGTGGACGCGGAACTCCGCTGGAACCTCTGGCATGCGCTCGCCGCCCACGGCCAGGCCGGCCCCGGGCAGCTCGACGCGGAGCTCGCCCGGGACAACACCGCCGCCGGCAAGTCCGGCCACGCCACGGCCCTCGCCGCCCGCCCCGACGCCGCGGTCAAGGCCGCCGCGTGGGACGCCGCCGTGCACGGGACGGCCCTGTCCAACCAGCTGCTCAGCGCCACCATCGCCGGGTTCAGCACCGGGGCGGCCGCACTGCTGGCCGCTTTCATCGACCCCTATTTCGAGTGCCTGGAGCAGGTCTGGGCGGGGCGCAGCATCGAGATCGCCAGCCGGATCGTCCGCGGCCTCTACCCGGCCGGGCAGGACCTTGCCGGGCAGGACCTTGCCGGGCAGGGCGGGACTCCGGACGCGCACGCCGTGATCGTCCGGACCGACCAGTGGCTGGCGGAGCACCCCGACGCCCCGCGGGCCCTGCGGCGCATCATCATCGAACAGCGCAGCATGCTGCACCGGGCCCTCACAGCACAGGCCCTCACAGCACAGGCCCTCACAGCACAGCCGCTGACGGAGCAGCCACTCGCGCAGCGCCGGGCCTGGGACGTGTCTCCCAGCTAACAGCATGACCTCGGAAGCCGGTGCGCTACGCCGCGGCAGGCGGTCCGAACCAGGTGGTGAGCGCGTCTGCGAGCCCCGGCTGGTCCCGGTCTCCCACCCAGGCCACATATCCGTCGGGACGGATCAGCACGGCGGTGGGAGCAGCGACCTCCCCGAGTGCCGGAAGCTCCCACGTACCACCGTATCGGGCGTCGATCAGCTGGACCCGGTCCGGCCGCGGAGTGGTGTCGAAGCCGCCGGGCTCACCGAGGTTGAGCAGGACGGGCCGTGCGTCGTGCAGCAGGGTGAAGACCCGCAGCGGACCGCCCGGGGTGACGAGGTCGAGATCGGGCATGCGGCGTCCGAGCAGCGGGTGACCCTCGCCGCCGTCGTAATGGCCGACGTCGTAGTGGATGTCCAGACCGGACTGCATCGCGGCAAACCGCTTGCGCGGCTCCTCCATGCTGAGCAGCTCGGCGACGGTGTCGCGCAACGCCTCGATGCGGTCGTCGGCGCGCATGAGCGCGACCTGCGCCATCGTGTTGCGCAGCACGCGGGCGGCGACCGGGTGGCGCTCGGCGTGGTAGGTGTCCAGGAGGCTCTCCGGCGACGTCCGGTTGACCACCTGGGCCAGCTTCCAGCCCAGGTTCACCGCATCCTGTACGCCGGTGTTGAGGCCCTGTCCGCCGACTGGGGAATGCACGTGCGCCGCGTCGCCGGCCAGCAGGACGCGCCCCTCGCGGTAGGCCGCGGCCTGCCGGGTCATGTCGGTGAACCTGGAGATCCAGGTGGGACTGTGGATCCCGTAGTCGGTCCCGTAGACGGCGATGAGGCCCTCGCTGAGATCGCGCAGGGTGGGCTCGCCCGTGTCGACGTGCGACTCGGTCAGCATGACCCCAACCGTCCCCCCTGGCTTGTAGGCGACCTCGCCGTCTTTGATCTCGTACTCGACCTTGCCGAGGGCGTGCATGCCCGAGGGAGTGCGGCGGATTCCCAATTCCGGCTCCTCGGTCATCTCGACCTGGGCGATCAGGCTGCTGGTGGTCGGATCCCACCCGGGGAACCCGATGCCGGCTGCCTTGCGGACCAGGCTGCGGCCGCCGTCGCACCCGGCGAGATAGTCCGCCCGCAGCGACCGGCCGTCGGACAGCCCGACGTCGACGCCGGTGCCGTCCTGCGCGATGCCGGTGACTTCACGTCCGCGGTAGATCGTCACCGGCAGTTCTTCGACCCAGCCAGCCAGGATGCGCTCGATGTGGTTCTGCCACAGCCCGAGCCCGTAGGGGTGCCGGGTGGGAAAGTCGCTGATGTCCAGACGGACCGATGCGAAGCCCGCGACCTGGGCCACCTGTCCCTGCGAGAGGAACCGATCGGCGATTCCGCGCTGATCGAGGACCTCGATGGTGCGTGAGTGCAGACCGCCTGCGCGCGAGCCGGGGAGGTCCTGGCTGGCGCGCCGCTCGACAATGGCGACGTCGACGCCCGCCAGCGCCAGCTCGCCCGCCAGCATCAGCCCTGTCGGGCCTCCGCCGGCGATCACCACCGCATGCCCGGTCATCGCCGCTGCACCGCGGGTCCCACCACGGGTCCGACGTCCCCGCGCGACCCATACGTCGACAACAACACATGCATTTCGCTACTCCCGTTCTCCAGGTTCTGGCCTTCGGCGGTATAACGCCAATGCCGTTCGGTTAGGGGCCGGGATCCGGTGTCAAGATCCTGGTGTCGAGTGTCGCGGGATAGGTCCGACGGTCGACATCCCGTTCCTTGGCGCGGTACTTGGAGATCGCGCGTTTGACCACCCGGGGCCGGGAGCGGATGCGGCGGGCGGGCAACGGTTCGGCCAGCATGGCCGCCCCGATGCGACCGACCAGGTCCACCACGGTTCCGCTGAGGATCCCGCGGGCCTGGACCACCTGGTCGCGGGCGGACCTCAGTCCGATGGTGAAGGACAGGCGGTCCGGATCGATCTCGGGATGCCGCAGCGTCACATCGGTCATCGCGGTGCGCAACACCTGGTAGCAGGACAGCAGCGCCCAGGTCTCCTGGATGACCGCGGCAGGGTGCCGGCCGCGCAGCACCCGGCCGTTCAGGATGCGTGATTTCAATTCGCAGTAGGCCGTTTCGATCTCCCAACGCTCATGGTAGAGCCTGACCAGTCCCAGGGCGGGAGCCTGGATCGGGTCGAGCAACGTGGTGACCAGCCGGTATTCGGCGGTGAGCGTTTTGGCCTCGGTGGTGACCGTGAGTTCGGCGTCGATGACCCGTACGCGTTGGCCGGCGGCATGGGAGAGGTAGGAACCGTCGGCCAGCTGCTGAAGGACCGGCAGTTTCATGGCGCTGAGACCGGTCCTGGCGCGGAAAAGGAAGTCCGCGCCCGTTTCGGCCACTTCACGGAAGAAGCCGTAGGTGGCGAAGTTCCGGTCCCCGAGCAGCACCATGCCCGGTTGCAGGCAGGAGATGAGCTGCCGGGCGTAGGTCAGCTCGCCCACGGCGTCGGTGCCGAAGGCCGCGTCGATCACCGAACGGGTCCCGGCCGTGAGGATCGCAACCAGCCGGATCATCGGGTACCCGGCCTCCCCGTTGACGCCGCCGCGCGGCTTGGGGTACCTGGCCCGGTTGGCCTCGGTATCGGCCACGGCCATCTGCGTGCCGTCGATGGCCACGACCAGCCGGCCAGCGAACCGGGTCACCTGCCGGGACCCGCACACCGCAGGGCCCTTGAGAAGGGTGAACAGCTCACGCAGCGGGGCCGTTCCCACCCGGCGCATGGCCTGGCTCAAGGATGAGGCCGAAGGTGTCTTCACCGGTGCCGGCGGCCCCGTGACCAGGCGTGAAAAGACCTGCTTCCAGCCCTGGTCGGCGAACAGGACCCCGGCGAGCAGCAGGTAGATCACCACCCGTGAGGGCAGCCTGCGCACCCGGCGTTCCCGGCCTCCGGCGGCCTCGAGCGCGGCATCAACCATGTCGAAGGGAACGACACGGGTCAGCTCGCCCAGATGCCCGGGTGCGAATACCCCCGGAGCGTGATTGATGGCAGAATCGGGCATAGTGGCTCCCGTGGGGGTGGATCAGTCTTGGTGGACCGAACTACTCAAGCAGGAGCCACACCCATATCCCCACGGACACGCCGATTCGACGGGACTTGACCCTGGACCCGAACGCCTAACCGAACGGCATTGGGTATAACGCGGCACGATCCGGGGCTTCCCGTCCAGGTGCTAGGGAACCCGGTGCAGCCATTCCGCGGTGCCGAACTTTGACTCCACCCGGGCCCGCGCGGCATCGAGTTCGGCCCCGGTCAGTTCCGACGGCGTCGCGGCGTAGCGTTCGGTGAAGACGTCCATCATCGCCGCGACGATCTCGGTGCGGGCCAGGCCGGTCTGGCGCCGCAGCGGGTCCACCCGCTTCTTCGCGCTCCGGGTGCCCTTGTCCGAGAGCTTCTCCTTGCCGATCCGCAGCACCTCGACCATCTTCTCGGCGTCGATGTCGTAGCTCATCGTGACGTGGTGCAGCATCCCGCCGTTGGCGAGGCGCTTCTGCGCGGCTCCCCCGATCTTTCCCTGCTCCGTGGCGATGTCGTTGAGCGGCACATAGAAGGCGCTGATGCCGACCTTCGCCAGCGCCGCCATCACCCAGGCGTCCAGGAAGGCGTAGGAGTCGGCGAAGCTGATGCCGTCCACGAGGGTCTGCGGCAGGTAGAGGGAGTAGGTGATGCAGTTGCCGGCCTCCATGAACATCGCGCCGCCGCCGCTGATCCGGCGGACCACGCTGATGCCGTGCCGGGCCACGCCCTCGGGGTGGAGTTCGTTGCGGACCGACTGGAAGCTGCCGATCACCACGGACGGCTCCTCCCAGTCCCAGAAGCGCAGGGTGGGGTTGCGCCGCCCGGCGCCGACCTCCTCGGTGAGGACCTCATCCAGGGCGACGTTGACGTGGGTGGGCAGGACCGAGGGGGCGATGATGTTCCAGTGGTGGTCGTGCCAGCCGGTGGCCTTCGCGAGGGCGCGGCGGACGGTGACCGCCACGGCGTCGGCGGAGAAGCCGAACAGGACCGCTTCGGGAGGCAGGGCCGCGGCCACCGCGTCGGCGATCTCCGCGGCGCTTGAGCCCTCCGGCAGCCCCGTGAGCGCCCGGTTGATCTCCGGCAGCGCCTCGTCGGGTTCGAGGAAGAAGTCACCGCTGAGCGAGACGCGGGCCAGGTGCCCGTCCACGACGTCGAAGTCCACCACCACCAGCTTGCCGCCCGGGACCTTGTACTCACCGTGGTGGCGGCTGCCGCCGTCGTCAGCGCCGCGGAAGTCCTGGGGCGGGGGAAGGGATGTCATGCCCTCAATCCTGCCACTCTGCCGCCGCGCAGCCGCCGCGCCCAGCGCACAACACAGACGCAAAGAAGCCCGCACCGTAACGGTGCGGGCTTCTTTGCAAAAGACCTTGGGGAAGAATGTTACTTCTTGCCGCCGAAGCCCTTGAAGCGAGCGTTGAAGCGCTCGACGCGGCCTGCAGAGTCCATGATGCGCTGCTTGCCCGTGTAGAACGGGTGGGACTCGGACGAGATTTCGACGTCGATGACCGGGTAGGTGTTTCCGTCTTCCCACTCGATGGTCTTCTTGGAAGACACGGTGGACTTGGTCAGGAACTTGACGCCGGAAGCCAGGTCGTTGAAAACAACAGCTTCGTACTTCGGGTGGGTATCAGACTTCATAATGGGACCTTTGTTCGCACAACTGGATTTTGCCAGCTGCCAGGTATGAATGGGATGGCGGTTCGGTGCCCGGGGGCACGTTGCAGCCAGCTACCTATTCTAGCGGATTTCCGCAGCGCGGACGACCACCCCGGCGTTCCGTCAGTCCCGGGGCCGCAGTTCCCAGAAGGCGACGGCCGACGCGGCCGCGACGTTGAGCGAGTCGACGCCCGCGCGCATCGGGATCTTCACGGCGAGGTCGACGGCGGCCAGGGTCCCTTCGCTCATCCCGGCGCCTTCCGTGCCGAGCACCAGGGCCAGCCGTTCCGGCTGGCGGGCGGCGAGGTCGTCGAGGCCGACGGCGTCTCCGGTCAGCTCCAGGGCCGCCACCGTGAAGCCATGCCGGCGGAGCACCGCCAGGTCCCCGGGCCAGTCCTGGAGCCGCGCCCACGGCACCTGGAACACGGTGCCCATGCTGACCCGGACACTGCGCCGGTACAACGGGTCCCCGCAGCGCGGCGAGACGAGGACGGCGTCCACGCCCAGGGCCGCCGCGGAGCGGAAGATCGCGCCGACGTTGGTGTGGTCCACGATGTCCTCCAGCACGGCCACCCGCCGGGCCCCGGCGAGGAGGTCCGGCAGCGGGACAGGGGCCGGGCGGTGCATGGCGGCCATCGCGCCGCGGTGCAGATGGAAGCCGGTGATTTCCTCGAGGAGGGCCGCGGAGCCGATGTAGGCCGGCACGTCCGGGTACTGCGCGAAGATGTCCGCCAGGTCCTCCCGCCACTTTTCGGCCAGGAAGAAGGACCGCGGCCGGTGCCCGGCTGCGAGGGCGCGGCGCAGCACCCGGGAGGACTCTGCTATGTACAGCCCTTCCACGGGTTCCCTGAGCTTGCGCAGGTGCACATCCGTCAGCTGCGTGTAGTCGGAGACCCGCGGATCGTCGGCGGAGTCGAGGTAGTGGAAGGTCATGGGCAGGTCATTTCAGCACGTTATTATTTGGGCAGGTCGTTTGGGCACGTCATTTGAAGAGGTTGGCGATCATGAAGCCCAGAGCCACAATGCCCAGCGTGAAGATGACCCCGCGCAGGACCGCCGGTGAGAGCCGCCGGCCGACCTTGGAACCGATTACCCCGCCGATCAGGGAGCTGACGGCGATCAGCCCCACCGCCGCCCAGCTGATCCGGCCGAAGGCGAAGAGCAGGTAGGAGGCGGCGGCCACGATATTCACGCCGAGCACCAGGATGTTCTTCATGGCGTTCGCGTTCTGGATGGTCCCGGCCATGAAGACACCGAGGATGCCGACCAGCAGGATCCCCTGGGCCGCGACGAAGTACCCGCCATAGACGCCGGCCAGGTAGACGAGCACCACGAGCAGGATGCCGTGGCTGCGGTCGCGGAGGGCGTGCTCGGGGTTCTGCTCCCGGTTCCGGACCCATTGCTGGAGCCGCGGCTGGAAGACCACCATCAGCAGGGCCACGATGATCAGCACGGGAGCCGCGTAGCCGAAGACCTTCTCGGGCAGGTGCAACAGCAGGTAGGCGCCGGTGATGCCGCCCAGCAGCGAGGCCGGCAGCAGCCGGAGCAGCGCCCTGCCGCGTCCCGCGAGTTCCTTGCGGTAGCCCCAGGCCCCGGCGGCGTTGCCGGCCACGAGGCCCATGGCGTTGCTGATGGAGGCAGTGACGGGCGCGTAGCCGAGCGCGATCAGCACCGGGAAGGTCACGAGCGTGCCGGAACCCACCACGGAGTTGATGGTGCCCGCCCACAGCCCGGCGAAGAAAATGAAGACGCTGTTGAGGTACTCCACGCGCTCAGCGGCCCGTCAGCGGCGGGCGGTGGCGGTGTACCGCCCGGCGGCCTCGCTGACGTCCAGCGGCAGGCCGAAGGTTTCGCTCAGGTTTTCGGCGCTGAGGACCTTGGCGATGGGGCCGGAGGCCACCACGCCGCCGTCGCGCATCAGCATCGCGTGGGTGAAGCCGGGCGGGACCTCTTCAAGGTGGTGGGTGACCAGGACGATCGCCGGGGCGGAGTCGTCCAGGGCGAGTTCGCTGAGCCGGTGGACGAGGTCCTCGCGTCCGCCCAGGTCCAGCCCGGCGCCGGGCTCGTCGAGCAGCAGCAGTTCCGGGTCCGTCATGAGGGCGCGGGCGATCTGGACGCGCTTGCGCTCGCCTTCGGACAGCGACGCGAACGGCCGGTTGAGCAGCGGGCCCATCCCCCATTCGTTGAGGAGGCCGAAGGCGCGGCGTTCGTCGTCCTTCTCATAGCCCTCCCGCCAGCGGCCGGTGACGCCGTAGGCTGCGGTCACGACGACGTTGAGGACCTTTTCCTGCTCCGGGATCTGGTTGGCCAGGGCAGCCGAGGACAGGCCGATCCGGGGCCGCAGTTCGAAGACGTCGACGGCGCCGAGGACTTCCTCCAGGATGCCGGCCATGCCGCTCGTGGGGTGGAGCCGCGCCGCGGCGATCTGCAGCAGAGTGGTCTTGCCTGCGCCGTTGGGGCCCAGGATCACCCAACGCTCGCCCTCTTTGACCTGCCAGTCCACCTTGTCCAGGAGGGTCTTTGCCCCACGCACAACGCTGACTGCGGCCATTTCCAAAACATCACTCATAGGAGTAGACACTAGGACAAAAGAGCGGACGACTGATAACCGGACCGCCGGCCCGGCAGTCCGGCGTCGTCCGCGGGTTCCGCGGCCGCCCCCGGGCAGGCGCAGCAGCGCCCCCGCAGCGTCACGCAGCCGGCCCCGAAGCGCAACGAATTCGGGCCGCCCGTGCCCGCTCGCTAGGATTGCAGCCATGAGTTCGCACGTGACCGCGGTCAGCTATGGCCTGAAACTTTCCCTTCCCGAAGTGCAGCGCCTGCGCGCGCTGCTCGCCTCAGCGGGGCTTGCCTGCGACGCGGAAACACGCACCGGGGACGGCCGCTTCGAGGTGCATACCGCGGACTGCGCGCTGGAGTCCGGCGCCGGATCGTCCGGCACCGCACTTAACGGCGCTGCGCTGGCGGGGCTCCGCCGGGCCGTGGCGGACAGCGGGGTCGACGGCGTCGACGTCGCGCTTGTTCCTGCCGCCCTGCGGAACGCGCCGCGGAAATTCCTGATCATGGACGTCGACTCGACCCTGATCCAGCAGGAGGTCATCGAACTGCTGGCGGCCCATGCCGGCAAGCGGGAGGAAGTGGCGGCCGTGACCGAGGCGGCCATGCGCGGCGAACTGGACTTCGCCCAGAGCCTCCACGCCCGGGTGGCGGTGCTTGCCGGGCTGCCGGCCGGCGTCGTGGATGCGGTCCGTGCCGAGGTCAGGCTCACCGACGGCGCGGCGGAGCTCGTCGCGGCGTTCAAGGCGGCCGGACACGCGGTGGCCGTGGTGTCCGGCGGCTTCAACCAGATCCTCCGCCCCATCGCCGAGGGCCTCGGGCTGCACTACTGGATCGCCAACGAGCTCGAGATCGTCGACGGCGCGCTGACCGGCAAGGTGCTCGGCGACGTCGTCGACCGTGCGGCGAAGGAGAAGTACCTGCGCGAGTGGGCCGCCGCGGAAGGCATTCCGATGGAGCACACCATCGCCGTGGGCGACGGCGCCAATGACCTGGACATGCTGGGGGCCGCCGGAATCGGCATTGCCTTCAACGCCAAGCCCGCGGTCCGCGCCGCGGCGGACGCCGCCGTGAACCTGCCCTACCTCGACGCCGTGCGGCACATCGCCGGGGTGTGACCGCGCTTCCTGAACGTTTGGATACTGCAAAGGCCGGGGCAACCGCCCCGGCCTTTGCCGGTTCTGCTGACCGGGTCAGCCCAACTTATTCGGCGTTTTTGCCGAAGTAGTCGCCGCCGCCGACGTATTCGGTGTGGCCGGTGGCGACGTCGGCCGTCACCATTTTGGCGACCTCCGCTCCGAACTCGGACACCGAGTAGAGCCGGCCGGCTTCGGCGCGGCGGGCCTCGATGGCACCGGGGTTGGAGCGGTCCAGGAGGGTCGCCGTGACCGTTCCCTCGATCATGTCGCCGGAGACCACGACCAGCGAGATGCCCTTCTCGGCGAGGTCCGGCACCAGCCCGCGGAGGGCGTCCTCACCGGCACGCTTGCTGCGGGCCACCGGCTCGTACTCCGGCATGGTGGGCACCGTGTTGATGAAGTGGGCCTGGTGACTGGTCACGAAGACCACGCGGGAGCCTTCGGGCATGAGCGGCACGGCGGCGTTGAGCATGTTGACCTGGGCGTCGCGGTTGAGCTTCAGGGCGTAGCCCTCTTCCATGCCCGATTCCATGCCGCCGGAGGCGTTGAGCACCAGGACGTCGAGCGAGCCGAAGTTCTCCATGGCGGCGCTGGCCAGTGCCTGCACGCCCTCCTGGGTGGTGAGGTCGGCGCCGACAGCGACGGCGCGGCCGCCGTTGGCTTCGATCTCCGCAACCACCTTGTTGGCCCGCGGCGCCTTCTGGCGGTAGTTCACGACGACGGCGGCACCCTCGGCGGCGAGGAATTTGGCGACTTCCGCGCCGATTCCCCGCGATGAACCGGTTACGATCGCGGTCTTGTTGTCCAGCAGTCCCATTCGAGCTCCTTTGTTCCAAACATCCAAATACTGTAGGTCTGCAGTCCATCATGCCAGCGGGCCGAGACTTTTCAGTTGTCCGGGATCCACAAAAAAGCAGGGTCCGAGGAGAACCGGTACGGCAATTCACGCTCAGCGGTCATGCGGCGTCGTCTGCGCGTTTGATGGCACGGCAGATGGTTGAGCGCGCTACCGCGAAGAGTCCGGCAAGTTCCACCGTTGTGTGTGTCCCGGCCCGGTGGACGGAGACCAGGTGTCACGAAGGGCTTCGCTGGATGCCCATTCTGTTGCGGAGGCAACAATTAGGGCGGCGTTAGACGGGGAGTCGATAGCAATGAGTCGCTCCCAGGCGAAGGGGGTGTCCCTTTCTCGTTCGCGACAGGGACTCACCGCACTTGATTCTCTGATCGAGGGCTCAGAGGACAAAATGGATTTGACGGCACTCTCCAGAGCTATCGGAATGTTCTACGGAGACGTCCTGACGCACACCATCCCGGGCGCCCACTGGGAAGTCATCGAAGAAGGCTTTCCGAACGTCCGGAAAAGCAGGAACACAAGCGCCTCGGTCATCCATGTCGCTCAAAGACGGCCGAACGTGGGCATACCGACCCTCGTGATGAACTACGATCACGCCCTTGACCTGATCGACGGCGAGCCACTTCAAGGTCCCTGACACCCGGCAATGGGCAAGTTAGGCAACATGGTGGGGTGTCACTTCTTTGGAAATGGGTCTCTGCTAGAGACCCTAAGGCATGAATCAGGTGGGGATTTAGTTGCCGATCCCTATACGCTCCGTCCGTCGTATGCAAGGATGGGGAAATTAACCTCCGGGGGGATGGGGTATCGATGATGATCACAGGCAAGCTCAAATACACAGCAACTACCGCAATGCTCGGGCCGCTCTGCGTCCTAACAGCCTGTGGCGTGGACACGCAGCAGTCCGCCACCACGCAGTCTTCAGCAGCCTCGCAACTCACCGTATTCGGCTCTATCGACGATGCCCGTCGAGCCGTTGCCAAAGTCATTGGCTGCGAGGAAGAGCCCAAGACGGACCCAATCATCAACCCGGAACTGGCAGGTTACACAGCCGATTACGCCGTATGTGCAAACCGTGTCCAGGTCGAATGGTTCAAGACCGAAGAAGCGCGAAATGCCGAGCACCAGCTGTACAGCGACTCCACCCAGCCTTTGGCCATCGTGGAGGGCAAAAACTGGATGGTCGTGGACATGTCCGAGGCGCTTCAGGAGCCTCCAAGCGGTAAGGACCTGAAGGGACTGGCGAAAGAACTCGGCGGCGGGTTCAGATCCCTGAACGGCGTCAAATCGTCCTAGTAGGCATGTCAGCGGTGCTATCCGGATGCTCAGTCGAGCCCGGTTCAATCGCCGAATCAGAACGTCAGGGTGGGCCTCCTGCGGAAGCAATCACCGCTCCGGACGGTGAGAACGTTGCCGCAGCTGCCCTCCCACAGCGCTGCCATTGCGCGAATTAGTCCCTGATCCGTCGCATGGGCCGACCACTTACAGGACGTTCTGGTAGTGCTCCACGACGGGACGGGATCGTAGAAGTGGTGCAGCAGAGCGCGCCACTTCAGCAGTCCCCCGGAAATAGTCGCTCCGCCGCTGGCCGCGCGGACGCTGGCCGCTGGCCGCCGGCTCAGCGGCCGGTTCGCATCCGATCACGTGCGCAACCCACAACGGCGGACAAGTCGAGCCCGTAGGCCGGCCCTTCGCCGGAACCGTACTCCTCGAGTCGGGCCGCACCGCGCTCGAAGAGCCGGAGCGCGCCAACGCTGTTCCCCCGGGCGGCGTGGGTGAGCCCGACGCAGATCTGGGCGAGACCTTGCCAAAGGTCGCGTTCTTCGGCCGGCCCGGCTTTCCAGCGGGCCTCGAGTACCTCATGGGCGGCGAAGGGCCGGCCGGCTTCGACCAGGCTCCGGGCCGAGACCAACGTCTGGGCCGGCGGCAGCGGCTCCTCCGAGACCGGCTCGACGCCGGCACTTCCGTACGGCAGCGGCCGCCCAAGAGCGTCACGTGGCCGGGCCTGCCGCGGGCGCCTTGAAGCATCCCGATCCCTGTCACCAGTCATTGCAGTTTCCGCCCTGAGCGTCCCCGAACGTTACTAACCTTCATACGCCCAATAGTAAGACCCGGCCCTTGGAACACCCGTTCCGCCGCAAAGGATGCCGTCCCGCTGATCGTCCCGTTTATGGGCTGCCCGGCGAAGAGCGGATAGGTCTCCTCATATCGGTCTTGAGTCCCCTGACATCGGCGGCCATGCTTCGCTTGCCGCGATCCGCCGCCGGTACCAGGCGTTAGTGAGACGTGGGCGCCGGGGCGGCCGGGGCCGCTGCCTCAGCCGTGTTCGATCCTGATCTTCTTCGCGGTCGCGTCCGGCGCCGTCGTGGGAGCCGGGGCCCGGACCTCCAGGACCCCGTCCTTATAAGTGGCCGTGACGTCCTCTTCCTTTGCCCCGGCCGGCAGCGCGATGCTGCGCGAGAAGGAGCCATAGCGGAACTCGGAGCGGTAGCCTGACTTGCTCTTGTGCTCGGATTTCTCTTGGCGTTCCGCTTTGATGTGCAGCATGCCTTCGCTGACGGAGACGTCGACGTCCTGGTCGGGATCGATCCCGGGCACCTCGGCCCGGACCACCAGGGTGCTGCCGTCCAGGAACTGTTCCACCTTCATCGACGGCGTCATCGGCAGCTCGCCCTCGAGGAAGCGGCGGATCGGCTCCAGCACTTCCGAGGGAGAAAACTTGCTGAGGTCAGCCATGATAATCCTCCTGATTCCATGCCCCTGCCCTTGCGCAGTCCGGGGCTGTAACTCCAGTACACGCTCCCCCGGGCGGAAGCGCAAAGGGCAAATGGGCCCTGGGTCAGTGGCCCATCCCGAGGCCGCCGTCGACCGGGATGACCGCGCCCGAGATGTAGGCGGCTTCGTCGCTGGCGATCCAACGGACGACGTCGGCGACCTCGGAGGCTTCGGCGAAGCGGCCGGCGGGGACCTTGGAGAGGTAGTCCTTCTGGGTTGCCTCGGGCAGCTCCGCCGTCATGTCCGTGTTGATGAAGCCCGGCGCCACGACGTTCGCGGTGATGCCGCGCCCTCCCAGTTCGCGGGTCAGCGAACGGGCGATCCCGACCAGGCCTGCCTTGGAGGCGGAGTAGTTGACCTGGCCGGGGGCGCCGTAGAGGCCCGAGACGGACGAAATCAGCACCACCCGGCCCTTGCGCGCCCGGATCATCCCCTTGGAAGCCCGCTTGATGACGCGGAAGGCTCCCGTGAGGTTGGTGTCGATGACCGAGGTGAAGTCCTCCTCGCTCATGCGCATCAGCAGGGTGTCCTTGGTGATCCCGGCGTTGGCGACCAGCACCTCCACCGGGCCATGGGCGGCTTCGACTTCGGCGAAGGCGGCGTCCACGGAGGATTCGTCGGTGACATCAGCCTTGACCCCGAGGATGCCCTCGGGCAGTGTGGCTTCGCTGCGGTAGGTGACCGCCACCTTGTCCCCGTTGGCGAGGAAGGATTCGGCGATGGCCAGGCCGATGCCGCGGTTTCCGCCGGTGATCAGGACGCTGCGGCCGGTGGTCAATGCTTCAGACATGTGGTTCTCCGGGATTCTGCGGCGGGTCGACGCCGCGCTGGGGGGTGGATTTTCCTGCCTCCGATCTTAGCGCCCGGCACGCGTCCGTTTGGGCGGCTCCGCCTATGGTGAGAGAATTGAAGGAAGCCTTGGGAGGGTGATCTGACAGCCTTGACACTCAAAAACCGACCCGGTGCGTCCGCGCCCGGGACTCCGGAGCCGCTGTCCGGCGACGCCGAGGTGCACAGCATTACGGACGCCGCCGCCGCGCACTCGGAAGAGATGCGCGAGCGGATGATCAAGTACGCCGTGGCGATGGGCATCCGCATGGTGTGCCTCATCCTGATTTTTGTGGTTGATGGCTGGTTCAAGGTCCTTCCCGTCCTGGGTGCCGTCTTCCTCCCCTGGGTCGCCGTGGTGATTGCCAACGGCAGCGACAAGGCGGAGATCCACAGCGATGCGCTGCTGGATTACGTCCCGATGGGCGAACTGGACGCCCCGGAGGCCGGGGCCGGCACCGCTACAGGAACTGCTTCCGGCGCTGCTTCGGGATCCGGGATGAGCGCCGAGGAAGACGCCTCGATGACGCTTCTGCAGGGGGAGCTGATCGAGGATGACGACGGACCGATTGAGGACAACGGCGAACAGGGACGGGCCGCTTCATGAACCTTTTTGACCTCGCCGGAAACGGCGGCGGCGCCGTCGAGACCGCCGGTGCCGTGTGCTCACGGAAGGCCTGCCGGGCCGGGGCGCAGTGGCAGCTGCTGTGGAACAACCCGAAGATCCACACCCCGGAGCGCCGCAAGATCTGGCTCGCGTGCGGCGGGCACCGGGCCTGGCTCGAAGACTACCTGCAGACCCGCGGGCTCTGGAAGGAAACGCTCTCCCTCGACGCCGCGGCGCCGGACGCGCTGCCGGACGGGGTCAGCTGAATGTACCGGTTTCTTTTCTCCAGTAAGTGGCTGGGGTATCTGTTGCTGGCCGCGATTTTCGCGGCGGCCTGTGTGGGGCTGGGCCGCTGGCAGATGGACCGCCGCGCCGAGACTCTCGCCGGAATCAACCGTGTCCTGAGCAACTATTCGGCCGCCCCGGTCACGTTCGCCCAGGCCCGGGACGAGTTCATCCGCCTCGACGCCGAGCGCGAATGGACCCAGGTTGAACTCCGGGGCAGCTACGACACCGCGGGCCAGCGGGTCGTCCGCAACCGGCCGCTCAACGGCCAGCCCGGCTACGAGGTGGTGGTCCCCTTCAAGCTGGACAACGGCGAGACGGTGGTGATCGACCGCGGCTGGCTGCCGATCGGCAACGACAACCCCGGCTATCCCGACTCGGTCCCGGCGCCGCCGCAGGGCCAGGTGACCGTCATTGCCCGCCTCAAACCCGCCGAACCCGAGCTCCAGCGCGGGGCCCCGGACGGCCAGCTGGCCTCGATCGACCTGGCGGCCTATTCCGCCCAGCTGGGCTACCCCCTGCTGGCCGGCGCGTACGGCCAGCTGGCCTCCGAGAGTCCCTCCGTGGCTGCGATGCCCGTCGCGTTCCCCAAGCCTTCGACCGAGGAGGGCACGCACCTGTCCTACTCGCTGCAGTGGTTTGCGTTCGGCGTGCTGATGTTCGTCGGCTTCGGCTACGCCGCCCGGCAGCAGGCCCGCAACGCGGCCATCGACGCCGAGGACGAGGCAGCGCAGGCCGAGGACGGCGGCTACCTGCACTCCAGCGGGCCGGCCGATGTTCTTAGCCGCCGGCGCCCCGTTCCCCGGAAACGGAAGAACGCCACGGCCGAGGAAGAGGAAGACGCGATCCTGGACGCCCAGGGCTACTGAAGGAGGCCGCATGTACCCTGAGCCGGTAGCGAATGTGAAGAGGGCGCTCACCGCGGCAGGCGCCGAGGACACGGTGACGGTATTTGACGCAGCGGTCCCGACGGCGGCCGCGGCGGCCGCCACGCTCGGTTGTGACATCGCGGGGATCACGAACAGCCTCGTCTTCGAGCTCGCGGGCGCTCCCCTGCTCATCCTGGCCAGCGGCGCCGCCAGGGTCGACGTCGGCAAGGTCGCGGCGGGGCTGGGGGAAGGAGCGATCCGCCGCGCCAGCGCCGATTTCGTGCTGGCGCACACCGGCCAGCGCGTCGGCGGAGTGGCGCCCGTGGGCCACCCCGAGAAGATCCGCACGCTCCTGGACAGCTCGCTGCGCCAGCACCCCGTCCTCTGGGCCGGAGCCGGAGACCACAACTCGATGTTCTCCATCAGCTACGACGAACTCCGCAGGATCACGGATGCCGAAGAGACGACCGTCCGGTAACCCGCCGATTAACCCAAGTAGCTCGCAGTTGTTGCCGTTTTGAGCGCTCAGAACGGCAACAAGTGCGAGCTACTTGGGTGGGGGCGCGGAGGCTTACGCCAGCGTGATCAGGTCCAGGTAGTCCTCGTTCCAGAGGTCCTCGACGCCGTCGGGCAGCAGCACGACCCGCTCCGGGTTCAGCGCCTCGACGGCACCTTCATCGTGGCTGACCAGGACGACGGCGCCGGTGTAGTTGCTCAGGGCCCCGAGGATTTCGGCGCGGCTGGCCGGGTCGAGGTTGTTGGTGGGCTCATCCAGGAGCAGCACGTTCGCACTCGAGGCCACGATCGTGGCCAGCGCCAGGCGGGTCTTCTCGCCGCCGGACAGGACGCCGGCGGGCTTGTCGACGTCGTCGCCGGAGAACAGGAACGAGCCCAGGATGCCGCGCACTTCGGCGTCGTTCATGTCCGGGGCGGAGGAGCGCATGTTCTGCAGGACGGTGCGGTCGACGTCGAGCGTCTCATGCTCCTGGGCGTAGTAGCCCACCTTCAGGCCGTGGCCGGGAATCACCTCGCCGGTGTCCGGCTTGTCGACGCCGGCGAGCATGCGCAGGAGGGTGGTCTTGCCGGCGCCGTTGAGGCCGAGGATGACCACCTTGGAGCCGCGGTCGATGGCAAGGTCCACGTCGGTGAAGATTTCCAGCGAGCCGTAGGACTTGCTGAGGCCGTCCGCGGTGAGCGGGGTCTTGCCGCAGGGCGACGGATCCGGGAAGCGCAGGGCTGCCACGCGGTCGGTCTCGCGGACCGCCTCGAGGCCGCCGAGCAGGCGTTCGGCGCGCTTGGCCATGTTCTGCGCGGCGACGGCCTTGGTGGCCTTGGCGCGCATCTTGTTGGCCTGGTCGAAGAGGACCTGGGCCTTCTTCTCCGCGTTCGCACGCTCCCGCTTGCGTGCCCGCTCGTCCGTTTCGCGCTGCTGGAGGTAGCGCTTCCAGTCCATGTTGTAGAAGTCGATCTGCGCGCGGTTGGCGTCGAGCAGGAACACCTTGTTCACGGTGGCTTCGAGCAGTTCCGTGTCGTGGCTGATCACGATCAGGCCGCCCTGGTGGTTCTTGAGGAACTCGCGCAGCCAGGAAATGGAGTCGGCGTCGAGGTGGTTGGTGGGCTCATCGAGGAGCATGGTCTCGGCACCGGAGTACAGGATGCGGGCGAGCTCCACGCGGCGGCGCTGGCCGCCGGACAGCGTCTTCAGCGGCTGGTTCAGCAGCCGGTCCGGCAGGGCGAGGTTGGAGCAGATCGCGGCGGCCTCGGCCTCGGCCGCGTAGCCGCCGGCGGCCAGGAACTCGGATTCCAGCCGGTCGTAGCGGTTCATGGCCTTGCGCTGGACCTCGGCGTCCTCGCTGGCCATGTCCTCATGGGTCTGCTTGAGCTTGTTGACGGCGATGTCCAGGCCGCGGGCGGACAGGATCCGGTCGCGGGCGAGCTGCTCCATGTCCGGGGTCCGGGGGTCCTGCGGCAGGTAGCCGATCTCGCCGCTGCGGGTGACTTTGCCGCCGGCGGGCAGGCCCTCGCCCGCGAGCACCCGGGTCAGCGTGGTCTTGCCTGCACCGTTACGGCCGACCAGGCCGATCTTGTCTCCCTTGTCGATCCGGAAGCTCACCTGGTCCATGAGGAGGCGGGCGCCGGCGCGCAGTTCGAGATCCTGGACGGTAATCAATGCAGCTAAGGCCTTTCACAACAGGGAACGCCGCGGCACAACGGATGGAATCTGGAGGGGGCCGGGACAGTGCGGCCGAGAGAACGGCCTCTACCAGTCTACCGGCCCTGCGTCCGCCGGATGACAAGGGGCAGGTGGAATGACGACGGCGGCGCGCCCGGCGCGCCGGCATCCCCGTCCCCGGTGGGCTTGGCGGTGCCCTCCAGCATCCCGGCCCCCGTTTTGTGGGCCTGCCACAAAAAAGCCGGTCTGCTCCAGCCGTACAGTCGGAAACAAGAGCCGATGTCCACCGATTTCACGCGACAGGATCCACCATGACCCAGACCGACAACGCCGTCACCGCCCGGAACCCGCGGCGGACCCGCTGGAACGCCACCGACCTTGGACTGATCGCCGTCTTTGCCGCCCTCGTGGCAGCGTCGGCGCTGATCGCCGCGATCCCGGTCGGCGGCCTCGGCGTCCCCATCACGGTCCAGACGCTCGCCGTCATGCTCACCGGGCTGGCGCTGGGCCCGGGCCGGGCCTTCGCCGCCGTCGGGCTCTATGTGCTCCTGGGACTGGCCGGGCTGCCGATCTTCAGCGGGGGACGCAGCGGGCTCGGCGTCCTGGCCGGCCCGTCCGCCGGCTACATCATCGCCTTCCCGCTGGCCGCCGCGGCCGCCGGCTGGCTGGCCGTCGTCGTGCTCCGGCGCACCGCGGCCCGCTCCGGGAAGATCCTGGGCGTTCTGCTGTTCGCCGCTGCGATGGTGAGCAGCATCATCTTCGTCCACACGCTCGGGGTCCTCGGCATGATGGTGAACGCCAAGCTGAGCCTGTCTGCCGCTTTCCTGGCCGACCTCGCCTACTACCCCGGCGATGTGATCAAGAACGCACTCGCCGTGACCGTGGCGTTGTCCCTGCACAAGGCGTTCCCGGACCTGCTGCTCCGCCGTGTCCGGAAGGCAGACGTCCGGCTGTGAGCATCGTCCTGGACCGGGTGGCCGTGCGTGTTGCGGTTGACGGACGCCCCGCACCCAAGACCCTGCTTCAAGAGTTTTCGCTTGAGCTAACGGAGCGGCGGATCGGGGTCATCGGCGCCAACGGCTCCGGCAAGTCCACCCTGCTGCGGCTGCTCAACGGGCTCGTGGCGCCGAGCGCTGGCACGGTCACCGTCAACGGTGCGGACACCGTCCGCGCCGTGCGGGAGGTCCGCCGCCGCGTCGGGTTCGTCTTCACCGATCCGCTGTCCCAGCTGGTGATGCCCACCGGCCGCGAGGACGTGGAGCTGTCCCTGCGCCGCTCCGTCCGGAACGCCATCGAGCGCCGCGCCCTCGCGGAGGCGGCGCTGGACCGCTTCGGGCTCCGGCCGCTCGCGGACCAGAGCATCTACGAGCTCTCCGGCGGGGAACGCCAGCTCCTGGCTCTTGCCGCCGTCCTGGCCGTGGATCCGCAGGTGCTGGTGCTGGATGAGCCCTCCACCCTGCTGGATCTCCGCAACCGGGAACTGCTGCGCCGGACCCTGGCCGGGCTCAGCCAGCAGGTCATCCTCTCCACCCACGACCTCGACCTGGCGTTGGACATGGACCGGGTCCTGGTGGCGGACGCAGGGCAAGTGGTGTTCGACGGCGGGGCCGCCGCCGCCGTCGACCATTACCGGGCGCTCTCCGCGGCGGGGCTCCCGCCGGCCGGGCCGGAGCCGGGGCTTGCGTCGGCCGGGCCGGAGGCGGGGCGGCCGGAGCCCCGCCGCCAGGGGCAGCGGTGAGCGGCCACAGCCTCCTGCTGGCCAGTTATGTGCCGGGCAAGTCCCTGATCCACCGCTCGCCGCTGTGGCTGAAGTTCCTGCTGGTCCTCGGGTGCGGCATGGCGTCCTTCCTGATCGCGGATTGGGGCGTCGCTGCCGGGGTGCTGGCGCTGATGAGCGGGGTGTTCCTGCTCAGCGGAGCCGGAGCTGCCCGGCTGGTCCGCGCGGTCCGGCCCCTGCTGCCCGTGCTCCTGGCGATCGGCCTGTTCCAGTGGTGGCAGCTGGGAGCCCCGACCGCGGCCCGGATCGTGCTGAACGTGCTGGTCTGCGTGGTGGCGGCGTCGATCCTGACCGCGACCACCCCGGTGCAGGCCCTGCTGGACGGGGTGGCGTCGCTGGCCCGGCCGTTCCGGCGTTTCGGCGCGGATCCGGAACGCTTCGCCCTGACCATTGCCATCATGCTGCGGAGTATTCCCTTCATCGCCGGGGCCTATGCGGGTGTCCGGGATTCCGCCCGGGCCCGGGGGCTGGAACGGAACCCCCGTGCGCTCGTGCTGCCCGTTTTCATCACCACGGTGGCCTTCGCCCGGCAGACCGGGGAAGCCCTCGCCGCCCGCGGACTGGGCGAAGCCGACGACTTCGACGAGTGACAGCCCGCCCTTCCGGCCGCGGGGACGCGGGGGCGCGGGCCCACGTGCACACGTGGCATGCCCTCCCCTGGCCGCGGCCACTGGGCATAATCCCACCATGTCCGGTCCTTGCACCAAAGAATGGGCATGTCCCCCGGAGCTGCCCTGCGGGGACACGGGACATGCCCTCCCGTGGCCGCGGCCACTGGGCATAATCCCACCATGCCCTGTCCTTGCACCAAGGAATGGGCATGTCCCCCGGAGCTGCCGGGTGGGCACACGGGAACCTAACGGAACGTGCGGTAGCCCAGGAGCGCGGCTGTGCCCATTCCGCCGGCGATGCTGATCAGGGCCAGGGCAAGCTGCCCTTCCACGGGGTCGCGGCGCGCCTGGGCCAGCAGACGGGTCACCAGCACCGCGCCGGAGGCCCCGTAGGCGTGGCCCAGGGCCAGGGCGCCGCCGTCGAGGTTTGCGCGTCCCGGGTCGATGCCCAGCCGGTCCAGGCACGCGAGGGCCTGGGAGGCGAAGGCCTCATTGAACTCCACCAGCCCGATATCCCCCGCGGACAGGCCCTGTACCGCGAGCAACCGTTCCCCGGCCGCCGCCGCGCCGATGCCCAGCAGTTCCGGGTCCACCCCGGCGGTGTCGGTGCCCAGCACCAGGAGCCCGTCGCGGGCGCCGAGTCCGCGCGCCCGTTCCACCGAGGTGATCACGACGGCGGCGGCCCCGTCCGCGTCAAAGCAGGAGTTGCCCGCCGTGACGGTACCGCCCGCCACGAACGCGGCCGGGAACCGCGCCAGCAGCGCAGCAGTGAGCCGCGGGCGGGGGCCGTCGTCGTCGCGGAAGGCGTCCCCGACGACGCCCGACCCGGCGTCCCCGGCGTCCCGGACAGCGCCGGAACCGGCGGCCGCCGGACCGGGCAGCGGTACGATCTCTCCCTCGAACACGCCGGCGGCCGCGGCGGACAGCGCCCGCTGGTGGCTGCGGAGCGCGAAGGCGTCCTGCCGTTCCCTGCTGATCCCGAAGCGGCCGGCCACGTTCTCAGCCGCCACTCCCATGTCCGGATCGCCGTGGGCAGGCGGCGTGAACTGGGCGCGGGCGAAGAACTCCGGTGCGCCGTCGCCGCCGCGGTGTGCCCGGAGCGGCGCGGTGCTGATGCTCTCCACCCCGCCGGCGAGGTAGATGCCGCCGCCGCCGGCCGCCACCAGCCGGGAGGCCAGCACGATCGCATCCAGTCCGGAACCGCACTGCCGGTCCACCGTGACGCCGGGAACGCTGACGGGCAGGCCGGCCTCCAGCGCCGCGAGCCGGGCCACGTTGCCGCCTCCGCCGACGGCGTTCCCGATCACGACGTCGGCCACCCCTTCCGGGGCCACGCCGGCACTTTCCAGCAGGCTGCGCAGCACGGGGGCCAGCAGTTCGTGGGCGCGGAGCCCTTTCAGCGCGCCGTGGGCGCGGCGGAGCGGAGTCCTGCGGGCGGCGATGATCACCGGCTGCCGGTCCTCGGGGAGGAGCTGCGGGGCGCCCGATGCGGGTTGGGCCCCAAGCCTAGGCAAGGCGCCGGATCCGGGTGTCATTGCCGGCGACCCAGTCGAGCAGGAGCTGCCTGCTGACCTTGCCCCGGTCCGTCAGGGGAAGCTCGGCCAGCGTGAAATACTCCAGCGGCCGCTTGTTCCGTGCCAGCACGTCCTCGACGCCGGCTTTCAGCGCGGTGGCGCTCAGGGCGCCGTGGGACGGCACCACCCCGGCAATGACGCGCTGGCCGCGGACGTCGTCGGGCATGCCGGCGGCGACGGCAGCCGCGACGCCGGGGACTGACGCCAGGGCCAGCTCGATCTCGTGCGGGTAGACGTTTGTGCCGGCCGTGATGATCATGTCCGAGCGCCGGCCCAGCATGTGCAGCGTCCCGCCGGACAGGTAGCCCTGGTCCCCCACGGTGAACCAGCCGTCGAAGCAGCGCAGCGCCTGCCCGTCGTCGCCCCAGAGGTAGCCGTCGCTGACCATGCCGCTGCGGACGCAGATGTTCCCGTCGCGTCCGTCCGGCAGCTGCGTGCCGGTGTCGTCCAGGATCCGGATCTCGACGCCGGGGAACGGCCCCCCGATGCCGGTGCCGCCCAGCTCCGGGGACTCGCCCGGGCGCAGGCCGGAGCCGGAGACGAAGCTGAGCTCCGAGGCGCCGTAGTACTCGAAGATGGTGGCGTTGGGCGCCCAGCGGCGTGCCGCTTCGAGGGTCCGTGCGTCCAGTTTGGAGCCGGCGCAGATGATGCTGCGGAGCCCCGAGCCGTCGACGCCGCCGGTGAGGCCGCGTTCGCTGAGCAGCCTGAGCATGGTGGGGACCAGGACCAGCCGGGTGATGCCGTCGTGGCTGACCGCGGCGTGCGCGGCGCCGACGTCGAACTGCTCCAGGGTGTGGAACTCGGCACCGGCATAGAGGCATTCGGCCAGGGCATACAGGTTCAGGCTGGCGGCCAGCGGGCCCGGAGCCAGGGTCCTGTCCTCCCGGGTGAGGCCGAAGAACTCGATCGAGGCGTCGAACGACTGCTGCCAGGAGCGCCGGGACCGGGTGAAGGCCTTCGGGACCGAGGTGGTGCCGGAGGTCAGGCCGATCAGGAACGGCGAATCGGGCGGTCCGTCGGCCAGATCCTGCGCCCGGGCCTGGACCGGCCCCGCCCCGGATCCCGCCGGGCGCCCGGATGCCCCGGATCCCGCCACGCGCCCCGCGGGCCGAAACGTTTCCGCGATCCGCTCCGCGATCCCGTCCCGCAGCGGCTGCGGCCAGGCCGGATCCAGCACGGCGCAACGGCCTTCCCCGGCCACGGCCGCCGCGAAGGCGACGGCGAAGCGCAGGGGGTTCTGTTCCGACAGGACGGTGACCGCGGGCGCCGCGGGAATCTGTGCCGCGGGAACCAGCACCGTGGGAATCTGTGCCGCGGGTACCAGCGCAGCGGCGGCGTCCCGGAGCTCCGCCCAGCCCAGGCGCTGCCCGGCCGCGGCGACGGCGGTGCCGTCGGGGAGCTCGTCGGCCCAGCGCTGTAATCTGTCGAGAAAAGGCATCGGACCAACTTTACCGGCCGGGGGCGCCGGCGGTGCCGGTGCGGGTTATTGTGACCTTATGAGTTTCAACGACAACGCCCAGCTGGACCCGTCACAGGTGCAGGACCGGCGCGGCATGGGCCGCGGAACCAAGATCGGCGGCGGCATCGGCGGCGGAGTCATCCTGCTCCTCGCCGCCCTGTTCGGCATCAATCCCCAGCTCCTCGAAGGACTGACCGGCACCACCGCGGACCAGGGGCAAAGCCAAAGCACGGCCCCGGCCTGCGGCACCGGCGCCGATGCCGACGCCCGCCTGGATTGCCGGATCGTCGGGACCGTCAACAGCCTCAACGCGTTCTGGCCGGACTATCTGGCCAAGTACAACAAGAAGTACCCCCGCCCGGAGACCGTGATCTTCACCGGCGGAACCAACACCGGCTGCGGCGCCGCGACCTCGGAGGTGGGTCCGTTCTACTGCCCGGCCGACACCACGGCGTACTTCGATCCGGGCTTCTTCCAGGAACTTGTGGACCGCTTCGGGTCCTCCGGCGGACCGCTGGCGCAGGAGTATGTGGTGGCCCACGAATTCGGCCATCATGTCCAGAACCTGCTGGGTAACCTGGACCGTGCCCAGCAGGATCCGCAGGGACCGCAGTCCGGTGCCGTGCGGGTGGAACTCCAGGCCGACTGCTACGCCGGCCTGTGGGCCCACTACGCCACCACCACGAAGGATCCCAAGACCGGGCAGCCGTTCCTGGATCCGCTCAAGGAAAAGGATCTGCAGGACGCGCTGTCCGCCGCCTCGGCCGTGGGCGACGACCGCATCCAGAAGGCCGCGACCGGCCGCGTCTCACCCGAGTCCTGGACCCATGGCTCCAGCTCGCAGCGGCAGAAGTGGTTCAACCGGGGCTACACCACCGGCGACATCAACCAGTGCGACACGTTCGGCGTCGCCACGCCGTAGCAGCCCGATCGACTGCTCCACAAGTGCCGTTTTGGCGCTCCAGAAGGGCAGCTGCGGAGCAACCGATGGGGTTTCGAGGCTGTTCCAGACCGGCGCCGTGCTCTCACTCCGGCCATATGACGGAAATGGCCGCAATCGGGCCCGCATTCCGGCCATATCCGGCAATCGGCTGCCCGCCTGCACCACGGGCGGCCGGCCACCTTCCAGGGAAGGTGGCCGGCCGCCGTCGTACTAAATGGGGCCTCCGCCGCCGAGGGTTCCCTGGCCGAAGCGAAGCGAGGCTAGGGAGGCGGTGGGGATTTAGATGTTGAAGCCCAGGGCGCGCATCTGGTCGCGGCCGTCTTCGGTGATCCTCTCGGGGCCCCACGGCGGCATCCACACCCAGTTGAGCCGCCAGTCGTCGACGATCCCGTCCAGGGCCTTGCCGACCTGCTCCTCGATCACGTCGGTGAGCGGGCACGCGGCCGTGGTGAGCGTCATGTCGATCAGCAGGGCGCCGTCGTCGTCCGAATACTTCAGGCCGTACAGCAGGCCCAGATCAACGATGTTGACCCCGAGTTCCGGGTCAATCACATCCTTGAGCGCCTCTTCGACATCCTCGAGGCCCGTGCGGGCCTCCTTGATTTCCGTCATGGCAGAGTCCTAACTAGGCCTGTGCTGCCGCGGTGGCGGCAGCGATCGTGGCTGCCCCGGCGCCGGTGGCGTAGCGGTCGTAGCCTTCTTCTTCGAGGCGGTCGGCAAGCTCCGGGCCGCCCTCTTCGACAACCTGGCCGTCAACGAACACGTGCACGAATTCCGGCTTGATGTAGCGCAGGATCCGGGTGTAGTGGGTGATGAGCAGGGTGCCCATGTTGCCCTCGGCCTGGGCGCGGTTGACGCCCTCGGAGACAACCTTCAGTGCGTCGACGTCCAGCCCGGAGTCGGTCTCGTCCAGGATGGCGAACTTCGGCTTGAAGAGCTCCAGCTGGAGGATCTCGACGCGCTTCTTCTCGCCGCCGGAGAATCCTTCGTTGACGTTGCGCTGGGTGAAGTCGGCGTCGATGCGCAGCTCCGCCATGGCGGCCTTGACTTCCTTCGTCCAGGTGCGCAGGGCCGGGGCCTTGCCGTCGATGGCCGTCTTGGCGGTGCGCAGGAAGTTGGTCATGCTCACGCCCGGAACCTCGACGGGGTACTGCATGGCCAGGAAGAGGCCGGCGCGGGCGCGGGCGTCGACGGTCATCGCGAGGACGTCCTCGCCGTCCAGCGTGATGGTGCCGGAGGTGACGTTGTAGCGCGGGTGGCCGGCGATGGTGGACGCCAGGGTGGACTTGCCGGAGCCGTTGGGGCCCATGATGGCGTGCGTTTCACCGGTCCTGATGGTCAGGCTGACGCCCTTCAGGATTTCCTTGACGCCCTGCTCGGTGTCAATGCTGACGTGCAGGTCCTTGATCTCAAGAGTCGACATGTATCTTGTTCTCCTCTGCACCGTGCGCTCCGGCACTGTGCGGTTTCTTGGCGTTGAGTTTTCTAAGCGGTGCTGGCCGGTTTGATCTGCTGATCAGCGCGGTCAGCTGAAGCCCGGGCGGTCAGCTGAAGGTCGGGGCTTCGGCACCGTTCAGGACGTTGGTGACGTCAACGTAGACGTCGTCGCCCTGGATGGTCACGGCAAACACAGGAACGGGATCATAGGCCGGCAGCTGGAGCGGCTCCCCGCTGCGCAGGTCGAACTGGGAGCCGTGCCCCCAGCACTCGATCAGGCAGCCTTCAACCTCGCCTTCGGCAAGGGAGATGTCCGCATGCGAGCAGGTGTCGCCGATGGCGTGGATCTCCCCCATCGAGTCCTTCACGATCGCTACCGGGTAGTCGTCGATCAGGATCCGCAGCGCCTGCTTGAGCTGGATCTCGCTGGCGTTGCAGACCAGCTCGCCCTTTGGCTGTTCAGTCATCTGATGCTTTCCTGTGTCCTCTGGTGCTGCGCACTAGTGGTTCGTTGCCGCGAGTTCGCGCTCGACGGCGGCCGTGAGGCGCTCCTCGATGGCGGGAACCTTGATCTGCTGGATGATCTCGTTCAGGAAGCCGCGGACCACCAGCCGGCGGGCCACCTCTTCAGGGATGCCGCGGGCCATCAGGTAGAACAGGTGCTGGTCGTCGAAGCGCCCGGTGGCGCTTGCGTGGCCGGCACCGGCGATCAGGCCGGTCTCGATTTCGAGGTTCGGCACGGAGTCCGCGCGGGCGCCGTCGGTCAGGACCAGGTTGCGGTTGGCCTCGTAGGTGTCGGTGCCCTCTGCCTCCTTGCGGATCAGGACGTCACCCACCCACACGGTGTGCGCATTGCGGCCCTGCAGGGCTCCCTTGTACAGCACGTTGGACTTGCAGTTGGCCACGGCGTGGTCCACGAACAGCCGCTGCTCGAGGTGCTGGCCGGCGTCGGCGAAGTACAGTCCGAACAGTTCGACTTCCGCACCGGGGGCGGTGAAGCGGGCCGACGGCGTGACGCGCACGAGGTCGCCGCCGAGGCTGACGACGATGTGCTTGAACCGTGAGTCGCGGCCGAGTTTCACCTGCTGGGAGGAGGCGTGTACGGCGTCGTCGTTCCATTCCTGGAGCGAGATGACGGTCAGCTGAGCGCCCTCCCCGACGACGATCTCCACGTTCTCGGAGACGACGGCGGTGCCCTGGTGGTCCAGGACGACGACGGCCTTGGAGTACTTTTCCGCCACGATGACGAGGTGCTGCGCGGAAGCCTCGGTGCCCTGGCCGGTCAGCACGACGCTGATTTCGCCGTCGGCCTGGACCTCGGCGGGAACGGTGATGACCGTGGCCTCGGAGAAGTTCTCCCAGGCGTTCGCGGAGACGCGGTCCTCGGGGATCCCGGCGGATCCGATCCGGCGGTCATCGCGTCCCACGGTTTCCACCGTGACGTGCTCCGGCGCGGTGACGGCCACGGACGGAGCGGCGCCGTTGAGGACGTCGGTGTGCAGTCCGCGGAGGCGCTTGAGCGGGGTGAACCGCCAGTCTTCCTCCATGCCGGTCAGCGGCTTGAAGTCCGCCAGCTGGTAGGAGGTCAGGCGGCCGGCGCGGGAACTGTCCGGAATGCCGACGCCGCCGCCGTGCGAGTGGCGCTTGACGGCGTCGCCCGCGAGCGGTGCCTTGGACTCCGCGGCGTTCACGGGCGAGAGGCTTTCGCCTTCCTCGGTGAAACCGTTAATGAACGGCTGGGCTGAGGGCGCGCCGATGCGGGCCTTTTCAGTAGTGATGTCAGTCATTAACCGACCGATCCTTCCATCTGCAGTTCAATCAGTCGGTTCAGCTCGAGGGCGTATTCCATCGGCAGCTCGCGGGCAATGGGCTCGATGAAGCCGCGGACGATCATCGCCATGGCCTCGTCTTCGCGCATGCCGCGGGACATCAGGTAGAACAGCTGCTCTTCGCTGACGCGCGAGACCGTGGCCTCGTGCCCCATGGTGACGTCATCCTCGCGGATGTCGATGTAGGGGTAGGTGTCCGAACGGCTGATGGTGTCCACCAGGAGGGCGTCGCAGCGGACCGTGTTGGCGGAGTGCTTGGCGCCTTCCCGGACCTGGACCAGGCCGCGGTAGGCGGCGCGGCCGCCGCCGCGGGCCACGGATTTGGAGATGATCGAGCTCTTGGTGTTGGGCGCGATGTGGACCATCTTGGAGCCGGTGTCCTGGTGCTGGCCTGCCCCGGCGAACGCGATGGAGAGGGTCTCGCCCTTGGCTCCTTCGCCCACGAGGTAGACGGCCGGGTACTTCATGGTGACCTTCGAGCCGATGTTGCCGTCGACCCACTCCATGGTGGCGTTCTCTTCGCAGATGGCGCGCTTGGTGACCAGGTTGTACACGTTGGTGGACCAGTTCTGGATGGTCGTGTAGCGGACGCGGGCGCCCTTCTTCACGATGATTTCCACGACCGCGGAGTGCAGCGAGTCCGAGGTGTAGATCGGCGCGGTGCAGCCCTCGATGTAGTGGACGTAGGAGTCCTCGTCCGCGATGATCAGGGTGCGCTCGAACTGGCCCATGTTTTCCGTGTTGATGCGGAAGTAGGCCTGCAGCGGGATGTCCACGTGGACGCCCTTGGGGACGTAGACGAAGGAACCGCCGGACCAGACGGCCGTGTTCAGCGACGCGAACTTGTTGTCGCCCACCGGGATGATCGTGCCGAAGTACTCCTGGAAGATCTCCGGGTGCTCGCGCAGGGCGGTGTCGGTGTCCAGGAAGATGACACCCTGTTGTTCCAGGTCCTCGCGGATCTGGTGGTAGACAACCTCGGACTCATACTGTGCCGCGACGCCGGAGACGAGGCGGCTGCGCTCGGCTTCCGGGATGCCGAGCTTCTCATACGTGTTCCGGATGTCCTCGGGAAGGTCTTCCCAGGTGGCGGCCTGCTTCTCGGTGGACCGCACGAAGTACTTGATGTTGTCGAAGTCGATGCCGGACAGGTCGGCACCCCACGTCGGCATGGGCTTGCGGTCGAAGTACTTCAGGCCCTTGAGGCGGAGGTCAAGCATCCATTCCGGCTCGCTCTTCTTGGCCGAGATGTCGCGGACGACGTCCTCATTGATGCCGCGGCGGGCGTTCGCGCCGGCGTCGTTCTTGTCGGCCCAGCCGTACTCGTAGGTGCCGATTCCGTGGAGTTCGGGATTCTTTTCCAGAATCTCCGAAATCACAGTAGAGTCAGCAACCTTGTTCTCTGATAGTTGGTCCGTCATCACGGCCTTTCTTGCAGATGGTTGGATACTTCATCCAGGCGGTCGGGGGCAGCTGCGGGGCCGTGGGGCCCCCTGGCAGCCGGACGGCCTGTGGGTATGTGGGTGGTGCAGACGTGGCCGCCGCGCGCCAGGGTGGACAGCCTGCGCACGTCGACGCCGACCAGCCGGGAGAACAGTTCGGTCTCCACATCGCAGAACACCGGGAATTCCGCGGCCAGCTGCTGGATCGGGCAGTGTCCCTGGCAGAGCTGGACGCTGGAGAGCGCCGCCGGGAGCGGGGCCTTGGCGGCGATGGAGGCCGCGGAGGCGACGAACCCGTCGCGGCTCAGTGCCTCGGACAGTGCCTGGGCGCGTGCGGTGATGTCCGCGCCTGCCGCCTCGATTTCCGGGGCGTAGCGGCGTTCCATCGTGGCGAAACGCTCGACGGCGAACTGCCGGACCGATTCCGGGCCGGCCATCTCGGCCAGCCGCCGCAGCGCGGAGGCGGCGATGTCCAGGTAGTCGTCGCCCAGCGACGACTGGCCCTGCGAACTGAGGACGTAGCGGCGGGCCGGGCGTCCCGCTCCGGCACCGGCGCGGGCAACCCGCTTGACCTCGATCACGCCGTCGCGGGAGAGGTGGTCGAGGTGGCGGCGCACCGCCGCGGGCGTGAAGCCGAGCAGGTCGCCGAGTTCGGCGGCGCTGATGGGGCCGTGCTCCAGGACGGCATTGAGGACGCGGTCCTTGGTGCGCTCCTCGACGTCGGCCGCGGGAAAGCCGGCCGGGGCGGAAACTGCCGCCGGTGCTGCCATGGTGGCGCCGGACAGGGCGCCGCGCGGGTCGCCGCGCGGGCCGGCGTCCGGCACAACGCGCAGATCACCGCGCCCGGCGAGGGCGCCGGAAGTAGAGGGGCTCATGGAATACACAACACAATCATGTCGTAATTTACTCCCGCGATCCAGTAAGGCATGGCTTCCCTCCTTCCGCCGGAAGAGCGGCCGGGAAGAGCGGCGGGAAGCGACGCGGGAAATTCGGCCGCGGCCCCCGGCCCCGGCCTGCCGCGTACTACATCACGTAGAATGCTTTGGTGCGATCCCCCGAATCCCCCGTCCTGTCCATCAGCGGGCTAGTCAAGGATGTAGGTCCACTGCCCACCCTCGACGGCAAGATGCTGCGGGTGGTCAGCGGCATTTCCCTCGTTGCCGAACGCGGGCAGATCACCGCGCTGCTGGGGGCCAACGGTGCCGGCAAGACGACCACCATCGAGTGCGCCCAGGGCCTGCAGAAACGCACCGCCGGCAGCATCAGCCTGCTCGGCCAGGATCCGGATACGGCCGGCGCCGGACTCCGGGCACGCGTCGGCGTGATGCTCCAGGACGGCGGGCTCCCGCCGTCGGCCCGCCCGGTTCCGCTGCTTGAGCACATCGCCGGCATGTACCAGGACCCGTGGCCGGTGGCGGACCTGATCCGGCGCCTGGGCATCGACAGCTTCAGCCGGACCTCGGTCCGCCGCCTGTCCGGCGGGCAGAAGCAGCGGCTCGCCCTCGCCGCGGCCCTGGCCGGCAACCCCGAGGTGCTCTTCCTGGACGAACCGAGCGCCGGCCTGGACCCGCAGTCACGCCAGCTCGTGTTCGAGCTCATCGCCGAACTCCGCGACCGCGGCATGGGGATCATCCTCACCACCCACCTCATGGACGACGCCCAGCGCCTCGCCGACTACGTCTACATCATCGACGCCGGCCGGAACGTGGCCGAGGGCACCGTGGCGCAGCTGCTGGCGCACGAGCTGCAGCCCGGTGCCGGCGAACAGCACGTCAGGACCCTCCTGTTCGACGCCGACCCGGGACTGGACTTCACCGGCGTGCTGCCCGACGCCGTCGACGTCAAGGAATCCCGCGCCGGAAGCTACGCGGCCACCGGCGCCCTCACCCCGGCCGATCTGGCCGCCCTCACCGCCTGGTGGGCGGCGCGCGGCATCATGCCCGGCTCCATGAGCCTCGAGGCCCGCAGCCTGGAAGACGTCTTCCTGGACATCTCCGGAAGGGAAATCCGATGAACCCCGTCCCTGGCCGTTCTTCAGCGGACACCACCTCACCGGGCAGCCCGTCACCGGGCGGTGCCCCGGCCCCGCTCCTGCGCCGGATCCTGCTGCAGGGCCGGTACGAGACCATCACGATGCTGCGGAACGGCGAACAGCTGATCCTCGCCGTCGTCCTGCCGCTGCTGGCCATGGTGGGGCTGACCGTGACGCCGCTGCTGGACGGGCTCGGTGCCAGCCGGATCAACGTCGCCGTCCCGGGCATCCTGGCCCTCTGCGCCATGTCCACCGCCTTCACGGGCCAGGGCATCTCCACCGGCTTTGACCGCCGGTACGGCGTCCTCCGTTTCCTCTCCACGACCCCGCTGGGCCGCACCGGACTCATCGCCGGCAAGGTGCTCGCCGTGCTGGCGGTCCTGCTCCTGCAGGTCCTCGTGGTCACCGCCGTGGCCCTGCCGCTGGGCTGGCGGCCGGACCCGCTGGGCTGGCTGCCCGGGCTGGCGCTGCTGGTGCTGGGCGCTGCGTCCTTCACGGCGCTGGGGCTGCTCGTGGCAGGCACCGTCCGGCCGGAGGCGACGCTGGCGATCACCAACCTGCTGTGGATCCTGCTCGGGGCCCTCGGCGGCATCGTCATCCCCTCCGAACGGCTGCCCGCCCTCGCCCAGGCCGTGGTGCATTTCCTGCCTTCGGGCGCGCTCGGACAGGCGCTGAGGGATGCCTTCCTGCACGGCAGCATCAACGCCGGTTCCGTCATTGTCCTGCTGCTCTGGACGGCGCTTGCCGGCGGCGCAGCAACCCGTTGGTTCAAGTGGAATTGAGAAAACTGTGAGCACGGCGTCCCGCCCTCCCCGGATCGTCTCCCGGATCACGTCCCGGTTGCCCCTGACCGTCGACAAGACGGTGAAACGGCTGGCGGTGCTGTCCCTGACCGGCCAGACCGTCCTCGTCGTGACCGGCGGCGCCGTCCGGCTCACCGCCTCGGGCCTGGGCTGCCCCACGTGGCCGCGCTGCACCGACACTTCCCTCGTCAACACCCCGGAAATGGGCATCCACGGATTCATCGAATTCGGGAACCGGCTGCTCACGTTCGCCCTCGCCGTCGTCGCGGTGATGATGCTGGTGTACCTCTGGAATCTCCGCAGGGAACGCCGCGACCTCTTCCTGCTCGCCTTCGGCCTGCTCGCGAGCATCCCGGCCCAGGCCGTCCTCGGCGGCATCACGGTGCTCACCGGACTCAACCCGTGGGTGGTGGGACTGCACTTCCTGGTCTCCATGGCGCTCGTGGTCCTCGCCACGCTGCTCGTCAACCGGGCCTACGGCCGGACCGGCAGGTTCCGGGAACAGCCGCTGCCGGCACTGCCGGGCGCCGCGCGTCCGGTGATGGCCGCCGTCGCGCTCATCTCCGCCGTGGCGGTGTGCCTCGGTGTCGTCGTGACCGGGGCGGGCCCCCACGCGGGCGACGCCGATGCGCCGCGCAACGACCTGGACTGGGACCTTTTCTCGCACATCCATGCCGTGCCGGCCTACCTGGTCACCGCCGGGGCGCTGTTCGGCGTGTTCCTGGTGCTCCGCGGCCGGATTGCGGGACCGTTCCGCACCGCCGTGTTCCTGCTGCTCGGCGTCACCGTGCTGCAGGCCGCCATCGGCTTCACCCAGTATTACAACGGCATCCCGGCGTTGCTCGTCGGGGCCCACATGCTCGGCGCCGCACTGCTGATGAGCGCCGCGACCAACACCGCAGACCTCGCCCGTTCCAGCCCGGTGGAATAGATTTGTGAAATAGCCTGGTAGCCGGCGGACGGCCGCTGAGGCAGCACTGCCGCGGCACGGCCGCCGGGCCCGGCCCCGGACCCGGAGCCATGGGCAGAGGAGGGCGCTGACGGTGAACGCGTTCCTGGAAGGCGTGCTGAACATCAGCCCCGGCCTGGCCTTCACGATCGTGGGATGCCTGGTCTTCGCCGAGGACGCCCTCTTCATCGGATTCCTGATCCCGGGCGAGACCGCCGCGGTCCTGGGCGGCGTGGTCGCCAGCCGCGGGGAGGCCGCCCTCTGGGCCATGATGCTGGTCGTGGTCCTGGCCGCGGTGACCGGCGACACCGTCGGCTACGAGGTGGGCAAGCACCTCGGGCCGCGCTTCCTTGATTCCCGGGCCCTGCGGAAACGCCGGGCGAAACTGGAGGCGGCCCAGGACTTCCTGCGGCGCCGCGGCGGATCCGCCGTCTTCCTCGGCCGCTTCGTGGCCTTTTTCCGGGCCGTCATGCCGGCGCTGGCCGGGAGCTCACGGATGCACTATCCGCGGTTCCTGGCCTTCAATGCCGCCGGGGGCCTGGTCTGGGGGGCCGGCTGTGTCCTGCTCGGGTTCTTTGCCGGCAATTCCTACGAGGCCGTGGCGAAGGCCGCCGGGCGGGACGTCACCGCCGGCGTCGTGCTGGCCGCCCTGGCCGCCGTCGTGGTCTGGCGGATCCGCAAGGCCCGGCGCGGGAACCGGGAAGGGCGACGGCGGGGCGCTGCGGCGGATCCGCAATAGGCAGGATCTGCGGGAGCGTCAATGGTTTCGGTGCGGAACCTTGTGGCCCGGGCCTCCGGCGCGGCGCCTCGTGGGGCGGGTTTCGCGTCGCCAGCGTCCCGGGGACGGCGGAGGACCGCTAGCGGCCCATGACGGCCGGACCCACGAACGGGTCCACGGCCAGGGCGATGAACAGCAACGTCAGGTAGCTGATGGAGCCGTGGAAGACCTTCATGGCGCCCTTGTCGGAGACGTCCCCGCCCTGGGCGCGGGTGTGCAGCGCGTGGGATTCGTAGAGGAACCAGGCACCGGCGGCGACGGCGGTGACGGTGTAGACCCAGCCCGCGCCGCCGGCCGGAACCAGCAGCAGCGAGCACGCCACCATGGCCCACGCGTAAAGGACCACCTGCACCGAGACCACCTTGGCGCCGGCGATCGCCCCGAGCATCGGCACGTTGGCGTTGCGGTAGTCCTCGCCGTAGCGCATGGAGAGCGGCCAGTAGTGCGGCGGCGTCCACAGGAAGATCACCATGAACAGCACGACGGCGGGCCACTCAACCGTGTTGGTCACGGCGGCCCAGGCAATCAGCACGGGGAAGCAGCCGGCGGCTCCGCCCCAGACGATGTTCTGGGCGGTGCGGCGCTTGAGGATCATCGTGTAGATGACGACGTAGAAGACGATGGCGCCGAGCCCCAGCCAGGCCGAGAGCGGATTGGCGCCGAACCAGAGGATCGCGATTGCCGCGGCGCCCAGCAGCCAGGAGAAGACGAGGGCTTCGCGCGGCGTGACCTCGCCGGTGACCAGCGGCCGGTTCTCGGTGCGGTGCATGAGCTTGTCGATGTCGCGGTCCAGGTAGCAGTTGAAGGCACCGGCGCTGCCGGCCGCGAAGGCCCCGCCCACGAGCGTCGCCAAGATCAGCCCGACCGAGGGGAAGCCGCGCTGCGCGTAGATCATGGTGGGCAGCGTGCTGACCAGCAGGAGTTCGATGACCCGGGGTTTTGTCAGCGCCAGATACGCCTTGGCTTTGCGGGCGAAGCCGGTTCTTCCCGGGACAGGGGAGGCGTTCAGCGGCGTATCTGTTGTGCTCACGGTGGCAGTCACTCTGTTCTGTCTGGCTGTTCAGTCCGGCTGGTTTCGCAGCGGCCGGGCGTCCACGCTCACTGCGCGCGGGTGTCCTCGCCGCCGTCGGAAGCCACCACCCATCATACCGTGGTGCCGCAGCCGGCGGAGCCGCATGACAGCCCGCATGACCGCCCGCATAACAGCCGGGAGAACCGTCCGCAGGACAACGGGAGACGGGTGCCGTGATTCCGCCAGGTTAACGCGGGCTCACCGCAGCCGCGGCGGTCAGTGATTCATATAAGCGAAAATCCGGTCCAATAGGTGAGATATGCGCTGCCCGGATAGTGGAAAAGGGCTAAGCTATCTGCAGATCAGCGCACACGGGCGATTGCCGGAATCGGCGGCCCTGCATGTGCACATGTGCCTTTGCGCGTGCGACTGAATGATAGATCAACGTTTCGATGGTGAACGGCTGGTACGAACCGCAGCGGGCACCGAACTGTGCCCGGGGCAGGACCGGCCGTACCACTCGCCGTCAGCACAGAGAGGGGCCCGGTTTTCGTGCCACATTTGGAAGAGCAAGAACTGTCATGGACCACCTTGGACCAGCGCGCGGTGGACACTGTCCGCGTGCTGGCCGCGGACGCGGTGGAGAAGGTCGGCAACGGCCACCCCGGCACCGCGATGAGCCTGGCTCCGGCCGCGTACCTCCTCTTCCAGAAGATGATGCGGCATGACCCGGCGAACCCGGACTGGCTGGGACGGGACCGGTTCATCCTGTCCCCCGGCCACACCTCGCTCACGCTGTACATCCAGCTGTTCCTCTCCGGCTACGGCCTGGAGCTGAAGGACCTGGAGGCGCTGCGGACCTGGGGCTCGCTGACCCCGGGCCACCCGGAATACCGGCACACCGCCGGCGTGGAGATCACCACCGGCCCGCTGGGCCAGGGCCTGGCCTCCGCCGTCGGGTTCGCGTACTCCCAGCGCCGGATGCGCGGCCTGTTCGACGCCGACGCCGCGCCGGGCGCCAGCCCGTTCGACCACACCATCTGGGTGATCGCCTCCGACGGCGACCTGCAGGAAGGCGTCACCTCCGAGGCCTCCTCCCTCGCCGGGCACCAGGAGCTCGGGAACCTCGTGGTCATCTACGACGAGAACCACATCTCCATCGAGGACGACACCGACATCGCCTTCACCGAGGACGTCCTGGCCCGCTACGAGGCCTACGGCTGGCACACCCGGCGCGTGGACTGGACCAGGACGGGGGAGTACAAGGAGGACGTGCAGGAACTGCACGCCGCCCTCGTCGCCGCCAGGGCGGAGACGGGCAAGCCGTCCATCATCTCGCTGCGCACCATCATCGGCTACCCGGCACCGAAGAAGCAGAACACCGGCAAGATCCACGGCTCCGCGCTCGGCGCCGAGGAAGTCAAGGGCGTCAAGGAGATCCTCGGGTTCGACCCGGAGCGGGCTTTCCAGGTCGACGACGACGTCCTCGCCCACACCCGGGCAGTGCAGGAACGCGGCGCGGACACCCGCCGCGCATGGCAGGAGAGCTTCGAGGCCTGGCAGGCCGGCAACCCCGAGGGTGCCGCGCTGCTGGAACGTGTCGAGGCCCGCAAGCTTCCGGCCGGGCTCGACGCCGCGCTGCCGGTCTTCCCGGCCGGCAAGGACGTCTCCACCCGCGCCGCCTCCGGCAAGGTCCTGAACGCCATGGGCCCGGTCATGCCGGAGCTGTGGGGCGGCTCCGCCGACCTCGCCGAGTCCAACAACACCACCATCGAAGGATCGGCCTCGTTCGTTCCCGCGTCCAAGCAGACGGACGCCTGGAAGGGCAACCCCTACGGCCGGGTGCTGCACTTCGGCATCCGCGAGCACGCCGCGGCGGCGATCGTGAACGGCATCAGCCTGCACGGGGCGACCCGGGCGTTCTCCGGCACGTTCCTGATCTTCAGCGACTACCAGCGCCCGGCCATCCGCCTCGGCGCCCTGATGGGCGTCCCGTCCCTGTACGTCTGGACGCACGACTCCATCGGCCTCGGCGAGGACGGCCCCACCCACCAGCCGGTGGAGCAGCTCGCCAGCCTCCGCGCCATCCCGGGCCTGGACGTCGTCCGCCCCGGCGACGCCAACGAGGTCGCCGCAGCCTGGAAGGTCATGCTCGAAAACCACGGGAACCCCGCCGGCATCGTGCTGACCCGCCAGAACATCCCCACCTACGCCCGCGGCACCGGCGACGCCGACGGCGACACCTTCGGCTCGGTTTCCGGCGTCGCCAGGGGCGGCTACGTCCTCGCCGAGGCATCGAAGGACGGCAGGACCGCCGAAGCCCGGGTCATCCTGATCGGCACCGGCTCCGAGGTCCAGCTCGCCGTCCATGCCCGCGAAGCCCTGCAGGCCGAAGGCATCCCGACCCGGGTCGTGTCCATGCCCTGCGTGGAATGGTTCAACAAGCAGGACGCCGCCTACCGCGAAGCGGTCCTGCCCGCCGCGGTCAAGGCACGCGTCTCGGTCGAAGCCGGGCTCGCCCTGGGCTGGAAGGAATTCGTCGGCGACGCCGGCCGTTCCATCAGCCTCGAGCACTTCGGCGCCTCGGCCGACTACAAGCGGCTCTTCCAGGAATTCGGCATCACCGCCGAAGCCGTCACCGCCGCCGCCAAGGAATCCCTCGCCACCCTCACGGCCTGATCCACCCGATCCCCCCGCGGGCCCACGGACTCACGTTCAAGGACCCAGACTTCCAGGAGTTGTGAAATGACTACCACCCCCACCCAGCAGCTGTCCGACGCCGGTGTCTCCATCTGGCTCGATGACCTCTCCCGCAACCGCCTTAACACCGGCAGCCTGCGCAAGCTGATCGAAGAGAAGAACGTCGTCGGCGTCACCACGAACCCGAGCATCTTCCACGCCGCCATCACCACCGGCCACGACTACGACGCCAAGATCAAGGAACTGGCAGCAGCCGGTGCCGGCGTCGAGGAGGCTGTCTTCGCGATCACGACGGCCGACGTCGCCGATGCCTGCGATCTCTTCGCCCCGGTGGCCGCCGCCACGAAGGGCGTCGACGGCCGCGTTTCCATCGAGGTGGACCCCCGTCTCGCCTGGGACACCGCCGCCACCATCACCGAGGCCAAGGAACTGTACGGCCAGGTCAACAAGGAAAACGTCCACATCAAGATCCCCGCCACCATTGAAGGCCTCGAAGCCATCACCGCCACCCTGTCGGCCGGCATCAGCGTGAACGTGACCCTGATCTTCTCCCTCGAGCGGTACCGCGCCGTCATCAACGCCTTCCAGGGCGGCCTCGAGCAGGCCAAGGAGAACGGCCACGACCTCTCCAGGATCCACTCCGTGGCATCCTTCTTCGTCTCCCGCGTGGACACCGAAATCGACAAGCGGCTCGACGCGATCGGCACCGACGAGGCCCGCGCCCTGAAGGGCAAGGCCGGCGTCGCCAACGCCCGCCTGGCGTACCAGATCTACGAGGAGCTCTTCTCCACCGAACGCTGGGGCCTGCTCGCCGACGCCGGCGCCCTCCCCCAGCGCCCGCTGTGGGCCTCCACCGGCGTGAAGGATCCGGCGTACCCGGACACCCTGTACGTCACGGAACTCGTCGCCCCCGGCGTCGTGAACACCATGCCGGAGAAGACCCTGGACGCGACGTTCGACCACGGTGCCGTCACGGGGAACACCATCACCCGCGGCTACGACGACGCGAACGCCACCCTCAACGCCCTCGACGCGCTCGGCATCTCGTACAACGACGTTGTCGCGGTGCTCGAGTCCGAGGGCCTGGACAAGTTCGTCGCCAGCTGGAAGGAACTGCTGGGCGACGTCGAGGCAGCCCTTGCCGCCGCACGGAAGGACGCCTGAACCACATGACGACTCTCAGCTACGACGCCTCCGGCGCAGCCCGCCAGGCGCTCGACCAGCACCTGCCCGCCCTGCTCGAGGACAAGGTCGCCACCCGGATCTTCGCCAAGGACGCCACCCTGTGGGGTCCCGACGCCGAGGCTGAGGCCTCCGTCCGGCTCGGCTGGGTGGAGGCGGCCACCGTCTCCGCGCCGCTCGTGGCTGACATCCTCGCGCTCCGCGACGCGCTGCGGAACGAGGGCGTCACCCGGATCGTCCTCTGCGGCATGGGCGGCTCGTCCCTGGCCCCCGAGGTCATCGCCGGGACCGCCGGCGTCGACCTGACGGTGCTGGACAGCACCGACCCCGAACAGGTCGCCGCCGCCCTGGCGGACCGGCTCACGGAGACGGCCATCGTGGTGTCCTCGAAGTCCGGCTCCACCCTGGAAACGGATTCCCAGCGGCGGATCTTCGAGCACGCCTTCACCGAAGCCGGTGTCGACGCGAAGAGCCGGATCATCATCGTCACGGATCCGGGGTCGCCGCTGGATAACGCGTCCCGCGAGGCAGGCTACCGTGCCGTGTTCAACGCGGACCCGAACGTCGGCGGACGCTACTCCGCCCTCACCGCGTTCGGGCTCGTCCCCTGCGGCCTGGCCGGCGTCGACATCCAGGCCTTCCTGGACGAGGCCGAAGAAGCCGCCGAGGTCCTCAACGATGACTCCGGCGAGAACATCGGCCTCGCCCTGGGCGCCGCCCTGGGCGGCACCAACCCGCTGCGCAACAAGATCGTGATCGCCGAGGACGGCTCGGGGATCGTGGGCTTCGCGGACTGGGCCGAGCAGCTCATCGCCGAATCAACGGGCAAGCTGGGCACCGGCGTGCTGCCGGTCGTCGCCGGGCCGGCCTCGCCGGAGGCCACCCTCGGCGCACCGGATGTGCTGGTCATCCGGCTCGTCGCCGCGGACGCCGACATCGAGCTTGGCGAACACGAGGTCGCGATCGCCGGCGGCCTGCCCACCCAGATGATGGCGTGGGAATTCGCCACCGCCGTCGCCGGGCGCCTGCTCGGCATCAACCCCTTCGACCAGCCCGACGTCGAGGCCGCCAAGGTGGCCGCCCGCGGCCTGCTCGACGCCCAGCCGGAACCGGTGCCGGCGGCCTTCACCGACGGCGCCATCGAGGTCCGCGGCGGCGACTGGCTCGGCAGCCCGGCCACCGCAGCGGAAGCGGTCAGCGCCCTGCTCGCCGAACTCGGGCCGGACGGCTACCTCAGCGTCCAGGCCTACCTGGACCGCCTCGCGTACGCCCCGCTGGAAGGCGTCCGGGACCAGCTGGCCGCCATCACGGGCCGGCCCGTCACCTTCGGCTGGGGCCCGCGCTTCCTGCACTCCACCGGGCAGTTCCACAAGGGCGGACCGGCCATCGGCGCCTTCCTGCAGGTCACCGCCGCGTCACCAACGGATCTCGCGATCCCGGACCGCCCCTTCACCTTCGGGGAGCTGATCTCGGCACAGGCCGCCGGGGACGCCCAGGTCCTGTCCGAACACGGCCGGCCCGTCCTCCGGCTGCACCTCACGGACCGGGCGGCCGGCGTCAAGCAGCTGCAGGACCTCGTCACGACGCTGGCCGGCCAGGCAGCGCCCACCCCCGAAAGCTAAGGCACGCACCCCACCATGCCAGAAACCCAGAACGCCAGCCGGCCCGGGACGCGTTCCGGACAATCAGGGCGTAATCCGCTCCGGGATCCGCGCGACCGGCGGCTGAACCGTATCGCCGGTCCGTCGTCCCTGGTCCTCTTCGGGGTCACGGGCGACCTTGCCCGCAAGAAGCTCATGCCCGCCGTGTACGACCTGGCGAACCGGGGGCTGCTGCCCCCGAGCTTCGCCCTGGTCGGCTTTGCCCGGCGGGACTGGGACAACGAGGACTTCGCCGCCGAGGTCGAGGCCGCGGTCCGGGCCTACGCCCGCACCCCGTTCGATGACATGGTGTGGAAGCAGCTGTCCCAGGGCATCCGGTTCGTCCAGGGCGAGTTCGACGACGACGCCGCCTTCGAGCGGCTCGGCGACACGATCAAGGAACTCGACGAAACCCGGGGAACGCGGGGGAACCACGCGTTCTACCTGTCGATCCCGCCGAAGGCCTTCGAACTGGTCTGCCGGCAGCTCTCGAAGCACGGCCTGGCCCAGGCCGAGGGGGATAAGTGGCGGCGGGTGGTGATCGAGAAGCCGTTCGGGCATGACCTGGCATCGGCCCGGCAGCTGAACGACATCGTCGAGTCGGTCTTCCCGCCGGACGCGGTGTTCCGGATCGACCATTATCTGGGCAAGGAGACGGTGCAGAACATCCTGGCGCTGCGTTTTGCGAACCAGCTGTTCGAGCCGTTGTGGAACGCGAACTATGTGGACCACGTCCAGATCACCATGGCCGAGGACATCGGCACCGGCGGCCGCGCCGGGTACTACGACGGCGTGGGCGCGGCCCGCGACGTCATCCAGAACCACCTCCTGCAGCTGCTCGCGCTGACCGCGATGGAGGAACCCATTTCCTTCAACGCCGATGACCTGCGCGCGGAGAAGGAAAAAGTCCTCGCCGCGGTCCGGCTCCCCGAGGACCTGTCCGCCCACTCGGCCCGCGGGCAGTTCGCCGGCGGCTGGCAGGGCGGCGAGCAGGTGCTCGGTTACCTGGAGGAGGACGGCATTCCGGCCGATTCGACCACCGAGACGTTCGCCGCGATCCGGGTGGACATCCACACCCGCCGCTGGTCCGGGGTGCCGTTCTACCTCCGTGCCGGCAAGCGGCTCGGCCGCCGGGTGACGGAGATCGCGGTGGTATTCAAGCGGGCACCGAACCTGCTGTTCCGTGACCACGCCGAGGACGACTTCGGCCAGAACGCCGTGGTGATCCGGGTCCAGCCCGACGAGGGCGCCACCATCCGCTTCGGGTCCAAGGTCCCGGGCACCCAGATGGAAGTCCGCGACGTCACGATGGACTTCGGCTACGGCCACTCCTTCACCGAATCCAGCCCGGAGGCCTACGAACGGCTCATCCTGGATGTGCTGCTCGGCGAACCGCCGCTGTTCCCCCGCCACGCGGAAGTGGAACTGTCCTGGAAGATCCTGGACCCCTTCGAGGACTACTGGGCCTCGCTGCCCGGACAGCCCGAACCCTACGCCCCCGGCAGCTGGGGCCCCGCCTCCGCCGACGAGCTGCTGACCCGTGACGGACGAACCTGGAGAAGGCCATGATCGTAGACCTGCCCGACACCACGACCTCGAAGATCTCCAAGAAGATCATGGCCCTGCGCGAGGCGGGCGGCGTGATCGCCTTGGGCCGGGTCCTGACCCTTGTGGTCGTGACCAAATCGGGGCTGGAAGAGGAGGCCATCGAGGCCGCCAACGAGGCCAGCCGGGAGCACCCCTGCCGGATCATCGTGCTCGCCGACGCCGGCGCCTCGGCCCCGACGCGGCTGGACGCCCAGATCCGCGTCGGCGGGGACGCCGGCGCCTCCGAGGTGATCCTGCTCCGCGGCTACGGTGAACTCGCCCGGGAAAGCGAATCCCTCGTCGCGGCCCTGCTGCTGCCGGACGCCCCGATCGTGGCGTGGTGGCCGCACGGCGCCCCGGACAACGCCTGCCAGACCTCCATCGGGCGTATCGCGCACCGCCGGATCACGGACTCGGCCAACGAGGCCGACCCCCAGGCGGCACTGGACACCATCCGACAAACCTACAAGGCCGGCGACACGGACCTGGCCTGGACGCGCCTGACCAACTGGCGCATCCAGCTCGCCGCAGTCCTGGACCAGGCCGACGGCTCCCCCGTCACGGCCGTCGCCGTCGAAGGCGCCTCCGACTCCCCCAGCACCATCTTGCTCGCCGCCTGGCTCACCATGGCCCTGGACGCTCCCGTCACGATCGTCGCGGACCCCGCCGGCACCGGGATCCGGCGCGTGCGCCTGTCCCGGAGCAGCGGCGACATCCAGCTGTTCCGGCCCGGCCTCACCGTCGCGGAACTGACCCAGCCCGGGCAGCCCGCGCAGCGGATCTCCCTGCCGCGCCGCAGCCTCAAGGACTGCCTGGCCGAAGAACTGCGCCGGCTCGACCCCGACGAGGTGTTCGGCGAAGTGATTACCATTGGACTGCCACGTACCAACCTAAGGAGTGTCCGTCCCAGTGAGCGCTGACCCCAGAGTAAGCATCCATCCTGACTCGACCGTCCTCCTGGCTGCGATCGCGGCCCGGCTGATCACCAAGCTGGTGGACATCCAGGACAAACACGGCGAGGCAACGGTGGTGCTGACCGGGGGCTCGGTGGGAATCGGCTCGCTCAAGGCCGTGGCCCAGTCACCGGCGGCGCCCGCCGTCAACTGGTCCAAGGTGAATTTCTGGTGGGGTGATGAGCGCTTCCTGGCCGCGGACGACGCCGACCGCAACGCCCGGCAGGCGTCCGAGGCGCTGCTCTCGCACATCGACGTGGACCCGGCCCGGGTCCATGAGCCGGGATCAGCCGATGACTTTGACACGCCCGAGGAGGCCGCCGCCGACTACGCCCGGCGGCTCGTCGAGGCGGCCGCCGCCGAGCACGCCGCGGACATGTCCGACGGGCGCACGGAGAACCCGGGCCGGCTCCCCCGCTTCGACATCGTCCTGCTGGGCGTGGGCCCGGACGCCCATGTGGCGTCCCTGTTCCCCGAGCAGGCCGGCATCCGGGAGAAGGAACTCACGGTGGTGGGGGTCCGGAATTCGCCCAAGCCCCCGCCCGGCAGGGTCTCGCTGACGCTGCCGGCGATCAACACGGCCGCGGAAGTCTGGATGGTGGTGGCCGGTGATGACAAGGCCGGCGCCGTGGGGCTGGCCCTGGCCGGAGCCAATCCGGTGCAGGTTCCCGCGGCGGGCCCGCGCGGCCGGAACCAGACGCTGTGGCTGATCGACGAAAACGCCGCCTCACGGGTCCCGGAGCAGCTCGTCCGGAAGGGTCCCTCGGGCGCGTAGCCGCTCGAGCGCTCCGGCCAGCGCGTCTTCGGCGTCCTGGCTGGAGCGCCGTTCCTTAACGTACTCCAGATGGCTTTTGTAGCCCTCGCCGGGAATGTCCTCAAGGGCGAACTGCGCCTCGTCGCGCGTGGCCGTACCGCCGCAGCGGCGGCAGTCCCAGACGCCGGGGATCTGGTCCTCGGGCAGCCGGGCGAACACCAGCGCCGTCTCGTGGCCCTTCGAGCACCGGTAAGCGACTTGGATCCGGGGCTGGCGCAGGACCGTGCCCTTCAGCGGCTCGCGCCCGGGCGATGCCCCCTGGGTGGCTCCTACACGGACACCCTTGAATCCGGAAGCAGAATGCAGCATCGGGAACTCCTGGCTACGTAGCTGGTGGAATGGTGCAGGCCATCAGCGACAGTCTAGTTCGGAGTTCCCGATGCCGGGAGTGCCGCCGCAGCGGCTGTATGAAGTTTTGGAAGAAATGCCTAGGAGCCTGCTGATTTAGGCGGATCTATGACGCCCGGGTTTTCCGGAGGGCCATTTTTTGCGCCGGAGCCGGACGCCGGTTGGGGCGCTGCGGGGCTGAAATCCTGGTCCGTCGCCGGTCCTGGGCGCTCGCGGGGCTTCTGGCCGCCGTTCAGGCCGGTCTCTGCGTGGCGGTCCTGGTCCGGGGTGTTATCCAAGTGCCCACGTCCCGTTCCGGCCGGTCAATCCGAGGTTGAGGAGTCGTTTGAGGTTGATTGCGGCAGCATGGGTGATCCACCAGGCATTATTCTTGGTGACCCCGCGGTAAGGGACGCGTCTGGCTCCGCGGGTCATCCACGCGATCGAGCGTTCGACCATGGGCCGGTGTTGCCGGTAGTCCGCCAGGAACTCCGGGTCAGTAGCCTTGGCCCGGTGTTCACGGCGGAGCCGGTCGTGGGGGTGGATCAGCATTTTCCGCCCGGTCTTCGCCGTCGTGCACTGCTCCATCAAGGGGCACGACGGGCAGGCACTGCCGAAACTTGCCCGTCCTTTCGCACTGATCGGGCGGGTGATCTTCGCCGGACACGTCACGGTGTTCGCGGCATCGTCGATGGTGAAGTCATCGACGGTGAACCCGTCGGGGACGGCACGGCCAAGGGGCATCGGTTTGATGATCGGGGCGTGCCCGGCGGCCGTGAGAGCGGCCAGCAAATCACCGCTGCCATACGCCGAATCACCCAAAACGTCGACCTGTCCGTTTCCGATGCTGGTGTCGGCGGCAATGAGTTCGGCACCGCGGGCCGCGTCGCTGTTGTCCGGGCCGGCCGCTTTCGTCAGGGCCGCGGCGGTGACCAGGCCGGTCTCGGGCTCGATCACGATGTGGCTTTTGAACCCGTCGATCTTCTTCTGCCGGCTCTTATGCGCGTGCCGGGCTTCCGGGTCAACGGTGGAGATGACCCGGTCCGGGGCGACCTTGCGGGCGATTCTCCACCGCCCGTCCGTGCCATCGGACCCTTCGGCCGGCTCGACGTCCTGCCCGGCAACCAAGGCCAGCAACGCCACCGTTTCCTGCTGCGCCTCCTCGAGGGACTCCGCATCAATGGTCGACAGCAGCACCAGCGCGTCTGTGACCAGCCGTGATACGAGATCATCACGGGCACCCTTGTCATCCCAGGCGATATCCGGTTTTCCCGGTTTGGCATAATCATGGCCGGCCAGACCCGCTACCACCAGGTCCGCGCCGGGGATTTCCCGGCCGACCCGGCGGATCTGCGCGATCAGCTGGGTGACCGTGTCCTGCCGGGCCACCGCGTCCTCAAGGATTGTCGAATCAATGGCCCGGCGCCTGCGCCCGGAGAGCGCACCCGAGCCGGCGATGACCTCCCTGACGGCCTCGAAAATCCGGTGCGGACGGTCACTTTCCGCCAGGCGCCGGCGCCAATACGTTAACACCGTCGGGTGGAACGCGCCCTGATCCAGGCCGAACCCGCACGCCGCCTTCCACCGCAGGTCAAACGTCAAGGCCTCGGCCGTTTCCCGGTCCGAAAGATTGTGCAGGGTCTGCAGGACCATGACCGAAGCGATCACGTCCGCCGGGGTCGACGGGCGGCCCCGACCGGAGGCAAACAGGTCCGCGAACGCGTCATCCGGGAACAGTTCGTGCCGGTGCTCGGCGAGAAACCTGAACACCGACCCGGCCGGGAGCATATGCCCCGCCAGAGCATCGACATCCAAAAGCTGACGCTGACCATCATCACGACCCTGCATGCACCAAGTCTTAACCATCCCCGGGCATCCGCCCGAAGGCGCGCCTTAAGGTGCCGGATTAATCAGCGTCCTCCTAGGAATCGCCGCCGGTGCTGAACCGCATGAGCAGGCCCAGTCCGATGATGACCACGCCCCAGGTGATGCCCAGGATGATCGTGAACCGGTTGAGGTTCCGCTCGGCAACGCCGGAGGAGCTCAACCCGGAGCTCATGCCGCCGCCGAACATGTCGGACAGGCCGCCTCCACGTCCCTTATGCAGCAGGATGAGCAGGGTCAGCAGGAGGCTGGTGATGCCCAGGAGCACCTGGAGGATCACATGAAGAACGTCCACGACGGCCTTTCAGAAGATTTGGATTGCGGGGGCCACGCTGTGTCCGGACTAATCCGTCAACAGGTGACTCTCGAACCTGACAATATTAGCAAACTCGGCGGCGTCCAGGCTGGCACCGCCGACCAGCAGTCCGTCCACGTCGCGTTCCTTGAGGATGGAGGCGGCGTTGTTGGCCTTGACCGAACCGCCGTAGAGGAGGCGGGTCTTGCCGGCAATGTCCGCGCCGAAGAGGGAGGAGAGCTCGGCGCGGAGGGCGGCGCACATTTCCTGGGCGTCCTGGGGGCCCGCGACTTCGCCGGTGCCGATGGCCCAGACGGGCTCGTACGCGACGACCAGTCCGGCGGCCTGCCCGGCGGTGAGGCCCTCGACGCCGGCACGCAGCTGGGCGAGCGTATGTTCGACGTGGGTTCCGGCCTGGCGGATTTCGAGGCCTTCGCCGACGCACAGGATGGGGGTGAGGCCGTGGCGGAACGCGGCCTTGGCCTTGGCGTTGAGCACGCCGTCGGACTCGTTGTGGATGGTGCGGCGTTCGCTGTGGCCGACGAGGACGTACGTGCAGCCGAGCTTGCCCAGGAACTGTCCGGAGATGTCGCCGGTGTAGGCGCCGGAGTCGAACTGGGAGAGGTCCTGGCCGCCGTAGACAAGCTTCAGCTCGTCGCCCTGGACCAGCGTCTGGACGCCGCGGAGATCCGTGAACGGCGGGAAGACGGCGACCTCCACCCGGCTGTAGTCGTGCTTGGCGTCGGACAGGGTCCAGGCCAGCTTCTGCAGGAGGGTGATGCCCTGGACATGGTCCATGTTCATCTTCCAGTTGCCTGCGATGAAGGGCGTGCGGTCGAAGGTGCCGTTGGTTGACGTTGTCACGTGATCTCCATAAGGTGCCGGTCAGGAATGCTGCTACCGGAATGCTTGCAAAAAGGTGTGGGGATGGAACCGCCCGTGCGGTGGACAGCCGGCAGGGCGCCCCCATCGTTGTGGAGGCACCCTGCCGGCCGGTGGACTTAGCGGTCCAGGACGCTCAGGCCCGGAAGTTCCTTGCCTTCGAGGTACTCGAGGCTGGCGCCGCCGCCGGTGGAGATGTGGCCGAACTGGTCATCGGCGAAGCCGAGGGTCCGGACCGCTGCGGCGGAGTCGCCGCCGCCCACGACGGTGAACGCCCCGGTCTCCGTGAGCGCCTGGGCGATGGCCCGGGTGCCGGCGGCGAAGGCGGCGAACTCGAACACGCCCATGGGGCCGTTCCAGAACACCGTTTTGGCGCCCTTGATCCGGTCCGCGAAGGCCGCTGCCGATTCCGGCCCGATGTCCAGTCCGATGCCCTGGGCGCCGAAACTGCTGCCTTCGATCGCGTCGGCACGGACCGTCTCGTGGTCGGCGTCGGCGGCGAACCTGCTGGCCACCACGACGTCGGTGGGCACCACGAATTCGGTCCCGGCGTCCGCGGCCCGCTTGAGGTAGTCCTGGACGACAGGGATCTGGTCTGCTTCCAGCAGGCTTCCGGCGACCTTATGGCCGGCGGCTGCGAGGAAGGTGAACAGCATGCCGCCGCCCACCAGGATCGTGTCAGCCTTGCCGATCAGGTTGTCGATGACGGCGAGCTTGTCCGAGACCTTGGAGCCGCCGAGCACGACGGCGTAGGGGCGCTGGGTGTCCGTGGTGAGCTTGCGCAGCACCTCCACCTCGGTGCGCACCAGATCCCCCTGGTAGGACGGCAGCCGGGTGGCGACGTCGTAGACGCTGGCATGCTTGCGGTGCACGGCGCCGAAGGCGTCGTCCACGAACGCCCCGTTGGAGCCCGTCAGCGCCACCAGTTCGTCCGCGAAGGCGCCGCGTTCGGCGTCGTCCTTGGACGTCTCACGGGCATCGAACCGCACGTTCTCCAGCACGACGGCTTCGCCGTCCTGCAGTCCGGCGGCGAGTTCCTTCGCCGACGCACCGGCAGTGTCTTCCGCGCGGGAAACCTTGAACGGGGCGAGTTCGGCCAGCCGCGCGACGGCGGGCCGGAGCGAGTACTTGTCCTCGGGGGCGCCCTTGGGGCGGCCGAGGTGTGCTGTGACCAGCACACGGGCACCGGCGTCCGTCAGCTTCGCCAGCACTGGCAGGGAGGCCTTGATGCGGCCATCGTCAGTCACTGTAGAGCCGTCGAGCGGCACGTTCAGGTCACTTCTGACCAGAACGTACCGCCCGCGGACACCATCAGCGATCAGTTCGTCGAGGGTGTGGAATGTCATGTGTCTTACCCTAGCCCAGCTTGGCTGCGACGAGCTCCGTGAGGTCCACAAGACGGTTGGAGTAACCCCATTCGTTGTCATACCAGGCAACAACCTTGACCTGGTTGCCGATCACCTTTGTCAGGCCGGAGTCAAAAATGGACGACGCGGGGTCCCCGACGATGTCCGAGGAGACGATCGGGTCCTCGGTGTAGGTCAGGAAGCCTTTGAGCTCCTTCGACTCGGATGCCGCCTTGAGCGCCGCGTTGACTTCCGCGACGGTGGTCTCGCGGGAGACCGTGACGGTCAGGTCCGTGGCCGAACCGGTCGGGACCGGGACGCGGATGGCGTAGCCGTCCAGCTTGCCCTTGAGCTCCGGCAGGACCAGGCCGATTGCCTTGGCCGCACCCGTGGAGGTGGGGACCATGTTGATGGCGGCGGCGCGGGCGCGGCGGAGGTCCTTATGCGGGCCGTCCTGCAGGTTCTGGTCGGCGGTGTACGCGTGGATGGTGGTCATCAGGCCGCGTTCGATGCCGAAGGTGTCGTTGATGACCTTGGCCAGCGGGCCGAGGCAGTTGGTGGTACACGAGGCGTTGGAAATGATGTGGTGCGCGGCCGGGTCGTACAGCCCGTGGTTGACGCCCATCACGATCGTGATGTCCTCGTCCGAGGCCGGAGCCGAGATCAGCACTTTTTTGGCGCCGGCGTCGATGTGCTTCTGCGCGTCGGAAGCCTTGGTGAAGAAGCCGGTGGACTCGATGACGATGTCGACGCCGAGCTCACCCCACGGGAGCTTGGCCGGATCGCGCTCGGCGAGGACCTTGATGATGCTGCCGCCGACGACGAGGTTTCCCTCTTTGACCTCGATGGACTCCGCCAGGCGCCCGCCCACGGAGTCGTACTTGAGCAGGTGGGCGAGGGCTTCCGGGCTGGTGAGGTCGTTGACAGCGACGATCTCAAGGTCCGCGCCTTGCGCGAGGGCGGCGCGGAAGTAGTTGCGGCCGATGCGGCCGAAGCCATTGATACCAATACGGGTGGTCACGTTTTCAGTCTCCTTGGTGCTCTTGCGAACACGACTAGTTGAGTCGGGCGTTCAAGCCAACTAACAGATCCCGCACGCCATTGGGCAGAGATGATTAACAGATCGGAGGGCGACCAGCCACATTGCTGAAGGCTAACCGCCTTCCGTGACCTATCTTACGTTTAACGGGGTCTGCCCCCGCAAGTGCGGGGGCAGACCCTCCACGATTCGGCGTCAAAAGCCGCGAATGTGAAGTTTGTTACAGGCGGATGTGCGCTGCATCACCCTTAGAGGGTAATGAGGCCGCTCGCGTTTTTGCGGGCCGCGTCGAAGCGCTTGGCGACGTCGGCCCAGTTGACGATGTTCCAGAAGGCCTTGACGTAGTCGGCCTTGACGTTGACGTAGTCCAGGTAGAAGGCGTGCTCCCACATGTCCAGCATCAGCAGCGGGGTGGTGCCCAGTGCCACGTTGCCCTGCTGGTCGTAGAGCTGCTCGATCACGAGGTTTCCGCCGATCGGCTCGTAGGCCAGGAAGCCCCAGCCGGAGCCCTGCAGGCCCAGTGCCGCCGCGCTGAACTGGGCGCGGAAGGCGTCGAAGGAGCCGAACGCGTCGTCGATCGCGGCCGCCAGCTCGCCTTCAGGCTTGTCGCCGCCGTCCGGGGAGAGGTTCTTCCAGAACACCGAGTGGTTGATGTGGCCGCCGGTGTGGAACGCCAGGTCCTTGGACAGCCGGTTGATGTTCGCGAAATCGCCCTTTTCGCGGGCCTCGGCCAGCTGCTTCAGGGCATTGTTGGCGCCGGCCACGTAGGCGGCGTGGTGCTTGCTGTGGTGCAGCTCCATGATCCTCGCGGAAATGTGGGGCTCCAGCGCTGCATAGTCATAATCGAGGTCTGGCAGTACGTACTCGGTCACAAAATCCTCCAATGTCGTGGACGGCTGTCCGGGGTTGGTAACTCTCGGATTGTGCATCCGGATGGTTGGGCATCCGGAAGTTTCTTGTCGATTCTAGGGGGCGGTCAGTCGTCGAGCATTTCCGGCGTCACATTGGCTTCCGTGCCGGGGATGCCGAGGTCCTGTGCCCGTTTGTCCGCCATGGCCAGGAGCCGGCGGATCCGGCCGGCGATGGCGTCCTTGGTCATGACCGGATCCGCGAGGCGGCCCAGCTCGTCCAGGCTGGCCTGCTTGTGGGCCACCCGCAGCTCACCGGCGTACTTGAGGTGGCGGGGGACGTCGTCGCCGAGGATCTCCAGGGCCCGGTCAACGCGGGCGCCGGCGGCGACGGCGGCCTGCGCGGAGCGGCGCAGGTTGGCGTCGTCGAAGTTTGCGAGCCGGTTGGCCGTGGCGCGGACTTCCTTGCGCATGCGGCGTTCCTCCCAGACCATCAGGGCGTCGTGGGCGCCCATCCGGGTCAGCAGCGCGGCGATGGTGTCGCCGTCGCGGATCACGACGCGGTCCACTCCCCTGACCTCGCGGGCCTTCGCCTGGATGCCGATGCGGCGGGCAGCGCCGACGAGGGCCAGGGCGGATTCGGGGCCGGGGCAGGTGACTTCCATCGCGGAGGAACGGCCGGGCTCCGTGAGGGAACCGTGCGCCAGGAACGCGCCGCGCCAGACTGCTTCGGCGTCGGCGGCGGATCCGTTGACCACCACCGAGGGGAGGCCGCGGACCGGACGCCCCCGGGCGTCGAGGAGGCCGGTCTGGCGGGCGAGGGCTTCGCCGTCGCGCACCACCCGGATGACGTAGCGGCTGCCGCGGCGCAGGCCGCCGCCGGAGACGACGATGATCTCGCTCTGGTGCCCGTAGACCTCGGCGATGGCGGCGCGTAGCCGGCGCGCGGTGGAGGCGAGGTCGACTTCGGCTTCGATCACGATCCGGCCGGAGATGATGTGCAGGCCGCCGGCGAAGCGGAGCATCGCCGACACTTCGGCCTTGCGGACCGAGGACTTCTTGATATCCAGACGGGAAAGTTCTTCCTTGACTGATGCTGTCAGTGCCATGGCACCTTTCCTAACTGTTCCCGAAAATGTCGTGGTACGCCGTTGCCAGACGCAGTGGGTCGTGGATCGGACGGCGGCTCGACGCCCCTACTTTACCCAACACGACCTCGGCACCCAGCATCGCGGCCGCCCGCTGGAAATCGGGCAGGTCCGGCACCGACGCCGGATCCGCCAGGACGACGTCGATGCTGAACTCCGGCGCGTACTCCCGCAGCACGCGCAGATGGTCCGCCGCGGACATGCCCGAGGTCTCCTTGGTGTCCGTGGCCAGGTTCATCGTGAGGCAGCGCCTGGCCGCCGTGTTGCAGAGCGCCTCGCGGATCTCCGGCAGCAGCAGGTGCGGCAGCACGGACGTGTACCAGGAGCCCGGGCCCAGGATCACCCAGTCGGCCAGTTCGATCGCGGTGAGCGCCTCGATGCAGGCCGGCGCGTCCTCGGGCAGCAGCCGGACTTGCTCCAGGGACCCGGCCACCGCGCACTTCGCCTGCCCGCGCAGGGTCTGCAGCACCGAGGTGCCGTCCGGCGCCGTGACGCGGACCTGGCCCTCGATGGTCAGCGGGACGCTGGACATCGGCAGCACCTCGCCGCGGGCGCCCAGCAGGGCGCCGGCCCATTTGAGGCCGGCCACGGTGTCCCCCAGGAGCTCCCACAGGGTCACGATCAGCAGGTTCCCCATGGCGTGCTCGTCGAGGGACCCGCCGCGGCCCTTTCCCGGCTTGAAGCGGTGCTGCATGACATCGCGCCAGGTGCGGCCCCAGTCCGTGTCGTCGCACAACGCCGACAGCGCCATGCGCAGGTCTCCGGGCGGGAGGACGCCGTACTCCTCGCGGAGCCGGCCGGAGGAACCGCCGTCGTCCGCGACGGTGACGATCGCGGTCAGTTCGGAGGTGAGCAGGCGCAGGGCGGACAGCGAGGCGGACAGGCCGTGGCCGCCGCCGAGGGCCACGACGGAGGGGCCCTTGTCCTGCTGGCTGGCGAACGCCGCGCTGGCCGGCGGGACCAGGGGCAGCGGACCGGTGAGGAGCGCCATTATTCCCTGCCCAGGTCGCGGTGCGTGGTGGTCACGGTGACGCGCGGGTACTGCGCCAGCCGCCGGGACAGCTCGACGGCGACCGCCACCGAGCGGTGCTTGCCGCCCGTGCAGCCGACGGCGATCGTGGCGTAATGCTTGTTCTCGCGCCGGTAGCCGTCCAGGACTGGCTCCAGGGCCAGGACATAGCGCTCCACGAACTCCTTCACGCCCTGGGCCTCCAGCACGTAGTCGCTGACGTCCTTGTCCATGCCGGTGTGGGGGCGCAGCTGCGGCACCCAGTGCGGGTTGGGGATAAAGCGGGCGTCGGCCACGAAGTTGGCATCGACGGGAAGCCCGTACTTGAAGCCGAAGCTCATGACGTTCAGGCGCAGGGCCACCGGTCCGGTTTCGCTGAACAGTTCCGTGATGGCGGTCGCGAGGCCGTGGACGTTCAGCGCCGACGTGTCCAGGACGATGTCGGCGTAGTCCCGGAGTTCGCGTACCAGCTCGCGTTCGGCCCCGATGCCGTCGAGGATCCGGCCGCCGCCCTGCAGCGGGTGGGGGCGCCGGCCCTGCTCGAAGCGGCGGACCAGGACGTCGTCGTTGGCGTCGAGGAAGAGCACCCGGAAGGTGGCGCCGCTCGCCTCAAGGTTGCGCAGGGCGGTGCGGATGTCCGCGAAAAGGTCCTTGCTGCGGACATCCATCACGACGGCGAGCTTGGAGATGGAGCCTGGCGCATGGGAGACGATTTCGGCCAGGGTGCCGAGCATCTGCGGCGGAAGGTTTTCCACGACGTACCAGCCGTGGTCCTCGAGGGCGTCCGAGGCGGTGCTCCGGCCGGCTCCCGACATCCCCGTCACCACGAGCAGTTCCGCCTCAACGGGTTTGACCGGCGTCATGCCGTCCGTCTCCGGTCCGGATTCCGCCGTCGAGTCTGCCATCTGTGAAGCCCCATTCTGCTGTGCGGTTCCGCTGTGTCGCTGCTATGTCTCTGTTTGGGGGCGCCGCGCGGTGTTTCCTGCATCGTTCAGCTGCGCCCGCGCGTGCCGTGTCCAAGTCCTTACCCTAACCAAGTTTGCCGGTGCTAGCTAAGTTTCGAGGATTTCCCCGGTGGTCATGTTGATGGCAGGCACGCTTCCGGCCTCCGCGGCGCCGTCCGCGCCGAAGTGCCGGAGGATCGCCTCGGCCAGGGACGGCCCGATCCCCTTGGCCGACGTCAGTTCCTGGACCGTGGCCGCCTTGATGGTCCTGACCGATCCGAACCGGGCCAGCAGGGCCTTCCGCTTGGACGCGCCGAGGCCGGGCACGCCGTCGAGCGCGGACACGGTCATGGCCTTGCCGCGCTTCTGCCGGTGGAAGGAGATCGCGAAGCGGTGGGCCTCGTCGCGGATGCGCTGCAGCAGGTAGAGCCCGGCCGAGGCGCGGGGCAGGACCACCGGGAAGTCGCTGTCCGGCAGCCAGACTTCCTCGAGCCGTTTGGCGAGGCCGACGACGTAGACGTCCTCAATCCCCAGTCCGGCCAGCGCCCGGGCCGCCGCATTGACCTGGGGCTTGCCGCCGTCGACCACCACGAGGTTCGGCGGGTAGGCGAACTTCGCCCGCGGCGCCGGCGTCGTGGTGTCCTGCACGGCGACCGCGGCAGCCGCACCCGCTGCGGCGGCGGCGGCGCCGGCCACGCGGCCGGGCTGGCCCGCCTGCCGGACCGCCTCCGCCTGGGCCGCCTGGTCGTCGAGATAGTGACGGAAGCGGCGGGTCAGGACGTCGTGCATGGCCGCGGTGTCGTCGGCGGCGGCGGCACCGGTGACGGAGAACTTCCGGTAGTCGGACTTCTTCGGCAGTCCGTCCTCGACCACCACCATGGAGCCGACCACGTTGGTGCCCTGGACGTGGGAGATGTCGTAGCATTCGATCCGCAGCAGCGCCACCGGCAGGTCCAGGGCCTCCTGGAGCTCCTGGAGGGCCTGGGACCGGACGGTGAGGTCGCCTGCGCGGCGGGTCTTGTGCAGCTTCAGGGCATGCTCGGCGTTGTCCCGGACCGTGGACATCAGGGCGGCCTTGTCGCCGCGCTGCGGGACCCGGACGTCGACCCTCGCGCCGCGCAGGCCGCTGAGCCACTGCGTGAGTTCGGCCGCGTTGCTGGGTTCGGCGGGGACGAGGACCTCGCGGGGCAGCCGGCCCTGGATCCCGGCCTCGTCGCCGTAGACCTGCAGGAGCAGATGCTCGACGAGGTCCGGGGTGGCCGAGTCCTCGACTTTTTCCACCACCCAGCCGCGCTGGCCGCGGATCCGGCCGCCGCGGACGTGGAAGACCTGGACCGCCGCTTCCAGCTCATCCTCGTGCAGGGCGAAGACATCGGCGTCGGTGTCCTCCGACAGGACGACGGCGTTGCGTTCGAAGACCTTCTTGAGCGCCACGATGTCGTCCCGGAGGCGGGCTGCCCGTTCGTAGTCCAGTTCCGCGACGGCGGCTGCCATTTCCTTTTCCAGCCGCGTGACGAACGGCCTGGCCTCCCCGCCCATGAAGGCGCAGAAGTCCTCGGCCAGGGCCCGGTGGTCCGCCGGCGAGATGCGGCCGACGCAGGGCGCCGAGCACTTGTCGATGTAGCCGAGCAGGCAGGGCCGGCCGCTGGCCTCGGCCCGTTTCAGCACCCCGGCGCTGCAGCTGCGGACCGGGAAGACCCGGAGCAGGGTGTCCAGGGTGTCGCGGATGGCGCCGGCGGTGTACGGACCGAAATAGCGGGTGCCCTTCCGGCGTTCGCCGCGGAGCACCTGGACGCGGGGATACTTCTCGCCCATCGTCACGGCGAGGTAGGGGTAGGTCTTGTCGTCCCGGAACATGACGTTGAACCGGGGGGTGAACTCCTTGATCCAGGTGTATTCGAGCTGCAGGGACTCGAGTTCGCTGCCGACGACGGTCCACTCGACGCTGCTGGCCGTGTGGACCATGGCGTACGTCTTGGGCAGCAGCCCGGCCGGATTGGCGAAGTAGGAGTTCAGCCGGGAACGGAGGTTCTTGGCCTTGCCGACATAGATGACCCGCCCGTGCGGGTCGCGGAAGCGGTACACGCCCGGGTTGGTCGGAATCTCACCCGTCTGGGGACGGTAACTCGCTGGATCTGCCACTCTTCCAGTCTACTGAGCCTGCCGCCGTGAACCTGCCGGTTCCGTCCTGGCACCGGCGTTCCGGCGGCGTCAGTGGTCATTTTGGTTAGTTCGTCGGGGGTTCGAGGGGCCAGGACCTCTTCGCGCCGGGAGGACATGCCCACTCGCCGCGCCCGCGACCGGGCACAACCGGAATATGTCCACGCGTCGGCCCCGGCGGAGGGCATGTCCGGATCCGGGGGCATGTCCGGGTGGCTCCGCTGCGGGAATCTGTTACTCGCCGGGGGGACATGTCCACTCGCCGCGCCCGCGACCGGATATAACCGGAATATGCCCATCCGCCGGCCCCTGCGCGGGACATGTCCTTGAGCCCGGCCACCCCACCGCGTGGACCTGAACCCCCGACGAACTAACGAAAATGCCTATCAGTCGACGCTCTTGCTCTGGTTGTAGCTGGTGGAGCGTTCCTGGCCGGTCAGGTCCGCGATGGCGTCCATGATCCTGTCGGTGGCCTGGCGGCGTGCGGGCAGCGAATGGTCCGGTCCGGTCTTCTCGAAGTAGAGCGGTTCGCCCACCTTGACCGTGAAGTGCTGCGGTTTGACGGCCTTGCTGTCCGCGGGCTGCAGGTTTTCCGTTCCGATCAGGCCGACCGGAATGACGGGTGCGCCCGTGGTGAGGGCGAGCCAGCCGACGCCGGTCCGGCCGCGGTACAGGATGCCGTCGCGGGAGCGCGTGCCTTCGGGGTAGATCCCGACGCCCTTGCCGGCGTCGAGGATGTCCAGCAGGGTCTTCAGCGCCTGGACGCTGGCCGCCTGCTCGCCGCGCTCGACCGGAATGGAACCCACGGCTTCGAAGAAGGACTTCATGACCTTGCCCTTGACGCCGCCGGTGGTGAAATATTCGGCTTTCGCGAAGAACGCCACGGGGCGGGGCATGAGGGCCTGGACGATCACGCTGTCCAGGAAGGAAAGGTGGTTGGGCGCCACAATGAACGGGCCTTCCTTGGGCACGTTGTCGAGGCCGATGACCGTGGGCCGGCAGGTCGAGGAAACCAGCCCCCGGGTGGTCCAGCGGATTGCCTCAAACATTGCCATCGATGCGCACCACCTTCGCGTCTTCGGCCATCACGGCCCTGCCCGCCAGGGCACTCGCAGTCAGGGCACTCGCAGTCAGGGCACCCGCAGGCAGGGCACCCGCAGGCAGGGCACTCGCCGCGAGGGCACCGGTCCGGACGGTGTCCAGCCTGCCAATGGCGTCATGGAGGGCCGAGGTGCTGTGCACGATCTCGACGGCGCCCGCCTCGCGCAGTTCGCCGTCGAGCGCAAAGCCCCAGGCGACGCCGATGCAGTCCAGGCCGTTGGCGGCGGCCCCGGCCACGTCCTGGGCGCGGTCCCCCACCATCACGGCGTGCTGCGTCCCGAGGTCGGCCAGGGCGGCGGCGACGATGCCGGCCTTCCCGGACGGCCCCGAGGCGGCGCCGGCCTCGTCGGCGGCCGAGCCGCGGATGAAGCCGAAGCAGGCGTCGATGCCGTGGTGCGCCAGGACGATGCGGGCCAGATGCTCGGGCTTCTGGGTGGCGACGGCGATCGGCCGCCCCGCGTCGACAAAGGAGTCCAGCAGGGCCCGGATCCCGGGGTAGAGCCGGCTCTGGGCGATCCCGGTGGAAAGGTAGTGTGCCCGGTAGAGCCGGATGGCCTCTTCGAGTTGCTCCGCCGGGACGCCCGCGATGTCCACGAGCGAGTGGCTGAGCTTCGGGCCGATCATCGCGTCCAGCCTGGCCTGGCCGGGAACGGCGATTCCGAGTTCCGTGAGGGCCGCCGCGATTCCGTCCGATATTCCGCCGGCCGGATCGACAAGAGTGCCGTCCAGGTCAAAGATCACGGGCACTGTTGTATGGGTCACCGGCTTAGTTTCTCACGAGTGCACGGATGCCAGAAACTCGCATGCCCCGAAGGGAATACATCCTCCCGCGCCGGTTTTCGCCTGGCGACGCGAAAATGCCCTGGCGCTACCCGGATTTCGGTAGCGCCAGGGCATTTTCGCGTCGCAGGGCAGAATGCGTGTCGCGCGTCAGGCGAGGATGTCGGCCAGGAAGGACGCCGTGTAGCTCTCGGTCGACTTGGCGACCTGCTCCGGCGTGCCGGACGCAATGATCCTGCCGCCGCCGGAGCCGCCGTCGGGTCCCAGGTCCACGATCCAGTCCGCGCTCTTGATGACGTCGAGGTTGTGCTCGATCGTGATGACCGTGTTGCCCTTGTCCACGAGGCCCTGGAGGACCATCAGCAGCTTCCGGATGTCCTCGAAGTGCAGGCCCGTGGTGGGCTCGTCGAGGACGTAGACACTGCGGCCGTTGGAGCGCTTCTGGAGTTCGGCCGCGAGCTTCACGCGCTGGGCTTCGCCGCCGGAGAGCGTCGTGGCGGGCTGGCCCAGCCGGACGTAGCCGAGTCCGACGTCGACGAGCGTGTTGAGGTGCCGCGCGATCGGCGAGAAGGCCGCGAAGAATTCCGCGCCTTCCTCGATGGGCATGTTCAGCACGTCCGCGATGGTCTTGCCCTTGTAGTGCACCTCAAGCGTTTCCCGGTTGTAGCGGGCGCCGTGGCACACCTCGCAGGGCACGTACACGTCCGGCAGGAAGTTCATTTCGATCTTCAGCGTGCCGTCACCCGAGCAGGCCTCGCAGCGGCCGCCCTTGACGTTGAAGGAGAACCGCCCGGGCTGGTAGCCGCGGACCTTCGCCTCCGTGGTCTCGGCGAAGAGCTTGCGGATGTGGTCGAAGACCCCCGTGTAGGTGGCAGGGTTAGACCGCGGGGTGCGGCCGATCGGGCTCTGGTCGACGTGCACCACCTTGTCCAGGTGCTCCAGGCCCTGGACGGCCTTGTGCCGGCCGGCGACCTGCTTGGCGCCGTTGAGCTTGTTGGCGAGGACCTTGTAGAGGATCTCGTTGACGAGGGTCGACTTTCCGGAGCCGCTGACCCCGGTCACGGCCGTGAAGAGGCCCAGCGGGAAGGCCGCGTCGACGTTCAGGAGGTTGTTCTCCTTGGCGCCGACCACCTTCAGCTCCCGCTTCTTGTCGTACTTGCGGCGCTTCGTGGGGATGTCGATCTTCTTGCGGCCGGAGAGGTAGTCGCCGGTCAGGGAGGCGGTGTTCTCCAGCAGGTCCGCGTAGGAGCCGGAGTGGACCACCTGCCCGCCGTGCTCGCCGGCGCCCGGTCCGATGTCCACCACCCAGTCGGCTTCCTGGATGGTGTCCTCGTCATGCTCGACGACGATCAGGGTGTTGCCGAGGTCCCGCAGCCGGGTCAGCGTCTCGATCAGCCGGCGGTTGTCCCGCTGGTGCAGGCCGATGGAGGGCTCGTCGAGGACATAGAGCACGCCCACGAGGCCGGAACCGATCTGGGTGGCCAGCCGGATGCGCTGGGCTTCGCCCCCGGACAGGGTGCCGGAGGGGCGTTCGAGGTTCAGGTATTCGAGGCCGACGTCGAGGAGGAAGGTCAGGCGGGCCTGGATCTCCTTCAGGACCTGGTGGGCGATCTGGGCCTCGCGGCCGGTCAGCACGAGGGTGTCCAGGAAGTGCGCACATTCACGCATCGGCATCGCTGCAACCTGCGCGATGGACTTGCCGTTGATCAGCACGGAGAGCGACGCCGGGTTCAGCCGGGCACCGTTACAGGCCGGGCACGGGATCTGCCGCATGTACTCCTCGTAGCGGTCACGCGCGGAGTCCGAGTCGGTTTCGGTGTGCTTGCGGTGCACGTACTGGATAACGCCCTCGAAGCCGGTGCTGTACTTGCGCTCCCGGCCGAACCGGTTGCGGTACTGCACCACGACTTTGTGGTCCTTGCCGTGCAGGACGGTCTGCCGGACCTCGGCGGAGAGCTTCTGCCAGGGGGTCGTCATGGAGAAATCAAGCTCAGCGGCGAGGCCGGACAGCAGGCGGTTCCAGTACTCCGTCGTCGCGGTGCCCAGGGACCAAGGCGCGATGGCGCCTTCCGCGAGCGACAGCTCCTGGTTCGGGATGATGAGTTCCTCATCGACTTCCAGTTTGGTGCCGATGCCGCTGCACGCGGAGCAGGCCCCGAAGGGGTTGTTGAAGGAGAAGGACCGCGGCTCGATCTCGTCGATGGCGAGGGGGTGCTCGTTCGGGCACGCGAGGTGTTCGGAGAACGCCCGGGTCCGTTCGGGGTCGTCCGCGGCCAGATCCACGAACTCGGACAGCACCCGGCCCTCGGCAAGCCCCAGCGCGGTCTCGACCGAATCGGTGAGCCGCTGGCTGATGCCGTCCTTGACGACGAGGCGGTCCACGACCACTTCGATGGTGTGCTTGAACTGCTTGCCCAGCTTGGGCGGATCGCTGAGCTGGATCAGCTCGCCGTCGACGCGGGCCCGCGAGTAACCCTTGGCCGTGAGTTCCTTGAACAGGTCGACGAATTCGCCCTTGCGGCCGCGGACCACGGGAGCGAGGACCTGGAAGCGGGTGCCTTCCGGGAGCTCGAGCAGCTGGTCCACGATCTGCTGGGGGGTCTGTTTCGCCACGGGCTCCCCGCAGATGGGGCAGTACGGGCGGCCGACACGGGCCCACAGCAGGCGCATGTAGTCGTAGATCTCGGTGATGGTGCCCACCGTGGAACGGGGGTTCTTGCTCGTGGACTTCTGGTCGATCGAGACCGCGGGCGAGAGGCCCTCGATGAAGTCGACGTCGGGCTTGTCCACCTGGCCGAGGAACTGCCGGGCGTAGGCGGACAGCGATTCCACGTAGCGGCGCTGGCCCTCGGCGAAGATCGTGTCGAAGGCGAGGGAGGACTTCCCGGAGCCGGACAGCCCGGTGAAGACGATCATCGCGTCGCGCGGCAGGTCGAGGTCCACGTTGCGCAGGTTGTGTTCGCGGGCGCCCTTGACGACGAGCCGCGACAGGTCGGGACGTTTCAGTTCGGGCCGGGAATCGTCGGGGCGGCCCGGTTTTGCGGAACCCGCCGGACCTGAGCCCATCGGAACGGAGGTCGGGACTTCTACGGCGGGATCTTCAGCTACAGCTTTAGGCACGCTACCAATGCTAATCGAAAACTTCTTCGAACTTCTATTCCCGCCGGAGTCTCTGGGCAGGCGCCGGCGGCCGGATCTGCTAGCCGCGGTCGTAGGCGGCGGCCAGCAACTGCACCGCCTCGGCGAAGCTGGCACCCTGGGCCCTGGCGGCCGCGGCGAAGGCCGCGGCCGAGGCGGACAGGGAAGTCCAGGCCTCGTCCCGGGCGCAGACCACCGTCCCGTTCCGGCCCCTCGTCGCCACGACGCCCGCGGCTTCCAGTTCCTTGTAGGCCCGCGCCACGGTATGGGGCGCGACGCCCAGTTCACCGGCGAGGCTGCGGACCGCCGGCAGCCTGGTGCCCGGTGCGAGGGTCCCGTTGTCGGCGCGTTCGATGATGTTGAGCCGGAGCTGTTCGAACAGCGGCACGGAGCTGGCCGGGTTCGGCTTCCAGGCCCCGGGGAAGCGCACTGCCGCGTTCCCTGTGGAGCTCACTGCTCTGCCTCCGTGACATCCTGCGGCTGTTCGCGGCCCGCGAACTGGGCCGCGTACAACTCGGTGTACAACCCGTCCCCGGCCATCAGCTGCTGATGGGTCCCGTTTTCAACGATTCGTCCGTGGTCCATGACGAGAATTAGATCAGCGTCCCGGACGGTGGACAAGCGGTGCGCAACGACGAAGCTGGTACGACCCTGCCGGAGCCGGTTCATCGCCTGGCGGATCTGCACTTCCGTGCGGCTGTCCACCGAGCTCGTGGCCTCGTCCAGCACCAGGATGCGGCGGCCGGCCAGCTGCGCCCGGGCAATGGAGATGAGCTGGCGCTGCCCGCGGCTCAGCGAACCGCCGTCGTTGCCCAGCATGGTGGCGTAGCCGCCCGGGAGGGCGCGGACGAACTGGTCCACGTGGCTGGCGCGGGCCGCGGCGACGATCTCGGCGTCGGTGGCGCCGGGCCGGCCGTATTCGATGTTGTCCCGGATGGTTCCGGTGAACAGCCAGGCGTCCTGGAGTACCGTGGCGAAGGCGGACCGCAGGACATCGCGGGGCATGGCAGCGATGTCCGAACCGTCCACGGTGATCCGGCCGGACTCCAGTTCGTAGAACCGCATCAGCAGGTTGACGATGGTGGTCTTGCCCGCTCCCGTGTGCCCGACGATCGCGACCGTCTGCCCGGGCTCGACGGCGAAGGTGAGGTCCTTGACGGCGGGGTAGCCCGGGCTGTAGCCGAACGTGACCCGCTCGAACGCCACGCGGCCCGACGTTTCCGGCAGCGCCGGGGAGGCGCCCGGGTTCCGGGCGGGTTCCGGCGGCGGCTTGCGCGCCGGCTTATGCGCCGGCTTCCGGGCCGGATCACGGGACCGCTGCCGGCCCCGGCGTTGCCCCGGAGCCATGGCCGGGGCCTCCGGCGGGATCTCCGGCGCGTCCAGGAGGGCGAAGACGCGCTCCGCCGAGGCCAGGCAGGACTGCATGAGCGTCAGCATGCCGCCGATCTGGCCCATCGGCTGGCTGAAGAGCCTGCTGAACTGGATGAACGCCTGGATGCCGCCGATCGTCATGGTGCCGGCCGTGACCTGGAGCGCGCCCACCACGGCGACGGCGATGTAGTTGAGGTTGGAGACGAAGACCATGAGCGGCTGAACGGCGCCGGACACGTACTGGGCGCGGGCGCTGGCCCGGCTGAGCCTGGCGTTGCTGTCCCGGAAACGCGCCGCGGATGCTTCGTGCCGGCCGAAGGCCTTGATCACCTCATGACCGGTGAAGAATTCCTCCAGCTGGGAGTGCAGCTCCCCCGTGCTGGACCACTGCTCGGTGAAGTGGGCCTGCGACTTGCGTGCCACCAGCACGGTGAGCAGCGTCGAGACCGGCACGGTCAGCAGGGCGATCAGGGCCAGGAGCGGCGAGAGCCACAGCATCATGGCCAGTGCCCCGAAGAGCATCAGGACGGACATGATGAGCTGGTTGAGCAGCTGGTTCAGTGCCTGCGAGACGTTGTCGACGTCGTTGGTGGCCCGGCTGAGGACCTCGCCGCGGTGTTGGTCGTCGAAGTGGCTGGACGGCAGCACATGCAGCTTCTCCTCCACGGACGCGCGGAGCCCGTAGCCGAGGCGCTGCACCGCGGTGGCGGTCAGCGCCCCCTGGATCCAGCTGAAGACCGAGGCCCCCAGGTACATGAGGGAGACGGCCAGCAGCAATGCCGCGAGCTGCCCGTCGTGGAAGACTCCTCCCACCGCAGCGGCCACCACGACGTCGGTGGCGTCGCCCAGCAGTTTGGGTGCGGCCACGTTGAGCCCCGCAAAGCCGCAGGTTGCCGCGATGGCGCCGAGCATCCGCCACTTCGAGGGCCGGAGCAGTCCCAGCAGCCGGGCGGAGGACCGCCACGGGGACGGGCCGTGGCCCCGGGCAGCGACGGCGGCCGCCGGGGCGGACCCGGCACCTGTGCCGGTGCCTGTGCCTGCGTTCTTGTCCGGCTTCACGGCGTTTCCTCCAGGACAAGCTGGGACGCCGCGATCTCCTGGTAGCTCGGCGAGGACTCCATGAGTTCCTGGTGGGTTCCCTGCGCGACGAGCCGGCCGTCTTCGAGCACGAGGATCAGTCCGGCGTCGACGATCGTCGCCACCCGCTCGGCGACGATCAGAACGGTCGCGGAGCGCAGCAGCGGTTCGATGGCCCCGCGGAGCCTGGCGTCCGTGCCGTAGTCCAGGGCGGAGAAACTGTCGTCGAACAGGTAGACCGGGGCGCCCCGGAGCAGGGCCCGGCCGATGCACAGCCGCTGCCGCTGGCCGCCGGAGAAGTTGGTGCCGCCCTGGCTCACGGGCGACTGCAGCCCGAGGGGCAGCTTACGGACGAAATCCTCGGCCTGGGCCGCCCTCAGCGCCTGCCAGAGTTCCTCGTCGCTCGCCTCGGGGGAACCCATCCGGAGGTTCTGCTCGAGTGTCCCGGAGAAGAGGAAGGACTGCTGGGGGACCATGGCGATGAGGCTGCGGAGCGCCTCGATCCCCAGCCCGCGGATATTGCGACCGCCGATGCTGATCTCTCCGCCCGTGGCGTCCAGGAAACGGGGCAGCAGGTTCAGCAGGGTGGTCTTGCCGCTGCCGGTGGCCCCGATGACCGCCGTCGTGGTCCCGGGGACCGCCGTGAAGGTGATGCCGTCGAGCACGGGTGCTTCGGCACCGGGGTAGGCGAAGGAGACCCCGCGGAATTCGACGGTGCTGCCGGCGGTGCTGTCGACGGTGCTGTCTGCGCTGCTGCCGACGGTGCTGCCGCGCGGCCCGGAGGTGCCCGGGACGGCAGCGGTGTTCCCGGGCGGCGCCCAGGGGTCCGCGAGCGCCGGTCCGGTGTCCAGCACCGCCTGGATGCGTTCGGCGCAGGCGGCCGCACGCGGGGCCGTCATGAACACGTACATGGCCATCATGATGGCAATCAGGATCTGCAGGATGTAGGCGATGAAGGCCGTCAGGGCCCCCAGGCGCATCTCGCCGGCCTGGATCCGGTGCCCGCCGAACCAGACCACCGCGACGGAGGAGAGGTTGACCACGAGCATGATCATCGGCATCATCCCGGCGACGAGCAGCGCGGAGCGCTGGTTGTTCCGGGTGAGGTCCTTGTTGGCCGCGTCGAAGCGGCGCATTTCGTGGCCCTGCCGGACGAAGCCGCGGATGACGTTGGCGCCGATGATCTGCTCGCGCAGCACCCGGCTGATCCGGTCGATCAGCTCCTGGCCTTCCCGGTAGAGGGGAACCAGGCGCCGCACGATCACCGCCATGATGACGGCGAGCACGGGAACCACCGCCACCACGATGCCGGACAGTGCGATGTCCTGGTGGATGGCCAGGGCGATGCCGCCGAGGAAGATTGCCGGCGCCGCCACGAGCATGGTGAAGACGAGCACCGCGAGGTTCTGGATCTGGGCGACGTCGTTGGTGGCCCGGGTGACGAGGCTGGGCGCGCCGAATGCCGCGACTTCCTGCGAGGACATCGACGCCACCTTGGCGAACAGCTCCTCGCGCAGCTGGCGTCCGGCATCCATGGCGACGACGGCGCCGAGGTAGCCGGCGGCGACGGCGGCCACCACCTGGGCGGCCGCGATTCCGGCCATCCAGGCGCCCAGGTGCAGGATCACCGGGGTGTCGCCGCCGACGATGCCGTCATCGATGATGGCGGCGTTCAGGGTCGGCAGAAGCAGGTTTGCGGTGGTCTGGACAAGCTGCAGGAGGACGATCGCAAGCACGGTCATCTTATGGGCAGACAGCAGACGCCGCATCAGTCCGATTAACACAGAATTAGCACCGAACCTCCATCGCTAGACCAGAGCCCCAACCAGGATCAGAATGCCGGCTGCCCCCATGCCGCCCCGTCATTCTAAGCCCCGCCACAGGGTGGGTCCCCGTGGCACCGCCCGCAGCCGCTCAACCCCGTTTGCGGGCCACGGCAAAGATCCGCCGGAACGGGAAAACGGTTCCATGCGGGCCCGCCGGGTAGGCCTCAGCCAGCAGGGCTGAATACTCGGCCTCGAACTCGCGCGCTTCCCCGGCGGAGAGGGCGGCGAGGACGGGCCGGAGCGCGGTGCCCCGGACCCACTCCAGCACCGGGTCCGGGCCCGGGAGGAGCTGGAAATAGGTGGTTTCCCAGGCGTCGGCGTCGCACCCGGCGTCGAGCATGATCTGCAGGTATTCCGCGCCCTCTCCCACGGCGTCATCGTGGCGCAGGACGCCGGCGAGCCGGCCCGCCCAGGCCGCGGACCCGGCCAGTCCGCGCATCAGCGTGTGCGAGGGGGAATTGAAGTTGCCGGGCACCTGCAGCGCGAACCACGCGCCGGGCTTGAGCGCGGCGAGCCAGTGCGGCAGCAGTCCGCGGTGGCCGGGCAGCCACTGCAGGCCGGCGTTGCTGAGCACGACGTCGGTCCGCGGGGACGGGCTCCACCCGGCGATGTCGGCCAGGCTGAACGAGAGATTGGCTGCCTTGGCCGCATGGCCAGCGGCCTTCGCGAGCATCTCCGGCGACGAGTCCAGGCCCAGCACCTCCGCCTCCGGCCAGCGCCCGGCCAGGGTCGCCGTCAGGTTGCCGGGGCCGCAGCCGAGGTCGACGACGTGCCGGGGGGCATCGGCGCGGACCCGGGCCGCCAGGTCAAAGTAGGGTCTGTCCCGGTAGTCCCCGAACTGCACGTACTTGGCGGGATCCCATTTCACTGTTTCCTCCGATCGCCTTTCCTCCAGTCGCCGGCCTCCAGGCTCCTTTCGAAGCGTAACCCCGCCGGGAGCCAGGCCCAAGCAGGCACGGGCACTAAGCTGGGAAGCAATGAAACTCGCTGATCAGCTCCCCGTCCCGGCCGCCCGAGTCCCCGGCAGGACCGGCCTTGATCCGGACGAGCTGTATACCCGGTTTGTCGAGTGGACCGAAACCCGCGGACTGGCCCTCTATGCCGCCCAGGACGAAGCCGTCATGGAGCTTGCCGCCGGCGCCAACGTCATCCTCGCGACGCCCACGGGGTCCGGAAAATCGCTGGTCGCGATCGCGGCGCACTTCCAGGCCATGTCCCGGGGGCAGCGCAGCTACTACACGGCGCCGATCAAGGCCCTCGTGTCGGAGAAGTTCTTTGCCTTGTGCGAGATCTTCGGAGCCGAGAACGTCGGCATGATCACGGGCGACTCCGGCGTCAACCAGGACGCCCCGATCATCTGCTGCACCGCCGAAATCCTGGCCAATATTGCCCTGCGGGAAGGCCCGGAAGCGGAGCTTGGCGCCGTCATCATGGACGAGTTCCACTTCTACGCCGACCCGCAGCGCGGCTGGGCGTGGCAGGTCCCGCTGCTGGAACTCCCCCAGGCCCAGTTCCTGCTCATGTCCGCCACCCTCGGCGACGTCAGCCGCTTCGAAGCCGGAATCACCGAGCTGACCGGCCGCCCGACGACGACGGTCAGTTCCGCCGAACGTCCCATTCCGCTGCACTACTACTATGAGCAGACCCCGGTCCACGAGACGCTCGAGGAGCTCCTCGCCACCAAGCAGGTCCCGGTCTACGTGGTCCATTTCAGCCAGGTGGAGGCCATCGACCGCGCCCAGAACCTGATGAGCGTCAACGTCTGCACGCGCGAGGAAAAGGACAAGATCGCCGAGCTGATCGCCGGTTTCCGCTTCGCCGCCGGCTTCGGCAAGACCCTCAACCGGCTCGTGCGGCACGGCATCGGGGTCCACCACGCCGGGATGCTGCCGAAGTACCGGCGGCTCGTGGAGCAGCTGGCCCAGGCCGGCCTGCTCAAGGTCATCTGCGGCACCGACACCCTCGGGGTGGGCATCAACGTTCCCATCCGCACCGTGCTGCTCACCGCGCTGAGCAAGTACGACGGCGTCCGCACCCGGCTGCTGAACTCCCGCGAGTTCCACCAGATAGCGGGCCGGGCCGGCCGGGCCGGCTATGACACGGCCGGGACCGTCGTGGTCCAGGCCCCGGAGCACGTCACCGAAAACGTCAAGGCGATGGCCAAGGCCACCGCGAAGTTCGGCGACGACCAGAAGAAGCTGCGCCAGGTGGTCAGGAAGAAGCCGCCGGAGGGCTTCGTGTCCTGGGGCGAGCCGACGTACAAGCGGCTGGTCGAATCCGTCCCCGACCCGCTGACCTCGAGCTTCACCGTGACCCACGCGATGCTGATGAACCTGATGGAACGCCCGGGCGACCCGTTCAAGGCCACCCGGCGCCTGCTCACGGAGAACCACGAGCCGCGCTCCTCGCAGCTGCAGCTGATGAAGAAGTCCCTGGGCATCTACCGGGAGCTGCTGGCGGCCGGCGTCGTCGAGCGGATCCCGCCGGCGGAGCAGGGACCGGACGGGCGCACCGTCCGGCTCACCGTCCACCTGCAGGCCAACTTCGCGCTGAACCAGCCGCTGTCCCCCTTCGCCCTCGCGGCGCTGGAACTGCTGGACCCGGAGTCGCCGTCGTACGCCCTGGACGTCGTGTCCGTGATCGAGTCGACCCTGGAGAAACCGCGGCAGATCCTGTCCGCCCAGCAGAAAAAGGCCCGCGGCGAGGCCATTGCCGCGATGAAGGCCGACGGCATCGAGTACGACCAGCGGATGGCCATGCTCGAGGAGGTCAGCTACCCGAAGCCGCTCGCGGAGATCCTCGGCGAGGCCTTCGAGGTCTACCGCCGGGCCGCGCCGTGGATCGGCGACTTCGAGCTCGCGCCCAAGTCGATCGTCCGGGACATGTACGAGCGCGCCATGAACTTCGGCGAGTTCGTCCAGTTCTACGGCCTGGCCCGTTCCGAGGGCATCGTGCTGCGCTACCTCGCGGACGGTTTCAAGGCACTGCGCCAGACCGTCCCGCAGGACGCCCTCCGCGAAGACCTCGAGGACCTCATCGCCTGGCTGGGGGAACTGGTCCGCCAGGTCGACTCGAGCCTGCTCGACGAATGGGAGGAACTCACCTCCGGTGCCGCGCCGACGCCGCACGACGCGCCGCCGCCCCCGCCGCCGTCGCTCACGTCCAACATCCGGGCCTTCCGCGTGATGGTACGCAACGAGCTGTTCCGCCGCGTGGAGCTGTTCGCCGACGAGGCGGCCACGGTACTCGGCGAGCTCGACGGCGGTTCCGGCTGGGACGCCGGGCGCTGGGAAGAGGCGCTGGACGACTACTTCGACGAACACCAGGACATCGGCACCGGCCCCGACGCGCGCGGACCCGGCCTGCTGATCATCACCGAGGAACCGGGCGTGTGGAAGGTGCGGCAGATCTTCGACGACCCCGCCGGCAACCATGACTGGGGCATCTCGGCCGAGGTGGACCTTGCGGCCTCGGACGAGACCGGCACCGCCGTCGTCCGGGTGAGGGACGTCAACCGGCTGTAGGCGCTAGTAAACTCGGATCATGAGTGTAATCCGGCCTGCGACGGCGGACGATGTCCCCGCAATCCTGCAGATGATCCACGACCTGGCGAGCTATGAGAAGGAGCCGGACGCGGTCCGGAACACCCCCGCGATGCTCGAGGCCGCGCTGTTCGGCGAGAACCCCCGGATCTTCGCCGCGATGGCGGAAAACGAGTCCGGGGACGTGCGGGGGTTCGCCCTCTGGTTCCTGAACTACTCCACCTGGGAAGGCGTCCACGGCATCTACCTCGAGGACCTCTACGTGCAGCCCGGGGCCCGCGGCGAGGGCCACGGCAAGGCGCTCCTGCAGCACCTGGCCGCCACCGCCGTCGAGCGCGGCTACGCCCGGGTCGAGTGGAGCGTGCTGGACTGGAACGAGCCCTCCATCAACTTCTACAAGGCCCTCGGCGCCGCCCCGATGCAGGAATGGTCCACGTTCCGCCTCACCGGTGAAGCGCTGGAAGCGTTCGGCAGCCCGGACACAGCGCAGGCCCGTGGCTGAGCTGGCGGTTACCGCGCCCGCGGCGGACCTGCCGCCGGCAGACGGCACCTGGGCGAGCACCGTCCCGCACACCGTCCGGGCGCGGCACGAATACCGCGGGATGCGCACGGCGGAGCACTATTTCGAGGTCCCGCTGGACCACTTCGGGGACGGCGGCGGGACCATCACGGTCTTCGCCCGCGAGTACGTCTCCACGGACCACAGCGAGGACGACACGGCGCGGCTCCCCTGGCTGCTGTACCTGCAGGGCGGCCCCGGCGGCCGGGGCAACAGGTTCCCGTCCCTCGGCGGCTGGAGCAAGGCCGCCGCCAAAGACTTCCGGATCCTCATGCTGGACCAGCGCGGCACCGGCCTGTCCTCCCCGATCGACCGCCACACGCTGCCCCTGCACGGGGACGATGCCGCGCAGGCCGGCTACCTGTCGCATTTCCGGGCGGACTCCATCGTCGCCGACGCCGAGGCCATCCGCAGGGCGCTCGGCTCCGGCCCCTGGACCGTCTACGGTCAGAGCTACGGCGGCTTCTGCGCCCTCAGCTACCTCTCCTTCGCGCCCGAGGGGCTCCGCCGGGCGCTGGTCACCGGAGGCCTCGCCCCGCTGACGGGCCCGGCGGACCGGGTCTACCAGGCCACCTTCCGGCGCGTCGCCGCCCGCAACGCCGAATACTTCGGCTGGTATCCGGAGGACCGCGCCACGGTCACCCGGATCGCCCGGCACCTCCGGGACACCCGGGAGTTCCTGCCCGACGGCGGCCGGCTCACGGTCGAGCGGTTCCAGATGGCCGGCTCCCACCTGGGCGGCAACACCCGGGTCGATGCCCTGCACCACCTGCTGGAGGACGCCTTCGTCAGCGCACCCGGCGGCATCCGCCTCTCGGATGCCTTCCTGGAGCAGGTCCGCGGGCTCGTGTCCCGCGCGGCCAACCCCCTGTACGCGCTCATGCATGAATCCATCTACGGCCAGGGCCAGGCCACGGACTGGGCGGCCTGGCGGGTCCTCGAAGACTTCCCGGAGTTCCGGCCGGACGCGGCCGAGCCGCTGCTGACCGGCGAGATGGTCTACCCCTGGTACTTCGAACAGGACGCGGCGCTCCGTCCGCTGCGGGACGTGGCGCGGCTGCTGGCCGCGAAGAGCGACTGGAAGCCGCTGTACGATCCCGAACGGCTGGCCCGCAACACTGTGCCGGTGGCCGCCGCCGTGTACAGCGACGATATCTACGTGGACCGGGACCTCTCGCTCGAAACCGCCGCCGCCGTCCGCGGCCTGCAGGTGTGGGAGTCTGCGGACTTCCACCATGACGGCATCGCGGACGACGGCGAAGGTATCTTTGCCCGGTTGCTGGGGATGGCCCGCCCGGCCGGGGCCGCAGGCGCGGGACACTAGTGTCCTGCGCCGTCAGGTCGCCGTAGAAGCATTTTGCGGCGCCTGCCGCTGACTTCCAGCGCGTGGTCTCGTCCGGCCCCTTCCATCCGGCAGGCCGCTGTGGTCCCCATGGCGGCAGCGAAGACAGCCTTGACCACCCGCCCACCACGGGCACAGAATGACACTGCCTGCCATACCTGGTCCCTGGGCGCCAGAGCGGCTCCGCTCCTGCATCCTGACTCACGTGGGCCGATTGGGGGATGTCGATGGTCCCGATGCTGACGCTGGCTTTTGCCGTGCTGCTTCTGTTGGGTGTTCTCATTTCTGAACGCGCCAGCCGGACGGTTCTTTCCACCGCGGTGTTGTTTCTTCTGGGCGGTTTCGTCCTGGGACAGGGCGTACTCGATGTTGTCCCCGTAACGCCCGGCGATCCCGTCGTCGGGGTCCTGGCTCAACTGGCCCTATTCTCAGTCCTGTTTACCGACGGAATGAAAGTGGGGTTATCCGATCTTCGGAGGGCGTGGCGTTTGCCCGGCCGGGCGCTGCTGCTCGGGTTTCCACTGACGCTTCTTGTGACGGCCCTGCTGGCCCATTACATTGTCGGGCTGCCGTGGCTTCCGTGCTTCTTGCTCGGTGCGGTGCTGGCACCGACCGATCCCGTGTTCGCGGCCGCCATTGTGGGGCGACCGGAAGTTCCCGGGCGTTTACGCCACCTCCTCAACGTCGAGTCAGGACTCAATGACGGGCTGGCCCTTCCCGTAGTCCTCGTGCTGCTGGCCCTCGGTGGCGGAACGGATGTCGGGTTTGGGGTGCTCGCCGAAGAAATCGCCCTGGGCCTGCTTGTAGGCGTCCTGGTCCCGCTCGTAGTTATTTGGCTGGAGCGGCTGCCGTTCTTGAAAGCAACGAAGGGCTTGCAACCGCTGGTGGCGGTATCCATCGGCCTGCTCGTCCTTGCCATCTGCCTGGTGACCGGGGCCAACCTCTTCCTCGCAGCGTTCTCAGCCGGCATCACGGTTGCTACCGCGGGCCCGGGCTTCCGGGAGGAATTCGAACAATTCGGGGAACTGGTGTCCGAGCTGCTTAAGCTGGCGGCCATCCTCGTGTTTGGCGCGCTGATCACTCCGACGTTCCTGTTCGGAGAGATCAAGTGGACCGGGTGGGTCTTCGCTGTCCTGGCCATCGTCCTGGCCCGCCCTGTGGCCCTGCTCGTTTCCTTCCTCGGCACACGGCTGCCGGCCAGGGAACAGCTCGCAGCAATGTGGTTCGGCCCGAAAGGCTTCGCCTCGGTCGTCTACGGTCTTCTCGTCCTCGAATCAGGGGGCAAAGGCTCGGATGAGCTCTTTCATCTCGTGGCGCTGGTCATTGTGCTGTCCATTCTGGCCCATTCCTCGACCGACGTCGTCGTAGCGAGGCAATTCGAGGCCCAGCCTCCCCCGGCACAGTAGTGGTTTACCGGCGGTTCACGCCTCACGTGGCCTTGGGCCGGACGACCAGGACGGGGCACGGTGCGTGGCTGATGACCTGGGTCGTGACCGAGCCCAGGTGCAAACCGGGAAATCCGCCGTGCCCGCGGGAGCCAACGACGACAAGATCCGCGTCCTGGGCAGCGTCGAGTATTGCCGAAGCCGGTGAATCACTGGGAACGACCTGCCCGGTGGCGGTCACGCCCTCATCTGCAGCGGACTTCAGCGCCTCAGCCTGAAGCGTCCCTGCGATCTGCTCCGGGGACTCTTCGGCGGCGATTTCACCCGCCGCCGTTTCCAGCACCGCCGGATACCAGGCCATCGGCGCCTTGTTCCAGGCAGTGACCAGGCGGAGCTGACCGTCGCGCTGTCGGGCCTCATCCATGGCCCAGCTCAGTGCTGTCTGAGAATGTTCGGAACCGTCAAACCCCACCACAATCGTGAATGCGCTGATACTGGTCATTTGTCTTTCCCTTCACTGGCCTCAATGAGCATCCTAGACCTCAAGTGCCCGCGCCGTTCAAAGTCAGTGCTACGGTCGGCGCAGGCACTGGAGCCAGCCGCCACTGGCATAGAGATTGGGCGCACAATATGAATGCGGGACCTGCGACACCGAAGACGGCGTTCCATCCCCGGACGGCCGCGCGCCGGGACAAGGGACTCGGTAAGCTCCGCCTGCGTGATGCTGTGGCGATGGCGGTCGGGGGCATGATCGGCGGGGGCATCTTCAGCGTCCTGGGTGTCACCGTCGCGCTTGCCGGACATCTGGCTGTCGGAAGCTTCATCATCGGAGGGGCCATCGCCATGGTGACCGCGCATTCCTTCGCGGCGCTCTCGGCCCGGGCCGGACGCTCCGGCGGCCTCTTCGTCTACCTGCACAATGCCGGGTACCCGCGCGCCGGCTCCTACATCTCGTGGTTGCTGATGTTCGGTTATCTGATCGCGTTAGCGGTCTATGGGTTCACCTTCGGCCACTACGCGGCCCACGCTTTTGGTTTGCCTTGGGTTTTCGCGGACGGTTTCGCGGTCCTGATCCTGCTGGTGTTTCTGGGGATCAACCTGCGCGGCGTGGGCGCATCGGCACTGTCCGAGGACCTCGTGGTCCTGATCAAGGTCGCTGTTCTGGCCCTGATCTCCGCCATCGGGTTCGCGCACTTCTCCCCGGAGCGCCTGGCTCCGCTGGATGACAAGGGTCTGGCCGGTGTCATCGTTGCATCGGTATCCATCTTCGTCGCCTACGAGGGGTTCGAGCTGCTCTCCTACGACTACGATGACCTCGTAAGGCCACGCTGGACGCTGCCACGGGCACTTTACCTCTCGGTCGCGATCGTAACGCTGGTCTACGTCACCGTGACGATCGGCTCCCAAATGCTGGTCAGCGACGGCATCATTGTCGCGCAGAAGGAAGTGGCATTCGCCGCGGCCGGCCAGGCCGCCCTGGGGACGGCGGGGTACTGGATCGCGAGCCTCGGGGCGCTTCTGGCGGCGAGCTCTGCGATCAACGCCACCCTGTTCTCCACGGCGCGCCAGATGCACGAGATCGCGCTGTCGCACGAGCTGCCGGCCGTGTTCGCAAAAAGCCGGGCCGGGCTGCCCGTCACCGCACTCGTCTTCCTGGCGGTGTTCGGTGCCGCCTTCGCCATGCTGCCGGACATCACCGCCCTGCTGACCTTCGGATCGGCCGTTTTCCTGGCCGTCTTCGGAACTGCAAACCTTCTCGCAGCCCGCGTCCTGATCGGGTTCTGGCCACGGCTGGTCAGCGGTACCGGATTTCTGGCCTGCCTCGGCGCCCTGGTCGTCCTGGTGATCCAGCTCATCCTCCACGACCAGGCCACCTTGCTGCTGATCGGAGCTTCCCTGGCATCCGTCTCCGTCCTGCGACTCGCCTTTGTCCGGCACCGGAAACGTGCTCCGGCAGGCGGCGCAGTGTGAACCAGACCAACGCCTGAGGAACGCCAGACCCTGGCCCTGTTCGGGCAGGGTACTCAGGATGCCCCGCGCAGCGGTACCACCATCACAGGGACGCCTGAGAACTCCAGAACCCGGAGGGTGTGACTGCCGATATAGGGCGTCGCGTTGCCGGGGCGGTCCACCAGTGCAACGACGACCAGTGCCGCTTTAACGGCACGGGCCTCGGCCAGGATCTCGGCCGCAACCCGGCCGGAGCGCTGGCTGAACGAGACGTCAACTCCCGCTGCGGCCCCCAGCGCGGCCACGTGGCTGAGCGCTGCTTCGGCTGCCAGATCGGCATGTCTTGCCAGGGTGGCCGGGTCAATGGCGCCGGGATGCCTGTCAAGCGCCCCGGGCTCCCTGACCGTCACGACCCTGAGACTTGCGCCGAGCCTGCGCGCATAGTCGACCGCCACTTCGGCGGCCCGGAACGCTGCCCGGGAGTCATTCACGGCCACCAGGATCACATCGCTCATGACACCCCTTTCGTGCCGGAAGCCTGCGCCGGCCTGCCTGCGTTCCCGGAGTTGCGGTCAGCGGCCCAGCGCAGGCGCAGGCTTTCTTCGAGTTCCTGCGCGTCAAGCTGCCGCCTGATATCCAGCAGCTCATTTTCCAGCCTGGGAATCCAGCGGTTTTCAACCGCCCGCTGCCGGGTCCGGGTCGCAGCAAGTTCGGCAGCCAGGAGCAGTTCCGCACGCTGGACCGCGGCGTAGCGCACGCCGGCTTCGAGAGCCTCGCGATGAACGACGGCAGTGTAGGCCAGGGCTGAGCTCCCGCCTGTCTGGGGCGCCGCCGGGAGCCTGCACTGGGGATCCTCCGGATACGGAACGCCCATCGCGCTGCCCCAGCGCAGCTGGACTCCGGCAGGCTCCGACGGGGCCGCTGCCTCCGCGTGTCCGCTTCCGTCCAGTGCGGCAGAGCGGCGCAGCCAGAGCGCGGCGTCCCTCGCGAGATCTTCCCACTCCGAGCGGGCCAGTTCCGCGCGGAGCTGAAGCCGTTCCAGCTCGTCCGCCAGAATGTGCTGCTTACGGTCCAGCAGACGGGCGCCGTGGCGGGCCGTCGTCAACCGGCGCTCGACCCGTACCCTGGCGGCCCGTCCCATGGCGCTCATGGCAGGTCATCGCTGTGGGGAAGGTATCGGTCCAGGAACGTGGTCGAGAGCATGGTCAGCTCCTGTTCAGGCAGCGCACCCAGCGCCGCCCACGCCCGGACCAGGGTATCGTCCAGGGACCGGATTTCGTCCCGTCCCTGGTTGAAGAGCCCGTTCTCCACCAGTGTCCGGTACCTGATGTAGCTGCGGTCGGTTTCGCTCAGCGCCGCCGCGCCCACCAGTTCGGCCAGCTCAGTGGCCTGCCGGGCGCGGGCCATGGCGGCCAGCACCTGGGCTGCCACGTCGAGATGGTCCTCACGCGTCCGGTCCTTGCCCGCGCCGCTGCGCATCAGCCGTGACAGCGAGGACAGGACGTCCACCGGCGGGTAGATGCCACGGGCGTCTATTTCGGGTGCAAGGACAATTTGGCCCTCGGTGATGTAGCCGGTCAGGTCCGGCACCGGGTGGGTGATGTCGCCGGCCGGCATCGTCAGCACCGGAACGATCGTTACCGAGCCAGCGTGGCCCTTGACCCGCCCGCAGCGCTCGTAGAGGGTGGCGAGGTCGCTGTACAGATAACCTGGGTAGCCCCGCCGGGCCGGGATTTCCCGCCGGGCCGCGGACACTTCGCGGACCGCCTCGGCGTAACTCGTCATATCCGACATGATCACCAGAACGTCGTGGCCCTCGGTGTAGGCGAGGTGCTCGGCGATGGTCAGGGCGATCCGCGGTGTAAGGATCCGTTCAATGACCGGATCGTCGGCGGCGTTCAGGAGGAGAACCAGCTCTCCCCCTGCCGAACGTTCTTCAAGACGGTCACGGACATACGCAATGTCCGCATGGGTCAAACCCATGGCAGCGAACACCACCCGGAACGGCTGGCCGCCGGAGGTGGCCTGCGCCGCGATCTGGGTCGCCAGCGTCAGGTGCGGGAGACCAGGTACGGAAAAGATGGGCAGTTTCTGCCCCCTGACCAGGGTGGTCAACCCATCGATGACCGAAATGCCGGTGAGAACCGGTTCCTGCGGGGGTTCCCGGTGGACCGGGTTCAGGGGCCAGCCGCTGACCGGAAGGGTTGCCGTGCCAGTCACCGGCGGTCCGCCGTCGAGCGGTTCGCCGCGTCCGTTGCAGACCCGCCCGAGCCATTCCGTTCCCACCTGGATGTGCAGGGGACGGCCCTCAAAGCGGATCCGGATCCCTCCGAGCGACATACCGTCGGTGCTTTCGAGCACCTGCAAGGTGGCCAGGTCCTGGTCCACTTCAAGGACGAGGCCGTGGCGGCGCTCGCCGCCGTCCATGTCAACGGTGGCAAATTCATCCCAGCCGACCCCCTCGATCCCGCCCGCAATGAGCAGGGGCCCGCGGAGCTCCCGCACGTCTCCATGGGAGATCCGGGCGGCGATGCCCCGGGACAGCGGCACGGGTCCGGCAACGACGGACGCTGGGCCTATTACATCGTTCATTGCAGGTCCTCCAAGGCCTTGAGCACCTCGCCGCTGCGGGCTTTGACAGCCGACGCGTCCGAGGGGCCCGTTTCTTCACGGGCCCGAAGGACCGGACCGAGATCGGCTTGCTCGATGGTGGTGGCTGCCACGCCGCCTCCCACGAGTCTCTGGCACGCATCGACGACGTCGAGCACGAGGTCCAGCAAGGCGGCGCCTTTCCCCGCAGAACAGAACCCATCGTTGGCGCTCAGCGCATTCTGCATCAGCACGCCGTCCCGGAGCAGGCGGCCGCCGAGCAGCACCATCCGTTCGTGGCCCGGCAACGACGAGGTCCCGATGATCTCCGCCAGTTCGGACAGCCGGTCCGATTCGGCCAGCAGGGCGGCGGCCCTGGCCCGGCGGGCGGCCCAGCCCGGATCCCCGTTGGCCGCATGCCAGATTCCGAGGGCTTCCGCATCGCGGGCAAAGGAGCCTGTCCAGCTCACGGCCGGATAATGACGGGAGTATGCCAGGTCCCGGTCCAGCATCCACAGGGACCGGACGAACCGCTGGGAGTCCGTGGTGACCGGCTCCGTCATGTCACCACCAGGCGGGGAAACCGCCCCGATCACTGTCACTGATGCAGTCTTCCCACCGAGCGTCGTGACACGGCCGGCCCGCTCGTAGAAAGAGGCCAGTTCGGACGCAAGATTGGCAGGGTATCCCTCCTCGGCAGGAAGGTCCCCGTTGCGGTTGGCGAATTCACGCAGCGCTTCGGCCCAGCGGGAGGTCGAGTCCGCGATCACGACGACGTCGTACCCCATATCGCGGTAGTACTCCGCCACCGTGATCCCGGTGAAGATGCTCGCCTCACGAGCCATCATGGGCATATTGGAGGTGTTGGCGATGATGACGGTACGGTCGATCAGCTTGCCCTCCGTGCGTCCGTCCTCCAACTGCGAGAGCCCGTCGAGGACGTCGGCCATTTCGTTGCCCCGTTCCCCGCAGCCCACATAGACGATGACATCTGCATCGCTCCACTTGGCAATCTGCTGCAGCATCATCGTCTTGCCCGTTCCGAATCCGCCCGGAACCGCCGCAGCAGCCCCGCGCGCCACCGGAAACATCAGGTCCAGGACCCGCTGGCCGGTGTGCAGCGGCACGGTGCCGCTGTGTCGGGACCGGAAAGGACGGGGCCGGCGCACCGGACAGCGTTCGGAGAGCGCCACCGCGTGGCCGCCGATCACGGCTACCGTATCGAGCACGTGGACCCGGCTCTCCGGCGCCAGCCAGCTCAGCTCACCGGACACGCCCGCCGGCACCAGGACCCGGTGCACTACTGACCCGGAATCCGGCACGATGCCAAGGATATCGCCGGGAGAGACGCTGGCACCGGCCACGGCTTCCGGTTTAAAGGTCCATTCGCGGGCCAGGACCGTGGGGTCCTCTGCGGATCCCGAGCGTTCCGGGGTCAGCCACATCGGCGCCGACGACAGCGGCCGCATCAGCCCGTCAAAGACCTGCCCGAGCAGGCCCGGACCCATCAGCCCAGACAGCTCGCCGCCGGTAGGGACAGCAGCATCGCCGGCTTTCAGCCCGCCGGTGTATTCGTAGGCCTGCAGCGTTGCCCGTGTCCCGGCAACGGCGACGGTCTCCGCGCTGATGCGCCGGGGGCCGACGGCGATCAGCTCAAGCATGGACAGCCCTTCCACCCCCTCGATTTCGACCAGCGGCCCGTTCACACGCACGACGGTGCCGTCCCGCCGAACTGCTACCGGGTCCACAACTCACGCACCTCAGGCATGGAATCCATCGTCATCCCGGCCAGGATTGGAAGGGAAAGATCCAGCCGACGCGAGCCGGCCTCCGCGACGACACCGCCCTCGGAGCTCTCGGAGACGACGGCGTCCGGCCCGAGCAGCTCGCGGCATTGGTCCGTCAGCCGAGTCACCAGCTCCGCGTACCGGGGATCTGACGTGAGTCCCGCCGCAGCCTCCCGCACCCGGCGGTGGAGTTCCAGCCGCAGGGAACTGCGCTGTGCCAGGACCAGCTCGTGTGCCTGCCGGCGCGCCCGCGCTGAGCGCAGTGCAGCCTCGGCGGCCGCGGCGGCCTCGCCCTCCGTGGCCGCGGCGGCGAGCATCCCTGCGGCTTCGGCCCGTGCGGCATCCAACAACGCGCTGGCCTGGCTGCTGGCGTCGTCGCGGAGCCCGGAGGCCTGCTTTTCGGCCGCCGCCCGGAGTGCCGTGCGCACTGGCTCCAATGCGGTGTCGGATTCCCGTGCCAGCCCGGTCATGCGGGAAGCACCACGGTCATGGGCGAGCGGGGATCGGCCAGAACCGGGTCCAGTGCGCGCGCGGAGCGGGGCGTGAGGATGACGATTGCCGTGTTTTTGGGCAGTGCCGTCCAGGCGCGGAGGATTTCCTCATCGGTGGAGCCTGCGAAGACGCTGACGCCGGCGAGACGGAACCCGTCCAAAAGGGCCTCCTCACCGATCGCGGCAATGGTTTCGGGCATCGTTCCAGCTCCCGCGCTCACGCCTTGCCGATAAGGATGATGGCGATGATCAGGCCGTAGATGGCGATCCCTTCCGCCAGACCGACCACAACCATCGCCCGGCCGAAGATTTCCGGGCGTTCACTCATGGCCGCCAGCGCCGCCGATCCGGTGTAGGCAACGGCAAATGCCGCACCGATAGAGGAACCGGCCACGGCGATCGCCGCCGCGATCAGCGCTGAGCCGCCGGCGCCGGCCGGTGTCTCCGTGGCTGCTGCGGCGATAGCCGGAGCCACCCCGCCCGATGCGGCCGCCGGGCCTGCACTCAGCGCGCCGGCCAGTAGGGCCAGGGATCCGCCCATCACGGCGACGTTGAGGGCTGCCAGAATCTTGAATGCCGACTTTCGCCAGCGCTTGACGAGGAGGATGGCTCCTGTTGCCGCGATGAGGAATACGGGAATGGTGCCGAACCAGAGGTTCACGGTAGTTGCCTTTCAGCCGGTGTGCCGGAGTGGACAATCGAAGGATCGGTGCCGGGGGCTCCGGCGGTGCTGAGCTCGGGTGACCACGGCTTGAAAGGGCGGCCCTCGGACTGGAAGATGCGGGAAAACAGTTCGTAGTATTCAAGGCGCAGGGCCTGGATTCCTGCCACCAGCGCTTCGAGCGCGAAGGTTACGGCATTGCCCACAATGAACAGCAGGACGGCTGCGGCGGCGCGCCAATCCGGTGCCCACAAGGCCGTCGTCCCGTTCCAGACCACCATCAGCAGCGCGGCGTGGGTCAGCCCGAAGGCAGCGAGGCGGGCAAAGGAGACAAGGTTCGAGCCCAGACGGATCACAGTGTCAACGAGTTCGATGATGGACTGGAAGACGGCGGTGACACCTCCTCCGGCTGCAACGAAGAGGCCGATGAAGATGAAGACCAGCGCGGCGAGAGAGACGATGACGGCGGCCGCCGTCAGTAGCCCGGTTCCTGTGCCGAGTCCCCAGACGAGAAGCCCCACGGCGAGGAATAGCAGGGAGCCGGCGATGCCGGAGCGGGCATACAGGGCGTATCCCCAGCCTCCCTCCCTGACGCGGTTGATAGTGCCGATGGCATAGGCGCCGGCAAGCAGGAACGCTCCGATCCCCAGTCCGGCCACCAGGAGCGGGACCGGGTTCGCCAAGGGCTCCAGCCACAGCACGGGCACCAACCCGGTGGGGCCGAAGGCCTCCCCGTAGAGCGCTCCGAAGACCATGGCAGTCAGCCCGGCTCCGCTCACGAAAAGCCAGGTTCTTTGGAGTTTGGCCAGTCTCTTGATGCGGCCGCCGCGCAACAGCAGACCGGCGGCCAGCAAGATCGCACCGTGTCCGACATCGCCGAACATCATCCCGAACATCAGGACATAGGCGATCCCGGCGAGGCGCGAAGGATCCAGATCCGCGTAGGGAACGGTTCCATAGGTATCCACGAGCGTCCGGGAGACGCTTGTTCGGCCCCCGCCGCTGAGCATCGTGGGAGGTTGGATCCACTTCGGCCGGGGCAGCGGGACGACCGCCGCCCCGAACGGGGCGAGCGCTGCCGTCAGCCACGGAATCCCGTGCCGGGGCATCCACCCCACCAGAGCCGCTGACGGCCCGGAGACGATAGCCGCCGCCACCGCTTTGTCCAGTTCCTCGGCGCCGTTACCGGGTTCGTACGGGAGGTCCAGTTCGACGAGGGCGCTGCGTGCCACTTCGATGAGCAGGCGCCGCCGGTCCTGCTCGGGCACCACCAGGGCCACCCGCTCCATCCGGACGGGAGCCAGGGATTCACGCCGCTTCATCGAGCACCTCGCTTGACCCGGCGCCCGCAGCAGCGGCAGTCAGCGCCGCCCGGACCCGCCACGCATCGATGGACAGGACCGCAATGGCGCCCAGCACAACGTCCGGACCGGGCATGGAACCGCGGAGCAGCCGGAAACCGTCCTGCTCCACCGCAGCGCACATCCGGGCCTCCGCACGCCACAGCTCCTTCGGTGACGCAATGCCAACAACCACCGTCCGCAGGGACGGCGGAAGCGCGGAAGAGAACCCGGCGATACTGGTGGCGCCTTCCCAGGAGCGGCCGAGAACTGGGCGCAACAGGTGAAGGACCGGCTCCGACGGGGCAACGCCGTCGACAGTCAGGATCCGGGCCGCGGTAAGGACACACACCGCACCACACCACGGCCGCGCCGGGGGTGCCACATCAGCCAGGCGGCGCGCCCAAACCACGGTCAGCGCGTCCCGGAGCGGGCCCAGGCCGGCAGCGCCGACATCACCCCAGGCCGTAGCGCGCAGGATCGTGGCGAGTTGTTCGCTCGATCCGGCCGAGCGCAACCGGGGCCATGCGGTCGCCAGGGCACCCAGGCGGTAGGGCTCGGGGCCATTTGCCCCGCCGGCGAGCTGGCGGGCCAAGGCCATGACGTTCTCGATTTCGAAAATCCCCGCAGCGGCCCGTGCGAGGGCGGTGCCCGGTGCCGGAAGCCACCCTGCCAGCACGCGCAGTTGCCACAGGACGGTCTCCTGAAGGGCGCGTTCGGCGGCCGCCAGTCCTGGCGCCCCGCTGAGACGCTCCGCATAGCTTGATTCCTGCAGCAAGGACAGCGCACGGTCCAGCGTCGGCTGGGATGCCATCGCCCGGCTGGCCCCGGCGCCCACGCGGCGCTGCGCCATGGACCGGGCCCGAACGGACGCCGCGACCCAGTCTGCGTTCATTTCGGACCGGTGCTCTGGGCAGCCAGCAGGGTGTCGATGACCTTGCCGACGACGGCCGGGATGCGAGCCAGCCCGGACTCTTCCAGCGCCGCGGCCTCACGCCGTGCCTGTTCCAGCAGTTGCATGTCCCGCTCAGAGGCGGACTGTTCGACCCGGGCGGCCGCCTTTGCGCGCTCGGCACCGGCTTCAAGCCGGGCCGCGGACACGATCGCGGCCGCTTGTGCGCGGGCCCGGGCCACGTCCCCTTCCGCGCTCAGGCGTGCTTCCTCAACGAGTGCCGCGCACGATGCGGCGTCGCCGGCCAGCGCGGCGAACACCGGCGCCAGTTCCGCGGCCGGGCCCTGGTCATCAGCAGCCGGCACGCCGGCCGGACCCGCCGGTCCCGGAGCGCCGACGGGCCTGAACCGGTCAAGAATACTCAATGGCGCCATCGCCCCTCCTCGGATTGTCCTCCGAGCCACAGTCTAGGCCCGGAGTTTCCCGTGTGAGGGGTGCTCATGGAACGTGACGCACATCAGCAACTACATATGTGCCCTTGCGCTCGCTAGAATTGGAAGAGCCGGAAGACCGCTCCGCTAATTGCGTGGAGGCAAGATCATGACGCGAAGCAACGAGTTTGATGAGCGCGGTGGCGAGCCGCGTAGCGGGAAGGATTCAGGGGATGCAGAGGTCCGCGGCCGTTATGTCGAAGGCAATTTCGGCGAGGCTGGCACTGAGGCCGGGCGCCGGGCTGGCGACGATGAAGGCCAGTACACCGAAGGCGACTATGGTGCTGCCGGCAGCGAGGGAGCTTTGACCGCTTCAACTGACAAAGAGACGGAAGAAGCCGGACGCTTTGTGGAGGCCGACTACGGTGCCGCCGGAACGGCTCTAGGCCGAACCGCAGGGACGGAAATCGGCCAATATACCGAGGGCGACTATGGTTCGGACGGAACCGTGGGCCCCCAGGGCAAGGGCGGATCCGACAAGGAGTGACGGCACCTCGGGTGTGGTGCCAACGTGGCGCCCTTAGGGCCCGGTAACCGTCCACAGCGGAAGCACTTTGCCTGAGCAGCTTCAGCCCCCGTTAACGGTCTGGAGCCTGTGTGCTCCCATTCAGGGACCGGCTTACCCACCAGAACGCGGAGCAAATCTCCACAGCCCCGACCAAGCGCGTCAGCCCAGGCCGCCCAGCGAAAAACTTGACCAGATCGCGCCACCGCTGCGGCCCGCAGATCCACGTCGTCATGTGTTGGGCCGGCACCAGCAGTCCCAGTGCCCCGTCACCGATCACCGCCACGGCCACCAGATCGACGATGCGGCGCCCGGAGGAACTATTGTTGTTGTACATTGAGTCAAATTAGCTCTGTGGGCGGGCACTGTCCACTGATCGGCCGCGGCCTGTGCGCCAACGGCTGGCCCGTCCATGTGCCGTACCGGACCGCCGGTGGTCTTCCACCTGTGGACGCCACCGCGTTTCAAAACCGGCAAGGGCTCCGCCGATACCGGGCTGTTGGGCGAGTTCGTCGGCCAGAACGCAGGCGGCGCCATCCCCAGGGAAGCTCCCTGCCCGGCCGGCAGGGAAACTAGCCTCTCCGTCCGCCAGCGGCAGAGGGCTGATCCTTCGTCAGCTAACCGCCAGATGGCCATTTCAACGCCCAAACCGGCCTCCCGGCCCCCAGCCCCTCGCAGGTGCCGGGGGCGCCGCCGGACGCCGGCCGGCCCCGTTGCTATCCGGCGTCGCTCAGGCTCGTGCGCGCGTCCTCTTCCAGCCGCGCGTCCAGCTTGGACTTGGTGGCCTTGGAACTGATCAGGCTTGCGATGACGGCCACGATGATCGTGCCGACGATCACCGCGAGGGAGAGATACGTGGGGATCTCCGGGGCCCACTCGATGTGCCGGCCGCCGTTGATGAACGGCAGTTCGTTGACGTGCATCGCGTGCAGGACCAGCTTGACGCCGATGAACGCGAGGATGACCGACAGTGCGTGCTTCAGGTAGATCAGCCGGTTCATCAGGCCGCCGAGCAGGAAGTAGAGCTGGCGCAGGCCCATCAGGGCGAAGATGTTGGCGGTGAAGACGATGAAGGCGCTCTGCGTCAGGCCGAAGATGGCAGGGATCGAATCCACCGCGAACAGCAGGTCCGTCATGCCGATCGTCACGAAGACAACCAGCATCGGCGTGAACAGCTTCTTGCCGTCGACGACGGTGCGCAGCTTGCCGCCGTCGAACTTCTCTGACATCGGCAGGATCCGGCGGATCCGGGCGATCAGCGGGTTTTCCTTGTCTTCCTCGTCCTCGCCCTCGTCCTGCGCCTGCTTCCAGGCGGTCCAGAGCAGGAAGGCGCCGAAGATGTAGAAGACCCAGCTGAACTGTTCGATGACGATCGCGCCGAGCATGATGAAGATGCCGCGCAGGATGAGCGCGATCATGATGCCCACCATGAGGACTTCCTGCTGGTACTTACGCGGTACCGAGAAGCGGGCCATGATGATGATGAACACGAACAGGTTGTCGATGCTCAGGCTGTATTCGGTCACCCAGCCGGCGACGAACTGCCCGCCGTATTCCGGACCGGTGAAGGCGAACATGGCGCCGGCAAAGACCAGGGCCAGGGCCACGTAGAAGGAAACCCACAGTCCGGCCTCCTTCATGGAAGGCTCGTGCGGGCGTTTGAGGACCAGCAGCAGGTCGATGGCGAGGATGATGCCGAGGACGACGAATGAGCCGATCTCGAACCAGAGGGGAAGGGGAGGCACGGAGCTACCTTTCGCAGGGTACAGCTAAGCGGTGTAAGTCTCTCCGACTGCCCGCGCATGTCCGGTACTGCGTACCTGGTGCTGCCTGGCTGCCCGCTACGCCCGGCACGGCGACTTCGCCGTGCGTGTTGACGATCGTAGCGTTTGGGATACTCCCCTACGTTCGAACTACTTTACCCTAGGCGTGCCCGGCGGACTGCATCTGCCGCAGTTCCTTCTTCAGCTCGCCCACCTCGTCGCGGAGCCTTGCGGCCAGCTCGAACTGGAGTTCCCCGGCGGCGGCGTGCATCTGTTCGGTGAGCTGCTCAATCAGCCCCACGAGGTCCTCGGCGGGGGCGGCGGCGAGCCCGTCGGCCCGGATGGTCGAGGCGCCCTTGCCCTTGCCGCGGTTCCTGCCCGCGGACGCCAGGAGCTCGCGGGTGTCCGCGTCCTCCTTGGCCAGCTGGTCCGTGATGTCGGCGATCTTCTTCCGCAGCGGCTGCGGGTCAATCCCGCGCTCGGTGTTGTACGCCACCTGGATGGCCCGGCGCCGGTTGGTCTCATCAATGGCGTGGGCCATCGAGTCCGTGATCCGGTCCGCGTACATGTGGACTTGGCCGGAGACGTTGCGGGCTGCCCGGCCGATCGTCTGGATCAGCGAGGTGGACGAGCGCAGGAAGCCTTCCTTGTCCGCATCCAGGATGCTGACGAGGGAGACCTCGGGCAGGTCGAGGCCTTCACGGAGCAGGTTGATGCCCACCAGCACGTCGAAGACACCCATCCGGAGTTCGCGGAGGAGTTCCACCCGGCGGAGGGTGTCCACGTCCGAGTGCAGGTACTCCACCTTGACGCCGTGGCCCAGCAGGTAGTCGGTGAGGTCCTCGGCCATCCGTTTGGTCAGCGTGGTCACCAGGACGCGTTCGTTCTTCCCGGTGCGGGTGCGGATCTCGCCGAGCAGGTCATCTATCTGGCCCTTGGTGGGCTTGACCACCACCTCGGGGTCGATCAGGCCGGTGGGCCGGATGATCTGCTGCACAAAGCCGTCAGCCTTGCCAAGCTCATACTTGCCCGGCGTAGCAGACAGGTAGACGGTCTGGCCCACGCGGTCGAGGAATTCGTCCCATTTGAGCGGACGGTTGTCCATGGCCGACGGCAGGCGGAAGCCGAAGTCCACGAGGTTCCGCTTGCGGGACATGTCGCCCTCGTACATGGCGCCGATCTGCGGCACGGTGACGTGGGATTCGTCGATCACCAGCAGGAAGTCGTCCGGGAAGTAGTCGATCAGGCAGTGCGGTGCGGTCCCCCGGGCGCGGCCGTCAATGTGTGACGAGTAGTTCTCAATGCCGTTGCAGAAGCCCATCTGCTGCATCATTTCAAGGTCGTAGTTGGTGCGCATCCGGAGCCGCTGGGCCTCCACCAGCTTGTTCTGGCTTTCCAGGACCTGCAGCCGCTCGGCGAGTTCATCCTCGATCCGCTTGATGGCCCGGGCCATCCGCTCGGGCCCGGCCACATAGTGCGAGGCCGGGAAGACGTACATCTCCGTCTCGTCCCGGATCAGCTCGCCGGTCAGCGGATGGAGAGTATGGATGTTCTCAATCTCGTCCCCGAAGAACTCGATCCGGAGCGCCAGTTCCTCGTACATCGGGATGATTTCCACGGTGTCGCCCCGGACCCGGAAGGTGCCGCGGTGGAAGTCCATGTCATTGCGGGTGTACTGCATGGCCACGAACTTGCGGAGGAGGTCGTCCCGGTTCATTTCCGCGCCCCGGCGGAGCGTCACCATCCCGGCGATGTATTCCTCCGGCGTGCCCAGGCCGTAGATGCAGGACACTGTGGCGACCACGATGACGTCGCGGCGGGTCAGCAGGGCGTTGGTGGCCGAGTGGCGGAGCCGTTCAACTTCCTCATTGACGGAGGAGTCCTTCTCGATGAAGGTGTCCGTCTGGGCCACGTACGCCTCGGGCTGGTAGTAGTCGTAGTAGGAGACGAAGTACTCCACCGCGTTGTTGGGCAGCAGTTCGCGGAACTCATTGGCCAGCTGCGCGGCGAGGGTCTTGTTCTGCACCATCACCAGGGTGGGCCGCTGGACCTGCTCGATCAGCCACGCCGTCGTCGCACTCTTGCCCGTACCGGTGGCGCCGAGCAGTACGACGTCCTTTTCGCCGTTCCTGATGCGTTCGGTGAGTTCCGCGATCGCGGCGGGCTGGTCACCCGCCGGCTGGAAGTCGCTGATGACCTCGAAGGGCGCCACGACGCGGTTGATTTCCTGGGCAAGACTCATGCATCTAATCTACCGCCGCCCGCCGGAAGCCACGCGGGATTCCGCTTTCGGCGGGACGCCGGTCACGCGTACGACGGCGGTTGCCAGCCGGTACGCTGCGCCCAGGCTTCCATCCTGGGGGCGGCGTATCCGGTGAGCCAGCCCTCCTTGTCCGCCGCGTAGCCCGCCGTCGACTTGTCCTCCCCGTGCAGCGCGGCAACCCGCCACTTCTCGGCCACGTAGTCCCGTCGGGCGTCGGCATCGGCCCGGAGCCAGTCCCGGAAGCACAGGGCATAGCGCCAGCCCGGCGAACCCGCGGCGCGCAGATGGATATTCACCGGCCGGCCGGGGTCCGCGCTGCCGTGCAGCCGCTTGCCCCAGTCCGCGGGGTCCGGGTGTGGGGGCCGGGGGGTGTCGGAGATGATGCCGGGCCAGCGCGGAAACCCGGCCGCGGCGAGGAGCGGCACGATCCGGTCCGCCGTCCCGAGGTCCCGCACGCTGAGCTGGAGGTCGATCACGTCCTTGGCCTCGAGCCCGGGGACGGCGGTGGAGCCGATATGGTCCACGGCGAGGATGTCCTGCGGCGCAGCCGCCTGCAGCCGGGCGGCCAGCCGGCGGGCCTGGCCCGCCCACTCCGGACTGGCGGCGCTGAGCACCGGCCCGCCCGGCCGGGCGGCGATCCGCTGCTGCGCCAGGTTGAGGGCAAACGGGGCCAGCCGCTGTTCCCACAGCGTGTCGACGGCGGCCCGGAGCTCGTCCCGGGTGCCGGAGTTCGCCAGGACGACGTCGGCGGCGGCCAGGCGTTCCTCGCGCGTGGCCTGCGCGGCCATCCGGGACCGGGCGTCCCCGACGGTCATGTTGCGGTGTTCCACCATGCGTTGCACACGCACATCGTCCGGCGCGTCCACCACCAGGACCAGATGGAAGCTGCTCCCCTGCCCGGTCTCCACCAGCAGCGGGATGTCCTGGACGACGACGGCTCCGCCAACGGCGGGGCTGACATGCGCGGGCGTGGCCTGCGCGGGGCTGACATGCGCGGGCGTGGCCTGCGCAGGGCTGGCCTGCGCGGCGGCGACCAGCGCGGCGGCGACCAGCGCGGCGGCGCGCTCCCGGACCAGCGGGTGGATGATGCCGTTCAGTACGGCCAGGCGTTCCGGGTTTCCGAAGACCACGGACCCCAGCCGGGGCCGGTCCAGGCTGCCGTCCGCCCTCAGCACCCCGGCGCCGAACGCGTCGACCACCCGTGCCAGTCCGGGCGTCCCCGGCTCCACGACCTCCCGGGCCAGCGCGTCCGCGTCCACGAGCACCGCCCCGAGTTCCCGCAGGCGCGAGGCCACCACTGACTTCCCTGAGGCGATGCCGCCCGTCAACCCGATCTTCAACACTCCACCAGACTAAGCTGATCCGGTGGCAGAAGACGCGGTTTCCCCCGGGAGCAGGGCCGCCGTGTACACCACACTGGCCGCCGGGCCCGCATTCCGGCACGAGATCGAGATCAAGAGGTCCCGGTTCATTACTGTCCTCGCCCGTACCGGCGACGAGGCCGGCGCCCGGTCCGTGGTCGCCGGGCTCCGCAAGGAATTCCATGACGCGCGGCACCACTGCTCGGCCTTCGTACTCGGGGCCGACCGTCAGGTCCAGCGCTCCAATGACGACGGCGAGCCGTCCGGAACCGCCGGCATCCCGATGCTCGAGGCCCTGCTGAAACGCGAAACCGGCCCGGGGCTGGCGGACCTCAGTGACGTGACCGCCGTCGTCGTCCGCTATTTCGGCGGGATCCTGCTCGGCACGGGCGGGCTGGTGCGCGCCTATTCCGAGTCGGTTTCCGGTGCCCTGGACCGCGCACCGCTCGTGCAGCGCCGCCGCCTGCGCATCTGTTCGGTCGCTGTGGCGCATGCGGCGGCGGGCCGGCTCGAGAATGATCTCCGCGCCGCCGGCTTTGTCATGGCCGAAACGAGCTACGGGGCACAGACAACGGTCCTCCGGCTTGCCCTCCCTGACGACCCCGAGGGACTGGCCGGGGCGGCGGAGCGGCTGGCGGCGCTGTCGGCCGGGAGCGCCTCGCTGCTGCCCGGAGAAACGGAATGGATCGACGTCCCCGGCAGCTGAGCAGGCCCGGCGCCCGCCCGGGACATGCCCCGCCTTGCCCGCGGCCACGGGACTTATTCCCTAAGTGTCCAGTGCCTGGGCCCAGGACTGGACATGTCCCCCCGGCCTGCTCGTGGGCACTGGACATGTCCCCCTTGGCTGGGCTGATCCGCGGGCCCGCGTAACAAAACGTTCCTGTTTCGGCGCTGAAGCGTGCGGGCCGCCCGATTTTGTCGGGTCCCGGAACATGGCCAGCGGAGCCATGCCCATAGCACGTCCCGACTTGAGATTACCTGAATTTTTGCCGAAATATACCCCTGACTCTTCTTTCGCTCGCACCATCGGACTATCGTTTTGTGTGGGCAAGCCCCACCGTAGAAGTCCGTTGATGCGAGATGAGGCGGGGCGTTGTTCCGGCACTACGCCAGGCGACGGATCACCGTTCCTGAACCTGGTCCGTAGGCGTTGTGGCAGGCGCGGGGGCGCCCCCACAACTCAATCACCGTTCCCTCAGCACGGCTGGGGCCGTGAAGGCAAAAATGGCAGGGCGCGGAGGTTCCCACGAAGCTGGGGCCAATAACCGCAGACAGACAACTGGGCAGGAACCCGCAGTTCCGCATGCGCGGCCACAGAGTGCCCGCGTGTGCTCGAAAAAACGGGTTCCCACCGTGATGGTGCATGCCCGGATCTGCCTGTGACTTCCATCAGGAATGAATCACAAGCGAGGAAAACTCATGAACGACGACAAACTCATGAAGAAGTCGATTCGATTGGTCGGTTCCACTCTGCTGGTCACAGGACTGGCCGTCGGCGGGGGCGCAGTGTCTGCGGGAGCAGCGTCGGCAGACACGGGCCAAGGGTCCCTCACGGTCGCCCATAACAACACCTGGGGCAACGGCAATTCGGGCCATAAGAAGGACTCCAGGGACAACAACAGGTCGTGGGAGCACAAGAAATCCAAGGACCGTGACGACCGCGACTCCTGGCGGAACCACGACTGGAAGAAGGGTTGGTTTGACAACCACAAGCGCTGGCACGATCGGGACGATGACCATGGTTGGCGTGATAACGACGGCAACTGGCGCTCGGACGACGACTTCGGCGGTTGGTGGATCGGCGACGACGGCTGCTGGCACAACAGGGACGGCTGGAAGGACCACGGCGGTCGCTGGCACTGGAACCGGTAGAGGCATTAACCACAGCCAGCCACAGGGCAGTTGAGCGGTAGTTCCCGCGTCCCAGGGACCAACTGTGATTGAGGGGCACACTGAGGGCGTTGCCTTTCCGGCAATGCCCTCAGCCCTGAGGAAATATCCTCAACCGAAAGGTGGCCGCCCCCTCGGGGACAGCCACCTTCAGCGTGCGGAGCGTTCCGCGAACTAAGCGCCTGATCTCACGGAGCGGAACTCCGGGAGAAGGTCAGGCAAATCAGTTGCCGGTCAGCTTCTCGCGCAGTGCTGCAAGAGCCTCGTCGGAAGCAAGCGTGCCTGCACCGGCGTCGGCCGTGGCCGGCTCGGAGGAGTAGCTGGTGGTGCCGGAATCGCCGTCACCGGACGTTGCAGCGGCAGCGTCGTCGGCGGCGTGCTGGGTAACCTGCTTCTTGTGGGCTTCCCAGCGGGTCTGGGCGTCGGCGTACTGCTGCTCCCAGGCGGCGCGCTGCGCCTCGTAGCCTTCAAGCCACTCGTTGGACTCCGGGTCGAAGCCCTCCGGGTACTTGTAGTTGCCCTCTTCGTCGTACTCGGCGGCCATGCCGTAGAGAGCCGGATCGAATTCGGTGCTGTCGGCGTCGACACCCTCGTTGGCCTGCTTGAGGGAGAGGGAGATGCGGCGGCGCTCGAGGTCGATGTCGATGACCTTGACGAACAGCTCGTCGCCAACGGAGACAACCTGCTCGGCCAGCTCAACGTGGCGGACGGCGAGCTCGGAGATGTGGACCAGGCCTTCGATGCCGTCTTCAACGCGAACGAACGCGCCGAACGGAACCAGCTTGGTGACCTTACCCGGAACAACCTGCCCGAGGGCGTGGGTGCGGGCGAAGGTCTGCCACGGATCTTCCTGCGTGGCCTTGAGCGACAGGGAAACACGCTCGCGGTCCAGGTCGACCTCGAGAACCTCGACGGTGACTTCCTGGCCGACTTCGACAACCTCGGACGGGTGGTCGATGTGCTTCCAGGACAGCTCGGAAACGTGCACCAGGCCGTCTACGCCGCCCAGGTCCACGAAGGCACCGAAGTTGACGATGGAGGAAACGACGCCGGGACGGACCTGGCCCTTTTCCAGCTTGTTGAGGAACGTGGAGCGGACCTCGGACTGGGTCTGCTCGAGCCAGGCACGGCGGGACAGCACAACGTTGTTGCGGTTCTTGTCCAGCTCGATGATTTTGGCTTCGATCTTCTGACCGATGTACGGAGCAAGGTCGCGCACACGGCGCATCTCGACGAGGGATGCGGGCAGGAAGCCGCGCAGACCGATGTCGAGGATAAGACCACCCTTGACAACCTCGATGACGGTACCGGTAACGACACCGTCCTCTTCCTTGACCTTCTCGATGTCGCCCCAGGCACGCTCGTACTGAGCACGCTTCTTGGAGAGGATCAGGCGGCCTTCTTTGTCTTCCTTGGTGAGCACCAGGGCTTCGACCAGATCACCGACGGAGACGACGTCTCCGGGATCAACGTCGTGCTTGATGGAAAGCTCGCGGGAGGGGATGACACCTTCGGTTTTGTAACCGATGTCGAGCAGGACTTCGTCGCGGTCGACCTTGACGACGGTACCTTCGACGAGATCTCCGTCGTTGAAGTACTTGATGGTGGCGTCGACTGCTGCGAGGAAGTCCTCAGCGGTACCGATGTCGTTAATCGCGACGACGGGGGTACCGGGCTTCTCGGTGGAGGTGATGGTCATGTAGTAGGGGCTCCGTTGTGGATAGTAAGTCGGTCAGGAGAACCGCATCGCCCGCATTATGGAATGCAGGCCAAGAACACGGCAGATCAAATGGCGATCGGCCAGGTCATCCTGGTTGTGGATTAATTATGGATTCCAGCTGCGCGCACGTAGTACGCGCCCGTTCATTCTAGTCGTATCCCGCAACGCCGGTCAAAGCGCTGACCTTCGAAATCAGCGACTTTGCGTTCAGAAGTGACTCAGGCGGTGCGGCACGCAATCCTCGGCGGCGTTCATGGCGGTAGCGTGGCCCTCGCCGACGTCCACCCCTGCCAAATGTATCTACGTGGATAAGAAATCCGGGTCCACCACCAACCAGCCGGGACTCCACGAAGGCCTCGACCAGGCCCGCGACGGGGATGTGATCGTCGTGCACACCCGGGACCGGCTGGGCCGCACCGTCCGGGACACCCTGAATCTCATCCACGACCTGGCCGACCACGGCGTGGGGTGAGGAAGCACCTACGCGAACAGGGGCTCGCCATCTTGGTTGAGGCTCTGGCCCTATCCTTCAGCCGGGCATTACTCTGGGCCTGTCAGTTGTCCTTTGGCCACGGCCTGATCCGCGGCGTCAGGTTCCGTACAGCGATGAGAGGGCCATGACCGAACCGTCGAAACAGCGGAGGAAGGCAGGCCTGATTCCGGCCGCCGCCCTGACCCTGGCTTTGTTGCTGGCCGGCTGCCAGCCGGGACCGCCGCAACCCCCGCCGTCTACGCCTCCGGGGACGTCCGGTCCGCCGGAAACGTCCAGTCCGACCGGGACGTCCAGTCCCCCGCCCGGCCCCTCTGAGCCGGCGGGACGCTCTGTCCATTTCACCGCCCAGGGCGACATCGGCGTCAGCACTGGCGCCCGGAAGGTTCTCGACACTATCGCAGGCCTCCGGCCCGAGCTGAATCTCGCGCTCGGCGACTTCAGTTACAAGGCCGGCATCGAGCAGGAGTTCTGCGACATGGTCACGGGCAAGCTGGGGGCCGACTTTCCCTACCAGGTGGTCACTGGTAACCATGAAAGCGACGGCCACGACGGGGACATCGCGAACATCGTCAAGTGCCTGCCCAACAGGCTGCCCGGACTCCAGGGGGATTACGGAACGCAGTGGTACGTGGATTACCCGGAGCAGAATCCCCTGGTGCGGATCATCATGGTGTCTCCGGGAATCGACTTCCATGACGGGAAACCCTTGGATTATTCGGAGAACAGCGAGCGGTGGCGGTGGACCGAGGAAGCCCTGGACGGGGCAGGGCCCAAGGGGATTCCTTGGACAGTGGTGGGCATGCACACGCCCTGTTTGGGCGTGGGCAGATACGACTGCCAGGCCGGCAGGGAGTTCACGAATATGCTGATGGACAAGAAGGTGGATCTGGTGCTGACGGGCCATGACCACACTTATCAGCGGACCCATCAGCTGGGAGTTGGCATTCCTTGTCCCAACCTGGTCCCGAATACTTTTTCGACAGGCTGCATCGCCGATCCAGATGCAGGCATGGAGCAAGGAGCCGGAACCGTTTTTGTCACGGTGGGAACGGGCGGAGTCGGTCTCTACGAAGTAAATGACGATGATCCCGAAGCACGGTATTTCGCCTCCTGGTCCGGCAGGAACCGTGATCCGGCCCTGGGCACCCTGGACGTGACCGCCACGGCCGGCCGGCTCTCCGCCAGGTTTGTCCCGGCTGACGGCTACACCTTCACAGATGCCTTCACCATCGAGGGCAAATAGCTCTTCCATTGCCGCTCGGCGATGAGGGCGGCCCGGACACTTGTTGGGTCAGCGCCAGGGAGCCGTGCACCGTAAAGTACAACGGATGAGGTTGAACTGCTGATGGACCATGGACATGCCCACTCCCATGCCGAGCCTGATCCGTCACCTAAGGCGATGGCCGTGCGGCGGCGGGCAAACCGGCTGCTTTTCGCCGTCCTGGCGCCACTGACTCTGCTCACATTGGCCGCCATGATCCTGATGTGGCCCTCGGGCAACAAGGACGGTATCACGCTTGCCAACCCGTACGCCGGTGCGCCCGGAGCGACCTTCGCGAGCGGCAAGATCCAGCGCGTAGTTCAGGAAAGCTGCACGCAGGGAGCCAACCAGGATACCCAGGTGCAGAGGGGCTCAGAATGCGTGTTTGCGTTTACCGAGCCGGACAAGGGCGGCAGCCCGGTCAAAGTGATCATCAACCCGGACGTCGCGAAGTCCCATGGTGTAAAAGCCGGAGACAACATCAGTTACCTGGATTTGACCGCATCCCCGGGCGCCGCCGCCAGCCAAACCACACCGCTATACATCTTTGTGGACTTCGTTCGTACCGTGCCGATTCTCCTGCTGGCCATCCTGTATTCCGTTGTGGTGATCGCCGTGGCCCGCTGGCGCGGGCTCCGGGCACTGATCGGACTGGTGGGCGCATTTGCCGTGCTGGCGGGATTCATGCTTCCTGGTCTGGTGGAAGGCAAACCCCCGCTGCTGCTGGCACTGGTGGGATCCACCGTGATCATGATCGGCATGCTGTACTTCGCCCATGGGTTCTCCGCCCGCACGTCCACGGCCCTGCTGGGGACCATGTTCGGGCTGGGCATCACTGCACTGCTGGCCGCCTGGACAACGGATGCCGCGAATCTTTGGGGTGCGGCGAGCTCCGAAGCCGCCACCTTGTCCAACATTTCGGGCAACATCTCCATCTCCGGCATCATCCTGTGCGGGCTCATCATTTCCGGACTCGGGGTGCTGAACGACGTCACCATCGCGCAATCATCTTCCGTGTGGGAACTCTACGAACTCGCTCCGGAAACCTCCGCGCGCAAGCTCTTCGCGTCTGCCATGCGGATCGGCCGCGATCACATCGCCTCCACTGTCTACACGATCGCGTTCGCCTACGCGGGGGCCGCCTTACCCATCATGATCATGGTGATGCTCTACGACCGGCCCCTGGGGGAGGCACTGACCAGTGCCGAAATGTCGGAGGAGGTGGTTCGGACCCTGGTCGGCTCCGTAGGGCTGGTACTTGGTATCCCCGTCACCACCCTCATCGCCGTGTTGGTAGTCAAGGCAACCGGTACCCGGGGCTCCGTCCAGCCTGCTACCTCCAATGGACCAAACCGTGCCCGGCATACAAGCACTGCGGCCCTGCCCGAGGAGAGCGACGCACTGCCGTTAAGCGCCCCCTTGACACGCCAGCGGAACGCACATCTCTCCGCGCCGCAGGGCGAACCCGCTCGGACCCCTAAGGGCTGAAGCCGCTTCTCAAACGAAGGTGCTCGGCAACCCAAGGGGCTCCCGATCTGCCCCGGTAACGACGCCGGTCACGCCCAGACCGGATCCGGTCAGCACAGTTCCCCTGCCAGGCGAACTGCCCTTCCCGGCTACCTGAGTAGCCGGCGCGTTCATCCGCCTGCTTCTCTGGCCTGTCTGCCATATTGCTGGGCCCTTCGCGACCGTGGGCCAAGCGTTTGTCAGATACCCCATGGGGGTATAAAATGAGTTCATGTCAGAAGGAGAAGCCATGAGCGAAACTGCCGAGTCCAGCCTCGCCCTCCCGGCGCAACATGGGTACACCGCGGACAAGGCTGCCTACCTGCGGCGGCTCAAGCGCATTGAGGGTCAGGTGCGGGGTATTGCCCGGATGGTCGATGAGGACGCGTACTGCATCGATGTCCTGACCCAGGTCGCGGCCGTTAACAAGGCACTGCACGCCGTCAGCATCGGGCTGCTCGAAGAGCACATCGGGCATTGCGTGGTCAATGCGGCTGCCGAATCCGCAGAAGCAGGCGGCGCGAAGGTCAAGGAAGCATCAGACGCCATCGCGCGCCTGCTGCGCTAGGAACAAGGGAGAATCACCATGAGCATCAATACGACTGTCAACATTTCGGGGATGGACTGCAGCCACTGCGTTGCCTCGGTCACCGAGGAACTGCAGGAACTCGACGGCGTCGAAAACGTCACTGTGGACCTGAACAAGGACGGTATTTCCGTTGCCACCATCACCTCCGCCGCGGAGCTTGATCCGAAGGATATCGGCGAGGCTGTCGCGGAGGCCGGTTACGTCGTCGTGGCCGCCGGAGCGTGAAAGTGGAGTCAGTCACCCTGACCAATACCCGTGTCCTCGAGCTCGATATACAGGGGATGACGTGCGCCTCCTGCGTGGCCCGGGTGGAGCGCAAGCTCGGAAAACTCGACGGCGTCCAGGCGAGCGTCAACCTGCCCCTGGAATCCGCCCAGGTGACGGTGCCGGATACCGTCACCGACCAGCAGATCATCGACACCGTCACGGCGACCGGATATACGGCGCGGCTCAAGGCCGCCCCCGGCGCAGACCGGCTGGCCCAGGACAGCGACGAGACAGTAGCTCCTGACCTGTCTGATGACGCGTCAGCTGCATCTGCCGCGTCGGCGGGACTGCGCCGGCGGCTGCTGCTGGCGGTTGCCCTCACCCTGCCGGTGGTCACCATTTCCATGATTCCGGCTGCGCAGTTCCCGCATTGGGGCTGGTGGGCCTTCGCCCTCAGTTTGCCGGTGGTGACCTGGGCGGCGTGGCCCTTCCACCGCGCCGCGGCCATCAATGCCCGGCACCTTGCCTCCACGATGGACACCCTGGTGTCCATCGGTGTGAGCGCAGCCTTCCTGTTTTCCAGCTGGCAGCTGTTCGCCGACCCGTCACTGACGGCCCATACGGGCATGGCGATGAGTACCCATACCCTGTACTTCGAAGTCGCCGCCGTGGTCACCACCTTCCTGCTGCTGGGCAGGTACCTGGAGGCCAACGCCAAACAGCGCGCCGGCAATGCCCTGAAGGAGCTGTTGAATCTCGGCGCCAAGGAAGCCACTGTCGTCCGTGACGGCGTCGAGGTCCAGGTACCCGCCTACCGGCTCCAGCCCGGCGACGTCTTCCTCGTCCGCCCGGGCGAAAAAATTGCCACCGACGGGTACGTGGTGGAAGGGAACAGTGCGGTCGACACGTCCCTGATCACCGGCGAGTCGCTCCCGGTGGAGGTCGACGTCGATGACACCGTGGTCGGTGCCACGATCAACACCAACGGCCGGCTGCTGGTCAAGGCCACCCGCGTCGGCAGCGAGACAACGCTTGCCCAGATGGGGAGACTGGTCAGCCAGGCGCAAAGCGGCAAGGCGCCGATTGCCCGGCTGGCCGACCGGATCAGCGCCGTCTTCGTCCCGGTCGTCCTGGCCATTGCCGCAGCCACCTTCACCGTGTGGATGCTCGCCGGCGGGGACCTGCAGTCCTCCTTCACGGCCGCCGTCGCGGTCCTCGTTATCGCCTGCCCCTGCGCCCTTGGCCTGGCCACACCGACGGCCCTGCTGACCGGAACCGGCCGCGGCGCCCAGATGGGCATCCTGATCAAGGGCCCCCAGGTCCTCGAAGACACCCGGACGGTTGACACTATTGTGCTGGACAAGACCGGCACGGTGACCACCGGGCGGCTTTCCGTCGCGGGAATCCACAGCTTCACTCCGGCCAGCCAGGATGAAATCCTGACCTACGCCGGCGCGGTTGAATCGGCCAGCGAACACCCCATCGCCCGCGCCATCGCCCGCGCCGCCCAGGCCAACGGGCCGCTGCTGCCGGTTTCCGGCTTCGACAGCGCACCCGGCGGAGGAGTCCGCGGAACCGTAAACGGCAGGCAGATCGTCGCCGGACGCGCCGGCTGGCTGCAGGCCAACGGCATCGAGCCGGAGGCCGGCCACTACACGGCGCTGCAGGGCCAGGAGGATGCCGGCGCCACGGTCATCTGGGTGGGCATCGACGGCGTGGCCGCCGGTATCATCAGCCTCACCGACACGGTCAAAGCCGGTTCCGCGGCCGCGATCAGCAGGCTCAAGGCCCTCGGGCTGCACCCGGTCCTGCTGACCGGAGACAACGCCGCGGTCGCTGCCGTCGTGGCCGCCGAGGTGGGGATCCCGGCCGAAGATGTCATGGCGGGGGTCCTGCCGGAAGGCAAGGTCGAGGCGGTCCGGAAGCTTCAGGCTTCCGGAGCCACCGTGGCGATGGCCGGCGACGGCGTCAACGACGCCGCGGCGCTGGCGCAGGCAGACCTGGGCATAGCGATGGGCAGCGGCACGGACGTGGCCATCGCCGCCGCCGACCTGACGGTCATGGGCAACGACCTGGGCCAGGTGGCCCAGGCCATCGAACTGTCCCGCAGGACGCTGGCCACGATCAAGACCAACCTGTTCTGGGCCTTTTTCTACAATGCCGTCGGCATACCGGTCGCCGCTCTGGGGCTGCTGAACCCAATGATCGCCGGGGCTGCGATGGCCGCAAGCTCAGTCCTGGTTGTGAGCAACTCACTCCGTCTGCGCCGCTTCGGCAGACCCGGCAGGGGCGACGCTTCCATCCCCCGGCTGCCGGCGACCACACCGGTGTGACGTGAGACCACACGCGGGTGCCCACCGTGGCGGGCGGCGAGGGGACCCCCGATGCTCGCCACGGACGGCTGCTTCCGTTCCGCAGACCGGCCAGGAGCAGGCATGCCAAGGGCCGGTGATCCGCAGCCCCCAAGGCAGCGGATCCCGGCCCGTCGACAGACTCTTAGGCTCCGGCGCGGACAAACGTGACGGGGCCGGTAGCGGTCAGCCACGACAGCGGATGCACCACCGTCTGGTTCTTGCCGTTCATGCCGGAGCTGAGGACCTGGCCATTGCCGACATACATTCCGATGTAGCCGGACTGGACAACCATGTCGCCGGGCTGCGCGTCACCGACAACCTTTCCGTAGTTCATGAACTGCATACGGGCAAGGTCACCGACGGGAATGCCCGCAGACCCCAGGGCCTTTTCCACCAGACGCGTGCAGTCCTGGTTCAGGCCCAGCTGCGCGCAGGCGCCGGAAACCATAGTGGCGTTCACCCCGCCCGCCGCCTGGGCAGCGGGGGCGCCGCGGCCTGGGGCTGGACAGTCATGCGGGCCTGCGCCGGCGCCTGGGCGGCCGTGGCCCGCGCGGCCACGGCCGCAGGAGCCGGTGCGTTGACAGCGGGCTTGGGTGCCTCAATGACCGGTGCCGGGGCGGTGGTGACGGCCGGGCGTTCGAACGCGATCCGGACACTGGAGTCGGCACTGAGCGGAGCCGGTGCCTGGCTGGACACATCCAGGTTCGAAGCGGATGCGGTGTCGCGCTGCACCGGGGCCTCGGCGGCCTGGGCGGCGATCCCGCTGGTCAACACCATTCCTGACGCGGCGGCAATGGCGGCGGCCTGCCGGCCCACTCCCCCGGCGTTGTCGGCAACGGCCTTGGAGATCGTCGCGAGGGGGCTGACCTGGACAGTGACCGCGCGGTGGCGGCCCGAAGTTCTGCGTGTGGACATGAAAAAGTAGCCTCTCCCTGAAACAGGCCAGAAACGTGGCTTCCCCGTCTCTGCCGGACGAATTCTGCGAACGGATCCCGGGCAGCGGCAGAGTTAGGCAATCAGCCCGGGAGTGCCGCTCTCGGAGAAACCGGCACGGGTTCACATCCAGCTAACGCCCCGATGCGCCCTCGGCAAAGCCGGACAACTAGCGCACCCTCGTCCGCGGGGGCCGAGGCCGGGCTTCGCCGGAGACCGCCTTCCCGCCTTGTGCTTTATACCCCGGAGGGGTATGCTTGGCGCTGTTGTCAGTGAAGTGGTATGTCCAGGCCGGTGCCCCGCATCGCCGTCACAGCCGTTCAACCCCAGCGCCCATCGCACCTTTTTTCAAGGAATGGAACTGACATGTGTGGAACAGAAACCCGGACAGAATTGCGCCTCGCCTCATCAGCGTCGGGGTGCGGTTGCTGCTCGACCGGGACCCCCGAGGACTCCGTGACGACCACCGGAGATGCTGAATACGCGGTTGTAGGACTGACCTGCGGGCATTGCGTGCAGACTGTCCGGAAGGCCGTCGCTGCCGTGGATGGTGTGGAAGCCGCCTCCGTGGAGCTCGTTCCGGGCGGTCGTTCGCGTCTGGTTATTTCCGGATCCGCCGGTGATGCGGCGGTCCGTGAGGCTGTCACCTCCGCCGGATACAGCCTGATCCCCCGCTGATCCGGGCCCGCCGCCCGCGGACGGAAGCATCCGTCGCCGTCCCGCTCGCCGCGGGCGTGCTGGCCTCCGCCGGCGTGACGATCTCACCGGCCGCGGCAGGGGTCCTGATGTCCGTCTCCACGATCGTGGTGGCCCTGAACGCCCAGCGGCTGCGCCGGGTGAAACTCAACCCGGAACAGGTTCGTTGACCCGGGAAGCATCAGACACCCGGCCCGATCAGGGCCGGTACCCTTAAACGAAGCCGGTACCCTTAAGCGAACATAATCCCCTTGGAAGGAGGAACACCATGACAGCAACCGGATCCGGGCGCGCCGTGGCCTTCCTCAAGTGGGCGGCCCTGCTGGCCGGAATGCTGGCCATCATTGCCGGGATTCTGGGCATGCACATCATGACCGGTTCCCCCGGTATGCCAGCGTCCGCGGCAGGTCACGGTGCTGCCATGCCGCAGGTCATGCAGCCATCTGCGGAGGTCAAGCCCGCACCGGGTCCCGCAGCAGTGCAGGGCATTCCGGGGGCGGCGTCCTTGTCAGGGCGGTCGTGCGCGGACAAGGGCGGGTGCGCGACGATGTCGGCCATGGACGCGGTCTGCATCCCTTCCCCGGGCAACGCATCGCTGGCGGCGCCGTTGCCGGGCACTACGCCGCTCCCGGCCGACGACGCCACCAGGTCTTCGTCCGGTTTCACCACTTACGCATACCTGCCCGGAAGTCCTTCTCCGGGCCAACTCTGCATCAGCCGGACGTAGAGAGCTGAGCTGCGCCGTGTCCTGCCCGCGCAGCACTCCAGCTATCCGACGTGCCCGTCCGGTCCCTGCCGGCTCACGCGTCGTACAAGTCGCCCACGGCGCCACGCGCCGGTTGATGTATTGAAGGACTCTGATTTTCCATGAATAAGAAGTTTCTGACCCTTTCCGCGACCGCCATCGCCGCTGCCATCGCCTTGGCCGGCTGCTCTTCCGGATCCGGCGGCGGCAGCATGCCGGGCATGGACCACGGCAGCTCCGGCGCTTCCTCCACCAGCTCCCCGTCGAGCAGCGCAACAGCAGCCGCGGCGGAACACAACGCGGCCGACGCCATGTTCGCCCAGATGATGATCCCCCACCACACCCAGGCCGTCGAGATGAGCGACGTGATACTCAAGAAACAGGGCGTCCCTGCCCCGGTGACCACCCTGGCCACCAGGATCAAGGCGGAGCAGGGCCCCGAGATTCAGAAGATGACCGGGTGGCTCACCAGCTGGAATGAAGCCACCACGATGTCAGGCACGCACAGCATGGACGGCATGATGGGCGAGGATGACATGAAGAAGCTTGACGCCGCGCAGGGAACCGAGGCGGCGAAGCTCTTCCTGACTCAGATGATCGCCCACCACGAAGGCGCCGTGGCGATGGCCAAGACCGAAACGACCGGCGGCAAGAATCCCGACGCGGTGCAGCTCAGCAAGGACATCGTCACCTCCCAGGAAGCGGAAATGCAGGAGATGAAGGACCTGCTGGCCAGCCTTTAGCCAGCCCCCAAGGGGGCCGGTCCCGCCACGGGACCGGCCCCACCCCCTTTAGTTCCTCCCGATACCTGGAGTTCCCCGTGCCCTTCCCACCCACCCCCCGTCTCCGCCCAGCAGCAATCTCAGCCGCAGCAGCCGCCCTGGTCCTGTCCCTGACCGCCTGCACCCCGGCCTCCGTCCCGGCGGCCGGTGCTCCGTCATCAGCCGGTGCCGCCACGGGCCTTCCCAGCGCCCACATCCACGGCCTGAGCGTCAACGGCGAAACCGGCCAGGTCCTCCTGGCCACCCACGAGGGCCTGTTCGACGTGTCCAAACAGCCCGCCGTCAAAATCGGACCCTCCAACGACCTGATGGGCTTCACCGCCGCGATGGACCAAGGCGTCTTTTATGCCTCCGGCCACCCCGGGAAGGGCTCAACGCTTCCCAGCCCACTGGGGCTGGTCAAAACCAGTGACGGGGGCAGGACCTGGGAGCAGCTCTCCCGGCAGGGCGAATCCGACTTCCACGCCCTCACCGCGACGAAGTCCGGGATCGTAGCCTTTGACGGGACACTCCGCACCAGTCCGGACGGGAAGACCTGGAAAACAGCCACCGCGGACTTCGCCCCGGCTGCCCTGGCGGGGAACCCCTACAGCGACACCGTTCTTGCCACCACGCCCGACGGCGTGCAGCGCTCCGCCGACGGCGGAGCCACCTGGGCGCTGGACAAGGCCGCCCCGGTGATCCAGTTCGCCGCGTTTGCCAGCGCGACGGCAGCCGTCGGTGTCGAACCCGGCGGCACCGTCCACTACTCCGCCGACGGCGGAGCCACCTGGACCAGGAAGGGCCAGATCAGCGGCGCGGTCCAGGCCGTTGCCGCGACGGACGGCTCGGACGGGAACCCCTGGATCTGGGCAGCCACCTCCACCGGACTGGTGGTCTCCACGGACGGCGGGGCCACGTTCCGGCCCTCCGACGCCGCCTGAGCCGATGGACATCGGCGGGTACTTCGCATCCATGGTTACCTCCGGCGCGCTGGTCATCGCCATTCCGTTGGCCATGGTTGCGGGACTGGTGTCCTTCTTGTCGCCGTGCATCCTTCCTTTGGTGCCCGGCTATCTGGGCTTCGTCTCCGGGCTGACTGACCCGACGCAGCCGCACAACCGCCGCCGCGTGCTCGCCGGCGTCGGACTCTTCGTGCTGGGGTTCGCCGCCGTGTTCACCCTCTATGGGGCCGCCTTCGGCGCCATCGGGTCCTGGCTCCTGCGCTGGCAGGATGCCCTGATGCGCGGCCTCGGCGTCGTGGTGATCCTGATGGGCGCAGCCCTGCTCGGGCTGGTCCCCTGGCTGCAGCAGACCCGCAAAATCACGCTCGGCCGCAGGACCGGACTGGCCGGCGCACCCCTGCTGGGCATCGTCTTCGGACTCGGCTGGACGCCCTGCATGGGGCCGACGCTGAGCGCGGTGCTGTCCCTGAGCGTCACCACCGGCAGCGCCGGCCGCGGGGCGCTGCTGGCCTTCGCCTACTGCCTGGGCCTGGGCATCCCCTTCGCCCTGACCGCCATGGGCCTGAACTGGGTCAGCGCCGCTCTGGCCTTCGTCCGCCGCCACATCCGCATCGTCAACATCGCCGGCGCCTCCATGCTCATCCTCCTTGGCGTGCTCATGGTCACCGGGGTCTGGGTGACGTGGATCTACCAGCTCCAGAACCTCTCCGGCACCTTCCTCACCCCCATCTGACACGCACTGGTCACGAGCGTCCGCTTGGACCACGTCAAAAGGACTTCAAATGAATAACCAACCCGATCACAACCTGGGCCGCCGCCGCTTTTTAGGCCTGTCCGTCGCCGCTACGGCCGCAGCGGCCCTCGCGGCTTGCACCAACAGCACTGCCCCCGCCACAGGCCCGGTCCGGGTCATGCCCACGGACCCCGTGGTCGCGGACTACGAGGCCCGGCGGGCCTTCACCGGAAAAACCGTCGCCCAGACCCTCGACGCCGCGTCCGTGGAGGCAACAGTCGCCGGGAAGCCCGTCACCACCTGGGGCTACAACGGCAACCTCACCGCCCCGGCACTCCGGGCCACGGCCGGGGACCGGCTCCAGGTGACGCTGGCCAATAACCTCAAGGACCCGACCGGCATCCACTGGCACGGCCTGGCCCTGCGCAACGACCAGGACGGCGTCCAGCATGTCACCCAGGACCCGATCGCCGCCGGCGCCGGGTTCAACTACGATTTCCGTCTCGCCCACCCCGGCACGTACTGGTACCACTCGCATATGGACATGCAGCGCGAACGCGCCCTCTACGGGGCACTGATTGTGGAAGACCCACAGGAGCCCCTCGCATACGACAAGGACTGGGTGATCGTCCTGGATGACTGGATGGACGGCATCACCGGCACTCCGGACGATGTCCTGAAAGAACTCTCCGGCGGCATGTCCATGTCCGGCATGGACCACGGTTCCATGGGATCCTCCCCCGCCCCCTCGGGGGGATCGATGAGCATGGGGATGAAGCACATGCTCATGGGCTCGCGCAGCGATTTCCTCGGCGGGGACGCCGGCGATGTCAGCTACCCGTTCCATCTGTTCAATTCAAAGGCTCCGGATGAAGCAGAGGTCCTGGCGGCCACGGCCGGGCAGGTCATCCGGCTGCGGATCATCAACGCCGCCGGGGACACCGCCTACCGTGTCGGCATCCCCGGCCAGAAGCTCACGCTCTCCCATACCGACGGCTTCCCCGTCCAGCATCAGGACGTCGACGCCGTCGTGGTCGGCATGGGCGAACGCATCGACGCCCTCCTCACCGTCGGGGAAGGGTTCACCCCCGTGATGGCGCTGCCGGAGGGGAAAACCGGCAAGGCCCTGGGCTTCATCAGTACCGGCACCGGCAAGAAGCCCCTGCCGGCGGTGCTGCCGGGCAAACTGGAAGGCACCGTCGTGGACGGCGGACAGCTCAAGGCCGACCCCACCGTCACGCTCGCGGCCAAGACCCCGGACCGGATCCACGAACTCAAACTCACCGGTGGAATGGACAAGTACGACTGGGGCATCAACGGGCACCGCTTCGACATGAGCAAGCCCTTCGAGCAGACCTTCGACATCAGGGCCGGAGAACGGGTCGAGGTAAATTTTGTCAACGACACCGACATGTGGCACCCAATGCACCTCCATGGCCATACCTTCCAGGTCGGTGCCGGCGGAGCCCGCAAGGACACGGTCATCGTCCGTCCAAAACAGACAGTCACCGTCATCTTCGACGCCGACAACCCCGGCCAATGGCTCGCGCACTGCCACAACGCCTACCACGCAGAACGGGGCATGATGGCCCTCTTCTCCTACATTAAGTGACCGGTATCATGCGACCTTCAGCAGTGACGGACTTCTTCTTCCCTTCGCCGACGGTCAGCGCCTTCGCATTGGGGCCTCTGATACGGCTCTATGCCCTGTGCATCCTGGCCGGCATCGTGGTCGGCGTCTGGCTCACGGCCCGTCGGCTCCGCGCCCGCGGCGGCACAACCGCCCAGACCTTGGACATCGTGGTCTGGGCCGTTCCCCTCGGCATCGTCGGAGGGAGGCTTTACCACGTCATCACGGACAACCAGCTCTATTTCGGGCCGGGCCGGGACCCATGGGGTGCGCTGCGGATCTGGGAAGGCGGCCTCGGGATTTGGGGTGCCGTCGCCCTCGGACTGGTCGGCGCCGCCATCGGCGCCAGGCGCGCGGGCGTCCCCTTCGCAGCCTTCGCGGACGCGGCCGCCCCGGGGCTGCTGCTGGCGCAGGGCCTGGGCCGATGGGGCAACTGGTTCAACAACGAACTCTACGGGGAGCCCACGGATCTGCCGTGGAAACTGCAGATCCACGCCATGAACCAGGCCACCGGCCAGGCCCTGACCGCCCCCGACGGCACACCGGAAATCCTCGGCTACTTCCAGCCCACGTTCCTGTATGAGTCCCTCTGGTGTTTCGCCGCAGCATCGCTGCTGATGTTCCTGGACCGCCGCTACAAGCTCGGCGCCGGATCGGTGTTCGCCCTCTACATCGTCTTCTACACCGCCGGCCGTTTCGTCTTCGAACTGATGCGCTCCGACCCCGCCAACACGATCCTGGGCCTGCGCGTGAACACCTGGGTCTCCGGACTTCTCTTCCTGGCCGGCATTGCCCTCTTCCAGCGGCTCAGGTCCCGGCGCCGGTCCGCCGTGCAACCCCTATCCCCTGAGCTAATCCAGGAATCCGACGCGCCAAGCAAAGGAACACCCGCATGAGCAACACGAGAAACCGACGCGCAGAACACCAGGCCATCGTCGCCGCCCTCCGCACCCGGCAACAGGCAAAACAGTGCCGGTTCAACATCCTCCTCTACGGCAGCTTCGGCGTGGTCCTGGCCGCCATCATCACGGCCGTGGCCCTGGTCGTCGCCGGATCCGTCCAGGAACGGAACGCAGCCGCCGAAGCGGCCAAGAAACCCATCGACGGGATCCAGACCTTCGCCGACCTGTCGCGCAACCACGTCCAGAACGCCGTCGCCTACCCGCAGCAGCCCGGCGTCGGAGGCGACCACGCGCCCGCCTGGACGAACTGCGGCGTCTACACCGAGCCCGTCAGCGAACAACGCGCCGTCCATTCCCTGGAACACGGCGCCGTGTGGATCACCTACAGCCCCGCCCTGCCGGCAGCCGACATCACCGGACTCACCGCCCTGGCCAAAGACAAGCCCTACGTCCTGCTCAGCCCGGACAAAGAGCAGAGCGCCCCGGTCACCGCCACCGCCTGGGGCACGCAGCTGACGTTGCAGAACGCCGATGACTCCCGCATCCCGGCCTTCATCCGCGTCTACGCCCAGTCCCCGAACGCGCCCGAACCAGGGGCCCCCTGTGCTGGCGGAACCAACGGTTAACCACACAGAACGCCGCCCAGAGGGCATCCCGTGGAATCCAGAAGCCGCGGGCCGGCCTCGAGAGCGTCCGGGGCTGACGGCGTTCCCCGTGCCCGACTAGGGTGGGCGTCACGGCCGGAAACGTCCGGCCGCAACATCACAGCAACAAGGAGTGCATCATGTCCCACCACATCAGTGCGATGCTCGATGCCCACCCCCAGGGTGCGGGAACGCTCGGGAAGGACAAGCTCGCCGAATGCATTGCCGCCTGCTTCCAGTGCGCCCAAACCTGTACCGCGTGCGCTGACGCCTGCCTGGCCGAGGACATGGTCGCCGACCTCACCACCTGCATCCGCACCGACCTGGACTGCTCTGACATCTGCGCCGCCACCGGCAACATCCTGTCCCGCCAGACCGGAACCAACGCCGGCCTCACCCGCACGGTGCCGGAGGCCTGCCGGGCCGCCTGCGCCGCGTGTGCCCAGGAGTGCGAGCGGCACGCCGGCATGCACGAGCACTGCAGGATCTGCGCCGAGGCCTGCCGCCGCTGCGAAGCCACCTGCACTGCCCTGCTGGCCGCAGTGGCCTGACCCGCCAGCCTCCGCCCGTGGGGACGGCCGGAGGGCGGCGGGACCTGGCGCTCAGGCGACGGCGCCCACCTGGTCCTAGCCGCTGGTCCCCGGGCGCCGCGTCCCGGCCACCCCGGCAGGGGGCGGCGGTGGTTGCAGCCCGGTCAGGGTGAGGTTGACGAGCCGATGCACAGCGTCGCGGGACCTCAGCCCGCCCGCGGCTTCCAAGGCATGGAGGCAGTAGCCTGAGAGCTCGACCGGGGCGACATCGCTGCGGAAGACCCCGGCCTCCGCTCCCTCCCGGAGCAGATCCGTCACGAATTCCATGAGGTGCTGCTGGGCCCGTCCGACATGCTCGCCCTGATGGAGCCGTGCCGCGTCGGCACCGCCGTGACCGAAGTGGGACATCAGGGCGTAAGCCTCCAGAACCGCTTCAAGCTGCCGGGCCGGACCCGAGGTGCGGTCCCGCACCCGGGCCAGCTCTTCCAGATGGGCTTGGATCTGGCGTTCGTGCCATGCCGAGAGGATTGCGTCCACGTCCGGAAAGTACTTGTACAGGGTAGCTCGTCCGATGCCTGCCGTCTGGGCGATCTGCGACATCGTCACCGAAGCCAGTCCGTGCCCGGCCACCAGCGCAGCCGTCGCGTCCAGAATGGCTGTCCGCACGGCGCTGCGGTGCGTCTCGATGGTCGCATTCCAAAGCTTCGGCATGATCGAAGTATACAACCCGCCGCGCACTGGACACTTTGACGTACTAAGACATAGTGTCTTATAAAACCTGCGTGAACGAGCAGGGAGCAGCCAAGCGAGAGAAGAACCGGCGATGACCGAGCGGCCCCAGCCTACCGACGCGCGTGACGAGGGCTCCGGCCGGAAGCCTGTCCGCGGCCCCGAGCCCGGCACTCCCCGCTGGGTCAAAGCCTTCATGATTGCGGCCGTGATCCTCGTCCTGGCGTTCGCCGCCATCCACCTTGCCGGGGGCGGAATGGGAAGCCACACACCGTGAAGGTGATGGCACCAGGTCTGCGCAAGCTCGCCCTGACCATCCATGTCCTCAGTTCGGTCGGCTGGCTCGGCGCTGTGGTGTCTTTCCTCGTTCTGGCCGTCGCGGGGCTGACCAGCACCAATCCCCAGCTGGTCAGGGCAGCGTACCTGGCCATGGACCTCATCGGGTGGTTCATCATCTTCCCGCTGAGCCTGGCATCACTGCTGTCCGGCATCGTCCAGGCGCTGGGAACCGTCTGGGGACTCTTCCGCCACTACTGGGTACTGATCAAACTACTGATCACTGCCCTGGCCAGCGCCCTGCTGCTCCTCCACCTGCAGCCCGTCACACACATGGCAGGGATAGCCTCGGCCTCCGACCTGTCCCCCGCCGCCATGACCGGAATGCGAGGCCAGCTCGTGGCCGACGCCGGAGCCGCAGTAATCGCCCTGCTGGTCGCCACCGTACTCTCGGTGTACAAACCGCGGGGCACCACGCGATGGGGGCGGACGCGTGCCACCGCCATGCAAGGGCCCTCAATCCGGCGGTGAGACGGCGCCCCCGGGCGTGAGCCATCAGAAGTGCGTCAGGCAGTGCGGTGCGCGTTCGACGGCGAACATGAGCCGCGCCTTCAGCGCCGCCCCGGGGGCGTGTTCGGTGATCTTCCCGGCCGCCGTCAGCGTCACCGGGCAGACGGCGCCCAGGTAGATCGAGCCCAGTTCGGCGACGTCGAGGGTCAGCTCCGGAGCCGCGCCGGGAGGCGCGGCGGACACGGCAGCCTCCCCTTCCGTGACCTCCAGGAGGAACGTCCCGGCGGCGAAGCCGAGGCCGTCGGTCACCGACAGGACCAGCGAGCCGTCCACCGGGTAGCGGCGGGCGCCCAGCGCCTTGCCGGTGTCCAGGATCCGGAGCCAGAGCATGTCCCGGTGGTCCGAGGACTCGATGCAGCGGGGATCGTCGAGGGCCCACGCCAGCGGGTCATCCACCGGCGCGTCCTGCCAGCTGATCCGTTCGATCAGGTCGATGCTGCCGAGAAACTGCCACAGCTCCAGGTGGGCATCGTCCGTGGCCGCCACAAGGTCCACTATTTCCACCGTGTACGGCTTGGTGTCCCAGCCGGCGAACTTGTAGGCGACGTAGCCGTCCACCGTCCCGGCGGCGTCATAGTGCAGGGCGCACCTGATCGCCTCGTCTTCGCCGCCGTCCCGGCCGAAGGAGCCGGAGCTCCGCTGCCGGTAGGCCTCCTGGCGCACGATGGAACCGGGCGTGGCCCGGTGGACCCGTTCGAACACCTGCGGAGCCAGTTCGAGCAGGACCTTCCGGTCCGCGATTTCCACAGTTCCCGCCGCTGCGTGGCGCAGGCGGAAGCGCGGCCCGGCGTCGACCTTGACGCTGCGCTCAAAGGTTGCGACGCCGAAGCCGAACCGGCCGTAGATCGACGCCTCCGACGCGGTCAGGGCGGCCACCGCCAGGCCGTCCGCCTTCGACGCGGCCAGGTCCTCGGTCATCATCCTGCGCAGGAGGCCCCGCCGCCGGTGCGTTCCCCGGACGGTCACGGCGGTGACCAGCTGGGCCCGGAGCTGCCGGCCATAACCGATGTTGAGGTCCTTGCGTAGGGACGCGAAGGTGGCAACGGGAACATCCGCGGCCAGGGAATGCGGCGCCACGTCCCCGGCCTGGTAGACGCCCGTCAATTCGCCGTCGTCGGCCCGGTAGTTCGCGAGCACCTTGTCCACGAACTCGTCGCTGCGGCGAGCGTCGTGGAACCCGAACCCGACCGCCCTGACCCATGCGGCACAGCCTGCGTAGTCGGCGTAGCCGGCGGCGTCTTTTTCGGCTGCCCGGAACCGCCTGACCTCATACTTTTCTGCCACGTGCTGCCCCTATGCGTCAACGACCCGTCAATGGATCCTGCGGCCCGGCAGACCCGGGCCGGAAACCTAGTGCCCGGCGTCGTACCAGGTGGGACCGACGTCGATCTGGACGTCCAGCGGAACGCTGAGGTCGGCCGCGGCGCCCATCTGTTCAGTGACCAGCTTCTCCACGGCCTCCCGCTCGCCGGTGGCGACCTCGAGCACCAGTTCATCGTGCACCTGCAACAGCATGCGCGACTTGAGCCCCTGGGCGGCCAGCTCCGAGTGCACGCCGAGCATCGCGCGCTTGATGATGTCCGCAGCCGATCCCTGGATGGGTGAGTTCAGTGCGATGCGCTCCGCGTTCTCGCGAAGCTGCCGGTCCGTGCTGGTGAGGTCCGGGAGGTAGCGCCGGCGGCCTTCGATGGTGGCCGTGTAGCCGTCGATGCGGGCCTGGTCCACGACGCCGCGCAGGTAGTCGCGGACAGCGCCGAACCTGTCGAAGTATTCCTTCATGAGGGTACGTGCCTCGTCCACGGAAATCTCCAGTTGCTTGGAGAGCCCGAAGGAGGTCAGCCCGTAGGCGAGGCCGTAGGACATCGCCTTGACCTTGGAGCGCATGGCGCTGGTGACCTCCTCGACGGGCACGTGGAAGATGTTGGAGCCCACGAAGCGGTGCAGGTCCTCGCCGTCCTGGTAGGCCTGGATCAGCCCCTGGTCGCCGGAGAGGTGCGCCATGATCCGCATTTCGATCTGCGAGTAGTCCGCCGACAGCAGGCATTCGAAGCCCTCGCTGACGACAAAGATACCGCGCACACGGCGGCCTTCCTCGCTGCGGATGGGGATGTTCTGGAGGTTCGGGTTGTTGGACGAGATCCGTCCCGTCGCGGCCACGTTCTGCGCGTAGGTGGTGTGGATCCGGCCGTCGTCGGTGACGGACTTCTTGAGCGACTCCAGCATCTGGCTCAGCTTCGACGACTCGCGGTGCGCCATCAGCTGGACCAGGAATTCGTGCCCGGTCTTTTCCAGCAGGTTCTTGAGCGAGGCGGCGTCGGTGGTGTAGCCGGACTTGATTTTCTTGGTCTTCGGCAGGCCCAGTTCCTCGAACAGCACCGTCTGCAGCTGCTTCGGCGAACCCAGGTTCACTTCGTGGCCGATCGCGGCGAAGGCAAGCTCCTGGGCGTTGTCGATCACCTTGGCGAGATCCGCCAGCTGCTCGTCCATGCGCGGCATGTCGATGGCGATTCCTGCGAGTTCCATGTCGGCAAGAACCCGGCTGACAGGCAGCTCAAGGGTGGTCAGCAGGTCCTGGGCTTTGCGTTCCTTCAGTTCCGTTTCGAAGTAACGGCTCAGGGCCTGGACGACGGCGGCCACCTGGACCAGCGCGCCGGCAGCGGCGGCGTCATCGCCGTCGAACGCCAGCTCCAGCTGGCCGGCCTTGGCGGCCTCGGTCGAGACGCTGATGTTGAGGTGGTGCTGGGCCAGTTCGGCGAGCTCATAGCTGCGGCGGTCAGGCTGGATCAGGTACCCGGAAATCGAGGTGTCGTCCACCACGCCCCCGATTTCCAGGCCGCGGGCGGTCAGTGCCTTCAGGGCCGCCTTGTAACCGTGCATGACCTTGGGCGATCCGGGATCCCGCAGCCACGCCGCCAGGACGTTTTCGGAACCGGCGTCCTGGCCGGCCAGGTCGATGTAAGCGGCGGCGCCGTCGCGGACGATCGCCAGCGCGGCGGCATCCTCCCCGATCCGGCCCGGGACCAGATCGACCGCGACGGCGGATCGCTGCCCGGCGGAACCTCCCGCCAGGAAGGCGGCCAGCTCGGCAGCGTCCGAGGGGGTCACGAAATCCGGGGTTTCCAGGCTTTCCCGCTCCGCTTCGGGAACCTCACTGCCGTAGAGGGCAAAGAGCCGGGTGCGGATGGTCTTGAATTCGAGGGCGTCGAACAACTCCTCCAGGGCGGCCTGATCCGGCCGCGGTTCCGCGAGATCGTCCAGCGTTACCGGGAGGTCGAGGTCGGTATGGAGCCGGTTCAGCCGCCGGTTGCGTTTGACGTCCTCAACGTTTTCGCGGAGGGCGTCCCCCACTTTCCCGCCGATTGAATCCAGGTTCTCCAGGACCCCCTCGAGGCCGCCGTACAGGTTGATCCATTTGGCCGCCGTCTTGGGGCCGACGCCGGGAACGCCGGGGAGGTTGTCCGCGGACTCCCCCACCAGGGCGGCGAGGTCCGAATACTGGGCGGGGCTCACGAAGTACTTCTCCTGGATGGCCGCCGCGTCCAGCCGGGGAATGTCGCTGACGCCCTTCTTGGGGTACAGCACGAACACGTTGTCCGTAATGAGCTGGAAGGCATCACGGTCACCCGAAACCAGGAGTACCTCGAAACCGGCCTTGTCTCCCATGGTGGCGAGTGTGGCCAGGATGTCGTCGGCTTCATAGCCGGGCATCTTGATGGTCTTGATACCCCAGGCGCCCATGACCTTGTCGATGAGGTCGATCTGGCCGCTCATCTCCCGGGGGGTTTCGTTGCGGCCACCCTTGTAGTCGCTGTACTCGGCCTTGCGGTGCGTGGTGTCATCCGAGACGTCGAAGGCCACGGCAACGTGGGTGGGCTTCTGTTCCTTGATGAGGTTGATCAGCATGGAGGTAAACCCATGGATCGCGTTGGTGTGCTGCCCATTGGCAGTGGAGAACTTGTCGGCCGGCAGGGCGAAGAAGGCACGGAAGGCCATGGAATGGCCGTCGAGGACCATCAGCCGGGGCTGGTCCGTGATGGGAACCACGGGCGCCTCCGTGGCGGACACGTCCGCGCGGCCGCGGGGCTTCGCGACGGGCTCAGCGACCAGTACGGACGCGTTGTCTGCCACTGCTGCGGGATCTGCTGAAGCTGGGGAAGGGGCCGGTTTGGTAGTTTCGCTCACAGGTGCCAGCCTAGTTGCCATGATGGACAATTTCACGCCCGCCCCCTACGCGGCCGAACTGGCAGCCGCGGGAGTGCCCGACGAACTGCTCGATTGGCTCGGCTGGAGGGGTATCGGTGCCCTCGTGGTGAAGATGGGGATCCATTTCCTCGAGATGGGCCCGGAACGGTCGGTGGCAACGATGCCGGTGGCCGGCAACACCCAGGTCGCCGGCATACTGCATGGCGGGGCACATGTGGTCCTCGCCGAAACGCTCGGCTCCTTCGCGGCCGGGATGCACGCCGGCCCGGGACGGCACGCCCTCGGCATCGAGGTGGGCGCGACCCATCACCGCCCGATCGCGGAAGGCACCGTGACCGGAACCTGCACCGCGATCCACCTCGGGCGCACGCTCACCACGCACGAGATCGTCATGACGGACGAGAAGGGGCGCCGGCTCTCCACCGCCCGGATCACCAACCTGATCCGCGACGACGCGGGGTAGAAGGCGGTATCGTCTGTAGGGCCGGGCCGGCACCGCGGCCGGCCCGGAAACCGCGCTAGGGCCTGCCGCCAAAGCGGTAGTGCAACTCGACAATCCCGCGTCCCAAAGTGTGGGAGGAGATCAACTCCAGTGGCGGCGTCGGGCCGTCCATCGGAAGCACCGGCTTGCCGGCGCCGAGCACCACCGGGATGATCGAGACGATCAGCTCATCCAGCAGGCCGGCGTCGGCGAACTGAGCGGCCAGGACTCCCCCGCCGACGATCCAGACGTTCCGGCCGGCCGCCGCGTCCTTCAGGTCCTCGGCGAATTCGCGGACGGGCCCGCGGACGAAGGTGATGTCCGTGCCCTGCGGGGCGGAGAGTTCGTGATGGGTGAAGACCCAGCACGGGGTGCCCGGGTAGGGCCAGTTGCCGGGTTCGTGCTCCATCAGCCACGCGTAGGTTTCGCCGCCCATGACGATGCAGCCGACGTCGGCCATGAACGCATCGTAGCTTTCCTTGCCGCCGGCGAAGCCGTCGAACTGGAGCAGCCAGTCCAGCCTGTCATCGGCAGTGGCGATGAATCCGTCGAGGGAGGAGGCCACGAAGTATTGGAGGCTCGGCATGGCCCCAGCCTACCTATTTCGGGCCTGCGTGCCCATCCTGCCGCGGTGCGGGGACGGTCCCGTCGACGAGGCGCCTATTTACTGAAGCACGGAATGATCAGGTAGAGCCCGAAGAGGACGGCAGCGCCGCACAGGCCGAAGCACGCGTAGGCGAGCGGACGGACCCAGGCCGGGTTGCTTTCCCGGACGTCGCCGGCAATGGCGGTGAGCCGGACGCCGAGCGAGTACAGGACGACGACCGTCACCGCCGCCACGAGGGTCGCGCCGGCCACGGTGACAATTTCCAACCATTTCATCGCTGGACATCCTTATTCTTCTTGCTCGGCTTGCCGGCCGGTTTCTTCTTGCGGAACTGCACGGCGTGGCCCGCTTCCTCTACCTGGACCGCGTTGTGGTGGCCCACATGGGACTTCCGCGAGTGGATAAACATGTAGCAGACCGCAGCTGTGCCGGCCATTGCCGCCATGGCGACTCCGATGACACCGGTCTTGACGAGCAGGGCGGTCAGCGCGCCCACGATCCCGGCCGCCGGCAGCGTGAAGAGCCAGCCGACGGCGATCCGGCCGGCCGTGCCCCAGCGCACCGAGGTGCCCCGGCGTCCCATTCCGGAACCGATCACCGAGCCGGAGGCCACCTGTGTGGTGGACAGGGCGAAGCCCAGGTGCGAGGAGGCGAGGATGGCCGAGGCGGTGCTGGTCTCGGCGGCGAAGCCCTGGACGGGCTTGACGTCGGTCAGGCCTGCTCCCATGGTGCGGATGATGCGCCAGCCGCCGGAGTAGGTGCCGAGGGCGATGGCGAGGGCGCAGGCCGTGATGACCCACCACTGGGGCCCGGAACCGGCCTGCTGGGTGCCTGCGGCGATCAGGACGAGGGTGATGATGGGGTGGCTTGTGAAAAAGTGAAATATCCGACGCTAAGGTTTTGTTGGGCGTCGTAGTGGCCTGTATTTGCCGGGTTTGATGTGGTTGGTGCGTGGCCAGGTGTAGTCGCCGGTGAGGTTGATGTGTTCCCAGCCAAGGGGTGAGAGGAACCGCAGGAGGCCCGGGTCCGTGATCATGTCGCCGTTGCTGTTGAGGGCGGAGACGGTGCGGTCAAGGTAGACGGTGTTCCAGAGAACGATGGCTGCGGTGAGCAGGTTCAGCCCGCTGGCGAGGTAGCGCTGCTGCTCGAAGGACCTGTCACGGATTTCTCCGAGGCGGTTGAAGAACACGGCCCGGGCGAGGGTGTTCCGGGCCTCGCCCTTGTTCAGGCCTGCTGTGACTTTGCGGCGCAGGCCGGGGTCTTGGAGCCAGTCCAGCAGGAAGAGGGTCCGTTCCATTCTGCCCAGTTCCCGCAGGGCGAGGGCGAGGCCGTTCTGGCGGGGGTAGGCGCTGAGCTTTCGCATCATCACGGAGGCGGTCACGGTGCCGGTTTTGATGGACGTGGCAAGGCGTAGGATCTCGTCCCAGTGCAGGCCAATCGTTGCGGTGTTGATCGTTCCGCCGATCAGCGGGGCCAAGGCCGGGAGTCCTGGATCGTTGGTGGGTGCGTAGAGGAGGGTGTCGCCGATGTTGCGGATCCGAGGTGCGAGCAGGTGCATGAGGGCGAAGAGATGGTCGGTGAATCCGGCCGTGTCGGTGTAGTGCTCCTGGATCGCCAGGTCGGACTCGTGATAGAGCAGCCCGTCCAAAACGTAGGTCGCGTCGCGGTCACCAACGTTGACGAGTTTGCTGTGGAAGGGCGAGTACTGGTCGGAGACGTGCGTGTAGATCAGCCGGCCCGGCTCGACGCCGTACTTGGGGTTCACGTGCCCGGTGGATTCGGCTTTGCTGCCGGCACGGAAGCGCTGCCCATCAGAAGAAGAGGTGGTCCCGTCGCCCCACTGTGCGGCGAAGGGGTGACCGTGCTGGGTGTTTACCAGTTCCGCCAGGGCGGCGCTGTATGTTTCATCCCGGATGTACGCTGCCTGGTGGCGGTCCAGCTGGGCGTAGGTGACGCCGGTGCAGGACTCGGCCATCTTCGTCAGTCCCAGGTTGATTCCGTCGGCAAGGATGCCGGTGAGCAGGAGTTGCTTGTCCTTGGAGGGGTGGCCGGATTTGAGGCTGGTGAAGTGGTTGGTGAATCCGGTCCATGTGTCCACTTCCATCAGCAGGTCGGTGATCCGGATCCGCGGGAACATGGCGCTTGCCTGGTCGATCAAGGGTTGCGCGTGCGCGGGGACGATCGTTTCGAGCGGGGTGATTTTCACGCCCTTGTCGGTGACCAGCACCCCGGGGAGTTCATCGCGGGCGGCGAGATCGTTGACTTCCTTCAGCCGCTCCTGAAGGAGAGCGAGCCTGCCTTCGAGGTATCGGGTGCTTCCATCGGTCGTGACCAGCGGCAGCTTCCCGGCGTTTTTCATGCCGGAGAAGTCGGCACCGGCCAGGAGGTAATCATCGAAGTCGCGGAACTGACGCGATCCGGTGACCCATATGTCTCCGGACCGGAGCGCATTCCTGAGTTCCGCGAGGGCACAGAACTCGTAGAACCCCCGGTCCATGCCGTTCTCGGTGAAGACCAGTGGTTTCCACCGGGGCCGGATGAAAGAGACCGGTGCATCGTCGGGGACCTTCCGGGCGCCGGTGGTGTTCAGGGCGCGGATGACATTGATCGCGGCCAGCAGGTCTTGTGCTGCTGGGGCTGCATGCAGGTCAAGGACGGCAAGAAAGGCTGGGGTGTAGCGACGCAGCGTGCCGAATTGGGCACTAACCAGCGCGAGGTGGTCCTCGAAGGCCGGCCTGGTCAGTTCTTTGGCCTGGGCGATGCTTTCGGCCAGTGATTCCCAGCCGATGGCTGTTTCGTTCGCAGCGAAGGGGTCTTCACCGTTTTCCTTGGCCTCAAAGAGGACATCACCCAGCCTCGAGTGAATGCGCATCATGGCTGCGACGGTGGAGCGGGACGCCAGAGTGTGGCGGTTTTGTTTGTTCTGCGCGGTCCGGATGAGCCGGCCGATGATCCGGACCGCGCAGATCGATGATTTCGTCGGTGACCGTAGCCATGCTTTCCACGGCCATGGCAAAGAGGGCCGCGTACCGGCGTGCGGGCTCGAACTTGGACAGATCGGCCGCGGTCATGGAGGCACCCTCACGGGCAAGCTTTAGCAACCTGTTCCGGTGAACCAGCCGGCTCGCTGCCCAGGGAAGATCAAGGGCACGCCAGGTAGTGAGTCGGTCGATGTGCTCACGCATCGCCCGTGCGTTGGGACGCAGCGGTGCCTGCCGCAGCCAGCCGATTTCGGTCGATGAACTATCGGGGCGACGGAGAAGCAACCCGTCCAGGTGTTTCTGGTGCTCGATGGAGAGGTGGCCGCATAGCGTGGCGTAAATGTTCCGGTTCGCCCTAGTCAGGGCCTGTGCGCAAGCCCGTTCAATGACGCTGATGGCAGGCAGAGCGACCTTCTTTGCCTGCAGAAAGTCCTTCGCGCTTTCAACCAGGAGCAGGCCTTTGTCTGTTTGCGCAGCCACATCGCCCACGTGCTCCACGAGCTGGCGGAAGTCTGCAATTCCGAATGCGGACATGCCCAGATATGCGCGAATCTCCCTTCCGTGCTCCTGCCGCGTTTCCTCACGTGTTCCATACTCGCCCCAGGCCTCGGGCGAAACGGCCAGATGAGATGTCAGCCACGAAACGACTTCAGGGGGCACCTCAGTGTCTTCGGCCAGCGCGATTCCCGGGTGTCGCAGGAGACACAGCTGGACGGCAAAGCCCAGCCTGTTAGCTTCTCCGCGGCGTTGCCGGATCAACGACATATCCACAACACTGAGCGTGTAGTGGGCTGCAAGGTCCTCCGTTCCAGTGGGCATTGCCAGGATCTGGCCACGCTCAGCAGCCGTGAGCAAAGAACGTAGAGCCACTTCAGAAGTCCCTATCTACTAAACGGCCGTGCCTCACGGACATGCCGTCGTTCGGCTGTGGCGCCCAAGGCCCACCGTTCATGGTTTGGCGAGGTGCCGGTAGATCGTGGGCCGGGTGACGCCGAATTCCTGGGCGATGTGTTCAACCGTGTGGGCCCGTTTCCCGTCTGGGCCCTTTTCGTCGTACATTTCACGGGCCAGCTTGACTTGGCGGGGGCCGAGTTTTGGTTTCTGTCCGCCGGTCCGGCCCCGGGCGCGGGCGGCGGCCAGCCCGTCCCGAGTCCGTTCGGACATCAGGGCGTGTTCGAACTCGGCGATCGAGCCGAGGATCTGGAAAAACATCCGCCCGATGGCTGTGGACGTGTCGATGCCCTGGTCCAGGACCACCAGGTCCACGCCGCCCTCCTGCAGCGTTTTGGAGAGCTCGATGAGGTTTTCCAACGAGCGGCCGAGCCGGTCGAGTTTGGTGACGACTAGCTGATCGCCGGGCCGGTTGGCCGAGAGCAGCGCCTTGTCGAGTTCGGGTCGGCGGGCCAGCTTCCCCGACGCCGTGTCGAGGAAGATCTGCTCGCAGCCAGCAGCGCGCAGGGCATCGTGTTGGGCTTCGGGGTGCTGATCGCGTGTTGAGACACGCCCGTATCCGATTCGCATTCCCGAAACGTATCACGAACCGGGTTGGACGTTACACAGCCGCGTACACGGGAAGCACTACAAAATTCGCCCCGTGGTACCGCCACACTGCAAAGACGCCTTGGAGTGTCTTGCGAACGATCGTTACCGAACGCCGTGCAAGCTTAGGGTCAGATATTTCACGAATTCACAAGCCTGTGGGTGAATCCCCGGTGGAGTGTCTGCGGGTCAGTTGGTGGTTGCCGCGTAGAGGTTCAGGCTGGCGGAGAAGATGATCCAGGAAATGTACGGGAGTAACAACAGCCCTGCGGTCGTGTTGATGGGGCCAAAGCGGAGAACGGTCAGGCCCACTCCCAGGAACAGGGCGGTGATGACGAAGAAAGCCAGCCACAGTGCGGCGGTTCCGAGCATGGGGTACATGCCGAAGAACGCCGGTGCCCAGGCCAGGTTCAGGGCCAGCTGGAGCCCGTAGGCTGACAAGGCGCCTCGGCGTGGGGCCGACCGCTGGCGCCATATGAGCCAGGCCGCTACCGCCATCGCCGTGTAGAGCACCGTCCAGACGGTCCCGAAGACCCAGTCCGGCGGTGTCCAGGGCGCCTTGTTCGCGGCCGCGTACCAGCCGTGGGCGTTCGCGATGATCGCCAGGGAACCTAGGAACGACACCGCGTGGGAGAGGGCAAGGAACGCCAGCAGCGCCGCGATCTGGCGGCCGGTGCCCGGCATTGGCCGCTCAGGCATGGGTTGTTCAGATTTCGCGGGCACTGGTAAACCTTGGCCAATTCCGGGGTGGCCGTCAACCCGGACGCTGCGCCGTGACCGGTACTCTCCAGGGCACCCGGTGCCGCAACCGGATGATTAGGCAGTCCGTGTGTGTTCGGCAGACTAGTTCGGCGCTGGACCTAGCCAGGCCAAGGCCCAGACCCAGGCCCAGGCCGCCCGCGCCACCGGCGTACCGGGGCTTGGGGACCAACTCGCGGAAGAGTTGCGCCCAAGCCATTGTCGGTTCGCGTACGGCTGTAAAGCATGCCATGTCCGGGCCAACGCAACGCCTACGGACGTCCGGGTGACTGCTCAGGCTGAACAAGGCGAACTTCCCATCGCCGTAAGGGAAAGCCACTCCAACTTGGTCATTTTGATGCCTAGCGCTACTTTTCCGCGCAGTGGTCCTCGACCCCCGCCCTCGCCGGCGTTCAACTCGCTGTTCAAGGCCGAACTTATCCGCAACAAGGGCCCCTTGGCGGGACATCAACCACCTTGAAGTCGCCGTGGTCGAGTACTTAGATTGGTTCAACCACCGTCGCTTGCACGGCGAGATTGGCCATGTCCCGTCATTCGAATAGGAGCAGCTCCACGCCAGCCATCCGGCCCCGGAACTGCCATCAATTTCCAACTAAACCGAAGTTACGTCTGGCATGACGTGCGGAATCCCCGCGTTCTTCAGTTCTAGCGGTCGTTGCAACACCCCAGATTTTCGGGAGTTGCAACGACCTTGCCGTCTTCAAATCAAGAATCTTCTTTAAAGGGAAAATCGGGTCCTCCGCCCACGCCGTCACAGAAGAACACCTACAGGCGGTACTCGCAGGCCGAGAAGGATGAATTCTTCGCTGTGCTGGAGCGGCTGGAGTGTGCCGCCGCGGCGGCCAGAGAGCTCGGATTCAAGGCGGCAACGTGCCGCAAGTGGGTCCGGCAAGCAGGGATCCACCTCAAGTCGGGTGTGAAGGGTTCGGAACCCCGCCGGGAGTATACGCAGGCTCAGAAGGACGAGTTCTTCACGCTCCTGGACCGCCTCGGGAACGTCTCGGCTGCGGCTTCAGAGCTGGGGCTGAGCACCGCCGCCTGCTACGCCTGGGTCCACGAGACCGGAGCATTGCCTAAACGGGCAAGGAAGATCAAGGGGCCCAACCGGAAATACTCGCAGGCCCAGAAAGCCGAATTCTTCACTGTCCTGGATAGTGTCGGCAGCGTCACCGAAGCGGCCAGGCAGCTCGGCCTGAGCAAAGATACGTGTCATAACTGGGCCAAGGCCGCCGGCATCCGCAGTGTCCGCGTGACGGTGGGAAAACGCGAGGAGTTCTTCCGCCTGCGCGCAGCCGGGGTGGGCCGGCGTGAAGCAACAGCGGCCGTCGGTGTTGACCGTAAAACGGCCTTCATGTGGGATAACGGCATAGTCCAGGCCAAGGGGAAACTTGTTTACCCTGAGCCCGCTGCCGTCGACTATAAACGGGAGGTGACTACTGCGATTGCGCCTCCCGAGGCCACCGGCGGAACAACGAATGTTTCGATTCCCCAAACGGCACTGGAGAAGGTGATCGATCCCCGGTACCTGTCGCTGCGGGACCGCGAGAGGATCCGGGACATGAAGTCCCAGGGCTCCTCCATCAGGGCCGTGGCAGCGGCCCTGGGGCGCTCCCCGTCCTCGATCAGCCGCGAGGTTTCCCGCAACAGCCACCCGGTGCTCGGCTACCAGCCCTACGGCGCCCAGCGGGCCGCCGTGGCGCGCCGGTCGCGGCCCAAAACCAGTAAGCTGAGCGGCAACCGGCGGCTGCGGGATTTCGTGAAGGGCAAGCTGCTCACCCGGTGCTCGCCCGAACAGATCTCCCACTTGCTGATCAAGGATTTCCCCGATGACGAGCAGATGCGCGTGAGCCACGAAACGATCTACCAGGCCCTCTATCTCCAGGCCCGTGGCGGGCTCAAGCGCGAGGTCAAGGACGCCCTGCGCACCGGGCGCACCCGCCGCAAGGCCCACAAGAACCCGGAGGAACGCACCAGCCGCTTCCGGGACCCGATGATCAATATTTCCGAACGCCCGCCCGAGGTCGAAGACCGTGCGGTCCCGGGCCACTGGGAGGGGATTTGATCACCGGCGCCTACAACCAGTCGGCGATCGCGACTCTCGTGGAACGCACCACACGGTACGTGATGCTGGTGCACCTGCCCACCGACCACAACGCCGAATCCGTGCGTGACGGGCTCATCGAGACCATGAGCGACCTGCCTGCACACCTGCGCGGCTCGCTCACTTGGGACCAGGGCGCGGAGATGGCCCTGCACAAGGCCTTTGGCATCGCCACGGACATGGATGTCTACTTCTGCGATCCGGGAAGCCCCTGGCAGCGCGGGTCCAACGAGAACACCAACGGGCTGCTGCGCCAGTACTTCCCCAAGGGAACCGACCTGAACGCCTACGGGCCCGAAGACCTCGAACACGTCGCCCAGGAACTCAACGCCCGCCCACGCAAAACGCTCGACTGGGATACCCCCGCCGAGCGCCTTCGTGATCTACTGGTAACCACCTAACCACCACAGGTGTTGCAACGATCCCCAGAATTCGCCGTTGGCGGGGATTCCGCTGTTTCCGGGGTTCCTCCTTCTGTCTACTTCAGGGTCAGCGGGAAGCTTTGGCCGATCAGGTCGAAGGCCTTGTGTTGGATGGGGGTGGGCACGGCCAGGGTGGGGATCAGGGGCGCGGTCTCCTCGGCGCCGTAGCGGATCTCGTTGCGGGTCAGGGTTCCCAGGTGGTCCAGCAGGGACCGGAAGCTGTGGGCGGGGTGTCCGTCTGGGGTGGTGCGCCGGCTTGCTTTGGTCTGCGCTGCGGCCGATCGTTTTGCGGGGGCGACGGGGTTCTCCGGTTCGGGGCGGTTTTCGTCGGTGAACGTCAGGGGTGCCCAGGCCCGGCGGAGGTGCCAGGTGAGGTAGGCGGCGAGCATGCAGATGAATACGTGGGCGCGGACCCGGGTTTCGGTGTGGTGGTGGATCGGGCGCAGGTCCAGGTCGATGGCCTTGATGGAGCGGAAGTCGCGTTCGACGTTGGCCAGGGACTTGTAGGTCGCGACGACTTGTCCGGCGTCCATGTGGGTGTCCTGGATGGTGGTGCGGATGATGTAGATTCCGTCCAGGGCCGCCTCGGCGGCGATTTGTTCCTCGTTGCGGGCGTACGCGAACGAGGTGTCGCCGATGGTCAGGGTGTAGTGCTTTTCCATCTTGTATCTGCCGACGACCTTGCCGGCGCGCACGCCGATCTTCCCGGCGTCTTTGAGCCGCCCGGCTTCGGCGGCGGCGGTGATTTTGGCCAGCTCCGTGTCGGTGGCTGCGAGCAGTGCGGTGCGTTTGCGGGCCCGTTCGGCGGCCAGGAGCGGGTTGCGGCAGGCGATGAGGCGTTCGCCCGGGTAGTCCGGGTGGGCGATCTCGGCCAGGTCCTGCTCGTCGAACAGGCTCATCTGCAGGGGCCCGTCGTCGGCGGCCAGGGCCTGGATGGCGGGGGCGCGCAGCGCGGTGACCCAGCCCAGTCCGCCGAGTTCCTTGAGCTGTTCGATCCGGGCGGAGGTGATCATGCCGCGGTCTCCGACCATCACCATGTCCGCCAGGCCGTAGCGGGTTTTGAAGTCCTTGGCGAGGGCCTCGAACGCGGCCGGGTCCGCGGTGTTCCCGGGCACGACACGCACCGAGACCGGCCGGCCCTCGGGGTCGGTGAGCAGACCGTACTCGATCTGCTCCAGACCTTTCTTCCCGTCGCGGGAGTAGCCGCGGGCCGCGAGCGGGCACTTGTGCCCGGTGACCCAGGACGAGGACAGGTCGAACAACGCGAGCCGGTCCGGGTTGGCCTCCGGGGACAGATGCCTTTTCGCCAGCGCCTTCTCGATGGTTTCCTGCCGGCCTGCGAGCCAGTCCATCGCGGCGTAGACCTCATCGGTCGTGGCGCCGGCGACTCCGAGGTCTTCGGCGAGGGTTGTGTCGGCCCACCAGCGGGTGGTCGCCAGCTTCGAACCGGGTCTGCAGACCCGGGCGATCACCAGGGCCAGGGCCAGGTCCCGCTGCCCGCAGGCCGGGCCGAGCAGAGCGGGAATGCCGAGGGCTTTGGCCTGGGCGAAGACCGCGGCGACGTGGCCGTGCGGCAGGGACCGGGTGATGGTGGCCACGGCGTCCGCGGGCACCAGGTGCCGGCCCTTGAGCCCGGCGTCGATGAAGTCGACCACATGCCCGGGCAGGGCCGAAAGGTTCGCGACCGTTTCGTTGCGGACCTTCCCGCCCTCGCGGTAGGTCCGGCGCAGGTACGCCGACCGGTATACGCGCTCCTGGCCATGCTTGTCCGTATGGGACTTCACAACTCTGACTACATGAACCGCGCCGCCTCGCTTCATCATAACAACATTTTAGAGTGCTTTTCCCTCACATTCGGGAAAGACACGACAACTATTCTGACTACGCGAAACCGTATAAAACGGGCCCCCCGCCCGGAAACTCAACGAATCCGGGCGAGAGACCCACGTAACTTCCGACTAAAACACGTCTCCACAAAACCCGGGGGCTTGACGTATTTCACTTGCGACTTCGAACAGGAATGACGGCTGGTGACGACGAGTTCTGAAGGCTACACCGGGTTATGTCGGGGGTTCGTGAGATGCAGGGTGACCGGGTCCTGGTCGGCATCCACCGTAGGAAACGCCGCAATGACACGGATCAACTTCATGGGGCCGCTCCGGTGGCTGGTCCTGTAGTTAGTTCAGGGGCGGGGTGTCGGCGGGAATGACACCGTTCGAGTACAGGTCGGTGGCGAGGTCGCGGAGTGCGCGCAGGGCGACACGCTGGGTGAAGGGGCCATAGGAGACGCGGGCTACCCCGAGTTCCTGCAGCTCGGCTGCGGGCAGGGCACCGGGTGCGCCGATCACTGATAGCTTTCCGCGTCCGAGTCCCTCGACCAGCGGCTCGATGACCTCGCGGGTGAGTGCTCCCGGGACGAAGACCAGCGCGGCACCGGCGTCCAGGAATGCCCGGCCCCGGGTGATGGCGTCATCGATGCTGTCTTTGATGGGACGGTGACCGCCCCTTGCAATCGCGTCGGTGCGGGCGTTCAGCTGAAAGTCGATGCCCTCGGCGTGGGCAGCTGCCATGATGGCGCGCACGCGGGCGACTGCTTCATCGAAGGGCCGGAGCCGGTCTTCAACGTTGGCGCCGACGACGCCGAGACCGATAGCCTTGCGGATCGTCTCGCCCGGGTTGGCGTAACCATCATCAAGATCGGCCGTGACGGGAAAGTCAACGGCGTCCACGATTGTCTTGACCCCTGCCAGCGCTACCTCCAGGGGCATCGTCCCGTCCGCGTAGCCGTACGCGGCGGCGATGGAGTGGCCGGCGGTCGCGATTGCCTTGGTCTCCGGCAGTGCCGCTACCGTGGCCGCGCTGATGGCATCCCAGACATTGACAACCCGCAGGATCTCCGGGGCCTCGTGCAGCCCTTTCAACTGCTGCGCGCGCTCTGACGTGTTCGTTCCGGTCATTTTTCTTCTCCGTTTTCTGTCGGGGTACTTGGCAAAAAAGCTAAGGAGGAAGTCGTTAACCTCCAAGATATTGGTCCAGAGCGTGCGTGGCACTTTCTCTCTCCACGTATTCCACTAAACAGGAATTTTCGGTGTCAGGGCGTGTCCCTGCCGGTGGGGGCGGACGTACCGGAGGCAGTTTTCGGCCGGGATCGCCGGTCCAGGATCAGCGCGATGGCGACGAGGAGGACCGCGGCGCCCTGCGCGAAGGCGGTGAGGGTCTTTTCGACGAACCAGACGGGTTCGTACATGGCCGGGAACGGCCCGAACGCCGGAACATCGATGTAGCGGTACAGGAGCAGCACCGCCAGCCCTCCGCCGGCGGTGAGCAGGGCAAGGAGCCAGGCGGGGCTGCTGCCGCGGATCAGGACGTAGAGCCCGGCTGCTGCGGCGGCGACGGCTTCGGCGAGGAAGAGGTTGCCCTCGCCGAAGCCTTCGGGAGCAGCGGACTGGTAGCCTGGCGCCATCCGGGCGTGCACGATCGCGTCCACGGCCAGAGCGGCCGCGGCCAGGACCCGCAGGACGAGACCCACAACGGTGCCACGGCCGGGGCGGGCTGGTTCCGGGCTACCGGCGCCAGTGATACCCCGGGCAGGGGTGCGGTCCTTGCTCATTTGACGGTCAGGGTCCCCTGCATGTTGGAGTGGTAGGTGCAGTGGTAGGCGTAGGCCCCTGCCTTGGCGGGGGCGGTAAACGTGGTGCTGGTGCCGGCTTTGACGACGGCGTCGAAGGACCCGTCGTCAGCGGTGACGGTGTGGGCTTGAGAGTCCATGTTCATCACGGTCACACTCGCCCCGGCAGGGACACTGTCGGGGCCGGTGTAGGCGAAGGATTTAATGTGGATCGTCAATTCGGCCGCCATCCCGGTGGACCCGCTGGTGGCTCCCATCGTGGCTCCCATTGATGATGCCATCGGGGAAGCTCCCATCCCGGCATCCATGGACGCTGACGAGGAAGCCGTTGGCGTCGTCGGCGACCCGGGTGATGAGCTGGACCCTTGCCCGGAGGTCCCGCAGGCGCTGGCACCGATGATGGTGGCCGCACCAATCAGGGCAAGGGCGAGGCGTTGACGGGTACTCTTCGTCTTCATGGTGTTCCCTTTCAGGGAGCTGACGGGCACTTCCGGGGCAGGCAGGGGGCAGCGGTTCCGGGTTCAGGCGGGGTGGCTGGAGCTCAGGTGGGCGTAGACGACGGTGTTGTCCAGGTACTCCCGGGTCACCGGGTCGTAGCCGCCGCAGGTGATCAGGCGGATCTCGGGGCGGTCCGCGTTCCGGTACACCGCCACGGTCGGGAAGGTGGCTTTGTGATAGACATCGACTTTGTCCACGGTGAAGACCGCGGCGGTGTGGTCCGCGCGGGTGACGGTGATGGCCTGGCCCGGGGTGAGTTCGTGGAGCCGGTAGAACAGCCCGACATCACTGTTGGTGGTATTGACGTGGCCGAGGATGACCGCGGACCCGCTCTGGCCGGGCGTGGGCGAGTCCTGGTACCAGCCCCCAGATGACCCGGGTTCCCCAGACGGGGTCTGGACTTCCCCGTTCGCCTGTTTGCCCACAGGGGTCAGGGCCGCGTCAACGCCGATGGCGGGGACCTCGACCCGGACCGGCGCAGAGGCGGGCAAAGCCGCATCCGGGGCCGCAGGAACAGCCGCGGAAGGCGGGATAGGCGGTGCCGGTGCATTGACCGGGTCCGTTAAAGGCGCTGGCGCAGGGCTGCTGGCGTCAGGGAATGGAGCCCTGGCCGGCGCGCTGGCCGAGACAGTGCTGGTGCCGCCCGGGACTGGTGGTTCGGCGTGGAGGCCGAGGCCGATGGTGGTGATGCCGCCAGCCAGGAGCAGCGCGGCCGCCGCGGACGCGATGGTGCGTCCGCGGCGGCTGCTGTTCTCAGTTCCCATCAGGTCCCTGAACTTCCCTGTGCTTTCTCAGGCCTTAGGCTGCCATCTTGCGGCGGAGTGCGTAGGCTCCGCCGGCTGCCAGGACGAGGCCGGCACCGGCGGCGAGGAGGCCCACGTCAGGGCCGGCCGGGGCCGGGGTGGTGATGCCGGTGCCGGGAGCTCCTGCGGGCATTGCTTTCAGAGTCCCGCACAGGGCCGGCGAGGTCGCGGCCAGCGGCAGGGACGGCACGAGGTCGCTGGGAGCTTTCTGGGCCGCGTCGGACAAGGTGGCCGGGTCCAAACCGTGGACGACGACAACGGCGGTGCCGGCCTTGAGCGCATCAGCGGTCTTCGCATCCAGGGTGAAGGTGCGGTTGTAGGTGTAGGAGGCGCCCATCCCGGCGACCTTAAGATCGGTGCCAGCTGCCGGGCTGGTGTCACCGCTGGTGGACAGGGTCGCGCCGATCCCGCCGTAGGCCGGGGCGCCTTCGGTGGTGCTGATCACGCCGTCTTTGTTGGTGTCGGCGGACATGTCCGGGCAGGTGCCCTTGGCACCGATGTGGATGTGCTGGACGTGCGGGTAGGGGCTGCCGTTGAACATCGCGGCGAGACCGGAGACTTTCTCGGTGACCGTTGCCTGGTCACCGCTGACGGTGATCATGACTGTTCCGGAGGCGTTGCTGCCGTTGATCGCGGCAAGGTTCGCCTGGTAGTTCGTGTTGTCCGCGGCGAGGGCGGGGCTGGTGGAGAGTGCGAGGGCGCCCAGGGCCAGAACAGGGGCAATCAGGAAAGCGGATTTCTTCATGATTCTTTTTCCTCCATTGACAATGAACGCTCCCCTGATGGGCACGCCCATGACTGTGACACTAACGGTTCGTTGTGTTCCAGGTCACGGATTGGTCGGATGTCATGAACTTTCCTTTCCCGGCCCTTGAAGCCTCTCACCTGTTCAAACACCCGGTCCGGGCACGTGACGGCCTGGCTTCCGGCAGGGGCGGAAGTGGTTATTCGGACCAGCAGGCCAGAACCGTGGTGGCGACCTGGTACGCGTAAGCGTCGCGGGTGACGTGGTTTGGTCCCAGTGTTTCGGGCAGGGCCGCCGCGTCGACGGTCAACACGAAGTTGTCTTTGACGAAGATGGCGGACGCTGGTGTTTGGAAGGCCGGGAACCCCAGGTTCGCCAGCCCCTCGATCGGGGTGGCCGCAACGGTGCTTCGTTGAAGATCCTGAAAATAGGTGTGTGCAGCATCCGGGTCCGGGGCTTGCTTGACCGAGAGCACGAGCGCACCGCCCGGCAGTGTGTAGGTGCAGGTATAGAGTTTGTCCGCCCAGGACGCCGCGGTGCCCGGGACAGACGGGAGGGCCAGGATCTTGACGATGTTGGCCCGGATTTCCTCCCCACACACCATCAACGCCGCAGCCGACGGCGAACCCGCCGCCACCGCGCCCGAAACAGCAGAAGGAGACCCCGGCACCGGGGAACCAGGCCCTGCTCCCGCCGGCGACGCCCCAGAAACAGCCGGAAGGCTGGTCGCCGCCGCGCCGCCGGTTCCTGCTCCCGCGGCACACCCGGCCACGGCCAGCACCAACACCAGCGCAACGGCCCGCCCGGCCATCCGGCGACCCATCCCGCACACAGGGATCCTAAGTCTCATCACACACCTTCCAGCCGACCCCAACTGACACGTCACGGCGCCTACTGGTGGTTATTCGCGGCCGAGCCGTACCCGGACCGGTCTTTCAAAACCCCAGCTGGAGGACTAAGAATGCCTTCCGCCTGCCATAACACCGCAAATCCCCACCTGCGGCGGCCTCGAGCGTCAACGAGCCCAGCCACGGTCTCAACAGCCATCATGACAGGAGAACCCCGGTAAAGGTTCAGGTGCCGCAGGAACAGGAGAGCGGTTCCCCCGGCGCCGGCCGCCGGACGGCCTTGGCAGGGCATCTTTTCAGGCGGCGGCATCGAATAACAGGCATGAACTACTACAGCCCCGCGGCGCAGGACCGGGCCAAAGACGCCGCATACGATGCAGTTGAAAAGGTACTGACCAGCATGTTCGAACCGCTGAGCCGGCAGGCCCTGACAGCACGCTGGAACCAAGCCATGGAGGCCATGGCCAAACACCTCGAAGCCCAAGATAACGGCACGGAATAACCCCCACAACGGACAACCTTAGCGTCGGAAATTTCACTTTTAAACAAGTCGCCCCTACTCTCCCGCGCACCAGTCCGGTCCCCCGGATCCCGATTGGCCGCCCGGCCGCAATTGGCAGAGCAGCGCGTGGACGGAGGCGGCGAACCTGGTCCCGGGAGCCTGTGCGGCGACGGACACGGCATCGGTGAATCTATCCACATCACTCATTTGGGGCAATATCCCGACATTGAGCCCGGCTTCTGTCAAACGGCTGAGCTGGACGGAACCCGTGGTCCCGGTGGACATGGGTACGCCACGGATAAGATCGCCGCGAGGTTCGCGCATGGCCAGTGCCCAGAAACCGCCGTCCGTGGCCATGCCAAGCCATGCATCGTGCACCGGTGCGGGGCGGGCCCAATCGTGCAGCAGCCGACCAAGATGGTTCCGGTTCAGCTGCGGGGTGTCCATTCCCAGGATCAGCAATGGACCCATCGATTGGTCACAGATGGCGGCCAGCCTCTCGTCCAGGCCGCCGTCCACCTGTGAGATGACCACGAAGCCTGCGGCGTCCTGCTCACACGGTGTTCCGTCCATCACCAGAAGCCGCCGGTCCACGGGAAACCGCCGGACCGTCTCCAGTGTCTGGCTCAGACTGATTTGGGCCAGGTCGGCAGCCTGGTCCGCCGTCAGGGGCGGGCAAAGGCGCGTCTTCACACGGCCGGGCAGGCACTCCCTGGCGATGACGGCTACTGTCAGTTGCATATCGCTCTTTATGCTTCTTCTTCGGTGTCTCTGACGCTAGGGGCAGCTCCGCCCCGACAGAGGTGCCGGGCGCTCCTGAGCTGGGCTGACATGTCCCGGAGGGCCGTGATGGTGCCCCTGATGGTTCCTGTGATCTTGGACTTTCCCGTACGCGGAAAGTAGGTGATGGGCAGTTCGGCAATGCGCCACCCGTGCCTGTGCGCTGCGAGGAACATTTCCAGGGGATAGCCGCTGCGCCGGTCCTGCAGCCGCAGGGAGACTAGGCCCTCCCGGCGGGCCGCGCGCATGGGACCGAGGTCGGTGATTTTTCCCCCGGTGAGACGCCGCAGCCGCCAGGCAAGCCAGACGTTGGCGATCCTGGCGTGCACCGGCCAGGACCCGCGCCTCGGCTGCCGGCTGCCCAGGACCAGATCGGCCGTTCCGGACAGGATTGGTGCCAGCAGCGTCGGCAGCTGCGCCGGGTCCATCGATCCATCGCAATCACAGAATGCCACGTAGTCAGCGGTCGCGGCCCTCAGGCCCGCATGCGCTGCCGAACCGAAGCCGCGGGTTCCCTCCCGGACCACCATTGCACCGAGTTCAGCAGCCAGCTCGGCGGACCCATCCGTTGACCCGTTGTCGGCCACGATGGCCCGGTATCCCTGGGGAAGCCGGGAGAGCACCCAGGGCAGGGCGCCCCGTTCGTTGAGGCACGGCAGAACAACGTCGACACTTGCTGCGGAGCCTGATTCGTCCACCCTTTGACGGTAGGCCCTCGAACCGGTCCCGACTACAGGCAAACCGTGCGAACGCCGAGTATTCGGTGCCAGTGGGGTTCATCAACCGAAAAGTCCGGGCGTCCCTGCAGACCACGCAAGTGCGGATCTTCGACGGCAGAACCCTTATCGCCACCCATCCCAGGACCGTGGCCCGGGGCGGGCAATGCGTGCAGCTGGACCACTATCTTGAGGTCCTGAAGATCAAGCCAGGCGCGCTGCCGGGATCCACTGCCCCGGCGCAGGCCCCGGAGGCCGGAGTATTCACCCCGCCCACGACGCGCTCTGGGCCGCCGCGCGGAAAACCGACGGCGATGCCGAGGCGACCCGTGAACCGATCGACGTGGAACATCCTCGAAACCGGCACCGACTCCTACCGGCTCGCTCACACTAAAGGCCAGCACGCCGTGTACGCAACCAACACAAGTGACCACGTTCGCCGCCCAATTCTTTGGGACGGCAACACCCGCTGAGCGCCGGCGCACACTTCTTGCTGTCCTGCCCCGTACGGCGGCCGGAGTTCCAGGACCAGCGCCCAAGTGGGTGCGTGCCGGGAAGGGGAGCCATTCTGCAGCCCGGCACGTACAGTCTGTCAGCTGTGCCTGCTGAGGCGCTCGATGAACTCGTCCGCCTGGGCCAGGTTGCGTGCCATCTTTGCCCGCTCGTGGACGGCCCTCTCCAGGAACTCCGCCGACCTGCCGGCCGTTTCGCTGCCTGAGACTTGGCTGTCCGGTGTGGCCAGGATGCTGAGGATCTCGGCCATGTCCTCCAGGGAGAACCCCAAGGGCTTCATCTGTTTGATGACCATGAGCCGCTCGAAGTCATCCTCCGAATACACCCGGAAGCCGCCGCCGGTGCGGCCCGTGGCCGGGAGAAGCCCGACGTCGTCATAGTGCCGGATGGTCCGCAGGGACAGTCCGGTCCTGTCTGCCAGTTCACCGATGTGCATGGAAGTTCTGCTGGTCTTTGCTGTCATCAGGGCCTCCGTCCTGTTCCGATACACCCTACCATCACGTTAAGGTAGAGTTGCGGGTACGCGGTGAGAGCTTCAAGGGTAGTTCCCCTCTTCCTGCGCGGCGCTGCGCCCCGTCATTCTTCGAAAAAGCTGAGGCGCTGGCGCGTGCCTTCCTGACCATGAACGGAGCCAGCAATGGCAGTCAAAACCGCAGGGGATGCCCTTGCCTTCACGCCCGAGCAGCTTCAATCCGTGCGGGGAACCCTGATGTCCCCGCACCGGCTCAAGACCGAGGTCCTGGCCGGGCTGGTCGTCGCGCTGGCCCTCATCCCGGAAGCGATCGCGTTCTCGATCATCGCCGGCGTGGACCCGCGGATCGGCCTGTTTGCCTCCTTCACCATGGCCGTGACGATCGCCTTCGTCGGCGGCCGCCCCGCCATGATCTCGGCCGCCACCGGCGCGATCGCCCTGGTGATAGCCCCGCTGGTGAAATCCCACGGCGTGGACTATTTCGTTGCCGCCGTGATCCTCGCCGGCGTCTTCCAGATCATCCTGGGCCTGTCCGGTGTGGCGAAACTGATGCGGTTCATTCCGCGGTCGGTGATGGTGGGCTTCGTCAACGCCCTGGCCATCCTGATCTTCCTCTCCCAGGTCCCCGAACTCCTCGGCGTCCCGTGGCTCGTTTACCCACTGGCCGCGCTCGGCCTGGTGATTGTCTTCGGCCTGCCGAAACTCACCAGGGCCGTCCCGGCACCGCTCGTGGCGATCGTGGCCCTGACCCTCATCACGGTGCTGGCCGCCGTCGCCGTCCCCACCGTGGGGACAAGGGCAGGCTGCCCGATTCGCTGCCCTCGCTGTTCATTCCGAACGTGCCGTTCAGCTTCGAGACCTTGCAGATCATCTTCCCCTTCGCCCTCGCCATGGCGTTCGTCGGGCTGCTCGAATCCCTCATGACGGCCAAGCTCGTGGACGACATCACGGACACCCGTTCACCCAAGAGCCGCGAGGCCTGGGGCCAGGGCGTCGCGAACATTGTCACCGGGTTCTTCGGCGGCATGGGCGGCTGCGCCATGATCGGGCAGACCATGATCAACGTCAAGGCCTCCGGCGCCCGTACCCGGATCTCCACTTTCCTGGCCGGCGTCTTCCTGCTCGTCCTGGTCGTTGTCCTGGGCAACGTTGTCTCCGTGATCCCGATGGCTGCCCTGGTGGCCGTGATGATCTTCGTCTCCGTCGCCACCTTCGACTGGCACAGCATCCACCCCCGGACTCTCAAGGCCATGCCGAAGAGCGAAACCATGGTCATGGTCGCCACCGTCATCGTCACCGTCGCCACCCACAACCTGGCCATCGGCGTCGGCGTCGGCGTGCTCGCCGCGATGGTGATGTTCGCCCGCCGCGTCGCGCACTTCGTCACCGTCGAAAGGACAGTCCAAACCGTTGACGGCCACGAAACCGCGACCTATGTGGTGGACGGCGAGCTGTTCTTCGCCTCTTCCAACGACCTCTACACCCAGTTCGCATACGCGCTTGACCCCGACCGCGTCGTAATCGACATGCACGCCTCCCACCTCTGGGACGCCTCCACCATCGCCGCAGTGGACGCCATCACCGAGAAATACCACCGCCATGGCAAGGACGTGAACATCATCGGACTCAACGACGCCAGCAGCCTGATGCGCGAACGCCTCGGGGGAATACTCCGCGCCGGCCACTAACAAACCGGACGACCGATCCGGAAGGAACCGGCAAGTGGTCGGCGCCGTGAGTCTTTCCCACGCTGTCCAGGGCCGGGACGTTGCCCCTGGACCCCTGGACTGTTTGCGCAGATTACGACCGCAGGCGTCGAAGGATCGCGGTCAAAGGTGCCAACCAATGGCATGAGGGCGGCGGGCAGCGGCTGACGATTAATCATCGCGGTGCTCTCGACGTCGTCCGCGCGGCGGATTCCCGGGCATCTGCCGCCGCTCCGGGCAGGTGCCTGTAGAGGTGGTCGGATAGCATGATCGTGTCCTACGAGCAGAGAGGGTCGCCATGCGTGCCGCCGACCTACAGGTTGTGTTACCCGTTGTCCGCAGGGAGACCACCGCGGTGGAGGCCGGGCGGCTGATCGCTGAGGGCGGTCTCGTTGGTCTCGTCATTGCCGATAGCGCGGGTATCCCGGTCGCGATCCTTTCGGCCGTGGACGTCCTGCAGCTCATGGTCCCGGACTATGTTCTCGATGACCCGTCGCTTGCCGGGGTATTCGATGAAAAAGGCGCCGGAGAACTGTGGGAGCACCTGGACGAACGGACCATCGGTGAGCTGCTGGATGACGACGGCGTCACGGTGAGCAGAATCCTGACCATCGAACCCGAAGACACGCTGATCGAGATGGCGGCCCGGATGGTCGACGCCCGCACCCAGATCGCACGTGTCAGCGGTTCACCCGACGACGCCCCCACGTTCGTGACGCTCCCCGCGGTCATCAACGCCATCCTCCGTTACTGGGCCGGGACGGGCCCGGAGAGCGGTTCGGAGTGAGTGTGCAGATCGTCCTCGCTCTGGCGATCTTTCTTGGAGCCTATGTCCTGATCGCAACCGAGAAGGTTCCGCGTGTAACGGCTTCGCTCGGCGGCGCAGCGGCCATGGTCCTGATCGGTGCGACGGATGACCGCGGCATCTTTTTCTCCCAGGACAGTGGAATTGACTGGAACGTCATCTTCCTGCTGCTGGGCATGATGATTATCGTCGGCATCCTGCGGCAAACGGGCCTGTTCGAGTTTCTCGCCATCTGGGCGGCGAAGAAAGCGCGCGGACGCCCGTACGCGATCATGGTGATGCTCGTGATCATCACGGCCGTACTTTCCGCGTTTCTCGACAATGTCACGACGGTGCTGCTCGTCGCACCCGTGACTCTCCTGGTCTGCGAACGGCTCGCCGCCCCCGCGATCCCCCTCCTCATCGCCGAAGTGATGGCCAGCAACATCGGCGGCACCGCAACGCTCATCGGCGACCCGCCGAACATCATCATCGCCAGCCGCGGCGGGCTGACCTTCAACGACTTCATTGTCAACCTAGCCCCGCTGATAGCGATCCTTCTCATCGTCTTCATCGTGCTGTGCCGGGTGCTGTTCCGGTCCGCGTTCCGCTACCAGCCGGAGCGCGCGGCACGAATAATGGCCCTTAAGGAGAGGGAAGCAATCGGGGAAAAGGCACTGCTGATCAAATGCCTCGTCGTACTGGGCCTGGTGCTGTTCGGATTCATCGCCCATCCGCTGACCGGACTTGCGCCGTCGATCGTCGCAATGCTCGGGGCCGGCCTTCTTGTCCTGCTTGCCCGCCTCGAACCGCGGAAGGTTTTCGGCGATGTCGAGTGGGAAACCCTGGTGTTCTTCGCGGGCCTGTTCATCATGGTCGGATCGCTTGTCAACCTCGGCGTCATCGACACGGTCGGACAGACCGCGGCCGCCCTCGTGGGCGATAATTACCGGGCCGCCGCCATCTGGCTGATGATCGTTTCAACCGTGTCCTCCGGCATCATCGACAACATCCCCTACGTTGCGACACTCGCCCCGATCACCAACGATCTCGTCCAGGCAGGCGGCACAGCAGCCCAACCCCTCTGGTGGGCTCTCGCACTCGGCGCGGATCTTGGCGGCAACGCAACCGCAGTCGGCGCCAGCGCGAACGTCGTCGTGATCGGCATAGCCAAACGTCACGGACAGCCGATTTCGTTCTGGACCTTCACCAAGTACGGACTCATCGTCACGGCAGTCACGGTAGGAATAAGCGTGCCCTACCTTTGGCTGCGCTACTTTTGACCGCTGCCCGCGGCCATGACGTCCCTTGGTTCCCCGAGCCCCGGTTCTTGCGTCAAGGACGGAGGAACCGGGAGTCTTCCTGATCCGCAAGGCGAACCCGGCGCAACACGAGGTCCCAGGACTCTGACCATCTGCAACATTCAGCGCGGCCATGCCCCGACATTCCACTGCCACCCGGCATCCGCCCGGGTCCTTGCCGACCTCTCACCGGCTGGACACTCCGTTGTCCGCCGCCACGGGCCGAACACGAGGAAGTGACAAGAAGCGAGGTCCAGATGTTCGATACAGCTAGCTTCCTCATGGCTGGCGCGAGGCCGCTGACTACGGCGTCGGGGGAAGGCGGAGCTGAAATTGCCTGGCGACGACGACGTCGGTGGAGGAATGGGCGAGGATGGACAGCACAATGACCAGCGCCACGAGATGAAAGACCTCATCGGAGCGCTCCACGCCTGACTCGAGAACGAGAAGCCCGTAGACGACGGAGGCGAAGCCTTTGGGACCGAACCACATGGCTGCGAGTTGTTCCTTGAGGGGCAGCCGGGTACCGAGGAAGGAAACAAGCAGCGCCAACGGACGGGCCAGGACGATGGCCAGGACTGCGAAAACCCACCCCGTCCACGCGATCTCCCCGAACAGGAACGTTGGGGTGACCAACGCACCGAACACGAGGATGGCAGCGAGTTTCAGCAGTTCGGACACCAGTTCCCCGAACTGTTCGAACTCTTCCCGGAAGCCCGGGCCTGCGGTGGCGACCGTGATGCCGGCCGTAAAGGCTGCGAGGAAGAGGTTGGCCCCGGTCACCAGGCAGATAGCGAGTACGAGCAGACCGATGGATACCGCCACCAGCGGTTGCAGGCCCTTGGTGGCCTTCAAGAACGGCAGCCGTTCCAGCCAAATGACTATCAACGGGACGAGGACTCCGACAAGCAGGCCCAGGCCGATTTCTTCGGCGAGCACGCCGATTCCGACGTCCGTTCCGCCGCCGAGGGCCAGCAGGACCAAAACGATGGGCAGGGCCAGTCCGTCATTGAGGCCTGACTCAACATTGAGAAGGTGGCGCAATCGCCCGGGAACTTCCTCACGCCCCACAATGGCGGCCGCGAACACCGGATCGGTCGGTGCCAGCACCGCCCCCAGCAAGAAGCACTGAAGCCATGGCAGCCCCGCGATGTAATGGGCCAGCACGGTCGTGACGACAAATGTCAGTGGCAGCCCGAACAGCAGTGCCCGGCCAGGCAAACGCCACGCGCTTCGAAGATCCGACAGTCCCACTTTCATTCCGTCGGTGAACAGGACAGAGAAAAGGGCCAGCTGGGCCAGAACCCCGACGGCAGGATCATCGGATTCCATGGGGACGATATCGAGCACACCCCGGCCCACGACGAAGCCGCCCGCGAGAAACAGCACGGCAGTGGAAAGCACCGTTCGGCTGGCGCGTTCAGATATCAGAACACCGAGCAGCAGCAGCACCGCAAAAGCGAGCGTCAGGATCGGAACCATCGTCATACCCCCAATGAATCCACGTCAGTCAGCGACTACGTGACCATCCTCCCGGGCCGGACGACGAGGACCGGGCAGAGGCCTGGTGGGTCACGTGGGTCGAAAGTGATCCGATCTTCAGCCCGCCAAAGACCGGCGAGGCCGCGGGACCCCACGATGAGGAGGTCCGCGTCTTTTGACGGCGTCCACAAGTGCGGACGCGGACGCGTTCAGCGGCATGACGAGAGTCGTTGATACCGCTGTCTTCCATGGTCGATGGCGAAGGCGGATAGGTCCAGGCTGTGATGGCGCGGACGTTCCCGTTCCGCATGCGCGATTCGTCCACCGCCCCCCGCAGGGCGGTCGGTGATGGTTCAGAACCGTTGCCACCGACCATGATCAGGAATGTCCCGCAACCATTCATTCTTCTGTCCTTTCACAGGCCTCGGGCAGTGTCAGTCTGTCCTTGTCGCGGGCGAGCGGTCAAGGCCGTCTTCAGCGCCGCCCTGGGCCTGGCGCGCCGTCCGCTCATCCTGGGACTCGCACTTTTTGTCGCCGCCGTCGGCGGAGGGTTTCTCGCCGCAATCGCCGGAGCGGTCCGGTGTACGCAACTGCGAAATTATCGCCAACCGCGTCGGGCCCCGCCCGGCCGTACCGCAGCAGTCAGTCAGTGCCCGGAATCCGTGGTTCAGGTCCGGCCGCTGCGCAAGTTGACCGTCGCAACCCGGCCGGGTTCTCCCGGCGCTGATCCGGATCCGGGTTTGGTCCCCGGCCTGGCTAGGGTGCGGCGCCGGATCTGCCGATCAGGGAAGCGCTGATAAGGCGCGTCATGCCCGGAATCTTCGCGAGCCGGATCACGGTCCGGCGCAAAAAAGAGGAATAGTGGGTCGCCGGGACGAACCACTGGGCGGCGGACACGCCGGCCCGCTGGTGCTCCTCGACCGGTGGACGTAAGCGCATTTCGAACGCCGTGAGGGCCCGGCTGACTTCCGCATGTTTTTCGAGTTCTTCAGCCAGCACGTAGGCGGCGGCCATCCCGAGGGAGGCGCCCTGGCCAGCCAGAAGGGACACCGCAGCGGCGGCGTCTCCGAGCAGGACCACCCGTCCTGTGTGCCAGCGGGGCATCCTGATCTGGGCGACCTGGTCGTAGTAAATGTCTTCGGGGCAGTGCTCCAAGGCAGCCGGACAGATCTAGCCCAGGCGCCGGTACCTTGACCGCAGCAGGGCACGGGGATCAGCCGGAAGGGCAGGGTCTCCTGTGCGGTGCACAGCCATGGCGGTGGTCCTGCCGTCACGCAGCAGGTAGAAGAACATCGCCTCATTGCGGGTATCGGTGACGGCAACCCGGTCACCGATCAGGGCAGCGAGGTCAGGGTCAACGAAGGAATAGGCGCCCACCTGGAAGCCAAGAAAATGGAAGAACTCTTCCTCCGGGCCGAAGACCAGCTCCCGGACGGCCGAGTGGATCCCGTCAGCGCCGATGAGCAGATCCGCCTCCAGCACCCGCCCGTCGTCGACGGTCGCCGTCACCGAGTTCAGGCTCTGCCCGACGGCTGAAACGGTGCGGCCGTACCGCACGTCTACCCCGGAAGGCAGCGCCTCGCGCACGGCCAGTTCCAGATCAGGGCGCAGAATGCTGGTCAGTTCGCCCCTGACAACCCCGGCAAATCTTGCGAAGGGCAGGCTTGCCCGGCTGTTGCCGAGCTGGTCGACGTATTCCAGCCGCTGGACCTGATAGCCCAGTTCGCGTATCCGGGGGATGATCCCCAACTGATCGGCGGCCTGCCAGCCGGGGCCGAAGAAATCGATCATGTACCCCTGCGGCCGCGGACCCTGTGCCTGGTCCACGACGACGACCTGCCATCCGGTCCGGGCCAAGAACGCGGCCGCGGACAGCCCACTGATCCCGGCCCCGCAAATGATTGCCCTCCGCAGAGTTCCCATAGCGTCACCGTAGTCCCTCAACCCCGCGAGAGGCTCAGCTTCGGCGGCCCGCGCCGCCAGCCAGCGCGGCGGCAACCGTGGCATGGCCGTAGAAGGCCGAGTCGGCCCGGCAGAGCACCCGTCCGGCCGGATGCTGGGCTGCCGCCGGTGATGACGCTGGCACGGGATGCCGGGCTGCATGAGCTGGCCGATGAGTGGCTGTCGGTCCCACGGATAAGGGCGCGAACGCCGGGCTGAAGGTCGCCTCGCTGGTGGCCGGGATGGTGTCCGGTGCGGACTCGATCGATGACATGGCCGTGTTGCGCCATGGCGGGATGAAGCGGCTCTTCAACGACACAAGGTTCGGTTCATCAAAGGACACCGACCACAGCGGCCGTCTTATGAGACATCGAGATGTCCTTCATTTCCAGGAAATTTATTCCCTGACAAGACGGCCATTTCGTGTTTAGTACGCCGGGCACGCCTCACACCTCATCGGTGGATCAAGGCTTAGGTGACGTTTGGAGGGGGTGCCGGGCCGGTCCCGTGGGTGCCGGTTGCCCTGCGCGCGTACAGACCACCCAGCGGTCCGGTTCGTCCTCAACGGCAGAGACTCTCCGACGTCTCCCTCATCTCCGGGAACCATCTTGGCAACCCCGTCGGCTCCCGGCGGGAAGGCCTATAGATAGTGTCCGGGAATAGACGGATAATGAACGCAAGCACATGCCGTGCCGGCCGGTGCCCCGGTCAGGGAATCGGGCGCTATTTCCCGGCCCCTGGTTCGCTGCCGCACTTCCGGGGAGAAAGGTTCCCATGGCGCTGTCGGATTAAGAGCGCAGACACCTTGAAAAGCTCGAACAGGATCTGGCCGCAACCGATCCGGACCTGGACCTCGAACTGCAGTCCGGATTACCCCGCGGTATGGCTTCTCGCACTGTCTACGGCATTCTGCCGCTCTAGCCGGCTTCGGACTGGTCATCGCGGGGATCGTCACGCAGCTCACGATCATCGGCGTCATCGGGTTCCTGCTGATGGGCGCAGGCGCTCACTGGTTCGTCGGCGGCTTCCGCCCGCGCAGCGGGTCGGGGTAGCCGCCCTTGGCCGGCAGTGCGTGGTTGGAGCATCCAGTCTGGAGACCCACCGCCTCCTTGGGCGCCTTGGCCACAGGCAGCGTCCCCGTTCGTCCCCGAACCGGAACTAAATGGTTTATCACGGCCGCATGCCCGGGCTCCGCGTACCGCCGGGCCGTACCGGGCAGAGGACGCATGCTTCCGGGAGGAGTAACCTGTGATATATCCGTCCTGCACGGACGGACTGCTCCGGTTTTAGGGGATGAAAAACGTGGCCGCCGATCCAGCGCCGAGTCCATCGACGGGGGGCCACCCCGCCTCGCGTGCGGTTAATAAACCTGTGCCTTCAAGACCGAAACGCCCTCCCCGGAAACCGGCCTCGGACCTGCACGGGGCTGCGGAGGTGACGCGGGCCGGGATGATCTGGGTTGCCGTCAGCGCGAGGCTGGTTCTTCTGGTTTTGCTCATCATCTTCATCCTTCAGAACCAGAATCGCGTGACCGTGCACTATCTTGGGGCGGCCGGCGAGCTTTCCCTGGGCATGGCACTGTTCATCGCAGCAGTCGTGGGCGGGATCCTGGTCGCAATCGCCGGGGCAGCGCGCATTCTCCAGCTTAGAAGCCAAGGCCGCCACCTGCCCGCCCTGCCGTCGGCTCCGCCGGGACCCGCGACAACCGGCCAGCACGAATCAACGTCCGGGCCGTGAGTCCCCCGGGCTAGTCGTGACGATGCAGCAGGGGTCAGCGGGTCTGCCCGCCCCGGGCAGACCCGCTGACAATGCCCGCGCAGCCTTCCCCATAGTGTGTCCGGCAGGCCGGAGGCGCGTTCTGCTTAGCAGCAGTCCAGGTCGTCGTCGCAACAACCTGTGTCGGTGCAGCATCCGGTATCCATGCAGATTCACCTCATCTCCTTCTCACTGCTCAGGCGTGGGTCGTTCCCTCCACCAGCGACGTGGCGTTACTTTGCTGCGGGGGTGAGGGATTCGATGAGGCCCTCGATACGGGTCTTGATCTCGTCCCGGATGGGGCGGACGGCGTCCACGCCCTGGCCGGCCGGGTCTTCCAGGAACCAGTCCTCGTAGCGCTTGCCGGGGAAGTACGGGGCATTCGTCGCCGCAGCCCATGGTGATCACGACGTCGGATTCCTTCACGGCCTCGGTGGTGAGGACCTTGGGGATCTCGGCGGACATGTCGATCCCGAGTTCGGCCATGGCTTCGACGGCGGCGGTGTTGACCTTGCCCGCGGGCTGGGATCCGGCGGAGCGGACCTCGATCCGGCCCTCGCCAAGGGTGGTGAGGAAGGCTGCGGCCATCTGGGAACGTCCGGCGTTGTGGACACAGACGAAGAGGACGGAGGGCCTGTCGCTCATGAGAGGACCTTTCGATCGGCCGCGGGCGCGGCTGAGGCGGGAACGGTGGGGTAGAGGGCACGGATCAGGAAGAATCCGGCGGTGCCGCCAACAGCTGGGCGAGGATGAACGCTGGCGCAGAGGCCGGAGCGATGCCGGCAAAGGTGTCCGTGATGGTCCGGGCCACGGTTACGGCGGGGTTGGCGAAACTGGTGGAGCTGGTGGAGCTGGTGAACCAGTAGGCGGCCGCAATGTAGCCGCCGACGGCAAAGGCCACCCTCTGGGCCCGGTGGGAGCGGGCCGTGCCGAAGACGACCAGGAGCAGCCCGATGGTGGCGATGGTCTCGCCGAGCCACAGCCCCGTCCCGGCGCGTTCGTGAGAGGACAGCGTAGCCGCGTCGAGACCGAACATCAGATTGGCCAGCACGCTTCCGGTCAGGCCCCCGACGAACTGGGCCGCGATCAAACCCAGTGTGGTGCGTATGTCCATCATCCCCAGGACCCGTTCGAGCAACGTGACTACGGGATTGAAGGATGCCGAGAACGGCTGCAGGGCCAGGATCAGCGCCACCAGCACGGCGCCCGTGGCAATGCTGTTCTGGAGCAGCTGTAGCCTGACATCGTTCGGGGACAGCCGCGAGGCCATGACACCGGACCCGACCACAGCCATGACCAGGAAAGCGGTGCCGGCGAACTCCGCCAAGGCCCGCCGCCCCAGCACACTCACCGGCGCTGTCCCCCGATCAGGGCGGCCAGGTCCTTAAGGGCATCGGTGCGCGCACTGTAGTAGACCCACACGCCGCGCTTTTCCCGTTCCAGCAGTCCCGCTTCGTGCAGGACCTTCAAATGGTGGCTGATCGTGGGCTGGGACAGCTCAAATGCGTCGTTCAGGTCACACACGCAGGCCTCGCCGCCCTCATGGGACGCCATCAGGGACATCAGCCGCAACCGCACCGGATCCCCCAACGCCTTCAGCAGCGGCGCGATCCCCCGGCCTCCGATTCCGACAAACGGGGTGGAGGATTGTCTCCACGGAGGAATATGGTCCCCGTTCAAGCTGCGATTACGGCGCTAAGTGGGCTCAAATCTGGTTGACATTCCCAGCCTGGACCTGCGGCCGGGCGTTGAGCCGGTCAGGGCGGCCTGCTGCGTGGGTTCCGTTCCGATTGCGTTGGCGCGCCCGGGTTGTCCCCGGTCTTTCCTGGGTTGTCGCGGTCCGGAGCCATCGAAACGTTGAGGCCATGACAATTCGAGACCAGGAAAAGGAAGACAGGATATTTACCGCGGGGCCGCAGGCCTATGCCGCGCCGGGGCCGCCACGTGAAGCTGCGCGGCGCCGCCACACCACGGCAACCCTCACCGCGCCCGGCCGCTCAGGGTGGAGGAGGGCACGTCTGCCGGGGCAACCTGTCCGCTCCGGTGGACGTTCGGTGTTGCTCAGATGTCGGGTTTGTTGCCGGCGAGCATGGTTCCGATGTAGGCCAGACCGAGTCCGGCCAGCAGCGCCGCCGTTCCGACGCTGCCGGTGATCAGCCCTGTCCCGTGTCCGTAGGTGAAGAGGCGGATCAGGCCCAGGACGATCATGACGGCGCCGACGCCGTACAGTAGGGCGCGCAACCGGAGCACGGTGCCGGCGAAGGCGATGAGGGCAAGAACGAGAAGAACCACCGCTTGTACCGGATTGACCGGCACCAGCTTGAGCGGGTCATAGTCGATGAGTGCGAATACGGCGCTTGCCGCGGTGACGGCACTGAGTATCAGCGCCCGGCGCCGGGTCCGCTGATCCAGCCTGGCACGACGGGCGCTACGGGGACCGGTCATGATGCCCTCAGCGCCCACTTGGCCAGGCGGTTCGAGGAGGTCCGCCAGCGCGGACGGAGCAGGCCGTCGAGCCCCGCCGTCCGGCCGGCGGCCGTCGCAAGCAGCACGGCGTGCACGGCGAGCATGAGGTAGTAGGACCAGTGCCACTCATTGGGTGCGTTCAGGACCGACATGGTGATCGCCAGCGCCTGAAGGATGCCGATCGCGGCCCAGAACCGGGTAAGCAGGCCGGCGAGCAGGAACGCGCCGAGGCTGAACTCGACCAGCAGAGTCGCATAGCCGAACAGCGTGAAGTTCGGTAGCACGACGTACTGGACCAGCCAGGAGAACGGCGGCACGACCGGGTGTTCGACGGCATAGCTGGTGAATTGGAAGAGACCCGTATGGTCGTTGCGGCCGAAGTCGGGGGGAATCTTCCAGCTGACGTTCTGGATCCACAGCAGGGCCACGGCAATTCGCAGGCCGGCGATGACGGCACGGGCGGCCCTCCCGGCATCGAGTCCCTCGTCGGCTGCCGTACCGCCCGTCGTCGTGGGTTCAGCCAGATCAGACACGGCAGGATGCCTTCGCCTGTTCTCCCGGAAGGGTGTTGGTGCAGCGGGCGGGCTCGGCCGGCCATCCCGCTCGTCCGCCGTGTGTACGGGCGACCGGTGCCTCGACGTGGGGGGTCATGGCTTCATGGTAGACCCGGTCGGGTCCTTTGGGGACCCGGTGGATCTTACGGGCGGCGGACATCCGGTGCCTGCGCACCGGAAGCCGGTCTGTCCGAGGACAAATCCGGATTTTGGAGCCTGGCTACGCGCAGGGGAAGAGTCTGGCGGCGGCGCCGGCTGCAGCCCATTGCTCGGCGAAGAGCCGGTAGACCTCACTGAGCGCCGGCCCCAGGGGCTCGATCTGCGTGCTGACCAGGGCCCGCTCGTCCGTGGCGGCCACCGGGTGCCAGTACACCCCGTCGGCGGTGACGGTGACTTCGGGGACCAGTGTTTCGCGGGTGAACTGGACCCCGGTCTCGGCGGCGCCCTGTTGCGCGACCGGGCGGATGACCTGGTCGGTCCGCGGGATGCCCAGCCCGTCGAGAAAATCGTGCAGGGCGGTCAGGTCCGTCGCGTGGGGCGAGGCGATCGTGGCAGCCACCCGGACCCGGAACCCCTCCCCGAGTGCGACGCCGATGCCGGCCACCGCCCGGGCCCAGCTGCCGGCACCGCGGTGCCCGTCGTGGATCTCGGGGGTCGGGGAGTCGAGGCTGATCTGCAGGGCGAACCCGTCCCGCGGCATCGCCTGCAACGCGCGAAGCCCGGGCCCCCGGAACAGCATGCCGTTGGTCAGCAGCGTGGTGGGCAGCAGCCGGACACAGTCGGTGACGATCCGGGCGATATCGGGCAGCAGAAACGGTTCGCCGCCGGTGAGGTAGACCTCCTGGACGCCCCAGTCGGCGCCCGCCCGGACCAGGCGGGCGATCCTTTCGACGCCGAGCTCCCGGCGCTCGGCCCTGGGTGAGGACGCGACACAGCAGTAGTCACAGGCCAGGTTGCAGTGGAAGTTCGTGTACAGCCAGAGCCGTGCCCCGGGCAGTCGGTCCGGTCCCAGCGTAACCGCCGGGTCCGGCAGGCGGCCGCGACGTACGACGACGGCGCCCGGACCGACGTCGGTCCATGACTTGGTGATCAGGGTGTTGCCCGTTCGTTCACACCAGCGTTGGACCAGATCAAACTCGGTCACGGAGCCAATAGTCACCGCACCGGTGGCACCCTCGGCCAGGGTTCCCACCATGCGCACCAGGTCCAGGATCACCACCACTTGGTCACCCCCTGTTCCTCGACGGCGGCGAACAGCCCGGCGTAGCCGTCCAGTTCGGGCCGGACCCAGCGCCGCAACCCCTCGAGCTCCAGGATCCGGCGGTGCTCGGGCCGTTCCCAGTCCATGGCCAGCAACGTGCTGACCCACGGCTCGTAGCGTTCGGCGGGCAGGGTGTCCAGTGCGGTGAACATGCAATGGCAGTACGGTTCGGTCTGCCAAACTGCCTCCAGTGCCTCCGGCATCAGCTCCCCGCCGCCGATGCCTTCCCAGGTGGTGATTCCGAGGGCCGCGACGTCGGCCTCGCCCGCGAGTACCGCGTCGATGGCGTCCAGCTCGCTGCGCCCGGTGTCACCGTGCTTGCCGATGTCACTATCGAACCGTGTCACCTCCAGCAACGTGAGGTCCAGGCCGGCCCGGGCCAGGTAGTGCAGCGGCAGGATGGCGGCCTGGGCCGAGTCCGCGGACCCCAGGGCCAGCCGCTGACCGGCGATGGCGTCCGGGCCGGAGAGCCCGCTTCCGGCGCGGGCGACGAACACTGTCGCGAACCTGGTGTCCGTGTCGCGCATCGCCAGTGCCCGGGCCCGGCCCCCGGTCTGCATGACTGTACGCACATAGGCCAGGTTGGTGTTCCAGATGATGTCGACCTGTCCGGCCCGAAGGGCCTGGACCTGGCGTCCATAGTTGGAGAACAGGACGAAGTCCATCGGAGCCGGCGACTCCGCGAAGTACTCACGGATGCCCTCCCAGATGGGTACCACATTTGGGGTGTAGGCCACGGCCCCCACCATCAGCTGCTCGGACATGATCCGGCCTCCTCAGAACAGCGGCAGGCCGGTCATGGCCCTGCCATAGAAGTCGTAGAGCGCGTCCGCGGTCGGCGCCATCACAGAGCCCGCCCGCGCATCACGGAAGGCCCGTTCAATGGGCAGGTGCTTGGAGAACGCCGCACCCCCGCAGACCCGCATGGCCGCGTCGGTGATCTCGAGTGCAGCATCATTGGCCGAGGCCTTCACCCCGAGCACATGCAGCATCGTCTCTTCCCCGGGAGCCGCGACGCTGCCCGCGGCTTGGGCCAGATAAGCACGCTGCGCTGCCAGGCTGATGCCCATCCGGGCGATCTGGGCCCGGATCGTAGGCAACCCGGCCAGTGACTGGCCCAGGTGTTCGAGCCGGGCCGCTCCAACGTGTTCGACAGCGGCCCGGGCAGCGACAGATGCCAGACCCAGCGAGACCGCCGCGTTGCCGAGGTTGAACCACGGCAGCACCGTCTCCATCATCAGCGCGAAGCCCGCCGCCGGCCCACCCAGCCGGTACCCGACCGGAAGGTCAGCGTCGACAGTCATCGGTGCGGAGTCGTTGCCGCGCAGCCCGAGCCCCCGCCAGGGACCGGCCACGTTCAATCCCGGCGTACCGGCGGGAACGGCATACAGGTCCACCTCACCGGGCACGCCCGAGGGTGTGCCGGTCGAGACCACATAGACATCGGCGTGAGCGGCCGACGTCACCCAACTCTTGTCGGCGCGCAACCGGACCGTAGTCCCGCTGGCGGCCGCGATCGAGACGGGCGCCCAGAAATGCGACCGGGATCCCCGCTCACTGAAGGCCAGCGTGCCCAGCGTTGTCCCGCGCGCCATACCTGCCAGCAGGTCCGGCAGATCCGGGGGCGGCGCGGCCGCGATCGTGACCGCGGCAGCGGCATGCATCAGATAGATCATGGCCGTTGAACCGCATGCCTCAGCAAGCTCGCTAACCACCTCCGTGAACACCACCGGCCCGGCACCGGCACCGCCGGCCTCGACGGGCAGCACCAGCCCCAGCAGTCCGGAACCGCGTAACTCCGCGACCGCCTCAACGGGGTACACCCCGTCGGTGTCCACCCTCTCGGCGTGCTCCCGCGCGACCTTGACTACCTCCTCCAATGCCTGGCTGGTTGACACTTGGCGCATCATTCTCCGTCCGTCGGGCCCACGCGGGCAGGGCACGTGCCAACCAGGATCTGCTGATCAGGGTCACGGCCAGCACCCCTTGAGTATGCACGCCGCCCGGCCCGCAGACCAGAGGCGAGACCTTACGGTTGTCAGCCACCGCGGCCGCCGCACCGCCGGTCGTGGGTCACCATCAGGATGGGGTGGCTTTGGGCGCCAGCGACGTGATCGGCTGCCGGGGCAGGAAACGGAAGAGCAGGGGCCGATTCGGTGGCAACCTCGCCGGACTCTTCCAGGCCATCAGCCCCTACCTGCTCATGAAATATGGCATGAATGGGCTGCGAGATCGATAGACCGTTAGCGTCGGCAGGTTCACTAATTCACAAGCTCCTACTCCATCAACGGCGCAGCGTTCCTGGCGTTCTCCTCCATCGCCGAAAAAACCGGCCGCCAGCTCCGGGCCGGCCGGTCGTTGTCGTTCCTGGGCGGGCTGAGCGAAGGTGCCGGGACCGTGGCCGTGCACAGCCTCTGGCTGATCTTTCCGGGCGCCGCGTGGGACATCGCATCCGTCTGGGCGCTGCTGGTCATGGCCAGCAGCGCCCAGCGGATTATCGCCGGCTACCGGTCCCTGCGGTGAGGCGAGGTCTTGTCCAGCCAGCGGCGGCGGAACCTGACCAGCCCCGTCATGGCCCGCCGGACCACCGGAGAGGCCAGACGCTCCCGGACATCGGCGACGGCGGCATTCCACACACCGTCCGAAAAAGTGGGGTAAGGGTGGGTCGTCCCGGCAATGTCGGACGTTGTCATCCCCTTCTGGACCGCCAGGGTCAGCTCGGAAAGAGATTCCCCGGCCCGCGGACCGACGATCGTGCCGCCCAGGATTTTTCCCCGCCGGTCCACGATGAGCCGGGTGAAGCCTCTCGTCGTGTCTTCGGTTATGGCCCGGTCGACGTGGGTGTGACGGACTGTCCTGGCACGGTGCTGCAGGCGGTTATCGGCTGCGGTAAGCCCGACGGCGGCCACCTCCGGGGAGGTGAACGTCACCCGCGGCACGATGCCGCTGACCCGGCGTTTAAGCCCGAGCACCGCGTTGGAGGCCGCCACCGACGCATGCACGCCGGCCAGATGGGTGAACTGGGGGTTCGCGGTCACGTCTCCCGCGGCCCAGATGAGCGGGTTGGAGGTCATCATCCGCGAATCCGTGATGACATGGCCGTCCTCGTCCAGCCGTACCCCGACCCGTTCCAGGCCAAGACCCGCGGTGCGTGGGGAGCGTCCGGTGGCCAGGAGAACGACGTCGGCGTCCACATCAGCGCCGTGCGCAAGCCGGAGCCGGGATCCGGCATCCGTGGTGACGGCGTTCTCGACCGTGGAGTTCTCGAGGATGCGGACACCGTCGGCTACCAGGCTGTCCCGGACGAGGCCGGCGGCGTCGGGCACCTCCTTGGGGAGGATCCCGGAGCGGACGATCATGGTGACCTCGGATCCGAGGCGGGCGAAGGCCTGCCCGAGTTCGCAGGCGACCGGGCCGCCTCCCACAATGGCCAGCCGCGCCGGAAGGGCATCGAGTTCCCAGATCGTGTCCGAGGTGACAGTCGCCGCGGGGGCCAGTCCCGGGATGCCGGTGCTGACCGGCGCTGCGCCGGACGCGATCAACGCCTGCCGGAAGCGGATCGTTCTGCCGTCAACCTCGGCCACCCCGGGGGTGCGGAACGTCAGGGTGCCCGTGATGACCTGCACGCCGGCGGCTTCGAGTGCCGCAGGGGAGTCGACCGGTTCGATCGTGCTGATTGCGGCGAAGATGCGCTGGCGCACCGCGGCGAATTTCGGAGGTTGCCCGGTCAGCGCGCGCCCGGTCCTGGCGTGTTCGGCTGCCGACAGGAGGGTCTTGGACGGGACGCAGCCGGTCCACAGGCAGTCCCCGCCGGTGCGGGCCTGCTCGACCAGAAGGGTTCGTGCGCCGAACCCGGCCGCCGTGGTGGCACCTATGATTCCGGCCGTCCCGCCTCCGACCACCAGGAGGTCTACGATCGGGTTCTCGACTACCATGATGGACTCCTGGTGGTGTTGTTGAATGCCGGACAGTGCGCCTGCCGCTGTGCTTTTGTCCGCCAACCGCGTCGCTGCGCCGGAAAACCTGAAGGAGCCCCTCCATCCGCGACAAATACACGCTGTTTGCCCCGTTCTACGACCTGTTGTCGGGCGAATACCCTGTCTATCATGCCGGGCGGGCCCTCGGCATCGATGCCCTGGCCCCCACAGCGGGCCAGCAGGTGCTGGACATCGGATGCGGAACAGGACTGAATTTTCCGCTGCTGCAGGAGCGCATCGGTGCCGCCGGGACCATCGTCGGCATCGACCGCAGCGCCGGAATGCTCCGCCAGGCGCTGCGCCGCGCCGAGGCCCGCGGCTGGCAGAACGTGATCCTGATCCAGGCGGACATGGTGCTGCTGGACCCCCGGTCAACCGCCGCCCGCATCCAAGCGAGCGGGGGCTCGGCCGTCTCCGATGCCGCCCTTGCGACCTACTCGTTGTCCCTCATGGGGGACTGGCAGCAGGCCTGGACGAACACGACCGGACTGCTCGCCACGCATGCGCGGGTCGGGGTGGTGGATATGCAGGACCCGGAGGGACGGGCGCGGTGGCTGACTCCGCTGGCACGGCTGGCCTGCGCACTGGGAGGATCCGACATCACCGCCGCCCACTGGCGAGCCGTCGAGGAACGGTGCGTCGACGTCGTGCGTGCCTCGGCCCGGGGCGGGCACCTCCAGATCCGGGCCGGAAAGATGATGCATGACGGGTGAGCCCCCGCCCGGTTCACCTCCTTGGCCTCACCGTGGCGCCGGGCGCAGCTCCCGATGTTTATTTGCTGTGTAGCGCAGATTACTGAACGGCATCATGGGCCGGCCATACGTTGAAGACGTCAGCGAGAAACTCTTTTATGGAAGGTTGCCGTCATGGCTTCTGCATCAGCTCTTTCACGTCCCACGTCCGGCACCGGCATCGGCAGGCGCGTTCTCGCCGGGGCCGCCGGGGGCATCGCCGGCGGTGTCGTGTTCGGGATTCTCATGGCGATGATGGGCATGCTGCCGGTCATCGCGTCCATGGTCGGCTCCGATTCGGCGGTGGTCGGGTTCGGCGTCCATCTGATGATTTCGGTGCTGATCGGCCTTGGCCTGACGGTGTTGTTCGGCACCCGGTTCCTGACCGGGTATGGCCGCGGCGCCCTGGTCGGGCTCGGTTACGGGGCCATCTGGTGGGTCCTTGGGCCGTTGATGATCATGCCGGTCATGATGGGCATGCCCCTGTTCGCCCTGAACCTGGCCGCTCTGATGAGCCTCATGGGCCACATGATCTATGGCGTTATTCTGGGACTGGTGGCGGTCCGCGTCCTGACGAGCCGGGCATGACCGATACCTGCCGGGTCGATGTGGCGGCCACCGTCTCCGGGGACCTGCGCCCGTGGGCCCCGCGGCAACGAGAGGCAGACCCGCTGATGTCAGGACCCGCTGACCCGTTCAGCTGTTTGAATGAAGTTGATCTGTTCGCTGACCTGAGCGCACAGGAGATCGAGGCCATGGATCTCATGGCCCCGGCCCGGCTGTTCCGCCGCGGGGAACTGCTGTTCAGCCAGAGCCAGCGTGTCAAGGCGCTGTTCATCCTCAAATCCGGCCGGGTGCGTATTTTCCGGGTCGCCGAGGACGGCAAGGCCCTGACGATGGCCATCCTGGAACCGGGCGCGGTATTCGGGGAGATGATGCTCGTGGGGCAGCGGATGTATGACAACTACGCCGAGGCCATCGAAGACTCCGCGATCTGCCAGCTCAGCGTGGATGAAGTCGAACGGTTCCTGCTCTCGGATCCCCGCATCGCCATCCGCATCTCGCGGCTCCTGGGCGAACAGGTCGCCCGCCTCGAACAGCGCCTGACCGACCTGGCGCTGCGGCCGCTGGCCGCCCAGGTGGCGTCCACCCTGCTCAAACTCGGTGACGCCGCGGGGCCGACGCGCTTCGGGCAGGCCCGGACCATCCACCTCACCCACGAACAGCTCGCGGGCCTCCTGGGCGCCTCCCGGGAGGCCACCAGCAAGATCATGGGTGACCTCACGGCCAGGAAAGCCATCCGCCAGGGCCGCGGGCGCATCGTCATCCAGGACCGCGACATCCTGCAAAAACTGGCACGGAGTACCTCATGATTACCGCCACGTTCCATGGCCAGGTGATCGCCCGCTCGGAGCAAACGGTCTATCTGGAAGGCAACCACTACTTCCCCGCGGAATCCATAGTGCCGGACGCACTTCAGGACAGCCGGGTCCGGACCCTGTGCTTCTGGAAAGGTGTCGCCCGCTACCACCACGTCCGCGCAGGAGGCCACCGGTCACCGAACGCCGCGTGGTCCTACCCGCGGCCGACACCCCTGGCCCGGATGATCAAAGGCCACGTTGCCTTCGCTCCCGGCGGGGGCGTCATCGTCAGTGATGACCATCCCTGACCGTGCCCCCGCGTCGGTTGGCTTCTTCCCCGCCCAAAGTTTTGTCCTGTCAATCAATCCAGAGATAAGTGAGTACCCGCATGCCACGCATTCCCGCCCACACCGTTGCCACAGCACCCGAAGCCTCCCAAGGAATCGCCCGGAAACTGGAGCAGAAAATGGGCAAGCTGCTCAACATCCACGCCGGAATGGCCCACTCACCGGCCGTGATCGCCTCCTACGAGGGGATCTCCGCCGCCATCGCGGCGCACGGCAGCTTTGACGCCCGCACCCGCGAAGCCATCGCCCTGGCCGTCGGAAACCAGAACGGCTGTGACTACTGCCAGGCCGCCCACACCCTCTCCGCACGCCGGGCAGGACTCGACGACGAACAGATCCTCGCGATCCGCGCCGGCGAAGTGGACTTCGACGACAAACTCGAAGCCATCTCTTCCGTCGCTCGCGAAGCCGCAGCCAGGACCGGAAACGTCTCCGACGCGACCTGGCAGGCGGCCCTTGACGCCGGCTGGAGCGCCGAGGAGCTGTCCGAGGCGTTCGCCCACATCGCGGCAAACCTGTTCACCAACTACTTCAACCACTACGCCGGAACAGAACTGGACCTTCCCGCCGTCCCGGAACTGACCGCCTAAGACACCGCGAGTCGGCAGGAGCAGGCGTCTGCTCCCGTCTGCTCCACGCTCCCCGGCGCCTTCCACACGGCCCACGTAACTTCGGGCTAAAAGCACCGAGGTGCTGAACAAGGTCTCACGGACCCTGACCACCGGTGATCTGCTGAGACTGAATCAGGACGTCTCCGGCGACCGCAAAATAAACCCCGGCACGCGGCCGCAGTCTGGCTCAAAGACAAGGGATTCACCCCATAGACCACTGGGCGGGCGCTGGGCCGGGGCATGACGGCCGCGATCCGGCGTGCCCGGTCCGCATCAGCCCGCTGTAGCCAGGGCCGTCGGAAGGTCGGGCAGGGAAGTAATAGTGAATTCCGGGGCTTCGAAGTGGCCCGGATAGGCTGCCCCAGTCCTGTTCAGCCACGCCGTGCGCAGTCCCGCGCGGGCCGCGCCGTGGATGTCCCACGGATGGACAGCGACCAGCAGCATGCGCCCAGCATCAGTCCCGGCGGTGGTGGCGGCGTATGCGTAGGAGGCCCGGGCAGGCTTCCACGCGGGGGCGTCTTCGACCGAGAGCAGCATCTCGAACGCGTCCCGGATCCCTGCTGCCGTGAACAGCTTCCCGGCGATCCGGGCCGGGCCGTTGCTGAGTGTGATCAGCCGGAACCCGGCAGCGGTGAGTGCCCTGATCCCCTCGGGGACGTCCGGATGCAGTCCGAGGCCGGTCATGCCGTCCATGATGTGTTCGACCGCCGCGTCCAGGTCACGGTTAAGCTCCACCCCGGTGAGCAGCCCCCTGAGTGCTTCTTTCCCGATCCCGGCGAATGAACCGTTGTCCCCGCTGGCGGTGAGTGCGAACCCGTCGCGCAGCAGCGTGGCAAACCAGAGCCTGGCAAGTTCAGCCGGGGCCCCGGCCTCGCTGAAGCGTGCCCCCATGGGGGACATATCGGAGAGGGTTTCGTTGACATCAAAAACGATGACTGACGGTGCAGTATTCATGGATTCTCCTTGTGCTGAAGTGTTGGTGCCCAGAGACGGTCGGTGAGTTGGATGAAGTTAGTGTTCATGGCGGGTCTTCTTCCGGTGTGGAGGGGCAGGGGGTCAGGAGGCGCAGCAGGAGAGTTTGGAGACGTCAGTGGTGTAGGACTGGGCGGCGATCTTGATTCCTTCGGCCATGGTCAGGTAGGGGCTCCACAGGTTCGCCACCTGCTCGACCGTCATCCCGGCTTCCAGGATGTAGACCCCGGCCGCGGCCAGGTCCCCGGCGTCCTTCGCGACGGCGGTGATCCCCACAATCCGCCCGGTGTCGGCGTCGGCGACGATCTTGATGAAGCCGCGGGTGTCCCTGTTCACGAGAGCCCGGGGGACGTATTCCAGGGGCAGGACCCGGCATTCGCACCGGATGCCGGCCGCGTTGGCTTCCCGGTCGGTCATCCCGACCGCGGCCAGGGCCGGGCTGGTGAAGGTGACCCGGGGCAGGTGCCGGTAGTCGACCCCGCGGCCGGCATTGTTGAAGGCGTTCTCCACCACCAGGGAGCCGTGGAATGCTGCGACGTAGACGAATTCGCGGTGTCCGGTCACGTCCCCGGCGGCCCAGATCCGTGCGTTGGAGCTGGCCAGCCGGCTGTCGACCAGGATCTCGCCGCCGTCCCCGGTCTTGACGCCGACCGCGGCCAGGTTCAGGCCCTCCGTGACCGGCCGGCGTCCCGTGGCGACCAGCACCCTGGCGGCCCGGAATTCCTCCTGCCCGCCGGAGACGGCCGCGGTCGCAACGATCCCGCCGGTGGCCCGGTCCGTGCGCACCGAGGACACGGCCGCCCGGCGGACGACGCGGATACCTTCGTCGGCGAACACGCCCATCAGGGCCCGCGAGGCATCCGGTTCCTCCGCCGAGGCCAGGCGGGAGCGGACCAACATGGTGACCTTGGAACCGAGCCGGGCGAAAAGCTGGGCCTGTTCCAGTGCCACGTACCCGCCGCCGATCACCAGCAGGGAGTCAGGGACCTCCTCGAGTTCCATCGCCGTGGTCGAGGTCAGGTAGCCCGTGTCCTGCAGCCCCTCGATCGGGGGCGCCCACGGGGCCGACCCGGTGGCGACCAGATAGTGCGCGGCCCTCACGGATTCCCGGGTCTCGTCCTGTCCGGTGATTTCCAGGACCGGATCGTCCTGGGTGCCGGCGAACACGGCGTTACCCTGCCGCAGTTCCCAGCCGTAGTCCGCGATCAGGTCCACGTACTTATCCGAACGCATCGTCTCCACCAGGGAACGCTTCCCGCCGATCAGCGCGGCCATGTCCACCGGCCCGGCTGAGGTGCTGATGCCTGGGAACCGGCCTGCTCCGTCCAGGGCGACGTGGCGTGCCTCTGCCGCGGCGAGGAATGCCTTGGAGGGAACGCAGCCGGTGTTCACGCACGTCCCGCCCACGGTGGAACGCTCTATCATCAGGACCCGTTTGCCCAGGTTGGTGGCCCGGATCGCGGCCGCGAACGCTCCGCCGCCGGAGCCGATGACGGCCAAATCAAACCCAGGTGTTGGTTCAGACATGAAATCCTCCAAGTCGTACAGCAGCGCCGTCCCGCAACGGTGCCTCGTGTATGGGTCTGACCCCAGTCTGCACCTTCCACCACGGGGGAAGGTCAAGAGGCCGACCAGCCACCGGCACGGAACCGCGGAGCCCTGACCCGGCTCAACGGGCCCGGAAAGGGTTGGCTTTCCCGGCCGGGACAGCACACACGGGTTCCTGGACCCGTTCTTGACCTTCCACTAAACTGGAAGGTCAAAAGGGAGATCCCCCGGGACAAGAGGTGCATGATGCGCATTGGCGAAACCGCCGCAGCCGCCGGCATGACGACCAAGACCCTGCGGTTCTACGAGGACCGGGGCCTGTTGCCGGCCGCCGACAGGGCACCGAACGGATACCGCGACTACGCCCAGCAGACGGTCAGCAGGCTGGAATTCATCCGCCGCGGCCGCACCGCCGGGCTGACCCTGGCCCAGATCGGTGACATCCTCTCCGTCCGGGACGTCGGCCAGGCCCCCTGCGTACACGTGCGGGATCTGCTGGCCGAACAGCTCCGCGACCTCGACGCCCGGATCGCAGAACTCACCGCGCTGCGTGCAACCGTCGCCGAATTTCATGACGCCGCGGCCGCAGGGGACCCCGCCGCCTGCGACCCCGAACGCATCTGCAGCTACCTCTAAACCCGACCAGATCCCGGCGCCCGTCCTGCACCGCTGAATTTCCGCAGGCCCAAGGAATACATAAGACGCGCAACCGCGGCACACCATCCTCGCCAGATCCGCGCAGACCATCACCGGCACCGGACTCCATCGGTCCACGACGATCCCGGCCACCGGACCGAGCAGAAGAACCGGCACGATTTCGGCAGCGACAACACCGGCCACGCCCAGACCGGAGCCGGTCAGATCCAGCACCAGCAGGCTCAGCGCCACGGTTGCGAAAGCGTCACCGGCGGGTGAGGCCGTGCGCGCCGCCCAGAGCTGCCGGTATGCCAGGCGCGCGAAAACCGCCCGGATGCCCGGCGGCCTACCTGGCGTTCGTCCGCTCAGCTGATCTTCTCCATGCTGTGCCCGCAGCAGCACGTTGGGTTCTTGTCCCCTCCGTGGCCTTCCGCTGCACCCTTCGTCACCGTGATCTCACAGGCGCACGACGCATCCGGACAACGGTAGACCTCACCTAGTTGTAAAGCCATTTCCTCCACCTCCTCCTCGTACGTCCCACGCTAAAACCTTGACCCGGGGGTAACGTCAATACAAGGAGGAAATAATGGGAACCCTGCTCACGATCAGCCAGGCCGCCAAAGACACGGGCCTCACGCCCAAAGCGATCCGGCTCTACGAGCGACGCGGGCTGATCCGGACCCCGCCGCGAAGTTCCGGCGGATACCGTCTGTACACCGCGGATGATATCGACACCATGGCGTTCATCCGGCGCGCCCGTTCCCTCGGGCTCGCCCTGGACGACATAGCGGGCATCCTCACCATGCAGGAAGAATCAGGAACGCCGCCCTGCGCAACCGTCCGCGGCATTCTCACACAACGCGTCCAGGACATAGACGACACCATCGCCCACCTGGCAGTTCTGAGATCCGCCCTGGTCGCCACGCGCGACTCCGAGGCCCTGCCCGGCGAAGCGCACGACGGATGCCCAATCGTTAATGCCGGACACCGTCGCATGGAGAGCATTCAGACAGATACCCCTACGAGCCGCCCAAAGCCGTGAAGTGCCCGTGATCGCGCGGCAGCCTGCGCCACCGCGGATCGCAGGCGGGGCCACCCGATCCGGTCACCACGGATCAACCCGCCGATCTGCTCATCAGGCACGGCCGGGTCGGTGATGATGGCCAGAAGGTCATCCAGCAGCGCCTGCCGGTCCTCGCCGGTGTTTGGCCGCCGTGGAACCGATGGTCCTGAGAAGGAACGCACCGGCAAACAGAACCGGGAGCCAAAGTTTTCGCGCCCGCCAGGATGCCAACGTCAGAACAATCACGAACACGGCGAACGAGGCCGAACTGGCAGCGAAGGTCAGGACGCTGAAGAGAGCGTTCTGTGTGAATGTGCGGATGTGCGGGACAAGATTGAGGATTCGCTGGTCCAGGCCCGCAAAGGAGGTCCGGAGCACGACTGCCTGGGTGATGTTCAGGAAAAGCAGCAGGCTGGCGGCTGCGGCCGCGACGCCGGCCGTCAGGACCAGCCCGTAGGGGTGCTGACGGGAGAATCTTTGGCCAGCCCACCGCGTGAGGCGGGGGTAACGCCCTCGCAGACTGACGATGTATGGATTTGCCTGTATGCCCTGCCCGGCGGAGGCCAGGATGGAGAAGATGATCTTCAGCGGCGTATGGAGCGCCATGACGAGGCTAAAGGCGAATGAAATGATCAGCAGCAGCTGCACGAGCAGGGCCGTCCCAAAGACAAACGGGACACCCACGACGTCGAACGTCGTCAGCGCGTAGGCGTTCAGTCCGGTCAGCACGGTGACGACCGCCAGGGCTGCTGCGTAGCGCCTCGTGCGAATTTCAGCCATTCCGGTCTTGTCCTTGTGATTGCAGAACTGAAATTATTCAAACCCGCTGTAGGATCTGCGTTTCCGTGTAGCTGCCACGCTACACAAGGACCTCACGGCGAGGTTGCGAGCAAACCCGCTGGTGTGGCGTGAACACCGCACCAGGTCATATCGAAGCTGGTCGAAGCGACCCACAAAAGTGACCCGGAGAACGAGCGACAGTTCGCACCCACCGCCACCCCGGGGTGAACGTCAATCGGTGTCTGCCCTGGACCTCACCGATGAGAACGTCCTGGCCCTGACTGGAACGATCGTTGACGCCTTGCGCGAATACTCCAGCTCGGCCTCCTCTGGGCGTCGAGTTCGGCTGGAGGGCAGAACGTCTCGGATTTCTAGCCTCGGTCTTTCATGAGGGAGTGGCTGGAACGCGTGTTTAAAGCCTGAAAGGTGCCCTGACGTGGGAAAATGTAGTTACCACACAACATTTTTCATGACACATCAGGAGCACCCTGCAGGTGAGTTACTTTACCGGCTTTTACCCGTCTGTCCGTGTTGATTCTTCCGGGGACGGGGTGGTGTCGCAGGCTGGCGGGGTGATCCTGACGTCGATGGTGAAGGGGGCTGGTCTTGGCGCTGGTTTGTCGGAGGCTTTGGAGCCGTGGCGCAAGCCCTTTGCCACGCACGACCCGGGCAAAATCCTCACCGACCTCGCCCTGTCGTTGGCCACGGGCGGCGACAGTGTGTCTGACATTGACCGGCTTCGCAACCAGCCCGAGGTGTACGGGCTCGTGGCCTCGGATCCGACGATCAGCCGGCTGTTCAAGATCCTGGCAACAGTAAAGCCTGCCAGGGCGCTGGCGGCCATCAACGGCGCCCGCGCCAAGGCTCGGGCCCATGTGTGGGCGCAAGCCGGGAAGGATTCACCCCTGCACGCGGTGAGCGCCGGGAATCCGCTGGTCATCGACCTCGACGCGTCCCTCCTGAATTCCCATTCAGAGAAGGAAGACGCCCGTCCAACGTGGAAGAAGGGCTTCGGATTCCACCCGCTGTGTTCCTTCCTTGACCACGGGATTCTGGGCACCGGTGAGCCGCTGGTGACCCTGCTGCGGCCCGGCAATGCCGGCTCCAACACGGTCAGTGATCACATCCAGGTCGTGAAGGACTCTGTCAAACAACTCCCGAAAGGGTACCGGTCGGGGAGGAAGATTATGATCCGCACCGATTCCGCCGGCGGCACGCACGGGTTCCTGGACTGGCTGACTGCCAAGGGTCGCAACTTCTCCTACTCCGTGGGGTTCCCGATCCACGGTGCGGTGGCCGCTGTCCTGCCCCTGGTCGCCAAAGACGGGTGGACCAAGGCGTACGACAGCGACGGGGTTGAGCGTGACGGCGCCTGGGTCGCCGACATCACCGGCATGCTGGACCTGTCCTCATGGCCTGCCGGGATGCGGGTCATCGTCCGCAAGGAAATCCCGCACGTCGGCGCCCAGCTGCGGATCACCGACATCGACGGGCACCGGTACACGGCCATCGCGACGAACCAGGAAAAGGGCCATCTGGCCACGTTGGAGGTCCGCCACCGGCTCCGGGCACGCTGCGAGGACAGGATCCGCAACGCCAAAGACACCGGCCTGGCCAACCTGCCCTTCCACGCCTTTACCGGCAATGAACTCTGGTGCCACGTGGTCATGCTCGCCGCTGAGATCATGGCCTGGACCCAAATGATTGCCTTCACCGGCACAAAGGCCAGACGCTGGGAGCCTAAGAAACTCCGCGCCAGGCTGTTCGAAATCGGCGGCAAAATCGCCAGCCACGCCCGCCAAACCACCTTGCACCTGGCCGCGACAGCACCGGACGTGACGCTGCTGCTCAAAGGAATGAAACGCCTCGCAGTACTGAGCCCGCCATAACCTGGACCGCCAACCGTCCGCCGCTCATCCAGAAAGCACCAGCATCACTGACCGGTGTGGAACCTGTCACCGACAACCGCCATCAGGCCAGCGGTCCAAATGTCACACCCAAATGCCACCATAGGAACCGTCAGGCAGCCGGTAAGCCCAGACCCACTGGAAACCACGCCTCATGAAAGATCGAGGCTAGTCCCGGCCGATTCCAGGAGGCGGGACGCCCAACCTACTTTTAGCAGGGCACCACAGCTAGCGTCGGATATTTCACTTATTCACAAGCCACCCCATGATGCCCATGGTCTTCTGCGCGTCGTTGGTGCCGTGGGCGAGGGCCACGAGGCTGGAAGTGAAGATCTGGCCGGTGCGGAACCCGCCGCGCTTCTGCGTGAGCTTGTCCCCGGTTTCCGGGTCGTGCCGGGACGTCAGCGCATAGGCCAGCCTGGTGCACAGGTAGGCCACGCCGCCTGCGATCAGGGGGGCGAAGAGCGCGGGGAGAATGACCTTCTGCATGAGGCTCTCGAAGTTCACCGAGTGGATGCCGATGCCCGCAATTGCGGCGCCGATCAGGCCGCCGAAGAGGGCGTGGGAGGAACTCGAGGGCAGGCCCTTGAGCCAGGTGACCATGTTCCACAGGATGGCGCCCATCAGGCCCGCGAAGATGATGTCCGGGGTGATCTGGATTCCCTCGGATCCTTCCCGGATGATGCCGCCGGAGACGGTCCTGGCTACCTCCGTGGACAGGAACGCACCCACCAGGTTCAGTGCAGCCGCCAGGGCGACTGCCGTCTTCGGTTTGATGGCACCGGTAGCGATGGGAGTGGCCATCGCGTTGGCGGTGTCATGAAATCCATTGGTGAAGTCGAAGAACAGCGCCAGCGAGATTACCAGCGCCACCATTACGGTGATTTCCACCTGTTGCCCAATCTGCAGAGTCGACGGTCAGCAGTTTCACTTCCCCGTTGCCGTCCTGCCCCGCAGTGTTCATCCGGAGTTCGGATGGAATGACTTGCGGCCAACGGCAATGCAGCTTGAAACCCCATAGATCGTACGCGGGAAGGGCGGCCCGGCAAAACATCACCCGGAGACGCAGAATGCCGGACACCTGTTCGGTGTCCGGCATTCTGCGCCCTGCATTCTGCGTTGGGGCAGTCACGACGCGCGGCCGGGGCACTGGATGGCCCCGGCCGGCGCCCCGGCCGGCCCGCCGGGTGGTAGCGGCCTCCGCCGAGCGGACACTTCGCGCCCGACTTTTCCCGAATCCGGGGCGTGGACTGCCCGCTCGGGGGGCCGCCGGCCGCGGGGCCTCAGGCGGGGAGGTGTACCCGGCGTGCCGGGCTTTCCGCAGCGGGGACGCCCTCGCCGGCCTGGCCGTACAGCCAGTCGTTGTACTGGAAATCGTTGTCCTTGCGGCTCTTGAACAGCAGGTTCCGCAGGGTGCGGGCCAGCCCGGAGACGTGCCAGGATTCGCCCCAGATGCGGGCCGTGCGCTGGACCCGGGCGGTGCGAGCGGCGCGGACGTTGTTGAATTCGCGGATGGCACCATCCCAGGCTTCCGGGTTGACCCCTTCCGCCGTAAAGACCGTGCCGTTGCTGACATCCTGCAGCACCGCGGCATCCTCGAGGGCCTGGCAGGCGCCCTGGGCGAGGTACTGCAGCATCGGGTGGGCCGCGTCGCCCATCAGGACCATCCGGCCGGCGACCCAGTTTTCGATCGGGTCGCGGTCGTACATGGGCCAGCGGATGCCGGTGGCCAGGTTCTTCAGTGCGGCCTGGACCGCCGGGACGCAGTCCTTGTAGGCATCCTCGAGCTCGTCGACGCCACCGTACTGCTCCTCGCCGCGCTCGAAGGACGGGGACTTGAACACGGCGACGGTGTTCAGCAGTTCGCCCTTGCGGAGCGGGTACTGCACGAGGTGGCAGTTCGGTCCGAGGTAGACGATGACGTCTTCGAGGTCGGCTTTGGGGGTGCTGTCGGTGATCGGCACGGTGCCGCGGTAGGCCACGTAGGCCGAGGGGACGGGCTCGTCGCTTGCCACGAGGGGACGCAGTGTGGACTTCAGTCCGTCGGCGCCGATGACGACGTCGGCCTCGTAATCCACGCCGGCCGCCGTGTGGGCGACACCGCGGCCGTTTACGGTTTCCACGCTCTCGACCATGACGTCGTTGACGAGATTGACGCCGGCCGCCTCGCAGCCCTCCAGCAGGACGCGGTGGAGGTCGCTGCGGTGGATCACGACGTACGGTGCGCCGTAGCGTTCCTCGAATTCGCCGCCCAGGGCCTGGCGGGTGAGTTCTTCGCCGGTCACGGCGTCGCGGAAGACGAGGTGCTTGGGCTGGACGCCGATTTCCAGCGCCTTCTCCAGCAGGCCCCAGCGCCGCAGGACGCGGGAGGCGTTGGGCGCCATCTGCAGCCCCGCTCCGACCTCGCCGAATTCGGGGGCCCGTTCCACGAGGGTAACGTTCGCGCCGTTTTCGCGCAGTGCGAGGGCACCGGCCAGTCCGGCCATTCCCCCTCCGATGACCAGGATATCGGTGGCCTTGGCGTGCTCAGACATTGCTAACTCCTTGTGAGGTTGATGATTTTGACTTCAGTTTGATGCCGACCGCGGCCAGCAGTACCGCCGCGATGGCGGCTGCCGCGGCGAAGGCGAGGAAGTTCGAATTGACGCCCAGCCCGGCGGCCAGCAGGAGCCCACCGACCTGCGGTGCGGCGACGGCGCCGATCCGGCCTACACCCAGGGCCCAGCCGAGAGCGGTTCCGCGGAGGTGGCCGGGGTAGTGGCCCGCGACGGCGGCGATGATCAGGCACTGCGTGCCGTGGGTGCCGACGCCGGCCAGGACGAGCATGAGGTAAACGACGCCGACGGACGGTCCAGTGACGAGGACCACGAGGGCGACGGCGGCGACGGCAGCGGCGGCGATCGCCGTCGGCACGGGACCGTAACGGGTGCCGGCCCAGGCCGTGATGACCGATCCGGCCACGGCACCGAGGTTCAGGGCCAGGGCGAACGTCAGGGCGGAGCCCAGGTTGTAGCCTGCCAGCTGCATGAGGTTCGGCAGCCAGGTGCCGAGTCCGTACCAGGCGAACAGGGTGGCCAGCGTCGCCAGGGCGAACAGCAGGCTGATGCCCAGGTACGGGGCACGAAGCAGCGAGGCGAAGCCGGCCGGCTCCTTGATCTTCGTCGTGCCGCGGCTCGGTGCCAGTGTCTCGGGGAGGAAGCGCAGGCCCAGCGGAACGACCACCAGCAGGGCGAGCACGGCAACGAGGAACATTGCCGGCCAGCCGAAGGCGGGGATCAGCGGGATGCCCACGAGGGCCGCGATGGAGCCGCCGATCGGGACGCCGGACATCATCAGGGTGGCGATGGTGGACCGCCACTTGGCGGGCACCAGCTCGGCGACGAGGGCGTTGGCCGAGGGCACGAGCCCGCCGAGTCCGATCCCGGCGAGCAGGCGCATGGCACCGAAGAACGGGGCATTGGGGGCAAACGCACAGAGGATGGTGAACAGCGAGAAGACAATGGCGCAGCCGAGGATGGTGCGGCGGCGGCCCCAGGAGTCGGCCATGCGGCCGGCAAAGATCGCTCCGATCATCATGCCCAGGAAGGCCATGGAACCGATGGTGCCGGCGGTGGCCTTCGTCAGGCCCCAGCCGGTATCGGCGATCAGCGATGACTGGACGGTGCCGTAGACGATGAGGTCGTATCCATCGAAGACCACCAGAAGCCAGCAGACAAGGACGGCGAGGGCTGACCGTCGCGAAAACCGGGATGCAGGCCCGTCGCCGGCGCCGGGGAAGGTGGACCCGGGTGTTGGCCGCTCCGGCGCTGGAGCGGAAGGTGTGTGATTCATCCCACTACTGTCGTCGTCATGGCACGTGAACCACAATACAATTCTGATGTGCAGAACAACCCATCACGCAGGACCGCCAGCAGGCCCGCCCAAAAGCGCCCGACCTACTCCATCGAAGCCGTGGACAACGCCCTGCTGCTCCTGCAGCTCCTGCGCGACGGCGGCGCCCTGCGCCTCAAGGACGCCGCCGCCGAGCTCGGCGTGGCCCCGTCCACCGCCCACCGGCTGCTCGCCATGCTCGTCTACCGGGGCTTCGCCGTGCAGGACGAAACCCGCCGCTACGTCCCCGGTCCCGCCATGGGCGTGGGGCCGGCAGGGCTCAGCTGGACCAGGCTGCTGCGCACCATTGCGCAGCCGCACATGGAGCTCCTTTCCGGGAAGGTCAACGAAACGGTCAACCTCATGGTCCGGGTGGGCACGAAAGTCCGGTTTCTGGCCACCGTGGAAGGAAACAATGTCCTGCGGGTAGGCGACAGGCAGGGCACCGTCATGCCGGCGAACAGGACCTCCGGCGGCAAGGCCATGCTGGCGGAACTGGAACTGCCGATGCTGGAACAGCTGTTCCGCAGCAGCGACATCGACGGCGGCACCGCCGGCGACACCATTCCGGACGGCGAATACCCGGCATTCCTGCGCGAGCTGGAGACCATCCGCGGCAACGGGTTCGCCGCGAATTTCGAAGGCACCGAGGATGGCGTCAGCGCGCTCGGGATGGCGCTGCACAACATCCGCGGGGACGTGGTGGGCGCCCTGAGTGTCGCCACCCCTGCGACCCGGTTCCGGAGTGTTTTCGACGCCGGGCTGGTGCCGGCCCTGCGCGAAACCTGCCGCCAGCTGGAGATCGATATCGCAGCCAATCCGGCGGAACGGGACTGATCCCTGTTTTCTCGCAGTTTTCTCGCAAAGCGGGGATTCTGTTGTGCAGAATATGTTGGAAGTCACACGCGGGCCTCCGTAGAGTCGGTAAACGCCCACGAACTGTTCTGCACCAACCGAGGAGGTCCACGTGTCCATCAGCGCCGATAACACCACGCATGAATCAGTCGCCGCCCAGCACAACGCTGCGGAGCCGACGCCGGAGGAGGCTGCACAGCTGGAAAAGCTGTACCAGGATTTTGAGACCGAAAACCTAATCCCGCTGTGGACCCAGATCGCGGACCTCATGCCCATGGTCCCCTCGCCCAAAGCCATCCCCCACGTCTGGCGCTGGAACGACCTCTACCCCCTGGCGGCCCGCGCCGGTGACCTGGTGCCCGTGGGCCGCGGCGGGGAACGCCGCGCGATTGCCCTCGCGAACCCGGGCCTGGGCAAGACCCCGTACGCCACCCCCACGCTCTGGGCGGCCATCCAGTACCTCGGCGCCCGCGAGACCGCCCCGGAGCACCGCCACTCGCAGAACGCCTTCCGCTTCGTGGTCGAGGGCGAGGGCGTCTGGACGGTCGTCAACGGCGACCCGGTGCGCATGTCCCGCGGCGACTTCCTGCTGACCCCGGGCTGGAACTTCCACGGCCACCACAATGACACGGATGAGCCGATGGCCTGGATCGACGGCCTGGACATCCCGTTCGTGCACTACGCCGATGCCGGCTTCTTCGAGTTCGGCACCGAACGCGTCACGGACGAGGCCACTCCGGACATCTCCCGCTCCGAGCGGCTCTGGGCCCACCCGGGCCTGCGTCCGCTCTCCGGGCTCGATGACACCACCAGCTCTCCCATCGCCGCCTACCGCTGGGAGCACACGGACCGTGCGCTGCGCGAGCAGCTGCTGCTCGAGGACGAGGGCCACCCGGCCACCGTGTCCCAGGGCCACGCCGCGGTCCGCTACACCAACCCCACCACCGGCGGGGACGTCATGCCCACCATTCGGGCCGAATTCCACCGCCTGCGCGCCGGTGCCACCACGGAGGCCATCCGCGAGGTCGGTTCCAGCGTCTGGCAGGTCTTCGAAGGCTCCGGCAGCGTGGTCCTCAACGGGGAAACGAAGAACCTGGCGAAGGGCGACCTCTTCGTGGTCCCGTCCTGGGCTTCCTGGTCCTTGCAGGCCGACCTTCAGGCCGACCCGCAGGCGGAGACCGATTTCGATCTCTTCCGCTTCAGTGACGCCCCCATTTTTGAACGGCTGAACTTCAACCGCACCTACATCGAAGGACGCAACAAATGAGACTCCTCACCCTCCGCCTCAAGTCCGCCTCCGGCGCAGTCACCAAGGCTGTCCGCCAGGACGGCGGCACCCTGACCGAGATCGAAGGCTTCGCCGACGTCGGGGAACTGCTCAACACCGCCGGCTGGGAAGCTACGGCCAAGGCCGCCGCCGGCGCCACCCACCCGGCCGAAGGCGCCGACCTGGATGCCGTCGTGCCGTTCCCGGGCAAGATCATCTGCGTCGGGCACAACTACCGCAACCACATCAAGGAAATGGGCCGGGAAGTCCCGGAGTACCCCACCCTGTTCGCCAAGTACCAGGAATCCCTGATCGGCCCGAACGATGATCTGGCCCTGCCGCAGGAATCGGACAAGGTCGACTGGGAGGCCGAACTCGCCGTCGTGATCGGCAAGAAGGGCCGCCGGATCAGCGAGGCCGACGCCGCGGACCACATCGCCGGCTACGCCGTCCTGAACGACGTGAGCATGCGCGACTACCAGTTCCGCACCATCCAGTGGCTGCAGGGCAAGACCTGGGAGAAGTCCACCCCGTTCGGCCCCGCCCTGGTCACCAAAGACGAGTTCACCGCCGGCCTGATGACCTCCGCCGTGGACGGCGACATCCAGCAGCAGACGCCCACCAACGACGTCGTCTTCACGCCCGAGTTCCTGGTCTCCTACATCTCCACCATCATCACCCTGAACCCGGGCGACGTGATCGCCACCGGCACGCCCGGCGGCGTCGGCCATGCCCAGGACCCGAAGCGCTACCTCCAGGAGGGCCAGGTCCTCGTGACCACCATCGAGGGACTGGGCCAGCTGAAGAACCGCGTCATCAAGGAAGCCTGATGGTTGAACGCCACGACCGGACGACGGACCCGGAACTGCTCGGGGCCCTGCTCCAGGCCCGGCGGGGCACGGCGTTCTTCGCCCGCAAGCTCAACGAGCTGTCCGACGCGGAGCTCGACGGCGATTCGCTGCTCTCGGGCTGGAGCCGCCGCCACATCACGGCGCACATCGGCTACAACGCCCGGGCCATCGCACGGCTCGTCGAGTGGGCGGCCACCGGGGTGGAGACCCCGATGTACCCCTCTCCCGAGGCCCGCAACCACGAGATCGAGTTCGGCGCCACGCTGAGCCCGATCGCGCTCCGGCACCTCTTCGACCACTCCGCCGTGCACCTGAACGTGGAGTGGCGGGACCTGCCCGAGGACGCGTGGCGCCACCAGGTCAAAACGGCCCAGGGCCGGATCGTCCCGGCCGAGGAAACCGTCTGGATGCGCACCCGCGAGGTCTGGATGCACGCGGTGGACCTGGCCAACGGGGCCACCTTCGCGGACATCCCGGCACCGGTCCTTGCCCGCCTGCTCAAGGACATCACGGGCGCCTGGAAAACCCGTGGCACCGATACCGGGCTCGTGGTCAACGTGACCGGCCAGGAACCGGAGCTCACCCTCGGCGACACCTCAGCGGAGTCCCCGACGGTAGTCTCCGGCCCGCTGCCCGCGGTGGTTCAGTGGGCCGCCGGCCGGGGCAGCGGCGGCGTGACCGCCGTCGGGCCGGCAGCGGACGCGGCCTCCGGGTCGGTTGATGCGGTTCCGGCCGCACCGAAGTGGATCTAGGCAGCCGGTTTCAGGCAGGCTCCGGCCAGGCACGCTGATTGCACGGTCGACCTGCACGGGCAACTTGCACGAACGACAAGGAAAGCCCCCTCACGTTGAGGGGGCTTTCCTTGTTGGGTGCAGACTATGCCGGCGTCAGCCGCCGTCGTGCTTGACCTTGTGCAGCCGCGTGACGACGGTGGGGCAGGGCACGTGCAGCAGCACGGAGTGGGCCGTGGAGCCCAGCACCAGCCGGGAGAATGCTCCCCGTCCGCGGCTGCCGATCACCAGCAACCGGGCCTCCCGCGCGATCCCGACCAGGGCCTTGGCAGGTTCGGTATCCGTTTCGAGCCGCCGGTTGATCACGAGATCCGGGTACCTGTCCCCCAGTCCTGCCACCGATTCGGCGAGGACCACACGGTCCTCTTCAACGATGGTCGCAGCCAGCCCGCTGGCCGGCAGCTCGTTTTCGACCCACCTGGCCGGGCTGCGGAAGGCAAGGACCACCGTCAGCCCATCGCCTCCACGGTCGGCCTCGGCGGCGGCGAAGGACACGGCCTGGAGTGACTCCTCGGATCCGTCCACGCCGACCACAACGCCGTGGCCGCCCGTCCCCGGCGTTGGCGGGATGACAGCGACCGGGCTGTCCGAGGCGGAAACAACCTGCAGGGCGCGGTCGGTCATCGGCCCGCCGTCCAGCCAGTGCCGGTCATGCGCGCCAACCACCAGCATGGAGGCTGCCTTGGACGCTTCCCGCAGGGCCGCACCCGCGCTGCCGTGCCGGAGCTGGGTCTCGACCTCGACGTCGGGGGCCTGCTCCCGGGCGCTGGCCTGCACTTTCTGCAGCAGTTCCATCCCCGATTCCCGGACGATTTCGTGGTACTGGAAGTCCGGGGACATCCAGCGGTCGTCCACTGCGTAAAGGGCGATCACCGGAAGCTTGTGCCGGGACGCACGCTGGAGGGCCCACGCCAGTGCGGCCTCGCTTCCCGCGGACCCGTTGATGCCGACGACGATTGGTCTATTCATTGCGGATCCTGCTCTTTCCATTGCCTAGAAACCGGTGGGTTCGGTCTCGAACTCCGGCTCCCGGGGCGGTTCCTCATGATGCACCGGACGCAGCGCTGCCGTGTGTTCGAGCCAGATCAGGGCGTCGTAGCGCTCCCCCATCCGGGTGGGGATGTAGTTCCCGAGCTCCCGCGCCGGGTTGTAGACCACTCCGATCGCACGGTGCCCGAGCCAGGTCGAGAGCCACGGCCCGGACCTGTCGTCGCCGAATTCAAGGACGGAAGGCACGCCGAGGGCCTCATGGAGGAAGTCCTCGTGGCTTCCCTGCCGCGCGGGCGGAACCCGGAGGATCCGCTCCGGGCTGCCCCAGGCGTCGGCGGCGATCACCTCGCCGCGGTGGGAGGCGAACCCCACCAGCATCACGCCCTCACTGGCGTGCCGTTCCCGCAGGAGCTGCCCCACATTCACGAGGCCGTCCCGGGCCATGTCGGTGGCCCGGGCATCCCCGACGTGCGTGTTGTGCTCCCAGATCAGCCCCTTGGACGCCGCGCCCAGGTGCCGGCTGATCCTGTCGATCGTGTCCGCCATGTGGTGGTCCCTGATGTTCCAGGACTGCCGGTCGCCACGGACCATGACGCGGTAGTAGTGCTCCGCGTTGGCGGCCACCTCGGCGTTCTGGACGGCGTCGAAGGCGTCCTCGCCATGGTCACCGGGGCTGGACACCCGGTTCCTGACTTCCGTGAGCAGGGCCACGACGTCGGCCTCGCAGGACTCCGGTACCAGCCGCGTGCTCCAGGCATATTCATGCGGATCCTGGTGGTGCGGCAGGAAGCACTGCCAGGCACGCCTGGCCGCGGGGACGGAGTCGGGGACATGCTCCTGCAGCCAGTCCATGGTCTCGCGCAGGGAATCCCACAGGGAATAGACGTCCAGCCCGTAGAATCCGACCCGCCGGGCCATCGGGCGCCTGGTGTTCCAGGTGCGCAGCCAGTCGAGGAAGGCCGCCACTTCCTCGTTGGCCCAGAGCCAGGTCGGCCAGCGTTCAAAGCCGGCGAGCAGGGCGTGGACACCCTGGTCCTGCCCGCTCTGGCCGCGCACCCAGCGATTGATGCGCCAGCAGTCGGGCCAGTCGCCCTCGACCCCGATCCAGTCGTAGCCCTGCTCCTCGATGAGCCTCCGGCTGAGGGTGTCCCGCCAGGTATAGAACTCGTGGGTGCCGTGGGAAGCCTCGCCAATCGCAGTGAAGCGGCAGTCCCCGGCACGCCGCACGAGCCCGTTGAGGTCCCGGTCGGTCTTCAGCGGCCGGGCGAGGGCGTGGATCTGCTGCAGCACGGAGGTCCTGGTGACCGCCGCGGGATTCATCGGGGCTCCTCGCCGGAGATCTTCGCCTGGCGCCTGGCACTCCGGCCCGTATCGGTGGCTCCTGGGAACCGCACGCCCGGCTGCTGGTGTTTCATGGTGCTCCCGTTCCGTTGCCCGTATCCGTCCGGCAACGGGCTGCCGGAGCCACGAGGGGTGCATGGTCGGGCACGCGTTGGACTTGTGAATCGCGCTTTGTCTCCAAGCTTCCGCGCACGATGTCTGCGCACCTAGGGCCGAAAGTCACGTCCGTGGTCAGTGGCCGCCCTGATGACCAGGCGATGCCTTGCTTTCCCCGGACTCCGGCGCCGGCTCGCGGGACAGATCCACGCCCTCCCCGGAGGTCGAGCGGGGGTTCAGTTTCACGTCGCCGGGTTCGACGCCGGCGTCCCGGGCCATTCCGGCGCGAACTGATTCGACGAGCGCGTCGCTGAGCAACGGCCCCGTGTAAGCAACCCCGAGCGTGCCGCTGTCCATCGAGGTCGTGTAGTTTCCGAGTGCATCCGCGAGAATGCCTTCCGTTTCGATCGCCGCCGCCAGGGAAGCCGGGTCACTGGAAGGGACAGCGAACTGCAGGTCGTGCACCAATACCGACCCGATATGGACACTGTCCACTCCGGTGAAGGACCCAACACGGCCGAATGCGCGGTCGGTCAGCGCACCTGCATCTTCGCGCGTGCGTTCGGGCGGGAGGGACACGGTCAGCCCCGGATCCAACTGCTCGAGGACCGCCTCGTCGAGCACATCAGGGGAGACGTCGGACAAGGTGATGCCACGCTCAGCCGCTGCCCTGTCGAGTTGGCTGCGCAGGGACGCCAGGTCGGCCTCCGGCGTCGGGTGGACGGCGATCACCACGCGGCGGCGCACCATCAGCCCGTCATGGCTGACGGCGGGGCGTCCGTTGCCGACGTCGGTTCCCGTCTCGAGATTCACGGCCGCGCCTGACGCCGGTGTTCCGGGCGGATCCGGCGTTCCGCCCGTGCAGGCGCTCAGTGCCAGGACGAGCAGTGCACCAGCGGCCAGTTGTCCGATGTTCCTCATGTCAGGTCCCGGAGGGAAAGCCTGGCCGGTAGGCAGGCGGATACGAGCCTTCGGGGGTCGCGTCCCAGACCGGAGGATCGGAACTGATGGGGTCGTTGTTCCGCAGATCGCCGATGGAGAACTGCACCATCATGTCGTGGTCCTCGTGCACCAGGTTGTGGCAATGGACCATGTACCGCCCTCCTGCGTCCGCACCCGTCGCGAATTGCATGAGCGCGGTGATGGATTCGTTCTCGCCCGCATAGAAGACGTCCTTGGGGCCGGTTTCCCAGGCGAAGGGTTTCCCGCCGTTGGTGTTGCGGGCGATGATCTTGGCGTCGATCAGGTGGATGTGGAGCGGATGGAACCAGCCGCCGGACGCATTGGTGATGGTCCATTGCTCGACGTCGTAGGGCTGGGGATTGCCGAACAGCTTCTTGAACCCTGATTTCTCCACATCGGCCCACGTCACACCGTTGATGGTCCACTGTCCATTCGCCCTGAACAACTTGAGCTCGCGTTTTGCCACGGCCATGTCAGGAGTCAGATTCATGGTGGCAATGCCGCCCCTGGTCGGATTGAGGGCGCCGCCGTCGTCGAGCGTGGCGGGGATGCTGGGGATGGAGCCGGCACCGGAGCCGGAGTCGGCGACCACCTCGAACCGCATGATCTTTCCGGTGTTGGCGAAGTCGATGTTGTTCTTGTTGCTGAGGTTGCGCAGTTCGATCAGCTGCCCGGCCTTGTAGTGCCGGAAGTCGATCAGGACCTCGTAGCGCTCGGCGGTGCCCTGCCGCCAGGATTTCACGGCCTGGACATTGGGCACCATGCCGGCGTCTGTGGCAGCAATATACACGGGTTCCCCGGTCGAGAGCGTCGGGCGGTAGGAGCGCGAGATGGAGGCCACGAGCACTCGGAAACGGTAGATCCGGGGCTTGACCTTCATGGTCGGCCACGGCACGCCGTTGACCATGATGATGTCGCCCCAGAGCCCCTTCTGGCCGTTGTCGTTGTACCCGAGGGAGCCGTCGGCGTTGAACATCGCATCCGAGATCATCAGCGGCACGTCGAACTCGCCCTGGGGCAGCTGGGCGCGCTCGTATTTGTCGGACAGGGGGTAGAAGGCGGCGAGTCCGGAGTACACGTTCTGGGCCGTGATGTGGTGCTTGTGGTCGTGGTACCAGAGCGTCCGCGCCGTCTGCCAGTTGGGGTAGTGGTAGTTCTTGACGTTGCCCGGAACGGTGATGTCGTTGGCGTAGCCGTCGTATTGCGGGAGCGAGGCCGAGCCGTGCAGATGGGTGACGGTGTTGATGGGGCCGGGAAAAAGCAGGCCGGACCCCGGGAAGGCGTTCCGGATGCGGACTTCGATCCTGGTGCCCTGGGCGGCCCGGATGGTGGGGCCGGGAAAGATGCCGTTGTAGCCCGCCAGGGTTGTCATCAGCCCGGGCACAAACTGAGCCTGGCCGAGCTGCTGGGTCAGGGCGTAGCGCTCAAAGGGGCGCGACGGGTCCCCGCCGTCGTAGCCCTTTTCGAAGGGCAGCAGCTCCGGCGGGCGGCGGAACACCCCGGCGTAGGGAATGGGCGTGTTCCGGGGCGCCAGCAGGCTGGGGGTCAAAGGAGTCCCCGCCGGAGGCGGCACGGGGGCGCCGTCGTCGCCTCCTCCCTTCATTCCTGCCAGACCGAATGCGCCGACGGCACCCAGTTTCAACAAGTCTCGTCGTGTGGTCATGGCCCCTCCAAGGTGGGAAATCAGAATGAACCTTCGAACTGTGTATAGAGGGCCGAAAAAGGCATTTTCGACCATGTGGGGAAGCCGGATGGCGGGCCCCTGCGGACCCGCCAGCCGGCCATCCCGGACTGGTGCTACAGCGCTGCTCCCGTGGTGAACGTCCATACACGGGTGGTCAGCGGGTTACCGGCCAGGTCCCGGACCCCGGTCGTGCCACCGGTGATGGTGACCCTGTACTGGGTGTTCGCGACAAGGCTGCCGGTCGGGTTGATCGTCAGCACCCTGGTCAGGGCGTTGAACGACACCGCCGAGCTGAACGGAACTCCGTTCGAGACCCGCTCGATGCGGACCTTGCCGGCAACCGCGAAGCCGGTGATGGCCTCGCTGAAGGTGGCTGTCACATTGGCGTTCCGCCGCACCGCGGTGGCTCCCGAAACGGGAGTCGTGGCGGTGATGGTGGGGCCGGGTCCGGTGGTGAACGACCAGGTGGTCGTCGCCATGGTGTTGCCCGCAAGGTCACGGATACCCGAGAGGGTCACCGTGTACTTCGTGTCGTTCGCCAAGCTGCCATTCGGATTCAGAGTGGCAACCCGGGTCAGCGGGTTGTAGGACACGACGGCGGGGATCAACGCATTGGTGGGCCCCCGCAGCTGGAAGTTGGTTCCCGTCACTGGCGCCACCGCTTCGCTGAACGCTGCCGTCAGATTCGCGGTCCGGCTGGCGGAGAAGGCACCCGATGCCGGGGTACGTGCCGTTACCGTCGGAGCCACCGTGTCCAGTGCTGTCGGGGTGACCGGGTTGGAGGCCGCCGACAGCGGGCCGGGACCGTTTGCGTTCACGGCGCGCACCTGGAGGGTGAACGCCGTCCCGCCTGTCAGGCCGGTAACGGTGCCGCTGGTTGCGGTCGCCGGGATTCCTGTCACCGTGATGGCAGGGCCCGTCGCCGGGGTCGCGACGATCTCGAAGCTTGTGATCGCCGGGCTCCCGTTGGGTGCAGGGGCCGTGAAGCTCACGGTCGCCGAACCTGTCCCGGCAGTCGCTGCGCCGATCGCCGGTGCCGCCGGTGCCGCCGGTACCGCCGGTACCGGAGGTACCGGAGGTGCAACCGTGGATGCGACAGACACTGTCTGGTCGGAGAACTGGAGCATCTCGATGTTGCGCAGGGTGTCGATTCCGTCACTGACCTTCTGGCCGGCTACGTTGGCGCCGGTCTGGGTGACCTTAACCGAGGCCAAGGTCGTGCCCGTCGCCGGTGCTGCGACAATCGTGTAGTTCGACAGCGGGCCGGAGAAGACCGCGGTGTCGACAGACGCCGTGTCCGTCCCGGCAGCCGGGCTCAGGATCTCCCGGACGGCCACCAGGTTGCCGGGGTCGATGACACCAGCGAATACGTCGGCCTGCAACGTCGGGCCGAAGAGGGCGCCCGATGCGTCACGCTTGTACTGGCTCTCCATGAGATCGGCGCTGCCGATCTCGGTCGACGGATCGGCCGGATTGGTGCGAACACTGATCCGGACAGCCAGCGACCTGTCCCCGTCGATGATATCGTCACCGCCTCGACCTACGATCGTGTCGTTTCCGGCACCGCCCAGGAGGATATTGCCTTCTCCCCAGATCGGGCCGCTGAGCGGGCAGGACTTGTTCGCCGAGGCCGCGACCACCGCAGCCAGGTCGCCGGACAGCGGCGGCAGCAGGGCTCCCAGTCCGTTGATCCGGTCGACGCCAGCCTGGTCGAGGACGTCGCAGCCGGTGAAGCCGGCACCACCGACGGCACTCGGCACAGCGTCGTCGCCACGGATGGTGTCGTTGAACGCAGACCCCGAGTTGGCCTCGGTCTCCTGCCAGCGGTCGCGGTTCACGACCACAGGGAGAGGCAGCCCGATCAGGTTGTTGTTGATCATCATGTCGTCGTCGGCTCCGACGGTGTCGTACTGGTGGATTGCCCAGTCGAACCCGGCGGCACCGGCGAACCGGTCGATGGCCGCGTTGGCCGTCATGATGTCGTCGCCGCCCTCGGCGTCGTAGTCGTTTTCTCCTACCTGGCCGATCATGATGTCGTTGCCCGGCTTGACCTGGGCGGGATCATCGAAGAACGGGGCACCATGGTCACCGATCAACAGGTCCTGGCCGGAGCCGCCCTCGATCCAGTCGTCGCCTCCGTCGCCGAAGACGGCGTCCGCGCCTTGACCGGCGATGACGAAGTCATTGCCGGGACCTGCGAAGGTCTCGTTGTCATTGGCTCCGCCGTTGATGAAGTCCTGGCCATCGCCACCCATGAAGATGTCGTTGCCGATTCCTCCGTCGAGGGCATCGTTGCCGGGGCCGCCCTTCAGCACATCGTCACCGGCAAGGTCGGTGATGATGTCGTTGCCGTCGCCGCCGAGCATGACGTCGTCGCCGCCGTTGCCTTCGATGACGTCATTGCCTGCGCCGCCCCAGAAGGTGTCGTTGTCGTTGCCGCCATAGATGCGGTCGACGCCGGGCGTGCCGTTGTAGACGGACTGCCCGTTAATTCCCACTGGATCGACGCTGTTGACCTGGCGGTACTGGATGGTACCGTCCGGCTTGCGCAGCAGCAGCTTGGACTCGTCACAGTCGGGGGTCGTCGTGTCGTCGGCGACCGTCGATCCGAAGGCAGTGAAGCCGGCGGGCGTTCCATTGAGGTTCGAGAGCTGGAACTTGCAGTCGGCCGTGGCAAACACGTCAGCCTTCAGAGAGTGCGTGCCGTCCGTGTTGCGCTGGATCATCTCGGCGAACGAGTTGCCCTCGAGCTGCGTCCGCAGGTTCATTCCCGGGGTACGGGCCAGGTAGTACAGCCGGTCCCCGTTCTGCAGGTCGGTCATCTGGTTCTCGAAGACGTAGTTGAACGTGGTGCCGAGCAGGCCGCCGAACAGGTTCGTGATCTCCGCGAGACCGCCAACCCAAAGGTCGACGTCGTCGACGCCCGTAGTGGTCACACCGTCGGCCGTGCTCGCATACGTTGGTCCCGTGCCGAACATGAACTCCGCCGCGTCGGTTGGGATCGGGGTGGTGTCGGTTGGTGCCGGGTCCACGATGGCCTTGGCCGCTGCCCGCTTGCCGGCCAGGGTCGTCTGGCCGGTGATGGACGGGTGCGTGCCGTACGCCGCCACGAAGTTGATCAGCGACTCCGGGTGCTTGAGGTGCTGGCCGAAGTCCGACCAACTGGTGTAGGGCTTGAGCTGACCGTCGTTGGTTGCCGCGAAGATCTGCCTGCGGACGTTGTTCAACGGCGGGACGCCCGCGTCACGGGCCCGCGTCATGTTGATCGTGGGCAGGTCCAGGGGCAGACCCAGCAGGTTGTTGCGCAGCGTTTCGGTGACGAACTCGTCGAGCTCGTTGCCCGTCTGGTCCGCCGAGCCCATGACGATGCTGCCGGCGGCCTGCTCAGGAGTGAGATCGCCGGCAGAACCGCCGTTGAAATACTCCGGCGGGTTCAGGAACGCCTTGAGCAGCGGAACAGAGTTGTCCGTCCCGTTTATGTTGGTGCGGGCGACCGTGTCGTCCAGCATCGAGTGGCCGAAGCGGTACACGGCGTGGGCGAACTCTGCGTGGATCGCGGGGTTGATGTCTGAGTGGTAGACGTGGAAGGGCTGGATCGCGGGCTGGACCTTGCGGCCGAACTCCTCGAACACCAGGTGCTGGTACTCCATCTCGGTGACGAAACGGGCAGCCTGGAACAGGCGCTCCCCGTTCCACCCGTTGGCACCGACGGCCGGCAGTTGCCACTCGGCCAGGGCTGCGGCGCCTGCGCTTCCTGGGGCTGCGTCCGCGAGCAGGGTAGCTTTCATGTCATCCACGAGCCGGTCGTGCTCGGAGTGGAAGACCTGGTGGATCGTGGTCAACGCGATGTTCTCATTGACCCGGCCGTCGCCAGCGCAGAAGTGCGCGTTCAGCATTTCGTCGTCGTACGTACCGGCCGGCTGGTTAGCGAAGTCCGCGGATGCCACGTTGTCGGCATCGGGACTGAGGCAACCGGTTGGTACCCGAGGCGTCACACCGATGGCGGTCGTGCAGGGTCCCACCGTGCCCGGGTCCGCATTGTGCGCGATGTCCGTCAGGAACGGCGTATCAAAATGGAGCGCGTTGGCCGGAACGGGAACAGGCGAGGTGAGGTTTCCCTCGACCAGGCCGGTCGCCGTCACGTACTGCGGCAGCCCGTTCGGACCGGGCACGAACTTGCCGTACGGATCGGTGGCCAGCATCGGAATGTTGGTCACATCGACGTCCCTAAGCTGGAGGCCGAGCAGTGAAGCGGCCTGGGCCTTGACCGAGGCCCAGGTGGCCATGCCGGTGGCCTTGGGGCCGGGGGTTCCGTCGGGGTTCTTCGGGCCGCCAAGGAGCTTGCCGGTCGAGACCGGCTTGCCTGCGGGGTTGTTCACGTACTCGCGCAGGAACACCTGGTGCGATGCGTGCGAGGTGTACGTCTGGCTCTGGTCCACCCAGGGCGAGTCCTCGTTGGTGGCGTCCTGGATGTCGTCGGCGGTGCCCAGGATGCCGTCAGGACCGGGCTGGTTCTGCGCCCGGGTCAGCACCATGAACCGCTGGTTCGCGGGCAGGTCGTCAGCGTTGCCGAGGATATGGTCCGGTCCGGCGATCAGCGGGTCGTCATCGTGGAGCGGCACAAAGACCGTGCCGCCGCTCTTGACGGTCTGGTCTACACCGTGGTCGAAGAACTGGCCGAAGAAGGTGAACAGGGAGTTGTAGGGCGGTGAGAGACCAACATCCGTGGTCACGTTCGGAATGAAGAGAGTCTGGTGCGACGGCACACAGCCGGTGGGAACTCCGTCAACTGCAGGAGGCCCGGGAACCGGGTCCGTGATGCACGGGAAAAGGCCTGGGTTGCCCTGAGTTCTCACGGGGAACGCGGCTGCCGCCACGGCAGCCGGGTTGGTGGAGGTCTGGTCCACAATCAGGTTGCTGATCTCGCGCGGCTGCGAGTCGAACACCAATCCACTCTTCTGCTTGTAGGACGTCGGAGTTGGCGGCCCGAAGGCGGCCGGGGTGGTCTCGGCATCCTTAAAGACGGGTTTGGTGAAGCGCGGGAAGGTCTGGTCTGTCGCGCCGAATTTCTCCCGGCCCGGAATCAGGTTGTTGCACGAGCCGTCCACCGTCCGCAGACCGTAGGACGTGAGGGCATCGGGGATCTGGTCGGGACCGGGGCCCACCAGGGTGGCGCACGGCTGATCGGGCGTAAACGTTGCAGCGTGCCGCTCCGCGATCTTGATTTGTTTCAGGATGAACGCCAGGTCGGATGGGGTCACGGTGAACCCCTGCCCGACGGGGGCCACGACGGCGTTGGCACCGACCACGGATGTGGTGAGTCCGACGAAACTGAGCAGGGCCATTGCGGTCCCTGCCGCGACTAAACGGGTTGGTTTGCCAAAGACGCGTCTTTGGCCCTCCACTTTCGTGCATGCGAACACATTCATGGTGCACCTTGCCTCTTGGAGTGAATGATGGTGCAAGAGTGCAGGTGGCGACCTCCGGAAAACTTGGATTTACCCTCGAAAAAACTTGGACGAGTCCAGGGGATCTCTGGGACAAATCTTGGACGAGCCCCTTTCCGCCTGTCCCCACCGGGGTTCAGCGGTGGCGGATTGCTTGCGGCAGCCGGGGCAAGCTGGTAGGCCTGTAGCAGGCCTGAAAGCAGGGCGCATAGCGGCAGGTCGGCGCCATCGGGTCCCGGCGGTGTTTTCAGAAGGGAAGTTCACGGTGACCCGCAAGAATCCTCGGATCGAGGAAGTTGACGAACAGGATATCGAGGCCGGAGACGGACCTAAGAGCTGGGCCGCAGGCATCCCCGGGGTCCTGCATTCGATGATGCCCGCCGTCGAGCACATGGGGCTGGACCGCACGCGCAGGACGGTGCTGAAGATGAACCAGAAGGACGGGTTCGACTGCCCCAGCTGCGCGTGGCCGGACCCGCACCACCGCAAGGCCTTCGAGTTCTGTGAGAACGGCGCCAAGGCCGTCACCTGGGAGGCGACGCCGGTGGTGATCGCCTCCGACTTCTGGGCCGGGCATTCCGTCAGCGAACTGCGGAGCCGCTCAGAGTACTGGCTGGGCATGCAGGGCCGGCTCACGGAGCCCGTCTACAAGGCCCCCGGCGAGGACCACTACAAGCCGGTCAGCTGGGACGAGGCGATCCGGATCATCGGCACCAAGCTCAAGAGCCTGGACTCCCCCGATCATGCGGCGTTCTACACCAGCGGCCGGACCTCGAATGAGGCCGCCTTCCTGTACCAGCTGTTCGTCCGCGGCTACGGCACCAACAACCTGCCGGACTGCTCCAACATGTGCCACGAATCCTCCGGCTGGGCCATGGGGCAGACCATCGGCATCGGCAAGGCCACCGTCAGTTTCGACGACTATGCCAAGGCGGACCTGATCATCATCATGGGCCAGAACCCGGGCACCAACCATCCCCGCATGCTCACCGAGCTTGAGGCGTGCAAGGACAACGGCGGCCGGATCGTCGCCGTCAACCCGTTGCCCGAGGCCGGGCTGCGACGGTACAAGAACCCGCAGAAGGTCAAGGGGATCGTCGGCCACGGCACGCAGATCGCGGACCAGTTCCTGCAGATCCGGATCGGCGGCGACATGGCGCTGCTGCAGGCAGTCTCCAAGCGCGTGCTCGACGCCGAGTCCAGGAACCCGGGGACCGTGCTGGACCACGCCTTCCTGGCGGAGCACTGCGAAGGGCTCGAAGAACTCACCAAGCACCTGGCCGAACTCGACGAACGGGCCGTGCTGGAGGCCACGGGCCTGCGCACCGAGGATATCGACGAGCTCGCTGACCGCTATCTGAAGGCGGACAAGGTCATCATCACCTGGGCCATGGGGCTCACCCAGCAGAAGAAGGCCGTGGCCACCATCAAGGAGATCATCAACCTGCTCCTGCTGCGCGGCAACATCGGCAAACCCGGCGCCGGCGCCTCCCCGATCCGCGGGCACAGCAACGTCCAGGGTGACCGCACCATGGGCATCTGGGAGCAGATGCCGCAGTCCTTCATGGAGGCCCTCGGCAAGGAGTTCGGCTTCGAGCCGCCCCGCGAACACGGCACGGACGCCGTCGAGACGATCAACAGGATGCGCGACGGCGGCATCAAGGTCTTCATGGCCCTCGGCGGCAACCTCGTGGCGGCCATCTCGGACACGCACGCCGCCCAGGCCGCCATGGAACAGACCGAGATGACGGTGCAGATCTCCACCAAGCTGAACAGGTCCCACACGGTGACCGGAGCGGAAGCGCTGATCCTTCCGACCATGGGACGCACCGAGATCGATATCCAGGAGTCCGGGCCCCAGTTCGTGTCGGTGGAGGACACCGTCTGCGCGGTCCATCCCTCCCGGGGCAGCGTCGAGCCCGTCTCGCACACCCTCCTCTCGGAGCCGGCCATCGTGAGCCGGCTGGCGACGGAAGTCCTAGGCACGAAGATCAACGCCGACTGGGACGGCTTCGAAAAGAACTACGACCTCATCCGGGATCACATCTCCCATGTGGTGGCGGGCTGCGAGAACTACAACGAACGGATCCGGCAGGAAGGCGGCTTCATCCTGGCCAACGGGCCGCGGGATTCCCGCACGTTTCCGACACCGACGGGCAAGGCCGTCCTCACCGTGAACGAGCTCGAGCATATCGAGCGGCCGGCAGGGACGCTGATCCTGCAGAGCATCCGCTCCCACGACCAGTTCAACACCACCATCTACGGGCACAACGACCGCTACCGGGGCATCAAGAAGGGCCGCCACGTCGTGTTCGTCAACCCGGAGGACATCGCCGAGCTTGGCCTCGCCGACGGGCAGTACGTGGACATCCGCGGCGATTACCAGGATGGCATGGAGCGCATGGTCCGCAAGTTCCGGCTGGTCTCCTACCCCACCGCCCGCGGCTGTGCGGCCGCCTACTACCCGGAAGCCAACGTCCTGGTCCCGCTGAACCATACGGCCGAAGGCAGCAACACCCCGGTCTCCAAGGCGGTCATCGTCCGTCTCGAGCCGAGCCCGGACCAGACACCGGACGCTGCCGAGCGGGTGACGCCCGGGGCGGCCCAGGCGCGGTAGGCATCCGGCGCCACGGGACATGCCCAGTCCCGCCCGCGGCCACTGGACATAATGCCACCATGTCCATCCCCGGACCTGAGGGGAGGGCATGTCCCCCGGGGCCGAGGATCTGATCCGGCGGCGCCTCGCTGTTGGTCGTTGCTGGGCCTGGACGCTACTGGGCCGTTTTGGTCCAGCCCTCTTCGTCCGGGCCGCCCGACTCGCCGTGCCTGCACAGTCCAATGACCTTCTCGGCAGCGGCGTGCACGGCCTCCCGCGAGCCTTTGCGTCCCTTGGTGGACGCCGTGCCCGCCGCGTACCCGACGATGAACGCGCTGATGGCTCCCGCGTTAGGGCTCACAGCCTCCGCCGACGCGTTCGCGACGTCGACGATCCTCTCGTGGTCTACTTCCAGATCAAGGATCTGCAATGCCTGGATCAGGCGGGCGCTCCAGTGCCGCAGCGAGCTGTCTTCATCCCGGGACAACGTCATGGCTACTCCTGTTTGTGGGGTCCGTGAACTGCCGGTCTACCCTCTTTCAGCGCCGCGGCCCGGTATTCCGCGGGTGCCTGGCCCATCGCTTCTTTGAAGATCTGGCTGAAATAGGACTGGTTCTTGAACCCGTTGCGGTGGCTCACGACGCTCACAGGGCTGTCGGCCAGGCGGGGGTCGCGCAGGTCCCGGGCGCAGCGGTCCAGCCTGCGGGTGCGTATCCAGGATCCTACCGTCTCGCCGGATTCGGCAAAGATGGCGTGCAGATAGCGGACCGAGACGAAGTTCGCCGCGGCGATGCGGCCGGGCGTGAGGTCCGGGTCGTGAAGCTGCGCGTCGATGTACGCGGCGATGCTTTCGAAGCGGACGCGCTTCTGCCCCGCCGGTTCGGCGCTGACGGTGGCGGCCAGCTCGTGGCGCATCATCGTGGACGTCAGGTCCACCGCGTTATGGAGAGTCAGCATCTGCAGTTCGGGTGAGAGCGTGTCCACCACCGAGTTCAGGCCGCCCAGAAGCCCGGCCATCGCCGGCCCCAGCCCCGAACGGCTGTCGAGCCGTTCGGCGACCAGGTCCGCGATCTGGAGGCTCGACAGCGTGACCAGGGACTGCGGAAACTTCAGGAACAGGATGTTGAACCCCGTCGGAACAACGATCTCGACGGGCCGCGCCGTCTGGTAGAAGCCGAAGTCCCCCGGGCCCAGCTGCGCCTGCCGGCCGTCCTGGATGATGTATCCCTCGCCGCTGAGGACATGGCAGAGGACCAGCGATCCCGCGTCCTCGGCCACGCGCTCCGCGCCGCGGCGTGCCGCATGCCCGGACGCCTCGATCTCCGCCAGATGGATGCCGCCCTGGCTGCGGTTCCGTATCCGGGCTGTGAAGGACTCGGGCTGGTCGGTTTCCATGTCCAGTGCGAGGAGCGCCGACGAAACCATGGCACCCCAAGACCCAGGGTCCTTCGCCTGTTCGGCGAAAACCCGTGGCACCATTGCCCGGTCATTCAGGGTTTTGCTCATTCAACGTCTCTTCTGCGGTCCGCACCGCCATGCGTGTGACCACCAGCCTGAATCACACCTGCGGATGTGTTCGCTGTCACAACATTGGTGTGCACTCCATCGTATCCAAGGTGAGCCGGATCACGCATACATTGCAATGACAGCACCGTAACAAGCCAGGAGCAATAAATGTCCCAGACACTTTTGGAATCGACCGCTTTGGAATCGACAGGCCGCCTGCACGTCAGCGACGACGTCCCGGCATTGCTGGTCCGCATCGACGAAATCAGCCCGCTGCTGATGTCGCAGGCGGATGAGAACGAGGAACTCGGGCGCCTCACGGACACGGCTGTCCAGGCCCTCCACGACTCCGGCGTCTTCCGCCTTGGCATCCCCCGTGAGCTCGGCGGCTATGAGGCATCCCCCCGCCAGGTCATCGAGGTCATCGAGAAGCTCTCCTACGCCGACGCTTCCACCGGCTGGGCCGTGATGGCCCTGCAGATGATCACCGGCACCACCGCCGCCTACCAGGGCAAGGACGCCACGGATGAGCTGTTCGCCAACGGCGGCTACCACCTGATGGCCGGCCAGGGCACCCGGATGGGCCAGGCAAAGAAGGTCGACGGCGGATACCTCCTGACCGGGTCATGGAGCTTCGCCTCCGGCCTGCCGCACGCCAGTCACATCCACACGGCCGCCATCGTGATGGAGACCGGCCAGCCCCTGGTCTTCACGCTGCCCAAGGAACAGGCCACCATCGTGGACAACTGGGACGTCATGGGCCTCAAGGCCTCCGGCAGTATCGACTACAGCTGCGAAGACCTGTTCGTGCCCGAGTCCTACACCTACGACGTCACCACCAAGGAGAGCGTCTATGGCGGCGCCCTCTACCGGATGGGGCTGGCCAACATGTCCGGCATCAACCACGCCGGCTGGGCGCTCGGCGTCGGGCGCCGGATGCTCGATGAGCTGAAGACGCTCGCCCAGAAGAAATCCGGGGCCCCGGGCGCCAGCGTCGACACCGACCAGTTCGCCGCCGAATACGCCAAGGCAGAAGCCACCCTCCGCTCGGCCCGGGCCTTCGTGTTCGAGGTCTGGAGGGACAACGAGGCCACGCTGGACAGCGGCGGACTGCTCTCCGCCGAACAGGAAACGCTGACCCGCCTCGCGCTGAACAACGCCACCTGGTCCGCCCACGACGTCTGCATGACTGTCTATAAATGGGCGGCGACGGCGGCCCTCCGGCACGGCGACCTGCAGCGCTTCTTCCGCGACATGCACGCAGGCACGCAGCACATGACGTCCGGCCCGGTCGTACTCCAGGCCTGCGGCCGGATGCTCTCGGGCCTCGCCAGGAACGCCGAATGGGTCTTCTTCTCCCTCGCCGAAGAAGCGCCGGCTGAAAAGGCATCGGCCACGGAGGCCGGGAAATGAGCGCCGCAAACGCAGCTGTTTCCATCCCGTCCCCCGCCAGAGTCGCCAGCGTCGGCTCCGGGGATATGCTCTCCGCCGACGACTTCAAGGCCGCCTTCCGCAACCACCCGGCCGGCGTCGCCGTGATCACCGCGGATGCCGGGGACGGCCCCGTCGGGCTGACCGCCACGTCCGTCATCTCCGTCTCGGCCAGCCCGGCGCTGCTGGTCTTTTCCCTCTCCGCCTTCTCCTCCACCGCCCCGGCACTGGCACGGGCCGAAACCCTTGTGGTCCACCTGCTGGGCGCAGAGCAGATGGGACTGGCCAAGACGTTCTCCACGAGCGGGATCGACCGCTTCGCGGATACGTCCAGCTGGTCCCGGCTGGTGACCGGCGAGCCGGTCCTGCACGACGCCCCGACCTGGCTGCGCGGCCGGATCGTGGACCGGATGCAGGCCGGCGACTCCACGGTGGTGGCCGTCCAGGTCTTGCAGGCATCGGTGGCGGAGCCGGCATCCGAGGCCGAATCCAGCCCTCTGGTCTACCACAACCGTGCCTGGCACCGGCTCAGCGGGCTGTCCGCGATCAGCTGACCGGCCGCCGCCGTACGTTCTGTTCAAAACCATTACTCAGCACACCGCCGACATCTCAAAGAGGAGAAACCAATGGCACTTGACGAAGCCACTACCGCGTTCCTGACCGGCATGGCCCAGGCCGCCGGACCGGATGCCAAACCCCTGTGGGAACTGTCCGCCGCGGAAGCCCGGATCGCCGGCAGCGGACTGAAGGACCTCTACGGCGCCGGCCCCGAGGTGCACAACATCGAAGACCACACCCTGGCCGGCTACGACGGCGGGCAGTTCCACGTCCGGGTCCTCGCCCCCAATGCGAAGCCGAACGCCGTGCTCGTCTACCTGCACGGCGGCGGCTGGGTCCTGGAAGACATCGAAGGCTACGACACCCTCGGCCGCCAGCTGGCCATAAAGTCCGGTGCCGCCGTCGTCCTGGTCAACTACCGCAAGGCCCCCGAGCACCCGTTCCCGACGCCGGTCGAGGACTCCTGGACGGCCCTGCAGTGGGCTGCCGACAATGCCGAACGGATCGCCGGGGCCCGCGTGCCGCTCTTTGTCGCCGGTGACAGCGCGGGCGGAAACCTCGCCGCCGTCACGGCCATCCGCGCCCGGGACAACGGCGGTCCGGAGCTCGCCGGCCAGGTGCTGCTCTACCCGGCGACGGACTCGGACTTCACCCGCACTTCCTATCTCGCACCGGAAAACCAATCCTTCCTCACCACAGAGTTCATGCACTGGTTCTGGAACCACTACGTCCCGGAGCCTGCCGCACGCACCAATCCCGAGGCGTCGCCGCTCCGGGCGGAGTCGCTCGCGGACCTTCCGCCCGCCCTGGTGATCACGGCCGAGCACGACGTGCTCCGCGACGAAGGCGAGGCCTATGCCGCGCGCCTCGAAGCGTCCGGCGTCGACGTCGAACACCACCGCTGGCCGGGGCAGATGCACGCGTTCTTCTCCATGGTCAACGTCCTGCCGGCCAGCGCCGAGGCCATGGACCTCGTCGCCGACGCCATCCGGACCCGCGCCGGCTCCGCCGCCAGCACTGCGCGCTGACCATGTTCGCCAGCATCAGGATCAAGACGCGTTCAGCGGCCGGGAACGCCATCCCGGGCTGCACCGCTTCAATCAGTGCAGCCCCGCACCGCACGGCGTCCAACAGTACGCCGCCGCACCGCACGCCGCCGGACAGCACGCCGTCGGACAGCACGCCGTCGGACACTACAGGGCCCGTGACCTGGCCGTCCCGGCCGGAGGCCGTCTCCTGGCCGTCCCGGCCTGAGGCGATCTCCGCCTCCCCCTGGGAGGGCCTCTACGACGGCAGCGGCACGGACTCGGTCACGCAAACTCGGTGAGCGGGAGGTGTTCGTCTGGGCGCGCCGCCGGCGTGCTCGGGCGAACGCTTGGATTCCTGCCCCGGCAAGGTCGTGCGTCCGGCGCATCGGATAAGCTCAAGGGGTGCGTGTGATCCAGACCATACTTTTCGTAGGAGCTTTGGCCCTGGCCGACGCCGCCCGGTGCGTCGCGCTTGGATACCTCCGCGAGGTGCCCGATGTGGTCCCGGCAGAGTAGCCAGGCCTCCTGATGCCCGAGTTGAGGCCCGCGCCCATCACCGACAGGGCCGTACGCCGCCCGCACGGCCTGACGCGCTTCGCCACCTCAGGCATCCCGGACGAACGACGGATCCCGCTGTGGGAGCAGCACAATGCGCGTTCCCTCGTTGGCCTGCGCGCGCAGACACTGGGAGACGCGCCATTTCAGGGCGTTGAACTGAACCTGAACCTGCCGACGCTGCATCTTGCCAGGGTCCGCGGTACCCCGCATGTGGTCGAGCGCGACCACCGGCAAATCGCCGAGCACCCCGCCGAGGGCGTGGTGGCCTATTTCATTCTGCGTGGTACCGGCCACTTCAACCACCGCGGCGGCCGGGAAGCCCTCTCCGCCGGCCAAGGCATCCTGTGTGACGTGGACCAGCCGTTCAGCCGCGACCTGTCCGCGGGCGTCGACGAATTGGCCGTCAAGTTCCCGCGGACCACCCTCAAAGAATTGACCGGGACCTCGAACCTGGCCGGACCCCGGGTGTTCTCCTTCCGCGGGACGGCGCCCGATGCCACGCATGCAGGAGCCCTGGCGCAGACTGTTGGCGGAGCTATGTCGGGAGATCTGCTCGAATGGGATGCCCTGGAACAGCGTGTCGTGGACCTGCTGGGACACATGCTGGGCAACGCCGGGTCACCAGCGGGCCATGTGTCTGCTGCCGAGGTCTTCATCGCCTCGCACTTCGCCACCCCCGGCCTGTCCGCCGGGCGGCTCGCCGCCGCCGTCGGCATCTCGGAACGCCAGCTCTCGCGGCTTTTTGCCGATTCCGGGCGCAGCGTGCCGCAGGCGATCCTCGAAGCACGGCTGCAGGCCGCCCGCGAGTTCATGGCATCGCCGGATCATGCGTCGACCCCGCTGTCGGAGGTCGCGGCCCGGCACGGCTTCGCCTCCCAGGAATACTTCACCCGCAGCTACCGCGCGCACTTCAGCACCACCCCGCTGCGCGACCGCAAGGAGCTCCTCGCCGCAGCCGGTTTTTGACTATTTCCGCCGTGATCGGCATTACCCCGCATGGTGTCCTGCAACACAGGCATGCTGGTTCCAGACATCCGGCACCGGCGCCGGGCAGCAGGAGATGGAGAAGTCACCATGGTGGTATTCAATGACGGGGTCGCCGAGACGGCGCTCCCGGACGCAAGCATCGTCCACACGGACGTCCTGATCGTCGGGTCCGGCCCGGCCGGTTCCTCGGCCGCACTGTTCCTTTCCAGCCTGGGTATCCCGAACATCATGATCACCAAGTACCGCTGGACGGCCAACACGCCCCGGGCCCACATCACCAACCAACGCACCATGGAGATCTTCCGCGACCTGGGGATCGAGGACCAGGTCCTGGCCGACGCCACCCCGCACGGGATGATCGGCGATACCGTGTTCTGCACGTCCATCGCCGGCGAGGAGATCGGGCGGATCCTTAGCTGGGGAACCCACCCCGCACGCCACGCGGACTACGAGCTGGCGTCCCCGTCCCTGAACTGCGACATTCCGCAGACATACCTCGAGCCGATCCTGGTCAAGAACGCCACCGTGCGTGGCACGCAGACGCAGTTCTCCACCGAGTACCTCTCGCACAGCCAGGACGACGACGGCGTGAGCGTGCGCGTGCTGAACCGGCTCACCGGCCATGAATACACCATCCGGGCCAGGTACCTGATCGGCGCCGACGGCGCCCGGTCCAAGGTCGCCGCGGACATCGGACTGCCGTACGAGGGCCAGATGGACATTGCCGGGTCGATGAACATCACCTTCAAGGCGGACATCGCCGAACTCGTGGGCCACCGGCCTTCGGTGCTGTACTGGGTGGTCCAGCCCGGGTCGAACATCGGCGGCATCGGCGCGGGCCTGGTGCGCATGGTGCGGCCGTGGAACGAGTGGCTGATCGTCTGGGGCTTCGACATCAACGACGAGCCCCCCACGGTGACCGACGAGTCCGCCGCGCAGATCGTGCGGAACCTGGTCGGCGTCCCGGACCTGGACGTGGAGATCACCGGCACGTCCCTGTGGGGCAACAACGAGCAATACGCCACCCGGCTGCAGGCCGGGCGCGTGTTCTGTGCCGGGGACGCCGTTCACAAGCACCCGCCGAGCAACGGGCTCGGCTCCAACACCTCCATCCAGGATTCCTACAACCTGGCCTGGAAGATCGCCGCGGTCCTCAAGGGCCAGGCCGGCGGGGAGCTGCTGGAAACCTACACCGCAGAGCGGGCCCCAGTGGCGAGGCAGATCGTGACCCGGGCGAACAAGTCCGGCCGGGAATTCGGCCAGCTCTTCGAGGCGCTCGGGATCGACAAGGCCCGGACCGCCGAGGAGATGCACGCCCTGATCGAGTCGCGCAAGGACAACACCGCCGAAGGCGCCGCCAAGCGGCAGGCCATCCAGGCGGCCATGGAGATCAAGAACTACGAGTTCAACGCCCACGGCGTGGAACTCGGCCAGCACTACGACTCCTCCGCCGTCGTCGGCGACGGGACCAGCAAGCCCGGGCCTGTCCGGGATCCGGAACTCTATTACGAAGCATCGACACATCCCGGCGGCCGGCTCCCGCATGCCTGGGTGGGCGACAGCAGCCGCAAACTCTCCACCCACGACCTCGCCCCCTACGGGCAGTTCACCGTCATTACGGGTCCCACGGGCGCGGACTGGGCCCCGGCCGCGCAGAAGGTCAGCGACCGGCTCGGCGTCGCCGTCGGTTCCGTGGTGATCGGCCCGGGACAGGAGGTCACCGACCTGTACTTCGACTGGGCGAAACTGCGTGGCGTGGCGGAAGATGGTGCCGTGCTGGTCCGTCCGGACAAGCACGTCGGCTGGCGCGCCGACCGCTTGCCGCACGATCCGGAAGGCGCCCTCTACGGGGCCGTCGCCGCAATCCTGAACCGGGAGAACTGACTATGAGCCTTTCCTTTGAGCATGTGACCCTGGGCCAGCGTGTCCTGTTCGGCACCGGCGCGGCCGCTGCGAACCTCGCCGCAGAGGTCGCCCGCCTGGGCGCGGGCAGGGTGATGGTGATCGCCTCGGAGTTCGAGACGCCGATGGCCCGCACGGTCGCTGCGGAGATCGAGGTGGCGCTCTGGCACCACGACGTCGTGATGCACGTCCCGATCGAGACGGCAGAGAAGGCCCGCGCCGCGGCCGCCGGGCACGGCATCGACCTGCTGGTGTGTGTGGGCGGAGGTTCGACGACGGGCCTCGCCAAGGCGATCGCGATGACCTCCCGGCTGCCGATCATCGCCGTGCCCACCACCTACGCCGGATCAGAAGCCACCAATGTGTGGGGCCTGACCGAGGCGGCACGGAAAACCACCGGCGTGGACGACGCCGTCCTGCCCGCCACGGTGATCTACGACGCGGCCCTGACCCTGTCCCTGCCGGTGGACATGTCCGTCGCCTCCGGCCTGAACGGCATGGCGCACTGCATCGACTCGATGTGGGGCCCCCGCGCGGACCCGATCAACGCCGCCCTGGGCGCCGAAGGAATCCGCGCCCTCAGCTCCGGCCTGCCGCTCATCGCCGCCGACCCGTCCGGGACCGAGGGCCGCGAGCAGGCCCTCTACGGCGCCTACCTGTCCGCCGTGGCGTTCGCCTCCGCCGGGTCCGGGCTGCACCACAAGATCTGCCACGTCCTGGGCGGCACCTTCAACCTCCCCCACGCCCAGACCCACGCCACCGTGCTGCCCTACGTCCTGGCCTTCAACGCCCCCGCAGCGCCCGACGCCGCCGCCCGCATCGCCGCAGCGTTCGGCACCGCCGACGCACTGACCGGGCTGCAGGAGCTCCGCAAACGCCTGGACGCACCCAGGGCACTGTCGGACTACGGCTTCACCGCGGACGGGATCGCCGAGGCCGTCGCCGTCGTCCTCCCCGCCGTGCCGGCGTCCAACCCGCGGCCCGTCACCGCGGAGAACCTCACCGCCCTGCTCACCGCGGCCCTGACCGGGGAAGACCCCCGGGTCCTCCTGGACCTCTGACCCTGTTGGATCCCTGACCAGGGCCGGAACAACGCACCTTTCCCACCCCCGAACCACTCCCCCACACGAACAGCAGGAGTACAGCATGTCCGAAACCACCCATGCCGGGAACACCATCAGCCCGGAGCAGGCCGCCGTCGAACAGGAACTCGTGGACACCGTCGTCGCGTCCTTCGACAAGACCCAAGACCCGCGCCTCAAGCAGCTCATGCAGGCCCTGACCCGGCACCTGCACAACTTCGTCCGCGAGGTCCGGCTCACCGAGGACGAGTGGACCACAGGGATTGAATTCCTCACCGCCTCCGGGCACATCACCGACGACAAACGCCAGGAATTCATCCTGCTCTCCGACGTCCTGGGCCTGTCCATGCAGACCATAGCCATCAACAACGAAGCCCATAAAAACGCCACCGAGGCCACCGTCTTCGGCCCGTTCTTCGTCGCCGACGCCCCCGAAATCCCGATCGGCGGCGACATCGCCGGCGGCGCCGCCGGGCAGCCCTGCTGGGTCGAGGGAACCGTCACCGACACCGAGGGCAAACCCGTCCCCGGCGCCCGGATCGAGGTCTGGGAAGCCGATGAAGACGGCTTCTACGACGTCCAGTACACCGATGCGCGCGTGGCCGGACGGGCCCACCTGTTCGCCGACGACCACGGAAAGTACGCGTTCTGGGGACTCACCCCCACCCCGTACCCCATCCCGCATGACGGGCCCGTCGGCAAAATGCTCGAGGCCGTCCGCCGCTCCCCCGTCCGCGCCTCACACCTGCACTTCATGGTCACCGCCGACGGCCTGCGGACCCTCGTGACGCACATCTTCGTGGCAGGCGACCCGCAGATCGAGACCGGGGACTCCGTCTTCGGCGTCAAGGACTCCCTCATCAAGCGCTTCGAACCCCAGGCCGCGGGAACCCCCACCCCCGACGGCCGGGACCTGGGCGACCAGGCCTGGGCCCGGACCCGCTTCGACATCGTCCTCGCCCCCGCCCGGAACTGAGACCCGAAACCATGACCGAACACCCCGCCCTGACCCTGTTCTGCGCCGTCGCCCTCCGGGGCGCGGTGGAACATGCCCTCCTGCCCGCCTTCACCCGCGACACGGGAATCGCCGTTGAGGCCCGCTTCGCCCCGACCAGCGCGCTGGTCCAGGAGATCGACGCCGGTGCCCGTCCCGACGTCGTCCTCGGCATCACCGCCGCCCTCGAGCGCTTCGCCGCCGCCGGAATCCTCGACGCCGGGAGCCTGACACCGCTTGCGCAGGCCGGCATCGGCGTCGCCGTTCCCCCCGGCGCCGCCGTCCCGGACATTTCCACCGTGGAGGCGCTCACCGCGGCGCTGACCGCGGCCCGTTCCGTGGCCTACTCACGGAACGGGCCCAGCGGCATCTACTTCGCGAAGCTGCTCCAGGAACTCGGGATCGCGGGACAGGTTACCGAACAGGCCACCGTTGTCGATACAGGATTCACCGCGTTGGCGCTGCTCGATGGCAGGGCGGACCTGGCCATCCAGCAGATGAGCGAACTCCTGTCCGTTCCGGAAGCCGAAATCGCCGGCCCGCTCCCCGCCGAAATCCAGCACTACACGGCGTTCTCCGCAGGAACCGCACCAGGCACCGGCAGGCACGACGCCGGGGCGCTGGTGGCGTACCTGGCCGGGGAGCCGGCCAAGGCCGCCTATGCCGCCGCCGGGCTCGAGCCTGCCGGCTGAGCGGCTCCGCGCCGGGATCTGAGGACCGGATTTATGGTGCCCCGGTGAGGAAGCCCTGCTCCTTCATCCATTCGAAGGCGACATCCGCCGGCTCCTGGCCGTCGACGTCGACCTTCAAGTTCAGGTTGCGCATCGTCTGATCCGTCAGCAGCGGGGAAATCTGCGCGAAAATCCCTTCAAGCTCGGGGTGGGCGGCCAGGGTCTTGGAATAGAACACAGGCGCCACGTTATAGGCAGGAAAGAACTTCTTGTCATCGGTGAGCACGGTCAGGCCCAACGCGTCGATCCTGCCGTCCGTGGCGAATACCTCGCCGAGGGTGCACTCACCCTTGTCCGTGGCACTGTAGACGGCGCCGACGTCATATAGGCCGATGTTGCGCTCCGGCACGCCGGAATCGGAGCCCCGGTCCAGGCCGTAGTGCTTGAGCATCGGGCCGAAGCCGTCCGGTCTGGAATTGAACTCCGGCTCGACGCAGAACGTCCGCTGGTCAACCGGCAGCTTGGCGATGTCAGACAACGTGCTCAGCCCGTATTTGGCGGCCGTCTCGTTCGTCACGGCGAGGGCATAGGTGTTGTTCAGCGGGGCTTTGGCGCCCCAGGTCAGGCCATTGCCCAGGTCCTCGTCATGGACGGCCTGCCACTGCGCGTCCTGCTCGGGTATGCCGGAGGGGTGGGCCATGAAGGACAGCCACGCCGTGCCGGTGTACTCCCAGATGATGTCTGCTTTCCCGGCGAGCATCAGCGACCTGGTGGGCTGGCTGCCGGGGACGTTCGTCAGGTCCGAGACCTCGAAGCCGGCGGCCTTGGCGGCGAGCACCGCCATCTTGCCCAGGATGAGCCCCTCGGTGTTGTTCCGTCCGGTGACCGTCAGCTTCGCCCCGGCCGCGCCGTCGACCGGCCTGATGCTGCCGGACCCCGCCGCCGGGACGTAGGACGCCGCCGGTGCCAGCCCGCAGCCGGTCAACAGCAGCCCTCCCGCGATGGCAACCGCCACGGCGCCGGTGCGGGCGCGCGGCCGCCGGATTGTGCGCCTGATATTGCGCCTGATCGCGCGCCGGAGCCGGGCCCCAGCTGAACCGCCCTGAAGTTTGTCCAGCATCTAAAGTCCTTTCGGCCGGGCCACGTGTTCAACGACCCGTCCCGCCCAGTCAATAAACAGCGCCAGCACGGCCACCAGGAGCGATCCCACCACCAGGACCGCAGGCAGATTGAGTTGCACGCCCGTGGTGATCAGAATTCCCAGCCCGCCTCCGTTGATAAAGGTTGCCAGGGCGGCGGTCCCCACCAGCAGCACCAGCGCGGTGCGGATCCCGGCGAGCATGATCGGTACAGCCATCGGCAATTCCACCTTGAACAGGACCGCGGCGGCAGTCATTCCCATTCCGCGGCCGGCTTCCACGAGGCGCTGGTCCACGTGCTGGAGCCCCACCATGGTGTTCTTCAGTACCGGCAGGACTCCGTACAGGACGAGTGAAATGACGGCGGCCCAGAAACCGAATCCAAGCCAGAAGGCCAGCAGCACCACAAGCCCGATCGAGGGCGCGGCCTGGCCGATGTTCGCGAGTACCAGCACCGGACCGCTCAGGAAGCGTAACCGCTGGCGGGTCAAGGCAATTCCGAGCGGAATGGCAACCACCAGCACGATCACAGCCGCCAGCAGGGTCAATTGGAGGTGCTCGAGAGTGTGGCCCCACAGCGCAGCCGGGGCCAGGGTCGTCAGCTCGGCGGGCGACAGGTCCGCGGTGAGCAACCATCCGCCCAGGACGAGGACGACGGCGATGATGCCCAGAAGCTGATAGCCCAGCGCCCGCCAGGAGCGCCAGCCTGTGCCGGCGTCGATGACGGTGCCGGCAACTACGGCAGAATCGGCGTCGAGCGCCTCAGTATCCAGCGGTTCCATATCCGGCAGCCCCGCCCCCGCCGCGGTGGCACCGTCCCGCGCGGCACCGGGTCCGCCCGCGGTCTGGGAGCGCTGCCCGGGAAGCCTCATTGGCCGGTCCGCCCTTCGCCCGCGGCCAAGGACCCGGCGGGTCCTGACGCTGCGGGAATGGCACCGGTGTTTGTTCCGACCGGTGCGTCCAGTGAGTCCAGCGCGGCTGCCTCGTGGGCCTTGGTGATGGCCGCCATGATGGTCTGGACGTCAATGACGCCTGCGAAGCTGTCCCGCCGACCGGTCACCAGGGCCGCCCCGGCACTGGAAACGAGCATGGTGTCCAGGGCGTCGTTAAGCGTGGCCCTGCTGCCCACCACGGGCAGCTTCGGGTCCGAGGCGGAGCTGACGGTCTCCATCCGGCTGAGTTGGCGGCGGGACAGCCACTGAAGGGGGCGCTGGCGCGCGTCCACGATGACGGCGTGGCCGTGGCCGGCCGCGGTGATGCGGGCCAGAACCTCCGCTGCGGCTTCGCCGGGGCTGCCGGTGATGGCTTCGGCCAGAGGCACGTCGCCAACCCGTGTCAGGGTCAGCTGCTTGAGGCCCGCGCCGGACCCGATGAAGTTCTCCACGAATTCATTGGCCGGATCCCCGAGGATGCGTTCGGGTGTGTCGTACTGGACCAGCCGGGCGCCCTCGTCAAAGATCGCGATCCAGTCACCGAGCTTCACCGCTTCATCGAAGTCATGCGTCACGCAGACAATCGTTTTCTGCAGTTCGGACTGGATCTGCAGCAGCTCGTCCTGCAGGCGCTGGCGGGTGATCGGATCCACCGCGCCGAACGGTTCGTCCATCAGGAGCACGGGCGGGTCCGCGGCGAGGGCGCGGGCCACTCCGACGCGCTGCTGCTGACCGCCCGAGAGCTCCCTGGGAAAACGGTCCCGGTAGATACCGGGATCCAGCGAGACCAGCTCCAGCAACTCGTCGACGCGGGCCGCGGTGCGTTCCTTGTCCCAGCCGAGCATCCTGGGCACAATGGCGATGTTTGTCGCAACGCTCATATGCGGGAAAAGGCCGCCGGCCTGGATGACGTAGCCTATTTTGCGCCTGAGCTGGTCCCCGTCTTTCCTGGTGACGTCCTCACCGTTGAGGACGATCCGCCCCTCGGTGGGCTCGATCAGCCGGTTGATCATCTTCAGCGTGGTGGTCTTCCCGCAGCCTGACGGGCCCACGAACATCACCATTTTCCCCGCTGGAATTTCCAGGGTCAGGCCGTCCACCGCAGGCCTTGCCTGGCCGGGGTAGCGCTTCGTGACGTTGTCCAGCAGGATGCTGGCCCCGGTAATTCCTTCGGCGTGCAGCGACTTGTCTGTCATGGAAGCGGGAGTGGATGTTGGGGCAGATTCAGACACGGATACCTCGCGGAGTTGTCAGCCGGCCGAGGCCGACGAGAAGAAGATCAAGGATGACGGCAAGAATGACGACGCCGACGACGCCGGTCACAACCGACTCGAACGAGTTGGCCCCGCCCAGCCGGGAAAGGCCGGAGAAGATGAAGCCGCCCAGGCCCGGACCCAGGGCATAAGCTGTGATGGCTGCCACCCCCATCACCATCTGGGCCGACACGCGCACCCCGGCGAGGATGATCGGCCATGCCATCGGGAGTTCCACCCGCAGCAGCGTGTGGAAGCGGCTCATGCCTATCCCCCGGGCGGCCTCGACTACGGCTGGGCTGATGCCGGACAGACCGACGACGGCGTTGCGGAGGATGGGAAGGGTGGCATAGAAAGCCACCACGATCACGGCCGGAACCACACCGAATCCGAACGGCGCGACCAGAAGCCCGATGAGGGCGAAGGACGGAATCGTCAATCCGACCGCGGACACGGAGTTCGCAACAGACACCAACTTCTTGTTCCGGTAGACCAGAACGGCGATCGCCACTGCCAGGACGGTAGCCAGGATCAGACACTGGGCCACGAGGCTGAAATGCTGCCAGCCGGCGAACAGGATCTGGGTGAGCCTGCCGGAAATGAACTCCACCACAAATAAGCTCTCTTTCATCGGTTGCACATCAATTACGGGTGGCCGGCAAGGGACATACGCTGCGCGCCGGCTGTTTGTGGGCGCAATTCCTCTTGGTGCCCCCTGACGCGGCGAATGACAATCCGCCATTTCCGGGCCGCCTGGTGCCGGCCATCGTTACAAATAACGCTACAAATATCGTGGAGAACCATGCGGTCGAGGCAACGTCCCGGCGTGATATCACAGGAGCCCGTCGCCACACTGCAGCGGCGAGGGCCAACGACATTCTACCTCCCAGGGATTGCGGGTGACCACAAAGCATGCCCAGATGGGCATCGTTCAAGCCGTCTCCGGGCGCAGAAAACGGCGTGAAATAGGCCGGGCGAACGGCACTTCGTCCCGGAATCCGGAACCGCCGGCCGCCGTCGGCGTAAGCTCGTGCCATGGCGAGATACTTCGATGTGCACCCGGACAATCCCCAAGCGCGCTCCATCCAGCAGGCGGTGGAAATTGTGCGTTCAGGCGGCCTGATCGCCTATCCCACCGATTCCTGTTACGCCCTCGGTGCGCAGCCGGGCAACAAGGACGCCCTGGACCGGATCCGCACCATCCGTCGCCTTGACGACAAGCACCACTTCACGCTGGTCTGCAAGGACTTCGCGCAGCTGGGGCAGTTCGTGCAGATCGACAATGATGTGTTCCGCAGCATCAAGGCGGTGACCCCTGGCAGCTACACCTTTATCCTGCCGGCCACCAAGGAAGTGCCACGCCGGCTGCTGCACCCGAAGAAGAAGACGGTCGGCGTCCGCATTCCGGACAACCACGTGGTGCAGGCGCTGCTGGCCGAACTGGGCGAACCGCTGCTGTCCAGCACGCTGCTGTTGCCGGACGAGGAAGAGCCGCTCACTCAGGGCTGGGAAATCAAGGAACGGCTTGACCACGTGGTGGACGCCGTGATTGATTCCGGCGACTGCGGAGCGGAGCCGACGACGGTCATCGACTACTCCAGCGGCGTCGCCGAGGTCGTCCGGCGCGGAATGGGCGACCCCTCCCGTTTCGAATAGGGCCCGCTACCGGTTCGGCTGCGCCCTCCTGGGCCTAGGCCGACGCCGTGCCCGACGGCAGCCGCCCCTGTGGCTGGCGGTTCCGCCGCCAGCGCCGGATGAGATCGATGACGGCCAGCAGCCCCGCGAGGGGCGAAAGGACGGCTGCAGCGTAGACGAACAGGAGCCACCCGAGGATCGTCAGCGGCGTCTGGCTGGTGCTCAGCAGGGACAGCCCGCCGAACAGGCCGAGGGTCCAGAAAAGGACCACTCCGAACAGCACCGCCGCCGCCGGGAAATACTCGTTCCTCACGATGGATTTCAAGGTTTCCATGGACCCTCCTCATGCCGGGCGGTGGGAAGTGCGCCGGGGTCTTTCCCAGTATGGGGCCAGCGGCAGCCGGATTTACGGCGAACGCGGGCCTAGTGATGAAGATAACTCAGCCGGCGGCCGGGGCTTGCAGGAATTTGCGCTCCAGATCCGCGAAGATGGCCGCGGCGAGGCGTTCGAGCTGCTTCGCGGGGGCCTGAGGCCGTCGTGCGCTCAGACCGCGGCCCGCACCCGCTGCAGGAACGAATCAAGGACACGCCCGGCATTCTCATGCATACGCCGGGATTCGCCCGCAGGAAGTTGCCGGCCCTTGGGCCCGTTCAGCCGTTCGCCCAGATAGAGCAGCGCGGCCAGGACCTCGGAGAGTTCAGAGTTGCCTTCGGCGCGCTGCCGCAGGAGCCGAAGGTGCGCCTCCTGGAGAGCCGGCCCGGGCGCACAGCCCAGGTCGCGGTCAAAGAGCCGGCGGCAACGGTCGTACGCCGCGAGTCCCTCCACCGGCAGGCCTGCCTGCTCGTAGGCCGTCACCAGCACGGTCCAGGCCCTTTCGTTGAGGGGCTCGGACCGGATGGCTGCCTGGGCCAGATTCACGGCGACGTCGGGCTTGTCCAGGAGCGCCGCGGTCTCTGCGGCGAAGATCTGTGCCGTCACTTTCACGGCTGCGTGGTGTGTCCGTGCCTCCTCGGCCCATTCGGAGGCGAGTTCGAATCCCAGCAGAGGCTCGGCGGAAATCTCGAGGGCCTCGAGCAGCAGCCGGTGGGCCGTAGCAGGCTCGGACTCGCCGGCGGCATGGACCAACCGGCGGAAATTAGCGAGATCCAGGTCCACGAGCTGCGGATCCAGGACGTAGCCGCTGTTCGCCGTGCGGAGCGGGCCGGTCTTGGTCTGGCCGGGCTGGATGGCACGCCGGATCCCGCTGACATAGCTCTCCAGTGTTGCGACGGCGCCGTCGCTGGCACCCGGTCCCCAGAGGATTTCGATCAGCCGGGTCTTGGAAACCGGCGTTCCCAGGTTCAGCAGAAGGATTTCAAGAATATGCCGCGGCTTGACTCCGCCCATGTCCGCGGCAGTGAGTGCCAGGCCATTGCGGCGTACTTCGAACGCTCCGAAGAGGCGAACTGTAATTGTCGGTGTAGCTCCGGTCGGGTTTTCCACGATGTGCTCCGATTCCCCAGACAAGACGAATTTAATCGCAAGTGGGAGGAAATCACTGCCGAACCAGGCGATTCTGAGACCCTGTTCCCTCCGACTTTCCAATGACACCGTGGCACGCCAGACTTGGCGCAACAAGCGCTGAAACTACCCGATCTTTTCGCCTGAGAAAGACGCGTACCGGTGTCAGTAGGGTCGAGTAAGCCTGCGGAGCCATTAGCAGGTACACGGCAGGCGAAGCAAGTATTTTTCCCAGGAAAATCGTGGGGACGCGAGTACTCGCGGAGACGGTCCCCAGCAGGGAGGAAACCGCCGATTCCGGCGTCCGCCAGGCCTATGCGCGTCGGCGGCAGGAGCCCGGCGCCGGGGCAGCGAAGCTGGTCCGCCGGGGCGGTTGGCTGCCACCACGCTACTGCTTCTCGGTCATCTCCTCGGGAACCGCCACGACGTGCAGTTCGGCGCCGTCCCGCAGCACGGCCAGGTCCAGCGGCGCCCCGATGGCCTCGGCGAACAGCAGCTTCTGGAGGCTCTCGGCATTGGACACAGACGTCGTGCCGACGCTCAGGAGAACATCCCCGGCGCGGAGGCCCGCGCGGTCGGCAGGAGATCCCGTCAGGACCTCGACGACGAGCAGGCCCTCCCGGTGTCCGGTCCGGACCACGGCGCTGGCCTGGAGCTGGATGGGCGTGTTGACCAGGCCCACGTACGCCCGCCGGACGCGCCCGTCCCGGAGCAGCGAGGCAATGATCCGCCGGGAGGTGGCATTGACGGGCACGGCCAGGCCCAGGCCGGCCCCGGCCACGGCCGTGTTGATACCGACGATCCGCCCGCGGGCGTCCGCCAACGCACCGCCGGAACTGCCCGCGTTGAGCGCCGCGTCGGTCTGGATGACGTCCTCGATCATGCGGCGGTTGCGCCCGGACCACACGGGGATCGACCGGCCCAGGCCGCTGACCACCCCGGCCGTCACGGAGCCCGACAATCCCAGCGGGTTGCCGACTGCGATGACCAGCTGGCCGACCTTAAGCGACTCGGCGTCGCCGAATTCCGCCGGCGTCGCGGTGGGGGCCCTGCCGTGGACGACGGCGAGATCCGAGAGCGGGTCCGCCCCCACCACCTCGACCTGGGAGCGGGTCCCGTCGGCAAAGACTGCATGGCCGCCCGGCGTGCCGGCCACCACGTGGGCGTTGGTGACGAGGTAGCCGTCCGAGGTGAAAAGGACCGCCGAACCCGCCCCGACGCGGAATCTTCCGTTGCGTCCGCTGCCCGTCATTTCGATGGCGGCTACGCGCGGGGTGACAGTCTCGGCCACCCGGACAACGGTCGCAGAATACGAATCGAGCGGATCCTCGGACCCCTCTGATCCGCCAACCCGGCTGATGGCAGTGGCCACGGTGCACCTCCTACGAACCGGTACTTATCTAAGTCAACCACCGGCGCTGCGCCGGTAGTCCTGCGTGCCCTACGCCGTCAGAGAAACACGCCGCGTGTCACGCGCCGGACCAATAGTTCAGCCAGCCGCCGATCCGCCGCTAGGCTCGGGAGGAGACCAGCCCAACAGCTACAGGAGAACCTACGTGAACGCAGCGTCCGCAACACCTGATCCGCTGCCTCCGCTGGGCCTCATCTGGGGCATCAAGCGCAGTTTCATCGCCTACATCACGGGCCTGCCGGACGGCACGGTCGCCGCGACGGACGGCGCCACGATAGTCGAATCCAGCCTGTTCTGCTTCGCTCCGGAAGAATCCGACTACGACGTCGCGCTCGGCACGGGGGTGCTCCGCTTTCGGGGGGACGTCCGCCTCGCGGGCCACCACGGAATGCTGTTCGTCAGGCTGTTGGATCCGTGGGTCGCGTTCACCGGCGGCCGCGGGGTCCTGTCCATCAGCACCGGCGGCAACGGCGGCCAGGACCGCACCGCGGTCGGGTTCCTGCACGCCGCGGCCCCCCGCGAAGTCGACGGGTCCCTCCTCTGGGAGGACGTCGAGGTAGTGATCTCTCCCGAAGGTGCGGAACTGTTCGACGGGCAGTACGCGGCCCAACAGTCGATGGACCCCCTCTTCATCAGGGTGAAGGCGTAGCCATACGTCGTCCCGGCGATCATCGGACGGAACACGGCCCAGGCGGCTCCCCTGCCGCCGGCCGAGAACTACGGATCGGTTCCGTGACGGCGGCCATCGCCGGCGCCGTGGGGATGGCGCGGCGTTCTCGGAGTCCAGGCGGGTCCACCACACCTTTCCACCATGGAAGAGCCCGGGTATTCGACGCGCAGGTTCCGGGGCGGTGCAAGGAGTGATTTCGCTGTGTCCCCGGAGCCCGACGGCGAAGCCACAGATCCGTTGTCCGTCCACCTCACCGCCCGGTTCGGTCTGCACACCCACTTCCGCGGCCGCACGCTGTACGTCCCCAACACGCATGGCCCCTGGCCGCTGTACCGCGCAGACCTGATCCTGCACGATGATGAACTGGTGGGCGCGGCGGGGATCACCGTCGTGGGGCCGCCCGAGTCCGTGCTGTTCTCACCCGGAGTCCGCACGCACTTCGGCCGGCCGCGAGTACTGGAGCATCCCTGACGCCGGAAGCTCTGACGCGGGGGATGTCGGCGGCGACAATATTGTCGCACCCGCTCTTTAGAGTTGATTCATGGACGCCACGAGGGAGTTCGTTCGTTTTCAGGACACGGCACCGGGGACACCCCAGGCCGGAGATCCTGTCCCGGGCCGCGCTGTCCTGGGCCGTGCCCTGGGCTTGCTCCGGACGGTGGGCGCGACGGCGGTCGAGGATGCTGTGGCCTTCGGACTGACCGACGCCTCCGATTTCGCCGGCCGGGTGGAGGAACTCTCGCGGACCGTGGAGTATCTGCAGCTCGTCGCGGCCGGGGCGGTGGACCGGGCCAGGAAACTGCCGGCGGCAACGGCTTTCACGGGCACCACATCGTGGGCTACCGGGTGGCGGGAGAGCCCCAGCGACAGCCCTGCCGGCAGCACCAGCGGCAGCCCCGCCGGCTGCCCGGGCGGAGCCGCCGCGGCTGGCGCTGCCGTGGCGGCCAACCCGGGCGGCGCCGCCGCCGGGGCTGGCGCTTCCGTGGCGGCCTCCGTGGCCGTGCCGCTGGATGACGGCTGCCGGAACACCACGGAGTTCCTGCGGGCGCGGCTGCGGATCAGCGCCGCGGAGGCCCGCCGCCGGCTCTCCCTTGCCGGCAGCGTCCTGCCGCGCCCGGTACTCGCCGGCCGGCAGCCGCTGCCTGCCCTCCGCACGGAACTCGCAGAAGCCCTCGCCGCCGGGGAGGTCGCGTCCCGGTCCGCGACCCTCATCGCCCTGGCCCTGGACGGCGTCCGGCACAGCTGCGACGCCGGAGCCGCGGCGGCGATGGAGCCGCGGCGGCGATGGAGCACGCCCTGACGCGCACCGCCGCCGAGAACGACCCCGACTTCCTGGCACGGATCGCCCGGCGCTGGACCGACGCCCTGGACCAGGACGGCACCGAACCCTCCGAAGAACTCCTGCGCCAGCTCCAGGGCGCCTTCATCCGCCGCACCCGCCACGGCCTGCACCACCTGGAAATCTTCGCGACCGCCGACCAGTTCGAACAGCTCCTCACCGTCATGAACACCGCCACCAACCCCCGCACCAGCGGCACGGGACCATCCAGCGCTTCCAGCGACGGCCAGGATCCCGGGCCCGGCCCCGCCCCCGCCGCGGCAGCCGCCGGCGGCGGGAACGGTGCGGCCGGTGCGGCCGGAGCCGTGATCCCCCGTGCCGGCGGCGACGACCATGACCCCGGCGCGGCCGGGCTGGACCTGCGCTCCCGCCCGCAGAAACTCCTGGACGGCCTCGTCGGCGCCTGCAAGGCCGCGCTGGCGTCCGGGACACTGCCCGCCGCGGGAGGACTCCGCCCCCAGGTCATGGTCACCATCGACTACCGGGACCTGCTCGCCCGGCTCGGGGACACCACCGGCACCGCGGCCGGCGGCCCACCAACGGCCGGCGGCCCACCAACGGCCGGCGGCCCACCAACGGCCGGCGGCCCACCAACGGCCGGCGGCCCACCAACGGCCGGCAGCCAGACCGGCACGGCCCGGACGGCGTCGAACACCGGGACGCTGAACACCGGAACATTGACCACCGGAACGCTGAACACCGGGACGCTGCTGTTCACCGGACCCGTCACCGCCGCCACCGTGCGGAAGATCGCCTGCGACGCGGACATCATCCCGGTCCTGCTCGGGACCGAGGGCAGGATCCTGGACATCGGCCGGGCCTCACGGATCTTCCCGCCCCATCTCCGCAAGGCCCTCACCGCCCGGGACCAGGGCTGCGCCTTCCCCGGCTGCACCATCCCCGCCCCCTGGTGCGAAGCCCACCACATCAGCTACTGGTCCCACGGCGGGACAACAAGCACGGACAACGGCACGATGCTCTGCACCCACCACCACCACCTGATCCACAAGGAACAATGGACCATCCAAAGCCGCACCGGCATCCCCTGGTTCATCCCGCCCCCGCACCTGGACCCCCGCCAGGCCCCACGAAGAAACCACTACTTCCGCCTGGACTGACACCGCCCGCCCCGCCGGCGCTGGCCCCGTCGCCGGAAGCGTTGGCTTCGAAGGCGCCGCCGTGCACGCTCGCGCGGGAACCACCGCCGCCGCCGGAAGCTGCCCGCTCGTCGTCGAGCCTCACGGTCAGGGAGATGCGTTGCCATTCCCTGCTCCGTTCTCACCCGGGTGGTGCCGGCCGCACGCGGACAGGTGCCAGGATTCCGATCAGCGTGACCGCGGTGATGGACCCGGCCGCCATGATCGAGGCGAGTACGACGATCTGGAAACGCCCCGCCTCCAGGGGTGAGACTCCCCCGAAGATCGCGCCGACGAACGCCCCCGGCAAGGTGACGAGGCCCGTCGTCTTCGTCTGGTCGGTGGACGGGATGAGGGCGGAATACACGGCGCGGCGCGCCAGTTCCAGCGTGGACTGCCGCCGGGTGGCCCCGAGGGCCAGCCATGCTTCGACCTCCTCCCAGCGCTCGATCACAGTTTCAGCGAAGTGCCGGCCGGCCAGGGTGGCGATCGTCATCGAGTTCCCGATCACGATCCCGCCGATCGCCAGGGCGTACCGGGGCGTGAACGCGATCGCGCCTGTGCCGAAGACGATGACCAGGGTCGCCGTGATGCCCAGGGCCATTGAGCCGGCGACGATCCACAGACGGTTCCAGCTCCAGCCGAGGCGGCGGGATGCCGTCACGGCTGCGACGCTGAACATGACCAGCAGTGCGACGGCGACCCAGGCCGGGCTTGTGATCACCCCGCCGAGAATCACGCTGATGACGGCCAGCTGTGCCGCTCCGCGAAGGATGGCGAGTGCCGGCGCAGCACTGTGGGGTGCGCGGAACGCCGAGAGGGCCGCCACTGTGAGGACCATCAGGAGCCCGACGCCGAGCAGGGTCGGCACGAAGTCGGCAAGCTCGGTCATGAGGCCAGCCTAGCGAGCGCCAGGCGCGGGCGTGGTGCGGGGCGGTTTCCGAAGGTTATGTTCCCAGGCGTCGCGCCGGCGCCCTCGACGTCCTGGCCGGAGATGCGACTGCCTGAAGGGCCTGCCGAACCCGGAAGGGTTCGGCAGGCCCCCGGAGCGGCCTACTTCGTGAGGTCCTTGCCCTTGGTTTCGGGCAGCTTCCAGGCCACGAGAGTGGAGATGGCCAGCAGAAGCACGACATAGATGGTGAATACGGACGGGCCGAAGGCGGCATTCGTCCAGCTCTGCAGGTACGGCGCGGTCCCGCCGAAGACGGCGACGGCGACGGCGTACGGGATTGCCACGCCCACGGTGCGGATGCGGGTGGGGAACATTTCGGCGAAGACAGCCGGGCTGATGGACAGTGTTGCCCCCATCAGGACCAGGATGGCCGTTGCGGGCAGGAAGAGCGACCAGAAGCTCTGGCCCACGGTGTTCACCAGCAGCGGGAACAGCACGATCGGCGCCCCGGTGCCGATCAGCAGGTTGGCGCGGCGGCCGAAGCGGTCCGAGAACCTGCCCCAGAAGGGAAGCGAGATGATCAGCACGACGTTGCTCAGGACGCTGGCCAGCAGGGCGGTGCCCTGGTCCATCTTGTGGATGATGACGGCCTGCTGGACGGCGCTGACGGACCAGACGTAGTAGCACACGGTGCCGCCGACGCCGAGGCCGATCACGCGCAGCGCCGAACGCCAGTTCTTGCGGATCTCGGGCCACATCGGTTCGCGGACGGTGGCCTTGGCGGCCGTAAAGGCTTCCGTCTCCTTCATCCGGGAGCGGGCGATGAGGGTGTAGAGACCAAGCACGCCCCCGACGATGAACGGAATGCGCCAGCCCCAGGCCTGCATGTCCTGCTTGCCCAGGAGCAAGTTGAGGATGTAGCCGAAGAGCAGGCCGATCACGATCCCGGACGTGCCGGAAACGTAGATCAGGGAGGACCACAGTCCGCGGCGTGCCGCGGGCGCCGACTCGGCAATGTAGGTCTGAGCGGAGGGCATTTCGCCGCCGTGGGCCAGGCCCTGGAGCAGGCGGGCAATCAGGAGGACCACCGCGGCCCAGGCGCCGGCCGAATTGTACGTCGGTACGAGGGCGATCATCAGCGAACCGAAGGAGGCGAGGCCGACGGTGGAGATCATGGAGGCACGGCGGCCCACATGGTCCGCCATCCAGCCGAACAGGAAGCCGCCGACGGGCCGGGCGATAAAGCCGACGGCGAAGACCGCCATGGCTCCCAGCAGCGCGGCCAGGGGGTCCTTCGGGTTGAATACCTCGGTGGCGAAGTAGATGGCGAACGCGGAGTAAATGCCCCAGTCGTACCATTCGAGGGCGTTGCCCATGCCGGTGGCGAAGAGCGTCTGCCGCTGGGATCTGGTGGCGTTAAGCGACGCCGGGGCGGCCGGTGCCGTGTCCCGCCCGGCCGGGGCCGCGGTGCCGGTTGTAGATTTGTCAGTCATCGGAAGTCCTTGGGTGGAGGTGGAAGGTCAGACGCCGGCGAGCTGGGCCAGGCGGCCCACGGCGAGCTGGGTGTAGAGGGCGGTCCCGTCGACCAGGACGCTGTCATCGAACACGGCACGGGGCGAGTGGTTGAAGGCTGCCTCGGGGCCGCCGCCAATTGGGGTAGCGTCCAGGCAGATGAAGCTGCCCGGCACTTGGGCGAGTACGTCGGCGAAGTCTTCGGACCCGCCCAGCGGTGCGGCCAGGCGGTGGTGGCGTTCGGTGCCGAAGAGCGCAGTGATCTGTTCGGCGGCAAAGGCGGTGTGGGCCTCGTCGGTGACGGTGACACGCCCCCCGACGTGGTAATTGATGTCGACTTCGACGCCGTGGGCGGAGGCGATTCCTTCCAGCAGGCGCGGAATGGCTGACTGCATCTTGGTCCGGGCCTCGGCCGAGTACATCCGGAGGCTGGCCCCGAATTCGGCCGTATCGGGGATGACGTTGATGGCCTCGCCGGCTTTGACCATCCCGACCGAGACGACCACCGGGTCGTGGGCGTTGAACTGCCGGGTGACCATGTGCTGGAGGCCGAGGATCATTTCCGCCATGACCGGTACGGGGTCCTGGGCCTGGTGCGGTGCCGAGCCGTGCCCGCCCCGGCCGATGACCTTGACGAAGAGGGCGTCGGCCGCGGACATCATGACCCCGGGCTTCGTTTCGAAGCGGCCGGTGTTGCCGCCGGCGCTGAAGACGTGGAGTCCGTAGGCCGCGTCAGCCCGTCGGCCGGACAGATCGAGGATGCCTTCCTCGATCATCATCGGGGCGCCTGCGAGCTGTTCCTCGGCGGGCTGGAACATGAAGACGACGTCGCCGGCCAACTGGTGGCGCCGTTCCGAGAGCAGGCGGGCCGCGCCGGCGAGCATCGAGGTGTGAAGGTCATGGCCGCAGGCGTGCATGCGGTTGGCTACTGTCGAGCTGTACTCGACGCCGGTTTCTTCTTGGAGCGGCAAGGCGTCCATGTCCGCGCGGAGCAGGACGGCGGGCCGGGGGCTGCCCTCCGGATTTCCGGGGGCGGTCCCGCGCAGGACGGCGCCCACGGAGGTGAGGCCCTTGCCGAGGGTGATCTCAAGCGGCAGGTCGGCCAGCGCCTCGAGGACCTTCGCCTGGGTGCGGGGCAGCTCAAGGCCGAGCTCGGGGTGCCGGTGGAGCTCATGGCGAAGCTGGACGAGGTCGCCGTGCAGCTCGCGGGCGTCTTCAAGAATTGTCGTGACGGACACTGGGGTGTTCCCTTCGGATGAACCTGGGGTCCACTCAGCGGTGGACGGCTTCATTCGAGTATGTGACCCGCGTCGTATGCAGTCTAAGACCCAGACTGGTGGATCAGCATGCCGCCCGGGCATGAACGGCGTGCATACCGTGTCCCGTCAGGAAACCGCCGATCTGTTCGCCGCCCCCGGGCAGTAATATTTTACACCCCGGAAACATATTGCCGCCCGGATCCTTTTTGTGACGGCAACCGGCGTGCGTCCGGCGGCGGCCCCACTGCAGAGGCCGCCGCCGCGCCGGAAATCCCTAATCCAGCGTGAAGCCGGGCGAACCCGGGACGGAGGCGAGGAGCTTCTTTGTGTAGTCGTGCTGGGGGTTCCGGTAGACGGAGTCGATGGGTCCCTGTTCGACGATGCGGCCCTGGTACATGACCACCACGTCGTCGCAGACCTGCTGGACGACGGCGAGGTTATGCGAGATGAACAGCATGGCGCTGTCCACGGTCCCGCGCATGCCCTGGAGCAGTTTGATGATGTCGGCCTGGACGGAGACGTCCAGGGCGGAGGTGATCTCGTCGGCGATCACGAGCTTCGGCTCGAGCATAAGGGCCCGGGCGATGGCGATCCGCTGGCGCTGGCCGCCGGAGAACTGGTGCGGGTACTTCTCCGCCGCGGACGGGTCCAGTTTGACCCGTTCCAGGGCCGCGGCGATGGCCTCCCGGTGTTCCACCGGGTTGGCGCCGTGCGGGTCCAGGGCCTCGGCCAGGGTCTGCCCGGTGGTGCGGCGGGGGCTGAGCGAGGAGTAGGGGTCCTGCGGGATGTACTGGACTTCGCGGCGCATCTGCTGCCGGCGCATGCCATGCATGCGGGTGAAGTCCTCCCCGCCGATGAGGACCTCGCCGCTGGAGGGCCTGTTGATGCCGACGAGGGTCTTGCCCAGGGTCGACTTCCCGGACCCGGACTCCCCCACGAGCCCCACCACGGTGCCGGCGGGCACGGCCATGGTGACGTCCTTGAGCACGTGGGCGGCGCCGAAGCGGACGTTGAGGTCGGTGACCGACACAGCCTGCAGGGCCGCTGGACCGGCGGCAGGATCCGCGGGACCGGCGGCAGTGCCCGCGGTGTGGGCTGCCCGGCGCCCCGGGCCGACCGGCTGCGGGTCCAGGGCTGCCGGGGGTGTCTGTGTGTTGGCGTTCATGGTGTGACAACTCCTGCGGTAGCCGGTGCCGGGCCGAGTTCCAGGGTGGGAATCGCGGCCAGCAGCGCCTTGGTGTAGGGATGGTGGACGTCGCGGGCCGCGAGCTGGGCGGAGGTCAGCCGCTCGACGATCTCGCCGGACTTCATGACGAGGATGGTGTCGCACAGCGCCTCCACCACGGCGAGGTCGTGGGAGATGAACAGCATGGCCGTTCCCTGTTCCCGGTGGATGCGCCGGAACTGGCGCAGGACTTCGGCCTGCACGGTCACGTCGAGCGCCGTCGTCGGCTCATCGGCGACGATCAGCTTGGGCGAGGTGACAATCGAGGCGGCAATCATGGCCCGCTGCCGCATGCCACCGGAGAGCTCATGCGGGTGCTGCCGCAGCCGGTGGGCCGGCTCGGTGATGTTCACGCTGGCCAGGGCGTCGATGATGACCTTGCGCGCCTTGGCCCCGCCCATGCCCAGGTGGGTCCGGAGGACCTCGGTCAGCTGGGAGCCCATCCGCAGGGACGGGTTGAACGTGGTACCGGGGTCCTGGTAGACGATGCTAATGTCCTTGGCCAGCCGTGACTGGTCCGGGGCGGCGAGCATGTTCATCTCCCCCACGCGGAGCAGGTCCGCTTCCACCGCGAGGTCCTCGGACGGCAGCCCGGCAATGGCCATGGCAGTCAGGGATTTCCCGGACCCGGATTCGCCCACCAGGGCCACGACTTCGCCCGGGTTGATGGCCAGGGTGATGCCCTTCACGAGCTGCGGGCCGCCCGGGATGCTGATCCGCAGATTCTCGGCCCGCACCAGGGCGGTGTCCCCCGCCGGGATGGTGATGGTGCGGTTGCGCTGCAGCGCCCGCCGGAAGAAGCTGCGCTTGGCGCGCGGGTCGGCGTGGGCTGCCAGGGCGTCACCGATCAGCATGACGGACAGGCCGGTCAGGGCAATCATGACCGAGGGGCCCACGGCCTCCACCGGCTGGGTATAGAGCGCGCCGAGGCTGTCGTTCAGGAGCCGGCCGAAGTCGTACTGCGGCGACTGGACGCCGAGGCCGATGAAGGACAGCGCCGAAATCTCCACGAGGGAGAGGGCGAAGACGGTGGCGGACAGGATGAGCAGCGGCTCGGCCATGTTCGGCAGCATGTGCCGGGCCGCGATCCGGACCGGGCTGACGCCCAGCAGGCGCGCGGTGACCACGTACTCGCTGCTGGAGACGGCGGACGCCAGGTTGGCGGTGATCCGGGCGAAGCCGGGAATGCCGGCGATGCCGATCGCGATGACCGCGGAGGACACCCCGGGTTCCAGGACGGCTGCGATGACGAGCGCGAAGATCAGGGATGGGTAGGCGACGGCCGTTTCCAGGATGCGCAGCGCGACCTCGCGGACGCGGCGGCCGGACAGCCAGATGGCCAGGCCGATCACGATGCCCGACACCACGGAAATGGCGGCGGCGCCGGCGGTCATGAGCAGCGTCAGCCGCGTCGCCACCAGGGCGCGGGAGAGCAGGTCGCGGCCGAAGTCGTCGGTGCCGAGCCAGTGCTCCGCGCTGGGCCCGAGGGCCGCGTTGGCGGTCAGCTGCTCAGCGGCCTGCGTCATGGTCAGCGGGGCGATGGCTGCCACCAGGATCAGGGCGGCCAACAGGGCCGCGCCGGTAGCCATGGCCGGAGTCCAGAACTCCCGGCTTCGTAGCCTAGACATCATTGGAGGTAGCTCCCAGGTTGCGGGGGTCGATGATGGCCAGGATCAGGTCCACCAGGATGATGATGAGGGTTGCCAGCAGACCCAGCACCAGGATGATTCCCCGGATCACGGGATAGTCGCGCTGCAGGATCGCGTTCACGATGCCCTGGCCCAGGCCGGGCCAGGCGAAGACGGTCTCGATGACCACGGCCCCGCCCAGCTGCGCGGCCAGGATCAGCCCCGACAGCGTCAGGGTGGTGGTGACCAGGTTGGGCAGGACGTAGCGGGCATTGGTGCGCAGGGCGCCCAGGCGCCAGCCGCGGGCCGTGCGGACGTAGTCCTTGTCCAGGACCACGGCGGTTTCGCGCCGGACGATCCGGGAGATCACACACACGGGGCCAAGCATGAGGGCAGCCGTGGGCAGCACCAGCGAGCTCAGCGTCGCCGCGCCGGCCGCGGGCAGCCAGCGCAGGGTCACGGCGAACACCACCACCAGCAGGGTCCCCACCACATACTGCGGGATCGAGTAGATCAGGCTGGTCAGGAAGTTGAAACCGTGGTCCAGCCACCTGTTGCGGCCGCCGCGGGTCAGGATGGCCACGGTCATGCCCAGCGGCACCGAGATCAGCAGCACCAGCACGATGGCCAGCAGCGCGATCTCCGCGGTGAACGGAAAACGCGTGAAGATCAGCGTGGAGACGCTCTCACCACTGACGAACGAGGAGCCCATGTCCAGGCGCAGGATGCCGGAGACGTAGTTGAAAAACTGCGTGAGCATCGGCAGGTCAAGCCCGAGCTCCGCGCGGACGCCCGCAATCTTGGCCGGGCTGGCCCCGTCGCCCGCGGCGATCACGGCAGGATCGCCCGGGATCAACGGCACGATCAGGAACGTCACCACCGTCAGCACCACGAAAGAGAGCAGCAGACCGCCGAGCCTGCGCAGCGAGAACCCCACCCAGGGGTGGTGGATGAACCGGCCCCCCGCACCCCCGGCAGCAACGCCGGGGGTGCGGGAAGCCTCAGCAGCAATCGAAGAGGTCATGGCCGATGCTTACTTCGTGATCCGCATGGTGCTCTCGTCCGGCTGGCCATTGAACGTGTGCATGGCGAATCCGGACCGGATGGTTACCTGGGAGGGAAGGGAAGACAGCGGCACCACGTGGGCTTCCTGGATCATGACCTTCTGGGCGTCCTGGTAGGTGCCGCAGCGCTGGACGTCATCCGTCTGGGTCATGGCCTTGGACACCAGGTCCAGTACAAGCTGGTTCTCCAGTCCGCCCCAGTTGAGCCCGCCCTTCTCAACGGTCGTGCCAATGACCGGGGAGAGCGCCCCGTACATAGTGCCGCCTGCGTTGATGCCGCCCATGACGGTGACATCCCAGCTGTCGATGTTCTGGGTCAGGTCGGTGCTCCAGGTGGCGAGGTCCACGTTCCGCAGCTCAATGTCCGCGCCGGCTGCGCGGAGGGCTTCGGCGACGTAGGTGTTGGCGGCACCGTTGGGCCCGAATACCTGTGCTCCGACCATGCGGATTTTAACCCCGGCGAGGGTTTTGGCTGCTGCTGAGGGGTCTGACTTGATGAGTATGCCGCTGTCCTTGTTAGAGCACGGCACACCCGGGTGGGCGAACGAGGAGTAGGTTTCGCCGAGGCCGCCGGAAGCGGCCTGGTTGAACGCCTTCGCATCCAGTGCCTGGGCAACACCCTTGCGGCGGGCAGCGTCGGTGAAGGGGTGCCCGGGACGTTCATTGAACATGATGTAGAGGCTGCCCTGGGGGATGGTCTGGGTGTTGAAGTCCTTATTGCCGTCGAAGCGGGTAGTGTCCTTGCCGCGGATATTGGCAATGTCCTTCGTGCCGGTCAGGAGTTCATTGGACACGGCGCTGGCGTTGGCGTTGACGCTGGCCTCAATGGTTTTGGCAGGCGCGCCCTCGATCTTGGTTTCGTAGGCCGGCCAGGTCTTGTAGTCATCCCGCAGGGTAAACGTATAGCCAACGCCGTGCTGCTTCTTGGTCAGCGTGTACGGACCCGAGAAGGCACCGGGGACATCGCCTGCCGTCAAGGCCTTGGGGTCTTTGAGGCCGGCCGGGCAGACAATGCCGGTGGCGTGCAGGCTCATGCCCTGCAGGAGGTCGGTCCAGGGCTGCGCGAGCTTGACAGTCACGGTGCTGGCGGCGTCGTCGGCGGTGACGGTGGCGGGGCCATCGCCCAGAACAAGGGTACGGAAGCTGGACTTGCTGTCCGGGGCGGCGAAGACCTTGAGGGATTCGGCCACGACGCTTGCCGTGATGGGCGTGCCGTCGGAGCAGGTGGCGCCGCTGCGGACGGTGAACGTTCCCTGGGTGGGGGTGATGTCCCACTTGCTGGCCAGGTCCGAGACAATCTTGTTGTTCTCGTCGCGGCGGACCAAGGTGGAGAAGAGCAGCCGGTTGAAGGCGTAGTCGTCGGCGTTCCGGACTTCCACCGGTGCAAACGTCGTGGGGTCGGCGTTGACCACAGTCCGGATGGTGTCGGTGGAGACCTTGCCCGCGCCGGTAGCTCCAGAGGTGGCGCCACCGGTGGTGCAGCCGGTTGCGGCTACGGACACTACGACGGCGGCCGTCGCCAGGGTGGCGAGCCGGCGCCGCCCGGTGGTCCTGGCCGGGGCCTGGGGGTGTTGTTTCACGTGTCGGTCCTTCGATTGATGGGTCTGATGCGGGTGCGGTGTGGGATGCCTCACACCGATACCTGTTGGTCGAGTATGTGACCCAGGTTCCAACGCGTCTAAGACCCCTTTTAATGATTGTCTATGCCATTTCGGCATCAATACTGGCTTTTCGGCGTCTTTGCGGGAGATTTCGCAGCGGGACGCGGCAGCTGACCGATTTTCTTTAACCCGCCGGAAACATATGAACCCTTTGTGTCGCCCCTTGGTGCCCGGCCCCCCCGGCCCTCCCCTTACCCTGATTCCATGTCTCCCACCATCTACGCCAACGCCGCCTTCCACACCCTCGATCCGCGGCAGCCGCGCGTCGATGCGCTGCTCGTCGACGACGGGCTGATCACCGCAACGGGCTCCTATGACGAACTCCGGGCGCATGCCCCGGCCGGGACAAAGTCCGTTGATTTGGAGGGCGCCGTGGCTATTCCCGGCCTGACTGATGCCCACATCCATACGGCGAGCCTGGCGCGGTCCCGGCATGAGGTGGACCTGCGGCCGGCCCGCAGTGTGGAGGACGCCCTGGCCCGGGTCGCGGACGCCACGACGCGCTACGGGGACGGGGACTGGATCTTCGGCGGCTGGTGGGACTTCAACAAATGGCAAATGCCGGTCCAGCCGGACCGCCATGGCCTCGATGCCGCCTGCCCCCGCAACCCTGTCGCCCTCACCAGCGCCGACGGCCACACGGTCTGGGCCAATTCCCTGGCGCTCCAGGAATTGGGCATCACGGCGGACACCCCGGATCCCGCGGGCGGAGAGATCGTGCGGGACGCGTATGGCAACGCGACCGGGATATTGCGGGAGAGTGCCGTGTATCCGGTGCGCAGGCTCGCGGCGTCGGGGGCATCGGGTGACCTCGTGACACAGCTGGAGGAAGCGCAGCGGTACCTGCTGTCGATGGGGCTGACCACGGTCCACGACATCGACGGGACCGATGCCCTCCAGGCCTACTCGACGCTCCGCGGCGCGGGACGGCTGCAGTTGCGGGTCCACAAGCTGCTTGCCCAGGACGACTTAGACGCTGCCATCCAGTCCGGCATCAGGACCGGCCAGGGCGACCCGTGGATCCGGCGCGGCGCCGTCAAGATTTTCGCCGACGGCGCGGCCGGCTCCCACACGTGCCTCATGAGCGAGCCGTTTCCCGGAGGGGACAACCACGGCATGGAGGTAACCGCCTACCCGGACCTTGTCGCGCTGGCGAGGAAGGCTGCATCGGCGGGTATCGCCGTCGCCGTCCATGCGATCGGCGACCAGGCAAACCATTATGTCCTCGACGCCCTCGAGGATATCCGCGGCATCACCGCGGAGTCCCGGTTGCGGCACAGGATCGAGCACGTCCAGTTTCTCCAGCCCGCCGACGTCGCGCGGCTCGCCGGTCTAGGCGTCGTCGCCTCCATGCAGCCGCAGCACTGCCCGAGCGATCTGCCGATCCTCGGCATGGTGGAGGGCCGCGGCCTGGCATCCTACGCGTGGCGCAGCCTGCTGGACGCCGGCGCCACGGTGGCCTTCGGCTCCGACTCCCCTGTTGAGGTGCCCAACCCGTTCCACGGCCTGCACGCGGCCATCACCAGGACCGGCGAGGACGGCCAGCCCGACGGCGGATGGGAGCCCTGGGAGCGGATCAGCCTTCGGGAGGCGCTCCACGCCTACTGCGTCGCGCCGGGCTATGCCTCGGGCGAGGAAGGCATCAAGGGCCGGCTTCGAAGGGGCATGCTCGCGGATTTTGCCGTGCTGGACACGGACATCTTCAACGCGGCCCCGCAGGAAGTCCGGGAAACCCGGGTCCGGCTGACGGTGACGGGCGGAGAGATCCGGTACCGCCGCGAGGACTGAAACCGCCGCCGGAACCGCCGACGTCGCCGGCACTTTCGACGTTGCAATGGCGCCGCCCAGCGAGATGAGCCCGATCACCACGAGCAGGAGCGCCGGTCCCCAGGAGGCGTTGCCCGAGATCGTCAGAAACACGGTGCCAGTGCCGGCATGAAGCCCGCGACAACGGCGGACAGGTCGGCCGAGAGTCCCATGCCGGTGTACTTGACCTCGGCCGGGAAGAGCCGTTCAATCAAGGCGCCGATGATGGCATAGGTGATGGCGCACGGGCCGAAGGCAAGCACCATCGCCACGATGATCAGGGCCGGATCCTTGGTGTCCACCAGCCAGAAGATCGGGAAGGCGAGGGCGATGAAGATCGAGTAGCCGATGATTCCGACGCGCGCCGCGCCGAAACGGTCCGCCAGCCGGCCGGCCACGACTGTCATGACCATCTGCGCGACGGCACCGATCGTCATGGCCGTAAGGATCACCGAGGACGGCAGACCTAGCAGGCGGGTGACGTAGCTGATCATGAAGGTGGTGAGGATGAAGAAGCCGGCGTTGCCCACAAGGTAGGTGCAGACACCGATCCCGAGGCGGCCGGGGGCCGTGCGGAACAGTTCGATGACGGGAGCCTTCTTGGTGCCCTCGCCCGCCTTCAGTTCCTTGAACTCGGGGGTTTCCTCTACGTTCCAGCGCAGCCAGAGCGCGACGCCGACGAGGATGATGGAGGCGATGAAGGTCACGCGCCAGCCCCAGGACATGAAGTCCGCCTGGGGCAGCAAGGACACGAGCGTAATGGCGGCCGTGGAGAGCAGGGTTCCCACCGGGCGGGGCCACGGAGGCCGCGCTGAAGCTCAGGAAGGCGGAGACGGTGGATGCCACCGGGTCACTGCCCGGGAAGAACAACGGGGCGAAGACGATGGCGGCCATGGTGCCGAACAGGAAGAAGTCGTACCATTCGAGCGCCGTGCCGATGAAGGCCCGCGGCGACGACCCTGCCGGGGCTAGAAGGTCCCTGGCCTGTGGCCGGAGCGGTGGCGGGGATAGTTTAATGGTAAGGAAGGGCTGACCACGACGGTACTGTGAGCCACTACATACCCGCCAATACTTTTTCTTGCGAATAAAGATGCCAAACAGGCATGATTTGACCATGAACCTTCGCCGACTCCAATACTTCCTGGCCGTCGTGGACGCCGGCACCGTCACTGCGGCGGCGGAGCGGATCCACATCGCCCAGCCCGCCCTGAGCCGGCAGATCAAGACCCTCGAGCGGGAACTGAAGCTCGCGCTGTTCGAGGCGCAGGGCAACAAACTGGCCCTGACGCCGGCGGGCCGGGCCTTCGTGCCCGCCGCGCGGCGGCTCATGCTGGAAACGCAGAGCCTGGAGGACGCGGCGGACGCCCTCCGGACGGGGCGCGTGGCGACGCTCGTCGCGGCTGCGACGGCGGCGTCCGTACGCGGCTTCCTGGCCCCGTTCATTTCCACGACCGGCCCGGCGGACCCCCTGATTATCACGCGGGAAACCAGCCATTTTGCCATCACGGAGGCGCTCCTGCACGGCAGCGACTTCGCCGTCTCCCCCGCCGCCCCGGAAGCAGGCCTCAAGACCATGCCGCTGGGCAGCATCCCGCTCACCGCCTACGTGGCCGCGGACCACGCATGGGCCGAGGCCGGGGTGACGGAGCTTCCGTTGTCGGCGCTGTCCGGGCACCACGCCATCCTGCCCTCGCACCAGAGCGTCAGCCGCTACATCCTCGACGACGCCCTCAGCCAGGCCGAGCTGAGCTTCAGCCGCGTCTCCGAATGCGACGACGGCCAGACCATCATGGCGCTGGCGGCGGCCGGGCACGGGATCGGCGTGACCACCGACCTGCCGGTCTACGGCACCCACGCCATCCGCATCCTGGCCGGCACCCACGGGCAGCCCGGCCACGCCCTGCGGCTGCCGCTGCACACGGCGTGGATTCCGGGACACTTTGCCGAGGACACCATCCGCGCCATGGCCCTGCGGCTGCGCGAATTCCTCGACCGGCAGGGCGCCCTGGTCCACGAGTAGGACAACCACCTCCAGGCGATCATGCTGCAACGGCATTGACTATAGACCACAATTGCATTCGACAGCATGAACACGCTTCCCGATACTGGATGAAACTGATGCATCCATAGAATCGGGAGACGTGCATGCTTTTCGACGCGCTGTACACCAACGGAACGTTCCACACGCAAGACGTCCGGCGGCCACGGGCCCACAGCCTCGGGGTCGACAACGGGCGCATCATCAGCCTCGACGATGAACTGCCGGCCCGGTACTTCCGTGAGGTGCACGATCTGGCGGGCGCCGCCGTCGTGCCCGGCTTCAACGACGCCCACTGCCACCTCAGCTACGTGGGCCAGGCGCTGATCCAGGCCGATCTCCGCCCGGCCGTCTGCGCCACCATGGACGACGTGCTGGCCGCGGTGGAGCGCGCCTGCGCCGCGGCGCCGGCCGGGGCCTGGGTCCAGGGCTCGGGCTACGACCAGAACCACCTGAACAACCAGCACCCCACCGCCGAACAAGTGGACGCCGTCAGCCACGGCCATCCGGTGTGGCTCATGCACAATTCTCGGCACATGGGCGTGGCCAACACGGCCGCGTTCGAGCGCGCCGGCTACCCCGACCGCCGCAATGTCACCGCGCCCGACGGCGGGGCCGCGCCCGTCGACGCCGACGGCAGGGCCGTCGGCCTGCTCCAGGAGACGGCCCGCGCCCTCGTCACGCACGCCATCCCCGCCCCGACCGTGGACGACGTCGCCGCCATGGTCGGCGCCGGCAGCGCCGCCCTGCTGGAACTGGGCATCACCAGCATCACCGAACCCGGGCTCGGCGCGCCTGCCCATATCGGGCACACGCTGTCCGACCTCGCCGGCTACCAGGCGGCCCGCGACGCCGGCCGCCTGGGCGTGCGCGCCACGGTGATGCCCTACCTGACCGCGCTGCACGGCCTCGGCGACGAACTGCCGGACGGCGACGGCGGTTCCGGCGAGGCCGGTTCCGGCAGCGGCAACGCAGTCCCGCGGCTGGGCCTCGACCTCGGGATGCGCAGCTGCTTCGGCGACGAATGGCTGCGCCTGGGGCCCGCCAAGATCCTGTCCGACGGCTCGCTGATCGGCCGCAGCGCCTTCATGTGCTGCGACTACGACCTCGATGCCGCGCAGGGGCACAGCAACCGCGGGCTCCTGCAGTTCCCGGCCCAGGAGCTGCGGCGGCGGATTATCGGCGCCCATGCCGCGGGATGGCAGGTGGCCACCCACGCCATCGGCGACGCCGCGCTGGACGTGGTGATGGACATCTTCGAGGAGGCCCAGCGGCTCCACCCCCGGCCCGACGCGCGGCACCGGATCGAACATGTGAACGTCGCGAGCGATGAGCAGATCCGGCGCCTGGCTTCCCTGGGCCTCATCCCCGTGCCGCAGGGCCGCTTCATCAACGAACTCGGCGACGGTGCCGCCCGGGCCCTGGGACCCGAACGGACACGGCTGTCCTACCGCGTGAAGGCTTTGCTCGATGCCGGCCTGGAAGTTCCGGCCAGCACCGACGCGCCCGTCGTCTCCGCGGACCCCATCCTGAACATCCATGACCTCGTGAACCGCCGGACCTCCTCCGGCGCCGAATTCGTACCCGAGGAACGCATCAGCGTCGCCCAGGCGGTACGGGCCTACAGCGTGGGCAGCGCCTATGCGGCGCGGGAAGAGCATTACAAGGGCTCGCTCTCGCACGGCATGCTGGCCGACTTCGTGGCCCTGTCCGAGGACATCTACGAGGTTCCGGCGGAGGCCATACGAAACGTCCGCGTCACCGCCACCGTCGTGGGCGGCCGCCTGGCGCATGGGGCACTGTAGGCCGACGCCGGCCGCCTCAGGGGCTACGCCGCTTCCGCCAGCGCTAATGCCTTCCTGCTATGAACTTTGAACTTTATATGTATTAGACAGCATGATTTGAGCTGCGAATACTTGAAGGAACGCACTACCCGCCCGGCCACCCTGCCGGCGCCAGATCGTCCGCCAGGTTCCTGGCCGAAGACCCCATTTTTAGGAGCACTACGTTGGAGAACAAAACCCACGCCGGCCAGGCGATCGTTGATTCGCTGGCCCTGCACGGCGTCGACCGTGTATTCGCGGTCCCGGGCGAAAGCTACCTGGCCGTCCTCGACGGCCTGCACGGGGCAGACATCGAGACCATCGTGTGCCGCCAGGAGGGGGGCGCCGCGTACATGGCCGAGGCCCACGGCAAGTTCACCGGCGAGCCCGGCGTCGCCATGGTGACCCGCGGACCCGGAGCCGCCAATGCCTACGTTGCCATCCACGCCGCGTGGCAGGACGCCACGCCGATGGTCCTGTTCGTCGGACTGATCCCGGTCGCGGACCGCCAGCGCGAATCCTTCCAGGAGTTCGATCCGAACGCCTGGTTCGGCACCCAGGCCAAGCGCGTCTTTGTCCTCGAAGAAGCGTCACGGGCCTCCGAAGTGGTGGCCGAAGCCTTCTTCGCCGCCAAGTCCGGCCGCCCGGGCCCGGTGATCGTGGGCCTTCCGGAGGACGTCATTAGGCACGAGTTCACCGGCGCCCTGCACCCGGTGCTCACGGTCGCCGAGGGCGCCGTTTCCGCCACCGAGCTGGAACTGATCACCGCGGCCCTGGCCGGCGCGGAGAAGCCGGTCATCTTCGCCGGCGGCCCGCGCTGGACGCCCGAAGCCGCCGCGGGCGTGACCCGCTTCGCCGAGACCAACGGCATCCCCGTCATCCAGGACTGGCGCGCCTCGGACCGCATCCCCTTCGGCTCGGAGGTCTACGCCGGTGCCCTCGGCTACGGCCGGACGCAGGAGACCGTCCGGATGTTCGCCGAGGCGGATGTCCTGCTGGCCGTCGGCGCGCTGCCCACGGACGTCCCCACGGACGGCTACAAGATCCGCCAGTCGATGGACGCCACCAACATCGTGGTCAACATCGACACCACCCTCCGGGGCCGTTCCGGCGCCGTGACCGCCCACATCCTGGCCTCCCCGGTCGCCTTCGCCGACGCCGTCAAGGACGTCCAGCTGGGCAGGTCCGCGCAGTGGGATGCCTGGCGCGCCGCCGGCCGGACCGCCCAGGCCGCTTTCAGCGCACTGCCGGACCTGGCCACCCTGCCGGCCACCCGCGAAGGCACCGGACACATGAGCGCCGTGATCGCCGAACTCGTCCGGCGCCTGCCGGAGGACGCCGTCTACAGCTTCGGTGCGGGCAACCACTGCGCCTGGGCCCAGACGTACCTGCCCACCAACGTGTTCCCCAGCCAGCTGAGCATGCGCAACGGATCCATGGGCTACAGCGTCCCGGCCGCCGTCGCCGCGTCGATGCAGAGTCCCGAGCGGCTGGCCGTGGCCGTCGCGGGCGACGGCGAATTCCTCATGAACGGCCAGGAGTTCGCGACCGCCGTGCAGTACGGCGCGGCCATGCTGATCATCGTCATGGACAACGGCCAGTACGGCACCATCCGCGACCACCAGGAGCACCACTTCCCCGGCCGGGTCAGCGGCACCCAGCTGAGCAACCCGGACTTCGCCGCGTTTGCCCGGGCCTTCGGCGGCCACGGCGAAACCGTGACGAGCGACGACGACGCCGCGATCGCCGTCGAACGCGCGCTCAAGGCGGTCCAGGACCAGCGGATCCCGGCCATCATCCACGTCATCACCGACCCGCGGATCGCCCTCCCGTAAACGCCCTGGAAGCCCCACGGAAACCCCGACACAGCATCGCCTGAAACTGCAACTAACGAAGGAGAACAGCATGAGACTCTATGCCGTCACTAACCCGGCCACGGGAGAGACCGTCAAGGAATATCCCACCGCCACCGACGCCGAGATCCGCGCCGCGCTGGCGGCGTCCGACGCCGCCTTCACGGCCTGGAACAGGACGCCGCTCGAAAACCGGGTCAAGCTGTTGAGCCGCGTCGCCGAGCTCTACACCGAGCGCCGCGAAGAGCTCGCGGCAATCGTCACCCGGGAAATGGGCAAGCCCATCTTCCAGGCCCGGATCGAGGTTGACATCGTGGCCTCGATCTACCGCTACTACGCCGAGAACGGCCCGGCGTTCCTCAAGGACGAGGAGCTGGACGTCGCTGCCGGCGGCACGGCCATCGTCCGCAAGGATGGCCTGGGCGTCCTGCTGGGCATCATGCCGTGGAACTTCCCGTACTACCAGGTGGCCCGCTTCGCTGCGCCCAACCTGATGAATGGCAACACCATCCTGCTCAAGCACGCCCCGCAGTGCCCCGAGTCGGCCCTGGCCATGGAACAGATCTTCCTCGACGCCGGCGCCCCCGAGGGCGCCTACGTGAACATCTTCGCCACCAACGGGCAGGTGGCGGACGTCATCGCTGACCCGCGCGTCCAGGGTGTCTCACTCACCGGCTCGGAGCGCGCCGGCGCCGCCGTGGCCGAGATCGCCGGCCGCAACCTCAAGAAGGTCGTGCTGGAACTCGGCGGCTCCGATCCTTTCCTGGTGCTCGATTCCGCGGACGTTGGCCAGGCCGCCACCCACGCACTGTTCGGCCGCTTTGGCAACACCGGCCAGGCCTGCAACGCCGCCAAGCGCATCATCGTCGATGACGCCGTCTACGACGAGTTCGTCGAAAAGTTCGTCGGCGCGGTCACCTCCGTGAAGGTGGGCGACCCCACCGAGGCGGACACCTTCATGGGACCGCTGTCCTCCACCGCCGCCCGTGACGGGCTCGCAGCCCAGGTGGACGACGCCGTCGCCAAGGGCGCCACGGTGCTCGCCGGCGGTTCCCGGCCGGAGCAGCCCGGCGCCTGGTTCCAGCCGACCATCCTCACCGGCGTGACACCGGAGATGCGCGCGTTCTCGGAGGAACTGTTCGGCCCCGTCGCCGTCCTGTACCGCGTCGCCAACGCGGATGAAGCCGTGGAACTGGCCAACAACTCCGCCTATGGCCTGGGCGCCGTGATCCAGTCGACCGACGCCGCCAAGGCCCAGGAGATCGCGGGCCGCCTGGACACCGGCATGGTCTACATCAACGAGGCCCCCGGCACCGCCCCCGAGCTGCCGTTCGGCGGCATCAAGCGCTCGGGCGTCGGACGTGAGCTCGGCAAGTACGGCATGGACGAGTTCGTCAACCGCAAGCTGATCCGCACGGCCAAGTAGGCCCACACCGCACCACTGGCAACAACAACGCAACGGAAGCGGGGCCTCGACAGCACAGCTGTCGGGGCCCCGCTTCTTTGCGCTGCCGGCTGTTGCCCGTTTGCCCACTGAGCGCCTCCGTGAGAAGCACGGGGCTGCCCGTGTGGTCGGGCCCCATAGGGCCCAAGGTCCAGGACGCGGCGGAACGAGGGCGCGCATGGCCGAGGGCCGGCACGCCGGTCGCGTGTCGGTGCCCGGTGTGCCGCAACCCCCCGGCCGCCGGCCGGTGAAGTCCATGCTGCATCCCGGGACCCCGGGCTGGCGTCCACACGGATCCAGGCGTCGATGCGGATCAAGCCGGCCACGCGCTCTGTCCCCCCGGGAGCACGACAATAGCCGGGGCCGCAGAGCGGCGCCGGCTATTGTCGGGTGTGAGAGGGGTCCTCCGCTTGGCGGGGTGGCGTTGGGCGGTGTTGGCGGTTGGCGGGGTCCGGCTTAGTCGAGGACGTCGGCGGGCGGCGGCTGCGGCGCGGACTCCGTCCTCGCCCGGCGCCTCTTGCTGAACTCGTAGCCCACGGCGATGGCTCCGAGCAGCAGCACGGTCCCCGTCAGGCTCATCCACCACGTACTGCTGGTTCCCGGTAGCACCATGGACAGGAAGACGACGGCGAGGACAGCCAGGGCCAGCCAGGATGTGTACGGTGCACCGGGCATCCGGAATTCGACGGCGGGGAGCAGGCCCGCCTTGACGCGCTGGCGGAACCTGAGCTGGCAGGCGAAGAGTGAGCCCCACAGCAGCAGGATGCACACGGCGCAGGCACCGAGGGCCGTCTCGAAGACGGCTGCCCCGCCGAACACATAGGTCATGAGGACGCCGAGCAGGTAGAACCCCCCGATGGCGGCCAGGCTTCCGACCGGAACCCCGCTCTTCGTGATCTTGGCCGTGAAGCGCGGTGCCTCACCGTTCGACGCCAGTGTGCGCAGGGCCCGGACGGAGGCGTACAGGGTCGCGTTGATGCCGGAAATAGAGGCAGTCAGGACCACGAAGTTCATGACCGAGGGGAGCCAGCCGATGTGCAGTCCGGCCAGCGCCGTGACGAAGGGCGATTCGGCCCCGCTGTACTCGCTGGTGGGCAGCAGCATGCTGAGGACCAGAACGGAGCCGAGGTAGAACACGACGATCCGGAACACGATGCTGCGGATGGCCTTAGGCATGACCGCGCGGGCGTTCTTGGCCTCGCCAGCTGCCACGGCGGCTATCTCGACGCCGGAGTAGGAGAACACGACGCCCTGGCTCACGAGCACCACCGGGAGCAGCCCCTGGCTGAAGAAGCCGCCGGAGAACAGGTTGCTGACGCCGGCCTGGGTGTCGAGGCCCATCGGACCGCCAAAGAACACGATGATGAGGCCCGCGGCCAGGAAGAGAACGATCGCGATGACCTTGATGAGGCTTGCACCGACCTCGATGAAGCCGAACATCCGTGCGGAGAAGAGGTTGGATCCGACGATCACGAGCCAGGCCACGAGGGCCGGGATCCAACCGTCCAGCTGCGGCCACCAGTACTGGACGTAGATGGCCACCGCCGTGACCTCGACGACGCCGAGCAGCCCGCCCAGGGTCACCATGATCCAGCCGGTCGCGTGGGCGAGCCTGTGGCCGAAAAACTCGCGGGCATAGGACACGAAGGACCCGGTGGTGGGCCGGTGCATCACGAGCTCGCCGATGGCGCGCATCAGCAGATAGGCGACGACACCGGTGACGGCGTACGCGATCAGCAGGGCCGGCCCGGCGGCCTGCAGACGGGATCCGAGGCCCAGGAACAGTCCGGTGCCGATGGCGCCGCCCAGGGAGATCATCTGGATCTGGAAGTTGGACATGGTCTTGCGGTAGCCGTCGTCGCCGGCCTCAACATAGGCAGCCGAAGGTTGCTTCGGGGTCGTGACGTCCTCGGCACGACCTTGGGTAATTGTCATGATGGTTTCCTAGCCGGCGATCGGCGTTGCTTGCGCGCCAGCGGACGATGCCGCTGCGACTGCTTCGGTGAAGACTTCGCCAAGAATGGTGGCACCCTTGCGGATGTCCTCAAGGGGTGGAAGGCAGAAGGACATCCGCAGTTCGCTGCGTCCGTTTCCGTCCGTATAGAAGGCGGTGCCGGGAACGTAGACGACGCCGCGCTCGATGCACTCGTAGACCAGCGCTTCCGTGTCGACGCCCTCGGGGAGTTTGACCCAGAGGTAGAATCCTCCCGTGGGCCGGTTCCAGGTGGTGCCGGCCGGCATGACCTTTTCCAGGGTCTCGACGAGGGCCTCGAACTTTTCCTTGTAGATGCCGCGGTATTCGCTCAGCTTGGACTCCCAGGCCGGATCGTCGAGGTATGCGCTGATGAGCTGCTGCGAGAAGACCGACGGGTTCAGCTGGGATGTCTCACTGGCGTTCACGAGGTGGCCGTAGAGCGAGGCGGGCGGCAGGACCCAGCCAACTCGCAACCCCGGGGCGATCATCTTGGAGAACGAGCCGAAGTAGAGGGTGATGTCCTCGTATTCCGGCTGGATGGCGCGCATGGTCCTGCCGTCAAAGCCGAGCAGCCCGTAGGGGTTGTCCTCGAAGATCAGCAGATCGTTGCTGCGGCACAATTCGCCCACCTGCAGGCGGCGCTCCGCGGAGAGGTTGACGCCGCCCGGGTTCTGGAAGTTGGGGATCGTGTAGAGGCCCTTGGCGGTCTTGCCGGCGGCCCGGACTTCGCCGATCAGCCGCTCGAGTTCCGCCGGGATAAGGCCGTCGGCGTCCATGGGAACGTGGACGATTTCGGCCTCGTAGCTCGTGAAGACGGCCATGCCGCCGGCGTAGGACGGTGCCTCGGCGAAAATGACGTCCCCGGGGTTGACCAGAACCCGGGCGGCGACGTCGAGTGCCTGCTGGCTGCCGGACGTGACGAGGACCTGCTCGGGATCGGCCGTGATGCCTTCGAGGGCCATGAGCCTGGTGATGTGCTCGCGCAGTTCCGGAATGCCGTCGCTGGCCCCGTACTGGAACGACCGCTGCCCGCTCTCGATGAGGATGCGCTGGGCTGCCTCCGCGATCCGGTCGAAAGGCAGGGCGCCGAGGTAGGGGGCGCCGTTGGCGAAGGAGATGATGCCGGGGCGCTGGGCGGCCCGGAACACCTTGCGGACCTCGGAGGGGCGGGCCGCGAGCGTGCGGCCGGCGAGGCGCTGCGGTGCGGAGAAGGGCTCGGCGGCGCCGGTAGCTGTGGGGGCGGGCGCCGCGCCTGCGGAAGATTCCACGGAGATAGACATGGGGTTCCTTTCAGCCATGAGTATCCTCCCATTGTCGGGATGGCAGACAGATGCTGTCCAAGACCAAAATCCGAAGAATGCCATGCCCGAAAGGCATGATGATTGCTTTCCGAGGTCGGGGGAACGGGCCGAACGGCCGGAGGGGCTGTCCCGCGGCTCTCGGCGGGCGGCCAAATGATACCGGCCGCACGCTGGTTGAGGAGAGCGTGCGGCCGGAACCTTGGGACTGGAACCTCTGCCGATTACCACTGGCGGGTGTCCGGGTCCTGTGCCCAACTCTCGCTGATCCGGCTGAGAGCACGCTGAGAGGACAGTAACTGTCCGTGGCGGTTGTCGGCGGGCCGGAGTTGCCCCATTCTTGGTACATGGAACAGCCCCCCTCCGGCGCCGCCGGCCGCTCCCGCAGCGGCGTGGCCGGCTGGGGCGTGCGCAGGCGCCTGACGGCGGTCGCGGTCGGCGTCGTGGCATTGGCGTTGCTGGTCGGTGGGGTGATTCTGCTGGTGCTGCTGCAGACATCGTTGATTGCCTCGACGGAATCAGCCGCCGGGCAGAAGGTCCAGGACGTGATTGCCGAGCTGGATGATCGGGACGTCGCGGACGCCAGCGACTACATCGCCGCCACGGCGCATGCCGGCCAGTTCGTCCAGCTGCTGGACCCCGCCGGATATGTAGTGGCCAGCTCAAACCCCGACGCCGGTAGCACCCCCCTGTCCGCCCAGCGTCCCGGACGCGGCCGGACCCTGACCCAGGAGGTTTCCAGTCTTCCAAGCGTCGGGGATAACGACGATTTCTACATCGTCACCACCGGCGTGCAGGTCGGGGAAGGCGCCTACACGGTGATCGTCGCCTCCTCCGTTCAGGTCCGGTCGGACACCATCTCCACGGTGGCTTGGTTCCTGCTGGGGGCCACTCCGCTGCTGCTGGCGGTGGTTGCGGTCTCCGTGTGGATGCTGGTGGGGCGGTCCCTCCGCCCGGTCGAAAGGATCCGGGGGCAGGTCGCCCGGATCAACGCCGAGCGCCTGGACGGACGCGTCGATGTCCCGCCCACGAATGACGAAATCCATGCCCTCGCGTTGACCATGAACACGATGCTGGACCGCCTTCAGGTCTCGGACCGGGAACAGCGTCGGTTCGTCTCGGACGCCAGCCACGAGCTGCGCAGCCCGCTCGCAACCTTGAGGGCGGGGGTGGAGATCGCTTCGGCGGATCCTTCCGGGGCGATGTGGATCGAGCTGAAGGATGTTCTGGCGGGCGAAACCGCCCGAATGAGCTACCTGGTGGAGGATCTGCTGACCCTCGCCAAGGCAAACGACGGCGGGCTCAGGCTCGAGGATGCGGACGTGGATCTCGACGACGTCATGGACCAGGAGATCCGCCGCCTGCGCTCAACGAGCGCCCACCGGATCACGGCCGAGCTCACCCCCGCCCGGATCAAGGGAGACGCCCGCCGTCTGACGCAGGTGCTGCGCAACGTTTTGGACAACGCCGACCGGCACGCCCTCTCAAGGATCAGGATCAACCTTAGGGCCGCCCCTGAGGGGGCCCTCGTCACGGTTGACAACGACGGCGGGCCGGTGCCTGAGGCGGATCGGGAAAGGATTTTTGAACGGTTCGTCCGGCTCGACGGGAGCCGCTCCCGGGAAGGCGGCGGCAGCGGACTCGGCCTGGCCATTGCGGCCGGGATCATGGCTGCACATCAAGGCTCCATCCGGGCCACGGAAGGGCCGGCGGGCGAGTGCCGCTTCGAAATGGTGTTTCCCGCTCCGGACGAGGCCGCCGCTGCCCTGCTCACCCCTCGGGATGCCCGCCGGCCGCGGCAGCAGGGATCCGGTCGGCGCTGAGCAGATACCCCATGCCGCGGACCGTCGTCAGCGTGTGGAGGTCGAAAGGGAGATCGATCTTGCGGCGCAGGTAGCCGACATAAACCTCGACGACGTTGTCTCCGCCGTCAAAGGCAGGGTCCCAGACGTTGCTGAGGATCTCCGCCTTGGAGACGATCTGGTCGTGCCGGCGCATCAGGTATTGCAGGAGCCCGTATTCCCGGGCTGTGAGGCTGATGCCTGTATCGCCGCGGCGGACGCTGCGGTTAACGGGGTCCAAAGTCAAGGTCCCGAGGGTCAGCACGACGGGCCGCTCGGGAGCCCCCCTGCGGATCAGGGCCCGGATGCGGGCCACGAGGACCAGGAAGCTGAAGGGTTTGGTCAAGTAATCATCGGCGCCCAGGTCAAAGGCATCAGTCTGGTCGTATTCGCCGTCCTTGGCTGTGAGCATCAGAACCGGCGTCCAGATCTTGCGCTGCCGCAGTTCCTTCAGAACGTCATAGCCATTCTTGAGTGGCAGCATCAGGTCCAGCAGGATCACGTCATAGGAGTTGTCCGTCGCGGCCCAAAGGCCGCCGACGCCGTCATGCGCGACGTCCACGACGAACCCTTCATTGTTCAGCCCACGGCGGACCGTGGCCGCCAGGGTTTTTTCATCCTCCACCATCAGGATCCTCATTGCTGGACTCCTCCCTTTGGGACAGTATGGCGCGTCCGGAACCAGCTTAGGTTTTATCCGTGGCTTCCACACCGGGACGAAAGTCCTCAAAGGATCCCTTGGAGTCTCCGGGACCTGCTGTGACGGCCCTGGGCCCCCGGCTCCTACGGTACCTGCGGAACCGGCCCGAACAGCCAGCCGGACACATCGCTGCGCAGGACAACGTGCGGCCCGCCCGTGGCGCTGACGCTTCCGCTTGGAACGTAGTAGCCCCGGCCCAGGCCGGGGCCCCCGGCCGCCCGGTCCAATGCGTCGGTGAGCTGCCTGCTCAGGTGTCCTTGAGGCCCGAGGGCGCGGAGTTCATTCAGTTCGCTGGGGGTCAGCCGTCCCAGTACCGCGGTGATATCGGCCATCATGAATCCCTTCCGCCGGTTGTGCCTAAGGCAACAGGCTAGGCCACTGCAATTAACGGGGAATGTCATCGAGGTGACCAACAACGAACGATCCCGGGTGCCCCGGGTTACGGAGGTATGCGCAGACTGTCGTGAGGGTCACTCCGCTGCGGCCTCCGGTACCCGGCAAATTAAGGGATTGATGCTGTACCGTTCAATCCCGGAACGCCAGAACAACGGAAAAGAGTATCACCAGGTGGCAACCGATTATGACGAAGTCCGATCCGACGTCGCGGAATCCCGCAACGCCTCGTTGGAGGCCCTCCGCTCCGCGAACGCGCCGGACGCCCGCAGCGTGGCCCGTGAGCTCGACGAGGCCGACACCTCGGAGGGCGTGGAACTGCCGGGCGCTGACCTCTCCGGCGAAGAACTGACCGTTACGGTCATCCCGCGGCAGGAAGATGAGTTCACCTGCTACTCATGCTTCCTGGTCCGGCACCGTTCCCAGCTCGCCCGCGAAAAGGACGGCCACGCGTATTGCGCTGACTGCCTCAGCTAAGCGGCCGGCCCGCGGTCGATGAACTCCGCGCCGATGAACTCCGGGTCGGCGAAGCCGGGGAAGCGTGCCGGAACGCGGCGCCGCCGCCACTCGTCGTCCAGCGCGACGGCGGTTGCCCCGCCCTCGCGGTTGTTCAGGTCCGCTAGCCCGCCCGTGACCTTTCCCGGTGATCGAAGCGCTCCTGGCCGCGGGACGCCGCCTGCAGTCCAGGTCCGGACACGGCAGTTCCGCGCGAGGGATGTAGGGCGGCCCGGCGCCCGGCCTTCAACAGGCGCGGCCCGCTGGCCAGGACCCCGACCTGGCTGAAGGCCTGCGGGAAATTTCCGAGAAACTCACCGGTGTCCGGATGGATCTGTTCCGGCAGCAGGCCGAGCGGATTGGCGCGGCCGCACAACTCCTCGTACAGCGCGTAGGCTTCTTCGATCCTGCCCTGCCCGGCAAGGTTATCCACGAGCCAGAAGCTGCAGAGCAGGAAGGCGCCCTCACCTCCGGGCAGCCCGTCCGGGGAAACTTCCGACCGGTAGCGGAACAACAGTCCGTTGCCTGCGTCCAGGCCCTCCGCGATAGCCTTCGTGGTCGAAACCATCCGCGGATCGTCGAACGCGATGACGTTGCGGACCGGCAGCGTCAGCAGCGCTGCATCCAGTCCCCCGGCGCCGCCGAGCTGCTCCGTGAACGTCTGCCGTTCGGGGTTCCAGGACTGCGTCAGTGCGGCTTCCCGGATTTCCCGGGCAGCGAGCTCCCACCTGCGCCGGGGGTACGGCAGGCCGTGCCTCCGGGCAATCTGGATGGCCCGGAGGCACGAAGCACAGCGCCGCCGAGTAGGTGAACGGACGTCCCTGCGCCCGGATCTCCCAGGGCCCGCTGTCCGGGGTCTTCCATCGCTGGATGGCCAGTTCGACTATGGGCGTCAGCGCTGCCCAGAGCCTGCCGTCCACGCGTCCGCCACTGTTGGACCACTGGTAGGCGATGTCGATGATCTCGCCGTAGACGTCATGTCCGGCTGGTGAGTGTGCGGCTGCCGGATTTACCGGTGCCATTTCCCCGCGCCGGGCGGACAATGAAGGAGTAAATTCTCCATAGCCGCCAATTCCCAGCGCCGAGGATGGTAAACCATGAAGATTGGAAAGGTACGGGCTGCATTCCTGGTGGCCCTGGTATTGGCCGGGACGGCAGGGTGCGCCTCCGGCGGCGGATCAACGGCCACGACGTCGGCGCCGGCCCCGACCTCGACGGCCAGCATGCCGGTGGAATCTTCCTCCGCCGTGGCATCCGCCGCGGCCATCACCGTCAAGGACTTCGCCTACGGGGATCCGATCACCGTGTCCCCGGGCGCGACGGTCATGGTGACCAACATGGACACCGCGGAGCACACCGTGACGGCGGACCAGGGCTCGGCGTTTGACGTGGAGGTCAAGGGCAGCGGCGGAACGGCCACCTTGACGGCTCCGTCGAAGCCTGGGACCTATGCGTTCCATTGCACCTACCACCCGAACATGCACGGGACGCTGACGGTAAAGTGAGCGTGCGAAGCCACTCCGGCCGTGCCGTGGGCGTGCGGGGAAATGACGTGGCCCTGCGGGTGTCCACTGCTGTAGCCCTGTTCATCGATGCCGGCGTCCACGTCCATCTCGCGCCCGGCTATCAGGCCGGGAACTCCGCCGGGATCGGCCAGGGCAACCTCTTCCTGCTCGAGTCCGCGGCCGCCGTCCTGGTTGCGCTGTACGTCCTCCTGCGGGGAAGCAGGGCGGCCTATGCGGCCGCCTTCATCGTTGCCTTGAGCGCGTTCGCGGCGGTGGTCCTCTACCGCTATGTGAACATACCCGCGTTCGGCCCCTTCCCGGCCATGTATGACCCGCTCTGGTTCTTCGAAAAGTCCCTCAGCGCGGTGGCGGAAGCCGCCGGGGCAATTCTCGCAGGCATTGGGTTCGCCCGGGCCGGCGCCCGGCGTCCGGCCCGGCGCATCACCTGACTGTTCTCCCGGATTTCCGCTCCCGGGGGTCCGGCGCGTCTTCGCGGGTCCGGCGTTCCGGAAAGGCGCCTGCGGCTCCTGCTAGCATGTGGGCGGGGTGGTTCATGCCAAGGACAGCGGAGCGTCGTGCCGTGGCCGACGTGGCAGCGGCAATGGCAGCGTTTTTTGTGCCCGGAATCTGGATCTCGGACCTGACCATTCCCGACGTCGGCCCGCGTGCCCTGGCGCTTGCCGCCGGCGCCGCCGTGGCCGGCCGCGCGGCCGCCTGCGTTCTTCGACGCAACCCGCGTCTGTCCACCCCCGCGGACCGCGTCACGCTGCTCAGGGCTGTACTGACAGCGTGTTGCGCCACGGTAGTCGTGGCCGACCTCTTCGCAGGGTCCCGTCCCGGCATGCTCCTCATCCTTCTCGGCACAACTGCACTTTTGCTCGACGCCGTGGACGGCCGCGTGGCCCGGTCCACCGGCACCGCGTCTGCCGCAGGTTCACGCCTCGACACGGATACCGATGGCGCGCTCGTATTGGTGCTCTCGTGTGCAGCGGCCGCGGCGTTCGGACCCTGGACCCTCTGCACCGGGCTGATGTACTACGCGTTCCTCGCCGGCGGCTGGTTCAGGCCGTCCCTGAGGGAACCCCTGCCACCCAGTACCGCCCGCAAGGTCATCGGAGCCGTCCAGCCCTCAGCGTTGTTGTTCGCCTTGGCCCCCGGGGTCCCGCCCGCTCTTGGCGCGGTGGCGGCAGCCCTGGCCCTCGTGTTGCTCGCCGCGTCGTTCGGCCGGGACGTCGTCGAGCTGGAGCGCCTCCGCCGCAGGCCCCCGTCGGGTGCCGCCACAGGGCCGGGCGCCGCCGAAGCCGCCCGGATGTGAGCCTGCTGGCCGGCAGTTGCCCCGCTTCAGCGCTCGCGGACAGGTGCGGGCCTGGGCGCCAGGTGTCTGGTGGCCGGGCCCTGGATGACGGAGCCGTCGGTGGAAAACCGGGAGCCGTGGCAGGGGCAGTCCCACGTCACTTCGGCAGGGTTGAACTCGACCGTGCAGCCCAGATGCGTGCAGATAGCCGAGTAGGCGCGGAGCTGCCCGGCCGGCTCGGCATAGACGGCAATCTTTTCTCCGTCCAGTTCGACGACGGCCCCCTCGCCCGGAGCGGGCATGGCGGTTACCACCCTCGGGAATCTCCCCTCCACGGACCGCGCGGCGCTGGGGACCGGGGTGTCACGGCGGCTGTCGAACACCCGCGCCCATGGGTTCTCCCGGCCGCACAGGGCGTCGGCGAGGATCAGGGCACCGGCGGTGCCGTTGCTCAGGCCCCATTTCCGCAGGCCGGTGATCACATGGATGTGGGCGGCCGACGGCGGCATGCGCCCCACGAAGGGCAGCCCGTCAACGGGGATGCCGTCCTGCGTGGACCAGCGGAAGACGGGTTCGCCGGCGCCCAGCCGGTCACGGGAAAACGCCGCGAGCCGGCGGTAGCACCCGGCGGAGTCGACGGTCTCCTCCGCCGGGTGCCCTTCGCCGCCCGCCAGCACGTAAGCGGCGCCGTCGACCTCGATCGCCAGGATCGAGCGCATCGGCTCGTCGACGCTGATGTACGTTCCTTCCAGCGGCGCGGAGCCGGCGCGGCTGGCGACGAGATAGGAGCGGTGCAGGACGGACCGCCGGTCGAAAAATCCGCCGTCGCCGAACGGCACATTCGTGGCCACGATGACATCACGCGCCCGGAGCGAGCCCCGCTCGGTCTCGACGATGACCGGCGGGCCGTCGCGGAGTGCCACAGCCCGGGATTCCGGCCGGAAGGCCGAGCCTGGCGGCCAGGGCCGCTTCGTCCCGGACCAGGGCAAGGGCCTCGTCGGTTTCGGCGTAGGTGTAGTTGGCCACACGGCGGAAATCGCAGTCGATTCCCTCCTCGGCCACGACGCGCGCGATGTGCTCGACGGCGGCCTGGTTCGCCTGGCCGTAGCCGCGGGCCGTGTCCTGGCCGTGGCGGGCCGCCAGCGCGGTGTACGCCAGACGGTGCAGGGACGTGACCTTGCCGGTGGTGTGCCCGGTGACTCCGGTACCGACGCGCGCCGCCTCAAGCACTGCGACGCTGTGGCCTGCCCGTTTAAGGGCGAGCGCTGCGGTCAGGCCCGCAATGCCGCCGCCAATCACCGCCGTGTCGACCTCAATCCCGCCGGCGAGCGGGGGATAACCGGTGGCCCCGGCGGTGGCGACCCACAGGGAAACCGGTTGTCCTTCGAAGCGCTCACTCATGGCGATGCCTTTCGACCAGCATGCATCCGGGTCCCGGATCTGCGTGCTCTATCCAGTGAAGATGGTCGGAATGTAGCACCGTTCAGAATGCCTGCCTAGGTGCGTGGGTCAGTAGTGAGGGTGCCGGTTTTTAAAACGCCGGCAGATTAACCGGGGCCGGTTGGGGGTGGCTGGGAGAATCGGGGTATGGATACCGGTTCTTCCGCGCAGGATGGTTTGTTCGACGAGTCGCTCGTGGAGCGGGTCGGGCAGCCCACCGATGTGCCGATGGATGCCAACGGCGGGGTCAACAAACGCTTCAAGGCCTTCGAGCCCGATGCGGTGATGCTGGTCCCGCCGTCGCTGGATGAATGGTTGCCCCAGGGCCATCTGGCCCGGTTCATCGCCGAACTCGTCGACGGGGAACTGGACCTGACCCGGTTCCACGCCTCCTACGCCAAGGCCAAGGGCCAGCCGCCGTATGATCCGCGGCTGATGCTGCGGATCCTGCTCTACGGGTACTGCGTCGGGGTAAGGTCCTCGCGGGAACTGGAAAAATCCTGCACGGACGTGGTCGCGTTCCGCTGGCTGGCCGCCCAGCAGGCCCCGGATTTCCGGTCCATCGCCCGGTTCCGCGAACGCCACCTCGCGGCGCTGGCCAACGTGTTCCTGCAGGCCCTGGAGCTCTGCCGGGCCGCGGGCATGGTCTCGTTGGGCCATGTCGCACTGGACGGGACGAAGGTGCGTGCCAACGCTTCCCGGCACAAGGCCATGAGCTATGCCCGGCTGACGGAGAAACAGAAGGTCCTGGCCGATGAGATCAGCGACCTGATGGCGGAGGCGAAGACCGTGGACGCGGCCGAGGACGCCCGCTTCGGGCCGGGCAAACGCGGCGATGAACTGCCTGCCGAACTGGCCAACCGGGCCCGGCGCGCCGAGGCGATGAAGACCGCCCGGGCATCCATCGAGGCCGAGGCCGCGGACAGGGCCCGCCGTGAGGCCCAGGAGAAGGCCCGGTCCCGCGGGGACGATGACGACGATGTCTCGGGCAAGGGCGATGCCGCCGCTGCCGCGGCGGTGCCCAAGCCCACCGCCCAGCGCAACTTCACCGACCCCGACGCGAGGATCATGAAGACCGCGGACGGTTCCTACCACTACTGCTACAACGCCCAGGGCGTCGTTGATAAAGATCACCAGGTCATCGTTGCCACCGAACTGACCAACACCGCGGTGGACGTCCAGCAACTGGTCCCGATGGTCAAGAACGCGCAGGACACCCTGGAAGCCATGCCCGGGAAGTGGAGCGCCGACGCCGGGTACTGCTCGGCAGCGAACCTGGAACACGTCAAAGACCTCGAAGCCGGCGCCGGCACCGAGTTCTTCATCTCCACCCGGCGGATGAAACACGGACGCCCGGTCCCGGACTCGCCCAGGGGCAGGATCCCGGCGGACGCGACCCTGGCCGAGCGGATGGCCCGGAAACTGAAAACGAAGAAGGGCAAAGCGGTCTATGCCCGGCGCAAAGCCATCGTCGAACCGGTCTTCGGACAGATCAACACCCGCCAGGGCAAGCATGTCCTGTTGCGCGGGCTGGAGAAGGCATCCGGGGAATGGAAGCTGATGGCCGGCTGCCACAACCTGCTCAAACTCTTCACCTACCGCACCGCCACGGCCTGAACACGGCCGGGACGATGCCCCGGGATCAAACCTGCAGCACCGGACCGCGCCCCGCGGGAGCCTCCCAGGCTTCCTTCCGCGAAAACGCCCGGAGACCGGCCCCCTTCCACGAAAAGGCGGCCGGCCTCTGGACCATCACGACTCAAACCAGCGGAACCGTCAAACCACTACCGACCCACGCACCTAGAGGCGGGCCGGCAGCGGAGAGCCCCGGGCCGGCGGGTAGCCGCACCTCTGCCCACGGCGTAGACTCGAGCAAATTTCCACGATGAAGGCCTTTCCCATGAACAAGAACCGGCTGGAGGCATTCAGCGACGGCGTGCTGGCCATCATCATCACCATCATGGTGCTGGAGCTCCATGTGCCCGCGGAGCCGAGCTGGCGTGCGCTGCTCGAGGAACTCCCGACGTTATTCAGCTACCTGCTGAGCTTCATCTATGTCGGGATCTATTGGAACAACCATCACCATATGCTGCATCTGGCCGGCAGGATCAACGGCGGGGTCCTCTGGGCAAACCTGCATCTGTTGTTCTGGCTGTCGCTGTTCCCTTTCACCACGCGCTGGTTGAACGCCGGCCTGGAGGAGATCCCCGTCCTGGTCTACGGGCTGAATCTGCTCCTCGCCGCCATCGCCTTCTACGTCCTGAAGTCGGCCCTGATCGGCCGGCAGGGAAGGAACGGCCCCCTGGACGTGGCCATGGGCCGGGACTGGAAGGGAAAGGGATCCCCCTTCGTCTATGTCCTGGGCATGGGGCTCAGCCTCGTGAACCCGGTCCTGGGCCTCGTGGTCTACAGCGGGGTTGCCGCCGTCTGGCTCATTCCGGACCGGCGCGTCGAGCGGTTCCTCACGGCCGCCGAACACGACGGCTGACCTCCCGGCCAGGTGGCGCAACATGCATCAAGTCCCTGCCCCGCCGGAGGCCTTCAACGCCGGGCGCGCGCTGCCAGCGCGCTGTCCAGAAACTCCAGAATGGCCGGGGTGGGCGTTTTGATGTTCGCCGCGTACTGGCTGTGCCGTCCCAGGTAGCTCCTGATGTACGGGCAGACCGGGACGATCACGAGGCCGGCGGCCACCGTCTCGTCAAGCGCCCGGGCCGCCAGCCGGCCGGCAAGTCCCTGCCCGCCGTGCTCTTTGTCGATGACCGTGTGGTAGAAAATCCGCCGGGAATTTTCGTCGTCGACATAGGCCGCCCGGCCGATGACGGTGTCGCCGTCGAGCACTTCGAAGCGGCTGCGCTCGGGGTTGTTGCGGATGCTGATCGTGGTCAAGGCTGTCTCGAATCTCTCAGGGCCGGAGTTTCCGTGACAGGTTTCCGTGGCGGGGTTTCCGTGGCGGCGTTCAGTGGCGGGGGCGCAGGCGGGCGTTCGGGAGTGCCGGGGCCGGCAGCGGTGCCGGCCCGCCGGCGGGGAAGCTGCCGAACCGTGGGACCTCGGATCCCCCGCTCGCGTCGGGAGGGCCTTCAGCGCCGATCTCGGCCTGCCATTGGGCCCGGTATCCGACGATTTCTTCGTGGGTCCGGCCGACGAAATTCCACCACATGACGATTTGTTCACCCAGGGGCTCCCCGCCGATCAGGAGGACGCGCAGCTGTTCGCTGCCGGCCGTCAGCGTCAGGGAAGGCCGCCCGGCAGGCAGGAAGGCGAGGTGGTCCTTGGCGACGGACTGTCCGTCCAGGACCAGGGTCCCCGTGTCCACCAGCACGCCATGTTCAAAGGACGGCTCGGTGTCCAGGGTCAGCTCCGTCCCCGGCGCCAGGATGATCTCCGCGCCGAGCAGGGCGGTGTGGGTGGTGACCGGGGAGGTGGAACCGGCGAGGGACCCCAGGAAGACCCGCATCGTCCAGCCCTCTCCGGTGACCGCCTCCGGGCGGTAGTGCTCGAAGGTGGGTTCCATGTGGCGGGCACGCTCCGGCAGCGCAACCCACAGCTGGGCGCCATGGAGGACATCGGTGTCCGGAGTGGAGAATTCGGAATGGCTGATTCCGCGGCCAGCCGTCATCAGGTTGACTTCGCCGGGCCGCACCGCAGCATGGAAACCGGCGGAATCCTGATGCTCGATCTCCCCGGTGAACAGCCAGCTGACCGTCTGCAGGCCGGTGTGCGGGTGGCGGGGGACCTGCATTCCGCCGGAATCGCCCACGCGGTCCGGGCCGTAATGGTCCAGGAAGCACCAGGCGCCGATGAGGCTGCGCTGGCGCTGCGGAAGGGTGCGCCGCACATCCATCGCCCGGGGCCCGCCCAGCGGGACCTGCCGTGGGACCAGTATTTCCACGCCGGCCGAACTGCCGGCGGCCTCGCAGAGAATTTCCCGGGGGGCAACTTCGGTATTGCTCATGAGGACAGCCTAGCGCCGCCGGGGACGGCCGTCCCGGTTCCCACCGTGCCGTCGTCGTGGCAATGTCCCGACGACGGGCGGGTCACCCGGCATCATGGACTCATGCCCGTTCCCGAATCCCCCATCACCATCGCCGTCGGCGGTACCCGGATCTCCGGCGTCTATGCCCGCCCCGACAACCCCTTCGCCACCCTCGTCGTCGCCCACGGGGCAGGGGCGGGGATGGAACATCCGTTCCTGGCCGGTTTCACCCGGTCCCTGAACGAGGAGTCCGTCGCGACGCTCCGCTTCAACTTTCCGTACCGCGAGGCCGGCAGGAAGTTCCCGGACCGGCCACCGGCCGCGATCGCGGCCTGGCGGGCTGCCATGGAGGACGCCGCCTCCCGCTCCAACGGCGAGCCGCTGTGGGCCGCCGGCAAGTCCTTCGGCGGGCGCATGGCCTCGATGGCCGTCGCCGAGGGCATGCCCGCGGCCGGGCTGGTCTACCTCGGCTACCCGCTCCATCCGCCGGGCAAACCGGAAAAGCTCCGCGACGAGCACCTCTACGGCCTGACGCTGCCGATGCTCTTCCTGCAGGGCACGCGGGATCCCTTCGCGACCCCCGAACTGCTTGAGGGCGTGGTGGCCGCGATCGGCCCGTCCGCGACTCTGGAGTGGCGCCAGGGCGGCGGCCACACCTTTGAGGTAGCAGGCCTGAAGCGCAGCGCCGAAGAGGTCGGGGCATCGCTGGCGGGCGCGGTCGCGGCCTTCATGACGGGGCACCGAAGCTGAGGAGGACGGCCGTGGGCGCCCACCCCGAGGCCGTGTAGCCAGCCACGCCCTGCGGGTCGATGACTGTGTAAAGGGTGCCGGCGCCGTGCACGCCCGCCTCGTCGGCGAGCGCAGCCACAACCGCTGCCCCCAGGTGATCGGCGTCGTCCGGGCTCTGCGTGCGGACTCCCCCGATCACGGCCAGGCCCTCCTGGATACTGATCCGGCCGCTGGCGACCGGATGGTCGAAGACCGAAATCTCGACAACGTCGTACAGCTCCAGGGGCGCCTCGGCGAGCTGGGCATCCTCGGGCAATGCCGGCACGGAGTCCAGATCGTCCGTCCGGGCAGCGAGCAGGGCTGCCTCTCCGACGACGGCCAGGCCCCGGGCCCCGGCATACTCCCGCGCCTTCCCGGGCTCGGTGGTTGCCAGCGTCAGGACGGCACCGGGTTGCTTGAGGACCAGTGCGGCCACGTCGTCGACGCCGGTTCCCGGCCACGCGAGGATGTACTCCGCCTGGGATTCCACGTCCGGTACGGCCACGACGCCGTTCCCCTCGACCGCCGACGTCCGGCCCTGGACGGCGAGCCATCCGGCGGCCCATCCGGTAAGAGCGTCCTGCCATTCAGCCATGGTGTGTTCTCCTTTGATTCGCCTGGTTCAGGAAACCGGTGTGCCTTCCGGCCGTGAAGCGCCCCGGCCGTAGGTCCGGACCAGCGTCAGCGTCGTGATGGCTATCAGTACCATCATGACGCCGCCGAACATCACGACGGCCGGGACCAGCGGGATGGCCTGCATGATCAGCCCCAACAGTACGACGGGCAGCGCCATGCCGATATACCCGACGAGGAAGAGCCCGGCCAGCGCCTCTCCACGGGTGTCCGCAGCCGCAATTGCGATGACGGTTCCGATCGCGGATTTAAGCGTGACGCCGACGCCCGCCCCGGCAACAATTCCGCCGGCGATCAGCAGCGGAAGGGAGGACAGGATGATGGCCACGGTGACGAGGACGAGGCCGGCAGCCAGCAGTGCCAGCCCGACGGCGAACTGCGCGGTGCGCGCCCAGCGTGAGGAGAGAACCTGGAAGGCCGCCGAGGAGGCGAAGACCACGAAGGCCACGACACCGGCCACCACGTGGGATTTGTTCCCCAGCTGCCCGGCGACAAAGGACGGGGCCAGTGAGGTGAAGAACCCGAACATGGCGAACCCCGCGAAGGCCATCATGGCCGCCGCCGCATACTGTCCGCGCGCAGCCCGGGGAACCACGACCCGCTGCGGCCGGTAGACCCACGATTCGTCAACGCTTTTCAGGGTTTCGGGGACTGTCACCACGAGCAGCAGCCCGATCAGCAGCAGGAGCGCGAAGGCGACATACGGGGTGTACAGCGGCAGGGGCCCGTATTCGGCCAGGAATCCGGTCAGGAGCGGCCCGATGCCCAGGCCCCCGATGTTGGCGGCGGTGGAGATGACCTCCGCGCGCCGGGACCCCGTGCCGGGGCGCGCTTCGCTGTTGAGTTCGGTCATATGCGCCGTGGCCGTGGCCGTGAGCATCCCGATGCCGAGCCCGCAGATGAACCGCGCCAGCAGCAGGCCCGGCAGATCGGGCCAGACCATGAAGATCAGCGCTGAAAGGACGTTCAGCACGACGGCCGGGGCGATGATCCGGCGGCGGCCGAACCGGTCCGAAATATGGCCTGCCAGGAACAGGCTGGCGACCACGCCGACGGCGTACGCGGCGAAGATGACCGTGATGGTGAACGCGCTGAACCCTTCCCGCTGCTGGTACAGCACATACAGCGGGGCGGGTGCGGCTGCGAAGGCCATGGTGATCATGAAGACGAAGGTGACGATCCAGAATCCGCGCCCGTGCCGGCGTTCGTGTGCTTGCTTTGCCGCTGTGGCCGCAGGAGCGGCGGCCGTTGAAGTGTTAATCATTCCTCCAGTATCGGACCCTCCCCACATCGCGTCCAACGTTCATTCACGGTCGAATTCATCGCCATCGGCGATAATACTTTGATGCAGATTTCCCAGATTGAATACTTCGTGGCGGTTGCCGAGGCTCTCAGTTTCACCAGGGGCGCCGAGCGCGTCCACATCGTGCAGTCCGCCGTCTCGGCGGCAATCCGGCAGCTGGAACGCGAGCTGGGGGCCGAGCTTTTCGTCCGCCACGGACGGACCATCCGGCTCGCGCCGGCCGGCGAGGCGCTGCTTCCGCGGGCGCACCGGATCCTGGCGGACATCCAGGCGGCGCGGGACGCCGTCGACGCCGTCCGCGGGACGGTGCGGGGGACGGTGGCCCTGGGCACCCTCGCCCACGCGGGCTCCATTGACGTGCTCAAGATCCTGCAGGCGGTCCGCCGCGACTACCCGGACATCGTCGTCAAGCTCCGGCAGACCGTGCAGGGAACGCGCAGCAGCCTGGCGGATGTGCGCTCCGGAGCGCTTGATCTGGCGCTGGTGTCCGTATCCGGGGAGGCCGCGGCCGGGATTGAACTGCACGCGCTGCATGCGGAGGAAATCGCCTTCGTCTGCTCAGGCCATCACCGCCTGGCAAAACGGAAACGCGTCTCCCTTTCAGAGATCGCTGATGAGCCCTTCATTGATTTTCCCGAAGGCTGGGGCAACCGTTCCACCGTGGACGGCGCCTTCACCGCGGCCGGGCTGAACCGGACGGTCCACGCCGAGGTCGTTTCCTTCGGCATGGCCCTGGAGCTGGTCAGGCAGGACCTCGGCGTCGCTTTCCTGCCGGAGTCCGCGCTGCCGGAGTCCGCCCTACAGGACGACGGGGTGCCGGGCTTGTGGACCATCCGCACGCCGCTGGTCTGGCGGATCCAGCTGGCCCGCTCGGCCGAACGGCAGGCCACGGCGGCCGAACACGTCCTGATCCGCAAGTTCCGGGAAGCGGGACGGCCGGATGCACCCCCGGCCCCGGGAGGGCCCGCTATTTGACGACGCCGACGACCGCCGACGGCCGCTGACCGCTTGTCGTGGCCGATCCGCCCGGCCTGGCGCGCGAAGGTGTCCCAGTCCTGGGCGTTCCACGCATCGGCCTCAGAACCAGGCGGTGCGGCGCAGCGGCGGTTCGCTGCCGCCCGGGCGTTGCACGAGAACCTGGTTCACACCCGTCAGTCCGGTCTCGAAGCCCAGCGCGCTGGCGGCCATGTAGAGCCGCCACACCCGGGCCCGCCCGACGCCGGACGACGCCGCCGCCTCATCCCAGTGTTCCTCCAGGTTCCGCACCCAGGCCCGGAGGGTCAGTGCATAGTGCCGGCGCAAGGCTTCGACGTCGAGCACTTCCAGGCCGCCGGACTCGAGGGCGCCGACCATCTCGGCGAGGCTGAGCATCTCGCCGTCCGGAAACACATAGCGGGGAATGAACGAGTCAGGGTCCGGGGCCGTGGGTCCGGCGTTCCAGGAGATCGCGTGGTTCAGCAGCCGGCCGCCGGGACGCAGCAGCCCGTGCAGTTGGGAGACATACCGGTTGATCTGCTCGCAGCCCACGTGCTCGGACATGCCGATGGAGCTGACCGCATCGAACGGTCCGTCGTCGACGTCGCGGTAGTCCTGCACCCGGATCTCCACGCGGTCCGTCAGCCCGGCGCCGGCCGCCCGCTTGCGGGCCAGGGCCGCCTGTTCGGTGGACAGCGTGACGCCCACGACGTCGACCCCGTAGTTCCGGGCGGCGTGCAGGGCGAAGCTGCCCCAGCCGCAGCCGACGTCCAGGACGCGCATGCCCGGCTTGAGGCCCAGCTTGCGGCAGACCAGATCGAGCTTGGCCTCCTGGGCGGCCTCCAGTCCGGTGTTTTCGTCGTCCCAGACCGCACAGGAATAGACCATCGAGGGGCCGAGGACGAGCGCGTAGAAGTCATTGCCGACGTCGTAATGGTGTGAGATTGCCGCGGCGTCCCGGCCTTTGGAATGGCGCCGGCCGTGACGGGCGACTTGGGCTTCCTCCGGCGGAGGTGCCGGGTTGGGACCGAGGGCGCCCAGCCGGACGGCGGTGGTGAGCAGGGTCCGAAGCTCACGCGCCGTGAGCGGCCGGAAGGGGCCGGGCTCGGCGAACTTGCCGGCGGAACTCAGGGCCGCGAAGGCCGCGAAGATGTCCCCGGGAGCATCGATCTCCCCGGCCACGTAGGCGCGGCTCAGACCGAGCTGCCCCGGCGACCAAAGGATCCGGCGCAGCGCGCGCCGGGAGCGGAACTCGATCTTCGGGGCGTCGGCGGGGCCGGCTTCAGAACCGTCCCAGGCACGCAGCCGCAGCGGGATCTCCCGAGTTCCCAGGACGACCGCCAGCGCTTCGGCCAGCCGTGATGCCGCCCCCGTGGTTTTCGTCATATTCATTGCCTCTCTTCCGGCACCGCAGACAGGTCGGGAAGCGCCCGGCGCTTCCCTGGCTCCAATCTATTGGCCAGCACGTGCTTCCGACAGGGTCTAAGTCCAACAGATTCTTCGGCCGCCGTGGAAGGCGCGGTCCGTTCGAGGCTGTGACGGCTCTGGCGCTGCCTGCGCCGGATGTCTATCGTGATGGCTATGGCTGAGGAATTTGCGTCCCTCGTGGAGGCGTTCAAAAACGTGGGTGTGTCCAGGGCTTACGGCGCCGCCGTGCAGATCGCCGGTGAAGAGATCATCCCGGTGGCGTTGGTGACCTTTGGCTTCGGTGGCGGCTCCAGTCCCGACGACGGCAGCGGTGAGGCTGCTGCCGGCGGAGGAGGCGGCGGCTGCGTGCTTCCGCTGGGCGTCTATGGGCCAGGCAAGGGCGGCCATGTGGTGTTCCGGCCCAATACAGTGGCGGTCCTGGCCGGGCTGGTCCCGCTGGCGTGCGCTCTGGGGTTCGCCGTGCGCGGGGTCGTCCGCGCCGTCAAGGCTTAACGGATACTGCGCGGCCCTACCGGGACCGGGCGTTGAAGACGTCCGCGCCGAAGCTGTTCAATCCCGGCGCCCCGGCGTAGCCGAGCCGGGGCAGCGAGAAGGCGTCCTCGATGCTGGCCAGCAGACTGAAATGGTTGTATGGCTTGTCCGAGGACGATCCCCCCTGGGTAAAGGGCGAGATCACCAGGGCGCCGATCCTGCCCCCGGCTGTGCCGCCGGGCACCATCCCGGCGGGTCCGGTCGTATTGCCTTCAGCCTCGTCGAACGTGATCACCAGCATGCCGTCCTGCCTGAAGGCCGGGGAGTCAAGGATGGCCGGAACCTGCTGCCGGAGCCAGGCATCGGCGCTTTCCAGTCCGCCCGGGCTTCCGTCGACGCACGGACTGTCGTGGCCGTCGTTGCACAAATTGGGCGTGATGTAGGACAGGTTCGGCGTGGTCCCGGTGGACTGCAGATCACCGGCCAGCGCGGTGAGATCAACAACGTTGCTCTGGCATTCCGGGGACGAGGTGATCGCCGCAAAATAGACGAAGGGATTGTGCCGGGTGGCGTACTGGTCCCCCACCTGGGCGCCCTGGTGGTCATCCTTGGCACCCGGTTCCGGATGCTGGCAGGGGGTCTGCATGTCCTCCATGTAGCCTTTCCAGGTTTTACCAGCCGCGCTGAGCTGACCCGCGACGGTGGGAACCGAGGACGGATACACGCAGCCGGTACCCTGGACCTGGCCCGGCGAAGCGGCCCCGGTCTGCTCGAACAGGGCATACCTCGGGCAGTCGCTGCGGGTCATCGGATTCGACGCCTGCCCCGAAATCTGGGCCAGATAATTGGGGTTCGAGTTATGCGCGATCCCGTAATACTCGGAGAGCAGCACTCCCTTGGCGCGCAGCGTCTCTGACAGGTACGGGGCCGCGGATCCGGCACCCCAGACCCTCTCGTAGCCCTTATTCTCGAGGTTGATCACGAACACATGCCCCGGCTTCCCGGACCCCTGCGTTGACCCCGGAGACTCCGCTCCGGCCGACGCGCCGCCGTCGGGATTCCGGGAACTCGGCGCTTCCGTCGCCGGGTTGGTGCCGGGCGTCTGCGTTGCGGAGCTTGTGCCGGGCGAGGGGCCACCGCCGGGCGGTGTCGAATCGCACGCCGTGGCCACCAGTGTGAGGACCGCGGCAAGAATCAGCCACGTGGCACGTGCCGTGGGCTTCCTGTTCAGAGCTACTGCGACATTCCGGCTCATCATTTCCGGCCTTCCCTCGCCCGATCCGCCGATCGCCCGATCCGCCCGATCCGCTGGGACGGGCATCCCCAGTACTGGAACCATTCCACGCCCGGATCAGGATTGCCCCCATAGTCCCTTGGTAATCCCTGTGAATGCCGCCGTCTGCTGGTTCAACGGCAAGCGGCTGCTCGGGGTGTAGCCGGCACGGCCTAATCCTTGCTGCGTGCCCGGCTGGGCTGCACCCGGGACGGTTCGCCCGGCATCTTCGGGAAGTCCGGCGGGAAGGGAAGCTCTCCTAGCCCTGCCGCGAGGTCCCGCTCCCACCATCCGAGGAGTGCATCGATGGTGCCCGCGCTGGAATGCATCGCCGCCCAGGGATCACCAGTGTCCTTGAGTCGCGCCGGCACGGTGAGAACGGTGAAATCATCGGGGTTGGCTCCCTCCAGCTCGTCCCAGCCGATCGGGCAGGAGACGGTGGCGTTCGGCAGGGCGCGGGGGCTGTAGGCCCCCGCGATGGTGCGGTCGCGGTTCGCCTGGTTGAAGTCCACGAAGACCCGGGTTCCGCGTTCCTCCTTCCACCAGGCCGTGGTGACCTTTTCGGGCATCCGCCGTTCCAGTTCGCGTGCTGCCGCGATCACGGCGTGCCGCACCTCAAGGAACTCGCGGGTGGCCTCAATGGGGGCAAAAACGTGCAGCCCGCGGCTTCCGGAGGTCTTGATATAGGCGGTCAGGCCGGCCTCGGCGAGGACGGACCGCAGCTCCAGGGCGGCGGGGACGGCCTCCGCGAACCCGGTGCCGGGCTGCGGGTCAAGGTCGATCCGGAGCTGGTCGGGGTTGTCCGGGTTGCCGGCCCGGGACGCCCACGGGTGGAACACCACGGTGTTCATCTGCACCGCCCAGACCGCGGCCGCGACCTCGTCCATGACCAGCTGGGGATGCGAGCGTCCGCTCGGGTAGACGACGGTCACCGAGCGGACGAAGTCCGGGGCGCCCTTGGGCGGATTCTTTGAGAAGAACTGTTCGCCGTCGACGGTGTCCGAGAACCGCTGCAGCGTCACGGGCCGGTCGCCGTTCGCCGCCAGGAAGGCGTCCCCGACGTCGACGATGTAGCGGGCAAGGTCCAGTTTGCTCAGGCCCAGCTTGGGCCAGAGCACCCTGCCGGGACTCGATAGCCGCAGTTCCCGGGCGCCCTGCGGACTGCTGACGGTGACCGTGGCTTCTTCCCTGACCATGGGGACAAGCTACCCCCGGAGCGGCCGCAACCCAATAGCCCGGACCTGCGCGCCAAGGTGTTTCTCCGTTCTGCCGCCCGCAAAGGTTTCCCCAAGCTCGGAAGCGCACCATTCCTGACAGGAGCGGTAATGGAAACGGGGAGATGCTTCATGAGATCCAGTCTTGCAGTCTGTCTCGGCGGGCTCCTGTTGCTGACAGGATGCGCCTCGACCACCGACAGCCCCACCCCGACCGCCACCGTCACCGTCACGGCAACCGCCCCGCCGTCCGCGGTGAGCTTTGACCCGCAGACGAGCGGTAAGGTCCTGGCGGACAGGATCATGGCCCGGGCCAAGCCCAAAACACCCGGAACCACAATATCCGCGGTGGAGTGCAAGAACTTTCCGGACATCAAGGTGTCCACCCACACGGACTGCCAGATGATCGTCAACGGCGCCAAGCGGGGGTATCAGGCGACCTTCACGCAGCGTGATGGCCACTACGAGATCAAGGCACAAGACCTGACGTGGTGAGCGGGCCTGCCCGCCGGCAGTTCCTGCCCGTTCCCGCACCCGGCACCACAGGCACCCCATTGAGGAGAGGTCATGACGTCTCGCAGGGAAGTTCTTCAGGTGGGCGCGCTGGGCGCCTTCAGCATGGCGGGAATGAAGACTTCAGGCGCCGGCCTGGTGCCCGCGGTCCTCTCCCCCATCCCCTCAAGTCGGCTGGCCGCCCGGAACACGCCGGTTCCCTATCGGGGAGTTTTCCGCCGCCCGCCCGAGCTCGTGCCGTTTGCCACGGGATTCGACGACGGCGACCGTGCGCGTCCGTTCGCCCGGTACGCCCTTACCCAGAAGCTCGGCCAGGCGCAGTTCGTGCCGGGGCTGATGACCACCCTGGCAGGGTATAACGGTATTTTCCCCGGCCCCACGCTCCGGGCCACGCGGGGCACCCGGGTCGAGGTCCGGATCCGTAACGCGTTCCCCTCCACCGGCCTGCTGTTTCCCGAGGCGATCAACACCGTCACGCATCTGCACGGTTCGGCGTCGCTGCCCCAGTACGACGGTTACGCCAACGACATCACCGTTCCGGGCAACGTCAAGAACTACCGCTACCCGAACTGGCAGACGGCGCGGACGCTCTGGTACCACGACCACAAGCACCACATCACGGCCCAGAACGTCTACTCGGGCCTGGCCGGGTTCTATCCGCTCTCCGACAAGTCCGAGCAAGCCCAGCTGCCCCAAGGGGAGTTTGACGTTCCGCTGATGATTTCGGACGCCATGTTCAACGCCGACGGCTCGCTCGGGTTCAACGACAACGACGGGAAGGGGCTGTGGGGCGACGTCATCATGGTCAACGGGGTGCCGTGGCCCACCATGAAGGTCAAGCCCCGGATCTACCGCTTCCGGGTGCTCGTGGCCTCCATCTCACGCTCCTACCGCCCGACCCTGTCGACCGGGGATCCCGTCTACGTCGTCGGAACCGACGCCGGCATGGTGCCGAAAGTCCAGGCCGTGAAATCCTGGCGGCAGTGCACCGCGGAGCGCTACGAGGTCCTGGTCGACTTCCGGAAATACCGGGCAGGCCAGCTGGTCGAGCTGCGCAACCTCAGCAACAAGAACACCTTCGACTTCGCCAACACCGGCAAAATCATGCGGTTCGAGGTCGTGGCGGACGCCGGCTCCGGTGCCGGGTCCATCGCCGGCATCCCCGCCACGCTCGACGACGGCGGCACGCCGAGTCGGGCCCAGGGCGGCATCTCCACGATGGATCTGACCCCCGACCTTGTCGTGGCCAAACGGGTTCTCAAGTTCAGGCGGGATCACGGCGAATGGACCATCAACGGCGTTACCTGGGCCGACGTCGAGAAGTCCGGTTTTACCAGACTGTTTGGCAGCCCACAGCCCTTTGCCGTGGAGCAATGGACCATCGCGAACGAATCCGGCGGCTGGTTCCATCCCGTTCACATCCATTTCGTCGACGCCAAGATCATCGCCCGCAGCACCAACGGCGGCAGGCCGTTCGCCTGGGAGAAGGGCCCCAAGGACGTTTTCTATGCGGGCGAAAACGAGTCCATCACCGCGCTGATGCAGTTCAACACGGGGCCCGACACCGGAGGAGGGGGACGCTACATGATTCACTGCCACAACCTGGTGCACGAGGACCACGACATGATGGTGCAGTTCTCGATAGGTGATCTGCGGAAGAACGACCCGATCACCACTGACCCGCCCATCCGTGATCCCCTGCCCGCGGACCATTTCCGTCCTGTGTACCGGCCCGGATTCCCGGCCGGGACCTGATGCAGCGCGGCTCAGGATTCCAGAACCAGCAGCTGGGCCCTGTCTTCGTCCCACCCCACCCACAAGTCCTCATCCGGGCCGGACCCGGCTCCCCTCGCGGAGCTCAGCTCACGCAGCTGGAGTTCATGGCCGCCGGCGGTGAGCCGGTGGCGCACCGTGGCCCCCAGATTCGTGGAAGACAACAGCGTCGCGGCGCAGCCGTTGCCCGCGGCGGCCTGTGTGCTGAATTTGAGGTGCTCCGGGCGGATGGAAACGGCATAGTTCACGCCGTCGGCTCCGCGGTCCCGGACCCTGGCCAGGCCGAGGCCACCGAGGTCCACGACGGCTTCTTCGCCGTTCCGCTCAACGATGGTGCAGGGGATGAGGTTGGTGTCACCGAGGAAGCTGGCCACCCAGTCCGTGAGCGGGTGGTTGTAGACCTCCTCCGGCGGTCCGGACTGGATGATCTTCCCGTCCCTCATCACCACAATCCGGTCCGACATGGCCATGGCCTCGTCCTGGTCGTGCGTCACGAAGAGCACGGAAATGCCCAGGCTCTTCTGCAAGGCCTTGATCTCCTCCTGCATCTGCTCGCGGAGACGCTTGTCCAAGGCGGCCATGGGCTCATCCAGCAACAACGCCGCCGGGTTGAAAACCAGCGCCCGGGCCAGCGCCACCCGCTGTTGCTGGCCGCCGGAGAGCTGGCGGGGCTTGCGGCCGCCCATTTTGCCCAGCCCCACCCGGTCCAGGGCATCCGCGGCCCGCTGCCGGCGTTCGGCGCGCGGAACCTTCCGCATGCGGAGGGCGAATTCCACGTTTTCAAGAGCGCTCATATGCGGGAACAGTGCGTAGTTCTGGAACACCACGCCGAGATTCCGTTCGCGGGGCGGCAGTGAATCCACCGGCGTGCCGTCGATCAGGACGGAACCGGCGGTGTGTTCCTCGAACCCTGCAACCATCATCATGGTGGTTGTTTTGCCGGAGCCGCTGGGTCCCAGCAGGGTGACGAACTCGCCGGGCCGGACCGTCAGGTCCAACTGGTCCACGGCAATGACGTCGCCGTAGTTTTTGCTGACCTGGCGTAGCTCAATGGCGCCTTGTGCGGCGCTGCCGGACCGCGGAATTGGTCCGGCGGAAATTACTGATGCGGTCATCGACTTTCCTTTACGTTTGTGCGGACACGGCCAGCGGCAGCATCCGTGCTGTGGATCGGCGCTTGAGGACAAACACGACCTGAAGTAGAAGCCCTATGGTTGCCACGCTGACCAACAGAGCGGACGACACCGCGATCTTCGGCGTCAGGTTGAACTGGATATCCGTGAACATCTTGACCGGCAATGTCGTTGCCCCCGGGGACTGCATGAACAGGGACATCACCGTCTCGTCGATGGAGACAGAGAACGCGAAGAGTGCCCCGGAGATGAGGCCGGGCAGGATGACGGGCAGATACACATGGCGGAATACCGGGAGCGCACCCGCCCCCAGGCTCTGCGCGGACCGGACCAGCGCGGGGTTCAGCCCCGCGAGGCTGGCCCGCGTCGTCAGATACACGTACGGAGTGGCAATCACAGCGTGCGCCAGGCCGATGGGGACGATGCTGCCGACCATGCCGAGCGAGATAAAGAACTGGTAGAAAGCCAGGGCCAGCACCACTGTCGGCACGATCATCGGTGCCAGGATCAGGCCCACGACGGCGGGCTGCCCCGGGAACTTGCGCCCGTGCAGTCCGATCGCCGCGGTGGCGCCGAGCAGCACGCCGATGACAACGGCTATCCCGGCAGACTGGAGGCTGGCCGTCAGGGCGGACGTCCAGGCCCGGTCCGCGAAGAATCCCGCCACTGCGGCAAAGGAAATACCCTCCGGCGGGAACGTGATGTAGCGGCTGTCGTTCAGCGCAACCGGCACCACGATCGCCGTCGGAATCACCAGGAAAAGGAAGACCGGAATGGAGAGGAGCGCCAGAAGGCGGCGCTGCGGATCAATTGTCTTCATGTTGCCCTCCTGCCTTGAGTACCCGCTGGTAGACAGCCACCAGGACGCTGACCATGACGGTCAGGATCACGGCCAGTGCGGCGGCTCCGGAGAAGTCCGTCAGCTGGCGGGCGTAGTAGTCGATCTGGTTGGCGATCATCATGTCGCCCGGGCCGCCCATGACCACCGGGGTGATGAAGAAGCCAGTGCTGATGATGAACACGAGAAGACCCGCAGCGGAGACACCGGGCATGCTCAGCGGCAGGGTGATGCGCCGGAAGACGGACCTTTCCGGCGCGCCGAGCGAGCGGGCCGCCAGCCCGAGCCGGTCGTCGATGGACGTGAGCGACGAGAAGACCGGGAACACCGCATAGGGCAGGAGGCAGTGGACCATGCCCACAATGACGGCGAACCGGTTGTGCAGCAGCGGGATTGGCCCGCCGGTCAGCCCGATGCCCTGCAGGAACGCGTTGACGATTCCGTTGTCCTGCAGCAGCACGGCCCAGGCGAAGTTCTTGACCAGGATGCCTGTCCAGAATGGCAGGAGTACGACGGCGAACAGGATCACCCGGGTGACGTTCCCGGCACGCCAGAGCACGAGGGCGATGATGTACCCCAGCACCACGGTCACGATGGTGCTGGCCAGGCTGATGGTCAGCGTGTTGACGAGGGCCCGCAGCACCAGCGGGTCCGCCAGGACCCGCTGGTAGGCGTTGTCGGCGAAGCTTGCGCCAACCAGTTTGCCCAGCGGCGTCAGGAACAGGAGCAGGTCGAAGGCGAGGATCGGAGCCAGCAGCAGCCACCATCCGCTTCGCCTGCGCCGCGGAGTGCCTCCCACCGGCTCGGGGGTGCCGCGGCCGCCGGGCCGCGACCGCTGCAGAGTTGCGGTACTCATATCAGCTGGCCTGCCACAGCTTGAACTGCTGTTCGGTCTTCTTGAGGTTCTCCGACCACCACTTGTCGTCGCGGACCAGGATCTTGTCGGCGAGCCGGGGGCTCGTGGGGAGGGTGTCGGCGATCTCCTTGGGCAGCTTGGACAGGGCCGGCGTGTTGGCGAGGGTCAGGTTGGTGACCTTGTCGAAGGCGGCGCCGGCTTCGGCGTCGTTGGACATGAAGTTCATCAGCTTGAAAGCGGCTTACTTGTTCTTCGCGCCCTTCGGCACCACGAAATAGTCTCCCGCCAGGACCGCGTTCTCCGGGGAGAAGTTCAGCTTCGCGCCGTCGTTGCGGGCCGCGTTGATCCGGTTGTTGAAACTGGTGGAGAGCGAGACCTCGCCCGAGGTCAGCTGCTGGATCGGCTCCTGGTTGGCTGCGTGGTAGAGCAGGCGGTCCTTGCCGGGGTGGCGGCCCAGGACCTGCAGCGCGCGGTCGACGTCGAGGGGGTAGATCCTGTCGAACGGGACACCGTCCGCCAGGAGCGCGGCCTCCAGGACGGAGCTGTCCGAGAGCTGGTTGTACACGGACCGCTTGGTATCGTATTTGTCCTGGTCGAAGAACTGGGCCCAGTCCTTCGGCGCCTGTGCATCGGGGATGACCTTCTGGTCCCAGGCCATCACGAACAGGAAGCTCAGGTACTTGATGCCGTACTCGGCCTTGGCATAGCCGGGCAGGCCCTTGTCGCTGATGATGTCGTAGTCGAACTTTTCCAGCAGGCCCTCGGCAACGGCTGTCTCGTACTCCGGAGCCGTGATCTCCACGAGGTCCCACTGCACGTCCCCGGACTGGACCTGCGCCTTGAGCGCCGCGAGGCTGGTGTTGGCCAGCAGGGTGGTCTGGATGCCCGACTGCTTGGAGAACGGATCCAGGATCGTCTGGGTCAGCTGGTCGTTGTAGGACCCGCCATAGGACGTTACTGTCACCGCCTTGTTGGCCGCGGCACTTTCGGCGGGCTTGGCCGCGCAGCCGGAAAGCGCCAGACCCGCAAACGGCGTCAGCGCTGCCGCCTTGAGGAGCTGCCTGCGGTCAAAGGGAGTGGAACGGAAATCTGTCACGGCGGAAACTGCCTCTCATTGGCGCCGGCGTGCCGCGGCACGCCGAAGGAAGGCATGCCGGGGGTTGCGGGCTGGTGCGGGTCCTGCAGAGCGTCGGAAGAATTGGGTGTCGGAAGGATCGACGGCGGCGGGTCGCGCGCACCGTCCACCCGCTCACCGGGGGATCTCAAATCCGCTGTCCGGCGGCTTTCGGTTTCGCAACTCTAACTGTGAAGTTGCTCACTAGTCAACAGTTGTATTGTCTTAATAAACCGACGGGTCGTGCGCATGGGCCTCGATGGCCGTGGCGGCGGCAGTGGCCCCTCCTGCGCCACGGATGGTCCCGCGCATGGCCGCGACTTTCTCCCGGATCCCGCGATTGGCGCTGACCTCGGAAACGGCGCGCAAAAGGTCCGGCGCAGTCACATCCCCGGCCGCCAGCCGCCGGCCCAGGCCAAGTTCCTCCAGCCGGCGGGCCGTGGCCTCCTGCTCGGGCTGCTGCGGGACGGCCACCAGCGGGACGCCGAAATAGAGAGCTTCCATGGTCGAGTTCATGCCGGCATGCGTGAGGAAGACATCCGCCTGGCGGAGCACCTGGAGCTGCGGAAAAAACGGTTCGATCCGGACCTTGGCGGGAATCGGCCCGAGCAAGCCGCGGTCCGTCTGTTCTCCGATGGCCATGGCGACGTCCCATTGGCTGTGGCCGAAGGCTTCCAGGCACAGCCGGAAGAAGTCCGGGCGGCGGTTCAAGGGGGTGGCAGGGGACGGGGCCCCTCATGCGTCCACGCCGGGCCGGATTCCCGCCGGCCCACGCAGGGACCCACAAACTGGAACCGTTCATCGAACGTCCCGCCCATGGGCTGGAACTCACGGGGAATGAAGACGATATTGAACGGTGCGGGCGGTCCGTCGAAGATCCGGGGCGTATTTACCCCTTGTCCGGCTGCAAACTCGGCGACCAGGCGGGCCGCCGTCGTCCATGCCTCTTTCATCTCCGGGGGCGGCTCGGCGGGAAGCAGCGCCCTGAACGAGAAGTGTTCATTGGTGGCATAGGTGGGCATCAGTGCGATCGCAGGGACACCGATCTTCTCCGCCGCCATGCTGCCGCTGAGGGTCATCGCATCGAAGCAGACGGCGTCGGGCGGGTCCTCCCTGAGATGTTCGACCAGGGCCGGAAAGCTGCCCCGAAGGTCCTCGAACACGCGCTGCATCAGCGGAAGCAGCTGCGGCCCTCTGTCCGTTTGGCCGGTGCCCGGAACCGGCAACCAGGCCATCCAGTCCTCCCCGGAGGCGCGGAAAGCCGCCCCGGCGTCCTCGATCCGCGGCGCGAAGCCGGCGGCGGTGAAATAGGTGACCCGGTGGCCGCGGCGGACCAGCTCGGACACTACGGCCAGGGTCGGATTAACGTGGCCTGCGGCGGGAATCGACACGAAGGAAAAATGCATGACGGTCACTCCTCGTCCCCCCGCTGACACCGGATCAGCGGCGTTTCACTTCATGATGCGCCTGCTACCCGGATGCCGCGACCCCGTTCCTTCTTAAGGAGACCGCCACGCTTAAGGCGACCGCCACGCGGCCTGTTCCCAGGACCGGACCAAGCGTGAAGAATGGCATCCATGACTGCAATCTATGACGCGTCCCGGCCCGTTACCTCCGATGCCCCGGAGGCCATCGCAGCGGCGGTCCGGGAGGCCACCGAGGAACTGCGCGACACGCTGCACCGGCACGGGATCGACGCCACCTTTGACGACATTGCCCTGCTGGGACACTCGGAGTCCTGGGACGGCGAGGGGCAGCGCTGGGTCCATGTCAGCTGGGACGGCGAAGGCAAGGGGTAGCCCGGACGGCCGGCTTCCCGGAATCGCCGCCGCCGCCGTCAGCGTCCGTCAGCGTCCGGCCACAACGCCCCGGCGGCGGAGCCGGGCCAGCAGCGTCGCGGCGAGGAGCGCCGTCGCGATTTCCAGGGCGATGACCGCCAGCGAGGCTTCGGCAGCGGACGTTGCACTTCCGGCGGCAGCCCGGGCGGATGTTCCATGGCTGTGACCGGACGGCCCTGCCGACAGCAGCAGGAAGGCGTGCAGGACAGCCATTGCCAGGGCCGAGGCCATGACCTTATGGACCGCGCTGGCGCGGGGGTGCCGCCAGATGTGCAGGGAACAGGGCAGGCACACTGCCACCATGGCGAGCATCAACACACCCAGCCCGGGCACATGGTGGTTCCCCGCGGCCAGCCACAGGTGCGCCGCACACGACGCGGCGGTCACGGCGGCGCACATCCGGGAGTGGAGGACGGGGCCGGCCGCCCGGACCCGGGCCCTTGCCCGTGCCGTTGCCCGTGCCGGGATCGTCTTCACGTGCGCTCAGCTATGCATGGCAGTGGCCGCCGGCGGCCTTGGCCGAGGCCGGCACGTCCAGCACGGGGCTGCGGTCAAAGAACCCTTCCGGGCGCAGCTTGAATCCCACGGTGTCCACGGGCATGATGGGCCAGTCCTCGGGCCGCGGGAAGTGGGTCAGGCCGAAGGTGTGCCAGAGAACGATGTCCTGCCCGTCGATGTCGCGGTCCTGCGCCACGTACGCCGGCAGCCCGGCTCCCCCTGGATGCTGGTTCACGAAGTCGCCCGTGGGGTAGCGCTCGTCGTCGGCAAAGCGGGTGACCCACAGGTCCTTCGTGGCGAAGGCAGCCCTCCGGGCGATGGAGGACTCCGGGTCTGCCAGCAGCGTGGGCTGCCCTTCGGCGTGGAGCTTGTAGGCCACGGGCTCGCCGAGGCGGTTCCTGGACTCCGGGTTGGAGATCACCCAGGTCCGCCCGCTGCGGGCGTCAGCCTCGCGGACACCGTCGGACTCCCGGGCCAGGACGGTGCGTTTCCGGGAGAACGCGTTGCCGCGTTCGTTGCCTTCGCCCATGGCCTGGCGGACCACGTCCTCCTCCTCGACGCGGTTGGTGAACCCGTCGATCGCCATGTCCAGCCGGGCGCTGAAGAGGTGCTGGTGGTAGGGCGCGCCGAGGCCGGGAGCCAGCTGGGAGATGTTCGCCGAGCCGCCGTCGGGGAAGGCGCTGGTGAACACGACGCCGGTGGCCTTGGCCTCGAACTCGACGGTGCCGTCGAGGTAGAGGTACCAGTAGAAGCCGTAGTCGTAGTTGCCGATGGTGGTGAAGAAGGAGATCACCAGCCGGCGGTTCCGGCGGGTGTAGCTGATCCCGGACCAGAGATCGGTGTGCTTGGCCAGGATGCCCCAGTCCTCCTCGTGCATGCAGATGCCGTTGCGGATTTCGCGGGGATTGCCGAAGGCGTCGCTGATGACCGGGCTCAGGTACGTGATGTCGCCCAGGCAGTCGCAGCCGAGTTCCAGCGAGTTGGCGTACGCCCCCACGAGGTACTCGCCGGTGTCGAAGTAGTTCTGCCAGGACCGGATCGGCGACGGATCCCCATAGGGAACCACCATCTCTGCGATGGACGCACGGTTGATGATCGGCCGCAGCCGGTCGCCGTCCTGGAAGGCAATGTTGTGCAGCACGACGCCTTCGCGGACGTCGAATCCGACGTCGACGCTCCACTTCTCCCACTCGACGTGGTTTCCGTGGGAGACGGTGAAACTGGGCCCCTCCGGCTGGGTGATGCTGATGGGCTTCTGCGTGGTCCGCAGCGGCCCGGTCAGCTCGGGATCCGTGTAATTGCCGTGTTCGGCGGGGACCGGAACGGCGCCGGTGTCCAGCACCTGCGTCACCGTCCTGGCGACCACATCCACGTAGGCCACAAGCCCGTCCACGGGGTGCGCCCAGGCACTGTCCTCCGGGAACTCCTGCACGAACGCGAGTCCCCGCAGGATCCGGCGGCCCTTTTCCTCCGGGTAGTCAAAGACGCCTGCGGACAGGGGCGCGACGCGGACCTTGGCGACATCCAGGTTGCGGGCCGCGAGCGCCTTGAGCCATTCGGGGTGGGTTGCGAGTATCGACTCCACCACCTCGAACTCCTCCTCCAGGACCGGCAGTTCGCCGGTGATGGCAGTGTCCAGCTCGACGGCGGTTTCCACGGTGCCGTTGGTCACCGAAACCACCGCGTCCTTGGGGGCCGCACCGGCCACGTCGTGCAGGAACACGCGGAAGCGGCGGTTCACCGGCGCTTCCTCCTGTCCGCGGGGCGGGTCCAGCAGGCCCAGGTAGGCGATGCGGGCAGACTCCCCCAGCAGCCCGGCGGCCCGCAGGATGTCCCGAACCTCGGTAATTTCTGTGGCGGAGGCCAGCGAATGGGCGGCGGTGTCGACGTCGATGGCGGCTGTCATGGCAACTCTTTCCGTGGGTGGGCGGCCGCGGCCCGGCAGCCCAGTTTATTATTCTATGCTTGTAGATAATACCGGCACGTAAGATGCATCACAAGGGGCCGGCCCTATCGCCTGGCCCGTGCGGCCCGTTTGGAGAGTTTGAGTGCCAAAGATTGTCAACCACGACCAGCGCCGCCTTGAGCTGGTGGATGCCACGTGGCGCATCATTGCCCGGCATGGGATTGAGGGCGCCACCATGCGCGAGATCGCCACGGAGGCCGGCTTTGCCAATGGTGCCCTGAAACCCTACTTCCCCACGAAGGACCACCTCATCACCTTTGCGTTCGGGCACGTCTTCAACCGGACAAACCAACGCATCGCCGACACCTCGGCCGGCAAGGTGGGAATGGAGGCGCTGCGCGCCTTTTGCCAGGAGGTGCTGCCGCTGGACGAGGACCGCATCAACGAGGCCCGCATCGTCATCCCTTTTTGGCAGAAGGCCCTCACCGACCCCGTCAAGGCCGAGCTGCATGAGACCTCAATGAAGCAGTGGCGCTCCGCCCTGGAGGGACATCTGCGCCGGGCGCGGGACCGGGGCGAAGTCACGGTCCCAACGCAGGATGATGACATCGTCAACCAGCTGATGAGCATGCTCCTGGGGGCCCAGATCGTCGCCGCCATGTCTCCCGGGGAACATTTGCCTGCCCAATTGAGCGACCAGCTTGACGCCTACCTGCTGCTCCTGAACCCAGCCGCGCAAGGTGCCCGGTCCTGACCCTTCATTTTATTCGCCAGCGGTTGAAAATAAGTGACAGCCGGCACATGGGCCGCTACAGTTGTGGAAAGTGTTGTCCGCCACAGCCCCGCCCTTCGCGCCACCGCGGCGCAGGGCATCCGACGGCGGCCAGCAGACTCCCGCCGACACCGGCCTGCACCACTAAGGGACCTCGAATACCCGTCACCGCCGCACGCGAAACCGCCGACGCCGTCCAAACCGCCGTCGCCCATTCCTTCTCCGCGTGGCACGATCTCATTTCCGAATCCTTCGTGCCGTTGCATGTGCGCTCCAGCAACCCCGGACAATTTCACGGCCGGCTGCGCTCCCGGCTCCTGGACGAGCTGTCCATCGTCGAGGTCACGGCCACCGGCCACAGCGTGCACCGTACGCCATCGCTCATCGCCCGGTCGGACCGTCCGTATTTCAAGCTCAACCTGCAGCTGGCCGGCACCGGGCTCCTGGTGCAGGACAACCGCGAGGCCGTGCTGCAGCCAGGCGACCTTGCCGTGTATGACACCAGCCGCCCCTACACGCTGGCCTTCGAGTCCGATTGCCGCACGCTGGTGCTGATGTTCCCCCACGACGCCCTTGACCTGCCGGCCGGTTCAGTGGGCCGGCTGACGGCCACGCGGATGGCCGCCGACAAGGGGCTCGGGCGGATGGTCAGCCCCTTCATGACCCAGCTGGCGGAAAATCTCGACGCGCTCTCCGGCCCCAGCGGGCACCGGCTGGCCCACAACACCGTGGACCTGCTGAGCACCATGTTGGCCGCGGAGCTGGACCAGGCCCAGGACGGCCCCGAGCGCCCGCACGAGGAACTCCTGGGCGGAATCCGCCGTTTCATCGAGGCAAACCTGGCCGACCCCGAGTTGTCCCCGGCAAGCATCGCGGCCGCGCACTTCATCTCCACGCGGCACCTGCACAATGTCTTCCAGGAGGCAGGAACCACGGTGGCCCACTGGATCCGCACGCGGCGGCTGGAGAATTGCCGGCGCGAGCTGCGGGACCCCCTGCTGGCGCACCGCCCGGTCAGTGCCATCGCCGCCCGGTGGGGCCTCGTGGACGCGGCGCACTTCAGCCGCATTTTCCGCTCCGCCTTCGGCGAGCCCCCCAGCACATATCGCCGCCCCGCCTGAGCCTGAACAGCCCGGCGCACCGCAGCAGTGGTTGTTCGCCTTCGGTCAACAGGCCTTCGCTTAATGACAAGACGGGGCGCTGGCGGTCAATGAAACTTGAGGCATCAAAGAATCACAACATTGCCCCACTGGCTTTGCACCTACCGACTCGAAGCGGAGTTTTCATGGAAACGTTCACTGACCTTCTCACGGCGATCACACCGGTCGCCGGCGAAACCCGGACCATATTCGACCCCGCCACGGGGGAAGCGGTGGGCGAGGCGCCGGTTCACGATCTTGGGGATCTGGAGCGTGCCATCGCTGCCGCCACCGCCGCCCAGCCGGCATGGGCGGCCCTCGGTCATGAGGGGCGGAGTGCGGCCCTGCTCAAGGCGGCCGACGCCGTCGACCGCTCTGCTGAGGAGCTCGCCCGGCTGCTCTCCCGCGAGCAGGGGAAGCCGCTCAACGGCCCCAACGCCCGCTTCGAGGTCGGCGCCTGCGCCGCCTGGCTGCGCGCCACCGCCGCCACCGAGCTGGCCGCGGAGACCGTGGTCGACGACGGCGCGACGCATGCCGAAATCCACTACCGGCCCATCGGCGTCGTCGGCGCGATCGGCCCGTGGAACTGGCCCATGATGATCACCATCTGGCAGATCGCCCCGGCCCTGCGCATGGGCAATGCCGTGGTCGTCAAGCCGTCCGAATACACCCCCCTCAGCGTCCTTGCCCTGGTCCAGGTGCTGAACCAGGAACTTCCCGAGGGCCTGCTCTCGGTGGTCTGCGGCGGCCGGGAGGTCGGCGCCCGTCTGGCCGAACATCCCGCGATCGGCAAGATCATGTTCACCGGATCCACGGCAACGGGGAAGGCCATCATCAAGTCCTCGGCCGGTACCGTCAAGCGCCTGACCCTTGAGCTCGGCGGCAACGACGCCGGGATCGTGCTCCCCGATGCCGAGCCCACGGCCATCGCCGAGGACCTGTTCTGGGGTGCGTTCATCAACACCGGACAGACCTGCGCGGCCCTGAAGCGGCTCTATGTCCACGAGGACATCTACGGCGACGTCTGCAAGGCCCTCACCGCCGTCGCCGCCGCCATGCCCATGGGCGTGGGCCTGGACGAGGCCAACGTGCTGGGCCCGCTGCAGAACAAGCAGCAGTTCGACATCGTGTCCCGGCTCGTGGACGCGGCCAAGGACTCCGGTGCGCGGGTGCTGGTGGGCGGGAACCCGGAGGCGGGGCAGCCCGGCTACTTCTACCCCGCCACGCTCGTGGCGGACATCGACAATGACAACCCGCTCGTGGCGGAGGAACAGTTCGGCCCGGCCCTGCCCATCATCCGGTACAGCACCGTCGACGAGGCGGTCGCCATGGCCAACGGCCTCGACGTCGGGCTCGGCGCCTCCGTCTGGTCCTCCGACAAGGACCTGGCCCGCAGCGTGGCGGCACGCATCCAGGCCGGCACCGTCTGGATCAACTCCCACGGCGGCGTGGACCCCCGCATTCCGTTCGGCGGGGTCAAGCAGTCCGGCTACGGGCTCGAATTCGGAGTCGAAGGCCTCAAGGCCCTCGGCGTGCCCCAGGTCATCAACGGCTGAGGGCTCCCACGGGGCAAGCCCAGGCGGGGCAAGCAAAGACGGGGGCCGTTGCCACACGTGTGGCAACGGCTCCCCCTGCATTTGGGACAACCTTGCCGGACCTGGTCCCCAGGGAAGTCCTGCACTGGTAGTCAATGGCGGTGCCGCGAACAACAAGCTAAATGCTGTGAGCACTGACACACTCAAGACATCTTTATTCTCCCAATGGAGGTTTTTAATGTCACACGAACAAACCCTTCCGTCCACCGGCACCGCAGCCGGCAACGGGAGCAACAACGGCCTGAGCAAGCGCACGCTCGGCGTGCCCGCCTTGGTCTTCATGATCATCGCCGCCTCCGCCCCGTTGACGGTGGTGGCCGGCGGCATCCCCAGCAACTTCGCCGTGACCGGAAACGTCGGCATCCCGCTGTCGTTCATCGTGCTCGGGGTCTGCCTGGCGCTGTTCGCCGTCGGCTACGCGGCCATGAGTGCGCACATCCGCAATGCCGGTGCGTTTTACGCCTACATCGCCCAGGGGCTCGGCCGTGCCACGGGGGTGGGCGCCGCGTGGGTGGCGTTGATTTCCTACAACGCGATGCAGATCGGAATCTACGGTCTCTTCGGCTTTGCGTCGGCGTCCTTTGTCAACGGCAAGCTTGGGCTCGACGTCCCGTGGTGGCTGACCGCGCTGGTGGGCTTCGTGATTGTCGGCTGGCTGGGGATCAACAAGGTCGACCTGTCGGCGAAGATCATCGGCGTCCTCGTGGGGCTGGAATTCCTGGCGGTCATCGTTTTCGACGTTGTCTCTTTTGCCGTCAGTCCGGAGGGTGTCAGCGGCGCCGGACTGGCGCCGTCGAACTTGTTCACGGCCGGCGTGGGCGCAGCCCTGGCCTTTAGCATGGCGGCGTTCATGGGCTTTGAGTCCGCCGCCATCTACAGCGAGGAGGCCAAGGATCCCACCAGGTCCATCGCGCGGGCAACGTACATCGCCGTCGGCGTCATCTCACTTTTCTACGCCTTCTCCGGCTGGGCCATGACCGTCGGCACGGGCCCGAGCCAGATTGTGGCGAAGTCCCAGGAGTTTGGTCCGGACCTGCCGTTCGTCTTCCTCGCCGGCCACGGCGCCGTGATCGTCTCCGACGTTGCGCAGCTCCTGTTCATCACCAGCCTGCTGGCCGCCCTGATCGCCTTCCACAATGCGGTGGCCCGGTACGTGTTCTCGCTGGGCCGTGAAAGCGTGCTGCCGCGCGGCTTTGCCCGCGTCAACGCCCGGCACGCCCCGGTTGCCGGCTCGCTGACCCAGTCCGTGCTGGCCCTGGCCATGCTGGCCGTGTTTGCCATTGCCGGCATCGGCTCCGAGTTGGGCGAGATGTACCCGGTCCTGACTTTCTTCACGTGGCTGACCAACACGGCGGCCTTCGGCCTGGTGCTGCTCCTGGTCCTGATCTCGGTGGCCGTCATCGGCTACTTCCGCAAGCACGCAGCCGGGTATTCATTGTGGACCCGGGTCATTGCGCCCGCCCTGGCCGCGCTGACGCTCGGCACGGTGTTCGTGCTGATCGTAGTCAATTTCAATGTCCTGATCGGCTCGGACGGCTTCTCCCCGCTTTCCTGGATCCTGCCGGCGCTGGTGGTGGTGCCCGGCATTGCCGGGCTGTTCTGGGGCCTGTGGCTGAAGAGGGACCGCCCGGACATCTACCGGGGCATCGGGTTTGGCGGCGCGCCGGACACGTCCGCCTGACGGGATGGACCCCCTTCACAATTGCCCTGGGCGGCCCGGCTTCTGCCGGGCCGCACAGGGCAATTGTTTCAAGCATCAGCTCCATCCGTTGACGTGGTCGCTGGTGAACACGATATTGGTGTCGTCATCAAAGCTGTGCTCCTCCACCGTGCCCTGGATGGCCTGGCCACCCGGACCACGGCTTCGGGAACGGCCCCGTAAAAACATTTGGCGGCACGCAGGCCCAAAACGCCGCAATGCAACCCACGAAACCCGACTGGTCAGCGGACCCGGCGGAAGCCCGCAGGGTCGCGGCCCGGATCGAGGCCGGGACGGTCTGGATCAACGCCCACGGGGCCGTCCACCCCATGATCCCGTTCGGCGGAACCAAGCAGTCCTGATACGGGGTGGAATTCGGCGTCGACGGGCTGAAATCCCTGGGGGTGCCGCAGGTGATCAACGGCTGAGGTGCCGGGAGCTGGGGATATTGGCGGCGGCGATCTTTGCCTGGCTGCCTGCGATGCCGGCCTTGTTCGCGTCAATGGCTGCGATGTCGCCCACGGCGTAGACGTTCCTGGACCCTTCCACCGTCAGTTCCGGCGTGACCGAGACGTACCCCCGAGGGTGCGCGCCGCGAGCAGATCCCCGGCCAGGTAGCCGGTCTGCGGGTCCTCCGGCGGCAATCCGCAGCGGAAAGCAGTCAGCCCTTCACCAGGTCAGCGTGGTGGACCGCGACGACGTTCGGATGGGCCCGCAGCCGGTAGCGGAGGGCGTTGTCGCCGTAGGTCTCCAGGATCGGGCTGTTCGTCGGGTCCACGGACAGGCCGCGGGCCTTGGCTTGAAACTCCGGGCTCACCGCGAGCTGCGGCATGGTCGCGTCCAGCGCCGGATTGTAGAAGAACGGCAGCGAGACCCGGTCGGTGCCGCGAAGGGGCGAGATCACGCGGTGCAGGGTCGCCTTCAGGTAGCCGTTCGTCGCCAGTTCGAGCATCTCGCCGATGTTGACCACGAACGTTCCGGGGACCTGCGGCGCGTCGATCCACTTCCCCTGGTAGTCGACCTGGAGACCGCCCTTCCCGGGCTCCACCAGCAGCAACGTCAGTACCCCGCCGTCGCGGTGGGAGCCGACACCCTGCTTGGGCTCCGGGTCGGACTCCCCCGGATACCGCACCACCTTCAGCAGAGGGAACGCGCGGTCGGCGAAAGCGGCGTCGAAGGTGTCCTCGGGCGCGCCAAGCGAGACCGCCACGGCCCGCAGGAGGGCGAGCGAGATGGCGCTCAGCCGTTCGGTCCACTCGGAGACAATCTTCCGCATCTCCGGCAGCGCTTCCGGCCACAGGTTGGGCCCCTCGAGGCGCCAGTAGTCCGCGACGCCGGGCCCCGGCTCCACAGCGTCACGCTCGACGCCGATGTCGATCTGCTCACGCCAGTCCACAGCGCCGTCCGTGAGTTCGCCGCCGACCCTGGTGTAGCCGCGGAACTGCCGGCTGTGGACGTTCTCGACCGCGAGCTTCTGGTCCTCGGGCAACTCGAAGAAGCGGCGGGAGATGTCCAGCATGGCGTCCGTCAGTTCCGGCGGGACCCCATGGCCGGCCAGGTAGAAGAAACCGACCTCATGCATGGCGTTACGCAACTCGTCACGGAATAAGGACGCCTCTTCCGGGCCGGCATTCAAACGGGAGAAGTCGAGCACAGGCAATGTTTCGAGTGGCAACGTTTATATTCCTTTTCGGTACCATTGGCAAGCCGAAGCCTTAACTAGCCTCAATGTTACGCACAGGTCTGCTGCGTTGGACACAAAGGTGTCGAAATAAGACATTTGGGCTGACCGGCGATCCGGTGGAAGCGCTGCTCCCGATGGACGTGCGGTTATTGCTTGTCGGTACGGGCCTTGCGGGCGGGATCGACCTTTCCGTCGGCGCCGTAGTCACCCTCGGAGTACCGGCCGATTTCCGACTCGGCGGTACGGCCTGGAACCGCCCCCGCGTCGCCGTAGTCGGCCTTCACATACCGGCCGGCTTCCTTGGCCTTCCCGCCCAGGGGCTCAGGGAGCTCGCCCTCGCTGCCGACCGCGCCATAGTCGCCTTCGCTGTACTGGCCTTCCTCGTCGTCGGCATGGCGGCCACCATCCCTGCCGGTCTTGCCGTAGTCGCCTTCGACATATCGGCCGCGAAGTACGGGTTCTTGGGGTTCTTCCGGCCTTCTCTTCTCCGGTTCTTCAACGCTGCTGCTGTCGGTCATCATCCTGCCTTTCCCACGACGAACTGATGCGTCTGTTCGGGCGCTCTCTAATTTTATCGTCGCCTGCCGTGGCTGGACAGGGCAATGTGGAACGTCGGCCGCCGGGCTGGCCCTGTCCAGCCGATGTGACTCTTTGTGATCATTTGTTTCAGAAAGCGTCGTAATTATTGGGAAATCGAAGATTATGCAACAAAGTGGGGTTTGTCCGGGACGCTACCGACCGACAAAACCAGAAACACCCGTAACCACGAATTAACACCATCCAGATCGGCTGAGAGACCTGGCTCGATGACGCCGTAGCAACCACCCTTCGGGGCACGGTGCTAATGCCAGGACCGATGGAGATTGCCAAGATCCCAAGGTCAACCGACCCGGCCCGTGCCGTGTCGGACGCACCTTATGGTCCTGGAGTTCCTCGGTCATGACCGAGAGGATCCGCGATGGATACCAACGCAGCACCCACGCCCCCGACGAGTGCGAAGACCAAACGCCGTCCCCTGCGCCTGCTGACCCTGATGGGTGTGGCGGCCCTGGCGCTGAGCGCCTGCGGCGGCACCGCTGGCGGCACCTCGGCATCGCAGGCCGGCCCGGAGGGGAATCCGGTGCAGGGCGGAACGTTCGTCTTCGCGGAAGTCACCCCGATCAACAACTTCCAGACCCAGGCGGCGCGCTTCTACGAGAAGGCCAACGTCCTGAACAGCGTGCTTGACCGGCTGACCTATTTCGACGCCCGGAAGGGCGAACTCGTCCCTTGGATCGCCAGCAAGTTCACCGCGAGTGAGGACCAGACCAAGTTCACCTTCACCATCCGCCCCGGCGTGAGCTTCAGCGACGGAACACCCCTGGACGCCAAGGCCGTCCAGGCGAACCTCGACGCGCTCGGGAAGGGCGTCGAGAGCGCCAAGATCCAGCCGAACGTTGATTTCTCCGCCTACAAGTCCTCCCAGGTCATCGGCGGGGACCAGGTGGAGGTGACGCTGTCCTCCCCCGACGCCAACTTCCTGCGGGCCACCTCCTCCGTCACCGCCGGACTCGTCTCCCCGACGACGCTTGCACTGGACAACGCCGGCCAGTCAGCCATCGCGAAGATCTCGGGCTCGGGTCCTTTCGCCTTCGAATCGGAGAAGGCCGATGAGGAAATCGTCCTGGCCAAGCGTGCGGACTACGCCTGGGCTCCGGCGGGTGCCCCGAACCAGGGAGCCGCCTACCTGGATAAGGTCGTCGTGAAGTACCTCCCGGAGGTGGCACACCGCGCCGGGGCCGTGCAGACCGGACAGGTTGACCTGGTTCGCGGCCTGCAGCCGGCCGACGAAACCACCCTTGCCGGCAGCGGCAACCAGGTCCTTCCGGCCAAGGGCATCGACCTGACGTCCAACATGGCGGCAGTCCGCATCGGCAGCGGCAAGCTCGCCGACGCGAAGGTACGCCAGGCACTGCAGCTCGGAATCGACCGGCAGACCCTGAAGGACACGGTGCTCTCCGACAGCTACGAACTCGCCGGATCCATCCTGAACCGCGAAGCACCGGACTTCGTTGACCTCTCCGCCGAACTGGCCTACAACCCCGAGAAGTCCAAGAGCCTGCTGGAGGAGGCCGGGTGGGCCGTGGGCGCCGACGGCATCCGCGCCAAGAACGGCCAAAAGCTTGAAGTCACTGTCACCTCATCAAACAACTCCGTCGTCATCAAGCCGGCATTCGAGTTGATCGAGCAGCAGTGGCGCAAGATCGGCGTGAAGCTGATCAACCGTGCGGCCGACAACACCTTCCTCGCCACCGCGATGAAGGAACCCAACGTGGAATTCTTCGGAACCCGCCAGTTCGCCTATGGCGGCCTGGGCCCGGTCTTCGGCCCGGCCACCAATACGCAGACCTTGAATTCCGACCAGCAGCTCAATGAGCTCTTCGCCAAGGAACGTGCCGCCACCACCGACGCGCAGCACAAGGAGCTCGTCGCCGAGGAACAGCGCAAACTCGTGGTTGACGAAGCGCTGAGCCTGGTCCTCTGGGACGAAGTCCAGGTCTACGGCGCAAACGGCAAGGCGCACGTCGACTTCACCTCCGGTACGGCACCCATCTTCCAGGGTGCCTGGAAGACCGGTAAGTAACCCGCCATGGGCCTCTACTTTGCGCGGCGCCTCGGGCAGGCACTACTCGTCATCTGGCTGGCGTACACGCTGGTCTTCCTGGCAGTGCAACTTCTGCCCAGCGATCCGGTGACGATCTTCCTCTCGGCCGACGCGGCAGCCAATCAGGCAACGATCGACGCCATGAAGGCCCAATACGGCTATGACCAGCCGCTGCCGGTGCAGTACTTCAGCCAGCTCTGGGGTTTGCTCGGCGGAGACGTGGGGTACTCGCTGGCCTCGGGCCAGCCCGTGGCGGAGCGCATCGGCAACGTCGCCGGATCCACGCTCGCACTGGCGTCCAGCGCGTTTGTGCTGGCCGTCGTCCTCGCCGTGGCCCTCGTGGCCTCGGCAACGTTGACCCGGTCCACGGCACTGCGGCGCATCATCACCAACCTGCCGCCGTTATTCGCTGCCGTGCCGGTGTTCTGGCTTGGCCTGGTGTTGCTGCAGTTGCTGTCGATCCAGCTCGGCGTGATGTCCCTGTTCCCCGACGGGTCCTTTGCCTCACTGGCAGTGCCCGTCGTCGTCCTGGCACTCCACGTTTCCGCCCCCATCGCGCAGGTACTGCTCAAGAGCGTTGCCCACGTCTATGAGCAGCCGTTCATCGATGTGCTGCGTGCCAAGGGTGCCTCCCCCGCCTGGGTCTTCTACCGCCATGCGCTGAAGAACGCTGCGGGTCCGGCCATGACGATCGCCGGCATCACCGTCGGAACGCTGCTGGCGGGGTCAGTCATCACCGAGACGGTCTTCGCCCGCTCCGGCCTGGGATCGGTGGTGCTCCAGGCCGTCACGGCGCAGGATGTGCCCCTGGTGCAGGGCCTTGTGCTGTTGACGGCAACAGCGTTTGTTGCGGTGAACCTGGTTGTCGACATGCTCTATCCGCTGCTGGATCCCCGAATCCTCAAGAGCAGCGCCCATGGTTCGCCGCACGCGCTGGCCGCCTAAGCCGAATGGAGACTTTAGTGAGCGTCAAGCTGGAAGACACAAAGCCGGCCGGTGTGGTCGCAGGGCTGCAGATCGGAGTCGACGACGGCGGGGCCGGCCAGGGACGGGGCCAGGGAACCGTCCTGCGCTCGGTGAGCCTGTGGCTGACCGTGATTCCGTTGCTGGTCTTGGTGGGGTGGGCCCTGCTGCCGGGACTGTTCACCGGCGTCGACCCGCTCGGCGGCATTCCGAAGGAAAAATTCCAGTCGCCGGGTCCGGACCACTGGTTTGGTACCGACCATCTGGGCCGGGACATCTATGCGCGGGTCGTGTACGGCACCTCGCAGACCCTGCTCACCGCCGGCTTGGCGGTCCTGATCGGGTTCGTGGTCGGAACAGCCCTCGGGCTGCTCGCCGCCACCGCCGGACGGTCCGCCGACGCGGCAACCATGCGCCTGATTGACGTACTGCTGGCGGTGCCGGGTTTCCTGATCTCGCTGATCATCGTGACCGCTTTTGCGCCGGGGCCCATTTCCCTCGGTGTGGGCGTTGGTATCGCCTCGATCGCCTCCTTCGCCCGGGTGGTGCGCTCGGAAGTCCTGCGGGTGCGGAACCTGGACTATGTCGAGGCCGCGTTCCTCAACGGGGGAACGTACTGGTCCGTCATCTTCAGGCATATCCTGCCGAACTCCTGCGGGCCGGTCCTCGCGCTCCTGGCGGTTGACCTCGGTGCGGCCATTCTCGCGATTTCAGGTCTCGGTTTCCTTGGTTTCGGGGCTCCGCCGCCCACTCCGGAATGGGGTCTGCTGATCTCTGAAGGACGGCAGTACCTCGCCCGTGCCTGGTGGATGACCAGCCTGCCAGGCGTCGTGATCGTGATCACTGTCATGCTTTTGGCCGGTCTCGGACGCCAACTTCTCAAGCTCTTCCGGTTCTAGTCAGGAGCCCCCATGACCATCAACCCAGTGGAAGCACGCAGCGATGCCGCGCCTTTGCTTGAGGTGCGCGGACTGCACATTGAATACGGCCGCGGCCCCGACGCCGTCGTCGCGGGCGAAGCGCTGGACCTGGTCCTGAAGCCCGGGGAGATCGTAGCCCTCGTCGGCGAGTCAGGGTCCGGCAAGAGCACGCTCGCCAAGTCCATCATCGGGCTGCTGCCCCGGTCGGCCCATATTCCTGCCGGCTCGATCGTGTTCGACGGACACGAACTTATCGGCCTTCCGGAACGCGCCCTGGAGAAGATCCGTGGTCGGCAGATCGGCATGGTGCCGCAGGACCCGGGGGCATCCCTGGACCCGGTGAAGACGGTGGGATCCCAGGTGGCCGAGGTGTTCCGGCTGCACCCGGAGGGACGCAAGCGGTCTAAGGCCGAGATCCGGGCCGAGGTCATCAGGCTCTTCGAGCTCGTGGGCATCGACCGTCCCAGGGAACGGCTGAAGCAGTACCCCCACGAACTCTCCGGCGGCCTCAAGCAGCGGGTCCTGATCGCCATCGCCTTCAGCCTTGGCCCGAAGCTGCTCATCGCCGACGAGCCGACCTCCGCGCTTGACGTCACGGTCCAGCGCCGCGTGCTGGAGGTCTTCAACAGGCTGGCGCGGGACCACGGAACCGCGGTCATCTTCGTCACCCACGACCTGGCCGTGGCCACCGACCTGGCCGACCGGATCGTGGTGATGAAGGGCGGAAAAATCCGCGAGGACCGACCGGTCAATGAGATCCTGAGGCATCCGGAGGACGATTACACCGTGCGGCTGCTCGCCGAGGCCTCCCCCGCCGCTCCGAAGGACGCCTCCGCTGCGACGGGGCCTGATGAGGAGCCGGCTCCGGCGATCGAAGTCCGCGGACTTACGAAGATCTTCGGCCAGGGCGAGGCGGAACACCGCGCCGTCGATGACGTCTCCTTCGCGGTGCGCCAGGGAACCACCTTCGCCCTGGTCGGCGAATCGGGGTCCGGCAAGTCCACCACCGCACGCATGATCATGAGGCTCCTGGACCCGGCCTCGGGAAGCGTCCACATCCAGGGTCGGGACGTCACGTCACTGGCCGGGAAGGAAAAGCGGGAGCTGTGGCGCACCCTGCAGCTGGTCTACCAGAATCCGGATTCGGCGCTGGATCCGCGGCTGACCATCGGTGACATCGTGGCCGAACCGCTGGCCAGCTTCCGCATCGGTTCCCGTTCCGAACGCCGTACCCGCGTTGCCGAACTCCTGCAACAGGTCAATCTGCCCGCACGTGTCGCCCGCAGCAGGACGAAGGAGCTCTCGGGCGGGCAGCGCCAGCGCGTGGCCATTGCCCGGGCCCTGGCGCTCGGCGCCCGGACCCTCGTGCTGGACGAGGCCCTCTCGGCCCTGGATGTGCTGACCCAGGCCCAGATCCTGATCCTCCTGGAAGACCTGCAGCGCAACCTGGGACTTTCCTACCTGTTCATCTCCCACGATCTGCACGTTGTGGAACGCGTCGCCCATGACGTGGGTGTGATGAGCAAGGGGCAGCTGATGGAGGTCGGGCCGACGACGGAGGTCTTCCGGAATCCGCGGAGCGACTACACGCGCCTGCTGCTCGACTCCAACCCCGGCCACCGCCTCCGCGGGCTCGTTGCGGCAACCGGCCACTAAGAACTTCTGTACCATTCCAACGTTAGGAACATGATGACCGTCTCGACACAAGTACGAGAACTCAGCGAAGAGGCCCGCTACGCGGCGCTCTCCGCCCGCTTCCAGGATGTCTTTGAGCGCATCGCCGAGGGCGCCCTGGAACGCGAGTCCAACCACGTCCTGCCTTTCGAGCCCGTCGCCTGGCTGAAGGACAGCGGATTCACCACCCTCCGTGTCCCGGCCGGGCATGGCGGTGACCCGGTCAGCGTTGAGCACCTGAGCCGTCTGCTGATCGAACTCGCTGCCGCGGACTCCAACGTTTCGCACCTTTTGCGCTCGCACTTCTCGTTCGTGGAGACGATCGCACTCCAGCCCGTCGAATTCCGCAACCGCTGGTTCCCCCGGGTGCTCGCCGGGGAGATCTTCGGCAACGCCGCCACGGAACGCTCCGGCAACGCACTGGGCACCACCCGGACCAAGCTCCGGCAGGAAAACGGCCGCTGGCTGCTCAAGGGCGAAAAGTACTACACCACCGGCAGCATCTTCGCCGACTGGGTCGTGGTCATGGCGAGCACGGAGGGACTGGACGGCCGGCAGTATGCGCTGGTCCGGGTGGACGACCCCAGGGTCACGATCCTCGACGACTGGGACGGCTTCGGCCAGCCGCTGACCGGCACCGGAACGGCCATCTTCGATGACGTGGTGGTCGACGCCGAGGACATCATCGCGCGCAAGGTCACCAGCACCCTGGAACCGGCCTTCTTCCAGCTCGCCCTGCTGACCGTGCTCGTCGGCATCGGCCGCGCGGCGCTTCGCGACGCCGGCAAGCTGGTCGCCGAACGCACCCGTACCTTCAATACCGGCTCCGGTTCCCTGTTCCGTGACGATCCGCTGATCCAGGAGCGTGTCGGCCGGATCGCCGCCGGCGTGTACGCCGCCGAGTCCATCGTGGTGGCGGCCGCACGCGATCTGGATGCCGCCGTCGACCCCTCTCTCGGGCTGGATGCGGAGGCAGCGTTCCTGCGGGCGGAGCTGGGGGTGCAGCAGGCCCATGTGACGGTACCCGGCCTGGTGCTGGCCGCAGCCAATGAGCTCTTCGATGTCACCGGCGCTTCGTCGACCAGCCGCGGCAAGGGCCTGGACCGCCACTGGCGCAACGCCCGGACGGTGGCCACCCATAACCCGGTGGTGTTCAAGGCCCGGTCCGTCGGCGATTACCACATCAACGGAACCATCCCGACCGGCCTGAACAGCATCGGCGACGCGGTACCGGACGCCGAAAGAGCCCAGGGCACCCAGGGCACCCAGGGCACCACGGGGAGTGATTCCTGATGGGAACCTTTGACGAACGTCCCCGCCTGCTGCTCAGTGCCTTCGTGATGAACACGACCAACCACATCCTGGGCGGTCAATGGCGACATCCGGACGCGCAACAGCACCGCTTCAACGAACTGCAGCTCTGGGTCGAACTGGCCCGCGAGCTCGAGGAGGCTAAATTCGATGCGATGTTCTTCGCCGACGTCGTGGGGCTGTACGGCGACCACGAGGGAGGCTGGGCGTCGCTGCTTGAGCGGGGGCTTCAGGTCCCCTCCAACGATCCGCTGGTGCTCTGCTCGGCGCTGGCGGCGGTGACCAAGGATATCGGCCTGGCCATGACGAGCTCGGTGATCCAGTCCGATCCGTTCCAGCTGGCCCGTCAATTGTCGACCCTGGACCATCTTTCCAATGGCCGCGTTGCCTGGAACATCGTCACCAGCGTGCTGGAGAACGCGCACCGGAACTTCGGAAACAGCGGACTCACTCCGCACGACGACCGGTACGACTGGGCCGAGGAGTACACCGAGGCCGTCTACAAGCTCTGGGAAGGTTCCTGGGACGACGACGCGCTGCTGGCCGACAAGGTCCGCGGCATCCACGCCGATCCGGCCAAGGTCAACAAGATCAACCACCGCGGGACCCGTTACTCCATTGACGGCCCCCACCTGGTCTCACCGAGCCCCCAGCGCACCCCCTTCCTGTTCCAGGCCGGAAGCTCCGCCCGCGGCAAGAAGTTCGCCGCGGAGAACGCGGAAGCAACATTCCTCTTCGCACCCAACGTGGAATACGTCAAGAAGCAGGCGGCCTCCATCCGGGCCCTCGAAGCCGCGGCAGGCCGGGCCGCCGGCGACGTGAAGATCTTCGGCGGCCTGTCCTTCGTGATCGGCAGCACCGAGGATGAGGTCGCCCGCAAGCAGGCCGAATATGACGAGTACCTGGATCTGGACACGATCATCGCGCATATCGGCGGAGGGATCGGCGTCGACCTGGGCGGCCTCCCGCTCGACACCCCGCTGGGCGACATCCAGACCGAGGGCGCCCAGGGCGTGCTGCAGGCGGCCATTGCCTCGGTTCCCGGGGGCAAGCCCACCATCGGTGACCTGGCGCGGTACCGCGCCAAGGCCCAGCAGATCGCCGGAACGCCGGAGCAGATCGTGGACGAACTGGAACGCTGGCAGGATGCCGGGATCGATGGTGTGAACATCATCAACCAGATCATCCCCGGTTCCTACACGGACTTCATCCAAGGCGTGCTGCCGGAGTTGCAGCGCCGCGGCCTGGCCCAGACCGAGTACGCGCCGGGCACGCTGCGGGAGAAGGTCTTTGGCCGTGGCCCGAAGCTCGAGCCGACGCACCCGGCGAGCCGCTACCGTGGCGCCTTCGGTGATCTCTCGGCCGCTGCAACGGTGAAGCCAACGACCTTGTCGAGGGTCTAGGCCGGCCAGATTACGGGAAGCTGTTTGAGACCATAAATGATGGTGCTGTCCATCCGCTCCAGCCGCGTCCCCGGTGCCAGTGCCAGCCCGGGCAGGCGCGAAATCACGGCCTGCAGCGCAATCCTGGCCTCAAGCCGGGCAAGCGGCGCGCCCAGGCAGAAGTGGATGCCCTGGCCGAACGCGAGGTGGTGGTTCGGGGATCGCCCGATGTCGAAGGCATCCGGATCCGGGAAGTGGGCCGCATCGCGGTTGGCCGATCCGATCCAGGCCACGAACGGCGAGCCGGCGGGGATCTGGCGTCCGCCCAGCGTCGTGTCGACGGCCGCGACGCGGTACATCGACTGGACCGGGGACCGGTAACGGAGCACTTCTTCAATCGCGTGGGGCAGCAGCGCCGGCTCTGCGCTGAGCCGCTCGATTGCGCCGGGACGTTCGGTGAAGCTAAGCACCGCGTTTCCGATCAGGTTCGTGGTCGTTTCGTTGCCGGCGACGAGCAGCAGGGCGCAGAACCCGAGAAGTTCGACGGCGTTCAGGTGCTGCCCGTCGATCTGCGCCGCCAGCAGCTTGCTGATCAGATCGTTGCCCGGACGGCGCCGGCGCTCCTCGATCATGCCCATAAAATAGTCCGCCATTTCCCTGTGGGCAGCGCCCTGGCCGTCAGGGGCGCTGGGGTCGGATCCAACGGGCGCCGGCCGGGTCTGGCTGACGATGACGTCGGACCACTGCTTGAACCGATCCCGGTCCGCTGCAGGGATCCCCATGAGCTCGGCGATGACGATGACCGGCAAGGGATACGCCAGTTGCTCAATGAGGTCCATGGCCCCCAGAGGGACGGCCGGGGCCAGCAACGCCTCCGTGATGTCCAAGATGCGCGGGGCGAGGGCCTCCACCGCCCGCGGCGTGAATGCCTGCGTCACCAGGGAACGGAGCTGGCGATGACGGGGCGGATCGGTATTGACCAGGCTGGCGGCGAAGAGTTGGCCCGTCCCAGACGGAGTGTCGCCTGCCATCCGGGACGAAAAGGTGGAGTGCTCGGAAAGGACGCGCTGCACATCGTCGTACAGGAAAACATGCCACACGCCGGACCCGGGGTCTTGGAAAACGGGCTGGCTTCGCCGCATCGATTCGTAGTGGGGAAACGGATCCAGCGGCTGCTCGATCGCCGGGATGTGCGTCATCACAGGCCTCCTGATCAGTCGGGCGGCTCTTCCGTCGTTCAGCTCTCACCTTATTACCGTTCAGCCCTCACCTGAATACCCGGCACCATCCACTTGAAGTCAGCTCCTGGCCTTGGTCCTGGCCGTCGCCGGCGCCGTCCACGGGTCCTCCGGCCAGGGATGCTTGGGGTAGCGGCCCCGCATCTCGGCACGGACCTGCGCGTAGGGTCCTGACCAGAAGGAGGCCAGGTCGTCCGTCACGGCCAGCGGCCGCCGGGCCGGTGAGAGCAGGTGGAACAGCACCGGCACCCTCCCGCCCGCCAGCCGCGGCGTCTGGTCCCAGCCGAAGCACTCCTGCAGCTTGACCGCCACCACCGGCCGGCCGTCGTCCCCTACGTCCGGGTAGCTGATCCGCACCCGCGAACCGCTCGGCACCTCCAGCGTCTCGGGTGCCAGTTCGGCCAGCCGGGCCGCATCGGGCCACGGCAGCAGCCGCCGCAACGGATCGGCCAGGTCAATCTGGTTCACGGCGGCCCCGCCGGCCAGGGCGTCAAGCTCGGGCGCCAGCCACTCGTCCAGCCGGGCCAGCAATGCCTGCTCGGAAACGTCCGGCCACGGATGGCCCAGTTCCCGGTACAGCAGGGCCATCCGGCGGCGCAGGGCGTCTGCCGCCGTCGAGAATCCGATCGTCCCCAGCCCTTCCTTCTCCAGTGCCCTGGCCACCGCCGCGCGTCCCTCCGCCGCCGAGGGCCGTACCGGCGTGGAGGACAGCGCGATCGCTCCCAGCCGGCGTTCCCGCCGCGCCGTGACCCGGCCCTGGCTGAACTGCGCCTCCACCGTGTCACTGAGCAGATGCCGGGCGGCGGCCTCCGCCGTGTCCGCCGCCAGCGGCGCCGCGGAGCGGATGACGGCGCCGGTCCCGGCCGCGTCGCGCCCTTCCGCGCGGGCCACCTCGGCCACGGCCAGCCACTCCTGCCCGGCCAAGGGGCTGCCGGCCGGCAGCCCGGCCCGGGTGCCGGAGGTCAGCAGGTAGCGCTCCGGCCCCGCGCCCGGGACGCGGCGCGCCACCCGGTCCGGGAACGCGAGGGCGACGACGAAGCCGACGGCCTCCGGCGCTGCCACCGGCGCGGCCAACGGCACGGCGGCAGAGGGCACAGCGGCAGAGGGCACGGCGCCGGCCGTCTCCTGGCGTGCGATCGCCTCCATCCGGCGGACGTCCTCCGCCCAGCGCCGGGCGGCCGGATCCTTGCCTGCCCGCAGGGTGCCCAAAAGACGCGTGAGATCGGCGCCGGGGGCACGCTGGTCGCCGGAAACGAGGGCGACGGCCTCCGCCGCGGTGCGGCGGCCTGCCGCGCCGTCCAGCAGGGCCGAGCCATCCAGCAAGGCACGCCCCAGCCGGGGATCGGCCGGAATCCTGGCCAGGGTCTTCCCCAGTGCCGTGGCGTGGCCGTCCGGTTCCACGGCGCCGAGTTCCCGGAGCACCTCGACGGCTTCTTCCATCGCCGCCTGCGGCGGGGCATCGGGAAGGGCCAGTCCGCGGCCCCCGGGGGATCCCCAGCAGGCCAGGACCAGGGCGGCACCGGTCAGGTCCGCCACCGCGATCTCCGGCATCCGGTGGGCCGGCGCGGCGCCGAAGGTTTTCTGGTCGTAGCAGCGGACCACCCGTCCGGGCCCTTGCCGTGCGGCCCGGCCGGCGCGCTGTTCCGCGGAGGCCCGGGAGCAGGACACGGTGACCAGGCCGGACATGCCGCGGCTGGCATCACGCCGCGGCTCGCGGGACAGGCCTGAATCGATCACCAGCCGGACGCCGGGAACGGTCAGGGAGGATTCGGCGAGTGCGGTGGATACGATGATCCGCGCCCGGCCGCCGGGTTCCCGCCCGGAGACGGCGCGGTCCTGCTCCGCCGGGCCCACCTGGCCGTGAAGCTCCAGCACCTCGGCGGCGCCCCTCCCGCGCAGGCGGGCCGCAACATGGGACACCTCCGCCGCGCCCGGCAGGAACACCAGGGCGTCGATGTCCGCACCGTCTCCGAGGGCTGCGGCGTGCGACGCCGCGGCCGTGTCCGCGACGTGGTCCAGGAAGGCCCGGCTCACGCCCCGCGGATCCAGCCGCGGCACCGCCGCGGGGGCCCAGTCAACGTCCAGGGGGTACAGCGCGGACGGACAGTCGACGACGGGGGCGGGACCGCCGCCGTCGTGCTCCCCGAGCTGGGTCTCCCCTGCGGGGGCACCCCCGATCAGGGCGGCGAAACGCGGCGCGTCCAGGGTGGCCGACATTGCGACGAGCGTGAGGTCGCCGCGGAGTTGGCGGACCTCGGCGAGCATGCCGAGCAGCAGGTCGGTCTCCAGCCCGCGTTCGTGGACCTCGTCGAGGATCACGGCGTCGGTGTCCCCCAGCCCCGGATCGGTGAGCAGGCGGCGCAGCAGGATCCCCGGGGTGACGAACTCAATCAGCGTTCCGGGTCCTGCCTGGCGTTCGCCGCGGACCGTGTAGCCGACGCGGTCCCCGAGCCGGCTGCCGTCCAGGGCCGCAAGGCGGCGGGCGGCCGAGCGCGCGGCGACCCGGCGCGGCTGGGTCACGACGATGCGCGGTCCCGTGGCACGGGCCTCCGGCCTGTTTCGCGGGGTGGCGCCGGACGCCAGGTTGGCCAGCAGCGGCGGAACCAGGGTGGTCTTGCCCGTGCCCGGCGGGGCCTGGACAACCGCGGCCGCTGCCGGACCGCCCGCACGCAGCGCGGCGGCGAGCTCCCCCAGCGAGCCGGCGAAGGCCAGGCCGGCCCCGAGGGTACCCAGGTCGAAGGGCCCGGGGGCGGAGGCGGGGTCCCGGAGGACAGGCGGGGAAGTCACCTGTCCATTGTGCCCGGAAACGTCAGGCCGGCGGTCCGCAACTGCCGCCGGCTCCCCGGACGGTGCGTCCGGGGAGCCGGCGGCCTGGCGGTGCCTCAGCCTGCGTGTGCCGCGCGGACCGCTTCCGGCAGGGAGGTGGCCGGGCGGCCGAGCAGCTTGGCCAGGTCTTCGCTGTCGGTGTCCAGGTCGCCCGCGGCGGTGTTGGCCTCAAGCGCCGCGAAGAAACCCGCCGTCCCTTCGTCCAGCCCGGCCGCGATCAGGCCCTGCTGGTATTCCGCCTGGCTGACGTTGCGGTAGGGAATGTCCCGGCCCGTGATGTCGCTGACCGCTGCGGCCAGTTCGGCGAAGCCGAACGGCAGGCCGCCCAGCTCATAGACCTTGTTGCCGTGACCTTCCCCGGTCAGGGCAATCGCGGCCGCGGCAGCGAAGTCCGCCCGCGGGGCAGCGGCGACCTTGGCGTCCCCGGCGGCTCCGAAGATCGCGCCGGCCTGCAGGTACTGGCCCAGCTGGCCGGTGTAGTTTTCCGTGTACCAGCCGTTGCGCAGGAAGGTGAACTCGATGCCCGAGTCGCGGATGACGGCCTCGGTGGCCTTGTGCTCCGGAGCCAGCGCAAGGGCCGTGGTGTCGGCCCGCAGCACGCTGGTATAGGCGATCCGGCGGACGCCGGCGGACTGGGCGGCCTCGACGACGTTGGTGTGCTGGGCAACGCGCTGGCCGACCTCGCTGCCGGAAATCAGCAGCAGGTTGTCGACGCCGGCCAGGGCTGCGGCCAGGGCCTCCGGCGCGGTGTAGTCGGCCTGCCGGACGGTGATGCCGCGCTCCGACAGGGCCGCCGCCTTGGCCTGGTTGCGGACAATGGCGACGATGTCCGCGGGGTTGACGTCCTGGTCCAGCAGGGCCTCAATAACAAGTGCGCCAAGCTGGCCGGTGGCTCCGGTAACGGCATAAGTGGTCATGATTTTCCTTAATGATCAGCTGGATAAGTCAAGGTCGGCATTACTTGTATCTACAACTAATGTAGGCGCATTTAATTGCAAGGTCAAGTAAATAGCGGCGGCTCCCGGGCCGGGGACAACTCCGGTGCGGATTTTCCCCACCATTGGAGGGTCCTGACGGCGTGTTGCCGGGACCCGGCGTCGTATCCGGACCTGATGCGGCGAGACGTGGGGAGATTGACGCGCGGGCCTGACTTTGAACACCTGAAGTCAGTACCCGGTGGCGGAACGCCGTCCCCGGCCGGAGCGGAGCGCCAGCGGCGGCTCCGTGACTACCGCGGCCGGCGTTTTTGGCCGGGAGAACCTTCCGCGGGCCTGTGTGTGGGGCCCCGTACGAGGTCCCGGGTGGGGGGCCCTGCAGCACTTCGCCCCCTGGCGCGGACCGGGCCCACCAGCCCTGGTATTGGCTGGTGGGCCCGGTCCTGGCCGCTCCGGTTAGAGCCGGGTGTCGAAGGAATCGCAGAAGACGTTCTCGTTGAACGTTCCCTGGAACTCCGACTTGCCCTGGATCTTCTCGATGGTGGCCCGGATGGCCTCCACGGAATCCGCATGGGCGTGGATGGCGGTCTTGACCATCGGCACGTCAATGAGGTGGTTGGGCTGGTTCAGCGACACAAACACCGTCGGGACCTCGGTGACGTACCAGGGGATTTCCGCGGCCATCGGGGTGGACCACTTGATCCGGATGGCCGCCTCCTGGGCGAAGCCTTTGACGTTGGCGAAGACGAACGCGGCGTCGTACTTGTCCGCGTAGTCCCCCGTCGCTTCCTCGGAGATGACGGACATGAAGTTGATGCCCGTCTCCCCCGCGGCCTCGCGCTGGTCCGCCGTCTTGAACAGGTGCACTTCGAAGCCGGCTTTCTCCAGCTCGTCCTTGACCGTGTCCAGGTAGGCCAGCGGATCGGCGCGGGTGAAGTCCGAGCCGCCGGAGATGCCGTACAGCCGGATCCGTTTGTGCGTCTCAGGCGTGATGGGCAGGTTGTTCGCCGTGTCCTTGACGAGGGTGACCGTCTTGTCGGCAATCTGTGCCGCGATGGCCCGGTGGGCCTCGCTGCCGATGAGATCCAGCGCTTCAACGGCCGGAACCAGGGTTCCGCGTGCCTTGGTGTGAAGGCCAAGGGATGCCTTCAGCGCCAGGATCCGGCGCAGGGCATCGTGGAGCCGCTCTTCCGTGATGATCCCGGCCTTGTAGCCGTCCAGCATGTACTGGAAGTCCTCCGCCGGATTGCGGAAGAACAGGAACATGTCGCAGCCCGCCGCGATGGTGGCCGGGACCAGGTCCCGGCGCTTCATGGCCTGGGTCAGTCCGATCATCTGCGAGGCATCGGTCAGGATGAGCCCGTTGAAGCCGAGCTCGCCGCGCAGCAGGTCCTGCAGCAGTTCCGGTGCGAGGGTGGCAGGCAGGATGTCCTGGTCCGCCAGGCCCGGACGGAAGTGACGCGACAGCTCCGGGGCTCCGATGTGGCCGATCATGATGGACTGCACGCCGTGCCCGATCATTTCCCGGTAGACGTGGCCGTAGCTGGTGTTCCACTCCTCGTAGCCGAGCGTGTTGTAGGACGTGACCACGTGCTGGTCGCGCTCGTCGATGCCGTCGCCCGGGAAGTGCTTCATGGCGCACACGGTGGGCGACTCGCTGATGCCGTCGAAGTACTCCTTGGCCCGCTCCACCACGATCTCCGGGGTGTTGCCGAAGGACCGGGTGGAAATGACGGTGTTCCGCCAGTTGTAGTGGATGTCCACGATGGGTGCGAACGCCCAGTTGCAGCCCAGTGCCGCGGTCTCCACGCCGGCGACCTGCCCCATCTGCCGGGCGATCGACTTGTCCGGGTGCGAGCCGGCCTGCAGGTGCGTGGACACGAAGGTCCCGTCGTCGCAGCTTCCGGCGCCGCCCATCTCCGGGTTGGAGGCCACCAGAAGGGGCACCTTGGTCCTGGACTGGGCGTAGCGGATGTGTTCCTGCACCGCGGCCGAGGGGCCCGGCCGGTAGCGCATGCCGCCGACATGGTAGTTGTCCAGGACGCCGTCGAGGTACTCCGGGGAGTAGTCGTTGTTGTGGTTGATGAACAGCTGCCCGATTTTTTCCTCGAGCGTCATCGAATCCAGGGTGGCGTCCACCCAGGCGATGGCGTCGTCGTCGAGGTTGAAGGGTGCCGCTTTCAGGTCCACCAGGAACGGCCCCGAAGGCTCCGTACCCGCCGGTGCCATGGCCGCCGCCGCTGGGGCAGCCGTGCCGGCGAGGCCGGCCAGCGCCTCGCTGACCACCTGGTCCACCGGCGCGGCGATGTCCACCACGACGCCGGACTCGTCCGCTTCGAGCGGTTCCAGGGTGGCCAGCTGGGAGTCGAGCAGCGCGGCCGGCATGAAGTGGCCGCTGCGGCCCTCCAGCCTGGCACCGAGGACGTCCTTGCTGCCGTGCAGGTGCAGGAACACGGTGTCCGGCGCCTGGGCCCGGATGGCGTCCCGGTAGCTGCGCTTGAGCGCGGAGCAGGCCAGGACCAGGCCGCCCGCCCCGGCCGTGGCCAGTGCGCCGCCCACGGTGGCCAGCCACGGCCAGCGGTCCTCATCCGTCAGCGGGATGCCGGCCGCCATTTTGGCGACGTTCTCCACCGGGTGGAGGGAATCACCGTCGAGGAAGGGCACGCCCAGTTCACGGGCGACGAGGTCGCCGATGGTGGTTTTGCCGCAGCCCGAAACGCCCATGACAACAACGCGGTGCCCGGCAAGGCCTGTGGGTTCGACTTCGTTGCCCGTCACCAGTCGTGGACCGTTCCGTCGACGAGGCGGTTGTAGGGCAGGTAGGCCTGCTGGTAGGGGTAGCTGTTGGCGGCTTCCTCGTTGAACTCGACGCCGATGCCGGGCTTGTCGCCCGGGTGCAGGTAGCCGTCGACGAAGGTCATGGACTGCTCGAACACGGTGTTGGTGGCGTCCGAGTGCTGCATGTACTCCTGGATGCCGTAGTTGTGGATGGCGAGGCCGACGTGCAGCTGCGCGGCGAAACCGACCGGGGAGATGTCGGTGGGCCCGTGGAAGCCGGACTTGATCTGGTACTGCGCGGCGAAGTCCATGACCTTCTTCAGCGGGGAGATCCCGCCGAAGTGCGTGGAGGCGGCCCGGACGTAGTCGATCAGCTGTTCCTTGATGATGGTCTGGTAGTCGTACACGGTGTTGAAGATTTCGCCGATGGCCAGCGGGGTGGTGGTGTGCTGGCGGACCAGGCGCAGGGCTTCCTGGTTCTCGGCCGGGGTGCAGTCCTCCAGCCAGAAGAGGTCATACGGTTCCAGGGCCTTGCCGAGCTTGGCGGCCTGGATCGGGGTCATGCGGTGGTGTCCGTCGTGCAGCAGCGGCAGTTCGGGACCGAACTCATTCCGGACGGCCTCGAACACCGAAGGCAGGTGCCGCAGGTAGGCCCGGGTGTCCCAGTCCTCCTCCTGCGGGAACGCGCCGCGGCCGGCGGGCTCGTAGTCGTAGCGTTCCCCGGAGGCCTGGGCCTGCGCGGCGACGCCGTAGACGGCCTTGATGCCGGGGACGGCCGTCTGGATCCGTACCGACTTGTAGCCCAGGTCCAGGTGCTCCCGGACCGAATCGAACAGCGACGGAAGGTCCGAGCCGGAGGCGTGCCCGTAGGCGCGCAGCCCGTTCCGGGACGCCCCGCCGAGCAGCTGGTACACCGGCATGTTCGCGACCTTGCCCTTGATGTCCCACAGCGCCATGTCCACGGCCGCGATCGCGGCCATCGTCACCGGCCCGCGGCGCCAGTACGAGGACCGGTACAGGAACTGCCAGGTGTCCTCGATCCGGTGCGGGTCCTTGCCGATCAGCAGCTGGGCGACGTGCTCCTTCAGGTACGCGGCGACGGCCAGTTCACGCCCGTTCAGGGTCGCGTCGCCGATCCCGGTGACGCCGTCCTCCGTCGTGATCCGGAGGGTGACGAAGTTACGGGAGGGGCTGGTCACGAAGACTTCCGCGGCAATGATTTTCACGGCAGTTCCTTTCAAAATGGACTGTGTCGGGCTGGGTCGGTGGTGGCTAGTGGCTGGCCGTGCCGGGCGGCGTGGTTCCGCCGGAGCCGAGGGCGGCGGCGTCGGGCGCTGCGGGGGTTCCGCCGGTTGCTGCCAGCTGGGCGGAGCCCTCGGCGTTCTTGCGGCGCTCCTGGATCTCGGCGAGGATCTTGGCGTGCATGGCGTCGGTGAGGGTGTACCTGGACATCACCAGGACGGCCAGGATGGTCATGATGGCCGGCAGCGCGCCGGCAGCGAACTGGATGCCGAAGACAGCGTCCGCGGTCTGGGCCGCACCGGACTTGTAGCCGCCCAGTGCCAGGGCGTAGGCGGCGAGGGCGCCGCCCACCGCCTGGCCGGTCTTCCGGGTGAACGAGAACAGGGCGTAGGTGATGCCTTCGGTGCGCACGCCGGTGCGCCATTCGCCGTATTCCACGGTGTCGGCTTCCAGCGCCCACACCACGATGTTGACGGCAAGGACCCCCACCAGGCTGACAACGAGGCCGGTGAAGCCGATCCACACCTGGCTGGCCGGGGTGAAGAAGATGACCGCGCCGCCCACGACGGTGAGCAGGGACGCGTAGACGTAGACGCCCTTCTTGCCGAGGCTCCGGACCAGTTTGGGCATCACTGCAGCCAGCACGAAGGTGAGCACCAGCTGGATGATGGAGAGGACGGGGTACAGGTCGAGGCGGTGCAGGACGTCGCGCAGGTAGTACAGCTGCACCGAGGTGAGGGCCAGGTAGCCGGTGAGGAAAAAGAAGGAGCTCAGGCACAGCATCAGCAGCGGCTTGTTGCCTTTGAGCGTATCCATGCTCTGTTTGAACGTGACGTTGGGGACGGCGCGGTGCACCCGCTCCTTGGCTGTCAGCACGGTGAAGAAGTAGAGTGCGGCACCAATGACCACGAACACCAGGGTGATGGTGGTGAATGTTGACTGCAGGTTGGCGCCGGGCTTGATCAGCGGAGCCACGAAAATACCCAAGGCGGAGCTAACGAGCATTGCGCCGACCAACCTGGCGGAGCCCAGTTTGGCCCGGTCCCCCGGGTCCTGCGTCATGGCGCCGGCCAGGGAGCCGTAGGGGATGTTGACCAGGCTGTAGGCCAGGCCGAGGGCCGCGTACGTGACGTAGGCGTAGAGCAGGGTGCCGGATTCGCCGATCTGCGGGACGGAGAACGTGGCCACGCTCAGCAGGAGCAGCGGGATGGAGCCGAACATGATGAACGGGCGGAACTTGCCGAACCGCTTGCTGAAGGCGCGGTCCACCACCCGGCCGGCAAAGACGTCAGCGAAGGCGTCGAAGATCCTGACCGCCAGCAGCAGGGTGCCGGCGGCGGCGGCCGAGATCCCGGCCACGTCCGTGTAGTACACCAGCAGGAACATCGTGGCGGTGGTGAAAGCGAGGTTGTTTGCCGCATCGCCGGCGCCATAGCCGATGATGCTGAGCTTGTTCAGCTTTTTCATGTTGTGGGCTCCTTTACCCGGTGCCGGCCCTTGGGACCAGCGAAAATGCATGTTATTAAGGCTATGCCTTGGTGGAGTTCTTGATGCCGCCCAGCGCGGTCCAGCGCTGGCGCAAGGCATAGGCTGCGGGCTTGGGGCGGCGGTCGCGGGTGAAGACACCCTTCTTGTTGCCGTCCACGCGCATGATGCCGTTGGAGGTCTGGAAGTCCGCGAAATTCCAGACCTGTTCGCCGGCCATGGCGTCCACGCGGTCAAAGACCCGGTGGTACATGGCCAGGAAGGCGGCCTGGTATTCCTCGCTCCAGGGCTGCTCGTAGATGGAGTGGAAGCCCGGCATCGTGTCCGGACCGTACTCGGTCATGATCATGGGCTTGCCGTACTTGGCTTCCCACTCCCGGAGTTCCTTCTCGAGGACCTGCTCGGCGGTTTCCAGGTCGCCGTTGTTGAGGTACCAGCCGTAGTAGCGGTTGAGCATGATGACGTCGAAGAGGTCGCCCAGGCGTTCCTTGTCCGGGGTGTCGAACATGACGTTGACGTAGCCGACGGGGCGGGTGGGGTCCAGTTCCCGGGTCAGCTCCGCGAGGGGCTGGAAGTATTCGCGGGCGCCTTCCTCGGAGCCGTTGGGTTCGTTGGCAATGGACCAGATGACGACGGAGGGGTGGTTCTTGTCCCGGGCCACGAGTTCTGAGATCGCCTGCCGGTGGTTGGCTGCGGTGTTGGCGTCCACGCCGCCGTCGACGTAGGTCTTCTTGGAGATGCCGCCGAAGACGGCGCCGAACCCCAGATGCAGCCCGACGGCGGCGGTTTCGTCGATCACCACGATGCCGTGCCGGTCGGCGAACTCCATGACCTCCTCGGCGTAGGGGTAGTGCGAGGTGCGGAACGAGTTGGCGCCCACCCAGTCCAGCAGCTGGAAATCGTTGACCATCTGGGCATCGCTGTGGCCCTTGCCGATGCCGATGTGGTCCTCGTGCATGCCGAAGCCGGTGAAGTAGAAGGGCTCGCCGTTGATGAGGAATTCCTTGCCGCGGACCTCCACGGTGCGGACGCCGACCGGCAGCGTGTAGCTGTCCAGCAGCCGGTCGCCGTCGCGGATCTCGGCGGTCAGGCTGTAGAGGTAGGCGGCGCCCGGCTTCCAGAGCACGACGTCGCTGATCACCAGGGTGCCCTGGGCGCCGTCGGCCCGGGCGGCTTCCGCGCCGTCGGCGTCCTTCAGGACAACGGTGACCGCTTCGCCGCCGCTGCCGCCGGCGGTTCCGATCGTGTAGTCGACGCTGCCCGTGGGCCCGTCGAAGCCGGTCACGACGGTGATGTCGTCCACCGTCACTGCCGGGGTGCTGTACAGCCAGAGGCTGCGGTGCAGGCCCGCGTAGTTGTAGAAGTCGTGGAGGTAGCCCTGCTGGCGGCGGCCGTCCTCGGTGACCGTGATGCTGCCGGGCGGGATGGTGGCCTGGGTGAGTTCGTTGTTGACGGAGACGGTGAGGCGGAACGTCTGCCCCGGTGTCACGTGCCCCGTGATGTCCGCGCTGAACGGCATGTAGCCGCCGGTGTGCTGGGCCACCAGGACATCGTCCACCCACACCATTCCCTCGTGCGTGGCGGAGTCGAGCCGGAGATGGATCCGCTCCCCGGCCCAGCCGCGGGGAACCCGGACGTCGCGCTGGTACCAGACGTAGCCCACGTGGTCCCGGATGGCCTTGTCCGGGAAGACGTCGTTGTAGCTGGCCGGGACACCCATTTCCAGCGGCGATGCCAGGGGGGCCTTGAACCATTCCTCCTGGTGGCCGGCGCGGTCAAAGTCCACTTTGAACCGGTAGAGCCCGTCGAGGTTGACGATCTCACGGGTTTCACTTGCCTGGGGCTTGAGCATCTGGGGGAATCCTTCGCGTCGTTGCGGGGTGGGACTGTTGGGGGATCCGCCGGGCCGTGCTGGCGGCCCGCGTTTTTGTCTGGCTGTAATCCTAGTCACGTGGCAAACATTTGGCAAGCGGTTGCCAGATATTCACATCGCCACGCTCGGACAGGGGCGGCTTAAACGGACACTGCCCGGGCCTCCGGCAGGTGCTGTCGGCCCGGGCAGTGCCGCCTGCAGCGGCGGGCTACTCCTGGACAGCCGGCCCGGAGAAGGTGCCGCTGAGGTCTTCAACGAGGCGGACCACGGCGTCATCGGCGGCGAGGTCCGGATTGAGCAGGGCCAGCAGGGCGCGGACACGCCCGGTGCCGCCGAGCCTGTTGGCCGCGGCCACGTCCGTGGCCAGGGGGTCGTGGAACTCTGCCGCCGCCGCGCTGAAATCCATCCAGGCGGAGATCATGAGGGCTGCGGCCTCCCCGGAACGGCCCTGCGCCCGCTCGGCGAGCAGCACCGGGACGGCCCGCATCCGCAGCTTGGTGCTGCCGTCCATCGCGATCTGGGCCAGGTGGTGGGCGATCCGGGCGTTCCGGAACCGGGCCAGCAGCTCGGCGCGGTATTCGGGGATCCGGAGGTCCGCGCCGTGCAGGTTGGCCTGGGCCTCGCCCCAGAACCGTTCCACGGCCTGCAGGCACAGCGGGTCCGCCAGGGCCTCGGCCACCGTGGTGTGGCCGCGCAGCTGCCCGGCATAGGCCAGGAGCGAGTGCGCGCCGTTGAGGAGCCACAGCTTCCGGTTTTCGTACGGCTCGATCTCGTCCACGAACACCGCGCCGGCGTCTTCCCAGCGCGGGCGTCCGGCCGGGAAGGCGCCGCTGAGCACCCAGTTGCGGAACGGTTCGGCCACCACCGGTGAGTTGTCGCGGTAGCCGCACGCGGCCTCCACCGCGGCGAGGTCCGCGCCGGTGGTGCGCGGCGTGATGCGGTCCACCGAGGTGCTGACAAAGCTGATGTTCTCATCGATCCAGGCGGCGAGGCCGGCGTCCCAGGCCTCCGCCAGGCCCACCACTGCCTGGCGGGCCACCGTTCCGTTGCTCGACAGGTTGTCGCAGCAGACGACGGCGAGCGGTCCGGCGGCGGCAGCCCGGCGGGCGGCGAGGGCAAAGACGAGCCGGCCCAGCGGCGTCGTCGGCGCTCCGCTGCCCGAAGCCAGTAGCGCAAGGTCGGCGACGACGTCGGGGGCCGCCCGGTCCAGGCTGCCGTCGGCGCCCAGGCGGTAGCCGGCCTCGGTGATGGTCAGGGTGATCACCGCCGTGGCCGGTGCGGCGACAAGGGCGGCGAGCCGGCCGACGTCGGCGCCGTCCACTGCCTCGACGATGCTGCTGACGATCTCGAAGGAATCGCCGCCATCGGCCCGCTCGACCACGGTGTACAGGCCGTCCTGCTCGGCCAGTGCCAGCGCCGCGTCGGGCCGGCGGCCGGTGAACGAGGCGATGCCCCACCCGGCGGCGTCGCCGGCGTGGTGGGTGTACCAGGCCTGGTGCGAGCGGTGGAAAGCGCCCAGCCCCAGGTGGACGATCCGCACGGGGGCCTTTGCCGAGGGCCGGATGGCCCGGCCCAGCTGCGGCAGCCGGGCGGCCGGCGCTGTTGCATCCGGAGCGGCCGGAGCGGCATTGGAGTCAGTCTCGGGGATGGTCACAGCTTGAAAACCCTTCGCGGGGAGGAATCGACCAGGTCGACGATGATTTCGTGCGCACGGTCCTCGCTGACCCGGTGCTCCGCCACGAGCCGGGCCAGGAACGAGGCCTCGATCCGGCGGGAGGCATCGTGCCGGGCCGGGATGGAGCAGAACGCGCGGGTGTCGTCGATGAAGCCCGAGGACCGGGAGAATCCGGCGGTCTCCGTGACGGCGGAGCGGAAGCGGAGCATGGCGTCCGGGGCATCGAGGAACCACCACGGCGCGCCGAGGTAGACGGAGGGGTAGAAGCCCGCCAGCGGTGCGAGTTCGCGCGAAAACACGGTCTCGTCCAGCGTGAACAGCACCAGGTGGAAGTCCTTGGCGGTGCCGAAGTCCTGCAGCAACGGCCGGATGGCCTGGGTGTAGTTGGTGGCGACGGGGATGTCGTGGCCCGTGTCCGCGCCGAAGGTGTTGAACGTGGGCTCGTGGTGGTTGCGGAACGAGCCGGGGTGGATGGTCATCACCAGGCCGTCCTCGACGGACATCCGGGCCATCTGGTACATCATGTGGGCCTCGAAGTCGTCGCGGTCCTGCGCGGTGGCCTGGCCGGAGCGGGCGCGGTCGAACAGCCGTGCCGCGTCGGCGGCGTCGAGCTTCAACGTCGCGGGCGTCCTGACGCCGTGGTCAGCGGAAACCGCCCCGTGCTCCACGAAATAACGACGCCGGTTCTCCAGTGCCGTGACGTAGCCGGCATAGCCGGTGGCGCCGTCGCCCGCAGCCGCGATGAGCCGGTCGACATTGGCGGACCAGGTGGGGTGCGCGATGTTGAGGTAGGCGTCCGGGCGGAACGTGGGCAGCACCCGGCCGTGGAAGCTGGGGTCCTGGGCGATCGCCTGGTGGCTGGCGAGGTCGTCGAGGGGGTCATCCGTGGTGGCCAGGACCTCGATGTTGAAGTCCTTGAACAGCTGGCGGGGCCGGAAAGCGGGCTCCTGGAGCTTGGCGGAGATGGCGTCGTAGCTGGCGTCGGCGTTTTCGGCGCTGATCTCCTGCTGGAGGCCGAAGACGCTGTGGAACTGGTTGCGCAGCCAGTAGCCGGAGGCGGTCCCCTCCAGCAGCGGCCAGGCCGTGCAGAACTCGCGCCAGACACTGCGGGAATCCGGCGTCCCGCTGCTCGAGCCGCGCAGCTTGTCAAGGGAGACACCGCTGGCATGGATTAGCCTGGTGACGTAGTGGTCCGGGCTGACCAGCAGCGCTGCGGGGTCAGGGAAGGGCGTGTTGTGCTCGATGACGGCGGCATCAACGTGGCCGTGGGGGGAGATGATGGGAAGATCCTGGACCCGGGCCAGGAGGCCGCGCGCAATGCTTCGCGTGCCGGGATCCGCGGGAAGGAGCCGGTCTGGGTTGGCTGCAATCGACTGTGACATGGATCAATAATCCGGCCTGGCCCGCTCGCTTGTCAACCGGTTGCCAAAATTTGCCGCCGGGATGCCGGGAGGGGTCACGATGCGGTTCCTGCCTGGCGACGCGCAGAATCCCTGGCGCTGCCGGAATTCGGGCCGCGCCAGGGGATTTGCGCCGCGCCAGGGAAGTTGCGCGTCGTCAGCTAGCGGAGGGAAGAAGCCGGCCGCTGGAGCCCCGCAGCACGAGCTCCGTTTCCACCCGCAGGAAGGCCGCCGGATGTTCGATGCCCTGCAGCGCGTCCAGCAGCAGGCTTGCCGCTTCCGTGCCGCACTCCGCCATCGGAGAGCGCACCGTGGTGAGCGGCGGGGTGGTGAAGTCGGCCCCGAAGATATCGTCGAAGCCGACAATGCTGATCCGGTCCGGCACCACGACGGCTGCGGCCTGGAGTTCCTGCATGAGGCCGATGGCCAGGAGGTCGTTGTAGGTCAGGACAGCCGTGGCTCCGCTGGCCAGGACGCTGCGGGCCACCTCCCGGCCGCCGGAGACCGTTGGCCGGGAGGATTCCAACCGCACCGCTTCCAGCCGGGACCACTCGCACGCGGTCTGCACGCCTTCCCAGCGGCGCCGTGACATCCAGGACTCCGGCGGCCCGGCCACGTAGGCGATCCTGCGGTGGCCGTTGGCGGCGAGGCTGCGGATGGCTTCGGCGATTCCGGTGTTGACGTCCGGCACCACGCACGGCACGCCGTCCACCTCGCGGTTGATGACCACCACGGGCTTGCCCTTGGCGAGGGCACGGATGTTGTCGTCATCCATGCGGGGGCTGGCCAGGATGAGCCCGTCCACGGTCGTCATCATGCGCCGGGCCGCGGTCAGCTCGGTCGCGGGCGACTCCGAGGATTCAGCGAGCATCAGCGTGTAGTCGCGCGCCGTGACCGTTGCTTCTGCACCCCGGATGACGCCGAAGAAGGTCGGGTTGGTGATGTCCGCGACGATCAGGCCCAGGGTGCTGGTCCGCCCGGTGGGCAGGGCGCGGGCAAAGGGGTTGACGTGATAGTTGAGCTCGGCGGCGGCATCCTCGATCAGCTTCTGGGTCTTGACGCTGACCCGGCCCGGTTTGCTGAGCGCCCTGGAGACCGTGGAGGGATTGACTCCGGCAACCTTGGCGACGTCGTAAATGGTGGCGCTGGACTTGCCGCCCCGGCCATTCCTGCTGACCGGACCCGTTGATGCGGCGGATTCCGGATTCTTAGCTTCAGTCACCGCCCCATCCTATCGGCGAAACCCACCCAACTGGCTCGCAGTTGTTGCCGTTTTGAGCGCTCAAAACGGCAACAACTGCGAGGCAGATGGCCGGCAGGGCCGGGGGCGGCCGGAGATCAGACGCGCTCGGGGAATTTGCCTTCTTCGCTGATGCGCTTGTTGAGCTCCGCCAGGAACTCGTTCTCGTCGAAGTCCAGTCCGACTTCCTTGCCGGTCCAGGCGGAGAGGTGGATGGCGTTGGCCAGGCGTACTCCGTTGATGCCGTCCGAGCCCGGAGCGAGCAGCGGGGTGCCGTCCAGGATGTTGGCGGCGAAGTTCTCCAGGACGCCGGCGTGCTGTGCACCCCAGACGGACTCGAACTCGATGACCTCGGTGGTGTAGTACTCCTCCGGGTTCAGTTCGCCCATGAAGAGCTTCCGGACATCGTCCATGCCCATGCCGTCGCTGAGTTCGCGCTCCGGCTTGTGCAGGCGGGTCACGGTGGCGGTCTTGCTGCCTTCGACGACAATCTTGCCCTGGTCGCCCAGGATCTCGAAGCGGTCGGTGCCGGTGAGGTCGTGCGTGGCGGTGACGAAAACGCCGGTGACGCCGTCTCCGTAATCAACCACCGCAGTCACTTCATCTTCGACGGCGATGTCGCGGCGGAAGCCGAAGGCAACCTTGGAGTAGACGGACTTGGGCACGCCGCAGATCCACTGCCACAGGTCCAGCTGGTGCGGTGCCTGGTTGACCAGCACACCGCCGCCCTCGCCGCCCCACGTGGCGCGCCATTCGCTGGAGTTGTAGTAGCCCTGCGGACGCCACCAGTTGGTGATGATCCAGTTGCTCCGGCGGATCTTGCCGATCTCGCCGTTGTCGACGATCTCCTTGAGCTTCTGGTACAGCGGGTTGTTGCGCTGGTTGAACATGATGGCGAAGGACAACTCCGGCTTGCCGGCGGCGAACTCGTTCAGTTCCTTGACCTGCTTGGTGTAGACGCCGGCCGGCTTCTCCACGAGCGCGTGGACGTTGCGCTTGAGCGTCTCGATGCCCATTTCGGGGTGCAGGAAGTGCGGCACGCAGGTCACGACGGCGTCAACGTCGCCGCTTTCGAGCATGGTGATGTAGTTGTCGTAGAAGGGAACGTCAGGGTAAGTGGCCGAGGCAACTTCCTTCTTCGCGGGATCGGTGTCGCAGATGGCGCCGATCTCCATGTTGGGAACCATGCCGTCCGTGATGAACTTGGCGTAGGCGCCGCCCTGCTGGCCCAGGCCGATGATGCCGAGGCGTACTTTCTTGCTCACAGTTGTTTATCCTTTTTCGTTGGTTGAGCTTGTCGAAACCAGAGTGTGGAAATCGGTCCGGTTAGAACAGCTGGGCGTGGCCCATGGCCACCAGGTTGTCGTAGGAGGTCTGCAGCGCCTCCCAGACGGTGCGTCCGTAGAGTTCGTCCTGCTCCACCAGCAGGTACTCGGCGCCGGCAGCCTGCGCGGCGTCGATGATCGAGGGGAAGTCGAGGTTGCCCTCGCCGACCTCGGCGAACTGGACCACGTTCTTGAATTCGGTCATGAAGCCCATGATGTCGCCGCTGTCCAGCAGCCCGAAGGCGGACTCCGGGAGTTCGCCGATCCGGTAGTCCTTCAGGTGGACCATGGCCGTGCGGCCGGCATACTTCTGGAGGGTCCGGACCGGGTCCAGGCCGCCGCGCTGCACCCAGTGGACGTCGATTTCCATGCCCATGGCCGGCGAGTTCTCCGCGATGATGTCGAGCATGTACTTGCCGTCGAACTTCGCGAACTCAATGTGGTGGTTGTGGTAGTACAGTCCGATCCCGTGTTCGGCCAGGCGTTCGGCGTATTCGTTGGCTTGCTTGGCGAAGTCGATCACGGCACCAAGGGACTTCATCGCAGGGAACGGCAGCATGCCGATGCGCAGGAGCCTGGAGTCGAGGCGCTTGGCGTCGTCGACGATCTTGTCGAAGTGCTCCGCCAGGGAGTCGCCGGGCCGGCCCTTGGGGGTCTCCATGGCAACGGACAGCGCGGCGATGTCCATCCCGAGCTCGGTGCGGGACCGGTCCAGTTCCGCGACGTTCTCCGGGGTCATGGGGATCTGTGAGATCTCGACGGCGTTGTAGCCGATCGCGCTCACCTTGCGGAGCGTCTCGAACGCCCCGATTTCGCTGAAGCTGTCCTTCAGCATCATTGCCTGTACGCCTATTGTGGCTGTTGTTGCTGTTGTTTCCATGGGCGTCCTCCGTTGTGGGCCGGGGTCCGCAGGGGAACCCGGCTGCGCTAGTTCTCGTTATCTGACAGGGCTGCGTCCTCAGGCGAGGGCGACGGCCTGTTCGTCATGCATCCGCTGCATCTCGAGCAGCAGGTGGCGGTCCGCGCGCCGCTGCTCCTGGCGGTCCGGGTCCGGCACGGGTGAGGCCAGCAGGAGCCGCTGGGTGTAGGGGTGTTCGGGGTCCCGGGTCACGACGTCGGCCGGGCCCTGTTCCACGATCTCGCCGTGGTACATCACGGCGACGCGGTGGCTGATGTGGCGGACCACATCGAGGTCGTGGGAGACGAAGAGGTAGGAAACCCCGGTGTCTTTCTGGATCTGCAGGAACAGGTCCAGCACCCGGGCCTGGGTGGAAAGGTCCAGGGCGCTCACCGGCTCATCGCAGACTATCAGCTTCGGGGACAGCGCCAGGGCGCGGGCAATGGCCACGCGCTGGCGCTGGCCGCCGCTGAATTCGCGCGGCAGCCGGTGGATGGCGTCGGCCGGCAGGCCCACCTGGTCCAGCAGTTCCCGGACGCGTTTCTTTGCCTCCGCCGGCGGCTTCCCCTGCACGCCCAGCGGCTCGGCGAGGATGTCCCCGATTTCCAGGGCCGGGTTCAGCGAGGTGTAGGGGTCCTGGAACACCACCTGCAGGTCACGGCTCAGGACGCGGCGCTGTCTGCGGCTCGCGTGGCTGATGTCCTGGCCTTCGAAGGTGATTTTTCCGCCCGTAACGGGCGCGAGGCCCAGCACGGCCCGGCCCAGCGTGGTCTTTCCGGAGCCGGACTCCCCCACCAGGCCCAGGGTTTCGCCCTGGCCGATGGAGATGTTGATGTCCGTCAGGGCGCGGAACGGCCTGGCGCGGAAGCCCTTGCCCGGGTATTCCACCACCAGGTTGTCCACCCGGAGGAGGCTTTCACGTTCGCCGGCGGGACCTGTTGCAGCGTCGGTGGCTTCGGTTGCACTCATGATGCCGCCCCCTTGGCGGTCGATGAAACGAGCATGGACATGGGTTCCTTGCCTTCCAGCATGGACCCGAGCAGTGTCTGGGTGTAGGTTTCCTGCGGGTTGCGGAGGATGTCGCGGACGGTGCCCTCTTCCACCAGGCGTCCGTTCTGCATCACCACCACGCGGTCGCAGAGGTCGGCGACCACGCCGAAGTTGTGCGTCACCAGGATCACGCCGATGTTCAGGCGGGACCGGAGTTCGCGGATCAGGTCCAGCACGTCGGCCTGCACCGTCACGTCCAGGGCCGTGGTGGGTTCGTCCGCGATCACCAGGTCCGGTTCGCAGCTGATGGCGCCGGCGATCAGCACGCGCTGGGCCATGCCGCCGGAGACTTCGTGCGGGTAGGCATCGAAGGTCCGCTTCGGGTTGACGATCCCGACGTCGGACAGCAGTTTCATGGCACGGGAGGTGGCCTCGGCCTTGGAGATGCCCAGCACACGCACCATGGGCGTGACCAGCTGGTATCCGATGGTGAAGGCCGGATCCAGGTTGCTCATGGGTTCCTGCGGGATGTAGGAGATCCGCTTGCCGCGCAGCTTGGAGAGCCTGCCCTGGTTCACGACGTCCTCGCCCGGAGCCACCGTGTAGTTGCCCTCGAACTGGATCGAGCCGGCAACAATCCGTGCGGTGTCCGGCAGGAGGCCCAGGATGGAGAAGGCGGTCTGGGATTTCCCGGAGCCGGATTCGCCCACGATGCCCAGGATCTCGCCGCGGTCCACGTGGAAGGAGACATCATCCACGACCTTCTTGATCGAGCCGTCGGCCTGCGGGTACCCGACGCCGAGGTGGGTGACCTTCACCAGGTGGTGTTCGGTCCCGGCGTCGACGGCGGGGGCCGCGGCGTTCCGTGACTGGCGCGCCGGGGCGGGGGCCGCCGTCGCGCGTGTTACCACCGGCTTCTTGCGGTGCTTGATCTTTTCGCCGTCTTCCAGGGCATCGCGGATGGCGTTGCCCAGGAGCACCAGGGCGCCGATGGTCAGGGCCATGGCCAGCGCAGGCCAGAACAGGAGCGTGGGCGTGAGGTAGACGTTCTTGAAGCCTTCGCTGAGCATCACGCCCCAGGTTGCCTTGGCCGGATCCCCCAGCCCCAGGAACTCGAGGCCGGACTGGATGGCGATGGCCACCCCGGCGATCGCGGCGGTCTGGATGATGATGGGCGCGCGGACCACGGAAAAGATGTGCCGGGTGATGATGCTGAGGTCTGACAGGCCCGATACCCGGGCGGCATCCACGTAGAGCTCGTTCCGGACCGACTGCACTGCGGAACGCGTCAGGCGGAAGTAGGAGGGGCTGATCAGGATGCCGAACGCGATCATGGCGATCCACACCGACGGTCCGAAGGCCGCACGGATGGTCAGCAGCACGATGAGGCCGGGGAGGCTCATCAGGATGCTGACGATCCAGTTGGAGACAGCCTCGAACTTCCCGGCGTAGTAGCCGGCCAGCAGACCGGACGGGAGGCCGATCGCGATGGCGACGGCGGCGCAGAGCAGCGCCGAGAGCAGCGTCATCCGTGCGCCGAAGAGCAGGCGGCTCCAGACATCCCGGCCCGAGCTGTCCGTTCCCAGGATGTTCACGGAGTCCGGCGCGGCGAGCGTCTTGGAGATGTTGGCAAAGTTCTCTTCAAAGGGGGCCAGAACGTCCGCGAAGACGGCCAGGAGGGAGATGACCAGCAGGATTCCGACGGCGATGATGCCGAGCGGGTTCCTGAACAGACGCTTGAGGACCGTTGAACGGACCACGGTTCCGGTCTGGCCGGCGGGAGCCCCCTGCCCCGGTAATGGCGTCAGGGCTGAGGTTTCGACGGACTCGGTCACGAGGCACGCACCTTCGGGTTGAGCCAGCCGTTGAGCAGGTCAACGATGAGGTTGACCGTGATGACAACGGCGACGGTGTACATGACAACGCCCATGACAACGGGCAGGTCAGTCTGGCTGGTGGCAGCCACGGCAAGCGGGCCCATGCCGGGAAGGGCAAAGATCTGCTCGATGATGACCACGCCGCCGAGCATGCCGATGAGCTGCAGGCTGAGGACGGTGAGCCCCGCGGGCGCGGCACTTCGCAGGACATGCCTGAACAGGATCTCGCCCTCACCGATGCCGCGGCTGCGCAGGGTCCGGACGTAGTCGCGTTCGAGTTGCTTGATGACGGCACTGCGGATCTGCTGCGCGCCGCCGGTGACTCCGTTGATCAGCAGGGCGATCACCGGAAGAGTCAGGGACAGCACCCAGGCGGACGCAGGCGCGCCCGGGGAAATGGTGCTGGTGGCGGGGAACAGGCCCATCTGGATGGCCAGCACGGTCACCAGGATGATGCCGATGACGAACCCGGGAACGGAGTCGCCGATGATGGCGCCAATCTGGACAACGCGGTCCACCCAGCCGCGCTTCACTGCCGCGGCAACCCCGATGAGGGTCGCGATGATGGCGATGAGGATCATGGCCGCGAACACCATGGTCATGGTGACGGGGATGCGGGTGGCGAGAGCGTTGGCCACCGGTTCGGAGGTGAACCAGGATGTGCCCAGATCCCCCCTCAGGGCGCCCGTGAGCCAGCTGAAGTAGCGGACGGGCATGGGCTGGTCGAGTCCCAGCTCGGCTTCCTTCACGGCGAGCTGCTCCGGTGTTGCCTGGTCTCCCAGGATGTTCCGGGCGATGCTGCCGCTGGATATGTAGAGCAGGAAAAAGGTGAGGACCGAGACGGCAAACAGGACCACGAGTCCGCTGCCGAGGCGTTTGAGGATGAATCTGATCATTGCTGGCTCCATTGAAATGGCATGGTGGGCTGCCTTGTTCCGGCAGCCCGTCCTGTGCTGGACGGGCTGCCGGAACGGGAAGCTACTGCGCTGGCTGCTATTTCGCCGGCGAGTAGTTGTAGATCGACGGGACAGCCTGCTGGATCTGCGGCGTGACGTTGATCTTGGAGTTGTGGTAGTACATCTGGTCCACGCGGAACATCGGGGCGAACCAGGCCTGGTCAACCACGTATTTGTTGACTTCCTGCGCCAGCTTGGGAGCATCCTTGCCGCCGTTCTGGACGGCATCGATCTTGGCCTGCAGCTCCGGAGCGGTGGTCTTGAAGGGGTTGTACAGCGCCTTGGTGGAGATGATCTGGTTGATGGCCACCCACGGCTCACCCTGGAAGAGGGAGAAGTACATGCTCGTGAACTTCTGTGCTGCGACATCCGTGGTGTAGGTGTTGGTGATCGCGGCGCCAATGTTCACGGTGATGCCGACGTCAGAGAGCTGCTGCTTGACTACTGCCAGCTGGGTTTCAAACCCGGGAACGGACGGGAGCTCGAGGACGACGCCGGTTTCGAAGCCTGCTTCCTTCAGCAGTGCTTTGGCCTTGGCTGGGTCGTAGGGGTACTTGTTCTCGAGCTCTTCAAGCCAGGCTCCGCTGGCCTTGCCGAAGGGCTGGGACGTGGGTGTGCCCTGGCCCACCAGGACCTGGTCGAGGATCGTCTTGCGGTCAAACGCGTAGTTGATGGCCTGGCGGACGCGGACGTCCTTCAATGCGGGGTTCTTGGCGCCATCGCGGTCGAACAGGGTCAGGCCCTGCCAGTCAACCTCGTTCGCGGCCAGCGTCATCTTGGCGCCCTCGGCCTGCTTTCCGGTCTTGGGGTCCAGCAGCGTGGCGTCAACCTGTCCCGAAACCAGTGCATTGGTGCGGGCGGTCAAGTCAAGCAGGATCTTGAAGGTGACTTTCTCGAACTTCTGGATGCCCTTGTTCCAGTAGTCCTTGCGGGCTGTGAACACCGACTGTGAATCCTTGACCGTGGCGGCCTTGTCCATGACATACGGGCCGCTGCCCACAGGCTCGGTCTTGATGCCCTCGGAACCCAGCGCCTTGGGGCTGCCCATCAGGCCGGCGGCCTGGCTGAGGTAGAACTCCAGCGAGGGATCCGGCGTCGTCAGGTCCAGCTCAATGGTGTCGGCATCCACGACCTTGATGTCCGAGACCGCGGTGAGCTGGGCCATCTGCGGGCCGTTGGCCGTCTTGAAGTGGTCCAGGTTGGCCTTGGCCGCTGCGGCGTCGAACTTGGCGCCATCACTGAAGGTCACGTCCGTGCGGAGGTCAACCGTCAGCACCGTGTTTGCCGCGTTGTACTTCCACGCGGTGGCCAGCATGGGACTGAGCTTGCCGTCCGGTTCCCGCATGAGCAGGGAATCGTAGGCCGCCTGGTACGGCTGCAGGAAGTGGCCCACATGCGCCTGGGCCGGGTCCCAGGAGCGGATTTCCTGGACGGCGCCCAGGGTCAGCGTCGTGGTCGCCGGAGCGCCGGCGCCGGCGGGCGCGGCAGAGCCGCCGCCGCCGCAGGCTGTCAGCGCGAGGGATGCGCTGAGGATGAGGGCAGCTGACGCTGCCTTGGGACCTAACTTCATTGTTGGCTCCTATGAGTCTGGTGGAACTGGTGACTTCAGCAGTGAGCGGGTGTGGCCTGGGCCACATCCGCTCCGTGTGATTGACAGTACGCATTGTTGCCCGATTTGGCAACCGATTGTCACATTCATTTCGAAAGTTTCGCGGACGCGGGAATAAAGCCCGACAACACGCCGGAAAAGAGGTGATTCCATCCCCGTGGCGGACGCAACCGCTTGCATACCGGCGCGTGCCAGCCCTCGCCGGGCAAAGGGGACGAAGACGGTCTCAGCACACGGCGGCGAGCGACTCCGGGTAGCTTTGCCGGTAGATCTCCTTGACGATCCGCAGCGACTTGGCGGCCTCGGACGGATTGATCCAGAACGGGCCGTCCTCGCCCAGCCGGGCATAGAAGTCGGCGATCAGCAGCTCATGGGAGACGCCCCAGTACGCCCTGCCACCGGACTCCACCACGCGTTCGGGCACGACGTCGACGCGCCCGTCCCCGTACGTCACCGTGAGGTCGCCGCGCAGGCTCAGGGTGGCCTGCTCCGTGACGATGTCCAGGGTCACGGGGGCATTCACCGCGTTGGCGAGCGTGGCATAGAAGGCGCTGCGCGCCCCGGTGGCATGCTCCGCCACGAATTCGGCGGTGTCTTCAACGTCGATGGTCCCGCCCAGGAAGCGGGTGGACGCATTGCCGTTCAGCGACACGACGTCGCCCACCAGCCACTGCAGCAGGTCCACGGTGTGGATGGCCTGGTTCATCATCAGCCCCCCGCCGCCACCGGCCCAGCTGCCGCGCCACGGCCGGCTCTGGTAGTAGCCGGCACTCCGCTGCCACATCACGGTGGCCGAGGCGCCGAGGACCTCGCCGAGCTCACCGGAGGACAGGAGCGCGTGCATGGCCTGAACCGTGGCGTTGTACCTGTTCTGGAAGCACACGGCGATCTTGGCGCTGCTGCGTGCGGCGGCCTCAATGAGCCGGCGCCCCTCCTCGAGGGTGTGCGCCAGCGGCTTTTCCACGATGACGTTGACGCCGCGCTCCAGGCAGTCCGCCGCGAGGGCGGCGTGCTGGTCATGCGGGGTGCTGATGTGGACCACGTCCGGCTTCTGCTCCGCAAGGAGGCTGAGGTGGTCCGCAAAGCCGGGCACACCGTAGGCGGCCACCGCCGCAGCCAGCCGTCCCGGATCCGTATCGCAGACCGCGACCAGTTCGACGTCGTCGAGCTTTGCGATGGCTCCGAAGTGGACGGTCGAGACGTCGCCGCATCCGATCACTGCCGCCTTGACGGTCATGACAGCGTCACCCCGTGCTTGGCGGCGAGCCCGGCGAAGGCCCGGGCAGCGGTGCCGAAGGCCACCGGCCCGGAGAAGCCGCCCAGTTCATGGGCGCTGGCCAGGTGCGGTTCGAGCGAGGCGAACCCGGCGAATCCGTCGGCCTTCAGTGCGGCGATGGTCGCGTCCAGTTCGCCGTCGCCCTCGCCGGCCGGCACCACCTCGCCGGTCGCCAGGATGGCATCCTTCACCTGGAAGTACTCGAGGTACGGGCGCAGCATCGCGTACCCGTCCGTGTAGGGCTTGACCCCCACCTGGACGAAGTTGGCGTTGTCCCAGGCGATCCGCAGGGCCGGCGAATCGACGGATTCCATGATGTCCAGGACCCGTTCGGGCGTATCGCCGTAGATGCCCTTCTCGTTTTCATGCAGGAGCACGACGCCGGCGTCCGCAGCTACGGACGCCAGTGCGGCCATGCGCGTGAGGACATCCTCCCGGATGTCTTCCTGGCTCTGGCCTTCGGCGCGGTAGAACGAGAAGATCCGGATGAATTTGGTGTCCAGGCCCTTGGCGACGGCGATGATCTGGCGGAGCCGGTCCACCTCGTGTTCCACCGGCAGGCTGACGTCCACCTTTCCGATCGGGCTCGCAACGGCAGAGACCTTGAGCCCCTTGTCGTCCAGGATCGCCTTCAGCGCGGCGACCTGCTCAGGCTCCAGCTCGGAGACGTTGGTGCCCCAGGCGCTGCGGACTTCGATATGGCTGGCGCCCAGGGCCAGCAGCACGGCCGCCTGCACGGCCGGGTCCGGATCCACCTCGTCGCCGAATCCGGACAGCGGCCACACGGCGGTTGATGTTTCAGTCACGGGAAGCTCCTTGGGTTGCGCCAACGCGTGGGCGGCAGCCGGGGAATCCTGCTCCGGCCCGCGGTGACTCAATTCACAAATCAGGTATCGACGCCAGTCTAGCCCGGCAGACACGCCACGACAACCGGTTGCCAAAAGGTGCTGGGATGTGGCAACCTAGACCCCATGGCGCTGTGGCAGGAGTCACAATGGCGATTTCCGCTGCCGCGCCATCACGTTCAGAGAGGAGCGTTGTGGCTGCACCAGCCGGGGTCGACCGACCCGCCACTATCCACGACATCGCCGCCATGTGCGGAGTGGCCGCGTCCACGGTTTCCCGCGCGCTCTCCACGCCGGACCGGGTTAACTTCCGCACCCGTGCGCGGATCGAAGCCGCGGCAGCGGAGCTTAACTACACCCCCAACAGCCAGGCCAAGGCCTTGAGCTCGGGCCGGACCGGGGCGGTGGGAGTGCTGGTTCCGGACATCACGAACCCGTTCTATTTCGACCTCATCAGGGGAACCCAGCTCCAGCTCAAGGCGGCCGGCTACACCCAGTTGCTGGTGGACACCGAGGAGTCGGACGAGGTGGAAGCCAGCACCATGGAGCAGCTGCGCAAAGGTGCCGACGGCATCATTGTCACCGCCCCGCGGCTGGGCGATGACGTCCTGCTTGCCGCCGCGGCGAAGATGCCGATGGTCACCATCAACCGGGATGTCCCCGGCGTGCCTGCGGTCATCATCGATACCCCCACGGCGACAGGCCAGGCCCTGGATCACCTGATCTCGCTGGGTCACACGCGCGTCGCCTTCATGGCAGGTCCGTTGACGTCCCAGTCCAGCTCGCGGCGATGGGCTGCCCTTTCGTTGGCGGCGGAGGAGCGCGGCGTGGAGGTCCTGCGGCTCGGGCCGTTCGCACCGAAAACACAGTCGGGCGCGGCCGCTGCCGATTCCGCCGTGCACAGCGGCGTGACCGCCTGCATAGCCTTCAACGACCTGATAGCCATCGGAATGCTCCAGCGGCTCCGTGAACGCGGCCTCCGGGTTCCGGAGGACATGAGCATCGTGGGCTGCGACGACATCTTCGGTGCGGACTTCTGCAACCCCCCGTTGACCACCATGACGTCCCCGATCGAACAGGCCGGGCGGGTGGCCGTGTCGATGCTGCTCGGCCGGCTCAATCCCCTGGCCGGTGGCTCCAACCGCAGCCGTTCCGTCATGCCGACCCACCTGACCGTGCGTGGATCGACGGGGCCCGTCAGGGACGCCTGATGCCGGTTCGCCGGCCTCTTTGGCAGCCGGCGTCATCGGCAGCCGCCGTCTTTGGCGGCCGCTGTCTTTGACTGCCGCTGGTCCGGGAAGCGGTCCGCGGCCTGGTCAGGGTCTGCCGTAGTGCACCACGATGGTCCGGCCGGGCTGGCCGTCGTGGGAATAGGCGACCGTGCTCACCGGCACTCCGTAGAGTGCGGAGAGCGCCGTGTCCGTGAGCAGCTCGGCAGCCGGCCCGGTGCGCGCACCGCTGCGGCCCAGCAGGACAACCCGGTCCGCAAGGTACAGGGCATGGTCGGGATGGTGCGTGCTGAGCAGCAGGGCCATTCCGTCGGTCATCAGTTCGCGCAGGAGCGTCAGCACCCGGACCTGGTTCTTCAGGTCGAGTCCGGTGGCGGGCTCGTCCAGCACCAGCACCGGGCAGCCGGCCGCGATGGCCCGCGCGATCAGGACCAGCTGCTGTTCCCCGCCGCTCAGGGTGGGGAAAAGCCTGTCCTGCAGTCCGGCCACGCCTACCCGTTCCATCGCGTCCAACGCGGCGGCCCGGTCCGCGGACCCGGGACTCCGAAAAACGCCCACCTGCCTGGCGCGGCCCATCAGGACCATGTCCAGCGCCCGGTACGCGAAGGCGCTGCCATGGGCCTGCGGGACGTACCCGGCACCCGTCTGCCGGCGGACGGTTCCCTCCGCCGGCGCCAGGAGCCCGGCCGCGCAGCGCACCAGGGTGGTCTTGCCGCTGCCGTTGGGGCCCAGCACGGCGGTGGCCGTGCCGGGGCGCACCCGGAAGCTGACGCCCCGGAAAACCCAGTCCGACCGGGAGTAGGTGTAGCCCACGGTATCCAGCTCAAGCACTTTCCCAGATCCTGTCCCGGTTCCGGCGCAGCAGCAGGAAGAAGACGGGCGCGCCGATCAGGGCTGTGAGCACGCCCAGCGGGATCTCTCCGGCGGTCGCCGTGCGGGCGACCGTGTCGACGAGCACAATGTAGGCGCCGCCCAGCAGGAAGGACACCGGCAACAGCACGCGATGGTCCGGTCCCACCCACATCCGTGCCAGATGGGGAATCACCAGGCCCACCCAGCTGACTACCCCGCTGACGGCGACCGCCCCGGCCACGATGAGCGACACCGCAACCAGGACAACCCAGCGCAGGGGGCGCGGCTGCACGCCCAGGGCTGCGGCGTCCTCGTCGCCCAGGGACAGGACGTTGATCCGCCAGCGCAGGGCCAGCAGCACGACGGCGCCGCCCAGGACGGGGATCAGCGCCACCAGCACTTTGGTGAAGGTTGCCGTGGAGACGCTGCCAAGCAGCCAGAATACGATCGCCGGCAGCGTGGTGTTGGGATCCGCAATATAGGTCACCAGGGCGACCAGGGCCGAGAAAAAGGACCCCGTCACCACACCGCCGAGCACGATCATCAGCATCGGCGTTCCGCCGCGGCCCGAGGTGATGAGGACCAGGGTGGCGAGGGCCACCAGGCCGAACACGAAGGAGCCGGTGACCAGCAGGACAGAGCCCAGGCCGAGCAGCAGGGCCAGGGCGCCGCCGAACGAGGCCCCGGCGGATACGCCGATAATTTCCGGGCTGACCAGCGGATTGCGGAAGATGGCCTGCAGTGCGGCCCCGCCGATGGCCAGGCCGCCGCCCACGAGCAACGCGAGCAGGATCCGCGGCATCCGCACCAGCAGGACCACATTCTGTTCCGTTCCGCTTGCCTCGACGGGGAACGGGACAAGCTGGGCGGCGAGGATCTGCACGACATGCCAGAGGGGCACGTTGTACCGTCCGACGGCCAGCGCCAGCAGCACGACGGCGGTGAGGAGGGCGGCTGTCACGGCGATGGGCACGAAGACTGCCGGCTCCCTGCGCCGGTCGCGCGGTCCGTGACCTCTTTGCCGGCCGGATTGCCGGGCTGTTTGTCGTCGCTCCGCCGGGGTACGGTTGCTGCTCAGCCGCGGGGACCGGGCGTCATGCAGCATTGAACTGCTGATAGCCGGCGGACTTGCTGTTGGCCGCCGTCCACAGGATCTTATCCAGCTCTTCACCGGTGGGCTGGTGGTTGTAGAGGAAGCGGAAGTAGTCGGTGACCTTGGCGCGCAGTCCGGATTCCGGCCGGGGAAACGCGATATCGGTGAGCCAGTGCCACATGAGCGGTGATTCCTGGCCCGGCGGGTCCCAGCGGTAGCCGCCGAGGGGAACCTTGTAGACACGCCGGGAGCGTACCGCCGAGACGTCCTGCCAGACCGGGTCCGCGTAGATGTCCTGGGGCATCGCTGCGTCGAAGTTGCCCAGCAGGATGACTTCCGGGTCCCACCTCAGGACCTGCTCCACGTCCAGGCCCACCATGCCGGTGCCGGGCAACGGGTCCGCTCCGGTTGCGGGGTTGGTGCCTCCGACGAGCTTGATGTAGAAGTCGTTGTAGGTGTTGGCCGCGGCGGCCTTGAGTCCGCCGGTGAAGCGGTTGAAGTAGAGAATGCTGGGGCCGGCGGAGGTCCGTCCTGCTGCGAGTGCCTTGATTTCGGCCAGTTCCTGGTCACTATGTGCCTTCATTTCGGTGGCCCGTTCAGGCTTGCCGAGCATGGCGGCGAACATTGCCACCCAGGCGTCCACATCCTCCTGTTTGCCGGTGTTCGCCAGCCCGATGACCTTCAGCCCGGCTTTTTCGAGGGGCTCGATCAGTTGGGCATCGGACCACTGGATCACGACGTCGGGGTTGAGGGCGCGGACGCTCTCGACGTTCGCGATGAAGTCCTGGCTGGCAATGTCATGCGGCAGGTCCAGGGCGGCGGGGAACATGGACCCCATGATGCCGTCGCGCATCGCCACCCACGATGCGTTGTGCATGGCGCCGAGATGGTCCGCGCCGCGGTCGACGGCGACCAGCAGTGATGCCGCCGGCATGGGTATGGTCACCACCTTGGTGACCGGCTTGTCGAACGTGACCGTCTTCCCGCGCTGGTCGGTGATGCTGATACTGCCGGCGGCTGCGGAGCTGGACGGGGCACCGGACGGGGAGGCCCCCGGCGCAGGGCCGGCGGCGCCGCACCCGGCCAGGACGGCCGCGGAGCCGCCCGCCACGAACACCTGCAGCACCGTGCGGCGGTCCAGCCCGGCGTTCGGATCGGCGTCCCGCATAATTTTGACCCCCTGTGCGTAGGTTCTTCACAGCATCCGCTCGAAGGGCATGGCTGTCAACGCCTCAGCCTGCCGGCTCCCGGTCCCTGCCGCCTCCTGTTCCCTCCTGCTCCCGCCCTGTTCCCTCCCTGCGGTCGGCTACTTGTCGCGGACCGGGCCCGGTGCTAGGTTCAGAAGACGTTTGCAGAAGGTGGCCAGGTGATGGTTGTCGACGGTGCCCAGTTGTTTGTCCGCTATGCCTACCCTCCGAATTCGAGGGGCAGCTGCGGGCCGCCGGACAGCGATGCGCTGTTGCACTATGGCCAGTCCGGCGTCACGGACCAGGGTCTCCGCGACCTGGCCAAGGGCTTCGCCGGCGCGTGGCCCTACCTGGAGCTGATTGCCGCCGCCACGGGCATCCCCGATCCCCTGAACGCCCGTGTAGTCGAGGCCTACTGGGTCGGAAACAGCCTGCTGGACGCCGTGGGCATCACCAACATCGGCAACTCGATGGAGGACCGCTTCCGGGCCCGCACCGGACGGCAGTTCCCGCATCTGGTGGAAGGCGTCCTGGCCGGCGGGGTGCCGCACCACAGTTTCCACGTGTTCGAGATCTATCCCTGGCTGGGATTGCTCCACGACGACCGCCGCCACGCCACGGCGCTGGCTGTGCTCGACCGGTGCCGGATCCGTTGGGGCGAGGTGCTGGCAGTCTCCGGCGATGACGCCGTGGTACGTTCCCGGCCGCTGGTTTGGGATGGGACGGCGCTGGCCGTGGGAGACCCCGTCGTGGAGTCGGCGAAGTACGCCGTGAATGGCACAGGGTTCGTGGCGGGCCTCGCGGCGGGAGACGTCGTTTCGCTCCACTGGGACTGGATCTGTGACCGCCTGTCCCCCCAGCAGCTGCACCGCCTGAAGCATTTCACCGCGCGGCACCTGAGGATCGCCAACAACGGGGTCGAACACCGCGGCGCCGCCATCGCGCTCGAACATTAGGAGCGCGCTGAATAATCGGCCGGATTAAGGCGCGGCTGCTGGAATCGAGGGTGTCGCGTTATTCGGCGACTACCGGCATTCCGGAGCTGGCTGGGGAAATGCGGCGCCGCGGAGACCCCGCTAGGTTTTTTCAACCCATTGGGCGCGCCACTGTGGTGCTTCGAATGCCTCACTCCAGTAGGCCGTTTCCTTGGCGATCCTGCCGTCCTGAAATTCAAGATGACAACCGTTTCATACTTTGGGCCGCCGTCATCCAACAACGCCTCGGCGACTACCAGATCACCGCCGCTGAGCAGTCGACGCGGCGTGATGGCCGGCAGTTATGGGAAGGCGTTGTAGATTCCCCTCCGATTCTCGGCGCCGCGCACGGTTTCTCCGGATTGCGGCCAGTGCATGACCGCATCGTCATGGAACAGCTCGTCCATGAGCTCCACACGACAGGCGCGGAATTCCGGAGCGATTCTACTCAGAAGCTTTCGCGTAGTTCGTGGCACCGAACCAATCGACCGTGACGACCGTTTCCTCGCCGACGACCCAGGCGTCGTGCCCCTGAGGGAGGCTCGTGACGTCACCCGGCCCTGCGACGAACTCGGTTCCATCATCCATGCGGATGGCCAGCCGCCCTGAGACGTGGTACTGGAAATGCGGCGCTTCGCAGCTCTCCGTTCCGGCGATCGGCTTGACGTCGTTCGACCATCGCCACCCCGGCTCCAGAGTCAGCCGGCCGATAGTTCCATCACCCATGTTCAAAATCTCGGCCTTGCCGTGCGGAAAGTTTCGGGTCTCGCTTGGCCTGCCAAAGTTCTCGTGCTCCACAGTGTTCATGTCTTGCATTTTCCTCCCGAACTGTGGTCTGCACCACAGTATTTGCCTACCGGTAGGTCAACGTCACGGACACTACTTTCGGCTCTCCGAAACTTATATCCGGGCCAATCACCCTGTAGGCACGGCGTGCCTTGTATCCGTCCGGCTTCCGCCGGGCGCTCCGGGCAAGCGACAACTGTCATGGGTGAGCGGGCAGCATTTCAGCCCGCGGCGGGCAGTGCGTCCGGGATGCGCGGCTTGGCGTTGCCGGCGAAGGTGAACTTGGCGTCGTCGCCTTCGCCGTCCACATCCACCACCACGATGTCGCCGCCGTGCAGCTCGCCGAAGAGGATCTTCTCGGAGAGCTGGTCCTCGATCTCGCGCTGGATGGTGCGGCGCAGCGGCCGGGCACCCATCGCGGGATCGTAGCCGCGGGTTGCCAGGAGCACCTTGGCCGCCGTGGTGAGCTCGATGCCCATGTCCTTGTCCTTGAGCCGCTTCTCCAGCCGGCCCACGAACATGTCCACGATCTCGATGATCTCGTCCTGGGTCAGCTGCGGGAACACCACAACGTCATCGACACGGTTCAGGAACTCGGGACGGAAGTGCTGCTTGAGCTCCTCCGTGACGCGGGCGCGCATCCGGTTGTAGCCGGTCTGCGTGTCCGTGCCCGACTGGAAGCCGGTGGCGACGCTCTTGGAGATGTCCCGGGTGCCCAAGTTGGTGGTCATGATGATCACGGTGTTCTTGAAGTCCACCACCCGGCCATGGCTATCGGTCAGGCGGCCGTCCTCCAGGATCTGCAGCAGCGAGTTGAACAGGTCTGCGTGGGCTTTTTCCACTTCGTCGAAGAGGACCACGGAGAACGGACGGCGCCGGACCTTCTCGGTCAGCTGTCCGCCCTCGTCGTAACCGACGTAGCCCGGAGGGGCACCGAAGAGGCGGGACACGGTGTGTTTCTCCGAGTACTCGGACATGTCCAGGGTGATCAGGGCGTCTTCTTCACCGAACAGGAACTCGGCCAGGGCCTTGGCCAGCTCTGTCTTGCCCACACCGGTGGGGCCGGCGAAGATGAACGAACCGCCCGGACGCTTCGGGTCTTTCAGGCCGGCCCGGGTACGGCGGATAGCCCGCGAAACCGACCTAATCGCCTCATCCTGGCCCACCACGCGCTGGTGCAGCTCGTCTTCCATCTTCAGCAGGCGCGAGGACTCCTCCTCCGTGAGCTTGAAGACCGGAATGCCGGTGGCATTCGCCAGCACCTCGGCGATCAGTTCCTCGTTGACCTCGGAAATGTCGTCCAGCCCGCCCGCCTTCCATCGGCGATCCTTCTCTTTGCGCACGATCACGAGTTTCTGCTCCTCGTCGCGCAGCGCTGCGGCGCCTTCGTAGTCCTGGGCGTCGATCGCGGATTCCTTCGCCAGCTTGAGTTCGGCAATGCTCCCGTCCATGACCTTGAGCTCCGGCGGGGCCGTCATCCGGCGGATGCGCAGCCGGGCACCGGCCTCGTCGATCAGGTCGATCGCCTTGTCCGGCAGGAACCGGTCCGAGATGTAACGCTCCGAGAGGTTCGCGGCGGCGACCAGCGCGCCGTCGGTGATGGTGACGCGGTGGTGCGCCTCGTACCGGTCGCGCAGGCCCTTGAGGATCTCGATCGCGTCGGCGACCGAGGGTTCCTTGACCTGGATCGGCTGGAAGCGGCGCTCCAGCGCGGCATCCTTTTCAATGTGCTTGCGGTAGTCATCCAGCGTGGTCGCACCGATGGTCTGGAGCTCGCCCCGGGCCAGCAACGGCTTCAGGATCGACGCCGCATCGATGGCGCCCTCGGCCGCACCGGCCCCGACGAGGGTGTGGATCTCATCAATGAATAAAAGAATGTCGCCGCGGGTGCGGATCTCCTTGAGGACCTTCTTGAGGCGCTCTTCGAAGTCACCGCGGTACCGGGACCCTGCAACCACTGAGCCCAGGTCCAGCGTGTAGATCTGCTTGTCCTTGAGAGTCTCGGGCACGTCGCCGCGGACAATCGCCTGGGCCAGGCCTTCGACGACGGCGGTCTTGCCGACGCCGGGCTCGCCGATCAGCACAGGGTTGTTCTTGGTGCGGCGGGACAGGACCTGCATGACGCGTTCCATTTCGGATTCGCGCCCGATCACCGGGTCCAGCTTGTTCTCACGCGCCGCCTGGGTCAGGTTGCGGCCGAACTGGTCCAGAACCACGGAACCCGCAGGAGTTACCTCCGCCTGGCCCGGGGCGACGCCGACACCGGAGGCTTCCTTTCCCTGGTAGCCCGAGAGCAGCTGGATGACCTGCTGGCGGACGCGGCCCAGGTCCGCGCCGAGCTTGACCAGCACCTGGGCGGCCACACCCTCACCCTCGCGGATGAGGCCCAGCAGGATGTGCTCGGTTCCGATGTAGTTGTGCCCCAGCTGCAGGGCCTCCCGGAGTGCGAGCTCCAGCACCTTCTTGGCGCGCGGGGTAAAGGGGATGTGGCCGGACGGGGCCTGCTGGCCCGGGCCGATGATCTCCTGCACCTGCTCACGGACGCCGTCGAGCGAAATGCCCAAGGACTCAAGGGCTTTGGCGGCAACGCCCTCACCCTCATGGATCAGACCCAAGAGGATGTGTTCGGTACCGATGTAACCGTGGTTCAGCATGCGTGCCTCTTCCTGGGCAAGCACAACTACTCGACGGGCACGGTCCGTAAATCGCTCAAACATTTCGCCACACTCCTGGCTACGACGTACTTTGATGCTACGTCGTCTCGGGCCCGCTTAGGTGCGTTCGCCGGAGGCAGAGTATTCGAGAGCCAGATTCATCTGACGTCCCGGGGTAAGCGGCAGGTTTTCGCACAACTATCTGGCGCGCCACGGCGAGTGGTCTCCCCGCAATGACACGTTGGATGCCGATTCAATTCCCGCCCCCAATCGAACCGGTTAATGACGAACAGCGGTTGCCCATCGGTGAAGTAGGTGGCGCCAAGCCCCCCGGACGTTGGAACCGGCGCAATTCTGGCGCTAGGGCGACTGGGGCGCGGCGCTGTCGGGATCCTCCGGAGGCTTCACGCCCGTGGCATCGCGCGGGGATGATTCGCCGGTGGGGCGGTCTGCCGGCGTCGGGTGCGTTCCGGTGTCCTCCCGGCCGGGTTCCTTGCCTTCCCCTTTGATCACATCCTCACCCCGCCTCGTGGTGCTCTCGCCGACTCCCTCGGGCGCCATCGCCGCGTCCTCAGGGGTCTCATCGGACCCTGGCTGGGCGGGCTCCTTCACCGGCGGTTCGCTCCCCCAGGCGCGCGCCGTGCCCGGGGCAGTCTCGTTGTCCGGCTGCGTCGAATTGGACGGATTGGATGGATTCGTGGGTGACATCATGCTCTCCTCGCTGTGCTTGTGTGCATTGCCCGTGACGGGCTGCCCTTACTCCGGCCCACCCTGTTCCCTGGGACGGCCCATGAGTTCCAGACCGCTCATCGCCTGCTCGGCGCCTGCAGCGTCCACCCGTTCCAGGGCGAAGCCCATATGGATCAGGACCCAGCTGCCGGGCGGCAGCGGCCCTTCGTCCAGGAGGCCGATATTGATTTTCCGCGGCACCCCTGCCACGTCCACGAGGGCGAGCTGGCCGCCGTAGCCCTCCACCAGCCCGATGATCTGGCCCGGTATTCCAAGGCACATGTGCGCACTTCCTTACGGATTGACCGAAGCGTGGAGGGCGAGAATGTCGGCGACGGCGGCCAGGGCCTCCGGCACAGCCGCTGCTACCGGCGCGGACAGGCCGATGCCTTCCGCCAGATCGGCGGGCACACAGCCCACCACGTACGTGAGTGGCAGCTCACCCCCCAAGGAACGCAGACGGCCCAGCACGGCCACCGGATCCATGCCGTGCGGGTCGAGGGACGCGCTGGAATCCAGATCCCCGCCCCGGACACGCAGCACCCTGATGCTTCCCGGGGCCGTGTCCTCGTCTCCGTCCGGCGGCATCGCATCCACCAGCACCAGGACGTCCACGCCTGCGAGCAGGTCGTAGGCCAGGTGCATGCCGCGGATGCCGTAGTCAACAACCGTGACGCGCTGCCCCGCCGGGTCCACGGACTGGTCCGCCGCGTTCGGGTCCCCGGCCGAGGCCAGCCGGCGGGCTACCTCCGGGCCGAATCCGTCATCACGCAGGAACATGTTGCCGACGCCGGCAACGAGGACGCTGGCCCCGCGCTTCGGGGATTCGACGCCGGTCCGGCCGGGCGGGAGCATGTGCATCACATCCGGCGCGCTTTGAGGTAGCGCCGGATGTCCGGCACGGAACGAATCCCGACGTATACGGCGCCTAGGGCCACCGCCGCCAGAACACAGACCGTGGCCATTCCAACAGCTCTCATTGTGCGTCTTCCTTTCCATCCTGAATCCTGGGTGCCGTCATGCCTGGCCCCGCGGCCCCTGGTCCCGTCATGCCTGGTCCCGCGGCCGGGGGGCTAGGTTCCAGCGGCTCCAGTTCATCCGGCGCATAGTAGAAGGACCTGCCGTAGCCTTCGTGGAGGTCCGCCGCCGGATCCTGTTCCAGGACCAGTCCCACGTGGGTGCTGCCGTCGACGTCGAAATGGACGCTGGTGACCCGGCCCGTCTGGCCGGCAAAAAAGAGGTCCTGGGCGTCGGCGCGCCGGCGCGGATGGACCCTGACCCGGCTGCCGCGGGCCACCGGAATCCCGTCAATCAGGACGGCGTCCAGCTCCGGCCGGACGCTGGCTTCGGCCTCCGGCTGCCACCAGCTCAGGTCACCGTCCCCGCCGTCGGGTGAGGCGCTGCCGGCCGGCAGGGTGGGCCCGGCCGGCAGGGTGGGGTCGGCCAGGGCATGCGGATTCCGCAGGACCCCGTGCAACTGCTGCAGTTCCTCCGCCGTCATGGCCTCGCAGCGGTCGATGACCGCGGCCGCCCGCGGATCGGTGGCGCGGGCCTCGGCTTTTTCCTCGTCGGTCAGCGTCAGCACGCGCAGCGTGAGGATCTCGTCGATTTCGGTGGAGTCATACAGCGCCACCGAGCTTTCCGGGGCCACCGCCGGGTGATCGTAGAGGATGATGGGCGAGACCAGCAGCACGTCGGTCTGTCCCTCCGGGCCGGCCAGCACCGGCCAGCAGCGGTGCTGGGAGCAGTGCCGGGCCGCGTCCGCGGCCCATCCGGGCGGTTCGAGAAGCGAGAGGAAATCCCCGTCCTGCACGCTCAACAGCAGGTGGGAGCCGATGAAGGACCGGGCGATCGCTTCCTCCTTGCTCCAGGCGTGCGGGGCCAGGGAGTCCGGAGGTGGCGGTGCGGTATTCGCCACGGTCACGCGCAGCCGCAGCAGCCGGCCGGTGACGACGGCGGCCTCCAGCCTGACTTCCGCGCTGAGGGCGTGGCGCCGTCGCACCAGCCGGCCGGCCGTGCGCCCGCCGGCGTCGGTAAGATCCTCGAAGTCCGTGCCGGCGGGTATCTCCACCGGCAACGTCTCCTCCGCGCCGGTCAGCCGCGCCAGCGGAAAGGGCCCCAGGGTGATTTCGTGCTCCACGGCCTCATCCCAGCTCAACCAGCGCGAGGCGCCGGCGGTGAGCTCGCCCACGGGGGCGAACCGGCCGGCGTCGTCCGCTTTTTCGGCGGTGCGCGTCTGAAGCTGCAGAAAGCGGAGGTGGACCTCCAGCTCCGACGCCGGGCCCGGGCTCAGCAGGCAGTCGGCGAACATGGCCGGCTCTTCCCCGGTGCCGGCGTCCGCGGCGCCCGGCGGCCCCAGAATGCCGAACTGCCAGCGGGCCTGGTTCTTCTGCGAGGACGCCCGGTAGGGGTACAGGAGGTAGCCCTCGTAGAGGACGGCGTCGGCGACGGCGCGCGCGAGGCTGAGGCTCATGTTCATCGGAGCGGGTCTCCCGCCACATCCGCGGCGGCGCCGGCCAGCAGACCCTCCACCGCAGCTTCCCAGGACGTGAGTCCGCGTGCGGACTTGTACTGTGCCAGGGCTGCCAGGACGTTCCGGTCCAGGCGGATCCACCCCGCGTTGGGGAAATACTGGTCCATCAGCAGGCGCCAGGCCTCCACGGGAAGCCGGTAGGAGGCCTCGAGATCCCAGGGCACCGGTTCCACCCCGAATCCCGTCTGGCCTCTCGTGAAGACCGTCCCGGAGAACAGCAGCTCCAGCGGGATCTCGCCGTCGTGCAGGGCATGCAGGTACTTGGAGGCGGCAACGTCGAAGTCAAAGGTGCACGGCAGCGGCAGCTCGATTTCCGTCTCCCCGGTGAAGCCTTGCACCACGGTGCTGCACTGCATCCAGAGGAAGGACTTGAGGGTATTGGGCCAGCGGCCGCGGTCGCCGAAGAGGTCCAGCAGCCCGGGTTCCTCCCCGGCGGTGTAGCCGCGGCGCTGGGGCAGGATGCGGACCTGGCAGCGCAGCGCGATGGCATGGACCACTGCTCCGGTTGCCTCGGTCAGCCTCAGGCGGGCGGTCAGTTGCGGGGCGGCGGCGTACGGTTCGGGTTGGATGTCCAGGACGGCGAAGGCCAGTTCGGTCATTGGGTGCCTCCGGGGACGGTGTCGCGGTTTTCCTCGTGCACCGGCTTGCTGCGGCTGCTGACCCGGGCGAAAAACGCGGCGAGCTGCTCGCGGGCCTCCTGCCCGCCGTCGAACCCGCGCCACCGGCGCCGGAGCTGCCCGACCAGTTCATAGCAGGCGTCCACGGGGACGAGGTGGCAGTCGGCCTGGGGGCGGCCCGGGCCGGGACCGCGGATCAGCAGCGCCTCGGTGTCCGGGGCCGCGCGGCCCAGGGCCGGGTTCCTGGCCAGCACGGCGGCCCAGGCGTCCAGCGGAAGCTCGGATTCGGTGGCGCCGGCAGGACCGGGATAGAAGGCGACGGTGCGGTCGAGTTTGGAGCTGCGGAAGAAAAAGGCGAGGCCCACCGGAATTTCCAGCTCGTCCCACTGGCCCGGACCCAGCTCGAAATCAGGAAAGGAGAAGTACCGGTCCGGCACGGAACGGTACCGGAGATGGGCGGTGCTGTCGGTGAAGAGGAGGTAGCACGGCCGGCACGTGCACATCATGGCGTGGCTCTCCAGATCCACGACGTGCTGATGCGTCTCCGGGAGGGGTTCCCCGCACATCTCGCAGCGTTCGCCGGCGGCGGGGGCGGGCGGGGCGACGGCGATCCGGCGCAGCAGCGCCACCGGCAGGCTGCCGGAGCCCGGCGTACGGCCGGAGGCGGCGGACTCCCCCGGGTTCATCTCAGCCGCCCTGTCCGGAAGGGACCGGCACGGCAACGGACATCACGCCGCCCCGGACCAGCAGGGGCAACGGGTCCAGGTGCAGGCCCTTGTCCTCCAGGCAGGCGCCGGCCTGCCGCACATCGAAGTGTGCCCGGCAGCCCGGGCAGCGCAGCAGGCCGCCGCCGGACGGTGCCGCGAGCGCGCGCTGCAGCGTGGCTCCCGCCATGGAACCGGCGCAGCGGGGGCAATAGTCGCGGTAGGCGTACACGTCCTGCCCGGTCCGGCAGGCCAGCACCGGGTACCCGTCGACGAGGAACCCCGCCACGTCGCCGGGTTCCAGCCGGGCGATCTCCGGGACGGGTTCCCAGGACCCGCCGGCATGGAGCTGCCAGCTTTCTTCGGCTGTCCCGCCGGCCTGGGCCGGCAGCTGGTTGACGCGGACGAGCAGGGCGTCGACGGGGATCAGCGCCGGCGCGGCGGCATGTTTTTCCTCCTCGACGACTTCGATGGCCGTCACCTCCGGCGCGGCGGATTCGATGGCCTCTTCGACGGCGAACTTGAGCGTGACGGCCGACGACGGGCAGCCCTGGCAGGTCCCGAGCAGCCGCAGCCGCACCACGCCCTCGGTGCTGATGTCCATCAGCTCGACGTTGCCGCCGTGGGATCCCAGGTAGGGCCTGACGCTGTCCAGCGCGGCTGCCACGCGGGTTTCCAAGTCCTGGGGGTGGAGCCCGTGGATGATGAGCAGGCTGGATACCAGGTCGTCGGAGGTCAGCGCCGCCAGCGTGGCGCCGTCGAGTTTGCCGTGTTCATCGAGGATTTCCAGGATCCGCTCCAGGCCCGAGCCGTAAAGGTCCGTGACCTGCCGCACCAGGTCCTCGGCCCGCCCGCGGGCCACCGCCCCGCCGGCGCCGAGGGCGTCGAGGAGGGTGCCGATCCGTTCGCCCGCCTGCAGCGCCCGGTCCTGGCCGTGCATGGCCGGTTACTCTCCGGTCAGGGACTGGGTCGGGGAATGCAGCTTGTCCAGGGTCTGGCCGTTGCCCAGATACATGTGGACGCCGCACGGGAGGCACGGGTCAAAGCTGCGGACAGTGCGCATGATGTCGATGCCCTTGAAATGCTCGCGGTCATTCTCCTCAAAGATCGGCTGGCCCTGCACGGCATCCTCGTAGGGGCCGGAGACGCCGTCCGAATCCGTGGGACTGGCGTTCCACGGGGTCGGCGGGTAGGGGTGGTAGTTGGCGATCTTGCCGTCGCGGATCACCATGTGGTGGGACAGGACGCCCCGCACCGCCTCGGTGAAGCCGCAGCCGATCGCTTCATCGGGGACCTCGAAGGTTTCCCACGTCTTGGTCCTGCCGGCGCGGATTTCCTCGAGGGCCTTTTCCGCGAAGTGCAGGGCTGCAGCGGCGGCATACGCCTGGAAGTACGTGCGGGCCCGGTTGCGTTCCAGCGTGTTGCTCCACTGCGGAATGTTCCACTCGAAGGACACCGGCCCCTTCAGCGCGGTCTTGGGGAGGTTGATCTGGACGCTCCTGCCGGTGGACTTGATGTAGCCGATGTCCACCAGCCCGGCGAGCGCCGTGGCCCAGAGCCGGGCCAGCGGTCCCCCGCCGGTATCCAGCGCCAGGTTGTTCTCGCCGTCGAACCAGCGCGGGGACATGACCCAGCTGTATTTCTCCGCCAGGTCCCGTTTCTGCGGTTTCGGGTTCGTGTGCTGGTTCCAGGGATGGCGGCGGTCCACCGGATTGCCCAGCGGATCATGGGTGACGAACATTTCCTGGTCTTCCCAGTCCTCGTAGTAGGAGGAACCGAGCATGATCCGGATGCCCAGGTTGATCCGCACCAGATCCGTCGTGACCAGTTTGCCGTCCACCACCACGCCGGGGGTGACGAACATCTTCCGGCCCCACTCGGTCATGTCCTTGTACTCGAAGTTGCAGTAGTCCGGATCCTGGAGGGATCCCCAGCAGCCGAGCAGCGTGCGCCGCAGCCCCACCTGTTCGTAGCCCGGCAGGGCCTCGTAGAAGAAGTCGAACAGGTCGTCATGCATCGGGACGACTTTTTTCATGAATTCGACGTACCGCATCAGCCGGGTGATGTAGTCGGTCATCAGCTGGATGGTGGCCACGGTTCCGACGCCGCCCGGATAGAGCGTGGACGGGTGCACGTGGCGTCCTTCCATGAGGCAGAACATCTCGCGGGTCAGCCGGCTGACCTGCAGCGCCTCCCGGTAGAACTCCCCGGTGAACGGGTTGAGCGAGCGCATGATGTCGGCGATGGTGCGGTAGCCGTGGTCTCCCTCGTGCGGGGCGCGGGTGTTCTCGGCCTTGGCCAGGACGCCGGGGTTGGTTTCGGACACCATCTTTTCGCAGTAGTCCACGCCGACGAGGTTTTCCTGGAAAATGTTGTGGTCGAACATGTACTCGGCCGCTTCGCCGAGGTTCACAATCCATTCGCCCAGATTCGGGGGCTTCACGCCATAGGCCATGTTCTGCGTGTAACAGGAGCAGGTGGCGTGGTTGTCGCCGCAGATGCCACAGATGCGGCTCGTGATGAAGTGGGCGTCCCGCGGGTCCTTGCCCTTCATGAAGATGGAATAGCCGCGGAAGATCGAGGAGGTGCTCTTGCACTCCACCACCTGGTTGTTCTCGAAATCGATCTTGGTGTAGATGCCGAGGCTGCCGACGATCCTGGTAATGGGATCCCACGCCATCTCCACCAGCTTGTTGTTACCCGCTTCGCTCCCGGACTGCATTGGAATCGTGGAGGTCATTGTGCTTCACCTGTCTGGACGTGTGGAGGGGTTTCTACCAGGTGCGCTGGGCGCCGGTAAGGAGCTCGGGTCCGGGCCGGCGCCACTTCGGCTCCTGGTCCAGGGTGTGGGTGGTGATGCCGCGGAGGGCCCTGATGGCGGCCCCGTAGGGGCGGATGCTGTTGGTGGACAGCTTGCCTCCCGGGGGCTCGTCCATGAAGGGCATGAACTTGTCCGGGAAGCCCGGCATGGTGCAGCCGATGCAGATGCCGCCGACGTTCGGGCAGCCGCCGATGCCGTTCATCCACCCGCGCTTGGGCACGTTGCACTTGACCACGGGACCCCAGCATCCGAGCTTGACGATGCACTTCGGGGAGCCGTACTCGGTGGCGAAGTCGCCCTGCTCGTAGTACCCTGCCCGGTCACAGCCCTCGTGCACGGTCTTGCCGAACAGCCAGGTAGGCCGCAGCGCCTCGTCGAGCGGGATCATTGGGGCCTGGCCGGTGGCCTGGTAGAGCAGGTACGTCATGGTCTCGGAGAGGTTGTCCGGCTGGATCGGGCAGCCCGGGACACAGACGATGGGGATGCCGGCCTTGGACTTCCAGTCATAGCCGAGGTAGTCCGGGACTCCCATGGCACCGGTAGGGTTTCCCGCCATGGCGTGGATGCCGCCGTACGTCGCGCAGGTTCCGGCTGCAATGATGGCAGTGGCTTTCGGCGCCAGACGGTCCAGCCACTCGCTGGTGGTGATGGGCTGGCCGGTCTCCAGGTCGTTGCCGAAGCCGCACCAGTAGCCCCCGGGGTCGTGCAGTTTTTCGTTGGGGATGGACCCCTCGACGACCAGGACGAACGGCTCCAGTTCCCCGCGGTCCGCCTTGCGGAACCATTCCAGGAAGTCGTCGGCCCCTTCCTGGGGTCCGCACTCGAAGTCGATCAGGGGCCAGTGCATGGCGATCCGGGGCAGGCCGGGCAGTGCGCCGAGGGCGATCTCCTCGACGCTGGGCTGGGTGGCGGCCGTCAGGGCGACCGAATCGCCGTCGCAGCTCAGTCCGGCGTTGATCCACAGGACGTGGATCAGGGCTTCTTCGGCCTTGAGGGAAGTTTCAGTAGGCATTGTTGCCTCTTTCAGTGGCCCGCCAGGGGCTTAATGTGCGTCTGTCAGGGATTCAGTCAAGGTGTCTGACCGGGTGCTGGCGTTGTCGAGCCAGTCATACCAGCCGGCGAGGCCTTCGCCGGTGGTGGCCGAAAGGACCAGGAAGTGGGCGTGGGAGTTGAGCTGCCGGATCTGGCGCAGGCACTCGTCGACGTCGAATTCAACATAGGGAAGCAGATCCGCCTTGTTGACGATCACGAGGTCGGCTGCCCTGAACATGTGGGGGTATTTTTGTGGTTTGTCATCACCTTCCGTAACCGAAACGACTACTACTTTGGCTGTTTCGCCGAGGTCAAACAGGGCCGGGCAGACGAGGTTGCCGACGTTTTCGATGAAGACCGTGGATCCCGTCTGCGGGTCGAGGGCGTCGAGCCCGCGCCGGAGCATGTCGGCGTCGAGATGGCATCCGGCGCCGGTGTTGATCTGGATCACCGGGCGGCCCACAGCACGGATCCGGTCCGCGTCCAGGGACGTCTCCTGGTCCCCCTCGATGACCCCGGCGTTCAGGCGCGCTCCCAGTTCGGTCAGGGTGCGGACCAGCAGGGTGGTCTTGCCTGCCCCCGGTGAGCTCATCACGTTCAGCGCCCGGATTCCCCGGCCGGCAAGCCAGCCGCGGTTCCGGGCCGCCAACAGGTCGTTCTTGGCGAGCAGGTTCTGCTCCAGGGTGACGGTCTCGGGGTGGTGGACGGTGTGTTCGTGGCCCGGGCCGTGTCCGTGCGGATGCGGGTGGTCATGGCCCTCGGCATGGACGTGCGGATGGTCATGGCCGTCGGCGTGGACGTGCGGGTGCTCGTGTTCCAACATGCCTTGGAGTTCCTGGAGGGTCGAAACCCGGGTGTTGGCCTCATCGCCGCAACCGCATGTTGTACACATCTTCTACGCCACCTCCACCGACATCAGCATGAGTTCGCGGCCGCTGAGCACTTCGACGTCGGCGCTGCCGCAGGGGCAAAGGAGGATCAGGTCCGGCAGCACGAATTTCCCGGCACAACTCCGGCACCGGGCCACCCCCTCCGGCTCATCGATCTGCAACCGTGCGCCGGCCAGCGGAGTGCCGGCAGCAACTACGTCAAAACAAAAACGCATGGCATCAGGCAGTACGCCTGACAGGGACCCGACCCGAAGGTTGACCGCAGCAACCGGCCGTTCGCCCGTGCGGTCCAGAACGGCGTCAACCAGGCCCTGCATGATGGAAAGCTCGTGCATGGTCGCGCTCCTTCCTGCCAAGATAGGCTCGCAGCGGACAAAGCGCAACCATCCACTTTGACACGAAGGTATACTGCCGCTAAGTGGACGAAGTCATCCCGGCAATCTGCATCTTCTGTGGAATCAGAGGCTGGAATCATGAAGCAACCGGAGGAGCGACCGGAGGCCGCGCGACCGGCCCGGGCCGGTCGCCCACGAGGCGTCCTGACCGGCCGGGAGTGGGCATCGCTTGGCGGGATGGCCGGGTTTGTCGCCCTCCTGCACCTCCTCGGCTGGGGCGTGCTGGCAGGAGTGGCGGCACCGGGAAACTTCCCCGCCGGCGCCACCGGCGCCTTTGGCATCGGTCTCGGCGTGGCGGCCTACACGCTCGGCCTGCGCCATGCTTTCGACGCCGACCATATTGCGGCGATTGACAACATCACGCGGAAACTCTGCGGCGAGGGCAAGCGAAGGATGTCCGTGGGATTCTGGTTTTCCCTGGGCCACTCGAGCGTTGTGTTCGGCATGTGCGCCCTGCTGGCGGCCGGAATCCGGAGCCTGGCAGACCGGACGGCGGCCGGCACGGCGGAACTTCATTCCTTTCTGGGGCTCTTCGGCACCACCGTCTCCGGGCTGTTTCTGTACTGCATCGGCATTGTGAATTTGGGGGTCCTGCTGGGCACGATCAGGTCCGTCCGGCGGATGCGCAATGGTGACTACGGTGCGGCCGAGGCGGACCGGCAGGTGTCCGCGAACCGGGGTCTGGTGAACCGCGTTCTCGGCCGGGTAACGCGATCGGTCCGGCGTCCCTGGCAGGTGTATGGCGTCGGACTGCTGTTCGGGCTCGGGTTCGATACGGCCACGGAGGTCAGCCTGCTGATCCTGGCAGGCGGGGCGGCGGCGTCGACGCTTCCGTGGTACGCGATCCTCACGCTGCCCGTCCTGTTTGCCGCCGGCATGAGCCTGCTGGACTCCATCGACGGCTGCCTCATGAACTTCGCCTACGGCTGGGCGCTGTCCAAGCCGGTCCGCAGGATCTATTACAACATCGTCGTCACCGGGCTTTCCGTCGCCGTTGCCCTGGGCATCGGCTCGGTCGAGCTGATTTCGATCGCGGTGGAACGGATCGGGATCAGTACGGGCCCGTTGGCTGACATCGGCGGACTTGATTTGAGCTCGGTCGGGTACACGGTTGTTGCCTTGTTCGTCACCACGTGGATCCTCGCGCTGGCGGTGTGGCGGTTCGGCCATATTGAGGAACGGTGGACCAGCCCCCTCCGGGACGCCGACGCCGGCCGCGACCGCTAGACCGGACCAGCGGAGGGCGGGGCAGCGCACAGCCCGGTCCCGGCGAAACCCGGCAACACCACCGCGTCCAGCAGGTCGCTCGCCGCAGCAGTTGCCGCAGGCGCCGTTCCGGTCCCAGCGAGGCCGTATCCGCATCCGTGAAGAGGATCCGGTACATGATCCACGCCACGACCCTATCGACAATATCTTCAGGAAGACGTCAACGACACCGTCCAGCTCATGGTGCTCACCGGCCCCAACATCCGTTTCATCGACGGCATCGAGTCCGAAGAGGACCTGCGCGTCAAGGCCAGGATGGGGGACCTCGTGCCGGCCTATTGCTCCGCCGGGGGCAAGGCGATCCTGGCCGAGCTCGGCAACGTGGAAGTGGAGGAGAAATACCGAGGTGGCCTGACGCCGTGGCTTATCGCCAGGATCCACACCACGCCAGCGCTCAAGCGGCAACTGACACGGGCGCTCGAACTGAGCCGGCTTCCGCAGCACCGGAAACCCCGCCGTCGGGCGTGCCCGATGGCGGGGTTCCTGTGTTCTCCCTGCGGGCCGGCCGGCCGCGGGGCGGCGCCCGGTTGTTACGCGGGGCCGCGGCGGCCGGTCAGCTGCGTTTGAGGAAGATGCTGACGTCGTCGTTGCTGATCAGGTCCGGCACGGTCCAGCCGTCCAGGTCGTATTCGGCCAGGCACTGGTCCGCGAAGCCCTTCATGTAGTCCGTGGTGCCCTGCGCCTGGGCGGCGAAGAGGATCTCGGCCTTGACGTTCTCGTGGTTGCCGGAGTAGTTCCGTTCGTAGAGTTCGTGCCGGCCGCCGAACTCGGTGCCGATGGAGTCCCAGAGCAGCTTCATCAGCTTCACCCGGTCCACGGCCTCGACGCCGTCGGAGCCGCGGACGTACTTGTCCAGGTACGGCCGGATCTCCGGGGTCTTGAAGTCCAGCGCGGAGGAGTTGAGGTAAATCAGCCCGGACGCGACGTCCTGTTCGATGATCTCCTTGATCCGCGGGTAGCCGATGGACATGAACATCCGGTAGGACAGGCCGTAGTCCAGCTTGGGCAGCACGGTCCCGTTCGGGCCCGGGTCCGGGTTGAACGTCATCCCGTCGATCAGCGCGTAGAACATGTTCCGCCAGCCCAGGACCTCGCCCACGCGGGTCTGGACGCCGCGGAAGTCCTGGGTCCCGGCGATCTCCAGGGCCTTCATCAGCAGACCGGCGATGAAGTCCAGCTTGGTGGCCAGCCGGATCACACCCTGGAAGGTGAAGCGGTTGAGGAAGCCGGTCTGCGGGAAGAAGTTGTTGATCTTCTCCACGTCCCCGTAGGCGAAGACGTTCTCCCACGGGATCAGGACCTTGTCGAAGACGAACACGGAGTCGTTTTCGTCCATCCGGCTCGAGAGCGGGTAGTCGAACGGAGTGCCCATCACCGCGGCCTGGTGGCTGTAGGAGGCACGGCTGATCAGCTTCACGCCCGGCGCGTCCATCGGGACGGTACAGATCAGCGCGAATTCCTTGCGCTTGATCGGCAGCCCGTAATGGGCGATGAAGTTGTAGTTGGTGATGGCCGAGCCGGTCGCGACGACCTTCGCGCCGGAGACGATCAGCCCCGAGTCGGTTTCCTTCTCGACCTTCATGAACACATCGCCGACCTCGTCCGGCGGCAGGTGCCGGTCCACCGGCGGGTTGATGATCGCGTGGTTCCAGTACAGGACCTTCTCCTGGGACTCCTTGTACCAGCGCTTCGCGTTCTCCTGGAACGGCTCGTAGAAGTCCGGCATCCCGCCCAGGGTGCCCAGGAACGCGGCCTTGTAGTCCGGGGAACGCCCCAGCCAGCCGTAGCTCATCCGCGCCCAGGTCTCGATCGCGGTCCGGTCCTGCTTGAGGTCCTCCACGCTGTGCGGGGTCCGGAAGTAGGACATCGTCTTGCCCCCGGACCCGGTGTCCGTGGGCACCATCAGCTTGTCCTGCAGCTCCGGCTTGTGCATCGCATCGTACAGCCGTGCCACCATCCGGATGGAGTTCCGGAACGCCGGGTGCGTGGTGACGTCCTTGACCCGCTCACCATAGATCCACACCTCGCGGTCGTCCTGGAGGGAGGCGATGTATTCATCCCCCGTCATCGGCATCTTCGGGTTGGCAGGGGTGGTCCGCTCATCCATCGACGGAGTGGACGAGGGAACCTGATCCGTGGCCTCGGTCATGATCGTTCCTTTCAGGTATGTGTCAGGGCTAAAGGCTGGTAAAGGGCTTGAAGGAACGGGCGCCGGCGAACCAGCCCGATTCGGGGGCGTCACCGGAGTGGTCCCAGGGCGCCCCTTCAACAAGGCGTCCGATCTGGCGGAACTTCCCGCCGAAGAACAGGAGCGGTTCGCGCCTGGTGATCTCCATGGCGATGACTTCGCCCACCACGATGATGTGGTCGCCGCCGTCGTAGATGTTCCAGGGCCGGCATTCCAGGGTGGCTGCGTTCTTCGTCAGGACGGGGACGTTGCCGTCCAGGGCCCACTCCGGCTCCTCTGTCATGACCTTGCCGGCGAAGTGCAGGGCAACGTCCATCTGCTCGAGGGAGAGGATGTTGATGGCGAACGGGGCGCCTTCGAGGTAGCGGGCGGCCCGTGAGGTGCGGGTCAGCGTGACCTGGGCGAGCGGCGGATCCAGCGACACGGCGGTGAACGCGTTGACAGTGGCACCATGCGGCACACTATCCTCCGACCGGCACGTGACAACCGTGACTCCGGTGGCAAACGTGCCGAAGGCGTGGCGCAGTTCCCGGGTATCAATGGCGGCCTTGACTGCTTCCTGAGTCACTGGCGACTCCTTTTGTTTGGCCTGATTTTGGCAACGCGGCATCAGGGCAGGCCGTGTGGGTTGGATGGCGGCTGGCGGAAATACCCCCACCCGCCGGTAATGGAGTGCTGCCGTGCGCCGGACCGGGGGGTCAGTCCCGCGGGTCGAGGATGAAGTCGTAGGTGACTTCACGGCCTGCGCCGTCAGCGCGCCCGGTGGGGGCGAGGACGAGTTCCGGCTTCACGGCCGAGGCGATGTCATCGGCGATGTGTTTGTCGCCTTCGAAGTAGAGCTGGGTGGTGATGAGCTGGTGCTCGGCAGCCGAAACCTTCAGGTGGATATGGGCCGGGCGCCAGGCGTGCCAGCCGGCGGCCGAGATCAGGGCTCCGCAGGCGCCGTCCGTGGGGATCTGGTACGGCGCGGGCTGGATGGTGTTGATCTGGAACTTGCCCTGCTCGTCCGCGGTGATGGAGCCGCGGAGGTTCCATTCCGGCAGGCCCGGGGCAAACTGGGAGTAGAAGCCCAGGTCATCGGCGTGCCAGATCTCGATCAGGGCACCGGGGAGCGGTTCGCCGGCGACGTTCCTGACCTCGCCCTGGAACAGCAGCGGAGTGCCCGGCTCGTCCTCGCGCATCGGCAGCGTCGCGGGACTCTGCTGGACGGGGGCATCCGGGATGTAGTATGGGCCCTCGATGGTGCCCTTGGAGCCGTGCCGGTTGGCGTTGGCGACCTCCTCGACGGAGTGCTCCACCCAGACGTCCAGGAACAGCGGCCATTCGCCGGTTTCGCCGACGCTGATGAGCCAGGACTTGAAGGCGTTGTATTCGTCGTACGTGACTTTCTCGTCCGTGACGATGTCATTGACGGCCTTGACGAGCCGGCTGGCGAGGGCGTTGACCCGCTCCTGGCTGGTGGCGCCTTCGACGTGCTTGTTCTCCCTGAAGCGGGCTGTTGCCCCTGCGCCCGAAGCGGCGGCCGTGGCCTGGGATTCCGTCGTCATGACGACTCCTTTGTCGATGCACGATATCTACGGTGGCCGGTGTGACGGCCGGTGGATGCGGGAACCCGGGCCGCTGTGCCCTGTCTCACATCTTCATATGTAACTACGCTAGACCTGGAATTGAGTGAAGTAAAGTACTTATTTTCGGGTCATTGAAAGCTCCTGCGTATCAATCGTTGCGAGGGTACTGGGTCAGCTGTTCGACGGCGGAGGGTGCTTGGCGAGGACCGTCGACGGGCACGCCGAACACATCCTGAGCAATCGCGGCTTCGTTTCGCGGGCCCAGATTGCCTCCGGGGCGGCCCGGGAAACGGTTCCGCCGCCGCCCTGAGCGGCAGCAACCCCCGCCGTCGTGAGCGGCACCGAGGCTCGACATGCCGCACCAGAAACCGCGGCCGGCCCCGACATCAATCGGGACCAACCGCGGTCCGGTGGATCAAGGCTCAGCGGCGGCCTGCCGCGGCGGGCTCGGGAAGCGCACCGGCGTCGGCGGCACCGGAACCGTACAGTCCGTCGTGGGACGGGGCCAGGGGCTGGCCGTCACGGTTCTTCAACAGCGTGACCGCCACGAGGGCGAACACCGTGAACAGGGCCAGGTAGGCCGAGACGGACATGGTGGTGCCGGTCGCGGTCTGCAGCCAGGTGGCGATCATGGGGGCGAAGGCGCCCCCCAGGATGGAGCCCAGGGCGTAGGCTATGGAGGCCCCGGAATACCGTACCCGCGCCGGGAAGGCCTCGGCGAACATGGCCGACTGCGGTCCGTAGGACAGGCCCAGGCCAATGGTCAGGATGACCAGGGAGGCTCCGAGACGCAGGATGTTTCCGCTGTTGATCATCAGGAACATGGGGAAGACCCAGAGGATCTGGGCAGCGAACCCGATCTGGAAGGTGCGCTTGCGGCCAATCCGGTCGGACAGCGCGCCGCCCCAGGCGGTCGTGGCGATCCAGGCTGCCGCGGCGATGGAAACCGCGACCAGGACGGCGGTCCGGTCCATCTTGAGCACCGTCGTGGCGTAGGACAGGACGTAGCCGCCGGTGATCATGTAGCCGGCGACCCCGACGCCGACGAAGGTCACGGAACAGAGGACCAGCGGCTTCCAGTGGAAGCGGAACAGCTGCGCCAGCGGCATCTTCGATGCCTCCTTGCTGGCCTGCAGTTCGGCGAAGACGGGGCTTTCCGCCACCTTGGAACGGATGATCAGGCCCACGGCGAACAGCACGATGCTCAGCACGAACGGGATGCGCCAGCCCCAGGCGAGGAAGGCCTCGTTGCTCATGGTCGCGGTGGTGATGCCCAGGACAACCGTGGCGAGCAGCATGCCGGCGGGCACGCCCATCTGCGGGAAGGAGCCAAAGAGCCCGCGGCGGTTGGCCGGCGCATGTTCGACGGCGAGCAGCGCGGCGCCGCCCCATTCGCCGCCGGCGGAGAACCCCTGGAGAATGCGCAGGACGACCAGCAGGATCGGGGCCGCGACACCGATCTGGGCATAGCCCGGCAGGAATCCGACGGCGACGGTGGCGCCGCCCATCAGGAACAGTGTCAGCACCAGCATCGCGCGGCGGCCGAGGCGGTCACCCAGGTGCCCGGCGACGATGGCACCGAGCGGACGGAAGATGAAGCTGACGCCGACGGTCGCGAAGGCGGCGAGCGTGGCATTGGCGGGCCCCAGCGGCTCGAAGAACAGCTTGCCGAAGACCAGCGCCGCCGCATTCGAGTAGATGAAGAAGTCGTACCACTCAATGGTGGTACCGACCATCGTTCCTGCGACGACGCGGCGGTCTTCGCGGCTCATGGTTGAAACGGGCATGGCTCTCCTAGAGCGCTAAAGAATGCAGGGAATAGGTCAGAGGGACGGTCAGGGACGCTTCTGGGCCAGGGCGATCAGCTCTGCCAGCCGCTGCGGTTCCGGGTGGTCGTCCGCGAGGAGCAGGACAAGCTTGGCCAGCAGCACGGTGTGCTCGGCGGCGGGAGTGGCGTCCAGCGCATCGCTGACACCCTTCCAGACCTCTTCGACGCGCGCGGCGTCGGGCTCGACCTCGCGGAGTTCCGGTTCCGACGGGACGTGGCCCTCCGCGGCGCCGGCCCGGACGCCCCGGAGGATTTCCGCGGTGTCGAATGCACGCTCCGTGTCGATCCGGGCCAGCAGCAGTCCCTCGGGGCGGATGACGAACGCCTCGTTGGGGTTGGTGCCGAACTCCCCGGCCAGCCGCTGCCGGGCGGCGTCGTCAAGGACGACGGCGCGCGCACCTTCCAGCGGGAAGGCCGCGGCAAACGCCTCGGCCAGGCCGGCCAGGACACCGGCGACCGGCTGGCTGCCGACCATGATGAAGCCGACGCCGCCCTCACCGAGGAGAGTGCGGGTTTTGTCTTCCGAGAGGTACACGTCCGGCACGGGATCCCCGGGCTGCGCACCGGTGGAATCAGCTGCGGCAGCCTGGTCATTGGACCAGTTGATGGCGGAGCCGTGCGCGTGGGTGGCGGAGGACTGGCGCGGGTTGATCAGGTTCCGGAAGACCGGGCGGTCATTCGCGATGGCCAGCACAGCCCTGCGCGTGGTCTTGTAACCCAAAGTGCCGGGGGTCATGAAGAGGGTGCTCAGCCTGGCGTTGGCGATGTTCTGTTCCCAGGCGTTGCGGCGCTCCCAGGCGTAGACGTCCAGGAGCGTCGGATCCGCGTCGCCGTTGATGACGGAGGCCAGGGTCCAGCTCAGGGTGCTGGCATCCTCTGCGCCGGAGTTGAGGCCGCGGACACCGAAGATCGGCACCAGATGGGCGGCGTCCCCCGCGAAGAGGACACGGCCGTGCCGGTAGCTGTCGAGGGACAGCGCGCGGGCCTGGTAGAGGCTGGACCAGACCAGCTCATACTCTTCGTCCGGCATGCCCAGCCACGCGAAGTGGCGGGCGATCCGCTCCCGGATGCGGTCAGGCTGGGTTTCGGCGGCCGCGTCGTCGGCGTCGTCCAGCTGGTAGTCCACGCGCCAGATATCGTCCGGCTGCTGGTGCATGATGATGGTCGAGCCGGGGTTGCTGGCGGGATCGAACCAGACCTTGCGCTCGGTGGGCCACCGGCTCTTCCAGCGGATGTCCGCGATGACGTAGCGGCCCTCATAGCTGGTGCCGCTCAGGCGCAGGCCCAGCTGGCTCCGCACCTCGCTGCGGGCGCCGTCCGCGGCGACCACCCAGGCGGCGGACAGGGTCCGTTCCCCGGCCGGGGTCTCGATCCGCAGTTCCACGGAACCGGGGTGCTCCGTGCACTTGGTGAGCCTGGCCTCGAACAAGACGGTGGCCAGGGGCTCGGCGCGGAGAATGTCGATGAGATGCTGTTCGATGACCGCCTGGGAAATATTGACCATGGCGGGCCGGACGCTGGCCGGGGAGGAAGGCATCTCGAAACTGAGGACTTCTTCGTCGCGGTAGAAGCTGCGGCCCCGCGACCAGAGGAGGGAATCATCCTGGACCAGGTCTCCTGCGCCGAGGCGGTCCAGCACCTCAAGGGTGTGGCGGGAGGTGCAGATGGCCCGCGAGCCGACAGAGGCCGAGTTGCCCGCTTCCACCACCACCGTGCGGATGCCGCGGCGCACCAGCCCGAGCGCGGTGATCAGGCCGATCGGGCCGCCGCCGACGACGACGGCCGGGTGGGGCTGGGCCCAGAAGTCCCTCGGCTTCTCTTCGTAGCTGTACTGCGCTGGCTGCTCGCTCATCGTGCTCCTATGAACTGGCGATCGAATGGTCGTTCGGTATGCCATGTTAGGAGGATCACAAAGGTTTAGTCAATACGTGTATTACTTTCGCAGGCGAGGAGGCCCTCCCGGCCTGTCAGTTCCTCGCCTTGGCGCCCACCTGCTCGCGCTGGGACATCAGCTTCTCCAGCAGCATCACCAGCAGGTCCTGCTCAATGTCCGTCAGGACCGAAGCCCAGCTCGTCTCCCGCCGGTTCTGCTCCCGGAAGATGTCCCGGATCTCCGCCAGCCCCGCGTCGGTGAGGGTCAGCGTGACGGCACGGCCATCGACTGCCGCGGCCTCCTTCCGCAGCAGGCCCCTGGCAACCAGGGTCTTGCCCAGGTTGGACACCGCGGCCCGGCTCATCCCTGCCAGATTGGCCACCACGTTGGGTTCCATAGGCCCTGCCAGCCAGAGGACGAACATCATCCGGAAGGCGGACCAGGATCCGCCGCGCGGGCGGTGGATGCTCGACTCCAGGTCGTAGGTCACGAGGCTGGCGGCGCGGTTCAGGGTGAGGATCACCCGCGTGGCCCTCGCGTCATTGTCATCAAACTCGTGGTCCAGCCGCTCTTTGGCCAGCTCCACGAAGGACCAGTAGTCCAGATCCTTGGCGCTCCGCTCCGTTACGTCCGGCTCCGCGCCCTGCTGCTCAGTCATGCCGCCCAATGTACCCCAGCCGCATCATCCCGACTCCACCCCCTGGTCCCGGCGGGGAAAGCGGTGACGGGGCTCGCCATATTTAGTAAATGCGTTTATCATTTTGGGAGACCGCAAATCACGAAGGAGTGCGACATGGCCTACTACCGCCAGCAAGGTGCCATCCCCAAGACCCGGCATACCCTGTTCCGCGCCGATTCCGGCGACATCTACTACGAGGAGCTGATGGGCGAAGAAGGGTTCTCCTCGGACTCCTCCCTCCTGTACCACCGCACCATTCCGTCCGCGATCGTCGGCGCCCGCGTCTGGGACCTCCCGGACCAGACCCTGACCCCGAATGCCCCGCTGCTCCCCCGGCACCTGTTGCTCCACGACCTGTTCACCGATGAGCAGGCCAGGGAGACGGACGCGGTGACCGGCCGCCGGCTGATCCTGGGCAATGCCGACGTCCGCATCAGCTATGCCCGGGCCGGCAGGACCTCCCCGCTCTACCGCAACGCCACCGGCGACGAGTGCATCTACGTGGAGTCCGGTGCCGCCGTCGTCGAAACCGTCTTCGGGTCCCTGTCGGTCAGCCAGGGCGACTACGTGATCATCCCGCGCGCCACCAACCACCGCTGGGTCATCCAGGACGGGGACGCGGCACGGCTCTACTTCATCGAGGCCACCAGCCACATCGGCCCGGCCCGGCAATACCTGTCCAAACACGGGCAGCTGCTCGAGCACGCCCCGTTCTGCGAGCGGGACCTGCGCGGCCCCGGGGGCCCGCTCCTGGTGGAGGAGCAGGACGTGGACATCTACATCAAGCACCGCGGGTCCGGCCCCAACGGCCTGGCCGGCACCATCCACACCGTCCCGGAGCACCCCTTCGACGTCGTCGGCTGGGACGGCTGCCTCTACCCGTACGTCTTCAACATCAATGACTACATGCCCGTCACCGGCAAGGTCCACCAGCCGCCGCCCGTGCACCAGGTCTTCGAGGGCAACAACTTTGTGATCTGCAACTTCGTCCCCCGCAAGGTCGACTACCACCCGCTCTCCGTGCCCGTGCCCTACTACCACTCCAACGTCGACTCGGACGAGATCATGTTCTACGTCGACGGGGACTACGAGGCCCGCAAGGGCTCCGGCATCGCCAGGGGCTCAGTCTCCATCCACCCCGGCGGCCACCCCCACGGCCCGCAGCCCGGCGCCGTCGAGGCCAGCCTCGGCGCCGAGTACTTCGACGAGCTCGCCGTCATGGTGGACACCTTCCGCCCGCTGGACCTGGGCGAAGCGGCCCTGGCCTCCGACGACGGGAAATACGCCTCATCCTGGACCGGGGGACGGTGGATCAATGGTTGAGCCGGCCCACGTACCCTCGGCGTTCCTCGGCTTCTTCGACGACGCCGCCGTGTTCCCGCCCGGCCTTGCGCCGCTGGATCAGGCAATCGCTGAGCATGTCGCGCGACGGCGCACGCCGCTGGCGGCCGCCGTCGGGCCCCTGGTGTTGCCGCTCGCCGACCTGCCCCGGGCGCGGGAGCTCGCCGCCGGCCGGGATCTGTCCGCGGGGCCGGTCCGGATCAGCGTGGTCACTCCCGCCGGCGGCCTTTCCGCTGCGCTGGAGGCCCGCGCCGCGGGGCCGGAGCTGCGGATTACCGCCGTCGAATTGAAGACCAGTCCGGAGCAGGCCGACTGGGAACGCGAGCTGGCCGAAGCTGCCGCCGCGGCGGCAGCTACTGGCATCCAGATCTATGTGGAGCTCACCGCCGGCCAGATCGCCGCGGGTGCGCTGGACACGATCGCCGGCACCGGTGTCCGGCTGAAGTACCGCACCGGCGGAATCGAGGACCATCTCTTCCCGACGCCGGCGCAGCTGGCCGCCACCCTGGCCTCCGCCGTCGGCAAGGAGATCCCGTTCAAACTGACGGCCGGGCTGCACCAGGCGGTCCGCTATACCAACCCGGTCACCGGCTTCACCCACCATGGTTTCCTCAACATCGCCGTCGCCGCGGCCCTGGCCCGGCAGGGCGGAGCTGCCGGGCAGCTCGAAGAGGCCTTGCTGGAGACGGACAGCCATGCGCTCACGGTACGGTTCCAATCCCTCTCTTCCGCCGCCGCCATCTCCCCGGACTGGCGCCGGGAGTTCATCTCCTTCGGCACCTGCAGCGTCGCCGAACCGGCCGAGAGCCTCGAAGAGCTCGGGCTGCTGCCCGCCGGGACCGCCGCCGCGCAAACCACCCATGTCCAGACCGAACAGGAAGCGACACCAGCATGACCGCCACCACCGAGAACGGCAGCATCGCCCGGAAGTACGCCACCGAGGGCTTCGGGATCGAGAATCTTCCCTATGCCTCCTTCGCCCCCTCCGGCCAGGCTGCCCGCCTGGGCGTCCGCATCGGCAACTCCTTGCTGGACGTGGCGGCCGCAATGACCACCGACGCCGGGGCTTCCGCCGCCGTGCGCGCCGCCGTCGCCGGCCCCAACCTGGACGCCCTGCTGGCCGCAGGCCGGCCGGTCTGGGAGGAACTCCGCACCCGTCTGACGGCGCTTATTGGGTCCGCCGCCGCGGCCGCCGCCCTGGCGGCGGACCTGCACCCCGTCGACGCCGTGCGGCTGCACCTGCCGTTCACCGTCGCCGACTACGTGGACTTCTACGCTTCGGAAAACCACGCGACCAATGTGGGCCGGATCTTCCGCCCGGACCAGGCTCCTTTGACGCCCAACTGGAAGCACCTGCCCATCGGCTACCATAGCCGCGCCGGGACCATCGTCCCGTCCGGCACCGACGTTCCGCGGCCCAAGGGCCTGCGGCCGGAGGCGGACGGCGTGCCGACCTTCGGACCGTCCCGCCGGCTGGACATCGAAGCCGAGGTCGGGTTCGTCATAGGCGCCGGTGCCCCGGAAGGAGAGGTCACGCTGGCCGACGCCCGCGACCACATCTTCGGCCTCGTGCTGGTCAACGACTGGTCCGCCCGCGACATCCAGGCCTTCGAGTACGTCCCGCTGGGCCCGTTCCTGGGCAAATCCTTCGCCACCTCCGTCTCGCTGTGGGTGGTTCCCCTGCAGGCCCTCGACGGCGCCCGCGTCACGCCCCCGGCCCGGGCGAAAGCCCTCGCCGATTACCTGGATGACAGCCGCACCGAGCCGTGGGGCTTCGACCTCGCCCTGGAGGTGGTCCTGGACGGGCAGACCGTGTCCCGGCCTCCCTTTGCCACGATGTACTGGACCGCGGCGCAGATGCTCGCCCACATGACCGTCAACGGTGCGGGCCTGCGGTCCGGGGATTTCTTCGCCTCCGGCACCGTCTCCGGCACCGAGAAAGACCAGCGCGGTTCCTTCCTGGAGCTGAGCTGGAGCGGCAAGGAACCCCTGCAGCTGGCGTCGGGCCGGGAAATGAGCTTCCTGGAGGACGGGAACACCGTCGGGATCCGCGGCACCGCCCCGGGCCCCGACGGCTCGCTCATCAGCTTCGGCGAAGTCACCGGACGGATCACGCCGGCACGGTAGCCGCGCCCGGATTCACCAATCCGCTCCGGAGGCGCGGCTACTCTGTACCTCTCCCGCGACGCGCCAAGACCAATCGGCGACGGCGGCACCCCACCCGGTGCCGCCGTCGCCGATCGCGTTCCGGGGCCAGTCGACCGTGCCGATTACCTTCCTCACATGCCCGCGGTCATGTGGAGTCCGGGCAGCAGGTCCGGGTGTGCCGGGACGAAGAGCGCGAAGACGATCAGCAATGCTCCGGCGATCCTGCTGAAGGCAGGCCCGTGTGTCCACGTCTTCTCCAGGAAGATGACCACCGTGAGCACGGCCATCCAGGCCAGGTTCATCACACCGACGGCGATCAGCACGACCATGAGCCCCCAACAGCAGCCGACGCAGTACATGCCGTGGTAGATGCCGACGCGGACATCCCGTAGCCGGCCCTTGTATCCGGATACATGCAGCAGGAAAGCCATCGGCGACCGGCAGTGTCTGAGGCAGAAATCCTTCAGCGGGGTCAGCTGGTACACCCCGGCCGCCGCCAGCGCTCCCGCGCCCACCCAGGGTGCGAGATCCGCCGCGTTCTCAGCCAGTAGCGCCGACAGCGCTGCGGCCGCGAATGCAAGCATGCCGAACCCGATCCATGTCAAAAGGTAACCGCCAACCAAGGCAGCCGTCCGGGCGGCCCTGACACGGCTGCTGCGCACGGCACGGAGGGACCGGAGATACGTCGATGTGAACGGGGCGAGTGCCGGCAACATCATGGCGGCCATCATCAGCGCCCACACCGCCAGGAACTGCCAGAGCCCGAGTCCCATCGTCCCCGGACCTGTGGACATGCCCCCAAAGCCTGAGAAAGTGATGTACCACGCCAGTGCGGCGCACCCGATCAACGCCAGCTCTCCGGCATGGTGGCTAACGGCCAGGTAGCTCCGCCCGGGCACCCTAAGCCGACCAGGCGAAGGGCGCCGAGAAGGAGTTCTTCCCCGCGTTGTCCCAGGTCATCCCGAACACGTCCACCCGGGCGGTGCTTGCCGTGCCGGCTGCCAGGGTATCGGCCGGGAATCCGACCCCGCTGATTTTCACTCCACGTCCTGTGTGGTCCAGGGGAGACATGAAGTCCTCAACCGCCATCTCGACGGCACTGCCAATGCGGACCTGGTGCCTACGCCCGTCGTCGGCGTAGGCCATTTCCAGAGACTCTATTCCCACCATTTCACCGATCAAAGGGGCCAGGCCCTCCATCGGTCCACCGAGCTGGCCGCCGAAGACTGCTCCGAGCGCCTCAGCCTGCTCGGCCGAGGCCGCGGCATCCATCAGGACAGCCACCTTCCACCCACCGTCGCCCATCAGGGCCGGTGTATCGGCGACGACGCAGACTGTCAGGCCACCGACGTCGACACCGTTTATGTCACCGGTGTCCACGTGGAAGGCCAAGGCCACGTTGCAGCGTTCGTTGTCGGCAGGTGCGGTCTGCCCCGAAGCCGTACACGGGCAGACCATGTTGCAATTGCAATTCTCAAAATACGTCCCCTCGACATGCCACGTCATTTTGGGGCTCCTTTCGAAGTGGCACCTCCCAAAGCAGAAGTCTCCTCGCGGCCCTGAGCAGTGTCAACGGTTGGCGGTGCCCGTCAGGACGGGCTCCGCGGCGGTAACGAACACGCAAGCTTCACAGTAGTCGGTACGGCATGCCTGACCACCGATTGTCAGCGCCGAAGGGACTCTGGCCCGGTCCGCCACGGTGGCACCACGAGAAGGAACAGGATCGCCGCGGTCACGACACCAGCGGCAAAGACGGCGTCCAGGTGGATCCAGAGGGCCGCGCCATTATACATGGTCACGCCTACTGTAAGCAGCGCAACGGCTAAAACTGCCAGGACCACAGTGTCGTGTCGCCGAAGGCCGGCAAGAAGCAGAAGCGACGGAACCGCATACCAGATCACGCTTGCCGGGCCCATCGAATTGATCTGGCTGATCACGGCCGCGCTCCCCGGAAAAGAACTGACCACCGGCTCAAAGAACATCGAAGCGCAATGAAGAACCAGGCCGGCGATACCTGCCGCCGCCAGCCCGGCGTCCACGGGCGTGAGCCGGGCTGCCAGGCTTTGCGGGGGCAGTCCCGGAACCACAAGCCGCGCGAGTAACAACAGCAAGACAACGACGGCGAGGCCTCCCACAAAGTCAGTCGTCATTTGCACAGACTACAGCTCTGGTGCGCCCGTTCGACCGCCCGTTCGACCGCGCGATAGGCGGTGGCACGGCCAACGGAGAACAGTTCGGCGAGCTCATACATTAGTGTGTTCGCACGCGGCGTGCAGCTTGTCCAGATGTGTTCCCCGTCCGGGCGGTAGCTTGGGCTGCTTCCCCGGAGCCTGCCTCTGGCCCTGGCTACCTTCATGCCTCCAGGGTGCCTGGACGAGGTCACTGTCGAACTCTGCGACCGTCGCCAGGCCAGCAGAAACGCATTGGGAATGACGGTTTCGCTGGCCAGCCAGAGGCGTGCCAGAAGCCTGAGGATCAGTAGCCTGTGCCGATGTTGCGCGTCGCGGCGCATAGGCGCAACATGATACCAAGATGGCCCAATGCACAAATCGAGAAGGTCAGTCGCAATGTGGATCAGCGAGTCCGACAGGGCATTTATCCGCGGCAATTTCACTGCGCTCAAGGAACCCGCCATTGGAGGCATCCCCGCCCAGCGTCTTCCGGAAGTCGTCCAATCCGTTTCCCACATGCTCGCGGACATCGAGAAGAACGGAATGGACGCCGTTCTGAAATACTCCCGGAAACTGGACGGCTGGTCCGGCAACAACGTCGAGATCAGCCAGGCTGAACTCGCTAAAACCGGCGACCAGCTCACCCCCGCGCTCCGTGAAGCACTGGCCGCCGGCGCGGAGCGCACCCGCCTGTTTGCCCTCGAGCAGCGAGAACACCTGACCGAATTCGAGATGGAGATCCTCCCGGGCGTCGTGGTTGGGCAGAAATACGTCCCTGTTCCCCGCGTTGGCGCCTACTTGCCGGCCGGGCGCTTCCCCATCCTCGCCAGCGCCTTCATGACCGTCGGCGTTGCCAAAGCGGCCGGCGTTCCCAGTGTCATCGCGTGCACTCCGCCCACCGGCCCCTCCGGCGGACACCCCGCCGTTCTGCACGCCGCTTACCTGGCCGGGGTTGATCGGGCTTTCGCCATCGGGGGCGTGCAGGCAATGGCCGCCATGGCGTTCGGACTGCTCGGGGAGCAACCCGCGGACATCCTGGTCGGAGCCGGTAACGCGTACGTGACCGAGGCCAAACGCCAGCTCTTCGGCCGGGTCGGCATCGACCTTCTCGCAGGGCCGTCCGAGGTCGCCGTGATCGCCGATGAGTCCGCGGATCCGGAACTCGTTGCAGCAGACCTGTTGGGCCAGGCCGAACATGGTCCGCAGTCACCGGCATCACTTGTCACCACATCACCGCCCCTGGGCGAGGAAGTCATCCGACACATCGAAAAGCAGCTGGAAACGCTGGCTACCCGCGACATTGCGGGTCCTGCATGGCGCGATTACGGAACGGTCTACGTGGCCGAAGACCGGGAAACAGCCGTGGAAATCATGGATCTCCTGGCTCCGGAGCACTTGGAAATCCAGACCGTCGACGACAACTACTACCACGAGAACTTAAAGAACTACGGCTCCATCTTTTTGGGGCCATGGTCCACCGTCGCATACTCGGACAAGGGCATCTCGGGCACCAACCACGTCCTGCCCACCGGCGGCGGCGCACGTTCCTCAGCCGGCCTGTCCGTGGCCCGCTTCCTCAAACCGCTGACCTTCCAGCGGGTCGAGAAGGAGGCGACTCCCCTGTTGGCCAACTACGTTGCGGCGATTTCCGCATTCGAGGGCATGGAAGCCCACAAAACCACAGCGACACTCCGCCTCACTCGTTTCAACCGATAACACCCGCACCACTAACAAAGGCACCCCGATGAAATGTTCGATCAAACCGCGCAAGCGCCTCAAGGCTCTGATACCCATGGGCCTGGTGGTTGCCTTGGCGCTGTCGGCTTGCGGCTCCGGCTCATCCACCGGCGGCGCCAGCGGCGGCGGGGAACAGAAGACGATCACAATCGCCACCTCCAACGACGCTCCCTTCTCCTTCACCGATCAGGCAAGCGGCGAACTCAAGGGCATAGACGGGGAAATAATCAACGCCATCGCCGCCAACAAGGGATGGAAGATTAAGGTCTTCACCTCCGAGTTCGCCACGCTGATCGCCGCACTTTCAGCGAAGAAAGCCGACGCCATCGTCGATGCCATGTACATCACCGACGACCGAAAGAAACAGATCAACTTCACCGACCCCTGGTACACCGAGGGCGAGGCAATGGTGGTCCCGGCGGATTCCACTCTCGCCTCCCGGGATGACGTCAAGGGGAAGGTGCTCGGCGCCCAGACCGGTACCGTGTTCAAGGACCTCGTCGACAGCCTCGGAGGAAGCCAGGTGAAGCTCTTCGATTCCCAGGCAGCCCTGCTGGCCGCGATCGAAAACAAGCAGGTTGACGCCGTATTCACGGACAGCGCGGTGATCGGGTACAGCCTGGTCCAGAAACCAAACCCCAAGCTGAAGCTCGTCACACCCTACAAGCCCTATTACCCAGGCACCATCGGCGCAGGAGTCCGCAAGGACGACACGCAGCTGCTGAACGACCTCAATTCCGGACTGGCAGACCTCAAGAAAACACCGAAGTACCTCGAAATCCTCAAGAAATATGGCCTGGGCGAAGACAACATAGCCAAGTAAATTCTTGCCCGGCCGGCGGCTGCCCGCCTGACGACAGCGACGCCGCGGCCAGCCGCCGGCCTCGCCCCGACCCTAAACTAGGGATTCCTTCATGGACTTCATCAGCAACACCCTCGACGTATTCCCGGCGCTGCTTGCCGCTGTACCCGTCGTCGTTCAACTAGCGCTCGGAGCCATGGCGCTGGCTCTTGTCCTGGGCCTGCTGGTCGCACTGGCACGCATCTCCACCCTTAGAATCCTTCGCGGGATCGCCACCTTTTACCTCGAGGTCATCCGCGGAACCCCTCTGCTGGTACAGCTGGTGTACATCTTCTTCGTCCTGCCGAGCATCGGAATCGAAATCGAGCCTGTCCCGGCCGGCATCCTGGGCCTCGGACTGAACTATGCGGCCTATCTGTCCGAAGTGTTCCGCTCGGCCATTCTCTCGGTGGAGCACGGCCAGACCGAGGCCGCGCTGTCGCTCGGATACACACCAAACAAGACCCTGTGGAAGGTCGTGATTCCGCAGTCGTTCGTCGTCTCCATGGGACCGATCGGAAACTACTTCATTGCCATGATCAAGGACACCGCCCTCACCTCGGTAATCGCGGTTACGGAAATCCTGAAGACGGCCAATATCCTCAACAGCCAGACGTTTCAGACCACGGCGATTTACACCGCCGCGGCCATTCTGTATCTGATAATCAGCCTCCCACTCTCGCGCGTCGTGGTAGTGCTGGAACGAAAGGCACGGGCCAGTGGCTGACGACACCATCATCACCGTTCGCGATGTACACAAAACCTTCGTCTCTGAAGCGAAGCGCACGCTGTGGAGCCGACTTACCGGCCGCGCCCATGTGCAGAAGAGAGTCGAAGTGCTCAAGGGTGTCGATCTAACGGTCCACCGCGGTGAAACTGTCGTCATTCTTGGCTCCAGCGGATCAGGCAAGAGCACGCTATTACGCTGCATCAACAAACTTGAAACCATCGAGGCAGGGAGAATCTACGTCAACGGACATCTCATCGGCTACGAGGAGAAGGACGGGGAACTGATCAGCGAAAAAGCCTCCGTCACTGCAAAAAAGCGTACCGATATCGGAATGGTATTCCAGCAATTCAACCTGTTCCTGAACAAAACAGCATTGGGCAACGTCATGGCGCCGCTCCGCGACGTCAAAAAAATGTCGGCGGCGGCAGCGCGGGAAATCGCGGTACCGACCTTGGAGTTGGTCGGACTCGCGGACAAAATGGAGAACTACCCCAGCAAGCTCTCCGGCGGTCAAAAGCAACGCGTCGCCATCGCACGCGCCCTGGCCATGGAGCCCAGCGTCATGCTCTTCGACGAGCCGACGTCCGCGCTCGATCCCGAGCTCGTCGGGGAGGTCCTGGCGGTCATCAAGAGGATCGCCCAGCAGGGGACGACCATGGTCATCGTTACCCATGAAATGCAGTTCGCTCGGGAAATCGCAGACCGGATCGTCGTTATGGACCTAGGCGTCATCGTCGAGGAAGGGCCACCGGAAGCCATTTTCACCCACCCCGAACATCCGAAGACCCGGGCTCTCCTCAGCCGGTCAGGAATCATGCCCAGGGACTCCACAGACAGCTGACCCCAGTTTTTCATCGGGCGCCTGATCTACTGTTTGGATTGGCACTGCTTGCCGGAGTGCACAGCGGACCTGGATGAGATTGGCATAGACAGAAGTAGACGCACGTGCTCTGACTATGGCTGCGATGAACAAACCTCACTCCGCGTCCGAAGAAACGCGTTGCCCACCTCAGAAGACGCTTGCGGGCGAAATCCTCCGCCGACGGGACGTTCTGGTTTCCGGCACTCCTCTGTGCCTATCGCGGCGTCCGACTACGTCCTCCCCCGCGCCTCACCGAGTAACGGAACGGCCACAGTCTTTGTACAACCCATCCGCGGTGTGGCTGATATCGAAGTACTCCTGACAGACAAACACCGGCCCCGCTGAGGGTTCATGGCATGAACCACGGCCGCGGGGACAGGCAGAGCACGAATCAATGACAAAAATCAATGACAAAAAGGACTACACCAATGCGTACATCAATCAAGACTTTCGCCGGAATCGCAGCCGCCGGTTCTCTCATGTTCTCCCTGGCCGCCTGCAGCCCGGCCAACAACGCCTCGAGCGCGCCGGCCTCCCCGTCCGCCGCGTCGGCTGAAATGCCGAAGCCGCTGGCCTCTATCCCGGCACTGACCGGGGTGTCCACCGCCGTGAAGCTGGACGCCTCCTTCGCCAAGGCCCTGGAGACCCTGAAACTGACCCCCGGCGTCGTCGGCACCGCCGCGCTGACCGACGGGTCGCTGGTCTTCCCGGTCACCGGCGGCAAGGTCGACTACTACGACCCCGCCAAGGCCTACCGTCCCTACGTCCAGGGCCTGATCAGCCACGCCGGCTCCGGGTTCTCCCTCACCGCCGGTGACACCAAGGTGGATTTGACCAACTTCACCATCGACCCGGGCACCTCCAAGCTCTACGGTGACGTTGCCGTGAACGGCACGGTCGCCGCGAAGCAGGCCTACATCTTCAACCTCGACGGATCCACCCTGAAGCCGCTCCAGGCCGCGGGCGACACCGCCATCCTGGAGGGCACCCGTGTGCTGATCTCCGACACCGCCGCAGGCCTGCTGAACAAGACCTTCAAGACCGACGCCGTGAAGGCCGGCATGCTCGTCGGCGTCGCCAAGATCACCGTCAACGCCAAGTAGTCCGCACCAGGAGAACCTGCCGGATACATGGTCTGCACCGGCGGGAAGTGCCACGGCTCCCCCTTGGGGGTCTGTGGCACTTTTCCGTGCGCATTCCGTAAGGAATCCCGGGCGAAGCGACACCGCGGGAACCGTAGCCTTGAGAGGTGAGTGAAGTGACCATCGTGGATGTCGTCCTACCGTGTTTGAACGAGTCGAGCGCCCTGCCCTGGGTGCTGTCCCGCATGCCGGAGGGGTACCGTGCCATCGTCGTCGACAACGGCTCCACCGACGGTTCCGCCGAACTGGCGGCCGGTCTGGGCGCCATCGTGGTGAGGGAGGAACGCCGGGGCTTTGGGGCCGCCGCCCATGCCGGCCTCCTCGCAGCCACGGCGGAATTCGTCGCCTTTTGCGACTGCGACGGCTCACTGGACCCGGCGCAGCTCCCGGAGCTTCTCGCACCGGTCATCGCCGGCAGCGCCGACCTCATGCTGGGCAGCCGCCAGCCGCAGCGCGGCTCATGGCCGCTGCACGCCCGCCTGGCCAATATTGTCCTGGCATGGCGGCTCCGGCGCCTGACCGGGGAACGGGTGACGGATCTCGGACCGATGCGGGCGGCGCGCCGTGCCGGATTGCTGTCCCTGGAGCTGGAAGACCGCCGTAGCGGCTACCCGCTGGAAATGTTCCTCAAGGCGAGCCGGCAAGGCTGGCGGATCAGGGAAACCCCGGTGCCATACGCCCCGCGCACCGGCAAGTCGAAGGTGACCGGCACGGTCCGCGGAACGCTGACCGCGGTCCGGGACATGTCGGTGCAGCTCAAGGCTGCCGCGGCGGCCTTGCCTGCCGGACCGGTCCGGAAGGCCGCCCGCAGCGAATAGCGTATATGAGGAACAGCATGGATCTGACAGTGGCGGTCATCGCCAAGGAGTGCGTGCCGGGGCGGGTCAAGACCCGGCTCAGCCCACCGCTGACCCCCGAACAGGCCGCGGCCCTGGCACAGCTGAGTCTCAGCCGGACCCTGGATACGGTGCGGCTCCTCCCGGCGCGGGACCGGCTCCTGGTCATGCTCGGAACGCCGGCCCCGGCGGACGCCGAATACTTCACGGTGGTGCCGCAGGCATCCGGGGACCTGGACGAACGGCTGGCGGCCATCTGCGACGCAGTCACCGGCCCCCTGCTCATCATCGGCATGGATACGCCACAATTCTCACCACACCATGTGGCGCCGCTGCTCGATGACTGGTCCTCACCGGCGCCCTTTCATGAGGCGTGGATGGGCCTGGCGACGGATGGCGGGTTTTGGGCCCTGGCGCTGCGCCGGCCCGACGCAGCACTGATCCGGGGAGTGCCGATGTCCACTGACACGACCGGGGCCGAGCAGCTCGCCCGGCTCGCCGCGGCGGGGCTGGCCGTCGGAATCCTTCCGGAGCTCAGGGACATGGACCACTTCAGTGACGCCCTGCAGATCGCGGCCGAGATTCCGGGCAGCGGGTTCGCCTGCGCCGTGGCTGAAACCGCGGCCCGGGTGCGGGGCTCACTGCAAAGTGCGAAAGCACTGCGGTGATGGCCGCCGGAGCGGCACCGGCCGCCCACTTCGGCCAGGGCCACTGTGAGCCCTACGCCCGGGCACTGCAGACCGGGTCCGGACTGCTGACACTGCGTCCGGACAGCGGGCACCATTGCGGCGGGCCGGTAACGTTCGATGTCCGCAACTGGTGCGAGGAGGCCAGCCCGATGGAGCGGTCATTGCTGCAGAGTCTCCAGGGGCCGGTCCTTGATGTGGGTTGCGGTCCGGGCAGGCTCCTTGCCGCTGCCCAACCACTGGGCCTGGCAGCGCTGGGCATCGATACCAGCGCCGAAGCGGTCCGCTGGGCCCGCGGCCGCGGGGCCCGTGCCTGTGAGCAGTCCATCTTCGCCCCGGTACCGCAGTCGGGCCACTGGCAGTCTGTCATCCTGCTCGACGGCAACGTCGGCATCGGAGGAAGCGTCACCGCCCTGCTGCGGCGATGCCGGCAGCTCATTGCGCCGTCCGGGACGCTGCTGGTGGAGGTGGAGGCCGACGAGGAGATCGATACTGTCTATTCGGCGGTGCTGGAAGACGAGCGGGGGAACCGGAGCGAGCCGTTCTCCTGGGCCAGGACAGGCACGGCGGGCCTGGCATCCCGGGCGCGGGCCGGCGGCTGGACCGTCACCGCCGTCCAGCGGCTTCAGGGCCGCGTTTTTTGCCGCCTCTCGCCACGGCCCGAGCCCGGCCGTTCCATCCCGTAAACCAGGAGGGCGGCCAGGACTGCCAGGACCGCCCAGAACCAGAGCAGGTTGGCGGCGTAGTCGCCCTCCAGGGCGCTTGTATTGCGGGCCACGGACTGCGCTTTCAGCAGCAGCCCCGCGATCAGGGTCACCACGGCTCCCGTCATGAGTGCGCCACGGAGTACAGCCGCCGACGCCGGGCGCAACCCGGATCCCAGCCGGGTGAGACCCGCGCCGGCCAAGGTGGAGACCGGCACGATCACGCCGTCGTGCAGAAGGACAGCCACCGCCAGCCACACCAGAAGCCCGAGCAGCTGCGGGGGGCCGAGCTTGGTCGGCAGGCCCAGGAGCCCGTATCCGAGCAACGCCACGCCCGCCACTCCGAGGACGATCCGCCAGATCCGCACAGATTTTCCCGCGGCAGCTTTTCCTGCGCGGGCGCGTGTTGAGGCTTTCGCCGGCATTGCGGGTTTCACAGGACCTCCACAGTCTGCAGCCACTTTGTTTGCAGGACGCCGGGGCGTCCGGGAGCGATGATACGGGCGGGATACCCGTGGTCCAGGTCCAGGGTCTCGCCGTTCAATTCCAGGGCCACCAGGGTGCGTTCATCCTGCGCATACACGGCGGGCATGGCCATCGTCCGGTACACGCCCTCGGGCTCCAGGCTGGTAACGCGGAGGGACGACGACGACGGCGCCCCGATGGCCGCGACCAGGTCCACGATCCGCACGCCGCGCCACCGGGCCGTCTGGCTCCAGCCTTCGACGCAGGCGATGGGAAGTTCGTGCTCGTACTGCGGCAGTGCGCGGAGCTCATCCAGGGTGAAGGTGCGGCGGGCGTCCCGGTGGGTGAGGATGAGCTGCCAATCCCCGGACTGCGCCAGGGCCGCGACCTTCGCATCGGCCGCGGTCCGGTTCACCGGGACGGACTGCGGGCCGGTTCCCATGGCCCGCGGGGCAAAAAGATTGAACGGGCCCAGCCACGAAAACGACTGCCCTGCCGTGGTGAGCACGACGACGCCCGTGGTGGTACCGACGGCGGCCAGAAAAGCCCGCCTCGACCAGCGGCCGGGCGCCGGGGCTGCTGCGCCGTCGTCGGTCACGGGGGCAGCGGCGCCGGCGCCGGAGGCCGTCCGGGGCATGTCAGCGGGTCGGGCACGCCAGTGCTCCACGATCACAGGAAGCTTCACAGCGATATGGAGCAGCAACGACCCCCAGATGACCCAGGCCAGCCAGAAGTGCGTTTCGCGGAACGGAAAGGGCCATGGGTACCACTTGTAGGTGTTGATCAGCCCCGTTGTCAGCTGCAGGAGCGACGCGGCTATGAACAATGCTATGGATGCCCGCTCCAGGCCGTGCACCGCCGACTTGACCGGCGGCCACTTCAACAGCTCGGGATAGACCGACCACAATTTCGCCAGCAGCAGCGGAATGGCGGCGATGCCGGAGGTCACATGGATCCCCTGCGTCAGCTGGTAGATCCAGGCGGGGCTGGTGGGAAAGAACATCCACGACGGCGGCTCCTGCAGCCCGTGGCTGAAAAGCCCGGTCAGGAAACAGATCGTGAAGCTCAGCCCGAGCCAGCGCCCCAGGACCACCGTGAGCCTGCTGCTGCGCGTCGGCGAGGCGAATCTGGCGGCCAGCGCATTGGTGAGCTTTTCCATACCTCGATCACACCACTATTCCGGCTGCCGCGGGGGCGCCAGACCTTACGATTCCCTGAAAACCCCGGACCGCGTGCCCGGGCCGGGCCGATATGGGGCAGGATCAAGGAGTGACTCCCAGTACAGCAGCATCACCGCAGGCGGCCGGCGCCGGGCTCCGGCTGTTTGTTGTCCTTCCGGCGCTGTTCCTTGTGGGGGCGGCGTTGTTGTGGTGGATGGTGCTCCCCGGGAACCCGTTCGAGTCCGCGCCGGTTGTCGGGACCTGCCTTTCGTGGCTGGTTCTCATCGCCGCCGTCCGCTTCCTGCGGCACGTAGCGCGGCGCCGGGTGGGGGCCGTGGTCCTCGCGGGCACCGTGCTTCTTGGCCTGGTTGCGGTAAGCGCGCCGCCCCGGACCAGCAATGATGCGGCCCGGTACGCCTGGGACGGGATCGTCCAAAAAGCGGGACATTCCCCCTATGCGTACGTGCCGGTCGATGAAACCCTCAGCAGCCTCCGGCCAGCCTGGCTGTTTGTGTCCGGCTCTTCCGGGGGCGACGGAAGGCCCGTTTGTGCCAGGGACCTCTTCGGGACGGAATCGGTGGCGGCCTCCGGTTATCCGTCCGGGAATCCGCTGTGCACGGCGATCAACCGGCCGCACGTGCCCACCATCTATCCGCCCGCAGCGGAAATCTATTTCCTGGCGGTGCGGGCCACTGTCCCGGACACGGCCGGATATCTTCCCTTCCAGCTGGCCGGACTGCTCATCAGCGTGGCCCTGACGCTGATGCTGCTCCGCGTCCTGGCCAGGCGCGGCCTGCCCCTCCATCTTGCCGCGGTGTGGGGGTGGAGCCCGTTCGTGCAGCTCGAAGCCGTGAACAACGCCCACGTCGACCTCCTCGGCGGAGCACTGATCCTCGCCGCCGGGATGCTCCTGGCCGGCGGGAGGCCGCTCCGTTCGGGAGCGGCGTTCGGGGCGGCGGTGGCGACCAAACTCATCCCGGTCATCGCCGCGCCCGCACTGCTTTTCCGGCGCCCGGTCAGGTTCATCGCCGCGGCGGCGGGCACCTTCGCACTCCTCTACGTGCCGTACCTGGCGGTCGCCGGGGCCGGTGTCCTGGGCTTCCTGCCCGGGTACCTCAAGGAAGAAGGCTACAGCCAGAGCGGCGGCATCCGGTTCGGGCTCGCGCAGCTCGTCTCCGCCGGCCCGTGGCCGCCGGTGCTCAGCGCGGCCGCGCTCGCCGCCGTCGCGCTGGGAGTGCTTCGGCGGACCCGCACCGGGAACGTCTGGGACCAGCAGACCGTCATGATCGGGCTGACACTGCTGATTGTCAGCCCCAACTACCCCTGGTATGCGCTGATGCTGCTGCCGTTCATCGTCCTGGGCCGGCGATGGGAATACCTCGGCGTGATCCTGGCCCTGGACGTCATCTACATGGTGCCGTCCGTGGCCCCGTACAGCGAGGCGATCAACCAGGGCGTGCTGCTGGCTGCGGCGGTCGCCGTCGCCGCGGGGGCCTGGCTGCGCCGCCGCGCCGAACTCCGCGTGGCCGCCGGTCCGGCGCTCCCGACCCAGGCCTTGAACGGCGCCCCCGGGCCGCTGTGACGGGACTGTTCCTGCCATGCGCAAGTCCCGCGGATGGCAGGATGGCCCTATGGATCATTCATCCCCGCACAGTGCCCGGCCACGCGTCGGAATCATCGGAGGTTCCGGGACCTACCGGCTCCCCGGAGCAACCGTCCAGGCGAGGGTCGACGTCGGCACTCCCTACGGGCCGCCGTCGGGCCCCGTGACGCTGGCGGAAGTCGCCGGACGGACCGTGGCGTTCCTCCCCCGCCACGGCGGGGAACACTCGCTCCCGCCCCAGAAAATCAACTACCGGGCCAACCTCTGGGCGCTCAAGAGCCTCGGGGTCGAGGCGGTGATTTCATCCTCGGCCGTGGGCGGACTGCGGGAAGGCTTCGGGCCCGGGACCTTCGCCGTCACCGACCAGCTGATCGACCGCACCTGGGGACGTGCCGACACGTTCTTCGACGGCACCGTGGCCGACGGCGTCACCCCGGCCGGTGTCCAGCACCTGCCCGCCGCAGAACCGTTCTGCCCGGCCTTGCGGTCCCATCTGGACGCCGCGCTGTCGGCACGGGGGCTGCCCTACGTCCCGCGGGGTACTGTCGTGGTGATCAACGGGCCGCGCTTTTCCACGAAGGCGGAGTCGGCCTGGTACGTCAGCGGCGGCGCGGACCTTATCAGCATGACCCAGTACCCCGAACCCGTCCTGGCGGCCGAGCTCAACATGGGCTTCGCCAATCTGGCCTTCATCACCGATGCGGACACCGGACATGACGGCTCGGACCCGGTGACCGCCGACGCCGTCTTTGCCCGCATCAAGGATGCCCAGGCCAACATTCTGGCCGTGCTCGAAGACGCCATCGCCGCGATCGGCGAGGACTACTCCCCCCGGACCCTCATGAACCACGACGCCGTGGAGCGGATCATGGCCCTCCCGGTTGCGAATGAGGCGGCGTCCGCCCGGTGAGGCTCCTCATCACCGGCGGTGCCGGCTTCATCGGCTCGCACATCGTGGACGCTGCCCTGGCCAGGGGATGGGCTGTGCGGGTTCTGGACTCATTGGACCCCGGGCTCCACCCCGGGCCGCCCGCCTTTGACCCGCACGTGGAGCTGATCACCGGCGACGTCACGGACCCGGCCGCGGTGGACACCGCGCTGGAGGACATCGACATCGTCTCCCACCAAAGCGCGAAGGTGGGGCTGGGCGTCAGTTTCGCGGACGCGCCGGACTACATCCGCAACAATGACTACGCGACCGCCGTCCTGCTGGCCGCCATGGAACGCCACAGCATCCCCCGCCTGATCCTGGCCTCCTCTATGGTGGTCTACGGGGAGGGCGCCTACACGGATCCCGGGACCGGCCTGCCGGTCAGGCCCGGACCCCGCACCGAGGCCGACCTGCGCGCCGGCATTTACGATCCCCGGAACCCGGACACGGGTGCGGTCCTCACGCCGGCGATGCTCAACGAGGATGCCCGGCTTGATCCGCGCAACGTCTACGCGGCATCGAAACTGAGCCAGGAGCACCTCGCCGCCGCGTGGGCCCGCAGCACCGGCGGAGCGGCGGTGGCCCTGCGCTACCACAATGTCTACGGCCCCCGGATGCCGCGCGATACACCCTATGCCGGAGTCGCGTCGCTGTTCCGTTCGGCCCTGGCCCGCGGCGAGGCGCCAAGAGTCTTCGAAGACGGAGCCCAGCGGCGCAGTTTCATCCATGTCCGGGATGTGGCCGAAGCGAACATCGCCGCGGCCGAGTCGCTGTCGCGGGGCAACGCGCCAGGCTTCCGCGCCTACAACGTCGGCGCCGACGAGGTGCATACCATCGGCGACGTGGCCGCGGCGCTGAGCACCTTCAGCGCCGGGCCGGCGCCGGTTGTGACCGGCGAATACCGCCTCGGGGACGTGCGGCACATCACTGCGTCCTCGGAGCTGATCAAGTCGGAGCTGGGCTGGGCTCCGGCCGTAGGCTTTGACGAGGGCATGCGGGAATTTGCCACCGCTCCCCTGCGCGGCCAACCGGGCTAAGGCGCGCCGGCCTTAGGCCGTGCGCGCTCCAAACCGCGGGAGAGTGACATCGAAGCGGCATCCGCCGGGGACGTTGCGGACAGTGACTCCGCCGGCGTGGGCTTCAACGATGCCGGCCACGATGGCAAGGCCCAGGCCGGCTCCCGCGGCCATGTCGCTTGCGGTCGACGGCGTCCGGGATGGTGTTCCGCGCCAGCCGGCGTCGAAGATCTTGCCCAGGTCTTCTTCGGGGATCCCGCCGCCTGCGTCCACGATGCTGAGGGCGACGTGTTCATCCTCGGTCTCCCGGGCGGAGATGAGGATTTCGCTGTCCGCGGGGGAATGCCGGATGGCGTTCATGAGGAGGTTGTCGATGACCCGGGAGAGTTCGCGCGCGTCGCCGAAGAGGGTGAGATTCCCCGTGCTGGACTCCTTCAGCGTGACCGACCGTGATGCGGCGACCGGGTGCAGGTCGGCGACGGCGTCGCTGACCAGGTCAAACAGCGATACAGGCCCCATGTTCAGCGAAAGGGTTCCGGACTGGATTTTGGACAGTTCGAACAGGTCGTCGACCATGCTGGCGAGGGTCTCGGCCTGGACGCGGATCTGCCGGTGGTAGCGGGCGGGCTCTTCGGCAACGCCGTCCTCGAGGGATTCCGCCATCGCGCGCAACGCCGCGAGCGGCGTGCGCAGGTCGTGGGAGATCCAGGCGACGAGGCGCCGGCGTGATTCATCCAGCGTGGCGACCTCCTCCCGGGACCGGGCGAGCCGCTGTGAAGTTTCGGCCAGTTCCCGGGCCAGCGCGGCGAATTCCAGCCCGTCGTGGTCCTCCGGGAGGACGATCCGGCCCTCCCCGATCGCCCGGGCCGTTGAACGAAGCCGGGCGCCTGTGCGGGTGATACCGACGCCGATCACGGCGGCGCCCGCCAGGCTGACGGCTGCGCCGACACCGATCACCCAGCACAGCACGAGAAGATCGTGATCCGAGATATACATCTGGGCAGCGATGGCGATTGTTGCCGCCGCAATGGAGGCAACGGTGGCCGCGACGACGATGAGCAGCCGCCAAAGCATCGATTGGTGCCTCGCAAGACGCAGGGCGACTCCCGCGATGAAGGCCACGACGGCGGCGGCGGCCACCGCGGTGAGGAGGATGGTGACGAAATCCGACAGCGCAATCATGGTTCATCGTTTCCTTCCACGCTCAGCCGGTAGCCGACGCCCCACTCGGTGGTCAGGAACCGCGGTTCCGTCGGGTCGTCTTCGATCTTCTCGCGGACCCTGCGGACGTGGACGGTCACTGTGGAAAGGTCCCCGAAATTCCACCGCCACACCTCCTTCAAGAGCTGCGTCCGGCTGAAGACCTGATCGGGATGTTTCAGGAGGAAGGCGAGCAGATCGAATTCGCGGACGGAGAGGGCGAGCAACCGGCCGTCCTTGTAGATCCTGCGGTTGGACGCATCCACCCTGAATCCGCCCAGGACGAAGGGCGCCTCAGGGGTGATGTCGGTGACGCTGCGTCGAAGGATCGATTGCACGCGAAGGACGAGTTCCCGAGGGGAAAACGGCTTGGTCAGGTAGTCGTCGGCGCCTGCTTCAAGGCCCTCGATGCGTTCCTCGGCGGAGCCGAGCGCGGTGAGCATGATGATCGGCGTCGAGGCGCCGTGCCGGATCCGTCGGCAGACTTCGGCTCCGCTGATCCCGGGAAGCATCCGGTCCAGCACGATCAGGTCCGGCCGGGTGCGCTCCGCTGCCTTCAGGGCGCTGATCCCGTCGACGGCTTCGTCAACGATGAGGCCGGCGGAACGGAGGTAGTCGCAGGCGACTTCCCTGACGGTGGGGTCGTCCTCGACGACAAGGACGCGCCGGTCACGCAGATCGTCGCCGGGGGGCCGCACAGGGACGTGGTTCCGGGGCATGCTCCCACCATAGATCGCCCCCGGCGCGCCTGCGAGCGTCCCCGGCCTATCGGAAGGAACTATCTGTGTTTCGTAATACCTGCACGGACCTCCGTGTCGCGGCCAGGCAGCCGCCAGCCGGTCAGCTCTATGGCGCGGATGCCTGCTGGATCAGCGCCAGCAGCCCCGACTCTGCCTCGCGCTTGACGGGTTCGGGATTGGCCGGATGGAAGGAGTCCGCCGCGGTGCCCTGCCACGGGCCGGTCTCGAGCGTATAGCCGTACGTCTTGTGCCGCGCGCTGTCCGCGATGTGCCGCGCGTAGGCGTAGTCGCTCAAGGTCCCCGTGGTGGGATACAGGCCAATTCCGGTTTGGCGGGTGTAGTGGCGGCCTCGGACGTCGGCAATGGCCTGGACGATCCGGTCCCCCACCGTTTCGAACCGTACGAGGTCGCTCGGGGTCATGTACTCCGCGTAGCTGGCGTCCGTGATCGGCTGGCACTTGGTTGTCGGCAGCGTGGTGAACCGCTTGGTGGCATCCCCGGTCTGGGTCGGTGCGTGACCCCAGGGGTACAGGACGAGTTCGGAGTAGGAATGCACGTCGGCGAAGCAGTCGATGCTGTGCACGTCCAGCAGGTGCCGGACATTGCGGCTCTCGGGCTCCGAAAAGGCGGACGGCCCGCAATAGATGTCAGCGCACGGGGAACAGGACGTCTGCCCCTCCGTCACGCCCCAGAGCAGGTCTGCATTGCGGTTGAGGTCGACGCCGTCGCACGCCGTGCCCGGGTTGTTCCGGCGGTTCTTGCGCCACAGGCCGTCGACGGTCATCACGCGGTGGCGCCCGTCCGGGTTGACGCACGGCAGGAGGTACAGATCGACGGTCTCAAGGATCAGTCTGATGTCCGCGGCCGGCCACGTCCGGCCGCCGAGGATCACATCCTTTCCGGTCAGGTAGCTGGCAACGAGGTCGACGGCCATTTCGATGAGCAGGTCCGGGTTCATGAGCTCGCGCGCGTGCGTGCCGCCCGCCAGCAGGACACCCCTGCGGTTCCCCCCGCCGCCGGCGCGGAGCCGCAGTGCGCGGACCGGCCGGCCCCGGACCGAGGGCTCCGGCAGCACGAACTGCGAGCAGAGCTGGGGGAAGTTCGCGGCCAGGGTGCCGCCGGCGGCGTCGAGCTGGGAAACGGTGCGGTACATCAGTCCTGCCCCTCTCGCTCCACGCCGCGGAGACGTTCCTCGAGCCAGGCGCGCGCTGCGTCGTCGTCCATGACCAGCGAGGGGTCCAGGGGGCCAGCAGGCGCGGCCGCCACGAGTGTTACCTCAAACCCGCTCTCGACGAGACGGGCCGCCTCGTCCATGTCCACCAGCAGCCGCACGCCTCCCTCGGGGTCGGGTACCCGGTCCATGTCCAGTTCCGCCACACTGCGCATGTCCATCCTCTTCGACACCCCAGGGCGCAGGATTACCTCGTACCTCACCTTCGGCGGCTCCGTATCTTTGGGAGCTTCCTCGTCTTTAGGTGTTTCCTCTTCGGCCATTGGTGACCTCCTTTCCGGAGCAGGGAATCACAAGCAAATTTAACCCTGCCGGATCCCCCGCTGACGCTGTGATCAAGCTACAAATGGAGGCGTTACAGCACCGTTACGCCTACCGTCAACCGCCACGGCGGCCGTCCAGGGGACCAGCCGGCGCCGGGACCGGCCGACCGCACTGTCCCGGTCGGATTCCCTTGCGGGAGCATAATTGCATCAGCTGGCAACGGCCGGCACGGACAAAAGAGGAGGCCCCGGATGCAAACCATTCCGCGCATCACGGTGGAGGCGCCGGTCCTCAGCATTGGATCCGGGCCCTCCGACTATGAGGAACTGGGCGGCCACGTCGATGCGCTGCGCAGGCGGCAGGGGCTGCACCTTACCCTGCTGCACATCGGCGTCCTTCCGGAGTTCGCCCAGGACGTGGCGGATTGGACCAAAGGCGTCACGAGTACCGCGGCCGCCACCCGGAGGACGGTTGCTTGGTTGCTGGCGCTGCCGGTACTGGAAGTCTTTTCCGGAAGCGCCGAAAGGCTGATCGTACTGGGCGGCGGCAGTGTGTGCGGACTTGAAGTGGTCGTCCCCGAGAGGGTGCGGGACTATCAGGTTTCCCTCGTGCAGGCCCTGCACGAATTGCTGGACGAGCTGCTCGTGGACAATGTCGATGACTTTATTCTCAGCTCACGTGCCCTTGGGTTCAGGTTTCCCCATTGGACACCCCACATCGCGGTGGGCCGCCCACAGACCAGAGGCGGCGGACCCTGGGAGATTAAACCGTTGGCGATCGATTTCGGTGAATCACGGATCAGGAACCGCCGGTTCCTCCCGGTCCTCGACGCCGGATAGGGACTGCGGCCGGGGCGCGGACCGCCGGGCCACGCACATAGTGGGCCAGTCCAGGCGCCTCGGGCGGCCCTTCCGTTGGTTAAGAGGCGGGCCGGCGGTCTCATCGGCATTGACCTTGCCTGCAGGTTCCCCGACAAGGTGAAGGCCCTGGTCCTCTTGGAGCCGGCCTTGTTCGCCATCGATCCGGATGCTGGCGCCTGGGCCCGCAGCCTTCGCCGCCGGGTGTCGTGCCGCCGTCGGTCCTTCCCGATCTCGGCTGACACGGTCCCGTAACGCCGTGGTAACGGTGCAGGACCAACCTTGGTTCAGAAGGGGATCCACTGCGTGCCCTCGACCCGTTGAATGGCGACGCAAAGTAGCCCGGCAGTCGGGCAAGAGTGCACCAGGGTGTTTAATTTCTCCACCGAAGGAGTTGACAAAGTATGTCGATTATTGGTTCTCCCACTGAACCCGTCCCGCCTGATTCAGCACCCCTTGACTTCACGCCCTTAAGTGGGCCGGGCGGTGAAGCACCAGAAAACATGGATGTTCACCTGCAGCGACTTCTGGCCTGGCGCCAGCATGGACAGTCCAAACCGGCCACGGCCGGCACCGCGGCCGACGAAGTTGCCGTCATCGCCAAGGTCACTGACGTCGCAGCGTTTGAGGCGCTGTCCGAAGTGACTCCCGGTACCGTTGTGGGGGAAATCGCCGACGACGGCACTGCCATCCTGACCGCCCGCGTGCCTGTCGCAAGGATCGATCACGTGCATAGTCAGGATTTCGTGCTGAGCCTTAAAGCCGCGCAGCGCCTCTCACGCCAGCTGAGTGCCACCGTGGCCGACGTAGGGGGCGGGAACCTTCCACCGGGAAACTCACACGGTGGTCAGGGCATCATGGTAGGAATTGTCGACATTGGTTGCGACTTCGCCCATAAGAACTTCCTCAAGGCGAACGGTAAGACCCGGATAAGGAAACTGTGGGACCAGAACGCTGCAGGTCCGGGAGAACCCGGCTTCGCCTACGGCGTCGTTCATCCTGCAAACGCCATCAACGCCGCCCTCAAAACAGCAGATCCGTACCAGGCGCTTAATTACGGACCCGACCCTGCCGAACCTGCCCACGGCACCCACGTGATGGACATTGCGGCCGGCAACGGCAGGGGAAGCGGCGTTCCCGGGGTGGCACCTGAGGCCGGGATACTCTTCGTCGACGTCGCCAACAGCGACATTCCCTGGAGCGGTTCCCAAGTCGTTGGCACCAGCTTCGGCGATTCCGTTCAACTTCTCGAGGCGCTGGCATTCGTTTTTCAGGAGGCCGGGGCTACACCGTGCGCCGTCAACGTGAGCCTGGGCACCAATGGCGGCCCCCACGACGGATCAACCCTGGTCGAACAAGGCATTGACCGCCTGCTGGCCCAAGCGCCCAATCGTTGCGTCTGCATCGCCGCCTCCAACTCCTACGCAGACGGCATCCACGCAGCCGCGGCAGTACCGGCCACCGGGTTCCACGACCTTGGATGGGTTGTCGCACCCGGAGACCGGACCCAGAATGAGCTGGAGCTGTGGTACCCGGGCGCCGCCGCGTTGCGGCTCGAACTGATCTCGCCCCAAGGCCAAAGCATCGGCATCCTCGCCCCTGGACAAAGCGCCACCGCATCACAGGCAGGTCAGGTGGTCCTCTTTGCGGCGAACCGGCTCGCCGATCCCAACAACGGCGACAACACTATTGGGGTCTTCCTCTCGCCGACCGTCCCCTCCGGGCGGTGGGTCCTCCGGCTGAGCAGCACGACCGGAGCAATCGTCCCGTTCCACGCCTGGATCGAGCGCGACGACAACGGCCAGTCAACATTCGAAGCCCCGCTGGATAACACCCACACCATCGGATCGATCTCCTGCGGGCACAACACCATCGTGGTCGGCTCCTACGACGCCCACAAACCGGCGCTGCCACTCTCGTGGTTTTCCAGCGCCGGGCCCACCCGTGACGGCCGGCAGAAGCCGGAGGTCTCGGCCCCGGGCCATGGCGTGATGGCCGCTGCATCCCGGTCAGCGACCGGCGTCACACGCATGTCGGGCACCAGCATGGCCAGTCCGGCGGTCACCGGATGCGTTGCCTTGCTCCTGGCCGAAGCCCAGGCACAGCACCGCTCGCTCAGCGCCGCGGACATCAGATCGATCGTCGTGCAGGCTGCCCGGACTGGCCCGCCGCCCGCCGGAGCCTGGAGCGACCGCTACGGAGGTGGCCGCGTCTCCGCCGCCAACATGATCACGCACCTATAGATCAAGTGCTGCGAACCCGGCGTAAACTTTAGAAGTGCCGGAAATCTTGCGCTTCGATGACGACTCCGACAAATCCCCGGACTCCCGCTCTTCAGGCGCGGGCGGGTCCGAGCCCGTTCGCGTTATCGTCAAGGTGAAAACACCGGGGTACGTTCCGGCGGGCTTCCGGGTACGTACCCGGGTGGACGATGAGTTCTTCACCGCGGAGGCGAGCGAGTCAGACCTCTCGGGCGCGACCAGGGATCCTCAGGTAGAGTCTGTCGCCCGCGCGCAAAGACTGGATCTGCCGTGACGGTGTGCCGTCACGAAACGTCGGCGATGAGCCGCCGAATGGCTTCGGAAGGCGCTATGCCTACCTCTTCCTTCAGTTGCGCTTGGTACTTTTCGAAGGCCTGAAGCGCGGAAGCGTTGTTGCCTTGTTGCCTTTCGGCCTGGATGAGTAGCCCAACCGCACTTTCGTATAGCGGTTCAAGCGCCAGCGCCGCCTCCGAGGCCTCCAATGCGACCTCATAGTCGCACCGCGCCAGCGACTCGCGGGCGATGATCTGGAAGGCGTGCAGACGGTCCTGCCGCAACCTGGCTTGTTCAGAAAGGATCCAGTCGTCATACCAGCCCGGGAGCAGTTCGGCATCGCGTAAAAGGTTCAGGTGTGCGGCCGAGTTCCCATTGGGTCCGAGTTGGCCCAGCTCCCGGATCTGCGCCCGCACCTGGTGCAGGTCGACGGCCACCCGGTCGCTGAGGGACAGCACGGAGCCGCCGTTGACCAGCAGTCCCGGAACCTGCCGTGAGATGAGATGCACGCTGACCCGCAGGCTTTCCATGGCCCGGTTCTCGGAATTCTCCGGCCACAAGAGCCCAACCAGATAGCTTCGAGGGCGGGGACCGTTAATCGCCAGCGCAGTAATGAGGCGTTGTTGCCGCGCTGCAACATGCACGACGCAGGAGTCCCGGCAAAGTTTCCACGTCTGGAACAGGCTCAGCTGAAAAAGGCAATAGCCGCCGCTTACCATTGGTACCCCCAAATCCAGCGTGAGTGCGAGCTGGAACAGTTCTAGCTCGAGGATCCGCATTTTGCTGTGGGAAGTCAATGGTTGACATTGGGGCCTCGGCCGCAAATCCCATGATCAGGTTCCTCCTGGCCACTCACCAGCGAAGGTCGATGTGCCGCGCCGCCCAAGATGAAGGTCTTGGCAATTGATCTATCTGGCCAGTGAATGGGTCCTGCATTGCACCGTCACACCAACCCGGCTACTTGATTAGCGAATTCTGCTCCTCGGCCGGGCCGGGATCAGGGGCGCCTGCCAGAAAGCCAAATTCCAGCATCATTTGCCGGCATCCTTAGCCTTGATCCACCGATGTTGGTCGGGGCGCCGACGGCGGTTTAAACCGAGAATGCCCGTCTTTTCAAGGAAAATGGAGCTTGTCTAGAACCCTTTGACCACCGAAAAGAGAGGCATCTCGTAAGTGGAAGTTTCCCATAAACCGTCCGCGGTGTCAGTTTCCTTTGACGAGCCGAATCTCGTGTCGGCGGCAGGGCTGTTGCCGGTCATGACGTTGGCCCGGGACGCCGGGCTGCATGAGTTGGCCGATGAATGGCTGTCGGTCCCGACGGACAAGGGTGCGAACGCCGGGCTGAAGGTCGCGTCCCTGGTCGCCGGGATGGTCGCCGGCGCGGACAGCATCGATGACATGGCCCTGCTGCGCCACGGCGGAATGAAGCGGCTTTTCAAGCCTGCTGCTACGCGCCCTCGACGCTGGGTTCGTTTCTTCGGTCCTTCACGTTCGGTCACGTGCGGCAACTGGACGCTGTCGCGTCCCGTTTCCTGGCCAACCTGGGGACCCGGGCCCCGCTGCTCGGGCGTCCCGGGGTGGAGGACTTCGTGTTCGTCGATGTCGATGACACGATCATCGAGGTCCACGGCTACGCCAAGCAGGGCTCCGGCTACGGATACTCGGGAGTCCGCGGGCTGAACGCCCTGCTGGCCACGGTCTCCACCAAGGACACCGCCCCCGTGGTCGCCGCCCAGCGGCTGCGCAAGGGCGCGGCGAACTCGGCCCGCGGAGCCAAACGCCTGATCACCGACGCCCTGTCCACGCTCAAGCGCGTCCACACCGGCGGGCGGGTGCTCTGCCGTTTCGATTCGGCCTTCTACGGCCATGCCGCGGTGTCCGCAGCGCTGGCCGGCGGGGCGGAGGTCTCGGTGACCGCGCGCATGGACCCGGCCGTCAAACGCGCCATCGCCGGGATCCCGGAGACGGCGTGGGAAACAATCGAATACACCGACGCGGTCTTCGACGAGACCACCAACACCTGGGTCTCGAAGGCCGAGGTCGCCGAGACCGTGTTCACCGCGTTCAGCTCCCGCAAAAAGGACGAGCAGATCACCGGCCGCCTGGTCGTGCGCCGCATCCCGGAACTGAACCGCAAAGCCGACGAGGGGCAGGAAACCCTGTTCCAAACTCACCGGCACCACGGGTTCTTCACCACCGTGGACGCCGGGGTCCTGGACACCGTCGCGGCGGACAAGACCCACCGGAAACACGCCATTATCGAGCAGGTCAATGCAGACCTGAAGGACAGTGCGCTGGCGCACCTGCCCTCCAGCGTTTTTGCCGCGAACTCGGCATGGCTCGTTGCCGCGGTCATGGCCTACAACCTCACCCGCGCCGCCGGGATCCTCGCCTCCGGGCCCTTCGGCAAGGCCCGTACCGGCACGATCCGCCGCAAACTCATCCACGTCCCGGCCCGCATCGCCACCAGCGCCCGACGCATCCGTCTTCACCTCCCCGAAGCCTGGCCCTGGCAAACATCATGGCAGGACCTGTTCGACCAGCTCTACCCGCCGCCGCAAGCCGCCTGAACCCGTCCACCCAGCCGCACGGCGCAACCAGGAAACCCGTGGAACACCCAGGGCAGCGAGGCCCGGCACCCCGGCATACCCTCAGGCCGCACAACGAGCCGAAACCGGATACAGACCATCCACCCAGGCGGATCGGTGGATCAAGGCTTAGGCTCCCAGCGTCTGGCCTTTGTGCCGGTGAAGGCAATCATTTGGGTCCAGGCCATGATCTCAGCGGCGAGCATGACCACGTGGCACCAGAGTTCATTGCCGGTAAAGGCGTGGAAGGGCAGGTTGGCCAGGCCGGTGTCTTTGGCGTTGCGGATCCTGTCCTCGCAGCGTGCCCGGAGCCGGTGGCGGACCTCCAACGTGGCCAGCTGGCCCTTTTCCTGGTTCGTCGCGATGGCCGTGTACCGGTGCCCGTCGATGTCGGTGATCCGCAGCTGGGCGCCGACGTGCGGGATTTCCTTGCGGACGATGACCCGCATCCCGGCAGGCCATGAGGACAGGTCCAGCATGCCGGTGATGTCGGCGACCCAGGCGCCGTCACGCTCAACCCCGTCGCTGTCGTACGCCTTGGTCCACCCGTCTTTGGCGACCAGGGGCAGGACAGCGGCCACCGCACCGTGGATCGGGAACCCCACGGAGTAGGAGAAGTTGCGACCCTTGGCAGTCAGCCAGTCCAGGAACCCGTGCGTGCCGCCGGCGGAATCGGTGCGGATCATAATCTTCCTCCCCGACCGGTACCCTTTCGGGAGTTGTTTGACAGAGTCCTTCACGACCTGGATGTGATCACTGACCGTGTTGGAGCCGGCATTGCCGGGCCGCAGCAGGGTCACCAGCGGCTCACCGGTGCCCAGAATCCCGTGGTCAAGGAAGGAACACAGCGGGTGGAATCCGAAGCCCTTCTTCCACGTTGGACGGGCGTCTTCCTTCTCTGAATGGGAATTCAGGAGGGACGCGTCGAGGTCGATGACCAGCGGATTCCCGGCGCTCACCGCGTGCAGGGGTGAATCCTTCCCGGCTTGCGCCCACACATGGGCCCGAGCCTTGGCGCGGGCGCCGTTGATGGCCGCCAGCGCCCTGGCAGGCTTTACTGTTGCCAGGATCTTGAACAGCCGGCTGATCGTCGGATCCGAGGCCACGAGCCCGTACACCTCGGGCTGGTTGCGAAGCCGGTCAATGTCAGACACACTGTCGCCGCCCGTGGCCAACGACAGGGCGAGGTCGGTGAGGATTTTGCCCGGGTCGTGCGTGGCAAAGGGCTTGCGCCACGGCTCCAAAGCCTCCGACAAACCAGCGCCAAGACCAGCCCCCTTCACCATCGACGTCAGGATCACCCCGCCAGCCTGCGACACCACCCCGTCCCCGGAAGAATCAACACGGACAGACGGGTAAAAGCCGGTAAAGTAACTCACCTGCAGGGTGCTCCTGATGTGTCATGAAAAATGTTGTGTGGTAACTACATTTTCCCACGTCAGGGCACCTTTCAGGCTTTAAACACGCGTTCCAGCCACTCCCTCATGAAAGACCGAGGTTAGTTCCAATGCCGTTCGGTTAGGGGCCGGGATCCGGTGTCAAGATCCTGGTGTCGAGTGTCGCGGGATAGGTCCGACGGTCGACATCCCGTTCCTTGGCGCGGTACTTGGAGATCGCGCGTTTGACCACCCGGGGCCGGGAGCGGATGCGGCGGGCGGGCAACGGTTCGGCCAGCATGGCCGCCCCGATGCGACCGACCAGGTCCACCACGGTTCCGCTGAGGATCCCGCGGGCCTGGACCACCTGGTCGCGGGCGGACCTCAGTCCGATGGTGAAGGACAGGCGGTCCGGATCGATCTCGGGATGCCGCAGCGTCACATCGGTCATCGCGGTGCGCAACACCTGGTAGCAGGACAGCAGCGCCCAGGTCTCCTGGATGACCGCGGCAGGGTGCCGGCCGCGCAGCACCCGGCCGTTCAGGATGCGTGATTTCAATTCGCAGTAGGCCGTTTCGATCTCCCAACGCTCATGGTAGAGCCTGACCAGTCCCAGGGCGGGAGCCTGGATCGGGTCGAGCAACGTGGTGACCAGCCGGTATTCGGCGGTGAGCGTTTTGGCCTCGGTGGTGACCGTGAGTTCGGCGTCGATGACCCGTACGCGTTGGCCGGCGGCATGGGAGAGGTAGGAACCGTCGGCCAGCTGCTGAAGGACCGGCAGTTTCATGGCGCTGAGACCGGTCCTGGCGCGGAAAAGGAAGTCCGCGCCCGTTTCGGCCACTTCACGGAAGAAGCCGTAGGTGGCGAAGTTCCGGTCCCCGAGCAGCACCATGCCCGGTTGCAGGCAGGAGATGAGCTGCCGGGCGTAGGTCAGCTCGCCCACGGCGTCGGTGCCGAAGGCCGCGTCGATCACCGAACGGGTCCCGGCCGTGAGGATCGCAACCAGCCGGATCATCGGGTACCCGGCCTCCCCGTTGACGCCGCCGCGCGGCTTGGGGTACCTGGCCCGGTTGGCCTCGGTATCGGCCACGGCCATCTGCGTGCCGTCGATGGCCACGACCAGCCGGCCAGCGAACCGGGTCACCTGCCGGGACCCGCACACCGCAGGGCCCTTGAGAAGGGTGAACAGCTCACGCAGCGGGGCCGTTCCCACCCGGCGCATGGCCTGGCTCAAGGATGAGGCCGAAGGTGTCTTCACCGGTGCCGGCGGCCCCGTGACCAGGCGTGAAAAGACCTGCTTCCAGCCCTGGTCGGCGAACAGGACCCCGGCGAGCAGCAGGTAGATCACCACCCGTGAGGGCAGCCTGCGCACCCGGCGTTCCCGGCCTCCGGCGGCCTCGAGCGCGGCATCAACCATGTCGAAGGGAACGACACGGGTCAGCTCGCCCAGATGCCCGGGTGCGAATACCCCCGGAGCGTGATTGATGGCAGAATCGGGCATAGTGGCTCCCGTGGGGGTGGATCAGTCTTGGTGGACCGAACTACTCAAGCAGGAGCCACACCCATATCCCCACGGACACGCCGATTCGACGGGACTTGACCCTGGACCCGAACGCCTAACCGAACGGCATTGAGGTTAGTTCTCCTACATATCCCCTCATCCTGTGATCGTTTGAGGGTGGTGGCATGCCGGGACAAAACTGGCGGCGGACCGTGGCAATCATTGTGATTGACGAGCCTCCGCAGCCCATCGCGTCCCTGCCGGTGTCGCATCAGTCCCGCGCCTTACGCATACGGCGGCCCGGGCCGGAAGCCGGCGTCTTGGGAAGGAACCGTCGGTCAGGCCGGAACTTTGTCCTGCCGATAAGGTGCAGGAATCGCAGGAGGTCGTCGGGACCGCAGACGGACTTTGCGGGCCAGCCGCGCGCATGCAGAAGCGCAGATGCACCTGGAACTGGTAGCGCATCAGAGAGGTCGGACTCATACTGCGAATCCACGCTTCGCAGCTGCCCGTCCGCGGTGACGGCGTCGAAACTGCGCACGTGACTGCAGCGGCACATCCGCGCCGGCAGCGCTGCGCGGTGCCTGCACGTCCGTCACTGACGAGTGCCCTTCCGGGTGGTGTTTTCTCAGGCGGTGCCGAAGGGGTTGTCCATGGCGAGCTTCCAACAACGTGTGACGGAAGGATTATCGGCAGTCCAAAGGCGAGGAACTGCCGCTGGGCAGCAAGATTGTCCGAGCCAGTCAGCGCCAGACCCGGCTGCGGGGCAAATGTGCCGTTGGGCTCGGCGAAACTCATGATGCCGTCCCAGTCCTATGCATTAAACCGCTCACCCCAGGCTGGGTGCAGGGCGCTCGGGTCTGTGATATTCATTCTGTCCTCCGGATAAATCCTGTCGCTGAATTAGATACCCCGGATGTTAGTAGGCCGTGCGTTATTTGGTCGCTACCGCCATTGCCGCTGTCCCTCGTTGCCACGGGACAATCGCGGCGCCGCACGGGACGAGGCATCGGAATGGGTTTCCACGCGGTGGCCGCTTGGTTCCCTTCCTCCGGGCTCACAGCACTCCTGCGAAACTGCAAACCATGACAAGCGCCCCAACCGAATTCCTCGCACGGGCGGATAATTGCATCAATAGTCAACGCCCGGCGCGGACAATAGGAGGATCAGGATGCAAAACGCTTCCGCGCATCACAGTGGAGGTGCCGGTACTCAGCATTGGCTCCGGCCCCTCGGAATTCGAGGAACTGGGCAGCTACGTCGATGCGCTGCGAAGGCGGCAGGGGCTGCATCTGACCCTGCTGCACATCGGCATCCTTGAGGACTCAGGTCTCCCTCGTACAGGCCCTGCACGGACTGCTTGACGGGCTGCTCGTCGACAATGTCGATGACTTTATTCTCAGCTCACGCGCCCTTGGCTTCAGGCCGCCCCGCTGGCTGCCGCACATTGCCGTGGGCCGCCCGAAGGCCAGGGGCGGCGGATTCCGGGAGATTGGACCGCTGGCGGTCGAATTCGGCGGGTCCCGGATCAGGAACCGGCGGCTGCTACCGGCCGTCGGCGCCGGATAAGGGATGCGTCCGTGGACCCGTGCCCGGGCCGCTGGACCGCGGACACAGTCCTCACTGGTGAAGCGCCGTTCAGCTGGTGCGCGAGGTTATGGAAATCACCGCCCCGACGAAAACAGGAAGCGCTGCGGCGGATGCCAGAACAACGGCTCCTGTCCCAACCCATGCCGGCACGCGCCGGGGACGGGTTGAACGGAGCCTGGAGGCAGGAATGACGCTCAGCCAAATGAGCACCAGGAGGGCACCGGTGCCGACGGCAAGACCGGCAGGGGGAAAGACGACGGAACCCAGAAGCAGCGGGATGTAGTACTTGAACGACTTATCGCTCCAAAGTGGAACCCGTTCGCTCCACCAGCCTGCCGCTGCAGCGACAACTGCGCCATGCAGGACCGCAAGGGCGCCAAACAGTGCGACCGCAAGCCAGCCTGGTCGCACGATGTCGAAATCGATGTTGTCCGCACGCAGGGGATCCAACAGCGCGCCCACCCACACGAGGAGGAGAGCGCCGAGCAGCGGGCCTGCGAGGCGTCCAGTTGGAAGCCAGCGGCGCAGGACAACGTACGGCAATGCGGCACAGTAGCCGGCCGGTAGCCCTGCGAATAACAGTAAAGCCATCGACCCCTCAAATGTGGGGAAGCCGACGTTGAACTGGGCTTCGGTGAGCCGGCCCTGGGCCGAGTCCGGTGACGTGTGCGCCAGAACGCGCATGGCCAGTCGTCCTCCTGGCCATGCCGCCAGCACCGCTGAAACCAGCGCAGAAAAGGAGACGACGTTAGTCCACCAGAAGTACCGGCGGAGCGCCCGCAGCTTAGCCTCCGTGCGGGCCTCGGGCTGGTCAGCATCGACAACGAAAGCCTCACCTGGGTCATCGGCGGGGCCCGCGTCAATCGGCTCCCGGATGCGCCGGCTTCCCCACAGGACCACCACGAGGACCCCGACCAGCAAGAGAACGGTGCACCCAACCACGACTGCCATGGCCATCATGAATCACCACCAGGAGAAGGATGGAGACCATTGTGCTCCCGGCTGCCGGCCCTTGGCCATAGCCGGCGGGCCGCCCTTCCGCTGGCTACGGTCCCGACCTACGCTGATGATATGCCCAGACTCAGCGTCAACGGCGTGGATCTCTACTACGAGGAACAAGGCGAAGGGATCCCCATCCTGGGGGTGCACGGGACGCCCGGTTCGGCCGTGATGTGGGCGGATGCCGCCACGGAACTCGCCCGGCATGGCCGGTGCATCATCTATGACCGGAGGGGCTTCCACCGCAGTGCCCCGCCGGTGCCGTTCGGGACCCTGGACCTGGTGGACCACGTCGAGGACGCCGCGGCCGTCCTGGCCGCGCTGCACGCTGGGCCGGCCGTCGTGATCGGCCGCAGCACAGGCGGCCTCATCGCCGTCGAACTTGCCCGCCGGTTCCCCGACAAGGTGAAGGCCCTGGTCCTCTTGGAGCCGGCCTTGTTCACCATCGATCCGGATGCTCACGTGTGGGCCCGCAACGTTCGCCTCAGAGTGCTGGAGCGCTCCGCCGGCCGGCCCGGGCTGCTTGCCGCGACCGTGATGCGGGAGGCGCTTGGCGATTCAACCTGGGCGTCGCTCCCGGAGGATCTCCAGCAGGTGCTTGCAGGGACCGGACCGGCCGTCCTCGCCGAGATCACAGGCCACCGCATGGACCTCAGCGAGGACGCCCTGGAGCTGAGCGAAGACGAACTGGCCGGGATCCGTCGGCCGACGCTCCTCGTAACCGCCGAGGACTCGCCTGAGGCCTGCCGACTTGTGAACGCCCGGCTGGCGGGCGCATTGCCTTTTACCCGGACCGTACTGGTCGCAGGCGGACATCTCATCAATCCCGCGCATCCGGCGGTCCTGGACTTCGTGGACCGCATCGCCGCGCGCGCTGACACGTGGGCGTAGCGGGGTTACACAGCCGGCACATGATTGCTGGACGGTCCGGGCGCGCTGATCCGGCCCTCGCTGATCAGGCGGCAGTCGACTGTCAGGGTCTAGGCTTCGTGCCACCAGCCTTCCCAGGCAGTGGACGTCAATTGGCCACTGGGGAATTCGGTGCTGGCCTCGCCGCCACCGAATCGAGGATCGTCATCACTGCGGCGGGAATCAAGAAAGAGGGTAAGGCATTTCCAAAGCACCATAATTGTGACCTTCCATGCGTGGCCTGGACCACGGTGTCCAAGTAGGAAATAGCCTAGCTTCTGAATGTTTCGCGGCTTCGACACCACATTTCAGATTTGTATCCGGAATCTATCGGGCGCCGGAAGGCCTATGCCGGCTGCTGTCAGAACAGGCCGCTACAGGTCAGGCGACGCGGGGTCACTCAGTGGTGCCTGAACCCCGGAATGTAGTACAGCACAACCAACACCAGCCAGGTGGCGATGATAAACGGCCAGGTGTAAACCGGGAGCGCCGTAAGGCCCATCAGCCAGGCCAGCACCGAGGAAATGACTACGCCGACCAAGGCCGCAACCCAAGGTTGCCAGGTGCCGCGCACAAAGACCGCAGCCAGCGCAATGGCCGTCAGAACCCCCGAATAGCCGAGGAGTCCGTGGGCGAGGGCCTGCACATCGGAACCCGTGACAAGATCCATGACGGCCTCCAGCACGCTGCCCAGGAGCGCCGCGGCGCCCACCTTCCAGTGGGCGATGAACAATCCAAGGAGGATGACGGCACCCGCGATGGCGGAGTCGACCAGAACCACCTCGGCAATGTTGCTCAAGATGGCCTGGCCCATGTTCGCAAGAATGCTCCTGGGCACCTCCGGCAGGTCGGTGCGGGGACCATGCAAGGGCGCGTGAACGGCGAATAGCACCCCGGCCACGATGCAGAACGGCGCCGTGGTTACGGGGAGCGAGTAATTCCGGATTGAAGGATGGTAGAACAGCCACGCCACCGCTACCGTGACCGGCCCGCACGCGAGCCCGCCGAGGACCGCAAACACGGCCGCTGGCCAGGTGAAGCCCAGGGCCGAAAACTGCGCTGCGCCCACCAGGGCTCCGCAATAGCCGTGCAGGCCGTTGCCCAACTCGCCCAGGGTCCGCCGGCATAACACGCCGCTCAGTGTTGAAAACAGCAGCCCCACGATGGCCAGAGCGGCCATCCGCCAGTTCGCGATGGAAAAGCCGGCCAGCACCGCCATCCCCGTCCAGGCGTTTGATTGGAAGTAGATCTGACCCAACCCGCGGCTCGTCGCCGCAATCCAATTCAGGGTCCGGACGGCTTCCGGGCGAGTGTGGTGGGCGATCACCTGGCGTGCCGCCGCCCCAGCAGAACTGCAGAAATCCATATAACGGCGAACAAGGCAATCAGAGTCAGCCCGGCGTCCCCGAGGTCGATTCCGGCCAGCCAGGTGGTGGCCGGGTCGTCCATGCCGAACGCGCCGTTGATAAATCCGCCCAGGGTGATGACCGAAATGAACAGCGCAGACACCGCCGAAATGCCCGTGATGACGGCGTTGAAGCCGAGCTTGCGCTGCGGGTTGTCGATGGCAGATTTGTACATGCGCATCATGGCAACCCCGTTAACGGAGTCGAACAGGGTCATCGCCGCCGTGAACGCCAGCGGAATCGTCATCAGGGCAAAGGGAGAAACGCCGGCCAGCGTTGCGGCCGTCGTCATGACCAGCAGGCCGATGGTGGTGGCGGTATCGAATCCAAGGCCGAACAGAAAGCCGATCACGTAGATGTTTCGCGGCCGCTCCACCTTGGCCAAAGGCTTGGCCAAGAGCCGCGCGATGAAGCCCCTCGCCTCGAGGTCCTCGTCGCGGACGTCGCCTCCGCCGAGCACGTTCCGGTAGGCCCGGGCGGCCCGGAGGAAGGCAGAGCCGTTGACGATGCCCATGGCCAGCAGGAAGAGCCCGGAGACCCCGCTGCCGATCAGCCCCAGCACCAGGTTGCCGGTGGTGCCCTCTTCCATCAACTGGCCCACCAGCGTGGCACCCGTCACCACCAGCACACCAGCCAGAATCACCACGGAGCTGTGACCAAGGCTGAACGCAAACCCTACGCTGACTGGGTCCTTGTGCTGCGCCACGAACCTGCGGGTGGAGTTGTCGATCGCGGCGATATGGTCCCAGTCGTAGCTGTGTTTGATGCCGGCCAGGTAGGCGGTAAGGACCAGTCCCAGTGCCAGCGGCTGCCCGGCAGCGGCGGTGCCGATCACCAGCAGCGCGACGGCGGTGCAGTGGAGCAGGATGACGGCACCGCCGGTGAACAGCAGGCGGGTCTTCGCCGGCAGCTGCTCGCGCTGGCGGTACATGATGGCGAAGTCGCCGAGTGTCGTCATCAATACTTCCTGAGGTTCAGCGGTGATTGCCCGTACCAGCGTTCCCGCAGGAGTCCGGTGCAGGACCCAAGCAGGTGGTTGAGTTCCCCGGTGCTGTTGGACAGGGACCGGAGGACGAGTCCCATGGTCCCGGATTTTTTGGCGGTCAGGGATACCCCTGTGTAGGCGTCGCAGCCGGCGGTGAGCGCATGCAGTTCATCGGCGAGGGCCTGGTCCACCCTCGGGTCCACCACGATCAGCGAGCCCAGATGGCTGAAGCCCTCCATGAAGCCCATCCCGGTGACGTCGCCCAGTGGCGGCCGGATGAGCAGGTTGTCCAGCGCCAGCAGCTCCGGGCCGTTCACGCCGGAGACGTGGATCTCGTTCCGGAGCCGCAGTTCCTCGTACTTGAACGAGGAACCGTCAGGCGACCAGCCGGGAGTCACCACCTCGGCCATGAGCAGGCTCGACGCCGGATGCACCGTGATGTGCGTGTTCTGCCGGTAGCTTGCCTCCCGATAGGCGATCAGCTGGTCCGGAGCCAGCTCCAGCCGCGCCCCCTCCCCCAGGTTCAGCGTCATCCGCTGCTCCGCAAAGGAGCCGGGAGTCCTGTAGATCTTGGTGGCCGACTGCGTGGTCAGGAGCAACCGCGCCCCGGCCTCCACCTCAACGTCCACGGTGTAAAGGTCCGCCCCAAGATAGGCTCCGCCCGGGTTCACCATGACATAGCAAACCTGGCCCGAGTCATCGAGGTAATGCGGCCGCAACACCCTCAAGGCACCTTGATGGAACTGTCTGGACGCAACTGACCGCCCGCTACGTTCGGTGATGACAAGCTCAAGCTCCCCCTGAGCCACCGGTGATTGAGCCTGTCGAAATCCCTGGGTCTCAGCAAGCTCGACCACCGGTGCTTGAGCCGCCTGGGTCTCGACAAGCTCGACCACCGGGACGGTGCTCACTTGGCGAGGTCGAGCATCAGCACCTCGCGCCGCATCCAGTCGATGACGCGGTCCAGCCCTTCGTCCGTCTTGAGGTTGGTGAAACAGAACGGCTTGTCGCCGCGGAACTCGCGCGAGTCCCGTTCCATGACGGCCAGGTCCGCGCCCACATACGGCGCCAGATCGATCTTGTTGATGATGAACAGATCGGACTTGATCATGCCCTGGCCGGCTTTGCGCGGGATCTTCTCGCCCTGCGCCACGTCGATGATGTAGATGGAGAAGTCCACCAGCTCGGGGCTGAACGTCGCGGAGAGGTTGTCGCCGCCGGATTCGACGAAGATCACCTGCAGGTCCGGATGCCGCTTCTTGAGCTCCTCGATGGCCGCCATGTTCATGGACGTGTCCTCGCGGATGGCGGTGTGCGGGCAGCCGCCGGTTTCCACGCCGATGATCCTGTCCTCGGGCAGGATGCCGTTAGCGGCCAGGATCTTGGCGTCCTCGATGGTGTAGATGTCGTTGGTGATGGCCGCCATGGAGATTTCCCGGCTCATGTGGCGGGTGAGCCGTTCCACCAGCTGGGTCTTGCCGGCGCCCACCGGGCCGCCGATGCCGATTTTGATGGGTTCAGTCATTCTGTCCTCCTGCTAACTCATGAACATGCGGGCACGTTGACGCTCGTGCCGCATCTGCGAAATTTCCAATCCAGGGCTCACGGACCCGAAGTCGTCCGGCGTCAGGTGACCGATGCGCTCGACGGCGGCAGCGACGTCGTCGGCCGCTTTCCGGAGGAGACGCTGGCCGGCGTTCTGCCCCAGCGGGATGGCCCGCACGGCGTTCTGCGTCAGCGACGTGACGGCCGCGAATAGGTACGCGGCGAGGGCTTCCGGCAGCGGAACGCCCAGGGAACGGCAGACGACGGCGAACGCCAGCGGCTGATGGCCGTCGGCCCGGCCGCTGGCCACCATGGACCGGTACTGTTCAAGCCCGGCTGAGGGAAAAGCCTCCGAGGCGATCTCCAACAGCCGGGTGCCCATCTTGATACTGGCCTCCCGCACCTGCCGTGGCAGCAGCTGCGCCGTAAGGTGTTCGTCCAGTCCAGCCACCTCCGTACCCTCGTAGAGGAAGCGGATGGCCAGCCCGTCCGAGTAGGTGAGCTGCTGTGAAATGAACGCCCCCAGCCACACCCCGAACGAAGCCTCATCCCGCACCAGCCCGCGCTCGATGTACGTCTCACATCCCAGCGAGTGCGCGAACGCCCCGGTCGGCAGGGCGGAGTCCGTCAGCTGCTGGAGCGCGAGCTGGTAGCTAGTGGCTGTGTTCGGCATGGCGGAAGGGTACGGGCATCACGCGTTCCTGGCGGTCATACGGGACGCCGACGTGTTTGAGGTAGTCCTCGACGGTGTGGTCGTACTGGCAGACCATGACGTCGGCGCCGTACTCGGAGGTGGCGTCGAAAAACTGGGCCTGCAGGTGCCGGTTGCCCAGGGAGTGCGCCACCACCCCCATCTCGTGGACGGACCGGGGCGCGATCACCAGCACGTCGGTGGGCAGCACCGAGACCACGATCATGCTGGTTCCGGCGACGTGCAGGATGTCCCCGTCGCGCAGGTCCACGGAACCGGACGGCAGCCGGATGCCGAGTTCCTTGCCGTGGTCGGTGGTGACGCGCTGGATGCGCTTGACCAGCTGGGCGCTGGGCAGGATCACCTTTTCGCGGTGCAGCCCGGCGTACTCCGCCGAATTGGGGGGCAGCTCGTGCACGTTGCCCAGGATCTTTTCGATAATCACGTCAGGCTCCTAGAAGAGGAAGTAGCGCTGGGCCATGGGCAGCACGTCGGACGGTTCGCACGTGACGTCCTCCCCGTCCACCGTCACCTTGTAGGTTTCGGGGTCCACCTCGATGGCCGGGGTGGCGTCGTTGTATTTCAGGTCGGCCTTGGTGAGGCTGCGGATGCCGGACACGGGCCGGATGACCTTCTGAAGTCCGAGTTCCGCCGGAACCCCTGCTTCGATGGCGGCCTTGGACAGGAAGGTGATGGAGGACTGCTGCAGCGCCTTGCCGAATGTCGCAAACATCGGCCGCATCGTCCGCGGCTGCGGGGTGGGAATGGAGCCGTTGGAATCCCCCATCAGCGCGTACGCGATCTGCCCGCCCTTGAGCACGAGCTCCGGCTTCACCCCGAAGAACGCCGGGTCCCACAAAACCAGGTCGGCGAACTTTCCCACCTCGACCGAGCCGATGGAGTCCGCCATGCCCTGCGCGATGGCCGGGTTGATGGTGTATTTCGCCACGTACCGCTTCAGGCGGAAGTTGTCGCTCTCGGCGCCCAAGCCGGCAGCAGAACCGTGGACGCCGGCTGCGCTGTCCCCCCGGGGGTCCTTCAGGACGCCGCGCTGTTTCTTCATCTTGTCCGCCACCTGCCAGGTGCGGGTGATGACCTCGCCCACGCGGCCCATCGCCTGCGAGTCCGAGGACGTGATCGCGAAGATGCCCAGGTCCTGCAGGACGTCCTCCGCGGCGATGGTCTCGGCGCGGATCCGGGAGTCCGCGAACGCCACGTCCTCCGGAATGGCCGGGCTGAGGTGGTGGCACACCATGAGCATGTCCAGGTGCTCTTCGATGGTGTTGCGCGTATAGGGCAGCGTGGGGTTGGTGGAGGCCGGCAGGACGTTGGGCAGCCCGGCGATCTTGATGATGTCCGGGGCGTGGCCGCCACCGGCGCCCTCGGTGTGGAAGGTGTGGATCACCCGGCCGTCGATGGCCCGGATGGTGTCTTCGACGAAGCCGCACTCGTTGAGGGTGTCGGTGTGGATGGCGACCTGGACGTCGTACTCATCCGCCACCTTCAGCGAGGTGTCGATGGAGGACGTGGTGGCGCCCCAGTCCTCGTGGACTTTCAGGCCGATGGCACCGGCACGGATCTGCTCGGCCAGGGGCTCGACGGCGGAGGCGTGGCCCTTGCCGAGCAGGCCGATGTTGATGGGCAGGCCCTCCGCGGCCTGCAGCATCCGCTGGATGTGCCACTTGCCGGGGGTCACGGTGGTGGCCTTGGTGCCGTCGGCCGGCCCGGTTCCGCCGCCCACCATGGTCGTCACGCCGCTGCACAGGGCGGTGGGGACCTGGTCCGGGGAGATGAAATGGATGTGGGTGTCGATGCCGCCGGCGGTGAGGATCTTCCGCTCGCCGGCGATGATCTCGGTGCTGGCACCGATCACGATGTCCACGCCGTCGCTGATCTGCGGGTTGCCGGCCTTGCCGATCCGGAAGATGTGGCCGTCCTTCAGCGCGACGTCGGCCTTGTAGATGCCGGTGTAGTCGAGGATGACCGCGTTGGTGATCACCGTGTCCGGGACGTCCTCATCCCGGGTGACCTGGCCATTTTGACCCATGCCGTCGCGGATCACCTTGCCGCCGCCGAACACCACTTCCTCGCCGTAGACGGTGAGGTCCTTTTCGATCTCGAGGAAGAGGTCGGTGTCCGCCAGGCGGATGGCGTCACCCGTCGTCGGGCCGTACAGGTCCGCGTACTGCCTGCGGGGAATGTCGAAGCTCATTTGGTTACTCCTTCAATCGGGGCAAGCGCGCCGTTCACGGCGTTGCTCAGCCCATAGACCTCGCGGGCGCCAGCCAGTTCGATCAACCGGACAGGCCTGCTGTCACCGGGCTCGAACCGCGCGGCGGTGCCGGCCGGGATGTCCAGCCGCCGGCCATACGCTGCCTGTCGGTCGAAGTCCAGCGCTGAGTTCGCCTCCGCAAAGTGGTAATGCGAACCCACCTGCACGGGCCGGTCACCGGTGTTGGTCACGACGACGTCGATCGCCTCGCGCCCCGCATTCAGCGTCACCGGGTCGGAAATGAGAATGTACTCCCCTGGAATCATGGCCGGGCTCCTAGCGGATCGGATCGTGGACGGTGACGAGCTTGGTGCCGTCCGGGAAGGTTGCTTCGATCTGGACGTCGTGGATCATCTCGGGCACGCCCTCCATGACGTCCTCGCGGCGCAGCAGCGTGGTGCCGTAGCTCATCAGTTCAGCCACGGTTCGGCCGTCCCGCGCCCCCTCGATCAGCTCGTAGCTGATGAGGGCGACGGCCTCGGGGAAGTTCAGCTTCAGGCCGCGCGCCTGGCGGCGGCGGGCAAGGTCGGCGGCAACGACGATCATGAGCTTTTCCTGCTCACGGGGCAAAAGATGCATCAGTTCTCCTTCAAAAGGTGGGCGCCGCGAAGCCGTGCGTCAGATCGCTCAAGGCTTGGAACAGCCGAGGACGCGCGGGGCAGCTAGTACAGCTATAGCCCTAAACGTCTGACATTTCCAATTCGTGGATCCGCTGCAACTCCCAGTACCCCTTGTGACCGGCGCACCGGCCCTGCCTCAAAATGTACTCTGACAGCGGTCGGAAGGGACAGACCGGAGGAACCTCCGGGCAGGTCTTTTGGGAAGGGCGCGTGACCCGCCCGGCCTAGGCTCGCCTGCGCTTCCAGGCTGCGTGCCCCGCTCTGGCAGCCGCCGCCCGAAGGCGGTGACCAGGACCATCCCCCGATAGCGATAGGGTGGGTGCGGGTGCAGCGGTGGACCAAAAACCGCATGAGTCGGGCACCGGTGATAACGCCGAGACCATAGCCGGCCGCGAGGTTGCGAGGGTGGTTCCCAGGGATGAGTAGATCGGAGAGGCCCTTGGCCCGCAGGATCCCGGTCCGGAGGGCACCGGCGCTACAACCTGTCAGCCACACACCCGGCAGCGGTCACACTCTATGCCGGAAGGATCCGCCCGCGCCAATAAGTTGGCGCGGGCCCAGCGATGCGGGTGGCTACGTCAGCGTCCAGGAGCGCTTGGACAACCCGAACCAGAATCCTTCGATTGCCGTCTTCGCCTGGATGTCGCCGGAACCGTAGGCTGCGCCGAGGGCAATGTACAGGGGGGCCCAGTGCTCGCTTCTCGGGTGTGCCTCGCGGGCGGCGGGTGCCTTGTGCAGGAAGTCGAGGATGGAATCGACATCGCCGCGTGCCATTGCCTCCTCCGCCCAATGATCGAATTCGCTGGAAGCTGCGGGCGGGGCGCTGTCCGGACCGCCCGCGGGGTTGAACCAGCGGAGATTGTGCGTGGTGAAGCCAGAGCCGACGATCAGCGTGCCGCGGTCCCGCAGCGGCCCAAGCGACGCGCCGAGTTCGAACAATCCCTGCGGATCGAGGGTCGGCATGGACATTTGGACCACCGGCACGTCCGCGTCCGGGTACATCTCCTTGAGCGGCACGTAAGCTCCGTGGTCCAGACCGCGGCTTTCATCACGCTCGACGTGGTGACCATGGCTCGCGACGAGCTTCTCCACTTCGGTGGCGAGCTCGGGTGCCTGCGGGGCGTCGTAGGTGACGTCGTAGTACTTCTGCGGGAAGCCTCCGAAGTCATAGACCAGGCCCGGACTACGCTTCGTTGCACTGAGGGTGACGGGGGCATTTTCCCAATGGGCAGACACCATGAGGATGTCTTTGGGCTTGGCAAAGGTGCCGGACCACTCATTGAGTTCGCGGGTCCAGGTGGCGTCGTCGGCCAGGGGCGGCGCGCCGTGGCTGAGAAAGAGTACAGGGGGGCGGTCAAGGATCTGCGTCATGGCAACAGCATACCCGATTTTCATTGAAGCTTCAAGTAACCCGTCTAGCTGCACTCCACGCCGTCGATACAAGAGGCCCTACCGCGCGATGATGACGTCGAGCCTGCGCGGACCGTGCACGCCCTCGACACGTTCGAGTTCGATATCGCTGGTGGCGCTCGGCCCGCTGATCATGGTCAGCGGCCGGGTTCCGTCGATCCGGCGCAGCGCCTCAGGCAGGATACCGGCAATGTCCTTGGCGTCAACGACGCAAATGTGGTGGTCCGGGACAAGGCTGATGGCGCGGCGGCCCTGATCGGGGCTCCCGTCCAGGATGATGGTTCCGGTTTCGGCGACGGCGACGGCGCTGCCGGTCACCACGGCATCCACCGAGTCCAGTTCCGCGACGGTGAGCGGAGCCGCGGCAGAATCCGTCCGGCGTCGGGCGTTGCTAGGCTGGCTGTCAACGGCGGCCAGCCAGCGGGCGTCCAGTCCGTCCGGCACCACATAACTGCCGGCGTCGGCCAGCAATCCGGCGATCAGCGCGGGCACCTCGGCCGCCCCTACAACGCTGACGTGTGCCTTGTAGTCCTCCAGGCGGTCCACCAGCAGGTCGATGCACGCGGCCTCGTCCAGCCCGGATGTTGCCCGGTACCCGCGGGGAATCGGCGGCACCTCGGGGCTGTCCCGCAGCGCGGAGCGGATCCGGCCGAGGATGTCTTCGCGGGCGCTCATGCCTGGTCTCCTGTGTTTTCTGACGGCTTGTCCATACGTTCGGTTTCCTGCTTCTGATGCTCCTTGGCCCACCAGCTGCGGAAGGATTCCACCGGGGGCGCCGGTATGTCCCGGCTCTGCGTCCAGCCGCCGGCGATGCCCGGCAGCCTGGTGATTTTCCGGTCGGGGCCGGCGGCAAGGCGTCCGAGGGGCAGCCCCTTTTCCAACAGCCCGAGCCGCTTGCCGGAGGACAGCGCCCAGGACGCCGCCTTCATGCCGATGTCCATCTGGCTGGGCAGCTTCGTCTTCCCGCGCTGGCTGTCGACGTCGACGCTGCGCAGGTGCACGAGGATGTCCGGGATGTTGATCTTTACCGGGCAGGCGTCATAGCAGGCGCCGCACAAGGAGGACGCGTAGGGCAGTGAATTGTTCTCTTCGGCCTGGATTCCGGTCATCAGCGGCGAGAGGATGGCGCCGATGGGTCCCGGATAGGTGGACCCGTACGCGTGGCCGCCGGTGCGCTCATACACCGGGCACACGTTCATGCAGGCGCTGCAGCGGATGCAGTGCAGTGCGGAGCGCCCCATTTCGTCGGCCAGGGCGGCGCTGCGTCCGTTGTCCAGGAGCACGAGGTGGACGTTCTGCGGCCCGTCACCTTCGGTGACCCCTGTCCAGAGTGAGGTGTACGGGTTCATCCGTTCCCCGGTGGAGGAACGCGGCAGCAGCTGCATGAACACTTCCAGGTCCTGCCAGGTGGGCAGCAGCTTCTCCACGCCCATGACGGTGATCAGCGTCTCCGGCAGGGTCAGGCACATGCGGCCGTTGCCCTCGGATTCGACGACGGCGAGGGTGCCGGAATCGGCCAGCGCGAAGTTGGCGCCGGAGACGGCCACCTTTGCCGTGAGGAACTTGCGCCGCAGGTGCGCCCGGGCGGCCATGGCCAGGACCGCTGGCTCGTCGGTCAGCCCGGGATCCGCGCCGGGCATTTCACGCAGGAAAATGTCGCGGATTTCGGTGCGGTTCTTGTGGATCGCGGGGACCAGGATATGGCTGGGCTTGTCGTGGTCAAGCTGGACGATCAGCTCCGCCAGGTCCGTTTCGTAGGCCGCGATCCCCTGCTCTTCGAGGTATTCGTTGAGGCCGATTTCCTGCGTGGCCATGGACTTGACCTTAACGACTTCGGTTTCGCCAGTGTCCCGGATCAGTCCGGCGACGATCCGGTTGGCTTCGTCGGCATCGCGGGCCCAGTGGATGATGCCGCCGCAGGCTGTGAAATTCGCTTCGAACTGCTCGAGGAGTTCGGGCAGCCGGGCCATCACGGATTCCTTGATGGCGCTGCCGGCACCGCGCAGCTGCTCCCAGTCCGGCAGTTCGGAAACCACCTTCAGCCGCTTGTCGCGGATGGTGTGGGTCGCGTGGCCGAGGTTGGCGCGCAGCTGGGCGTTGTTGAGCTCGTGGCGGGCCGCCTTCGGAAAGGACTCGGAGGCGTGCAGGTTGCCTGTGCCGAAGACGGGCAGCGAGGGCATGCCGAGGAAGGTGCTCATCGTGACGCCTTTCCGGCTGAAATGCGTACCTCGCCGGTGACGGAGACCGGGGCTTCCATGGTGCTGGCAAGGATTTCGGCCAGGTGCAGGGTGGTGACGGCGCTGCCCTGGCGGGAGAGTCCGCCACCGATGTGCATCAGGCAGGAGGCGTCACCGCCGGCGCAGAGGGCGGCGCCCGTTGACTCAATGTTCGCAACCTTGTCCGCGAGCATGGCCGAGGAGACATCCGCGTTCTTCATCGAGAACGTGCCGCCGAAGCCGCAGCACTGGTCGGCCTCCGGCAGCTCGGCCAGGTCGATTCCCTGGACGCTGCGTAACAGTTGGGACTGCCGGTCCCCCAGCCGGAGCAGGCGCATGCCGTGGCAGCTGGGGTGGTAGGTGACGCGGTGCGGGAAGTACGAGCCGAGTTGGGCTCCCGCATCGGCGACGCCGAGCACATCGACCAGCAGTTCGGAGAGTTCGTACGTTTTGGCGCCGACGGCGGTGGCGCGGGCTTCCAGGGCTGTGTCCCCGCAGGAGCGGGCGACCATCGGGTGCTGGTGCTTGACGGAGGCCACGCAGGAGCCGGAGGGCGCGACGGCGACGTCGTAGTCCTCATTGTCGAAGGCGGCCACATGGTTGGCGACCACGGGGACCGCCTCCTTGAGGTAGCCGCTGTTGACGTGCATCTGCCCGCAACAGGCCTGGCCGGAGGGGAACACCACCTCGTGTCCCAGCCGCTCCAGGACGTTCACGGTGGCCCGGGCGGTGCGCGGATACATGGCATCCACGATGCAGGTGGCGAACAAAGCGATTCTCATGACAGCCTTTCGAGCAGCCTCGTAACGTGTGGTCTGACCATAGTACATCACGTGACCCGCGCCACGTCCAGCCCCAAATGAACTACGTGAGGGGGGTCACATCCAGGGAAAATATGCGCTACACTCTAGTGGTCCGACCACAGTGGTCTGACCTCACCAACCTCAATGTGGAGGAACTCCGTGGACCACTTCACCCCCAGCACCGACCCCGTGCTGAACAGCGTGGCCTGGTCGGCCATCGTCGCCCTGCTGCCGCTGCTTACCTTCTTCATCCTGCTCGCCGTTGTAAAAACGAAGGCCTATGTTGCGGGCGCTTTCGCCCTTCTCGTGGCCCTCGTCGTGGGCATCGCTGCCTTCAACATGCCGCCGGCCCTGGCAATCCTCTCCGCCACCCAGGGCGGCGTCTTCGGCGCCTTCCCCGTGCTGTGGATCGTCATCATGGCCGTCTGGCTCTACCACGTGACGGTGCTCAGCGGACGGTTCGAGGATCTGCGCAACGTGTTCGATGTGATCGGAGGGGGCGACGTCCGGCTGCAGGCGGTGCTGATCGCTTTCTGCTTCGGCGGCCTGCTCGAGGCCCTCGCAGGGTTCGGCGCACCTGTCGCGATTACCGCCACCATGCTGCTCGCACTGGGACTGCCGCCACTGCGCGCCGCCGCCGCCGTGCTGGTCGCCAACACAGCCCCGGTCGCGTTCGGCGCCATGGCCATCCCGATCACCACCGCGGCCGGCCTCACGGGACTGCACGCGACGGATATCGCCTCCGTCGTGGGCCGCCAGGCACCGCTGTTGGCAACCTTCGTTCCGCTGATCCTGCTCTTCATCCTCGATGGCCGCAAGGGCCTGAAAGACTGCTGGCCCGCCGGGCTCGTCGTCGGCTTCTCCTTCGCCATCGCGCAGTTCCTCTGCTCCAATTACTTCTCCTACGAGCTGACCGATATCGTCGCCTCGCTCGTAGGGCTCGGCGTGGCGGTGCTGTTCTTCCGCGTCTGGACACCCAAGGGCAGCATCGCTGCACGCGAGCGTCTCGCCGTGGCCTCCGGCGCCGCCGCCACGGAGAACGTGGACTCCACCCGCTCAGGAGGCTCGCGCAGGGCAGCGGCCGTGGTCACCACCGAGAAGCGCGCCTCCGGCGGCCTCACCCCGACGCGCACCTGGCTCGCCCTGTTCCCGTACTTCCTGGTGATAGTCATTTTCGGTATCGCAAAGCTGTGGAAATTCGGCGTGGATGTGCCCGCGTTCCTTGCCTCGACCGACATCAAGATCCCCTGGCCGATCCTGCACGATTCACTGGTTGACGCCGGGGGCAAACCCGTTTCTTCCACCATCTACTCGTTCCAGTGGCTTTCCACCCCCGGCACCCTGCTGCTGATCACCGGCATGATCGTCGCGTTCGTCTATTCGAAGTACGACGACGGCGGCCGCTACCAGCTCACGGTCGGCAACGCCGTCGTCGAAATCTGGCGGACCATCTTCAAGATGCGCTGGGCCGGACTGACGATCATCACCGTCCTCGCGCTTGCCTACGTTATGAACTTCTCCGGACAGACAGTATCAATCGGCACCTGGCTTGCCGGCACCGGCGCCTTCTTCGCGTTCCTCTCCCCGGTGCTCGGTTGGATCGGTACCGCAGTCACCGGCTCCGACACCTCCGCCAACGCGCTGTTCGCCAAGCTGCAGCAGACCGCCGGCCTGAAAGCCGGCATCGATCCGAACCTGCTCGTGGCCGGGAACACCACAGGCGGAGTCGTCGGCAAGCTCATCAGCCCGCAGAACCTGGCCATCGCGGCGACCTCCGTCGACCTCGACGGGCAGGAGTCGGTGCTTTTGCGTAAGGTGGTCGGGTGGAGCGTGGCTCTGCTGCTGGTGCTGTGTACCCTCATCTTCCTGCAATCCACCCCCGTCCTCAGCTGGATGCTGCCGTAGCATTCCGCCGACCTCCGCAATGAGGCGTGCGGGCCGGATCCCCGGCCCGCACGCCTTCGACGATCAGAAGGAAACGCCCATGGCCAGCGACGAATCATCAGCGGGCCGCCGCCGTAGCTACGATGCCCTCCTGGCGGACATCGAGGCGGACCTGCGCTCGGGCAAGATCAAGCTCGGGGACCGTCTTCCCGGCGAGCGCGCCCTGGCGGAAACCTACGGAATTTCGAGGGCGTCGGTGCGCGAGGCCATCCTGATCCTGGGCGCCATGGGCGTGATCCGCAGTTCCGTCGGGTCCGGACCCACGTCCGGCGCGATCGTCATTTCGGACCCCTCCGCGGGCCTCTCGTCCGCGCTGCGGCTGCATGTTGCCAGCAACCGGCTGCCGGTCGCGGACATCGTCCAGACCCGTATCCTGCTGGAGACCTGGACCGCCCAGACGGCGGCGGCCCGCCTCGATTCCGAGGAGGATCTACAGCATGCGGCCCATCTTCTCCAGGCCATGGACGACACTGAACTGGACCGGGAGGCCTTTTACGAGCTGGACGCCCGCTTCCATGTTGCCCTGAGTTCGCTGGCAGGCAACGCAGTGGTCGCCACCATGATGGAGTCCCTCAGCGGAGCCATCGTCGGTTACGTCAAGGACGCCGTCGACGCCATGGATTCGTGGCCCGAGGTCGTGTCCGTGTTGCGGAGCCAGCACCACGGCATCTTTGCTGCCTTCCAGGCACACGACGGCGAGCTCGCCGCCCGCCTGCTGCGCGAACATATCGAGTGGTTCCACCGGCAGGCGTCCCAGGCGCGCGCCGCGAAGGCCGCACTGCCGGAGTAGCCCCGTGGAATCAGCTGCGATTCACTGTGGCACTGATGCCCCGGTGCTGCCAAGATGGGCACTATGGGCACCCCGGGCCTGGCGACGCCTGCCCTGACCAACCCGGCCGTACTGCTTGTCATGGGCGTATCCGGTTCCGGTAAATCCACCGTTGCCGCCCTCCTTGCGGGGCGGCTCGGTTGGGCCTTCGAGGAAGGCGATGCCCTGCACCCCCAAACAAATATCGACAAAATGGCCCCGGGACATCCGCTCACTGATGGGGACAGATACCCCTGGCTGGAGAAGGTTGCCGAGTGGGTGGACCGGAGGCTGGATCATGGGGAGAACGGCGTCATCACCTGTTCGGCGCTCAAACGGTCTTACCGCAACATCATTAACCGCCGGGGCTCCGGCGTCGTCTTCGTTTTTCTGTCGGGGTCCCCCGAGACCATCAGCGCACGGCTGGCCGAACGCCACGGTCACTTTATGCCCCCGAGTATGTTGGCGAGCCAGTTCGCAGACCTCGAGGAACCGTCCCAGGATGAGCCCGGAATCCGGTTCGACGTCGGCCCGGCTCCAGGGGTGATTGCCCAACGAATCATGGACGAGTTCGGCCTGCGGCCGGGCGGAACGGGACGGGAACCGTGAACGGAATCTCCACCCTCAACAAGCCTTTCACGGGGGTCGCCACCGACAGCACCACAGACCTGATGAATCAACCATGGAACGGCCATGACACCCAGGTACTTGTCGTGGCAGCCGTCGGCATCGCGATCGTCGTCCTCCAGATCATCTGGGCGAAGATGCATGCCTTTCTGGCCCTGAGCATCGGGGCCCTCTTCGTCGGCATTGCCTCCGGTATCGCCCTGGACAAGGTGACCACCTCCTACGAGACTGGCGTCGGCGGGGTGCTGGGCTACGTCGGAGTCCTCATGGCACTGGGAGCCATGCTGGGCAAGCTGTTGGCCGATTCCGGCGGTGCGGACAAGATCGTGGACACACTTCTCCACGGCCGGCCTGCAACGCTGCCCTGGAAGATGGCGCTCATCGCCGGCATCATCGGTATCCCCATGTTTTTCGAGATCGGGCTCGTGCTGCTCATACCCGTCGTGATGCTCGCCGTGCACCGTTCCAAGGGCCCGGCGATGCTGCTTGGCATTCCAGCCCTGGCCGGCCTGTCGGTGCTCCACGGATTCATCCCGCCACACCCGGGCCCGCTGGCGGCGATCGGCATCCTGCATGCCAATGTCGGTGTGACTCTTGCCTTTGGCCTCCTTATAGCGGTTCCAACCGTCATCATCGCCGGTCCCTTGTTTGGCCGTCTCGCCGCCCGGATGGTGCCCATCGGCGCCGCTGGCGCCGGCCCGGCCGTCACCGTCGGATCCGGCGGGAACGCACAGCCGGCCGATCCCCAGGACCAAGGCACGGACCAGGGCACGCAGGCCGACAGGCCGCGCCGCGACGCGCCCCTGGGCAAGGCACAGGATTCGGAAGCCACGCGCAGCCCGTCCTTCACCTGGACCCTGGTCACCCTGCTGTCCCCGTTGGTGCTCATGCTGGTCAAAGCCGGGGCGGACATCTGGATGGACAAAGGGGCTGCGCTGCGGCCCTTGCTGGACTTCATTGGCGATCCGGTCTTCGCGCTGCTCGTGGCGGTGCTGCTGGCCATGGTCACTTTCGGTACAAGAGTGGGCTTCTCCGCGTCGACTCTGACGAAGAAGATTGGCCAGAGCCTGTTGCCGATTGTCGGGGTCATGCTCATTGTCGGCGCAGGCGGCGGCTTCAAGCAGGTCCTGGTCGACGGCGGTACCGGAACCGCGATCGCCAAGATCGCCGTGGCTGCCAGTCTGTCGGCTCTGGTGCTGGGGTGGATTATCGCGGTGCTGATCCCCGTCTCGCCACAGGCTCGGCGACCGTGGCTACCGTGACGGCCGCCGGCATCATCGCACCCTTGGCAACCGGTCTGACGCCGGCTCAGTTGGCGCTGGTTGTGCTCGCCATCGGTGCCGGATCGCTGTTCTTCTCCCATGTCAACGATGCCGGCTTTTGGCTGGTCAAGGAATACTTCGGGCTGACCGTCGGGCAAACGATCAAGACCTGGTCGGTCATGGAAACCATAATCTCCGTCGTGGGATTCGGATTCACACTGCTGCTGTCCGCTTTCGTCTGATCGATGCACTCGCCAGGCCTTACCTCTGGTCCCCCGGTCCTCCCCCTTGGGACATCCAGTAGTCGTTGATGGCCTGCACGGCCTGCTCCTTCGTCATCCGGGCAACGTCTCCCTCGTCCAGTCCGGCAGTGTGGGTGAGCTGCCAGACCAGCGCCAGGGGAAGGGCCGATGCGGGCACCGGCGCCGCGCCGCGTGCCGGCAGCAACCCGTCATCGACGCAAGCCCAGAACTCATCGTCGCCGACCACGAGCTGGTCCTGGAGGATGTGGTTCCAGATCGACGGCGAATACGTGGTGCGGTCGACCGGCCGCGAAATCCGGGTCCGCAGGATCCGCCCGTCGGGCAGGACCAGCCGGTACGTTGCGTGGTGCCGCACGGGCTTCCCGCGGGCATTCACCACCAACTCCCAGTGCCCGGTCAGGCAGAACCTCTCGTGGTCGTCCCGTCCACCCAGGCGGCGGATGCTCACGCCACGGAACCGGTGAGCCAGTCGGTCAGCTGCCCATCGGTGGACAGGCCGATGAGCTGGACCAGTGCCCAGTTCTCCCGGTGGTTGGGCGCGGCCTGCAAATGGTCTTCCCAATCCTCGGCATAATCTCGCAACGCGTCCACAAAGTCCGCCAGGGCCTCCCCCAGTTCCGTGGCCTCAGCGGCAAACGGCCGCCCCGGCATGAAGACGGCCCAGGCGCCATCCTCGTTCACGACCTGAACGTTCGCCACGACTGTCAGTTCCAGGTACCGGCGCAGGCTCTCGCCGTTGACGACGGCGGCGGGGGCACGGTCGGGGCGGCGGATCGTTGACAGCCCGCCCCGTTCGCTGGAATCCAGGATTGCCTTCAACGAATCCCGCGCCTGCGTGAACCCGTAGGTGCGTCCGCCGGCGGTTTCGTGTGCGGGGGTGCTCATGTCTTCCATCATCCGCACGTACACCACGTACGTCAAGTACCTTGATGCCGTGCTTCCTGGTCTGCACCGGTCCCGGACGGCCACTTGAATTCAGATGTTGACCGAGCCGAGCTGCTCCGGGCGTCCGAAAGTCTGGGGCATGGCCCGGGCGGCGTCCCTCAGCGTCTGCTGAAAACCGACCATCGCCGGCGTCGGCTTCCGCGCCTTGAGCTGTCCGAGCAGAATCCGGCGGACCGGCACGGGAGTCCGCGGGTCCAGCGGCACCAGCCGGACGTCGTCGCGCAGGTTTGTGAGCGACAACCGGGGGGCGAGGGCCACGCCAAGTCCTGCCGCCACCATTGCCTGCGCCTCCTGATAGTCGTGGGCGTCATAGGAGATGTCCGGCGCGAACCCCGCCGCGTGGCAGCTCCTGGTCAGCACGTCCGCCACGGGGTGCCCGTCCGCACGGATGATCCAGCGGGCGGCAGCGAGTGAACTGAGATCCACCGGGCCGCTGCGCCCCACATCGCTGCTCGCCGCCACTACAAGGACGGTTGGATCGTCCACGAGCTTTTCAGTCTCGATCTCCTCGTCCATGAATGGACTCCAGTCGTACTCCCATAGGAGGGCCAGCTCCACTTCGCGCATCAGCAGCAGTTCGCGCAGGGGGTCCCTCAGCGCGCTCCTGACGGACACGGAAACGGCCGGATGCTCCCTGGCGAACTGGGTCAGAACCAACGGCAGGATCGATGAGGATGCCGTGGGGAAGGACCCTATCCGGAGGCTCCCGGCCCGCAGCCCGCTCAGTGCCTCAAGATCGGACTGGGCGCCCGCCAGCTCGCGCCGAATGGCCTGCGCCCGGGCCACGAGGGCCGCCCCCGCATCGGTCAGGACCACGCCGCGGGCATGCCGCTCGAACAAGGTCTGGCCGGCCTCGGCCTCGAGCCGGCGCATTTGTTGGGAGACCGCGGACGTCGTGTACATCATCGCTTCGGCGGCCGCAGTCAGTGATCCGTACTCGGCAATTTCAGCCAGCAGGAAGAGGCGGCGAACATCAAGGTCCATGACAAAGAGTGTAGTTGAAGTTAAGCCAGGCAAAGAAAATGAACATTGTGCTCAACGCTTCCGGAACCGAAAGTAGATATGACCGAGGCCACACAGGCGCCGTGGCGGCCCGGACAACAACTACTTTCGAAACGAGAATCCATTGAGAATCCCAGCAACCCTGGTCAGGGGTGGAACAAGCAAATGCTGGCTGTTCGACGGCAAGGATGTCCCGGAGTCGAGGGACCAGATCGAAGCCATCCTGATCGACACCTTCAACGCCGCCGACCCCCGTCAGATCGACGGCGTCGGCGGGGCCACGTCCACGACCTCCAAGGCGGCCGTCGTCTCGGCAGCCTCCGATGACGACGTTGATGTTGACTACCTCTTCGCACAGGTCGGCATCGGCGACGGCCGCGTCGAGTGGGGCAGTAATTGCGGCAACTGTGCGACGGCCATTGCCCTCTACGCGGTGAGCCACGGTTTTGTGCGGGCCACACCGGGATCCACCCTCGTCCGGATGCGCAACCTGAACACCGGCACACGGCTCGAAGCCGACGTCGCCACCCCGGGCGGGAAACTGCCGGCCTTTGGCGACGCGCAGGTGCCGGGCACGCTGGCCACGGGAGTCCCTGTCACCCTGGCATTCCTCGACGCCGCGGGCGGCAGCACCGGTTCCGCGCTGCCCACCGGACATGCACGGGAAGAACTGGCCGTCGCCGGCCGGCGCTACCTGGTCTCCATGATCGATGCCGGAGCGCCGATGGTTCTGGTGGCGGCCGAAAGCCTCGGCCTCACCGGAACCGAGAGCCTGGCTGAGCTCTCGGAGTTCGTGCCCCTGCTCACCGACATCCGAAGCGCTGCCGCCGTGCGCATGGGGCTGAGGGCCGCCGGCTCACCGGTTGACCATGCGGTGCCTAAGGTGGGGATCGTTGGCCCGGCTACGGATTTCGTCACCGCCGGGGGCCAGCACATCAGCGGCTCGGCCTACGACGTCTCCATCCGGACCCTCTCCATGCACGCCCCGCACCCGGCAATCGGGCTGACGTCCGCCGTCGGCATCGCCGCCGCTGCCCTCACCCCAGGCACCGTGGTCAACACCGCCCTCGCGGAACGGGCGATTCACACAGCGCCCGACGCCGCCACCCATCTCCGGATCGGCACCGCCGCCGGCATCATCGCCACCGTCGCCACCGTGGACCCGTTCGGGCGGCCCGCCCGGATCGGACTCGAGCGGGCCGCCCGCGTTATCAGCGAATCCATCATCTTCACCCGCGAGACCGCCAATGTGCGGGCCAGCGCCTGACCGCGCAAAATAGACCAAGACAAAGGAGTCGGAAAATGAAAGTCACTTTGGAGAACATCGACCTGAAATACGGCGATGCCTACGCCGTCAAAGGCGTCAACGCCGAAATCGAGGACGGGCACTCCCTGGTGCTGCTGGGCAAGTCAGGCTGCGGCAAGACCAGCACCATGCGCTGCATCGCCGGACTTGAAACTCCCGTCCGCGGCCGGATCACCATCGGGGACCAGGTGGTGTTCGACAGCGAAAGGAACATCAACGTCCCCTCCCACAAACGCAACGTGGGCATGGTGTTCCAGTCCTACGCCGTGTGGCCGCACCGGACCATCTTCGAAAACGTCGCCTTTCCGCTCCAAATGAAAAAACTGGGCAAGAAGGAGATCACCGAGCGCGTCGACGAGGCACTGCAACTGGTCGGCCTGGACGGGTTCCAGAAGCGCGGCGCCAGCCTCCTCTCCGGCGGCCAGATGCAGCGGGTGGCCTTGGCCCGCAGCCTGGTGATGCGTCCCAGTGTCCTGCTGCTGGACGAGCCCCTCTCCAACCTTGATGCCAGACTCCGCGACCGCCTGCGGATCGAACTCCGTGCCCTGCAGCAGAAACTCAATCTCACCTGCGTCTACGTCACCCACGACCAGGGCGAAGCCCTGGCCCTCGCGGACCGGATCGCATTGATGCAGAACGGAAAACTCGCCCAGGTGGGAAGCCCCGGCGAAATCTACGAAAACCCGGCCAGCGCCTCAATCGCGGACTTTCTGGGTGTCACGAATATCTTCCCGGTGCAGAAGAACGGCCACCCCGGCACCTACAAGATGGCGGAGCACCGGCTCGAACTGTCCACTGCCGAATACACCCTGGACGGTGACGCCATCAAGGCCTGCATCCGTCCGGAAGACGTCATCGTCTCCCCGCAGCGGCCGGACACGGACTCCAACAACTGGGCCGGGGAGGTCTCGGTGGCCAGCTACCAGGGCTCGAACGTGCGCTACCTGATCGAGCTCGACGGCGGCCCCTCCATCGAGGCCCTCGTTTCCCGCCGGGACGGCCCGGCGGCCGGAAAAGGCAACCATGTCTGGGTTACGGCCAGCCCGTCCGATATCCAGATCCTGCCTGCCGAGGTGGCCTGATGTCGGCCGCAACTACAGAACTCCGCAAGCGGTCAGACGAGCGCCCCGGCACGCCGCCCGGTTTGCAGCCCGGTCCGCAACCCGGACGGCGGATCGGCGGCCGGCTCGGCGGTCCGCTCGGCCAGCAGTTCCGGAAGTCGATGCCCACCTGGCTGATGCTGGCCCTGCTGGCCATTCTGATCCTCATGCCCATGGCCCTGATCCTGTTCTCTGCGTTCAGCAGCTCCACGCCGCGGCCAGGTTCGATCGGAGTCAGCGGGCTGACGCTGGAGAACTTCAAGGTCCTCGCCTCCCACCAGTCCGTGACGGCACTGACGAATTCCCTGGTTGTCGCAACCTCCTCCTCGGTGTTGGCCATGTTCATTGGCGCAACCCTGGCTTTCCTGACAGCCAGAACCAACATCTGGGGCAAGGCGGTCATCTACTTCATCGGCATCGCCCCGATGTTCCTGCCATCGCTGGTGGGCGCACTCGCGTGGTCCCTTCTGGCCGGGCCCGCCACTGGCTACCTGAACCTGCTCACCCGCGGGATCGGCCTGGGCAACCTCTTCAATGTCTACACGATGCCCGGCCTGATCTTCGTGCTTGCCCTGTACTATGCCCCCTACGCGTTCCTGCTGATCCACGGCGCCATGACCCTCATGAACCCTGATCTGGAGGAAGCCGCCAGCGTCCACGGCGGCTCCCTCGGCAAGATCCTGAGCACCGTAACCTTTCCTCTGGTCACCCCGGCAATTCTCGGTTCCGGCGTACTGATCTTTGCCCTGACCATGGAAAACTTTCCCGTCGCACAGATGATCGGCACCCCCGGTCAGATTGAAACGCTTCCCACGTTCATCTACCGCCTGATGAACTCCGCCCCCGCGAGGGGCAACGAAGCCGCTGCGGTCGCAGTAGTCCTGACCGTAGTGCTGATAGCCGTCACCGCCATCCAGCAGCGCGTGGTGATGAAAAGGAACTTCACCACCGTGTCCGGCAAGGGCATGAAGCCCCGCATGATGGACATCGGCAAGCTCCGCGGCGTGGGCCTGGCGTTCGCCCTGGTGTATTTCGCCCTGGCAATCGTGCTGCCGGTGGTGGCTTTGCTGTTGGCCTCACTGCAGTCCTCGCCCTATGTCTCCAACCTCGGCCAGCTTTTTGGCGAAGATGCGCTCTCCTTCTGGTCGCTCCTCCAGACGCTGCAGTCCGCCACCTTCCTGGACGCGGCACGGAACAGCGTGATGGTGGCCGTCTGCGTCGCCGTCCTGGGTGCCGCGCTGGCGTTCTACCTCAGCTACATCGTGTACAGGACCAAAACCCCTGGCCGGAAGAGCCTGGAATTCGTGGCGATGCTCCCGCTCGCCGTGCCCGCGATCGTCATGGGCCTGGGCCTTCTCTGGACCTGGCTGGTATTGCCGCTTCCCGTATATGGAACCATCGTGGTGCTGATTATCGCCTTCATTGCGATCTACCTGCCCCAGGGCTACCGGGGCATGTCCGCCAGCATCCTGCAGGTGGACAAGGACCTGGAGGACAGCGCCGTGCTGCTGGGCTCTACCCGGGCCCGTGCGGTGTCCTATGTGACGCTGCCGCTGATGAAGACGGGCGTCATGTCCACCGTCCTGCTGCTGCTCATGCTGGCGATGCGGGAACTGTCCGCCGCCCTGTTCCTTTTCACCTCGAACACCCGGCTGCTGGCGATTGTGGTCTTTGACAACTACGACAACGGCGCGCTGCGCTCCGCAGCCTCGACCAGTCTGCTCTACATCCTGGTCATCCTGGCCCTGGTCGTCATCGCGAAGGCCTTTGGCGCCCGCGCAACCAACGGAGAAGCACGATGAAAAACATCTTCAAGACAACGGCATCGGTGCTTGCCGCCGCCGCGTTGGCCGTCACGGCGGGCGCCTGCAGCGCCCCCAGGACCGTGACGCTGGTCAGCAAGGCCGAATCCCTCGCCGCGGCATCCGAACTCGTGATCAACGGCCAGACCGTGGCCGACAAGGACCTGTTCGCCAGGGCCAAGGCCGAAGGATCCATCAGCCTCTACAGCGGCTACGTGGAAAACAGCGAGAAGGAAGTCATCAAGGCCTTCACCCAGGACACCGGCATCAAGGTGAACCTGGTCCGTCTGGTACCCAACCGCTTGCTGGAGCGCGTGCTCAGTGAGCAGGGCGCCAAGAAGCTGGGGGCGGACGTCATCCGCACCTCCGAGTTCTCTTCGGTGTCCGCCATGAGCAAGGCCGGCGCCTTCACGCCACACAAGGTCCCCAACTTCGGCCAGTTGGATGACACCGTGAAGTACGACGGCGGGAAGTTCTACAGGGTCTTCGACCCGGCCTTCACCTTCGCCTACAACACGGCCCTGGTCAGCGAAGCGGACGCGCCGAAGTCCTGGCAGGATCTGCTGGACCCCAAGTGGAAGGGCAAGATCGGCACCACCCAGGTGGGCGCCGGCGGCAGCTCCGCATCCCTCGTGCGCTTCCAGCTCGACGCCCTCGGCGAGGACTATCTCAAGGGGTACGCAGCGCAGCAGCCGCGGATCTTCGATTCCTCCGGCGCACAGCAGGAAAGCCTGTCCCGCGGTGAAATCCAGGTGGCCACAGCCGTGGTCAGCAGCGTGAACATCGCGGCAAACAACAACGCGCCGGTCAAGTTTGTGGTCCCCAAGGAGGGTTTCGCGCTCTACGACTACTTCCTGGGCATGACCCCCACGGCGCAGCACCCCGCCGCCGCACAGGTGTTCATGAACTGGAACCTCAGCAAGCGCGGAGCCAGTGTCTTTTCCCAAATCGGCGAGTACCCGGCCGATTCGACGGCCCCGGCTCCCAAGGTAATGGATGTCCAGCTTCCGGCCATGAACACCGGGCTTCCCCATCGCGGGACGCCCGAGGACCTGGCCAGCCACGGCAAGGAAGACCAGGCGATCTGGAACCGGATCTTCGGCTACATCGGCTGAATCCCCGCAGACTGCAGCGGGGCGGCCATGGCGGTCACTCGGATCGCCGACTAATCGCAACGACGGCCGCCCCGCTGTTTCAACACCTCTGGGCAACAACGATCCCGCAGTTTTAGGTCAGCGCCGGACTGGCCCGAGTTGCGGGCTTGGGATCCGGCACGAGTAGCCGCTCCCGAGGTTGGACTGCGCCAAGAGCCCCGGCACCCCGCCAGGGGGATCCATGTGGACAGCGTCCACAGCCTTAAAAGCAAAAACCCCTCTGACGAGATTACCTGCCGTCCTCGAATGCCCCGGGTTCCTGAGGCCCGAGTGGACCGTAGGAGTCCTCTGCGACCAGTTAAGCCGTCACCGCCCCTCGACCGGGGCTGCGACCAGCGTCGCTCCCAGGGCACTGTCCAGGCCCCAGACGATCTCTCGAATGTCCGGCGTTGCCGGACGTGTCCCCAGAGGCAACCATGGAGGGGTGACGGGTGTTTAACTACCGCCACAATGCAAAGGGAGGCTTCGTCATGCTGCGCCTGGATGCCATTGATCTGGGAGATCTCGCCATGGCACTTGAATACCATTTCATGGACTACGGCACATTCTTTTGGCTGGATCCAGAAACTGGGCAGATCGATCTGTGGAGCGAGGAAGTGGCCGACGAAACCGGCGAAACCGTGGAAGACCTTGATGGGCGTGGAGGCATCCGCATCGACCCCGTCGAATCACATGTGGCGTATCGGGACATGGAGGTGTTCGCCTCCAATGCCCGGGACCAGGGCCAGCGGGAACGCCTTGAGCGGGCCATCAACGGCCACCGTCCATTCCGGCATTTCAAGGACGCCTTGCAGCTGTTTCCCGGGCTGGAAGCGGAATGGTATGAATTCCACGACGCCGTCATGAAGAGGCGGGCCATTGAATGGCTGGCCGACAATGACCTGGTGGACGAGGCAGAGGCCGAGGCCGCCATCAGAGCGATGCAGGAACCCGTGTAGTCCACTGGGGCAAATCCGGTGTTCTGCGCCTACCCCGGCACCGTCGGCCTTGCCTTGGGTGCGAGATCCATGGTTGTCAGGCGCAGCCAGAGCCAGAGCCGCTTCTGCGGGTCGTCCAGATCGATATCAAAGTCCTTGGCCAAGCGTGCTACCCGATAGCGGACGGTGTTGTTGTGCACGTGGAGGCGTGCCGCCATCGTCGAGATGTTTCCGTTCGAAGCCAGGTAGGCCCGCAGGGTGTCCAGATAGTCGGTTTGCTGTTCGGCGTCATGGGCCTGGATCCTTGCGATGTCGTCGAGATCGGCAAGTCCGTTGTCATCGATGAATGCCCCGATTTTCAAGAGATTCAGCGGGATTCGGTGGTCCTCGAAAAGCCCGGTGGCGGGGACCCGCCCGCCACTGGTACCCGGCATGGCCGAGTGCCGGTGGAGTAGAAACTGCAGCGTTTGCAGCGCTTCAGACCTGGATCCGGGCAGGTCCTCCACACGGGACGCGATGCCTCCCACGGCGGCGATGACCGGGTAGGAGCTGATCGTGTGGGCGTACGCCCCGATTTCCTGGACTACGCGCCGATGCACGGACCTGGGGTGGTTCCCTCGCAGGGCAGGAGGGCATAGACGACCGAGCCAATCAGTGCACTGTGGCTCGTGTTGAACTGGAGGTTGCAAACGGTCGTGACAAGGTGCAGCAGCCGGTGGATTTCACGCACCGACTCCAGGCTCCCGGTTTCGGGGCGGACGATTGAAAAAGCCGCGACCGCGAGCCCGTGGGCTGGATCGAGCCCGAGCTGGGCAGCGGCAAAGGAAGCGTGGATGGTGTCGTCCATGAGCGTGCGGATCAAGTCCCCGTTCCGGCGTTCCCCGAAATCGGACGCCGAACGGGCATGGAGCATGTGCAGCCCGGCCAGTGGCGCCGTCCTGTCGAGCGCGTCCAGGGCCGCCTCCCGCTTGTCGTCGCCGGGGTCAATGATCCAGATCGAGCCAAGCAGTTCGCCGCCGAACCGCACCGCAAGGGCCAGTCTGGCCATCTCATCATCTACGGCAGGGATCAGCACCGCTTCCGCGGATGCATAGACGATCTTGAAATCTGTATCGAACGCCGGCGGCTTGGTCTCCTGCAGGGAGAGGGTGGTGACCCGGCGCAATTCGTCGATGGGCCGGCCCGGCAGGGTCGAATATCCCAGCACCCGACCGAGCGGATCCACGATGCTGGCTGCGCCGCTGGTGATGGACGCGGCAGCGTTGGCGAAGGCGTAGAGGTCCCCGAGCCGGACCCCCGAGACGGAATCCACGGCCGCACCCATGACCGATGCCCTGGCCAGTGCCACGAGCCGCGTCCAATCCGCATTGTCGGGTGCAACGAGGACAGCGAGGCTGTTGCGGACCGCGGCGGAGCGCAGCTGCTCCAGGGACGCCCCGTGGGCCTTGACGATCACTGCGGCCGCGTTGCTGTTCGAGGCGCGGTGAAGAAGCTGGTCAAAATCCGGCGAACCGCAGGTAGTTCCGACAGCCAGGATGATCCGGCCATCGATGCTCGTCCATTCGTCCATGGGGTCATACATGAGGACGTCCGAGACGGGATGCCCGAGGTTTTCCGGCGTGGGATTGGCGTGCACAAGATCGGCCTGTATGAGCTGGATGCAATCAGACAACCGCACCGCCGCAGCATTCTGGTCGGGCTCCGCACGATGCTGTTCCGCTGAATCCATGAGTGGACGATATCCTGTTCGGTCCGGGACCGAGCAACTGCTATCCGGAAGTGACGGCGGCGTTGGCGCATCCGGTGATCGGGCACCTGGATCCGGTCTTCATCGAACGGCTGGACAACACCTGCGAGGGCCTCCGCACGGTCTGGGGGACCAAAAATGCCCGCACGCTGCCCTTGAGCGCCACCGGTTCCGGCGGCATGGAAGCGGCTTTCGTGAACACAGTGGCCGACGGCGATGTGGCAGTGATCGCCGTCAACGGCCTCTTCAGCGAGCGCATGTGTGAGGTGGCCCGCCGCTGCGGCGCGACCGTGGTTCGTGTCGACCACGACTGGGGCACGCCCATCGACGCCGAACGCGTTCTGACGGCCCACCCGCGGCCGAAGGTGATCGCGGCGGTCCACGCCGAAACCTCAACTGGAGTACTGTCCGACGTCGCATCGCTCGGGCAGAACAAGGGGGATGCGCTGCTCATTGTGGACGCCGTGACGTCCATCGGCGGGCTGGAACTCCTTGCGGACGACTGGGGAATCGACGTCGGCTACGCCGGCACCCAGAAATGCCTCGGCGTGCCGCCGGGGTTATTGCCCTTCACAGTGTCGGGTAGGGCCTTCGAGCGAAGGATTGAGAATCCCCGCTCCTGGTACTTGGACATCGGCCTGCTCGGCGGTTACATCGGGGCCGCCGGCGGCAGCGGCCGGACCTACCATCACACGGCGCCGGTCACCATGATCGCCGGTCTCGAGGCGGGTTTGCACAGGATCCTGGCCGAGGGACTGGATGCGGTCCAGGCGCGCCACCGCGCGGCAGGGGCTGCGTTGCAGGCAGGGCTCCAGGAGATGGGTCTTGAGCTGTTCGCGGCCGAGGGCCACCGGCTGCCCAGCCTTACCAGCGTCAAGGTCCCGGACGGTGTCGACTCAGCGGCCGTACGGCGCTATCTTCTGGAGCATTTCAGCATCGAGATCGGCTCCGGGGCGGGCAGCTATGCATCCAGCGTCTGGCGGATCGGAATGATGGGCCCCAACGCCAATGCCGCGTCAGTGACTCTGGTGCTGGGGGCCCTCAAGGAAGCCATCGCCTCTGCGTAGCCACAGACTCTCCGAGAAAACACCGATTCGAGCGCCTCCGCACACAGGCACCGAATACCGCGCCGCCAAGGCCGAGGACGATGGTGGCCGCGTCAGCCTGGAAGAGGTGCGCGCCGCGCTTGGCGCGTGAGTTCCTACCGCGTCGAATTCACCACCGCGGCTGCCAAGGAAATCCGGAAGCTGGATGCCGGGATCCGTCGCCGCATCTTGGCCCGGATTGCCGACCTCGAACGGGATCCGCACCCTGCCGGCTGCAAGAAGCTCGTGGGCGAAGACAATGCCTGGCGGATCCGCATCGGTGACTACCGCGTGCTATACGACGTCGTAGACGACTCACTCGTGGTCACCGTCGTCCGGGTGACCCACCGTAGGGACGTCGAGTAGGCACGTCTATAGGTAGGCCCTGAATTGCTCACCATTGGCCTGAAGGCCAACCCGTTCATGGTGCCTTGACTCTGACCTTGCCGCCAAGAATGTGGAGTGAAGTTGGCGCTCCAGCGGGAAGGACTCCAGGTAGGCGCCGCGTCCGGATTCGCTTGGTCTGCGCGGCCGCTGCGGCCAGCAGGACCGACGCCGAAGACATCCACCCCGGCCTCGTCGGCGACCCGCACCCATTCAAGGATGTCGCGGGTGCGCGCCCCGGCATCCGTCGGCTTCCCGTCGGCGTTGCGGGTGAGCTCGCCGAAGGTGAAGACGCCGATCTCGAACGGTGGTGGCGCTCAGGCGCGGGCCACCGCCTGGGCGCCGACCTCCGCGGCGAGGAAGTCGCGTACGTCGTCGAGCTCGGGTGCGTTGATGCCGTGTGCCAGTCCCGGATACACCCGCTCAATCAGCGAGGTGTGCTGCGGAAGGTACTGGCTGGTGCGGATGATCGCCACGGGGGCGATGACCCTGTCTTCGGAGCCTCGGCCCCAGAATAGGGTCGGGCGACTACCGCGCAGTGTCTCATCGCCCGGCTGCGGTGCGCCGAGCACGAATCCGCCCAGCACGACGGGGGCCAGTACCCGTTCGGGCCGCGTGCGCAGCAGCTGGCTGGCCATGAGCCCTCCCTGTGAGAACCCGATGGGCACGATGCGGGTGCCGGGGTCCACGTTTGCCTCGATCCAGGCCCAGATGGCGTCCGTTGCTGCCTCCACCGGCCCGGCCTCGGGGTTTCCGGGCGTGGTGATCGAGAACCATGCCGCCCCGCCGTTGCCGAGCTCGATCGGTGCCCGCAGGGAGGCCCAGGGCAGGTCCAGCCCAAGCGCCGGCGCCAGCGAGCCCAAGTCGTGCTCGTTGGAGCCGAAGCCATGCAGGAAAAGCGCGACCGCATCCGGAGCGGCAATGGTGGACCAGTCGGGCGAGCGAACGTCGCGCAGTGAGGTATTCATTCGAAGGATCAGCTCCTGGGTTAAGGGAATCCGGGACACGGGGTGTGCACCCCGCGGATCGGTGGGAGGTATGGAACGAACGGCCGTCACCGGCCACAAGCACGGTAGCGGGCAGTCAGCCGGTTTCAACGATACACCAATTACTTGCAGCTTCAACCAAATGGTTTCCATGCCCACATCGATCTCTCCCGAGCTTCTACTGGCTACCCAGGCGCCCGGCCGCGGCGGTTTCGCTTTCCTGCTCGGCGCGGGCTTGGAATTCGTGGATGCGCCGCCACATTTCCGGGGCATTGGAGTACTTGGAGAAATGGGGTACCGAACGGGATAGGACGTCGACCGGCGGGTCGCCTCTACGTGGGGCGATGGGACATGCTAGTGCTTTGACCGTAAAGGTTGACCGGGTTTGGAATCGTGCCAGTCTGGTGGCATGGCTGAACGTGTGAAAGTGCGCCGGCTGAGTCCGGCGGAGGGGCAGCAACTGCTGCGGATCGTGCGCCGGGGCGAGCCGAAACAGACCAGGAGCGTGATCCGGTGGCGGCGGGCGACGATGCTTTTGGCTTCGGCGGGCGGGAATTCGGTGCCGGTCATCGCCCGGCTGGTCGCCGCAGACGAGGACACCGTGCGGCAGGTGATCCACCGGTTCAACGAGATCGGGCTGGACTGCCTGGACCCTGAGTGGGCGGGAGGCCGTCCCCGCCTGCTTTGTTCCGGCGACGAGGACTTCGTCGCCGCGACGGCCAGCACCCGTCCGGGCAAACTGGGGGTGCCCCTCTCGCACTGGTCGATTCGAAAGCTGGCCGGGTACCTGGGCGAGCGTGCGTCCCGGCCGGTCCACATTGGCCGGGAGGCGCTGCGCGCCCTGCTGCACCGGCACCGAATCACGTTCCAGCGCACCTCGACGTGGAAGGAGTCCACCGACCCGGACATCGAGGCGAAGCTGGAGAGGATCGAGGACGTGCTCGACCACCACCCGGACCGGGCCTTCGCGTTCGACGAGTTCGGCCCGCTGGGCATCCGCCCGACCGCCGGGACCGGCTGGGCGCGCCAGGGCCGGCCGGAGCGGTTGCCGGCGAACTACCACCGCACGGCAGGGGTTACCTACTTCCACGGCTGCTATTCGGTCGGCGCGGATACCCTGTGGGGCATCAACCACCGGCACAAGGGCACTGTGAACAGCCTCGCCGCGCTCAAGAGCATCCGGGCCGCTTGCCCGGACGGGGAACCGGCGTACGTGATCCTGGACAACCTCTCGGCCCACACCGGGGCACGGATCCGCCGCTGGGCCGCACGCCACGCCGTCGAGCTGTGCTTCACCCCGACCTACGCGTCCTGGGCCAACCCGATCGAGGCGCACTTTCGGGTGCTGCGCCAGTTCACCCTGGCCAACTCCAATTACCCCAACCACGTGGTGCAGACCCGCCGGCTGCACGAATACCTGCGCTGGCGCAACGTCCACGCCCGCCACCCCGACGTGCTGGAGGCCCAGCGCCGCGAACGCGCCCGCATCCGCAGCGAAAAGGGCCACCGCTGGGGCCGGCACGACACCCCGAAAGCGGCATGACCAACACCCCGGACGTTTACGGTCACCGCACTAGGTGTTCGCGATCTTGCGTGACGGCCTCACAGCCGTCCTCGAAGACGCTGGCATGTCAAGGGCGGACGAACCGCCGAGTGACTACGCACGCCGTCTCAGCATCGCTGCGGAGAGCCGGCTCGACGAGGTCGACGAGATGTTGAAAGCAAAGCGAGCCCGTGGGATGCTCCTGGCCTCAGGCGTTCCAGGGGCTGCCGGCCTCGCATTTGGGCTCAGTATGAAGTTCGTGCAAGTCCATGTGCCCGGAGGATCCACATTGATGAAAACGGCCGCCAAAGGAATGCTTCGGCGACCTCGAGAACAGGCCGAGGCTGCAAGCACCGCCCTTACATACACAGCAAACCTCCGGTTCTCAGGTCACCTTTGACAGCTACAAGCCGAGCCGATCGGTAGGGACATGCCAAGAGCCAGGCACCGAGATCGTAGCAGGAGCAGACGCACTGCCTGTTCTTCATGCGCTCACCGTATGGGCACAGAGACACACCCAGTCGCGAGTGGAAAATCGGTGCGCATCATCTGCACGACTTGCGGGACTCGTTCCGCCTCCGGCGCGTGGTGTGAAACGTGCGGGGCGGAACTCAGTGCCACAACTACAGCATGGGACCACCCCAAATCCCCGGAAAACCTCGTCCGGCTGAACGCTGCGGGAATATCCCGAAAGACCAGCTCCTGATGCCTGGGTGTACCGCTGTGCGGGCATAAATTTCGTCGTCGGGCCTGGCATGTATTTCAGTCATCACATTCCTTTGGTCAGCTTTTCCCCCGCGCGAGTGTGTTACCTCAAACGCTTTTCAAAGCAAAGGGAGAAGGGAATGGCAGTTGCATAGGGCTCATACACCGGGATGCGCGTGTAGCCCAGCTTCGAGTACAGGGCGACAGCTTCGGGCTGCTGATCCCCTGTCTGAAGAATGACCCGCAAGGCTCCCCCGCGTGCCGCGATCGCTTCGATCTCGCCCATCAGCATGCTGGCGACACCCCGGCCTCGTTCGCTCTCAAGCACCACGACTCGCTTGACTTCCCACTCCCCGTTCAGTGACCGGAGGGCGGCGTGGGCCACGGGCCCGGTCTCGGCTGACACTGCAAGGACGGTTGCGAGCACGTCATCCGGATCAACGGCCAAGGCCCTGAGTGCAGCGCCCCGCCCGGGACCAGGCTGCAGGTGGCGCGCATACCTGCTGTGGAGGTCCTCCTCAAGGATCCGTTGGAGCGCAACAGCGCGCTCATCCGTCCAGAGGACCTGTTCAAAAATCACAGCTGACACGGGGGCACTCCATTTCTTGTGGCTCTGAGGTCGGGAGCTGATGTTCCCCGCTTGAACTGTTCAGGGCGCGGCGTTTCGCCTTCTGCACCAGCGACGAGGTAGCGGCCCCCGTGCGCCCCGTGGTGGTTTCGATCCGCTCCATGTAGTCCAGGAGTTCCACTCATGGGGTCCCGGGAATGCCGTTCCGGGTCTTCACATAGGTGGACATTATTAGGTTCCTCTTATGGTTGGTGGGATTGTCAGCAGGATCAGGCGGGAAGCTTGTTGAGCTTGCGGAGCTGCTGGTCGAACATCCGCACGGGCACAAGACGGCGCATCGTCGACACGCTTGCGGTGTGTGAGCTGCCGGCGTATCACACCTTGGGGTTCTTGTCCGTGGCGGCGGCGACGATCGCCTTTGCCACGGTCGCGGGGTCATCGCCATCCTTGACCGCGCCGATCATGTACTCCTCGAACACCCGGCGCCGCTCGGCGTACACCGGTAACGGCCGATCCGGCCTGACGCTGTTGACCTCGAAGGAGGTGTTTGTCCATGCAGGCTCGACCAGGGTGACCCGCACGCCGAACTCGCGGAACTCGTGATCGAGAGACTCGGAGTACCCCTCCACAGCGTGCTTCGTTGCCGCGTACACGGCCATGTACGGTTGCGGCATGATCCCGACGATCGACGACAGGTTCACGATGCGGCCGTTCTTCTGGGTTCGCATGATCGGAAGGACGGCGTTGGTCAAACGGATGACCCGAACACGTTGATGTCGAAGACGTGCTGGGCCTGCGCCGCCGAACTCTCTTCCGCCGCTCCCGAAGATCCGATACCTGCGTTGTTGACCAGAACGTCGATGCGCCCGTGCGCCCGGATCACCTCCGCGATCACGTTTTCGACCGACGAGTCGCTGGCCACGTCGAGATCAACAAACCGCACTCCGCTGACCGGCTCGGCCTTCGACGCGTTGCGGCTCGTGCCGATTACGTTGAAACCTGCCCCCACAAGCGCGACGGCGGCCGCTTTGCCAATGCCTGTTGACGCCCCCGTCACGAGGGCAACTTTTTGTGTTGTTGCCATTTCTGCCTCCATAAATTTGTGCGGGCCGGTCAAAGCGCCGACTACTCGTTACAGGACTGTAGCAGTTAGTCAACCAATTGCGCCAGTGTTGTCGCTGTTTTAACTGCAATTGAGACTGTCGTGTAGTCGGTTGAGGGACCGGCGCAAGACTATGGCGCGGCCCACTGCGAGCCGAGGCGGAACGGGGCGTGCGTGCGATCCTCGACGCCGGCGAACTAGTGGCGGAATTGATTTCCACCGGGCCGGGCGCAGGGTCCGCCAAGGTTCTTCGCCGCATCTGGCCCGCATGGTCGTCGCACCTCAAACCAGCTGGCGGGTATGGTCACGTGGGTGAGCCCGCTCGGGGACCGGGCTCATGGACCAGTCGCGTTGTCCGCGTGTTACGACGGCGGCGGCGTGGGGGTTTGCCGTCGGGGATTTCGACGCCGGCCTTGATCCAGTCGGATTGATCGTTTCGGATCATCAGACCGGCCTCATAGAGTGGGACGTACGAAACCTTGAACGCGACCGAGGGAGCCTTTTTTGGCCGCAGGAAAAAGCAACACGTCGGCGGAGTCACGGCTGAATCCATAGTGACGCTCCTGCCACAAGTCACTTCCGGCGGCTTCGACGACAAAGTTGTTGCCGTCCGTCCCACTGCGCAGTGGTGGGGTTGTCCACATCGCCTGGTCGAGAACTTTCTGCATGGCGCCCCGGACTTCCATTTCGATGTTTTCGGTTGTTACTGACGAGGACAATTGTCGGCGCTAAGATTTCCTTCATGATGGGCCGAATCGGCCGTCAACTGCGTCTTCCGGTTCCGTGCAGCAAGGTGTCGATGACCAGTGTGGCGAGTGTATCCGTAGCGCTTGCGTCCGGATCTTGATCTTCGGGGTACCTCAGCAAGGCCTCGCTCATGAGCGCGTAGTACACCTGTCGCGTCCATTCCAGATCTGCGTCCGGATGGAGGAGCCCGTCGCGTTGGGCTCTGGTGAGGAGATCAAGGCAGCGCGCGTTGATCCGATCCCAGATTTCGGCGGCCGCGCTGGTGTCAGCCAGGGGGCTGCCAAGAGTGAATCTCCACGCGTTTTTTGTCCTCAATACATTCGCTGTCACACGATGCAGCGCAACGAGCGGAGGGGCCGAATCGGGGTTGCCGGCTTCGATGGCGTCGGCAAGCTGCTGTTTCGCGGAGATCGCGAGGGCATCCATGAGAGATTGACGGTTGGCGAACCTGCGGTGGACCGTGGTCCTCGTCAGCCCTGCCCTCTCGCCGATCTGCTCCATGGAAGCGCCAGGGTCATCGGCCAATACTTGCTCGGCTGCTTCCAAAATGGCGCGCACACTGCGCTCAGCGTCGGCCCGCAGTGCTCGGCCCATTGATTTCTCCATCCCTAGGTTCATTCCCATCCTAATAGATACTCGGCAGGATCAGATTCCAGAGTAAAAGGAACATTTATGTTGCGCCTTTTCTCATAATCGATACACTGTTGATGCGGATAAGCAGTGACCGACATAGACGCACTACACGCCCTCTTTCAGCGCCAAGCCTGAGCTTCGCCGCCCGGTTGGCTCCGGTGTCCGGCGGTGACATCACCAAGTCAGTCGTCCTCGTCACCGGAGCCAACGGCGGCCCCGGCGAACACTTCGTAGCCCAGGCACTTGAACGCGGAACCGACCGGGTCTACGCAGCCCCAGGAATTGCCTAACGATAGGAGCAGCAGTGACAGAGCGTGAACGAGTAATCGTCTGGGATGACCCCGCGGTTGGCGCTGCGGCCATGCCGAGCATGAGCGGCCTTGACTACCTGCACTCAATGATGGGAAAAAAGCTGCCGCCTCCACCCATGGGCGAACTACTGAACATGACGCTCGTTGAGGCGGCGCCGGGAACGGCCACCTTTACCTGCCACCCGGACGAATCCCATTACAACCCGATCGGCGCAGTTCACGGCGGGCTGGTGTGCACCCTGCTCGATTCGGCCCTGGGCTGCGCCGTACAGACCACCCTTCCTAAGGGCGTGGGATACACCTCCATAGAAATCAAAGTGAACTATCTTCGATCGGTGCGGGCCGACAGCGGCCCGTTGACCTGTGTAGGCGTCGTGTCCAAGGCAGGCAGCCGCGTTGCCTTCGCCGACGGCTCTGTCACCGACGCCACCGGCAAGCTGGTCGCTACCGCCAGCGGGTCGCTGCTCGTCTTCCCACTCAGCTGACGTCAGGGGGCATCTCAGCTAAACCCGGTGGCAGTGATGGCTCACCCACATGTGGAGGGCTGTGAGCTCTATTCTTCGGGCTCCACCCGCCTGCAGGTGGATGATCTGCAACCAGCCACGGACGGCGGTTGGTTGCGGAACGCCTTATTACGCGCCTGGTCGCGGTGACGGTTTGGCTATCACTCACCGGTCCGAAGGGATTACGAGTGAGATTCTGGGCTCGGGGTTTGGTGTGCCCGTATGGCTCCTAGGGCAGCAGGTGATTCGCTCCCTTATCAGAAGACGCGTTGTGCGATGTCGACCCTGGCTCCGTGGCCGAGCGCTGATCGCAGCTTTTCTTCTGTGACGGGGCCGCCGGGAGCTTCCATGAGGCTCTGGTCTGGGATGGATGGGTCAGCGAGGTAGAGACGCGTGTAAGCGCCGGCTTCCGGTTCGAAGCGCCAGCTCTCCACCAAGGGCCCGGCGTCGATGGCGTCGAAGCCGAGACGATCGATGAGGCCGATAGCTTCGATGGTCGCCTGTGCATTGTTGCTGGCGACGGGAAGGCTCGTGCGGTCCGGAGCGTCGGAGGGGCGGGCCAGCTGCGGGATGTGATGGGCCAGGATGTTGTTGAACGCTTTGACGATGTTGACGCCCTCGAAGTTCTGTTGGATCAGTTCGCTGGTGGTGGCTGTGTTGTTGTCGAGTTCGGCGATCCGGCCGTCTCTGGACGGGTAGTAGTTGCTGGTGTCCAGGACGGTCTTGCCCCGTAGGGGTGCGGCGGGGATGGCTTGGTGCGCGGTGAGCGGCACGGAAAGTACCACGAGGTCCTGGTTTGCTGCCTGCTCGATGGTGCCTGCGGTGGCCAGCGGTCCAAGCTCGGAGATCAGGTCGGCCAGGCTTTCCGGGCCCCGTGAGTTGGAGATAACGACTGGGATGGCTGCTGCTACGGCAAGACGCGCGATGGCTGCCCCGATGTTTCCGCTTCCGATGATTCCAAGGGTGGGCATAGGTCATCCTCTCTCTTGATGTGGTGCGTGAAGGTCGGCAGATGGGCCGCGAGATGAGCGGTGAGCCGTGCACACGTGGCCCGATGGCGGGTCGAACGTTATGAGGATCCGCCGGTAGTGGTGTCAGCTGGGCTTGTAGCCCGTCTCGATGATCGTGCGCATCGCGGCCAACGCGGCACCGTTCAGCGACCCCGTTCCCTTGAGCCAGGCGATGGAAACCGCGGCGTAGAACAGGTAGTTGCCACTGAGCCCGGTCCGGGCCCGACCAGCAGCCTGCGCACTCTTCAAGTACTCATCAGTGGTCGCGATGAGGCGGTCACATGGGACGGTCAGAGGGTTGTCGGGCTCGCGTTCCCTGGCCGCAGCCATGAGGGGTTCGGGCAGGCCACTGAAAGCACTGAAGTAGTCCTCCAACGCTCGCATCCACTGCTGCAGGGCATCCCCGGGATCAGGAACCTGGGCGATCTCCGCGCTACGAGCGGTAAGTTCCTCAGATCGCGCCTGCAGCACACCGGCCAGCAGCGCCTCCCTTGTCGGGAAGTGGCGATAAAGGGTACCCGCCCCGACGCCAGCTTCCTTCGCAATCGCATCCAGCGATGCGCCGATCCCGAAAGCCAGGAAGTGGCTTCGGGCCGCGTCCAGGATGCTCGCACGGTTACGCAGAACATCGGATCGGAGCTTCCGCTCCTGCGGCGGTCTGCCACTCATCAACCCCTCCTTCTCGCAGAATGCATACCTTTGACAATACGGAGACTACCTCCGTATTGTCAAAGTGAAACGGACGCACTCTCCGTTTCCATTCTTTGTCGACGCGAAGGAGCACGATGACCGACCCGCAGATGCTGTTGTGCCTGCAACTCACCAGCGGCTACGGCGCCCAGCCCGGGGCGTGGCGTTTGCCGGGAGTGAATGCGCCCAGTTACACGGACATGGACGTGTTCGTGCGCTACGCGCAGGCTGCCGAGCGTGGCAAGATCCAGCTGCTGTCCTTCGCCGACACCCCGACCTTGGACGTGGACCTCGACCACGAGCCCCCTCACTTCGCGATGGACCCCCTCCTGACCCTGACGTCCATCGCTCGGGAGACCGAGCGGATCGGCCTGGTGACCGGGGGACTATCTCGACGCCCGCGCGCATACACCCTCCACAACCGCTACGGACTCACCGTCCAAAAAGGATGTGCGCCAAGGTACTGGCTCAACTCAGCCGACACCGGCCCTCCGCCGTGAGGTAAGCCGACGACGGTGGGAACTCCCCGCCGTCGTCGGTCATTAACCGGACGTTCAGACGGGCTACATAACCTACCGGCATGACCTCCACGTTCACGAAGACCCTCGGCGTCGCGGCCTCCGCGGCGGCCCTCATACTCGCGCTCTCCCCGGCCGCCGCCCACGCCGCAGCGCCGAGCAACTCCCCCGCCCCAGGCGCCACAAACGGCAAGGGTGGCGGCCAGGGCCTCGGACGCTGCACTGCGCCGGGCCGCCCTCCCGTCCCTTCCAACGAAGGCACGGTCTTGTATTTCCAGGACGCCCATGAGTTCTCCCCGCGCCCGCACGCCAACGACGTGCAGCGAGGTTCCATCTCCCGCTTGGCTACGGTCCTGGCTGACCTTACGGCGAGCAATCACTCGCCGGCCACGATCTTCGGCGGCGACCTCGCCGGCGGCACGCTCTTCGGCGGTATCTACAAGGGCGTCCCGTTCGTCGAAGCCTTCAACGAGCTGGGCGTCGATGTCGCGACATTCGGCCAGCACGACTTCGACTTCGGGACCGACCACACGCGTGACCTGGTGGCAGCCTCGGAGTTCGAGTGGATCGCTTCGAACATCGAGAAGCACGGGGGTGAGCCGTTCCTGCCCGGCCAGACGGTGGGCGTGGTGAAGGCCGGAGACCTCCGCATCGGCGTTATCGGCCTCACAGGCAGCCTGAAGAACTCCTCCGCCAACGCGGAGCTGACGCAGACCGGCTACGTCGATGCCTCACGGACCGCCCTCTCCGAGCTTGAGTCCAGGGACGTAGACGTGGTGGTCGCGTCCGCCCAGATCGACCGCGCCGACGCCGAAGCCCTCATGGCGGAGGTCCCGGAAATCCAGATCATCATGCGCGAGGAAGACTCCGCGGCCGCACAGGCCGATGTCACCGAACTCGAAAATGAGCGCCTTATCGTCACAGGCATGGGCGACTACGGGGCAGTCCTGGAGATCGACATCGCTGCCGACCTGTGCGGCAGGATCACCACAGACGCAACAGTCCACGCCGTGGACCAGGCAGTAGAGCGGGAGCCGAAGTGGTTCGCGGTTGAACAGGCCTACGAAGCGGACCTGTCGAACAAGCTGGACACCGTCGTGGGCGAGTCCACTGCAGCGCTGACGCGACCTCAGATCGCCTACACCTCCGCGGATGGCCTCCGCAGCCACTTCAACGCCGACCTCGGCTGGATCAACGGCGGCGGCATCCGCGCCAACCTCGACGCCGGTCCGATCACCCTGCGCGAACTGCACGCCATCCACCCCTACAGCAACACGGGCATGCTCATCCAAGTCACCGGCACCCAGCTCGTCGATGCCCTCAACCAGGGCGCCGACTCCAACCCCACAGGCAGCGGCGGGTTCCCGCAGCCGTCCGGCTTCACCTACTCCTACACGCCGGGCGCCCCGCAGGGCCAGCGCATCACCGACGTCCGGCTCACCGACGGCACACCGGTAAGCTCTGAGGCGACCTACTCCCTGGCGATCACCAACTACGTCGCCGTCAACGGTGGCGACGGCGTCACGGCCCTCCAAAACGCCGCCGTCATGGTCACGCCGGACGAAGGCATCGCCGACAACGCGTCATTGATCGCCTACGTCGAGAAGTTGGGGACCATCAATCCGCAAGCGCCACGCGTCGAGATCCACTGACGGACGAGCCTCTGGGCGTACCGAAAAATTGATGCGATCTTGAAGTAGGCGGCCACACCTCCCGCGGTACCGTGGCCGGATCCGTGGCACCAGGAGCGTCCCGCTCGGTGACACGGGACAGATCGGCACATCGCCAGGGTTCCGCGTGCCGCTGGCCTCCGGGTTGCTCTCTGGAAAGTACACCCGGGACACCGAGTTCCCCGAGGACGATCACCGGAACTACAACCGCGACGGGGCCGCGTTCGACGTCGGTGAAACCTTCTCGGCTGTCGACTTTGCCACCGGCGTCAAAGCTGCCCAGGAGTTCAGCGGCCAGGTGCCCGACGGCGTCACCACGGTCAGCCCCGGTGCCGTTCCGCGGCGCAGGCCAGGGCAAACGCCGCGGCGGGAGCGATGTACGGCGTCGGCACCGGGCTTGCCCCGGCGCCCTGGACATCTACGGCCGTTACTTCCGCGAAGCGATTCATCCGCGCCGGTAAGGAAGGGAGCGACGCCGTCACCAACCGCCGCGCGTAGGCGTATGTCCCTTGCGGGCATCGTCGGGCATTGCCATTTCGGCCCGCAGGCCTAGGAGCCGGATGGGACGGCCCGCTTCGATTCCCGCGGTGAGGTCCAAGGCCCGCGCGAGGATTTCGTTCCGGTCGAATGTCTCGGGAATCTTTCTCGCGTGGGTCGTGGTGAAGAACGGCGCGTACCGAACCTTCAGGGTCAGCCCAACCACGGGCCGTCCTTCGGCCACAACATCCTCAAGGACACGCGCTGTCAGCTCCCTTACGGCGTCGTCCACCTGGGCGGGCTCGGTCAGGTCCCGCTGGAAGGTGGTCTCCCGGCTATGCCCGCGGGCAACCCACGGGGTGTCGTCCACAACGCTGGCGCCGTCCCCGCGTCCGAGCTCCGCGTACCAAGGACCCATCCTGGGGCCGAACTCCGGGACCAGGTCCTGGGGGTCGGACGCGGCGAGCTCGGCGACGGTGCTGATGCCGAGTTTGGCCAGCCGGCCCGACACCTTGGTTCCGACGCCCCACAGGTCCTTGGTGGGCCGACTGCCCATGACGTCGAGCCAGTTCCGGGCAGTGAGACGGAAGACGCCGGCCGGCTTGCCGAAACCGGTGGCGACCTTGGCTCGGACCAGGGTGTCGCCGATGCCCACGCTGCAATGCAGCTGCGTTCGCTCCAGGACAGCGGCCTGCACCTGCCGGGCGTAGGCTTCCGGATTCTCTGTTTCAGTGCCTACAAAGGCTTCATCCCAACCCAGCACCTGCACGGTGGCGCCGGGCTGCGCGCGCAGGGTAGCCATCACCGTTTCAGACGCCGCGAGGTAAGCCTCCTGATCGACGGGCAGGATCACAGCGTCGGGCACTTTCCGGGCCGCAATGCGTAAGGGCATTCCGGAACCCACGCCGAACGCCCTGGCTTCGTAGGATGCGGTCGACACCACAGCTCGTTCCGTGGGGTCGCCCCGACCGCCGACAATGATCGGCTTGCCCGCAAGCTCCGGCCGCCGGAGCACTTCGACGGCCGCGATGAACTGGTCGAGATCGACGTGCAGCACCCACCGGATTCCGTTCACGTCACCAGTCTGCCCTAAACATCCCGGGCAAGCACCGGCTCTCCACCGAGCCTGGCCGCGGAGCCTGCGGCCACCTGACCTTCCTTGAATTCCAGCGCCGCCGAACACCGCCGCAGGGGAACGAGGCTCTAGATCGTGCCGTCGAGGAATGCAGACGGGTCTTGACCTTCGGCCATCAGGCGCTCCCGGAGTCTCTCCAGTGCCGGGCCGCGTTCGTCGAGAAACTCTTGGAGGGCGGCGGCGGCCTTGGCTTTGGTCAGGTCGATAGTTAGTCATGGCGGATGATGACCAGCCCGATCGAAAAAGTAGCTGGCTTTCGTAAATTCCCCAGTAGCCCTTCCACCAAAAAGGGTCGAAGAACTGCCACAAGGTGACACCCCGAAGTGTGGACAATGTACACACCCCACATTCCCCTTCATCAGCTGTCGCACGCTTGGGACAGGCGCACCTACCTGATCGCCACCATCAGTATCGGGCGCGCAAGAGGCAAAGTGCGACTGTCACCGTTCGGTGACATAATGGAACTGGCGAAGGAGGACTATTGACACGTACGACCAGCATCGACACGCCCGCGGCAGCCGGCGCCATCATCCGCGCCCGGCGCCAGGAGCGCGGGCTCTCGCAGCAGTTCCTCGCAGAGGCCGCCGGTGTTTCACGTAAGTTCATCGTCGACCTCGAGGCCGGTCACGAACGAGCCGAGCTCGGAAAGACTATGGCCGTTCTCCACACCCTTGGGCTGTCGCTGACCGCCACCGAGCCCATTCCCCGCGGCAGCGACTACGACCCGGCAAGGCGCGACTACGCCGAAACCTTCACCCAACTGATTGACTCACGAGACTTCGAGTTCGCCATCAAGATGCTCGCCGACTACGCCACCGCATCCCTAAAAGCGGGAAGGCCACTACTCCAGCGCAGCCCCCGGCTCAAGGACCCGCACTGGTCCGCAGCCCTGGCCGGCATCACCAACTACACCGCACGCCGGCTCGGCCAGCCCGCCCCGCCCTGGACCAGACGCATCAGGCCCCTCAATGAGGCATGGATGCCGGCAGAGTCCTACCGGAGCGTCCGGGAACCCATGAAGAAACTCGCCATGTCCGAAACACCACCGGAACTCGCCGCCATGAACGTCTTCATCCGCGAACGCAGCCTGGCCACCATATGACCGGCGGAGAACTCACCGCCGCTCAAATCCGCGCCCTCCTCCAAGAACTCGGCCGACGCCTAAAGGCCCGCGGCATACACGGCGACGTCAAACTCGTGGGCGGTGCCGCGCTCATCCTGTAAGGAATCGGCAACCGCCCGACTGTCGACATCGACGCCAGCTACGCTGACCAGGCCACGGTCAACGCCGTTGTCACCGAGATGGCCGCGGACTAGGACCTTGCGCCCGAATGGCTGAACTCCAACGCAGCGGCCTTCGTTCCGGACAACGCCACCTGGGTCGAACTGGAGCACCTGGGCGGGCTCACCATCCGCGCAGCGGACACAGAAACACTCCTGGCCATGAAAATCGCCGCCGAGCGGGACAAGGATATGCTCGATATCGCCCGCCTCCTGCGCCGCCTCAACATCACTAACGCCGACGACGCCGTGATTCTCGCCTACAGCAAGTACGGCGAACACTCCATCCCGCTATCCGCGGGCCGGGACAACTACCTCATCGTGGTCGACGACGCCCTCGACGCAGCAACAACTCTCAATCCCGAACCCGGCGAATAGTCCAGTGCCTTCAAGAGCCAGCGGCATCAGACTTTGGTCCATTCGCTTCCTCTCGGGTGCCGTCGGAATGCCCTCCGAGATTTCCTCCAACAGTTTGCTTAAAGGTCCGAAGATCATCCGGGTTACGGCTGGTCACCAAGCCTTGGTCGACCGCCCCTCCTCATCGATCCAGTTGGCGCCTGCGTTCTATAGTTCCGTCTGGAGCGTGTGGTCGGAGGCAACTTTTCGACCGCTGACCAACACCGGCATCCATCAGCCGCCACGCTCCGCGGCAGATCGCGGCCACCGGTTTTGTACTGCTCAAACCAGCGTGCGAACGTCTGCGAGTCCTTATCCACACGGAGGTGGTCGGCGTTTATCTACTCCACCGGGGAGCACTACGGCGTCAAAGTCCGATGCGTTCGGTGGGACGGAGCTTCAGCATCCCGCTTGCCGAGTTCGTGGGACTTGGCGGCGCGGACGGCAACGCCCTGCTGTCGTAGGTGCCATGACGCGACTCGGAGCAGGTGGGAGGATGGGCGCATGGAACTGCACATCACTGGCGACCCCGCCGCCGACCAACTGCTCAGCAATGACGCGTTCGCACTCCTAATCGGCATGCTGCTTGACCAGCAGGTGACCATGGAGTCTGCGTTTGCCGGACCCGAAAAGATCCGGACGCGCATCGGGTCCATGGCCCCTGCCGCAATCGCCGAACATGACCCGGCAGGCTTCGTTGAGATCTTCAAGGAGCGTCCGTCCATCCACCGCTTCCCTAGCTCGATGGCCAGCCGCGTCCAGGACCTCGCCGCGACCGTACAGCGCGATTGGAAAGGGGATGCAACTGCCATCTGGAACCAGGACGACCCGGACGGCCAGGAAGTGCTACGCAGGCTGAAGGGACTGCCCGGCTTCGGAGAGCAAAAGGCAAAGATCTTCCTCGCACTACTCGGCAAGCAGTGCGGACTCCAGGCACAAGGCTGGCGTGAGGCTGCTGACCCCTATGGCCGGGAGAGTGCGTTTCTTTCTGTCGCCGACATCGTGGATCCCGAGTCGCTGAAAAAAGTGCGCGCCAGCAAGCAGGCTGCCAAGGCCGCCATCAAAGCCGCGAAGGCATCCGAGCGCTGATAAGAATGGCATGAACCAAAGGGTTCCGATACGTTTGTCGATCGGTTGCGCGGACCCCGGCAATGAATATCAGACGTTGCACACACGTTCAGGCCCCGATCTAACGCTCCGGTCCCGCACAACGCCCTGCAGCAGACGCTTCTCACGCAGTCCGCGCAACCCATGGCGGGCGTCCGGCCCCACCGTGAAGTTGCCGGCATCGGTGATGATGTCCCAGACGGTGGAACTTCGGGCGTTGATCGGCGCTTTGGCCTCAACGGAATGCATAGACCTAACGTTCCGGCACATCCAGGGTCCGCGCCCGAGGATTTGGGCACGTGCCAGGTGAACATCAGCCCAGGCGCCACGACGTAGGCCAAAGGACCAGCCCGCCAAGACGATCCAGAAGGCTCAGCGGCGAGCAGGAGAAGAAGGGGCAGATCTCCTCCGTTGCCCGCTGCGCGATAGCCGGCAGTATTGTGCGTGCTAGTCGCGTGTGGGTGGGCTCTTCACGGCTCGACGGTACAACCACGCGCGCACTACAAGGAGGGCTACGTCCATAGCCACGACAAGCCAATAGAAGACCGTCGCAAGGCGACCCTCCACCAGCACCGCCATGACGGTGGCACTGCGGGCGTTAGTGCTCGGTGCCTGCCGCAGCAGTCTTCTTGGCGTCCTTCTCGGCGCGCAGAGCCTCCGTCTCGTGCTGTTCTTCGGCTTTTTCCTGGTGGATGACCTCTGCGAAGAGCTTCTCCATCTCCTTGGCCACGCCGGCGGCTGAGGCCGGGTTCTGGCCGGTCACCAGCCGGTCGTCAACCACGACCTTCTCCTCAAAGACACCAGCGGAGACGTGAGTGGCGCCCTGTTCCTCAAGTCGGTCTGCCAAAAAGAACGGGATGACTTTGTCCTTCCCTGCGGCAACCTCCTCGTCGTTGGTGAAGGCAGCCACCTTCCGGCCCTCGACGAGGCGGAACCCGTTCTCCAATTCCACGTTCAGCAGGCCGGCCGGTCCGTGGCAGACCGCGCCCACCAAGCCGCCGGCGTTGTAGACGCTGGCCACCAGATTCTGCAAGCCTTCGCTGTCCGGGAAGTCCCACATGGTGCCGTGGCCGCCCACGAGGAATACGGCGTCGTACTGGTCGGGATCAACGACGTCAACGCGGGCAGTGTTGTAGAGACCGGCGCGCGTGGCCTCGTCCTCCGTGAAGGCGACCTGGATGGGATCTTCTGAGTCCACCTCGTCGCGCGGGGGCTGGCCGCCCTGGATGGACGCGAAGTCGACGAAATGCCCGGAATCCTTGAAGATCTTCCAGGGATGTGCAGCCTCGGCCACGTTGTAGCCGGTCTTCTCGCCCGTATCGCCGATCTCGGAAACGCTGGTCAGTACCATGAGAATTTTCTTCATGAAGTGCTCCTTTCGTCTAACTTCCACCCTACGCCCAGCCCAATTCGGGCCCTCCCTCGTTACTGTTTTCCGGACCCTGGTTCTGGTGCAGGATTTGGTGTGCTGGCCTGTTGGTCCCGGCACGGTTGCCTCTCTCTGTCGTTGATGATCCACGGGGTGAAGCCGCGATATCTGACCGTCCGCTAAGTCGGCCCAAAGTAGCGCCATATTGATCCATCGCGGTCCGCAGTCCGGACTGCTCGGCCCGCTCAGTCCCGCGGCTGCACGGCGTGATGATCCCCGCGAGGCTCCCGACGCCTTATCGGCTAGCCCGCTGACACATCGATCAGCACCTTGCCGACGATGCTCTCTTCCACCGCCGCGTGGGCCGCAGCCGTGTCAGCCAGGTCAAAGCGATGCAGCGGTAGGCCTGCGGCCTCTCCCACCGGAAGGGCGCCGTCGGCGATGGCCGCATTGATGTCCTCGGCGGCGGCTTGCACCGCCGCCATGCCAACGGTGTAGAGCAGCACGAACTGGTCGCGGACGTTGAGGCTGAAATGCCTGCGCACGTCCAGGCTCACCTGATCGCCGCCGTTGTTGGCGTAGACCGCGACGGAGCCACGGTTGCGGATCACTGCCAGGTCGAGTTCCGCGTTCTGCGCGGGTGCCACCTCCACGATCTGGTCGACGCCCTCGGGAGCGATCCGGCGGATCTCCGCGGCCGCGTGGGTTTCCCGGTAATTGATGACGTGATCGGCGCCGGCGGCCGTGACCAGCGCAGCCTTCGCCGGTCCGCTCACGGTCGTGATCACAACGGCGCCGGCCCACTTGGCGAGCTGGATCGCCGCATGGCCCACGGCGCCGGCCCCTCCAGCGACGAGAACTACTTTGCCGTCCAAGGTTCCCGGGTGCAGCCGCCGCGGGCCGTCCTCGGCGATGGTCAGGGCCCTGTGAGCGGTGATCGCGGGAACGCCCAGGCTTGCGCCGAGGTCGAACCCGGCGTTGTCCGGCAGCGGAAAGACCCGCTCGGCCGGCAGGACGGCGAACTCCTGCGCTGTCCCGCCGTCCGCCCGCTGGTAGGCGGCCAAGGCCAGCCAGACCCTGTCACCGACGTGGAGATGCTCGACACCGGGTCCGACGGCATCCACCACTCCGGCGCCGTCTTGGTTTGGCACGACCTCCGCGAAGGGCAACGGCTCGCCCGGTTTGGCGCCGCGGCGCGACTTCCAGTCGGTGGGGTTCACCGCGGAGACCATGATCCGTACGCGCGCCTCCCCGGGCCCCGGGTCGCGGATCTCGCGGTCGACGAGCTCGAGAACAGACGGATCGCCGGTGGCACGGTACACGATTGCTTTCATACTCAGGCCTAACGCCGGCCCGGACCGAAAATTCCCGCCGGGCGCCGGACCAGATGCGGGCAACGGTCCCTCCTGGCCCTGGAACCCACCATGCCCGGCGCCTATTCCAGAGGATTTGAGATGCTGATCCGGGCATCCGCGCCCGCGTGTCTCTAGGCTAAGGCATGAACCGGTATCCGATGCCGCCCCGGTGAGCAGATGGCGGGGTTTGGCGGTCAGGTCACACAGAACTCGCGGCCCCATGAATGCGAGTCAGCAGAAGTATGCAAGGAGGGAGCCACAAAGGATCAACGGCAGAACACTCACTCCGGTGTGGACAATGCGCACACCCCTCTTGGCCGGACAAACGGGAACCAGCCTCTACCCAAGCCCACAGGAAGCAGCGAACCGGGACGCAAGATCCTCAAGAAATCCCCGCAGGTCATGTCGTCAACAGAACCCCACGGCATGAACAGGTACAAGACCAACCACGGCCACCGGAGCAGGCAAGAACGGAGACCCGAATGACCCCACATCCCAGCAGACGGTGGGCCCATCAGTCAGGGCCCTGACCCCGCCACCCACACAACTGAACAGGCCACCGCGGCGCCAGTCACCGCCCACGGCCAGCGTCAGAGGGACCCGAGCAGGGTCAACGTCCACACGTTAAAGCAAAAGACCCCTCTGACGAGGGGTCATGCTGTGCCCGAGGTGGGACTCGAACGGCATTCCCTCCCCCGCAAACACTGGACTCCCGCGGAAACATACAGAATCCGGCCCGATCCGGCCTACATACGAGCCGGTCCGAAGCCCTAAGTGTGGACAATGTACACACCCCCGAATTCGCCCTTCCGAGCACGACAAACCGCGCTCCAGCTGACGGAGCGCGGTACTTCTTTGTGCTGACAAGGCTTGGACTGCCGGACCGGTCCACTCCATTCCGTTTCTGGGCATGTTGCCGGCAAAGACCGGACCACTCAGCGGCCGGGAAGCCAATCGGATAGCGAGGAACTTCATTGCTGGTTCACCTCCTGCAGGCATCTCACGGGCGGATGGGCGTACCTGCACATGACCGGCCAACAAGCGGCTGCGAGACCATCCGGCTGCTCGGCAGTTATCGCCTGACGAGATGCGAGGCAATGATCCCCGCACTGTCCTCCAGCGAAACGTAGCCGGCCGCCACCCCCACGACGAGATCAAACGCCGCATGTGTGGTGAAGTCATGCCGGTAGCCGTTGATCCAGAGCATCAGAACCATGAGCGTCCACGCCGTGCGCTTGTTGCCGTCGATCAGCGGGTGGAACCGCGCCACCGACTCCATGAGAGCCGCCGCCTTCATGGATAGCTGCGGATAGGCTTCCACACCCATCACCGTTGTTGCCGGCCGGGCCAGTGCCGAGGCCAGGAGACCGATGTCTCGGATATGGAACCCGTAACGGTCGAGGACCTGCAACGCGTCCTCAATCTCGAGGTACTCGGTCACGCATCCTCAAGGCGCGTCAAGAGCTCAGCGTCATGGCTCATCACGAAATCCATGCCCTCGCCGATCTCACGACTGCGCCGGTGACGCTGGAGCACAAGCTCTGCACCTTGGAGCAGCAACGCAGACTTCGATGTGTGTTCCTCGGCCGCGAGCTTCTCCAAACGCCGATCCAGATCCTCGGGCACACGCAAATTCATAGCCATGCAACCATGGTACCAAACCAGTACCAAACCTCCCATGCAATTTCGCAGGTGCCCTGCCTTCGAGGGTTCGCAATCGCCTAGGGTCCGCTTCAAATTCTGCAACCATACCGAGGGCGTTGAAGAGGAGCCGGCCCACCGGTCGGCAGGGTCATCGATCGATCCGCCAACGATTACCGGGCAGGTATCAAGGACTGAACTCATCGGACCTCTTCGGCTATGAGGGCTTGGGCCGCGCGCGTACGTGCATCCGCTCGCCCTGCTGTCCAAACAGACTGATGAACTCGACGGATCCGCCGTCAGCGCTGGCGAACCAGTGCGGCGTGCGGGTGTCGAATTCCGCGGCTTCGCCAGGGCGAAGTTCAAAGTCCTTGTCGCCCAGCACCAGACGCAGTCGTCCGTTGAGGATGTAAAGCCATTCGTAGCCCTCGTGAACGCGCGGGTCGGGCTCTGCCCCGCGGGTCTCGCCGGCGAGCACCATCTTGAAGGCCTGTAATCCGCCTGGGCGGCGCGTGAGCGGAACAGCCGTCATGCCGCTATGGATGATGGGCCGCAGGTGAATTCTCGGATCCCCGGTGGGCGGGGCGCCGACCAGATCATCGAGGGGAACACCGTACAACCTCGCGAGGGGCAGCAGGATTTCGAGGTTTGGCCTACGTTGGCCGGATTCAAGGCGGGACAGGGTGCTAACCGATACCCCGGAAGCGGTAGAGACATCTCCGAGCGTGAGGTTCCGTTCCGTACGGAGTGCCCGAAGCCGGGGGCCGACCGCCCCGAGAACATTGTCAAGGTCATTTGCCATCCCCCAACTTTGCCATATCGGCAATATTTTTTGTCAAACCTCGTTCATGCGATACAAGCTGGTGTAACCGCACGCGGACGCTGGCGACGAACTTTTAGTACGCATCGAAGGGCAAATCAGTATGGACGCCACACGGTATGACGTTGTAATTGTTGGCGGCGGCGCGGCGGGACTCAGCGCGGCCACGACGCTGGGCCGGGCGCTGCGCTCGGTGCTGGTCATCGATTCCGGAACCCCACGCAACGCACCAGCGGCGGGTGTACACGGTTATCTTTCGAGGGACGGTATGAACCCCGGGGAACTCCTGTCCGTCGGACGCAGTGAAGTGCTCTCCTACGGAGGAACGGTCATGGACGGCGAAGCCGTTTCGGCACGGCGAACCCCCGATGGGTTCGAGGTGATTCTCGGAGATGCCCGCCGGTTCTCCGGCAGACGCCTCCTCGTCACCACCGGCTTGACAGACGAGCTGCCTCCCATCAGCGGGCTGCGGGAGCAATGGGGAAAGGGCGTTGTGCACTGTCCCTACTGCCATGGCTGGGAAATCCGCGGGCAACGGATTGGAGTGCTGGGCACAGGCCCACTGTCCGTCCATCAGGCGCTGTTGTTCAGGCAGTGGTCCCGGGATATCACCCTTTTCCTCAACGACACCGTGGAACCCACCGACGAGGAGTGGGACAAGCTCGCCGCCCGGTCCGTAACGGTCGTTGGCGGCGCCGTGGCTTCTGCTGACGCTGTCGATGGCGTCCTCACGGGGCTCACGCTCCACCAGGGCTCCTCGTTCGACCTACAGGCCCTGGCTGTCGGAACACGGATGGAGGCCAGATCCGCGCTGCTGGAATCACTCGGGCTAACTTCCCAGGTGCACCCCTCGGGGGCCGGACGGTTCATCGAGACCGACGCTTTGGGTGCGACGGCCGTCCGCGGCGTGTATGCGGCGGGCAATGTCTCCAACTTGATGGCTCAGGTGATCACCGCGGCGGCCGAGGGTGTCATGACCGGTGCACGGATCAACGCCGATCTCATCGAAGAGGAAACCCGATGGGCCGTTGAGGGGCACTTCGGCCCCTTCTCCGCCGCATCGGAAGCAGACGTCTCTGGTATCGTGCTCGGTCACCGACGCCGTGGCCTTGATGGACCGAAAGTCACTGACATGGGCCCTGCAGCCACAGGAGAAAGGTAATCAGCATGGATCACCAGCCTCACCCGACGCGGCACCACGACCACCAGCGACCTGGCAGTCATGACCAGCACCGCGTCCTCGACCTCGACGCCGAAGTGTTCGGCGACCACCTCGCAGCCGTCCTGGACTTGACCGGGGTGCCAACTGCGCGCAGCGTCGTTGACCTCGGCGCCGGCACCGGCGCAGGCAGCCGGCTGCTGCGCGAGCGGTACCCCGACGCCACGGTGACGTGCATCGACAGCGACCCGCAGATGCTCGAGCTGCTTCGCAAGCAGGGCTTCGCCGTGATCGAGGCCGACCTCGACGACGGCTTCCCTGCGCTTGCCGGCTCCTCCATGAGGGCGGATGCAGTGACCGGGGCGCTGGTTGACCTGGTGTGGGCATCGTCCTCACTCCACCACGTCGCCCACCCCGCCCAGCTCCTCTCGGGAGTCCGCCAGGCACTGGCGCCGGGTGGGGTCCTGGTCGTCGTCGAGCTCGCCGCTCTGCCTTGCTTCCTAAGCCATCCGCGCGGAGCGCTTTTGGAGCAACGCTGCCACGCCGCTGCGGCGGCCGAGGGGTGGAACCGCCACCCGAACTGGACGCCCGTCATCGAGGCCGCCGGGTTCAGCGTCACCAAGTCCGAGGTGACAACCATCGCACCCGTGACCCCGGCTGCACGGGAGTACGCCCAGCAGTGGTTCGCGCGCTTCTCGCACCTGGCGGCCCTGACCGCGGACGACCGCGACGCCGTGGACCACCTGCTGGAGCGGTTCTCCGACGACATCGAGCTGGAACCCCGCACCACCCGGACCGTCTGGGTCGCCACCCCGACTAGAACCAGGAGCAGCCGTGAGCCAGCACGACCCGAGGCTGAACCGGCACAACACCTCCGATCTCCTCTGTGAAGTGGTCGTGGTCGCCGCCGGCGCTGCTGTGCTCTCCGCAGCCGTGGCCTTCGCGCGTTCCCTGCGCTCCGCCGTCGTCATCGACGGCGGCGACCCCCGCAACGCCGCGCCCGCCGACGCCAGGGGCTCCCGACACGGGAGCGCTCGAAGTCATCTGCACCAGCCATCGTTTTGTTCGAAGTCGCGTGCACCAACCGCCACGGACGCGGGCACCATTCTCTTAGGCGTTCTTCAAGAAACCCCCGCAGGTCATGTCCTCAACAGGACCCCGCGGCATGAATAGGTACAAGACCAACCAAGGCCACCAGAACAAGCCGGAAAGGAGACCCGGATCGCCCCACATCCCAGCAGGCGGAGGGCCCACCAGCCAGGGCCCTGACCCCGCCACCCACACAACTGAAGAGGCCACCGCGGCGCCAGGCACAACCCGGACCAGCGTCAGAGGGACCCGAGCAGGGTCAAGGTACACACGTTAAAGCAAAAACCCCTCTGACGAGGGGGAATGCTGTGACCGAGGTGGGACTCGAACCGGGTTCCGGACCTTGTAGACACTGGACTCTCCTGGAAACATGCGGAATCCGACCCGATCCGACCGATATGCGAGCCAGTCCGAGGCCTAAAGTGTGGACATTGTCCACACGCTCCTTGGCAGCCCGTTGGACACAGTGCGGGACTAGATGCCGGGAGACCACTACAGGAAGAGTCCGCTAGATCAATATTTCCTTCAGTACACCTTCGACACGGTCGAAACCCTCATCGGTCGTGAGTCATGGCGCTACCCATTGATCCACAGCAGCAACATCATGAGCGTCCTGGCGGTGCGCTTGTTGCCGTCCATGAGGGGGTGGAAGCGGGCCACCGCTTCGAGCAAGGCAGCTGCTGTCATCGCAGGGTCGGCATAGGCTTGGCGCGCTCATGACGCTTGTCGCGGGCCGGGCCAAAGCCAATGCGAGCAGTCCGACGTCGCGGACGTTAAGTCCGTACCTATGAAAAACCTGAAGAACGTCCTCAATGTTCAGGTAAACGGTCACGCGTCCTCAAGGCCGGGCGGGCAGCTCGGCGTCACGACTCATAACGAAACCCAGTCCCTCGCTGATATCGCAACGGCGGGCCATGGCGCTGGCAGAATCAACTCGGCTCCTGAAGCAGAAGCGCTGACTTCGAAGTGCGCTCCTCGCGGTGAGTTGCTCGAGCCTGTGATCAAGGCCTTCGGGGACACGAGGATTCAATTGCCATCGCAAATGGCACCGAACTAGTGCCAAGGCCATTCTAGTGCCAAGGCCATTCTAGGAACCCGACGACCCGACCTTCGAAGGGATGCTGTAGTAGCGACTCCGTCCGACGCGCTTAATGACGCCGTGACGGACGAACCCTTCGAGGAGGTCCAGGAGTTCGGCGCGATTGAGGTTCGCCGAAATTCGTTCTGCATGCGCTCGTCGGAGTTTGGGCAATACTGGCATATCCTCAAGGGCGGACGCGGCTTCGTCAGGGAGGGTGCCGTGCAGGGCGAGCAAATGTCCAACGTCGTGTCGGTTGAGGCCGGGTGTACGCCCGGTGTGGTTGCGGTGGTTCAGTTTAACGAATACCTCTTCGAGCGTTGGCTCAGAGCGGTTCTCCGGGTAGCGACAGCCGCGGCAGACCCAGGGGTTCACATTAGAACGGCGCGCTTCAGGCAACTTGAAGATCCTGTCATCTTGGACGAACGTCCCTCCGCAAATTCCGCAGACACCAGGAAACTTGACAACGATGCCGAACCTCGCCGCATTAGTTTCCTCGCACCTGCTTGTTAACCGCCGGGGGTAGACAGTGTGCCAAGTCCTCCGTGTTTGTCATGGGACCAACCTACTGCGTTAGCAGCAAGAAATAGTCTGACGCGAAGATTCCTCTTCGGTCAGACTCGCGGAGACAATGTGCCCGAGGTTGAACTCGAACGGGATTTCGGACCTGAAAACACTGGACTCCGCAGGAAACATACGGAATCCGTGCCCGTCCGGCAGCAGCACGGGCGAGTCGAAAGCCCAGGGTGTACATATTGTGCACACCCTGCCTCCCGCATTTTTGAACCTCGCCGTCGGTATGGGCAGGACGACTGCCGAGGCGGACCTGCCGACTCCCTTCGTCAGGCGATCTGGATTCGTTCGTCGCCGAGCTCAACCTCGACACGAAGCCGGCCGCCGAGCGCCTCGACGTATTTCCGCAAAGTATCGACCTGGGCACGATCAATGTCACCGTGCTCGATGCGGGACACCCTGTTCTGGCTGACATGCAGGCGCCCAGCCAGCTCGACCTGCGTCAGCTCAGAGGCCTCGCGGAGCTCCCGAAGCCGGTAGGCCCGGACCTCATCGACCATGCGCTTCTTGTGGGCATTCACAGCTGCCCGGTCAATCGGACGCTTGGCCAGTAGTTCCTCCATGGACTTCGCCACTATGCCCCTCCTTTCAGAATCCTCAGATGATCATCGAACAGGTCATCAGCAACCGGAATGTTCGTCTTGTACCACTTGCTCCAGTTGCCCGTCTTGTCCCCCGCGACAAGCAAGATTCGCAATTCCGACCGCCCGCTCGATCCCGGCCGCAACTCCTTCATGTTCTTATGCCGTGAACGAACCACTGTGTCGACCAATGGACGACCAAGTTGAGGTCCGCGCTCGGCGAGAAGCTCTAATGCAGCAACAATCTGCTCATACGAGTCTTGGTCAAGACCTAACAGCCACGGCTCAACTAGGCCCACGTCAACATTCCACATCGAGTCCATCATACAACTCAGGTGTTCTACAACTCAAGTGCTATATTGCGGACCGCCACTTGTTGGACGTGCAGGAGGGACGAGCCGTCACACCCATGAGGGTTGTGGCCAGGCAAGGCGATGATGTCGTATTCGCGGCGAGAACTCAGGCATCCTCAAGGCGCTTCAGCAGCCCGGCGTCGTGGCGCATAACGAAGTCCAGGCCCGCGCTGATTTCTTGCTTGTGCCGGTGACGCTGGACGTCCGAACCGGCAACTTGACCAAGACGCGCCGACTTGGAGGTGTGCGCCTTGGCAGTAAGCTCACCCGGACGGCGGTCACCGTCTTCTGAAACACGCAGGTTCATGTCCATGTTCGATGATACTAAGCGGTATCTGGTAGTTCATTGGCGTGAGACGTATCCGGCTGCCCGAAGGTAACCTCTCGAGAATACGGTTCCGAAGCGTTGTGGCAACGCAGACACCGCCGCCTACGGTCCTGGGGACGATGTCATCTGCTTTTGAGCTTGCGCGGATCAGGGAACCCGAGCGAGACATAGCCCGGAGCCCGCTTGTTCAGGGATGCGGCCAGTACGGGTGTTGATTCGTCGTAGTAGTCGTGAACTGTCGCCACAGTTTTCCCTGGGTACGGCCGGATTACCCGGCCGACGTACTGGACCAATCTGCCTTTGAACGACACAGGCGCTGCAACGAACAGGGTATCCAGTTTGGGGCAGTCAAAGCCTTCTCCAATGTAAGAGCCGGTGCCCAAGACCAGCAGAGGCTGCGCATCATCGGTGGTGGCAAGAAGGTCGACGGCGGCCTGTCGTTCCTTGGCTTTCATCGCCCCAGTGAAGCCACTGGCTTCAGACCAGCCGCCTCGAACCGGGACCTCAGGGACTCAAGATGGGCTTTCCACGTAGTCAGTACTAGGATTCGGGAGTTCCGTTCGAAAGCTTCAATGACGTCGTCGTAAATTTGCTGTAGGCGTTCCTCATTGGCGATCAAGTCCTTGTAGATGGCGGAGATCCCGCCCGGTTCGCTGGGGTCTGCGGCGCCGTCGTACGCGTACGAGGTCCGGTGCAGTTCCAAAGTCAGCGTCGGTTCGGCAATCTCGTGTGCGTGCGTTGGCAGCTGCTGCGGAACAGCTGGGGAAATCGTGTGTGAGATTTGGCCGAGCTGGTGGTAGATCAGCGAGTCCAACTTGTCCCGCCGGTACGGTGTGGCCGTCAGCCCCAGCCAGTACCGGGCCTGGATCTGGTTCATGACATGGGTGAACGCTGCCGCCGGGACGTGGTGACATTCGTCCACGATGACGAAACCATAGCCGGCGGTCAGCTCGGCAACATTTTCCCGCCGTGCCAGCGTGGGCAAAAGCGCGACATCGACCCGTCCCGTCGTCTTGGCACGGCCACCTCCGATTTGGCCGCACTTCTCGTCCAAGAACTCACGGATGCGGCTGCGCCATTGCTCCGCCAAGGCTTTGCGATCAACCAGAATGAGCGTTGAGACGCCACGAAAGTGCCATCGCAGCACACGCCATAACGGTCTTTCCGGTACCGGGCGGGGCAACCAGGACTCCGTGCTCGGCGGCAGTGGCGGCGTCCACGGCATCTTGTTGTTCCCCGCGCAGGCGGGCCGAGCAGTCGAAGCTATGGGCAGTGCCTTCCGACCGTTGATCATCAATGCGCAGCGAGCTGCCACTCGATTCGACCAGTTGCTTCAAGAAGGGCAATAACCCACGCGGCAGGATGAGGTCGCCATCAAGCGTTTCGTCGTAGTTGCGCAGGTATCGGGGAATATTCCAGGTGGATCGCCTCTGGCGTTGGCGTTCATAGAACTCAGGGTTCGGCATGGAAGCGGCATGCTTAACTGCTGAGATCATGGCTGGTCCAAGATCTTCTGCCTTGATAGTAAGGCGTGATGCGAATGCGACTCGGACGATCAGAGCGGGGCGTGGAACGATCTTGGACGATAGCGACAGCTCAAGCCGGCGAACCTCTTGTCCCAACTTAACGGCAGGCGGCCTTCGGACATGGGCACGAACTTCCCGCTCGGAAAGCCGATCCAGGCTGGACAGGTACGCCCATTGGTCCTCATATGGTTCGAGGGTCGTAGTGTCGAGGAACAACGTAGTGCCGTGCTGGCGGCGCTTGCCGTTCAGCGGCGCAGCAATCAGGTTACCCATGCCCTTGCCCGAATGAACGTCCTGGGCAGGGAAAAGCCTGTCATAGCTGGCCAGACTCATGCTGCCACGCAATGCCATCGCCTCGTGGATGAGACCGGTGCCAAGCTGGCGTGCTGCGGACGCCGGTATGGCGGTACTGAAGAAGATCCACACATGGGCGCCACGTCCGGACTGGGACACTTCCAACGCTGCAGGAATTCCCCGAAAACGAGCAGCCTTAACGTACGCCAACGCATCCAGCATTGCGGCGCCGCCGTCAAAGTCCGCCGCCACCCACCAACAGGTGTCCTGTTCAGTCAAGGGATAGAGGCCAATGTGCTGCACTCCGCGCAAATGATCCGCCACAACGAACGGAGTAAGTGGCAGGAAATTGGCACCCGCGATGTTCGCGCCCTTGCGCCAACCACCGACGACCGCAGGAACCCAGCCGGAGCGGCCGTCCCGCGAGTTTTCCCACCGGACTGCGTAGACGTCACTGCGCGCCCTGAACAAGTCCTGGAACAGACGGACTTTCGCTTCCGGAGACGATTCCATGGTTACCGGACCATGGTGCACCACCGAAGGAATTGCTGCCTGGGCCAGGTGTGCTGCCTTTGATTCCACTTCCGTGAGTTCCAAGAGTTTCCGCAGCCTGGCATTATCGAGGCGCAATTCGTCGAGCTCACGTCTCAGCGCCCTGTCTGCCGTATTGGAAAGGCCCGGCAATGCAGTTTGGCCACCAGCTTCAGGAGTGTCTTCAATCACGGTTCCATTGTGGTCGGCAGAGGCCACCACGCCGAACCAGATGAAAGTCATCCAGCTAAGGTGGCAATGCCGAATGGATCGCCGACTGCGCAGGTCCCCAACTTGAGACAAGTCATGTAGCCGCGGCCCCACCCCGCCATGAAGAGGCAAGAACGCGGAACCATCAGCCACACCGGGGAAGGAGCCGCCCACCACGGCACGGGCCGCCAACAAAAAAGGCCCCCGCAGGGGCCTATAAGTGAACAGTTTGTGCACACTCAGAGGCCCACAAGCCCCTGAACAGGGAAAAACACGTGCCCGAGGTGGGACTCGAACCCACACACCTTTCGATACCGCATTTTGAGTGCGGCGCGTCTGCCAATTCCGCCACTCGGGCGCGGAGTACACCGGGTAACATTCGCGGACCCACGGTGCCGTGGGTCACGCGATCGCTTCCAGTGCGCGAAATTACTCTACATGCAGATAGGCTGAATTCGAGAATCGCGCCAGTGACGCCGCATCGAACCCAACCGGTCCAAGTACACCAGCGGACAAAACCTATGATGGTCTAGTTCCCGCCGTACCTTTACAAGGAGTTCCCGTGTCAGATCAGACGGAGTCAAACCCCACCTCCAAGCCGGCGCGCCGCGTTGTCGTCGCCGAGGATGAGACCCTCATCCGCCTGGACATCATCGAAATCCTGCGCGGCGAAGGCTACGACGTCGTCGGCGAGGCGGACAACGGCGAGAAGGCCGTGCAGCTCGCCGAGGAACTGAAGCCGGACCTGGTCCTGATGGACGTCAAGATGCCCGTCATGGACGGCATCACCGCGGCCGAGAAGATCGTCAAGGCCCGCATCGCCCCGGTGGTCCTGCTCACCGCCTTCAGCCAGAAGGAACTCGTGGAGCGCGCCCGCGACGCCGGCGCCATGGCCTACGTCGTCAAGCCGTTCACCCCGGCCGACCTCATCCCCGCCCTCGAGATCGCGCTGTCCCGCCACGAGGAAATCAAGGCCCTCGAAAGCGAAGTGACCGACCTGCAGGAGCAGTTCGCCACCCGCAAGCTCGTGGAACGCGCCAAGAGCCTCCTGACCACCAAGATGGGCCTCACGGAGCCGGAAGCCTTCCGCTGGATCCAGAAGACCTCCATGGACCGCCGCCTCAGCATGCGCGAGGTCGCCGAGACCATCATCAACCAGGTCAACTAGGACCCGCCGCAAAGCAGCAAGCACCACGTACAAAGCACCACGCACCAACGAAAAAGGGAGGGTCCCCGCCGCTGGAATTCCAGCGGCGGGGACCCTCCCTTTTCAGCGCGGAGCCAAGCCGAAGCTCAGGCGCCGTTCTTCTTGATTTCCGGCCACGGGCCAAGCTTGTCCCTGGCCACCCCCGCCTCGCCGAGGCTGCCGGCGTCGGCCAGGTCGCCCACCTTGTGGACCTTCAGCATGTTCGTGGAACCGGCCTTTCCGGGAGGGGAACCGGCGGCGATGACCACGAGGTCGCCGTCGTCCACCACCTTCAGTTCCAGCAGGCTGCGGTCCACCTGGGCGGTCATCTCGTCGGTGTGGCCCACCATGGGGACCAGGACCGGCTGGATGCCCCAGGTCAGGGCGAGCTGGTTCCAGACGTGCTCCACGGGGGTGAAGGCGAACACCGGCCGGACCGGACGCAGCCGCGACAGGCGCCGGGCCGAGTCACCGGACTGGGTGAAGGTACAGATGTACTTCGCCTCCAGCTGGTCGGCGATTTCGACGGCGGCACGGGTGATGGCGCCGCCGCGGGTCTTGGGCCTGGTCCCCAGCGGCGGGACGCGCTCCAGGCCGTGGACCTCGGTGGACTCGATGATCCGGGCCATGGTCTTGACCGTCTCGATCGGGAATTTGCCCACGCTGGTCTCGCCGGAGAGCATGACCGCGTCGGCGCCGTCGAGCACGGCGTTGGCGCAGTCGGAGGCCTCCGCGCGCGTCGGGCGCGGGTTCTCGATCATGGACTCCAGCACCTGGGTGGCCACGATGACCGGCTTGGCCCAGCGGCGGGCCAGTTCGATGGCGCGCTTCTGCACGATCGGCACTTCCTCGAGGGGAAGTTCCACGCCGAGGTCGCCACGGGCCACCATGATGGCGTCGAAGGCGTCGATGATCTCGTGCAGCTGGTCCACTGCCTGCGGCTTTTCGATCTTGGCGATCACCGGCACGCGGCGGCCTTCCTCGTCCATGATCTCGTGGACCCGCTTGATGTCCGTCGCGTCGCGGACGAAGGACAGCGCCACCATGTCCACGCCGCGGCGGATGGCCCAGCGCAGATCGTTCTCGTCCTTTTCGCTCAACGCCGGAACGTTGACGGCGACGCCGGGCAGGTTGATGCCCTTGTTGTTCGAGACCCAGCCGCCGACCGTCACCTGGGTGACGACCTTGACGTCGTCGACCTCCAGGGCGCGCAGCGCGATCTTGCCGTCATCGATCAGCAGGGCATCGCCCGGCTTGACGTCCTCGGTGAGGCTCTTGAGGGTCGTCGAGCAGATGTCCTTGGTGCCCGGGACGTCCTCGGTGGTGATGGTGAAGGTGTCACCGACGGCCAGGAGGTGGGGGCCGTCCACGAAGCGGCCGAGCCGGATCTTGGGACCCTGCAGGTCGGCCATGATGGCGACGGGCTTGCCCAGCTGTCCTGCCGCCTTGCGGACGTTCTCATAGGTGGTGTCGTGCACGGCGTAGTCGCCGTGGCTCATGTTCATCCGGGCCATGTCGACTCCGGCTTCCAGCACGGCGAGTGTGTTCTCAAAACTCGCGATTGCCGGTCCGAAGGTGGCCACTATCTTAGCGCGTCTCATATACCTACCCTAGTAGTCTCTTGCCTGGTTGGAGGTGTTGCAGGAGTGAACGCTCGGGGTCCGCGGGAGCAGTCCCTGGGGGTGCAGGAGCTGCGGGCTACAGGACTGCCATCGCCCGGTCCGTCGGGGCGACAGGCGCCGGCAGGATGGTGCTGCCCATCAGGAACTTGTCGACTGCAGCGGCGCAGGCGCGTCCCTCGGCGATGGCCCAGACAATGAGCGACTGGCCGCGGCCGGCGTCGCCGGCGGCGAAGACACCCTCCGTGTTGGTCATGTAGTAGCCGTCGCGTGCCACGTTGCCGCGGCCGTCGAAGTCGGCGCCGACCTGCTCGGTGATCCCGGCCGCCTCGGGGCCGGTGAAGCCCAGGGACAGCAGGACCAGGTCCGCGGGGATGATCCGCTCGGTCCCGGCCTTCGGCAGGCGCTTGCCGTCGACGAATTCCGTCTCCGCGACCTTCACGCCGGTCACCTTGCCGTTCTCGCCGACGAACTCCACGGTGGAGGCGAGGTACGTGCGTTCGCCGCCTTCCTCGTGGGCGCTGGCAACCTCGAACAGGGTGGGGAACGTCGGCCACGGCTGGTGCCCGGCGCGCTCCGCCGGCGGCTGCTTGCCGATGGCCAGCGTCGTCACGGACGCCGCCTGGTGGCGGTGTGCGGTGCCGAGGCAGTCGGCGCCGGTGTCGCCGCCGCCGAGGATCACGACGTGCTTGCCGGCGGCATGGATCTGGTTCTCCACGGGCTCCCCCGCCACGACACGGTTGGCCGGCACGAGGTAGTCCATCGCGAAGTGGACACCGTCGAGTTCGCGTCCCGGGATGGACAGGTCACGCGGGACGGTGGCGCCGGTGGCGACCACGACGGCGTCGTACCGGCGGCGCAGCTGCTCCCAGGTCACGTCCGTGCCGACGGCGACGCCGGTCCGGAAGCGGGTGCCTTCGGCCTTCATCTGCTCCAGCCGGCGGTCCACGTGCTCTTTTTCCATCTTGAAGTCGGGGATCCCGTAGCGCAGGAGCCCGCCGATCTTGTCGTCGCGCTCGTAGACGGCGACGGTGTGGCCGACGCGGGTCAGCTGCTGCGCGACGGCGAGCCCGGCGGGGCCGGAGCCGACGACGGCGACCGTCTTGCCGCTGAGGCGTGCAGGCGGCAGCGGGGTGACCCAGCCGTTGTCGAACGCCTGGTCCGCGATCGAGACCTCGACCTGCTTGATGGTCACGGCGGGCTGGTTGATGCCCAGCACGCAGGACGCCTCGCAGGGTGCCGGGCAGAGCCGCCCGGTCCATTCGGGGAAGTTGTTGGTGGCGTGCAGCCGCTCGATCGCTTCCTCGCCCTTGTCCCGCCAGATGAGGTCATTCCACTCCGGAATGAGGTTGCCCAGCGGGCAGCCCTGGTGGCAGAAGGGGACGCCGCAGTCCATGCAGCGGCCGGCCTGCGCCTTCAGGACACCGTTTTCCTGGGCCTCGTAGACTTCCTTCCAGTCCATGATGCGGACGGGAACGGGGCGGCGCGGCTGTGTTTCACGCTGGCGTACTTTCAGAAATCCGCGTGGGTCAGCCACCGGTCACCTCCAGGATTCGAGACCAAACTTCTTCGCCGTCGGGGTCAAGGCCCTCTTCGATGGCGTCAAGGCGGGTTTGCAGGACGGCCGCGTAGTCGCGCGGCAGCACCTTGGTTATGCGGGCTGCGGTGTCGTCGAAGTTCTCGAGCAGCCGCGCCGCGAGCAGCGACTCGGTCTCCTCGGAGTGCTTCACCAGCAGTCCATGGACAATGTCGCGGTCCTCGGCGTCCAGTTCGCGCAGCTGCAGCTCGCCGGATTCCAGGGCCTGCTTGTTGACGCGTTCGGTCCGCAGGTCCAGCACGTAGGCCGTGCCGCCGGACATGCCGGCGCCGAAGTTGCGGCCGGTCCGTCCGATGATGAGCGTCTGGCCGCCGGTCATGTACTCGCAGCCGTGGTCGCCGATTCCCTCGACCACCGCGGTGGCGCCGGAGTTGCGGACCAGGAAGCGTTCGCCCACCTGGCCGCGCAGGAACATCTCGCCGCTCGTGGCGCCGTAGCCGATCACGTTTCCGGCGATCACGTTGTTCTCCGCCTTGAACACGTTGGTGCGGTCCGGCCGGACGATGATGCGTCCGCCGGAGAGGCCCTTGCCGACGTAGTCGTTGGAGTCGCCGAACATGCGCAGCGTGATGCCGGCCGGCAGGAAGGCACCGAGTGACTGGCCGGCGGTGCCGGTCAGCGTGATGTCGATGGTGTCCGTCGCCAGCAGGTCGGTGCTGAAGGTCTTGGTGACGACGTGTCCGAGCATGGTGCCGACTGAGCGGTCCGTGTTGATCACGTTGACGGCGATCTTCACCGGGGTGCGGTCGCTGAGGGCCTCGGCGGCCATCCCGATCAGGCGCTGGTCGAAGTGCTTGTCCAGCTCGTGGTTCTGGCCGGTGAGGTTGCGCAGCGGGGCGTCGTCGTCGAACTCGAGTCCGTGCAGGATCGGGTCCAGGTCCAGCCCTTCGGCCTTCCAGTGGTTGATCGCTTCGCGGGAGTCGAGCATTTCGGCGTGGCCGATCGCTTCCTCGATGCTCCGGAACCCCAGCCCGGCCAGGATCTCGCGGACCTCCTCGGCGAGGAATTCGAAGAAGTTGACGACGTATTCGGCCTTGCCGTTGAAACGGGACCGCAGTTCCGGGTTCTGCGTCGCGACGCCCACCGGGCAGGTGTCCAGGTGGCAGACGCGCATCATGATGCAGCCGGAGACCACCAGCGGGGCGGTGGCGAAACCGAATTCCTCGCCGCCGAGCAGCGCGGCGATCACGACGTCGCGGCCGGTCTTGAGCTGGCCGTCCACCTGCACCACCACGCGGTCGCGCAGGCCGTTGAGCATGAGGGTCTGCTGCGTCTCGGCGAGGCCCAGCTCCCACGGGACACCGGCGTGCTTGAGCGAGTTCAGCGGCGAGGCGCCGGTACCGCCGTCGTGCCCGGAGACCAGGACGACGTCGGCCTTCGCCTTCGTGACGCCGGCGGCAACCGTGCCGATCCCCACCTCGGAGACGAGCTTGACGTGCACCCGTGCCGAGGGGTTGGCCCGCTTGGCATCGTAAATCAGCTGCGCGAGGTCCTCGATCGAGTAGATGTCGTGGTGCGGGGGCGGCGAGATCAGCCCGACGCCGGGCGTGGAGTGCCGCGTCCGGGCCACCCAGGGGTAGACCTTCTGCGCCATCAGCTGGCCGCCCTCGCCGGGCTTGGCGCCCTGCGCCATCTTGATCTGGATGTCGTCGGCGTTGCTCAGGTACAGGCTCGTGACGCCGAAGCGTCCCGAGGCGATCTGCTTGACCGCGGAGCGGCGCTCCGGATCCAGCAGCCGGTCCACGTCCTCGCCGCCTTCACCGGTGTTGGACTTGCCGCCCAGCCGGTTCATGGCGATCGCGAGGGTCTCGTGGGCCTCCTTGGAGATCGAGCCGTAGCTCATCGCTCCGGTGGAGAAGCGCTTCACGATGGACGAGACGGACTCCACGTCCTCCAGCGGCACCGCCGGCCGGACCCCGGTCTTGAACTTCAGCAGCCCGCGCAGGGTCATGAGGTTCTCGGACTGGTCGTCCACGCCCCGGGTGTAGGACTTGAAGATGTCATAGCGGCGCTCACGCGTGGCGTGCTGCAGCCGGAAGATCGTCTCGGGGTTGAACAGGTGGGGCTCGCCGTCGCGGCGCCACTGGTACTCGCCGCCGCCGAGCAGGGGGCGGTGCGCCTGTTCGATGCCGCTCTCGGGGTAGGCCATCTGGTGGCGGGCCGAGACCTCGGCCGCGATGACGTCGAGGCCGACGCCGCCGAGCTGGGAGTGCGTGCCGGAGAAGAACTCGTCCACGAGGTCCTGGCCGAGGCCGAGGGCTTCGAAGGTCTGCGCCCCGGTGTAGGAGGCCACGGTGGAGATGCCCATCTTGGACATGATCTTCAGGACACCCTTGCCGAGGCCCTTGATCAGGTTGTAGACGCCGTCCTGCGGGGTCACGCCGACGACGTCGCCGGTGCTGATGAGCTGTTCCACGGATTCCATGGCCAGGTACGGGTTCACGGCCGAGGCACCGTAGCCGATCAGCACGGCCACGTGGTGCGTCTCACGGACGTCGCCGGCCTCGACCACGAGGGCGGTCTTGGTCCGGTTGGCGCTGCGGAGCAGGTGGTGGTGCACGGCGCTGACGAGCAGCAGCGACGGAATCGGCGCCCACTGGGCGTTCGAGTCGCGGTCCGAGAGCACGACGTACTGCACCCCGCGGTTGATGGCGCCGGAGACCTGCTCGCAGATTTCCGTCAGCCGGGCGCGCAGGGCGTTCTCGCCGCCTTCGGCGCGGTACAGGCCGCGGACCTTCATGGCGATCTTGTCGCCGTCGGCGCTCTCGATGTTGGCGATCTTGGCGAGCTGGTCGTTGTTGATCACGGGGAACGGCAGCGAGACCTGCGGCTGGCGGACCTGCTTGGTGTCCAGCAGGTTGCCGTTGGGGCCGATCGCGCACATCAGCGAGGTCACCAGCTCCTCGCGGATGGCGTCCAGCGGCGGGTTGGTCACCTGCGCGAAGGACTGCACGAAGTAGTCGAAGAGCAGCCGGGGGCGCTTGGACAGCACGGCCACGGGCGTGTCCGATCCCATGGCGCCGAGCGGCTCGGCGCCGGTGCGGGCCATCGGGCCGAGCAGGATCTTCAGTTCCTCGGTGGTGTAGCCGAAGGTCCGCTGGCGGATGTTGACCGACGCCGCGGTGTGCACGACGTGCTCGCGTTCCGGCAGGTCCTTCAGGTCGATCAGGTTGTCCTTGAGCCAGTCAGCCCAGGGGTTGGCGGCGGCCATCTCGGCCTTGACCTCGTCGTCGCCGATGATGCGGCCGGCCTCGGTGTCCACCAGGAACATCTTGCCCGGCGAGACGCGGCCCTTCTTGACCACCTTGGAGGGTTCGACGTCGATCACGCCGACCTCGGAGGCGAAGATGACCAGTCCGTCCTCGGTGATCCAGTACCGGCCCGGGCGCAGGCCGTTGCGGTCCAGGGTGGCGCCGACGAGGTTGCCGTCGGTGAAGGACACGGCCGCGGGGCCGTCCCACGGTTCCATCAGCAGGGAGTGGTACTCGTAGAAGGCCCGGCGTGCCGGGTCCATGGTGGCGTGGTTTTCCCACGCCTCGGGGATCATCATCATGATCGAGTGCGTGATGGGGCGGCCGGAGAGCCACAGCAGCTCCGCCACCTCGTCGAACGACGCCGAGTCGGAGGCGCCCGGGGTGCAGATGGGGTACAGCTCTTCCGGCGAATCCCCCAGCAGCGGGTTGGCGAGCTGCGACTGGCGGGCCCGCATCCAGTTGCGGTTGCCCTTGACGGTGTTGATTTCGCCGTTGTGCGCGATGGTCCGGAAGGGCTGGGCCAGCGGCCAGGACGGGAAGGTGTTCGTGGAGAAGCGCGAGTGGACGATCGCGAGCTTGGTCTTGAAGCGCTTGTCCGAGAGGTCCGGGTAGAACGGCTCCAGCTGGGCGGTGGTCAGCATGCCCTTGTAGACGATGGTCCGCGAGGACAGCGACGGGAAGTAGACGCCGAACTTGTTCTGGGCGCGCTTGCGGATCCGCCAGGCCCGGGAGTCGAGTTCGTTGCGCTCCAGGACTTCCCCGGTGCTGGAGGCAAAGAACGGCTGCGAGAAGTAGGGCATGCAGGCGCGGGCCATGGCGCCGACGAGATCGGCGACGATGGGCACCTCACGCCAGCCGAGGACGGTGAGGCCCTCGTCCGCGGCGAGGCTTTCGATGCCGGCCTTGGCAGCGTCGGATTCACGCTGTTCGGCGGGAAGGAACGCCGTCCCGACGACGAACTGGCCGGGGGCGGGGAGTTCGAAGTCGGTGACCGCGCGGAAGAACTCGTCCGGGACCTGCATCAGCAGTCCGGCGCCGTCGCCGGTGCCTTCGTCGGCACCCACGGCGCCGCGGTGTTCGAGGTTGCGCAGGGCGGTCAGCGCGGCGTCAACGATGTCGTAGCCGGGTTCGCCGCGGAGCGTGGCGATGATGGCCAGGCCGCAGGCGTCCTTTTCCTGCTCGGGGTTGTAGAGCCCCGCCGCTTCCGGCATCGCCGCGAAGCGTTTGAAGGGTGACATGGCCGACGGCGACATGGCGGCCGGCGCCTGGTTCGGCTCGGACCAACTGGGGCTGTGCAGGGTTTGGGTCATGGAAGACGTCCTTCCTCCTGATCGTGCGTATGGGAGGGACAACATTGGCCCGACTCGGCGCGCCCCTTTGACAAGCGCAACAAAGTTTTTTCTAACTGGAATTGTAAGCCCGCCCGGTCCGCTGCACGAACCGTTACGCGGGCCGCCGGCCTGGCTTGCCCGGCCGGCAGCTGTGTGCGTTACGCAACATACCTTGGTGCCACGACGTTGTGGAACCGGGCTCTGCGAGCGGTAGCTGCGCGGCCCCGGGTGCCGGTGTACTTGGTGCTGCCTTACTTGGTGCTGTTTTACTTGATGCGGTCAGCTTCCGGCGCGGTTCCGGTGGCGGGCTTACCGCCGCCGGCCGAGTCCTTGGGCGCTTCCGCCGGGGCAGAGGCGTAGCCTGAACCGCTTGGGTTATCAGGGAGGCTATCACGGGATTCACCATCCGGGACAGCCCGGTCCGGATCGCGGAGGGTACCCGCCCCTGTCGGGACCGCGGCCTGGTCCCCGGCGTCGGCCGTCCCGCCGGCGTCCGTCCTGTCGGTGTCCGTCCCGCCGGCGTCGATCTTCCCGTCGGCAGCGGTCTTCCCGGCGTCGGCCTCCGCCGCGGTGCCGCCGTCGCTGTCGCCGCCGTCGCCGTCACCGCCAGCAACGGCTGCGGGTTCGCGCCCGGGCAGGTAGGGGCTGTCCGGTCCGGTGGGTTTGCGCCGCCCGAGGGCGACGAAGAGCACCAGGGCCACGACGAGGACGAAGATGCTGGTCCAGACGTTGAGCCTGGTGGTGATGCCGAAGAGGGTGATCTGTTCGGCGTCGTCGATCCGCATGGCCTCGATCCAGACCCGCCCCAGCGTGTAGTAGACGGCGTAGAGCCAGAACAGCCGGCCGCCGCGGAAGCGGAACTTGCGGTCCAGCGCCAGGAGGATGAGCACACCGGCCAGGTTCCAGAGGGACTCGTAGAGGAACGTCGGGTGGAAGAGCGTGTCCGCGGGCATGCCGGCCGGGAAGTTCGGGTTGGTGGCGTCGATCTGCAGACCCCACGGAAGCGTGGTGGGCCCGCCGAAGAGCTCCTGGTTGAAGTAGTTCCCCCAGCGGCCGAGCGCCTGCGCCAGCAGCAGGCCCGGGGCCGCGGCGTCCACGAAGGCGCTCAGCTTGACGCCGGCGCGCCGGCAGCCGATCCAGGCGCCGACGACGCCGAGGACCACAGCGCCCCAGATGCCCAGGCCGCCGCGCTGGATCTGCGGGATCAGTGACAGGTCGCCCGTGCCGTCGAAGCCGGGACCGAAATACGCGTCCGGCGAGGACACCACGTGGTAGAGCCGGCCGCCGATGATCCCGAACGGGATCGCCCAGATGGCGATGTCCCAGACGCTGCCCTCCGGTGCCCCGCGCCGCGCCCAGCGGACGGACGTGAGCCAGAGACCGGCGATGATGCCGGCCAGGATGCACAGCGCGTAGGCGTGGATGCGCAGCGACCCCCACGGCAGCGGGATGTCGAATCCGGACCAGCCCGGGCTCGGAATGCTCGCGGGAATCATCGCCGCCGCGTGGAGGACTGAGTGCATTGCTTACGCTACTTCCTTGCCCAGGCCGGAGCTCAGGTCCATGGTCAGCTCTGCGACGGCGGGGACCCCGCCGTCGCGGATGGCGGCAACCAGCGCCGTGCCAACGATCACACCGTCGGCGTAGGCGGCGATCTCGCGGACGTGCCCGGAGTTCGACACCCCGAGTCCGACGCAGACACGTTCGGCGCCGGCGGCATGGGTGTCAGCAACGAGCCTCTCGGCGCTGCTGCTGACATCCTGGCGGGTACCCGTGACACCCATGATGGACACGGCGTACACAAAGCCGCGGCTCGCCTTGACCGTCATGGCCAGGCGCTCCGGGGTGGAGGACGGTGCCACGAGGAAGACCCGGTCCAGTCCGTACTTGTCCGAGGCAGCGAACCACTCCGATGCTTCGTCCGGGATCAGGTCAGGGGTGATGAGCCCGGCTCCCCCGGCCTCGGCCAGCCTGCGGGAAAACTCGTCCACGCCCATCCGGTCCACGGGGTTCCAGTAGGTCATGACCAGCACGGCGACGTCGGTGGCGGCCGTGATCCCCGCGACCACGTCGAAGACACTGGCCACGCGGAAACCGTTGGCGATGGCCTCTGTGGTGGCCGCCTGGATAACGGGGCCGTCCATGACGGGGTCCGAGTAGGGGATGCCTATTTCGATGAGGTCGGCGCCATTGCGCGCCATGGCGATGCCGGCGTCGATGCTTTCCTGGACGCTGGGATATCCGGCCGGCAGGTAGCCGATCAGCGCGGCGCGGCCCTGGGCCTTGGCGCGGTCGATGGCTGCGGCGGACTTGCTCGTGGTCTGTTCAGTCATCAGTTCTTGTCCTCTTTGACGTCATCTGCGCCTGCTTCGGCCGCGCGCTCTGCCGGACCCTTGGGCTTGCGGGTAGAGAGGGTAGTGCCCTTGACGTTGCCGTCCTCGTCCAGCATGTCGAACCAGGCTGCCGCCGTCTCGACGTCCTTGTCGCCGCGGCCGGAGAGGTTCACGATCACGATGGTGTCCGACGGCGTGGCCTTGCCCTCGGTGAGGCGCTGACCCACCTTGATGGCGCCGGCCAGGGCGTGCGCGGACTCAATGGCGGGAATGATCCCCTCCGTCCGGCACAGCAGCTTGAAGGCGTCCATGGCCTCGGTGTCTGTGATGGGCTCGTAGGTGACACGTCCGATGTCGGCAAGGTAGGAGTGCTCCGGACCGACGCTGGGGTAGTCCAGCCCGGCGGAAATCGAGTGCGATTCGACGGTCTGGCCGTCTTCGTCCTGCATGAGGTAGGAGCGGGCACCGTGCAGCACACCCGGGCGGCCCAGCGTGATGGCTGCGGCATGGCGGCCGGTGTCGACGCCGTCGCCGCCTGCCTCGAAACCATAGATCTTCACGGCAGCGTCGTCCAGGAAGCCGTGGAAGATGCCGATGGCGTTGGAGCCGCCGCCAATGCAGGCGCAGACGGCGTCGGGCAGTTTGCCGGTCTGCTCAAGGATCTGGGCGCGGGCTTCCTCGCCGATCACTTCGTGGAAGAAGCGGACCATGGCCGGGAACGGGTGGGCCCCGGCCGCGGTGCCCAGCAGGTAGTGGGTGTTCTCGACGTTGGAGACCCAGTCACGCAGGGCGTCGTTGATGGCGTCCTTGAGGGTCTGGGAACCGTTGGTCACGGGTACCACGGTGGCGCCCAGGAGCTGCATGCGGGCAACGTTGAGGGCCTGCCGGCGGCAGTCCTCGGCGCCCATGTAGACGACGCATTCCAGGCCCATCAGGGCGGCGGCGGTGGCGCTGGCCACGCCGTGCTGCCCTGCCCCCGTTTCGGCGATGACGCGGGTCTTGCCCATGCGCTTGGCCAGCAGGGCCTGCCCCAGGACGTTGTTGATCTTGTGCGAACCGGTGTGGTTGAGGTCTTCGCGTTTGAGGAAGATCCTGGCCCCGCCGGCGTGCTTGGAGAAGTTCTTGGCTTCGGTGAGCAGGGACGGACGGCCCGAGTAGTTCTTGTTCAGGTCCGCCAGCTGCGCGAGGAACTCCGGGTCGGCCTTGGCCTTCTCGAAAGTGTCCTGGACTTCGTCGAGGGCGGCGATGAGCGATTCCGGCATCCAGCGTCCGCCGTAGCCGCCGAAGTACGGGCCGGGGGCATGCCGCAAGGACTGCTGTCCACCTTCGAGAAACGCGTCCACGGCGTTTTCGTCTGAGCCGGCTGCTGGCGCATCGACCATCAGTCTCACCATCCTGTTCCACTGCTAGCTATAAGGATCTGCGAATCAGCTCCGCAAAAGTATCTGGGGTGCCACGGGCCGTGGCGCACGGGGGCCCGGGCGTCCGCCCGGACCGGGCCGGCGCCGGAGGTTCGGCTCAGGCGCGTGCGGCGATCGCCGCTGCTCCGGCCGCCGTGAATTCCGCGATCCGTTCGCGCGGCGTCGAATCGCTGACCAGCGCCTCGCCCACCAGGACCGCGTTGGCGCCGTGGGCGGCATAGTGGCGGACGTCCTCGACGTCGCGCACGCCGGATTCGGCAACGACGAGCGCACCGGCCGGGATACCGCCAGCGAGCTCCGCGAAGAGGGAGCGGTCGACGTCGAGCGTCTTGAGGTTGCGCACGTTCACGCCGATGATCCGCGCGTCCGCGGCGACAGCGCGTTCGATTTCCTCCGCCGTGTGCGTCTCGACCAGCACATTCATGCCCAGTTCGCGGCTCAGGGCGGTGAAATCGCGCAGCTGCGCGTCGGAGAGGGAGGCGACGATCAGCAGGATCAGGTCGGCCCCGTGGGCCCGGGCCTCCCAGATCTGGTACTCGTCCACCATGAAGTCCTTGCGCAGCAGAGGGATGTCCACGGCTGCCCGGACGGCGTCGAGGTCGGCCAGCGACCCGTTGAAGCGGCGCTGTTCGGTCAGGACGCTGATCACGGACGCTCCGCCGTCGGCGTACTGCACGGCGAGGGACGCGGGATCCACGATGCTCGCGAGCGGGCCCTTGGAGGGGCTGCTGCGCTTGATCTCGGCGATCACCTTCAGCTGCTCCCGCGGGGCCGAGGAGCCGCCGAGGGCCGCCCAGGCGTCGCGCGCGGGTGCGGCGGCAGCGGCGCGTTCCTTCAGCTCCGCCAGGGTGACGAGGCGCTGGCGCGCCTCCATATCCTCCCTGACACCGGCATTGATGTCATCGAGAACGCTCACCCTTAGTGGCCGGCGTTCTTCAGCTTGCTGCCGCCGACGCCGTAGCCGGCCTTGCGCATGATCCAGCCGGCGAGCAGGCCGGCCAGCATGACCACTGCACCGGCGATGAAGATGGGGGTGTTGGCGATGACGAAGGCGATGGACGCGATGAGGGCGCCAATCAGCATGATGATCACGCAGGTCCACGCTGCCGGGCTGTTGCCGTGACCGGTCGGTTCGCTGTGATCGATGCCGTCCTGGATGTCTGCCCGGGCGGACTGCGATGCGGAAACAGTGGCTTTACTCATGGAAAATCTCCTCAGGATGAATACTGCTTACATTCTGCCATTTTTTGACCGTGTTGTTGGCCGCGTTGCTGATCGCGCCCGCCGCATCGGCTCAGGTGGGGTCGTCCCCGCGCGACAACCGGTCCCAGCTGTCAATCTCATCGGGCGGCCCGTCAGCCGGCAATGCCCGGGCGCCGCGCGTCCCGCTGCCGGTGGCCGCTCCTGCTGCCGGGGCGTCATATCTGGTGCGGTTCTTCCAGAACCGTCCCGCGGGGACGATCAGCAGGGCGCCCAGGCCCAGCAGGCAACCGGTCACGACGGCGGCGGCGGGGAACGCGGTGACGTCCACCTGGACGCTGCTTCCGCTGATCCCGGTGGCCGAGGCGATGGATCCCTGCGCCGCGGCCAGCGGGTCTGCCAGCACGATCGCTGCCGCGCTGACGATGCCGGCAGCCGCGAGGAGGATGATCGCCGTGATGATCCAGCGCGCCACCCGGCCGGCGATCGACGCTGCCAGGCCGCCGGCCAGGGCGACGAGGGCGAGGGCGGTCACGGTGGTGGCGGCCTTGCTGCCCTGGACCGGCAGGCCGTCCTGGCTGCTGACGGCCTGTCCCAGCTGGGCCGGATCGAGGTGCACGGTGAGCCAGGTCTGCGTGGTCGTGCCGAACACGGCCATCGCCAGGGCCGCGATGACCAGGACCAGGGTGGACCTCCGGGCCCAGCGGGGAGCGGAGGCGTGCGGGGTGGTCTTCACCGTGTTTCCGGTGTTTCCGGTGTTTCCGGGGACAGCGCCCGGGCTGGTGTCCGGGGCGGCCATCAGTTCTGCGTCCCGGCCGGCTTGCCGGCCGGCTTGCCGCCCCCGGGGATGGACTCCGCGCTGACGTTGCGCAGGGAGCCGGCGGTGTGGACGGCGCGGAGCGGGGCGGCGGCCTTGTTCACGGTTTCCTGGGCTTCGGTGGGGTTGACCGAGTCGGCCACGATCCCGCCGCCGGCCTGCACGTAGGCGCGGCCTTCGCGCAGCAGCGCCGAACGGATGGCGATCGCCATGTCCATGTCGCCGGCGAAGTCGAGGTAGCCCACCACGCCGCCGTAGATGCCGCGGCGGTGGGGTTCGAGTTCGTCCAGGAGGCGCAGCGCCCGCGGCTTCGGGGCTCCCGAAAGGGTGCCGGCCGGGAAGGTGGCCTTCAGGACGTCGTAGGCCTTGGCCTGCGGGGCGAGCCTGCCGACCACGGTGGAGACCAGGTGCATGATGTGGCTGAAACGCTCCACCTCCATGAACTGCGTGACGTCCACGGTGCCGGCCACGCAGACCTTGGACAGGTCGTTGCGGGAAAGATCCACCAGCATCAGGTGCTCGGCGCGTTCCTTCTCGTCAGCCAGCAGTTCCTCGGCCAGGGCCTTGTCCGCCTCGACCGTCTTGCCGCGGGGCCGCGACCCGGCGATCGGATGGGTGATGACCTCCTCGCCCGTCACGGTCACGAGCGCTTCCGGGGAGGAGCCGACAATCGAGTACTGCCGGCCCGCGGCGTCCTCGAGGCTGAAGATGTACATGTAGGGGCTGGGGTTCATGTTCCGGAGCACCCGGTAGACGTCCAGCGGGTCCGCGCCGCATTCCATCTCGAAGCGGCGCGAAATCACCACCTGGAAGACCTCGCCCTCAACGATCGCTTCCTTGCCGCGGTCCAGGGCGGCCAGGTAGTCCGCCTCGCCCCAGCGTTCCTGCACGCTCGAGGCGAAATCCAGGACGGTGGGGTCCAGCACCGAGACGGGCTGCTCCACGGGGCTGCTGACCTTGGCCAGCAGCGCCTTCACCCGGGCGACGGCGTCGTGCCAGGCTTCGTCGACGCGTTCGGAGCTGTTGTCGAAGTTGATGGCGTTGGCGATCAGCAGCACGGTGCCGTCCATGTTGTCATGCACGGCCATGTCCGTGACGAGGTTCAGCGCCAGCTCCGGCAGGTCCAGATCGTCTTCCGGCGGGGCGGTGAGCTTCTCCCAGTGCCGGACGCTTTCCCAGCCGAGGAAGCCGACCAGGCCGGAGGTGAAGGGCGGCAGGCCGTCGAAACGGTCGGTGCGGAGGGCCTCGACGGTGTCGCGGACGGCGTCCACCGGGCTGCCGCCCAGCGGCACGCCCACCGGCGGTTCGCCGAGCCAGAACGCCTCGCCGTCCTTGGTGGTCAGTGTGGCGCGGGACCGTGCGCCGATGAAGGAGTAGCGGGACCAGGATCCGCCGACGGCCGCGGATTCCATCAGGAAGGTGCCCGGCTGGCCCTGCGCCAGCTTGCGGTACAGCCCGATCGGGGTTTCGGCGTCAGCGAGCACCTTCAGCCGGACGGGGATGACGCGGCTGTGGCCGGCGAGTTCACGGAACTCTTCCAGGCCCGGGCTGATGATTCCTAGGTCCTGCATGGCTGTGGTTTCCGCCTGTTCTTGTCTGCGCCCGCCAGTGTGCTGGCGGGTCCGTTCGTAAAGGTTCGAAGAATGCTGTGGGACTGCGCCGGCCGCTGCGTCGAGCCGGCTGGTGCGCCCGGCCGCTGCGCCTAGCCGGCCCCGCCGACGACGACGTCGAGCCCGCGGCCGTCGAAGCAGGTCCGGGTTCCGGTGTGGCAGGCGGCGCCGACCTGGTCGACGCGGACCAGCAGCGCATCGCCGTCGCAGTCCATCGCGAGGGACTTGACCCACTGCACATGCCCGGAGGTGTCCCCCTTGCGCCAGTATTCCTGCCGGGAACGCGAGTAGAAGGTCACGCGGCCGGTGGTCATGGTGCGGTGCAGGGCCTCGTCGTCCATCCAGCCCAGCATCAGCACGTCCCCGGTGTCGAACTGCTGCACGATCGCGGCCACCAGGCCGGCGCCGTCACGCTTCAGGGCGTCCGCCAGCCCGGACGGCAGGGGGCTGGCCGGCGTCGGCGGGGTGGACACGGTGGCGGGGGCAGGCTGCTCAGACATCAGCTTAAGTCTAGTGCCTCCCGGCACCGCGGGGATCAGCCCCGGCGGCCCCGCGCTTAACCTGTGCGCGTAACCTGCGGCCGGATTGCCGCCGGGCGGCAGAAACGGTGGCGGTTCCTGTGCGCATGCAACGCCGTCTCGTGCTAGTTTCACAAGTGATGCATTTCGTCGATCCGTCCCGTGAAGTCCTGGCCGAGACCCTGCTTGCAGCCGGCCCTGATTCCCCCACGCTCTGCAGCGGCTGGCGCACCCGGGATCTTGCCGCCCACCTGTACCTCCGCGAGCGGAAAGCCGCCGTCGGACTGGGGCTGCTGATCAAGCGGCTGTCCAAGGCATCGGACAAGGCCACGGCCAAGCTCGCCGCCACGCTGAAGACCCCGGAGGACTACGCCCGGCTGGTCGGCGCCTTCCGGGCAGGTCCCCCGGCGCTGTCCCCGCTGAAGATCAAGGCCCTGGACGAAAGCTCCAACCTGATCGAGTACTTCGTCCACACCGAGGATGTCCGCCGCGCCGTGGACCGGTGGGCGCCCCGGGCCCTGGACGAGGAGTACTCCGACGCCCTGTGGGACGAGCTGATCAAGCGTGCGGCCATCCTCTACCGCGGTGTGGACCTGGGGATCGTGCTGGTCCGTCCTTCCGGGCCGCGGCACGTCGCCCGCCGCGCCCCCGTCTCGGTGGCCATCGTCGGGGAGCCCGGCGAGCTGCTCATGCACGCCCACGGCCGGACCCGCCATGCCCTGGTGACGTTCGAGGGCCAGCCGGACGCCGTCGCGCTCCTGCAGTCCGCCGAAGTCGGACTGTGACCCCCGCTCCCTTAACAAAGCAACGCGGGGTCACTTACCGCCCATGATCCGCTGCCGGCTGGGCTGTAAGTGACCCCGCGTTGCTGTTAGCGGACCTCGAAGCCTGCGTCGCGGATCGCGGCCTTGACCTGGGCGATCATGTCCAGCGGACCGAAGTGGAAGACGGACGCGGCCAGGACCGCGTCCGCGCCGGCGGCCACGGCGGGCGGGAAATGCTCGGGCCTGCCGGCACCGCCGGAAGCGATGAGCGGCACCTTGACCGCTGCCCGCGCCAGCCGGATCAGTTCCAGGTCGAAGCCGTCCTTGGTGCCGTCCGCATCGATCGAGTTGAGCAGGATTTCCCCGACGCCGCGGTCGGCCGCCTCACGCGCCCAGGCGATCGCGTCGATGCCGGTGCCCCGGCGTCCGCCGTGGGTGGTCACCTCGAAGCCGGAGGCCGTGGGCTCCGAGCCGGGGCGGGTGCGCCGGGCATCCAGGGACAGCACGAGGACCTGGGAGCCGAAATGCCGGGTGATTTCGTCAATCACGCCGGGACGGGCGACGGCGGCGGTGTTGATGGCGGCCTTGTCCGCGCCGTAGCGCAGCAGCTTGTCCACCTCGGCCACGCCGCGCACGCCGCCGCCGACGGTCAGCGGGATGAAGACTTCCTCGGCGGTGCGCCGGACGACGTCGAAGGTGGTCTCGCGGTTGCCCGAGGACGCCGTGACGTCGAGGAAGGTCAGCTCATCCGCGCCGCCGTTGTCGTAGCGGTGTGCCAGCTCCACCGGGTCTCCGGCGTCGCGCAGTCCTTCGAAGTTGATGCCCTTGACCACGCGGCCGGCGTCGACGTCCAGGCACGGGATGACGCGCACGGCCACTGTCATGACTTCTCCTGATATTCGTTCATGGGATATTCGCTCGCCGGCGCCGGGTTCAGATCCGGCAGGCGTGGATGCTGCTGACCAGGATGGCGCGGGCGCCCATGTCGTACAGCGCGTCCATGATCCGGTTGGTGTCCTTCTTGGGGACCATGGAGCGGACGGCGACCCAGTCCGAATCGCGCAGCGGCGAGATGGTGGGCGATTCCAGGCCCGGCGTCAGGGCTGCGGCCTCTTCGACGAGTTCCTTGCGGATGTCGTAGTCCATGAGCACGTACTGCCGCGCCACGAGGACACCCTGGAGGCGGCGGATCAGCACCTCGATCTCCTTCATGGTGCCGTTCGCGGCGCCGCCCTGGCCGGTGCGGCGGATCAGCACGGCCTCGGACTTCAGGATCGGCTCCCCGAAGATCTCCATGCCGGCGGCCTTGAGCGTGGTGCCGGTTTCGACGACGTCGGCGATCGCGTCCGCCACGCCGAGGCGCACGGAGGATTCGACGGCGCCGTCGAGCCGGACGACCTTGGCGCGGATGCCGCGCCCGGCCAGGTAGCCGCGGAGCAGCCCGTCGTAGCTGGTGGCGAGCCGCTTGCCTTCGAGCTGATCGATCGAGGTGAAGTCGCCCACGGGTCCGGCGAAACGGAAGGTGGAGGCCGCGAAGCCCAGGGGCAGCAGTTCCTCGGCCTCGACTTCCGCGTCCAGGAGCAGGTCCCGGCCGGTGATGCCGACGTCGAGAGTTCCCCGGCCGACGTAGACGGCGATGTCCCGCGGGCGGAGGAAGAAGAACTCGATGTCGTTCTCCGGGTCCACCATGACCAGTTCGCGGGTGTCGCGGCGCTGGCGGTACCCGGCTTCGGCGAGGATGGAGGAAGCGGCTTCGGACAGGGATCCCTTGTTCGGGACGGCAACTCTCAGCATGGCAAAGGTCTCTCTCGGATTAGGAAGTCTTAAGTACAGTCAAGCGGGCCACGCAACTGCACCGGTCCCGGCGGAAAAATCCACGCGGGTTCCGGTGCGGACGCGGCTAGAGATGCTTGTAGACGTCTTCCAGGCTGAGTCCTTTGGCGAGCATCAGAACCTGCAGGTGATAGAGCAGCTGCGAAATTTCCTCCGCGGCGGCCTCATCGGATTCATACTCGGCAGCCATCCAGACTTCGGCTGCTTCCTCCACGACCTTCTTGCCGATGCCGTGGACCCCGGAATCCAGTTCGGCGACGGTGCGGGAGCCGTCAGGGCGTGCGGCTGCCTTTTCACTCAGTTCTGCGAACAGCGACTCGAAATTCTTCACGCCCTCCAGCCTACTTGTTCGGGGCAGGAGCGCGCCTGCCGGGCCCCTGCATGACGGGCGGGATGTGAGCGAAGACACACTGCGCTGTTTTGCTGGCTCCGGTTTACTGGCTCAGCTGTCGCCGCTCAGCGGTACTGCTGGAGCGTCACCGCGGTGGCCAGGGCGGCGGTGACGGCCTCGTGGCCCTTGTCCTCGCTGGAGCCGGGCAGGCCGGCGCGGTCGATGCCCTGCTGTTCGGTGTCACAGGTGAGCACACCGAAGCCGACCGGGACGCCCGTGCGGACGCTGACCTCGGTCAGGCCCAGGGTGGCCGCCTCGCAGACGTACTCGAAGTGGGGGGTCCCGCCCCGGATCACGACGCCGAGCGCCACGACGGCGTCGAAGTGCGGTGCCAGCCGGGCTGCAGCGACGGGAAGCTCGAAGGTGCCGGGAACGCGCAGCACCGTCGGTTCGGGAATGCCGGCATCCTTTGCCGCGCGCAGCGCGCCGTCCAGCAGCCCGTCCATGATCCCGGTGTGCCAGCTCGCGGCCACGATGGCCAGTTTCAGCCGGGACGTGTCCTCCGGCTGGAAGGTGCTGAGGTCAATCTGGGGTGCGCCGTGTCCGCTCATCTGAAAATCCTTGTTCTGCTAAGTCGTGGGTAAAAGTCTTGGTCTGTGCTGCCGGGTGGAATGTGCTGCGGGCGGGATCAGCCTTGTTCGTGCTCGAAGCCGCCCTGGCCCGCGGACGCCGCCGGCTCGCCGTCGAGGACGAGCAGGTGGTCCATCCGCTCCTTCTTGGTCTGCAGGTAGCGGAGGTTCTGTTCCCGCGAGGGGACCTCGGTGGGAACCATCTCCACCACCTTGACGCCTGCCTGGGCGAGCCGGTCCTGCTTGTCCGGGTTGTTGCTCAGGAGCCGGATCTCGTGAAGCCCCAGTTCCGCGAGGATCTGGGCCGCGGCCTTGTAGCAGCGCGCGTCGACCGGCAAACCGAGCTGCTCGTTGGCCTCCACGGTGTCGAACCCTGCCTCCTGGAGGGCGTAGGCCTTCATCTTGTTCGCCAGGCCGATGCCCCGGCCTTCCTGGCCGCGCAGGTAGAGCAGGGTGCCGCCGAACTCGTTGATCATTTCCAGGGCGTAGGCCAGCTGCTCCCCGCAGTCGCAGCGGTAGGAGCCGAACACGTCGCCGGTGAGGCACTCGGAATGCAGCCGGACCAGGGGCGCCTGGCCATCGACCGGCGGCAGCGGCGAGCTGACCGCGAGGTGTTCGGCCCCCGTGGCCAGGTCGGTCCAGGCCTGCGCCACGAAGTGGCCGAAGGCCGTGGGCAGCTGGACGATCGGGCCCCCGCTGACCGGATGCGGCTTCCGTCCGAGGGCCATCCCGTCCCGTGTTTCAGTGGTCGTCATCGTTTCTCCTCCATCAACCGTGGTTCAGGCGGGACCGGCAGCGCGGCCGCCCTGCGGGGCCGCATCAAGGTAGGCCACCAGATCCGCAATCGAGATCAGGGGGCAGCCATGCTCCTTGGCGAAGCCGCGAAGTCCGTCCAGCCGCATCATTTCTCCGTTGTCATGCACCAGTTCTGCGATCACTCCCACGGGCTCCAGGCCGGCGAGCCGGCACAGGTCCACGGCGGCCTCGGTGTGGCCGGGGCGTTCCCGCACTCCCCCCTTAACGGCGCGGAGGGGAAAAATATGCCCGGGACGGGTCAGGGCTGCCGGCTGGCTGCCGGGATCGGCCAGGACGCGGGCCGTGAGGGCCCGGTCCGTGGCGGAGATTCCGGTGCTGACGCCCAGGGCCGCGTCGCAGGACACGGTGTAGGCGGTGCCCTTGGCATCCTCGTTGATTTCGACCATCGGGGGCAGCGCCAGCGCATCCGCCCGTCCGGCGTCGAGCGGCACGCAGATGACGCCGGAGCTGTACCGCACCGTCCAGCCCATCAGGGCCGGGGTGGCGTGCTGGGCCGCGAAAATGATGTCGCCTTCGTTTTCACGGTCCTCGTTGTCGACCACCAGGACCGGCCGGCCGGCCGCCATCGCGCGGACCGCGTCCTCAATCGGGTCAAGGCCCCCCCGGGCGTTGTCCGGCGCGGCGGCCACGGCAGCGCCGTCGACAGCGTCGTCGGCGGCGCTGCCGGGGGCGCTGCCGTGGGCGTGCCGCTGGATGTCTTTGACGTGGTTCACAGTGCCGCCCCCTCCCGGTGTGCTGCCGCCCCGGCCGTCCGCTGTGAAAAGGCGAGGAGGCGCTCAGTGTACTTGGCGAGCACGTCGACTTCGAGGTTGACCCGGCCGCCCAGCGGTTTCGCGCCCAGGCCGGTGTCGGCGAGGGTGGTCGGGATGAGTCCGACTTCGAACCACGGTTCCGGCTCCGCAGCCGGGCTCACGGCGGTCACCGTCAGGGAGACGCCGTCGACGGCGATGGATCCCTTTTCGGCGATGTACCGGGCCAGCCCGGCCGGGACGCCGAAACGGAGCCGGTCCCAGTTGCCGAGCGGTTCGCGCTCGAGCAGTTGGCCGACGCCGTCGACGTGGCCCTGGACGACGTGGCCGTCCAGCCGGCCGCCGGCCGGAACGCAGCGCTCCAGGTTGACGGCGTCCCCCGCGGCGAGCTCACCGACGGTGCTGCGGTCCAGCGTCTCGCCCATGACGTCGACGCTGAAGTCCTTGCCGTCGATCTGCGTGGCCGTGAGGCAGACGCCGTTGACGGCGATCGACCCGCCGAGGGCGAGCCCTTCGGTGGTTCCGGGGGCGTGGAGCCGGACGGTGGCGCTGATGTCGCCGTTGCGTTCAACGGACAGCACCTTTCCCTGCTCGGCAATAATTCCGGTGAACATCAGTTGCCTCCTGCGGCAGTCGCCACACCGGTGCGGTGCGGGGTGGAATCGGATGAAATTGTGGTGGCGGGGCTCAGGTGCAGCCGCAGGTCGCGGCCGAGGACCTGGACCGCTCCGCCGGACGACGGATCCCAGTCCCAGAGCTGGGCGTCCGCCAGCGTGGTGATGCCGAGGTCCTCGAGGGCCGGGGTGCCGGCGCCCAGGAGCGTCGGCGCCAGGTAGACGATCAGTTCGTCCACGAAGCCTGCGGCGAGGAAGGCGCTCAGGATCCGGGAGCCGCCTTCCACCATGAGGTGCCGGACACCGGCGTCGAACAGTTGGTCCAGCGCCTCGCGGGGGTCCCGGGTGGGCAGGTGGAGGACGTTGCCGTCGTCGCCGTTGATGGCCGCGCCCGCAGGGATGCCGCGGTATCCCATCACGGCGCGCAGCGGCTGCTTGCCGGCCGGTTCGCCGTCGGCGTTCCGCGCGGTGAGCCGCGGGTTGTCCACGAGGAGGGTCTGGGTTCCGACCAGGATGGCGTCGATGCGGCCGCGCAGGGCGTGGTTGTCGGCGAGGGATTCCGGGCTGGAGATCCACTGGCTCGTACCGTCGCTGGCCGCGATGCGGCTGTCCAGGGTCTGCGCAATGTGCAGGGTGACGAAGGGCCGCCTGGCGGCGACGGCGTCGAACCAGCGCCGGTTCAGCTCCAGCGCCCCCGCCCCGCGGAGTCCGGAACGGACGCGGACGCCCGCGCTGCGCAGCGTTGCCGCGCCGCCGGCCGCCGGATCATGCGGGTCATCGACGGCGTAGACGACCTCGGCGATCCCGGCGTCGATGATCGCCTGGGCGCAGGGGCCGGTGCGTCCGCAATGGTTGCAGGGCTCCAGGCTGACCACCATGGTAGTGCCGCGGAGATCAAGCCCGGCGGCGGCCGCCTGTTCGATGGCGTCGGCTTCCGCATGGGCGGTGCCCGCCCCCCGGTGGTGGCCGGTCACGAGGTGCGTCCCGTCGGGCGCGAGGACGACGGCGCCCACCAGCGGGTTCGCGCCCCGCGGGCCCTGGGCGGCGGCCGCCAGTGCCACGTCCATCGCCGAAATTTCGGCGGCGGTGAACCCGGAGACCGGGGCGGAGGCTTGGCCTGATGCCACGATGTGTCGTTCCTTCCCTCAAAAGCCGCGATGGCTCCGGGGGTCTACGACAGCAAAATCATGCGGCGCCGGTAGGGCGCCGCAGTAACAGCTGTACGTGCTTCTCTCATCCAGACTTTAACTGTCGGTACCGGAATTCCACCGGTTCAACCGTCTGCCGGCATCCTTCCCGAGGGAAAGCACCGGCTCGCGGGTCGCGGACTATGACCGCCGGTTCGGACTTTCACCGACCCCGGAGCACGTATGTGTGTTGCTATTCTGACACAACTGTGGGCCGGCTCCGGCTATTCCCGCCCGCGGACATTACGCCGGACGTCACAGTCGGAGCGCAGTTTCAGCTGGTGTGCTGCCCGGCTGGTGTGCTACTCAGCTGGTGTGCTACTCAGCTGGTGTGCCGCCCGGCGGCTGCCCGCGGCCCGGAGCCGCCCGATGGCGTCCGCGGGATCCTGCGCACCGTAGACAGCGGACCCGGCCACGAAGACGTCCGCCCCGGCCTCGGCGGCCCGCAGGATGGTCTCCTCGGTGATGCCGCCGTCGACCTGCAGCGCCACGGCGAGGCCGGAGCCGTCGATCGCCGCGCGGGCCCGGCGGATTTTGGGCAGCGTGAGGTCCAGGAACTGCTGCCCGCCGAAGCCAGGCTCCACCGTCATGATCAGCAGCATGTCCAGTTCGCCGAGCATGTCCAGGAACGGCTCCACGGCGGTTCCCGGCCGGAGCGCCAGGCCCGCCTTGGCTCCGCGGGCCCGCAGTTCGCGTGCCAGCTTGACCGGCGCGATCGACGCCTCGGCGTGGAAGGTCACGGAGGCCACGCCGGCGTCGGCGTAGGCGGGGGCCCAGCGGTCCGCGTCCTCGATCATGAGGTGCGCGTCCAGCGGCACCGGGCTGATCTCCTGCAGGCGCCGGACGATGGGAAGCCCGAGCGTGAGGTTGGGCACGAAGTGGTTGTCCATGACGTCGACATGCACGGCATCGGCGGTGCTGATTCTGTGCAGTTCGGCTTCGAGGTTGGCGAAGTCGGCCGAAAGAATACTCGGATTGATGCAGCACTGGGCCATGAAATTCCTTTACATTCTGCTGGGGTGGTCGGCTGGTGTCTGGTTTCCGGCGGCTGGGGCCTGGGGTCCGGTGACCCGGCAGGCCCCGAAACTCAGGCTTTTTTGCGGATGAGCGCCAGGAACATGGCGTCCGTGCGGTGCACATGCGGCCAGAGCTGCGCGGTGAGCTCGTGCCCGGCCTCGAGGTGGCCGGTGAGGCTCACCCGGTCCAGGACTTCCCCGGCGTCGAGCAGCTCAAGGTCCTCGCGCTTGCGCAGCACATCGCTCACGACGGCGGTGGTCTCGGCCGGGTGCGGCGAACACGTCACGTAGGCGACCACACCGCCCGGCTTCACCGCTGCCAGGGCGGACTTGAGCAGTTCGCGCTGCAGCGGCCCCAAGTCTGCCAGGTCCTTGGGGGTGCGGCGCCAGCGGGATTCCGGCCGGCGGCGCAGGGCACCCAGTCCGGTGCAGGGGGCATCGACGAGGATGCGGTCAAAGCTTTCCGCCATCTCTGTTCCGACGTCGCGGCCGTCACCGGTCCGCACGTGCCAGACCTCGTGGGGCACCGCGGCGAGTGCCTGCCGGACGAGCTTCGCGCGGTGCGGCGCGGGTTCGTTGGCCAGGAGTGTCGCGCCCTGCTGCCGGGCGAGGGCACCGAGCAGCGCGGCTTTGCCGCCCGGTCCGGCACACAGGTCCAGCCAGCGTTCGCCCGCTGGGCTGCCGGCGTCGTGGTTGTCGGCTTGGCTTCCGGCGTCGTTGCCGCTGTTTCCGAGGTCGACGGCGGCCAGGGCCCGGGCCACGAGTTGCGAGCCGACGTCCTGGACCCGGGTGCTGCCGTCCCGCACGGAGGCGAGCCGTCCCAGGTCCCCGCCGCTGGAGAGCGCGGATCCTTCCACCAGTTCGCCGGGGGTGGCGCCGCCGTCGAGGGCCTCGTCCAGGCTTCCGAGCCCGGGCAGGGCCACGAGGTTGACCACCGGGGCGGCGTTGTCGGCCTCGAGGAGATCGTTGATTTCGGTGACCGGGCGGCCATGGGCCACGAGGGACTGCCGGAGCGCACGGACGATCCACTCCGGGTGGGCGTAGCGGATTGAGGCGATCCTGGTTTCGTCCGTCTCCTCGCGCACCAGCAGCTCCAGCCACTCCTCGAGGGTATGGGCGGAGACCTTGCGGAGCACGGCGTTGATGAGGGCCGAGGGTCCGGCGCCGATCACGGCGCGGGCGAGGCCCACGGTCTGGTCCAGCGCGGCATGCGCGGGGACCCGCATGGCCACGAGCTGGTGGACGCCGATCCGGAGCGCGTCCAGGACGGCCGGATCCAGCTGGTCCAGGGGCCGGTCCACGCAGCGGCCAAGGATCGCGTCGTAGGTGCCCTGGCCGCGGAGGGCGCCGTAACTGAGCTCCGTGGCGAATCCGGCGTCGCGCTTGTCCAGCCCGTGGTGCCGGATCCGGGCCGGCAGGACCAGGTTGGCGTAGGCGTCCTCTGAAGCGACGGCGCGCAGCACCTCGAAGGCCACGAGCCGGGCCGGGTCGGCCCGCCGGGTGCGCTGCGAGGGCGCGTTCTCGGTGAAGCCGCGCTGCGGGCCGCGGTTGCGTTCGCGGCCCTGCGCGTTCCGCCGGCTGCTGTCCCGGCCACCGCCGGACTGGGCGCCGCCGGACTGGCCGCCGCCGGACTGGGCGCCGGAGCCGGCGCCCGCCCCGCCGCGCTGGGGGCCGTTGCCCCGGCCGCTGCCGCCAGTCCCGGATTCGCTCATTCGAATACCACGCTTTCCAGTGTTGCCTGTCCGCGCGCCCAATCAGCGGCGGTCATCATTTTCTTGCCCGAAGGCTGGATCCGGGTGAGTTCAACCGGGTGCGAGCCCGTTCCCACCAGGACGGCCTTTCCGTCCGGAGCCAGGTGCCCCGGCGGGAGCGCCGGGGCACCTGGACGGAGCAGGACCGGTTCGAGTTTGATCCGTTGCCCGGCCAGGGTGGTCCACGCGCCGGGCTCGGGGGTGACGCCGCGTGCCCGCCGTCCGATCGCGAGGGCGGGCTGCCGCCAGTCGAGCCGGCCGTCCTCGAGGCCGAGCTTGGGGGCGAGGCTGACCTGGCCCTGCTGCGATACTGCTGCGGCCTTGCCGGCGTCGACGGCGGACAGGGTCTGGGTCAGCAGCACGGAACCGCTGCGGGACAGCCGTTCCAGGAGCGCGCCTGCGGTGTCATCCGGGTGCACTGCCTCGGTCAGCGTTCCGAAGACCGGGCCGGTGTCCAGACCCTCCTCCAGGCGGAAGGTGACGGCCCCGGTGACGTCGTCGCCGGCGATGACGGCCCGCTGCACAGGTGCGGCGCCGCGCCAGGCCGGCAGCAGCGAGAAGTGCAGATTAATCCAGCCGTGGCGGGGAATCTCCAGGGCTGCCCGCGGCACGAGGCCGCCGTAGGCGACGATCGCGGCGACGTCAGGGGCGGCCGCGGCGATCCTGGCGGTGGTGCCGGCGTCGACCTTGGCCGCACGGATGACGTCAATGCCCAGCTCGGCGGCGCGGGCGGCAACGGGCGACGGCGTCAGGACCCGCTTCCGCCCCAGCGGCGCGTCCGGGCGGGTGAGGACGGCGACGACGTCGAACCCCGCGGCGACGAGCGCGTCCAGGGACGGAACCGCAACGGCCGGGGTCCCCGCGAAGAGGACCCTCATGCGCCGGATCCGAAAGGACCCGCTCCGAAGCTGCCGCCGCCGAAACTGGAGCCGACCGTCCTGGCGCGCTTCGCCGTCGTCTGCTCCGTGATGGCGTCATAGTTTGTGTTCCGGATGGAGCGCAGGGCGGCCTTGCGGTCCTCGCCCTCGAGCCGGTCGGTGAACAGGATGCCGTCCAGATGGTCGGTTTCGTGCTGGAAGCAGCGGGCCAGCATGCCCTCGCCCTCGACCGTGACGGGGTTGCCGTGCAGGTCCACGCCGGTGACACGGGTGTGGCGGTGCCGCCGGACGGGGAAGCCGAGGCCGGGGATGGACAGGCAGCCTTCGGCCTGGTCCGGCTGGAAGTCCGGGCTGTTTTCCAGCACCGGGTTGATGATGTGACCCTCCACGCCGCCGATCCGGTACGTGAAGACGCGTTTGCTGACGCCGATCTGGGGTGCGGCCAGGCCGGCGCCCTCGACGTCCTCCATCGTTTCGGTCATGTCCGCTACGAGCTTTGCCAGTTCAGGCCCGAACTCCGTCACGGGATCGGCCACCGTGCGGAGCACAGGATCCCCGATGATGCGGATATTCAAAATGGCCATGTGCAATCTGTCCTCACGGTGGGCGGCTACGGGATCCAGTCCAGTTTAGTTGCAGCTGCCCGGTTCGGGTTCAGCGGTCCGGGATCAGCGGCCGCCCGGGATCACCGGCTGGCGGGGATCACCGGCCGGCGGGCGGCGCCAGCGGGAGCAGCGCGGTCCCGGCGGCGGCGGTGTTCGCGGACATTTCCCACACGCGGCGGAGCGCGCAGAACTTCCACCAGTGGTGCCTGAGGACGTCGGGGTTGGCCCGCAGCGGACGGACCTCCGTCTCGCCCACCGCGACGGCCAGCAGGATCGGGGATTCGCCGTGCTGCCAGGCCTCCCATTCCCCCGCCACCGGGTCCACGAGGCTTTCCTCGGCCTTCATGCCGGCCACGAGCTGCATGACCACCTTGTCATCGAGGGGCTTGACGGTGCCGTCGCGGCTGGTGCCCTTGGTCTTGTAGTCGATCAGGCAGGTCCGGCCGTTGATCTTCGCGACGAGGTCCAGGGTGCCCGCGTAGCCGACCGTCTTGTTCCAGACCGTGATCTCGGGGGCGATGGGTTCCACCTGGAACAGCTCCCACCACTCGTCGAAGCGGGCGGCGAAGGCTTCCTCGCCGTTGGCTGCCAGGGCCTCGCGGGTTTCCTTCATCAGGTGCGGCCGGCCGAGGGCACGCAGGGCCACCTGCTCGCAGTAGTTGTGGACGCGGTCCCCCCGCTGGGCGGCGCTGTCCCGGTATGTTTCCGCGGCCTTGGCGGCCCGGCTGACGGCCTGGCGCACCTTGGCCGGGCTGCCCAGGATGCCAGGCAGCGTGGGGTCCTGGGCAAGGCTGTTCGCCCCCATGTACCCGAACCAGCCGTCCAGGCCGTGGGGCTGCTGCCCGATCACCGTGGTGATGGAGGGGACGGTGTACTGCTCGGACGTGGAGCGTGCGTACATCCGGCCGTGGTCGGTGGCGTGGGCAAGAAGTGGGGCGGTCATGGAAAGACTCTTTCACAGGGGTCAGACAGTGAGGGGCGCAGTACCGGCAAATCAAAAAAAGTCCGCCCCGCTCGTTGAGCGGAACGGACCATTTCCTGGGTGGGCGATACTGGGTTCGAACCAGTGACCTCTTCGGTGTGAACGAAGCGCGCTACCACTGCGCCAATCGCCCCAATGCCATTGAATGCTAGCCCACCCTGGCGGATTTTAGAAATCGGGCCGTCACGCACCGGCGATGCTGGCGACGATGGCGCGGCGATACCGCAGGCGACGGCACCGGCGCGGCGCCTGCCGGGCGCCGGCTGGGTCCGCCCTGCATCCTTCGGCACCGGCCCAGCAGAGCACCTGCCCCACCTTGCCCGCGGCCACCGGACATATTCCCAAAGTGTCCAGTGCCGGGGCCCAGGACTGGACATGTCCCCCGGGCCTGCTCGTGGGCAGCTCGTGGGCACTGGACATGCCCGCCGGGCTGCGCTGATGCGCCGCACCGCACCCGGACTGCAACTAGCCGCAACAGGCCCTCGAATTACACTGCTGTAATTAGGAAATTCCCCTAGAAACCGGGGAAAGGGGGCCCTTCACCGGGGGCCGGGGCGGGCCGATTTGTGGATTGCCCGAACCTCCTATAGAGTTCTTACTCGTTGGAACGCGAGGAAATGCCGCACGCGGCAGGGAATCGCACTTCATCTGCGGACGTAGCTCAGCTGGTAGAGCACCACCTTGCCAAGGTGGATGTCGCGAGTTCGAATCTCGTCGTCCGCTCGCAGGAGACTGTCACGGCAACGGTTCTTCGGAATCCTGTCTACACGGTGGGTTGGCCGAGAGGCGAGGCAGCGGCCTGCAAAGCCGTATACACGGGTTCGAATCCCGTACCCACCTCGGTGAAAACCCTGGTTTCCGGTTCCGGCCGGATGCAAGGGGCGATTGGCGCAGCGGTAGCGCGCTTCCCTGACACGGAAGAGGTCACTGGTTCGATCCCAGTATCGCCCACCAAAGCAAGGCAACTTGCTTGATGCAGCACCACCGGCCCAGCCGGCATGGACTAAAAATGCGGACGTAGCTCAGCTGGTAGAGCACCACCTTGCCAAGGTGGATGTCGCGAGTTCGAATCTCGTCGTCCGCTCTCTTGTTTTTAGCGAGTTTCACCAGTTCCACTCCGGTCCTTCCGGATGCGGGCGATTGGCGCAGCGGTAGCGCGCTTCCCTGACACGGAAGAGGTCACTGGTTCGATCCCAGTATCGCCCACCACAGTAAGCAGCTCCCCGGAGCTGCTTTTCTCTTTCCCTTTACCCTGTGGGCGGACATCCTTGGCGCCCCCACCTGCGCCGGTTACGATCGAAAGGCAAGGAGCGATCTGGCTCCGCGACTGAAGGGAGGTGCCCGTGGGTTTACTTGACGATCTAAAGGGCAAGGCTCAGCAAGTAATTGGTGGCAACGAACAAGCCATCAAGGACGGCATCGGCAAGGCCGGTGATTTCATCGACTCAAAGACCGGCGGAAAGTACGCCGACAAGATCGATTCCGTTCAGCAGGGTGCTTCCGACTTCGTGGACAAGGCGAACGGCGGGCCGGACACGGCACCCGTCGCCGAGGAGACTCCCGTCGACGGTGAGCCCCCTGTGGCCGGGGAACCCCGGCAGCAGGGCCTCTGACCCAGGTACGTCAGCGAGGTGCCGGTCCCGCCGGGAGGCGGCGCCGGCACCTCTGGCGTTTAATCGGCGCTTAAACAAACAACGCGGGGTCACTTACGGCCCATCCGGTGCATCAGGATGGGCCGTAAGTGACCCCGCGTTGCTTTAAGGGCCTACGACGGTTCGTGGTTCTGGCCCTCGCGGGCCAGCGCGGTCAGGCGGGAGACAGCCCGGAAGTACTTCTTCATGTACCCGCCGGTCATCATTTCCTCGGTGAAGAGCCGGTCGAACGGCACGCCGCTGGCAAGAATCGGGACATCCTTGTCGTAGAGCCGGTCCGCCAGCACCACGAAGCGCAGGGCGACAGCCTGCTCGGTGATGGTTTCCACGTTCTTCCAGACCACACCCTCGATGCCGTCCAGGAGCTGGCGGTAGCGGCTCGGGTGGACGCCGGCCAGGTGGTTGATGAGGGTGCCGAAGTCATCGCGCGCCACCGTCTTGCCGTCAAACTCCGCATGCATGTGGTGCGTCAGCTCATCGTTGCGCAGCGGCAGCGGGGCCGCCGGGAGGCCGCGGTGGCGGAAGTCCTCGCCGTCGATCCGGACGACGTCGAACTGGTCCGCCAGGACCTGGATCTCGCGGGCGAAGTCGACGGCGGCAAAGCGGCCGTCGCCGAGGGAACCCGGCAGGGTGTTGGAGGTTGCGGCGAGCTTGACGCCGGCGTCGGCGAGTTCGCGCATGAGCCGGGACATCAGCACCGTGTCACCCGGATCGTCGAGTTCGAATTCATCGATGCAGACGAGCTTGTAGCCGCTGAGGGCGTCCACCGTCTTGCGGAAGGACAGCGCCCCGACCAGGTTCGTGTATTCGACGAAGGTGCCGAAGGCCTTGGGACCAGGGGTGGCGTGCCACAGCGAGGCGAGCAGGTGGGTCTTGCCGACGCCGAAGCCGCCGTCGAGGTAGATTCCGGCGCGCGAGGTGTCCTTCTTCGCGAAGAGCCGCTTCAGGAAGCCGTCGCCGTCCCGCGCCCCCACGCCGGCCGCGAATCCTTCCAGCGCCCGGACCGCGCCGGCCTGGCTGGGCTGTGACGGATCGGGGCGGTAGCTGGAAAACGAGACCCCGCCGAACCTTGCCGAGGGAAAGAATCCGTTGAGGAGTTCATCCACTGAAACTGCCGGCGTTCTGGCGGCGAGCTGTTCGATCTGTACCAAGGTGGTCCGTTCTGCTGGTCTTTTGTCCCCAGAAAGGATACCGGGAATACGGGTGCCGCCGGTGGGCCCGGCGAAACGCTGTGACCAAGGCCACATTTCCCAGTGTTAACCGGGCGGGGGCATTCCCGAGGGGGCGTGGCTAGTGTTGTAGCAGGCCCGGCGCCGCATTCGATCCTCCCCTGGCCCGGCCCCCTGACCGCTTCAGTGAAAGGCCATCCCATGCCCTACCCCGTTGAGCAGAACGAAAAATTTGCCGCCTACGCCCACCCGGAGCGGCTCGTGTCCACCGAATGGCTCGCCGCGGAGATCGAAGCCGGCGCGCTCGACGGCGGCAGTCTCGTGGTGGTGGAATCCGACGAGGATGTGCTGCTGTACGAGACCGGCCACATCCCCGGCGCGGTGAAGGTGGACTGGCACACTGAGCTGAACGACGAGGTCACCCGCGACTTCGTGGAAGGCGGGGCCTTCGCCGCCCTGGCCGCGGCCAAGGGCATCTCCCGGGACAGCACCGTGGTCATCTACGGCGACAAGTCCAACTGGTGGGCCGCGTACGCCCTGTGGGTCTTCACGCTCTTCGGCCACGAGGACGTCCGGCTGCTGGACGGCGGCCGGGACAAGTGGATCGCCGAAGGCCGCGCCCTCACCACGGAAACCGCGGCGCCGGCCCCCGGCACCTACCCGGTCGTGGAGCGCAATGACGCCCCGGTCCGCGCGTTCAAGGACGATGTCCTCGCCCACTTCGGCAAGCCGCTGATCGATGTGCGCTCCCCCGAGGAGTACACCGGGCAGCGCACCCACATGCCGGCCTACCCGGAGGAAGGCGCCATGCGCGGCGGCCACATCCCCACGGCCGCCTCGATCCCCTGGGCCCGCGCCGCTGCCGGCGACGGCACCTACCGGAACCGCGGGGAACTAGAGGCACTGTACCTGGGTGAGGCGGGGCTCAAGGAAGGCGACGACGTCGTGGCGTACTGCCGCATCGGCGAGCGTTCCAGCCACACCTGGTTTGCGCTCAAGTACCTCCTGGGCTTCGACACGGTCCGCAACTACGACGGCTCCTGGACCGAATGGGGCAACGCCGTCCGCGTCCCCATCGTCAAGGGCGCCGAACGCGGCGCGGTCCCGGCAGCCAGGTAGGCCCCGGGCGTATGCTGGGAGTGATGAATACTCCTGCCCTCCCCGCCGCGCTGGCGGACATTGTCGATGACTTCCAGGCCCTGACGGAACCCGAACGGCTGCAGCTGCTGCTGGAGTTTTCGCGCGAGCTTCCGGACCTCCCGGACCGGCTCAAGGACCACCCCGAGCTGATGGAGCAGGTGGTCGAATGCCAGACACCGCTGTTCCTCACCATCGAGACGGAACCGGGCGACGGCGGTGCACCGGACAGCGTGCACCTCTTCTTCAAGGCGCCGCCGGAAGCCCCGACCACCCGCGGCTTCGCCGGCGTGCTGCGCGAAGGACTCGACGGCCTCAGCGCGCAGGAGATCCTGGCCGTGCCGGACGACATGCCCGATCTCCTGGGCCTCACCCGCGCCATCACTCCGCTGCGCATGCGCGGTATGACGGCCATGCTGGGCCGGATCAAGCGCAAGGTCGCCTTGGCCACTCGGCAGTCCTGACCGCCGCCGTCGCGACCATCAGCTGCTGTGGCCCGTAAACTTCCGTCGCAGGGAACCCCAGCCACCGCGGCTCTCGCGGCGGCCGGGGTTCCTTTCGTGGCCCACCCCTACAGCCACGATCCGGCGGCGGCCAGCTACGGCCTCGAAGCCGCGGAAATGCTCGGCATCGACCCCGCCAGGGTGTTCAAGACCCTGATGGTCGACGTCGACGGGCGGCTTGCCGTCGGCGTCGTGCCGGTGAGCGGAAACCTGGACTTGAAGGCGATGGCCGCGGCGCTGGGCGGCAGGAAGGCCGCCATGGCCGAACCGGCCGCAGCACAGCGCAGGACCGGCTACGTGCTCGGCGGCATCTCCCCGCTCGGGCAGCGGCAGTCCTCCCCCACCGTCGTGGATGAGAGCGCGCTGGCGCTGGATACCATCCTCGTCTCGGGCGGCCGCCGCGGGCTGGACATCGAACTGGACCCGGAAGAACTCATCCGGCTCACGGGCGCCCGCACCGCACGGATCGGTACGGGACGGCACTAGGCCTTCGTACCAGCCGGATCAACGAATCAGGAGCCGCCCCGGCTCGCCTCGACCTTGACGGCCGAAACCTCGAACTCCAGCGTGATTTTGTCCGAGACAAGCACGCCCCCGGAATCAAGGGCGGTGTTCCACTTGACGCCGAACTGCTGGCGGTCAATGCGGCGGGATCCCTCGAACCCCGCACGCAGCGCTCCGGCCGGGTCCCGCTCGACCCCGAGGAACTCGATCGGCAGGCTGATTTCCTGGGTGACTCCGCGGATGGTCAGATTGCCGATGACGATGAAATTCGATTCTTCGATCTGGTCGATCCGCGAACTGACGAACGTGATATCGGGATAGCTCGGTGCATCAAAGAAGTCGTTGGTGCGAAGGTGTTCGTCGCGCTGGGCACTCCGGGTATCGATGCTGGCGACCTTAATGGTCACCCGCACGGATGAATTGGCGGGATTCTCGACGTCGGCATTGATTATCCCCGCAACGTCGTTAAATGCGCCGCGGACCTTCGTGACCATTGCGTGCCGGGTGGAGAACCCGATCCGCGTATGGCCGGGATCGATTCGCCATTCTCCGGAAAGGTCCGGTGATAATTCCGGCATGCAGACAGCCTCCTGTGTAGAGGGTGCCACGCACTGCCGCTGGGTAAACAGATGCTTGGCTACCTGACCCGACAACCACTTAGCACCGCTGCAAGGGTTGCCATTCCGGCACAATCCTAGCGCCATTGCGCCCACATTGGGGGCTCCAGCCGGGCTCTTTTCTCCCCCGCATGCCGGGCCGGGAATGCCTCTAGACCTCCGCTAGACCGGATGCGGGGGTTCCGGATCCGGCGCTCCTTCGGGCCCGGGACCGGCCTGGCCCGGATTCGCGCGGGGCGCCAGCTGCTGGCCCAGCCAGGCGGTGACCAGGCGTTCCCAGCCATCCGGATCGACGTTCCATTCCTTGGTGTGCCGCGCCCGGCTGAAGGGTTCGAACGTGACCATCTCGGGGTTCTTCTCGGCGAGGGCCGCGGACGGCCCGTAGGGAACGTATTCGTCATCCACGCTGTGCAGGATCAGCGTCGGCGTCCTCAGTTCCACGGCCCGCGACACCCAGTCCATTGCCTTCAGGTCCACCGGCGCGGCCAGGCCTGTCAGCCGGCGGCCCAGGCGGTGGCTTAGCATCAGCTGCCCGTACCGGCTCACGGAGGACGGGATCCGGTTCAGCTCCGCGTGGTGCGCCAGCACATTGACCCAGTTGATCACCGGGGCATCCAGCACCATTGCCCGGATCAGGTGGCGGTAGCGGGAGAGGTCGGCGGTCTGGAGGCAGATCGCGCCGCCCATCGACCAGCCGAACAGCACCACGTCGCGCGCCCCCTGGCCGCGGGCGAAGCCGATGGCGGCCTCGACGTCGCGCCATTCGGTGGAGCCCAGGCCGTAGCGTCCGTCCGGCGCCGACGGAGCCAGGCCATCGTTCCGGTACGAGATCAGCAGGCTGGACAGGCCCAGTTCCCGCGCCGTGCGCAGGGCCCGGAGGCCTTCCTGCCGGCTGCCCCCGCGGCCGTGCACCATGATCGCCCATGTGTCCGGCGCCATGCTGTCCGGCGCCGTCGTGTCGGGCGCCGGCGTGTCCGACGCTGGCGTGTCCGGCACCGTGGTGTCCGGCGCCGGCGCGGCCCGCACCAGCCAGGCGGGGGCGGTCCCGCCGTCGACCTCTATCAGGACCTCCTCCGCCGGAAGGCCGAGGCTGGCGGGATCGGGGTACGCCGCCCCGCTCCACCAGCCGCGCCGCGCCGCCGCAAGGTCGCCACTGTAGACGGCCTCGACGTCCCGCAGGACGGTGCGTTCGGCCGGCGAGTAGGACAGGATCCTGCCGATCCGGGCATGGCCCCGGCCGCCGTCGAAAAAGAAGCCATAGACGCCCTCGACCGTGTTCTCGGGGGTTGCGGCGAGGATAATATGCAGCCCGCGCCCTTCGCGGATCACCGCCAGGACTTCCTGGTCCGCCTCGCGGACGCGTTCGGGGGTGATGACGCGGCGGGCGAAATACAGGGCCAGCGCCGACGACCCTGCGGCGAGCAGGCCGGCCGCGGCGCTTCCGCCGATGATGCCGCCCACGGCCCATTTGGCGCCGCCGGAAAGCCCCGCCCCGTTAACCGGCCCCGCCGCCTCCATCCCGGAGCGCACCGCGGCCCTTCCGGAGCGCACTGCGGCCGGAGCGGCCGTACCGTGGGCGGTCGGGGTCCGGTGCGGGTCCGGCAGAAGGCGCAGGGAGGATGCCATGGCACCATTCTTGCCGAACTCACGGCAGATGATGGCATCCGGGGGCGTCACCCGTGTCAGCACGGCAATCCCGCCCAAACCGCTGCCGGGTCTGGACCGGCACATCGGGAGGAAGCCAGGCGGGCAGCCGATTGCCGGATATGGCCGGAACGACGGCTTCATTGCGGCCATTTCCGTCATATCGCCGGTGATTGAGGCAGCACGGGTCGTTGAAGTCCCTAAAACCGTAGCGGATCCGGACGGGATCGTAACGCTGCGTCCGGGGACGGCGCCCAATTGACGCAGATGGCCGGAATGCGGGCCCGATTGCGGCCATTTCCGTCATATGGCCGGAGTGGGAGCACGGCGCCGGTTTGGAATAGCCCCACACCCCCATCGGTTGCTCCACAACGGCCGTTTAGACCGTGGAAAAGGGCGGGTTTGGAGCAGTCGATGCCACATTCATGCCGGGACGCGCGGCGCCCGGCTAGGCTGGGGGCATGAGTGATCCAATCGTCATTTTGACAGAAGAGCCCCTCGGTGCGGATGACCGCGTCAACATTGAAACCCTCGTCGCCGGCGGTGATGCGCCCCTCGTGGTCCTGGTCCCGGCCAACACCGAACGCCACCTGCTGGTGGATTTCCTGGAGAACCTCTCCCTGCTGGAGATCGCGAAGGCCTTCCGCGAACTGACGGAGTCCCCCGACCCCGCCGCCGAACGGGCCGAAGCCGCCGAGACCCTGGCCGCCTCGCTCACGGCGCTGGCCGGGCTGGGCGGAGGAGTCAGCGGCCAGATTGTCGAGGGCCGGCCCGTGGAGGGCCTGGTGGCCAAGGTCAAGGAACTCGGCGCCGGGCAGGCGGTCGTCATCACCCGCCCGCACGCCCTCGCCGACACCTTCCACACCGACTGGGCCAACAAGGCCCAGGACCGGCTGGGCCTGCCCGTGCTGCATCTGTACGCAGGTTCGGGATTTATCGGGGACTCCTGAGCGTTATTCAGCCATGAGCATCTTTAACAACAGGCCAAAGGTCGCGCCCGTGGCAGCGCCTGCCGCTGAAACTGCCACCGAAAAGCCTGGCAAGACCGACGAGCAGTGGCGCCAGGAGCTGACCCCGGAGGAATACCGTGTGCTGCGCCAGGCCGGCACCGAGCGGCCCTACACGGGTGAGTACGTGGACACCCACACGGCCGGCGTCTACCAGTGCCGGGCCTGCGGCGCCGAACTCTTCACGAGCAAGGAAAAGTTCGACTCCCACTGCGGCTGGCCGTCGTTCTGGGCGCCGCTGGCAGCGGAAACCGTCCGATATATCCATGACCGCGCCCTGGGGATGGAGCGCATCGAGGTGCGCTGTGCCGCGTGTGATTCCCACCTGGGCCATGTGTTCGAGGGCGAGGGCTATGGCACGCCCACGGACCAGCGGTATTGCATCAACTCGGTCTCGCTCAGGCTCGTCACGGCGGACGACGCCGGGAACTGAGGCCTGCTGCCGGGTCCCGTACCGGCGGTGCCCGGCAGCCAGGGGGCAGCCGGCTGCCGCTGGAACACTCTTCGACCACCAGTTGGCCCAGACTTTCTTATGCTCAACCATATTTTGCGTTAGAGATTCTGTTTGCTTGCTACGCTCGCCGTAGACGCACCAAGCAACCAGGAAGGCCCATGTCGATGACCACGACCGCTACCACCGCACCGGCCCACGTCACCTCGGAATCCCCGGAGTGGCTGGCGCTCAAGGCTGCCGCCACCGCCCTGCAGGCACTCCAGGTCCAGGACGGATCCGTGCCGGATCCTGCCGCCCACGAGGCGGCCGCCGGCCATGTCGGGACCATCACGGACGCGGTCACCGCGCTCTCCCCGGCCTTTCCGCACGACGCCCGCTACCTGGAACTCCTCGTCACCGATTTCGGGCGGTGGTCCGCCGGCGGCTTCGGCGTGCCCGACTTCCTGGATTCGCTGCTGGCCTTCGAGCCGCAGCAGCACCGGGTCAACGGACTGCAGCACCTCGTCGTCTTCCCGATGTACACCCAGAACGGCAGCAGCAGCCGCCTCGTCGAGGCCGTGCTGATCGAGGTGATCTGGCCCGGGTTCGCCGCCGGCCTCGAGGAGGGCGAGTACTCGAACAAGCTCTTCGTTCCCATCCGCTTCCTGGACTTCACCCCCGGCTACGACACCAACTCCGCCGTGCTGTTCCCGGAGACTGTGGCAGTCCGGGCAACGCCCACCTTCACCTGGGGCGCCATCTTCGCCGACCGCGAAGCCGCCCGCTTCCGGCGTGTCGTCCGCGCCGCCACCGGGATCACCTCCCTGCAGCTTCCCGGGGACGCCGCCGCCCTGCTCGAGGACCAGCAGCTGGCCGAGGAAACCTTCGTCATGTGGGACCTCATCCATGACCGCACCCACATGCGCGGGGACCTGCCCTTCGATCCGTTCATGATCAAGCAGCGCATGCCGTTCTTCCTCTACTCCCTCGAGGAACTCCGCTGTGACCTGACCGCCTTCCGCGAATCCGTGCGGATCGAAAAAGACGGCAACGCGGACCCCGAAGCACGCCGGCACGCCAAACTGGTCCAGTACGCCGTGATCTTCGACCGGATCTTCCGCTTCGCGATCACCGGAAACCGCGTCCGCAACTACGACGGCCTCGGCGGCCAGCTGCTCTTCGCCTGGATGCACCAGCACCATGTCCTGCACTGGACCGACAGTAAGCTCAGCATCGACTGGGACCAGGCCGCGGACGTCGTCATCGGACTCGGCGCCCGGATCGAGGAGCTCTACTGGCGCTCCATCGACCGCCCCAAGACCGCCCACTGGCTGGCCGCCTACGAGCTGGTCTCCGGCACGCTCACCCCCAACCCGGCCTCCGTCTGGGCCAAGGGCGCCGGCGCCCTGCCGCTGGCCGGCCCGCCGCGCGGCCTCACCGACCAGGTGCTCGACGACGAGTTCCCGCTCTCGATGTTCTACGAGGCCCTCGAGAAGAAGATGCGCCCCGTCATCGACTCCACGGCCGGGATCACGGGGTCGTCAGACACCAACACAGACACCGGCACGGCCACCGACACAGCCACCGCCACGCCGGCGATGAACGCCCGATGACTGCCGGCCGCAGCCTGAACGTGCTGGTGACGGGCGGCAGCGGCCCGTCCGGCATCGCCACCGCGCGGGCCCTGCACCGGGCCGGCCACACGGTGTTCACCGTCGGCTCGGACCGGCACCGCATCGAGGCCGCCGCCGCCGAGGCGGGCGACGGCGTCATGCCGCTGGTCTGCGACCTCGCGCACCTGGCGGACGTCCGCGCCCTGCATGCCGCTGTGCACGCCGCGCTGGCGCCAACGGCCGGGGGGATCGACGGCGTCATCCACCTGGTCGGGGGCTGGCGCGGCGCGAAGGGCATCACGGACCAGAGCGACGAGGACTGGGAGTTCCTGGAACGCGGCGCCATCACGACGCTGCGGAACGTCACGCGGGTCTTCTACTACGACCTCGCCGCCTCGGAGGCCGGGCGCTTCGCCATGGTCTCCTCCACCGCCGTCGGCACGCCGGCGGCGGGGACCGCCAGCTACGCGGCCGCCAAGGCTGCGGCCGAGGCCTGGACCCTGGCCGTGGCGGACGGGTTCCGGCGCGCCCAGACCGGCAACGCCGGACAGGGTGCTGCCGGCCAGGGCCCTGTCAGTGCAACCGGCGGCCCCGGCGCCGGGCCGGATGCCCAGCCGGAAGCCGGGCCGGAAACCCAGCACAGCGCCGCCGTCGTCTTCGTGGTCAAGGCCCTCGTGGACGCCCGGATGCGCGCAAAGTCCCCCGAACGCACCTTCCCCGGGTTCACCGACGTGGAGGAACTGGCGGCCGCCGCCGTCGGGCTCTTCACCACTCCCGCGGCCGAACTGAACGGCCGGCGGCTGCTGCTGGCCCGTTGAACCGGGCCAGACAACGCAGCGGTGGGCCCGGACCTCTCTAGACTGAAAGCGTGAGCAAATCGATGACCAGCAGCGTTGAAACCGGCACAGTTGAAACCGGCACAGTTGAAACCGGCACGGCAGAAACCGGCAGCGTTGAAACCAGCCCTGCCAAGACCGCGGCGCGGCTCCACGATCCCGCCGTCCGCGGCTTCGCCTCGGACAACTACTCGGGCGTCCATCCCGAAGTGCTGGCGGCCCTCGCCGCCGCCAACGGGGGCCACCAGGTTTCCTACGGCGAGGACGACTACACCGCCCGGCTGGTCCAGCTCATGGAGCAGCATTTCGGCGCCGGGATCGAGTGCTTCCCCGTCTTCAACGGCACCGGGGCCAATGTCCTGTCGCTGCAGTCCCTGCTGCCCCGCTGGGGAGCGGTCATCTGCGCCTCCACGGCCCACATCAACATGGACGAGAACGGCGCGCCGGAGCGGATCGGCGGGATCAAACTCCTCCAGGTCCGCACGGCCGACGGCAAACTCACCCCGGAGCTGATCGACCAGGAAGCCTGGGGGTGGGGCGACGAGCACCGCGCGCAGCCTCTGGCCGTATCCATCACCCAGACCACCGAGCTCGGCACCTGCTACACGCCCGGGGAGGTCCGGGCGATCGCGGAGCATGCCCATTCCAAGGGCATGAAGCTTCACATGGACGGCGCCCGCCTGGCCAACGCGGCCGCACACCTGGACGTGCCGCTGCAGGCCTTCACCCGCGACGCCGGCGTGGATATCCTTTCGTTCGGCGGCACCAAGAACGGCCTGCTTTTCGGCGAAGTCGTCGTGGCCCTGAACCCCGAGGCCGCACAGGGACTCGTCTACCTGCGCAAGATGAACATGCAACTGGCCTCCAAGATGCGCTTCATGTCCGCCCAGTTCATCGCCCTCCTCGAGGGCGACCTGTGGCTGCGGTCGGCCGCGCACGCCAACGCGATGGCCACCCGGCTGCGCGCCGGCGTCGAGTCGGTTCCCGGCGTCGAGCTGACCCAGAAGACCGAGTCCAACGGGGTCTTCGCCATCCTGCCGGCCGGCGCAGCGGACCGGCTGCGCCGCTCCTTCCGCTTCTATGACTGGAATGAAGCCGCACGGGAAGTCCGCTGGATGTGCTCCTTCGACACCACCGAGGACGACGTTGATTCCTTCATCGCCGCCATCCGGCGCGAACTCACGGCCGCGTAGCCGGGCAGGCACCCGCCCGGCCCGGCGGCGAGCCTGCCGGGCATGGGGGCAGCCGTTGCATAACCTTCCATTGTGAACTCACTCGACCAGGTTCCGGCAGATTTCCTCTTTGCCCTCGGAACCCTTCGACACGCACGATGCCGCAGCGAACTGCGCCTGGCCGAGATTCCGGCGCCGTCACGGCTCGCACCCTTTGCCGTCGCGCTGGGTGCGGAAGTCATCGTGCCCGGGGATGCCGGCGGTCCGGGCCCGGTCCACGGGCCGGCCGCCGCGGGCTTCGAACCGGCCGCCGGCAGCGAGGACATCGAGCTGGCCACCGGCCGCTTCATCCTGCTCCATGATCCCGAGGGCTCCGCGGTCTGGGACGGCCAATTCAGGGTCGTCACCTACATCCGGGCCCAGCTCGAGCCCGAAATGGGCAACGACCAGATGCTCGGCTCGGTCGCCTGGACCTGGCTGGTCGAGGCGCTGGAGAACCATCAGGCGCCCTACCGTTCGGCCGGCGGCACCGCCACGCGCGTGCTCTCCGAAAGCTTCGGCACGCTTTCGGACCGGCCCGATTCGATCGACGTCGAACTCCGGGCCTCGTGGACTCCAGCCGGACCGGACATCACCACGCATCTGGAGGCGTGGTCGGAGATGGTGTGCACGTTCGCCGGGCTCCCACCGCTCCCCGAAGGCGTCACCCCCCTGCCCCGGCGGCGGCCGGGACAGGCCCCGGCACGGGCATGAGGCGGCGCGTTCTGCCGCCTGCGCCGTCCTTGGCCCCGCGGTGTCGGTAAACTGTAGTCATCATGACCCCTCAAAATCCGGAAATCACCACGGCCGGCGCCGTACCAAATAAGACAGAGGCCGGTGACGCCACAGCCCACATCACGGTGGAAGGCTTTGACAGCCTCGTCCCCGAGGTCATCGACCTCGATGCCCCCCGGGACGGCGTGCCGCTCGTCATCGAAACCCAGGCAGGCCTGGAGCGCTGCGCGGCTGCCCTGGCCGCAGGCCACGGCCCGGCGGGAGTGGACGCCGAACGCGCCTCCGGCTTCCGTTACGGCCAGCGCGCTTTCCTCGTCCAGATCCGCCGTGAAGGCTCCGGCACCTGGCTGATCGACCCCGAGCCCTTCGAAGACCTGCGGATCATCAACGACGCCCTGAGCGGCGTGGAATGGATCCTGCACGCCGCGAGCCAGGACCTCCCGTGCCTGTCCGAACTCGGCATGTGGCCCGACCGGCTCTTCGACACCGAACTCGCCGCCCGGATCGCCGGCCTCCCGCGGGTGGGGCTCGCCGCCGTGATCGAGCAGCTCCTGGGCTTCGGCCTGGCGAAGGAACACTCCGCGGCCGACTGGTCCACCCGGCCGCTCCCGGAACCCTGGCTGCGCTACGCGGCCCTCGACGTCGAGGTCCTCACCGAGCTGCGCGAAGAACTCATTGAACTCCTCCTGGCCGACGGCAAGCTCGACTTTGCCGAACAGGAATTCGCGGCCATCCTCGAGGCCGGCCAGGCCCCGCCCCGCGTCGACCCGTGGCGCAAGACCTCGGGACTGCACCAGATCCGGGACCGCCGCCAGCTGGCCGCCGTCCGCGAACTCTGGCTGGAACGCGACTCGCTGGCCCAGAAGCGCGACGTGGCCCCCGGCCGGCTCATCCCGGATTCGGCCCTCGTGGCCGCGGCCAGGGCGATGCCCGCCACCGTGCCGCAGCTGCTGGGCACCAAGGGCTTCCACGGCCGGGCGGCGCAGCGCGAAGCCCCGCGCTGGCTGCGCTGCATCAGCACCGCCAGGACCCTGGAAGAGCTTCCTCCCCTGCACCTGGCCACCAACGCTCCCCCGCCCCCGCGCGTCTGGGCCGACCGGGATCCGGAGGCGGCCGCACGGCTTGCCACCGCGCGTCCCCTGCTGCAGGCCAAGGCCGAGGAACTGAACCTGCCGGTCGAGAACCTGCTGACCCCGGAATACCTCCGCCGCGTGGCGTGGCGCCCGCCGGCCGAGCTCAGCGAGGAAGGCCTGGCCGAGGAGCTGGCGAACCTCGGGGCGCGGCAGTGGCAGATCGAGATCACCGCACCCCTGATCACCGGGGCCTTCCTGCGTCCCCGGCCGGTGCCGGTGAAGGAGCCCGGAGCGGCAGCCGAAGCGGTTCCCGGCGCCACCGCCTAACGACCCGGGCCCGCCCTCCTTGCCAGCTATATTACTGGCGAGTAACATGTTGCTTGATGCCGCCCGGATCACTGCTGCCATCCGCGATTGCCGCCCTTGGCCGCAGCTCCGGCACCATGTCTCGATGAGGAGCAACACGTGAGCCAAGCCAGTCCCCGCACCGTCCGCGACGTCGTCTTCGTCGACGGCGTCCGCACCCCGTTCGGCCGCGCCGGCGAGAAGGGCATCTACGCGGGTACCCGTGCCGATGACCTCGTGGTCAAGTGCATCCGCGAACTGCTGCGCCGCAATCCGTCCCTGCCCCCCGGGCGGATCGATGAGGTTGCCATCGCGGCCACCACGCAGACCGGCGACCAGGGCCTGACCATCGGCCGCACCGCCGCCCTGCTGGCCGGGCTGCCCCGCACGGTGCCCGGCTTCGCGATCGACCGCATGTGCGCCGGCGCCATGACCGCCGTGACCACGACGGCGAGCGGCATCGGCTTCGGCGCCTACGACGTCGTGATTGCCGGCGGCGTGGAGCACATGGGCAACCACCCGATGGGCGCCGGCGCCGACCCCAACCCGCGGTTCATGTCCGAACGGATCGTGGACCCGGCCGCCCTGAACATGGGCAACACCGCCGAGAACCTGCACGACCGCTTCCCCGCCATCACGAAGGACCGCGCCGACGCCTACGCCGTCGCCTCGCAGGCCAAGCTGGCCGCCGCCTACTCAAACGGCCAGATCCAGCCGGACCTGGTGCCCGTCGCAACGATGAAGCCCGGACAGGGCTGGACCGTCAACACCGTGGACGAGCCGCCGCGTCCCGGCACCTCGCTGCAGGACCTCGCCGCGCTCAAGACCCCGTTCCGCGCCCACGGCCGGGTCACCGCCGGAAACGCGGCAGGATTGAACGACGGCGCCACGGCCGCCCTGCTGGCCTCCGCCGACGCTGCCGCGGAACTCGGCCTGCCGGTCAGGATGCGCCTGGTCAGCTACGCCTTCGCCGGCGTCGAGCCCGAGGTCATGGGCATCGGCCCGGTCCCGGCCACGGAGAAGGCCCTGAAGAACGCCGGGCTCGGCATCGGCGATATCGGCCTCGTCGAAATCAACGAGGCCTTCGCCGTCCAGGTCCTCAGCTTCCTGGACCACTTCGGCATCGCCGACGACGACCCCCGCGTCAACCGCTACGGCGGCGCGATCGCCGTCGGACACCCGCTCGCCTCCTCCGGCGTCCGCCTGATGAACCAGCTGGCCCGCCAGTTCGAGGAGGACCCCTCCGTGCGCTTCGGGCTGACCACCATGTGCATCGGCCTGGGCATGGGAGCCTCCGTCATCTGGGAAAACCCGCACCACGCCGAGTACGGCACCGCTTACCCCGAGTCCACCACAGCCCAGACTGGAGCCCAGGCATGAGCGCCGCCGATTTCCGCAAACTTGCCGATCTTTTCCCGGACGAGACGGTCACCCACTCCTACGTGCAGGACATCGCGCTCCCCGCCGCAGGTGGGAAGACGACTGACGCCAAGGACAGCCCCGGCACCTTCGCGCTCATCACGCTGGACAACGGCCTGGACCACTCCAAACCCACCACCCTTGGCCCCAACACCCTGATCGAGCTCGGCACCGTCCTGGAAGGGCTGAAGGAGCGCGCCGCCCGCGGCGAGATCGCCGGCGTCGGGGTGACCGGCAAGCCGTACTTCCTCGTCGCCGGCGCGGACCTGTCCGCTGTGAAGTCCCTCCACAACCGCGAGCACGGACTCTGGATGGCCCAGCTGGGCCATGAGGTCTACTCCACCCTGGCGGACCTCGGCGTCCCCAGCTTCGCGTTCATCAACGGCCTGGCCCTGGGCGGCGGCCTTGAGATTGCCCTGCAGTCCACCTACCGCACCGTGTCCACCGGCGCCGGGGCCCTGGGCCTGCCGGAGGCCTTCCTCGGCCTGATCCCCGGCTGGGGCGGCGTGTACATCCTGCCGCGGCTGATCGGCCCGGAAAACGCCGTCAAGGTGATGATCGAGAACCCGCTGAGCAGCAACCGCACCCTCACCGGGCCGCAGGCCTTCGAGCTCGGCGTGGCCGACGCCATCTTCGAGCCGGCCGACTTCGTGGAACAGTCCGTCGCCTGGGCCGCGCAGGTCATCGCCGGCGCCGTCACGCCCGGGCGGCCCCACGCCGTCGACCCCTCCGATCCGGCGGTAGCCGCCCGCTGGGCCGGCGCCGTCGCCGCCGGCCGCGTCTTCGTGGAAGCCAAGACCTCCAACGCCCCCCCTGCCCCGGCCAGGGTCCTGGACGTGATGGAAGCCAACCGCACGCTGACCCAGGCCCAGTCCGCGGAGCTCGAATGCGGGACACTCGCGGACCTCATGCAGACCCCCGAATTCCGCTCCACCGTCTACGCCTTCCTGGACCTCGTGCAGCGGCGCTCCAAGCGGCCGGCCGGAGCCCCGGACCGCAAGCTCGCACGGCCGGTGACGAAGATCGGCGTCGTCGGGGCCGGGCTGATGGCCGGCCAGCTGGCCCTGCTATTCGCCCGCCAGCTCAAGGTGCCCGTGGTGATGACGGACATCGACCAGGCCCGGGTGGACAAGGGCGTGGGGTACGTCCGCGCCGAGGTGGACAAGCTGCTGGCGAAGGGACGGATCAGCCCCGACGCCGCCAACCGCACCCGGGCGCTCGTCACCGGTTCCGTCTCCAAGGAGTCCTTCGCCGACGCGGACTTCGTGATCGAGGCCGTGTTCGAGGAGCTCAACGTCAAGAAGCAGGTCTTCAAGGAGGTCGAGGCCGTTGTCTCCCCCGACTGCATCCTCGCCACGAACACCTCCTCGCTGTCCGTCACCGCGATGGCCGAGGACCTGCAGCACCCCGAACGGGTCGTGGGCTTCCACTTCTTCAACCCCGTGGCCGTGATGCCGCTGCTCGAGATCGTCCGCGCCCCGAAGACCGACGACGCCGTGCTCGCCACCGCGTTCGAACTCGCCAAGGGACTCAGGAAGTCCGCGGTGCTGGTCAAGGACGCCCCGGCGTTCGTGGTCAACCGCATCCTGCTGCGCCTCATGGGCGAAGTGACGGCGGCCTTCGACGAGGGCACTCCGGCCGGGATCGCGGACAATGCGCTGCGCCCGATGGGCCTGCCGATGACCCCGTTCACCCTCGGCGCGATGGTTGGCCTCCCGGTGGCGCAGCACGTCCAGGAATCGCTGCACGCCGCCTACGGGGAGCGCTTCGCCGTCTCGCAGAACCTGCAGAAACTCATCGACAACGGCGTGAAGTCCATCTGGGCGCCCGGGATGGGACCGGACGGCAAGCCGTACATCCCGGTCGAAACCCTGGCGATGCTGTCCTTCGGCAACACGCCGTCCACCGGCGGGGAGGTGCTGCGCCGCACCCAGGATGCCCTCGCGGAGGAGATCGGCCTGATGCTCGCGGAGGGCGTCGTGGCCGGCGCGGAAGACATCGACCTGTGCCTGATCCTCGGTGCCGGCTGGCCGATGTTCCTCGGCGGCATCACCCCGTACCTTGACCGGGTCGGCGCGTCCGAGCGGGTCAACGGCCGGACATTCCAGGCAGCCGGGGTGGCTGCGGGCTAGCGGTCATTTTCGTTAGGTCGTGGGGGGTCTAGGGGGCCCGAGACCTCTTCGCGCCGGGAGGACATGCCCATCCGTCGCGCCCGGGACCGGACATAACCGGAATATGCCCATCCGCCGGCCCCGGTGCGGTGCATGTCCCGTCCGGGGGCCTGTGCGGGCGGCTCCGCAGCGGGGACCAGGCTGCTCCCCCCGGGGGACATGCCCATTCGTCGCGCCTGCGACCGGACATAACCGGAATATGCCCATCCGCCGGCCCCTGCGCGGGGCATGTCCCTGAGCCCGGCCACCCCGCCGCCTGGACCTGAACCCCCGTCGAACTAACGAAAAAGCCTATTGGCCGCCGAGACCTCGCGCCAGGGCGCCCACAGAGGAGATCAGCTCGTCAAAGCAGTGCCCGGGATCGTTGCCGGAGACGATCCGCGCGTTGGGCGGCAGTCCCCAGAGGCCGCGGAAGTCGGCCACCGTGGTGCCGACCAGCAGCGGGGAGTCCGTCTCGACGTCGACGGTGGCCAGCCGGGTGGCGAACGGTGTGCGTTCCACGGCTGCGCAGGCGGCAAAGGCGTCGTGCATGTGGGCCACATAGCCCTGGCCGTGGTGCCGGTGGAATTCCAGATAGAACCGGACGGCGTCGGACAGGGCGGCGACCAGCGGGTTGCCGGAGGCGCTGAGCTGCCCGTCGGGCTGGCCAGGGAGGACGAGCTCCGGGCCGGCCCCGGCGGCCTCCCCGAGGCGCCGCAGGTGTTCGGGACGCAGCTCGATCCGCTCCGTGGTTTCCAGCGCGCAGACCAGCGGGAGCTTGTCCTCGGGCAGGCCGCGGTAGGCCGCGAAGACCTCCTTGGCCGCGTGCGGATCCACCGAGACGTTCCATTCCGCCGTCGGCGTGGTGTTGCCCTGGTAGTTGAAGCTGCCGCCCATGATGACCAGGCCCTTGAGCAGCCGCGGCAGCCCGGGTTCGCGGCGCAGTGCCAGGGCGAAGTTGGTCAACGGCCCGGTGATCAGGCCGGTGAGCTCCCCCGGGCGCGCCCGGGCCTCCTCCACCCAGACGTCGACGGCGTGCCGCGGCGAAACCTGCTGGGCGGGCGGGGGCAGCTCGGCATAGCCCATCCCCTGTGGCCCGTGGGTCTCTTCCGTGGTGACGAGCGGGATTTCCAGCGGCACCTCGGCGCCGATGGCCACCTCGATCCCCTGCCTGCCGCACAGCTCCAGCAGCGCCAGGTTGTTCAGCGCCACCTGGCGGGCACCCACATTGCCGGCGGTGCAGGTGATGGCCCGCACCTGGACCTCGGGACGGGACAGCAAATAGACCAGCGCCAGGGCGTCATCGATCCCGGTGTCGACGTCCATCAGGATGGAAGGCATCAGGCCGGCCCCCTTAGAACCATGCGATTAGAACAATGCGACCTTCGGCGTCCCGGGGAAGATCCCGTCCAGCTCGGCCAGGTCCGCGGCGTCCGGCCGCCAGTCCGCGGCGGCGGCGTTCTGCCGGACCTGCTCTGGCCTGGTGGCGCCGGCGATGACGCTGCTGACGGTCGGCTGGGCAGCGAGCCAGGAGAAGGCCACCTCGATCTCGGTCAGGTCCCGTTCCGCGGCGAACGCACTGAAGGCACCGAGCTGTTCCCAGTCGGCGTCGTCCACGAGGTTCGTGCGGGTGTGGCTCAGGCGGGAGCCCTCGGGCGCCTTGCCGGGCGCGTACTTGCCGGTCAGCAGGCCGTTGGCGAGCGGGAAGTACGGCAGCACGCCGAGCCCGTAGGCAGCGGCTGCGGGCGTGACCTCCAGTTCGGCGCGGCGGTCCAGCAGGTTGTAGTGGTTCTGCGAGGAGATGAAGCGCGAGCCGCCGCGGGCCCGGGCCACGAATTCGGCCTCGGCGATCTGCCAGCCGGCGCGGTTGGAGTGGCCGATGTAGCGGACCTTTCCGCTGGCCACGAGCTCGTCCAGCGCGGCGAGGGTCTCGTCGATGGGCGTGCGCGGGTCCGGGGTGTGGAACTGGTAGAGGTCGATCCAGTCGGTGCCGAGGCGCCGCAGCGAGGCTTCCGCGGCCTTGATGATGTAGCGGCGGGAGCCGCGGGCGCCGAAGTCGTTGCCGTTGGCCCCGCGGACGTCCATGCCGAACTTGGTGCCGATCACGGCATCCCCGCGGCGCCCGGCGAGGGCCTTGCCGAGCATTCTCTCGCTCAGGCCCGGCTCCCGGCCGTAGTTGTCCGCAACGTCGAAGAACGTGATGCCGGCGTCCAGGGCCGCATGCACGACGGCGTCGGCCCCCTCCTGCGACTCGGTGGCAGTTCCGGTCCGGCCCAGATTGTTGCAGCCCAGTCCCACGACGGAGACGGACAGTCCGGAATTTCCCACGCGGCGGTATTCAGTCATGGATTCAGCCTATAACGCCCGCTTGCCGCTCCCGGTCAGGCCGCCGGAACGCCACCGTATCCGGACATGCCCCGCGCCCGGGCCGCCGGATGGACATATTCCGGCTATGCCCGGTCCCCGGCGCGAAGAATGGGCATGTCCTCCCGGCGCGAAGAGGCCCTCTAGCCTGCGGGCAGCACGAGCCCCTGCTCGTCCATGGCGTCCTGGAGCTGGGCCAGGGTCCGGGCGCACATGCCGTGCATCGTGGAAAGACGCCGCTGCCCAAGCTCCACCACCTGCTCCAGGGTCTCGACGCCGGCCTGGGCGAGGGCCCGGCGGGCAGGAGCCGCGATCCCGGTGGGAAGCGGGGTGCGGCCTGGTTCAGCAGTCTTCTTCGCCATGAGGAATGCCTTCCGATCGATCGATACTGTTGGGGTTGGTGGTGCCGGGTTGGTGGTGCCGGGTCAGAGGGTGAATCAGAGGGTGAAGCTGTTGGCGGCCTTCGGTGAGTGCTTGATCTTGAACGTTGTTCCGCCGAACGGTGCAGCGCCGATGCTCAACTTGGTGAAATCCAGGTCTTCGCCGCGGATGCAGACCTTGATCGCGTTCACGGTCTTGTTGACCTCCGGGGTCAGGCAGAAGATGTTGAGCTTGGCGTCGGAAAACTCGGAGCGGTCCACGATGCCCAGACCCCGCCACGCCAGGTGGCTGATGAGGGCGTCCTTGGCCTTTTCTTCCAGGTAGCGGTCGCGGTCCGTGCCGTCCTTGGTCTTCAGCGCGTACTGGGCCACCACCCAGAACTGTTCTTCTTCGGGGATTTCGGCGTAGCCGTCTTCGGCGCACTGCACCGCGAACGCGTCCATGAGGCCCTCGGCGGCGGCCGGGTCGGCGACGTCGGTCTCTTCCGTTTTGCTCTGGTGCCCGACGACGCCGTGGTTCATCACGAACTGCCGGTAGTCCTCGTCATACCAGGCCTCCCTGAATTCGAGGACCCCGTCGTCGTTGCGTTTGTAGACCCGGATAATTCCGCTCATGTGCCAGTTCCTTCCTGGGCCGTCCGGGTCACGGCACCAGGGGTGGCGCCGGCGGACGGTGATTGTGCTGTGGTGTTGACTGACGGTGCTGCTGCTGGTGCCGCTGACGCTGCTGGTGCTGGTTCAGCGGGCCGGTTCAAAGCAGCGGGAGGCTGCCGGTACTCGGGTGTTCCTGCCCGGGCAGCGGCCGCGCGAACGGAACCTTGGTCCCCAGTACCTGGGCCACGACGTCGTGGGTGATCCGCTGGGCTGTCAGCCCTACGCGCTCCAGCACCTGGCTGCGGGTGCCGTGATCCAGGAATTCCACCGGGAGCCCGACCTCGTTCAGCGCGGTATCGACGCCGGCGGCCCGCATCTCCTGCCGGATCCGGGAGCCGACGCCGCCGGCGCGCACGCCGTCCTCGATGCAGATGACGAGGCGGTGGTGCGAGGCCAGGGCAATGATGGATTTCCGGACCGGCAGGAGCCAGCGGGGGTCCACCACGGTGGAGCTGATGCCCTGCGCGCCGAGCCGGTTGGCGACATCCAGGGCGAGCTCGGACATCGCGCCCACGCTGATGATCAGCACATCGTTTTCGGTCGAGCCGGCGGGGCGGCGGGCGAGCACGTCGACGCCGTCGCGGAGCCGCTCGATGGCTTCCACCTCGGCCCCGACGCTGCCCTTGGAATACCGGATCACGCTGGGGGCGTCCTCGATGGCCACGGCTTCGCGCAGTTCCTCGCGGAGCCTGGTCGCGTCGCGGGGCGCCGCCAGGTGCAGCCCGGGGACAATCTGGACCATGGCCATGTCCCACATGCCGTGATGGCTCGGACCGTCGGGCCCGGTGACCCCGGCCCGGTCCAGGACGATGGTCACGCCGGCCTTGTGCAGGGCCACGTCCATCAGCAGCTGGTCGAAGGCTCGGTTGAGGAAGGTCGCGTAGACGGCGACGACCGGGTGCAGTCCCCCGAACGCCATGCCGGCGGCGGAGGTGAGGGCATGCTGTTCGGCGATGCCGACGTCGAACACCCGCTCCGGGTGCCGGGCGGCGAACTTGTGCAGCCCCACGGGGATCAGCATGGCCCCGGTGATGCCGACGACGTCCTTGCGCTCGTCCCCGATGTCGGCGATCTCGTCGGCGAAGACCGAGGTCCAGGACTTCGCGCCGCCGGCCTCCGTCGGTTCGCCCGTCTCGGGGTCGATGATTCCGACGGCATGGAACTGGTCCGCCTCGTGGGCTCGGGCCGGCGCGTAGCCGTGGCCCTTCTCCGTCATGGCGTGGACGATGACGGGTCCGGCGTAGTTCCTGGCCGTGGAAAGGGCGTTCTCCAGCGCCTGGAGGTTGTGGCCGTCCACGGGTCCGATGTACTTCATCCCGAGGTCCTCGAACATTCCCTGCGGCGCCCACCAGTCCTTGACGCCCTTCTTCATGGCATGCAGGCTGCGGTAGGTGAACTGGCCGGCGGGTCCGCCGTTCTGCAGCCGCCGTTTCCACCAGTCCAGCATGCCTTCATAGGCCGGCGCGGCGCGGAAGGAATCGATCGTGGGCCGCAGGGACGCGAGGTAGTCGGCGAAGCCGCCCACCGTCGGGGCGTAGGAGCGGCCGTTGTCGTTGACCACGATCACGACCCGCCGCTTCTTGTCCGCGGCAATGTTGTTGATGGCCTCCCAGGCCATGCCACCGGTCAGGGCGCCGTCCCCCACGACGGCGATGACGTACCGGTCGCCGTCGCCGGTCAGCTGCCGGGCGCGGGAGATGCCGTCGGCCCAGGACAGCGAGGACGAGGCGTGCGAGCTTTCGACGACGTCATGCTCGGATTCGCCGCGGTCAGGGTAGCCGGAGAGGCCGCCCTGCTGCCGGAGGGTGCTGAAATCCTGGCGGCCGGTGAGGAGTTTGTGGACGTAGGACTGGTGTCCGGTGTCGAAGACGATGCTGTCGCGGGGGGAATCGAAGATCCGGTGCACCGCGATGGTCAGCTCCACGACGCCGAGGTTGGGACCGAGGTGGCCGCCCGTCTGGGAAACGTTGCCGATCAGGAAATCCCTGACCTCCCCGGCCAGCTGATCCAGCTGCGCCACGGACAACTTGCTCAGGTCCTGCGGATTCCGGATGGTCTCCAAGATTCCCAACGGCCCCTCCTTCGGGTGGTAGACATGCCGTTTAACTCTAACGCCTCCCGGCCGGCACCGGGTGCCGGCCGGCTGCCGGACTGATCAGAGGAACGCGAAGGCCCCGGCCGGTCAATGACCGGCCGGGGCCTTCACAGCGTTACCAGTGCGCCCTCACGGGAGCAATCCCGCAAGGGACACACTGGCTAGTTGGCGGAGATCTGGCGCAGCACGTACTGCAGGATGCCGCCGTTGCGGTAGTAGTCCGCCTCGCCCGGGGTATCGATGCGCAGGACCGCATCGAAGGACGTGACCGAACCGTCTTCAGCCGTCGCGGTGACCTTGAGCGTCTTGGGCGTGGTGCCCTCGTTCAGGGCGGTGACGCCCTCAACCGCGAAGGTTTCCGTGCCGGTCAGCCCGAGGCTGGCAGCGTTCTGGCCGGCCGGGTACTGCAGGGGCAGGACGCCCATGCCGATCAGGTTGGAGCGGTGGATCCGCTCGTAGCTCTCGGCCACGACAGCCTTGACGCCCAGCAGCGCGGTACCCTTGGCAGCCCAGTCACGGGATGAGCCGGAGCCGTACTCCTTGCCGGCCAGGACCACCAGCGGGGTGCCGGCGCCCTGGTAGTTCTGCGCGGCGTCGTAGACGTAGGCCTGCGGGCCGTCGGCCTGGGTGAAGTCGCGGGTGAAGCCGCCCTCGACACCGTCCAGGAGCTGGTTCTTGATGCGGATGTTCGCGAAGGTGCCGCGGATCATGACCTCGTGGTTGCCACGGCGTGAGCCGTAGGAGTTGAAGTCCTTGCGCTCCACACCGTTGGCCAGCAGGTACTGGCCGGCCGGGGTGTCCGACTTGAAGGAGCCGGCCGGCGAGATGTGGTCCGTGGTGACCGAATCGCCGAGCTTGAGCAGCACGCGGGCGCCGGCGATGTCCTTGACCGGCTCCGGCTGGGCCTTCATGCCGTCGAAGTACGGGGGCTTCCGGACGTAGGTGGACTTGGGATCCCAGGCGAACGTGTCGCCGGCCGGGGTGGAGAGTGCCTTCCAGCGGTCGTCGCCGTCGAAGACGCCCTCGTAGCCGCGGGCGAACATGTCCTTGTCGATCGAGGAATCGATGACCTGCTGGACCTCGACCGGGTTCGGCCAGATGTCCTTCAGGAAGACGTCGTTGCCGGCCTCGTCCTTGCCGAGCGAGTCGGTGTCGAAGTCGAAGTCCATGGTCCCGGCCAAGGCGTAGGCGATGACCAGCGGCGGGGAGGCCAGGTAGTTCATCTTCACGTCCGGGTTGATCCGGCCTTCGAAGTTGCGGTTGCCGGACAGCACGGCGGTCACGGAAAGGTCGTTGGCCGCGATGGCCTCGGAGATTTCAGCGTCCAGCGGGCCGGAGTTGCCGATGCAGGTCGCGCAGCCGTAGCCCACGATGTAGAAGCCGAGCTTCTCCAGGTACGGGGTCAGGCCCGACTTGTTGTAGTAGTCGGTGACGACCTTGGAACCGGGCGCCACGGAGGTCTTGACCCACGGCTTGGACATCAGGCCCTTGTCCACGGCGTTGCGGGCCAGCAGTGCGGCGGCCAGCATCACGGACGGGTTGGACGTGTTGGTGCAGGACGTGATCGAGGCGATGGAGACTGCGCCGTGGTCCAGTTCGAATTCGCGGCCGTCTGCGGTCTTGATGTGCACCGGAGTGGACGGACGTCCCTCGGCACCGTTCGCCGCGGACTCCACGCGCTCGGTTTCCGTGGTGTGGGAATCGGCGTGGGTGAAGGAGGGCGGGTCCGAGGCCGGGAAGGACTCGTCCAGCGACTCGTCCACGCTGCCGTCGGTAAGCGCCACGTAGTTGTGGATGTCCTTGCGGAACTGTTCCTTCGCATTGGTGAGCTCGATGCGGTCCTGGGGACGCTTCGGGCCGGAGATGGAGGGAACGACCGTGGAGAGGTCCAGTTCGAGGTACTCGGAGAACTTGATCTCGTGCGAGGGATCGTGCCAGAGGCCCTGTTCCTTCGCGTAGGCCTCCACGAGGGCGACGTTCTGCTCGGACCGGCCGGTGAGGCGCAGGTAGTCGAGGGTGACGTCGTCGATCGGGAACATGGCGGCCGTGGAGCCGAACTCCGGGCTCATGTTGCCGATCGTGGCGCGGTTGGCCAGCGGCACGGCCGCGACGCCTTCGCCGTAGAACTCCACGAACTTGCCGACCACACCGTGCTTGCGCAGCTGTTCGGTGATGGTCAGGACGACGTCGGTGGCGGTGGCGCCTGACGGAATGGACCCGGTCAGCTTGAAGCCCACGACGCGCGGGATCAGCATGGAGACGGGCTGGCCGAGCATGGCCGCCTCGGCTTCGATGCCGCCCACGCCCCAGCCCAGCACGCCGAGGCCGTTGACCATTGTGGTGTGCGAATCGGTGCCGACGCAGGTGTCCGGGTAGGCCCGGAGGACGCCGTCGATTTCGCGGGTCATGACGGTGCGGGCCAGGTATTCGATGTTGACCTGGTGCACGATGCCGGTTCCCGGCGGGACGACCTTGAAGTCGTCGAACGCGGTCTGGCCCCAGCGCAGGAACTGGTAACGCTCCCCGTTGCGCTGGTATTCGATCTCCATGTTGCGCTCCAGTGCGCCGGAGTTGCCGAAGACGTCGGTCTGCACGGAGTGGTCGATTACCATTTCGGCCGGGGCGAGCGGGTTGACCCGCTTCGGGTCGCCGCCGAGCTCCTTGACTGCTTCACGCATGGTGGCCAGGTCCACAACGCAGGGCACGCCAGTGAAGTCCTGCATGATCACGCGCGCCGGCGTGAACTGGATTTCAGTGTCGGGCTCTGCGTTGGGGTTCCAACCGGCCAGTGCGCGGACGTGGTCGGCCGTAATATTGGCGCCATCCTCGGTCCTCAACAGGTTTTCAAGCAATACCTTGAGGCTGAACGGAAGGTTTTCTGCACCTTCGACGGAGTTCAACCGGAAAATCTCGTATTCGGTACCGGCTACATTAAGTTTGCCTTTTGAACCGAAGCTGTCCACAATGCTCATCGCAGGACTCCTCTCGCAACAGGTTTCATCTTTGCCGCGCCGCAGACCCCTTGCTAGTTAGGTCGGCCTAACTCGCGCAAGCCGCAAGGACGGGCTCAAGGAAACCCGCACGGATTGCAGGGGGTCAGCCGCGAAGACGGAGCGCGGCGTCGGACTACTACGCCCATAGTAGTGGCATCAGCGCTGGGGAGTCAGCAGCGCCACTGTCTCCATGTGGTGGGTGTGCGGATACAGGTCGAAGGCGCGCAGCCCGGCGAGTCCCCAGCCGCCCTGCCGGAAGTAACCCAGGTCGCGGGCGAAGGATGCCGGGTCGCAGGAGACGTAGGCGACGGCCCGGGGTCCGGCGGCGATCAGCTGGTTGATGACGTCCTTGCCGGCACCGGCCCGCGGCGGGTCCAGGATGACGGCGTCCAGGCTGCGGGGCTTCTGGCGCAGCACCCGTTCCACCCGGCCCTGGACGATCTCGACCTGGGAGGCGCCGTGCAGGTTCTTGCGCGCGTCCCGGCTGGTGCCGGGCGATCCCTCCACCGACAACACGGAGCCGGTCACGCCCACGGCGTCGGCCAGCGGCGCCGTGAAGAGCCCCGCCCCGGCATACAGGTCCGCCACGGCAGCCCCCGGCGTGAGGAAGCCGCCGTCGTGCAGGTAGCCGGTGACCGCCCCCACGAGCGTGTCCGGACCGTCCCGGTGGATCTGCCAGAAGCCGTCCCCCGTGACGCGGTAGTCGTGGCCGGCCGCGGATTCCTGCACCCAGGTGCGGCCGCGCAGCTGCAGCGCCTCACCCTTGGCGGGATCGAAGCTGGCCACCGAGACATCCTCCGGCAGCTGCGCCAGGATGGCGCTGAGGCGTTTGGCCCTGGTTCCGGGGGCAGGGACCAGGAGCACGAGCGGGCGCGAGCCGTTGGCGGGGGCGGCGACCTCCACGCGTTCGATGCCCTGCAGGTCGATCTCCCACAGCGCCAGGCCGTTGATCCCCGCTGCCGCCAGCGGCATTCCGCGGACCGGAAGGACGGTCTCGGAGCGGTGCGCGTGCATGCCGAGCTTGCCGGCGGGCGTCACGGCAAAGGCCGCGCGGGTACGCCAGCCCAGCCCCGCCCGCGCTCCGGACGGTGCGGGCTCCCCCACGGCTTCCACCGTGTTTTCCAGTGAAGCGGGAAGTTCGACGCCGGCGAGGCGCCGGAGCTGTTCGGCCAGCACCTCCGCCTTGAGGCTGCGCTGGCGTTCCAGCGAGATGTGGCCCAGCTCGGCGCCGCCGACGGGCGGGTGGCGGTGGGACCAGGAGCGCCCGGAGTCGGCGAGGTCCCAGAAGTGGTCCACCCGGTCAGGGGACGGCTCGAGGACTTCCACCACGTCGGCGCGCCAGAATTTGGCGGCGGGGCCGTCTTCGGTGAGCCGGACCCGCACCTTTTCGCCCGGGATGCCGTGGCGGACAAACACCACCCGTCCCTCATGGCGGGCCACGCAGTGCCCGCCGTGGGCCACCGGCCCGACGTCGACGACGAGGTCGGCAGGGGCGTGTGTCCGGGTGTCGGGGTTCATTGGATATCCTGCAGTCTCTTGGCTTCTTCGGACGATTTCAGCTGCCACGGCACGCTCGCGACCATGACTCCCGGCTCGAAGTGCAGCCGGGTCTTGATCCGCAGCGCGGTCTGGTTGTGGACCAGCTGCTCCCACCATTTGCCGACCACGTACTCGGGGATGTACACGACGATCAGGTCCCGCGGCGAATCCCGCCGCATGTTGGTGATGTATTCCATGATGGGCGTGACCGTTTCGCGGAACGGGCTGGCGAGCACCGTCAGCGGTACCGGGATGTCCAGCTTCTCCCAGTCGGCCACGGTCTGCGCCGTCTCGTCGGCGCTGATGTCCACCGTGATGGCGTCCAGCCGGGAGGGCCGCGACGCGCGGGCATAGGCCAGGGCCCGCAGGACCGGCTTGCGGATGTGCGAGACCAGCAGCACGGCGTGCACCCGGGTGGGCAGGGCCCGGGGCGAGGAGTCCTCGTCCACGGCGAGTTCTTTGGCGATGTTGTCATAGTGCGCCCGGATGCTCCACATGATCAGGAACAGGACGAACATGGCCAGCAGCGCGATCCAGGCGCCCTGCTGGAACTTCGTGACCAGCACGATCACCAGGACCAGGGCTGTCATGCCGAAGCCGATCGTGTTGATGGTGCGGGACTTGATCATCCGCAGTTTCGCCGCCGGGTCCTTGGCGAGTTTGAGTTCCCGGCCCCAGTGCCGGATCATGCCGAGCTGGCTCATGGTGAAGGAGATGAAGACACCCACGATGTAGAGCTGGATGAGCTTGGTGACGTCAGCGTTGAAGGCGATGATCAGCACGAGGGCGCCGGCGGCCAGCGCGAGGACGCCGTTGCTGAAGGCCAGCCGGTCCCCGCGGGTGCGCAGCTGGCGGGGCAGGTAACCGTCCTGGGCCAGGATCGAGCCGAGCACGGGGAAGCCGTTGAAAGCGGTGTTGGAGGCGAACACGAGGATCACGCCGGTGGCGGCGACCACGATGTAGAAGGGAATGGATCCGGCGCCGAAGATGGTCTGGGCGATCTGGCTGATGGCCGGGTTCTGGATGTAGCCCTCGGGCAGGGGCTTGCCGTCCAGCAGGAATTCCTTCGCCGGGTCCAGCACGATGTGGACCTTGGTGGCGTTGGCCAGGTAGATGATGCCGGCCAGCATGGCGGCGGCTATGACGCCGAGCAGCAGCAGCGTGGTGGCCGCGTTCTGGCTCTTGGGCTTCCGGAAGTTCGGCACGCCGTTGCTGATGGCCTCGACGCCGGTCAGCGCCGCGGCCCCGGAGGAGAAGGCCCGGAGCAGCAGGAACGCGCCGGCGAGGCCGACCAGCCCCTCATCGAATCCTTCCTCGGGAATAATCGTGAAGGCCGCGGACGGCGCCTCGCCGAGCTGCCCGGTGACGGCCTGGAAAATGCCGATGGCCGTCATGCCCAGGATGGAGGCCATGAAGATGTAGGTCGGCACGGCGAAGACGCTGCCGGCTTCCCTGATGCCGCGCAGGTTCACGAGGGCGAGGATCACCACGCCCACGGTCGCGATGGCGGCCTGCTGGCCGTGCAGCGACGGGACGGCGGTGGTCAGGTAGGCGGCGGCCGAGGACATCGACACGGCGACCGTCAGGACGTAGTCCACGAGCAGCGCGGCGGCGACGGTGAGGCCCGCGTACTTGCCCAGGTTTTCGTTCGCGATCTCGTAGTCGCCGCCGCCGGAGGGGTAGGCATGGACGTTCTGGCGGTAGGAGGCGACGACGGTCAGCAGCACCACCATCACGGCCAGCCCCACCCAGGGCGAGAACGCCACCGCGCTGACGCCGGCAAGCGCGAGTGTCAGCAGGATTTCGTCCGGCGCGTAGGCCACGGACGACAGCGCATCCGAGGCGAAGATGGGAAGCGCGATCCGCTTCGGCAGCAGGGTGTGGGCCAGACGGTCGTTCCGGAAGGGCCTGCCTACCAGCACCCGCTTCACGGCATTGAATATTGTCAGCACCACACAAAGCTAGTCTGATTCGGACGCGATGTCATGACGGCCCCAGTCCCCGGGCAGCGGGGGCTGCACGGCGGCCCGTGGCCGGTAGAGTTTACCCGGCAGCAGACGCGGCAGCAGGCAGAGGACAGAGGAGGCATGTGTGGCGCACTTCGTGATCATGGGTTGTGGCCGGGTGGGGGCAACCCTGGCGCACACGCTGGAGGATGCCGGCCATTCGGTGGCCATCATCGACCAGGACGACCGTGCTTTCCGGCGGCTCCGCACGGGTTTCTTGGGCCGCAAGGTCACCGGCGTCGGCTTTGACCGGGACACGCTCAAGCAGGCCGGCGTCGAGGAGGCCTACGCCTTCGCTGCCGTGTCCAGCGGCGACAATTCCAATATCCTGGCCACCCGCGTGGCCCGCGAAACCTTCCACGTCCCCCATGTGGTCGCCAGGATCTATGATCCGGGCCGCGCGGAGATCTACCAGCGCCTCGGCATCCCCACGGTCGCGGCGGTGCGCTGGAGCGCCGACCAGGTCCTCCGCCGGATCCTTCCCGAGCAGCACCTTGCCGGTGACTTCCGGGATCCTTCGGGCCGGCTGGTGCTCGCCGAAGTGGACCTGAACGCCGGCTGGATCGGGCACCCGGTGGCCTCGATCGAGAAGGCGGCGGGTATCCGGATCGCCTATCTGACCCGGTTCGGTGAGGGCATGCTGCCCGTGGCCGGCACCTCCTTCCAGGACGGCGATACCGTGCACGCCATGCTGAGCGTGGACCGCAGCTCCGAGGTCGCCCATATTCTTGCCAAGTCCCCCGCCAAGGAGTCCTGAGTGAAAGTCGTCATCGTCGGCGCGGGAAGCGTCGGTTCCTCGATCGCCCGCGAACTGCTGGCCCATAGGCACGAAATCCTGCTGATCGACCTGAAGCCGGAGGTCATCGGCCGCAGCGGCCTGCGCGGCGCCCACTGGCTGGTCGGCGATGCCTGCGAACTGAGCACGCTCCAGGACGCCAAGCTCGAGGACGCCGACGTCGTGGTCTCCGCCACCGGCGACGACAAGGTCAACCTGGTGGTCTCGCTGCTGGCCAAGACCGAGTTCGGCGTCGGCCGGACGGTGGGCCGGGTCAACAACCCGAAGAACGACTGGATGTTCGATGATTCGTGGGGCGTCGACGTCGCGGTCAACACCCCGCAGCTGATGACGGCCCTCGTGGAGGAAGCGGTGGAGATCGGCGACCTCGTCCGGTTGCTGACCCTCCAGACCGGGGTGTCCTCGCTGGTCGAGTTCACGGTCCCCCACGATTCCCACGTGATCGGACTGACCGTGGGCGATATCGAGTGGCCCGAGGACGCCACCCTGGTCGCGATCCTGCGGGACCAGGCCCCGATCACGCCAAGCCGTGATGACGTGATCGACGGCGGGGATGAACTGTTCTTCGTGACCACGATCGCGGCCGAGGACGATCTCCGGGCCCTGCTCTCCCCCGAATCACCGGTCGACGAGCGGCACCCGGTGACCTCGGACCAGCACGGCCACGAGAACCATGTGCCCACGGATGACGGCTTCGACGGCTGAACAGCCCGCCGCCCCGCTCCCCCAACTGGCTCGCATTAGTTGACGTTTTGAGGGCCCAAAACGGCAACTACTGCGAGTCAGTTGGGTTCGGGAGCCGGGGCCGGGGCGGGCTTGGTCAGCAGCCACGCGATCCACACGCCCAGGATGTACAGCGGCAACCCCATCAGGAGCCGGGTCGTGGCCAGGCCGGCGAGGCCGGGCTCGCCCATCAGGTACAGGGGCACCTGCACCACCAGGCGCAGCACCAGGACCGAGACGATCACCCAGGTGCCGATCCGGTACGCCTTCACCCTGGCCGGGTGCTTGCGCCACTCCACCCCCTCGTTCCGGATGAAACCGAACAGCAGGCCGGCGAAGGGCCAGCGGACGGCAATCGAGAGGGACATCGCCAGGATGGACCCGGCATTGGTGAGGAAGCCGATGACATAGAAGTCCTCGGCTTTTCCGGTGGTGTTGGCAAGCCACGCCGACAGGCCGACGCCGACGATCCCGGCCAGCGCCTGGGTCAGCGGGCGGCGCTGGATCAGCCGGGCGACGGTGAACACCGCGGCCGCCGCCAGCGCTGCGATCAGGGCCATGGTCAGATCACGCATGATGGTGAACACGATGAGGAAGAGAAGACCGGGCAGGATGCTCTCGGCGATGCCCTGGAAGCCGCCGGCGCTCTTCAATACGTCGATGTTGCCGTCGCTGGAACGGTGCAGTCCGGCCTTCGCCGCATAGCCCTCGGCGAGCTGGGCCACCGAGGGGGCCACCGAGGGCTGCGCCGGGGTCTTCTCCGCGGAGCCAGGCTCTGGATGTTCGGGCAAGGTCATTGCTCCTCCTGGCGGGAGAGTATCTCGTAGCGGGGATTGAACATGGTGGGCAGTCCGTCACGGATCGTGACCATGCCCTCGAGCCGGAGTTCGGTGCCGGCGTCGATCCCGGGGATGCGCCGCCGTCCCAGCCAGATGACGCGCAGCCGGTCCTGGGGGCGGCCCGCGCCCTGGCGTTGCACCGCCGCCGCGGCACGCGGCCTCGGCGGGGCGTCGTCATGGTCGACGAGGATGGCGATGAAGGACGCCACCTTGCTCGCCGGCGCGTACGTGACCGATTCGATGAAGCCGTGGCACAGCACCCGCCCCCGGTCCGGCAGTTCCCTGACGGAGACCGGCGCAACAGGTTCCTTGCGGGCGGCATCAACCAATCTGGGTAATCTCCGGTCCGCGTTCGGGCTGGCCCAGCTCCGGGGCGGCCATGGGGGCGGGTGCCGCGTTGTCCGTGGGCAGGCGGAGCTGCAGCAGGTCGCGCGGCGGCATCGGGTTCTCGCCGCGGACCACCACGATCTGCCGGAACATGTCTTCGAGCGCGGCCGCCGCGGCCCGGTCCAGTGCGGCCTCGCCGCCCAGGACGCCCCGGAGGAACCAGCGGGGACCGTCGACGCCGATGAAGCGCGCCGCCCGGTAACCGTGCGTGCCGTCCGTGCCGCCGGCCGGAAGCTTGGCGACGAGTTCGGTGCCAAAGCTGCCCTGGATCTCCTCGACCTGGCCGCCCTGGCTGCCGACGGACTGGCCGATCTGCTCGCGGATTTCTTCCCAGAGGCCTTCGGAGCGGGGAGCGGCAAACGCCTGCAGCTGCAGGCTTGAGCCATCCAGGTCCATGGTCACAGCCACCACGCGCTGCGTGGCCTCCTCGACCTCAAGCCGGAGCTGCAGGCCTTCACGGGGCGCGATCAGGAGCGCCCCGAGATCCACATAGCCGTCCTGGCTCTGGATTTCAGAGACGTCGAAGGGACCCTTGGAAACACGGAAATCGCCGGCGGAAGCCGCGGCGGAGCCAACAGCCGCGGCCTCCGGGGTTTCCGGCTCCGTCAGCTGTTCCTGCTTGGCTTTCCTGCCACGCCCAAAAACCATGGGTTGTCTCCTTAGTTGTGATCCTGTGCCGCCGCTCGGCGTCCGCGCGGCGGCGCCCCTTCCCGGGGGCAGGCGCCTGCTTGAAATCCCTGCATAAAACTGTGGGCCCAACCGTGGGCCGGACCGTGGGCCGGACCGTGGGCCGGACCGTGGGCCGGACAACGGCTCCGGGTCAGGCCTGCGCGCCGAAGCCGCCGGTGGATCCGAAGCCCCCCGCGCCGCGGACCGAGCCGTCCAGTTCCTCGACGGGCAGGAACCGGGCGTGTTCCACGCGCTGGATGACCATTTGTGCAATTCTATCGCCGCGCTTGAGTTCGATCGCCTCGTGCCGGTCGGTATTGAGCAGTGTCACGGCGATTTCTCCCCGGTAGCCCGCGTCCACGGTGCCGGGAGCGTTCACCACCGTCAGTCCATGTTTGGTGGCCAGGCCCGACCGCGGGTGGATCAGGGCGACGAAGCCGTGCGGCAGGGCGATGGACACGCCCGTCGGAACGAGGCGGCGCTCCCCCGGCTCCAGCACGACGTCCTCGCGCGCGCGCAGGTCCGCTCCTGCGTCGCCCGGGTGCGCGTACGACGGCGGTTCCAGTCCGTCGTCGAGCATCTTCAGCTGCACGGTAAGGGTGGGGGCGGCGGTGTTCTCTTCAGTCACAGTCCCTCACTCTAACGCCAGCACCAGGATAGGCCTAGCCGGGGCAGCCCCGCCCGTGCGCCTGCCCCGCGTACCTGCCCCGTGCACGCGTCCCGTGCCCCTGCCCTGCCCACAGGCGGGTGCGCCGCGGCACCCAAGATGAAATAGCCCGGAAAAAGTGGAAAGCTGGGCCTATGCCAGAATCCAGCGCAGCTGCGCCTGCCCCCAAGAGCGCACCCGGTGCCGCCACCGTTCTTTATACCGAGAAGCTCTGGCCGAACTTCTGGATCTGGCTGGTCTCGGCGGGACTCTCAAGCGCCGGAATCCTGATGCTGGCACCCATCAGCCTCACGGTGGGGATCACCGCCGCCGTCGTGCTGTTTGCCATAATCGCCGTGCTGCTGGTCCTCTCCACGCCGACCATCACGGTGACAGCGTCAACCGTCCGGGTCGGCCGGGCCACCATTGAACGCAGCTTCATCGGAACCGCGACCGCGTTCCGCCGCGCCGAAGCAACGGCGGAACGCGGCACCCGGCTCAACGGCCTGGCGTTTCTGTGCATCCGCGGCTGGGTGGATCCCGTGGTCCGGATCGAAATCACCGACCCGACCGACCGGACCCCGTACTGGCTGACGTCCAGCCGGCACCCGGAGCAGCTGGTCGACGCCCTTCAGGGCTGACGCCCGGCGTGGCCCGTGGGCCTAGCCCTCGCATTCCTTGCAGTACAGGAATCCATCCTTTTCGCGGGCGATCTGCGAACGGTGGCGGACCAGGAAGCAGGAGGCACAGGTGAATTCGTCTGCCTGGGCCGGCAGCACCCGGACCAGCAGTTCCTCCCCGGACAGGTCAGCGCCGGGGAGTTCGTAACCTTCGGCGAGGTCGGATTCGTCTTCATCCACCACCGCGGGAGGCTTCTCCGTACGCCGCGCCTTCAACGCCTCGATGGAGTCCTCGCTGAGGTCCTCCTCGGTCTTGCGCGGCGCATCGTAATCTGTCGCCATTATTTGTTGCTCACACCCTGCACTTGTACGAGTTGTTCGATTGGTCCGCCGTCTCCGGGCAGTCCTGCCGGGCTGGTAACCCCGCACCCCTCCCGGGACCGGTTCTCCGTTGTCAACACCGGACACGCGGATTTTGTGCCCGATGTCGGGTCATTTTTGCTTAAGCTGCCGCCGAAAGCCAGAGCCCTGCAATCCATGACCGGCGCCCCGTCCCCGGAGGGCCGGAAAACAGGCGGAAAGTCGCGGAAAATGACGGCGCGCCCTCTGTCCTAACGGGAAATACCGCCCATCAGTGGCAGAGTTTCGCTTGTTAGTAATGCCAGGGTGGAGGATTTGTATGCAGGATCTACGGCTTGTAGGCGTCCACGACGACGGGGAGCATCTCCTGTTGCGCGGCGCCGGCGGCGAGAAGTTCCAGCTGTCAATCGATGAGGCGCTTCGGGTGGCAGTCAGCCGGTCGTCGGCGAAAGCCGCATCGGGCGGGGGCACCGCGCCTATTGCCATGTCTCCGCGCGATATCCAGGCGCGGATCCGCAGCGGCGCGACGGCTGCCGAAGTGGCTGAGCTCGCCGGCATCGCGCTGGCGAAGGTCCAGCGCTACGAGGGCCCCGTGCTTGCCGAGCGTGAGCACGTGGCCATGCAGGCCCGCAAGGTCGAGGTTGCCGCGCCTGCCCCCGGCCAGGACGTCTACCGTTCGGTATTCGGCGACAACCCGGCGTCCCTCGGCGAGATGGTGGCGCACCGGCTGACCGCCCACGGCGTCGAGCCGTCGACCGTGGAGTGGGATTCCTGGCGGCGCCCGGACGGCAGCTGGAATGTCGTGGCCCGCTTCGAGGCGAAGCCCGGCGTGCAGCCCGTCATCGGCGAGGAGCCCCCGGCCATGTGGACGTTCAATCCCGCCCGGAAGTCGCTGCAGAATGCAAACCGCTGGGCCCAGCAGCTCAGCGAACTCGAGCCGCTGGACGGCCCCGTTCCGGCGCGCCGGCTCTCGGCCGTCGCGGACCGGCCCTTTGATTTTGAGTCCGACGCCGACGCCGCGGCCAGGACCGCGACCGCCCAGCTCACCGTCATCCAGCAGCTGCTGCAGGACAGGAGCTACCAGGAGCACGCCCAGCAGGACAAGGACGCGAACGGGCTGCTCGACATGCTGCGCTCCCGCCGCGGACAGCGCCTCGGCGTCAACGAGGACGCAGACGACGCCCTCGCCCTGCTCCTGACCAACGGCGTTCCGGCGGCCCACCCGCGGCCCTCCGAAGCCGGCCAGGAGCCGGAACCCAATCCGGCCGCGGCCCCGGACCCGGCGCCGGACCAGGAGAGCGTGGCGCCCCCGTCCGATGCCTTGGCGGCGCCGGTCCAGGATGCCTTGGCCCGGCGGCGCGACGGGCGGCCCTCCATGCTGTCACGCCTCACCCTGGCCCCCCCTCGCCCGGAGGAAGGCGATGACGCGCTCAAGCTGCACGACGGCGTCAGCACCGAAACCCGGGAGATCACCATCGCGGCTTCGCAGCTGCGCCCGCTCGGCCAGGCGGGCACCGCCAGCAAAGGCCTGGACGAGCTGATCGGCGGCGGAACGTCCCGGCGCCAGCAGCGCGAATCGCCGGCAGCGTCCCGCACCGACCGGGAGGCAGAGCAGCCGGAACGCCAGCCGGGCAAGCCGAAGCGCTCGAGCGTGCCCAGCTGGGATGAAATAGTCTTCGGAACCCGCAACGACTGAACGCCGCGGCCTTCCCGGCCGGGTTCTTCAGGGATCCGCGTTCTTCAGGGATCCGCGGAGGTCAGGACCGGCGCAGGTCCCCGGCCCCGCCCGACAGCGCGGCATCCACCTCGAAGGGCAGCAACTGCTCCTCGGCAGCCATCAGGCTGGCCGCGTGGGCGGTGACACTGCGCATGAAGTGGCGCCGGCACAGCGTCTCATAGCCGACGACGGGCGTGTGGCCGGCGTCGGTGCCGAAGGTCCCGGCGGCCACGCCGACGTCGCCGACCACCACCTGTTCGCCCTCCAGCACCATCACGCCGTCGACGGTGCGTGCGTTGTGCGTGGCGCGGCGGCCGCACCAGCACAGGGCCTCGACCTGCAGCACCCGGACGCGGTCCGCGAGCTCAATCAGCCGCTGCGAACCGGGAAAAAGCCGGGTCCGGAAGTCGGCAGTGATGCCGAAGGCAAAGACGTCGACGCCGATCTCATCCACCACGCGCGCGAGCTGTTCGACCTGCTCCGGCGAGTAGAACTGTGCCTCGTCGCAGATCAGGTAGTCCACGCGCAGGCCGGTGGTGCGCCGTCGTACCACTTCATCCCAGAAGTCCGTGCCGTCCAGCACCTCGACGCAATCCGTCTCAAGCCCGAGCCGGCTGGAGATACGGGTGCCGCCGGCCCGGTCATTGCGGCTGAACCGCACGCCGCCGCGCCCGCGGGCCCGGTGGTTGTAGTCCATCTGCAGCGCCAGGGTGGATTTTCCGCAGTCCATGGTGCCGGAAAAGAAGACAAGCTCAGCCACGCGGCGGCGCCTTCTTACCCTCGGCCTTGAAGCACAGCAGCGGGACTTCCCGCTCCGCCTTCGTCAGCGATCCGTGCTGGCCCACCACCTCGAGGGCGGTCGGGCGCGCCCGCCGGGTGTCGTAAAGGGCCAGGGCATCCCGGGCGGCGATCATGACGTCGCCGATCCGCGGGGCAACCTCGGCGCGGACGTCCCCGAACAGGCCGCCGTCGATGGCCTCGTCCCGGGTGAAGGCCCAGATCCGGTCACCGAACCGGGCACGCCAGGCATCGATCAGCCGCGCCCGGCCGGCCCCGCCCAGGCCCGCCTCAAGGTAGAGGTGGACCATCCGGGGTTCCCCCGCGGTGTGCCGGACACCGGCGATGAGGGCAGGGTCGGCCGAATAGTCGATCCGCTGTGATTCCGGCACGTCCAGCATGCCGTGGTCAGCCGTGAGCAGCACGGTGGTGCCGGGCGGCAGGGTGGCGTTGAGCCGCTGCACGGTGGCATCAAGTTCCTCGAGCTGGTACTCCCACTGTGGTGACTGGCAGCCGTGGCGGTGGCCGGCCTTGTCCAGGTCATTGACGTAGAAGTACATCAGGGCAGGGCCCGGGCCGGCCATGGCCTCGGCGGCGGCGGCGGTCCGGGCGTGCGAGGTGGTGCCGGTGACAAAGCGGCCGCCCCGGAGCGCGGCCTGGGTCATGGCCGAGTCGCTGAACTGGGGCAGGCTGACAGTGGTGACATCCACGTGCCCTGCGGCGCGCTCGAAGACGGTCGGGAACGGCTGCCATTGCCGCGGGTCGACGCCGGGGTCCCAGTTGCCGAGCATGTTCACCACCCGGTCCTGGTCCGGGTCCAGCACGTCGTAGCCGACCATGCCGTGCTGCCCGGCCGGGATTCCGGTGCCGAAGCTGGCCAGGGACGCTGCCGTGGTGGACGGGAAGGCCGAGTCCAGCCAGACCGGCACCTTCCCCTGGCCGGCCTGCAGGACGGAGCGCAGGAACGGGGTGTGCGCCGACTTCTGCTTCAGCAGGTTCCGGCCCAGTCCGTCGGCCAGGACGACGCAGACCCGCTTGGCCGCGGGCAGGTTCAGCCGGTTCTCGAAGCCGGGGACCCCCAGGCTGGCGGCGGCGCTGGTGAGCACCTCGGCGATGGAGCGCTGCCCGAAGGCCGGAGCCGGCGGCAGCGCGGGGGCCGCAGCGGTGGGGACAGAAACCGGCTCGGGCACGCGGACCAGGGCCATTTAGCGCTGGTGGCCGCGGCTGAGGCGGTTCCCGAACATGCTGATCCGCGGGCGCGGGGGCAGGCCGGGCCCGGTATGCGGAGCCGGGGCGGCGGAACCGGTGTTCACCGCGCGGAGGGCCCGGGCGAAGAGCTTGGCGTCCTGGACAGCCTGCAACCCGTCGGCCTCGGCGCTGATCCGCAGGACAATGTCCTCCTGGGCGATGGTGCCGCTGTAGCCGTGGTCGGCCTCGCACTGCGGATCCCCGCAGCTGGCCGGACCCATGTCGAGGCGCTGCCCGCCGGACCAGGCGATGGACAGGGTGAGCTCGCGGACCGGGTCCGATGCCTTGTAGTCCTGCGGCTGGGCGTAGACGTAGCTGAGCACCACGGAGCGGATCTGCGTCACGGGAACGGATTCGGTGGAGACCTGCGCCACGGTCTGTTCGCCGGCTTCATCGAGCTGCTGGTCGTCCACGTGGGTGATCACCAGCATGTCCTCGGTCAGCACCAGCACGGTGATGTGGCGCCGGACCTCGGCCCGGTCGAAGTGCGTCTCAAGGTGGACCAGGTGCGCCACGCAGTCACGGCCGTCCAGGGCGTCGGCGACGACGTCGGCGACGAGCCGGGGGTAGAAACCGGCCTGCTGGAGGGCCCCTTCCAGGCTGTGACCCTGCGCGCTGTGGTCATGGAGTCCGGGGTGGTGCGCGGCCGGGCGTCCGGGGACTGGCGCCAGGGGCTTGGGTGTCGGCTGCTGGAAACTCATGGTCTCCATTTTCACAGATCGGCTGGGGACATGCTAACTGCGCCTTATGCCGCAGGCACGGAACAGCGCGCGGCACGGCTCCCGGTACGGCTCCAGGCACGGCGCCCGGTACGGTTAGCCGCGCATGGCCCGCCGGGCGCTGTCGGTGCGCTGGGCGGCGTTGGCGATCCGCACGTCGGCGGACAGGATCGCGGCACCGTCGGGCCCTGCCAGCACCGGGTTGAAATCCACCAGGGCAATCTCCGGGTGGTTGTCCTTGAGCCGCGACAGCCGCGCCGCAAGGTCTTCAAGGGCCGCGACGTCCACCGCCGGCAGGCCCTGGTAGCCGAAGAGCTTCCGGGACGCCCGGGGCCCGCGGATGAAGTCGTGCAGGTCGGAACCGGACAGCGGCGGCACCCGGTGGGCCCAGTCGTCCAGCAGGTTGACCGCGTCCCCGGCGAGGCCGAAGGAAACCACCGGGCCCAGCAGCGGGTCCTCGATGGCGCGGAAGGTGCAGGCCTGCCCCACCGGCACCATGGATTGCACCTCCAGGGACGGGGAGCCGTAGCGTTCCAGCGATTTCCGCATCTCCTGCACGTTCCGCCGCAGCGACTCGGCGTCCTGGATGTCCAGGCGCACCCCGCCCAGGTCCAGCCGGTGCCGCAGCGCCGGGTCCGTGGTTTTCAGCGCCACCGGCCAGCCGAGCCTGTCGGCCGCGGACACGGCCTGCTCCGTGGTCTCGAAGCCTTCGGACGGCACCACCCGGATGCCGTAATGGCCCAGCAGCTTTCCCGCCGGCCCCGGGTCAAGGCGGACCAGCTGCTCACCCGGGACGTTGCGGAGCAACTGCTCAAGGTCCGCGCGGGTGCCGTCCGGGTCGCAGCCCTCGGGCTCCGCGAACAGGCCCTGGTCACGATGCAGCCACGCGGCGTAGCGCACGACGGCGGCGAGCGCCGCCACGGCGGCGCCCGGATTGGAGTAGCAGGGCACGGTGGCCGCGTGGGGTGGCTGCGCCGTTTCCGATCCGACCATTCCCTCGACGTAGACGGAGGGGTCCAGGATGCCGCTGAACGCCGCGACCACGGGCTTTCCGGCGGCCGCGGAACACTCCGCGAGCACCCCGGCGATCTTTTCCACGGTGAGCCCGCGCGCCGGGAGCAGCGCCACCACCACGGCGTGGACGGTGTCGAGGGTCAGGGTTTCCTGCAGGCTGCGCCGCAGCGCCGGCAGCGCCGCGGACATCCCGGCGTCCAGGTCGACGTCGGCGATGATGCGTTCCACCCCCAGGCCCTGCGTGGCCGCACTGTCCGAGACGACCTTGCCGAGCGCGCGGGAGTTGCTGAAGACGGCGATGCCGGGGCCCGTCGGCAGCGGCTGGCTCGACACGATCTGGGCGACGTCCATGAGCTGTTCAATGGTCTCCACCCGGATCACGCCGGCCTGGCGCATCATCGCGTCGAGGGCCTCCGGCGGCGCCTGCGTGGTGCGCACGGCGTGGCCGGGCGGAAGCCCCAGCCCCATGGCGTCGGACTTGGCGACGATCACGGGCTTCGTGCGCGCCAGGCGCCGCGCCAGCCGGGAGAACTTGCGGGGATTGCCGATCGATTCGAGGTAGAGCCCGACGGCGGTCGTGTCGGCGTCGTCCTCCCAGAACTGCATCATGTCGTTGCCGGAGACGTCGGCACGGTTGCCGGCGGAGAGGAAGGTGGAGAGGCCGACGCGGCGGCGGCTGGCGGCAGCGTACAGGGACACGCCGATCGCGGCCGACTGGGTGAACAGCCCCAGCCCGCCGCGGCGGGCGAGCGCGGGTGCCATGGAGGCGTTGAGCGCCACGGCCGGGTTGGTGTTCATGATCCCCAGCGAGGCCGGGCCGATCACCCGCATGCCGTTGGCCCGGGCCTGCCGCACCAGTTCGCGCTGCCTGGCCAGGCCGCGTTCGCCGTCGTCCGCGAACCCTGCCGTCGCCACCACGATCCCCTTGACTCCGGCGGCGCCGCATTCTTCGACCACCCGGGGGACCTCGTCGTAGGGTACGGCGATGAGGGCGAGCTTGACGGGGCCGGGGACGTCGGCGAGCCGGGCGAAGGAGAGCATGCCGGCGAGCTCGAAGGCTTCGGGATTGATCGCGTAGACCGGGCCGGTGAACCCGGCCTCGATGATGTGTTCGAGGAGCTGGTGGCCCACGGTGCCCCGTGTGCGGCTGGCCCCGATCACGGCGACCGAGGACGGGGCGAGCAGTTCCTGGATGCTGCGCGCCTCCGCGCGGTGTTCGCGGGACTCCATCACGGCGCGGGAACGGTCGGTGGGGTCGATGTTGAACTCGAGGCTGACCACGCCGTCGTCGAAATGCCGTTTGACGTCGTAGCCGGCGTCGGAGAACACCATGAGCATCTTGCGGTTTTCCGGGAGCACCTCGGCGCTGAATTTACTGATGCCGTGTTCGCGGGCGGCGGCGGCGAGGTGTTCGAGCAGGATGGACCCGATGCCGCGGCTCTGGTGGGCGTCGGCGATGTTGAAGGCGACTTCCGCTTCTTCGGGATCATCCAGCCGGTCGTAGCGGCCGATCCCCATGATCTCCCCGCCGATGGTGATCACGAGGGCCACCCGGTCCTTGTAGTCCACTTCGGTGAAGCGCTTGAGTTCCTTGGGGGACAGCCTGGACTTGAACGCGAAGAAGCGCATGTAGATGGACTGCTGCGACTGGCCGGTGTGGAAGGCCTGCACGGCGTCCGCGTCGGAGGGGTGGATGGGACGCAGATGCGCCGTCCCGCCGTCGCGCAGGACAACGTCGGCTTCCCAATGTTCCGGATATTCGCCGTCCGCGGGCTGATCCACCATAGGCTTAGCCTAGTCATAAACTTACGCAGTACCCGTTCAGCACCGCTCAGAAGGACCTTCCAACCTCATGGCCCGCCGCCAAACCACGCCCCCCTCAGGGGAAGCCAGCCAGGATTTCACCGAGAACATCGTTGACATCGACGTCACTTCCGAAATGGAAGGCTCGTTCCTGGAGTACGCCTATTCAGTCATCTACTCCAGGGCCCTGCCGGACGCCCGCGACGGCCTCAAGCCGGTGCAGCGGCGCATCCTGTACATGATGTCCGAGATGGGCCTCCGCCCGGACCGGGGCCATGTCAAGAGCGCCCGCGTGGTGGGCGAGGTCATGGGCAAGCTGCACCCGCACGGCGACACGGCGATCTACGACGCCATGGTGCGCATGGCACAGGACTTTTCGCTCCGGCTGCCGCTGATCGACGGGCACGGCAACTTCGGCTCGCTCGACGACGGCCCCGCGGCCCCGCGGTACACCGAGGCCCGCCTCGCGGCGGCGGCGCTGACCCTGACGGACCACCTCGACGAGGACGTCGTGGACTTCGTGCCCAACTATGACAACCAGCTGACCCAGCCCGAGGTGCTGCCGGCCGCGTTCCCGAACCTGCTGGTCAACGGCGCCACCGGCATCGCCGTCGGCATGGCGACCAACATGGCCCCGCACAACCTGGCGGAGGTGATCGACGCCGCCCGGCACCTGATCGAGTACCCGGACGCCACGCTCGAGGATGTGATGAAGTTCGTCCCCGGCCCCGACCTGCCCAGCGGCGGCCGGATCGTGGGGCTCGACGGCATCCGCGAGGCGTACGCCACGGGCCGCGGCTCGTTCAAGACCCGGGCCAAGGTGGAGGTCGAGCAGCTTTCGGCCCGCCGCACCGGCCTGGTGGTCACGGAACTGCCATACATGGTGGGCCCGGAGAAGGTGATCGAGAAGATCAAGGACGCCGTCAACTCCAAGAAGCTGACCGGCATCAGCGACGTCGTGGACCTCACGGACCGCAAGCACGGCCTGCGCCTGGTGATCGAGCTCAAGAACGGCTTCAACCCCAACGCCGTGCTCCAGCAGCTCTACCGGTACACCCCGATGGAGGATTCCTTCGGCATCAACAACGTGACCCTGGTGGACGGCCAGCCGCAGACCCTGGGCCTGGTGCAGCTGCTGACCGTCTACGTGGAGCACCGCATCACCGTGGTGCGGCGGCGCACGGCCTTCCGGCTCGGCAAGAAGAAGGACCGCCTGCACCTGGTGGAGGGCCTCCTCATCGCCATCGTGGACATCGACGAGGTCATCCAGATCATCCGGTCCTCCGACGAGGTGGCCGCGGCCAGGACCCGTCTGATGTCCGTGTACGACCTGTCCGAGATCCAGGCCAACTACATCCTGGAACTCCGGCTGCGGCAGCTGACCAAGTACTCCCGGATCGAGCTGGAAAAGGAGCAGGAGGAGCTGCGCCGGGAAATCGCCGAGCTTGAGGCCATCCTCGGCTCGGAGGTGCTGCTGCGCGGGCTGGTGTCCTCCGAGCTGGCCGGGATCGCGGAGAAGTACGGCACCGCGCGCCGCACCGTGCTGCTCGAATCCGAGGCCCTCTCCCCCACCACGGCCGCCGCCCTGGCCGCCGCGCCCGGGGCCAAGGGCAAGGCCGCGCCGCTGGCGCTGGAAATCGCCGACGACCCCTGCTGGGCCATCCTGACGGCGTCAGGCCTGATCGCCCGGACCGGGAACCAGGACAGCCTCGCCGAGTCCGGGCCGCGCACACGGCACGACGTCTTCCGGTCCGTGGTCAAGACCTCCGCGCGCGGCGAGATTGCGGCTGTCACGTCCCAGGGCCGGATGCTGCGCCTGCAGGTGATGGACATGCCGGTGCTGCCGCCGACGTCGGGAACCCCCAACATGGCCGGCGGCGTGCCGGCCAAGGACTTCATCACCCTGCTGAAGGGCGAAACGCTCGTGGCGTTCGCGCCGCTGGACGAGGTCCTGGCGGTCGGGACGGCCCAGGGCGTGGTCAAGCGCGTGCAGGCCGACTATCCGCTGAACCGCGAGGACTGGGAAGTCATCGCGCTCAAGGACAAGGACACCGTGGTGGGCGTCGCACCCGCCGGGTCCGACGACGTCGACCTCGTCTTCGTGACGCAGCAGGCGCAGCTGCTGCGCTTCAGCGCCGCCGCCGTGCGGCCGCAGGGCCGGACCGCCGGCGGAATGGCCGGCATCAAGCTGGCCGGCGGGGACCGGGTCCTGTTCTTCGGCACCGCCGGCGCGGCCGACAGCGCCGCCGTCGTCGTGACGATTGCCGGCACCGAGGGCGCCCTCCCGGGCACCGATCCGGGAACCGCCAAGGTCACCGCGCTCTCCGAGTGCCCGGCGAAGGGCCGCGGCACGGCCGGCGTCCGGGCGCACCGCTTCCTCAAGGGCGAGGACACCCTGCTGCTCACCTGGGCCGGGCACGGCCCGGCGAAGGCGTCCTCGCTGGCCGGCGCGGCGCGGTCCCTGCCCGGGGAGCACGGCCGCCGCGACGGTTCCGGGATCCCGCTCTCCCAGGCCGTCGACGCGATCGGCCCGAGCATGGCCTGGCCCGAGGAACTTGGGACCGAAGCCTAGCCTCCCGCTGTCAACATGGCGGGCGGGCGCCGGGCTTCCACCGACGAAGGCGCCAGGGTCGCGGGTCGCGGGTCACCCATTCGACACAAAGGGCCGCAATTGGGTCCGGCGTTCCGGCCATCTGTGGCAAATGGCCGGCGCTGGCTCACCTCCAAGCCCGGAACTACACGAAACAACGACGTCGGACCCACGCGGGAACCTGTGAGTCCGATTTCGAGGTGAGGTGCCACGGCCGGCATGGGCTACAAAGGCAGGCCCCCTTAGGCAACTTGCGTCCCGGCGGCGAACTCGGCGCGCTCTATGTCACGCCCGCTCGGGGTGCACACCTCTACCAGTCGCAGCCCTCGCGCCGCCGGCAGGGCGCGCCGTGGACCGCATCCGCCGCTCGGCTGCTCCGGGAGAAATGCGCTTAGACTGCTCGCATGCCTATCATCCCGGACAACAAGGACTGGACCTGGGTGCTGCAGCGGCCCTGTCCCGAGTGCGGTTTCGATGCCTCGGCGGCCACCCCGGCCACGGTGCCGGCGAGCATCGCCGGCATGCTCCCGCGCTGGCGTGCGGCGCTGCGCCGGCCCGGCGTGTCACAGCGGCCCGACGACGCCACCTGGTCCGTGCTCGAGTACGCCTGCCACGTCCGGGACGTCTTCACGTTGTTCGACTACCGGCTGGGCCTGATGCTCAGCGAGGACGGCGCCCGGTTCGAGGACTGGGACCAGGACCGGGCAGCCGTCGAGAAGGACTACGCCCACGCCGATCCGGCCGGGGTCGGCGCCACGCTGACCGCCGCGGGCGAGCGGATCGCTGCGTCCTTTGCGGCTGTCCCCGAGGAGCAGTGGGGCCGCAAGGGCACCCGCAGCAACGGGTCGGTGTTCACCATCCTGACCTTCGCCCAGTACTTCCTGCACGACGCCGTCCATCACCTCCACGATGTGGACGGGTAGGGCGTGGAAAGGCAGGGCGCGGCGGGTCACACAAGCGCGGCTGGCTAGTGCCCGGCAGCCCGGATGATGCGTCGCCGGGTTGCTGCGGCGATGGCTGCAGTGCGGTTGTCCACGCCGAGTTTTCCGAAGATGTGCACCAGATGGGTCTTCACCGTTGCCTCTGAGATGAAGATCTGTTTTGCGATGGCCCGGTTGGATAGCCCTGTCGCGAGAAGCTCGAGCAACTGGACTTCCCGAGGTGTCAGTGACGGGCCGGGGTTGCTGATCCGGTCCATGAGCAGGGCGGAAACTCTGGGGGCCAAGGCGGTCTGACCGGCGGCGGCCGCGACAACGGCCTGCCGGATCTGTTCGGAAGGCGCGTCCTTGAGCATGTAGCCGCTGGCGCCTGCCTCCACGGCCGCCAGGATGTCCGCGTCCGTGTCGTAGGTGGTCAGAATCAGCACCGGCGGAGGTGCGTCCAGCCGCCTGATCTTTGCGGTCGCGGTGACTCCGTCCATGCCGGCACCCATTTGCAGGTCCATGAGCACAACGTCCACCGGTTCGCCCAAGGTCTGCAGCCGTTTCAGTTCCTTGAGCGCGGCGTTGCCGTCGGCGGCTTCAGCAGCTACTGAGATGCCCTCGAATTCGGTGAGCATGGCCCGCAGCCCGGCTCTGACCACAGGGTGGTCATCAACCAGCAGAATGCGGATTTCATTCATCGTTCTTCACTCTCCGATACCTCATCCAGAGGTAGGCGGATGGCCACCACCGTCCCCTCACCCGGCGACGATTCCAGTTCGAGAGAGCCTTTGAGTGCCCTCACCCGTTCCTGTAGGGACCGCAACCCGAAACCGCTGCCGTCGGTGCGGGCCCTCGTGCCGGCCCGCGAGCCGGCCGGATCAAAACCGACGCCGTCATCATAGATGTCCATGGTCACTTCAGTGCCCAGGAAGGCGACGGTCACGACGGCGTTGCTGGCTTTGGCGTGGTCCCTGACGTTGGCGAGGCTGGCCTGGGCGGCGCGCAGCAGGGTCACCCGGTACGGCTGCGGCAGTTCGGCGGCGTCGCCGTCGAACTCGAACCGGCACCGCAGCGCGATGCCACGGGCAGCGGTGCTGGTTTCCGTTCCTTCGCAGAGCCTGCGCAGGGCTTCCACCAAGGACGTTTCCTGCAGTTGCGGGGAGGAGAGCCCGCGGACAAAGTTGCGCGCCTCAGCCAGATTGTCCGAGGCGGTCTGCTGCACCGTTGCAAAGCGTGCTGCTGCTGTGGCGGTGTCTCCATCCGCAAGCGATTTTTCCGCCGCACGGGCCATCAGCACGATACTGGAGAGCCCCTGGGCCAGGGTGTCGTGGATTTCCCGGGCAAGGCGCCCGCGCTCGGCCAGCACGCCGGCGTCGTGCTGGGATGCGGCCAGCTCCGCCCTGGTCCGGCGGAGTTCATCTGCGGCACGTCGCTGGTTCGCTGCCTCGCGGTACAAGGCGCGGTAGGCCAGTCCGGTGACGACGGCAAACGCCGCACCAAAAATCGGCCCCAGCACGATCGCAAGATGGGGGGCCGGGAGTCCGCTGGCGGCCCACTGGGCGGCAATGACCGCCGCCGTCATCACCGCGATGGTCGGCAGCGCGATCCGTCGTGGCAACAGGTGCAGGTGCAGGAAGAAGAGCGGGAATGCCAGCCAGGCAAAGTCGGAACTCCCGGCAAGCAGGACGGCCCACAGTGCAGTGACGATTCCCAGCCACAGGACTCCGTAGCGATGTGGATCGAAACCCGTGCTGCCGACGGCGAAGCGCTTCTCCATGATGGTGCCGGCCAGATAGACCCCGGCCAGAACAAACGCGGTCCCGGCCCAGGCATACCGGATCGGGTCACCGCCACCGGATAACAGCAGCCTCAGCACGGCCACACCCAGCAGGGCGGCGAAACCCACATGGAGCGTCAGTCTCAGCACGCGCACGATCGCAACGGAGGGCGCAGCGTCCAGGCCACTAAGGGGGTCGGCGGGCCCAAGCATACCGGTTTCGTCCGGGGGCCGTAGGTGTTCCGTGGCAGGCATTAGATCAGCTTATGCGCGGCAGGCCCGGGCTGGATCAACCAAATGGTTGACCCGGGGGTCAACCATTTGTCCGCCGCGTATCAACCGACTCCCCGATGGTGCCGGTTCCGACCCGCGGGAGAGTGGATACATGAGCCTTTCGGCCACCTCATCAGCCATTGAAAGAAGAAAAACGTGTTTCTTGCCTTACGCGATATCCGCTTTGCCAAAGGACGATTCGCCCTGATGGGCGGCGTAATCGCCCTGATCACCCTGCTGCTCGTCATGCTCTCCGGTTTGACCGCGGGCCTGGGCGACCAGTCGACCTCAGCGATCGACAAACTCGGCGCCATCCACGGCAGCGGAGTCGCGTCCAAGGCGGTGGACAGCATCGTGTTCGGCGCCCCCGGCACCAACGAGCCCAAGGCATCCTTCACCGAAAGTGAAGTCACCGCCGCGCAGGTGGACAGCTGGAAGAACCGGGCCGGAGTCCAAAACGCCGAAGCCCTGGGCATCAGCCAGACCCGGTTCCAGTCCGTGGCCACAGACAGCGGCACGGGCACCGGGACCACCAACGTCGCAGTCTTCGGCGTTGCACCGGACGGCCAGCTGGCACCGTCATCCGTTGCCGCCGACACTGTCGTGATCGGCAAGACCGTGGCCACGGCCCTGTCCCTGAACATCGGGGACAAGGCCAGCGTCGGAGGAACCGAACTGACCGTCAGCGGCGTGGTTGACGACCAGTGGTACTCCCACACGAGTGTGGTCTGGACCGCCCTGCCCGTCTGGTCCAAACTGGCCCATCTGACGGACCCTGGCCAGCTCGGAACCGTCGCCGCCATCACCTACAACGACGGCGCCACCGTTGACGAGGCCGCCGCCAACGCGGCAGCGAACACCGTGAGCGCTTCACGCACCGGATCCTTCCAGGCCCTGGGCTCCTTCAAGAGCGAAAACGGTTCCCTGACGCTGATGCAGGCCTTCCTCTACGGCATCTCGGCACTGGTCATCGTGGCCTTCCTGACCGTATGGACCGTCCAGCGGACCCGCGATATCGCTGTCCTGAAGGCCATGGGAGCATCCGGCGGTTACGTCCTGCGCGACGCCATCACCCAGGCCGCGATCGTTCTGCTGGCCGGGGCCGGAATCGGCGGCGGGGTCGGCATCCTCGGCGGCTTCTTCGCAGCCCAGGCAGCCCCCTTCCTGGTCACCCCCGCAACGACACTCCTGCCCATCCTCGGAATCATCGCCCTCGGCCTGGCCGGCGCGGCACTGGCCGTCCGCCGCGTCACCAAGGTCGACGCCCTGATCGCCCTCGGCGGGAACTAAAGACTCTCCCCAGCCAGCGGGTCCCGTCCGCGGGCCCTGCCACAGATTCCGCCCAGGCACCTTCTGAAAGGAACTAACCCTATGCCTTCCACCCCCACCCCTCTCGACACCCGGTCCACCGCCCGGGGGGCCCTGAACCTGGTCAACGTCACCCTTGAATACCCGGACGGGGACGGTACCATCAAAGCCCTGGACGCCGTGAACCTCACTGTCGAGGCCGGCCGGATGGTCTCGCTCGTGGGACCCTCCGGGTCCGGTAAGTCCAGTCTGCTGGCCGCCGCCGCCACCCTCGTCCGCCCCACCCATGGACTGGTGATTATCGACGGCACCGACGCCACCGGGCTCAGGGACAAGGACCTGACTGCCCTGCGGCGGGAGAACATCGGCATCATCTTCCAGCAGCCGAACCTGCTCGCGTCCCTCACCGCGGCCGAGCAGCTCATCATCGGCGACCATCTGCGGGGAAAACCCCTCAAGGCTGCCCGGGTCAAAGCCGCCGAACTCCTCGACATTGTCGGACTCAGCTCCTGCGCGAACAAGCGCCCGCACCAGCTCTCCGGCGGGCAGCGCCAGCGGGTCAACATCGCCCGCGCCCTGATGGGCGATCCCAAGGTCCTGCTCGTGGACGAACCGACCGCGGCCCTGGACCACGAACGCAGCGACTCCATCGTCCGGCTCCTTCGCCAGGTCACGGACGACTTCATGGTCGCCACCGTCATGGTCACCCACGACACCGAATTCGTCCCGCTGACCAACTCGGTGGCCACCATGCGCGACGGAAAACTCACCGCCCCCGTCCTCACAACGGTCTGATAGCCTCCACCGCGCATTCCCTGAATTCAACCGCGGCCCCCATCAATCCAAGGATCACCCTCATGAAAAAGACTTACTACGCCGCCCTCTCCTACCTGACCGCGGGCCTCGCGACCGGCCTGTTCTACCGCGAATTCACCAAAGCCAACGACTTCAGCGGCGACAGCCAACTCTCCCTGGTACACACGCACCTCCTGGCCTCAGGAATGTTGTTCTTCCTCGGCGTCCTGGCACTGGATAAACTCTTGAACCTCTCCGGCCTGCGCATGTTCAACGTATTCTTCTGGACCTACAACGCCGGTCTGGCCCTCACGGCGGCCATGATGGTCCTCGGCGGCATCCTGACCGTCCAAGGCATCACACCGTCAGCTGCGATCCCAGGCATTTCCGGATTGGGCCACATGGGCCTCACTGCCGGCCTGATCCTCCTATTCATCACCCTGGGCAAGCGCGTCTCCGGCAAAGCGACCGCCGAAGCCGAACTCAGCCGCGCCAACTGAACATGCCTGCCCCAAAAGCGGCAGAGATGACCCTGAACCTAGAAGCGCCGGCACCGGCGCCCAGAAACGATGGACCGGACTCGCAGTACGGGCAGCCGGGCTGTCCATCGTCATCGACGGCACCGTCGGCGGGGTCTCACCGCCAGCCATTATCCGGGACCTGAAACTGGACCTCGCCGATGCCGAACGGGTGAACAGCACCCACTCCGTGGTGTTCGCGGCCTTGCTGCTGACCGCCGGGCGGCTCGGGGACGGCATCGACCGGCGGCGGCTCCTCACAATGCGCTCCGGAGCTTGTGAACGTCGTTTTAGACACAGGGGTTAATCGCCTCCCTCGTCGATCAACGCCCCACGTCGTCGAGTGTTGGTCGGGCTCAGTCAGTCGAGGCGGAAGTAGTGGTTTCTTCGTGGCACCTGGCGCGGGTCGATGTGGGGCGGGGGGATGAACCAGGGGATGCCGGTGCGGAGCTGGATGGTCCATTGTTCCTTGTGGACCAGGTGGTGGTGGTGACCGCAGAGGAGCGTGCCGTTGTCGGTGCTGGTGGTGCCGCCGCGGGACCAGTAGCTGATGTGGTGGGCTTCGCACCAGGGCGCGGGGATGGTGCAGCCGGGGAAGGCGCAGCCCTGGTCCCGGGCGGTGAGGGCCTTGCGGATGTGGGGCGGGAAGATCCGTGAGGTCCGGCCGATGTCCAGGATCCTGCCCTCGGTCCCGAGCAGCACCGGGATGATGTCCGCGTCGCAGGCGATCTTCCGCACGGTGGCGGCCGTCACGGGCCCGGTGAACAGCAGCGTTCCGGTGTTCAGGGTTCCGGTGTGTCCCGGTGCCGGGCCCCGGCCGGGTTGGCTGCCGCCGGTGTGGCTGCCGGCCGCGGTGCCGGTGTCCCCGAGCCTTCCGAGCAGGTCCCGGTAGTCGATGGTGACCATGACCTGGGGGCGCAGTCCTCCCGCGGCGGGCAGCCCGCCGGACGCCAGCGCGGCCTTGCAGGCCCCGACGAGGCCGTCGAGGAGTTTCTGCGGCCGGGAGCGGAGGTCCAGCCCCGCCGCGCCGGGATCAGTGTCCTCTTCCCCGCCGGCACGCGGGATCACGGCGGCGGCCGCCCGGGCAGCCCCGGCGGAAGCGGCGGCGGAGGCGGCGGGGGCGGGGCCGGGCCCGGGATCCTGGCCGTCGCTGGAAGCGCTGGATGGCCCCGTGCCGCTGGTGCGGGGGTTGGTGGCGGTGTTCATGACGGTGAGGAGCTGTTCGAACTGGTCGGCGGTCGCGAAGATTTCCAGGTGGTGCAGGCCGCGGCGGGTGCGGCGGATGAAGGCGCCCTGGAGCTGGCGCAGGAGCTCTTGAGGGTTCGGCGCCGTCCTGGTCCAGGGCATCGGCCCAGCGCCGGGCGATCCGTGCCAGGAAGTCGGGGTCGTTCTCGGCGGCGGTGCGCGTCAGGGCGTGCTCCATCGCCGCCGCGGCCGCGGCGTCGCAGCTGTGCCGGACGCCGTCCAGGGCCAGGGCGATGATGGTCGCGGACCGGGACGCGACCTCCCCGGCGGCGAGGGCCTCTGCGAGTTCCGCACGGAGGGCAGGCAGCGGCTGCCGGCCGGCGAGTACCGGGCGCGGCAGGACACTGCCGGCCAGGGAGAGCCGGCGGCGGGCCTCCGCGGCGCTGATCCGCAGCCGCGCCCGCAGGAACTCCATGGTGTTCCGGCAGCCGTCATCCACGGCCCCGGTCCCGGCGGCCGCCACGGAAGCGTCAGCCCCGGCGGCGGCGCCGCCCGGGTTGGACGCCACGGCAGCGCCAGCCGCGGCGGCGCTGCCCGGGCTGCCGCCGGGGCTTTCGCCGGGGCTCTCCCGCCACCCGGTGGCCCACGATGTGGTGCCCGCGGGGGCCGTTGCCGCCGGCAGTTTCCTGGCCCGGTCCACCGCCCCGGCCGCGACGAGCTGCAGATATTCCACGGTCCGCGAGAGTTCCTCCACCTCGCCGGCGAAGTCCGCCGCCTCGGCGAATCCGAAGCCCGCCGCATCATCCACGGCTGTTGCGGCCAGCGTCCGGAGCAAGCCCAGGACAGGCCCTGCGTCCTGCCCCGCCTCCTTGAAGGAGACGAACTCCCTGCTGCCGTCCATGAACAAAATCTACTGCCGACCTGCGACAGTATTAGCCCAGGCGCCGGCCGTGCGCGCATCGCCCTCGGCCCCGGTGCCGGGTGCCGGGTGCCGGTGCTCTGGAGAGTTCCCCGGAAACAGACCTGGCGCAGGCTTATGCCCGCGCCAGAACCGGCGCAATCCTGGCGGCGTCGTCGAGGTCCAGGCGGTCGTCTTCGGGGCCGATGTCCTCCGGGTTGTGCGTCACAAGGACCACGGTCCGGTCCCGGAGCCCATGCCGCAGTTCGGCGAGCATGGCCCGGCCGGACTCCGCGTCCAGGTGCGCCGTGGGTTCATCGAGCAGGATCACATCCGCCCCGGTCATGAGGGTGCGGGCGACGGCCAGGCGCTGACGCTCCCCGCCGCTGAGAAACGCGCCCCCCGGGCCGATCCTCGTGTCCAGCCCGTCCTCGAGCCGCTCCAGCAGAGCTCCCAATCCGACGGCGGCCAGGGCCTCCCGCATCCGGTCATCCCCCGCTGCCCTTGTCGTCCCACCCGGCGTACCCGGCAGGCCCAGCATGAGGTTTCCACGGATGGTGGAGTCGAACAGGTGCGCCTCCTGCGGGCACCACGCGGCCCGTCCGCTGAGGAGGATCCGGCCGCTGCGTGCCGGCAGGAATCCCAGGACCACGGCCAACAGGGTGGATTTCCCGGACCCGGACGCCCCGGTCACGGCCAGCCAGCGCCCGGGGCCGGCGGACGCGGTGAGCCCCTCAAAGACGGCGTCGCCGCCGGGCCAGGCGGCCGCGAGGTCCACCAGTTCGATCCCCGGCGTCCCGCCGGGCCGCACGGCCACCGGCACCAGGCCGCCGGACACCGGCTCGGGGCCGGCGTCCGTGCCGCGCTCCAGGACTCCGGCGGCGCTGATCCGGCGCAGCACGGCGCGCAGCGCCGGGTACTGGCGCACCGCCGTCGTGATCGCCGCGTAAGGCTCCACGAGGGCAAGCTGCAGCAGGACAACGACGGCGACGGTCCCCGGTTCCACGGCGCCGGCGACGACCAGCGGCGCGGCGAGCACGGCGCTGGCGAGGGCCGCCGCCCCGCAGGCCAGCACCGTGAGTCCCTGGCCAAGCCCCTCGGCCCACGCGGAACGCTGCGAGGCCGCGGTCGCGGAGCGGTCGGCCCGGCCGATGGCGGCCAGGACCGGGGCGGCGACTCCGTTGGCGTGCAGTTCGGCCCGGGCGTCCAGCGCGGCCGCCACGTCCCGCAGGACCCCGGAGCGGAGGCGTTGTTCGGTGCGTGCGGACATCCGGTCCGCCGCCAGCGCCAGCGCCGGCGCCGCGACGAGGCTGACCAGCGCGGCGGCGGCCAGGGCCGGGAGCGCCGCCGGCAGCAGCACCCCGATCCCGACCACCGCGGCAGCCGCAACGGCCACGGCTGTCAGCGGCGGAAGGACCACGCGGGGCAGCAGTTCCCGGACCGTGTCGACGTCGTCCACGACCGTCCCGAGGACGTTGCCGCCCTGCAGGAGCCTGCGCAGCGACAAAGCACGGCGGCTCAGAGATCCCCAGAGCCGGCCGCGGAGCCTGGTCAGGGCCGAGAAGACGGCGTCGTGCAGCAGCAGCCGTTCGGCGTAGCGCAGGGCCGCGCGCCCGATGCCGAAGAACCGCACGCCCACGATCGCGGTGAGCAGGTACAGGATGGGCGGCTGTTCGCTGGCTCGGATGATCAGCCAGCCGGAGAGTCCGGCCAGGGCGACGGCGAAGAGGGCGGCCAGGGTGCCCACGGCGCCGGCGGCGGCGAACTTTGCACCCACGGGGGCCAGCAGGCGGCGCAGCTGTGTTGTTGTGCTGCCGGAAGTTTCTTCTGGGGTGCTGCGGCGACGCGGTGCGGCTGCCCAGGGGTTCCTTGAGGCGTGGACCGTGACGGCCTCGACTGCCGCCAGTGCGACCGGCCGCTGCGGCCGCGGCCGCGGCCCGGGCAGGTGTTCGGGCCGGTTTTCGCGCGGCTGGTCGCCGGCCTCCGGCACCCGGCCGGCCGCGACCGGCACGATTTCGTCCGCCAGCTCCCGGGTCGTGCGGTCGTGCGCCACGAGCAGCACGGTGACCCGGCCGCGCAGGGCCGCGATGGCGCGGCTGACCGCGGCGGCGGACTCCCGGTCCAGGTGGGCGGTGGGTTCATCGAGCAGCAGCACGGTGGCGCTGGCCTCGATCCGGGCCAGCCCGCGGGCCAGCGCCACCCGGCGCAACTCCCCCGGACTGAGCTCGGCTGCGTGCTTGGCCGCCAGATGGTCCGCGGCGCAGGCGGCCAGGCAGCGGTGCGCCGCGGCGTCCGCTGCTGCGCCGGAGGCCGCCGCGGCTGCAGCGGAGCCCTCGTCGCCCAGGTACAGCCGGATCTCGTCCAGCACCGTCGGGGCCACCATCACCGGATGCTGCGGGACCCAGGCGATGTCCGCCCTCGTGAAGCCTTCGAGCCGGCCGCTGACCGCCGTGCCGCCCCCGGCCCCGATGGTGCCGGCCAGCACGCCCAGCACGGTGCTCTTGCCGGCCCCGCTGGCGCCGTCCAGGGCCGTGATCCGGCCCGGCGCGGCGGTGAAGCTGAGCGGCCCGACGGCGGCGTCCGTCCTGCCGCCGTAGCGGACCGTCAGTCCGCTCACGACGACGGCGGGAGGCCGGGCGGGCAGGCCACGCACGGCGTTCCGGGGGCCGACGGGTCCCGGGGACCCGGGTCCCAGTTGCGCGGGTTCCAGGGGTGCGGGTTCGGGTGCGTCGAGGACCGCGGTGGTTTCGGCGAGCGCGGCCCGGCCGTCGTCGCTCGCGTGGTGGGCGGTGCCGAGCTCCCGGAGCGGAAGGTAGCAGTCGGGGGCCAGGATCAGCGCCAGCAGCCCGGCCTCGAGGGCCATGTCGCCGTTGACCAGCCGGACACCGATGAAGACGGCCACCACGGCCACCGAGATGGTGGCGATGAGTTCCAGCGCCAGGGCGGACAGGAACGCCGTGCGCAGGGTCCCCATGGTCCGGACGCGGTACTCCTCGGAGATGTCCTCGAGGGCCTTCCGCTGGGCCGTGGCGCGGCCCAGGCCCACCAGGACGGGCAGGCCCTTGGCGAGTTCCAGCATGTGGCCGGACAGCCGGGCCAGCGCGGACTGCGCCTCCTTGACCCGCTCTTCGGTGTAGCGCCCGATCAGCACCATGAACAGCGGCACGAGCGGCACGGTCAGCACGATCACCACGGCGCTGATCCAGTCGGCGAAGAGTATCCGCGCCCCGAGCAGCAGCGGGATGGCGGCGCAGTTCACCAGCGCGGGCAGGAACTGGGTGTAATAGGAGTCCAGGGCGTCCAGTCCGCGCGTGGCCAGGACGGCGAGGCCGCCGTCGGACGGGCCTGCGGCGCGGGTCCCGTTGCGCAGGGCCCGCTCCAGCAGCCGGGAGCGCAGCTCCTCCTTCACGCCCAGCGCGGCACGGCGGGACGCGACGGCCTGCGCCCAGACGGTCAGGGACCGCAGGATCACGCCGGCCAGGCCCCAGCCCAGGGGGCCGTCCCAGACCGGCTGTCCGCTCCATGCGGGGCCGGGGGCCATCAGCCCGCCGAGCATCGCCGCGACCGCCTGGCCCATCAGGACGAGGGAGAACGCCTTCAGGGCGGCGAGCAGGCCGAGCAGGTAGAGGGCGGAACGGGCTGCGGGGCCGGCCGGGAACTGCGGTCTCATCAGGTGTCAGTCCTTGGGTGCCAGCGCTTTGGCGGCGATCGCGGGAAGGAAGCTGTGGGCCTCGGGGATGTGCGCGGCGCTCACGCGGCGCCGGAACACCCAGTAGGTCCAGGCCTGGTAGGCCAGCACCAGCGGCAGCCCCACGCACGCCACGATGCTCATCAGCCCCAGCGTGTAGTCGGAGGAGGAGGCGTTGGAGATTGTCAGGTTGAAGGCCGGGTTCAGCGTCGACGGCAGCACCACCGGGAACGCCGCTCCGAAGATCGAGGCGCTGCCGAGCAGGAGGAAGGCGCCCAAAGACAGGAATGCGCGGCCCTCCGCACCCTTGCGGGCGAAGGCCCAGGCGAGGGCGGCCGCCACGACCGCGGCGACGACGGCGGCCACCGTCCAGGCCTCGCCGCTGAGCAGCTGCAGGCTTACGGCCCAGCCCGCAATCGGCAGGAGCAGCACCGGCAGCAGCCGGACGAACCAGCGGCGTGCCCGGTGGCGGACGTCGCCGTCGGTCTTCAGGGCCAGGAAGGCGAGCCCGTGCAGGAGGGAGAATCCGACGACGGCGAGGCCGCCGAGCACGGCGTAGGCGTTGAACCAGGCGAACGGGCCGCCCTCGCGGTCACCGTTGGCGTTCAGCGGCAGTCCCGTAGTGGTCAGCGCCAGCGCGGCGCCGATGCCGAAGCCCGCCACGAGGGAGCCGAGGGCGATAGCCCAGTCCCAGCGGGCGCGCCACTGCGGGTTGTCCACCTTGCCGCGGTATTCGAAGGCCACGGCGCGGAAGATGAGGGCCACGAGGACCAGCAGCAGCGGGAGGTAGAGGGCGGAGAACAGGGACGCGTACCAGAGCGGGAAGGCCGCGAAGGTGGCGGCCCCGGCGGTGATGAGCCAGACCTCGTTGCCGTCCCAGACGGGGCCGATCGTGTTGAGCAGGACGCGGCGTTCGGTGTTGTTCCGGGCGAAGCCCTTCATCAGCATGCCGACGCCGAGGTCAAAGCCCTCGAGAAAGAGATAGCCCGTCCACAGCACCGCGATGACAATGAACCAGATGGTGGGTAGCAGTTCCATGCTGAGAATCCTCTGCGCTTCTTGGTTGTCGAATGCCTGGTGGCGAATGCTAAGTGGGCGGATGCCTAGTAGGCGAAGGCCAGGACGTCGTCGCCGGCCCCGGGCTTGCCGGGTCCGCCGCCGGTGGCGTCCTCGTTTTCGACGACGGGGACATGGACGAGTTCCGGCATCGCCGACACCACGCCGCCGCGGATGTACTTGACCAGGAGCCTGACCTCGACCACCAGCAGCACAGCGTAGACGGCGGTCAGCACCACGAGGGAGGTCACGAGCTCGCCCGCGGAAACGCCCGGGGAAACGGCCGCGGCGGTGAACATGAAGACCTGGTCGATGCCGCTGGGATCCGGGTTGGGGGCGACGACGAAGGGCTGGCGGCCCATCTCCGTGAAGATCCAGCCGGCGGCGTTGGCCCCGAACGGCGCCAGGATGCCGAACACGGCCACGCGCATGAGCCCGCGGGAGGCCGGGACCGTTCCCTTGCGGGTGGCCCAGAGCGCCACGAGCGCGGCGAGGGCCGCGATTCCGCCGAAACCGATCATCATCCGGAAGCCCCAGTAGGTGACTTCCATGACCGGCACGTACTGGATCTCCTGCCCGGCCCGGTCCCCGTAGATGGGGTTGTCCGGCAGGTGGGTGCCGTAGTCGGCCTTGTACTGGTCCAGCAGGCTGTTCACGCCCTTGACCTCGGTGCTGAAGTCGCCCTTGGCCAGGAAGGACAGGATGCCCGGGACCTCGATCACGGCCACGACGTCGTCGCAGTTTTTGGAGCCGACGTTGCCGACGCTGAGCACGGAGAAGCCGGTGCCGTCGTGGCAGGCGGCCTCTGCGGCGGCCATCTTCATCGGCTGCTGTTCGAACATGAGCTTGCCCTGGAGGTCGCCGGTGATGGCGGTGCCGGCGAAGGAAATCATGGCGACGACGGCGCCGATCCGCAGGGAGCGGATCCAGACGGCGTGGTCGGCGCGGTCACGTCCCGGGACGGTGGATTCGCCGGGGACGACCCTGCCGTCGGCGTCGACGGTGTCGATGCCGTCATGGCGGCGGCGCCACAGGTGGTACCAGGCGATGCCCAGGAGGAAGGCGCCGGCGACGGCGAGGGCGCCGAAAAGGGTGTGCGGAACCGCGACGAGGGCGGTGTTGTTGGTGAAGACGGCCCACGCGTCTGTCATGACGGGCCGTCCGTTGATCATTTCGACGCCGACGGGGTGCTGCATCCAGCTGTTGGCCACGATGATGAAGTAGGCGGAGAACACGGAGCCGATCACGGCGATCCAGAGGCAGGCGAGGTGGACGCCGCGCTTGAGCTGTTTCCAGCCGAAGATCCAGAGGCCCAGGAACGTGGATTCCACGAAGAACGCCAGCAGTGCCTCCAGGGCCAGCGGCGCGCCGAAGACGTCGCCGACGAAGCGGCTGTATTCGCTCCACGCCATCCCGAACTGGAATTCCTGCACGATCCCGGTGGCGACGCCCATGATGAAGTTGATCAGGAAGAGCTTGCCCCAGAACTTGGTCATCCGGAGGTATTCCGGCTTGCCGGTCCGGTACCAGAGCGTCTGGATCACGGCCACGACCAGGCCGAGGCCGATCGTGAGCGGCACCATCATGAAGTGGTAGACGGTGGTGACTCCGAATTGCCAGCGTGCGATTTCCAAGGCGTCCAAGGCAGTCCCTACTTTTGGCTAGGCGTGAGCAATTTCTACGTGACGTAGAAATGATACTTCTACACAGTGTAGAACAAATCGGCGCATTCCCGTATCCAGACTCCCACGGGGTGCCACGCCCCGCAATCGGCGTGCCGCGCCGCCCCGGATGCCCCGACACGCCGGAGCGGTCATGTTCTACCTCATGTAGAAAGAATGCGCAAAACACGGTAAATTTGAAACCGAAGCAACCACATGCCGCCCCCGGCACGGCAGAAGTGCCGGACGGGGCGGCCGGAAACGAAGGACGTACGGAATGGCAAGTCTCGGTGAACTGGAACGGGCAGTGATGGATCTGCTCTGGGCAGGCCAAGAGGCTGCCACGGCCAATACGCTGCGGGACCGGCTCGCGCAAAGCACCCGGTCCGAGGACGGCAGCGCCGGACATGAAGGCAAGGACCTGGCCGTCACCACCGTGCTCACCGTGCTCTCCCGCCTGGAGCGGAAGGGCCTGGTCGAACGCGAACGCGGCACCCGCCCGCACCGCTACCAGGCCGTGTCGAGCCGGGCAGACCACACCGCGGAGCTCATGCACGAGGTGCTGGGATCCGCTCCGGACCGCGAGGCGGTGCTGGCACGGTTCATTGGTTCGGTCACGGACACTGAAGCGGAGACATTGCGCAAACTGCTGGGCCGCAGCTAGCGCCCGATGTTCTGGACCTCATATTTTCTGGCGGTCCTGGCGATAGTACTGGCCTGGCCGGTACCTATCCTTCTTTCGCGCGCCCACTGGACGGCGCGGTCCCCGTTCACGGCGATGCTGCTCTGGCAGGCGATCGCCCTTGCCGGCGGCCTGTCCATGATCGGCGCCATGCTGGTCTACGGGCTGGAGCCCGTCGGGGACAACCTGCTGGCGGGGCTGAAGGCCCTGGCCGGAATGGTGTTGATCAATGCACCCACCACGGACCTCGGCTTCTGGCACATCTTCGCCCTGTCCGCCGCGGCGCTCCTGACCGCCCATCTCGTCTTCACCCTGCTGCTGACGTATTACAAGATCCAGCGGCAACGGCGGCGGCACCGGGAGCTGCTGGACCTGCTCGCCTCCCCCTCGGCCGACGGCCCCGGGACCATGGTGATCAATCTGGACTCCCCGGTCGCCTACTGCCTTCCCGGCGGCGCACGCTCCGTGACGGTGCTCTCCGACGGGCTGATGGCGGCCCTCGAACCCGCGGAACTGCGGGCCGTGCTGATCCACGAAAACGCCCACCTGAGCCAGCGCCACCATCTGCTGCTGTGGGCCTTCGCCGCCTGGCGCCAGGCCCTGCCATGGCTTCCCACCACCCGGCTGGCACAGGAGGCTGTCAGCTCGCTGATCGAGATGCTCGCCGACGATGTCGCGCTGCGGACAGAAAGCAGGGCCACCCTGATCAAGGCCATCGCCATCGTGGCCAGCGGCTCTCCCGGCACCCCCGCGGGCCCGATGGCGTTCAGCCAGCCCGATCTCTCGGACATCGATTCCGGCCAGCCCGGCGCCACCGGCGGGGCCGGCTCGGCCCGCACCACGGCCTCCCGCGTCAGCCGTTTGCTCTCCCCGCAGCCTCCGCTGCCGCAAGGGCTGCGCGCCGCGGTCCTTGCCGTTTGCCTGCTGCTGCTCGCGCTGCCGACGGCGCTGCTCATTGTTCCGGGCCTGCTCGGCTGAACCTCCACCGAACCCCATCCGCACCGCCGCACGGGGCGGACGGAGACGGGGGGCGCGGTGCGGAGACGGCGGCGGTGCGGAGACGGCGGGCAGCCCGCCGAGGGGTCAGGCGTCGATGCGCTCCCGGTCCAGGCCGGCGGCGCCGGCGATGATGAAGTCCTTGCGCGGTGCGACGTCGGAGCCCATCAGCAGGTCGAACGTGTCCTCGGCCTGTTTCGCGTTCTCGATCCCGACCTTGCGCAGGGTGCGGTGCCGCGGGTCCATCGTCGTCTCGGCCAGCTGCCCCGCGTCCATCTCACCCAGGCCCTTGTAGCGCTGGATGGGTTCCTTGTACCGCTTGCCTTCCTTGGCCAGCCGGGCCAGCAGCACGTGCAGTTCCGCCTCGGAGTAGGTGTAGACCATGTCGTTGGCCTTCTGGCCGGCGTTGATGACCTCCACCCGGTGCAGCGGCGGGACGGCGGCAAAGACCCGCCCCTGATCGATCATCGGACGCATGTACCGGAAGAACAGCGTCAGGAGCAGGGTCCGGATGTGGGCGCCGTCGACGTCGGCGTCCGTCATGAGGATCACCTTGCCGTAGCGGGCCGCGCCGATGTCGAAGCTCCGGCCGGAGCCGGCCCCCACCACCTGGATGAGGGCGGCGCATTCGGCGTTGGAGAGCATGTCCCCCACCGAGGCCTTCTGGACGTTCAGGATCTTTCCGCGGATGGGCAGCAGCGCCTGGAAGTCCGAGGAGCGTGCCAGCTTCGCCGTGCCGAGCGCGGAGTCGCCCTCCACGATGAACAGCTCGGAGCGGGCGACGTCGTCCGTGCGGCAGTCCGCCAGCTTGGTGGGCATGGAGGAGGTCTCCAGCGCGTTCTTGCGGCGCTGGGTTTCCTTGTGGACGCGGGCCGAGATGCGGGACTTCATCTCGCTGACGATCTTTTCCAGCAGCAGCGCCGACTGGGCCTTGTCATTGCGGTTGGCCGAGGTCAGCTTGGCGTTGATCTCGTGCTCTACTACCTTGGCCACGATGGCGCGGACGGCGGAGGTGCCCAGGATCTCCTTGGTCTGGCCCTCGAACTGCGGCTCGGCCAGCCGGACGGTCAGCACCGCGGTGAGTCCGGCGAAGATGTCGTCCTTTTCGATCTTGTCGTTGCCGGCCTTGAGCTTGCGGGCGTTGGTTTCCACGGCTTTGCGGAACGTCTTGAGGAGCGCCTGTTCGAAGCCGGACTGGTGGGTTCCGCCCTTGGGTGTGGAGATGATGTTGACGAAGCTGCGCACCGTGCTGTCATAGCCGATGCCCCAGCGCAGCGCGACGTCGACCTCGCAGTCCCGTTCGACCTCGGCCAGCTGGCTGTGGCCCTTTTCGTCGATGACCGGAACGGTCTCCTTGAACTTGCCGGCGCCGTGCAGGCGCCAGATGTCCGTGACGGCCGGATCGGCGGCGAGGAAGTCCACGAATTCGGAGATGCCGCCGTCGTGGTGGAAGACCTCCGTGTGCGGTCCGGACTCGCCCGGGGTTCCGGCGAGCTTGCGGTCGTCCCGGACCGTAAGCTTCAGTCCGGGGACGAGGAAGGAGGTCTGGCGGGCCCGGGCGGCGAGCTCGTCATAGGAAAATTTCGCGTCCGGGGTGAAGATCTGCCGGTCCGCCCAGTAGCGGATCCGGGTGCCGGTGACGCCGCGCTTGGCTTTGCCCACGACATCCAGGACCGAGCCGTCGACGAAGGGCTCGAACACGGAGGCCGGGTCCGGCTTGCTGCCGGTGTCCTTGAAGCGGCCGGGTTCGCCCCGCCGGAAGGACATCTTGTAGGTCTTGCCGCCGCGGTCCACCTCGACGTCCAGCCGGGCGGAGAGGGCGTTCACCACGGAGGCGCCGACGCCGTGCAGGCCGCCTGAGGCGGTGTAGGAGCCGCCGCCGAACTTGCCGCCGGCATGGAGTTTGGTGAAGACCACCTCGACGCCGCTCAGCCCGGTCTTGGGTTCGATGTCCACCGGGACGCCGCGGCCGTCGTCGTGGATCTCCACCGAGTTGTCCGCATGCAGGATGATCTTGATGTCGTGGCCGAAGCCTGCCAGGGCCTCGTCGACGGAGTTGTCGATGATCTCCCAGAGGCAGTGCATGAGCCCGCGGGAGTCCGTGGAGCCGATGTACATGCCGGGGCGCTTGCGGACGGCCTCAAGGCCCTCCAGCACAGAGAGATGCCGGGCGGTGTAATCAGAACTGGGTGCCACGGGTCGTGAACTCCTTCAGGAACGGGACAGTCACCATCGGACGGTCCGGGAATTGGCGCTCTTCCTAGGGTAGTCCGGCCGCCGCCCTCCGCCGCACCACCGCCCCCGGCCGGCCGTACGGGATGCCGATACCTGGACGTGCGGGATGCCGTGCGGGATGCCGTTACCGAGACGTGATACGCGGACAGCGAAAGTGTCCCATCCGGGCGATGGTTTCGCTGCGAATACTGGTTATATGGAGGTAACGATCTACAAGGAGGCCGAAAATGACCACAGCAGTTGCGGACCGCACACTCACCACCGTTGACCGGTGCGATCGTTGCGGAGCACAGGCATATGTCCGGGTTGTTCTCGGTGCCTCCGGAGGTGAGCTTCTTTTCTGCGGCCACCACGCACGCGCCGTAGAGCCGACGCTCAGGCCCCTCAGCTCAGACTGGCACGACGAGACGGCCCGTCTTCAGGAGAAGGCGCCGGTACCCGTCGACTAGTCCTTCTACGCTTAGCAGGCCAGGGCCCCTCCGTTCCGGAGGGGCCCTGTTTTGTATGCGGCACCCCGCGACGCCGCTATGTGCCAGCGACGCAAATTACCGGGCGACCCGCAAATTACCGGGCGACCGGCAAACTACCGGGCGACTCCTGAATCCGCGCGTCGTCCGGCCATTTGCGCGTCACGGAACGAACCGCGCGTCGCGCAGGACCGGGCCGGCCGTGAACGGCAAAGGCCTCCGCCGGAAGTCATCCGGTGGAGGCCTTTGCTGCTGGCGGTCGGGCTCTTAGTCCAGGTAGTCGCGCAGTACCTGTGACCGTGACGGGTGCCGCAGCTTGGACATCGTCTTGGATTCGATCTGGCGGATCCGCTCGCGTGTGACGCCATAGACCTTGCCGATTTCGTCTAAGGTCTTCGGCTGTCCGTCGGTCAGGCCGAAGCGCATCGCCACGACACCGGCTTCACGTTCCGAAAGCGTATCCAGCACCGAGTGCAGCTGTTCCTGCAACAGGGTGAAGCTCACGGCATCCGCCGGGACCACGGCCTCGGAGTCCTCAATGAGGTCGCCGAATTCGGAGTCACCGTCTTCGCCCAGCGGTGTGTGCAGGGAGATCGGCTCGCGGCCGTACTTCTGGACCTCCACGACCTTCTCCGGCGTCATGTCCAGCTCGAGGGCCAGCTCCTCGGGGGTGGGTTCACGGCCGAGGTCCTGCAGCATCTGGCGCTGCACGCGCGCCAGCTTGTTGATGACTTCCACCATGTGCACCGGGATGCGGATGGTGCGGGCCTGGTCGGCCATGGCGCGGGTGATGGCCTGGCGGATCCACCAGGTGGCGTACGTGGAGAACTTGAAGCCCTTGGTGTAGTCGAACTTTTCGACTGCACGGATCAGGCCCAGGTTTCCTTCCTGAATCAGGTCCAGGAACAGCATGCCTCGCCCGGTGTAGCGCTTGGCCAGGGAAACGACCAGACGGAGGTTGGCCTCGAGCAGGTGGTTCTTGGCACGCTTGCCGTCGTGGATGACGAACTCGAGTTCGCGCTTCAGCTTCGGATCCATGGTTCCGTCGTCGGCGTTGATCTTTTCCTCGGCAAAGAGGCCGGCCTCGATGCGCAGGGCCAGATCCACTTCCTGTTCAGCGTTCAACAGGGCGACCTTGCCGATCTGCTTCAGGTAGTCCTTGACCGGGTCCGCCGTGGCACCGGCGGACATGACCTGCTGCACAGGGGCGTCGTCGTCGTCGGCATCGGAGTAGACAAAGCCGGAGCCGGTGGTGGCTGCGGCCTTGCCTGCGGTCTCTTCGCCGTCTTCTCCGAGTTCGGCGGCGCCGGGAGTCAGCTCATCGAGATCCTCTTCGACCTCGTCGGCATCGTCGTCGGTACCGCCCCGGGCGGACCTGGTGGCGGCTTCTGCCGCTGCTTTGGCGCCGGGCTTGGGCCCGCGCTTCTTGGGCTCAGGCTTGCCGGCAGCCGATGCGGTATCGCCGCCCTCGGGACCAGCGTCTTTGACAGCCTTGTTGGCTGCACGGGTGGCGGCGCGCTTGGCGTTCGTCGCCGCCTTCTTATCCTCGGGGGACAATACGGCCTGGTCGGCGGGTTCCTTCTTCGCGGAAGACGGGGTCACAGAAAACCTTTCTAGCGGCGGTCTGTGGAATCACCATACGGGCAACACCACTATGACCCTGTCAAGTCCGTGTTTCACATCAGGTGCAGTCACGAACAGCAGAGCCACATAGTAGAACTGCCGGGGCGACCGTATTGTTCCCTGTTTCCAGGGTCCGCTACGTGCACTTGATACACGGACCCAACCGGGTCTCGGCATTCATTGTCTCACGGTTTTCCTCAGCGGTGCCGTCCCCGGACCAATGCTCCGCGTTTTTCCGGCACAGGGTCAGGCCGCGTCCGGCCCGAACTTCTGCCACGCGGCATCCCGCCTGGCCGCCCAGCCGCAGATGGTCCCCCGCCGGGCAAGTTCCGCGAGCAGTTCGGCCAGCCGGTACCCCGGGCGCACGTCTGCCGCCTGCTGGAACAAGGCGGCGGCGAAGGAGCCTTTGCCCCGGCACCATTCGATCCAGCCCCGCGCCGCGAGGCCGGCGGCCCTGGATTCATCGCCGCCGTCCCCGTCCAGGAGCACGAGGATCCGTTCCAGCCTTCCCATCAGCGCCCAATCCGGAACCGACGGCGCAAGGCCGAGCAACACCTCGCCGTAGCCCGGAACCCCGCGCAGTTCACAACCGGCACCGGCCGCACCCCCGGAAGGCGCCGGGGAAGGCGCCGCGGAAGGGAATCCCGCCAGCGGCGGCAACGGCGCGGCCGGCCGCGGCGCAGCGGCGGGCGGTCCGGCGACGCCGTCGAACAGGCCGAATTCCTCAGCGCCGCGTTCGGCGGCCGCCGGTCCGGCCGCCGCCATCACCAGGACGGCGTCCCGCCAGGCCTGGACGGCCAGGGTGGCGCGCAGGTACGAGGCGAGCGCCGGGTCCAGCTCCACGGAGCGCTCCCGGCCCGGAAGGCCGCCCAGGACCCGCGCCCAGACCTCCAGCACCTGTCGGAACTGCGTCCGGTCCTTCCTGCGGCCGGAGAATTCCTGTGCCCAGCCCTGCTCGGCCTCGAGCGCCGCCCGGTCCGCGCGTTGCGGGGAGCATCCGGCCCGGAGCGTGCCGGGAGCCGCGCCGACGCTGCTGCCCCGGAAGACCATCTCGGCGTTGAGCCGGCTGTTCCGGATCTCCTCGACCGGGCGCCCGGGCGGCGCGCAGCACGAGGGATCGGTACAGTAGGCGTTCCGCCAGAACTGTGCCCCGATCAACCACGCATCCCGCACCGGCATTCCGGCGTCCGAGAGGGCAAGCTCAAGCTCCGCGAGCAGATCCGCACAGGCCCCGGCGCCCCGACCTCCGCCGCCGGCGTCCGTGCCCGTGCCGGCGTCCGTGCCCGTGCCGGCGTCCGTGTCCGTGTCCGCGTCAGTGCCGGCGTCCGCGCCCGTGCCGGCGTCCGTGCCCGTGCCGGCGTCCGTGCCCGTGCCGGCGTCCGTGTCCGTGTCCGTGAAAAAGGCCAGCAGGGTGCCGTCCGCCTTGTCGTCGGCTTCCAGGTAGGTCGCCACCGTGCGGGCGAAACCGGCGAGGCGGGCGATTCCGCCCGGGGGGCCGGGCACGCCGGTTAGGCCGCCGGAGCCGGGCAGATCAACCCGCAGGGTGGCGCCGAGCTGCTTGCCCTGCATCGTCATGGCCACGAGGCTGTTCCGGGGCCAGTAGCCCAGGGAGTGCGGGATGTAGCCGAGGATGTCCTCGGGTCCGGTGATTTTCAGTTGTTCGGGAGCTGTCATGGGACCAGCTTCGCCGCCGCCGTGCCCGCGCGGCAGACGCGCCTTGCGCTATGTGGACAACCGCTATGTGGACAACCGCGTCACGGCGTGCGCCGCCGCTCCGGGCGCCGCCGCTCGGCGCTGCGCCGCTCCGCGCTGAGCCGGCGTTTCCGTGCGAGCGTCGCCAGCAATGGCGGCACCACCACGCCCCGCGCCGCCATCTGCCGGCGCACTTTCCGGCGGCTGCCGACGATGGCACCGGCGCCGATCCCCAGCAGCACGAAATGCACGCTCAGCGCGATCCGGAACGGCTCCAGGGCATAGAGCCCGCCTTCCGAGAAGCCCGTGGAGTGCAGGATGTCGAGCACGAAGCCGATCATGAAGATCGCCACGAGCGCGGCGATGAAGCCGCCCACGTTCACGATCCCCGTGGCCGTCCCGATCCGGTGGGCGGGGTTGAAGGTCCTTGCGAAGTCAAAGCCGATCATGGAGCCGGGGCCGCCAATGGCCAGCACCACCACAAGCCCGGCCAGCAACCACAGCGGGGACCTGCCGGGCATGAGCAGCACCGCGGCCCAGGCCGCTGCGGTGGCGGCGGAGATCAGCAGCACCATGGTGGACCGGCGCAGGGGGTGCCGGGCGACAAAGGTGCCCATCAGCGGCCCGGCAGCAATGGCCGCGGCGACGTAGAGCGTCATCAGGGCCGAGACGGTGCCGGTATCGAGCCCCTGCGCGGAAATCAGGAAGGGATAGCCCCACGTCATCGCGAAGACCGTGCCGCTGAACTGGACGGTGAAATGGCTCCACAGCCCCAGTTGCGTTCCGGGCTGCCGCCAGGCATGGGACAGCAGGGCGCCGGTGGCGCGCAGCCCGGGCGACGGCTCGGGGGCCGGATGTCCCGGCGGCAGGTCCTGCAGCAGGACCAGCACCAGCACGACGGCGACGCCGGACATCGCTGCCAGTGTCAGGAAGGCGGGGGTCCAGCCGGCCGAGTGCAGGATCATCGCGAACGGCACCACGCTGAAGAGCTGTCCCAGCTGGCCCGACATGCCCGTCAGCTGGGTCAGCAGCGGCACGCGGGCCGGGGCGAACCAGAGCGGAATGAGCCGGATCACGGCGATGAAGGTCATGGCGTCGCCGGCTCCCACCAGCACCCGGCCCAGGACGCCTCCCGGGATGTTTTCGGCGAAGGCCAGCTGGAGCTGGCCGAGCCCCATCAGCACGGCGCCGCCGGCAATCATGGCGCGGGAGCCGAAGCGGTCCACCAGCACCCCCACCGGTACCTGCAGCCCCGCATAGACCAGCAGCTGCAGCACCGTGAAGAAGGAGATTTCGGCCGCGCTGGCATGGAAGCGTTCGGTGGCTTCCAGGCCCACGACACCGAAGGAGGTGCGCTGGCTGACCGCGACGAGGTACGCGAAGATACCGATGATCCAGATCAGCCAGGCGCGGGGTGAAGTCACTCCCCCATTATGCCCCGCCGACTATAAATAATACTTATTCGCGGGGCTCCTTGCTCGCAAGATATGCCTCCACGGCCGCACCGAGGGCATCCGCGTTGGGCAGCTCATCGTTCTCGTCGGCCAGCAGGGAACGCCGGACGGTGCCTTCGGCCTTCTCGTCATACCTGGCCTCCAGCCGCGACACGACCTGCTGGACTTCCTCGGAGGCCTCGATCTGCTCGGCGATCTGGCGGCCCACTTCCCGGCCGGCCTCCCGGAGACGGTCGGTGGGGAGCATGAGCGAGGTGGCCGCACCGAGATATTCCAGCCCGGCCACGGCGGCCGTGGGGTACTCGGCCTCGGCGAGGTAGTGCGGGACATGGATCACATAGCCGGCAACATTGCGCCCGGCTCCCGTCAGCCGCAGCTCCAGGAGGTGGCCGACGGCGGCGGGCACCTCAACGGTGGGCTTCCAGGCCGAGATCCCCTCGATCAGCTCCGGCCGGTTGCCGTGGACGGTCACCCCCACCGGCCGGGTGTGCGGAACCGGCATGGGGATGGAATGGATCCAGGTGACGAGATTGACGTCGAGTTCCTCGACAATCCCGACGACGGCGCGGGCGAACCGCTCCCACTGCAGGTCAGGCTCGAATCCGGCGAGCAGCAGGAACGGGCTGCCGAGCCCGTCGATGAGCCGGTAGAGCGCGAGGCCCGGCGCCTGGTAGTCCTGCAGGTGGTCCTCGACGAAGCTCACCTGCGGACGCCGCGTCCGGTAGTCGATGAGCTGGTCGGCGTCGAATTCGGCAATCATCTCGGAATCGAGGGTGTCCAGCATTTCTGCGGTGATCTGCCGGACGACATGGCCGGCGTCGGCGAACCCGGTGAATCCCATGATGAGGTTCAGTCCGTGCAGCTCCGGGCTGTGGAACAGCTCATCATCACGCAGATAAAGCGATTCGGGGTCCAGCAATGAGCCGGAAATCCGTTCAATCACGGCATGTTCCTTTCGCAGTAGCGGCGGTGGGGTGGGGCGGGCGGACCCGGCGGGGGGCACGTCGGGCCGGGCAAGGTGTTGCCGGCCATCGCGGTTCCCGATACTTTCTACAACACCCCGAAGTGCGGGGTAATTCCTGACCCGGGATGTGCTCCAGCTCTCATTGGATTGAATTCGGGCGCGGCGGAGAGACTACGATCGGAGCTGGCCTTATGACGGCTTGACGACACCGGGTTGCGTCTCAAACCGACAGCGGCCCGCGTTCCATGGCAGGGCGCCGAACATGCAGCTCCTGCCGACCCATCAGAGAGAATTGAGGACTGTCCTCGTGGTCAAGAATACTGAAGTGAAACTGAGTGCCATCGCCGGGGATCTGAAGAAGTCCCCCGGTGACGCCCTCGTGATCGGGGTGGGACAGGGCGTGGACGGTCCCGTGTTGCTGGCGAACCCGCTGACGGCCAAGGCCGCCGAGGCATTGTCGGAATCGCTGGGCGTTCTTGGCATCACCGGCGCAGCCGACCAGGCCCACCGGCTGCCGGGCCTGCCCGAAACCGGGGCCACGGTCCTGGTCCTCGCCGGCGTCGGCAGGATCGCCGCGGGACAGCCGCTGTCCGGGGAGGCGCTGCGCCGGGCCGCCGGCTCCGCAGTCCGCCAGCTGGCCGGCGTCACCACCGTCACCCTGGCACTTCCGACGGCGACCCTGCCCGAGGTCGCGGCCGTCGCCGAGGGCGCCGCGATGGGCGCCTACTCCTTCACCGAGTACCGCTCCTCCAAGGACGGGCTCAAGGATCCGGTGAAGAACGTCGCCATCCTGACCGACCTCGCGGCGGACAAGGCACTGACGCCGGTCCTGCACCGGGCGTCCCTGATCGGCACGGCCGTGAACGCGACCCGCACGCTGGTCAACCAGCCGCCGAGCCACCTCTACCCCGAGTCCTTTGCCGAGGCGGCCAGGGAGCTGTCCAAGGGCCTGCCCGTCAAGGTGACGGTCTGGGACGAGAAGCGCCTCGAGAAGGAGGGCTTCGGCGGTATCCTCGGCGTCGGCAAGGGCTCCACCCGCCAGCCGCGCCTCGTGAAAGTCGAATACGCGCCGGCCAAGGCCACGGCCAAGATCGCGCTCGTGGGCAAGGGCATCACCTTCGACACCGGCGGCATCTCCATCAAGCCGGCCCTGGGCATGGGTGACATGAAGAGCGACATGGCGGGCGCCGCCGTCGTCCTCAACACGGTGCTGGCCGTCGCAGGCCTCGGCCTGCCGGTCAAGGCGACCGCGTGGCTGTGCATCGCCGAGAACATGCCCTCCGGCGCCGCGCAGCGTCCCGCCGACGTCCTGACCATGTTCGGCGGCAAGACGGTGGAAGTCCTGAACACCGACGCCGAGGGCCGCCTGGTCATGGCGGACGGCATCGCCGCCGCGAGCCAGGAATACCCGGACGCGATCATCGACGTCGCGACCCTGACCGGCGCGCAGCTGATCGCCCTCGGCGACCGCACCGCCGGCGTCATGGGCTCCGACGCCGTCACCGGCCCGATCAAGGCCGCCGCGGACCGTGCCGGCGAACTGGTCTGGCCGATGCCGCTGCCGGACGAGCTGCGGGCCAGCCTGGACTCCCAGGTGGCAGACATCGCCAACATCGGCGAACGCCACGGCGGCATGATGACCGCCGCCGTGTTCCTGCGCGAATTCGTGGGCAAGGGCAAGGACGGCGAGCCGATCCCGTGGGCCCACATCGACATTGCCGGCCCGTCGTTCAACAGCGGCAGCCCCTACGGGTACACCCACAAGCAGGGAACGGGCTGCACCGTGCGCACGCTGGTCGCGTATGTCGAGGACGTCGTGGCCAGGGCCAGCTAAGCGTCCCGTACGCCTTGTGGCCGGGGCGCTGATGCCCTGGCCACAAAGCTGCGTGACACTGGACACAAGCGCTCCCCAAACGCCATGGCAAGGTGGAGCATGTATTAGTGGTTCGCTAACGTGGACCGCGAAGTCCCAAAATTTGTCATAAATGAAAGGGAGCAAGGCCGCCGGCAGAGTCCGGCAGGTAAGCTCCAAGACCAGATGATGCGTACTCTCGCGTCATCGTTCACGCGAGGGAGCGTTTTAGTGGCCGATCAGGCAACTGCGCAAGAATTCGACATCCTGGTACTCGGCGGCGGCAGCGGCGGCTACGCCACCGCGCTGCGTGCTGTCCAGCTTGGCCTTACCGTCGGCCTCATCGAAAAGGCGAAGCTCGGGGGCACCTGCCTGCACAACGGCTGTATCCCCACCAAGGCGCTGCTGCACTCGGCGGAGCTGGCGGACCACGCCCGCGACTCGGCGAAGTACGGCGTCAATGTGACCCTCGACAGCATCGACATCACCGCTGTCAACGCCTACAAGGACGGCATCGTCGCCGGCAAGTTCAAGGGCCTCCAGGGCCTCATCAAGAGCAAGGGCATCACCGTCATCGAAGGTGAGGGCAAGCTCCAGGGCACCGACACCATCGTGGTGAACGGCACCGCGTACAAGGGCAAGAACATCGTCCTCGCGACCGGCTCCTACTCCCGCACGCTGCCGGGCCTCGAAATCGGCGGCAAGGTCATCACTTCCGACGAAGCGCTGACCATGGATTACATCCCCAAGAGCGCGATCATCCTGGGCGGCGGCGTGATCGGCGTCGAGTTCGCTTCGGTCTGGAAGTCCTTCGGCGTCGACGTCACCATCGTCGAAGGCCTCCCCTCGCTGGTCCCGAACGAGGACGCGACGATCGTCAAGGCCTTTGAGCGCGCCTTCAAGAAGCGCGGCATCAAGTTCTCCACCGGCGTCTTCTTCCAGGGCGTCGAGCAGAACGACGACGGCGTCAAGGTCACCCTCGTGGACGGCAAGACCTTCGAGGCGGACCTCCTGCTCGTCGCCGTCGGCCGCGGCCCCGTGACGGCAAACCTCGGCTACGAAGAGGCCGGGGTCACGATCGACCGCGGCTTCGTCATCACCAACGAGCGCCTGCACACCGGCGTCGGCAACATCTACGCCCTCGGCGACATCGTCCCCGGCGTCCAGCTGGCGCACCGCGGCTACCAGCAGGGCATCTTCGTCGCCGAAGAGATCGCGGGCCTCAAGCCCGTCATCGTCGAAGACGTCAACATCCCCAAGGTCACCTACTCCGAGCCTGAAATCGCCACGGTCGGCTACACCGAAAAGGCCGCCAAGGCCAAGTTCGGCGACGACCAGGTCGAAACCCAGGAATACAACCTGGCCGGCAACGGCAAGAGCTCCATCCTGGGCACCAGCGGCCTCGTCAAGCTGGTCCGCCAGAAGGACGGCCCCGTGGTCGGCGTGCACATGATCGGCGCCCGCATGGGTGAGCAGATCGGTGAAGCCCAGCTGATCGTGAACTGGGAAGCCTACCCGGAAGACGTGGCCGCGCTGGTCCACGCCCACCCGACCCAGAACGAATCCCTGGGCGAGGCCCACCTGGCGCTGGCCGGCAAGCCCCTCCACGGCTAAGCAGTTCCGCAAGACAACAGGGCTTAGTGCACCCGGCCCGAAATGCCGGGTGCACTAAGCTCGACCAAGGCAGCAATCATCCGCACTACAGATCAATAAGGAGAACGGGGACGATATGTCTGAATCCGTTAACTTGCCCGCCCTCGGTGAGAGTGTCACCGAAGGAACCGTCACCCGCTGGCTCAAGCAGGTAGGTGACCGGGTAGAGGTGGACGAGCCGCTGCTCGAGGTTTCCACCGACAAAGTAGACACCGAGATCCCCTCTCCGATCGCCGGCGTGATCGAGGAAATCCTCGTCGCCGAAGACGAGACCGCTGAAGTCGGCGCCCCGCTGGTCCGCATCGGCTCCGGTGCAGGCTCCGCCGCCCCGGCCGCCGAGGCACCCGCAGCCGAGGCCCCGCAGGCGCCGGCCGCCGGGGCACCCGCTGCCGAGGCCTCCGCCGAACAGGCGCCGGCCGCTGAGGCACCCGCTGCCCCGGCTGCGGCACAGGCCGCCCCGGCCGGCGAAGGACACGAGGTCACGCTTCCCGCCCTGGGCGAAAGCGTCACCGAAGGCACCGTCACGCGCTGGCTTAAGAGCGTCGGTGACACCGTCGAGGTCGACGAGCCGCTGCTCGAGGTTTCCACCGACAAGGTCGACACCGAGATCCCTTCCCCGTTCGCCGGTACCCTGCAGGAAATCCGCGTCAACGAGGATGAAACCGCCGAGGTCGGCGCCGTCCTCGCGGTCATCGGTTCCGGTGCTGCCGCCCCCGCAGCAGCCCCGGCAGCACCCGCCGAGGCTCCGAAGCAGGCAGCCCCGGCAGCACCCGCTCAGGCACCGGCACCTGTTGAGGCTCCGAAGCAGGCAGCCCCCGCAGCTCCGGTGCGGCAGGCGGCTCCGGCCGCCCCCGCAGCCGCACCCGCGGCCCCGCAGGCTGCCGTTTCCCCGGCAGAGTCCGGCTACGTCACCCCGCTGGTCCGCAAACTGGCCAACCAGCAGGGCGTCGACATCGCCTCCCTGACCGGCACCGGCGTCGGCGGCCGTATCCGCAAGCAGGACGTGCTGGCCGCCGCCGAGGCCAAGGCCGCGCCGGCTCCCGCCGCCGCAGCACCGGCCACGCGGGCCGCAGCCCCGGCAGCCGCGTCAGCTTCAACTGCAGTGTCCTCGCTGCGCGGCACCGTGCAGAAGGCCCCGCGCATCCGCCAGGTCATCGCCCGGCGCATGCGTGAGTCGCTGGACCTTTCCGCCCAGCTGACCCAGGTGCATGAGGTCGACATGACGCGCATCGCCAAGCTGCGCACCGCCGCCAAGGATGGCTTCCTCGCCACCAACGGCGTCAAGCTGACCTTCCTGCCGTTCATCGCCAAGGCCGTGGCCGAGGCCCTGAAGCAGCACCCGAAGCTGAACGCCGAGTACAACGAGGAAGCCCAGGAGATCACCTACCACAACGCCGAGCACCTGGCGATTGCGGTGGACACGGAAAAGGGTCTCCTGGTTCCCGTCATCTCCAACGCCGGCGACCTGAACCTGGCCGGCCTGGCTGCCAAGATCGCCGATGTCGCCTCGCGCACCCGCCAGGGCAAGATCGGCCCGGACGAGCTGTCGGGCGGCACGTTCTCCATCACCAACATCGGCAGTGTGGGAGCGCTCTTCGACACCCCGGTCATCAACCAGCCGAACGTGGCCATCCTGGGCACCGGCGCGATCGTCAAGCGGCCTGTCGTGGTCACCGACGAGAACGGCGATGACTCGCTGGCCATCCGCTCGATGATGTACCTCTCCCTGACGTACGATCACCGGCTGGTTGACGGCGCCGACGCGGGACGCTTCCTGCTGACGCTGCGGGCACGCCTCGAAGAGGGCGCGTTCGAAGCCGACCTGGGTCTCTAGGCCTTAGGAGCTCCAGGCTTAAGATCACCGGCGGCGACGGCGGTGCGGGCACCTTCCCGAAAGGGAGGGTGCCCTTCGTCGTTTACTGACAGTTTGTCGGTAAGCTGAAACCATGGACATTCTCAAATACATTCTGATCTTCCTGCACATCCTGGGCGCAGCCGCGATCGTCGGTGGCTGGTTCGCGACCTTCAAGAAGCCCACTGTCCTGCCGGTGCAGTTGTACGGCGCGATTGCGCAGGTTGTCACCGGTCTGGCGCTAGTCGGGATCGCCGGCGCCGCCCATGATCCGCTGAACTACTACAAGATCGGCGTCAAACTGCTGATCGCCATCGTTGTCCTGGTGCCCGCTGTCATCGGGTACCGGAAGGCTGCTTCCGGAGCCGACGTCTCCACGGGCTTGGCGCACGCCGTCGGCGGGATGGCCCTGATCAACATCGCCGTCGCCACCCTCTGGAATTAAGCCGGCCGATTTCCGACGACGGCGACGCACCCCGCGCGGGTGGGTCGCCGTCGTGCTTCGTGCGGCACTGTTGCTCGACCGCCGCCGCCCTCAATTCACTGACAGCGGATAGTTGTGGACGGAGTCGGCCTTGTCCATAGGATGGTTCCGGAGGGATCGGGCGGAAGCCGGATCCTGGTCTGAAACTAATCTGAGGAGTGGACATGGCAGCAACACGCACCGCACACACTGTATGGAACGGCGACCTGATGACCGGCGCCGGCAACACCACGCTGGACAGCTCCGGGCTGGGCAACTTCGATGTCACCTGGAAGGCACGGACCGAGGCCTCCGGGGGCAAGACCAGCCCCGAGGAACTCATCGCCGCGGCACACTCGGCCTGCTTCTCGATGGCCTTCAGCCTCGCTCTCGCGGAGGCGGGGCACGCTCCTGACGAGGTCAACACCAAGGCTGACGTCACCTTCGTGCCCGGCACCGGCATCACCGGCAGCCACCTCACCGTGAGCGCAAAGGTCCCCGGCATCTCGGAGGAGGATTTCCAGCGGATTGCAGGCGAAGCCAAGGTCGGGTGCCCCGTCTCGGGAGCGCTGGCCAGCATCGACATCACGCTGGATGCCACGCTCGCGGCCTCCTAGTACGTCCCGCGCGGCCTGAGCCCAGGATCGGCAGGGCACCGCGAACGTCGACGGCCCCTGTTCCCCCCTTTTCGGGGGAACGGGGGCCGTCCCTGTTTAAGCCGCCTGCGCGGGGCCCTCCGGGCCTAGTTGCCTTGCTGGCGGGCCGGCAGCGGGGCCGGCCGGAGCCGGCGGTAGCCCTCCCGCAGCGGCGGCCGGTCCGTGGGCAGTTCCTGGATCATTTCCTTCAGCGCGCCGATCCCGTATTCGAGCTGCGGGTCCGTGCCGGCGGCATAGGCGTGCGGCGGGAATGCCACCTCGATGTCGGGAACGACGCCGAAGTTCTCGACGCCCCAGCCCACGCCGCCGGCGAACCAGGTCGCGTAGCGGGGCTGCGTGACGCCGGTGCCGTCGGCGAGGGCAAAGCGGTTGTCGATGCCGACGACGCCGCCCCAGGTCCGCGTGCCGATGACAGGGCCGATCCCGCGGAGCTTGGAGACCTGCGTGATGATGTCGCCGTCGGACCCGGCAAACTCGTCGGTGAGGATGATGACCGGGCCGCGGGGCGCGGAGTGCGGGTAGGTCCGGGGTTTCTCCCCGCGCGGCATGCTCCAGCCGGCGACCTTGCGACCGATGAGTTCCGCGACGAGCTGGGAGGTGTGGCCTCCCCGGTTGCGGCGGACGTCGACGATCAGCCCGTCCAGGGCCGTTTCGGTGTCGAGGTCGCGGTGCAGCTGTGCCCAGCCGTTGGCCATCATGTCGGGGATATGGAGGTAGCCGAAGGTGCCCTGCGAGGCTTCCCGCACGGTCCGGCGGTTGCCCGCCACCCATTCCTGGTACCGCAGCCGCTCCTCGTCCCGGACCGGGACGACGGCGACGCGGCGCTGCTTCCCGGCCTGTGCACCGTGCGCCGGGCCGTTGCGCAGCGTGAGTTCGACGGCGCGTCCGGCCGCGCCGACCAGCTGCACGGCCGGGGTGCGGGATTCCGTCAGATCCACGCCGTCGATCGCCAGCAGCACGTCTCCGGGCTTTGCATCCGCGCCCGGGCGGGTCAGCGGGGAGGTGGCGAGCGGGTCCGAGGACTCCCCCGCCAGGATCCGGGTGATTTCCCAGCCCCCGCCGGTGAAGGCAAGGTCCGCGCCGAGGCGGCCCTGGCCGTGGCTGCCGTTTTCGGTGACGGCTGCGGGGCGGACGTAGGCGTGGGAGGTGCCGAGCTCTCCGTGCAGTTCCCAGAGCAGGTCCACGAGGTCGTCGTGCGAACCGAGCCGGTCCACGATCGGCCGGTAGCGGGCGTGGACCGAGTCCCAGTCCTGGCCGGCCATGTCCTCGGTCCAGAAAAAGTCGCGCTGCAACCGCCAGGCCTCGTCGAATGCCTGGCCCCACACGCTCAGGGGGTCCAGCTGGACCCGGATGCGGTTCAGGTCCACCGTGACGAGCTGGCCTGACTCCTCGTCCGCTTTGGCGCCGGCTGGCGCGACGCGGATCTGCTTGTCCTGGACGAACGCTACCGTCCCGCCGTCGCCGGAGAGACGGTAGCGCTCCAGCGCCTCCACGATCGTGCTCGTGCGGCGCTTGGCGATGTCGAAACGGACCAGGCTGGGCGCGGCGTTCTGCTCGTCCAGGCTGGCGCGGCCTTCACCGGTCACGCCGGCGAGTTCGCTGTCGAGCCAGAACAACGCGCCGGACGTGGCGGCGAGCGAGGAGTAATTACCCTGCCGGACGGGGATGCTGATGACGCGGTGGGCCAGGCCCTCCGCATCGACCCGGACGGCGGGAACAGGGTCCGCGGCAGAGCTGGTGCCGGCGTCGGCGCCTGTGCCAGTGCCTGAGCTGGCGTCGCAGGCGTCTTCCGGCAGCGCGACCGTCGGGCCGAACGGTGACGGCGTCTCGGCAGCGAGGGCGACGAGGTAGGGCTTGATCGGGCTCGGGAAGGACAGGTCGAAGGAGTGGCCGTCGTAAACCGGATCGAAGCTGCGGTTGGACAGGAACGCGAGGTATTTGCCGTCCGGAGTGAACGCGGGCGATTCGTCCCGGAACCGGCCGTCTGTGACATCGATGATGATGCGCTTCCGGCCGTCGTTCCTGGCACCGCCTGCGTCGGCGCTGTCCTTGCCGGTAGGGGCCGCTTCGCCGTCGTCGACCTTCGTGATCCGCAGCCGGCTGCGGGAGCCGAAGGAGGTGACCGGCTCGGACCAGCCCAGCCAGGCCGAATCGGGGGACCAGCTGAAGCCCTCGATGGTGCCCTCGCCGATGCTGCTCAGCAACGACAGGGTGCCGGCGCGGGTGTCGGCGAGGTAGATGTCGCCGAAGGAGGTCCCGACGGCGAGCCAGTGGCCGTCCGGGCTCGCCTCGATGGAACTGGCCCGCGTCGGCTTCGGGAAGTCGATCCGGGTGGGCTGCAGGGACTCCTGGATCTCCTGCGCGGAGGCTGCGGCGGCTGCCGGGGTGTTGATATCGCTGCCCTGGCTGGCGGCGTCGTCGTGGTCCGGGCCCGCAACTTCGGCGGAGACCGTTAAGGGCGCGGCGGCGCCGGTCAGGGCAGCGGCCGACACCGGCCGGGGCAGGGACGCTTCGGCGTCGGATTCCTGCCGCCGCTGCCCGGATGCTGCCGGTGATGCCGGCGCTGCACTGTGCCCGCCGGGCTGCTGGCCGCCCGCGGGCGGAGCGGCAATGGCCTTGAGGTAGAGGGCTTCGACGCCCTCATGGTCGGCGACGTAGGCGATCCGGCCTTCGCCGAAGGGGCGTGGCAGCCGGGCGCGGACCCCGGGCGTGGCTTCAAGGACGCGGGACGGGCCGTCCTTGTGCCGCAGCCAGTGCAGCGTGCCGTGGGCTTCGACGGCGCTGGCGCCGCCGGCCCGGTCCGGGATGACGTCGCCCAGGTGCCGGGATGGTTTGAGCGGCGCGGCGCGGCGGGCCTGGGATGCGGAGCCGAGCGTGATCTCGAGTTTGACGGCCTCAGAGCCGAGGTCCGGCAGGACCCAGAGTTCCCCGGCCGATTCGAACACGACGCGCGCTCCGTCGGTGGACGCGTGCCGGACATAGAAGTCCTCGTGGTCCGTGTGGCGCCGGAGGTCGGTGCCGTTGGGCAGCACGGAGTAGAGGTTGCCGTAGCCCTCGTGATCGGAGAGGAAGGCGATCCGGCCGTTGACCCACATGGGATCTGTGAGGTTGCCGTCAAGTTCGGGGGCGAGCCGCTCGAATTCGCCGTTGCCGTCGGCGTCGATCCACAGCTTGCCGGCGGCGCCGCCGCGGTAGCGCTTCCACCAGGCGGGCTCGCGCGAGAGCACGCTGCCGAGCACCACGGGGCGTTCGTCGCCGACAACGGGGCCGTAGGCCACGGACTCCACCGGGCCGAACGGGAGTTCCTCCGCCCAGCCGCCGGTGACAGGCAGGCTGTAGGCGCGGGTGTGGCGGCTGTCCGGCTGGCGGAACGCGCTCGTCACCAGGACATCACCGCCGGGGGTGAAGCCTTTGACCCGGGTGGAGCTGTGGCCGAAGTAGCTCAGCTGGCGGTACCCGCCGCCGTCGACGTCCGCGGTGACGACTTCGGGCGCCGTCCCCTGCACCACTGTCCATACGAGGCGCTGTCCGTCCGGGCTGAAGCGGGGGTTGCGGGCGGGCAGTTGCAGCGAGGAGACGCGCCAGGCCCGGCCTCCGGCCAGGGGCGCAATCCAGACGTCGTCCTCGGCCACGAAGGTGACCAGATCGCCGTGCAGGTGCGGGAAACGGAAGTAACTCGAAGAGGTCATCAGTCGATCATAGTCAACGCCGCCCTGGCCGCCCGGGAGGTTTCCCGGCCGTGCCGGGCATGGTGAGATGGATCATGCGAATCATCATGGCCGGCGCCTCAGGCCTCATTGGAACCGATATGGCGGCCCGTTTGCGTTCGGAGGGCCATGACGTCATCAGGCTGGTCAGGCGGCCGCCGGCAGATCCCTCGGAGTTCCGGTGGGACCCTACCGGGGGGCAGCTCGATCCCGGCTGCCTGGAGGGGGCCGGTGCCGTCATCAACCTCTCGGGGGCGGGGATCGGCGACAGGCCGTGGACGCGCGGCCGGATCGATGAGCTGTTCCGCTCGAGGCTGGGACCCACGCGCACCCTGGCGGCGGCGATGAAGCGGCTGGAAGCGCCACCCCGGACCTTCATCAGCCAGTCGGGCGCCAATTACTACGGGGACCGCGGTGCTGCCGTCCTTCGCGAGAATGCGCCGAACGGCGCCGGCATCATGGCGCGGCTCTGCCTGGAGTGGGAAGCCGCTGCCCATGAGGCGCCCGCCGGCGTCCGCGTGGTGACACCGCGGACGGCGGTGGTGCTGAGCCGCACCGGTGGCGCCCTGGGGAAGCTCCTGCCGTTGCTCCGGCTTGGCATCGGAGGGCCGCTCGGCAACGGCCGGCAGTACTGGCCCTGGATCACCCTCCCGGATGTGTCGTCGGCCTTCAGTTTCCTGCTCTCGGCCCCGCTGTCCGGACCGGTCAACCTCTGCGCACCGGAAAGCGCGGACGTGAACTCCCTGATCGCCCAGCTGGCAGGGGCCCTGCACCGGCCGGCGCTGCTGCGCGTCCCCGCCCCGGTCCTGCGCCTGGTGATGGGCAAGCTCGCCGGGGAACTGCTGCTCGCGAGCCAGCGGATGGAACCGTCGGCACTGGGCGAAGCCGGCTTTGAATGGCAGCACCCGTCCCTTGCGCAGGCGGCAGCGTGGGTGGCCGGCCGGGACTCCTGAACCGCACTCCGGTCAGCGGGCATTTTCGTTAATTCGTCGGGGAGTCGTCGGGAAGAATTTCCTGGATCCGCCAGGCGCCGTCGACGGGCACCAGGACCAGCAGCATCCGCTGTTCACCGCCGGCGGCAGCTTCAGCCACCACCGCCCCGGCGGCGTCCCGTTCCTGGTAGGCAGAGGACGCCGCGCTGATGGCCACGACGGCCCGCGCCGGGTTGCTCTCCGGGTAGGCCTCCACCCGCGTCAGCGCTGTGGAGAAGCCAGCCAGGACGTGGCCGGACTCCGAAAGCCTGGTGCTGATCCCTCCATCCACCATCGCCGCGGACGACGCCGGGACATTGACCTGCTCGAGGAGCCCGAAGTCCCCGGAGCTTAACGCCAGGGCGCGGAGCCGGGCAAGACCGCGGACCGCTTCTTCGGGGTCCGGGGAATCAAGCAGGGCGCGCAGCTCAGGACCCACCGCGGCCGCCTCCGGTGCCGGCGCCACGTCCGACGGCGGCCCGGCCGGTGGCCCCGCCACAGCACCGTCCGCCGTCGGCCCCGCCGCGGTACTGCCCCCAGCCGGCGCGGCCGGGCCGAAGGCCGGAAGCAACGACGGGAGGCGGTCTCCGGCGAACAGCCAGGCCGCCGCCAGGACCCCGCCGGCAGCCAGCAGCAGGCACAGGCCCACCCAGACCGTCCGGAGACCCCGACCACGGGCGGCAACCCGCCGGGCAGGAACCCGCCGGGCTGAGCCGCCGGCGCTCCCGCCGGAGTGGCGCGCAGCCGGACGCGCACCGGCGCGGCGCGCTGCGGAGTCACCGGGTGCCGGCGTCCGGCCGGGGACCGCGCGCCGGGCTGTGAACGGGTGCAGCCAGCCGCGGAGCGCCTCGGCCCTGCGCTGCCGGGGGCTGCGGGGCAGGGCGAGGCTGGTCAGCAGTTGCGGGATGACCGTGGGGTGGACGGAAACCGAGAGGTCCACGGGAGCCGCCGGGGCGCTGCGGTAGATCGCGGCGGCCAGTTCCGCAGCCCCAGGCCGCTGCCGGCGGTCCTCATTCAATCCGGCTTCCAGGGCGGCGACCAGCGCGCCGGGCACTCCCGGCACGAGAAGGGTCAGCGGCGGCCGGTACGCACCGGGCCCGGGAGGCCGGCCGGTGAGGCAGTACCAGCCCAGGGCCGCCAGCGAGTAGACATCGCGCTCCGGCGCCAACCCGGCGCGGACAGCGTCCACGGGAGCAGGGTCCCGGAAGCCTTCGGTTCCGGCGTCGGCCGTCCCGCCCGGGTCGGCCACCATTCTCGCCACGCCAAGGTCGGCCAGCAGGGGTTTGCCGTGCGCGGTGAACAGCACGTTCCCCGGCGACACGTCGCCGTGGGTGAACCCGTGGCCATGAAGGTAGGCCAGTGCCTGGGCGACGGGCGTCAGCACTGTCACCGTCTCCCCTGCGCCCAGGCTGCCCCTGCCTGCCATCAGGTCCGCCAGCGATCCCCCGGGCGCATAATCCAGCACCAGGCCGAGTCCCCCCTCACCGCCGCCGTGCAGGCGGACCACCGCGTGGGCCTTGACCAGGTGGTCGTGGTCCAGGGCGGACAGGATCCGGATTTCACGCCGCATTCCCTCCTCCCTGTCCAGCTCGCCCGGCGCAGGGTCCGCGCCGGGCGCGAAGCACTTCACGGCGAAGTCCCGGCCGCTTGATTGCGCGGTCGCCAGCCAGACCGTGGCGCTGCCGCCCTGCCCCAGGCGGCGCCCGACGTCGTAGCCCGGAATCTCGGGCGCCACAGCGGCTGTCGGCTCGGAATTTTCCATGTCCAAGGAATAGTCGATCCTGCGGAATCCTGCAGAAGTTATCCACAGGACGTCCGTCACTGCCTAGTGAGAGCTTCGGCACACAACCGGGAACGGCCGCAGGCGGGGACTAAGCTTGATGCCATGACTCTTGAGTTCACCCAGCTGGGTCTTGCCCCGGAATTTGTTGACTACACGCGCGGCTGGGAGATCCAGCGCGAACTTCACGAGAAAGTCCTCGCCGGAACGGCGCCCAGCACGGTCCTGCTGCTCGAACACGCGGCCGTCTACACGGCCGGTAAACGCACCGAAGACCACGAACGTCCGTTTGACGGAACCCCCGTGGTCGCCGTGGACCGCGGCGGCAAACTCACCTGGCACGGCCCAGGGCAGCTGGTGGGCTACCCCATCATCAAGCTGCGGAACCCGGCCGGGATCCGCGACTACGTGGAGCGCCTCGAGGCCGTCATCATCGCCGTACTGGCTGACTACGGGATCACCGGCGTCCGCATCAAGGGACGCGCCGGAGTCTGGATCGACGAGGACGACAAGGGCCCGGCGCGCAAGATCGCCGCCATCGGCATCCGCGTCCACGAAGGCACCACGATGCACGGCTTCGCCATCAACTGCAACAACGATCTGGGCCCGTACGCCCAGATCATTGCCTGCGGCATCACCGACGCCGGGGTCACCACCATCGCCCGGGAGCTCGGCAGGGACGTCACCCCCGCCGACCTCGTGGAACGGATCACCCAAGAACTGCGCAACAATGAAGAAGCCCTAGTTGCGACCCACGAAGGAGTTTTACTGTGACACTGGCACCAGAAGGCCGGAAGATGCTGCGTATTGAGCAGCGGAATGCGGCCACACCGGTGGAACGTAAGCCCGAGTGGATCAAGGCCAAGGTCCAGATGGGCCCGGAGTTTGTGCAGCTCAAGAACCTCGTGAAGAAGGAAGGCCTCCACACCGTGTGTGAGGAGGCCGGCTGCCCCAACATCTTCGAATGCTGGGAAGACAAGGAAGCGACGTTCCTGATCGGCGGCTCCGAGTGCACCCGGCGCTGCGATTTCTGCCAGATCGACACCGGCAAGCCCTCCCCGTGGATGTCTTCGAGCCCACCAAGGTGGCCCGCTCGGTCCAGGCGATGCAGCTGCGCTACGCCACGGTCACGGGCGTGGCCCGGGACGACCTCGCCGACGAGGGTGTCTGGCTCTACGCCGAGACGGTCCGCAAGATCCACGAACTGAACCCGGGCACCGGCGTCGAACTGCTGATCCCGGACTTCTCCGGGAGGCCCGAACACATCGAGGCGATCTGCGACTCCAAGCCCGAGGTGTTCGCGCACAACGTGGAGACCGTGCCGCGGATCTTCAAGCGCATCCGCCCGGCGTTCCGCTACGACCGGTCCCTGGACGTGATCACGCAGGGCCGGGCGCTGGGCATGGTGACCAAGTCGAACCTGATCCTGGGCATGGGCGAAACCCGCGAGGAAATCTCCGCGGCCCTGCAGGACCTGCACGACGCCGGCTGCGACCTGATCACCATCACCCAGTACCTGCGCCCGTCCGAGCGGCACCTGCCGGTGGACCGCTGGGTCAAGCCGCAGGAGTTCGTGGACCTCCAGCAGGAAGCGGACGAGATCGGCTTCCTCGGCGTCATGTCCGGGCCCCTGGTGCGCTCCTCCTACCGCGCCGGCCGGCTCTGGGCCACCGCGATGCGCAAGAAGGGCCGGGACATCCCGGCCGCCCTCGCCCACATCGAAAGCTCCGGCACCACCCGCCAGGAAGCCAGCACCCTGCTCGCGGCACACTCCTGAATCCAGTCGTCACCCATGGTGGCTCAGGGCCGGCACCGGAGGATTCCGGCGTCCGGCCCTGAGTCACCAATCGCGTAGAATTAAGGCACTATGGCGAATTCCCCTGATTCCAGCAGTTCCACTCCGGCTTCCGATGCTCCGAAGCGCGGCCTCTTTTCCCGCAAGCCCAAGGAAGCAAAGGTCAAGAAGCCGAGCCGGCTGAAGCAGATCGGCGAGGTCTTCCAGATGACCCGCCGCCACGATCCCATGGTCCAGTGGCTCATGCTGCTGGCTTTCCTCGGCGTCGTGGCCGTCAGCCTCCTGGTGGGGTTCCTGCTGGACAACTGGATCACCGGCCTGATCATCGGCATCCCGCTGGGCCTCCTTGGGGCAACCCTGATCCTTTCCCGCCGCGCGGAGCGCGCCGCCTTCGCACAGATCGAAAACCAGCCCGGCGCCTCGGGGGCAGCCCTTGGCACGCTCAAGCGCGGCTGGATCACCGAAGACCAGCCTGTCGCCGTGAACCCGCGCACCCAGGACGCCGTCTTCCGCGCCATCGGACGCCCCGGCGTCGTGCTTGTCAGCGAAGGCCCCAGCTCCCGGGTGAAGCCGCTGGTCGATGCCGAACGCAAGCGGCTCGCGCGCATCCTGCCCAACGTCACCATCCACGTGATTGAAAGCGGCCGCGGCGAAGGCCAGGTGCCCATCAGCCAGGTGGCCAAGACGATGAACAAGCTGAACAACGAACTGACCAAGATCGAGGTCAGCGCGGTCTCGAAGCGTATTTCCTCGCTCGGATCGCGGCTGCCCATCCCCAAGGGCATCGATCCGTACAAGGCCCGTCCGGACCGCAAGGCGGGCCGCGGACGCTAGGCCCGACCTCGCTTCAGCCATGAGCGCAGAACGCCCCGGTATCGGCTCCTCAGGCCGGCAGCCGGGGCGTTTTCTTTGCGCGTTTTCGCTGGCCGGCCAGCCCCGGCCGAGCCGCCCGGCGTAGACCGCCCGACGTAGACCGCCCGTACGGACACCGCCCTGGGGCCACCCTCAGACCGCCCGACGACGTCCGCGAGGACAGAACCCGGAGACACCCATGAAACTGCCCTCCACGCCTGCCATGATCCGCATCTTCCGGGTGCTGGCCATCGCCGAGGGCTTCAGCTGGGCCGCGTTGCTGGCCGGCATGTTCCTCAAATGGGTCACGCGGACCACCGAGCTTGGCGTGGAGATCGCCGGGCCCATCCACGGGGCGTTCTTCCTTTGCTACGGCATCGCGGCCCTGAGCCTGTGGCGCCTGCAGCGCTGGCCGTTCCGGGTGGCGCTGTTCGCCGGACTCTCCGCCGTCTTCCCGTTTGCCACGGTGTGGTTCGAACGCTGGGCCGGCCGGCACGGGCACCTGGGCATCACGTCCGGCCAGCCGGCCGCCCACCCCGCCGAGGCCACCGCAGCGGAAACCGCCGGGGTTTAGCAGCCGCCGCAGGACCGCACACCGCACAACGGCCCCGCGTCCCCGCCCATTTGACGCAAATGGCCGCTGCGCAGGGGTGCATAGCGGCCATTCGTGGCAAATTGCGGGTTTCCGGGCGGGACTGGCTGCGACCTGCCGCCGTCGGGGACTACCTCCGGACAAGCACCGTGTTCAACGCCTTGTCGTGCAGGCCGCGGTGGTCCGGGTCGAAGATGACGGCCGGGATCACGAGGCACAGCAGCAGGGTGCGCACCAGCGCCGCCAGCGGGCCCGCCGGGCCGCCGCCCAGCCTGGTCACGTGGATGCCCAGGACACGGTGGCCGATGCTGTAGCCCAGGGTGCCGATCAGCAGGGCCTGCTCGACGGCGAACACGGCCAGCGTTGCCCAGGGGTCGCCGGCGAAGGCGAAGTTGCTGATCAGCAGCGCAATCCCCCAGTCGATGCAGAGGGCCAGGATCCGCCGCCCGGCACGGGCGATGGAGCCCGGCCCGGATTCGGGCAGCCCCAGGCGCTCCCCCGGATACTTCGAAATGCCGGAAGTGTCCGGTCCGCTGAGCCAGGAGCCTATGTCTTTGCGATCAACCACGTTCCAAGACTATCGGCAAAGGCCATGGCCGTTGGCCGGTCACATTGTGGACTTCCCCCGGCCACACTGTGGAACCGGATAGGCCACTGGGTGGACACCGGCTACCGTCGTAGGTGTCCGGGCATTCTGTAACATGCCGGAAACAAAGCGGACACGGTAGGGAAATCCCATTTCCCTAAGGTGGTAACAGTTGCTAGCGGCCAGGAAACGGGGCAAACATTCGTGTTTCCCCGCTGTTGGTCTGCGCTGGACCACATGGCCTGAGAGCCAGATATTTCATATGCGTTAGGAGCATAGATGTTCAAGAATGCGGACGAAGTCCTCAAGTTCATCAAAGACGAAGACGTTAAATTCGTCGATATCCGCTTCACCGACCTTCCTGGCGTTCAGCAGCACTTCAACGTGCCCGCCAAGAGCGTCGACGCCGACTTCTTCGTCAACGGCCAGCTGTTCGACGGATCTTCGATCCGCGGGTTCCAGGGCATCGCCGAGTCGGACATGCAGCTCATCCCGGACGTGACGACGGCGTTCCTCGACACGTTCCGCATGGAAAAGACCCTTGCGCTGAACTTCTCGATCGTGAACCCCCGCACCGGCGACCCGTACCACCGCGATCCCCGCGGCGTGGCCGAGAAGGCGGAAGCCTACCTGGCCTCCACCGGCATCGCGGACACCGCGTTCTTTGCGCCGGAGGCGGAATTCTTCGTCTTCGACAACGTCCAGTACGAGTCCTCCCCCCAGGGCAGCTTCTACAAGATCGACTCCGAGGAAGCCCACTGGAACACCGGCCGCGCCGAAGAAGGCGGAAACCTCGGCTACAAGACCCCGATCAAGGGCGGCTACTTCCCGGTCTCCCCGACCGACAAGCAGGCTGACCTCCGCGACGCCATGTGCCTCGCCCTGGACGAAGCCGGCCTTGAGGTCGAGCGCAGCCACCACGAGGTCGGTTCCGCCGGCCAGGCTGAGATCAACTACAAGTTCACCACGCTGACCGCCGCTGCGGACGACCTGCAGAAGTTCAAGTACATCATCAAGAACACCGCTGATGCCTGGGGCAAGTCGGTCACCTTCATGCCGAAGCCGGTCTTCGGCGACAATGGCTCGGGCATGCACTGCCACCAGTCGCTGTGGACCAACGGCGATCCGCTGTTCTACGACGAGAAGGGCTACGCCGGCCTGTCCGACATGGCCCGCTGGTACATCGGCGGCCTGCTGAAGCACTCCTCGGCCGTGCTGGCGTTCACCAACCCGACGGTCAACTCATACCGCCGCCTGGTCAAGGGCTTCGAGGCTCCGGTCAACATGGTTTACTCGCAGGGCAACCGCTCCGCCGGTATCCGGATCCCGATCACGGGCTCCAACCCGAAGGCCAAGCGCATCGAGTTCCGCGCTCCGGACCCGTCCTCGAACCCGTACCTGGCGTTCGCTGCCCAGCTGATGGCCGGCATCGACGGCATCCGGAACCGGATCGAACCGCCGGCTCCGATCGACAAGGACCTCTACGAGCTGCCCGCCGAGGAAGCCAAGGACATCCCCAAGGCTCCCGGAACGCTTGAAGAGGCCCTGGACGCCCTGGCCGAGGACAACGAGTTCCTCCAGGCCGGCGGCGTCTTCACCCAGGACCTGATCGACACCTGGATCGAGTACAAGTACGAGTACGAGATCCGCCCGCTCTCGCTGCGCCCGAACCCGTACGAGTTCGAGCTCTACTACGGCGTCTAGCAAGATCGCCGGGCCGGGAACTTCCTAGTCCGCAAGAAGTCCGCAGGGACTGCCGGGAACGGCAGCCCCTGCGGACTTTTTTGCTGTCTTCGCGTTGGTTGTCTTCCTGCTGTGCCCGGCCGGACCTGCGCTACTCCGCCGGGTGGTAATAATGCAATCCCAGCAGCAGCCCGGCCGGGTCGGTGATGTAACAGGCTTTGCCCAGCTGGCCGAGCTCGAAGGCGGGGACGACGATCCGGCCTCCCTTGGCCTCGACTTCGGCGAGCGTCGCGTCGAGGTCTGCAACACGGATGATGGGGACGGCCCGCGGCTGGCCGTCCCGCGAGGGCAGGATCGCGCTGTCAACCCCGCCGGCCTCACCGTGCTGCGCCACTGCCGGCCTGGCGCCGGTTCAGAACGCCCGGTACATCGTCCGTTGAGGGCCGGCGCCGCCGCCAAGGTATTGCCCGCGGTCCTCAAAACCGGCCTTGCGGTACGCTGCCTGCCCTGCCGGGTTGAGCTCGTTGACGGACAGTACGACGCCGGCCTGTCCCCCGCCGAGGGCCGCCGTCAGCCGGGCGGCCGCCCGGACGGCCGCCACCGCGGCGAGGGTGCCGAGGCCCTTGCCCTGCTGCCGGTGGTCGATCAGGAAGCCGCGGAGCAGCCAGACCGAATCGTCATCCGCCCAGCCGGACAGGGTCGCCGCGCCGGACTGCAGCGTGAGGACCCCGACCGCACTGCCGTTGGAGTCCACGACGAACGGGTAGCGGGATTCCTCTTCGAGTGCCACCAGCATCATGCGCAGCGGATCGCCGACGAACGTCCGCTGCTCTGGGGTAACCTCAAGCTCCGCGATCTCCCCCAGTTTGACGGCCCGGGCGTCGTCATCGAGCTTCTCCAGCGGGATCAGCCACACATTTTCTGCCATGGATCGAGCCTACCCAGGCGGGGACGCCCCGGAAGGCGCAGCGGCCGGGCTGCCCTGGAAAACGCCCCGGCATCCGGCACGGCCCCGTGACTTAAACGGTGCGGGTCAGGGCGCGGCGTCGGCCGGCGGGCCGGCGGGGTCCATCCACATGACTTCCCACAGGTGCCCGTCCGGGTCCTGGAAGCTGTGGTTGTACATGAAGCCGTAGTCCTGGGCCTCCTGGGACGGCGTGCCGCCGGCGGTGAGGGCCTTGCGGACCGTCTCGTCGACGGCCTCGCGGCTCTCCACGGAGAAGGCCATGATGGCCTCGGTGCTGCCGGCGGTGTCCGCGATGGGCTTGGAGGTGAAGGTCGTAAAGAAGCCTTCCTTGAGCAGCATCACGAAGGCGTCGTCGTTGACGATCATGCAGGTGGCATTTTCGTCGGTGAAGTCGGGGTTGAAGGAAAAACCCAGGGCGGTAAAGAACGCAACAGACTTGTCGAGGTCCTTGACGGGCAGGTTCAGGTAAAGTTGCTTGGCCATGCGCCCAAAGTAGCATCATGGGCTCCGGGTGTCAGCCCCGAACGCCCCCGTCGGGATGTCAGAGGACCTTAGAGGACCTTGGACAGGAAGTCCTGGGTCCGCTGCTGCCTGGGGTTGCCGAAGATTTCCTCCGGACGGCCCTCCTCGCAGATGACGCCGTCCGCCATGAACAGCACACGGTCCGCGACTTCCCGGGCGAAGCCCATCTCATGAGTGACCAGCACCATCGTCATTCCTTCGCCGGCCAGGTCCTTGATGACTTGCAGCACTTCGCCCACCATTTCCGGGTCCAAGGCCGAGGTGGCCTCGTCGAAGAGCATGATGTCCGGGTTCATCGCCAGGGCCCGGGCGATCGCAACCCGCTGCTTCTGGCCGCCGGAGAGCGATGCAGGGCGGGCGTCTGCCTTCTCGGCCAGCCCCACGCGCTCCAGCAGCGTCAGGGCGGTGGCCCGGGCCTCCGCTTTGCCCTGCTTCTTGGACTCGACCGGTGCGAGCATGATGTTCTCGATCACACTCATGTGCGGAAAAAGGTTGAAGTGCTGGAATACCATGCCGATGTGCCGGCGGACCTCGTTGATGTCCACCTTGGGATCGGTCACGTCGAAGCCATCCACCGTGACGTGCCCGGCGGTGATGTCCTCAAGCTTGTTCAGGCAGCGCAGGAAGGTCGACTTGCCGGAGCCCGAGGGACCGATCACGCAGACAACCTCGCCTTCGGCGACCTCGGCGTTGATGCCCTTGAGCACTTCGTTGGACCCGAAGGACTTTTTCAGGGCCTTGACGGAGATCTTGCTGGGTGCAGTGACTGCCGTACTCATTTGTTGAACCTCTTATCCGCGACGTTGGCCAGCTTGGTCAGCAGCATGATGACCACGAAGTACAGGACGGCAACGATCAGCAGGGTTTCGGTGATCCGGAAATTGCCTGCGTAGATCTGCTGGCCCTGGTAGAGCAGTTCGGCGAAGCCGATGACGAGCAACAGCGAACTGTCCTTGAGCATGATGATCAGCTGGTTGATCAATGAGGGCGTCATGATCTTGAAGGCCTGCGGGACCACCACCTTCTGCATCGACTTGGCGTAGCCGAGGCCGAGGCTGCGGCTGGCCTCGAGCTGGCCCGGGTCCACGGACTGGATCGAACCGCGGACAATCTCGGTGATGTAGGCGCCGGAGTTAAGGCTCAACGTCAGCACACCCGCCACCCAGATGTCGATCGGCTGTCCGGTCAGCTGCGGGATGCCGAAGTAGAAAAAGAACGCCCACACGAGCAGCGGCGTTCCGCGGAAGACGCTTACGTAGCTAGTGGCGATGCCGCGCAGCAGCACGTTGGTGGAGATCTTCAGGAAACCCATGGAGAGGCCGATCAGCATGGCGACAGCGAAGGAGATCGCGGTCACCAGCACGGTGTTGCCCAGGCCCTTCAGGAGGGCCGGGAAGCTGTTGGCCAGCAGCTCCCAGAAGCTGGACTGGGCTGCCGTCGCACGGTCTTTGAGGTACTTGTCCAGGATGGCCTGGTACTGGCCGTTGGACTTCATTTCCGCCAGGCCCGTGTTGAACGCCTTCAGCAGCTCCGGGTTCTTGCCCTTGTTCACGGCGAAGCCATACGAGCCGCCTTTTTCCTTCTCCGTGACGGACTTCAGCCCGTTGTTCTGGCTGATGCCGTAAGCCAGCACCGGGTAGTCGTCGAAGACGGCGACGGCGTTGCCGGACTTCACGAGCTCATACATCGTGGCCGACTGGTCCAGGGGCTTGACCGTGAAGCCGTACTGGTCGGCGATCGATTTGGCGAACGTTTCGCCCTCGCTGCCGGTCTTGGCCGTGACGGTCTTGCCCCTTAGATCCTGGTAGCCCTTGATGTCCGAGTTGGACTTGGCGACGGCCATCTGGACGCCGGACTCGAAGTAGGGATCGGAGAAGTCGTAGATCTGCTTGCGGGGTTCCGTGATGGACATGCCGGCAATGACGCCGTCCACTTGGTTGGATGAGAGCGCCTGCAGGGCGGCGTTAAAGCCGAGGGACTTGATTTCGACGGCGAATCCCTGGCTCTTGGCGATCTGGCGGATGATGTCCATGTCGATGCCGGTCAGCTCACCCCCGGCGTCTCGGAATTCAAACGGCGCAAAGGTGGTGTCCGTGCCGATGACGAACGTCTTTCCGGAAAGGCTCGACGGCGCTGCGCCGGCCTGCGCTGCTGTGACTGGTGGTGCGGCGGCTGGTGGTGCTGCGGCGCCCGCGGCGCCGGCGGCACCGAAGAACATTGCGGCAAGTGCCAGCAATGCTCCGATGACCGTGGCGGTCCGCGGCCTGGCGGCCCCGGTCTGCTGGATTCTAGGCAAGAGTAAAAACCCCTTGTTATTGGGCGGATAAGGTGCGGAAGCCGGGCTCAGAAAACCGGCAAAGTACCTCTAGGTGCGTGGGTCAGTAGTGAGGGTGCCGGTTTTTAAAACGCCGGCAGATTAACCGGGGCCGGTTGGGGGTGGCTGGGAGAATCGGGGTATGGATACCGGTTCTTCCGCGCAGGATGGTTTGTTCGACGAGTCGCTCGTGGAGCGGGTCGGGCAGCCCACCGATGTGCCGATGGATGCCAACGGCGGGGTCAACAAACGCTTCAAGGCCTTCGAGCCCGATGCGGTGATGCTGGTCCCGCCGTCGCTGGATGAATGGTTGCCCCAGGGCCATCTGGCCCGGTTCATCGCCGAACTCGTCGACGGGGAACTGGACCTGACCCGGTTCCACGCCTCCTACGCCAAGGCCAAGGGCCAGCCGCCGTATGATCCGCGGCTGATGCTGCGGATCCTGCTCTACGGGTACTGCGTCGGGGTAAGGTCCTCGCGGGAACTGGAAAAATCCTGCACGGACGTGGTCGCGTTCCGCTGGCTGGCCGCCCAGCAGGCCCCGGATTTCCGGTCCATCGCCCGGTTCCGCGAACGCCACCTCGCGGCGCTGGCCAACGTGTTCCTCCAGGCCCTGGAGCTCTGCCGGGCCGCGGGCATGGTCTCGTTGGGCCATGTCGCACTGGACGGGACGAAGGTGCGTGCCAACGCCTCCCGGCACAAGGCCATGAGCTATGCCCGGCTGACGGAGAAACAGAAGGTCCTGGCCGATGAGATCAGCGACCTGATGGCGGAGGCCAAGACCGTGGACGCGGCCGAGGACGCCCGCTTCGGGCCGGGCAAACGCGGCGATGAACTCCCGGCCGAACTGGCCAACCGGGCCCGGCGCGCCGAGGCGATGAAGACCGCCCGGGCATCCATCGAGGCCGAGGCCGCGGACAGGGCCCGCCGTGAGGCCCAGGAGAAGGCCCGGTCCCGCGGGGACGATGACGACGATGTCTCGGGCAAGGGCGATGCCGCCGCTGCCGCGGCGGTGCCCAAGCCCACCGCCCAGCGCAACTTCACCGACCCCGACGCGAGGATCATGAAGACCGCGGACGGTTCCTACCACTACTGCTACAACGCCCAGGGCGTCGTTGATAAAGATCACCAGGTCATCGTTGCCACCGAACTGACCAACACCGCGGTGGACGTCCAGCAACTGGTCCCGATGGTCAAGAACGCGCAGGACACCCTGGAAGCCATGCCCGGGAAGTGGAGCGCCGACGCCGGGTACTGCTCGGCAGCGAACCTGGAACACGTCAAAGACCTCGAAGCCGGCGCCGGCACCGAGTTCTTCATCTCCACCCGGCGGATGAAACACGGACGCCCGGTCCCGGACTCGCCCAGGGGCAGGATCCCGGCGGACGCGACCCTGGCCGAGCGGATGGCCCGGAAACTGAAAACGAAGAAGGGCAAAGCGGTCTATGCCCGGCGCAAAGCCATCGTCGAACCGGTCTTCGGACAGATCAACACCCGCCAGGGCAAGCATGTCCTGTTGCGCGGGCTGGAGAAGGCATCCGGGGAATGGAAGCTGATGGCCGGCTGCCACAACCTGCTCAAACTCTTCACCTACCGCACCGCCACGGCCTGAACACGGCCGGGACGATGCCCCGGGATCAAACCTGCAGCACCGGACCGCGCCCCGCGGGAGCCTCCCAGGCTTCCTTCCGCGAAAACGCCCGGAGACCGGCCCCCTTCCACGAAAAGGCGGCCGGCCTCTGGACCATCACGACTCAAACCAGCGGAACCGTCAAACCACTACCGACCCACGCACCTAGAGGCTACCCGCATTCTCCGGCGGACGGGGAAAGTCCAAGGGGGCGGCCTTACCGCCCATAGAACAGCCGCTCGAAAACGGCCCGGGCCCGGCGGCCCAGCCGCAGGTACTCCTCCTCGAGCGCGGCCGCATTGCCCTGCCCGTAGCCGCACCAGCGGGCCACCGCCTCGAGGTCCCGCCGGGAGGACGGCAGCAGGTCCGAAGCCCGGCCCGTCCAGACCACGTTGGCCGAGCGGATCCTGCTCGCCAGCCGCCAGGCCTCGAGCAGGATGGCCATGTCCCCCGCGGCCAGGAGTCCGAGTCCGGCCGCGGCCTCCAGCGCCTCGACGGTGGAGGTGGTCCGCAGCTCCGGATGCCTCCCGGCGTGCTGGAGCTGGAGCAGCTGGGCAAGCCACTCGACGTCGCTCAGGCCGCCACGGCCCAGTTTGAGGTGCCGGGCGGGATCGGCCCCGCGCGGCAGCCGCTCCGCCTCGACCCTGGCCTTGATCCGCCTGACTTCCCGCGCGTCCTGCTCCGGGAGGGACGCAGGGTAGCGGATCGGGTCGATCAGCGCCACAAAGTCGGCGGCCAGGCCGTCGTCGCCGGCCATCGGCCGGGCCCGCAGCAGCGCCTGGGCCTCCCAGACGAGGGACCACCGGCGGTAGTACTCGGCGTAGGACTCCAGGGACCGCACTATGGGCCCGTTCTTTCCTTCCGGACGCAGGTCCGCATCCATCGTCAGCACGCGTTCGGCCAGGATGGCCGGCCGGAGCGGCTGGGTCAGCAGGCTGGAGAGCCGCCCGACGATCTGGGCCGCCTGGTGCTGCGCCTCGGCCTCGGGCACTCCCGGCACCCCGCGGTGCACGTACACGACGTCGGCGTCGGAGCCGTAGCCGATCTCCCGGCCGCCCTGCCGTCCCATGGCCACCACGAGCACGCGGGTCTTCAGGGGCTCCCCCGCGGCCACCACGGTCTCCGCGACGCGGAGCGCGCCGAGGACCGCGGCACGGTCCGTGTCGGCCAGGGCCGCGCCCACCTGGTCCTGGTCCAGCAGGCCTGCGCTGTCCGCAATGGCAATCCGGAGGATCTCCCGGCGCCGGATGAGGCGGATCAGCCGCATGGCGCTCTCGGGATCCGCATGCCGGGACATCTTCGAGGCGATCTCCTGCCACTGCGCCTCGAAGCTCAGCGGCGCCAGTTCCTTGTCCGTGCCCAGCCAGGCCACCGATTCGGGTGACACCTCCAGGAGGTCCGCGATCAGCCGCGAGTTGGCGAGCACATGGCACAGGCGCTCGGCCGCCGCCGTCGAATCCCGGAGCATGCCCAGATACCAGTGGGTGGTGCCGAGCGCCTCGCTGACCCGGCGGAAGGCGAGCAGCCCGCCGTCGGGGTCGACGCCGTCCGCGAGCCACCCCAGCAGGATCGGCAGGAGCTGCCGCTGGAGCGCGGCGCGGCGGCTGACGCCGGCGGTGAGGGCCTCGATGTGCCGCATGGCGCCCGGGGGATCGAGGTAGCCCAGGGCGGCGAGGCGGCCCTGCGCGGCTTCCGGGCTCAGCCGGGCCTCTTCGCTGCTGAGCGCTGCGGCGGTGTTGAGCAGCGGCCGGTAGAAGATGCGTTCGTGCAGTTCGCGGACGGAACGCTTGGTCTGGCGCCAGGCGGCGACCAGCGCGTCGGGCTTGGGCCGCTGCGTGGACAAGGGCCCCAGCACCGCCTTGGCCAGGGCGCGCAGCAGCTCCTCCTTGACCGGCATCAGGTGGGTGCGGCGCAGCTGGAACAGCTGGATGCGGTGTTCGAGCAGCCTCAGGTAGCGGTAGTCACGGTCGAATTCGGCGGCGTCCGAGCGTCCGATGTAGCCCCCGGCGGACAGCGCGGCAATGGCCGAGGTGGTGTCCTTGCAGCGCAGCGATTCATCCGATTTTCCATGCACCAGCTGCAGCAGCTGGACGGTGAATTCAACGTCGCGCAGCCCGCCGCGGCCCAGCTTGATCTGCCGTTGCTCTTCGTCGGCGGGGATATGCTCGGTCACCCGGCGGCGCATGGAACGGACGGATTCGACAAAACCGTCGCGGCCCGCCGAGGACCAGATCAGCGGGGCGACGGCGGCCTCATAGCGGGCGCCCAGCGCCGTGTCACCGGCGATGGTCCGGGCCTTCAGGAGGGCCTGGAATTCCCAGCTTTCGGCCCAGCGGGCGTAGTAGCTCTCGTGCGAGGCCAGGGTCCGGACCAGCGGCCCGGATTTCCCTTCGGGCCGCAGGTTGGCGTCCACTTCCCACAGTCCGGGTTCGCGGCTGGTGGACATGATGGCCCGCGAGATGCCGGCGGCCAGGGCCGAGCCGACGGCGTTCGCCCGGGGATCCTCGAGCCCGCCGGATTCGATCACGTAGATGACGTCGACGTCGGAAATGTAGTTGAGCTCCCGGGCACCGCACTTGCCCATGCCGATCACGGCGAGCCCGACGTCGGCCACCTCGGCGGCGCTGAACTGCCCGGCCGCTTCGGCCCGGGATACCGCCAGGGCGGCCTCGATGGCGGCACCGGCCAGGTCTGCCAGTTCAGCCCCCGCGGCGGGCATGAAGTCCAGCGGATCGGCGGCGCAGAGGTCCTTGACGGCAAGCTCCACGAGGCCCCGGCGGTAGGCGGTGCGGAGCGCCGCGTAGGCTTCCTGCCCGGACAGTGCCGCGACCGGCCGGGCGGTCTTGGGATCGGCCCGCACGGACTGGAGCAGGCGGGCCCGCAGCACCCCGGCGTCGGCCGCCTGCGGCTCCGGGCTGGCCGTCACGTCAAAGACGTCCAGGTGTTCCGGATGCCGGATCAGGAATTCGCCCAGCGCCTCCGAAGCCCCCAGCACCCGGTACAGCGGCTCGCTGGTCTCCGGCTCCGCCACGGCCAGTTTCCGCAGGTCCGGGTGCTTCTCGATCAGCCGGACCAGCGACTGCAGGGCGGTATCCGGGCTCGCGGCCAGCTGCAGCCCGGCGAACAGGGCTTCCTGGTCCAGGCCTTCCAGCTCCGGGGCAGCCAGGAACCGTTCGCCCTTTTCCAGGTCGCTGAAACCGGCGGCAATGAGGCGACGGGCCAGGCTCACCGGGGCCGCCTAAAGGATGCCGAGGTTGCGCTGCAGCTCGTAGGGCGTCACCTGGAGCCGGTAGTCCTGCCACTCGGCGCGCTTGTTGCGCAGGAAGTGCTCGAACACCTGCTCGCCGAGGATCTGCGGCATCAGCTCGGACTCCTCCATGCTCCGGATGGCCTCGTGCAGGCTGGCCGGGAGCGGGTCGTGGCCCATGGCGCGGCGCTCGGCCGAGCTCAGTGACCAGATGTCATCCTCGGCAGCGGCGGGCAGTGAGTAGCCCTCCTCGATGCCCTTGAGTCCTGCGCCCAGCAGCACGGCATAGGCGAGGTACGGGTTGGCCGCGGAGTCGATGCCGCGGTATTCAATCCGGGCGGACTGGCCCTTGCCCGGCTTGTACAGCGGGACGCGGACCAGGGCGGAGCGGTTGTTGTGCCCCCAGCTGAGGTAGCTCGGCGCCTCTCCCCCGCCCCAAAGGCGCTTGTAGGAGTTCACGAACTGGTTGGTCACCGCGGTGAATTCCGGGGCGTGCTTGAGGATGCCGGCCATGAACTGACGGGCCGTCGTGGAGAGCTGGAATTCGGCCCCGGCCTCGAAGAAGGCGTTCGTGTCGCCCTCGAAGAGCGAGAAGTGGGTGTGCATGCCGGAACCCGGGTGGGCCGTGAAGGGCTTGGGCATGAACGTGGCGTAGGTGCCCTGCTGGAGCGCAACCTCCTTGATCACCGTGCGGAACGTCATGATGTTGTCCGCGGTCTGCAGGGCATCCGCGTAGCGCAGGTCGATCTCGTTCTGGCCGGGGCCGGCCTCGTGGTGGCTGAATTCCACCGAGATGCCCACCGATTCCAGCATGGTCACGGCCGTCCGGCGGAAGTCCTGGGCCACGCCGCCCGGAACGTGGTCGAAGTAGCCGGCCTCGTCCACCGGCACCGGCGACCCGTCGGGTCCCGGCTGCTGGGACTTGAGCAGGTAGAACTCGATCTCCGGGTGGGTGTAGCAGGTGAAGCCCATGTCCGCGGCCTTGGCGAGGGTGCGCTTGAGGACGTTTCGGGGATCCGCGGCGGAGGGTTCGCCGTCGGGTGTCAGGATGTCACAGAACATCCGCGCCGTCGCTTCGGTCTCGCCGCGCCACGGCAGGATCTGGAAGGTGGCGGGGTCCGGCTGGGCCAGCATGTCCGATTCGAACACGCGGGCCAGGCCCTCGATGGAGGATCCGTCGAAGCCCAGGCCTTCCTCGAAGGCGCCTTCGACCTCGGCCGGGGCCAGCGCCACGGATTTAAGCGAACCCACGACGTCGGTGAACCAGAGCCGCACGAACCGCACATCGCGCTCTTCGATCGTCCGCAGGACAAACTCTTGCTGGCGGTCCATTCTGGCCTCTTTCCGGTTCTTTCGTTCGTGCCTCGGGCACCTTCACACGGGGTGCCCACAGCTGCTCACGTCCACACTACTAAGCATTGCCGGCCATTGCTGGCGCAGCCGGTCCGTGTAACACAGCGTTAACACAGGCCACCGGGAAATCCCGCTCGAGCGCCCGGTGGGGAAGTACCGGCCGCTCAACTGTGACGCGGTGTCCGGGCTCCGCCGGGCGTCCGGTAGCTTGGACGCGCCGCAGCGCATTACGCTCGTCTCATGTCCACAAGCATCAGCCCTGATCCGAGCACGCCCGCAGAAGTTGCAGCCCCTTACGGCAACGGCCCGGCAGCTGCTGCCGGCACGTCGTCGGACGAAGGCGCGTCAACTGCCGAAGGCGCGCCGGCTGCCGCCGCCCGGAAGCCTGTGGCGAAAATCCGCACGCATCACCTGCGCGACGCGAAGCTCAACGGGGAGCGCTTCGCCATGCTCACCGCCTACGACCAGTACGCCGCGGAGATTTTCGACCAGGCCGGGATCGAGGTGCTCCTGGTCGGGGACTCGGCCTCCAACAACGTCTTCGGCAACGAGACCAGCCTCCCGGTGACGGTGGACGAACTGCTCCCGCTGTGCCGCGCCGTCGCTCGCTCGGCCAGGCGCGCCCTCGTGGTGGCGGACCTGCCGTTCGGCAGCTACGAGGTCTCCGCCCAGCAGGCCGTGGCCACGGGCGTGCGGTTCCTCAAGGAGGGGCTCGCGCACGCCGTCAAGATCGAGGGCGGCAAGTTCTACACCGAAACCGTCCGGGCCATGGTCCAGGCCGGCATCCCGGTGATGGCACACATCGGCTTCACGCCGCAGAGCGAACATTCCCTGGGCGGCTACCGGGTGCAGGGCCGGGGAGATGACGCCGAGCGATTGATCGACGACGCCGTCGCCCTGGCCGACGCCGGCGCGTTCTGCGTGCTGATGGAGATGGTTCCGGCCGCGACGGCGGCGGCCGTGGATGCCGCCGTCGAGGTCCCCACCGTCGGGATCGGGGCCGGCAGCGCCACCACCGGGCAGGTGCTCGTGTGGCAGGATATGGCCGGGCTGCGCGGCGGGAAGATGGCCAAGTTCGTCAAGCAGTACGCGGATCTGCGGACCACGCTCAGCGACGCCGCGAAGGCCTACGCGGAGGACGTACGCTCGGGGCAGTTCCCCGGCCCGGAGCACTCCTTCTAGGCGGTTCCGGGCCTCAGTCTAGGCGGTTCCGGGCCTCAGTCGTCCTCGCCCTTGTCCCAGGCCTCGTTGCGGGCCTTGACCTTCTCGAGGGCGTGTTCGGCTTCCGCACGCGTCTTGTAGGGGCCGATCAGCTGGCTCCAGTCAGACATGGCGTCTTCTTCGACCTCATGGGTGTTGACGTTGTACCAGTACTCCGGCATCGATACTCCTCGGTCTCTCGTGGTGCCGCGGCGGGCGTGGTGTCGCCGCGGGCGTGGTGTCCCGGCGGGGCCGGCCCCGTCGAATGATTCCGCTTTGCCCTGCTTGGTTGTTGCCCCGCGTTCGGCACTGCCTTATATGATCAATGTATGCCTTCCCTAGCCTCGACCGCACCCATCGGTTCCCTCGTCCCGGGAACCATCAGCCCGCAGCTTCCCGTACCGGCGTCCATCCCCCGCCCCGAATACGTGGGCAAGCCCGGGCCGGGCAAGTTCACCGGCTCGGAGGTCAAGCCGGCGGAGACCATCGAGCAGATCCGGATCGCCTCACGGATCGCGGCCCAGGCGATTGTGGAGGTCGGCAAGCACATCGAACCGGGTGTCACCACCGACCAGCTGGACCGGGTGGGCCACGAGTTCCTCCTGGACCACAAGGCGTACCCCTCCACCCTCGGCTACCGCGGCTTCCCCAAGTCCCTGTGCTCCTCGCTCAATGAAGTGATCTGCCACGGCATCCCGGACAGCACCGTGGTCCGGGACGGCGACATCATCAACATCGACATCACGGCATTCATCGGCGGCGTGCACGGTGACACCAACTACACCTTCCTCGTGGGGGACGTCGACGAGGAATCCCGGCTGCTCGTCGAGCGCACCCGGGAGTCGCTGAACCGCGCCATCCGGGCCGTGGCCCCGGGACGCGAGATCAACGTGATCGGCCGGGCCATCGAGTCCTACGCCAAGCGCTTCGGCTACGGCGTCGTCCGCGACTTCACCGGACACGGCGTCGGCGAGGCCTTCCACACGGGACTGATCATCCCGCACTACGACGCGGCCCCCGCCTACAACACCGTCATGGAGACGGGAATGGTGTTCACGATCGAACCCATGCTGACACTCGGCACCATCGACTGGGACATGTGGGCCGATGACTGGACTGTGGTGACGCGTGACCACAAGCGCACCGCGCAGTTCGAGCACACCCTGCTCGTGACCGAAGCCGGCGCCGAAATCCTCACACTGCCCTGACCCGCCGGCCCTGGGCCGCACCATTCCCAGCCCGCCCCCTGCCACGAACGGAATGACATTGGCCAAGAAGGACGAGAAGTCTAAGAAGAACGCCCCGCTGATCGGCATCGACATCGGCGGCACAGGAATCAAGGGTGGGATTGTCGATCTGAAGAAGGGCAAGCTGGTGGGTGACCGGCTTCGGGTATCCACCCCGCAGCCGTCCACGCCGGAGGCCGTCGCCGACGCCGTGGCCCAGGTCGTCGCGGAGCTCTCCGCGCGTCCCGACGCCCCGGCCGCAGACTCCCCCGTAGGCGTCACGTTCCCCGGCATCATCCAGCACGGCGTGGTCCACTCGACCGCCAACGTGGACAACTCCTGGCTGGACCTGGACATCGACGCCCTGCTCACGGCCCGCCTCGGCAGGCCCGTGGAGGTCATCAACGACGCCGACGCCGCCGGCCTCGCCGAAGCGCGCTACGGTGCCGGTGAGGGCGTCTCCGGTACCGTCCTGGTGGTCACGCTCGGCACCGGGATAGGATCCGCATTCATCTTCGACGGCAAGCTGGTCCCCAACGCCGAACTGGGGCACCTCGAGATTGACGGTTTCGACGCCGAAAGCAAGGCCTCCGCCGTCGCCCGTGAACGCGACGGCCTCAGCTGGGAGCAGTACAGCGTGCTGCTGCAGCGGTACTTCTCCCACGTGGAGTTCCTGTTCTCCCCCGAACTGTTCATCGTCGGCGGCGGCATCTCCAAGCGTTCGGACGAATACCTGCCCAAACTGTCGCTGCGCACACCGATTGTTCCGGCCGAACTGAAGAACGACGCCGGGATCGTCGGCGCCGCGCTTGAGATCGCGCTCAAGCACAAGCTGGCCAAGTCGCCAAGTGTCCAAGGGTTGGCCCAGCCCAACTGACTCGCAGTAGTTGTCGTTCTGAGGGGTCAGAACGACAACTACTGCGAGTAGTTGTCGTTCTGAGGGGTCAGAACGACAACTACTGCGAGCTACTTGGGTTTGGTGCCGGTGGTGGCCCCGGCTTCCCCTCCGTTGCCACCACCGGAGTCTGGCTCCGGCTTCCCCTACGGGGCCTGGAGCGGGCTCTTCTTGCCGTCCAATCCCTTTGACTCCGCCTCGTGGCGGAGCAGTGAGATGGCGGACTCGAAGTCCTCAAGGGATTCGAAGGCCTGGTACACGCTGGCGAAGCGCAGGTAGGCGACTTCGTCGAGCTTCTGCAGCGGGTTCAGGATCGCCAGGCCGACTTCGTGGGCCTCGATCTCGGCAGCGCCGGAGGCCCGGATCGACTCTTCGACTTCCTGGGCCAGCAGGGCGAGGTCGTCTTCGGTGACGGGACGGCCCTGGCAGGCTTTGCGGACGCCGTTGATCACCTTGCTGCGGCTGAAGGGCTCGCCGACGCCGGAGCGCTTGATGACGGTCAGGCTGGTGGTTTCCACGGTCGTGAAGCGGCGGCCGCATTCGGGGCACTGCCGGCGCCGCCGGATGGCGGAGCCGTCGTCGGCGATGCGGCTGTCCACCACGCGGGAATCAGGGTTACGGCAGAACGGGCAATACACGTCGTTTCCTCCCTGTCGTAAACCTGAAAATGCGGGTACTCCCAAATGCGGGTACCTCCAGTGCGGGGGCCCGCTGGAGCCTCCGCCCTCAGTTTACGACTAGATGTAGCTGAATAACAAGCCTGTAATTACTACATGTAGTGGTCAGCGGCCGCGTCAGCTCCCGGCGGGGAACCTCGCCGTGACGGCCTGGCCGTGGGCCGGGAGGTCTTCGGCGCCGGAGAGGCTTACGATGTGCCCGCGGACCTGCTCGAGCGCGGACCGGGTGTAGTTGACCACCTGGATGGCACGCATGAAGGTGGCCACGTTCAGGCCCGAGGAGAAGGCAGCGGTGCCGCTGGTCGGCAGCACGTGGTTGGAGCCGGCGCAGTAATCCCCCAGGCTCACGGGGCTGTAGTCCCCCACGAAGATCGCGCCGGCGTTGCGGATCCGGGCGGCCACCGCCGGGGCGTCGGCCGTCATGATTTCCAGGTGCTCGGCGGCATAGGCGTCGCACGCGGCAATGCCCTGTTCGAGGCCGTCCACGAGGACCACGCCGGACTGCGGCCCGGACAGGGCCTCGCGCACCCGCCTGCTGTGCTTCGTGGCGGCAGCCTGGCGGTCCAGTTCCACCCGGACCGCCGCCGCGAGGGATTCGGAATCCGTGATGAGGACGGAGGCGGCCTTGGGGTCATGCTCGGCCTGGCTGATCAGGTCCGCTGCGACAAGGCCAGGGTGCGCCGTGGCGTCGGCGAGGATCGCGATCTCGGTGGTGCCCGCCTCGGAGTCGATCCCCACCACGCCCTTGACGAGCCGCTTGGCGGTGGCGACAAAGATGTTGCCCGGGCCGGTGACGACGTCCACGGGATCGATCCCGGGCAGGTTGCCGCCGTCGGACGCGTCGGCAGGGATGCCGTAGGCGAAGGCCGCGATGGCCTGCGCCCCGCCGATCGCGTAGACCTCCTCGATGCCGAGCAGGCAGGCCGCCGCGAGGATGGTGGGGTGCGGCAGGCCGCCGAAGTCCTTCTGCGGCGGCGATGCCAGGGCGATGGACCCGACGCCGGCGGCCAGCGCCGGGACGACGTTCATGATCACCGAGGACGGGTAGACGGCCAGGCCGCCGGGGACGTAGAGCCCCACCCGTGCGACCGGGACCCAGTTCTGGCTCACGACGGCGCCCTCGCCGAGTTCGACGTCGATGTCCGCCGGGCGCTGCGCGTCGGCGAAGCTGCGGGCCCGCCGGATGGATTCCTCGAGGGCGGCACGTACCGCCGGGTCCAGGTCCGCCAGGGCGGCGCGCAGCGCCTCGGCCGGGACGCGCGGGTGGGTTTGCTCCACGCCGTCGAACGTCAGCGCCAGCTCACGGAGCGCGTCAAAGCCCCGGGTGCGGATGGCGGAGATGATGTCCAGGACCTTTTCCTCGGCATCGGCCCTGGTGCCGGACTGCGCCCGCGGAACGGCGGCGCGGAGCCCGGCGAGGGACAGCCGCTGGCCGCGCACGTCCACGGTGCGGAAGTTGATGGCGGCGGGAACCGGGGACACGGGGCTGTCAGAAGTAAGGGTCACGCGATCATTTTACGTGCCCTGCCGCGGAACCCGGGCGCTGTTACGCGGCATATGCCGTCCGGGGCGGCACAGAGCAGGTATCAGGCCGTGGTCTCCGCAGCGGGGGCCGGCTTCCGGACGACGGTGCCCAGGAAGACTGCAAGGGCGACGGCGGCGGGCCAGACCGCGAGGAGCTGGTAGGAACGCAGCGAAAAGGCGACGCTGTCATTGACGGTGGGGTCCTGCGCGGGTCCCCACAACACTCCGGCGAGAACCCCCACGCCCCAGGCGATGAGGGCACCGGCGGCCGCGGAGGCGACGGCCAGTACGACGGTCCGGGCCGTGGGCTCGTCCGGCCTCGTTCCGGACACCAGAGCGCCGGTGATGCAGCCGGCGAGCAGGAACAGGCCGGCCAGCACCAGGTCCCGGGGCAGCCACGCCGAAACGTTGCTCCCGCTGGCCAGGGCCGGGTCGCCGGAGAGCAGGTTCAGTCCGGACGGGGCCAGAAGCCACCAGAGCAGTCCCAGGGGCATTCCGGTGCCTGCGATCACGGCCCACCACCGCCAGGGGGCCCTCGACGGGCCGGGGGCAAGGGAGCCCCCGTGCGGTTCCGCCGGGTCACGCGTGCCCCGGGCTTGCTGCGGAAACGGGCCGTCGGCTGCTGGCTGTGTCATCCAACAAACGGTAACAAAGGATCCCGTCGGCTGGGTGCGCGGCCCGGCAGCGGCGCGGCGACTGCGCAGCCCAGCAGGGCCGGCAGATGACGCGGACGGTCATCAAAGTACCACCGGCGGACGGACGGGCAATACGCTGGCAGGGTAGGAACATTCACGCGCAGGTGCAGCAGGGAGATCGATCGCAGTGGCCTCAGATGACGGAGTCTTCGAGGGAACATTCAAGGAAATGTTCCGCCGGCATGCGGCAGGGGTGGCCATCATCACCGCCAACTACAACGGCGTGCCCTTCGGGTTCACCGCGACGTCTGTCGCCTCGCTGTCCGCCAAGCCGCCGCGGTTCACGTTCAACATGGCCCGCAGCTCAAGCTCCTGGCCGGCCATCGCCAACACGACGTACATCGGGGTGCACATGCTGGGGCTGGAAAACCAGGAGCTCGCCGACCGCTTTGCCCGGACCAGCAACCGCTTCGAGGGCGACCACTGGGAGCTCGGCCCCTATGACGTGCCCGTCCTGAAGGATGTCGCCGGCTGGCTGATCGGCAAGGTCCAGATGCGGCTTTCCTTCGAAAACAACGCCGTGGTCGTCGTCGAGGTCGTCGAAGGCCAGGTCGGCGATGACGGCATGCCGCTGCTGTACCACTCGGGAACGTACAGCCGGCCGGCCCCGCTGGACTACGAAATCTAGTTTCCCTGGCGGTTAGTGTAGCGGGCCGCTGATTCCTTCAGAGAAGTTGAGTGCATCCGAAGCTGGGGAGGGACACTCTCAGCCGTCATACCAGATGCCGTGCACGGGCAATCCGGCAGCATCGCGCCCTTCATTCAGCGCTGCGCCGGTATCTTCCCACTTATTGGTTGACAGGCCGTTCACAACAGTGCCGGACCTGCTGTCTATGCGGATGATGTAGATCTGGTTTCCTGGGACATTCTGGTATGGCCATTGATTGCGCAGGAAGTTGTTGTTCTGAACTGTTACAGTTCCGGGCTTGATGCATATGGATGCCAGCCCGTCATCAAGCCAGTTCTGCTCGACAACGACGTTCTTCAGCGCTACCCCGGTGTCGTTCTGCAGCATTATCGTGCAACCGTGTCCGTGCCTGCCAGGTGCGCCCGGCTTACTCGGATCCGTTCCGGCGGGGCCGACAATACCGGTATTCACGATGTTGTTCGCCCAGATGCGGATATTCTCCCCGCCCCGAACCTGCACACCGTCATTGTGGGTTCCGTCGGAGTGCGCCGGATCATTGCGGAAGTAAACCGTGTCATGCACATAGTTGGCTTCGATCGTGGTGTTTGCTGCGCGAGCGCCGCCCGGCTTGTTGAACACACCGAATCCGTCATTGGTGCCCCAGACGTGGTTCCTGGCTGCGTAGTATTCATGGCCGACAACCCCGTCCCGGTAATAGCTCGGCGTGTCCGGGTGGATCACGTTATTAAACAGCTTCAACCCGAAGACCGCTGGACTGTTGGCATCCACACAGCCGGAATTGCCTGAGGGCACATAGGATCCGCAGTGCAGGTACGAATTCTTGATCGTGACATTCCTGGCTTGGACTTTTACGTCGCCGTAGATGTTCTTTGAGTCAATGACCGTGTTGTCCGCTGTGATGACAAGCGGGGATCCCGGAGTGCCGATGCTCCCGGTAAGCGTACCGACGTAGCCGGTGTTCGAAGCATCCGGCTTGTAGGTACCTGGCGCTCCGGCAAGCGGAACAAACGTGCCGCCGCCGGGCTGCTGCGCAGCCAGGACGGACGAATCGTGAGGATATGGGGACGCCAGTGACGGCGCGGCGCCGAACAAGAGACCAGCTAAGGACAGCAGGAGTGCTGCCAGGCCTGCGGTGATTTTGCGGGGCATGATTACCCTCCAGATGCGGTATGGGTCCAAGCACCCGGCTCACACCGTACTCCGGTTGCCCACCACCGGCTAGGCCGCGCGTTCACTAAGATCGTCAGACCCAGGCCCCGGAGGACGCCGGTCTACGGGCCTGAGCTGCCGCCTGCCCGGTCTGGCCGAAAACCGGTCCTAAAGGAATCGGCGGCACGCGACACTAGCTGTCCAGGCAGGTCGGTCCCAGCAGCACCTTCAGGTCCCCGAACAGGGACGGGTTCGGGTTGACCCTCAGGTGGACCGGCAGCCCCATGACCTCCACCCGGGCGTCCCCCTGCAGGTGCAGCCGGACCTCCGAGTTTCCGCGGTGCGTCCGCAACACGTCCCCCAGCTCGGTCACTACCGCTTCGGTCGCCTTGTGCGTCTGCATGCTGATGACCAGGGGCCCGTTCAAGCCCTCGCTGAGGTCAGGAACGGATAGTTCCATGCAGTTCAGGGCGACGGCACCGTCGTCGCGGCGCTGCAGCCGGCCCTTGACCACCACAATCAGGTCCTCGGCCAGCACGGACGCGATGGGGCCGTAGACCTGGCCAAAGAACATGACCTCCATTGAACCGCCCAGGTCCTCGATCTCCGCGCGGGCGTACGCGTTGCCGCTCGCCTTGGCAATCCGCCGGCTCAGCGAGGTGATCATGCCGGCAATGGTGATGATGGCGCCGTCGTGCGGGCCGTCCTCCGCGATGATCGAGGTGATGGACTGGTCGGCGTGCTGGCTCAGCAGCCCTTCGAGGCCCTGGAGCGGGTGGTCCGAGACGTAAAGGCCCAGCATGTCCCGTTCGAAGGAGAGCTTGTCCTTCTTCTCCCACTCGGGAAGGTCCGGGATCTCGATGCTCAGGGACGCCTCGGATTCGGCTTCGTCAAAACCGGCGAAGAGGTCGAACTGCCCGATCGCCTCGTTGCGCTTGAGCGTGATGACGGAGTCGATGGCCTCCTCATGGACCATGGCCAGGGCTCGCCTGTGGTGGTTCAGGGAGTCGAACGCGCCTGCTTTGATCAGGGATTCAATCGTGCGCTTGTTGCAGACCACCGCGGGGACCTTCATGAGGTAGTCCTTGAAGGACGTATAGGAGCCTTCCTTTTCGCGCGCCGCCACCATGGCTTCGACGGCGTTCACGCCGACGTTGCGGATGGCGCCCATGCCGAAACGGATGTCGTTGCCGACAGGGGTGAAGTTGAGGGCTGACTCATTGACGTCGGGCGGCAGCACGGTGATGCCCATGCGCCGGCATTCGTTCAGGTAGATCGCCGACTTGTCCTTGTCGTCACCCACCGAGGTCAGCAGGGCGGCCATGTACTCCGGCGCATAGTGCGCCTTCAGGTACGCGGTCCAGTAGGAAATCACGCCGTAGGCGGCTGAGTGCGCCTTGTTGAAGGCGTAGTCGGAGAAGGGCAGCAGGATGTCCCAGAGGGTCTTGACCGCGGCCATGGAATAGCCGTTGTCCTGCATGCCCTGCGAGAAGCCGGCGAACTGCTTGTCCAGCTCGGATTTCTTCTTCTTGCCCATGGCGCGGCGCAGGATGTCGGCCTGGCCGAGGGTGTAGCCGGCGAGCTTCTGCGCCACGGCCATGACCTGCTCCTGGTACACGATCAGCCCGTAGGTTCCTCCGAGGATTTCGGAGAGCGGTTCCTCAAGTTCCGGGTGGATCGGAATGACGTCCTGGATCTTGTTCTTGCGCAGCGCGTAGTCGGTGTGGGCGTTGGCGCCCATGGGACCGGGCCGGTAGAGGGCCAGCACCGCGGAGATGTCTTCGAAGTTGTCAGGCTTCATGAGCTTGAGGAGGGAGCGCATGGGGCCGCCGTCGAGCTGGAACACACCCAGGGTGTCACCCCTGGCCAGCAGCTCGTAGGACGCGGTGTCGTCAAGTTCCAGGGTTTCGAGGTCGAGGTCGATGCCGCGGTTCATTTTGATGTTTTCCAGGGCATCCGAAATGATCGTCAGGTTTCGCAGGCCGAGGAAGTCCATCTTGATCAGGCCGAGGCCTTCGGACGTCGGATAGTCGAACTGGGTGATGACCTGGCCGTCCTGGAAGCGGCGCATGATCGGAATCACGTCGATGATGGGGTCCGAAGACATGATGACGCCGGCGGCGTGCACGCCCCATTGCCGCTTCAGGCCCTCGATGCCCAGTGCCGTCTCGAAAACCTTGGCAGCCTCGGGGTCGGTGGCGATCAGTTGGCGGAAGTCACCGGCTTCGCTGTAGCGCTTGGCATCCTTGTTCTGAATGTCGGCCAGCGGGATGTCCTTGGCCATCACGGCCGGCGGCAGCGCCTTGGTCAGCTGCTCGCCCATGCTGAACGGGTAGCCCAGCACGCGCGACGAGTCTTTAAGGGCCTGCTTGGTCTTGATGGTGCCGTAGGTGACGATCATCGCCACGCGTTCGTCGCCGTATTTGCGCGTGACGTAGTCGATCACTTCGGAGCGGCGCCGGTCATCGAAATCGACGTCGAAGTCGGGCATGGAGACGCGGTCCGGGTTGAGGAAGCGCTCGAAGATCAGGCCGTGGTGCAGCGGATCAAGGTCGGTGATGCGCATGGCATACGCCACCATGGAGCCTGCACCCGAGCCACGCCCCGGCCCCACCCGGATGCCGTTGTTCTTGGCCCAGTTGATGAAGTCGGCCACCACGAGGAAGTAGCCCGGGAATCCCATCGAGGTGATGACGCCGAGTTCGTAGTCCGCCTGCTTGCGGACCTTGTCCGGGATGCCCTGGGGATAGCGGTATTGGAGGCCTTTGTCGACTTCCTTGACCAGCCAGGACGTTTCGTCCTCCCCCTCCGGGCAGGGGAACCGGGGCATGTAGTTGGCGCCGGTGTTGAACGAAACTTCACAGCGTTCGGCGATCAGGAGCGTGTTGTCGCACGCCTCCGGGTGGTCGCGGAAAAGTTCCCGCATTTCCTGCGGTGACTTCAGGTAGTAGCCGCTGCCGGAGAAGGCAAAGCGCGAACCTCCGTTGTCGTATGTCGGCTCCAGGAGGCTGGAACCCGACTGTATGGCCAGCAGGGCCTCATGCGCCTTCGCGTCGTGCTCATGCGTGTAGTGCAGGTCGTTGGTGGCCACCAACGGCAGGTTCAGCTCCTTGGCCAGGCGCAGCAGATCGCCCGTGACACGCCGCTCGATATCCAGGCCGTGGTCCATGAGCTCACAGAAGTAGTTCTCCGCGCCGAAGATGTCGCGGAACTCTGCGGCAGCCTCCACCGCTTCGCGGTACTGGCCGAGCCGCAGGCGGGTCTGGACCTCACCGGACGGGCAGCCGGTGGTGGCGATGAGCCCTTCCGAATATGTGTTCAGCAGCTCACGGTCCAGCCGGGGCCATTTGCCGAAGACCGAGTCCAGTGACGCGATCGAGGAGGCACGGAACAGGTTCCGCATGCCCACGTTGTTATAGCTCAGCAGCGTCATGTGGGTGTAGGAACCACCACCGGAGACGTCGTCCTTGCGCTGGCTTTCCTCGCCCCAGCGCACGCGGGTCTTGTCACCGCGGGCAGTCCCGGGAGTCACATAGGCTTCGATACCGATGATCGGCTTGATGCCCTGGTCCGTTGCCCGCTTCCAGAAATCGAAGGCGCCGAACAGATATCCGTGGTCCGTCGTGGCCAGGGCCGGCATCCCCAAACGTTCGGTCTCGTCGAACAACTCCCCCAAGCGGGCCGCACCGTCCAGCATGGAGTATTCGGTGTGGGTGTGGAGATGGACGAACGAGTCGTTGCTGGAAGTCACCGAATCATTCTAGTGCCGACCGGCGACACCCTGGGTCAGGCCTGTCCGGATGCCAGGACCTCCAGCGCGTAGGCAAGGTCCTGCGGGTACTCGCTCGTGACGGTGACCCGCTCCCCCTTCCGGGGGTGGTCGAAGGACAGTTCCCGGGCATGCAGCCACTGCCGGGTCAGCCCCAGGGTGGCGGCGAGCCGCGGATCCGCGCCGTAGGTCAGGTCACCGGCGCAGGGGTGGCGCAGCGCCGCGAAGTGCACCCGGATCTGGTGGGTGCGCCCGGTTTCCAGGTGCACCTCCACGAGCGAGGCCTTGCCGAAGGCTTCCAGCACTTCATAGTGCGTGATGGAGTCGCGGCCGCCCTCGATCACGGCGAAGCGCCAGTCATGCCCGGGGTGGCGTCCAATCGGCGCGTCGATGGTGCCCGCCAGCGGGTCCGGAAGGCCCTGCACGACGGCGTGGTAGACCTTGTCGACCGTGCGCTCCTTGAAGGCCCGCTTGAGGGCCGTGTAGGCGTCTTCGGTCTTGGCGACCACCATGACGCCGGAGGTCCCGACGTCGAGCCGGTGGACGATGCCGGCGCGCTCGGGGGCGCCCGACGTCGAGATCCGGTAGCCGAGTCCGGCGAGCCCGCCCACCACCGTCGGACCCACCCAGCCGGGCGACGGGTGCGCCGCCACGCCGACGGGTTTGTCGATGACAACGAACTCGTCATCGTCCAGCAGGATATTCAGGCCTTCCACTACTTCCTCCACGATTTCCAGGGGGTCCCGCCGATCGGGCACGACGACGTACAGCACGGCGCCGGGGACGAGCCTGAGGGATTTCCCCACGGCCTTGCCGTTGCTGCTGACGTTGCCCTCGGCGATCAGCGTGGCGGCCTGCGAGCGGGAGATCTCCATCAGTTGCGCCAGGCCGGCATCCACGCGGGTCCCGGCCAGGTCGGCGGGAACCACCAGGCGCCGGGCCGCCGTGGCCGCCGGCGTGGGGTGCTCAGACATCGTGTTCCACCGCATCTTTGTTGTCCTTCGTGTGGCGCGTACCGTCCAGCGGGATGCCCCGCAGGGTCAGCAGGCAGATCAGCACCACAGAGGACACGACGGCGGAGTCGGCGATGTTGAAGATCGCGAAGTTGGGCAGCTGGATGAAGTCCACCACATGGCCCATGGCGAAGGAGGGCTCCCGGAACAGCCGGTCCGTCAGGTTGCCCAGCGCGCCGCCGAGCAGCAGCCCGAGCGCGAGTGCCCACCACGCCGAACCGAGCTTGCGCAGCTGCAGCAGGATCGCGACCGAGACGGCCGCCATGATGATGGTGAACACCCACGTGATGTTTTCGCCGATCGAAAACGCCGCGCCGGAGTTGCGGATGTAGTACCAGTGCAGCAGCGGCGGCAGGACCGGGATCCGCTCCCCCTCGGTCATGGTGCCGGTGACCCACAGCTTGGTCAGCTGGTCGAAGACATAGGCGAACACCGCGAAGGCGGCGAACAGCCACAGCAGGCGCGGGCTCGGGCTCGGGGCTACGGGCCCGGTGGCGGGCGCCGCGGCCCCCGCGGGCTGTGCCGCAGGCTGGGCCGCGGGCTGTGGAGCGGGCTCGGCCGCGGGCTGTGGAGCGTCGGCGGGCTGCGTGGCGTCAGGTGATGGTGCGTCAGTCATAGGGCTTTCGTTCTGGAGCCAGTGCGGGGGCTGGGGGTTTGCTGCTCGGGCACACCGTCCCCGGAAGGCGGCAGTTTGCGGAGCAAAAAGTGAAAAGCCGGCGGCCGAGGAATCCTCAGCCACCGGCTTTCAGAATACGTGCCGAATACCCTAGCTGGCTTCGCTGACCTCGGGGGCCGCCACGGAGCCGCGGGCATCAAGGTCGCGGAGCTGGCCTTCGATGTACGCCTTCAGGCGTGAACGGTAGTCGCGCTCGAAGCCCCGCAGCTGCTCGACCTTGCGTTCCAGCACGGAGCGCTGCTGCTCGAGGGCGCCAAGGATCTTGCGGGACTTTTCCTGGGCATCGTTGACGAGGCTGCTGGCCTCGATCTGTGCTTCCGCGATGATTTTGTCCCGCTGCTGCGCGCCGTCGGCGACGTGCTTGTCGTGCATCTGCTGCGCCATCGCGAGCAGGCCTGCCGCGGATTCCGAGACGGGGATCGCGGCGGCGGCGCGTGCCGGGGCAGCGGCCTGGACGGGCGCCTGCTCGGCTTCCTTCTTCTTGGCAAGTTCCGCAGCCTTGGCGTCGGCTTCTGCCTTGGCGCGGTCTTCCTTTTCGGCCTTGACGGGTGCCGGGACCTTCTCCACGACGGGGGCCGCCGCGGCGGAGCTGGCAGGCGTGCCGGTGCCGGGTTCGGCGAGCTTCTTGCGCAGCTCGTCGTTCTCCTGGTTCAGGCGCCGCAGTTCGACGACGATTTCATCCAGGAAGTCATCAACTTCGTCCTGGTCGTAGCCTTCGCGGAACTTGGTCGGCTGAAAGCGCTTGTTGACAACGTCTTCTGGCGTCAAAGCCATCTGGTCACCTCGTTGGTCTAGTTAGTCAGTTGGCCTTCCGGCCGTCAAAACTACGGTACCTAAATATGGTCTGGTTCCTCTAATTCAACACCGCGGTGTCAAACCGGAGCTTCTAGCGTTCCGGGCCAGTGACCGGGCCCGTCGGTCCGGTCACGCCCCGATCGGCTGCGCCTACACGAGGGACCTGGCAACTCCCATGGCGATGGTGACCGCCACGAAAAGCAGCAGGAAGCCCAAATCCAGCGAGATTCCGCCCAGCCGGAGCGGCGGAATCAGGCGCCGGAGCAGCTTGAGCGGCCGGTCGGTAACGGAATACACGGCATGCGCGGTGACAAGTGCCGCGCCGCGCGGCCGCCAGTTCCGGGCGAACATCTGGACCCAGTCAAAGACCAGGCGGATGATCAGCGCAATGAAAAAGAGCAACAGCGCGAGATAGACAAGTCCGAAAACAATTCCCATGAGTTAACTCATATCTCCATGTTCATTCCGGATACCGAAGTGTCCTGAAGAAAAGTGTCGCTTCTATTTCAGCACGGATAATTCAGCACGGATGCCAGACAGGTGTCCCTGCCTGGCATCCGCAAAGAAAATCCGGCCTAGCTCTGGTTGAAGAAGGAGGCCTGCGTTTCGCTGACCTTCTTGTCATCGCCGATGACTTCAATGTACGACGGCGACAGCAGGAAGACCTTGTTCGTCACCCGTTCGATGCTGCCCCGGAGGCCGAAGACGAGTCCCGCGGAAAAATCCACAAGCCGTTTGGCGTCGGCCTCGCCCATGTCGGTGACGTTCATGATGACGGGGATGCCGTCACGGAAACTTTCACCGATGAGTTTGGCGTCATTGTAGGACCGCGGGTGGATCGTGGTGATCTGCCGGAGCCCGGTGGTTTCTTCGCGGCTCGATGCCGCTCGCTTGATGGGTGTCACTGGTGCGCGATATTCCTCTTCAGCGGCGTAGGGCTCTTCCTTGGGGGCTTCGCGGACGGGCGCCGGTGCACGGCGTTCCTCGCGGTCTTCCGCCATGGATTCGTCCTCATCCTTGTGCGATGTGTGGTGCTCGGACTCGTACTGTTCGTCGCCGTCGGCGAGCCCAAGATAAATCATTGTCTTGCGCAGAGCGCCAGCCATGGTCGACTCCTAATCGTGTCCGTCAGCGGGCCGCTCAAATGACCTGACAGTCTTGGAATTCCCGCCATTACCTTCCAATACGTTGAACCTACCGCAACGCCGGACGCGGACCGAGAATATCCGAGCCAATGCGCAGGTGTGTCGCCCCGGACCGGATGGCCGCTTCGAGGTCCTGGCTCATGCCGGCGGAAATGCCGGTGGCCTCCGGATGGAGCGCGGTGAGGCGTGCGGAAACCGCCGCCAGCCTCTCAAAGGCCGCCGCCGGCTCGGCCCGGAGGGGCGCCACGGCCATGACGCCGGCGAGCCGGAGATCCGCCGAGCCGGCGAGCATTTCGGCGAGCCCGGGGACGTCGGCCGGGAGCGCACCGCCGCGGTGGCCGACCGCGTCCCGCTGGAGTGCTTCGTCCAGGCTGACCTGGATGAAACACTCCAGCGGGGCGCGTCCGGTGCGTCCGCGCTCGGTGGCCATGGCCTTGGCCAGGGCTGCCGCCAGCTGCAGCCGGTCCACCGAGTGGACCGCGTGGGCGTACCTGACCACAGACTTGGCCTTGTTGCTTTGGAGCTGGCCGATGAAGTGCCAGCGGACGTCCAGGTCCGTCAGCTGCGCGGCCTTGTCCGCGGCTTCCTGGTCCCTGTTCTCGCCGACGTCGGTGATGCCCAGGGCCGACAGCCGGCGGACATCCTCCGCGGGGTGGAACTTGGTGACAACAATCAGCTGTGGCGGGTCGCCCGGCCGGCCCGCGGCAGCAGCCGCGCCATCGATCCGCTGGCGGACGGCGGCCAGCCGGTCCCGCAGCTGCACCGTGCGGGCGTCATCCGCCGGCCCGCGCTCAGTCATGGGTCCGGTCCCGGTCCTCGGTCCACGCGCGGTCATCGGTCCAGACCAGGCCGGCAAACCGTCCGGTGCGGTTATCGCGGCGGTAGGAAAACAGTGTTTCGTCTTCGAGGGTGCAGCCGCCGGAGTATTCGACGGTGACGCCCTCGGCCTTGAGCTGGCTGCGGACGCCTGCCGGCAGGTCAAGTCCCGGCGTGCCGTGGGAAGTCGTGCACCAGGCCGCGGGGACGAGGGCTGCGACGTCGTCGCGCATGCCTTCCGGTACCTCGTAGCAGGAGCCGCAGATCGACGGGCCGATCCAGGCGCTGACCCGGCCGGCGCCGAGCGCGCGCAGCCGTGCCACGGCCGCCGGGACAACGCCGGAGGCGACCCCGGGGCGCCCGGCATGGGCCACGCCGAGGAGCGGCGCACCGGAGGCCTGCTCCCCCACGAGGACCACCGGGACGCAGTCGGCCACCATGACGGCCAGCGGCACGCCGCGTGACACCATGGCGTCGGCCGTCGCGGCCTCCCCCGGGGGAGCGGCCCCGGCGCCGCCGGTGATCACGGCGACGTCGCTGCCGTGGACCTGGTTCATGTACGCGAAGCGCCGGGGACCGAGGCCTGCGGCCTGTTCGAGTTCCCCGCGGCGGAGCCGGACCTGGGCCGGATCGTCGCCGACATGGAGTGCAAGGTTGCCGGCGGCGGCATCGGTGAAGGCCACCCAGACGCCTGGCCGGACTTCAGCCCGCCACGAAAACACTCGAAACCCCAAATCGTTGTCAAACTTGTTTGCTGAACTTCGATCCTACGAGAAAGCACCATGACACTGCCATCCGGCAGTGCCATGGTGCCTCAGGACCTACTTGAGGAAGTCGGGGACATCCAGGTCATCCGAGTGGCGGCCGGAGAGGTCCGGTTCCACGACGGCGGGCAGGTCCACGTCGAAGCCCGAGTCGGCCGGCACGGCGGACGGGCGCTGCTGGCCCCAGCCGCCGTAGCTTGAGGCACCCACGGTGGCGTGCAGCGGCTGGACGTGGGCGGAGGCAGGAGCCTGGGCCGGTGCCGGGGCGGCCGCGCGCTGGGGTGCGGCCGGCAGCGACTGGTCCATCGACGGCGACGTGGCCTTGACGTCGTCGAAGCCCGCGGCAATGACGGTGACGCGTGCCTCGTCGCCGAGGGCGTCATCGATGACCGCGCCGAAGATGATGTTGGCTTCCGGGTGGGCCACTTCCTGGACGAGGCGGGCTGCCTCGTTGATCTCGAACAGGCCCAGGTCCGAGCCGCCCTGAATGGACAGCAGGACGCCGTGGGCGCCATCGATGGAGGCCTCCAGCAGCGGGGAGGCGATCGCCAGCTCCGCGGCCTTGACCGCGCGGTCTTCACCGCGGGCCGAGCCGATGCCCATGAGCGCCGAACCCGCACCCTGCATGACGGACTTGACGTCGGCGAAGTCCAGGTTGATCAGGCCCGGCGTGGTGATGAGGTCGGTGATGCCCTGGACACCGGACAGCAGGACCTGGTCGGCGGAGCGGAATGCGTCCAGGACCGAGACGTTGCGGTCGCTGATGGACAGCAGGCGGTCGTTGGGGATCACGATCAGGGTGTCGACCTCGTCGCGCAGGGCGTCGATGCCGGCTTCGGCGGAGCCGGCGCGGCGGCGGCCCTCGAAGGTGAAGGGGCGGGTCACGACCCCGATGGTCAGGGCGCCGAGCGAGCGGGCAATCCGCGCCACGACGGGCGCGCCGCCGGTGCCGGTGCCGCCGCCTTCGCCGGCGGTGACGAAGACCATGTCAGCGCCGCGGATGACCTCTTCGATTTCCTCAGCGTGGTCCTCGGCAGCCTGCCTGCCGACCTCAGGATTCGCACCGGCTCCCAGGCCGCGCGTCAGCTCACGCCCGATGTCGAGCTTGACGTCTGCATCGCTCATCAGCAATGCCTGCGCATCGGTGTTGACCGCGATGAATTCGACGCCGCGAAGACCGACCTCGATCATGCGGTTGACTGCGTTCACGCCACCGCCGCCGATGCCGACGACCTTGATGACGGCCAAGTAGTTCTGCGGAGCTGCCACGTTACGTGTCCCTTGTTCGTGTTCTATTGCGAAAACTGTGGAGTCGGGCTTGAAGCTTGGAACCTTAACCTTCGACTTGAAGGTTATAGTTATGTCAAGTAACTCATGTCTGTGACGGTATTTCCTATGCGGAGGACATTCAATAACCGGCCCCGCGTGTCGCGGGAATACCGGGGAAATACCCGGTCCCGGGCTCTGATTGTTCCGCTATCGGGTGACCGGGTGCCGCGGCACGCTGACATCGTAGGTCCGGACGGGGTTTTTCGGGTCCGCCGGGACCTTGAGGAGCGCGGCGAGCACGCGCGCCTTGAGCTCCTTCTCGCCGGCATTCCCCCAGACGATGGTCTGCCCGTCGACGAGTTGGAGTTCGACGGCGTCCACGGACTTCGCCGAGGCATCGGACAGCCTGGCCAGGATGTCGGCAGGGAGCGCTCCGAGGACTGCCGTGATGGCCTGGAACATGTCCTTGGGCAGGGTGCCCCCTCCCCCGTCGATGACCGGCAAGGGGATCGAGGCGGGGTCGGTGGTGGTGCTGAGCTGGATGCCGTCGACGTCCACCAGCTGGAAGGCGGTTCCCTGCCTGACGAGGGCCACGGGAACGCGCTCCGTGACGTGGACGTGCAGGCCGGAAGGCGGGCGGGCCTGCGTCGTGGCTGCCTTGACCTGGACCAGCGGCTGCAGGAGCGCCGTGACGTCCGCATCGCTGATCTGCGGCAGCGGCTTGCCCTGCAGCGGTGCGAGGGCCGCCTGGATCTGCTCCGTGCTCAACATCTTCGTGCCGTCCACCGTGACGGTGTGCAGGGCCAGCACCGGCGAGTAGACGGCCGCCGCGATGATCCCCGTCATCAGCACCGCGAGGATGCCGGCGGTGCCCAGCAGAATCCGTTTCCGCCGCCTGGCCCTGGGCTCCGGAAAGGACAGCACGTTGGCGAGTGAATTGCCCGGGGCACTATTGTCAGGGGTATTGCCCGGGGCCGCCGTTTTTCCCGCGTCCGCGGATTTGGAGGCCGAAATGACGTCCGAGCGGCCTCCCTCCGGCTGCCGGGACGACGCGCCGGGCCCCGCGCCGGGCGCCCTGGTGCCGGCGTTGTAGCGGGGGCGGCGGGGGCTAGGCACGGTGCGCCCCGTCGTTCGGGGCCTGGCTGTCCGGGGCCCCGGTGTTCAGAGCCTCGACGATCAGCGGGCCGTACGCGGTGACGTCCCCGGCTCCGGCGGTCAGCACGATGTCCCCGGGCGCCGCGGCGGCGAGGAGCGCCTGGACGGCCTCCTGGCCCGGGCCCACGAGCCGGCCGCCGGGGCCGAGGTGGTCGGCGATCAGCTGGCTGCTGACCCCGGGAACGGGATCCTCGCGGGCGGCATAGATGTCCAGGACGAGGGCCGTGTCGGCGTCGTTGAGGGCCTCGGCGAACTCCTGCGCGAACTCGCGGGTCCGGGAATACAGGTGGGGCTGGAACAGCACATGCACTTTGTGTTCCCCGGCCACGGCCCGGGCGGCCGAAAGTGCGGCGCGGACTTCGGTCGGGTGGTGGGCGTAGTCGTCGTAGACGCGGACGCCCCGGCCCCCGCCCTTGGCCTCGAAGCGGCGTGAAGCACCGGAGAAGTGGGCCAGGGCGCCGGCCGCGGCGGAAGGGGCGACGCCGAGTTCGAGGGCGACGGCGAACGCGGCGGCCGCGTTGAGCGCGTTGTGCCGCCCGGGGACCTGCAGTTCGACGGCGAACCGTCCGGCCGCGGTGGCGAGCGACACCTGGCCCGGACCGCCGTCGTGCAGCCTGATGACGGCGTCCTCCGCCGTCCCGTAGAGGATGACGCGGGTGTTGCCGCGCTCGAGGGTGCGCCGGGCCAGGGCCCGCGCGCCGGCGTCGTCCGCGCAGGCGACCAGGACGCCGTCGGCCGGCAGCAGCGCGGTGAACCGGTCGAAAGAGGCATAGACCGCTTCCGCGGTGCCGTAGTAGTCCAGGTGGTCCGGTTCGACGTTCGTCACCACCGCGATCTGCGGCCGGTAGTTCAGGAAGGAGCCGTCCGACTCGTCGGCCTCGGCGACAAAGATCCGGGAGCTGCCGTGCGCCGCGTTGACGCCCAGGGCGGGGACGTTCGCGCCGATGGCGAAGGACGGGTCCAGTCCGGCGCCCTGCAGCAGCACGGTGATCATCGACGTCGTGGTGGACTTGCCGTGCGTGCCGGCGACCGTCACGACGGTGTCATCGGCCATGGTCGCGGCCAGCGCTTCGGAGCGGTGGATCACGGGCAGCCCCGCGGAGAGGGCGGCCGCCAGCTCGGGGTTGTCCGGGCGGATTGCCGAGCCGGCGACCACGGTCTGGGCGTCCCCCAGGTTCGCGGCGGAATAGCCGACGGCGATCCTCGCTCCCGCGGCGGCCAGATCTGCCATGACGGGCAGGTCCTTGGCGTCCGAACCGCTCACCGTGACGCCGCGCGCCACCATGACGCGGGCGACGGCGGACATGCCGACGCCGCCGATGCCGATGAAGTGCACACGCCCCAGGTCCGCCTGGGTGGGCACAGACGCCTGGGTGGGCACAGACGCCTGGCGGGTGCCGGGGTGGTTCTCGGGCTGCATTTTCGACTCCGTCATTTCCTTACCGCTTCCTGCTGTGCTGTTTCAATGACGCTGCTGTTTCAATGACGCTGCTGTTTCGGTGACGCTGCCGCTTCCAGGACGAGATCGGCCATGCGCCGGTCGGCGTCGCGGATGCCGAGGTGTTCCGAGCTGGCTGCCATCCGGGCCAGCCGCTCGTGGTCGCGCAGCAGCGGGATGATGTGTTCGCGGACCCAGCCGGGCGTGAAAGCGCTGTCCGCCACGATCAGGGCCCCGCCGGCGGCGACGAGGCCGGCGGCGTTCAGGGCCTGCTCACCGTTGCCGATCGGCAGGGGGACGAAGACCGCGGGCACTCCGACGGCGGCCACTTCGCAGACAGTGGCGGAGCCGGCACGGGCCAGCAGCAGGTCCGCCGCGGCGTACACCGTTTCCATCCCGTCCACGTATTCCACCTGCCGGTAGCCGGGCGCGGCCAACGGGCTGCCACCGGCGTCGGGCACGGCCTTCCCGCGGCCGGTGATGTGCAGGGTCGCGATGCCGGCCTCGGCGAGGGCGCCGACGGACGCCGCGAGGGTCCGGTTGATGCTCTGGGCGCCCGAGGAGCCGCCGGTGACGACCAGGACGGGCTGCTGCGGATCCAACCCCAGGGCTGCCCGGGCCGAAGCCCTCGCCGCCGCGCGGTCGAGGCCGGAAATTTCGGTGCGCATCGGCATGCCGACATGCTCCGCCGCGCCGAGCCGGGTTCCGGCGAAGGCCACGGCCACCCGTGCCCCCAGCATCGCGCCCACGCGGTTGGCGAGTCCGGGCCGGGTGTTGGCTTCGTGGACGACGATGGGAATCTTCCGGCGCCGGGCCGCCAGGTACAGCGGCGTGCAGACGTACCCGCCGACGCCGACCAGGACGTCGGCGCCGGCCTCGTCCAGGATGCGGCCGGCTTGCTTCACGGCGCCGGCCAGCCGGCCGGGGAACCGCAGCAGGTCCAGCGAGGGCCTGCGCGGGAAGGGGACGCGGCCGATGGTGGCAAGCTCCAGCCCGGCGGCCGGAACCAGCCGGGTTTCCATGCCGGCCGGTGTGCCCACGGCCAGGAGCCGCACGCCGGGGCGGGCTTCACGGAGCGCGTTCGCGATGGCCAGGAGCGGGCTGATGTGCCCGGCTGTGCCGCCGCCGGCCAGGACGACGGACAGACCGGATAGAGGCGACTCGGTATTCATGAAGGGCTATTTACGCTTTCGTGCGGGGACTTTGGCGGCAGTGGCGGGCGTGGCGGCGGCCGTGGCGGCGGCCGTGGCGGCGGCCGGTTTGGCGGGCGTTCCGGCCGGCTTCCCGGCCGGTGACTTGCCGGCGGCAGACCTGCCCCTGTTGCGCGCCGCGCGTGCATCCCGGAGCGACTTGGCCAGTGCGGCCGGACCGTACCGGAACATCCGCTTGGGCTGCATGCCGGGCGCCATCTGCGCCCGGGCCAGGGACAAGACTACGCCGATCGCGCACAGCGACATGAGCAGGGCCGAGCCGCCGTAGGAAATGAACGGCAGCGGGATCCCGATCACGGGAGCCAGCCCGGTGACCACGGCCATGTTCACGGCCGCCTGGCCGAGCAGCCAGACCATGATGGTGCCGGCCAGGACGCGGTGGAACATGTCCTTCTGGGCCACGACCACGCGGTAGATCGCGGTGCCGAGGATACCGAAGAGGACCAGCACGACGACGGTGCCGACCAGGCCCAGTTCCTCGCCGATGATGGCGAAGATGAAGTCGTTGTGGGCCTCCGGGATCCAGCTGTACTTCTGCCGGCTCTGGCCCAGCCCCACCCCGAACCAGCCGCCGGAGGCGAGACCGTAGAGGCCGTTGGTGGACTGGTAGTTCAGGTCCGAGCCGTCGGCGCAGGTCTGGCCGGTCCAGGACAGGATGCGGCAGACCCGGTTGGGGTTCGTGATGGCCAGGACTGCTACGACGGCACCGCCCAGGATTGCGCCGAGGCCGAACAGGTAGAGCCGCACCCCGGCGAAGAACAGGGCCGCGGCGGTGATCATGATGACGATCATGGCCGTGCCGAGGTCGTTGCCCAGGAGGATGAGACCGATGATTCCGCCAGCGCCGGGGAGCACCACCGGGATCAGGGCATGCTTCGCCTGGGAGAGCAGCCTGGCCTTGCGGTGCAGCACCGTGGCCATCCACAGGGCCAGCGCCAGCTTCGCGGCCTCGGAGGGCTGGAAGGTGAAGGGTCCGACGTCGATCCAGTTCTGGTTGCCGAGCGCGCTGCGGCCCACGAGCAGCACCAGCACGAGCAGGACGAACGCGGCAAGGATGGCGAACCAGGCGCCGCGTTTGAGCCACACCACATTGACGCGGGAGAGCAGGAACATGCAGAACACGCCGATCGCGGCGAACAGCCCCTGCTTGAGCGCCGCCGAGTACGGCGACTCCCCCGCGGCGATGGCTTCCACGCTGGAGGCGGACAGCACCATCATGATGCCGATCGCGGTCAGGGCCAGGGTGGATCCGAGGATCAGGTAGTACGTCGAGCCGTTGCGGGACTTGCCCGAGCCCTCCAGCGCGGACCAGAATCCCCGGGACCAGCCGCGGACCCTGGCCACGGGTGTCACCGGCTTACCGGCCTTCGCGGCTGGTGCCGTTGCGGCGGCGGGCCTTGCCGCCGTCGTACGTGTGGGCGTGCTGACCATTGTTACTCCTCGCCGGTCCGGGCCTGCCCTTCCACCAGCTCGCGGACAGCTTCGATAAAGGCGTCGCCGCGGTGAGCGTAGGAAGAGAACTGATCCATGGAAGCAGCCGCCGGGGCCAGGAGCACAGTGTCCCCGGAGGCGGCCAGCTGCGCCGCCGAGGCAACGGCCCGGGCCATCACAGTCCTGCCGGAATCCGGCAAGGGGCCTGCGCCGGCCTGGGCCGGCCCGGCAGTCTGCACGTTTTCAGTGTCGCCCGTCGCCGCGGTCATCACGGGGACATCCGGTGCGTGTCGCTGCAGCGCTGCGTGCAGTCCGCTCGAGTCCGTGCCGATCAGCACGACGGCCTTGAGCCTGCGGGCATGCTCCCGGATGAGGGCGTCGTAATTGACGCCCTTGGACAGCCCTCCCGCGATCCACACCACGTTCTCGTACGCGGACAGCGCGGCGGCGGCGGCGTGGGGGTTGGTGGCCTTGGAGTCGTTGACCCAGAGCACGCCGTTGTGGCGGGCGACGGGCTGGATCCGGTGGTCCCCCGGCAGGTAGTCCTGCAGCCCCTGGCGGACCGCTGACGGTTCGACGCCGTAGGCCCGGACAAGGGCCGCCGCCGCGAGGGCATTGGCGACCATGTGGCGGGGTACCCCCGCGCCGAGGTCGGCGATGGGGGCCAGCTCGGCCGCGCTGTCCTTGCGCCCTGCAATGAAGGCACGGTCCACCAGCAGGCCCTCGACGACGCCGAGCATGCTGACCGCGGGCGTGAGCGTGGTGAAGCCCACCGCGCGGCAGCCTTCCACCACGTCGGCGTCTTCGACCATGCGTTCGGTTTCGGTCTGCTCGGCGTTGTAGATGCACGCCGTCCGGGTGTGTTCGTAGACCTTCGCCTTGTCGGCCAGGTACGAGGCGTAGGAGCCGTGCCAGTCCACATGGTCTTCGGCGACATTCAGGCACACGCTGGCCACGGCCGACACGGAGTCGCTCCAGTGCAGCTGGAAGCTGGAGAGCTCCACGGCCAGGACATCGTAGTCCACCGGGTCCCGCAGGGCGTCCAGGATGGGCGTCCCGACGTTGCCGACGGCGATGGCCTTCAGGCCGGCCGCCTGCAGCATGGCCGCGGTCAGGCCGACGGTGGTCGTCTTGCCGTTGGTCCCGGTGATGGTGAGCCAGTCGGCGGTCTTGCGTCCCTGGCGTTCGCGGACGCGCCAGGCCAGTTCGACGTCGCCCCAGACCGGGATGTGTGCCCTGGCCGCGGCTGCCAGCAGGGACTGGTCCGGGCGCCAGCCCGGCGACGTGACGATGAGGTCCGGTTTCTGGCCGTCCACCTTGGGCACCGTGGCCACGGCGTCTTCCCCGAGGAGGACCTCGGCGGCGCCGACGATCCGGAGGGTGTCCGCCTGCGCGTTCGCCTTCCCGCTCGTCGCGGCGTCCACCACGACCACGCGGGCGCCGAGCTCGATCAGCGTGTCGGCGGCGGCAAAGCCTGAGACGCCGATGCCGGTCACCACCACGCGCAGCCCGGCCCAGTCGGAATCCCAGCTGAGAAGGTCCTTGAGCCGCGGCGACGTCGTGACGGGGGAGGGAATCGGACCGCTCACAGGAGCACCACCCATTCTGCGTAGAAGATGCCCAGACCCGCGGCGACGAACAGCCCGGCGAGGATCCAGAAACGGACGACGACGGTGACTTCCGCCCAGCCCTTGAGTTCAAAGTGATGCTGCAGCGGAGCCATTTTGAAGAACCGCTTTCCCTTGGTGATCTTGAAGTAGCCCACCTGGATGATGACCGAGAGGGTGATGAGGACGAAGAGGCCGCCGATGAAGGCCAACAGGAGCTCGGTCCGGGACAGGATCGCGAAGCCGGCGACGGCGCCGCCGATCGCCAGTGATCCGGTGTCCCCCATGAAGATCTTCGCCGGTGAGGTGTTCCACCACAGGAAACCGACCAGCGCGGCGCTGAGGATCGCGGCCAGCAGGGCCAGGTCCAGGGGGTCCCGGACGGAATAGCAGCCGCTGCCCGCCTGCCGCGGGGAGCCGCACGCCTGGTTGCTCTGCCAGATGCCCATCAGGGTGTAGGCGCCGAACACCATCACGGAGGCGCCGGCCGCCAGGCCGTCGAGGCCGTCGGTGAGGTTCACGCCGTTGGTGGCGGCGGTGACGATCAGGTTGGACCACAGGACAAAGAGGATGGCGCCGAGCACGGTGCCGCCGAAGGCAAGGTTGAGCCACGGGATGTCGCGGACCAGGGAGATGTGCGTGGATGCCGGCGTCACGCCCGCCTCGTCCGGGAAGTTCAGGGCCAGCACGGCGAAGACGATGCCCACGGCGCCCTGGAGGATCAGCTTGGCCTTCGCGTTCAGCCCGAGGCTGCGCTGCTGCGAGATCTTGGTGAAATCGTCCAGGAAGCCGACCAGTCCCATCCCCACCATGAGGAACAGCAGCAGCAGGGCCGAGGCTGTCGGGCCCGGGGACCGCGGGTCCATCAGCCACATGATCAGGTGGGTGATGCCATAGCTCGCGAGGACCGCGAGGATGACCACCGTGCCGCCCATAGTGGGCGTGCCGCGCTTGGTGTGGTGCGAGGTGGGGCCGTCATCCCGGATGAACTGCCCGTAGCTCTTCCGGACCAGGAGCCGGATGAACAGCGGGGTCCCGACGAGGGCAAAGAGCAGGGCCAGGCCGGCGCCTATCAGCAGTGCAATCACAGCGCACTCCCTTCAGCGGCGGTTCCGGTGGCTTGTGGAGGCCATGCTATCCGATCCCCCAGATGGCGCAGCCCGATGCTGTTGGAGGACTTGAACAGGACCAGGTCGCCGGGCGCGAGTTGCGCCTGCAGCAGTTCGTACGCCTCGTCCGCCGTCTCCGCGAACACGCATTCGTCGCCCCAGGATCCTTCGTTGACGGCCGAGACGAAGAGCGAACGCGCTTCGCGGCCGACCACGACCAGGCGGGAGATGTTCAGCCTCACCACCTGGGTGCCGACCGCCATGTGCTCGCGGATTGAATCCGGGCCCAGCTCGAGCATGGCGCCCAGCACCGCCCAGGTCCGGCGTCCGCGGCCCAGGTCCGCGAGGGTGCGCAGCGCGGCCCGCATCGATTCCGGGTTCGCGTTGTAGGCATCGTTGATGATGGTGACGCCGTCGGCGCGTTCCGTCCGCTCCATCCGCCAGCGGCTGGCCGCGGCCTGGGCGCTGAGTGCGGCGGCGATCTGCGCGCCGGGGATGCCGGCGGCGTGCGCCGCTGCGGCCGCTGCCAGCAGGTTGCCGACGTGGTGGGCGCCGATCAGGCGGCTCTCTACGTGGTAGGGATCCGTCCCGCCCGGGAGCAGGAGTTCAAATTCGGGGTGCCCGCCGGTGTTGAGTTCGACGCCGTCGGCGCGGACACACTCTCCACCGACTCTGTCGGGCCGGCCGTCGCGTGCCGGCAGGGAGGTGTAGCCGAGCACCGTGGCCGCCGTCCGGTCCGCCATGGCCGCGACGCGGGGGTCATCCAGGTTCAGCACGGCCGTGCCGCCGGCCCCAAGGGCCTCGACGAGCTCGCCCTTGGCGATCGCGATGTTCTCCACTCCGCCGAACTCGCCGGCGTGGGCCGAGCCGACGCCGAGCACGACGCCGATGTCCGGGCGGACCATGTCGGCGAGGTAGCGGATGTGGCCGACGCCGGTGGCGCCCATCTCGATGACGAGGTAGCGGGTGTCATAGCCGGCCTTGAAGACCGTCAGCGGGACGCCGACCTCGCCGTTGTAGGACCCCTGCGGGGCGACCGTCTTACCTTCGGAGCGGCCTTCGGCGCTGCCATCTGTGCCGCCGCCAGCGCCGAGGATCCCGGCCAGCAGGTCCTTGGTGGTGGTCTTGCCGGCGGAGCCGGTGATGCCGATGACCGTCAGCCGGGCGCCGCCGGCTTCACGGCGGGCACGGATCCGGCGCACGGCCTCGGCGGCGAGGGCGCCCAGGGCGAGGACCGCGTCCTCGACCACGACGGCGGGGTAGTTCCGCCCGGCGTCGTCGGCGACATCATGTTCCACGAGTGCCAGCACGGCGCCGCGTTCGAAGGCGGCTCCGACGAAGTCATGGCCGTCGGCGGTCTCCCCCGGCTTCGCCACGTAGAGGGAACCCGCTGTGGCTTCACGGGAGTCGGTCACCACCGAACCGGGCGTGGTGCCCGGTTCCGCGGCCAGCCGGCCGTTGGTTATCTCGGCGATTTCCGCCGCTGTAAGTGCAATCATCTCGGTTTAGGACTCTATCCGCTGGTCTTCGAGAACGGTGAATCCCCGTGCTGTCAAGGCGAGCCGAAGCTCCACCCGGTCGTCGAGGGAGAGGTTGACTCCCTTGACCTCCTGCCATACCTCGTGGCCGCGGCCGGCCACGAGGATGGTGTCCTCCGGCGCCGCCAGCTCAACGGCCTTCCGGATGGCGGCGTCGCGCGGAAAGACCTCCAGGATGGTGCAGTCCAGGCCTTCGCCGTCCTGGGCCGCGCGGGCACCGGCCAGCACGTCCGCGCGGATCGCCGCCGCGTCCTCGTCGTGCGGGTCATCATCGCTGACGATCACGGTGTCCGCGAGCCGGGCGGCGATGGCCCCCATGGCGGGCCGTTTGCCCTGGTCCCGCTGCCCGGTGGCGCCGAAGACGACGATCACCTTGGAGCCGGGCGCCGGCGACCGGACGGCCTCCAGGGCCCTGGCCAGCGCATCCGGGTTGTGCGCGAAGTCGACCACCGCGGCGGGGGCCGTACAGATCAGCTGCATGCGGCCGGGAACGGCCACGGTGAAGGGGTCCGCGCTGTCGAGGGCGGACTGCACCGCGGCCGGCTCGTGCCCGCCTGCGAGGACCATGACGGTGGCCAGCGCCGCGTTGGCGACGTTGAAGCTGCCGGGCAGGCCGGTGTGGACGCGCAGCTCGGTGCCGTCCCGGTGCCGCAGCACGAATTCCGTGCCCAGCGCCCGGGGTGCCGGGTTGACGACGGTCCAGTCCGCGCCGGATCCCCCGGCAGGGCCACCCGCAGCGCCAGAGCCGGGGCCGGCGGTGGCGAGGGTCGTCACCGGGATCTCCGCGGCAGCAGCCAGCTTCCGGCCCCAATCGTCGTCCACGGTCACGACGGCGGCCCGGGCGCGCTGCGCCGTGAAGAGCCGGGCCTTGGTCTGGAAGTACTCGTCCATCGTCCCGTGCAGGTCCAGATGGTCCTGCGTCAGGTTGGTGAAGCCGGCGACGTCGAAGACCACCCCGTCGACGCGGTGGAAGGACACCGCATGGGAGGAGACCTCCATGGATGCCGCATCGAGCCCGCGTTCGCGCATGAGCGCGAGCAGGGCGTGGACGTCGGTGGATTCGGGGGTCGTCAGCAGGCTGGGGATGGGTTCCCCGCCGGCCAGGATCTCGATGGTGCCGATCAGGCCGGTCGTCTTCCCGAGCGCCTGCAGCAGGGAATTGATGAAGTAGGTCGTCGTGGTCTTGCCGTTGGTGCCCGTGACGCCGAACAGCACCGGCGCAGGCGCACCTTCGGGCCGGCTCCGGTAGATCAGGGCTGACAGCCGGCCGACGACCCCGCGCGGTTCCGCGGCGAGCAGCACCGGAACGCGGACGTCATTGGAGAGCGCCAGCAGGCGCGCGCCGGCGTCGTCCGTCAGCACCGCGGCGGCCCCGGCCTCGACCGCCTGGGACACAAAGTCAGCCCCGTGGCGCGTGGCGCCCGGCAGGGCGACATAGAGGTCCCCCGGCCGCACCGCACGGGAGTCCAGCGAGATCCCGGTGACCGGGACGGAGCCTGACGCGCCGGGAACGACGACGCCGATGCATTCACCGATGGCGGCCAGGGGCACAGCGGCGACCGCAGCGGGCCGGAAGCCCGACCTGGATTCCTGGCCGGACGGCGCGGGCGCGCCGGGGGCGTTGAGCTCTGACAAGTGGATCTCCGTTGCGGTGCTAGTGGATCTTGCGCTGCGCACGGAGGCATGCTCCGGCCCGCAGCCTTGCTGCTGTACTGGTTGGTGCGCGGTGGTGCTACTTGGCGTACTGCGGCAGCCGGGCGGGTTCGCCGGTGGACGGCTGGACGTTGAACGTCCGCAGCGCCTGGCTCATCACCGAGCGGAACACCGGTCCGTTCGAGATGCCGTGAATATCGCCCTTGGGCCGTTGCAGGACCACTTCAACAATAAACCGCGGATCGTCCATCGGTGCCATCCCGACCATGGAGGCGGTCAAGCCGCAGAACCCGGGTTTGCCGTCGTCGCACGGCGACTGGGACGTTCCCGTCTTGGCGCCGACCCGGTAGCCGTCGATGCCGGCTTCCTTGATCTGGCCTTCCGTGACGGCGCTTTCGAGGATGTCGCGCACCTGCTTGGCCGTGTCCTTGGAGACCACCTGCCGCGGGGGCTGGGCCGGGACCTTCTCCTCGGTGCCGTCGGGGCTGATGTAGCTGTCGATCAGGCGGGGCTGGAGCATGACGCCGTCGTTGGCGATGCTCTGGTAGGCCCGCACGGTCTGGAGGGTGGACTGCGAGACGCCCTGGCCGAAGAGGACGGTGTACTCCTGGCGCCCGTCCCACTGATCGGACGGGGTCAGGATGCCCGAGGCCTCGGCGGGAAGCCCGATCTCCGGTGCCTCGCCGATGCCGAACTTCTGCAGCCAGTCGTGGCGCTGTTCCTTGCTGAGCCGCTGCCCGGCCATGACGGTGCCGGTATTCATCGACCAGCCCAGGATGCCGGCCAGGGTCCGCTCCTCCGTGCCGTGGTCAAACGCGTCGGTAAACGTCTGGTTGTCGACGGTGTACGACGGCGGAATGGTGAACCTGTCCAGCGGGCTGGACTTGCCTTCCTCGATGAGCGCCGCGGCCGTGATCATCTTTTCCACCGAACCGGGCTCGTAGGCAGCGGTCACGGCGCGCACGCCGCGGTCCTTGGCGGCGACCTTGCCCGGGTCGTTGGGGTCCGGGGCGTTGGTGTCCGCCATCGCGACGATGTTGCCGGTCTTGGCGTCCGAGACGACGATGACGCCCCACTCGGCGCCGAACTTGTCCGTCTGGCTTTGGATCGCCTGCTGGGCGAAGTACTGGAGGTCCGCGTTGAGCGTGAGCCTGATGTCCTTGCCGTTCACGGCGGGAGTCAGCTGGTCCACGCCTACCGGGATGCGCAGCCCGTCGGCGCCGATTTCGAAGAGCCGCTTGCCCGGGGCGCCCTTGAGGATATCGTCCTGGGTCTGTTCAAGCCCGGCCTGGCCCGTGGTGCCGTCCTTCAGGAAACCCACGATCCCGCCGGCGACGGACCCGTTGGGATAGACCCGCTTGCTGGTGCCTACGGTAACGATGCCGGGGATCTGCAGATTGGAGATGCGGTCCTCGACGTCGGGCCTGATGTCCTTGGCGACGATGTAGTACCGCCGGTTCCCGGTGAGGGCGTCGGTCAGGGCACTCTTGTCCATCCCGAGCACGGCCGCCAGCTCCGAGATCCCCTGCTCCCGGGACACCGTGACGGGCTTGTCCTTGCCGTCCACCGTCTCCAGCCGCCGGAAGGACTCGGTCTTGGTGTTGACGGTCTGGTCCACGACGACGTTGTAGCGGATGACGCTGCTGGCGAGGACGGTCCCGGCGGAGTCCAGGATGCTGCCGCGTTCCGCGGGCAGCTCGACGGGCGTGAGCCGGTTTTTGAGTGCCGCCTCGGCCATCCCGCCGATGTCCAGGCCCTGGACGAGGAACAGCTTGCCGCCGACGACGAGCAGGAGCGCCAGCATGATGGCAAGGCCCAGGCGGAGCCGACGGGTCGCGCTCGGCACTGTCGCCTTGCGGGCCTTGCCGGTGTTCTGCACCACGAATGTTCCTTGCTGTTTGCCTGGCTGGTGATCGGTCCTGTCCTAGTGTTCCGGAACCTTCTGCGCCGGGGCCGGAACGGATCCGCCGTGAAGTTCCACGGCCGGAGGTGCTGGTGCGGCCGGAGCTGGGGCTGGGGTTGGTGCTGCGGCGGAGTCCGGCGCAGCCGGTACTTCTGCTACGGCCGGTGCCGGTACTGCCGGTGCCGGCTCGGCGCCGCCCGCGGGCTTGCGGTTGGCGAGCGGCTCATTGGCCGAGGCCGGCGGGACCACGGTGAGCGCTCCGGCGACGGCCGGGGCGGCGATGACGGCGCCGGGAGCACCGCCCTTGACGGCCGGTTTGGCCTTGCCCGTGACCGTCAGCGTGGAGAGGTCGATCTGTCCCTTGACCGTGGAGGCCACCATGCCCAGTTCCGTCGCCCTGGCCGCAAGGTTCTGCGGTGCGTCAAAATTCTGCACCTGCTGCGTCAGATCCTGGTTCTGCTTCGTCAGGGTCGACTGCTCGCCCCGCAGCTGCACGAGCTGGTACTGCGCTGAGGACACGGAGATGTTGAGCACCAGGACCACCATGAGGGCAAACGCCAGGAGCCCGAAGCAGAGCACCACGAACGGGGCGCGGCGCTTGCGGGGGGCCGAGCGGACGAGCGAGAGCGGCGTGCGCGATTTCCGGGCCGGCCCGGTACCGGGGGCCTGCCCCGGCAGGGCACGGGCGGTGGCGCCGGGGTTCACGGGATATCTGTTGACAGCGGCAGTGCTCATGCGGCTCTCCTGGCTTTGATGCGTTCCACGGCGCGGAGCCTGGCGGAGGCTGCGCGCGGGTTCTCGGCGATTTCGGCGGGCGTCGGGACTTCGGTGCCCTTGGTCAGGGTCTTCAGTTCGGCTTTGTGTTCTTCCAGCTCCACGGGGAAGCCCAGGGGCGCCGAAGACTTCGATCCGGCCTGGAAGAATCCCTTGACGATCTTGTCCTCCAGCGAGTGGTAGGACATGACGACGACGCGGCCGCCGACCGCGGTGGCGGCGATGGCGGCGGGGATGGCCCGCTCGAGGACATCGAGTTCCTCGTTGACCTCGATCCTCAGGGCCTGGAAGGTGCGTTTGGCAGGGTGCCCGCCGGACTTCGCGGCGCCGGCCGGAACGACGTCGCGGATCTGGTCCACGAGCTCCCCGGTGGTGGTGAACGGCTTCCCGGCGCGCGCCGTGACGATCCTGTTGGCGATGCGGCCCGCGAACTTCTCTTCCCCCCACTTCCGGATGATCCGGACGAGGTCCTCTTCGCTGTAGGTGTTGACGACGTCGGCGGCGGTCTGGCCGCGGCTCGTGTCCATCCGCATGTCCAGGGGTGCGTCGAAGGAGTAGGCGAAGCCGCGTTCCCGCTCGTCAAGCTGCAAGGAGGAGACTCCGAGGTCCATCAGGACGCCATGGACTTCCGCGAAACCCAGGTCTTCCAGCACCTCCGGGATTTCGTCATACACGGCGTGAACCAGGTCGATGCGGTCCGCGAAGGGAGCCAGGCGCTCCCCGGCCAGGGCCAGTGCTTCCTCGTCGCGGTCGATCCCGATCAGGTGAAGGTCCCCAAAGCGCTGGAGCATGGCTTCGGCGTGGCCGCCCATGCCCAGCGTGGCGTCGATGACCACGGGCGTTCCGCCGCGGCTGCGGGCCGCGTCGAAGCCAGGTGCCAACAAATTGATGCACCGGTCCCTGAGGACCGGTACATGCCGTTCGGACGTAGGCTTCGCTTGGTGGGGGTCCGTCACGCCTTCGTCCTTCCGTTGTCCGGGATCGTGCTGTGCTGGCTTCTTGTACTGCTTCTTGTACTGCGTGTGCTTCTTGGTCCAGATCCCCATCCGCGCCTATCCGGGGTCCGCCTGGCTCCGGGGAAGTGAGCCAGGAAAACACCCGGATGGGCGGCTGGAGATCTGGATCAAGAATCGTGTGGTGCGGTCTGACGGGTTCCTAGAGAACCCCCGGGATGGCGTCGTCGGTCTCCGAGAAGGCGGTTTCCTTTTCGGCCAGGTACTCATTCCAGGCCTGGGCGTCCCAGATCTCCGCGCGGGTTCCGGCGCCGATGACGGCCAGTTCCCTGCCAAGACCTGCGTACTCCCGGAGCGCCGACGGAATCGTCACGCGCCCCTGCTTGTCAGGTACCTCGTCCGAGGCTCCAGAGAGGAAAACGCGGATGTAGTCACGCGCCTGCTTGTTGGAGATTGGAGCCTCCCGCATCTGCTCGTGAACCCGCCCGAATTCGGCCTCGCTGAAAACGTAGATGCAACGCTCCTGGCCCCTTGTGAGAACCAGCCCGCTGGCAAGTTCCTCACGAAACTTCGCTGGGAGGATAATCCGGCCTTTTTCGTCCAGACGCGGTGAATGGGTGCCGAGAAACACGGCCCACCACCCGTCTGTTCTAGCAAGGCCAACGTCCCCTGTGCTGCCACTACCCTCTTACGCCCTCCACATTACTCCACATCCCTCCACAGTCAACGACATCCGGGCTTTATTTGCGCCGATCCATGGGAGATTCAGGCCCGGCGTTCCCCGTAATGGCGGCGAAGCAGGGAAGGGGGTCCAAGTGGAGGGATTTTGGCCGCCGCCGTCCGGCCTGTCCCGGATCCCGGCGGCCTTATGGGCAGTTCACAAACGGGGGTCAGGCGGTTCACAAATGGGCGGTTAAACAGCAAAAGACCCGCCGCAGCGGGTCTCAGGCTGGCCTCCCGGCGTGCCGGGTGGTGGAAAATGGAGGGCGGAACGGCCGTGGCCGTGGAACAGTCCGGAAGCGTCAGGATTCCCCGCGGTGCCGCTCGTCCCAGCGCTGCTCGAGGTTGCTCATGAACGAACTCCTGGCCTTGCCTGGTTTCCGGCCTCCTGCGGCCCTGGACCTGCCGATCGTTGAACTGCGCATCGTGGCGAAGTACACGCCGGCGCCCATCACCACAAAGCCCAGCACCCCGACGAGGATTATCTGCATCCAGACGCCCGCCAGCAGCAGCCCGATGCCTGCCAGGCCGGCGAGGACGCCAATGACCAGATGGCGGGTGGACCACGATCGGCCGGGGTCCGAACCCATCGAGCTGGCGAACTTGGGATCGTCCTCATGCAGCTGCTTCTCAAGTTGCTCCAGCAACTTCTGTTCGTGCTCCGAGAGCGGCATCACGACCTCCTTAAGTCGGCCAACGTCCAGACTTGACGTGACCTGTGCATAAACCCATAACGTCCCGGTTTCCCGAGTGGTTCCCATTCGCCGTCATTGGCCGAAAGGGGCGGTTCCACGGTCCCGTGCGGGTTGTTCAGCTGGCCACGCCGTAGTCCGAACGTTCGATCCAGTCGTTCTAAACCTACGTATAAATAAGGATAGTTTGTCCGGCCCTGTTCTGAAAGACGCTGTTGTTTCCTTCGCACGTGTCGGCCGGCGCCCCCGTGGACGCCCCCCGCCCGCGGCGGAAAAGTGCGGCGGCACAGGACGGCGGAAACGGGTGCGGCGGGGTCAGCCGGAGCTGCTCCCGGGGTCCAGGAGCCGGGCCGGAAGCACCGATTTGGAACCGAATTTTTGCGTCACCCGGTCCAGGGCCTGCTCCGCGGCCCGCCAGTTGTCGTCGCGGCGGTCCAGGCTGAGCTGCAGGGGCGCCTGGGCTGCCTCTTCCAGTTGTTCTGCCCTGATGCCCACGAGGCGCACGGTCATCGGCCGGTCCCCGACGGACTCGAGGAGCTGCACGGCCACGGCATAGAGCAGCTGCGCGCTGTCGATCGGGGTGCTCACGGTGCGGCTGCGGGTGATGGTGGAAAAATCCGCGTAGCGCAGCTTGAGCGCCACTGTCCGGGCGTGCAGGCCCGCGCTGCGGAGCCGTTCGGCCGTCCGGTGCGAAAGCCGCAGCAGCTCCCGGCGCAGCAGTGCCTCGTCGGCCGTGTCGACGGCGAAGGTCTCTTCCGCGCCGATGCTCTTCTCCAGCCGGACCGGGGTCACCGGGCGGGGGTCGATCCCCCACGACAGGCGGTAGACGTGTTCCCCCGAGGCGCCAAGGACTTTCCGGAGCGAGGGAAGGGGTGACGCGGCGACGTCGGCCACCGTCCGGATCCCCATCCTGGACAGCACCTCGACGCTCTTGGCGCCGACGCCCCACAGGGCGCTGACCGGAAGGCCGTGCAGGTATGGCACGGTCTCATCGGGGCCGATGAGCAGCAGGCCGTCCGGCTTGCAGCGGGTCGATGCGATCTTGGCGACGAACTTGCTGGCCGCTATCCCGACCGAGGCGGTGATACCCAGTTCGCGCAGGACCCGGCTGCGGATCAGCTCGCCGATGTCCCGGGGCGGGCCGAGCCGCCGGATGGCTCCGCCGACGTCCAGGAAGGCCTCGTCGACGCTCAGCGGCTCGACGAGCTCGGTGATGGATCCGAAGATGGCCATGATCTGGCCGGACACCTCGTAGTACAGCTTGTGGCGGGGCTCGATGATGACGGCGGAGGGGCACATCCGTGCCGCCACCACCATGGGCATCGCGGACTTGATCCCGAAAGCCCTGGCCTCGTAGGAGGCGGAGAGCACCACGGAACGGTCCGCCGGGTAGCCCACGATCACGGGCCTGCCCCGCAGTTCCGGACGGCTGCGCAACTCCACGGAGACAAAGAAGGCGTCCATGTCCACATGCATGATGCTGCTCCGCCGGAGCTCCCGGATCCGTGCTTCAGCGAGCCGCTCGACTGGCTGCCCGGTCCCCTGCCGATCTGCTGCTGTAACTGCTGCTGTAACTGCTGCTTTATCTGCGTCCGGTCCCACGACTTCAATCCTAGGCCCCGGGACTGACTAAACTGGAGGCTGAATCCGGCGTCAACACCATGGAGGAAAGTCCCTGTGAAGGTTTTTGGAGAGCACAAACGGGCCGCAGCAGCCGTGCTGGCAGCCGGCGCGTTACTGGGCCTTGCCGCGTGCACGCCCGCCGGCCCCGGGACTTCGTCGCCGGCATCGTCCTCGACGGCGGCCGCCCCCTCCACCGCGGAGTCCTCCACCACGGCACCTCCCAGCCCCTCGGCGCAACCGGGCACCTCGGCCACGGTCGGCGCCGTCGTCTCCGGTTTCCCCGAGAAGCTCCTGCCGCTGATGCCCGGCGCCAAGGTGGTTTCGAGCAGCTTTGACAAGACCACGGTGCCCGCGACGGCGGCCCTGGTCGGCAGCATCGCTTCGCCGGCCGCCGCGGTCCTCGCGTTCTATACGACCGAGCTTGAGGCCCAGGGTTTCAAGGCCGTCCCCGGAGAAACAGTGGGCACCGTACCGTCCAAGGATTTCCTCCGCGGCGACAATGAGACGGTGAACATTGCCGTCATGGAGACTGCGGGGGTCTCCACCTTCACCATCGGGGCGAACGTCGCTGCCGAGTCCGTCAAGTGACCCTCGCTGAACAGCTGCGCCTGGAGCAGAGCGCCTATGTGGCCGCCGTCGCCGGCAAGCTCACCGATTTCCTGACGAGCCGGCAGGCTGTCATGTCCGCCATCTCGCAGGACATCGATCCGCTGATGGGATCCATCTCCAACCTCGTGACGGGCGGGAAACGGCTGCGGGCGCTCATGTGCTACTGGGGCTGGCGCGGCGCCGGCGGCGAGGCCGATGCCGGCGAGATCGTCACGGCCGGCTCCGCCCTGGAACTGTTCCAGGCGGCGGCCCTCATCCATGACGACATCATCGACCGCTCGGACACCCGCCGGGGCGGCCCCAGCGTGCACCGGCGCTTCAGCGAACTGCACGAAAACCAGGGCTGGGCGCTGGACAGGGAGCGGTTCGGCCATGCCGCCGCCATCCTGACCGGTGATCTCTGCCTGTCCTTCAGCGAGGAATCCTTCACGGAAATCGGCCGGCGGGCCGCCTCGGGCAGCCAGGCCAGGCTCATCTTCAACCTGATGCGCGCGGAAGTCATGGCCGGACAGTACCTCGACATCCTCGAAGAAGTCGCCGGGCCGATGCGGGACCGCGCGGGGGCGGTCAGCCGGGCCCAGTCCATCATCCGTTTCAAGTCGGCCAAGTACTCCACCGAGCATCCGCTGGCGCTGGGCGGCGCCCTGGCCGGCGCGCCCGAGGAGTTGCTGCGCGGCTATTCGGCCTTTGCGCTGCCCCTCGGCGAGGCGTTCCAGCTGCGGGACGACGTGCTGGGCGTCTTCGGCGACCCCGTCACCACCGGGAAGCCTGCCGGGGACGATCTGCGCGAGGGCAAGCGGACCGTCCTGGTGGCCTTCGCCCTGGACCAGGCCTCACCGGCCGAGTCAGCGTTCCTTGACGCGAAGCTGGGCAGCCCGGAACTCAGCGACGCCGACGTCGAGGAGATCCGGCGCATCATCGTCGACTGCGGTGCGCTCCAGGCCACGGAGGTACTCATTGAGGAGTTCGGGCGGGCGGCCTTCGCCGCACTGGACCTCCTGGAGCTGGCGGAGCTGCCCAAGACGGCGCTGCGCCGGCTCGCCGAGGCCACGGTCAGCCGCGCCGCCTGAGAACCGCCTGACGGGGATTTCGTGCCCCCATAGACCACAGGCCGCGCACAACATCATCCGCTGTGCGCGGCCCGGCGGAAATGCAGGGAAATATTCTTTCGGGAAGCCCTACCAGGCCAGGGACTGTGCCCGGCGGCGGATTTCCGTCTTGCGTCCTTCACGGAGGGCATCGATCGGCCGGCCGCGCAGGGAGTCATCCTGTGTAAACAGCCAGGTAATGAGTTCCTCGTCCGAATAACCGGCGTCCGAGAGGACAATAATGGTCCCCTTAAGGCTGTCCACGGCGTGACCGTCCTGGATGAAAGCCGCCGGCACGCAGCGAATACGCCGGTCGCCAACCCGCAATGCAGCCAGCGCGCGTTCATCCAGGAGCGCATGAACCTTTGTAATTGGTTCGTTCAGAAGCTGTGCAACATCGGGAAGGGGCAGCCATTCGCCCACCAGGCTTTCTACATTACTCACGGATCAAGATTGCCATGGCCGAGGCCCCCGCGCCTAGTCGGGCCGTCGGCGGACGGCGGTGGACGGCACTGGCTGGTGCCGCCGCTTCGTGAGTCGCTGTTAACGGAATGCCGAAGAGTTCTTGTGCCAATGGCGAATTCATGAAAGATTCACATGCACCACAGTTGTAACAGCAATAACTTCTGTCACACTGGTATCAGGAGTAATGCCGGCTCGACCCGCAGCGTTTGCCGCTGAGATGAGGATCTTTCCCATGACGACACGTTCGCCAAAGCCCAATTCGAGGCACAGCCTGCCGATGATTGCCGCGACGACGGCGGCGCTTCCCGCCGTCGTGCTTTCCTCTTTGGCACTCGCCCAGCCCGCGGCGGCCGAGCCCCGTCCCCGCGCCATCCCGGCGACCCTTGCGGCAGCCATGCGCGCGCAGGTACAGGCTGGTACCGAAAAGTCGCTGAAAGCCGGGCTGATCCCTGCCGCGTCCGTTTCGGCCGCCATTCCGGCCGCGTTCCAGCCCTTCCTGGCCCCGGTTCCGGCGGACTACACGATCGTCCGCGGCGACACGATCAGTGGCATTGCCGGCAGGTTCGGCCTCGCTACCGGCGACGTCCTGAAGCTGAACAACCTGCAGGCCAGCACCATCATTTACCCCGGGCAGAAGATCAAGCTCAACGGCTCGGCGGCAGCTCCGGCGCCCCAGCCGAGCACCCCGGCAGCACCGGCCGCCGACGCCGGCGGCGTCTACACCGTGAAGTCCGGCGACACGCTCAGCGCCATCGCTGCCCGCCACGGCGTCAGGCTCTCGGAGGTGCTCGGCTGGAACGGGCTCAACATGGGCTCCATCATCTACCCCGGCCAGAAGGTCAGGACCGGCGGCGGCTCAGCCGCTCCGGCCCCTTCGGCTCCGGCCGCACCGGCTCCGGCGGCCACTGTAACCCCGGCTTCGGCCGGCTCCGGCTCCTACACGATCAAATCCGGCGACACCCTCTCGGGCATCGCCGCCAGGAACGGCGTCAGGCTCTCCGACGTCCTCTCGGCCAACCGGCTCACGATGAGCAGCATCATCTACCCGGGCCAGAAGCTGGCCATCCCCGGCGCGGGGACCACCATCGCACCGGCGTCCAGCCAGCCCGCTGCCGCACCGACGCCGCTGGTGCCGAGCACATTCCTCGGGTTCACCTACCCTGCCGCCGTGGTCAGCTCGGCCAACGAGAACAAGGCCCTGCTCAACGCCTCGCCGGTCCCCAGCCGCGCGCAGATGAAGTCGATCGTCGCGGACACGGCCCGCCGCATGGGCGTCGACCCGACCCTGGCCCTGGCCTTCGCCCTCCAGGAATCCGGTTTCGACCAGCGCGCCGTGTCCCCGGCCAACGCCATCGGCACCATGCAGGTCATCCCGTCCTCGGGCCAATGGGCCTCCGATCTGGTGGGGCGCCAGCTGAACCTGCTGGACCCTTACGACAACGCCACTGCCGGCGTCGCCATCATCCGGCAGCTGGTCCTGACCAGCAAGGACCAGGACACCGCCATCGCGGGCTATTACCAGGGCCAGTACTCCGTCAGCAAGTACGGCATGTACGAGGACACCAAGAGCTACGTCGCCTCCATCAAGGCCAACCAGCGCACGTTCTAAGGAAGCCGGCGCCGCGGCGGATATCCTGGGACGCACCCGCCCCGAACGCAGGCCACGGGCCCGGATCGAAAGTCGATCCGGGCCCGTTTCCGTGCAGCGACTAGGATTGTACAGTGCAGGAAAACGCGTCGGACCCTCTCGTTGGAACCCTGGTGGATCACCGGTACCTGGTTCACTCCAGGCTGGCCCGCGGCGGGATGTCCACCGTCTATCTGGCCACCGACCGGCGGCTCGAGCGCGAGGTCGCGCTGAAGGTCCTGCATCCCCATCTGGCCGATGATCCCCAGTTCCTGGACCGGCTCGGCCGCGAAGCCAAAGCCGCGGCCAGGCTCTCCCACCCGCACGTCGTGGGCGTCCTTGACCAGGGCGAGGACGGCCGGCTCGCCTATCTGGTGATGGAGTACATCAAGGGCCATACGCTGCGCGACGTCATCAACGGCAAGGGCGCCCTCTCGCCGCGGCTCGCCCTGGCCCTGATCGACCCCGTCATCGAAGGGCTCGGCGCGGCCCACACCGCGGGCCTGATCCACCGGGACATCAAGCCGGAGAACGTGCTGATCGCCGACGACGGCCGGATCAAGCTTGGCGACTTCGGACTCGCGCGCGCCATCTCGGCGTCGACGAGCACCGGAGCGCTGATCGGGACCGTTGCGTATCTCTCCCCCGAGCTGGTCCTGGGCAAGCAGGCCGATGCCCGCAGCGATATCTATTCGGTGGGGATCATGCTCTACGAGATGATCACCGGCCGGCAGCCGTTCGACGGCGAAGTCCCCATCCAGGTCGCCTACCAGCACGTGAACTCCAGCGTGGGCGCCGCCTCGGCGCACGTGCCCGGGCTGGCGGCCGAAGTCGATGAACTCGTGCAGTGGTGCACCGCCAACGATCCCGACAAGCGCCCCGTCGACGGGAACGCGCTGCTGTCCGAACTGCGCCATATCCGGACCAACCTGAGCGACGCCGAACTTGACCTCCAGCCGCCCGCTGCCGTCCTGGGCCCTCCGCCCGGCGTCGCCCCGGCGCCGGCCCGGCCCCCCGGCAGCCAGGCGCCCCGCCCGGCGGCGGACCCGTCCGCGGCCGCCGCCTCCCCCGCCGCCGCTGCGCACACCGAAGTGCTCCGCGGGCTCCAGCAGCAGACAGAGGTCATCGCGCACGGCAGCAATCCGACCACGGTGATGTCGGGGGCTCCCCGGCGCCCGGCCTACGGACCGCTGGCCACCCCCGAGGAGGAACCGTACCCCGGCCCCAGGCTGCAGAACCCCGGTGACCAGGCGCTGGCTGGCCCTGCGGTTCCGGCCAGCAAGCGGGCGCAGCGCCAACAGGACCGCGAGGAGCTGAAGGCGCGCCGGCGCGCCGCCGCCACGCCCGTCCGGAGCCTGCGCGAGGGGAGCAGCCGGCGGCGGGGACTGCTGTGGGTCCTGGTCCTGGTCCTCGCGGCGTTGCTGGCCGCGGGCGCCGGCTGGTTCTTCGGCATGGGTCCGGGGTCCCCCGGCACCATTCCGCCCGTGACGAATAAAACGGTGGCCGAGGCCCAGCAACTGCTCCGGACGGCCGGCTTCTCGTCCACCGTCAAGGATGTCTTCGATGACGACATCCCGCCGGGCCTGGTGGTCAGCTCCGAGCCCCCGGCCGGCCAGGTGATCCGGAAGTTCCAGCCGGTCTCGCTGGCCGTCTCCAAGGGCCCGGAGCTGTTCCCGCTGCCGGAGCTCTCCGGGCAGAGCCTGGAGGCGGCCAAGACCGCCCTGAACGGCGCCGGCATGGCCCTGGGGAAGATCACCGAGACCTACGACGAAACCGCTGCAGCCGGGACCGTCCTGGCCCAGGCGCCGCGCAGCGGCAATCCGGTCCGCCATGGCACCCCGGTGAACCTGACCGTGTCCAGGGGGCCGCAGCCCATTCCCGTGCCGGATGTCCGGGGCAAGGATCAGGACGACGCGGTCAAGGCGCTCGAAGCCGCCGGGCTGAAGGCCGTGGTTTCCCCGGAGACGGTCACTGACCGCAAGGTCCACAAGGGCGCCGTCGTCGCGCAGGATCCCGCCTCCGGCAGCCTCACCCGTGGCGGTGCCGTGACCCTGACCGTTTCCAGGGGTCCGAAGCTCGTGGACGTGCCCAGCTTCATCGGCAAGCAGGCCGACAAGGCCGCAGAGGCCCTCAAGGAACTGGGCTTCGAGGTCCGTGTGGAGAACATCCTGGGCGGCCGTTTCTTCGGCACCGTCCGGGACCAGGATCCGGTCAACACCAAGGCCCCGGAAGGCTCAACGGTCACGCTTACCGTGTTCTAGCGCCGTATCGCGCCTAGCGCTTGGACAAGGCTCCGGCGACCAGGAAGGCCATCTCGAGCGACTGCATGTGGTTCAGGCGCGGATCGCAGACGGATTCGTAGCGGTCCAGGAACGCTTCCTGGTCGATCGGGTCGGCCCCGCCGAGGCATTCGGCGACGTCGTCGCCGGTCATCTCCACGTGCAGGCCGCCCGGGACGGTTCCCAGGCCGTGGTGCACTTCGAAGAACCCGCGGACCTCGTCCATGACGTCGTCGAACTTGCGGGTCTTGTAGCCGTTGGGCGAGGTGACGGTGTTGCCGTGCATCGGGTCCGTGACCCAGAGGACCTGGGCGCCGGAGGCCGTGACCCGCTCGACGATCGGGGGAAGCTTCTCGCGGATGTTGGTGGCGCCCATCCGGGTGATGAAGGTCAGGCGGCCGGGTTCGCGGTCCGGGTCAAGCTTGTCGATCAGGCGCAGCGCATCGTCGCCGCTCGTGGACGGGCCCAGCTTCACGCCGATGGGGTTGCGGACGCGCGCGAGGAAGTCGACATGGGCGTGGTCCAGTTCGCGGGTGCGCTCACCGATCCAGAGGAAGTGCGCCGAGGTGTCGTACGGAAAGCCGGTGCGCGAGTCGATGCGGGTCAGGGCACGCTCGTACTCCAGCAGCAGCGCCTCGTGGCTGGCATAGAACTCCACGCGCTTGAGCGCCTCGAAGTCCGCTCCGCAGGAGGCCATGAATTTGATGGCCCGGTCGATGTCCCGCGCCAGCGACTCGTAGCGTGCGTGGGCGGGGTTTTCCGTGAAGCCCTTGTTCCACTGGTGCACGAGGCGCAGGTCCGCGAATCCGCCCTGCGTGAAGGCCCGGATCAGGTTGAGGGTCGACGCCGAGGTATGGTACGCCGTCAGCATCCGGCCGGCATCGTGGGCGCGGGATTCCGGCGTGAAGTCGTAGCCGTTGACGATGTCGCCGCGGTACGCCGGAAGCGTCACGCCGTCGCGGGTCTCGTCGTTGGACGAGCGGGGCTTGGCGAACTGGCCCGCCATGCGGCCCATCTTGATGACCGGCATCGCCGCACCGTAGGTGAGGACGACCGCCATCTGGAGGATGGTCTTGACCCGGGCGCTGATCTTGTCCGCCGTGGCGGCCCCGAAGGTTTCCGCGCAGTCGCCGCCCTGGAGCAGGAAGGCCCTGCCCTGGGCGGCCGCCGCGAGGCGGTCCCGCAGGATGTCCACTTCGCCCGCAAAAACGAGGGGCGGAAGGACGGAGAGGTCCTTGACCGAGGCCTCAAAAACAGCCTTGTCCGACCAGCTGGGCTGCTGGGAGGCCGGAAGCTCCCGCCAGTGGTCCAGCCCCGGGTAGTCGGCTGCACCGCTCTGTGCAGTACTGGTCAGCGGGGAGGCAGATTTCTCAGATAGCTCAGTCACCCTCTAAGGATAGTTGCCCCGGCGCTGATGGAGGGACCCCCGCCGTCATTGACAGTTCCGCTGCGTCACACTGTTCCCGGACCTGCCGGTCCGTCGTCGGGAGGGAGCTGCTCCGGAGCCTTCCCCGGGAGCGCTTTCCCCGCCAGGCGGAGCTTGACGACGGCGGCGTACTCGTCGACGTACTCCTGGCCGGACAGCCGCATCAGCTCATACATGATCTCGTCGGTCACGGACCGCTGGATCAGCCGGTCGTCCGCCATCCCGTAATAGCGGCTGAAGTCCAGCGGCTCGCCGAAGATCATCCCGATGCGCCGGATGCTGGGCACCCGTTTGCCGATCGGCTGGACCTTGTCCGTTCCGATCATGGCCACGGGAATGACCGGGACGCGTGCCTGCAGGGCGAGCCTGGCCACGCCCACCTTCCCCCGGTAGAGCCGCCCGTCCGGGCTGCGGGTGCCCTCCGGATAGATCCCGAGCAGCGAACCGTTCCGGAGCACGTCCAGGCCTGCGTTCAGCGACTGCGCCGAGGCGGCTCCCCCGGTCCGGTCCATCGGCAGCTGGTTGGTCAGCCGGAAGAAGGCCGCGGTCAGCCTGCCCTTGAACCCGGTGCCGGTGAAGTATTCCGATTTCGCCAGGAACACCACGGGACGGGGCACGGTGAGCGGCATGAAGATCGAATCGGAGAAGGACAGATGGTTCGACGCCAGGATGGCGGCACCGTCGGCGGGGACGTTGTCCAGGCCTTTGACCCACGGCCGGAACAGCAGCTTCAGCACCGGCCCCAGGACGAACGTCTTCATGAACCAATAAAACACGTGGCGTACCCCTAATGAAGTCCTCCCGGCGGGCCCCCACGGGGCCAGTCCCGCACCTCACTGACACCCTACTCTAGTGAGTTTTAACCGGAAGAGTGACACGATGGGCTCATGACCGGAAGCAGCTCCCAGGCACGTTCCTCACCAGCTGTCCCAGAACCCCGGAGACCCAAATGAGCCCAGCCCCGGACCACACTCCCTTCAGCAGCGCGTTCACGGGCACCGGCGCCAGCACCGGCGTCGTGGTCTCCCACGGCTTCACCGGCAGCCCCCACGCTGTCCGGGACTGGGCGCAATCCCTGGCCGACGCCGGGTATGCCGTACGGATGCCGCTGCTCCCCGGCCACGGCACCAGCTGGCAGGACCTGGCCAGGACGCGCTGGCAGGACTGGCACGCGGCCCTGGACGCGGCCTACCTCGAATTGGCCGATGAGTGCGGATACGTCGTCGTCGCCGGCCTGTCCATGGGCGGGGCCCTGGCGCTCCGGATCGCCGCCACCCGGCCCGTGGCCGGGACCGTGGTGGTGAACCCCGGCCTCGTCATCGATGACCCCCGCGCACCCCTGGCCGGGATCCTGAAATTCGTGCTCAAGAGCACCCCCGCGATCGGCAACGACATCCTCAAGCCGGACACGGACGAAGGCGCCTATCCGCGGACGCCGGTCGCCGCCGCGCACGAGCTGAACAAGCTGTTCAAGGACACCGTACGGCTGCTGCCCCGGATCACCGCCCCCGTCCGCGTCTACCGGTCATCGGTGGACCACGTCGTCTCGGACAAGAGCATCGCCGCCCTGCGGCGCGGACTGACGCACGCCCCGCTCGAGGTCATCCGGCTGGAAAACAGCTACCACGTGGCTACCATGGACAACGACGCGCCTGGGATCTTCCGCGGCACGGCCGAATTCATCCGGTCCGTGACCGGCGGGGACAACCCGGGCGCCGCCCACGCCAGCCGGAAGGACACGGCAGATGACTAGACCGGACCCCAACTCGCCGGATCCCGGGGCCAACCAGGACGATGCCGTCTGGCTGGACCTCGTTGCCCGCCTGGAGGGCAGGGACCCGGACGCGCCCGGCGGCGGGGCCGGCGCGGAGTCCGCAGCGGAGTCCGCAGCGGGCAGGGCCTTCAGGGACTTCGATCCGCTGGGCCTGTCCGGTGCCGCGCCGGTCGAACCCTCGGCCCGGGAACGCCTCGCCCCGAAGACGCCCGCCGACGGCGCCGGGGACCGTCCCGACGCCGCGCCGGGACCGCGGGACTTTGAGGCCGACGACGAGGGCGCCTTCGTGCCGGAGGAGCCTCCCAGCCTGGCCGGAGCCGATCCGATGACGGTGCTTGCCTGGCTGGGGGCTGTCGGCGGCCCCGCAGCCCTCGTGATGGCCGCGATGTTCTGGCGGTCCGCCCCGCTGGTGGCCATCCTGGGAATCGTCGCCGCGTTCGCGGCGTCGGTGATCTTCCTGATCATGAAACTTCCCGGCGAAAAAGACGAGCACGACGACGGCGCACGCGTCTAGGAATCCGCGGCGCCAGGCTAGCGGTCATTTCCGTTAATTCGTCGGGGTTAGGCGCAATGCCGTTCGGTTAGGCGTTCGGGTCCAGGGTCAAGTCCCGTCGAATCGGCGTGTCCGTGGGGATATGGGTGTGGCTCCTGCTTGAGTAGTTCGGTCCACCAAGACTGATCCACCCCCACGGGAGCCACTATGCCCGATTCTGCCATCAATCACGCTCCGGGGGTATTCGCACCCGGGCATCTGGGCGAGCTGACCCGTGTCGTTCCCTTCGACATGGTTGATGCCGCGCTCGAGGCCGCCGGAGGCCGGGAACGCCGGGTGCGCAGGCTGCCCTCACGGGTGGTGATCTACCTGCTGCTCGCCGGGGTCCTGTTCGCCGACCAGGGCTGGAAGCAGGTCTTTTCACGCCTGGTCACGGGGCCGCCGGCACCGGTGAAGACACCTTCGGCCTCATCCTTGAGCCAGGCCATGCGCCGGGTGGGAACGGCCCCGCTGCGTGAGCTGTTCACCCTTCTCAAGGGCCCTGCGGTGTGCGGGTCCCGGCAGGTGACCCGGTTCGCTGGCCGGCTGGTCGTGGCCATCGACGGCACGCAGATGGCCGTGGCCGATACCGAGGCCAACCGGGCCAGGTACCCCAAGCCGCGCGGCGGCGTCAACGGGGAGGCCGGGTACCCGATGATCCGGCTGGTTGCGATCCTCACGGCCGGGACCCGTTCGGTGATCGACGCGGCCTTCGGCACCGACGCCGTGGGCGAGCTGACCTACGCCCGGCAGCTCATCTCCTGCCTGCAACCGGGCATGGTGCTGCTCGGGGACCGGAACTTCGCCACCTACGGCTTCTTCCGTGAAGTGGCCGAAACGGGCGCGGACTTCCTTTTCCGCGCCAGGACCGGTCTCAGCGCCATGAAACTGCCGGTCTTCAGCAGCTGGCCGACGGTTCCTACCTCTCCCATGCCGCCGGCCAACGCGTACGGGTCATCGACGCCGAACTCACGGTCACCACCGAGGCCAAAACGCTCACCGCCGAATACCGGCTGGTCACCACGTTGCTCGACCCGATCCAGGCTCCCGCCCTGGGACTGGTCAGGCTCTACCATGAGCGTTGGGAGATCGAAACGGCCTACTGCGAATTGAAATCACGCATCCTGAACGGCCGGGTGCTGCGCGGCCGGCACCCTGCCGCGGTCATCCAGGAGACCTGGGCGCTGCTGTCCTGCTACCAGGTGTTGCGCACCGCGATGACCGATGTGACGCTGCGGCATCCCGAGATCGATCCGGACCGCCTGTCCTTCACCATCGGACTGAGGTCCGCCCGCGACCAGGTGGTCCAGGCCCGCGGGATCCTCAGCGGAACCGTGGTGGACCTGGTCGGTCGCATCGGGGCGGCCATGCTGGCCGAACCGTTGCCCGCCCGCCGCATCCGCTCCCGGCCCCGGGTGGTCAAACGCGCGATCTCCAAGTACCGCGCCAAGGAACGGGATGTCGACCGTCGGACCTATCCCGCGACACTCGACACCAGGATCTTGACACCGGATCCCGGCCCCCAACCGAACGGCATTGGGGTTGGGGCGGGGCCAAGACCTCTTCGCGCCGGGAGGTCATGCCCATTCGTCGCGCCCGCCACCGGACACAACCGGAATATGCCCATCCGCCAGCCCCTGCGCGGGACATGTCCGGATCCGCGGGGCACGTGCGGGGGCTCCGCCGCGGGGATCGGACTGCTCCCCGGGAGGACATGCCCATTCGTCGCGCCCGCCACCGGACATAACCGGAATATGCCCGCCAGCCCCTGCGCGGGGCATGTCCGTGAACCCGGCCACCCCGCCGGCTGGACCTGAACCTGGACCCCCGGCGAACTAACGAAAAAGCCTGTTAGCGCCGGATGAGGCTGCGGACGCGGGACAGGTCGGCCGCGCCGATCAGGCCGGCGTCCGGGCCCAGGGCGGCGAGCTCGATGCCGGCCGCGGGCCGGAAGCCACGCCCGGTCAGGTTCCTCGCGAAGGCCTTCCGTGCCGGCGCCACGAGCAGTTCGCCGGCGTCGCAGAGTCCGCCGCCGATGACGAACGTGCCCGGGTCCAGGGCGGCAGCCAGGTTGGCCAGCCCGAGCCCGAGCCATTCCCCGACCTCTTCGAGCAGTTCGCGGGAGGTCGGATCCCCGGCCTTGGCCAGTTCCGTGACCACCACACCGGTAATCAGTTCCGTCCGGCCGCCCACGGCCTTGAGCAGCTCCTGGGCCACCGGGGAATTGGCAGCCGCCAGCTCACGGGCCTCCCGGCCCAGCGCATTGCCCGAGGCGTACTGTTCCCAGCAGCCGCGGTTGCCGCACTCGCAGCGGTGGCCGCCCGGCATGATGATCTGGTGGCCGAATTCCCCGGCCACGCCGAAGCGTCCGCGTTCCAGCCGCCCGTCCATCACCATGGCGCCGCCGATTCCGGTGCCCAGGGTGATGCAGACAAGCCTGTTCTCGTTCCGGCCGGCGCCGAAGCGCCATTCGGCCCAGGCCGCCGCGTCGGCGTCATTGGCCAGCAGCACCGGACGGCGCAGCAGCCGCTGCAGGTTGTCCCGCAACGGCTCGTTACGCCAGGCCAGGTGCGGGCTGAAAAGGACCGTTCCGCCGTCGAGGTCCATCCAGCCGGCGGCACCGATCCCCACCGAACGGATCCGGTGGCCCCGGCCCAACTCCTCGACGAGTTCCACGATGACTTCTTCGACGGCGCGGGGCTCGCTGCCGGGCGTGGACCGCTTCGCCCGGCTGAGGATCCGCCCCTCCGGGTCGACGACGCCCGCAGCGACCTTGGTGCCTCCGACGTCGACGCCGATGGCCAGGCCCGTCCGTCCAGTCCAGCGGTGCGGACGGAATCCCGCACCCGCGGCACCGCGCCGCCAGGCGCCTGGCCTGTGCTGCGGGCCGGGCTGCGGGCCGGATGTGGGTGTATGCATGGTTCCCCATTGTATTCGCAGGATTGCCTTCGCCGGTGTGACTTCCCAGGGGCGTATCCACAGGTGCCTGGCCCGCCGGCCTGCCTGCCCGCGGCCCCGGCCCCGCCGGCCGCCCCGTCCGGGGGCGCCGTCCGGGTGGCGCCGCCTGCTGGCGGAACGGAGGGCTTCATCGTAAAGTTACTCGCCAGTAGGTGTTGTGGAACACCCCCGTTGCGGACCGCGTACTAGTGTTGGCTGTACCTGGCCTGCCTACGGATATCAAAGGAGCTATTGTGCGAGAAATCAGTGTCCCGCCCCTGGTCGACGTCGCCCCGGACTCGAATGTCACGGATCTGCTGCTCCGCCAGGCGGCAAAGGCGTCCAACCCCGCGCTGTTCTCGCGTCTGGACAAGTCGGGCCAGTGGGAGGATATCCGGGCCACGGAGTTCCTGGCCGATGCTTCGCTGCTCGCCAAAGGCCTGATGGCCAGCGGTGTCGCTGCCGGGGACAGGGTCGGCATCATGTCCCGCACGCGGTACGAATGGGCCCTGATTGACTTCGCCATCTGGTTTGCCGGCGCGGTGTCGGTCCCGATCTACGAGACCTCCTCCCCCTCGCAGGTCGCGTGGAACCTCGGCGACTCGGGCGCGGTCGCAGCGTTCGGCGAGACCGCCCAACACGAGGACACCATCCGCCAGGCCGCCGCGTCCGAGTCGCTGACGGCCCTGAAGAACGTCTGGCAGCTTGCCGGCACGGGCCTGGACGAGGTCCGGGCTGCCGGCGCCGCCGTCAGCGACGAGGAGCTCGAGGCCCGGCGCGGCCAGGCAACCCTGAAGGACATCGCCACGATCATCTACACCTCGGGCACCACCGGCCGCCCCAAGGGCTGCGAGCTGACCCACGGCAACTTCGTGGAGCTCTCCGAGAACGCGCTGGCCACCTCCCTGGGAAGCGTCGTCCACGACGGGGCCAGGACCATCATGTTCCTGCCCCTCGCCCACGTCTTCGCCCGTTTCATCTCGGTGCTCGCGGTGGCGGCCGGCACCACCGTCGCACACACCCCGGACGTCAAGAACCTGCTCCCGGACCTGCAGAGCTACAGGCCCACGTTCATCCTCGCGGTGCCGCGGGTGTTCGAGAAGGTCTACAACTCGGCGCTGACCAAGGCCGAGGACGGCGGCAAGGGCGCCATCTTCCACCGGGCCGCGGACACGGCAATCGCCTACTCGCGCGCCCGGCAGGCCGGCAAGGTGGGGCTGGGCCTGAAGCTCCAGCACGCGCTGTTCGACAGGCTCGTCTACGGCAAGCTCCGCGACGCGATGGGCGGCCGGGTCTCGCACGCGGTCTCCGGCGGCGGGCCGCTCGGTGAACGGCTTGGACACTTCTTCCAAGGCATCGGCCTGCAGATCCTGGAAGGCTACGGACTGACCGAAACGACGGCGCCCATCACCGTGAACACCCCGCAGCTGATCAAGATCGGCACGGTCGGCGCCCCGCTGCCGGGCAACGCCGTCAGGATCGCCGACGACGGCGAGATCCTCACCAAAGGCGTGTGCGTCATGAACGGCTACTTCCACCGCGAGGATCTCTCCGCTGACGCCTTCGTGGACGGCTGGCTGCGCACCGGCGACATCGGCCGGCTTGATGAGCAGGGTTTCCTGACCATCACGGGGCGCAAGAAGGAAATCATCGTCACGGCCAGCGGCAAGAACGTGGTGCCCGCCCTGCTGGAGGACCAGATCCGCGCCGATGCCCTCGTCTCGCAGGTACTGGTGGTGGGCGACAACCGTCCGTTCATCGGTGCCCTCGTGACCCTGGATGAGGAGGCACTCCCGGGCTGGCTGCACCGCCACGGCCTCCCGGCGTCGACCTCGCTGGCTGAAGCAGCGGAGAACCCTGTGGTCACGGCCGCAGTCCAGGACCTGATCAACCGGGCCAACCGCTCGGTTTCCCAGGCCGAGGCCATCAAGTCCTTCCGGATTGTGACCGCGGATTTCACTGAGGCCTCCGGACACCTCACGCCGTCGATGAAGGTCAAGCGCGGCCAAGTGATGAAGGACTTCGAGACCGTGATCGAAGAAATGTACACCGCGAAGCGTCCCACCCACGCCTAGCCGCCACAACAACGCGGGGTCACTTCGCGCCCATCCGACAGCATCGGATGGGCGCGAAGTGACCCCGCGTTGCTCTTAGGGTCCTACTCGACGACGAGCAGCAGGTCTCCGCCCTGGACCTGTTCGATGGCGCCGACGGCGAGCCGCGCGACGGTGCCGCCCACCGGCGTCGTGATGGAGGCTTCCATCTTCATCGCCTCGATCGTGGCGACGGTGTCCCCCGCCTTGACCGTATCTCCGGTCTTGACCGTCAGGGTGACGGCGCCGGCGAACGGTGCGGCCACCTGGCCGGGCTGGGAGGAGTCGGCCCGCTCGGCGGCCTTGACGTTGCTGACCACGGAACGGTCCCGGACCACCACCGGGCGGGACTGGCCGTTGAGCGTGCACATCACCGTGCGCATGCCCTTTTCGTCCGGCTCGGAGACTGCTTCGAGCGAGGCAATCAGGCGCACGCCCTTCTCGAGTTCGATTTCATGCTCCGCGCCGCGCTGCAGCCCGTACAGGTAGTCGCGGGTGTCCAGCACGGAGAGGTCGCCGTAGGACTCCACGCTCTTCTGGTAGTCCTTGGTGGGGCCGGCGAAGAGCAGGCGGTTGAGGGTCTGCTGCCGCGTCCTGGAGTCACCCTGGAGCGCGGCGCTGTCCTCGGCGCTGAGCTCGACGTCGCGGACCTTGACGGTGCGGCCCTGCAGGGCCTTGGTCCGGAACGGCTCGGGCCAGCCGCCGGGAGGATCCCCCAGCTCGCCGGAGAGGAAGCCGATCACGGAATCCGGGATGTCGTACTTCTGCGGGTTCTCGTTGAAGTCCGCCGGGTCCGCGTTGAGTCCGACGAGGTGCAGGGCCAGGTCCCCAACGACCTTGGAGGACGGGGTCACCTTCACGAGCCGGCCGAGGATGCGGTCCGCGGCGGTGTACATGTCCTCGATCGCCTCGAACCGCTCGCCCAGGCCCAGGGCCATCGCCTGCTGGCGCAGGTTGGAGAGCTGGCCGCCGGGGATTTCGTGCTGGTAGACCCGGCCGGTGGGGCCCGGCAGGCCGGATTCGAACGGCGCGTACACCCGGCGGACGGCTTCCCAGTACGGTTCCAGGGCGCAGACGTTGGCCAGGCTCAGCCCGGTGTCCCGGGGGGTGTGGGCCAGTGCCGCCACGAGGGCGGAAGCCGAGGGCTGGCTGGTGGTGCCGGCCAGCGAGGCCGACGCGACGTCCACCGCGTCCACCCCGGCGTCCACGGCCGCCAGGAGGGTGGCCAGCTGGCCGCCTGCGGTGTCGTGGGTGTGCAGGTGGACCGGGAGGTCGAACCGTTCCCGCAGGGCAGTGACGAGGCGGGCGGCCGCCGCGGGACGCAGCAGCCCGGCCATGTCCTTGATCGCCAGGATGTGCGCGCCCGCGTCGACGATCCGCTGGGCGAGCTCCAGGTAGTAGTCGAGGGTGTAGAGCTTTTCTGCCGGGTCCAGCATGTCCGCCGTGTAGCAGAGGGCCACCTCGGCGACGGCGGTTCCGGTCTCGCGGACGGCGCGGATGGCCGGGGCCATCTGGTTGACGTCGTTGAGGGCATCGAAGATGCGGAAGATGTCGATCCCGGTGGCGGCGGCCTCGTTGACGAACGCCACCGTGACCTCCTCCGGGTATGGCGTGTAGCCCACGGTGTTCCGGCCGCGGAGGAGCATCTGCAGGCAGACGTTCGGCAGCGCCTTCCGCAGGGCCGCGAGCCGGTCCCAGGGGTCTTCGCCCAGGAACCGCAGGGCGACGTCGTAGGTGGCACCGCCCCAGGCTTCCACGGAGAGCAGCCCCGGGAGCAGGCTGGAGACGGCGGGGCCGGCCGCGACGAGGTCGCGGGTGCGGACGCGAGTGGCCAGCAGTGACTGGTGGGCGTCGCGGAACGTGGTGTCCGTGACGGCCACGGCGTCCTGCGCGCGCAGGGCCTGCGCGAAGCCCTCCGGGCCGAGCTCCAGCAGCCGCTGGCGTGAGCCCGGAGCATACTCCATGCCCTCCACGGCCGGGAGCTTCGCGGCCGGGTCCGAGTGGACCTGGAGCTCGCCGTTGGGCTTGTTGACGGTGACGTCCGCGAGCCAGGTCAGCAGCTTGGTGCCGCGGTCCGCGGAGACGCGGGCCTTGAGCAGCGCGGGGCGCTCGTCGATGAACGAGGTGGCCACATTGCCGGCCACGAAGTCCGCATCGTCGAGGACCGCCTGCAGGAAGGAGATGTTGGTGGACACGCCGCGGATGCGGAACTCGGCAAGGGCGCGCCGGGCCCGGGCCACGGCGGCCGGGTAGTCACGGCCGCGGCAGGTGAGCTTGACCAGCATGGAGTCGAAGTGCGGGCTGATCTCGGCGCCCGAGTACACGGTGCCGCCGTCGAGCCGGACTCCGGCGCCTCCTGCCGAACGGTAGCCGGTGATCTTGCCGACGTCGGGCCGGAAGCCGTTGGCGGGGTCCTCGGTGGTGATGCGGCACTGCAGTGCCGCACCCTTGAGCTGGACGGTCTCCTGCGAGAGGCCAAGGTCCGCGAGGGTCTCGCCGGCGGCGATGCGCAGCTGCGCCTGGACCAGGTCGACGTCGGTGACTTCCTCGGTCACGGTGTGCTCGACCTGGATGCGCGGGTTCATCTCGATGAACACGTGCTGGCCGGCGCGCTCCCCCACGGTGTCCACGAGGAATTCGACGGTGCCCGCATTGACATAATTCAGCGCCTTGGCGAACTTCACGGCATCGCGGTAGAGCGCCTGCCGGATGCCCTCGTCGAGGTTCGGTGCCGGGGCGATCTCGATGACCTTCTGGTGGCGGCGCTGGATGGAACAGTCGCGCTCGAAGAGGTGCATGACGTTGCCCTCGGCGTCGGCCAGGATCTGCACTTCGATGTGGCGGGGACGCAGGACGGCCTGCTCCAGGAACATCGTGGGATCACCGAACGCGGCGTCCGCCTCGCGCATGGCGGCCTGCAGGGCGTCGGGCAGCGCCTCCCGGGTGTCCACCCGGCGCATGCCGCGGCCGCCGCCGCCGGCCACGGCCTTGGCGAAGATGGGGAAACCGATCACGTCGGCGGCAGCGATGAGCTCGTCGACGTCCTTGGACGGCTGGCTGGACTTGAGTACGGGAACACCGGCCTTGCGGGCCGCCTCCAGGGCTGCCACCTTGTTGCCGGCCAGTTCCAGGACTTCCGCCGGCGGGCCGACGAAGGTGATGCCTGCAGCCTCGGCGGCACGCGCGAGGCGGGGGTTCTCGGAGAGGAAGCCGTAGCCCGGGTAGATGGCGTCCGCCCCGGATTCCTTGGCCACGCGCACGACCTCGTCGACGTCGAGGTACGCCCGGACCGGGTGGCCCTCCTCGCCGATCAGATACGCCTCATCGGCCTTCTGGCGGTGGATCGAATTCCGGTCCTCAGTGGGAAAAACGGCTACAGTCTTGGCGCCCAGCTCATAGCTGGCGCGGAAGGCGCGGATCGCGATTTCGCCGCGGTTCGCCACCAGAATCTTCGAAAACATGGTTCTCCTGCATCATTGCCGGCGTATCAGTAATTCCCCACAGTCTCCAAGACCGGCGTGGACAAACACAAATCATTGTGTCGACGGTCACAGCGGCGCGCGTCACGTGGGCCGTGGCGGCCCGCGGGACGTGCCCGAGGGACCTGCACGCGGGCCGGGCCCGCGGGACGGCTTGCGGGACGGCTTCACCGGGATGGCCGGATGAGACAGGTTTCCGGCGGGCATCAACATATGATGAAGGGGCGGGTGGCGCATGCACGCCCCGGTTCCGGAGAACGCAGGAGCCGGCACGACCCCGTCCCGGCAACCGGCGTTAGGTATTGGTCTTTCAAGTGCAAGTAGTCAGCATCAGCAGCCTCAAAGGCGGTGTCGGCAAGACATCCGTGACCACCGGGCTGGCGTCGGCGGCACTCGCCGCCGGCATCCCCACCCTCGTCGTCGACCTTGACCCCCACGCGGACGCGAGCACTGCCCTCGGGGTCCGGCCGGATGACCGGCTCGATATCGGCCGGATGCTCAAGGCCCCCCGGCGGGCACGCCTGGCCGACAACGTTGTTCCCAGCGACTGGGTGGAACGCGCCGGCGGCTCCTCCCCCGCAGGCTCTCCGGTGTCCATCCTGGATGTGGCCGTGGGCTCCGCCTACACCGGTATCTACGACCGCCCGGATCTCGGCCGCCGCGACCTGCGCCGGCTCTCCGCAGTCCTGGCGGGCGCGGACAACTATGAATTGGTGCTGGTCGACTGCCCGCCGTCGCTCAACGGACTCACCAGGATGGCATGGTCCGCCAGCGACAAGGTCACCCTGGTGGCCGAACCAGGCCTCTTCTCCGTGGCCGGGACGGAGCGCACCATGCGTGCGATCCAGCTCTTCCGCCAGGAATTCGCCCCGAACCTCTCACCGGCGGGCATCGTGGCGAACCGCGTGCGCAGCGGCTCCTCGGAGCACAGCTTCCGCCTGGCCGAGATGCAGTCCATGTTCGGTGAACTGCTGCTGTCCCCGTTCATTCCGGAGCAGGCCAACTGGCAGCAGATCCAGGGGGCCGCCCACTCGATCCACCATTGGCCCGGGGACTCCGCCAAGAATGCCGCGGGGCTGTACGACGCCCTGCTGGCGAACCTGATGAAGTCCGGCCCCCGGACCGGTCCGGCCCGCGACCGCAGCCGGCGCTAGGCCGCGACCAGGAACGGCAGGACGCAGGCCGAAGGCCGCTTTCCCGGTGGGAAGGCGGCCTTTGTTCTACATCCTGGTATGCGGCGTGGCTAGCCGATTTTGCGGGCAGCCCGGCGCTTGCTGAGTTCGTCGTCGGGGAACGACTGATCCGTTACGTGTTCGCTGGGAAGCGCCGCGAGGCTGCCTTCGACTTCGCGCCAGACGCGTCCGACGGCGATGCCGAAGACACCCTGGCCGCCCTGCACCAGATCAATGACTTCATCTGCCGACGTGCACTCGTAGACACTGGCGCCGTCGCTCATGAGCGTGATCTGGGCCAGGTCTTCGACGCCGCGTTCCCGCAGGTGTTCGACGGCCGAGCGGATCTGCTGGAGTGAGACGCCCGTATCAAGGAGCCGCTTGACGACCTTGAGGACAAGAATGTCACGGAAGCCGTAGAGCCGCTGCGAGCCGGAACCGGCCGCGCCGCGGACCGCGGGCTCCACCAGTCCGGTCCGGGCCCAGTAGTCGAGCTGGCGGTAGGTGATGCCGGCGGCCTTGCAGGCCGTGGGGCCGCGGTAGCCCGCGTCCTCGTCCAGGACAGGAAGATCCTCGGTGAACAGCAGGCCCTGGGCACCGCTGGCGGGTACAGCCACACCAGCCGTGGACGGGTGCCTAAGCTCTCCTGCTTCGCCTTTCAGACTCACGTGGATCCTCCTTGTCATGAGCTCCCTGAGAAAGTTGCAGCGACAGCTGACTAACGAACCGACTGACACGAGTGAAATTCGAAGTGTGAAATTCATGCGTGTAATTTAGCCATGGCTGCACTTTCCAGTGTGACTTGCGGGGCTGTCGTATGCAATGGGAACTTGTACCTTTGACGTTAGGCCTGTCAAGACCCAAGGTCAAAGACCTTCACCCATTTGCAGGGGCGTGTCGAAACTTTCATCCTCGACTTTAAGCTTCACAACCCCTCGGCGGCCCCGGCCGGCTCAGCCGCCGAAGTCTTCAGGCTCGACGTCGTCCAGGAACTCCCGGAACCGCCGCAGTTCACCTTCCTCGTCGACGGCGGGGGGGTGGGTGTCCTCACCCTCGTCGTGCTCGGTGATCCTGACGCCGGCCTCGTCCATCACGGCGTCGGCGCACCAGATCCGGCACTTGGCCCGCAACGCCAGCGCCAGCGCATCCGAGGCCCGTGAGCTCACGGTGGTCCCGTCGTCGAATTGCAGCTGGCCGTAGAAGATGTTGTCCTCCACCGCAACGATGTTGACGCTGACAATGGAGTGGCCGAGGGCTTCAACCACGTCCACCAGCAGGTCGTGGGTCATCGGCCGGGGCGGGACCACGCCTTGCTGGGCCAGGGCGATGGCGCTGGCCTCCGGGGTTCCGATCCAGATCGGGACATGGCGTTCACCGCGGATTTCCTTCAGTAGGACGAGCGGCTGGTTTGATGGCAGCTCAATCCGCACGCCGACAATCTCCACCTCAATCATCAGATGTCCATTCTTGAGATGCGGTCCTGGACCAGTGCCTGATGCAGCGAGAGGCAGAGGTCGCTGATTTCGCGCGCGGCCTCGGCGGCGCGCGCATGGGAGGCGGCATCCTTGCGTGAGGTCAGTGTGGCCACGGCGCGTTCCACCAGCCCGAATTCGCGTTCGGCTGCCGCCTGGAAGGGCCGGAGGTGCCGTGGTTCCAGGCCGTGGCTCTCCAGCTGCACGCAGGCGCGCGCCACCTGGAGGGCGTGTTCGTCGAACTTGCCGTTGACGTGGCCGATCAGGCCGAAGCTCAGGAGTGATTCCAGCAGCGGGACGCTGGCGCCTGACTCTGCCCGGAGCTGTTCCTCGCTCAGCCGCCGCACCCGGTTTTGCAGTTCGGATGCGAGCTCCTGGGAGACGATCCGTGGGGAAACCGTGACCCCGGCGGGCAGGTTGTCCGGGCGCTCACCGCGGTCGATCGCCTCGAGGTAGTCCTTGATGACCTTCAACGGCAGGTACTGGTCCCGCTGGAGGGCCAGCACGAAGCGGAGCCGCTCGACGTCGCTCTCGGAGTACTGCCGGTAACCGGCAGGCGTACGTTGCGGACTGATGAGTCCCTTTTCCTCAAGGAACCTGATTTTCGACGCGGTCATGGTGGGGAAATCGTCGCTCAGCTGAGCCAGGACCTCCCCGATGTTCAGAACCTGGGGTCCGCGCCGATCGGCTTGTGCCATTGCCACAGGCAACTGCCCCGGTATCAGACGTTGCCTGCTGCGCGGGCAGGGCTCAGGTAGAAGGTCAGGCGGAACTTCCCGATCTGGACCTCGTTTCCGGATTTCAGCTCCACGGCGTCGACGCGGTCGTGGTTGACGTAGGTGCCGTTCAGGCTCCCGGTGTCCACGACTTCGAAGCTGCGGGCCGTGCGGCGGAATTCAACATGGCGGCGCGAGACCGTGACGTCGTCCAGGAAGATGTCGGCGTCCGGGTGCCGCCCCGCCGTCGTGACATCCGTGTCCAGCAGGAAGCGGGCTCCCGCGTTGGGTCCGCTGTGGGCCACGAGCAGCGCCGAGCCGAAGGGAAGGGACTCGACGGCCGTCCGCTCATCGGCAGAGACCCTCGGGGCGATGGTGGGTTCGTCGCGCACCGGGGTGAGGTTGATCGACGTGGTCTCCGAAGCTTTCACTCCACCCGTGCCGTGACCGGTGTCGTTCCGTTCGTGCCCAAACATTGAGTCCTCCTCATTCGTTGCAGGTGTCCCCCCTGCAAACAACGCATGCCGCCCGGAAAGCCTGGCGGTTCCGGGATGGCCCTCCGGCGGGGCGTCGTCTGTGTGTTGTCCCGACGCCCCGGCCCGAATGGCCTCTTGCTTTAGCCTACCTGCTGTTCGTACTCCGATGCACTGAGCAACGACTCGACGGCGTCGGCTTCCGCGAGCTTGATTTCCATCAGCCAGCCCTCGCCGTACGGATCGGAATTGATCAGGGCCGAATCGGTGTCCAGCGACTCGTTCCGGGATACGACCTCGCCCGAGACCGGGGCGTAGATGTCGCTGACGCTCTTGGTCGATTCGACCTCGCCGACGACGTCGTTGGCCTTGATCGTGGCGCCCACCTCGGGCATCTGGGCATAGACGACGTCCCCGAGTGCGTCCTGGGCAAAATCGGTGATGCCCACGCGCACGACTCCGTCGGCGTTGGGGGCAGAAACCCATTCGTGTTCTGCGGTGTAGGACAGCTCTTCGGGAATAATGCTCATGACGGGCCTTTCGTCGGGTCAATCACCAATGTCGACGGCGGTGTTCTGAACTGGCCGCCGCTGAAAGTATAGGCATATCCGCCTGCGCCCGGGAGCACTCTGACATGATGGTGAAATGACAGAACAAGCGCATAGAGCCTAGGCAATGCCGGAGCTTCCGGAAGTGGCGGCCCTGACCGGCTTTCTGGACGGGCATCTGCCCGGAGCTGTGGTCACGAAGATCCAGATCGCCTCGTTTGCGGTACTCAAAACGGCGATTCCCCCCTTCTCCGAACTGGAGGGCAGGGCCGTGGCCGGGGTGCGCCGCTTCGGCAAGTTCGTCAGCGTGGACGCCGACGGGCTGTATTTTGTCTTCCACCTGGCGAGGGCCGGCTGGGTCCGCTTCACCGAGGCCCCCACTGATATCCAGCTGAAGAAGGGCAACGGACCCATAGCGGTGCGGCTGTCGTTTGCCGGCGCATCCGGCCCGCTCGGCATGGATCTGACCGAGGCCGGGACGAAAAAGGGCCTGGCGGCGTATGTGGTCCGGGATCCCTACGACGTTCCCGGCATCGCGGCGCTCGGACCGGATCCGTTCAGCCCCGGGTTCGACGTCGATGCCCTGGCGCAGATCCTTGGGTCCAGTTCCCAGCAAATCAAGGGTGTCCTGCGGAGCCAGGGCGTGATTGCCGGCATCGGGAACGCCTACAGCGACGAGATCCTGCACTCGGCCAGGCTGTCACCTTTCGCGATCGCCAATTCCCTGGACCGGGACGCGGTCCGGCTCCTCCACGACGCCATCCACAGCGTTCTGGGGACAGCCCTGCGCGAAGCCCAGGGCAAGCCGCCGCATGAGCTCAAGGACACCAAGCGGAGCCATATGAGGGTCCACGGCCGGACGGGTGAAGCGTGTCCGGTGTGCGGCGACACCGTGCGCGAGGTTTCCTTTGCCGACACCGCCCTGCAATACTGTCCGGGCTGCCAGACCAAGGGAAAGATCCTGGCCGACCGCCGGACGTCGCGCTTTCTGAAATAGCGCCCCCCGGGAAAAAGTCCCGGGAAACAGAAAACCCCGCCGTTCCCTTGTCAGGAACGGCGGGGTTTTGTCTGTTGGTCGGGCTGACAGGATTTGAACCTGCGACCCCTTGACCCCCAGTCAAGTGCGCTACCAAGCTGCGCTACAGCCCGTTAGCTCCGCCGTTCTCCGCCTCGATGACATCTAAAAGATTTTCATCCAAGCAGTCCGGCCGAACCACCTCCAAAAGCTTACACGATCCTGGAGGGTGCCTGTGACACTTTCACGCGCCACGGGCGCAGTGTGTCCTGACTAACGCTTCTTGCCACGCTTTTCGCGCACCCGCATGTTGACCTCGATCGGCGTGCCCTCGAAACCGAAGGTCTCGCGGAGCCGGCGGGTGATGAAGCGGCGGTAGCCCGGATCCAGGAACCCGGTGGTGAAGAGGACGAACTTCGGGGGCCGGCTGGAGGCCTGGGTCCCGAACAGGATGCGGGGCTGCTTGCCGCCGCGGACCGGGTGCGGGTGCGCGGCCACCAGTTCGCCCAGGAAGGCGTTGAGGCGCCCGGTGGCGATGCGCTTGTCCCAGCTTTCCAGTGCGGTGTCCAGGGCGGGGACGAGCTTGTCCTTGTGCCAGCCGGTCAGCGCCGAAATGTTGACCCGCGGCGCCCACGCCACGTGGGCCAGGTCCCGCTCGATCTCACGCTCCAGGTAGGTGCGGCGTTCGTCGTCGAGCAGGTCCCACTTGTTGAAGGCCAGCACCAGTGCGCGGCCGGACTCGATGGCCAGCTGCAGGATGCGGACATCCTGCTCGCTGAGGACTTCGTCCACGGCGAGGAGCACGACGGCGACCTCCGCCTTTTCGAGCGCGCTCTGCGTCCGCAGCGAGGCGTAGAAATCCGCGCCCTGGGCCATGTGCTGCCGGCGGCGGATGCCGGCGGTGTCGACGAAGCGCCAGGTCCGGTCGCCGAGTTCGATGAACTCATCGACCGGGTCCCGGGTGGTGCCGGCGGTGTTGTCCACCACCACGCGCTCGGAGCCGGCCAGCTTGTTCAGCAGCGAGGACTTGCCGACGTTGGGCCGGCCGATCAGGGCGATGCGGCGCGGGCCGCCGGAGCGTTCCAGCCCTTCGATCGTGGAGAACTCGGGCAGCGTGTCCATGACGTGGTCCAGCAGGTCGGCGACGCCGCGGCCGTGGAGCGCCGAAACCGGGTACGGCTCACCGAAGCCCAGGCCCCAGAGCGTCGCCGAATCGGCTTCCTGCGCGAAGTCGTCCACCTTGTTGGCCACCATGATGACCGGCTTCTTGGACTTACGGAGCATCTTCACAACGCCCTCGTCCGTGGCCGTGGCGCCGACGGCGGAGTCGACAACGAACAGCACGGCGTCGGCGAGCTCCACGGCCATCTCGGCCTGTTCGGCCACACGGGCGTGGATGCCGCGGGCATCGTGCTCCCAGCCGCCGGTGTCGACCACGGTGAAGTTCCGGCCGTTCCAGGTGGCCGAGTACATGACCCGGTCACGGGTGACGCCAGGGGTGTCTTCCACCACGGCTTCGCGGCGGCCGAGGATGCGGTTCACCAGGGTTGACTTGCCCACGTTGGGCCGGCCGATGATGGCCAGCACGGGATCAAGCTTGACCGGACCGTCGAAATCCTCGTCGTCGTACTCGCCGCTCAGCAGGGCGGCGTCGTCTTCATCCAGTTCGTAGTCGTCCAGGCCTGCACGGAGGGAGGCCGCGCGGAGTTCCGCTTCCTCGTCGTCCAGTGCGGCGAGGTGCTCAGCCACCTGGTCCGTGCCGGTGGGCGTGTATTCGTCTTCGCCGGCGCCAAATTGGCCGGAGGTTTGAGTCGTATCGCTCATTGCACATTCCTTATGGGGTGATCTGCCGGCGTCCCGGCTACTGCTTCATGACGTTCTTGCGGGGAATCCGCGTCGGGCAAGGGCTGCCCGGTTCTTTGGATCGAGTCCTGGACATGGCGGGCCAGCGCGGCGCGGATCTCGGTTCCCGCCCTGTCCATTGAAACACGGCCGGTCTCGCCGGGCCTGCGGCTGACATTGATGGCCCCGCCGAAGCTGACGTGCAGCCGCCGGCGCAGCGGCGGAACCGTGTCCAGATGCTCTGCGCCGACCCGGGTGCCCAGGATGGCCACGGGGACCACCGTCGCGCGGGAGTTCAGCGCGAGCCAGGCGACACCGTTGTTGATCGCGGCGGCTTCGCCGCTCCCCCGCGTTCCTTCGGGCAGGATCCCGACGCACCGCCCGGCGTCGAGCACCCGCTTGGCCCGGTGCAGGGCCGCACAGTCACCCGCGCGGTCCACCGGCAGCTGGCCCGAGGCCGTGAGCACGCGGCCCAGGAACCCGGCGAACATTTCCTGCTTGACCAGGATGTGCATCCGCCGCGGCGAGGCCCCGAACATGACCGGTCCGTCCAGGTAGCTGATGTGGTTTCCGGCGAAGATCACCGGGCCGGTGGCCGGGACGTTGGAACGCCCCGTGACCGAGGTCCGGTACAGGATGTGGTCCAGGATCCAGCCCACGGGCCGGCTCCAGGCAGCGCTCCACCGGCCCGGCAGCGCCAATTCTGCCTGCCCCTCTGCCTGCCCGCCTGCCTGCCACTGTGCCTGTCCCTTTGCCTGCGGCCTGGGCTCAGTCACGGGCGGTGACCCGGTGGTTGAGGATGCCGTGCACGATCTCGAGCGCGGCATCGACTGTCTCCTCGAAGTCCAGCTCCGAGGAGTCCAGGGTGACCACGCCGTCGGCTGCCGTGGTGAAGTTCACCACGGTGGAATCCCGGGCGTCGCGGGCGGTGACCTGCGTGGCGAGCTGTTCGGCGTTCTGGCTGCCGCCGAGCTGGATGCCGCGGCGGCGCAGCCGCGCCGCTTCGCTGGCGGTCAGCAGCATGCGCACTTCGGCGTGGGGCGCGACGACGGTGGTGATGTCCCGGCCCTCGACCACCATGCGGCGGTGGTGCTTTTCGATGAGTTCACGCTGCCGGCGGATCAGTTCCGTGCGGGCCCCGAGGGTGGTGGCGACGGCGCTGACGGCCGCGGAAATCGACGGCTCCCGGATGGCGGACGTGACGTCGGTGCCGCCCACGCGGACGTATTCCTCGAGCGGGCTCGTGCTGATCTCCAGCGGCAGGCTCTCGGCGGCAGTCTCGACGGCGGCGCCGTCCCCAAGGTCGGTGCCGGAGTCCAGGCAGTACCAGGTCAGGGCCCGGTACATGGCGCCGGTGTCGAGGTAGGCCAGTTTGAGCCGGCGGGCCACCTCTTTGCTGACGCTGGACTTCCCGGACCCGGACGGTCCGTCAATCGCGACGACAAGGCTTTTTCCGGGGCGCACAAGGCCCACGGTCTCGATAAGTTCCTGGGTCATTACTGGAGTACCCGCCATCCGCGGTCGTTGAGGGCTTCGATGAGCAGGTCGTGCTTGTTGGGCAGGACGGAGATCTCCACCATGCCCACGTTCTGTCCCGAGGAATGGTCCAGGCGGAGGTCCTCGAGGTTGACGCCGATCTCGCCGATCTCGGTGAGGAGCTTCGCGATCTGGCCCGGACTGTCATCCACCAGGACCGTCAGCCAGGAGTAGGCCTGCGGCGGCCCGCCGTGCTTGCCCGGAATGCGGGACTGGCCGGCGTTGCCTTCGCTGATCAGCTGGGCCAGGTCGAGCCGCGCCCCGGGCGCCGTCGGGTCCTCCAGCGTGCCGATCAGCCGGTTCAGGTCCTCGCGGACCCCATGCAGGACGTCCACGACTTTGTCCGCGTTCGCGCCCAGGATCTGGACCCAGAGGGTGGGATCACTCGCCGCAATCCTGGTCACGTCCCGGAGCCCGTTCCCGGCCAGGGACAGGGCATGCAGGGGCGTGCCCTGGAGGCGGCTGGCCACGAGGGAGGACATGACCTGGGGCAGGTGGGAGACGAGCGCCACGGCTTCGTCGTGTTCCTCCGCCCGGAATTCGGAGACGACGGCGCCAAGGTCCGTTGCCAGCGCGCGCGCTGTCCGGAGGGCCCCGGGCGTCGTCTCGTCCGAGGGGCACAGGACCCACGGCATGGAGGTGAACAGCTCGCCGCGGGCTGCGACGGGGCCGGACTTCTCCCGGCCGGCCATGGGGTGGGTGCCCACGTAGCGGCCCAGGTCCGCGCCGCGGGACCGCAGCCCGGCCTGGATGCCGGCCTTGACGCTGGCGATGTCCACGACGGTTGCCTGCGGGTAGTCCGCGAGGGCGCGTTCCACAACATCCGCCGTGACGTCCGGCGGGGCGGCGACGACCACGAGCTCCGGCTGTTCGCCGTCAAGGCGCGCCAAAGGCAGGCCCGCGCCGATGTCCACGGCGACGGCCTGGTTGGTGGGCGAGGGATCGGAGAGGAAGACTGCCACTCCGCGGCCCCGGAGCCCCAGCCCGATGCTGGTGCCCAGGAGCCCCGTCCCCACGACCACCACCGGGCCGTTGAGGTGGCCGCGGCCGTGGGTGCGAAATGCGGACATGCCCTACAGCCCTACGGATGCCAGCAGGTGGCCGACTTCCTGCTTGCCGAGGTTGCGGATGCTGCCCTGGCGCTGGTCGCCCAGGCCGATGGGTCCGACCTTGACGCGGACGAGGCGCAGCACCGGGAAGCCGACGGCGTCGAAGAGGCGCCGGACGATCCGGTTCTTGCCCGAGTGCAGCACGACCTCGATCAGCACGTGGCCCGGGGTGGAGTCCACCAGCTTGAAGGAGTCCACGGCGGCGATGCCGTCCTCGAGTTCGACGCCGGCCTTGAGCCGGGCACCGACGCCCTGCGGGAACGGCCCGCGGACCTGCACGAGGTAGGTCTTGGGGACCTCGTAGGACGGGTGGGTCATGCGGTTGGCGAGTTCGCCGTCGTTGGTCAGCAGCAGCAGGCCCTCGGTGCCGACGTCGAGACGTCCGACGTGGAAGAGTCGTTCGCCGTGATGGCTGCGGACGAAGTCGCTGATGCAGGGCCGCCCGTCCGGGTCTTCCATCGTGGAGACGACGCCCTTGGGCTTGTTGAACACCATGTAGACCATGTTTTCGTCCAGCTGGATGCGGAGCCCGTCGACGTGGATGACGGCAGTCTTCGGGTCGACGCGGACGCCGAGCTCCGTGACGACCAGGCCGTCGACCTCGACGCGGCCCTCGGCGATCATTTCCTCGCAGACGCGCCGCGAGGCGACGCCGGCCGAGGCCATGACCTTCTGCAGGCGGATGCCGTCGGCGTCGTGCAGCTCGGACTGGGGAACGTCGCCGCGGGGTCCGTGCTTGCGGCTGGGCTTCCGGACGGGGCCAAGGTTCTGGCCGAAGCGTTCGCTGCCGAAGGCGCGGGGGCCGGCGGACTTGGCGGCGCCGGTGCGCGGCTTGGGCTTGAGGGCGCCGGGGGTGCCGGGGGCTTTGCCGAAGCCGGGCTTGCGGGTGGCGGCCTTGCGGGCTGCTTCCTTGCCGGACAGTGCTTTGCCGGACGGCCCTGTGGACTTCCAGTCGCCGGAAGCCGGGCGGCTCGCCGACGGCGTGCCATCCGGCCCCTGCAGGTCCGGGTCGATGAATGCCTCTTCGCGAGGCTTGGGGTGCTTGAAGGGGCGGTCTCCGCCGCCCTTGAAGCCGGCCCCGCTGCGGCTTCCGCCGCCTTGTGCGCCGCGGCCTGAGCCGCCCTGTGCTGGATTGCGTGCCGAATTGGCTTGTCCCGCGCTGCTTCGTCCTGCGCTGGTTCGTCCCGCACTGCTACGTGGTGAACCCTGGCGTCCCGCCTGTGTCATGACCCGTCCTTACGTTGGTGGCCGGCGGCCATTGTCTCCCGACAACACCCGCCAGCCAGGGCAAAATGGTTCCGCCCTGGTGGATACTATTGCGCAGGCAATCGTGCCTGCACAAAATACTGCCTACATTCTGTCGGCGTCGTAGAACTCTTCGATGCCTTCGAGCCCCGGAAGATGGGGCGACAGCTGCGGCAATTCCGCAACTGAGCCGATCCCCATGCGTTCCAGGAAATACGACGTCGTGCGGTACAGGATGGCCCCGGATTCGGGATCGGTCCCCGCATCCTCGATCAGCCCGCGCTGGGTCAGCGTCCGCACGACAGAGTCAACATTGACCCCTCGAATTGCAGACACCCGCGCCCTTGAGACGGGTTGGCGGTAAGCGATGACGGCGAGCGTTTCGAGCGCCGCCTGCGTCAGCCTGGCCGTCTGTCCTTCCAGCACGAATCCGCCGACGATGTCCGCAAACTCAGCGCGGGAATAGATCCGCCAGCCTCCGGCGATATTCCGCAATTCAAAGCCCCGGGCGGTGGCGCTGAAGCCATTACTGCCGGCAACGTCCACATCCGGGGCATTAACAGTATAGCCGTCATACTCCCGCTGCAGTTCCGCCAGCAGGGTTTCGACGACGTCCACACCCAGGTTCAGGCCGGCGGCGAGCCCGGCGGCCGTGGCTGGCTGGTCGATCACCATGAGGACGGCTTCGAGGGCCGCGCGCGCCCCGCCGGGAAGGCCATGGACGTCGGGACCGCCGGTATCCCCGACGCCGGTTGCCGCTTCGTTCCGGGTGTCGCTCACTGCTGCTCCTCGTATTCGTCGCTTGGGTTGGCGCTTGCTTTGCCCCTGGCTTTGCCCGTGTCTTTGCCCCTGCCTGTGCCCCTGTCTTTGCCACGGGCGGCGTTGCCGCCGGCGCTCCAGCGGACGGTGAGGTCCCCGAGCGGCTGCAGCTGCTCAAAGCCCACCGCCCCGTCCCGGAACATCTCCAGCAGGGCCAGGAAGCGGGCCACCACCACGAGCGTGGAGTCGGCGTCGGCGATCAGGTCCCGGAAGGTGAGGGGCCCGCCCAGCCGGAGCCGGAGTTCCAGCAGCCCGGCCTGCTCCTTGACGCTGACCGGAGTGGCGTGCAGGTGGGCCAGGTCCACCCGGGTGGGCGCGGCATCCTTGGGTCTGAGGGCGGTTTCGGCCAGGGCTGCGAACTGCGCGGGGGTGTGCTTCCAGAGCAGTTCCGGGAGCAGCGCGGCGAAATGGGCTTCCAGCGCGACCTGCCGCGGGTACCGGCCGGCCTCGAGGTCGAGGGTGGAGCCGATCATGCCGGCCCCGTGCTTGAAGGCCTTGTACTGGAGCAGCCGGGCGAACAGCAGGTCGCGGGCTTCCAGCAGGGCGATGTCCTCGGCGTCCTCCACCTCGCCGGCGGGCAGGAGCCGGGCGGCCTTGAGGTCCAGCAGCGTGGCGGCGATGACGAGGAATTCGCTGGCCTCGTCCAGGGCCCACTCCTCCCCCTGCTGCTGCAGGCCCTTGATGTACTTGATGAACTCATCGGTGACGGTGGACAGCGCCACCTCGGTGATGTCCAGCTGGTGCTTGGAAATCAGGCCGAGCAGGAGGTCGAAGGGACCCGTGAAGTTGGCGAGGCGGACCTCGAAGCCGGACTTCTTCGCCGCGGGGGCGCCTGCCGTGTCCACGGTCCGCCCTAGGGTGCCCCGCCGCGCGAAATGAGTTCCTTGGCCAGCCGGCGGTAGGCATCGGCGCCGATGTGGTTGGCGGCGTACGTGGTGATGGGCTCGGCCGCCACTGTGGCGTCGGCAAACTTGATGGAGCGCTTGATGACCGTCTCGAAGACCTTGTCCCCGAAGGCCTCCACGAGGCGCGCGATGACTTCGCGGCCGTGCAGGGTGCGGGCGTCGTACATCGTGGCCAGCACGCCGTCGACCTGCAGCCTGGGGTTCAGGCGGTCCTGGACCTTGTCGATGGTTTCCACGAGCAGCGCCACCGCGCGCAGGGCGAAGAATTCGCAGATCAGCGGGATGATGACGCCGTGGGCTGCGGTCAGGGCGTTGACCGTGAGCAGCCCGAGGGAGGGCTGGCAGTCGATCAGGACGATGTCGTAGTCGTCCTCGACCTTCTTCAGGGCCCGGTCCAGGACCTGTTCGCGGGCCACCTCGTTGACCAGCTGGACTTCGGCGGCGGAGAGGTCGATGTTGGCCGGCAGCAGGTCCACGTTTTCGACGCCGGTCTTCTGGATGGCGTCGCGGATGTCCACCTTGCGGTCCATCAGGACGTTGTAGACCGTGAGGTCCAGTTCGTGGGGGTTGGTGCCGAGGCCGGCGGACAGGGCGCCCTGCGGGTCGAAATCGACCAGGAGCACGCGGCGGCCGAATTCGGCAAGCGCGGCGGCAAGGTTGATCGCGGAGGTGGTTTTCCCCACCCCGCCCTTCTGGTTGACCATGGCGATGACCCGCGCGGGGCCGTGGGATGACAGCGGCGCGGGCTCCGGAAAGTCGCGTTGAGGGCGCCCGGTGGGGCCCATGACGGCGTCTTCCAGATCGAGTTCGGTGCCTTCCAGAGTTGCTGAACCCTGTTCGCTGCTCACGTATCTATCCACACTTTCGATGACGGTGATGGTCGTGCTTGATATTGCTGGCTGCTTGACTTCTGCCTGCTTGATTTCTGCCTGCTTGATTTCTGCCCTGGACTCCCAGCGCCGATCGTATTCCCCCCAAGGTTACAGCGCCCGACACGGTATTCCGCGGACCTTGACAGCGGCCGTCATTTGAGCCTTACCCTCTGGTAGAGGTCGAGGGTTGCCCTTCCGCCGCACGGAACCGCCCGGACGCGGGTCTGCGTCCGGGCGGTCCTGCCGCGGTTTCAGCCCGGGATCAGTCCGCAGGATCAGGCTGCAGGTTCAGGGCGTCGCATCAGGCGCCGGCCGGCTGCGGATGGGCCGGCTGTCCCGGCTGGGCGGCGGCAGTGCCGGCGTCGTCGGCGTCGTAGCCCATGCCGTGGTGCGGGTTCATGGTCAGCTCGTCGAAGGGCTCTGCGCCGGAGAGGACACGCTCAACCTGGTCGCCGTCGATCTCTTTGACCCACGTGCCGATCAGGACGGTGGCGACGGCGTTGCCGGTGAAGTTGGTCAGCGCGCGGGCCTCGGACATGAAGCGGTCGATGCCGACAATCATGCCCACGCCCCCCAGCAGCTGGGGCGCGTGCGCCTGGAGACCGGCGGCCAGGGTGGCCAGGCCGGCACCGGTGACGCCGGCGGCACCCTTGGAGGCAATGATCATGAAGATCAGCAGGGAAATCTGCGCCCCAAGGTCCATCGGCATGCCCATCGCGTTCGCCACGAACAGCGACGCCATGGTCAGGTAGATGGCGGTGCCGTCCAGGTTGAAGGAGTAACCGGTGGGCACGGTGACGCCGACGACGGGCTTGGACACACCGAGGTGTTCCATCTTGGCGATGAGGCGCGGCAGGGCAGCCTCGGAAGAGGAGGTGGAGAAAATCAGCAGGTATTCACGGGCCAGGTACCTCATCAGCTTGAAGATGCTCACGCCCGCAACGACCTGGAGGAGACCGCCGAGGATAACGACGATGAACAGGGCGCAGGTGATGTAGAACGCGATCATCAGGGTAAACATGCTCACGATCGCCTGGAAGCCGGTGGCGCCGACCACGGCGGCAATGGCGCCGAAGGCACCCACGGGTGCCAGCCACATGATCATGATGAGGATGCGGAAGACCACCGCCTGGCCGTGGCCGATTGCCCTCAGGATCGGAGTGCCCTGGGGGCCCATCTTCTGGAGGGCGAAGCCGACCAGGATCGCGGCGAGCAGCGTCGGCAGCACGGGGATGTCACCGGGGATGATCCCGAGCAGGAAGTCGACGGTGCTGTCGGTAGCCGCCTTCTTGTTGGGGTCGTACGGCGTCAGGTTCAGGCCTTCACCCGGGTGGATGAGGTTGCCGACCACCAGGCCGATGGCCAGGGCGAAGGTGGACATGACGACGAAGTAGCCCAGGGCCAGGCCGCCGACCTTGCCCACCGTGGCGGCTTTGGCGATGGAACCGATGCCCAGCACGATGGTGCAGAAGATGATGGGGCCGATCATCATCTTGATCAGCTTGATGAAGCCGTCGCCGAGCGGCTTGAGGTTCTTGGCGAATTCGGGGAACAGCAGACCGACGACGGCGCCGAGGACCACGGCGGCGATGACGGCCATGTACAGGTAATGGGATTTGTCGAGCCCTTTGCGCGCGGCCTTGACGGGCGCGGCTGACTCTCCTCGTTGAGAAGCCATGATGTGTCTCCTTATGGATAGGCTGGAAGACGCGGGCCCATGCTCTGGGCTGATCACGTCGGTCGGGTGTTATATCCATCATTGGTGGCCGGGTGACCTGGCTCACTGTTGCGTTCATATTGGTCATGGAAGGTGTTGATGATCCACCGCTGGAGCATCGCGCGGAGGCTGTTCGTGGCCCATCTGCTGTTCATGCTGGCCCTGACGGCAATCGTGGGCACCGCCAGCTTCGTTGACGCCCGCGACCACGCCTATGAGGAGGCCGGCCGGCGGATGACCGGCATCGCCACCGCCGTGGCGGACAACCCCCTGGTGCTGCAGGCGGCGAGCGCCGCCGACCCGACGGCCCTCCTGCAGCCCTATGCCTTGAAAGTCATGCGCGATGCCAATGCGGATTTCATCACGATCATGGCTCCTGACCGGACACGGTGGACGCACCCCAACGACGAAGAGCTGGGAAAGCCGTACATCGGGTCCATTGACGCTGCCCTGAACGGCGGGGTCTTTACCGAGATCACCGCCGGAACCCTCGGCCCCTCGGTCCGCACCATCGCTCCGGTCAAGGACCCCAGCGGAAACGTGAAGGCGCTGGTGGCGGTGGGCGTGACCGTGCGGACCGTGGACGTGGCCGTGTCCGGCAGGCTGCCGGCGCTGCTGGTCATCGGACTGGCCCTGCTGGCGGGCGGCTCGGTGGCGTCCTGGCTGCTGGGGCGGTACCTGCGCCGGGTCACGCGGGGCTGGGGCCCGGAACAGCTGGCCCAGCTGTTCGCCTACTACGAATCGGTGCTCCACTCGGTCCGGGAGGGCGTGATCCTGATTGATTCCAGGGGCAGGGTGGTGATGCACAACGACCAGGCCGCGGAACTGCTGGGCCTCAGCCCGCACTCCGCCAACGGCGATGAAACAGGCGACCCAACAGGCGGCACTCCAGCCGGGCCAACGGCCAGCCCTCAGGCCGGCCCAACAGGCGGACCAACAGGCGGGAGCTGGGCGGCGCCGTTGCTGGCGGAGCTGCCCCTGGCGGCCAGCCTCAAGGAACTCTTCGAATCGGGGCGGGGCGCCCAGGACGAAATCCATCTGACGGACTCCCGCATCCTGGTGGTCAACCAGGGACCGGCGGTGGGGCCGCAGTCCTCCGCGGGACGCCAGCGCGGCGCGGTTTTCGGCACGGTGGCCACCATCCGGGACCGCACGGAAATCGAATCGCTCGGCAGTGAGCTGGAAACCGTGCGCACGCTCTCCGATGCCCTCCGCGCCCAGACCCACGAGCACGCCAACCGGCTGCACACGATTGTCTCGCTGCTGGAACTGGGACGCGGTCCGGAGGCCCTGGACTTCGCCACCAGGGACCTTGAGCTCAGCCAGCGCCTCACGGATGACGTGGTCAGCTCCATCGAGGAGCCGGTGCTCGGCGCGCTCATCATGGGCAAGGTGGCCGAGGCCCGCGAACGCGGCGTCGAGCTGGACCTCAATGCCGGCGGATCCACCGCCGTCTCCGGGCTGGCGGTCCAGGACCTGGTGGCAATCCTGGGCAACCTGCTCGACAATGCCATCGACGCCGCGGCCGAGGCGCCGGCGCCGAAGCTCGTGGAACTGACCGTCGCGAACGCCGGCGGGTCACTGGAGATCACGGTGGAGGACAGCGGCCCGGGCATCGACCCCGCGGCGGTGGAGGATATCTTCCGCCATGGCTTCAGCACCAAGGAGCCCGGACCTTTCGGCCGGGGGCTCGGACTGGCCCTGGTCCGCCAGGCGGTGCACCGCCTCGGCGGCACCCTCACGATCAGCAGCCCGGCGGGGGCACTGTTCCACGTCACGCTGCCGACTGCCGCCGCGGCTGCATTGCCGGCGGCTGCGTTGCCGGCAACCACATTGCCGTCGGCTGCCGGGCAGGACGCGGAGGGACAACCATGAGCGAGATCCGCGTGCTCGTCGTCGAAGACGAGCCCATCGCCGCTGCGGCCCACGCCGCCTACGTCGGCAGGCTGGACGGGTTCGTGCTCGCCGGGTCGGCAGCCGACGGCCAGTCGGCCCTGCGGCTGATGACGGAGTCCGCGGCTGCCGGCACGCCGATCGAGCTGGTGCTCCTGGACATGAACCTCCCGGACCTGCACGGGCTGGACATCGCGCGGCGGATGCGGGCTGCCGGCCTGTTCGCGGACATCATCGCCATCACCGCCGTGCGCGAACTCAACATCGTCCGCAGCGCCGTGGCCACCGGGGTGGTCCAGTACCTGATCAAGCCGTTCACCTATGCGACCTTCGCGGACAAGCTCTCCAGCTACCGGCAGTTCCGGGAGCAGCTGGCAACGCCTGCTGCCGGCACGTACGGCGCCGTGGCCTCCCAGGGCGAGGTGGACCGGGCCTTCGCGAGCCTGCGGGCCCCGTCCGAGCTGCCGCTGCCCAAGGGGCTCGCCGTGTCCACGCTGGAATCCGTCCAGGAATTCATGAAGGGCCAGTCCGGCGCAGTCTCGGCCAGCGAGGTGATGGCGGCGCTGGGCATGTCCCGGGTGACCGCCCGCCGCTACCTCGAATACCTCGCCGACGCCGGCAGGGTCTCCCGGACGGCGCGCTACGGCGCCCCCGGCCGGCCGGAGAACGAATACCGCTGGCGCGGGCCGACGTCGTAAGCCGGTCCACTCCCCCGTCAGGCGTCACGCAGCGCAGAGTTTCGGGCTGGCCCACCAGGCCCGCTGCCGGATTCCCGCCGTCGGACCTGGCGGAGGCGACCAAAAGCCTGCTGTGCGTGACGCCTGCGGACCCAAGACCGCCCCGTCACTCCGCGGCGGCGGGGCGCAGGGTCCCGATGAGCGTCTCGATCACGCCGGCGTCCTCGATCGTGGACGGCACCACGTAGTCCTCGCCGTCGGCGATCTGGCGCATGGTTTTGCGCAGGATCTTCCCGGAACGGGTCTTGGGCAGGGCCTCCACGACGGTGACGTGCTTGAAGTCCGCCACCGCCCCGATATCCCGCCGGACCAGGGCAATGAGCTCCCTGACCAGCACGTCCTCGGCCATGTCCACGCCTGACTTGAGCACGACGTAGCCGCTGGGGCGCTGGCCCTTCAGGGCGTCCGCGAGGCCGATCACGGCGCATTCGGCGACTGCCGGGTGCTGCCCGATCACCTGTTCCATGGCACCGGTGGACAGCCGGTGGCCGGCGACGTTGATGATGTCATCGGTGCGGCCCATCACGAACAGGTAGCCGTCCTCGTCCCGGTAGCCGGAATCGCCGGTGGCGTAGTAGCCCTCGAACGCCTGGAGGTAGGAGGAGACGTAGCGTTGGTCGTCTCCCCAGAGCGTGGTGAGGGTGCCAGGAGGCAGCGGCAGCCCCAGAACGATGTTGCCCTCGGTTCCGGTTTCGACGTCCTCGCCGGCGCCGTCGACAATATTGAGCTTGAAGCCCGGCATCGGCACGCTGGGCGAGCCGGCCTTGATCGGGAGTTCGTCGAGCCCGCGGGGGTTGGCGCAGATGGCCCAGCCGGTCTCGGTCTGCCACCAGTGGTCCACCACCGGGACGCCCAGGATCCGGGAGGCCCAGTGGAAGGTGTCGGTGTCGAGCCGCTCGCCGGCGGCAAAGAGCGTGCGCAGGCCGGAGATGTCGTAGCCTTCCAGCAGCTTCGCCTCGGGATCGGCTTTCCGGATGGCGCGCAGCGCGGTGGGCGCGGTGAAGAGCACGTTGACCTTGTGGTCCTGGCTGACCCGCCAGAACGCTCCGGCGTCGGGGGTCCCCACGGGCTTGCCCTCGTAGAGGACCGTGGTGGCCCCGGCCAGGAGCGGGCCGTAGACGATGTACGAGTGCCCCACCACCCAGCCGACGTCGGACGCGGTCCACATGACATCCCCGGGCCCGACGCCGTAGATGTTTTCCATGGTCCAGGTGAGCGCCACGGCATGGCCGCCGTTGTCCCGCACGACGCCCTTGGGGGTGCCGGTGGTGCCCGAGGTGTAGAGGATGTAGAGCGGGTCGGTCGCCTTGACGTCGACCGGTGCGGCAGGCACGGCGGAGGCCAGCTCGGTGTCCCAGTCCAGCCAGCCGGAGTAATCCGCGGCTGCGGCGGCGAATCCGTCCCGCCCCTTCACGAGGACCGGCGTGCCGGTGGCCCCGGCCAGTTCCAGGGCCTCCGCCACCGCGGGGAGGTACTCGATCCGGCGGGCGGGCTCGATCCCGCCGGAGGCCGTGACCACGACGGCGGGGGCGGCGTCCCGGATGCGGGCGGCAAGTTCCTTGGGCGCGAAGCCGCCGAACACGACCGAGTGCACGGCTCCGAGCCGGGCGGTCGCCAGCATGGCGATGGCGGCCTCGGGGATCATCGGCATGTAGATCACGACGCGGTCGCCCTTGCCCACGCCGTTGCTGCGCAGGACGCCGGCGAACCGGGCCACGAGGTCCGTGAGTTCCGCGTAGCTGTAGCGCCGTTGGGTCCCCAGCATGGCGGAGTCGTAGACCAGGGCGTCCTGCGCCCCGCGGCCGGCCTCCACATGGCGGTCCAGCGCGTTGTAGGAGGTATTCAGGATGCCGTCGGGGAACCAGCCGTAGAGCGGGGCCCGGCTCGAATCGAGGGCCTGCCGCGGCGGCGTGGTCCACGAGACCTTGCTCGCTGCGTCCAGCCAGAACTCCGCCGGCTCGGCCAGGCTGCGGTCGTACGTGTCCTGGTAGCTCTTGGTGACCATGAAATACATCCCGTCCACTGCGTTGTGATGGAGCTCATGGTAGCCCGGCGGCGGAGGCCGGCACAAGGGCTCATGTATACACCCATGGCTTCCTTTCAGGTTTCTTCGGGAAAATGGTGGGATATTCCACCATGTTTGTATACACTCGAGTGTGTCAGTCAATGAAGGAGGCAGGATGCGCGCCAGCGACAAGGCCTATGCGGCCCTGCGTGAGGACATCATCGAATGGCGCCTGCTTCCCGGTGCGGTCCTGGCCGAAGTGGAGCAGTCCGAGCGGCTGGGCGTCTCTCGCACCCCGCTGCGGGAGGCCCTGAGCCGGCTCACCGCGGAGGGCCTGACGACGACGGCGGGAGGCCGCGGCGTCGTCGTGACCGATATTTCGCTGGCGGACATCGACGAACTCTTCGAACTGCGCGAGACCCTCGAAGGCCGGGCAGCGGCGCTGGCCGCCGAGCGGGGCGATGCCGCGACGTTTGAACGGCTCCGCGACGAACTGCTCAAGGCGCCGGAACTGATCGGCGCGGACGACCCCGCCCGGCACGACTACTACGTGCTCGTCGGCCGGCTGGACGCGGCCATCGACGCCGCCATCTCCAACTCCTACCTTGTCCAGGCGATGCGCAGCCTGCGCGTGCACCTGGTCCGGGTCCGCCGGCTGGCGGCCGACGACGCCGAGCGGCTGACCGCCGCGGCGGCCGAGCACGCCGCCATCGCCGAGGCGATCGCCGCCGGCAACCCGCGGCTGGCCGAGGCCGCCACCACGCTCCACCTGCACCGCAGCCTTTCCCACGTCAAAGCCACGCACATACCGCACTAAAAGGAGCACCATGGTCAAGGAACACCACGTCCGCGTCTACAAGAGCGAGGAAAACCTGCCCCGCGAGGACCAGCTCGCCTTCAAGATCGCCAAGGTCGCCGTCGACCCCGTGCCCGTCACCGACGAGGTCACCGACATGGTGATCAACCGGGTGATCGACAACGCCTCGGTGGCCATCGCCTCGCTGAACCGCGCCCCGATCATCGCGGCCCGGGCCCAGGCCCTGACCCACGGACCCACCACCGGGGGCAAGGGCGCCAAGGTCTTCGGCATCGAAGAGCGCGTCGCCCCGGAATGGGCCGCCTGGGCCAACGGCGTCGCCGTCCGCGAACTGGACTACCACGACACCTTCCTGGCCGCCGAGTACTCCCACCCGGGCGACAACATCCCGCCGATCCTGGCCGTGGCCCAGCACGTCGGCTCCAGCGGGCAGGACCTGATCCGCGGCATCGCCACCGGCTACGAGATCCAGGTCAACCTGGTCAAGGCCATCTGCCTGCACGAGCACAAGATCGACCACGTTGCGCACCTGGGCCCCTCCGCCGCCGCCGGCATCGGCACCCTGCTGGGCCTGGACGTCGAGACGATCTTCCAGTCCATCGGCCAGGCGCTGCACACCACCACCGCCACCCGGCAGTCCCGCAAGGGCGAGATCTCCACGTGGAAGGCCCACGCCCCGGCGTTCGCCGGCAAGATGGCCGTGGAATCCGCGGACCGCGCCATGCGCGGCCAGACCTCCCCCGTGCCGATCTACGAAGGCGAAGACGGCGTCATCGCGTGGATGCTGGACGGCCCGGACGCCTCCTACACCGTGCCGCTGCCGGAGGCCGGCGAAGCCAAGCGCGCCATCCTGGACACCTACACCAAGGAGCACTCGGCCGAGTACCAGGCCCAGGCCTGGATCGACCTCGCCCGCAAGCTGCACGGCGAACACCCCGAGCTCAAGGACCCCGCCAACGTGGAGTCCGTGCTGATCAAGACGAGCCACCACACCCACTACGTGATCGGCTCCGGCGCGAAGGACCCGCAGAAGTACAGCCCCACCGCCAGCCGCGAAACGCTGGACCACTCCATCCCGTACATCTTCACCGTCGCCCTGCAGGACGGCGCCTGGCACCACGTCGATTCCTACGCCCCCGAACGCGCCGGCCGGCCCGACACCGTGGAACTCTGGCACAAGGTCAGCACCGTCGAGGACCCGGAATGGACCCGCCGCTACCACTCCCTGGACATCGCCGAGAAGGCCTTCGGCGGCACCGTCGTGATCACGCTCACGGACGGCACCGTCATCACTGAGTCGATCGCCGTCGCCGACGCCCACCCGCTGGGTGCCCGGCCGTTCAAGCGGGAACAGTACGTGAACAAGTTCCGCACCCTCGCCGCCGGCCTCGTGGCCGAGGAGGAAATCGAACGCTTCCTCGCCGCCGCCGCACGGCTCCCCGAACTCGCCGCCGGCGAGCTGGACCAGCTGAACATCAAGGCGGCCGACGGCGTGATCGACCTCGCCGCCGCCCCGAAGGGACTGTTCTGATGCTGTACTCGAAGACCACGCCGGAGCAGAAGCGGGTCCGGTTCCGCGAGCTCCTTTCCTCCGGCACCATCGCGCAGTTCCCGGGCGCCTTCAACCCGCTCTCGGCACGGCTGATCGAGGAGAAAGGCTTCGCCGGCGTCTACATCTCCGGCGCCGTCCTGGCCAACGACCTCGGCCTGCCGGACATCGGGCTGACCACCCTGACCGAGGTGGCCACGCGTGCCGGGCAGATCGCCCGGATGACCGACCTGCCCTGCATCGTCGACGCCGACACCGGCTTCGGCGAACCCATGAACGTCGCCCGCAGCATCCAGGAACTCGAGAACGCCGGCCTGGCCGGCTGCCACATCGAGGACCAGTTCAACCCGAAGCGCTGCGGCCACCTGGACGGCAAGAACGTCGTGGACCTCGACACCGCCACCAAGCGGATCCGCGCGGCGGCCGATGCCCGGCGCGACCCGAACTTCCTGATCATGGCGCGGACCGACATCCGCGCCACCGACGGCCTGGCGGCCACCCAGGACCGTGCCAGGGCCCTGGTCGAGGCCGGTGCCGACGCCATCTTCCCCGAGGCCATGAAGGACCTGTCCGAATTCCAGGCCATCCGCGACGCCGTCGACGTCCCGATCCTGGCGAACATGACCGAATTCGGCCAGAGCGCACTGTTCACGGTGGACGAGCTGGCCGGCGTCGGGGTCAACATGATCATCTATCCGGTGACCCTGCTCCGTAGTGCCATGGGCGCCGCGGAGCGTACGCTGGAATCGATCAGGGCCGACGGAACCCAGGAGGCACAAGTTGGGACCATGCTGACGCGCGCACGGTTGTACGACCTCGTCGACTACGAGGCCTACAACCGCTTTGACACCGGGGTCTTCAATTTCCAGGTCCCCGGCCAGTGATCCCGGCAACCGATTTCCGGCCCCGGCCGGCACAACCCGCGACAGGAACGAAGGAGTTCAACATGGCTGCAGAAGACATCAAAAAGGGCCTCGCCGGCGTCGTGGTGGACTACACCGCGGTCTCCAAGGTCAACCCGGACACCAATTCGCTGCTGTACCGCGGCTACCCCGTCCAGGAGCTGGCCGCCCGGTGCAGCTTCGAGGAAGTCGCCTACCTGCTGTGGAACGGCGAGCTTCCCGACCCCGGGCAGCTCGCGGAGTTCACTGCCAGGGAGCGGGCCGGACGGGCGCTGGATCCGGTGGTCAAGCAGGTCATTGATGCCCTGCCGGAAACCTCGCACCCGATGGACGTCTGCCGCACGGCGGCCTCCGTCATGGGCGCCCGGCACCCCCTCGCGGAGGACTCCTCCCGCGAGGCCAACCTGGCCAAGGCCCTTGATTTGTTCGCCGCGATGCCAGCGGTCGTGGCCTACGACCAGCGCCGCCGCCACGGGCAGGAGCTGGTGGAGCCGCGCGACGACCTGGGCTACGACGCCAACTTCCTCTGGATGACGTTCGGCGAGGAGCCGGTCCCGGAAGTGGTCGAGGCGTTCAACGTCTCGATGATCCTGTACGCCGAGCACTCCTTCAACGCCTCGACCTTCACGGCGCGCGTCATCACCTCCACGCTCTCGGACCTGCATTCGGCCGTGACCGGTGCCATCGGCGCGCTCAAGGGCTCGCTGCACGGCGGCGCCAATGAGGCCGTCATGCACACCTTCGACGAGATCGGCATCCGTCCGGAGGAATCGCTGGATGAGGCGCACACCCGGGCCAAGGCCTGGATGGAGGACGCCCTGGCCCACAAGAAGAAGGTCATGGGCTTCGGCCACCGCGTCTACAAGCACGGCGATTCCCGGGTGCCCACCATGAAGGCCGCGCTGGACAAGATGATCGCCTACTACGGCCGTCCCGAGCTGCTGGGGCTGTACAACGGGCTGGAAACGGCGATGGACGAGGCCAAGGCGATTAAGCCGAACCTGGACTACCCGACCGGCCCCACGTACCACCTGATGGGATTCGACACCGCGACGTTCACTCCCCTGTTCGTGGCGAGCCGCATCACCGGCTGGACCGCGCACATCATGGAGCAGCTGGACGCGAACTCGCTGATCCGCCCGCTGAGCGAATACAACGGCGTCGAGGAACGGCACCTGGCGTAGTTTCTTCCGACACTACGACGGCGGGCCGGTCACCTTGTGAAAGGTGGCCGGCCCGCGTTTTTCTGCCTGGCTTGGAGCCGGCCCGGTGTTTCGAACCGGGCCATGTCCCCCAAGGCTGGCTCCGCCGTCTCTTTCATGAACGGCTGATGTTGCGCTTGGGTACCTTGAAGTGTTTATCGATAGTCGTTATGTTAACGGTAATCGATAAACTTTCTGATTGGGGATGGACTGTGGTTACTACGTTTGCTCATTTGGACCGCAAGGTCGCTTTCCTGTTTGCCGTCATCTTTGGACTTGCAGCCGCCGGCATCGCCGTCTCGGTGCTCGTAGCCGTGCCCGCAGGGCTCGCGGACACTCCTATCCTGCGGGTGCCCCTCGAGAACCTGGAGACACCCGCGCTGGGTGAGGGCAACAGCGAGATACTCAAAGCTGCGTACGCCACAGCCGATGTGCAGCCGGCCACCCTTACCCCCACCGAACGCTATTTGTTGATCGGATCCGGGCTCCTGGGCGGTCTTGCCGGGCTGTTGTCCTCGGCGACTCTGGGTGTGATCAGTTGGTCCGTGTACCGCGGTACAGGCTTCGGAAAGCAATTAGCTCGCGCCGTCGGTGTCTCGGGCATAGCCGTGATGACATGGGGTGTCCTGGGAGCCCTGATCGAAGCGATCGTTTACCACTCGGTCCTCGGTCGGGTCGGATTGCTGCCGGAGCGGGAAGTGGAGGCTTTCTTCCTCATGGAACTAGATATGTGGCCGATCGCGGTTGGACTCGGTGCCGCCGTTCTCGCGAGCATGTTCGAGACGGGCCGGCGCCAACAGGTGGAACTGGACGGCCTGGTCTGATGCCTCCCGCACCAGATGAAGAGCAGCGGATCCATTGCAGGCTCGATGAGCTCCTCGAGGCCCGGGGCATGACCTTGACCGAACTCAGCCAGCAAGTAGGCGTCAGTATCGTCAACCTGTCTGTGCTGAAAAACGACCGGGCGCGTGCGATCCGCTTTTCCACCCTGTCCGCGATCTGCAATGTTCTCGACTGTGCAGTGGGTGACTTGCTTGTCGCTACCACCTCGTAGGGTGGAGCTGATCAACGCACTGCAGGCACCGCTTCAGCCGATCTAGGCCTGCCCAAAGCGCCATTGGGCTGAAGGACTTCGAAGGCTGAACGCTGTGGAGCCTGACCAATGCTTGCCCCGCCCTACCGGGTCCGGCGGTATCCGCGGTCCACCAGTCCGCCGATGATTCCTGCGACCGCACCCGGCAGGGCGACGAGGGCAACGATGTGCCGCAGCAGGCTGTACGGCCACACGAGGGCAACTCCCCCGATCACGACGGCGGGCGCGGCCACGCACGCCGTTACCCAGTGCGGATGGCCACGCAGGAACGACCAGAGTGCTGCCGCCAACGACGTCGCGGAGCCGCCGAGCAGGTACAGGCTGCCGACACGTGCATCCTCCACAAATTCCGGTATCGCCGTATACCCGAAGAACATTGCCCTCAGCAGGCCGGTGACCATCAGGACGATGGACGCCACAACCAGGATCGACCAGAGGATAACGCCCGGCCACCCCCGACGGCGGACTGGAGCACGTTCCTGGCCCATCGTCGGCGCCCCTTTCCCCGTCGCCGGACGAACCTGAACATGGCCTGGTGTGAGCTGCCATCGTTCAGCGTCATGTCGAACGTCCCGCACGTTCCGGCCCGGCTGGTCTCAGTCTTCCACACCGGTGCGGAGCCGGCCGGAAGACTGAGGTCACATCGACTGTGGAAGATTTTTGACCGACGCCACGGTCTCGTTGTCCTCGTTGAGGACAACCACGACATCCAGCGTCCCGCCCGCCAGCGCGGCGGGCAACCAGTGCTCCGCGTCAGCCCACATGAGGTGCAGCGGCAGGGACGCGGCATCAAACCATTCGGGAAAGATCTCCTGGCTTTCGGCCGGTTCGCCTTCCCACCTCCGGGTGGTGAAGAGGCGGCAGTACATGTTCCATTCAGGACGGGCGGGAAAAATGAATTCGACGACTCCGGCATTGGCCAGGTCTTCCTCGAGCACGACGACGCCGGCCTCCTCCCAGACTTCACGGCAGACTGCTTCCGCCTCGCTCTCCCCCACTTCGACATGGCCGCCGATTCCCACGATCTTGCCGGTGCCGAACCCGGTGCGCTTCAGGCCCAGCAGCACCTCGGTGGAACCGGTGGCCCCATCGCGGAGCAGGAAACACAGGGTGACGGGAGTCGAGGTCATGGATCCAAGACTAGTGGTCGTCGTCGTTGGCTCGTCGGGAGTTCAGGCCCAGGCGGCGGGGCGGCCGGGGTAGAGCCCGCAGGCGGCCCGGACGCGAGGATTGGACATGTCCCCCGGGGAGGAACCCGACGCCCAGCCCGGATCCGGACATGCCCCACGCCGGGGCCGGCGCGTGGACATATCCCGGTTATGCCCGGTCCCGGGCGCGAAGAATGGGCATGTCCCCCCGGGAACTGCAGGGCTGCTAGCCGAGCGCCCGGGGATGCGCCGCCGCGTAGATCTCCCGCAGGGTGTCGGCCGTCACGAGGGTGTAGACCTGCGTGGTGGTGACCGAGGCATGGCCCAGGAGTTCCTGGACCACGCGGACGTCGGCCCCGCCTTCGAGCAGGTGTGTCGCGAAGGAGTGCCGCAGCGTGTGGGGCGAGACATCCTTGGTGATGTTGGCCTTCCCGGCGGCGGCCTTCAGGATGGTCCAGGCGCTTTGCCTGCTGATCCGGCCGCCCCGCGCGTTCAGGAAAAGGGCCGGGGTGCCCTTGCCCTTGGCGGACAGCAACGGGCGGCCGCGGACCAGGTAGGCGTCCAGGGCGCGCGCCCCGAAAGACCCCAGCGGCACCAGCCGTTCCTTGGAGCCCTTGCCGAAGAGCCGGACAATCGCGGGCCCGGCGCCCTCGTCGGCTGCCCCGCTCCGCAGCGAGATGTCATCGACGTCCAGGCCCACGGCTTCGCTGATGCGGGCACCGGTGGAGTAGAGGAATTCCAGCAGGGCCCGGTCGCGCAGGCCCGTCGCGGTGTCGGTGCCGGTGGCCTCGAGGATCCTCGTGACCTCGTCGACGCTGATGGCCTTGGGCAGCCGCTTGCCCGGCATCGGCGGGTGGACGTCTCCCGCGGGGTCGGTGGCGGTGACGCCCTCAAGTGCCCAGAACTTGTGCAGTCCGCGCACAGCCACCACCGTCCGGGCCGCCGAGCGGATCCCGAGGGCGGAGCCGCCGTCCGAACCGTCGGAGAGGGCCTGGGCGAAGGCCGTCACGTCGTGCCGCGTGATGTCCGCCGGATGCTGCCGCCCGGCCCGCGCAAGGTGGTTGGCGTAGCGGGCAAGGTCACGCCGGTACGCCGACAGGGTGTTCACGGCCAGCCCGCGCTCGACGCCCATGTGCTGCAGGTAGTCCGTCATGGCCCGGTCGATCGCGTACGGCGGCCGGACCTCGGCCTTGGGGACAGCGACGACGTCCACCATCAGCGCTGGCTGGGATGGGCCGGCCACGGCGCGTCGGCGGGGCGGAGCCCTTCGAAGCCGTCGGCGCGGGCGGCCGCGGCGGCAAGGATCCCCACGACGGCGGACGGGTTGTGGAGGCGCCCGTCCAGCACGGCCGCGACCGCGGCGTCGAGCGGGATCCAGTGGAGCTCGATTTCGGCTTCCTCGTCGGTACGGATGTGCAGTTCGTGGCCCGGCACATCGCTTAGTCCACGGGCCAGGTAGATGCGGATCGCCTCGCTGGAGGATCCGGGTGAATTGAAGAAGTCCGCCAGGACATTCCAGCGGCCGGCCACAAGGTCCGCCTCCTCGGCAAGCTCACGTGCCGCCCCGGCCACGAAGTCCTCACCCTCGACGTCCAGCAGGCCGGCCGGGATCTCCCAGAGGTCCATGCCCACCGGGTGCCGGTACTGCCTGATCAGCAGCACCTCGCCGGCGTCGTTCATGGGAAGCACCGCCACCGCCCCGGGGTGCTCAATGTAGTCGCGGACGAGGGGTTTGCCCTCGTCGTTGAGCTGGAAGCTGTCGCTGACGACGTCCCAGATCCGACCCTCGTAGACCGTCTGGGACGACAAAAGACGGCGCGGGCTCGGCTGATCCGAAACCTGGCGTGCAGCATTGTGGATCTCGGATGTACCGGGCATCGCGCCGTCCTTTGATTCAGCCGGGGGTTACTTGGACGCTGCCGCCGTCGAGGGCTTGGCGGGCGCGGGAGCAGCCTTGGCTTCCTTGGTTTCATTGGCCGGGGCGGCGGGCTGGTTGCCGTCGCCGGCGTTGCCGTGCTGATGCGCCAAAGCAGCCTTGACCAGGCCCGCGAACAACGGATGCGGGCGCGTGGGCCGTGAGCTCAGTTCCGGGTGCGCCTGCGTGGCCACGTAGTACGGGTGGACTTCGCGGGGAAGTTCAACGTACTCCACGAGCTTGCCGTCGGGCGAGGTTCCGGAGAACACGAGGCCCTGGGCCGCGATCTGCTCGCGGTACTTGTTGTTGACCTCGTAGCGGTGCCGGTGGCGTTCGCTGACCGTGGTGGTGCCGTACGTCGCGGCGACCACGGAGCCCTCGTCGAGCCTGGCTTCGTACAGGCCCAGGCGCATGGTGCCGCCCAGGTCGCCCCTGCCCTCCACGATGTCCAGCTGCTCTTCCATGGTCGCAATGACCGGGTACTTGGAGTCGGGCTCGAACTCGGACGAGGACGCGCCTTCCAGTCCCACCACATTGCGGGCGTACTCGATCACCATGCACTGCAGGCCCAGGCACAGGCCCAGGACGGGGAGCCTGGTTTCGCGGGCGTACTTCAGCGCGCCCAGCTTGCCTTCCAGGCCGCGGATGCCGAAGCCGCCCGGAACGCAGATGGCGTCGACGCCGTCGAGCGCCTGCACTGCACCCTCGCGGGTTTCGCACTCGTCCGAAGGGACCCAGCGGATGGAGACCTTGGTGGCGTTGGCGAAGCCGCCGGCGCGCAGGGCCTCGGTGACCGAGAGGTAGGCGTCGGGCAGGTCGATGTACTTGCCCACCAGGGCCACCTCAACCTCGTGCTTGGGGTTGTGGACGGCGTCGAGCAGCTTGTCCCAGCTGGTCCAGTCGACGTCCTTGAACGGAAGGTCCAGGGCGCGGACGATATAGGAATCCAGGCCCTGCGAGTGCAGGGTCTTCGGGATGTCGTAGATGCTCGGGGCATCCGGGCAGCCGATCACGGCGTCGATGTCGACGTCGCACATGCGGCCGATCTTGTCGCGCATCGGCTGCGGCACTTCGCGGTCCGAACGGATCACGATGGCTTCGGGCTGGATGCCGATGGAGCGCAGCGCGGCAACGGAGTGCTGCGTCGGCTTGGTCTTCAGTTCCTGCGACGGGCCGATGTACGGCACGAGGGAGACGTGGACGAAGAACACATTGCCGCGGCCGATGTCCTGGCGGACCTGGCGGGCGGATTCGAGGAACGGCTGCGACTCGATGTCGCCCACGGTGCCGCCGATTTCGGTGATGATGACGTCGGGGGCGTTCTTGCCCTCGGTGGGAAGCCGCATGCGCCGCTTGATCTCATCGGTGATGTGCGGGATGACCTGGACGGTGTCGCCGAGGTATTCGCCGCGGCGTTCCTTGGCGATGACGGTCGAGTAGACCTGGCCGGTTGTTACGTTGGCCGAGCCTTCGAGGTTTTCATCGAGGAAGCGCTCGTAGTGGCCGATGTCGAGGTCCGTTTCGGCGCCGTCGTCAGTGACGAAGACCTCACCGTGCTGGAAGGGGTTCATCGTGCCCGGATCCACGTTCAGATAGGGATCGAGCTTTTGCATAGTTACAGACAAACCGCGTGCCCGCAGCAGGTGGCCGAGGCTTGAAGCCGTCAGTCCCTTGCCGAGCGAGGACGCCACACCGCCGGTGACGAAGATGTGTTTGGTCGTCTTGGACGAGCCCGGAAACCGGGAATTTACACGGGAATTTGATCGCTGCACCACGGAGTTCGAGCCTATCATCAATTCAGCCCTGCTGCGGCAGGAGCCTGGCGTCGGCGAGCAATTCCTGGGCGTGCGCCCGGGCCGATTCGGAATCCTCCTGGCCGGCCAGCATGCGGGCCAGTTCCTTCACGCGCTCGGCCTCGTCCAGGAGCTGCACATCGCTGGACGTGAAGCCGGTGGCCGTCGCACCGTCGGGGCCCCGGACGGAGGTCTTGGTGACCCGGATGTGCTGGTCCGCGAAGGCGGCCACCTGCGGCAGGTGGGTGACCACGAGCACCTGGACGTGCCGGGCGAGCATGGCCAGCCGCCGTCCGATCTCGACGGCGGCGCGGCCGCCGACGCCGGCGTCGACCTCATCGAAGACGAAGGTGGGGACGGGGTCCACCGCGGCGAGCACGACTTCGATGGCCAGCATCACCCGGGAAAGCTCGCCGCCCGAGGCGCCCTTGCCCAGCGGGCGGGCCGGGGCGCCGGAGTGCGGCCGGAGCAGGAAGGCGATTTCGTCGGCGCCGAGGGGGCCCAGCTGCTCTCCGGGCTCCACGGTGATGATCAGGGTCGCATCGGCCATGGCCAGTGCCTTCAGCTCCGCGCTGACCCGGGCCGAGAGCTCCTTGGCGGCCTTCTTGCGCGCCTTGCTGATGGCTGCGGCCTGCTTCCGGAGCTCGGCCTCGCTGCGGGCCACCTCGGCGTCCAGCGCTTCGATCCGGGTGGAGTCATCCTGCAGTTCCTCGAACCGTGCCCGGGCCTCCCCTGCCCAGACCAGCACCTCGTCGATGCTCGGCGCGTATTTGCGCACCAGTTTCGCCAGCGCCGCCCGCCGGTTCTCGATCTCGGCGAGGCGCTCCGGGCCCTCGGTGTCGAGGGCAGCCTCGTAGCTGGCGAGCTCGCCGGCGATGTCGTTGAGCAGGAAGCCGACCTCGGCGAGGCGTGCGGCCACGGACCCGAGCTCCTCGTCGTGTTCGGCGACGTGTTCCAGGGTGCGCTTGGCGGCGTCCACCAGCGTCGTCGCGTCGGCGTCCCCGCCGAAGTCTTCGGCGATGAGCGCCTGGTGCGCGGTCGTGGCCGCGATCCGCAGTTCCTCGACGTTGGCGAGTTTGACGGCCTCGGCCTTGAGTGACTCGTCCTCCCCCGGCTGCGGGTCGGCGGCGTCGATCTCGGCCAGGGCGGCCTCCAGCGATTCCGCCTCGCGCAGGCGTTCCCGGGCGGCGCTGCGGAGCGTGTCCAGCTCGGCCTGGGCCGCCTTCCAGTGCGCGTGCAGTTCCTGGTACCCGCCCAGGGTTCCGGCGAGGCTGTCCCCCGCGAACTTGTCCAGGGCGCTGCGCTGCGCCACCGGGCTCTTGAGCCTGATCTGCTCGGACTGCCCGTGGACCACGACGAGGGTTGCGCCGATTTCGGCGAGCACGCCCACCGGCGCGGCACGGCCGCCGAGGAATGCCCGGCTCCGGCCGTCAGCGCCGACGCTGCGGGACAGCAGCAGCTCTGCGCCGCCGTCGAACTCCTCCACCTCGGCACCGGCCTCGCGGGCCCGCGCGACGGCGGCGTGCCCGGCGTCGAGCTTCAGCACCGCCTCGGCGGAGGCGCTTTTCGCGCCGCTGCGCACGGCGCCGGCGTCGGATCTCGCGCCGAGCAGCAGCCCGACGGCGGTGACCACCATCGTCTTGCCGGCACCGGTTTCACCGGTCACGACGCTCAGGCCCGGGCCCAGCGGCAGGGTGGCGTCGGTGATGACTCCGAGGTCGCGGATTCTCAGTTCTTCAAGCATGGTTCACTTCGCAGTCGATGGATCGGTGATCTCGCCGGGTCCTGCGTGCCGCGGCGCCAGCGGCGCGGGCCGCCGGAGCGTGTGGACAACCGGCACCGGTCCCGTGGTGATGGCGTCGGGCTGCGGCACGGGGCCCCGCCAGCCCGAGATCGGCAGCTCGAACTTGCGGACCAGCCGCCCCGAGAAGGGGGTCTGGTGGGTGCGGGCCAGCCGCACGGGCGTGGCGGAGCGGGTCACTTCCACGCGGGCCCCCGGCGGCAGGTCCACGGAGCGGCGGCCGTCGCACCAGAGCACCCCCCGGGCGTCCGTCCGGTTCAGGATCTCGACGGCGAGCCGGGACCTGGGCGACACCACGAGGGGCTTGGCGAAGAGCGCGTGGGCGCTGATCGGCACGATCAGCAGGGCCTCGACCTCGGGCCAGACCACCGGGCCGCCGGCCGAGAACGCGTAGGCCGTGGAGCCGGTGGGGGTGGCGAGGACCACGCCGTCGCAGCCGAACGAGGTGAGGGGGCGTTCGTCGACTTCGGTGACCACCTCAAGCATCCGCTCCCGGTTGCCCTTTTCGATCGCGGCCTCGTTCAGGGCCCAGGTGTGCCAGATTTTCTGCCCGCGGACCCACACCTGGACGTCGATCGTCATCCGCTCTTCCACGGTGTACTGGCGGCTGGCGATCCATTCGACGGTCTGCGCCAGGTCTGCCCGCTCGCTTTCGGCCAGGAACCCCACATGGCCGAGGTTGACGCCCAGCAGCGGCACGTCGACCTCGCGCACCAGCTCCGCCGCGCGCAGGATCGTGCCGTCGCCGCCGAGCACCATGACGAGTTCGACGTCGGGAAGTTTGACGTGGTGGTGGAGGACCTCGACCGGCTGGTCCAGCTGCCCGAAGAAGCGGACCATGTCCCCGAGTTCGGATTTCTGCATCACCGGAACGATGCCGGAGCCGTGCAGCTGGGCGCACGCTTCCCAGGCAGCCTTGAGGGATTCCTCGCGCCCTGTGTGGGCAAGGATGAGGACACGCCTGCTCATCAGGTTCCGCCTTCTAGTGCTGCTAGTGCTCTGGCCAGATCGTTGCGAGCAACGCGGCCACGGCCGCGTCACGCTCTTCGATCTTAGGCAGGTCTGTTCCGATCCCGCGTGTTATCCACAGGAAGTACTCGACGTTTCCGTCCTGGCCCGGCAACGGGCTGCCGGCCAGGCCCCGCAGTTCCAGGCCGGTGTCGAGGGCTTCCGCCGCGACCTTACCGACCGCCATCCGGCGTTCCCGCTCCGAGGTGACCACGCCTGTGCGCCCCAGCCGGTCCTTGCCGATCTCGAACTGCGGCTTGACCATCAGGACCAGGTCGCCGCCCGGTTCGGTGCACGCCGCGAGGGACGCCAGGACCAGGGTCAGCGATATGAAGGACAGGTCCGCCACGGTCAGCGCGGCCGGTCCGCCGATCTCGTACGGCGTCATGTACCGGACGTTGAGGCCTTCGTGGACGGAAACCCTGGGATCGTTCCGGATCTGCGGGACGAGCTGGTCGTGCCCCACATCCACGGCCACGACGTGCTGCGCGCCGCGCCGGAGCAGCACATCGGTGAACCCCCCGGTGGAGGCCCCGGCGTCGAGGCAGCGCTTGCCCTGGACGTCGACGGCGGGAAAGGCGTCCAGCGCGCCGGCAAGCTTGTGCCCGGCGCGGCTGGCGTAGCTGTCCTCGTCGGCCGCCGCCACGTCCAGGACTGTGCCGTCCTGGACCTGGAGCGAGGCCTTGGCGAGCACTTCGCCGCCGGAGCTGACCTTGCCCTCGGCGATGAGGCGCGCGGCATGGGTGCGGGACCTCGCCAGCCCCCGGCTGACAAGTGTCTGGTCAAGCCTGGTCATCGTGCTGCGTCCCCCGTTGCGTTGGGCTGTCCTGTTACGTCCTCGTTCAGGGCGTCCATCAGGTCATCGTGCAGATTCCCGTAGATGTCGCCGTGCTGGGACACGGGTGTCGACGGCAGGGCGCCGAGGCGTTCCAGCAGGACCTCCACGGCCGCGTCACTGGCGGCTGCGCCGCCCTGGAACGATGGCCATCCAGCCCTGGCTTCCGGCGTTCCCTGGTCTGCCCCGGTTGCAGGGTCCGCCTCAGCGTTCAGCTCCGTCATGGCTCCAGTCTAGTGATCCAGCCATTCGATGACCGGCGCCAGGGCGGTGGCGGTGTCGGGGTTCGCCGCCCACCAGGCCGAACAGGCCGCCCGCCAGGAGTCGAGGTCGGCGGGATCGCCGCTGATGCGGACAGACTGACCATGCACGACGGCGGAGGCGGCACCGCTGCGGTACCGCCCGTCGTCGTGCTCCACCGCGGGGTAGGGCCGGTAGAGCTCCGTCAGGTCCCGGATGATGAAGGCCGGGCGCTCCAGGGTCCGGGCAGCGATGATCGATTCCCGCGTGTCGACGCCCGTCAGCACGGCCACCGTGGCGAAGCCGGCGTTGTTGCCGCCGAGGATGTCGGTGTCCAGCCGGTCGCCGACGACGAGCGGCCGGTCCGCCGCCAGCCGTTTGGCGGCCGCGTGGAACAGCGGCGCCTGGGGCTTGCCCGCGACGAGCGGCGTCTTGCCTGTTGCCGCCGCAACGGCCGCCACGAGCGTCCCGTTGCCGGGGGCGATGCCCCTCGCCTGGGGAATGGACATGTCCGTATTGGTGGCAACCCAGAGTGCGCCACCGGCGACGACGTACGACGCTTCCGCGAGGTCCGTCCAGCCGGTCTCCGGGCTGAAGCCCTGCACGACGGCGACCGGCGCCTCCGCCGCGCTGCGGACCGGAACGAGGCCGACGAGTTCAATCTCACGGGCGAGGGCGGCGCTGCCGGTGATGAGCACGCGGGCTCCGGCAGGCAGCAGCGAGGCCAGCAGTTCGGCGGCGGCCTGCGAGGAGCTGACCACCTGCTGGTCTTCGGCAGGAGCTCCGAGATCACGCAGGTGCTGTGCCACCTGCGCGGGCGAACGGGACGCGTTGTTCGTGACATAGCCCAGCCCGACACCGACGCCGGCCAGCCTCCGCAGCGACTCCACAGCCCCCGGGATGGCATGGGGGCCTGCGTAGACGACGCCGTCCAGATCGGCCAGCAGCGCATCGAACGCGGAGATCAGGTCAGCTCCTGCCATGCGACTAGTCCTCGATTCGGTCCGGGTGGCCCGGGTTTTCGCCGAAGGCGGCGTCGCCGGCGTCGTCCGAACCGGCGTCGTCCGAACCGGCGTCGTCCGAACCGGCGTCGTCCGAACCGGCGTCGTCCGAACCGGCGGGTGCGGCGTCGTCTCCGGTGAGTACCTCAGAGCGGTCCAGGGCGTCCTTTTCGACCGAGTCTTCATCGGATTCGGCGTCGTCTGATTCCCAGAAGTCCGATTCGGCGTCGTCGGCGCCTTCGTCGAGCGAGGCGGCTCCGGCCTCCGTTGCGGAGGATTCCGGGAGGCCGACTACGGCCCCGGCGCCGGCGGCACGGGGTGCCTGCTGCTCGGCTGCCGCTTCGGCGGACTGCTGGGCAGTCTGCTCAGTGAGGAGCCGGCGCCGCTGCTCTTCTTCGCGGGCTTCCTCTTCCTCGTCCCAGCCGAGGTCGATGATGTCCGGCTCGTCGGAGACGTCCAGGCCGAGGGCGTCTTCGGCGACGGCGGCCTGGCGCTCCCACTTTCCGGCTTCCGCGGCGCGGCCGGCTGCCGTCAGGGCATCGGCGTAGGCCCGGAAGAGGCGGGGGCTGTAGGAGAAGGCCCGGTTGATGTCCAGCTGCGGGATCTCCAGCTCCACGACCGCGGCGTCGAGCTGGCCCAGGTCGGTGCGCGCGCCGGCGGCCACGATGGCCAGTTCAACCTTGCCGGGGGCGTCCAGATCCTTGGCTTCTTCGGAGCGCGCCATGTCCAGGGCGCGGTCGGCGCGGCCGAGGCCGCGTTCGCAGTCGGCCATGACGGGCAGGTGCATGTTGGAGCCGCTGATCCGCCGGTAGGTGCGGAATTCGCGCAGCGCCTCGCCGTAGTGTCCGGCCGCGTAGGCCGTCAGGCCGACGGCTTCACGGACAGCCGCGAGGCGTCCGCCGCGGCGGCTGGCTGCGAGGGCATGCTGGAAGGCAAGCTCGGGTTCTTCGTCAATGAGGCGTCCGGCCATGACGAGGTGGCGTGCAACCCACTCGGCGCTGTTCTCTTCGAGGGTCTTGATCTGGTGCTGCGTGGCGCGGTCCAGCTCCTTGCCGGTGACGTCCTCATCGATCTGGGGTGAACGTTCCCGGTCGGGGCGGTTGGCGCTGCGGAGATCGCGGGCATTCGGTACGCGCACCGGGCGGTCTTCTGCGCGGTCGCGGCCAAACTGGCGCGGGCCGGAGTCGCTACGGTCAAAGCTCCTGGCCGGACGATCGTCGCGGTCAAAGCTACGCGCCGGACGGTCCTCGCGGCTGCCGAACGGCTTCCGGTTGTCGCCACCGCTGTACGGCTTGCGGTCGCGGTCGCCGGCACCGAAGCTGCGACGCTCCCCCCCGCCCTCACGCGGGGCACGGTCACCAAACGGCTTGCGGTCACGGTCGCCGGCACCGCTGTAAGGCGGCTTGCGGTCACTGCCGCCAAAGCTGGGACGCCCCCCGCCCTCACGCGGGGCACGGTCACCAAACGGCTTGCGGTCACGGTCGCCGCCACCGCTGTAGGGCGGCTTGCGGTCGCGGTCGCCGGCACCGAAGCTGCGACGCTCCCCGCCGCCTTCGCGCGGGGCACGGTCACCAAACGGCTTACGGTCCCGGTCACCTCCACCGCTGTAGGGCGGCTTACGGTCACCGGCACCGGCACCGAAGCTGGGACGCCCCCCGCCCTCACGCGGGGCACGGTCACCAAACGGCTTACGGTCACGGTCGCCGCCACCGCTGTAAGGCGGCTTCCGGTCGCGATCACCGCCACCGCCGCCGCTATAAGGCGGCTTACGGTCACCGGCACCGAAGCTGCGACGCTCTCCACCTTCACGCGGGACACGGTCACCAAACGGCTTGCGGTCACGGTCACCGCCACCGCTATAAGGCGGCTTACGGTCACCCTCACGCGCGGGACGGTCCCCAAAGGGCTTCCGGTCACGATCGTTGGAGGCCGGGCGCGCCCCCTCAGAGCCTCGGTCCTCCCTGGCACGGAAGCCGCGGGGGTCGCCGCCGGAATTGTTAGTTCCGCGGAATCCTCCGCCACCCGCGTTGCGTCCCCCGCCGAAGTTGCCGCGGTCTTTTCCGCCGCGATTGCCGTCGTTGTGCTCAGCCATGCTGGATTCCTCCTGTTATGAGCTGACCACTGGCGCACTTGCAGCCGCTCTGTTCCGTGTTTCGTTTCCTACGCAACCCGAAAACAAGCGCTTCGAAGTCCGTACATCTCATCCAATTCTAGGCGAGTCCCCTGTCACCGGCTAACGGTAGTGGCGCTTTCGGCCTTCGCGGTGGCAAGTCTCACAAGCACGGACGCTCCCTCAGATTCTGCAGCATCCGGGGCAACGCTTCCTCAGTTTCCGTGTGGCCGAGGCCGGGAGCCGCGGGAGGGCTGGATCCGGTGCTGTGGAGTCTCCTGACGTAATGGACACTTCCGTCTCAGGACGTCGTGGACACTGGGGGCGGTGTTTGCTGCTGCGCGGGAGCATTCCCGACCCGGTTGTCAGGGTCCGTGATGCCGTGGCCGCCGGGTCCGGGCCTCCGGCGCGGCGCCTCGTGCCTGGCGATGCGCGGATTTCCTGTCGCTGCCGGGATTCCCTCTCTGTCAGCCTGTTGTGAGACAAATTGTCTTGGCGATAGATAGATAGGTTGGATATGACGAAATCGACTGGGAAAGTTCCGTTCCGGACCCTGGAGGAGAAGCTTTCGATCCTTGAGAAGTACGAGGCTGCCCCGCATGGTCAAAAGGGTGCGGTGTTGCGTGAGTATCGGGTTTCGGCGCATGCAGTCGGGACCTGGGCTTACGCCCGGGATCATGATGGGTTTGCTGCGACTCCGACGGGTAAGCGGTCTTCGCGTGATGGCGGGATGACACCGAAGCGGCAGAGCGCCGAGATCGTGCGGTTGCGCCGGGAACTGGCGAAGGCGCAGGCGGATCAGGAGATCCTGAAGGCGGCGTTGGAGTCCGCGGGAAAAGCGCACGCGCTCTTGGAGAAACTTGCCGAGAGCGCGGAGCCGGCCCCGCTGCAGACGCTATCCGGGAAGAAGCAGTCGCAGGCCTCGTCGCCGACGGATTGACCGTGTCGGCCGCGTGCCGGCTGATGGGTGTTTCCCGGCCTACCTGGTACCGTCGCCGCACCCCGCCGGCGGGCAAGGCGGCGCCGGTCCCGCAGAAAGAACGCGCGCAGCCGGCGACTCTCACCGGTCAGGAACGTGCCCGTATCGAGGCGTTCCTGACCGATGAGCAATACGCGGATCTGAGCGTTTCCCAGGTGTTCTACCGGGCCTTGGACCAGGGCGTCTATATTGCCTCCGAATCGTCCTGGCACCGGGTGGCGAGGGCGAGGAAACTCAATGGCGACCGCCGGGTCATGGCCACCCACAAACCAGCGGTGATCCCGGAGCTGTGCGCGTCCCGCCCGAACCAGGTGTGGTCCTGGGACATCACCGTCCTGCGGTCCGTGGACCGCGGCCGCAACTTCCGCCTGTACGTCATCCTGGACGTCTTCAGCCGCTACGTCGTGGGATGGCGGCTGGAGCCCGGCGAGGGGACGCTGGAAGCCATCGACATGATCACCGGTGCCCTGGCCCGGGAGCAGGCGAAACCGGAGGTCCTGCACGCGGACCGGGGCTCGGTCATGACCAGCACCGGCATGAGTGAGTACCTGGCCGGACTCGGGATCATCCAATCCCATTCCAGGCCCCGGGTCTCCAACGACAACCCGTTCTCGGAAGCGCAATTCAAGACCATGAAGTACGACCTTGACTACCCGCGGCAGTTCACCGACATAGAGCACGCCCGGGAGTGGACCACCGGCTTCATCAACGCCTACAACACCGAGCACCGCCATTCCGGGATCGGCTACTACACCCCGGAATCCGTCCACGACGGCACCTGGCCCGTGTTCCAAAAACGCCGCCAGGCAGCCCTGGACGCCGCCTGGGCAGCCCACCCGCACCGGCACCACCAACGCCCCCGGGCACACACGGTCCACACCGAAAGCTGGATCAACAACCCCCAAAAACGACAAGCAGCCAACTAACGAACTGTCTCAACCAGGTTGACAAATTCCGGATTCCGGTAGCGACAGGGGATCTGCGCCTCGCGGGGCGGGTTGCGCGTCATCAGCCGCACCGGCCCGCAAAAAACAGACCCGCTGCCGGCGAAAAACCTGCGCCACCCCTCCGCCGGCAGACGAACCACACGACAAACCGTCCACGAAGTCCTGGGACATGACACCTGGATCCGGCGCGGGGGGAGGGTTTTTGTGGTTTGGGGTTAAATGCGGGAGAGCCCCGACCGTGTGGTTGGGGCTCTCGACCGTGTTTAATGGTTGTCCGGCGGTGACCTACTCTCCCACACCCTCCCGGGTGCAGTACCATCGGCGCTGTGGGTCTTAGCTTCCGGGTTCGGAATGGGACCGGGCGTTTCCCCCACGCTATGACCGCCGTAACCCTTGCTCCGCACCCTGGCTTCCGCCGGGGGTGGGAAATCTGGTGTTACAACAGGGACGCTGCGGATGCAGCTGTGGTGTTGTTATTCAGTTGTCGGTTCCCTGCAACGTGCCGTCCGGGACGGGTTTGTTGTCTGGGAACCACATAGTGGACGCAAGCAGTCTTGTTTCTTTGTACCCTCCCCTGGGTGTAAACCCCTTTTGAATGGGTTTACGGGGAGAGTGTGTGGTGTAAGTTATCGGCCTATTAGTACCGGTCAGCTTCAACAGTCTTTAGTCCTGTCTTCCACGTCCGGCCTATCAACCCAGTGGTCTGGCTGGGGGCCTCTCACACCCGGGGGTGTATGGAAATCTCATCTCGAAGCGGGCTTCCCGCTTAGATGCTTTCAGCGGTTATCCCATCCGAACGTAGCTAATCAGCGGTGCACTTGGCAGTACAACTGACACACCAGAGGTTCGTCCGTCCCGGTCCTCTCGTACTAAGGACAGCCCTTCTCAAATTTCCTGCGCGCGCAGCGGATAGGGACCGAACTGTCTCACGACGTTCTAAACCCAGCTCGCGTACCGCTTTAATGGGCGAACAGCCCAACCCTTGGGACCTACTCCAGCCCCAGGATGCGACGAGCCGACATCGAGGTGCCAAACCATGCCGTCGATATGGACTCTTGGGCAAGATCAGCCTGTTATCCCCGAGGTACCTTTTATCCGTTGAGCGACGGCCATTCCACAATGTACCGCCGGATCACTAGTCCCGACTTTCGTCCCTGCTCGAGATGTCTCTCTCACAGTCAAGCTCCCTTGTGCACTTACACTCGACACCTGATTGCCAACCAGGCTGAGGGAACCTTTGGGCGCCTCCGTTACTTTTTAGGAGGCAACCGCCCCAGTTAAACTACCCATCAGGCACTGTCCCTGACCCGGATTACGGGCCGAAGTTAGATGTCCAAAGTGACCAGAGTGGTATTTCAACGATGACTCCACCATGACTGGCGTCACGGCTTCAACGTCTCCCACCTATCCTACACAAGCCACTCCGAACACCAATACCAAACTATAGTAAAGGTCTCGGGGTCTTTCCGTCCTGCTGCGCGTAACGAGCATCTTACTCGTACTGCAATTTCGCCGAGTTTATGGTTGAGACAGCGGGGAAGTCGTTACTCCATTCGTGCAGGTCGGAACTTACCCGACAAGGAATTTCGCTACCTTAGGATGGTTATAGTTACCACCGCCGTTTACTGGGGCTTGAATTCTCAGCTTCGCCTTGCGGCTAACCGGTCCTCTTAACCTTCCAGCACCGGGCAGGAGTCAGTCCGTATACATCGTCTTGCGACTTCGCACGGACCTGTGTTTTTAGTAAACAGTCGCTTCCCCCTGGTCTCTGCGGCCCCTGCACGCTCCGGACAGCTCGTGTCCATCACGCTGGGGGCCCCCCTTCTCCCGAAGTTACGGGGGCATTTTGCCGAGTTCCTTAACCATAATTCTCTCGATCGCCTTAGTATTCTCTACCTGATCACCTGTGTCGGTTTGGGGTACGGGCGGCTGGAACCTCGCGTCGATGCTTTTCTCGGCAGCATAGGATCACCGGATCCCCCCTCACGGGGGTCCCATCGGGTCTCAGGCATCATGAACGGCGGATTTGCCTACCGTTCGCCCTACATCCTTAGACCGGGGCAACCATCGCCCGGCCCGGCTACCTTCCTGCGTCACACCTGTTAATACGCTTGCCTCCCAGGATCAGGTCCCGCGCTCCACCAAAACCCTTCACCCACAAGGGGTGTCGGGCAGGTCTCGGGCGGTTAGTGTCCCCTGTTCAGCATGGGCGGTTCTTCGCCGGTACGGGAATATCAACCCGTTGTCCATCGACTACGCCTGTCGGCCTCGCCTTAGGTCCCGACTTACCCAGGGCAGATTAGCTTGACCCTGGAACCCTTGATCATTCGGCGGACGGGTTTCTCACCCGTCTTTCGCTACTCATGCCTGCATTCTCACTCGTGTGGGCTCCACCGCTGGTTTACACCGCGACTTCACTGCCCACACGACGCTCCCCTACCACTCCAGACACCTGAACCAACCCCGCAAAGGGGGCGGCTGGGTTATTGCCTGAAATCCACAACTTCGGCGGTGTACTTGAGCCCCGCTACATTGTCGGCGCGGAATCACTTGACCAGTGAGCTATTACGCACTCTTTTAAGGATGGCTGCTTCTAAGCCAACCTCCTGGTTGTCTTCGCAACTCCACATCCTTTCCCACTTAGCACACGCTTAGGGGCCTTAGTTGGTGGTCTGGGCTGTTTCCCTCTCGACTATGAAGCTTATCCCCCACAGTCTCACTGCTGCGCTCTCACTTGCCGGCATTCGGAGTTTGGCTGACGTCAGTAACCTTGTAGGGCCCATTAGCCATCCAGTAGCTCTACCTCCGGCAAGAAACACGCAACGCTGCACCTAAATGCATTTCGGGGAGAACCAGCTATCACGAAGTTTGATTGGCCTTTCACCCCTACCCACAGCTCATCCCCTCCATTTTCAACTGAAGTGGGTTCGGTCCTCCACGACGTCTTACCGTCGCTTCAACCTGGCCATGGGTAGATCACTTCGCTTCGGGTCTAGATCACGCCACTGCAACGCCCTGTTCAGACTCGCTTTCGCTACGGCTTCCCCACACGGGTTAACCTCGCGACGTAACACTAACTCGCAGGCTCATTCTTCAAAAGGCACGCCGTCACCAGAATCAGACTGGCTCCGACGGATTGTAAGCACACGGTTTCAGGTACTGTTTCACTCCCCTCCCGGGGTACTTTTCACCTTTCCCTCACGGTACTGGTCCGCTATCGGTCATTAGGGAGTATTTAGGCTTATCAGGTGGTCCTGACAGATTCACACGGGATTTCTCGGGCCCCGTGCTACTTGGGATACTTCCCAGGCGGTATGACAACATTTCGGTTACGGGGCTCCCACCCTCTCTGGCCGGCCTTTCAAGACCGTTCACCTATGCCCACACTTCGCACCTCACCAGTCCGGCAGAACTGGTATGGAAAGTCCCACAACCCCGACCATGCAACGCCCGCCGGCTATCACACATGGAACGGTTTAGCCTGATCCGCGTTCGCTCGCCACTACTGACGGAATCACTATTGTTTTCTCTTCCTGCGGGTACTGAGATGTTTCACTTCCCCGCGTTCCCCCCACACACCCTATGTGTTCAGATGCGGGTCACCAGGCAGCTCGCGCCCCTGGCGGGGTTTCCCCATTCGGACACCCTGGGATCACAGTCCGGTTATCGACTCCCCCAGGCTTATCGCAGATTCCTACGTCCTTCTTCGGCTCCTAATGCCAAGGCATCCACCGTGTGCTCTTAAAAACTTGACCACAAAAGATCAAAAAAACTACTTCACGAGAGAACCACGAAAACCAACCACACCCGAAAGTGCAGCCAGATCCAGGTTCATATTCTTGGAAATTGCTTCTTATAAAAGATGCTCGCGTCCACTATGTAGTTCTCAAACAACAACCCCATACCACACACCCCACACACAACCCCGCAAAGGGGCCAACCCGTCAGGGCTGATCATGTGTGATCGGTGCAGCCAGGAAACCAGAAACACAAGTCCCACACCACAACCCCGCCCCCCCGAAAGGAAACGCAGCCGCGCCATGGTCCTGTTGTCTCAGGACCCAACAGTGTGCCAAACACTAAACCGCCCGTACCCTCCCCGCACCGTTCCAGATGACCAGGGACCCCCGAAGGAGAACCCTGAAACACCGTACTGGGTGCCGGGAAAACCGGCGGCCGCTGTTCGTTGATATTCCACCCGTGAGCACCCGCCGCAGAACTAGCGTCTGCGCAGCGGGCATATACTCCTGGCAAACGTCCGCATCCCGCATACACGGGGCGTGGCTTGCAGGTGCTCCTTAGAAAGGAGGTGATCCAGCCGCACCTTCCGGTACGGCTACCTTGTTACGACTTAGTCCCAATCGCCGGTCCCACCTTCGACAGCTCCCTCCCACAAGGGGTTAGGCCACCGGCTTCGGGTGTTACCAACTTTCGTGACTTGACGGGCGGTGTGTACAAGGCCCGGGAACGTATTCACCGCAGCGTTGCTGATCTGCGATTACTAGCGACTCCGACTTCATGGGGTCGAGTTGCAGACCCCAATCCGAACTGAGACCGGCTTTTTGGGATTAGCTCCACCTCACAGTATCGCAACCCTTTGTACCGGCCATTGTAGCATGCGTGAAGCCCAAGACATAAGGGGCATGATGATTTGACGTCGTCCCCACCTTCCTCCGAGTTGACCCCGGCAGTCTCCCATGAGTCCCCGCCATTACGCGCTGGCAACATGGAACGAGGGTTGCGCTCGTTGCGGGACTTAACCCAACATCTCACGACACGAGCTGACGACAACCATGCACCACCTGTGAACCGGCCGCAAGCGGGGCACCTGTCTCCAGGTGTTTCCGGTCCATGTCAAGCCTTGGTAAGGTTCTTCGCGTTGCATCGAATTAATCCGCATGCTCCGCCGCTTGTGCGGGCCCCCGTCAATTCCTTTGAGTTTTAGCCTTGCGGCCGTACTCCCCAGGCGGGGCACTTAATGCGTTAGCTACGGTACGGAGAACGTGGAATGTCCCCCACACCTAGTGCCCAACGTTTACGGCATGGACTACCAGGGTATCTAATCCTGTTCGCTCCCCATGCTTTCGCTCCTCAGCGTCAGTTAATGCCCAGAGACCTGCCTTCGCCATCGGTGTTCCTCCTGATATCTGCGCATTTCACCGCTACACCAGGAATTCCAGTCTCCCCTACATCACTCTAGTCTGCCCGTACCCACCGCAGATCCGGGGTTGAGCCCCGGACTTTCACGGCAGACGCGACAAACCGCCTACGAGCTCTTTACGCCCAATAATTCCGGATAACGCTTGCGCCCTACGTATTACCGCGGCTGCTGGCACGTAGTTAGCCGGCGCTTCTTCTGCAGGTACCGTCACTTTCGCTTCTTCCCTACTGAAAGAGGTTTACAACCCGAAGGCCGTCATCCCTCACGCGGCGTCGCTGCATCAGGCTTGCGCCCATTGTGCAATATTCCCCACTGCTGCCTCCCGTAGGAGTCTGGGCCGTGTCTCAGTCCCAGTGTGGCCGGTCACCCTCTCAGGCCGGCTACCCGTCGTCGCCTTGGTGAGCCATTACCTCACCAACAAGCTGATAGGCCGCGAGTCCATCCAAAACCACAATAAAGCTTTCCACCCCCCACCATGCGGTGAGAGGTCATATCCGGTATTAGACCCGGTTTCCCAGGCTTATCCCAGAGTTAAGGGCAGGTTACTCACGTGTTACTCACCCGTTCGCCACTAATCACCGGTGCAAGCACCGGATCATCGTTCGACTTGCATGTGTTAAGCACGCCGCCAGCGTTCATCCTGAGCCAGGATCAAACTCTCCGTTGAAGTAAAACAAAAACAGACACAACCACAGGCCCGCGGGAAAACGCGGACCCGGGCTGCACAAAATTTGAAACCGGCTGTAAAAACCAGACCACACCACGGGGTGGCATGACCCGGCAAAACAACCAATCCATCATACAATAAATTGGTATCAACAAACTTGGCACACTATTGAGTTCTCAAACAACAGACACATTCGAATTACTTGCCGGAACAATTCATTTACAATGAATTCTTTTGTTCCGCTTTCCTTCGCTGCGATGTTTACAGCTTATTTCATTCAATTCCACTTTGCAAATCCGGGAAATTCTCCCGGAATTCACCCGGTGGAGTGAATCCGCCCAGCAAAACAAGAAGCAAATTCTTGTTTCTGCGCCAGGCGCCCGAAGAACCGCTTCTGTATTTTTGGTGGGGTTGGCCGCCACTCTTCGGTGGCGACTCAGAAAACAATACACGCCCCTCCCCCGCCCGGCAAATCGGGCGGGAAAGGAGCGTGGAGGAAGGTCCAGGGCTCGGATCAGGGCTGGGACACTTCCACGGTCGCCAGGTTCTTCTTGCCCCGGCGCAGCAGCAGATACCGTCCGTGCAGCAGTTGGGCCGGCGCGATAACGGTCTCGGGATCGGACACCTTGGCGTTGTTCACATAGGCGCCGCCCTCCCCCACGGTGCGCCGGGCCGCGGACTTGCTCTCCGACAGGCCGGAGGCCACCAGCAGTTCAATGATTCCCAGCGCGCCGGCGCCGACGCTCGCTGAGGGCAGTTCCGATGTCGCGGCCTTGAGGGTTGCCTCATCCAGCACCGTGAGGTCGCCGTTCCCGAACAACGCGGCCGACGCCGCGATGACCTTTTCCGTGGCGTCCACGCCGTGGACGAGGGAAGTCACTTCGTAGGCGAGCTTCCGCTGGCCCTCGCGGGCGAAGGGACGCTCGGCGATGGCAACCTCCAGGGCCTCGATCTCCGCCCGGCTCAGGAAGGTGAAGATCTTCAGGCGGGCCGCGACGTCGTCGTCCGCCGTGTTGAGCCAGAACTGGTAGAAGGCGTAGGGGCTGCACATCTCCGGATCCAGCCAGATCGCGTTGCCTTCGCTCTTGCCGAACTTGGTGCCGTCGGAGTTGGTGATCAGGGGCGTGCCCAGGGCATGGACGTGCTTGCCCTCGACCTTGCGGATGAGTTCGGTGCCGCTGGTCAGGTTGCCCCACTGGTCCGAGCCGCCGGTCTGCAGGACGCAGCCGTAGTCGCGGAAGAGCTGGAGGTAGTCCATGCCCTGCAGGATCTGGTAGCTGAACTCCGTGTAGCTGATGCCCTCGTCGGAGCCAAGGCGGGACGCGACGGCATCCTTGCGCAGCATGGTGCCGACACGGAAGTGCTTTCCGATCTCCCGCAGGAAGTCGATGGCGCTCAGCGGCGCCGTCCAGTCCAGGTTGTTGACCATCCGTGCGGCGTTGTCGCCCTCGAAGCTCAGGAAGCGACGGACCTGGGCTTGCAGGTACCCCACCCACTCGTTAACCGTGTCCTTGGTGTTCAGGGTGCGCTCCGCCGTCGGGCGCGGGTCCCCGATCAGCCCGGTGGACCCGCCCACGAGCCCGAGCGGCTTGTGGCCGGCCAGCTGGATCCGGCGCATCAGCAGCAGCTGGACGAGGTTGCCCAGGTGCAGGCTCGGCGCGGTGGGGTCGAAGCCGCAGTAGTATGTGGCGGGATCACCGGCAAGCAGCTTTTCCAGCTCCGCCTCGTCCGTGGAGACGTGGACGAGGCCGCGCCATTTCAGCTCCTGCCAGACGTTGGCGAAGCTTGGGTCATTCTGCTGGGACTGGAGATTATTTAGCTGGGACACGGAATCTAAGTTAGCAGGATCGGGCCACCGCAGGCGCGCGGCTCAGTCTTCGATCCCTGCCGGCACACCCGCGGCGGCAATGAGCCGCAGCCGCTGGGTGGGCCGGGTCATTGCCACGTACAGGTCACCGACGCGGCCGTGTTCGTGGTTGAGCATCGCCGTCGGCTCCAGCACCACGACGCCGTCGAACTCCAGGCCCTTGGCCTCGCGGGGGCTGATCACCACGATGTCCTGCGCATAGCTGCCGGCGCCGGTGCCGACGCGGCGTCCGTAGACGGCGCGCAGCGCGGCCGTCGCCTCCGGGAGCAGCGCGCCGTCGGCGATCACGGCCAGGAGTCCGCCCTCGATCGCCTCCAGCTCGGCCGGCAGGACCTCTACGAGCTTGTTGACGATCTGGCCGGTCTCCACACGGTCGATAAACGGGGACCACTGGCCTTCACGGACGGCCTTGGGCGCCGAGACAACGAGTCCGGCCGCGTTGGCCATCCGCGCGGCAGCCTCGGCGATCTGCGACGGCGTGCGGTAGTTGACCGTGAGTTCCTCCAGCTGCCAGCGGTCGCCGAACATCGGGGCCAGGGCGCCCTGCCAGGAATTGGCCCCGGCCACGGAACTCGTCTGCGCGATGTCCCCCACGATGGTGAAGGACTTCAGCGGGCAGCGGCGGACCAGGAGGCGCCACTGCATCGGCGAGAGTTCCTGGGCCTCATCCACCACGATGTGCCCGAAGGCCCAGCTGCGGTCGGTCGTGGCACGTTCGGCGGCGGTCAGCCGGGACACGCGCTCCTGGTTCTGGTCCACCAGGTCCTCGGCGGAGATGAGGACATCCACGCCGGCAGTTTCCATGTTGACCAGGGTCTGCTTGGCGTTGGCGAGATCGCGGGCACGGTCGTTTTCCTGCTGGGCCAGGCCCCGCCCGGCCGCGGGGTCGAGTTCGCCGAGCAGTTCCGCGGCCTCGTCGAGCAGCGGCACGTCGGACTCGGTCCACGGCGAATCGGCCGGCCGGAGCAGCAGGGCGCGCTCGGCCGGGGTGAGGTTGGGCGTGCAGGCTGCCAGGATGGCGGGCTTGCTCAGGAGTTCCGCCACGAGCTTTTCCGGCGTCATCGGCATCCAGCACAGGTTCAGGGCAATGCGGACGTCCCGGGCGGACCGGACGTCCTCGGCCAGGTAGGAGCGGTCGGCGTTGTTGCCGATGCTGCCGGCTTCGACCAGCTCGGTCATTTGCTCGGTGAGTTCGCGGAGCAGGATCTTGACGAACGAAACCCGGGCCTCGTTGTGCGGTTTTCCGCTGGCGCGTGCCTTGTCCCGGGCCCGGCGGACCTGCCGCGGCGTCAGCACGAGCTTGCGCCCGTCCACTTCCAGGATCCGGTTTCCGGCGGGGATGCGCTGGCGCTGGGCGACGGCGTTGGCCACGACGCCCGCCATGTCCAGCCGGCCCTTGATCGCGGCGACGGACGATTCCGGTTCCGCGACCGCATGGATGCCGGGCATCAGGCGGCCCAGGCTGGCCATCACCACACCGGTCTCGCCGAGGGAGGGCAAGACGCGTTCGATGTAATTCATGAACGACGACGTCGGGCCGACCAGCAGCACGCCGGCGGTCTTGAGGCGGTCCCGGTGGGTGTAGAGCAGGTACGCGGCGCGGTGCAGCGCGACGGCGGTCTTGCCCGTGCCGGGGCCGCCCTGGACCACGAGGGCACCGGAAATGGAGGAGCGGATGATGCGGTCCTGCTCGGACTGGATGGTGCCGACGATGTCGGACATGCGCCCGGTGCGCTTGGAGTTCAGCGCGGCCAGCAGCGCCCCTTCGCCCTGGAGCGAGTCCTTGTCGGCGAGCATGTCGGCGTCGAGCACGTCATCCTCGATGGCCTTGACCTCGCGGCCCTGCAGGATCAGGTGCCGGCGGCGGCGCACGCCCTGCCGGTCGAACGCGGTGGCCTGGTAGAAGTGGCCGGCTTCCGGCGCCCGCCAGTCGATCATGAGCCGCTGGAGGTCCTCGGTGGTCAGACCGATGCGGCCAATGTACTGGGCTTCCCCGGAGTCAAGGTCCAGCCGGCCGAACACGAGGCGGTCGTCGACGGCGTCGAGCTGCGCCAGGCGGTCCTCATAGAGCGCCGCGAAGGCGTCGCGTTCGGACACATTCTGCATGGTGCCGACCGCGCCGGCACGCCGCACCTGGGCCAGCTGGGCGCGCTTTTCCGCCCGCAACTCATCCAGCCGGGCATAGAGTCCGGCCACATAGTCGCGTTCATGCGCCAAATCAGCGTCGTGCATCGAAAGTTCCCCTATCGAATAAAAGACCGACCGTCCATTCTACAACCATTTCGGCGGACGCTTGTGAAACATGTCAGGCATTGTACCGATACGGCCGGAATGGTCCAGTCAATCGTGCAGCAGGGAGTGGACGCGGTGTCCGCTCAAAGCCTCGCGGCCGTAGGGGGCCCATCGTCGTCGGGCGGCATGCCTGGCGACCGCAGAAGTCCATTCGCGAGCCCGTACCGGACGACGTCGAGCGCTTTCCGGAGCGCGCGCTCCGCGTCGAACCGGCTGGCCGCCGCGGTACTCAGCCGGGAGTAGTCGTCCGCCCATTCGGAACGGTGGAACCTGTCAGCGTCGCCATGCAGGAGCCGTCCATAGAGGACGTCCTCGAAAAGGTCGTGCCCCTCCGGAGCCGGTCCCGCCGCCACAGGTTGACGCCCCTGGACCATCTCGGCGGTGAACAGGCCAGCCACGGCTTCCGTCCCCTCCGCCACCTTGCGGTCCGCCGAATAGTTGCAGAGGCGGAGGGCCCGAACGACCAGCTTCATCGACACGTGTTCATCGCGCACAATGAATTTTCGCAGCAGGGCGGCGCGGAAGAGCTCCAGCCAGTGCCGCCGCTCCCCCTCGACGGCGTTGGGCGGCACCGGGCCTCCATCGGGCGTGAACAGCTCAACCATGCGGAAGTACTCGGCGGCCAGCGTCTCAAAAATCCGGAGCCTTTCCAGCTCGCTTGTCGGTTTCCCGCGTCTACCCTCGCCCATAAGACTTCATCATCCCCCCGCCGCGGGTGCTAAGGAATCCGGTTGCAGCGTCAGCTACGCCGTGCGCACCTTCGCCGGCTTGTAGCGGGACACGGTGGGATCGCCGGTCAGCCAGAATCGCCAGGGATAGTCGTCCGTGCCGCCGTCGCCGGCGACGCCGACCCGCGGCCCGGAGCTGATGCCGGACGCCGGTGCCTGCGCCAGCTCCAGCCGGAACGGCGGCCCGAGCGCGTCCCGCCCGCTGTCCGCCGTCGTGAGTCCGAGCGCCGTGGCGAGCCGTGCGGGCCCGCTCGCCAGGTCCTTGGGGGATTTCGACGTCGGCCGCCGGGCCAGTGCCAGGTCCTGCCCGGCGATGACCTCGCCAGCCCGCACCAGCAGGGCCGATGCCATGCCGTCCGGGCCGCACACGATGTTGGCGCAATGGTGCATCCCGTAGGTGAAGTACACGTACAGGTGGCCTGCGGGGCCGAACATCGGCGCATTGCGGGCCGTCGGGCCACGGAAGGTATGGGAGCCGGGATCGGGGTGCAGCGAGTCACGCGGCCCCAGATAGGCCTCGACCTCGGTGATCCGTACCGACACAGGGCCATCCCGTCCCTCGTGGGTCAGCACCGCGCCGAGCAGCAGGGGTGCCACCTGCCGGGGATCCCCGGACAGGAGCTCCCGCAGCGGTGCGCTGCCGTCCTGCCCCGGGTGCAAAGTCATGCTCCGACTTTAACAAACCCGCCGTGACGGGGCACCATCCCCCACGGCCGTGTCCGATTTCCGCTAGCAAGGACCTAAGGCAGCTGGGAGGATGAAGCCATGGACTTCTGGCAGCGCTACCGGGCAATCGATGCCCGGGACCCCCGGTTCGACGGGCAGTTCTACACCGCTGTCCGCACCACGGGCATCTACTGCCGGCCCTCCTGCCCCGCCCGCACCCCGAAGGCGGGCAACGTCACGTTCTACGAGACCTCCGCCGCCGCCCATGACGCCGGCTACCGGGCGTGCAAGCGCTGCCTGCCCGAAGCCGTGCCCGGCACCCCGGCGTGGAACCTCCGCTCCGACCTCGCCGGCCGGGCCATGCGGCTGATCAACGACGGGGTGATCAACCGCGACGGCGTGGAAGGGCTGGCGTCCAGGCTGGGCTATTCCGCACGCCAGCTCAACCGGATCCTCAGCCATGAACTCGGCGCCGGTCCGCTGTCCCTGGCCCGGGCGAGCCGCGCCCAGACCGCACGGACGTTGCTGGTCTCCACGTCGATGAAGGCGGCCGACATCGCGTTCGCCGCCGGGTTCAGCAGCGTGCGCCAGTTCAACGAGACCATTGGCGAGGTCTTCGCCATGACGCCCACGGCGCTGCGGGCCACGGCACACCACCGGGCTCCCGCGTCCTCCACGGCGCTGACCCTGAACCTGCCGTACCGTGAGCCGTTCGATCCCGGGGTGTTCGATTTCCTCGCGGTCCGCGCCGTCCCGGGCATCGAGGCCGGGACCTCCACGTCCTATGCGCGGACCCTGCGGCTGGCCCACGGCGACGCCCGCTTCCGGGTGGAGTACGACGCCGCCGCGCCCGGCCGCCCCCTGGTGCTGACCAGCGGCGCCGTGGACCTGCGGGACCTGGCCCCTCTGCTCAGCCGGGTCCGCCGGCTGCTGGACCTCGACGCCGACCCCGTCGCGATCGACGGCGCCCTCACGGCCGATCCCCGGCTGGCGGCCAGCGTGGCACACACCCCCGGGATGCGGATGCCGGGCGCGGTGGACCCGCAGGAACTGCTGATCCGGGCGATGATCGGGCAGCAGGTCACCGTGGCAGCCGCCCGCACGGCCCTGGTCCGGCTGTCCGCGGCCGGGACCGCGAGCGCCGTTCCGGCTGACGGGCTGCACCGGCTGTTCCCCACCGCGGCACAGATTGCGCAGACCGGTTTCGGACTGCTCCGGGGCCCGCAGCGCCGCATCGACTCGGTCCGCGCGGCCGCGGAGGCGATGGCGTCGGGGGACCTCGACTTCGGCTACGGCGACGACCTGCCCGGGCTGGGGGCAAAGCTCCTGCCCCTGGCCGGCGTCGGGCCGTGGACGGTGGGGTACGTCGCGATGCGGGTCATCGGGGCCCCGGACGTCTTCCTCGCCAACGACGCCGCCGTGCGCAACGGCATCCGCTCGCTCGCCCCCGCTATCGACGGCGCCACCCTGAGCCCTGATTTCCGTGAACTCAGCCCCTGGCGCTCCTACGCCACCATGCACCTCTGGCGCGCCGCAGCGCAGGCCGCGCGTTCCACCACCCGCGCCCAGACTCCCACGAAGGAAGCGAAGAAATGAAAGCCCAGCTGTTGACCATGTCCACCCCGGACGGCCCGTTCACCATCATTGCCAGGGACGGCGCCGTGCTGGCCTCCGGCTGGACAGCGGTTCCCGGCGAGCTCACCGGCCAGATCCACGCCGAGCTGCTTCCCGGGGATTATGAGCCCGTCATGGACATGGGGTCCATCTCCGCCGCCGTGGAGGAGTTCTACGCCGGAAATCCGGCCCCGGCCATGGCGGTGCCGGTGCTGCAGAAGTCGGGCCCCTTCCGCAGCCATGCCTGGGACATGCTCCGGTCGGTGGCACCGGGGAGCCCGGTGACATACACGGAATACGCGGCGCTCTCCGGGCACCCGAAGGCGGTCCGTGCTGCGGCGAGTGCCTGCGCCTTCAACGCCGCCGCCCTGTTTGTCCCGTGCCACCGCGTGATCCGCACGGACGGCACGCTGGGGGGCTTCCGCTGGGGGCTCGCCATCAAGGAGAGCCTGCTGGACCGGGAACACGCACTGGCCCTCGCCCTGAAGTAGGGGACGGAGGTCAGGTGAAGATGTCGGCCATGTAATAGATCCGCACGCCGCCGGCGGCCTCGAGCCCGACGTCGATGGCCTTGGGCACCTCCTGGTAGGTCCGCGCCCAGTCCTTGTTGCCGTTGCCGAAGACCGTGTACCGCACCCCGGCGCGGGTGCCCGGCTGCAGGCCTTCGGTCCACGTCATGAATTTCCGGGCGTTGTCCGGCGGCTGCCCGGAATCTCTCAATGATGTTGTCAACGGGTGTTGGCGTGCCGCTCTGGTGCCCCGGCCGGTTGTGGCCGGGGCACCAGAGGTTTCTAGCTCGTCCAGCCGGGGTAGGGCTTGCGGTCCTGCTCGGGCAGGACCGCGGCTGTGGCGGGGAGGCTGTCCGGGCCGTCGGACTGCCCGGAGATCCAGTGGTAGAACACTTCGGCGCTGACCGCTTCAAAGCAGGCGTCCTGGGACCGGAACCAGTGGGTGGCGGTGTCGCCTTCGACGCAGATGCCGTAGCCGAACGGTTCCCCGTTCCGGTCGCGGGTGCGGGCCACGGCGACGATGATGTAGGGCCAGGATCCGGCGTCCCGGCCTTCGCTGCCCCAGTTGGGCAGCACCGACCAGGCGGTGCCCTCGAGGGTGTCCATCCAGTCGTACCCGTCTCCTGCCCGGTCGTCGGCGGGAAGTACCGGCGCGGTGACCGGTTCTAAGGTGTCGGTCGTGATCGTGTGGGTCAATGTTTGGGTGCTCATGAGCTGATGCTCCATCCGCTGGGGCGGGGCGGGTGCCTGGAGTACCGGTTTCATTCTCCCCCACCATGTTTATGCCTGCTGGCGGAGCTTCGCGTAGCTGTGCCCGACGGAGCCGGCGCAACCCGAAGGGCAAGCTGTTAATGGATTGTGTGAGGAAACAAGCGAAGCGCAGACACAAGGCATCCGCTGCGCTGCCGTCCGCAGGACGGTTGAGCCGGTGGAGCGGGCCGGTCATGCGCGGTCCAGGGCTTCCGGTCCAGGGCTTCCCTGGCGGGACGCTTGCACCTGCCGATCCGGCACCTTACGTTGGGGGTAGCGGAGAAGGGTCTCCGCGGCCAGTGAGGGCCGGGATTACAGAGAATATCGGGACGACAGATATGGCAACTGGAACAGTGAAATGGTTCAACTCTGAAAAAGGCTTCGGGTTCATCGCCAATGATGATGGCTCGGCCGATGTGTTCGCCCATTATTCGGCGATCGCCAGCAGCGGCTACCGTTCATTGGAAGAGAACCAGAAAGTCCAGTTTGATCTGGCCCAGGGCCCGAAGGGACCGCAGGCGGAGAACATTCGCCCGCTCTAAGACTTAACTTGTGGGTGCGGTCGGCCAGCCGGCCGCACGGCTGATGGCCCCGCGTCCACCGCTTCCCGGATCGTAGAGGGACCGGGCGCCGCCTTGTGGAGGAAGACGTTGCCGCAGTCGTCAGCCGGTCTGCCCGTGGCGGGCACCTCCGGATCCGGGCCGGGACCCTGTAGCGTCGCCGCGACTAGTGGTCATTTTCGTTAGTTCGTCGGGGGTCTAGGTCCAGGCGGTGGGGTCGGCGAGGTAGAGGCCGCAGGCGGTGTCGAGGGCGTCTTCGGCAGTGCCGCCGGCCAGCCCGGTGGGCAGGTAGTTGTCCTCGTAGTCGTCGTGGCTGGCGCGGTAGATCGCGAAGCCCCACTGGTTGGCGTAGCCGGCATAGCGCAGCCGGCACAGCTGCTGTACTTCCCCGCCGGGAAGGACGGCGTCGACGTAGGCGAAACCGGCCCGGAAGCGGGTGTTGATCCTTTCGATCTGCGGCCAGCGTTCCCTGGCGCGGGCGGTCAGGCGCTGGTGCAGGGAGGTCTTCGTCGATTCGGGAATCCTGGCCATGGCCTTCATTCTGCCCTACCTGCCGCGGCGGGGTGGCCGTGCGGCGTGGCACCGCGGCGGGGCGCGGCCGGCGGAGGATAAATGGATCCCATGGTGATCTCTTCCCCGTTCACGATCAACCTGTCCACTGCCGCCGAGGCCGTGCTGGCCGCACGCGCCGGTTCCGCACGGGCCCCGTACCGTGATGTCCTGCGGGCGCGGATCGTGCTCGCCGCCGCGCGGGGAGAACCCAACGCGGTCATCGCCACGGGCCTGCGGATCCATGTCGATACCGTGCGCAAGTGGCGTAAACGCTACGCCGCCGGCGGGCTGGACGGGCTCAAGGACCTGGCCCGGACCGGGCGGCCGCACACGTTCACCCCGGTGCAGGTCGCCGGGATCAAGGCCCTGGCCTGCACCCCGCCGGCGGAGAAGGACGTGCCGCTGGGACGCTGGTCCGGTGCGGAACTGGCGCACGAGGCTGTCGCCGAGGGGCTGGTCGCATCGATCAGCCAGGCCACTGTCGCCCGCTGGCTGGCCAAGGACGCGATCAAACCGTGGCAGCACCGGTCCTGGATCTTCCCCCGCGACCCGGCCTTCGAGACCAAGGCGGCGCGGGTGCTGGATCTCTACGCCCGCATCCGGGACGGCGAACCGCTCGGGCCGGACGAGTACGTGATCAGCGCCGACGAGAAATCCCAGCTGCAGGCCCTGCGCCGGCGCCATCCAGGCCTGGCCCCGGGCCCGGGGCGGACCCGCAGGATCGAGTTCGAATACCGCCGCGGCGGCACCCTGGCCTACTTTGCCGCCTACGACGTCCACCGCGCGGAAGTGATCGGCACGATCGCCGAAAAGACCGGGATCGCACCCTTCGCCGAACTGGTGGAGAAGGTCATGACCACCGAGCCCTACGCCTCGGCCAAGCGGGTGTTCTGGGTGGTCGATAACGGATCCTCGCATAACGGGGCCCGCTCCATCGAGCGGATGGACGCCGCGTGGCCTACCGCCACGCTGGTCCACCTGCCCGTGCATGCCTCATGGTTGAACCAGGTCGAGATCTACTTCTCCATCCTGCAGCGCAAGGCCATCACCGGAGGCGATTTCAAAGACCTCGACCAGCTCGCCAAGCGCGTGCTCGCCTTCCAGAACCGCTACAACGCGACCGCGGAACCGTTCGATTGGAAATACACCCGCGCCGACCTCAACGACTACTTGCACCGCCTGAACAAACACGACCACGAACTGGCCGCCTGACCCCCGACGAACTAACGAAAATGCCCACTAGTTCGGTGGACCCCCCGGTCGGGGTGTGGGTTCGGTTCGGCTGGTTGTGGCGGGTCCCGGCGGGGCCGACGGCTGGCCGGGCGGGTGGCGGCGTTGGCTTCTCAGCTGAAGGATCCGCGCTGCCCCGGCGATCGCGACCAGGATCCCGCCAGCCACGGCTGCGATGAACAGCGCCATGCCCAGGGACAGCTCGCCGGCGGCCCCAAGATAGTGCACGGTGACGCGATCCTGGTTCTGCAGGATGAAGATGATGAGCAACACCAGAATGATCAGCCCGGCGCTGACGGCAACCCAGATCATCCCGGCCCGCGTCACTTCCGCGGCCCCGGGTTGGCCCGGGGACGGTTTCCGGGGAGGGCGTTCCGGCTTCGAGGGCGTAGGTTCGTTTTCCCGACGCGGGGCCGGGGGCGGCCCCGCTGATGGCCTCGGCGTTGGATCAGCAGCCACGTTCTTTCATCCCCTAATTCCGGAGCAATCCGTCCGTGCCGGACGGATACATCACAGAGTACTCCTCCAGCAAGCCTGCGTCCCCTGCCTGGTCCCGCCCAGCGGCACCCCCGGTGCGGGACTGTGACTGCCATGACTCGCTGCCCGTCCGGAACACCAGATCCACAGGGCCGGATGCTACAAAGTCGCGCCGCCAGGTCCAGGCTGCTACCGGACTCATGGCGGGAACGAAAGCCGTTGAGGAACCAGTGAGCGCCTGCAACCATCACGAGGAATCCGATGGCGCCCATGATCGTGAGCTGCGTGATGATCCCCCCGATGACCAGCGCGAAGCCGGCCAACGCGGCCAGAAGACCGTAGACAGTGTTGGCAGCCATGCCGCGGGGTAATCCGGACTTCAATTCGAGGTCCAGGTCCGGGTCCGTCGCGGCCAGATCCTGTTCGAGCTTTTCAAGGCGACGACGCTCTTCATCCGACAGCGGCATGGGAACCTCCTCCCCAGAAAAACGGGCCGGAGCCCAGAGGCAGAGGCCCGCCCGGCACACGACGTGCCTTGCGTTCATTATCTGCCCGTTACCGGACACTATCCACAGGCGCTCCCACTGGGAGGCGGCTGGGGTCCCGAAAAGGCTCCAGGCGCGAAGAACACTTCACCGGAGTCCCCGGGTACTCGCCATCATGATTGCTGTCCGCGTAGGATAAAGCCTGTATGTATGGCACGTGTCACAGAAGCCAGGACTGAATCCCTCCCCTGCCCAGAGGCCGGAACGTAGCGTCCCCGGGCTCGAAGAGAAAGACCGGCGCCCGGCTCATTCCGCGTCCAGGAGGATAACGATGACAGGTACATTCGAGCTCTTCACCGATGAGGACATGCGTTTCAGGTTCCCGCTGAGGGCCCCGACGGGACCGTGATGGCACTCGCCAGATCATTCCCCGACAAGGCCACCGCGGTCGCCGGCCTCACCGCCGAAGGCGTGGCGGGTAGAGAGCACACACAAGCCCGGCATCGACCGTGAGGACGTTCAATGCGATCCATAATCAGGTCCACCATGTCCGGCAATTCAATGAACCGCGTGTGGATTCGAGCATCCGCCGGACCCGCTTATCGGCCCCGGAGGGACCGGAGCACCATCCCTAAAGTCACCGCCGTCATCACGCCCCCGAACGACCTCATGGTTCTCCACGTCATCGGAGCCCGGCGAAAGCTCGACCTCGCAGAAAGGGAACAGACGAGTGAATGATACGTCGACGGCCAAGGGCGGCCAGGACTGCTGAAAGCTGTCCTGGGTTTTCCGGAAGCGGCGAGGCGCTCCGTCGGCAGGGCAGCGAACACCTTTTCAGGGTCCACGCCGTAAGGAAGAGAAAGTAGTCACGGACAGGCACGTGACCGAGTTCCCGCTCGACGCTTGCTCTTCCAGCGATGAAAGGCAGGCTACTGTGTCCTCTTCACACGTTCCCGCGCATCATCCCCACCCCTGGTCCACGCTGGGCCGCCGGATCCTGGCCGGAGTGATCGGCGGCCTCGCCGGCGGGATCGTGTTCGGCTTCCTGATGGCGCAGATGGGCATGTTCCCCATGATCGCGTCCATGGTTGGCTCCGACTCCGCCGGAGCCGGGCTTATCATCCATTTGACGATCTCGGTCGCGGTCGGTCTGGGACTGACGGTCCTCTTCGCGGGCAAGTTCCTCACCAGTTACGGCAAAGGCGCCGTCACAGGCCTGGTATACGGGGTCCTGTGGTGGGTCGTTTGGTGGGGCGTGGGTGGGTTGCTAATCACGCCCCTAATGCTGGGCGTGTCCGTGTTCACTCTGGAATTCATGGCTGCGATGACCCTGGTGGGTCACTTGATGTACGGGGCTGTCCTGGGTCTGACGGCAGTGCGAGTGCTCAAGGGGCGTGCATGAACGTTGAGGATCACGGGGCCGCGACCTTGCCTTGATAGCAGGGGGTAACAGACAGACCTGGTCGCCGCATGAGAGGGAGGCCGACCTGTTCCCGGACCCGTTCAGCTGCCTGCACGGGGTGAACCTGTTCGCCGACCACGGCCCCTCCGCAGCCCGGGTGAAGATGGCAATCATAAAGAAAATTTGACCGCTGTTTCGAGCCTGGGAACCCCGTGTTTGGAGGACTCAATCGTGGGTTCCGTGCGTAGCGGTCGGCGCATGCACACCGGATGAGCCGGGCCGCCGTGTTCAGCGGATGCCCGCGCCACCGTGCGTGCAGTACCCAGTCGGATGCCCGGATCTGAGCCCAGCGGCAAAAGCACTGTCTTTACGGGGCTGGACGGGCGGCTCCGGTCGACGGCGTTCCGCACCATGGCCGCCCTTGCTCCGACGGTTTAGGCTCTGTCCATGACCGAATTTGAGGTAGAGCAGTCGTGGTGGGAAAAGTTGTCCGGGCGAACCCGGGCAAGGCTCCTGGCAGATCCGACAGGACCGGTTCCGGCGGAGTTGGTATCTGAGGTTGTGGCGGCCGGAGGACTGGTAACCGGCACGGACTGGGCCGGAACCCAGGACCAAGCAAAGGGGTTCGTGCTACCGGAGAGCTTTCGGGCCTTTCTCCAAAAACTCGCTCCCTGATAACCCAGGATCTGACCCCGACCCTATGTTACCGTCCCGCGCCCGGAAGGCGGTGAAGCCGACGGTCAGGGGCGTTGGCCGCTGACGATCACCCCAGTGCCGGGGGCGAAGGCAACGTGGCCTTTGATCATCCGGGCCAGGGGTGTGGGCCGCGGGTAGGACCACGCGGCGTTCGGTGACCGGTGGCCTCCTGCGCGGACGTGGTGGTAGCGGGCCATCCCCTTCCAAAAGCACAGCGTCCGCACCCAGCTGGCCTCCAGCGCGCCGGGCACTATGGATTCCGCGGGGAAGTAGTGGTTGCCTTCCAGGTACACGGTCTGCTCCGAGCGGGCGATCACCTGTCCATGGAACGTGGCGGTAATCATGAGGTACTCCGTGCCAGTTTTTGCAGGATGTCGCGGTCCTGGATGACGATGCGCCCGCGGCCCTGGCGGATGGCCTTCCTGGCCGTGAGGTCACCCATGATCTTGCTGGTGGCCTCCCGGGAGGCGCCCAGGAGGCCCGCGAGCTGTTCGTGGGTGAGGTGGATGGTCCGGGCCTGCCCGAAGCGCGTCGGCCCCGCGGCGTCACCGAGTTTGAGCAGGGTGGACGCCACCTGGGCGGCCAGCGGCCGCAGCGCAAGGTCGGTCAGGCGCTGTTCGAGGCGGGCGACCTGTTCGCCCAGGAGCCGCGAGATGCGGATGGCGATGCGGGGATCCGAGAGCAGGAACCGTTCGACTTCATCCACGCTGAGCTGGCAGATCGCGGAGTCTTCGATGGCCTCGGCGTAGTTGTCATACATCCGCTGCCCCACGAGCATCATCTCCCCGAATACCGCGCCCGGTTCCAGGATGGCCATCGTCAGGGCCTTGCCGTCCTCGGCGACCCGGAAAATACGCACCCGGCCGGATTTGAGGATGAACAGCGCCTTGACACGCTGGCTCTGGCTGAACAGCAGTTCCCCGCGGCGGAACAGCCGGGCCGGGGCCATGAGATCCATGGCCTCGATCTCCTGTGCGCTCAGGTCAGCGAACAGATCAACTTCATTCAAACAGCTGAACGGGTCAGCGGGTCCTGACATCAGCGGGTCTGCCTCTCGTTGCCGCGGGGCCCACGGGCGCAGGTCCCCGGAGACGGTGGCCGCCACATCGACCCGGCAGGTATCGGTCATGCCCGGCTCGTCAGGACGCGGACCGCCACCAGTCCCAGAATAACGCCATAGATCATGTGGCCCATGAGGCTCATCAGAGCGGCCAGGTTCAGGGCGAACAGGGGCATGCCCATCATGACCGGCATGATCATCAACGGCCCAAGGACCCACCAGATGGCCCCGTAACCGAGCCCGACCAGGGCGCCGCGGCCATACCCGGTCAGGAACCGGGTGCCGAACAACACCGTCAGGCCAAGGCCGATCAGCACCGAAATCATCAGATGGACGCCGAACCCGACCACCGCCGAATCGGAGCCGACCATGGACGCGATGACCGGCAGCATGCCCATCATCGCCATGAGAATCCCGAACACGACACCGCCGGCGATGCCCCCGGCGGCCCCGGCGAGAACGCGCCTGCCGATGCCGGTGCCGGACGTGGGACGTGAAAGAGCTGATGCAGAAGCCATGACGGCAACCTTCCATCGAAGAGTTTCTCGCTGACGTCTTCAACGTATGGCCGGCCCATGATGCCGTTCAGTAATCTGCGCTACACAGCAAATAAACATCGGGAGCTGCGCCCGGCGCCACGGTGAGGCCAAGGAGGTGAACCGGGCGGGGGCTCACCCGTCATGCATCATCTTTCCGGCCCGGATCTGGAGGTGCCCGCCCCGGGCCGAGGCACGCACGACGTCGACGCACCGTTCCTCGACGGCTCGCCAGGGGGCGGCGGTGATGTCGGATCCTCCCAGTGCGCAGGCCAGCCGTGCCAGCGGAGTCAGCCACCGCGCCCATCCCTCCGGGTCCTGCATATCCACCACCCCGACCCGCGCATGCGTGGCGAGCAGTCCGGTCGTGTTCGTCCAGGCCTGCTGCCAGTCCCCCATGAGGGACAACGAGTAGGTCGCAAGGGCGGCATCGGAGACGGCCGAGCCCCCGCTCGCTTGGATGCGGGCGGCGGTTGACCGGGGGTCCAGCAGCACCATGTCCGCCTGGATCAGGATCACGTTCTGCCAGCCGCGGGCCTCGGCGCGGCGCAGCGCCTGGCGGAGCATTCCGGCGCTGCGGTCGATGCCGACGATGGTCCCGGCGGCACCGATGCGCTCCTGCAGCAGCGGAAAATTCAGTCCTGTTCCGCATCCGATGTCCAGCACCTGCTGGCCCGCTGTGGGGGCCAGGGCATCGATGCCGAGCACCCGCCCGGCATGATAGACAGGGTATTCGCCCGACAACAGGTCGTAGAACGGGGCAAACAGCGTGTATTTGTCGCGGATGGAGGGGCTCCTTCAGGTTTGTTCCGGCGCAGCGACGCGGTTGGCGGACAAAAGCACAGCGGCAGGCGCACTGTCCGGCATTCAACAACACCACCAGGAGTCCATCATGGCAGTCGAGAACCCGATCGTAGACCTCCTGGTGGTCGGAGGCGGGACGGCCGGAATCATAGGTGCCACCACGGCGGCCGGGTTCGGCGCACGAACCCTTCTGGTCGAGCAGGCCCGCACCGGCGGGGACTGCCTGTGGACCGGATGCGTCCCGTCCAAGACCCTCCTGTCGGCAGCCGCACACGCCAGGACCGGGCGCGCGCTGACCGGGCAACCTCCGAAATTCGCCGCGGTGCGCCAGCGCATCTTCGCCGCAATCAGCACGATCGAACCGGTCGACTCCCCTGCGGCACTCGAAGCCGCCGGCGTGCAGGTCATCACGGGCACCCTGACGTTCCGCACCCCCGGGGTGGCCGAGGTTGACGGCAGAACGATCCGCTTCCGGCAGGCACTGATCGCTACCGGCGCAGCGCCGGTCAGCACCGGCATCCCGGGCCTGGACCCCGCGGCGACTGTCACCTCGGACACGATCTGGGAACTCGACGCCCTTCCGGCGCGGCTGGCCATTGTGGGAGGCGGCCCGGTCGCCTGCGAACTCGGGCAGGCCTTCGCCCGCCTCGGATCCGAGGTCACCATGATCGTCCGCTCCGGGATCCTCCCCAAGGAAGATCCCGACGCAGCCGGCCTCCTCCGGGACAGCCTGGTAGCCGACGGTGTCCGCATCCTCGAGAACTCCACGGTCGAGAACGCCGTCACCACGGATGCCGGATCCCGGCTCCTGCTTCGCGACGGCGCTGCCGTTGACGCCGACGTCGTTCTCCTGGCCACCGGACGCGCACCACGCACCGAGGGTCTCGGCCTGGAACGGGTCGGGGTCAAGCTGGACGAGGACGGCCATGTCATCACGGATTCGCGGATGATGACCTCAAATCCGCTCATCTGGGCCGCGGGAGACGTGACCGCGAACCCCCGGTTCACCCATCTGGCCGGCGTGCATGCGTCGGTGGCAGTGTCGAACGCGGTGCTCGGGCTCAAACGCCAGGTCAGTGGCATCGTGCCCCGGGTGACGTTCACGTCCCCTGAGGTGGCCGTCGTCGGGCTCACGACCGCCGACGGCGGTCTGCAGCACCGGGCCCGGACGGTCCGGCACACCCATGTGGACCGGGCCGTGACGGAGGACACCACGGGCGGTTTCACGAGGCTGATCGTGGACCGGCGGGGAAAAATTCTGGGCGGCACCATCGTCGGCCCGCGGGCAGGGGAATCCCTGGCTGAACTGGCCCTGGCGGTCCAGAAAAGCCTGACAACATCCGACATCGCCGCAACGACGCACCCCTACCCCACCTATTCGGACGGTGTGTGGAATGCCGCCGTCGCCGATGTCAGGGAGCGTCTGGCCTCTCCGGTGGTGCGCCAGGCCATGGCGGGTCTGGTCTGGTTCCGGCGCCGCTGGCTGGACGGGCCAGGGTCTCACCGCGGGACCGGTAGCCGGCAATAATCCGCTGGACGCCGCTGGCCGTGACCAGCAGCGCCCATACGGACGCGATGTCCCACGCGGCGACCGGGAAGACCGGGAAGATCAGCCAGAGGCTGTGCACGGCCACGGTCCCGGCACCTTCCCTCAGCCCGCCCAGGAACGACAACGACCGGCCGGCCCGGAGCCGGCGGCCGGTTTTTCGGCGATGGAGGAGAAAGCCAGGAAAGCCGTGCCGTTGATGCAGCAGGCAAACAGGACGCTGTCTTCTCCTCGGCAGCGGCAATCGTCTTCGCGGCGCCGCCGCGGCTCAGCGTCCCCATGGGCTGGGTTATGCTGGCCGGCGGCCTGGCAATGGGCCAGTTCGGCGAGTCGCAGCTCCCGCCTGAGTGTATTCAGGATGTGAGCCCGTTCCGCCACTCCGCGGCGATGCCTGTTGAACCGTTCGACCCGGCGGCCTGACCTCGCCGGTTGACTCGGCGGGGTTCAGGGGCTGTTCTCGTAGACATCTGGGATTCCGTCGTGGTCGGAGTCGACCTTCTCTGCTTCCTCGGCCTGCCGGTATTGGCGGTTCCTGATCCGCAGCACCACCGTTGCCAGCAGCGCGGCAAGCAGGGATGCGGCCAGGATGCCCACCTTGGCGTGGTCATCGTGCAGGCTTCCAATGTCCGTCGCGGTGGGGATCGCCCATCCCCGCAATGTCTCGGGGCTGGCGAAGTTGACCGCGGCGTGGATGAGGGCCGGAACGGCCACGCCGCCTGCCGCAGCGGTAACGGGAACAATTGACTTGTTCAGCTGCCGAGGATCCCCCGCCACAAACTCCCGTTTAAGCTCAAGGCCGACCAGGAAGAAGAAGATCGCCAGCAGCCCAGGCTGAGTTCAAGGTGCCAGGGCTCGTAACCCATCCTGAAGTCCCGGAGCGCGAAATAGCTCTCGGAGACCGGGGAGCTGGCCCAGATGAGTGCGATGAGGGCAGCAGCTACCAGCAGGGCGCCGCCCACCGTTTCCTTGCGGAGGATCGCCCCGATCCGCAGCGCTTCGGCGTAACTGCCGCGCCCAAAGACCGTGAAGCGCGGCGGAAGGGACGGAGGCGTTTGGCTCATGAGCAAGTGCGGTCCCCGGGTTCCCGGCAACGGGTCTGAGCCCGCCGGCGTTCAGCCATGTAGCTGCTGTGCAGGACACCTGACCGCCGGTTAGCTGTTCAGTTCCGCGGCGGCGAAGGAGACAGCGAAACGTGCGCACCAGATACTGACCGAGCTGTAGTCGGCCAGCGTCGCTCGGGGCGGGATCTCGTAGTTCTGGTCCCCTTTGTTGGCTTTGAGCGCGCCCAGATCGAGGTAGGCGCCGTCGTCGAAGACATGCCAGCCGGCCGTTCCTTCGATCACCGGGGCGTCGCTGAGCCATACCCGAAGGTCCGGGCCATCGGAGGTATCGAGACCTTCGAAGCGGAGAATCCGGGTCCCGTCGGAGAGTTCGAGGATTCTCACGGTTCCGGAGCTGGCATGCTCATGGCTGATAAGTTCGCCCTTCACCAGTTCCCGCGGAGCGGCCGCTGAGGGCCCCGCCGGCGGGCTGGTCGGCGACGCAGCGGGCGGAACGGCCTCGGTCACCGTGCTACTGGTGAAGATCCGCCACGGCTGGAACAGATACAGCCCGACGGCGACCGCGATGGCGGTGAGGAGGACGACAGCCGGGATGCTCACGCGTCTGTTCATGCCATGCCAACGACCGGATCGAAAGCGAAGTTCCGGGTCACGGTTCGGGACAGCAGCCACCGGATGCAGCAGCTGATCTCAGACCCCTCCGGAGTTCGGATCCCAACGGACCCGTTCGAAGATCTCATGGCAGGCCAGGACGAAACGGACCCCGGGGCCGCCGATCCCACACCATGCGCGCATACCGGCCGGGGCTTGGATCGGCGCCCGCAGGTCATCCGGTAGCGTTCGGGCATAGATGACGCTGCAGCTTTGGCCATTCTTTTCAGCGAACGCATCAACGCAGGAGACCTTGCAGGACTCATGTCCAACGATCACACCTTCGTCGGGACCGCCGGCACCGCCCTCATCGGAAAGGCAGCCTGCATCGAAGCCTGGCGACGCACAAGGGAATGGATCCGCAAGGGCGCACCCCTGTGCCTGATCGGCGACTCCGGGACCGGTAAATCCTATCTGCTCATCGGGCTCGGTACCGCCGCGGCGGAGAGGGGCTACTGGGTCAAATACACCGTCGCGGCCCGGCTCGTGTACGCCCGCTATGGTCGCGTGGACCTGTCCGGTGCGGCCACCAGCCACACAGCGGGCACCACTTGTCCGAGCGGTCGGCATCACGCCGTGAGGTCGCGGCGCCGGAGCAGGTAGGCGGAGATCCCTGCCCCGGCAAGGGCAATAGCGGTCATGGTCAGGGCAGCTGCGGGGTCGAACGGCTCCACTGGCATCGCCGCGGAGTGCCGGAACGGGCTCACATCCTGCAGCCAGGCAGGCAGGCGCAGCAGTTCACCGAACTGGCCCAGGACCAGGCCGCCGGCCAACATGCCCCACCCCAACGGAATACTCACCCTTGGCACCGCTGCGAAGAGGACCGCCGTTGCCGCGACGAACACGGCGGCGGCCGGGACGTGGGCCAGCGCAGCACCGATCAGCAGGCCCGGCGGGCCGTTCACCACGCCGGAGAGGGTAAGGCCGATGGTCGCTGCGGTCCCGGCGACGGCGGCCACGACCGTTACCGAGGTCGCGGCCAGCACCAGGTTCGCGCCAAGCCACCGTGCCCGGGAGCGGGGCGTGGCCAGGAGAAGTTCGGCCCGGCCCTCGGCTTCCTCTGCGCGGAGCCGCAGTATCGCCTGGATACCGGCGGCCGCGGCCAGGACACCGGCGATGCCCAGCAGGGCAGCGGTGAACACATCGATGATCTCCGCCCGGCTGCCAGGGACGAGCCGGAGGATCAGCTCCCGGAGCGATTCATTGCCGCCAATCACGTCACTGACCACGGGCCCGAGCCCCCCGGCGATCCCTCCCAGCAGGGCTGCGAAAAGGCACCAGCCGATCATGGTGGGCCGCTGCTGGCCCCAGGCCAGGCCCAGGAACGAGCCACCCCCGGTGCCGGCACGCTCCCTGCCGGCACGTTCAGGCAGCAGGCTGGCGCCCAGATCCCTGCCCCTTCTGACCGCTACTACAGCGAGGGCCAAGGTGGCGGCCGCCGTCGTCAGGACCAGCAGCGGCACGGGATCGGCGGCCGAGAAGGGCCGGGAGCGTTGGCCCCACCCGATGGGCGAGAGCAGCGAAACCCATCCGCTGGTGACCCGGGTCAGATCGGCGCTCGGGGTGCCGAACGCATCGCCGATACCGCGCAGGAAATATGCCGCACCGACCAGACCCGCTGCCGCTCCGTTGGCGGCCCGACCCGAGGGCATGACCTGGGCGATGGCCGCGGAGGCGGCCACGAAAAAGGCCCCGACCGCACCGACAGCGGCCCCGGCCGTGACTGCCCCGGGTCCTGGCAGCCCGGCGGCGGCGAAACCGGCGGCCACGCACAGAGCCAGCACCAGATTCGCGGCTGCCCCCAGCATCAGGGTTGCCGTCAGTGACGCGGCCCGCGGGATCGGCACGGAGCCGATGAGCTCCGCGCGTCCGAGCTCTTCATCGGTACGGGTATGCCGGATGACCAGAAACGTGCTCATCAGACCTGCGAGCACGGCGGTGAAGGCATAGCCCTGGAAGAACACCACCGCTCCGACACCAGCCCCGTCGGGCAGGCCGCGGACGAACAGGAACGCCGGGCTCACCGCCGCCACACCGATGATCGCCGCCCGGTCGGCCTCGTCCGCGAATTCCGTGGCCACCGCACCTGCCACGGCGAATCCCAGAAAGGCGATGCCCAGAATCCAGACGGGCAGGACTATCCGGTCCCTGCGTGCCTGGGCCAGCACCAGGGCCATGATGCCGGACATCAGAGCACCTGGCCGGTGGAGTCGCTGTAATGGCTCAGGAACAGGGACTCCAGCGACGGCGGGGAAACGTTCAGACCGCTGATCCCGGCCGCCGCGACCGCTTCCAACACCGGTGCTAGGTCGGCTGCGTCCACGTCAAACTCGACAACGTCCCCGTCGGTCAGGACGCCCTGCACCCAGGGCAGGGCTGCTAGCAGGCCGGCATCAGCGCCCTCGATACGGAAATGGGTGAGCTTCAGATGCCTCAGCTCAGCCAGGGTCCCCGATTCCACGGCCTTTCCGGAACGGATGATCGTCACCCGGCCGCAGAGCTGCTCGACTTCGCTGAGGATATGGCTGGAGAGCAGAACCGTGGCACCCTCGGCACTGACGCGCTGGACCTGCCGGCGGAACACCGAATCCATCACCGGGTCCAGGCCGGCACTGGGCTCATCGAGCAGATAGAGCCGGGCCGGGCGGGCGAACGCCGCGATGAGTGCCACCTTCTGCCGGTTGCCTTTCGAATACGTCCGGGCCTTGCGCCGCGGATCAAACTCAAACTCATCGATCAGTTCCCGGCGCAGCCGCTCCTCGGAGCCGCCCCGCAGTCCGGTGAGCAGGTCAATGACTTCCCCGCCGGACAGGTTCGGCCATAAGCTCACATCCCCGGGAACATAGGCGATGTCCCGGTGGGCGCGGACCGGGTCCCGCAAGGGATCGAGCCCGAACACCCGCGCCGTTCCCGAACTCGGGCGGATGAGCCCGAGGAGCACCCACAAGGTTGTTGATTTGCCGGCCCCGTTGGGGCCAAGGAATCCGTGGACCTCACCCGGACCGACGCGCAGGTCAAGGCCGTCCAAGGCACGGGTCCTGCCGAACGTCTTCACGAGCCGTGTAGCGTCAATGACGGGATCTGATGCTGAAGTCATGATGGGTCCCGTTCCCTCGGTCCAGCGACAACGACCGAGGCGGCTGCCACGGCGTTCCGCAGGCACGTTACCCCGCGGGCCGACCAGGCTTCCCGGCTCTCCGATCCACAGCCTACGTCCGGTCCAACCCGCCAGGGAAGAGCCACCGGCCACCGGCCCGTCAGGGCTGTTCGTTGAGCCTCCGGATGAACTCGTCCGCCTGGGACAGGTTACGGGCCATCTTGGCCCGTTGATGGACCGCTTTCGCCAGGAACACGGAAAGTCGGGCGTGTGCTTCCTCGTCGGTGCCCGTGGCCTCGCTTGAGGCCAGGATGCCGAGGATTTCGGCCATTTCTTCCAGCGAGAACCCGAGGGGTTTCATCTGTTTGATGACCATGAGACGGTCGAAATCATCCTCCGTATACACCCGGAAGCCGCCGTCTGTCCTGGACGTTGCTGGCAGGAGCCCGACGTCGTCGTAGTGTCGGATGGTCCTCAGGGACAGACCCGTCCGTTCTGCCAGTTCACCGATGTGCATGGTGGAGCTGGTGGTTCTTGCTGTCATCAGGGGCCTCCGGCCTGTTCCAATTCAAACTCTACCATCACGTTAGGGTAGGGTTTCTGTTGAGTGGTGAGACCTTCAAGGGTAGTTCCCGCTCTTCCCGGCGCAGTGCGGCGCCTCCCTCATTCTTCGAGAAAGCGAAGCCGCATGCCCTGCGTCTTCCTGACCATGAACGGAGCCAGCAATGGCCGTGAAATCCGCCGGGGATACCCCCTCCTATACCCCTGGACAGCCGCCGTCTGTCCGGGAAACACTCAAGTCCCCGCGCCGGCTCAAGACCGAGGTCCTCGCCGGCCTGGTCGTCGCCCTGGCGCTGATCCCGGAAGCGATCGCCTTCTCGATCATCGCCGGCGTGGATCCGCGGCTCGGGCTGTTCGCCTCCTTCACCATGGCCGTCACCATCGCCTTCGTCGGCGGACGCCCGGCGATGATCTCGGCGGCGACCGGTGCGATCGCGCTGGTGATTGCGCCGCTGGTGAAGTCCCATGGCCTGGACTATTTCGTCGCCGCCGTCATTCTGGCCGGGGTCTTCCAGATCATCCTGGGTGTTTCCGGGGTCGCGAAGCTGATGCGGTTCATTCCCCGCTCGGTGATGGTGGGCTTCGTCAACGCCCTGGCCATTCTGATTTTCATGTCCCAGGTTCCCGAACTGATCAATGTTCCGTGGCTGGTCTACCCTCTCGCTGCCTTGGGACTGGTGATCGTGTTCGGTCTGCCGAAGCTGACCAGGGCAGTGCCTGCCCCGCTGGTCGCCATCATCGTGCTGACACTCATCACGGTCGTTGCCTCCGTGACGGTCCCGACCGTGGGCGACAAGGGCGACCTGCCTGAATCCTTGCCGACCCTGTTCATCCCGAATGTCCCGTTCAGCCTTGAGACGCTGCAGGTCATCTTCCCGTTCGCCCTGGCCATGGCCTTCGTCGGTCTGCTTGAATCCCTGATGACCGCCAAGCTCGTGGACGATGTCACCGATACCCGCTCGCCCAAGACCCGGGAAGCCTGGGGCCAAGGCGTGGCGAACATCGTCACTGGTTTCACCGGCGGCATGGGCGGCTGCGCGATGATCGGCCAGACCATGATCAATGTCAAAGCCTCCGGAGCCCGCACCCGGATCTCCACCTTCCTCGCCGGCGTTTTCCTGCTCATCCTTGTCGTGGGCCTCGGGGATCTCGTCTCAGTGATCCCGATGGCCGCCCTGGTCGCGGTAATGATCTTCGTTTCCTGGGCCACGTTCGACTGGCACAGCATCCACCCCCGCACCCTGACGATGATGCCCAAGAGTGAAACGCTGGTCATGGTCGCCACGGTCATCGTGGTCGTCGCCACGCACAACCTCGCCATCGGGGTAGGTGTGGGTGTGCTGGTGGCGATGGTGCTGTTCGCCCGCCGCGTGGCGCACTTCGTCACCGTTGAACGGATCGTGAGGACCGTTGATGGGCACGAAACTGCGACCTATGTTGTGGACGGGGAGCTGTTCTTCGCCTCCTCCAATGACCTCTACACCCAGTTCGAATACGCACTGGACCCTGAGCACGTGACCATCGACATGCACGCTTCCCACCTCTGGGATGCCTCAACAATCGCGGCGCTGGACGCCATCATCGAGAAGTACCGCCGGCACGGCACGGACGTGAAAATCATCGGTCTGAACGATGCCAGCGCCGTGATGCGCGAACGCCTCGGCGGGAAACTCGGCGCCGGCCACTGACCCCGCGGCCGCCACGGTACTGACGGTTCCGGGTGCCCAGGACGACGGAGGCCAGGAGGGCGGCCAGCAGCGACGCGGCGGGGATCCCAACCCTGGCGTGGTCATCGTGGGCGGTGCCCGGGTTTGCCGGACGGCGTGGTTCCGGATTCTGTGAAATCGCGGTGTGCCCGCCGCGGCCGCGGAGCAGCGGCGCACACACCGGCGGATCGGGGTTACCCTGCCCGCTACATTCCGGGGATCTGCTGGGCCTCGTGGACCTCGATTTCGCAGCCGCCCGGCATGTTCAGGTGCGGGTGCTGCTTGGCGAGTTCGACGGCTGCCTCGAGGTTTTCGGCTTCGATGATGCTGTATCCTGCGACTTCGCGCCGGCTCGGTGCCGTGGTTCCGCCGGGGGAAACGCGGATGCCGTTGGCCAGCGGGGTTCCGAAGTCGACCAGGCCGTTGCCGACCTTGGCGGCCCAGGCGTTCCACTGTTCCATGACGGCGGCCATCTCTTCCGGCGCCGGCGGTGCGGCCTCGGCGGGGGTCATCGGCGCGTGGTAGATGAAGACGAACTTGGACATGTCGTTCCTTCTTTCCTGGGTGTTTTTGATGGGGTCGTTGAGGGTGAAAAGCTTTAGGCGGCGATTGTGCGGCCGGTGAAGGCGATCAGGCGCTCCAGGCCGCCGGCGGTCTCGGCGGCCGGGGACGCGGCTGCGAAGCTGCCGCTGGCGCGGACCTGGTCGGAGATGGTCGCGCGGGCCAGGCCCTCGACGTAATCTGTGACGACGTCGGAGACGACAAGTTCCTGGCCGGCGGCTTTCGCGAAGTCCCAGGCGTGCACGAGCAGCTCAAGGTTGAGGATCCCCGCCACCATGGTCGCAGGGAGTTCGGCGAATCCCATGTCGATGGTGCCCTCGAGCCCGCGGCGGGTGAAGGCCTCCAGTGCTGGCTGGGCCAGTCCTGCGATACGTACCTCCGGCGCAGCATCGGCGGCGTCTGTCACGTCCGCGCCGAGGGCGCCGCCGATCTGCTTCAGGGAGCCGGCGAGGTGCTCAAGCAATTCATGGGCGGTAAATGCCTCGCACGGAGTGGCATTCTCCCGGTCTGCCGGGGTGAGCTTGCGCAGCACGCCCAGCAGAACGGCCAGTGATGCGTCGGCCGAGCTGAGGTGATCGATCGGGTCCGGGGCCGCGGACCAGTCGTCCGGGCCGGCACCGGCGCCGGAGGAGGTTTCGGCGATCAGGCGGGCCAGGTAGTGGTTCCAGCCTTCGGCGTGTGCCGCGGCCTGATCGGTGGTGAGTCCGTCGTGGACCAGACGCAGCGAGGTCCCCTCGGCGTCGGGCTCAAGGGTGATTGTCACGGTGGACGCGCCGGGCGCCAGGTCCATCCCGGATTCCCAGCCCCAGGTGAAGACGATGCGCTTGCCCGGCTCGATCTCCTGGAACGTGCCGGCGGCGTGGTGGCCGGGCGTGACGGTCCAGCGGTACTCCCCGCCGACGCGAAGGTCGACCCGGGCCGCTACCGTTTGCCAGCGGCGCAGGCGTTCCGGGTCGGTGATGAGGGCAAAAGCCTCGTCGGCGTCGACGGGCAGGTGGATGGTCTTATCGAAGCTCATGTGAAGAGTCCTTATCTTGAAGCGCAGTTTTCGGCTGGGTGGGGTGATGTTGCGGGGGTCCGGGACGCTGGCGGGCCAGTGCTGCGGCATCGGAGGAAAGCAGCTCGAGTTCGTCGGTCCAGAACTGCTCGACGAGATCCCGGAGCCGGCCCATGCCCCCTGGGTCGAGCCTGTAGTACCTGTTCCGCCCTTCCCTGCGGGCAGCCACCAGGCCCGCCCGCTCCAGCAACAGCAGGTGCTGGGAAACAGCGGAGCGACTCACCGCGAAATGGACAGCCAGCTCCCCCACCGACTGTTCGCTGCGTGCCAGAAGATGCAGGAGCCGGCGCCGGTTCGGCTCCGCAGCGATCTCCAAGGCATCCAACACAGATAATACGTTAGTGGACGCTAACGTATTGCGCAAGTGCCCGCTATCGAAGAGTGGCCGGCCCTTCGTCGAAACCCTGAAACCAGGAGTACCGTGCGGTAGGCACCCGTACAGCTTGGCAGCCGCAGACCTCGCTGGTGCACCGAAGGAGAATCATGATGAGTTCCCCGTCCGTCATTGTTTTTGACGTCAACGAAACCCTCTCGGACATGTCCCCGATGGCCACCCGGTTCGCGGAAGTCGGCGCGCCGGAGGCGATGGCCCCGCTCTGGTTCGCCACCTTGCTGCGGGATGGGTTTGCCCTCGCCGCCGCAGGGGACAACGCCCGCTTCGGGCAGATCGGCGCTGACATCCTGCACAGGCTGCTCGGGCGCGTGTCACTGCTCATGGACCCGGGCCAGGCGGTGGGGCACGTCATGGACGGCCTGAGTTCGCTGGCCCTGCATCCGGATGTCCGCCAGGGCATTCTTGGGCTGGAGGCGGGCGGATACCGGCTGGTGACGCTGAGCAACGGGTCCTCCATGCTTGCGGAGAGACTCTTCACGGACGCGGGAATCAAAGGCAGCTTCGAGCGCCTGCTGACCGTCGAGGACGCAGACGCCTGGAAACCCGCCGCCGCATCGTACGCCTACGCCTCCGCGGCCTGTGGAGTGGAACCGGGGAGGATGCTCCTGGTCGCGGTGCACCCGTGGGACATCCACGGCGCATCCCGCGCCGGCCTGGGCACCGTCTGGCTCAACCGCACACAGGAAACATACCCCTCATACTTCACCCAGCCGGACCTCGTCATCGACGGCCTCGCGGACCTGGCCGCCGCCCTGGGCCCGGCAGCTCCGGCTTAAGTGCACACTGCCCGGGCGACCCCAAGCTCGGGGTTCGCAGTGGCGACCACGACGATGACGGTGGCGACCGTGACGGTGGCTTGGCTTTAGCCGGCTTTCTGGAAAGGCCGCCAGTGAACGGGCAAGGATGGCGTGTAACCTGGCACAGGCCGATGAGCTCATCGAAAGGCTCAGCGGCCAGGGCTGAACGGTCGGGGCTTTTCCTCCGCCGGGACCGCTACCTTGGCCGCTGAACACAGGTCTGGTCAGTCCTGACGTTGATCGAAACTAAACCCGCACGCGCACCGGTAGGTGAGCAGGCCGCCGTCCCTACTCTCTTCGGGTGGTGCCTTGTCTACTGTCACGAGCTGCATGGGTTGACCGCAATGGATGTGTGAGGTCAGCATCCGGCGCAGTTGCGGATCGTCCGAGGGCCTCCCGCGTGCTGCGCCCGTTAGCTGTTCCTTGTGCCGCGCACGACGAGCTGGCCGGGAAATCTGTGGATGCGTCATTACCGGGACTCCCTTGGCTCAGCCCAGCGAGGCAAGGAGTTCGGCGCAGGACTGCTCACAGCGCCGGGAGGCTTCGGCGCACACCTCGCAGTGGCGGTGGATGGAGGCATGCTGGCCGCATTCATCCGCGCACGCTTTGCAGGCGGTGCGGCATGCTTCCAGTACTGCACGGGTGATATCGGCGTCGTAGCTGCCGTGGCGGGAGAGGATCTTCCCGGTCGCCGCGCAGATGTCGACACAGTCAAGGTTGGTGCGGATGCAATTGGTGAGCTCGGCGACCATATCCTCACTGAGGCATGCGTCGGCGCACGCAGTGCACGTGTGCGCGCAGTCAAAGCACGCCTGGATACATTCTTATCGATACTCCCCAAGTCCTTTGGGCAGGGGTCCAACATGGACTGTACATGTGTCATTGGTTTCTCTTTCCAGGTCTATACGGCAGGTTTGATGAAGTGGAACGGCCAGCCCTATCTACGTCCTGCTGATGGAAAGCTGGACCACCGTGAGCGCCGGCAGATCCGGCGCCGGAGGAAGAACGCTGGAAAAATCCCGTCACCGGGCTGCTGCCGGTGAGTCAAGGACGGCGGGTCCACCGCCCCAGTCCTCAGCGGGGCCGGTTCGCTGCGGGGGGACTGCCGCCGTTCGCAGCGGTCCTTCTGCAGCGCCTCAGGATCAACGGACGGGCCAACCTCGTGGAAGACGCGGACAATCTGGGAATCCGACGCTGAAGTGTCACCTGAACTGGCTGCGGGTTCCCCCTGAGCGGGCACTGGCTCAAGGCCTTGTTCGCCCACCGAGTGGAAGGGGTCATGCCCGGGGACGATGGCATATCGGCTGCCATGGGTGTAGGACGCGGCTCCCGCCAAGAGAAGGGTCAGAAGGAGCCACATCAATAAGCCTCGCAGCGAAACTGGGCAGCAAAGCATTCCTAACGAAGACCAACTCAGCGCGGCCATCACCACTTCCTGGTGGACACCATCGGATCAGCCTAGGTGCGTGGGTCGGTAGTGGTTTGACGGTTCCGCTGGTTTGAGTCGTGATGGTCCAGAGGCCGGCCGCCTTTTCGTGGAAGGGGGCCGGTCTCCGGGCGTTTTCGCGGAAGGAAGCCTGGGAGGCTCCCGCGGGGCGCGGTCCGGTGCTGCAGGTTTGATCCCGGGGCATCGTCCCGGCCGTGTTCAGGCCGTGGCGGTGCGGTAGGTGAAGAGTTTGAGCAGGTTGTGGCAGCCGGCCATCAGCTTCCATTCCCCGGATGCCTTCTCCAGCCCGCGCAACAGGACATGCTTGCCCTGGCGGGTGTTGATCTGTCCGAAGACCGGTTCGACGATGGCTTTGCGCCGGGCATAGACCGCTTTGCCCTTCTTCGTTTTCAGTTTCCGGGCCATCCGCTCGGCCAGGGTCGCGTCCGCCGGGATCCTGCCCCTGGGCGAGTCCGGGACCGGGCGTCCGTGTTTCATCCGCCGGGTGGAGATGAAGAACTCGGTGCCGGCGCCGGCTTCGAGGTCTTTGACGTGTTCCAGGTTCGCTGCCGAGCAGTACCCGGCGTCGGCGCTCCACTTCCCGGGCATGGCTTCCAGGGTGTCCTGCGCGTTCTTGACCATCGGGACCAGTTGCTGGACGTCCACCGCGGTGTTGGTCAGTTCGGTGGCAACGATGACCTGGTGATCTTTATCAACGACGCCCTGGGCGTTGTAGCAGTAGTGGTAGGAACCGTCCGCGGTCTTCATGATCCTCGCGTCGGGGTCGGTGAAGTTGCGCTGGGCGGTGGGCTTGGGCACCGCCGCGGCAGCGGCGGCATCGCCCTTGCCCGAGACATCGTCGTCATCGTCCCCGCGGGACCGGGCCTTCTCCTGGGCCTCACGGCGGGCCCTGTCCGCGGCCTCGGCCTCGATGGATGCCCGGGCGGTCTTCATCGCCTCGGCGCGCCGGGCCCGGTTGGCCAGTTCGGCAGGCAGTTCATCCCCGCGTTTGCCCGGCCCGAAGCGGGCGTCCTCGGCCGCGTCCACGGTCTTCGCCTCCGCCATCAGGTCGCTGATCTCATCGGCCAGGACCTTCTGTTTCTCCGTCAGCCGGGCATAGCTCATGGCCTTGTGCCGGGAAGCGTTGGCACGCACCTTCGTCCCGTCCAGTGCGACATGGCCCAACGAGACCATGCCCGCGGCCCGGCAGAGCTCCAGGGCCTGCAGGAACACGTTGGCCAGCGCCGCGAGGTGGCGTTCGCGGAACCGGGCGATGGACCGGAAATCCGGGGCCTGCTGGGCGGCCAGCCAGCGGAACGCGACCACGTCCGTGCAGGATTTTTCCAGTTCCCGCGAGGACCTTACCCCGACGCAGTACCCGTAGAGCAGGATCCGCAGCATCAGCCGCGGATCATACGGCGGCTGGCCCTTGGCCTTGGCGTAGGAGGCGTGGAACCGGGTCAGGTCCAGTTCCCCGTCGACGAGTTCGGCGATGAACCGGGCCAGATGGCCCTGGGGCAACCATTCATCCAGCGACGGCGGGACCAGCATCACCGCATCGGGCTCGAAGGCCTTGAAGCGTTTGTTGACCCCGCCGTTGGCATCCATCGGCACATCGGTGGGCTGCCCGACCCGCTCCACGAGCGACTTGTCGAACAAACCATCCTGCGCGGAAGAACCGGTATCCATACCCCGATTCTCCCAGCCACCCCCAACCGGCCCCGGTTAATCTGCCGGCGTTTTAAAAACCGGCACCCTCACTACTGACCCACGCACCCAGTGAGGCTTCGCCTCTGACCGCCGAGGTGATTGGCTGGCTGTTGCTGATAACGGCCGGTCCGCTGCGGTGCATTCTGGAAGTATTCGGAAAGCGGCCGACGAATGCGGTGATGGTGATGGTTAATGTCAACGAGGTCCTCGAAGGCCATGTGACACTGGATATTCAGTGCCTGGACCGGATCTACCTCAACGGTTACGTTCCGAACCTGCAGGTCGGCGGCCAGGTCGTTTCGTTCATGACCAGACATCTGGGTTATCGAATCCCTTCGCCTGCGATCCTGGAAAAGATCGGCACCGCGTTCCGGCGCTCGGTGAATTCGTTCGCCGAGGCCAACCATGTCCCGTTGATCCGCTTCGCCAAGGAGGACCGGAAGATCGATGTGATGCGCCGCTATATGGCCGCCCAGGAAAGGGTTGGCCGGTCCGGAGTCGTCGCGGTCGGGGTGGCCCAGGAGTACCAGAATGTCTTCGCCTCCGCCGAACGCCAGGGCACCAATGGAATCCCGTGGTTCGGCTTCCATAAGGCAGACCGGCGGGTAACGTGCTTTTACTTCTATCTCTGGGATACCGACTTCGGTGCAGCGTTCATCAAGGTCTGCGCGTATTTTCCGTATCCGATCAAGGTCTGGATCAACGGGCACGAGTGGGCCAAGCGCCAAGCCACACACGCGGGAATCGCCTTCACCGAACTCTCCAACGGATTCGCCTCCTGCGAGGATCCGCAGGCGCTGCAGGAGATCTGCGACCGGCTCGGCCCGGGCACCATCGAGGTCTTCTTCCAGCGCTGGCTCGCCGTGCTCCCGCTGCCGCTGACCGATCACGACGCGGACGCCGGGTACTGGTGGGAACTGTCCATGCGCCAGATCGAGATCTCCCGCACCCTGGTCTTCGACGCACCCCGGCGTGCCCGGGCCTTCTTCGAAGCGCTCGTGACGGATAACCTCGACCTCGGCCGGCCCGAGACACTCGAAATGGTCTTCGGCCGGCAGATCCGCCGCGGGCGCCTGCGCCGGACCCAGGAGGTATTCAAGACCAAGGTCGTCACCCGCGACACCGACGTCACCATCAACGCCTTCTACAAGCATTCACGGATCAAGCAGTACCTCAAGGACGGCCGTGCGCTGCGCATCGAGACCGTCGTGAACTCACCGGACGACCTGGCCTGCCACCGCCGCCTGGAACATCTGCCCGAGCTGCAATCCAAAGCCCGTGACATCAATGCCCGCCTGCTCGATACTGAACGTGTCGGGCAGGGCTGTGTCCTTGCGAGCCCAGCCTTTGAGCGGGTCGCACAGTCCACCCTCACCGAGGATGGCAGGAGGGCCCCGGCCTTGCGGTTCGGCGATCCACGGGTCATGGCTCTGCTCGGCGCATTATGTGTCAGCCTCACCGCCCTCGGATTCACCCACCGGAGCCTGCGTGCCCGGGTGAACCATCTGCTGGGCACCGGCTACAACGCCAACCAAATGAGCTACGACCTCGCGAGACTGCGCCGCAACGGGCTCATCGAACGACGCCCGCACAGCAACACGTACGACATCACGGCCGAGGGCCAGCGCGTCGCCTTGTTCTACACCAAGGTCCACAACCGTTTGCTGCGTCCGCTGCTGGCCGCCGACAAACCGCCCGCACCGCTACCGCTGCGCCGCGCCCTGTCGACCATCGATCAGCACGTCCGCGGCTACATCGACGATGCAAGAATGGTAAACGCCGCCTGAAAACTCAAGACAAACATCAAAGTTCTGACCCCCAAGGAACGCTAGCCTCGGGACCCCGTTCAGATGATCACACGAGTATTACTTTTGCGCGTCGAGTTTGGAGGCCCCGATGCAGGAGTCACCACGCCACTGCTGGTGCAGGGCTTCATCCAGTTCGATTCCGGTTTCCTTTTTCACGTCCGCTACGTTGAAGCCCCGGTAGACGATGGCGCTGACCTTGACCATAACCCGGGCCTCTATGTCCCCGTGCCGGATTTGTTCACGATGAGGAGTTCTTCGACCGAGGAATCGTCCGGATTAGCGATGGGAAAGCTGAGTGGGCAATGATCGTCGCTACTTGTCCGGCCACCGTGATCTCCTTGTACTCCAGATCAGCATCCTGTACCACTTCACGGATGGCAACAAGGCGGACGTCTTCGATCTCCGTTCCGCTTTCGGGCGGACTCTCTGTAGCGCTGCACCCGCCCGCGGCAGAGGCTGCGACCGGCACGTCCGCAGCCCGGACCAACCTTGAGCACAGGGCCGCGGACCGGGGTCGGTCACTGGCTGTCCTGTGCGGGTCCGAGGATCTCATGGGTTTTCCTTGTTTCCAGGGCGGCGATTCTGTCTCTGCAGAAGGTCTAAGGAGTCCGCGTGGTCCAGCAGGCTTCTTCGTTCGGCCGCTGAATAGTCGGCGGCGCCGATGGCGTTGCGCATACGGCCCAGGTGGTCCAGGATCTCCGTCCGGTACTGGTCCTTCCGGTCGCACCAGGTGAGTTCCTGAAGCAGGCCCAGGAGGCGCCCTGCGACGGCCGGATCTGCCGCTCCATACTGCCTGGGCTGGTTCATCGCCATATCGAGAAGGTTCGTGAGCTTAGGCAGCGAAACCACCACCCGCACCCGCCCGACATCGTCGGTGAGGTGTTCGGGGCCGGGGCTTCTCTCCGCCAGCCGGCACAGGAGAACGGAGAGGTGCCCGATGACGTGCACTGCCGTGGTGGGGTCGTTGATGCCAGGGGACAGCGCACGCGCAGCAACGTCCACCAGCTGGCGGAATCCGAACCCGACGTCCTGGACGTTCGTGCGTTCAAACCCGGTGGCCACAGCGCCGTTAGCTTCATCCGTCAGCTTTTCCCTGACTGCTGGTGTGAACGCTGCTCCCGGTTCGGCGGACCAGGCGGTGGCGAAGGGAACGCCCTCCACCAGTGAGCTGCCCGGTTCCCGGTCTATCCGTATCACGGCGCCGGACTCCTCCGCCGCCCGCATCAGTGCGCTCTTGTCAAAGGAGGTCAGGAAACCCGAGCTGGTGGAGACGATGAGGAACCTTTCGGACACCGGGACTGGTTCCGGTCCACGGGGAGGCCGCCCCTCGGGAAAGACCCGGTCGATGGATTCCTGGGTTTCCACGTTGACCCTGCGCATCATGGTTTCCACGCGGATCTCCCGGGTGAGATGCGCCAGGAAAAGCACCAACCCGATAACACTTGCTATAGCGAGCACGAACGCGACGGTGACGGAAATTTCGGGTACGAACGGGCTGGTTCCGTTGCTTTCGCTGCGAACGCTTCGAAGGACGGTCAAGGCGAAAGCGAAGGCAGCCAAAAAGAGGGCCAGCGTGCCATGGACGAACCGGTCGGAGGTAAAGGTCCGCAGCAGCCGCGGGGAGAACTGGCTGCTGGCCAGCTGCAGCGTGACCACGGTGAGCGAGAAGGTCAGGGACGTCACCGTGATGAGGGATCCCGAGATCGCCTGCAAAACAGACCTGGCCGCCTCCGGTCCTCCACTGAAGAGAAAAACAGTGACACTTTCGGGCAGCTGGCCGTCAACTGCAGCATCCAGGGCGGGCATAGCTGTTCCCAGGACCACGGCCAGAGCGACCGCCAACACCGGAAGCGGCCACAGCCGTGTCCGCAAAGCATCCATCCAGTGCGCTCCGCGCGAATTCATCGGCAGCAATCCGCCTGCATCGAAGGTGCGTCAGTCATTGTTCCTACTCATGGGAGGACCAGGATGCCCACGGGCCTTACTCTGTCCCCTTATCACTGCCCGTTTGGCTCAAGGCTAGCCGAACTGGAAAGACTAAGCGTACTGTCATTACGATTCGCTGTCCGTGGCCCAAAGCCTCCAACATCGAAGGAGAACGACATTGTCCAAGGCTCAGATTCTGCTGGAGACCGGGCGGGAAGCGTATGTGGTTTGATTCCTGGTCGGAGATTCTGCGTGTCCTGATTATCGGCTCTGTTGCATATACAGCCGTGGTGGTGGTCCTGCGGGTCTCGGGCAAAAGGACATTGGGGCAACTGAACGCATTCGACTTCGTCGTCACAGTCGCCATCGGATCGACCCTGGCCACGATCCTGCTCAGTTCCGACGTCGCCTTCCTCGAAGGACTGACAGCGCTGGCGTTGCTCGCGGGGCTACAGTTCATCGTCGCCTGGGCGTCCGCGCACGTGTCTGGGGCCAGGGCCGCTGTCACGGCCCGGCCTGTGGCCCTGGTTGTGTCCGGGGAAATCCAACATGCCCAGCTGCGCAGAAACCGCCTCAGCGAGTCCGAGGTGCTGCAGGCGGTGCGTTCCACCGGATCCGGCGACCTTTCCGACGTGGCAGCAGTCGTGCTTGAAACCAACGGGAGCATCAGCGTGATCCCCAACAGCAAACTCGGCAACGGTTCAGCCCTTAACGGTGTCCGGGACGCCGCCGGGCCAGAGGGCCCATGACGGACTCCGGACAACGCCCCAAGCCTGGCGGCATTTCTCCAGCGAACGACAGACTTCGCACAGCGGAAGTGCTGGCCCGCCGTCTGGATGAGCCCGCGGGGATCCTCGGTGTCATTTTCCTTGTTGTACTCGGCCGGCTCATTGCAACAGAGCCGGTCATGGCGGGTGTTTGGAAGGGGAGGCTTCTGCCGTCGTCTGGACCCGTGCTCCCGAGTTCAGGCTCAACCTCGATCTGTTGCCGGGCAAGCATCCGACTTGCCCATGGCGGCCCGCGGGGCTGCTGCCGCACAGTCAGCACATTCCGTGGTTTGTCGGGCTTACTTTGCGATCCTGCCCACGATCTGGCGGGCAACGAGCCGGTCGATTCCCGGCAGATGGGTGGCCCGGATGATCCACCGGCGCAGAAGACGCTGTATCCGGTTGGCGGGAAGGAACGATGACGCGGCGCGCCTGCCGGCGGCTTGGGCCTCCTCGACCACGGGTCTCCAGCGTCGCTCGAATTCGGCGAGGGCCGGGCTGATCCCCTCGGGCGCGGCCACGGGTCCGAGGATGTCCCCCAGCAGCGCGGCGCCGGCGATGGCGAGCGAGCCGCCCTGACCCGCAAGGAGCGACACGGCCCCGCAGGCGTCCCCCACGAGGACGGTCCGCCCCCGCTGCCAGCCCGGCATGACAATCTGTGCGACGACATCGTCGTACGGATGCTCGGGGCACAGTTCCAGCAGCCGGTCGACCGCGTGGCCGAGTCCGGCGAACTCGCGGCGCAGCCGCTCCCGCGGACTCCCGGACGGCAGGTGGCCTGTCGCGCCTGCGGCATCCCGGTACACCATGAATGCCGCAACCTCATCCGAGCGGAGGCTGTAGAGCCCGGCCATCCGGTCGATGCTGTCGGTGAGGATGAACCGGTTCCGGAAGCGGGCATTCAGGACCGGTTCGGTCACGATGAATGCGGCGGCACGCATGCCCAGGGGCCGCAGGTACTCCTCTTCGGGGCCGAACGCCTGGGCCCGCACTCCGGAATGGATGCCATCGGCGCCGACGACGACGTCCGCGGCGACAGTCACGTCCGGTGGGCCGTCGACGGCGACCCGCACGCCGTCGTCATCCCTCCACACCTGCGAAACCGGCGCCCCGTAGCGGACCCGCACCCGGCCGGAGGCCACGTCGCCGAGCGCGGCGAGAGCGGCGCGTTCCATGTCGGGGCGCAGCAGGCTCAGGACTTTCCCGCCGGCAAGCCGGGCGAACTGGTCGTAGTCGAGGCTGGACGTGGGGCGTCCTGTTGCATCGACATACTCGGCTGCCTCGACATGGTAGGCGACCGCCGCGAGCCGCGGGTAGAGGCCGATCCGCTCCGCCGCCTCCACTCCCGGACCGAAGAAGTCCATCATGTAGCCATCGGGGCGCGGACCGGCCGACTTTTCCAGGAGCTCGACGTCCCAGCCGGCCAAACCGAGCTGGCGGGCCGCGACGAGGCCCGCAATGCCCGCCCCGACAACCACAGCCTTCATGTCCTGCCCCGAACGATCGGATCCGCCGGGCTGAAGGAGCCCCGGGAGCGCAGGAGTTCCGCCGACGCTCGCTGGCTCATCCTTGACTCTCTCCCGGTGGCCTGTCCAGAGCGCAGAATTTCGGGGCGGGCATCATGCTTGGGATTTTGGGTGTGAGGAAGGCGGGACCGACAGCAAAAGGGCTTGGGTGCCCCGCCCGGTCAACGGTGGCCGGGAACAGGAACGCAGTGCCGGTGACATGCAAGCAGCGGGATGCTCTCGAGTCCCTGCTGAAACGACCCCGAAATCCGTGGGTCGCCGAGGGAGCGGCCTGACCGGTCAGCCCACCCGAACACGCCCCCGGACGCATGCCCGGGTAGCCTGATGATGGGGCCATACGAGCAGAGAGAGAGTGCCATGCGTGCCGCTGACTTGCAGATTGCTTTACCCGTTGTCCGTAGAGAGACAACTGCGGTGGAGGCCGCGCGGCTCATCGCGGAGGGCGGCCTTGTCGGTCTGGTCATTGCCAATGACGCTGGAACCCCGGTGGCAATCCTTTCGGCTGTGGACGTCCTGCAGCTCATGGTTCCGGACTATGTTCTGGACGACCCGTCACTTGCCGGTGTCTTTGATGAGAAAGGCGCAGCGGAGCTGTGGGAGAGTCTTGACAGGCGCACCATTGCCGAGTTGGTAGACAATAGTCGTGTGGCCGTGCGCAAGATCCTGGCCGTCGACCCTGGCGACACACTGATCGAAGTGGCGGCACGAATGGTCGAAGCCCGTACTCAGATTGTGCGTGTGAAGGGGGCGCCACATGAGTCCCCCGTGTTCGTGACCCTCCCCTCGGTCATGAGCGCGATCCTCCAGGACTGGTCCGTCACGGGTCACGAGAGCGGTTCGGCGTGAGCGTACAGATCGTGCTGGCCCTGGCGGTCTTTGTCGGAGCATACGTCCTGATCGCAACGGAGAAAGTGCCTCGCGTCACGGCCTCCCTGGGCGGCGCGGCAGCCATGGTCCTGATCGGTGCGACGGATGACCACGGCATCTTCTTTTCCGAGGACAGTGGAATCGATTGGAACGTCATCTTCCTGCTCCTGGGAATGATGATCATCGTCGGTATCCTCCGGCAAACTGGCCTCTTCGAATTTCTCGCCATCTGGGCGGCAAAAAAGGCGCGCGGGCGCCCCTACGCAATCATGGTCATGTTTGTGGTTATCACGGCCGTCCTGTCCGCGTTCCTCGACAACGTCACCACAGTACTGCTGGTGGCACCGGTGACTCTGCTGGTCTGCGGACGGCTCGCCGCTCCCTCGGCCCCGTTCCTGATCGCTGAAGTGATGGCAAGCAATATTGGCGGGACCGCGACGTTGATCGGTGACCCGCCAAACATCATCATCGCCAGCCGCGGCGGGCTGACCTTCAACGACTTCATCGTGAACCTTGCGCCCCTGATAGCCGTTCTCCTGCTCGTCTTCATCGTCCTGTGCCGGCTGCTGTTCCGTTCCGCTTTCCGCTACCAGCCCGAGCGTGCGGCACGAATAATGGCTCTCAAAGAGAGGGAGGCAATCGCGGATAAATCGCTGCTGGTCAAATGCCTCGTCGTCCTTGGCCTGGTGCTGTTCGGATTCATCACCCATCCGCTGACCGGGCTCGCGCCGGCCATCGTGGCGATGCTCGGCGCAGGACTGCTTGTGATGCTTGCGCGCCTCGAGCCGCAGAAAGTCTTCGGCGATGTCGAATGGGAAACCCTGGTGTTCTTCGCAGGATTGTTCATCATGGTCGGATCGTTGGTCAACCTTGGCATCATAGCCACCGTCGGACAGACAGCGGCCGCCATCGTCGGCGATGACTACGGCCTCGCAGCCACCTGGCTGACGATCGTTTCGGCAGTTGCCTCCGGCATCATCGACAACATCCCATACGTGGCCACTCTCGCCCCGATCACCGACGACCTCGTCCGCGCAGGCGGTGGGGCAGCCCGGCCGCTCTGGTGGGCCCTTGCACTCGGCGCCGATCTGGGAGGCAACGCCACCGCAGTCGGGGCCAGTGCGAACGTCGTCGTCATCGGAATAGCCAAACGCCACGGCGAGCCGATTACGTTCTGGACCTTCACCAAGTACGGCCTCGTCGTCGTGCCTGTCACCATCGCAATAGCCGTGCTCTATCTTTGGATGCGCTACTTCGTCTGATCGCCACCAGCTGCACCGGGCCTTCATGACCTGGCCGGTCACCGCAGGGCTGCTGAAACTCACGCCCCCGAACGCATGGGAGTGGCTCCTGTGCGCGGCCCTGGGCTCCACCGTCCTGATCATCGTCGAGGCCGAAAAGGGCCGCCCGCCGCTGGGCACACCGGAACGAGGCCCCGGCGGCGTGAACAGCCGGCTTAGCTGACGGTGCGGCCAGGGCATGAACGATGCTTCTTCCCGGCACACGCCGTGACGAGCCGCCAGCCTGCCCGGCAGCGGAGTTCAATGGGCCAGGCTGGAATGGCCGGCCGGGTAGGCAGCCGCTCCGCAGGTGTTCCCAGCCTCACGTCCGGCGTCAGTGGCCGCTGCCGAGGCGTTCGCGCATGAGTGTGCTGGCGTCGCTGAGGCCGACGATCTCCACGTCCTTGCCGTGGTAGTGGTATGTCTAGAACTGCCGCGCCCCGGGGACCTGCGGCATTAAGGATTCGTCAAGACTGCCCCGCAGCCCGCCGGGCACCGGATCTCCAATGGTAGGCTCCGTGATGTTCCCCGCAGCCCGGCCCGGTCAGACAGGGCGGCTAACGAGCGGAAAGGACCATTCGATGCCGGCACCTGACAGGGTCGCGCCCGGGCGCGGCCTCGCCGCAGCACTCCGTTCCCGGACGGCCTTGCTGCTGGCATTCGCTTTTGCCGTGATGGCCGACCCCGTTTCTTCGGTTGCTTACGCGATTGAAGCAGCCCTCCGGGCGCTGAACGGCGATCTGGCCTTGCTGGTGCCCACGATAGTTCTCGTCGTGGCGATCATCGCCTTGGTAATCGTCAATTACCGGCAACTGGTCATCCGCTACCCGCAGGGCGGCGGAGCGTCAGCCGCCGTCGGTGAGGCCTTCGGGGATGGCTGGTCTTTTATTCCGATCGGTGCGCTGGTGGTCGATTTCGTCCTCACCATCGCCATCAGCGTCTCGGCCGGGGCGTCAGCGGCAATCGCATACTTTCCTGCCCTGGCGCCGTGGCGGCTGCTGCTCGCGCTGGCGCTCGTCGTCCTCGTCGGCGCCGCGACGTGGTTCGGGCATCCGGGCCGGCTGGTCTTTGCCGCGATGACCGTGGGATTCATCATCGTCTCAGCCCTGGTCCTGCTCTACGGCCTGGGCGCCACCCCGCAGCCGGTGGGGACGATCACCGACGCCCCCGGACACCCTCCGGTCATCGCCGTGGTGCTGGCCTTCCCCGTGGCCATGGCCCTGGCCACCGGCGTGGAAGCCCCGTCGTCCGCGATCGCGCAGCTGGGCCAGCTCGATGATGCCGGCCGGAGCCGCTTCGGGAGGGTCACGCTTTGGCTGACCCTGGCCATCGTCGGAACCATCACCCTGGGCCTGACCCTGGAAGCCGCGCATCTGCAGGTCGGCATCCCACCCGGGGACAGCACCCAGATCGCTGAACTGGCCCGCCTGGCGGCTCCCGGCCCGGTGTTTGCCGCGTTCCAGCTCGTTACCGCCCTGCTGCTTCTCTCCGCCGCCAGCTCCTCGTTCCCGGCAGGACCGGGCCTGCTCAAGGCCCTCGCCCGCCACACCACGACGAAAGGCGAAACCGGCGGCATCCTTCCTCCGGCGCTGGGACGCAACGTCGAGGCAGAAGCCGAGGAGATGCCCGAGTGAGGGCCGACGACGGGCACAAGGATCTGAAAATCCGCAATGCCGCTCCCCTGAATGGCGGACGGATGCAGTCCTGGATCCGAGCCCGAGGCGACAGCCTGGGGCTCGGGATGCTGAATCCCGTCCGTTCGGTCCCCCTGGCGTTCCTCGCCGTGATCCTCCTCGGCTCCGGACTCCTGATGCTGCCCGTCGCGCGCACGGCAGCAGAGTCAGACCCCGGGCTGCCGGCACTCTTCACAGCAGTCTCGGCCGTGTGCGTCACGGGTCTCATCACGGTCGACACCCCGACGTATTGGTCGCCGTTCGGGCAGGCCGTGATTCTCGGACTCATCCAGGTCGGAGGATTCGGCATCATGACGCTGGCGACATTGTTGGCGCTGCTCGTGCGCAAAAGCATCGGGCTCCGAGGCCAGCTGGTCGCACAATCAGAAACGCACACCCTGAACTTCGGCGACGTCCGCTCCGTCCTTTTCCGCGTAGCCCGGATCATGGTCGTTTTCGAAGCCGCCACGGCCGCCGTCCTGACCGTCCGCTTCTGGTTCGCTTACGACGACAACCCGGGCACAACGCTCTGGCACGGGACGTTTCACGCTGTTTCAGCGTTCAACAACGCCGGCTTCGCCCTCTACAGCGACAACCTGATCAGCTTCGCCGACGATCCCTGGATCATCATCCCGATCTGCCTGGCCGTCATCGCCGGAGGGCTCGGATTCCCCGTACTCATCGCCCTGCTCAAGGGCGGCGTCAGGATGAAAGACTGGAGCATCCACCTGCGCCTGACCGTTACGGCACCCTGCTGCTCCTCGCCGTCGGGTGTGCGCTCTTCGGCGCCTTCGAATGGAACCGGGACCAAACCCTCGGACCCATGACCGTGGGCGGGAAACTCCTGGCAACCCTGGCCGGCAGCGTCTTCCCGCGCACGGCAGGTTTCAACACCATCGACTACGCCACCGCCGCACCCGAAACCCTCATGATCACCAACATCCTGATGTTCATCGGCGGCGGAAGCGCAGGTACCGCCGGCGGCATCAAGATCACCACATTCCTGGTCCTGGGATTCGCGATCTGGAACGAAATCCGGGGCCGGGACCATGTCACCATCGCCCACCGCTCCGTCAGCTCCTCCGTCCAACGCCAGGCCCTCTCCGTCGCGCTCCTCGGGGTCGCCGCCGTGATCAGCGGCACCCTGCTGCTCCTCATGTTCACCGACTACAGCCTCGAGAAAGTCCTCTTCGAAGCGATTTCCGCGTTCGCGACCGTGGGCGTCAGCACCGGAATCACCTACGACCTGCCGCCCAGCGCCCAATGGGTACTCATGGCACTCATGTTCACCGGACGCATCGGCACCATCACCGTCGCCTCCGCCCTCGCGCTGTCCTCCCACCCCCGGCTCTTCCAACTCCCGGAGGAAAGACCCATCATCGGCTGACCCTGCCCGCGTCGCGACCCGGAAGGACCGGCTCCCGTGGCGGGGCTTCCGGCACCTGTCAGGGAACCCGGTGTCGTCGGGAGACCGCATCACTGCACTGCCCGCGAAGGGCGGCAGACGCGTCCGAAGGACCCTCACGGGGAATCCAGACCAGGTGGGGCGTCTATGTGCCCGCACCGACGGGTTCGTTGCAGGAGCAGTGGATTCCCATTGCCATGAGCCAGCCGCAGGCGGCGAGGAGCGATAGATGCTCAAGGATCCCGGCCGGTGCAGGCCGCCAGATCTCCAGTGAGTCCAAGCGATATTCGAACCCGGCCGCAAACGCGAAAACGATGATTAGTGTGCCGGCAACGAGCGAGAAGTTAGGCGGTTATGTGCTGCCCGGCCGGATGAGACTGTCCGGCCCTCATCCACGATACTCCGGTCTGATTCCGGGCACTATAGGTCCGATGACGTCCACCCACCTTAAACCGCAGCGGGAGGCACCTCGCGGCAGCGTTCGAAAACATTGCCGCGAAGTGCCTCCCCACCCGCCCGCACACCCACGCCTGCGCAGGAGCGGGAGTTAGCCGGCGTACGCGCGCACGGCGGCAAGCTCGGCGTCGAGGGCCAGCAGCTGGCGCTCGACGGCGGCCGGGGCGGTGCCGCCCTGCGAGTTGCGGCTGTTGAGCGAGCCTTCGGTGCTCAGGACCGTGCGGACCTCCGGCGTCAGGTGCCCCGAGATGGCGGCGTATTCCTCATCCGTCAGGTCCCAGAGTTCGACGCCGCGGCTTTCGGCCTGCTTGACCGCGGCGCCGGAGAGCTCATGCGCCTCACGGAACGGCACGCCCTGGCGGACGAGCCATTCGGCGATGTCCGTGGCCAGCGCGAAGCCCTGCGGGGCGAGCGACTCCATCCGCGCGGTGTTGAACGTCAGCGTCGCGATCATGCCCGACACCGCCGGCAGCAGCACCTCCAGCGTGTCGGCGGCGTCGAAGACCGGCTCCTTGTCCTCCTGCAGGTCGCGGTTGTACGCGAGCGGCAGGCCCTTGAGCGTCGCCAGGAGCCCGGTCAGGTTGCCGATCAGCCGGCCGGCCTTGCCGCGCGCCAGTTCGGCCACGTCCGGGTTCTTCTTCTGCGGCATGATCGAGGAACCGGTGGAGTAGGAATCGTGCAGGGTGACGAAGGAGAACTCCTTCGTGGCCCACAGGATGACCTCCTCCGAGACCCGGGACAGGTCCACGCCGATCATGGCCGTGATCCAGGCGAACTCGGCGAAGACGTCGCGGGAGGCGGTGCCGTCGATCGAGTTGTGCGTGGCCGAGAAGAAGCCCAGTTCCGCCGCCACGGCCTCAGGATCCAGGCCCAGCGAGGAGCCCGCGAGGGCGCCCGAACCGTAGGGTGAGATTCCGGCACGCTTGTCCCAGTCCTGGAACCGCTGCACATCGCGCAGCAGCGCCCAGGCGTGGGCCAGCAAGTGGTGGCTGAGCAGGACCGGCTGGGCATGCTGGAGGTGGGTGCGGCCGGGCATGGCCACGCCCTGGTGGGCCTTGGCCTGCTCCACGAGCGCATCGATGGTGGCGAGCACGCCGCGGGCGATGATCCGGGCGTGGTCGCGCAGGAACATCCGGCCGAGGGTGGCCACCTGGTCGTTGCGGGACCGTCCTGCCCGGAGCTTGCCGCCAAGCTGGGTGCCGGCCCGTTCGATCAGTCCGCGTTCCAGCGATCCGTGCACATCCTCGTCGGACTCCGCCGGCGTGTACGCGCCGGAGGCGACGTCCCCGTCCAGCTGTGTCAGGGCGGCGAGCATGCCTTCCAGTTCGGCGTCGTCCAGCAGCCCGGCCTTGTGCAGCACGCGGGCGTGCGCCTGGGACCCGGCAATGTCGTAGCGGGCCAGCCGCCAGTCAAAGTGCGTCGACTTGCTCAGCGCCGCGAGGGCGTCCGCCGGGCCGCCGGCGAACCGGCCGCCCCACAGCGCGCCGGTGTTGGTCGCTGATTTCGGGGTTTCGACAGGCTCAACCACCGATTTTTACTTTCCCGCGACGCGGATATCGCGGCCGGAGGCAACCTTGGCGGACATGCCCCACAGCTCGATGAAGCCGCGCGCCATCGACTGGTCGAAGGTGTCGCCGGTGTCGTAGGTGGCGAGGTCGAAGTCGTAGAGCGAGGTTTCGGAGCGGCGCCCGTTGACGATCGCCTGGCCGCCGTGCAGCACCATGCGGATATCGCCGGTGACGTAGCGCTGGGTGTCCTCGATGAAGGCGTCCAGGGAGCGCTTGAGCGGGGAGAACCACTGGCCGTCGTACACCAGCTCGGCCCAGCGCTGGCCGACGGTCGCCTTGAAGCGGGCCTGCTCGCGCTCGATGGTGATGTCCTCGAGGTGCTTGTGCGCGGTGATCAGGGCCATCGCGCCCGGGGCCTCGTAGATTTCGCGGGACTTGATGCCAACGAGGCGGTCCTCGACGACGTCGATCCGGCCGACGCCCTGGGCGCCGGCGCGGCGGTTGAGTTCCTTGATGGCCTGCAGCGGGGTGACCCTGACGCCGTCGATCGCTACCGGCACGCCGGCTTCGAAGGAAATGGTGACCTCATCGGGGGCCGGCGGGAACTCCGGGGTGGCCGTGTAGTCGTAGATGTCCTTGGTGGGGGCGTTCCAGATGTCCTCGAGGTAGCCGGTCTCGACGGCGCGGCCCCAGACGTTCTGGTCGATCGAGTACGGGTTCTTCTTGGTGGTCTCGATCGGCAGTCCCTTTTCCTCGGCGAAGGCGATGGCCTTGTCGCGGGTCAGGGCGAGGTCGCGGACCGGGGCGATGCACTTCAGGTCCGGGCCCAGGGTCTGGATGCCGACCTCGAAGCGGACCTGGTCGTTGCCCTTGCCGGTGCAGCCGTGGGCCACGGTGGTGGCGCCGAATTCGCGGGCGGCCTTGACCAGGTGCTTGACGATCACCGGGCGGGAGATCGCGGAGACCAGCGGGTAGTGGCCCTGGTAGAGGGCGTTGGCCTTCAGCGTGGGCATGCAGTATTCGTTGGCGAACTCGTCGCTCGCGTCGGCCACGTAGGCCTCGACGGCGCCGCAGCCCAGGGCGCGCTGGCGGATGGTCTCCAGGGACTCGCCGCCCTGTCCGACGTCGACCGCCACGGCGATGACCTCGGCGCCGGTGGCTTCACCGATCCAGCCGATGGCTACGGAAGTATCGAGGCCACCGGAGTAGGCCAGCACAATACGCTCAGTCACGGAAATGCTCCTTAGTTGTTTGGTTGTTGGTTGTCTCATGCAAGGTTACTGGCCGGCTTCCTCGGCGAGCTGCAGGAAGCGGGCGGCGACGGCGGCCCCGCCGAGCGGATCGCGGGTGACCAGCAGCACGGTGTCGTCCCCGGCGATGCTGCCCAGGATGGACGGCATCACCGAGTGGTCGATCGCGAGGGCCAGGAAGTTCGCCGCGCCGGGCGGGGTCCGCAGCACCACGATGTTCCCGGAAGCTTCGGCCGTGACCAGCAGTTCCCCGCACAGCCGGGCCAGCCGGGCGTCGAGGATTTCCTGGGTCACCCCGCTCCTGGCGCCGCGCTCGCCGCCCTCCCCCGGCACGGCGTAGACCAGCACGCCCTCTTTGCCGCGGACCCGCACCGCGCCCAGTTCCACGAGGTCCCGGGACAGGGTGGCCTGGGTGACCTGGACGCCGTCGTCGGCCAGCAGTGCGGCCAGCTCCGCCTGCGAGCGGACGGATTCACCCGTCAGGATCGCGGTGATCCGCGCCTGCCGGGCGGTCTTGGTGGCAGGGCTGGCCCCCGGGGAGGCCGGCTGGACGGACATTATCCGAGTCCCTCGACCACGGCCAGGCCGGAGCGGTGCATGAGCCACGCCATGAGGGCCTTCTGGGCGTGGAGCCGGTTTTCCGCCTCGTCCCAGACCACCGACTGCGGGCCGTCGATGACGCCGGCGGCGATCTCGTAGCCCCGGTAGGCCGGCAGGCAGTGGAGCACGACGGCGTCCGGCGCCGCCAGCTGCATCGCCGCTTCGTCCACGGCGTAGCCGCGGAACAACCGCAGCCGCGCCTGCTTCTCGTCTTCCTGGCCCATCGACACCCAGGTGTCGGTGGCGACGACGTCGGCGCCCAGGAGCGCTTCGGCCGGGTCCACGGTGACGAGCACCGAACCGCCGGTCTCGGCGGCACGGTCCTCGGCCGCGGCGATGATCTCCGGGGACGGCAGGTAGCCGTCGGGGCCGGCGATGCGGACGTTCATGCCCGCCGTGACGCCGGCGAGCAGGTAGGAGTTGGCCATGTTGTTGGCCGCGTCCCCGAGGTAGCTCAGGGTGAGGCCCTTGAGCTGGCCCTTGTGCTCCTTGATGGTGAGCAGGTCCGCGAGGAGCTGGCACGGGTGGTAGTCGTCGCACAGGGCGTTGATGACCGGGACGCGCGAGTTCGCGGCCATGGCGACGAGCCCGGCGTGCGCGCCGGTCCGCCAGACGATGGTGGACACCATCCGTTCGAGCACCCTGGCGGTGTCCTCCACCGATTCCTTGTGGCCGATCTGCGCCTCGCCCGGGTTGATGATGAGCGCGTTGCCGCCCATGTCGGCCACGCCGGCGGCGAAGGAGACCCGGGTCCGGGTGGAGGTCTTGTCGAAGATCACGGCCACGGTCTTGCGGCCGTTTCCTGCCGCGGCGAAGGGCTGCACGCTGTACGGGGCGGCCTTCATCCGGACGGCCAGGTCGAGGACTTCAGCCTGCTCGGCGGGGCTGAGGTCCGTGTCCTTGAGGAAATGGCGGGTGGGCACTGTGCCGGTCATTGGGCGTCCTTTGCTCTCTGGAGGATGGCGGGCAGCGCGGCGAGGAAGCGGTCGGCCTGGTCGGTGGTGAGGATCAGGGGCGGCGCGAGCCGGATGGTGTGCGGGCCGGGGCTGTTGACGATGAAGCCGGCGTCCAGGCCGGCGTCCACGACGCCGGGGGCGACGTCGGCGTCGAGGTCGAAGCCGATCAGCAGGCCTTCGCCGCGGACCGCGGTGACGCCGTCGATCGCGGCGAGGCCGGAGCGCAGGTGCTCCCCCACCCGCCGGACGTGGTCCAGGACGTGCTGGCTTTCGAGGACGTGCAGGGTGGCCAGGGCGGCCGCGGTGGCCACCGGGTTGCCGCCGAACGTGGTGCCGTGCTGGCCGGCGGTGAGCAGCGCGGAGGTTTCCGGGCCGAACGTCACGAGGGCGCCGATCGGGAAACCGCCGCCCAGGCCCTTGGCGAGGGTCACGGCGTCGGGCACGATTCCGGCGTCGGCGCTGGCGAGCCATTGCCCGGTGCGGCCGATGCCGGTCTGGACCTCGTCGAGGATCAGCAGGGCGCCGGCGGCGCTGGTGGCCTCGCGGGCGGCCTGCAGGTACCCGGCGGGCAGCGGAAGGACGCCGGCTTCGCCCTGGATCGGCTCGAGGAAGACGGCGGCAACGGTGTCGTCGACGGCGGCGCGGAGCGCGTCGATGTCACCGAACGGGATGTGCACGACGCCGCCGGGCAGCGGCGCGAACGGCGCCCGGTAGGCCTCTTTCGCGGTGAGCGCGAGGGCACCCATGGTGCGTCCGTGGAAGGCCCCTTCCAGCGCGATGATCTTGGTGCGCGGCTTCTCTTCCGAGCCAGCATTCCGGCGCGCCAGCTTGAACGCGGCCTCGACGGCTTCCGTGCCGGAGTTGGCGAAGAAGACCTTGGACCCGGCCGGGGCCCGGGTGATTTCCAGCAGCTTCTCGGCCAGGGCGATCTGGGTGGGGCTGGTGAAGAAGTTCGAAACATGCCCGAGGGTGGCCAGCTGGCTCGAGATCACCGAGGTGACGAACGGGTGGGCGTGGCCGAGGGCGTTGACGGCGATCCCGCCGAGCAGGTCCAGGTACTCCTTGCCGTCGGCGTCCCAGACGAGGCAGCCGGAGCCGCGGACCAGGACGCGCTGCGGGGTGCCGAAGACGCCCAGCAGGGAGGAGGAATAGCGGGAAAGCCATTCGGCCCCCGTGGCGTGGCCGCGGGTTTCGACGAGCTCAACCACCGGGGAGAGGTCTGTGATTGTGGTTTTTTCCATCTGGTTCATGCCTTTACTTCCTCGTCGGGGACGACCTGCGTGCCGATGCCCGCCGTCGTGAAGGTTTCCAGCAGCATCGAGTGCGGCAGCCGGCCGTCCACGATGTGCGCCCGCTCGACGCCGCCCTCGACGGCTTTGAGGCAGGCTTCCATTTTCGGGATCATGCCGGCTTCGAGGCCCGGGAGCAGACCGCGCAGCTCCGAGGCCGTGAGCGAGGAGATCAGCGAGGAGCGGTCCGGCCAGTTGGCGTAGAGGCCCTCGACGTCCGTGAGGATCACGAGCTTGGAGGCGCCGAGCGCTTCGGCGAGGGCGGCCGCGGCCGTGTCGGCGTTGACGTTGAGGACCTGTCCGGTGGTCTGCGCCTGGTGCGTGTCCGCGCCCCGGGCCCCGTCATCAAGGATCTCCGGCGCGACGGTCGAGATCACCGGGATCCGGCCGGCGGCGACGATGTCCAGGATGCCGGCGGGGTTGACGCCCACCACTTCGCCCACCAGGCCCAGGTCCACCTCTTCGCCGTCGACGACGGTCCCGGTGCGGACCGCGCGCAGCAGGCCGCCGTCCTCCCCGGACATCCCGACGGCGTAGGGGCCGTGGGAGTTGATCAGGCCCACGAGCTCGCGGCCCACCTGGCCGGTGAGGACCATGCGGACCACGTCCATGGCCTCCGGGGTGGTGACGCGCAGGCCGCCCTTGAACTCGGATTCGATGCCGAGCCGGCTGAGCATGGCATTGATCTGCGGGCCGCCGCCGTGCACCACCACCGGGTGGATGCCGACATGGTGGAGGAAGACGACGTCCTCGGCGAAGGCGCGGCGCAGCTCATCGTTGACCATGGCGTTGCCGCCGTACTTGATCACCATGGTGGTGCCGGCGAAGCGTTGGATCCAGGGCAGCGCCTCGATCAGGGTGCCGGCCTTGTCCTGGGCATCGGCCATGGACGTGGTCTCGCGGGTCTGGGTGTTCATGCTGCCGTCCTTCTGTTCGTCCTACTGTTCGTCCTTTCAGGGGGTTCAGCTTGAGTAGGCGCTGTTTTCTTCGACGTAGTCGTGGGTGAGGTCGTTGGTGAGGATCGTGGCCTCGGCCTCGCCGGCCTGAAGGTCGATCTCAACCAGCACCTCGCGCGGTTCCAGGTCCACGAGGCTGCGGTCCGCCCCGATGCTGCCGTTCCGGCAGATCTGCACGCCGTTCATGGTCACATTCAGCTGGTCCGGCTCGAAAACCGCGTCCGTGGTGCCGACGGCGGAGAGCACGCGGCCCCAGTTGGGATCCTTGCCGAAAATTGCGGTCTTGAAGAGGTTGGAGCGGGCGACGGCGCGGCTGACGATCTCGGCGTCCCTCTCCGTGGCCGCGTTGAAGGTACGGATCGCGATGTCGTGGCTGGCGCCCTCGGCGTCGCCGATGAGCTTGCGGGCCAGCTCGGCGCAGACCTGCGTCAGGCCGGCGCCGAATCCGGTGGCGGAGGGAACGACGCCGGAGGCGCCGGAGGCGAGCAGCACCACGGTGTCGTTGGTGGACATGCAGCCGTCGGAGTCGGCCCGGTCAAAGGTGACCCGGGTGGCGTCGCGGAGCACGACGTCGAGCATTTCCGGCTGGACGTCGGCGTCCGTGGTGAGGACCACCAGCATGGTGGCGAGCCCGGGGGCGAGCATGCCGGCGCCCTTGGCCATGCCGCCGATGGTGTACTCGTTTCCTTCGGCGTCCGTGCCGGTGAACACGGCCTGCTTGGACACCGTGTCCGTGGTCATGATGGCGGTGGCCGCGCCGGCCCCGCCCTCGGGACTGAGCGCGGCGGCCGCGGCGCCGATCCCGGCCAGGATCTTGTCCATCGGGAGCTGCTCGCCGATCAGGCCGGTCGAGCAGACCACCACGTCGGTGGCGGAGATGCCCAGCGCTTCGGCGGTCTTCTCGGCGGTGGTGTGGGTGTTCTGGAAGCCCTGGGGTCCGGTGCAGGCGTTCGCTCCGCCGGAGTTGAGGACCACCGCGTCCGCCCTGCCGTCCTTGACCACCTCGCGGGACCACTGCACGGGTGCCGCGGCCACGCGGTTGGAGGTGAACACGGCAGCGGCGGCCCGGGCGGGTCCGTCGTTGACAACGAGCGCGAAGTCCGGGTTGCCGGAGGCCTTGAGGCCGGCCGTGACTCCGGCGGCACGGAATCCCTTGGCTGCGGTGATGCTCACGGTGCGACTCCCTGGAGGTTGAGGCCGGCGGTTTCCGCCAGGCCGAGGGCGATGTTCATGGACTGCACGGCGCCTCCGGCGGTCCCCTTGGTCAGGTTGTCGATGGCGCAGCAGACGATCACGCGGCCGGTGTGCTCATCGAAGGCCAGCTGCATGACGGCGTGGTTGGATCCCTGCACGGATTTGGTGGTGGGCCAGCGGCCTTCCGGCAGCAGATGGACGAACGGCTCGTCGTCGTAGGCCTCGGCCCAGGCGCGGCGCAGCTCCCCGGCGGTGACACTGCGTCCGGGCTCCTGCCGCACCTTCGCGGTGGCCGTGGTGAGGATGCCCCGGCTCATGGGAGCCAGCGTGGGGGTGAAGGAGACGGTGACGGGTCCGCCCGCGGCCAGCGAGAGTCCCTGTTCGATCTCGGGGGTGTGCCGGTGGCCCCCGCCCACGCCGTAGGGGCTCATGGAGCCCATGACCTCGGAGCCGATCAGGTTGACCTTGGCGGCTTTTCCGGCGCCGGAGGTGCCGGAGGCGGCGACGATGACGACGTCGTCCGGGTGCAGCAGGCCGTTGCTGAAGCCGGGGGTGAGGGCCAGCAGGGCCGACGTCGGGTAGCAGCCCGGCACGGCGATCCGGTTGGCGCCCTTGAGTTTCTCGCGCTGCCCGGGCAGCTCGGGGAGTCCGTAGGGCCAGGTTCCGGCGTGCGCGGAGCCGTAGAACTTCTCCCAGGCGGCCGGGTCCTCGAGGCGGTGGTCGGCGCCGGCGTCGATCACCACCGTCCCGGCCGGCAGCTGCGCCGCGATCCCGGCGGACGCGCCGTGCGGAAGGGCCAGGAACACGACGTCGTGTCCGGACAGGTTCTCCACGGACGTGTCTTCGAGGATGCGGTCCGCCAGGCTATGGAGATGGGGCTGCAATTCCCCTAGTCTGGAACCGGCATTGCTGTGCGCCGTGATGGCGCCGATCGTGACATCGGGGTGGCCGGCCAGGAGCCGCAGCACCTCGCCGCCTGCATAACCGCTTGCGCCGGAGACGGCAACAGAAATAGTCATAACCGCCACTATACAGCAAGACTATGCATAGAAGTCGATATTTATGCATGGATCTGCCGGCGCCCGGATCCGGTCCGGCGGCGGCCGGCCCCGCCCGGCAGGGCCGGCGCAGGCGCCGGACCAAGGAGCCCCGGCACGTACACTTGACTGAGGGTGATCCAGACCGTGCAGGCCGAATGTCGGCTGCAGCGTTGCCCGGAACAGTTACGAGGCCAGCGTCCCATGACCCCCACCACCACTGCGGAGCGCCCCCAAACGCGTGTCCGGCAACCCAACGCCGTCGTCCTGAGCTACTCCGAGCTGCTCAAGAGCGTCAAGGCCGCCGGCCTGCTCGAACGCCGGGTCGGTTTCTACGTCACCGTGTTTTCCTGCCTGGTGCTGCTCATGACCGCCACGTGGTTCGGGTTCGCCCTGATCGGTGACAGCTGGTTCCAGCTCCTCATCGCCGCCGCCGTGGGCATCCTGTGCACCCAGCTGAGTTTCCTGGCCCACGAGGCCGGGCACCGGCAGATCTTCGCCTCCCGCCGCGCCAACGACTGGACCGCCCGGCTGCTGGCCACCTCCGTGGCCGGCATGAGCTACTCCTGGTGGGAGCAGAAGCACGGCGCGCACCACAACCATCCGAACGTCATCTCCAAGGACCCGGACATCGCCACCGGCGCGATTGCCTTCCACGAGGAAGCGGCGGCCACCCGGCAGGGACGCTTCTCCTTCCTGACCCGCAAGCAGGGCTGGTTCTTCTTCCCGCTGCTGTTCCTGGTAGGCCTCGGCCTGCAGATCGATTCGATCAGGTTCGTCTTCCGCCGCGCCAAGGTCACCCACCGCTGGACCGAACTGCCCATCCTCGCGGCACGGTTGAGCGCCCTCCCGGCACTGGCCTTCACTTTCCTGCCGCTGGGCATGGCGTTCGCCTTCATCGGCGTCCAGCTCGCCGTCTTCGGCTTCTACATGGGCGCTTCCTTCGCCCCCAACCACAAGGGCATGCCGGTCCTGCCGGCCAACAGCCGCGTGGACTTCTTCAGCCGCCAGGTCCTGACCTCCCGCAACATCTCCGGCGGACGCTTCATGGACATCCTGCTCGGCGGCCTCAACCGCCAGGCCGAGCACCACCTCTTCCCGGACATGGCCCGCCCGCAGCTCGACAAGGCAGCCGTGATCGTCCGCGAGTACTGCCAGAAGCACCAGGTTCCCTACACCGAAACCACGCTGCTGCAGTCCTACGGCATCATCGTCCGCTACCTCAACGACGTCGGGCTCGCAGCCGGGCGGCACTTCGAATGCCCGATGGCAACCGTGACGCGCCGCTACTAGGCGGCCGCCACTTCGTCATTTCCGCCGGTGTCCCTAGGATGGATCCAGGATCCGGGCCAGGACATCGCCCGGCAAAAGGAGACTCATGATGCACGCAATCGTTGCCCGGCAGCCGGGCGGCCCCGAGGTACTGGAACTGGCAGAAACGGGGCGTCCGGCGCCGGGCCCCGGCCAGCTGCTCGTCAGGGTCGCCGCCGCGGGCGTGAACTTCATTGACACCTACAAGCGCAGCGGCGTCTACAAGGTGCACTACCCGTTCACCCCCGGAGCGGAGGCCGCCGGAACGGTGGAGGAAGTCGGGGAAGGCGTCACCGGCTTCGCCCCGGGCGACCGGGTCGCCACTGCCGAAGGCATCGACTGCTACGCCGGCTACGCCCTCGTCGACGAGGACAAGGCGCTCCCCGTTCCGGACGGCCTCGACGATTTCACGGCCGCCGCGCTCCCCCTGCAGGGCATGACCGCGCACTACCTGATCAATTCCACCTTCAAGGTCGAGGCCGGCCACACCGTCCTGCTCCACGCCGGCGCCGGCGGCGTCGGCCTCCTGCTGATCCAGCTGCTCAAGGCCAAGGGCGCGCAGGTCATCACCACCGTCTCCACCCAGGAGAAGGAACAGCTGGCCCGCGAAGCCGGCGCCGACCACGTGCTGCGCTACGAAGGCTTCCCGGCCCGGGTTCGGGAACTGACCGACGGGACCGGCGCCGACGTGGTGTACGACGGCGTCGGGAAAGACACCTTCGACGGCTCCCTCGAATCGCTGCGGATCCGCGGCACCCTCGTGCTCTTCGGCGGCGCCTCCGGTCCGGTCCCCCCGTTCAATCCGCAGCGGCTCAATGCCGGGGGCTCCCTCTACCTGACGCGGCCGACGATGGCCCACTACCTGCGCGACGCCACAGAGCGGCGCTGGCGCTCCGGCGAGGTCTTCGCCGCTGCCGCCGACGGCAGCCTCAAGGTCCGGATCGGCGCCCGCTATCCGCTGGCCGAAGCGGCGAAGGCCCACGACGACCTGGAGCAGCGGCGCACCACCGGCAAGGTCCTCCTGGTCCCGTAAGCGGGGCCCTGAGCCCCGGCAGTGCAGCAGGCGGAGATTGCATGTCTTCCCGGCAAGCACCGGGAGAACACCCGGACAACATCCGGCAAACACGACACCTTTTGTTCATCTGAGGCGGCGACAATCACCCTGTGACTGAACAGCCAACGCCCAACAGCAAACGCCCCGCCGGCGCCGTCGTGCACGGGGCGCAGCTGCCGGGCGCCCTCGCGGCGCCGCCGGAACGTACCCTGATCGACATCCTCCAGGACACCGCAGCACGCTTCCCGGACGCCTCGGCCCTTGACGACGGGAGCCGCTCGCTGAGTTACGCCCAGCTCCTGGCGGAGGTCCGGGCGGCCGCGACGCAGCTGCATCTGGCCGGACTCGGCGCGGGAGACAAGATCGGCGTCCGGATTCCGTCCGGCACCAACGAGCTCTACATCTCGATCCTGGCCGTGCTGCTGGTGGGGGCAGCATACGTCCCGGTGGACGCGGACGATCCGGACGAGCGCGCCAGACTCGTCTTCGGCGAGGCGAACGTCGCCGGCGTCCTGCGCGGCGGAGGCGGGATTGTCACTGACAGCCAGCGGCCCCGGCCTTTCCCTGCCGGCCGGCTGCCGGCCCCCGACGACGACGCCTGGGTGATCTTCACCTCCGGCTCCACCGGAACCCCCAAGGGCGTCGCGGTCCGGCACCGCTCCTCCGCGGCTTTCGTCGACGCCGAGGCCCGCATCTTCCTGACGGACGAGCCGATCGGGCCGCAGGACCGTGTCCTGGCCGGCCTGTCGGTGGCCTTCGACGCCTCCTGCGAGGAAATGTGGCTCGCGTGGCGCCACGGCGCCTGCCTCGTGCCCGCACCCCGGGCACTGGTGCGGACCGGCATGGACCTCGGCCCCTGGCTGATCAGCCACGGCATCACCGTCGTCTCCACCGTTCCCACGCTCGCCGCGCTCTGGCCCGCGGAATCCCTGGAGAGCGTCCGGCTGCTGATCTTCGGCGGCGAGGCCTGCCCGCCGGAGCTCGCGGAACGGCTCGCCGTCGACGGCCGCGAGGTCTGGAACACCTACGGCCCCACCGAGGCAACGGTGGTGGCCTGCGCCGCGCCGCTGGGCGGGCCCGGACCGGTCAGGATCGGCCTGCCCCTGGACGGCTGGGACCTCGCCGTCGTCGGAGCCGACTCGGTGCCCGTCGCCGAAGGCGAGGTGGGCGAGCTGATCATCGGCGGCGTCGGGCTGGCCCGCTACCTGGACCCGGCCAAGGACGCCGAAAAATACGCCCCGATGCCCTCACTCGGCTGGGAGCGCGCCTACCGCTCGGGTGACCTGGTCCGCTACGAGGCCGAAGGCCTGGTCTTCCAGGGCCGCGCCGACGAACAGGTCAAACTCGGCGGCCGGCGGATCGAACTGGGCGAAATCGACGCCGCCCTGCAGTCGCTGACGGACATCGCCGGCGCCGCCGCGGCGGTGCAGACGACGGCGGCTGGCAACCAGATCCTCGTCGGCTACCTGTCCCCCGTGGCCGGCCGGGAGATCGACCTCGCCGCCGCACGGGAGCTGCTGGGCGCCAGCCTGCCGGCGCCGCTGATCCCTCTCCTGACGCTCGTGGATGCGCTGCCCACCAAGACCAGCGGCAAGGTGGACCGGCACGCCCTGCCCTGGCCGCTCGGCGGCGCCGGAGCCGCCGACGCCGGGAACGCACCGCTGAACCTCCCGGACGACGCCCGCTGGATCCTCGAGCAGTGGACCGCCGTGCTGGGCAGCGCCGTCACGAATCTCGACGCCGACTTCTTTGCCTACGGGGGCGGCTCACTCGCCGCCGCGCAGCTCGTCTCCGCCCTCCGCGTCCGCTACCCCACCATCACGGTGGCCGACATCTATGCCACCCCGCGGATCGGCGCGCTCATCGACGCGGCCCGCCAGTCGCTGCCCGAAGGCGGTGCCGGCCCCGCCCCGGAACGTTTTGTCCGGCCCACGGCCCGCAGGTCCCGGGTCTTCCAGACCCTGATGGGCATTCCGCTGCACATCCTCGTGGGCATGCGCTGGCTGACGTACCTGATGGCCGCGAACAACCTGCTGTCCGCGCTGTCCGGCTTCAGCGCCGCCCCCACGCTCTCCTGGTGGTGGGTCGGCGCCGCCTGGCTCGTCTTCGTCAGCCCCGCGGGCCGGATGCTGATCTCCCTGGCCGCCGCCCGCATCCTGCTCCGGAAGGTGGTGCCGGGAACGTATCCCCGCTCCGGCCGGGTCCACCTGCGGCTCTGGCTCGCCGAGCAGATCCAGGACCTCGCCGGGGCCATCAGCCTGGCCAGCGCCCCCTGGGTGCCGTACTACGCCAAGGCGCTCGGCGCCACGATCGGCAACGACGTCCAGCTGCACTCGCTCCCGCCCGTCACGGGACTGCTCTCGCTCGGCAGCGGCTGCAACATCGAGCCCGAGGTCGATCTCTCCGGCTGGTGGATCGACGGGGACGTCGTCCACATCGGTTCCATCCGCATCGGCGCCGGCGCCACCGTCGGGGCGCGCAGCACGCTCATGCCGGGGGCGACCATCGGCGCCGGCGCCCAGGTGGAACCCGGCTCGGCCGTGCTGGGCAAGGTCAAGGCCGGCCAGCTCGTCGCGGGATCCCCGGCGGAGCGCCGGGGCAAGGCCAAGCATTCCCGGCCGGACATCCCCGCGGAGCATCATCTGATCGGCCGGCTCTGGTTCGCAGGCTTCGCCTCGGCCTCGGCGCTGCTGGCTCTGATCCCCTACGTCTCCGCTGCCGCCGCCGCGCTGGTGGCCTACGTGTTCATCCAGGGCAGCCCATCGCTGTCCGCGGCGCTGCCGAAACTCGTGCTGTCCCTCCCGCCGGCTGCGCTGGCCTGGTTCCTGGCCAACCTCCTGCTGATCCTGCTCACCACCCGGCTCCTCGGCATCGGGCTGAAGGCAGGCTACTACCGGGTCCGCAGCCGGATCGGCTGGCAGGTCTGGGCCACGGAACGCGTGCTCGACCTGGCCCGCGACCTGCTGTTCCCGGTCTACGCCAGCCTGTTCACACCGGTCTGGCTGCGGCTGCTCGGCGCGAAGGTCGGCAGGAACGTGGAGGCCTCCACCGTGCTGCTGATCCCCCGGATGACGACCGTGGGCGAGGGCGCCTTCCTGGCCGACGACACGATGGTGGCGTCCTACGAACTCGACGGCGGCTGGCTGAGGATCGCCCCGGCCAAGATCGGCAAGCGCTCCTTCCTCGGCAACTCCGGCATGACCGCCGCCGGACGCAACGTCCCCAAGAACTCGCTTGTGGCGGTGCTCTCGGCCACCCCCGCCAAGGCAAAAGCCGGGACGTCGTGGCTTGGCAGTCCGCCCGTACGCCTCCGGCGCACCGCGATCGCCTCCGATGACACGCGGACGTACGAGCCGCCGTTCAGGCTCAAGGTTGCCCGCACGCTGTGGGAGTTGTGCCGCTTTGTCCCGGTCGTGCTGACAGTCGCCATCGCGGCGGCCGTCCTGCTCACGTTCGACTGGATCGCCGGCGCCTTCAACTACGGCATTGCCGCAGTCCTGGGCGGGGTGGTGGTCGTGCTGGCCGGCGCCGTGGCCGCAGGCAGCGCGGTGCTGGCCAAGTGGGTCCTGGTGGGACGGATCCGCCCCGGCGAGCACCCGCTCTGGAGCTCCTTCATCTGGCGGAACGAGGTGGTGGATACGTTTATCGAGATGGTCAGCGCCCCGTGGTTCGCGCGTGGGGCCACCGGGACGCCGGCCCTGGTCTGGTGGCTCAGGGCCCTCGGCGCCAGGATCGGCGCCGGCACCTGGTGTGAGAGCTACTGGCTGCCCGAAGCCGACCTCGTCACGCTGGGCAGGAATTCGACCGTCAACCGCGGCTGCGTCGTCCAGACCCATCTGTTCCACGACCGCGTGATGAGCATCGACACTGTTACGCTCGAGGACGGAGCAACCATGGGACCCCACGGGGTCATCCTCCCGCAGGCGAGGATCGGCACGGGCGGCACGGTGGGGCCGGCGTCGCTCGTCATGCGGGGCGAGACGGTGCCTGCCGCGACATACTGGATGGGCAACCCCGTGAGCCCGTGGGGCGGGCCGTCAGTTCCTGCCCCGAAGCCCAGATAGCCCAACCAAAGGTCCGTCCATGAGTTCCAGCGCACCAGCCAGCAGCGGCAACGTCCTGCCCTCGGATCCGGAAGCGGTCGCACCGGATCCCTATCTGCCCGGCCACGGCAGCACTGCCTACCGGGTCACCCGGTACGAGCTCGAGATCGACTACAAACTGCGCAGCAACCGCCTCAACGGGCACGCCGTCCTGCACGCGGTCACCCGGCGCCCGACGTCGGCCATTGTGCTGGACCTGACGGGGCTCCGCGCCACCAGGGTCCGGCTCGGCGGCCGCCAGGTGCGCAGGTTCAGCCAGCGCGCAGGCCAGCTCGTGGTGGTCCCCGATACCGCCCTGTTGCCGGGTGAAGAGTTCAGCCTGGACATCCGCTACGAGGGCAACCCGGCCCCGCGCCGTGGACTGTGGGGCGAGGTGGGCTGGGAGGAACTCACGGACGGCGTCCTGGTGGCGGGGCAGCCCAACGGCGCGGCGTCCTGGTTCCCCTGCAACGACCACCCGGCGGACAAGGCCAGCTATCGGATCTCGGTGACCACGGACGCCAACTACCGGGCGGTGTGCAACGGTGTGCTGATCTCGCGCAGCACCCGGTCCAGCCGCGAGACCTGGGTCTACGAGCAGGCCGAACCCATGTCCACCTACCTCGCCACGGTCCAGATCGGCCGCTACGAGCTCCTGACGCTCAACCCGGCCCGGCCGGCCGGGCAGGTGCCGCAGTATGCCGCCGTTCCGGCTTCACTGGCGGACACCGCCCGCGAGGGGCTGGCACGCCAGCCCGGGATGATGCGCACCTTCGCCGACTGCTTCGGCCCCTACCCGTTCGCGGACTACACCGTCGTGGTGACGGAGGACGAACTGGAGATCCCGCTCGAGGCGCAGACGCTGTCCATCTTCGGCCGCAACCACCTGGAACAGCACTGGGAATCGCAACGGCTGATCGCGCACGAACTGTCCCACCAGTGGTTCGGGAATTCCCTGACGGCAGCCTCCTGGCAGGACATCTGGCTGCACGAGGGCTTCGCCTGTTACGCGGAATGGATCTGGTCCGAAGAGGCACGCGTCATGTCCATCGCCGACCGCGCGGCCACCGCCTGGCGGAAGCTCAACGCGGCCAGGCAGGACCTGCTCGTGGGCGACCCCGGGCCCGCGCTGATGTTCGATGACCGCGTCTACAAGCGCGGGGCCCTCGCGCTGCACGCGCTGCGTCTGGCCTGCGGCGACCTGGCGTTTTTCGCACTCCTGCATGACTGGACCGACCGCCACCGCCATGGCACTGTCTCCACGGCCGGGTTCATCCTCGCCGCGAACGCCGCGACGGGCATCGATGCGGAGGCCCTGCTGCACCCCTGGCTCTTCGAAGCGGCCCTCCCGGCCCTGCCGCGGTAGGTGCATGCCGCCTCAGGCGGACAGCGCGCTCAGGCGGACAGTCCGACGGCGGCAACAAGGTCCGCGGGCAGGCCCGTTTCCGCCGCGGACAGGTCCCGGAGCCCGGCGCGGTGCAGGACGTCAAGGGTTTCGGGGGCGGTGCGCAGCCCTTCGCCGCCCATTTTGAGCCAGGCTTCCTTCCGGGTCCACAGCCGCGCGCGCCCGCGCAGCAGCGCGGGACCTGCCAGCCCGAGCAGCTCCTGCCGTTCCGCGGGGGCCAGGGCGACGTCGTCGAACCCGTCAAAATCCATCCGTGCGGGATCCTCCACGTCGATCCCCAGCCGCAGGCCCGGTTCGGGATCGGGCACGGCCGCCAGCAAGATCCATCCCGAGCTCCGGGACAGGCTGAGCAGCAACGGCGCAGCGGAACCCGCCAGAGAGGATCCAGACACAGCGTAGCCGGGCCGGCCGTGGGAGACGCCGGGGCCGGTCCCGCAGCGCGGGCAGCGGTAGTCCACGGTCAGCCTGGCGGCCGGCACGCCCAGCAGCTCGGCGGCAAAGCGCCTCTGCGCCAGCCGGCCGGCCAGGAACGCTGCCCGCGGCCCGGGCATCATGGCGGCGGCGCGCTGCAGCTCGACGGCATCCAGCAGCGCCAGCGCGTCCCGTTCCAGCCCTCCCGCCTGACCTTCCGGCCATCCCTCCGGGTGGCCTTCCGGGTGGCCTTCCGGGTGGCCTTCCGGGTGGCCGGAAAGGCGGACGGGAGGGAAGGAACGCACAACGGGCAGTGGCTGCACCGGCCGGCTCCTGACGCGGTCAGCCGGTCAGCGCTGGACCGCGCCGAAGCGTTCGTGGGCCACGGCGACGGCGGCCGCGCGGGCCTCGGAGGCTTCCTCGGCGGTCAGGGTGCGGTCGTCGGCGCGGAAACGCAGGCTGAACGCCAGCGACTTCTTGCCGTCCTCGATGCCCTTGCCCGCGTAGACGTCGAAGAGCGCCACGTCCTCGAGCAGTCCGCCGGCGCCCTCGCGCAGGGCGGCGAGCACCTCTTCCGCCGGGACCTCCTGCGCCACCACGAGGGCGACGTCCTGGCTGGCCACGGGGTAGCTGGAGATGTGCCGGGCCACGATGACGTCGGCGGCGGCCTCGAACAGGGCGTCGGCGTTGAACTCCACGGCCACGGAGCGGGCCGGCATGTCATGCGCGGCCAGCAGCTTCGGGTGCAGCTCGCCGGCGTAGCCCAGCACCTCGCCGGAGCGGAGCGCAAGCTGCGCGGCCCGTCCCGGGTGGAAGGCCTGGTGCCGGCCCTGGCTGACCACGATCTCGACGCCGAGGACGTCGCCGGCGAGCCGGGCGATGTCGAGGGCGTCGGCCCAGTCCCACGGCCGGGGCGCGTGGCCGGCGGCGGCCGGCGAGTCATGGCCGGTCAGGACGGCGGCGAGGTGCAGCGGCTGGTCCGGGACGCCGTCGTACAGGGCATCGAGGACCTCATCGGAGGGCTTGACGCCGAGCGGGGGGATGGTGGCGGTGCCCGGCGTTTCGCCCGGGAGGAACACGAGGCCGGCCTCGAACAGCGCCAGGTCCCGGAAGCCGCGGGAGTGGTTCCGCTTGGCCACCTCGAGCAGCCCGGGCAGGATGGAGGTCCGCAGGTAGCCGTGCTCCTCGCTGATCGGGTTGGCGAGCTTGAGGGCCTTCCGGGCCGTCCCTGCCGTGGGCACGCCGAAGGTGTCGTTGTCCGCCTTGGCGACGAACGGGTAGGCCATGACCTCGGTGAGGCCGGCGGCGGCGAGCGACTGGACCAGGCGGCGGCGCTGCTGCTGGACGCGGGTCAGGCCGCGGCCGGGGGGCGCCACCGGAAGCGTCGCGGGGATCTTGTCGTAGCCGACGAGCCGGGCGATTTCCTCGGAGAGGTCTTCCTTGGTTTCCAGATCGTTGCGCCAGCTCGGGGCCGTGACGCTCCAGCCGCCGTCGTTCTTCACCACGACGGCTCCGAGGTCCTCGAGCGACGTGACGATCTGCTCCTGCGCGAAGTCGATCCCGATCCGGTCCGAGGCGAACGCGGCGGGCAGGGCGACGGTCACGGCGTCCGGTGCGGTCCCGACGTCGGTCCCCCCGGCAGCGGCGGTCCCGCCGGCCAGTTCCATCAGGAGGTCGACGGCGCGCTGCGCGGCGATGTGCGCGACGTGCCAGTCCACGCCGCGTTCGAAGCGCTTGGAGGCCTCGGACGGGAGCTTGTGGCGGCGGCGGGAGCGGGCGATCGAGACTTCCTCGAAGTGCGCCGCCTCGATCAGGATCGTCGACGTCGAACCGCTGACCTCGGTGGAGGCGCCGCCCATGACACCGGCGACGCCGATCGGGCCGGAGCCGTCCGTGATCAGGAGGTCCTCGGCGTCGAGCGCGCGTTCCTTGCCGTCCAGCGTCTTGAGCTTTTCGCCGGGGACGGCACGCCGCACGACGATCTCGCCGGAGAGCCTGTCCTGGTCATAGAAGTGCAGCGGCTGGCCGAGCTCGAGCATGACGTAATTGGAGATGTCCACCGGCAGTGAGATGGAGCGGATGCCGGCGAGGCGGAGCCGTGAGGACATCCACGGCGGGGTGGGGCGGGTGGCGTCCACGCCGTGCACGGTCCGGGCCACGAAGCGGTCACATCCCGGCTTGCCGTAGATGGGGGCATCGTCGTTGATCTTGACGCCGTAGCCGCCGGTCAGCTCAGCGGGGGCCTGCACCTTCGACGCGGGGTCGGTGAAGCCGGTGCCGGTGGCGTGGGCGTATTCGCGGGCCACGCCGCGGATCGAGAACGCGTAGCCGCGGTCCGGGGTGACGTTGATTTCCGCGGCCTGGTCATGGAGGCCGAGCAGTTCCATCGCGTCGGTGCCGATTTCGGGATCCAGCCCGATCCGCGAGAGCACCAGGATGCCGTCGTGGTCCTCGCCGATGCCCAGTTCGCGGACGGAGGCGATCATGCCGGCGGAGAGGTGGCCGTAGGTCTTGCGCGCGGAGATGCGGAAGTCCCCGGGCAGCACGGCGCCCGGCAGGGTCACCACCACCTTGTCGCCCTCGACGAAGTTGTGGGCGCCGCAGATGACGCCCTGCACGCCGGAGGGGTCGATGCCCTCGCCGGTGAGGGCTTGCTGCTGGCCTTCGGGGACAACCCGGACCTGGCACCAGTTGATGGTCTTGCCGTTGGTCTGGGGCTCCTTGACGATGCTCAGGACCTGGCCCACCACGATGGGGCCCTGGAGGCTGTCCGTGGGGCGGTGGACTGCTTCTTCTTCAAAGCCAACCTTGACCAGTTCGGCCATGACGTCTTCGGCCGTTGCTCCGGCCGGTACCTGCGCGAATTCACGCAGCCAGGAAAGTGGGATACGCACTGTTAGATCTCCATCCCGAAGTGCTCGCTGAAACGTACATCGCCTTCGATCATGTCGCGCATGTCGCCCACCTCGTTGCGGAACATGAGCGTCCGCTCGATGCCCATGCCGAAGGCAAAACCTGAATAGATGTCCGGATCGATGCCGGCGGCGCGGAGGACGTTGGGGTTGACCATGCCGCAGCCGCCCCATTCGATCCAGCCGGGTCCGCCCTTGGCCCCCGGGTGCCAGATGTCCAGCTCCGCGGACGGCTCGGTGAACGGGAAGTAGTTGGGGCGCAGCCGGATCTGGGCCTCGTCGCCGAACATCTGGCGCGCAAAGTGCTCCAAAGTGCCGCGGAGGTCCGCCATGCTGAGCTTCCTGTCGATGGCCAGGCCTTCGAACTGGTGGAACACCGGGGTGTGCGTGGCGTCGAGCTCATCGGTGCGGAACACCTTGCCCGGGCACAGCACGTAGATGGGCAGTTCGCGCTCCAGCATCGAGCGGACCTGGACCGGGGAGGTGTGGGTGCGCATCAGCAGGTGGGCCTCGGGCGGCTCCACGAAGAAGGTGTCCTGCATTTCCCGGGCCGGGTGGTCCGGCTTGAAGTTCAGCGCGTCGAAGTTGAACCACTCCGATTCGACCTCGGGGCCTTCGGCGATTTCCCAGCCCATGCCGACGAAGATGTCCGCCACGCGTTCCTGCAGGGTGGACAGCGGGTGGCGCGCGCCGGCCCTGCGGCGGCGGGGCGCGGCGGTGACGTCGACGGTCTCCTCGACCAGGATCCGGGCGTCGTTCTCGGCTTCGAGCTCGGCGGTGCGGTCCGCGAGCGCCTTGTTGACGCGTCCGCGGGAGGCGCCCATGAGTTTCCCGGCGGCGGCCTTCTGGTCCTTGGGCAGCCCGCCGATCCCACGGTTCGCGAGGCTCAGCGCGGACTTTTCGCCGGTGTGCGCGAGCCGCACGGCCTTGAGTTCATCGAGCGTGGCGGCGGCGGCAATGGCGGCAACGGCCTGGTCTACGGCGGCGGTGATGGCGGCTTCATCCAGAGGATTCGGGATGGCAGCGCCCGGCAAAGTGTCAGTCATCTACTGTTCTTAGCTACGAGTCGGGTCATGCCGACGGCGGTGCGGCTGCGGGCGTTTGCTGGCAGCGCTTCTTTCGTCAACATCTGGCAGGATCATTTGTCAGGTCACAAGGGCAAGGTCACAAGGGCAAGGTCACAGGGCAGGGCCACAGGGCAGTCACCGAGGGCCGGCCACGCCGAAATCCCTCCGGCGGGCACCCTCCCCCAGTCTAGTAGACGGCGCCGCCGTGCCCGAACGGGTCCGGGCCAACCCCGCTACTATGGCCTCATGACGCCCGGAGAACGGCTGCGGCAACTTGCCAATGTGCTCAATGGCTCGACCCTGCTGGGGCTCCTGCTGGCCGCCGCCGCCCGCACCACTGTCAGCAACGCACCCCATGGCCTGCTGATTGCCACCGGCTACCGCTGGCGGCCGCCGTTCGCCGGGGCATTCACCGTCGGGAACGTGGTGCTGTTCCGCGCCGGCCCGGCGGAGGCCCTGGCCAACGCCGCGCTGCTGGGGCACGAGGAACGCCACAGCACCCAGTATGCCTGGTGCATCGGGCTGCCGTTCCTGCCGCTGTACTTCCTGGCGGCGGGGTGGTCCCTCTGGCGGACCGGCAATCCGGGGACGGGGAACGTCTTCGAGCGCCATGCCGGGCTGCAGGCCGGCGGCTACCCGGACGGCAAGGTGGGCGGAAAAGCGGGCGGCAAGCTTGGCGGCAGCCCTGACGCGGGCCGCGCGGCAGTCCTGACGGCAGTCCTGACGCGGGCCGCGCGGCCCCTGAGCGGAATGAGGCATGACATGACGGAGAGCCCCAGGACCATTGCGGTCACCGGATCCGGCAGCGCGGAGGCCGCACCCGACCTGCTGACCCTGTCCATCGGCGTGGAGTGCCGCCGCCAGGATGTCGGCACGGCCTACGGGGACGCCGGAAAGGTCTCGACCGCGATCACCGCGGTGCTCCGGGACCACGGCGTCGGCAGGCCGGACATCACCACCTCGGGCCTGAACGTCCGCGCCGAGGTCAACTGGCAGGAAGGCCGGGGGCAGACGGTCTCCGGGTACCTCGCCTCCAGCATGCTCAGTGTCCGGATCCGCGAACTGGCCGGTTCCTCGGAAGTCATCGCGGCAGCCGTGGCGGCCGGCGGCAACGACGTCCGGCTCAACGGCCTGGAGCTCGGATTCGCGGATCCGTCGGCCGTCACGGCCCGGGCCCGGGAAGCCGCGTGGCAGGACGCCCTCACGGCGGCGCAGCACTTCGCTTCCCTTTCCGGGGCCGGGCTCGGGAAGGTTCTCTCCATCACCCGGCAGTCCGGCTTCCAGGCGCCCATCCCCCTGGCGAAGATGGAGCGCGCCGTCGCGGCGGACGCGCTCACGGTCGAAGCCGGCGAATCCAGCGTCAGCGAGACGGTCAGCGTCGTCTGGGAACTGAACGCCTGAACTGCCCGCGGTGGCGTGCGGAGCTGCGTGCCGGGGGGTGTGCCGGGGGCGCTGCTTTCCGGTTGCCATCTTGACTTAAACTCGAACATACCTTCGAATGGACCAATGAGATGGGACGCACAAGCACTCACCGCTTCTAGAGACACCGCTTCTGGAGATACCGCCCTTGGGGATATCGCTTCTGGAGATACCGTCCCTGGTGACAGCCGTGGCGGGAGTGTTCCTGGCGGCGGCCGTGGCGGCACGGGATCCCCGGCCGCGCCCGCCGCCGATGCGCTGCTCCCGCTCGTGGGGCTGGTCCGTTCCGTCTCCACCCCGGAGTTTGCCGGCATCACCTTCCACGAGGTCACCGCCAAATCGGTGCTCAACAAGGTGGTGGCCGGTTCACGGATGCCGTTCGAATGGACCATCAACCCGTACCGCGGCTGCAGCCACGCCTGCGTCTACTGCTTCGCCCGCAAGAGCCACACCTACCTGGACTTCGACGCCGGGCTGGACTTCGACAGCCAGGTCGTCGTCAAGATCAACGCCGCGGAGGTCCTGCGCCGGGAACTCGCCAAACCGTCCTGGAGCCGCCAGCATGTGGCCCTCGGCACCAACACGGACCCGTACCAGCGGGCCGAGGGCCGCTACCGGCTGATGCCGGGCATCATCGGTGCCCTCGCCGATTCCGGCACTCCCCTGTCCATCCTGACCAAGGGCACGCTCCTGGCCCGGGACATTCCGCTCCTGAAGCACGCCGCGGCCCAGGTTCCGGTGGGGGTGGGCATCTCGCTGGCCATGACCGACGAACGGCTCTCCGAAGCCGTGGAGCCCGGAACCCCCGGTCCGCGGGCGCGGCTGAAACTGATCACCAGGCTCCGGGAGGCAGGACTGCCCTGCGGCGTCATGGCCATGCCCATCCTCCCCTGGCTTTCGGACAGCGACGAAGCGCTGGACGCCCTGTTCGGATCCCTGGCGGCTGCCGGGGCCACCGGCGTCACGGCAGGGGCGCTCTACCTGAAACCGGGCACCCGGGAATGGTTCATGCAGTGGATCGCCAAGGAATATCCGCAGCTCGTCGGCCGGTACCGGAGCCTGTATGGCACCGGATCCTACGCCTCCAAGGAATACCGGGCCTGGCTGGCCGGACGCGTCCGGCACTTCAAGGGACTCCATGGCTTCTACGGCTCCCAGGGGTTCAGCCACCGCGACCTCAACAACGATCCACGGGAGGAGGAGGCCCAGTATCCTGCCGGCAGCATCCCGGACAAGGCCGCCGGAACACACCGGCACGGAAGCGTGCAGGCCTACGCCGCGCAGCCCACGCTGTTCTGACCGCGCTGTCCTGACCGCGCTGTCCTGACCATGCTGCCCTGACCGCGGCAACCGCCCTGCTCCCGTGGCGGCAGTCAGAGGGCCTTGACGGCGCCGAGCACCTTGGCCAGCGAATCCTTCGCGTCCCCGAACAGCAGCGTCGTCTTCGGGTCGTGCAGGAGTTCGTTCTCGATGCCGGCGAAGCCGGGGCGCATCGAGCGCTTCAGGAACACCACCTGCTGGGCCTGCACCACGTCCAGGATCGGCATGCCGAAAATGGGCGATCCGGGAGAGGACTTCGCCGCCGGGTTGACCACGTCGTTGGCGCCCACCACGAGTGCGATGTCGGTGTTGGCGAATTCCGGATTGACCTCATCCAGTTCCCGCAGCGACTCATAGGGCACATTCGCCTCAGCGAGCAGCACGTTCATGTGGCCCGGCATCCGTCCTGCCACCGGGTGGATCGCGAAGACCACCTCCACGCCGCGCGCGGCCAGGGCCGTGGCGAGCTCAGCCACGGTGTGCTGGCCCTGCGCCACGGCCAGCCCGTAGCCGGGGACGATCACCACCCGCTGGGCGTAGCCGAGCTGGACGGCGACGTCCTCCGGCGAGGAGGAGCGCACCGGCCGGTCGCTCTGGATGGTCGAACCCGCCGTCGAGCCGCCGCGGAACGCCCCGAACATGATTCCTCCCACTCCGCGTCCCATCGCCGAGGCCATCACCTTGGTGAGGATGGTTCCGCTCGCCCCGACGAGCGTCCCGGCGACGAGCAGCAGCACGTTGCCCAGCACCACCCCGGACGCCGCAACAGCGAGACCGGTGAAGGCGTTGAGCAGCGAAATCACGATCGGCACATCTGCTCCCCCGACCGGCAGCACCAGCAGCAGGCCGGCCGCGAGCCCCAGCACCAGTAGGGCGAGCGCCCCGCCGGCGGAACCGCTGAAAACGACGAGGATGCCGGATGCGACGGCTCCGAGCAGCACCACCGCCATCACCCACGGCATGCCGGGAAAGAGCAGGGGGCGGGTGCTGATCAGCTCCTGCAGCTTCCCCACCGTCACCGCGGAACCGGCGAACGAGACCGCCCCCACCAGCATCGTGAAGACGACCGCCAGGCGCACCCACGGGTCCTCGCTGTGGCCCAGTTCGAGCACGGCGACCAGAGCGGCAGCCCCGCCTCCGACCCCATTAAACAGGGCGACCAGCTGGGGCATCTGGGTCATCTGCACGCGCCGGGCCACCGGGACGGCGACGGCCGAGCCGGCGGCTATGGCGGCCAGGATGAGCGGAATGTTGTCCAGCTTCGCGGCGAGGAACACCGTGACCACGGCCACGAGTGCGCCCGCGGCCCCGATGGCGTTGCCGCGGCGTGCCGTCCGGGGTGAACTGAGGCCCTTCAACGCCAGGATGAAGCAAACTGCAGCCACGAGGTAGAGCAGGGCTGTCCATCCGGGCCCGAGGATGCTCACTTGCCCGCGCCCCGGTCAGCACTCTTGACAGCGTCGTTAACCGCGTCGCTGACCCTGTCGCCGGCGCGGGGGCGGCCAGGCGTCCGGGCAGTCTTCCGGCCGCCGAACATCTCCAGCATCCGGTCGGTGACCACGAATCCGCCAACCAGGTTCGCCGTCGCCAGGACCACGGCGAGGAGGGCGATCGTCAGCAGCCAGGGATCGCCGGCGTGCCCCGCCACGATGATGGCGCCGACGAGGATGATGCCGTGGATGGCGTTGGCGCCGGACATGAGCGGGGTGTGCAGCTTGCTGGTGACCTTGGAGACCACTTCGAAGCCTACGAAGACGGCGAGCACCACGACCGTCAGCAGCGTGACCGGATCCATCAGGGCTGTCCCTCCTCCTTCGGTGCCGCCAAGTTCAATGCCGCCAAGGCGGACGCGGTGGCCGCGTGCTGCACGGAGCCGGCGCGGGTCAGGCAGGCGCCGGCGACAACCTCGTCGTCGAAATCGGGCCTGACCTGGCCGTCGGCGGTCATCAGGGCGAGGAGGTTGCTGACGTTCTTGGCGAACAGCCGCGAAGCGTCCGAGGGCATCGCGGAGGCCGCATCCTGCAGTCCGACCAGGGTCACGTAGCCGCCCACGACGGGCACCTGGACGTCCCGGCCAGCCACGACGCCCTCGACGTTGCCGCCGGATTCGGCGGCGAGGTCGACGACGACGGAACCGGCCCGCATGCCGGTCACCATGTCCATCGTGACGAGCAAGGGGGCGGCCCGGCCGGGAATGGCCGCCGTGGTGATGAGGACATCCGCGGCCGCGACATGCGGGGCCAGGAGGCCGCGTTGGCGCGCGGCCCGGTCCTCGCCGAGTTCGCGGGCATAGCCTCCGGTACCCTCCGCCGGGGTGTCGAGGTCCAGGTTGATGAAGGTGGCGCCCATCGAGGCGACTTCGTCGGCGGAGGCCGCCCGGATGTCATTGGCCGATACCCGGGCACCGAGGCGTTTCGCGGTGCCGATCGCCTGCAGCCCGGCGACGCCGGCCCCCAGGACCAGCACCCGGGCGGGCGGGACCGTCCCGGCGGCGGTCATATAGAGCGGGAAGAACCGGGGATAGCGTACGGCTGCCTCCAGCACTGCGCGGTAGCCGGCGACGAGGGCCTGGGAACTGAGCGCGTCCATGGATTGGGCACGGGAGATCCGCGGGACCAGTTCAAGCGCGAACGAGGTGATGCGGGCCGCGGCAAGTGCCCGGACGGTCGGCAATTCCGACGCCGGGGAGGCGAACCCGATGGTAATGGTGCCCTGCTGCAGCGTGGCCGCGAAGTCCGGGGTCAGCGGCCGGACGTGCAGGAGGACGTCCAACGATTCGAGCGGGAGTTCGGCGATGGTTGTGGCGCCTGCTTCCTTGAAGGCCGCGTCGGGGTAGCCGGATTCCATCCCCGCCCCGCACTCCACCACGACGTCCAGGCCGAGGGCGGTCAGCTGCCGCACAGTCTCCGGCGTGGCCGCGACCCGGCGCTCCCCCGCACGTTGCTCCCGCCTGACACCAACCTGCACGGACCACTCCTCCCGATCCGCTTCAGCGTAGCCACATGCCGGGCGGTTTGGCGAGAGGCAGGGCGGGTGACATGACCTAAGGGGACTTAGCCCCGGGCCACCGACGCGGGCCAGCACTGCGCCCGAGTGTAGTAGTGCCTCCTGCGTCAGGCCACCAGGGGCGAGCTCAGCGGAGTGCGTTTTAGGATTTTGACCTTTGCGTGGTGCCGGAGTTCGCGCCGGCGGCGGGTCTGGTCGTGGAGGGTTCCGGGGAGCGGGATGCCGGCCATCGTGGTGCCGGTCATGGGGGTGCCGGGGAGCGGGGGCGCGGTGGAGGAGTAGGTATGGCCGGTGGGGGTGGTGAGTTCGAGGGTGTGTCTCGGCCCGGGCCTCGGCTGCGCGGCCCAGCCGGGGATTTCCTTGGTGTGGTTGCAGGCTTCGCAGAGCGAGGATCCGTTGGCGTGGCTGGTGGCGCCGCCGTCGTGCCAGGGGATGATGTGGTCCAGGTGCCGGATCGGGGCGTCGCAGTAGGGGGTGCGGCAGGTGTCATCCCGTGCGGTCAGGAAGCGGCGCAGCCCGGCCGGGAAGAGCCTGGCCCGGGAGTCCAGGGCCAGCAGGTCCCCGGCCCCCGGGGCGGTGTAGAGCCGCCGCAGCCAGAGGGCGAACGCCGGCGAAGCCCCGGTGAGGCCGACGGTGCCGTTGCTGCCGAGGCCGTCGCGCGCGCCGGAATCCGACGCGCCGCCGGCCCCGCCGTAATCCGTTGTGCCATCCGTTGCGCCGGCCCCGGTTGCGCCGCCGGCCCCGGCCGCGCCGCCGCGGGCCGGGCCGGGGGTGAGGAGGGTCCGGGCCCACGCGGCGGGGACGATGCCGTAGCCGGGGAGCCGGGCCGGTTCGCTGTCGCCCTGGAACAGCGTCCGGTCGGTCATGACGAGCTGGAGCTGGACCCCGGTGATCCCGCCGGGGGTCCCGGTGACCCGCTCCACCAGAGCATCGGCCATCAGCTGCCCCCGGGAGCGCGGGTCCCCGCCGGAGCGCAGGGCCCCGGCGTGCCCGGTCAGCGCCGTGTAGACCGCGACGCCCTCCCGGGCCGGGAGCAGCGCGGTCAGGTACGTCATGGTGTCCGGCGCCGGGCGGAGGCTGACGTGCCGGTCCGTGGCGGCATGGGCGGCCCGGTCCGCGACCGGGCGCGGATCCCTCCGGTACGCCGCGGCGCGGGCCGCGGCCGTGATGGCCCGGTCCCCGGCGCCGGCGAACGTGCCGGTGTCGGCGGCGAGCTCCCCGTCGACCGCGGCCCGGTCCGCGGCCGACAGGCACGCCGTCTCGCGGACCAGGAGCGTCGCGCGCCATTCGTTCAGGTCCCCGGCGGCCAGCGCGGCCAGCGTCCGCGGCATCTCCGCCACGAGTGCCCTGGCCAGGCCCAGCAGCCGGCCGCCGCGGGACGGGGACTCCCGCCGGGACAGGGCGATCTGCGCCCCGACGCCTTTCCCGAGCTCCGCCGCCGGCACCCCCGCAAGCTCCTGGGCCCGGCGTTCCAGGGCATCGAAGGCCACGGCGATCCGGGCCTGCGCCGCGGCCGCGGCGGACTTCACATCCTCCAGCTCCCGCAGCTGGGCGATCATCCCGGCCCCGTCCCCGCACGGCCGGACCGCGGCCAGGGAGCCGGCCAGGTTCCTGACCGCCATGCCTTCCGTTACCGCCGGAGCCGCTTCCGGCTCCCTATTGCCGTTCATGAACCAAGTCAAGCAGGCACCTACGACAGTAAGAGACCCATGTCACGGTGGCGGAGAAAAAGGGGCCGCGGGAATCGACCGACAGGCCTAAGCCAGGTTTAAGGGGCCGGAACCGGGCGGATCATGTCGCCGGCGTGCCGTTGGGGACCGGAACCGCACCATGGACCGCACCCGATCCGCAGCGCGAAGCCTGGAGCGTGTCCAGGAGCGCCTCAACAATGGGGAAGTCTGCCGGGATCCAAGGCAGGCCCAGCACGTCCTCGCGGTCCGCCACGTCGATCCAGCGCAGCTCGTCGTGATCCTGCAGGGGGTGCGGCTCGCCGTCGGCCAGTTCCGCAAACCACACCCGCATCGCGGCCCGCTCGTTGAGCGGCCAGCCGGAGGCGGACGACGCCGGCAGCTCCGCCCCCAGCCGGACAGTGACGCCGAGCTCTTCGAGCAGCTCGCGCTGGAGCGCCTGCTCCGGGGTCTCGCCGGACTCCACCTTGCCGCCGGGAAACTCCCACATGCCGGCAAACTGCGGCGGCGCCGTCCGCCGTGCAACGAGCAGCCGGGCCGGTTCCGCCAGGGAGTCCACTACTGCGCCGCCAACAACGTTAATGAGTCCAGTCACGCCCCCAAGTCTAGGGCGGCGGTGCGGTGCGGGAGAATGGAGAGTGCCGCGGTCCCGAAATCCCGCGAATACCGGGAATACAGCGCACCCCCGCGAAGTTGCACACATCATATTTAAGATGCCGAATCCTCCTGGCGGCTGCCCGGAAAATCCCCGAAAAGCGGACGAATGACAACCACCCAACAAGCCCCGGCCACGCCAAAAACCGGCGCCCGCCATCTTGCCCTCGCCATTGTTGCCCTTGCCATGGGCGGATTCGGCATCGGAACCACCGAATTCACCATGATGGGCCTGCTCAAGGAAGTGGAGCAGGGCCTGAACATCAGCACCCAGGAGGCCGGCCACCTGATCTCGGCCTACGCCCTCGGCGTTGTCATCGGCGCGCCCGTGCTGGCCGCCGTCGGCGCCAGGATGCCGCGGAAATATCTGGCCCTGGGACTGATGCTCTTCTTCAGCGTCGCCAACCTCACATCCTTCATTGCCCCGGACTACGGCACGATGCTGGTGTCACGGTTCGCGGCGGGGCTGCCCCACGGCGCCTTCTTCGGCGTTGCGGCCGTCATCGCCGCCTCCCTGGTCGCTCCGACCAGGCGGGGCTGGGCGATCTCGATGGTGATGGCCGGCCTGACCGTGTCCAATGTCATCGGCGTCCCGTTCGCCACGTGGCTCGGCCAGAGCTACGGCTGGCGGCTGCTGTTCCTGCTGGTCGGCCTGATCGGCATCATCACGCTCGTCATGCTGTGGCGGTTCGTGCCGTTCCAGAAGCCCCACGCCGATGCCAGCTTCCGCCGGGAGCTCAGCGCGCTGAAGCGGCTCCAGGTCTGGCTGGCCATCCTGATCGGGATCGTGGGCTTTGGCGGCTTCTTCGCCACCTACACCTACATCGCCCACACCATGACCGACGTCGCCGGCATCCCCGCCGCGTGGCTGCCGCTGGTAGTGGCGCTCTACGGACTCGGCATGGTGGCCGGCAACATCGTCGGTGGCCGGATCGCTGACAAGTCCGTGATGGGAACCATCTACTGGGTCCTGCCCGCCACCGCCGTGGCACTCGTGGTCTACGCAGTGGCCGTGCACTGGCCCTGGTCCGCCTTCGTCATGGTCTTCGTGGTGGGCGGCGCCGGATCCCTGCTGGTCCCGGCCCTGCAGACCCGGCTGCTGGATGCCTCACCCGATGCCCCGTCGCTGGCGTCCTCGCTGAACCATGCGGCCCTCAACGTGGCCAACGCCCTCGGCGCCTTCCTCGGCGGCCTCGTCATCGCCTGGGGCTGGGGCTACGTCGCGCCTGCCCTCGTGGGCGCCGTCCTGGCCCTGCTGGGGCTCGGCGTCGCCGCCGTCAGCGGCCTCGTGGAACGCAAGAGGCCGCTGGCCCCATAGCCCGCGCAATGCGGCCACGGCCCAGCGGCCCCTGCCCAAATCCGTCAGGAGGCGTTGACCCGCTCGACGTCGGGTTCGAGGTAGATGACCCGGGCGATCGGGACGGCCGCGCGGATCCGGGCCTCGGCGTCGTCGATCGCCTGGGCGATGTCCTGGCCCGAGTCGGCGCGGCCGACGCTGATCTTGGCGGCCACCAGCAGTTCCTCGGGACCCAGGTGCAGGGTCTTGAGGTGGATGATGCCGGTCCCGCCGGCTTCGATGGCGGTCCGGATCCGGGCGACGTCCGCACTGGTCGCCGACTCCCCCAGCAGCAGCGACTTCGTCTCCACAGCCAGCACGATCGCGATGGCCACCAGCAGCAGCCCGATCATGCCGGTGCCGAGGGCATCCCAGATGCCGTCGCCGGTGATGAGCGTCAGGCCCACGCCGAGGAGCGCAAAGACGAGGCCCACGAGGGCGCCGAAGTCCTCGAGCAGGACGACCGGGAGCTCCGGCTGCTTGGCATTGCGGATGAATTTGGCCCAGCTCTGCTTGCCGCGGAGCGGATTCGATTCGACGATCGCGGTCCGGAAGGAGAAGGACTCGGCGACGATGGCGCCCACGAGCACGGCCAGCGGCACCCACCAGAAGTCGCCCTCGATGGCATGCGGGTGCTGGATTTTTCCCCACGCTTCATACAGCGCGAAAAGTCCGCCCACGCTGAACAGCACGATCGAGACGATGAAGGCGTAGATGTAGCGTTCGCGTCCGTAGCCGAACGGGTGCTCCGGGCTGGCTGCCTTCCGGGCGCGCTTGCCGCCGAGGAGCAGGAGAAGCTGGTTACCCGAGTCCGCGACGGAGTGGATGGCTTCCGCCAGCATGGACGAGGACAGTGTCAGCGCGAAGGCGACGAACTTCAGGACGGCGATGGTCAGGTTGGCGGCCAGCGCCGCGACAATCGCCTTGGTACCGCCATTTGCAGCCACGTGAGCTTCTCCTTCGGGGATTCTTGCCGGGTGGTCGCGGGCCCGGCAATGCCCGTGCCCGCAAGGAATACCGTACCCGTTCCGGGGCGGCGACCGCACGGCGACCGCACCGCGGCCGGAACACTCCGGCCAGGTAACGATTGGGTGTGATCCTGCTGACAAGGAATCGGGCCTATGTTAGCTTGAAGCCATAGTCGGCATTCACAATTTGGAGGCCGACGATTATGTAGGAGGAGACATGGGCTTTCTTGGCTGGATCATTCTCGGACTCATAGTAGGTGCAATCGTTAAGGCGGTCATGCCTGGCAAGGTCGGCGGCGGCTGGGTTACCAGCCTCGTGCTCGGCGTCGTCGGTGCGATCGTCGGCGGCTGGATCGGCGACCTGCTGTTCGGTGGCGGCAAGATGGAATTCTGGAACCTCGGTTCCTGGCTCCTCGCCATTGTCGGCGGCCTGGTAGTTGCCGGTATCTACGGCGCTGTCACCGGACGCAACCGGACCACGTAGTTTGCAGTAATTGCACTGTCCATCGGCCGGGCGCCACGGTGCCAGGCAGATGCAGGTACGACGGCGGAGGCCCACCTTTTCGGTGGACCCCCGCCGTATTTTGTTGTCCGCCTGATCCGGGCGGCGCTAGGAAGGGTGCGCTCCGGAATCCTGCTGTGACCGTGCACTGGCGTAAAGGCAGAGGGTCGCGGCGGTCGCGAGGTTGAGGCTTTCCGCGGCGCCGTGGACCGGCACCGCCACCCGGTGGTCTGCCAGCGCGAGCTCGTCCTCGGAAAGGCCCTGGGCCTCGTTGCCGAACAACCAGGCGGTCGGGTTTTCCAGCGCGTAGTCGGATCCGGCGGCGGACGCCCCCAGGCGACGGGCCGTGTTTTCGTCCTGCAGCCGTTCCAGGTTCAGCTGGCCGTAGCCGTCGGCGGCCAGTACGCCGATCCCGCGTTCCTTGCAGCGGGCCACCAGCTCCCCCACCTCGGCGCCGAGCACCACCGGCAGGTGGAAGAGGGATCCCGCCGTCGAGCGGACCGCCTTGGGGTTGTAGATGTCCACGCTGGATGCGGTCAGGATGACGGCGTCCGCGCCGGCCGCGTCGGCTGCCCGGAGCACGGTTCCGGCGTTGCCCGGGTCGCGGACCTGGCACAGCACGGCAACCAGCTGCGGACCGGCGTCGAGTACCTGCTCAAGGCTCACGTCCAGGAAACCGCAGACCGCGAGAATGCCCTGCGGGTTGACCGTGTCCGCCATCGCGGCGAGCACCTCGTCGGTGGCGAGGTATGCGGTGGTGCCCTCCGCCAGCTTCTCCAGCTCGGGATAGCGGTCCAGGCAGGCCTCGCTCGCGTAGACCTCATAGACGATGCCGGGCTCCCCCGCGGCAATCCTTTTCTGGTGCAGGGCCAGGGCCTCCCGGACAGCCTGCGGGCCCTCCACCAGGAACTCGCTGCGCTTTAAACGGGCCGGGCGCCCGGCAAGTTGTGCCACCTTCCTCACCCGATCAGCTCGAGGGTTGGAAAGTGGAAAGTCTTGCGGGCGCCCGGTTTCGTTCATATAAGAACCTTAGTTGCTGTTGCAGCCGGTTCTCGAACGACGCAGTTCGTGAACTACTGCACGGCTACTTGGCAGCCTCGGCGGCAACCTTCTTGGCGGCGGGCTTCTTGGCAGCCTTGGCCTTCGGTGCAGCTTCAGCCGTAACGGCCGGAGCGGACGTGTCGGCGGGCAGCGAGTCCTTGGCGATCTGCACCAGCGCGGCGAAGGCGTTGGCGTCAGAAACGGCAAGCTCGGCCAGCATACGGCGGTCAACCTCGACCTCAGCGGCCTTCAGGCCCTGGATCAGGCGGTTGTAGGTCAGGCCGTTGGCGCGGGAGGCAGCGTTGATGCGCTGGATCCACAGGCGGCGGAAGTCGCCCTTCTTCTTCTTGCGGTCGCCGTAGCTGTACACAAACGAGTGCAGCAGCTGCTCTTTGGCCTTGCGGTACAGGCGTGAACGCTGTCCACGGTAGCCCTTTGCGCGTTCAAGGATAACCCGGCGCTTCTTGTGGGCGTTGACCGCCCTCTTCACACGTGCCACGTGCGTACTCCTTCGAAAATTCTGATCCCAAGCGTCTACTGCCGGACGAACCGGCTGGCCTGAGAAGCCTTTTGGTAGTTGACCGCTGCCAGGTGGCAGTCAGCCAGAGAACTTGGAACTTAGATGCCGAGCATCTTCCGGATGACCTTGGCGTCGCCCTTGAAGACGATCTTGTCGCCGGCGAGGCGGCGGGTCAGCCTGGAGGACTTGTGCTCGAGGTAGTGGCGGCGGTTGGCCTGCTGGCGGCGCAGCTTGCCGCTGCCAGTCAGCTTGAAGCGCTTCTTAGCACCGCTGTGGGTCTTCATCTTCGGCATGGGAACCGATCTCCTTACGTATCCGCAGACATGGTCTGCAGTTCTTTCGTGCAGCCGCCCCTGCGGGCGGCGTGCTGGTTGCCTGCTGCCGGACATTGCTGTCCGGCAGCCGTGAACTAGTTGGTCTTCTTGCTGCCCGGCTTGGCGGCGGACTTCGGCGCAGCCGGCCGTGCCGCGGGCTTCGGTGCCGAAGGCCGCGGTACCGGCTTGGGAGCCGCAACCGGCTTCGGAGCCACTGCCGGAGCGGGAGCCTTGGCAGCTTCCGGAGCCTTCGGAGCTTCGGTCGCGTTGGCCGGCGCAGCGGCAGGTGTCTGGGCCACCGGCGGCTTCGCGGCGGCCTTGGGAGCCTCCCGCTTCGGAGCTGCCTGCCTGGCGGCCTTGGGGGCCTCCTGCTTGGGCGCTTCCTGGACGGGAGCCTTTTCTGCCGGCGCTTCCTGCACCTTGACCTCGGCGGCGGGGGCCTCCGTGGCTACGGTTCCTTCGACTGCTTTGTCCTCGACCGCGTTGTCCGCGGCAGGGGCCTCGGCAACCGCGGGGGCTGCTTCCGCTGCCGGAGCTTCCGTGGCCGGAGCCTCCGTCTTGATCTGGTATCCCTCCGGAAGGAGGTCGGCCAGGGACTGCGTCAGCGGGGCGTTGCTGTCGCCGGAAACGTCCACGCGACCGGGGGCCCCGGAGGCCTTGGCTTCGTTCTCTGCCTTGGCTTCCGCACGCTGCGATGCGCGGCGGGCCTCCGCCTTGGCCTCGGCCTTGTTCTTCAGGGGACCCACCACCATGACCATGTTGCGGCCATCGATACGCGGGCTTGACTCCACCACGCCGACTTCGGCGACGTCGTCGGCAAAGCGCTGCAGCAGGCGGATGCCCATCTCGGGGCGCTGCTGCTCACGGCCGCGGAACTGGATCATGGCCTTGACCTTGTCACCGGCACCGAGGAACCGGAGCGCGTGGCCGCGCTTGGTCTCGTAGTCGTGGGTGTCGATCTTCAGGCGGAAGCGGATTTCCTTCAGAACCGTGTTGGTCTGGTTCTTCCGGGCCTCGCGTGCCTTGACCGCAGCTTCGTACTTGTACTTGCCGAAGTCCATCAGCTTGCACACCGGAGGCTTGGCCTGCGGTGCAACTTCAACGAGATCAAGATCGGACTCGGCAGCCAAACGCAGGGCATCCTCAATACGGACAACTCCTACTTGTTCGCCTGCAGGGCCGACCAGCCGCACCTCGGGGACGCGGATACGCTCATTGATTCTTGGCTCGCTAATGTTAAAGCTCCTGTGTTCGTGAGTGGCATTCCACCGGCAAATAGAGAAGGCCCCCAATTGCCGGAGCAATCGAAGGCCTCGAAGATCGGAGCTGCCTGCCTCGCATAGAGGCGGCATGCGTTCCCGCCAGGCTGATGCCCGGGGAAAACGCCCGACCAGGTACCCGGCAACCTTACTTCCCGAAGAAAGATTCGCGGCTGACGCGGGTGGGAGAGAACTCCGCTTGCAAACTGAAAACCGATTCTACAGAACGAATCCCGTCCGGCGCTACCTGCCTGATCGGGCAGGAACCGGAGGGACTGTGATAAACAACTGTGTGATTAACAACTGTGTGATGGAGCTCTGTAAAATAACGACATCCAGTCGGTCTGTGACAAGCTTACCAGCATGAGCACTTCAGACAGTAATTCACACGTTTTCGAGCCCTCGACCGGCCAGGCCGACGTCTCACAGCAGATCCGCGACATCTCCGAGGTCCCCGCGATCGAGGTCATCACCACCGCGGCTGTGCACCTGATGAGCGCCGCCGCCGTGAAGCTCGGCCTTGCCGCCGAGGAGAACGCCGAGGAGCTCAAGGACCTCGACGAGGCACGCAAGCTGATCATTGCCCTCGCCGGCTTAGTCACTGCCGCGGCCCCCGAGATCGGTTCACAGCACGCCGGACCCTTGCGCGACGGGCTGCGTTCGCTGCAGCTGGCCTTCCGCGAGGAATCCGCCATTCCGGATGCTCCGGGCAAGGGCCCGGGCGAGAAGTACACCGGCCCCGTCAACTAGCAGCGAACGCCGGAGACGGACCCTTTCCGGGCACGGACTTCCAGGAACAACGACGACGGCGGGCGGACCACACAGGTCCGCCCGCCGTCGTCGTTGGCTCAGTCCGCGGGGGCCAGCCGCCGCCGGCGACGGTGCTGCAGCATCAGCCCCGCGAGGCACAGGGCGACGCCGGCCGCTCCCACGGCGACGAAGCCGGCCGGAGGGGAGACGACGTCGATGAAGAGGCCGGCCAGCGGGGCGCCCAGCGCGATCCCGCCGGTGAGGGCGGATCCGTACCAGCCCATTGCCTCGCCCCGGCGGCGTTCGTCGACCAGTTCGGCCACTTTCTCCGAGGCTGCCGAGAGCACCGGCGCGCACAGCAGCCCGGGCAGGAGCGAGAGCAGGCTGAGGGTCCAGGTGTCCGCCGCGAACGCCATCGGGATGGTGAGGGCGGACATGCCGAGCAGCAGCAGGAGCGGCGGGACGGGCCGGTGCATGGCGCCGTAGAGGATGCCGCCCACCACCGACGCCCCGCACCAGAAGAGGAAGACGAGGCCGATTTCGGCCTGGTGGCTGCCGCCCTCGAGGGCTGCGACGATCCCCACGTCGGTGCCGCTGAGGATCATGCCGGCCCCGGCAGCAACGGCGAAGACGGCGGCCACGGCGGCGGTGAACCAGCTGAAGCTGTGCAGGACCCTGTGCCTCAGGCCGGACCGGCGCTCCCGCCGTTCCCCGGCGGACGCGGCCAGCGGGGCGGGCCCGGACGCCACTTCCCGCAGGTGGGCGGGCGCGGCGGCGACAATGGCCACCTCTGTGCCTTCCAGAGGGCCTGCTGCCGGCACGGCGCTGCGGGTCGGCGGGTTGAACCACATGAGGAAGAGCCCGGACACCGAGGTCGCCACGCCGATCACGGTGAGTCCGAGGACGGAGAATCCGGCGGTGGCCACGATGGCGCCCGCGGCGGGGCCGATCATGAAGACCATCTCGGTGGTGATGGCGTCGAGGGCGAAGGCGGTGCGCCGCTGCTCGCCGGTGGCCAGGACGCCGAGGGACTGGCGGACCACGCTGAAGATGGGCAGCGTCAGCAGGCCGCCGACGAAGACCAGCGGCAGCAGCAGTTCGTAGGACACGTGCGGGACGATCGACCAGATCACGGTCTCGGAAATGACCGACGGGACCAGGGCCCTGCGCAGGCCCACCGTGTCCACCCGCCGTCCGCGCCAGGGCGCCCCGACGGCGATGCCGATGGTCATGACGGCGGCCGCGGCGCCGGCGGCGGCGGCGGCGTAGCCCTGCCCCAGGGTCAGGACGATGTGCAGGGTCAGCAGCACCCCGCCTGCCGCGTGCGGTATGCGGGCGATAATGCCCACCAGCAGGAGCCGCCTGATGGGCCCCACGGCCAGCAATTCCCGGTAAAGCGCGAAGTTCACGGACTACATCCTTTGGTTCTGCCGCGGCAGCCTGCTGCTGCTTCCGGCAGGGTCCCCCGCTTACCGCCAGCTATGGCGCCGCGCGCTGCAACTTGACCTCGATCGAGTCAACCCGCTCGGCAAACATTTCATTCCGGGTCCAGGCGTTGTTGAGGCCGGCCACAACCGACTGGACGCCGGCGGCGTCGAGTCCATCCTCAAGGTACAGCACCACCTTCAGCTCCGGCCCGGCCCCGCCGCCGGGAAGGAGCGTTCCGTCGGCGGCGGCCGAGGGAACTCCGCCGCCTGGATGAATTTCTACCCGGCGGACGGCCGGAAAGCCAGCCGCGGCCGAACCCAGCCACCGCGCCAGCTCCGGATCACCGTACGACGGCGTCCACGGGCGCTGCTGGGCAAGCGCCCAGACGGCGGGCCGCCGCACCACGAACGTGAACTCCGAGCCCGGATCGAGCACCAGCAGTTCGGCGCCTTCGGCGACGGCGGACAGCGCCGCCCGGGCCGCGTACACCGCGACGGGCCGGGCCGCCGGGTGCCAGGCCGTGAGCGAGGCCGCGGAGGTGAAGAGGGGCATGGCCGTCCGGCCGTCGGGGGCCTTGAGGGTCACGAGGGCCATGTCGGCCTGCTTGTCCGCCTGCAGGGTGTCACCGTGCAGCCCGACGGCGCCTTCGCCCTCCTCGGCGAGCCGGGCGAGGATCGGCACGAAGACCCGGGCGGCGGCCAGGGAGGCCACCACCCCTGCTTCGTCGCCTTCGCCTGCCGCCAGGGCCGCAAGGGCCGCAAGGTAGCCGGGGTCGGCGGCGCCGTCGTCGTCCTCGAAATTGTGGATCGCCGCATCGTCGCCGGCGAGGCTGCGGCCGGCCCAGGGCTGGCCGGCGGAGTCGGTGGCGCCGCCCGCACCGGCAAGCGCGGCCGCGATGTGGCCGGGCAGCTGGCGCGCCGCTTTTCCTGGCGCGGCTCCGCCGCCTGGCGCTGCCTGCTCGTCCTTCGGGAAATGCTCCACTGTTGCGGACCGCTTAGCGGCGGCCGGCGACGTCGAGGGCCTCGGGCATGGTGAAGTTGCCGTTGTAGAGGGCCTTGCCGATGATCGCGCCTTCGACGCCGAGCGGGACGAGGGAACGCAGCACCTTGAGGTCCGCCAGGCTGGAGATTCCGCCGGACGCGACGACGGGCTTGCCGGTCTTCTCGACCATCCGGCGCAGCAGCTCGACGTTGGGGCCCTGCAGGGTGCCGTCCTTGGTCACATCGGTGACGACGTAGCGGGCGCAGCCGGCCTCCTCGAGGCGGCCCAGCACCTCCCAGAGGTCGCCGCCTTCCTTGGTCCAGCCCCGGCCGGCCAGGGTGGTTCCGCGGACGTCGAGGCCGACGGCGATCCGGTCGCCGAAGCGCTCGATCGCGCGGCGGGTCCACTCCGGGTTCTCCAGCGCCGCGGTGCCCAGGTTCACCCGGGCGACGCCGAGGTCCAGGGCCTTCTCGAGCGATTCGTCGTCGCGCAGGCCGCCGGAGAGCTCCACCTTGATGTCCAGCCGGCCCACCACTTCGCGGAGCAGCTCCGCGTTGGAGCCCCGGCCGAAGGCGGCGTCGAGGTCCACGAGGTGGACCCATTCGGCGCCCTGCTGCTGCCAGTTCAGGGCCGCGTCCAGCGGGGTGCCGTAGCTTGTCTCGCTGCCGGCTTCGCCCTGGACGAGGCGGACGGCCTGGCCGTTGACGACGTCGACGGCGGGCAGCAGCTCAAGTACGGGCAGCGGGGTTTCGGTGGTCATCGTGGATCCTCAGCTTCGGTGTGGCGGCGGTTGGTCAGGAACGCTGCGGGGCCGTCAGGCGGCCGGCAGCGTCAGGAGGTAGGCGGCCAGAAGCGACATTCCGGCCAGGACATAGAACACGATCTGGACCCAGAGGGGGCTCTTCTGCTGCCGGAAGGACAGCGCCCCGCCGACCAGCAGGCCGGCAAGGCCCATCAGCACCAAGGACCACATCTAGGCGGTCTGTTCCGGGGGCGTGGCGTGGGGCCCCGTGCCCGCGGAAGTGGCCACGGCGGCGGCGGACCCGGCGGAAGCGGACTCGGCGGCCTCGGCGGCCTGGGGGCGGCCGCGCAGGCTGTCCACCCAGTTGCGCAGCAGCCGCGCACCGGCGTCGCCGGACTTCTCCGGGTGGAACTGGGTGGCGCACAGCGGGCCGTTTTCGACGGCTGCGATGAAGGGGCCGCCGTGCTCGGACCAGGTCACGAGCGGTGCCGCCATCCGCGGCTGGATCACGTCGAAGTCCCAGTGCTGGACGCCGTAGGAGTGCACGAAGTAGAAGCGTTCGTTCTGGACGCCGGCGAAGAGCCTGGAGCCTTCCGGGACGGCGACCGTGTTCCAGCCCATGTGCGGGACGACGTCGGCGGGCAGCAGCTCCACTTTGCCGGGCCACTCCCCCATGCCTTCGGCTTCGGTGCCATGTTCGACGCCGGCCTCGAAGAGCACCTGGAGTCCCACGCAGATCGCGAGCACAGGCCGGCCGCCGGCGACGCGGCGCCCGATCATCCGGATCGCGTCGACGGCCTTGAGTTCGTTCATGACTGTTTCGAAGGCGCCGACGCCGGGGACGACGAGGCCGTCGGCGTTGAGGACATCCTCCGGTTTGGAGCTCAGGATGACCTCGGCCCCCGCCCGTTCCAGGGCGCGGACGGCCGAGCGGACGTTGCCGGAGCCGTAGTCCAGCACCGTCACGGTGGGCTTGCCCTCGGGCGACGCGGGTTTCCGGCCGGCCTCGGGATTGATGACGGCCCCGTCCCGGATGTCCGGGCCGGTCACAGTGCGCCCTTCGTGGACGGGATGCCCTTGACCCGGGGATCGGGCTCGACGGCCGAGCGCAGGGCGCGGGCGAAGGCCTTGAACTGGGCCTCGACGATGTGGTGCGGGTCCCGGCCGGCGGTGACGTTCATGTGCAGGCAGATGCCGGCGTGCAGGGTGATGGCCTCGAAGACGTGGCGGGTCAGCGAGCCCGTAAAGTGGCCGCCGATCAGGTGGTATTCCTGGCCGGCCGGCTCGCCGGCGTGCACCAGGTAGGGGCGGCCCGAGACGTCGACGACGGCGTGGGCGAGGGCCTCGTCCAGCGGCACCGTGGCCTCGCCGAAGCGGCGGATGCCGGCCTTGTTGCCCAGGGCGGTGCGCAGGACCTCGCCGAAGGTAATGGCGACGTCCTCGACCGTGTGGTGGACGTCGATGTGGGTGTCGCCGGTGGCCTTGACCGTCATATCGATCAGGGAGTGCTTGCTCAGTGCCGTCAGCATGTGGTCGTAGAAGGGCACCGAGGTGCTGATGTCCGAAACGCCGGTGCCGTCCAGGTTGATCTCGACCAGGACGGAGGACTCGCTGGTGGTCCGTTCCATCCGTGCGGTGCGGCCCTCGGCAGCGGTTGATCCGGTGTTGCTCATGTGGGTGTTTCCTTTGGAAGAAGGCATGGTGCTGGGCAGCCTGGCAGTGGTCCTGTCCAAGGCTTAAGTCTAGGCCTGCAGCGCTGCGCGGCCGGTCAGGATGCGTTCGAGGGCCTCGAGGAACGCTGTGGTTTCCGTCTCAGTTCCGGCCGTCACGCGCAGGTGGCCGGGAATGCCGACATCACGGATGAGCACCCCCGCGTCCAGCAGCCCCTGCCAGGTCTCGTGCGGGTCCTCGAGGCCGCCGAAGAAGACATAGTTGGAATCGGAAGCGGCCGGCTTGAGGCCCATCCGCTGCAGTTCGGAGACGATCCGGTCCCGCTGGCGCTTGATGTCCTCGACGTCGGCCATGAGCGCCACCCGGTGGTGCAGGGCGGCCAGGGCCGTGGCCTGGGTGATCGCCGAGAGGTGGTACGGAAGGCGGACCAGGCGCAGGGCGTCGGTCACTTCGGGTGCCGCGGCCATGTACCCCAGCCGCGCGCCGGCGAGGGCGAAGGCCTTGCTCATGGTCCGGGAAACGATGAGCCGCTCCCGTCCCGGCAGCAGCGTGAGCGCGCTGGGCGTTCCGTCGTGGGCGAATTCGTGGTAGGCCTCGTCAACGATCACGATGGTCTGGCTGGCCTCACCGGCGGCGTAGACGGCCTCCACGACGTCGACGCCAAGGCCGGTGCCGGTGGGGTTGTTCGGGGAGCACAGGAAGACGACGTTGGGTTGGAGTTCGCGCACCTGGCGTGCTGCCGATTCCGCGCTCAGACCGTAGTCCCCGGCGCGCACGCCCACAAGGTATTCCGTGTCCGTGCCGGCGGCCAGCAGCGGGTACATGGAGTATGTGGGAGGGAAGCCCAGAGCAGTGCGGCCCGGGCCGCCGAAGGCCTGGAGGATCTGCTGGAGCACCTCGTTGGAGCCGTTGGCCGCCCAGATGTTCTCCGCGCCCAGTCCGTGGCCGAGATACTCCGCCAACGCTTCGCGCAGCTCGGTGAATTCGCGGTCCGGATACCGGTTCAGGCCCACTGCCGCTGCCGTCACGGCTTCGGAGATGGCCGCCTGGACGTCGGCCGGGACACCATGGGTGTTCTCGTTGACGTTGAGCAGGATGGGGACGTCCAGCTGGGGCGCCCCGTACGGGCGCAGGCCGCGCAGATTGGTCCGGAGGGGAAGTCGGTTGAGGCGCTCTAACTGGTCAGTCACCTCAACAGTTTAAGTGAGGCCGCGGCGGGCCCTGAAACTGTGACGCCCCGGCCCCGTCTTTTGGGGCTGCCGATGCTTGGGGAGCCGGGCTACTTGGACGGTACGAAGAGCTGCTGGCCCGGGATGACGCGCGCTGCGTCAAGGTTGTTGAGCTGGACGATGTCCGCGACGACGTCCCGGGGATCGCGCTCCGGTGCGACAGCCCCGGCGATGGCCCACAGGGAGTCCCCGGCCTGGACCGTCACGGACACGGTAGGCGTCAGCGACAGCTCGGATGCGGAGTCCGCCGCCTTGGCGGGGGCGTTGAGGAACCCGCTGAACGAGAGAATGAGGGCGGCCAGCAGGATAAGCGGAAGGCCGAAGAAGATGAACCTGCCCCGGCGGGTCAGCCGGAGCGGGGCCTGCCTGGCACCGGGGGCAGCGGCCGGCGCCGCCGGAGCGTGGCTGCCAAAGGACCGAACCTGTTCGGATGGATCGTACTGGCCGAATGTGTCGTGAAACGCGCCTGATGCTGACATGAACTTAGCCCTCCTGGACCATACGGTGCCGCTGCCGCCAGGCAGCCTGCCCTCGAACGTGTTGCCGAACGTCTACCTCTGCTTTGGCCTCAGCCAATCGAATACATATTCGAACTTTGCTGGTTCTGTTTTAGCACTTATTGACGAACATTGTCGAGACTCGCTAGAACAAATGTTTGAAAATCCGGTCCGGCTGGCCTACGTTTGAGTGACAGAACAAGCTCTTCCGGAGTTGAACCCAGTATTTGATCAGCAGCAGTTGAACCCAATAGTTGAACCCAGCCGTTGATCAGCAGTAGTTGATCAGCAGGGTCTGACAATTCAGACCGGAAGATCCCGGCCACCGCGGAACGGCGGCCGGGCGGATTGGAAAGGCGTTGGCGAACATGGCAGCACAAGCCACCGGCGGCAGGGCCACCCAGCGGGGTCCCCAGCCGGCCCGGGCACCCAAAAGCCTCACCGTCCGGCAGAAGAAGATCCTGGAAACCATCCAGCGGTCCGTGACGGACAAGGGATATCCGCCGTCCATGCGCGAGATCGGCGACACCGTCGGGCTCGCCAGCCTGTCCAGCGTCACGCACCAGCTCTCACAGCTGGAGAAGCTCGGTTACCTCCGGCGCGATCCCAAGCGTCCGCGCGCCATGGAGGTGCTCATGCCGCTGACCCTCGACGAGGGGACCACCGGGATTTCCGGTGTGGCGAAATCCAGCGGCCTGCGGACCGTGGGAGGGCTGTCCGTTTCGGAGCTCGCCAGCGCCACGGACACCGCCATGGTGCCGTTAGTGGGGCGGATCGCCGCCGGCGGCCCCATCCTCGCCGACCAGGTCGTGGAGGATGTCATGCCGCTGCCGCGCCAACTGGTGGGCCACGGCGAACTCTTCATGCTGAAAGTGGCCGGCGATTCGATGATCGACGCCGCCATCTGCGACGGCGACTGGGTCGTTGTCCGGCGTCAGAGTGACGCCCTCAACGGCGAAATCGTTGCCGCGCTGCTGGATGACGAGGCAACGGTCAAGACCTTCCGCCAGCGCGACGGCCACACCTGGCTGCTGCCGCAGAACACCCAGTACGAGCCCATCCTCGGCGACCACGCCGTCATCATGGGCAAAGTCGTCTCGGTCCTGCGCTCCCTCTAGGCCGCCGCCGAACGTTCCCGGCCGTTCCCGGCCGGCCCGCCGGCCGCCTGCGCCTACGTGGCAGCCTGCCGGGACTCCTTCGACAGCCGTTCCAGGGCCGCCAGGGCAACCGCAGGGTCGGTCGTCGGCCAGAACGGCGGCAAGGCGGCGCGGAGGAAGGCTCCGTAGCGTTCGGTGGAGAGCCGCGAATCCAGCACCGCCACCACGCCCTTGTCCGTCGTCGAACGGATCAGCCGGCCGGCCCCCTGGGCGAGCCGGATCGCGGCATGGGTGGCCGACACGGACATGAAACCGTTGCCGCCGGATTGGGCAACGGCCCGTGAGCGGGCGGTCATCAGCGGATCATCCGGCCGGGGGAAGGGAATCCGGTCGATGACCACGAGCCGGCAGGAGTCGCCGGGTACGTCGACACCCTGCCAGAGGGACATCGTGCCGAACAGGCAGGTGTCCGGCTCCTCGCCGAACTGCCGCACGAGCCCGGTCATGGTCGAATCACCCTGGCACAGGATGTCCATGTCCAGCCGGGGCCGCATTGCCTCGGCCGCGTCCTCCGCGGCGCGCCGCGAGGAGAAGAGGCACAGCGCTCCGCCGCCGGAGGCCCGGATCAGGCGCTCGAGCTCGTCGAGGGCTTCCGGCGAAGCCCCGCGGCCGGGTTTGGGCAGGTGCTTGGCGACATAGAGGATGCCCTGCTTCGGATAGTCGAAGGGGGAACCGACGTCGACGCCGGTCCAGCTGGGCGCGCCGGGGCCCACCAGTCCGAGGCCTCCGGCAGTCGGTTCGAAAGCGGAGCCGATCGCCAGCGTCGCAGAGGTCAGGATGACGGTGTGGTCCGCGAACAGCCCTTCCCGCAGCCGCCCGGCCACGCTGAGCGGTGCCACGTTGATCAGCGCCGGTGCGCTCTCGTCCGGCGGGGAGTATCCCTGTGCCGGGTCGAAGGTGCTGTTGCGGGAGAACCACACGACCTCGCGGTTTTCGCGGGCGGCCAGGAGCCGCTCGCAGAGTTCCAGGATGACCATGAGGCGCGAGCGCGCGAGCTGGCGGCCGCCGTCGGGCGTGCTGGCGCTGTCCCCCTTGGAATCGGAGAGGGCCGCGCGGCAGGCATCGCGCAACTGGTCGACGCAGTCCAGCTGTTCGCTGTTGAGCCCGTTGGGCAGGAGGCCGCTGGGCGCGCCTTCGATGGCCAGTTCGAGGTGGGCGGCCGCGTTGTTCAGCGCGTCCACGGTGATGCCGGTGTGCTTGCGGGCGCCGGAGGCGGCGGCGTGCACCATGGCCACGGAAAGCTGGCCGGACACGGCGCCCGTGACCCGGTCCTGGAGCTCGTGGGCCTCGTCCACGACCACGACATCGTAGTCCGGGAGCACGGCCAGGCCTTCGAAGGCGCTGACGGCGAGCATGGCATGGTTGGTGACGACGACGTCGGCGTCGGCGGCGTTCTGCCGGGCCAGTTCGCTGAAGCATTCGGCCGCGAGCGGGCACTTCTGCGCGCCGAGGCATTCCATCGAGGTGACGGAGACCTGCCGCCAGGCCCGGTCCGTGACACCGGGCACGAGTTCGTCCCGGTCCCCCGTGGCCGTGTCCTCGGCCCATTCGCGCAGCCGGACGATTTCCTTTCCCAGCTGGGAGGACGGGCCGCCCAGGGCCGCCGCGAAGTGCGGCACGGACGTGTCCTCGCCGAGGGAGAACAGCTGGCCTTCGGAGGGCTCCTCGGACGGGAACCCGCCCTCGAGCTTGTGCCGGCAGACGTAGTTGGAGCGGCCCTTGACGAGCGCGACCTTGACGGGACGTTCGAGGGCGGGGGTGATGGTCTTGAGCAGCCGGGGCAGGTCGCGGCCCACGATCTGGGTCTGCAGGGCCAGGGTTGCGGTGGAAACCAGGGTGGGCTTGTCGCTGACGAGCGAGTGGGCGATCAGCGGAATCAGGTACGCCAGGGACTTTCCCGTGCCGGTTCCGGCCTGGACCAGCAGATGGTCACCGGTGTCGATCGCGTTCGCCACCTGCCGCGCCATTTCGTGCTGGCCGCTGCGGCTCTGCCCGCCCATGCCGGACACCGCCCGGTCGAGCAGTTCGATCACGAACCGCTCGCCGGCCGGGCCGCCGTCGGGTGCGGGCGCGTCGGGTGTGGGCGCATCCGGTGCGGGCGCATCAGGTCCGGGCGCATCAGCCCCGGTCACCGCGTCAGTCATTGCTGATGAACGAATCCAGTTCAGCGGCGAAGCCTTCGCGCACCATCACCACGGCCCTGGTGCCGGTTTCCTCGTGCTGGAGGCTGAGGATCTCGGCGTCGGTTTCGTGGAGCTTGCTGAGCAGGTCACCGCGGTTGTACGGGATCATCAGTTCCAGCTTCACGCTGGGCCGGGGAATACCCTCGCTGATGGCCTTCAGCAGCTCCGGAATGCCCTCGCCGGTGCGTGCGGAAACCACGACATGGCGCGGTTCGCGCTGCTTGAGGCGTTCGATCACGAAGGGATCGGCGGCGTCGGCCTTGTTCAGGACGATGATTTCCGGGACCTTGCGGGCGTCGACTTCGCTGAAGACTGCCCGGACAGCGGCGATCTGGCCCTCCGGATCGGGATGGGAGACGTCCACGATGTGCAGGATCAGATCAGAGTCGGCGACCTCTTCCAGGGTGGAGCGGAATGCCTCCACGAGCTGGGTGGGCAGCGAGCGGACGAAGCCCACGGTGTCGGCGAGGGTGTAGCCCAGGCCGTCCGCGGTTTCGGCCTTGCGGACCGTCGGGTCCAGGGTGGCGAACAGGGCGTTCTCCACCAGGACGCCGGCGTCGGTCAGCCGGTTCAGCAGGGAGGACTTGCCCGCGTTGGTGTATCCGGCAATCGCCACCGAGGGGACGGCATTACGACGGCGGTTTGCCCGCTTGGTTTCCCGGGCCGGCTTCATCGCGGCGATTTCGCGCCGCAGCTTGGCCATCCGGGTACGGATCCGCCGCCGGTCCAGTTCGATCTTGGTTTCACCGGGACCGCGCGAGCCCATGCCGGCGCCGGCGCCGCCCACCTGGCCACCGGCCTGTCGGGACATCGACTCGCCCCAGCCACGAAGGCGCGGGAGCAGGTATTCGAGCTGGGCCAGTTCGACCTGGGCCTTGCCCTCGCGGCTCTTGGCATGCTGCGCGAAGATGTCCAGGATCAGGGCCGTCCGGTCGATGACCTTGACCTTGACAATGTCTTCGAGGGCACGGCGCTGGGAGGGCGCGAGTTCGGCGTCGACCACGACGGTGTCCGCGCCGGTGGACATCACGATGTCCTTGAGCTCCTGGGCCTTGCCGGAGCCGAGGAAGGTGCCCGGATCGGGCTTCTGGCGGCGCTGGACGAGTCCGTCGAGGACCTCCGAGCCGGCCGTCTCGGCCAGGGCTGCGAGTTCGCGCAGGGAGTTCTCGGCGTCGGCGAGGGTGCCTTCGGTCCAGAGCCCGGCCAGCACGACGCGCTCCAGGCGCAGCTGGCGGTATTCGACTTCGGTGACGTCTTCGAGTTCGGTGGACAGGCCGGCGGTACGGCGCAGGGCGTGCCGTTCCTCGAGGTCCTGCTGGTCGCCGTCGTAGCTGCCGTGTTCCTCCGCCAGCCCGGAGATCGCTTGGGCCCTGCCGAGCACGGTCCTGGGGTCGGCGCCGTCGTCATCCGGGCCGGTACTGCGGCCTGTGGTCCGGGCGGGGGTGTCCTTGGAGAGGATCCGGTCGATAACAGCCTGGATTTCCTCGGGGCTCATGTCCGAGGCTGCTGAATCGGGTCCGGTGTTGGGCTGACTGGTCATGGTCTCCTTTGAAGGTTCGGCACTTTCAGAATAGTGCCGATTGATGCTGTGTGGCGCGGTATTCGCGCTGGGCTGACGGCTGGAGGTCATCCGGGCCTCCTGGAATGCCTGCGGCGGCGCCGGCAGGGTGGGCTCCAATGCGGAGCGGAAGGGAAAGGTGGTGCGGCGCGAGGCGCCGATGGGGTGAAAGAATTTATGCGGTCAGCATTACGGGACTCCAAGTGAAAGGCGCGCCGGACCGGTGACGTCACTGCTGTGAGTTCCCTGCGGGGGCGCCGAGCGGAAGGTATCAACCTGCGTCGCTGCGGGGACGGGTTTCAGGCCGTGTGGTTGAAACCCGTGCCGGCTACTTGAAGTTCAAGATCATGTGTTTAAGCCTAGCAGACCGCTCTGATCCGCCCGTGCCCCGGTTTCCCATCGGGGCCGCGGGCCAACTAATCTGGCCAGTTATGGAGTCCGCACACTATTTCAGCGCCCAGCCCGCCGGGCCGTTCACCCGCAAGCCACTGACCGTGGAGCTTGCCGGCGAGACGCGCCACCTGCAGACGTCCTCGGCGATCTTCAGCCCGGACGGCATCGACAAGGGGACGGCCGTCCTGCTCGCCGAGGCGCCCGCCCCGGCACCGCAGGGAAACCTGCTCGACATCGGCTGCGGCTGGGGGCCGGTCGCGCTGACCATGGCCCTGCGGGCGCCGCACGCCCAGGTGTACGCGGTGGATGTCAATGAGCGCTGCGTGGCGCTGACGAACGAGAACGCCGCCCTGCTGGGGCTGGGAAATGTCACGGCCAGCACTCCGGACGCCGTGGACCCGGAGCTTCGCTTCGACACGGTCTGGTCCAACCCGCCCATCCGGATCGGCAAGGATGAGCTTCACGCGCTGTTGCTGCTCTGGCTGCCCCGGCTCGCCCCCGGCGGCTCTGCCTGGCTGGTGGTGCAGAAGAACCTGGGCTCGGATTCGCTTCAGCGCTGGCTGGCGGCCGAGCTGGATTCCAGCTTCACGGTCACCCGGGAGAGCACCTCGAAGTCCTTCCGGATCCTGCGGGTCAGGAAAGCGTCCCGCTAGCGACGATCACGGCCGGGCCGCTGAGCTCGACGTGCTCGTGCCCCTCCGGGCCGAGGAAGAACTTCACACTCACGACGCCGCCGGGCACGTGGACGTTCCAGGCGTCCGGTGCGCCCTGGCCGGCCCAGTGGCGGATCGCGACGGCGGCGGCGCAGGCGCCGGTGCCGCAGGACTGGGTCTCCCCCACTCCCCGCTCGTGCACCCGCATGGTGATGGTCCCCATGCCGTCGTGGACCAGCGGCTCGGACGGCACAACGAACTCCACGTTCGTACCGTGCGGCGGCGCCGGGTCAACGTGCGGTGCGGTGAACAGCTGGGTCGCTTCCAGCTCTGCCGGTTCGGCGAGGGCCACGACCGTATGCGGGTTGCCCATGCTGACCGAGAGCGCGGGCCTGGCCACTTCCAGCCCCGCGGCGCTGACCAGCGAATCCATGGCCCGGGCGATAGCCTCGCCCGGGAAAATGAATTCCCAAGGGCCCATGTCCACTGCGTAGCCGGCCGCCGTGCGGACGATCGTCTTCACCCCGCCGCGGGTGCCGATGGTCAAGGACTTCCCGGCCGGCAGATCGACCAGGCCCTCCGCGATCAGGAAGTGCACGAAAACCCGGACGCCGTTGCCGCACATTTCCGAGAGCGAGCCGTCGCCGTTGCGGTAGTCCATGAACCACTCGGCCTCCGGGTGCCGTGCCAGCAGCTCCTGGCCTTCGGGGAGCAGCCGGGACGGTACGGCGCGGATCAGCCCGTCGCCGCCGATCCCCCGGTGGCGGTCGCACAGCGCCGCGACCTGCCCGGGAGTGACGGAGAGGGCGCCGGTGGGATCCGCGATCAGCACGAAGTCGTTGCCGGTGCCGTGGCCCTTGGAAAACTTCAGTCCGCTCAGGGCTGCAGTGCCGGGCTCAGCGTTACGGTCGGCGGCCACTGCCAGGGATTCGTCCATGTTCCAAGGTTACCGGTCCGGTGGAGGCTTCGCGGCAGAGGGCGGCGGCCTTGGCCGCCAGCTCCGGATCCTGCCAGTCAAGCCAGGTGATGCGCGGATCCGCGCGGAACCAGGTGAGCTGGCGCCGGGCGAACTGCCGGGTGGCGATGATCGTTGCCTCCGCGGCCTGATCCACGTCCGATTCGCCGTCGAGGACCTTGAGGAACTGGGCGTAGCCGAGGGCCCGGGGCGCGGTCTTCCCCAGCCGGAGTCCCGCTGCGTCGAGCGTCCTCACTTCTTCGAGCAGGCCCTGGTCCACCATGCGGTGGACACGGCGGGCGAGCCGTTCGTGGAGCAGCGGGCGGTCCACCTCCAGCCCGATCTGCACGGCCGGCGCGAAGTACTCGCGGGTGGGCATGAAGGAGCTGAAGGGCCGCCCGGTCAGTTCGAACACCTCCAGGGCGCGGACGATCCGGCGGGCGTCGGCGAGCCTGCCCGCGGACACCGGGTCGACACGTTCCAGCCGGGCCCGCAGCGGCGCCGGTCCCGCCGCTGCCAGCTCCGCCTCGAGGCGGCGCCGGATGGCCGGGTCCGTGCCGGGAAACTCCAGGACGTCGAGGGCCGCACGGACGTACAGCCCGGAGCCGCCGGCCAGGATCGCGCGTTTCCCGCGGCCGTGGATCCCGGCAACCAGGGCCCCTGCCTGCTGCTGGAAGTCGGAGACACTGGCTTCCTCGGTCACGTCCATGATGTCCAGGAGGTGGTGCGGCACGCCCCGGCGTTCGGCCGCGGTGATCTTCGCCGTGCCGATATCCATGCCGCGGTAGAACTGCATGGAGTCGGCATTGATGACCTCGCCGCCAAGTTCCAGCGCGAGCGAGACGGCGAGATCGGACTTGCCGGAGCCGGTCGGCCCGACGACGGCGATCACCGGCGGCGCGCCGGGAGCGGCGTCCGGCGCGGCATCCGGCGTCGTGTCTTCCGGCGTCGTGCCTTCCGGCGTGACGGCCACCAGGCTAGCGGCCGCGGGCCGGGAGGCCCGGCATGCCCAGGGACACGCCGGTCCTGCCGGCGGCGGCTCCCGGGGCGGGAACCCCGCAGGAATCGGCCTGGGAGCGGTCCCACGCGTCGCCGGCGCGGGAGCGGCGGAGGCTGTAGTCGGCCGCCAAGGCAGGGTCCGCCACGAGGTGGAAGGCGGCGGCCTCCGTGATGGTCACCGTGACGAGGTCGCCCGGGCGCGGCACGCCGGCGCCGTCCGGCACCGAGAAGTGGACGAGCCGCTGGTCCTGGGCGCGGCCGGAGAGGCGGTGGGTTTCCTCGGACTTGCGGCCGGACTGCGCGGTGACCATCACCTCCACGCGGCGGCCCAGCTGGCGGGCGTTTTCCTCCGCCGCGATCCGGTCCTGCAGGGCGGTGAGCCGCTCGAAGCGTTCCTGCACCACGGCCTTGGGGAGCTGGTCCGGCAGGTCCGCGGCGGGGGTGCCGGGGCGCTTGGAGTACTGGAACGTGAAGGCGGTGGCGAAGCGGGACTTCGCCACGACGTCGAGGGTGGCCTGGAAGTCCTCTTCCGTCTCGCCGGGGAAGCCGACGATGATGTCGGTGGAAATCGCGGCGTGCGGCATCTTCTCGCGGACCTTGTCCAGGATGCCTAGGAATTTGGTGGAGCGGTAGGACCGCTTCATGTCCTTGAGGACCTTGTCCGAGCCCGACTGCAGCGGCATGTGCAGCTGGGGCATGACGTTGGGGGTTTCGGCCATGGCGTCGATCACGTCGTCGGTGAAGGCTGCCGGGTGCGGGCTGGTGAACCGCACGCGTTCCAGGCCGGGGATGTCGCCGCAGGCGCGCAGCAGCTTCGAGAACGCCTGCCGGTCGCCGAATTCCACGCCGTAGGAGTTCACGTTCTGCCCCAGCAGCGTCACTTCGATGGCGCCGTCGTCGACGAGGGCCTGGATCTCGGCCAGGATGTCGCCGGGGCGGCGGTCCTTCTCCTTGCCGCGCAGGGCAGGGACGATGCAGAAGGTGCAGGTGTTGTTGCAGCCCACCGAGATGGACACCCAGCCGGCATAGACCGAATCGCGCTTGGTGGGGAGGGTGGACGGGAAGACGTCCAGGGACTCGAGGATTTCCAGCTGCGCCTCGTTGTTGTGGCGCGCCCGCTCCAGCAGTGCCGGCAGGGCGCCGACATTGTGGGTCCCGAACACGGCGTCCACCCAGGGGGCCTTCTTCAGGATGGTCTCGCGGTCTTTCTGCGCGAGGCACCCGCCCACCGCGATCTGCATGCCGGGGTTGGCGGCCTTGACCGGGGCCAGCATGCCGAGGTTGCCATAGAGCTTGTTGTCGGCGTTCTCCCGCACGGCGCAGGTGTTGAAGACGACGACGTCGGCCTGCTCACCGGCCGCGGGGACGTAGCCGGCGGCCTCCAGCATCCCGGACATGCGTTCGGAATCGTGCACGTTCATCTGGCACCCGAAGGTGCGCACCTGGTACGTGCGGGGCCGCGGCGTGTCAGGGGACGAGGCGGAATCGATGGAAGGAGTGGTGCCGGCTGCTGGGGAAGGAATGGTCAAACTCACCTGTTAAGGGTAACGGTTCGGCACCGGCGCCGCGTGGGGGTCCTGCCAAGCGCCGCATCGGGGCCCGTGCCTGCCGTGCTTACCGTGCTTACCGTGCTGCGGCTGCGGAATCAGAGATCCGGTTCGGTACGGCCCGCGGCATCGAGGACCTCGCCGACAATCCGGAACGCCTGCGAGGGCTGGTAGCCCTTGCGCGCGAGCATGGAGGCCAGCCGGCGGGTGGCCTTGTCCCGCTCGGCGCGGTCCGCCAGGCCGCGGGCCCCCCGGAGCTTGCGCTCCACGAGTCCGCGGGCGGCGGATTCCTCGTCCTCGTCGCTGAGCTGTTCCAGGGCGCCGGCCGCCGTATCCGGGTCAATGCCCTTTTCGGCCAGCTCACGCCGCAGCGCACCCTTGGCGAGCTTGCGGGTCTGGGAGCGGCTGCGCACCCACATCTCGGCAAACTCGGCGTCGTTGATGAGGCGCACTTCCTCGAAGCGGTCCAGCACAGCCTCGGCGACGTCCTCGGGGACGTTGCGCTCGGCCAGCTTGCGGGAAAGCTGCAACCGGCTTTTCGGTGAATTCGTCAGCTGCCGGAGCACGATGGCACGGGCCACGGCGGCCGGATCGGCGTCGTGGTCCGGCGCCGCTTCAGGATCCGGCGGTACGTCGGTGTCCGGCGGCATCTTCCGGGACATTGCCCGCACAGCTGCCTCACCGGCAGGACCGGCACTCTCCGCGAAGCCGCCCTCCGCGCGGCCGCGGTCAGGATTCCGTGAACGGAACCCTGACCGCTGACGCGCCCTGCCGCTAGAAACCGTCAACGGCCTTCAGCTTCGGCGCTGCTTCGGTCTCGGCCGGCGGCTTCACGCCGACGCCGAGCTTCTCCTTGATGAGGCGTTCGAGCTCGGCGGCCAGCTCAGGGTTGTCGCGCAGGAAGCGGCGGGAGTTCTCCATGCCCTGGCCCAACTGGTCGCCGTCGTAGGTGAACCAGGAACCGGACTTCTTGATGATGCCGTGTTCGACACCCATGTCGATGATGCCGCCTTCGCGGGAAATGCCCTGGCCGTAGATGATGTCGAATTCGGCGATCTTGAAGGGCGGAGCCATCTTGTTCTTGACGATCTTGGCCTTGGTGCGGTTACCGACGGAGTCCGCGCCCTCCTTGAGGGTCTGGATCCGGCGGACGTCGATGCGGATGGACGCATAGAACTTCAGCGCCTTGCCACCGGTGGTGGTTTCCGGGGAGCCGAAGAACACGCCGATCTTTTCGCGCAACTGGTTGATGAAGATGGCGGTGGTCTTGGTCTGGCTCAGCCGGCCGGTGATCTTACGCAGGGCCTGGCTCATCAGGCGTGCCTGGAGGCCGACGTGGCTGTCGCCCATGTCGCCTTCGATTTCGGCGCGGGGAACCAGGGCGGCGACGGAGTCGATGACGATGACGTCGAGGGAGCCGGAGCCGATGAGCATGTCCATGATCTCCAGGGCCTGCTCGCCGGTGTCCGGCTGGGAGACCAGGAGGGCGTCGGTGTCCACGCCCAGCCTGGCAGCGTATTCGGGATCGAGGGCGTGCTCGGCGTCGATGAAGGCGGCGATGCCGCCCATGCGCTGGGCGCTGGCCACCGCGTGCAGCGCCACGGTGGTCTTACCGGAGGATTCCGGACCGTAGATTTCCACGATGCGGCCGCGGGGCAGTCCGCCAATTCCCAGGGCTATGTCCAGTGCAATCGAGCCGGTCGGGATGACCTCGATCGGCGCACGGACTTCGTCGCCCAGGCGCATGACGGAGCCTTTGCCGAACTGCTTGTCAATCTGGGCAAGCGCTGCTTCGAGCGCCTTTTCACGATCCGGGGCTGCGGCCATGGTTCACACCTCTAATGCTTTCTCGCTGTGGAGTGGCCGTTGCGGCCGTTTTTCTGTCATCACTGACGCTAATGCCACCCGCCGACAATATTGCCGGCCGACGTCGCGCATGTGGAAAACGCTCTGAAAAAAGCATAGCCCTATCCGAACAGATATTCGAACAAATCGGAGGGTGTGTCAACGCCGGCCTTCCTCGGCCGGGCCGCCGTGGGCCCGCCGGCCGCCGTCGTGAAAGGTTGTCTACCGTTGTCTAACGCGGTTTAACGTCGCGGCCCAGCCGCCGCTCGGGCGGGACATCCTGGACGTCGCACAGGGCGAGCCAGACCTGCCGCGGCGGAACACCGGCGCCCAGGGCCTGCTCGGCCGTACGGTCCCCGACGCCCGCCAGGACCAGGGAACTGGCGACGACGCGGGAGTATCCGGCCCCGAACTCGTCGTCCATGAGCCGCCAAAAGTCACTGATTCGCACCGATAAAGTCTCTCACGGCGCGGGACCCTAGAATTGTTGCCATGAGCAACCCAATCGAGGGACCCGGTGCCGCCGGCGGTGCCGAGGACCCCACGGAGGCGGCGCTGACCGCCGTCGAGCACCAGATCAGCATGCTCTGGCGCCGCGGCCGTTCCATCTCCCATCAGCTGTCGCGCCAGGTCCATCCGGACATGGAACCGGCCGCCTATGGCCTCCTCAGCGTGATCCGCCGCCAGGGTCCCATCCGCCTGACCGAACTGGCCTCGAGCATCGGCGTCGGCAAGCCCTCCGTGAGCCGGCAGATCGCTTTCCTTGAAAGCCTGGGCCTGGTATCCAAGGAAGCCGACCCCCTCGACGGCCGCGCGCAGTCCATCAGGCTCACCCCCCGGGGCGAGGAGAAAATGCACCAGGTGCAGGACGCCCGGCGCGAGGTCTTCCGGGAACGGCTGGCGGAGTGGCCGCCGGAGGAACTGCAGACGCTCGCCACCTACATGGCAAAGCTGAACGCCATCTACGAACGGGACGGCTTCCCCAAGGACGAGGCCTAGCGCACTTCCCGGCGCACCCGCCTGCCGGAGGCACGGCCGGCGCCACGGCCCGCGACAAAGAAGGCCCCCGGCACGTAGCCGGGGGCCTTCCGTAGGAGTAGCGGGTTTGGACCCGGCTTAGCGTGCGCCGGAGAGCAGTCCCTTGGCCAGTTCCTCGTTCAGGTCCGAGTTGAGTTCCCGGTCCAGGTCGCGGCCATAGCGCTGCGCGAACTCCTGCGGAACGGTGTCAGGAACTGCGACGCCCTCGGCGACGGCGACGCGGTCGCTGACTTCACGGAGCATCAGCGAGAGCGGGACTTCGAGGGCCGAGCAGATCGAGGACAGCAGCTCCGAGGAGGCTTCCTTCTGGCCGCGTTCCACTTCACTCAGGTAGCCCAGGGAAACGCGGGCGCTGTGCGAGACTTCGCGGAGGGTACGGCCTTGGCGTTGGCGGACATCGCGAAGCACATCACCGATTTCGTGACGAAGTACAACCATCTTGCGCCCCTTCTGTTCGCTCTTTGCCTGATCGGCGAGGCCCACATCCTTCCAGCGGACAACGCCGTTTACGGATACGGGCTGCTTTACCATCTGTATCGCCTTGCTCCCTCGTAAGTCGAGTTCGCCATCACAGCGAACAATTGATGCCTTCATCCTAGGCGCCTCCTATATTCGGAGGCGACACAATGTAACAACTATTAGGAATCAACTTTTGTTCCCGGCAACTTTACGCCCGGCAGCTTCAGGAAGATAGGGCTTCGAGCAGGCGTTCCAGGGCGGCGGCGCAGGCGAGGGCACGGATTTCCGGCCGGCTTCCCTCGAAGGCGTAGCTGTACGACGTCGACCCGTCCGCAGTGGCGAGGCCGATGAAGACGGTGCCGACGGCCTTTCCGTCGTGCGGCTCGGGGCCGGCCACACCGGTGGTGGACACCCCGATGTCGGCGCCGCAGAGCCTCCGCGCCCCGGCGGCCATCGCCGCGGCGACCTGCCCGTCCACGGAGCCGACGGCGTCCAGCAGCTCGCGCGGCACCCCCAGCACGTCAACCTTGACGGCGTTCTGGTAGGACACGACGCCGCCCTGCAGCATGCCGGAGGCTCCGGGGGTGTCGGCCAGCATGGCGGCCAGCATGCCGGCGGTGAGGGATTCGCCGGTGGCCACGGTCAGCCCGCGGCCGATGGCGCCGTCGACCGCCTGGCCGGCGATGCGGTGCAGGTTGGGGTGAAGATTGGGATGCAGATCGGTCATGCCTTGCCCTCCTGGACGTCCTGTTTCTTTGCCCTGATGCCGCTGGAACGCAGCTTGAGCGCCTCGATGACGTACTCTCCACCGGTCCAGAGGGTGATGGCCAGGGCCACCATCATGACCGCGAAGGCGAGGCCGCCGAGCCACGGCGCGAGGGAGGCCAGCGGAATGACGTAGAGGAAAATGGCCACGGTCTGCACGACGGTTTTGAGCTTTCCGCCGCGCGAGGCCGGGATCACGCCGTAGCGGATGACGAAGAAACGCAGGGCCGTGATGCCCCATTCCCGCACCAGGATCAGGATGGTGACCCACCAGGGAAGCTCCTGGAGCAGGGAGAGCATGACCAGGGCGGAGCCGATCAGGAGCTTGTCCGCGATCGGGTCCGCGATCTTGCCGAAGTCCGTCACCAGCCCGCGGCTGCGGGCGATGTCGCCGTCGAGCTTGTCGGTGTAGATGGCCACGGCGAACAGCGCGGCGGCAATCCAGCGCCAGAGTCCGTTCTGCGGGTGCAGTCCGGGGGCATCGGCCACGAGCAGCCAGACGAAGAAGGGCACCAGCACAATCCGCAGCATCGTCAGGATGTTCGGCAGGTTCCAGATCCGCGCGGCGGGCCCGGCGCTGTTCGCTTCGGAGCTAGTCACCCTCCTAGGCTACCGTCCGGTGAGCGACCAGGCGTCCTCGGAGCCGTCTTCATCCCCGCCGGAGCCGCCGTCGGCGCCGTCGGCGCCATCAAAGTAGTGCACCGACTGGGCCCGCTGGTCCAGATCGGCGGCGACGAGGTCCTCGGCGTAGCCGCCCTGGGCGATGTTGGCGTTCGCGTTATCGCTCAGCGCTGCAGTCTGGGAATCGACGACGGCGGCCATCTCCAGGCCGTTCATCGCGGCCAGCACGGCGGCGAGATCGTCCGGCTTCACAAGGACATCGCGGGCCTTGGACCCCTCGGAGGGGCCCACCACTCCCCGCGACTCGAGCAGGTCCATGAGCCGGCCGGCCTTGGCAAAACCGACGCGGAGCTTGCGCTGCAGCATCGACGTGGACCCGAACTGGGTGGTGACCACAAGTTCGGTGGCCTGCAGCAGGACATCGAGGTCGTCCCCGATGTCGTCGTCGATCTGCTTCTTGGGCGCGTCGGGGGCGACGTCGTCACGGTAGACGGCCTTGAGCTGGCCCTTGACGTGTTCGACGACATTGTGGATCTCGGATTCGGTGACCCAGGCGCCCTGCACGCGCATGGCCTTGGAGGCGCCCATCGGCAGGAAGAGCGCGTCGCCCTGGCCGATCAGTTTCTCGGCCCCCGGCTGGTCCAGGACCACGCGGGAGTCGGTGACGGAGGATGTCGCGAAGGCCATCCGGGAGGGCACATTGGCCTTGATCAGGCCGGTGACGACGTCCACGGACGGGCGCTGGGTGGCGAGGACGAGGTGGATGCCGGCCGCGCGGGCCAGCTGGGTGATCCGGACGATGGAATCCTCGACGTCGCGCGGGGCCACCATCATGAGGTCGGCGAGCTCGTCCACGATCACCAGCAGGTACGGGTAGGGCCGGATGACCCGCTTGGAACCCTCCGGCGGGATGACCTTGCCGGCCCGGACGCCCTTGTTGAAGTCGTCGATGTGCTTGAAGCCGTAATTGGCGAGGTCGTCGTACCGGGCATCCATTTCCCGGACCACCCACTGCAGGGCCTCGGCGGCCTTCTTCGGGTTGGTGATGATGGGCGTGATGAGGTGCGGGACGCCTTCGTAGGCGGTGAGTTCCACGCGCTTGGGGTCCACCATGACCATGCGGACCTCATCGGGGGTGGCGCGCATCAGGATGGAGGTGATCATCGCATTGACGAACGCCGACTTGCCGGCACCCGTGGCGCCGGCCACCAGGAGGTGCGGCATCTTGGCGAGGTTTGCGACCACGTAGCCGCCCTCGACGTCCTTGCCGACGCCGATCACCATGGGGTGTTCCGTGCGGCGGGCGTTCTGGCTGCGCAGCACGTCGCCCAGTGACACGGTCTCGCGGTCCGTGTTGGGGATCTCGATGCCGATCGCGGACCGGCCGGGGATGGGGCTCAGGATGCGCACGTCCGAGCTGGCCACGGCATAGGAGATGTTCTTGGACAGGGCGGTGACGCGTTCCACCTTGGTGCCCGGGGACAGCTCGATCTCGTACCGCGTGACCGTGGGGCCGCGGCTGAAGCCGGTGACCTGGGCCTCCACATTGAACTGGTTGAGGGTCTCGGTCAGCGAGGCCACGATCGCGTCGTTGGCCTCGGTGCGCTCCTTGGGGACGGAGCCCGGGGTCAGCACATCCGACGCCGGCAGCGTGTAGGTGACGTCGCCGGCCAGGGAGAGCTGTTCGGTGCGCTGCGGAATCGGCGTCGGCAGCGGCGGCGGGACGGCCGGGCTGGAGGGAACCTGCGCGGCGGCGGCAACGGCCGCGGCGCCGGGCGCCGGGGCGGCCGGGTTCAGCGATCCCGCGGCCACCATGCCCGGGGTGACAAGCGGGATGGCCTCGGTGGCGTTATCCCCCGCCAATCCGGAAACACTCCCGGCGGCGGTGCTGCCTGCTGCAGCACCAAGGCCCTGGGCTGCCTTGATCTTCCCGACGGCGATCTCGGCCAGGGTGGGCCGGCGCACGCCGGGCGCCACAGAGCTGGAACCCGCGGCTCCCCTTGCCGCCCCGGCAGCATCGTCGTCGTCGATGAGGGCATGCTCGAACGCTTCGTCGCCGACGTAGCCTTCGAGGCGGGAATCGGCGTCGTGGTCCTTGCCGAAGAGGCGCCGGCGCTTCTTCCTGGGCGGGGCCGCGGCGGCGTCGTTTTCGTACAGGTAGCTGCGGTCGTGGCGGCCGCCGTCGCCGTCCTGCAGGTCGATCCCCATCAGGAGTTCATAGGCGTCCCGCAGCCGGCCGGGGATGGCGCCGAAGGGGGTGGCCGTGATGATGAGCAGGGAGACGAAGGCGAGCAGGCTGTAGACCGCCACCGGGACCCAGACAGGGAGGGCGGCCAGCGGCGCGGCGGCCAGGTAGCCAAGCATGCCGCCGGCCCGGCGCAGCCCGTCGAAGCCGTCGGCGAGGGCGGGCTGGCCGCCGATGACATGGGCCAGGCCGGAGCCGGCAAGGGTCATGAACAGGAAGCCGATCCCGATCCGGTTGTTCCCGCGGCCGTCAACGGGCTGGCGGAACAGCCTGAAGGCGCAGGCAAAGAGCATGAGCGGCAGCAGCAGGGTCATCGCGCCGAAGGTGCCGTTGACGATCCCGAAGACCAGGTCCGGGAGCCAGCCCCGGAAACCCCACCAGGCGAAGGTGGCGATGAAGACGCCGAGCGCAAGGTTGAACAGGGCGGCGCCATCGCGGCGCTCCCCGGGGGCGAGATCGCTGACGTCCTGGCCGATCCGCCGGATGCCGGCGCCGACGACGTGGCCCAGGCCGAGCCAGGCTCCGGCCACCACCCGCACCAGCCAGGGCTGTTTCGGCTCCACGGCGGCCAGCTGCCGGGTGCGCGCGGTTCCCTGCGCCCGGCCGGTTTTGGATGCGGCCGTGCCGGAGCTCCGGCCCGTGGAGCTGCCTGGTTTGCCGCTTGAGTTTCCTCTAGGCGCGGGGGAAGTACGTGTCGCCATACCTGCCACGGTACCCGATCCCGGGCCGGAAACCCCGGATTTCCGGGGCTTCCGGGGAGCCATGTTGGATTGGACGGGCACCGGTTTCCCGCCTGCGTCCTATTTGCCATGCAGGAGCGGCCTCCCCCTCCTGCGGCAGCCGGGTGGCTGCGGCAGGCCGGGAAGGCCGCGCCGGTGCTGTGCTCGGGCGCGCGGGCGCGGGGTGCTTAGGCCTCCAGGACCACCGGGATGATCAGGGGCTTGCGGCGCAGCTTGCGGTTGACCCAGGTGCCGACAACGCGGCGGACAACCTGCTGGAGCTGGTGCGTGGTGTGGTCCGTGCGGTTCAGCACGGCTTCCTCCAGGGCGGCGTTGATCTTGGGGATGATCTCGTCGAAGACGGAATCATCCTCGGCCACGCCGCGGGCGTGGATCTCCGGCCCGGAAACGACCTTGCCGGTGGCGCGGTGGATGACCGTGATGATGGAGATGAAGCCTTCGTCGCCGAGGGTCTGGCGGTCCTTCAGATCGGCTTCGGTGACTTCGCCGACGCTGGAGCCGTCGACGTAGACGAAGCCGACCTCGACCTGGCCCACGACGTCGGCCTGGTGGTCCCGGAGGTCAATGACCGTGCCGTTGTCCGCCAGCAGGATGCTCTCCTCGGGCACGCCGGAGTCGAGCGCGATCTTGCCGTTGGCGATCAGGTGGCGGGTCTCGCCGTGCACCGGCATCGCGTTGAGCGGCTCAAGGATGTTGTAGCAGTACAGCAGTTCCCCGGCGGCGGCGTGGCCGGAGACGTGGACCTTGGCGTTGCCCTTGTGGATGACGTCGGCGCCCAGCTTCAGGAGGCCGTTGATGATGCGGAAGACGGCGTTCTCGTTGCCCGGGATGAGGCTGGAGGCGAGAATGACGGTGTCGCCCTGGCCGACGACGACGCGGTGGTCGCCGTTGGCCATGCGGGACAGGGCCGCCATCGGCTCTCCCTGGGAACCGGTGGACATGAGCACCACGCGGTTGTCCGGCAGGTTGTCGATGTTCTTGATGTCGACCAGGATTCCGGCCGGGACGTCCAGGTAGCCAAGCTTCTCGGCGATGGTCATGTTGCGGACCATGGAGCGGCCGACGAAGGCCACCTTGCGGTTGTGGTTGGCGGCGGCGTCGAGGACCTGCTGGACGCGGTGCACGTGCGAGGAGAACGAGGCCACGATCAGGCGCTTGCTGGCCTGGCCGAAGAGCCGGTCCAGGGTGGGCCCGATGTCCTTCTCGGCAGTGGTGAAGCCCGGGACGTCGGCGTTGGTGGAGTCCGACATGAACAGGTCCACGCCTTCTTCACCCAGTTTGGCGAAGTGCCGGAGGTCGGTGATCCGGCCGTCGAGGGGCAACTGGTCCATCTTGAAGTCGCCGGTGTGCAGCACGGTGCCGCCGGCCGTTCGGATGAACACGGCGAGGGCATCGGGGATCGAGTGGTTGACCGCGACGAATTCGCATTCGAACGGGCCGAACTTTTGAACCTGTCCCTCGGTGACCGTCTGCATGACGGGCTTGATCCGGTGTTCCTGCAGCTTCGCCTCGATGAGGGCCAGCGTCAGCCGGGAGCCCACCAGGGGAATGTCGGCGCGCAGGCGCAGCAGGTAGGGGACCGCGCCGATGTGGTCCTCGTGGCCGTGGGTCAGGACGACGGCGACGATGTCCTGGAGCCGGTTCTCGATGTAGGAGAAATCGGGCAGGATCAGGTCGACGCCGGGCTGGGTCTCCTCAGGGAAGAGGACACCGCAGTCGACGATGAGCAGTTTGCCGTCGACTTCGAAGACCGTCATGTTGCGGCCGATTTCGCCAAGGCCGCCGAGCGGCACAATCCGCAGCGTGTCCTTGGTGAGTTTGGGCGGCGTAACAAGGCCGGGAAGGGCGGTTTGGGTCATAGTGCACTACTTTCCAGGCGGGAACTGGACTGGTCTTGGCCGATCGGGAAAACACCCGATCAGGGAAAAACCAGCCCTGCTTCCGCCAAATCCTCGCGGATGGTTGCGATCTCGGCCTCGCCCGGCTCCACGAGGGGCAAACGGACAACCGAGTTGGGCAGGACTCCCTGCCACTTAAGAACCTGCTTGGCAGCTACAGCACCCTGGATATGGGTCATCACTGCACGGACCACGGGGTCCAGTTCGAAATGTAAGGTGCGGGCGGTAGCAAAATCGCCCGCAAGTGCGGCGTCAATCATGGCGCGGAACTGGCGCGTCGCCACGTGCGCCGTGACGCTGACCAGGCCGACGGCGCCCGCTGCCATCCACGGCAGGGTCAGTCCGTCATCGCCGGAGTAGACATCGAGGTCGGTGTTCGCCAGGACGCGGGTCACGGCCGCGAAGTCAGCCTTCGCGTCCTTGAGCGCCACAATCCGGGGATGGTCCGCGAGCCGGATCATGGTCTCGGGCAGGATCGGGACCCCTGCGCGGCCGGGGATGTCGTAGACCATGACGGGAAGGTCGGCGGCGTCGGCGACGGCTTCGATATGGGCCTGGATACCGGCCTGGCTCGGCTTGTTGTAGTACGGCGTGACGATCAGCTGCCCGTGGGCGCCGGCCTTGGCGGCGCGCTTGGCCATCTCGATCGAGTGCGAGGTGTGGTTGGTGCCGGTGCCGGCGATAACCTTGGCCCGGTCCCCCACCGCGTCGACGATGACGCGGAACAGCCGCTCTTTTTCGTCGTCCTCCAGCGTCGATGTTTCGCCGGTGGTGCCGGAGATGACGAGGGCGTCATTGCCGTCGTCGACGAGCTTGCTGGCCAGCTCTGCGGACTTCTGGTAGTCGACTTGACCGTCGCTGGTGAAAGGCGTGACCATGGCGGTCACGAGGGTTCCGAACGTGTACGAGCGAATGTCAGAGTCAGCCATGGTAAAAACGTTACCCTGTCCACAGCGTGTTAGGACAATGGCGGCGGCGTGATGCGCGTCAAAGTCGGCGGTCCGCGCGTCATTGCGGTCCGGCCGCGGCACCCTTGGGCACTCCGTCCGGTGCCCGGCGTTCCAGGGCGCTGTGCTGCAGCGTCGCGGTCAGCACCTCCGTCCCCGTCCCGCTCGCCTGGCGGAGGGGGAGCCCGTCGGGGCCCCAGAAACCGCTCAGCCCGCAGGACGGACCGAGCGGCGTGGTGCCGCCCAGGTTGGCCAGCACGGTGAACATCCGGTTGTCCATGGCACGGGCCCCGAGGTGCAGGGCGAGCCGGTGGTCCTGCCCTGCCGCGTAGAGGCCCGAGACGGCGTAGATATCCGCACCCGCTGCCGACGCGTCCCCCGCGTCGTCCGGATGGGCCGCGTCGAAGCAGATGGCCAGCGCGATCTTCCAGCCGTCGAGGTCCAGTACGGCCGCCCGCTCCCCGGCGCTGAAATGCTGCTGCTCAGGTCCGTGCAGCCTGGCTTTGAAGCCGGCCTCCACTACGCCGGTGGGATGGATGGCGAGCGAGGCCAGCCGCGGCGTGCCGTCCGGTTCCTTGAAGGCTGCGCCCACGACCGCGGTGATGCCGGTCCGCCGGCAGATCTCCCGGAGGCCGCCGAGCGTGTTGTCCGCCGTGGTCACCCACTGCCGGGTATCCGCCAACAGGTCCAGCCCATAGCCGATGAGGGACAGTTCCGGGAAGATCACGAGCCGGGCGCCGTGCGATTCGGCGTCCTCGATGAGGCGGATGTGCTCGGGCAGGTTGGCGGCCAGGCCGCCGCCGAGGGCCTGGTATTGGATCGCGGAGAGCGTCAGCGCGGTGGTCATGCTGCCATCCTAGGCATGCCGTGGCCCGGGCAGCAGGCCCTGCAGCGGGGTGTCACCCGGCAGGCCGCCCTGGGGCCGGTCAGGCAGGCGGGGGCGCCCCGCGCGCCCTGGGGCCGGTCAGGCAAGGCGCGGGGCGCCCGGCACGCCCGGGGCCGGTCAGGCAGGCGGGGGCCCCGGGGCGGGTCAGGCAGGTGGAGGGCCGCCGCCGGAGGGCGCCGCGCAGTAGCGGCCGACCGCCTCCTCCCGCGAGGCTTCCGCCCAGGCGGCGAGCCGTTGCGCGGCCCGCACGTAGTGGAACAGCTCGGCGGGCGTGAGCGCCTCGAGGTCTGTCTCGGACAGCCTCCGGGCAAGCTCGGCGCCGGGCGTCTGGGCGGAGAGTGCCGTGCCTTCCCTGTGCCATTGGAGGTCCTCCGCCGCTTCCCCGGCGACGAGCCGCCGAAAGAGGAAATCCACCACGCCCGGGCTCATCGCCTTCAGCACGCCGGATGCATCCCGGGGAGAAGCGTGGTCCGGAGAGGCGTGGTCCCGAAAAGCAGGGTCCGGAATAGCAGGCTCTGATGCGTTGTCCATGGCCCCATGGTATTCGAACATATATTCGAATAGAAGACCCGGGGCGGCACCCCTTCAGTCACGGGAATTCCCCATCCATGCCTATCCGGTTAACTCAGCCGGTGTCAGGATTTATGGTTCGTCCTGATTTCCGCAGTCGATTGTGGAGTTTCAGCACCGGTTCCCCGATGATGGGGCTTGGCGGGCTTATCTGGTGGCTTGTCACTGTCCGGAAGGCCTTCGGTGCCCGCGGTGCCCATGGTCGCCTTCCAGACCCTACTGGGTCTCGACGCTAACGAATCGGCGACCACCTACATCGAAATAATCGCGGTCGGACCGGGCCAACACCGGCCAACACCGCAAGAGCTGAGCTAACCGGATAGACATGCTCCCCACCTTTGAGGGGCTGGTCCGGCGCGTTCCTGGGAATCACCGGGGATTTCCGGGGTCGCGAAGTCAAAGCCGGGGAATTTCAGCGCGCGGGGCCGTCTGCATGTCTGGCCCCCGCGGTCCGGGGGGACTTTGGCGCCGACACGCCGTTGGCGGGCCGGGTTTTCCGTGGCTTGGGACTTCAAAGTAGCCCCGGACCGCCGCACAGCCGGATATGAGACGATCGGACGATGACCCCGCGCGGATTGGCTGCCACTTCCCGGACCGCCAAACGCCAGGCCGGCAGTGGCTCCAGGGGCGCCGGCGCCAGGCCCGGCAAGGGCAGACCAGCCGGCCTCCGTCTGGCCGGCATCGATGCCGCCCGCGGACTGGCCCTGCTGGGCATGATGGCGACCCATGTGCTGCCCACCTTCGAATCAGACACGCAGCTCACGCCGACCTGGGTCGGGCTGATCTTTTCCGGACGCGCCTCGGCGCTCTTCGCCGTGCTGGCCGGCGTCGGGCTGGCGCTGTCCACCGGGAAACAGCAGGCGCCCGAGGGCTCCGGGTTGGCGGCGGCCCGCCGGGGCATCGCCTGCCGGGCACTGGTGGTGGGCGCCGTCGGGCTGTCGCTGGGCGGGCTGGAAGTCAACATCGCCATCATCCTGGTCCACTACGCCGCGCTGTTCCTCTGCGTCCTGCCGTTCATCGGACTCGGCGCGAAACGCCTGTTCGGACTCGCGGCCGCCTGGGTGCTCGTCACCCCGGTGCTGGCCTACCTGCTGCGGCCCTGGCTGCTGGCCGCGAGGCCGCCCCTGCAGCTGGGGCACAACCCCGGGTGGGAGGACCTGTCCACCCCCGCGAGGCTGCTCGGCGACCTCTTCCTGACCGGCTACTATCCGGTGTTCCAGTGGATCGCGTATCTGCTGATCGGCCTCGCGGTCGGCCGGCTGGCCCTGTCGACGGCGGTGGTGCCGGTCCTGCTGCTGGCCGGCGGGACCGTGGTGGCGGTCCTCGCCAAGTGGCTCGGCATTGTGATGATGGAGGACTGGGGTGGCCTGGCAGCCCTGCAGGCACGGTTCGCGGACCCGGCGTACCCCCTCGACAGCCTCCTGCAGGTCAACCTGGCCGGCGTCGAGCAATCGGGGTCATGGTGGTGGCTGGCGACCGCCTCCCCGCATTCAGGCACCACGCTTGATCTGCTCCACACCTCCGGTGTCGCGGCGGCCGTGGTCGGTGCCTGCCTGCTGCTGGGCCGGCTCGGCCAGTGGGTCGAACTGGACCTGCTGCTCCCGCTGCGCGGCGCCGGCGCGATGACCTTGAGCCTGTATACCGCGCACCTGTGCGTCATGGCGGCCCTGTACGGGCAGCCGCTGCCGGCCGGCTGGACGGTGGAGGCCGTCTACTGGGCCCAGGCCGCCGCCGTCGTGGTGATCGGCGCCGCTTTCGCAGCGCTCAGGTGGCGCGGGCCGCTGGAATGGCCGGCGCATGCGGCCAGCCGGCTCGGCCGCTACCAGCCGGCCCGCCTCCGCTGAGCCAAGGTCAGGAAGCCGGGGCCAGGCCAGAGGGGGTCACGCGAGGGGTCAGGCTGCCGGCGCCTTGGCGCGGAAGAGCCGTTCGGCGTCGCGCATCGAGGCGCGGGCGCGCTTGCGGTCGCCGGCGGCGTCGTAGGCGCAGCTGAGCCGGAACCAGGAGCGCCAGTCCTCCGGGGCCGCTTCCGTTTCGGTCCGGTACTTTTCGAATTCGAGGTCGGCGGCCGCGCGGATGATCCGTCCGGCGGGGGTGCGCGGCAGGTTGTCCTCCGGCAGACCGCCTTCGGCTTCAAGAATTTTCGCCATCCGCTCGGTGCGGGCGCCGAACAGCAGCTCGCGGACCAGTGCCCAGGCCCCGATGGCGGGAAGCACGAGGTAGGCGACGCCGATGGCCTTCGCCACCGGGTTGGGGTCGGACATCAGCAGCACCGAGCGCTGGAAGGACACCACGAGGTAGAAGACCAGCAGCAGGGTGACGGCGCCGACCCAGATCTTGGTGCGCTTGGTTTTCAGGGTGGCCAGCATGTTCGCCATGGCGCTCAGAGTCCCAGGTCCAGGTAGCCGTCCAGGCCCACGGTGAGGCCCGGATTCGCGGCGACGTTGCGGACGCCCAGCAGCACGCCGGGCATGAAGGAGGCGCGGTCGAACGAGTCGTGCCGGAGGGTCAGCTGCTCCCCCGGGCCGCCCAGCAGGACTTCCTGGTGCGCGACGAGGCCGCGCAGGCGGACGCTGTGGACGCGGACGCCGTCGACGTCGCAGCCGCGCGCGCCCGGGCGCTCGGTGCTCGTGGCATCCGGGCTCGGGGCGACGCCGGCGGCGGCACGCTCGGCCGAGATGAGCTGCGCGGTGCGCACGGCCGTTCCCGAGGGGGCGTCCACCTTGTCCGGGTGGTGCAGTTCGATGATTTCGACCGACTCGAAATACCTGGCGGCCTTGGCGGCGAAGGCCGAGGCCAGCACCGAGCCGAGGGCGAAGTTGGGCGCGATCAGGACGCCGACGCCGGGCTGGCCGGCGAGGAGCTCCGCGAGCCGTGCCAGCCGGTCCGCGTCCCAGCCGGTGGTGCCGACGACGGCGTGGAGGCCGTGTTCGACGGCGAAGCGGACGTTGGCCTCGGTGCTGCCGGGGACGGTCAGGTCCACCACGATCCGGGCGCCGGACGAGAGCAGCGTGTCCAGCGGATCATTCCGGCCCAGGGCCGCCACGAGCTTCAGGTCAGCGGCGGCTTCGACAGCCTTCACCGCTTCGGCGCCCATGCGCCCGTTCGCGCCCAGCACGGCGACTGCGAGTTGTTCGGTCATGGCATCAACCCTACCGCCGGGGCCGCTGCGGCCTTGAACCGGCGGCCCGGCGTTACAGCCCCACGCCGACGGCGGCTGCCCGCCCGCCGGCAGGCCACACGCGCCGGCCCCGGCACGCCCTACTCGCCCGCGCCCACCCATTCGACGCTTCCGTCGGTAAAGAACTGTTCCTTCCAGATGGGCACCTGGGCCTTGATCCGGTCCACCAGTTCAGAGCAGACCTCGAAGGCCTGGCCGCGGTGCGCCGCCGAGACGGCGCAGACCAGCGCGGGGTCCCCGACCTCCAGCATGCCGATCCGGTGGGCCGCCCAGATCCGTACGGGCTGGCTCTCCTCCCCGCCGCCCCGCCCGCCCGGCACTTCGGCCCGCACTTCGGCAGGCTCCCCGGCCGGCGTGTGCTCGGCCACGAGGGCCGCGACGACGTCGGCCATCACCTGGTGCGCCGTCGGGTGCGCGCTGTAACTGAGCCGCTCCACCGGCTTGCCGCCGTCGTGGTTCCGGACGATGCCGCTGAAGCTGACCACGGCCCCGGCGGTCTCCGACTCGACCGCGGCAATGGCCTGGTCCACGGAGATCGGCTCGGCGCTCAGTACCGCGTGCACCACTTCGAAGGTTGATTCAGTGCCCATGGCTGCCGTCCAGCTGGTCGCAGAGGTGCCCGATGACCGGGTCCAGCACGCTCAGGCCGTCCATGACGCCCTTCGGGGAGCCCGGGAGATTGACGATGAAGGTCTGGCCGGCCGCCCCCGCATGGCCGCGGCTGAGCATGGCCATGGGGGTCTTGGCGGTCCCCGCGCCCCGGATGCCCTCCATGATGCCCGGGATTTCCCGGTCCAGCAGCGGAAGGGTCTGCTCCGGGGTGGCGTCCGTGGGGCTCAGGCCCGTGCCGCCGCTGGTGATGATGACGGCCGGCTGCTGGGTCAGGAGGGCGCGGAGGGCAGCACCGACGGGCGCCCCGTCCGGGACCACCATGGCCGGATACGGCTCGAAGCCGTGTTCGGTGAGCCAGTCGATGATGACCGGCCCGGTGAGGTCCTCGTAGACGCCGGAGGCGGCGCGCGTGGAGGCGATGACGACGCCGGCCTTCCGGCCTGTCGCTTCGCCGTGGCGGTGTGGTTCGGGCATGCTCACAGTCTCCAGTCCCCGCTCTTGCCGCCGCTTTTGGCGAGCACCTTGATGTCGGTCAGGACCGCGTGCTTGTCCACGGCCTTGATCATGTCGTACACGCTCAGTGCCGCGACGGAGGCTGCGGTCAGCGCCTCCATCTCGACGCCGGTGACGCCGTAGGTCTTGACCGTGGCGAACACGGTGACCGAATCGGTGTCGAGTTCGAAGTCGACCGTCACCTTGGCGAGCGGCAGCGGGTGGCACAGCGGAATAAGGTCCGGGGTCTTCTTGGCGGCCATGATCCCGGCCACGCGGGCCACGGCCAGGGCGTCGCCCTTGGGCAGCTCCCCGTCCATCAGGAGGCCCAGGACCTCGGCCGTGCTTTGGACGGTCGCGGTGGCCGTGGCCTCCCGCGTGCTCTGCGCCTTGTTGGACACGTCCACCATCTGGGCCGTGCCGTCCTGGCGCAGGTGGGTTAAACCGTGTTGATTCTCTGCTTCGTTCACAACATCCATACTTCCACCTCGGCGCCCGCTGCGAGCGCCGCAGTTCCTTCCGGGACCTGGATGAGCACATTGGAGTGCGCCAGGGCGTGGACCAGGTGCGAACCGGCGCCGCCTTCCAGCCGGACGGTGCCGTCCGGGCCCAGCGTGCCGCGCCGGACCTGGTGCTTGCCGGGCGGGGACGCCAGCGGTTCCGCCAGCCGCGCCCGGACCACGGGACGCGGCGCGGGCGAGCCGAACAGCTCCGAGAGCACCGGGCGCAGGAACATCTCGAAGGAGACCAGGCAGCTGACCGGGTTTCCGGGGAAGCCCAGCACGGGGACGCCGTCGAAGCTGCCGATGCCCTGCGGGCCGCCCGGCTGCATCGCGACGGGTGCGAACTCGACGTCGTGGCCGTCCATCGCCTGCCGGACCACCTCGTAGGCGCCCTTGCTGACGCCGCCGGTGGTGACGATCAGGTCCACGGCCGGGGCGTGCCGGCGCAGCAGGGCGGCGAGCTCTTCGGGCCGGTCGGTGGAGATCCCGGTCCTCGTGACCGCCAGGCCGGCCTGGCGCATCGAGGCCTCGAGCAGGGTGCCGTTGGAGTCGTAGATCTTGCCGGGCCCCAGCGGGCTGCCGGGTTCCACGACCTCGTCGCCGGTGGTGACCAGGAGAATCGCCAGGGCGCGGTGGACCGGGACCTCCGTGAATCCCAGGGCCGCCAGCAGGCCCAGCTGGGCCGGACCAAGGAAGGTCCCGGCGGCGAGCGCCGGCTCCCCGGCGCGGAGGTCGCTCCCGGCGTCGCGGACGAAGTTCCCGGCCGGGGCGGCGGGCAGGCGGACGGTGGCCGGCTGTCCGGGCGGGGGAAAGGAATCGGGCACCGCCTGCTCAACCGGTACGACGGCGTCGGCGCCGGGGGGCAGCATGGCGCCGGTCATGATCGGGGCGGCCGTGCCGGGGGCGAGTTCCGCCGGGGCGGCACCGGCGGGGACGGGGGCGACGACGCGCAGCTCCGCGCCGCCGTCGGGCACGTCGGCGCTGCGGAGGGCGAAGCCGTCCATCTGGGAGTTGGCGAACGGCGGCAGGTCCAGCGGTGCCGTGATCCCGGCGGCGAGCCCCCGGCCCAGGGCCGCGAGGAGCGGGAGCCGCTCCACCCGGTCCGGGGTGCGGAGCGGGGCCAGCAGCCCGCGGACCTTGTCGCGGTGCTCTTCCACGCTGACGCGGCGTGTCTGGGTGCGGTGCATGGCTGGGTGACCTTCGGCTCGGCGGGCTGCTTCCGGGGGGCTACTTCACGCTAACTCTAACCGTGTGGTAGCCGGTGGCCCCGCTGGGGGCAACCGGGGCGCGGTCCTCCACCTGCGGGACGCCGCCGAGGTCCGTGGCCCGGACCTGGACCTCGTACTGCCCGGGTGCCAGGTCCAGCGCCAGCTTCCACTGGTACCAGGTGTCCCTGGAGATCCCCGGGGCCAGCCCGGCCTGCTGCCAGGGCCCGCCGTTGACCCGGAGCTCCACCTTGGCGATGCCCGTGTGCTGGGCCCAGGCGACGCCGCCGAACGCCACCTTCCCGGCCGCCACGTTGCGCCCGTCGCGGGGCACGTCGATGCGCGAGGACGTCTTGATGGGGCCGCGCTCTGACCAGCCCCGCGGCGTCCAGTAGCCGGCGTCGTCCGCGAAGCGGGTCACCTTCAGCTCCGTGACCCATTTGGTGGCCGAGACGTAGCCGTAGAGCCCGGAAACGATCAGCCGGACGGGGAAGCCGTGCTCCAGCGGCAGCGGCTCGCCGTTCATTCCAACCGCCAGCAACGCGTCCCGGCTGTCCGTGAGCGCCTCCAGCGGGGTGCCGGCCGTCCAGCCGTCGGTGCTGCGGGACAGCACCATGTCCGCCTCCGGCCTGGGGCCGGCGAGGGCCAGCAGTTCGCGGACGGGCCAGCCGAGCCAGCGGGCGTTGCCGATCAGGTCCCCGCCCACCTCGTTGGAGACGCAGGCGATGGTCACGTACCGCTCCGTCAGGGGTTTGGCCAGCAGCGTGGCGAAATCCAGTTCGATCTCTCGTTCCACCAGGCCGGTCACCTTCAGGGTCCACTGCTCCGGATCGACCAGCGGGACGCGCAGCGCGGTGTCGATCCGGTAGAAGTCCCTGTCGGGGGTCACGAGCGGGCCGAGGCCGTCCAGCCGGATCTCGGCGCCTGCCGGAACCGGCGCCGCGGGCGAGGCGGCAGCCGGCAGCGACAGTTTGCTGCGCACCTCCGTGACGGCGGCGGCTGCTCCCCGCAGCATCGAGGCGAGCAGGCCGGCCAGGACGGCGACGGCGGCCGTTCCGCCGAGGATCTGCAGGAAGCGGCGCCGGGCCGGTGCGGGCTGCCCCGGGACCGGCTGTCCCGTCACGGGCTGCCACTCCCCCAGCCGGCGGATCAGCCAGCGCAGCAGCGATATGCCGGCCACGGCAACGAGCAGCGGGACGGGGATGGCGTACGCGGTCAGTTCGGCCCGGCCCAGCACGGCCACGAGGCCCACCACGCCGAAGACAGCGATGATGGCAACTCCCGCGAAACGGCGCCTCAGCTCGACGACCCCGGAGAGGGCCGCCAGCGCGGCGATGACGAGCGCCATGCCGGCCAGCAGCGCCACCTTGTCGGCGGTGCCGAAGAGCGAGATGACCCATTCCTTCACGCCCGGCGGGACGGCGTCGATCACGGCGCCGCCCACCGCCGTCATGGGTGACAGGGAAGGGCTCACCAGCCCGGCGGCAAGTTCTCCCAGCACCACCCCGGTGCCGACGGACACCACCCCGGCGGCCGCCGCCCACCCCAGGACGTGCCGGTTTTCCGTCGGCGCGGTGGCCGGCGCACTCTGGGTAGTGTTCACGCTTCCAGCATAGGTTCGCCGGCGCCTCCACGGCAGGGCACCACGGCAGGGCTCCACGGCAGGCTCTCTGGCACGGTTCCAGGCACCGTTCCAGGCACCGGACGGGAAAGTCGGGAATTCCCTGCGGCATCCGCCAGATCCCCGGCCCCCGGGCGTGATGCAGGGGCCGAGGTGGCGTAGCCTGATTTTATGACAGTTCAGCTCGGCATGCCCCAGCCCCGCGGGACAGCTATCCCCGGAACGGGCGCCTCCGCGCAGTCCGGACGCCCGGCCGGCCTGCCCGCCGGGCTCGTGGACCGCTACGGCCGCCGCGCCACGGACATGAGGCTCTCGCTGACAGACAAATGCAATCTGCGCTGCACCTACTGCATGCCGGCCGAAGGCCTGGAGTGGCTGTCCAAGCAGGCAGTCATGTCGGCGGAGGAAATCGTCCGGATCGTGCGGATCGGCGTCGATATGCTGGGCGTGCGGGAGCTCCGGCTGACCGGCGGCGAACCGCTGGTCCGGGCCGACCTGCTGGACATCATCGCGGCCCTCCGCCAGGCCCACCCTCAACTGCCCATTTCCATGACCACCAACGGCGTCGGCCTCGACAAGAAGGCCGCCGGGCTGAAAGCCGCCGGGCTGTCGCGGATCAACGTCTCGCTGGATTCCCTGCACGAGGAGACATTCGCCCAGCTGACCCGGCGCCCCTTCCTGAACAAGGTCCTGGCCGGCGTGGACGCAGCCTGGGCCGCCGGGTTGGGTCCCGTGAAGCTCAACGCCGTGCTGATGCGCGGGATCAACGACGCCGAGTCGCCGGCCCTGCTGGCCTGGGCCCTGGACCGCGGGTACGAGCTGCGCTTCATCGAACAGATGCCGCTCGACGCCGACCACGGCTGGACCCGCCGGAACATGATCACGGCGGCGGAGATCCGGGAACTGCTCTCCGCCGACTACGTGCTGGGCCCGGATCCGCGGGCCCGCGACGGCGCCCCCGCCGAACGCTTCGAGGTCCGACGCCGGATGCCCGGCACCGCAGGGACCACCGGCCCCGTGCTGGGGACCGTGGGGATCATCGCCTCCGTCACCGAGCCCTTCTGCTCGGACTGCCGCCGCACCCGCATCACGGCCGAGGGCAAGATCATGAGCTGCCTGTTCTCCCGCGACGAGGTGGACCTGCTGGGGCTGCTGCGCGAGGGCGCCAGCGACGAACAGCTCGCCGGACGCTGGCAGGATGCCATGTGGATCAAGCCCAAGGCCCACGGCATGGACCACGTCGGACTCGATGCCCCGGACTTCGTCCAGCCGGACCGCAGCATGAGCGCCATCGGAGGCTGAAACACCTGTGTACGTACGTTACTTCGCTGCCGCGCGCGCTGCCGCCGGGACGGAAGAGGAACACTTCGACCTGGCCGACGGCTCGACCATGGGCTCGCTGGTGGCGGCGATCCTCGCCGTCGATCGGCCCGAACCCCCGGCCGGGACACCACCCCTGGCCCGCATCCTGTCCCGCTCCAGCTTCCTGCTCAACGAGGTGGCGGTGCGCGGTAACACGGCAAAGCTGAAGCCGGGCGACGTCGTCGACGTCCTGCCGCCCTTCGCCGGGGGCTAGGATTTGCGGCGGGACTTGAGGAAGCGTCCCCGGATTCGGGACAGGACGTGAAGAAAGGTCCCGGGACTTGGAGCTGCCATGTCTCAGGACTTCGTGGACGGTTTGTCTTGTGGCTCGGTTGCCGGTGATGGCGTGGCGCAGGTTTTCCGCAGGTAGCGTGTCCGTTTTTTGCGGGCTCCGGCGGGGCGGCCGTGATGCCTGACCGCTTTCCACCGCCGACGTAGGGTGATCCTTTCGTGGTCCGGTGTGGCTGATGACGCGCAAACCGCCCCACGATGCGCAGATTTCCTGTCGCTATCCGAATCCCGGTAGCGACCGGGCAACGGCGCATCGCCAGGCACGAGGCGCCGCGCGGGAGGCCCGGGCCAGGTGGCCACGGCATGACGGATCCTGATATCCGGGTTGGGATTGGTCATCCGAAGCAGCAAACACCGCCCCCGGTGCACACGACGCCTGAGACAGAGTGTCTACGAGGTCATGAGAAGTGTCCATTAGTCATGAGACTCCACACCCCGGATTCGGGGCAGGATGTGAAGGATCGTCCGAGTGAGGGAAGCGGAGGGCCGCTTCAGGCGGGAACCCTGGCGTCTTCTGGCACGCGCCGGCAGACCGTCGTCATGAAGGGCGTGAACTCGCTCGCGTTGCCCAGCCGGAGCCCGGCGGTGTGCGTCAGGATGCCGTCGTCCACCCGGAAGGTGTGCCGCGCGGTGCCGCGGTCGCTGCGCCGTTCCAGGGTGAGCGTACCGCCCTGCCAGCTGGCGCGCGCAGGGCGCTCCGGCGGCAGCCCCATGCTGTTGACGTGATACCAGAGGATGTCCGGGCAGTCCGGGTCCACAGTGAAGACGCCATGCCCTTCGGAGAGGGTCCCGTCAGCGTCGATGTGGCGGTAGCCGTGAGTGACGGCCAGTCCGGCGGCGGCGCGGCTGAACGTCACTTCCACCGCCGCTGTCCGTGCCGGGCCCCACGGTGAGGCCGCCCACTCCGTGGTGCCGGCCCAGCGCCCCAGGAAAGCCTCGAGGGCCTCGAGGGCCTCGTGTGCACTGCCTGGCAGCGGCCGGTCCATGTTTTCCTTCCAGGGGTCCTCCCGAATGACCCCGACCCCATCATCACGCCCTGCGGCCTGCACTGTCTAGGGGCGCTGCGGTCCAGGTGGACTCCGGGCCCGCGGACGAGCCGGCGCCCCCACCCGTCAGAGTCCGAAGGTTTCGCTTTCGTCGAAGGGGCCGACGACGGTGATGGTGCGGGGGGCTGCGGCGAGCTCGCGGGCCAGTCCCTGGACCTCGGCCGCGGTCACGGCCTTGATCAGGCGCAGGGTCTCGTCGATGTCCTGGTATTCGCCGGACACCAGCTCGGCGCGGCCCAGCCGGGACATCCGGGATCCGGTGTCCTCGAGGGCCAGCACGATGCCGCCGCAGAGCTGCCCCACGGCCTTGCGGAGCTCCTCCTCGGAGATGCCTCCCTCGGCCAGCTTGTCCAGCTCCGCGCCCAGGAGCTGGACGACCTGCCGGACTTTGGACGGCGTGCAGCCGGCGTACATGCCGAAGTAGCCGGCGTCGGCGTAAGACGACGCGAAGGAGTAGGTCGAGTAGACGAGGCCGCGCTTCTCCCGGACCTCCTGGAACAGCCGGGAGGACATGCCGCCGCCGAGGACCGCGTTGAGGACGCTCATCACGAAGCGGCGGTCATCGGTGGCGACGAGCGAGGGGCAGCCCATGATGATGTTCGCCTGCTCGACGGGACGTTTGACCACATGCAGGCCCGCGGTGCCGGTGATGGACGCGCGTTCGGTGGGGCGGCGTTGCACCGGCGTGGCGGCCGGCTCAAGGCTCCAGCCCGCGGCGTGGAGGGCATCGACCACAAGCCCGCAGACGACGTCGTGGTCCAGTCCCCCGGCCGCGGTGACGACCAGCTCGTCGGGCCGGTAGTAGCGGCGGTAGTGGTCCCAGACGGAGTCCCGGGCGACGGCGCGGATGGCGGCCGGGGTGCCGCCGATCGGACGGCCGAGCGGATGGGTTCCCAGCACGGCGGCGACGAAGTGCTCGTGTGCGACGTCGGTCGGGTCGTCGCTGTCCATGGCGATCTCTTCGAGGATGACGTCCCGTTCCTGCTCCATCTCCTGCGGGTCAAGGACGGCGCCGGTGATCATGTCCGCGATGACGTCGATCGCCATGGGCAGGTCGGTGTCCAGCACCCGGGCGAAGTAGCACGTGCTTTCCTTCGCGGTGGCCGCGTTCGATTCCCCGCCGACCTCGTCGAAGGCCGAGGCGATCTCCAGCGCGGTGCGGCGCTTCGTGCCCTTGAACAGGAGGTGTTCGAGGAAATGCGTGGAGCCGTGCTGGCCGGGGGCCTCATCGCGGGAGCCCACGGCGACCCAGAAACCGATGGTGGCCGAACGCTGGCCCGGCATGGCCTCGGTCAGCACGCGGACGCCGCCGGGCAGGACCGAGCGGCGCACCTCGGAACCGCCGTCGGCTCCGTGGATCAGGGTGTCGGCATGCTGGTTCTGCTCTAGCGGCAGGGGTACGACAGTCATCAAGGCCTTTCAGTAAACACGAGCCAAATCTGCCTGCCATCCTACCCTTTAACGGCGGCGGGGCCGGTGGATGATCCACCGGCCCCGCCGCTGCGTTCGTTGTTGCTGGCTACTTGGCTACTCGGAGTCAGCGCCCTCTGCCGGAGCCGAAGCGTGAACACGCTCGGTCTGGCCGGCGCCTTCCGCGTCAGCGACGACCGGGGACAGGGAGAGCTTGCCGCGGTCATCGATCTTGGTGATTTCCACCTGGATCTTCTGGCCGACGGAGACGACGTCGTCGACGTTGTCCACGCGCTTGCCCTCGGCGAGCTTGCGCAGCTCGGAGATGTGCAGCAGGCCGTCCTTGCCCGGAGTCAGGGACACGAAGGCGCCGAAGGTCGTGGTCTTGACGACCGTGCCCAGGTAGCGCTCACCGATTTCCGGGATCTGCGGGTTGGCGATGGCGTTGATCGCGGACCGTGCTGCGTCGGCAGACGGGCCGTTCGTGGCGCCGATGTAGACCGTGCCGTCGTCCTCGATCGAGATGTCGGCGCCGGTGTCCTCCTGGATCTGGTTGATCATCTTGCCCTTCGGGCCGATGACCTCGCCGATCTTGTCAACCGGGATCTTGACCGCGATGACGCGCGGCGCGAACTCGGAGAGCTCGTCCGGGGTGTCGATCGCGGAGTTCAGGACCTCGAGGATGTGCAGGCGGGCTTCGCGGGCCTGCTTCAGGGCGGCTGCCAGGACGGAGGCCGGGATGCCGTCGAGCTTGGTGTCCAGCTGGATGGCCGTGACGAACTCGGCGGTACCGGCAACCTTGAAGTCCATGTCGCCGAAGGCATCTTCGGCGCCGAGGATATCGGTCAGGGCGGCGTAGCGGGTCTGGCCGTCGACCTGGTCGGAGACCAGGCCCATGGCGATACCGGCGACGGCAGCCTTCAGCGGCACGCCTGCGTTCAGCAGGGACAGCGTGGAGGCGCAGACGGAACCCATCGACGTCGAGCCGTTGGAGCTGAGGGCCTCAGACACCTGGCGGATCGCGTAGGGGAATTCCTCGCGGGACGGCAGCACCGGCATGATGGCGCGCTCGGCGAGGGCGCCGTGGCCGATTTCGCGGCGCTTCGGGGAACCGACGCGGCCGGTCTCGCCGGTGGAGTACGGCGGGAAGTTGTAGTTGTGCATGTAGCGCTTGCGCGTCACGGGAGACAGCGAGTCGATCTGCTGTTCCATCTTGAGCATGTTCAGCGTGGTGACACCCATGATCTGGGTCTCGCCGCGTTCGAAGATGGCCGAGCCGTGGACGCGGGGCAGGACCTCAACCTCGGCGGTGAGCTGGCGGATGTCCGTCAGGCCGCGGCCGTCGATGCGGATCTGGTCCTTGAGGATGCGCTGGCGCACAACCTGCTTGGTGACCGAGCGGAAAGCTGCGGACAGCTCCTTCTCGCGGCCTTCGAACTGGCCGGCCAGGGAAGAGATGACCTCGTCCTTGAGCGCGTCGGAAGCGGTGTCGCGTTCCTGCTTGTCGGCGATCTGGAAGACAGCGGCGAGCTTCTCGGCTCCGGCGGCCTCGACGGCGGCGAAGACGTCGTCCTGGTAGTCCAGGAAGACCGGGAATTCGACGGTCGGCTTGGCGGCGCGGGCAGCCAGGTCGGCCTGGGCTTCGCAGAGGGCCTTGATGAACGGCTTGGCAGCCTCGAGGCCTTCGGAGACAACCTCTTCGGTCGGGGCGGTGGCGCCCTGTTCCTTGATGAGGTTCCAGGAGTTGTCGGTGGCTTCGGCTTCAACCATCATGATGGCGACGTCGTCGCCTGCAATGCGGCCGGCGACGACCATGTTGAAGACGGCGTTCTGCAGCTCGGAGTGCTTCGGGAACGCAACCCACTGCGAGCCGTTCTCGTCGGCAACGAGGGCAACGCGGACGCCGCCGATCGGGCCGGAGAAGGGCAGGCCGGAGAGCTGGGTGGACATCGAGGAAGCGTTGATCGCGACCACGTCGTAGAGCTCGTCCGGGTTGATGGAGAGCACGGTGACGACGATCTGGACCTCGTTGCGCAGGCCCTTGACGAAGGCCGGGCGCAGCGGGCGGTCCATCAGGCGGCAGGCCAGGATCGCTTCGGTGGACGGGCGGCCTTCGCGGCGGAAGAACGAGCCCGGGATGCGGCCGGCGGCGTACATGCGCTCTTCGACGTCGACCGTCAGCGGGAAGAAGTCGAACCCTTCACGCGGGTGCTTGCCGGCGGTGGTGGCGGACAGCAGTGCGGTCTCTTCGTCGAGGTAGACCATTGCTGCGCCGGCTGCCTGCTTGGCAAGCCGGCCGGTTTCAAAGCGGATTACACGCTTGCCGAAGCGGCCATTGTCAATGACTGCCTCTGAGAACTGGATTTCGGGACCCTCCATAGAGAGTCACCTCCGTTTCATGGTTCACGGAGCCCAGCCGCATCAACCCAGGCCAGCATCTGTCGACTGGCCTGCACTGCACCCGGTCATCGATCGAGACCCACGGGCCGGGGTTTCATTCTTCGAAACCGTTCCCGGGGATCACTACCGAGGACCGCGAATGCGTGATGCGGTTGATCCTCCTGTTGAGTTGTGTGTGAAGAAGGCGGCCCTTTCCGTTCCGGAAGGGGCCGCCCCTTAGAGCTGACTAGCGGCGCAGGCCGAGACGCTCGATGAGCGCACGGTAGCGGGTGATGTCAGTGTTCTTGAGGTAGGTGAGCATGCGCTTGCGACGACCGACCATGGCCAGCAGACCGCGCTGGGTGTGGTAATCGTGCTTGTGCACCTTCATGTGCTCAGTGAGATCCTTGATCCGCTGAGTCAGGACTGCAACCTGGACCTCCGGCGAACCGGTGTCGGCCTCGGACGTTGCGAAATCCTTGATGATGGACTGCTTTACAGCGGCTTCAAGTGCCACGATAACTCCTAGAGATGTGCCGTGAGGCCCGAATCAGTAACTCACTGCCGGGGGTGCCATGCCTGATTTGCCCTCCGAAGAGAAGCTTTCCCGTACACAACAAGAGCCAGCCGCCACGGACTGCAGCCGGATCCAACGTTTAGTTTACCGGCTTGTCGCTCAGGTTGTCGAAACCGCCGCTTTCCAGCCGCTCCCGGATCGCGGCCACGCCGCGGTACAGCTCCACGAAGGACGTGCTCAGCGGTGAGAGCCCGATCCTGATGCCCTGCGGCGCCCGGAAGTCGGGAATGACATCCTGCTCCCACAAGGCGGCGGTCATTTCCCGGAAGGCGGGGTGGTCCACGGTGATGTGGCTGCCGCGCAGCCCGGGGTCCCGCGGGGTTCCCAGCGTCACTCCCGCCGGTGCGAGCCAGGCGTCGTGGAGTTCGACGGCGAACGCGGTCAGCAGCCGGGACTTTTCCCGCACGGCGGCCATGCCGGCTTCCTCGAGCAGATCCAGGGTGCCGCGCATCGCGAGCATCCCGAAGATGGCCGGGGTGCCGCTGAGGAATCCCCGGATGCCGGCGGCGGCCTCATAGCCGGGGCCCATTTCGAAGGCGTCCTTGCGTCCCATCCAGCCCCAGATCGGCTGCTGCAGACGCGGCAGGTGCCGGGCGTTGACGTAGGCGAACGCCGGCGAGCCCGGTCCCCCGTTCAGGTACTTGTACGTGCAGCCGGCGGCGAAATCGACGCCGGCCGCGTCCAGCCCGATCTCCACCGAGCCGGCGGAATGGCACAGGTCCCACACCACCAGCGCGCCGGCGTCGTGCACCGCGGCGGTGATCCCCGGGAGGTCCGCGAGGAACCCGGACCGGTAGGCGATCTGGCTTAGGAGCACGACGGCGGTGGTCGGCCCGGTGGCGGCCCGCACCTGGTCGACGGTCACGCCGGCGGCGGGATCGGCGTCGATCCAGCGCAAGGTGAGACCCTCTTCGCGGGCGATCCCCTCGACCAGGTAGCGGTCGGTGGGGAAATTGTCCGTGTCCAGGACGATTTCCGTGCGGGCCGGGTCCGTGACGGCGGCCAGCGCGGCGCGGACCAGCTTGTACAGCACGACGGTGGTGGAGTCGGCGATGATGGTCTGGCCCGGGGCGGCGCCGAGGACGGCCCGGCCCAACTGGTCGCCGATGACCTGCGGCAGTTCCAGCCATTCCTCGTCCCAGCCGCGGATCAGCCGGCCGCCCCAGCTGTCCTCGATGAAGCTGCCGACGTCGGTGACCGTGCGCTTGAGCGGGCGGCCCAGGGAGTTGCCGTCGAGGTAGGACAGCGCGGTGTTCGTGCCGATGAAGTGGTCGCGGTAGCCGGCCAGCGGATCCGCGGCATCCAGTTCGAGGGCCCGCTGCCACAGGATGTCCGTTGCTTCGGTGCTGGCGGGGATGCTCACCGGCCGATCTCCGTCCGGACGGCGAAGAGCTCGGGGAAGAAGGTCAGTTCGAGGGCTTTCTGCAGGAACGCGGCGCCGCTGGAGCCGCCCGTGCCCGCTTTCATGCCGATGGTGCGCTGGACGGTGCGCAGGTGCCGGAAGCGCCAGAGCTGGAAGTTGTCCTCGAGGTCCACGAGTTCCTCACAGGCCTCGTAGGCTCCCCAGTTGTCGGCCGCGTTCTCGTAGATGTACTTGAACACCGGCACCAGCCCGGGGCAGAACTCGTGCGCCTCGCTGACGTCGCGGTCCAGCACCGACGCGGGGATGTCGAAGCCCTGCCGCTTGAGGTAGGCCAGGAAGTCGTCGTAGATGCTTGGCTCTTCGAGGAGTTCCTTCAGCATCGCGTGCGCCTCGGGATCGGACTCGAACACCGGCAGCATCTTGCGGTTCTTGTTGCCGAGCATGAACTCCACGGCCCGGTACTGGCTGGACTGGAAGCCGGAGGAGTTGCCCAGGAAGCCGCGGAACTGCGAATACTCGGTGGGCGTGAGGGTGGCGAGCACGGACCACTGCTCGGTCAGGGTCTTCTGGATGTGCTTGACCCGGGCGATCGCCTTCAGCGCCGAGCCGAGGTCATCGGTGCGCAGCCAGGCGGCGGCACTGCGCAGCTCATGCAGGACCAGCTTCAGCCACAGCTCCGTGGTCTGGTGCTGGATGATGAACAGCATCTCGTCGTGGTGTTCGGGGGCGCTGACCGGCTGCTGGGCGCTGAGCAGGGTCGGCAGCTGCAGGTAGGACGCGTAGCTCATCCGGGAACTGAAGTCGCGGACAATGTCCGGGTCCAGCTCCCTCGTGTTTTTCTCAATGCCCACAGTGTGCCTTCCGCAGCTCGGTGATTTCCGCGGCTCAGTGCCTTCCGCGGTGCGCGACCAGGAGATCGTGCGCCTGGACCACGTCCAGGCGCATCTGCTCCACCAGCGCTTCAGGCCCACGGTACGCCACCATGCCCCGCAACCTCGTGACGAATTCCACCACTACTGTCTGGCCGTACAGATCGAAGGCGTCGGCGTCTTCGGCCGGACGGTCGATCACGTGTGCCTCGACCTGCCGGCTGACGCCGTCGAAGGTGGGATTGGATCCCACGGAGATGGCGGCGGGCCACCGGGTGCCGGCCTGGTCCACGAGCCAGCCGGCGTAGATGCCGTCCGCGGGGATGTAGCCGCTCGCCGTGAACGCGAGGTTGGCCGTGGGGAAGCCCAGGTCCCGGCCGCGCGCGGCGCCGTGCACGACTTCGCCGCGCATCCGGTGGGCGCGGCCCAGGACGGCGGCGGCGGTGGCGACGTCGCCCGATCGCAGGGCCTCGCGCACCCAGGTGGAGGAACAGCGGCGGTCCGTGCCGCCGTCGTCGTGCACGTCGTCGTGCACGTCGTTGTGCACAGCGTTGTGCAGTTTTTCATCGTGCAGGGGGAAGCCTTCGGAACCGAATTCGCTGATGACCAGCACCTCGAAGCCGAGCTTCCGGCCCAGTTCCTGCATGGTGGCCAGGTCGCCGGAATTGCCGCGGCCGAAGCGGGCGTCGTGGCCGATCACCACGTGGCTCGCCTTGAGGCTGCCGATCAGGATGTCGGCCACGAATTCCTCCGGCGTGAGGCCGGCCAGCTCGAGTGAATACTTCAGCACCAGCACGGCGTCGAGGCCCAGCTCGCCGAGGGCCACCAGCTTGTCCTCCAGCCCCATGATCAGTTCAGGAGCGGATTCGGGCCGGTGCACCTGCGCCGGATGGGGGTCGAACGTGATGGCGACGGCACGGGCATGGTTCAGGCGGCCGATGCGGACGAGCTGCGAGAGCACCTGCTGGTGTCCGCGATGCACGCCGTCGAAGTTGCCGAATGTGACGACCGTAGGACCGAAGTCCGCCGGGACTTCGGACGGATCGTTCCAGATGTGGACCATGAACCTCGCCTTTTGCTGCCTGCCATGAACTCTTCCGGAGACGGTGCCGGCTCCGGAACCCTCTAAGATTACCCGCATTCACGGTGCGTCCGGGACGGTGCGGCCGGGCGGCCGGAAGCGGTCTTCCGCGGCCTTCCGCGTGCCGGGCACGCGGACTACGATACAAAGGCAGCAGTTCGGCGGCGCCGGTTCGGGCGCCGTTTCCGGCGACGACGACGCCGCTCCCGGCGCGGCTGAAGGAGAACCCATGACTGAGCTCCAGGACATTCTCGGGCACATTCCGGTCGGGCAGATTGCAGGGTCGTCAGCCACGTCTTTGGCGGACAGCAGGACCAGGTGGCCAGAAGCCGTCCCGCCCGCCGAATAGTCAGCAGCTGGTGCCGTTTGAGGACACCGCGTCAGGGGTCAGGTCCGTTGCAGCACGACGAACCCGTTTGCCGGCAGGCGTAGCTTGATCTGGCCCGACAGGGACGGGAGAGCCGCACTGAAGTTGCCCAGGTCGGTACCGCCGTAAAGTGACGAGTCGCTGTTGAAGATTTCCTTCCACATCCCGGGCTGTAACCGGTGTACGTCGGATTCGATGATGTAGCCGTCCGGAAATGGACGGTTGTTCAGGGACGCTACGACCAGTAGGCGGGAGGTGCCCTCGTTCCTGGTGAAGGCGATAACGCGGCTGGGATCGCAGGCATGGAGGACGTCTATTTCGCGTGACCGGACGGCCCTGTTCTCCCGGCTTAAGCGGATGACATCCTGGTAAAAACGGAACATGGTGGCGCCGAGGCCGGTTCGTTCCCCGTGCAGATCCTCCTTGCTCACCGAGATGTTGTTGTACTTGCATAGCTTCTGGGCCACGATTTCCTCGCCCATGAAGAACATGGGTGTTCCGGCGGAGAGGATGGCCAGCCCGGCCGCCACGCGGCTGCGCGCTTCGGCGGCGTCGCGGGTGGCGCCGAACAGGGGCGCGTCGTTAACGGCGGCCTTGCTGGTGCGCAGGCTGCCGTCATCGTTTCCGGCTTCGTCGTGGGACTCGTGGTAGGCGACCTTGTTCTGTCGGGTGTGCCAGAGGGAGTCTGCGAATCGGGACATGGCCAGCGGATCATCGTGGCCGTATCCGGCCTCCTTAAGCAGCCGGGCCTTGCCTGCGGCCCTGTCTGCATCGCCGATCAGATCATGGTAGAAGTCGGCGTACCAGGTGGAGTCAAAGCCCAGGCCGTCCACGTCCGGAGGCTCCGTCACAGCACCCCAGCCGGAATGGTCTTCGGCGATCAGCATGACCGTGGGACGGATCATCCGCAGGGTCCTGCTCCACTCGCGCAGCAGCTGCTGGCCGGCGAGGTTGACACGGCTGATCTCCCAGCCGTTCGCCAGTTGCCTGTTGTTGCCGTGGATGGCGCTGGTCAGGTCCACTCTGAGGCCGTCGACGTGGAACTCCTCGATGAATTCGGCGGCGCTGCTGATAAAGAGCTGGCGGACCGGCTCCTCCCAGTATCGCGGGGCCCAACCGGAGGAGCCGTTCTCGAGGTACCCGCCGCGTGGATTCGGAGAACCGTCGGGGTTCCGGTAATCCGAGGAACGCCCCTCGTACCAGTAGTAGATGTTCTCCGCCGGCAGATTTGAGTCGTACTCCCATTCCGCGCGGTCTGCCGTGCTGTCGAAATGGTTGTACACGACGTCCTGTATGACGGCGATCCCATGGCGGTGGCATTCCCTCACGAAGTGTTTGTACTTGTCCCTGCCGCCGGAGCTGGACTCGATGACGAAGTGGTGCGTGTCGCCATAGCCCCAGCTGAGGGTCCCCGAGGTTTCGGACATCGGCAGAAGCTCTACCGCGTTGACGCCCAGATCATCCAGGTATTGGACCAGTTCCATGGCATCGGAAAGCTTCCCGGATTCTGTTCTCCCAAATCCCAGGGAACCGACGTGAAGCTCGTAGACGACGAGGTCTTGCACCCGCGTGGGTACCGGCCTGCCTGCGGTGAACTCAGTCAGCCAGAAATCTTCGTCGGACAGCTGGGCAGGCGGGCTGCCGGTGGGCTCAAACTCCTCCCGGACGATGTCCTGGTCGACGATAACGCTGCAACTGATTCCGCCGTCCAGCGTCGCTGGCGTCCCGTTCCAGGCCCCGGCCGGATTCTGGTCGCCTCGGCCAATCTGCCAGCGGGAATGAATGTCGGTGCGCATCTTCGTTGCACCCTGGGCAGTGCGGATGCGGAACATGTAGGGAAGCCCCGTGAAGCTCGGGAAGTCTCTGCTGGGCGGGCTTTCCCATATCCCTCCCGGTTTTCGATCAAGGACTATGACGGGCATGGCCGGATCGATTCCCGAGCCGTCATCGGCGATGTAGCCGTTGTCCGTGCGGCCGAAGACCACTTCAACTGACTGGGCGTTGGGCGCCCAGGCCGCAAAGCGTATGGCCGGGGCGCCGCCATCGTAAAACTTCTGCGCCCCGAGGTACCGGCTGAAGGTAAGCCGGTAACGCTCCTCGTGGTTTTGCCCCGCCTCCGGCAGCCGCAACTGTCGGAATCGTTTGACGGGGTTGGCATCCGGAAGCTCGAGATTGATACCCCACACATTCGAGCCTTGCGGGCCATCAACGCGCACACCCCACTGGACCAGGCACCCGGCCATCGCATCCTCAAACTGGACATCCCGGATGAACGCCGGGCATCCGTCGTCGCCGGTGACCTCTGTCATCGGAACGTCAGACCAATTGTCCCAGCTTCCTGACAAGCGGGCATGGTGGAAGATCGAGCGTTTGATGCCTGGAAGGAAAATGAAGCTAACGGTAATCACTTAGGCACTCCTGTTCCATGAATCCGGGGAGACTGTGGGCACGACGATGCACCGGTGGACTATGCACCGGTGACCGTTGCGGGCCAACTGTGGGGACGTCATATCATCCAAGGATTTCCAATATCGGTTCTCCTGAAGGCGGAACGCACTCTTGGTTCGGCGACCTGCCCCGCACGATGCCTATAGCGGGCCGCCTGCGGCAGCGCCACGCCCAGCCTGCCCCGACACCGTTACTTGGCCGTTACAGGCACGTTCGGTGCCACGACGGCGCCATGACAGTTGATCGAAATCTTTACATGTCCGCCCTGAGCCGGACCAGCTCGCTGTCAGCGATGTTGGCCGTCGGCGCCTCAGCAGCGTGGCACCGCTCGAGGGCGGGTTTCGACATCGCGAGGGCGGCGGCCGGGGATGCCGTATGGTGTTTGACCATTTCGTCCTGTTCGGCGTCGACCTTGCGGCGGAAGAAGTCATCGCCGACGCTCTTGGCCACCACCTTGACTGCTTTGCTGCCGAGGCCGACGCCGGTAAACCGCCCCGCTGCCACCGTCAGCGTCTGCAGGCCCTTGGCCAGGAAGGGGGGACCCCCTACGGGGACTCCCTTCCGGTGGCTTCCTGCCGGATCCCTGCCGGAGCGGTGGCGCTGCCCGCGACGACGCCGGCCGCCAGGCCTCCTCTCCGGTCCGTGCGGCCGCGGAAGCCCGCGTACAGACGGCAGACCCGGATCGGTCGGGAACGAAGACTCTGGACCGTCTTCGTACAGAGGGCTATCTTCTGAAGATGCGGAGGCCAATGGCGACGGCGCTGGTGGGGCTGCTAATTGGCGTCCTGACCACCGGCTGCGGCCTTTTGCCTGGCGCCCACACGGAAACCTGTGTCGACTGGGTCCATTTCGAGGCGCCCCAGGAGCAGTTCAAGGAAGCCGGGCTCGTCCTCATCGGGAAACCCGTTGGCAAGGACGGCGAAACCAGCATCTACGGCTACACGGCGCAGATTCATCTCGTGGACGTCGAGGCAGTCCTCAAAGGCGAGTCTGGACCCGGCCCCCTCCGCATCGCTTCAATGCCCTTGACCTGCACCGGCGGCGTGTCCTATCCGGAGGGCGATCCGCTCGACGAAAACCGCCGGATGCTGATTTACGCCAACAGGCAGAACGGTGACTGGTTCACCATGACCCCGGCCCAGGGCGCCGTGCCGTTCGAGCCGGGCACCCAACTCCCATTCAAGTAGGCTTCCTAAGCCGGACTCGGCGTCATTCGAGGCGGAAGTAGTGGTTTCTTCGTGGCACCTGGCGCGGGTCGATGTGGGGCGGGGGGATGAACCAGGGGATGCCGGTGCGGAGCTGGATGGTCCATTGTTCCTTGTGGATCAGGTGGTGGTGGTGTGTACAGAGGATCGTGCCGTTGTCGGTGCTGGTGGTGCCGCCGCGGGACCAGTAGCTGATGTGGTGGGCTTCGCACCAGGGTGCGGGGATGGTGCAGCCGGGGAAGGCGCAGCCCTGGTCCCGGGCGGTGAGGGCCTTGCGGATGTGGGGCGGGAAGATCCGTGAGGTCCGGCCGATGTCCAGGATCCTGCCCTCGGTCCCGAGCAGTACCGGGATGATGTCCGCGTCGCAGGCGATCTTCCGCACGGTGGCGGCCGTGACGGGGCCGGTGAACAGCAGCGTCCCGGTGTTCGGGGTTCCGGTGTGCGACGCCGTCCGGGCCGCGCCGGTGTCCGCGAGCCTTCCGAGCAGGTCCCGGTAGTCGATGGTGACCATGACCTGGGGGCGCAGTCCTCCCGCGGCCGGCAGTCCGCCGGACGCTAAGGCGATTTTGCAGGCGCCGACGAGGCCGTCGAGGAGTTTCTGCGGGCGGGAGCGGAGGTCCAGCCCCGCCGCGCCCGGGTCAGTGTCGTCGTCGCAGCCGGCGCGCGGGATCACGGCGGCGGCCGCCCGGGCAGCCGCGGTGGAAGCCGCGGTGGCGGCGGCGGTGGAGGTGGCGGGGCCGGGCCCGGGATCCTGGCCGTCGCTGGAAGCGCTGGATGGCCCCGTGCCGCTGGTGCGGGGGTTGGTGGCGGTGTTCATGACGGTGAGGAGCTGTTCGAACTGGTCGGCGGTCGCGAAGATTTCCAGGTGGTGCAGGCCGCGGCGGGTGCGGCGGATGAAGGCGCCCTGGAGCTGGCGCAGGAGCTCTTCGGAGGGTTCGGCGCCGTCCTGGTCCAGGGCATCGGCCCAGCGCCGGGCGATCCGTGCCAGGAAGTCGGGGTCGTTCTCGGCGGCGGTGCGCGTCAGGGCGTGCTCCATCGCCGCCGCGGCCGTCGCGTCGCAGCTGTGCCGGACGCCGTCCAGGGCCAGGGCGATGAGGCTCGCGGACCGGGACGCGACCTCCCCGGCGGCGAGGGCTTCTCCGAGTTCCGCACGGGCGGCAGGCAGCGGCTGCCGGCCGGCGAGTACCGGGCGCGGCAGGACACTGCCGGCCAGGGAGAGTCGGCGGCGGGCCTCCGCGGCGCTGATCCGCAACCGCGCCCGCAGGAACTCCCTGGTGTTCCGGTAACCGTCATCCAGCGGCACGGCCACGGAGGCCGCCACGGAAGCGCCAGCCCTGGCGGCCACGGCCGCCGCGGAAGCGTCGGCCCCGTCGGCGCCTCCCGGGGAGCCGCCGGTGCTGCCGGCGGGGCTGTCGCCGGAGCCGCCAGGGCTGTCGCTGGAGCCATCGCTGGAGCTCTCCCGCCACCCGGTGGCCCACGATGTAGTGCCCGAGGGGACCGTGGCGACCGGCAGTTTCCTGGCCCGGTCCACCGCCCCGGCCGCGACGAGCTGCAGATATTCCACGTTGCGCGAGAGTTCCTCCACCCGGCCGGCGAAATCGGAGGCGTCGGTCAGGCCGAAGGCTGCTGAATCGGCAACCGCCGTCGTGCCCAGACCCTGCAGTAGCGCCAACGCGCCGTCGAGCGCCTCAGACCATGGCGGGACGGGAGCCGCAGCCCGCCGCGGGCCGCCGAGGATCATCCCGGCGTCCGGCCAGGCGGCCGGATCCGGGATGAAATCTCCAATGGCTTCCATGACTCCACTCTTCCAGAGACCTACGACGTTATTAGCCCGGCGGCGCTGGCCGGCTCCCCGCCCGCAAAGCGTCGCCAAACTACGGCTTCCCCGGGGACAGGTCTCGTCCGTGGGAAACTGGACGCATGGACAGCTCAGTTGCCCCCACGCTCGGGGAATCACTATCCGGCGGGATTTTTTCGGTGGAACCCCGCCGGCCCTTGGGACCCCGCGATCCGGGTGATGCCTGGGTCGAAGGGGACCGCGGGAAATTCTGGGGGCGTTTCGGCTCGGCCGGACTCCTCGTTCACGATCCGGCCAAGGGCGTCCTGCTCCAGCACCGCGCCTTGTGGAGCGATCAAGGCGGCACGTGGGGACTCCCGGGAGGCGCCCTGCACCAAGGCGAAGAGGCTGTCCACGGGGCGCTGCGAGAGGCCAGGGAAGAAGCTGCCGTCCCGCCGGAGAGCCTCCGCGTCCTGTTCACATCCGTGTTCGACGTCGGCTATTGGTCCTACACCACCGTCGCCGCGCAGGTGGTCGAGCCCTTTGAACCGGCCATCAGCGACCCGGAAAGCCTCGAACTGGCATGGGTGGGGATCGACCGCGTCAGCACCAAGGAACTGCACCCGGGGTTCGCCGCGGCCTGGCCCGACCTTCGCAGCAGGCTCCAGGGCCTCGCCACCGGCACAGACGCCGTCCGAAACATCAGCGAGGGCTAACCAGCCAAGGCACCACCCGCAGTTTCCGGCACGCATTCCGCGACGGCCCGCCCGGTCCTAAGGTACGAGCATGACTACCGAAAACCGGACCCCGCATCCTGTCCGGCAGCTGCGCCTCGTCGTCGAGACGGAGGACTACGACGCTGCCCTGACGTTCTACCGCGACGTTCTCGGGCTGGTGGAGCGCGAGGTCATCCCCAGCGAAGGGGATGCACGCATCACGATTCTCGAAGCAGGCCGGGCCACCCTGGAGCTCTCCAACCCGGCACAGGTCAGGATGATCGACCAGGTCGAGGCAGACGGCCGGCCGAGCGCGAAGATCCGCGTCGCCTTCGAGGTCGAGGACGCCGAAACCGCCACGGGGGCTCTCGTGAAAGCAGGAGGAACACTTCTCGCGGAGCCGCGGGAAACGCCGTGGCGATCGCTGAACTCCAGGCTCAGCGGGCCGGCCGGACTGCAGATCACGCTGTTTCAGGAACTGGACCCGCCCGCAGAGCCAGCCGAGGGTCCAGCCACGGACAGTCCCTGAGCCCGCAGCCCGCCACGAAGAAGTCTCAGGCCTGCCTGGGCGCGGGACGGCGGCGGTAGAGCCAGATCAGTCCCAGGATGGGCAGCAGCAGCGGAATGAAGCCGTAGCCGCGGCCGAACAGGGACCAGACGGTCTCGTGCGGGAAGTTGACGGAGTCGAAGAGACTCAGCGCGCCCACCACCAGCACACCGATCAGTTCCACGAGCACGGCCGTCACGGAGATCTTGAACCAGGTCCGGCCGGGCTTTGCCAGCGACACCGTTGCCACGATGTACACGACGGCGGCGAAGGCGGACAGCAGGTAGGCCAGCGGCGCTTCGGCGAATTTGGTGAGGATCTGGTATCCCGCCCGGGCCGTCGCCGAAAGGGCAAACACTGCATAGACGGCGATCAGCAGCCGGCCGGGGCCCGTGTTGCGGGTGTCGGTCGACGCCGGGCCGGCGGCTGCCGGAGTTTCCCCGGGGCCGGTCCCGGTGTCCTGCGGCGAAGGTTTTGCCGTCACGTTCTGTTCCTCTTCCATGTCAGTACCAGATCTGGTTCATGCGGGCGGCCATCACCAGGGCGGTGACGCCGACAGCCGCCAGGACAAAGTTGCTCCAGCGGGTCCGCTCCAGGATGGACCAGTACACCGCTCCGACCGGCAGCATCAGCGCGGTCACCAGATAGCCCCAGAACTCCCAGGGCTCCCCCGCGATCCGCTCCCCGCCCAGGACCCGGACGATGGAACCGACCAGGTACACCAGCAGGGACAGTTCGACGGCGGCCACCGACAGGATCGTCGTGTCGTTCGGGGCCTTCTTCAGGATGCCCGCGGTGGCGCAGATGATGGTGGAGAGCAGCCCGACCACGAGGATGATGTAGAAAAACGCGTCCAAGACTAGTCGGCCTGCTTTTCGGTCCACTGTTCAGCCCGTTGTTCCGCCCGCTGTTCCGGAGCAGGGATCCGGGCGCCGTTTTCACTGGCGCCCGTTTCCCCGGCGCGCTTCTCGTTGTCGGGCGCAAAGACCAGCACGGGCTTGGCGTAGCTTCCCGCATCGGCCAGCAGGGCCACCAGCGTGCCGTCCGGTGCGAACGCAGCGGCGGGCTTGTCCGCCGTCGCGGCTTCAGGCGTTCCGGCGGCAGCCCCGGCGGCGATCCTGCGGCCGAAGGAGAGCTCGGTGGTTTCCGCGTCGCTGAGTTCGCGGTTCGGCATCAGGGCCCGGGCCGCCTGGGACATTTCCAGGACGTCCAGTTCCTCGGCCAGTTGCTCCAGCGTGTGCGCCTGGTCCAGGGTGTACGGGCCCACCTGGGTCCGGCGCAGCGCCGTCAGGTGCCCGCCGACGCCGAGGCCCTCCCCCAGGTCACGGGCCAGGGCGCGGATATAGGTGCCGGAGGAGCATTCCACGGTGACGTCGACGTCGAGCGCCTCGCCGTCGCGTACGCGGCGGACCCCGTGGACCTCGAAGCGGTGGATGGTGACCGGGCGGGAGGCCAGTTTGACCTCTTCACCGGACCTGACTCGGGCGTAGGCGCGTTCGCCGTTGACCTTGATGGCGCTGACGCTGCTGGGAACCTGGGAGATCTCACCGGTCAGGACGGCGACGCCGGCGCGGAGGGCTTCCTCGGTGACCGCGGCGGCGCTGCGGGTGGAAGTGACCTCGCCCTCGGCGTCGTCGGTCACCGTGGATTCGCCGAGCCGGATCGTGGCGGTGTAGGTCTTGGAGGTGCCCACAATGTAGGTCAGCAGCCGGGTGGCCTTGTTGATGCCGACCACCAGCACGCCGGTGGCCATCGGGTCCAGGGTCCCGGCATGGCCCACCTTTCGGGTACCGGCGATCCGCCGCATCCGTCCAACCACATCGTGGCTGGTCCAGCCTTGCGGCTTGTCCACTATCACCAGTCCAGAAAGCACGCTCCCCAGTATATCTGCGCCCGACGCGCCGCCGACGACGGGCCCCCCGACGACGCGCCCCGCCCGGGCTCCTCCGCCACCGGCCGCCACCGGCCGGACCTTCCCCGCCGGCCGGTCTGCGGCGGTTAGGATGACTGACATGCCCGAGCTTGCCGCCCATGTCCGCGACGTCCCCGCCAACCAGATCCGTGAGATAACCGAAGCCGCCTGGGCCACCCCCGGTACGATCGTGCTGAGCATCGGAGAGCCGGGTTTCCCCGTCCCGCGCCACATCCTCGAGGCCGGGATGGCGTGCCTGGACCGCGACGAGACCAACTACACCCCCAACGCAGGGATCCCGGCGCTGCGCGAGGCCTTCGCCGCCAGGTTCGCCGCGAACAACGCGACGCCGGTCGGCCCGGACCGGGTCTATGTCGTAGGCGGCGCCCAGCAGGGCCTGCATTTGGCGATGAGCCTGCTGCTCTCTCCCGGGGACGAAATCCTCATCCCGAACCCGGGCTACCCCACCTTCGTGATGACCAGCAGCCTGCTGAATGCCGTACCGGTGCGGTATCCGCTGTATCCGGAACACGATTTCCAGCCGCGGATTCAGGACATCGAGGCCCTGATCACGCCGCGGACCAGGGTCCTGGTCCTCAATTCACCCTCCAACCCGCTGGGGGCCGTCGTGGGCGAGGAACTCACCCGCAGCCTGGTGGAACTGGCCCGGCGGCACGACCTGTGGATCATCTCGGACGAATGCTATGAGGCGTTCACCTACGACGTCCCCCATGTCAGCCCGGCCCGCTTCGACAGCGATGTCCCCGGCGAGGCACGCGTGTTCACCTCGCTGACCCTGTCCAAGACCTACGGGCTGACCGGGCTCCGGATCGGCGCGCTGATCTGCCCGCCGGGGCTGGAACAGAAGATGAACAACGTGATGGAGTCGATCGTCTCGTGTGTGGCCTCGCCGTCGCAGTACGCGGCGCTGGCAGCCCTGACCGGACCGCAGGACTACGTCCGCGACGCCCACGCCCATTACCGGGCCAACCGGGATGCGGCCTCCGCGGTGCTGCGGTCCAGGGGGATCCCGTTCCTCACCGCGCAGGGGGCGTTCTACCTGTGGGCGGACGTTTCACCCAACAGCGGCGGGGATGTCCGGGCCTGGGTCCGGCGGTTCCTGGCGGATTCCGGGGTGGCCTTCGCCCCGGGCACGGCGTTCGGTTCCATCGGCGAGGGCTGGATCCGGATCGCCCTCTGCGGCAGCCGGGCGGACCTCGTCGAAGGCCTCGGCCGGCTCCCGGCCCGGCGGGGCTGAGCCGACCCGCTGTGTCGCCAGGCCGGGTCGCCAGGCTGGGGTCGATAGCCCCTACCGCCGGAACGGCCCGCGCCGTAGCCTGATCCCACGGCACTTTGCGCTGGAAGTGCCGGAGTTTCCAGCCGGAGGGTACATCATGTGGTGGCAGGACTTGCTGTGGGGCATCTGGAACGGGCTGACCGCCTGGATTGTGCTGATCGTCCATGTCTTCGGGGTCTGGAGCGAGTTCCCCTTCTACAACTCCGCCCGTTCGGGCAACTGGTATGACTTCGGCTTCCTGCTGGGCATGGGATCGCCCCTGCTGGGCGGCCTGGGCTCCCGCTTCAGGTCCAGGCGCTGAGCCGCACCGGCGCGTTCGACAGGCATCGGCTCCCCTTCGAGGCGGGGCGTTCCACCACTGAAGATGCCGGTGGCCGCGGTCCGGGGCTACTTTGGAGTCCCAAGCCGCCGAATCCCGGCCCGGCGACGGCGTGTCGGCGCCAAAGTCCCCCCGGACCGCGGGGACCAGACACGCAGACGGCCCGTCCTACGCTGAGATTCCCCGGCCCTGGCTTCGCGGCCACGGAAATCCCCGGTGATTCCGGTGGCCGCGGTCCGAGGATGCCGGTAGCTGCGGTCCGGGGCTACTTTGAAGTCCCAAGCCGCCGAATCCCGGTCCGGCGACGGCGTGTCGGCGCCAAAGTCCCCCCGGACCGCGGGGACCAGACACGCGGACGGCCCGTCCTACGCTGAGATTCCCCGGCTTTGGCTTCGCGGCCCCGGAAATCCCCGGTGATTCCGAGGAACGCGCCGGACCAGCCCGTCAATGGTGGGGAGAATCCGCACGGATCGGAAATCGAGTCAAAGGTCCCGACAGGGTCAGTACTCGGTGCGGTCAGGGTTGTCGCGCCACGCCTGGAAGGGAAGGTCCGACGCCGGGAGATCAGTGTGGCTCACCGGCATCAGTTCCGGGCGGTCCCCGTCGAAGTATTCGTAAAAGAGGGCATCGTCGAAGCCTGCCGCGGCGGCGCTGTGCCGGTCCGCCGCGAAGTACACCCGGTCCACGCGGGCCCACAAAGCCGCGGCCAGGCAAAGCGGGCACGGCTCGCAGCTGGCGTACAGCACGGCCCCGCTGAGGTCGAAGTTGCCGGACGCGGCCGCTGCCTTGCGGATGGCCACAACCTCGGCATGGGCAGTGGGGTCGTTGTCCCGCGTCACCCGGTTGACGCCGTCGTGGGTCCGGCCGTCCGCGGTGACAACGACAGCGCCGAACGGCCCGCCGCCGTCGGACACGTTCCGGACGGCGATACGGATGGCCTGATTGAGGAATTCCCCGATGACCTGGGCTGGGGGCTGCGTCGTCATGGTCCGATCATAGCCAGAGGAGCGTGCTCCACGCGCGGAAGACAGCCGGAAGACAGAAGTGGCCGGACCCGTTTGCCGGTCCGGCCACTTCCCCTGCAGAATTCCTGCTGTCCTACTTGGTGCTGCCCTGGTCCTTGTTGCTGTCCTCGTCGATCTCGTCGTCGTCGATCAGGTCAAGGTCCTCTTCGTCGAAGTCGTCCTCGTCGAGTTCCACGTCCTGGGGCGTGTCGGACTTGTACGGATCGGCGTCGCCCGCGTGCTGGGCGCTGGCGGCGAGGGCAGCCACTTCGGCGTCGCGCTTCTTCGCGGCCCGGAGCAGTTCCTCAAGGTTGGACGCGTTAACCGGGATCTGGTCCGCCACGAACTCGAGGGTGGGGGTGAGCCGGACGGTGATATTGCGGCCGACCTCCTGCCGGAGCACGCCCTTGGCCTTCTCCAGGCCCTTGGCGGCCTCGGCCTGGACCACCTGGTCACCGAGCACCGTGTAGTAGACCGTGGCGTGCTGCAGGTCATTGGTCACGCGGGCATCGGTGACAGTAATGCCCTCCAGCCGCGGATCCTTGACCTTCCGGCCCAAAGCCTCGGCAACAACAACCTTAATCCGCTGCGCCAACTTGGCAGCCCGTGCGGGATCAGCCATTTCCACTCCTAAAAATTTGGATGTACGACGGCGCGTTAACAGCTGGCGTACACAGATTGGGTTTGTTGCCACGCGCCTAAGGCGAGTCTACGACGGACTCCCGTTGGATTTTTCCGGCGGCCTGGGAGTGGCATCCAAGGTGGCAGCCGAGGGACCCGATGCGAGCTTGCGAGCATTGGGAAGGCTGACGCCGCTGCCGGAGCTGGGCGGCACGGGATCGCAGATCCAGTGCCGCCCAGCGTAGGGGCGGGGCCGCCGGAAAAATCCAACGGCCCCGCACCTTTGTAACGCTAAACCAACCTTAGACGCGCGGCTTTTCGCGCATCTCGAAGGTCTCGATGATGTCACCCTCGTTGATGTCGTTGAACGAGCCAAGACCGATACCACACTCGAAGTCCGTGCGGACCTCGGTGGCGTCGTCCTTGAAGCGCTTGAGCGTCTCAACGGAGAGGTTCTCGCCGATGACCTTGCCGTCGCGGCTGATGCGGGCCTTCGCGTTGCGCCGGATAACACCGGAGCGGACGATCGAGCCTGCGATGTTGCCGAACTTGGAGGAACGGAACACTTCGCGGACCTCGGCGGTGCCAAGCTGGACCTCTTCGTACTCCGGCTTGAGCATGCCCTTGAGGGCCAGCTCGATGTCATCGATTGCTGCGTAGATGACGGAGTAGAAGCGCATGTCCACGCCTTCGCGGTCTGCCAGGTCGGCAACCCGCTCGGCAGGCTTGACGTTGAAGCCGATGATGACGGCGCTGTCGACCGTTGCCAGGTTGACGTCGTTCTGCGTGATCGCACCGACACCGCGGTGGATGATGCGGAGCTGGACACCCTCGCCGACGTCGATCTTGAGCAGCGCGTCCTCGAGGGCTTCCACGGCACCGGACACGTCACCCTTGAGGATGAGGTTGAGGGTGTCGATCTTGCCTTCGGCGACGGCCTGGTCGAAGTCTTCCAGGCTGATGCGCTTGCGGCGCTTGGCCAGGGCGGCGTTGCGGTCGGCGGTTTCACGCTTCTCGGCGATCTGGCGGGCGGTACGCTCGTCAGCGGTCACGAAGAAGGTGTCACCGGCGCGCGGGACGTTGGACAGACCCAGGACCTGCACGGGGCGGGACGGGCCGGCCTCGGTCAGGGCGCTGCCGTCGTCGTCGAACATCGCACGGACGCGGCCGTGGGCCGTGCCTGCCACGATGGTGTCGCCGACGTGCAGGGTGCCGGACTGGACCAGGACGGTGGCCACGGAACCGCGGCCCTTGTCCAGGTTCGCTTCAATCGCGATACCGCGGGCGTCCTTGTTCGGGTTGGCGCGCATGTCCAGGGCTGCGTCCGCGGTGAGCAGGACAGCCTCGAGCAGCTCGTCGATGTTGAGGTTCTGGCGGGCAGAGACCTCCACGAACATGGTGTCGCCACCGTATTCTTCCGGAACCAGGCCGTACTCGGTCAGCTGGCCGCGGACCTTGTCCGGGTTGGCGCCTTCCTTGTCGATCTTGTTCACGGCCACGACGATCGGCACATTGGCCGCTTGTGCGTGGTTGAGGGCCTCAACGGTCTGCGGCATGACGCCGTCGTCCGCTGCGACCACCAGGATGGCGATGTCGGTGACCTTCGCACCACGGGCACGCATGGCGGTGAACGCCTCGTGGCCCGGAGTATCGATGAAGGTGATCTTGCGGTCGATGCCTTCGTGCTCGTGGCTGACCTGGTAGGCACCGATGTGCTGCGTGATGCCGCCGTGCTCGCCCGCCATGACGTCGGACTTGCGGATGGCATCGAGCAGCCGGGTCTTACCGTGGTCAACGTGGCCCATGACGGTGACAACCGGAGGACGTGCCTCGAGGTCTTCATCGCCTTCGGCTTCCAGCTCGGCTTCGAAGTCGATGTCGAAGCCGGAGAGCAGCTCGCGCTCCTCGTCTTCCGGCGACACAACCTGCAGCTTGTAGCCAAGCTCCTCGCCGAGCAGGGCGAAGGTCTCTTCATCCAGCGACTGCGTGGCCGTGGCCATTTCACCGAGGTGGAAGAGGACGGTCACCAGTGCTGCCGGGTTCGCCTCGATCTTGTCGGCAAAGTCCGTGATGGACGAGCCGCGGCGGAGCCGGACAATGGTGTTGCCGTCGCCGCGGGGCACACTGACGCCGCCCAGCGACGGAGCACTCATCTGCTCGAGTTCCTGGCGCTTGGCACGCTTCGACTTGCGCTGCTTGCCACGGCCTGCGCCGCCCTTGCCGAAGGCACCCTGGGTGCCGCCGCGACCGCGGCCGCCCTTGCCGAAGCCACCGCCGGCCGGAGCGCCGCCACCGGCACCGGCACCGGGAGCACCGGTACCCGGGGCGCCGCCCGGACGGCCCGGACCGCGGCCGCCGCCACCGGGACGGCCTGCACCAGCCGGTGCTGGACGTTCGGTGCGGTTGGGCATCATGCCGGGAGTCGGACGGTTTCCGCCGGCTCCTGCCGGACGACCAGGGCCGCCGGCCGCGCCGGCCGGACGCGGAGCGCCCGGACGTGCACCGGCAGCGCCGGCGGGACGGGGAGCACCCGGACGGGGACCACCAGCGCCTGCCGCGGGGCGGGGGCCGCCGGGGCGTTCGCCCTCGGTACGGCTTCCGCCCGGACGCGGCATGCCCTGGGAAGGAGCGAACGGGTTGTTACCCGGACGCGAGGGACGATCGTTGTCGCCGCCGCGGCCCCGGGGCATGCCCTGGGACGTGGCGAAGGGGTTGTTGCCGGGGCGGGGACCGCCCGGGCGGGGTGCCGAGCCGCCGTGGCGGGCCGGCGCAGCGGGAGTTTCAGCCTTCGGAGCGGGCCGCGCGCCGGGCTTGGCGCCCGTCGACGGAGCAGCCGGAGCCTTGGCAGCCGGTGCAGCCGGTGCAGGTGCCGCAGCGGCGGGTGCCGGTGCTGCGGCGGGTGCCGCCGGGGGTGCTGAAAAAGTTGCTGCAGGGGCTGCCGGAGCCGGGGCTGCCGCAGGTGCGGCCGGAGCCGGGGCTGCTGCAGGTCCTGCGGCCGGGGCTGCCGGAGCCGTGGGCGCGGCGGGGCCGGGCGCAGGCGCCGGACGACCCGCCGGGGTGCCGGCGGATGCCGCGGGTGCTGCGGCAGGCGCTTCTGACTTGGGTGCTGCTGCTGCAGCGGGGAAGGCGTTGCGGAGTTTCCGCACGACGGGGGCCTCAATGGTTGAAGAGGCGGAGCGAACGAATTCGCCCAGTTCCTGCAGTTTGGTTACTGCATCTTTGGAAGTAATACCGAGCTCTTTAGCAAGCTCATGTACGCGGACCTTGGCCACATTTCTCCTGTCTCGGTCCGCACCGAGCCAGGCACGAACCGTCTACTTCTTAATGCGGGCCTCCGCCGCGAGTGCAGCTGAAAGGCCCATTGCAGAGCGCAACAAAGTTGTCATCGTTGCGCACTCATCGCTGGGAACTCATCGGGTTTCCATCAGTTTTCTGACCCGCTTTCAGGTTGGACGGTTTTCGCTGCGGCCACTGGGGTGTCCACGGCGTTCGTGCCTGCCGCCAGCCGGCGTTCGACGTCGGCCGTTCCGGTTGCGCCGTTGAGGGCGCGTCCGAACGCTCGACGTTTGACCGCCAGTGCCAGGCACTTCTCGCTGGGGTGCAGCCATGCACCCCGGCCAGCCATCCGGCGTCGTTCATCCACCAGGACGGCGGATGAACCGCTGCCGTCGGCGACGAGCCGGAGTAACTCAGACCGCGAGCCCTTCTGTCGGCATCCGATGCAGGTGCGCTGCGGCTGATGCTCGAGGTGCTGCACTTGTGCCACTTACGAGAATCTTCCTGCCAGTACATATCTGCCGGCCTTTAGCTTCCGGATGGATTGGCGGGACGTGAACAACAACGTCTCCGCCACATCCGGACGCGCTCAGGGCACGCGGATACCGGCCGTTAGGCCCGGTCATGTCTATTCTAGCCCCTCCGGCGCCCGGGTCCCGAACTTGCAGGATCCGGGCGCAGACGGGCAGGCCGGAACTGCGGCCTATTTATCCCGGCTGACCGCGGCGTCTGAGGCGATGTCGATCCGCCAGCCCGTGAGCTTGGCGGCGAGCCGGGCGTTCTGGCCTTCCTTGCCGATGGCCAGGGAGAGCTGGTAGTCGGGGACAACCACGCGGGCGGAGCGGGTTGCTTCGTCGGTGATGGTGACCGAATTCACGCGTGACGGCGAGAGGGCGCTGGCGATGAAGGTCGCCGGATCGTCGCTGTAGTCGACGATGTCGATCTTCTCGTCGTTCAGTTCGGTCATGACGGCGCGCACGCGCGAGCCCATTTCACCGATGCAGGCGCCCTTGGCGTTAATGCCGGAGACGTTGGCCTTGACCGCGATCTTGGTGCGGTGCCCGGCTTCCCGGGCCAGGGCCACGATCTCCACCGAACGGTCGGCGATCTCGGGAACTTCCAGCTCGAAAAGCTTCCGGACCAGGCCCGGGTGCGAGCGGGACAGCGTGATCGAGGGACCCTTGGTGCCGCGGTGGACATCGATGACGAAGGCGCGGAGCCGGTTGCCGTGGACGTACTTCTCCCCCGGCACCTGCTCCGGCGGCGGCAGCAGTGCCTCCACCGCGCCCAGGTTGACCTGGATCATGTGCGGGTTGTTGCCCTGCTGGATGGTTCCGGCGACCAGTTCGCCTTCACGGCCCTTGAACTGGCCCAGCACGTTGTCATCCTCGGCATCGCGCAGGCGCTGCAGGATAATCTGCCGCGCGGTGCTGGCCGCGATGCGGCCGAAGCCCGCGGGAGTGTCCTCGAATTCGCCGATGGGGGCGCCGTCGTCGTCAATCTCCGTGGCCCAGATGGTCACGTGTCCGCTCTTGCGGTCCAGCTCGGCGCGGGCCTTTTCAAAGGCGCCCGGGGTCTTGTGGTACGCCACCAGCAGTGCCTGCTCGATGGTGGGAATCAGGAGATCCAGCGGGATTTCACGCTCACGCTCCAGGAGTCTCAGTGCGCTCATGTCAATATCCATCAGGCCTCCTCAGAAGGTCCATTGTGTCCGTTTTCCAGGCCGGCCTCGTCGAGGCGGCTGAACTCTATTTCGACTTTTCCGCTGCGGATCCTGTCGAAGGGGAGCTTGATGGGATCGCCCTGCTTGGGCTTCATTCCCTTTTTCACGGTGATCTCCGGGACCATGGTGACGCCGTCGTCGTCCACGGACTGGATCCTGCCGGTGACATTGTCCCCCTGGATGACGTTGACCGACGCCATCCGCCCGCGGGCGCGGTGCCAGTGCCGCTGTTCGGTGAGGGGGCGTCCGACGCCGGGGGAGGACACCTCGAGCTCGTAGGGACGCGAATCCGTGCTGGGGTCATTGTCCAGGACGTCGGAAAGGGTCTTGGAGATCTCGGCGATGACGTCGAGCGTGACGCCGCCGGTCTCTTCCTGCGGCAGGTCCACCACCACGTGGACCACGCGGTTGGCCCCTGCGACGTGGATGGAAACGTCCTCCACGTACAGCCGGTTCGCCAGCACGGCGGGCTCCAGGAGTGCGTGCAGGCGCGCGGCCTCCAGGTTCTGCGCGGGTTCGGCTTCAGCCTTCCCCGTCCCGGACCGGCCTGTTGAAGTCGTGGCTTCTGGATTGGACATGACGCCGCCGCCTCCTGCTAGATGATGTTGTGTGACTACTAGCGTAGCGATTTTCCCGGCGCCGTGGTGCACTCAGTTCCTTGCAGGCATGACAACATGGTCTGTTGTGAAAGACGACACCAGGGAAAAACGACGGCGGGTCTCCCCCCGCCGCCTTTTTCCCCGGATCCTTCCCCGCTTTGCACTTCTGGCCTGCCTCGCCCTGGTGACTGTCAGCCTGGGAGCGGCATTGACGCCCGTAGTCCCGCGGGAGCCCCCGGAACCGCCGTTTTCCGAACGGGCACGGGCCTCGGCTCTGACGGCAACGCTCCGGCTAAGGACCGCAGGCGAACAGCTCTCCGAGGCTGCCCCGGACCCCGGATCCGCCACCGGGCAGCCGGCCTTTTCGCAGACTGTGACCTTGCTGACAACCCAGGCCCGGGCGCTCCTGGGACCGGGCGATGTCCCCGGTGATGCCTCCGCTGAGCCGGCCTCGTCAACCCCGTCCGCTGCCTCGCCCTCCCCTCCCCTGCCCACCTCGGCGGCCGGCCTGGCAGCCGAACTGGCGCGCAGCGGCAGCCAGCGCCTGGCCGATGCGGCCACGGCCGACGGCGGCATGGCACGCCTCCTGGCAGCCGTCGGAACCGGGCAACTGCTCCAGGCGTCCGCCCTGGCCGCCGGCCCCGACCCCGGCGCCGCAGGGCCCGCGGTGCCCGCAGTGCCCGCGCAAGCCGATCCTGCCGCTGCCTCTGCCCAGCCTTCCGGAGCGTGCCCGTCCCCGGACGCGACGGCGTCGTCCGTTCCTCCGGCTCCTTCCACGGGCGACACTCTGCCCGGCGCCGCTGCGCTCGACGGGGCGCTGGCGGCGACAGTACGGATCGAAGCGGAGACTGTCTACGGCTACCAGGTGGCCCTGACCCGGCTTGGCGGGGATGCGGTGAAGCCGGCGGCCGAGCAGCTGGCCCGCCACGAGGCACTGGTCAGCGCGGCGGAAACCCTGAGCCGGAGGCAGTGCGTCCCCGTCCCGCCGCGCGAGGCCGGCTACGTGCTGGGGCCGTCATTCCTCGCAGCGCCCGCCGCCGGCCTGGCCGGGCAGGAAACGGCCACGCTGCCGGTCTACGGCGACCTCGTGGCGCTGAGCGACGGGGAGACCCGCCGGTGGGCGATCGCCGGCCTGCTGGACGCAGCCCGCCGGGCCGTGCTCTGGGGCGGGGAGCCCGGCCCGGTGCCCGGATTACTGGCTGACCCGGCGGCGTTTCCCGCGCTGCCCACTGACGCGCTACCCGCTGAAAGCCCGGCAGCCCGCTGACGCAGCGCTTACGGCGCCGCGCTGCCTGCACGGCTTACGGCGCCGTCCGGGGGCACTTTGAACCCCGAAACCGGCGATTTCGTGCCGGAATGCGGCGGGTCCCTGGCAAAGTGCCCCCGCTGGGCCGCCGCTGCCCCGCTACTTCCACTCGGACAGGCGGCCTTCTGACTTGCCGTCCGCCACCTCGTACTCGAACAGGACCGCGATCCCGTTGAGGCTGCTCAACTCGTCGGAAGTGGTTTCGTAGAACAAGGCACCCCGCCAGGCGAGGTGGCCCGGAGCAGTGAACCTGCCGACGCCGGTACCGGTGAAGGTCGCGGTCTGCCCGCTTGCGGTGACGACAAAACCGGTTCCGGTGCCGGCGACCGTGCCGCCGGGACGGATCGTGCCGACGTAGGTGACCGTGATGTCAACCTGGACACCGCAGAGCGTGCCGACCTGATGATCGGTCACTTCGGTGCGCGGACCGAGACCAATGTCTTCCAGAACCCGTGTGCTGATGGCTTGTCCGGTGAATTCCCCGATTTGCTCTCCGAGCATCATGATCTCCTTGCCAATTGGATCGGTGCATGGACCCACGTCGACTGACGTGACGGTCCAATGGTAGGCCGGGGACCGCTCGAGGTCGACGTCGGTCCGGAAGGTCATTTCGGCACCCGCTCAGATGTCTTCGCGTCCGACCGCAGTTGCATCCGGATGAGATTTCGTGACCCGTTGGCACCCCCTGGATTCCGGGCAAGTTGACACGATATCAGGCCAGTACCTTGTCGAGCTTGGTGAACGAGCTGCCCCAGCCCTCGCGGGTCATCTCCACCCATTCGGTGCTGTCGAAGGGGCCTTGGGTAAGGTGCAGCCGGGTCCGGCCTCCCAGGTCCTCGAACTCAAGCCGCAATTCGAGCTGGAGGGTGATGCCGGCGTCGGGCTCCGCCCTCTGGCTGGCCACCAGTAGCGACGGCGGGTCGTAGACGGAGATCACGGCGTCGATCGGCGACTCCTTGGCGACGCCGTCATCCTCGTAGACCATGACGAGCCGCCAGGTGCCCCCGACGCGGGGTTCGACGACGATCCGGTCCCGGGGCGAGTCCACTCCCTCCGGGCCGAACCATGCGGCGAGCTGGTCCGGATCGGTGAAGGCCTTGAAGACCAGTTCGCGAGGAGCATCGAACTCCCTGGTCATGGTGAGGGTGTGGGACTCAGTGGTGTTCTGTTGCGTGTTCATTACCTGGCTCCTGATTCTTGGGAACTTGCTGGATCGTTCGCAAATGCGCATCGAGACGGCTGAAGCTGACGTCCCAGAAGCGCCTGTACTTGTCCATGTATTCAGCAGCCTCGCGCAGCGGTGCGGCCTCGAGCTTCGAGGAGCGCCATTGCGCATTCCGGCTACGAGTGATCAGCCCGGCGGTTTCCAGCACCTTAAGGTGGCGGGAGACCGCAGGGAGGCTGATGTCGAAGGGCTCGGCCAACTGATTCACGGTGGCTTCGCCCTCCGCCAGCCGGGCCAGGATGGCCCTGCGGGTGGGGTCGGCAAGCGCCGAGAAGATGAGGCTGAGCCGATCGGTTGACATCGTGATGCGCCCTTGTATTTAACATTTCCATTAATTAACTGATCTGTTAAATATGCGCCCCCGGGGACCGGGTGTCAAGGGGTCTCCGTAACGCTGACGCTGGCCGATAGCGAGCTCCGCGGATACGGGACCGAGGGGCACGAGCTTAGTAAGCCCTGGCTTGACGTGCTTAGGGTCGCAATACTGGCCAGCACGTGGCACTGGTGCTTTGCTGGAAGGCATGGAAACCACAGGCGCGGCAACCCTCCACGAGAACGAACCCCATAGGAACGACCTCGCCCAGCGGCTCAACTGGCTCCGGGCAGGCGTCCTGGGCGCCAACGACGGGATCGTGTCCGTGGCCGCGATCGTGGTCGGCGTCGCGGGCGTCACCACGGACTCGGGCCCGATCCTGATCGCCGGCGCCGCGGGCATGGTCGGCGGTGCCATCTCCATGGCCCTGGGCGAATATGTTTCCGTCAGCAGCCAGAAGGACAGCCAGGAGGCCCTGATCTCGAAGGAACGCCGGGAACTGGAGGAGGAGCCCGAAGAGGAGCTGGAAGAACTTGCCGCCATCTACCAGGCCAAAGGACTCAGCGCAGAGACGGCCCGCACGGTGGCCCTCGAACTCACCAAGCACGATGCCCTGGCCGCCCACCTTTCGGCGGAGCTTAACATCGACGAGACCGATATCGTCAGCCCCTGGCACGCCGCCTTCGCCTCGTTCGTCGCGTTCCTGATCGGTGCCGTCCTGCCGATGCTGGCCATCCTGCTGCCGCCGGAGAACATCCGTGTCCCGTTGACCTTCGGTGCCGTCCTCGTGGCCTTGGCGATCACGGGAGCGCTGGGCGCCTGGATCGGCGGCGGCTCGAAACTGAGGGCGGCGGTCCGCGTGGTGGTGGGCGGTGCGCTGGCCCTGGCAGCAACCTTCCTCCTCGGCAACCTGCTCGGCGCCAGCGGGGTCGTCTGAGTCCAGGCCGGGTCCTCCCTGCGTCCGCGGCCCCAAATTCTGCCTTCTCCTACGGGTGGCTGACGTAATAAGGGCTGCTGGGCAGTTCACGGGCCGTCCAGGGCTGGTCCGAGGGCTCCGGCGGAGTGCCCCGGCCGTCTCTCAGGACAGAGACGACGGCGGCCATGGCCACCAGGCCAACGATGAAGAGTACGACGAGAACACCGGCCATGAATTCGGACATTTCACACACCTCTAATGTGTTGTGGGGCTGGCTTCGCCGCAGGAGGCTGCGGGCCCCTCGTTCGGATCGTCAGGCTCCGCGAATAGGATTCCCGCCGCGGTTTGCCTGTAACAAGCCCAGCTTGCCTCCATACCGTGTGAGGAAACGTGTGGCCCGCAGGGCTCATTTGACGAGCCCATCTCCAAGGCGGATTAGGTGCCGGTTCATCGTCGCCCATCTATCGAACAAGGCCTCAATGGGCGTGCCGAAATGCAACTGTTCGACGTCGGCGTGAAGTCCCGGATCGAGCAGCATGGGAAGCACAAGGCGCACGGCGCCGACGGGAAGCCGGAGGGAAGCGGCCAATGAATATGCCAGCCGGACGAGCTCCGGATCCGTCCGGCACCCCGCGTCCCGTAACCCCTCCAGGTAACCTTCCATGACCGTTGCCTCGAGCTCTTGAATGTCGCCGGGCGCCACTTCGCCCAAGGCGACGGTGGCGCTGACGAGGGACGCGAGATCCTCGCCAATGGCACCAACGCCGACAAAGGCCCAGTCAATAAACACGGTCTGCTCTTCGCCCGCTGCCTTCCGGGCAAACATGTTCCTGCGGTGGGCGTCCAGATGGCACAGCGTCTGCGGACAGTGTTCGAGCATGTTCAGCCTTCCCCCACGTTCATCCCAGAGCCGCAGGATGCTGCCCGCATCCTGATAGACCCGCTGGACCGCTGGATCGTTCTGAAGGGCCCGCAGTTCAGCTATTGCGGCGGCCGCTTCCCCAAGCCAGCCCCGCAGCCATCGGCGGCTCAGCCAGGGGTAGTCCGGAAGCGCTGCAGCTGACGCGAAGCGTCCGCTGAACCTTCCCAGATGGTAGGCGGCGAGTCCGTATCGGGCCAGGGGCCACGCCCTGGCATCGTCAGCAACATCTTCCAGCCACAGCCAGGTCGTCCCATCCTGCCGCTGCGTCACGCCGAGACACCTGGGCGCGACAAGCCCGTTCAGGCCCCGGGCCAGATCGGAACCGTAGAAGAGGGGCTCGCGCTGTTGGCAGTTCCATCGCCACGCCTCATCGTTTGGCGGGGATGCTGCGAGGATCTTCAGGATGAGAGACGCCGCGCTTCCGTCCGCGCCGGGGCCGGCAAGCCGGTAGACCCCTTCCCCCTGTCCGGAGCCGGCCCGGAGCCGGACCAGATGCCATTCCTCCGCTACAGCCCCGTTTGCGGCGCCCTCTCCACCAACCAGACGCAGCAGCAACTCCACTTCAGAGGGAGCCAATCCCTCGAGTCCTTTCACGGAAGTCCTTCCGGGTTCTGCAGGCAGCTGGGGGGCCCGGTCAGCCGGCGCGCACCGCCGCCAGGGCGTCCCGGACCGCGCCGACGGCGACCTCCACGTCGTCGTCGTCCGTGCTCCAGTTGCTGACGGAGATCCGCAGGATGTCCCGGTCCTGCCACCGCGAGCCGGACATCCACACCCGCCCGTCGCCGATGATCCGTGCGGTCACCGCGCGCGTCACGGCGTCGTCCCCGAAGGCGAGGCACACCTGCGTGTAGCCGACGTCGTTGAGCACCTCGACGCCGTCGAGCGCCGACAGCCGCTCCGCCAGCTGCGAGGCGCGCAGCACCAGTTCCCGGACCTGGGCCGTGACGCCGTCCCGGCCGAGCGATTTCAGGGCCGCCCATACGGGCACGCCGCGTGCCCGGCGCGAGAGCTCGGGAACTTTTTCGAACGGGTCCCCCGCGCTGTCTCTGGCCGGGATCAGGTAGCTGGTGTGCACGCCCATGGCCGAACGCAGCGCCTGGGCGTCCCGGACCACCGCGATCCCGCAGTCGTAGGGGACGTTGAGGGTCTTGTGCGCGTCCGTGCCCCAGGAGTCGGCCAGCGCCAGGCCCGCGGTCAGCCCGGCCAGTTCCGGCACGGCGGCGGCCCAGAGCCCGAACGCCCCGTCCACATGCACCCAGGCCCCGTAGGCCTTTGCGACGGCGATCGCCTCGGTGAAGGGATCGAAGGCTCCCGAATGCAGGTTTCCGGCCTGCAGGCACACGAGCGCCGGCGCCCGCCCGGACCTGTTCCCGCGGCTGGGCGCGGCGTCGAGGGCGCGCTCCAGGGCGCGGTCCAGCTCGGCGGGGATGATGCGCCCCTGCCGGTCCGCGGGGACCACGGCGGGGCGGCCCAGGCCCAGGTACCGCAGCCCGAGGTCGATGGTGTCGTGCCGTTCGGCCCCCACGAAGCAGTGGATCCGGGGGCCGCCGGACAGTCCCTCGCCGTCGAGGTCCCAGCCGGCGTCCGCCATCAGCCGCCACCGTGCGGCGGCCAGGCCGGTGAAGTTCGCCATTGTGGCGCCGGTGGCGAAGCCGACGTCGGACTCCTCCGGAAGTCCCAACAGCTCCAGGAGCCAGGCCCCGGCCGCTTCCTCGATGGCCGCCATGGCCGGAACGGCGTAGCGCATCACCGCGTTCTGGTCCCAGGCGCTGACCAGCCAGTCCGCCGCCAGCGCCGCCGGCAGGGTCCCGCCGATGACCCAGCCGAAGAACCGGCCGGACGGCATCGCCATCAGGCCCGGCTCGGCCTTTTCCGCGAGATAGTCGATCACCTCCGCGGCCGGCATGCCCTCCCTGGGCAGCGGGCCGCCGAAGTCGGCGGCCAGCTCCGCCGCCGTGCGCCGCGGCCCGATCCGGCGTGTCCCCTGACTTTCCAGCCACTCGTGCGCGTGCCCGGCGGCAGCCGCCAGGGCGGCCGCATAGCGTTCCTCAGCTGCTGACATAGCTGCATGCTACGCCTGCGGCCTCCTGGCAGGGAGTGCCCGCCGTCGGGTGGGTCAGGCCAGGCTGTCCTGCCAGATGTCGGTCCCGAGCTTGAGGATGAGCGCGCCCACCACGATCAGGAACACGATCCGGATGAAGCGGCTCCCCTGCCTGACGGCGGTCCGGGCCCCGAGGTAGCCGCCGGCCATGTTGGCCAGGCCCAGGACCAGCCCGAGCCCCCACAGCAGCGAGCCGTGCGGCAGGAAGAAGATCAGGGCGCCGGCGTTGGTGGCCATGTTCACGATCTTGGCCTTGGCGCTGGCCTCGAGGAAGGCGTAGCCCATGGCGGAAACGAGCGCGATGACCAGGAACGAGCCCGTGCCCGGGCCGATGAGCCCGTCATAGAAACCGATCACTGCCCCGATCAGGCAGGCCACCATATAGTGCCGGTGGCCCTCGTGCCGCAGCCTGGTCAGCTCGCCGACGGCGGGCCGGAAGGCGGTGAACAGTGCGACGGCGACCAGCGCCGCGACGATGATGGGCTTGAACACGCTGGCCGGCAGCGTGGCGGCGAGCACGGCGCCGCCGAAGCTGCCCGCCAGGGCGATCACCGCCATCGGCACGGCGGTGCCCAGGTCCGGCCGGACGCGCCGGTAGAACGTGACGGCGCTCGTCGTCGTCCCGAAGATGGACCCCATCTTGTTCGTCGCCAGGGCCTGCACCGGGCTGATGCCCGGGACCAGCAGCATCGCCGGCAGCTGGATGAGTCCCCCGCCGCCGACGACGGCGTCCACCCAGCCGGCGGCGAAGCCGGCCACCACGACCAGGACGAGGGTGCCGAGCTGGATCGACTCCAGTCCGGAGACCACCCTGCCCCCGTTAGCTGTTGCGGACGGCGTTGACCACGTAGTCCACGGCCTTCTCGACGGCCACGTTCTCGGCGTCGCCGCTGCGGCGGTCCTTGATCTCCACGACGCCGTCCACGAGGCCGCGTCCGACGGCGAGGATGGTGGGCACGCCGACGAGTTCGGCGTCGCCGAACTTCACGCCCGGGGACACCTTGGGGCGGTCGTCGTAGATGACGTCGAGGCCGGCGGCCTCGAGCTCAAGGGACAGCTTTTCGGCGGCGGCGAAGATCTCCTCGCCGCGGCCCACCGCGACGACGTGCACATCGGCCGGGGCGACGGCGCGCGGCCAGACCAGGCCCTTGGCGTCGTGGTTGGACTCGGCGAGGGCCGCGACGGCGCGGGTGACGCCTACGCCGTAGGAGCCCATGGTCACGACGACCTGCTTGCCGTTCTGGTCCAGGACCTTGAGCTCGAGGGCTTCGGCGTACTTGCGGCCGAGCTGGAAGATGTGGCCCATCTCGATGCCGCGGGCGGTCTCCAGCGGTCCGGAACCGTCGGGGGCCTCGTCGCCGGCGCGCACCTCGGTGGATTCGATCACGCCGTCCCAGCCGAAGTCGCGGCCGGCGACGAGGCCGAACACGTGCTTGCCGGCCTCGTTGGCGCCGGTGACCCAGGCGGAGCCGCTGACGACCCGGGGGTCCACGAGGTAGAGCAGTTTGGCGGCACCCTCGGTGCCCAGCAGGGGCGCGTCCAGGGACAGGCCCGGGCCGAGGTAGCCCTTGACGATGAGGGGGTGCTTCTTGAGGTCGTCCTCATTGGCGGCCTCGAGCGTGATCTCGCCGGCGATGGGCAGGAAGGACCCGATGTTCGCTTCCACGCGCCTGAGGTCCACGCCGCGGTCGCCCGGCAGGCCGATGACGACGATCTGGCGTTCGCCGGTGGGCAGCGTCACGGCGAGCACGACGTTCTTGAGGGTGTCGGCGGCGGTCCAGGCGCCGCCGTCGGACTCCGCGCGGGGAACCAGGACGTTGGCGGCGTCCACGAGGGTGTCGATCGTGGGGGTGTCCGGGGTGTCGCGGACCTCCGCGGCGGGGGCGTTGCTGAAGTCGATGTCCGCGGGAACCACCGTGGTGACGGCCTCGACGTTGGCCGCGTAGCCGCCGGCGGAGCGGACGAAGGTGTCCTCGCCGATCTCGGTGGGGTGCAGGAATTCCTCGCTCTTGGAGCCGCCCATGGCCCCGGCGGTGGCGGCGACCGGAATGACTTCCAGGCCCAGGCGCTCGAAGATCTTCAGGTACGCGCCGCGGTGCGCCGCGTAGCTGGCGTCCAGGCCGGCGTCGTCGACGTCGAAGGAGTAGGAATCCTTCATGATGAACTCGCGGCCGCGCAGCAGGCCTGCCCGGGGACGCGCCTCGTCGCGGTACTTGTTCTGGATCTGGTAGATGCTCAGCGGCAGGTCCTTGTACGAGGAGTACAGGTCCTTGACCAGCAGGGTGAACATTTCCTCGTGCGTGGGGGCCAGCAGGTAGTCGTTGCCCTTGCGGTCCTTGAGCCGGAAAATGCCGTCGCCGTATTCGGTCCAGCGGTTGGTGACCTCGTAGGGCTCCTTCGGCAGCAGGGCCGGGAAGTGGACCTCCTGCGCGCCGATGGCCGTCATTTCCTCGCGGATGACCTGTTCGACCTTGCGCAGCACGCTCAGTCCCAGCGGCAGCCAGGTGTAGATGCCCGGCGCGGCCCGGCGGATGTAGCCGGCCCGGACCAGGAGCCGGTGGCTGGCCACTTCGGCGTCGGCGGGGTCTTCACGCAGGGTGCGCAGGAACAGCTTGGAAAGTCGAAGGACCACTGGGTAGGTATCCGTTTCTGGGGAGGAGCAGGGTGAAACCGGCCAAAACCGGCGAAAAACGTCTAGGTACTAATCTACCGTCAGCCCGGACGCAGAAGAGCCACGCCAGGAATGATGGAAGCCCCGGGCCGCTGCGCAACTGGTATTCCGGTCCATTGACCATCCGCTCTTCCCTGCCTAGATTTAATTCATCAGTTGATGAATTGTCCGTTTGTGCGATTGGCACGGCAGCCCGGCGGAGGAAACCATGTCAGATCCAGCAGCAGCGGTGCAGGTGGGCGGCCTGCGGATCGTGCGCGCCGGCAAGGACATCCTGCAGGATGTCGGGTTCAGCATTCCCGCGGGCCGGATCACGGGGCTGCTGGGCCCCTCCGGCAGCGGCAAGACCACCTTGATGCGCGCCATCGTGGGCGTCCAACGCATCACCTCGGGAACCGTCATGGTGCTGGGAAGGCCCGCCGGCGATCCGGCTCTCCGGCATGAACTCGGCTACGTCACCCAGTCGGCCAGCGTCTACCCCGACCTCAGCATCGAAGCGAACGTCCGGTATTTCGGGGCCATGTACGGCGTCCACCGGCGCGATGCCGCCGAGGCGATTGCCGCCGTCGGCCTGGAAAGGCAGGCACGGATGCGGACGGCGGACCTCTCCGGCGGCGAACTCAGCCGCGTGTCGCTGGCGTGTGCCCTGGTGGCCCGCCCCAGGCTGCTCATCCTGGACGAGCCCACCGTCGGCCTGGATCCGGTTCTCCGGGCAGACCTCTGGGAGCGCTTCGGCGCCATGGCGGCGTCCGGAACCACCCTGCTGGTCTCCAGCCATGTCATGGAAGAGGCGCGCCACTGCGCCTCCCTCCTGCTCCTGAGGGAGGGGCGGCTGCTGGCCTCGCTCACCCCCGCCGAGCTCAGCGGGCAGGGCGGCAGCGAGGACCTGGAGCTGGCGTTCCTGAACGTCATCAGGCAGGCGGAGTCCGCCGACGGGCCGCTCCGGAGCCCCGGGGAACCAAGTCCTGCTGCCGCAACGCGCCCGACGGCCGGAATGAAGGTGCTGGAATGAATCCCCGCATGATGCTGGCGACGACGGGCCGGGTCCTGGACCAGCTGCGCCACGACCACCGCAGCGTGGCGCTGATGCTCGTCGTTCCCGCGCTGCTGCTGACGGCCGTCTACTTCCTCTACGAGAACGAAACAGTCCCGCCGGGCGCCCCGCGGACCTTTGACCGGGTGGGTCTGATGATGCTGGCGATCTTCCCGTTTGTGGTGATGTTCCTTGTCACCTCCATCACGATGCTCCGCGAACGAACCTCCGGAACGCTGGAGCGGCTGCTGACCACGCCCATCCACAAGACGGACCTGCTGTTCGGCTACGGGCTGGCGTTTTCCCTCATGGCCGCCCTCCAGTCGCTGGTGGCCACCGGCGTCGCCTACTGGGTGTTCGGCCTGGAGATCAAGGGAAGTCCGGGCCTCGTGGTGATGATCGCCGTCGTCAATGCGGTGCTGGGCGTTGCGCTGGGCCTGCTGTGCTCCGCATTCGCCCGCACCGAATTCCAGGCCGTGCAATTCATGCCCGTGGTTGTGGTGCCCCAGATCCTGCTGTGCGGACTCTTCGTCGCACGGGACCGGATGAACGGGGTCCTGGAGGCAGTCTCCAATGTGCTGCCGCTGACGTTTTCGGTGGATGCCCTGAAGGAGATCGCCGGACACGCCGAGGCCACCGACGCCCTGTGGCAGGACACCGGCATCATGGCCGCGATCGTCGTGGCAGTACTGGTCCTGGCCTCGTTGACCCTTCGCCGGCGGACCGCGTGAGCAGCGGGCAGCCTGAGCCCCGGCGGGGCCGCCGGGCCGGCGATGCGGGCTCCCGGGACCAGATCCTCGCGGCCGCGCGGCGGTTGTTCGCGGAGCATGGATTCGAGGGCACCAGCCTGCGCCTGGTAGCGCGCGAGGCGCACGTGGACCCGGCCATGATCCATCATTTCTTCGCCGGCAAGGACGAACTCTTCGCCCTGAGCGTCGAGCTGCCTGCGGACCCGTCAACGGTGCTGGCCGGATTGGACCGCCGCGATCCTTCCGAGCGGGCCGAAGCTCTGGTCCGGGCAGTCCTGGGACTGTGGGAAAGCCCCGCGCAGCACAGCCTCCTTGCTTTCCTCCGGGGCACGATCGGTTCAAAGGCGAAGACGGCGATTCTCGGGGAAATCGCCAGCCAGAGGATTTTGCCGCGCATCATGGCGGGGGTCGCCGGCACGCCGGAGGAGGTGGCCCTGCGCGGAAATCTGGTGGCCGCGCAGCTGGTCGGCGCCGTGCTGATGCGCTACGTCATCCGGCTCGAGCCGCTGGCCTCTGCCAGCCGGGAGGATGTGGTCAGGCTCATCGCGCCCACCATCCAGCGCTACCTCGCCGGGGATCTGCCGGAGCCCTCCTAGAACAGGACGGTCGCGAACGTTCCGACCTGCTGGAAGCCGACCCGCTCATAGGTGGCGCGGGCACGGGTGTTGAAGCCGTTGACGTAGAGGCTCGTGACGGGCGCGATGGTCTGGGCCAGGACCACGACGGCGGCCATGTAGCCGGGGCTGCGGCCGAGCCCACGGAATTTGGGGTTCATCCAGACGCCCTGGACCTGGGTTGCCTCCGGTGTCACGGCACCCAGCTCGGCCTTGAACACCACCTCGCCGTCGGCGTCCAGATGCACCAGAGAATGGCCCGCGCGGATCAGGCCCTTGACCCGCCGGCCGTAGTACTCCCTGCCGCCAAGGTACGGGGAGTAGCCGACTTCCTCTTCGAACATCGCAGCGCAGGCGGGCAGGATCTTATCGAAATCGGCGAGCTGGCCGAAGCCCAGCGCCGGCTCGGGCTCGACGGCGGGCGGGCCGGTGATGCTCATCAGCGGCTGGTCGTCGCGGACTTCATGGGCGGACTGGCCCAGCCGCTCCAGCCCGGCATAGATGGCCATCACGGTGTCGGCCGGGCCGAAAATCGAGGCGTAGCGGCGCCCGGAGCGGTGCGCCGCCGTCGCGACGAGGCCCGCCAGTTCCGGGTCCAGCTGCACCGGCACCAGGTTCGCACCCGCCCAGCAGGCCCCGAGGAGGGTGCCGCCGTCGAACACGCCCAGGATGCTGGCGCCGCCGGCAGTGGGCGACGCCGTGCCCGCGGTTTCCAGGTGGGACAGGATGAAGACATTGGCGACGGGGTCCTGCCCGGCGAGGTCCAACAACGGTGCGGTATCCTCAACACCCAGGACGCGGACGGCGACGCCGGAAGCGGCGCCGTCCCTACGAGACGCTAACCACGGGGCTACCCTTGACAGCATCTTCGCCACCGGCCTCCCCCATCTCTTCTGCAATGCGCATGGCCTCTTCGATCAGTGTCTCAACAATCTGGTCCTCAGGGACAGTCTTGATGATCTGCCCCTTCACAAAGATCTGGCCTTTGCCGTTGCCGGAGGCGACGCCGAGGTCCGCCTCGCGGGCTTCTCCGGGGCCGTTGACGACGCAGCCCATGACGGCGACGCGCAGCGGGATCTCCATGCCTTCCAGGCCCGCGGTGACCTGCTCGGCGAGCGTGTACACGTCCACCTGGGCGCGGCCGCAGGAGGGGCAGGAGACGATTTCGAGTTTGCGCGGGCGCAGGTTGAGCGACTGCAGGATCTGGTTGCCCACCTTGATCTCCTCCACCGGCGGCGCGGAGAGGGAGACGCGGATGGTGTCGCCGATGCCGCGGGAGAGCAGGGCGCCGAAGGCGGTGGCGGACTTGATGGTGCCCTGGAACGCCGGGCCGGCCTCGGTGACGCCCAGGTGCAGCGGCCAGTCGCCCTGCTCTGCCAGCATCTCGTAGGCCGCGACCATGATGACCGGGTCGTTGTGCTTGACCGAGATCTTGAAGTCGTGGAAGCCGTGCTCTTCGAACAGCGAGGCTTCCCAGACAGCGGATTCCACGAGGGCTTCCGGGGTGGCCTTGCCGTACTTCTTCAGGATGCCGGGCTCCAGCGAGCCGGCGTTGATGCCGATCCGGATCGAGGTGCCGTGGTCCTTCGCGGCGCGCGCGATTTCCTTGACCTGGTCATCGAATTTCCGGATGTTGCCGGGGTTCACCCGCACCGCGGCGCAGCCGGCCTCGATCGCGGCGAACACGTACTTCGGCTGGAAGTGGATATCCGCGATGACCGGAATCTGGGATTTCTTGGCGATGATCGGCAGCGCCAGAGCGTCGTCGGCGGACGGGCAGGCCACCCGGACGATGTCGCAGCCTGAGGCCGTGAGCTCGGCGATCTGCTGGAGGGTGGCGTTGATGTCCGTGGTCGGCGTCGTGGTCATCGACTGGACGCTGATCGGGGAATCCGAACCGACGCCGACGGAACCGACCTTGATCTGGCGGGTCTTCCGCCGCGGGGCAAGAACGGGGGGCGGTGCTGACGGCATTCCCAGGCTGACCGAGGTCACATGGACTCCTTGTATGGAAGTAACGGCATCGAAGTGTGGATGGTCTGTAGGCGGTACGGGCTAGGCGGTACGGGCTAGGCCGCGTGGTCGGCGAGGAGGCCGGTCAGCGGGGCCCACACGCTCGTGCGCGTGCCGGAGATGGCGCCGGCCGCCGCGAACGGATCCTGTTTCAGGAGCTCGTTCAGGGCCTTCTCGTCGGCTGCTTTGAAGATCAGCAGTGCGCCGGCTCCGTCCGTGTAGGGCCCGCTGGCGAGGAGCGCGCCTTCCCTGACAAGCCCTGCGGTCCATTCGCGGTGCGCGGGACGGCTGGCGTCACGGGCATCGGAGGATTCGGCGTCGTATACGTACTCCACAGCAAAAACAGTCATACGGATACACTATCGCCCCCGCCTGCCCCGTTCACATCCGGCCGCAGCTAGGCGCGGTAGGCGTCACGTCGGTGGACGATCGATACGATTTCGATCACGACAACGTTGTCGAGAATCCGGTAGATGATCCGGTAGTCCCCGCGTCGAGCCGAATATAGGGGAAAGAGCGGGGGCAGGAGCTGCTTGCCCAGCCGTTGGGGGTTTTCGCTCAGAGCGCCGGTGATGAACTCGAACGCTGCTGCAGCGACCTTCTCCGGCAGATCCTCGGTCAGTGCACGCCGGGCGGACCGCGAAAACCTGACGTCGTAATGGGGGCTCATCCCTTAGGGGCAGCCGTCCTCATGTCGGCCCGTACCTGCTCGACGGTGAAGGTGTCGCCGCTTTCCAGATCCTTGAGGCCTTGACCGATCTCCTTGACCAGCTCCAATTCGGAAAGGATCGCCAAAGTTTCCAGCATAGCGTCGTAATCCTCAGCGCCCAGGAGCACCGCGGCGCGCGAGCCGTTCCGGGTGATCTCGAACCGCTCGTGGGTCGTGGACGCCTGCTCGACGAGACGGGAGAAGTGAGATCGCGCTTCGGCCACTGGCAAAGTTGTCATGTACAGAATTCTAGCGCAAATAGATCGCCTCAGCAGGCTTTGGGGACCGGCCCGGACCGATGGAGCCGGTCCCGAACCGGGGTTCAGCCGAGGAAGAAGACCTTGGCCAGCGCCGCGATGCCCGCCGCCCACAGCATGGAGGCCAGGGTGCCGATGATGAACCGCTCGGCCGCCACCGGCGTCGCCTTCAGTTCGGCAAAGCGGCCCAGGCCCTTGATGGCCACCACGTAGGCGATGGCCACCGGCTGGCCGCCCAGAATTGCGAGGCAGACCGCCAGCCGTTCAAGGACGCCGATGATCGCGCCTCCCCGCAGGATACGTTCGCTGCTGACCGTCTCGCTGGAGCCCGCCTCGCTGGAGCCCGGGGCCGATGACGGCGGCTGCGGCTGCGGCTGCGGCTGCGGCTGCGGCTGCGGCTGCGGCTGCCGGATCCCTGAATCAACCACTGAATCAACCACGGGATCAACGGTGACGTCGGCCGAGGGGTCGGTGGCGGCGTCGGTGCCGGCGTCGCTGGCCGTGCCGGCGGCGTCGGCCCTGGCGTCGATGGTCCGGGCGAGCCGGAAGACCAGGGCAGTCACCGGCCAGCCGGCGAATCCGGCCGTGAGCAGGGCCAGGGTGATCCAGAGGGCGTTCACCTGTCTCCTCCTGTGCTGCTGTCCTGGGCATCGGCGTTGAGTGTATCGGCGCCACGCGCCTGGGGGCTGCGGGGCCCGGGATCCCGGGCGTCCGGAATCTTCAAGCCGCCGGTGCCTGTGATCAGGCCGTGGGCCAGTGCCAGCAGCATTTCCGCAGCCGGCCTCGCCGCCCATTCTTCCTGCCAGCCGGACCGCAGGAGCGCACGGCTCACCGACTGTTCGGTGATTCCGAGTTTCCGGGCGGCGATTTTTTGGGTTCCGTGCGTGCCGGCGTGGCCGTGCTGCACGGAGCGCAGCACATCGACCACCTTCCATTGCGCCGCGGTCCGGTCCTGGACCAGCCGCCCGATCAGCCGCAGCACGGCCTCGGCGTTGGCGCAGGCCCTGGCGCCTGCCGACGCCCCCGCCCGGCCGTCCGGCACTGAGCCGTCCGGCACTGGGCCGTCCGGCACTGAGCCGTCCGGCACTGGGCGGTCCGGCGCTGAGCCGTGCGCCTCGGGGGGCGCCGCCAACGGCGCCGCATCCGTCCGCCGGACGCCGGCCACCCCGCCCGGGACCACGCCGGCGACCACCGCCAGCGGGACGTGGGAGGCCGCGGCCTTCGCCCGGTCCACCGCCAGCCGGGCCGCGACGAAGGCGGGCCCGGAGCCTTCCCGGGGGCTGGCCGGCAGCGGCAGGTCCACCTGCCCCACGCCGATCCCCACGTACCAGCGGCCGCTGCGCAGGGCGTGCAGGGCGATCTCCACCACTTCGTCCGGGCGTTCAACCACGCCCTGGACCTCGTCGCCGACGGAGCGTTCGAAGCGCCCCGCCGTGGAAAGGGCACCCAGTTCCGCGAGGAGTCCGGGGACGCGGTCGGTGTCGGTGCTGCTCCCGCGCTGGTCGATGGTCATCACGTACATAGGCCAACCCTAAAAGGCTGATTGTGAATAATCAATCATTTTCGAGTGATTCTCCATAATCAGCCTAAATAGCTTAGATCGGCCCGTCGGCGGAAGGCGGGCAGAAGACCGGCAATAGACCGGCGCAAAGCCTCAGCCGAAGAGGTTCACCGGCTTGACGATGTCCGCGTAGATCAGCAGCGCCCCGATGCCCATGAGCAGCACCGCCACCACATAGGTCACCGGCAGCAGCTTCGCGATGTCGAACGCGCCGGGATCGGGGCGGCCGAACAGCCTGGCTATGCGGCGCCGGGCCCCCTCATACAGGGCCCCGGCGACATGGCCGCCGTCGAGCGGCAACAGCGGAACGAGGTTGAAGACGGCCAGGGCGAAGTTGAGGCCGGCCAGCAGTCCGACGAGGGCGGCCAGGCGGGACTGCAGCGGAACCTGTTCCATCGCGGCCACCTCGCCGGCCACGCGGCCCACGCCCACCACGCTGATGGGCCCGTTGGGATCGCGGGGCTCCTCGCTGAAGGCCGCCTTCGCCACGCCGGCCACGCGCGCCGGCAGGTTCAGGATGACGCCGGCGATCTGCCTGATGTTCTCGCCCGCCATCGGGAGAACGGCCGACGCCGGCTGCTGTACCAGCGCGGTCTGCGCGCCGATGCCGAGGAACCCGACGTCCTGGTACAAGAGCTTGCCGGCGGCGTCCTTGGCCTGCCGGCCGTCGTCGCCGACCACCGGGCGGGACGAGAGCACCGGGGTGACGGTGGTGGTGACCGGGGCGCCGTCGCGCTGCACGGTGATGCTGACCTGCCGGTCCGCCGAGGCGCGGATCCAGCCGGTGAGCTCATCCCAGCGGGTGACGGCCTTGCCGTCGAAGGAGGTGATGACGTCGTTGGGCTTGAGCCCCGCCGCCGCCGCCGGGGTGGGCCTGCAGCCGGCGGAATCCGGGTCCACGGTCTCGCCGGCCTTGACCTGGCATTTGGAGACGTCGGCGATGGTGGTGGTCTGCGCCGCGGTGCCGAATCCCATCAGCAGCACGGCCGTCAGCACGAGGCCGATCAGCAGGTTCATCGCCGGGCCGCCGAGCATGACGATGACTTTCTTCCAGACCGGGAGCCGATAGAAGACGCGGTTCTCATCTTCCGGCCCGACTTCCTCGTGCGCCAGGGAGCGGGCATCGGAGGCGAGGGACTGGAACATGCCGGTGCTGGAGGGGCGGACGGTGCCGTCGTCCTTGTTCGGCGGGTACATGCCGATCATGGAGACGTAGCCGCCCAGCGGGATGGCCTTGAAGCCGTATTCGGTCTCGCCCTTTTTCTTGGACCAGAGCGTGGGCCCGAAGCCGATCATGTACTTGGTGACGCGGACCTTGAACAGCTTGGCGGGAAGCAGGTGCCCCACCTCGTGCAGGGCGATGGACGCGGCGACGCCGATCGCCACGAAGACGACACCGAGGATAAAGAGGAGGACGGGGCTCATGCGTTGATCTGCTGCTTCCTGGATTCTGTGCTACTTAGACACTTCACTTGGGCACGTTCCCTAGCGACTTCTAACGGCCAAACGTTCGTGGGCCCGCGCGCGTGCCCACGCTTCAGCATCCAGCACCGACTCCACCGTCAGCCCGGAGGAGCCTGTGTGTTCGCCGAGTACTGCTTCGATGGTATCCACGATGTCGGTGAAGCGGATCCGGCCGGCGTGGAAGGCCATCACGGCCTCCTCGTTCGCGGCGTTGAAGACGGCCGGGTAGGTGCTCCCCTGCCGGGCGGCGTCCTTCGCGAGGCCGACGGCGGGGAACGCCACGGTGTCCAGCGGCTCGAAGGTCCAGCTGGTGGCCTTGGTCCAGTCGCAGGCCCGCGCGGCGCCAGGCACGCGGTCCGGCCAGCCCAGGCCCAGCGCGATGGGCAGGCGCATGTCCGGCGGGGACGCCTGGGCGATCGTGGAGCCGTCGGTGAACTGGACCATGGAGTGGACCACGGACTGCGGATGGACCACGACGTCGATCCGGTCCAGCGGGATGTCGAAGAGCAGGTGCGCCTCGATCACCTCCAGGCCCTTGTTGACCAGGCTGGCGGAGTTGGTGGTGACCATGAGGCCCATGTCCCAGGTGGGGTGGGCGAGGGCGCCCTGCGGGGAGACGTCGTGCAGTTCGTCCCGGGTCCTGCCGCGGAACGGGCCGCCGGAGGCGGTGAGGATCAGCCGGTCCACCTCCCCCGCGGAGCCCGAGCGCAGGCACTGGGCGATCGCGGAGTGCTCCGAATCCACCGGGACGATCTGGCCTTCCCGGGCCGCGGCCTTGACGAGGGCGCCGCCGACGATGAGCGATTCCTTGTTGGCCAGGGCCAGCGTTGCCCCGGACCTGAGCGCGGCCAGGGTGGGGGCCAGGCCGATGGAGCCGGTGATGCCGTTGAGCACGACGTCGGCCGCGACCTCCGCGATCCGGGTGGAGGCGTCCGGGCCGGTGAGGATCTCGGGCCGGTACCCGGCCAGCCCGGCCGCGCGGGCGGCGTCGTCGATCAGCTTTTGGAGGGCGGCGGCGTCCCCGCTGGCGACGCCCACCGCCCTGGCCCGGGTGTGCACTGCCTGCCGGGCGAGGAGTTCGAGGTTCCCGCCGCCGGCGCTGAGCGCCACGACCTCAAAAAGGTGGGGGGCGCCGTCGACGACGTCAATCGCCTGCGTGCCGATGGAACCGGTGGACCCGAGGATGACGATCTTGCGCGGCTGCATGGCTTAAGTATCCCGTACCGGCGGGGGCGCCGGCTCCGGGACCGGCTCGGCTCACTCCCGCGCCATCCCGGCAGCGCCACCGGGCACAGTCCGCACCGGACGGACCACCCGTTTGCCGCAAATGGCCGCTATGGGGGCGGCATTCCGGCCATCTGCGGCAAACCGGCGGCCTGGCCGGGTGCTGTGGAGCGCGGCGCCCGGCCAGGGCCTGGCCCAATGCCCGACAGCGTGTTGTAGCCTGGGCCCAGAGCGTGACAATGAGGAACTGGGGGCGGAAGTGGCAGGGAAACCATCGGCGTGGTCCGAGGCCGAGGTGGCTGCCACGGTGCGCAGCTACCTGGAGATGCTGCGGCTGGAAGTCTCGGGCGAGCCATACGTCAAGAGTCAGTTCAGGAAGGCACTCGTGCCGTTGCTGTCCAACCGGTCCGAGTCCGCCGTCGAGTTCAAGTACCAGAACGTCTCCGCGGTTCTCATGAAGCTCGGTCTCCGTCCCATCCAGGGCTACCAACCCGCCCGGAACTACCAGCAGTCGCTGATCCCGGAGGTTCAGCGGCAGCTGTCCTTGAGTCCTTCGCTTGTTGAACTGGTCCTGGCCGAAGCCCTGCAGCCGCCCGATGCGACAACCACCGGCCCACTGGATTTCGCCGGCGCCGGCACCCCCGTGATGATCTTTCCTGAACATGCGGGATCACCCCACGCCGGAATCGGCCGCCCCGACTATGCCGCGATCGAGGCACGGAACCGGGCCCTCGGCCTGGCGGGGGAACTTGCCGTGGCCGATCTGGAGTACCGGCGCCTCATGAAGGCCGGAAAGGCCCGGCTCGCCGGCAGGATTGACCACGTCAGCCGGACCGAGGGGGACGGGCATGGCTACGACATTCTGTCCTTTGAGGAGAGCGGGAAGGAGAAGCTGATCGAGGTCAAGACCACCCGGTCGCGGGCGGAAACACCCTTCTTCGTCAGCCGCAACGAACTGAAAGTCTCCAAAGACCGCGCAGACAGCTACCACCTGGTCCGGGTGTTCAACTTCGGGCACGCCCCGGCATGGTTCCCCCTCATCGGCAGCCTTGACGCCAGCTGCATCCTGGAGCCCAACGACTTCATGGCGCTGCCCCGTCCCGCTTAACACACACCTTTCCGCGTGGCTCAACCCTGTGCCGGGCCACCCGATCCCAGCCGCTCCGGCCCGCACCACCGGTTTGCCGCAAAAGGCCGCCATGGGCACCCCATTCCGGCCGTTTGCGGCAAACCGGCGGGCCCGGACGAGGCTGGGCGGGCCCGGACGAGGCTGGGCGGGCCCGGACGAGGCTGGGCGGGCCCGGACGAGGCTGGGCGGGCCCGGACGAGCGCTGGACGGGTGCTGTGGAGCGTGGGGCGCGCCAGGCGTAACGTGGGGAAAGTGGAGTGGGCCGCGTGGTTCGACGCGCCGGAGTACGAGTTCGCCCGGCAGGTGTTGCAGCGCGGCATCGCCTCGCTCTACTTCGTGGCCTTCCTCTCCTCGCTCAACCAGTTCCCGGCCCTGCTCGGCGAGCGCGGGCTGCTGCCGGTGCCGGAATTCCTCGCGTTCTTCCGGCGCCTACCCAGGCCCACCCTGTTCCGCTGGCGCTACTCGGACCGGCTGCTCCGGGCGGTCTGCTGGGCCGGGCTGGCCATTGCCGCCGCCCTCGTTGCGGGGCTGCCGCAGCTCGGGCCGCCCTGGCTTCCGCTGCTCGCCTTCCTGGCCCTGTGGCTGCTGTACATGTCGATCGTCAACGTGGGGCAGACGTTCTATGGCTTCGGCTGGGAGATGCTGCTGCTCGAGGCGGGGTTCACCGTGGCCTTCCTCGGCTCCGACCAGACTCCCCCGCCCAGGACGATCCTGATCCTGCTGGCCTGGCTGGTGTTCCGCCTGGAGTTCGGCGCGGGCATGATCAAGATCCGCGGCGGGCGCGAGTGGCGGGACCTGACGGCGCTGTACTACCACCACGAGACCCAGCCGATGCCCGGGCCGCTGAGCCGGCAGGCCCATCTGCTGCCCAGGCCGTTCCACCGGCTGGAGGTCCTGGGCAACCATTTCGCCCAGCTGGTGGTCCCGTTCTTCCTCTTCGCCCCGCAGCCGCTGGCCGGCGCCGCGGCGGGGATCATCATCTTCACCCAGCTCTGGCTGGTGGCCAGCGGGAACTTCGCCTGGCTGAACTGGATGGCGATCGTGCTGGCCTTCGCGGCGGTCAGCGACCCGGCGGCCCACGCGGTGCTGCCCGTCATCCCGCTGGACTGGCACGCCGCTGCGGCTTCGGGCATGTCCCCCGCGTGGTGGCTGGCGGTGGTCCTTGCGGCCAGCCTGCTGCTGGTGGTGCTCAGCTACTGGCCGGTCCGGAATCTGTTCTCCCGCGACCAGCTGATGAATGCCAGCTTCAACCGCTGGCAGCTGGTCAACACCTATGGTGCGTTCGGCACGGTCACGAAGCGGCGGATTGAGATCGTCGTGGAGGGCACCCTTTCCGTGGAGCCCGACGACGAGGCGGGCTGGCGCGAGTACGGCTTCAAGGGCAAGCCCGGCGACGTCCGACGCCTCCCGCGCCAATGGGCCCCCTACCACCTGCGGCTGGACTGGCTGATGTGGTTCCTGCCGCTGCGCACCGTGCACGAGGAGTGGTTCTATGCCTTCCTGGCCAGGCTGCTGGAGGCCGACCGGACCACCCTGCGCCTCCTGCGCCATGACCCGTTCGACGGCGAACGCCCCCGCTGGGTGCGGGCCCGCAGCTACCTGTACCGCTTCTCCACCCGGGCCGAATTCAAGGCGACGGGCCAGCGCTGGATCCGGATCCCGCTGCACGAGCCGATCCCGCCGCTGTCGCTGCCGCCGGACGTGTGACGCCAGGCGGCGGGGGTCAAACCGGCTTCAGCGCATAGCGGCGTTCGGGCCGCCCGGCGCCGTACTTGAGCCGCACGTCCACCCTGGCCTCATCGTGGAGATATTCGAGATAGCGGCGTGCACTGACCCTGGACATGCCCAGCAGGTCCGCTACCTCGGCTGCCGCCACGTCTGCGTCGGCGGAATGAAGAACCTGTTCCACCAGTCTCAGCGTCTCGGCGCTGCATCCTTTGGGCAGCGGTCGCTCCGTCGGGTCAACACCGAACACGCGGTTTACATCGGACTGCTCGGCCACGTGCTTGGAAGAATCCAGGCCCTGGTATGCGCTCAGGTAATGCTCCAGCCGTTCCTGCAGGTCTGCCTGTGAGAACGGCTTGATGAGGTAGTGGACAATGCCGCCGCGGAGGGCCCGCCGCACTGTCTCAACCTCCCGTGCTGCACTGATCACCAGCACATCCAGGTCGGGGGCGACCTCGCGCAACTGCAGCATCAGATCGAGCCCGTTGGCGTCGGGGAGATGGATGTCCAGCAACACAAGGTCGGGCCGCAGCTCCCGGGTCTTCACGAGGGCCTCCGCACCCGTGTGGGCCGCCCCCACCACGGCGAAGCCTGGCGTGTTCTGGATAAAACCGGCGTGGACCTTGGCAACCATGAAGTCGTCGTCGACGATCAGGACCCTGATCATGGCTGGACCTTCCTCTCGACGAAACGGGCGGTAAAGACAGCGCCGCCATCGTTGTGCACCGATAGCTGCCCGCCCCGGCGTTTGCACACAACGCGTGTCAGCGCCAGGCCATAGCCCCTGCCACCTTCGGTGGTGGGCCGTTTAGTGGTGAATCCCTGCCGGAAGATTGCCTCCATGTCTTCCGGCAGGACACCGGGGCCGGAGTCCCGGACGACGACCCGCAACTGGTCCCCGCCGTCGTCGACCAGGACCTCAACAGCGGCGTCCGGCGCGCCGGTCACGGCATCGAGGGCGTTGTCCACCAGATTCCCGACGACCGTCGTCAGATCCCTGGACAAGTCCTCATCCACGCGGCCCAGATGCGACTCCGCGGAAAGCTGCAGTGACACTCCCCGCTCGGCCGCCAGGCTCGACTTCGCAATGAGCAGTGCCGCCAAGGCAGGGTCCTCGATCCTGCCGGTAACTTCGTCGTTGAGCCGGGTCCGGTCCACGGTTGCGCCGTTCACGAACTGCACGACGGAATCGTACTCCCCGATCTGGATCAGGCCGGAGATGACGTGCAGCTGGTTGGCGAATTCGTGGGCCTGGGCGCGGAGGGTATCGGTCGCGGTGCGCGTCGTCCCCAGTTCCCGCTCCAGCGATGAGAGCTCCGTGCGGTCACGAAGGGTGGTCACGGAGCCGATGGTCCGGCCGCGGGAAACCATGGGCATGCGGTTGAGGACAACCAGCCGCTCGCCCACCAGGACCAGCCTGTCCGGGCCCGGCTGGTCCTGTGTGAGGACCTCCCGCAGCGCCGGCTCCACCGCCAGGCTGTTGAGGTTTTTGCCCACGCAGTCCGGCGACAGATTCAGCAGCTGCCGGGCGCTTTCGTTCACAACCGTGATTCGCTCATGCGGATCCAGGGCCACCACGCCCTCTTTCAGCCCGTGCAGCATGGCCTCGCGGTTCTCCACCAGGCCTGTGATTTCCTTGGGCTCCATGCCCAGGGTCTGCCGCTTGACCCGGCGCGCGAGGAGCAGGGATCCGGCGACACCGAGCACGCTGGCCACGCCCAGGTAGATGAGCAGATCGGGCACGGCGTCGCCCAGCCGCTCCCAGGTGGACGGGTAGTTCCGGCTGATGTAGGCTACACCGATCATGGCTCCGGTATCGTCCAGCACCGGAACGTGAGCGGAGAGCAATGGCGTGGCGGATCCGCCGACCACTCCGGTCCAGGCACGGCCCTCCATGACCCGGCTTGCTCCCAGCTCCAGCGGGCGCCCAGACAGCCCGGGGTCCGATGATGCCACCACCGTCCGGTCCAGCTTTGCCAAGGCGACCTGGGAAGAGCCGGAGACCGTCCGGACCGACTCCGCCACCGCGGGCAATGCCGAACCCCGGCCCGGCTCCGCCGACGGAAGCAACGCACGGACGGCGGGGTTGTTGCCCAGCGTTTCGGCAGCAGACAGCGCCCGGCGGCCCTCGATCCGCTCAAAAGCGGCGGCGGACTGCGCCAGGGAAATCGCGACAACGGCCACCAGGACGGCCAGGACAATCAGCAGCTGAAGGACCAGATATTGCCCGGCAAGGGACATTCCTCTTCGTCGAGTCACGTGCTGTCTTCCTTGTGGTGGTTCAGCCGGCTTCTTGGAGAGGGAGCCGGGGCGCGTCCTGGATCCCAATCCGCCGCGGTGGGATGAACTATACCGTTCCTAGTTAGTACGAATTGGATTCGTACTTGCTCCCCGGACGGTCCTGGGAGCCGCACACCTTCCGGTTCCTGGCGGGCCGGAACGGTTCGTGACCGTCGGGCGAGGCAGGCCTGTGAGGGGTGCCGTGCCGGGCGGTCCCGCACCGGGCCTGGGACTGGGCTGGCCCGCGCTCGTCCTCTGTCGGGTGCGGGGTCCGTCCTCCCGTCGCCTGATACGGAATCCGCCGGCACGTCGTCCGATAGCGACGGCCGCGCCGTGATGGCGGGTGACGGTGCTGTCGGTGGTTTGTTGGAGTGGTTGGCGCCAGTGCCGGGCGCCCCACTGTGAGGTGTACGCCGGGTCAACGACGATGATGTGGAGGCCGCGGTTGGCGGCCATGGACACGAGCCGGTCCCGGAATCTTGCGGTGGGGATGCCCGCGACGGTGCGGCGGAAGGTTTTGCCGCGGGTGCCGCGGCCCATGGTTTCGCGGCCGGTGGCGCGGGCGTCCTGGAAATTCAGGTTCTCGATGGCGACGGCCGCGCAGCCCGCGTCCCGGGCGGCGTCCAGCAGCGCGGTGACCGCCGCCCGGAGCCTGCCGTCCCGGGTGGTTGCCGGGAGGTCTTTCAGGTCCAGCGGGATGCTCAGGGGCGCCCCGGCGGGGTTCCCGGAGGGGTCGATGACACAGCCGGCCAGATGGCCGGCGTTCAGGTCAACGCCGAGCCCGGACGAGCCTCGCAGGCTGTGAAGGGACGGGGCCGGCAGATCCCGGTATCCCCAGGACGCGTCCACGTACCAGCGCCCGGTCCCGGGGTCGTGGCTGATGTCGTAGCGGATATTCCTGTCGGACGCGGCGCGGTCATGCCACTCATCCGCGCGGTGGCTGAAAATTGCGGGTGCCGCGAGGTGCAGTTGTGCGCCGAACCGGGCAGCCATCACTCCCGGGACTTTGAGCGACAGGTGCCCGCCGGTGTCGATGCGGATGGTTTCGTTGCCCCACCGCTTCCCGGATTCGCCGTCGGCGGTCAGGAACATCCGGGAGGCATCCCACCGGGCATCCCACTCATCTGGCGTCAGCCCGGCCGCCTGCAGGTTGTTGCGGGTGCTCCACAATCGTCCTCCGCCGACGACCACGGCGGGCCGGCCGGCCACGAGCCTGTCGGCGGCCAGATTGAGCCGCTGTCGAAGTGCGACCAGGCGTCGGGTCTTCTGGTGCCGCTCTGCGGGTGTTTTGTAGCCTCTGACCCGGTCGGAGACGGTGCCGCAGGGCACGGCGGCCCGCTTCTCGATGGCGGCGCAGGCGGCCCGCAGCGTGCTGACCTCCGCGGCGAGGGCACGCATGCCCAGCTGGTACTGGTCCTTCGTGGCGCGGGTAATGCTCCCGGCCCACCGCGAGGATGACAGGGCGGTGAGGCCGCGCTTACGCTCCGTCCGGCCGCGCGCGGCCGCGGGGACCTTCCCCGTCCGGATGCGGGCGGCCAGGTCTTTCCGGTACAGGGATCCCAGGTGCGTGCCGACCGCCAGCAGGGTGGTTTCCTCCCCGGGCGTGGGGTGAAGGCGGGTGCGGATCCGCACCCCCGCGGGCGCGGCGGCAAGGAACGCCGGGGCAATGACCCGGAGCCCTGAGGCGCTGCGCGATGCTGTCACGCGCCGGCATCCTTGCGGCGGCCAAGAATTCCGACGTCGAAACCAGCGTGAATCATCATGATCCGACGCTACAAGCCAAGGGTGCGCACGGACCAGAGCCCGTCCGGGCTATGTGGAAAACCTCCCGGGCGCAGCCAAAGCACACGGCATCCCCCGCGTGCTCACCCCCGGGCGATGACCCCGCCGTCGGGGGTCAGGAACCAGCCGTCGCCGGTGGAGCCCCGGCGGGGCCGGCCCGCCGAAATCCGGGCGGGACCGGCGGCGTTGGCGAAGCCGTATCCGGGTGCCTGGTCCGCCAGCAGGCGGCGGATCCTGGACCGCGCACCGTTCATTCCTGACGCGACTTCGGATTCAGCACGTACGACCGTCGGCCCTGTGGTGTCGGCCCAGGCCTGCAGGCGCGCCATTTGCCGCTCAAGGTGCTGCTTCTGGTCATGAGAGGACACCCGGGCGTGTCAACGCCTCCCACGGCAGCCCCGGCGCTGCCGTCCGGGTTGACCATGATGGGCCTGGGCCCGACACGGCGCGCCGGGGCGGGCAGTGTCCCGTCCCTGAACCATTTGTAGGCCGTCTGCGGGTGGATACCCGGCGAAAGGGCCCGGCCGTTCAAACGCATAGCATCACGATGCCACGCATCCCGCACTTAATCGCTCCAAAATGTACCCAAACGCGTTAAACGTTCAACAGGTCACCCCACCGTTGCAGCACCGGCCCCGCGATATGTTTGGCAGCTGTTGGAAACCGGAAATATGAACGCAATGAACTTAACTTTCTCTGGTTACACAAGGGTGATGCCTGTCACTTCCGCCCCTAGCATCGGAACACCAGCCAGATATGGCTGATCAGTTTTAGTGAGAAGAGGAACACCATGCGCCAGATCCGCGCATTGCGAATTGCCGCCGTCGCTGCCGGCATCGCCCTGATGGCCACCGGCTGCGGTGCGACCACCAAGAGCTCCACCAGTCCCGCCAGCTCCGGCGCCGCTGCAGGCCCCGTTACCGGGCTGAAGATCCTGGTCCCCAACACCGCCGGCGGCGGTTACGACACCACCGCCCGGGCGGCGGCGAAGGTTCTCGACGACGAGAAGATTGCCACGAACACCGAGGTGTTCAACCTCGCCGGCGCCGGCGGCACCGTGGGGCTGGCCCGCGTGGTCAATGAGAAGGGCAACGGCGACCTGGCCATGCTGATGGGCCTTGGCGTGGTGGGCGCGAGCTACACGAACAAGACCGAATCCAAGCTGACGGACACCACCCCGCTGGCCAAGCTCATCGAAGAGCCGGGCGCGATCATGGTCGGCAAGGATTCGCCCTACAAGACCATCGGCGACCTCGTCAAAGCATGGAAGGCGGATCCCGGCTCCATCAGCGTAGGCGGCGGTTCCTCCCCCGGCGGCCCGGACCACCTGCTGCCGATGCAGCTGGCCGGAGCCGTTGGCATCGATGCGACAAAGGTCAACTTCGTCTCTTACGACGGCGGCGGCGCTCTGCTTCCGGCCATCCTGGGAAACAAGCTGGGCTTCGCCGCGTCGGGGGCCGGTGAGTACCTCAAGCAGATCGAGTCCGGCGACGTCCGCGTCCTGGCCACCAGCGGCGACAAGCGACTCGACGGCGTCGATGCGCCGACCCTGAAGGAATCGGGCATTGACCTGGTCTTCAGCAACTGGCGCGGCATCGTGGCGCCTCCCGGCATCAGCGATGCGGACAAGGCATCCCTGATCGCCGCCCTGGAGAAGATGCACGGAAGCCAGTCCTGGAAGGACGTCCTCAAGACGCGGGGCTGGACCGACGCGTTCCTCACCGGGGATGCGTTCAAGACCTTCCTGACCGAGCAGGACAAGCGGGTGGCCGACGTACTGACCAAGCTTGGGCTGGCGTGAGTTCCTTAGCCACCAAACTCAAAGGCCGCTCCGAGCTGGGGGTCGCCCTCCTGCTCGGGGCGGCCGGCGGGCTCGTCCTGTGGGACGCCGCCGGCCTTGTCACCCCGTACTCCAAGTCGGACCCTGTCGGACCCAAAACCGTTCCCTATATCGTCGCGGGCCTCCTGATCGTCTGCGCGGTAATGCTGGCCATCAACGTTCTCCGTGGCGGCCACGGCGAAGCGGAAGGCGGCGAAGACGTCGACCTGACCCACCCTGCCGACTGGAAAACGGTCCTTCCCCTGGCTGGCGCCTTCATCGCCAACATCCTGCTGATCGATTGGGCCGGCTGGGTCATTTCCGGGACCGTCCTCTTTTGGGGCAGCGTCCTGGCCCTGGGCAGCCGGCGCTATGTCCGCGACGGCCTCATCTCCGTAGCCTTGTCCCTCCTGACCTTCTACGGCTTCTACCTCGGCCTCGGCATCTCGCTCCCCGCCGGGCTGCTGGAAGGGATTCTCTAAATGGACGTCTTCACCTCCCTCATGGACGGCTTCGCCACCGCCCTGACACCCATGAACCTCCTCTACGCCGTGATCGGCGTTATCCTGGGCACCGCCGTCGGCGTCCTGCCGGGACTGGGCCCGGCGATGACCGTGGCCCTGCTGCTTCCCGTGACGTCTGTACTGGAGCCCACGAGCGCTTTCATCATGTTCGCCGGCATCTACTACGGCGGCATGTACGGCGGATCCACCACCTCCATCCTGCTCAACACGCCCGGTGAGTCTTCCTCGGTGGTCACGGCCATCGAGGGCCACAAGATGGCCAAGGCCGGCAGGGCCGCCCAGGCGCTGGCGACGGCAGCCATCGGCTCGTTCGTGGCCGGCACCATCGGCACCGCACTGCTGGCCGTCTGTGCACCTATCGTGGTCAAATTCGCGGTCAGCCTGGGTTCCCCCAGCTACTTCGCCATCATGGTCCTTTCACTCCTTGCCGTTACTGCCGTGCTGGGGTCCTCCCGGCTCCGCGGCTTTGCCTCGCTGGGCCTGGGCCTGGCGATCGGCCTGATCGGGATGGACTCTGTCACGGGACAGCGGCGGCTCACCTTCGGCCAACCGCTGCTCACCGACGGCCTGGACATTGTGGTGGTGGCCGTCGCCATCTTCGCCGTGGGTGAAGCCCTGTGGGTGGCCGCCCACCTGCGCCGGACCCCCCTTAACGTCATCCCGGTGGGGAAGCCCTGGATGGGCAAGCAGGACTGGAAGCGGTCCTGGAAGCCCTGGCTGCGGGGAACCGCCTTCGGCTTCCCGTTCGGTGCGCTTCCGGCCGGCGGCGCCGAGATCCCCACCTTCCTGTCCTACGTCACGGAAAAGCGCTTCAGCAAGCACCCCGAGGAGTTCGGACATGGCGCCATCGAGGGTGTTGCCGGGCCGGAAGCCGCGAACAACGCATCCGCGGCCGGCACACTGACCCCGCTGCTGGCGATGGGGCTACCTACCAACGCCACCGCGGCGGTGATGCTGGCAGCGTTCACCGGGTACGGCATCCAGCCCGGACCTCAGCTGTTCGCGGACCAGGGGCCCCTGGTGTGGGCACTGATTGCCAGCCTCTTCATCGGCAACTTCCTGCTCCTGATCATCAACCTGCCCTTGGCACCCCTGTGGGCCAAACTCCTGCAGCTGCCGCGTCCCTACCTGTATGCGGGAATCCTGTTCTTCGCCACGCTGGGCGCCTACTCGGTGAACCTGCAGGCGTTCGACCTGGTGCTCCTGCTGGTGCTCGGCGCGCTCGGGTTCATGATGCGGCGCTTCGGACTCCCCGTGCTCCCACTCATCCTCGGCGTGATCCTGGGGCCGCGTCTCGAGGGCCAGCTGCGCCAGACCCTGCAGCTCAGCGCCGGCAACCCCGCCGGTCTCTGGAGCGAACCCATCGCTGTCGGAATCTACGTCATCGTGGCGATCATCCTCGTCTGGCCGCTGCTGCTCAAGCTGTGGCGCAAATCCAGGCCCGCCACCGCACCCGCCGCTACTGGCGGGACGGACCTGAGGCCGGAAAATGCAGTGTCCGAGGCGCCCGCAGCCGACGGCACCCAGGCTTCAGAACATGCCGACAGCACCGTCGACGCCGGCCATACCCGAGCAGGACAGGAGAAACTGTGAGCATCATCGTCGGATACGTGCCCACTCCCGAAGGGGAAGCGGCACTGGAACGTGCCATCTCAGAGGCACGAAGGAACAGCACGCTCCTGGTAGTGATCAACTCTTCCCGGGGTGATGCCATCGTCGACAAACGCTACGTCCAGGGAGAGGACATCAGCACCATCGAAGCGCGCCTCGGGAAGGAGGGAATTGAGCACCTCATCCTGCAGCCGGTCCGCGGCAACGATGCGGCAAATGAGGTCCTGGAAGCGGCCGAGGAGTACCGTGCCGATCTGATCGTCATTGGCCTGCGGAAACGCACGCCGGTGGGGAAACTGATCATGGGCAGCACGGCACAGCAGATCCTCCTCGAAGCGGACTGCCCGATTCTCGCCGTCAAGGCGGCACCGGCGCACTAGCCGGCCGAACGGAAGCACCCATCGAGCAGCCCGCAGGCCGGAAGCATCAGCTTCCGGCCTGCGGCGTTTTCACGGCATGATTTGGGCGGGATACGTCGGCCTGGCGTAACGGGCGGGTCCGGCGAAGCTCAGCGGCCCAGGCCGGCCTCGGTCTGGGAGTTCACCGATTGTTGGCGCTGTTCATACGTCTGCCCGTAGGGGACATCGCGGCTGACGGCGACGGTGTAGCTGGTGTAGCCGTGTTGCGTGACCAGGATGCCGTGGCGGCATTCCTTCAGGGCGTGTTCGCGGGCGATTTCCACGGCGGTGTTCAGGTCGGTTTCAACGGTGTCCGGGTCGTGGGCGGTGATTTCCAGGACAATGTCCGAGTGGCGCTTGATCATCGTGGTCTCTTTTCTCGGCGGGATATGCCGGGGCTCCCAGCGACACAGGCTTCCAGCGCCGGGCGCACCCGGGGAGGCGGAAAGCGGTGGCAGGAGAGGGGTTGCCCGGCATTCTCTGATGGGGCGTGACCGGCCGTAGTATCCGGCGGGCTGGATCGGCGGAAGCATTTTCCTGCGGATCTGTAGCCAGTCTGGATGATCGGTGGCCCCGGCGCAATAGGAAGGCCGAAAAAGGGGGCCGTGTCGGCGAAATGCGAGGCCCTGATATCCGGGGATGGGACCGGCGATCAGCGGGAAACGCGCCCCGTCCGGGCCTTTTCGATGGCGAGCGGAGCTAGCGCCCGGCACGCCGCAGGGTGGATTCCGCGTGCTTGAGGATGGGCCCGTCGACCATCTTGCCGTTGAACGCGAACACGCCGCTTCCGGCGGCCGCAGCGGCAGCCAGGAGTTCGGCCGCCACGGCGAGCTCGGCGTCGGAGGGCGCATACGCGGCCCGGACCGCGGCGACCTGGCTCGGGTGGATGCAGGCCTTGGAGCCGAAACCGGAGGCGACGGCGTCGCGGGCTTCCGCGGCCAGCCCGTCCAGGTCCGGGATGTTGACGTAGACCGCGTCGATGGCTTCCTTGCCGAAGGCGCCCGCGGCGAGGAGCACCGTGGAGCGGGCGTGCAGCGCGACGGCGCGGTAGGCGCCGTCGTCGGTCCTGCTGGAGGTCCCGCCGAGGGAGGCGAGCAGGTCCTCGGCGCCCCACATCAGGCCCACCACGTTGGGCTCCGCGGCGATCGCGGCGGCGTTCAGGATGCCCGCCGCCGTCTCGCAGAGGGCAATCACGCTGAATCCCCCAAGCTTCTTGAGCTGGTCCGCGCTTTCGGCCTTCGCGAGCATGACGTGCCGGTACGGGGTGTGCTTGAGGCAGTGCAGGTCCTTCTCGAACTCCTCCGTGCCGGCGGGGTTGATCCGGATGATGGTGCGGCTCGGGTCCAGTTCCGGGACGTCGCCTTCGGAGCCGAGCTGGGCGAGGATGGCGCCGCGGGCCCGCTGCTTGTCGGCAGGAGCGACGGCGTCCTCCAGGTCTACGATCACGCCGTCGGAGCGTTCGGCGGCCTTCTGGTAGCGCTCGGGACGGTCGGCGGGGCAGAACAGCAGGGCGGGGCCCATCAGGAAGCTCATGTATCCATTGTCCCCCGTTACGCCGTCCGTGCCTGCGCTTCCGCGTGCGCCGCGCGCGTCCACATCAGGGCGCTGCGGGTGGCGAGCGCCACCACGTCGCCGTGCTGGTTCCGGCCGGTGTGCTTCAGGGTCACGATGCCCTGGCCCGGGCGTGAGGCGGAGAGCCGCTTCCCCGTCACCACCGTCTCCGTGTAGAGGGTGTCCCCGTGGTACATCGGGTGCGGGAAGGACACATCCGTCAGGCCCAGCTGGGCGATGATGGTGCCCTGCGTGAGCTGGGGAACGGACTGGCCCACCACGGTGGCGAGCGTGAACATCGAGTTCACCAGCCGTTGGCCGAACGGCTGGTCCGCGCTCCAGGCCGCGTCGAGGTGCAGCGCCTGGGTGTTCATGGTCATGGTGGTGAACAGGACGTTGTCCGTCTCGGTGACGGTCCGGCCGGGCCGGTGGGCGTAGACCACGTCTTCCTCTAGCTCGTCGAAGTAGAGCCCGCGCTGCTCAACCACCCGGGGGCTACCGGTGGTTGAGCTTGCCGAAACCCCGGCTGCGTCGCTCATACGGTCAGTTCCTGGTCTTCCTCGAAGAGGTCGGCGCCGGTTGCCGCGGCGACGTCCTCCACCGACACGTTGGGTGCCAGTTCCCGCAGCACCAGCCGGGACGTCCCGCCGTCGGACACGACGTCGATGACGGCGAGGTCCGTGATGATCCGGTCCACGCAGGCCCTGCCCGTCAGGGGCAGCGTGCAGCGTTCCACGATCTTCGGTTTGCCGTTCCGGTCCACGTGCTCCATCATCACGATCACCTTTTTGGCACCGAAGACCAGGTCCATGGCGCCGCCCATGCCCTTGACCATCTTGCCCGGAACCATCCAGTTGGCCAGGTCCCCGTTGACGGCGACTTCCATGGCGCCAAGCACTGCCACATCCACGTGCCCGCCCCGGATCATCCCGAAGGAGGCCGCGGAATCGAAGAACGCTGCGCCCTTGTTCACGGTGACGGTTTCCTTGCCCGCGTTGATCAGGTCCGGATCGACCTCATCCTCTCCCGGATACGGGCCGACGCCCAGGATGCCGTTCTCCGAATGCAGGACCACCTCGATGCCGGCGGGAATGTAATTGGGGATCAGCGTAGGCATGCCGATGCCAAGGTTGACGTACTGGCCGTTCCGCAGTTCCTGCGCCACCCGGGCGGCCAGTTCATTGCGCGTCCACCCCTTGCTCTCATTACCGGCAGCGTGCTCGACGGCGGCCGGCCGGTATTCGTGCCGGACGGCTTCGGGACGGGGAGGTTCGCCCTGCGGGCTGAGGGTTTCCACGGCTACGCTCCTGCCTGATCGGTGGTGCCGGAGGTGGTCTCGGGGGTGGTGCCGGAGGTGGTCCGGGAGGTGGTGCCGGCTGGCGGCGCCGCGACGGTCCGCTTTTCGATCCGCTTCTCGACCCCGGGCACGAGCACCACGCGCTGCACGAAGATGCCGGGAACGTGGACATGCTCCGGATCCAGCTCCCCCGGCTCCACGAGTTCCTCGACCTCCGCGATGGTGATCCTCCCTGCCATCGCGCACAGGGGGTTGAAGTTCATGGCGGTGGCGTGGAAGACGAGGTTGCCGTGGCGGTCGCCCTTCCAGGCATGGACCAGGCCGAAGTCCGGCGTCAGTGACTCTTCCAGGACATATTCGGCGCCGTTGAACGTGCGGACTTCCTTCGGGGCGGAGGCGATCTCGATGCTGCCCCCGGCGTCGTACTTTTGCGGCAGTCCGCCCTCGGACACCTGGGTGCCGACGCCCGCCGGCGTGTAGAACGCGGGGATGCCGGCCCCGCCGGCGCGCAGCTTCTCGGCCAGGGTCCCCTGCGGGGTGAGGACCACCTCGAGTTCGCCGGCGAGGTACTGCCGGGCGAACTCCTTGTTTTCCCCCACATAGGAGCTGATGGTGCGACGGATCCGGCCGTCCTTGAGCAGGATCCCCAATCCCCAGTCATCGACGCCGCAGTTGTTGCTGACGGTTTCCAGGTTGGAGGTGCCGTGCTCGTGCAGGGCATCGATCAGGGCCACGGGGATGCCGCAGAGCCCGAACCCGCCGACGGCGAGGGAGGCGCCGTCGGAAATGTCCGCCACGGCCTCGGCGGCGCTGGCAACAACTTTGTTGATCATCGTGGTCCTTTCAGGGGTCTCGACAAGCTCGACCACCGGGTGGAAAGTTGCGGCCAGCGGGCCGGTTAGAGCCCCAGTTCGCGGGCGATCAGCATCAGCTGGACCTCCGTGGTGCCCTCCCCGACCTCAAGGATCTTGGAGTCGCGGTAGTGGCGTGCCACGGTGAATTCGTTGATGAAGCCATAGCCGCCGAACACCTGGGTGGCGTCCCGCGCGTTGTCCATGGCAGCCTCGCCTGCGACCATCTTAGCGATGGCCGCCTGCGTCTTGAATGGCTTGCCGGCGAGCATCCGGGCGGCCGCGTCGTAGTACGCCAGGCGGGCCGTGTAGGCGCGTGCCTCCATGCGGGCAATCTTGAAGGAGATGCCCTGGTACTTGCCGATGTTCTGCCCGAAGGCGCTGCGTTCCTTGGCGTATTTCACCGAGAGGTCCACGCAGCCCTGCGCCGCGCCGGTGGCCAGCGCGGCGATGGCGATCCGGCCCTCGTCCAGGATGGACAGGAAGTTGGCGTAGCCGCGGCCCCGGATGCCGAGCAGGTTGGCCTCCGGGACGCAGACGTTGTCGAGGGTGAGCGGATGCGTGTCCGAGGCGTTCCAGCCGACCTTGTTGTAGGCCTTCTCCGCCTTGAACCCCGGCGTGTCGGTGGGCACCAGGATGGTGGAGATTTCCTTCCTCATGCTGCCGTCCGGGCGTTCCTCCTCGCCGGTGACGGCAGTGACCGTGACGAGGCGGGTGATGTCGGTGCCGGAGTTGGTGATGAACTCCTTGTTGCCGTTGATGACCCATTCGTTCTTGTCTCCGACGACCTCCAGCCGGGCCGTGGTCTTGGTCCCGCCGGCATCGGAGCCGGCCTCGGGCTCGGTCAGGCCGAAGCCTGCGAGCGCCTTGCCGGAGGCCAGCAGCGGCAGCCACTCCTCCTTCTGCGCCTCGCTGCCGAAGCGGTGGACGGGCATGGCGCCGAGGGAGACGCCGGCCTCGAGGGTGATCGCGACGGACTGGTCCACGCGGCCCAGCTGCTCGAGGGCCAGGGCCAGGGCGAAGTAGTCCCCGCCCATGCCGCCGGACTCCTCCGGGAAGGGCAGGCCGAACAGGCCCATGTCGGCCATCTGGGAGACGACTTCGTAGGGGAAGCTGTGTTCCTCGTCGTGCCTGGCGGAGACCGGGGCCACCACCTCGTCGGCGAATTCGCGGACGGTGTCGCTGAGGTCCTGGTATTCCTCGGTGAGTTCAAAATCTGCCATCGGTGACTCCTGTGTCTGGTGTGGCTGTCTTGGTCGGATTACTCTGCCGCGCCCATGGCGATGGCAGCTTCTTGAATCGTGTCCTCGGCTTTGGAGGGCGCTGGAGGGTGGTCACCGGCGTGGATGGTGGCGAGCACCTGGTCCGCCTTGACGAGGTCGCCCGACGTGATGCTGAGGTGCACCGTGCCGTCCAGGGGCGCGACGAGCTGGTGCTCCATCTTCATGGCCTCCACCGAGAGCAGCACCTGGCCGGCGACGACGGCGTCCCCGTTGCTGACGGAGACGGACACGACGGTGCCGGGCATCGGCGAGCGCACCGCGGGGTCCGCGGCGCCCTCCTCGCGTTCGATCCCCGCCAGCACCCGGGCCAGCTTCGCTTCGCGGCTGAGGACCTCCAGCCGGCAGGACCAGCCCCCGCTGCCGAGGTACAGCTCCGACGGCGGCCCCGGCTCGGGGTCCCGCCAGCTGCGGCCGGCCGGGCCGGACCATACCGGGGCCAGCGCGTAGTCGCGGGTTTCGCCGTCGAGCGTGAGCACCGGGTGATGGCGCGCGGTGAACGCCAGGGATGCGGTCCGCTGCGGCCCGCCGTCCACCGCCACAAAAACCTCGCCCGCGGCGAGGCTGCCGGACACCTCGACCGTGGCGACACCGCCGTCGGGGGTTCCCAGGCTGATCCGCCGCGGAGCGCGGGCACCAAGCCTCCACCCGTCCCTGCGGGTCCACGGGCCTCCCACAGCTTCCTGCGCGTCATGCTCCTCCATGGCAGCGGCGTATAGGGCGGCAGCAACCACCTCGAAGTCGCCCACCTGGCGGAACCGTAAGTCCGGCATCTTCCGCTCGATCAGGCCGGTGTCGAGCCGGCCTGCGCGGACGTCGGCGTCGTTGATCAGCAGCCGCAGGTACTCAACGTTCGTGTCGATGCCCAGCGCCGTGAACCCGGCGAGCGCCCCATCCAGGGTGTCCAGCGCCGCGGTGCGGTCCTCCCCCCACGCGATGACCTTGGAAATCATCGGGTCATAGCTGGACGAGATCTCGAGGCCCTCCAGCAGGGCAGAGTCCACCCGGACCCTGCCATCTGCGTCACCCGACACTTCGTCCAGCAGGACCACCGTTCCCGTCGACGGCAGGAAGTTCCGCTCCGGAATCTCGGCATAGACGCGGCCCTCCACGGCGTGCCCGCTGAGCACGACGTCGTCCTGGGCGACGGTGAGCACCTCGCCGGCTGCGATGCGCACCTGCCATTCGACAAGGTCGATCCCGGTGACCATCTCGGTGACGGGGTGCTCCACCTGCAGGCGGGTGTTCATCTCCATGAAGAAGAACTCGTCCGGGGCGTTGTCCGAGACGAGGAACTCCACCGTGCCGGCACCGGTGTAGTTGACGCTGCGCGCGGCGTTGCAGGCGGCCTCGCCGATCCGGGCGCGGGTGGCGCCGCCGTCGTCCATGCCCTCCAGCAGCGGCGAGGGCGCTTCCTCGATGACCTTCTGGTGGCGGCGCTGAAGCGAGCATTCGCGCTCCCCCAGGTGGATGACGTTGCCGTGGTTGTCCGCCAGGACCTGCACCTCGATGTGCCGCGGGGCGGGGACGAGCCGCTCGAGGAACAGGGTGTCGTCGCCGAAGGCGCTGGCGGCGACGCGGCGGGCGGTGGCCAGGGTGGCCTCCAGGTCTTCCGGGCGCTCGACGATGTGCATGCCCTTGCCGCCGCCGCCGGCGGACGGCTTGATCAGCAGCGGGAAGCCGACGACGGCCGCGGCCTCGATCAGCTGCGCGTCGCTCATGCCGGGCTCGGCGATGCCCGGCACCACGGGCACGCCGTAGCCGGCGACATGGTTCTTGGAGCGGATCTTGTCCCCCATGACGTTCAGGGATTCGACGCCGGGGCCGATGAACGTGATGCCGGCGGTTTCCAGGGCGCGGGCGAAGTCGGCGTTCTCGCTCAGGAAGCCGTAGCCCGGGTGCACGGCCTCGGCGCCGGTGTCGCGGCAGGCCCGGATGATGGCCTCGATCTTCAGGTAGCTCTCGGTCGCGGCGGCCGGGCCGATCCGCACGGCGACGTCGGCCTCGCGCACGTGGCGGGCGCCGGCGTCGGCGTCGGAATAGACGGCGACCGAACGGATGCCCAGGGCGCGCAGGGTCCGGATCACGCGGCAGGCGATCTCGCCGCGGTTGGCCACCAGCACGGTGCCGAACAGGGGCTTCTTGGGTGTTGAAAGAGGAGTAGTCACAGCTGGCTCACATCCGGAACAGGCCGAAGGAGGTCTCCGGCAGCGGGGTGCGGGAGACGACGTCGAGCGCCAGTCCCAGGACGGTGCGGGTGTCCGCGGGGTCGATCACGCCGTCGTCCCAGAGCCGGGCGGTGGAGTAGTAGGGGCTGCCCTGGTCCTCGTACTGGGCCTTGATCGGGGCCTTGAAGGCTTCCTCGTCCGCGGCGGACCAGTCCTCGCCGCGGGCCTCGTACTGGTCCCGCTTGACGGTGGCGAGCACGCTGGCGGCCTGGCTGCCGCCCATCACGGAGATCCGGGACGCCGGCCACATCCACAGGAAACGCGGCGAGTAGGCCCGCCCGCACATGGAATAGTTGCCCGCCCCGAAGGAGCCGCCGATCACCACGGTCAGCTTGGGCACCCGGGCGGTGGCGACGGCGGTGACCATCTTGGCGCCGTTCTTGGCGATGCCCCCCTGTTCGTAGTCCTTGCCCACCATGAAGCCGGAGAGGTTCTGCAGGAAGACCAGCGGGATGCCGCGCTGGTCGCAGAGCTCGATGAAGTGGGCGCCCTTGAGCGCGGATTCGCTGAACAGCACCCCGTTGTTGGCCACGATCCCGACCGGGTGGCCGTGCAGCCTCGCGAAGCCGGTGACCAGGGTGGTGCCGTAGTTCTTCTTGAATTCGTGGAAGCGGCTGCCGTCCACCAGCCGGGCGATGACCTCGCGGACGTCGTACTGGGCGTTGACGTCCGTGGGGACGGCGCCGTAAAGCTCGCTCTCGTCCGCCAGCGGTTCGACGGCGGGGTCCACGTCCCACGCAGGCGCGGCCGGCTTCGGCAGGGTGGAGACGATGTCGCGGACGATCTGGAGGGCATGCTCATCGTTCTCGGCCAGGTGGTCGGTGACGCCGGAGATCCTGGCGTGCACATCGCCGCCGCCGAGCTCCTCCGCCGTGACGATCTCGCCGATCGCGGCCTTCACGAGCGGCGGGCCGCCCAGGAAGATGGTGCCCTGGTTGCGGACGATCACCGTCTCGTCGCTCATCGCCGGGACGTAGGCGCCGCCGGCGGTGCACGAGCCCATCACGGAGGCGATCTGCGGGATCCTGGCCGCGGACATCCTCGCCTGGTTGAAGAAGATCCGGCCGAAGTGCTCCTTGTCCGGGAAGACCTCGTCCTGCCTGGGCAGGAACGCGCCGCCGGAGTCGACCAGATAGATGCAGGGCAGCCTGTTCTCCAGCGCGATTTCCTGGGCCCGGAGGTGCTTCTTCACCGTCATGGGATAGTACGTGCCGCCCTTGACGGTGGCGTCGTTGGAGATCACGAGGACCTGGCGGCCGTGCACGAGGCCGATCCCGGCGATGAGTCCGGCGCCGGGGGAATCGTCGTTGTACATGCCGTTGGCGGCCAGCGGGGCGATTTCCAGGAAGGGGCCGCCGTCGTCGAGCAGCCGGTCGATACGCTCCCGCGGCAGGAGCTTGCCGCGGGCGACGTGCCGCTCCCGGGATTTCTCCGGCCCGCCCAGCGCCGTGGCCGCGAGCCGTTCCTTCAGCTCGCGGGCAAGCCCCAGCTGGGCGTCGCGGTTCGCGGCGTAGGCGGCACCCGTGGCGTCCAGCTGGCTGGCGATTGTCTCCATTGACTGCTTCCGTTCCCTGCCCTTGGCCGGATGGGCGGTGCGCCCGGGTGGCGGCCCCGCCATCCCGGTTAGTATCGAATAACTCAGTTTTAGGTTAGTCTCTATTAACTGTGATGTCCAACATAGACACGTGAAACGAGGGAGGTGCGGTGACCGAGCCCAGCCAGACGACCCAGCGCAGCCAGGCCAAGGAGAACCGCCGGCAGGCCCTGTTGTCCGCGGCCGCGGCGCTGTTCGCCGTCGAGGGTTTCAACCGCGTCTCCCTGGAGGACCTCGGGGCCGCGGCCGGAGTCAGCGGCCCGGCGGTCTACCGCCACTTCGCCGGGAAGCAGGCCGTGCTCGGCGCCCTGCTGTTGAGCGTCAGCCAGGACCTGCTCGACGGCGGCCGCCGCGTCGTGGCGGAGTCGGACGGCGCCGCGGAGGCCCTGGCCGGGCTGGTGGCGTTCCAGGTGGACTTCGCCCTGAGCAAGCCCGACGTCATCCGGGTGCAGGACCAGGATTTCAGCAGCCTCACCGACGAGGACCAGGCGGAGGTCCGCACTCTGCAGCGCAGCTACGTGGAGCTGTGGGTGGAGGTCCTGTCGGAGCTGCATGCCGGCACCGAGGCCGCCGAACTGCGGGTACGGGCGCACGCGACCTTCGGCCTGATCAACTCCACCCCGCATTCGGTGCGCAGCCATGGCCGGCGGCTGGCGATCAGGCGGGCCAGGCCGTTGCTCGAGAGTATGGCACTGGCCGCGCTGATGGTTCCGGCAGTTCCCCGGGATTAGCCGCAGGCAACAACCTCGCCGACGCCGGGATCAGCAAAAACGCACCCGCGGTACCAATTCAGTCTTCCGGAAGCCGGCGTTCAAGGGGCGCCTGTGTCTCCGGCGCTTCGATCGGATTTTCGGGCATCGGGACGGACGAATTGGCCGTACCCGGGCTCGCGTGGGTAATGAGAACCAGGGCGGCAGCGATGAGCACGCTGTTTTTCGCCACGAATTCGCCATCGGCCGTCAGCAGTAAAGGGTTGCTGTCGCTGAACATCAATGCGGGTGCCATTGCGAAGGTGGAGAAAGTTCCTGCCAGGTGCAGGCCCACTGCCAACAATGCGAGGCGAAGGAATGCCCCGCTGAGTAGGAGGGCGCCAAGCCCCAACTCTGCAGTTCCCAGTAGCACCAGCACGAGATGGTCATGGCCGAATGGCAGTGTTTGCGCGATGAGGCCAGCCACCGGAGAATGTCCGATGACCTTAAGCCCACCAAACCACACGAACAGGACCCCGAGCAGCAAGCGCAGGGCGTGCAACGTGACCGGCCGCAGTGACTCCGCCATCACTTGGTCCAGGGCATGCACCCTGTCGGTGATCGCAATGAAACCGGGGAGGGGTGTTCGATCGAGACGTAATCGAGCCAGCCGGGTCCGTGGGCGCAAATGCCGGCTCAGCCTCTTTGACAAGCTGACGGTGCTTGTTTCATCAGACATAATCTCATCTTCTTCCTCAAAGCAATTGGGCAGGCAGGCAGGCCGTCCCGACTGAACTGTGGACCGCGCCGCTTGGGGATACCTTGAGGAAGTAGGCCCCACCCGGTGGGATCGCCCCTTTCGCCGATGGTCCAGCACGATGGCCCGTAGTAGCTGTTTAAGTTCTTGGATTCGTCCTGCGACACCCGGGGATGACGAGCTCCGCGGCCGCGTCCCGGCTACGGTTACCGTCTGCCCACCCAAGGCCTGTCTAACCCTGATCCAAATTGGCGCTCCCTTGCGCCGCTTTATAGCCGCAGTCACGACACCCGACACCGGCACCCACGTTGGAGACCTGGACACCATCGCCTGGCCCCTTCCCCGCACCTACCACGGCGGTCCGGGGGGACTTTGGCGCGGACACGCCGGTAAATGCAGCGCCCGACGTCGGATCCAGCCCCAAAGTGCCCCCGGACGGCTACCTCGGGCACAACAAAGCCGCCGGCCGCCCCTTTCTTTCGAATGGGACGGCCGGCGGCTTCATTGACTGGGGTGGCTAGACCATGGCCAGCGCCATGCCCGGATCGGCCAGGATCGTGCCCAGGTCCTGCAGGAAGCGGGACCCCTGTTCGCCGTCGACCAGCCGGTGGTCGAAGGACAGGCTCAACGTCATGACCTGGCGCAAAGCCACCTCGTCCTTGTACTCCCATGGCATCTTCCGGACGGCACCGAGGGCCAGGATCGCGGCCTCCCCCGGATTCAGGATGGGCGTGCCTGCGTCGATGCCGAAGACGCCGATGTTCGTGATGGAGATGGTGCCGCCGGCGAGATCCGCCGTGCCGGTTTTGCCTTCCCGTGCCGTGTCCGTCAGGGCGGTCAGCGCCGTGGACAGTTCGGCGAGGGACATGCGGTCCGCGTCCTTGATGTTCGGCACGGTCAGCCCCCGCGGAGTCGCGGCCGCGATGCCCAGATTCACATAGTTGAACTGGACTATCTCCTGGTTGGCCTCGTCCCAGCGGGTGTTCAGCGCCGGGTGGTTCCGCAGGGCGATCAGCACCGCCTTCGCTGCCAGGGTCAGCGGCGTGAGCTTGTAGCCGGCGAACGCACGGCTGGACTTGAGCCTGGCCAGCAGATCCATGGTGGCGGTGACGTCGATGGTCAGGAATTCCGTGGCGTGCGGCGCCGTGAAGGCACTCGCCACCATGGCGGCGGCGGTGAACTTGCGGACGCCCTTGATCGGGGTCCGTGTCTCCCGCACGCCGGGCGCTGAGGCCGCGGCCTGAACCGCCGCCGGCCCCTGGGCTGCCACCGGCAGGTCCCCGCCTCCGACGAAGGCCAGCACATCCTCGCGGGTGATGAGCCCGTGCTCCCCGGTGCCGGTCACGGCTTCGAGGTCCACCCCGAGGTCCTTGGCCATTTTGCGCACCGGCGGCGTGGACCTCGGGCGCTCCGCCGGGCGGGACGTGCTGACGGCGGGCTGGGCCGAGACGGACCCTGCCACCGGAACCACCGGCGCGGTTTCGATAGGCTCAACCACCGGGGCCGCCGCGGCGACCGAAGCGGCCGCCGGCGATGCAAACGTGCGGGCCCGGCGGGCGGGACGGCCGGAGCTTTCCAGCACGGCGCCGTAGCCGACGAGGTTGGGCTCCCGCTTGGCAGCCGCGGCCCCGCCGGCACCACTGCCCGCAGCGCCGGCGGGGGCGCCGGCGCCGGGGGCGCCGTCGTCGTGGGCATCATTCTGGATTTCGAACGAAACGATCGGTTTCCCCACCTCCACCACCGTGCCCGGCTGTTCAAGGAGCGCGGTGACCACTCCGGCGTAGGGCGAGGGAAGTTCGACGACGGCCTTGGCCGTTTCCACCTCCGCAATGATCTGGTTGAGGGAGACCGTGTCCCCCACCCCGACCTTCCAGCTGACGATTTCAGATTCGGTCAGCCCTTCGCCGAGGTCCGGCAGCCTGAAATCCTTGATCATGGTGGCGCTCAACCTTCCAGCCCGCTCAGGGAGTTGGGGCGGCCAAGGGCACGGTCGACGCCGTCAAGGATCCGGTCCAGGCCGGGCAGGTGGTGCATTTCAAGCTTGGAATACGGGTACGGGACGTCGAAGCCGGTCACCCTGACCGGGGCGGCTTCGAGATGGTGGAAGCAGCGTTCGGTGATGCTGGCGGCCAGCTCGGCGCCCACGCCGCCGGACTTGCCTGCCTCATGGGTGATGACCAGGCGTCCGGTCTTCCGGACCGAGGCTTCCAGGGTCGCGAAGTCGACCGGGGCCAGCGAGCGCAGGTCGATCACCTCGATCGAGATGCCCTCGTCGGCGGCCGCGGTGGCGGCGTCGCGGGCTGTCCTGACGAGCGGCCCGTACGCCACGAGGGTCACGTCCCTGCCTTCGGTGACCACGCGGGCCTTCTCCAGGGAGAGGGCGGCGCTGAGGTCGAGCGACTCGTCCACCTCGCCCTTGTCGTGGTAGCGGCGCTTCGGTTCGAAGAAGAGCACCGGATCATCCGAGGCGATGGCCTGCTGGATCATGATGTGGGCGTCCTGCGGGTTGGAGACGCTGACGACGCGCAGCCCCGAGGTGTGCGTGAAGTACGCCTCGGGTGATTCGGAGTGGAATTCCGGGGAGCCGATGCCGCCGCCGAAGGGGACGCGGATGGTGATGGGCATCTTCACGGCGCCCTGCGTGCGGTAGTGCATCTTGGCCACCTGGCAGACAATCTGGTCGAAGGCCGCATAGATGAAGCCGTCGAACTGGATCTCCACCACCGGGCGGTAGCCGCGGTAGGCCAGGCCCACGGCGGTGCCCACGATCCCGGATTCGGCGAGCGGGGTGTCCACGACGCGGTGCCTGCCGAAGTCTTTCTGCAGCCCGTCGGTGACGCGGAAGACGCCGCCGAGGGTGCCGATGTCCTCCCCCATCAGGATCACTTTGGGATCGTTTTCCAGGGACTTGCGCAGGCCCGAGTTGATGGCTCGGGCAAAGGTCATCTGCGTCATCAGCGTGCACCTTCTTCAGAAGCGGCTTCCGCGGGGTCGCCGAAGGAAGCCAGGTAGCGGGAATAGTGGTCCTGCTGGCGGTCGAGCCAGGAGTTGGGCGTGCTGTAGACGTGCTTGAAGATGTCCAGCGGCGCCGGCTCGGGCATGTTGATGCAGCCTGCCCTCAGTTCCTTGGCCACGGCGTCCGCCTTCGCCGCGACGGCGGTTTCGAGTTCAGCGCCGAGCAGGCCCTTGCGGTCAAGCAGTGATTTCAGCCGCGCGATCGGGTCCTTCGCGGCCCAGTCCTCGAGCTCGTTGGCGTCCCGGTAACGGGTGGGATCGTCCGCCGTCGTGTGCGGGCCCATCCGGTAGGTAACGGCCTCGATGAACGTGGGGCCGCTGCCCCGGCGTGCCCGGTCGAGGGCGATGCGGGTTGCGGCCATCACGGCCAGGACGTCGTTGCCGTCCACCCGCATGCTGGGGATGCCGAAGCCAGAGGCCCGGTCCGCGAGCTGGACGTGGGACTGCAGCCGGACCGGCTCCGAGATCGCCCAGTGGTTGTTCTGGCAGAAGAAGACCACCGGTGCCTGGAAGCTGGCCGCGAAGACCATGGCCTCGTTGGTGTCGCCCTCGCTCGTGGCACCGTCGCCGAAGTAGGCGACGGCGGCCGAGTCGGCGCCGTCGTTCTGGATACCCATGGCATAACCGGTGGCATGCAGCGTCTGCGCGCCGATCACGATCTGCGTCGTTGCCATGTTCACGGTGTACGGGTCCCAGCCGGCGAAGGCGTTGCCGCGCCAGACGCGCACAATGTCCGCCAGGTCCACCCCGCGGCAATAGGCGACGCCGTTATCGCGGTAGCTGGGGAAGACGAAGTCGTCCTCGCGGAGGGCCCGTGCCGAGCCGATCTGGGACGCTTCCTGTCCCAGCAGCGGCGGCCACAGGGCGAGTTCGCCCTGGCGCTGAAGAGCGGTGGCCTCGGTATCGATCCGGCGGATGACCACCATGTCTTCGTAGAGCGAGCAGAGCTGTTCATCGCTGACATCCTGGACCCAGGGGTCGAACTCGGGATGGCTGACGCGTTCACCCGCCGGGGTGATGAGCTGGACGAGGTCCCCGCCCGTCCGGCTGGTGGATCCTGCACTGTTTCCCGGGCCGCCGGCGGCAGCGCCGCCCCTGCCCGTTTCGTCCGTAATCACAGTTGTCCGCAACCTTCTGACGTCGTCTGACCGGCGCTGCCAGGACTCGTGATCCCGGTTCACGCCCGCCGCCCGGGCGCCGTTGCCCCGGATAATTGTGACCCTACTCACAATGCTCATCGGGTACAACCACCCGCCGATAAGTTGAGCATTATGCCCTGTCCGGAGGCCCGCCACCGTGCTAATCTTGCGCATTATGCAACCCTTGGATGGCACCGACACCCGGCTGCTTTCGGCCATGGCCCGTGATCCCCGGCGGACCGTCGTGGCCCTGGCCCAGAAGCTGGGCCTGTCCCGGAACACGGTGCAGGCGCGGATGGCCCAGCTGGAGAAGAAGCACGTCTTCCTCTCCTTCGAACGCCGCATCAACCCCGCCTCGCTGGGCTACCCGCTGATGGCGTTCATCTCCGTGCACGTCCAGCAGCAGAAGCTGGGCAAGCTGGCGGTGGAGCTGGCGGGCATCCCGGAAATCCTCGAGGGGTACGGCCTGACCGGCTCTGCCGACCTCCTGCTCCGCGTTGTTGCCCTCGACGCCGAGGACCTTTTCCGGGTCAACGGCAAGATCCTGGCCTGTGACGGGGTGGACCGGACGGATACGGCCCTGGCGATGGGCGAACTCATTCCCTTCCGGGTCCAGCCGCTGCTGGAACGGGCCTCCGCCGAGGGCTGAGCGGGCACAAGGCCGACGCGTCCGGCTGACGGGGCAAGCGCAGGAGCTCCCGTGCCGCGGCACGGGAGCTCCTGCTGTTCAATCGACGCCAGCTGGCAGCGTCAGTGGTTGACGGCTTTTTCGGCGCCCACCCCGGTGAGGGAGCGGACTTCCATTTCGGCCTGCTTGGTGGTGTCTTCGAGCTTCTTGTCCAGCACCGTGCCCAGCCAGCCCAGCAGGAACGCCAGCGGGATGGAGACGATGCCGGGGTTGCTGAGCGGGAAGATCGCGAAGTTGGCCGCCGGGATCATCGAGGTCTTGGCACCGGAGACCACCGGGGACAGTGCGATCAGGATGATGGCCGAGCCAAGCCCGCCGTACATGCTCCACAGCGCGCCCTGAGTGGTGAATCTGCGCCAGAACAGGGAGTAGACAATGGTGGGCAGGTTTGCCGAGGCGGCCACGGCGAACGCGAGCGCCACGAGGAACGCGACGTTCTGGCCGTTGGCGAAGATGCCGCCGATGATCGCCAGGATGCCGATCACGACGACGGTGCGGCGGGCAACCTTGACCTCGGTCTCGGCGTCGGCTTTGCCCTTGCCGGCCTTGCCTTTGGCGATGACGTTGGCGTAGATGTCGTGCGCAAAGGATGCCGCCGCGGTGATGGTGAGGCCGGCAACCACGGCCAGGATGGTGGCGAAGGCCACCGCCGAGATGAAGCCGAGCAGCAGCGGTCCGCCCAGGTGGAAGGCGAGCAGCGGTGCCGCGGAGTTGACGCCGCCCGGAGCGGCCTTGATCGTGTCGGCGCCCACGAGCGCCGCTGCGCCGTAGCCCAGGACGAGCGTGAAGATGTAGAAAATGCCGATCAGCCAGATGGACCACACCACCGACTTGCGGGCTTCCTTGGCGGTGGGGACCGTGTAGAAGCGCATCAGCACGTGCGGCAGGGCGGCGGTGCCCAATACCAAGGCCAGGCCCAGGGACATGAAGTCCAGCTTGGAGGTCTCGGTCTTGCCGTACTGCAGGCCCGGATTGAGCATGTTGGGGTTCTTGGAGGTTTCCACCGCACCGCCCAGCAGGTCGGAGAGGTTGAAGCCGTAGATTGCCAGCACCCAGAAGGTCATGACCGCGGCCCCGGCAATCAGGAGCATCGCCTTGATGATCTGGACCCAGGTGGTGCCCTTCATGCCGCCGATCAGCACGTACATGATCATCAGCGCGCCGACGACGACGATCACCAGCGCCTGGCCGCCCCAGTCGCTGATGCCCAGGAGCAGGGAGATCAGACTGCCCGCGCCGGCCATCTGCGCGAGCAGATAGAAGAAACAGACGGCGAGCGTGGAGATGGCCGCCGCGATGCGCACCGGGCGCTGCTTGAGGCGGAACGAGAGCACGTCGGCCATGGTGAACTTGCCGGTGTTGCGCAGCAGCTCGGCGACGAGCAGCAGGGCGACGAGCCAGGCGACGAGGAAGCCGATGGAGTACATGAAGCCGTCGTAGCCGTTGATGGCGATGGCGCCGGTGATGCCCAGGAAGGAGGCCGCCGAGAGGTAGTCGCCGGCGATGGCCGTGCCGTTCTGCGGGCCGGTGAAGGAACGCCCGGCCGCGTAGTAGTCCGCCGCGGTCTTGTTGTTGCGGCTGGCCCTGATCACAATCACCATGGTGATGGCGACGAACAGGGCGAAGATGCCCATGTTCAGCAGGGTGGTGTCCTTGAGATCCGCGACGTTAACTGCGGGAACCATGAGTGTCATTTTGCTGTCCCAATCACTGGATTGCCGTGCTGGTCGAACTCGTGGCCTTCGATCTCGTGGCGGATCTCGGCGGCAATGGGGTCAAGTTTCCGGTTCGAGTAGCTGACGTACCAGCCGGTGATGGCGAACGTGGACACGAACTGCAGCAGGCCCAGGATCAGGCCGATGTTGATGTTGCCCCAGACCTTGGTGGACATGAAGCCGACGGCGTAGTCGGCCAGCAGCACGTAGGCGAAGTACCAGAGCAGGAATGCTATGGCCATGGGAAAGACAAAGCTGCGGTGACGTTTGCGCAGTTGCTGGAACCGCTCCGTCGACTGGACTTCCTTGAAGTCCACGGCCGCCGCTGCGTCCGTTTCGTGGGCGTCGTGACCCATCGTTCCTCCTCATTGAGACGGGTGAGTCCACACCGGCTGCACAGTCCGCCAATGTGACTACAATCACTGTGCACAGTGACCGGCGCACAATCCATACCCTCCGCGCCCTGGGTCGCCCAGCGGCCGGGATGCTGCGCCCAGCGGCACCGGCGGTACGCTGGCACCATGCCGGACTCTCCCCTGCTTACCGCCGCCGCGGTCGCCGTGATCGCCATGGCGATCGCCGTCGTCGCCGCCGTCGGGCTGAAGGTCCTCCGTTCGTTCCGGGAGCTGGGCACCGATGCGGAACGGGCCACCTACAGGACGCTGCACGCGGCGTCCCGGGCGGGGCAGCACCTGCGGACCGGCCTGAATCCGGCCGGTGCGGCCAAGGCCAGCCGGCAGCTGCGCGGCCTGCTCGGCTGCGACGCGCTGGCAATCACCGACACGACGGGCGTGCTGGCATGGGACGGCGCCGGCGAAGAGCTCAGGCCGCTGCTGATGGGCCTGGCGGCCGGGGTGCTCGACGGCGGCCCTACCGCCGTGATCCCGGCCGGGGCGGACCTGCAGCGCGCCGCGGTGATCGCCCCGATCAGGGCCGGCACCCGGGTGGTGGGCGTCGTGGCGGCCTTCGCCCCGGCGGCCGGCGCGGGCCTGGTCCGGGCCACGAGCGAGGTGGCCGACTGGGTGGCGGCGCAGGTGGAGCTGGCAGAGCTCGACGCCTCGCGCACCCTCCTGATGGAAGCCGAGCTACGCGCGCTCCGGGCCCAGATCAGCCCGCACTTCATCTACAACTCGCTGAACGCGATCGCGTCCTTCATCAACACCGACCCGGTGCGGGCACGGGAACTCGTCGTCGAGTTCGCCGACTTCACCCGCTATTCCTTCCGCCGGCACGGCGACTTCACGACGCTCGCCGAGGAGCTGCGCTGCATCGACCGCTACCTGCTCCTGGAGCGGGCCCGGTTCGGTGACCGCGTCCAGGTGAGCCTGCGGATCGCCCCCGAGGTGCTCAGCACCGTGATCCCCTTCCTGAGCCTGCAGCCCCTCGTGGAAAACGCGGTGCGGCACGGCCTGGAGGCCAAGGAGGGCCCCGGGCACATCTCCATCACGGCGAATGACTCCGGCGCCTTCGCCGAGCTGAAAATCGAGGATGACGGCGTGGGCATGGATCCGGAACAGCTGCGCTCCCTGCTCGCCGGCCACAGCGAAGGCGACCACGTGGGGCTGCGCAACGTCGATGCCCGGTTGCGGCAGGTCTACGGCGAGGACAACGGGCTGGTCATCGAGACCGCCCCCGGCGAGGGCACCCTGGTCACCATGCGTGTCCCCAAGTCGCAGCCCCGTCACGACGCCTGATCGAACCAGCAAACCGGCGCGGGACAAAACGCCCCGGCAGTAGGCTGGGACCATGATTAACGTCCTCGTCGCCGACGACGAGCTGCCCGCCGTCGAGGAACTGGCCTTCCTGCTCGGCCGTGATGACCGGATCGGCACCATCCACCGGGCCTCCTCCGGCGCCGAGGCCCTGCGCGCCCTGGAAGCCGGGGACGTCGACGCCGTCTTCCTCGACATCCACATGCCCGCCGTCTCCGGACTCGACATCGCCCGGGTCATCGCCCGCAGCGCCCACCCGCCCGCCGTCGTCTTCGTCACCGCGGACGAGGACTGCGCGCTGGAGGCGTTCGAGCTTGCCGCCGTGGATTACCTGCTCAAGCCCGTGCGCGCCGAACGGCTGGCGAAGTCCGTCGGGCGCATCAGCGAACTGCTGAAGGACGGCGCCCCGGCGCCGGAGATGATCACGGTGGACCTGGGCGGCACCACCCGGATGATCCGGCGCGACGACGTCACCTACGTGCAGGCGCAGGGCGACTACGCCAGGCTCCACACCGCGGACGCGAGCTACCTCATCCGGGTGCCGCTCGCGGATCTCGAACAGCAATGGGCCGACGCCGGGTTCATCCGCACCCACCGCTCCTACCTGATCGCGCTGAACCACGTCAGCCACCTGAAACTCGCCGCGGCAAGCCCCAGCGTGACCGTGGCCGGGGCCGAACTGCCCATCAGCCGCCGGCACCTGCCGGCCGTGCGGGAGAAGCTCCAGTCGACCCGGGTCCGGCCGCAGTCATGACCCGGGTCCGCGTCACCGCCCCGCGCGCCAAAGTACAGCGCGTCAGCGCCCAGGGCAGCGCGGCGCTTCCCGCTGCGCGGTCGGCCGCCGATTCGCGCGAAGCCGCGGAGGAATCCGACGCCGGGCAGGTGTTTGTCCGGTCGCTGATCCGGTCGCAGCTGCGGCTGGGCCTCGTGGTGGCCGGGGGCTTCCTGCTGATCCTGCTCGGCTTCCGGCTCATGCTCGGGCTGGTCCCGGGACTGGCTGCATCGAAGATTGCCGGCCTTCCCTTCGACTGGGTCCTGCTCGGCGCCGGAATCTATCCCGTGATCGGACTCGGCGCCTGGCTGTACGTGCGGACGGCGGCACGGAACGAGGCCCGGTACCGGGAGCTGGCGGGGGACAAATGAGCGGGGCATGAACCCGGCCCTCGGCCTTGCGGCGTTCGCCGCCGTCTCGCTGGCCACCGTCGTCATCGGCTTCTACGGGTTGCGGATCTCCCGGACCACCGGGGACTTCTATGTGGCCTCGCGGACCGTCCGGCCCTGGTGGAACGCCTCGGCGATCGGCGGGGAATACCTCTCCGCCGCCAGCTTCCTGGGCGTGGCCGGGCTGGTCCTGCTCTCCGGCACCGATGCCCTGTGGTTCCCGGTGGGCTTCACCGCCGGCTACCTGATGCTGCTCCTGTTCGTGGCCGCTCCGCTGCGGCGTTCCGGCGCCTACACCATTCCGGACTTCACCGAGGCCCGGCTCGAGTCGCGGGCGGTCCGCCGGGTCACGAGCGTCGTGGTGGTGCTCGTCGGGTGGCTCTACATTGTCCCGCAGCTTCACGGGGCGGGCCTGGCCATCCGGATCACCACGGGACTGCCGGCCTGGGTCGGGCAGGTGGCGGTGGTCGCCGTCGTCTGCGTCACCGTGGTGGCGGGCGGGATGCGTTCCATCACCTTCGTCCAGGCGTTCCAGTACTGGCTGAAACTCACGGCGCTGGCCGTCCCGCTCCTGTTCATCTTCTTTGTGCTCGCCGGCACCGGCGCCCCTGCCGTGGCGGACGCCGCCGTGAATCCCACCGGGGTGTCCCCGGCCGGACCGTACCAGAGCATCTCCCTGTTCGTGGCCCTGCTGTTCGGCACGCTCGGGCTGCCGCATGTCCTGGTGCGGTTCTATACGAATCCGGACGGCCAGTCGGCGCGCCGGACCACCCTGATTGTGCTGGGCCTGCTCTCGGTCTTCTACCTGTTTCCGACGGCGTACGGCCTGACCGGGCGCATGTTCGCGCCGGAACTGGCCCGGAGCGGCCACGCGGATGCCCTCGTGCTGCTGCTGCCGGGCCGGATCATCGGCGGGACGGCCGGCGACCTGTTGTCCGCCCTCGTCGTGGCCGGGGCGTTCGCCGCGTTCCTCTCCACGACCTCGGGACTCGTGGTCTCGCTCGCGGGCGTGATCAGCCAGGATGTGCTCGGCGGCAGCGTGCGGGGCTTCCGGCTGGCGGCGCTGGTCTCCGCGATCGTGCCGCTGGGGTTCGCCGTCATGACAGAGTCCATGGCGCTGGCCGGAACCGTGGGGCTCGTGTTCGCGTTCACCGCGTCCGCCATCTGCCCCGTGCTCCTGCTGGGCATCTGGTGGCGGGGGCTGACGGACGCGGGCGCGATTGCCGGCATGGTGACCGGCGGTGTGCTCTGCGGCGGGGCCATGGTGGCCGGCTCGCTGCTGGGTGCCGCCGGGACGCCGCCGTGGCTCGCGCAGCCCGCCGCGTGGACGGTCCCCGCCGCGTTCGCCGTCGTCATTCTGGTGTCCCGGGCCACGAAGAGCCGGGTGCCGCGGACGATCACGCGGCTGATGACCCGGCTGCACAGCCCGGAACGGCCGCTGGCGACCGAGCGCTGAGACCGGGGGGCGGACGTCAGTCGATCGAGGCCATCAGTTCGACGGCGCGCTCCAGGAAGGCGTCGACCTGGCTTTCCTCGTAGCCGTCCCGGCCGATCGCCGGGCGGAAGACCGCGCGGCGGATGTTGTCCACGCTCAGCGGCTGGTCTGCTTCGAGATAGCCGATCAGCTCGTGGCACAGGTCGTCGACGTCGGTGGTGTTGTAGCTGCGGGCCTTGGCCTTGGTGGGGCGCCGGAAGCGCCGGCCGTCCGGGCGGTGCAGGCGGCCGCGGAGCACACCGGCAAGCCTGCCGATTTCGCGCAGCCACGCTTCCTCGCCGCCTTCGGCGACCAGTTCGTCGCGTTCGCGCCGCGCCAGGGCGTCTTCGAGGCGGTCCAGGGCGGCGTCGACGCCGGCGGCGGCATAACCGCCCTTGACCGGGTCGAAGGAGACGGCCCGGACGTCGGCACTCTTGACCTGGCGGTCCGCCGCGTTGGGCGTCTCAAACGCCACCCGTGCACGCAGCAGGAACTGATCGACCTGCTTGGCGTTGTAGCCATACTGGTTCCGCTGCACGCGGTCAAAGGACGCAGGAATCTGCCGTTGAATGTCCACTGTAACTATGTTTCCTTCGGTGCCGTTCGGCTGGGTTGTCCGGCACCATTCTAGGGGCCGGAAGTGGTCGTCCGGGCGGGCCTACCCGCCGGCGGCGGCGAAGAGGATGAAGGCCACCGGCGACGCGAACACGATCGAGTCCAGCCGGTCCATCACTCCCCCGTGGCCGGGCAGGATGCTGCTCATGTCCTTGATGCCCAGTTCGCGTTTCACCATGGACTCGGCAAGGTCCCCGGCGGTGGCCGCCGCCACCATGCCCACGGCGAGCACCGCTCCGAGCCACCAGGGCCTGCCCAGCAGGAAGGTATTGCCCAGCACGCCGATGACCATGGCCCCGCCGATGGAGCCCGCGAAGCCTTCCCAGGTCTTCTTCGGGCTGATTTTGGGCGCCATCGGATGCTTGCCCAGGAAGGCGCCCACGAGGTAGCCGAAGGTGTCATTGGAGACCACCAGCAGCAGCAGCAAGGCGACCTGCCAGGCGCCGGGCGGCACCACGCCGCCGGGCCAGAGGCCCACCGGCGCCAGGCCGGCCGCGGTGTGCAGCGGCAGCACGGCGAAGCTGACCAGGAACGGCACCCACGCCATGGTGAAGACACCGGCGAAGATGCCGCGCGCCGAACCGGCCGCGCCTTCCAGGGAGCGCCACAGCAGCACGGCCACGCTGCTGGCCAGCATGGCGAAGAGCAGGCTTTCCAGGCCGCCGAAATAGGCGGCCACGGGCATCGCGACCGTCCCGGTCAGGACCGGGACGATGGGAAGCCGGGTGCCTGCCGCCTCCAGGGCCCGGAAGATCTCCCAGACGCCGAAAACGGCGAAGGCGGTGACGATCAGGACGAAGCCCAACGGGAGGAACAGCAGGCCGGCCAGGACAGCCAAAAGCATGCCGAGGCCCACCACGATGGCCGCGGGAAGGTTCCGACCTGCCTTGGGCGTCGGGTTGCTGCGTTTCCCCCGCCCCCGGACGCCCGGCCCGGGGGCCTGTTGTGCCTGCCCCATCAGACCTCGAGCAGCTCAGCTTCCTTGCGCTTGAGCAGCTCGTCAATCCCGTCGACGTGTGCCTTGGTCATGGCATCGAGTTCCTTTTCGCCCCGGCTGCCCTCGTCCTCGCCGGCGTCGCCGTCCTTGACCAGCTTGTCCAGGGTTTCCTTGGCCTTGCGGCGGATGTTGCGGATGGAGATCTTGGCGTCCTCGCCCTTGGACTTGACGATCTTGACGTATTCCTTGCGGCGTTCCTGGGTCAGCTCCGGGATGGTGATCCGGATGACGTTGCCGTCGTTGGAGGGGTTGGCGCCGACCTCGGAGTCGCTCAGGGCGCGTTCGATGTCGCGCAGGGCCGTCTTGTCGAACGGCGTGATGAGGATGGTGCGCGCGTCCGGAACGGCGAAGGAGGCCAGCTGCTGCAGCGGCGTCGGCGAACCGTAGTATTCCACCAGCACCCGGTTGTACAGGCCCGGCGTGGCCCGGCCCGTACGGATCGAGGCGAAGTCTTCCTTGGCTACCTCTACCGCCTTGTCCATCTTGTCCCCGGCTTCGAGCAAGGTTTCTTCGATCACGATCTCTCCTCAAAAATTGGTGCGTCCCGGCGGGCCGGGACGCTGCACGGTCTTCGTCCTCAAGACATCCTAGCCGCTGCTACGGGGTGACGACGGTGCCCAGCTCCTCGCCGCGGATGGCCCGGGTGACGTTGCCTTCGCCTTCCATCCCGAACACGACCATGGTCAGGTTGTTGTCCTTGCACATGGTCATGGCGGTCTGGTCCATCACGCGGATGTCGCGGCGCAGGGCCTCGTCGTAGCTGAGGTGGTGGAGTTTCTCGGCCGAGGGGTCCTTCTTGGGGTCGGCGGTGTAGACGCCGTCGACGCCGCTCTTGGCCATCAGGACGACGTCGGCGTGGACCTCCAGGGCCCGCTGGGCCGCCACGGTGTCGGTGGAGAAGTACGGCAGGCCGGCCCCGGCGCCGAAGATGACGACGCGGCCCTTTTCCATGTGGCGGATGGCGCGGCGCGGGATGTAGGCCTCGGCGACCTGGCCCATGGTGATGGCGCTCTGCACGCGGGTTTCCACGCCCGCCTGTTCCAGGAAGTCCTGGAGCGCCAGGCAGTTCATGACGGTGCCGAGCATGCCCATGTAGTCGGCGCGTGAGCGGTCCATGCCGCTCTGGGACAGTTCGGCGCCGCGGAAGAAGTTCCCGCCGCCGACGACGATGGCGACCTCGACGTCGGGGACTGCGGCTGCGATCTGCTTGGCCACGCCGCGGACGGTATCCGGGTCAACGCCGAGCTTGCCGCCGCCGAAGACCTCGCCGGACAGCTTCAAGAGAACGCGGCGCCGGGACTTTCTTGGCTGGGCTGAAGTGACGGTTTCCATGGTGCCTTCCCGTTGGTGGACTCTGGGCTAGATTATCGTGCTGGGGGGCCGGGGCGTGATTCCGCCCGGGCGGACGCATGCTGCCAGCGGTGGCTGTCGCGGGTGCATGCAAAAGGGGTGGCCACCACGGTGACCACCCCCTTAGCGTGTCTGGCTGATGCCTGACTGGTGTCCGGCTACGCCCTGATCAGGAACCGACGCGGAAACGCGCGAAGGCGGTTCCCTTGACGCCGGCCTCTTCGAGGACCTGTGCGACGGACTTCTTGGCGTCCTTGGCGAACGACTGGTCGAGGAGGACCTCGCCCTTGTAGAAGCCCGTGACACGGCCTTCCACAATCTTGGTCATTGCCGCCTCGGGCTTGCCTTCAGCCTTGGCGGTTTCCCCGGCGATGCGGCGCTCGGACTCGACGAGCTCGGCCGGAACATCCTCGCGGGAGAGGTAGTTCGGTGACATCGCGGCGATGTGGACGGCGACGTCGTGGGCTGCCGTAGCGGCCCCTTCGCCTTCGCCGTCAACGGCGAACAGCACGCCGACCTGGGCCGGGAGGTCCTTGGAGGTCTTGTGCAGGTAAGCGTCGACCGTGGCGCCCTCGATGCGGGAGATGCGGCGGACCACAACCTTCTCGCCCAGGACGGCGCCCTCTTCGACGACGACCTCGGACAGCGGCTTGCCGTCGACCTCGGTGGCCAGCAGGGTCTCGAGGTCGGCAGCGCCGGACTCGACAGCAACGGCCAGGACCTTGTCGGCGAGCTGGATGAACTTATCAGCCTTCGCGACGAAGTCGGTCTCGCAGTTGACTTCGATCATCACGCCGACGCCGCCGTCGACCTTGGCCGCGACCAGGCCTTCCGCGGTGGAGCGGCCTTCGCGCTTGGTAGCGCCCTTCAGGCCCTTGATGCGGATGATTTCGATGGCCTTCTCGGCGTCGCCGTTGGCTTCGTCAAGAGCCTTCTTGACATCCATCATGCCGGCGCCGGTGCGCTCGCGCAGAGCCTTGATATCAGCGGCAGTGTAGTTCGCCATGTGAACCCCTCTGTCTAGAAATTTTATGTGGTGTACGGACCGACAGGACGGCTGCTCACCGAGTGAGCGGCCATCCTGTCAGTACCCCCTGCGCCGCGGACGGCGTGTGGGGGAGATCCGGATTTACTTGTGCTTAGTTACTTGGCTTCGTTACTTGGCTTCGCCGGCGGCGTCGTCAGCAACTTCGGTTGCCTCGGCAGCTGCCGGGGCTTCCTCTGCAGCAGCAGCGGGAGCTTCCTCGGCGGGAGCTTCGGCAGCAGCAGCGGCGTCAGCCGCAGCGGGTGCCTCTTCAGCGGCGGCGGGAGCAGCAGCCGCTTCGGCCTTGCCGCCTTCGAGGAGCTCGCGCTCCCACTCGGCCATCGGCTCTTCCGGAGCTTCCGTGGTGCCGGTGGCGCGGTTGTGGCGGGCGATGAGGCCCTCGGCAACGGCGTCGGCAACAACGCGGGTCAGCAGGTTGACGGAGCGGATGGCGTCGTCGTTGCCCGGGATCGGGAAGTCGACTTCGTCGGGATCGCAGTTGGTGTCCAGGATGGCAACAACCGGGATGTTCAGCTTCTTGGCTTCGTCGACAGCAAGGTGTTCCTTCTTGGTGTCAACGATCCACAGGGCGGAGGGCGCCTTCGTGAGGTTGCGGATACCACCGAGGTTGGTGGCCAGCTTGGTGAGTTCGCGGCGAAGGAGCAGCAGTTCCTTCTTGGTGTAAGCGGAACCGGCGACGTCGTCGAAGTCGATCTCTTCGAGTTCCTTCATGCGCTGGATGCGCTTGGAGACCGTCTGGAAGTTGGTCAGCATGCCGCCGAGCCAACGCTGGTTGACGTACGGCTGGCCAACACGGGTGGCCTGCTCGGCGATTGATTCCTGGGCCTGCTTCTTGGTGCCGACGAAGAGCACGGTGCCGCCGTGAGCAACGGTGGCCTTCACGAACTCGTAGGCGCGGTCGATGTAGGACAGCGACTGCTGCAGGTCAATGATGTAGATACCGTTGCGCTCCGTGAAGATGAACCGCTTCATCTTCGGGTTCCAACGGCGGGTCTGGTGTCCAAAGTGGACGCCGCTGTCAAGCAGCTGGCGCATAGTTACGACGGGCATGCCGGCGCTCCTTCCGGCAGGTCATTCATGAGAGAGCCCTCAGGCTGTCTTACCCTGCCAATAGTTGACGGTTGTTCAGCAACACCCAGGCGGGCGCTGCTCCTGGCATCCACCGCACTCCCTATCCGGACCAGGAGGTCCGGACCGCAGGAAGCGCAGTCCTCCACACATTGAAGAGTTGAAGCTTCGAATGAGGAGGGCTGGATACGCGTAGTCAGCCACTGCTCCCCCGCACCTCTGAATGAGACGTACCGGCTTTGACAATCTAGATTGAACCTAAATTGAACCTAGATCGAACGAGCGTGAGGGCACAGCAAACTGCTCCACCAAGTGTACTACAGGGGGCCCGCCCGCCGGACCGCTTTCGGCAGGCTCCGGGTTCCGCCATGCGGACCGGTGCGTGTTCGGCCGGGCGTGCTGCCGCGGGCGCTGCCGGTGTGCCGGCGGCGGCCGCATCCCGGACCTTTTCCACATGGCGCGTGCCGCTGCTTCCGCCCGGCAGGCGTCGGGCGGCAGGCTGGCCGGATGAAGATCCCGGCGCTCCTCGCGGTCCTGTTCCTGGCACTATCCCCCGCCGCGGCAGGCGCGGCCGGACCGGCGGGCGGAGTTGCGCCGGCAGGGGCGGCTACGGCCGCAGCGGTGGCCGGAGTTGCGCTGGCACGGACGGCAATTCCCGCCCCGGCGGGATGGAGCTGGCCGCTGGATCCCAGGCCCGATGTGCTGCGCGCCTTCCATCCGCCGGCCAAGCCGTGGCTGAGCGGCCACCGGGGCGTGGACCTGCGGGCAGCGCACGACGGCGCCCCCGTCACCTCGCCGGCGGCCGGCACCGTGAGCTTCGTCGGCGTCGTCGTCGACCGGCCCGTCATCACCATCGATCACGGCAACGGACTGAGGAGCAGTTTCGAACCCGTCCAGAGCGAACTCCTTCCCGGCGCGGCCGTCTCGAAGGGCGGCGTCCTGGGGTCGTCGCGCCCCGGACACTGCGGCCCGGTTCCCTGCATCCACTGGGGCGTGCGCCGCGGCGGGGAGTACCTCAATCCGCTGGCGTTCGTGATGGACCTGCGGCCTTCGGTGCTGCTCCCCCTCGAGCCCGGTCCGGGCTGACGGTGCACCCGTGCGGGCCGGCTCCTGCGCCTGCGGACGCCCCGCCCCCGGAGCGCGGACAGCGGCCGGTCAGACGATGGCGGAGATGCCGGTGATGGCCCGTCCGGTGACGAGGGTGTTGATCTCGTGCGTGCCCTCGTAGGAGTAGATGGCTTCCGCGTCGGCGAAGACCTTGGCCATCTCGTAGTCCGTCACGATCCCGTTGCCGCCGAGGATGCCGCGGCCCAGGGCCACGCTCTCCCGCATCCGGGCGGTGGTGAAGGCCTTGGCCAGGGCGGACTGCTCGTCCTTGGCCTGGCCGGCGTCCTCCAGCTGGGACAGGCGGACCATCATGCCCATGGAGCTGACGGCGTTGCCGAGGATCTGCACCAGCTGGTGCTGGACCAGCTGGAAGGAGGCGATGGGGCGTCCGAACTGGCTGCGCTCGACGGCGTAGCGGCGGGCGACGTCGAAAGCGGCGAGCTGCTGGCCCACGGCCTGCCAGGCGACCGCGAGCCGGGTGACCTTGAGGACCTTGTTGGTGTCCCGGAAGCTGTTGGCATGGGCGAGCTTGAAGAAGTCCGGCACCAGGACGTTGTCCAGCGTGATGTCGGCGTTCTGCACGGTGCGCAGCGAGATCTTGTTCTCGATTTTGGTGGCGCTGTACCCCTCGGTCCTGGTGTCCACGAGAAAACCCTTGACCTGGTTGTCGGCCAGGTCCCGGGCGTAGATGACCACCCAGTCGGAGAAGGTGGCGTTGCCGATCCAGCGCTTGGCGCCGTTGAGGATCCAGTTGCCGCCCTCACGGCGCGCGGTGGTCCGGGTTCCGCCCGCGACGTCGGAGCCGCCGAGGGGTTCGGTCAGGCCGAAGGCGCCGATCTTCTTCAGCGAGTAGATGTCCGGCAGCCAGGCCTCCTGCTGCTCCTGGGAGGCGAGGGCCTCGATCGAGCCCGTGAAGAGTCCGTCGTGGACACCCATGAAGGTGGCGATCGAGGTGTCCGCGCGGGTTGCTTCGGCGTGCAGGATTCCGGCGAAGAGGTTGGAATAGCCCTGCCTCCTGACCGGGCTGACCAGGTCGATCTCGGCCAGCATCGGGATGAGCTCCATCGGGAATTCCCCGCGGTTCCAGCAGTCGACGGCGATCGGCTTGACCTCGCGGGCCAGGAACTCCCGGACTTCCGCCAGACGGTCCTGCTCCTTACCGCTGAGCAGCTGCTCGAAGGCGAAGAAGTCACCATCGGCGTACGGGAGGTTGTTAATATCGATTTCAGCTTTGGACATGGGATTCCTTCACTCGTGCTCAGCGGCGACCAAAAGGACGTAGGCCTCGCGCCGGCCTGATGTTACTGATGAGTAACTTACCGCAGGGTGCTGGGCCCCGCAAGTGACGGGACGTCCGGTGAAGGGGCGGGAAGGGACGCGGAAGCAGCTGACCGGGGCGGGAAGGGGGCGGGCAGACAGAAGGAGCCGGGCCGACGTCGGACATCGGCCACGGCTCCCGTGGCTGCGGGTCCCGGATCGGGGTCAGGGGCCAGTTCTCGGCGGCGTTCTTCCCGCTCCCGGACCCACCAACCGCGGCGTCCGGGTCACGCTCCCGTGCGAGGGCTCGGAGACATGGCCGAACAGCTGGGCATGACGGCTCCGGAGCTCCTGGCGGACCTGGAGCGCATCTTCGGTGACCGCTGGTATGAGGACGACTCAAACATGGGGGCGGCCGACGCGCTCCCGCTTGCCGCCGACCTCACCGCAGCCGCGTCCCTGGGGGAAGTGTCCGCGATGTTCACGGGCAAACGATAGGGCGATGGTCAGCTACCATGAACGCTATGAGCGCGCAGCTACGCTAGCCCCAATCGGGGGCCAGCGACAATGGAAAGGCCTTCCATGATGAAGCGCGCTCTGCCACATGCACTGTTCTATATCTTCGGACACCGTGTCTGCTGTGGCCACATTCCCAACTGGACCGCTCGCGTCGGCCAGAAGTGGGACACCTATGATGTAGCGCCCTACAACCTCTACAACGTCATCTGGCGCGCTCAGAACTGGGTCTTGCAGAACTGCGACGACTAACCACCTGAGAGCGTTCTAAGCCGCGTAGGAAACTGCCCCGGCACCTAGCTATCACCCGCGTGATGGCTCTCCCGGCGGTCGATGCTTTCATTCGAGCCTTCGCGCCGTGACTCGCTCCGGCACTCCGGAGAAAAGTAGGCTGACACCATCCGACCTAAAAGCATCGGATGTATCTAAAGAACCCCCGTTTACCTTCACAGGTGAGCGGGGGTTCTTTTTTGTTTAAGGGGTCGCTACCTTCGGGCAGTCTCCCAGCCACGGTCGCTACCCATGTACAGCGTGGCGCAGTTGAACGTGCTGGTAGTCATTGCCCTCCGATACCCGTCCAAGTACTTGTAGCCAAGGGTGACATCGTAGGCAGTGCTGGTACTGGACCTACGCACGGCATTAGTACCGGTGACCTCAAAGCGCTCTCGATCGCCCTCTAGAAATCGGAGCGATTTCTTGCAGTACTCAATCGCCCCATCGGACGTTGCCATGGCGACGTTGTAGTCAGCCTCATCTTTGGCTTTTGCATTCGCGTTGCAGCTAGCGATCTGGGACCACGCCGCGAAGACCACGGCGATAGCCACAATGCGCATCCAGACGATCCCCGAACCAAACAAGTTTCCCCCAGCGCTCATGGGAGATACCGGGCGTCGTCCTGCAACTTGCGGAACTGGCACGTCTGGCTGGTTGTTAGGTTGCTGCCGTCAGCGACCTTGCTGACCCACGTGACGGGAACCTCCCACGCGATTTCCTTGTAGGGCAGGTCAACCTGCTTGACTTCCCCGGTGAAGGTCACGCTCACGATGCTGTATGGCTTTGGGGCGACGTTGGCTATCGCTCGTCCGCTGTTTGCTGCAACTGCCTTTAGCTGGGCTTCGCAGGCGGACTTCACCTTGCTCATCGTCGCAGCATCCACTGACGGGGCCGTAGCCGTTGCGGAGGGCGTGAACTGATACGGGTTCGCCTTCGGAGTGTTGGCATTGTTGACGCAACTCACGACAATAAGGACGACAAACAGCAGTACGACGGCCAGCGCGAACAAGCCGCAACCGGATTTCCTCTTTTTGGGCTGGTCTTTCTCAGCCGCTCCCCCAATATCAGTCATGGGGTCAGGCTACCGGGCGACTTCCCGACCACCCGCATCACTGTCCACTGTGAAGCCCTCCAGCCTCGCGCACGATGCCTTCTACTGTCCGTTCGGCGTAGGCGTGGAGCATTTCCCAGACTTCCCCGCCGCGACCCGCTGAACGGTCCCTGATGGCTTTGACGGTGGCAAGGGGAGTCTTCGGGTGACTCACCAAGCGATTCAGCATGAAAGTGTTTTCGGTCTGCGCACACCAGACCAGCTCCTCGGGAGTCACATCCGACCTCATGGCAAGAGCCAACCTAACCTCGTCATGGGCGTTGGCTGACTGGAGTGCTGCTCGAACCTATGGTTTCAATGACGCTCGTGACAAGATCGTTACCGCTGCTCGCCAGTCACCATCAAGTGCCCGTCGTTCGTACTCCATTATGTCAATTCTGTTCACACGTCAATAGTAATCCCGGCTCAAATATATGTTCGAAACCTGTGGATAACTACCGGTAGTGACACCGTAGTGACATGAGATTCTTTCGGCTCCCCCTGAAACAGGCTGAAACCCCCGGAATCTAGCTGTAGGGCTACTCGGACTTGAACCGAGGACCTTAGGATTATGAGTCCCGCGCTCTAACCAGCTGAGCTATAGCCCCCCGCGCCCGGAAACCGTGGCGGCCCGTGCGGGGCCGGACTGCTTCCGGGCAAAAACACTCTAACAATAGTAGTCGTCCATGACGTGCACGCGGCCGTGCCGCGCGGCGGGTGACGCGCGGCGGGTGACGCGCGGCCTTGCAAGGCGGCGCTACCACCCTGCCCGGTCAACGGCAGGGTCAGACGACGAGGTCGTCGTAGCTGGCGCCGCGGTAGATGTCCTCGAAGGTCTGCAGGGTGCGTTCGAGGCTGTGGCTCTCCACGATGCCCCGGCTTCCCTTGCCCATGGCCTCGAGTTCGCCGGCCGGAAGGGTGAGCACCCGGACCATTTTGGCGGCCAGGTCGTCGCTGTCGTTGGGGGTGAACAGGTAGCCGTTCTCGCCGTCGCGCACCAGGTGCGGCAGGGCCATGGCGTCCGCCAGCAGCACCGGCGTGGAGGCGGACATCGCCTCCAGGGTGACCAGGGACTGGAGTTCGGCCGTGCCGGGCATGCAGAACAGGTCCGCCGCGAGGTAGGCCCTGCGGAGCTCGGCGTCGCTGGCCAGGCCCAGGAACTTGATCCGGTCCTGCAGGCAGAGCCGGGCAACCCGCGCCTCGAGGGCAGGCCGGACTTCGCCGCCGCCGATAATCTCGAGGTGGATGTCCAGGTCCGCGGGGGTCTTGGAGACCGCGTCGATCAGCACGTCGACGTGTTTTTCCTCGGCGAGCCGGCCGACGAACAGCACGGTGGGGCTTGCGTGCCGCTCAACCGTCTCGCCGGGCCTGGGCTCGTAGGCCGCGGCGTCGATGCCGTTGGAGAGGGGAAGGACCTTGCGCAGGAAGGCATGCTGGTGCATGGCCTTGGCGGCCAGCGGCGTGGGGGTGGTCACGACGTCGGCCTGGCCCATGACCTTGCCCATGTCCTTCCAGGAAATGCGGCCCACGATGTCCTTGAACCACTGCGGGAAGGGCAGGAAGGGGTTCAGGTTCTCGGGCATGAAGTGGTTGGTGGCCACGACCCTGATGCCGCGTTTCACGGCCTCGTACAGGACGTGCTCGCCGATCATGTAGTGGCTCTGGATGTGGACCACGTCCGGCTGGATCCGGTCGAAGAGCAGGCTGATTTCCTTCTTGATCTCCCACGGAAAAGTGATCCGGAAGTATTCGTGCGTCGGCACTGAGTGGGAGCGGATCCGGTGCACCGTGGCTTCGTCGCGGAACTCGCTGAAGCTCGGGCCCTTGCCCGGACGGCAGGCCAGGACGTGCACGTCGTGTCCGCGGGCGGTCATTCCCCCGGCCAGCCGGTAGCCGAACATGGCGGCGCCGTTGAGGTGGGGCGGGTACGTGTCCGCGGCAATCAGGATGGTCAGCGGTTTCTGGTTGTCAGGCATGGTCACGTGGGAAGCTCCTGGTAGTCACGATGCGGGCAGCTGGGTCTGTGGTCGCCTGCCGGCCGTCGGCGCAAGGCGCCGGGCCTGCTGCTGTACTGCTGAAGTCCGAACTGATGCCCTAGGTCAACCGGCCCGCGGCCTTCCGGGCGTCCTTCTTTCGCTTGATGACCTCGGGGTGGTGTCTGGAAAGGGCTATCACTCCCACGATAGCAAGGGTTGCGGCCGTCCCCATCGCAACCGCCGTCACGGCGTGGACGTCGGGACGCAGTTCGCCGAGGATCGTGATGCCGATCGCGATGCCCACGATCGGGTCAATCACGGTCAGCCCGGCAATCACCAGGTCCGGAGGGCCGCCGGAGTAGGCGCTCTGGACGAACCACGATCCGAGTCCGCCCGCGGCCACGATGGCGACCACCGAATACCACTGCACGTTCAGCAGGCCCAGCCCGTTCGGATCCAGCAGGTGCTTGCCGATAATGCGGGTCAGGACGGCCACGAAGCCGAACAGGACACCCGCGCCGAGGATGTAGATGAAGGCACTCACGCGGTGCTTGAAGAGCACGGCGAGCGTGCCGAAGAGGCCGACGGCAAGGGCCAGCAGGAGCACAACGGTCAGCTCGTCCGAGTAGCTGACGTGATGGTTTTCCTGCGTCGCGGTGATGGCCAGCACCACGAACAGCGCCGATCCGGTGACGCAGGCGGAGATGGCCACGACCGTGGCCCGGTTGATGCTCAGCCCCTGGTCCTTGGCGTTGACGATTGTGGTGATGACGAGCGCGATCGCCCCGATCGGCTGGACCACGGTGAGCGGCGCCGTGACCAGCGCGACGGCGTTCATCGCCATCCCGGCCGCCAGCAGCAGCAGCCCCAGGACCCAGCGGGGGTTGCGGACCAGCCGCAGCAGGCCGTGGCTGCTGAGCGCCAGCCCGCCGGTGTCGGCCTTGACCGCGCTGCCCTGGCGCTGGGCTCCGATGGCCAGGAAAAAGGCGCCAAGGACCGCCAGCAGTACCGCAAGCCAGACCATCAGCCGAGGCCGCCGTCGTCGTCGTCTTTATGATTTTTGAGCTTTTTGCCTTTGCGGATGATGGCCCGGAAATAGTTGTAGCCCGCGATCCAGTGCCCCACGAGGCCCAGGCCCAGGAAGGTCCAGGCGACCACGAGGTAGGCCTCCGTCCCCGGGACAGGCAGCTTGGAGAGCACCAGCAGCGGCGTTCCGACCAGCAGCAGCCCCGTCCGGATCTTGCCGATGCGGCTCACCGGCAGGTCGGGGTGGCCGCGGAAGTAGTACAGCGAGAGTGCGAGCAGGATGGCGTCCGGTACCAGCAGTGCGGCCAGGTACCACCACGCGACGACGCCGGCGATCACGAGGGTCACGGCGACGGCGATCAGCGAGAGCCGGTCCGCGATCGGATCCATGACCCGGCCGAGGTTGGACATCTGGTTGAACCGGCGGGCGATGTAGCCGTCCACCCAGTCGGTGCCCGCCATGATGACCAGGACCAGGGCGCCGTAGCCGTATTCCTTCGGCCCCAGGACCAGCCAGATGAAGAGCGGGACACCGAGGAAGCGGACCACTGTCAGGATGTTGGGGAGCGTGAAGACCGTGTCGTGGTGCACCAGTGGCTGGTCCGGTCTGGCACCAGCGCCGATGAACTTCATCCGTCCCCCCTTTCCATGGCCGGCAACGATTGAGCGCGGGAGTTCACAACGATTGTGCGCGGCAGCTCAGCGGGTGCCTAGCCCTTGACCAGCCTGCGCAGCAGGTACACCAGCGCGGCTGTCGAGGCGGTGAGCGCGGCGAGCGGCTTCCAGCGCCGGCTGAGCTTTTCGGCCATTCCTGCGGGGTTGGCGGTGCTTGCCGTCCCGGCGGTACTTGCCGTCCCGGCGGAGCTGCGGGCTTTGCTGGCGGCGGTGCTGCGGAAGCCGGCGACCTTGCCGCTGAGCTGTTCCTTGCCGTCCTGCAGGCGTACCTGGGCTGCGGCCAGCAGGGCCTGGGCCTGGGGCTTGACGTCGAGCTCCGCATCGAGCTCATCCCGCACCCCGGTGAGGTGGGTGCGGCGCTGATCCAGGCGGCGCCGGAGTTCGGCTTCGCTCGGCGGCGGGCCGAACTCCGGCCGGGCAGCGGCTTTGGCTGCCTTGTCGGCTTTCGCCTTGGCGGCGGCCTCGGCTTTAGCGGCCTTGTCGGCCTTGTACTGCGCGGAATCGGGGTCCAGGACGGCGGCGTCGAAAGCGGAACCTTTCTTGGCGATGCCAAGGTCGTACTTGAGGCCGCGGAGCGTCTCCTCGGGGACCAGCGGCATGACCTTCTTGAACTTCCGGTAGCCCACGAGGGCGACGATCAGGGCAATGACGAGGAACACGCCGCAGACCAGGAGGGCCGCGAGCCACGCCGGCATGATCGTGGCCAGACCCATGATGGCGGCAACGATGAGACCGGTCACGAGGAAGGCGATGAACACCAGGGCGACGGCGAAGAAGGCGGCGGCAACACCGAGCTGGATGCCCTTGCGCTTGATTTCGATCTTGGCGAGGGCAATCTCGTCATTGAGTTGCCGTGGCGCCAGCCTGAAGATCAGTTTCAGGGTCCTGGGCAGCGCGGAAATGCGCGGCCTGCCGTTTGTCCCGCCGCTGTGACGCCCGCTCATCGGTCCCGCCTAACTGGTTCCATCTGTCATTCCGTGTCCACGGATTGGCCGGGTCTGTGCTGTTTCGCACGCACCTCGGTGTCAAAAGTACCATTCAGGGTCCGGGCCGGGCTTTGGCGGCGGGGTGTGGCGCGGCCCGGCACCGGCCCGGTGCCGGCCCGGTGGAGGAGCGGCCTGGCCCTAGGATTGCCTCTGTGATCACACCCGCGAATCCCGGCGATTCCCTGAGCCGCCGCCGCAAGCTCCTGTACATTCTGATGCTCGGCGCCCTGACCGCGCTCGGACCCTTCACCGTGGACCTCTACCTGCCGGCGTTTCCGGCCCTGGAAGCAAGCCTCGGCGTCTCCCCGGCGGCCGTGCAGCTCACGCTGACCGGAACCACTCTCGGCTTCGCACTCGGGCAGCTCGTGGTGGGCCCGCTGAGTGACAAGTTCGGCCGGCGGACACCGCTGATCCTGGCGACGGCGGTGCATATCGCAGCTTCCCTGGGCGCTGCCCTGTCCACGGATATCGCCACGCTGGGCCTGTTCCGGGTCCTGATGGGCATCGGCGCCGCGGGCGGCGGCGTCGTGGCGATGGCCATGGTCCGGGACCTGTTCAGCGGCTACGCCATGGTGCGGATGTTTTCCAGGATGGCCCTGGTTAATGGCCTGGCCCCGATCGTGGCGCCGGTGATCGGGTCCCAGCTGCTCCTGTGGATGGCCTGGCCCGGCATTTTCGTCTTCCTGGCAGGCTACGGATCGTGCGTCATTATCGCGGCAGTCTTTGTCGTGCGGGAGACCCTCCCGCGGGAACTGCGCGGGAAGACCGGGATGACCGCGCGGCAGCGGTACCAGATGCTGTTTGCCGACAGGATCTTCGTTGGCCTGTTGCTGCTGGGCGGAATGAACTTCGCCGGACTCTTCACCTATCTCTCGGCGTCGCCCTTCCTGTTCCAGGGCGTCTACGGCTTCACCCCGCAGCAGTACGGCCTGCTCTTCGGCGTCAACTCGCTCGGCATCGTCGCCGGCGTCCAGATAAGTTCCAGGCTCATCCGGCGCGTCCCGCCCCAGTGGATCCTGGCCTGCTCCACGGCCTGGATGTTCGTGATGGCCGTGCTGATTGTCATCTTCGACCGGCTGGGCTTCGGGCTGTGGGGGGTGTTGGTGCCGCTCTGGTTCTACATCATGGGCGCCGGCTTCACGTTCCCGACCGTCCAGGTGCTGGCCCTGGCCAAGCACGGCGCCCAGGCCGGGACCGCGGCCTCCCTGCTCGGCGCGGCGACGTTCCTGATGGCGGGGCTCATCTCGCCCGTGGTCGGCTGGCTCGGCATCGGATCCGCCACGCCTATGGGCGCCGTCCAGGCCGCCTGCATCCTGGTCGCCGCCGCAGCCCTGTGGCTCATCGTCCGGCCCCGCACCGTCCCCTCGATCCAGTAGCCGCGCCTCGCCGGCACCCGGCTGCTTCCGGCGGGGCTCCCCGGACCTTGCCGCACCTCCCCGTGCCGGGGGACATGTCCAGTCCTCGCGCCGAGGACCGGGCATAACGGGAATATGTCCTCGCGCCAACCCCGGCGCGGGACATGTCCGCTCCGGCATGGGACATGTCCAGATCCGGGGCACCGTCCGGTGGCCCGGCTGCCCTGTTCCCGATCCACGGCTGGCGATAAAGTTGCTGTATGTCCGCCTGGCGGGACCCTCCACCCCTACCGGCCGCGTGGCAGCGTTACGACTCCGCGATCCTGCCTCTGTGGTGGGAGCGGTTGTGCAGCCAGACCAGCCCGCAGTCGGCGGCCTTATATGCGGGAGGCCTGTTCACGGAGGACCGGCGCCGTCCGATCGCCCAGTGGCACAACCGGGCGCACGACTCGGCCCTGCTGGTCGCGCCCGAGACCTCTCCGGAATGGCCCGTGCAGCGGTTCGGCATTTTCTATGCCCCGCCCGGCGGTGGCTTCACCCGGGTGCATTCGGCTCCGCACGAGTGGCATCCGCGTGAGCCCCGGCAGTCCCCCACTGAGAATGAAGCGTTCCTGGCCGCCGTGGCCGAAGCCGAGCGCTTCCTCCACGTCGAGATGGACTTCGTCTGAGGCCTCCTGAGTCTGAGGTCCCCTGAGCCTGAGGAATCCGCACGCAAGCTTCCGCGCACCAACACGCAAGAGCGCATAAAAAAGGTCCCGCAGCCGGTGAACAACCGGCTGCGGGACCTGTCCGCTCCTCCTGCTGGACTTGAACCAGCAACCCTTCGATTAACAGTCGAATGCTCTGCCAATTGAGCTAAGGAGGAATGAAGCAGGTATGACATTAGCAAACGTTTCGCCGCATAGGAAATCGGCGGCCCCCCGTTCAGGGGGAGTTCAGGCGGAACACCACAAATACCCCCAGAGGGTATGAAAAAAGTCCCCGTCCCGGTGACCCGGAACGGGGACTGCGCGCTCCTCCTGCTGGACTTGAACCAGCAACCCTTCGATTAACAGTCGAATGCTCTGCCAATTGAGCTAAGGAGGAATGAAGCGGCTATAAGCCTAGCAAACACCCGCCCGGGAAGCGAAATTGACCACCCGGAACCGGATCCTCAGGCATCCGAACGCAGCGCCCGGCGCTCCATCTCCAGCTGCATCAGCTCCCGGTTCAGCCGCTGGAACTCCTCCGGATCGGCCGAGGCATCCAGCCGCTGCAGCTGGCCCATCTTGTCCGCCTTGACCCTGGTGATCTGCAGCTCGAACAGCCGCGCCAGGATGTCCCGGCAGTACCGCAGCACGCCCTCGGCGGTGTTGGCCGGCAGGGGCACGACGGCGAGTTCGGACACGAGCGGCCGCAGCGGCTCGGGGACCTCCTGCAGGACCTGCTCGACCCAGCCCACCGGATTCCCGGCGAAGCCGAGGCCGGTGGCCCGGATGGCCTCGTGGATGGCGAGGTAGGCCGGCGTCGAGAAGCGCGCCCCGGAGAAGCGCTCCCATGTCTCGCCTTCCAGCAGCGACGGCTCCTGGAGGGCAACCTCGAGCGACTGGCGCTCCATCGCCGCTACCGGGTCCCGCGGATCGGGCCGGTTGAAGGACGGCAGGGCGGGCGACGGCGGCAAGGGCGCCACTCCCGGTGCGGATCCCCCGTGGCCCTGCCCGGCGGCTCCCGGCCGGACAGCGCGCTTCGCGGCCGCGCCGACGGCCCGGCTGACCTCCTCGACGGGCATTCCCAGCCACCCGGCCAGCTCGCGGGCGTAGCCCGGACGGATGCCCGCATCGCGGATCTGCGCCACGACGGGCGCGGATTCCCGCAGGGCTGCAATCCGGCCCTCGACGGTGTCCAGGTTGTGGCGCTTCAGGGCGGCGCGGATCGCAAATTCAAACAGCGGGCGGCGGGTGCTGATCAGGTCCCGGACGGCGGAATCGCCCTTGGCCTGGCGGAGGTCGCAGGGGTCGGCGCCGTTGGGTTCGACGGCGACGTAGGTCTGCGCCACGAAGCGCTGGTCCTCCTCGAAGGCGCGCAGCGCCGCCTTCTGGCCGGCGGCGTCGCCGTCGAACGTGAAGATGACCTCTCCGCCGCTACCGTCGTCGGACAGCAGCCGGCGGGCGATCTTGATGTGCTCGGTGCCGAATGCGGTGCCGCAGGTCGCGACCGCCGTCGTGATACCGGCCAGGTGGCAGGCCATGACGTCGGTATAGCCCTCCACCACCACGAGCTGGCGTTCCCTGGCGATGTTCCGCTTGGCGAGGTCGATGCCGTACAGGACCTGGGACTTTTTGTAGAGCGCGGTCTCCGGGGTGTTCAGGTACTTGGGGCCCTGGTCGTCCTCGTAGAGCTTGCGGGCGCCGAAGCCGATCGTGTCCCCGGCGATGTCCCGGATGGGCCAGACCAGCCGGCCCCGGAAGCGGTCGTAAATCCCCCGGCCGCCTTCGGAAAACATCCCCGTCAGCTTCAGTTCGGGGTCCGTGTAGCCGCGGCCGCGGAGGTGCTTGAGCAGCGAATCCCAGCCCTGCGGGGCGTAGCCGACGCCGAACTGTTCAGAGGCGGTGCGGTCGAAGCCGCGGCCGTGCAGGAAGTTGCGGCCCTCCGCGGCCGCCGGGGTCAGCAGCTGGGCGCGGAAGAATTCGTCGGCCACCTTGTGGGCGTCCAGCAGCCGCTGGCGACGGCCGATCTCGTCCCGGTTGGGGCCGGAGCCGCCGTCCTCGTAACGGAGCTCGAAGCCGATCCTGGACGCCAGTTTTTCCACCGCCTCCTGGAACGAGGTGTGGTCCAGTTTCTGCACGAAGGAGATGACGTCGCCGTCCTCGCCGCAGCCGAAGCAGTGGTACCTGCCCGCCTGCGGGCGGACCGTGAAGGACGGCGAGCGCTCGTCGTGGAAGGGACACAGGCCCTTGAAGGATCCCAGCCCCGCACCCTTGAGGGTCACGTAGCCGTCGACGACTTCCTTGATGTCCGTACGCTGGCGTACTTCGTCGATATCTTCGCGTTTGATCAGGCCGGCCACAGTGCCATCCTAGTCACCAGAGCGACGGCAGGCTGCCGACAAGCCGTTCATACAGGGCCAGCGCGGAGCCGTCGGTGAGCGACGCGACCTGGTCGATCACGACGCGCAGCCGCGCGCCGTCGTCCCCGGCGTCCCGCCAGTCCGCGGCGAACATCGGCTCCAGGTGGCGGTCCCCGGTGGCGTTCAGGGCGGTGACCAGTGCATGCAGGACCTCGCGCTGGCGTTCGTAGATGGGCTGCCGGTGTTCGGTGGTCATCACGAAGGTGGTGGCCAGGCCCTTCATCACGGCGATTTCCATCACCGTCTCCTCCGGGACGATCAGCTCCGCGTGGTAGCGCGTGAGGTTCTCCGGTCCGTAGACGGCGCGGGTGGCCTCCAGGGCGCTCTGGCAGAACCGTCCGATGAGCTGGCTGGTCATGTCCTTCAGCGCGGCCATGGACTTGCGGCTGCCGTCCGCCTCGCGCACCCACACCCTGGTGGCCTCCAGCCGGGCCAGGGCGGCGTCGATCGCGGCGGGATCCTGCTGCGGCAGGTACCACTGCTTGGCGTAGCCCACGACCCGGGCGCGGTGGTCCGGGTTGTCCATCCAGCGCAGCTGGAAGTGGCCGGCGACGATGGCGTCCTCGACGTCGTGCACGGAATAGGAGATGTCGTCCGCGAGGTCCATGACCTGCGCTTCGAGGCAGGACCGGCGTTCCGGGGCGCCCTCCCGGATCCAGCCGAAGATCGGCAGATCGTCCTCGTAGGCGCCGAACTTGCTGGTCCGCCGGCCGTTGATGACGGGGGCGTCCTGGGCCGTCCACGGGTACTTCGCGGCGGCGTCGAGGCTAGCGCGGGTCAGGTTCAGCCCGGCCGGGCGCCCGTCCGGGGCCAGGACCTTGGGTTCGAGCCGGGTGAGCAGGCGCAGGGTCTGGGCGTTGCCTTCGAAGCCGCCGATCGCGTGCGCGACCTCGTTCAGGGCCGACTCGCCGTTGTGCCCGAAGGGCGGATGGCCGAGGTCATGGCTGAGGCAGGCGGTGTCCACGACGTCGGGGTCGCAGCCCAGGGCGTGGCCGAGTTCCCGGCCCACCTGCGCCACTTCGAGGCTGTGGGTGAGCCGGGTGCGGACGAAGTCGTCGGTGTCCGGCGCCACCACCTGGGTCTTGGCTCCGAGCCGGCGCAGGGCCGAGGAGTGCAGGACGCGGGCACGGTCGCGCTCGAAGTCCGAGCGGTAGGTGGACTTGGGCGGCTCCTCCACCCAGCGGGCGGAATCGCGGGCCACGTAGCCGTCCAGCACCGGGGCGGTGGTCCTGGTCTCAGCCACCGGAGACGTCCAGCTCGGCGTGGCAGATCTCGCGTGACTGCTCGGCGTCCATCGTGCGGTCCAGCAGCCAGTCCTTGGGCAGCGCGGGCTTCTTGGGCGAGCCCGCCCGGCCCCGGGGGCCCTCGGCGTCGGCTCCGGGATACGGCGAATCCAGGTCCAGCTGGTCCAGCGTCCCGCGCAGCACCTCAAGGCTCGTCACGAGCGCCAGCCTGGTCCGCAGTTCGCTGCCCACGACGTAGCCCTTGAAGTACCAGGCGATGTGCTTGCGGATCTCGCGCAGGGCCTTGCCCTCGTCGCCGAAGGTTTCGACCATGAGTTCGGCGTGCCGGTAGACGCTCTCGGCCACCTGGCGGAGGTCCGGCTTGTGCCGGACGTCGCTGCCTTCGAACGCCGCCATGAGGTCCCCGAACAGCCACGGCCGGCCCTGGCAGCCGCGCCCCACCACGACGCCGTCCACCCCGGTTTCGCGGACCATCCGGACCGCGTCCTCCGCGGACCAGATGTCGCCGTTGCCGAGCACCGGGATGTCCGGCAGGGCTTCGCGCAGCCGGGCGATGGCGGACCAGTCGGCCTGGCCGGAATAGAACTGGGCGGCGGTGCGGCCGTGGAGCGCGACGGCGGCGACGCCGGCATCGCGGGCGATCCGGCCGGCGTCGAGGTACGTCAGGTGGTCCTCGTCGATGCCCTTGCGCATCTTGATGGTCAGCGGGATGTTGCCCTGGGAGGCTTCCTTGACCGCGGTCCGGACGATCGAGGTGAAGAGGTCGGTCTTCCAGGGCAGGGCCGAGCCGCCGCCGCGCCGGGTCACCTTGGGAACGGGGCAGCCGAAGTTGAGGTCGATGTGGTCCGCACGGTCCTCCTCGACGAGCATCCGCACGGCCGCACCGACGGTCACCGGGTCCACGCCGTAGAGCTGGACGGAGCGGACCTTTTCGTCGTCGTCGTGCGCGATGATCCGCAGCGATTCCGGCGTGCGTTCCACCAGCGCGCGCGAGGTCACCATCTCCGCGACGTACAGGCCGCCGCCGTATTCGCGGCAGAGCCTGCGGAAGGCGGAGTTGGTGATGCCCGCCATGGGAGCCAGGATCACGGGGGTGTCCACCGTGAGGGGGCCCAGCTTCAGGGGCGGGAGTTCCAGCTTGGGGGCGGGAGGCGTTGCTACAACAGTCACCCGACCATTGTCTCAAAGCCGGGCAAATCGGCCGGATCCGGGCCGGCTATGTGGATAAGCGGGCTCAGTCCCGGGCTGCGGCCCGGCGGCCGCGGCGCGTTTCGGGCACCGTTTCGAACTCGCCGGCAGGGCCAAGGACGCTGCCGCCGGCGGCTTCGCGGTCGGTGACGCCGACGGCGTCGTCCCCCGGCCGGGGCGCCGCAACACGGCTGCTGCTCCGTCCGACGGTGCCGGCTTTGATCCCGGTGGCCTTGACCACGAGCACGGCGATCAGGGTGGTCACGGGGATCGCCAGGACCAGTCCGATGGAGCCGACGAGCGTGCGGATCACTTCCTCGGACAGTTCGGCGCTGGTGAGGGCGTCGCCCAGGGGCCGCTCGTACAGCATCACGATGATCAGGATGGGCAGGGCCGCGCCGGCGTAGGCGAAGGCGATGGTGTAGACGGTGGAGGCGATGTGGTCCCGGCCGATCCGCATGGCTGAGGTGAAGAGCTTGCGGGCTGACGTCTCCGGGGCGAGCTCCCACAGTTCCCAGACGGCGGAGGACTGCGTGATGGTGACGTCGTTGAGGACACCCAGCCCGGAAATAATGAGCCCGCACAGGATGATGCCGGAGATGGAGATGTGGTCCGAAATGTTCGCGAGCGTGGCGGCGTCGTGGTTGCCCACCCCGGCGAGGTTCGCGGCGTCGGTGGCCCAGGCCGCCAGCAGTGAGGTGATGCCCAGCCCGAACATCGTCCCCAGCAGCGCCGTCGACGTCCTGGCGGAGAAGCCGTGAGCGAAGTACAGCACCCCGATCATGATCACCGTGGATCCCACGAGCGCCAGGAGCAGCGGCGGTTTCCCTTCGACCAGGCCGGGCAGCATGAAGGAGACCAGCACGGCGTAGGCCCCCGCCAGGCCGATCAGGGCCCGCAGCCCCCGCCAGCGGGCCACCGCGATCACGACGACGGCGTAGAGCACCGCCAGGAAGATGATGGGCAGCGTGCGGACGAAATCGACGAAGACGTAGGCGGGTGAACCCTGGGCGGAGGCGCCCTGGACCCCGGAGAGGTTCAGGTAGCGGATGTTGTCGCCGGGCTTGACCCCGTGGGATTTGGCGACGTCGGGGTTGATGACCACCTTGACCGGGTTGCCGCCCTTGTCCGGCTGTGTGTAGGCGAAGGTGCATTGCGAGCCCTGCGGCGCGGACTGGCCCTCCGGGGCGCCTTGGCCTGAGCCTTGCCCTGCGCCTGGCTGGGAGCCTGGCTGGGAGCCGTCCGTGCAGCTGCCCGCCACGACCCGCTGGATCTTGCCGGTGTCGAAGGTGACCCCGGGCGCGGCCGCGTACGGGCTGGCCAGCGTGACGCCCTCTTTGCTGCCCGAGGGCCACATCATGACCATGGCTGCGAGCGTCAGGAGCGTCAGCGGGATCAGGACGGCGGCCAGGATCCAGTTGGCCTTCTTCCGTGCGGCGCGCGCCTGGGGCGTCGGCTCAGCATGCTCCGTGGGGGCATGCGAATGTCCGGCGCCCATCAGCAGTTCAACCTCATGCCATGCAACTTTACGGCGTGCGCGGAGTCCCGGCGGACGGGTGAAGCCCTGCACCCGGGGCCCGGCGTGCGCGGAGTCCTGGCGGACGGGTGAAGCCCTGCATCCCGGGCCCGGCATCCCGGGCCCGGCGTGCCCCGGGCCCATCGGTACGGCCATCGGCTCCGAATGGCCAATGGAAAGGTCCCTGGGAACCCGGGGATTTTTCCTGCCGCCGGTTCCTGGAACCAGTCCGGACCTTGAACTGTCGGCGCGGCAACCTAGGCTTGGTAATTGACGGATGGGAGGACACCGGCGTGGCCATACGCAAACTCGACGACCGCGAACATGTTGTGCCCGGGGCGGGGCCGGCGGCGAAGGCCGTGCTGACAATCGCCGATGCAGCCGGGGACACCCGCGGCGTCGCCCTGGTCCTGCACGGCGGGCGGGCGGACAGCTACGATGCGGTCCGCGCCCGGAGCCTGAGTCCGGCCCGGATGCTGCCGTTCGTACAGGCCCTCCGGGATCAGGGCGGGCCCCACGGCCTGGCAGTATGGAACCTCCGGAACCGGTACCGGGGGTGGAACGGGGAGGACATGTCCCCTGTCCAGGACGCCCGGTGGGCACTCACGCACATCAGCCGCGAGCATCCGGGCGTGCCCGTCTATCTCCTCGGCCACTCGATGGGCGGGCTGACGGCCCTGTGCGTCGCGGACCACCCGCAGGTGGAGGCCGTCGTGGCCCTTGCCCCCTGGCTGAACGGGGCCACCCCGGTGGACCCGGTCGCCGGGCGGCGGATCCTGATCGTGCACGGCACCGAGGACCACTGGACCAGCCCGGCCAATTCGCTGGCCTACGCCCGGCGGGCTGAAGGCGTCGCTGAATCCGTGGACTATGTCGCGCTGAAGGGTGCCGGTCACTTCATGCTCCGCCGCCTGGGGCTGTGGAACGCGCTCGCGGACGGATTCATCCTCGATGCTTTCGCGGCCGGCACCGGAACCCGGATGGAGCGCAGCACGGACGCCCTCCGCCGGCTCCTTCCCGCGGCCGGAGCCGGCCTTCCGGTGGTGCTGTGATGGTGGCGCTGTGATGCCGCAATTTCCGCTCGGTGCCTTTATCGCCAGCCTTCCCTGGGTGGCCGCGGCGCTCGCGGTCCTGCTGGCGCTGACCTTCGCTGTCGCCGTACGGCAGGGCCGCCATTCGGTGATGGACACGGTGTGGGGGCCCGGTTTCGTGCTGGTGGCCGCGCTCTCGTGGCTGCTCTCGGCAGGCCACGGCGACGGCGGACGCCGCCTGCTGCTCCTGGCCCTGGTGGCGGTGTGGGGCCTCCGGCTGGCCGCGCACATCGGGGTCCGGGCCCGCGGCGGGCACGAGGATCCGCGGTACGTGGACATGCTCTCCGCCGCGCCCGGCTCCCGGAACGTCTATGCGCTGCGCCGGGTGTACCTGCCGCAGGGCCTGGTGCTGTTCTTCGTCTCGCTCACCGTGCAGGTGGGCATGTTCAGCACCGGGACGTCCGGCTGGCTGGCGCTGGCCGGGGCCCTGCTGTGGATCCTGGGCTTCGTCTTCGAGGCGGTCGGCGACTGGCAGCTGACACGGTTCAAGGCCGACCCGTCCAGGCGCGGGACCGTGCTCGACACCGGGCTCTGGCGCTACACCCGCCACCCCAACTACTTCGGCGACGCCGTCGTCTGGGCGGGCCTGTTCCTCGTGGCCGCCGATTCCTGGCCCGGCGTCCTGACCGTCCTCTCCCCCGCGCTGATGATCTGGACCCTCGCCGGCAAGACCGGGAAACCCCTGGCGGAGCAGGCCATGTCCGCCCGCCCCGGGTACAAGGAGTACATCGCGGCCACCTCGGGCTTCATCCCGTGGCCGCCCCGCCGCATCTGAGGGCCGGCACCCGCGGGTGCTCCCCATTTCCAGGTTCATCCAACAGGAGGCACACCATGGCCTGGCGGCCCGAGCCCAGCGACCGCTTCTACCGCTTCATCGTCCGCACCGGCCTGCTGCTGCGCTGGCTGTTCCGCATCCGCGTCACCATCACCGGCCGGGAGCATCTCCCGACGCCGGAACCGCGCCGTGGTTCCCCCGGCGGATCCTCCCGGCACGTCACCCCGGGAACGGGGGCGGTCGTGGCGATCACCCACTTCGGCTACCTCGACTTCGCCTTCGGCGAGCTGCTGCTCTGGCGGAACAACCGGGCCCAGCTGCGGTTCCTGATCACCCAGGGCGCCGCGGACCATTGGCTCGCGGGGCCGGCCATCAGCGCCGCGGGACAGGTGGTGGTGGGGTACGGGTCGGGATCGCACGCGTACGACGAGGCCGTCGCCAGACTCCGTGCCGGCGAGTACATCGCCGTCCTTCCGGAGGCAGGCGTCAGCCGCAGCTTCCGGGTCCGCGAATGCAAGACCGGCGCCGTGCGGATGGCCGCCGAGGCCGGCGTGCCGATCATCCCGGTCTCCGTCTGGGGCGCCCACCGGCTGTTGACCCGCCACCACGGCTTCTCGCCCCGCCGGGCCTGGCGTGCCCCGGTCCGGATCCACGTCGGCGAACCCCTGCTCCCGGACCCGGCGGTGGATGTGCCGGCCGCCACGGCAAGGCTGCGCGAGGTGCTCCAGGCCGGCATCGACACCGGGATCGCGGACTTCCCCCTGAGCCCGGCCCCCGGCGCCTGGTGGATGCCGGCGGACCTCGGCGGCGGGGCACCCACCGAGGAGCAGCGGCGCAAGCTGGACGATGCAGAGGGTCCGCGGCGCCCGGGCGGCTGGCGCCTGTAAACCCCTGCCGGCGCCGCCGTCGTCGTCCCGGCAGTGCGTGCCCGTTAAACCCAACTGACCCGCAGTAGTTGTCGTTTTCAGGCGTGGGAACGACAACTACTGCGAGTCAGTTGGGGAAGCTCAGTCGGAGACGACCAGCGTTTCGGCGCCCTGGACGTGCGCCTTGCCGCTTTCCAGCAGCGGCTCGACGACGGCACGGAGCGCGGTCATGGAGTCGTCCACTTCCAGCAGGACCGGGTACTGGTACGCGATCAGGGCCAGCAGGTCCCGGACCGCGGCCTGGGCCTGCTCCGGGCCGAGCTGCGGGTCGTGGCCCAGGAACACGTCCGTCGGCTGGCCGGATTTGGCCTGCGCCGCACCCTCCCCCTCGGCCGGGGCAAGCTCCGCGTAGCTGATGGCGAAGGCCTCCAGCCGGCCCTTCCGGCTCGCCGGGACGCCCTGGCCGAAGGCGCTGGCCTTGGGCGCCCGGAGCACGATCGCGCCGTGGGCCCCGCTCAGCTCGTCCAGGAACAGCCGCTGCACGGTGCCGATGCCCAGCTCCCCGGGGCTGTCCCAGCCGTGCACGGCCGTGTAGTAGCGGCCCACGACGTCGCTGAGTTCCACCGAACCGGTGGCCAGATCCTCCACCTGGTCCGAGGCCGCGGACTCCGACCCGTCACCGAAGACCGGCAGCTTGAGCACCCCCGGCTCCACGACGACGAGGCGCGAACGCTGGATCGGGGCCAGGCCCGCCGCCTCGGCGAACGCCGCCCCCGGGGTGCCCGGCTCCACCTTGCAGCGGAGCCTGGCGACGCCCGACGGCGCCCGCTGGGCCTCGTGCCGGAGCATGGTCAGCAGCGTGGAGCCGACGCCGGCACGGCGGTGCTGCCGGTCGACCTCGATGTAGGCCCAGAGCCGTTCCGGGTGCAGGGTGGCCTCGTGGACGACCCCGGCGGCGACCGGGATGGCCACGCCGTCGACGACGTCCTCCGCCACGATGCAGCGCCGCCACGGGGCATTCCCCGAGGGCGCCAGCGTGCCGCGGAACTGCCCGGCCTGGACCGTTTCCGGGCCGCCCCAGATTTCCAGCAGCGCGAGGTCGTCGCCCTCACGCCATTCACGGTATGCGATCGCCATGGTCAGGCGCCGATCAGGCGTGCGGCCAGGTAACCCTCCACCTTATCCAGGGAGACGCGGTCCTGGCTCATGGTGTCGCGTTCGCGGATCGTCACGGCCTGGTCATCGAGGGTTTCGAAGTCCACGGTGATGCAGAACGGGGTGCCGATCTCGTCCTGGCGGCGGTAGCGGCGGCCGATGGCGCCGGCGTCGTCGAACTCGATGTTCCAGTTCCTGCGCAACTGGGCGGCGAGGTCCTTGGCCTTCGGGGACAGGTCCTCGTTGCGGCTCAGCGGCAGCACGGCGGCCTTGACCGGGGCCAGGCGCGGGTCGAGCCTGAGCACGGTGCGGACGTCGACGCCGCCCTTGGCGTTGGGTGCCTCGTCCTCGGTGTAGGCGTCGACCAGGAACGCCATGAAGGAGCGGGTGAGGCCGGCGGCGGGTTCGATCACGTACGGGGTGTAGCGCTCGTTGGTGGCCTGGTTGAAGTAGCTCAGGTCCGTGCCGGAGGCCTTGGAGTGCGTGGAGAGGTCAAAGTCGGTGCGGTTGGCGATGCCCTCCAGCTCGCCCCACTCCGAGCCCTGGAAACCGAAGCGGTACTCGATGTCGGTGGTGCCCTTGGAGTAGTGGCTGAGCTTGTCCAGCGGGTGCTCGAAGAAGCGCAGGTTTTCCTCCCGGATGCCCAGGCCGGTGTACCAGGACATGCGCTCCTTCATCCAGTACTGGTGCCACTGCTCGTCCGTGCCGGGCTCGACGAAGAATTCCATTTCCATCTGCTCGAACTCGCGCGTGCGGAAGATGAAGTTGCCCGGCGTGATCTCGTTGCGGAAGGACTTGCCGATCTGGCCGATGCCGAACGGCGGCTTCCTGCGGGAGGCGGTGAGGACATTGTTGAAGTTGACGAAGATGCCCTGGGCGGTCTCGGGGCGCAGGTAGTGCAGGCCCTCTTCGCTGGCCACCGGTCCGAGGTAGGTCTTGAGCAGGCCGGAGAACTCCTGGGGTTCGGTCCATTCGCCGCGGGTGCCGCAGTTGGCGCACGCGATGTCCTTCAGGCCGTTCTCGGCGGGGCGGCCCTTCTTTTCCTCGTATTCCTCCTCGAGGTGGTCCGCGCGGTAACGCTTGTGGCAGGAGAGGCACTCCACCAGGGGGTCGGAGAAGACGTCGACGTGGCCGGAGGCCTCCCAGACCTGGCGGGGCAGGATGACCGAGGAGTCCAGGCCGACGACGTCCTCGCGGCCGCGGACCACCGACTGCCACCACTGGCGCTTGATGTTTTCCTTGAGCTCCGCGCCGAGGGGTCCGTAATCCCAGGCAGAACGTGAGCCACCATAGATTTCACCGGCCTGGAAAACGAAACCCCGGCGCTTGGCGAGGGAAATGATCTGGTCGAGGACGGATTTTGCTGCCATGGGAACTCCAATTTCTACAGGGCCGCTGGGTGCGGTCCGCGGTCTGCGCCCCGGATCCCCGGCTGGTGCCGGACGGAGCAGTGCGAACGGTGCGGTGCGAACGGTGCGGTGCGAACGGTGCGGTGCGAACGGTGCGGTGCAGGAAGCTGCGCCTCCTAGCCTACCGGCCTGCTACCGCTTCAGGGCCCCCTTGGGCCAGGGCAGGGTGGCGAGGACTATGGCGGCGAGCGTCAGGATGGTGCCGAGGACCGTGGGCAGCGCCACCACGGTCCCGGGCACGGGCAGGACGACGTCGAGCGCCAGGGACCCCAGCAGCTGGCCGGCGATCATCCCCAGGCCCGTGACCAGCACCCCGAGGCTGCGGACCAGCAGGGCGCCGACGCCGATGAAAACGGCGCCCATCGGGCCGCCGAGGTAGTACCACCACTGGCCCGGGAGGCCGTTGCCCGCACCGGCGACGGCGAGCTTGATCAGCCAGGCGATCCACAGCAGGGCGGTGCCGGTGATGAAGTTCACCAGCGTGGCGGCGATAGGCGTGCCGTAGTGGACCGTGGCGGTGCCGTTCATGGCCTGCTGGAAGCTCATCAGGAAGCCGGCCAGCACGGGCAGGAGGATGGTGGCCAGCAGCGCTCCGGTGCCGGATCCGCCGTCGTGCCCGCCGCCCGCCGCCGCCGATCCGGCGAGGCGCGGGGACACGGCCCAGGCGACGGCGGCGATGGTCAGGAGGCACCCGAGCACCCGGATGCCGGTGATGCGTTTCTTGCCGGCGGGCCCGATCCCCAGCCGGTCCACCAGCAGGCCGCTGACGGTCTGGCCGGTCACCGCGGCCACGGTAAACAGGGCCACTCCCAACAGCCCCACCGTGAAGGACTGCGCGAAGACGAAGAACGCCCCGATGCAGCCGGCCAGCACATAGTAGGGCGGGAACCGGCGTTCCCGGACGGCCGGCAGGATCCGGGCCAGCCCCGCCCGGCCCTTCGGCAGGAGCAGGGAAATGACGATCATCAGGACCAGCCCGGTGGTGAAGCTGACCACTGCGGCTCCGATGCCGTCCCCCAGCACCGCCCCGAGCGCGCCGTTGATGCGCCCCTGGACGGGGATAAACAGGCCGGCGGCCACGGCCAGGGGCAGGCCCGCGAGCAGCGGGAGGCGGGCGGGATGGGTCATTCGTGGCACCTTACGTCAGGCATTATTGCTCTATGAGCAACCCGGAAATTGAAGAGGTCCCCATCCGCGACGACATGATCCGCCTGGGCCAGCTGCTGAAGCTTGCCGGCCTCGTGGAGGACGGTGTGGAGGCGGCGGAGCTGATCAGGAACGGCCTCGTGAAGGTCAACGGCGAGATCGATGACCGCCGCGGTCGCCAGCTCCACGACGGCGACACCGTCACGGTCAGCGGCCGGACCGTGCGGATCAGCACGCCAGCCGGTTCCTAGCGCCCGGGCGGGCGGAGCCGCCGGGCGGGCGGAGCCGCCGGGCGGGCGGAGCCGCCGGGCGGGCGGAGCCGCCGGGCGGGCGGAGCCGCCGGGCGGGCGGAGCCGCCGGGCGGGCGGAGCCGCCGGGCGGGCGGAGCCGCCGGGCGGGCGGAGCCGCCGGGCGGGCGGAGCCGCCGGGCGGGGCCGCGGGCCGGCGGGCTACTTGTTGAGGACCTCGTGGGTGAGGAACTCGGACACATGGCCCAGTTCCTGCTGGTTGATGCCGTGCCACATGCCGGAATACAGCACCTTGGTGAGCTTCACATGCTTGCGGACCCAGCCCATTGTGTACTCGATCTTGTCCGGCGTGATCACCGGGTCCTGCTGGTCCCGGCCCCAGAACAGCGGCACCGTCCCCTCCAGTTCGTGGTCGCGGAAGCTCGGGTCGTCCCCGGCGTCGACGGCAAATCCTGACAGCCCGACGACGGCGGTGAAGTCCGCCGGGCGCTGCCGCAGCAGCGTCGTGGCCATGGCCATGCCCATGGAGAAGCCGAGCAGCGTCACCGAGGGGTGGTTGGCCTTGACGGAGTCGATCCAGGACTGGGCGTACCCGGCTGCTGCCTTGACGGCGTCGAGCGAGTAGTCAACGGTGCCGGTCAGCGGGAACCAGGTGAAGCCCGCCCCGGAGACCAGGGGCGCACGGACGGAGGCCACCGCGAACTCCCCGGGCAGCATGTCCGCCAGGCTGAGCAGGTCCAGCTCGTTGGCGCCGTAGCCGTGCAGCAGGACCAGGAGCGGTTTGCCGGCCCTGGCTTCCTCGGGCTTGGACCACAGGACAACGGGGGCAGGGAAGGCATCTGCAAGAGTCATGGAACCATTCTTACAGTTACCCACCGGTAACAAGTTGCGTTGGCGTAGCTTTGCCTGAAGAGTGCAGGACATGAAGGTAAGCGAGACCGAAGCCATGGAGAATTCCCCCGGGAGCGTCGTAACCCACCCCTGGACCCGCTATGTGGCCCTCGGGGATTCCTTCACGGAAGGCATCGGGGACCCTGAGCCGGCCAGCCCGGGCGGGCACCGGGGCTGGGCGGACCGGGTGGCTGAGGAACTCAGCCGCGGCCACAATGACTTCGCCTACGCCAACCTGGCGGTCCGGGGCCGGCTCCTGCAGCAGGTCGTTGACCAGCAGCTGGCCCATTGCCTGTCCCTCAAACCGGACCTCATCACGCTCTCGGCCGGCGGGAATGACCTGATCCGTCCCGGCGGCGACCCGGATGCGCTGGCGGAGAAGCTGGACTCGGTGGTGCAGATCCTGGGCCTGGGCGGTGCCACGGTGGTCCTCTTCAACGGCCCCGACACCGGTTCCACGGTGCTGGGCCGGATCCGCAGCAAGGTGGCCATCTACAACGAGAACCTCCGCACCATCGCCGCCCGCCACGACGCCGTCATTGCGGACATGTGGTCCCTGCGGCAACTGAACGACCCGCAGATGTGGGATGCGGACCGGCTGCACTTTTCCCCGCTGGGCCACCACACGATCGCGGCCATGGTGCTGGATTCGCTCAACGTCCAGCACACCCTGGAGCCGCTCTCGCCCAAGCCCCTGCCGCAGCGCAGTTGGCGCGAAGCCCGGTCCGAGGACCTCGTCTGGGCAAAGGAATACTTCGTCCCCTGGGTGGTCCGCCGGCTGCGGCACCGCTCCACCGGGGACGGCATCACCGCCAAGCGCCCCCTGCCGGGTCCGGTGTTCGGCCCAGGTGTCCCCCTGGGCTCCGGCGAGGGCCCCCCTGGTGCCGAGGTGCCCGTGCGGTCCTGAGCGGGTCCGGGCATAAGCTGGAGGGAAACACTTGAGAGGCGCGGCACCGTGAACAGTCTGTTTTTTTGGATCATCGTCCTGTCCTTCGTGGTACCCACGGCGCTGCGCCTCTACCGGAAATCGGTCCGCCGCCGCAACCAGGACCGGGGCATGCCCGGCGGGTTTCCGAACGAGCTGGGCGGCGGGTACCCGGGCCAGTATCCGGGCGGGTATCCCGGCCAGTTCCCGGGCCAGGACAAGCAGCCGCGGGACGGCTACACCCAGCAGGACTACTTCAGCGGGGGCTTCCGGCAGGCCGGCGGCGCCGGCCGGCCCGCGACCCCGGACCAGCCGTACCCGGGCTCCCCCTACCCAAACTCCCCCTACCCGGACCAGCAGTATCCGGGCGGGCAGGGCTACGGCGCCCCGGTCCCCTATGAGGACAGCCCCGGGTACCTGAACAGTCCTCCCGTGCCAGGGCAGCGCCCAGCGGGACAGCCGTCGGGGCCCGCGGTTCCTCCGCCGCCGTCGGGCCCGCAGGGGTACAGGGCGCGCAAGCTCGCCGAACTGGACCAGCGGTACAGCGACGGCGAGATCGCCATGGAGGATTACATGGCCCAGCGCGCGGAGATCATGAAGGGCTGAGCCGCCCGTGCAGGCCGCGGCGTCCGGGCCGAAGGCGTCATCCAGCCGGCCGCATGTCAGCAGGACGCCGCATGTCAGCCGAAGAAGGTCTGCCGGAACTGTTCGCTGAGCTGGCCGATTTCGGTCAGGAAGCCGTCGTGGCCGATCGGCGCCTCGATCATGTGCAGCGGGACCTCGCCCGGCAGCGCGTTGGCGAGTTCACGGGACTGCGCGGGGAAGTACAGCCGGTCCGAGTCCACCGCGGCAACCAGGAAGTCGGCCGTGGCCGGCGCCAGGGATGCCGCGAGGGTGCCGCGTCCCCGGCAGACGTCGTGGCTCATGAGGGCCTCGGTGATGGCGATGTAGCTGTTGGCGTCGAAGCGTCGGACCAGTTTGTTGCCCTGGTGGTCGAGGTAGCTTTCCACCTGGTAGCGTCCGCGCCCGGCCAGCGACCCGGCTTCCAGCGGGGCCTCGGCGGCCTGGGCATTACGGCCGAACCGGCCGTCCAGCTCGGCCGCGGAACGGTAGGTGATGTGCGCGATGCGGCGCGCCAGGGCCAGGCCTGCTTCCGGTTCCGGGCCGCCGTAGTAGTCGCCGCCGTTGAAGTGGGGGTCCTGGCGGATGGCCAGGGTCTGGGCCTGGGCGAAGGCGATCTGTTCGGCCGTGCTGCTCGCGCCGACGGAAATCACGGCGCAGCGCCGGACCCGGCCCGGGTAGCTGACAGCCCACTCCAGGGCCCGTGCGCCGCCAAGGGAACCGCCGACCACGGCGAACCAGCTGCGGATCCCCAGGGCGTCGGCAAGCCTGGCCTCGGCCGCGGTGGTGTCCCGGAGGGTGACCAGCGGGAACCGCGACCCCCAGGGTTGACCGTCCGGCGCCGGCGTCGAGGGCCCGGTGGAGCCGTAGCAGCCGCCCAGCATGTTGACGGAAACGACGAAGTACTTGTCCGTGTCCACGGGGGCGCCGGGTCCGGCGAGCTGCTCCCACCAGCCCGGTTCCTCGCTGGCTCCCCTGGTGACGTGCGTGTCCCCGGTCAGCGCGTGTTCGATCAGCACCGCGTTCGAGCCGTCCGCGTTGAGCGTCCCCCACGTCTCGTAGCCGAGGACGACATCCGGCAGGCGGGCTCCGGATTCAAGCTCGAGGTCACCGATCGGCAGGAACCGGACGGTCCCGTCGGGCACCGCCCCGGATTCCACGGCCTCAGATTCCACCGTCCGGGGATCCGCCGTCCCGGGATGGGTTGTCTGGGAATCCGTTGTCTGGGGGCTGAGCGTTTCAGGTGGCACGGGGGCAGTTCTTTCGGCTGCGTGGTCCGATGGCTGAACTCCGGACGCCCCGCTGCGGGTGATGGCAATTGTCATGTGAGGACCTAACTTCGCGCTTGCCCGCCGGCAGCTGACCGGCAGGCCAGGTCTTCACCCGGGGCACCCCGCCGCAAAAGGAGGGTTGCCGGCCAGCAAGCCGGGGCTGTCGCTGGCACTCATGACCTTCAACGAGTTTACGAAAGAAGCCGCCGGAATGACGAAGATTGTGACGCCCATGTGACTCCCGGCGTCCCACACGTCAGGGACGCCGGGACCCAACGGATCTCAGGCGCTCTTGGCCGCCCGGAATCCGGCGTCGAGGTCCGCAAGGATGTCGTCGATGTGTTCCAGTCCCACCGAGAGCCGCACGAGCCCCGGCGTCACGCCCGCCACTGCCTGCTGTTCCGCCGTGAGCTGGCTGTGGGTGGTCGACGCCGGGTGGATGACCAGGGAGCGCACGTCGCCGATGTTCGCCACGTGCGAGTGCAGCTCGAGCGCATCAACGAAGCGCTTGCCAGCCTCCGCTCCGCCGGCGAGGTTGAACGACACGACCGCGCCGGTGCCCTTGGGCCCGTACTTGCGGCCACGCTCGTACCAGGGGCTGGACGGCAGCCCCGCGTAGGCGACGGATTCGACGTCGTCCCTCGCCTCCAGCCACTCAGCCACCCTGGTGGCGTTGGCGACGTGGCGTTCCACGCGCAGGCTCAGGGTCTCGATGCCCTGGGCGATGAGGAAGGCGTTGAACGGGGAGACGGCCGAGCCGAGGTCGCGCAGCAGCTGGACGCGGGCCTTGAGGATGTAGGAGAGGTTGGCGCCCAGGGCGCCGTCCGCCCCGAGGTCCCGGGCGTAGACCAGGCCGTTGTAGGTGGGGTCCGGGGTGTTGAAACCGGGGAACCGCTCCGGGTCCTTGCCGAAGTCGAAGTTGCCGGAGTCCACGATCACGCCGGCAATCGCGGCGCCGTGGCCGCCGAGGTACTTGGTGGCGGAGTGCACCACGATGTCCGCGCCCCACTCGATCGGACGGATCAGGTACGGGGTGGACAGCGTGTTGTCCACGATCAGCGGCACGCCGGCCTCGTGCGCCACCTTCGAGACGCCTTCGATGTCCAGCACATCCTGGCGCGGGTTGGACACCACCTCGCCGAAGAACAGCTTGGTGTTGGGCTTGACGGCGTCGCGCCACTGCTCCAGGTTGTCCGGGTCCGCCACGAAGGTGACCGAGATGCCGAACTTCTTCAGCGTGTGGGCCAGCAGGTTGTAGGTTCCGCCGTAGAGGCTGGGGCTGGCCACGATGTGGTCGCCGGCTTCGGCAACGTTGAGGATCGCGAAGGTCTCCGCGGCCTGGCCGGAACTGAGCAGCAGGGCGGCGAGGCCGCCTTCGAGGCTGGCCACGCGCTGCTCCACCGCGTCCTGGGTCGGGTTCCCGATCCGGGTGTAGATGGGGGCAAGCTCGGCCAGCGCGAAGCGGTTGGCGGCGCTCTCGGCGCTGGGGAAGACGAACGACGTCGTCTGGTAGATGGGCAGTGACCGCGCGCCGGTGGCGCTGTCCGGCTCCTGGCCGGCGTGGATCTGGCGGGTTTCGAAGGACCAGGCGTTGGACATCGGAACAGCTCCTCAGGGGACCGGGCACAGGCCGCCCTGGGCTCATCGCCCGGGACGGCAGCGGCGCCGCGCTTGCCCTCCGGCGGGCGCCGGACGGCCAGGTCTTCACCCGGGGCACCCCACCGCGATACGAGGGTTGCCGGCCAGCAAGCCGGGGCTGTGCGCTGGCACTCATGACCTGGCTTCAGTCTAGGAACGCCCCAGCCGCGCTGGATAGCTTTATGACGAAGATGAAGGCGCAGCGGTTCCCCCAGCAAATCCCGGCAGGACATCCCACCACGGTTAGGACCGCCTAAGCTGAGAGCCCCATCACAAAGTGCCAAGATGATGGCATGCGCATGGATCATGTCTCTTACGCCTGTGAACACGATGGCTTGGCAGCCACCACCGAACGAATTGCGTCCGCCCTCGGCGTCGAAGCCGTGAAGGGCGGAGTACATCCCCGGTTCGGGACCCGCAACATGATTATCCCGCTCGCGGGACACAAGTATCTGGAGGTCGTGGAGGCCCTGAACCATCCGGCTTCCGACAAGGCCCCCTTTGGCCAGGCAGTCCGCGCCCGCTCGGAAGCGGGCGGCGGCTGGATGGGCTGGTGTGTCGAGGTCGACGACCTGGCACCCTTCGAGGAACGCCTTGGCCGCGCCGCGGTCAACGGCAACCGGAAGTTCCCGGACGGCCGTGAGCTCGTCTGGAAGCAGATCGGCATCCTGGGCCTCATTGCGGATCCGCAGGTCCCCTACATGCTCAAGTGGGAGGGCGATCCGGAACTTCACCCGTCCAACGCCTACCCGAGCAACGTCAAGATGTCCGCCCTCACGATCGCCGGCTCAGCAGAGCGCGTCACCGAGTGGCTCGGCGTGCCGGTGGAGAAGCCGCTGGAAGACGTTGCCGTGAACTGGCTGGCCCCCCGCGGCACGCCGGGCATCCTGTCCGTCACCTTCGAAACGGCAACCGGAGCCGTCACCATCTGACGCTCCCGCCGCCCAACTCTTCGGCCGCCATCAGCGGGTGCCACTGACGCCACCCACCGATGGCGGCCGAATTCTTTTTAATGCCTCCTTCGCGGCCCGCTTCCCAGCCGCCGCCCCGGCCGCCGCCTCAGCCCAGGCCGATCGCCTTCCCGAAGAGGCTGAATCCGACGAAGGCCACGGTGTCCAGGACGGCGTGCGCGATGACCAGCGGCATCACCCGCCGGGTCCGCGTGTAGACCAGGGCAAAGACCACTCCCATCACCGCGTTGCCGATGAAGGGCCCGAAGCCCTGGTACAGGTGGTAGCTGCCGCGCAGCATGGAACTGACGAAGATCGCCGCCGGCATGCTCCAGCCGAATTTGCCGAGCCGGTCCAGCAGGTAGCCCACGACGATCACCTCCTCCACGATCCCGTGCCGCACCGCGGACAGGACCAGCACCGGGACAGTCCACCAATAGGAGTCCAGCGCGCTGGGGATGATCGCCGTCGTGATGCCGAGGGCGCGGCCGGCGGCGTACAGGCCCAGGGACGGAATCCCGATCAGGGCGGCCAGCCCCAGCCCCTGCAGCACGTCCTTGCCGGGCCTGGCGAAATCCAGGCCCAGCTTCCGGAACGCCGAGGCGCCGCGACGGCTGCTTCCGGACAGGCCCGCCCGGTGTTCGGTGAGGAAATAAATCACCAGGACCACCGGGACCAGGGCGAAGATGATGTCCAGCAGCTGGTACGTGAGGTCGAAGTACTCACGGCTGCTCTGCGAGCGGTTCAGCGTGGACGTCCCCTGCGCCAGCGGCGCCTTGGTCAGCTTGTCCAGCAACTGGACCACCGAGTACACCGCCGACTGCCCCAGCGACAGCCCCAGCACAATCCATACTTCTAGCCGCAGCCGACGGCGGGAGGGAACCAACATGTTCCCATCTTGCCCGCACTTGCCGGTAGTTGCCTGATCCCGGCTTTTCCGGGGCCGGCGCCCGGGCTCTTCCATGGCCGGCGCCCCGGCCGGCCCTATGCTTGGAGCTTATGAGTGCGCCCGGGAAAATCATCATGATCCGGCATGGCCAGTCCGCCGCCAACGCCGACACCTCGATCTACAACCGGGTGCCCGATTACCGGATCCCCCTGACTCCGCTCGGCGTCGAACAGGCCACGGCGGCCGGCGAGCAGGTCCGCCGGCAGCTGGACGGGCGACAGGTGTGCGTCTATGTCTCCCCGTACCTCCGGGCCTACCAGACCCTCGAGGCCCTCAACCTGGGGCCCCTGGTCGAGCGCGTCATCGAAGAGCCGCGGCTGCGGGAACAGGACTGGGCCAACTTCCAGATCGCCGACGACATCGAGGACCAGAAGGAGCTCCGCAACGCCTACGGCCACTTCTTCTACCGCTTCCGCGAAGGTGAGTCCGGCTCCGATGTCTACGACAGGATTTCCTCGTTCATGGAGACCCTGCACCGGCACTGGTCCAAACCCGGCTATGCCCCGAACGCGCTGTTTGTGACGCACGGACTGACCATGCGGCTGTTCTGCATGCGCTGGTTCCACTGGTCCGTGGAGTATTTCGAGTCCCTGAACAACCCCGACAACGCCGAGGTCCGGACCCTGCTGCGCACCGCCCGCGGCAAGTACGAGCTCGACAAGCCCTTCAGCCAGTGGGAGGACCGCCGCGTGGACGAGACCGTCCTGGACGCCCCGCCGATGTTCTTCTAAAAGGTTGGCGGCCGCGACCGGGCCCGCAGCCCCGGCGGGTACGCTGGCTCCGACGGTTACATTGGAGGCATCGCCCACAGGAGGAACGCATGGAGATTGAGGACGTTGACCTGCTCGTCGTCGGCGGAGGGAAGGCCGGGAAAACCCTGGCGATGGACCTGGCCAGGGCCGGCAGGACCGTCGCGATGATCGAACGCTCGATGATCGGCGGCACCTGCATCAACGTGGCGTGCATCCCCACCAAGACCCTCATCAACAGCGGCCGGGTCCTGGACACGATCCGCCGGGCCGGAGAATTCGGCATTTCCGGGGCCGAGGACCCGCGGATGGACCTCACACTGCTGCGCCACCGCAAGGAGGACGTCGTGGAGACCATGGTGAAGGGCCAGTTCTCCGCCTTCACCGGCTCCGGCATGGACTTCATCCAGGGCGAGGCGAAGTTCACCGGACCCCGGACGGTGGAGGTGACCCTGAACGACGGCGGCGTGCGCACCCTGCGCGGCACCGACGTCGTGCTGAACCTGGGCACCGAACCGCTGCTGCCGCCCATCGACGGCCTGGCGGAGTCCGGCGCGCAGACCAGCAACACCCTGCTGGAGCTGGAATCCCTGCCGGAGAGCATCATCATCCTCGGCGGCGGGTACGTCGGCTGCGAATTCGCGGACCTGCTCAACACCATCGGCGTAAAAGTCACCATCGTCCAGGGCGGCGGCCAGCTGCTCGCCCGGGAGGACAAGGACATCGCCGCCGCCATCGAGCAGAACTTCACGGACGCCGGCATCACCCTGCGGCTGGGGGCCAGGGCACAATCGATCGCCCGCGCCGCCGACGGAACCGTCACGCTCACGCTCTCCTCCGGTGACACCGTGACCGCCGATGACATCCTGGTGGCGGTGGGCCGCAAGCCCATGACCGAGGGCATAAACCTCGAAGCTGCCGGCGTGGAACGTGACGACCGGGGCTTCATCAGGGTCGACCAATACCTTCACACCACCGCCGACGGCGTGTGGGCCGCCGGGGACGCCGCCGGCACCGCCCAGTTCACCCACGCGTCCTACGACGACTACCGCGTGCTGCAGACCAACCTGGCGGCGAAGGCCGGCACCGGGCAGCCGCGCAGCACCGCCGGCCGGCTGATTCCGTACAGTGTGTTCACCACCCCGGAACTCGGCCGCGTGGGCCTGGGCGAGCAGCAGGCCCGGGACGCCGGCCACAACGTCCGCATCGCAAAAATGCCGGTCACGGCCATTCCCCGGGCCCGGACCGTGGGGCATCTGGAAGGGGCCTGGAAGGCGGTCATCGACCGGGACACCAACAAGATCCTCGGCGCGGCCCTGCTGGGCACCGAAGCCAGCGAAACCATTGCCGTGGTGCAGATGGCGATGCTGGCCGGGCTGGAATACACCGCCGTGCGCGATGCCATCCTCACCCACCCGACCATGGCCGAGGGCCTGACCCTGCTGTTCACGCCCGCCTACCTCGAGGACTGAGGGCGGCGGCCGCCGGGACGGCCCGGCACCAGGCCCGCGGTTTCCGGGACATTCCCGGCCCTTCAGACCTAATGAATGGCCTTGAGCCCCACGACGCCGCCGACGATCATCGCCAGGAACAGGACCTTCAGGGCCGAGACTGGCTCCGCACCGGTCACCATCGCATACACGACGGTCAGCACCGCGCCGATTCCCACCCACACGGCGTACGACGTCCCCAGGGGAAGCTCCCGCATGGCATACGCCAGACCCAGCATGCTTGCCGTCAGGGCCACGATGAAAACCGCAGAGGGAACAGGGCGGCTGAATCCTTCGGATTTACCCAGGGCTGTAGCCCACACCGCTTCGAGAACGCCGGAAAGCACCAAAACAAGCCATGACATTACGTCTCCTACGGGCCGTCTCGTCGCACACCGGGTACGGCACCCATCGTCCGGGAAACCCTGTCCGGGGTTCCCCTCCAAGTTCGCACGTCCGCCTGCGGCCTGGCAACTTCTGAATTGCGTCGCGGCCCGGCACCCTTCGCGCGAAGGGTGCCGGGCCGCCGTCGTTTAATTCCGGGGTCTATCCGGCGGCCACGGGTTGGCCGTTGGGGGCCTCCAGCACCAGGCCGTCGAGACTGGGCCCCGCCACGCCGGCGATCCGCACGGCCGAGGCGCCGGCGCCGTTGGCGATGATCTTTCCGCCCACCGCCAGCGATCCGACGGGGCCCTCCAGGTCCACCGTGGCCAGGCTGTCGCCGTCGGTGGAGATGTCCGCCCCGATGTCCACGGAGCCGATCCGGCCGGTCGGTTTCACGCTCAGGGCGATGGCCGCCAGGGGCATCAGGACGCCCTTGACCAGGCTTTCGCCGGTGCCGCCGGAGGTGGACAGGCTGCCCTTGATGGTCAGCCTGGGCAGCTCGCGGCTGACCTGCACGCCCACGGACCCGTCGCCGCGGGTGGTGATCGAGTCGAACACGGCCTCGCGCAGGGAGCCGTCGTAGACGTTGAAGCCGCGGGCGCCCAGGCCGGTGGTTTCGATGGGCGCCTGAACCGTGAGCACGCCGATGTCGCCGAAGTTGACGAAGCCGATGCCGCTGGGGCCGTGCGAGGTGACCTTTGCCTTGGCCGTCCAGTTCTCCACCGCACCCCAGTTGTCCAGCACCATGTCGTTCTGGCCGAACGTGGTGGTGGTGCCCAGGTTCACGACGTCCGCGGCATGGGCGCCGCTGATGATGAAGACGCCGCCGCTGATCAGGTCCGGGGTGCCCGGGGCGATGCCGCCGTCGGAGAAGACGTCCCCGGTGGAGAGCAGCTCCAGCGTGACGGCGCCGCCGTCGGCCTTGCCCGCCGTATCGCCGTGCCCGCCGACAAACACGCCGCCGCCGCGCACCGGGGCCCCGGCGCTGCCCGCGGAGATGTTCTCCAGCCGTGCGGTGAGCACGACGGCGGCGTCCGGCTGCCGGTTCCAGAGGGTGAAGGCGCCCTGCAGCGCCTCGACGCCGAACCCGGCGGGCCGGTCCGCCCGGCCCCGGGTGTCCGCCTCGGCCACGTGCACGCCGTCGGCCTCGATGCGGCCGGACCGGACGCTGCCCTCCGCGCTGAGGTAAACCTGCCCGTAGCTGGTGACGTCCGCAAGCCGCAGCGTGCCCAGGTCCGCCACGGTGTGGTCGTTGTAGACGGCGAGCTCGTGCGCCGAGGTGCGCACCGTGATGTTCTCGACCGTGTTGTCGCTGGTCAGCCGCAGGCCCTTGGCCCCGAAGACCAGCTCCCCGCCGCGCAGGGCCACCCCGGGCGGCAGGGTCACCGAGGGCATTCCCTTCAGCGTGCCGGAGATTTCAACCTCCCTGGCCCCCGATGCCAGGGCCTCATTGAGCTGTGCAACGTCTGATACCTGGGTCCAGGACACAACACCACCACCGTTCTGCGGATCGGAATCATAGGGCGGCAACCGCCGTTGGCGCCGCCCCTCGCATGATACTCCCGCGTCAGTCCCATCCCAGGGCGGGACGGAGGTCGCGGGAAATCGACTCGAGCATCCGGACGTTGAAGTCCACGCCAAGCTGGTTCGGGACGGTGACCAGCACCGTGTCCGCCGCGGCCACGGCCGCGTCCCGGGAAAGCTCCTCCACCAGGCGGCCGGGTTCACCGAGGTAGCTGCGCCCGAAGCGGGCCAGCCCGCCGTCGAGGTAGCCCACCTGGTCGCGGGCGTCTGCCTGTGCACGCAGCCCGAAGTACCGCCGCGATTCGTCGTCGATCAGCGGAATGATGCTTCGCGATACGGACACCCGGGGCGTGTGCCGGTGGCCGGCGACCGCCCAGGCCTCCCGGAAGCCGGCGATCTGCTCGGCCTGCAACTGGTCGAAGGGAACCCCGGTGTCCTCCGTCAGCAGGGTCGAGGACATGAGGTTCATGCCCTGCCGCCCCGCCCAGCGGGCGCTGGCCCGGTTTCCGGCACCCCACCAGATCCGCTCGGGGAGCGTCGGTGACAGCGGCTGGACCGGGACCAGCCCGAGGTGCCCGCCGCCCTGCGGGCTGGCGTGGGCCATGCCTGCGCCGGCGATGGCGCTCCGGAAGCGCGCGGTGTGCCGGCGTGCCATGTCGGCGTCGGACTCGCCCTCGGCCGGGAGGTGCCCGAAGGCCTCGTACCCGGCCACCACCGACTCGGGGGAACCGCGGCTGACCCCCAGCTGCAGGCGGCCTCCGCTGATGAGGTCGACGGCGGCCGCCTCCTCCGCCAGGTAGAGCGGGTTCTCGTAGCGCATGTCAATGACGGCGGTGCCGATCTCGATCCGGGAGGTGCGGGCGGCAATCGCGGCGAGCAGGGGGAACGGCGAGGCCTGCTGCTCGGCGAAGTGATGGACGCGGAAGTACGCTCCGTCGATGCCGACCTCCTCCGCGGCCACGGCCAGCTCGATCGCCTGCAGGAGGGAGTCCCGGGCGGAACGCACGTGCGACCCAGGGACGTCGCGCCAGTGGCCGAAGGACAGAAAACCGATCCGTTTCATAAAACTCACACCCTTTCACAAGGACCTGTGCTTCCGGAAATGGGGCGGCGGCGGGGCCGGTCCCGCCGTGGCGGGTGGAAGGGGTCAGCGGGCGCGGGCCCCTGCCCGCCAGACGGCGTGGGTCAGCGGGATGCCGGGCCGATAGGCCAGATGGGTGGCGGAGGGTGCGTTGAGCAGGTGCAGGTCCGCGCGGTGCCCGACGGCGATCGAGCCCACGGCGCGTTCCCCGTCGACGTCGTTCCCGGACTCCCGGCGCAGCGCCAGCGCGCCCCCGTACGTCGCGGCGCGGACGGCCTCGTGGACGCTGAGGCGCATCTGGAGCACGGCGGTGGTGACGCAGAATGCCATCGAGCTCGTGTAGGAGGTGCCGGGGTTGCAGTTGGACGCCAGTGCCAGCTGCACGCCGGCGTCGAGCAGCGCCCGGCCGGGAGCCAGCGGCTGGCGGGTGGAGAGGTCACAGGCCGGCAGGCACGTGGCGACGGTTCCCCGCCCGCCGGGGGCCGCGGGGCCGCCGGGGCTCCCGCCTTCGTCCCAGCCGGACCAGCTGCCCGCCAGGGCGTCGATGTCGGCGGCGGAGAGGTAGTTCACGTGGTCCACGCTCGCGGCGCCGAATTCGACCGCGAGCTGCACGCCGGGACCCTCGCCGAGCTGGTTGCCGTGCACGCGCAGCCCGAGCCCGGCGTCCGTGCAGGCCTGGAGCACGCGGCGGGACTGGTCCTCGTTGAAGGCGCCCCGTTCGCAGAAGACGTCCGCCCATTGGACGTAGGGTCGGACGGCGGCGAGCATGGGCCCGCACACCAGCGACGTGTAGTCCTCGGCGTCCATCCCGGCGGGCACCAGGTGCGCGCCCAGATAGGTCACCTCGTCCACCACGGTGGAGGCGATGCGGGCGCTGCGGGCCTCGTTCTCGACGTCGAGGCCGTACCCGGTCTTGGTCTCCAGGTAGGTGGTGCCCTGCGAGACGGCCTCGGCCACGCGGCCCATGGCGAGCCGGGTGAGGTCGAAATCCCCGGTGCTGCGGGTGGCGCCGGTGGTCACGGCGATGCCGCCGGCGCTGTAGCTCTCCCCCGCCATCCGGGCCTCGAACTCGGCCGTGCGGTCCCCGGCGAAGATCAGGTGGGTGTGCGAATCGACCCAGCCCGGCAGGAGGGCCCGGCCGCCCGCGTCCACGGCCTCATCGGCGGCGGGCGCATCGGCCGCCGCCCCGAGCCAGGAAATCCGCTCGCCCTCGATCACCACCGCCGCGTCATGGAGGACGCGGCGGTCCGCGTCCTGGGTCATCAGTTCGGCGATGTTGGTGATCAGGGTGCTCATGGGTCCATTCTTCAGCGCCGGATGGACCACCGGGTCGCGGCCAGCGCCTCCGCCGTCCGGGATGCCGGACCGGGAGCCCGGGCGGCTCCCGCCGGGGGCACGGTGTCCTGCCCACGGCCTTGCCCACGGCCTTGCCCACGGCCTTGCCCACGGCCTTGCCCGGCGAGGATCATCCCGGCGGCGAGCTCGGCGAGGGCGGAGGAAGTCTGGAACCCGTAGCCGCCCTGGCCGGCGAGCCAGAAGAACCCGGTGGCTTCGGCGTCGAACCCCACGACGGGCAGGCCGTCGGCGGCTTGGGTCCGCAGGCCCGTCCACGCCTTGTGGACGCCGCGGATCCCGAGCGTGGTCAGGGTGTTGAGCCGCGCGATCAGCGCCTCGACGTCGCCCGGGTACGGCTGGGCGTCTTCGGGGCCGCTGGGCACGGACTCCGAGGGCGAGATCAGGACCCGTGCGCCGTCGCGCCGGAAATAGAAACTGTCGTCGGCGGCCGCCACCATGGGGGTGGCCGCCGGGAGGGGACGGTCGACGTCGGCGGTGGCCGCCGTCCGCCGGTACGGCTGGAGCCCGAGCTTCTCCACGCCGCTGAGGACGGCCAGCTGGTCAGCCCAGGCGCCGGCCGCATTGACCACGACGGCGGCCTGGAAGCCTTCCTGCCCGGCACCGAGCTCCCAGCCGGAGCCGAGGCGCTGGGCCGAGTGGACCCCGGCGCCGGTGATGATGTCCACGCCGCCGGCCTCGGCGCGCTCGCGGTGGTCCTCCAGCAGCTGGGGCGCGTCGCAGGCATAGGAGCCGGTGTCCAGGCCGGCGGCGCTGAAGGCGTCCGGATTCAGCACCGGGCACAGCTCCATGGCCCGGGCGTGGGTGATCGGGTGCATGTGGCCGCTGGCCCGCTCGCGGACGGAGGCGTCGTCGCCGATCAGCATGAAGCTGCGCGGGGAGAGCACCGGTTCCGGCCGGGTGCCGTCCCGGGCGGCGATCAGTTCGAGCGTGCGCAGCGTCAGCTCCTGCACCAGGGGAGGCCCGTAGCTGGGAATCAGCTGCCGGGCCGAGCGCCCGGAGCTGTGGTACCCGAGCGTCTGCTCGGCTTCCACCAGTGCGACGCTGCATTGTCCGGCCAGGGCCGAGGCGAGGGACAGGCCGGCAATACCGCCGCCGACAATCACGACATCGTAAGTAGCTGACATGATTCCATCCTTGCAGACGCAGGCGCCGGCGGCGCCGTTTGGGGCGCCGTTTGTGGTGCGGTTCCTACGCCGCGGCCGCTGGCGGAAGCAGTTCTCAAAAGATCATCGAATAACGTCGATACAAAGGATCATCATGATTAACAAGCATTCCGAACTGGTCCTGGAAGTCCCGCTGACGACCCGGACACGCCGGAAAAGGACCTGAACGCCGCAGTGGACATGGCGTGTGTGAACAGGCGAGGCACAGTGGAAATCACGGCATCGTCGTCACCCGGCACGGCTCCGCAACTTTCACCGTCCCGGTCAGCGACGACGTGCGTATGGGCAGACGCAGGACAGGCAGCAATGGCTTCCGGAATCCTCTGCGGAAGGCAAGCACCGGGGCCGCGGAGGAAACTGCGCACTCTCATGTGGACTTCAACGCTTGGTGGCGGCGTTCTGTGATCGATGGGTGTCGCTCAACCGGGCTTTGAGTTGTCTTGCATGGCATGGGGTTACGAGGCCCTCGGGTTATGAGACACAGTCCGTCTTGCGGGTCGTCAAGTTCGTTGGATGAGCGACCGGCCGCGTCGTCACTGCACTATTTCCGGCATACCAGGGTTATTAGACGGCTTTGACTGCGCGCTAAAGACTCTCATCAACTCAGCTGAGGTCTCTTCGTCAAGCAACGACGGATTGGCCTCAAGCATCAGCTTGATGCGATCGGTAAACTGCTGAGGCGTCAACTGCTCCATTGTGCTCTGCGTTTCCAAGTGGGCGTCGCCATCCTCGATTCGGGCGCTGGAGAGAATTCGCAGCTGCTCTTCTTTGAAGGCCCCAGCTGCAAGCATCGCCCGAAAACGCTGCTCCCATTCAGCACTCCTCATACTGATCTTGGATTCCGCAACCGCAACCTCCACTGCCGTCGCAGAGGCTACGAAGGTGGCCGGGCTCACAGGGGAAGAAGGGGCGGACGCGGCCCGGTTGTTCGCCTTGCGCGGCGCGGTAACGCGCTTCCACACAGATTTCACGGGTGGAACGGCCTTCTCGTTCCACCAGCGCTTGACGTGCGGCGTCGCCGCTACGACGGCCCAAACGGTGCCTGCCACGATCATTTCAGCGATTTTCTCAGCCAGCTCCCGCTGTTCTGGCGTCAGTTCATGCGACTCTTCTGGCGGCGGTTCACGCGAAGGTTCGTATTCGTAGCTCGGCGAGTAGTCCTGTTCCGGCTCGTCGACCCACCGCCAGGCGGCGTGTCCTTTGAGTTCGTTCGTGCCATCTTCGAAGAGGTGGCCAGTGACGGCACCATCAACTTTGTGTGAAGTCCCGAGGTGCTGGCCTTCGGGAATGATGGGCTGATAGGGCATGTTTCGATAGTACTGGTGGTCTGGCCACCGCGCCGTCGTTATTCGGTTGTCTCGCATCCCTAGCGTTTTGAGGCACTGAGGTTTCGAGACACCGTCTTGAGATGGGAACCCCCTTACGGGCGATCCCTGTAGCGCTGGGCGTACCAAGCGCAGCAGTGACTGCCCGTAGGGGGTGACTGTGGTTCTGGCTAGTGGGTCGCGCCGAGTTCGATGAGGAGGACGCCGCCGATGATGAGGATGATGCCAAAGCTCGTTAGGCACGTGAGGGGATCTTTGAAGAGGAACTTGGAAAGGACGGCGGTAAGGGCGACGCCTGTTGCGGCCCAGATTCCGTAGGCGATGCCAATGGGCATCCCATGAGCGAGGGTGAGGCCGAGCATGCTAAAGGACACCACGTATCCGACCGCAACTGCTGCGTACCAGCGTGTGTTGTCGATGGCTAGGCGGAGGCTGATCGTGCCGGAGACCTCAAACAGGATGGCGCCGGTGAGGAGAAGATAGGACATCAGGCAATCTCTGCCTTCTTGTGGGCGGCCTGGGCTCCGAGCTCCACACACAGGACGCCGGCGATGATGACGATGATTCCGATGCCCATGAGGGCGGTGATCGGTTCTCCGAAGAACAGGAGGGAGCCAACGGCAGTGAGGGCGACACCGGTGGCTCCCCAGATACCGTAGGCAACCCCGAGGGCCATACCCGTGCGGAGTATCTCGGCGAGCAAGACGAATCCGCTGAGGTAGCCGATGATAACGACGACGTAGAGGGCAGGGTGCTCGAGTGCGCCCTTGAGGGCGAGTGAGGCCGTCACTTCGACCAGGATGGCGGGAATTAGGAGTAGCCAGGCCTTAGTGGTGTTGGTCATGGGGTTGGTTCCTTGCATGATGAGCTACTGGGTGATCTGGAGGACGAAGTGGCTCTCGTAGCCACGAACGAGGGAAAGAGTATGTCTGCAAAAGTCAGGCGATGATCCCGTCCTTCACGCTGCAGCAGGAAGCTATCGGTTGCGTAGATGCTTATTCAAGATGATTTTGGCCTAGCGTTCCTTGGGGGTCAGAACTTTGATGTTTGTCTTGAGTTTTAGGCAGCCTTTTGGATTCGGGCATCGTCGATGTAGTTGTTGACGTGGCGGTCGATGGTTGCCAGGGCTTGGCGTAGTGGTGTTGGCGCGGGGACGTTGTCGGCTGCCAGGAGGGGTCGCAGGAGCCGGTTGTGGACCTTGGTGTAGAACAGGGCGACTCGTTGGCCGTCGGCGGTCAGGGTGTAGGTGTTGCTGTGAGGCCGGCGTTCGATGAGTCCATTGCGGCGAAGGCGTGCGAGGTCGTAGCTCATTTGGTTGCTGCTGTAGCCGGTGCCCAGCAGATGGTTCACCCGGGCACGCAGGCTCCGATGGGTGAATCCGAGGGCGGTAAGGCTGACACATAAGGCGCCGAGCAGGGCCATGACCCGGGGGTCGCCGAACCGCAAGGCCGGAGCCCTCTTCCCGTCCGCGGTAAGCGTGGGGAGCGCGACCCGCTCAAAGGCTGGGCTCGCAAGGACACAGCCCTGCCCGACACGTTCAGTATCGAGCAGCCTGCGGTTGATGTCACGGGCTTTGGTCTGCAGCTCGGGCAGATGTTCCAGACGGCGGTGGCAACGCAGGTCATCGGGCGAGTTCACGACGGTTTCGATACGCAGTGCACGGCCGTCTTTGAGGTACTGCTTCACGCGGGAGTGCTTGTAGAACGCGTTGACGGTGACGTCGGTATCCCGGGTGACAATCTTGGTCTTGCAGAGTCCGGGGACGGGCGGGCGTCCGGGACGGCTGTGGGGCGCATGACCGGTGAAGATGAGTTCGACGCTGTCGGGCCGGCCGATATCGAGGTTGTCCGCGACGAGTGCCTCAAAGAAGCCCCGGGCCCGGCGGGGAGCGTCAAAGACCAGGGTCCTCGAGATCTCGACCTGGCGCATGGACAGCTCCCACCAGTACCCGGCGTCCGCGTCGTGATCGGTCAGCGGCAACGGGAGCACGGCGAGCCAGCGTTGGAAGAAAACCTCGATGGTGCCCGGGCCGAGCCGGTCACAGATCTCCTGCAGCGCCTGCGGATCCTCGCAGGCTGCGAATCCGTTGGAGAGTTCAGTGAAGGCGATCCCGGCCTTCACGGCCTGGCGCTTGGCCCACTCGTGGCCATTGATCCAGACCTTGGCCGGATACGGGAAGTACGCGCAGACCTTGACGAACGCCGGGCCGAAGTCGGTATCCCAGAGATAGAAATAGAAGCACGTCACCCGCCGGTCTGCCTTATGGAAGCCAAAACACGGGATTCCATTGGTGCCCTGGCGCTGGGTGGAGGCGAAGACATTCTGGTATTCCTGGGCAACTCCGATCGCTGCGACCCCGGACCGGCCGGTCTTCGCTTGGGCGGCCAGGTACCGGCGCATGACGTCGATCTTCCGGTCCTCCTTGCCGAAGCGGATCAGAGGGACGTGGTTGATCTCGGAGAAGGAATTCACCGATCGGCGAAAGCTCGTACCGATCTTTTCCAGGATTGCCGGGGAAGGGATCCGATAGCCCAGATGCCTGGTCATGAACGAAACGACCTGACCGCTGACCTGCAGGGTCGGGACGTAGCCGTTGAGATAGATCCGGTCCAGGCACTGAATATCCAGGGCCACGTGGCCTTCGAGGAGATCATTGACATTAGCCACCACAATCACCGCGTCCCCTCTACGAGCCTCCGATACACCACCAGAATGCACCGCAGCGGACCGGCCGTCATCAGCGACAGCCAACCACCCACCTCGGCGGTCAGAGGCGAAGCCTCCCTGGAGGGAGGTTCTTTAAGTGATGCGTTTCCTTTCAAAATGCATCGTTGAGGTATGCCCACACGCCTGATTCGTCTGCCCGCCGACGGTGGTACGCCGGCGGGCTCAGTGCCCACTGAGCGATCGGTGTGCGGCCGGTCCTAGCTCAAGATGCATAGTCCGGGCATGCTGAGTGCATGATGACCACCGTCGCGGTACTTTCTACCGGGTACTGCGGCCCCGTGCGGCGGAGGTGATGAGGTCACTCCTGGTCAGCGCCGCGCTCGTACGCAGTGCTTCGGTCCAGGTCGCGGTGTCGGTGACGGCGGCCCAGTTCGAGTGCAGCAGCGCCATGAGGGTCTCGTGGACCTGGCGTGCGGACGCGGTGCCGACGTCGTTGGCGAGGTCGATTGCTCCCGTCGCGTCTGCGAGAACTTCGACGGTGAATCCAAGGGGCTCGGCGGCCGCGGCGGAGGCGATCACGCAGTTGTTTGTCATGTAGCCAACGAGCGTGATCGTGTCGATGCCCTGTTCACGCAACCAGACTTCGAGATCGGTGTCAGCGAAGATGCTGGAGAACTGCTTGCCAACTCGCTTGGCTGCCGCGTCCTCGTGGGCAACTACTTCGGGGTGGTTTTGCCAGGTCGCCGACCCGGACCCGAACACCGGGGCTTCTGCGGGAAGCTCGTGCTGGACGAGCACGACCGGCGTTCCGGTCTGCTCTGCGGCCTTGATCGCGGTCTGGATGCTGGTGATGGATTGGTCACGGTCCGGGTACTGGATCGGAAGCAGTCCGTCGAAGTATTCCTGTTGGGCGTCAATGACGATCAGGGCTCGGTGGGGGGCGGTCATGGGGTTCTCCTTCAAGGGGTGTGTTGTGAACGTCGGAGTGTTGAAATGGCTCTATTGCGCGGTCGCCGGTAGAGGTGCGTTCAGGTGCGGGAGGTCGTAGTGATCGGCGATCAGGGTGATCCCGTGCTGGTCGAGGTTTGTCGAGTGCCCGCCGACGACGAGCATCACCTCATCGACCCCGGTGCGCTCGTGCAGGGCTTCGAGACGGTCGGCGACAGTCGCGGCGGTGCCATGGAAACTGCGGCTGGTGTAGGCGTCGAGGATCTGCCGCTCCTGAAGCGTGGCAGCGTACGCCTCGACCTCGTCCGGGGGCAGGAGCAGGTAGCCCTCGCTCTTGAACATGCGCAGCATCGCCATCGCCGACGTTGCCGCCTGCCGTTTTGCCTCAGCCGGGTCGTCGCTGATCGCGGCGGGTACGCTGACGAGGGTGTGCGGCTCGGCAAGCACGTCGGAGGGCTGGAAGCTCTCACGGTAGAGACGCATGGCCGTGTCGATGTCAGCGTCGCCGAACTGCAACGCGAACGCATACGGCCGGCCGAGCTGCCCGGCCAGTTGTGCTGAGTACGGAGAGGAACCCAGCACCCACACCTCCGAGAAGGTCGAGGGCGCAGGCACCCGGTTTTCCCTTGCCTGCCAAGGGCCGGGAACCGCGTGGACGTCCCGGTAGGGGTGTCCAGGAGGGAACTCGTCACCCAGGAACCCGAGCAACTCGAGCACCTGCTGTGGGAATCCGTCGTTGGCATCCGCGCCCCGACGCAGAGCCGCAGCAGTCGCCCCATCAGTGCCAGGGGCGCGTCCCAGCCCAAGATCGATCCGGCCCGGGGCGAGAGTCTCCAGCATCCCGAACTGCTCGGCGATCAGCAACGGTGCGTGGTTGGGCAGCATTACCCCTCCGGCGCCAAGGCGGATGCTCGTCGTCTCAGCGATGAGGCGGGCGACCATCAACGGAGGTGAAGATACCGAGGTCGCTCCCATCGCATGATGCTCAGACATCCAGAACCGGTGATAACCGCGCTGGTCCGCCGTCCGCGCCAGCGAGATCGTGGCCGCGAGCCCCTCCCCAGCGGTCATCCCCACTCCTGTACCGCCCGCGGAAAGCACGGACAGTGTGAATGGGGCCGTGCCGGCTGCTTGACCGAACGTCACAAGAACTCCTCATGGAAAAACGTGTTTTTTGGCGTGATTGAAGCGTAGCAGTTGCCTCACGCTTAAATGAAACTGATACCATGAGAATCATGCCGGAAACACTGCTAGCAGCCGTACCAGGCGCCGAAGAGCATCCCAGCCTCGCACTGGTCAACAGCGCAAGCGAACTGCCCGGAGGCAAACGCTACGACGAATTGGACGGTCCTGACGACGCCGCGGCTTGGCTGAGAGCACACGATCTCATCGCACCGGACACTGTGCTGCACGAGCACTGCCGGGGCAGGCTCGCAGACCTGCGCGCAGACCTGCGCGATCTATTCACCGCGCACACCACAGGGGACGTCCCCACGACAGCGGCCGTGCAAGCTCTAAATCGTGCGCTGACTTGTGCACCCGGGGCGCTCCTGCTTCAGTTCGACCCGGAGTCAGGGTTTACCCGCAGCGCCAACCACCCCGTGACACAAGTCGTCGAGCACGTCATGGCCGTCATCGCCGACGACGCTGCCTCGCTGCTAACCGGCGACCAAGCATCGGTGCTCGCGTCCTGCGAAGCGGACGGGTGCCAGCGATTCTTCCTCCGCACCCACGCGCGACGGCAATGGTGCTCAACCCGCTGCGGCGACCGAGTCCGCGCCGCACGGGCCTACGCGCGCAAACGCGCGCTACACAGCGCATGAAATCATGTGCTGCCGAAGCCAACCTTCGGCCCGATGGGACAAGCACGCACCGCTTCAAAGTAATTTTGTGAGCGAAGTCCGGCCCACACATCTTCGTAGCAGGCCGCCACGATTGGTTCCGGCTCCAATGGCCGGGGGGTATAAAAAATAAAAGGGCCTGCCGGAGGGACTTCGAGGACGGTGCCAGTTAGTCTCATATCCCTTGAGATATGAGACGTCTCACCGATCGAGCGACTGCTGCGACGGTATTGCTCTAATTTTCGCGGAATCCTGCAAGTTCGTCCGCGGCCAGCGATTCTCGTAACTATGTCTCACAACCTTCTGTTTGAATCGCTGCATCCACCGTTAGTTACGAGACACATCGGAGCAGCCCACGACGAAACTGATCGGTTATGCACGCGTTTCGACGCGGCAGCAGTCCACCGACCGGCAGCAGGCGGATCTTCTGGCCGCCGGCGTCCGACGCGATGACCTCAACGTGGATCACGGTGTGTCCGGGGCGCGAGCTTCACGACCCCAGTTCGATCGGGCACTCGACGCGCTGATCGATGGCGACACCCTCGTCATCACGACGCTGGACCGGCTCGGACGATCCACCCAGAACATGCTCGCCTTCGCCGACGAACTCCGCGACCGAGGCGCGGGCCTGCGCGTCTTGAACCTCGGCGGTGGCGACGTCGACACCGCAACACCCATGGGGTCGATGCTGTTCACGATCATGGCCCGTGACTGTTGGTTGGGAATGGCGGTTAATTCACAGTTGGGAATGGCGGTTTCGGTGTCCCGTATGGGGAACCCTGTGCGGGCAGCCGCGCTCATTAGAGGCAGGCCGCCCCGTACATAGGCACAGAAACGGTGGACGCCTTCCCCGTAGCAGGATCCGTGACTCTGATGACTACGCAGGCTGGCCCTCGGACGAGAGTCATTCCCGGAAACTGGGTTGGACGGTCGGTGCAGGCCGTGACGGTGTAGGAAACCGGCAGTTCGAGCCGGCCCTCACGCAGAGCCTGGCTGGATTCCCAGTCCTTCGCGGAGGCGACGATGATGGCGGCCTCCGCGGGACTGTCGATGCTGATGACCCTCTCGCCCGTTCCGGCGTCAACTGAGATGAGGGTCTTCCACGCCCCATAGTTCTTACCGCCATTCGCCATGTAGGCGTACCCATCCGTGGCGTCTGCTATTGGCCACGAGTAGTTCGGAGGACTGCCTAGCCAGTTCAATGACGAGACCCCATAGGCTTTCGGCGCATCAGGAATGCCGGCCACATTTCCGCACTAACTCGGGTTGACCGCACAGTGTTAACCCTCCCCGACGAGCACAGGTCCAAATAGCCTGCCCCAATGACAACACCCCGGCTGATGGTTCGACAAGCCCGCGTCGACCGCAGGATAAACGCCCTGGGCATCCCGAATGCCGAACGCTATACGCGAACCGACCCGCTGTTATCGTTTGTTATAAAAAATTCCAAAAATAACAATCGATAAAGTGGAGAGAACATGCAGCCGAGTCCCTACACGCCAGGCGAAGTCGCCAACACAGTACCGGGCCGGGCGCCCCAAATCGCCGAGTTCGATGAACGCCTCTCCTTGCTGGTTGACCTGCACCGTTTCATCGGTCGAATCCGAGTTGACCGCGCTCCGCGAGGGCTCGGCAAGACCTCCTTGTTACGCCAGTACCAAATCCGAGCCAAGGAACGCGGTGTGCTCGCCGTGTGGGTGACAGCGGGTGAGGACGTCGGCCTCGTCGCACAGATTGCCTCAGCAATTCGCCAAGACACGCAGACCTGGCGCGGTGAAACCCGCACCAAACTCCACAAGATGCTCGAAGCCCTGACCGTTAGCGTCGGGATCCCCGGAATCGCCAAGGTGGACGCGACGATCCGCCGCCAGCCGGTCGAGACGGCACCCGTCGGGGTCCGTGAATTCGAAAATGTCATCCGGACAGCAGCCGGATCCGATGAGAACACCGGGCTGATCCTCCTCATCGACGAGATCCAAGCAGCCGACCCAGCCGGCCTGCGCACCCTCGCCTACGCCTGGCAGCACCTCCAAGCCGAAGGTGCCGACGTGCCGGCCGCGGTGTTTGCTGCCGGCCTGCCGGACGCACCCGGGAAAATCGCCTCCGTGGTCACCTTCACTGAGCGCATCGCCTACCGACCCCTGCAAATCCTCACCCCCGACGCCGAGGAGATCGCCATCAGCGTACCCGCACGGAAAATCGGTGTGACTTGGCAGCCCGATGCACTGCACGAAGCTCTGGAGATTGCCCGTGGATACCCATATTCGGTTCAACTCATTGCTGACGCTTCCTGGTCCGCCGCCGGCAGGCCGGATCCCGGCGCCACGATCACCCTCGACCACGTTCGGCACGGAGGCGAGGCCATGAAAGTCGACCTTGAGGCTCTATTCCGCGCGCGATGGGCGAACGCCACTCCACAGGAGCGCGAGCTGATGTCGGCAATGGCCGCACTCGGCGACGCCGCCGTTAAGCGATCCGACGTCGCACACCAGATGAACGTCACAACTGCCAGCCTCTCGATGCCCCGAGCACGACTAATCGATAAAGGATTCATTCAAGCTGCGGAACGCGGAGAGTTGGAGTTCACGATTCCCGGATTCGCGGCCTTCATCCGCACTCTCGACGACTGACTGGAAGTAGACCTACGCTCACACCTCCCTGACCCGTTTGGGCAGGTTTGATTTAAGCAACGAGTTTTGAGCGGTTGGGCGCCCTGGAATTCCGCGGGTGCTTGTGACTGCTACTTCGTTTGGCGGTAAATCGCAGCTTGAAATGGCGGTTTTGCCGTTCCGTTTGCGGAACCCCGAGCGGGCGGTTTCCCGGCGGGTGTAGTGCGACACCTGAGCCGGCGAATTCCACTACTGCCAGCCGGTGACTTGGGTGAGGACACCGCGGCAAGCGGACGTGCATCCGGCGGTCCTCAACAGCGCCGGCGGCACCGACCATACGGACCTGACTCGTCCCCGTCAGCCGATCCCCCCGCCGGGACCCCGAGCCGCCAGATAGCAGCGACAGACGACCGCGGCGTGCTATATGGTCGGAGACATGGCAGTTCAGCGGATTGACAACGTCGGCATCGTCGTCGACGACCTGGACGCCGCTGTCGCGTTCTTCACCGAGCTCGGCATGGAGCTGGAAGGCAGGGGGCCGATCGAAGGCCTCTGGGCGGACCGCACCGTCGGACTCGACGGCGTCCGGAGCGACATCGCGATGATGCGGACCCCGGACGGCCACAGCAAGTTGGAGCTGACCAAGTACCACACCCCCGCGGCGTCCGGCGCCGAGCCGGAGAACCTGCCGCCCAACACGCTGGGTCTGCATCGCGTCATGTTCGCCGTCGACGACATCGATGACACCATCGCCCGCCTGCGCGCCCACGGCGCCGAACTCCTCGGCGAGGTGGCACAGTACGAGACCATCTTCCGGCTCTGCTACCTCCGCGGCCCCGCGGGCATCATCGTCGCCCTGGCCGAACAGATCGGCTGACGCGAGCCCGCCGCGGGAATGGAGCCTGCAAAGGCGACGTCGTCGTACCCAGTTGTGAACTGCCGTCATGATCTGCCCCGCGCTCAACCTCAACGAGCCGAAGCCTCGAGCACCAACAGCAAGAACGTGGTCGGCACAGCGCACGCACTGCGCGAACTCCGCCCCCGCCTCGACGGTGAGTCGCTGGTGAAAGACTCTCCCGGCTACGCCCACGCGACCCGAACCTTCAACGGCCGCCGCCGGCATTTGCAGCCCGCCATCGTCGTGCAGTGCGCCTCCAGTCGCGACGTCCGCGAGAGTGCATGACCCGGTCACTGGGCGGCGAGGGCCTCTTCCAGTCCGTTCAGGATCAGGTCGAGTCCGTACTCGAATTCCTCTCCGTAGTCGTAGCCGGGCTTCATGACGTGGTCCGTGACGAACTCTGCCAGGTTCGGATAGTCGTTGGCGGGGAACGGCTCGAACATGTCCTGGGCCATCGCCGCCATTTCGCCTGTGGTCTCGAACGGGATGTTCATCTTCGTCAAGGCGTATCCGTAGATGTACCCGTCGAGGAGTGAATAGGCGTGGGCCACCATCGCGATGTCGAAACCGGCCGAGCGTAGCTTGCCGATGACCGCATCATGATGGCGCAGGTTCGCCGGCCCGGGACGTCTCCGGGACTCCATCAGGCCGATGGCCCAGCGGTGGCGCGCGAGGACATCGCGGAGCGACAGTGCCCGGTCCCGCATAGCTGACTTCCAGTGCGCACCGCCTAAGGGAAGAGCAATCTCGCTGAACAGAACATCGATCATCGCATCGATAAGGTCGTCCCTGTTTGCGACGTGGCGGTACAGGGACATGGGACCGACCTGCAGCATTCCGGCAACCTGGCGCATGGTCAGCGCGTCCAGCCCGGCTGAGTCTGCATGCTGAATCGCCGCATGCACTACGCGCTGCCGGCTTAGGGCTGGGCGCGGATCTTCACGCTTCATCGCCGTTGTGGACATTGGCACTCCTCTGTTCTGTCGACAGTCAAAAATACCTTTAACCCCGGCCTGTGTACTTTGTACGCTCCAGCATATACATTGTACGCAAGACGTGGCGACGTCCACGTATTTCATTCGAAAGGAACGTCATGAAGTCTCCGAACGGAATATTCGCCGAGCAGCCCCCCGGGATGGCGCCGGCCTCACCCAAGCGCCTGGCAAGGATCGCGGGTATCTTCTACCTCGTCGTGGGTATTACAGGAGGCTTCTCCGAGGGTTTCGTCGATCCCTCCCTGTATGTCGCCGGTGACGCGGCCGCCACATCCGCGAACGTAGTGGCCAACGAGGGGCTCATGCGCTTTGCCGTTATCGCCCACCTCACGGATGCCGTCTTCTTCCTGCTCACCGCGGTGACGCTCTACCTGTTGCTCAAGCACGTTGGCAAGCACGCGGCCCGCCTCATGGTGGTGGCAGTGATACTCGCCGCCGGCATCATCTCCATCAGCGCCGTCTTCACGTTCGTGGCGATGCAGGTCGCGGCGGACAGTTCCTACGAGACCGCTTTCGGGCCCTTAGGGTCCAGCGCGCTCGTGCTGCTCCTACTGGAAATCAAGCACTTCACCGTTCTTGCCGCCCAGGTCTTTTTCGGCCTCTGGCTGGCGCCGTTGGGGTATCTCGCGTACAAGTCACGGCTGTTTCCCAAGGCACTCGGCATCATCCTGATACTCGCCACGGCCAGCTACCTGGTTGACGTCGTCGTGGCGTTCCTGCTCCCCGGACTCGCTGAGCAGATCCACGTCTACCTGGGCATCGTGCCCGCCATCGCAGAGATCTGGATGGTCCTGTACCTGCTCATCGTGGGCGTACGCTCTCCGCGCCCCACAGATCGGACGCCTGCCGTGGAAGCAGCGCCGGTCCCCGTCTCGAGTTGATCAAGAGCCCGAGTCACTCCCGCAACTTCAGCCGGGAATCGACCGTCACACCCCAAAACCCAGGAGAACAGCATGCAGGCAATCACCAGCCGCACCTACGGCGAACCATCGGTCATACACATCGAAGAACTCCCCGCCCCCGTCCCGAAAAGCGGCGAACTGCTGATCCGCAACCATGCAACGGTCGTCTCAGGGGCGGAATCCACCGCACGCAGCGGCGAGGACCTCTTCGCCCGGCCATTTACCGTTGCGATTCACACCTTTGAACGAGCCGGCCGGGTTGTAGCGATATCGGTCGATTTTGACACGTCCGTTGATGGTACGGACCCTTGCCCCTAGTCAGCGGCCACCGCCGCGCGGCTGCGGACGAAGGCCTGGACGCAGGTTTCCACGTCCGCCGCGCTGTGGGCGGCGGAGAGCTGGACGCGGATCCGCGCGGCACCCTTGGGCACCACTGGGTAGCTGAACGCGGTCACGAAGACGCCCTCGTGCAGCATCGCGTCCGCCACCCTGGCCGCCAGGACAGCGTCGCCGAACATGACCGGGACAATGGCGTGTTCGCCGGGGAGCAGCTCGAAGCCCTCCTCCGTCATGCGGTTGCGGAAGAGCTCGGCGTTGGCGAAGAGCCTGCCGCGCAGCTCGCCGGAGTTCTCGACGAGATCCAGGGCCTTCAGCGTGGCCGCCACGATCGCCGGGGCCAGCGAGTTGGAGAACAGGTACGGGCGCGCCTTCTGCCGCAGCATGGCCACGACCTCGCGCCGGCCCGAGGCGTACCCGCCGGAGGCTCCGCCGAGGGCCTTGCCGAAGGTGCCGGTGTAGATGTCCACCCGGTCCGAGACGCCGGCGTGTTCCGGGGTCCCCGCGCCCGTGGCGCCCATGAAGCCCACGGCGTGGGAGTCGTCCACCATGACCAGGGCGTCATACTTTTCGGCGAGGTCGCAGATCGCTTCGAGCGGCGCGAGGAAGCCGTCCATCGAGAAGACGCCGTCGGTGACGATGATCTTGCGGCGCGCGGGGTTCTCCTGGGTGGTGGCCTGGATCAGCTTCGATTCCAGGTCCGCCATGTCCTGGTTGGCGTAGCGGAAGCGCTGGGCCTTGCAGAGCCGGATGCCGTCGATGATGGAGGCGTGGTTGAGCGCATCGGAGATGACGGCGTCCTCCGGGCCGAAGAGGGACTCGAACACGCCCCCGTTGGCGTCGAAGCAGCTGGAGAACAGGATGGTGTCCTCGGTGCCGAGGAACTTCGAGACGCGGGCTTCCAGGGCCAGGTGCAGGTCCTGGGTGCCGCAGATAAACCGCACGCTGGCCATGCCGAAGCCGCGCTCGTCCATCGCGGCCTTGGCGGCGGCGATGATCTCCGGGTGGTCCGCGAGGCCCAGGTAGTTGTTGGCGCAGAAGTTCAGGACGTCCGTGCTGGACCCGCCGATCTGCCCTGCCCTGATGTGGCTGGCCTGGGGCGAATCGATGGGCCGCTCGGTCTTGAACAGGCCGGCGCTGCGGATCCCGTCCAGCTCGTGCTGCAACTGGTCCTTGATGGCTGAATACATTTGTTGTGCTCCTCGGCTGGTTGGAAAGTGTGTTCCGAAACGGTGCGGGCCTAGAATCCGGTCCAGTCCAGGACCACCTTGCCGCCCACGCCGGCGCGGGCGATCTCGAAGCCCTTCTCCCAGTCCGTGGCGGGCAGCGTGTCCGTGACGACGGCGGAGATGTTGGCGTGCAGCACCGGGTTGGAGGACAGCATGGCGCTCATGGCGTACCAGGTCTCGAACATTTCGCGGCCGTAGATGCCCTTCAGGGTCAGCATATGCGTGACCACCTTGCCCCAGTCGATGTCGATGGACTGGCTGGGCAGCCCCAGCATCGCGATCCGGCCGCCGTGGTTCATGTTCTCGATCATCTCAGGCAGCGCCGTCGGGTGCCCGGACATTTCCAGGCCGATGTCGAAGCCCTCGCGCATGCCCAGTTCGCGCTGGGCTTCCCGGACGCGCATCCGGGAGACATCGATTGCGAGGTCGACGCCGAGCTTCCGGGCCAGCTCCAGCCGCGGCGCGGAGACGTCGGTGATGGCGATCTTGCGGGCGCCGGCGTGGCGGGCGACGGCGATGGCCATCAGCCCGATCGGCCCGGCGCCGGTGATCAGCACGTCCTCGCCGACGAGGGGGAAGCTCAGGGCGGTGTGCACGGCGTTGCCGAAGGGGTCGAAGATGGCGCCGAGCTCAGGCGTCACAGACGGGTCCTGGTGCACCCAGACGTTGGTCTCGGGGATCACGACGTACTCGGCGAAGGCGCCGTCGCGCTGGACGCCGACGCTGACGGTGTTGATGCACATCTGCCGGCGGCCCGCGCGGCAGTTCCGGCAGATGCCGCACACGATGTGGCCTTCGCCGGAGACGCGGTCCCCGACCTTGGCGTCCCGGACGTCCTCGCCGATCTCCACGACCTCGCCGTAGAACTCGTGGCCGGCGATCAGCGGGGCGTTGATGATGCCCTGCGCCCAGGCGTCCCAGGACTGGATGTGCAGGTCGGTGCCGCAGATCCCGGTGGTCAGTACGCGGATCTTGACGTCCGCCGGGCCGGCCTGCGGCTCCGGGCGGTCGACCAGCTCAAATCCCGCGTGGGCGCCGGACTTGTAGAGAGCCTTCATGGGCCTTCCTATCTGTTCTTGTGAAAGACGTGGGTGGTTCAACCCACCTCATTAGACCGGCTCAAAAGCATTAGCACAACAGGATTTTTCTCAATCGACGGTGTAGCTTTTGCTTCCGCATAGAATGGGGGCATGGAAATCCACCAGCTGGAAATGCTCCGGGAACTCGGGGCGCTGGGCAGCGTGAAAGCCGTCGCCGAGACCCTGCGCGTCACGCCGTCGGCGGTCTCCCAGCAGCTGGCCGCCCTGCAGAAGTCCGTGGAGGTCCCGCTGACGCGCAAGGAGGGCCGCAACCTGGTCCTCACCGGGGCCGGGCAGGTGCTCGCGGACGCCGGGGCCGCCGTCGTCAGTGCCATGGCGGACGCCAAGCTGGCGATCGGCGCGTACCACGGTTCCCCGGTGGCGCCGGTGACGCTCTGCGGTTTCCACAGCGTGGGGCAGGCGCTGTTCGCGCCGCTCGCCCGGCTGCTGGCCGCCCCCGGGCAGCCGCGGATCCTGCTCTCGGACGAGGACGTGGCGCAGCAGGACTTCCCGGCCCTGACGGCCCGCTACGACCTGGTGCTGGCGCACCGGATGGACCACAGCCCGGGCTGGCCGGAGGAACGCGTCGCGGTGATCCCGCTCGCGCACGAGCCGCTGGATGTGGCGCTGCCGGCCGGGCACCGGCTGGCGGGCCAGCGCGCGGTGACGGCGGACGACGTCGTCGGCGAACCCTGGGTGAGCAGCCGCACCGGCTACTCCCCCGCGGACGTGCTCGCCGCCGTCGCGGCCGTCTCCAGCCGGGAACTGAATATTGTCCACCGGATCAACGACTACTCCACGGTCGCGGCGCTCGTGGCGACCGGGAGCGTGATCGGCCTGCTCCCGCGGCATACGGCCCGGCCGGTGCTGGACCCGGGGATCGTGCTGCGGCCGCTGGAGGGCATCAGCACCCGGCGGCGGATCGACCTCCTGGCCCGGCCGGAAAACCTGAAACGCAAGTCGGTCATGATGGTCTGCGACGCGCTGCAGGCCATCATGACCGATCTTGTCTCCTGACCCCTCCTGACCCAAGTAGCTCGCAGTTGTTGTCGTTTTGAGGGCTCAAAACGACAACAACTGCGAGCTACTTGGGCGGGGGCCCGTCACGCCGTCGGCGTCAGCTCGGCAGCGGGGACGACGACGGCGCCGCTCGCCGTCGTGTCCGGGTTCAGCATCCAGCCGACGCGCTTGGCGGCGCTGAGCACCACGACGCTCTCCACGAGCTCGATGCCCGGGATCCGCTGCTGGAGTGCGAGTTCGGCGTTCATCACATCGGCCAGGGAATGCAGCCACATGAGGATGACAAAGTTGGTGCGTCCCGTGGTGGAGGCGCTGAGCCTGATGTTGCGGAAGCTGCGCAGCTCGGCCGCTGCGGCCTCGTGCTGGCCGGGCGGCACGTTGGCGAACCACTGGCACGTGACCGGATAGCCCGAGTATTTCTGCGCGATTTCGCAGCGGAAGGAGAGCATCTGGCTGGACAGCACCCGGTTCAGCTGCCGCTGGACGGTGGCCGGGTTGCGGTTCAGCCCGCGGGCGATGTCCGCAGCTGTGGCCCTCCCGTCCTGCGCCAGGAAGGGAACCAGGTCCAGATGGCTCTGCGGGAGCGGGGCGCCCGGGGTGGAGGGAGGTGCCGAGCCGGACGCCTCGGGCCCGGCCAGGGCTTTGAAGGCGCTCTGCTGCGCCTTGTCCAGGACGTTGAGCCGCCACGCATAGCCGCCGGAGTGCAGCCGGGTGCACAGGGACGTGCGGTACTTCAGGAGGCCGGGGATCTCCTTGAAGCGCGGCACCACTATTTCACTGAACCGGGCGAGGGTGGGCGTGATGACGGTCAGCATGAGGTCACGGTTGCTGGCGGCCTCCTCCACCGTGACCACTTCCGGGATGGCGGCAAGCGCTGCGGTGACCTCGTCCCGCAGCCGCATCTCGCAGTCGACGTCCACCAGCGCCAGGCACATCTGCTTGGGATCGCCCATCAGGTGCGCCGTGGTCCAGGCTGCGCCGGAGGCCCGCAGCCGCTCCCAGCGTGCGGCCAGGGTGGTGGCGTGGACGCCGAGGATGCCCGCGGCGTCGGACCAGCTGATCCGCGGTGCGATCTGCAGCGCATTAATCAGGTCAAGATCGTCCTCGCTGAGTTCCATCTGGCAACACCCCCAATCCAATGCGTGAATCCTGCAAGAACCATCATACTTTTGATTTTTTCCAGCCATTTCCGCCCCTGTGAATCAAGTCACTCCACAATAGGTAGTAGGTCACATACCGATCGTTCAGGAAACAGGAGAGCTTATGTCGATTACCGCCGACGCCAAGGAACTGCAGGGCGATATCGCCCGGTTCCGCCACGAGCTGCATCAGGAGCCGGAGATCGGCCTGGACCTCCCCCGGACCCAGGAAAAAGTCCTCAAGGCGCTCGAGGGCCTGCCGTTTGAGATCACCCTCGGGAAGAGCACGACGTCGGTCACCGCGGTCCTGCGCGGCGGCGCGCCGCACGCAACGGCTGCTAAGCCCGTTGTCCTGCTGCGCGCGGACATGGACGGCCTCCCCGTCCAGGAACGCACCGGCGTCGGGTTCTCCTCCAGGATCGACGGCGCCATGCACGCCTGCGGCCACGACCTCCACACCTCGATGCTGGCCGGAGCCGCCACCCTGCTGGCCGAACGCCGGGAGCGGCTGGCCGGCGACGTCGTCCTGATGTTCCAGCCGGGCGAGGAGGGTTTCGACGGCGCCGGCCACATGATCCGCGAAGGCGTCCTGGACGCAGCCGGCCGCCGGGCCGACGCCGCCTACGGCATGCATGTGTTCTCCGCGCTGGAACCATACGCCCAGTTCTGCACCAAGCCGGGCGTCATCATGAGCGCCTCGGACGGGCTCTTCGTCACGGTCCTGGGCGCCGGCGGCCACGGCTCCGCCCCGCACTCCGCCAAGGACCCCGTCACGGCCGTCGCCGAAATGGTGACGGCCCTGCAGGTGATGATCACCCGCCAGTTCAACATGTTCGATCCCGTGGTCCTCACCGTCGGCCTCCTGCAGGCCGGCACCAAGCGCAACGTCATCCCCGAATCCGCGCGCTTCGAAGCCACCATCCGCACCTTCTCGGACGCATCCCGGGAACGGATGATGACCGCCATTCCGGTCCTCCTTAAGGGCATCGCCGCCGCCCACGGCCTGGAGGTGGACGTCGACTACCGGGGCGAATACCCGCTCAGCGTCACGGATGAAGACGAGACGCGCACGGCCGAGAAGACCATCGCGAACCTGTTCGGCGAATCCCGCCTCACCCGCTGGGCCACCCCGCTCAGCGGCTCGGAGGACTTCTCCCGGGTGATGGCGGAGGTGCCCGGCACCTTTATCGGGCTCAGTGCCGTCGCCCCCGGCGCGGACCACACAGCCACACCGTTCAACCACTCCCCCTACGCCACCTTTGACGACGGCGTCCTGTCCGACGGCGCGGCGCTCTACGCAGAGCTCGCCGTCTCCCGCATCGCGGCCCTTGCCGCCGCCGGCAACTGACCATCCCCACCACCACTTGGAGCACGACATGACCGCCACCGTAGGCCCTTCAGCCACAGTCCAGGTTCACAAGTCCCACCTGCGCACACTCATCGGCACCGGCATCGGCAACGCCGTCGAATGGTACGACTGGGCCATCTACGCCACGTTCTCGCCCTTCATTGCCGGCGCCCTGTTCAGCAACGCGGACCCGACGTCGGCCGTCCTCTCCACGCTGGCGATCTTCGCCGTCGGCTTCGTCGCCCGCCCCTTCGGCGGCTTCGTCTTCGGCTGGATCGGCGACCGGATCGGCCGCAAGACGTCCATGACCTTCGCCGTCGGCCTCGCGGCCCTCGGCAGCCTGCTCATCGGGATCGCGCCGACCTTCGCGGCCGTCGGCGCCTTCGCCTCCGTGATGCTGCTGGTGGCCCGCCTCATCCAGGGCCTGGCCCACGGCGGCGAACTGCCGTCTTCGCAGACGTACCTGTCCGAGATGGCCCCCAAGGAAAAGCGCGGCTTCTGGGCGACGCTCATCTACACTTCCGGCACCGTAGGCATCCTCGCCGGCACGCTGCTGGGCGCCATCCTGACCGGGGTCCTCAGCAAGACGGACATGAACGCCTGGGGCTGGCGCATCCCGTTCCTCATCGGCGGGGTCATGGGCGTCTACGCCCTGGTCATGCGTGCCCGCATGAAGGAAACCGAGGCCTTCGAGGCTGAGGCGCCGGACGAGAAGCACGAGCCCATGTGGCCGCAGATCTTCAGGCACCGCAAGCAGGCCCTGCAGGTCATCGGCCTGACCGTCGGCCTCACGGTGTCCTACTACATCTGGGGTGTTGTGACTCCGAGCTACGCCGCCAGCACGCTCAAGATGGACCGCGGAGAGGCCCTGTGGGCCAGTGTGATCGCCAACATCCTCTTCATCGCCGCCCTGCCGTTCTGGGGCAAGCTGTCCGACCGCATCGGCCGCAAGCCAGTCATGATCATGAGCGCCGCCGGCGCCGCGCTGCTGTTTTTCCCGATGACCTGGCTCCTGAAGGACTCCCCCTGGCAGCTGGCCGTGAGCATGTCCGTGATGCTGTTCTTCATCGCGGGCAGTGCAGCCATCGTCCCGGCCGTCTACGCCGAGCTCTTCCCCACCAAGATCCGCACCATCGGCGTCGGCATCCCGTACTCCATCTGCGTGGCGGTCTTCGGCGGCACGGCCCCGTACCTGCAAAGCTGGCTCGGCACCATCGGCCAGGCCACCCTGTTCAACGTCTACGCGGTGGTCCTGCTGCTCATCAGCATCGGGTTTGTCTTCACCATCCCGGAGACCAAGGGCAAGGACCTGACGCACTAAGCCCTTCGCCCCGGCCCCGCCCAACTGGCTCGCATTCGTTGTCGTTTTGAGGGCTCAAAACGACAACGAATGCGAGTTACTTGGGTGGGGCGCGTCAGCCTTCGACGCCGAGCCGCTCCAGGATCAGCTCGCGCACGCGGCCGGCGTCGGCCTGCCCGCGGGTGGCCTTCATGACGGCGCCGACGATCGCGCCGACGGCCTGGACCTTGCCGCCGCGGATCTTGTCCGCGATGCCGGGCTGCGCGGCCAGAGCCGCGTCGATGGCTTCGAGCAGGGGGCCGTCGTCGGAGACCACGGCGAGGCCGCGCTTTTCCACGATGTCCGCCGGGGTGCCCTCGCCGGCGAGCACGCCGTCGAGGACCTCGGTGGCCATCTTGTTGTTGATCCTGCCGTCCTCGACCATCCTGTTCAGCTCGACGATGGTGGCGGGGTCGACGCCGAGCTGGCCCGGGTCGACGTCGGCGTTCTTGGCGCGTCCGACGATCTCGCCCATCCACCACTTGCGGGCCACCACGGGGGTGGCGCCAGCGGCGATGGTCTCCTCGATCTCGTCCATCACGCCGGCGTTGACGACGTCGCGGAACTCCAGGTCGGAGTAGCCCCAGTCGGCCTGGAGCCGCTTGCGGCGGGCGGCCGGCGGCTCGGGCAGCGTGGCGCGCAGTTCCTCGACCCATTCCCGGGACGCCACGATGGGCACCAGGTCGGGTTCCGGGAAGTAGCGGTAGTCGTCGGCGTCGGACTTGGCCCGGCCGGACGTCGTGGTGCGGGTGTCCTCGTGCCAGTGCCGGGTTTCCTGGATGACCGGCTCACCGGAGTCCAGGACCGCGCCGTGGCGCTGGATCTCGTAGCGGACGGCGTGTTCGACGGCGCGCAGGGAGTTCACGTTCTTCGTCTCGGAGCGGATGCCGAAGCGTTCGCGGCCGTGCGGGCGCAGCGAGACGTTGGCGTCGCAGCGGACGTTGCCGCGTTCCATCCTCGCGTCCGAGACGCCGAGGTTCTTGACGATCTCACGGACGGCGGCCACGTAGGCCTTCGCCAGTTCCGGCGCACGGCTGCCGGCGCCCTCGATCGGCTTGGTGACGATCTCGACGAGCGGCACGCCGGAGCGGTTGTAGTCCACGAGGGAGTAGTCCGCGCCCTGGATCCGGCCGGTGGCGCCGCCCATGTGGGTCAGCTTGCCGGCGTCCTCCTCCATGTGCGCGCGTTCGATCTCGACGCGGAAGATGGTCCCGTCCGAGAGCTCGATGTCCAGGTAGCCGTCGTAGGCGATCGGGTCCTCGTACTGTGACGTCTGGAAGTTTTTGGGAGTGTCCGGATAGAAGTACTGCTTCCGGGCAAACGTGCAGGATTCAGCAATCTTGCAGTTCAGGGCCAGGCCGATCTTGATCGAGGACTCGATCGCGGTCCTGTTCACCACGGGCAGCACGCCGGGCATCCCGAGGTCCACCTCGTTGACGTTGGTGTTCGGCTCGTCGCCGAAGACGTTCGGCGCGGAGGAGAACATCTTGGTCTTGGTGTTGAGCTCCACGTGGACCTCGAACCCCAGGACGGGATCGTACTTCTCCATGGCCTCGTCGAAGCTGATGGTTGCGTCAGCGCTCATTATTTTGCCTCCTTGGTTCCGACAAGGGTCTCGACAGGCTCGACCACCGGGGTTTCGACAAGCTCAACCAGCGAAGGGGCACGGTCCAGCAGCGGGCCGCCCCACTGCGCCTCGAGCAGGGATTCGAGGACCGCGCCGACGCGGTACAGCCGGGCGTCCTTCCGGGCCGGCGCCAGCAGCTGGATGCCGACCGGCAGCCCGTCCTCGTCGGCCAGGCCGCCGGGCAGGGACAGCCCCGGGATCCCGGCCATGTTGGCCGGGATGGTGGCGACGTCGTTGAGGTACATGGCCAGCGGGTCGTTGAGCTTCTCGCCGAGCTTGAAGGCCGTGGTGGGGGCCGTCGGGGAGATCAGCACGTCGGCCTTGGTGAACGCGGCGGCGAAGTCGCGCTGGATGAGGGTGCGCACCTTCTGGGCCGAGCCGTAGTAGGCGTCGTAGTAGCCGGCGCTCAGCGCGTACGTGCCCAGGATGATGCGGCGCTTGACCTCGTCGCCGAAGCCGGCGGCGCGGGTGGCAGCCATGACCCGTTCGATCGTCATCGGTCCGTCTTCGGGCAGGACCCGCAGGCCGTACCGGACGCCGTCGAACTTTGCCAGGTTCGAGGAGGCCTCGGACGGCATGATCAGGTAGTAGGCGCCCAGCGCGTACTTGAAGTTGGGGCAGGAGACCTCGACGATCTCGGCGCCCGCGGCCTTCAGCAGCTCGAGCGACTCGTTGAAACGGGTCTCGACGCCGGCCTGGTAGCCCTCGCCGTGGAGTTCCTTGATGATGCCGATCTTCATGCCGTCCACGTTGCCGGTCCGGGCGGCGGCGACGAGGTCCTCCAGCGGGTCCGGCAGCGAGGTGGAGTCGCGCGGATCGTGCCCACCGATGACCTGGTGCAGCAGGGCCGAGTCCAGCACGGTGCGGGAGACCGGGCCGATCTGGTCCAGCGAGGACGCCATCGCGATCGCGCCGTAGCGGGAGACCCCGCCGTAGGTGGGCTTCACGCCGACGGTGCCGGTGACGGCGCCGGGCTGGCGGATCGAGCCGCCGGTGTCGGTGCCGAGGGCCAGCGGGGCCTCGAAGGCCGCGACGGCGGCAGCGGAACCGCCGCCGGAGCCGCCGGGGATGCGGTCCAGGTCCCACGGGTTGTGGGTGGGCCCGAACGCGGAGTGCTCCGTGGAGGAGCCCATCGCGAACTCGTCCAGGTTGGTCTTGCCCAGGATCGGCATCCGGGCGGCGCGCAGGCGCTCGACGACGGTGGCGTCGTAGGGGCTGTGCCAGCCCTCGAGGATCTTCGAGCCGGCCGTGGTGGGCTGGCCGATGGTGACAATGAGGTCCTTGACCGCGATCGGCACGCCGGCCAGGGCGTGGAGCTCCGCGGCGGCGGCACCGCCGGCGGCGCGGATGGCGTCCACCTCGGCGGCGACGGCGAGCGCCTCGTCCGTGTTGACGTGCAGGAAGGCGTGGATCTTGCCGTCGACGGCGGCGATGCGGTCCAGGTGCGCCTGGGTGACCTCGACGGCGGACACTTCGCGGGCGGCGAGCCTGTCGGCGAGCGCGGCGGCGGAGGAGCGGATCAGTTCGGTGCTGTCAGTCATGTTCTTAGCCCTCATCCAGGATTGCCGGGACCTTGAAGCGGCCTTCGTACGCGTCCGGGGCGCCGGAGAGTGCCTGCTCGGCGGTGAAAGTGTGGCCCACGACGTCCTCGCGGAAGACGTTGGTCAGCGGGAGCGGGTGGGACGTGGCCGGGACATCATCACCGGCGGCTTCGCTGACGGATTTCACCGATTCGACGATGACGGCGAGTTCGCCGGCCATCCTGTCCAGCTCTTCAGCACTCATCTCGATGTGCGCGAGTTGCGCAAGATGCGCGACGTCGTCGCGGTTGATCGCAGCCATGGATCTCCCCTGCAAGTTCGGATTATTTTCCGTCCCAGTCTACTAACAAGCAACGCGGGGTCACTTACGGCCCATCCGGAGGACCGGAATGGGCCGTAAGTGACCCCGCGTTGCTTGTGCTGTTGTTTGGGGTGTCAGCCGATGCCGATGGCTCCGGTTGCTACTCCTACTCCGAGCATGACCAGGGAGATGACCGCGGTGCGCCAGAGGACCTTCTTGTGGTGGTCGCCCAGCTCCACCTTGGCGAGGGAGACGAGCAGCAGGATCGCGGGGACCAGGGGGCTCTGCAGGTGGAAGGGCTGGCCGGTGATGGAGGCGCGGGCCATGTCGGCGGCGCTGATGCCGTAGTGGGCCGCGGTTTCGCTGAGCACCGGCAGGACACCGAAGTAGAACGCGTCATTGCTCATGAAGAACGTCATCGGGATACTCAGGACGCCGGTGATGACAGCCATGAAGGGGCCCATGTCGGACGGGATGATCTGGACGAGCCATTCCGACATTGCCTTGACCATGCCCGTGCCGTTGAGGACACCGGTGAGGACTGCGGCCGCCATGACCATGCTGACCACGGCGACGATCGAGGGGGCGTGGGCGATGAGCTGGGCGCCCTGCTCCTTGACCTTGGGGAAGTTGACCAGCAGGGCGATGGCGGAACCCACCATGAAGACGAACGGGAGCGGAATGACGTTGGCGACAAGGGTCACCATGACTGCGACCGTCAGGCCGAGGTTGAACCAGAACAGCTTGGGACGCAGGGTGGTGCGGTTGGGGTCCAGTGCGGTGTCCGCCATGGCGGTGTCGTTGTCGGTCTCACTGTCTGCAACGAGGACTTCAGTGCGCTCCAGGACTGCGACGCCGGTGCCTCCGCCGGTGCCCGGCTTACGTGCGGCGCGGGTCGAGCCCGAGCCGCCCTTGCCGGAACCGCCGCGGCCGGTGCCGCCGTCGAACTCGACACCCTCGCCCCAGATCTCCGGTGCGAGGGCGCGGAGGCGGTTGCGCTCCTGCAGGCCCAGCAGCCAGGAGAAGACGAACACCACTACAAGGCCGGCGATGAGGGACGGGATCATCGGAACGAAGACATCGTTGACGTCGAGCTTCAGCGCGGTTGCGGCGCGGGCGGTGGGGCCGCCCCAGGGCAGGATGTTCATGGTGCCGTTGGCCAGGCCGGCGACACAGGTCAGGACCACGGGGCTCATCTTCAGCCGCAGGTAGACCGGCAGCATCGCGGCGGTGGTCAGGATGAAGGTGGTGGAGCCGTCGCCGTCGAGTGAAACGGCGGCCGCGAGGACCGCGGTGCCGAGGACCACCTTGGCGGGGTCGTTGCCGAGCTTGCGCAGGATGAACCGGACCAGCGGGTCGAAGAGCCCGACGTCGATCATCAGGCCGAAGTAGATGATGGCGAACATCAGCAGCGCGGCGGTGGAGGTCATGGACTTCATCGAGTCCATGACCATGGGGCCGATGCCCAGGCCTGCGCCGGCGAAAAGTCCGAAAATTGTGGGGACGATGATGAGCGCCAGCACCGGCGTCAACTTCTTCGTCATGATCAGCACCATGAATACCGCGATCATGGCGAATCCAAGTAATACCAGCACGGCCGGCTCCTTATAGTGAACGGCACCACACCGCTGTGATGCGCACTACAGACATTAGAGTGGCGCCTGTCACGGCCGGGTCTTTGCCTCAATTGATTGGCATACTGCTTATTGGACGCATTTAGCTCATTTTGCTCACTGGTTTTTTCGACTGCGTTTTAGACCCTGAGAAGGAGGGCCGCCATCAAGCCGCTCAAAGGCCGCACGGCCCTGCGCTTTTCCACCCAGACACTTTTGCTGCAGTTGGCGGTCGTGGCGCTCGTGGCGCTCCTCAGCGGCGCCGTCCATGCCTGGCTGACCTACGACCGGCTGGGACGCGAGGCGGAAAACCAGGCCCTCACCCTGGCCCGGACCGTGGCCTCGGATCCGTCGGTGCGGGCGGCGGTGGAGTCCATCAGTGCGCTGCCCGGCACTCCCCCGGCCTCCGAGCTGCTGGCCGGACCGCTGATGGCCGTCGCCGAGGGCGCCCGGGCCCGCACCGGCGCCCTGTTCGTCGTGATCACGGATGAGGCGGGCCTGCGGCTGGCGCACCCGGACGCCGAGCGGCTGGGCGAGAAGGTGAGCACCGACCCCTCCGAGGCGCTGTCCGGCCGGGAAGTCACCACCCGCAACACCGGCACGCTGGGCCCGTCCGCCGGCGCCAAGGTTCCCGTGTTCGCCCCGGGCTCCGCCACCGTGGTGGGCGAGGTGAGCGTGGGCTACTCCACGGAAACGATCGGGCAGAGCCTTGCCCGGGACATCGATCCGATCGCCCTGACGGCCGCCGGGGCCCTGCTCGTCGGGATCCTGGCGTCCTTCCTGCTGCGACGGCGGCTGCAACGGCTGACCCTGGGGCTGGAACCGGAGGAAATCAGCACCCTGGTCCACGACCAGGTTGCCGTGCTCCAGGGTGTGGACGACGGCGTGATCGGCGTCTCCGCGGACGGCCGGATCAGCGTCTTCAACGCCGCGGCCCGGCGGCTCCTCGGCGGCCCCGACCTGGCCGGAAAACCGTGGGCCGAGGCTCCCGTGCCCGCCCGGCTGTTGGCGCTGACCAGGGCTGACGCGGCGGAGGGCGACGCGGTGGAGCTCGTTGCCGGCGGCAGGGTGCTGGTGGCGAGTGCCCGCAAGGCCCTGCACGGCAGGGAGGACCTGGGCTGGGTGGTCATGCTGCGGGACCGCACCGAGCTCCAGCAGCTGACCCGCCAGCTCGACGCCGTCGGCACCATGTCCACGGCCCTCCGCGCCCAGCGGCACGAGTTCGCCAACCAGCTGCACACGATCGCCGGCTTCATGAGCATGGGGCAGCACCAGCAGGCCCGGGACTATCTGGCAGGGCTGGTGGCCACCGGCCCGCTGAAGTTCCCCGTGGACCAGGCCGAGCTGCTCCAGGACCCCTACCTCCAGGCCTTCCTCGGGGCCAAGGGCGTGGAAGCCGACGAGCGCGGTGTCACGCTGCGGCTCGGGCCCGAAACCCTGGTCCGCGGCCGCGTTACCGAACCCCAGGAGGTCACCACCGTCCTGGGCAACCTGATCGACAATGCCGTCAATGCCGCCGTCGCCGGCTCGGCAGCAGAACGCTGGGTGGAGGTCGAGATCCTCGACGAACCGGGTGACGACGCCGGCACTGGCACTGTAAAGGGAACCTTGCACATCGTCGTCGGCGATTCCGGCGACGGGCTGCCCGCCGCCGCAGCGACCGCAGAGGACGCCGTGTTCGCGGAGGGATTCACGACGTCGGAACGGCCCGTCCGTGCCGGCGCCGGCCAGGGGCTGGGCCTCGCCCTCGCGCGCCAGCTCGCGCGCCGCCGCGGCGGCGACGTGCGGCTGCTGGACCCGGGCTCCCCCGGCGGGCCGGGCGCGGTGTTCGTCGCCACACTGCCGGGGACGACGTCGGATTCAATGCGGAGGGACGACAATGCCTGAGGATTTCAGGGTGCTGATTGTGGATGACGACTTCCACGTCGCCAAGCTGCATGCGGCCTATGTGGATTCGGTGGCGGGATTCCTGGCCCTTCCGCCGGCCGGCTCGGCGTCGCAGGCGCTGCAGGCCATCCACAGTCTCCGCCCGGACCTGGTGCTGCTGGATGTCTACCTGCCGGATGCCTCGGGGCTGGATCTGCTCGGCCAGCTGGACGTGGACACCGTGATCCTCAGCGCGGCCTCGGACACGGCGTCCCTCCGGTCCGCGTTCCGGCGCGGGGCGCTGGGCTACCTGCTCAAGCCCTTCACGGCGGAGGCCCTCTCCCAGCAGCTGCGCTCCTATGCCCGGTACCGACGCATCCTCGCCCAGCCGGGGGCGGCGGACCAGGACACGGTGGAGCGCGCGAAGCGTGCCCTGATCCCCGGTGACGTCACGGCGTCGGCCAAGCCCCGGTCCGCCACCGAGGCCGCGGTGCTGGAGTCCCTCGTGCCGGGCGAGCAGTATTCGGCAGCGGAGGTCGCCGCGCGGGTCGGGGTCTCCCGGGCCACCGCGCAGCGGTACCTGTCCTCGCTGGCGGACGACGGCGCCGTCGACATCCAGCTGCGCTACGGCACCACCGGGCGGCCGGAACACCGCTACGGGCTGCCGGCACGGACCGGCCGCTGAGCCCCCACCAAGCAACGCGGGGTCACTTACGGCCCATCCGGCGCGGCGGGATGGGCCGTAAGTGACCCCGCGTTGGTGGCTAGCTGACGCTCTTCTGGGCGACGAGTTCGATCTCGACCAGCATCTTGGGGTCCAGGAACGGCAGCACGTGGACCAGGGCGAGCGCGGGGCGGATCGCGCCGAAGACCTCGCCGTGGGCGCGTCCGGCTTCCTCCCACTGGCTGATATCCGTCAGGTACAGCTTGGACTGCACGACGTCGGCGAAGTCGAACCCGGCGTCCGCCAGCACGGTGCCCAGCTTTTCCAGGATGTAGCGGGTCTGCGTGTAGAAGTCCCCGCCGACGACGCCGTCCTCGCCGCTGGCCGCGGTGGCGGAGATGTAGAGGGTGTTGTCAACCTGGACGGCCCGGGAGTAGCCGACTGTCTCTTCCCAGGTGGAGCCGGTGCCGAATGTCTTGCGCATGGTGTGCCTTTCGCGGTTCGTTTGGAGTCGGCACCACTTTAGGTCGGCCGGACGTCCGGCCGGTAAAACCACCGGCTTTGTGTCGGCCAGACGCACTCGGCCAGGTGCACCCGGCAAGGCGCACCCAGGTCAGGTGCTGATGTCCCCGTGCTTCCTGAAGGCGTTGCGGCGGGCGTGCCCGTGGACCCGGCCGAGGGTTTCGATCTGGGACCGGGCGTCCGCGGCGAGGGTGGCGAAGGTGGCCGGATCGAGCCCGAGCCCGGGCGCCAGTTCCTGCAGGGTCTCCCAGCCGCCGAGTTTGCCCATCACCGCGGACCGCATCAGTTCAGCCTCCAGGACCATGGTCAGCGGCGAACGCCGCACAATCCGTCCGTTCAGTTTGAGCCGGCCGACCCGTTCGGCCAGCCAGGCGGCCGCCTGGCGGTGCGGCCGCTGCCGCACGCCGAGGTCGTGGATCAGGCCGCGGAGCAGCTCCCGTTCACGGCGGAGTGCCGCGCTGAGCTGTGCGAGCTCGGCGGCGACCGGGGTGTCGGCGAAGGCCTCCGCCATGCGCCCGATCCGGGAGACGCCGGCGGTGGCGCCGGTCAGGTGGTCCGAGAGGTAGAGGCCCAGCAGCTTCGCGTCGATCGAGTCGGGGATGTGCGGTGCCATGAAACCCTCCAAGGTGCGTGATGCCCGGGCGCTGCGGTTGGGAAAAACCCTACAGGGGCGCCCCGGTGCCCGGAAGCCCGGCTAAACGTCCTGCCGGTACACGAGCAGCCTGATGGCGGTGCCCGGCACGAGCCAGTCCCGTTCCGGGACACGGTGGAAGCCTGTCTTCCGGTACAGTCCGTGGGCGCTGTCCCAGCCCTCGCCGGTGGTCAGTGCCACGGCCGTGATCCCGGGCAGCGACCTGGCATGCTCGAGGATGGCATGGATCATGGCCTGGCCGGCACCGCTGCGCTGGACGGCCGGATCGATGACGAGCATGCGGAACTCCAGCTCGTCGCTTTGCGCAATGTCGGCGTAGGGCTCCCCCGCCACGGCGAGCGTCACGGACGCTACAATCTGGCCGGCGCGTTCCGCCACCCAGATGGTGGCCCTCGCAGCCCGCGCCTCGACGTCCTGGATCTGCCGCATGTAGGGGTGGTCGGCGCTGGCAAAGTAGCCCGCGGCCAGGTAGGCGTCCCGGGTGATGCGGGCAATGGCGGCGCAATCTCCCGGAACAGCGGGACGGATGAGGATCGGGGGATGCACCTGTCCATGGTACGGGCCGCCGCCAGGGCCTGAGCGGACAGGGCCTGAGGGGACCCGGTCAGAGCGGGAATGTGCCGGAGAGCTCCAGCGTCCCCGCGCAGGTCCAGGAGGCCAGCCGTTCCTCGTCCGAGGGCCCGCCGGCCAGCGGGCTCGTCAGCCGTGGGCGCCGCACCCAGCAGCCCGCCTCTTCGGCGATCAGGGCGCCTGCGGCGAAGTCGTGTTCGTTGAGGCCGAGTTCGCCGTACGCGTCGTGGGTGCCGTCGGCCACGAGGCACAGGTCCAGCGCCGCGGAGCCGAGCCGGCGCACGTCGGCGAAGCCCTCCATGATGCCGGCGAGGCTGGCCGCCTGTTCCGCCCGGACGGCCGGATCGTAGCTGAACCCGGTGGCCAGGATCTGTCCGGTGCGTCCGGGGACGGGACCGTTGAGCCGGGTCCGCCGCCCGTTCTCCTCGAGCCACGCGCCGCGGCCGCGGGTCGCGTAGTAGGTCCGGCCCAGCGCCGGGGCGTTGACGACGCCGGCCAGCCAGACGCCGTCGGGGTCCGCCACGGCCACCGAGGTGCCGTAGTAGACGATGTTCCGGATGAAGTTCGTGGTGCCGTCGAGCGGGTCGATCGACCAGCGGTAGCCGCTCGGCGTGGCCGGAAGGACGGTGCCGCCTTCCTCCCCCGTGATGGTGTCCAGCGGCCGGGCGGCGGTGATGACGTCCCGCACGGCGGCTTCCGCGGCGAGGTCGAACGCGGTCACCCAGTCCCCGGAATCGCCTTTGTTGCTGACGTCCAGGGCGCCCGGGGTGCGGGTGGCCAGGACCGCCGCCCCCGCCGCCGCAGCCGCCTTGGCCAGTTCCAGGAAAACCGCGGGATCGGGCCGGATGCCGGAATCGGCGCTCATTCGCCCACCCCCTCGCGGTGACCTTCCCCGCCGTCGTGACCGGCGGCGCCGGCGTCATCCTCGGCCGGGCCGCCGTCGGACCCGCCGCCGGCGGACGCCACCGGGGCCGGGCCGTCGGCGAGCAGGGCGCGGAAACCGTCCTCGTCCAGGACCGGGACGCCCAGCTGCGCGGCCTTATCCAGCTTGGTGCCGGCGTTGTCGCCCGCCACCACGTAGCTCGTGTTCTTCGAGACCGACCCGGCCGCCTTGCCGCCGCGGATCAGGATGGCTTCCTTGGCCTCGTCCCGGCTGAAGCCCTCGAGGCTGCCGGTGACCACGATGGTCAGCCCCGCCAGGGTCCGCGGCATCGACTCGTCGCGTTCGTCGGCCATCCGCACGCCGTCGGCGGCCCAGCTGTCCACGATCTCGCGGTGCCAGTCCTCGGCAAACCATTCCGTCAGCGCGGCGGCGATCACCGGGCCCACGCCGTCGACATGGGCCAGTTCCTCCTCGGAGGCCTGCCGGATGGCGTCCATGCTGCCGAACGCCGTCGCCAGCGCACGGGAAGCCCGCGGCCCGACGTGCCGGATGGAGAGTGCCACCAGGACCCGCCAGAGGGGCTGGGTCTTGGCCTTGTCCAGTTCACGGAACAGCTTGTCCGTGGTCGCCGTCGGCTTGGACGGCGCCTTGGCCGTGCCCTTGCTGTAGAAGTACGGCACAAGCTCAAACTCGCCCGTGGCCACGCCCTTGGACCGCTTTTCGCGCCGGATCCGGACGTTGGCGAGGTCTTCGGATTTGAGCCGGAAGAGCGTGGCCTCGGTGGTGAGCGGCGGAGTTTCCGGCTCGGCCGGCTGGGTCAGGGCGATGGCTGCCTCCCAGCCGAGGGCCTCGATGTCGAAGGCGCCGCGCCCTGCCAGGTGGAAGACGCGTTCGCGCAGCTGCGCAGGGCAGGAGCGGGAATTGGGGCAGCGGATGTCCACGTCCCCCTCCTTGGCCGGCGCCAGGGGGGTGCCGCAGGCAGGGCATTCGGTGGGCATGACGAAGTCCCGCACCGGCGGAACCTGCTGGTCCCTCAGGGCCAGGACCGGCCCGACGATCTCCGGGATGACGTCCCCGGCCTTGCGGAGCACCACGATGTCGCCGATCTTCACGCCCTTGGCCTTGACGACCTCCTGGTTGTGAAGGGTGGCCATTTCCACGGTGGACCCGGCCACCTTGACCGGTTCCATCACGCCGTAAGGGGTGACGCGGCCGGTGCGGCCCACATTGACCGCGATGTCCAGCAGCTTGGTGTGCACTTCCTCGGGCGGGTACTTGTAGGCCACGGCCCAGCGCGGCACGCGGGTGGTGTAGCCGAGCGCCCGCTGCGTGGCGAAATCGTCCACCTTGACCACGATGCCGTCGATTTCATGCGCCAGGCTGTGCCGCTTGTCCCCGTAACGGGTGATGAATTCCAGCACCTCCTTCAGCCCGGGAAGGACCTCGAAGTACGGGCTGGTGGGCAGCCCCCACTCGGCAAGCTGGCGGTAAGTGTCCGACTGGCTGACCGTTTCCAGTCCCTCGCGGGCGCCGATGCCGTGCACGTACATCCGCAGCGGCCGCTTGGCGGTTTCCGCGGGATCCTTCTGCCGCAGCGAGCCGGCGGCGGCGTTGCGGGGGTTGGCCAGCGGCGCCTTGCCGGCCTCGATCAGGGCCTCGTTGAAGTCGGCGAAGGCCTGGGACGGGATGAAAACCTCGCCCCGGACCTCCATCTCGGCCGGGAAGTTGCCGCCGGTGAGCTGCTGCGGGATTTCCTTGATGGTCAGGACGTTGTGGGTGATGTCCTCACCCGTGGTGCCGTCCCCGCGGGTGGCGGCGCGGATCAGCTTGCCGTCGCGGTAGAGCAGGTTGACGGCCAGGCCGTCGATCTTCAGTTCGGTCAGCCACGACGGCGTCCCGTTGCCGAGCCGGGTGACGTTTGCTTCCGCCTTGGCGATCCAGGCCTCCAGCTCCTCGAGGGAGAAGACATCCTCCAGGCTGTACATGCGCTGCAGGTGTTCGACGGCGGCGAACGCGGCGGACACCTCGCCGCCGACCTCCTGGGTGGGGGAATCGTTGGACACCAGTTCCGGGTGCATGGCCTCGAGCGTCTCGAGGCGCCGGAAGAGTTCGTCGAACCCGGCGTCGGAGATGGTCGGCGCATCTTCCTGGTAGTACGCGAAACGGTGCTTGCGGACCTGCTCCACGAGGTCCTCGTACTCTTCGCGGACGGCCCCGGAAGGGATCATTTCCCCGACCGGGCTGTGTTCCTCGCGCTGTGCTTCGCGCTCTGTGTCGGCGCCTGCTGACGTCTTCCCTATGCTCACAGACCTATCCTGCCCTAGATCGCGCGCGTTGTCCGGTCAGCAGGGTCCGGTCAGCAGGGCCCGGTCAGCCGACGCCGGACGCCTCGCCGCCGGGAGTCTGCGCGTCAACCACAATCGCGGTGACGTTGTCCCGGCCGCCGCTGCGCAGGGCGGCCTCGATCAGCTCGTCGACGGCGGCCTGCGGGTCGGCCTCGGACGTCAGGATGCGGGCGATCTGGTCATCGTCCAGTTCGCCGTTGAGACCGTCGGAGCAGACCAGGATCCGGTCCCCGTCCTGGATCGGCAGCAGCCAGTAGTCGGCCTCCGCCTCGTCCCCGGTGCCGAGGGCGCGCGTCACCACATGCCGGCGCGGATGGACCGCGGCCTGGGCCTGGCTGATCCGGCCGGCGTCGATCAGTTCCTGCACCTCGGAGTGGTCCACGCTGACCTGGGCCAGTCGGCCGTGGCTGAGCCGGTAGGTCCGGGAGTCACCGATGTTCAGGACCAGCCAGTACGGGACGCCCAGCTGTTCCACCACCACGACGCCGGAGAGCGTGGTCCCGGCGCGGGATCCGGTAGCCTCGCGGATGCCCGCGTCAGCCGCGAACAGGTACTGCTGGACGACGCCGGCGGTAACGTCCCGCCCGCCGCCGTCCAGCTGCGGGATCCCGGCAAGAGTGCGCACGCAGATTCCGCTGGCGACCTCCCCCGCCTCGTGGCCGCCCATGCCATCCGCGACGGCGAAGACGGGATCGGCCGCGATGAAGGAATCCTCGTTCGTCTCACGGCGCAGGCCCCGGTCCGTGCCGTATCCGCAGCGCAGGCGCAGACCCTCATTGCCGGGTGACGCTGGCGAATCCGGCGAAGCAGGCGTGGTGGCGTCCGGCTGTTCGTTCATGGCAGTCCTAGGGGAAGTAGCGGTCTCGACAACGGATTTTCGGTCCAAGGCCCTGCCGGGCGTCAGTCCAGGACGAGTCCGCTGCCGCTGCCCGGCAGGAGCTGGACCGGGTGGATCTCGCCGAAGCCGCGGACGTCCTCGGGCGGGCGCGGAAGCAGGACGAAGCGTTCGTCCTGCTCCAGGGCGGCGGCGGTCATGGAATCGACCAGCACCGTTCCCGGATCGGCCAGCGAGGTGAGCCGTGCGGCCAGGTTGACCGTGGGCCCGTAGATGTCCCCCAGCCGGGACAGGATGCGGCCCCAGACCATCGCGACCCGGGCTTCCGGGAGGATCTCGTCCTCCGTGAAGGCCCGGCACAGGGCCAGCGAGATCTCGGCTCCGGCCGCCGGGGTTTCGGCGATGTAGAGGACTTCGTCGCCGACCGTCTTCACGAGCCGGCCGCCGCCGACGGAGATGATTTCGGCGCACTTGTTCTCGAAGCGCTGCACCAGCTGGGCGAGCGTCTTTTCGTTCATCCGCCGGGACAGGCTCGTGTAGGAGACCAGGTCCGCGAAGCCGACCGCGCGGGCGAGCGGCAGCGGCGCGTCGTCCTCGTCGCCTTCGCGGCCTTCCTCGCTGGACCGGAGTCCGGCCTCGGCGCGCAGGGCCAGCCGCTGGACCCCGGCGTTGAGCTGGCGGCGCCAGGAATAGACGAGCATTTCCTCGAGGGCGTCCACGAGGGACGGCAGTTCGCTTACGAGCCGCTTGCGGGCCACGGCATCGGTGACGCCCTGTTGGTGGACCGTGTCCTCAACGAGCGCCTCGACCTGCCACACCACCATGCGGTCGGTCATCTGGCCGATGGCGCGGGTGACGGAAATCGCGGCTTCCTCGGTCAGCCTGCCCGCCCGGACCAGGTCCACCACGGTGTTCAGCGCGGCCTGGTCCCGTTCGGTGAAGGCGACGTCCTCATCGCCGAAGTTGGGGAAGCCCAGGGCCCGCCAGAGTTTGCGGGCGGACAGCAGGGAGAGCCCGGCGCCGGCGGCGACTTCACGACGGCGGAGCTTGCGTTCCCCGCCGAGCAGCCGGGTTTCGAGGGCCTTGGCGGCGAGGCGTTCGGCGATCCGGTCAGCGGACAGGGCGCCGGTCGGGGGTGCAAGGACGGGAGCCTGGTCGGCGTCGGTTTCGGGGCCTGCCTCGACGGCGGCGTCAGGGACCTGCGGCGGCTCTTCGGCCAGGAGTCCAATCTCCTCGTCGACATTCTCAGCGTTCATCTCTTCCACCTTCTCTCGTCTCCCACGGCCAGGCCTCGTCGGGGTTGTGCGGCATGCCTTCGACACCGGACACCGCGGCCGGTGGCAGCTCGTCGATGGCGTCAAGGATGAAGGTCCTGAATGTCGCGACCTCCGGGACGTCGGGGACCACCGTGCCGGAGGGGTACCCGGTATCCAAGGATATATTCCCGGACCGCAATAGGCGCTGGAGCAATGACTGCTCAATGACCACGTTACGGACGGCGGCCAGGGAAACCTGTTGATCGCGCCGTCGTAACATGCCGTAGCGGGCAACCAGGCGCTGGCTCGTCAGGGTGTAGCGGGTGGCCTGCCAGGTCATCGCCCGCGGCAGGCAGTAGCCCAGCAGGACCCAGGCCGCCAGCGCCACGCACACCCCGATAAGCCACGCCGTCCAGTCCCGGGTGACCAGCGGGACCAGTTTGCCGGGACCGCCTTTCACGATCCAGGCACTGGCATAGGCGGCCAGGGCGGGAACCACAACGAACACTACCGCCGGGACAATGAGCGCCCTGGGCTGGGGCCGGGTCACCACAATCACCTGCTCGCCCGGCAGGAGCTCCTTACGCATATCCGCTCTCGGCGCCGGCTGCGCCTGTACCGGTATCTGATCCGGATGCGTCGGGCCTCGTCCACGGGCGCAGGTGCACGACGTCGCCGGCAGTCACCACGTGCTCGCGGCCCGCGGAATCAACCACCAGGAGGGACCCGTAGTCATCCAGCCGCGAGGCGTGGCCGATGATTTCGTGGTCGCCGGGGAGCTGGGCACGGACCTGCTTGCCGAGGGTGGTCAGCACGTGCTCCACCCTCTTATGCAGCGCGGGGCCGCCAGCCATCCCGGCGGCGGGGTCGCCGTCGGCGTTGCAGAAGCTCCGGTAGAGCACAGCGAAGCGGGACAGGTAACTCTTCAGCAGCGCGGTCCGGTCCACCGTGGAGGGCTGCTCCAGCAGCACGGACGTGGCGGTGGGAACCGGCAGTTCGGCCTCGGTCAGGGTGACGTTGAGCCCGGTGCCGAGCACCACGGGCGGCGCTCCGCCGCCGGCCACGGGGCCCAGCTGGGCGAGGATTCCGGCGATCTTCCTGCCGCGCACCAGGACGTCGTTGGGCCATTTGAGCTCGGCCGGGATGCCCGCGGTTTCCAGCAGCGCCTCGCGCAGGGCCAGCGCCGCGAGCAGCGAGAGCCAGGAGTAGCTCTGGGTCGGCAGCGGCCGTCCCTCGGCGTTGAGCGGCCGGAGCACGATCGAGACGGAGACGGAACTGCGGGCCGGCGCTTCCCAGCGGCGGTCCAGCCGTCCGCGGGCCTCACTCTGGTATTCGGCGGTGAGCACGGAGAGGTCCGGGTAGGCGCCCGGATCCTCGGCAACTCCGCGCAGCAGGTCCGCGTTCGTGGAGCCGGTGGACTCCACCACGGCCAGGCGCGGAATGCCGCTGGCGGAGAGGAACGCCTCGTCGCCGAGGGCGTTCTGGTCCAGTGGCGGGCGGTCCGGGGTCTCGTGCGCGGCTTCCATGCTTGAATCCTACCGAGGCGGCGGAGGCTTTGCTGCAGCGGCAACCCGGACGACGTCGGCCCCGGTCAGAAGGTTTCTGCGGGAATCGTGAAACCGAGGCCCAGAAGGCCGCGGCCCGCCTGCTCGAGAATCGGATCCATGGTCAGGGAGGCGTGGTTGAGCAGGACGTTGACGTCGCGCTGGATCCGCTGGAGCGGATGCGAAAGCCGGTGCACGCTCCCGCCCGATCCCGTCATGATGAGCCGGACGGCTTCAGCCGACGCCTCGCCGCTGAGGGCGAGGGAGAGCCGGTACCGGGCCCGCTCCTCGTCGGTCAAGGTGAAGGGCTGACGTTCAAAGGCGGCAGAGAGCACCCGGACCGCTTCTTCCCAGTGCAGCCGCGCGGTGGCGACCAGCCCGTAGGCCTGCGAGAACCGGGCCTGCGCCAGCGGCGAGTCCGCCTGGCGGTTCTCCACGGTGTGCTTGACCTTGCGCACCGTCATCCGCTCGCGGAACAGTTCGACGGCGTGCTCGGCGGCCCCCAGGGTGGCGGCGGGTGCCACCATGTTCAGGAACGTGGCCATGGGGGTGTGGATGATCGGATCCTGGTGGATCCGGCTGCCGGGGTTGTCCGCCGCGCCCAGGAGGGCCCAGTCCAGGGTCCGATGCTCCGGAACAAACAGCTTCTCTGCCCGGATGTCATTGCTTCCCGTCCCCCGCAGCCCGGCCGTATGCCACACGTCCAGCAGTTCGACCTCGGACATCGGGACCAGGCACTGCAGGCGGACGTTTTCGTGCTGCACAGCCAGCAGGGCCCACTGCGAATGCATCACCCCGGAGGCGAAGCTCCACCGGCCCGAGATGGAGAACCCTCCCGGGACCTTCTCGGCCGCACCCACCGGGGCGCCGGTGGCAGCCGCCAAGGGAGCCGGCCCGCCCGCGAAGACTTCGTCCTGGACCTCCTGGGGCCACCGCGCGAGCATCCAGACGTGCTCGATGAGATGCCCCGCGCTCCATGCGGTGGAGGGGCATCCCCGGGCGAGCCGGCGCACCACCTGGGCATACGTCTGAAGACCCATCCCAAATCCCCCCACCGCCTTCGGGGAGAGCAGGTGGAAGACTCCGGCCTCCTTTAATTCCTCCATCGTGGATTCCGGAATGCGGCGGAGGCGTTCCGTTTCTTCCGCCCGCTCCCGCAGCCGGGGAACGAGCGCGTCAACACGGGCGAGCAGGTCCTCAGGGGTGGTTACGGCGTCGGTGGGGACGGCGGCCGCCGTCGCCGGGTCCTGGCCGGCTCCCGCGGGCGGGAGGTCCAGGGTGTGGGCGGTGTGGTCCCGCTTGGCGGCCAGGTAGCGATGGTTGGCCGGGGACAGGTGCACTCCGGTGGGGACCTGCTCGGTGACGTCGATGCCGAGGGCAGTGAGCTGGGCGGCCTTGTCCGGGTTGTTGCTGAGCAGGCGGACCGCGCTGGCGCCGAGGGCGCCGAGCATCTGCGCGGCGGCGGTGTAGTCCCGCTCGTCCTCGCCGCGGCCCAGGGCCACGTTGGCTTCGTAGGTGTCCAGGCCGGTGTCCTGCAGGGCGTAGGCATCGAGCTTGGAGTACAGGCCGATGCCGCGGCCTTCCTGGCGGAGGTAGAGCAGGAACCCGCCGGCGCCGGCGATCTGCTCGACAGCCTCCCGCAGCTGCGGTCCGCAGTCGCAGCGCTGGCTGCCGAACACATCCCCGGTGAGGCATTCGCTGTGCAGCCGGACCAGCGGCCCCGGACCCGCCGGCGCCGGGTTCAGCAGCGCCTGCTCCCACTCGCCCAGGGCGAGCAGCAGGTGTTCCTTGCCGTCGGCCAGACCGTGGAAGGTCAGCACCTCGGCCGTGGCCGTGAAGCCGTCCGGGAAGCGCAGCGGCACGGTGACCTGGCTGCGCACGGCGGCGGGTGCGGCACCCGACGGCGGCGCGATGGTCTCGGACACAACGGTCATCTCAGGTCCTCAGGCATTCGATACTAGGGGGCAGGCGGGCAGGCTATTACTTCAAGATTCAAGTAAACCTTACGGGCGGTTAGTTCACGATGCAAGTGATCCGGCGCAAAAAAACTTCATGCATGAAGTTTCTTGGTTATGCTTTCCTCATGGAGACTTCGGCGGAACCCCCGTGGCTGAGCAGCGACGAGCGTCAGGCCTGGCTCACGTTCGTGGGCGTGATGATGCGGCTGCCCGCCGCCCTGGACGCGCAGTTGCAGCGTGACGCGGGGCTGAGCCATTTCGAGTACATGGTCCTCGCCGGACTCTCCGAGGCCCCCGGCCGCACGCGCCGGATGAGTGACCTGGCCGGCTTCACCGAATCGGGACTTCCCCGCCTGTCCCAGGTCGTCGGCCGCCTCGAGAAGCGGGGCTGGGTGCACCGTTCCCCCGACCCCTCCGACGGCCGCATCACCCTGGCCACCCTCACCGAGGACGGCTGGGAGAAAATCGTCCAGACGGCCCCCGGGCATGTCGAAGCCGTCCGCGCCCTCGTTTTTGACCCCCTCACGAAGGCGCAATCCCGCCACCTGAGCGACATCAGCCAGCGCATCATGCACGCCATCGACCCGGACGACCGCCGGCTGCGCAAAACCGACCAGCCCGCGCGTACCTAGGTGTTCAGCTCCCAGTGGGCACGGATTGCCTCGGCAACCGGCCGGTCGGTGACATCGACCCGGAAGGCAACGGGCGCCGTCCCTGTCTCTTCAATGACCGTGTCACGGTAGACGCGGCCGCACGAGGGACAGAGGGTGTAGAGGTCCTCGTCCTCCGGCCATTCGGCGAGCGCGGCCGGTACAGGGGTGCCGGCGCCACCGTGAATGGGGATGCCTTGTGCATTGGCCTGGATCAGTCCCCCGCTGCTGACGGTGTTACCGCAGACGCAGGTGATCGTGGTGACATCGTGATCGGCGACATCGGCGAATTCAGTGTGCATGGCGTGCTCCCGGGCAATGGAAGAAGACCTACCCTCCCAGTTTAGGCGCGCGGAGCGGCCAGTGGCGGTCCGGGCGGGGACTGGTCCGCGGGAACTCCCCATCCATGCCTATCCGGTTAGCTCAGCTCTATTCCGGATAGGGCATACTCCCCACCTTTGAAGGGCAGGCCCGGCGCGTTCCTCGGAATCACCGGGGATTTCCGGGGCCGCGAAGCCAAAGCCGGGGAATTTCGGCGCACGCCTGTCGGTCCGCAGGTCTGCCGTCCGCGGTCCGGGGGGACATTGGCGCCGACACGCCGTCGCCGGGCCGGGATTCCGTGCCTGGGGACGTCAAAGTAGCCCCGGACCGCGGCCACCGGCATCATCAGGGGTGGAACGGCATCAGGGCGGCGGGTCGCCCCGAAACGCCGCCACGAACCGGCCCCGGCTCCCCAAAATCCGGGGAGGATCAGCGGATCACACCGTCGCCGGGATTAATGAACCTCAGAGGAAAATGTCGGCAACCAGCCGGTCCTCCGGCGCCCCGAGGCTGTACGGGGTGAAGTCCGTGACGCCGGCCGCGGCGAGGACCTGCTCGTCGGTGTAGAAGTTGCCGCTCCGGCTGCCCGGTTCCAGGACCACATTGCTGCCGGTCAGCACGGCGTGGGCCGCGTCGGCCATGATCCCGGGGCCGCGGGCGCCCTTGACGATCGCTTCCCCGCCCGGCATGTTGCGGATCGCGGCGGTGTCAATCAGGGTGCAGGGCCAGAGCGAGTTGACGCTGATGCCGTCGGCCCTGAGCTCCTCGGCCAGGCCCAGGGTGGTCAGGCTCATGCCGTACTTCGCCATCGTGTACGCGAGGTGCAGGCCGGCCCACTTGGGGTCCAGGTTCAGCGGCGGGGACAGCGTCAGGATCTGCCCGGCGTCGGATGCGCGCAGGGCCGGCAGGGCGAGCTTGGAGAGCAGGAAGGTGCCGCGGACGTTGATGTCCTGCATGAGGTCGTAGCGCTTCATGTCCACGGCGTCGGTCCTGGATAGATCGATGGCGGAGGCGTTGTTGATGACAATGTCGATCCCGCCGAAGCGTTCGACGGCGGCGGCCACCGCGCCGGCGACGTCGTCGTCCTTGCGCACATCACCCACCAGCGGCAGCGCCTGCCCGCCGGCGGCCTCGATCTGTTCGGCGGCGGAGTAGACCGTGCCCTCCAGCCGCGCGTGGGGCTGGCCGGTCTTGGCCAGCAGCACGATGTTGGCGCCGTCCCGGGCCGCGCGGAGGGCGATGGCCAGGCCGATCCCGCGGCTGCCGCCGGAGATGAGGACGGTGCGGTTCCGGAGGGAACCGGCGGCCTGGTACGGCGCTGCAGCGGTGCCCGGAGCATCATTGCTTGAAGTCATGCGCACACTCTAGCGGACTGATGTTACTGATGAGTAATATCGGTGGTCCGGGTGGGAAGGGAGGGAAGTTTGTAGGTTTTCTACAGCGGCCCCCGCCCGCCGCGTCACTAGACTTGCCATCAGGGCCCTGTGGAAGTTCCCCCGACTTGTGCGGAAGCTACTTAAACCGCCACGCGGTACAGGGCCAGCGATTACCAGCTACCACCATCAGCTACAGAGCCGGAGACACTCGATGAGCCACGATCTGACCACGACTGCGGGAAAGATTGCAGACTTCCGCGACCGCCAGGCCAGCGCCGAGCAACCCTCCGGCCCGGAGGCGATCGAGAAGCAGCATGCGCGCGGCAAGAACACGGCGCGCGAGCGCATCGACCTGCTGCTCGACGCCGGCTCCTTCGTCGAGTTCGACGCCCTGGCGGTGCACCGCTCCACGGCCTTCGGGATGGAAAAGAAGAAGCCCCTCGGCGACGGCCTGGTCTCCGGCTACGGCACGGTGGACGGCCGGCCCGTCGCGGTCTACAGCCAGGACTTCTCCGTGTACGGCGGCTCGCTGAGCCAGGTCAACGGCGAGAAGATCGTCAAGGTCCAGGAGTTTGCGCTCCGCAACGGCTGCCCCGTGGTGGGCATCCTCGACGGCGGCGGCGCCCGCATCCAGGAAGGCGTCGCCTCGCTGGCCATGTTCGCGGACATCTTCCGCAACAACGTCCACGCCTCCGGCGTCGTCCCGCAGATCTCCCTCATCATGGGCCCCTCGGCCGGCGGCGCCGCCTACTCCCCCGCGCTGACCGACTATGTGGTGATGGTGGACAAGACCTCCCACATGTTCATCACGGGTCCCGACGTGATCAAGACCGTCACGGGCGAGGACGTGGACATGGAGACCCTCGGCGGCGCCCGGCAGCACAACTCCACCACGGGCACCTCCACGTACCTCGCCTCCGACGAGGCGGACGCGATCGAGTTCGTCCGCGAGCTCCTCGATTTCCTCCCGTCCAACAACCTCGCCGAGGCCCCCGTGCTGGAGCACAGCCAGGAACTGGAGCTCGACGACGACGACCTCGCCCTCGACTCGCTGATCCCGGACTCGGCCAACCAGCCCTACGACATGCGCAGGGTCATCGAGCAGATCCTGGACGACGCGCACTTCCTGGAGATGCAGTCCCTCTACGCCCCGAACGTCATCATCGGCTACGGCCGGATCGAGGGCCATACCGTGGGGATCGTGGCCAACCAGCCCGTGCAGTTCGCCGGCACCCTGGACATCGCCGCCTCGGAGAAGGCCGCCCGCTTCGTGCGGCACTGCGACGCCTTCAACGTCCCCATCATCACGCTGGTGGACGTGCCGGGGTTCCTGCCGGGCAAGGACCAGGAGTTCCAGGGCATCATCCGGCGCGGCGCCAAGCTGCTCTACGCCTACGCCGAGGCCACCGTGCCCAAGCTGACCGTCATCACCCGCAAGGCCTACGGCGGAGCGTACATCGTGATGGGTTCCAAGAAGCTCGGCGCCGACCTGAACCTGGCCTGGCCCACCGCGCAGATCGGCGTGATGGGCGCCCAGGGCGCGGTCAACATCCTGTACCGCCGCGAACTCGCCGCCGTGGCGGCCGACGGCGGCGACGTCGAGGCCAAGCGCGCGGAGGTCATCCGCCAGTACGAGGAGGAGCTGCTGAACCCGTACCAGGCGGCCCAGCTCGGCTATGTGGACGCCGTCATCGCACCGTCCGAAACCCGCCTGCAGCTCATCAGGGGCCTGCGCGCGCTGCGGGACAAGCGGGCCAGCCTGCCCGCCAAGAAGCACGGGAACATCCCGCTGTGACGCCCGTCGAAGAGCCCGCGCTGGTCGAGCCCGCCGGGACACCGCCGGCGGAACCCGTACTCTCCGTCGTGAAGGGCGAGCCGACGCCGGAGGAACTGGCGGCGCTGGCCGCCGTCGTGCTGTCCCTGGGGCAGGGCGAACCCGCTGAGCCGCAGAAGCCGGGGGTCCGGCACTGGGTCCGCCGGCAGCAGCTGCGGCTGGCCCCCAAGCCCGGCCCCGACTCCTGGCGCCGCAGCCGCGGCTGACCGGGTCCCTGACAGGTCCACTACCGGTCCGTTACCGGGCCGCCGGGAAAGTTCAGTAACCCTTTCATAACCGCGGTGGCCCGGCTAGTCTCTTCGGGTGACTACCGACACCGCCGCTTCCGAAAACACGTCCCCGGTGCGCACCACGACCGCCATCGACGCCGTCGCCGACGCCTACACGGACACCCTGATCCGGCTTAACCCGAGCTTCGCCACCGAGCTCGGCCTGCCCGGCCACGAGACCGGCTACCAGGACTTCACCCCGGCGGGCCGGGAGGAATTCGCCGCCGCGGCGCGGGAGACCCTCGCCGCCCTGGACGGCCTGGAGCCGGCCGACGACGTCGACGCCGTCACCCTTGACGCCATGCGCGAGCGGCTGGGCCTCAGGCTGGAAATCCATGCCACCGGCTGGGACCTGGCCGAACTGAACAACATCGCCTCCCCCGCGCAGGACATCCGCTCGATCTTCGACCTCATGCCCACGGACACCGCCGAGCAGTGGGAGCACATCGCCGGCCGGGCGCACAACGTCCCCGCCGCGATCGACGGCTACATCGCGTCACTGCGCGCCGCGAAGGACGACGGCAAGGTCGCCGCGGCCCGCCAGGTCTCGATCGTCATGGAACAAGTCACCAGGTACGCCGCGGCGGACGGCTTCTTCGCGAAGCTCGCCGCCGGCGCCAGGACCGCCGGGGGGCCGCTTCCGGCGGAGCAGCAGTCCAGGCTCGACGCCGGCGCTGCCGCCGCGCGCACCGCCTATTCCCGGCTGGCCGGCTTCCTGGAAGCGGAGCTGCTGCCCGCCGCCCCCGCCACGGACGCCGTCGGCCGCGAGCGCTATGCCCTCGCCTCCCGCGAGTTCCTGGGCGCCACGGTGGACCTCGAGGAGACGTACGCCTGGGGCGTGCAGGAGCTGGACCGCATCATCGCCGAACAGGAAGCCGTGGCCGCGCAGATCCGGCCCGGCGCCAGCATCGGCGAGGCGAAGGCGGTCCTGAACAACGATCCGGCGCGCCGGATCAAGGGCACCGGGGCCTTGATCGCCTGGATGCAGGGGCTCTCCGACAAGGCCGTGGCCGAGCTCGCCGGCGTCCACTTCGAGATCTCGGACGTCATGAAGACGCTCGAATGCCGCATCGCACCGACGGACGACGGCGGCATCTACTACACCGGCCCCTCCGACGACTTCAGCCGCCCCGGCCGCATGTGGTGGTCGGTGCCGAAGGGCGAGGACACCTTCACCACCTGGGCCGAGACCACCACCGTGTTCCACGAGGGCGTCCCCGGCCACCACCTCCAGATCGGCACCGCCACCTACCGCCGCGAACTGCTGAACAAATGGCGCCGCAACGTGTGCTGGACCTCCGGGCACGGTGAAGGCTGGGCGCTCTACGCCGAGAAGCTGATGCAGGAACTGGGCTACCTCAACGACCCGGGCGACCACATGGGCATGCTGGACATGCAGCGGATGCGCGCCGCCCGCGTGGTGTTCGACATCGGCGTGCACCTGGAACTGGACGTCCCGGCGCGCTGGGGATCCGGCACCTGGACCGCGGACAAGGGCCTGGAGTTCCTCAGGGCCAACCTGGACATCAGCGAGGGCCAGCTCCAGTTCGAATTCGCGCGCTACCTCGGCTGGCCCGGACAGGCCCCCCCCTACAAGGTGGGCCAGCGGCTCTGGGAACAGATCCGGGCCGAGCTCGAATCCCGGCCCGGCTTCGGACTCAAGGCCTTCCACACCAAGGCCCTGAACATCGGCTCCGTGGGCCTGGACACCCTCAGGCGCGCGCTGCTCGGGTGACAATCGCCACATCCAGGCCAGGAATAACTTCATAAAGTCCTTGCAGGGCGCCGGAATCCCGGTGATTCCGCGCCGGCGAGCCACCTGCGGCCGCGTAACATTTCTCAACATCGGTTCGTCGTGATAAGCCGCCCGGTCCTAGCGTGTTCCGGTGAGCACTCAGACAAGCACCCCCGCACCCGCTGGAAAGACCGGGTTCCAGCTGCCCCGATGGGCCGGCTCGTTCGGTTTCCAGATCATCGCCGCCCTGATCGTCGGCCTGGGCCTTGGCCTCCTGGCCAAGTACACGGGCAGCACCAAGGCCAGCCCCAATGCCCTCGGCGGCACGCTGCAGACCATCGGCTCGAGCTACGTCTCGCTGCTGCAGACCGCCGTCGTCCCCCTCATCTTCACCGCGGTGGTCAGCTCCATCTCCAACCTGCGGGCCGTCTCCAACGCCGCCCGGCTGGCGTGGAACACGCTGCTCTGGTTCGCGATCACCTCGCTGGTCGCCGTGCTGATCGGCATCGGCCTGGGCGTGCTCCTGCAGCCCGGCGCCAACACCGGGATCTCCCAGGAAGCCAAGTACGCCGGCAAGTCCGGTGACTGGTGGGCCTTCCTGACCGGCTTGTTCCCCAAAAACTTCCTGGGCCTCGGCGCCAGCACCACGGTCACCGACGGCGTGGCCACCACCGCCGTGAGCTTCAACGTGCTCCAGATCCTGGTGATCGCCATCGCCGTCGGCATCGCGGCCCTCAAGGTGGGCGAGGCCGCCGAGCCGTTCCTGAAGCTCAACGCCTCCGCCCTGGCCGTCATCCAGAAGGTGCTCTGGTGGATCATCCGCATCGCACCGCTGGGCACCGTCGGCCTGATCGGCAACGCCGTGGCCGTCTACGGCTGGGACACCATCGGCTCGCTCGGCAAGTTCACCGTGGCCATCTACATCGGCCTGGCCCTCGTGTTGTTCGTGGTCTACCCGGTCCTGGTCCGCGCCCACGGACTGTCCATCAGGCAGTACTTCTCCGGCGTCTGGCCGGCCGTGCAGCTGGCGTTCGTCTCGCGCTCCTCGATCGGCACCCTGCCGCTGACCCAGCGCGTGACCGAGCGCAACCTCGGCGTCCCCCGCGCCTACGCCTCCTTCGCCGTGCCGCTGGGCGCCACCACCAAAATGGACGGCTGCGCGGCGATCTACCCGGCCATCGCAGCGATCTTCGTGGCCCAGTTCTTCGGCATCCAGCTTGACATCACCGCGTACCTGCTGATCGCCCTCGTCTCCGTGCTCGGCTCGGCCGCGACGGCGGGCACCACGGGCGCCGTCGTCATGCTGACCCTGACGCTCTCCACGCTGGGTCTGCCGCTGGCCGGCGTCGGCCTGCTGCTGGCGATCGACCCGATCCTGGACATGGGCCGCACGGCCGTCAACGTCGCCGGGCAGGCACTGATCCCGGCGATCGTGGCCAAGCGCCAGGGCATCCTGGACGAGGCGCTCTACAACGCTCCGCGCAACGGCGACCCGTTCAGCGACGACGTCCCAGACACTGCTGCTGATGCCGCCGACCCGTCGGCCGTTCAGGCGCCGGCAGGGTCAGTGGTGCCGGCGCCGGCGGGCCGCGAACTGGCGGACGCCAAGGCGTAGCTGGGCTCCCGCACTACAGCATTGAAGAACAAATCCCCGGGAATCTCCCGGGGATTTGTTCGTTAAGCCGCGTCCGTCTTGCGGGCGGGCGTCAGCGGTGGCCGCCGCCGATCACGCCCTTTTCAGCGGCCTTCGTGACAGCGTCAGCCTCCGCCTGGGTCAGGGTGCCGTCCTTGACGGCCTGGTCGAGGCGGGGCTTCAGGGCTGCCGCGTGGTTCGCCTGCTGGGCCGTGCGGAGCTCGTCGAGGGCGGCGGTGACCTTGGACTCGTCAATGCCCAGCGACTTCGCCAGGGCCGCGGCCAACGCCTTCTCCATCGCGGCACGGTCCGGCTTCTGCCCTTCGGCGCGGGGCGTGGCCGGCTTGTTGGCCTGGCGGAAGGCCTTCAGCGCGTCGGCCACCTTCGCCTCGTCCACGCCCAGCTTCGCAGCGAGCTCCTTGAGCCGGCCGCCGCGCTCCCCGCCGCGCTCGCCGTGGCCGTGGCGGCCGCCCTGCATTCCCGGGACCCCAGCGGTCGAGTTATCCCCCGGCGCGCTCGAACTGCTGGACGGGGTGGGGCTGGGGGTGGTGGTTGCGGAGGTCATCCCGGTGACTCCGAGGCCGGCACCCAGTGCCAAGGCCGCGGCCCCCAAGCCGAGGGCTATTCTCTTCGTGCGTGACATCTGCTGCTCCTGGATCTGCCGTCCGGTGGCGCTGCCACCTGGTGCTGCTGTGGGGGTGGAACTCTGGTTCACGACCCTCTCCCAGTGTGCGCCTGCGAGGTCTGGGATAGCTGTACCTAAGCTTTCATCTTCCTGTGAATCCTGGGAGGTGCTGGTCCACCCAGATCGAGACCCGGTCATTGAAGTGCTGGCCGCTCACGCCATCGTTTGGTCAGCGCCAGGGTGGCGGGTTGGCCGCGATGATCTCCGGGGTGAGGAGCATCCCGCCGAAGTCCGCGCGTGCCTTGGCCAGTGTTTCCGGGTCCGGGTCGATGCTGGCGTACCAGGGCTCCAGGTCTTTGGCCTGCACGAGGTGCTTTCCTCCGCCGAGAGGTTCGATGATCCATTCGGACAGGTCGTTGGCGTGCGTCAGATGGGCATCGGTGAGGAGCTGCAGCCCGTGCGCATCGGCAATGTACTGGCCATTCAGGTGCCTGTTGTAGCGGACCTGGTACTCCTTCACATGGGGCAGCGGGGGCCTGCCGTCGGAAAGCTCAGCCCAACTACTGGTGTTGACGTGGCTGTGCTGCACGAAGGCCAGATCGGTGTCCCCAGGGAACGCGGTCATGGCGCGGACAACCTGGGCCAGCCGGTCCCGCCAGGACACCGTGTCGTCCATGACCGCATAGCAGGCCCGGCCCAGGGTACCCAGCGACGCCCAGACCACTCGGCCGGCCTGGGGCCGCAGATATGCCACACGAGCCATGGCGAATTTCGCGGCGGCATCCGCCAGTGCCGGTCCAACGTCGGGGTTCTTCGAGCGGGCCTGATGGATGTTGCGCCGCAGGTACACGTCCGCACCGTCGAAGCGGCCCCACGCCGCGCCGGCGTCAGCGATCTTCGCCGTCAGGGCGGCCGGGACATGCCAGACACGGCGCTGTTCGTCTGCGTCCAGCAGTGCCAGATCATTGGTCCGGTAGGACACGAACGCAGTGAGCTGCCGCGGCGGCTTGGCTTCGCCGCTCATCCACTCCGGGAAAAATGCCTGTGGCGCGGCGGTGACCTTCCCGGTCATTCCCAAGGCCTGCAAGTGCCGGGCGAAGGAATCCAGCCACGCACGCACGCCCTCCTCGGGCCCGGCCCTGCCCATCAGCGCCACCGGTCCGGCGTCGGAGTCCGAGACCCCCTCGGTGAACACTTCGTCGCCCCACCCGGCGTCCTCGACTTCCTGGTTCGCGACCTGGACCGCGGCGTCGACCGCGTCAAAGACATCCTTCGAACCGCTGGGCCGGAACTGCAGCCACAGCTCCTCGTACTGGGCCTTCCGCCAGGCCTTCGACAACGCGCCCCACACAACCTCAACACCAGGCTCCGGCATACGATCCCCCTTCGTTCGCATGCAGTGCTATCGCTCTTCGGTGAACATACCCCATCCCATTGCCAAAATTCGAGGAAACCTCGACATTCAACGCAAGGGGCGGCATGTAGCCAAGTGGCGCTGATCAATTTCACCTGACGTTGACCACAATGGTCACGTTGAGCAGCACGCAGGCGATCCGAGGGTTACCCCCGGCAACTTCGCCTCGTCGACGGACTCGGCCAAAACCGCCATTCGAACAGTGAAGAATCCGCCATTCTCCGCTCGATAGCCGAGAAGCGGACCTGCTGGTCTGCCGGCACGCCCACAGAAATTTGCTCAGAGTGCAAAGATGCACGTAGTGTAATGCGCATGCCCCCGCCGACCTCCCACAACGCCCCGGACTCCGTGCCGACGCGCCGCGAACTGAACAAGGCGGCCACCCGCCAGGCCATCACCGATGCGGCCCTGGGCCTGCTCCGCACCCGGGGGCCCGGCAACTTCACGGTCGAGGACATCGCCGACGCCGCTGGGATCTCCCGCCGGACGTTCTTCAACTACTTCGCCAGCACCGAGGCCGCCCTGGCCGCGGTGACTTTCGGCTTCCTGGACACCGCGCTCCGGCAGTTCCGGCTGCGCCCGGCCGGAGAACCCATCCTGGAATCGGCCCGGGCGGCTCTGGTTGAACTCGCCGACCCCATGACGGTCGCGCCGATGGCCGAGCTCTACAGCCTGGGCCAGACCAACCCCCAGCTCAGCCGCTCCGAGCTGGAGGCGTGGGACCACTGCACCGAACAGATCATCGACGCCGCCCGCGAGCGCTTCGCCCCCGCAGCCGACGCCGGCGCTACGGGGGGTGCCGACGCCGGCGCTGCCGCCGTCGTCGGGGTTGATGAACTGTACCTCCGCGCCCTGGCCGGCTCCATCATCTCCTGCGGCAAAGCGGCATTGGACGTCTGGTTCGCCCGGTGCGGCGGCGACCTCAGCCCCGGATCCCTCGCCACCCTGCGCCAGCTCCTCATTGATTCCATGAGCCTGCTGGGCTCCGGTTTCGCCGGCCCTGCCTCCCCTTCCACCGCCACCCCTTTCCCAGATCGGCACTGACATGGCCCTTTTGCTCTACCGCCTCGGCAAGTTCTCCTACCGCCACCGCTGGCTCGTCATCTCGCTGTGGCTGGCCGTCATCCTGGCCGTCGGCGGCGCCGCAGCCGCATTCCACGGCACCATGTCCAACAACTTCCAGATCCCGGGCACCGAGACGCAGCGGATGGCGGACAAGCTGAAGCAGGAGCTGCCCAAGTCCTCGGGCGGCTCCGCCGGCATCGTGTTCGAGGCCACTGACGGCCAGTTCAGCCAGGCCGGCAGGGACGCCGTCACGGCCGCGCTGGCCAAGCTCAGGACGCTCCCGGCTGTCCAGGGGACGGTGGACCCGTTCGCCACGCAGGCACAGCTGGACCAGGCCGCAGCGGAGATCACCGCCGGTGAGCAGCAGGCCGACGCCGGCAGGGCGCAACTGGACACGTCCGGCGCCGAACTCGCCGCCGGGAAGGCCCGGCTTGCCGCCGCGGAGCAGCAGCTGGCCGCGGCCGGACTGCCCGCCGCCGCCGTCGAAGCACAGTTGGGCGCACAAAAGGCTGCCCTCACGGCCGGCCAGGAAAAGCTCGACGCCGGGACCTCGGAACTCGAGGCCGGCAACGCCAGGCTCGCCCTCGCCAAGCGCCAGCTCGCCGCCTCGCACGGGATGCGCTTTGTCTCCGAGGACGGCAAGGCCGCGATCGCGCAGGTCCAGTTCAACACCTCCATCAATGCCCTGGCCCCGGCGGTCCGCCAGCAGGTCCAGGACATCGCCCAGGAAGTATCCCCCGCCGGCGTCACCGCCCTCGCCAGCAAGGAAATCACCGAGGACGTCTCGGAGATGTTCGGTATCTCCGAGATCCTCGGCATCGCCGTCGCGGCCCTGGTGCTGATCGTCATGCTGGGCACCCTGATCGCCGCCGGGCTCCCGCTGCTGATGGCCCTCGTGGGCGTGGGGGTCGGTGTGGGCGGCACCTTCGCCCTGACCGGCGTCGTGGACATGAGTTCGATCTCCCCCATGCTGGCGCTGATGCTCGGCCTCGCCGTCGGCATCGACTACTCGCTGTTCATCGTCAACCGGCACCGCGGCCAGCTCCTCGCCGGCACGGACGCGGAAGAATCCGTGGCCCTGGCCACCGGCACCTCCGGCAACGCGGTGCTCTTCGCCGGCCTGACCGTCATCATCGCCCTCGCCGCCCTCGTTATCCCGGGCCTGCCGTTCCTGGGGGTGATGGGCCTGTCCGCCGCCGCCACGGTGGCTGTCGCCGTCGTCGTCGCCCTGACCCTGACCCCGGCCGTACTCTCGCTGGTGGGCCGGAAACTGATCTCCCGGCGCGCCTGGGCCAAGGCGGAGATGCACAACGCCGCCCCGGGACACGAGGCCGCGGACATGGCCAGGGACGAACAGCGCAGCAGCCGCGGCTGGGGCGGACTCGTCACCCGGCACCCGGTGCTGGCGCTGCTCGCCGGCGTCGTGCTGTTGGGCGTCGTGGCCCTGCCGGCCAGCCAGCTCCGGCTCGCCCTGCCCGACGGCGGGTCCGAACCTGTCGATTCGCAGGCGTTCAAGGCCTATGACGTGACCGGACGCAGCTTCGGCGAAGGCCTGACGGGCCCGATCGTCGTCGTGGGCGACTTCCCCGCCGGGCTGAGTGCCGCCGAGGCGCAGGCCAGGCAGCTCGACGTCGCGGACATCCTGCGGGGCGTGGACAACGTGACCGCCGCCGTCCCGGTGGCCCTCAGCGAGGACCGCCGCACCGCGGTGTTCCAGGTGGTGCCCCGGGAGGGCCCGGCCAGCGCCAGCACCGTCAAGGTGGTCGCCGAGCTCCGCGGCAAGAAAGCCGACATCAAGGATGCCACAGGGGTCGATATCGGCCTCACCGGCCAGACCGCGGGCAACGTGGACGTCTCCGCCAGGCTCGGCGACGCCCTGCCGCCCTACCTGGCGATCGTCGTGGGCCTCTCGCTGCTCCTGCTGCTGCTGGTGTTCCGCTCCATCGTGGTGCCGCTGCTGGCCACGGGCGGCTTCCTGCTCTCCCTCGCCGCCGCGTTCGGGGCCGTCGTGGCCGTGTACCAGTGGGGCTGGCTGGGGCCCGTGTTCGACGTCGCCAATCCCGGCGCGGTGCTCAGCTTCCTGCCCATCATCCTGATCGGCGTGCTGTTCGGGCTGGCCATGGACTACCAGGTGTTCATCGCCGCCGGGATGCGCGAGGCGTACATGCACGGCGAACCGGCGAAACACGCGGTCCGCACCGGCTTCAGCCACGCCGCCGCGGTGGTCGCTGCCGCCGCGATCATCATGGTCAGCGTGTTCGCGGGCTTCATCTTCTCGCACCTGAATATGGTCCGGCCGCTGGGCTTCGCGATGGCGTTCGGCGTGCTGGTGGACGCGTTCGTGGTGCGCATGACGATCGTTCCCGCCGTGATGTACCTGCTGGGCGAGAAGGCCTGGTGGCTGCCCCGCTGGCTGGACCGCATCCTGCCGGACGTCGATGTTGAAGGCGCCCGGGTCCGCCAGCAGGCACCGGCCGTCGCGCCGGAGCCCGAAGAGGTCGGCGCACACTGAGCCTCCGTGGCTGGTCCCTCTGGCTGGTCACTTTGGCTGGTCCGCTTGGAAGTGCCGGGTGGTTTGCCCGCTCAGGCTATGAGTGGACTTTCCGCGTGTGATCGCTTGAGGACCTTGGCACGGTGGCGGAGTTCCCGCCGGTGGTGGCGGGATACCGGCTCGGCTGCTGCGGGCAACGGCGTACCGGGAAACGGCGTACCCGGTAAGGGAGGTGCGGTGGAGCGGTAGCTGTGGCCGGTGGGGGTGCGGAGTTCGAGGGTGTGTCTTGGCCCGGGCCTGGGATGGGCGGACCAGACGGGGGTTTCCTTGGTGTGGTTGCAGGCTTCGCAGAGCCCGGCGCCGTTGGGCTGGCTCGTGGGGCCGCCGGTGTGCCAGGGGATGATGTGGTCCAGGTGGCGGATCGGGGCATCGCAGTACGGGGTGCGGCAGGTGTCGTCCCGGGCGCTGATGAAGCGGCGGAGGCCGTGCGGGAAGAGCCGGGCGCGGGAGTCCATCGCGACGAGCTCGCCTGTGCCGGGGGCGGTGTAGAGCCGGCGGAGCCAGGAGTCTGTTCCCCCGGCCCTGAGCGAAGCCCTGGCCCACGCTGCCGGCACGATGCCGTAGCCGGGGAGCCGGGCCGGTTCGCTGTCGCCCTGGAACAGGGTGCGGTCGGTCATGACGAGCTGGATCTCAATGCCGGTGATCCCGCCGGGGCTCCCGGTGATCCGCTCGACGAGGGCGTCGGCCATGAGCTGCCCGTGGGTGCGCGGGTCCCCGCCGGACTTTAAGGTGTCGGCGTGCCGGGTCAGCGCGGTGTGCACGGCGACGCCTTCGGCGACGGGGAGCAACGCGGTCAGGTACGTCATGGTGTCCGGGGCCGGGCGGAGGCTGACGTGCCGTTCACCCTCGGCGTGGCTGGCCCGCTGGGCCACGGAGCGGGGGTCCCTGCGGCACGCGGCGGACCGGGCCGCGGCAACCAGGGCCCGGTCCCCGGTGCCGGACAACGCCCCGGTATCGGCGGCGAGTTCCTCGTCGACGGCGCAGCGGTCCGGCGCGGACAGGCACGCGGTCTCCTTCACCAGCAGCGTCGCGCGCCACTCGTTCAGCTCCCCGGATTCCAGCGCGGCGAGGGTGTGTGGCATTTCCGTCACCAGGGCCTTCGCCAGGCCCAGCAGCCGGCCGCCTCGGGACGGGGATTCCCGCCGGGCCAGGGCGATCTGCGCCCCGACGCCTCTTCCGAGCTCGTCCGCCGGCACGCCCTGATCACGCTGAACACGGCGCTGCTCAAGATCGAAGGCCACGGCGATCCGGGCCTGCGCCGCGGCCGCGGCGGACTTCAAATCCTCCAGCTCCCGCAACTGGGAAATCAGCCCGGCACGGTTCCCGCACGGCCGGACCCCGGCCAGGGAGCCGATCAGGTTTCTGACCGCCATACCCTCCGTTACTGCCGGAGCCGCTTCCGGCTCCCTATTGCCGTTCATGAACCAATTCCATCAGGCACCTCCGACAGTATTAGCCCGACGGATCCGCCGGAGATGTCGCCGTGCGGCGCCGGCGTCCAGCGCGGGTCAGCGCCCTGCAGTCCCGGCCCGCTGGAAGCAACGCGGGGTCACTTCGCGCCCATAATCCCCCGCCGGATGGGCCGTAAGTGACCCCGCGTTGCTCTTCAGCGGTGAACTAGGCTGGAGCCGTGACCCGCCTCATTCTTGCCTCCCAGTCCCCCGCCCGCACCAAACTGCTGTCCCACGCCGGCATCGCCCACGAGGTTCTCGTCTCCGACGTGGACGAGGACGCCGTCCAGGCCCGCTACGGCGTGACCGACCCGCATGACACTGCCCTCCTCCTGGCCCGCGCCAAAGCCGAGGCCGTCGCCTCGCTGCCCGAGGCGGAGGGCGCCCTCGTGATCGGCTGCGATTCCGTGTTCGAGTTCGACGGCGAGGCGCACGGCAAGCCGTACACGGCCGACGTCGCCAGGGAACGGATGCTGAGGATGAGCGGCAGCATGGGCGTGCTGCACACCGGGCACTGGCTCGTCGACTGCCGCGACACCGACGCCGACGGCGGGTCCGGCGGTACCGCCGCCGCCGGCTCCGGTGCGACGCTCGGCTCCGTCTCCTCGGCCGAAGTGCACTTCATGGAGATGACCGAAGCGGAAATCGACACCTACATCGCCACCGGCGAGCCGCTCCAGTGCGCCGGCTCCTTCACGATCGACGGCTACGGCGGGGCCTTCATCCGCAAGGTCGACGGCGACCCGCACGCCGTCGTCGGGCTCTCCATTTCCACCCTCCGCGGGCTGCTGGCCCAGGCGAAGGTGGGCATCACCGAGCTGTGGACCGGCGGGGCCGTGGACCCCGCGGACGTCCGGGCAGAGTGAGCGATTTCCCGGCTCTTTGTAGCTTCCCTACAAAGGCTGGGCGCTTTACGCGCGGAATCCGCAAGTAATATCGGCGGAACCCACAAAACCGCGCTAGGCTCCCTGAAGGAAAGAAGGAGACGCCTTGTCAGCAAATTCGGAGCAGTCCGCAAATCCCGTGCAGCGATCAACCCAGGCAGCAACTGCCACTGGCACCCGCCGGCTGAGCAAGGTGCTGATCGCCAACCGCGGTGAAATCGCCGTTCGCATCATCCGCGCCGCACGCGATGAGGGCATCACCTCCGTGGCGGTCTACGCGGACCCGGACCGCGACGCCCTGCACGTCAAGCTGGCGGACGAGGCCTACGCCCTGGGCGGCAACACGGCCGCCGAGTCCTACCTCGTGATGGACAAGCTGATCGAGGTGGCGCACCGCTCCGGCGCCGACGCCATCCATCCCGGCTACGGCTTCCTGGCCGAGAACGCCGAGTTCGCCGCCAAGGTGATCGACGCCGGCATCACCTGGATCGGCCCGGGCCCGGCGGCGATCTCCGCCCTGGGCGACAAGGTCCGGGCCCGCCACATCGCCGAGAAGGTGGGCGCGCCGCAGGTCCCCGGCACGGCCGACCCCGTCGAATCCGCCGAGGAAATCCTCGAGTTCGTGGACAAGTTCGGCCTGCCGGTCGCCATCAAAGCAGCCTTCGGCGGCGGCGGCCGCGGCATCAAGGTGGCCCGCACCCGCGAGGAAATCCCCGAACTGTTCGAATCCGCCGTGCGCGAGGCCGTCGCCGCCTTCGGCCGCGGCGAGTGCTTCATCGAACGCTTCCTGGACGCCCCGCGCCACGTCGAGACCCAGTGCCTCGCCGATGCGCACGGCAACGTCGTGGTCATCTCCACCCGCGACTGCTCGCTGCAGCGCCGCAACCAGAAGCTCGTCGAAGAAGCCCCGGCGCCCTTCCTGACCGAAGAGCAGAACCGCCGCCTCTACGAATCCTCCAAGGCCATCCTCAAGGAGGCCGGCTACCTCGGCGCCGGCACCTGCGAGTTCCTCGTGGGCCAGGACGGCACCATCTCCTTCCTCGAGGTGAACACCCGCCTGCAGGTGGAGCACTGCGTCTCCGAGGAAGTCACCGGGATCGACCTGGTCCGCGAGCAGTTCCGGCTGGCCTGCGGCGAGGAGCTCGGCTACGGGGACCCCGAGGTCCGCGGCCACTCGTTCGAATTCCGCATCACCGGCGAGGATCCGGGCCGGAACTTCATGCCGGCCCCGGGAACCATCACCCGGCTGGTGAACCCCACCGGCCCCGGCGTCCGCATCGATTCCGGGGTGGAGCAGGGCGACGTCATCAGCGGCAACTTCGACTCGATGCTCACCAAGCTGATCGTCACCGGCGCCACCCGCACCCAGGCCCTCCAGCGCGCCCGCCGCGCCCTCGAGGAGATGGTGGTGGAAGGCATCCCCACCGTCATACCGTTCGACCTCGCCGTTGTCACCAACCCCGACTTCGCTCCCGCCGAAGGCCCGTTCAAGATCCACACCCGCTGGATCGAGACCGCCTTCGTCAACGACATCCCGGCCTGGACTCCCACCGGCGCCGAGGCTGAAGCGCCCGACGCCGGCGAACGCCAGCGCGTCGTCGTCGAGGTCGGCGGCAAGCGCCTCGAGGTGGTGCTGCCGGCGTCGCTGGGTTCCCTGGCCGGCGCGGGCGGCGGCCGCGGCGCCAAGCCCGCCAAGGCCAAGAAGCGCTCCCGCACCGGCGGCGCGGCAGCGGCGGCCAGCGGCAACGCGCTGACCTCCCCGATGCAGGGCACCATCGTGAAGGTGGCGGTGGAAGAGGGCGACACCGTCGCCGAGGGGGACCTCGTCGTCGTGCTTGAGGCGATGAAGATGGAACAGCCGCTCACCGCGCACCGGGCCGGAATCGTGACCGGGCTCTCGGCGGCTGCCGGCGCGACCGTCTCCGCCGGTGCCGTGATCGCCCTGATCGAGGACATCGCAGCGGAGTAGACCGGGCGGCGCCGGGCGCGGCACTGCTCTGGCGCCGGGCGCGGCGCGCCTCTGGCGCACCGCGTCCGGCCCGTGCAGACTTGGGTGGTGAAGCCATTCCTGCTTCTCGCCTCGCGCGCCGAGGACGGGGCCGCCGAGGACGAATACCGCGCCTACCTGCGCTACGCGGGGCTTGCGGCGGAGCAGCTGCACCGGATCCGGATGGAAGCCGCACCGCTCCCGGAGCTGGACCTCGGTGACTATTCCGGCGTGATTGTGGGCGGAAGCCCCTACACCTCCAGCGATCCTCCCGGGCTGAAGAGCGCCGCCCAGCACCGGGTGGAGCGCGAACTCGCCGCGCTGCTGGACCGGATCGTGGCCGAGGATTTCCCGTTCCTGGGCGCCTGCTACGGGGTCGGCACGCTGGGCCTGCACCAGGGCGCGGTGATCGACAGGACCTACGGCGAAGGGCTTGGCGGCGTGACGATCAGCCTGACGCCGGAGGGGATGCAGGATCCCTTGTTGAAGGGAATGCCGGAGCACTTCACGGCCTTCACCGGCCACAAGGAGGCGTGCACCGTCCTCCCCTCCCACGCGGTGCTGCTGGCCAGCTCCGCCGCCTGCCCGGTGCACATGTTCCGGATCAAGACCAACCTGTACGCCACGCAGTTCCACCCGGAGCTCGACGCCGAGGGGCTGGTCACGCGGATCGACATCTACCGCCACGCCGGGTATTTTCCGCCGGAATCGGCCGAAATGCTCATGGAGAACGCCCGGACGTTCAGCGCCACGGAGCCGATGAAGATCCTGCGCAACTTCGCGGAGCGCTACGCCGGCTGACCCGCGCCGCCCTTTCCCGCCGTTCCCGCACCGCAGCCTCTGCTGGCTCCGCGCTGCCCGCCTCTGCCGTTCCTGCCGTTCCTGCCCGGTTGGTTTCCGCCGGCCACCGAAAGGCCCGGCGTGTTCAGCCAGGCCGCCGCCAGCGGATACCCCCAGCAGGCCCAGCCACGCCGGTGTGACAGGAACTGTATACAAGTGACGTCGATCGCACTATCCTATGTGGGACATCCCATGTCTGATGTCAAGGGGGCCCCGGCCGCTCACGCTCAGATGTGGCTCGACGCAGCGGCCGTTCAAGGCCGCACTGAAAGGAACCGGATGACATTCCCGAACACTCGACGCCGCTGGAGGGGCGCCGCCAGGGCCTCGGCCGCTGGCGCCCTGTCCGCCAGCATGCTGGTGGCAACGTTGGCACCAGCACAGGCTGCGGAAACCCCGGCCCCCAGCTACGCCGAACAGGCATTGGCCGCCAATGGCGACAGTGCCATCAGTTCCACCCTTGCGCCCTTCTACCGGATTCCGGCCCTGGCCGACCTGGGGAACGGCGTCCTGCTGGCCGCCTACGACGGCCGTCCCGACGGCGGGGACTCGCCGTCGGCGAACTCCATCGTCCAGCGCCGCAGCACGGACAACGGCGCCACCTGGGGCGCCCCCACCTACATTGCCCGCGGCCAGCTGGCCGCCGCCGGCACGCTGCGCTACGGCTTCTCCGACCCCTCCTATGTGGTGGACAAGGAGACGGGCACCGTCTTCAACTTCCACGTCTACTCCAAGGACCAGGGCTTCGCCGGCAGTTCGTGGGCCACCGATGACGCCGACCGCCAGGCCATCAGCGCCGAGGTGTCCGTCTCCACCGACGGCGGCCTGACCTGGTCCACCGACCCGGCAAACCAGCCGTCCCTGCCCACTCCGCAGAACTATGCCGCCGGTTCCACGTACGCCGCCTTTGATGGTCCGCTCGTCACCGATGTGGCCAAGCCCGCCGGGACCACCGTCAACGGGGTCAGCGGCGTGGGTGGCGTGAAGGGCTTCTTCGCCTCCTCCGGCGAGGGCATCCAGCTCAAGTACGGCGCATACAAGGGCCGCCTCATCCAGCAGTACGCCGGCACCGTGCGCCAGGGGGACAACACCACGGCCATCCAGGCCTACAGCCTCTACTCCGACGACCACGGCAAGTCGTGGCAGCGCGGCGCCTTTGTCGGTACATCCATGGACGAGAACAAGACAGTGGAGTTGTCCGACGGCCGCGTGATGCTTAACTCGCGCGACAACGGCGGCGGCGGCGGCCGCCGCATTGCCATCTCCACCGATGGCGGAGCCACCTACGGCGCAGCCACCTATGACGCCGCTCTGGTTGATCCCCGGAACAACGCCGGCATCACCCGCATGTACCCGGACGCCGCCCAGGGCAGCGCCAAGGCAAAGATGCTGCTCTTTTCCAACGCGAACAGCTCCTCCAGCCGCTCCAACGGCACCATCCGCTACTCCTGCGACAACGGCACCACCTGGTCCGCCGGCAAGCAGTTCAAAGCCGGAACCATGAGCTACTCCACCGTGACTGCGCTCTCCGACGGCACCTTCGGTGTGCTCTATGAGGGCGATGCCAACAAGATCACCTTCGGCAAATTCAACGCCGAATGGCTGGACGTCTACTGCGGCGCCAGTGTCAGCGCCAAGGCCATCACCGGCGACAACGGCGCCACCGTCAACGCCGAGCTGACCGTCAGCAACACCGGCGAATCCGCGTTGGAAGGCGCGACGGCGACGTTCGCTGCGCTGCCCGGCTGGACCTTCGGCTCCGTTGCCGTGCCGAGCGTTCCCGCCGGTGGCGCTGTCACCGTCAGCGTCCCCGTGACGATCCCCGCCTACGCCAAGGCCGGAACCGCCAACATTGCCGCCAAGGTGGTTGCCGGTGCGCGTTCTGTGTCGGCGCCGGCCAAGGTCACCATCACCGGCGGCTCCACCGCGACCATCGTGGGCGCTGACATCAAGGGCCAGCGCAACGACGCCGGCCGCGACCTGGCCGCTGCCCCGTACGCGGCCGGGGATGCTGTGCCGTACAAGTTCACCGTCACCAGCCTGGGCAACATCACCGAATCGGTGGTGCCGCAGACCGGCAACTTCAAGCCCTTCGTCCCTGCCGACGGCGGCGGCAACTGCCGCTTCATGACGCTGGCCGTCTGGGCGGGCTACGACTGCGGCACGCCCAAGCACACCGTGACCGCCGACGAGGCGGCCCAGGGCTTCTTCGTCCCGGCCACCACCTGGCAGGTCACCGGCACCGGTGCCACCACGCAGAACTACGCCATCACCGGCAACGAGGTTGACCTGATGGTCCGCACCCCGCGCCTGGCCGGCACGGCCACGGCCGTCTGGAACGACGTCGACGGCGACGGCTACGCCACCCTCGGCGACACCATCAGCTACACGTACGGTGTTGAAAACACCGGCAACGTGCCGCTGGCCGAGGTGTCCGCACCGGGCATCTCCCTGTCGCAGGCCTCGCTTGCGGTGGGGGCCACGGCAACCGCCGCCTCCACCTATGCCCTGACCGCCGCCGACCTCGCCGCAGCGCAGGTGCCCGGCGTCGCACTGGCCGCCACGGCCAAGAATGGCGCCAAGACCGCCACCGCGGACCTGCCGGCGGCCGCCGTCGCCCTGCGCGTCCTGCCGGCAAAGCCCGCCGCCGATCCGGAGCTCTCCCGCGACAACCTCAAGGGGCAGCCGCCGGTGGATCTGGGCCTGCGTGCCGGCAAGTATGGCGTCGGCGACACCGTGGCCATCCACAATGTGGTCTACGGCCAGTGGTACTACGTGTACGTGAACCAGCACAGCTACCGCATCGGCTGGTTCCAGGCCGACCGGAACAACACTGTGGCGTTCACGCTGCCGGCCGGCACCAAGAACGGCAATGACAACCTGGTGGTGCTCGATTCCGCAGGAAACCAGCTTTCCTGGGGCCCATTCCACATGACACCCGGCAAGTAACCGTTATTAACAGATCACGCAAAACGCTCGGCTGGGGTATCCCAGCCGAGCGTTTTGCGTTGGTCTGTGCCCTGGGAAGCGTCAGGCCACGTTGTTCTCGTAGTCGAGGTCCCTGGTTTCCTTGCTCAGGAACAGCGCGACCAGCGTCAGCACGGACATGACGGTCAGGTAGACGCCGACCAGCACGGGGCTGCCCTTCGCCATCTCCCACAGCCAGACGGCGATGAACGGGGCCACCGCAGCGCCGAGGATGCTCGAGACGTTGTAGCTGATGGCGGAGCCGGTGTACCGGACGTTCGTGGGGAACAGCTCGGGCAGCAACGCACCCATGGGCCCGAAGGTGAGGCCCATGAGGGTGAAGCCCAGGATGAGCACGGCCATGGCGCCCAGGAAGCCGCCGCTGAACAGCGGGACAAACAGCAGGCCGAAGACGAAGATGCCGGCGGTGACGGCGATCAGCATCCTGCGGCGGCCGTACTTTTCGGCCAGCGGCCCGGAGACCAGCGTGAAGATGCCGAAGAACACGACGCCGATGATCAGCATCCAGAGGAAGTCGTTGCGGGTGTACCCCAGGCCGGGGACGAAGGCGGCGGCCGCGGCTTCGGTCATCGGCTTGCCGGCCTTCTCGGCGGCGGCCTTGGCGGCGTCCAGGCTGGAGGCGCGCGTGCCGTAGGTGAGGGTGAACGTCGTCATCAGGTAGAAGAGCACGTACGTGGCGAGCATGATGAACGTGCCCAGGATGAGCGGGCGCCAGCTGGTCTTGAAGACCCGGGCGATCGGCAGCTTGGCGACCTCGTTGGACTCGAGCACCTTGGTGAACGCGGGGGTTTCGATCAGCTTGAGGCGGACGTAGAGGCCGATGATGACCATGACGGCGCTGACGAGGAACGGCACCCGCCAGCCCCAGGCCTCGAACGCGGCCGGCGTCAGGGTGTAGCTGAACACCAGGAACAGGACGTTGGCGATGATGAAGCCGATCGGTGCGCCCAGCTGCGGGAACGTGCCGTAGACGGCGCGCTTGTTCGCGGGGGCGTTCTCGGTGGCCAGCAGGGCCGCGCCGCTCCATTCGCCGCCGAGGGCCAGGCCCTGGGCGAAGCGCATGACGACGAGCAGGGCCGGCGCCCAGAAAGTCCAGCCCGGGACCAGGGCGGTGGGCAGGCAGCCGATCAGGAAGGTGGCAATACCCATGGTCAGCAGCGACGCCACCAGCGTGCCCTTGCGGCCGAACTTGTCACCGAAGTGGCCAAAGACGATGGACCCGAGCGGGCGGGCGACGAACGCGACGCCGAAGACGGCGAAGGAGCTCAGCAGCTGGGTGGTCTCGTTCTGTCCCGGGAAGAACAGCTTGGGGAAAACCAGCACGGCAGCCGTGGCGTAGACGTAGAAGTCGTAGAACTCAACGGTGGTGCCGATCAGGCTGGCGACGATCACGCGGCCGCGCGAGTTCCCCTGTTTCGCGGACGCCTGCTTCGACAGGTTGACGCTGGATGACATGTAGTAGCACTTTCATGAAGACCGGTCACACTCGGAAAGGGACCGGTTAAAGGATAAGTATGCTTTCATAATAGTTCCCGCTGTCCAGCAAATGGACAAACGTTCCAATATGTGGACACTCGTGGCTATTTCACGGCCTGGTCCCCACACTGCGCCTCGCGGCTTCTCCTCACGCCGCCACGAAGGCCCCGATAGGCAAACGTCACAGCACGTTAACAAACTGCGACCGTCCCGGAAACGCGGGAACCCTACCGTGGAAGGACCACATCCCAAGGAGGTCTCCCCGTGACTGCTGAACGCACCGAAGATGTCCGCGCCACCCCGGCCGCCGACACCGCAACCCTCGAGCATGCCCCCGTCCTTGCCCCCGCCCTGGAATTCCGCCCCGGACGCTGGATCGGCAACTGGGATGCAGAGAACAAGGACCAGTGGGATTCTTCCGGCCGCTCCATCGCCAAGCGCAACCTGAACTGGTCCATCTTCGCCGAGTTCCTCGGCTTCGTCGTCTGGCAGCTCTGGTCCATCGTAGTGGTCCAGCTTCCCGCGGCAGGCTTCACCTTCAGCACATCCGAAATCTTCTGGCTGATCTCCATGCCCAGCCTCGTGGGTGCCACGCTCCGGATCCCCTATACCTTTATGGTCCCCCGCTTCGGCGGGCGCAACTGGACCATCGTTTCCGCCCTGCTCCTGCTCATCCCCTCAATCGGCCTGGCCATGTGCGTCTCGAACCCGGGCACCCCGTTCGGTGTCATGCTGCTCGTGGCCGCCCTCGCGGGCTTCGGCGGCGGAAACTTCGCCAGCTCGATGTCCAACATCACCTTCTTCTACCCGGCCCGCGAAAAGGGCTGGGCCCTGGGCCTGAACGCCGCCGGCGGAAACCTGGGTGCCGCCGTCGCACAGCTTGCCGTCCCGATCGCCATCACGCTGCTGGCCGCCGGCACCATCAACCTGCCGGTGGCCGGACTCATGTGGGTCCCGCTGATCCTGCTCGCGGCGTTCGGTGCCTGGAAGTACATGGACAACCTCACCAGTGCCAAGGGCGACGTGGCCGGTTCCCTCGCCGCGCTGAAGGAACCGCACCTGTGGATCATGGCTCTGCTGTACATCGGCACCTTCGGTTCGTTCATCGGCTTCGCCGGCGTCTTCCCCAAGCTCATCAAGGACTACTTCCCGGCTTTCTCCTCCATCGGAGTCGGCACCGTGGCGCTGTCCCTGGCCTTCCTCGGCCCGCTGGTCGGCTCGCTGGCCCGCCCCTACGGCGGACGCATGGCGGACCGGATGGGCGGTGCACGCATGACCGTCGCCGCTTTCGCGGCCATGGCCGTCATCACCCTGACCATGATCTGGACCCTGCCGCTGAAGAACTTCTGGCTCTTCCTGGTCCTGTTCCTGTTCCTCTTCACCGCCAGCGGCTTCGGGAACGGTGCCACCTACCGGATGATCCCGGTCATCTTCGCCACCTCCAGCCGGGCAGCACGCTCCGGCGCCAGCACGGTGGCCACCCAGCGCCTGGCCTCCTCGGCCCTCGGCCTGATCTCGGCGATCGGCGCCTACGGCGGGTTCGTTATCCCGCAGGTGCTGAACGCCTCCAACACCGCCAGCGGTTCCTACACACCGGCTTTCTACGGCTTCGTCGGGGCCTACGTCCTGATGCTGGTTGTCTGCTGGGCCTGCTACATCCGCAACGCCAACCGAAACGCGATGGGACACGTCTAACATGACCAACGGCGCCGACACGCACTGCCCCTACTGCGCCTTGCAGTGCGCCATGACGCTGAAGTCCCCAGAGGCTCTGACCCCGGCTGTCCAGCCGGGGTCAGACCCCGTGCCGGCGCCGTCTGCTGCACCCGTTCTTGAGGTGACCGGTCGGGACTTCCCCACCAACCGCGGCGGCCTGTGCCGCAAGGGCTGGACCTCGGCGTCGCTCCTGAACCACCCGGGCCGCGTCACCGAGCCGCTGCTGAAGGGGCCCGACGGCGTCCACCGCCCGGTCGGCTGGGACGAGGCGCTGACGCTCATCACCCAAGCGGTGAAGGACACCCGCACCCGGTACGGGGCGGACGCCGTCGGCGTGTTCGGCGGCGGCGGGCTCACCAATGAGAAGGCCTACCAGCTGGGCAAGTTCGCCCGGCTGGCCCTGGGCACCTCCCGGATCGACTACAACGGCCGGTTCTGCATGTCCTCGGCCGCCGCCGCCGGGATGCGCGCCTTCGGCCTGGACCGCGGCCTGCCCTTCCCGCTGGCGGACCTCGACGCCGCCAGCACCATCCTGATGCTCGGCTCCAACGTCGCCGAGACCATGCCGCCGTTCGTGCAGCACCTGCAGGGCGCGCGCGACGCCGGCGGGCTGATCGTGGTGGACCCCCGCCGCTCCGCCACCGCGGCGTTCACGGCCGACGGCGGCGGTCTGCACCTGCAGCCCCTGCCCGGCACCGACCTCGCCCTGCTGCTGGGCCTGGCCCACGTGGTGATCCACGAAGGCCTCGCCGACGCCGGGTACCTCGCCCAGCGCACTACCGGCTACGAGGCCCTGGTCCGCAGCGTCAACGCTTTCTGGCCCGAACGCGTGCAGTCCCTCACCGGCGTCCCCGCCGGGCTGATCCGGGACACCGCCCGCCGGCTGGCCGACGGCGCCACCCGGGGCGGCAGCTACATCCTGACCGGCCGCGGCGTGGAACAGCATGTCGACGGCACGGACACGGCCACCGCCGCCATCAACCTGGCCCTGCTGCTGGGCCTGCCCGGCTCCGCCCGCAGCGGCTACGGCACGCTGACCGGCCAGGGCAACGGCCAGGGCGGCCGCGAACACGGCCAGAAGGCGGACCAGCTGCCCGGCTACCGCAAGATCACCGACCCCGCCGCCCGCGCCCACGTGGCTGCCGTTTGGGGCGTGCCGGAAGCGCTGATCCCCGGACCCGGCCTCCCCGCCGTCGAACTGCTGAAGTCGCTCGGACAGCCCGACGGCGTCCGCTGCCTCTTCGTGCACGCCTCCAATATCGCGGTGGCCTCCCCCGATGCCAATTCGGTCCTTGCAGGGCTGCGCAGCCTGGACTTCCTGGTGGTCTGCGACTTCTTCATGTCCGAGACGGCCGCCGAAGCGGACCTGGTCCTGCCCGTGCTCCAGTGGGCCGAGGAGGAAGGCACCCTGACCAATCTCGAGGGCCGCGTCCTCCGCCGGCGCCGCGCCCTGGCTCCCCCGGCCGGGGCCCGCAGCGAACTGTGGATCATGGCCCGGCTGGCCGAGGCCCTCGATGCGCCGTCGACCTTCAGCGAGGACCCGGAGACCGTCTTCGAGGAACTCCGGCTGGCGTCCGCCGGCGGCCTGGCGGACTACTCCGGGATCGACTACGCCATGTTGGACCGCGGAGAGGAAGCCTACTGGCCCTATCCGGTGGGCAGCACGGGCACGCCGCGGCTGTTCCTGGACGGCTTCGCGCTCACCGGCGGCAAGGCCGTCCTGACCCCGGTGGCGCCCCGCCGCCGTCGTACGCCCGCCACTACCCCCGTTGGGGACGGCACAGCCCCGGCCGCCAAAACCATGACGCTCATCACCGGCCGCCTGCTGGAGCACTACCAGTCCGGCGCGCAGACCCGCCGGGTCTCCGAGCTGCTGGCCGCGCAGCCTGAGGCGAAGCTGCAGATCCACCCCGGCGCCGCGGCCTCGATGGGCATCAGCGAGGGTTCTTTGGTGTCCGTGGCGAACGAGCGCGGTGAGGTGCTCTGCCGGGCCGAACTCAGCACGGCGATCCGGCCGGAAACGGTCTTCCTGCCGTTCCACTTCCCGGAGCTGGAGAGCGCCAACCGGCTCACGGAGGCCGCCACCGATCCCATTTCAGGGATGCCCGAATTCAAGTTCAACAAGGTGTGGGTCCGGGTGGCCAGTGATTCCCGGACGCAGAACAGCGTTCTTCAGACATCGGAGGCCTCATGAGCGAGCGGATTGTTGTTGTCGGGTTCGGGCCGGTGGCCGCCAGGCTGGTCGACGAGCTGCTCCCGGCCGTGCGCAGCGGCCTGGCCCACCTGACTGTGATCGGCGAGGAGGCCGACGCCGCGTACAACCGCGTGCTCGTGGCTGACCTGGGCGTCGGGCGCACGACGGCGGAGGCGCTGGCCCTCGCCGATGCGGCGGCGCTGATTGCCGACGGCGTCGACGTCCGGCTGGGCGTCCGGGTCCGCCGGGTGGACCGTGCCCGCCAGCAGCTGATCCTCAGCGACGGCACCTCCCCCGGCTACGACCGGCTGGTCTTCGCCACCGGTTCCCGCCCGGTGATCCCCAACCTGACCGGGCTGAACCCGGATCCGGCCGCCCCCGTGCTGCCGGCGGGCGTGACCGCGCTCCGGGACCTGGCCGACGCGTCGGTGCTGCGGGAGGCAGTTGCCGGCGGCAAGCGGGTGGTGGTCCTCGGCGGCGGCGTCCTGGGCCTGGAAACCGCCCTCGCCGCGGCCGAGGAAGGCGCCACCGTGACCGTGGTGCACAACGGCCCGCACCCGCTGGGACGCAACATCGACCGCGGCGGCGGCGCCGTGCTCGCGGCGAGCCTGCGGGACTGCGGCGTCCGGGTGGCCGGCAATGCGCGGTCCACCGGTATCGAGTCCGGGTCCGCCGACGGCGGTTTCTCGGCCCTGGTGCTGGATGACGGTTCCGCGATCGACGGCGAGCTGCTGGTGCTCTCCTGCGGTGTCCGGCCGCGGACCGAACTGGCGGAAGGCTGCGGGCTCTCGACGGCGGCGGGGATCCTGGTGGACCACAAGCTCCGGGCGCACCACGAGCCGCACATTTTCGCGATCGGCGACTGCGCCGAGGTGCGCTGCCCGGATACTCATTGTTTGGAATGCCGGGCGGCGCGTGGCCCGTCCGGGCTGGTGGGTCCGGGCTGGCGGCAGGCCGAATGGTTGGCCGAGTACCTGGTGCTGCTGGCTTCCGGTACGCCTTCGGAGGCGGAGTCCCTGCCGGAGCTGGCGGCGGAGCAGCCGGGCGTGATTGTCCTGAAGGCCCGCGGCCTGAACATGGCCGTGGCCGGGGATGTTTCCGCAGAACCGTGGGACGAGGAAGCCCTGACCGCCGGGGCGTCGGACGGCCGGGCGCGGCGGCAGATCGCCCAGTGGGCCGATCCCGAGCACGGTCGCTACGTGAAGATGACCACCCGCGCGGGGGTGCTCGAGGGCCTCGTGGCTGTGGGCATGCCCCGGACAGCGGCCGAGCTGGTGCAGCTCTTCGAACGCGGCGCCGAGCTCCCCGCGGATAGGTCGCTGCTGCTGCGCCTGGACGGGCCGGACCAGGCTTCTACTGCTGGTGCTACCGATCCGGAGAGGACCGTGTGCCGGTGTGCCGGCGTCAGCGGTACGAAGATTGCCGCTGCTGTTGCGTCCGGGTGCGGGACAGTGGCCGAGGTGTCAGGCGCCACGCGGGCAGGGACCGGGTGCGGTGGGTGCCATGAGGACATCAAGGGGATTATCGAGAAGCACTTCCAGGGGGTGGTTGCGTAGACCCGTCATCTGGCGCCGTTAGGGCTGCCCCGGCGGATGGCTAGCTTCGCTTTCCACTTTCGGTGGCCGTGACGTTGAACGAAGCGTCAAGCTTCACGGTCGCTGTCGTACCGTCGGCTTTCCTGATGTGCGCCTCGTAGGCCGCACCCTCTGCATCGGTTTCGACGCGCAGGACGGTCGCACCGGGGTTGGCGGCGATCGCTGCAGCCTCGACTCTGGCGGCGGTATCTCCTGTCAGCAGCTGCTCGGTGATGCCGTTGGCCTGGTGGCCGCCTTTGGAGTGGTCGGAAGCGGACAGCGCTGTTGATGTTGCCGCGCCGTCGGGAGCGGCCATGGCGAGATACACACCGCCGCCAGCGAGGGCTGCGATAAGAGCTGCGCCTGCTGCGACGTTTTGAACTGTTTTCATCACATGCTCCTGATTTCCGCGATCAGGCCCATCGGTGCTTTCACTGACCGCTCTACGTCCGGGCTATCGCGTCCCAGCAACGCCACAGCGCGAGTGGATCCAGATAGGGACATTGTGGATTCTACGCATGTGTGTGGGTGACTACTAGGAGAAATTGAACCGTGAGCCTACACACCGCGCAGGACCCCGCCGGGGCCTTTGACTACGCCGACCTGACGCAGTTCCACAACAGCGCTTATGACACCCTGTACGGCATTATTCTCACCAGCGGCTGGTTCCTCTCACTGGCCGTCGGCATCGTCATCTATGCGGTCCGGCGGGTGGACAAGTCTAGGCTTCCTGCCGTCTGGGCGAAGAGGTCGTTCTGGGCAGCCGGGCTATTGCTCGTGGGCCCCGTCGTCGCCTCCGGAGCCTTGGATCTCCCCTTCGGCTCCGGAGACCAAGTCCCCAATTTTGCTGGCCTGTTCAAGGGCTCAAAGACCGGAGACCCGCCTCGCCGGCCGGCGCACCGGCTCTAGGTGCGTGGGTCAGTAGTGAGGGTGCCGGTTTTTAAAACGCCGGCAGATTAACCGGGGCCGGTTGGGGGTGGCTGGGAGAATCGGGGTATGGATACCGGTTCTTCCGCGCAGGATGGTTTGTTCGACGAGTCGCTCGTGGAGCGGGTCGGGCAGCCCACCGATGTGCCGATGGATGCCAACGGCGGGGTCAACAAACGCTTCAAGGCCTTCGAGCCCGATGCGGTGATGCTGGTCCCGCCGTCGCTGGATGAATGGTTGCCCCAGGGCCATCTGGCCCGGTTCATCGCCGAACTCGTCGACGGGGAACTGGACCTGACCCGGTTCCACGCCTCCTACGCCAAGGCCAAGGGCCAGCCGCCGTATGATCCGCGGCTGATGCTGCGGATCCTGCTCTACGGGTACTGCGTCGGGGTAAGGTCCTCGCGGGAACTGGAAAAATCCTGCACGGACGTGGTCGCGTTCCGCTGGCTGGCCGCCCAGCAGGCCCCGGATTTCCGGTCCATCGCCCGGTTCCGCGAACGCCACCTCGCGGCGCTGGCCAACGTGTTCCTGCAGGCCCTGGAGCTCTGCCGGGCCGCGGGCATGGTCTCGTTGGGCCATGTCGCACTGGACGGGACGAAGGTGCGTGCCAACGCTTCCCGGCACAAGGCCATGAGCTATGCCCGGCTGACGGAGAAACAGAAGGTCCTGGCCGATGAGATCAGCGACCTGATGGCGGAGGCGAAGACCGTGGACGCGGCCGAGGACGCCCGCTTCGGGCCGGGCAAACGCGGGGATGAACTGCCTGCCGAACTGGCCAACCGGGCCCGGCGCGCCGAGGCGATGAAGACCGCCCGGGCATCCATCGAGGCCGAGGCCGCGGACAGGGCCCGCCGTGAGGCCCAGGAGAAGGCCCGGTCCCGCGGGGACGATGACGACGATGTCTCGGGCAAGGGCGATGCCGCCGCTGCCGCGGCGGTGCCCAAGCCCACCGCCCAGCGCAACTTCACCGACCCCGACGCGAGGATCATGAAGACCGCGGACGGTTCCTACCACTACTGCTACAACGCCCAGGGCGTCGTTGATAAAGATCACCAGGTCATCGTTGCCACCGAACTGACCAACACCGCGGTGGACGTCCAGCAACTGGTCCCGATGGTCAAGAACGCGCAGGACACCCTGGAAGCCATGCCCGGGAAGTGGAGCGCCGACGCCGGGTACTGCTCGGCAGCGAACCTGGAACACGTCAAAGACCTCGAAGCCGGCGCCGGCACCGAGTTCTTCATCTCCACCCGGCGGATGAAACACGGACGCCCGGTCCCGGACTCGCCCAGGGGCAGGATCCCGGCGGACGCGACCCTGGCCGAGCGGATGGCCCGGAAACTGAAAACGAAGAAGGGCAAAGCGGTCTATGCCCGGCGCAAAGCCATCGTCGAACCGGTCTTCGGACAGATCAACACCCGCCAGGGCAAGCATGTCCTGTTGCGCGGGCTGGAGAAGGCATCCGGGGAATGGAAGCTGATGGCCGGCTGCCACAACCTGCTCAAACTCTTCACCTACCGCACCGCCACGGCCTGAACACGGCCGGGACGATGCCCCGGGATCAAACCTGCAGCACCGGACCGCGCCCCGCGGGAGCCTCCCAGGCTTCCTTCCGCGAAAACGCCCGGAGACCGGCCCCCTTCCACGAAAAGGCGGCCGGCCTCTGGACCATCACGACTCAAACCAGCGGAACCGTCAAACCACTACCGACCCACGCACCTAGGAGTCAGTTCTCGAGGTCGTCGGGGTCGAACTGGCTCAACGGAGCCCGAAATTCACCTTGTCGTCGCTGGCATTCGCTTCCTCGCCGGTGGGCACTTCGCCGAAGTCGACATCGGCAGCCGCCTCACCGGGCTGCCACGGCATAACTCGCAAGATGTGGAAATAACGAAGCCCGAGATGCCCGGGAGAACTGGGGCATTCGTGGCCTTCCTGCCGACGAGTTGGAACTCAACTGCCCAGTAAAGGTGACCGCAAAGCGGCTAGCCACGGCGAACATGCGGGTTTAAGAGTTGCTCGCCGTCGCTCGAAAGTGTGGTGAAGGTACACGTTCTTTTCGTACGTATCCCATCATGCGACGAGTTCGCGTGGACGGTGCAATCCCAGGTAAGCCCGAATATCTGTCACGCACACCCACTCTTGGGAACAAAACAGCCCACGCAGCCGAAGGCGGCTTCGGTTGCGTGGGCCAAAGTGCCTAACTCGGCGTGCAGCTGCTCGCTGTATCGGCCGGGATGCCCAGCTTCAGTCTGATCTTCTGGGCAGTGGCGGCAGGGGGCGGCGAATTTACCCACGTGTTCCAGGCTGCAATTAAATTGGCGTCCGTAGTTTGGTTTGCCACGTTTTCGGCGCCGCTAAGGTCTGCGTACATCGCTTCCGCCAACGTGGCTACGTCAGGCTTGACCGCTTCCGGCCACATTACCTTCTGGTCTGAGAGCGTTTCGATAGTCTTGCGATAGCTGTCGCGTAGAGCCGCGGCGGCGCTCTTAGCTGCCAGAAGGTCCAGCGGTTTCGTTTGGACCGTCGTGGCGGCCTTGTCTGCCAAGATGTTGCTGGGACAGACGGCAGCCAAATAGGCCTTTCCTGCCTCGGCGGCACTCATGACAGTAGGGGTCGGTGTGGGCGTCACCGAGGTACTGGCGCTAGTTACTGCCGACTCGGTCGCGGTGCTTGCCTGAGGCCCTGCCCCGCAACCCGAAAGTGCAAGTGCGGCCAGTGCCACGAGGGCATACTTCTTCTTCATTTTTCCCTTTGGGTGTGGACCTTGAATAAAAACGATCAGCGGCCGTTAGGCTGCCTAGGTTGAAAGCACGAGTGTGATAGCCAAGCGATGAGAAGCCGCTGCAGGAGAGTCCGAGGGGGCTTCGCCCATTAGGCCGTCAGATGGGATTAGGCGCTTCGCCAGCGCAGCTTGCCATCGGAGGCTGGAGCACAAACCATTGCCTTACCAGTCTTGCTGACGCCAGTTCCGCCACTGCAGAAGGCACCGGGGCTCACGTATCCCGCAATGGGTGCTGGGTCGGCGGGCGCGACAGGAGCAGCGGGAACCGGAGCCTGCGCAGCCTTGTCGGCTGCAGCCTTATCCGCTGCTTGCTGTGCGGCGGTGGCCTGATCGGCCGCCATTTTGTCAGCCGCGGCTTTGTCCGCTGCCGCCTTGTCCGCGGCGGCCTTGTCAGCAGCCGCCTTTTCTGCCGCTACTTTATCGGCTGCCGCCCTGGCCACGATCACCTTTGACTCCGCTTCAGGCAGCCACACCAGACGCTGATCCGCACCCATGGTGCAGACGAAGACATCACCGTTGTACGTCTTCGTCTCGTTGGCCGTGAGGCAGGCAGTCTTAGCGGGGTTCGTTGCGGTTGTTGTCGGAGTGGGAGTCGCAGTTGCGGAGGCCGAGGACGAAACCACGGCGGACTTATTTTGGCTTCCAGTCGACGAGGCAGTCGCGCCGCCGACGATGCCTCCGACGATGAATACTACGATTCCTGAGCCGGCAACCAGCAGGGCGCTCTTGCGGTGAGGAATTCCGACCCATGTCCGTCGCTTGAACAGGAGCGCATAGAGACCCGTGATCAGGGCGACTACGCCCAGGATGATTAGGGCGCCGCCGAAACCGCCCGCTGCGGCGAAGATAATGACCAGAATCAACACGATGGCCGCCACGATCCAGAAGGAAATTGATGGGCGCCAGCCGATTTTCGGGCGCGGTGAAGCTTTTGCAGTATCGAGCATATTTCCCCCAGGAAATTAATAGTGATGCAAATGTGACGAAGTCACGGTAGCACCGTGGGAGACGGTCTCGGGAGCAGCTCCAGGAGATGGTCCCAGCATTACGGAAATCGACGCACTACCTGACCTCGTCCGAGGGCGCCGGCTGTTGATGGTAAGACATCGACTTCGAGTAACGGCAGCGCAGACCTCCTCCGTTCAGGTGCCTGATCTGCGTTGACCGCGTTGAACTCCGGCAGCCCAGAACTTCTTCAAGCACACTTCACTAACCCTTCGTTGCCGGCGCCAGCAGGAGAGGACTCGGTTGAGTATCATCAGGGGATGAGATTCAGGAACGCATCAAAATGGCTGCAAGTCGGCGGCGTTGTCACGGGAGTAGCGGCAACCATTGGCGTCGCGGCGGCGGTCATATCCGTTGAGAGCCAGGGTCCCCTGTGGACCTGGCCCTTCATCAGCGCTTTGGTCACCGGGTGCATCGGACTTGCAGCTTTGGCTATTGGTGTGTTTGCGGCAGACACGGCGGATACTACTGCCGCGTCCTCCATTGAACAGAGCCAGACGGGCGGCGCCAGGTCCACCAACTACCAAGCTGGCGGGAATCTAACCATACGCAGCAATAAAGAGCTGTGAAGCAACAGCAAGAGGGGGGCGCCAACTCTGAAAATTATCAGGCTGGCGGCAACATCCTAGTCAATAACAACAACGGCCTGAGCTACCATGACGTCAAGCAAGTTACCCAAGACGTCATGCGTGCTGACTTCACGGCATTTTCCGCGGTAGCCCTGCAAACGGTCAATGAACGCTTTGACTATATGTCTTCAGAATTTTCGCGACGACTCTCGCAGTTGCCACCAGAAAATCAGAAATCTTTGGAAGACCCTGATGTCCAGTACGCCATTAGCAGTGCAGGAAAGTCGTATGCCCGCCGCGGTACCGAAGAGCTAGCGTCGGTCTTGCTTGATTTACTCACCGACCGATGCACCGCACCCAGCGAGAGCCTACTCGCCACAGTACTCAACGACGCGATCGAAATAGCCCCGCGCCTAACAAAAACGGAGAGGGCGACGCTAGCCGTCGCCTGGCGGCTCCTTCGTACAACCTCGCCGGTCGACACCCCGGAAGGTTGCTTCAGGCTACTGCGGCACTCCGTCGCTCCATTCATCGGCGAACTCGTGAAATCGGATGCAACATACCTGCACTTGCAATCACTTGGATGCGCAGCAGTAGAGACCTTCAACGGCACTAGCCTCCACGATGTGTTCTCCACGTACTACCCCGTCGCGTTTAGCGCTGGCCTGAAGCCAGAAGACGTCCCGGAGCGACTTCGACCCTTCCTGCCGGATCCCATGATTTTCAAAGCATGTGATCACCAGCCCGAACTGCTCCAGGTGGCCCCGCAAAACGGAACGGCTATTGAGCTCCTGTCCCAACATCTCGGCGGGGCAGACGTGGTCCAGGAACTGCAGTCCCTCCAAAAGAACAACGTACTGCCGGAGGCCATGGTTCGGGACATGGTAATCGAAGCCATTCCGGAGTTCACCAGACTCTATGAAGTCTGGGACACCCTAGGATCGCTCAAGTTGAGCGCCGTAGGAATAGCCATTGCGCACGCCGTGACAGTAGAACGTCTCGGTAGTGGGCCCGACCTGAGGATATGGATCAACGAGGACTAGGCATGGATCTAACCAAGTTCGCCCTCGACCACTTCAGCAACGACTTCGTTCGGCCCCTTCACCGTGACGGCGCACGACGCGCTGCTGCTCGGGTTCTCCCTGGTGCTCAGGTGGCGCAAGCGCATTTACCGGCGCCGGGAGCGGCAGTGTCCGAAGAGCACGTTCAGTTACGAGCACTGGTTGCTCGGCCCGCGGGAGAAACTCACCGTGCGCGCCGCGCGCTGGGCAGTGGACTCGCTCAAGCACCACGACACGTCGGTCTCGGACCTTGCCGGCAACTCGGAGTTACCTGGCGAACCGCGTGGGACGCAATCCAGGCGCTGGCCGGCACCGAGCTGGCTGACCCGGGCCGTCTGCGCGGCACCGGATCGCTGGGCGTGGACGAATACGTCTGGAAGCACACCGGCTTCCGTTCCGAACGAATGGTCACCGGCATTGTCGATCACACCCGTGATCACAGCGGTAAACCCCGCGCGGCGGCTGCTGGACCTGGTCCCGGGGCGCTCCGGTTCCGTTTATAAGGACTGGCTTGAAAACCAGGGTTCACGGCAGGCATCACCACCGCGACCCTGGACCCGTTCCGCGGCTACGCCAACGCCATCGACGACTGCCTGTCCGAAGCCGTGACCGTTTCGGATGCGTTCCACGTCGTCAAGCTCGGATCCACCATGGTCGATGACATCCGCCGGCGTGTGCAGAACCGGACACTTGGCCACCGTGGTAGCAAGAACGATCCGCTGTTCAAAATCCGAAGGACGTTGCTCCAGGGCGCCGAACACCAGACGGACAAGCAGCTCGCTGCCCTGAACACACACGTCTGGAAGCCGGCGATCCGGACAGTGAAGTCACGATCGGCTGGCACTGCTATCAGGAACTGCGCCTGGTCTACCACGTCCGGCACCACGACGGGAAACACACCCTGCAGAAACTCCTGGACAAATACACCAGCAGCCCGATCCCGGAGATCAAACGACTGATCGGCACCCTCACTCGGTGGAAAACCGAAATCAGCGCCTACTTCGATACCGCCGGAGCGTCCAACGGGCCCACCGAAGCGATCAACGGCGTCATCGAAACCACCACGCGGATCGCCCGCGGCTTCCGCAACTTCATCAACTACAGAATCCGCTCGCTACTGGCAGCCGGAGGCTATCGCCCATACCGGAATTAGGCCCACCTCACCACGCTTCACTGGGAAGAGCTCGATAAACCCTCCGCCCTCCCGGGGCACCCAGTTATCGTGGGTCTAGAAGCGGCAGGCACCCGACGGCGTCGAACCGTCACAATCTCGTCTGAGCACCCACGCGTCACAGGAATCGGGCTCGAAACAAATGGCAGGTAGCATCGGGGCCATGAATGCCGACGAAGAAGACGACATCACCGAAGAACTGCTGGCCGACGCTGAGAAGCTCACCGGGCTCAGCCTTGAGCTGCTGGGGCTCGACCCGCATCCGGATGACATGACCGAAGAGCAGCGGCTCCAGTTTGATCCGGAGGACCTGGCAGAGATGGCCGCCGACGCTCCCCAGGGGCGCCAGAAATCCGTGCTCCAGGCGCGGCTGCTGGCAGGACTGCTCTGGAACTCGTCGAGCATCCTCCTCGACCAGCTCTTCCGTGATCTTGGCACGCTCAGTGAACTGGAGACCGTCACCCCGGCCGACATCGCCGGGTCCTCGGTCCTGTCCTCGCTGCCGCCGCAGTTCGCTGCCAGCTACGACCAAAAGTTTGCGCAGAAGTTCATCGTCGTCGCGGCCGACGTCACCGCGGCCCTGGTCCGGGGCTGGACCGCCCCCGGGTGCCTCGCCGCCGAGCTCGCCGTCCGGTGCCTGCTCGACCAGGCGGAAATCACCGAGGAAATCTACGAACTGGACCTTCCGGAGGACTGGCGGGCGGACGTCGAGGAAGTGCTGCTGGAGGACGCGGACAGCGAGGCGCTGTACTCGGACAGGCTCGATGATCTCGAAGATGACGCCAGGGAACTGGACTTCGAGCACTGGTTCAAGCCTTTCGCCGCCGGCGACACGGTTCCGCCGTACGCCTATTCCTGAGGCGGCGGCGTAGCCATGTCGGCCAAGCTCAATGCCGCACAGAGTGCGTACCGGAGGCAGATCAGGGCGAATTCATCACGTTGATTCGCCCTGATCTGCCCGCAGGCGGGATGCCGAAATCTATCTCAACGGCCGGTGCCGGCCTTTAGGAAGCCTGGCTGGCAGGGTCCGGCAGCACTCGTCGCCGAGCCGGGCCCCCGAGACCTACATGTGGACGTGCAGGCGCCGGGCCGCTTCGGAGATGGAGCCGCTCAGTGACGGGTACACCGTGAAGGTGCTGGCGACGTCGTCGACGTGCAGTTTCTGGGTCACGGCGATCGAGACCGCGAAGATCAGCTCGGACGCGTTCGGGCCCACGACGACGCCGCCGATCACCGTGCCGGAGCCCTTGCGGGCGAAGATCTTGACGAAGCCGTCCTTGTGGTTACGCATCTTCGCGCGGGCGTTGCTGCGCAGCGAGAGCTTGATGACGTCGGCCTGGTACTTGCCGGACTCGATCTCCGCCTCGGAGACGCCCACGGAGGCGATTTCCGGCGAGGTGAAGATGTTGGAGGCCACCTGGTGGAGCTTGATCGGCATGACGGCGTCGCCCAGGAAGTGCGCGACGGCGATCCGGCCCTGCATCGCCGCGACCGAGGCCAGAGCCAGGACGCCGGTGCAGTCCCCGGCGGCATAGATGTTCGGGGCAGTGGTGCGCGAGACGCCGTCGACCTTGATGTGGCCGCTCTCGGTGACCGCCACGCCGGCCTCCTCGAGGCCGATCCCGTCCGTGTTCGGGATGGAGCCGACGCAGACGAGGCAGTGGCTGCCGGTGACCTTGGAGCCGTCGCCGAGCGTGACCACCACGCCGTCGTCGGTACGTTCCACGGTCTCGGCGCGTGAGCGGGACAGCACCGTCAGCCCGCGGCGTTCGAAGACGCCCTCGAGGACCTCGGCGGCGTCCGTGTCCGAGCCCGGCAGGACGCGGTCGCGGCTGGAAATCAGGGTCACCTTGGAGCCCAGGCCGTTGTAGGCCGAGGCGAATTCGGCGCCGGTGACGCCTGAACCCACCACGATGAGCTCCTCGGGGAGCTCGTCCATGCTGTAGATCTGGGCCCAGTTCAGGATGCGGACGCCGTCCGGCCTGGCGGTGGGCAGTTCCCGCGGGTGCGCGCCGACCGCTAGCAGGATCGCGTCCGCTTCAACGGTCTCGGTGCCGTCCGAGGTCAGCACCTCGATGGTGTGGTTGTCCAGCATCCTGCCGGAGCCGATCAGGATGCGGACACCCTGGTGCTCCAAGCCGGACCGGATGTCCTCGGACTGCTTCCGGGCCAGGCCGAGCAGGCGGTCGTTGATGTGTTTGAGGTCGGCACGCATCACGGGGGCGAAGTCGCCGCCGTCGACGTCGAACTTAACTCCCAGCTCGCCCGCCTCGGCGACGCGGGTCATCAGGTCCGCCGTCGCGATCAGGGTCTTGGAAGGTACGACGTCGGTCAGCACTGCCGAGCCGCCGAGGCCGGCGCGTTCGATGATGGTGACCTTCGCACCGAGCGAGGCGGCGACCATGGCGGCTTCGTAGCCGCCGGGCCCTCCGCCGAGGATTGCGATGCGGGGTGAGCTGAAATCGGGATGCGTAGTCACAATCAGCCATTGTCCACCATCCGGACCGGCAGCACCAAGAATCGTCGGCTGGCGCCGTGCTGCCCCCGGTGCTGGGCAGCACGGCGTCCGCACGGTAACTTGTACCGGTGAATACACCGGATTCCCTGACCATGGACCCCTTCGACGCCGCCCGCGCCGCCGCCGACTACATCGCCGCGGAAACGGGCGTGGACACCCACGACGTCGCCCTCGTGCTCGGCTCGGGCTGGGCCGACGCCGCCGGGCTGATCGGTGAAACCACCGCGACCCTCTCAGCCGACGAGGTCCCCGGCTTCTCCTCCCCGGCCGTGGAAGGGCACACCGGCACCATCAGCTCCGTGCTGACCAGGGAGGGCAAGCGGGCGCTGGTCCTGGGCGCCCGCACCCACTACTACGAGGGCAAGGGAGTCCGCGCCGTGGTCCACGGCGTGCGCACCGCAGCGGCCGCCGGCTGCCGGACCCTGGTCCTGACCAACGGCTGCGGCGGCCTGAACGAAGACTGGGCCCCCGGCACCCCCGTGCTGATCAGCGACCACATCAACCTCACCGCCGCCTCACCGCTGGAAGGCGCCACGTTCGTGGACCTGACCGACCTGTACTCCGCCCGGATCCGCGGCCTCGCCCGTGAAGTCGACTCCTCGCTGCAGGAAGGTATCTATGCGCAGTTCACCGGGCCGCACTACGAGACGCCGGCCGAGGTGCAGTACGCCAAGCGGATCGGCGCGTCCCTGGTGGGCATGTCCACCGCCCTGGAGGCGATCGCAGGCCGCCACGCCGGCATGGAGGTGTTCGGCATCTCGCTCGTGACCAACCTCGCCGCCGGAATCAGCCCGCTCCCGCTCAGCCACGAGGAGGTCCTCGAAGCCGGCCACGCCGCAGGCCCGCGCATCTCCAGACTGCTCGCCGGGATCATCGCCAGGCTCTGAGGCCGCTCTCAGTCCGCGCAGCTCAGTCCGCGCAGCTTAGTTCTCGCAGTTCAGTCCGCGGCGGCGAGGCAGCGCAGGGCCTTCAGCCTGTCCTGGGGAAAGCGCCGTTCCATCGAATCGGCGAGCCCGCCGATGGTCTGGCGTGCCAGCGCCTGGCGCCAGGCCAGCTCGGCCTGGCGCATGGTCTGCGAAATGAGGCAGGTCCGTGCGAAGTTCTCCTGGCTGTCGGCCTCGGGCACGTTCCCCAGGACGGCTTCGCAGCGGAAGGCCGGATCCTGGCCCTCGAGCGCCAGGACAATGTCCAGGACGGTGATGTTTTCCGGCCTGCGCGCCAGGTGGAAGCCGCCGCGCGGCCCGGAGACGGACGCCAGGATACCTGCGCGGACCAGCGACTGGAGTTGTTTGTTAAGGTAGGCGCCCGGGAGGGAGTAGAACTCCGCCAGCCGTGCACTGTTCACCGCCTCCCCGTACGGCGTCCACGCCATGTTGACGCAGCTGTGCACAGCCCATTCCACCCCCCGGCCCATCTTCATATTGCAGACGTTACGTGTCCGGAAAAATGGGTGTCAAGGGCGGAATCCCCGGAGGACATGCCCATTCCTCGCTCCCAGGACTGGGCATAACGGGATCCTGTCCACCCGCCAGCCCCAGCGTTGGGCATGTCCCGCGGCCAGCGTTGGGCATGCCCGGCGGAATTTGGCGATAGTTTGGTTCCTATGACGTCCTTTGATGCCGAACTGTCCCGGCTGGTGAGCGAGGCCCGCGCTTGGGCTGCCCAGGACCCGGACCCCGCCACGGCGGCGGCCTTGACCGCGCTCGCCTCCCTCGCGGACGACGGTGATGCCGCGGCCCGCCAGGAGCTGGCGGACAGCTTTGACGGCACCCTGCAGTTCGGCACCGCGGGACTGCGGGCGGCGCTGGGGCCGGGGCCGAACCGGATGAACCGCGTCGTCGTGCGCCGCGCCGCCGCCGGCTTTGCCGCTTTCCTGGCGGACGCCGTCGCGCAGGCCTCCCCCGGGACCCGGCCGCGCGCCGTCGTCGGCTACGACGGCCGCCACAATTCCGATATATTCGCCGCGGAGACGGCGGCGATCCTCACCGCCGCCGGGATCGAGACGTTCCTGCTGCCGCAGGCGCTCCCCACGCCGCTGCTCGCCTACGCGGTGCGGGCGCTGGAGTGCGACGGCGGTGTGATGGTCACCGCCAGCCACAACCCGCCGCAGGACAACGGCTACAAGGTCTACCTGGGCCGCCATGCCGTCGAGGACAGCGGACGGGGCGCGCAGATCGTGGCGCCCTACGACGCAAGGATCGCCGCGAGGATCGCCGCCGTCGACCTGGCCTCCATTGTGCTCGCCAAGGACGGCTGGACGGTGCTGGACCGCTCGATCGCCGGAGGCTACGAGGCCGCCGTCGCTCACCTCGCGGACCCGGAACACTTCCCGGCCCGGGACCTCAAGATCGTCCTGACCCCCATGCACGGCGTCGGCGGCGCGACCGCGGTCTCGGTGCTGAACGCCGCCGGCTTCGGGGACGTCACGCTGGTCACGGAACAGGCGGCACCGGACCCGGACTTCCCCACCGTGAATTTCCCGAACCCCGAAGAGCCGGGCGCCCTGGACCTGGCGCTGGAAACGGCGGCCCGCGTGGACGCCGACATCGTGATCGCCAACGACCCCGACGCCGACCGCGCCGCGGTGGCCGCGAAGGATCCGGACACCGGGGCATGGCGCATGCTGCGCGGCGACGAGGTCGGAGCCCTGCTGGGCGCGCACGTCGTGGCGCGGCTGGCCGCCCGCGAAACCGGCACCCCCGGTGACACCGCCGGCGACGGCGACACCGCCGGCGGGGGCGTTTTCGCCAACTCGATCGTGTCCTCGCGGCTGCTGGCGCGGATCGCGGCCGCGGCAGGCTACGCCCACGAGGAAACCCTGACCGGCTTCAAATGGATCGCCCGCGTGCCCGGGCTGCTGTTCGGCTACGAGGAGGCGCTGGGCTACTGCGTCGCCCCCGCACTGGTCCGGGACAAGGACGGGATCTCCGCCGCGGTGCTGATCGCCGAGCTGGCGGCAACGGCCAAGGCCGCCGGCAGGACCATCTTCGACACCCTCGATGAGCTGCATCTGGTGCACGGGCTGCACGCGGGCGACCAGCTCAGCATCCGGGTCGCGGACCTGGGCCTGCTGGATGCCATGATGGACCGGCTGCGCGTCAGCCCGCCGGAATCGTTCGGCGGCTCCGCCGTCGAAACGGCCACCGACCTGGCGCAGGGCAGCGGACCGCTCCCGCCCACCGAAGGCCTGCTGTACCTGACGAAGGACCTCAGCCGCGTGATCATCCGCCCCAGTGGGACGGAGCCGAAGCTCAAGTGCTACCTGGAGGTCATCCGCAGCGTCGGATCGGCCGCCGAACTGCCGGCGGCGCGGCAGGAAGCCCGCGCCGCGCTCGACGGCGTCCTGGCGGACGTCCGCGAGGCCCTCGGCCTGTAAGGCCTGTCTCCAAGGCCGGTCTCCAAGGCTTAGGAGCGGCTAGAGCTCCACCTCGACGTACCCGTCCACGATGCGGGTGCCGAAGGTGGCCAGGCGCAGCTCCGCCGTGCCGAAGCATTCGCCCGTCGTGAGGTCGTAGACCTCCTTGTGCAGCGGTGACGCGATGGTCTGGCGTGCTCCGCGTGAGCCGATGATGCCGCGGGCCATCACGTGCGCCCCCGTCGCCGGGTCCTCATGCTCGACGGCGAACACCTCACCGGGCGCCGTGCGGAACAGCGCCACCTGGCGGCCGGCGATAAGCGCCGCCTCACCCCAGGCAAGCTCCAGCTCCTCGACGGCGCACACACGGTGCCAGCCTGCGGCGAATCCGGTGGTCTGTTCAACAAGTTCCAGTACTGCGGTCATCTCGGCCCCTCTCAGTCCACTCAACCGCCGACGCGGCCACATACCCAAGCTAGGGCTGCGGTGTTTCAACGGCGTGCAGTCAGTGTGTCCGGCACGTAAAAGGCAACTCACCTGTTCCGAAACGCGTTCGTGATGCAGAAGTTAAGATCACGAAACATAAGGGAAACTGAAGCGAAACTGCGGTTGCCTAGTCTGGATGGACACCTGGATTGAGAAGGTCGCAGAGCACCGTCTGCGGCCCATGCGAAAGGCCCACAGTGACCGGACAGACTTCAAGCACGCAGACCCCCCGCCGGATCGTCGTCGCCGGCGGCGGCCCGGCCGCCCACCGGTTTGCCGATGCCATGCACGCCCGGGGCCTCGACGGCTGGCACGTCACCGTCCTCACCGAGGAAGCGCACCTCCCCTACGACCGGGTCGCCCTGAGCAAGGCCCTCACGGACAGCGACGTCGACCTCACCCTCGGCACCGCGTCCATGTGGGACCACGACGCCCTCGCGCTGAAGACCGGCGAGCGCGTCATCAGGATCGACCACGCCGCCAAGGCCGTGGAGACGGCGGCCGGCAACACCTATGAATACGACGAACTCGTCGTCGCCACCGGCTCCGACGCGGCCCGCCTGCCGATTCCCGGCTCCGAACTCACCCACGTGTACCGCACCCTTGAGGACGTCTGGTCCATTAACAAGGCCATCGCCGGGCTGAAGGAAAAGCTTGGCCGCCGGGTCAACGCCGTCACCATCGGCGGCGGGCTCCTGGGCCTCGAATCCGCGGCCGGCACCGAGCAGCTCGGCGCCACCCCGATTGTCATCAACGGCTCGCCCTGGCTCATGAACACCCAGCTGGACGAGGGCGCCGGCCAGGCGCTGGGCCGGCTGATCGAGGCCAAGGGCTTCACCGTGCACGGCGGCGTGTTCCCCTCCGAAGTCCTTTCCGACGACGACGGCCAGGTCACCGGCGTGCTGATGGCCGACGGCCGCATCATCGACGCCGACATCGTCATCGTGGCCATCGGTGTGAAGCCCCGCGATGAGCTGTTCCGGGCCGCCGAGGGCGCAGAGCAGCAGTTCCAGCTCGGCCAGCGCGGCGGCGTCGTCATCTCCGACGACTGCTCCACGGAGGTTCCCGGCATCTGGGCCATCGGCGAGGTGGCCAACTTCGGCGGCATGTGCCTGGGCCTCGTGGCCCCCGCCAACACCATGGCGGAGATCGTCGCGGACCGCCTGCACGGCGGCGAAGCGACGTTCCCCGGCTTTGACACCGCCACCAAGCTCAAGCTCTCCGGCGTCGACGTCGCCAGCTTCGGTGACGCGTTCGCCAAGACCGAGCACTCCCTTGAAATCGTCTATGCGGACCCGGCCCGCGGCGTCTACCAGAAGATCGTCACCACCGACGACGCCAAGACCCTCCTCGGCGGCATCTTCGTCGGCGACGCGGCCCCGTACACCTCCCTGCGCCCGTTGCTCGGCCGCGAACTCAGTGCAGAGCCCGGCGCCTACCTCACCGCTGCCGGCGGCGGCGACGCCCCGGACACGGAACTCCCGGACGACGCCATCCTGTGCTCCTGCAACAACGTGGCCGCCGGAACCATCCGCGACGCCATCAACGGCTGCGGGGCCTGCGACGGGAACGCACCCGTCCAGGAGCTCGGCGGGCTCAAGGGCTGCACGCGCGCCGGGACCAGCTGCGGGTCCTGCGTGCCGATGCTCAAGAAGCTGCTGGAAACCGAACTGACCAAGTCCGGCGTCGAGGTCTCCAAGGCACTCTGCGAGCACATCGAGCTGTCCCGCCAGGAACTCTTCGAGACCATCCGCGTCCTGGAACTCACCTCCTTCGAGGAGGTCATGGCCAGGTACGGCACCGGCGCAGGCTGCGACATCTGCAAGCCCACCGTCGCCAACATCCTGGCCAGCCAGAACAGCGCCTACGTCCTGGACGCCGGCCGCGGCACCCTGCAGGACACCAACGACCGTGCCCTCGCCAACATGCAGAAGGACGGCACCTACTCGGTGGTCCCCCGCATCGCCGGCGGCGAGATCACCCCGAAGAAGCTGGGCGTGATCGCCGCCGTGGCCGAGAAGTACAACCTCTACACCAAGATCACCGGCGGCCAGCGGATCGACATGTTCGGCGCCCGGCTGGAGCAGCTCCCGGAAATCTGGAAGGAACTGGTGGACGCCGGCTTCGAATCCGGCCAGGCGTACGGCAAGAGCCTGCGCACCGTGAAGTCCTGCGTCGGTTCCACCTGGTGCCGCTTCGGTGTGCAGGACTCGGTGGCCATGGCCATCCAGCTCGAACTGCGCTACCGCGGACTCCGCAGCCCGCACAAGCTCAAGATGGGCGTCTCCGGCTGCGCCCGCGAATGCGCCGAGGCCCGCGGCAAGGACGTCGGCGTCATCGCCACCGCGGACGGCTGGAACCTGTACGTCGGCGGCAACGGCGGTGCCACCCCGGCGCACGCCCAGCTGCTGGCCAAGGACCTGGACGACGAAACCCTGCTCAAGTACATCGACCGCTACTTCATGTACTACATCCGCACCGCCGACCGCCTGCAGCGCACCGCGCGCTGGCAGGAAGAGCTCGACGGCGGCATCAAGCACGTCGAGGACGTGGTGGTGAAAGACACCCTGGGCATCGCCGAGGACCTCGAAGCGGCCATGGCCAGGCACGTTGACACCTACGTCGACGAATGGGCGGACACCCTGAAGGATCCCGAGCGCCTGCGCCGGTTCCGTTCCTTCGTCAACGCCCCCGACCAGAAGGACGACTCCATCACCTTTGTCCCGGACGAGCGCGGCCAGATGCGCCCGGCCACCACAGAGGAGAAGGCGCTGGCCGCCCAGGAACCAGTCCTGATCGGGGCTTCCATCCCGGTCCGTGCCCGCGATGAGAACGAGGTATAGGCATGCAGCTCACCATTGATCTCACCGGCCGGGAAATCCTGGTCACCGGGTCCGACGCCGCCGCCCGCCAGGCCGTCCGCCGGTACGAGGCCGCCGGCGCCGTCGTCTCCCGGCTCAGCAGCCCGAACGGCGCAGCGCTGGACGGCCCCCTGCCGGAGCGGCCGTTCCTGGTCGCGGCGGTCGACGACGGCCAGCCCGGCTGGGAGGCCCTGCTGGAGCGCTGCCGGGCGGCCGGCATCCCCGTCGCGGCAGAGCCCGCCGCGGGACCGGCCGGCCATGTCACCCTGGTGGGCGGCGGACCCGGGACCACCGAACTGCTGACCGTCGCGGCCGTGGCGGCGCTGCGGGATGCCGACGTCGTCTTCTACGACCGGCTGGCCCCGTACCAGGAGCTGCCGCAGCTCAGCACGGCCGAACTGGTGGACGTGGGCAAGCGCCCCGGCCACCACCCGGTCAGCCAGTCCGGGATCGAGGAGCTCATGGTGGCGGCTGCCCTGGCCGGGAAGAACGTGGTGCGGCTCAAGGGCGGCGACCCGTACGTGTTCGGCCGTGGCGGCGAGGAAGTGGCTGCCTGTGTGAAGGCCGGCGTGCCGGTCCGGGTGATCTCCGGCGTCACGAGCGCCATCTCCGTCCCGGCCGCCGCCGGGATCCCGGTCACGCACCGCGGGGTCAGCCACCTGTTCACGGTGGTGTCCGGCCACGCCCCGCTGACCGAGAAGGAACACACGCACCTCGCCGGCCTGGGCGGGACCATCGTGGTCCTGATGGGCATCGGCACCCTGCACCAGCTGGCCGCCGGGCTCCGCCGGGCCGGGATGCGGGCCGACATGCCGATGGCCGTCGTCGAGCGCGGCTACCGTCCCGGCCAGCGCACCACCATCGCCGAGCTGGGCACCATCACCACCGCCGCCGCGGACTGCAGCAACCCCGCGGTGCTGGTGATCGGCGACGTGGTCCGGGTGGCGGAGGCCAACCGGGGCTGCGCCGAAGCGGCAGCCGAACTGGACCGCCTCGCCGCGTCCCTGATGGGGGCCTGAGACCATGGCTCCGCTGAACGCCCTCGCCGCCACCACCGTTTCCGCGGCCACCGCGGACCTTCCCGTCATTCCACCCGGCGGGGCGTCACCCGAGGCGGCCCCCGAGAAAGACCTGCCGCTGGAGGGCTTCCGGATCGGCGTCACCTCGCACCGGCGCTCCCAGGACCTGATCGAAGCCCTGGAACGCCGCGGCGCCGAGGTGCTGCACGCGCCGGCACTGAAGATCGCCCCGGTCCAGGAGGACCTGAACCTGATCGAGGACACCCGGGCCATCATCGAGGCCCGGCCCGAGCTCTGCATCGCCACCACCGCCTACGGCATGCGCCGCTGGTGCGAGGCCGCGGACACTTTCGGCATCGGCGAGGCGCTGCTGGAAACCCTCGGAGCCACCCGGATGTTCGTCCGCGGCCCCAAGGCCCGCGGCGCGGTCCGCGCGGCCGGGCTCGCCGACGTCGGGATCAGCAGCGACGAAACCACCGCGACCCTGGTGGACATGCTCCTTGCCGAAGGCGTCCGGGGCAAGACCGTCGCGGTCCAGCTGCACGGCTACACGGACGTCCGCCAGCTCGAACGCCTGCGGATGTCCGGCGCCACCGTCCTGACGGTCACCCCGTACCGCTGGGTCAAGCCCGACGGCGCCGACCGGCTCCCGCGGCTGATCGAGGCCGCGTGCAGCGGCAACCTGGACGTCCTGACCTTCACCAGCGCCCCGGCCGTGGACGCGATGTGGAGCACCGCCCATGAGATGGGCCTGTACAAGGAGCTGGTGCACGCCCTGAAGACCACCGTCGCCACCGCCGTCGTGGGGCCCGTCACGGCCCAGCCGCTGATCGACGCCGGCCTGCAGCCGCTGGTCCCGGAACGCTTCCGGATGGGGGCCCTGATCCGGCTCGTCTGCGAGCACCTGGCCCTCAACCACGTCCGCCGGCTGGACACCGTCCTCGGCACTGTGGAGCTCCGCGGCCGCTCACTGCGGATCAACGGTGAGGCCGTTGAGCTGGCACCGGCCCCGTTGCTGCTGCTGCGTGCCCTGCTGGGCGCCGGCGGTGCGGTGCTCTCCCGCGAGGCGCTGTCCGAGCTGCTGGAACTCCGCGGTTCCGTGCACGCCCTGGACATGACCGTCAGCCGGCTGCGGTCCGCCCTGCCTGACGGACACCTGGTGGAAACCGTGGTGAAGCGCGGCTACCGGATCCGGGTGTAAGCCGGACACCAACCCCATGAACCAGACACCAACGCGGGGTCACTTAGCGCCCATCCGGAGAGCTCCAATGGGCCGTAAGTGACCCCGCGTTGCTTTGCGATAACCCGCAACACCCGGGAAACACGCCGGAAAAACCGTACGCCTACGCTGGGGGCATCAAGCACGAAGGCCACACCACCGGCCACCAGCGAAAGGGCCCCACCATGTCCGCCACCTCCACCGCAGCACCTGGTTCCCCGACCCGGACCCGGCCCCGGCCCCGGCCCCGGATCGTCATTGCCGGCGCGGGTCCGGCCGCGCAGGCCCTCGTCCGGCAGCTCGCCAGGACGCCCTTCGCCGGCGGCATCACCGTGTTGAGCAACCGGGATGATGCGCCGGCCGGGCTCCTGGACCTTGCCGCGCTACCGCAGGTCTCCGTGCGCCTCGGCCAGCCCGCCAGCTACGTCGATCCCGGCACCCGGCGCGTGGTCACCGCTGACGGCCTGGAATTCAGCTACGACCAGCTGGTCATCGCCACCGGATCCTCCTTTGCCCACGCACCGCTCGAGGGCTCGGGACGGTGCCTGAGCTACTCCACGATCGATGACGCCAACCGGCTCGGCGAAGCCGTCAAGGACGCCACCCGGGTCCTCGGCCGGCGGCCGCTGGGCATCCTGGTGGGCACCGGGACGGCCGCGGGCCAGGCCGAGGCGGTGCTGCGCGCCCGCGGTGTCCGTCCGGTGCGCACCACGGTCCGGCCGGCCGCCGTCGTCCCCAACCTCGCCGGTTCCCTGCTGCCCGCCGCCGGGATCGTCTTCGAGGACGGCTCCAGCATGAACGGCGACCTGGTGGTCCTGGCCGAGGAGCGGATTCCCTGCGACGCCTTGGCCGTGAGTGCCGGGCTGAAGACGGCGCGCGGGGGCGGCATCGTGATCGGCACGGACTTCCGCACGTCCGTGCCGGGCATCTGGGCAATCGGCGACGCGGCCGTGTTCGACGGCGTCCGGCTGGGCCTGCTCGTGGCCTCCGGCCCCGCCGCGGCGCTCTGCGCCTCCCAGCTGCTCCAGGCCACCCTGGCGGAAGCCCGTGCGGAGGCCGCCTGAGGGCCCGGCCGGCCACCCGCCCTGGCGGGGCTGCTGTGGCAAGATGGTCATTTAAGGAGCCACTGTGAAGGGACAACACAGTCCAACGCCCGCCAGGAAAGGGACCACCATGAGCAACGAAGCCACCGCCGCGCGTGCGTCTGCCGGAAGCGCCCCCGCCGCCCGGGACAGTACGGCAACTATTGCCTCCTACATCGACCACACGCTGCTCAAGCCGGAGGCCTCCGAAGCCGAGATCCTCAAGGTCTGCGCCGAGGCGGCCGAATACGGCTTCAAGTCGGTCTGCGTCAACCCGATCTGGGTCAAGACCGTCAAGACCGCCCTGAAGGGGTCCGGGGTCCTGACCTGTTCCGTGGTCGGTTTCCCGCTGGGTGCCACCCCCACCGACGTCAAGGAATTCGAAGCCCGCGGCGCCGTCCTGGACGGCGCCGAAGAGATCGACATGGTCATCAGCATCGCCGCGGCCCGCGCGAGTGACAAGGGCGCCCTGGTCGATGACATCGCCGCCGTCGCCGAGGTGGTCCATGAGGGCGGCGCCATCCTGAAAGTCATCATCGAAACGGCGCTGCTGGACGACGCCCAGAAGGTCCTGGCCTGCGAGGCAGCGGTGGAGGCCGGGGCTGATTTCGTGAAGACCTCCACCGGTTTCAACGGCGGCGGTGCCACCGCCGCCGACGTCGCCCTGATGCGCCGCACGGTAGGCCCGGACCTCGGCGTCAAGGCCTCCGGCGGTGTGCGTTCCCTCGCCGATGCGCAGGCTATGATTGCTGCTGGTGCAACACGTATTGGCGCCAGCTCCGGCATCGCGATCGTCAAGGGTGAACAGGGTTCGTCCGCGTACTGACCGGCTCCGGCAGCCGCCACAGATTTGAGCCCCACGGGGCCGAGGAGGAACGAATGTCCAGCAACACCACCAAGACCCCGCAGAACGAGAACAGCCTCGCGTCCAGCATCGCCATCTTCGTACTGATGATGGTGCTCTTCCTCGCCTCCCTGTACTCGCTGAACTTCCTGACGCTGGGCAACCCGTGGCCGATGGCCGCCTGCCTGGGCCTGTTCGCCCTTTCGTTCTGGATCCCGCAGACCATCCTGGGCCGCTCGGACTCGGCCGGCGAGGTCTAAGTTCCCGCGCTCCTCTTAGATTCCAAACAGCTGAAGCTCCGGATTCCCGGAGCTTCAGCTGTTTAAGGATGTCGTCGGCGGCGGGCAGCCACTGCCGGCCCTCAGCTCACCTGATCGGCGGTCCTGGTGTCGCGAACGACGGCGGGTCCGGCGGCAGTGTGTTTCGGCCCGGCGGCAGGGACGGCGAGGACGGCGAGGACGCCCACTGCGGCGGCGATGGCCCAGACGGAGAAGTTGATGAAGTTGCCCAGTGACGCGGCCACCAGTACGCCTCCGCCGGAGATCGCCAGGACGGCACCGATCCTGCCCACACCCAGGGTGATTCCCAGAGCGGTGGCCCGGGTGGAATTGGCGTAGTAGGTGGCGACGAAGCCGTTGATGAGGATCTGCGCGCCGACCGAACCGAAGCCGACGACGGCGACCAGCAGGTACATCACCGGAAGCGGCGCAATTCCTGACCCCATGATGAGCAGCGCTGTTCCGGAGCAGACGAAGGAGACTGCCGTGATGATGCGCGGGCCGAACTTGTCGGCCAGGCGCGAGGACACGATGACGCCGACTACGGCGCCGATGTTGACGGTCAGCAGGAAGCTCAGCGACGAGGCCAGCGAGTAGTTGGCGAGCACCATCAGCTGCGGGAGCCAGGTGTTGAGCCCGTACACCAGGATCTGGCCGCAAATGCCCGCCAGCGAGAAGAGAACGGTGGCGGCCAGCAGGCGGCCGGTCAACAGGGTCCGGAATCGGCCCGGCTCCTGGGCCTGGACGCCTTCGGCCGCTACGGGGGCGAGCGGTTCCAGCCCGTAGTCGCCGACGATTTTCTCGGCCTCAGCGCGGCGGCCGCGGGCAGCCAGGAACGCCGGGGATTCCGGCAGGAACTTGAACAGGAATGGCAGTACCAGGATCAGCGGAACTCCGCCGATGGCCAGCATGCCTTGGAAGCCGATCGATGACAGCAGCGCCAGTGACAGCAGGGCAGCCAGGATGCCGCCGACTGCGTAACCTGAGAACATCAGGGCGTTGTTGAAGTTGCGGCGGTGGGTCTTGGAGAACTCGACGGTCAGGGCGATCGCCGTCGGGATGACGCCGCCAAGTCCCAGTCCGGCCAGGAAGCGGAAGGTACCGAAGAGCTCCGCTGAGGGTGCCCACGCGGTGAGCAGCATCAGCAGCGAGAAGAAGGCAATGGACGCCATCAGGACTTTCCGGCGGCCGAGAATATCCGTGAGGTAGCCGATGAGAATAGCGCCGATGAACATGCCGGCCAGGGCGTAGCTGCCGATCGCGCCGGTCTGGACGGGAGTCAGGCCCCAGGCCTGGTAGGCAAGAAGCTTCGGGACAATCGCCCCGTAGACCACAAGGTCGTAACCGTCAAAGACAATGGCGACAAAGCACAGGAAAATGACAGCGGCCGCAGATTTTTGGGGGCGGGAAACAGCCGTCCGGGAATGACCAGGCATGAAGAACTCCAAGCGATTACGCCACAGCTTTGTGGCGGCTGATGAGTGCGGGAGGAAGGAGCACGAACGTCGGTGGGTGTGATGAAACCCACAATTCAATGTAACATAGTTATGTTGTTCGTCAACGATCTTGTTACATCTAACTTCAACTGTCAGGAGTCCACATGGCGGAGACACCCCGATCGCTCGTCCTGAATCTGTTCGGCGACTACCTTCGCTATGCCGGCAGGGAGGTCAAGCTTGGCGAGCTGACCGAACTGATGGTGGCCTTCGGCATGGAACCGGCCACCATCAGGGTCAGCATGTCCCGGCTCAAGAAGGAGGGCTGGTTCACCACCCGCAGGGAGGGCCGGGAGACGGTCTACACCCTGAGTGAGCACATGCTCGACGTGCTCATCCACGGCCGGGCGCGGATCTTCCGCCGCAGGGAGGAACCCTGGACCGGCCGCTGGACCATGGTCATCTACCAGGTGCCGGAATCCGAGCGGGCGGTGCGTGAACAACTGCGCAAGCAACTGGCGTGGACCGGATTCGGCCAGCTCTCCCCCTCGACCTGGCTGGCCCCGCACGATCTTTCCCGGGATGCCAAGGAGCTCGCATCCCAGTTCGAAAGCGCCCGGGTGGATGTTCTCTGGTGCGGTTCCGATGACGCAGAGGCGGCCCGCGATCTGGCCGCCCGATGCTGGGACCTGGAATCTCTGGGACGGGACTACCGGAGCTTCCTGGGCACCTATGCGCATCTGGACAACGAACGCGGCAACGCCAGCAAGGACGGGAGGCAGGCCCTGGTGGAACGCACCCGGATCATCGACGACTTCCGGCGCTTCCCCTTCCGCGATCCCGAGCTGCCGCAGGAACTTCAACCGGAGAACTGGCCGGGGCCGGCAGCGTTCAGCCTGTTCAAACGGGTGCACGAACAGCTGGGGCCACAGGCGAACGCCTACGTGGAGAGCGTCATCGGGCGTCCCATCCCGGTCGTCCCCGAGACAAACATGTAACAAAAGCTTGACGTTCAACTTGTTCTCGTAACATACTTTAGGTGAGGCCTTTCTCCCCAACTCCCCAAACTCTAGAAGGTGGCATCGATGGCACTTCGCGTAGCCTGCATCGGCGGCGGTCCCGGCGGACTGTTCTTCTCGACCCTGTTCAAGCAGACCGTTCCCGACGCCGAAGTGGTGCTCTTCGAACGCAACCAGGCCAGCGACGCCTTCGGATTCGGCGTCGTCTTTTCCGACGCAACGCTGCGCCGGATCAACGACGCCGATCCGGTCGTGCTCAACGGACTCCGGGACTTCGGCACCCACTGGGATGACATCGAGGTCTGGCTCAAGGGTGAGCAGAAGACCTTCGCCGGCAACGGCATGGCCGCCATCTACCGCAAGACCCTGCTCCAGCTGATGCAGTACCGGGCAGCGGATGCCGGCGTCGACCTGCGCTTCGGCGAGTATGTGCCCGAGCTGTCCTCGTTGGACGGATTCGACCTGATCGTCGGCGCCGACGGCGCCAACTCCTCGACCCGCGAGCAGCTGGGCGAGAGCCTGGGCCACACCGCTGAAACCGCGACGGCCAAGTTCATCTGGTTCGGCACAAGCCACAAGTTCAAGGGCATGACCTTTCTCCACCGCAAGAGCGAATTCGGCAACTTCGCCGTGCACGGCTACCCGATCAGCGAAGACCTGAGCACCTTCATCGTCGAAACCGACGAGGAGACCTGGCGCAAGGCCGGCCTCGACGAATTCGACGTCAGCCAGCCCCCGGGCCTCTCGGACCTGAAGACCCAGCGGTTCCTCGAGAAGCTGTTCGCCGAAGACATCGCCGGTGAGCCGCTCGTGGCCAACAGCTCGCGGTGGGGGAATTTCCGCACCCGCCGCACCCGCTCCTGGCACAAGGGCAACGTCGTGCTGCTCGGGGACGCCGTGCACACCGCGCACTTCTCCGTCGGTTCCGGCACCAAGATGGCCATGGAAGATGCCATCACCCTGGTCCGGGAAGTTGCGGCGCACCAGGACGACCTCGAGACGGCCTTCACCAACTATGAGATTGAGCGCCAGCCGCAGGTGGCCAAGATCCAGAACCAGGCCCGCGGCGGCCTGAGCTGGTGGGAACACTTCGCCCGGTACTACGACTCGTTCGACCCCACCCAGTTCACGTTCCACTTCTTCTCCCGCAGCATCGACATCGACAAGATCCGCCAGCGCGACGCCGGCCTGGTCGAGTCCGTGGAAGCGGACTGGCTGGCCAGGCACGGAGCCGCGCCGCTTCAAACGCCGCTCAGCGCCGGATCCGCCCGGTTCGGCGGGCGCCTGCTGTCCCTCATGCACGACGCCGGCCACCCTTTCCTGACCGGCCCCGGCGGCCGGATTGCCCTGGTCACCGATCCCTCCGACGCCGGTGCCGACACCGGCCTGCTGCTCACCGCACCGGACACCGAGGACGGTCTGGCCGCCTCCTTCCGCCGGCTGCCCGCCCACGCCGCAGCCGTCGTGATCCAGGGCGGCAATCCGTTCACCCGCACCCTGCTCTCCGAGGAGGCCCGGCTCGGCCGCGGCCTGACGAGCGTCATCGTCGATGACCGGGGCCCCGTGTCCGCGCTCACCCTGGTGCTGTCCGGCCGTGCCGACGCCGTCGCCATCGCCCCGGAGGCAACCGATGCATAACCTGACCCCCCTGTTCGCACCCCGCGGCATCATCGTCGTCGGCGCCTCGTCCAGCCCGGAGAAACTCGGCGCCGTCATGGCCCAGTCGCTCGCCACCTACCCGGGCCCCGTGGAACTGGTGAACAGCCGCGGCGAGAACGGCATGCACACCAGCATCGCCGGGGCCGCCGCCGCCATCCCCGGCGGCCCGGACCTGGCCGTGCTCTGCGTCCCCGCGGCCGCTACCGCACAGGCGCTTCGCGACAGTGCCGCCCACGGCGCAAAGGCCGCCCTCGTCTGCGCCGGCGGCTTCGCCGAAGCCGGCGGACCCGGCATCGAATTCGCGCACCAGGTCGCGGCCGCCGTCCGGGACACCGGAATCCGGCTGCTCGGCCCGAACACCTCCGGCTTCTTCGTCCCCCGGCGCAACTTAAGGGCGAGCTTCGTCCCCGGCGTCGCGGAACTGGAACCCGGCTCCGTGGCCGTCGTGGCAGCCAGCGGCGGAGTCAACCACGTGCTGGCCTTCCACCTCCAGCGCGCCGGGGTGGGCGTCAGCCTCGCCGTCGGCATCGGCGCGGGCACGGACATCACCGCACCCGATGTCCTGGACTACCTGATCTCCGATGAGCAAACCAAGGCAGTTGCCCTGCACCTGGAAACCGTCACCGACGGCCCGGCCCTCATCGACGCCGTCTCACGCTTGAGCGCCGTCAAGCCGGTGGTTGCCCTGGTGGTCGGCCGCAACGACGTGTCCGAGTTTGCGCAGTCCCACACCGGTGCCCTGGCCACGTCCTGGCGCACCACCCGGGCGGTCCTCAAACAGGCCGGCGCCGTGCTCGTCGACGACGAGAACCAGCTGGTTGCCGCCGTCACCGCCCTGGCCGGACGCCGCCTGGCCCCGGCAGCCGACCCCGGCGTCGGGCTCATCACCGGGCAGGCCGGCCCCGGCCTGCTGATCGCCGATGCGCTGCACGGCGCCGGGGTGGCACTGCCGCGCCTGGCCCGGGCCAGCCAGGACACCATCGGTGCGCTGCTGCCGCCGCTGACCTTCCAGGCCAACCCGGTGGACACCGGCAGGCCCGGACCCGGGTACGAGAAGATCGTGGCGGCGGTCGCCGCCGATCCGGCCATCGACGTCGTCGCGGTCTACGGACTGACCGAACCCGTCGCGGACCTTCCCTTGTCGGTCGCAGCCTCCGGCGCCGTGGACAGCCTGCCGTTCCTGATCGGTGTGGACGGCCCCGACGGCGACCTGGAACGGGCGAAAAAATCCGCCCAGCAGCAGGGCCTGCCCCTGATCTGCGGACCGACGTCGCTCGCCTCTGGCATTACCGCCCTGGTCAACGACGCCCGCGGGCAGTTCCAGCGCGCGCAGGCTCCCGCCGGCGGCTTCACGTGGCCGGATCTGGAGGGGCCGTGGGACGAAAACCGTTCCAAGGAACTCCTCGGCGCCCTCGGCATCGCCACCCCTGCGCGGCGCCGCTGCGGCACCCGCGCCGCCGCCCAGGAGGCCCTGACCGAACTGGGCGGGCCTGTTGCGGTCAAGCTGCTCGACGCCGCCATCCTGCACAAGACCGAGATCGGGGGCGTGCACCTCGGGGTGGACTCCGCCGCGGCCATGGACCGCGCCCTGGACGGACTCGAAGCGGCCGGGGCCCGCGAATTCCTGGTCGAAGCGATGGCCGCCCCCGGCGTCGACCTGGTGGTCGGGGCGCGCCGCGACCCGGTCTTCGGACCGATCATCGTCCTGGGCCTGGGCGGCACCGCCGCCGAGGTCTTCGCCGACATTTCCATCCGTTCCGTTCCTTTTGCCGTCCGCGCGGCCGAAGGCATGCCCGGCGAGCTCCAGGCCCGCGAGCTCCTGTACGGCTTCCGCTCCGGGCCGATGCTGGACACCGCAGAGCTGGCGGGGCTGCTGGTCCGGCTCGGCGATGCGCTCGTTTCCAATGACGGAATCGCAGAGATCGAAATAAACCCCCTGCGCCTGACCCATCACGGGCTCGTGGCGCTTGATGCCGTAGTGATCAATGTCGAGGAGGACATTCAATGACCAGCCACACCAGTGAAGGCACCGTCCCCTGGCCCGCAGGCCTCGCCGCCGGGTTCCGCAGCAAGGGCTACTGGGAAGACCGCCCGCTGGGCGCCTACCTTCTCGACGCCGCCGACCGGCTCCCTGACAAGACCGCAGTGGTGGACGGGGACATGCGCCTGAGCTACGCGGAACTGGCCGACAGGGTGGATGCCGCCGCCGAACGCCTGCTGCAGCTGGGCCTCAAAGCCGATGACCGGATCATGGTCCAGCTGCCCAACGGCTGGCAGTTCACCGTGCTGACACTGGCCTGTTTCCGGGCCGGCATCATTCCCGTGATGGCGCTGCCGGCACACCGGCAATACGAGCTCTCCTTCCTCACGGAACTCTCCGAATCGCGCGCCATCGCCGTGCCGGACGTCATCAAGGACTTCGACCACCAGGCCCTCGCCGAGGGGCTGGCGTCAACCGTTCCGTCCCTGGCGTACGTCATCGTTTCGGGAGCCGCGAAACCCGCCAACGCGCGACTCGAGGACATCCTGGCCCCCGGCAAGGACATCTCAGGCGCCCGCGCAAGGCTGGACGCCGCCGCGCCGGCCGCTGATTCCCCGGCGTTGTTCCTGCTCTCCGGCGGCACCACCGGGCTGCCCAAACTCATTGCCCGGACCCACAACGACTACGCCTACAACATCAAGGCCACGTCAGTGCCCACAGCAGTCACCGAGGACACCGTCTACCTGGGAACCCTTCCGGCCAGCCACAACTTCCCGCTGGCCTGCCCCGGCATCCTCGGAATCCTGTTTGCCGGCGGCCGCGTGGTCATGCTGCCAAGCCCCGAACCGCGGAAGGCCTTCGCCACCATCGAACGGGAGAAGGTCACCCTGTCCACGGCCGTCCCCGCGGTAGCCCAGCGCTGGGTCGAGTACCAGCAGGAAACCGGGTCCGACCAGCTCGCCAGCCTCGAGGTCCTCCAGGTCGGCGGCTCCCGCCTGCCGGATGAAATCGCCCGGAAGGTGAAGCCGGTCCTGGGCGCCACCCTCCAGCAGGTCTTCGGCATGGCGGAGGGGCTGATCAACACCACCCGGCTGGACGACCCGGAAGACGTCATCTGCACCACGCAGGGCCGCCCCGTCTCCGGGGCGGACGAGGTCCGCATCGTGGATGAGGCCGGAGACGACCTGCCGGACGGAGTCCCGGGAGCCATTCTCACCCGCGGACCCTACACGCCCCGCGGCTATTACCGCGCCCCGGAAGCCAACGAACGTGCCTTCACCCCCGATGGCTGGTACGCCAGCGGGGACATCGTCGAGCGGCGCCCGGACGGCAACCTGATCGTCAAGGGACGGGACAAGGACATGATCAACCGTGGGGGCGAGAAGATCTCGGCCGAGGAAATCGAAAGCCTCGTCTACCGGATCGAGGACGTGACCATGGCCGCCGCAGTCTCCATGCCGGATCCGCTGCTCGGTGAACGCCTGTGCCTCTACATCACGGTCAAGCCCGGACGCGACGTGACCCTCGAGCAAATCCAGCAGATGCTGCGGGAGACCGGGGTGGCCGCCTTCAAGATCCCGGAACGCCTCGTGGTCCTCGATGAACTGCCCACCACAAAGGTGGGCAAGATCAACAAGAAGGACCTGCGCGCCGACATCGCCGAACGCCTGGCCGCCACTGTCCAGGCCCCGTAGACCCACCTGCATCGAAGGACGCAACAAATGAGACTCCTCACCCTCCGCCTCAAGTCCGCCTCCGGCGCAGTCACCAAGGCTGTCCGCCAGGACGGCGACACCCTGACCGAGATCGAAGGCTTCGCCGACGTCGGGGAACTGCTCAACACCGCCGGCTGGGAAGCTACCGCCAAGGCCGCCGCCGGCGCCACCCACCCGGCCGAAGGCGCCGACCTGGATGCCGTCGTGCCGTTCCCGGGCAAGATCATCTGCGTCGGGCACAACTACCGCAACCACATCAAGGAAATGGGCCGGGAAGTCCCGGAGTACCCCACCCTGTTCGCCAAGTACCAGGAATCCCTGATCGGCCCCAACGACGACCTGGCCCTGCCGCAGGAATCCGACAAGGTCGACTGGGAAGCCGAACTCGCCGTCGTGATCGGCAAGAAGGGCCGCCGGATCAGCGAAGCCGACGCCGCGGACCACATCGCCGGCTACGCCGTCCTGAACGACGTGAGCATGCGCGACTACCAGTTCCGCACCATCCAGTGGCTGCAGGGCAAGACCTGGGAGAAGTCCACCCCGTTCGGCCCCGCCCTGGTCACCAAAGACGAGTTCACCGCCGGCCTGATGACCTCCGCCGTGGACGGCGACATCCAGCAGCAGACGCCCACCAACGACGTCGTCTTCACGCCCGAGTTCCTGGTCTCCTACATCTCCACCATCATCACCCTGAACCCGGGCGACGTGATCGCCACCGGCACCCCCGGCGGCGTCGGCCATGCCCAGGACCCGAAGCGCTACCTCCAGGAGGGCCAGGTCCTCGTGACCACCATCGAGGGACTGGGCCAGCTGAAGAACCGCGTGGTCAAGGACGCCTGATGGTTGAACGCCACGACCGGACGACGGACCCGGAACTGCTCGCGGCCCTGCTGCAGGCGCGGGGCGGGCGCCTTGGTAGTGGTCAGCCGGGCGGCAGCCCGAACAGGCTGTCCGCCAGCGCGGTCCCGAGCGCCAGGGCCGCCGGAAAATGCGCCCGGGCCAGGGCGAGGGCCGCCAAGAACATGCCGACCATGGCGTAGCCGCTGACCGGGATCAGGACGAACCATTCCCGCCGCGAGCCGGCGCGGCCCAGCAGCGGGATGGAAAACGCGCCGTTGGCCTTCCACACGTCCTTGAGCAGCGGCAGCTTCCGCAGGAACTTCGGCGGCTTGATCACGATCGGCCAGAGCAGCGGCACTCCCCCGGTGGTGATCATGTCACCCACGATGTGCACCAGCACGCCGGTCAGCATCGAGACGGGAAGCCAGGTCCACTGGTGCGGCGCGAACCACGTCACCACCCCGGCCATGGCCAGGGCGAAGATCCAGTTGCTGATCCAGCCGTACTTCGGGAAGAGCTTCAGGGCTTTGGCGGCGATGTTGATCATGAACATGCACAACAGCCCCGCCCCCACGGACAGCAGCCCCCAGTCGGTCTGCAGCTGGAACTGCCCGGCCATCGTCGCGAGCAGCACGAAGAACGCCGCCCCGAGCACCGAGTGGGTGCCCTGCCGGTGCCCGCCGGACGCCTTTTCGATCCCGACGGCGATCACGTTGGACAGCGGCGGCAGCGAATGCGCAATGGTGCTGGAGCGGTGGTCCCAGTCGCACACAAGGGCCGTCCCCGCCGTCGCCATGGCGCCGATCACGATCCCGGCGGCGTCCAGCGGATACCAGCCCAGCGCGTACGGCCCGGTCGAGGCAATGGCCACCCAGGCCGCGGCTCCCGACGCGGCGTGGTGTCCTCCCATCACGGGCTAACCCCTCGCCTTTTCGACAGCAACAGGGGCGTCGGAGAAGATGTTGCGGATGACGCCGTTGGCCCACTCGAGGATCTCGGCGTCCTGCAGGTCCCGGCCGCCGATCTTCGCGGTCTTCGGCTTGGGGATGAGCACGGCGTCCAGGGCCGGCTTGGGCTGCGAGCCGGGGTACATCCGGGCCAGGCGCATGAGTTTGGACTCCGGCAGCTGCGCCGGGGAGAACTTGATGAAGTTCCCCTGCAGCGCGACGTCGCTCAGCCCGGCTTCGCGGGCACCGACCCGGAAGCGGGCGACGTCGATCAGGTTCGTCGCGGGCAGCGGCAGCTCCCCGTAGCGGTCCACAAGCTCGGCGAGGACCTCCTCGATCGCCTCGTAGCTGATGGCACCGGCCAGCTTCCGGTACGCCTCGAGCCGCAGCCGTTCGCCGGGCACGTAGTCGTGCGGCAGGTGTGCGTTGACCGGCAGCTCGATCTTCATGTCCGCGGCCTTCTCCTCGGCCTCGCCCCGGTACTCCGCGACGGCCTCGCCCACCAGGCGGATGTAGAGGTCGAACCCGACGCCCTGGATGTGGCCGGACTGCTCGCCGCCGAGCAGGTTGCCGGCGCCGCGGATCTCCAGGTCCTTCATGGCCAGCTGCATGCCGGCGCCGAGCTCGTTGTGCGTCGCGACGGCCTTGAGCCGCTCCAGGGCCACCTCGCCCAGCGGCTTTTCCGAGGGGTACAGGAAGTAGGCGTAGGCGCGTTCGCGGCCGCGGCCGACGCGTCCGCGCAGCTGGTGCAGCTGGGAGAGCCCGTACTTGTCCGCGCCGTCCACAATCAATGTGTTGGCGTTGGAGATGTCCAGGCCGGTCTCGATGATGGTGGTGCAGACCAGCACATCGAAGCGCTTCTCCCAGAAGTCCACGATGATCTGTTCCAGCCGGCTTTCGGACATCTGCCCGTGGGCCACCTCCACCCGGGCCTCCGGAACCAGCTCGCGGATCTTCGCCGCGGTCCGGTCGATCGTGGACACCCGGTTGTGGACGAAGAACACCTGCCCTTCGCGCATCAGTTCCCGGCGGACCGCGGCCGAGGTCTGCTTGTCCGTGTAGGGGCCCACATAGGTCAGCACGGGGTGGCGTTCTTCCGGCGGGGTGGCCAGCGTGGAGGTCTCCCGGATGCCGGTCAGCGACATTTCCAGGGTCCGGGGAATCGGGGTGGCGCTCATCGCCAGGACGTCGACGTTGGTGCGCATCTTCTTCAGCGCCTCCTTGTGTTCGACGCCGAAGCGCTGCTCCTCATCCACGATCACCAGGCCCAGGTCCTTGAAGGCGAAGTCCTTGGACAGCAGCCGGTGGGTGCCGATCACGACGTCGACGGTGCCGTTCTTGACCCCTTCGACCGTCTCCTTGGCCTCCTTGGCGCCCTGGAAGCGGGACAGCGGCTTGACCCGCAGCGGGAACCCGGAGAACCGCTCGGTGAAGGTCTCGTAGTGCTGCTGGGCGAGCAGGGTGGTGGGCACGAGCACGGCCACCTGCTTGCCGTCCTGGACCGCCTTGAACGCCGCCCGGACCGCGATCTCGGTCTTGCCGTAGCCCACGTCGCCGGAGATCAGCCGGTCCATCGGGATCTCGCGCTCCATGTCGGCCTTGACCTCGTTGATGGTGGTCAGCTGGTCCGGGGTCTCCACGTACGGGAACGCCTCCTCCAGTTCGCGCTGCCACGGGGTGTCCGGGCCGAACGCGTGGCCCCTCGAGGCCATCCGGGCCGAGTAGAGCCGGATCAGTTCGCCGGCGATTTCCTTGACGGCCTTGCGCGCCTTGGACTTGGTGCTGGCCCAGTCCGAGCCGCCCATCTTGCTCAGCGCCGGGGTGTCCCCGCCGACGTAGCGGGTGACCTGGTCCAGCTGGTCGGTGGGCACGAAGAGCCGGTCGCCCGGCGCGCCGCGCTTGGACGGCGCGTACTCCAGCACGAGGTATTCGCGCACGCCGTCGCCTCCCCCGGCAACCCGGCGCTGGATGAGCTCCACGAAGCGGCCGATCCCGTGCTGTTCGTGCACCACGGAGTCGCCGGCCACGAGCTGCAGCGGGTCCACGGCGTTGCGCCGTTTGGACGGCATCCGCCGCATGTCCTTCGTGGAGCCCGCGGAGGTGCGGCCCAGCAGGTCAGCTTCGGTCAAAAGGCCGACTTTGAGGCCGTCCAGGACAAAGCCGCGGCCGACGGCGGCGGTGGTCACCTCGATCAGCCCGGGCTGGGGGTCCTTGTCGAGGGAATCGACGCGGGCGCAGGGGATGTCGGCGTCGTGGAAGAGCTCGGCGAGGCGCTGGGCCGGGCCGGGGCCCTCGGTGGCCACCACGATCCGCCACTGGTCCCGGACGTGGGAGCCGATGAACTCCATCATTTCGGCCACGTCGCCCTGGTAACCGCGGGGTTCCTTGGCGCGGAGGTTGAGCACGTCGACGTCGGGCAGCAGCTCCTCGTCGGTGGCCAGCGAGGTGATGGACCACCAGGAGACCTCGTGGGCGAGGGCGGCGGAGCGGGTCTCGGTCAGCGAACGGAAGCTGGCCGAGTGCAGGGCTTCGGACGCCGCGGAGCTTAGAACAGTATCCAATGCCAGAGGCACGGTGCCGCCGTCGGACGCCGTGGACCAGGCCGCCTCGAGGAATTCCTCGTTGGTGGCGGCGAGGTCGTGCGCGCGGGCCCGGACCTTCTCCGGCTCGATCACCACCGAGATGGAACCCGCCGGGAGCTGGTCCAGGAACGGCACCATGGCGTCCACGAGCACGGGGGCCAGGGATTCCATGCCTTCGACGGCGATGCCGCCGGCGATCTTCTCCAGCATGTCCGCGGCGGCCGGCAGCTGGGACTTCAGCGTCGCCGCGCGGGACATGACGGCGGGGGTGATCAGGATTTCGCGGCAGGGCGGGGCGTGCAGTTCGGTGGGGTGGTGCAGGCCGGGCGCGGTCAGCGAGCGCTGGTCGGCGACGGCGAACCAGCGCATCTGGTCCACCTCGTCGCCGAAGAACTCGACCCGGATGGGGTGGTCCTCGGTGGGCGGGAAGACGTCCAGCATGCCGCCGCGGACGGCGAACTCGCCGCGCCGGGTCACCATGTCCACGCGGGCGTAGGCGGCGTCGGCGAGGCTCTTCACGACACTGCTGAAGGGTGCCTCCTGGCCGACCTTCAGGGTCACGGGCACCAGTTCGCCCAGGCCCGCGACGATCGGCTGGACGACGGCGCGCACCGGGGCCACCACGACGCGCAGCGCGCCGGCGGTGGACGATCCGGGGTGGGCCAGCCGCCGGAGCACGGACAGCCGCCGGCCCACCGTGTCCGAGCGGGGCGAGAGCCGTTCGTGCGGCAGGGTCTCCCAGCTGGGGAACTCGGCCACGGCGTCCGCCGGCAGGAAGGCGCGCAGCGCCGCGGTCAGGTCCTCGGCCTCACGGCCCGTCGCGGTGACGGCCAGGACCACGGGGCCCAGGCCGGTTTCTCCGGCAGAGCCGGGTGCTTCAGTGGCCGTGTTTTCCGCTGTTTTTTCGGCTGTGTTTTCCGCTAGCGCGGACAGGCCGTCGGCCATTTCCGCCAGCAGCGCGGCCCGCAGGCCTGCCGGGGCGCTGATCTGGTAGTCCTCGCTGCGGCCGGCGAAACCGCGGGCGGCCTCGGCCTGGATGCGGGCGTAGTTCCGGTCCTCGGCGAGGACGCGGCGCAAACCGGTGAGAGAGGGGCCGTTGAGGCTCATGGCTTAAGCTCCTGAAGGGATCACGGGGATGCAGGCAACACGAATAGCCGGAATTCGCGAGAATCCCGGGCATTCCAAGCCTACCGCGGAGCAGTGGACGATCAGGCCCGCGGGGCTAGGCTGGCAATTAGGCTGGCAATACATACCGGTCCGCGGCCGCCGGCACTCCGAATGGCCTGCATGGGCAATGACCAGGCGCAAATGACAAGGAGCCACCCATGAACGGCATCCCGCAAGCCGCGACCCCCAGGACAGTCCTGGTCACCGGCGCCACCGGCTACATCGGCGGCCGGCTGGTCCCCCGGTTGCTGGAAGCCGGCCACACCGTCAGGGTCCTCGTCCGGACCCCGGCCAAGATCGCCGGCGTGCCATGGCTGGAGGACGTGGAGGTCATCCGGAGCAGCCTCGACGACGGCGCCGCCCTGCGTGCGGCGCTCGACGGCGTCGACGTCCTGTACTACCTGGTCCATTCGATGGCCGCCGGGACGGGCTTCGAATCCAAGGAACAGGCGATGGCCGGGACCGCCGCCACGGCGGCAGCGGCGGCTGGCGTGGGCAGGATCGTCTATCTGGGCGGCCTGCACCCGGCCAACGCCGCACTGTCCACCCACATGCGCTCCCGCGAGGCCGTCGGCAGGGTCTTCCTCGACGGTCCGGTGGACGCCATCGTCTTCCAGGCCGGCGTCGTGATCGGCGCCGGCTCGGCGTCCTTCGAAATGATCCGGCACCTGGCCGAGACCCTGCCCTTGATGCCGGCCCCCAGCTGGGTGAAGAACCGGATCGAGGCCATCGCCGTCCGCGACGTGCTGCACTATCTGGTCGCGGCGGCGTCCCTCGAGGGCCCGGTCAACCGCACCTTCGATATCGGCTGCCGCGAGGTCCTGAGCTACGCGGGAATGATGAAGGAGTACGCCGCCGAAGCCGGGCTGCCGCGGCGGCCGGTGCTCGCCCTGCCGGTCCCGGCGCCCCGGCTGGCCGGGCTGTGGGTGGCACTCGTGACCCCCATTCCGCTGTCCATGTCGCTGCCGCTCGTGGAATCGCTCCAGCACGACGCCGTCTCGCGGGAACATGGCATCGATTCCTATGTCCCCCTCCCGGCGGGCGGCCTGACCGGGTACCGGCGCGCGGTCGCCCTCGCCCTGGCCAAGGAGCGCGACGGGCAGGTGGAGACCACTTGGGCCAGCGCCGGCGCGGACGCCGATCCCCTCCCCAGCGACCCGGACTGGGCCGGCCACCGGGTGTACGTCGATGAACGGACGTACACCAGCCCGGTGGCCCCCCGGCACGTCTGGACCATCATCGAAGGGATCGGCGGCCGCAACGGCTGGTACTCGCTGCCGCTGGCGTGGCGGGTGCGGGGCTGGCTGGACAAGGCGACGGGAGGCGCGGGGCTGCTGCGCGGCCGGCGGCACCCGCATCTGCTGGCCGAAGGCGAAGCCGTGGACTGGTGGCGGGTCGAGCGGATCGACCGCGGCCGGCTGCTGCGGCTGCGCGCCGAAATGCGGGCCCCGGGCCGGGCCTGGCTGGAGCTCTCGGTTGAGCCGGACGGCACCGGAAGCCGCTACCGGCAGCGGGCAATCTTCTTCCCCAAGGGCCTGGGCGGGCGCCTCTACTGGCTTGCCGTGCTGCCGTTCCACAGCCTGATATTCCCCGCCATGTCGCGGAATATCACGGCCGCGGCGCACGGACTGGCGGACCTCGAATCGGAGCCGGCCGGGCCCACACCGTAGGATGTTGGGAGCCCGAACCGTCCAGTCAGACCCACGGAGGACCCCCATGCCCCTGAGTGCATCCACCACCTTGCCCCACAGTGTTGACCGCGTTACCGCCGTTTTCGTGAACGAGGAATTCCTGCGCCACACAAGCGAATACGTCGGCGGCACCCTTGAGTCCTTTGCCGTGGACGGCGACACCGCCGGCGCGTTCGTCACCACCACCGTCCGGACCATTCCGACCACCCGGATGCCGGACATCGCCCGGAAATTCGTCGGTGAAAGCCTCAAGGTGACCCAGGTAGAGACCTGGGCGGCACCCGCGGCCGACGGATCGCGGCAGAGCAGCATTTCGATGAAGGTCGCCGGCGCACCGCTGGACGTCAAAGCGGTCCAGCGCCTCGTGTCCGTGGACGGCAGCACCCGGGTTGAGCTCGAAGGCACCGTCACTTCGTCGGTGCCGTTCCTCGGCGGCAAGATCGCCGAAGCGGCCGAACCGATGGTCGGCAAGGCCCTGAACATCCAGTCCCAGCAGGCCCAGGCCTGGCTCGAAAGCCACTAGCGGCATGGAGTTGCCCGCTTTCCTGGCTGTCGTCCTGATCATCGCCGGCATCTGGTCCCTCGTCGTCTGGCCGCAGTTCCTGCGCCGGGTGATGAAGGACCCGCGGGCCCGCGACGCCGGCGGCAAGGCCACCCGCTTCCTGACCGTCCACGTCGTCCTCGTCAGCATCTCGATGGTGCTCGGCGCCGCGACGGCGGCCATCGGGATCGCCGGGCTGCTCGGCTGATCCGCTGCTGGGTTGGCGCTGCCGGCCACGACGCGCCGCAAAACCGCGCAAATCCCTCCCCCAGCACGTACGCTGTGAACACACCATGGGGGAGGATATCGGAATGCGGATCTCGGTTATCGGGTGCGGTTATCTGGGCGCGGTCCATGCGGCGTGCATGGCGAAACTCGGCCACGAGGTGGTCGGCATCGACCTCGACGAGGGCAAGGTGGCGCAGCTCTCGGCGGGCCATGCCCCGTTTTATGAACCGGTCCTGGATGATCTCCTGTCCGAACTCGAGGAATCCGGGCGGTTGCGGTTCACCACCGACATGTCGGCGGCCCGCGGCTGCGAGGTCCATTTCATCTGCGTGGGCACGCCGCAGAAACGCGGCGAGAACGGCGCGGACCTCCGCTTCGTCGACGCCGCGATCGCCTCCCTGGCCGCCCACGTCTCCCCCGGCGACGTGATCGCCGGAAAATCCACGGTACCGGTCGGCACCGCGGCGCGGCTCGCCGACGTCATCGCGGACACCGAGCCCGGCGCCACCCTGGTCTGGAACCCGGAGTTCCTGCGCGAAGGGCACGCGGTCACGGACACCCTGAATCCGGACCGGTTCGTCTACGGCATGCCGGACGGCAGCGAAGACAACCCGGCCGTGGCCGTCCTGGACCGGGTCTACGATAAAGCCCTTGCGGGCGGGACGCCGCGGCTCGTGATGGACTACGCCACCGCGGAACTCGTGAAGACGGCGGCCAATTCCTTCCTCGCCACGAAGATTTCCTTCATCAACGCCATGGCCGAGGTCTGCGAGGCCACGGGAGCCGATGTCACCCGGCTGGCCGATGCGATCGGACTCGATGAGCGGATCGGCAGGAGGTTCCTCAACGCCGGCATCGGCTTCGGCGGCGGCTGCCTGCCCAAGGACATCCGGGCGTTCATGGCACGCGCCGGGGAACTGGGGGCAGACCAGGCCCTGACGTTCCTGCGGGAGGTGGACGCCATCAATATGCGGCGGCGGACCCGCGTGGTGGAACTTACCCGCGAGCTCTGCGGCGGCACCCTGATGGGCCAGCGGATCGCCGTGCTGGGAGCCGCCTTCAAACCCGAAAGCGACGACGTGCGCGACTCGCCGGCCCTGAGCGCGGCCGCGCAGCTCCAGCTTCAGGGTGCCGTGGTCACCGTCACGGACCCCCAGGCCCTCGACAATGCGGCCAGGCGCTTTCCGGAGCTGCCGATGGAGCCGGACCTGGAGACCACCCTGCTCAGGGCCGACGCCGTGCTGCTGCTGACCGAGTGGCAGCTGTACCGCGAACTGGATCCGCATGAGACGAAGGCGCTCGTGTCGGCGCCGCGCATCCTCGACGGCCGCAACGTCCTGGACCCCGCCAAATGGCGTGCCGCGGGCTGGACCTACAAGGGCCTCGGCCGGCCCTGAGGCCGGCGCTCAGCGGGCCAGGGCCTGGCCGAGGGCGTCCTCGGCCGCCACCCAGGACAGCATGGCGCATTTGACCCTGGCGGCGTAGCGGGCCACGCCCTCAAAGGCGGCGGCGTCCCCCAGGATCTCGGGATCGGCGGCCACCTTGCCACGGGAGCGCAGTACCTCACGGAAACTGTCGATGATGGTGCGGAACTCCTCGGCCGTCAGTCCCTCGGCCAGCTCCGTGAGCACGGAGGCCGAGGCCATGGAAATCGAACAGCCGTCGCCGTCCCAGCGCAGCTCGCTGACTTTTCCGCCGGCCGTGGCGACGCGGACGGTGATCTCGTCCCCGCAGACCGGATTGAGCTGGTGCGACTGTCCGGTGCTCGCGCCGTCCGGCACCGCGGTTCCGGCCAGGCCGCTGCCGTGGCGGGCCTTGGCGTGTTCCAGGATGATCTGCTGGTAAAGCTGGTCGAGACTCATGTACTGCCGTCCTCAGGCTTGGAAGTAGGCGCGGACGTCGGCGACGGCGTTGAGAAACGCGTCCACATCGTCCGTCGTGTTGTAAAGGTAGGTGCTGGCGCGGGTGCTCGCGGTCAGTCCGAGCCTGCGGTGCAGCGGCTGGGCACAGTGGTGCCCCACCCGCACGGCGATGCCGCGGCTGTCGAGGAACTGCCCGACGTCGTGCGCGTGCACTCCGGCGACGTCGAAGGCGGCCAGGCCGATCCGGTCCTGGCCTGCGGCCGGGCCCAGCACCCGGATCCCGGGGATGGACTCCAGGCCTTGGACGAGGCGCTGCCCCAGCTCCGCTTCCCAGCCGTGGATCCGGGAAAGCCCGGTCTCGCTGAGGTAGTTCGCGGCGGCGGCCAGGGCTATGGCCTGCGAGATCTTCTGCGTGCCGGCCTCGAAGCGCTGCGGACTGGGCAGGAAGGCGGCCCGCTCCATGGTGACGGTGGTGATCATCGAGCCGCCGGTCAGGAACGGGGGCATCGCGTTGAGCAGCTCGGAGCGGCCGTACAGCCCGCCGATCCCCGTGGGCGCCAGCATCTTGTGGCCGGAGAACACGGCGAAGTCCACGTCCAGGGCCTTGACGTCCAGGGGCAGGTGCGGCGCCGACTGGCAGGCGTCGAGCACCACGAGGGCCCCCGCCGCCCGGGCCAGGGCCACAAGCTTGTCGACCGGGTTGATCGTGCCGAGGACGTTGGAGGCGTGGGTGAAGGCCAGGACGCGGGTCCGGCTGCCGATGATGCGGGCGGCCGCCTCGAGGTCCAGGGCCCCGTCGTCGTCCACGGGGATGAACTTCAGGGTGGCGCCGGTCCGTTCGGCCAGCTGCTGCCAGGGAATCAGGTTGGCGTGGTGCTCCATCTCGGTGACCACCAGTTCGTCCCCCGGCGCCAGGGCAAAGCGTGCCGCCTCGGGGGCGGCGCCGGGCAGCGAGGCGTTGAGGAAGGCGTAGCTGAGCAGGTTCAGGCCCTCGGTGGCGTTCGAGGTCCAGATGAGCTCGTCCCACCCTGCCCCGATGAAGGCCGCCACCGTTTCCCTCGCGTTTTCGAACACCTCGGTGGCCTCCACGGCGAGGTGATGGGCGCCGCGGTGGACCGCCGAATTCCGCTGTTCATAGAATTCCTGCTCCGCTTCCAGGACACTGAGCGGGTTTTGCGAGGTCGCCCCGGAGTCCAGGTAGATGAGCGGCTTGCCGTTGACGGACTGGTGGAGGATCGGGAAGTCGTTGCGGATCCTGCGGACCTCTTCGTTTCCCAGCGTCGCGGCAGCGCGGCTGAGATGGGCTGGGGTGACAACCATGGCGGAGACTCCTGGATCGGCTTTGGCTGGGACGCACCTTCCGCCGGGCCCGGCGGCCGGGCGGAACTAATACGTCACATACATTAAGCGTAATTATCCCACGTTCGCGCAGCTGCCCGTGGCAGCCGCTGTTGCAGCCAAGCTGCGCGCCCGCACGCCGCGGAACTCCACGGGCGGCCCGGCGTCGTAATTCTTCAACAGCGAGAACCATCCCCCGCCGTAGCGGGTGTCTTCCGAGGTGAGCGTCCAGACCGCCGCTTCGGCGCCCAGCCGCCGGACGCCGATGCTCCATGGGTGTACCGAAACCACGAACTTCAGCCACTGGCCCGACGCCGGCGCGGGGCTCCCGGCTTCCGCGAGCCGGACGGCGGAACCCTCCCGGCCGTCCTGGCGGTAGAGCGTCAGCCGGCCGTCCCCGCCGACGTCCAGGTGGTACCCCGCCGACGTCGGGCCGGCGTCGGCCCGGTATGGCGTGTCCCCGTCCTGCCCGAAGGCCACCCCCGCGCCCGGCTGGCCGGAGGGTAGCCCTTCCGGCCAGCGCAGCTCGAACTCGAGCTCCCAGTCCGGGGCATCCGCGGCTCCGGCCATGGATCCGAGCAGGTAGCCGGACTTTTCCTGGCTGGCGATGCGGACGGCGCCGTCGACGAAGGCCGGTTGTTCGTCCCACACGGCGTCCGCACGCCACGGCAGGTCGCCCGTGCCGCGCCGGCCCCCGGCGAAGCCGTCCTGGCTGCGCGGCTCTTCCTGGTGCAGGACGTGGCGGACGTTGGAGCAGATGAAACCGCGGACCCCCAGCTCCCGCAGCCTCAGATGCTCGCTGCGGCGGTGCACCTCCCAGGCGATCACCGGCTTGCCCGACGCGACGAGTTCGCGGACCATCGCCTCGGGGGCCGTGTGGTGGATCCCGAGCAGGTCCAGTTTTGGCACGAGCTCGGCGATCCTGCCCCGGTCCGGCGCGCTGAAGTAGCCCCACGTGGCATAGCCGTTGGCTGCCGCCTGGACGTGGCCGGGGGAACTGGCGGGCTGCTTCCAGACCAGGTGCTCCCGGGCGCCCGGATAGCCTTCCAGCAGGGCCAGGATTTCGTCCGCATTGGTCCCCGGTTTGTCCTCCAGAAAGATCACGTGGCTGCCGGCGAAGGCGTCCAGGACCTCCGTCAGGAGCGGGATGGGTTCCAGCGGTGTGGCCGGGCCCAGCCAGGCCCGGGCATCATTGCGCAGCGCCGCCAGCGCAGCATAGGACGCCCTGGCGATGGTCAGGTCGGTCCCGGTCAGCCGCGCGGTGTTGAGGTCGTGGTGGCACACCAGCACCCCGTCCCGGGTTGACGAGACGGCGACCTCGAGGGCCTTCAGGCCGGCAGCCGCCGACTGGCGGTAGGCGTGCAGGGTGTGCTCGGGCCAGTTGTCCCCGGACCCCCGGTGCGCGATGAAGAACGACGGCGCCGCCAGCAGCCCCGCGACCGTGAACGGGCCCTTCTCCCCGGCAGCCGCGACGGCGCCTTCCGCCACGAGGGCCCGTGCCGCGGCGGCCGCGGGGACGGCGGCGGGGTGCGGCCTGGCCGCCGCGCGGGCAGGCACGTTGGCGTCCCCCGGGCACGGGGAGCAGCCGGTTGCAGCGAACGCTGCCCCGGCCGCCGCGGCGCCCAGAAACTGCCGGCGGCCGATCATTCAGCCCGGTCCCGGCGCGGTCAGCGTGCCGCGCCTCCGCGCGGCAGCCGCAGCCGGACCGGCCGCAGCCGCGCGTTCCTGCCCGGCGCGCGTCCGGGCCTCCCCTGCCGCGACGACCACCATCGCCAGCACCGTCCAGACCAGGATGCCGGCTGCGGAGCGCGTGGCCAGGGAACTGTAGGTCTGCGGGATGACAACGGCCATGGCGCCGGCGAGCACCAGGCCCGGATACCCGCTCCTGGGGCCGGCCGTGAGCGCGGCGCCGAGCACCAGCGCGGCCATGGAACCGAAGTAGAGCAGCGCGAACAGCAGGCCGAAGTCGACGCTGTACATCACCGTGGGATTTTCGAAGCTGGTCTCCAGCCCGGCCTGCACGGCCAGCCGGTAGCTGGCGCCGATGCCCTGGCCTGCCACGGCGTAGTCGCCCCAGCGGCCCAGGAAATAGTCGAAGGCCAGGCCGCGCGCCTGGGCGGAGCCGGTATCGTCGGCGACCCTCGCGGCCACGCCCGCCACGAGCGGCGAGGCCATCAGGCCGCCCGCGGCTCCGGCCAGCACGAGCAGCAGGGCCGCCTTGACCCGGGTCCGCCACCGGGCGAAGAGCACGGTAGCCACGACCGTCACGGCCAGGGCAACGAGCCCCACGCGCGACTGGGTGATGAGGATGCCCACCGCCATCAGCGCCAGCAGGGGCAGCTGCAGCCAGCGGCGCTTCAGCCCGGCAAGGAGCGGTGCCGTCAGGCAGATGAACAGCGACAGGGCCAGCGGCTGGTCCAGCGTCGCCATCCAGCGTTCCTGGTCCCGGTCAAACCAGTATTGGGTGCTGTAGCCGGATTCGTAGAACAGCACGCTTTTCGTCAGCCACTGCGTGACCGCCACGACGCAGGCAAGCGCCACGAGAGTCAACAGCACGGTCCGGAGCAGGGCCACGAGCCCTTCGCCCCGGGCAGCGTCCGATAGCACAATCAGGAAGAACAGCCCCGGAACCACAATCTGGTCCGCCAGGAGCACCATCCCCCCGCCGGCGCTGGACGTGGCCGACGCCAGGAAGGCGGCCACCATGACCAGGCCGAGGGTGAGGAATAGGAAGAAGTGACGGGCCAGTGCCTCGTGGACGCTCCAGGGATCATGAAGCATCCGGATGACAAGAATGCACAGCACGAGCCAGGTGGCGGCGTGGACGGACAGCGGGCCCGAGGTCACGCCCGTGAGGAGCGAGGAGCCGACGGCGGGTACCAGGATCCAGAGGCCGAGCACTGCCGCGAGCAACACCCTGACCCGGGTGCGGAGGAGGACGGAGGCGGCCAGGCACAGGCCGATCCAGAGCGCCAGCTGCATTCAGACCCCCCTGCCCGGATCCCGGCGCCGGCCGGATCCGTTTGCCCGCACCGTCACTGCCGCGCTGCGGCGTGCTTGACCCGAGGACCGGCCGGAACACCAGCCGGCGCCTCCGCGGCCGGCGCCACCGCGGCCGCTTGCGCCGGCGCCGGGGGCCGCCCGGATCGTGCCGTGAAGCGTCCGGGCCGGCGGAGGGGAAGGTCGGTGAGCACGACGCCGGCGAGCCGGGCGCCGACCAGTTCAAGGTTCCGCAGGGATGACGCCAGCAGTTCGCGGGTCACCCGTCCGCGCCTGAGCACCAGGACGGTGCAGTCGGCGCTGGCGGCGAGCAGCGCGGCGTCGCTGAACGGCTGCATGGCGGGCGCGTCGATGATGACGCGGCTGTACGTGTCCCGCAGCTGTCCCAGCACGGTGGCCGTGGACCGGCCGGCGAGCAGCTCGGTGGGCGCGGCCGGAACCGTGCCGGCCGCCAGGATATGGGGTCCGTTTCCGTCCGTCTGCGCGATGGCCTTCCCCAGCGCCGCACGGCCCGCGAGGACGTCCGCGAGCCCCAGCCCGCCGCCGAGTCCCAGTTCCCCGGCGAGCCGGGGACTGCGCAGGTCCGCCTCGACCAGCAGGACCGATACCCCTGCCTCGGCCCAGGACCGTGCCAGCAGGAGGGCGGCACTGGATTTGCCCTCCCCTGCCGTGGCCGAGGTGACGGCGACGACGCCGGAGGCCGGCATGGCGGGGAAGTGGTCTATGTTCGTCCGGAGCCGCCGCACTGCCTCCCCGAGGGCGGAGGCGGACTCCCTCCGGCGGGCCGGGGACCCCTTGGGCGCCTGGCCCGCGGACCCGGCCGCCGGGGCCGGGACGGGGAGGCCGGCCAGCAACGGCAGTCCGGCAGCCGCCTCGACGTCCGCCACGGTCCGCAGGGTCTTGTCCAGCAGGCGGCGCGACACGGCGATGGCGATACCGGCTCCGAGGCCCAGCAATCCACCGAGGGCAAGGTTCAGGGTGGGCCGCGGGGACACCGGCGCGGTCTCGTCCGTAGGTCCTGCCACCACTTTCAGCACCGTCTGGCCGGCGCCGGTCTCCGTGCGCCCGGCCTCCAGTTCGCCGACGGCCGCACCGAGGCTGCCGGCAACCGCCCGGGCGGTATCGACCGCCTTGGCCCGGTCCGGCAGGCTCACGACGACGGTGAGCATCAGAGTGTCCTTGTCCGCCGAGGCGCTGATGCTTTCGGTGATGGCGGCTGCTGACAGGCCCGTGGTGCCGTTCCTGACCAGCCCTTCGACAAATTTGTCACTCTTGACGAGGCCGGGGTACGCCAGGATGCGTTGCTTCGACAGCTCCCGGGATTGAAGGGCGGACTGGCCGGCTGCCGGCGGCGACACCACGAAGAACTTGACGCTGCTCTGGTATGAGGGAGTTGCGGCGGCCGTGGCGAGCGCCGCGGATCCCAGGCCTGCCAGCACGCAGAGGACCAGTACCCACCAGCCCCGCACGATCGCGCGCCCGTATTCTGCTAGCTCCAAGGATCCCCCCATGCGGCCACCACGCCATGCCTGCACCGGCACGGTACTTCATGGTCCCCTGTCGCCCCATTATTGACTGCAAACGTGCCGGGCGGAAGGAGTTGAACCACATGTTTTCCACAGTCCATGCCGCATTTCCGTGATGGCCGCACCAAATCCTAGCCAAACCGGAACGCCGGCCGTAGTCTTTCCCTGCCGGACACCTTTCCGTCACCGTCACCGATCCATGGGGGGAACGATGAACACTGCCGGGCAGCTCTCGGTACTGGTCGCGCATCCCGGTGCCGACCTCTACGGCTCGGACCGCGTGCTGCTGGAGACCATCGATGGATTGCACCGCTCCGGTGCGCGTGTCCTGGTGGCGCTTCCGGCGTCGGGCCCCCTCGTGCCGGAACTGGAACGCCGCGGCGCCGCCGTGATCCTCTCGCCGACACCGGTCCTGCGCAAGAGCATGCTGTCCGCGCCGGGGATGCTCCGGTTGGCCGCCACGTCCGTCCACGGCATGCTCCGCAGCGTCGGGGTGATCCGCGGTGCACGCCCGGATGTCATTCTCGCCAATACTGTCACGGTCCCGTTGTGGACGGCCGCCGGGCGGCTGACCGGTGTTCCGGTGGTGACCCATGTCCACGAGGCCGAGGCCAACGCATCCCGTGCCCTGCGTGCCGCCCTGGCCCTGCCCCTCCTGCTCTCCCGCGGCATCCTCACGAACAGCCGGTTCAGCGCCGATACCCTCGCCGCGGCGCTCCCTGCGCTGCGGGGCCGCGCCACCGTCCTGTACAACGGCGTTCCCGGACCGGCCGAGCCGGTCCCGCCGCGGGAGGACCTGGCAGGCGGACTCCGGATCCTCTACCTCGGCCGCCTGTCCCACCGCAAGGGAGTCGACGTCGCCGTCGACGCCCTGTTGCGGCTCCGGCGGGACGGCGTGCCGGCCCGGCTGTCCATCGTGGGGGCCGTCTTCCCCGGCTATGAAGCGTACGAGGCCGGACTCCGCCGGCAGGTGGCGGACGGCGGAGCGGACGGCGCGGTGACGTTTCATGGCTTCCAGAAGGTCATCTGGCCGTTCCTGGCGCACTCCGACGTCGTCGTCGTGCCCTCACGCCTCGACGAACCCTTCGGCAACACGGCCGTGGAGGCGGTCCTCGCCTCCCGGCCGGTCATCGTCAGCGACACTTCCGGGCTCCGGGAGGCGGCCGCCGGGTACCGCTCGGCGCAGTTCGTGGAGCCCGGCGACGCCGCCCGGCTCGCCGCCGCCCTGGTCCGTGTCGCCGCCGGCTGGCGGGACTACCGGGCCGACGCCGTGCTGGATGCGGCGGAAGCGGAACGCCGGCACAGCCCGGAACGGTACGGGACGCTGATGGCCGGCCATCTGGCCCTGGCGGCCGGCACGCTGTTGTGAACGGCAACGCCGCGGGCCGCACGGACCAGGCCGCCTCCGCACCTGGCCGGGACGGTGCCGGTACGGGGACGCCGCCGGCCGGCCCGGCTCCGAAGACGGGCCAGGAGACCGGCCGGAAAACGGCCCGGAGCGTCCGGTGGAGCCTCGGCGCGGTGCTGGCCCGGCAGGGGTTCCAGATGCTCTGCGCCGTGGTGCTGGCCCGGATCCTGGGACCGCAGAGCTACGGAACCATCGCCGCGGCCACGGTCTACATCAGCCTGGTCGCCCTCGTGCTGGACCAGGGCCTGTCGGCCGCACTGATCCAGCGGCCGGAGGTGACCCGCAAGATGGCGGGCGCCACCGCCACCTTGAATCTGCTCGTCGCCGGCGTCCTCGCTGCCGCCACCTGGTTCGCCGCCCCGTGGGTCTCGGACTTCTTCGGGGCGGGCCAGCTGGAACCCCTCCTGAGGCTGCTGGCCCTCGCCATCCCGCTGAAAGCCCTTGCGATAACGCCGCGGGCCATGCTATCCCGGGACCTGCTGCTGCACCGGGTGGGTGCGGCAGACATCGCGGCAGCCGCCGCCGGTTGCGCCGCGGGAATCGGCGCCGCTCTTGCCGGGGCGGGTCCGTGGTCCATGGCCTACCAGGTGGTCACCACCGACCTCGTCTGCAGCTCGCTGCTGCTGGCGGCCAGCCGGGGGCCGCTCCCCAACCTCGCTTTCCGCGAAGTGGTGCCGCTGTTACGGTTCAGTGTCAGCGTCTTTGCCACGGACTGCCTGGCCTACTTCTCCCGGAACCTGGACAACATCCTGGTCGGCCGGGTCCTGGGCGTCTCTTCCCTCTCGCTGTACGGCATGGCGTACCGCATCCTGGTGGTGCCGGTGCAGCTGATCGGGCAGACGGTCAACCGGGTCATGTTCCCTGCCTTTGCGCGGTCCGCTGGCCGCCGTGAGCAGGTGGCCGCCAGCCTGGTTGCTGCCACGCGGATCCTCGCGATTTCCGCCATCCCCCTGATGACCTTCGTGGCCTGCGCCGCACCCGAACTCGTGATCCTCGTGCTGGGACGGGAATGGCTGCCCGCCGCGGCGCTGGTGAGCGTGCTGGCCATCGGGGGTGCCCGCGAAACGGTCTTCTACATCACCCCGTCCCTGATGAAGGGTCTCGGCCAGGGCGCCCTGATCATCCGTTACGAGATCCTCGCGGCCCTCGTGCAGGTGGGCGGCATCGTGATCGGCCTCCAGTTCGGCGTCTTCGGCGTCGCCGTGGGCTACTCGGCGGCCGGGTTCGTGCTGACACCGGTCCTGCTGAGGATCCAGACCCGGCTGACCGGCGTGAGCGCGAAGTCGCAGCTGGGGTCGATCCTGCCCGCGGTACACGCCGCGCTGTGGGGCGCGGCCGGCTACGGGCTGTGGTCCCTCGCCGAGGTGGACAGCCTGTGGCATCTCCTCGGCGGGCTCGCCATCTTCGCGGCGCTGGCGCTGGGTGCGCTGCGGCTTTTCCACCGGCGGATGCTCGCCGGCTATGCGGCCCAGGCCCTGGCGCTGTCGGGCCGGCCGGCAGTCCCGGAACGGGGCAGCAACCGGCGCAGGAACCGAGACAAGAAAGCAGACGATCGGAATGGCTGAAACCATGCACTCCAGCGGCGGAGCCGCGACGGACGGTCTCGAAACAGGCGGCACTGTCATTGCGGTGCTGGCCTACCGCAGGCCCGAGGATATCGCCCTCGCGCTCCCCCGGCTCGGCGTCCAGGCCCTGTCCGGCGACGGCGGCCCGGACGGGCCGCCCGCCACGGTGCTGGTCATCGACAACGATCCGGCGGCCAGCGCCCGGCCGATCGTGGAACAGCTTGCCGGCACCCTTCCGCCGGGCCTGGTCCGCTACGTCCATGAACCGAAGCCCGGGATCGCCGCCGCGCGGAACCGTGCCCTGACCGAAGCCGCGGCCAGTGCCCTGCTCGTGTTCATCGACGACGACGAGGTACCCTCCGAGCGCTGGCTGGCGCAGTTGCTGTCACTGCAGCGCTCCACCGGCGCCGCCGCCGTCGTCGGCCCGGTGGTCAGTGAGTACGAACACGAACCGGAACCCTGGATCGAAGCCGGGGGCTTCTTCCGGCGCCGCCGGCTCGCCACCGGCTCGCGCCTGGACGTGGCCGCGACGAACAACCTGCTCCTGGATCTGGCGCAGGTCCGGGCCCTGCAGCTGCGCTTCGATGAACGCTTCGGCCTCAGCGGGGGCTCGGACACCCTCTTCACCCGGCAACTCGTGCAGCGGGGCGGCACCATGCTCTGGTGTGACGAGGCGGTGGTGGTGGACCGGGTTCCGGCCGCCCGGCTCACCCGGGGCTGGGTGCTGCGGCGGGCCCTGCGGAGCGGGAACTCCGCTGCCCGGGTCGGCCTGGAGCTCGCCGGCACGCCCGCCGCCCGCTTCACGTCGCGGGCCGCTTCACTGGCCTCCGGATCGCTCCGCCTGCTCGGGGGTGCCTCGCGCCTGGCGGCCGGTGCCGTGACGGGGTCGACAGCGCAAAGGGCCCAGGGTATGAGGACCGCCGCGAGGGGCCTGGGCATGTCCGCGGGGGCCTTCGGATACGTGTACAGCGAGTACCGCCGAAAATAAGCCTGCGGCCGGCAAGTGGTCATTTTCGTTAGTTCGCCGGGGTTAGGCGCAATGCCGTTCGGTTAGGGGCCGGGATCCGGTGTCAAGATCCTGGTGTCGAGTGTCGCGGGATAGGTCCGACGGTCGACATCCCGTTCCTTGGCGCGGTACTTGGAGATCGCGCGTTTGACCACCCGGGGCCGGGAGCGGATGCGGCGGGCGGGCAACGGTTCGGCCAGCATGGCCGCCCCGATGCGACCGACCAGGTCCACCACGGTTCCGCTGAGGATCCCGCGGGCCTGGACCACCTGGTCGCGGGCGGACCTCAGTCCGATGGTGAAGGACAGGCGGTCCGGATCGATCTCGGGATGCCGCAGCGTCACATCGGTCATCGCGGTGCGCAACACCTGGTAGCAGGACAGCAGCGCCCAGGTCTCCTGGATGACCGCGGCAGGGTGCCGGCCGCGCAGCACCCGGCCGTTCAGGATGCGTGATTTCAATTCGCAGTAGGCCGTTTCGATCTCCCAACGCTCATGGTAGAGCCTGACCAGTCCCAGGGCGGGAGCCTGGATCGGGTCGAGCAACGTGGTGACCAGCCGGTATTCGGCGGTGAGCGTTTTGGCCTCGGTGGTGACCGTGAGTTCGGCGTCGATGACCCGTACGCGTTGGCCGGCGGCATGGGAGAGGTAGGAACCGTCGGCCAGCTGCTGAAGGACCGGCAGTTTCATGGCGCTGAGACCGGTCCTGGCGCGGAAAAGGAAGTCCGCGCCCGTTTCGGCCACTTCACGGAAGAAGCCGTAGGTGGCGAAGTTCCGGTCCCCGAGCAGCACCATGCCCGGTTGCAGGCAGGAGATGAGCTGCCGGGCGTAGGTCAGCTCGCCCACGGCGTCGGTGCCGAAGGCCGCGTCGATCACCGAACGGGTCCCGGCCGTGAGGATCGCAACCAGCCGGATCATCGGGTACCCGGCCTCCCCGTTGACGCCGCCGCGCGGCTTGGGGTACCTGGCCCGGTTGGCCTCGGTATCGGCCACGGCCATCTGCGTGCCGTCGATGGCCACGACCAGCCGGCCAGCGAACCGGGTCACCTGCCGGGACCCGCACACCGCAGGGCCCTTGAGAAGGGTGAACAGCTCACGCAGCGGGGCCGTTCCCACCCGGCGCATGGCCTGGCTCAAGGATGAGGCCGAAGGTGTCTTCACCGGTGCCGGCGGCCCCGTGACCAGGCGTGAAAAGACCTGCTTCCAGCCCTGGTCGGCGAACAGGACCCCGGCGAGCAGCAGGTAGATCACCACCCGTGAGGGCAGCCTGCGCACCCGGCGTTCCCGGCCTCCGGCGGCCTCGAGCGCGGCATCAACCATGTCGAAGGGAACGACACGGGTCAGCTCGCCCAGATGCCCGGGTGCGAATACCCCCGGAGCGTGATTGATGGCAGAATCGGGCATAGTGGCTCCCGTGGGGGTGGATCAGTCTTGGTGGACCGAACTACTCAAGCAGGAGCCACACCCATATCCCCACGGACACGCCGATTCGACGGGACTTGACCCTGGACCCGAACGCCTAACCGAACGGCATTGGGGTTAGGCGGGGCCAAGACCTCTTCGCGCCGGGAGGACATGCCCACTCGCCGCGCCCGCCACCGGACATAACCGGAAAATGCCCATCCGCCGGCCCCGGCGCGGGACATGTCCGGATCCGCGGGGGCATGTGCGGGTGGCTCCGCCGCGGGGATCGGGCTGCTCCCCGGGAGGACATGCCCATTCGTCGCGCCCGCCACCGGACATAACCGGAATATGCCCGCCAGCCCCTGCGCGGGGAATGTCCGTGAACCCGGCCACCCCGCAGCCTGGACCTGGACCCCCGACGAACTAACGAAAATGCCCACTGGCTCCGCTCGTGCCGGCCCTCCGGCATCCTTAATTGGCGGGGAATCTCCGGGTCCGCAAGCGACACGCCAGGGTCGTAATCAAGTTGTAATAGCACCTGCCGCGTCGTTACCAATTTGCAACATTGAACTGCCTCGACTAGCGTGGTGCCTCAGTAGCCGGGGTCGGGGACGCTCCCGGTAATCAGCATTGCAGGTGCCACGGCTCCGCCCATGCCTGGGTCCCAGGTACCGGTACCCGCGCTGACCGCACGATGCAACATACCGACACGGCTTGAATGCCGCTGGCAGACCAGGCCTCCACGCCACCCGCCACACCGTTATGTCTGTGCGCTTCCCCGTGCCCGGAAAGCGAGACTTGTGAGGTTTTCAACTATGGCGATCGGCCCCCAGAGCAAGAACATCCGCGCAACATACACCCTGAGCGCTGCGGCCCTCACTATCGCGGCCCTCACCCTGACGGGCTGCGGACAGCTTGCGGCCCAAGGCCCGAGCGGCACCGGCAGCGGCGCCGCCTCCGGGTCCGGAGTCCAGGCCGGTGGGTTGAAGCCGGCAATCGCGGCCGCCGCGCCGAAGTCCGCTGCCACCGCCGCGTCCGCGGCTGCTGTTTCCCCTGCTGAGGTGCCCGCCGCGCAGGCCCCCGCCGCGGTGGCGCCCGCGGCGCAGGCTCCCGCCGCTGAGGCGGCGCAGGCTCCGGCCGCAGCGGCCGGCCAGCCGGTCATGGGGCTCCAGGCCCAGGGCAGCGTCACGGCGACGGCCGCCATGACGACGGCCGCCACCGCCCCGGCCTCCCGCACCGCACTGGCCCCCGGCTCCTACCAGCCATCAACGACCACGTCCGGCGTGGTCGCCGGGACCGCGCTGAAGGCCTACAACACCTCCGGCGCCGACCTGGTCATCACCCAGGACGGCACCGTCCTGGACGGTCTGGACATCTACGGCGACATCAAGGTCCGGGCCAAGAACGTGACCATCAAGAACAGCCGGCTGCACGGCGGCAAGGCGGTCCCCAAGTCCAACACGGGCATCGTCGATGCCAACAGCGCCGCCGTCGTCAACCTCGTGGTCCAGGACAGCACGCTCATCCCGGACAGCCCGTCCTACTACCGCGACGGCATCGTCGGCCATGACTACACGGCCAGGCGGAACCACATCCAGGGCACCAATGACGGCCTCGGCATCTTCAACCGCCCCGGCGGCCCGGCGGCAGCCAACGTGACGGCAGAGGGCAACTACATCCACGGGCTGACCTTCTTCTCCAACGACCCGGCCCACAGTGACGGCACGCACAACGACGGCATCCAGGTGCAGGGCGGCGAGAACATCCGCATCGCCGGCAACAACATCGTGGCCGACTCCAGGCCCGGAACCGGCAGCGCACCCAACCCCCGCGGCACGCACGCGGGCATCGGCATCATGCTGCAGCAGAACGTTGCCAAGCTCGCCAACGTCGTCGTGGACAAGAACTGGGTGGATGACGGCCAGACGTCCATCAACATCGACAACGGGAAGTACTCCAACATCACCGTCACGGTCACGGGCAACAAACTGGGACGTAACCAGTTCGACTTCGGCAACGGCTCGAAGTACCCCGTCCGCGTCATCAGCCGCGCCGCCAGCACGACCCCGGGCATGACGACGACCAACCGCTGGGCAGACAACCTCGTCCTGCTCGCGGAGGGCAAGACCCTCGGCATCCGCTACAACGGCTAATGGCTCGCCGATAAATAACTGAACCGGAGGCCGGCACCACGCCCCTGGGTCGTGTCCGCCGGGCCGGTGCGGAAGACCCTGACGGACAAGGACCCGGGCCTGGTCCCGGCCTGCTGGCACTGGTGGAACCCACCCGCCGCGGGGAACCCGAATCAGCCCTGTCCTGGACCACGCTCTCCACCGGGAAACTCGCCACGGAGCTCACCGAAAGGGGGCACGCTGCAGCCTCGGACCATGGCAAAACTCCTCAAGGACAACGGTTTCAGCCTGCAGGCAAATGCCATGACGCTCGAGGGCAGGCAGCATCCGGACCGCGATGGCCAATCCGGCTACCTCAACCACCGGGCCGCCGGGTACCTGGATGCGGGCCGGCCCGTCATCAGTGTCGACACCAAGAAAAGGGCAATGGTCGGGCAGTATAAATACAACGGCACCGAATGGCGTCTGGAGGGGGACCCTGCCCAGGTCAAGGTCCCCGACTTCATCGACCGGAGGCACCCCGAATGGAACTACACACTCAAGCCAGGCGCCACACCAACTAAATAATCGGCGGGCACTTAGGCTTGTCCGGGCCGGAGCCGCGAACGGATCCGGCCCGGACAAGCCCGGCGCGGACCAGTCTGCCCCCCTTACTTGGCAGTCAGGCTCACCGAGGTGGAGGATTTGGCATTGCCGAACGCATCCGTGACAACCACCCGGTAACTGTGGGCGGTACCGGGCGGCACCGAATCGAGGTACTCCGCAGTGGGCCGGTACCAGAACCTGGAAGACATCGTCCGGGTGTTGATGACCTTCCCATCCCGGTACAGCGTGTAGCTCAGCCGGGAGTTGTCCCGGTCCCAGTTGGACTGCCAGCTGATGTTGATTTTGCCGGCGGAAGGCGACGTCAGCACCGGGTTGGTGGCCGCCGACGAAGACCTTGGCCCTTCCTTGTTCGGCGCGATGGCGCTGATCGCAAACCGCGAGAGGCCCTGTTGTCCACTCAGGTTGACGTTCTTGAACTCGCCGCCCATCACGACGTATTGGTCGTTGCCCGTGACGACCCAGGGGCCCTGGTTCTGGCCGGTGGCCGTGCCGGTGTCCATATCCGGGAACCAGGCCAATAGCGCCGGCGCCGGCTTGCCCAGGAAGCTCGGGAACCTCGTGCTGGGCCGAGTCAGCGTCTGCGTGGCTGCCTTGCTGTAGGCAAGCGCCCGGTGCCACGACTTGGGCATTGTCTCCGGGAAACCATTAATTTTCCCGCAGTCGTGGGAATGTCCCGCCTTGTAGACGGCGGTATTGTTGGCAAACACACTATGCGAGTCGCCCCGGCAGTCGTCGATCCATTTGATGTCCAGATTGGACCAGTTGGCGGCGAACGATCCCTCAAGGTTCCCGGTCCCCTTGTTGGAGACGTTGATGAAGGCCGTCCCGTACCAGCTCGTCCCGTCGCTCGAGAGTGAGGTGACGGCCGCGTCGCTGCCGGCATTCCGCACCACATCGTTGACCGGTGTCGCCAGGCTTCCGCCGTTGACAGTGTCCACGGCGCCCAGGCCGAAGCCTGGCTGGCTGCTGCCGTTCAAAGCCGTGAATGATCCTCCGACCACCAGCTTGCTGCGGTCCGGGGCCAGGACCAAGGCATTGACGCTCCCGCCCGCCGCCCTCGGCTGCCAGGCCAGCAGGCCGCCGTCGGAGGCGCGGAAAGCCGCCAGTTTTGACCTGGAGGTGGATCCTACCGCGTTGAACGAACCGCCCAGGTACACCGTGTCCGGGGTGGCCGCGATGGCCCGGACCTGGCCCGATATCCCCGGTGACCAGCCGGGGATTATGGCACCGTTCGCCGGGTCGAGGGCGACCACTCGGCTCGACACTTGGCCGTTGACCTGGGTGAAGTCGCCGCCCACGTACAGCCTCGTGCCGTCCGGGGAAGCCGTCACTGCCAGGCCTTGGGCGTTGAGCGAGGCCGTAAACCTGGTGATGAGCCTGCCCGTGCTCAGGCTGTACGCCAGAATGTTGTTGCGCGGCGTCGTCTGCGAGCCGGCAGCGGCGCCGGCGGGCCGGGCGGTGCTGAACCTTCCCACCGCGTATACGGTATCCCCGATGATGGCCTGCTGCCACACCACCCCGTCGATCTGGACGGTGGGCAGGGAGTCCGCCGTCACGGTGACAGGAGACGATGGACTGGCAGGGTCGGCAGGCGCGGAGTCAGCGATGGCCCCCGGCGCCTGCACGAGGACCAGGGCCGCGGCGAGCACGGCGCTGATGGCCGCGGCTGAGCTGCGGGCAGCCGCACTCCGGCGCGCCCGGGGCCGGCCGGGCCGGTAACTCATGCCAGGTGACAGTCCTGGCCGCTCGAGCCTCGTCGGACCCCAAATCATCCACGGCATCATGGTGCTCCTTTGCTCAGCCGGCCGTCCTGCTCTGGTCTTCTCTGGTTCCCCGCTGGTCCCTGCAGTTCCTCCCCCGCCGGTCCGCCGGTCAGGTCGTACGTCGAGCTTGTCAAACCGCCCGGGGCCTATGGAATTTTCACGGAGAAGTCGTCGAATCGCAGTATCACCGGCACATTGGTGGCGGAACCGGACAGGTAGCCGATCAGGCCCGGACTGCCGGCGGTCTGCAGGACAGCGGTCGAGTCACTGGCAGTCAGGTGCCAAGCCGCCGGTTCTGTTCCGGAGGCCCGCCAGACTTTGCCGCTGAGGTTCGTCGGCCCGGTACCGTCCAACTTCAGCCTGATGACCAGCGGGTCATTGACGGCCATGCTCAGTCCGGGGATGGTGAACGGGCCGGCCAGAGTGGTCTGAACATCGTTGATGACCTTGGTCAGGTACAGCGACACCACCCCGTCGCTCGCGATCTTGACCTTTGCCCGGTAGTCGTTGTTGTCCGCCCGCCGGCCTACCAATGAGACGTACATGCCGCCGCCGTTGGCGATCTTATCGGCGGAAACCTTCACGCTTCCGTCGAAAGGCGCGGCCGACAACGAGGTGAGGTAGGCGGTGCGGCTGGCCCCACCCACCCCAAGGGTCATTGCCCCGGTTCCGTTGTTCACCGCGAAGTTGGAATTGCCTCCCGAGACCGTCCAGGCCCCGCCGGTATCCGCGGTGCCGAAGCCGCCGGTCAGGGACCGCCCGAAGGCGTCTGCGGCGAGGACAGCGTTGGCCGGCGGGGCCGTGACGGCCACAGCGCGGTTGACGGTGCCCGTGGCGCCGTTGTTATCCGTCACGGTGAGGGTCACCGGGTAGCTGCCCGCGCCGGCATAGGCGTGCGACGCTGTGGCGCCTGTTCCCGACGTCCCGTCACCGAAGTTCCACGCATATCCGGTGATGGTCCCGTCACTATCGGAGGAACCGGAGGCGTCGAAGGCAACCGCGAGGTTGGTGGCGGACGAGGTGAATGCCGCCACCGGGGGAACGTTTGCCGGCGGGGCCGTCACCGCACGGCCTGAAGCGGCGTAGTGTGCCTGTGCCCTGGACAGCGGCAATGCCGAGGGGTAGATGGCGACGTCGTCGATCAGGCCGGCCAGGTAGCGGCTGGCGGGAACGCTGGGCCAGCCGTTCAGGTTGTCGCCGCCGATCCGCCAGAAACCGTCGAAGGGCCACGCGGTGGTGGTGCCGGTGCGGTTGGCCCCCAGGGTGCCGTCCACGAAGAGCTGCATTCCGCCGGCGCCGAGGGTGGCCACGATGTGGTGCCACTGGTCATCGTTGTAACTCGCCGTGGTGTTCACGGTGATCCGGGCCCCGCCTGAGCTGGTGCCCGTCGGGCGGACCCCGAAGAAGATCCGTCCCGGGCTGTCCATGTAGACCTTCCGGTCGGAGTCCGTGGAGACTCCCGTCTGGGTGTTTCCGTAGCTGATGACCTCGCCGCCCCGGGTTGAGCTGGTCCGGATCCACGCCTCGGCGCTGAATGTGTTGGACCTGCCCGCGAGCGTGGGGCTGCTGGCCACACCGTCGGCGGTGCCGTTGAAGGCCGCGGCGGTGTCGGCGTCCCCGCCCAGGGCTCCGGCGGCGCCGAAGCTGACCCCGGGCCGGACGATCAGATCGTCCTTGCCCGCCAGGTCCACGCCGGTGGCACCGGCAGTTTCACCCAGGCGCCAGTAGTTGCCGGGCTGGTCCGCGAGGACCTGCTGCGCGTAGGTTCCCGGCGCCGCGACTGATCCGGCGACGGTCACCGAGACGGTATCGCTGCGGGCCTCGTTGCCGAAGGCGTCCCGGGCGAAGATGCGGTAGCCGTAGCTGCGCCCCGGCACGAGGCCGGTGTCCGTGAAGGTCATGCCCGGCCGCCGCCAGAACGTCGATGCCTGGTTGACGGTGGAGATCACAGCCCCGTTGCGCCGCACCTCATAGGTGAGGTTCTCGTTGTCCTGGTCCCAGTTGGCCTGCCACCGGACCCGGACGGCCCCGGCCGCGGGGGTGGACAGGGACGGGTTGGAGTTCAACCCGGTGATCCGGGGGCCGCGCACGTCCGGCGCGATGCTGCTCTTGGCGAAGCGGGTCAGCCCCTGCTGGGGCTGGTTGTTGATGATGGTGAACTCGCCGGCCATCGCCACGTAGTCCGCATTCCCGGCAAGGGTCCACGGGCCCTGGCCCTGGCCCGTGAACGTGCCGGCGTCCACGATAGGGAACCAGTTCAGCAGCGAAGGCGACGGCGTGCCGGCGAAGTTCGGATAGCCGTGGCTGTCCGTCGTGAGGGTGCCCGTGGCCTGCTTGCTGAACGCGATGCCGCGGTTGAACTGCCGGGGTTCGGTCTGCGGGAAGCCGCCAAGATTACCGCAGTAGTGGGCGTGGCCGGCGAGATAGACCACGTCGCCCATGGGCTGGATGGAGTAACTGTCACCATGGCAGTCCTCCAGCCAGGTGGTGGAGTCATCGGACCACTTGACCGAGAACATCCCTTCCCAGTTGGAGATCACCTTGGGAGCTGTCCCCCTGAACGAGTAGCCCGCTCCGAAGATGTTGGTGCCGTCCGTGGCCAGGGTGGTTATGGCCCCGTCGGTGCCGCCGTTGCGGACGGTGTTGTTGATCTTGAAAGGCAGGAGTGCGCCCATGGCCGTATCAACCTTCGCGAGGCCGAAGCCGGGGTTGCTGGAACCATTCATGGTGGTGAACGCCCCGCCCGCCACCATGCTGCCGCCGTCGGGCGAGAGGACCAGGGCGTTGACCCGGCCCCCGGCGGCCACCGGGTTCCAGGGCAGCAGCGCGGCGTTGGAGGCGCTGACCGCGGCCAGGCCGCCTCTCGAGACGGTGCCGACGGCGTTGAACACCCCGCCCAGATAGACGGTGGTCGGAGTCGCCACGATGGCACGGACCGAAGACGACATCCGGGGCAGGAAACCGGGGATCAGGGCACCGTTAGCAGGGTTCAGTGCAACGGCCCGCCACACCGTCGCGCCGTTGTACGTCGTGAAGGAGCCCCCGACATACAGCCGGGATCCGTCCGGCGAAGCCGCCAGCGCCGTCACCTCGGCGTTAAAGCTCGGCGTGAACGTGTTCAGCAGCTCGCCGGTCGTCAGGTTGTAGGCAAGGATGTTGTTCCGGACCACACCTCCGGTCCCCGGGGCAGCCCCGAAGGGCCGCGCCTCCGTAAATTTTCCGCCGACGTAAACCGTGGTGCCGATGATCACCTGTGTCCAGGCCACCCCGTTGATCTGCGCCGTCGGCAGCCCGTCGGCAGACACCGTCACCGGCGTGGCCGGGTTTCCTGGGTCAGCCGGCGCCGTATCGGCCGCCGCCGGGAGGCCGCCGACGAGTCCCAGCGACAATGCCACCGCGGCTGCGAGCAGCAGCGCCGTCAGTTTCTTCGCGGTCTTCCGCACGGCACCTGCCGGCGTCGGGCAGCCTGTCAGCCGCCCTTCTGCCCTCTGAGCGCTCCCCAGCGTGGCGTTCCTGAGCATGGTTTCCCCCTAGATAAGTTGATGACTGGCTGCGTTGTTGCCAAGTGCCGCCACGTCCTCGGCCGAATAGAGGCCTCGGATCAAATGGTCATTGCGGTTTTCGCCTACATTTGTCTTCACCAGTGCCTGGCCCTGGCTGCCCGGGATGATCGGGAAGTGGTGCGGTACGGTGCCGACCTGCCGGACCGCGATGCCGGCGCGTAGCGCCACCCAGTGCAGCCAGATGTCGTCAGCACCGGGGCAGACGGAGAGGAAACCGTCGCCGCGGCGCTTGAGCTCCTCGAGCATCGCGGGCGGATAGATCACCCCGGACACTCCAGGGGCAAAATTGGCCGGCCTGGCGGCCGTGTCACGGGCCCTGGCCCACGTGGCGTAGTCAGCCACCCGGTCCCCCGCGACACCCATGATGCTGATCCAGTGGCCGCTGATGGCTTCAGGGTGCCGCCGGTTGGCGGCCACCAGCCGGGCCAGCCAGTCCCGCGGGTAGACGACGTCGTCGTCGGACGTCACCATTGGCGCAGTGTGCCGCTCTTGGGATTGCACGTACGGGTAGTACTTGGTGTGCGGTCCGTAGTTGGAGGTGAGCAGGATTTCCAGGCCCCGGCGTTCCAGCCGCCGCAGCGACTCCGGCCGCGTCTCAAACTGCTCGGGAGACTGCAGCCACAGCAGCAGGCGTTGCGGCCGGACCCTGCCCCGGGCAATCGACTCGAGGGCGACCGTCACCGTGTTGATCCGGTCGCCATAAGTCGTCATTGAGACGACGACCGGGGCTGAGCCCGTGGCCGGACCATGGGCCACCAAATTTTTCAGGCGGAAATACACCAGGGCGAAGCCGGCGTGCAGCCGCTTCGCCCCCTTCTTGACCCGGCGGGCCGCGGTGCGGAGCAGCCTCAGCGAAGACTGGCTCTCGGGTGCGGTTGTCATGGCGTGCCTCCTTCCGGTCTGTCCGTGCGGAATGATCTGTGGTGTTTCCCGGCGCGCCTCCGAGGTGCCGGCGCTCACGCCGGCGCCGTTCCGGCGAAGGTGGCGATGGGCGTCTCGGCCTCAAGGTTGAAGTGGATCTCCACCTTGTCCCGCGCGTCGAGGGGCACCGCGAAGATGAACACGCCTGCACCGCTTTCGCCGGGAGCCACGCTGGCCGGGAAAGCCGTGGGGTCCGGCCCGCTGAGCTGGCTGGCCGGCTGCTCGTCATCGCCGTAGCTGATGTCAACCACCGCCCGGTCCAGCGGGAGGGCCGCGGCGGTGTCGTTGAGCACGGTGACCTTGAACCTGATCGCCGGGCCTGCCACTTCCCCGATGCCTGCGGCGACCCCCTGGACCGCCGTCATTTCCGTGATGGTCGCGGAGACCCCGCCCCTGACGGCCTTCCTGGACGTGAGATCCACAGCTGCGGCAACAGGTTGCGCAATCGTCGCGAGCTCCTGGTCCGATTTTCCCTTCCGGTCAACCGGAGCCGGATCCGGCCCGGCCGGCGCTGGCGGGTCCGCCGGCGCCGCAGGAGACTCGGCGGGCGGGGCCGCCCCCGGATTCGTGGGGCCTGGCTCCGTGGGCGTCACGACGTCCGGCGTCGCCGGGCCCGGTGCCGTGGCCGGCGCGATGGCCGCGGCGCCCGCCGGCCTGCCGGCCTGCGCACCGCTTGCCCGGGGATCCCCCGCCAGACCGGAGACCAGGGCCACGCAGCCAAGGGCCAGCAGCGCCGATACCCCGATCGAAGTGGCCACGAACCGGCCGCGGCGCCCCTTGTCCCCTGCCATTCGTGACGGAGACATTCCCGACGGTGTCTTTCCTGACGGTGTCTGTCCTGGCTTCATCGTTCCGGCCCTCCACCGGCCGTGGCCGTGGCCAGTTCCGCCGGGGCGGTGGAAAGTTCACGGAACCACTTGATCGACGCCAGGACCAGGAAGGCCGCCGTTGCCGCGAAGATCAACGTATAGACGGTAAGAAACAGCGGGATGATGCCATAGACGGCAAAGGAGAGGCAGAGAACGCCGTAGTCCATCGGGACTACCAGCACCGAGCGGATCCAGGAACGCCCCTGCGTTGCGGCCACGGAAGCCCTCCCTGCCTGGCGTCGCAACTGTTCCGTCAGGATCATGCTGAAGAACAGCACGGCGGACACGACGGCCGCCCCCAGCGGCACGAGCAGCCACCAGTGCTCGACGACGCCAAAGCGATAGAGCCCGACGGCGAGCGCCAAGGGCATGGCCGAGGTCTTGACGGCGTCGACCATGTGGTCCAGCCATTCCCCGGCGGGGGACCCGGTGCCCTGCATTCTCGCGACCTGGCCGTCGGCCGAGTCGAACGCGTAGCCGGTCACGAGGCACAGGGCCACGCCGATACCCACGGCGCCCGAGGGCGGAAACAGCATCAGCAGGGCAATCCCGGTGAAGGTGAAGATCGCACTGATCGCGGTGATGGTGTTGGGACTCATCCCGAGCCGCCAGGCGGCCGCCGCGAGTAGCCGGCCAAGCCGGCGGTTGACGTAGCGCGAATAGGCAGGCGCGCCGCGGGCGGCCGTCTTCTGTGCGGCGGCCAGATCCTTGACCGTGCCCCAGTAGCCCGCGGAGCGGGACCCGGCGGGGATCCCTGAGTCGACGGCAGTCATTGTCCGGCCCCCAGGCTCTGTGAGGCGCCGGAGAACGCCTGGGAGACTTTGCGCGGCGCCGGGCGCGGTGCACGGGCCCGCGACCGGGCCAGGTCCAGGGACAGCTGTTCATAGCCGTCCGTGACCAGGTCCCAGTTGTAGCGGCGCACCAGCTGGCGCGCGTTCTCGCCCCTGGCCCGGGCATCCGAGGATGGCAGCTCCGCTTCCGCGGCCAGCCGGGCCACGTCCTGCGGGTCCGCGAAGTACCGTCCGCAGGATTCAAGCACCTCCCGGTTGAATCCGACGTCGAAGGCGTTGGTCGCGGTGCCCGAGCCGGCGGCCCGCAGGAGCGAAGGGTTGGTGCCGCCGACGGAGTGGCCGTGCCAGTACACCTTGGCGTTCGCGTACAGCTGGTCCAGCAGTTCCTGGTCCCAGAGGCCCCCGACGAAGCGGACCCTGGCGTCCGCGAGCTCATGGACCTGCCGGGTGTAGCGGTCCGAGTACGGGGCGGAGCCCACCACGATCAGGGGCAGCTTGGCGGTGCTTCGCGTGAAGCCTTCGACGATCAGGTGGACGTTGTTTTCGGGCTCGAACCGTGCCACCACGAGGTGGTAGCCCTGCGGCTCAAGACCGAGCTGCGCGAGTTTGTCGGAGTGGCCCTTCTCCAGCAGCGGTGCCCCGTACGCGAGGTACACCGTGTCGGCGTCGAACTTCTGCCGGTAGTAGTCCTGGATTCCGACGGCGTCGGCGATCAGGGCGTCGGACCAGATCACGGCGAGTTTTTCCACCGACTGGTAGTACTTCCGGCCGGCCCGGCCCCACTTGGCGCGCTGCCATTCGAGCCCGTCCACGTGGGTGGCCACCGGGATGCCTGCCATCCGGATGACCGGAAGGTACGGGGCGTTCGCCGCATTGAAGACGATGGCCGCGTCGGGGCGGTGCCGGAGCATATGGGCAACGGACAGGCCGGTATGGCTCAGCGTCTCCAGGGACCGTCTGCGCATCGCCGCGAGATGGACAAGGTCCATCCCGAGGTGCTGGGCCGGCTTCTGGGTTCCCTCGCCCATGTCCCGGCAGTAAACGGTCACCTTGTGGCCACGGAGTACGAGGCGCTGCCCGATTTCCTCGATGGCGGTTTCGAATCCGCCGTATCGGGCGGGAACTCCCCGCGTTCCGACCATGGCGATGTGCAGCCCGCTCATCTCCGGGCCCCCTGCCGGCGGAGGGCCGGTTCAGGGGACTGGCTGATCAGCTCCAGGGCGGTCCGCAGGGCGGAACTGGAGGTGTGCACGGTGTACGGGAAGTAGACGACCTCAACTCCCACGGCGCCGAAGGCTTTTTCCAGCCGTTCGCCTTGTGGGGTGCCCTTCCAGTCGTCACCTTTGAAGAAGACGTTGAACCGCAGTTCCTCCCAGACCTGGAGCTTGTCCGGGACGAGCTCCGCAAAGGCCTTGTCCACGTAGCCGATGTTGCCGACAATCTCCATCCGCTCGGCCAGCGGGACCAGGGGCAACCTGCCCTTGACCCGTTCCAGCATTTCGTCTGATACGACCCCCGCAATCAGGAAGTCACATTGGCTTTTGGCGTGCTTGAGGATGTTGAGATGCCCGATGTGGAATAGATCAAAAGCCCCCGGCGCATATCCAATTTTGAGACCCATTTTTTCCTGTTACCTTCCCATTGGACGCTGGCCCAGTACCAGCGTTTAGTAAGCCCCCACCGGATTGAGGATGACCCTGAGGGTTCGCCACAGAATCATGATGTCTCCGGTCAAGGACCAGTTCTCCACGTAGTAGAGGTCCCAGCGGACGCTCTCTTCCCAGCCCAGATTTGATCGTCCGTTGATCTGCCACAGTCCGGTGATGCCCGGCTTGATCAGAAGCCGCCGGCATACATCGCCTTCATATCCCTCAACCTCACCAGGCAGCTGGGGCCGCGGCCCCACCAGGGACATATCGCCCTTCAGGACGTTCCAGAATTGCGGCAGCTCGTCCAGCGAATACTTCCGGAGCCAGCGTCCGCACCTGGTGACCCGCGGGTCGTTCTTCAGCTTGAACAGCAGGCCCGCGCCTTCGTTCAGGGCCTTGAGTTCCGCGAGGTCTTCTTCGGCCGACTGGACCATGGAACGGAACTTGACCATCTTGAACCGCTCGCCGTTCCGGCCGACCCGCTCCTGGTGGAAGAACACCGGCCCTTTGCTGTCCCGGGCAATGACCCAGGCCAGGGTGCAGAGCAGCGGAGACAGGAGCAGCAAGGCGACGGAGGAGGCCAGGATGTCGACGAGGCGCTTGAGGGTGTGCTTGCCTCCGCTGAACTGGGGCAGCTCCACGTGCATGAGCGGCAAGCCCTCCACGGGGCGCCAGTGGATCCTTGGACCCGCGACGTCGGTCAGGCTCGATGCGAGGACGAGCCCGGCCTGCGTGCCTTCCAATGCCCAGCCCAGCTGACGGATGGACCGGGTGCCGCCCTCCAGCCGCCCGGCGACAACCACTGCGTTCGCGCCGGTCTCGGCCACCTTTCCGGCCACCGAGCCAACATCGCACAGCACCGGGACCCGGCGTGCGGAGATCTGCAGGTGGCTTTCCGTATAGCCCGCCGGGAGCGCCGCCCCGACGACCTCATAGGCCGCTCCGGAAACCTTGCCGAACTGGCGGATCACATACTCGACGTCGCCGGGCTCCCCCACCACAATCACCTTCGAGAGGTAATGGCCGTAGTGCCGCTGCCGGTTCAGCCAGGCCCGCCATTGCCAGCGGTTGACCAGGAGCAGCAGGGCTCCCCCGGGGAGCGCCAGGGCAAAGTGGCTTCGGACCACGTCGATGCCCAGGAGGAGAACGAGAATTGCGATGCCGCCGAAGACGCCCAGCGTGGCGTCCAGGACCCTCTTGTATTCCTCGGAGCCGATGCCCAGTACCTTCTCGTCCCGGGTGCGGTGCACTTCCAGGGCCAGGACCCACACCAGCAGGATGCCGACGCTGATGGCGACGTAGGAGCCGCCGACCGCCGGCCGGGCCAAAATCGGTGTGCCGGGTTCGAAGTGGAAAGCATAGGCGGCGGCGATGGCGATGGCCACAATGGCGGTGTCCGTGGCCCTGAGCCAGCGGCGGTAGCGTTTGGCCCAGGACTTCCCCGAGTCAACCCGTGCTGCCGGGAAATCATGTTCGATACTCCACGGCTGGCCGAGGGTCCCGGCAGCCAGGGCCGGGGCGGGGCGGCGGATCCCGCGGCTGCCCCTTGAGCGATATCCCCCGCGGCGCTCATCTACCGCGCTCATCCCGCTTCCACGCCTTTGCGTGGTGCAGACCGTTTAAGGGAGCCGGCGGCGGCTGGGGGGAGAGCCTCGGTCTCAGAAGGCTCTGACGCCGCCGGCTCCGACCTTGGCGCCCGGCTGCCGGTTACGGCACCGTGCGATTCCAATGAAGGAGTTCGGTGAAGGGAGGTTTTGACGCGACCACTTCCAATGGTGGCAGCGACTTCATCAGCAATCAAGATGAAGTTCGTGGCCAGACCATGTTGCCGGTTGTGCCCGCGGTCGATCACCGCCCTGAAGTTACTCATTTTGAGACCTTTGTGAGTTGTTCCTGGGACTGACTCAAGTCAACCGCCAAGGCCCCCGTAGCACACGCGTAGCATTTACGCGACTTCTATTGCGCTATCCGGGGTGCCACTACCTAGGGGTACTCCCGCGGGGCTTTCGGGTCACTCGTGCTGTACGCGGAAGCGTCTCCGGCTGCCGCCCGGTCAGGAGTGGCGGGCCCGATCGAGGAGTTCCAACCGCCCGGTGACCCCGAGCTTGGCAAAAATCCTGGACAGGTGTCCCTCCACGGTCCGCTGGGATACGCAAAGCCCGGTGGCAATGTCAGCGTTCGTGGACCCGCCGGATACCAGTTCAAGGATTTCCGATTCCCGCACCGTCAGCCCGCTGTCGGCTTCGCCCCGGACGATGTCCAGGTGCGGAGACATGCCGGCGGCAACCAACCGGCGATGCACCCGGCGCTGCACCGCGGTGAGCCGCCGGCGCTCGGGATCGTGCTCAAGGAACACCGCGGCCTGCTGGGCTGCTTCAAGTGCCAGCAGCAGATGGCCCGCGTCCAGCGCGTCATCACTGATCCCGATCAGTTCGGTTACATCCGTTGCGGCAACGGCACGGGCAAAGGCCTCCAGCAGCCTCGCCTCGGGCCCTTCGACGGCGCTGCTGCTCGCGGCGAGCGCCTGCGCACTCCCGGCATTTCCGCTCCGGAGGGCGAGCCGCCTGATGTCGGTTTCGACGCCCCTCAGGCCTTGTTGCCGCGCCTCGTCTGCCAGCTGGACCAGCCCGTTCCGGCCGCCGCGATCGATCCCCGTGGCCAGTTCCGCCGCGCTGCAGTACGCTTCCGCCAGCAACCGAAGGGTCCTCGGTTCCCGGTAGACAGACGTCCGGAAGGCCCGCGACTGCTCGTCAGCCTCGCCGGGACGCCCCACGGCGGCAGCGGCGTACGCGGCGGCGGAGTGCGCAAACGGCAGGACATTCAGCGGGTCCGCGATCAGTAGTTCCTCCACGCCCAGCAGCAACTCGGCGCGGCTTTCCGGCATCCGGCCCTGGCGCAGCCGGGAGAAGCCTCTCAGCAGGTGGAGCATGCCTCCGCTGAACAGGAGGCGGGTGGGGTGGCGTGCGGCGTAATTGTCCAGCACCGCTGCCAGTTCGTCCCATGCCGCGGCCCGGATCAGGTTCAGGCAATGGCGCTCGACCAGGTCCTCATAGACGAGCGGAAGAGCCACGGCTGCGCGTTGGGCGCCCTGCCAGGCCTCCCGGTCCAGCCGCAGCCCCGGCACCAGCCGTCCTTGGGCGGTCCACAGTTCCGCCAGGAGCGACAGGGCTGGAACGCGGATTTCCGGAATGGCCACAGCGGCGTCGGCGAGTTCCCTCACGCTGGCCTCAAAAGCCGGGAACTGCCCCTCCCAGCTGCTGTTCATGATTGCCGCGGCCATGCCTGCGGCGGGGGACTGCGTCCACAGGGGCCCGCCTTGGGCCGGCCCTGCCTCATCCGCGGAGGCTTCGGCTGATTCGCGCCGCAGCTCCGGGGATAACCCGGGGCGCCCGAGCCGCGCGGCCAGCAGCGCGGCCAGATAGGAGGAACGCCCGTAGCGCAGCGGCTGGGCCGATTTCAGGTAGCCAGCGGCCGCCTCCCGCCTGCCGAGCATGAAGCTGGAATAGGCAAGCTGGACTCCGGCGTCCGGGAGGAACGCCTCGTCCCGGACGGCCCCGGCAGCCCTGGCCGCGGTCGCCGCGTCCAGGGCCACGTTGGATGACACGGCCGCCTGCAGCAACTCCCCGGGCGGGACGCAGGCTCCGCAGTCCAGGGACCATCGCAGCTGATTCAGAAGCGTTTCCGGACGGACGGCGGGGGCCAGGGGAAAGGCCAGAACGCTGCTCCGCAAATCCGCGCTCCGGCCGGCAGGGACCCGGCGGCGGATGATTTCGCCCACAAACGGGTTCGCCGGCAGCACGATGCGCTCATGGCCCGGGGAGATGCTGATCAATCCGGCCGTTTCCAGTGCGTCGACGGCCCTGGGGCTGCTGAAGCGGAGGATCTGGCCCAGCGAAAGTGGCCCCGCGAGGGCAATGATGGCGGCCGCGGTCTTCTCCTCGGGCGTCATGAAGCGGAACTGCAGGTCCACGACATCGGCAGCCGGCACGGCGCCCAGATCGGGCGCTGAGAGGAGGAACCAGACACCGCGTCGAAGTCCCAAGGCCCCGCTCGCACGCGAGTGTTCAAGCAGTGACCGGAGCATCAGCGGGTTGCCCCCGGCCACATCGTAGAACAGCGCACTGACCCACGGGGAGACGTCCGCCCGCAGTACCTGTTCGCACAGTTGATGGACCCCGACCCGGCTGAGCGGGGCAAGGTCAAACTTCGCGAGGATTCCGTCATCCCAGAGGGCCAGGAATTCCTCCGGAATCATCGTACCGGGCCGGCTCGTGGCCAGCATCCGCGCAGCACCGGTGGCGACGGCCCGGGCCAGCAGCTGGGTGGTCCCCCGGTCCAGGCACTGGGCGTCGTCGATCACGAAAAGCGGCGGGGCCGGCTCGGACCTGAGGCTTCCTGTCAGCTCTGCCAGGACGGCGGCGTACGAGTCGAGTTCATGGTCGGGAAGTGCCGACAGGTAGGGTGCGAGGGCTCCGAAGGGTACCGCCGCCAATGCCCGGGTAGCCGGCAGACGGACCACCGTCGCCCGGGGTCTCAGCTCGCGGAGTACCGCCCTGGACACCGCGGTCTTTCCGATTCCCGCGCTTCCTACGATGATTGCGCCGGATCTGGTGTCGTCGCGCAGGCAACGCACCACATCCTTGATCAGGCCGGAGTGCCCGATCAGCCCGGCGGTGTCAGCCAGGCTTTCCATTTCCGGTTCCTCCCGCCGGCCCGGGCTTCGCGCGGGGAGTCCTGGGGGTGTGGCCGGGGTCAGCCGAGTCGTGCGCTGTCCGCCGGTGTGGAGATGACATCTTTGAGTTCCGATCTGCTGGCCACATGCAGCTTCGAGTAGACCTGGTAAAGGTGGCCCTCCACCGTGCGGACCGAAACGTGCATCTGCTCCGCTATTTTGCGGTTGGAGGTTCCGGCGGCGGCCCTGACCGCCACTTCGCACTCCCTGGCGGTCAGCGTCGACGTGGTCAGCGAATGCAGGCCATTCTTGGGGCTGCCGAACCTGTCATCGAGCGACTGCTGGGCTCGTTGCGCGGTCCTCAGTGCGATCCGGTTTCCGGCGTCGTTGGCGTAGCTGACGGCCTTGCGGGCCACATCCCGCGCGAAAACGGCGTTCCCTGCGGCCTCGGCCTCCTTGGAGGCAGCCAGCACCAGCTCGCTGTCAGATTCCTTCATGCCCTCGGCCAACCGGGTGCACAAGCCCGCGAACTGCCCGTCGACCCCGTTGCCAAGGCTGCCCAGCTTCTGGCTTACCTGGCGGTCGCCGAGCCTGGCCGCCGCGGACAGGAAGAGGAGCGCCGGAGCCAGCGCCGATGCTGCCGCATCGCCGTCTGCCTCTGCGGCGAGCGCGCGGATTGCCGTCGCACGCTGGCCGAGTTCGGCGAGCGCGCTGAGCTCGAAATACCGGGTCAGGCGGGCCACGAGCCAGGCGGCAGGAGTCCGCAGTTGTGCCAGTTCTGCCAGCAGGAGGCCGGCGTTCTCCTCATCCCCCTGCAGGCCTGCGGCGTAGGCGCAGGCTGCCATGGCGAGGCCGCCGAGGGCATCAGGATCCTGGGCCCTCAGCTGCCACATGCCGGCCCGGAGCCGTGGCAGGGCCTCGTCAAGGAGCCCGGCATGAAGGTCGATGACGCCCTGCCCGATCTCGAACATCCCGCCCAGACGTGCCTGTGTGTCCCCCGTCCCGTAGGTTTCGGCCAGGAAGACGGACGCCTCCCGGAACTTCACGGAAAGCAGCATCAGGAGCAGGAAACGGCTCCTGACCTCGCGCATGGACCTGTCGGCAAGGCGGACAGTTCCGGCCGCTGCGAGTATCTGCTTGCCCAGGTCGAAGGCGCCGGCTACATTCCCGGTGACCGCCATGGCCTCGCAGCGCAGGCTGGCGGTCACGATGTTTGCCTCGCTGCCCAGATCGCCGGTGTCCGCGCCCTCGGTCAGGGCAAGGACGTCCCGGTAGCGGCCTTCGAAAACAGCCAGTTCGGCCTCGGCACGGCGCAACCGCTCCCGGGCCGAAGCCGCCGCGCCGCCTGGCCCTTCAGGCTGGGCGGAAAGGCGTTCTCCGATGGCCTCCAGCCTGCCTCTGGCCTGGGCAACCGTGGCGGCACTGCGCTTGTCCAGTTCCGCGCGCAGGAGCTGCAACGAGGTCCATTCTGCCAGCGGCAGCCCGTCGGAGCCTGCCTGATCGAGCAGGTGGAGGATCCGGCGCGCCGACTCATCGTTGTTCACCAGGATGTGGGCCCGGGCCGACTCAATGGCCACTCCGGCGGTGGCTTCGCGGCCTTCAATCTCCTGGATAAACCTCAATGCCGCGGCCGGGTCCGAGGTGCTGTTCGCCGTACGCGCCGCGGCCAGGGCGACGTCGGTGCTCACCTGCTCGCCGCAGTCCAGGGCCCAGGCGACGCCGATCGAACCTCCGGCATCCTCAAGGTCCGAATCCTGCAGTACGGCTGTCAGCCGGCGGCGCAGTTCAGCGCTTCGTCCGGGAGGGACCACGCTGGCGACGATTCCGGCCGTGACCGGATTGATGATGCTGACCATCGGCGGATGGTCATGGCTGACCTGGATCAGGGCACGTTCCTGCAGGGTATCCATGTCCTCGGGGTTGGCGATGCTCATGAGGGTCTGCAGCGGGACAGCGCCGGCCAGCGCCAGGAGTTCAAAGACGTCGCGCTGGCCCGAGCTGAGCCGGTTCAGCCGGGCTTTCACGACATCCCGGATCTCCCCGGTCAATGCGATCGGCCCGTGGCCCAGCACCCACACACCGTCCTGGCGGACCACCGTTCCGAGCTTGATCTGTTCCCTGGCCAGGGAGTGCAGGAAGAGGGCGTTTCCTCCGCTGGCGTTCCACAGGGTCCGGGCAGCCGTGAGGGAAAACCGGCCGCCGTACTCGTGGTTGAGCGTTGCCGCGGTCTCTGTGAAGTCGAACGGGCCCAGATCCATCCGCCTGAGGAGGTCGTCCTTCCACAGACCCATGATGTCCCCGCCTATATGGGGCAGGTCCACGCAGGCGGCCAGCAGGGTGACATGCGCTCCGGCGCTGAGCTGGGCGACCATCATGCTGGAGAGCTCGTCGAGGTCATGGGCGTTATCCACGAAGAGGACAGTGCTTCGCCCCTGCGATTTTGTGTGGAGCAGTTGGGTCAGTCCCCGGAGCACCATCAGCGGGTGCTCAAGGTGGGAAGCGTCGAGGTCGTTCAGGAGGACGCTCAGGGCGCCGTAGGGAAGTTTGGAGGAAATGGAGCTGCCCCGGACCTGGACCACCAGGTAGTCCTCGCCAAGCTGTTCCAAAGCCCGCTGCGCAATGAAGGATTTCCCCGCCCCGTGGTCCCCCACGAGGACGACGCCGCAGCCTGAGCCTGACGTCAGCGTCTCGACGACGTCAGCCACAATCTGCTGGCGCGTGAAGGGTTTGTCATACCGTCCCTGTGGGAGCCGGTGTGCTGGTGAAGCTGCGTCTGTTCTGCCGCTACCCGCAGGCATGCCGGCGTCTTGCTGAAACATGAGTGAGACCTTCGCAATCAAAGTTTGACCAGTGATACGTCCACGTTATGGACTATGCCAAAATTACGGATGCGTAAGTAGTACTCGATTCGACGGCGGGTATTCGTCCCGGGCCTACGTGGCTGTACTCAGATAGCCCGCGGGCCCCGACCAAGTAGTCGGCGGACCGCATCAAGTGTCCGTGGCCGTAGCGTCCTCCGGGACGGCAAGGACTGCCGGCCGGGCAGCCGGGCGGAACGGCCAGCCGGAGGCTATGCTCCGTTTCCGTTTCCGGCAATCCCCGGGAGTTGCTCGCGCCCCTTGACGTTGAGCTTGGCGTAGCTCCGGTACAGGTGGCCCTCGACCGTCCGGACGGACACCTGGAGCTCGGCGGCGATCTGCCGGTCGCTCAGGCCGCGCACCGCCAGGGCCACGATGCCGCGCTCGCGCCGGGTCAGGATTCCGAGCGGGTCTTCGGACTCTGCCGCATCCCCGCCGGCCCGGTTGTCGGCGCGTTCCAGGCAGCGCTTCCGCTGCCCGCTCGCCATCCGTTCCCTCAACGTGTCGCCGGCGGCCCGGTAGGCATGGGACGCGGCATCATAGGCGAGGGCCGCGAAGCCCCACAGCTCGGCAGCTTCGCAGCTCTTCGCGGCCTCCAGATGGTCCGCTGCCTGGTCCGTGCTGATGGCGCCCGCATAATCGCAGATAGCTGCTGCCCTCGGGCCTTCCAGCCCGGGCTTGAGCTCCAGCAGCCGTGCCGCCGAATCACGGTCGCCCAGGGCGAGGCAGAAGGCGAGCGCGTCGAGCTCAAGCCCTCCGGTGTCTTTGCCGGGATCGGGACGTCCCATGCTCCTAAGCTCTGCCGCTGCACCCGGGTAGTTGCCCAGGCGGGCCTTGCCGTAGACGACTGCCATCCGGGACAGGGTACGCAGGTACCGGGAGACAGCCGCGGGTGCGGATTCGTAATCTGCCAGCAACAGTGCGGCCTTCTCCTTGGCGCCCACCTCCGCGGCAGCGGCGAAGGCCATGGCGGCTGTCAGCGCGAAGAGCTGCCGGGGATCCGTCAGGCGCAACGCTTCCAGCGCGGCGCTCAGGGTGTCCAGCGCCTGGCTGGCCTTCCCCTGGTACAGCAGGATGATTCCGCGCGCCGCGTGCACTCCCCCGCCGAACGAAATCAGGACCGGCCCGGATCCGGCGGCGAAGCCCGCCAGGAGGGTCTGGGCCGCCTGCCAGTCACCGCCATGGATGGCTGCCGCCGCCGAGCGGACGACGAGGAAATCCGTGAGGTCAAACATTTCACCGTCCAGGGCGCCTGCGGCCTGAATGCCGGCTGCGGCGTCCAGGGCCTTGGACGCCTCCGCGAACGCACTGACCGGCTTTCCCCGGACGAGGAGCCGTTCCGCTTCCAGGGACAGCCGGAATGCCGCTTCGAGGCAGTTGGCCGGCGGTGCCGGTGGTGCCGGCGGTGCCGGCGCATCTTCCTCGTACTCGCCCGCCAGGGAAAGGACCATGCTGCGCATGGCCGCCAGGCGTTCGTTCACGGCCGCCAGAATGCTCCCGGCGTCCGCCGGGTAGTCTTTGGCCAGCTGTTCCCCGGCGCGCAGGAGCGCCCCGGCCCGTTGCATGATCTCCGCCGGGGTGTGGCCCAGCGCGGAAAGCACAGCCGCCCACAGCAGGGATCCCGCCAGCAGGCTGGCAACCGTGTTGCCCCGGCCAAAATCAGCCGCCAGGATGTCCAGGGCCGCGGCGTAATCGGACGTGTTGTAGTGGGTCCGTGCCACCACGGACCGCGCCTGCATCGCCAGCTCCGGGTCCTTGACCAGGGAAGCTGCCTTGCGCGCCAGTTCGTCGTCATGGAACCTGCTGGCCAGGACGGCGGCCCGGAGCAGCTGGCGGTCCTCGACGTCGGCTCCGCATTCCATCGACCAGCTCACGTGGCGCAGCAGCCCTTCGGCCGAGACTGGCTCATGGTCCATCAGGCGCAGAAGGCTCTGCCGGAGCTGAAGGCTCCGGGCAGGGGAAATCAGGTTCCGCAGCGTATCCCCGTACACGGCGTGCCACAGCCGCAGTTCCGGCTGAGGGGCAGCCGACACCCGGACCAGCTCGTGTTCGATCAGTGCCGCCACCGGGTCTTCACCGACCACAGCTTCGATCAGTTCGCGGGGCACCGGCTCCGCGAGGGCAACCAGGTTCAGGGCCTGCCGCTCGTCCGGCGAGCGCCGGAGCAGCTGCCTTCGCACGACGTCCGTGAGGCGGTCGCCGTGACTGTTCAGTTGCCGCGTGAACAGCCACACTCCGTTGCGCTGGCGGAGCGTTCCGTCGTTCCGGGCGTCAGCAATCAGGCCATTGAGCAGCAGCGGGTTGCCGCCGGACGCCTCCCAGAGGACTTCCGCGACGGTGGGCAGCACCCGCGGACCCAGTTCGAGGTCAAGCATCTCCGTCGTCTGGGCCAGGGTCAGCGGCCGCAGGTCGTGCCGTTCGGCGATGCCTTCAAACCACAGCTGCAGGAGCGGTTCCGGCAGGCCTGGACGGGCGGCCGCCCCCACGAGGAGTTTCGCCCAGCCGGCGGCGGCGAGTTCGGCAAGGATCCCTGCCGTCGCCTCGTCCAGGTCATGGGCGTCGTCGACAATGAGCAGCAGGGGCTTCTGGGTGGCGTGTTTCTCTGCCTCCAGACGGGACCACAGCGTTCGGAGGACGGCCAGTTGCGACGTCGCCTCCTGTACCGGGAGGCCGACGATGAAGGGTCCGAGTACGCCGTAGGGAACATTGGTCAGCGAGGGGCTCCCATGGATGCGGATGGCCGTGACCTCGGGACCGAGCACGGCCACGATGGTTTCCATGAGCGTGGACTTGCCGATGCCGCTGTCCCCGAGCAGGAAGACGGCCACGTGGGTCCCGCCCTGGATGGCAGCAAGCGCCGACTGCAGGTCATCCGTCCGTCCGGTCAGGGCGGGGGACGGCTCAGTCCGGTCAGCGGCCGCGCGGGTCCTAGATGAGTCCAAGCAGATCACTTCGCGAGGATACTCCGAGTTTTGTGAACACCTGATACAAATGACCCTCCACCGTCCGCACGGATATCCCGATATCCAGGGCGATGTCCTTGTTGGACACCCCGTTGCCTGCAAGGGTTGCGATTTGCCGCTCCCGCTCGGTCAGCAGCGGACCTTTGTTCCGCGGCACGACGGGCAGGGCCGGAACGGTCTCCGACAGGCTTTCGAGCATGTTGTAGGCCGCGTTGGCGCTGCCGGTCTGGCCTGCGGCCTTGGCAAAGTCAAAGGCCAGGGCGGCGCAGCGCGCCTGGACGGTGTCGAGTTCCAGGGAGGCCGCCAGTTCGGCGGCTTCGAGCATGATTGATGCGTCCTTCTTCCTGCTGCCGATGGCGACGATCCGGGACAGCTCAGCAAGGGGACCCTGCCGGAGACCGGCGATCTCCTCCATGAAGTGGAAGTCCTTGGCGGTGCCGTTGACGGTGGCGCCGAGCATGCAGATGCCGGCGAGGGTGTAGCGGCCCTGCCGGAAGTGCTGTTCGGCCGACCGCACGAGCCGTTCCCTCGCTTCCGGGTCTCCCAGCCACCGGGATGCCATGTCCAGGCAGAATTCGGCGGAGGTGCCGACCGTGAACCGGGCGGCCCCGTCTGCGGACCGGGCACGGTCCAGGTAGACCGCCGCCTGGATCGAGTTGCCCGTCTGGGCGTAGGCGAAGGCGGTGGCGGCGTAGGCCTGCCGCAGCGAGTGCAGGCTCGACCGGACCTCAAGCTGGGCGATAGCGGCCAGCAGCGGGTCCAGCGCCATGTAGCCGCGGCCTGCGTAGACGAGGGCGACACCGACTGCGAGGTCCGTCGCGGCGCTGCCGGAATGCAGCCCGTGGCCGGCACGGCCGCTGGCGTCCTTGAGCATGTCGATGCTCTGGTGCCAGAGTCCGGACATGAGCAGGACGTTGTAGGACCGCCAGGCGAAATTTTCCCGGATCCGCGGGACGTTGGACCATTCGCCCAGCTGGCCGCCGATTTCACGCATCAGCCGGCGGGCGTCGAGTTCCCTGCCCGTCATGCACAGCGCTTCCATCAGGATGATCGAGGACCTGAGCCGGTGGACGGGATCGACGGCGTCAACGCCGGCCGCGGCCGCCGTGCGGAGCCGTTCCATCATGGGCTGGTAATCCCCGATGAAGGACAGGTAGTTGAATTCGCAGAGGTCCAGGCACCGCGACGCCCGGGAGAGCTCGTCCACGGCGGCGGCGGGTTCGTTCCTGCTGAGTTCGTCCAACCGCGCCCGTGCCTGCCCGATCAGTTCGGGGACCTTGCCGGAGCGGTCCGCCAGCCACGCCATGCAGTCGGCTTTCGCCGCCACAAATTCGGCAAACGCTCCCGCCGTGAGGGCGTCGATCTGCGCCGCCGTGACATCGTCCAGAGCCGACATCGCCTGCAGGGGCAGACCCAGCTGCAGGTAGGCGGACGATTTCTGCAGCTGCCCCTCTGCCCACTCCCGGTCCCCCGGGGTCAGGCTGCTGGCGCATTTGAGTGCGAACTTGGGGTCAAAGAGTCTGACGGCGGCGCTGGCCGCGGCCAGCGCATGGGCGGGTGCGAGCTGGGCCTCGCAGTCATGCGTCCATGCCGCGTAGGCGAGCAGGTCTTCCACGGTCAGCTCGGCAAGCTCGTGCTGCTGGTGTCCTGGGACCTTGTCCCGCAGCTCCAGCCGGCGTTCGACGCTGAGCCAGTTGCGGACGATGTCACCGAGGTATCGGTCGCCGAGCGTGACGAAGTGGCGGTCGGTCCGGTCGACGACGATCTGGCCCGCGTCCTCCATGTCCGCGATGATGTCCGGGCTGTACATCTTCGCGAGCCGGGACAGGGACATGGTCCGGGCGCAGGAAAGAACTTCGATGACCTCCCGTGCCACGGGCGTCTCGCGGGCATACCTCGCCCTGACAATGTCTTCCAGGGCGGTGCGCCCGTCCAGGACCACCTCGTCGACGAGGGTCCACACCGATCCGGACAAAACGAGGTTTCCGCGTTCGATCTGTTCGGAAACAACCGCCTGCAGCAGGGTGGGGCTGCCGCCGACCAGCTGGTGCATCTGGCTGGCCAGCGCGCTCGACACCCGGTGCCCGAGGGCGGCCTGCAGGACCTCCAGGGTTTCAACCTCGGTCAGGTTGGCGAGCCGGACCTCAGCCAGCTGTCCTGACGTGATGAGCCAGTAGAAGTCGGGGGGAAGATCAGCGGTGCGCTGGGCCGTTGCTATCAGCCGTGCGGTCCGGGTCTGGAGCAGGTTCAGCAGCACACCGGTGCTCAGCTCGTCCAGGGTGGCGGCATTGTCCAGCAGGATGACGCACCTTCGTCCCGCGGCGTCGCTGTGGATCAGGGAGGTTATTCCATGCAGGATGGCCGTCGGCGATCCGAGGGAACTCTGCGGCAGCCGCGCAAGGATGAACGCAAGGCATCCATACGGGGTGGCGGCGCCGGGGCCAGAGCTGCGGAGCTGGAGAGTGTAGATATCCGGGCCCAAACCCGCGAGGGCTGTCCTGCCGACGAGTGATTTGCCGACGCCGCGGTCACCGGTGATGACGACGCCCATCCGGTCCTCCGCGAGGAGTGCCGTCCGGACCCGGTCGGCGTCGGCGTTGCGCGCGAGACCGGACCACCTGTGCCTGTTGACCGGACCGGCAGCGTGTTCTTCTTCGGCGGGTGCCAATGAAATGGAAACATCCCCCCAGCCCAGCGAATCCCTCGACATCTAGTTTCCTTCATACTGCTTTGCGGCCAGTAAACCCCAGGCTGTCCGCTTAGAAGTAGCATCCCTATCCCCCGACATGAGAGTAGACAGATCATAGCCGGAATGCCGGACGCTTGGAAAGGAATGTCACCGACCCCCTCCGTCCGTGAAGCTGCCGGTCCGCGAAGCGGCGCTGCCGCAGGCCCTGCCGCAGGGTCCTGCTAGGGGGCCTTCGCGGGGTGGAATTTCTGCTGGGCGGCCGGCAGGCCTTCCCGGACCAGGGCCTCGACGGCGTCCGCTGCGGAGCCGAGGAGGAAAGGCAGTTCCTTCTTCTCGGGGCCGGAGAAATCCCGCAGGACGTAGTCCGCGGTGTCCATCCGGCCCGGCGGACGCCCGACGCCTACCCTCACGCGGAGGTAGTCCTTCGTGGCCAGGGCCCTGGAAATGTCCCGCAGCCCGTTGTGCCCGCCTTCACCGCCGCCGATTTTGAGTTTCACGGTGTCGAAGGGGATGTCGATCTCGTCATGCACGGCGATGACATGGCCGGGATCGATGTCGTAGAAATTCGCCAGGGCCGAGACAGGGCCGCCGGACACGTTCATGTAGCACACCGGCTTGGCGAGCACGACCCGGGGCCCGCCGATGCCGAGCCGTCCTTCGAGGACCTGCGCCCGCGATTTGTGGGACTTGAAGCGGCCGCCGGCCCGGGCGGCAAGTTCGTCGAGGACCATCTGTCCGACGTTGTGGCGGTTGTGGCTGTAGTCGGGTCCCGGGTTGCCAAGGCCTACGATCAGCCAGGTGTCGGTCATGGGTCGGTCCTTCTGGGGTCCAGGTCTGCCGCCGGCGGCGGAGACGGCGGCGGAGACGGCGGCCAGCCGGGTGGCGAAGACAACGGCGGCCGGGCCCCCAAGAGGGACCCGGCCGCCGGAGGATCCGCCGGAACTACCCTGCTGCAGCCTCGGAGGAAGCGGCTTCGGCCTCTTCTTCAGCGGCCTCGGAGATGTTGACGACGAGGGACTCGGCGTCGGCCAGGAGGACGGCGCCCTTGGGCAGGACCAGGTCCGAGGCGTAGATGTGCTCGCCGGCGGAACGGCCTTCGATGCTCACCTCGATGGCGGTCGGCAGGTGGGTTGCCTCGGCCTCGAGCGAGATGACGGTCATTTCCTGGTTGAAGACGCTGCCGGGGGCAAGTTCGCCGGTCAGGTGAACGGGAATGTCAACCGTGACCTTTTCGCCCGTGCGGACGGTCAGGAGGTCGAGGTGCTCGATGATCTGCTTGATCGGATCGCGCTGGATGTCCTTGACCAGGGCAAGGTGCTCTTCGCCGTTGATCTCCAGGGACAGCAGGGCGTTGGCGACGCGGACGGCAAGGGTCGTGGACTTGGCCGGCAGGGTGATGTGGATCGGCTCTGCGCCGTGGCCGTAGATGACGGCCGGGATCAGGCCGGCCATGCGTGCGCGGCGGGCATAGCCCTTGCCGAATTCGGTGCGGACTTCTGCTGCGAGCTTCTGCTCAGACATGTGTATCTCCTCATGGACGGTACGGTGTTCAGCAAGGGCGGAGGTCTGTTTGCGACCTTCAACGCCGGGTGGCCGTACGGCCGCCCTTCCGAAGGGAGATTCAGACCCAGTCGATAACGGAGACCAGCATTCCGGTTTCCCGTGTATACGGTGTCCCGGTGCTCTCCCTCGCCAAGGTATCGGAACGAGTTTACCAGCGCCGGGCCCGGTTCCTGAAACCGGGCCCGGTCCGGACCAAAGTAACTTCGGACTCAGGCGTTGCCGTCGAACAGGCTGGTGACGGAGCCGTCGTCGAACACTTCACGGATGGCACGGGCGATCAGCGGCGCGATGGACAGCACCGTGAGTTGCGGGAAACGCTTGTCGGCGGCGATCGGCAGGGTGTTGGTGACAACAACCTCGCGGGCCCCGGATTCCGAAAGCCGCTGGGCGGCAGGATCGGAGAAAACGGCGTGCGTGGCCGCGATGATGACATCCTTGGCTCCGGCGTTCATCAGGACCTGGACCGCGCCTGAAATGGTTCCGCCGGTGTCGATCATGTCATCGATCAGGACACAGGTGCGGCCCTGGATCTGGCCCACGACGGTCTTGGAGACGGCCTGGTTCGGCACCGTCAGGTCGCGGCTCTTGTGGACGAACGCCAGCGGCGCCCCGCCGAGCCGCTCGGCCCACTGCTCGGCGACGCGGACCCGGCCGGTATCCGGGGATACGACGGTGATGTTGTCCGAACCCACCCGGGTCCGGATGTACTCCGCCAGCAGCGGGATGGCCATGAGGTGGTCCACCGGGCCGTCGAAGAAGCCCTGGATCTGCGAGGTGTGCAGGTCAACGCTCATGATGCGGTCGGCGCCGGCGGTCTTGTACAGATCGGCGATGAGCCGTGCCGAGATCGGCTCGCGGCCGCGGCCCTTCTTGTCCTGGCGGGCGTAGGGGTAGAACGGCGACACCACGGTGATCCGCTTGGCCGAGGCCCGCTTCAGCGAATCGATCATGATCAGCTGCTCCATGAGCCAGTTGTTCAGCGGGGCCGGGTGCGCCTGGATGACGAAGGCGTCGGTGCCGCGCACGCTCTCGCCGGCCCGGACGTAGATCTCGCCGTTGGCAAAGTCGTAGGCGTCCAGGGGCAGCAGCTCGGTTCCCAGCTCCTTGGCGATTTCCTTCGCCAGCTCCGGGTGTGCGCGCCCGGCGGCAAGCACCAGCTTCTTCTCGCCGCGTGCCGTAATTTCGCTCATTGTTGCTAGCCCTCTTCTGTCGGTGCCGGAGTATGGGACGTTGCGGGGGCGGCTGCCTCGGAACCGGCCGCCGCGGCCAGCGCGGCGGAGATCGTGCCGGGGCGCTTGGCGATGACCCAGCCTTCCGTGTTGCGCTGTTCGGCCAGGGACAGGGCCAGGGCGCCGGCGGGGACATCGCGGCGGATCACGGCCCCGGCACCGCTGTAGGCGCCGTCGCCGAGCTTCACGGGGGCGACGAAGACGGTGTTGGAGCCGGTGCGCACACCGGAGCCTATGACGGTCCGGTGCTTCTTGTCGCCGTCGTAGTTGGCCGTGATGTTGCCGCAGCCGATGTTGGTGTCTTCGCCGATCTCGGCGTCGCCGGCGTAGCCGAGATGCGAGAGCTTGGAGCCGCGGCCGATGGTGACGTTCTTGGTCTCGTAGAAGGCGCCGATCTTGCCGGTCTCGCCCAGGACTGTGCCGGGGCGCAGGTACGTGAACGGGCCGACGCTCGCCTTCGCGCCGATCGTCGCACCTGTTCCGTGGGTGCGGATGACCTTGGCGCCCTCGCCGACGTGGACGTCGGTCAGGGTCGTGTCCGGGCCGACGACGGCGTCCCGGGCGACGGTGGTGGCACCGTGCAGCTGGGTGTTGGGCAGCAGGCGGACGTCCTCGTCCAGGGTGACCGTGGCATCGATCCAGGTGGTCGCCGGATCAACGACGGTGACGCCGGACCGCATCCAGGCCTCGACCGTGCGCCGGTTGTGTTCGGCGCCGAGCGCCGCGAGCTGGACCCGGTCGTTGGCGCCTTCGACCTGCCAGCGGTCTTCCGTGACGACGGCGGCGACGCGGCCGCCGGCGGCGCGCGCGAGGCCCAGGACGTCGGTGAGGTACTTCTCGCCCTGGGCGTTGTCGGTGGTGACGTGCATGAGGGCGCCGCGCAGCACGGCGGCGTCGAAGGCGTAAATTCCGGAGTTGATCTCCCGGATCGCGCGTTCGGCTTCCGTGGCGTCCTTGTGCTCGCGGATGCCCGTCACCGTTCCGTCCGCGGCGCGGAGGATGCGGCCGTACCCGGTGGCGTCGTCCAGGACGGCGGTGAGGACGGTGACGGCGTTGGCGTCCGCCTCGTGGGTGGCCACCAGCTCGGCCAGCAGCGCCCCGGTGAGCAGGGGGACGTCGCCATAGGTGACCACGACGGTTCCGCTGAGCGGACCGCGGGAGTCAGAGGCGTCGAGCGCCTCGAGGGCGGCCTCGACGGCCCGGCCCGTGCCGGGCACATCGTCCTGGTCAACGATCAGGGCGTCGGGGTCGAGGGCGGCGATGTGCGAGGCCACCAGGTCGCGTTCGTGGCGGACCACGAGCGCCAGCTCACGCGGCGCAATGGTGCGGGCCGCCGCCAGTGCGTGGCCGATCAGGGAACGGCCGCCGATCTCGTGGAGGATCTTCGGCGTACGGGACTTCATCCGGGTACCGGCACCTGCCGCTAGGACGATTACGGCGGCTGGGCCGGAATTCTCGGGGCTCACGTACGGGCTCTCCTTGCTCTGTGGCGTGCTCTGTGGCTTGCTCTGTGCCGTGCTCAGCGCCGGCCCAGTGCCTGTGCTCGGTCTGTGTTGCTCCGCGGCCGAGGGCCGGTGGTACACCCCGGTCGCCGGTTCCGCCCGGCAATGTCCGGACCGGAATCCGGCCACGGCAACAGATTCATCCTACTTGACTCCGGCAGGACCCTGCCCGCCGGGTGCCCTCCCGGTCCCATTGCCCCACGAGAGTTCCGCCCATAGGACTCGAACCTATACTCCACGGCTCCAAAGGCCGGGGTGCTGCCATTACACCAGGGCGGACCGTGCCCGGGCGCATCGCCCGTGGCACGAGAACCAATTCTGCCACATAGTTCTGCCCCGCCTGAGCCACACCGTCCCGCCGTCCGGCAGCAGCCCGCGGCAGCAGCAGGCAGGGCCCGCGCTTACTCGCCCAGGACCTCGAGGGCGTCGAGCCATTCGAGTTCGAGGGCTTCGCGTTCGCCGGCGAGGGCCTTGAGCTTCTTGTTCAGTTCCGGGAGCTGCCCGGCAGCCGCCGGATCGGCGGCCGCCGTCGTCATCTGGATATGGATCTTGTCTTCCTGCTGTTTGATCTTGCCCAGCTGGCGGTCGATCCGGTTCTTGGCCTTGCGGGCGTCGCGTTTCTCCGCTTCGGAGGGTCCGGAGACTGCTGCGGCCGGGGCGGAGCTTGCCGCCGTCACGGGGTTTCCGCCGCCGGTGATCGTGGAACCGGCCAGCGTCCCTTCGCGCAGCTCCAGGTACTGGTCGACGCCGCGGGGCAGGGCCCGGATCTTGCCGTCGCCCAGGAGCGCCATCTGGTGGTCGGTGACACGTTCGAGCAGGTACCGGTCGTGGCTGACGACGATGAGCGTGCCCGGCCAGCCGTCCAGCACGTCCTCCACTGCTGCCAGGGTGTCGGTGTCGAGGTCGTTGGTGGGCTCGTCAAGCATCAGCACGTTCGGTTCCCCCACCAGCAGGCGCAGCAGCTGCAGGCGGCGGCGTTCGCCACCGGAGAGGTCCCTGACCGGGGTCCACTGCTTCTCGTTGGTGAAGCCCAGCTGTTCCACGAGCTGGCCGGCACTGAATTCCTTGCCGCCCACGTTGAAGGACCGTTTTTCGCGCTCGATCACTTCGATGACGCGCAGGTCCGAGACGTCGTCGAGCTCCTTGACCTCCTGGGTCAGGACAGCGGTGACAACCGTCTTGCCGCGCTTGACCTTCCCCGAGCTGGGCTGGATCTCGCCGTTGAGCAGCTTCAGCAGGGTGGTCTTGCCGGCGCCGTTGACGCCGACCAGGCCCAGCCGCTCGCCCGGCGCGAGGCGCAGCGTGATGTTGTCGAAGAGTTTCTGGCCGGGGTCGCCGCCCAGGAAGTCCAGCGAGACGTTTTCCAGGTCCAGGACGTCCTTGCCGAGCCGGGCCGTGGCCATCTTGCTCAGCGCCATCGAGTCACGCGGTTCCGGGACGTCGGCGATCAGTTCGTTCGCGGCCTCGATGCGGAATTTGGGCTTGGCCGTGCGGGCCGGGGCGCCGCGGCGCAGCCAGGCGAGTTCTTTCTTGACGAGCTGCTGGCGCTTGCTCTCCACGACGGAGGCAGAGCGGTCGCGCTCGGCGCGGGCCAGCACATAGGCGGCGTACCCGCCGTCGAACGGGTCCATGATGCCGTCGTGGATTTCCCAGGTCTTGGTGCAGACCTCGTCGAGGAACCAGCGGTCGTGGGTGACGACGAGGAAGGCGCCCTGGTTGGCCCGCCAGCGGGTCTTCAGGTGCCGGGACAGCCATGCGACGCCTTCGACGTCGAGGTGGTTGGTGGGCTCGTCGAGCATGATGACGTCATGGTCCTCGATCAGCAGCTTGGCCAGCGCCACGCGCCGCTTCTGCCCGCCGGAGAGCGCGTGGACGTTGGCGTGCCAGTCGACGTCGGACACGAGTCCGCCCATGACTTCGCGGATCTGGGGATTGCGGGCCCATTCGTAGTCGGCCTGGTCACCGACGATCGCGGCGCCGACGGTGAGGTCGCCGTCGAGCACGTCGCTCTGGTCCAGGTATCCGATGTTCACTTCGCTGCGTTTGGTCACCCGGCCGGTGTCCGGAGTGGACCGCATCGCGAGCAGGCGCATGAGGGTCGACTTGCCGTCACCGTTGCGGCCCACCATGCCGATCCGGTCGCCCTCTTCAAGGCCGAGGGTAATGCCATCGAGGACGGTACGGGTTGCATACGAGACCGTGAGGTTCTCGCCGCCGAGCAGGTGTGCCACTGGGAACTGCTTTCTTCGTTATTTTTCGACAGGTTATTTGTCGACAGACTTGGGTCAAAGCTATTAAAGGAGCGTATCGGAGATGATGCGCGCCCCGTGCACCGGGCCGTGGACGGCGATGGCATCGAGGCCGTGGTGGCGGAGGTCCTCAGCCAGCCCGGCGGCCGCGGCGGGGCTGTGCGTGAGGAAGGCCACGGTGGGGCCGGAACCGGAGACGATTCCGGCGATCGCCCCGCAGGATTCGCCCAGTCCCACGGTGTCCCGCAGCCCGGGCGCCAGCTCGATCGAGGCGCGCTGGAGGTCGTTGACGAGGACCCGGCTCAGGGCGTCGGCATCCCCGCCGCGCAGCGCCTTGAGGATCCGCGGATCCACGCCGGTGGGTTCCTCGATCGCGGCGCCTTCTGCCGTGCGCAGCCGGTCCAGGGTCCGGTACACCTCCGGGGTGGGCAGGCCGAAGCCGGCCGCGACCAGGACCCAGTCCGTCTGGGCCTTGACGAGCGCCGGCGAGAGCTCATCGCCCAGGCCCAGTCCGACGGCGGTTCCGCCCAGGAGCGAGAACGGCACGTCGGCGCCGAGTTCGGCGGCCAGGTGCGCAAGTTCGTCGCGGGAGAGCCCGCTGTTCCACAGCGCGTCGCAGGCGAGCAGGGTGGCGGCCGCGTCGGCCGAGCCTCCGCCCATGCCCCCGGCGACGGGCACCCGCTTGGTGATTTCGAGATGGACACCGGTGGAGTGTTCCGAGACGTCGGCCATGATGGCCGCCGCCCTGTAGGCCAGGTTGCGTTCGTCGAGGGGGATGTCGACGCCGTCGAGGTCCAGGGTGCTGGCGGGGCTGATGCTGACCGTTATTGCGCCGTTTTCCGTGCTCGTGGCCGCGACTTCCTCGTAGAGGGACACGGCCAGGTACACGCTCGCCACCGAATGGTAGCCGTCCGCGCGCAACGGTCCGACGTCCAGGGAGACGTTGACTTTGCCGGGGGCCTTGACCCGGACGGTCCTAGCGGCAAAGCGCCCTCTCACTGCGTTCATGGCTACACGCTATGGCATGGCGTGCCCGGGTCCAAGCATGGGCCCGGCCGGGGCGGTGCGCGTCCCGGGCGCTGCTGAGGCGCTGCCGAGGTGCTCCGGCCCTTGGCTGAGGCGCTGCGGCGCTGCGGCGCGGTGCTCAGGCCGGTGCTGAGGCCTGTGCTCAGGCCTGCGCTCAGGCCTGCGGCCGATTGTGCGCTTCGGCGATCCTGGCAAAGGCCGCGATGTCGATCACTTCGCCGCGGGCGGTGGGGTCGACGCCGGCGGCCCGCAGGCAGCGTTCGGCCTCGGCGGCGCTTCCGGCCCAGCCCGCGAGCGCGGCACGCAGGGTCTTGCGGCGCTGCGCGAAGGCCGCATCGATGACGGCAAAGACCTGTTGCCGGGTGGCGGAGGTGACCGGGGGTTCCCGGCGGGTGAACGCGACGAGGCCGGAGTGGATCTTGGGTGCCGGCCAGAAGACGTTCATGCCGATCACGCCGGCCTTGCGCATGCTGGAATACCAGGCGGCCTTGACCGAGGGGACCCCGTAGGTCTTGGACCCGGGGCCGGCAGCGAGCCGGTCGGCGACCTCGTCCTGGACCATGACCAGGCCGTGGCGGAGGCTCGGAAAGTGCTGCAGGAGATGCAGGACCACCGGGACGGCAACGTTGTAGGGAAGATTCGCCACGAGCGCGGTGGGTTCCACCGGAAGGTCCGTGACCTTCATGGCGTCGGCCAGGACGAGGTGGAAGTTACCGGCGGCGCCGGGCCGCCACTGGCTGACCGTGTCCGGGAGCCTGGCGGCGAGGACCGGATCGATCTCGACGGCGACCACGGACCCGGCGGCATCCAGCAGGCCCAGGGTCAGCGATCCGAGTCCGGGGCCGACTTCGAGGACCGTTTCCCCGGCGTGGATATCGGCGGCGGCGACGATCCGCCGGATGGTGTTGCCGTCAATGACGAAGTTCTGGCCCAGCGTCTTGGTGGGACGTACTCCGATTTCCTCGGCCAGCCGGCGGATGTCGGAGGCGCCCATGAGCGGTGCAGGCGCGCTGCCGGGCGCCTTTCCGGACGTAGCGCCGGGCGCGGAGGGAGTCGGTTCAGTCACCTAGGTATCCTATCCCGTCCGCTTCGGGGGCCGGTCCGGCCCCTGCCGGATCCGGCACGGGCCGGGCACGGAAAAGGCCGGGTCCGGGGATCCGGACCCGGCCTGTGCCGGGCACCGCGGGCGTGGTCAGCCGCCGCGGCAGCCGTTGCCGGACTGGACCGGAGGAACTTTGCCGGCTCCCCGCTGTTCTAGCGGGAGGCGGCCCAGCCGCAGCCCCAGGGCCCGAGGCCGCGCTGCGCGTAGACCCGGTTGGCGATGTCGATCTGCTGCGCCTTGGAAGCAAGGCTGGCGTTCGGGGCGTACGCGCCTCCGCCGGAGCCGAGCCAGGTCTGGATGTCGAACTGCAGGCCGCCGTAGTAGCCGTTGCCGTTGTTGATGGACCAGTTGCCGGTGGACTCGCACTGGGCGATCTTGTCCCACATGGCTTCGTTCATCATCCCCGGGGCTGCAGCGCCGGTGTTGGCTCCGGCCGCAGGCTTGGGCTTCTCCTTGGTGCCGACCGTGACCTTCTCGGTGACCGGCTGGACGGTGACGGTCTCTGAGACCAGGGTCCGGGACGCTTCGCGGCCGTCCACCAGGACCAGCTTGAAACTCTTGTTCGTGGTGCCGGCCACGCCGGCCTGGGTGACGGTCTTTTCGCCCTTGACCAGATCGGCGCTTTCGGTGGTGAGGGTTTCAAAGGGGACCGCCTCGGTGGCGCCGGCCGTCTGGCTGGCGTCCACGCGGGAAACCTTGATGACCATGTCGCCGACCACCGGGGCATTGCCGGGCTGCGAGGTGCGGTCGCCCGCTCCCAGCGAGATGCCGGCGTCGGCAAGCACCTGGGACACGGTGGCCGCCGTCGTGGTGGCCGTGGCGGCCTTGCCGTCCGCGACGATGCTGACGGTCTTTGGCGTGGAGATGGCAACAAAGGAACCGGACACGGACAGCTGGGCGTCCTTCGGGACGGACACTTCCGAGGCGCTGGCCACGCCGAGTTCCGTCACGAGGGCCTCGACGTTAGGCGAGGTGGTGTTGATGGTCCGCTCCGCGCCGTCCAGGCTGACCTTGACGGCCTTGGCGAGGTTGACGTTGATGACGGACCCGTCCTGCACATGGGAGTCTGCCGCAGGCGAAACCCTGTCGGCGGGCTGCAGTTCAACCTTGGCACCCTTGACCACCTGGCCGACGGTGCCGCCGAAGGTCTGGACGGAGCTCACTTTCCCGTCGACGTTGAGGGTGACTGTCTTGTTGTTGCCGACGAAGGCCACGAGGCCCAGCACGAGTGCCACCAGCACTACGAGCTGCCCGCCGACCTTGACGAAGCTGAACTTGCCGTCCGATGTGAAGAACTTGACCACGATTGCCCATATCTCTTTGACCATCCGGGCACGGGGAAAAGTGCACAGGACCACCCTCCGCGAACACCCCAGGAGCAGCCCGGAACGCGTCCGGCTGTTCGCGGCAGATGTGTGCACTGCCACACTCACAAACGAGAGCGTGCATGTGGTTTGTGGCCACGCTGCACGCCCTGGAGGAGTGAAATTGTCCGAAGGCCTTCCCCGACCCCGGCTAACAGTTGTCCACTGTAACCGTAGCGTTATAAAGCGCCAAGGATTTGTGCATACCCGGTATGGCCCCCAAGTGCCCGCAGACCGCCTTTTTCAGTCCCAGGATCCGTATGCCTGCAACGTATTTCCGGCGATTTGGGCACACAATGCGGAGAGCTCCACTCCGGTCAAGTCCGCCATGGCCCGGACCGTGTACGGGACCATGTAACTCGCGTTCGGACGTCCGCGGTGCGGATGCGGCGTGAGGAACGGGGCGTCGGTCTCGACGAGGATCCGCTCCGGCACGGCGACCGCCAGCGCGGAGCGGAGATCGGAGGCGTTCTTGAACGTCAGGGTTCCGGCGAAGGACATGTACCAGCCCTCCTCGTTGCAGGTCCTGGCCAGCTCCTCCCCGCCCGAGAAGCAGTGGAATACGACCCGCTCGGGCGCCCCCTCCTCGCGCAGCACCTGCACCACGTCGTCGTGGGCATCCCGGTCATGGATCTGCAGGGTCAGTCCGAGCCGCTTGGCAATATCGATATGGCGGCGGAAGGAATACCGCTGGTGCGCCAGCCCCTCCCCCTGGGTCCGGAAAAAATCCAGGCCGGTTTCCCCGATGGCCCGGATCCGCGGGTGCGCGGCCAGCGCCTCGATCTCCGTCAAAGCGTCCTCCAGTTCCCCGCGCGCCGCATATTCCGGCGCATCGTTGGGATGAATCGCGACGGCGCCCAGCAGCCGCGGGTCCAGGTCGACGGCCTGGACTGTGAACCTGGAGGATTCCAGGTCGCACCCCACCTGCACGGCACCCCGGACACCCACGGCCTCGGCGGCGTCGAGGGCAGCCTTGATGCCGACTTTTACGCCGCCATTTACGCCGACCGAGGGGCCCGCACCGGGGAAATCCAGATGCGTGTGGTTGTCCATGACGGGAACGGGCAGGGGGGCGGGCGCCGGCGGATAGCCGTGGCGCCCGGTGCCGTCGGTGCCGGGCGCGCGGAACGGGAGGGGGGTAACGGGGATGTCCATCCTCCTACCTTATTCCCGCCTGTTCCTGACCCGGCGACGGCGGCACGGCCGGCCTCCGGCCCGCCGGGCCTCCCGTCCGGCGGCGGGTCCGAGATTTACGCGGAACTCTCTGTCAGCCCCGGCAGTTGTGTTAGTAGTCTGTTAGGAACACAGGCGAACACCCGATGAGGGGCCCGGCAGACGGTGCCGATCCGTCCCGGGACCCGCCAGGGCTGAAAGGTTGCCGATGGACTACCACCGCACCTCCGTAGACGAAGTCTTCCGCAAGGGCCAGGACTTCACGGACCGCCCCGCCGTGGAAAAATCCGCAGCAGCACTGCGGACCGTGCCGCAGCTGCCGGCCGCCATGGACGCCCAGGCGTTCCACGGTGCCAGCGAGCGCATCCTCACTGCCATTAACACGGTGATCGACGGCAAGGCCGAAGCCGCCAGGCTGGCCCTCACGGTGCTGCTGGCCCAGGGGCACCTCCTGCTCGAAGACGTCCCGGGCGTCGGCAAGACGCTGCTGGCCAAGACCCTGGCCCGCAGCATCGACTGTACGGTGAGCCGGATCCAGTTCACCCCGGATCTGCTGCCTTCCGATGTCACGGGCGTGTCCATCTACGACCAGGCGTCCAGGACGTTCCAGTTCCGGCCCGGCGCCGTGTTTGCCAATATCGTGATCGGCGACGAAATCAACCGTGCCTCCGCCAAGACCCAGTCGGCCCTGCTGGAGTGCATGGAGGAGCACCAGGTCACCGTTGACGGCAAGTCCTACAGGCTGGACGAGCCTTTCATGGTGGTGGCAACGCAGAATCCCATCGAGATGGAGGGCACCTACCCGCTTCCGGAGGCGCAACGGGACCGTTTCATGGCCCGGATCTCGATGGGGTATCCCGACAAGGAGTCCGAGATGGAAATGCTCGAGACCCATCAGGCGACGTCGCCGCTGACCCGGGTGACCGCCGTCGTCACCGCCGCGGAAGTGGCCTCCATGATCGCCACCGTGCAGCAGGTCTACGTGTCCAAGCCGATCAAGGACTACACGGTATCCCTCGGGCGCGCCACGCGCGAGAGCGGGATGCTCCGGCTGGGCGCGAGTCCCCGGTCCATGCTGCAGCTGCTGCGCGCCGCCAAGGCCACCGCCGCCCTCGCGGGACGGGACTTTGTCCTGCCGGACGACGTCGTCAGCGTCGCCGAAGCCGTCCTGGCCCACCGGATCATCCTCGACCGGAAAGCCGTCAGCACGGGCGAAACGCCCCAAAGCGTCATCCGGTCCGTCCTGGCCAGGATCCCGGTCAGCCCCGAGGCGGCGGCGCCGTCCCCGGCCGGCCGTGCCGGCCGGGGCATGGTGGAGCCCCCGCCGCCGACGTTGCCGGACCGCCGCTAGGACCGGCTCCGCCATGTCATTCATGGATCGGTTCCCACGGCACCTCTTCAGCACGCGCGGCTGGGGCCTGCTGGCGGCGGGCGCCGTGTCCCTGCTGGGCGCGCAGGTGATGGGACGACGTGACCTGCTGGCGCTGGCCATCCTGCTGATCGTCCTGCCGCTGGTGTCACTGGCCGGGACGCGCGTGCTCAAGCCGAGGTTTCAGGTGTACCGGGAGTTCAACCCGGCCACGGTGGACACCGCGGCGGCGACGACGGTCCGGCTCGCCGTCGCCCGGACGGGCACCGGGGCCGGCCACGCAATCATGGAAGAGCATCTGCCGGCCCGGCTGGGGGAATCCCCCGCTTTCCGGTTCCCGGCACGCTCGGCCGTGGGCGGCACGAGCCGCTACGAATACCATTTACGGTCCCGGCAGCGCGGCCAGTTCCTGATCGGGCCGGTCACGGCCGAATTCAGCGACCCCTTCGGGCTGTCCCTGTACCGCCACGCCATCGACGACGGCGACATCCTCACGGTGACGCCCGCCGCCGTCGAGCTGCCCGCGACCGGCCTCGCCGGTGCCCGGGGCAACGATGGCGTCACGGCCACGCGGATCCGCGCCAATCCCAGCGACGACGACGTCATGACCCGCGAATACCGTCACGGCGATCCGATGCGCCGGGTGCACTGGGCCGCGACGGCACGCCACGGAACACTCATGGTCCGCCAGGAGGAATCGGTCACCACCCCGGAAGCGACCATCATCCTGGACCAGCGTCTCGCGGCCTTTTCCCGCGGCGCACATCCGCATGGCGGGCATCCCCACGGCGGGGCTCCTGTGCATGGCGGGGCTCCTGTGCATGGCGGGGCTCCTGTGCATGGCGGGGCTCCGGACGGCCACGAACTCGTCACCAGCGACGCGTTCGAGTGGGCCGTGACGGCGGCGGTCTCGGTCAGCACGCATCTTTCGGAGCGCAACTACGCGCTGCGGTTCCTCGACACCGCCGGCGCCCCGGCGTTCCTGCAGTCGGCGTCGGCTCCCGACCCCGAGGCCGAGGAGTACATCGGCGCCTCCGGGCTGCAGTCCGTGGCCGAGAGCCTGGCCGCGATCCAGCTCTCCGGCCCCCACCTGCCCCGCAGGGGGCTCAACGGCCGGTTCCGTCGGGGCGCCCCCGCCGCGGCGCAGGCCGGACCGCAGCCTTTTGATGACAGGCTCATGGACAAGCTGTCCGCCCACCGGCTGCGCGGGCCCGTCCTGGCGATCCTGGGACGGCTCTCGCTGGCCGAGGCCCAGGCCCTGTCCCCCGCCGCCGGCTTCGGGGCGAATGCCTTTGCCCTCGTGGTCACGGACCGGGCCGAGGAGTCCGGCGAGGTCCTCGAGGCGTTGCGCCTCGGCGGCTGGCGGGCCCTCGCCGTCTCCGCCTCGACGGCGCTGCCTGCGGCGTGGTCGGCGTTCGACCAGGACGACGAGGGCTACCCGCAGATGTTCCCGGCCGCCGATGACCGCCGCGGCACAGGGGGCCGGCGATGACCCTGTCGGCGCAGCGCAGCACCGGCGCTTCCGGGCCTGGCACACGGGACCGGCCTGGCCCCGGCATCCCGCCCCGCTTTGAAGGGGCCGGCGCGCAGCCGTGGGCGGCGGGCCTGGGCGTCGCCGTTGCCGTCGCCGGTGCGGCCCTCGGACTCAACGGGGTGTTGCGGGGCTGGGCGTGGTACTCCCCCGTTTTCACCACGGTCATCGCCGTCGCCTTTGCCCTGGCAGCGCTCCGGGCGCTGCGGCTCCGCACCGTGGTGGTGGCTGCCGGCGGCGGCGCCGCGCTCGTCCTGGTCCTGACGTTCACCTTCTTCCGGCACCACAGCATGGCGGGGTTCATTCCTTCGCCCGACACCATGGACCAGCTCGGGAAGTTCCTGCGCAGGGCCAGCGAAACGGTCCTGGCCGAAAGCTCCCCGGTGGCCCCCAACGCCGGAATCGTCATGGTGATTTGCGCGGTCCTGGGGCTGATGGTGATTCTCGTGGACGTCCTGGCCTTCCCGCTGGCCTTGCCGGCCACCAGCGGGCTCGGGATCCTGGCCATCCTGGTGGTGCCGGCCATCATCAAACCGCAGAGCGTCGGGATCCTGGGCTTCGCCGGCGCGGCAGTGGGCTACCTGCTGGTTCTCGGATGCAGCCAGTGGTACTCCCCGGATCCCCGCACCCGGGCCGACACCGCCCGGAATCCGGGCCAGTTCAGGCGCGCCGCCCTGACCGGCGCCGTGGCACTGGCCCTGACACTGCTGCTGCCGCTGGCCATTCCCGGCTTCGACAAGGGAACTTTCCCCCAGGGCTCGCGGCTGAACCCCTTTGGCGCGGCCAGCGGGCTTAATCCCATGATCAGCCTGGGCAACAGCCTGCGCAGTTCCGCCGGCAACGGCCGGATCACCTATGCCACGAACGCGCCGACCACCCCCTATCTGCGGTCCGTGACCGTGGACAGCTTCGAGGGTGACCTGTGGGGGCCCGATGACCGCCAGTCCACCCGGCAGCTGGGCACCGGACGGATGGACTCCGGACTGGAGCTGGCGGCGACGGAGCTGCGGGTGGTCACGGCCGTCGACACGGGCCAGTTCACGAGCCCCTACCTCCCCGCACCGTATGCCCCCGAGGCGGTCAACGGACTCACCGGCCGGTGGAGCTGGGACCCGGCCACGCTCAGCGTCAAGGGAGTCGACACCAATTCGCGCGACCAGCAGTACGTGGTCCTCTCCGTTACTCCCCGGCTCACGCCCGAGCTGTTGGCGCAGTCCTCGGCCCCGGCGCAGGGGATACCGGACCAGTTCACCCGGCAGCCGGCCAACGTTCCGGAGATCGTGCGGAAGACGGCCGATTCCGTGACCGCCGGTGACGCCACCCCGTATGCGAAGGCGATGGCCCTCCAGCAGTTCCTGCGCTCGGGCGAGTTCGGCTATTCCCTGCAGTCCCCGGTGCAGGGCGGCTACGACGGCAACGGCCTGTCCGTGCTGGCGGACTTTCTCACCCAGAAAAGCGGGTACTGCATCCATTTCGCTTCCGCGATGGCCGTGATGGCCAGGCTTGAGGGAATCCCCAGCCGCATCGCCGTCGGCTATGCCCCGGGCCGGCCGACCGGCGCCACCGTGTCCATCGCCGGGCAGGGGCCGCTGCCAGAATTCGAGGTCGACTCCCGTGATGCCCATGCCTGGCCGGAGCTGTACTTCCAGGGCCTCGGCTGGGTCGCCTTCGAACCGACGCCGTCCCGGGGCCTGGTCCCGGCCTACGCCACCGGATCCTCGACGTCCGGCGGCGCCAGCACCAACGAATTCAATGACGGCCTGGTTCCCAAGGAGAAAACCACCCCGGCACCGGCGCCCGGCGCGGTCCCCGTGCCGCTTCCGGGCGGCGCAGCAGGGGCAGCCGGCAGCCCCCTGCTGCCGGCCCTGTACACCGCCGTGGCGTTCCTCCTGCTGGGGCTGCTGGCGGCATCGCCCCGGTTGGCACGCCGCGGCCGCCGGCGGCGGCGGCTCGGGAGCGCAGGCGGTGACGGCCCGGCGGCACCTGCGGCAGTCCTCGCCTGGGCGGAACTGCGGGACCTGGCCGCGGATTACGGAGTGGCGCCCCGGTCCAGCGAGACGCCCCGGCACTTCGCCGAGCGGCTGCGCGGCCCGGCGGCGCTGGGAGAACCGGACGGCGCCGACGCGCCAGGACACCGGGCCGTGGCCTCCCTGACCGAGGACTTTGAACGCCACGAATACGGGCGCCCGGCCGCCGTGCCCGCCACGGCTGCGCGTGCCGGCGGCGGTGCGCGTGCCGGCGGTGGTGCGGGTCCCGACGGCGGTGCGGGTGGCAGCGACACCGGGTCCGCCGCCGCCCGGATCGCCCTGGTGCAGGCCGCACTGGCGGCCAACGCGAAGCCCTGGGTGCGTTTCCGCGCGGCCTGGCTGCCGCCGTCGGTCCTGTCCGCCTGGCGTCGTTCGGCCGGATCCGCCGTCCGTGCCGTTTCAGACACGGCACAGCGCACCCGGCGCGGCGCTGCGGATTCCTGGTTGAGGATCCGCAACGCCGTCCGCCGGGTGCGCCGGAGTTAGCCGGTCCGGGCTGCCCGTAGGTTGGCCGGCGGCCGCGGTCCGGGGCTACTTTGACGTCCCACGGCACGGAATCACGGTCCGGCGACGGCGTGTCGGCGCCAAAGTCCCCCGGACCGCGGGGAGCAGACCTGCGGACGGACAGGCGTGCGCCGAAATTCCCCGGCTTTGGCTTCGCGGCCCCGGAAAGCCCCGGTGATTCCGAGGACGAAATAATCGCGGTCGGACCGGGCCAACACCGCCAGAGCTGAGTTAACCGGATAGGCATGCTCCCCACCTTTGGCGGTGCCCGACGGCGTGTCGCCGGGACGCGCCGTCGTTACCTGACCCGACGCGGCGAGAAGTGGGGAGATTCCGCCGGGCGGCAGCGCCAGTTCACCTCATATCAGCCGGCGTAGGGGTCGGCGATGCCGATGTACTGGGTGTACAGGTATTCCTCGATACCTTCGAGACCGCCTTCGCGGCCCAGGCCGGACTGCTTGACCCCGCCGAACGGTGCCGCGGCGTTGGAGATGACGCCGGCGTTCAGGCCCAGCATGCCGGTCTCGAGGCGCTCGCCCATCCGGATGCCGCGGTTGAGGTCCCTGGTAAAGACGTAGGCCACCAGTCCGTACTCGGTGTTGTTCGCGAGCCGCACGGCCTCGTCCTCGGAGGCGAAGGTGATGATCGGGGCGACGGGGCCGAAGATCTCCTCGGACAGGATCCGGGTTCCCTCCGTGACGCCGGTGAGGATGGTGGGCTGGTAGAAGTAGCCGGGGCCCTCGACGGCGGCGCCGCCGGTCACCGCGACGGCACCGGAGGCGACGGCGTCGGCCACGAGCGCGTGGACCTTGTCCCGGCTCTTGGCGTCGATCAGCGGCCCGACTTTGGAGCCGGACTCGGTGCCGCGGGCGGTGGTCATGTCCGCCATCTTCGCGGCGAACTTCCTGGCGAACTCGTCGGCGACGGATTCGTGGACGATGAAGCGGTTGGCCGCGGTGCAGGCTTCGCCCATGTTGCGCAGCTTGGCGATCATCGCCCCGGCGACGGCGGCGTCGACGTCGGCGTCCTCGAACACCACGAACGGGGCGTTGCCGCCGAGCTCCATGGAGGTCCGCAGGACCGTTTCGGAGGCGTCGGAGAGCAGGCGGCGGCCGACCTCGGTGGACCCGGTGAAGGAGAGCTTGCGCAGCCGGGAGTCCTTGATGAGCGGGCCCGTGGTGGCGCCGGCCGTGGACGTGGGGATCAGGTTCAGGACGCCGGCGGGCAGGCCGGCCTCCATCATCACGGCGGCGAACAGCTGCGAGGTCAGCGGGGTCAGGTTCGCGGACTTGAGCACCATGGTGCAGCCCGCCGCGACGGCCGGGGCGACCTTCCGGGTGGCCATCGCCAGCGGGAAGTTCCACGGCGTGATCAGCAGGCAGGGGCCCACCGGCTTCTTGGTCACGAGCAGCCGGGTCTTCCCGTCCGGGGAGACGGAGTAGCGGCCGAACGCGCGGACGGCTTCCTCGGAGAACCAGCGCAGGAATTCGGCGCCGTAGCTGACCTCACCGCGGGCCTCGGCCAGCGGCTTGCCCATCTCCAGGGTCATCAGCAGCGCGAAATCCTCCGCCCGTTCGGTCACCAGCTCAAACGCGCGGCGCAGGATCTCCCCGCGCTCACGCGGCGGAACCCTGGCCCAGGAATCCTGCGCGGCCGCGGCGGCGTCCAGCGCCGCGGCGCCGTCCTCGGGTCCGGCGTCCGCGATGCTCAGCAGGACCTTGCCAGTGGAGGGATCCTCGACGTCGAACGTCTTCCCGGACGCGGCCGGACGCCACTTTCCGTTGATCAGCAGGCCGGTCGGAACGGAGGCCAGCAGGGCGCTCTCACGCTCCGCGGTAACAATGGGCTGGGCAGTTACAGTCACGATGACTCCCTCGTCAGCAGTTTCGTATGGATAGGATCGGGGTTCAGCACCGGGCCAATGGAACCGGATCCCGGCGAAGCGGCCTCAGGGGCCCCGACCGGGATTCTGCTGGATTACTGCCACCGTACTGCCGGATTCTCCGGGGTGTCTACGCCTTCCCGCACTACGCGCAACGGTGAACGCTGTGCAGCTGCACAAGCGCCGTCCGTCCGGTCAGCGGGCGGCGAGGACAGCCGAGTAGAGCTCCCGCTTGCTGACCCTGGCATCCTCGGCGACCGCGGCCACGGCCTCCTTCAGCCGGATTCCCTGCGCGATGAGCCCGTTGACGGCCGCCACATGGTCTTCCGGCTTGCCGGGGTCCCGTTCCGGGGCACCGCCCACCACGACGGCGATTTCGCCGCGGACCTCATTGCCCTCGGCCCATTCGAGCAGTTCGAGCACGGTACCGCGGATGACCTCTTCATAGGTCTTGGTCAGTTCGCGGCAGACGGCGGCGCGGCGTTCGGCGCCGAATTGTTCCCGCAGCGCCCGCAGCATGGGCTCGAGCCGGTGGGGTGCCTCGAAGAACACCATGGTGCGCCGCTCGGCGTCCAGGTCCGCCAGCCGGGAGGCCCGTTCGCCCGCCTTGCGCGGCAGGAAGCCCTCGAAGCAGAAGCGGTCCGTCGGCAGGCCGGAGAGTGCAAGCGCCGTCAGCACGGCGGAAGGCCCGGGGGCGGCGGTGACGGTGAGTCCGGCGGCCACCGCCCCCTCGACGAGCCGGAAGCCGGGGTCCGAGACGGACGGCATTCCGGCGTCGGTGACCATCACGAGGGTCTTTCCCGAGCGGACGGCCTCCAGCAGTTCGCCGGTCTTGGCTTCCTCGTTGTGCTCGTGGTAGCTGATGATCCGGCCGGCCACGGTGATGCCGAGCGTCTGGACCAGCCGGTGCAGCCGCCGGGTGTCCTCCGCGGCGACGATGTCAGCCGTCGAGAGCAGCTCGATGAGCCGGGACGATGCGTCACCGACGTTGCCGATCGGGGTCGCCGCCAGCACAATCCTGCCGGGGCCGCCGGACGGAACGGTGGCCGGCGCCGGGACTGCGCCGGCGTCGTCGGAAGGAAATTTCGGGGCGGTGCTCGGGTCATGGTCCACACGACCAGCCTACTGCCGGCCGGAGGGGACAGCCGTAAAAGGTAGCATGGGCAACGTGACGCAGACCCCCACGCGGACGCTCGAGGCCGGTTCCGCCGGATCGGCCCCGCCAGACTCCGGTACCGGCAAAACCCGCACAGGACGCAACCTGGCGGGGCACCGCTGGATCGGCCGCCCCTCGGAGGCGTTTACGCCAGGGGCGCTGAACGAGCGCCTGATCGGCAGCATCCGGAGCTGGCGGGACTATCCGCCGTCGCTCCGGCTGTGGTTCTGGCTCATTCCCGCCATCACCGCCGCGCTCGGCGGCGTCCTCCGGTTCGTCCGGCTGGACACCCCCCGCAAGCTCGTCTTTGACGAGACGTATTACGTCAAGGACGCGTACTCGTTCCTGGTCAGCGGCTACGAGCGGAGCTGGCCGGAGAAGGCCAACGACTCCTTTACCGCCGGCAATCCGGGGGTGCTGCTGGACACCCCCGAATACGTCGTGCACCCGCCGGTCGGAAAGTGGATGATCGCCGCGGGCATGTGGGTGTTCGGCCCGGACAACCCCTTCGGCTGGCGGTTCGGGGCCGCCCTGACCGGGACGCTGTCCATTTTCCTGCTGGCGCTGATCGCCCAGAAACTCTTCCGCTCGCTGACCCTCGGGGCCGTGGCCGGCGTGCTCCTGGCGGTGGACGGCCATCATCTGGTGATGTCCCGGACCTCCCTGCTGGACATCTTCCTGATGTTCTGGCTCCTGGCAGCCTTCGGGGCCCTGCTGATGGACCGCGACGACGGCCGGCGCCGGCTCGCGGAACGGCTCGGCCGCCAGGCGGCCGCCTCCGCCACGGCCCGCCCCTCCCCGCTCCAGCTGGCCGCCGGACCGTGGCTGGGCATCCGCTGGTGGCGCCTCGCGGCCGGCGTCTGCCTGGGCCTGGCGGTGGGCACGAAGTGGTCCGGGCTGTTCTTCCTCGCCGTGTTCGGTCTGCTGACGGTCTTCTGGGACCTGAGCGCGCGACGGATTGCCGGCGTGCACGGCTGGATCAGCGGCGGCATCCTCAGGGACGGCATCGGGGCCTTCCTTACCATCGTCCCCGTGGCCGCCCTGGTCTACGCCGCCACCTGGACCGGCTGGTTCCGTTCCAGGGACGCCTACTACCGGCACTGGGCCGAGGCCAATCCCTCGGCCGAATGGGGCTGGCTGCCCAACGCCGTCAGGTCCCTGGCCCACTACCACCTCGAGGCCTACAAGTTCCACCAGGGGCTCAGCTCGGAGCACCCCTACGAGGCGAGCGCCTGGAGCTGGCTGGTGCTGGGCCGGCCCACCTCCTTCTTCTACGAATCCCCCAAGCAGGGCAGCCCCGGCTGCGACACGGCCAGCTGCACCACCGCCATCCTCTCCGTGGGCAACCCGCTGATCTGGTGGAGCGCGGCCATCGCCCTGGGCATCCTGCTCTTCTGGTGGGCCGGCCGCCGCGACTGGCGCGCCGGCGCCATCCTCGCCGGCGTGGCGGCAGGCTACCTGCCCTGGTTCATGTACCCCGAGCGCACCACGTTCTTCTTCTACGCCGTGTCCTTCGAGCCGTTCCTGGTGCTGGCCCTGGCCTACTGCCTCGGGCTGGTCCTGGGGCGCCGGACGGACCCGCCCTGGCGCCGGCGTTCGGGGCTGTACCTCGTCATGCTGTTCGTCGTCGCGGCCGTGCTGCTCTCCGCGTTCTTCTACCCGGTCTGGACCGCCGAGATTATCAGCTACCAGGACTGGCGGCTCAGGATGTGGATGCCGTCCTGGATCTAGCGGTATGGTCGCTGGTGCGCCGGGCTGCTCCCGCGGGAGGACATGTCCAGTGCTCGCGCCCGGGACCGGGCATAACGGGAATATGCCCGCCCGCCGGCCCCGGCGCGGGGCATTCCCTGGGTCCGGTGGGCATTTTCGTTGGGTTCGTCGGGGGTCAGGCTGCCGGCGCGTGCCCCTGTCTGCTCAGGCGTAGCAGGTGGCCGTTGAGGCAGGGGCGGGCATCAAGACCACGGGGGCAGGCAGCTCAGAGTGCGCTGGAGTGTCCCCGTGCCGGGTCCGTGTGGCTGGAGGGATCTGCGGAAGCCACACGTGCCTCCGTGGCATCGTGGGCCGAAGGCCCGTCCGCCACGACGCGGCCGTCGGCGTCGTCCGCGTCCGTGCCGTTGTCCCTGTCCCTGTCCGTGTCCCTGTCCCTGTCCGTGTCCCTGTCCCTGTCCTTCGACTCCTTCGCACGGCTTCCCTTGCCGCGGGCGGCCCGGGGCAGGCCGCGGCGCTTGCGGGTCGGCCAGGTGAGGACCAGGGTGATGAGGGTTGCGAGCAGGACCAGGGCCCCGATCACGATCCCGGCATCCACCCAGAACTGTCCCGGGAACAGCCGGATCAGCGTGTCCTGCAGGGAGAAGGTCCAGGTGCCGTTGGCGAAGAAGACGCGGTGGAATTCGGTGAAGAACTGCTCCCAGCCCAGGGCGGCGAGCGCTCCGAGGCCGCTGATGATGACCAAGGTGATGATCGAACCGGCGAACAGGCCACGCCGCACTCCCCCGGTGCCGCGGCGCCGCAGGTAGATCACGGCTACCAGGCTCAGCAGGATCAGCAGGGCGCCGGCGCCGAAGGTTGACAGGATGACGAGCTTGACGTCCGCCATGTGGCTGACTTCGCCGTCCTTGAACAGCTTGTCCCCGCTGCGGCTGACGAGCTCGCCGAGGTAGCGCGGGCCGGACCAGTTGCTGAGGTAATCGACCGCGTAGGAGCCGTAGGTCATGCGGTCGTCCGTGCTGAAGCCGTAGCCGTCGCCCGGGAAGCCTGGACGGTTGTATTCAACCCAGAGGAACAGCGGGCTGGTCACGGCGCGGACGGCCAGCACCAGCAGGATGACCGGGTAGAAGACGGCGAGCAGGACCTGCATCACCCGGGGGGTGATGGGCTTGGCTCGTGCCGCCAGCTCGCGTTCGGCATTCCGGCGTTCCACGTCGGCCTGCGGAGGGCGGACCTGCAGGGCGGAGGTCGGCAGCGGCTCATGGAAAACGGCGTCGTGCCCCCTGTGTGAAGGCCCGACGGCGTCTTCCTCAGCCGTGCGGTCAACCCGGCGTCCCTGCCGGTACAAGGCCGAGGATCCGGCGCCCTGGTCCGGGGCGGACGAAGCGGTTGCGGTCGCGGATTCCGCCGGCAGGCCCTCGTCCCGCGCCGCCTGGTCCGGGGCGGAGGAAGCGGTCCCGGGCGCGGATTCCGCCGGCAGGCCCTTCTCCGGCGTGGCTTCGTCCCGCGCCGCCTCGTCCCGGGCGGCCCCGGTCGCGGATTCCTCCCGCGCCGCCTCGTCCGGCGCGGCCTGGTCCGGGGCCTCGGCCGCCGTTTCGGCACTCTTGCCCGGTGCGGCGGACTTCATCCAGTCAAAGGCGGGTTCATCGGAGTCATCGGCCGGATCCAGGTGCGGCTCCTGCCGGTACGGCGGGGTGGGACTTGCGTCAGTCACTGCTGTTTCGCTTCCGTAGGTTTCCGCGCTGCCTGGCCTGCCGGGCAGCGCTGCTTATCTGACCCTGAGCCTACCGCCAGCGCACCGGACGGGACGAGGTGCCACCCCGGGGCCGCGGCAATTCGGCCGGCATTCGATCCGGCCGGCACGAGCCGGCTCAGTTCGCGTACTGGGCCCACGGGATGTTCCAGTCCCCGAAGCCGTCATCGAAGTTGGCGAAGTCCCCCTCGGTGTTGATGACCTGGACGACGTCGCCGCTGGTCATGTTGTTGAAGACCCAGGCGGCCCGGTCCGCCGTCATGCCGATGCAGCCGTGCGAGACGTTCGTGTTGCCGATGTAGGGCAGGGCCGAGTCCAGGGCCTGGTGGATGTACTCGCCGCTGGGAGTGAGGCGGGTGGCGTACTCGACGTCCAGCTCGCCGTAGTTGGCCGGGTCTCCGGGCTTCAGGCCGATGCTGGCGGCAACGAAGTGGTCGTACCGGTGCTTTTCCATCAGGACCAGGTATCCCCGGGCGGAGGGGAAGCGCTGATCCCCCATCGTGACGGGCCAGGAGCCGGCCGGCTGGTCGTTGATGCTGACGGAGAAGGTGTGCGCGGCGGCGTCGGCAACCGCCACCTTCTTGTCGCCGATGTGGACGGTCACTTTCTTGTTGAAGTTTCCGATCTGCCCGTTGCCGAGGTCGACCCCGAACAGTTGCAGGTCCATGGTGACGGTGCTGTTCGCCGCCCAGAAGCTTTCCGGCCGGTATCTGACCATGTTGTTGCTGAACCAGTGGAAGTCACCGGCCTGGCCCGAGGTTGAGGTGATGCGGATGGCCTTCTCGACGGCGTCCCGGTTCAGCACGGGTTCGCTGAAGGTGATCTGCAGGGGCTGTGCGACGCCGACCTTCATGCCGTCCAGCGGGTAGATCGCGGCGTCCGCCTCGTTCGCCGCGGACACGGTGCTGAAGGTCCGGGTGGTAGTGGTTTTCCGTCCGACGCTGTCAACCACCGTGTAGGTGTAGGTGTAGCGCGTGTTGAACTTCAGCGCCCCGGAGGCCGTCCAGCCGGTGCCGCCGGCGTCCAGGGTCCCGTCCACGGCATCGCCCGCATCGCTCGTCAGGGCAACCCGCTCGATCCGGCCGTCGCGCACTTTCAGTGACACCGGGGCCGCGGGATTGACCGGCTTGGCGTCGTCGGCCGGTGACACGGTGAGCTGCGCCGGCGCGACGACGGGGACGGCAAGGCCCGGCGTCGTCCGTGCCGGCGAAGAGGCTTCCGAAGCGATCGAGGCGCGAGTCAGTCCCGGGCCCGCCGCCGCGAAGGCGCCGCCGCCGGCGGCAAGGGCGCAGACCGCCGCCACGAAGGCGATCTTGCGGCCGGTGCCCCAGGGCTTCCGGGCCATCACAGGTCCAGGGTCATTCCACGCGTCATCCTGCCAGCATAGGCGATTTACCGTGGAATCCCGGGCGCGTTCCGCCACGATCGGGTTACAAAGAAGGGGTCCGGACCGTGGTGGTCCGGAGCCCCTTCTTTGTAACCCGAGCGTTGTTCCAGGGCGCTGCCGCGCGTCGTGAAGCGTGCGGCGCCTACCTCTTAGTAGCGGTAGTGCGACGGCTTGTACGGGCCGGCGACGTCCAGGTCCAGGTACCCGGCCTGGTCCTTGGACAGCTCGGTCAGCTCCACGCCGAGGGCGTCAAGGTGCAGGCGCGCGACCTTCTCGTCCAGGATCTTCGGCAGCACGTAGACCTGGTTCTGGTACTCGCGCTCGCCCTCGGGCTGGTCCCGCTTGGTGAACAGCTCGATCTGGGCGATGGTCTGGTTGGCGAAGGAGTTGCTCATCACGAAGGAGGGGTGGCCGGTGGCGTTGCCCAGGTTCAGCAGGCGGCCCTCGGAGAGCACGATGATGGAGCGGCTGCCCTCTCCCGTGGCGGGGTCGGCGGCGAAGACCCACTCGTGCACCTGGGGCTTGATCTCGACCTTCGTGATGCCGGGGATCCGGGCCAGTCCGGCCATGTCGATCTCGTTGTCGAAGTGCCCGATGTTGCCCACGATGGCCTTGTCCCGCATGCCGGCCATGTGCTCGGCCATGATGACGTCCTTGTTGCCCGTGGTGGTGATGAAGATGTGGCCCTCGCTGAGGACGGATTCCAGCTTCGCGACCTGGTAGCCGTCCATGGCCGCCTGGAGCGCGCAGATGGGGTCGATTTCGGTGACGATCACGCGGGAGCCCTGGCCGCGGAACGCCTCGGCGGCGCCCTTGCCGACGTCGCCGTAGCCGCAGACGACGGCGACCTTGCCGCCCATCAGGACGTCCGTGGCGCGGTTGATGCCGTCCGGCAGGGAGTGGCGGATGCCGTACTTGTTGTCGAACTTGCTCTTGGTGACCGAGTCGTTGACGTTGATCGCCGGGAACAAAAGCCTGCCCTGCTCCGCCAGCTGGTAGAGGCGGTGCACACCCGTGGTGGTTTCCTCGGTGACGCCGAGCAGCCGGGAGCCGACGCGGGTCCACTTCTGCGGATCGGCCTGCAGGGACGCGCGCAGCACGTCCAGGAAGATGCGGCCTTCCTCGGACTCGTCCGCAGCAGCGGCCGGGACGGCGCCGAGGGCCTCGAATTCGACGCCCTTGTGCACCAGCATGGTGGCGTCGCCGCCGTCGTCCAGGATCATGTTCGGGCCGAGGTCCGGGTTGGCGTCGGCGCCCGGCCAGGACAGGATCTGCTGCGCCGTCCACCAGTACTCCTCGAGCGTCTCGCCCTTCCAGGCGAACACGGGCACACCCTGCGGGTCTTCGACCGTTCCGGCGCCGACGACGACGGCCGCCGCGGCCTCGTCCTGGGTGGAGAAGATGTTGCAGGAAGCCCAGCGGACCTCGGCGCCAAGCGCAGTGAGGGTTTCGATCAGCACCGCGGTCTGGACCGTCATGTGCAGGGACCCGGCGATGCGTGCGCCCTTCAGCGGCTGGCTGGCGCCGAACTCCTCGCGCAGGGACATGAGTCCCGGCATCTCGTGCTCGGCGAGGCGGATCTGGTGGCGGCCCGCCTCGGCCAGGGAGAGGTCCGCGATCTTGTAATCGAAAGTCATGTGAATCCTTTGTAGTAGCCGGCTGGTAGCTCGGTGGGGTGCCTAGTCGGAAGCGGGAAGGGGCGCGGCGTCGTGCCGCGGCAGCAGCAGGGGGATGCCGTCCTCGATCCGGTAGCGCAGCTTCTGCCCGGACTCATCGGCGGAGGTGGTGACGAGTTCATCGCCGTCCTGCACCAGCGGCGATCCGGTGACGGGGCATCGCAGGACAGACAACAGTTCGGGGCTGAGCTTGGGCATGGTGGACGCTCCCTGGTGGGCGCCGCGACAGGCGCCGGTGGCTTTACGGATTTTGCAGTTCCCAGCCTACCGCCAGTTCTCGGCTCAGGAGGGCTCGCGCAGGACGCGCAGGTGCCCCCGGCGGGTGCCCTCGGCAACGGCCGGGGCCTCGAGCGCCGGGTGCAGGGTGCGCTGCCCCTTGGCCGGCTCCGCGGCTGCGGGACGGGCGGCCGCCTCACGGACGGCGTGGGCGAGGGCGAGCAGGTCGTCGGGACCGGGACCTGCCGGGGTTGCCGGCATCGCCAGGCGCATCACCTCCCAGCCGCGGGGGACGGTCAGGGAGTCGGCATGCTGCCCGCACAAGTCGTAGCAGTGCGGCTCGGCGTACGTTGCCAGGGGCCCCAGGACGGCGGTGGAGTCGGCGTAGACGTACGTCAAAGTGGCTACCGCTGAATTGCGGCAGGCTGACCTTGAACAGAGACGAATTGCACCCACGACATCAGAGACTACTCCCCCCGCCCGCCGGAACGGCGCATTGAAACGCCGGTACGGGGATCCGGTACAGGGATCCGGCGCGGGGATCCAGTCCGGCCGCCGCGGCGCGGACAGGCCGTGACCCTGCCGGCGGGCGTTCGACGGCCGTTCGACGGCCGTTCGACGGCGGGTCGCAGCCCGGACCGTATCGCGAAAATCATCCGCCGGGTTTAGAGTCAAGATATGCAGTCATCGCACCCAGATCCAGGTTTCACGGTCCGGTTGGCTGACCCCGATGCCGGACGCGCCGCCGCCGGTTCCGCCCCAGGGCAGGCCCTCAAGGGGAAGAGTTTCCGGCAACGCCGCAGGAACAGGCATGGCCGGGGACTGCGCGGCGAACTCATGCTGCCCACCCTGCCCGGCTACCGGACCCGCTCCGATATCTTCGACGACCTGGTCCTGGACTCCGCCCAGCGGCTGCAGGACATCTGGGGCAAGACCCTGGATGGCGTCCGCTTTGCCGTGGAGGAAATCCCCCCGGGCCTGGAGACGCTTGTCGCGGACCGCACCCCCGCGCCGATGGGCGCGCACACGCCCGCCATGCCGGAGGAAGGCCCGGTCATCACCTTGTACCGCCGGGTGGTTGAACAGGTGTGCGGCAGCCGGGAGGAACTCCAGGACCTGGTGCACGACGTCGTCGTGGAGCACACGGCCGAGATGCTCGGCGTGCCGCCCGAAACACTGGATCCGGTCTACCGCCGCCGGTACTGATGTGCCCTAATATCCGAGCGTGACCGGGACCTGTTCCTGGCCCGTGGCGCCGGGGGCGACGGCGATGGTTGAAATATCCTGCCGGCCGTCGTGCTCCAGCAGCACGGCGCCGTACGCGGCCTCGCCCGCGGCGGACACGAGGTAGCCCACGAGCGGTGACCCCTCCACCTCGGCGGGGACCTTGATCGATGCCGTCGTGCCGCCGGCGATGTCCGCGGCGGCCCCGGTCCGGACCTTCCCGTCCGCGGTGACCGGCGTATAGGAGATCCTGGCCCTGCCGTCCGGTGCCCCGAACACCAGGTACCGGTCCCCCGTCCGGGGCACCGGAATCACGTGCTGGCTGCCGAGCCTGGCGGCGGCGGGCGAGAACGCGACGTCGGCCGCGTCCTCGGACTTGAGCCCCCTGGTGACGCGCGCGGCGGCGGTGAAGGAGACATCCGAGCTTGCGGAGACGGTATACGGGCCGGCCGGCACGCCGGCCAGCGAAACTTCCGTGACGGCACCGGACTTTGCCGTGACCGCGCCGCCGCCCGGAAGAGCCTTCCGGCCGTCGCGGCCGTACAGCTTGATTTCCACGACGGCGTCGGCCGGTCCGGGCACGGTGAGCTGCAGGGCCGGTCCGGCATCGGCGAAGCCGGGCTTGGCGGTCAGGGCCGCGAGGCCGGCCGGGTCCTGGATGTCGACGCCGGTGATCACCTGGCGGGTGGCCGGGGCCGTGCCCGGGGCGATGAAATCGACGCCTCCCGGCGTGAGTCCGCGGAGCACGCTTTGCTGGATGACGGCCGCCACCGGCCCGCCGGCGCTGCGCACCCGGACGCTGAGCCGTTCCTGTCCCGGAGCCAGCCCCGCCAGGGTGACGGAGCGGGTGCTGCCCGGCCCCACCAGGAGGCCACGGCTGCCGGGAGCCTGGATCGGGCCCTTGGCGCCGAAGAGATCCAGGCTGACCGTGGCCGGGGTGCCGGAGGCATTGCTGAGGTTGAGGACCGCGGTGCGGCCCAGGGCCGTGTTCGCTCCGGCCAGCCACAGATCGTTGGCGGGCTGCTGGCAGGCCGCGGCCGCCGAGCCCCTGAGGTCTCCGTCGCCGGCGGTGTAGTTCAGCACGGCGCCGGCTGCCGCCTGCAGGTTCTCCTGCGCGTCGGCGCGCAGGACGCTCACGGCGTCGACCTCGCGCTGGGACACCACGCCCGCCAGCAGCACCGGCGGCCCCGCCGCGGGGGCGGGGGTCGCGGCGGGAACGGCGGCTGCGGCCGCCGGGGCGAGCTCCACCAGGGGGCTGCCCGCGAGCGGCGCCAGCCGGCTGCCGGGAAGGACCCCCGCACGGGAGCTGAGCACGATTGCGTTCACCGAGGTCTTGGCGCTGGCGGACTCCGGGCCGAACTGCGGATCGGTGCCCACGGGGGTGCCTTCGAGCAGCCGCGCCGGGCCCGGGCAGACGCCGGTGCTGCTGCCGGCGGGAACGGCCGCCAGGGGCGCCTCGAGCTGCCTGCTCGCGGGGTTCTGGGGTGACAGCGACGCCGCGTAGGCCAGTCCGCCGCCGGCGGCGGCGAGGACCAGGGCGGAGACGATTCCTGCCGCCGTCCCGCGCCGCCGCGATCCTGACCGGCGGGGCGGTTCTGTCCGGCGGGGCGGTTCTGTCCGGCGGGGCGGTTCTGTCCGGCGCAGCCGGGTTTCATCCTCGTGCATGTTGGTGTTCCTTACGCAGGGAGCCTTCGTCCCTGGAGAGGCCCGCGTTGGGCCGGCGGGCCGGCATGGGAATGGCGAGCAGGATGGTCAGGCCGATCACGACGGCCTGCGCCAACCCGGCCCAGAGGGCCCAGTGCGCCTCGTAGCGGATGCTGAGTTTGCCGCCCCCGGCGGGCAGCGTGAACGCCTGCGCCCATCCCGACGTCGTGGCGGTCAGGCGCCGGCCGTCAAGCCAGGCGCTCCAGCCCGGATCGGCGCGCTCGGCGAGGACCACCAGCCGGCCCTCGGGGCCGCCCGGCACCTCGGCTGCGGCCGCGATTGCCTCGGAGGGGAGCAGGCCGATGGCGGCCCCGGCGCCGTCGACGATCCGCACGCGGTGTGCGACGTCGGCGGCCTGGATCACCGGCTGGTTCAGCGGGCTGATCCGCCAGAGCCAGCCGACGTCGGTCCGGCCGACGGCGACCAGCCCCGGGACGGCGTCCATCCGGCTGGCCGTCAGCTGGGCGGAGGTGTCCGAGGCCCGCAGGACCACGAAACCGACGCCGAGCCGCTCGAGGTCAGCGCGCGGGTCCACGCCCTGTCCCGCGACGATCATCGCTACGATGCTGCGGACGGAACCGGCGGCGGCATCATCGTCCCGGATCCTCTCCTGCCCCGGCTCGCCCATGATGTTGCGGGCCGCGGCGATTGTTGACAGTGCGTCCAGGGTGGTGCCGGCTCCCCGCATCACCGAGCCCTGGTAGCTGCCGTTTTCGCCGGCGGAGATCACCAGGGTCCTGGACTGTTCCGGCCCGTCGCCGCGGTCGATGGCGGTGGCCGGGAGCGTGCGGGCCTTGGCCGGCTGGACGAGCCGGGGCGTGCCGAGGCCGCCTGTGCCGGCTGCGGAGGCCGAAGTGCCGGCGGACGATGCCGCGGCGGGCTGCAGCAGGTTCTGCGCGGCCCAGACGGTCAGGCCTGCCAGCGGGCCGGCAAACAGGAGGGCCATGGCGGCGGCGGCCGTGCTGCGGATCAGGACCTTGCGGGCCAGGGCCGCCCCGGCGGCCCGTCCGGCCGAGTCGAGCAATCCTTCGGCCCCGATCAGGGCGGCTCCCAGCAGCGCAAACGCCGCGGCGGACACGGCCGGTCCGGTGAACGGGGTGACCAGGACATCGGTCCCGACACCGGTGGCGACGTGGCCGGCGAGCCAGCCTCCGGCCAGCATCAGGAGCGCCGCACCCCACAGGCAGCGTGCCACCCGGGGTGGCCGTCCCGCTGCCGGGCGGCCGGGCAGGAACATGGCGGCAAGTGCCAGCAGCAGCACCGGCAGCCCGCAGAGCAGGGCCAGCAGCAGCGCCCACGGCACTGCCGGAACTGGACCGGCAGCCGCACCTGCAGCCGCACCTGCAGCCGCACCGGCAGTCGAACCGGCAAAAACAGCCAGTCCGGTGAGGCCGCCGTCGGCCGCAAAGTTCAGTGGCTGGCCCAGCGCCTGCTGCCAGAGCGGTGCCGCGTCAAAGCCCAGCGGCATTCCCGGGTCCGCCAGCACGGCGCGGGGGCGGTCGATGACGGAAAAAACGAACGGCACGAACAGGGCAAGGCTCGGCAGCAGCGCCCACCAGACGGTGCGGCCGCGGCGGCCCAGCAGGACCCCGCACAGTGCCACCACGATCACTGCGGGCACCAGCAGCGAGGGGGCGGCGGCGGTGACCACGGCGAGCACGAGGCCCGCGGCGGCCGCGGCGGTCCACGAGGGCGTCCCGTTGATGCCGGGCCTAGCGGGAGGGGCCTGGGTAAGGCGCCGCTCCCCCGGGGCCGGAACGGCATAATGGCCGCGGCCCGCGGCCGTGCCGGTGGCCCGCAGAAGCGCGAGCACGAGCAGGGGCATCATCACGTGGGCCAGGAGGGCGCCGAGGCGGCCCTGGTTGAGCGCCACCTGCAGGGCCGGCGAGGCGGCCCAGACGAGGGCGGCGGCCAGCTGGAGCCGGCGCCGCTGCGTCAGGGCACCGGCGGCAAACCAGGCGCCGAGGGCGGACAGCGGCATGGCAAGGATCAGGAGCCAGATGAGCGCACCGTTGGCGTCGCCGGCGCCGAGCACGCCCAGGAGCCAGAGGACGTAGCCGAAGGGGTCGCCGTGGCCCGGCAGGCCGGCGCCGAGGGCGATCCACCAGCCGGAGGCATGGTTCCAGATGTCGGCGAGCCTGGCGGAGACGGGAACCAGGGCGCCGCCGGAGACGGCCTCGGCCCGGAACAGGCTGAGCAGCCCGGTGAGGGAGGCTGCCGCGGCGATGAGCACCGCGAGCAGCGCGCCGCTTCCTGCCCAGCCGCGCTCGGAGGTGGTCAGGGCGGCGAAGTCGTCGGCAGAGTCTCCGCTGGGCTGTTCGGCCAGCGGGTCGTGCCCGGACGGCGCGCTTCGGTCATCGGCGCCCAGGGCCTCCATCAGGGAGCGCCGGTGGGACCAGACCTCACGGCGCGGCGTCTGCAGCCCCTGGATAACGGAACGCCGGATGCGGCGGGTGCGGGCCGCGTTGCGCCGTCCGCGGACCACGGCGGCGGGCCGGCCCAGCGCGGCGAAGGTCGCGAGCAGCTGGGAGAACCCGTGGCCCGGATCCTTGACGGCGATGCTGAGGACGAGTTTGAACAGGCTCCCCAGGAGCGCGCCGGCAGCGTGCAGCGGGACCTTCCAGCCGGCCGCATGCTTGAGCCGCAGATGGACCTGGGCCTTGCGCGCCGCCGCCGCGTTGCCCAGGGCGTGGGGGCGCGGGGAAACATGGAACATTTTCGCACTGGGGACCACTACCACGCGGTGCCCGGCCAGCCGGTTGCGCCAGCAGAAGTCGATGTCGTCGCCGCTACCCGGAAGTGCCGGGTCGAAGCCCCGGAGATCCTCCCAGACATCGCGGCGGATCAGCATGCCGGCGGAGTTGACGGCGAAGGTGTCGCTGCGGCCGTCGTACTGCCCCTGGTCCAGTTCGTCGGCGTCGATCAGCGTCAGGCGCTCGGCCCAGCGGCTCGTGGACAGGCCGACGTCGATCAGCCGCCGCCCGGCGTGCCAGTCCAACTGCTTGCAGCCGGCCACGGTGACGGACGGTGCCCGCTCCACGGCATGGAGAAGCTCGGCGAGGGCCTCGGGCGCCGGTGCGGCGTCGTCGTGCAGCAGCCAGATCCATTCCGGACCCGGCGCCCCGGGCGCGCTGCTGTCCGCCGGCCAAGGCGACAGGGAGCGCAGGCCGGCCTCGACGGCGCCGCCCATGCCGGACCTGGCGTCCTCGAAGACGGTGACGTTGGCGGTGCCGAATGCCTGCTGGAGGAGGGCGGCCGAGTGGTCCCGGGAACCCGTATCGACCCCGATGAATGAATCCGCCGGCCGGGTCTGGCCCGCCAGAGCTGCCAGGGTCCTGGGGAGAAAGTCACCGCCGTCGTGGGAGACCACGACGGCGGTGACCCGTACTTCCTGAAGAATTAGATCGCTCGCTTCCTCAGCCGTCGGCGCTCGCGCTCGGAGAGGCCGCCCCAGATGCCGAAACGCTCGTCGTTGGACAAGGCATATTCGAGGCACTGTGAACGCACGTTGCAGGCTCCGCAGACCCTCTTGGCGTCGCGGGTCGAGCCGCCCTTTTCGGGGAAGAAGGCCTCCGGGTCGGTCTGGGCGCAGAGCGCGTCGGTCTGCCAGCCGAGCTCGCCGTCGTCGTCGAAATCCTGGTGGGAAGGCAAGCCGATCCAGACCGGCTGCGCGGTGCTGACGGCGTGGAGTTCCAGCGGCGGGTCGAGCGGGTCGTTGTCCTCGTCCGGCCCGGACACCAGTTCGTCGTGCGCCGCAAGGAAGGCGGTGGCCGCCTCCTGCAGGGAATCCCTGGTGTGTTCGTTGTAGCGGTCTGCTGCGTCCGGATCGGCCGGATCCACATACCAGTCGGTCGGCACGCCGCGTGAACGGTATTTCGCCGTGGCCTGCCCAGCAACGACGGCCTCTTCATGGATACGCTCTGCTAGCCCCATTGGCGTTCCCTCTCTGATTTTGCAGCCTTTGACTGAGACCCGGACCCTGAACTGTGGTCCGGTTGATGCGCCTTGGCCTTCGATAACTAATTACACGTGTGTAAGTATCCGGGAGTCAAGCCGCGCCGGGGATAATAATCACCGGCGACACAAAGCGGGGGCACGCCACGCCCGGGAATTTTTCGGCCCCGCGCCACAGGCGGTACCGAATCATCAGGATACTGACCATTTCCGGCGTCTTTTCGGTGAATTTCCGGGGAATTTTAGCTCGCGGCACTCCACCGGGACCCCAGGCGCTGCGGCGGGCCTGTGGCACACATCATGCCGGGAGGGGCCGTGGCAAGATGAAGGGATGAGCATCCCGGCAATTGAACTGATGACGGCCCTGCGTTCCGGCCAGTCCACCTCCCCCAGGCTCACCTGGTACGGACCGGACGCCGAACGCGTCGAGCTTTCGGGCCGGGTGCTGGACAACTGGGTGGCGAAGACGAGCAACCTGCTCCAGGACGAACTCGACGCCGAGCCGGGAACCCGCCTGCGGCTGGATCTGCCGGCCCATTGGAAATCGGTGATCCTGGCCCTGGCCGCCTGGCAGCTCGGGATGGAGGTGGTCTTCGACGACGCCGCGGCGGAACTGCTGGCCACCGCAGACCCCGGCCCCGGCACGGCGGAGGGCGGCTTCGACGCCGTCCTCGCGGTCGCCCTGCCCGCACTGGCCATGCGGTGGCAGGGCGAGCTGCCCTCCGGCGCCGTGGACTATGCCGCCGAGGTGCGCTCGCACGGCGACGTCTTCATGCCGCACGTGGACCCGGAGGCAGCCAGGCGCGCGGTGCTGACCGCCGCAGGTGCGGTGCACACCCACGGGGAACTCCTGGACGGCTTCGCGGCAGTCCACGACGGCGCCCCGCGGCTGCTGGTTCCGGCCGGCCACGGCCTGGAAAGCGCCCTGGCGCAGGCCCTGGGCGCCTGGAAGAGCGGCGGTTCGGTGGTGCTGGTGCATCCCGACGTCGACGTGACCGAAAAACTGCTCGCCGACGAACGCGTCCACGGTCACGCAGTGCCGCCGCCACCCCGCTGAAAGCCGGAAGGCCAACCACTTGGGCTGGCCTTCCGGGCGGGGCTGGCGCCTTCCGGGCGGGCCTGGCCGTCCGGGCGGGGCTGGCGCCTTCCGGGCGGGCCTGGCCGTCCGGGCGGGGCTGGCAGGGCCCTGTCCAGGCCGCCTAGGACTTCAGGTCGGGCAGTTCCGGATCCGGGACGGGCTGCTTCGGGACCGTAACGCCGGGCTGGGTATGCGGATGCCGGTCGATGAGCTCGTGGTCGTGGGAGAACTCCGGCTCGTCGTCGAGTTCCTTGTTGAAGACCAGGAAGCGGTAGGCGAAGAACCGCACCACCGTTGCCACAAGGATGCCAAAGACGCCCGCAAGGAACACCACGTTTTTGTCCGTGATGTTAAGGCCGTACTGGGCCGCGGCGGTCAGCCCGGTCGAGATGCCGATACCGATCCCGTTGATGAGGATGAACATCAGGAACTCGCGCACCACATTGTCCTGCCGGCGGTGGCGGAAGGTCCAGAAGCGGTTCGCGATCCACGAGAAGATGGTGGCGACGCTGGCCCCGACAAAGCGGGCCTTGGCATTGCTGTCGATCATGGGTCCGTGCATCAGGTAAAAGGTGAGCCCGTTGTCAATGATGAACGCGATGCCGCCGACGGCGCCGAACTTGGCCACTTCCCGCCAGAAAAGCGAGGCAAGTCCGCGCATGCGTTCAGTAAGTGAATTAGTCATGACCCTCCGTGGCCTTGGAACTGTCGGCCGGTGGGCCAATTGACTATTTTAGCGCCGATTCCCGGGAGCCCGCCCACGGGACCCCCGGAAGCCGCCCGGAGGCGCCCGCCCTCCCGCCCCGCCGAGATGACGCAAATGGCCGCTATGCGGGGTGCATAACGGCCATCTCCGGCAAATCGAGGCCGTCCGGGGCGTCCCGGGCGTTCCGGCAGCTGTCCGGGGCAAATCGAGGCCGTCCGGGGCAGTCCGAGAGCCGTCCGGGGCAGTCCGGATGCGCTCCCGCGGCCGCCGGTTCCGGGGGCGGGCAGGGCAAAAGCCGGGAATCCGCGAGGTTTTCGGTAGGCTGGGACTTGTGACTTTTCCTGTAATCGGTGTTGTTGGCGGCGGCCAGCTTGCCCGCATGATGGCCCCTGCCGCCACCGCCCTGGGCTTCGAGCTCCGTGTCCTTGCCGAGGCTGACGACGTCTCTGCCGTCTCCGCCGTGGCCAACGCGCCGGTCGGCGACCATACGGACCTGGCCCACCTGCTCGAGTTCTCCCGCGGCCTGGACGTGCTGACCTTCGACCACGAGCACGTCCCCACGGAGCACCTCCGCGCCCTGCTCGAGGCCGGCGTCAACGTCCACCCCGGCCCGGACGCCCTGGTCAATGCCCAGGACAAGCTGGTGATGCGCGCGGCCATCGACAGGCTGGAGCTGCCCAACCCGCGGTGGGCCCCGGTGGCCGACGTATCGGAGCTGATCGCCTTCGGCGAGGACACCGGCTGGCCCGTGGTCCTGAAGATGCCCCGCGGCGGCTACGACGGCAAGGGCGTGCGGATCGTCGCCTCGGCCCAGGACGCCGCGGAATCCTCGGCGTGGTTCGACGCCATGTCCCCCCTGCTGGCCGAAGCCAAGGTGGAGTTCAGCCGCGAACTCTCTGCCCTGGTCGCGCGGACCCCGGACGGTGAGTCCCGGGCGTGGCCGGTGGTGCACACCATCCAGGTCGACGGCGTCTGCGACGAAGTCATCGCCCCTGCCCTGGACATCCCCGTTGAGGTGGCCGCGGCAGCCGAAAACGCCGCCGTCAGGATCGCCAATGAGCTCGGCGTGACCGGCGTCATGGCCGTGGAACTGTTCGAGACTCCGGGCGTGGGCGCCGGCTTCCTGATCAACGAGCTCGCCATGCGCCCGCACAACACCGGACACTGGACCCAGGACGGCTCGGTCACCAGCCAGTTTGAGCAGCACCTGCGCGCCATCCTGAACCTGCCCCTCGGCGCCACCGACCTACTCGGTCCCGTCGTCGTGATGAAGAACTTCCTGGGCGGGGACAACCAGGACCTGTTTTCCGCCTACCCGGCCGCCCTCGCCAGCGATCCCGCGGCGAAGGTCCACTGCTACGGCAAGGCCGTGCGGCCCGGCCGGAAGATCGGCCATGTCAACCTTGTGGGCGCTTCCGCCGCCGACGTCGACTCCGTCCGGCAGCGCGCCACCACCGTGGCCGACATCATCCGGAACGGACGCGCCCGCTCCGTCGCCGCACCAGGAACCTCCGAGGAGACCGCATGAGCACCAGCACCCCCGCAGGGGAGTCCGCAGGACAGGAGGCCGCAGGGCCGGACTCCGACAGCGCCGCCCCGATCGTGGGCCTCGTCATGGGCTCGGACTCGGACTGGCCCGTCATGGAAGCCGCCGCCGAGGCGCTGGCGGAATTCGGCATCCCCTTCGAGGCCGACGTCGTCTCCGCCCACCGGATGCCCACCGAGATGATCCGCTACGGGCAGACCGCACATGAGCGCGGCCTGCGCGTCATCATCGCCGGCGCGGGCGGGGCCGCCCACCTTCCGGGCATGCTCGCCTCCGTCACCCCGCTGCCGGTGATCGGCGTGCCCGTGCCGCTGAAGACCCTCGACGGCATGGACTCGCTGCTGTCCATCGTGCAGATGCCCGCCGGCGTGCCCGTCGCCACCGTCTCCATCGGCGGCGCGCGGAACGCCGGGCTGCTGGCAGTGCGGGTGCTTGCCGCCGGAACCGACGACCTCGCGGCCAGGCTCCGGGCCGAGCTGCTGGACTTTGCCCGGGAACTCAACGACGTCGCCGCGCGCAAGGGTGCTGCACTGCGGCACAAGGTGCGCGAAGTTTTCTCCGATGACAACGCCGCCACGCGGGGCAGCCGTTAAGGATCACCACATGACCAACAGTTACGCGCCTTCGCGGCAGGACGGCCAGCAGCCGCAGCCCAGGCAGGCCCTGACGGACCCGGTCCGTTACCCCTCGGGCGCTGCCGCCCCGGTCCTGGCCAAGCGGGCGTTCGTCCTGATCCTGATGACGCTGCTGGTCCCGGGGAGCGCCCAGACGGTCGCGGGCAGCCGCCGGCTGGGAAGGTCCGCGCTGCGGGTCACCTTCACGGTGTGGGCCCTGGCCGTCGCGGCGGTCCTGCTCCTGCTGCTCAGCCGCTCCACGCTGATCAGCCTGCTGACCAGTCCCCTGGCCTCGCTCCTGCTGGTCCTCGGCCTCGCGGCGCTGGCCCTCGGCTGGGCCGCGCTGTTCATCAACACGCTCCGCCTGATCCGGCCGGTGCTGCTCGCGCCCCGCGTGCGGCCCGCCGTCGTCGTGGCCCTTGTCCTGGCCATGGTCCTCAGCAGCGGCTCGCTGGGCTACGCTGCCTACCTGCTCAACGTCGGCCGCGACGCGATCGGCAGCATCTTCTCCAACGGCCCCGCCATCGAGCCTTCCGAGGGCAGGTACAACTTCCTGATGATGGGCGGCGACGCCGGGGCGGACCGCACGGGCCGCCGTCCGGACAGCCTGTCCGTGATCAGCGTCGACGCCAAGTCCGGCAAGACCGCCATCATCTCGGTGCCCCGGAATCTGCAGAACGCGCAGTTCAGCGAGGGCTCGCCGATGCGCAAGCTGTACCCGGACGGCTATGACTGCGGCGACGAATGCCTCATCAACGCCATCAATACCGAAGTCACCAATAAGCACCAGGACCTGTACCCGGGCGTCGAGGACCCGGGCGCGCAGGCGACGCTCGAGGCCGTGTCCGGAACGCTGGGCATCAAGGTCCAGGCCTACGTGCTCGTGGACATGGAGGGCTTCTCCAGGCTGATCGATGCGATGGGCGGCATCCGCATCAAGGCCGGCGGCTGGGTCCCCCTGAGCGGGGACATGATCGATGAGGCCAACGGCATCCACGGCATGCCCACTGGCTGGATCCCCGCGGGCGACCAGAAGCTGGATGGCTACCATGCTCTCTGGTACGGCCGTTCGCGGGAGTTCGTGGATGATTATGCCCGGATCCAGCGGCAGCAGTGTGTCCAGCAGGCGATGCTGAAGCAGCTGGATCCCGCGACCCTGCTGTCCAAGTTCGAGGACATCGCCAAGGCCGGCACCAAGGTGGTCGACTCGAACATCTCCGCCGGGCAGCTCGGCAGTTTCGTGGACCTTGCCATGAAGGCCAAGGGCCAGGACATGAGCCGGCTGACGATCGGCCCGCCGGACTTCGACGCCTCCTTCTCCACGGTCCCGGACTTCGACCAGATCCACGAGCGGGTCGACCAGCTCCTCGCGGCCGCCTCCTCGGCCGGCGCCGCCGACGACACCGTCCGCGGGCCGGGCACCGCGGCCGGACCGCTCTCCGCGGCAGGGGCCGCCCCGCTCACCAAGCCCGCGACGACGCCGCCGCCGTCGGACTTCACCCCGGTGACCACCACGCCCGACGGCGAGCCGATCACCGAGGAAATGCTCAACCAGTTCAAGCGCGACGGGGACGAACAGTCGATCCGCGACCTGGTCGCCACCAACGGCCAGTGCGCACCGCTCTAGGAACCGGCCCCCGCCGATGAGGCTTCATTGACAAGAGAAGGACGCCCGCCCGTGTACGAACTCGAGAACGTCCTCCGGCCCTATGCCTGGGGTTCCACGACGGCCATCGCCGGGCTGCTGGGCAGGCCCGCGTCCGGCGGCCCCGAGGCCGAGCTGTGGATCGGAGCGCACCCGGATTCGCCCTCGGTGGCACTGGCACCTGCCGCTGCCAGGGGCCTCGGCGGAGCGGGCGACGGCGGAGCGGGCGACGGCGGACGGCTGGGCCTCGATGAGCTGATCGCCGCCGACCCGGAGCACCATCTGGGCCGCGCGAGCGTCGCCGAGTTCGGTCCCCGCCTGCCGTTCCTGCTCAAGGTCCTCGCCGCCGAGACCCCGCTGTCCCTGCAGGTGCACCCGACGCTGGAACAGGCGCGGGAAGGCTTCGCGCGGGAGGAGGCCGCCGGCGTCGAACACTCCGCCGCCGGGCGCAACTACAAGGACGACAACCACAAGCCGGAGATGATCCTCGCTCTGACGCCGTTCGAGGCGCTGTGCGGTTTCCGGCCCGCCGCCGAATCCCGCGCGGTCTTCCTCCATCTGGGCGCCTGTTTTGACCTCGCAGGCCTGGAGCTTCCGCCGCTGCTGGTCCGGCTGCTGGACGACCTCGCCGGGCCCGACGAGCCGGCGGCCCTCAGGTCCGCCTTCGAGCGCATCATCGCCGGCGGGGAGGACGTGTCCCATGCCACCGCCATGGTGGCCGCGGCCCTGATCTCCGGCGCGCCCATGGGGCGGTACGTGGCGGAACTGTCCACCGTGACCAACCTCAACCACCGGTACCCCGGCGACCCGGGCGTGCTGATCTCCCTGCTGCTGAACCGGATCTCGCTGGCCCCGGGCGAAGCCGTGTACCTGCCCTCGGGCAATGTGCATGCCTACCTGCATGGCCTCGGGATCGAGGTCATGGCGTCCTCGGACAACGTGCTCCGGGGCGGGCTGACCCCGAAGTTCGTGGACGTTCCGGAGCTGCTCAAGACCGTCGCCTTCGAGGCCGTCGGGGTGCCGCTGCTGGCCGCCGAGACCACGCTGCTGGGCCAAGAACTCTTCCGCCCGCCGTTCCGGGAATTCCAGTTGCAGCGGATCGAACTGGAGCCCGGCGCCGGGCCCGTCCCGCTGGCGCAGTCCGGAGCCGCCGTGATCCTCGTGGTCGCCGGCTCCGTCCTCCTCGATTCGCCCAAGGGGGACCTTCACCTGGGCCGCGGGGCGAGCGCGTTCCTGCCCGCGGCCGAGGCCCCGGTCAACGTGCATGCCGTCTCCGGCGCTGCCGGGACCGCCGTTGCTTTTGCCGTCACCACCGCCCTGGAAGCCTGAACCGTGGACTATTTCCTGCAGGGCCCCGCGTGGGCCGACTTCCAGCGCGCCCTGGGCCGCACCGTCCACGAACAGGCGGGGCCCGGCTGGCGCTTCCTCGCCGTCGAGGAGAGCAACCCGGCCGGGAAGCTGCTGTATGCGCCCTACGGGCCGGTGGCCGAAACCCTGGCCGCGTTCGACGCCGCGCTGGCGGCCCTGACGGATCTGGCCCGCGGGTGCGGGGCCGTGTTTGTCCGGGTCGAGCCCGTCAGCGCCGGCTTCGGGGCGGCCGACGCCGGCGCCGTGCTGCGCCGCCGCGGCCTGGTGCCCGCCCCGACGAACCAGCAGCCCGAGCTCAGCTGGATCGTGGACCTGGACCGGGACTTCAAGGACGTCCTGGCGGACATGAAGCCGGTCAACCGCAACTTGTACCGCAACATCCACAAGAAGGATGTGACCTTCCGGACCTCGCAGGATCCGGAGGACATCCGCGTGCTGCTGGATTTCCTGCATCTGACGGCGGCACGGAACGGCTTCAAACCCCAGAGCGACGAGTATCTGGGCCAGGTCGCCAGGTCCCTGATGCCCGCGGGGGCCGCCACGCTGTTCATCGCCGAACTGGAGGGTGCACCGATTGCTGCCGCCCTGGCCTATGACTCGGCCGATACCCGCACCTACGCCCATGCGGCCCTGGACGACTCCCACCGGAAGCTCAGCGCGGGCATTCCGCTCCTCGTGACGCTCATGGCGGATGCCAAGGAGAAGGGCCTCAAGTACGTGGACCTGTGGGGGGTGGCACCGGCGGATCAGCCCGGGCACAAATGGGCCGGTTTCACGGCGTTCAAGAAATCGTTCGGCGGACGGGAAATCGCCTACCCCGGGACCTGGGACCTGCCCGTCAAGAAGCTCCGGTACGGCGCCTACCAGCTCGCCCGGCACGCTGCCCAGGCCGCCCGGCAGTTGCTCGGCAAACTCCGGAAGTAGGCCGCCTCCCCCCTTCGCCCCGCCCCTCCTCGCCCGGCCGCCTCCCCCCTTCGCGCCTACCCCCTTCGCGCGAACGGGCACTTGGCGCCCGGAAAACCGAGGATTTCGGGCCTCAAGTGTCCGTTCGCGCAGCCGGGAAAGCCAAGCCTGTGGATAACCGGATCCGCGGGGCCCGGACCGGGCACACTGAAGCATGCCGCGCCTGCCATTGCCGCCTGAACTCCTGGCCGGGTCGTTCACCGCCCGCGCTGCCGACAGCCTCGGCGTATCGCGGAAACGAACGCGCCGGCCCGACGTCTTCATCCCCTCCCGCGGCATCAGGATCCCCGCGGAGAGCAGCGGCGGGCCTACCGCGAACCTGCGGGCCTTCACCGCGCTCGACGACGACTCGACCATTACCCACCATTCGGGCGGCCGGGTCTGGGCCATGGGCCTCCCGTCGTGGATGCAGGAGGACTGGCGGATCCACGTGGCGCGTGAACGGGAGGGCAGCAAACCGCGCCGGCACAACGTCGTCGGCCACCGCCTGACCTTCCGGCCAGGGGAGGTCATGGTCGTGGACGGCCTGCGCGTCACCTCCCCGGCCCGGACCTGGCTGGACCTTGCAGCCCTGCTGACGCCGGATGAACTGGTCGCGGCCGGGGACTCGATCGTCGTCGAACACGGACCGGATTTCCCGGTGCCCCGCGTTGCCCTGGCCACCGTCGCAGACCTTCAGCGGATGGTCGCCGCGCATCCGGGGATGCGGGGACTCCGGACCGCCCGGGTGGCACTGCAGGACATCCGGGTCGGTTCGGACTCGCCGCAGGAAACCCGCATGCGCCTGGTCCTGTGCCGGGCCGGCCTGGGCGAGCCGGTGCTGAACCATGTCATCCGCAACGGTTGGGGCCAGCCCGCCGTCTGGCCCGATGCGGCCTATCCGGAGCACCGGATTGCCCTGCAGTACGACGGTGCACACCACGGGGATCCCCGGCAGTACCGGGTCGACATCAGGCGCCAGGCGGTGACCGAAAGCCTCGGCTGGAAGGAAATCAGGGTCTCCAAGGAAGACCTCGACGGCGACCGGCCCTTCGTCGTCGAGAAGGTCCGGGCCGCGCTCGGCCGCCAGAACCCGGCCGAGCGTACACGTGGGGCCCCGGATCGGCTGGATCCGGGGCCCCAAGTGCACGCTCGCGCTGCGCCGGGCGGCGTTCGCGCTGTGCGAAGCGTGGAAGGGTGCTAGCTCTTGCGGGCGTAGCCCTCCCACTTGCTGGCCTGGTGCTCGCCGTCCACGAAGCGGATGGTGCCGGACTTGGAGCGCATCACGATGGACTGCGTGAGGACCTTGTCCTTGGAGTAGCGCACGCCCTTGAGGAGGTCGCCGTCGGTGATGCCGGTGGCGGCGAAGTAGCAGTTGTCGCTGGAGACGAGGTCGTTGGTGGACAGCACCCGGTCCAGGTCGTGGCCGGCGTCGATCGCCTTCTGCTTCTCCTCGTCGCTCGTGGGCCACAGCCGGCCCTGGATCACGCCGCCGAGGGACTTGATGGCGCAGGCCGCGACGATGCCTTCCGGGGTTCCGCCGATGCCCATCAGGGCGTCGACACCGGTGCCGGCGCGTGCGGCCGCGATGGCGCCGGCGACGTCGCCGTCCATGATGAACTTGGTGCGGGCACCGGCCTCGCGGATTTCCTCCACGAGCCCACGGTGGCGGTCGCGGTCCAGGATCATGACGTTGAGCTGGTTGACCTTCACGCCCTTGGCCTTGGCGATGAGGTGCAGGTTCTGCTTGACGGGCAGGCGCAGGTCGACCATGTCGGCCGCTTCCGGGCCGGTCACGAGCTTTTCCATGTAGAACACGGCGGAGGGGTCGAACATGGTGCCGCGCTCGGCCACTGCCAGGACGGCCAGGGCGTTGTTGATGCCGAGGGCCGCCAGGCGGGTTCCGTCGATCGGGTCGACGGCGACGTCACATTCGGCGCCGGTGCCGTCGCCGACGTGCTCGCCGTTGAAGAGCATTGGCGCCTCGTCCTTCTCGCCCTCGCCGATGACCACAACTCCGTTGAAGTGGACGGTGTGAAGGAAGGAGCGCATGGCGTCGACGGCGGCGCCGTCGGCCTTGTTCTTGTCCCCGAAGCCGACCCAGTGGCCGCCGGCAATGGCTGCCGCTTCCGTGACGCGGACCAGTTCCAGGGCAAGGTTACGGTCAGGCTCGTCGATCCCGACGGCGAGCGACGGGGAAAGCGTGGAGTACTGCTGGGGCATGGTCGCTGGTGTCACGTGAACCTCTTCTTCGAGTGGATCGTTGAACCCGCACGGCAGTATCGGTCCGTGGCGGTGATTCGTCTGATACTGATCATAGTCGGGGCAGCATCACAGGGCATTGAATGACTCGTGCGTGAAGCAGCACACCTTCCGGGCCGGCCGTCCATGCCGAATGTGAGATCGGCTCCGGATGGGCGATTATAGAAGGGTGAGTGAATTGCAGGACACGTCCCCCGCCGCCCCAGCCTTCCCGTCCGCCGGAGCCGCACCGGAGGGCTCCGGCGCGGCCGCGCAGGCGCCGGTCAAGCCCGTCCTCCGCGCCGCGGCGGCGAAACGCGCCAACGCCTCGGTGATCGGCATGATCGTTGCCCTGGCCGTGAGCATCGCCGTGTTCCTGCCGGTCGTCCTCCTGAACCCGGCACCGAAGACCGGCGGCTACCGGCCGGACATCAACGTCGGCGCCGTGGCGCAACATGCCGCGGATGTGGCGGGATTCACACCGGCGGCGCCGGAGACCGGGGACACATTCCGGCCGAACTACGCCCGCTGGGAGTCCGGATCGGGCAGCGGAGTCCCCACCTGGGAGGTCGGCTACCTCACGCCCCGGGAGTCCTTCATCGGGCTCGTGCAGACGCGGCAGTCCAATCCCACCTGGCTGCTGCAGCAGACGAAGAACGCAGCCGTGACCGGGACCAGGACCGCGGGCGGCCTGGAATGGGAACTCCGCGACACCGGCAAGGGCGAGAAGTCCATGGTGCTCGTCCACGGCGGCAGCACCGTCATCCTGACCGGGACGGCGCAGCTGGACGAGTTCACCGTGCTCGCCACCGCCGTCGTGAAGTCAATTGACGCGGGGCCTGCGCCGGCCGCGTCACCGGGAAACCCGCCGCAGGAAACAGTTTCACCCTCCACCGCCACGGCACCGTAAAGTAAGCCCGTGGCCACATACCTGACTCCCGCCCTTGCCTGGCGCCGCCTGCGCGAAGGCAACGAGCGTTTCGTTGCCGGCGCCTCCTCCCACCCCAACCAGGACGCCTCCCGCCGGTCCTCGCTCGTGGAGAACCAGCACCCCTTCGCCGTGATCTTCGGCTGCTCGGATTCCCGGCTCGCCGCCGAAATCATCTTCGACCTGGGCCTGGGGGACGCGTTCGTCGTCCGCACGGCCGGCCAGGTGATCGACGACGCCGTGCTCGGCTCGCTGGAATACAGCGTCAGCGTGCTGGGCGTTCCGCTGATCGTGGTCCTGGGCCATGACAGCTGCGGCGCCGTCACCGCCACCAAGACCGCCGTCGAAACCGGGCAGATGCCGGTCGGCTTCATGCGCAGCCTGGTCGAGCGGATCACGCCGTCCGTGCTGACCTCGCTGCGTAACAATCAGGACGACATCAACGACATGGTGGTCGAAAACGTCAAGCAGACCTCGCAGCGGCTCGTGGACAGTTCGCGGGTGATCTCGGACGCCGTCGGGAGCGGCCGGGCCGCGGTGATCGGGCTCGCCTACAGCCTCGCTGACGGCCGGGCCGACGTCGTTTCCGGCATCGGCGAGCTCTAGGGCCCCGGCCGGGAGGCCGCAGCGGGGCGTTCACGGTTTTCGGTGACGCGCCTCCCGCCAATAAGCTAGCCCCATGACTTCCATAGAAACGTTGAACGCCGACGAATTCCGCATTGAACACGACACGATGGGCGAAGTACGCGTCCCCGTGAACGCCCTGTACCGCGCCCAGACGCAGCGTGCGGTGGAAAACTTCCCGATCTCCGGCAAGACCCTGGAACGCGCCCACATCGAGGCCCTCGCGCGCGTCAAGAAGGCCGCCGCCCAGGCCAACGCGGAACTGGGAGTGCTCGACGACGAGATCGCCCAGGCGATTGCCGCCGCCGCCGATGAGGTTGCCGCCGGCAGGTACGACGGCGACTTCCCCATCGATGTCTTCCAGACCGGCTCCGGCACGTCCTCGAACATGAACACCAACGAGGTCCTCGCCGAGCTGGCCTCCCGCGCCCTCAAGGCCGCCGGCAGCGACAAGGTGGTCCACCCGAACGACCACGTCAACGCCTCGCAGTCCTCCAACGACGTCTTCCCGACCTCGGTCCACGTCGCCGCCACGTCCGCCCTGATCAACGACCTGATTCCGGCCCTCGGCTACCTGGCCGATTCGCTCAGCCGCAAGGCCGTCGAGTTCAAGGATGTCGTGAAGTCCGGCCGCACGCACCTCATGGACGCCACCCCCGTGACCCTGGGCCAGGAGTTCGGCGGCTACGCCGCGCAGGTCCGCTACGGCATCGAGCGCATTAACGCCTCCCTCCCCCGCGTTGCCGAGGTTCCGCTCGGCGGCACCGCTGTGGGCACCGGCATCAACACCCCTGCCGGCTTCCCGGAGCGCGTGATCGAGCTGCTCGCGGCCGACACCGGCCTGCCGCTGACCGAGGCCCGCGACCACTTCGAGGCCCAGGCCAACCGTGACGGCCTGATCGAGGCCTCCAGCCAGCTGCGCAACATCGCGATCTCCTTCATGAAAATCAACAACGACCTCCGCTGGATGGGTTCGGGCCCCAACACCGGCCTCGGCGAGATCTCGATCCCGGACCTGCAGCCGGGCTCCTCGATCATGCCCGGCAAGGTCAACCCGGTCATCTGCGAAGCCTCCATCATGGTCTGCGCCCAGGTCATCGGCAACGACACCGCCATCGCCTGGTCCGGCACCAACGGCGCCTTCGAGCTGAACGTCGGCATCCCCGTGATGGCCGCGAACCTGCTCGAGTCCGTGCGCCTGCTGGCCAACACCAGCCGCGTCATGGCGGACAAGATGATCGACGGCATCACCGCCAACGTCGAGCGCGCCCGCTTCCTCGCCGAGGCCTCGCCGTCCATCGTCACGCCGCTGAACAAGTTCATCGGCTACGAGAACGCCGCCAAGATCGCCAAGAAGGCCGTGGCCGAGGGCCTGACCATCCGCGAGACCGTGGTGGCCATGGGCTTCCTCGAGCGCGGCGAACTGACCGAAGAGCAGCTGGACACGGCCCTGGACGTCATGTCCATGACGCGTCCCCCGCACAAGGCGTAGCACTCCGGGACCCCGGGACCCCGGGACCCAGGGAGCCAGGTCCCCCGGGCCCGCTCCCGTCCGACGGCGGCCGGCACCTTCCCAGCGGAGGGCGTCGGCCGCCGTCGTCCGTTGCGCCTAGCTCCCGCCCGGCCCGCCGCCGGCAGCCCGGCGTTCCTCCGCCGTGTAGGCCGCCGCCGCCGAGGCGTCCGCCAGGCTTGCCCCGCCGATCCGGGCCTCCCGCAGCCGGCGGGTTTTCGCCGACTGGACCGAGAAGGCCGCGTCAACGTTGCCGGCAGCATAGGTCAGGGCGTCTTCGGCCCGGATCCCCAGGCCCCGGGCGGTCAGCACGGCATCCTGGTTGGCGCCCAGATAGGTGAACTGCCAGCCCCACTGGCTCTGCTGCCTTTCCACCAGGGCCTTCACCGCCGCTCCCGTGGCTTCGCGCGAGGCATTCTCATGACCGTCGGTCAGGACCGCCACGAGCACCGTGCCGGGACGCTCGTGTTCCGGCAGCGCCGCCAGTTCCTCGCCGGCTTCGCCGATCAGCCGGACCATGGCGTCATGAAGGGCCGTGCTGCCGCGGGGCTGCAGCACAAGGGGCGGAACGTCCGCGATGTCCACCGCGGCGTAGACCCGCTCATAGCTGTCATCGAACTGTGCCAGGGACAGCCTGCAGCGGCCGGCCACGGTCCGCTGTTCCCGGACAAAGGCCGCGAACCCGCCCACGGTGTCGTCGGCAATGGCGCTCATGGATCCGGAGCGGTCCAGGAGAACGTAAACGTGCGTCAGCGCTGAGTCGGTCATGCTTCCCCATTTCCGGCCCGGTCACCCCGGGCCAACTGTTCCCAGCGGATGGCTGGACAGGAGCAGGCTACAGCCGGGCAGCGACAATAAGAGGCAATAGGGGCACCGGAGGGAACCGAAGAATTTTGCACTTTCTGGAATGAAGTGCAAAACTTCACTCTGTGAGCAACAGTGCAATTATTGAGGGCGGTCTCCGCGGGCGGAAGCGCGCCGCCACGCGGACGGCGATCACCGCCGTCGCCCGGTCCCTGACCGCCGAGCGGGGACTCAACGGCTATACCGTGGAAGAGGCCTGCGAACGGGCCGGGATTTCCCGCCGGACCTTCTTCAACTACTTCCCGTCCAAGGAAGACGCCATCATCGGCCACGCCGACGACGCGTTCCCGGCCGACGTCGTCGCGGACTTCCTCCGCGCCGCCGCGTCCCCGCCCGGAGAAATCTCCGCCACACTCTTCCAGGACCTCGTGACCCTGATGCTGCGGATGTCCGAGAGGATGAGCTCCTCCGAGGAGGAAACCCGCCAGCTGATCCGGGTCATCCAGAAGGAACCACAGCTCATGCTCCGGGTCATCGGCGTCTCGGAGGAACGCGAGGCCGACTTTTCCCGCCTGCTGGCGGCCCGGGAAGGCGTCCCCCCGGACCATCCGGTGGTCCGGATGGCCGTGGCGCTGGTCGGCGGGATCGCCCGCAAGTCCAGCATGGCCTACTTCTCCGCGGGCAACACCCGCCCGCACCGGGACCTGCTGCTGGAGAACATCGCCGCCGCCCGCACCCTTTTTTCCCAGCCTTTCACGCCCTCCCTCTCGCCCTCCCCCGAAGGACCCCAATGAGCACCGCCGCCAGTCCCCCGGCAGCAGCCGCACCGCTGCTGCTGACCCAGAAACGCATCTGGATCATCTTCTCCGCCCTGATCGCGGGCATGCTTCTCTCCAGCCTGGACCAGACCATCGTGTCCACCGCCATGCCCACCATTGTCGGCAAGCTGGGCGGCGTGGAGCACCAGGCCTGGATCACCACGGCGTACCTGCTCGCCACCACCATCGTGATGCCCATCTACGGCAAATTCGGCGACGTCCTGGGCCGCCGGAACCTGTTCCTCGTGGCCATCGCACTGTTCACGCTCGCCTCGGTCGGCTGCGCGTTCGCCACCGATTTCTGGGGCTTCGTCACGTTCCGCGCCATCCAGGGCCTGGGCGGCGGCGGCCTGATGATCCTCTCCCAGGCCATCATCGCGGACATTGTCCCGGCCAAGGACCGCGGCAAGTACATGGGGCCGCTGGGCGCCATCTTCGGCCTCTCCGCCGTCGCCGGGCCGCTGCTGGGCGGGTTCTTCGTGGACCACCTGACGTGGGAATGGGCCTTCTACATCAACATCCCGATCGGCATCGCCGCGTTCACGACCGCCTGGTTCACCCTCACGCTGCCGAACAAGAAGGCGGCGAAGCGCATCGACATCCCCGGGGTGCTGCTGCTGTCCGCGGCCACCGCGTGCCTGATCTTCTTCACCGACTTCGGCGGCAAGAAGGACGAAGGCTGGGATTCGCCGCTGACCTGGGCCTTCGGCGCCGGGATGGTGCTGGCCGCCGCCGCCTTCGTGCTCGTGGAACGCAGGGCCGAGGACCCCATCATCCCGCTGAGCCTGTTCAAGAACCGGATCTTCGTGAACTCCACGGCGATCGGCTTCACCCTGGGCCTGGGCATGTTCGCCGCCATCGCCTTTGTGCCGACGTTCCTGCAGATGTCCTCCGGCACGTCGGCCGCCGAGTCCGGGCTGCTGATGCTCCCCATGATGGTGGGCCTGATGGGCATGGCCATCTTCTCCGGCATCCGGATCTCCAAGACCGGTAAGTACAAGATGTTCCCCATCCTCGGCGGCATCCTCACCGTCGCCGCCATGCTCTGGCTGACGACCCTGACCGCCGCAACCCCCATCTGGGTCATCTGCGTCCAGCTGTTCATCTTCGGCGCGGGCCTCGGATCCATCATGCAGGTGATCGTCCTGGTGGTCCAGAACTCGGTGCCGGCAGACCAGATCGGCACTGCCACCAGCACCAACAACTACTTCCGCGAGGTGGGTGCCTCGCTGGGCGTCGCAGTGTTCGGCTCGATCTTCACGTCGCGGCTCTCCGAGTCCCTGACCAAGGCGTTCACCGGCGCCGGGGCGTCGGCCGACCAGGCCTCGCAGTCCACCCGGACGCTGGATCCGCAGGCGCTCAGCCAGCTGCCGGCGCAGCTCAAGGACGCGATTGTCACCGCCTACGCCGACTCCCTGGCTCCCGTGTTGTGGTACCTCCTGCCGTTTCTCGGAATCGCGCTTGTCCTGGCGCTGACCCTGAAGCAGATTCCGCTCTCGGACACCGCCGGCATGGTGGCCCGGGGCGAAGCGGTGGGCGGCGAAGAAGCCGAGCGACTCGAAGCCGAACGCCTCGCCGCACGGCACGACGCCGGGGACACCGCCCGCGCGGCGGGGGACGCCGGGGATGCGGGGGACGCCGGGGATGCCGGGGGCGCCGGGGATGCGGGGGACGCCGCGCTGACGAACGACGACGGGCGCACGCGCCTGCGCGGCTGACCGCCGGCGGGCGCCGGCGCCCGCCGGCGCCCGCCGGCCGGACCCTGGCAAGGGCAGGAACGCCGCAATCCTTGGGGTGCGGCGCCCTGCCCTGTTGTTGGTCCGGCGGCGCCAGAGCCGGTATCGGACTGCCCGTTGTCCGCGCGCCGGCCGCCAGCGGCCTGGCGGCGGAGGCTAGAGCAGGTTTGGGCCGGCGTCCTCGAATTCCACCGTCCCGTGGCTGTTGCGAAGGACGAGATCGCGTCCGTCCCGTGTCAGGGTGACCGGCTGCCTGAACAGCTGCGTGGCCCATTCCTCGTAGCCACTTTCTGGGCCGAGGCAGGCCATAGCCGTCGCGATAGTCCGGCCCGGGATCAGCTGGCCGGCCCGCACTTCCACCTCGACCCCCAGCTGGTTGCACGGGGTCTTGACTCCAATCGTCCACGTTCCGTTGACGAACACGCTCGACACCACGAGCGGCTGCTTATTCAGCCAGCCGAGCTCGCCCGAGGAGTCCCGCCCGCTGACCGAGCGGTAGACCCTGCAGTCCAGCGGGCCACCTTCGCAATAGGGGGCCGGCAAGACCGGTGTCGGGGGCGCCGAGCTGTCCGGGGACGGGGAGCCCGCCGGCGAGTCAGGGGCGGACGGGCCGGAAGGGCCGCCCGGATTGGCCGGGCCGTCCGGGATGGCCGATGGCACTTCTTGAGTCGGCACTTTTTGAGTCGGTGCGGGTTCCGGCACGGGAGCCGGCGCACCCGGCATCCCGCCGCAGCCGGCAAGGACCGCCGCCAGCAAGGGAAGCGCCAGAACCTGGTGCATCTTGCCGCGCCTTCCGGGTGGGCGCGGTCCCCGTCGTCCCATCATGCGTCCCCGTCCTGCTTGTGTTCGGGCTGCGGCCACTTCGCCCTGATGCGCCCGGCGCGCCTCGAAGCCCAGTGTGCGCGGGAAACCGGCCGCGGACAAGGCAGGGCATGTCCCGGCGGGTACCGGGGCGTCAGGACCCCGGCAGCAGGATCATGGCGGCGGCGGCACCGGCCAGCATGAAGGGCCCGAAGGGAATGCTGGATTTCAGGGTGCCGCGCCGCACGGCCAGCAGGGCCAGGCTCCAGAGGCCGCCGAACAGGAACGCGGCAAAGGTTCCGGCGAACACGTGCGGCCAGCCCAGGAACCCCAGATACATCCCCAGCACGCCGGCGAGCTTCACGTCGCCGAAGCCCATCCCCGGCGGATAGGCGGCCCGCAGGAAGAAGTAGAACAGCCACAGCACCGCGCCCCCGGCCAGGATGCGCAGTCCGGGCACCCCGAACAGCCCGGCGCCGACGTCGGAAGCGGCCGCAGGGCCCGGGCCGCCGGCCACCACGACGCTGACGGCGGCGCCCAGCAGGAGGGCCCCCGCAACGGCGTAGGAGGGGAAGACGATCCGGTTCGGCAGCAGATGGTGGCGGACGTCGATGACGGTCAGCCGCGCGGCCATGAGCGCAAAATAGGCGCAGGCTGCCAGCACCAGCCAGAAGGCCACGGGATGGGCTGCCCAGAGTTCGCCGAGTCGTTGGATCACCCTCGGATGCTACTGGACATTCCCCGGCCACGGCTTTCCCCGCGCGTAAACTGTGGATATGTCAGCATGGGACAGCAGGAACCGGCGTGAGCCGCGCACCCCCGCAGGCCCGGCGGAACAGGCCTCAGCGTTCCGGAACCTGTGCCGTTCCTCGCCCTGGAAGTGGCAGTCGCTGCGGTTCGAATACCTGGACCGGCCCGCCACCGCCGCTGACCCGGCTGCTTCCGCCGGCCCTGCCACGGGACCCGACCTCGTGCGGGCCTGGCTGCGGCGCCCCGGAGCGCTGCGGCTGGAGACGGCGGACGGACTGGTCCTCCACAGCACCACTGGCATCAACGACTCCCGGGACGGCTTCTATGTCCAGTCCACCAGGACATCGTGGCTCCTGCCCCCGCAGCTGGTCACTCCCGTTTACGACGACGGCGGCCTGGTCCGCCGGCGCCCGGCGGCCGCCTACGGTGAACCGGGCTTCGGCAACGGCCGCTTCGCCGCCGCCCTGGACCCGGTGGAGCTGGCAGGAAACGCCCCGGTCCCGCTCGAATTCCCGAACTCCAACGCCGTGGAACTGGGCCCCATCGCCGAGGTGGACCACGAGGGCAGGCCGGCCCTGGAAACCACAGTCATCCCCAACCCCGGCTACCGCCCCAGCGACCCCGGCGCGCCGCTGTGCCGCCCGGGACGCAGCCTGCTGAGGATCGACGCTGGCACCGGAGTGTGCGTGGCGAGCCGCTGGCTGGAGGACGCGTCAGCCGGCTACGGCCACTGGCTCCGGATCCTGGCCGTGGACGAGTACATGCTCGATGACCTGTTCCTCGCCGAATCCATGAACCTCACCGACGTGCGCCGGCACATCAGCTGGGACGTGTCCCCGGGCGTGTGACCGGGCTACCTCCGGTTCCAGCAGAAGCCCAGCTCCGGAGGGCAGCTCTAAAGACAGCGCACAAGGTGACGGATGCACCCGCCGGGCCACGGCCCTTCCTGCAAGTGGGGACGACCGCGCAAGCGGGTCCGCGCGTCCTTCGCGTAGGAGCGCATCGCGGCACATCGGCCCCCAAAGGTCGCCCAGCGACCGTGGGGGCCGATGGGTCGTGTCTAAGCGACGGCGAAGGGGCCGTGGTCCGGCGAACCCAACCACGACGAACGCAACCCCGGCGAATCGCGCGAACCAAGCAAAAGCGAAGGGCCGCGGCCCGGACAACCCGGCCACGGCCCTCCGCGAAGGTGACCGGGACTTAGACCTCCGCCCCCTCCAGCAGCTCGGTCACCAAAGCCGCGATCGGCGAGCGCTCCGAGCGGGTGAGCGTGATGTGGCCGAAGAGCGGGTGTCCCTTGAGCGTCTCGACGACGGCGGCAATGCCGTCGTGCCGGCCCACCCGCAGGTTGTCGCGCTGGGCGACGTCGTGGGTCAGCACGATCTTCGAGTTCTGGCCGATCCGGCTCATCACGGTCAGCAGCACATTCTTCTCGAGCGACTGCGCCTCGTCCACGATCACGAACGCGTCATGCAGCGAGCGGCCGCGGATGTGGGTCAGCGGCATGACTTCCAGCATGCCGCGGTCCATCACCTCCTCCACCACTTCCTGGCTGACGAGCGCACCGAGGGTGTCAAAAACGGCCTGGGCCCACGGGTTCATCTTCTCCGCCTCGGAGCCCGGCAGGTAGCCCAGCTCCTGGCCGCCCACGGCGTAGAGCGGACGGAACACAATCACCTTCCGGTGCTCCCGGCGCTCCAGGACGGCCTCGAGGCCTGCGCACAGGGCCAGCGCGGACTTGCCGGTGCCGGCCCGGCCGCCGAGGGAGACGATGCCCACGGCCGGATCCATCAGCAGGTCGATCGCAAGCCGCTGTTCGGCCGAGCGCCCGTGCAGTCCGAAGACGTCCCGGTCCCCCTTCACCAGGCGCACCTGCTTGTCCGCCCCCACCCGGCCCAGGGCCGAGCCGCGGCCGGACAGCAGGACCAGCCCGGTGTTGGTCGGCAGCTCCGCCGCCTGCGGGATGAAGACCGGCTCGTGCCCGTACAGGGTGGAAACCTCCTCTTCGCTCGCCTCGACTTCGGCGACGCCGGTCCAGCCCGAATCCTTGACGAGCTCGTTGCGGTATTCGTCGGCCAGCAGACCCATGGCCGAGGCCTTCACACGCATCGGCAGGTCCTTGGACACCACGGTCACGTCCCGGCCCTCGTTCGCCAGGTTCTTGGCGACGGCGAGGATCCGGCTGTCGTTGTCCCCGCCGCGGAAGCCCGCCGGGAGCACCTCGGCGGAAACGTGGTTGAGCTCCACGACCAGCGTGCCGCCGTCGTGGCCGAGCGGGATGGGCCGGTCCAGCCCGCCGTGCTCCACCCGCAGCTCATCGAGGAGCCGGAGCGCCTTGCGGGCGAAATAGCCGAGCTCCGGATCGTGGCGCTTGCCCTCGAGTTCGGTGATGACGACGATCGGCAGGATGACCTCGTGCTCGGCGAAGCGCAGCAGCGCGCGCGGGTCCGAGAGCAGCACCGACGTGTCGATCACGAAGCTCCGGGCCGTTTCCCCGCGTGCCGTTCCTTCCCCGGAAACAGCACGGCCGGCGACAGCGTCAGAATCCGCTGCACCGGCCTGTGGGATGGCTCGCTTGGCGCGAGAGGTAGCTTTCCGTCCCTGATCCGAAACGACGTCGGGAAGTTGTTCAGAAGTAGCCACATCGACTCCAGCCCCGGGGCGCATGCCCGGAATTGTTATGGGTGAGGCGGCTCGGCCCGGAGGCCGGACGCGGCCCCCCATACACCCGGTGCGAAAATCCGCTCCATGTACTGGCCTCCCCGATTGGCCGGCGGTTTGCCTGCCAATGAATCAAACGTAGATCCCCGGCGCGGTGTTGTCGCGGCCATTTTCCGGCGATTCTCGTTGCAAGCACGTTAACTCGTGATGAACGGGGGCCGGATGCCCCTGCGGGGCGGAGGTCAGGTGCCGAAGCGCCGCTGCCGTCCGGCGTAGTCGCGCAGGGCCCGGAGGAAATCCACCTTGCGGAACGCGGGCCAGAGGGCCTCACAGAAGTAGAACTCGCTGTACGCGCTCTGCCACATCAGGAACCCGGAAAGCCGCTGCTCCCCCGAGGTGCGGATCACCAGGTCCGGATCGGGCTGGCCCCGCGTGTACAGGAACCGCGAGATGTCGTCCACGGTGAGCCCGTCGGCCAGTTTCCCGATGTCCTCCCCGCGGGCGACGGCGTCGTGCAGCAGTTCGCGGACGGCGTCGACAATCTCGCGGCGGCCGCCATAGCCGACGGCGACGTTGACGTGGATCTTCTCGCGGACGGGGGTGCGGGCCGTCAGGTGGTTGAGCCGCTCTGCAAGGTAGTCCGGCAGCAGTTCCGGGGCACCCATGGCGTGGACGGAGATGTCGGCGTCGTCGTCCAGCCGGTCCAGGGTGTTGGCAATGATCCCCATCAGCAGGTCCAGCTCCTCGCCGGAGCGGTTCATGTTGTCCGTGGACAGCATGTAGAGCGTGACGACCTTCACGCCGAGTTCCTGGCACCAGCCGAGGAACTCGTGGATTTTGTCGGCACCGGCCTGGTGCCCCTGGCTTGTGGGGGCGTTGAACTGGCGGGCCCAGCGCCGGTTCCCGTCCACCATGACGCCGATGTGTTTCGGGATGCGGCCGGGGTCCAGCGAGCGCTGGATCCTGCCCTCGTAGAAGCCATAAAGGAACCCGGGCAGTTCCATCCGGAGATTCACCTGGCTTCCTTGAAGTACGACTCAGTGCAGATCCTAGGCTACCTTCCGGAAGGCTGGGCGGCGTGCACGGCTGCGCCCCTTTCCACCCGGACACTGCCTACTCAGGGGTAACTTACGGCCGCGCAAGTTAGGATGGCGGCATGCAAAGCAACAGCCGTGAGCCCGTGCCGGAACGGCACACTGACCGGAACACTGACCGGCACACGGAGCGCGGAAACGGTGCTGTGGACGGTGCTGCGGTCCGGATTGCTGAACTCCTGATGATCAAGCCGAAATGGCGCGGCTGGATCCACACCGTCGCGGCGCCTTTCGCCCTGGCCGCCGGCCTGGCCCTGGTGATCCTGGCCCCCACGCCCGATCTGAAGGCCGCCTCCGCGGTCTATGCCCTCACGGGGGTGCTGCTCTTCGGGGTGAGTGCCGTCTACCACCGGGGGAACTGGTCCCCGGGGGTGAAGATGGTGCTGAAGCGGCTCGACCACACCAACATCATGCTGGTCATCGCCGGCAGCTACACGCCGCTGGCCTGGGCCCTGCTGGACCGGCCCAAGGCGGTGGTGCTGCTGTGGATCATCTGGTCCGGGGCCATCCTGGGCGTGCTGTTCCGGCTGCTGTGGACGCATGCGCCCCGCTGGCTCTACGTGCCGATCTACATCGCCCTGGGTTGCGGCTCGCTGTTCTACCTGCCGGAATTCTTCGCCGCCAGCGTCGCGTCGGCGGTGCTGATCTGCGTCGGCGGTGCCCTCTATATTGCGGGTGCCGTCTTCTATGCCTTGAAGAAGCCGAATTTCAGCTTCGAGCACTTCGGCTTCCACGAACTGTTCCATGCGTTCACGGTGTTCGCCTTTGCCGCCCATTTCATCGCGATTGCCATCGCCGTCCTGGGCTGAACCGGGCTGGACCGGGCTGGACCGGGCCGGGCTGAGGCTTCCCGGGTCCGGCACGAAGGCTCAGCGGGACATGGCGGCCAGGCGTTCGCGCACCGCCGCGACAGAACCCACCGGGAGCTCACAGACCATGCCGCGGCAGAGGAAGACCTGCGGCGCGCCGTCCGGGGCCGCCTGCCGGCCGCGCAGCAGGGGCACCGCCTCCCCGGCGGCCCCCTCGCCCGGCGCAACCACCAGCCCCGGGCTGGTCGAGAGCAGCAGCTCCCGGTGCAGTGCGGCCCGCTGCGGCGTGTCCGGACCGACGACGGCGGCCTCCACCGGGCCGGCCAGCGCGGCCTGCGCCGTCGCGAGCAGCCAGCCGGCCACCCGGGGCGCCCGGGTGGCCAGCGGCGGCAGCAGGAACAGGATGTTGCCGGCCAGGGCGCGGTGTCCGCTGGAGCCGGAGAGGGCCGAGTAGGCCAGCAGCACGCCCGCGAAGGCTGCCGCGCCGCTGGGTGTGGCGTTGTCGAAGGGATCCAGCGCCGCACGCCGGCCCTGGGCGTTGAAGACCTGCTCGGACTCCCCGGCGGTGTCCCGCAGGGCTCCGCCGGCCACGAACCGCACGCACGCGGCCTGCACGATGGACTCGGCGAGCTGATACCAGCGGGTGCGGCCGGTGGCGCCATAAAGGGCGAGCAGGCCTTCGGCGCAGAACGCGTAGTCCTCCAGCAGGCCCCCGATCCCCCGGGATGCCCCGGCGTGGGACACCCGCACGAGCGTGCCGGCCCCGCCGCCGGTGGCTGGCTTCCAGTGCACCCGCTCCAGGTACGCCGCGATCCGTTCGGCGGCGGCGAGCAGCTCCGGGCGGTCCAGCACGGCCCCGGCCTCGGCCAGCGCCGCGACGGCGAGCCCGTTCCAGCCGGCCACGACCTTGTCATCGCGGGCCGGCTGCGGCCGGCGGTTCCGGGCCTCCAGCAGCAGCGGCCGGACCCGCTGCCACAAGGCGGCCTCCGTAGCACGCGGCGCCCGTCCGGGGTGCAGCGGGGAACCGTCCGCCGAGACGCTCCCGCGGGCGTGGACGTTCATCAGCTGCGCCACGGCCGCCCCGTCCGCCGGTCCCAGCAGCCCGGTCAGTTCCGCCCGGGTCCAGAGATAGGTGCCACCCTCGGTGTGCACGCCGTCCAGCACCGTGTCGGCGTCCAGGGACGAGGCCAGGGCTTCGACGCCGGCGTCATGACCTTCCCCTGGGGCCTCCCCTGCGGCGTCCCCGGTGCCCGGCCCGGCGTCGTGACCCTCCCCTGCGGCGTCCCCTGTGTGGGTCACGAGCCCCAGCGAGGACAGGAGCCAGCGGGCCGTGCGCTCGGCGACGTCCGCGGCCTCCGCTGCGGGGTAGTGCTCCGTGCCTCCGAGCCGGACCCAGTGCACGTAGACGCGGAGCAGCTGGGCATTGTCGTAGAGCATTTTCTCGAAGTGCGGAACGGACCAGTCCTGCGTCACCGAGTAGCGGGCGAAGCCGCCGTCGAGCTGGTCGAACAGTGCCGACCGGGACATCGCGGCGAGCGTGCGCGCCGCCATGTCCCGGGCCACCGCCGCGGTTTCCGCCGCCGATGATTCCGGCGGCGGGCTTGCTGACGGCGCAGCCTTCGGAGCCGCGGAGGCATGCCGGATCAGGAACTCCAGGACCGCGGAGGGCGGAAACTTCGGCGCGGCGCCAAAGCCGCCGTGCCCCGGGTCTTCCGTCCCGGCCAGCACGCGCACGGCTTCCGGGAGCAGCGCGGCGTCCACGGGCTCCGGCGGCCCGTCGAGCCGGACGGCCGGGCCAAGCTGTGAACCGGCGAGGCCGCGGGCCAGCGTCCCGGCGTTCTCTTCGACGTCGTCCCGGCGGTCCAGCCAGGCGTCATGGACGGCATCGAGGACCTGGCGGAACGAGGGCCGGCCCGGCATCGGCCGGGGCGGATAATAGGTGCCGGCGTGGAAGGCCCTGCCGTCCGGCAGGAGGAAGACGGACATCGGCCAGCCGCCTTCGCCGCTGATCGCCTGGGTGGCCGCCATGTAGACGGCGTCGACGTCGGGGCGCTCTTCGCGGTCCACCTTGATCGCCACGAAGTTCGCGTTCAGGAAGTCCGCGGTGGCCTGGTCCTCAAAGGATTCATGGGCCATGACGTGGCACCAGTGGCAGGCCGCGTAACCGATCGAGAGGAACACCGGGACATCCCGGGCGGCGGCGAAGGCGAAGGCCTCGTCGCCGAAAGGGCGCCAGTGGACGGGATTGCCCGCGTGCTGCCGGAGGTAGGCAGACGGTTCTCCGCCCAGGGCGTTGGCGGCCTGGGGGAAGGCCCCCCCGGGGAGGGATTGCGATGTGCCGCCGTCAGCGGTTTCCGGGCCCTGCATGGCCGTTCGTTTCCGGCCGGGAATCGGCGGCGTTGGCAGCACCCGGGGCGCCGCCGGCCGGCGGGTCCTGGCCGGCGTCGTCCGTCACCGCGTCGGCAGCAGCGCGTTCTTCCTCCACCTGCGCACGGTAGCGGACCCGGCGGATGCGCCGCACCATGTCCACGATCAGCAGCGCGGTCAGCACCACGATGAAGGCGGTCAGCAGGAAGCCCAGCAGGCCGGGGGTGACCTGGTCCTGGGAAAGTCCCGGACGCAGCGACGGCGACGGGGCCGGCGCCGGGGCTGTGGTCAGGGCGAGGAACAAGGAATGCACTGGGGAACCTTCTGTGGGAACTGGTGGCGGGGCTTCGTCTACTGGGTTGCCTCTATCTTAGCCCGGCGAAGAGGTCCGTTTCGGGCAGTTCGGCGGGGATCCGGGACTGGGCGAGGAAGTAGTCTTCCCACGGCCAGATCCGGCGCTGCATCGCCGAGGACACCGCGAAGAAGAAGCCCTCCGGGTCCACCTGGGTGCGGTGCGCCCGGAGCGCGTCGTCGCGGGCTTCAAAGAAGTCCCCGCACTCGATCTGGGTGGTGGTGGGGTGCGAGGGTGCCGGCGGGATGTGGCCTTCCGCGTCCGCCTCAAGCCGGGCCGCCAGGCGTCCGGCGTAGGGGGACTGCAGGCCGGCTTCCTCCAGCGCGAAGTGGAGCACCCGGAGGCGGTCCGGGCTGAAGGCGCGGTCGTAGTAGAGCTTGGCGGGCTCCCAGGGCCCGCCGGTTCCGGGGTACCGGGCGGGATCCCCGGCGGCTTCGAAGGCCTCGACCGCCACCCGGTGCGCCATGATGTGGTCCGGGTGCGGGTAGCCGCCGTTCTCGTCGTAGCTGACGATCACCTGCGGCCGGAAGTCGCGGACCAGCCTGACCAGCGGTGCGGCCGCCCGTTCCAGCGGCTGCACCGCGAAGGAGCCGGCCGGCAGGGGCGGCAGGGGATCGCCTTCCGGCAGCCCGGAATCCACGAAGCCCAGCCAGCGCTGGCGGACCCCGAGGATCCGGGCCGCCCGGTTCATCTCCAGCCGGCGGGCGCCTGCCATGTCACGCGCAGGGTGCGGCTGGCCCGCCACCGCCGGGTTCTGGATGTCCCCGCGGGAGCCATCGGTGCAGGTCGCCACCAGGACGTCCACGCCCGCGGCCGCGTACAGGGCCATCGTGGCGGCGCCCTTGCTGGATTCGTCGTCGGGATGCGCATGGACAGCCAGCAGCCGGAGCGGCGCTGACGGGCTGGGGGACGCTGTCATCGTGGGACGGCTCCTCTTTCTTCTACAGGTTTCGTTCGGCGGGGGCGCGGAAATTTCCCCGCCGGATCCACACTAAACTGGGTTGGTGAGTTCCGAGGATCAGCCTGCCGCGCCCGAGCCGGGCTCTACCAGCCTAGCCAATCGTTACGGCGGCCAGAAGCGTGCCCTGACCCGCACGGCCAAACGCAGCATCCTGATCGCTGCCCTCGCGGCCGGCATCGGATTCATGGCGTGGATCTCGACGTCGTCCGCCACCCCCGCGGTCAGCTTCAAGGACATCGGCTACAGCACCCCCGACGCCACCCTCGCGGAAATCGACTTCCAGGTCACCAAGGACCCCGCAACGGATGCCAGATGCGCGGTCAAGGCCCTCGATGCCAAGTTCGCCGTCGTCGGCTGGAAAGTGGTGGATGTGGGGCCCAACGCCGCCGGCGCCGGCGAGGACGGCGGCCGGACCACAGTGCAGCGGGCACTGGTGCGCACCGAGTCGCAGGCCGTAACCGGCGTCGTGGACGGCTGCTGGGTCCCGGGCCCCGAAAGATAATCCGCGGAGCGCGGCGTACACGGGATAACGCGGAATAACGCGGTGTGACCCACGCCGCTGCAACCTTTGGTTTATCCACAGGATTGACTACAATGGACCAATACGTTTCCCCCGCTGAGCTGGTTACTGAGTCTGAAAAGTGGCCACCGTGGCGGGGTCTTTGCTTGTTTGACCACAAAAAGGAGAAGTCCGTGTCTACCACCAACAGCGCAACTGCAGCTTGGCTTACCCAGGAAGCTTTTGACCGCCTGAAGGCAGAGCTGGACCACCTTTCCGGCCCCGGCCGGGCGGATATCGTCCAGAAGATCGAGGCTGCGCGCCAGGAAGGCGACCTCAAGGAGAACGGCGGCTACCACGCGGCCAAGGAGGAGCAGGGCAAGATCGAAGCCCGCATCCGCCAGCTCACCGCGCTGCTCCGGGATGCGCACGTGGGCGAATCCCCGGCCGACGACGGAATCGTCGAGCCCGGCATGCTCGTGGTGGCCAGGATCGCCGGCGACGAAGAGACGTTCCTGCTCGGCTCCCGTGAAATCGCCGGAGACTCGGACCTCGACGTCTTCAGCGAAAAATCCCCCCTTGGCGCAGCCATCGTGGGCCACAAGGAGGGCGAGTCGCTCAGCTACACCGCCCCCAACGGCAAGGTCATCACCGTCGAGATCATCTCGGCCAAGCCGTACACCGGCTAAGACCCGGATTCAGCGCACCGGTTAACCACGACGCCGGCCCTCCCCTGCAGCGGGAGGGCCGGCGTCGTTTGTTGTTCCGGCACCCTCGCGCCGGCCCCGCGCGGTCCCAGGGCCGGCCCCGCGCGGCCCGGGGCGCGGTCCGGGGGCACTTTGGCGCGGACACGCCGTCGTTCAGCCGCCCAGGTGCCCGGATCGGCTCCAAAGTCCCCCCGGACGGCGGCAGGCGCCAGGAAAAACCCAACCCATACAAGCGGCGGGCCGACAGCCTAGCGGCGGGTGCGCAGCCGGCCCTCCCGGCCGGAGCCCAGGAGGAGCGCCGCCGCGACGCCGCCGATCGCCCCGCCGAGGTGCGCCTGCCAGGACACGAAGCTTGCCACGCTCGGCAGGACGCCGAACAGGATGCTGCCGTAGGCCATGAACAGCACCACGGAGAGCAGGATCTGCCACCAGTTGCGGTTGATGAAGCCGCGGACCAGCAGGAACGCGAAGAGCCCGAAGACGAGCCCGGACGCACCCACGGTGACGTTGAGGCCGATCAGCCACACCACGGCACCGGAGCCCAGCCAGCTGGAGGCCAGCGCGGTGACGAATACCCGCAGCCCGGACAGGAACACCAGGAATCCGAAGATGATCAGCGGCAGCGTGTTGGAGAGCAGGTGGGCCAGGTTGGCGTGCAGCAGCGGGAACGTCAGGATGTCCAGGATCCCGTCCAGGCTGCGCGGGCGCAGGCCGAACGTGCGGTTCAGGGAATGGAACATGAGCGTGTTGATGATCTCGATCAGGTACAGCAGCGCCACGAACGAGCCCACCACCAGCAGGCCCCGTCGGGCGCGGACGGCAGGCGTATCGCCGGCGCCGCGCCGTTCCCCCCTGAACGCGTCCAGTGCCATGGCGTCAGTGCACCACGATCGGCTGGAAGCCCTCGGCCCGGAGCGCCGCGAGGACCTGCTCGCAGTGTTCGTGGCCCTTGGTTTCCAGGTTGACCGTGATGGAGACGTCGCCCATGCTGATGGAGCCGCCGACGCGCGTGTGGTCCAGCCCGGTGACGTTGGCGTCGTTTTCGGCGATGATGCGCGCGATCGTGGCCAGCGAGCCGGGGCGGTCGTCCAGCATCATCCGCACGGTCATGTAGCGGCCGGCGGCGGAGAGGCCGCGCTGGATGACCTTGAGCATCAGCATCGGGTCGATGTTGCCGCCGGAGAGGACCACCGCGACGGTTCCGGGGTTTTCGATCTTGCCTTCCATCAGCGCCGCGACGCCCACGGCCCCGGCGGGCTCGACGACCATCTTGGCGCGTTCCAGCAGGAAGATCAGCGCCCGGGCCAGGGCGTCCTCGCTTACGGTGACGACGTCGTCGACGAGTTCGCGGATGATACTGAAGGGCAGCTGGCCCGGGCGGCCCACGGCGATGCCGTCGGCCATCGTGGAGACGCGCTTGAGCGGGACCAGGGCGTCGGCGGCCAGTGAGGGCGGGTAGGCGGCCGCGTTTTCGGCCTGGACGCCGATGATGCGGATTTCGCGGCCGAGTTCCTTCGCGCGGGCCTTGACGGCCGCGGCGACGCCGGCCAGCAGCCCGCCGCCGCCGACGCCCATCAGGATGGTGTCGACGTTGGGCACCTGCTCGAGGATTTCGAGTCCGACGGTGCCCTGGCCGGCCACGATGTCGACGTCGTCGAACGGGTGGACGAACACCGCGCCGGTTTCATCGGCGTAGCGCTTTGCCTCCGCGAGGGCCTCGTCGACGTTGTGTCCGTGCAGCACCACCTCGGCGCCATGGCTGCGGGTGGCGGCGAGCTTGGGCAGGGCGACGCCCAGCGGCATGTAGATGCGGGCCTTGATGCCCAGGCTCTTCGCGGCCACCGCCACGCCCTGGGCATGGTTTCCGGCCGAGGCAGCGACGACGCCGCGCTTCTTCTCCTCGGCGGAGAGCTTGGCCATCCGCACATAGGCGCCGCGGACCTTGAAGGAGCCGGCGCGCTGGAGGTTTTCGCATTTGAGGAACACCTCGCCGCCCACCATGGCGCCGAGGGCCCGCGAGGACTCGATCGGCGTCCGCGTAATAATCCCGTCGAGCAGCTTCTGCGCCTCCAGGACATCGTCCAGCGTGACGGGCAGGCTCTCAAGGGTATTCACGAACTAGTCTCCTTCTTCGGGTCAGGCTCCGGCGTCCCGTCCGGCATCGCTGCCCGGAACACCGGTGTTGTGGGGCGCGCCGTGGCGGCCTGGCGTGCCGCCCGGCAGGTGGGCGTCCTGGATGGTGTTGCCCGCGCCGGCCTCGTCAGGTGCAGGGATGCCCTGGGGACCCGCGGTTGCCAGCACTTCATCATGTTCCCATGATCTGCCGGCAATGTAGCGAATCGACGTATTTGCTACGGCGAGGATCGGCACGGAGAAGAGCGCGCCGGGGATTCCCGCCAGGTAGGATCCGGCCGCCACTGACAGGATCACGGCCACCGGATGCAGGGCCACGGCCTTGCCCATCACGAGGGGCTGCAGGATGTGGCTTTCCAGCTGCTGGACGGCCAGCACGATGCCCAGCATGATCAGCGCGTTGACGGGCCCGTTGGCCACGAGGGCCAGCAGCACGGCGACGGCGCCCGTAACGAGCGCGCCCACGATCGGAATGAAGGAGCCAAGGAACACCAGCACCCCCAGCGGGAGCGCCAGCGGCACGCCGATGATGGCGGCGCCCGCCCCGATTCCGACGGCGTCGACGAACGCCACGAACATCTGGATCCGCGCGTAACTGACCATCGAGGACCAGCCCCGGCGGCCGGCCCCGTAGGTCGCGGGCCGGGCCTTCCGCGGCAGCAGCCGGACCAGGAAGCCCCAGATCCGGGTCCCCTCGAGCAGGAAGAAGATGAGGATGAAGAGCGACAGGACGAGCCCGGCGGCGAAATGGCCGGCGGTGCTGCCGAAGTTCAGCGCCCCGCTCAGGATGCTGCTGCTGTTGTTCTGCAGCGCCGCGGTGGCGTCCTTGACGTACTGGTCGATCTGGGTCGCCGTCAGATGCAGCGGGCCGTCGGACAGCCAGTCCTGGACCTGCTGGATCCCGACGAGGGCCTGGGACCAGAGTTCGCCGAAGCCGGACACGAGCTGCCGGCCGACGAGCGCCAGGGCGCCTGCGATCACGCCGATGAAGCCAAGGACGGTGATCGCGACGGCGAGGCCCTTCGGCACCCGGTGCCGGGCCAGCCACCCCACCACGGGGCTCAGGAGTCCTGCTAGCAGGGCGGCGACCATGACGGGGATGATGAGGAAACTCACCTTGCCCAGCAGCCAGACGAGTGCGCCGGTCACGAGGAGGATCAGCCCGATCCGCCAGGCCCACGAGGCCGCGATCCGGACGCCGTAGGGAATCTCCTGGTCGAGCTCCCGGTCAGTCAGTGCCCGGCGGGATGGCACCCCATCGCCGCCCCGGGCGGTTACCGGGGTGGCGGAATCGAGGCGGGTTCGTGGGGCGGCGTCCTCAGCTGGCGTCATAGCCCCATGATTCCCCAGCCGGGCCCGCATGGGAAACCGGCTGGGAAACGCGCGGGAAACCGGCTGGGAAACGCGCGGGAAACCGGCTGGGAAACGCGCGGGAAACCGGCTCCCCGGGCAGGTCCTGGCCTCCTGGCTCAGACCGCCAGCGACGCGCTGATGCCCCAGTTCATGCTGAACTGCTCCCCCGGCGCCAGCCAGCGGAGGCCCTCGCCGCTGTTGAAGGCATTCGCCGGCCCGGTCATGGGCTCGATGGCCACCGCCAACGCCCGGCCCGGGTACTTCGTCGTCACGAAGACGTGGACGTAGCCACAGCTCCCGTCCTGCCAGAGGCTCACGCTCCGCCCGTCGGGTGCCCGGAGCGTGTGGCAGGCCACCCCGCCGTCGAACTCCAGGTCCGTGTAGGCGGAGTCGATCTCCAGTCCGGCAGCCTGCCGGCCGCCGCGCAGGTCGAAGTCCCCGCCGACCGGTTCCGTGCTGCGCGGGATGAGCCGCCCGTCCGTCACGAGCCGGGTGCGGGCGCCCACCGTCACGGTCAGCTCCCCGCTGGGCACCTCGCCCAGCCGGAGGTAGGGGTGGGAGCCGAGGACGAACGGCGCCCGTTCGCCGGAGTCGTTGATGAGGGTCTGCCGGACCGCCAGGCCCAGGTCCGCGGCCAGTTCGTAGCGGACCCGGTGCCGCAGCAGGAAGGGGTAGCCGTGCTGGGGGAAGATGGCCGCCTCCAGGGTCACGGAAAACGCGGATTCGTCCACGAGCCCGTAGGAGGCGTTGCGCAGCAGCCCGTGGCTGGCGTTGTTGCGCGGGACCTCGGTGATGTCCAGCTGCTGCTTCCTGCCGTCCAGGTACCAGACGCCGTCTTCGACGCGGTTGGCCCAGGGCGCCAGCGTGATCCCGGCGGCGCCGGGCGGAATCTCCGCGTCGCCGTAGCTCTCGGTCAGCTGCGTGCCGCCCCGGCTGTACAGCCGGAGGCCGGCGGCCAGTTCGGTGACGACGGCGAGGGCGTCACCGCGCCGCAGCTCGTACTGCCTGCCCGAGGCGCAGCGCCGCGCCGAATTATCGGGAGTACCGGGACCGCCAGGGGATTCGCTCAGCTCCATGGCACCACGGTACAGGCCGCGGCACAGGGCGGCCGATAAGCTGGAGTATCCGCCACGTCCGTGGGAAGGCACCCCCATCGGAGGGCACCGCAGTAAGAAGGCACCGCAGTGGGAAGGCACCGCATGATCCTCGGCAGCAAGGAACTTGCGTCCCGGTTCGAGGGCGTTTTCGGCGCGGCCCCCGACGGCATCTGGCAGGCGCCCGGCCGCGTCAACCTGATCGGGGAGCACACGGACTACAACGAGGGTTTCGTACTGCCGTTCGCCATCGACAGGACGGCCCGGGTGGCCGTCCGGCTCCGGCCGGATTCCACGCTCAGGATGCTGTCCACGTTCGGCAACCAGGGATTGACGACGGCGGACGCCGGCTCCCTGGACCGCGCGGCCGCCCGGGGCTGGACCAAGTATCCGCTGGGCGTCATCTGGGCGCTGCAGCAGCGGGGCCTCGCCGTCCCCGGCCTGGACCTGCTGCTGGACTCCGACGTGCCCCGGGGCGCCGGCCTGGCCTCCTCGCATGCCATCGAATGCGCCGTGATCACAGCCCTGAACGCCCTCACGGCCGCCGGGATGGATGTTAAGGAGATGGTGCTGGCCACCCGGCGCGCGGAGAATGATTTCGTCGGCGCCCCGACCGGCATCATGGACCAGTCGGCCTCGCTGCGGGCCACGGCCGGGCACGCCGTCTTCCTCGACTGCCGGGACCAGGGGGTCCGCCTGGTGCCGTTCGACGCCGAAGCCGCCGGGCTGGTGCTGCTGGTGATCGACACCAGGGTGTCGCATTCCCATGCCGAGGGCGGCTACGCCGCGCGGCGGGAATCCTGCGAACTCGGCGCCGACGTGCTCGGCGTCAAGGCCCTGCGCGACGTCGGGTTCGAGGACCTCGAGGAGGCCAGCGGGCTCCTGGACCCGGAGACGTTCCGCAGGGTCCGCCACGTCGTCACGGAAAACGACCGCGTGCTGCAGACGGTGGAACTGCTCGAGGGCGCCGGTCCGCAGGCAATCGGCCCACTGCTCGATGCCTCCCACGCCTCGATGCGGGACGATTTCGAGATCTCCTGCGCCGAGTTGGACCTTGCGGTGGACGCCGCCCGCTCCGGCGGCGCGATCGGCGCCCGGATGACCGGGGGCGGCTTCGGCGGCTCGGCGATCGCGCTGACCCCGGCGGGCTCCGAACAGGCCGTCCGCGCCGCCGTCGAACGCGGCTTCGCCCGGGCCGGCTACGCCGCGCCGGACATCTTCAGCGTGCGCCCCGCGGGCGGAGCCACCCGGCTGGCCTAGGAGTGCGCTGAACAAGGAGCCATCCTGCCGGCGGAGCCGGAGCGTAGGCTGGGCACATGCCAGAAGCCGTCATAGTTTCCACTGCACGGGGCCCGATCGGACGGGCGTTCAAGGGTTCGCTCAAGGACGAGCGGCCCGATGACCTCGCCGCGGCGATGGTGCAGGCCGCACTCGCCAAGCTTCCCTCCTTCGACGCGGCTGCGGGCCCCGGCCGGGGCCTGGACGACCTGTACCTGGGCTGCGCGGAACCGAGCGGCGAGGCCGGGTCCAACATGGCCCGGGTGGTCGCCGTCCTGGCCGGGCTGGACAACGTTCCCGCCGCCACGATCAACCGGTTCTGCGCCTCGAGCCTGCAGACCCTCCGGATGGCCTTCCACGCCATCAGGGCCGGGGAAGGCCAGGCATTCATCGCGGCCGGGGTGGAGGCGGTGTCCCGCTACCGGGACTGGGCCGGCGCCGGCGAGACCGACGCCGGCACCCACAATCCGCTCTTCGACGCGGCCGGGAGGCGCACCGCGGCCAGGGCCGCGTCCAACCCGCGCTGGACCGATCCGCGGCTGGAGGGGCTGCTGCCGGACATCTACAGCGCGATGGGGCAGACGGCGGAAAACGTGGCCACGAGCTACGGCATCGGCCGCGCGGAGCAGGACGCCTGGGCCGTGCTGAGCCAGAACCGCGCCGAGGCTGCCATCGCCTCCGGTTTCTTCGCCCGCGAAATCACGCCGTACACGCGGAAGGACGGCACCGTCGTCGACCGGGACGATTCCCCGCGGGCGGGAGTGACGCTGGAGGCGGTCGCTGCCCTGCAGCCCGTGTTCCGCGCCGAAGGCACCGTGACGGCCGGCAATGCCTGCCCGCTGAACGACGGCGCCGCCGCCGTCGTCGTTGTCAGTGATGCGCGGGCCCGTGAACTGGGGCTGGAGCCGCTGGCGCGGATCGTGGCCACCGGGGCCAGCGCCCTGTCCCCGGAACTGATGGGCATGGGCCCCGTGGAGGCGACCCGGCAGGCGCTGAAACACGCGGGGCTGGACATCGGCGACATCGACCTCGTGGAGCTCAATGAGGCCTTCGCGGTCCAGGTCGTGGCGAGCGCACGGGAACTGGGCATCGATCCCGGGAAGCTCAACGTCCACGGCGGCGCCATTGCGCTGGGGCATCCGTTCGGCATGACCGGCGCCCGCCTGACCGCGACCCTGCTGAACGGGCTCCGGGAGCGCGATGCGGGCCTGGGCCTCGCCACCCTGTGCGTCGGCGGCGGGCAGGGCATGGCGGTCATCCTCGAGCGGCTCAACTGACGGCGTCCGGCTCAGCTGACAGCGTACGGCCCGGCTGACGGCGGGGGAAGACGGAGATGGGGCCCCGCCGTGGCGGGGCCCCATCGTCTGGAACCGGTTGCTTGGTGGTCCTGGTCAGTCGTCGCCGCGGAGGATCGCCAGGAGGCGGATGATCTCAACGTAGAGCCACACCAGGGTTACCGTGAGGCCGAACGCCGCGGTCCAGGAGAAGCGCTGCGGGGCGCCGCTGCGGACGCCCGCTTCGATGCTGGTGAAGTCCATGATCAGGGAGAACGCGGCGAGGCCGATCGCCAGCAGGCCGATGAAGACGCCCAGCGGGATGCCGAAGATCTCCACGGACGTGCGCAGGCCGAACGGCGAGTTCACGGCGCCGGTCCACATCATGACCATGTTGATCAGCGCGAAGACGGCGTAGCCGACCATGGCGATCATGAAGAACCGCATGACCTTGGGCGTGGCCCGGACCTTGCCGCTCTTGAACAGCACCAGGGTCACGGCGAAGACAGAGAGCGTGCCGATGACGGCCTGCAGGCCCACCCCCGGGAACATCCCGTCCAGGACGCGGGTCAGACCGCCGAGGAAGAGTCCTTCCAGCCCGGCGTAGGCCAGGATCAGCGCCGGGGAGGGCTGCTTCTTGAAGGTGTTGACGAGCGCGAGGACGAATCCGCCGAGCGCGCCGACGAGCATCAGCATCATGGCCAGGCCCTGCGCCACGAGGAGCGTGACGGCGGCGCCGGCAACCAGCACGCCGAGGCAGGCCGCCGTCTTGACGATGACGTCGTCAAACGTCATCCGGCCGGTGTCGGCAGGACCGGCGGCGGGCCGGTTGTACATCTGCTGCAGCTGCTCCTGGCTCATCCCCGGCTGGGCAGCAGCCCACCCGCCCTGGGCGTCCATGACCTGGCCGGGAGCCCGGCCCGGAACCTGGCCGTACTGGCCCTGCCCGTAGGCGTTCTGCCCGTAGGGGCCCTGCCCGAACGCCTGCGGGACAGGCGGTGCCTGGGTGGCCCCCCGGAAATTCTTTCCGTTGAAGATCGGGTTTCCGCCAAGTGCCATTGCTGGTGTCCTCCAAATAAGGGGGTGAATGATGATCAGAGCGTGAGCTGTATTTTGTCCTAGTCAGGACTTGGTTAAAACTCACGCTACCAATTCCCACGCCCGAAAGGCAGGGATAGTTCCCGCAGGGAAACGGCCGCAACCCAACCGTAATCCCACCCGTGCCGTAACCGACGAATCGCAGGAGGGCCGGTGCCTCGCGGTTGTTATCCGATCGCGACGTTTCCCCTGCTCGCGACGGCATTCATTGGCCCGCCCGGGCTGTAACATGGGCCCACAGGGTGATGAATGTCACAAGCTGCACTCACCACCTCTGTGCGCATTACCCCGCATTGCACCACAGCAGCATTGCACCACAGCAGCAACGCACCGCCGTTCGTCCCCCTGACCGTTAGCAGCGGTTGCACAGGCGCAACCGACACCACCCATGTGGAGGTTTTGAATTTGAGAAGCACACCGAGAGGCCTGTCGCAGAGACGGCGCGGCAGACTGCTGAACGCTGTGGGGGCTGTTTTTGCCTCCGCGGCCGCGCTACTGCTCATCGTCGCCCCGGCGTCGCAGGCCACGAGCCCCTCGCCGGCACCATCCCCGTCGGCCACACAGTTCTCGAACAGCATCAGCGGCTTTCTTCGCGGCGACGACCGCGCACCGATCGTTGACGTGACCATCACCGCCACAAGCGGCGACTTCACCGGAACCGCCAAATCGGCAGCCAACGGCTCATGGACCATCGGCGTCCCCACCCAGGGAACATACGAGGTCAAGCTTGATGAATCCACGCTGCCGGAGGGCATCAAGCTCGCCGACGGCCAGGAAAACCCCCGCAAGGTCACCTTCAGCCAGACGTCCAACGTCTCGGTGATCTTCGCCTTCGGCAAGGGCATCGTCGTCCAGCAGCAGGACTTCGGCAAGAACCTGCTCAACCGGCTGGTGGCCGGCCTGAGCTTCGGGCTCCTGCTCGCCCTCGCCTCCGTGGGCCTCTCGCTGATCTTCGGCACCACCGGCCTGACCAACTTTGCCCACGGCGAGATGGTCACGCTCGGAGCGGTCCTCGTCTTCGTGTTCAACGCCATGAACCTCCCGTTCTGGCTGGCCATAGTCCTGGCCCTGCTCGGCGGCGGCCTGTTCGGCTGGGCACAGGACGCCGGCCTGTGGCGGCCGCTGCGTCGCCGCGGCACGGGCCTGGTCCCGATGATGATCGTCAGCATCGGCCTCGCGCTCGCCGTCCGGTACGTGATCCAGTTCTACTTCGGCGGCGCCACCCAGCAGCTGCCGTTCGCCCAGAGCGCGGAAATCCAGCTCGGCCCGGTCTCCATCTCCCCCAACAACCTCTGGTCCCTGGTCATCAGCGCCGTCGTGATCGCCCTGCTCGGCATCATCCTGCTGAAGACCCGGCTCGGAAAGGCCACCCGTGCGGTAGCCGACAACCCGGCCCTGGCTGCGGCGTCCGGCATCGACGTCGACTCCGTCATCCGGATTGTCTGGATTGCCGGCGGCATGCTGGCCGCCCTCGGCGGCATCCTGTGGGCGTACTACCGGCCCGGCGTCACCTTCGACATGGGCTCGCAGATCCTGCTGCTCATCTTCGCCGGCGTGACCCTGGGCGGCCTCGGCACGGTCTTCGGGGCCCTGATCGGATCCATCATCGTCGGCATCTTCGTGGAGCTGACCACCGTGTTCGGCCTCGCCGCCGACCTCAAATACGTGGGAGCGCTGTTCATCATGATTGTTGTCCTCTTGTTCCGGCCCCAGGGCATTCTGGGCCGCCGCGAGCGCGTGGGTTAGGAGAGCCATGAACTTCGGATTCATTCTTTCCAGCGCCGCCGCTGAATTGTTCAGCCCGACGACGGCGGCGTACGCGCTTGCCGCGCTCGGCCTTGCGGTCCACTTCGGCTTCTCGGGCCTGCTCAACTTCGGCCAGGCCGGCTTCATGGCGGTGGGCGCGTACGGCTTCGCCATATCCACGCTGACCTTCAAGGTCCCGTTCTTCGTGGGCCTGCTCATTGCGGTGGTCTGCTCGGCAATCTTCGCCATGCTGCTGGGTATTCCCACCCTCCGGCTGAGGGCCGACTACCTCGCCATCGTCACGATCGCTGCGGCGGAAATCGTCCGCTACATCGTTACCACGAACCAGCTGACCGCGGTGACCGGTTCGGCCAACGGCCTCGCCGCCTTCGAAGGCGACTTCTACTCCATGAACCCGTTCCCTGAGGGCTCCTATCTGGGCATGAACAACAGGGACTTCTTCATCCGGGTCGTCGGCTGGGCACTCGTCATCGTCTGCTGCACGCTGGTGTGGCTCCTGATGCGCAGCCCGTGGGGCCGGGTCCTGAAGGGCATCCGCGAGGACGAAAACGCCGTCCGCTCGCTTGGCAAGAACGTCTACTCGTACAAGATGCAGGCCCTCATCATCGGCGGCGTCCTCGGCGCCTTGGCGGGCATGATCTTCACCCTCCCCCGCGGCGCGGTCCAGCCGGCGAACTACGGCACCGAACTGACGTTCTTCCTCTACACCTGCCTGCTGCTCGGCGGCCTCGGCACGGTGCTGGGCCCGGTGGTCGGCGCCATGATCTTCTGGGTCGTGCTGTCCCTCACGCAAGGCATCCTGTTCGGCCTGATCGAATCCGGCGCCGTGACCTGGCTGAACACTGTCCAGGCCGGGCAGCTGCGCTTCATTCTGGTCGGCGTCGCGTTGATGCTGCTGATGGTCTTCAGGCCCCAGGGCGTCTTCGGCAACAAGAAGGAGCTGGCGTTCGCATGAGCGAGAAGTCAACAGAAGAAACCGTCAACTACATGACGGATGACCGGCCGATTGCCGCCGGCGAGACGGCCCCGGGCTGCAAGAAACGCGATCCGATCATGGTCGCGGAGAACGTCACCCGCAGCTTCGGCGGCCTCAACGCCGTCGACGTCGAGTACCTGGAGATCCCGCGGCACAAGATCACGGCCCTGATCGGCCCCAACGGTGCCGGCAAGACCACTCTGTTCAACCTGCTGACCGGCTTCGATACTCCGAACACCGGCAAATGGCAGTTCGAAGGCCAGAGCATTGCCGGCGTCTCCTCGTACAAGGTCGCCCGGATGGGCATGGTGCGCACCTTCCAGCTCACCAAGGTCATGGGCAAACTCACCGTCATGGAAAACATGCGCCTCGGCGCCTCCGACCAGTCCGGCGAGCGGCTGTCCAAGGCACTGTTCAAGGGCATCTGGGGCGGCCGCGAAAAGGAGATCACGGCCCAGGCCACCGTGCTGCTGGAGAAGTTCAAGCTGGACGCCAAGAAGGACGACTACGCGGCCTCGCTGTCCGGCGGGCAGCGCAAGCTGCTGGAAATGGCACGTTCCCTCATGGTCCGGCCCAAACTGGTCATGCTGGATGAGCCGATGGCCGGCGTCAACCCGGCATTGACGCAGTCACTGCTGGACCACGTCAGGAACCTCAAGGCCGAGGGCATGACCGTGCTGTTCGTTGAGCACGACATGAACATGGTCCGCCACATCGCCGACTGGGTGGTGGTGATGGCCGAAGGAAAGATCGTGGCCGAAGGCCCGCCCGCCGAGGTCATGAAGAACCCGGCCGTGATCGACGCCTACCTGGGCGCGCACCACGACGTGGATCTCGGTGACACCGAGGGCATCAAGGAACTCGCCGCGGAGCTTGAAGCCGACGAGGAGTCGATCGTCGGCACCGAGAACGCCGGCATCATCTCCCTCGACGTCCTTGAGGCCGAGTCCAAGGATCAGGGCCCCGGGGCGGACCGCACAGGAAAGGACACCCCATGAGCGCCACCAGCGCGGCGCCCGCCGCGAAGCCCGCCTACGATGAGGACTCGGTCGTCAAGGTCACCGACCTGGTGGCCGGCTACCTTCCCGGCGTCAACATCCTCAACGGCTGCAGCATCGAAGCCCGCAAGGGCGAACTGATCGGCATCATCGGCCCCAACGGCGCCGGAAAGTCAACGCTCCTGAAGGCGATGTTCGGCCTGGTCAAGGTCCACTCCGGCTCGGTGGTCGTCCGCGGCCAGGACATCACCGGGCTGAAGGCCAACAAGCTGGTCAGCCGGGGTGTCGGCTTCGTCCCGCAGAACAACAACGTCTTCGCCACCCTGACGATCGAGGAAAACCTGCAGATGGGCATGTTCCAGCGGCCCAAGGACTTCCCTGAGCGCTTCGACTTCGTTACGAGCCTGTTCCCGGAACTCGGCAAACGGCGCGCCCAGCGGGCCGGCTCGCTGTCCGGCGGCGAACGCCAGATGGTGGCCATGGGACGGGCCCTGATGATGGAGCCGGCCGTGTTGCTGCTCGATGAGCCGTCGGCAGGCCTCTCCCCCGTCAAACAGGATGAGACTTTCCTGCGGGTCCACGAGATCAACCGGGCCGGCGTCTCCGTGATCATGGTGGAGCAGAACGCGCGCCGCTGCCTGCAGATCTGTGACCGCGGCTATGTGCTGGACCAGGGGAAGGATGCCTACACGGGCACCGGCCGGGAACTCATGAAGGATCCCAAGGTCATCCACCTGTACCTGGGCACCCTGGCCGACGAGGTCGAGTAGCCTTCCGGGCAGTACCCAATAGGCGCTCAGAAGGGCCGTCACCAGCCGGTGGCGGCCCTTCTGCCTGCCGGGGACTGCCCTCGCGGCGGCGTCCCCCTCATGCCGGGCGGGACGGCGTCACGCCGCGCAGAGTTTCGGGCCGCCAGGCAAGGCACAGTGCCGGATTCCCGGCGTCGGACGTCCCGGTGCGGACCAAAAGGCTGCTGTGCGTGACACCGTCCCGGCCGAATCCGGCGGCGTCGCACGTTCCCGGGCACACCAAAAGGCCCCCGTGGGGACGGGGGCCTTCTGTGCGTCGGGAGGAGGCGGCTTACAGCTTGCCGAATTCTTCCTTGACTGCCTTGAAGGTGTTGTCATCCTGGTACTCGTAGATGCCGATGTAGGCTTCCGTCGGGTCTCCGGCGTCCGAGAACGTGATGGGGCCCGACTGGCCGTCGTAGTCGATGTCCTTGCCGTTGCGGAGCAGGGTGACGCAGGACGGGAACGTGTTGCACTTCTCGCCGACTTCGGAGACGTCCTTGAGGTGCTTGGCGATGTCAACGCCCTTGGTGCTCTTCGCTTCTTCTGTTGCGAGGGCGATCAGGTTCAACGCGTCGTAGGACTCGCCTGCGTAGGTGTAGTCCTTCAGCGCAGGATCGATGGTGAGGAGCTTCTTCTTGAAGTCCTCCTTGGCGAACGTGCCGGGGATGGTGCCCTCCGCGCCCTTCAGGGTGCCTGGCTGGAAGTCCTTGCTGTAATCGACCATGTTGCCGTCCACCATGAAGAGCTGGGTGGGCTTGACGCCCTTGCCGGTCACCAGCGGAACAATGCTCTTGGCCTGGTCGAAGGTGATCAGTGCAATGGCATCCGGCTTGGCCGCAATGACCTTGTCCACCTGGCTGCTGAACTGGGAATCACCTTCGTTGAAGAGTTCCTGCGCAACCACTTTGCCGCCGGCTGCTTCAAATGCTGCCTGCACGTTCTTTGCAAGGCCGGTCCCGTAGGCGTCGTTCAGGACGATCATGCCGACGGTCTGGGCCCCGCAGGTGGCCATGTAGTTCCCGAGGACCTTGCCCTGGAGCACGTCCGAGGGGGCCGTGCGCCAGTAGAGGCCCTTGTCGTCCCAGGTGGTGAAGTCCGGAGAGGTGTTGGCCGGGGAGAACTGGAGGACCCCCGCACCGGTGATCTGGTTGATCACGGTCTTGGATACGCCCGAGGAGGCAGCACCGACAATCGCGCTGACGCCCTGGCCAAGCAATGCGGTGGTGGACTGGGTGGCGATGTCGGTCTTCGTGTCGCCGGAGTCGCGGTGGATGACCTCGACCGGTTTGCCGAGCACACCGCCGGCATCGTTGATTTCCTTGATGCCGAGGTTGACGCCAGCGATTTCGGGCGGGCCGAGGAACGCCAGGGACCCGGTGGTCGGCAGGAGCGATCCGATCTTCAGCGGCGTTTCAGTCGTCGTGGAGGACGGCGGTACGGCTCCGCCGGCGCCGGGCGCGGTCGTGGCGCCACCGGTCGCGCTCGGGGCCGGACAAGAGATGCCCGCTGCCTTGGCCGAAGCGGATCCTGTTGACGTCGGCGTGGGCGAACCGCCGCACGCCGTAGCCAGAAGGGCGACGCCGATGCTAAGCGCAGTGAGCTTAGCGATGCGGGGCGCCACCTGGGGCAGTGAAGTCATGTATAGTCTCCTCGATCTAAAGGTGCGAACGGCCTTTGACGCGAAAGATCAGGTGTTCCTGATTTAGCTTCAAGCTAATGCATATCCCACCGGAAAATAAGTGACTACGGTCACATCCTGATAACACTCGTTGCCTGGGAGAAATCTGTGGGGCGCGGCGGCTGCCGGCAACCAGCTTGTGCCCCAGGTGGGACTCGAACCCACAACACGCGGATTTTAAGTCCGCTGCCTCTGCCAATTGGGCTACTGGGGCGCCCGGTCCATGGTATCCCGTCAAGCCGTCCCTTCCGCGACGTCTGAGGGTCCATTAAGAGGGTCATTAAACGGCCCGGCATAGTGGAAGGTCCCGCTGACGCCGCCGGGCCAGACCGCGAGCGGGAGCAGTTGGAAGTGCACGCCCCACGCGGGGTCCGGCGGCTCCACACCGAGGGAGGTGGAGGGCACGAAGCCGAATCGGGCGTAATAGTCCGGGTCCCCCAGCAGCGCGATCCCCCGTTCCCGCGCGGCGTTCGCGCGAAAGATGGTTTCCTTCATGAGCGCGGAACCGATGCCGTGGCGCTGGAGGCGCGGCACCACACTGATGGGGCCGAGTCCCAGGAGTTCCAGCTCCCCCACCCGGCCCCGGGTGCTGATGACGTGGCCCACGACCTCGCCGTCGAGCTCCGCCACGATGCTGTAGTCCGGCAGGTATTCCTCGCACCCAAAGAGCCGCGCCAGGAGCTGCACCTCTTCCGGTTCGCCTTCGACCGGCAGCCCGGTGATAGGCGAGACGGAGAAGGCCGCGGCCGTGAGTGCGAGGATGGCGGGCCGGTCTGCGGGCTGTTCGCTGCGCAGGACAAGTTCCGGCGCCGGCTTCTGCTCCCCACTGGCGGCGGCCAGTTCGTGCAGGACCTCCAGTGCCCGTTCCGTATCGGCCACGGGCACCAGCAGATGGTCGTGGTGGAAGCCGGCCAGCACATTGCCGCTGATTTTCGCCGCGGCCAGGGCTGTGCCGACGGCAGCCGTCAGGCCCACCGCTTCCAGGGAGGAATGCACCTCGAGAGTGATCCAGGCCCCGACAAAGTCGTAGGGCAGCCCCAGACGGTCCGCCTCGGCCCGCGGCAGCACCACGGTCAGCCCCTCGGCCTCCCGCACTGCGGCCGCAATGCCGCCCGCCAGGGCTTTGCCGTGCGGCCACAGGACATAGACGAACTCGCCCTCGCGGAGCACGGGATGCATGGTCGCCAGCAGTGCGTGGAGGTCCTTTTCAGCTGTCATGGAGCCAGTTTAGGCCCGCTGCCCTGCCGCCACTGCCGCCAACGACGACGGCGGCCGCTCCCCCGGAAGGGAACAGCCGCCGTCGTCAGGCTTCTGCGGGCTACTTGGAGTTGGCCGGGACAGACTCCTTGGAGCGTGCCGTGGCAGCGTCCGCTGCCGGCTTTTCCGCAGCCGGGGCTGCCGGGGCGGCGGCCGGCCGGGGTGCCGGGGCGGCCGCAGCGACGAAGGCCCCGCGCGGGTTGTCCAGGTCGATCAGCTGCGTGGTGTCGCGGCCTATGAAGAAGGCGAGGATCCAGCCGAAGATGACCCGGATCTTGCGCTCCACGGTCGGCATGGCCAGGCCGTGGTAGCCACGGTGTGCCAGCCAGGCCAGCGGGCCCTTGAGGCCGATGCGGCCGACGAGGTTGATGTTCGCAACGCCCTTCCATTCGCCGAAGCCGGCGACGGCGCCCAGGTTCTTGTGCTTGTAGTCCTTGAGCGGCTTGTCCCAGCGGGAGGCCCAGAGGTTCTTGGCGAGGCGCTTGGCCTGGCGCAGCGCGTGCTGGGCGTTCGGCACGCAGGTGCCGTCCGGCAGGCCGCTGCCCGTGAGGTCCGGCACGGCTGCGACGTCGCCGGCGGCCCAGGCGTTCGGCACGATGCCCTCATCGCCGGAGACGCGGAGGTCGGGCAGGACGCGCACGCGTCCGCGCGGCTCCAGCGGGAAGTCGGTGGAACGGACCATCGGGTTGGCCTGCACGCCGGCAGTCCAGACCAGCGTATCGGCCTGGAACTCCTGGGCCGGGGACTTGTCCGGGAGGTTGATGAGCTTCAGGGTGCCTTCGGCGCTGTCCAGCGAGGTGTTGAGGAGCACCTCCATGCCGCGGCTGCGGAGGTGCTCCACAACCCATACGGCCTGCTTCTCGGTGACCTCGGGCATGATGCGGCCCATGGCCTCGACCAGGACGAAGCGGACTTCCTCCTGCCTGACGCGCGGGTTGTTCCTGACCGCCGCGCGGGCGAGGTCTTCCATTTCGGTGATGCACTCGATGCCGGCGAAGCCGCCGCCGACGACGACGAACGTCAGGGCGCGGGCGCGTTCGGCCGGGTCCGTCATGAGTGAGCCGGCTTCGATGCGCTCGAGGACCTTGTTGCGCAGCGCAACGGCTTCCTCGATCGTCTTCAGGCCGATGCCCTTGTCCGCCAGGCCCTTGATCGGGAACGTGCGGGTGATGGCGCCTGCGGAGACCACGATGTCGAAGTACGGGATCTCGAAGTTTTCGCCGCCGTCGGCCGGTGCCACCACGGCCGTGCGGTTGGCGTGGTCGATCGAGGTGACGCGGCCCTGGATCAGTTCGGTCTGCTTCAGGTGCTGGCGGTGCGAGACAACGGCGTGGCGGGCCTCGATGTTGCCGCCGGCAACTTCCGGCAGGAAGGGCTGGTAGGTCATGTAGGGCAGCGGATCAACGACGGTGACGATGCCACCGGCATTCGCGATCTTGTTCTGCAGTTTGAGGGCTACGTACAGGCCGACGTACCCGCCGCCGACGATGAGTACCCTGGGACGGTCCTGGAGCTGAGGGGAGGATGCCATTTCACAAGGATACATTGGTTTGTGAAAATTTTCACCAGCTATGGTTGCCGGCCCGGTTCCAGCGGATCCAAAGCCCCTGTTTCCAGGCTGGCGGGACCGGTTCCGGGGCCCCGCATGGCGCGCCTCAGCTGGACGGCCGCGGCTCCCACGATGCACACGAACAGGCCGCCGAATCCCAGCACCACCATGGCAGGGACGGCGTTGTCGAGCTGCGACGGCGCTTCTGCCGCCGGCACCGTGGCGTCCGGAAGCGTCGGCGCGGCGCTGGAGGGCGCCGGGCCGGCCGTGGCCGCCGTCGTAGCCGGATTCCCGCGCCGGTGCACACGGATCCAGTCCGAAATCGAGCCAAGCGGATTGATTTTGGTCTCTGGAACGTCGGCCTTGAGGGCCGCCTCGGCGTCGAGCACGCCGAAGCCGTACAACGGGTCCTTGCCCGCGGCCCCGGCATCCCTGGCGGTGCTGACGATCCTGTTGATGACCTGGCTGGCCGGCATCTCCGGCCACTTGGAACGGATCAGCGCGGCGACGCCGGAAACGATGGGGGTCGCCCCGGAGGTCCCCGCCCATTCGGCGTAGCCGCCGGCGGGCATGCCCCCCACCAGGTTCTCGGCCGGAGCCGCGACGCCGATACTGATGCCCTGTGACGATGAGTCGATGCTCGCGGCACCCTTGCGGTTCAGTCCGGCCACGGTCAGCACTCCGGGGATGGTGGCCGGAGCGCCGACCTGCACGTTGCCGCCGATACGGTTGCCGGCGGCGGCCACGATGACGACGTCCTTCTGTTCGGCGTACAGGAACGCCGCGTCCCAGCTCTGCGGCCACTCCGGTGAGGTGCTGCCCAGCGAGATGTTGATGACCCGGGCGCCGTTGTCGACGGCCCACCGGACGGCTTCGGGGATCTGGTCCTGGTCGCTCTTGCCGCCGGGGTTGGCCGATCCGAGCCACGTGGAGACGGAGAGGAGCTGGGCCTCCGGTGCGACCCCGACGATTCCGTCCGGGCCGACGGAGGAACCCGGGCTCGGGCTCGGGCTCGGGCTGGGGCTGGCCGTGGATCCCGCCGGCTGGTGGCCGCGCCCGGCGAGCATGGTCGCCACGAGGGTGCCGTGCTCGGGTTTCGCGCCGATGCTCTGCTGTCCGCCCGGGCCGCCGGCGCCGGAAACGTCGGCGCCGCCCCTGAGCACGCCTTTCAGGTCCGGGTGCGTGCCGTCCACGCCGCTGTCGATCACGGCGACCTTGACGTTGGCGCCCTTGGAGACCTCCCAGGCCTTGGTGATGCCGGACTCGGCGAGCCAGTATTCCTTGTCCCGCCAGGAATCAGCGTGGGCGGCCGGCGCAGCCAAGACGGCACCCGCCAGGGCCGCGGCGAAAATTCCGCCGGCAAGGGCCAAGGCCATCAGTGCGGAGGCGGTCCGGCGGGGCCGGGCTGTTGCTCTGGTCATTCGGGTCCTATCGGCGGTACAGCTGGTGGCGCTGTGCACCCGGTGATGCGCAATTTCAGCTGATGCTGAGGGCGATTCCATCAAGAATATCGTGCTCGCTGGCCACGGCCGTGGTGATCCGGCCGTCCGTGACGTCCGCCAGCCGTTCCAGGACGCGCCGCCAGATGAGCGCGCCGGCTCCGATCACGTCCACCCGGCCCGGGTGCATGTACGGCAGCGCGGCGCGCTCGGCCCGGGACATCCCCAGCAGTTCCGTGCACGCCTGCCGCACCGCCGCCAGGGACAGCTCGCTGCCGTGGATGGCCGCCGGGGAGTACTCCGGCAGACGCAGCGCGTGCGCTGTGATGGTGGTGACCGAGCCCGCGACGCCGACGACGGCCGTGGCGCGTTCCAGCGGCACGAGCAGTGCCGCTTCGCTGATCGCGGCGTCGACGTCGGCCTCCGCCGCGGCGATCTGGTCCGCCGTCGGCGGGTCGCTGCGCAGGTGGCGTTCGGTCATCCGGACGCAGCCGACGTCCACGGATTTGGCGGCGATGACGCCGCCGGCGTCCCCCAGCACGAATTCGGTGCTGCCCCCGCCCAGGTCCACCACGAGCACGGGATCCGCGCCGCGTGAGGGCAGGACGCTGCTGGCGCCGGCGAAGGACAACGCGGCTTCCTCATCGCCGGTGATGACCTCCGGCTCGACACCAAGGATCCCGCGGATGCCGTCGACAAAGACCCGGCGGTTGCGGGCGTCCCGGGTGGCGGAGGTCGCCACGAAGCGCACCTTCCCGGTGCCGTGGCGGCGGATCAGCCCCGCGTAGTCCTTCGCGGCGGCGAAGGTGCGGTCCAGGGCTTCCTGGGCCAGTTCACCGGTGGCGTCCACGCCCTGGCCCAGCCGGACCACGCGCATTTCCCGCACAATGTCGCCCAGCCGAAGGGCGCCGCCGTCAGTTGCCGCATCTGCTGCGTTTACATCTCCTGCGTTTACATCTCCTGCGTTTACATCTGCGATGAGGAGGCGGATGGAGTTCGTTCCGCAGTCGATGGCGGCGACCCGGGTCACTGGCCGGCCTCCGCACTGTCGCTACCGGCGTCGCCTGTGCTGTCGGCCTCCTCGGTGCGGGACTTGCGCACCGGGGCCGGACGCCCGACGATCCCGGGCAGCCCCTGCGGCCCGTGCCGGCTGAGGTCCCGCGAGGGCGCCTCCCCGCCGGTATCCCAGGCCCCGTCACAGTAGCAGCGGTCCGCGGTCCACCATTCGCCGATCGCGGCGATGGCCTCGTCCCCGAGCGGGTTCACGCCGGGCCCGGCTGCGAGGGAATGGCCCACGAGGACGTGCAGGCACTTGACGCGGGTCGGCATCCCGCCGGCCGACACGCCGTCGATTTCGGGCACGGCCCCGATGCCGGCCCGGGCCCCGATCCCGGCGCGGGAGGCGAGGTAGGCCTCGTGGGCGGCGCGGTAGTCCGCGGCCAGCGCCGTGTCAGCCCCGAGCCGATCGTTCATCGCGTTCATCAGGCCGGCTGCCTCCAGCCGCGACACCGCGGCGGTGATGACCGGGTGCGTCAGATAGAAGGTGGTGGGGAATGGCGTGCCGTTGCTGAGCCGGGGCGAGGTGGCCGCCACGAGCGGGTTGCCGCAGACGCAGCGGGCCGGGATTTCCACGACGTCACGCACCGGTCGTCCCAGCTGGCGGCTGAGGACATCGAGGTCCGCCGCTGACGGCCGGCGGGATTCCTCCGGCGTGCGTGCCGGGTTCGCCGCCATTTGGGTCCCGGCGCTGGAATTCTCGTCCACTCGGTTCTCGTCCACTGGCGCGGCACCTTCCTGCCCTGTAAAGGATCGTCCATCGGACAATCCCGCGGCGGGCGCCGCTTCTAGTCTGTTGCCGACCGCCTGATGGATTGCCAGAGGGCGTCCACCCACGGCAGGTCGGCCGGGTCTTGTGCTGATCCTTCGCCGGCCGCGCCACCGGACTGCCCGGCAGGAAGATCGCTGCCGAAGACCCAGTAGCCCGTCTCACCGGGCATAACCATGTTAATGCGGTCGCGGGCCTGCTGTTTGACGTAGTTCGGATCCTGCCACCGCGAGACCTGGCGTTTGAGGTCGGTCTGCTGCGCCTGCTTGGCCGTGATATCCGCCTGGAGCGCGGCGATTTCGGCGCGCTTGTCGAGGAAGATCTTCACAGTGGGCGCCAGCATGATGGTGATGGCAACCATGACGACCGCCAGGGCCAGCATGCGGCCCGAGAACGCCTTGGCAGGCACGGGATCGAGGGACTCCGCAGGCCCGTCCGTGCCGCGTTTCGCCGTGGACGTCCGGTTCGGGGCGGACGGCCCCGTGCCGGCACCTGCCGGACGCTTTCCCGGGCCGCCGGGCCCGGCCGCCCGTTGGCCGGCCCGTTGTTCTCCGGTCGGCGGCACTCCGGTATGCCGTTCTCCGGTCCGCCGTTCTCCGGTCTGCCGTTCTCCAGTTTCTGGGCTTCGTGGCCCCGGGTTTTGTGACCCCGGAACTCCCGCTGCCGGGTTGCCGGCCGCGGGTTTTCCGGCTGAGGCGGCTGTGCCTGTCCCGGTTCCGCTGGCTGTTCCGCTGCCGCGCACACCGCCGAAATCGCCCTGGACGACGTCGCCGCCGTCGCCCGTGTCCGGGGACTTCGGGGCCGCAGGCGTGGCCCGGGGGACCTTGGGACGGCGGGTAGCCATGTCACTCCTGTAATGCCCGGTCCTTGCCGGACTGGCTTGCGGTGGGCCCGGCCAAAGCGGAAACCGGTGGCCATGGTCCTTCAACCATAGCCACCGGCCACCGGTTTTTGCGGGTTCTAGCCTTTGAAACGCGGGAAGGCGCTGCGGCCCGCGTAGCGTGCGGCGTCGTCGAGTTCCTCTTCGATGCGCAGCAGCTGGTTGTACTTGGCGACGCGCTCGGAGCGGGCCGGGGCACCGGTCTTGATCTGGCCCGCGTTGGTGGCAACGGCGATGTCAGCGATGGTGGTGTCCTCGGTCTCGCCGGAGCGGTGCGAGGTGATGGTCGTGTAACCGGCGCGCTGGGCCAGGGACACGGCGTCGAGGGTCTCGGTCAGTGAACCGATCTGGTTGACCTTGACCAGCAGCGAGTTGGCGGTTTTCGTGTCGATGCCGCGCTGCAGGATTGCCGGGTTGGTGACGAAGAGGTCATCGCCCACGAGCTGGACCTTGTCGCCGATGGTGTCGGTGAGGGTCTTCCAGCCCTCCCAGTCATTTTCATCCAGCGGGTCCTCAATCGAGACCAGCGGGTAGTCGGCGACGAGCTCAGCGTAGTACGCGCTCATCTCGGTGGCGGACAGGGCCTTGCCCTCGAACTGGTAGGCGCCGTCCGTGAAGAACTCGGAGGAGGCGACGTCCAGTGCCAGGGCGATGTCCTTGCCCGGGGTGTAGCCGGCGTTCTTGATGGCTTCCTGGATGAGGTCCAGGGCTGCGCGGTTGGACGGCAGGTTCGGCGCGAAGCCGCCCTCGTCGCCGAGGCCGGTGGAGAGGCCCTTTTCCTGCAGCACGGCCTTGAGCGCGTGGTAGACCTCGACGCCCCAGCGCAGGCCTTCGGAGAAGGTCTCGGCGCCGAGCGGGACAACCATGAATTCCTGGATGTCGACGTCGGAGTCTGCGTGCGAGCCGCCGTTGAGGATGTTCATCAGCGGGACGGGCAGGACGTGGGCGTTCGGGCCGCCCAGGTACTTGTACAGCGGCAGGTCCGCGGAGGCCGCGGCGGCGTTGGCGACGGCCAGGGACACGCCCAGGATGGCGTTGGCGCCGAGCTTGCTCTTGTTGGCAGTGCCGTCCAGGTCGATCATGGACTGGTCGATGCTGCGCTGGTCGGTGGCGTCGAAGCCGATCAGGGCCGGGGCGATCTGGTCGATGACGGCGTCGACGGCCTTCTGGACACCCTTGCCGAGGTAACGGCCCTTGTCGCCGTCGCGCAGTTCAACGGCCTCGTGCTCGCCGGTGGAGGCGCCGGAGGGAACTGCCGCGCGGCCGATCTGGCCGTCGGAGAGCAGGACTTCAACTTCTACGGTGGGGTTGCCACGGGAATCGAGGATCTCGCGGGCGTGGATGGCATCGATAAGCGCCATGAATAGGCTCCTTTGGGTGCAGCGGTCTGCTGGGAATCTGAATGGAAATCAAGCTGGGAATCAAGCTGAAAAACCGACGTCCTCGTCGCTACCCAGCCTAGTCGAGAGTGGGATAAGTTACAGAAACCTATCCAGTCCACGGACGTCATTTTGGCGGATCACGCGGATGACGGCGGCGGCGGGCCCTCCTGGAATCGGCGGTTCACGCCGCGGAGGGCGCGTTCGGCGTCGAGCCCCTGGGCCCGGGCGGCGGCGGCAATGGCGAAGAGCAGGTCCCCGAGGTCCTCTTCCGAGGACGGGATGTCGACCGGCTCAGTAAACGCCGGGAAGCCGGCCCGTTCGGCGCGGTCCAGGAGTTTTTGTGCCCGGGCCAACGCCGGAAGGGCGCCGGGGACGCCCCCGAGGGGTCCGGAGTGTGGGACCCCGGAGTGCAGGACCTGCTCCGAGCGTTTGACGGCGTCCCACGTACGGACGATGTCCTCCACGGTGGCGGGAAAGGAATCCTGCAGCGAACCGTCCGCGCGGAAGACATGCGGATTACGGCGGATCATCTTGGCGGTGAGGCCGCGGGCGACGTCGTCGAACGTGAAGGCGTTGTGCTCCTGGGCGAGCCGGGCGTGGAGGACCACCTGCAGCAGGACGTCGCCCAGTTCGGCCTTCAGCTCGGCGTCGCCACCGCCCGTCTCGATGGTCTCCGCCACCTCGTAGGCCTCCTCGAGGAGGTACTCCACGAGGGATTCGTGGGTGAGGGCGCCCATCCAGGGGCAGTGGGCGCGCAGCTCGGCAATGACACCGACCAGCGCGCCCATCGCGTTGGAGTCTTTAGCCAAGGTCCGCGTAGGCCTCGTTGATGTATTCGACCAGCGCTTCCTTTTCCTCGAGCGGAAGGAACGCGGCCTCGGCGGCGTTCAGCGTCAGCTCCAGCAGGTCGTCAAGGTCGTAGTCGAAGGTCTCCACGAGGAGTTCGAACTCGTCGGTCAGCGTCACGCCGCTCATGAGCCGGTTGTCCGTGTTGATGGTGACGTTGAAGCCGAGCTGATAGAGCATGTCCAGCGGGTGGCTTTCGATCCCCTCGCCGAAGCCGGCAATGGCGCCGGTCTGCAGGTTGGAGGACGGGCAGATCTCCAGCGCAATGCCGCGGTCGCGGACCCAGCTGGCGAGCTCACCGAGGGTCACCATGCCGATGTTGTCGTTCACTTCATCCCCGCCGTCGGCTGCGGCGTCGTCGCTGTCGTCGTCGTCGAATTCGACGCTGACATCTTCGGCGATCCGCACGCCGTGCCCCAGGCGCAGGGCACGGCCGTCGACCAGCGCGGACTGGATGCTGTCCAGGCCCGCCGCCTCGCCCGCGTGGACCGTCACCGGGAAGTTGTGCTGGGCAAGATACGTGAAGGCGTCCTTGAAGCGGGAGGGCAGGAAGCCGTCCTCGGCGCCGGCGATGTCGAAGCCGACCGCGCCCTTGTAGCGGTGGCGGACTGCCAGTTCGGCAATCTCCTGGCCGCGGTCCGCGTGGCGCATGGCCGTGATGAGCTGGCCCACCTGGATCTCGCGCCCGGTCTCGGCGACGGCGTCCACCCCGGCTTCCAGCCCTGCCTGCACGGCCTCGACGGCGTCGTCCAGGCTCAGGCCCTGCTGCAGGTGCTGCTCAGGGGCCCAGCGCACTTCGCCGTAGACGACGCCGTCCTCCGCCAGGTCCTCGACGAACTCCTGGGCGACGCGGAACAGGCCTTCCTTCGTCTGCATCACGGCGACGGTGTGGTCGAAGGTCTCGAGGTAGCGCACCAGCGAGCCGGAGTCTGCGGATTCGCGGAACCACTCCCCCAGCGCGACGGGGTCGGTCGAGGGCAGCGTGTGGCCGGCCGCCTCCGCAAGTTCAATGATGGTGGCCGGACGAAGTCCGCCGTCCAGGTGGTCGTGAAGGGAAACCTTGGGGAGGCCCTTCAGATCGAATTCGAGGTCAGGGGCAGCGTCAGGAATAGTCTCAGTCACGTTCCCACCCTAAGGTCGGAGCCCGTGCAATGCCAGCCGGATATCCAGGGGCCGGGTGCTGCCAGCAGACCGGGAGATCAGGCTTCGACGTCGGCCGGCGCCGCCGGCGTCATGGACACCGGCCCACCGCCGGCAGCCGTGTGGGCGGCCGTGGCATCGGCGGCGGCGGCCCGGCTGGCCGCCGCGGCAGCGCCCCGCGTATCGCGCCAGCGGTGCAGCCAGGTCAGCAGGTGGTCGATCACGATGCCGAGCACGATGGCGAAGGCAATGGCGATGCCCACGCCCAGCAGCGGGTGTTCGTGGACCCAGGTGCCGGCCAGGATGCCGATCCCGGCGGAATAGGCCACCCAGGTGATGGAGGCGAAGATGTCGAGGATGACGAACCGGCGCCGGGGATAGCCGGTGGTGCCGGCGATCCAGTTGACCGCCACACGCCCCACCGGGATGTAGCGGGCCGTGAAAATCAGCATGGCGCCGCGCTTGTCCAACTCGTAGCGGGCCCAGTGCATGGCCCGCTGGACCTTCGGTTTGCGCATCCAGCGGAAGCGCTCCACGCCGATGTGCCGCCCGAGCAGGTACGCCATGTTGTCGCCGCCGATGGCCCCGAGGGCACCGGCGGCCATGACGAGCCACATGTTCGGCTGCCCGGACGAGAGGGAGAGTGCGCCCAGGGCAACGATCAGTGTTTCACTGGGCAGAATCGGCACGAAGCCGTCGATGAAGCAGAACACCAGCAGCGTCGGATAAATCCACCATTGGCCCGCGGCATGGAGAATAGCCTCATTGATGAATTCCACGCAGGCAGTGCTCCTAGAAAGTGATGGAAAAGCGCTCTTCAGTGTCCCATGGCATGAATGGATCCGCTACGCCCGCACGGATAAAATCCGCCGTCGGCCAAGAAATTCCCAGGCCGGAGTGCCGGCGCCTCGCGGCGGCCCCGTGCGGGCCGGGACCCCGCCGTCTTAAGCCTCCGGCGGCGGCGCGGCACTATCCGCTTCCTCCGGAATCTTCCCCCGCAGTTTGCTGATGCCGAGGTCCACGCCGATGCCCAGGACGACCGCGCAGATGATGGCGATAACCGCACCGAGCAGATGGTTATCCTCGAACCACTGCCCGAAGAACATTCCGATGGCCACGGAGTATCCGGCCCAGAGCAGCGCCGAGAGCACCGTCAGGCCCATGAATCTGGGCCTCGGGTAGTGTGTGGCGCCGGCTGTCAGGTTGACGGCCACCCGGCCGATGGGGACGAAGCGCGCCACGAGGATCAGCGACGCCGGCCGCTTCCGCAACTCCAGTCCGGCCCAGAGGAAGGCCTTCTGCATGCGCGGCCCCCGCATCCACGCCCAGCGGCGCGTTCCGGTGCCCCGGCCGATCAGGTAGGCGGTGTTGTCGCCCAGGAAGGCGCCGGCGGCGGCGGTCGCGATCAGGAACGCGGGGTTCGGGACGTCGGCCGTGGCGGCCACGGCGGCCAGCCCGACCACCACCGATTCGCTCGGGATCGGCGGGAAAAAGCCGTCGATGACGCAGCAGGCGAACACGAGGAACAACACCCAGGGCTGCCCGGCGGCGGCCAGGATGAAGTCGTTGATTGCCTGCACCGCTTCAGCCTAGGCGATGCGGTCGATGATGAGCTGCTGGGCTGGGCGCGAGCCTTCCGGTGCGATCACGGCGGCGTGCTCGAGTGCCGCCTTGGCCCGGGCAAACTTCTCGGGGGTGTCCGTCAGGAGCGTCATGAGCGGCTCACCGGCCCGCACCACGGCGCCGGGCTTCGCGTGCAGGCGCACTCCGGCACCGGCCTGGACCACGTCTTCCTTGCGGGCGCGTCCGGCGCCGAGGCGCCAGGCGGCGACGCCGACGGCCAGGGCGTCGAGCTGCACCAGCACGCCGTCGGCCGGCGCGTAGATGACCTCGGATTCCCGGGCGGCCGGCAGCTTGGCCCGGGGGTCCCCGCCCTGCGCGGCAATCATGCGGTTCCAGACGTCCATCGCCCGGCCGTCCTTCAGCGCGGCCCGGGGGTCGGCGTCGTGGACACCGGCGCAGGCGAGCATCTCCTCCGCCAGCCGGACGGTGAGTTCGACGACGTCGTCCGGGCCTCCGCCGGCGAGCACCTCGACGGATTCCTCAACTTCGATCGCGTTGCCGGCGGTGAGGCCCAGGGGCGTGTCCATGTTGGTCAGCAGGGCGACGGTGTTGACGCCGGCGTCCTTGCCGAGGGCCACCATGGTCTCGGCCAGTTCCCGGGCCCGGGCCTCGTCCTTCATGAAGGCACCGCTGCCCACCTTGACGTCCAGCACCAGCGATCCGGTGCCTTCGGCGATCTTCTTGCTCATGATCGAGGAGGCGATCAGCGGAATGGCCTCGACCGTTCCGGTGACGTCCCGGAGCGCGTAGAGCTTCTTGTCGGCCGGGGCCAGCCCCGCTCCGGCCGCGCAGATGACCGCGCCCACGTCCTGGAGCTGGGCCAGCATTTCCTCGTTGCTCAGCGCGGCGCGCCAGCCCGGGATCGATTCCAGCTTGTCCAGGGTGCCGCCGGTGTGGCCGAGGCCGCGGCCGGACAGCTGCGGCACCGCAACTCCGAAGACCGCCACGAGGGGCGCCAGCGGGAGGGTGATCTTGTCCCCGACGCCGCCGGTGGAGTGCTTGTCCGAGGTGGGCTTCACGGAGCCGTCCCTACGCCGGAGGCTGGAGAAGTCCATCCGCTCGCCGGAGGCGATCATCGCCTCCGTCCAGCGCGAGATCTCGGCCCGGTCCATGCCGTTGAGCAGGATCGCCATGTTCAGGGCGGCCATCTGCTCGTCGGCGATGGCGCCGCGGGTGTAGGCGTCGATGGTCCAGTCGATCTGTTCGGGGCTCAGCACGCCTTTGTCCCGCTTGATGCGGATGATGTCGACGGCGTCGAACGCTTCGGTCTGATGTGGGGTCTGCGTCACCGGGGTTCCTCCAGATGGTGGGGGCCAAAGGCGTCGGGCAGCACCTGGTCCATGGTCTTGATGCCCTGGGTGGTCATGATCTGCAGCTCGGGAGCCCGGAATTCGTACAGCAATTGCCGGCACCGTCCGCACGGCATCAGGATGTTGCCGTGGGCGTCGACGCAGTAGAAGGCGCGGAGGAGGCCGCCTCCGGTCATCTGCAGATTGCCCACGAGGGAACATTCGGCGCAGAGGGTCAGCCCGTAGCTGGCGTTTTCGACGTTGCAGCCGCTCACGATCCGGCCGTCACCGGTGAGGGCTGCGGCCCCGACCGGGAACTTCGAATACGGCGCGTAGGCGTTCTTCATGGCCGCGACGGCCGCGGCCTCGAGGGCCTTCCAGTCGATGTCCTGTCCGTCCACGCCGCTCAGCCCTTGACGTACGGTATGCCGCTGGCGGCCGGCGGACGGGAGCGTCCCACCAGTCCGGCCACCGCGATCACCGTCAGCGCGTAGGGCAGCATCGCCATGAACTGACTGGGAACAGGTGACCCGATGATGGTGATGATGCTCTGCAGGTTGTCGGCGAATCCGAAGAGGAGGGCGGCCAGGAAGGCTCCAATGGGATTCCAGCGGCCGAAGATCATGGCAGCCAGCGCGATGTAGCCACGGCCGCCGGACATGTCCTTGCTGAAGGCGTCAACTGAGCGCCGCGGAGCCTGACGCGCCGGATCCGGACGGGGCGGACCCGCAGCCGGTCAGCAGAAGAGCGGCCATGCCCGCGGTGGCGGCTCCGGCCATGGAACCGCGTTTGAGGATTGCTCGCAGTGAGTTCTTCAATTTTCCTCCAGGACGAAAGAGTAGCGCTACGACGAGCGGCGCTCTGATGGAAGCTACCCTAGTGTCCCGGGACACGTCCAGACAGCACAGCCGGCTGTAAGTTCCCGGATTGTTGAGAACTTGTTACCAGGCGGTAGCCGCCGTCTGCGCGAGCGGGCATTTGAGGCCCCGAAATCGTCGAAATCGAGGCCCCAAGTGTACGTTCGCGCCGGCCGGGGCGTCAGATGCGGACGAGCATCTTGCCCGTGTTGGCGCCGTCCAGCAGGTCGATGAACGCCTGCGGCGCGTTTTCCAGCCCGTCCACGATTGTCTCGTCGTAGCGCACGGTGCCGTCGGCCAGCCACCCCGACATCCGGGCGGCGAATTCTGCCGCGTGCTGCCGCTGCCCGCCGACGAGGAAGCCGCGGAGGGTCAGCTGCTTCCCGATCGCCACAGCCAGGTTGCGCGGGGCAGCCGGGGCAACGGTTGCGTTGTACTGGGAAATCGCCCCGCACAGGGCCACGCGGCCGCCGACGTTCAGTTCTGCGAGTGCCGCCTCGAGGTGCTCGCCGCCGACGTTGTCGAAGTAGACGTCGATGCCCTCTGAACCCGCGGCCTCCCGGAGCAGTTCACGCACCGGGCCGTCGTGGTAGTTGAACGCCGCGTCAAAGCCGAGTTCGAGCAGCCGCGCGACCTTTTCGGGGCTTCCGGCGCTGCCGATCACGCGGGAAGCGCCCTCGGCCTTGGCGATCTGCCCCACGAGCGAGCCCACCGCGCCGGCAGCCCCGGAGACGAAGACGGCGTCGCCGCGCTGGAACCCGGCCACTTTCAGCAGCCCGGCGTAGGCCGTGAGCCCCGTCATGCCCAGGGCGCCGAGGAAGGCCGGGGCGGGGGCCAGGTCCGTGCGCGCCAGGGTGGTTGCCGCGGCGTCCACCACGGCGTACTCCCGCCAGCCGAGCTGATGCACGACGGCGTCACCCACCGTCCGCCCTTCGGCCCGGGACGCGATGACCTCGCCGACGGCGCCGCCGTCGAGCGCGGCGTCCAGCGCAAACGGCGCGGAGTAGGACTTGACGTCATTCATCCGGCCGCGCATGTAGGGATCCACCGAGATGTAGAGGTTGCGGACCAGCACCTGGCCGTCCCGGAGTTCAGGCAGCCGGGATTCCGCGAGGCGGAAGTTCTCCGGCACGGGACGGCCGTGCGGCCGCGACGCCAGCCGGATTTCCCTTGTGGTCGCGGGGAGGGCGGTGGTGGGGTTGTTTGCGGCGGTGTCGGCGCTCATGCGGCGGTCGCCAGGATGGTGATGTCGACGGTGATGTTGCCGCGGGTGGCGTTGGAATACGGGCAGATCCGGTGGGCCTTGGTCACCAGCGCCTCGGCGGTCTGCGGGTCGACGGCGGGAAGGGCGATCTCGAGCTCGGCGGCCAGGCCGTAGCCGGCACCGTCAGCGAGGGCGCCGAAGTGGATCTTCGCCGCAACGGCGGAATCCGTCAGGTCCGCCCGCTCCTGGCGTCCCACGACGCGCAATGCGGAGTGGAAGCATGCCGCATAGCCGGCGGCGAACAGCTGCTCCGGGTTCGTGCCTTCCCCGCTGCCGCCCAGTTCCACGGGGCTGGCCAGGGTCACGTTGAGCTTGCCGTCCCGGGTGCGGGCGTTGCCGTCGCGGCCCTCGCCCGATGCCAGTGCTTCTGCCGTGTAGAGAGTCTTCATGGGATTCCGTTCTGTTGCGTGGGAAGTACAGGTCTGTTGCGCGGGACAGGCGCGGGGACTGGACGCGAAATGCGCGGTTCCGGGGAGGCACACGCGGCCCACTGCCCGGGGTCTGGCCTCAGCGGGAGGACTGGAGCGCGGCGGTCAGCCGGTTCAGGGACTCCCGGAGCCGGTCGAGTTCTGCGCCGGAAAGTCCGGCCGCCTCCGCAAGCCGCTGCGGGATGCCGGCTGCCCCGGTGCTCAGCGCGGTGCCGGCGTCCGTCAGGAAGACCTCGACGCGGCGCTCGTCCGCGGCGGACCGCCGCCGCTCCACGAATCCCAAGGATTCCAGTCGCTTGAGCAGGGGCGAGAGGGTGCCCGAATCGAGTCCCAGCTCCTCCCCCAGTTCCCCGACGCTGCGGGGCTGCTCCTCCCAGAGCACCAGCATCACGAGGTACTGCGGGTAGGTCAGGCCGAGCTCCTCGAGCATGGGCCGGTAGGCGGCCGTGGCAGCGCGGGACGCCGAGTACATCGCAAAGCACAGCTGCCTGTTCAGGCGGGGAGAGTGGAGGCGGGGAGCATCGGTCATCCCCCTACGGTAGCGGGCAATTCAATTGTGCACAACTCAATCCGGTGCCAGCACCCCCGGCCGAACGGACATTTGAGGCCCCGAAATCGTCGAAATCGGGGCCCCAAGTGTACGTTCGCGCGGGGGTTTGGGTGGGTTCGCGCGGGGTGGGGTGGGTGCGCGCGGGGGTTTTGGTGGGTTCGGTGCGCGGTGCGGCTTAGAGGTCGCGGAGGGTACGCAGCGCGGCCGCGGTGAGGACCTGGATGCCGATCCCGAGGGACCGTTCGTCGAGGATGTAGTCTCCGCGGTGCAGATCGTACTCTTCCCCGCCCGGGGTCCTGGTGCCCAGGCGCATCATGGCCCCGGGGATGTCCGCGAGGAACCAGGCGAAGTCCTCCCCGCCCATGGACTGGGGTGTCAGGACCACCGAGCCCTCGCCGATTTCCGCACGGGCCACGGCTTCAATCAGCGCGGTCTCCTGTTCGGAGTTCACCACGGGAGGGACCCCGCGGGTATGTTCCAGGCGGACGTCGACGCCGTAGGGCGCGGCGACCTGCTGCACGACCTCGTCGAGGATTTTGCCGGCGCCGTGCCAGGCGTCGCGGTCCAGGCAGCGCATGGTGCCGGCCATGTAGCCGCTGCCGGGAATGGCGTTAGGGGCGGAGCCCGCGGAGATCTGGCCCCAGACGACGGAGACGCCGCTGCGCACGTCGACGCGGCGGGAGAGGACCGCCGGGACGTTGACGGCGATCTGCGCCAGCGCGAAAACGAGGTCCTCGGTCAGGTGCGGGCGGGAGGTATGGCCGCCGCGTCCCGAGAGTTCAATCTTGATGGTGTCCGAGGCGGAGGTGATGGCGCCGATCCGGGTACCGATCTTGCCCACCTCGATCCTGGGATCGCAGTGCAGGGCCAGGATGCGCGGGACGCCTTCCAGGACGCCCTGCTCGATGCAGGCCTGCGCTCCGCCGGGCATGGTTTCCTCGGCGGGCTGGAAGACGATCCGGACCGAGCCGCCCAGCGGTGAGGCCTCGTGCATGCGCTGCAGGATCAGGGCGATGCCCAGCATGGTGGTGGTGTGCACGTCGTGCCCGCAGGCATGGGTGACGCCGTGGTTCTTCGACGCGAACTCCAGGCCCGTTTCCTCGATGATGGGCAGGGCGTCGATGTCGCCCCGGAGGGCGGTGGCGATGGGGCCTTCGCCTATGTCCACGGTCAGGCCGGTGCCTTCGAGGCGGCGCGGCTTCAGGCCGGCAGCCTCGAGCCGTTTCGCCAGCCTGTCCGTGGTGCGGAACTCCTTGAAGGACAGCTCGGGGTGCGCATGCAGGTCACGGCGGAAAGCGATCAGCTCCGGCAGGAGGGGCTCCAGCCACGGCCCCACCAGAGTGGTGGGCTCAGCTTCAGTAGTGTAGTTGCGCACTGACTAACTCTATCGACCGGACCATGATTAGCGGCATAGCGAACGGCGCATTACGGATTCCTGAACATCCGGGGCCGCCCCGGCGGCTTCGGCAGGGTGCTTGCACGGCTCCGGCACCGCTCCGGCCGCGCCACTGCACTGCTACAGGACGTCGGTGTCGCCCTTGGCCTTGAGGGCATCGACGGCCTGCTTGACCCGCTGGGAATGTTCCTTGGTGGTCACCAGCAGGGCATCCGGGGTGTCGACGATGACCACGTCCTTGATGCCGATCAGGGCAATGACGCGCTTGGTGTCGGAGACCACCACGCCGCTGGCGTTTTCGGTGAACACCCGGGCGCCCTCGCCGATGACGGTGACGTCGTCGACTTCCTTGGCGCTGTTGAGCCGGCCCACGGAGGCGAAGTCCCCGACGTCGTCCCAACGGAACGCGCCGGGCACCACCGCGACGTCGCCGGCGGCGGCGGCGGGTTCGGCGACGGCGTAGTCGATCGCAATCTTGGGCAGGGTCGGCCAGACGCGGGCCGTGACTTCGTCCTGCAGGGGGGTGTCCCAGGCCTTGGCGATTTCCTGCAGGCCGGCGAAGAGTTCGGGCTGGTTGGCCTCGAGGTGCTTGAGCATGAGCGAAACCGGCGCCACGAACATGCCGGCGTTCCAGACGTATTCACCGCTGTCCAGGTACTGCTGGGCAACTTCCTCGCTGGGCTTCTCCACGAACTCGACGACGGACTGGGCACTGGGGGCGCCGGGGATGTTGAGGGAGGCACCCGAGCGGATGTAGCCGAACCCGGTGGAGGGGTGGGTGGGCTTGATGCCGATGGTGACGATCTTGCCGGCGGCGGCCGTGTGGATCGCCTCGCGGACGGCGTCCCGGAACAACTCGTCGGGGCTGATGACCTGGTCCGCGGCGAAGGAGCCCATGATGGTGTCCGGGTCCCGTTCGTAGAGGATGGCGGCGGCAAGTCCGATCGCCGCCCCCGAGTCCTTGGGTTCGCTTTCCAGCACCAGATCGGCTTCCTGCACTTCCGGCAACTGCCGGCAGACCGCCGCGCGGTGCGCCGTTCCGGTGACCACAAGCACGTGCCGGCCGGTGAGCGGCTCCAGCCGGTCGTAGGTTGCGCGCAGCAAAGTACTGCCCGATCCCGTGAGGTCGTGGAGGAACTTGGGGGCGGCTGCCCGTGACAGCGGCCAGAGGCGGGTCCCCACCCCGCCGGCGGGAATCACCGCAATGAAACGGTCAAGTGGTGAACCCTGGCTTGTCATCTTGTTTGTACTCATCACGGCCTACTTTAGCCGACCACCGCCGGATAGCCCGTGAACCTGGCCCCCGGATCCGCTTGAACGTCCGCCGGTGTGGCGTTAGTCTCAAAACTGGATGAAAACCGCGCCGGGGCGCCGTCACGATCTCCCCGCTGAATTGAATAAGCTGTGAGCGAAGCCTAGATTTAGGCTTGAGCTTTTGAGTGCTCTCGCAGCAGGCGTTCCCCCCGCGTGGATCCCATGCCAGCGCCGCTGCGTTGCAGGGAGGTTTATTCAGTGCCGACAAAACCAGCTGGCACCTTGTACCGCGGCCGTGAAGGCCAGTGGTCCTGGGTTGGACACCGCATTACCGGTGTAGTGATTTTTTTCTTCTTGTTGGTCCACGTGCTGGACACCTCATTGGTGCGTGTGTCGCCCGAGGCCTACACGGCCGTGATCGGCGCCTACAAGAATCCCCTGATGGCCCTGGGTGAAACGGGCCTTGTCGCAGCGATCGTGTTCCATGCCTTCAACGGCCTGCGGATCATCGCCGTCGACTTCTGGAAGAAGGGCGCGAAGTACCAGCGCCAGATGCTGTGGACGGTTCTGGCCCTGTGGCTCGTCGTCATGGTCGGCTTCTCCATCCGCCACCTTTCCCTCGCCCTTGGAGGCCACTAAGCCATGAGTGCAACAGAGATTAAGGCCCCGCGCAGCGGACAAATCAGCGGGAAGACCACGGCGGGCGGGCGCATTGCGCCGCAGTACCGCCGCAGCGGTTCCTCCAAGGGAAACTTCGAAATGCTGGCATGGCTGTTCATGCGGCTTTCCGGCGTGGTCCTGGTTGTCCTGATCTTCGGACACCTGACCGTCAACCTCCTGGTGGGCGAGGGCATCCACGCGATCGACTTCGGTTTCGTCGCCGGCAAGTGGGCCGACCCGTTCTGGCAGGTCTGGGACCTCGCGATGCTGTGGCTGGCCATGCTGCACGGCACCAACGGCGTCCGGACCATCATCAACGACTACGCCGAGAAGGACTCCACCCGCCTCTGGCTGAAGATTGTCCTCTTCGCGGCCACCGCCGTCATCATCATCCTCGGCACCCTGGTGATCTTCACCTTCAACCCGTGCCCCGTGGTCAACGGTGTGCAGCTGCCGGGCGGTTTCTGCCCCGTGCCTTAACGGCGCACCCGTAGCGGGCCCCTGCCCCTCCGGGCATGATCAGCACCATCTGCTGGCGGCCCGTTCCGGCAACCGGTCCCTGCCTGCCCAGCGCAGGCCGGGATGTCACGAGAATTCACCGGCCAGGCTCCGCCGGCCGGTGTCTTATAGCGAATTTTGAGAGAAAGAGCGTCTGGTATGCAGGTCCATAAGTACGACGTCGTCATCGTCGGTGCCGGTGGCGCCGGGATGCGCGCGGCGATCGAATCCGGTCAGCGCGCGCGAACAGCAGTACTGACCAAGCTCTACCCCACCCGGTCCCACACCGGCGCGGCGCAGGGCGGCATGTGCGCGGCGCTGGCGAACGTCGAGGAAGACAACTGGGAGTGGCACACCTTCGACACCATCAAGGGCGGCGACTACCTGGTGGACCAGGACGCCGCCGAGGTCATGGCGAAGGAAGCGATCGACGCCGTCCTGGACCTGGAAAAGATGGGCCTGCCGTTCAACCGCACGCCCGAGGGCCGGATCGACCAGCGCCGTTTCGGCGGCCACACCCGCGATCACGGCAAGGCCCCGGTCCGCCGCGCCTGCTACGCCGCCGACCGCACCGGCCACATGATCCTGCAGACCCTGTACCAGAACTGCGTCAAGCACAACGTCGAGTTCTACAACGAGTACTACGTGCTGGACCTGCTGACCGTCGAGGAGGACGCCGTCCGCGAGGACGGCACGCCGTACAAGCAGAAGCGCGTTGCCGGCGTCGTCTCCTACGACCTCGCCTCCGGCGAACTGCACGTCTTCCAGGCCAAGTCCGTGATTTTCGCCTCCGGCGGCGCCGGGAAGGTCTTCAAGACCACTTCCAACGCCCACACCCTCACCGGTGACGGCATGGGCATCGCGTTCCGCCGCGGCATCCCCCTGGAAGACATGGAGTTCTTCCAGTTCCACCCGACAGGCCTGGCCGGCCTGGGCATCCTCCTTTCCGAGGCCGCCCGCGGCGAAGGCGCCATCCTGCGCAACTCCGAGGGAGAGCGCTTCATGGAGCGCTACGCCCCCACCATCAAGGACCTCGCCCCCCGCGACATCGTGGCCCGCTCCATGGCCAACGAAGTCCGTGAAGGACGCGGCTGCGGCCCCAACAAGGACTACGTCCTCCTTGACCTGACCCACCTGGAGCCGGCGCACATCGACGCGAAGCTGCCGGACATCACCGAGTTCGCCCGCACCTACCTCGGCGTCGAGCCCTACACGGAGCCGGTTCCGGTGTTCCCGACGGCGCACTACGCCATGGGCGGCATCCCTACGAACATCAGCGCCGAGGTGCTCCAGGACAACGACACCGTCATCCCGGGCCTGTACGCTGCCGGTGAGGTCGCCTGCGTTTCGGTGCACGGCTCCAACCGCCTCGGCACCAACTCGCTGCTGGACATCAACGTCTTCGGCAAGCGCGCCGGAATCGCCGCAGCGGAATACGCCAAGACCGCCGACTACGTGGAACTCCCCGCCGATCCGGAGGGCTACACGCTGAACCTGCTGGACCACGTCCGCACCTCCGACGGCACCGAGAAGGTCGCTGCGATCCGCAAGGAACTGCAGGACACCATGGATGCCAACATGCAGGTGTTCCGCACCGCCGACACGCTGAACCAGGTCCTGACGGACATCGCCTCCTTCGAGGAGCGGTACCAGCGCATCAGCGTCCAGGACAAGGGCAAGCGCTTCAACCTTGACCTGCTCGAGGCCGTGGAGCTGGGCTTCCTGCTGGAACTGGCCAAGGTCATGACCGTGGCGGCCCTGCACCGCGAGGAATCCCGCGGCGGACACTTCCGCGAGGACTTCCCCGAGCGCGACGACGAAAAATTCATGAAGCACTCCATGGCGTACAAGGATGAGCATGCTCCCGCGGACGGTTCCGCGGAGAGCATTGCGGGGATCCGGCTTGGCACCAAGCCGGTTGTCTTTACGCGCTACGAGCCGATGGTGAGGAAGTACTAAGATGACCGCTGAACTTGCTGAGCCAGCCTCCAAGATCGAACTGCCCGCCCACATCGGAGGCGGCGGGGAGATCCCGTCCTTCGACGTCACCCTGCGCGTGCGCCGCTACAACCCCGAGGTCTCCGAGGAATCCACCTGGGATGACTTCAAGGTCACCATGTACGGGACCGACCGCGTCCTCGATGCCCTGCACAAGGTCAAGTGGGAACTCGACGGCAGTGTTTCCTTCCGCCGTTCGTGCGCCCACGGCGTCTGCGGTTCCGATGCCATGCGCATCAACGGCCGCAACCGCCTGGCCTGCAAGACGCTGCTCAAGGACCTGGACACGTCCAAGCCCATCACCGTCGAGCCCATCAAGGGCCTGCCGGTGGAGAAGGACCTGATCGTGGACATGGAGCCGTTCTTCCAGTCCTTCCGCGAAGTCATGCCCTTCCTGGTCAACCGCGGCCACGAGCCCACCAAGGAACGCCTGCAGTCCGCCGAGGACCGCGAGCGGTTCGACGACACCACCAAGTGCATCCTGTGCGCCGCGTGCACCTCGTCCTGCCCGGTGTTCTGGACCGACGGCCAGTACTTCGGCCCGGCGGCAATCGTCAACGCGCACCGCTTCATCTTCGATTCCCGCGACGACGCCGGCGACATGCGCCTGGAGATCCTCAACGACAAGGAAGGCGTGTGGCGCTGCCGCACCACCTTCAACTGCACCGAGGCATGCCCCCGCGGCATCCAGATCACGCAGGCGATCGCCGAGGTCAAGCAGGCCATCCTGTCCCGCAAGGTCTGACGGCCGCACTCCCCAAGTTAGGCACAAGCAGTACGACGACGGCGCCTCTCACCTTCCGGGTGGGGGCGCCGTCGTCGTAATCCGAATAAATGAAAGGGCCGCCATGTCCCGTTCCGAAAAAGTCTCATTCCACGGTTCCACCGGTGAACTGCTCTCCGGCATCATCGACGTCCCCGAAGGGAAGGTGAAGGGCTGGGGCGTGTTCTCGCACGGCTTCACGCTCGGCAAGGACAGCCCCGCGGCGTCCCGGATGTGCAAGGCGCTGGCGGACAACGGGGTGGGCATGCTCCGCTTCGACAACCTGGGCCTGGGCGAGTCCGCCGGGCTGTGGTCGGAGGGGTCCTTCAGCCACAAGGTGGCGGACACCGTGAAGGCGGCCGAATTCATGGGAGCCACGGGCCGGCAGGTCGCGCTGCTCGTGGGGCATTCCTTCGGCGGCGCCGCGGTCCTGGCGGCCGCCCGCCTGATCCCGGAGCTCGACGCCGTGGCCACCGTGGGCGCCCCCTTCTCGCCCAAGCACGTGGCCCACGTCTTCGACGCTGCGCTGGACCGGATCCTCAGCGAGGGCAGCGCGGAAGTCGACCTCGGCGGCAAGCGGGTGGAGATCCGGCGGCACTTCGTCGAGGATCTCGAAAACGCCGACCTGACGGACTGCATCAGGGCCCTGCACAAGCCGCTCATGGTGCTGCACTCCCCCACCGACAACACGGTGGGGATCGAGAACGCCAGCACCATCTTCCAGACGGCCCGGCACCCGCGCAGCTTCGTCTCGCTCGAGGGCAGCGACCACCTGCTGACCGGCAAGGGCCAGGCAGCGCGGGCCGCGAAGATTATCTCGGCGTGGGCCGACCAGTACCTCGACGCCTGAACATACCGCCAGCAGGCTGGTTTCCTGCAGGCTGGTTTCCCGCAGACTGTTTACCCGCGGGTGGGGTTTTGCCCGGCTGCACCTGGCGGGCGCCCCACCCGGTCGTCGCCGCCGCGGGGCCGGCCTTCAGGTCCGTCTCGCGGACCGCGGCCCAGGCGGCGGAGAGCAGGTACACCTGGCTGACCAGGTTGAACCAGATCAGCAGGCCGATGATGATGGCGAAGGGCGCCAGGATGGGGTTCCGGCCGGCACCGGCCAGCAGCTCGGCGCTGAAGATCTGCAGCACACCGGTGCCCACGGCCGCCAGGATGGTGCCTTCCAGCAGGGCCCGCCGGGCCAGCTTCAGCCCCGCCGCGAGCCGGAACATGATCAGTGCCGTGCACCAGCCCAGCAGCAAGGGCACGGCAATCTTGATCGAGGTGGCCAGCGGTCCGGCCACCAGGGGGTCCAGGCGGAACTGTTCGGTGACCCAGCCGGCCGCCGTACCGAACACGAGCGAGGCGCCGGCGCTGACCACCAGGGCCAGGCCCAAAAGCACCAGGGTACCGAGGTCCCGGAGCTTGACCAGGACCGGGTTCAGCTTCCGCGGGCCCAGCCCCATCACGCCGCGCAGTCCGTCGCGCACGCCGTCGATCCAGCCGAGCGAGGTCACCAGGGTCACCGCCGCGGCGATCACGGCGGCCCAGCCGAGGCCGTTGGGGTTCAGCAGGTCCTGCGGGTCAACCAGGCCCTCACCGCCGTCGACCTTCAACAGGCCGGGGGCGCTGGAATCGACGGAGCCGATGATCCGGTCCAGCAGGGCGGGCTGCCCGCGCAGCAGCAGCCCCGCGACGGAGAAGCCGGTGGCCAGCAGGCCCGTGATCGAAAAGAACATCCTGAAGCCGATGCCGGCGCTCATCAGCGGGCCGTGCCGGAGGTTGTAGTGCTGGAAGGCCCGCATGGGCCGGAACGCGTTGAGCCGGGCGAGGAGCCACTGGACCAGCGGCAGCAGGGTGGCCAGCGGTCCGCCGCCGGAGCGGCGGGCCCTGCCCCAGTCGACCCGTTTCCGGATGACTTCGCGCTTCAGCAGGGCAAGGTCGGTGGGAAGGGGAGGTTCAGCAGGCGCCGGTGGCGCGGCCGCCGTCGTCGTCAGGTTCGGTGCCAAAGTCAAGCTCTTCCCGTAGCTGCCAGATGCCGTTGTCGTCGTGCTCGTAAAGTCCCATGCTAGCCACCGGGAACGTGGCCCGGTAATCCTTGAGCGCGGTTTCGGCTTCATCGAGGCTTTCCGGCGCCACGTCATGGGCGACCGTGACGTGCGGGTGGTACGCGAAGGGCAACTCGCTCTCCAGCGGCCCGGCCTGGAGCTGCCGGTGCAGGCTGACGCAGTCTTCGAAGCCGTCGTCGACGTTGAGGAAGACCACCGGGGAGACCGGCCGGAAGGACCCGGTGCCGGCGATGGTGACGGTGAACGGCGGCTGCCGGCGGGCGATCTCCCGCACGTGGCGGCAGGTCGCCTCCCAGTCCTGGGTCAGGGTGGTGGTGACGAGCGTGATGTGTGCCGGGATGACGCCGGCCATGGGGTCCCCGAACGAGGCACGCCAGCGCTGGAGTTCCTCGGCAATGTCCGGCGGGAACCCCAGGATCACGCCGATGCTGATGCCCTCGCTGCGGGCCTGCCCGTCCGGGCGGGGGCCCGCGCCACGGGCAGTCGCCCGGCCGGTGTCGTCTGCGGTCACTTTGCTGACGGAGGACATCGGCCTAGTGGACTCCCGCGAGGCTCAGCGACGGCAGGAAACCCATGCGGTCGTAGACCTGGCTGAGGGTCACTGCGGCGATTTCGCGGGCACGCTCGGCGCCCCGGGCCAACAGCCGGTCCAGCTCTGCCGGATCCGCCATGAGCTCGTTGGTGCGGTTCCGCAGCGGCGTGATGAACTCCACCATCACCTCCGCCAGATCCGCTTTGAGGTGGCCGTACATCTTGCCCTGGTATTCGGTTTCAAGGTCCGGCACCGACTTGCCGGTCAGCGTGGAATAGATGGTCAGCAGGTTGGACACCCCGGGCTTGGCCTCGGCATCGAAGCGGACTTCCGTGCCGGTATCGGTGACGGCGGACTTGATGCGTTTGGCCGCGATCTTGGGGTCTTCCAGCAGCTGGATGGACCCGTTGGGTGACCCGCCGGTCTTGGACATCTTGGCGGTGGGACTCTGCAGGTCGTAGATCTTGGCGGTGGCCTTGAGGATGGTGGCCTCCGGGACGGTGAACGTGTGCCCGAAGCGGGTGTTGAAGCGCTGGGCCAGATTGCGGGTCAGCTCCAGGTGCTGCCGCTGGTCCTCCCCCACCGGAACCAGATCCGTCTGGTACAGCAGGATATCGGCGGCCATCAGCGTGGGATACGCAAACAGCCCCACCGTTGCCGCGTCGGCGCCGGACTTCTGGGTCTTGTCCTTGAACTGCGTCATGCGGGAGGCTTCGCCGAATCCGGTGATGCAGTTCAGGGCCCAGGCGAGCTGCGCGTGCTCGGGCACGTGCGACTGCACGAAGAAGATGCACTTGTCCGGGTCGATGCCGGCGGCGATGTACTGGGCGGCGACAACGCGGGTCCGTTTGGCCAGCTCGGACGGCTCGAAGTCCACGGTGATCGCGTGGAGATCGGGAATGAAGAACACGGCGTCGTATTCGGACTGCATGTCCACCCAGTTGCGGACAGCACCGATGTAATTTCCCAGGTGCAGGGAATCCGCGGTGGGCTTCGCTCCCGAAAGGATGCGCTTCTTGGTACCAGGGGTGGTCGGAGTCGTCATGATGTGAAAACCTTCAGGGCTTAGAGCCGGTAGTCCACTACCAGCGGGGCATGGTCGGAGAAGCGCGTGTCCCAGGACGGTGCCCGGTCGACGACGGCTGACACGGCGGCAGCAGCGAGGTCGGGCGTGGCCAGGTGGTAATCGATGCGCCAGCCGGTGTCGTTGTCGAAGGCCTGGCCGCGTTGCGACCACCAGGTGTAGGGGCCCTCGACGTTGCCCGCCAGGCCCCGGTGGACATCCTTCCAGCCGATGTCCTCGCCGAAGAAGCGGTCGAAATACGCGCGCTCCTCGGGAAGGAAGCCGGCACGTTTGACGTTGCCCTTCCAGTTCTTGATATCCAGTTCGGTGTGGCCGACGTTGAGGTCGCCCACGACGAGGGCGTGGTCGCTGTGCTTGGCCAGCTCGGGCAGCCGGCTGACCATGACGTCGAGGAAACGGAACTTGTCCTCCTGCTTGGGAGTGCCGGTCTCACCGGAGTGCACGTAGGCGCTGGCGACCGTCAGCTGGGAGGCCTGGCCCTCGGCGTTCCGGACGGTGTAGTCAGCTTCGACCCAGCGGCCGGTGGTGGCGAAGTAGTCGTCCCCGATCCCGGTGCGGGTGGCGAGGGGCTCGTCGCGGGAGGCTATGGCGACGCCGGCGCGGCCCTTCGCTTCGGCTTCGGCGTGCAGGATGTACCAGCCCTCACCGAGGAGTTCCGCCACGATCGCATCCGGTGCCCGGACTTCCTGGAGGCAGAGGATGTCCACCCCGCGGGGCTCCAGCCATTCCGCCATGCCCTTCTTGTAGGCGGCGCGCAAACCGTTGACGTTGACTGATGCGATGCGAAGGTGGTCCTTCTTCAATGCCGAGATCACCCGATCCACTCTAGTCGATGATGGTTCCGGCCACGGGCTCGTCGGCGCCGCCGGACCTGATCATGTCGCGGGCGTTGGTGGCGGTGATGGCGATGGTCTCCAGGGCCCGGCGGATCGTGTCCTGGTCCGCGGCCGCCCCCTTGGCGCGTTCGTCCTCGACGACGCGGGCCTGGACCTGGACGATCTTGAACGAATGGTCAAGTTTGAGGTCACGGACCTCGTCCGCTTCGCGGCGCACCCCCACGAGGCGGGTGCCGCCGTGATCGGCGCTGGCCGTCGACGGCGCCCGGCCGGTGGCCGCGTTGAACGCGTTCTGCGCCTCGTTGAGCTTGGCTCCGGCCTTTTTGGCCGCCTTCTGGATGCTGAAGACGACGAAGGATGCCAGCGCGAGCCAGAAGGCGGCGATGACCGCAACGACCCAGCCCACGACGTCGTTCTGGTTGGCCGCAAAGATGACGGCGACCAGGAACGCGATGATGAAGACCATCATGCCGGGCCCGCTGATCCGGAACATGGAGAACCCGCCCTTGGCCGGTTTGGACGAGGAGTTGAGGCTGCCCAGAGTTCGCATGACTCCATTGTCTCAAACGCGGCCCCCGCCGCCGGACGCTTCCACCCCGGGCGAACGCGCTGCCGCCGTCCATCCCAACTAGCTCGCAGTAGTTGTCGTTTTGGGTGCTCAAAACGACAACTACTGCTAGCCAGTTGGGGTCCGGGCGCCGCCCTACTTCAGGAAGAGCGCGCGCAGCCGGCCCGTGGTGAGCAGGATGCCCAGGGCGATCATCACCAGGTAGTAGCCGATGTGCAACGCGGTGGCCGGGCTGAACACCCCCACGCTGATCTGGCGCAGCAGCTCCACCCCGTGCCACAGCGGCATGGCCTGGATGAGCCACTGGATGTGCTGCGGGTAGACGCTGAGCGGGTAGAACGTGGCGCTGAACAGGAACATCGGCAGCATCACGAAGCTGATCCAGTCCATCTGCTGGAACGTCTTCATGAAGCTCGTGATGCCCATCCCGAGGCTCGCGAAGCCGAACGCGATCAGGACCGAGGCCGGAATCATCAGGACGGCCCACGGCGTCGTGATGAGCCCCATCAGGCCCAGCACCGCGGTGAAGCCGGTGGCGTACAGGAGCCCGCGGAGCAGGGCCAGGAAGATCTCCCCCATCGCGACGTCCAGCGGCCCGAGCGAGGTGTAGAGCATGCCCTGATACAGCTTGGCGAAGTTCATCTTGAAGAAGACGTTCCAGGTGGAGTCGTAGACGGCGCCGTTCATGGCCGAGACGGCCAGCAGCGCCGGCGCGATGTACGCCGCGTAGGAAATCTCCTGCCCGCCGGGCCCCTGCACCGGGCCGACGATGGCGCCCAGGCCCACGCCCATGGAGATCAGGTAGAGCACGGGTTCGAAGAAACCCGAGAGCATGACCAGCGCGTTGCTGCTCTTCGTGGCCATCAGGCCACGCCCGACGACGGCGCGCACGTTGCGGGAGTACAGCGTCCCGAAGCGGCGGTTCCGGGCGGTCTCCGTGACGCTCATGGGCCCATCCGCCGGGCGAACTGCCGCCTGGTCAGCGTCCAGCCGGCGGCGCCGAGGGCCAGCAGGAACACCAGGTGGGCGGCGGTGAGCAGCGGGGGCTCCTGGTAGCCGTAGGTGAAGACCCGGCCCAGCTGGGTTCCATGCCAGATCGGTGAGATCCAGCCGATCCACCGCACCGCGGGCGGCAGGGCGTCCAGCGGGAAGAACGTGCCGGAGAAGAGGAACAGCGGGGTGACGACGAACCGCATGACCATGGCGAACTGGCCCTTGTCGTCCGTGATCGACGCCGCGTAGGCCATCAGGGGCAGCCCGAAGGACAGCCCGGCCAGCGTCGCGACGAGGATCGAGACCGCGCCCCAGCCGCCGGGGGCCGCCCCGAACAGCGCGATGACGGCGAAGAAGAGAGCCGACTGCAGCACGAAGCGCACGGTGACGGCGATGATCTGCCCGGCGGCGATCTGCTGCGGGGTCAGCGGCGAGGCGTGCGGGCCGTAGTAGACCCGGCGCCATTTGAAGCCGTCCATCACCGGGAAGGTGAACTCGCTGGCGGCCGTCATGACGGCGGCGGAGATCAGCAGGGCCGGGGCGATGAACACCAGGTAGCTGACGCCGCCGAAACCCGGCGCGCCGTTGGCCTCGACCAGCGTGGCCAGGCCTACGCCCATGGCGAAGAGGTAGGCCACCGGCTGCCCGACGCCGTACATGATGATGGTCCAGCCGTAGCCCTTCATGACCCGCAGGACCTGCTCGGCGTAGTAGAAGGCCCCCCACCGCCGCGCCCGGGCCGCCGAGACGGCGGGCGCGTGGGCGTGCAGGGGTGCGGCGTGCGCGGGCGGGGCATATCCGCTCCGGGCTGGCTCAGTCAACGAGGCTCCTGCCGGTCAGGCGCAGGAAGACGTCCTCGAGCGAGGAGCGGCGCACCAGGGACGCCAGGGGGCGCAGTCCCCGGGCGGAAACCTGCTCGAGGGCGGCTTCGCCGTCGTGGGCGTAGATCAGCACGCGGTCCGGAAGGGTTTCCACCCGTTCGCCGATGCCCGCCAGTTCGGCGCCGATGCCCGCATTCCGGTCCGAGCCGAACCGCAGCTCCAGGACCTCCCGGCTGGAGTGTTCGCGGATCAGGGCCGCCGGTGAGCCCTCGGCCATGATCGTGCCCTTGTCCACCACGATCAGGCGGTCGCAGAGCTGCTCGGCCTCGTCCATGTAGTGGGTGGTCAGGATCAGCGTCACGCCCTGCTCCTTGAGCCGGAACAGCCGGTCCCAGAGGACGTGCCGGGCCTGCGGGTCCAGGCCCGTGGTGGGCTCGTCCAGCAGCAGGATCCGGGGCTCGTTGATGAGGGCGCGGGCAATGGTGAGGCGGCGCTTCATGCCGCCGGAGAGCGCGTCGACCCTGGACCTGGCCTTGTCCGTGAGCTGGGCGAATTCGAGCAGTTCGTCGGTCTTGGGCCGCAGGTAGCTCAGGGGCAGGCCGAAGTAGCGTCCGTAGACCAGCAGGTTGTCCCGGACCCGGAGTTCCTCATCCAGGTTGTCCTGCTGCGGCACGACGCCCAGGTGGGCGCGGACCTCGGGCCCGTGCTGGTCCGGATCCAGCCCCATGACGCTCAGGCTGCCGGAGGTCCGCCGGGAGACCCCGCCGATCATCTTCATCGTGGTGGACTTCCCGGCGCCGTTGGGCCCGAGCAGCCCGAAGGCCTCCCCGGCCGCCACGCGGAAGGAGATACCGTCGACGGCGGCGACGTCGCCGTAGCGCTTCGTCAGGTTCCCGGCGGTGATGACATACTGCGGCGGCCCGGTGCCGGAGGGCCTGCCCACGGGGGATGCTTTCGACTGGAGTTCAGCCACCCGCACCACGTTAGTAGCAGCGTTCGAACAAGGAAAGGGCGCGCGGCGCCGGGAAATTGGCCGCCTGGCCGCCGGATGATCTTGGTGTCAGCTCCTGTCCGCAGGGGGCCGCGCGTCGCGCTGTGCAGTTCAGGCCGGAGACTCCGTTCCATGAACACTCGATCTGGCGCCTCTTCGCATCGCTCAGAGGTCCCGATAGACCTCGCGTCGGTGACCGAGCGCGAGCACCAGGACCAGGAGCTTTCGTTCCTCGATCGTGTACACGACTCGATAGTCACCCGTGCGCACACGCAAATAGCCCGGATGGCCGACCAGCGATTTCGCAGTCGGTGGCCGCGGCGTTTCGCGAAGAAGAACCAGGGCGCCGAGAATACGTCGTTGCGCTTGTCGACCCAGCTTCCGAAGGGACCGAGCTGCCGCCGGGGATAACTCGACGACGTACTCGTCAGCCAAGCTCGATACCCAGCTCACGGGCGATCTCATCAAGTGGGATGCTCGCCTCGCCAGCTTCTATCTCCAAACGCGCCGCATCGGCCGCCGCCGCGTCCTGCGCATCCTCTAAGGCAGCCAAGGCCCGCCTGGCCACAGCGGCATCAAGCAGAACCACGCTGTCGCGGCCATGCTGGGTAATGGTCACCGGCTCGTGATGGGCGAGGTCGAGCGTTTGCGCCCATTTCTGACGCGCCTCAGTGGCGGGAATACTTGTCATGGCTAAATTGTACATTTTAGCGTCATCCATGTCGAGGCGCATGTTCGTTGTACCCGCTACCCGACCGTTGCGCCTGCTTCGCCATTTGGAGAACGCTCGAAGGACAACAAATTCTCCCGTGTGCTTAGACGTCCACTGAGTAGTTCAGCTGGAGCTCATCAGCAGGCACTCCCCTAATGCCCCAGCTCGCACGAGGCGTCTCGGTGATTGTGATTTCAAGATCGTTCGGAGTGACGCCGACAGCCGCAACATTACTGATGAGTTGGCGGATGAAGTCCTTCTTCGTAGCCGTCGAGCGGCCCTCGAACATGCTGACCTCGACGATGGTGTAGTCGATCGAACGATCCGAAGGCGTGATGAACTGGTCGGGATCCAGGGTAATGAAACGGTGGAATCGCTTCTCAACCGGCAGTTGGAGGACTGATACCGCCGCCGCGTGGATCGCGTCGGACAGTGAAGAGATACGAGGAGCGAGCGCCGCTTTGTGACCGTAGACAATGATTTGAGCCATGCCTTAGTTTCGCAGGTCACTCAATGCGCGTCGTGCGAGCACACATGAATCTGAAGCCCGCAAGCCGGTCCCCCACCGGTGCAAGCGCCACTCAAAATTTTCGGATCTCGATAGCCGCGTATGACTGTTGGTTGAGAATGGCGGTTAATTCACAGTTGGGAATGGCAGCTTCGGTGTCGCGTAAGCCGAACCTCAATCGGACAGACGGCCCAATGATGAGAATCAAGGTAGACGCGACATGCGCGCAGCAGAAACGCTTGCGGGGGTCCGTGAGAGCTGCCTGCAGACGGAGCATTGAAGCGGTGGGACCAGCGATCATACAATGTCTGCCATGGCACGGACGGACACTTCTTCCCGGGTGGTTGCGGCGCCGCTCGAACGAGTCTATGCCGCTTTCATCGATCCGAATGCGCTTGTGGAGTGGCTGCCGCCGAACGGAATGACTGGCAGATTCGAGCGCTTCGACGCCCGACCGGGCGGCTCCTACCGGATGGTGCTCACGTATACAGAGGCATCGACCGCCCGCGGCAAGGCAACAGCGGATTCCGACATTGTCGAGGCTCGCTTCGTTGACATGGTCCCCGGCGTGCGGGTTGTGCAGGCGGTGGACTTCGTCTCCGACGACCCGGAGTACGCCGGCACCATGACCATGACCATGACCTGGGACGTCGCCACAGTCGGGGCTGGAACTTTGGTGGAAATCCGAGCCGACAACGTTCCCAGCGGCATCTCCGCGGACGATCACGCGGCCGGGTTCGCGTCCTCGCTGGCGAACCTCGCCGCATACGTCGAGCGTTAAACCCGGTCATGACTATTCATCCGGGGTACCGGGGTCCCTGTCCTGCGCTCCGACGGTGCGGTGAGAAGCTTTGCGGGCCGACTGCTCGTGCTCAGTGACGGCTTGGGTCTGGCCATCGGGGCAATAGCGACCTACTCCGCCAAAGGCACCAAGGGAGTTCACCCATTCGGATAACCGAACCAAATCCGTATGTGGATCGGCTACAGGGACTGCCCAGACCGCCATCTTGAAGTTGGAAATCACCGCCAAACGAAGCTAGCAGTCACAGCACCGGAGGATGGACCCCAATGTCACATGTACGACGTTTCGACCATATCGGTATCACCGTTGCGGACCTCGACACGGTGACGGCGTTCTTCGTCGGGCTGGGTCTCGAGGTCGAGGGCACGCGGATGTTCGTGGAGGGCGAGTTCCTGGACACGGTCATCGGCATCCCCGACTCCCGCACCGAGATCGTCATGCTGCGGCCGCCCGACGGAGGTACCCGGCTGGAGCTCTCGAGCTTCGTCCGGCCCGACCACCAGCCCGGATCGCCCGCCGCGATGGCCAACGAGCTGGGGCTGCGCAGCGTCGCCTTCGAGGTCGACGACCTCCAGGCGGCGGTCGACCGGCTGGCCGCGGACGGCTACGGGCTGGTCGGCGACATCGGCCAGTACGAGCACCTCTGGCGCATGGCCTACGCGCGCGGTCCAGAGGGGATCATCGTGTCCCTGGCCGAGCGGATCGGCTGACCTGTCTTCAGCGGCGCCGACCTCACCGGTGACCCCGCCTCCGGCTACGTCGCAAGGGTCCTCGAAGACTGGGCTCGACCAGGATTCACCCGTCGACCAACGCCGAGCGAGACATCTTGGGGAGCTGCTCACAGCCGGAAGTGACCGTCCCGGCCGGTCGATATCTGAAGCCGCGCGGCGGCTCCACGCCCACATGTAGTACCGGGCGCCGGCGGAAAGGCCCTGCAGGGGCACTGCTACACTCTGCTCATGATCGGGCTTCCCTTCGCGGGAGACGGGCTGGTGCACGCCGGCGCGTTAGGGCTGGGAATCCTCGCAGCCCTGCTGTTCTACGCCTATGAGAAGCGCCGGCGCCGTCTGTCCGACCCACGGTTGTGGCCCATTGCCGGTTTCGCTGTCGCCTTCGGGGCCATCGGCTCCAGGGTCCTCACATGGGATTTTTCCCGGCAGGTCTCCTTGGCGGACTGGTGGGGCAACGGCGACCGCAGCATCCTCGCAGGCCTTGTGGGCGCGTGGCTCGGCGTTCATTTGGGTAAACGGCTGACACGTTACCGCGAATCCACCGGGGATCTGCTTGCGCCCGCCGTCGCCTTGGCGCTGGTCATCGGGCGCGTCGGCTGTCTCCTCACGGAACTGCCCGGCACCCCGACGGGGGGAGCATGGGGGATAGCGCTCACGCCCGGGCAGGCTGCGATGTTGGGCGGACCACCCGGGGTAGGGCTCCACCCGTCCTTTGCCTATGAAATCCTGTTCCATGTGGCCGCATTCGTGCTCATGTGGCGCTATCGTGACCGCCTGCCTCATCCTGGCGACCTCTTCATCTGCTACGTGACTTCCTACGCCTTGTTCCGGTTCGGAGTCGAATTCGTCCGCGGCAACCAGGTGCTCTGGCTGGGGATGAGCCGACCCCAATGGTTCCTCTTGATGGTTCTCCCCCTGCTGTTCTGGCGGATGCTGCGGGTCTTCGGGAAACCACTCCGCCCAAAGTTGGAAAGAAGAGTGGCATGAGCGAGGACAACCCCGAAGAAGCCTGGAGCCCACTGCCACCGCCCCGAGAAGAGGAGCCGCCCTCTGCACCAGGGCTCGGCCTCATGGTGCTTGGAATCCTGTTAGGGGCTCCTGCCCTTTATGCCCTCTATTTCGGGACAACAAGGGGTATCGCTCCGGATGAAGGCTACAAGACCTTCCTCGCCGGGCCTGCAGCGTTCATACCAATCGCCGTCTATCTGGCGATAGCCATTGTGCTGGCGGTCCGGCCACGCACGTCCCGGTTGGGTGCGGGACTGCTCATGGGCCTGGGAATCTTCACCCTGCTCGGCGGTGGGATCTGCGTCGGATTCCTCGCGCAGATGAGAGGCCTGAGATGAATCCGTCACCGTTCTCTTCCCAGCAGGCGCTGCCCGGCCCCGGACAGCCGCTGCGCGGGGACCGCATCCACCGATACGTCACAGCCTTCTGTCCCCGCTGCCACGAGACAAACCCCCCGCTCGCGCAGGTGCGACGCCTCTCCGGCGCGCTGCTGATCCGCGATGACCGGGTCTGGCTCGAACGCGGCTGCCCGGACCACGGCCTCATCAGCACCTTGTACGACGAGTCCCCGGAAATCCTGCGCTACCTGGAGAAGTGGCGGGCACCGACCAAGCAACACATCCCGGACCAGGCCGGCAATTACCGCCAGGTACCGGAGGCCTACGCATACGGTTTGCCCGCCATGCAGACGCAGCACACGTGCATCCTCCTGCAGGACATCATCGAGCACTGCAACCTGCGCTGCCCCACCTGCTTCACGGCCTCCGGCCCCCAACTGCAGGGAGTCGCACCGCTCAGCGAGGTACTCGCGAATATCGACATCCGGCTTGCCCGCGAAAACGGGCGGCTGGACGTGCTGATGCTCTCCGGCGGCGAGCCGACCCTTTATCCCCATCTGTCCGAACTTCTGGATGAGCTCGTCGCTCGGCCGATCGTCCGGATCATGGTGAACAGCAACGGCATGCTAATGGCCACCGACGACGAACTCCTCGCACTGCTGGCCAGGCACCGGGACCGCGTGGAGGTATACCTCCAATACGACGGCCCGTCCAAAGAAGCATCCATCCACCACCGAGGCGGAGATCTGACCCGCTTCAAAGACATGGCCATCGCGCGCCTGTCCGAGGCAGGTGTTTTCACAACCCTGACGATGACAGCGACACTGGGCGTCAACGACGGTGAGGTCGGCGCCGTCGTCATGAGGGCTTTGGAAACCCCGTTCGTGGGTGGGGTTGCGCTTCAGCCGGTGTTCGGTTCAGGGCGCGGCCACGGCATCGACCCCACGGACAGGCTCACCCACACAGGCGTGCTGGAACGGCTCGCGGAGCAAACCGGAGGGGTGGTCTCATGGCACGACCTGACAGCACTCCCGTGCTCACATCCGCACTGCGCTTCCGTGGGCTACATGCTGAAGGACGACTCAGGGGTCTGGCGTTCGCTGACAGCCCTCATCGGACACGATCAGCTGCTCGCCTGGCTGGAACTCAATCCTGACAGCATCGCCAACCGCATCGCCGACAGCGTGATCCCGCTCGAACTGCGCAACCTCATGAAGTCCTCCCTGCTGGACCTGTTAAGCGAGCAGTCCTCGCTGTCCCACCCGCGGACAATGGATCTTTGGAAGAACATCTGCACCCAGTGCGACCTCGGCATCGGCACACTCACCACACTGGCTGCCGGCAAGCTCCCGGGCCAACAACAGCGGCTGCGCAGGCTTCTCGCCGAACGGATCACCCGCATCATGGTCAAGCCGTTCATGGACATTTCGACCATGATCGAGGAACGGCTCACCCAGTGCTGCGTCCATGTGGGAACAAAGAGCGATGCCGGCGCTCACCAGTGCGCTCCGTTCTGCGCTGTTCAGGCGTGGCCGGCCCTGGCCAGGCAACGAATGAGCACAGCCACGGGCACACGGATTCTCCCAGTCCGCCAGATCTGAGTAGCCAGCGATACGGAGGAATGATGAGTTCCGCTTCTGACGCCCGGCGTATTGCAGCCGGGCCATTGCCGTCGCAGCTGGTGCGCTCCAAGCACGCAGCCCGGCACGGACACAGGCCTGACCCTGAAACGGATCCGCAGTCCCCGCCGACCTTCGATCCGCTGCGGCTCTGCATCTTCGCAACCATTGCCCTGCTGGGTTGGGCAGCCGGTCCGGTGGCACTGGCCGTGTTCGCTGCAGTCGGCTTCGTTGGTTACTGGAAAGCACGCCGGAGGGGCCTGACGAGGTCGAACTGCTACCTCCGCGATACGAGGCTGGTCTTGGCCTACCTGGGCATCCTGTTAGCGGCTGGGTTGTGGGGGATATATTCGCTGGCAGCTCAACTGTTCGGCTTTTAAACCAACAGCAGTGTGCGGTCGCATCGCCGAAGACTCCTCAACGAAGACAGAGCCTATGGAAACGTGTCTTAAAGCCCTCCGCCCATACCAGCAAGAAGGCGTGCAGACGACTCTGGACATTCCGTGCAGACGACTTCGAAAAGTGACACCCAGCGGATCCCCCGGCCCACGCCGGCCTATTTCGTGTCGCCTTTCGTGTCCCCGCGCAGCACCTGCAGGCGCTTGCGGTATTCGTTCTCGTCGATTTCCCCGCGGGCATAGCGTTCCCGCAGCACGCTTTCGCCGCCCTGCGACGCGGCCCAGCGGCGGTTGGAGCGCCACGTGCGCCGGCCGATGAAGATCACCAGGCCGATCACGAGGATCCAGAACAGCGGGAACAGCAGGAACCAGGGCGAGAACCCGCCGTCGCGCCAGGGCCCGTAGGCGGTGAGGACGTCGGCGGTTGCCGCGGTCATTGAAGCAATCATGTCAGTTGTCCAGACTCTCGGTTCGGGCCGGGTTTCCGGCCCTGTACCGAGTCTTCCGCGCGGGCGTTCCGGCCGCGTCCGCCGCCGGGAGTCATTGTCCCCGCCCGGCGTACTCCGGCGGGAGGCCACCCGGTGCACCCGCGCCGCCCGCGCCGCCAGCCGGCAGCACCAGGCCGCTATCCGGCCCAGCCTGGCCGGACGAGGCCCGATTCGTACGCCAGGACCACCAGCTGCACCCTGTCGCGGACCTGCAGCTTGGCCATGATCCGGGACACGTGGGTCTTCGCGGTCAGCGGGGTGATGAAGAGCCGCCCCGCGATTTCCGCGTTGTTGAGCCCCTCGCCCACGAGTTGCAGGACTTCCCGTTCGCGTTCGGTGATCCGGTCCAGGGCCGTGGGCGGTGTGGCGGCGCGGGACTGCACCGCCAGCGCCGCCATGATGCGGCGCGTCACCGAGGGCGAGAGGAGGGCGTCGCCGTCGTGCACGACCCGCACGGCGCGGAGCAGTTCCGCCGGTTCGGTGTCCTTGACGAGGAACCCGGCCGCCCCGGCCCGCACGGCTTCGGCGATGTACTCATCGAGTTCGAAGGTGGTGAGGATGATGACCCGCGTTCCCGCGAGGCCGGGATCGGCCAGGATCCGGCGGGTGGCGTCCAGCCCGTCCCCGTGCGGCATCCGGATGTCCATCAGCACGACGTCGGGCCTGTCCCGGGCCGCCAGGCGCACCGCCTCGTCCCCGGTGCCGCACTCCGCCACCACGTCCATGTCCGGCTCCGCGTCCAGGAGGGCCCGGAATCCGGCGCGGATGAGCGTCTGGTCATCGGCGATCAGGATGCGGATCATCGCCGGCCGTTCCCCGTGCCGCGGGACGACGGCGCCGGGCCGGGAACACCGGCCGCCGGAAGGACCGCCCGGACCCGCCAGCCCGGGTCCAGGGGCAGGAACTCGACGGTGCCGCCCAGCCCCGCCGCCCTTTCCCGCATCCCGGTCACCCCGTTTCCTTCGGCCGCGCCGGACGCGCCACGGCCGTCGTCGTCGACCGTTACGGTGAGCCGTCCGGCGTCCGGTCCGGCGGCGGGAGCGGCCAGGACGACGGCGGTCCGGCCGGCTCCGGCGTGCCGCACCACGTTGGTCAGCGCCTCCTGCACGATCCGGTAGGCGGCCTCCTGGACGGGGGCCGGGAGCGGGACCTCGATCCGCTCCTCCAGCCGCACCTCGAGTCCGGCCCGGCGCGCGGTCTCGGCCAGTGCGGGCAGTCGTCCGAGCCCGGGACCGGCCGCCGGGCCGAGCGGGACATCGTCGCGCAGCACTCCCAGCAGCTGGCGGACCTCGTCCAGGGATTCCTTGCTGGCCGCCTTGATGGCCTCCAGCGCCGGCCGGAACTGCTCCGGATCCCGGTCGCCCAGATGCAGCGCAACAGAGGCCCGGACGTTGATCAGGGAGAGCGAGTGGGCCACCACGTCGTGGATGTCGCGGGCCAGCGCCAGCCGGTATTCATCCCGGGCTGCCTGCTCCCTGGCTTCGCGCTGGCGGTGCCGTTCGGCCACCCGCTCGCTCCTGAGCCTGATGCCCTCGCCCAGCAGGACAAGGATGGCCAGCCAGGCGGTGCCCGCGAAGGCGCGGACCAGCGCCGTCTCAGCACCGCTGCGGACCGATCCGATGGTCACGGCAGCGGCGCACAGTCCGGCCACGGTCCACGCCTGCCAGCGCTTGCCGGCTGCGGCGGTGAGGATCAGGGCCAGCGCCAGCGAGAGCAACACCGGCCCCCACGGATAGCCGAGAGCCAGGTAGGCCCCGGTGGCTGCCACGGCTGCGGGAAGCATGACCAGCGGTGCGCGGCGGCGCAGGGACAGCGCGGCCGGGCCGGCCAGCAGCAGCGCGAAGGCCAGCGCGTCCAGCGGCCTGTGGTCCGGCTGCCGGGCTGCAGCGAAGAGGGTGCCCACCACCTGGACGGCGGCCACGGCGACCACCATGAAGCTCGTGGGCGGACCCTGGAATCGGCGCTGCATACCCCGAGCCTAGCGGCGGAGCGGGCCGGCGTCGTCTGCTTGACGGGGCATTAACGGGGCAGGGCGCCTACTCCCGCGGGAGTAGGCGCCCTGCCGGACCGGTGATTGAGCCCTGGGGCGGGCCGGTGATTGAGCCCGTCGAAATCAGGTCTCGACAGGCTCGACCACCGGGCTAAGGCTCGACCACCGGGCTAAGGCTCGACCACCGGGCTAAGCCTCGACCACCGGGCTAAGCGATTCCCACGTGGCGTTCCGCGGTTTCCACCACGTTGGCCAGCAGCATGGCCCGGGTCATCGGGCCCACTCCCCCGGGGTTCGGGGACAGCCAGGAGGCGACGCCGGCAGCAGCCGGCTCCACGTCTCCGGTGACCACGGCCTTGCCGTTGCCGTCGTCCACGCGGCTGACGCCGACGTCGAGCACGATCGCGCCGGGCTTGAGGTCGGCCGCCTTGATCATGTGCGGCTGTCCGGCCGCGGCGATCACGACGTCGGCCTGCCGGAGTTCGGCGGGCAGGTCCACCGTGCCGGTGTGGGCGAGGATGACCGTGGCGTTGACGTCCTTGCGGGTGAGCAGGAGTCCCACCGGGCGGCCGATGGTGACGCCGCGGCCGACCACCAGCACGCGCTTGCCGTTGAGGTTGATCCCGTGCCGGGTCAGGAGCTCCACGCAGCCTTTGGGCGTGCAAGGCAGCGGGGACTTCATGGGCCCGCTGACGCTGGCCACGAGACGGCCCAGGTTCATCGGGTGCAGGCCGTCGGCGTCCTTCTCGGGATCCATGGCCTCCAGGACGGTGTTCTGGTCGATGTGCTTGGGCAGCGGAAGCTGGACGATGTAGCCGGTGCATTCCGGGTTCTCGTTAAGCTCGCGGACCACGGCCAGGAGGTCCTCCTGGCTGGTGTCCTCGGGAAGGTCGCGGCGGATGGACGTGATGCCCACCTCGGCGCAGTCCTTGTGCTTGCCGGCCACGTACCAGGTGCTGCCCGGGTCCGAGCCCACCAGGATGGTGCCCAGGCCGGGGACGACGCCCTTGGCCTTGAGCACGGCAACGCGTTCGGTCAGTTCGGCCTTGATCGTGGCGGCGGTGGCTTTGCCGTCGAGGATCTGCGCGGTAAGCGCCTGGGCGGTTGTTGCGGAGCCAGTGCTCATCCGCGTCACCACTGCTCGTGCTGCGGGTACAGCGGGAAGTCCGCGGCGAGCTTGTCCACGCGGGACTGCAGGGCCTCCACGTCCGTGGCCGCACCGGCCTTCAGCGCCGCGGCGATGATCTCCGCAACCTCGGTGAACTCCTCGGCGCCGAAGCCGCGGGTGGCCAGGGCCGGGGTGCCGATGCGCAGGCCCGAGGTGACCATCGGCGGGCGGGGATCGAACGGCACGGCGTTGCGGTTGACGGTGATGCCGACGGAGTGCAGCAGGTCCTCGGCCTGCTGGCCGTCCAGCGCGGAGTTGCGCAGGTCCACCAGGACCAGGTGCACATCGGTGCCGCCGGTCAGGACGGACACGCCGGCGTCGGCCACGTCGGACTGGTTGAGGCGGTCGGCGATGATCCGGGCGCCTTCCAGGACGCGCTCCTGGCGCTCCTTGAATTCAGCGGTCCCGGCAATCTTGAAGGCCACCGCCTTCGCGGCGATCACGTGCATGAGCGGGCCTCCCTGCTGGCCCGGGAAGACTGCGGAGTTGAGCTTCTTGGCCCATTCCTGCCTGGCCAGGATCACGCCGGAGCGCGGGCCGGCGAGGGTCTTGTGCACGGTGGAGGTCACGACGTCGGAGTGCGGCACCGGGCTCGGGTGCACGCCGGCGGCCACGAGTCCGGCGAAGTGGGCCATGTCCGTCCAGAGCAGGGCGCCGACCTCGTCGGCGATCGAGCGGAAGGCGGCGAAGTCGAGATGGCGGGGGTACGCGGACCAGCCGGCGATGATGACCTGCGGCTTCTCGGCGACGGCCTGCGCGCGCAGTTTGTCCATGTCGACCCGGAAGGTGTCTTCCTCGACCTGGTACGCGGCAACCTTGTAGAGCTTGCCGGAGAAGTTCAGCTTCATGCCGTGCGTCAGGTGGCCGCCGTGGGCCAGCGAGAGGCCCAGGATCTTGTCGCCCGGGGTGATCATGGCGGCGAGCGCGGCCGCGTTGGCCTGGGCGCCCGAGTGCGGCTGCACGTTGGCGTATTCGGCGCCGAAGAGGTCCTTGACGCGGTCGATCGCCAGCTGCTCGGCGACGTCGACGTACTCGCAGCCGCCGTAGTAGCGGCGGCCCGGGTAGCCCTCGGCGTACTTGTTGGTCAGGACCGAGCCCTGGGCCTCCATGACGGCGCGCGGGGCGAAGTTCTCGGAGGCGATCATTTCCAGGGTGCCGCGCTGGCGGCCCAGCTCCTGGGCAAGGACGGCGGCGATTTCGGGATCAAGGTCGGCCAGCGGCTGGTTGCTCACGGCGGCGGATGAAAGGCTAACGGAAGTGGTCACGGATAACTCCTGGCTAGGCGACGGCACTGCTTTAAGGTCAGGTTACCGGCTGGCCCGCTGCGGCGCCCCCAGATTACGGCACCCCGAAGACGGGGCACGAGCCGGGGACCGGCACCCGTAGCGGGTGCCGGCGGCGGGCCGGCAGCATGGTGCTGGCAGCATCGTGCTGGCAGCCGGCAAAACAGGACCCTCGGCCCAGGCGTACGATCCGTGGTCTTCGTGAGTGCCGCTCCCTGGTGGTTCACCACCCAACGCCAGTTGCGACGGGTTAAGCCTACCCCAGGGCCCTGGCCCGCACCCGGTGACCGTGCCCGCTGACGGTGCCCGTGACGGTGCCCGGGCCCGCCGTTACGCGCGGGTAGGCTGTTCTACGTGATTGACGACCAGCTGACTGCCTCCTACATCCTTACCCTTTCCTGCCCGGACCGGCCGGGAATCGTCCACGCCGTCGCCGGCGCCCTCCTCGTGGCGGGCTGCAATATTACGGACTCCCAGCAGTACGGCAGCCAGAGCACAGGCACGTTCTTCATGCGGGTCGAGGCCACGACGGCGGCGCCGTACGCCGGGCTCCAGGCCGCCCTCGAGCCGGTGGCCCAGGCCTTCGGCATGCGGTGGAGCCTCAACCCGGCAGGCCGCAAGGTCCGCACCCTGCTGATGGCCAGCACCTCGGCGCACTGCCTGAACGATCTGCTGTTCCTGCAGCGCTCCGGAACCCTGCCCATCGAGATCCCGGCCATCGTGTCCAACCATCAGGACCTGGCCGGCCTGGCGGAGTTCTACGGCATCCCCTTCCACCACATCCCGGTCACCCCGGACACTAAGGTCCAGGCCGAGGACACCCTCCGCGCCCTCATGGCGGAGCACGACATCGAGCTCACGGTGCTCGCCCGGTACATGCAGATCATCTCCGACGAACTGTGCGCCGAGCTCACCGGCAGCGCCATCAACATCCACCACTCCTTCCTGCCGTCCTTCAAGGGCGCCAGGCCGTACCACCAGGCGCATGCCCGCGGCGTGAAGCTCGTCGGCGCCACCGCCCACTACGTTACGGCTGCCCTGGATGAGGGGCCGATCATCGAGCAGGAAGTCATCCGGGTGGACCACCGCCGCACGCCCGAACAGTTCGTCCAGATGGGCCGCGACGTGGAAGCGCGGACGCTGGCCCAGGCCGTGCAGTGGCACGCCGAACACCGAGTGCTCCTGGACGGCAACCGCACCGTGGTCTTCAACTGAACGGTCTTCAACTGCGCGGTCTCCGACTGGACGGCCGATAACTGGCCATTGTCTTTGGGCCGCCACCGTCCTTGACTGGAGCTATGGCAGGTATCCGGGAGGACCGGCTGGCCGGGTTCGTGGCGTTGCTCAAGTCCGAGGGCCGGCATTCGGTGCTTGGCCTCGATTGCGGCCACGGCACGGACGGGCTCCTGTTCGTAGCGTCCGGCATCCATTTCACCGGCGTGGACCCGTCGGAGGAAAACATCCATTCCGCGCGCGCCAGGGGCCTGGAGGCCTCGGTGGCTGCCGACGCCGTGCTGCCGTTTGCCGATTCGGTGTTCCCCGCGGTCTGGGCGGTGGACGCCCTGGCGGGCCTGCCGCCCGGGGAGTGGGACGACGTCGTCCGCGAACTCGGGCGCGTGACGGCGCCGGGTGCCCCGATCGCCGTCGTGCTCCCCGGCCCCGGGCAGGGCTTCACGATACTGCGCTCCCCCGGATAACGCTCCGCGGCTGACCCAACTGACTCGCACTAGTTGTCGTTTTGAACGCTGAAAACGGCAACTAATGCGAGCCAGTTGGGCCGGCTGGGCCCGATGCGGGGCGCGGTGCGGGGGCGTGTTCTAGGCTGGGGGCATGGCTCCCCTCTACGCTTTCGCCGGTGACACCCCGGCCGTCCACGACTCCGCCTTCATCGCGCCGACCGCCTCGGTGATCGGCAGGGCCACGCTGGCCGAGAACTCGAGCGCCTTCTACGGCGTCTCCGTCCGCGCCGACACCGCCGCCATCACCGTGGGCGCCGGCAGCAACCTGCAGGACAACGTGGTGCTGCACGCGGACCCCGGCTTCCCCTGCACCGTGGGCGCCCGGGTCAGCGTCGGCCACGGTGCCGTGGTGCACGGCTGCACGGTCGAGGACGACTGCCTGATCGGCATGAGCGCCACGATCCTCAACGGCGCGGTGATCGGCGCCGGATCCCTCGTCGCCGCCGGCGCGGTGGTCCTGGAAGGCACGGTCATCCCGCCGCGCTCGCTCGTCGCCGGGGTGCCGGCCAAGGTCCGGCGGGAGCTCAGCGACGAGGAGTTCGCCGGCATCCAGCACAATGCCGCGCACTACCTGGACCTGGCCCGGGCCCACCGGGAGCTGCACAACTCCTGACCGCCCGGGCGCCCGGTGGGCATGTCCTCCCGGCGCGAACCGTGCCGCCCGGCCCAGGCGCTCCGCCCCGGCCCCTCAGTCCAGCGGAATCGGCCCCAGCTCGTCCAGCAGGTCCCCTGGACCCGGGTTGCCGGCCGGGGTCCGGCCGCCGAGGTGGTTGACCACGCCCCAGACCGCGTTCAGCCCGGTGGTGATGGCGCCTTCGGCCCAGCCCGCGGTGAAGGAGACGTCGTCGCCGGCCAGGAAGATCCCGCGCTGGGTTTCCGGCAGCTTGTCCTGCTTGAAGTGGCTGAAGAGACGCTGCTGGTAGCGGTAATGCCCGGGCAGGTTCGCCTTGAACGCGCCCATGAAGTTGGGGTCCGCTTCCCAGGAGACGGTGATCGGCTGGCCCACGATGTGGCTGGTGATGTCCACGCCGGGGTAGATCTGGGCGAGCGAATGCAGCATCAGCTCAACCCGCTGGTCCGCATCCAGCGCCAGCCATTTGAGCGCGTCGTCGTTCCAGGTATAGGACAGCAGGATCACCGCCGGCTGGTCCGGGCCGTTGTCGAGCAGGTAGGTGGCGCGGTTCAGCCGGTCCGTGAGCGTCATGGACAGGACCTCGCGGCCGGTCTCCGGATCAATGTCCTTCCAGAACGGCCGGTCCACCATCACAAAGGTCTTGGACGACTGCATGTAGTGCGAGCGCTCGATCGCCGTCCACAGTTCCGCAGGGAAGAGCGATTCGTCGGTGTGGATCCGGGTGGACAGCAGCCACGACTGGCAGGTGGTCACCACGGCGGGATAGGCCGACTCGCGGCCCCACCGCTCCCGGATGCGGAAGTCGCCGCTGCCCTCGCGGGCAATCCGGTCCACGGCGCCCCGCGGGGCACCGGCGTGCAGTGACGCCAGGGAGGTCCCGTCGGGCCAGTGGGCCATGCCCGACGGCGCGTGCTGCCAGAGTGCCTCGGGGAGCCGCTGCGCGCCGCCGGCGATGAGGCGGTGCGCATCGTCGGCGTCGGTGTAGACGACGCGGAGGATTTCGAGGATGGAGTTGGGGAAGTCCGTGTCCCAGCCGCCGGTGCCGAACCCGACCTGGCCGAACGCCTCCCGGTGCGCGAAGCCGGCTTCCTTGAACGAGTCGCTGCCGGCGATGAAGCCGTAGAAGGTCTGTTCGTCCAGGAGCGGGAGGAGCGCGTTCCAGAGCTCCTTGATCCTGGCGGTGTCCCGGGCCCGGATGGCGGCCTGCATTTCGGCGAACTGGGCGCCGTCGTTGACCGCGGCCTTCCACGCCTCCGCGACCTCCCGGAAGAACGGCGGGAGGTCCGCCGGGGTGGTGGCGTAATGCTTCTGCCCGGCGAGCTCGATCACGGTGCTCGACGTCGCCGCCGCCAGCGGGTTCGGGAACTCCCGGGTTTGAAGTCCGAGCAGGTCCACGTAGTGGTAGAAGGCTTTGCCGGAGACCGGGAAGCGCATCCCGCCGAGGTCGGCGACGACGCCGGGCGCGGAGGGGAAGCTCGCCGTCCGCAGCCGGCCGCCGATCCGGTCCGCTTCGTAGAGGACCGGGCGCAGGCCAAGCTTCATCAGCTCGTAGGCGGCCACCAGCCCGGAGAGGCCGGCGCCGACCACCGCCACCTCGGTCCCGTACAACGCCGGCGGGACCGAGCCCAGGCCGTCCGGATGGGCCAGGTAGTGGTCATAGCTGAACGGGAAATCCGGGTTCAGCATGGTGATGGGCCGGTCATCCGCTGGAGCGGCGGTTCCGGGGGCCGGCAGTTCGGTGGCGATGGTCATGAGATCCCTGCCTTCAGGTCCTGGGGTGTGGTGGTTTTGGCGGGTTGGAGGCCGGCTAGTTCACGGTATTCCTCATGGCCCAGCGCGGCCACCCTGGAGTTCCGGCGGCCGTAGCCGAAGTAGGCGCCGACGCCCACCAGCATCCAGATGCCGAACACCGCCCAGGTTTCGGCGCCGAGGTTGGCCATCAGGTAGGCGCACATCAGGGCGCCGAGGATGGGCGTGAGCGGAAACAGCGGCACCCGGAAGCTGCGCTTGAGCTCCGGCCGGGTGCGCCGCAGGTAGATGACGGCGACGTTGACCAGGGCAAAGGCGAACAGGGTGCCGATGCTCGTGGCGTCGGCCAGGGCACCGAGCGGGACGAGGCCGGCGGTCAGCGCGACGGCGCTGCCCACGATCAGGGTCCCGGCCACCGGGGTGCCGGTCCGGGGCGAGACACGGCCGAAGATGCTGGGAACCAGCCCGTCCCGTGCCATGGACAGCAGGATGCGGGTCTGCCCGTACAGGACGGTCAGCACGATGCTGGCGATCGCCAGGACGGCCCCGACGGCGAACACCACCCCGACCCAGGGCTGTCCCGTGGTTTCTTCGAGGATTTTCACGAGGGCGGCTTCGGTGCCGTCGAACCAGCCCCACGGCCGGGCGCCGATGGCCGCGACGGCGACGAGCACGTAGATCGTGGTGACGATCAGCATCGAGAGCAGGATGGCCCGCGGCAGGTCCCGCTTCGGGTTCCGGGCTTCCTCGCCGGCGGTGGACGCGGCGTCGAATCCGATGTAGGAGAAAAAGACGCGGGACGCGGCGGCCGAGACGCCGGCGGCGCCCATCGGCATCAGCGGTTCGAAGTGTCCGCCGTTGAAGGCGGTGAAGGCCACGGCGCAGAAGAACAGCAGGATGCCGACCTTGATCAGCACGATGGCGGTGTTGATCCAGGCGCTTTCCTTGGCGCCACGGATCAGGAGCACCATCGCCAGGACCACGATCACGATCGCGGGTGCGTTGAGCACCCCGCCGTCGCCCGGCGGCGCGGCGATCGCGTCCGGCAGGACCGCGCCGAAGACCGCCAGGGCTTCATTGACGTACTGTCCGGCCCCGACGGCGACGGCGGCCACGGAGACGGCGTACTCCAGGACCAGGCACCAGCCGCAGATCCAGGCCATGCCTTCGCCCATGGTGGCGTAGGTGTAGGAGTAGCTCGAGCCGGCAGCGGGAACCAGGCCGGCCATCTCCGCGTAGGAGACAGCGGAGAGCAGGGCGGCAAGTCCGGCGATGGCAAAGGAAATCCAGATGGCCGGCCCGGCCAGCGGCACCGATTCGCCCAGGATGACGAGGATGCCGGTGCCGAGGGTGGCGCCGACGCTGATCATCGTCAGTTGGATCACGCCGAAGCTGCGGACCAGGCGCGTACCGCCGTGGCCCGTCTCAGCCTCGCTGGCAAGCTGGCCGATCGGCTTGCGGCGAAGCAGTTGCGCGGCCAGGCCGGGACGGCGGCCCGTGGCCGGTTGGCGTTCCCTGGCAAGAGTTGGCACAGTCATCCTTGACGTCCTTATCTTCAGTAGTGGTCATTTTCCCCTCGTTCAGCGTAGGGGTGTGAGGCAGCTCTCATGACGGTGCAAAATGACCTATAGTCGTCATCCATGAGACTTAATGCACTTCACTCCGGACCCCGGGAGGGCGGCAGCTGTGGCTGCTGACGCCCCGGAACGGCTCGGCTTCGTCACCCTGGCGCAATTCCTGGCGCAGCTCCCGCCGGAGCTGAGGCTCCTGCACGACGCCGGCAACGGGGCGGGGCGGCTGCGCTGGGTGGAGCCGAGCGAGCTGGAGGACCCGACCCCGTACCTGCTCGACGGCGAATTCGTGCTCACTGCCGGTTTGCCGTTCCTCGGCGAGGGCGGCGGGGAGCCGCAGGTGGATGCCTATGTGCGACGCCTGGTCGGGGCGCACGTCGGCGCCCTGGGGTTCGGTCTCGAGCCCTACTTCGACGCCGTGCCGGAGGCCGTGGTGCAGGCCTGCCGGCGGCACAACCTGACCCTGGTCGAAGTCCCGCAGACCGTCCCGTTCGCCGCCGTCGGACTGGAATTCTCCCAGCTGCTGGAATCGGACAATGCCAGGACGTTCCGGCAACTGGCCGATACCAGCCGGCAGCTCATGCGTGCCGTGCTCTCGGCGCGGCCGGAACACGAGCTCCTGGCGGCGCTCGTGCAGCGGATTCCGGTCTGGGCGGTGCTGGTAGGGGCCGACGGACGGGTCCGCGCCCGGGGTGCGGCCACCCCGCAGGGAACAGGCAGGGCAGGCAGCGTCCATGGCGCGGGCGCAGCCGTGGATCCGGCGGCGCTGCAGCCGCTGCTGGCACGGCTGCTGGCCGGCAGCGGACCCCGGGTGGAGGTGGACTCGTTCGACGCGGCCGGATCGTCCCGGGTTTTCGGCTACCCCCTGCGCAGCACCCGGGACGCCAATCTGGGCGCCCTGGTCCTGGGAACGGACGAGCCGCTGACCCCGGCCCAGAACAGCGTCGTCTCCTCCGCCGTCGGGCTCCTGGAACTGCTGGTGCGGCAACGCACCAGCGGCTCACTGGCCCCCAGCCAGCTCGCCACCGCGCTGCTGCTCCATCCGGAAAGCGCGACGTCGGGCGGGGACCGGCACGTCAACGGCCTCAAGGACCTGCTGGCGCAAAGTGTCTCGTCCACCCGTTCCGGGCAGCTGCGGGTGGTGCTGGGCCTCCGCGCCGCCGGGGATGACAACAACTCCGTCCGGGGGCTGCTGGAATGGCGCAGGATGTTCGATACCAAGCTGGTGGAGCTCACCGAGTACGGCTTTGCCGCCATTACCCGGCTGAAAGTCGACGACACCCTGCTGGCTGAGGTGGAACGGCCGGGCTGGCGCCTCGTGATCGGGAGCGCCACCGACTTCGCCGGGCTGGCCGGCGCCTACCAGCGCGCCTCGTCCCTGCGCCCCCGCGTCCAGGCCACCGGGCGCAGCGTCCGGGTGGACGACGTCACCTGGTCCGTGACCGGGCTGCTGGGCGAGGAGGCCGGCGCCATGCTGGCCGCCCGGCTGCTGGAACCCGTGCTGGCCCTTGAACCGGAACGCCGCGACACCCTGCTCGGCGTCCTGCGCGCCTGGCTTGGCGAGAACGGCAGCTGGGACGCGACGGCGAAAATCACGGGACTGCACCGCAACAGCGTCCGCCGCCAGATCGGCGTCCTCGCGGAGCTGCTGGGGACGGACTTCAACCAGGCCCAGGCCCGCGCGGAATTCTGGATCGCGCTGCAGTACACCGGCGGGCTCCCGGACCTTCCGGCGGCCCCTGACGCGGGGCGTGCCAGCCAGGAGCCCAGGCAGGAGAAGGGTCAGCTGCCCCAGGACCGGTAGGTCTCCGGCCGCAGGTCCCGCAGGTACGCCACATCCCCGCTGCCGGGATCCGCCTCAGGCTCCGGCAGCCCGGCAAACTCCAGCCTGGCAAACAGCAACTCGTCCCCGGCCCCGGCAGCGGCCACCAGCGAGCCGTCCGGGGCGGCCACGACGCTGCCGCCGAGGAAGTCGCAGCCCTCCTCCGTGCCGGAGTGGTTGGCGTAGGCCACGGTCAGCCGGTTCTCCAGGGCCCGCGCCCTGACCAGCACCTGGGGCACGGCGTCGAACCCTTCGGACAGGGCCGTCGGGACCAGCACCAGCCCGGCCCCGCGCACGGCGGCAGCCCGGACGGACTCGGGGAACTCGACGTCGTAGCAGATCACCAGGGAGGTTTTGACCCCGTGGAAATCCACGACGCCGGGAGCCGCGCCGGCCGCGGCAAACGCCGCGCGCTCTTCCGGACCGAAGAGATGGACCTTGGCATAGCTGAGCAGCTCCGCTCCGGTCTCGTCCAGGAGGGTGGCCGTGATCTGCCATTCCCCCTCCGCGGTGACCGCGGGCAGGCTGTAGACCAGCCCGATGCCATGCCTGCGGGCGATGTCCGCGAGGGTCCGGCGGAGGGACGGCAGCACCGCAGGGTCCAGTTCCGCCCGGATCCTGCGCGGCGCGTACCCCACCGGGAACAGCTCCGGCGTCAGGAGCAGCTGCGCACCGGCAGCGGCGGCCTTCCCCGCGGCCTCCTCCACCGCCGCGCAGTTCGCGTCCATGTCCAGCACGGCGGCATTCGCCTGCATCACGGCCAGCAGCACCATTACCACCTCAACCTCTCCACGGGGCCTCCGCAGCATGCAAATGCAGTACGCAGAATGCAGTACGCAGAATGCAGTACGCAGAATGCAGCACGCGGCATGCAGCGCCTGAACGCAGCACGCGGAAGCCCGGCCAGCATCTCTTCCTGCCCAGCCTAGCCACCTGCGGTGCCGCCGGCCTGGTGCATTTCCGCCCGGCAGGTGCGGCCGGAGGACAGAAAGCCCTGCCGTGCCGGCAGCAGGCGCGCGCCGACGCATACGTTAACTTCTTGACTACAAACCGGGGATGCGGGACGCTTCATTCATGCCCTCATCAACGAGCTCAACGAGGAGCCGAAGCAAAAACCCCGGATCGCAGTCGGCGCTCCGGCATCTGAACCAGCAGCGGATCATCGAATGCCTCCTGGCCGGACCGTCCACGCAGGCCGAGCTCGCACGGCAGACCGGCCTCTCCACGGCCACGGTCTCGAACATCGTCAGGATCATGCAGGAGGCAGGACTCGCTTCCACCGAACCGATCACCAGCTCCGGGCGGCGCGCCCTGAACGTCCGGCTGAACAGCAACGGCGCCGTCGCCGTGGGGATCGACTTCGGCCGCCGGCACCTGCGGGTGGTCCTGGCCTCGCTCAGTTACCACGTGCTCGCCAAGCAATCGGTCCTGCTCCCCCTGGGCCACCACGCCGAGGAAGGCATCGCCGCCGCCGTCGGCGTCCTTGAGGCGCTGCTGGCTGAAAGCGGCGTGGAACGCAGCGCCCTGGTAGGCGCCGGCGTCGGCATTCCGGGGCCCATCGACCGCCGCACCGGAACCGTGGCGCAGGGCGCCATCCTGCCCGAATGGGTCGGCATCGACATCCTCCGCCGCCTCGAGGAAGCCCTGAAACTCCCCGTGTTTGTTGACAACGACGCCAATCTCGGCGCCCTGTCGGAGGTCACCTGGGGGCCGCACACCGGCATCAACAATCTGATGTTCCTGAAGATCGGCTCGGGCATCGGCGCGGGGCTGATCCTCAACGGCGCGCCCTACTACGGCAACGTCGGGATCACCGGCGAAATCGGCCATGCCACCATCCATGAGCACGGGCTCGTCTGCCGGTGCGGAAACCGGGGCTGCCTGGAAACGGTCGCCTCCACCACCACCATGATCGAACTCCTGAGCCGCGGGGAGGACAAGCCGCTGGCGCCGGAAGACATCGTCCGCAAAGCCCTCGCCAGGGACTCCGCGACGGTGCGGGTGGTGGACGACGCCGGACTGGCCGTCGGACGCGCCCTGGGCAATGTGGCGAACCTGATCAACCCCGAAGTGATCGTCGTGGGCGGGCCGCTGGCGGGCCTGGGCGACCTGCTCCTGGACCCCATCCGCCGGGGCCTGACCCGCCATGCCGTGCCCCTGATCGGCGAGACGACGACCCTCACCATGTCCTCCCTGGGCGACCGGGCCGAGGCCCTCGGGGCCACGGCGCTGGTCTTCCAGCACGCCGGAATCCGCCGGAATTGAGGTATTCGTTATCGGCCTGTTGCGTTAAAGACTTGACTACAACGTATGTGATCCAGTTTACTTTTTCATCAGACGACCCTGTGCTTTGCAGGGCGGACAACGAAGTCATGCATTGGAGGCGTAAGGGAATATGACGTCCCTCGACACGCACAGCGATCCGATCATCCTCGAGATGCGCTCCATCACCAAGGAATTCCCCGGCGTTAAAGCCTTGTCCGAGGTAAGCCTGCGGGTGAAGGCCGGCGAGATCCACGCAATCTGCGGTGAGAACGGAGCCGGCAAATCCACGCTCATGAAGGTGCTGTCCGGCGTGTACCCGTACGGCAGCTATGAAGGCGACATCGTCTACCAGGGCGAAGTCCAGGAGTTCAAGGACATCCGTGCCAGCGAGCGCGCCGGGATCGTGATCATCCACCAGGAACTCGCGCTGATCCCGGAACTGTCCATCATGGAGAACATCTTCCTCGGCAACGAACCCACCAGGCGCGGGGTGATCGACTGGGCCGAGGCCCGGACCCGTTCCACCGAGCTGCTGGCCCGGGTGGGCCTGCGGGACCATCCGGAAACCCCGGTCAAGGAAATCGGCGTCGGCAAGCAGCAGCTGGTCGAAATCGCCAAGGCCCTGAACAAGTCCGTGAAGCTCCTCATCCTGGACGAGCCCACGGCCGCCCTGAACGAATCCGATTCCCAGCACCTGCTGGACCTGATGCTCGGCCTGAAGGGCCGCGGGATCACGTCCATCATGATTTCCCACAAGCTCAACGAGATCGAGCAGATCGCGGATTCCATCACCATCATCCGCGACGGCAAGGCCATCGAAACCCTCGATGTCAAGGCCGACGGCGTCGATGAGGACCGCATCATCAAGGGCATGGTGGGCCGGACCCTGGAGTCCCGGTTCCCGGACCACGAGCCCAAGATCGGCGAGGTGTTCTTCGAGGTCAAGAACTGGAACGTGGGGCACCCGCAGATCCAGGACCGCATGGTCTGCAAGGACTCCAGCTTCTTCGTCCGCCGCGGCGAAATCGTCGGCTTCGCCGGGCTCATGGGCGCCGGCCGCACCGAGCTGGCCCGCTCGGTGTTCGGGCGCTCCTACGGACGGTTCATTTCCGGCCACATCTACAAGGACGGCAAGGAACGCACCTTCCGCAACGTCAAGCAGGCCATCGACGCCAGGCTGGGCTACGTCACCGAGGACCGCAAGACCCTGGGACTGAACCTGCTGGACGATATCAAGGCCACCACGGTTTCGGCCGCACTGAAGAAGATCAGCAAGCACAACATCGTGGATGCCAACAAGGAATTCACGGTCGCAGAGCAGTACCGGAAGTCGCTGCGCACCAAGGCCCCGTCCGTTGAAGAGGGGGTGGCCAAGCTCTCCGGCGGCAACCAGCAGAAGGTGGTGCTGGCCAAGTGGATGTTCACCGACCCGGACCTCCTGATCCTGGACGAACCCACCCGCGGGATCGACGTCGGAGCGAAGTATGAGATTTACGGCATCATCCAGCAGCTGGCGAACCAGGGCAAGGGCGTCATCGTCATTTCCTCCGAGCTCCCGGAGCTGCTGGGTCTTTCCGACCGCATCTACACCATCTTCGAAGGCGCCATCACCGGCGTCCTGGACAAAGACGAAGCCAGCCAGGAAAGCCTCATGAAACTCATGACTTCCGCCCGCAAGACCGCCTTACCCTCTGGAAACCTTCCAGAACCTTCCGGACAAGGACCGACACAATGAACGCGCTCAAGAAACTCTTTGGCGGCAACACCCGCCAATTCGGCATGATCTTCGCCCTGGTTGCACTGATCGTCTTCTTCCAGATTTTCACAGAGGGCCGCACGCTCACCCCGGGTAACGTCATCAACCTCTTCAACGGCAACTCGTACATCCTGATCCTCGCGATCGGCATGGTCCTGGTGATCATCGCCGGCCACATCGACCTCTCGGTCGGCTCGATTGCGGCCTTCGTGGGCGTCAGCGTGGCACTCGCCATCCGCGACTGGGGCATCCCCTGGTACGCCGGCATCCTGCTGGGCCTGGCCCTCGGGGCCCTGATCGGGGCCTGGCAAGGGTTCTGGACGGCCTTTGTGGGCATCCCTGCCTTCATCGTGACGCTGGCCGGCATGCTCCTCTTCCGCGGCTTCAACCAGTTCGTGGGCAAGTCCAACACCATCCCCGTCCCCAAGGACTTCCAGTACATCGGCTCCGGCTACCTCCCGGAGGTGGGCCCCAACACAGGTTTCAACAACCTCACCGTGCTGCTGGGCCTGCTCGGCGTCGCGTTCGTGATCTTCAGCGAACTCCGCTCCCGCCGCAACGCGAAGGCACTCGGCGCTGAGGTCCCCGAGGGCTGGGTGGTCATCACCAAGCTGGTGCTGATCTGCGGCGCCATCCTCTACGCGACGTACCTGTTCGCGACCGGCCGGCCGGGAACGTCCTTTCCGATCCCCGGCCTGATCCTCGCCGTCCTCGTGATCATCTACGGCTTCATCGCCTCCAAGACCATCATCGGCCGCCACATCTACGCGGTCGGCGGCAACCGGCACGCCGCCGAGCTCTCGGGTGTCCAGTCCAAGAAGGTCAACTTCCTGGTGATGATGAACATGGCCATCCTCGCCGGGCTGGCGGGCATGATCTTCGTCGGCCGCTCCACCGCATCGGGCCCGTTCGACGGCGTCGGCTGGGAACTGGACGCCATCGCCGCCGTGTTCATCGGCGGCGCGGCAGTGACCGGCGGCGTGGGCACCGTGATCGGCTCGATCGTCGGCGGGCTCGTGATGGCCGTGCTGAACAACGGCCTGCAGCTCCTCGGCGTGGGCGCGGACCTCACCCAGATCATCAAGGGCCTCGTGCTCCTGATCGCCGTGGCGTTCGACGTCTACAACAAGAGCCAGGGCAAGAAATCGATCATCGGCATGATGATGAAAAACTTCGGCCGCAGCAGCGAAATCGGGCCCGACGAGACCACATCCACCAAAGAGGCCATTGCAAAGGGAGCCTAACCCGCCCCCCACGATTCTCCGCACACCACCTATAGAAAGTGAACCAAGCAATGCAACTGATTGGTAAAGCAGGAAAGGCAGCAGCCATCGCTGCCATTGCGGCACTGGCGCTCACGGCCTGCGGCCGTACCGACACCGGACCTTCCGGCGGCTCGAGCACGGGCGGCGAGGCATTCCCGAAGAACTCTTCGATCGGCGTCGCGCTGCCCCAGAAGACCAGTGAAAACTGGGTCCTGGCGGAAAAGCTGTTCAACGACGGCCTCAACGGCGCCGGCTTCAAGGCCGATGTGCAGTTCGCCAACGGCGGCGTTTCGGAGCAGCAGAACCAGATCAGCGCCATGGTCACCAAGGGTGCAAAGGTCATCATCGTCGGCGCGATCGACGGTGCGCAGCTGGGAACCCAGCTCAAGCAGGCCAAGGACTCCGGCGCAACGATCATCGCCTATGACCGGCTGCTGCTGAACACCGAGAACGTGGACTACTACGTGGCCTACGACAACTTCAAGGTCGGTGTGCTGCAGGGGCAGGCGCTGCTCAAGGGCATGCAGGCAAAGAACCCCTCCGGCCCGTACAACATCGAACTGTTCGCCGGCTCTCCCGATGACGCCAATGCGAAGGTCTTCTTCGACGGCGCCATGAGCGTCCTCAAGCCCAAGATCGACGACGGCACCCTCAAGGTCCTCTCCGGCCAGACCTCCTTCGAGCAGGCAGTCACCCAGGGCTGGAAGGCGGAGAACGCCCAGCGTCGCGCCGACACCCTGCTGAGCGGCAGCTACGGCAGCGCCCCCCTGGACGGCGTCCTGTCCCCGAACGACCTTTTGGCCCGCGCTGTCCTGACCTCGGTCAAGGCCGCCGGCAAGCCGACTCCGGTCATCACCGGCCAGGACTCCGAGGTTGAGTCGGTCAAGTCCATCCTCGCCGGTGAGCAGTACTCCACCATCAACAAGGACACCCGCAAGCTCGTCGAGCACGCGATCACCATGGTCAAGGACATCCAGGCAGGCAAGACGCCCGAGATCAACGACGACAAGTCGTACAACAACAAGGTCAAGACCGTCCCGGCGTACCTGCTGGAGCCGGTCATCGTGACCAAGGAGAACGTCAAGACGGCCTACGTGGACGATCCGGTACTCGGACCGCTGACGAAGTAGCCTGACCGACGCTACGCACGAGCCCCGGCTCCCCCGCATGGGAGAGCCGGGGCTTTTTGCTGCCCGCCTGGCCCGCTGCGACTTCACAGCGGACGCATAGCTTTCCAGTGCCTCCTGCACAGCGATGGCTACCAGTGTGGGAGCAGCCGCCGGCCAATCCGTCCGGCCCTGTTACCCCTAGGAGTACCGTGAGCGTCCTTGCCCGGAGTGTTGGCAATGCCTTTCGAAACAAGGTCAGGACGGCCGCCGTCGTAGCCGTCCTGGCAGTGGCCATCGGCCTTGCCCTGTCCATGCTGGTGGCCAACCAGGCGGTGGCCGGGAAGGTCGCCGAACTGAACGCCTCGGTGGGCACCGTCCTCACCGTCAATCCGGCCGGCGGCCAGGGCTTCGAGGGCGGCGGCGAGCCGTTGACGGCCGTGCAGGCCGCGACCGCGGCGGCGGTGCCGAACGTGAGCACCGTCGTCGGCACCAAGGCGCTGCGGCTGCGCAACGCCGCCGCAGCGGCCGCTCAGGCAGCAGCAGGACAGGCCGGCCGGGGCGGCCCCGGCGGGCAGTCCGCCACCACGGTGACCACCAGCCTTACGGCCGCCGTCGACGCCGGAACGCTCGGCAACCGCAACCAGGCCAGTTCCGGAACCACCGGAACGGGGACATCCGGGGGCGCGGCCACGCCGGCGCCGGCGTTCTCGCTGCCGATCACCGCCACCGGCGTCGGCGCGGAAGTGGACGCCACCGGCAAGGCACTGGAGCTGACGCAGGGAACGGGCCTGGGCGACTACAACGCCGCGTCCGCCGGCGCGCTGCTGGGAACCACGCTCGCCGAGAAGAACGGCCTGGCCGTGGGCTCGACCTTCACCATCAACGACCAGACCTTCACCGTGGCGGGCCTGTTCGACGCCGGCACCGCGTTCGGCAACAACGCCCTCTACGTGACCCTCCCGGCCGCCCAGACCCTTGCCGCGCTGCCCGGTGAACTCTCCACGCTGATCGTCACCGTCAATTCCATGGAAAACGTCGACGCCGCCAAGACCGCGCTGCAGGCCGCCCTCGGCTCCGACAAGGCCGACGTCAGCCAGGGCCAGCGCAACCTGCAGACCGCCGTCAGCTCGCTGGGCAGCGTCAAGAACATTTCCTTCATCGCCTTTGTCGCGGCCCTCGGGACCGCCGGCCTGATCATCCTGCTGATCATGGTCATGCTGGTCCGCGAGCGCCGCCGTGAAATCGGCGTGCTGAAGGCCATCGGCGCCCCGAACCGCACCGTGGGCCTGCAGTTCGTGCTCGAGGCGCTCGTGCTGGTCGCCCTGGGCAGCGTGGTGGGCGCCGCCGTCGCTTCCTTCGCCAGCGGCGGCATCGCCTCTGCCCTGATCAGTTCCAACACCACCAGTGCCGCGGCAGCGGGCGGCGCTGCCGCCGGGCAGCGCGGCGCAGGCGGCGGTGCCGGCTTCCCCGGCGGCGGCTTCCCGGGAGGCGGTGCCGGCCTTCCCGCTGGGAGCCCCTTCGGCGGCGCCAACCAGCTGCTGACCTCCGTGACGGCGAGCGCCTCCCCCGGCGTGATTGCCGCGGGCATCGCCGCGGTGTTCGGCGTCGCCATCATCGGCGCGCTGGTCCCGGCCCTGCTGACCGCCCGCATCCGTCCCATCGAAGTCCTCCGAGGAGAGTAGCCATGATCGAAGTCAGGAACCTGGTCCGCACGTTCAAGTCCGGCGACCGCACCATCAAGCCGGTCAACGACGTCAGCTTCGAGCTCGAACAGGGCACGCTGGCCTCGATCGTGGGCAAGAGCGGCAGCGGGAAGAGCACGCTCCTGTCCCTGCTCGGCGCCCTGGACAAGCCCACCAGCGGCGACGTCGTGGTCAACGGCGTGAGCCTGGCCGGCATGCCGGACGGCAAGCTCACCGAATACCGGCGGCGGGACATCGGCTTCGTGTTCCAGCAGTTCAACCTGATCCCGAATCTCTCCGCGGTGGACAACGTGATGCTGCCGATGGAGTTTGCCGGGATCCGCAAGGCCGCACGGCGGGAGCGTGCCCGCGGGCTGCTCGAACAGGTGCAGCTCGATCCGGAGAAGCACGTCCGCCGCATCAACCGGCTCTCCGGCGGCGAGCAGCAGCGCGTGGCCATCGCCCGGGCGCTGGCCAACGCGCCCCGGCTGATCCTGGCCGACGAGCCCACCGGCAACCTGGACGAGCAGACCGGCGGGCACATCATCGAGCTGCTCAGCTCGCTGAGCCGTGACCACAACACCACGATCCTCGTGGTCACCCATGACCGGAGCCTGGCCAACAAGACCGAACGCCGTTTCCGGCTCCAGCAGGGCAGGCTCACGGAGGAGCCCGCCAGGGCCCGCGCGACGGCGGCCTCGCCCGCCTGAGGGCCGGGCACCTCGTGCGCCGCGGACGCTGGGGGCGGGTCCCTCGACCAGATCCTCCCTCAGCTTCGCGGCCATTCCCGAATGTCATGTTCGCGGGTATTGTGTTCGTTTTTGCGGGTCAAGTCCATTTGCGCGCTCCCGCGGGGCCGGCCGTGATGCCCCTGGTGTGGCTGGTGACGCGCAACCCGCCCCACGATGCGCCGCGCGGGAGGCCCGGGCCGGGTGGCCACGGCATGACGGATCCTGATATCCGGGTCGGGATTGCTCCTGCGCAGGAGCAAACACCGCCCCCGGCGTCCACGAGGCCTGAGACAGGGTGTCCACGAGGCCATGGGACGGAAGTGTCCGTGAAGTCATGAGACTCCACAGCGGCCATTCCCGGATCCCTCCCGCAGCCGGTGAGAAGATGGCTCCATGACTGCCCCCATCGCGAAGCCCTGGCTGTTCAGCCAGCCGGACCAGGATCCCCGCACGGCCACCGGCGCCAGGCTGCGCTGGGGGGTCGTCGCCACCGGAGGCATGGCGGCGGCGGTGACCCGTGACCTCACGCTGCTGTCCGACGCCGAGCTCTATGCCGTCAGCTCCCGCACCCAGGCGGCCGCGGATGCCTTCGCCGCGGACTACGGCTTTGCCCGGGCCTACGGGGACGACGCCGGCCAATCGGGTTATGACCGGCTGCTCGCCAACGACGCCGTGGACATCGTCTACGTCGCGACCCCGCACGCCCATCATCACAAGATCGCGCTGGCCGCCCTGACCGCGGGCAAGCACGTCCTGTGCGAGAAGGCGCTGACCGTCAACGCGCGCGAAGCCTCCGAGCTGGTGGCGCTGGCAAGGGCCAAGGGACTGTTCCTGATGGAGGCCATGTGGAGCCGTTTCCTGCCCAGCATGCAGCGGGCCTTCGAGATCGCCGCTTCCGGTGAGATCGGCGAGGTCAAGTGGGTCGGGGCGGATCTGGGCTTCCCGGCGCCGTACTCGCCCACCTCGCGGCTCTGGGCTCCGAAGGACGGCGGCGGTGCGCTGCTGGACCTGACCGTCTATCCGCTGCTGTGGGCGCTGGGCACCCTGGGTTTCCCGCAGACGGTCAGCGCCACGGGCTGGGTCAACGACGACGGCGTGGATGCCCAGAATGCGCTGACGCTGGGATACCACCATGGTGCACAGGCGCAGCTGACCTCCTCCCTGCTGGCACATGGCCCCCGCACGGCGACAGTCGCCGGCAGCCTGGGCTATCTCCAGACCAGCGGCTCGATCAACAACCCCAAGGAGATCCGGCTGAGGATCGGCTTCGACGAGCCGCGCAGCGAACAGTTCACCGTCGTCGGGCGGGGGTACAGTTACGAGCTCCGGGAGGTGACGCGCTGCATCCAGCAGGGGCTCACCGAGAGCCCGGTCATGCCGCTGGAGGATTCCCTGAACACCATGCGGCTGTTCGACGGCGTCCGCGCGCAGCTCGGGGTCAGCTATCCGAACGACGCCCGCTGACGGGCTTTCAGTCCCTGAACCGGCCTGTTTCCGCGAATTTTCGCGGGCGCTCTGGACTCGCCCCTGCGGGCTGACTTACCCTGTAGGCAATTGTCGAGGCTTCGGGAACGGGGGTGCGCGCGTGGAACCAGCATCAGTTCCCTCGCGTGCACGCCGAACCGTCCGCCGGATTCTCCTGGCCGGCGCGGCCGGAATGGCGTGGCTGGCGCTCTCCGCGACCGGTGCCAGCGCCGACGCCGCCGCGGCTTACACCCTTGTCCCGGGCGGCACCGGCGTCGCCGTCGCGGCCACCAGTCCGGCCCCGTACGACGTCACGCTCAGTGCCCTGGCCACGAATTCTGCCGGCCCCACAGCGGAAGCAACGGCTTTTGCTGTGGTTCCAGACCCGATTCTGCCGGCACCGGAACCCACAGCCTCCGTTCCGGGCCCAGCCCTGGACACGCAGGCCCCCGTCGGTCCTGCTCCGGTCCCGACGCCGGACCCCGTCCCCGTCCCCGTCCCCGTGCCGGTGCCGGATCCGGTGGCCCCGGCCCCTGACCCCGTTTCCGTGCCGGTGCCGGTGCCGGGCCCCGCGGCCCAGGTGCCGGGCCCCGCGGCCCAGGTGCCGGGCCCCGCGGCGACGGCACCCGATCCCACACTCCCGGTTGTGGACCCCGTCCTGCCGGTTCCGGGCCCCGGCCTGGTGCCACCGGTGGTGGGTCCGGCCATCTCGCTGCCCGATCCGGTAAGTCCCCTTGCCGGAGACCTGGCCGCGGCACCTGGTCTCCGGGCTGCGTCGACGCCCGTGCCTCCGCCGGAAGCGGCGGTCACCTCGGGCGAGACTTCCGGATCGTTGCCTGGTTCCGCGGCTGCCAAAGAAGCCGCAGCAGCCCGACCGCCGGAAGGGCAGTCGACGGGATACCTGGCCGGCCCCAACGACGGCGGCCTCCCTCCCCTGTACGTTCCACCGCCCGGCTCCTACGGCGCCCTCTTCGCTGACGCTTTGCCGGACTCCGGGGAGCCTGCCGCCCCGCCGAATGCCCCCGCCCAGGGAAGCGCGGGCGCACCGCTGCCAAGCGGCACTGGCGGCACTGACGGCCCTGGCCCGTTGCACGGCGGCACGGGGTTGCCGGCACCCGACGCTGTGCCTCCGGCCCCCGGCTCGGGCTCCGGCTCGGGCAATGGCCACTCCAACGGGCCCACGGGTGCGGCTGCCTGGATTCCCGGCGTGTGCTTTTACCTGCCTACCACCGATGCCGACCCGATCCGCGGGCCGCTCCAGCACGCGCCTTCCGCCGTTTCCGCTGACCCCGGTTCTTCTCCTGACTAGTTAGGCCGTCCCTGTCTCCACAGGCACGGCCAATCGGGCTGCCATGGGCGCCCGCCATCAGTCATTCAGGAGATTTCCCAATGGACACCACCGTCCCCGGCCGGGCTTCCGGCACCCTCATTGCCACCAGGCTCCGCATTCCGGCGCCACCGCTGCCGTCTTCAGCGCGTCTTTCAACGCCTCCTTCCACGTCTCTGGTGCCGCCACGGCGCCCGGGCTCAGCAGCCGGGCACCAGCCGTCGGCGCCCCCCCGGGAGCGACCTCCCTAAGGCCGCCCGCTCCCGTCAAGGTCCTGTGACCGCCGGAGTGAAGTCGTTGGGTCCGATTGGGGGACTCAGCGGCATTCACTGGCTCCGGCGACATGGCGTCCGCCGGAGTGAAGTCGTTGGGTCCGCTGGGGGACTCAGCGGCATTCACTGGCTCCGGCGACATGGCGTCCGCCGGAGTGAAGTCGTTGGGTCCGCTGGGGGACTCAACGGCATTCACTGGCTCCGGCGACATGGCGTCCCTCGGTGCGGCCGGCCGCACGCAGCCTGGACTCAGGCCCACCGAGGGCGCGGACCCCGTAATATTCTTCAGGAGCGCCGCCGTGGCGCCCAGGGAAGGGACGGGGACATCGTGGATTTTGCGCCCGAAAGCGTCACGGCTGAGCTGCTGGGCGGCCGCTATCAACTGGGAGGAGTGATCGGCCGGGGCGGGATGGCTTCGGTCTACACCGCCAAGGACTTGAATCTGGGCCGGGACGTGGCGCTGAAACTCTTCGCGCCGCAGTCCGCCGATCCTGACGAACTCAGGCGCCAGGAGGCCGAGATCGAGCTGCTGGCCGGTCTGAGTCATCCGAGCCTCGTGACCCTGTTCGACGCCGGGACGGACACCCGGATCCCGGGGGAACCGCGGCCCTTCCTGACCATGGAACTGGTGGACGGCCAGGACCTCCGGACCAGGATCCGGCACAGTCCGGTGCCCCTGGACGAGCTGGCCGTCATCGGCGCGGGGGTAGCCGCTGCCCTGGCATATGTGCACTCGCTGGGCATCATCCACCGTGACATCAAGCCGGCAAACATCCTGCTGGTGCGGGTCCGGCCCGGTGAGCCCCTGCGGCCAAAGCTCACGGACTTCGGCATCGCCCGGAGCCTGGACGCGACGCGGCTGACGACCACCGGCACGATGGTGGGGACCGCCGCCTATCTGAGCCCGGAACAGGCCAGGGGCGCGGATCTGGGCCCGGCCAGTGACATCTACTCGCTGGGGCTCGTCCTGCTCGAGTGCATCAAGGGCGGGATCGAGTATCCGGGCAGCGCCGTGGAGTCGGCCGTGGCCCGGCTGCACCGCGCCCCCGCCATCCCGGACAGCGTTCCGGCCGGATGGGCGCACCTGCTGCGGGCCATGACGGCTCTGGATCCTCTCGCCCGTCCCGGCGCCGCGGCGCTGGAGGCGGCGCTGCGCCAGGCAGTGGTCTCGCCCGGGTCCGTTCCCGGCATCCTCGCCGAAGAGCATACCCGGGTACTGCCGGCACCGCCTGCACGCCCCCCGCGGCTCCCGGACCCCGGCACGCACCCGCGGCACCAGCCGGCTCCCGACGGCGTGACGGCACCTCGGCGTGGCCGGAACCCGTTCGTGGCCCGCACCGTGGCCCGCTTCCGGCAGGCCCGACGCCGGACCCGGGCCGTCCTGCTCCTGGCCGCCGTCATCCTCGTCGCGGGAGCCGCCGTCGTTGTCGCTGTCGCTTCCCCGGCGACGCCCGCCGTCGTCCCCTACCCGGCTGTCACCGGCACCCTGGGGGAACATCTGGACCAGCTGCAGAAGAGCGTGGAGCCATGAGCCCCAGCACCACCGGCCGGCGCCGCGGTGTCCGCTGTCCCCGCCGGCGATCGGCAACTGCGGTCTTCCTGGCCTGCGCCGCCCTGTTTGCCGGTGCCCTGGCAGGCTGCGGCGCACCTCCCGAGCTGCGTCCCGACGCGGCCAGGGCGCTCCAGACCCAGGTTCTCGCCGTCACCGAGGCCGCGGCCGCCGAGGACCCGGCCGGTTCGCTAAAACTCCTCGATGAGCTGGCCACCAGGTTGGATCAGGCCGCCGCCAGCGGCGCCGTTTCCTTCAAACGCCATCAAAACATCCGGGCCTCCATCGCCGCCGTCCGGACCGATCTCACCGCCCGGCAGGCCACGGCCGAAACGGCCCGGAAGGCAGCGGAACGGCTGGCAGCCGAAAAGGCGGCGGAGGAAGAAGCGGCCCGGGCTGCAGCCGCCGCTGCCCCGCCGGCCGCCGTGGTGGTTCCCGCGCCGGTCCCGGCGAACAGCGGCAAGGCCAAAGCGAAAGACAAGGGCAAGGACTAGCCCGGATTTTTCATCGGATGGCGGTCGGGGCGCCGGGCCTGGTTTTTGCCGTCCCGGCGGCCTGAATCGGATTTCGGGCGTGGCTGAAGGCCCGGGGGCGCCGGGCGGTGCGCGGGTTTCCACTGATCCCGTTGGTGTTCTTCTTTCCTGCTCGTGATTGTCCGGGGGGCTGTGGTGTCAGGTCCGCAGCAGGGGTGCGGGGCGGTTCGCGGCCGCGGCGATCCGGCTGATGGCTTCGAGCAGGGCGGCGATGAGGGGTTGCTCCGGCGCGGCGGCGGGCAGCAGCAGGTGGTTCCGGCGGGCGCGGGTGATGATCTTCCCGGCGGTGGCGAAGAGCCGGTAGCGCCAGCGTTTGATGTCCCAGCCCCGTGCCTTGTGGCCGTCGGGCAGGGCGGTGAGCTGGAGCCAGGAGACCAGGTTCGCGGCCAGGACCGCGAGGTTGGCCCAGGCCTGGTTGGCGGCGAAATCGAAGAAGGGGAGCTTTCCGAGCCCGGTGTTCTTTAGGGTTTTGATGCGGTTCTCGGCCCGGCCGCGGGCCCGGTGCCGGGCATCCAGAAAAGGTCCGTGCCAGCGCGGGGCATTCGTCAGGAACGCTGTCACACGGTGACCGTCGATGTCGAGCAGGGTCGGTGTCGCGCCGGGGTGCAGCGGTTCGGCGCGCAGGAAGATCTTCGTCCCGGGCGGGTAGTCCTGGAGCGGGATCACCTGGGTGGCGTTGATGACCCAGGCGTTGTCGCGTTCGACCCCGTCCTGGTCCAGGGCCGGCTGCCAGTATTTCTTGTCGTTGATCCAGTCGATCATGTGGGCCTTGCCGACCGGAACCGGGTACGAGGCGGAGAACTGCACGCCGCGCGAATGCAGGTACCAGAGGAACTTCCGGGACGCGCCGGCGCTGTCGGTGCGGACCAGGATCCTCTCCCCGTCCAGTTCCTCGTCCTCACCGTAGAGGGCGTCGGGCAGGACGGCGATGGCGGCCTCGAAGATGCGGATGTGGTCCCCGGCGTTGTTCGCCGTGGCCCCGCCGTGACGCAGCAGCACCGCGAGTTCCTCCCCGGTGCCGCTGCCGGCACCGTAATCAATGCTGGCGGTGAACGGGGCGAATCCAAAACCGCCCTTGTAGTTTCCGGTGGCCTGTTCCTTGTCCGAGTGCGAGGTCACCAAGGTGGCGTCGAGGTCGATGACCAGCGGGTCCGCGGCCGTCGCCTTCACCGCGGGGCTGCGGTCCCCGGCGGCTTCCCAGGCCCGGGTCCGCAGTTCCTTGGCCAGGGTCGAAAAGCCGTAATCGAAGACGTCCGGGTTCTTCACGGTGCGTTCGAAGAACCGCGAGACTGTTGCGTTCGAGGGCACCTGGCCGAACACGCCGGGCTGGGAGCGCAGGATGTCCAGGTCGGAGGCATGCTCGCCGCCGGCGGCGAGCATCACCGCCAGCGACCCGAGCAGCCTCCCGGGCCGGTGTGAGGCCGTCACGGGGACGAACTGGCCCAGCCGGTCCTCGCACAGGTCCCGGAACCCGAGGGCGTCGATGAATGAGGTCAGGATCCGTCCCCCGGCATGGGAGACCAGCGACTGGCCGGTGAAAGAAACCGGGACGGATGGGAAGACCTTGGTAGACTGGTGCATCGAAAAGGTGCTCCTTCAAGACACGGAAATAACGGCGTAGACACCCCTATTTTCCCTTGTCAGAGCACCTTTTCGTCTCTTAAACACACCCGTCAGCCCAACATTGATGAAAACCCCGGGCTAGGGCCCTGCCCTGTCGGGCAACCCCGACGTGAAGCCCCGCTCAGATGAAGACGGCTACGGAAAACGCCCCGCCTCCCGAAAGGGAGGCGGGGCGTTTTCGCTGCGGCATCGTGCTGCCGGCACCTCGCTGCGTCATCCCGGCGCCGGCAGTTCGTCGGCGGGCCGGGTGCTACTTGCTGAGCAGGGCCAGCACTTCGCTGAACTTTGCCGAGGGGCGCATGACGGCGGTGACCTTCGCCGCGTCGGGGCGGTAGTAGCCCCCGATGTCCACCGGGGAGCCCTGCACGGCCAGGAGCTGGCCGGTGATGGTTTCCTCGCCGGAGTCCAGAGCGCCCGAGACAGCGGCGAAAGCCGCGGCCAGCTCGGCGTCGTCCGTCTGGCGTGCCAGCTCCTGGGCCCAGAACTTGGCCAGGTAGAAGTGGCTTCCGCGGTTGTCCAGCTCGCCGGACTTGCGCTTCGGGGATTTGTCCTCGAGCAGGAAGGTGCCGGTGGCGCGGTCCAGGGTGTCGGCCAGGATCTGCGCGCGGGCGTTGCCGGTGCTGGTGGCGAGGTGCTCGAAGCTCACGGCCAGGGCGAGGAACTCACCCAGGCTGTCCCAGCGCAGGTGGTTTTCCTTCAGCAGCTGCTGGACGTGCTTCGGCGCGGAGCCGCCGGCGCCGGTTTCGAAGAGGCCGCCGCCGTTGATCAGCGGGACCACGGAGAGCATCTTGGCGCTGGTGCCGAGCTCCAGGATCGGGAACAGGTCGGTGAGGTAGTCGCGGAGCACATTGCCGGTGACCGAAATGGTGTCCTCGCCCTTGCGGATGCGCTCCAGCGTGAAGGCGGTGGCCTCGTCCGGGGCCATGATGGCGATCTGCAGGCCCTCGGTGTCGTGGTCCTTCAGGTATTCCTCGACCTTGGCGATCATCTGGGCGTCGTGGGCGCGGCCCTTGTCCAGCCAGAAAACGGCCGGCATGGCGGAAGCGCGGGCACGGGTGACGGCCAGCTTGACCCAGTCGCGGATCGGCACATCCTTGGTCTGGCAGGCGCGCCAGATGTCGCCGGGGGCAACCTGGTGTTCAACCAGCACGGTCCCGGCGTCGTCGACGATCTGGACGGTGCCGGCGGCGGTGATCTCGAAGGTCTTGTCGTGGCTGCCGTATTCCTCCGCGGCCTGGGCCATGAGGCCGACGTTGGGGACGGTGCCCATGGTGGTCGGGTCGTAGGCTCCGTGGGCGCGGCAGTCGTCGATGACCACCTGGTAGATGCCGGCGTAGCTGCTGTCCGGGAGGACGGCGAGCGTGTCGGCTTCCTGCCCGTCGCGGCCCCACATGTGGCCGGAGCTGCGGATCATGGCCGGCATCGACGCGTCGACGATGACGTCGGAAGGCACGTGCAGGTTGGTGATGCCCTTGTCGGAGTCGACCATGGCGAGCTCGGGTCCCTCGTTGAGGCCCTTGGTTATGAGGGCCTCGACGTCGCCGCGGATGTCCTCGGGGAGGTCCCCGAGGCCGTTGAGGATGGACGCGAGGCCGTTGTTCGGGCTCAGGCCGGCGGCGGCGATCTGCTTGCCGTAGGTGCCGAAGAGCTCGGAGAAATACACCGTGACGACGTGGCCGAAGATGATGGGGTCGGAGACCTTCATCATGGTGGCCTTCAGGTGGGCGGAGAACAGCACGCCCTCGTCCTTGGCCCGGGCCACCTGGGCTGCGAGGAACTCATCCAGCGCGGCGGCGCGCATCACGGTGCCGTCGATGACCTCGCCGGCCAGGACGGGGAAGGACCGCTTCAGGACCTTGACCGTGCCGTCTTCCTTGACGAACTGGATCTTGATGTTGGTGTCGGCCTCGATGACGACGGACTTCTCATTGTCGCGGAAGTCATCGGTGCCCATGGTGGCGACGTTGGTCTGCGAATCCGGGCTCCAGGCTCCCATGCTGTGCGGGTTCTGCCGGGCGTAAGCCTTGACCGAGAGCGGTGCGCGGCGGTCGGAGTTGCCTTCGCGGAGCACCGGGTTGACGGCGGAGCCCTTGATCTTGTCGTAGCGGGAGCGGATGTCCGTCTCCTCGTCCGAGGAAGGGTTGTCCGGGTAATCCGGCAGCGCATAGCCCTTGCCCTGGAGTTCCGCGACGGCTGCCTTCAACTGGGGCACCGAGGCGCTGATGTTGGGAAGCTTGATGATGTTGGCTTCCGGGTTCTTGGCCAGGGCGCCGAGTTCGGCCAGGGCATCACTGACCCGCTGCTCTTCGGTGAGGTAGTCGCCGAAAGTGGCGATGATGCGGCCGGCCAGCGAGATGTCGCGGGTCTCCACTTCCACACCGGCCGTGGACGCGAACGCCTCGACGATCGGCAAGAACGAATAGGTAGCCAGCATCGGCGCTTCGTCGGTGTGGGTATAGATAATCTTGGCCATTGCTCGGGCGTCTCCTGAAAGTCTGCGGATATCCGGAATCGGGTGTTAGTTCGACACCTCTAACTTACCCGAGGTGGCCAGATTGGTTCTTCCCGGCGTCGGACGCGGGCCCTCCGTGACGCCGCCGCGCACCCCATCAGCACCGGACATGCCCTCCGCTCAGGCCCGGGCGTGGACATATTCCCCTTGTGCCCAGTCCCGGGCACAAAAAATGGACATGCCCCCCGCCGGGCCTCCCCTGGTTGCTGCCGCGCACCCCATCAGCACCGGACATGCCCTCCGCTCAGGCCCGGGCGTGGACATATTCCCCTTGTGCCCAGTCCCGGGCACAAAAAATGGACATGCCCCCCGGGGAGGGGAGGGCATGTCCATTCGGACCCCTAAAGGAAGTGCCAGAGGAAGCCAGAGGAAGCCGGTGGCTAGTGGAAGAAGTGCCGGGCCCCGGTGAAGTACATGGTGATGCCGGCGGCGTTGGCCGCGGCGACGACTTCCTCGTCCCGGACGGATCCGCCGGGCTGGACGACGGCGCGGACGCCGGCGTCGATCAGGATCTGCAGGCCGTCGGCGAACGGGAAGAACGCGTCCGAGGCTGCCACGGCGCCGCGGGCGCGCTCGGGGGCACCGCTGGCGCCCGGTTCTGCCGTAACGGCCGCAGCCCCACCGGGGGCATCGCCCCCAACAGTACCGTCGGACTGTACGGTGACGCCCAGGGTGTTGGCGCGCTCAACGGCGAGGCGGCAGGAATCGAGTCGGTTCACCTGGCCCATGCCGATACCCACCGCAGCACCCTCGGAGGCGAGCAGGATGGCGTTGGACTTGGCCGCGCGGCAGGCGGTCCAGGCGAAGGTGAGGTCGGCCAGCGTTGCGGCATCGGCGGCCCCGCCGGCGGCGAGGGTCCAGTTGGCCGGGTTGTCGCCCTCGGCGTCGACCTTGTCCGTGGCCTGCACGAGCATGCCGCCGGAGACCTGGCGGAACTCGGTCGGGTAGCGGCCGTAGCCCTCGGGCAGCGTCAGGAGGCGGATGTTTTTCTTCTTGGACAGGATCTCCACGGCCTCGTCCTCGAAGCCCGGCGCGATGACGACCTCCGTGAAGATGCCCGCGACGGTCCTGGCCATGCTGGCGGTGACGGTACGGTTGGCCGCGATCACGCCGCCGAATGCGGAGACCGGGTCGCAGGCGTGGGCCTTGGCGTGTGCGTCGGCGATCGGATCGGCAGCGTCCGCCGAGCCCACGGCCACGCCGCAGGGGTTGGCGTGCTTGATGATGGCCACGGCCGGCCCGGCGAAGTCGAACGCGGCGCGGAGGGCGGCGTCGGCGTCGACGAAGTTGTTGTAGCTCATCGCCTTGCCGTGCAGCTGGTCGGCCTGCGCGATGCCGGCGGGAGCGGCCTTGTCCACATACAGCGCGGCCTGCTGGTGCGGGTTTTCGCCGTAGCGCAGGACCTCGGAGCGTTCCAGCGCGAGGCCGGCGTAGGCGGGCCAGTCGATGACGCCGTCGCCGTCCTCGTCGAGGAACTGGCTCGCGGTCCAGGTCGCCACGGCGTTGTCGTAGCTGGCGGTGTGCGCGAAGGCTTTGGCGGCGAGCCGGCGTCGGGTCTTCAGGTCAAAGCCGCCCGAAGCGGCGGCCCTGACGACGTCGCCGTAGGAGGACGGGTCCACCACAATGGCGACGGCGGCGTGGTTCTTCGCGGCGGAGCGCACCATCGCGGGGCCGCCGATGTCGATCTGCTCGACGACGTCGTCCTGCGCGGCGCCGGACTTCACGGTCTCCACGAACGGGTAGAGGTTGACGACGACGAGGTCGAACGGCTCGATGTCCATGTCCGCGAGGGTCTGCATGTGGGCCGGGACGCGGCGGTCCGCGAGGATGCCGCCGTGCACGCGCGGGTGGAGGGTCTTGACGCGGCCGTCGAGCATTTCCGGGGAGCCGGTGACTTCCTCGACTTCCTGCACCGGGATGCCGGCGGCGGCGATCTTCTTGGCGGTGGAGCCCGTGGAGACGATCTTGACGCCTGCCTCGTGCAGGCCCTTCGCGAGTTCCTCCAGACCGGTCTTGTCGTAGACCGAAACGAGGGCACGGCGGATGGGAACACGGTCGATGGTTACACGCTCAGGCTGCGTAAGGCTCACAAAGGTCTCCGTCTTATCTCGCGGCAGCGCCGCAGGTGGTGGGATGGGGCCAGTTTATCGCGTCGCGGCGCCGGGACCCCCCGCGCGCCGGATGGCGCCGGAGTGCGCGCGGGCATGGGCGCCGGGGTGGGCGCCGGACCGCGCGCCGGAGGACGAGGCCTGCCCGGGGACCGCTGCCTGCCCGTAGAGTTTTCCCAGGAGGCTGAGATGAATACGTACACCACTGTGCCCAGCGGCGAACAGGTGGTCCAGGAACTGCCGTGGCGGTGGCGGGTCCAGGGCCGGATTTTCCTGATCGGCGGACTGGGCTTCATGTTTGATGCCTGGGATGTGACGCTCAACGGCATCCTGATTCCGCTGCTGTCCAAGCACTGGTCGCTGGGCCCCGGCGACGCCGCCTGGATCGGCGCCTCGAACCTGATCGGCATGGCCCTGGGCGCCTTCGTCTGGGGCACCATCGCGGACACGATCGGGCGCAAGAAGGCCTTCACCGCGACGCTGCTGATCTTCTCGCTGTTCACCGTGCTGGGTGCGTTCTCGCCCGACTTCCTCTGGTTCTGCGTGTTCCGTTTCATGGCAGGCTTCGGCCTGGGCGGCTGCATCCCGGTGGACTACGCGCTGGTGGGCGAGTTCACGCCCCGCCGGCAGCGCGGCCGGGTCCTGACCGCGATGGACGGCTGGTGGCCGGTGGGGGCGGCGCTGTGCGGCTTCGTGTCCGCCGGGCTCGTGGCGGCGTTCGCGGACTGGCGGCTGACCATGCTCGTGATGGTGCTCCCGGCCCTGCTGGTGTTCTGGGTCCGGCGCAGCGTCCCGGAATCGCCCCTGTTCCTGATCCGCAGGGGCCGCCGCGAGGAGGCCGCCGCCGTGATCGATGGCCTGGTCGCTGCCACCGGCGCCGAGCCCCGCGCCTACAGCCTGCCCGCGCCGCAGGACGCGCCGCGGCTCTCCGCCGGCAGCGCGTGGACCCAGCTGCGCCTGGTCTGGCAGTTCAGCTGGAAGATCACGACGGCGGCCTGGGCGCTGTTCTTCAGCATCCTGCTGGTCTATTACCTGTCGCTGACGTGGATGCCCCGGATCCTGATCGGTGCCGGCTTCAAGGACTACGCGGCATTCCTCACGACGGCGTCGATGTCCGCCGTCGGGCTCCTCGGCGTGGTGCTGGCCGCCCTGCTCGTGGAGCGCGTGGGCCGGAAGTGGATCCTGGCCATCACCGGTCCGCTGTCCGCGCTGACGCTGGTGGTCGTGGCGGTGGTGGTGGACATCCCGACGGCTGCCGTGTTCTGGCTGCTCGTGTTCGGCTTCGTGGTGCAGGTGGCCATCCCCGTGCTGTACGCGTACGTGTCCGAGCTCTACCCGACGGAGCTGCGCGGCTCGGGCTTCGGCTGGGCCTCGACGTTTTCGCGGCTCGGCGCCGGGTTCGGGCCCGTGGTCTTCGCCGCGGTCCTGTGGCCGGAACTGGGGCTGGCGACGTCGTTCGCCCTGGCCGGCGGCCTGGTGCTGCTGTCCGTGCTGTGGATGGCGTTCTTCTCCCCCGAGACCAAGCAGCGCCGCCTCGAGTAGGAGCCCCGCGCAGCAGCCCAACTGACTGGCAGTTGTTGTCGTTTTGAGGCCTGAAAACGACAACTACTGCGAGTTACTTGGGTGACTTTTCAGCCGCGGCGAGGGACGCCAGCGTGGACACGAGCAGCCGGCGCTCCACCACCTTGATGCGCTCGTGCAGCGACTCCTCGGTCTCGCCGTCCCCGACCGCCACGGCCTCCTGCGCGATGATGGGGCCCGTGTCCACCCCGGCGTCGGCCCAGTGCACCGTGCAGCCGGTGACCTTCACGCCGTAGGCCAGGGCATCACGGACGCCGTGGGCGCCGGGAAAAGCGGGGAGCAGCGCCGGGTGGGTGTTGAGGTATTTGCCGCCGAAGGCCTCGATGAAGTCCGCGCTGACAATCCGCATGAACCCCGAGGACACCACCACATCCGGCGCGAAGGCGGCCACGGCCCCGGTGAGCGCCTCGTTCCAGGCCGCCCGGTCCGGGCAGGCCTTGAAGTCCACCACGAAGGTCGGGATTCCGGCGGCGGCCGAGCGCTCGATCCCGTAGGTCCCCGGCCGGTCCGCGCCGACGGCGGCGATCTCGACGTCGAGCCGCCCCTCTTTCACGGCGTCGATGACGGCCTGGAGGTTGGAGCCGGTACCGGACACGAGGACAACTATGCGCATCGTCCTAGCTTATGGGGCCGCTCGCGTAGGCTGGCAAACATGAATCCCCCGAACGGCCCCGCCGACAGCCAGCGGAGCCGTCAGCCGCCCAGCGAGGCGGCCAAAGCATCGCTCGTCAAGACCCACACCCTGTTCCGCATCTTCATCCTGGTGGTCCTGGGCTCGTTCTTCGTTTTCCGGCTGGACATCAGCTACCTGTGGCTGACCGCGCTCCTGACGGCGGTGGGCCTCGTACTGGGCATCATGGTGCTGATCCGGGCCCTCAAATGCAAGGAATCCCGGCTGGTGCTGTTCGGGACGATCGCCGGCCTGCTGGTCTCCGCGGTCATGGTCCTGGTGATCCTCGCCTCCGCAGCGTTCTTCAACCAGTTCCGCGATTACCAGGAGTGCACGCGCTCTGCCCTCACGCAGCAGAGGGCCTCCGAGTGCCGCACGCAGCTGGAGAAGTCGCTGTCGGCCCAGCTGCGCTGAGGCCGTGGGCCTGCGCCGGGCAGCCCGGCTAGTTCCGTGCGGCCCTGTCCAGGTCCGCCTCGCGCAGTTTCTGCTGGCGTTCCAGCCAGGGTCCCGCCGCGTAACCGATGACGACGCCGATTCCCACCTCGGCGGCCACGTACAGGGCCGTCCGGAGCGGGTCCGGGCCGATATCCGTCAGCCGCCCGACGCCGGCGGATCCGCGCGCCAGCCACGCGAGACCCGCTGCGAGCAGCCCGGCCACGCTGCCGATCATGGCGCCCAGGACGAGGGTGGACACGGCCGCGGTGAACCAGCGGGCACGGATCTTGATGGACAGCCACTCGTCGAAGTGGTTCTCCCCCTCGCGCAGGAACCACCAGCCGGCCAGGGCGCCGGCGAGCGCGGGCACCACGAGCGCGACGAAGCCGTAGTCCGGCGGACCGGAGGGCAGCGCCGCGAACAGCGGGATGGACGGCAGCGGCCCGACGGCCGTCCCGAGTGCCCCCGCCTGTGAGCCGATCCCCAGGGCGAAGCCCGAGCCTGAGGTCCAGGCGAGCGCGAACACCGCGAGGTTGGGCAGGAAGCCGAGCTGCGCGATGGTGAGGACGGCACCTCCCATGGCTCCGGCGTCGAGCCCTTCATAGACGGCGATCACGAGGTTCCAGTGGATGAAGATGTCGACGGCGAGCAGCAGGGCGGACAGCGTCAGGCTGGCCATCAGCGCCACGGAACCGGCCTTGACGGCGGAGCCCAGGTACGACCCGGCCCAGCGCGAGTGCTGGCTGGTGCGGGAAATCCAGTCCACCGCGTCGACGCCGATCAGCCGGCTCCACGAGGCCGCCTCGCGGCGCGCCCCGACCACCATGCCGAGCGCGAAGGGAACCACGGGGATCAGCGCGGCGGACCAGAGGCTGATGCCGACGTCGTCGGTGCGGCAGACGAAGCCCGTGGTCAGGCCGAAGCCGGCGTACATCAGCCAGGAGCCAAGCAGCGCCTGCCAGAGCTGGTCCGTGTAGGAGGCGCGGGCCAGCCGGCGGCCGGCCCGCCAGGCGAGGAGGAACGGGATCAGGGTCAGCCCCAGCGGGATGAGCGAGAGGGTGGCCGAGCCCGGGCGCGCCGCGGACCCTGCCGCTCCGGTGCCGGCGGTGTCCAGGAGCAGCGGGACGCCGTGGATCAGCAGCCACGCCTGGCCGGCCAGCCGCGCGAGCACGTCGAAGCCGCCGTTCTGGAAGCCGGCCGTGGCCCACACGGCGATGATCGGCGCGGCCACCACGAGGGCCGAAATGACGGCTGCCTGCGCGGACTCCAGCGCCCCCTGCAGCCCCAAGGGCATGGGAAGGCCACGTTCTCCGGTCTGATCAGCGCGCAGTTTCATCGTGTTCCATGGTGCCATGTGCGGGGCACGGCCAAGGTTCCGACAGGCTCAACACCCGGACCCGGCAGGCGCCGCCGCTGATCGACACCGTTCAATCCCTCTTTCCGACGGCGCTTTTTCCAGAGGCCCGCCGTAAAATTGGAATGTCCGCAATCAGTGGTTGGAGGCAGAAAATGACTACCGCATCCCCACATGCACACGGCGTTCACTTCGGTCGGACAGATGTTCAGAACGTCGGCATGGGTGTTGGTATCGTCCTGTTAGTCGTGGGCATCCTGGGGTTCATCCCCGGTATCACCACGCAGTACGGCGAACTGAGGTTCTTCGGACCTGATTCCAGGGCCATGTTCCTGAATCTGTTCCAGGTGTCGATGTTGCTGAATATCGTTCAGCTGGCCATCGGCGCTACCGGAGCAGCCATGTCGCGGAATGCCATGGGCGCCCGGAACTTCCTCATGGGCTTCGGCCTGCTGTACATCGTCCTTAGCGTTTACGGGCTCATTGTCGGCGTGGGGTCGGCGGCTAACTTCCTGTCGCTGAACATGGCGGACGACTGGACCCTTTTGGTGCTGGGCGTAGCAATGATTGGCGCCGGTTGGCTGATGTCGAGGCATATGGCCGACGACGCAAGGTAAACCCGGAAGTAATCACCGGGACAAAGGGAGCCGCGAATGAGTAACGTTTCATAGCAATCTGAAAATTCGTACTACCTGCTGGTGCAGGCGCCTCGCGGAAACGCAGCGGCTGCACCAGCTTCCTTGTGCCGGCGACATGCCTGCGACCTGCCTGCAACGGCGGTCCGGCCCGGCCGCGGTTCGTCCGGCCCCCATAAGTGCGCCCATTTGCCACAAACGGCCGCTAACCACCTCGCTATGCGGCCGTTTCCGGCAAATGGGCGCGCGCCCGGCCGGGTCACTGGGACAATGGACCATGACCGCCATCATCCTGGCCTGGGACCCGGAGCACTGGAACCGCTGGAATTACCCCGCAGCCGTCGATCGGGTCGCCGTTGCGGGGCTGCACATGGAGCCCTGGGACGTCGGCCGCCACCGGAACATCCGCTCCGGCACCGAAGCCTGGCTGCTCCTGCAGGGGCGTCACGGACGCGGGCTGATCGGGCACGGTGTCGTGGTCTCCGCGCAGCCGGAACCAGAACCGCTCTATGCCGGGCCCGATGGGACGGCAAGGCCCGTGATCGTGGCCTTCGACGCTCTCCTGTCCCTCGGCGACCAGATCGGCGACCAGATCGGCGACCCCCTCGGCGACCGGCTTCCTGACCAGCTCGACGTCGGCGTTCCCGAGGAGTCCGTGGCGGAGGGTCACCCGGACGGGACGCACGGCCCGGTGCTGACCGTCGGGCCGTCCGAGGAGGCCAGAATCCGGGCCCTCTGGACCGAGTTCGGGCGGCCGCCGGGACCGGACCCCACACAGCCCGCACCAGGCACCTACCCCGAGGGGGCCCTCACCCGGGTTCCGATAAACCGGTACGAACGAAGCCCCGAAGCCCGGCGCGCCTGCATCGCGCATCACGGCACCGGCTGCGCGGCCTGCGGGTTCTCGTTTGAAATCAGCTATGGCGCGATCGGCAAGGATTTCATCCACGTCCATCACATCGTCCCGGTCTCCCAGCTCGGCGGCGGCTACGAACTGGATCCGGTCACGGACCTCGTGCCGCTCTGCGCCAACTGCCACGCCATGGCGCACCAGGGCGTCAGCACACCGAGGACCGTGGCGGAACTGCGGCGGATCATCGCCGGAGCCGGATTCCTGGCCGGAGCGACGGTGACCCCCGAGGAGCTTGACGCCGAACGCGAGGCCCGGAGGATGCTGGGGCCGTAGCGGCGACCCGAGGGACGACGGGCCAGCCCAGCTGCCGCCACCAGTTGCGCCAGCTCAACTGCCACCAGCCCGGTTGCCACAGCGCGGTTGCCGCAGTACAAACGTCCACCGGCAAAAAAGCCGGGCCTGCTATGGACTTCCCGGCGGGGAGCCACACAGACTGTCTACAACAGCTGGCTCGGCGGCCGGCGTTTCCCGTATCCAGACCAGCCGGGGACCGCCAGCAGCCGCGTTGCTCTACGCCTTTTCCACCACAGTGAAAGGACCTGGTCATGCCGGACTTGTCAGGCTTCTACCCGCTGATTGCCACGCTCATCGGCGCGGTCGTCGTCGTCGCCGTCATCTGGCTGGCGACAAAGTTGATGTGGAAGGTGGCCGAGCCCAATGAAGCCCTCATCATCTCCGGGCTGACGCGGGGCACGCTGGACACCCGGGAGGGAATGGACTTCAAGATCGTCACCGGCAAGGGCGCCCTCGTGCTGCCCGGGCTCCAGACCGTGAGGACCCTGTCCCTGACCCTGAATGAAACCGAACTCAAGGTTTCCTGCGTGACGTCCCAGGGCATCCAGGTGATAGTCGAGGGTGTTGTCATATACAAGATCGGCGACGCCCCGCCCTTCATCGCCAATGCCGCGCGGCGGTTCCTGGGCCAGCAGCCCAAAATGGAAAGCCAGGTCTACAACGTATTTGAAGGGCACCTGCGCTCGATCATCGGCAGCATGACCATGGAGGAAATCATCCGCGAGCGCGACAAACTGGCGTCGCAGGTCCGCGGCGCCAGCGGGGTTGAAATGGAGAAGCTCGGCCTCGTGGTCGATTCGCTGCAGATCAAGGACCTGCAGGATCCCACGGGCTACATCCAGAACATCGCCAAACCCCATATTGCCCAGGTCAAGATGGAGGCCCGCATCGCCGAGGCCACCCGGAACCGTGAAGCGGCGGAAAAGGAAGCCGAGGCGGAGGCGCTGATTGCCGACGCCCAGAGCGTCTCCGCGATCCGGCAATCCCTGGCGCAGGCCAACGCCGAAAGGGCCAAGGCCAACGCCGCCCAGGCCGGCCCGCTCGCCGATGCCACCGCCCGCCAGCAGGTGGTGGTCCAGGAAACCGAGGTGGCCAAGCTCGAGGCGGACCGGGAGGAGCAGAAGCTCCAGACCACCGTCCGCAAGCCCGCCGATGCCAAGGCCTATGCCAAGCGGACCGACGCCGAGGGCCAGAAATCCGCCGACATCAGTGCCGCCGAAGCCCTGGCCCGGCGCACCGAACTCGAAGCCCAGGCCAACGCCCGGCGCACCGAACTCCAGGCCCAGGCCAACGCGACGGCGGCGGCAGCCGCGGCCGGAGCCACCCGCGTCACCGGTGAAGCGGAGGCTGCGGCCACGAAGGCCCGTGGTGACGCCGCCGCCTCCGCCATCAAGGCCAAGGCCCTCGCCGAGGCGGACGGCATCAAGGCACGCGCCGAAGCGCTCGGGACCAACCAGGAGGCCGTCATTTCCCAGCAGCTGGCCGAGACCATGCCGGCCATCATCGCGGCGGCGGCCGCCCCGTTTGCGCACGTCGGGCAGCTCACCGTCCTGAACGGCGGCGACGGCATCAACCGGATGATCGGCGGGATCCTGGCCCAGGTGGGCGATTACCTCCCTGCCCTCCGGTCCGCGCTCAGGAACGGCCGGGACGGAGCCAAGCAGCCGCCGAAAGCCCCGGATGCATAAGGACGTTGACCGGAGCCTGACGGGAAAGATCGGACGGGTCACCGGACCGATCGGGCCCGGCACCATCGGCGAGGTGATGCTGCCCTTCCGGGGCGGCACCAGCGCCTTCCACGCCCACCCCTTCGACAAGACCAGCGTTTTTGCCGTCGGTGAGCAGGTTCTGGTGATCTACTACGAGCCGCCCCAGACGGTCTACGTCGATGAACTCCCGGACGTCCTCCGGCACGACACCCACGGTTAGAAGCGCCAGAGCGAGTACGGCACGCTGGGCAGGTTTCCCGCCATCCAGGGGCGGTCCGAGCGCTCCGCCGGGACCCGGCCGCGGCCGTCACGCACCACCACCACCACCGTGCCGATGACACCGAGCAGGGTGACGGCGGCGAGGAGCAAGAGTACGACGACGATTGGCCCGGTCATTTCTGGAACACCTCTGACTCCAATTTTACGGCGGACGGGCCGCGTGTGCCGAGGGGTTCCTGCCTGCGTCAGCCCCGTTTCGCCGGCCACGTGGAGGTTTCCGGAAGTCAACGCGACCTCTGGACTGGGCGACGGCACCGGGCGTAGTCTGAGGCTCCGTCACCTCTGGGGGTTCATCGGATGGGAAGCAGCCTGCGGGATCGTTGCGGTCCTGCCGCGCGCGCCCTGATGCTTTCCGCGTTTCTTGCCCTGGCCTGGCTCGTCTGGGGTGCCGGAACCGCCGACGCCGCGCCGGCCGGTCCGGGATCCGGGCCCGGCGCCGTGCCGATCAAAGAAGTGCCCCTTCCGGTCGCCCCTCCGGCCCAGACGGCGGCTGCCCTGGCGCGCACCGCCGTTGCGGTTTTGAACCAGGCACCGGCTGCTGTCGCAACCGTGGCCGACACTGCCGCCCCGGTCCTCACCGAGACTGCCCCGGTCCTCACGGCTGCCGCCCCGGTCCTCAACCCGGCAGCAGACGTCATTGACCAGGCGTCCGGCGTCCTGCCGGTCTCGCTCCCCGTTCCCCCGGTGGTCCCGCCCCGGGTCCCGCTTGCCCCGACCACCGGCAATGAGGCCCGCCCGGCCACTGCACCGGCAACCGCACCGGCCACCCCACCGGACGCCGCGCTGCCGAAGCAAGCCGCGGCCGGCCTTGGCCAACGGACTGCGGGACCGGGCGACACCGCGGCGCAGCTGCCGGTTGACGCCGCTGCGGTCCGGGCATTGCCGGCAGCTGACGAATACCTCGCACCTTCCTCGCCACCAGCCGCCCCGCAGGATCCGGAGAAGCTGCCCTGGCTGTCCGCTCTGCAGGGCCCTGCAGGCTCCTCGTCCTCCGGACCCGGAGCCGGGCCCGGGGGCGGCGGTGCCCAGGCTGCAGGTGACGCCGCCGGATTCTGGAATCCCTTGGCCGCGAGCAGGAGTGCCCCGGTGCCGGACATGGCGCATGCTCCGGCAGCCGGTCCGTCCTTCGACCCGGGGTCTTCCCCTGACTGAATAAGGCCATCCCTGCCCTCTTACGGGCAGACAACGGCCACCGGCGCCCTCGGCGTACGGAATTCAAATTTCAGTCAGGAGAACAGTCATGTCAATCCACACCCCCTTGCTTCATTCCGTTTCCCTTGCCGCGCACCGCGGCTCCGCCCGGGCCGCCACCCATGCACCCGGTCGAGTCGGCAACTGGCCCGATCCGATGCGCCAACTCTGCAGCGTCGGTAACGGGCCGGACCCGATGCGTCGGTCCGGCGCCACAACTCCGCGCTGAGACCGGAAACCGGTTCGGAAGTTGCCCCGCACGGCCATGACGGCAGTGCGGGGCAACTTCGGCGCCCCAGCCGGCGTGGCCGGCCGGGATCTAGGCGTAACTGACCGAGGGGTCTTCGTGCTGGCGCTTTTCGGGCTGCCTTCCCTCGATCCCGCCGCGGCGGATGAGTTTGCCGGTGGGGGTCCGGCCGTCGACCAGGGTGCCGCGGAGGTAGGTTTTGCGGACGACGCCGGAGAGTGCTTTGCCGTCGTAGGGGGTGATGGGGTTCTTGTGCTTGAGTTTGGAGACGTCCACGACGTAGGCCTCGTCCGGGGCGAAGACCGAGAAGTCGGCGTCGTACCCAAGCGCCAGCTGGCCCTTGGTGGAGAGCCGTGCCAGGGCGGCCGGCTTCTCGGCCATCCAGGACACCACCTGTTCCAGGGCGATGCCGCGGTGCCGGGCCTCGGTCCAGATCAGGGACAGGCCCAGCTGCAGGGAGGACACCCCGCCCCAGGCCACGGCGAAGTCGCCGTTTTCCAGGTCTTTGAGGTCCAGGGTGGAGGGTGAGTGGTCCGAGACGATGCAGTCGATGGTGCCGTCCTGCAGGCCCTTCCACAGCAGCTCCCGGTTGGACGCCTCGCGGATCGGCGGGCAGCACTTGTACGCCGTGGCGCCGTTGGGGATCTCCTCGGCCATCAGGGTCAGGTAGTGCGGGCAGGTCTCCACGGTCAGGTGCACGCCGTCGCGCTTGGCGCTGGCGATCATCGGCAGCGCGTCCGAGGAGGACAGGTGCAGGATGTGCGCCCGGGCCCCGGTCCAGCGGGCCCGTTCGATCACCTCGGCGATCGCCTTGTTCTCGGCGCCGCGGGGGCGGGAGGCCAGGAACGTCGCGTAGTGGTCGCCGCCCGGGTGGGGTGCGTGGTCGATCGCGTGGGAGTCCTCGGCGTGGACGATCATGAGCGAGTCAAAGGACTTGAGCTCGGCCATGTCCTCTTCCATCTCGTCCGCTTCCAGGTGCGGGAACTCGTCCACGCCGGAGTGCAGCAGGAAGCACTTGAAGCCGAACACGCCCTCGTCGTGGAGACCGCGCAGCTCGGCCTTGTTGCCTGGCACGGCACCGCCCCAGAACCCGACGTCAACAAACGCCTGGTCCTCGGCCACGCTGCGCTTGAGTTTGAGGTTTTCCACGGTGGTGGTGGGCGGGATGGAGTTCAGCGGCATGTCGATGATGGTGGTCACGCCCCCGGCCGCCGCCGCGCGGGTCGCGGACGCGAAGCCCTCCCACTCGGTCCGGCCCGGCTCGTTGACGTGGACGTGGGTGTCCACCAGGCCGGGGATGAGGGTCTCGTCGTCGGCCAGGTCGATCGTTTCGGCGCCGGAGAGCCCGTTGCCCAGGGGTTCCAGGGCCACGATCTTCCCGCCCCGCACCCCCACTTCGCGGGCCGCGATCCCGGCGGTGGTCAGGACCCGCCGCCCCCGGATCACGAGGTCAAACTGGGGCTCTGTTGCGTCAGTCATTGGTGCTCACCTTTTCTGTGATGGATGTGGGGAACGGCCAGCCGGTCACCACTTTGGGTCGCGGCGCGGCGTAGGTGCGGACTTTCGAGGTGGACAGTCCCAGGCGCACCAGCGACTCCGCGATGGTGACCGCGGCTGCGACGCCGTCGACGACGGGGACGCCAAGCCGGGTCCGGATCCTTTCATCAAGGCCCGACATGCCGCCGCATCCGAGGACGATCACCTCTGCCTTGTCGTCTTCAACGGCGCGTTTGGCCTGGTCGAGGATGGCCTCGACCGCCCGCTCGGGGAATTCTTCGAGTTCGAGGACACCAAGGCCGCTCGCGCGGACGGAGGCACAGCGCGCATCCAGCCCGGCGAGTTTCAGCCGGTCCTCGATCAGCGGGACCGTCCGGTCAAGGGTGGTGACCACCGAGTATTTGTGGCCCAGGAACATGGCCGTGCTGGCCGCCGCTTCGGTGATGTCGACGACGGGGACGTCCAGAAGCTCCTGCAGCCCCTCCCGCCCGTGCTCGCCGTAGCCGGCCTGGATGACGGCGTCGAACGGTTCCGGGTAGGCGAGAACGGCGTCCATGACCGCGATGGCCGCAAGGTAGCTTTCAAAGTTGCCCTCGCAGGAGTCGGCGCCGAACCGGGGTGTCAGGCCGACGATCTCCGTCCCGGGGGCGGCGGCCGCGCGGGCCTGGGCGGCAATTGATTCGGTCATGGACGCCGTGGTGTTGACGTTGGCGACGAGGATGCGCATGGTGTCCTTCGGGTCGGGTCGGGTGGGGAGGTCTCGGGGCCGGGCCTTCCTGAGGGGAGTGCCCGGCCCCGCGGATTGTGGGATCTTGACCGGGGTCCTAGTGGAGGCTGGGGACGGCGATCGGTTCGCCGGACACGTCGTGGAACGTCCTGTTGCGGTCCGCGATGAGGAAGTAGGCGATGGCTCCGATGCCTGCGCCGATGAACCAGGAGAACGCGGCCGCCGGTGCCAGTGCCGGGATGAAGGCGATGAGGAGCGAGATGACCGCGGCCGGGATGAAGGCTGCGACGGCCCGGGTGTTGACGCCCTTCCTGTAGAAGTAGGAGCCGTGGCTGATTTCCGTGTAGAGCTCGGGGACGTTGATCCGGGTCTTCCGGATGAGCCAGTAGTCGGCCATGATGACGCCGAACAGCGGGCCGAGGAGGGCGCCCAGGCCGCCGAGGAAGTACACGATCACGGCGGGGTTGTTGTACAGGTTCCACGGCAGGATGACCAGGCCGATGATGGCGCTGACCAGGCTGGCGCGGCGGAAGTCGAGCCGTTTGGGCATGAGGTTGGTCAGGGCGTAGATGGGGGCGACGAAGTTGGCCATCAGGTTCACCGCGATGGTCAGGACCAGGAGAGCCAGCGCCGCTGCCACCAGGAGGAACGTGTTGGGGATGGACTGGACGATGTCGGAGGGGCTGCCAATGATGGCGCCGTTGATCTTGAACTGGGCCCCGGTGATGACGACGACGATGAGGCCGAAGAAGAGCATGTTGATCGGGATGCCCCAGAAGTTGCCCTTGATGATGGATTTGCGGGTGGTCGAGGCACGGGTGAAGTCGCAGAAGTTCAGGACGAAGGTGGCGTAGATGGAGACCCAGAGGGCGCCGCCGGCGAAGATTTCGCGCCACATGGCATCTCCGGTCAGGGCATCCTTAGTCGAGAGAGCGATGGAGCCGCCGGCCTGGAGGAACATCCAGATGGCGAGGCCTGCCATCGTGACGAGGATGATCGGCCCGGCGAAGGCCTCGTACTTGCGGATCATGTCCATTCCGTACCGGACGATGATGACCTGGACAATCCACAGGGACAGGAACGACACCCAGCCGAGGGTGGACAGGCCCAGGATGTCATTCTTGTCGAGGTCCGCCAGTCCCGGAACCAGCGCGATGAGCAGAACCCTCAGGACCAGGGATGCCAGATAGGTCTGGATTCCGAACCAAGCGATCGCGACGCCGCCACGGATGAGTGCGGGAATCTGGGCGCCGTGGATGCCGAACGCGATGCGGCTCATGACGGGGAAGGGGACACCCGTCTTGTGGCCCATGAAGCCCGAAAGGGTCAGGAGCAGGAACAGCAGGACGGCGCCCACACCGAGGGCCAGCAGGATCTGCCAGGCCCCGAGGCCCAGCGCGAAGAGCCCGATCGCGAAGCCGTAGTTCCCCAGGCTGTGCACGTCGTTGGCCCACAGAGTGAAGATGCTGTACGCGGTCCACCGGCGTCCGGCCATCTTCGTCGGGGCAAGATCCTGGTTGTAGAGCCGGGCGCTTGTCGGCGACAAGCCCAGGGCCTCAGCACTGACCGGCGGCTCGTGCATGATGGGGTCGTGGTGCTCATGGTGGTGGTGCTCATGGTGGTGGCCCATGGTGTCCTCGGGAATGGCTACATCGATTGGGCGGGTCGTTTCCGGCACCAGATTCATGGAAAAGCCTTTCTGGAATTGAAGAAATTTTGGGTATGCCAAATGCCGCATACAAGCAGTGGGGCTGTGGTTCCGGCTTCCGGGGGTCAGCGCGCCAGGAGATGGCAGGCTCTCAAGCAGGAGGGAAGCGGGGATCCGTCTTAATTCGTGCGGTGTCAGCACGGTGGCGGAGGCGGTGCCGCCTGTATATCTGAACCGGTCAGCTGCGGGGATCTGCCCACGGCGGTCGGGGTCTGAAGGCGCCGCCGGGGCGATCAGAGCTGTTCAGGAGGAGGCGCGCCGGCGCCGTATTCCTCCGGGCAGGGGCCGAACTCGCTTTCAGCCCTGCAGGTTGTGGGATGTACATGGAACTCAGACCAATCACTTGGATTCCGCCCACATCGTTGAGGACGTAAAACCACAGTAAGCCAGATCACACCATTTCACAATAGGATAACTAAATTCCACAATGCGAAAACCGGGCGAGAACCCGGGCCTTCGTGTTAACCCACTCTTCCCCTCCCGGCCACACCCGCTCCCCCGGCCCGACAGCCACCGCACGCACCGTGGAGGGGTGAGGATCGCAATTGTGGCCGAATCATTCCTGCCATTGATGAACGGGGTAACGCACTCGATCCTGCGGGTCCTGGAGCATCTTCAGGAGCGCGGAGACGAGGTGCTGGTGATCGCGCCGTCCACGCAGGACACCGAGGTCCCGCACGAGGTGCTTGGCGCGTACATCCACCGGCTCCCCTCGGTGCCGCTGGCCGGGTATGCGAATGTACGGGTGGCGTTGGGCGGTGTGTATCGGGTCAAGCGAATCCTTGCCGATTTCGCGCCCGACGTCGTCCATCTGGCGTCCCCGTTCGTGCTCGGCTGGCGGGCGGTACAGGCCGCGCACCAGCTGGGGATCCCCACGGTTGCCATCTATCAGACCGAGGTTCCCGGTTACGCCGGCCGCTATGGCGTGCCGTTCCTGGAGAACTGGGCCTGGAACCGGGTGGAGCACATCCACGTGCTGGCATCCCGGACCCTCGTGCCCTCCACCTTCGCGCTCAACCAGCTCCGCGGCCGCGGCATTCCGCGGGTGGACATGTGGCGGCGCGGCGTGGACACGCAGCGGTTCAGCCCGGAGAAGCGCGACGGCGGCTGGCGGGCCGCCGTAGCGCCGGACGGCGAGCGGATCATCGGCTATGTGGGCCGGCTCGCGGTCGAAAAACAGGTGGAGGACCTGGCAGTGCTGGCAGATGTCCCCGGCACACGCCTGGTGATCGTGGGCGACGGCCCCCAGCGGCCGGCCCTCGAGGCGGCGCTGCCGGACGCGGTGTTTACCGGGTTCCTCGGCGGCGAGGAGCTGGCCCGGGCGGTGGCATCCTTCGACCTGTTCGTGCACCCCGGCGAGTTCGAGACGTTCTGCCAGACCATCCAGGAGGCCATGGCATCGGGCGTTCCGGTGGTGGCCACGGGCCGCGGCGGCCCGCTGGACCTGGTCGAAAACTCCCGCACCGGCTGGCTGTATAAGCCGGGCGACCTGGCCGGGCTGCGGGCACGCGTGATGGACCTGATGGGCGACGACGCCAAGCGCCGCGCGTTCGCCGCGGCGGCCCACACCTCGGTCCAGGGCCGGACGTGGTCGGTCCTGGGCGCCGAACTGGTCCAGCACTACAAAGAGGTGGTCGACGCCGACGCCGCGAAGGCGGTACAGCGACGCCGCGGGGATAGGATTCGGATATCCCCGACGCCGCTGTACTGACGCCGTCGGATCCAAAACCTGTCAGCCAGAAAGCGGGAACCATGCGCCTCGAAGAGGTCATCGAACAGTTTCGTGAAGCCGTGAACCGGTTTGCCAAAGGCGACCCGGAACCCGCCAAGGCTGTCTTTTCCCACCGCTCCGATGTGTCCCTGGCCAATCCGTGGGGCCCGCCGGTGGTGGGCTGGAAGAAAGTCGCTGAGGCCCTCGATGCCGCGGCTGCCCGGTTCCGAGACGGAGAGGTAACCGCCGTGGATCCCCTGACCCGGCATGTCACGCCCCATCTCGCCTGTTTCCTGGACATCGAACACTGGCAGGCCAGGATCGGCGGCGGCGACGCCATCTCGTCCCTGGACCTGCGGGTGACCAGCATTTATCGCCCCGAAGGCACCACCTGGGCGCTCGTGCACCGCCACGCGGACCCGCTCCCCACACAGCAGGGACACTGAACAGGCCAACCATCCCTACACATTGTCGCCTCCCCCTGACGCGGGTGACGCGGCGGCGCCCCGCACCACATATGATTCAGAAGGCGCAGCCCGCCCTGCCTACCGAATCAGATGTGGTGCGGCGGCTGCATTTTCCGTATCCGTCGCTTGGGGGCAGGCAAACACTTTGGACGCTGATTTCGCACAAGTACTGCTGGAGCACAGCCCGGACGCGCTGCTGCTGCTCGACCCGGACGGAACCATTTCCTTCCTGAACCTGGCCGCGGAGCAGCTCTTCGGCTACCCCCGCGCCCGGCTCCTCGGCGCCGACTCCGGCCTCCTGCTGGCCGAGACCTGGCGTGAGGATTTCCGCGCCGTCCTGGCCGGTCTGGCGGCCACCGCCGCCCACGGCTCCCGCACCCTGACCGGTTCCGGCCGCCGCGCCGACGGCACCGAACTCCGGGTCGAGATCACCTGCTCGCTGGTCCCGGCCGGCCCGGATTCCGCCCCCGCAAGGCAGCCCGTCGCGCTGTCGGTCCGCGGTGTGGGAACCCGGCCGGACTCCCCGCCCGCCGCCGGTTCAGGCGCCGCGGCAGGAGCCGCGGCGCACCGCCGTCGTACTGCTGCTGCTTCTGCTGTTTCTTCCCCTGCGGGGGCTGCCGCGTTCGCCGAACACGATGACCGGCTCAAGGCCGGGGTGCTGCGTGATCCGCTGACCGCGCTGCCCAACGGGACCCTGTTCAATGAGCGGCTGGCCGCGGCGCTGCGTCGGGCGGATCCGGTGGACATCCTGCTGCTGGACCTGGCCGACGTCGGGAACCTCAACAACACGCTGGGGTGTTCGGCCGCCGATGAGCTCCTGGTGGAGGTCGCCGGCCGGCTGCGCAACTGCGTCCGCCCGCACGACACGGTGGCCCGCCTCGGCGCGGACGAATTCGGGGTGCTGCTGACCGATTGCCTCAACGCGGACGCGGTGGCCGCGCGGGTCGCCGCGGCCGTGCAGGAGCCGCTGCTCGTCGGCGGGACCCTGGTGCGGCCCGGCGTGAGCATGGGGCTGGCCTCCCAGACCGGCCAGACTGCGGACGGCGCGGAACTGCTGCGGCAGGCGGATGCGGCCATGACCGCGGCTAAGACAGGCGGCCCGGGCACGTGGCTGCGCTTCCTGCCGGCGATGCTGGACACTGCGGCGCACCGGCCCGACGGCGGGACCGGGCTCCGGCGCGCCGTCGAGCTGGGCCAGATCTCGGTGCACTACCAGCCGGTGGTGTCCCCCAGGCTTGGCTCGGTAGTCCAGTTCGAGGCCCTCGCGCGCTGGCAACGGCACGGCCGCGTGGTTCCGCCCAACCAATTCCTGCCCGCGGCGGAGCAGAGCGGACTGATCCGCGAAATCGGCGACGAGGTCCTGCGCCGCGCCTGCGCCGAAATCCGGCCCTGGCTGACCGGCGATGCCGCCTACAGCGTTGCGGTGAACGTCTCCGGCCTGCAGTTCCAGCACCGCGACTTCGGCACGGACGTGCTTGCGATCGTGGCGTCAGCCGGGGTGGATCCGCGCCAGCTCATGCTGGAACTGACCGAGAGCGTGTTCTTCGACGCCGACTCCGACGTGTTGCGCCAGCTGCGCCAGCTTCGCGAGGCCGGCGTGCGGATCGCGATGGACGACTGCGGCCCCGGCTACGCGTCCCTGGACCGGCTCAGGGAGCTGCCGCTGGACGAGGTCAAGATCGACCGCTCGTTCGTCGCGATGATCAGGACCGGCCAGGAACGGCTGCCGTTTTTCACCACGATGATCACCGCCGCCCACGGCCTGGGCCTGTTGGTCACGGCCGAGGGCATCGAGACGCCGGCCCAGGCCCAGTACCTGATGGACCGGGGCTGCGATTCCCTGCAGGGCTATCTGTTCGCCAGGCCGGCCCCGGCGGGTGAGCTGGCCGGGACGATGGAAAGTGCGCTGGACGCGATCGGCAGGGTCGAGCGGCCGCGCTGAGTTCGGCGGCTAGGCCCGGTGGCCGAGCTCAGCCCCGGTGATCGAGCTCAGCCCCGGTGGCCGAGCTTGTCGAGATCCCGGCTGACCATTTCCTCGCTGCGGTCCCACAGCTCCCGCGCCAGGTCCGCGTCGTAGGCCTGCTTGTTGGCCTTCGCCAGCGCCCGCTTGGCGTAGTACGCGCCGGAGACCCAGTCCTGCCCGGGCTTTGCCGTGGCGAGCCAGACGAGGGTGTCCGCGCCCTGTTCCGGGCGCAGCAGGAACCGGTTGAGGAAGGTCTTGTACGCGTGCCGCATGGGGCTCGAGGATGCGGCCGCGAAGTTGGTGGCCACCACGCCGGGGTGGAAGGCCGCCGTCGTGATTCCCTCGGCGCCGTAGCGGTGGTGCAGTTCGGCGGTGAAGAGGATGTTGGCGAGCTTGCCGGTGCCGTAGGCGCGGTTGGTGGAGTAGTTCCGCGCGGAGTCGAGGTCGTCCAGGTCCAGCCGGCCGAAGCCGTTGGCGGCGCTGGAGGTGTTGATGACGGTCGCGTTGCTGGCCGTCAGCACGTCCATCAGCTCGGTGGTGAGCAGGAACGGGGCGAGGTGGTTGACCTGGAAGGTCAACTCGCAGGCGTCCACGGTGAGTTCGCGCTGGCCCATGATCCCGCCGGCGTTGTTGGCCAGGACGTCGATCCGCGGGTACTTCTCCAGCAGCTGCGCGGCGAGGGCACGCACCTGGGACAGGTCAGCGAAGTCGCTGACGAAATAGTCCGCACCGATTTCTGTTGCGAGCCGCTCGGTTTTTTCCGCGGAACGCCCGACGACGACGACCCGCTCCCCCTGTTTGCTCAGGGTCCGTGCGGCGGACGCGCCGATGCCGTCGCTGGCTCCGGTGATGACGATGGTGCGTGCGGCCATGAAGTGTCCTTCGAAGGGAGGCGGTGGCGACCTTGTCCAAATCGAACCAGGTCCCGCCCGCACAACGAGGTCCGGCCGGGTTATGTTCCCCGGCCGGACGTCGCTGCTCCGGTATTGACCGGATATTCCGGGCGGCTACAGCCTCAGTGCCGGCCGCAGGCTCAGCGCCGTCCCGGCGTTGAGCAGCTTGGGCCCGATGCCCAGCATTTCTTCGGTTGTCCGCAGCAGCGAGTAATGGCTGTAGGAACCTTGGATAACAGTGCCCGGGACCACGGACGGAGCCACCACGAAGTTGGGCACCGGGGTGTCCTCGTCGAAGAGCACGAAGACCGCTGTTCGTCCGCCCTGGTAGCTTTGGCTGGCCAGGATGACCGGCAGCCACTGGGAAAGCCAGGTGTCGCCCGTGGCGACGCTGCAGTCGTGCATGTCATTGCAGACATTCGGGACGATGAAGGAGAAATTCGGCAGGGTGTTGTTGGCGAGGTCCCTGGCCAGGTTTCCCGAACTGGTAGTGCCCATCGGCACGTTGTTGGTGGCGCAGGCGGCCCTGTCCCCCGGCCCCTGGTAATAGATTTCGGGGTTGTGCCGCTCTGCATACAGGCCCGACGCGCCCAGTTGGCAATTCGATGGCATGGATTCCATGTAGCTCTTCTCCGACTGGCCCGTTGCCCTCACCTGCCGGAAGATGTTGTCGGCCGTAATGGGCGGCAGGCCGCTCGGGTTCGAATCCGATGTGACGCCCTGTGTGCTGCCCGATGTCATGGCCAGATAGTTCGGCAGCGAGGGCAGGCCCAGACCGGCGTCGGTCCAGGTGGACACCGAGGCGCACTGCCTCGCCGTCTGCGTCATGTACGGCGCGCTGGCGTTGCCGATGACCTGCGAGTACGTCTTGTTCTCGAAGAGCACCCAGATGACGTGGTCGTAGGTGGCCGGCGGTGTTGTCGTCGTGCCGCAGGGGTTTCCCGGCGGTGGTGGCGGGGGCGGCGGCGGTGGCGGGGGTGGCGGCGGGGGTGGCGGCGGCGTTGCATTCGTAGTCAGGATCAGCTGCGGCCGCTGTGAGGTGGTCGACGTCTCCTTCGAGCTGTAGATGACGCCATCGGAGGACGTGTTGCTGATGCGGAAGGAGTACGTGCCGTCGCCCTTGATGACGCTGGACAGGTCAAACTCCACAACCGTATTCACGGCTACAGCACCCTTTGAGGCCACCACCGTGGTTTCGGCGACCGGCGCGTTGTTGAACGTCACCGTGTTTTCGCTCCAGGCGTTGTTAAGTACCCGGCGGATCTGGCCACCCGAGTTGGACGGATCAGTCGCGAATAGCCTGAGTTTGGCGCCGGTTACGGTGCTGCCCGCGGTCCCGGCTACCGTGAACTTGATGAACACCATCTCGACCGGCGAGTTGTCGGCCTTCAGGCCGGTTGCCGTGCCGAAGTTGATGGTGGGGCTGTCACGCTTCACCACGGCATCGGCCGTGGCAGAAAAGGTCAGCGTGGCTGCTTCCGCGGGGCTCCCGACGAGGGAAACTCCGGCCGCCAGCAACAGCGCTGTTCCCACGGAGATCCATCGGTGCCGCCACGACGCGCGGCTCAGCCGTAGCCTCCTGGTGTCGTTCTTGCCGGACGCGAATCCAGGTTTGGGTCTCATCGTGGGGCCTCCTAGGTCCTATCCACGCACCCCCCGATGCTGCTGGCACCCTGCGCTTTAACAGTCCGCAGGGCTCCAAACGCTATCCGCCAAAACACCCACAGCAGTTGCTCGTGAGCGGATTCTGTGGGTTTGATGTGGGTTGACTGTGGGTTTTGTGGGTTAACTGTGGGAGATCCCCCAACCGTGCTCTTGGTGATTGGGGGCTCTCCGGACGCTCCCTCACGTTCCGCAGGTTCCGGGGCGACGCACCCTGAGATGTTGTCCGGCCGGCGCCGGGAGCTGCGGGGGGCCTGGATGGCAGGGCCCGTGATGCCGTGGCCGCCTGGCCCGGGCCACCCGCGCGGCGCCTGGTGCCTGGCGATGCGCGGATTTCCTGTCGCTGCCGGGATTCCGGTAGCGGCAGGGGATCTGCGCGTCGCGGGGCGGGTTGCGCGTCATCAGCCGCACCGGCCCACAAAAAACAGACCCGCTGCCGGCGAAAAACCTGCGCCACCCCGCCGCCGGCAGACGAACCACAAGACAAACCGGCCACCACGCCCTGGGACAGGACATGGCCTTTCCTTGCGGGAGGTGCGGGAGGGTCGGTCGTTTTCCTGCGGGAGGGTCCGGGGTTCCGGTGCGGGGGGTGGTGGTGTGGGGTTTGGGGGTTAAATGCGGGAGAGCCCCGACCGTGTGGTTGGGGCTCTCGACCGTGTTTAATTGTTGTCCGGCGGTGACCTACTCTCCCACACCCTCCCGGGTGCAGTACCATCGGCGCTGTGGGTCTTAGCTTCCGGGTTCGGAATGGGACCGGGCGTTTCCCCCACGCTATGACCGCCGTAACCCTTGCTCCGCACCCCTGGACGGGGGTGGGAAATCTGGTGTTACAACAGGGACGCTGCGGATGCAGCTGTGGTGTTGTTATTCAGTTGTCGGTTCCCTGCAACGTGCCGTCCGGGACGGGTTTGTTGTCTGGGAACCACATAGTGGACGCAAGCAGTCTTGTTTCTTTGTACCCTCCCCTGGGTGTAAACCCCTTTTGAATGGGTTTACGGGGAGAGTGTGTGGTGTAAGTTATCGGCCTATTAGTACCGGTCAGCTTCAACAGTCTTTAGTCCTGTCTTCCACGTCCGGCCTATCAACCCAGTGGTCTGGCTGGGGGCCTCTCACACACAAGGTGTATGGAAATCTCATCTCGAAGCGGGCTTCCCGCTTAGATGCTTTCAGCGGTTATCCCATCCGAACGTAGCTAATCAGCGGTGCACTTGGCAGTACAACTGACACACCAGAGGTTCGTCCGTCCCGGTCCTCTCGTACTAAGGACAGCCCTTCTCAAATTTCCTGCGCGCGCAGCGGATAGGGACCGAACTGTCTCACGACGTTCTAAACCCAGCTCGCGTACCGCTTTAATGGGCGAACAGCCCAACCCTTGGGACCTACTCCAGCCCCAGGATGCGACGAGCCGACATCGAGGTGCCAAACCATGCCGTCGATATGGACTCTTGGGCAAGATCAGCCTGTTATCCCCGAGGTACCTTTTATCCGTTGAGCGACGGCCATTCCACAATGTACCGCCGGATCACTAGTCCCGACTTTCGTCCCTGCTCGAGATGTCTCTCTCACAGTCAAGCTCCCTTGTGCACTTACACTCGACACCTGATTGCCAACCAGGCTGAGGGAACCTTTGGGCGCCTCCGTTACTTTTTAGGAGGCAACCGCCCCAGTTAAACTACCCATCAGGCACTGTCCCTGACCCGGATTACGGGCCGAAGTTAGATGTCCAAAGTGACCAGAGTGGTATTTCAACGATGACTCCACCATGACTGGCGTCACGGCTTCAACGTCTCCCACCTATCCTACACAAGCCACTCCGAACACCAATACCAAACTATAGTAAAGGTCTCGGGGTCTTTCCGTCCTGCTGCGCGTAACGAGCATCTTTACGTACTGCAATTTCGCCGAGTTTATGGTTGAGACAGCGGGGAAGTCGTTACTCCATTCGTGCAGGTCGGAACTTACCCGACAAGGAATTTCGCTACCTTAGGATGGTTATAGTTACCACCGCCGTTTACTGGGGCTTGAATTCTCAGCTTCGCCTTGCGGCTAACCGGTCCTCTTAACCTTCCAGCACCGGGCAGGAGTCAGTCCGTATACATCGTCTTGCGACTTCGCACGGACCTGTGTTTTTAGTAAACAGTCGCTTCCCCCTGGTCTCTGCGGCCCCTGCACGCTCCGGACAGCTCGTGTCCATCACGCTGGGGGCCCCCCTTCTCCCGAAGTTACGGGGGCATTTTGCCGAGTTCCTTAACCATAATTCTCTCGATCGCCTTAGTATTCTCTACCTGATCACCTGTGTCGGTTTGGGGTACGGGCGGCTGGAACCTCGCGTCGATGCTTTTCTCGGCAGCATAGGATCACCGGATCCCCCCTCACGGGGGTCCCATCGGGTCTCAGGCATCATGAACGGCGGATTTGCCTACCGTTCGCCCTACATCCTTAGACCGGGGCAACCATCGCCCGGCCCGGCTACCTTCCTGCGTCACACCTGTTAATACGCTTGCCTCCCAGGATCAGGTCCCGCGCTCCACCAAAACCCTTCACCCACAAGGGGTGTCGGGCAGGTCTCGGGCGGTTAGTGTCCCCTGTTCAGCATGGGCGGTTCTTCGCCGGTACGGGAATATCAACCCGTTGTCCATCGACTACGCCTGTCGGCCTCGCCTTAGGTCCCGACTTACCCAGGGCAGATTAGCTTGACCCTGGAACCCTTGATCATTCGGCGGACGGGTTTCTCACCCGTCTTTCGCTACTCATGCCTGCATTCTCACTCGTGTGGGCTCCACCGCTGGTTTACACCGCGACTTCACTGCCCACACGACGCTCCCCTACCACTCCAGACACCTGAACCAACCCCGCAAAGGGGGCGGCTGGGTTATTGCCTGAAATCCACAACTTCGGCGGTGTACTTGAGCCCCGCTACATTGTCGGCGCGGAATCACTTGACCAGTGAGCTATTACGCACTCTTTTAAGGATGGCTGCTTCTAAGCCAACCTCCTGGTTGTCTTCGCAACTCCACATCCTTTCCCACTTAGCACACGCTTAGGGGCCTTAGTTGGTGGTCTGGGCTGTTTCCCTCTCGACTATGAAGCTTATCCCCCACAGTCTCACTGCTGCGCTCTCACTTGCCGGCATTCGGAGTTTGGCTGACGTCAGTAACCTTGTAGGGCCCATTAGCCATCCAGTAGCTCTACCTCCGGCAAGAAACACGCAACGCTGCACCTAAATGCATTTCGGGGAGAACCAGCTATCACGAAGTTTGATTGGCCTTTCACCCCTACCCACAGCTCATCCCCTCCATTTTCAACTGAAGTGGGTTCGGTCCTCCACGACGTCTTACCGTCGCTTCAACCTGGCCATGGGTAGATCACTTCGCTTCGGGTCTAGATCTTCGCCACTGCAACGCCCTGTTCAGACTCGCTTTCGCTACGGCTTCCCCACACGGGTTAACCTCGCGACGTAACACTAACTCGCAGGCTCATTCTTCAAAAGGCACGCCGTCACCAGAATCAGACTGGCTCCGACGGATTGTAAGCACACGGTTTCAGGTACTGTTTCACTCCCCTCCCGGGGTACTTTTCACCTTTCCCTCACGGTACTGGTCCGCTATCGGTCATTAGGGAGTATTTAGGCTTATCAGGTGGTCCTGACAGATTCACACGGGATTTCTCGGGCCCCGTGCTACTTGGGATACTTCCCAGGCGGTATGACAACATTTCGGTTACGGGGCTCCCACCCTCTCTGGCCGGCCTTTCAAGACCGTTCACCTATGCCCACACTTCGCACCTCACCAGTCCGGCAGAACTGGTATGGAAAGTCCCACAACCCCGACCATGCAACGCCCGCCGGCTATCACACATGGAACGGTTTAGCCTGATCCGCGTTCGCTCGCCACTACTGACGGAATCACTATTGTTTTCTCTTCCTGCGGGTACTGAGATGTTTCACTTCCCCGCGTTCCCCCCACACACCCTATGTGTTCAGATGCGGGTCACCAGGCAGCTCGCGCCCCTGGCGGGGTTTCCCCATTCGGACACCCTGGGATCACAGTCCGGTTATCGACTCCCCCAGGCTTATCGCAGATTCCTACGTCCTTCTTCGGCTCCTAATGCCAAGGCATCCACCGTGTGCTCTTAAAAACTTGACCACAAAAGATCAAAAAACTACTTCACGAGAGAACCACGAAAACCAACCACACCCGAAAGTGCAGCCAGATCCAGGTTCATATTCTTGGAAATTGCTTCTTATAAAAGATGCTCGCGTCCACTATGTAGTTCTCAAACAACAACCCCATACCACACACCCCACACACAACCCCGCAAAGGGGCCAACCCGTCAGGGCTGATCATGTGTGATCGGTGCAGCCAGGAAACCAGAAACACAAGTCCCACACCACAACCCCGCCCCCCCGAAAGGAAACGCAGCCGCGCCATGGTCCTGTTGTCTCAGGACCCAACAGTGTGCCAAACACTAAACCGCCCGTACCCTCCCCGCACCGTTCCAGATGACCAGGGACCCCCGAAGGAGAACCCTGAAACACCGTACTGGGTGCCGGGAAAAACCGGCGGCCGCTGTTCGTTGATATTCCACCCGTGAGCACCCGCCGCAGAACTAGCGTCTGCGCAGCGGGCATATACTCCTGGCAAACGTCCGCATCCCGCATACACGGGGCGTGGCTTGCAGGTGCTCCTTAGAAAGGAGGTGATCCAGCCGCACCTTCCGGTACGGCTACCTTGTTACGACTTAGTCCCAATCGCCGGTCCCACCTTCGACAGCTCCCTCCCACAAGGGGTTAGGCCACCGGCTTCGGGTGTTACCAACTTTCGTGACTTGACGGGCGGTGTGTACAAGGCCCGGGAACGTATTCACCGCAGCGTTGCTGATCTGCGATTACTAGCGACTCCGACTTCATGGGGTCGAGTTGCAGACCCCAATCCGAACTGAGACCGGCTTTTTGGGATTAGCTCCACCTCACAGTATCGCAACCCTTTGTACCGGCCATTGTAGCATGCGTGAAGCCCAAGACATAAGGGGCATGATGATTTGACGTCGTCCCCACCTTCCTCCGAGTTGACCCCGGCAGTCTCCCATGAGTCCCCGCCATTACGCGCTGGCAACATGGAACGAGGGTTGCGCTCGTTGCGGGACTTAACCCAACATCTCACGACACGAGCTGACGACAACCATGCACCACCTGTGAACCGGCCGCAAGCGGGGCACCTGTCTCCAGGTGTTTCCGGTCCATGTCAAGCCTTGGTAAGGTTCTTCGCGTTGCATCGAATTAATCCGCATGCTCCGCCGCTTGTGCGGGCCCCCGTCAATTCCTTTGAGTTTTAGCCTTGCGGCCGTACTCCCCAGGCGGGGCACTTAATGCGTTAGCTACGGTACGGAGAACGTGGAATGTCCCCCACACCTAGTGCCCAACGTTTACGGCATGGACTACCAGGGTATCTAATCCTGTTCGCTCCCCATGCTTTCGCTCCTCAGCGTCAGTTAATGCCCAGAGACCTGCCTTCGCCATCGGTGTTCCTCCTGATATCTGCGCATTTCACCGCTACACCAGGAATTCCAGTCTCCCCTACATCACTCTAGTCTGCCCGTACCCACCGCAGATCCGGGGTTGAGCCCCGGACTTTCACGGCAGACGCGACAAACCGCCTACGAGCTCTTTACGCCCAATAATTCCGGATAACGCTTGCGCCCTACGTATTACCGCGGCTGCTGGCACGTAGTTAGCCGGCGCTTCTTCTGCAGGTACCGTCACTTTCGCTTCTTCCCTACTGAAAGAGGTTTACAACCCGAAGGCCGTCATCCCTCACGCGGCGTCGCTGCATCAGGCTTGCGCCCATTGTGCAATATTCCCCACTGCTGCCTCCCGTAGGAGTCTGGGCCGTGTCTCAGTCCCAGTGTGGCCGGTCACCCTCTCAGGCCGGCTACCCGTCGTCGCCTTGGTGAGCCATTACCTCACCAACAAGCTGATAGGCCGCGAGTCCATCCAAAACCACAATAAAGCTTTCCACCCCCCACCATGCGGTGAGAGGTCATATCCGGTATTAGACCCGGTTTCCCAGGCTTATCCCAGAGTTAAGGGCAGGTTACTCACGTGTTACTCACCCGTTCGCCACTAATCACCGGTGCAAGCACCGGATCATCGTTCGACTTGCATGTGTTAAGCACGCCGCCAGCGTTCATCCTGAGCCAGGATCAAACTCTCCGTTGAAGTAAAACAAAAACAGACACAACCACAGGCCCGCGGGAAAACGCGGACCCGGGCTGCACAAAATTTGAAACCGGCTGTAAAAACCAGACCACACCACGGGGTGGCATGACCCGGCAAAACAACCAATCCATCATACAATAAATTGGTATCAACAAACTTGGCACACTATTGAGTTCTCAAACAACAGACACATTCGAATTACTTGCCGAAACAATTCATTTACAATGAATTCCTTTGTTCCGCTTTCCTTCGCTGCGATGTTTACAGCTTATTTCATTCATTTCCACTTTGCAAATCCGGGAAATTCTCCCGGAATTCACCCGGTGGAGTGAATCCGCCCAGCAAAACATGAAGCAAATTCTTGTTTCTGCGCCAGGCGCCCGAAGAACCGCTTCTGTATTTTTGGTGGGGTTGGCCGCCACTCTTCGGTGGCGACTCAGAAAACAATACACGCCCTGAGTCCTCGGCACAAATCCGCTGGCGGAGAGGCCCCCAGGTAACAAAATCCCCGGATTGGCACGGAATACCAGCATAGCCACCCGCGGAAAGGGCCAGGCACAGGCCCGGGCGGGTTTTGTGGACCGCGCCACAGTCTTCAACAGAACAGTCTTCAACAGAACCGCCGTCGTCCGTTGCGGGAGCACCAAAGGGATGGGAGCTGTCGCGGCACGGGCCGGCTTGAGGGACACAAGGCCATCGCCTTCGCACGCGAAGGGGCCGACGTCGGACTATGCCACCGCCAAGGCGGCCATCAGGAATTTCACCAGGCATTGAACGCCCGACTGCGGGTGGCCGGCAACCGTTGCCGGCCACCCGCCGTCGGCGTCCCGCCGGAAGTGCGTCTGCGGAAAGCCGCCCGATCACCGCTCCGGTTGCAGGTCCTTGCTCCAGAGCACGGTGCCGTTGGCGTTGCGCAGGCTGACGGTGAAGACGTCGTCGTCCCCCAGGTCCACGTGGCCGAAGTACTGGCTCTCGCCGCTGCGCGGGGATTCGTTGGCGTAGGCGCCGGCCTTGGAGAACGCCACCTCGGGGCCGAACGTGCCGTCCAGCTGGTTGGGCCCGAAGCTTCCGGCGTTGATGGGGCCGGCCACGAACTCCCAGAAGGGGTCGAAGTCCTGGAAGGCGGCGCGTTCCGGCGAGTAGTGGTGGGCCGCGCAGTAGTGCACGTCGGCCGTCAGCCAGACCACGTTCTTCACCCGGTTGCGCTTGAACGCGGAGAGTACACCGGCGAGCTCGAGCTCCTTGCCCAAGGGGGCGCCGGCGTCGCGGTTTGACAGGGATTCCTGGTTCACCGGGCCGTCCGGCACGATCACTCCGAGCGGGAGGTCGTTGGCGATGACCTTCCACGTGGCCTTGGACTTGCTGACTTCCTTGATCAGCCAGTCGGCCTGCTCCTGGCCGAGGATGTGCGTGAGGTTCGTTTCCTTGCCGTCCGTGTTCGGGTCCTTGAAGGTGCGCATGTCCAGGCAGAAGATGTCCAGCTGCGGGCCGCGGGAGATCTTGCGGTAGATGCGGGCCGGCTCGAAGCCGGTGCTGCCGTCGCCGGACCTGCCGCCCAGCCCCGAGATCGGCTGGTATTCCTGCCACGCCTGGCGGCCGCGGGCGGCGAGCACGTCCACCCGGCGTTCGGTGTAGCGGTCGTCGGTGATGATCTGCCCGGGGTACCAGTTGTTGTGGGTTTCGTGGTCGTCCCACTGGGCGATCACCGGCACCTCGGCGTACAGGGCGCGGATGTTCTTGTCCATCATGTTGTAGCGGTGCCGGCCGCGGAACTCGTTGAGCGTCTCCGCGACCTTGGACACCTCCTCGGTGACGAGGTTCCGCCAGATGTTCCCGTCCGGCTCGGTGGCCTGCGCGGCGATGGGCCCGTCGGCGTAGATGGTGTCGCCGGAGTGGATGAAGAAGTCCGGGCGGGTGGCGTGCATGGCTGCGTAGCCGCGCATGCCGCCGATCTCCTCGTTGATGCCCCAGCCCTGGCCGGCGGTGTCGCCGGTCCAGACGAAGCTCTGGCCCCGGGAGGCGCGGCCACGATTGCCGCCGCTGTTGTCGCCGCTGCGGTTCCCGTCCCCGTTTCCTCCACGGGTGTCCGGTGCCGTGCTGAAGGAGCCCTGTGCGGTTTCGCCGGCGTTGCCGTCGGCGTCCTCGAAGTGCATGGTGAGCGCGAACCGGGTGCCGGCAGGGAGCTCGCGGGCGTTGATCCTGGCGGTGAAGTCGGTCGCTTCGCTGGCGGCGGTCCCCCGGAGCACCCGCTGGAAGGCGCCGCGTCCACGGAGCGGGGACCCGCCGTCGTCGACCGCCAGCAGGCTGGCCACCAGACGGCCCGGGCCCGACGCGCGGGACCACAGGACGCCCGAATCGGTAGTCACATCGCCGGTGGCGATGCCGGACGGGAGCGTCAGGCGGTTGCGGACCAGCGCGACGCCGGACGGCCGGGCGGCGGTAGAGGCGTGGGCCGTTCCGGGAACGGCGACGGCGGCACCGGCGGCGGCGATGGCGCCTTTGAGGACATTTCGGCGGGTGAAGGGAGTCATGGCCCCATCCTTGACCGGCCGCGTGAACCGCCGGCGACGCCGATGTGAACACTGCCCTGATCCAGCCTGTCGGGATCCCGGAGACTCCAAATCAGACGGTCAGACGTTCAGCGCGGGGTCACGTCGTCCACGAACGCCACCTGGGCCACATATTGCTGATAGAGCTTCAGTGCCTCGTCGGTGTCGATGTGGCCAAAGCTCAAGGTGTCCCGCAGCCCTTCCAGCTGGGCGTTGGCCGTCTCGGCCGCGCTGACCCGGTCCGCCAGTGAATGGGAGTTGGCGAAATTGGTGGCGAGCGCCGCGGCCACGGACAGCAGCACGGCAAAGAGGCAAAGGACACGCCAGACTATGGAGTCGTCACCCAGCGAGAAGACCCTGCTGAGTGCTTCGGTGAAGCCGGTGCCTCCGAACGCCGGGCCGGCGGTGAGCATGGCGGCCAGGGCGCTGCCCACGACGCTGACGTTGGAGAGTTTGTTCCGGCGTGGGCGCTCCCGTCCCAGATACGAGCGGACGGCTTGTTGCTTCTGTTCGATGCGGGCGGAAAGCAATTGACGCGTGTCCGATGTTTCATCCATGAGCTGCTACCAGCCTCCCTCGCCGATGGTGCCAGCCTCAGAATCCCACCGCCCCGCTTTCGTGTCCAGACTCGACGGCGGCCGGCGCGCCTACCGGAACCACAACGCCGTAGGGATGCGGTTGGGCGAACCTGCGTACGGTTCGCTGGGCAGGTTCCCGGCCGTCCAGGATGCGTTCGAGCGCTCCTCGGGGATATGGCCGTGGCCGTCCTTGAGCACTGCGCGGAACGTGGCACCGCCGGAGACAAGCACGATTCCAGCCAGCAGGACTAGAAACAGTTCCATTGTGATTCACCTCAGGTGTTGAGCGGATTGGATGACTCCAGTCTGTTCAGCGGCCGTGTGAGCAAGCGTGTGAATCCGCCACGACGCCGCCAGTCCCCCGGCGTACCATGGCTCGTATGGCCGACACCTGGATTCGGCTCCTCGGTCCACCCAGGATCGAGACCCCTGAGGCAACTCTCCCGCAGCCCCGGGGCCGCAAGGCCTGGGCGGTGCTGGCCTACCTTGCGCTGCAGACGGGTGGCACCAGCCGGTCCCGGACTGCCGCGCTGCTCTTCCCCGATGCCGAGGATCCATTGGGTGCCCTGCGCTGGAACCTGTCCGAGCTGCGGCGGACCCTCGGCGGGGCGGCGATCGCCGGTGACCCCCTGCAGCTGGCCTTGCAGCCCGGCTGGCACTGCGACGCCGCCGCACTTCGTGACTCGACCGACGGCGTCGCACCCCGGATGCTCGACGGCCAGCTACTGGAGGGGCTCGCCTTCGGCGATTGTCCGGTTTTCGATTCGTGGCTGGCGGACCAGCGGTACCGCCTCGAGAACTGTGTCCAGTCCCTGCTCTATGAGGCGGCCCTGGCCGCCCTTGCCTCCGGCGCGGCCGGCGAGGCGGTCGAGCTGGCGTCGCAGGCGCTGCGCCGGGATGCCTTCAACGCGGACTGCAACGCCGTCCTCGTGAAGGCGCTCGTCGCGCTCGGAGAGCACCGGCGGGCGCGGGAGCAGGTCGCCAAATGCGCAGACCTCTATCACCGCGAGCTCGGCCTGCCCCTGCCCGCGGAGGTCCGGCGTGCCCTGTCGGATTCGCAACCGGCTGCGGACTCAGGTGTGCCGGCGAGCGCGGCGGCGGTCCGGTCCTACCTCGACGCCGGCGCCGCCTCGCTCTCGGCGGGTTCGGTCGACCGGGGACTGGATCAGCTGCGCGCCGCCGTCGGACTGGCCCAGCGCACCGCCGACCGTCACCTGCTCGCCGAATCCCTCGTGACGCTGGCCGGGGCCCTGATCCATCAGGCGGGCGGACGCGGCGCCGAGGTCGCCGATTTCCTGCACCGTGCGCTGTCGGCGGAAGCGCCCGACGTCGTCTCCCGGACTGCCGCTGCTGCCTACCGCGAGCTGGGCTACCTGTCCGTGCAGCGGGGCGTCCCGGACCGTGCGGCCGGCTGGCTTGACCGGGCGATGCTCGCCGCGGCGGGAATCCCCGACGAGCAGTCCAGGATCCTGGCGATCAAGGGCATGCTGGCGTCGGACACCGCGCACTACGGCGACGCCGTGGCGGCCTTCACCGAGTCCGGAACGCTGGCCGAAGCAGCCGGGAACCGCCGCCAGCAGGCCTTCAGCGGCGCCTTGCTCGGCCGCGTGCACCTCCTCCGCGGGGAACTGGAGCAGGCGGGCGCAGCTTTGGACCGGGCCCTGGGCTTGATCGCGGCTGAACACTGGACGGCGTTCGAGCCCTTTGTTGCCGGGCTGCGGGGGGAAACGTACCTGGCCGCCGGCCGGCTGGAGGAGGCCTCGGCCTTCATCGACCGCTCCTGGGTCATGGCCGACATTGCCGGCGACCACTGCTACATGGCCCTCGCGGCTGGCGCCGAAGCGCGGCTGTTCCTGGCCCATGGCGATCTCGCTGCCGCCGAACACTGGATCGAGCGGGGTCTCGAGCCCTCCCCGTGGTACCTCTGGTACTCGGCCCGGCTGCTGGATACTGCGGCGGAAGTCGCCATCGCGACGCGGTCGCCCCGTGCTTCAGAGTTCGTGGAGCGCCTGGGCAAGCTGGCCAGCCGCAGCGGGATGCGGGAGTTCGTGGTCCGGGCGCAGTCGCACCGCGCGGTCCTGGGCGACGCGGCCGCCGCCGAAGTCGTGCCCTGGCTGGCCAAAGAGATCGACAACCCGGCGTTGACCGCGTTCCTGGTGCAGCGCCACGGTGGTTGAGCGCGCAGTGTCCCTGTCCGCGGACTCTGTCCCGCCGTCGGCCGCAGGACTACGATTCAGCTGCACGGAAGGGATTGCCACCGTGCTGGTTACTGCGTGGAAGGACAGCTGTCATGGAATGCATTACGTGGTTCGCGCCGATTCTGCCCGGGAAAGTCGATGAGTGGAAAGCGTTCGACCAGGAGATGAGCGGCCCGCGCAGGGAGGAGCACGAACGCTCCCGGAAGCGCATGGGCGTGGTCCGGGAGGTCGCAAGTCTCATGCAGACCCCGCAGGGGGATTTCGTCTGCCCGTTCCACGAGGCGGAGGACCTTGCCAAGGCCTTCCAGACCCTCGCCGCTTCGGAGGATCCCTTCGACGTCTGGTTCCGCGAAAACCTCGTCAGCCTGCACGGGCTGACGGTAGAGATGCTGCAGGGCCCTCCCCCGGCCAAGGTCTTCTTCGACTACCGCGGAGACGCCGCCTGATCGGTGGTTGAGCCTGATCGGTGGTTGAGCCTGTCGAAACCCCGACGACCCCGACGGCGGCCGCTCAGGTCAGGGCTTACGCTCCGCCGAGCAGCCCCTGTACCTGCAGCAGGAACTTCCGCCCGCCGTCGGTCAGGGCAGACGCCTCGCTGAATTTGCGTTCCGGAACCGTCAGCTGCAGGCATTCGAGCGTCCAGCGCACATCGAGGTACAGGTCCTGCGCGACGTCCGGGGGCGTCGCGGACCCGTCCTGCATGCGGAACCCTGCCACGGTCAGGACGTCGGCGATGATCCGTTTTCGCCGGTCCCAGGACGGTGTGGAGCCGTCCAGCATCCAGGTGACCACAAGCCCGGTCACCACCGCCGTCGCCTTCTCCGGCGGGAACGCCACGGCGTCGGCGAGGTAGTCCCACAGTTTCCGGCCGCCGTCGTGCGTCTTGCGGCCCGCGGGTGAAAGGACCAGCCGGCCCTTGCTCTTGCGCAGCAGTTTCCATCCCTGCAGCTGCTGCCGGAGCAGCAGCACGGGACGGGTCTGGCTTTCGCGGTTCGCCGTCCCCGGCCAGCGGTATCCCCAGCCGAGGTCGCGCATCGCCTGGACCACCACGGCCGGCTTGAGGTAGCCGTCCTGGGTCAGCTGCAGCCCGTCCGGGCCTGCGTGGGTCAGCAGCCACTGGACGGGACGGACGACGGCGTCGACCTCCCCGTCCGTGGGCGGTTCCGGCCACAGCCGCTGGGCGAGCCCGTCCAGCCGCCGGTTGAGCGCCGGCAGGTCCAACGCGTGCGGATCAAAGGTGCCGGCGTCCTGCCCGGTGGCGAACGTGTACCAGCCGGAGACGTCCTGGTGTTCGGCGTGCCCGGGATCGGCCAGGACCTCAACCACGCGCGCGTAGCCGTAGGGTCCGCCCGAGTCCTCCACCGGGCCGCGGTTGGCACCGTCGACGCAGCGCAGGGTACCCGCGGGAAGCTCGGCGGACCCCATGACCTCGAATGTGTGCGTCCAGGAATCGCCGAAGTCGTACTCGTATTCCAGCTTTGCCGGGCCGGTGTGCTGGGCGTCCAGCAGTTCAAAGAGCACGACGCCGGAGGCCCGCTCGGCGTCTGTGTCCTCTGCCGCCTCGTCAGGTCCGACAATCATGCGGGGCTGGCCGTGGCGGTCAACGCCCCGGATCCCGTAGAGGTGGCGGTTTTCCCAGCCGAACGCCGCCTGCAGGACCCGGTGCAGTTCCGGGATAGTGATGGTCTCCGGGACGTGCAGCCGCCGCAAGATCTCGGGCTCGGTGTCCTGGATGCGGACGAGCAGGTCGTAGGCGGGGACGGTTTCCATGCTAGCTATCTTGCCAGAGGTGCGGGCAACGGCCCCCAACTGGGTCGCAGTTGTTGTCGTTTTGGGGGCTCAGAACGACAACAACTGCGGGCTAGTTTCTTCTCCCGAAACGCGCGTGCGGTCAGGACGCAGTGGGCACCGGGCGGTGTTTGCTGCTGCGTATGAGCAATCCCGACCCGGATATCAGGATCCGTCACGCCGGGGCCGCGTGGGCCGGGCCTCCCGCGCGGCGCCTGGTGCCTGGCGCATCGTGGAGCGGATTGCGCATCATCAGCCACACCAGGCCCCGAAGGAATACCCTACGTCGGCGAGGGAAAGCACCGCCGATTGCGAGCTGCACCGGCAGGTGCTGCTTCAGATTTTCGTGAGCCCGTCGAACGGCACCTGTGCGGCGAAGCCGGCCGCACGAAACCATTCTTTGGCCCAGGCCTGGACCGCAGGCATCCTGAGTTGCTCAAGAACCCGTTCCGGAGGTCCTTCGAAGACGGAGTGCGCATCCTTCAGGCCGTCCCTGCTGCCACTGCCTGCGAGGAGCCGAAACAGGGCCGGCTGATCCAAGAAGGGAAGCTTTTCTCCGTTCCCATCCGTCAGCACGCCCCAGCGCGACGTGAACAGCGAAAAGGCCTCCGGACATTCGCCGTTGTCCACGACGAGCGGACAGGCGTCTCCGTCAAGCTGAATCCGCCGGTAGTTGGGCTCCGTTTCGTCCAGCGCCATCAATTGGCGCCAGTCCAGCCACGAAACCCAGACCGTGGTGCGCTCCCCCATCCGGAAATACGGGGCGGCCGCGATGTAACCGGCCTTGCTGACGTGCGCGGAGTGGCCAACGCCAATGTTGTGCAGCTTGCCCCGGATCAGCGGCAAGATCCTGCTGACAGGCTGCCTGTACTTTGCGAACTTGCTCCTCAGCACGTCGGGGCTGGAATTCGAGCCGATTGAGACCACGAGAACTCGGGAGTCCAGCGGGGCCGCGCCGGCTTCATCGAGGGCCTTGTCCAGGCAGCAGGAGGTCAATGAGTCTTCTGCACGATCCCGCAAGCGTGACCGCGCTAACGGTCGGCCGGCTGCCAGCTGCAACGGCAGGAAATCATTGCCATTGATGACACCCGAGGTCGGCGGTGGATCCCACGGATATTGCAGGGGATCAAGTTGGCCGGCATCGCTCGTTCCGAGTATTTCCATGGGTCCGGCACTGTTGTTTCTGGCAACTCCCGATCAGGATGACGCGAGGCGCGCCGCGGGAATCGTCGGCTCGAATAGTTCGATCGGATTGCCCGAAGGGTCGTCGATCAGTACCTGCTTGCCGCCCACGCCCGTCACGATGTCATTGCGGAAGTGCACTCCTGCGTCGCGGAGGGGCCGCACGGTTGCCGCGAGGTCGGACACCTCCAGCGTGAACCGGTTCCAGCCGCCCGGCGCTGGACTGGTGCCGTCGGACATGCTCTGGCCTCCTCCGCCCTGGCCGCTCGGAGCGCTGAGCAGCAGCCTCAGATCACCGCGGTCGAGCATGGCAAAGGGCGGGGCGGGATGCATGACGAGCGTGAATGCCAGATGTTCGCGGTAGAAGGTGATAGCGGCATCGACATCATCGACGATGTAGCGCACGCTGACGGTGGCCATAAGGAGACCTCCTTGCTCTGCACTCAGGACTACGCCCGACGTCGTGGTCTGTCAACGCGGCCAGTATCAGATACGCACAACTTCGGATTGCAAGCCAGGACACGCCGCATCGTTGTCGCCCATTATGGAAGCCTTATCCGCGGCTTCTGAGCCGGATTGTCCGTGCCTGGTGGATGGCGGCGAGGCACGGCGCTGGCGGTGAGTCTGAGGGCGTGGACCCTGTACCACCGCTTCAACAGGGGCTCGCGGCGCATCTCGCTGAGGGGTTGCGGGCTGAAGAACAGGTCCGGGTTGATGGACCGAAGCAGGTACGCCGTAGCGGCCGCACCCGTCGTGGAGCTGGCGGCAGCCACTATCAGCCAGACCCTGCTGCTGGCATGAGGACAACCTGCCACGAGGGCAGCGATGGCGGCAGGAGCGTTGATCGGGGCGATCGCGGCATAGTAGCGGCCAGGGCTTCCCGCCCCAAAGGGGGACCGGGGCAGTTCACGGCTTGCTTCCGAGGCCGCGACCCGGTGCGGGATTTTGACGAGGGCCTCATAGAGATTGCCGAAGAACCAGTGCGCGTGGCTGAACTCCGCGACACCCAAGAGCCGGTCAGCGAGCAAGTCCCGGCGGCCTGAGGAAATCTGTTCCATGCCGACAATCTACCGCCGCTGCCCGGCGCCGGCCATGGAGTCCACGTGGACGGGACCCAGGACCCGGTACCGCCGGCACCTTTACAACCTGCCCCTCCGCAGCCAAAATGACTCACATCACAGCCTCCACTGCACCCGCAGCGCGCTGTCACCCAAAACCTGCCACAGCAGAGGGGCACAGACATGAATGACAAGGCTGATGCAACCGAGGCGGACCTGCGCTGAAGCAAAAGCACCGCGCCATGTGGGCCCAGGGCGACTACCCGGCCCTCGCTAGCGAACTGATCCCGGACCTCGGAGCAATCCTCGTTGACGCCTGCGGCATCAAGCCCCGCCACCGTGTCCTGGACGTGGCCGCCGGCAACGGCAACGCGGCCATTCCGGCCGCCATGATGGACGCTGACGTAGTCGAGCGACCTCACCCCCGAAATGTTCGACGCCGGCCGCCGGCAGGCAGCCGATCGCGGCGTTGAGCTGGAATGGAAGGAAGGGGACGCCGAGGCGCTGCCGTTCGGCGATAACGAGTTCGACGTCGTGATGTCCTGCCTGGGCGTGATGTTCGCACCCCACCACCAGGCAGGGGCGGACAAACTGGTGCGGGTCTGCAAACCCGAAGGCACCATCGGCCTGCTGAGCTGGACCCCCGAAGGGTTCATCGGGAAGATGTTCGCCGCCATGAAGCCCTTCGCTCCCCCGCCCCCGCCCGGCGCCCAGCCGCCGCCGCTCTGGGGCAGCGAAGACCACGTCCGCGAGCTCTTCGGCGACAGGATCACCGATATCCACGCAGCAAAGCAGACGGTGGCAATCACCAGCTTCCACCACCCTGAAGACTTCCTGCACTACTTCAAATCCCACTACGGCCCGACGATCTCGGTGTACAAATTCCTTGGCGACGACGAGGACAAGGTCAAGGCCCTGGACAAGGCGCTCACCGAACTGGCCGACACCTACAGCGACGCCCATGGCGATGCGCCCTCGCAAATGGAGTGGGAGTATCTGCTGCTCACCGCCAAGAAGGCGCGCGCCGGAGACACCGCTGCGGCAGGGCGGTAACGGAGAAGCGGCCCCTACTTCACGGTGCCGGTGCGGCGCGGTGCCTCGGAGTCCGGCGCCGGCCGCAGCCCGGTCAGCGGCCCCAACTAGGTCGCAGTTGTTGTCGTTTTCAGGGCTCAAAACGACAACTGCTGCCAGCTACATGGCCTGCACATGTGGGTTAACAAAAGCAGGGCCCGTCAATGACGGGCCCTGCTCGAAACCTTGCGGCCCCGGACTCAGAAGAGTTAGTTAGAAACTAAGTCTTAGAGAGCCTGGATGTTTACGGCCTGCGGGCCCTTGGGGCCCTGCTCGGTCTCGAAGGAGACCTTCTGGTTCTCTTCGAGGGAGCGGAAGCCGGAAGAGGCGATCGCGGAGTAGTGTGCGAAGACGTCCTGTGAGGAGTCATCGGGGGAAATGAAGCCGAAGCCCTTTTCAGCGTTAAACCATTTGACGGTACCAGTAGCCATTATTTTTTGTCCTTCGTGAAGGTGGGGGAAAAGTCCCGACTTTCGGGTCCTCCGGTGTGGGGTGTTCAAAACCGCTACTTCAGAAGAACAGGGTCTTTCAACCTTGCGTACTGCCTGAACTACGAACTGCATAAACACAACAACAGGATCAACACTACAGGAGATTTGTGGGGCGGGTTACCACCGCTGTTCGCACGGTCCAGGAACGGTCCAGATCCTGTGAGGCAACGTATCGACCTGAGTGGAGGTTTTCCGCGAGTCGGTGCGGGACGTCAACAACTAGAATGGCGGCATGACACCACAGGAGTTGGCCAACCTGGCGCACCTGCGCCGGGCCCGGGACCTGATCGACCGGGAATATGCCCGGCCACTCGATGTGCCCACCATGGCCGCCGGTGCCCTCATGTCCCCGGCGCACTTCTCCCGCCAGTTCAAGGCGGCCTACGGCGAGGCGCCGTACAACTACCTCATGACGCGGCGGATCGAACGCGCCATGGCGCTGCTGCGGGCCGGCGCCAGCGTGACGGATGCCTGCATGGAGGTCGGCTGTACATCGCTGGGCTCGTTCAGTTCCCGGTTTACCGAGATCGTCGGCATGCCGCCCAGCGCGTACCGGGCCCGGGAGCACCACGCGGTGAAGGCCATGCCGTCGTGCATTGCCCGGCAGCGCACGCGGCCCGCGCGCAACCCGAGCAGGATTGAAGAAGCGTCCCCGCGGCCGCTGCAATAGCGTGTGGGACATGAACATTTCACTGCAGTACTCACACATCACCGTCAATGACCTCGACGAGTCGCTCGCGTTCTACCGTGGCGTCCTCGGCCTCGACGTGCGCAACGACGTCGGCTCGGACGGACACCGCTGGGTCACGCTCGGCAGCGCGGCCCAGCCCGATCTGGAGCTCGTGCTGTCCGTCCCGCACGCCGGCCGCTCCCAGGACGACGGCGACGCGCTCCAGCAGCTGCTCACCAAGGGCGTCCTGCCCAATATCGTGTTCCGCACGGACGATCTCGACGCCACGTTCGAGGCCGTCCGGGCCGCCGGCGCGGAGGTCCTCCAGGAACCCATCGTCCAGCCCTGGGGCCCGCGCGACTGCGCCTTCCGTGACCCTTCCGGCAACATGGTCCGCTTCAACCAGGCCTGACGCGGGAACGACGCCGGGGATTGTCGCCGCAGGTGCCCCAAGGGGGCCGCGGAGACATCCCCGGCGCCCGTTGCCCCATGAGAAACCTCCGGCCTAGCGTCCGCCGAGCGCCGCGGCCCGGGCCTGTGCCTGCCCGGCCGCCTCCGGCTCTCCCAGGCGGCCGTAGATCCTGGCCAGAATGGTCCAGGGTTCCGCTGACTCCGGTGCCCGTTCCGATGCGGCGGCGAGGTCGGCGATGCTGTCCTCAACATGGCCGAGGCCGAAGTTGGCGATGCCGCGATGGAGGTAAGGGGCGGAGTCGAAGGGGGAACGCTCGATGACTGAATCGAGGGTGTCCTTGCCCTGCTGGAGGCGTCCGCTGTTGATGTAGCCGATGGCGAGGACGAGACCTGCCTCGGATGAGCCAGGGGTCCGGTCCAGGGAGATGCGGGCCCACTCGATGGCATGGGCGGCGGCTGCGGCGTCGCCGTCCGCGGCCGGTCCGGCGAAGGCCTGCGCCGCCAGCAGCGCGGTGTCCGAGTCCCAGGGCCGCAGGCCGTAGGCACGCTGGAACTGCCCCTCCGCCGTCGCCAGGTCACCGGCCGCGGCGGCCGATGAGGCGGCGGCCATCGGCCATTCGGCAATCGCCGCCGGCACGGCAACGCCCAGCCCCAGGGCTACGAGCAGGCCCGACGCCACTGCTCCGGCGGGGAAGGACTTCCAGCCCCGGGCCGGGCGGGTTCCTTTCGCGGCGGGCCGGATCACGGGCGCGGCAGCCCCCGACGTCGCCACCAGGCCGCCGCAGATGAACGCGGCCAGTGGAGTGGTGGCCGGCGAGGTGAACGCGGTCAGGAGCATGAGGCCGTAGGCGGCCACGGCAGCCAAAGCGCCGGCGAGATTGTCCCGGTCGGCGCCCGGTGGCGCAGCGCGGATTCCGTTCCGGGCGCTGCGCAGAATCAGGAAGGCCAGCAGCGCCGCCCCAAGCAGCAGCGGAAGTCCACCCGCTGCTGCGGCCTGAAGCGGCCAGAAGTGCGGCGAGTCCGGAGGGAACGCAGTGCCCACCCGGACGGCCCAATCCAGCGTGTGGTAGCCGGTGATGGCATCAACGAGGCCGTTCGGGCCCACCCCGGCCCACGGGTGGTCGAGGACGAGGTTCAGGGTCTCCTCCCACAGGAGCCACCGGCCGTTGACGGTGTCGGCGCTGAGGAGCCGTTCCCGGGCCACCGGAATGGCGACGGCGGCCGCGGCCAGCACGATGAGCGCGGCAGCGCCGCCCAGCAGGGCCCGGGTCCGGCCCAGGGTCCGTGTTGCCGCCATGGTCGCTGCGAGCACCAGGACGACGGCGGCCAGCCCGAGTATCGCGGCGCGGGAACCGGACAGCACCGTCGTCAGGACCGCCGCCGCCAGGCCGATCCGGGCCGGCCAGTTGCGGCCGCGCAGGGCCGGGAGCGCCAGCACCGCGGCCGCCATGACGCCGATGATCCCCTGGTCTGTCGCGTTTCCCAGGGTGGCACCGGGGCGCAGGTCGGCGGCTCCGCCCAGGGGCCGGAAGCCGGCTGCCTCGAAGGCGCTGATGGCGCCCACGATCACCACCGCCGGGGTGAGGGCGCTGCGGAATGCGGCCCAGTTTCCGGCGCCGGCCCGGCCGCCGAGAACCTTTGCGCCCAGTGCAAAGACGGCGAAGTACAGCGTGATGACCAGCGCACCTTCGAACCGCGGCCAGCGCCCCAGGAAACTGGCCACCGGGTTGGCCGAGAATGCCATGGAGACAGCCAGCACGATGGCCGTGGTCCACAAGGCCCGCCGGATGCCCTGCGGCAGCCGGCCTCCTGCGGGGACGAGGGCTCCGGCGCCCAGTGCGAGGAGCAGCCAGACAATCTTGATCCAGGTGAAGCGGAACAGCCCGCCGGGCTGGAAGACCAGGACCGAACAGGCCAGCAGCCACACACAGGCCCGGGGCGCGAAGACCCGCGCCCTTCCCAACGCTTGGCTTGGGACGGGCACGGGTCTCCTTTGAGATGCTGGATGGTGCTGGATGGTGTACGGACTGGTAGCCGGGACGCTGTGCCCGGTGGACCTACCCGGCCGTGACGGCCTTGGTGGCTGCGCTGGTCCTGGCCGCCGTCGTGTACCCGGTCTTGGAACCGGTCACCGTGACCGTAATGGTCTTCCCGACATCAGCCGCGGTGAGGACATAAGTGGCCGCCGTCGCCCCGACGATGTTCAGGCCCGCACGCTTCCACTGATACGCCAGGGCCACCGGCGCCGGAGCCCAGGTGCCGGGGACCGCCGTCAGCTTCTGCCCCGAAACGGTGCTGCCCGTGACCGTCGGAACCGGCGCACCCGTCAACGCCGGCGGCGCCGTGACCGCCTTCGTCGCCAGGCTGGCCCTGGCCGTGGTCGTGTACCCGGCCTTGGAACCGGTCACGGTCACTGTGACCGTCTTCCCGACATCAGCCGTGGTGAGGACGTAAGTGGCCGCCGTCGCCCCGACGATGTTCAGGCCCGCACGCTTCCACTGATACGCCAGGGTCACCGGCGCCGGAGCCCAGGTGCCGGGGACCGCCGTCAGCTTCTGCCCCGAAACGGTGCTGCCCGTGACCGTGGGAACCGGCGCACCCGTCAACGCCGGCGGCGCCGTGACCGCCTTCGTCGCCAGGCTGGCCCTGGCCGTGGTCGTGTACCCGGCCTTGGAACCGGTCACGGTCACTGTGACCGTCTTCCCGACATCAGCCGTGGTGAGGACGTAGGTGGCCGCCGTCGCCCCGACGATGTTCATGCCGGCACGCTTCCACTGATACGCCAGGGTCACCGGCGCGGGACCCCAGGTACCGGGAACCGCCGTCAGCTTCTGCCCGGACAGGGTGCTGCCCGTGACCGTCGGAACCGGCGCACCCGTCAACGCCAGCGGCGCCGTGACGGCTGTGGACGCCGCACTGGTCCTGGCCGACGTCGTATACCCGGCCTTGGTCCCCGTCACCGTCACCGTCATCGTCTTCCCGACATCAGCCGTGGTGAGGACATAAGTGCCCGCCGTCGCCCCGACAATGTTCACGCCCGCACGCTTCCACTGATACGCCAGCGTCACCGGCGCCGGACCCCAGACACCCGGAACCGCCGTCAGCTTCTGCCCGGCCACGGGGGTGCCGGTGACCGTGGGAACCGGACCCGTCAACGCCGGCAGCGCTGTGACGGCCTTCGTCGCCACGCTGGTCTTCGCCGTCGTCGTGTACCCGGCCTTGGACCCCGTCACCGTGACCGTGATCGTCTTGCCGACATCAGCCGTAGTGAGGACATAAGTGCCCGCCGTTGCCCCGAGGATGTTCACGCCCGAGCGCTTCCACTGATACGCCAGGGCCACCGGCGCCGGACCCCAGGTACCGGGGACCGCCGTCAGCTTCTGCCCGGCCACGATACTGCCCGTGACCGTGGGCACCGGCGCACCCGTCAACGCCTGCGGCGCGGAGCCGAAGGAAAGCGTGCCGACGTCGGTCGGTTTGCCGACGGTTACCGCCACCGGAGTGGCGCTGGCCTCGGTGACGACGTTTCCTGAGTAGATCTTCGTTCCGTCCGCACCGGACTGCGCAACGACGAAGTACTTGCCGGTGCTCAGGCCCGTGAGGCTGAACCTGCCACTGGAGTCGGTACCCCCGCTGCGCGTGGTGAGGCTTCCATCGCGGGTATAGGCCTGCACTCCCGCGTTGGGCAGCGGTTTGCCCGCCTTGTCCGTGAGCGTCCCGGTGATCGAGCCGCCGGTGATGAGGGCGGCGTCGATATTCGCCACCTTCTGGCTTGCCCCGACGGTCAGCGTCTGCGCTGCGCTTACACCCGCGGATTCCGGCTTGTTGTTGTAGAACTGTGCCTCGGCGAGGGAAGAGCCGCTGGCCCGGTTGTAGGCGACTTTGTAGGACCCTGCCGCGAGGCCGCCGATGCTGTAGGTTCCATCGGGACCGGCGGATCCGTCCTTGACGACAGCCCCCGCTGAGTCCAGCACACTGATCGGGGTGTAGCTGCCTCCGGCTCCGGTGATCTTGCCACTGATTGTGGAACCGGCGGCCAAAGCGGGATTAATACCGGTCAGGTCCTGCCCGGCCGCCACCGTCAAGGTGCGGGCCGCCTCGAAAGAGGCTGCCCTGTCGTACCACTGGTCGGCCGCGCCCGTGTTCCAACCGGAAATGAAGAACTTGTAGGATCCGGCAGGCAATCCGATTACCTGGTAGTTGCCGTCTGCGCCCACGTCGGCGCGTGCAACCTGGGTAGTGGAAGAGCCCGCAGGATAGACGCGCACCTCCGTAGCAGCGACGGTGATGCCGCGCATTATTGTCTTCCTGAGCTCGACGCCGATGGGTGCCGAGACTTTTCCGCTGATGGTTGCCCCCTTGACGAGGGCGGCATCGATGCCGGACAGGTCCTGGCCCGCAGCCACGGTCACGGCTGTGGCCGTGTCGAAGGAACCACCGCCCTTGTACCACTGGTCAACGGCACCGCTGCCCCCTCCTCTGAAGAGCAGCTTGTAGGATCCCGCCGACAGGCCGGTGATCTTGTAACTGCCGTCCGGTGCCACGCTGGAGTATTGACTCGGCTGACCTTGGGAGGCCGCCGGAGAGGCACTGACGGAAACGTTGGAAAGACTGACGCCGGCCGGGGCCGCGACTTTGCCGCTGATCGTGGCGCCCTTGGTCAAGCTGGCGTTGACGCCGGTGAGGTCCTGGCCGGCAGTGACGGTGACGGCGGTGGCCTGGTAAGGGGAGAGCGCATCCTGGTGCCACTGTTCCACGGCTCCGGTGTCCCAGCCCGAGAACTGGAGCCGATAGGATCCCGCCGGCAGCCCGAGGATCTTATAGCTGCCGTCCGGTGCCACGCTGGCGGACTGACCCACCGGTGTCATTGAGGACGCCGACCAGGTTGAGACCCGCACGTTGGAAACAGTGACGCCTGCCGGGGCGGTGACTTTGCCGCTGATCGTGGCGCCCTTCACCAGCGAGGCGTTGATGCCGGCGAGGTCCTGTCCGGCGGTGACGGTCACTGCCGTGGCCGTGTCAAAGGAGGCGGCATTCTGGTACCACTGCCCGAGGGCACCGTCGTTCGAGCCGGAGAACTGGAGCTTGTACGATCCGGCCGGCAGGCCGACGATGTTGTAACTGCCGTCCGGTGCCACGCTGGATTGGCCTATTTGGCCGTTTGTGGCCGCAGAGGAGGCACCGACGTAAGCCCCGGAAAGCCCCACGCCTGCGGGGGCCATTACCTTGCCGCTGATCGTGGCGCCCTTGACCAGGGCAGCGTTGATACCGGCGAGGTCCTGGCCGGCGGTGACGGTCACGGCCGTGGCCGTGTCAAAGGAGGCGGCGTTCGGGTACCACTGGTCAGGGGCACCGCTGCTCGAGCCGGAGAACCTGAGCTTGTAGGATCCTGCCGGCAGGCCCGTGATCCTGTAGCTGCCGTCCGATGCCACGAAGGCTAACTGGCCCCACATGCCCTGTGAGGCCGCCGACGAGGCACTCACGGTAACGCGGGAAAGCTCGACGCCGGCCGGGGCGGTGACTTTTCCGCTGATCGTGGCGACCTTCACCAGGGTGGCGTCGACTCCGGTGAGGTCCTGGTCGGCGGTGACGGTCACGGCCGTGGCGGTGTCAAACGAGGTGGCGCCCCCATACCACTGCTCCAGGACGGCGCTGTTCCAGCCGGAGAACCGAAGCTTGTAGGATCCCGCCGGCAGGCCGGCGATTTTGTAGCTGCCGTCCTGTGCCACGGAGCCTGACTGAACCGATGGGCCTTGTGAGGACGCCGACGAGGCAGTCACGGAAACGTAGGAAAGACTGACGCCGGCCGGGGCGGTGATTTTTCCGCTGATCGTGGCGCCCTTCATCAGGGTGGCGTCGACTCCGGTCAGGTCCTGCCCGGCGGTGACGGTCAGGGCGGTGGCCGTGTCAAACGAGGCGGCATTCTCGTGCCACTGTTCAAGGGCGCCGCCGGAGAACCGGAGTTTGTAGGATCCCGCCGGCAGGCCGATGATTTTGTAGGTGCCGTCCGGTGCCACGCCGGACTGGCCCATTTGGCCGCGTGTGGCCGCCGAGGAGGCACTGACGGAAACGTTGGCAAGATTGGCGCCTGCCGGTACGGTGACTTTTCCGCTGATCGTGGCGCCCTTCACCAGGGTGGTGTTAACACCGGTGAGGTCCTGCCCGGCGGTGACTGTCACGGCCGTTGCCGTGTCGAAGGAGGCGGCATTCTGGTACCACTGCTCCAGGGCGCCGCTGTTCCAGCCGGAGAAGTGGAGTTTATAGGATCCCGCCGCCAGTCCCGCGATTTTGTAACTGCCGTCCGGCGCCAGGCTGGTTTGACCCAATTGGCTTTGCGAGGTTGTCGAGGAGGCACTGACGAAAAAATTCGAAAGATTGACGCCTGCCGGTACGGTGACTTTTCCGCTGATCGAGGCACCCTTCACCAGGGTGGCATTAACACCGGTGAGGTCCTGCCCTGCGGTGACTGTCACGGCAGTTGCCGTGTCGAAGGAGGCCGCGTTCTGGTACCACTGCTCCAGGGCGCCGCTGCCCCCGCCGGAGAGCCGGAGTTTATAGGATCCCGCCGCGAGACCCGTGATTTTGTAGCTGCCGTCCAATTCCACGCTCACGTACTGGCCCATTTGCCATTGCGAGGCAACCGGAGAGGCACTGACGTAGACGTTGGAACGAATGACGCCTGCCGGTACGGTGACCTTGCCGCTGATCGTGGCGCCCTTGGCCAGGGTCACGTCGACTCCCGTGAGATTCTGGCCTTCGGTGACGGTCACCGCCGTGGCGGTGTTGAACGAGGCGGCGTTCCGGTACCACTGATCAAGGGCACCGCTGCCCCGTCCGGAGAACTGGAGTTTGTAGGATCCCGCCGCGAGACCGGTGAATTTGTAGCTGCCGTCCGGTGACACACTGGCGGGCTGGCCCATCTGGCCTTGCGAGGCCTCGGTGTAGGCATAAACAGAGGTTCCGGCGACGCTCACCCCAGCGGGAGCAGTCATGGTCCCCTGGATGGAGGCCGAAGCCGTATCGACTGCGATGGCCGGGACCATGCCCAGCATCATTAATATCGCCAGAACTGCACTTATTAAGGCAGGCAGGCGGAATCGACTCGTCGTCGCGAGCATGTACATCCCCCAAAAGTTCATGCGTCAGCCGGAGCTGCGCAACCAAAGTCTGCTGAGCCAGACTTTGCAAATCGTAACCTGTGACTTGCAATTTGACTCTCACTTATTACGAGGAGCTTCACCGTGTGACGCAGGAATGTGTTGTGCCCTTTCCGGCTCCGATTTCCAAGAAATGGGGCAGCCGGGTCTGAACGTGAAGTAATCCGGCCGCCCCCACTGCTCCCCCACAGAAATTGTCGGCGGTTGAAGGTAGCTTAGGTAGAGGGAAAACCGCCAGGCCGGGGACGCCGCAACCAGACCGCAACCGAGCCGCAACCAAGGACACCATGGACTACTACGCGATCAATTCGCTTCGTGAAAACCACGCGGGATGGTCCTTGCTTCGTGCCCAGAATGGCCCGCTGGCGGTCTGCTTCTTCATGACGGCGTTTACCGAGCCGAACCAGCGGAACATCGGCCGCCAGCAACTCATTGACGCCCTGGATGATGTGCTGTTTGGATTGCGGGATGCCTACGGAGAGGACAGGTTCCCGCGACCGGCGTCGGAATATCTCGACGACTGGGCCGCGCCGGAACGTGCGTGGCTGCGGAAATACTACGTGCCGGGCCAGGACGAGCCCCGCTACGACCTCACCCCCGCCGCGGAGGATGTGGTGCACTGGGTGGAGAGCCTGCGCGGCCGGGATTTCGTCGCCACCCAGTCACGGCTGACCAGCATCTTCGCCGTCCTCAAGGCCCTGGTCCAGCAGTCCGAGACGGATCCGGAGGTGCGGCTTGCCGAGCTCCAGCGCCAGCGCGACGGGATCGACGCCGAGATGCAGCGCATCCGCGACGGCAACATCCGCGTCATGAGCACCCCCGAAGCATTGGACCATTTCCAGCAGCTGACCGCGCTGGCCCGGGACCTGCTCGCGGACTTCCGCGAGGTCGAACAGAACTTCCGCAAGCTGGACCGCCAGGTCCGCGAACAGATCGCCACGTGGGACGGGTCCCAGGGCGAGCTCCTGGAGACCATCTTCGCCAACCAGCAGGACATCAGCAGCTCCCTGCAGGGCCGGACGTTCCAGGGCTTCTGGGACTACCTGATGTCCCCGCAGCTGCGCACCGAGCTCCGGGACCTGCTGCAGCGGGCCACCCGGATCGAGGCGCTGGCCGGCGCCGAGAACCTCCACGCCGTGACCCGGCTGCACCAGGACTGGCTGCCCGCCGTCGAGCAGACCCAGGCGACGGTCCGCCAGCTCTCCCAGCAGATGCGCCGGCTCCTCGACGACAAGGTCTTCCTGGAAAACAAACGCATCATGCAGCTGATCCGCAGCATCGAATCCGGGGCGCTGTCCACCCGCGAGCTGCCGCCGTCGGGCGTTTTCATGGAAATCGCCGCCCCGTCCGTGGACGTGGCACTGCCTTTCGAACGGCCCCTGTATGAGCCCAGCCGGAAGGTGATGGTGGACGACGACGTCGTTGCCGCCGATGACGCGGACGTGGACGCCGGCGCCCTGTTCAGTCAGTTCCATGTGGACACGGAGCGGCTCAAGGCCAACATCGACGCCGTCCTGGCCGACGCGGAACAGGCCACCCTGGCGGACATCACCGACGCCTACCCGCTGTCCCAGGGCCTGGCGGAAGTCGTCGCCTACTACCAGCTCGCCACGGAGTCGGACTGGGCGGACATCAACCCCGACGCCACGCAGCAACTGTCCTGGTCGCTGCCGGACGGAAGCATCCGCGAAGCGACCATCGACCGGATCATCTTTGGAAGGCCCGCATGAACCCCGCCCAGACGCCGGAAGCCACGGCTTCGGAAACCAGGACGCCGGAGGAACTTCCCGGCGTCGTCACCCGGCTCTTCAAGGGCGTGGTCTACGCCGAAGCGGACGAGAAGATCTGGCAGTCGCTGATCGGCCTGGCCTCCCATGTCCGCGACTATGTTGCCGTGCTGGGGCTGGACCTGATCCTCGACGAATCCGAGGGCTACGCGTTCCTGAAGTCACGGGAGGACCCGGACGGCGACCTGCCCCGGCTCATCGCGCGCCGCCAGCTGACCTTCAATGTGAGCCTGCTGCTGGCCCTGCTGCGCGGCCGGATGCTGGAGTTTGACACCAACAGCAGCGAGCTCCGCCTCATCATGACGGAGCAGGACATCGCTGACATGGTGTCGGTCTTCCTACCCGAGTCCAGCAACGAGGCACGGATCCTGGACCAGCTCGGCGCCAACATCAAGAAAGTGGTGGAGCTGGGTTTCCTGCGGAAAATGCGCGGACAGGCGGGCACCTACGAGGTGGCCCGCATCCTCAAGGCGTACGTGGACGCGCAGTGGCTGGAGGAGTTCGACGCGCGGCTGGCGGACTACCTCACGTCGCTCGCCGGCACCGGCACCGGCACCGAGGCAAAAGAAGTGGAAAGCAAATGACAACCGAACTGCAGGACACCCTGTTCAGCCTGGAGGAAAAAGCGGACGACGCCGGTACTCCCCCGGGCTTCCGGCTGCACCGTCTGGAGCTGCTCAACTGGGGCACCTTCCACCAGGGGATCCGCACGTTCCGGCTGGACGGCGCCAACAGCCTCCTGACCGGTGACATCGGCTCGGGCAAGTCCACCGTGGTGGATGCCATCACCACCCTGCTGCTTCCCGCCCACCGGATCGAGTACAACAAGGCCGCCGGCGCGCAGAAGAAGGAACGCACCCTGATGTCCTACGTGCGCGGCTTCCACAAGAGCACCCGCAGCACCGGCGGCGAATACTCCAAGCCCGTGGCGCTCCGCGGGACGGGAACCCTCACCGTGGTGCTCGGCGTCTTCCACAACGCGGTGCTGGACAAGTCCGTCACCCTGGCCGTCACGCTCTGGGCCATGCAGGAGGCCGGCCAGCCCAACCGGTTCTACTCCCTCGCCGAGACTGACCAGTCCATCGCGGCGGACTTCGCCAACTTCGGCCAGGATCCGGCGAAGCTGAAAAAGAAGCTCCGTACCGCGGGCGTGACCGTCCATGACTCCTTCGACCCCTACGCCGCGGCGTTCAAGCGGCAGTTCGGCATCAGCGGGAACCAGGCTATGGAGCTGTTCCACCGCACCGTGTCCATGAAGCAGGTGGAGAACATCACCCACTTCGTGCGCACCAACATGCTCGAGGAAGACGACGTGGCGGCGCGGATCGGCAACCTCATCCACCACTTCGACGACCTGAAAAAGGCCCACGACGCCGTGCTGCGGGCCAAGGACCAGATCGGCCTGCTGACGCCCATCAAGGAGGGCTCCGCCCAGCACGCCCGGCTGAGCCGCGAGGACCAGGAGACCCGGACCCAGCGGGACCAGCTGCACCCCTGGTTCACGGACCGGCGGCTGAAGCTGAGCCTGGAACACCAGGCGGAGCTGGCGGGCACCGGAGTCCGGCTGCGGGAGGACGGCGGCAAGCTGTCCACCGAAATGAGCCAGCTGCGCCACGATCTCTCCGCCGTCAAGGAGGACATCCGCAGCAACGGAGGCGGCCGGCTGGCCGCCATCGACGCCGAGGCCACCCGCCTCACCGAGGAATCCCGCACCCAGCGGCAGCGTTTCGAAAACTACACCGAAGCGGCCGCCGGCCTGGGACTGCAGGTTCCGCAGGACAAGGTCCTCTTCGATTCCAACCGTTCCCGGCTCGCCGAGGTGGAAGCGGAGCTCGGCGAGAACTCCCGCGGGCTTCAGGAAAGCCGCACCGCGCTGACCATCGAGCGGACCACGCTCACCGAGCGCGCCGCCGAGATCGCCGCCGAACTGACCAGCCTGCAGTCCCGCCCCAACCTGCTGCCGCGGCCCCAGCTGGAGCTCCGCCGTCGGCTGTGTGACGGAACCGGCATCCCGGAGAACGCGCTGCCCTACGCCGGCGAGCTGCTGCGGGTCCGCGACGGGGAAGCCGAGTGGGAGGGCGCCGCGGAACGCACCCTCCACGGCTTCGCGCTCTCGCTGCTGGTACCCTCCGAGCACTATCAGGCCGTAAGCAAATGGGTGGACGCCAACAACCTCCGGGGCCGGCTGGTGTACCTGAAGATCGGGGAATCGTATTCCCCCAGGGCAGCCGAACCCGGAACGCTGGCGGCCAAAATCGCCATCAAGCAGGGCACGCCGTTCCGCGACTTCCTCCTCGACGAGCTCGGCAGCCGGTTCGACTACTTCTGCTGCGGGAACCTGGACGACTTCCGCCGCTACCCGAAGGCCCTGACCCTCAACGGCCAGCTCAAGGGCGGCCGCGGCCGGCATGAGAAGGACGACCGCCGGGACCTGGCCGACCGGCGCAACTATGTGCTCGGCTGGGACAACCAGGACAAGGTCACCCGCTTCCTCGCCGAGCAGGATGAGGTCCGGGGCCAGCTCCAGGGCAACACCGCCCGGCTCGGCAAGGTGGACCACTACCTCGGCGCGCTCGGGAGGCAGAACCAGCAGCTCGGCACGGTCCGGTCCGTGGCGGATTTCGCCGAGATCAGCTGGCAGCTCACGGCCCGCCGCATCGAGGACCTCAAGAAGGAGAAGAGCGACCTCGAGTCCGCCAGCGATGTCCTGCAGCAGCTGGCCGCCAGGGAAACGGAGATGTCCGCCCGGCTGGGGCGCCTGGAGGACCATGCGAACAAACTCCAGCAGCGCATCGGCGCCAATGAGGAAGCGGCCAAGGAGATCGCCGCCGCGATCGAGGAATGCGCTGCCGTGCTGGGTGAGCAGCCGTTGACGGACGACGCCGGCGTGCTGGCCGCCGTCGGAAAGCTCGCCGCCGGCGCGCTCGGGGACAAGCCGCTGACGTACAAGAACACCGCGGCGGTGGAAAGCACCGTACGGGCCGGGCTGACGGACGTCATCGACGCGCTGGTCAAGCGGATCGCCCGCACCGCGGAAACCACGGTGCGGCAGATGGCTGACTTCCGCAACAGATACCCCAACGAGACCACCGAAATCGATGCCGCCCTCGAGGCCGCCGGGGACTACAACCGGCTCCTGGAGCAGCTGGTAAGCAACGACCTGCCCCGGTTCGAAGCCCATTTCAAGGACTCGCTCAACCAGAACACCATCCACGAGGTGGTGGCGTTCAACGCCTTCCTGGACAGCCGCCGGCAGGACATCGTGAACCGGATCGGCGAAATCAACCTCTCCCTGGCCGGGATCGAGTACAACACCGGCCGCCACATCCAGCTCGAGCACCAGAACACCACGGACCTGGACGTCCGCCAGTTCGGCATGGACCTGCGGGCCTGCTCGGAGGGCACCATCGGCGACGAGGAACAGTACTCGGAGCAGAAATACCTGCAGGTGGCCAGGCTGATCGAGCGTTTCCGCGGCCGGGACGGCTACACCACGCTCGACGAACGCTGGACGGCCAAGGTCACGGATGTGCGGAACTGGTTCACCTTCTCCGCCTCCGAGAAGTGGACCGAGACCGGGGAGGAGTTCGAGCACTTCACCGACTCGGGCGGCAAGTCCGGCGGCCAGAAGGAAAAGCTCGCCTACACCATCCTCGCCGCCGCGCTGGCGTTCCAGTTCGGCCTTGGTTCCGGGCAGGGCGCCGGCCGGAATGCAGGCAAGAATTCCGGCGCCGGCCGCAGTTTCCGGTTCGTCGTCATCGATGAGGCCTTCGGCCGCGGTTCCGACGAGTCCGCGCGCTACGGTCTGGAACTCTTCCAGCGGATGAAGCTCCAGCTGCTGATCGTCACTCCCCTGCAGAAGATCCATGTGATCGAACCGTTTGTGGCCCATGTGGGCTTCGTGGCGAACACCAACGGCGATGATTCGCAGCTGCGCAACATGACCATCCAGGAATACCGGGACGAACGGGACCGGCGTGCCGGCTGACGCTTCTGCCGGACGGCCGCAGGGCTGGACGACCCTGGCCGAGCTGCGCGGGCTGTCCCTCGCCGCATGGTCCCGGGGCCAGCTGCTGCGCGAACTGCTGGACCCGAGCGGCGTGTATCCGCGCCGCCGCTCCCTGAAGCGTCCGACGGCGGCGACGCTCCGGAGTGACTACGCTGCGGCGAGTGCGTGGGCAGCCGAGTTGTTCGCCGCCGTCGGTCCATTCAGCCTGGAAACCACAGAGGTAGGGCGCACTACGGTGGGGGCCAACCAGCTGCCGGCCGCGGCGGTGTTCGCCTCCGCGGACGACGAGATTGCGTTTGTGGGCAAGACAAAAGAGGCGGCCCGGTTCGTGGAGCTCGGCGAGGGCCTGGCCGCGCAGCACGCCTCGTTTCGTGGGTGGGCGCTGAAACGGCCGCTCAAACTGCTGGAACTCGGGTCCGACGCGCTGACCGCCGGCCGGGTGGCCCTGTGGTTGCAGGACCATCCCGAGCCTGGCATATACGTGCGGCAGCTGAGCCTCCCCGGCGTGCACACGAAGTTCATCGAGAACCACCGGAAAGTCATCGGCGAGCTGGCGGCGGAGCTGCGGGCAGACCCGCCGCTCCCCGCCGATGCCGCGGAGGATGAGGGCCTTCCGGAGGTGGCCGCGGTGCCGGGGTCCCTGCTGGGCCAGGCCGCGGAACGGACACCGGCGTCGCGCTTTGCGGCGCGGCACGGTTTCCTGCACCCGCCGGAGCTCGTCAGGTTCCGGGCGCTGGACCCCGGGCTGCCGCTGCTGGGCAAGGCGCGGGACCTGACCGTCACGGCCGAGGCGTTCAGCACCCTGAGCTTGCCCGTTCAACGCGTGATCGTCACCGAGAACCTTGTGAATTTCTTGGCACTGCCAGAGCGCCCCGATACCCTGGCCATCTACGGCGGCGGGTACGGGTTCTCGTCGCTGCGTGACGCCGCGTGGCTGCGGAACTCTGAGGTCCTGTACTGGGGCGATCTGGACACCCACGGGTTCCGGATCCTGGACCAGCTCCGCGCGGTCCACCCGCATGTGGTGAGCGTGCTGATGGACGAGGCCACGCTGCTGGCCCACCGTGATGCATGGGGCAGCGAGCCGTCGCCGTCGAAGGCGGTGTTGAGCCGGCTGACTGCTGGTGAGTCCGCGCTCTACGACAGACTCCGCAATGACGCCTTCGCAACGGCTGTCAGGCTGGAACAGGAGCTGATCCGCTGGGACTGGGCGCTGCGCCGGCTCGGTGGTTGAGTCTGTCGAAACCGACGAAACCCGGCGGTTGAGCCTGTCGAAAATCCGGCCACAATTATCGGCTACAAAATGTTAGAATGAGCACATGGCGCCGAAGTGGGTCGGATCAAGCGAGAGACACGGGATCCCGAGGGCCGACCAGATCCATGCCATCCTAAATGCAACGTTTGAGGCCGAACTGGAGGGCGAGGCGCAGGAGGGCCGGATTATGCTGTTTATTGGACCGGCTCATGATCAGACCGACCGTGAATTGGAAATCCTCGTGAACGATTTTCCTGGCACAGGGAAAGAAGCCGTCGTGTTCCATGCAATGACACTCGGTCCAAAATTCAAGCGATTCCGGGAGGAGTACCAGCCGTGACTGATCAGAGGAAAACGGACTACGATTCATTGGCCGATCGGCTGACCGGCGACTCGCCCCTGGGGGTGGCTGCTGTACAATTCGGCAGCGACGCCGCTGCTTCTGGGCGCGCATTCCTATTGCGAGAGTACGGCGGTGATGCTGCCATCAGGCAAGCCATACGCCGCGGCCGGCCCCGCGTCGGGGACTCGACACCGGGCGAATCCGCCACCGTGCGTGGACGGATCGCCGATGTCGAATACCGGGCTTTTATGGAACTGGTGACGGAACTGGGTAAGCCGCAGTCCGAGCTCATTCGCGAAGCCGTGCACCTATTGCTGGAACACCACAAGAAGCTCGCCAGTTAGGCTCAGAATCAGCTCAAGATAAACCCCATGAACTCGTCGGCGTTAGCAAGTTCAAGAGGAGCCAGTTCTGGCGGCGCCACAACAGCGCCTGTCGAACCCGTTGGTTGAGCATGTCGAGACCGCACGTGCCGCAACCCGGTGGTTGAGCCCGTCGAAACCGGGCCTGCCAAAACCGGGTGGTTGAGCCTGTCGAAACCACTGCGGGGCTTCTGGATCTCGACAACCTCGATCACCGACGCGTGGTTGAGCCCGTCGAAACCGAGCCTGTCGAAACCCGATTGTAGGAAGTGCGGTGTAGTTTAGGCATAACATCACCCCGGTCCGAGGACACCCATGAATAGAGCCCCCACCCCGCCCCGCTCGTGGAGCCTGCAGCGTGAGTGGTCCGGGGCGTTCACGCTGATGCTGCTTGCCCTGTTCGTCGGCGCGGCCGTCACCGTCGTGGGAGTCCGGTTCGTGGTGAGCGAGATGGAAGCTGCGACCGGGCGGCTCCAGGCCGAGTACGGCAGCGTCGCGGAGCTGGCCGCCGCCCTTGACACGCATGAGCAGCTGGGGCACCAGCTGCTGTCAGCGGCACCCGTAAACAGGCAGGCGTTCATCCTGGAGCAGGAGGATATTGAGGCACTCTTTGGTGCAGCCTCCGTGGTCCAGGCTGCGGACGAAGGCCGGCCCGAGGCCCTGTCCGCGGCGCAGCAGGACTGGCAGGCCGGCCTGGAGAAGGGCGGCCTCTGGGGTGACCAGGTGTTGGGCCTCACGGGGAACAACGCGGCGAACGCTCCCGCGTTCGCGGCCGCAAGCGCGAAGGTGCGGGCGAAGCTGGCGGGGATCCAGCATTCCTCCCTGGCGGCGCTGAACAGGGGTCTCGTGGACACGCGCGAGCTCGAGGGTCTCCTGGTGGTTGGCAGGTCCGGGCTCTTCGTCGTGGCCGTCGGCGCCACCCTGTACTTCCGCCGTCGTATGGTCAAGGATTTGATGCGCCCCGTCAACAGCCTTCGCCGGGGCGTCCTCAAGCTGCAGGCCGGGGATTACAGCCACCGCCTGGACGTTTCCCGGCGTGATGAGCTGGGTGAGGTGGCGGTTGCCTTTAACGGGATGGCCGCCGCACTCCAGGACAGCCATGGGACGTTGACGTACCGGGCCACGCACGATGACCTCACCGGGCTCGCCAACCGCGCGGCCCTGGCTGAGCGCCTTGCGGCATCGTTCGAACCGGGCAGCGACCTCAGGACCCGGCACGAGGGCCTGCTGTTCATCGACATCGACGATTTCAAGGACGTCAACGACTCGCTGGGCCATGGGGGCGGCGACGCGCTGCTGGTCCAGCTGGCGGGGCGGCTGCGGGCCAGCGTGCGCGGCCACGACCTGGTGGCCCGGCTGGGAGGCGACGAGTTCGCCGTCGTGGTTGTGGATAACGACGACGGCAGCCCGGCCACGGGGCGCGTGGCCGAACGGATCTACGAGGCGCTGAGCGAGCCGTTCCTGATTGGTGGGCGGTCCCTGCGGGTGTCCCTGAGCATGGGCGTCGCCCAAAGGACCGCGGACACGGCGGACGTCACCGAGTTGCTTCGGCAGGCGGATTCGGCCATGTACCGGGCGAAGCATGGTGGAAAAGCCCGGTACGAAAACTTCAGCTGACGTGGAAAGCGGGGCTATGGGCATCGCCCAGGCCAAAACATCAGGCTCGCCCACGTCGGTCCGCGATGGCTACATGAGAAAATCCCCGCAGGATTCTGACAGTTAGCGGTGTAAATGTCAGAATCCACTTTAGATCCTGACAGATCCGCCGTCCTGGAATCGAAGCTGGGCCTGGACTACAGGCGCCAGAAGCGCGCCCTGGACGCTCTCGAAGGAGCGGGCATCGTCGTCGGCGTGGACAAGTTCAAGAAGGGCCGGTTCTGGCGGGCGCCGGAAATGCTCGAAGCCCTGGATGCCTTCGCCGAGCGGGCGGGATGCCGCACCCGCAGCTGAACGGTGACAGGTCCCCGGGATTCCGCACACACGTCCCCTACCCGCGTCCGTACAAATGCCGTACAGTAGCTTTTGGAGGTACAGACTATGGCAATCACGAAATCACGTCGCCTGGAGTTGCGCACGGATGAGGCCACAGATCGGCTCATTGCGGCAGCGGCCGAACTTCTCCATGTGACCAGGTCGGCGTTCGTAACCGACGCCGCCCGCCAGGCGGCGCAAAAGGTTATCGCCCGGTCCGATGTCACGCTCATGGCTCCCGAGGTCTTCGACGCAATGATGGCATCCCTCGACGTTCCGGACGACTCCCCGGAGCTGGCTGCATTGTCGAAGTTGCCGAGGCTCATCGGACGATGAGCAAACCGACTTACCGCACGGCGAAGCTGGCCCCCGGGTTTGACCTGGGGGCCTTCGACTGCGGCGAACCGGGGTACAACCAGTGGCTCAACGAGCACGCCAGGCAGTCCGTCGAGTATGGATCGAGCATGGTCTATCTGCTTCTCGAAAAGCGGCCCGGGGCAGATGAGCGGGTCGTAGGGTACTTCGCCATCTGCCCGACTCTCGTGGTCCGGGATGACGTGCCGAAGCCGCTCCAACGGAAAGTACTGCCCAACGCTCCTGCCTGGTTACTGGCCAAGCTGGCACTCGACCGTTCCATGCGCGGCGACAAGGTCAACCAGTGGGGGTGGCAGCTTCTGCGTGCAGCACTGGAGACCATCGTGGATGCCTCTGCGCTCGGCGGAGGCCAGATCATTGTGGTCGACGCCGACAACTCGGGCTTGGTTGACTGGTACGCCCGCCATGGGTTTGTTGCCACCGGGGGCGGCAACTTGAGGCTTTACCTGAAGGTCGCCACGGCCAGGAAGTACCTCGGTTCGGCCGACGACTGATGCGGGCACCACCAGATCGGACCCCACGGATTCTTGAATTCAGTGCGTACATCAAATCCACGGCACCTGAGCCCCCGGTGGTTGAGGTTTACGGAGGCCGTCAGCGTCCCAGGCCGAGAAAGACAGCAAGCGACTGCTCAACCGAAACCATTGTCTTGGAGTCTATGCGGCCTATCCGCTGCCCGAGATTGACGCGTCGCACCGTTGTGAGCTTGTCGATCATGATCTGACTGACTCGCTCCAGACCGGTCAACTGTCCGGGATCCACCGTCAGGCGTAGCAACGGGGCGTCAGTCAGGTGGGACGTCAGCGGCAGAAGTGTGATCGACTCCGATGCCGCAAACAGGTCATCCTGGATAATGAGTGCCGGCCTGGGCTTTTGCGCATAAGTTCCGCCTGACACCGTCCACAGTTCACCACGATTCACTCCGGCCAGTCTTCCGAAATCTGTTCAATAAAATCCTGGTCGTCGCCGGCCCGGTCAGAAACGGCAACTGCCAGAGCCTGGCGCCGCGCCTCACGCCTAAACTCTTCCGTTCGCACGTCTGGCACCCACATCTGAATCTGCCGGAAACCTCGCTCGCGCATGGCAGCCCGGTGCCGGGCGACACGATCCCTTACGCTCATGGGTCAATGTTACATGTAACACTTTGACCTTGTCACTGAGTTGGTGTCCGGCGCCGTGGTCAACGCCCCTGACCGGGCGCCATCCGTTTACGCCCGACGGCGGGAGGTGCTTTTCGCTGCACCGCCCGCCGCCGGGTCGAACGCCTTACTCGCGCAGGCGCGTGGTGCTACCCGACCCTCAGCCTGCCTGCCTGCCTACGCGACGGTGAGTTCGCCCATCCGGCCCCAGCTGTCCGCGCCGATTTTTTCGCTGATGATCTGCGGGGTTTCCACCAGGGCCTGCGGCATGTCCTTCATGGCCTGGGTGAAGTGTTCGCTGTTGACGTGGTCGCCGGCTGCGTCGTCCTGGAACGCCTCGACCAGGACGAATTCGTTCGGGTTGTCCACGCTGCGGGACCAGTCGAACCACATGTTGCCCGGTTCCTTGCGGGTCGCTTCGGTGAAGTCGCGGGTCAGGTCCAGCCAGCGGTCGGTCCAATCCGGCTTGACGTTAAATTTGACGACGATGAAGATCATCGGGTTCCTGCTTTCCAGCGCTGAGTGGGTACCCAAGAAGTCTGCCCCGGATGAGCCATTCGCCCAAGCGGGCCATCGCGGGGTGGGAACGCAGGCCAATTCAGGTGGCTGCCGAGCTCTTTACCAGGTGCCTCGAAGTCGCCTCTGCCGCGGGACGGACGGGTGGCTTGTCCGCGCGGGCTTCCCTGCGGATCCGGGACTGCACGGCCCGTCCTACGGCTATCGAGAGCCGGTGGGCGGGCTGTTCCACGTAGCGGTGGAACGGCTCGGCGGCCACGAACGAGGCGGCCACGGAGACGGCGAGAGCCAGGGGAAGCGAGAATGATCTCAGCAATGTGACGCCGGCAAGAATGATCGGAAGGTGCACCAGGTAGAGGCTGAAGGAAACGCGGCCCAGCCATTGCGCCGCGGCGGTGTCCCCGAGCCTCTTGGCCGATCTGCAGGACACGAACAGCAGGACGATCAGTGTCGCGCCCACCGTGACAACGGCCTCGACGCCGGGGATCGGCTGCTCGGGGCTGATCCATTCCGCGTTGGCCAGGAAGAGGCCCCCGGCGGCCACGAAGAACCAGACGAAGCGGGGCCAGGATTGGGTCAGCTCACGGATCCGCTCACGTTCGGCGCCGAGGATGGCCCCGATGGCGAAGATCGGGAGATAGGACAGCCACTCCAGGTCCTGCAGGGCTCCCACCGCGGCCAGCAGCAGTGCAAGGCCGATTTTCACGTGCCAGAAGCGCCGCCAGCGGAGGGCGAGGAAGACGTAGGCCGGGAGCAGGAGGGAGAACGCGACTTCCCATTTGAGGGACCACAGCGGGGTGTTGATGGTGCTCGCGTTCAGCAGGAGCAGTCCGTCCTTGAAGACCTGGCCCACGCTGGGGTCGATCACGTACATGTCCGCCCAGGGGCTCTGCAACGGCGATGCGGTGCGGGGAATGACGGTAATCAACGCGACGGCCACCGCCAGGGATGCCCAGGCCGGTAAGTAAAGGCGGAAAAAACGCTTGGCGTAGTATTGCGCCCAATTCCTGACCGCGCCCGGCCTGGTGAACGGCAGGACCAGGACGAAGCCGGAGAGCACAAAAAAGACGTGGACAGCCGGAGTGCCGTTCCAGAGGACGTGCAGCGGAGAGAAAACAGCCCACATCTCCGCGGTGTTGAAGCCCACGGACCGGTTGCCAGATACAACACTCCCGATTCCCGGAAGGGTTGACAGTACATGGCAGGCGACCACCACCAGGGCGGCAATCCCCCTGAGGCCATCCAGCTGCGTGACTCGTGTTTGACCAGACTGATACCGCATTAGCCCCATGTTACCAGTTCGTTACATACCCCCGGCCCGGGGCGGATGAGCGGGTCATAGGATTCTTCGCCATCTGCCTGACTCTTGTGGTCCGGGATGACATGCCGAAGCCGCTCCAACGGAAAGCACTGCGCAACACCCCAGCCTGGTTACTGGCCAAGCTTGCACTCGACCGTTCCATGCACGGCGACAAAGTCAACCAGTGGGGCTGGCAGCTTCTGCGGGTAGCCCTGGAGACCATCATGGATGCCTCTGAGCTCGGCGGAGGCCAGATCATTGTCGTCGACGCCGACAACCCGGGCTTGGTCGGGTGGTACACGAGCCACGGGTTTGTTCCCACCGGGGGCGGCAGCTTGAGGCTTTACATGAAGGTCGCCACGGCCAAGAGGTACCTTGAACCCGACCGGTGATCGCTGCCCGGCCACTCTCATGAAATGATCCGGCAGTCGCTGATTGCCCTGGCCTCCCATGTCCGCGACTACGTGCCCGTGCGGGGCTGTACCTGATCCTCAATGAATCGGAGGGCTTCGCGTTCCTCAAGTCCCGCGAGGACCCGGACGGCGCCCTCCCCCGGCCGATTCCCCCGCTGAGTGGCTGCGGGACTACGAGGTCTTCTACTGGGGTGACCTGGACACCCATGGCTTCCGGATCCTGGATCAAATCCGGGCAGTGCATCCGCATGTGGCCAGCGTGCCGATGGATGAGGCCACGCTGTTGGCCCACCTCGATGCCTGGGGCAGCGAGCCTTCGCCGCCCCGGGCTGAGCTGACCAGGCTGACTACTGAGGAATCCGCGCTTTACGCCGCCCGGGCGGTGACGCCCGTGGACCGGCCGTCCGCCTCGAGCAGGAGCTGATCCCCTGGGACAGGGCACTCGGGAGACTCCTGCCGTAGCGCCGAGAGCGGTATTCACTGCTCACACCAATCCGCGGCACCGTGTGCTCCGAATCACATGAGACCAGCGGGATCTCCTCACTGGCCGTTGACCGAGGAGTGCATTGTGAATCGCAAATCTGTAGTGGCCCTTGGGGCCTCAGCCGTCGCCTTGATCGCCGCGACCACACTGGCAGCCGGGCCCGTGCAGGCCCATGATTCGAAATCAGACGAGAAAACCGTCACCCTGAGCGCCAAGCTGCGGCAGCTCAACGGCTCCGGGGCGTCCGGCACCGCCACCGCCGTCGTTAGCAATCAAACGATCAAGCACATCGAGGTGCACGCCAGGGGCCTGACTCCTGACGCACCGCACGCCCAGCACATCCACTTCGGCAAGCAGGCCGAGAACGAGTGCCCGACGCTCAAGCTGGACACCAACAAAGACGGGCGGCTGACCACCCTTGAGGGCGTGCCCGCCTATGGGCCGGTTGTCGTGTCCCTGAATACCACCGGCGACACCACCCCCGCCAGCTTCCTGGACGTCACGCGCTTCCCGGTGTCGAAGGACGGCAAATACAACTACAGCCGCAACAACATTGACTTTACCGATGTTGCGGGAGCAGGGCGCCACGGCGGGCTCGGCACCGCCAAGCAGATCGCAGACGCCATCCGCGACGGTAAGGGCGTTCTGGTCATCCACGGCCAGGATTACGACGGAAACGGCAAGTACAGCTTCAGCAGCCCCCAAGGCGCGAGCGAGCTGAACCCGAACCTCCCGGCAGAGGCGACGGACCCGGCTGTCTGCGGCGTCCTCGAAGAGCACTAAGCCGGCACGCCACTGTGACGGAAACGGCACCTGTGACGGCCTCTGCGACGGAAACGGACGAGGCAGCCATCCATAGCCCGGCCGGGACCGAATAGCAGGTACAAGCTGCTGCAGCCGCGGGCCGTCCGGCCCGGCTGCAGCAGCGGGCAAGGTGCCATGACAGGGTTCCAACGGTTCCCGTCCGCATCTCCGCATACCGAACATTCAAAGGAGACCATCATGACAACATTGCACAACACCCGTACCGCCGGGCGGACCTACGTTCAGAAGGCAACACTGGCCGTCGGTGCCGTGTTCCTCCTGGTCGGCGTCCTCGGCTTCGTCCCGGGCATCACCAGCCAGTACAGCCAGCTCCAGTTCGCCGGGCACGACTCCGGGGCCATGCTGCTGGGCCTGTTCCAGGTCTCGGTGCTGCACAACATCGTGCACCTGCTCTTCGGCGTCGCCGGCCTGGCGCTGGCCCGGACCGCAACAGGCTCCCGCTCCTACCTGCTCTTCGGCGGGGCCATCTACCTTGTCCTCTGGATCTACGGGCTGGTTGTTGACCAGGAATCGGCCGGGAACTTCGTGCCGCTGAACGGCTTCGACAACTGGCTCCACCTGCTGCTGGGCATCGGCATGATCGCCCTGGCACTGATCCTGACCAGGGGCCGGACCAACCGGGCGCGGTAACCCGTTCCGGCGCGGGCCGGCGGCGTGCCTGCCGCCCGCAGCGCGGCATTCGACGGCGGGACCACCGTAGGTGGCTCCCGCCGTCGGCGTGTGCTGCTCGTTTCCGGCGGCCCCTCGACCGCCGTCCGGAACGGGCATATCCTGCAGGCAGTCCACGCTTGATACACGGAACCACCAGCGATACCGGAGCCGACATGCAGATGCCCAAACCGTCCGACACAGACAAGGAGCGTTTCCGGGCCGCCGTGCCGCCCCACCCCGAGATCGTGATCAAGCCGATGTTCGGCAACCTGGGGGCGTTCGTCAACGGCAACATGTTCGCCGGCCTGTTCGGCCCGACCGTCGGCGTCCGGCTGTCCGCGGCTGACCGCACCGAACTCGAGGCGAACGAACCGACGGTGCCCTTCGGGCCCGCGGAACGGCCGATGCGGGATTACGTCGGGTTGCCGGACTCGTGGCAGAACGACGACGACGACGACAGTACCGCGGAGTGGGTGGCGAGGGCGTATTCCTACGTCGCCGGTTTGCCGCCGAAGGCCCCGAAACCCCCGCGGGCCCGGAAATAAGGGCGGGATCTGCCCTGCCGGTTCTCCCACTGGCAGTCTGGCGGCTTGGGCGCTGCCGGGAGTGAGCGCGGCCGCTGATAGTTTTTAAGCCATGACGGCAAGTTACCGGTATGACGTGGAGGTCCTGCATCTGCTCGTGTCCCCGGCGCACGCCTATTTCGGCCGTGCCCGCCAGAGGGCTGCGGAAGTCCCCACGACAGATGCTGACCAAGTCGAGCTGGTGGCGGGCAAGGGCATCGTGGGTGATCGGTTTTCGGCAAAGCCGCCCATATGGACGCCGCCGTCACTTTGATGGCTGTCGAGGCTCTTGAGTCCCTGGCCGCGGAGCTGGGAGCTGGGCCCTTTGACCCGCCGCTCACGAGGCGCAATGTCGTCCTGAGAGGCGCCCACCTGGCTCCCCTCATTGGAGAGGACTTCGCGCTGGAGTCGCGGGGGCGCTGGTTCGGATCAGGGGCGGGCGTACTGCGCATCCTTGTGCGTGGATGGACCGGGTGCTCGCCCCCCGGAGCCCACGCCGCCACGCGCGGGCGGGGTGGGCTCCGCTGCCGGCCGCTCTCCGACGGCTTCCTGCACCGTTGGCCGGCGGTCCTGGTCAGTCCCGTGCCGCTCGAGCCCGGTCATGCAGGCACCGCAGCTCTGCTGCGACCTTCACACTTGCCGTAGCGCCGGCGGGTTCCTCGGCTGAGGTGCGCGCCGATAGACGGTGGTCAGCGGAATCTCGAGCGTTGCGGCGATTTCCTTGGCGGTCAGCCCGCGCTGGTCCGAGGCGACGCCGTCGAGGAGGGCGAAGGCTTTTTGCACCGATGCCATGCCGGTAAATACATCATTGCGTCCCGGCATGTCTGCCATGGCTTTGGTGAAGTGCGCGCTGTTGACGTGGTCGCCGGCGGCGTCATCCTTGAACGCCTCGACGAGGATGAATTCGTTGGGGTCCTCACGCTGCGGGACCAGCCGAACCAGAGGTTGCCCTGGGTTGGCTCGTCCCCACAATTTGGTCATACCCGTCTCCGCCAAGTTGAGCCACGAGAGTTTCGGCGTGGTGCGACATTGCATTGGATGTCCTTGATGGAAGCCGCTCACGTGGCCGATTGCTCCACCGGCAACCCTTCCTCCTTCCACTCCGGGAAGCCCTCCTCGAGCCTGGCGGCCCGGCGCCCCTCGCCCGTGAGCACCCGCACGGCGTCGTCCGCGTACAGGCAGTACGGTCCGCGGCAGTAGGCGACAATTTCGCTCCCCTGGGGAATTTCACGCAGCCGCGACTTCAGGTCCGCGACGGGCAGGGAAAGCGCACCCGGGATATGTCCGGCGTCGTACTCGGGCTGCGGCCGCACGTCCAGCACGACGACGTCGCCCTCCCGCAGCCGCCGGCGCAGCTCGTCGCGCGTGATCATGCCCAGCTGGTCGCGCTCGCCGATGTAGGCACGGACGAGGTCGCCCAGCTCCCCCACGTGCGCTTCGGCTGTCTCCCGGAGTGCCCGCCACAGCCGCTCCACTGCCGGACTGGCAACCGAGTAGTAGACCCGCGTCCCCGAGCGCCGGGAGCAGACCAGGCCGGCGCGCAGCAGACGCTGCAGGTGCTGGGATGTGTTCGCCAGGCTCTGGTGGATCTCGGCGGCCAGCTCGTCAACCGGACGCTCGCCCTGCGCAAGGACATCGATCAGCTCCGCCCTCCTGCCGTTCCCCAATGCCTTGGCGGCTTCCACGAGGGCGTCGAAGAGCGCCTCCTTCTCCTGGTGGTCCCCCATTCACGCCTCCTATTCAAGAGATCTCTTGACAAGACTACCGGTTTGGGATTCTTATTCAAGTATCCACTTGAATAAGAAAGGAAGTGGTGGCCATGTCCACCATCCAAACCCCCCGGGGACAGCAGTCCCGCCTCCGGACAGGAGCCGGTCTCATGACGCTGGCCGGCCTGGCCTTCGTGGGATACGCCGTGATCTTCTTTGTCCTCAACTTCACGGACGCCTTCCTCGAGCTGGGTATCGGCCCCGACCAAGTGGGCAAGGGAAAAGCGGAGATCGAGGCCTTCAGTCCGCAGCTGTACCACTACATCAGTCATCTTCATATCGCGGTCAGCGGCTTCATCGCCGCGACCGGACTGGCCGTCGCGGGCCTGTCCTGGTATGGGGTGCGCCGCGGAGAACGCTGGGCCTTCGCCACGGCCGTCATCGTCCCGGTCGTAGGGCTCGCCGTGGCACTGCCAGCGCACTACCCCTGGGGCCTGGCAACACTCGGGCACCTCGGCCTGATCTACCTCGCCGTCCTCATTTTCCTCGCCGGAGTCGTGACGGCCTACAACGCAATGCGAAGCCCCGCGATGACACACCACTGACATTCCACCCGGCGCCCTGAAAAGCCCAGCCATGGCAGTCCCCGCGACACGGCAACGGGCACTACCGAAGTGATTCGGTCCGGCGTACAGCAGGCACAGGACTGTTGCAGCCAGCGTCCGGCGCTTCGAATACCCCCTTCGCGAAACCCGGCTGCGGCGACGCCCGCGGTGGACGCCTGGTGGTGTTCCCCGGAGGTATTCCGCTGGTGCGGGACGGGAAGATCATGGGGCCATCGGCGTCTCCACCGGGACCACCGAACAGGGCCAGGAAGTGGCGGAGGCCGGCGTCGAGGCGTTCTGAACGCCGAAGACCGCCGGGCGCTTCAGAACGCGCCGGCAGCCCAGGCAACGATCAGGCCTACTTTGGCGCGGTGATTCCCAACCGGGCCATCCGCCGGTAGATCGTGGCCCGGCTGATCCCCATCTCCGCCGCGGCGGCGCCGACGGTGGTGCCCGGTGGTTTCCGTGCGCAGCGCCGCGTCCCGGATCATGCTGAAAAGTTCGTCCACGTTCCCCGGCCAGCCATACGTCGTCAAAGCGTGTTCGGCGGCGGGCGTGAAATCGACTTCGCGCAGGCGGGTTTGCCGTGCGGCGTACCGCGCGAGGGGCATCACATCGGCGCTGCGCTCACGCAGGGCCGGTATCGGCACCACGGTCTCAACCATGGCGGCCAGCGGCTGAGGGTCCTGCCTTCGATGTGAACTATCCCGAGCCGGGTACGCGCGTTCGTTCCGGCCCGTCTTGCAGGTGCGTGGTCCTGATCAGGCAAAGAGGGAAGGCCTGCCGCGGGCCGGGCTGCCAGCGGACACGGGAAATCCCCTCAGAAGAGGGGCTTTCAACGGATAAACCAGTAGTTAAGTCATATTGATCAGCGGTGATGTGCTCCCCGTTCCCGGCGCCGGAGGCCCGTGCCGGACTTTGTACTGCAAGACAGCAATACAGGGATCTGCAGCCTGTCCAGCAACAGGAGGTGGCCGGAGCCGTTGCCTACCTCGTAAGCCCCTCTCCGGGTCCACGACCGGTGCATCCATAGCCGTCGACGGCGGCATGCAGGCGCTGCGCCTCGCCCGGCAGCGCACTGAACCGGCCCGAAACTTCCCGGTCCGCGCAACGGTTCCAGTTAATGCGGCACAGGAAGTGATCGCGCGCGCCGGGTGCCTTCGGTCAGCTTCCGGCACACCAGCCACTGCCCAAGAAATGTGATTCGGGATACACTTTATGACTTATGAGTCAGCACCATCTTGATGCCGCACGGCGGGCCGCCGCAGGGCAGGGGCGTACTGCAGAGCCCGGTTATGAAGTGCGCGGATCGGGGCCAACAAAACTCCTGAAGTTCAGCACCAACGGCATCCCTGCCACCAACAGGGTCCAGCTGTGGGAACACCACAATTCCAAAGCGCTGATCTCGTTGGATATCCGCACCATGGATGAGGCGCCACTGCAGGCCAGCGAGCTGAACATGCATTTTCCGTCGCTGAAATTCGCCCAGGTCAGGGGCAGCGCCCAGGTGGTGGAGCGTAATGAGCGGTTTATCCGCCAGAACCCCACAGACGTAATCGCAATCTTCTTCGCATTGGAGGGGGAAGCATTCTTCTACTACGGGGACGGGCATGAATCGCTCAAGCCCGGACAGGCTGTCATCTACGACGCCGATCGGCCGTTTATGCGCGGCTTCTGCAAAGGGTTGCACGAACTGGTGCTGACGATCCCGCGTGATGACTACCTGGCCCTTTCCGGCGGAAAGCCGCTGCTCAAGCCGCAGGTCTTCGACTTCCTCCAGGGCAAGCCGGCGAATCGGCACATGCTGGCCTTGGCCAAGCTGGTTCGCGGCACCCTCTCCGGGAAGCCCCAGCCCGGCGGGGCAGCGGACCCGGGACGCGCCGAAGACACTGCCATGGAGCTGATCGGCCTTTTAGCGAGAGGAGAGGGCAACGGCACTGACCCCGGATACCTTGCCACGGCGCGCTGCTATATCGAGGACCGTTTGGGCGATCCCCAGCTCAGCACTGCCGAGGTCGCCGCGGCAGTCGGCATCAGCGAACGCCACCTGACCCGGATCTTCGCTGAAGCGGGCGAGCCGCCCAGCCTCTACATTCTGGGCCGGCGGCTGGAGCTGGCAAAAAACATCCTCGCCGATCCAACCCAGAGAACGACGCCGGTGGGACGGATCGCCGCCGCGGCCGGCTTCGCGTCGCAAAGTTATTTTACACGCGCCTTCAAAACCCGTTTTGGCGCCGTTCCCCTGCAGATCCGCAAGAACTCGGTTCTCGGAGCCACGCTTTAACCCCCGCGCCACCGGGCCCTCCTGGCTGCCTTTACCGCCCCGTTTTTGCACCCATCGGACCTGTCTTGCCACTTTCCGGCCAAGCAGCCATCAACCACCTACACGACCCCCTGTGAGTTGGAACACTCTTGTGTAACGGCAATGACGCCGAAGACACACGAGGGGAAAGACGTGACGACAAAAACTCATGCGACGGCGGCGGCATCAGGTGCCAACGCCACCGAACGTTTCCGGGAAAACAAGCACATCGCCGCCGGCACAAGCCAGGAACGGGTCGGCACCCTGGCGGGCAGGGTCATCAAGGCGATCAACGAGACAGTCCTTGAGGAAAAAGTTACCTACGACGAATACAACGCCTTGAAGGCCTGGCTCATCAGGGTCGGCGAGGACGGCGAATGGCCGCTCTTCCTGGACGTCTGGGTGGAACACTCGGTGGAAGAGGTGGCCAACGCCAACCGGCACGGCTCCAAGGGAACCATCGAGGGCCCCTACTACATCCCGGATGCGCCCTCGCAGAACAGCCCGGCCACGCTTCCTATGCGCGAGGACGAGCCCGGCACGCCGCTGCTCTTCCAGGGCCAGGTCCGCAACACCGCCGGCGAACCGCTTCCCGGGGCACTGATCGAACTGTGGCACGCCGATGGTCTGGGCTTCTACTCCCAGTTCGCCCCGGGGCTGCCCGAATGGAACCTCCGCGGCTCCATCACCGCCGGCGACCAGGGCAAATTCCAGATCAACACCATCCAGCCCGCGCCGTACCAGATCCCCACCGACGGTGCCTGCGGGGCCCTCATCGCCGCAGCGGGCTGGCATGCCTGGCGGCCGGCCCACCTTCACTTGAAGGTCTCGGCTCCCGGCCACCAGTTGATCACCACCCAGCTCTACTTTGAAGGCGACGAACACGTGGCCGATGACATCGCCTCGGCCGTAAAGCCGGAGCTTGTCCTAGCCCCCACGGAGCGCTCCGGCGGCAAGGGCCGGGAGGTCACCTACGACTTCATCCTGGATCCCGAGGAGTGAGGAAAATGACCCAGGAAGCAGTCGCCGCCCCCGTCGACACCCGTGAACTGCGCCACGCATTCGGCACATTCTCTACCGGCATCACGGTAGTGACGTGCAGGTCCGAGGACGGCGTGCCGCATGGAGCCACTGTCAACGCGTTCACCGCCGTGTCCCTGGATCCGCCGCTCGCCCAGGTCACGCTGACCCGCACCTCACGTGCCGCCCGGTACCTGGAGGGAGCCCCGTTCGCCATCAATATCCTTTCGCTCGAACAGATGGACGTTGCCCTGCACTTCGCCGGCAAGGTCATGACAGAGGAGCCCGAATGGACTCTCGACGGCAACGTTCCGGTGTTGACGAAGAACGCGGCCACCCTGGAATGCCGGCCCTGGAACATCTACGACGGCGGCGACCACATCATCGTGGTGGGCGAAGTGACCGCCATGGAGGTCACCAGGCGCGAACCGCTGCTGTTCTTTGGGGGCAAGTTTCGGGAGATCGGACGCTTCGTCGAGGGTGCGCCCTGGGACCACTCGGGAGATGCACCGGAATCCGGCTGGTTCGCCGGCGCGAAAAGCTTCAAGCCCCTACACCCCGCTTAAACCGTTTCAAGAAAAACCAGCTCGTACTTACCTTCCCTGAAAGGGACGACCATGACTGAAATAATTGACCAGACCGCTAACGCTGCTTCTTCGTCGTCGGTTCCGTCGATGGATGAGAGGACGACCCCCGCGAACCCGTTGATGCCGATGACGGGGGATGAGTACATCAAATCCCTCCAGGACGACCGGGAGGTGTGGATCTACGGTGAGCGGGTCAAGGACGTCACCACGCATCCGGCGTTCCGGAACTCGATCCGCATGGCCGCCCGGCTTTATGACGCGATGCACAAGCCCGAACTGCAGGACAAGCTGATGGTGCCGACCGACACGGGCTCCGGCGGCAAGACCATGTCTTTCTTCCGCACCCCGCACAGTGTCGAGGACCTGAAGCAGGACCGGACCGCGATCGAGACGTGGGCGCGGATGAGTTATGGCTGGCTGGGCCGTTCCCCGGACTACAAGGCGGCGTTCCTGGGCACCCTGGGCGGCATGCCGGACTTTTACGAGCCGTTCCAGGAGAACGCGAAGCGCTGGTACAAGGAGTCCCAGGAGAAGGTCCTGTACTGGAACCATGCCATCATCAACCCGCCGGTGGACCGGCACCTGCCCCCGGACCAGGTCGGGGACGTGTTCATGAAGGTCGAGAAGGAAACCGGCTCCGGGCTGATCGTCTCCGGCGCGAAGGTCGTCGCGACCGGCTCGGCCATCACCAACTACAACTTCATCGCCCATTACGGGCTGCCGATCAAGCGCAAGGAATTCGCGCTGATCTGCACCGTGCCGATGGACGCGCCCGGCGTGAAGCTGATCAGCCGGGCCTCCTACGCCCACCAGGCCGCGGTGATGGGCACGCCGTTCGACTACCCGCTCTCGTCCCGGATGGACGAAAACGACTCCGTGTTCGTCTTCGACAAGGTCCTGATCCCGTGGGAGAACGTCTTCGCCTACGGGGACGTGGAGAAGATCAACAACTTCTTCCCGCAGACCGGCTTCATCAACCGCTTCACCTTCCAGGGCGTGATCCGGCTGGCCACCAAGCTGGACTTCATCGCCGGGCTGCTGATGAAGGCCCTGGAGGTCGCCGGGACCCAGGACTTCCGCGGCGTCCAGACCCGGGTGGGGGAGGTCCTGGGCTGGCGGAACATGTTCTACGCCCTGATCGACGGGATGACCCTGAACCCGGATGCGGGACCGAACGGCACCGTGCTGCCCAAGCTGGACTACGGCCTGTCCTACCGGATGTTCATGTCCATCGGCTACCCGCGGATCAAGGAAATCATCGAACAGGACGTCGCCTCCGGGCTGATCTACCTGAACTCCTCCGCGCTGGACTTCAAGACCCCGGAGATCCGGCCGTACCTGGACAAGTACGTCCGCGGCTCCGACGGCGTCGAGGCCGTGGACCGGGTGAAGCTGATGAAGCTGCTCTGGGATGCGATCGGCACCGAGTTCGGCGGCCGGCACGAACTCTACGAACGGAACTACTCCGGCAACCACGAGAACGTCAAGGCCGAGATCCTCTTCGCCGCCCAGGCCCAGGGCACCACCGACTCCATGAAGGGCTTCGCGGACCAGTGCCTGGCCGAATACGACCTGGACGGCTGGACCGTCCCGGACCTGATCAGCAACGACGACGTCAGCATCTTCCTCAAACGCAACTAATCCCGTTGACGAATGGGCGGTGCTGCCGGTCCGCCCAGGGAGCACCGCCCATCCGTCAAGTAACCCGTTAAAGCAGCACTCCAGCCACACCCCAGGGGAACAGATCCAAGAACGGAGGACCGATGTCCGCACACGCTACGTCCGCTCTGCCCTCGCCATCCGCCCCGCCGGCGTTGCCGGGCACCCGGGAGCATGAGGCGCCGGTCCTCGTCCACACGGCATGGGCCGGGTGGCATTATGAAACATCCTCCGATGAAGCGGGCGCCAGCACCTGAGCTGCCCCCAGCACGACGCCGGAACCCCATCCCTAACCCCGGAGAACAGACAATGAGCCTGAATTTTGATCATGTGACCCTGGGCCAGCGGGTGCTGTTCGGCATCGGAGCGGCCGCGGAAAACCTCGCCGCGGAAGTTAGCCGACTGGGCGTGTCCCGGGTGATGGTGATCGCCTCGGACTCCGAAACCGGGATGGCCGGGGCGTTGCCGCCGGCATCGAGGTTGCGCTCTGGCACCACGACGTCGTGATGCACTCACCGCCATCCCGGCCTCCAACCCCCGCCCGGTCACTTCGCCACGACCAGGGCTCTCATCGAAGAGATCGACGCCCGTGCCCGGCCCGACGTGGTCATCGGGATCACGTCTGGCTTGGAAGGACTCCAGGGCTTGTGAACAGTGCGACGGCGGCATTGGCTCCGGGCGTTACCGACGGCCGTGGCACGCGGAGGAGCGGGTCCCGCGACAATGCGGCGACACCTACTCCTGGACCACGCTCGCGCTGCCTTGCGGGGCCGGTTGATGTGCCTTGTGATTTGTGGCGGGCATCGCGATAACGGCGACGACGGTGAGCACGGCGCCGATCATGACGGCCAGGAAAACGGCTGCGGATGCCGAGACGATTGCTGCCGGATCCGTGTGACCCTGCGGGGTGGCGACGTAGACGGCGTTCGCTATCGCCCCGAAAACGGCGACGCCGATGGCGCTGCCGATCGACCGGGCAAAAAGGTTGGTGCCGGTGACCACGCCGCGCTCATTCCATTCGACACTCGCCTGGGCGGCGATGAGGCTGGGGGTCACGACGAGCCCGAGCCCGACGATGAAGCAACTTACTGCGGCCACCAGGATGCTGGGTGCGGAGGCGGTCAGGGCAAGGACTGCGGTGCCGATGACCGTGACCGTGATGCCGATCAGTGCGGTCTTCCGGAACCCGATCCGAAGATAGAACCGGCCCGCCAGGGACGCGCAGATCGGCCAGCCGATCGTCAGGGCCGCCAGGGCGAGGCCGGCCAGGATCGGGGAGGTAGAGAGGGATCCCTCGAGGAAGGTGGGAACGTAGGAGGTCAGGCCAAGCATGACTGCCCCGACGCCGAACGAAATCATCGTCGTCGTCGCCAGCAGGCGCCGGGACACCACCCAGGGCGGCAGGACTGGCTCCGCCGCCCTCCTTTCGACGAGGAGGAAGATGGCGAACAGGGCAGCTCCGCCGGCAAACACCCCGATACTGACGGGCGAGTCCCAGCTCCAGGCCTGGCCGCCCTCGAGGGCGCCGAGGATGATTAGGGTGAGCGAGATCGTGAGAAGCCCCGCTCCCAGGTAGTCGACGCGGTGCTTTGCGCGCTCGACATTCTCGCGGAACGTCCGGAACAGCACCCACCCGGCAAGGAGGCAAAGCGGGATGTTCAGTTCAACCGGGGAGAATTAGGCAATGACGCCGAGCGTACCCGTTCCAGCCGCCGTGACAGCCCTGCTTACGGCGGAAGCCACGCCGCAGTTCTCCTTCCCTGGCGGTCAAAGCCTTGGCAGGAACACATGCAAGACCTGCCCGAGGTTGGTTAATGCCCCTCGACGCATGCCAGAGCCGGTCGATCGGCATTCGACACATGACATTGTTCTGTGCGAAATAGATGACTGCCGCACCTTGGCTGCTTTCATCGGAGCGATGGTATAGGGGTATGGCACTACAGGCTATGGTTCGGTGGGGACTCGATGAGTCCCCACCGAAAGCGAAGCCTCTCGGGGCTCCGGTCTTACCGTCCGTTGCCGAGCAGTTGGCAGCTGGCGTTGATTCGTCCGCGCAAATGGACCGATCCGCGCGATGTCAAGCTGAGTGGAGTCACTTGGGTTAGCTTGTGACGGTTTCGTCGGGGAGATGATTGATCCCGACGACGCCGGCTGGTGCGGGTGTTTTCGGTCGTGCACGGAATCGATGCGGGTGCTTCTGGTGGTAGTCCTGCAGGGCGAGGTCGCGGATGCGGTGGGCCTCCCGCCAGGAGCCGTCGTGGACTTCCTGGGGCGAGAACAGGGCGATGCCGGAGTGTTTATGGCTCGTGTTATACCAGGGAACGTATTCGCCCAGGTGGTCGCGGGCAGCCTCAATGCTGTCGAATGTGCCGGGGTAATTGGGTCGGTATTTCATCGTGCGGAACTCGGACTCTGAGTACGGGTTGTCGTTGGAGACGTAGGGCCGGTTGTGGGTTTTGGTGACGTTGTGTTCTGCGAGGAGGTCGGCCTGAGCGCATGGCGGGGCCAGAGTCGGCGTGCACGAACTGTGGGGCGCCGTCTTGGCGGAACGCGGTCTGAAACATGTCCACGGCGAGGTGGTCGCTTTCGCGCTCCTCGACCCGCCAGCCGGCGATCTTGCGGGACCAGATCTCGATGATCGAGTACGCCTTGAACGCTTTCCCCCGCCACGGACAACGCAGATCGGTGATGTCCCAACTCCAGACCTGCCCGGGCCCGGTCGCTATCAGCACCGGCTTCTCCCGGGGCGTTCTGGACCCCCGCCCCGTGGGCACGATGGGGCGGGCGCTCTGGTCCTCAATATCGGCAGCGATACGCCACCATGACCGGCGCCCGGCGAGCATCATACCCTCGTCCCAGACGGACGCGAACGTGTGATCGACCGCGTGCCCGTTGGCCCATCCCGCCGTGATCTTCTCCGCGATCGCGGTCCGATCGGCCGTGGAGATGCGAGACGGGTAAGCACGATCCTTTTGCAGGACCGGCTCGGACACCCGGGCGCGGGGCTTGTGCCGGTACTGCCACGTGGATCGTGCGACGCCGGCGATAGCCAACGCGCGGCGTTGCGAGCCTGTCATGCGCGTTAGCTCCGCGACGAGCTCGTTCTCCAGCGTCAGGAATTGGACGAATCGGGGGTCACCGGGTTGTCTGCGGGCTCTTCCTCGCTCATCGCGTGCAAGAGCCCGATAGCTTTTCCCAGCGCGGTGTTGGTCTCCTCCAACTCGCGCACACGCCCGCTCAGCTTTGCGACCTCAGCCGCGTGCGCTTCGCGCTCAGCAGCACGCAATTTCGCCAGCGCTGTGCGCTTATCCGGTGGAATAGTCATCTGACTACCATCTCGCGGAATCAACCCACGGTCGAGGTCACCCTCGAACACCGCGCTCCGCCAACGCCGCAGCCTGTGATAACCGACCTCGCGCTCCGCCAGCCAGACACCTTTCTGCCCCTGCGGCACGCTCTGATAATCATGAACGAACTCGCGGATCTCCGCCGCCGTGAACCCTGGACTAATGGACATTTCCCTGCCTCCTACTGATCGTGAACTGACTCACAACCAGCTTGACGTAGAGGGATCGAAGCTTTTTCGACTCATGAGTAACAAGAACAGAACCAATTAGCTAGGTTCCGCGTTTTTCACGAACTGGCTGTGCTTCGCCTCGTCTGTGCAAACACCAGAACATGCAGAAGCAGCCCCCATCTTGGGCAAACAGGTCACCGACTGGTTCTGTTCACATACCAGCCTCTCCCTGGACGCTGGGCGAACTTCTTCCCACGAACGGCATGTCAGATTCCAAACGAGTGGGACGTCAATGTGGCGGAACAGCGGTTCTGAATATTCGCTAAGGTCACCACCTGTGGTTCGGGCGAGCACCGTTGCACGGCAGCCCGATTGGCGTGGGTGAGCACCACCGCTGGGAAGGGTGTGCACCACCTCACTAGGCCCCTTCCAGCATGTGACGGCCATATGGTGGAAGGAGTATCGGTCATGGTACAGAAGCTCCAAGCGAAGCTGGTGTTACAGCTGCGTAATCAGGGCTTGTCTTGACGAGCGATCGAGTCCACCCAGGGGGTATCCCGGCACAGCACCCACGCGGTACTCGATGCTGCGGAGCTGCTCGGTCTCGGCTGGGACGAGGTCGCGGAAATGTCGGAGGCCGAGTTACATGCGGCGTTGTTTCCCGGCCGCGGCGTCCGCGAGTCCATGTTCGCACAGCCGGACTGGCCTCGGGAGCACACCGACGTTGATGCTCCTCCATCAGGCGTATGTCGATGCGTCTTCGATGGCGCAGGCGACGAGGAGTTATGACCGGTTCTGCCGCCTTTTATGGCGAGCACGCCGCTGTCTCAGGGGCGACCTCGCGTGTCAGCCACAACGCCGGCAGCAGCATCGAGGTCGACTAGTCCGGATCCACGATGCAGCTTTTGGATCCGAGCACGGGTGAGATGTCAAAGTGTATTTGTTTGTCGCGTGCCTGCCGGCCAGCCGGCATGCGCTCGTATAAGCGACCCCGGATATGCGGCACGAGTCGTAGTATCGCGCCCACACATCAATGTTCAGTTTCTTGGGCGGCAGCGTCGCGCCTGGTGCCGGACAAATCGAAGACCGGGGTGATCTCCCACCCGCGCGAGGGCGAGGTCGTATTGAACGATGCTTACCGGGAGATCGTGGAGTTGCGTCTCGGTGGACATCGCCCTCTCTGTGGTTCGGTGTGCATCGGCTCGCGGCCGCGTATCCAGGGTCGGTGGGGCGCGCCATAATCGGCCAGTTCCTGCTTGCATATATGGTTCGAGGGGACTTAACGCGGCGATCTGTTGGGGCCGTTCCACACCGCTTAATTCTCAGGGCGTTTCGACGTCGAACGAAACTGGAGACTGAATCGTCATGAACTTTTTCAAAGCACGGGTTCTGCTTTGGCCTCTCCTGCTCATTACCGTGCTGGTTGTCGCGGGAACGGGCGCCGCTTTCGCATTCGGCGGACTCAACGCTCTCGCTCTCAGTTCGCTGTTCACCAGTAGCTCGAACGAACGCGATTCGCAGGTGGTTCAGGCCGTCACGCGCGTGCAAGAGGTCGCCTTGCTCAGCCTTCACATCGAGGGTGTCGCGAGGCACGAAAGCAATGGAGAGATTTTCGGCGTCGCCGTACCCGCGAGCGAGAAAACGACGCTGATCCAATACAAGTTCGACGCAAAATTAGGCATCGATGGGTCACAGGTGAAGATCGAACCCAGCGGCCCAAAGTCGTTTCGGGTGACCATCCCTCAATTCATCCGCATCGGCTTCGACGATCCCGCGTTCGAGGACCCCCTCGAGAGCAGCAACGCGCTTAGCTGGCTGACACCGCCAGCCGTTCAAACTCGCATGATCAACAACATTCTCAGTGACGAGAACAAGCAGAAGTACATCACCCAAAACGAAGCAGCGCTGAAGGAGCAGGCCAAGGTGTTCTACTCCGGAATCATCGCAAGCATCGATCCCGAAATCACCATCGGCTTTGAGTTCGCAGGGTAGATGTCCCCAGCGCCCCGTCCCCGCCGCATGAACCCGAGGGTGACGATGGCTGCTATGTCCGGAGAGGTGACTACTAAGCCGGAGGAACCCGGTGAGCCGGCTGGATGGGGAACCCACTGCCCTCGCCACCGCGTAATCCGTGACCGGGAGCGCCAGTGGTGCTGGACCACACGACCACTGGTGCTGAACCGCACGATTGGGCGGTGCTCAAAGCCTCCAATACTCAGCCGGGGGCTCCTGTGAGCACGAAGGCCTCCTTCGCGATCCTGGACGGAGTGCCGGGGCTTCAGTAGCGACGCTAGTACCTTCGACGGGAGCTCGGACGACGGCTGCCCAGCCACATCCTGCAACTTCACACTGACAACTACCGTAACCCGGGCCAACTGCCCGACGGTGCCGTGCTCATCGTTGGCACCGGCCAGTCCGGCGGCCAGATCGCTGAGGAACTCCTCGCCGTGTCAGGTCCTTTTCGGCCAAGCCTGCTAGATCGACATGAGCATTGACTGTGCCAGCCGCGACAAACAAAGTCCGCCTTCCGGCGATAGTGTCGGGCATACCTTCATCGTCGTCTCCGGTGTCGACTACCAGTTCAAAGGTGCCGATCGCGCTATGGAGCTGGCTCACATCCTTGATCGATTTAAGAAGCAGAGTCTGAGTCCGATCGCCCTGTCTCGCCGGGAACGGACTTTACCCAAACACGTTCGCTATGCCAAGGACGGCCAGCGCCACTACCACCACGGACGCAACACGCTTGAACAGTTTTGGTACCGACATCGGACCCCTTTTTGCCTTGAAACGGCTTGGGTTCCGTTCCCATCGGTTTGCCCGTCCGGCGAGTGCGGGTGGGCTGATTCAGCCTCAGTGTAGCTCCTGCGCTCGACTTGGCTGGCCTGGGCATGCCGGGCTCGCCGCGCCGTCAGTGTCGACGGATATCTGCCGCACCAAATTGCCCCAATCAACCAGGAGTAGGCGGATGAATTGGCGGCCAGGGGTTTCGGTTTGCGCCGAATGGTTGTCAAGAAAGCTCCTCGGTAAGAATCGACCCGTATGTCCCCATGCCCATGCGCGACGACAACGAATAGCGTTGACTTTCCGGACAGGGACTCCGGTCTGCGGTCAGAGGTTACTATTGGTGTCGCTACCACCGCCTATGGTGGAAGGCGGTTTGGGGAGGGGACAAGACGTGACCACTGATAACAAGGCACTCGTGCCAGTATGGACACTCGCTACGGAGGCAGTGACCATGTCGAACGTGCTAGGCGATGAGGGCATGACACCGGCCCGACTCGCTGAGCTGAGAACAGTCCTAGCTACACTTGCGGATTCCCCCATTGTCACGCTGGAAGCGCATCCGATGTCGACCAAGAGCAATCGGAACGGCGGGATTGTGCTTCATGCAGCCAGTCCGCTCGCAAAGCAGTTATCGCAGCTTGTGACTGAGACAGCGAAGTCAGCGCCTCCGACGCTGAACGTCGCCGCTACCGGTGACGTGCTCTACCGAATGGTGGTACCGGCAAAGGTCGCCGCACAGGTCGGTAAAGGACTCGTGAATCCCATGGCTTCGAAGGCAGTTGCAGGAGGTGTTTACAGCGCGCTGCGCGACTCCACCGGCGTCGTGGCTAACGCCACGTTTGTGCCCGTTGCTGGCAAGGCCGCTGTTGCAGGTGCTGCAACCGGCTCGGCCGCAACCGCTGGTGTGGCAGTCGCGAGCGCCGGGGCATTGACAGTGGCCGCGCCACTTGTGCTGATGGCCGTCGCGGTCAGCGCCAGCGCCTACGCCGATCACCAACGCCAGAAAGCGATCGAGCGAATCACCGACCTCCTGGAGCAGTTGCACGACGACAACCTTGAGAGCGAACGCAACGAGCTAGATGCTTGTCCTGAAGCGATCGACAAGGCGACGTCGATCCTCCTCGACCAGGGCCGCATCGGCCTATCGCTAGGACTGGATTCCTCATCGCACGCGATCAGCACGGCGATCGCAGCAACCCGGAGGCGGCTCAAAAAGTGGCAAGCTGCCCTGGACACCCTGCCCGACGGCCCGGTCGAAGTCGATGCATTGACGAAATCATTCCCCGGTTTCAACGAGGAAGGCGGCGCGTTCCGCGCACACCTAGAGATTGCACGACTCGCCATTGCACTCAAACGCCGAGTGCTCGTGCTTCAAGCTGTTGAACACGCTCAACAGGACACAAACAATCCATTCAAGAGCTTCATCGGAACATTGCACGACGACGAACGTGTCATAGACCAGTTGGAATCGGGCATCAACTCAGTTCTACTTCGCCTGTCAAATCTCGAGTTGAAGCGTAACGGCGGTTTTCGGATCCCCGCGTTCACGCCGGGCGAGGTCGACCACATACTCAAATCCGCTTACCGTCTTCGCGCCTTGGGCGATGGCCTCAACGTGGGAATCCACCAAGCTGACGTTGCAATCGAGATCGAACGAAGCAGCGACGGATCGCTCGTAGTGTTCCCTGCATTCGCTGCCTAACCGGACTCCGCGCACACACCTGCGGCTGCGTCGGTCGTAGCCTGGCCCACCGGAACTGGCGCTGCGGGATCAATGTCAAGGCGCTTAGACATTGATGCCAGAGCAGCCGGATCTCCCAGCGTCTTCGCGCTGATGCTGCCGTGCGCCACGACTTTAGATTGACGCATGACGGTTACCTCCTCGGTCATGCCGATGGTAGTTCGCTTTACGTGATAAATTTCGGCTGAGTGAGCCCTGAACTAGCAGAGGTTCTATTGTTTGCCGGGGGGCCTGTGAAAATCATCGACAACGTCAACGACCTGCTCGGTGACGATCTCAAGGCCGAGGTCACGCCCGGATCCAAGGTGCGCATCGCCGCATCGACGTTCTCGATTTTTGCATTTGAGGCTCTTCGTAAGGAATTGGAGCAGGTCGATGGGGTGGAGTTCATCTTCACTTCGCCATCGTTCCTTACAACTCAGGTCACCGGAAGACTCCATAAAGAGCAGCGCGAGTTCTTTATCCCAGCGGACGGCCGAGCCGAATCCAACCTGTACGGCTCCGAGTTCGAGGTTCGGCTCAGGAACAAGCTCACTCAGCGCGCGATCGCGAAGGAATGCGCCGATTGGGTGCGCCGCAAGGTAACTTTCCGATCAAACGCGACTGGAAGCCCAATGCAACAGTTCGCTGTCGTGGACGAAAGAGCCGCTTACATGCCGCTGCAGGGCTTCACAACCGCAGACCTCGGCTACGAACGCGGCAACGCGGTCTCCAATATGGTGCACCGCATAGACGAGGCGCCAATGACCTCGCAGTACCTCCGCCTTTTCGACCAGATCTGGCACAACCCCGATCAGCTCAACGATGTCACCGAAACGGTGCACGACCACATTGCAAGCGTGTACTCCGAAAACTCCCCTGCTCGGATCTACTTCTTGGTCCTCTACAACCTGTTTGCCGAGTTTCTCGACGACCTCAGCGAGGACGTGTTGCCGAACGACCGTACCGGCTACCAGGACACGAAGGTCTGGCAGAGCCTGTACAACTTCCAACGCGACGCAGCGACTGGGATTATCAACAAGCTGGAGACCTACAACGGCTGCATTCTGGCCGACAGCGTCGGTCTCGGCAAGACGTTTACCGCTCTGGCGGTGATCAAGTACTACGAGCTGCGTAACAAGTCCGTGTTGGTGCTGTGCCCGAAGAAGCTCGCCGAGAACTGGACAAACTACAACGCCAACCTTACGACGAACATCTTCGCCTCCGACCGGTTCAACTACGACGTTCTCGCCCACACCGACCTGTCCCGCACCCGCGGGGAGTCCTTGGGATTGCGACTGGACCGGATCAACTGGGGCAACTACGATCTGGTCGTCATCGACGAGTCCCACAACTTCCGCAACGCTGACTACGCCGAAGAGAAGGAGTCCCGCTACCAGCGGCTCATGCGGCGGGTCATTCGCGAGGGTGTGAAGACCAAGGTACTAATGCTCTCGGCGACCCCGGTGAACAACCGGTTCAACGACCTCAAGAACCAGCTCCAGCTCGCCTACGAAGGCGAGTCGGAGAACCTGGCCCAGCATCTGAATATCTCGACGACGGTCGAGAAGGTCTTCAGCGACGCCCAGCGTGTCTTCAATGAGTGGTCCAAGCTTGACCTGGAGGACCGAACGACCGACCGCATCCTTCAGATGCTCGACTTCGACTTCTTCGAGCTCCTCGATTCGGTGACGATCGCCCGGTCACGCAAGCACATCCAGGCGTTCTACGACACCACAGAGATTGGTGCCTTCCCTGAACGGCTGACACCGAAGTCGATCCGTGAACCACTGAGCGAACTGGCGGACGTGCCGAGCTTCAACGATATCTTCGAGCAGCTCCAGGCTCTAACCCTCGCTGTCTACACTCCGCTGGCGTATGTGTTCCCGAGCAGGATCAGCAAGTACGAGGCCCTCTACAACGTCACCGCAGGCAGCGCCCGTTCCAACCTCGGCCAGCAGGGGCGGGAGCTGGGCCTGAAGAAGCTCATGACCGTGAACCTCCTCAAGCGACTGGAGAGTTCGGTTGAGGCGTTCCGGCTGACGCTCGCGAAGATCGAGGATTCCGTAAACAGAACCCTGCGGCGCCTCGACTCCCACGCAGGGCCATTGACAGAGCTCAGCGCCGATCTGTCGGGTGTCGACTTCGACATGGATGACGAGGACGACGCGAATATTGAGGCGCTCTCGTTCGGCGAGAAGATCAAGATCGACCTCGGTGACCTCGACATCGAATCCTGGCAACGGGACCTGTGGAACGACCGCGAGACCCTGCGCGAGCTGCTCGACGAGATGCGCAAAGTCATCCCGGCCCACGACCTAAAGCTGCAGAGGCTCAGGCGGCTCATCACCGACAAGGTGACACATCCCATCAACCCGGGCAATCGCAAAGTGCTGGTATTCTCAGCCTTTGCCGATACCGCCAACTATCTCTACCGCGAACTCGCCCCCACCCTTCATAAGGCTGGGTTGGAGAGCGCCGTTATCACGGGCGGAAGCCACGGCTCGAAGACTACCTTGGGTACCGGGTTCGACTTCCAGCAGGTGATGGCCCTTTTTTCTCCGCGCTCGAAGCAGCGTCACCTGACCATGCCGAAGGAAACCCGGGAGCTAGCCCCAATGCCGTTCACTTAGAGTAGTTGTGTTAATCTTTCGGCATGGCGCGTAGCGGATGGGTGACTCCCGAGGGTCCTGAGCGGTTGAGTGACCACGTCTCGCTCGGTGTTTTGACGCGGGTTTTCTCGCCGGATGTCGTTGATGCGGTGATTGGGCGGACCGGGGCCCGTGAGCAGCGGAACCGGTTGCTGCCGTCGCGGTTGATGGTCTATTACGTGATGGCGCTGGCCTTGTTTTCGGCCGGTTCGTATGAGGAAGTGATGCGGTCCCTGCTGGCCGGCATGGAATGGATCACGGGCCGGTTCCGGGACTGGCAGATGCCGACGAAGGCCGCGATCTTCAAGGCCCGGACCCGCCTCGGTTCCGCCGTGATGGCCGAACTGTTCGCCGAGACCGCGAAGCCTCTGGCACTCCCGGGCGGTCCGGGATTCCACGGCTCCTGGCGGCTGGTGTCCGTGGACGGGACCTGCCTGGATCTGGCGGACACGGAGGCCAACGAGCGCGCGTATGGCAGGCCGGGCACGGCCACGGATCTGAAAAGCGCCTACCCGCAGGCGCGGGTGCTCGGCCTGGTCGAATGCGCCACGCACGCGGTGATCGGGGCCGTGGTCTCCGGCTTTTCCACGTCCGAGCACGACCTCTATCCGGGCCTGCTCCACCGGCTGGAGGCGGACATGCTGGCCATGGCCGACCGCGGGTTCTTCTCCTACACGGCCTGGAAGGACAGCTCCGGAACCGGTGCGCAACTGCTGTGGCGGGTCAAGGCCAACGCCGTGCTGCCCGTGCTCGAGGACCTGGCCGACGGCTCCTACCTCTCCGCCGTCTACGCGAACCCGAAGGCACGGCGGAACAACACGGACCCCATCCGGGTGCGCGTGATCGAATACACCGTCAGCACCGGCGACACGAGCAGCGAATTCCGGCTGATCACCACGATCCTTGACCCGCACGCCGCCTCCGCGGAGGACCTTGCCGAAGCCTACGCCAAACGCTGGGAAATCGAGTCCTGCTTCGATGAACTCAAAACCCACCAGCGCGGCCCCGGGACCGTGCTGCGCTCCAAAACCCCCGACGGGGTCCTGCAGGAAATCTACGGATACCTCTGCGTGCACTACGCCATCCGGTCCCTCATCGGCGACGTCGCCCACCACTTCGAGGAAGACCCCCTGAGGTTCTCTTTCACCCGCACCCTCCGGGCAGTACGGCGTTCCCTCGCCGCGCGCCCGGCTTTTTCCCCCTGAGCGTCTGGCGGAGGCCTTCACGGTCTTCTGCCGCGAAATCCTGCATGAACTGCTGCCCCCGCGCCGGCCAAGAACCAACCCCCGCGTCATCAAAAGGAAAATGTCGAACTGGCCACTCAAGCGAATACCAAAAAAGCCTAAGTAAACAGTATTGGAGCTAGACCTGCTCATCGGCACGGACGTGATCAGCGAGGGCCAGAACCTTCAGGACTGCGATTACCTGATCAACTACGATATCCATTGGAACCCGGTCCGGATTATTCAGCGCTTCGGGCGTATCGACCGCATCGGCTCCATCAACGCGCAGATTCAGCTGGTGAACTTCTGGCCCGACATCTCCCTTGACGAGTACATCAACCTCAAAGAGCGCGTCGAGAACCGCATGGTCATCGCCGACCTCGCGGGCACAGCGAACGACAATGTCCTCACCCTCGAAGACTCCGACGCCGTGTTCCGCAAAGAACAACTCCGCAAGCTCCAGGACGAGGTCATCGAGTTGGAGGACGTTCGCACAGGTGTCTCCATCACCGACCTGGGCCTCAACGACTTCAGGATGGACCTACTCGGCTACATCAAGGAGTACGGCGACATTGCCACAGCCCCCAAAGGCCTCCACGCCGTAATCCCCGCTGACCCCGCCAACGGGCTCATGCCCGGGGTGATTTTCGTGTTGCGGAACGTGAATAGCGACGAGAACATCAACCGTGGCAACCGGCTCCACCCGCACTACCTCGTCTACCTAGACGACGACGGGAACGTCATCGCCGACCACACCGAGGCCAAGCCCCTGCTCGACCTCATCCGCGGAGGATGTCGCCCATACGACGAACCCGTCAGCGACGTGGTGCATGCTTTCAATGCAGCCACGCTCGAGGGCGCCGAGATGGGCAAGTACTCAGCACTGCTCACGGATGCGATCCACTCGATGATCGACGTTACCGAGGAACGCGACATCGATAGCCTCTTCACCGGAGGCCACACAACGGCCCTGACCCAGGGCATCGCGGGTCTGGACGATTTCGAACTGATCGCTTTCATCGCCGTGGTCGACCCTGCCCAGGGGGTGCCAGTCAATGACTGACCTGCTGTACCGGTGGCCTGTTGCGGCCAAGTTCGGCAGCCGCGTGCCCAAGGAGAAGTTCTACGAGCTAGGCACCGTCACCAGCGCCGTCAAGGAGAGGTTTGTCTCAGAGGTCCAGCGCATCACCTGGGCCTATAAGCTCGCAGAAGCCACGATCAATCTCCCCGGTAACCCGGCTGTGCCCGAGGTGCAGGTCTTCCAGATCGACGCCAAGAAAGACGACGTCTACGAACCAGCGCTGACTGCGATCGACAAAGCGATCCCGTTCCCGATCATCTTCGAGATCACCCGCGGCGACGGCGCGCAACGGTCCGTCCGTATGGTCGCAGCACACAAGCATCTCGGCGTAGGCGCACCAAAGCTCAGCGCGTACTATTCGACCGGATGGCAGCCCGCCGACACGGAGCGGCAGCCCCTCCCGACCGCAATCACCTTGCCCGCCCTCTACACCGCAATCCTGGACCCGCTAACCTCGGTGTCGAGCCGGGCGGGCGAGGAAGTGTCGGCGCTCGCCGTTAGACTACAGGCCGTGCAAAAGCTCGAACGCGAGATAGCCGCCCTGGAGCGCAAGCTCCGCACCGAGCCGCAGCTCAACCGCAAGTTCGAGCTGCGCCGCACCATCAAGATTAGGCAATCAAAGCTAGAGCAACAGAGGTAAGTAAGTGGAGAAACTGCGCATGACGTCGCCCGACCTGACCGAAGCCAACATCGACAAGCTCGCTGAGCTTTTTCCCGGCGTTATCACCGAGACGCTGGACGTCAACGGCGCCTCCAAGAAGGCCATTGACTTCGACCTCCTGCGTCAGGAACTCTCCGACCATGTTGTCGAAGGCCCTCAAGAGCGCTACCAACTTGACTGGCCCGGCAAACGCGCCTCCGCTTTCGCAGCCAACGCCCCCATAGCCAAGACCCTGCGGCCGGTGCGCGACGAGTCTGTGGACTTCGACACCACTCGTAACCTCTTCATCGAAGGCGATAATCTTGAAGCGCTCAAGCTCCTTCAAGAGTCCTACGTCGGTAAGGTCAAGCTCATTTACATCGACCCGCCCTACAACACGGGCAAGGACTTTATTTACACGGACGACTTCGCGGAGACAACCGAGGACTATCTACGGCGGTCTGGCCAGATAAACGAGGGCGGCCTGAAGCTCGTGTCTAATCCTGAGTCCAACGGTCGTTTTCACTCAGACTGGCTCAGCATGATCTATCCCCGGCTCAAATTAGCCAGGAATTTGCTGGCCGCGGACGGTGTAATCCTCGTCTCCATTGATGATGGTGAGGCGGCCAATATGCGACGACTTCTCGATGAGGTCTTTGGGGAGCAGAACTTCATCGACACCATCGCTGTAGAGATGTCTACTACCTCCGGGCCAAAAACGGTCAATGCCCAGCAGGGGACCATTGTGAAGAACGTCGAATTCGTTCACGTTTATCGGAGGTCAGCCGAGTTCGATCAGAAGCCGCACACCCCGCTGTTCGACGGCGTCGATTCGTATGACACCCACTACTCAGTTTGGTTGAATGAAGACGGAACTCTAGGGACACTCGCCGAAAAGTTGCTGGCAGATCAGGTAGTTGGCTCCGAGATCCGCCGATACGAACTGTTAGAACGAGGCAGGTTCAGCGTCAATGGCATGGACAAACTACTCTCCGTGTCCGAAGCAGCCAGATCGTTTATTATCGCCAATCTAGAAAGAATCGCGCGTATTGACCGAGCCCCCGTGTCCGCGCAAGGGCGGTCGACACATGTCGGTCGTTGGGAGCCCTTCGAGGTGGACCACCGAACGTACCTCCTCACGACCCTCGCAAACGGCACCCTGCAGTCTCTAATGCCGCTTTCCCTGAACTACCGAACGTCCGATGACTACAAACCCCGGTTTGGGAGAACGGTCATCAGGGGGGACTTGTGGAAGGGATTCCATCAAGACATGGGAAACGTCGCAAAGGAAGGCGGTACGGCATTTGCGAACGGTAAAAAGCCGGTCCGGCTTATCAAGCAACTGATCCGCTGGGCAAACAACACGCACGACGGATTCGTCATGGACTTCTTCGCCGGGTCTGGGACCACTGCTCATGCTGTCTTGAACGCCAACGCAGAAGACGGCGGCAACCGTCGGTTCATTATGGTGCAATTGGACGAGTCGCCAGAACCCGCGTCGGAAGCAGCAAAGGCGGGGTATAAGTCGATTGCGGCCATCACTCGTGACCGCATTCGCCGAGCGGGGGCGTCAATCGCGAAGGAAGCCGGTTTTTCCGGCGAGGCTCTTGATGTAGGTTTCCGCACCTTCCGAGTCGACACCACCAACATGGTAAACGTCCTTCGGACGCCAGATGAAACAGAGCCAGAGGCTCTTATGGAACTGGTAGAAAGCGTGAAGCCAGGGCGCTCGGGGGTGGACTTGCTATTCCAGGTGATCCTCGACTGGGGCCTTGAACTGACGATGCCGATCACCGTCGAAAAAGTCGAGGGGTATGAGGTCTTCGTTGTCGATGACGGCGCGCTGGTCGCCTGCTTCGACGCGGAGATCAGTTCTGAGCTCGTGCGCGCCCTCGCCAAGCGGGAGCCAATTCGGGCTGTCTTCCGTGATTCGGGCTTTGTGTCAGACGACGACCGCATCAACGCCGAGCAGATCTTCCGCGAAGTGTCCCCGGCGACGGACGTAAAGGCGATTTGATCGCGATGAAGCTTCAGTTCAAGGTTCAGCAGTACCAGACCGACGCCGTCGACTCCGTCGTCGAGGTCTTCGAAGGCCAGCCCAAGCATGACGGCATCTCGTATCGCATCGATCCGGGCAAGGCAAAGCCGAATTCGAGCCCCACTCTGTTCGACACGAACGAGACGCCTGATTCGGGTCTCCGGAACGCTACGATCGCACTGACTGGCGCCCAGCTGCTGGAGAACATCCGCAAGGTGCAGCGGTCTCGGAATCTCCCGTTGTCGGCGAAACTCATCGACAGCAAGGCTGCGCCCGGTGCCCCGAATCTCACCGTTGAGATGGAGACGGGTACGGGCAAGACCTACGTCTACATCAAGACGATCATGGAGCTGCACAAGCGGTACGGGTGGTCAAAGTACATCGTCGTCGTGCCGTCGATCGCGATCCGTGAGGGCGTGAAAAAGTCGTTCGATGTGACCGCGCAGCACTTCCAGCAGCTCTACGGCACTAAGCCACGGTCTTTCATCTACAATTCGTCGCAGTTGCACGAGCTGGAGAAGTTCAGCTCGGACGCCGGCGTGCAGGTGATGATCATCAACATCCAATCCTTCAACGCCACCGGTAAGGATCAGCGACGCATCTACGACGTGCTCGATGACTTCCAATCACGGAAGCCTATTGATGTCATCAAGGCAAACCGCCCGATCGTGATCATGGACGAACCGCAGCGTTTCGGGGAAGAGTTCGACACCAAGACTGGAAGACCAAAGAAGGCGTCGATATCGATCGAGTCCCTTGCTGAGTTCAACGCGCTCGTGGTCTTGCGGTACTCGGCAACACACAAGCCATACCACGAGTACACAAAGGTTCTCCGGCTCGACGCGATCGACGCCTACAATCAGAAGCTCGTCAAGAAGATTGCGGTCCGAGGCATCACCGTCAAGGGTCTGGCCGGTTCGACCGCCTATCTCTACTTGGACGCGATCGAGATCGCTAAGGGTGCCAAGCCCCGAGCCAGGGTTGAGATCGAGGTGCAAACGAAGGGCGGCCCGATCAAGCGTCAGGTGAAGCGCCTCGACGTGGGCACCAACCTGCACGACCTATCCAAGGGAATCGAAGCCTACAAGGGCCTCTTCGTCACCGAGATCGATGCCAACCGCGACGTGATCGAGCTGAGCAACGGTGACGTCGTCATTGCCGGTCAACTGGCCGACCGCGACGTGACCCAGGAGACGAAGCGGCGCATCCAGATTCGCGAAGTGATCCGCGCCCACCTCGACAAGGAGCGCGAACTCTTCAACCAGGGCATCAAGGTACTCTCCCTCTTCTTCATCGACGAGGTCGCGAAGTATCGCGACTATGACCGCGAGGACACCCTCGGAGACTATGCCCGCGTGTTCGAGGAAGAGTACGCTGCGGTCCGCAACGAGGTGCTCGGTGAGCTCGCCCTCGACGAGTCAACCGCCGCCTACCAGGCGTATCTACGCCGGGATGATGTCCGTGCCGTGCATGAGGGCTACTTCTCTATCGACAAGAAGACTAAGCGTCAGGTCGAGGGCAAGGTGAGCGGTCGGGGGGATGACAAGGGCCAGTCGACCGACACGGACGCGTACGACCTGATCCTCAAAGAAAAGGAACGTCTCCTGTCGTTCGCGGAGCGGGTGCGGTTCATCTTCTCGCACTCTGCTCTGCGGGAGGGTTGGGACAACCCAAACGTTTTCGTGATGGGCATGCTCAAGAAGAGCGACAACACCGTCTCCCGCCGCCAGGAGATCGGGCGTGGTCTGCGCCTGGCAGTCGATCAACATGGCGAACGCATGGACAACCCGGTGACGGTGCACGACATCAACGAGCTGACCGTCGTCACGGACGAGTCTTACACTGACTTCGTCGCCGGCCTCCAGAAGGAGATCGCGGAGTCCCAGGCCACCCGGCCGCGCAAGGCGAGCATCAAGTTCTTCACCAGTAAGACGATTCAGACACCCAGCGGCGAGTCGATCGTCGAGGAGGCACTTGCGCAGGCCCTGTACAAGTACCTCATCAAGAACGACTACCTCAACGACGACGACACCGTTTCCGAGACCTACAAGCAGGCGAAGGAGACCGGAACTCTTGCCAAGCCGACCTCGGACGTGCTGCGGCCGGTCATCGACTTCGTCTGGCCGCTCGTGGACGTGCTGTACCTCGACGTGCCACTACCGATCGACGACCGTAAGCCGAAGAAGATCCCGCTCAACGAGGCGAATTTCGCGAAGAAGGAGTTCCAGGCACTCTGGGGCCGGATCAATCACAAGGCCGTCTACCAGGTCGAGTTCGACTCCCAGGAGTTGATCCGTAAATGCATCGCGGTGCTCGACAAACACCTCAACGTTGCTGCGATGCAGTACGTCGTGCAGGCCGGGGAGCAGCGCGAGTCACTGGAGGCGGGCGACCTCACGAGCGGTGCAGGGTTCAAGGTGTCGAGCACGCAGACCCACACGGAGGCGGTCACTGCCGGTTCGCAGGTGAAGTACGACCTGCTTGGGGAGATCACCGAGAAGACACACCTGATCCGTCGCACCGTCGCTGCGATCCTGCGTGGCGTGGCACCAGGCACATTCGCGAAGTTCCGCCTCAACCCGGAGCAGTTCATCACGGAAGCAGCCCGGCTCATCAACGAACAGAAGGCGACCGTCATCGTCGAGCACCTGGCCTACGACGCGCTGGAGGACCGGTTTGATTCGACGATTTTCACCGAAAATCAGACGAAGCAGGATCTCACTCATGCTGGCAGTAAGCTGACGAAGCACATTTACGACTACGTCGTTACCGATTCGAACATCGAACGTGCGTTCGTGACCGAGCTAGACACCAGCAAGGAAGTCGCGGTCTTTGCGAAGCTCCCACGGGGGTTCTTCATTCCGACCCCGGTTGGAAATTACAACCCTGACTGGGCGATCGCGTTTACCGAGGGCAGCGTGAAGCACGTCTACTTCGTGGCGGAGACCAAAGGCTCTCTGTCGACGCTCCAGCTGAAGGGTGTCGAGGACGCCAAGATCGAGTGCGCCCGGAAGTTTTTCGCTGAACTGAGCCACAGCCATGGGGACAACGTGACCTATGACGTTGTGACGGACTACAGCGAGCTGATGCAGCTCGTGACGGCTTAGAAGGGCTCTCACCTGTCATTTCAGACTCCACGCAGTATCGAAGAAGTTCTCACTGCAATCCACCAGCGCGAGTACCTGATGCCTGCAATCCAGCGTGAGTTCGTCTGGAGCGCGGAACAGATCACCGGGCTTTTTGACAGCATCGTGTGCGGGTGCCCGTCGGTTCGTTCCTGCTGTGGGACGTGAAGCGGGAGACGGCTCAGTCCCTTCACCTTTTACGAGTTCTTCACGAACTTCCATGAGCGCGACAACCCCTATGCTGGCAGGGCCACGGTCCCGGCGGGGCGGGCACGACCGCCCCGTTGACGGTCAGCAGCGGCCGACGTCTCTGAAGATCGCGCTCTACGGGAGCTTCGCCGAGAAGAAAAAGTATGCGTGGTTGAACAGTCCAGATGCCTTCCCGGTAAAGCGCCTCTATTTGAATCTCATCGAGGACCCTGAGGACGAGGAACTTGGCCTCAAGTATGACCTTCGATTCCTAACTGATAAGGATGCCGCCGCCGAGGACAAGTGGTTCCGTGTCGGTGCCAGAAGCCGACGGCCCGCATCTGGTCTGTGCTGGTGACGTTGTCGCGGAGTTCGCGGATCACTTTGGCAGTTCGGGCGTCGCTGCCGGTGTAGAGGGTGCCGAGTTGTTCCAGCTAAGTCAGGCCGACGCCGTCCGACACGCCACAACTCAGCGGCGGCGTCCACATCTAAAGTGCCTTTGCGGCTGCGGTGATCCGGCAGGTGGCAGATAGGCGAGCGACACGGCGTGGTGGCCTTTATCTTTCAGGACGGCAAGGTCTAACAACAACTGATTCCGTGGGCTCCACGAGACCTTAGCGAAATTGCAGCCCATTCGCCAAAGCGAGAAACGAAGGATTTGCTCAATATTCGGAACACCGAAAGATCGCTGACACGTTCAAGTCGTTCGCCGGTGAACACTTCACTCCGCGGGGCAGCACCGGCCTGCCTGTCCGTCGGGTCCAATGTGCCACGGAGGACGCCCTCGAGGTCGCCGGTGACTGCATTGATGCCCTTATCGAGGAGGGCTGGGCGAACAACCAGATTGCGATGGTAAACAACCAAGGAACGCCATCCAATCCATCAGGGGTTCTTCGACCGTGATGACACCGTTGGCTACTGGCGCGAATTCCACGCCAACGAGGCCGAGTTCTATGGCCACGTTCTGGGGTTCGAGGGCCTCGAACGGTCTGTAGTGGTCTTGTGTGGACGGGTTCAAGGACCTGGACCGCGCGGCGGAACAACTCTACGTTGGCTTGTCCAGTGCTCGAAGCTTGCTTGTTGTGGTTGGCGACTGTGCTTTGTTGGAAGAGGCCGGCGGACGGGAGGGGAGCTGAAGGCAGCCCTCTCCCGCGCAGAGACTTGGCGGCCGGCCTCGATTGACCACTGCGAGACGAGCGGTTTGTGACTCCGCCGGCGTCGCCACCGGAGCTGTCGGCGGTCGAAATATTGTCGGTGGGGTGCGTCATAATTCAAATCAAAGCCGGTCTCTCATTGTCACGGTTTCGGAAGCTTCGTGCTAAGGTCTTTTTCGCTGCTTCGGAGAAAAGCAAAACGCTGAAAGGCTGGAAGCTTTCCGAATCACCACCCGCGCGGGTGGCGGAATGGCAGACGCGCTAGCTTGAGGTGCTAGTCCTCGAAAGGGGGTGGGGGTTCAAGTCCCCCTCCGCGCACAAGGAGGGATGAGTCGAGACATCCATTACGGATGTCTCGGGTCACCCTTAGCACCCCGGTCTTCGGACCGGGGTGTTTTCTTTGAGCAGTTTGTGGACCCATAGTCGGCTGACTCCATAGCGGAGTGCTGCCCCGGCCTCGCTGAGGCCTTGGACTGCGACGTCAAAAAGATGGGCCAGCACCGCCTCTGACAAACGTAATCCTGGGGACGTCGCCGAGCAGGCAGGGATCTCTCCGCCCGCCGTTTCGCTGGTGGTCAACGGGAATAGGCTCTGCCAGGGCCCCTGGCGCGCTTCATTGCCGGGCTCCCCGACCTCTGCACCGTAAAGCCCGACGGCGACCGCCTGGGCAGGGTGCGCGGACTCGCGTCGCGAGTGGCGGGCGTCCGCTGGATCTACAGGAGGATATCCACCGCCTGGCGTTCCGACCGATGGGCATGGGCGACGAGTTTGAACAGGGCTCGATCGTGGCTCACCTCCGTGATCCGGAGAACTTCATCGCGCTCAACAACAAGACCGGAGACGCCGCCTTCCTTGGCCGGGACAAGCTTGTAATCTCGCCTTTCCTCGACGACAAGCTGATCGGCTGGCTGCAGGACAGGTGGACGGAGAACCTCTACGTCTATTCGCGCGGCGACCAACTGGACCTCCTCAACGAGACAACGGTGGCCGACACTCGTACGTGCTTCAAAGCCTTTGATGAGCTCGGCATCCCCGAGTCCTCGGACTCCGGCTTGAGCGATAAGGACGAGTCAGGCGTCCAACGTGTCGCCGACGATCTGACCGGTCTCCACGCGAAGGCCTACTTCTGCGACTACGACCATTTCACCTACGCAATCCTGGGATCCGCCAACGCCACCGAGGCGGGATTCACCAAGAACGTGGAGTTCCTGCTGGAAAAGCGCGGCGCCAAGAAACGCCTCGGCGTGCAGCGCATCAAGGAGAGCCTCAAGGACGTTCCCTTCGCGGACTATCTGGGCACAGGTGGCGAAGCGCGCTCAGAAGAGGACGTGGCGGCCTTCCGCCTCGAAAGCGCCCTGCGGGATGCTGCAGCGCAGCCGTTCTCCTCGACGCCGTCCCCGATGACGGAGCCAAGCGCGCGTTCACGGTGACCGTCTCGCATGACTGGTCGCCGAAGTCCGAGTTCACTGCGAAGTTGCGGCTCCTCTCACTCCCCCAGCCGAGCGCCGTCGTCGATCCTTCCGGCGGTCAGCACGAACATGCCTTCCACGCCATACCGCTCGCAGATGTGACCCGTATCTGGTGCTCACGCTCGAGGACCCGGAGGCCGGTCTGTCCAAGAGCACGGTGATCCAGGGCAGCCTGCGCACCGATCCTGCGGGTCGGTTGGATGAGATCATCGCCCGCCAACTGGACGATCCGCAGAAGCTCCGGCAGTTCCTCCTGTTGTTCCTCACCGCGGAAGATGCGCTACCGGGATCCGGAACCGGCACTGGATGGTTCGCCGGTTCCGGGTTTGGAGACGGGTCCACCGCCGGACTCTTTGAGGCGATGGTGGGCGCTATGGCCGGTCCGGACGCCGGTTCAGTGTTCCCGGACTTGAAAGCAGTGATGGACCGGCTGCTCGCTCTTCGCGGCGATGATCCGGAGATTCAGCAGCTGCACGCACTGTGGACGGCAGCCACCGAGGCACTAAACATGGGGGAACTTCATGGGGTTTGACGCAACGCCCGCGCTGGACGGCCTCCGGGGCTTTCAGCGCCGGACCGTGGAACACGTCTTCAAGCGCCTCTATCTGGATGACCAGCCGGCGGACCGCTTCCTCGTCGCCGACGAGACCGGTCTGGGCAAGAGCATGGTGGCCCGAGGCGTTATCGCGAAAGCGATTGAGCGGCTCGACCGGCCGGATTCCGGTGTGGACCGCATCGACGTCGTCTACGTCTGCTCCAATGCTGACCTGGCCAAGCAGAACCTCGGCCGGCTTAACGTCACCGGGCAGAAGGACATCATCGAGTCCGGCCGGCTGACACTGCTGCCCACCGAGCTGGCCAAGCTTAAGGCTCCGGCGGCGCCGGGAACACGGAAGCGCGTCAACTTCATCTCGCTGACTCCGGGCACGTCGTTCAACGTCAGCAAAGCACCGGGTCAGGCCAGAGAGCGTGCCGTGCTGTTTCGAATCCTCCAACAACTTAGCGTGTTGAAGGAGGACCGTCATGAGGATGCAATAGAGCTCCTGAGATCCGGCGCTCACGCCCATAATTTCAATTGGGAGGTCAAAAGGCTTGTTGAACTGTTCCCTGACGGGTTTGCGCCCTCCGTGGCCGAAAAGTTTCAACAGCTCGCCAACAGCAGTGGAAATCTTCCGGCATTTGAAGTGTCAATGCGCGATGCGCTGACGGACGGGGCAGCGGCTATCCGGCCCCGCATGAGCGCTACCATCGGCGGGCTTCGTGGAGACCTGGCCCAAGCGGCCTTGGAATGTCTGGAACCGAATCTGATCATCCTGGATGAGTTCCAGCGCTTCCGCGATCTGCTGTACTCCCACGGCGCCGCGCCAGACGACGAGGATCCCGCGGCGGAGCTTGCGCGACAATTCCTGAATTACAAGGGCACCAAACTCATCCTGCTCTCGGCCACGCCGTACAAGGCACACACCGGGGCAAACGAAGCAGACGGCGACGACCACGCCGCAGACTTCCGGCAGCTGCTGCGTTTCCTGAGCAGCGAACGGCCTGGGTACATGGAAGGCCTCGAGGCTGATCTGGACGACCGCCGGACCCAGCTGCTAAAACAGGTCCCGGATGACGCGCTGACCCGCCGTATCGAGGACGGGCTGAAGCTGTTCATGAGCCGCACTGAGCGGCCCCAGCTCGGCAAAGACGACATGCTCGACGTGATCGAGATGGCACCTACCAATGTCCGAGCGGGGGACCTCACCAGCTATCGGTCCCTGGCTGCTCTGTTTCGTGCCACCCGCACCGGCAATCCGATAGAGTGCTGGAAATCCGTGCCGATGTTCGCGCACTTCCTCACCGGCTACAAGGTCGGCAGGATGCTGGACGGCAGGATTCACTGCGACCGCGAAGCCGTTGGCCCGGTGCTGCCGGCCCTGGCGACCATCGACCCCGATGCCTATCGCAGATATGCCGCCGTAGAGACCGACAACCCCAAGTTCAGGGCCGTGCGTGAGCACACCGTCGGTCAGGGGTGGTGGAAGCTGCTGTGGATGCCGCCGTCGCTCCCCTATGTGGAGCCTTCCGGCGCTTTTGCTGAGGTGGGTGCTGACGCCACAAAGCAGCTGGTCTTCTCGGCGTGGAACGCCGCCCCGACGGCGATCACCACGATGCTCTCCTACGAGGCCGAGCGGCAGATCCTTGAAGGGTCGCCGCTGCACGGTGAGAACACCGCAGAGGCCCGCAAACGCTTCCGCGGCCGCCTGCGTTTCCGTGTCCGCGACGGTGAGCCCCAGGCCATGTCCACGCTGGCGCTGTTCATCCCCCCGTGCCGCTCTGGCACTTGCCGGTGATCCGCTGGAGAGTGCCTCCTTGAGTGGTGCCTCGATGCCCGGCGACGTTGTTAGGGATGCCGCCACAGTGGCCGGCACCGCGATGGTGGGCGGCGCCGTCGTCGACCCAGCCAGCCGCCTCGGCGCTTGGGCGTCCTACTTCTCGGTGCCCGGCGCTCTGCCGGCGGCGTGGAAGAACGATGCCAAGCTGGCCAAGCGGGAGCTGCGGGACCTGGACGAGTTCACCCAGCGGCAAGGCAAAGCCTCGGACGCCGGGGACACGGATCAGGAAGTGGGGTCTGAGGCCGGACTCTACCTGGCACACGTTGATCGGATGCTTCAGGCTTCGGCCGGTGAACCGGCGGGCTGGGAGGACGGGATTGAAGAGCTGGCCGTCAACTCCCCCGCCAACTGCCTCTACCCTGCCCTGAAGCGCGTGGTGCCGGACGACTTCGACGGCGCCGAGCTGTGGAAGGCCGCCGTGTTTGCGGCAACCGGCCTGCGCACACTCTATAACCGGCTCGACGCCACCGAGCTGCTGGACAAGCTCTATCCGGAAGGCGACTTCTGGCAAAAGGTCCTGCGCTACTGCGAAGCCGGAAACCTCCAGGCGGTGCTGGACGAGTACGTCTTCCAGCTCCGCAGCCAGCAGGCCCCCGGGGATATCACCGCCGAGCAGCTCTGGGCGCTGGCCAATGACGTCCGGCGGTCCCTGTCTCTCAAACCGGCGCAGATGCTTGCCAAATATCCGGACGGGTCCCACGAGGACCTCCGCATGGGCGTCCGCTTCGCCGTCCGGTACAGCAACGCCAAGACGGACGACGGCGACAGCAACCGCATGCCCGATGTCCGCAGGGCGTTCAACAGCCCGTTCTGGCCGTTTGTCTTGGCGTCGACGTCCGTGGGCCAGGAAGGCATCGACTTCCACTGGTGGGCTCACTCTGTCATCCACTGGAACGTGCCCGGCAATCCCGTCGATTTCGAGCAGCGAGAGGGCCGGGTGCACCGGTATCTGGGACTTGCTGTTCGCAAGAATGTCGCCGAGGCCCACGGCGCAGAGGTGCTGAAGCCCGGCGTGACAGATCCGTGGGAGACGCTGTTCTCCGTTGCTGCAGCTGACGTTGCGGCACATCCGGAAGATTCCAACACAGAGTTCGCTCCACACTGGATCCATCCTGGAGATCACAAGATCCAGCGAAGGCTGCTGGACCACCCTCTAAGCCGAGATGTGCCCAGAACCAAGCAGATGTTGTCCGGGCTCGCGAAGTATCGGCTCACGCTGGGCCAGGCCCGGCAGGATGACTTGCTGGGCTTGATCAAGGATGGGGTTGAGATTAAGCCGCTGAATTTGAGGCCTTGAGACGGGGACGGAGTTTAGCGCCGCTTCCCAGTGCCTTGTGAAGTACCGAGCCTCACCCTGCGCCAGCCGCCGTCGGTTTCGATGTCCTGGCGAGGGGCGTCTTGAAACAGCGACCAGTGATCTTCATCTTTTATACGGTTTTTGGGAAGAGTAAACGCGCCAGTTGCCTTCTTACTGGGAAGCATTGCAGGACGTTCCTTGACTCCCGTGACTGCCCGTTCTGATTGCTTTATTGGAAACGCCGGGCGGGGCGCAGGCTTCGGATTTTTCTTCCGGGCTATGATTTTTCCTCGAGTCCTCTGACCGCCCTTCGACGCCGAATTCGCCGCGAGGTCGACAGCTGGCTTGCTTACGCCCATGCACAAATCGCCCTTGGCATTTGCGTGCTTCGTGACCCTGCCAGCAAGGGGCTTGGCCGCCAGGGTCTTGCGGCAGGCAGGACACTGCCACCCTGTGTCGTTCGAGCGAGCACCAGACGCCATCATTTCCCCCGCGGAAGTTGGAAATCCAAATATCGTTTAACCTACAACACCGGTAGCAAGGACGCGTTATTGCAAGGTCCTGAAGCCGGGCGTCGCCGGTTTAGGGAGCTCGGTGTAGCACCCTACGCAGACAGATGCGGGCTGAAGACAATTCGAGATACTAGCGCCGCTTGCCAGTTCCTGGAGGTGAGGAGGGCGCCGCCCGAACGCTTGTTGTGCCGAATACGGGTAATCCGTAGTTCGGCCGAAACTGGCCGCGTATGCGCACTCGCTCTGCCTCCCGGCCGCCGCCGGAGCACGGCGGCCCTGTCTTCCACCTATGTGCTGGCATGAGCGTTGACCCAGAAAGTAGCTGTTTCTCCTGCCCACAGGTTGGGCAACGACCCATCTTTATCGGCTTGTCCGGTTCAGGTTCGATGACGACGGGGTTTTATTTGTGCCTCGACCGCGGAGAACGAGCGTCCGGATGCTGAACGATAGCGGCCGCGTGGACTCGTGTGATTAGGAATCCTGGCGTTGTCAGCAAGCATGCCAAAGGTTTTTCACACATTGGGCATTCCTGGGCAATCGAGTTCACTGAGCCACCGCAGCGGCCGTCGCATACACATCGGCCGGCATCGGCCGGTGCAGCCTCCACCTGATGGCAATCGGCTTCTCCCCCGCGTGCTGGACATAGTCCACCTGTCCAAGGCATGTGTATGGCATCGTAAGCCCGGTTTCGTCTTTTTCGGTGTCGCGGGTGAGCAAGAGAATGGACGAACCGTGAGCTGTTCGGTCCATGTAGCGGCGAGCTACTGGGCTGTGAGCGGGGGTAGTGTTCTGCGACTCCCAGTGGAACAGCTCCGGGCTGATGGCATAGTCCTTGTACATCGTTGTTGCCGAGTGCTTCTTGTCGTCTTTGTTGAGCGTGACGAAGAAGGCGTCGGTGGACGTCGCCGGGCACCAGGCCACGCCCTCGCGGTGCTGCACGTTCTTGCCGAGCTCCAGCGAACCGTACTGCAAGGCCGCCAGGATCTCCTCACGCCGGTAGGTCGCATGCGAGAGCAACGGAATGTGCTGCAGCCCCGCCCCGAGGCCCTTGGCCGCGTGCTTGGACGCGGCCACGCCGAGCTTCACGAGCTGGCGGATCTCGCTGCAGACAAACTGGTAGCCGCGGAGATAGTCCAGTCCGGCGTCGTACGACTGGAAACCGCCGCCGTCGTCCCACAGCGTGTAAAACAGCATCCGGGCGAACGTCTGCTCACGCATTCCGAGCTCCGCGTAGCGGGGCGCGTCTGAATAAACCAACATCGAGTAGGCCTCGGCCCGCTCCTGATCATCCACATGGATCAGGCGCACCATCCGGCTGAGAAGCTTCTTTTCGTTACCTGCCGAGAGCTCCCGGATCCTCCCGCGAAGGACACTCTCCATCGGCGACAACCCTTCGATCAGCCCGGCCCTGCGAAGGTAGCCGGTCCACGAGTCCCCCACAGAATGGTAAATCGACTTCAAGTCATTCCCCGATCGCTCGAGGTAGGCCATCAGCTCAGTCTCGGCATGCGAGGCAATGTCCCGGATAAGTTCCCTCCGGTTGAACCGCAGCTGCGCCTTGATGTTGTCCAGCACCACCTTCTGCGCCACCCGGTCCAGCACGATCTGCGAGCCCGACGGCAGGTAGGGGAACTCGTCCTCGACAGCCTTTTCCAGCTCCTTGCGCCCGTAACCGGTCAGGGCACGGTAGCGCAGGTCGAAGCGGAATTCACGGCGCTGCTGGCCGATGAAGTCCATGACGGTCAGCACCGCCTTGCCCTCGGCACGGCGCAGCCCGCGCCCCAGCTGCTGGAGGAAGATCGTGGCGCTCTGCGTGGGCCGGAGCATCAGGATGGTGTCCACCTGCGGCAGGTCCAGGCCTTCGTTGAAGAGGTCGACGGCGAAGATGCAGTTGATCTCCCGCCGGCGGAGCCGCTGCAGCGCCGCCGCGCGGTCGGCGTCGTCGGTGCTTCCGTCGACCGCGACGGAGGATATGCCGGCACGGTTGAACACCTCGGCCATGTAGTGGGCGTGCTGGACCGACACGCAGAAGCCGATGGCCCGCATCTGGTCCGTGCTGGTGACCTTGTCGCGGAGTTCGCGGATCACCTTGGCGGCCCGGGCGTCGTTGCCGGTGTAGAGGTTGTTCAGCTGCGCGGTGTCGTAGTTGCCCCGCTTCCACTCCAGCTGGCTGAGGTCGACATCGTCCGAGACACCGAAGTAGTGGAACGGCACCAGCAGGTCCGCGTCCAGGGCATCCCACAGCCTCAGTTCGCTGGCGGTGCGGCCGTCGAAGAACTGCTTGGCGACGTCGACGCCGTCGCCCCGTTCCGGCGTCGCGGTCAGCCCGAGGAGCTGCTGCGGCTGCAGATGCTCCAGCAGCCGGCGGTAGGTGGGCGCCATGGCGTGGTGGAACTCGTCGATGACCACGACGTCAAAGAAGTCCGATTCCAGCTGCTCGATGCCGAGGGCTGACAGCGACTGGACCGAGGCGAAGATGTGCTTCCACTGCCGGGGTTTGTGCTCGCCGACGTAGAGTTCGCCGAAGGTGCCGTTCTGCATGACGTCACGGTAGGTGCGCATGGCCTGTTTCAGGATTTCCTGGCGGTGGGCGACGAAGAGCAGCTTGAGGTCTTTGCCCTCGGCTTCGCACAGCCGCTTATAGTCCAGCGCAGCGATGACAGTCTTCCCGGTGCCGGTGGCCGCGACCACCAGGTTGTAGTTGAAGCCCTTGAGCCGCTCGGCTTCGAGGTCTTCGAGCATCTCCTCCTGGTGGAGGTACGGCTGGACTTCGAGGCCGGTGGCTGCGTCCGGGGCTGCTGTCCGACGGCCGCCGTTGCGTTCCAGTGCGGCGTCCAGCTTTTCGCCGTCCCGTTCCGGATCGTAGCTTTGGAAGGCACGCTGCTCCCAGTAGCTGTCGAAGGTGATCTCGAACTTCTGCAGCAGGGTGGGCGTTCTGACGGAGCTGAGCCGGACATTCCATTCGAGGCCGTCCAGGAGCGCCGCCTGGCTGAGGTTAGAGCTGCCGACGTAGGCGGTGTCGAAGCCGGAGTCCCGGCGGAACAGCCAGGCCTTGGCATGCAGGCGCGTGGCCTGCGTTTCGTAGCTGATCTTCACCTCGGCGCCGTAGCGGGTCACGAGCTCGTCGATGGCGCGGCGTTCTGTGGCGCCCATGTAGGTGGTGGTGATGACTCGGAGTCTGGCGCCGCGCTCCTTGAGCTGCTCGAGCGCAGGCTGGAGCAGGCGGAGCCCGGTCCACCGGACAAACGCACAGAGCAGGTCGACGGTGTTCGCGGACTCGATCTCGGTTCTGAGTTCCACGGCGAGGTTGGGATCGACCTTGCTGTTGGTGAGCAGGGCCGAGTCGCTGAGTTTGGTGGTGGGACGGCGTAGGTTGCGGCGTTTGAGCGTGTCCGGGCGGTGGAGGGACTGGAGTTGGGTGGGGCCCTCGGCGATGCGGTCTGTGGTGTTCAGTTCCTGGAGGAGCTTGTTCGCGAGGGCCACGCGGTCGGCTGGTTTGGCAGCGGCGAGGGCCCGCCGGACGGCGTCGGCCACGTGGCGGGAGAGGATGTCCGGGGTGTCCTCGTCTTCTACATCCGTGAAGATTGGCTGTAGTTCTGCTGCTTGGCTCAGACGGCCGCTCAGTTGATCAGTACTGAGAAGTTCGTACAAACCCTCGGGCAGCTGCTCCGCTGTCCCTCCCCCAATGAAATTAGTCACTGCGCCAGGGTATTGGGTCGAAGGCTAGAGCCCCAACAAAGTCTCCCACCCCAATTGGCCTACGGAGTATTTCTATCGAATAGCACCCGGAGTTCTACGATTGGCCCATGCCTGTCGGAGACTGTGAGAATGCGTTTTTGGAAGCCGCGCGCCGCGAAGGTGTGGACCTGGTCCGCTACAAGAAAACCTGGCTGAATCAACGAGGGCACTTCGGTTTACCAGATCGAGCCTCCGACGTGACCCGCCCCTTGCACGAGATCTTCTTAGCTCTTGGAGGCAATGCCGCGGAGCAGACGGCCAAGCGAACAACTGCCTTGCCTGGAGACTTCATCCACCTTGAGACTGGAACGATCATTGAGGTTGATGAAGTGCAACACTTCACCAGCTTCCGCCTGAAGTCATTCGAGTACTATGCATCGGATTCTCCCTTGGGTTTCGAAGCCGAGGAATATCGAGAACTCTGCCGCCAATTCGGGTCGGCCGCAGACAAGTACCGGCAGACGAAGACCGCGGCGGCCTTCGGCCCCGGCGGGCGGCAGCGGCAGCGCGCGTACTACGACGCCCTGCGCGATTTGGCAGTGCCAGCGATGGGGCATCCTCCCGTCATCCGGGTGCCGGCACCCGACGGCAATGGTAGAACAGCGTTCGAGCGAAACTGCGAGCGGATACTGCAGGCCATTTCGTAGGCGGCGGCTTATCGCAGCCTGGTTTGTCCTCCTCGGTTGATCGTTGGATTTCGGTGTCCCTTCGATCAACTTGTGGAGGGGCAATGGGAGTCGAGAGCTGGCCGTGGTCGCTGATTCTGGTAGACAGATTCCATGACCCAACCGCATGTTTTCGTAGCCATGGCCGACATCTTGAACCTTCGATGCGACGCCTGGCTGCTTCCCACCGACTCCAGGGTCAACATTGAGCAGCATTGGCTTCAGGCGCATCCAGAGCTGCGAACCTTGGCGGCGGCGTCTGCCTCGGCAGAGTTCCGTAACGGGAGCTCGCTGGCCGAGCCCATCCGACCCTGGGACCCGGCGGACCCGCTGCCGATCATGACGGCCGTGCCCGACGACGGCAGTTGGGGCCCCTCCGCCGTCGCCGAACGCCTTGAAGCGTTTGTGCGCTGTGCCACGTCTGCTCTCCCGGAGGCAGGCGGCCGGCCCTACCGGCTTCTTGCCTTGCCTTTCTTCGGGACCGCGGGAGGCGGAGCGGGGAACCACCTTGGCGCTGCGCTGCGCGCAATCCTGGATGCCTCCACCGAGCTGGCCTCCCGCTTCGGCGTCGACATGGTGCTGGTGCTGAGGGACAGAGCCGCGTTCTCACTGGCCCAGAAGCTGCGGCGGGAGGCAGCCGATGGCTCGTCCTGGCCGCCCCTCGGGGGCCACCTGCATGACAAAGCCAAGTCCCTCGGCCACACCGCAGGTGCCGGACACCTGGTGCCGTTCCTCGGCGCCGGCGTCAGTGTCAGCGCCGGTGCCCCGAGTTGGGGCCAGCTCCTCGAGACGCTGCGAACCGGTGTCCACCTCAAAGAAGCCGAGGCAGACGCGTTTCAAGGGCTGGGCCTGCTTGACCAGGCCGGAGTGCTCGAGCAGCTCTATGCCGACCAGCACGGATCCAGAGAGGCATTCGGCAAGGCGGTTGCTGCGGCCGTGGACCTTCCGAGGTATGGGTTGGCGCCGGCGCTCCTCGCCACCTTGCCGTCCGCCGGTGCGATCACCCTGAACTACGACCGGCTTTTCGAAACGGCCTGCAGCGACGCCCAGCGGCCACGGACGGTCATGCCGGAGAACATTCCCGCCGTCGGCAACAACTGGCTGCTGAAACTCCACGGGTCCGTGAGCCAGCCGGAGAGCATCGTGCTGACCCGCGACGACTACCTCGGCTACAACAGCAACCGCGACGCGCTGTCAGCGCTCGTCAAGGCGCACCTGCTGACCCATCACTTGCTGTTCGTCGGCTTCGGGCTCGCCGACGACCATTTCCACGAGATCGTCCACGACGTCAGGCGCGCACTTCCGAACGACGCGTCCAAGAACCACCAGATGGGCACGGTGCTCTCGCTCTTCCACGAACCGCTGCAAAAGCTCGTCTGGGCAGGGAAACTGGACATCCTCCCCATGTCCAGCGCCCCGGCGCCCGACGCCGCCCAGGCCGCCGTCCACACCGCCCTAGTGACGGCCGGAAGGGAGCTGGAGATCTTCCTGGACATGATGGCCGCCTACGCGACAGACAACCATTCGTATCTCCTGGCCCCCGCCTACAACCAAGGGCTCGCCGACGACGAACTCAATTTACGACGGCAACTCCTTGCCCTCGCCGGCCAAAAGAGATCAGCCGGGACGGCCGAAGTGTGGGGCGTGCTCGACAAGGCCCTCCGGGAACTGGGCCTCGCCGGAAAATCCGAGTACTGACCAATCGCGTCATCGTCGCGACGTCCTCAGACCTCCGGTTTCTATGGCCTGGCCCGACCACGCCGGCAGTTACCACGGCCAGATCCCGCATTCGGCCACACCTTCCCAGTGTCAGATTGCTCCGGTCAGGCTCAAGACCCATTTGGCGGGATCCAGGCAACGAAAGGGGGCAATCCCGCGCGGGTGGACAGATTCCCCGCGAGGGGCCTCACCCAATGCGGACACGGCGAAGAAACGGTACGGGATCGTCTGCCCGCTGTGGGGATTCTCCAGGCTCAAGACCAGGCGGCCCGCGTTGAGTTTGTGCAGCAGGCTCCGGACTTCCTCGTGCAGGAGCTCGCCGTCGTCGTCCTGATACTCGGCGCTCTCGAGACTGGGATCCCGGAGGAAAGCAGCGCCCGAGTTGGACATTATGGACTGCCAGTCAATGTCCTCGACGTTCCGCAGCTCGTGCATGGCGTCAAACTTGGAGAGGATCACGGCCAAGCGGGGCGCGGCAGGCCCAATGATATTCATCAGGTTGCCCAACACTGTGTGCGGATCGCCGCCCAAAAGACGCTGGGTGGGAATCAGGTCCTGCAGCTTGGCCCGGATCTCGGGAACCGCCATCGGGTCAAACATGAAAAAGACGGCGTCGGCATTGGCCAGGAAGGCCAACGGCAAAGTATCGGCAGGAGGTTTCTCCATATCTTCGCCGGCCACATCCCGGATCACCAAGAACCTCCGCACGCCGTTCAGGATGCCGAGACTGAAGATCAGCGGCTCCCGCTGATAGGAACTGTCCGTGATGGCACTCGGCGTGGGGGGCATCAGGCCGCGCGACTCAAACAGGGGTTTCTCATACACCTCGGTATAGTTCTCGCGGGTGCGGGCGTCCGCGAATTCGACGGTGCTGTTCAGCTTGGCCATGAGCTGATCCAGCTGCTTCACCAGCACGGCAATATAAAGGGACTTACCCGTGGCACGGGACCCGTTCATGGCCACACAGGTTGCCTGGCCGTCACGCCAGCCCGGCAGCAGTCCATGATGGCACCGCACACAGGCTTCCTGAACCGGTTGCATACAGTCGGGGCAGCCCGAGGGAACGTCGGGGACCCAGTTCTTGCTGGCGTTGGCAGGCCGGAGCCGGTAAATCAGCGGGCCGTTGGCGACCTCCTTCCCGGCATAGCGCCCCGCGACGTCATCACGCTGGGCGGGGCATCGTCCGGACCGGCAGATCCACAGGTAGCCATCATCGGGCAGGTGCTGGAAACAACCGGGACAACGGGTCATCACAGCGCAACCCCTTCCAGGAACTCCGAGCGCGGCGTTAAGCAGGGCTGAAGCAACGATTTCACCAAACCGTGCAAAGCGTTCGGTTCGCCCAGCAGGCGGCTTTCAAGGTCTTGGCCCGGAAGCACCGGTTCCACCACGGTGTGCGAAACGGTGGTGCCGCCGAGGAGCTGCCAGGCCGCCATCGGCGTCATCGCAATGATGTGACGCGTTTCGTTCGCTTCACCCAGCTGTTCCAGATCGCGGATGTCCGCCGGCAACGAGTCCGTCAGCAGATACACGATCGTGCCCGCCCCATCGCCTGCGTTCTCCAACCGGGGGAAGGCGGAACGGAAACCGCTCGATGGGATCCGGGCCTGATGCGCGGCGACGACGCCCGCCGGAAGGGCCGCCAGCTGGTGCGGTGGGACAGGATGGACATTGCCGTCGACGACGGCGGCGCGCATCTGATTGCTGCCCCCTATGACCTGTGCGATTCCGGTCAGCACCTGTGCCAGTGCACTCACGGACCCTTCCTGCACCAGGTCCACCGCCGATCCGGACCCGTCCACGGCCAGCATGATGTTGAAGGCGGCTTCGTCGTCCAACCACTGGACACCCAGAACTTCCCGGGTGGCCACTCGGGCGGCATTTCCCAGCCGGCCGAGATCCGCGTCCTCCTGGTGATGCGCGGCGCGGAGACTCAGTGTGTCCCCGATGCGTTCCACGGAGATCAGGTCTTTCCGGTCCAGGCCGGAAACGTCAATCGGCACCAGCACGGCACGCTGGGGATCCACAGAGGCTTTGTCCTCCACGGCCACGGAGAAGTGCAGCACTGTGGGAGAGGGGAACCGGTCCTGGCCCACAGGGACTACTGAAACAATCGTCAGCTCCTCAACCGCCGGAAGGATGACCCCATCCGGGGGACGGACTACTGATTCCTGCCGGCGGCCCTTCTGAATGACTTCAAGCCAGGCATGGGCTGAGCCACCCTCAACTCGCAGGGTCAGGCGGAGCGGGCGGACCCGAAGCCGGACTTCACTCGTGCCCTCCAACATGTATGTAGGCATCATCGATCCTTTCTAATGGCAGACATGAACCCGCCGAAACGCGCGGGCTTCGGCGTGTCCTGCACGGTGGGTCCGGTCTCCTGGCGGAGTCTTTTCCACCATTCCCGGGAAAATTTCTGGCGCTCCTCATAGGTCTTTTCCACAAGGCGTTCGGGGCCGGCATTCAATGTCTGGTTCCAGTTCTTCGCCAGGATCGAGTCGGACATTGATGTCGGATCCGTCTGGCCCGTCCTGAGGGCATGGCGGATCGGCACCTCGAGCAGCCGGAGGCGCTCACCCCCGTCGAATACCATCACGCCGGAGATAAAGGCCCCGGGCACGTCTTCCGGTCCCGGATAGCCGGGCGCTGTCTCGATCGCCAGGCGTGTCAGTTCCTCTAGCTCCCATCGGCCCAGCACCTGGGTATCCACCCAGCTTTGCAATGTTTCAGAAAGACCATCCCCCGGAACGGCAACATAATCGGAGATCAGGTTCCGCACTTCCCTGCCGAGGCCGGACGGATTCCGGGGATTGGCGACGGTGATCACGGCAGCCTCAAGCACCAGTGCCCTGAGTTCCGGGGGCTCAAGGCGGCCCTGCATGGCCGTCATCGCTTGTGCGGCCGTGCTCAGGATCCAGCTTGCCTCCTTCCGCACCCCGTCCGAAGACCCGTCCGCCCACGGTTGCCTGGCGGTGCGCCGGAGTTGGGCAAACCGCACCTCCGGTGCGCTTGCGTCCGTGATTCCGCGGATGTCCAGGACAGCCCCGATCAGCTCTTCCAGGGGCTGGGACCATTGCTCCCTCAACAACGCGGACGGGAAGAACTCGCCGGGCATTTCGCCGGGGTATCTCTGTTCCAGATATAGCAGCTCGGAAGCACCCCACGGGGGGTGGTGCACAAATACTCGGGCCAGGACCGGATCTACAACTTCAGCCTGGGCCGGTTCCATAAGCCCCGTCGCGGCCACTACCCGGGCCCCATCAACGTGGCCGAGCCCGTTCCGGCACAGCCAGATGGCGTGCTCTACGGCAAGGGGAGGCACGGCAGCGTGCGGCTCCAGGAGCATACTGGAGGGCGCGAGGGGCGGGAAGGCACCAAGCAACCAGTCAAAGAACGCCGGAGGAATCCGGCTGCCGACCGGCCGGGAAACGAATCTGACGCTGTTTTCGATGGCCGCCAGCACCCTTCGGCGCAGCGGATCGGAAACAAGTGCTCCCGCCTCGTGCACCAGCGCTTCGGCCCGTTCGTCGTCATCCACAACCTGGAAGACGGTTCGCTCGAGGATCTCCGAGATGGCATCTTCGAGGGACTCACTGGAGCCGTCCGCCGCATTGACCAATCCGTTGCTGTGGGTGAAATCCAAAATCCTGAGGGCCGCGGCGGGGAGCCCCGGTGACCACTCCTCGGAGAATCTGCGCTGCAGCGACAGGATAGCCGACCGCGCGGCCTGCCGCAGTTCCGGCGTACAGCTCTCAGCGCGGTAATCGGAAGGCATCGGGATGGCGCCGGGACGTGCCAACCACTCATCGTCCTCGAGCGCACGCTGCAGATAGTTATGTATCAGCACTTGCCGCATCAGCGTGGACGCCTCGTCCTGCTCAAGTTCAGCCCATGCCTCGCCGGCCGTGCCGCCGGTGTTCTGCTGCATGGTTTCCCGGGCCAGCTGCATCAGCTCGTCATCCTCGTCCAGGGAATCCGGAGAGTGCCGCGCGATGACGGCGGCCGCCTCAGCCTGATAGTCCGCGAAGAGGTCGGGCAGGCGCAGGGCCGCCATAGCCAAGGCCCAGCTGGGTTCCCTCCCGGTATCGCCTACCCGGTCCGCGACGTCATCCATCATGGAAGTGGCGGTGGAAAAGGTAGACTGATCCACCAGCGCCGCCTGCGCCAAGGCGGACCAATGGGTCGGTGAAATACGGGAGCCGGCCTGGGTCTGATGGGCCCGGCCTTCCACCTCCCCAAGGTCCGGCATTTCCCGCTCATCAAGAATGGTGAACCCGGAATGCTCCGAAAGAGCTTCGGCGTCGGCCCGCGGCACACAGACCAGGTGCAGGCCGCGGTCGAAAACGGCACCGAGCGCTGTGGCCCGTTCATACACCGAAAAATTCATCCGGCGGACCCAATCGGCGGGCGCCAGCGTACTCACCGCCGCAATCCACAACGCGGCAGTATCCGCAGAGCCGGTAATTAGCACCACCGGAGGGCCGTCGTTCAGCGCGGCAGACACTGCGTCCAGCAGGGCACTGAGTAACCCGACGCGCCACTCGGCTGGATCAAAGAGGAAATCGAGCACGTCCTGCCGGCCCAGGGTCGCGCCGAACACCGGATGGGGGTCTTCCGGCAACATGGCATCGCGCACCTGCTCCGGGCCAAAGGGACACAATAGTCCAGGAGAACGCCAGATCTCGATCGGCCGGAAGGCAGGCGACGGCTGCGACGTGGCGCGGTCCAGCAGCACGTGGCTGAAGACATTCCCGGGCCTTCCGGTGGAATCCCGTCCCGCCATGGTGCTGTGCCAGTAGGCGCCCTGGCCCCGGTCATCGCAAATGTAGGTCAACCGTCGTGGCAGGGCCTCAAGCTCCGCAGCATTGGGAAAGGCGCCCAATAGAGTGTCAGAATCGAACCTCGTGACAATCCGCTGCCGCAGCGCCTCGATCTCGCCATCGCTGAGGTCCCCCGCGGTGCTCATCACCTGCCAGCCGCCACCGGCCCCGTTTTCCGGGTCAAAGGATGCGTAGGTCAGTTGGCCCCACCGTGGTGGCGTTACCGCGGGAGGATCCGAAGCAGCTTCAGGCGTCCAGTTAGCGGCCACCAAAGAACCCCTTCACCCTGCTCGGCGCACCGCTGAGGCGCAGGGACGTGATGGGCGGATCCAGGAGCGCTACGTGCCGCAAGACATTCACTGGAAGATCGGCGAAAAGGCGCACGAAGCCTCCCGCAGCTTTGACATCCGTGGTCCACGAGCCGGGATCCGTTTTCCAGGGCACCGGCCCGTCAAGCCCGGATCCGGCGTCGGGCGTGAACCGGCGTACCGGAGCCGGGGCCCCGTCAATGTTCGGCACCATGTTCAGGGCTGTCCCGTCCCGGGTAGTCAGCGGCAGCCGGTCGGGGTTGTGAACCAAGACGAAGGGCGGCATGGACACGCCTGCTTCGGAGGTCTGCACCGTGACGGAGACACCCGTCAGCTTCCCGCGCAGGCTCTTCGCCGCAACCACCTGGTACCTCAGCCGCAGAATCGGCGGATAATTTACGGTAGTGATAGGCCCGGCCACGCGTGTGCCGGCCTCGAAACTTACCGGAACCAGTTGCAGATCACACCCTGTCGACGGCAGGGAGCGGGTGAAATGCAGTCCACCGCGACGCCGGTAATCGGGCTGGGAAATTTCCACTGCCGGGCTATTAAGCGACAGTTCCGGATCCTGGCCGGTGGGACCGCTGTAAACCATCACGGAGTCCGCACCATCCGGCCACTCAAAAGTCAGGATCTGGCTATTGATGCGTTCCAGGACCCTCGGGTTCCGGACCTTGTCATTGCGCGACTTGAAAATGGTTGTACCCACATGCGCCATTCCCTCCAGCAGCGTCACAGGGGTGAAATACGCACGCATCCAGCCGGCAGGCCACGGGATACTGAGCATGGTGGCGCCGCCGTCGAATTGCTCCACTGGGTTGGAAAGCCGGGATTCAGGCATTAGCCCGCTAATCTGCAGCGAATCCTCCGACAGGGGTTTCAGCTCGAGACCGGCCTGGGGAGGCTGCTCTGTCCGGTAGACCACCACGCTGCCTCCCGGTGGAATACTCCAGCGCAGGTCGAACAACGAGGATTCGCTGTCACGATTCATTTCAATGCGCATGTCAGTGACGGGTTCCAACACGGCCGAAACCCGGACAGTACAGGCCGTGGGGTTGGAAAGCCGGATGTCGTCGCCGACGGCAGCTTCTGCGCAGACCTGGTAGAGATAGCCTTTGCCCCGCTCCGCGTCGCCGTCGACAAATCCGCCGAGGTTGCCCGACTCCGGCTGGATCCGGTATCGCTGATCACCGCTGCCAGTGGCAGCGCGTTCGATGGGGATCCGGAAGATCTGGACTTTCTGCGTTCCGGGCAGCACGGTCCACCGACCGACCACGCGTCCCTCATCCTCCCGGATTTCGACGTTACCGACCTCGGCCACGTACTCGCCACGGGCATACAACGTAGGCTGCGAGGCCATGGCCTCGGCCACACCCGGTCCCTCGTTCAGCCACACCTGGAGGTAGCGCGCTGCCGTGGTAAAGGGGCGTTCGTCAACAGATTCCGCAGCGGTCGTTGCCGCCACCAGATCCGCCTGATCCGGTGCATAGGGCTCATGCTCGTCGCTGGAGACCAGCCGGTAAATTTTCACCGGACTGGCGGTCTGTGCCGGCGGCCACGAGTACCGACGACGACCTTGCGAATCCTTGCGCGCATCCACTTTTGCCTGGGCAGGTGTTTGGGCGCCGTAGTCGAAAGCCGCGAAACCGGACGGATCAATCTCCACGGCGGCATGTGGCACGGGAACAGCTGCCTGGGCACGAGCCGGTGCCTTGGCCGGGGCGGGCGGCACCAGCGATGCGGCCCGCACTGGCGCGGCATGCGGTGATGCGGGCTGCGGCCGTGCGCTACGGGCCACCGGGGCGGCCTCCGCGGGAGCCGGCTCCGCACGAGTTGCAGTTTCTCCTGCCCCGCCGGCGGGGTGAAGCCCCGTCAGGACCTCCGCCATCTCCCCGGCATATTCCGCGACTGCGGGAGGGAACGCAGAACGGATCTCCGCCTCTGTCGTTTGCCCTGAATTAACCAACAAACGAAGCTGAGCTTCCTTGAGGTTGCTTGGAGACAAGCGCTTCTCCGCAATGGCCTTGTTCCGCCATGTCTTCAGAGCCAGGAAGGCTGGATCCATCGCGGAGGACCCCGCCGGGCCCGGCTCACGGCCCGACGCGGGTCGCGGCGGCAGGGACGGCGCCTGGGCAAGCCTGGTGGCACCGGGCCCCGGTTCATCGAACTCCGGGCCCAGTTGCAGGTGCGGATCGGCCATGTTGAAGGCGAGCAGCTTCAGGAGTTCCTTGAGGGCCTCCCGCCAGGGTCCGACCGACGTCTGGTCGACCCCGGGGGCGTCCGTTTTCTTGTGTTCAGCAATGGCGGCCAGATCCGCCGCCGCGGGCGGAATATACCCCCTCGCGGTCACCAGGTCCGCCCAGAGCGTCAGAGCCGTGAGCCGGGCCTGGTACTTCTGATCTCTCATCATGCCTCTTCATTCACGATCTCTAAAATTACGAGCCGCCCTGGGCCCGCCTACGGGAAAGCGTCCGGACCCGCGCTCAGGTGTCAGAAGGTGGGACCCGCCGGCATTGCGAAGCTGTCGCTGCCGTCGTCCTGCACTGCGTCCTGCGGAGGGTGACCCGACCAGGAATTCCCATCGCCGGAGCTGACGATCAGGAATTCGTGCTGCGGGATTCCGCCGCTGAGCTGGATCAGACCGGCACGCCGGGTCAACCCGGAATGGGAGCTAAAGGGCACGCTCCGCTCCACGGCGGCACGCCCCGCATTCCGCGCCACGTCGGTGAGCACTGCACCATCAAAGTGATCTAGCCGCCCTTTGTCCGGGGTGCTATCTACACCGGTCATGAAGACGTCCAACGGTGTTTGCACGACCGCCGAACCGCGCACCTCACTCACGGTCGCCACCAGGTTTGCGGACATGGCGGCCCTCGGGCCCGCCATGTCGTCGAGCACCCCTGCCCAGATTTCCTGGCCTGAGGAAGGATCGGTGCCCTCCGCATCCAGTGCGCTGATCCAATCGCGCAGCAAAGACAGCTCGCCGTCCCCCGACTGGCGGAAAATGGCCTCGGGACGGGCTGCCAGCTCATACCCCCGCGGCCCGATGAGGTCTCCGGCGGTGGCCATGGCCCGCTCCCACGGCCTCGTCAGCCAGCCGACGGCGAAGATATCGTGCCGCAGTTGGGCGGCGGCGGCCGCGACGGCTGGCGGCTGCACCAACGCCGCACCCACTTTGACGTTCAGCGGCAGGCCTTGGACAAACTTCGCCTTGGCCCGGACGTCATGACCGGCGCGGCCGAACGGCTCGCCCAGGACGATGCCGATGATGCGGGACCAGGCCAGGAACTGGCTGTAGGCAGCACCCAGCCTGTGCAGATCGCGGAGTGCGTGTCTCAAATTCCTTCGCGCAATCTCATCGCCGCTGAGCATCTGACTTCGTGCGTTGACCAGCCGGAAGAGGTCCCGCTGCCCGTTCATGAAAATCAGAAGCGCGGCGACCAACCAAGCCAGGACGAGACCGGCGCAGACGGCGGCGCCGGTGGAAAGTTCAATGTCATTCCGGGCCACGAGCACTATGGTGACCACCCACCCCACCAGCAGGGCGCCCAGCAGGATCTTCATCCACAAGGCCAGTTTTTTCTGGCGTGCCAGCACGGCGCCGAGCATGTCATCGGCACTGGCCGCCCTGCGGATCTGGTGCAGCAGTTGCTGGACCTCGCTCCTGACGGAGATCAGGCTATGGCCAATCTTGGTCCCCACCCGTACCGCATAGCTTTCCTCGGAGCGGAGCTTCCAGCGTCGCAGCGCGTCCAGTGCCGTGCTGGCCGGTATGCCCAGATTAGGATCCCCCGCTGCGCGCTGCAGTCGCTCCTCCATGTTGAGGGTGCCCAGGACGTCGTAGGGCGCCAGCGCATCCAAATGGATTGCGGCAGCCAGAGGCGACGGAATATCGGAGAATCCGGACGCGGCGCCAGGGACGGCACTACTGGTGTCGCGGAGCACGGCCCGCTGTGCGCCGATCTGCACCGGCGGCAGTGCGCTGACGCGTTCACCGGCATCGACGAGTGTCAGCGCACCGGCCGCATAATCCTGCCAGAACATGGCGAGGTCGGCAGGGGCCTGGTGCTCCCGAGGCATGCCGGCTTCATCCAGCACTTTGTCCAGCCTTGCGGCCGCGTCCCGGATCTCCAGCCACGAGACCGGCAAGCCATCCGGGCCGACGCCATCCACAATCACGGAGTACTGCGACGGCGCGGAGCCGAAAACAAGGCCATGCACGGCGGCGGCTGCTTCCGACTTCACCCGGGTAGCCACGCGCTGCGCCCAGCTCCGGGGGGCGTTCTTCAACGCCGCCCACAGGAAACCGAACATCATCTTGAGGGCAGCCCAAGGACCGATGGCGATGACCGGCTGCGGTGCGGCCTGTTCCCGATCTCCCCGCAAGGAACGTTCGTGCTTGGCCCAGAGCTGGTCCGCCATGGTCCTTGCGGCCAATCCGGAGTCCTCGATGTAGATGGCTGAGGTGCCAAAGTGCGTGGGCAGCGGCACGCCGTCGTCCATCGAGAGGACCTGGCTACGAAGCTCTGCCTCGACGGCAGTCGTATCCAAGGTCCGATAAAAGGCGCGGACCAGCCTGGCACTCTCCCCCGGCAGCGGGGCCTCCCCATCCAGCAGCGATTCCGCGCCGCCGGCCCACAGGCCGAGAACTCCTGCGCAGGTGGCTGCCGCATGCACACCCCAGTCACCGGGGTCCGTCGTGGCATAAAGCTGGTGGTGGCCAAGTCCCGGCCCGGCGGCTTCCTCCGGTCCCAGCACGAGGTTGTGCCAGCCTCCCTGTGCCAGCCCGTCCAGCACATCCGCTTCACCATTGCGTGCCACCACGGCGCGGACCCGGAGCACCGGGCGGCCGCCGAAGGACGATTCCAGCATTTCGGCAATCCGCTGGCTGACCGCAGAGTCCACCTGTTCGTGCCCGGCGACGCCGGGCACGAGTACGCAGAGCCGGAGGCGGTCGTAACTGCCGGTCCCAGCCAGGCTTTGCAAGCTGATGCCCTGCTGGTTTCCCGCCGTCACCAGCAGGCCGTTGATACGGGTAGGAGTAACCATGCCCGGTTCAATCCAGACAAAGCTGCCAATGAGACCCAGCCCGGACCAGTCGGTGAGAGCCTCACGGACGCCTGCGGTGATTCCACGGGGGGCTAGGAAGACTGTCAACGCTTCCATCTCAGAAGGCTCCCATCACGGGCAGGCTCAGGGGATCTTCGGGGTCATCGGGGACAAGTGCAAGGGCGGAATGCTTGCCGGGATGGAGCGCGCGCTGGTGGGCGGTGTCCAGATGGGCCAGCAAGTCGCCCAGCACCAGGTAAATATCCTCGGCCACATCCCTGAAGAGCGGCGTCGCGCTGGCTGCCCGACGAGTGCCGATCTGCGAAAAGGACCCGCCACCCGTCGCGTTGAGACGTCCCGGTGGCATGAAATGATCCCCGGCGAGCGATCGGATCGTCGTCAACCAATCTTTGGTCAGCTCATAGCGTTCGGCAACAGTGCTGTCGGCAACCACGTTTGGGACGCGGCTGGGGACGCCCGATAGGGTCTGGCCGGTGCCGAGCCACCTCGTCAAAGTAGGGAGCGCGGTCACTTCGAAGAGGCCTGCCGCCGGTTCTTCCGGGCTCGCATCGTAGAGCTCGCGGAGGAGGCGGTACGGCCGCAGCGAGGAAAGCACCGGGGCCTGGTGTGTCCGGGCCACCGCCAGGAGCACGGACTCCAGCACCGCCGGCAGCCAATCGAAGGATTTGGCCAGGAACTGCTTCGGCGGCGTCAGCAACGGGTTGGGAAACTGGATCCACCGTCCGTCGGTGTTGTCCCAGACCTCTACCGCTGTATCGAAGGGCTCTTCCGGTAGGCGCAGCTGGCCCGTGATCTGGCCAACGAACCAGCCGCCCACCATGGCACGGCGCTCGCTGTCACCCATCGGCAACGAGGCTGCCAAGGGACGCGAACGCCGTTGGCTCCAAAAGCCTTTGCGCTCCGGCAGCGAAGTCCCATCCCACTGCTGCGCCACAGGTGAAAGGACAGAATCGAACACCAGAGGCGAGTAGTTACGGTAGGACCCGAAGATGTCTATTCGCTGCACGCGGGTGTCCGCAGTCAGGGAGCGCTGCAGAATTGCGGCCGTTTCAGAGGCGATATTGGGATTCGCCGCCATCGATGACAAGAGCGCCTCGCTCACCTCGTCGAGTTCCCCGAACGGGATGGAAGAGAATTTGAAACGGTAGGCAACCGAGGTCCCATGCAGCTGCTGGACCACGTCTGGATTGACGCTGATCAGCGGAATGGCGCGGTTGACCGCCTCAGTGAATTTGGCGATGACGTCGGCCTGGCGCTGCGGTATGTCGGACTGGCTGGCATCTACCCCGCGCACATAGTCGCGCAGCGACAGCGAACAGAACTTGTCAAATGCCTCGCCGGGACGTCCCACAAAGCCTCGCGCCCGCTTGAGCAGCTCTTTGGGCGATGTGTGCAGCCGGAAGCCGGCCCGCGACGGGGTGAGGGGTGCGTGGCTGAAGGGGTCCCGGTTGAACTCGCCCGGCTGCCAGCTGGCAGTCTGTTCCAGGAGACCACCCGGTGCCTGGTGGCCGCCCGCCACTGGCCACAGACCGCGGATGATCTGGCGGCCCAGAAGCTCCCGCGCGTCCTGGAAACCACGTTGTCCCGCAGCTCCCCCGCCCGTCTGAGCCACATCCGACTCGTACTGGACGGCGAAGGTCTTTGATTCGGTAATCAGGATTTCATTGTCCGCTACATCAAATCGTGGCGGCACGGAAAGGTTCTCATCCGAGGGCCAGGCCGCATACTGGTCCGTTGCAACATTGGCTAGGCCTACCGCCGTCGGCCGGGCAGCGGCCGCCTGGTCGAGGATTTTCAGCCCTTCCGAGAGCGCGTCCCGCATTGGCCCCAAAACGTCCGCAATGAAAGCGGACAGGACCGTGGCGGCAGATCCCGCTGCCTGGGAGTAGAGCAGGTCCGTGGTCTGGCCACGAAGTTCACCGACCAGCAGGTCCACCACCGACTGCCCGTTCTCAATCACCTTCATTCGGGCAACGTCGCCCTCGACTTTCTGGGGAATGGCGGTCACGTTCGGCTGAGCGAATGCGGCCATGCCCTTCAACGTCACGATGAGCTGTTCCCGCAGCAGGCCCTCCAGCCGCTCCACGATTGCCCGGGCGTACGGCAACCCGAACTGCGCCACGGTTTCCTCTATCAGTGCCGTGAAGCGCTGCAGCAGGACGTTCTTGTAGGTGTATCCCCACCGATAAGCCGATTCCACGGTCCCGTTGGTGACCGCAGCCTTTCGTTCCAGCAACTTCTGGCGCAGGGCAGGAAGCCACTGGACCGCCTGGATTCCGGCGGGCGGAGGGATGAACGGGACGATGTGCTCGTCGGTGATGGCGGACGCCAGCTGGCCGACTTCCGCACGGCTGAAAGCCGTCGCCGTGAACCACTCCATCACTTCCGGGTGGGTGAGCGGCCCTTCGGCTGCCACCGGCAGGCCCAGCGACGTACAGATGTTGCTCCACTGGCTGGACACCAATGCATTGACCTGCGCTACCGATGAGGCGTTGTTGCCAGGCTGGATATGACCGGCTCTCAACCGGTCGACAGCGGTCCGCGCCAGGCGCTGCGCCGCGTATTCGCGGTACCGGTCCCGGCCCATGCTCAGGCTGGCGAAGCCGAAGGCACCCCAAGGGAGTTCGTTCGGTTCCACGCCCCAGCCAAAGTAGTCCCGAACCGCGGCTTTGTCTCCAGAATTGTTGCCCAGATCGAAAGAGACGAATTCCGAAGCCGCCTTGCCGCTGAGCATCAAGGCGGCAAGTCCGCGCCCCAGCCCCCGATAGACGGCATCCTGCGTCCCGTCACCGAACATGGTCCGGTTGACGCCCGCGAACCGTCCCACCGGGAAGACGCGGGCGAAGGGCTTTTCACCCGTCACACCGTTCCCGTGGCCCAGTGCCGCGAGCGTGGCCACGTCATGGTCCTGTGCCGCCTTGGTCTGCGCCGCCACAATTTCACCCAACATGGCCAGCGCGTTGGCCCGGACGCCCCCGCGGGCGTCAGAGGGCAGCCCATCAAAGACGTCTGCGGCCAGCATGAAGACACCTACCAGCGAAGGGGAAACACCTGGCACCAGAGACAGCAGTCGGCACACGTCAAGCGCCATAGATGCTCCGGCCCCGCCGGCCATGGACGAGACCACCAGGACGATCGGAGGTTCGGCGGCATTGAATTTTCCCAGACCGGGTACCGTCAGCTGGGCCATCTCGCTGTTGGTTTCCACCATGTTGAGCCGCTGGAAGGCACGTTCAAGTCCGTTGCGGACCTCGGAAGCCCTGCTGAGGGTGATCATGCGGCCCACCGCCCGCATTTGGCCCGCCCCGCTGTGAATGGGGACGGTGATCTGAGCCGGATCCCGCGGAGCCCAGGTGCCGATCTGGCCCAGCGCCTTGGCGTGGCCCAGTGTTTGGGTCAGGGCGTTGTCCATGACCGTATAGCTTCCGCCTGACGGGCCAGTGGCAATGTAGCCACCACCTTGCTGGAAAACGTTGCCGACGCCAGGAATCCGGGTGTCGGGTGCCACCGGCACGTCAATGTGGACAAACTGCCATCCCGCCGGAATGCCGGTGACCCCGTGGGCCGCCAGTTCGGAGCTGAGTTGATCCATCATGAAGGCCAGCGTGGAACCACCGGAACCACCGCAGCCCACTATTAGGAATTTCCGCATTGTTGCTGCCTGCCTGTTCTGATCGTGGTGGCTGTGGTGGGCTTTGTGTTCGGCAATATCACGACTGCGGAGTCCCCCAGGGGCTGAACCCGCTGGATTCTCCGCCCGCAACAGGGGGCTGCCAGGTCGGCCCCGGTTGCAGCCGGGCGTCGGCAGGCTGCAACGGTGGGTGGAAGGGTGACATGGGGGGCTGCTCCTGCTGGCCCGCGGACGGGCGTCCGGGCCGGCCATCCTCCAGCTTCGCGGCTCGATCGTTCAGACTTGCCAGCAGATCCGGCAGGCGGCGGTTGATGTCATCCTCAATGTCCCGTTTCTGCGCTGCAGTCGCAGTTCCGTTAATCAGCACCAGCACGTAGCAGGTGCCGGGGCTGGCACCCACGTCGCGGAGCACTGCCCAATGGTTATGGACGGCTAGCGGGAGCCGTGCGTTGACACCGCTGCTGTCGGTTCCGGGCTGTGCCGATCCAGCGCCGACGCGGCCCGGCGCAAGGACGCTGACGAAGCCGCTACCCAACGGCGACCAGCCGGAGCGGGCCTTCAGCTCCAGCCCGTTGATCATCAGGGACCGGGAGCCCGACGGACTCATCGGTACCAGCTCGGTGAAGTCCGTGGGACGCAGGACGAATGGCCGGGCGTCCCGCTGCACTTGCTGGTTCGTCACTGTGACCGGGATAAGTTCGGCGGACAGTGAGCTGCCGGGGATTTTGGAAACAAACCATTTGGCCGCGTAGAGAAACAGGAGCGGGATTCCCGGGCCAAGGATCAGTGCGACCATGAGTGCCAGCAGAAAATTGGTGGCGTTGAGCGGCTTGGCCAGGCTGGCCGTGAAGTCCAGGTTGACAGGCATTGCTTTGGCCGGCTCGCCGTCGGGCGCGATCATCAGGGCGACGTGCCCGTTGACCGAACCGTTCCCCGCATGGTCGGCCTTGAACGTCAGGGGAAGCGACGCGACGTCTTTCACGGGCAGGCAGCTTTCGGCAGAGTTGGCCTTGCCCAGACTGATCGCGATGGTGCCCACCTCCGCAGGGGCGGCAATGATCTCGGGCTGCTGGTCCGGGGCCAGCCACACGCAGCCGACGCCGGAGACCGGCAGGGCCGCGGTAAGCTCCGCATTTCCCTCGCTCTGACCGAAGTCGATCTTGCTTCCCAATACCGGGAATTCAGCTGGCGGGAGCAGCGCCATCGGCACGGAAACCAGGGCCGGCTCCAAAGTTGTCCCTGGCACGGCCGTGCCGTCCGCCGTCGTCGTCGCTGCTGTGGTGATGGAAAGCTCCAAGGACAATTCGGCAGCTCCCACCGGATAGCCGGAAAGATCCAATGCCACCGGATTGGCAATCGCCTCCTTGCCCAAAGCGGTGGCCACCACGGAAGACTTTCCCTGGCTGCTGACAAGCTTGGCCGTCAGCCGCACCTCTCCGAGCAGGGAGGCAGGGTCAATGCTCTTGCCGGCGGCGTCGACCAGGCCCAGGCGCACGCCCGGAATCGTGTCCCCCACGTGCAGGGCTGTGCCCGTGGGATTCAGCCATGCCGGCTTGAGGCTTCCCTCGATGTGGATACTGGACTTTGAGGTCTTGCCGGCGGACTGGCCCGTCGGGTCCGTGAAGGCGAGCTGCCACAGTCCGCTCCAGCCCGCTTCGCCTGGACCCTCGGCCATCGAAACGGTCAGCGTCTTGTCGGACAGCCAGGTGTACATCAAGGTGTTGTCATCCGACGTCAGCGCTGCGGGGGTGCCGATGCTTCCCTTCGGCAGATTGATGACTTTCCCGGCGGGGTTCAGCACGGCCGCCGCGAGATTGGTGCCGTCCGCCGTGGCCAGCACCCGGACGCCCGGCGTCGACTGATCCAGGACAAAGCGGTGAGCCTTGTCGATGCAGACAGAAACCTGGCAGATGCCGGCTTCCTGCGTGAAGGGACGGCTGCCCGGAGAGCTGATGCCGTCGAAGGCCAGCAGCAGGCTGTCGGTGTCCGTGGCGAGATGGAATTCGCCGGGCACCGGATCGGTCAGCTTGCCGCACGCCGCAGCAACGCTCCCGGACCTTCCGGTGGCCACGGATTCGATGAAGGAGAAGTCGCTCGAATCCGCTGTGCTGCTCTGCAACCCGATGCCAAACATCGCCACCTTCGAGGAGCGGAGCTGATCGGCCACGCCGCCGGGGCGGCAGATGTCTGTCATGGCCGCTTGCCGGACGCTCTCCGCCGCGTCGGCGCTTGTCAACTCGACGCCGGGGGCGAAGGGCTTGGTGGCACCATAGGCCGCCTTTTCAGCGTCGTTTTTCCGGATGGTGTAGTTGATAGCACCATCAGTGAACCAGACGACGGCTTGACAGCTCTCCTTGTCCGTCCGGGCCGCGGCCCGGGCCGCCAGATCCTTGCGGGCGCCGTCGAGGGCGGTCCAGTAATCCGTCTCCATGCCGTCCACTCGGTTCTTCAGCGAATCGACCGTGGCCTGCAGCTGCGGCAGCGTTCCGGCGTTGAGCGGCGTCCAGGGCTGGATCTGCGTATAGCTATTGGCAAAGACACTGATGGAAACGTTCACGTCAGCGCTGGTTCCGGAGGCGAAGCCGGCCAGTTGCCTCACCAAGTAGGAGGCGGAGGTGACCCGTGCATAGTCCGGGTCGGTCGTGTTTAGGCTGGAGGACTCATCCACCAGCAACAACATATCCGTCGCGCCGCCGCCGGCGATGCAGGCGCGGAAACTGTCCACCCGGGTCAGGGGCCTTTCGACTGCGGTGGTTGCTCCGGCGCCAACGGCTGCGAAGGGAAGACCCAGGGCCAGGCCGACGAGCACGGCCAATAACCGCCGCATCAGAGCCGTCCCACCCAGTTGGCAATGTGCAGGGCACTCACTACGACGGCGGCAAGGCTCGAGACCAGTGCCAGCCGGTAGATCCAGGGAACCGACCCGGCCGCTGAATACAGGGTGTGAGTCCGGGCCCGGGTGTCCCGGAGCGAGAAGCAGGCTACGAGCGCAATGGCGACGGGGCCGCCCAACAACCATGCCGAGATTGCCAGCGTCGGTGATGCACCGAAGCCGGCCGCCACGACGAGCGCGACGATTGCACAGGCGATGGCGCCGGCGAGCCAGAGTACGGGGGCTTTGGCAGCCGCACCGTGATGAGGGGCCAAGTCCACCGCAGCCTGCTGGCTGCCAAACGCGAAGGAAACATCGGGCATGGTGCCTGAAGCGGGAGCCTGCGGCTGCCCGTCCGTCAGAGAATGCGAAGAGGACGGGCCGGGTGTGGACGAGTTGTACTTGCTGAAATCAAATGGATTACTGCCGTTAGACAAATTTTTCCACACCCCAATAATCCATCGACGAGAACGACCAAAACAGCTCAACCTGCCGCGGCTTTGCGGACAACGTCGATGCAGCAGGGGAACGATTTCGCCCGCTAGCGGTAATACTAAGGGCTAACGTGTGTCCGTCATAACGGTCGCAAAGTGTGTCTTTCGTGTTGCGATGAGCTTTTTACTCCTGTGGCTCGTCCAAGGCGCAGGGACCGTCATTGCCCTCCCTCCGGCTTGGACTGGGCTGCAGAGAGAAGCTGAACTCCGCCAAACTGACACTCGGGATCATTCTCTCTGCGGGGACTGTGTATGACTAAGATGATCGAACAAGTCTGTGCGGGGGGACTTTCTCCCGGTAGAAGCTCGCGGTCCTGCCGATACTTATCGGTGGGACCCGATTCATCAGGAGTTAGATCCATAGTGTTCCTTAAAACTTTCGGGTGGTCATTCGCGGTCACCGCGGTCGCCTTGGCCATTGCACTCGTCTACGGCGGCCCCCAGGCACTGATTTTGTGCCTCATCCTTGGGATTCTTGAGGTCAGTCTCAGCTTCGACAATGCGGTAGTGAACGCACGCATTCTCGAGCGGATGAATCCGTTCTGGCAGAAAATGTTCCTTTCCGTCGGCATCGTGATCGCCGTATTCGGAATGCGCGTACTCTTCCCGCTTCTTATCGTCGGCGTGACGGCCAAGTTGAACCCGGTCGAAGCCGTTAATCTGGCGCTTCAGAAGGGGGATCCGCACACACCGGGAACGTATGGATATTTGCTGCACGAGGCCCACCCACAAATCGCAGCCTTCGGTGGACTGTTCCTTCTCATGCTTTTCCTGGACTTTATTCTCGAAGACGGAGACATCAAGTGGATCAAAGCCCTGGAAGTCCCGCTCGCGCGAATCGGCAAGCTGGACGGTGCGTCGATGGCGGCAGGCTTGATTGCGCTGGCAGTCGCAGGGTTCCTCGCAGGAGAAAAGCAGGGCATCGTCCTGTTGTCCGGCCTCCTGGGAGTGATCACCTATGTCCTAGTCAACGGTCTCGGCAACCTCTTCGATGTGGACGGGGACGGCGACGTCGATTTCGATGACGCCTCGGCTGCTACAAGGTCAGGCCCAAGCAGTGCCGCCAAGCTCGCCGGCAAGGCTGCTTTCATGCTCTTTTTGTACCTCGAGGTCATCGACGCCTCCTTCTCCTTTGACGGCGTCATTGGCGCCTTCGCCATCACGTCGGACCCGATCATCATCGCCCTCGGACTGGGCTTCATTGGCGCCATGTTTGTCCGCTCACTGACGGTCTACCTCGTCCGCCAAGGAACGCTGGACGAATTCGAATATCTTGACCATGGCGCGCACTGGGCCATCGGCGCACTGGCGGTCATCCTGCTGGTGACCATTTCTGTACCGGTCAACGAGGTCGTGACCGGCCTCATCGGCGTTGTCTTCATCGGCGCAGCTTTCGCAGGTTCGGTGGTTCGCAACAGGAACAAAACGTCCCTCAGCCCGGAAGCCGAATCGCCAGAACCGGTTTTGACAATCACTAAGTAAGCAATAACAGACAGGAGCAAAACAATGGGGTTGAGTCTGAAAAAAGGCCAGTCACTGTCGTTGACGAAACAAAACGGTGAGTCGCTGACTTACATCCGTCTCGGGTTGGGCTGGGACTCTGCTGTTCCTGCCAAACGTGGATTTTTTGGCCGGGCAAAGACGGCTGAAATTGATCTGGATGCGTCGGCAATTCTTTTCGATGCCAATAACGAGCTCCTGGAAACGGTGTTCTTCAACCAGCTGCGCAGCAAAGATGGTTCCATCCAACACACAGGGGACAATCTCACCGGCGACGGCGACGGGGACGACGAAACGATCATGGTGAACCTGGCGTCTGTTTCCCCTGCCGTGAAGCACATTGTGTTTGTCATCACGAGCTACAGCGGACAGACGTTCGACATGGTTCAGAATGCGTTCTGTCGCGTAATTGACGACTCCGTCCCGGACAGCCCCGAGGTTGCGAATTATCGGCTTGGAGAATCGGGTCGGTACACGGCGATGGTGATGGCCAAGCTGTCCCGTATTAACGGCACGTGGAGCTTCCATGCAATCGGTGCACCGGCAAATGGCAAGACCGCCTACGACGTGGTCGGCCCCGCAGCTGCTGTTCTCTAGCGTCCAACCCACCACATAACTGAGGAGAAAAACTTGGCAAGCCTGACTCTTAGCAAGGGAAGCAACCTGTCCCTGAGCAAAGCCGACCCGCAACTTCGCAGGGCGATGATCGGCCTCGGATGGGATCCGCGCACAACAGCCGGCGAACAATTCGACCTTGATGCATCCGCACTGCTTCTGACCGCTGCAGGTAAGGTCCGGTCGAACGACGACTTCATCTTCTACAACCAGCTGTCGTCCGCCGATGGGGCCGTTCTGCACCAAGGAGACAACCGCACGGGCGAGGGGGAAGGCGACGACGAGCAGATTCTTATTGATCTCGCCGCAGTCTCGCCGGACATTGAAAAGATCGTCATCGTGGTATCGATCGACGACGCGGAAGCTCGGCGCCAGAACTTTGGGCAGATCCGCGACGCGTTTTGCCGGGTTGTCAACGAGGATACGGACAATGAAATCGTCCGCTACGACTTGACGGAAGACGCAGCAGCGGAGACGTGCATGATTTTCTCGGAGATCTACCGTCACAACGGCGATTGGAAGTTCCGGGCCGTCGGCCAGGGGTATGCAACGGGCCTCCGCGGCATCGCCACAGATTTCGGCATCTCGCTGGATTAGAGCTGGCGAGGGGCCCATTCAATTTACTGATTTGCATGGGCCCCTCAAGGCGCCAACTCTTAGGGCCTGGCGTGGGCTTATGGCACCACGAAACAGGGAAATTTCAAGGGATCCGCCTCGTGCCAGTCATGCCTTGCCCCGCACCCACAACCGCGACGGTCTCCCCCGCGTTCCGTCGGACATCTGCCCGGTCCCCTTCAGCTTCGGCTCCATGAAACGCCGGAAGGTGTCGCGCATCAAGGTCGCGCCCGCCACCGCCTCGTGCAGCTCCCGCAGATCCCTCAGGGTGAACGGCTCATCCAGCAGCTTCCCCGGATCGGGCACCTCCTTATAGGCGGCCTGCAGCCACTCCACGGCTTTCGCCACAATGTCCGCGTGGCCATAGGGCAGCCCGGCGATCAGCTCCGGCTCCCCGGCCACCGAAGCCAGCCGGACGCCGTCGGACTTTAAGGCCTCTTCCAACGCCGCCAGCGGCACCACGACGACGTGCGCCACCGACAGCACCCAGCCGCGGTCGTCGCGTCCCGGCTCATCAAAGACCTGCAGCTGGCGCGGCACCCGACCCGAAATCCCGGCCTTCTCCCGCAGGCAGCGCAGGACCGCGTCGGCCAGGGTCTCGCGTTCGCGCAGGAACGTGCCCGGCAGGGCCCACTTCCCGTGCTGATCCGCTTCCTGCCGCTGCACGAGCAGGACACAAACACTCCCCTCCGCCACGGTCAGCACCGCCGTGTCCGCCGCCACCGAGGGCCGCGGGTAGTCGAGCAGGGACGTGCCGGGGCTGTTCTTGGAAACCTTCACACCACTATTTATCGCAGTCTTGCGCTAAAGATGCAACCCGTGCATACTGGAATCAATTAGCGCAGAAATGCTTTAAATCAACCGGAGGTTCATCATGAAGGTTCCACAGCTCCACGTCGGCGCCGGCAGCAGGCTCGGCCCCCTGAGCATCTTCCCCGTCTGGACCTCAGGGTCCGGCAGCCTCGGCATCAGCACCGGCACCCACGCCGACGTCGCCGTCACCGAGCTCGCCAGCGGCGCCCAGGTCGGCCGCCTCACCGTCACCAACAACGGCCCGCACCCGGCCCTGCTGCTGGAAGGCGAGCTGCTCGAAGGCGGACAGCAACACCGGACCTGCGCCCGCGACGTCGTCCTGGGCCCCGGCGAAACCCGCGACATCGACACCTTCTGCGTCGAAGCCGGCCGCTGGGAAGCCGGGGAAACGAGCCACCGCCGGCAGGCACGGCGCGCCCCGCTGAACGTCCGGTCCGAGCTCGCCAACGGTCTGAACGGCGAGCGCGGGGGCAACCGGCAGGGCCGCATCTGGGAACGGGTCCGCCGGTTCGACGCCGCCCGCGGCGCCTCGGCGACCAGCTCCCTGCTCGAGCACCTGGACCGGTTCAAGGACGGCGCGCACAACCGCTTCGACGCCGCCGAGGCTCCGGCTCCGCTGGAAGGCCAGCGCGGCGTCGTGATCGGCCTGGGCCGGCAGCCGCTGCTCCTGGAGGTCTTCGGCACGAACACGCTCTTCCGCCGCCACTACCGCCAGCTGATCGACTCCGCGCTGCTGGACCTGGAACTCCTCCCGCCTCAGGCGCTGGCGTCGGGGCCGATGCCGGGCCAGCGGGCCCGCGACTTCGCCGCCCAGGTCCAGGCGATGGACTTCGGAACGTTCGACGGCGGCCCGGCGGCTGTCGAGGTCCGCAACCACGGCGCACTGCGGAGCCGCAATGTCTCCCGTGCCGCCGGCACGGTTACCGCCGCCGGCATCGCCGTCGAGCTTCCCACGCGCCGCCCCCAACTGGCCCACCTGACCGGCTGGAACACCAAACACCCCCTGATGGAGATGGCATGAAACTGACCCCACTGCAGAATGACCGCGCGGCCGGCGTCCTCGTCGCCCTGGCCGCCGGCGACGCCCTCGGAGCCGGCTACGAGTTCGGCGCACCGCTGCCGGACAACGCCGAAGTCACCATGAAAGGCGGCGGCCCGTTCGGGTTCGCGCCGGCCGAGTGGACCGACGATACTTCCATGGCCGTCCCGATCGCCCAGGCGTTGCTGGAGGCGGCGTCCGACGCCGGGTCATCCTCCCCCGCGGCGCTCACCATGATCGTCCGGGCCTGGACGGCGTGGGCCGCCGAGGCCAAGGATGTGGGCGCCCAGACCAGTTCCGTCATCGCGGCGGCCCGGCGGCTGGCCTCCGCGGCCGGCCGGAGCAAGGTCCGTGCCGGCGACTTCAGTGCCGCGGCCGCGGACTTCCACGCCCGCACCGGACGCAGCGCCGGCAACGGCTCGCTGATGCGCACCGCCCCGCTGGCGCTTGCCTACCTGGACCGGGACCCGGCATCCTTGATGGCCGCGGCGGGGGTGCTCAGCGCGCTGACCCACGCCGATCCTGACGCCCAGGAAGCCTGCGGGCTCTGGTGTGTGGCGATCCGGGAGGCGGTCCTGACCGGGCGGCTGGACGTCCGGGCCGGGCTGTCCCTGCTGTCCCCCGGGCGGGCTGCGTTGTGGCTGGAGCGCATCGAAGTCACCGAGCGGTCCCGGCCCCGGGACTTCACGCGCAACGGCTGGGTGGTCGAGGCGTTCCAAGGCGCCTGGAGCGCCATCCACTATGCGGGCTTGTCAGCATCCGGCCCGGCGCACCTACGGGCTGCGTTGGAGGAGGCCGTCCGAGGCGGCAACGACACGGACACCGTCGCCGCCATAGCGGGCGGTCTGCTGGGCGCGGCCTACGGCTACACGGCGGTGCCGTTCGAGTGGCGCCGGCGACACGGCCAGTCCTGGAGAGTCTGCACACCTGGTTGCAGGGCCAAGCACCGGAAATCATCAAAAGTTGGGACCACCCGGAGTTTATCCACGCAACCGACTCGGGCTTCAGCGCTGCCAGTGGAAGAAGGCCTGCGCCTCGGTTTACGGCGTATTGGCACGTGGAGCCCTGACCGACTACGGCACACACCACCAGCCGTTCTAGGCTGTCAACCGCTCCGTTGCGTACTTGTTGAGGGGCACGCCGTGATTGGCAGCCTCAATAGCTAGCTTCCGGTGAAGTTCTGGGGGTACGCGAAGGTTGAGTCTGCCACTAAACCTTTGGGTTGCAATTGGCTGAGGCACCGGTTCGCCTGACTTGATGAGTTCATCGATGACATCGGACACCAAGCGTTCTATGCCACGGAGCGCCTCGAACTGATCCTCATCCAGCCAGGAGAGGGACGGGAACTCAAGAACAGTGGCTACGAACTCTTGATCCTCGGGCGACCACTGGACCGAGTAACGATACTGCGCCACAGGGGACGGCACGGCAGCTGCTTTTCGGATAGACATCTACTTCTCCTTGCTCCGATCGATGGCGGCGATGGCTTGCTTCACCTGGTACGGCTTGGCCTTGCCATTCTTGTTCTGCAGATTGATCCTTGGATCCCCCGCCCAGGGCATTTTGAATATTGCGTTGTGGCTTCCGGAACCTGACCTAGGTTCGCCAAAGTAGTGCGTACAGAGTTTGAGCATGTCACTGTAGGAGACGTTCTCAGGTGAGTTTCTAGCTTGCTTTTCGATCTTATCGATGCTCGCCACATGAACCATGGTGCCAGTTTTGGCACCATTTCTCAAGGGGCCTTGCTCCCTCGAGACGCCGCTCCGGCAGACATGGCAAAGGCGCGCCCGGCGATAGCCAGACGCGCCCTGCGTGTGCCCTGAACCGTCCGTGGTTCACGACACCTGTGTCAGTCGATGAGCACCGGCTCCTTGGCATCATCCGAAGCTTCGACAACGGGCGCAACCTTGCCCGAACGGTGGTGCAGCCAGTTCGCCACCGCCAGCAGCGCTACGAGTCCGAAAGTGCTCAGGAGCTGGGGGCGGGAATCCTCGCCGATGAAGCCCACCGTGAAGATCGCCGCGAGGATGAGGAGGCCGAAGCCCGTGAGCCACGGGAATCCGGGCATACGCAGCGGAAGCTCCGTTCCGTCGCGGTCGGCACGGAGACGCAGCGCGAGCTGGGCCAGGAGCGCGGAGGTCCACACCAGCAGGCACGTCGAGCCAACAATATTGAGCAGGACGGGAAGGACCTTCTCGGGGAAGGCCAGCTCCAGCACAACCGTGACAACGCCGAAGGCGACGCTGGCCAGGACCGCGACAACCGGGACGCGGGCCTTGGACACGGAAGCGAGGAGGCGTGGCGCTTCGCCCCGCTCGGCCAGGGAGAACGCCATCCGCGAGGCACCGTAGAGGTTGGCGTTGAGGGCGGAGAGCAATGCTGCCACGGCCACCAGGGTGATGGCGGTGGCCGCGCCGGGCATGCCCGCGGCGTCCAGCACCGCGGCGAACGGGCTCTTCAGTCCTGCCGAGCCCACGGGAACAACCGCCGCGATCACGAAGATGGCACCGATGTAAAAGATGAGGATGCGCCACAGCACCGTCCGGACTGCCTTCTTCACACTGCGGGCCGGCTCCGCGGTTTCAGCTGCCGCAACCGAGACGATCTCGGTGCCGCCGAACGCGAACGCCACCACAAAGAGTGCCGTGGCAATCCCGGCGAAACCGTCGGGTGCGAATCCGGCACCGGTGAAGTTGGACAGGCCCGGCGACTGGACGCCCGGCAGCCAGCCGAAGAGCAGGGCGGCGCCCACCAGGAGGAACCCGACGATTGCTGCCACCTTGAGCAGGGCGAACCAGAACTCGAACTCACCGAAGTTCTTGACGCTGGTGAGGTTCACGGCGGTGAGCACCACGATGAACACGAAGGCCATCAGCCACACCGGCAGGGCCGGGAAGATGGTGGCCAGCAGGCCTGCCGCGCCGAGCGCTTCGGCCGCGATGACCACCACGAGCTGCAGCCACCAGAGCCAGCCCACGGTGGCCCCGGCCACCGGCCCGTAGGCCTTGGCGGTATAGACGGAGAAGGCGCCGCTGTCCGGATTGGCGGCGGCCATCTCGCCGAGGGCCCACATCACCAGGATGATGAGCGTGCCCGCCACGAGGTAGGAGATCAGCACGGCCGGCCCCGCGGCCTGGATGCCGGCGCCGGAGCCGATGAACAGGCCCGCGCCGATGGCGCTTCCGAGCCCCATCATGGTGAGCTGGCGGGGTTTGAGTGCGGCGCCGAGGGCGCGGCCAGACGTCTTTGTCTGTTGTTCCATGGGGAGTCCTCTGGTTGTAGGTGGAACGGGTTGGGATTTCAGGTCAGTCGGCTTTAAGCTGCATGGGCTTCCAAAAGCCGGAGCACGCGGTCGTTGGAGGCGGCGTCTGCAACGGTGATCCGCACGCCGTCGCCCTGGTATGCCCGGACCAGGATGCCGGCGCGGTCGAACGCGTCCACCAGCATCGCCCGCAGATCGTCGTCCGCGCGGATCCACAGGAAGTTGCCCTGGCTTGCCTGCAGTTTCCAGCCCTGGGCTTCCAGCTGCGCGGCCATCCGGGCGCGTTCCTGTTTGACGGCCGCGACCCGGGCTTCCATCTCCTCCACTGCGTCCAGCGAAGCGATGGCCGCCTTCTGGGCCAGCGCGCTCACCGCGAAGGGAAGGGCGGTCCGGCGCAGCCCCTCGGCGATGGGCGGCGTGGCCACGGCGCATCCCACCCGCAGGCCGGCGAGTCCGTAGGCCTTCGAGAAGGTGCGCAGGATGCAGACGTTCGGGTACCGGCGGTAGAGCGCCAGGGAGTCGGGGCCGCTGCCCCCGTCGGCGTATTCCACGTAGGCCTCGTCGATCACCACGAGGATGTCCGGGCGGACGGACTGGAGGAAGGCCTCGATGCGTTCGTGGCTGATCGGCGCGCCGGTGGGGTTGTTGGGGGTGCAGAGCAGGATGACCTTCGTGCGGTCGGTGACGGCCGCGGCCATGGCGTCGAGGTCGTGGCCTTCAGCCTCGTCCAGCGGGATGCGGACCGGCCGGGCGCCTGCCAGCTCCACCAGGATGGGGTACGCCTCGAAGGAGCGCCACGCGAAGATCACTTCATCCCCGGCGTCGCACAGTCCGGTGATGATCTGCTGCAGGACGCCCACACTGCCGGGCCCCACCGCGATCTCCCTGGCCGTGACGCCAAGGTGGCGGGCAATCCGTTCACGGAGTTCGACGGCGGCACTGTCCGGGTAGCGGTTCATGGTACCCGCCGCTGCGGCCACCGCAGCGGCGGCAGCGGGCAGGGGCTCGTAGTGGCTTTCGTTGCTGGCGAGGGCTGCAATGTCTGTGCCGGCGCTGCGCCGGCCCGGGACGTAGGGCGGAAGTCCGGCCACCGCGCCACGAAGGGTGGGAAGCGCGGTGTCCGGTGCGGTCAGGAGCTGATCACTGGTCATGAGGAACGATCATGATTGTGACCGGGCCCACATTGCAAGATACCCTCAAACCATTGGGACTTCTGCTCAACTTCTACTGTCTGTGGTGAAAATATGACCATCCCGAACCCCCGCACCGTGGATTCCCTCGACGGCAGGATCATCCTGGCCCTCGACAAGGATCCGGAAGCCAGCGCCCTGGCACTCTCGCGGACGCTCGGCGTCGCACGGAACACTGTCCACGCCCGGCTGGCACGGCTCGAGCGCAGCGGCGCCCTCCGCTCCTTCAGCCGGCGGCTGGATCCCGCCGCGCTTGGCTATGACCTGATGGCGTTCCTCTCACTGTCCATCAGCCAGACGCGGACAGGTGCGGTGGAAGACGGGCTCGCCGCCATCCCGGAGGTCATCGAGGTGCACGCCACCACCGGCGACGCGGACCTCATGGCCAAGGTGGTGGCACGCAGTACGGCCGATCTCTACCGCATCACCAACGAGATCCTGGAAATCGAGGGGATCCAGCGGACCAGCACGGCCATTTCCGTACTGGAACTCATGCCACCCCGCTACGACGGCCTCCTGAACCGGCTCTCGGAGCAGGAATCCCGCCCTTCCAACTGACGACGGGGTGGCGCACGCCACAAGGGCGCATATTTGCAGTATTAATACTCATTCCTGCCAAATATCCCAATCAAATTCGCCTCTCTTGCCTATCCGTGAACCAGCCCACAAGATTCCTGCATGACTACTCTCACCGTCTCCGGCCGCGTGGCGCAGGTTCTCAGCAGCTATCTCAGCGACGTCTTCGGCGTGATGGGCAACGGCAACGTCTACTTCCTGGACGCCGCGGAACAGCTGGGCCTCCGCTTCTCCCCCGTCCGCCATGAAGGCGCCGCCATCGCCGCGGCCGACGCGTACTACCGGACGTCGGGACGCCTCGCCGCGGGCACCACCACTTACGGCCCCGGCTACACCAACGCGCTCACCGCCCTGGCCGAGGCGGTCCAGGCGCAAATCCCCGTGGTGCTGGTCACCGGGGACGCCCCGAGCAGCGGTGCCCGGCCCCAGGACGTGGACCAGGCGGCAATCGCCGCGGGCCTCGGCGCGGCCACCTTCACCGTCACCCGCGACGCCGCGGGCTCCATCACGCAGCAGGCGGTGGAATACGCGCTCACCAAGCGGACCGCCGTCGTCATTGCCATCCCCTACGACCTCGTGGCACTCGAGGCTGCGGACGAAGAGCTTCCCGAGCCGCTGGCAGCGGCGGTGAGTGACGACGTCGACGGCGGCCTTGGGCAGGTGGCCCGGCTGCTTGCCGGGGCGAAGCGGCCGCTGATCCTCGCCGGCCGCGGTGCGCATCTCGCCGGCGCCGGCCCGGAGCTCCGGGAGCTCGCCGACCGCCTGGGCGCGCTGACCGCCGGAACCGCCCTGGCGCTCAATCTCCTCCAGGGCGAGGGGTACCTCGGCGTCGCGGGCGGCTTCGGCACGGACACCGCGGCCGGGCTCATGGGTGAGGCCGATGTGGTCCTCGTGGCCGGGGCAAGCCTGAGCCCCTTCACCATGCGGTTCGGGCACCTGCTCGGCCCGGACAGCACCGTCATCCAGATCGACGCCGCCCTGCTGCCGACGCACCCCCGGGTGGATACGTTCGTCAGCGCGGACGTGAAGTCTGCCGCGCGACGCATCCTGGGGATGCTGGATGGCCCGGCCTCGCTGGACGCCAGCCGCGCAGAAGGCTGGCGCGCGGAAGCCCGCAAACGCCTGGCCGAGGGACCGGGCCACCAGTCAGGTTCCTCGGAAACCGTGGACGGACGGCTGGACCCGCGATCCCTTGCCACGGCACTGGATGCTGTGCTGCCGGAGCGCCGCACGGTGGTCCAGGACGGAGGGCACTTCGTCGGCTGGGCACCCATGTACTGGCACATCCCGAGGCCGCAGGACCTGGTCATGGTGGGGACCGCCTACCAGGCCATCGGGCTGGGCCTTGCCAGCGCCGTCGGGGCAGCCCGCGCCGTGGAGGACGGCCGCACCCTGGTGCTGGCCTCCGGCGACGGCGGTTTCCTGATGGGCCTGTCCGACCTCGAATCGCTCATTGGGGCGGCAAGCAGCGCCGTCGTCGTGATCTACAACGATGCCGCCTACGGAGCCGAAATCCACCAGTACGGCTCCCAGGGCCTGACCGAAAAGCCCATGCTGATCCCCGAGGTGGACTTCAGCGGCATCGCCCGCGCGCTCGGTGCCGAGTCGGCGATCATCGGCTCACTGGCGGACCTTTCCGCGCTCACAGACTGGATCGACGCCGGCGCCAAGGGAACCTTCGTGGCCGACTGCCGCATCACGTCGAGCGTCCGGGCCCCATGGCTGAGCGAGTGGATGGCAGCCTCGCAGGCCGCGAAGGCGGCGGTGGCGGGGTAGCTTGCGGAGCCGTTGGGCTGGGCGGCACCCAGCCCACGCGCCGCCGTCGTACTCCCCGACCGCGGCCGCTGGCCAGGTGACCTGACGGCTACGCCCTATCGCACCGGACTATCGGCGAACAAGCCGCCACAGCGACGTGACCTCGGCCGTGCGCGCCTCGAACAGGGGATCGTCGCGGTCCGATGCCTTCGGATGCGTTGGCTTGGTGTCCAGCCGTTCCACCACCTTCAGCCCAGCCGCCGTGATGGCGGTCAGCAGATCGTCACGCGTCCGCAGGCCAAGGTGCTCGGCCAGGTCGGAGAGGACAAGCCAGCCCTCACCGCCCGGCTCCAGATGGTCGGTGAGTCCGTTCAGGAAGCGGAAGAGCATCCTGCTCCCGGGGTCGTAGACGGCGTTGTCCAGGGTGGAATGCGGCGTGGCCGGAATCCAGGGCGGATTGCACACGATGAGGGGTGCCCGCCCGGGCGGGAACATGTCGGTCAGGACGGCCTCAGCACGGTCCGCGGCACCGAGGTTCCGGAAATTCTCACCGGCGCAGGCGATGGCACGCGGTTCATTGTCCCCCAGACTCAGCGCGCGGGACGCACACCTGCTCCGGACCAACGCTGCGGGAGGCGCCCGCGCCCGTGGTTCGCAACAGCGGCAACGGCCAGGATGTCTGCTGGCGGCTGTCCATCGAACAGAACGTCGCGGCCGCCCGGCGGCTGCACTACTGGAGGTGTGCGGACGGCGTGGTGGAACTGTCACGGGTAACCGTCCACGACGGCACGGACGCATGACTGGACGCGGCGGGGAGTAGGAAACGTCAAACGCTCTCTCACCTTTGGCGGCCAAACGACCAACGCTCTCTCACCTCCGGCGGCCGGGATCGACGACGCGCCGAGACAATATAAAACTCACGGCCGCGAAGCCACCCCTTCGAAGGGTGTCGTCGCGGCCGTAAGTTGAGCTTGGCAGTGCGGGGATGTCCTAGCGGACGGTGGCGAAGCCCTTGGTCCACGAGACCAGCTGGTCCACCATTGGGGTAAGGGTGCCGGCGTTCTGCTCGGTCGGCTTGAACTCGGAGAAGTTCTCGAAGTCGTCGAACAGGGAGAACATCACCTGGTTGCGGACGTGAGCCACCTGCAGTTCGGAGAGGGACTCTCGCAGGTGCTCGACGGCGCGGGCGCCGCCCATGGAACCGTAGGACACGAAGCCCGCGGCCTTGTTGTTGAACTCGACGTTCAGGTAAGACAGCGCGTTAACCAGAACCGGGCCTGCGGTGTGGTTGTACTCGTGCACCACGAACAGGAAGCCGTCGAACTCGCTGATCTTGGCGGACCAGGCCTTGGTGACCGGGTTCTGGTAGTTCTGGTAGGCGGCGGGATAGGCCTCGTCCAGCAGGGGGAGTTTGAAGTCGGCGATGTCCACGAGTTCGAAGTCTGCGTCCGAACGGCCGGCAACCTGGGCCGCGACCCACTCGGCGACGGACTTGTTCACGCTGCCCGGACGGCTGGCGCCTGTGATGATGGCAATCTTGGGCAGGCCATTCTCCACCAGGGGATCGGCAGCCGGGGCAACCTCCAGGGCAGCTTCAACGGCAGCCTTCGCGGTAGCGTCACTCACGCTCGGTGCTACCGACGCTGCAGAGTGACTGGCTTTGGACTTGCGGGAAAAAATTTTGAACCAGGACATAAAGCCTCACCGTTCAGGATAGTTGATATTTCAATGATTATATGCGGCACTTTGATGACGTGTCAACAAAAATTGCCTTGAAGTTCAGGAAGCTGCCGGATTCAAGGAAGGGCTCCTCGGTATAGCCGGGGAGCCCTTCTTGACTGCTGGAAACGCTTAGACGCTGGCGACAGCCAACTGCTCGTCGCGCACAGACTCCATGGCGCGGGACCAGACGGTGAGCTGGTCGACCATCGGGGCCAGGGTGCCGGCGTTCTGCTCGGTCGGCTTGAACTCGGAGAAGTTCTCAAAGTCGGTGAACAGGGAGAACACGACCTGGTTGCGGACGTGAGCCACCTGCAGCTCGGAGAGGACACCGCGGAGGTGCTCAACGGCGCGGACGCCGCCCATGGAACCGTAGGACACGAAGCCGGCGGCCTTGTTGTTGAACTCGGCGTTCAGGTACGACAGTGCGTTGACCAGAACCGGTCCGGCAGTGTGGTTGTACTCGTGAGCGACGATAATGTAACCGTCGAACTCGCTGATCTTGGCGGACCAGGCCTTGGTGTGGTCGTTCTGGTAGTTCTGGTAGGCGGCCGGGTAGCCCTCATCCAGCAGGGGGAGGTTGAAGTCGGCGATGTTTACCAGTTCAAACTCAGCGTCCGTGCGGTCGGCGACCTGGGCGAGAACCCACTCGGCGACGGACTTGTTGACGCTACCCGGACGGCTGGCGCCGGTGACGATCGCAATCTTGGTCATGGTTTATCCCCTTTAGGAATGAAGGTTGTTGACGTGTCACTAAACATGTTGACACATCAACAATATGACGTCAAACTTGAACTATCAACTAAAGGGGAGAAATTGTGATGGAGAACACGCAATGGCTGGATGAGCGCGAGACCGGAGTCTGGCGCGGATTCCTTGAGGCATCGCAGCTACTGGTGGCCTCCATGGACCGTCACCTGGTGCGGGAGTCGCAGCTTTCCGGGGCCGAATATGCAGTGCTCGCTCCACTCTCGGAGCACGCCGACGGCGTAGTTCGCGCCCGCGATCTGGGCAAGTCCCTGGGCTGGGACCGCAGCCGCCTGTCCCACCTGCTCAAGCGGATGGAAGCCAGGGGCCTGCTGGAGCGAAAGAACTGCTCCTCCGATGCCCGCGGTCTGGACGTGGAGATCACCCCGGCCGGCCGGAATGCCATAGAGCTGGCGGCACCGGGTCATCTGGAGTTCGTCCGTACCCACTTCTTCGACCAGCTCACCCGCGACGAACAGGATGCCCTGGCTTCGGTGAGCCGGAAGATCATGGCCACGCTTCAGCCCGAATGCGACTAGTCCTGTCCTGTTTTTCCGCAGCATCACCCTCGACATGTGACTAAATAGTCACATGTTTTTGACTCCATGAACGCCGTCTTCAAGGCACTCTCGGACCCCACCCGTTTCGGGCCCATCACGCTCGTCCACGACCGCTGGGTGAGCAAATACGCAGAAGGGTGTTTGGAGAACCGGGGCTCCGCCCGGATCATTCCGAGTCGCGCGGTGCGGTCAATTCTCCGGCGATCTTCTCTTCCAGCGCCGCCACCGTGGCCTCGGGCAGGACGATGAGTCCATCCAGTTCCCGCCGGGCGCGCTTGTACGCGGTTTGCCGTTCCGCCGGTGTGGCGGCTTGGTCGGAGGCGATGTTGAGCAACTTCCTAGCCGTCGCCAGGCGCTGGCGTTCCGGCTCAGTGAAGTTATGGTCCTTGATCCGCTTGGCTTCGCGCTCTGCGACGTCGAACGCCAGTTCAAAGGCGTTCACGGCCGACCGGTACTCCCCCAGCCGGGCCGCATTCGTAATGTCGCCTGGGTCGGCTGGCCGCAAACCGTCCGCCTCCTTCTTCGCCCGGAGGAAAGCAACAGTGAGCGGTTCCCGCACATCACTCATGACCGGAAAATCGATAAGTTTCCCCAGATCGAGCTCGTAGTCCAGCCACCGCCGGTTCACGGCGTCGTGTGCCGCCATCAGCGCGGCAACCTCGGCGTGGCTGGCTTGCTCCGCCCGCACGGCCTGGTTCTTGAGTTTGTACAGCTCCACCTTGCGCCGGTGCCGGCGTTCGCTGGCTATCGACCACTGGCGCATCCATCCGCCGGCCATTCCGCCGATAGGGAAGATGAGCCACCAGTAGTGGCCAAGGAAGTCAAAGAAGGGTTGCACGGATTCATCCTCCCACCGACCCAGCCGCACCCCAAGCAGGGCAGAAAACCGTTGACATGTGACCAATCAGTCACCTATTCTTGAACCGTGGACGCCGTATTCAAGGCCCTGGCCGACCCCACCCGCCGGGACCTGCTCGATGAGCTCTTCCGGGAAGACGGGCAGACCCTGCACGCCCTTGAGGCCCGCTTCGACATGACGCGCTACGGCGTCATGAAGCACCTCAAGATCCTGGAGGAAGCCGGCCTGGTGGTCACCCGCCGTCGGGGCCGGGAGAAACTCCATTTCCTCAATCCGGTGCCCATCCGCCTGGTCCACGACCGCTGGGTCAGCAAATATGCACAACCATGGGCCGCTGCCCTCAGCGACCTCAAAACCAGATTGGAAAGTCCCATGGAAAAAATCTTCGAAATCTACATCAAGACCACCCCGGAACGCCTCTGGGAAGCCATCACGGACAGCGGGATCCGCAGCAAATACCAGTTCGGGAACACCCACACAGCGGACTGGACACCGGGCGGCCACTACGAGATGCACAACCCCAAGGCCAACGGCATGGTCCTGGGCGAAGGCGAAAACATCGAGGTCGATCCCCCGCGCAAACTGGTCCAGACCATGCGCGCCCTCTGGGACGACGACGTCAAAGCCGAGGGCACCTCCCGCGTCACCTGGGAGATCGAACCGGTGGGCGATTCCTGCCACCTCACCGTCACCCACAGCGACCTCCGCGAAGGCGCCAACGACCAGCTGTACGGCGGCTGGCCCATGATTCTCTCCGGCCTGAAGACCTGGCTGGAAACCGGCGAAAAGCTGACCACTCCGGGCTCCCTGCTGTACAGCTGAGGCGACCGCGGGCACCCAAGCGGGCGCGCCGCCGTCGTGGTTCCCGACGGCGGCCGCTGGCCAACTGCCGCTGCACGCACCCCTCCCCGCTCGCAGGAGAACGCCGCCGCCGGCTCCCCGCCCCCCGCCCCTCAGTACGACCGCGGCAACCCGAGGACCTTGGTGGCGACGAAGTTCTTGATCATGTTGTTGTTGACCGGGGCGACCTGGAACATGCGGGTCTCGCGGAACTTGCGTTCGACGTCGTACTCATCGACGAAGCCGTACCCGCCATGGGTGTCCAGGCAGGCGTTGGCGGCGGCCCAGCTGGCCTCCGAGGCGAGGTGCTTGGCCATGTTGGCCTCGGCGCCGCAAGGTTCGCCGGCGTCGAAGAGGCGGGCGGCATCGTAGCGCATCATGTCCGCGGCGCGGACCTTCATGTAGGCGTCGGTGATGGGGAACGCCACGCCCTGGTTGGCGCCGATCTGCCGGCCGAAGACCTCGCGGCTGTTCGCGTACGCCACCGCCCGGTCCGTGAACCAGTAGCCGTCGCCGATCGCTTCGGAGGCCAGCAGGATGCGCTCGGCGTTCCAGCCGTCCAGGACGTAGCGGAAGCCCTTGCCCACCTGGCCGATCACGGCGGAGGCGGGCACGCGCATGCCCTGGTAGTGGACCTGGTTGGTCGCGTAGTTGAACATGGTGCGGACCTTGACCACCTTGAGCGTATCGGGCTGTTCCGCCCGGACCTGGCGCAGGTCCACCAGGAACAGTGTGATGCCCTCGGTCTTGTTCCCGTTCTTCGGGGCGGTGCGGGCGAGGACGAGGGCGAGGTCGGATTCCTCGATCCGGCTGGTCCAGCTCTTGTGGCCGGTGATGATGAAATCGCCGCCGTCGCGCACCGCCGCGGTCTCGATGCTGGTGGTGTCCGAGCCGGCCTTGTCCTCGGTGATGGAGAAGGCCTGCAGCCGCAGCGTCCCGGCGGCGATCTGCGGCAGGTACTCCTGCTTCTGGGCGTCGCTGCCGTGACGCAGCACGGCACCCATCGTGTACATCTGCGCGTGGCAGGCCGCCGAATGGCCGCCGGACTTGTTGATTTCCTCCATGATGACGCTGGCCTCGGTCAGGCCCAGGCCCAGGCCGCCGTACTCGGCGGGGATCAGCGCGGAGAGCAGGCGCGCCTCCGTGAGGGTGTCCACGAATTCCTGCGGGTAGCGGCGGTTGCGGTCCGTCTCCCGCCAGTACTCGTCGGGAAATCCGGCGCAGAGGAGGCGGGTCTGCTCGCGCAGCTGTTCGAGTCCGGCAGTCAGGGTGGGCATCGGTGCTCCTTCGAGAACGGTCCGGGCGACGCTTCGTCACCCCTTGGAACCGACGATACGGAATATATTGGGAGTTGGCAAGGGGTACGCTCCCGGCCCAGCCCGGCCCGAAAACCTTGACATTAGGCGCCTTTTCCGGCGAAACTGGCATGGACGCGAAATATATTGACTCTCCAGCCGGCGAGGCCGGTGCGGGGAACACAAGCCAAGGAGATCCACCGATGACCGAAGCAGCAACGCAGGGAACGGCCGGGGACAGCCGCGTGGTACCGGGCTGGACGGGCCGTCTGTTCGAGGACTTCTCGCCCGGGGACATCTACTACCACCCGTTCGGCAAGACGGTCACCGAGGCGGACAACCAGTCCTTCACGCTGATGACGCAGAACGTGGCCAAGACCCACGTGGACCGCAACTTCGCCAAGGGCACCGAGTTCGGCCTGCCGCTGGTCAACTCCACCTTCACGCTCGCCCTCGTCACGGGCCAGTCCACCATCGACCTGTCCATGAACGTCTTCGCGAACATGGGCTGGGACGAGGTCCGCATGCCCCACCCCGTCTACGAGGGCGACACCATCTATTCGCGCTCCAAGGTCCTCGCCGTCCGGGAATCGAAGTCCCGCCCCAACCTGGGCCTGGTGACCGTGGCCACCGAGGGCTTCAACCAGGACAGCAAAATCGTGATCAGCTACCGCCGCACCTTCATGGTGTACCGGCAGGGCCACCTCCCCGGCGTCGAATCCGCCCGCCCCGACGAGTCCACCCTGCCGCAGCTCGGGGACTTCCGGTGACGGCGCCGGCAGCCGGCATCACGGCCGGCGCGGACGCCGTGGCGGCGGCGGTCACCGCCCTGTTCGTCCCCGGCGACCGCCCCGAGCGGTTCGCCAAGGCCGCCGCCGCGGGTGCCGGCGTCGTGATCATCGACCTCGAGGACGCCGTCGCCCCTGACGCCAAGGCCGGCGCGCTGGCCGCGGTGCTGGAAGCTCTGGCCCCCGACGGCGTCGTGCGTGCCCTGGTGCGGGTGAACCCGCAGGGTTCCGGGCAGTACGACGCCGAGATCACCGCGCTGCTCGCCGCCGCCGAGGCGCCGGGGTCCGGCCTGCTCGGCATCGTGGTGCCCAAGGCCGAAGACCCCGGGGCCCTGCGGCAGCTGCGCGCGAGGATGCCGGAGCGCCTGGCCCTGGTTCCGCTGGTCGAATCGGCCCTCGGCGTGGTGAACGCGCTGGAGCTCGCCCGCGTGCCCGGCGTGACCCGGCTGGCGTTCGGCGCCATCGACTTCGCGCTGGACATCAACGCCGACGGCGGGGACCGGTTCCTGGACCATGCCCGGGCGCAGCTGGTCCTCGCCTCCCGCGCGGCCGGCATCGCCGCGCCGCTGGATTCACCGTCCACCGAGATCAGGGACGCCGGCAGGGTTGCCGATTCCGCCCTGCTCGGCCGGAACTTCGGCTTCGGCGGGAAGCTGTGCATCCATCCGGCCCAGCTGGCCGCCGTGCACGCGGCGTTTGCACCGTCGGAGGCCGACGTCGAGTGGGCACGCTCCGTGATCGGCGCCGAAGGCGGCGCCGTGCAGCTGGACGGACAGATGATCGACCGCCCCGTCACCGAGCGGGCCAAACGGATCCTGCAGCGCGCAGGGAAGGAGCAGTAAATGGGCAGGCTGCCATTGGAGGGCATCACCGTCGTCTCCCTGGAACAGGCCGTCGCGGCCCCGTTCGCCACCCGGCAGCTCGCCGATCTGGGCGCCCGGGTGATCAAGGTCGAACGGGACACCGGCGATTTCGCGCGCGGCTACGACACCAAGGTCCGCGGCATGGCCAGCTACTTCGTCTGGCTGAACCGGTCCAAGGAAAGCATTGTCCTGGACCTGAAATCCGCGGAGGGCATCGGCGTGCTGCGCAAGCTCGTGTCCCGGGCGGACGTGCTGGTCCAGAACCTCGCCCCGGGCGCCGTCGAGCGCCTGGGGCTGGGGCCGGACGAGGCGCTGGCCCTGAACCCGCGGCTGATCCATGCCTCGATCTCCGGCTACGGCCGCGGCGGGTCCTACGAGCAGAAGAAGGCCTACGATCTGCTGGTCCAGTGCGAGGCAGGCCTGCTCAGCGTCACCGGCACCCCGGACTCCCCCGCCAAGGTGGGCGTCTCGATCGCCGACGTCTCCGCCGGCATGTACGCCTACTCCGGCATCCTGACCTCGCTGCTGCAGCGGGCCACCACCGGCCGCGGCGACGTGCTGGAAATCTCCATGCTCGAAGCCCTCGGGGAATGGATGGCCCAGCCGTACTTCTATGCTGAATACGGCGGCGCCCCGCCGGCCCGCAGCGGTGCCCAGCATGCCAGCATCGCACCCTACGGGCCGTTCGGCGCCGCGGACGGCACGGTGTTCTTCGGCATCCAGAACGAGCGCGAATGGGCCAAGTTCTGTGCGGAGGTCCTGCGCCAGCCCGGGCTGGCGCAGGACCCGCGCTTCACCGGCAATGCGCTGCGGGTGGACAACCGTCCGGCGCTGCACGAGGCGATCAACGCGGTCCTGGGCGGACTGCCGGCGGCGGAGGTCCTGGCCCGGCTCGACGCCGCGGGCATCGCCAACGCCCAGCTGCGGGACATGCACGAGTTCTCCGCCCATCCGCAGCTGGCCGAGCGCAACCGCTGGCGGGACGTGGAATCCCCGGTCGGGCCGCTGCGCAGCCTGCTCCCGCCGGTCACGTCCCGGGAAACGGACGTCCGGATGGATCCAGTGCCTGCGATCGGCGAGCATACCGACAAAATCCTGGCGGAACTGGGGCTGGACTGACGGGGCCTGGCCCCAATTGGCCAGGCCCCGCGGGACCGGACTGGGAGCCACCAGCCGGGCTTCCCGGTTTGCGCACAGCCACGGCAGGCCTGCACCGCAGGCCCGCCGTGGCTGATGCCGTATCTTAGGTGGCGAAGAATGATCAGAAAGAGTCCGCAGACCATGACCAGCCGCAGCCCGCGCAGCAGCGCACGCCCGCAACTGAGCGAGAAGGCGACCGCCCATATCCGGGGCCTCATCATGTCCGGTGAACTGCGGCCCGGGACATTGGTCCGCCCCGAGACCATCGGCGAGGACCTGGGCATCTCCACCACGCCGGCCCGCGAGGCGCTCCAGGCCCTGCGGGTGGAGGGCTTCCTGGAACTGGTGCCGCGGCGCGGATTCGTTGTGGGCCCGCTGACCGGCCAGGACATCCGGGACCTCTTCCAGGTCCAGGCGCTCATCGGCGGGGAACTCGCCGCCCGGGCGGCCGCCAAGGCGACCGAGCAGGACGTGGCCGAGCTCGAGGCCCTGCACCACGAGCTGATCGCGGCCGCCGCCCGGAACGACCACGACCGGCTCGAAGAGAAGAACCACGCCTTCCACCGCGAGATCAACCTGCTGGCCGATTCCCGGAAGATCATCTGGCTCCTGGGCCTGGTCACCCGGTACGTCCCGCGGCAGTTCTACTCCTCCATCCCGGGCTGGCCCCGGGCCACCATGGACGACCACGCCGAGCTGCTCCAGGGCATCAAGGCGAAAGACCCGGAGGCAACCCGGGCCGCCATGCAGCAGCACATCGTCCACTCCGGCGAACTGCTGGCCGCGCACTTCGACGCGCGCGTCGCCGCCGCCCAGACGGACGGCGCCGCAACGGACGACGCACAAACGGACGACGCCGGAGGGCTGGCTTCGGCCTGAGCCCCCGGCTGCCGGGTACTGTCAGGTACCTGGGAGCAGACCCAACTGCCCCATCAGGGAAGCGACATCCGGGTGGGCTCTGAACGAGACGATCTTCCCGTCCCGGACGGAGGCAAAATAGGTTCCCGTGCCGGTGATGGTCCGCCCGGTCGGCGGGATCTGTTGACCTCCCATCAGCAGGGGGCCGGTATTCGTCCCTGTGAACTCCACTTCCGCGGCGACCTGCTCCTCACTGACCACCCTGGTGGTGGTCCTGATCCGCATGTCCGGGAAGGCCGTGAACCAGCTCTCCATGTACTCCTTCACCTGCTCCCGCGAGCGCATCGGCTCCGGAACCGAGACATCCGTAACGGTGAACTCGTCGGCCAGCAGGCTGGCGAACCCAGCCGCATCATGCTGGTCCCAGGCCGCCATGCCCCGGTCATCAACCTGCTCAACATCCGCGATCGACATCACACATCTCCTCCTCGAAACGTCCTGACGGGCCCCATCGTAGGCCCCGGGAGGTGAGAGTCAACGCCCGGAGGAAACGGGGTCCGAGGAGGATCGGTACGGAAATTCACGCTATGCGGTCATGCGGCGTCGCCTGCGCGTTTGATGGCGCTGTAGACGGTTGAACGCGCTACCGCGAAGAATTCGGCAAATTCCACTTTCGTGTGCGTCCCTGCTCGGTGAACGGAGACCAGGTGGGCTTCCTGTGTTTTGGAGAGCTTGGGCTGTTTCCTTCATAGGCGGCCCTTTGCCTGGCGACCGCCATGCCTTCCCGGGTCCGTGCCCGGATCGGGTCGGCTTCGAATTCGGCGACCATGGCCAGGACGTTGAAGAGAAACCGGCCCACGAGATCGATGGGGTCGTGGACGGAGCCGCCGATGCTGAGTTTGACTTCGCGGCGGGTGAGTTCGTCGACAATGTCCTTCGCGTCGCGCAGCAACCGGGCCAGACGGTCGAGTTTGGTCACGACCAGGGTGTCCCCGGCCCGGCAACGCTTCTCTGAGTCCCGGCCGGGCCCGGTTAGCGCCGGTGAGGCCATGGTCCGTGAAGGTCTTCTCTGGTGCCACCCCGAGGGTGGCCAGTGCGTTTTTCTGGGCGATGAGGACTTGGTCGTTGGTGGATACGCGGGCGTTATCCGATGAGGAGTCCGGTCATGGTGTTGAATGTTGAATGTAGCGTTTGTCCCCCCGTCACCGGGCATTTTCTCGGGCGAGTCTTACGGGAATCGGCCGGTCGCGGAAACACGGCGATCGTGATCCGAAAATTTTGAGTGGCGTTTGCGCCGTTGGGGGACCGGCTTACGGGCGGCAGATTCAGCTGGAGGAAGGCTGGTCAGGGCGAGCCACGTCGGCCTGGATCGCGCGGATAATCGAGGCGAGGATTCCGGACGCGAGAAGTCCTGGCCCCAGCGGACCGGCGGAATTCCCACCCAGCGGTGGCAAGCGCCGAAGCGCGGACCGGGCTTCGGCACTCATGTGCTCGAGTTGCCAGTGGATCTCGTCGTCGACCGTCTGGGGCCGATCGGGTGCCGCCAGTCCGGCCGCTTTCGCGGCATACGCGGCTGCCCCCAAGGCGTGCGCGCCCATGTGAGCGACGGCTGCGGCTTGTGTGGCAGACCGGGCGGCAGCCACCGCAGCAGGGCTATTCACCTCGCGTGCGGCACGGCCAGCAACAAACCGCCGGCGGATCTCTTCGGCGGCACTGTGCTCACCGCGAGCGAAGGCTCGGGCTCGAGCGATGGCGTCGCGGGGGCGACCATCTGCCGGAGCCTCTGCCTCAAATAAGGCCAGGACTCGCTCAGCGCAGTCTGCGGCCCAAGTCGCGACGACGCGGCGCTCGGCCCCGCTTAGCGTCTGCGGAGAAGCCATATCAGTACCGTACACACGGCTCGCATACCGATCCCTCACCGAAACAGTTCCGCGAGGTAGTTGGTATGACGGACGCGCGGCACGTCCCAGAATCGTCCCTGCTGCGGGTGAGAATTGGACCATGCCAACGCGTATCCCCGGCCTGAACGCCGTAATTTCCGACCCGAGCCTCCTCCCTTCGGTCAAGACCGAAGGGTTCGGTCTCCTCACAGAGCTGAATGCGAACTCCGATGCGCCCGTCCCGGTCCAGTCCGCATCTTCATGAAGCAGATAAGGCTCCGGTATGCCGGGGCATGTCGGGTGTGCAGTGCCCATCTTCCCCCCGGCAAAGAAGCCATCTACGAAACCGAAACGAAGACCGTCCGCTGCTTGGAGTGCGTCCCCGAGGCCATGTCCCCGGATCTCGAACCACCTTGTGAGGATTCGTCGCCCACCAGGTCCGGAGTAGCCGGGTGGTCGGCGCGACGTGAATATGAGCGCCGCAAGACCAATGATGAGGAGAGACTCCGCGAGAAATGGGGTCGATTGGGTGGTCTCGCCGTCGCGCTCTCTGACGAGCGGCAAAGCACCAAAGCTTGGGAGCGGGGTGCGGTCGGCGAGGAGCGCCTCGGTGCTCGGCTCGACTCCTTGGCCACCGATGGCATCGCGGTCCTTCACGACCGCCGCATCCCCGGTTCGAAGGCCAACATCGACCATATCGCCATAACTGGCAGGGGGATCTGGGTGATCGACGCCAAGCGGTACAAGGGGCGACCCGAGCTGAAGATCGAGGGAGGCATCCTTCGGCCACGCGTCGAGAAGCTTATCGTCGGAGGGCGTGACTGCACGAAGCTGCTCGATGGGGTACTCAAACAGGTCGGGCTCGTACGGGATCTCGTCGGGGATGTGCCCGTCACTGGCGCGCTGTGCTTCGTCGAAGCCGACTGGCCCCTGATCGGGGGCGCGTTCGCGACTCGTGGCATTCACGTACTCTGGCCGAAACGATTAGGCAAAGTGCTGGCTGAGGAAGTACCCGGCGATGTTGATGTCGCCGCTATGCGTGAGTTGGTAGCCTCGCGGTTCAAATTTGCGTGAGGTCAGGTGCTGACGTTCGAAGGCGTCCGCACGTCAAAGTAACGCTGGGCCGCGCCTAGCTCGCATCTCGGCGCACGCCCGGTTAGGGATGATCAAACGGGACAGCAGAGAGCCACGATAGAGCCGGATCGCCGGCATATCATCGCATTCAAGCGCGTGCATAAGTTTTCGCTCATCCTTGTCGCGGAACAGGGCCTCCTGCGGGATGCTGGCGCCCGGCGCCCTGCAGTAACGCGACTACGGCACCGCCGCGGCGCGTGCCATCCTTGGGGTATGGCACGAACCTGGTTGTCGCTGACGGTGGAACTGCTCGGCGGTCGTGGCGAGGAGCTGTGGCCGTGGCCCGGGCGCATCTTCGCGGTCGGACCGTCGCACACCTTCATGGATCTCGCCAACGCCATCAACGATGCCTTCGCCCGATGGGACCGCTCGCACCTGTCAATGTTCACCCTGGCCGACGGCCGGGTAATCACCGACGAAGAGACGGGAGCCGAGATGGCCGGATCGATCGGCGGGCCGATCATCGCGCCAATCGACATCGCTGCTGCCAAGGTCGCCCGGACGCTGGAGCCGGGGGCTGAGTTTCAGTTCACGTTCGACCTCGGTGACGCCTGGACGCACAGGTGCGTGGTCGGGGAGGAGAAGGTCGACCCGCTGGAGGTATTGGGTATCCGTCCTGATGCCCCCCTGCCGTACTGGGGCTGGGGCAGCATCCCGGACCAGTACGGGCGCCGGTGGGCTACCGACGACGGGGAGAGCCGGGCGCCGGGGAAACCGAGCCGGCCGCACCCGATGCTGCTGCACGCGTGGCCCGCACAGGTGCAGGTGCCGGGGCTCGACCTGTCCGAGCTGCGTGAAGCCATCGCGGCGGCAGACGCGGCTCGCTTCCTCGCTGCGGTGACGGGACGCGACATCGATGACGCCCTGCAACAGGTGGGGGCCGGCATACCGATGGCGCTGGAGCAAAGACGCCAGGAGGCCGAGCCGGTGGCACTGTCGGTCATCAACCGGCTGACGTGGCGCGGCGGCGCTGGGGACCCGCTGCTGGCCGAGGACCTGCTGGCCGGTCTGCGCCGTGTGCCGCTGACAGGCAGGGTGGTGCCGGTAGACCTCGACATGCTCAGCACCGTGCTGGAAGGGGATCCCGACCTGTCGACCGGTGGCTACCTCGACCTGCACACCGGGCAAGTGTACGACGACAGCGCCACTGACCCGATGATAGTCGGGGAGGACGCCGCCATCGACGTGGAGGAGGAGCCAGAGCGTTGGCTTCGGCTCCACCGCACCGGTCCGCGGAACGGCTGGCGGGACATGGCGGCCTTCGCCGAGCGGCAGCACGATAAAGCCCTCCGGGAGCGGCTGGAGCGGGCGATCGAGGGCAAAGGTGCCTTCTTCCGGTTCCGCGACATCGTCCACGGCGAGAACCTTAGCGAACAGTGGTACGCCTTCTCCACCGACCGCCAGATGGGCCGTTCCCGCGAGTTCCTCGCTGACAACGGCATCCGCGTGGGCTGACGACCCGGGCCCGGTCAGCGCCGGCGCAAGACCGTGGCGCCCCCCGCATACCTCAACCGTGGAGCAGCTGAGTAGACCGATCGTGAGGTCGAACGCGGTCACAGGGTCGTCCCAGTGCAGGTTACGTCAGCGACCGTTCTCACGGGAGAAACTAGTCGGTCTTGGGGTCATTGTCGGGGGACGGAGGGGGCCCGGTAGTTGAGACGCCGACCGACCATCCCCTCGCGAAGCGGGCGTTGGCGATTTCACTGAGCTCCCGGCTGCTCTTCTCGGGATAGGTCAGCCGGATCCACTCGTAGTCCCACTCCTGCATCGCCCGCACGTGGCGGACGCGCTTGTTGGCGCGCATCTGGGCCGCGAGGTCCTCACTGACGAGGGCCCTGGGCTCGGGCGTCCGGATCGGCTTGGTCGGCCGCGCTGTGGTCGGAGGGGCCGGGGTCTTGGCGATATGGACCAGTGCCACGGTCAGCGCGACCACGCCGAGGGCGATCAGGAGAACCCACCAATACTGGATGAGAAGCCAGATCGCGCCGAGGGCGAGGAAGATGCCGAAGGGGCCACACCCGAGCGCACCGGCGCCCGCTGCGGCCGCGCTGCCGGATCGACGACGTTTGCGAGCCATGCTGCAGTATCCCACCAAGCACCGCCAATTTGTGAGGGCAGAAATGCTCCAGGGCTCCCGAGGGTTGACAAGCATCGGAAGAGGAGAAGGCCCGAGGTGATCCCGTGCCTAGCCGCAATGCCGTTCACTTAGAGTAGTTGTGTTAATCTTTCGGCATGGCGCGTAGCGGATGGGTGACTCCCGAGGGTCCTGAGCGGTTGAGTGACCACGTCTCGCTCGGTGTTTTGACGCGGGTTTTCCCGCCGGATGTCGTTGATGCGGTGATTGGGCGGACCGGGGCCCGTGAGCAGCGGAACCGGTTGCTGCCGTCGCGGTTGATGGTCTATTACGTGATGGCGCTGGCCTTGTTTTCGGCCGGTTCGTATGAGGAAGTGATGCGGTCCCTGCTGGCCGGCATGGAATGGATCACGGGCCGGTTCCGGGACTGGCAGATGCCGACGAAGGCCGCGATCTTCAAGGCCCGGACCCGCCTCGGTTCCGCCGTGATGGCCGAACTGTTCGCCGAGACCGCGAAGCCTCTGGCACTCCCGGGCGGTCCGGGATTCCACGGCTCCTGGCGGCTGGTGTCCGTGGACGGGACCTGCCTGGATCTGGCGGACACGGAGGCCAACGAGCGCGCGTATGGCAGGCCGGGCACGGCCACGGATCTGAAAAGCGCCTACCCGCAGGCGCGGGTGCTCGGCCTGGTCGAATGCGCCACGCACGCGGTGATCGGGGCCGTGGTCTCCGGCTTTTCCACGTCCGAGCACGACCTCTATCCGGGCCTGCTCCACCGGCTGGAGGCGGACATGCTGGCCATGGCCGACCGCGGGTTCTTCTCCTACACGGCCTGGAAGGACAGCTCCGGAACCGGTGCGCAACTGCTGTGGCGGGTCAAGGCCAACGCCGTGCTGCCCGTGCTCGAGGACCTGGCCGACGGCTCCTACCTCTCCGCCGTCTACGCGAACCCGAAGGCACGGCGGAACAACACGGACCCCATCCGGGTGCGCGTGATCGAATACACCGTCAGCACCGGCGACACGAGCAGCGAATTCCGGCTGATCACCACGATCCTTGACCCGCACGCCGCCTCCGCGGAGGACCTTGCCGAAGCCTACGCCAAACGCTGGGAAATCGAGTCCTGCTTCGATGAACTCAAAACCCACCAGCGCGGCCCCGGGACCGTGCTGCGCTCCAAAACCCCCGACGGGGTCCTGCAGGAAATCTACGGATACCTCTGCGTGCACTACGCCATCCGGTCCCTCATCGGCGACGTCGCCCACCACTTCGAGGAAGACCCCCTGAGGTTCTCTTTCACCCGCACCCTCCGGGCAGTACGGCGTTCCCTCGCCGCGCGCCCGGCTTTTTCCCCCTGAGCGTCTGGCGGAGGCCTTCACGGTCTTCTGCCGCGAAATCCTGCATGAACTGCTGCCCCCGCGCCGGCCAAGAACCAACCCCCGCGTCATCAAAAGGAAAATGTCGAACTGGCCACTCAAGCGAATACCAAAAAAGCCTAAGTAAACAGTATTGTGCCTAGCCGAGGACTTTCGGCAGTGTCTCGGTGAGGGATCCTTCACCGGGACAGCGTCAGAGTCGCCGTCCATCGGGTGCGTGGCCTCATAATTCTGCGTGGATGCCAGTAGTCCATGAAAGCCGTATTCTGATTTCACGGCATGTTGCACGGTCGCCGGCGCCCTCAGGGATTTGTTAGCGGTTGCCTGCAGCATTCGGATTGTCCCCACAGACTGGCCGAGCGAATTCATCTAAGGAGGGAAATGGCCGAGGAAGAGTGGTATCAATCCCTCCGCGAACAGTGGAAACCGTCGCATATCCGGCTCTTACTCGTCGGTGAATCAGCACCAGATGACGGTGGCGACCCGGACAACCGGCGGTTCTTCTGCTCAGAGCCATTGAACCAAGCGGACAACCTCTTTAGATCCGTCGTCGCCGCTCTCTGCGATAGCGGCACACTGACCAAGGGTGATCTGAAGGAGCCTTGGCTTACACGGCTTCGCAATGAGGGCGTGTACCTGATCGATCTCGCATCGCGACCGGTGAACGCGCTTTCGCCGGCAATTCGCCGGGCGGCCCTCAAAGCAAGCGTTGAAGACTGCGTTCGGCGCGTCCGCGTTCTCAATCCTGACGGGATTGTCATATGCCATACCCCTACTTTTGAGCTCCTAGCTGGTCCATTTAGAGCCGCTCATCTTCCGCTACTTCATGACGAAGCGATCCCATTCCCACTTGGCAATAAGCGCAGCGAGTTTGTCGAGAAAGTGCGCGAAGCTACCGCTGGACTATCACGCCAGGGAAGCCATCCCAATGTCCCGGATGCCGATCGACTTACTGGGCGCTCAAGGCCAACCGTCACCTCTGAAGTGCCCCGGCCACGGCCTACACTCAGAGCCGTGGCTACGTATGAACCTGCCGAACTCGCTCGGGAGCTCGGCTATACCAATGAACACCGCCCGGGGAAAGTCGTCAGGGATTATCTCCGTAAAAAATACCCGGACCACCCGAAGTACCAGCGATGGGTGCTGGATGAAGCCCAGGCCGCTGACGTTCGCATCAACGTCCCTCGGAAGCGCTGACTTCATTGCGCCCGTCAGCGGATCCTTTCCGTACGGAGCATCTGCTTGGCGTGGTGGTCAACTGGCCCTCGGTGTGGCCTGACCGATGACTTTTCCGCGCCGTGCTGGTCTGTACAACGAATACCGACTCACGGGAGACTGACGCCATGCGCAAACTGACCTTCGGCATGAACCTGAGCCTGGACGGCTACATCGCCGCGCCCGGCGACAACCTCGGCTGGAGCGTACCGAGCGACGAGCTGTTCCAATGGTGGTCCGACCGGGTGGGGGCGACGGGCCTGGCGCTGTACGGGCGCAAACTGTGGGAGACGATGAGCTCCCACTGGCCGACCGCCGACCAGCAGCCTGGCGCCACACCGGCGCAGATCGAGTTCGCCCGCCGCTGGCGGGACATGCCGAAGGTGGTGTTCTCCTCGACGACCAGCACGGTCGACTGGAATACCCGCCTGGTCACCGGCGACGCGGTCACCGAGATCACCCGGCTCAAGGCCGACGACGGCGGCCCCATGGACATCGGCGGTGCCACACTCGCCGCGGCGGCCATGCGGGCCGGGCTGATCGACGAGTACGCGATCGTCACCCATCCGGTCCTGGTGGGCGGCGGCACGCCGTTCTTCACAGCCCTGGACAACTGGGTGAACCTGAGCCTGATGGAGACCCGGACGTTTCCCGACGGTGTGGTCCTTACCAGGTACGAGACCAGGCGCTGAGTGCCCGACGTCGAATCAGCGCGGGCTTCGGGCCACCCAAGGATCTCGTGGCGCTGTGTTCCGAGGCGATCGTGAGGTTCCTGCCGGATCCTGTTCTTCGCCGCAGACGATCCGTCCGGATAGGGATCCTTTACCGGACAGGTGACCTCCCGGGTTGCCCGCTGAACTAGGGTTTGGGTAAAACGGACTGCCGTTCAATGGGGGGAAATATGAAAATCGTTGTCCTTGCAATCGTCGCGTGGGTTGTCACTGGCCTCATCCTGCTACTCGGAGTCAGTGCTGGAGCCACCATATGGTTCCATATGGAACCCGTCGTGGACTCAGTACCAGATCCGGCAAGCTACTCTCTCGCCGTAGGCGCCGGCTTCCTGGCATTGCTCCTTAGTACGGCCGTCAGTGTCGGTATTACCGTCCACGCAGCTCAATGCAAATTCAGCGGGCGGGCCACAGCAGTCTGAGATGCAGCATCGTCCGGTCAAGGATCCTCGAACGGGTCACTCCGGTGGTCCCTTTGCGCCCGGCTCTGCCGTGCGGTCAAGGAACCTGCCACCCCGCTGGAAGTCCCGGACAACGTACATCGCCCCAATCACCATGACAAGCACGCCAGCCGCCATGAACCATGAGATGAACCCGGCTCCTCGCATGACTTGGGGAATGAATACAAGCGGGAACACTGACATCCAGATGAGCTGTGTGGCGAGATTCTTTCGCAGTTGCACGGCGGCGGCCTCCGAGACGACAAGATGCTCCGGGTCAACGGGTGTCTTCCCGAGAAGCTGGCGCCGGATGTCTTTTCGCTCTTCGTCTTCCAGCGAAAGCAGCACGTCGATCCTGCCCGTCTCCGCTGCAGGCGCGATTTTCTTCGCATTGTAAATGAGGCCCCCGATGGGGGCACCCAGCACTGCAAGGAAGAATCCGAACACGAGAAAGGACGGCCAGTCCGCCGGTCCGCCTCCGAAGGCCAGGATCCCGAGAACGGTCCCCGCCGTGACGAGGATGATCACCCCGGCCGGGAAATAGAGAGTGTAGTAGGTCTTCAGGGCATCGCCCAGGCCCTGATCTGCAATGCCCTGCGCTCGTCGCGTGGCGGTGGCCCAACGGTCGCCGGACCGGGGCATGAGATCGTCGATTCCGCTCATCGTCCGCTTCCCCCTAAGCACGAGTAGTGGTGCAAGGGCTCGGCTGTCCTCCGCCAATGCCACTAAACCTGATGCTCAAATCCTGAACTATCTACACCCAGAAGCCAACAGCACGCTACTTGACGAAAAACATAGGGGCACGCTGTTCAGCACCAGACCTCGATTGCCGGCTGTACGGGTCCAGCCGGGGCGAGGACCTCTCGGGCGTCTCCCGCGCCGGCGGGACAGGGTCCGATAAGGCCTGAGTTTTCCGCCCGGTCAGGGTTCCGTTGCGGGCAGGAGCTGGACTCCAAATCGGGCAGCGCTCGGTCGGCTCAGAGTGCGTCCGTTCACCGTCCGACTATCGGCGCCGCTTTGCTCGGGCGGCGAACTCGTCAAGTACCTGAACGACGTCCTTCGCTAGCCAAATTCGGTTTCGTCGTCCGTCTGTGATTTGGGTCAGAATGTTGGCGTCAACGAGGCGGTCGATAGCGACCTGAGCGTTGACGGTCGATATGCCAAGCTGAGCTGCGGCTGCGGCTGCGCCAATCACGGGTTGGCGAAGGAGAACGTCCACGAGCCGGTGGGCTGCCGAGTCTCGTCTCGCGCTGATGCGCCCGCGCCATTCGACCTGCACGATTTCCAGGTCGTCGACGAGGATACGGCCGTTGTGTACCGCCGCGAGGGATGCCTCGGCGATTGAACGAACAATCGGGGCGATGTCTCCGGACCGGTACGCACCCAGGGAATCAAAGTATTGGCTGGTGTTGTGGAGCAAACCTGCTGAGACAGGAACGGCAACGTTTCGAGTGAGCTGCCCGCCGCGCAGCATCGACTGGATGAGGGCGCGACCGACCCTCCCGTTGCCATCGGGGAACGGGTGGATTGTCTCGAATTGGGCGTGGGCGATCGCGGTGTGAACGAGCACGGGAAGGTCGACGCGATTGGCGAAGGCGAAGAGGTCGTCCATGAGCGCGGGGACCCGATCCTGATGGGGAGGGACAAACTGCGCGGTGTGCGGTCCGAGGCTCCCGCCACCGATCCAGACCTGCTGGTCACGCCAATGGCCGACGATGTCGGGATTGCTTTGCTCGAGCAGTGCGCGATGCATTTCCAGGATGGCGTGGCCGTCGATGGACTCGGACAGGGAAAGAGCTGCTTGCATGGCTCGGACATTGCCGACGATGAGCTGCGCATTCTTCGAGGCGTGCTCACCGAGCTCCGCCAAGGCGATCTGCCGTGCGCCGCTCGTGAGGTTCTCGATTTCCGAGCTGGAGGCGCTCTCGGTGCGCAGGAGAATGGACGCGAATGGTGCCGCGATTTGACCTACTTCCGCATCGAAGCGCGCCAGCTCGCTCGCGGCCTCTTCAGTCAGCGCGTGCAGCTCGCTATCGAGCGAGATTGTCTGATCGGCGATGAATGCGGGCACCGCCGCCAAGTACGGCCCCGCGGCCAGACGCTTCTGCGTTCGTGAGCCATACTCGTCCTGGACGCTGTGCCAGGGCCGTTCTTCATAGCCAAGCGACGGCCAGGGCGCCTTCTCCTCAAACGTGGACATTGGTTGAGTGTATCAATGCTTATTCACTTATCCATTGTTATGACTTCTCGTTATTCTGCGTTTATTCCCAACGCCGGCTCTAGCCTCGATCTTTCATGAGGCGTGGTTTCCAGTGGGTCTGGGCTTACCGGCTGCCTGACGGTTCCTATGGTGGCATTTGGGTGTGACATTTGGACCGCTGGCCTGATGGCGGTTGTCGGTGACAGGTTCCACACCGGTCAGTGATGCTGGTGCTTTCTGGATGAGCGGCGGACGGTTGGCGGTCCAGGTTATGGCGGCTCAGTACTGCGAGGCGTTTCATTCCTTTGAGCAGCAGCGTCACGTCCGGTGCTGTCGCGGCCAGGTGCAAGGTGGTTTGGCGGGCGTGGCTGGCGATTTTGCCGCCGATTTCGAACAGCCTGGCGCGGAGTTTCTTAGGCTCCCAGCGTCTGGCCTTTGTGCCGGTGAAGGCAATCATTTGGGTCCAGGCCATGATCTCAGCGGCGAGCATGACCACGTGGCACCAGAGTTCATTGCCGGTAAAGGCGTGGAAGGGCAGGTTGGCCAGGCCGGTGTCTTTGGCGTTGCGGATCCTGTCCTCGCAGCGTGCCCGGAGCCGGTGGCGGACCTCCAACGTGGCCAGCTGGCCCTTTTCCTGGTTCGTCGCGATGGCCGTGTACCGGTGCCCGTCGATGTCGGTGATCCGCAGCTGGGCGCCGACGTGCGGGATTTCCTTGCGGACGATGACCCGCATCCCGGCAGGCCATGAGGACAGGTCCAGCATGCCGGTGATGTCGGCGACCCAGGCGCCGTCACGCTCAACCCCGTCGCTGTCGTACGCCTTGGTCCACCCGTCTTTGGCGACCAGGGGCAGGACAGCGGCCACCGCACCGTGGATCGGGAACCCCACGGAGTAGGAGAAGTTGCGACCCTTGGCAGTCAGCCAGTCCAGGAACCCGTGCGTGCCGCCGGCGGAATCGGTGCGGATCATAATCTTCCTCCCCGACCGGTACCCTTTCGGGAGTTGTTTGACAGAGTCCTTACGACCTGGATGTGATCACTGACCGTGTTGGAGCCGGCATTGCCGGGCCGCAGCAGGGTCACCAGCGGCTCACCGGTGCCCAGAATCCCGTGGTCAAGGAAGGAACACAGCGGGTGGAATCCGAAGCCCTTCTTCCACGTTGGACGGGCGTCTTCCTTCTCTGAATGGGAATTCAGGAGGGACGCGTCGAGGTCGATGACCAGCGGATTCCCGGCGCTCACCGCGTGCAGGGGTGAATCCTTCCCGGCTTGCGCCCACACATGGGCCCGAGCCTTGGCGCGGGCGCCGTTGATGGCCGCCAGCGCCCTGGCAGGCTTTACTGTTGCCAGGATCTTGAACAGCCGGCTGATCGTCGGATCCGAGGCCACGAGCCCGTACACCTCGGGCTGGTTGCGAAGCCGGTCAATGTCAGACACACTGTCGCCGCCCGTGGCCAACGACAGGGCGAGGTCGGTGAGGATTTTGCCCGGGTCGTGCGTGGCAAAGGGCTTGCGCCACGGCTCCAAAGCCTCCGACAAACCAGCGCCAAGACCAGCCCCCTTCACCATCGACGTCAGGATCACCCCGCCAGCCTGCGACACCACCCCGTCCCCGGAAGAATCAACACGGACAGACGGGTAAAAGCCGGTAAAGTAACTCACCTGCAGGGTGCTCCTGATGTGTCATGAAAAATGTTGTGTGGTAACTACATTTTCCCACGTCAGGGCACCTTTCAGGCTTTAAACACGCGTTCCAGCCACTCCCTCATGAAAGACCGAGGCTAGGATCTTGCGAAAAGCCCCTTCCAAAGCTGGCGAGACCTCGGCCGCCAGAGAAGTGAAAAAGGGCGATGTCCGCTGAGAGTCGACTCAGCAGCGTGCAGCAAGAGGGGCGCCGTGGAGAGATCAACGACGCACTCGGACCACACCATGGCGGAACCGTCCCGCAAGGGGTTCCCCAAACGGGACCACAGAACCGCCGCAAAAGCCGGCGGCGGCCGGCTATCGACAAGTCAGTATCGTCCAACCACCAAAAGCGTTCCAGGTCCTCCCGCGATACTTCATCAGGGAATCGGCCGAACCCGGCGGCCTGCTCATCACTTAGTAAATCGACCGCCATGCAACCAATTCAACAGCCGCCGGGCCCCTTACCGTGAATTTCCGTACCGATCCTCCTCAGACCCCGAAACCGCCCGCTACCCGCACGGCAGGCATGGCCCCGGCCGTGGACCCCGAGCTCCTGGCCCGGGCATCCTTGCGGCGAGGGCCGGGATCACTTCCTCACCCATTTGCGGCAGGATGTGGTCTATGCCAATTGATGTCGAAGCGGTGCGCAGGCAGACTCGTGGTGTCCTGAGCGTGACCCATCTGAACAATGCGGGGAGCTCGCTGGCCCCCAGTCCTGTAGTGGACACTGTGGTGGGTCATTTACGCCGTGAGGAGGAGGTCGGCGGCTATGAAGCGGCGGAGGAGGCTGCCGATCGGCTGGAGGGCGTGTACTCCTCGGTGGCGCGGCTGATCGGGGCGGGGCCGAGCGAGATAGCCCTGGCCGAAAGCGGCAGCCGCGCCTGGGCGATGGCGGTGTACAGCTTCCCCTTTGTCCCCCGGACGCGGCTGCTCATCGGCCGCACCGAGTACGCAGGCAATGTCATTGCGCTGCGGCAGCTTGCGCGTCGCAACGACCTGCAGATTGTGGTGCTCGACGACGATCCCCACGGGCAGGTTGACGTGGAGCACCTGCAGCGGGAGCTAGACCGCGGAAACGTGGCCATGCTCGCCCTGACACATGTGCCCATGGCCAACGGCCTGGTAAATCCGGCGGCGGAGGTGGGCAGACGCTGCCGCGCTGCCGGGGTGATGTTTGTGCTCGACGCCTGCCAGTCGGTGGGCCAGATGCCGTTGGACGTGCAGGCATTGGGCTGCGACGTGCTGGCGGGAACGGGACGGAAGTTTCTGCGCGGACCGCGCGGCACCGCGTTCCTCTATGTCCGCGCCTCGGTCCTGGAACGGCTTGAGCCGGCCATGCTGGACGGGCATTCCGCGGTTCCGACCGGCGCCGCGGGCTTTGAAGTTCGCGGCGATGCCCGGCGCTTCGAGAGCTGGGAGAGCGGTGCCGCCGGACGGCTGGGCCTGGGCCGGGCAGTCGATTACGCCCTGGCCCTGGGCCTGGACGCCGTGCAGGAGCGTGTGGCCGGGCTCGCGGAGCAGCTGCGGTCCGAGCTGGCGGCGGTTCCCGCGGTCATTGTCCACGACCGCGGGATCACCCGGTGCGGCATCGTCACGTTTTCAGTGAAGGGAAGCGACGCCAGGAACATCAAGACCCGGCTGGCGGACCACCGGATCAATGTCTCCGTGGCACCCCTGCCCTCCGCCCAGGCCGACTCCGCCCCCGCAGGGAGGCGACAGGGGGAGGACCTGGTGGTGCGGGCCTCGGTGCACTACTACAACACCGAGACCGAGATCCAGCGACTGGTCGGCTTCCTTCAGGGAACGTCGTAGGGTACCTGACGGTGTCCGTCGGCCGGCCAGCCTAGTTGGCTTCGGCCAGGGTCATGGCGTAACGGTTCTGCCGATCGGTCCACTGCCCGACGGCGGAGAACCCCGCCGCCTCCATCTCTTCGACCACGCCCTCGAGGCGGAACTTGGCCGAAATCTCCGTCCGCAGTTCCTCCCCCTCGTCGAACCGGACGTCCATGCCAACCCCCGGCAGGCGCACCAGCATCGGCCTGCTGGCGCGCAGCCGCATCTCGATCCACTCCTCCTGGGGCTTCCACACCGCCACATGCTCAAACGCCATCACGTCGAAGTCGGCGCCCAGCTCGGCGTTGAGGACGCGCAGCACGTTCCGGTTGAAGTCCGCGGTGACGCCCTCGGCGTCGGCGTAGGCCGGAACAAGGACGTGCGGTGACTTCACCAGGTCCGTGCCAAGAAGCAGCGAACCGCCGTCGTCCCCCAGCAACTCGCGGACGCTGGAGAGAAAGCGGGCCCTCGCCGCCGGCTCAAAATTACCGATGGTGCCGCCCAGGAACGCCACCATGCGGCGGCCCGCCCGCGGCAGCAGGTGCAGCTGGGTCTCGAAATCCGCTGCCACGGCCTGAAGCTCAAGGTCGGGAAAGGCAGGGGCCAGTTCGTTGCGGGCCTCCAGCAGTGCGCTGTGGCTGACATCCACGGCCACGTAGCGGCGCAGGGATCCCTCCCCCCGCAGCGCATTGAGGAGCAGCGGGGTTTTCCGGGACGATCCGGACCCGAGCTCGATCAGCGTCTCCGCAGGACTCGCGGCCGCCATCTCTGCTGCAAAGAGCTCCAGCACCTCACGTTCGGCCCGGGTCGGATAGTACTCCGGCAGGCCCGTGATGCGCTCAAACAGTTCGCTGCCCAGCTTGTCATAGAACCACTTGGGTGGCAGCGTTTTCGGCGACGCGGTGAGCCCGGCCCGCACATCGGCGCGCAGGCTGCGTCCCAGGTGGTCCGGAGGCAGGTGGTGGATGATGTCGGGGCGGTCGGTGGAGAGGCTCATGGGGCCACCTGTTCCTTCGTGAGGTTGGGAATCGGACGTATGTCGATGTGGCCGGCGGTGGCGGTCAGGAGGCAGCCGTCCGGCACCTCATGCCAGCCGGGGCCGTCGTCGAAGGGTTCACTGGCCACCACGACGTTCCCCGGGCCGGTCCGCCAGAAAAGGGTGTCGCCGGCGGCCGTGGCCGCGATGCCCGTGCCGTCGGTGAGCAGAAAGTTCAGCCGGCCGCCGGTGACGGCAGCGACAGTGCCGACCACGTGCGCCAGCGCATCCCCGGCGGAGTCCCCCGCGGCGAGCCGTTCCAGGACGAGGGCCCAGAGCAGGGCGGAGTCGACCTGGGCTTCCAGCGCCAGCAGACGGGCGGGCGGAAGGGAAGCGGCAAGACCTTCCAAGGCATCCGGCCAGCCCTCGACGCGGCCGTTGTGGCTGAAGAGCCAGGGGCCGTGCGCATACGGGGCGGCAGCCGACTCCTCCTGCGTCATCCCCGATGTCGCTGACCGGACGGCCGCGAGCACCGCCCCGCTGGAGGTGACCCTGGCGACGTCGGCGAAGGACCTGTCCGCCCAGATCGGTATGGCCCGGCGGTACCGGGCAGGTACAGGATCCCCCGGGGCATACCAGCCGACGCCGAAACCATCAGCGTTCACCGTCCCGTTCCGCTGCCGCCTGGGCGCCCAGGACTGCGTCAACAGCCCGTAGGCGGGGGCGAGCAGCAGCTCCGCCAGCGGCATCGGTGCCCCGAGATAAGCAAGATGACGGCACACGGGCTAACGCACCCCGGCCGGTTCGGCGTCGCGCGCCGTGCGGAAGCCGGCAAAGATCTGCCGGCGGACCGGGTAGTCCCAATTTCGGAAGGTCCCCCGGCACGCGGCCGGGTCCGCCGCCCAGGAGCCTCCGCGCAGCACCTTGTAGTCGGGCCCGAAAAACACTTCGCTGTATTCCTGATACGGGAACGCGCTGAATCCGGGGTAGGGGCGGAAGTCACTGGAGACCCATTCCCAGACATCACCGATGAGCTGGCGCACCCCCAGCGGTGAGGCTCCGGCCGGATAGGAGCCGGCCGGGGAAGGCCGCAGGGCTGATCCGCCAAGGTTCGCGTGATGGGGCGCCGGATCGTCATCCCCCCACGGGTAGCGCCGCGAACACCCGGATCCGGGGTCATGGCGCGCAGCCTTTTCCCACTCCGCCTCGGTCGGCAGCCGGCGCCCGGCCCAGCGGGCGTACGCGTCCGCTTCGAACCAGCACACGTGCTGCACCGGCTCATCGTCCGGCACCGGTTCAACGACGCCGAACCTGGTCCTGATCCACCGGTCACCGTCGCGTTCCCAGTACTGGGGCGCCACCAGGCCGGCTTCCCGGACATGGTTCCATCCCGCGGCGGTCCACCAGAGGGGGTTCCGGTACCCGCCGTCGTCGACGAAAGAGCGGTAGGCGCCGTTGGTCACCGGAACGGTGTCGATCCAGTAGCCGGGCACGTCCACCGCGTGGGCCGGGCGTTCGTTGTCCAGCGCCCACGGCTCCACCGAGGTCCCCATCATGAACGTCCCCGCCGGGACCAGCACCTCCTTCGCCAGGGAGTGCCGGTCCGCGGGCCGGGCCGTGGGCAACACAGCCTCCGCCAACGGCCGGGCCTGCAGGACCGGCAGGCCGACGCGGAGCTGGTGCGTGGCCAGCATCGTCTCGTCGTGCTGCTGCTCGTGCTGGATGATCATTCCGAAGGCGAAGCCCCGGTCCACCAGCGGCGAGCCTTCCAACGGGGTCCGGTCCAGGATATCGAGCGCCTTGGCACGGACCTGGGCAAGGTACTTTCGGGACTCCATCGGCGAGAGCAGCGGCAGCGACGGCCGGGCGCTGCGCGGATGCTGGAACGCGTCGTACATCCGGTCGAGGTCGCACCGCAACGGCTCCATTTTCCCGACGTCGCGCACCAGCCAGATTTCCTCCTGGCTGCCGACGTGCGCCAGGTCCCAGACCAGCGGTGACATCAGCGGCGAGTGCTGCTTCAGCAGCTCCTCCTCGTCGCACTCAGTCAGGGCATGCGTCCGTTTCCGGGCCCTTTCCAGCCCGTCGGCGATGAAAGCCCTGAGCGCTTCCGGATCGGTGCCGGCGCCAGCGCCGGTGCCGGCGGTGCCGGGATCGGTGCCGGCGCCGGCGCCGGGCAGGTTATCTGGCATTTTCGCGATCCTCCTCGTACTGTGACGGACCAGAATAGCTCCCGGTTCGTTGCCACCGGTCCAGCCGCTCCTCCGCCGGGCACCGGCCCCGCGCCGTATAGCGGTCCACGAAATCTTCCGCCCTGGTGCGCGTGGCGGCGTCCACCCCCAGACGGGGCAATGCCATCAGGGCGGCCTCCGCGCACCCGAGGGCCGCCGAGGCGAGCACGGGATCCGCCAGGGCGTGACGGGCGGCGGTCCTCATCGGATCGGACAGGGAAGCAACCGGGGCGCAGGCCTCCGCGGCGAGGCCGGCTGCGTGTTCATCGTCCATGAGCGCCGTCACCATGGCCGTGACCGGCTCCCAATCGCTGCCTGCCTGGGCGTCGATCACCCTGGTCTCCAGGAACCCCCGTGGCCGGACCGGCGGGAACAGGGTTGTCAGGTGGTATTCCAGGTCACCCAGCGTGGCGGGCCTCGGGCCTTCCCCGCGGAGCCAGTTCCGCATCGTCAGCCCGCGCGGGGCTGTCCATGAAGCCTCCCCTGACGGGATGCACAGCACCAGCGCGTCGAGGGCGTAGCGCGCCCAGGCCAGGCGCGGGTCCGCCGCGGGGGGAACCGGGGCGGTCCGGGTGGGGTCCATGGCCAGCCAGATACGCTGCCGGTTGCTGTGCCAGCCGCTCGGGACGCCGTCAAGGAACGGGGAATTGGCAAACATGGCCACGAGGACCGGCAGGAGATTGTGCAGCCGCGCCCAGCGTTGCGCCGCGCCGCTGGGCCCGGGATTGTCGAACCCGGCCTCCAGTGAAATCTGCAGGGAAGCGGTGGAGCACATCATCGTCCGGCCGGCGGGGCCGAACCGGTCGAAATGTTGCTCCATGGCGGCATACCGTGGATGATCCAAAGTCCGTACAGGTGGCCGGCCAGGGTCCAGGGCCACCGCGCCGAAGCAAAGGCCGGCGCCCGCCAGCAGGGCCTCAACGGCTGCAAGGTCCGCGCGGGTCGCCGCAATGAGAGCGGGAAGACCAGGCGCGCAGGCTGAGCTGACCTCCAGCTGGCCGCCCGGCTCAAAGGTGATCACTCCCCCGCCAGGCAACGGTCCTTCCGATGCCGCCATGGCGTCGCTGACCCGTGCAACGGGGACCGGAAACCGCGGATCCGAGACGTCGTGGACCAAGCGCTCGACTTCCACCCCGGCAGCACCCGGCGGCCCGGTCTTGAAGCACACGGAGGCAACGTAGACCTCGGCATCGGACTCGGAGAGCGGGCGGATGTCACGCCCGGGCAGCCATGCAGAGCTCACGCCACACCATTCCTTCCGCGGCGGTTGACTTCAAACGGCAAGCTAAACAGCCCCCTTTCCGCCTTGTCAACGATCCAGCACAATCCGTCCCATTCTTAAGGCACGGTTAAGTTTCCCCGGCCCGACTCCCCAAACCCTGTGAGCCGTACCACATTGGAATCAGCCACAAACACAGCCCCACGCGGGGCCACGGGAACAAGGGAGTTTCAATGCCGCAGAACAACACGGGGGCCCCGCAGAAATCGCGGGTCGTCGGAAACGTCATCAAGGGGTGCCTCGGCAACCTGATCGAATGGTTCGACTGGTTTGTCTACGCTTCATTCAGCATCTATTTCGCAGCATCATTCTTTCCGGCGGGCAACCTCACGGCGCAGCTGCTCTCCACCGCCACGGTGTTCGCCGTCGGGTTCCTGATGCGGCCCCTCGGTGGCTGGATCCTGGGCATGTACGCGGACCGGTATGGACGCCGCAGCGCCCTGGCGCTGTCGGTCCTGCTCATGAGCGGCGGATCATTGATCATTGCCCTGACGCCTTCCTTCGCCTCCATCGGCATCGTGGCCCCGATCCTTCTCGTGGTTGCCCGGCTCCTCCAGGGACTCAGCGTGGGCGGGGAGTTCGGTTCCAGCGCCACGTACCTGTCCGAGATCGCGACGCCGGGCAAGCGCGGCTTCTATTCAAGCTTCCAGTACGCCTCGATCATCCTGGGCCAGCTGGCTGCGCTCCTGGTCATGATCGTGCTGCAACAGCTGCTCAGCACTGACCAGATGAGCGCGTGGGGCTGGCGCGTGCCCTTCATCATCGGGGCCGTGGCCGGCCTGGGCGTGATGATCCTGCGCCGCGGCATGGACGAGTCCGAGCACTACCTGATTGAAAAGGCCGGCCGCGGGTCCGGCGCCAACGGCTCCAAGCCGGGGGGTTCGCTCCGGGACCTGCTGCAGTATCCCCGCCAGCTCCTGGCCGTCTTCGGGCTGGCCCTCGGCGGCACAGTGGCGTTCTACGTGTACAGCACCTACATGCAGAAGTACATGGTCAACACCTCGGGTATCCGCAAGGAAGACGCCTCGATCATCAGCTTTATCGCCCTCCTGATCTTCATGTTCCTGCAGCCTGTAGCCGGCGCGTTGTCCGACCGCTACGGCCGGCGCAAGGTGATGCTCTTCTTCTCCATCGGCGGCACCCTTGCCACAGTTCCCCTGATGACGCTGCTGTCACACACCAGCAACGTCTTCGCAGCTTCCGGCCTGATGATGGCCGGCCTGATTTTCGTCACCGGCTACACCGCGCTGAGTGCCATCGTCAAGGCGGAAATGTTCCCCACCAAGGTCCGGGCCCTCGGCGTCGGCCTGCCCCACGCCATCGTCGCTGCCCTCTTTGGTGGAACCGCAGAGCCGCTTGCCCTGGCACTGAAGCAGGCAGGCAACGAGCCGGTCTTCTTCTGGTACGTCACCGGCTGCATCGCCCTGACCCTGGTGGCAGCTGTCATGGTCAAGGACCCGGCGAAGTCTTCGCAGCTGGAAGCCGACCTGCAACGGAGCGAGTCCCCCGCTGACACACGGGAGCCGGTACGGGCCTAATTACACTTAGCCTTAGGTCTACACGTCGGCGGCGCAGCCATGCTGCGCCGCCGGCGCCCCATGAGCAGGAGACGCTGTGATACAGGTAGGGATCGTCGAGGACGACGACGGCGTGGCCGGCGCCCTTGTTGACGGGCTGGCGATGCACCAGATCGGCGCCGCGCGGATGAGCCACGGCCTCGACATCCTGACCCGCCATCCCGAATTCGACGTGGTGCTGCTGGACCTGGGGCTCCCGGACCTGGACGGAATCGAAGTGTTGCGCCGGTTGCGGCAGGTAAGCCTGGTACCGGTCCTGATCCTCACGGCACGTGCCGACGAACGCTCCGTGGTGCGGGGACTCCGCAGCGGAGCGGACGACTACCTGGTCAAGCCGGTGCGGATGGCGGAATTGCTGGCCCGGATCGAGGCGGTGGGACGCCGCACCTCGAAGCTCCCCGCCCTGAAGAACCGGGAGCAACTCCGGGTGTTCGGCGACATCGTGGTGGACCTGGCCTCCCGGACCCTCTCTGTCGCCGGGCGCCAGATCCTGCTGACCACCAAGGAATTCGAACTGCTGGCCCTGCTCGTGGAAAATCCGGGCACCGCGGTAAGCCGGCAGTTCCTCATGGACCGGATCTGGGGCGATGCCTTTGTGTCCGTCTCACGCACCCTGGACGTCCATATGAACGCCCTCCGGGCCAAGCTTGAACGGGACGGCCTGATCGAGACCATGCGCGGTTTCGGCTACCGCTGGACGGCCTGACCCGCCATGCGGAACAGGCTGTTGTGGGTGCTGGCGGTCCTGACCGCGCTTGCGGTCACGGGATTCGGGTTTCCCCTGGCCGCCTCCACGGCGGATGCCCGGACCCGGCAGTTCGTCCTCAGCAGGGACTCCGACCTCCAGCGTTTCGTGGGACTGGCCTCCGGCTATGTGACCACCGGGGTTCCCGGAACCCTGTTCGAGGAAATGCGGGTCTACCACGAGCTCTACGGTGACACGCTGGCTGTGGTCTCCACCAAGGGGGTCCCTCCGCACGGCGAAGGGATCAGCCCGGATGCACCCGGGATCTCCGAGTCCGTGTCCCGGGCGCTTCGCAACCAGCCCTCCGCCGACCTTGGCGCGCTGACCCCGTGGGGTCCTGAGGACGTCGTGGTCGCGAAACCGGTGGGCACGGACAGCCAGCTCAACGGTGCCGTCCTGATCGTTGCGTCCACCCGGGCGGCGAAGGCGGACATTGGCCTGCTGTGGCTGTATGTCTTTCTCGGCATGGCCGCCGCCATGATCGCGTTTGGGATCCTGGCCGTAGCCGTCAGCCGCTGGGTGCTGCGTCCGCTGGAAAACCTCAGCCGCCGGCTGGGGCGCCTGACCGCCAGCCTGCCGTTCAGCCAGCCTGTGACGGCGCCGGATGCGGCGCCGGATGCGGAGCCGGATGCGGAGCCTTCGCGGCAGGGGCCGCCGGAGCTCCGCGCGCTCTCGGGGTCCTTCGAACTGATGGCGGCCGCCGTCGAGAGTTCCGCCCGCTCGCAGCGCCGCCTGGTGGCGGACACCGCGCACCAGCTCCGGAACCCCCTCGCGGCCCTCCAGCTGCGCCTGGATTTTCTGGAACCGCACGTCACCGCGGCCGGCCGCAACAACTACCAGCGGGCAACGGCGGAGTCCCAGCGGTTCACCACGATCCTCGATGACCTGCTGGCCCTGGCCACCGCCGAGGCTCCGCCCGAGGGCGGGGACAAGCAGAGGGGCCGCTGTGTGCCTGCTGCCGTCGCGGCGGAGCGGACGGAGTTCTGGCAGCGTTCGGCGGCCGAGCGGGGTGTCCGCCTGGCCTTCGACGCCGGTCCGGCCGATGCTGCATCGAAGGGCGCGGACACCGGGGCGCAAGCCGCAATATCGGAAGGTGCCCTCGGCCAGATCCTGGACATTCTGATCGACAATGCCTGCAAATATGCAGGTCCCGGCGCCGAGGTGCGGGTGTCCTGCGCCTACCGGGCGGCGGCCGACGGGAGCCCGGAAAGCGTGGCTGTCTGCGTGGCGGACAACGGCCCGGGGGTCAGCGACGACCAGCGCGGACGGCTCACCGAGCGCTTCTACCGTGGATCGCCGACGGCGGACCGCGCGGGCGGCGGACAACCCGGCACCGGCCTGGGACTGGCCATCGCGGCTGCGCTGCTCGCGTCCTTCGGCGGCAGCCTCGAGTTTGCGGACACCGACGGCGGAGGGCTGACCGCCGTCGTCCGCTGTCCCCACGCCGTTGAGAACGACAAGCAACCGGACCAGTCCTTCGGGAAGAGCGATCCCGCGGAGGACAACCGATGAACCATCCGCGTTTGCTGGACCGCCGCCTGTTCCTCGGCGCGGGAGTCGCGGCCGCTTCCGGGCTGTTGCTGGCGGCCTGCACAGAAGGAAAGCCGCCGGAATACCTGCTGGGAACCGGTGAAACCGGAGGATTCTTCAACGAATTCGCGGCCCTGCTGGCCCGGACCGTGGAAACTGCCGGGGCCAGCTTCCGCCTTGTCCCCCGGCCGTCCGCCGGGACGGCGGAGAACCTGCAGCTGCTGCGGGCAGGAGCGGTGAATCTTGCCCTCGCGCTGGCCGATGCCGCGGCCGCTGCGCCCGAAGGCCTGGAGTCCGTCGGCCGCCTCTATCAGAACTATTTCCAGCTCGCCGTGCCGGCAGGGTCGCCGATCCGCGCGATGTCGGAACTGAAAGGCCACGTGGTGAGCCTGGGACCGGACAACTCGGGGACGCAGTTCACCGGGCTGCGCATTCTGGAGGCCAGCGGACTGACACCCCGGGACATCACCCTGCGGCCCGTTCCGCTCACCGAGGTCACCGGGGCGATGGGGCGCGGCGAGATCCAGGCGGCCCTCTTCGCCGGCGGGTTCCCCGTGCTGGCAGTGGACCCGGACTCCGGGCCGCGCGGGTCCACCGCGATCCGTCTGATCGACCTCTCGGCCGAGCAGAAAGTGCTGCGCGGACGGTTTGGCGAGGTCTACATGGCGGCGAACATCCCTGCCGGGGTCTATGGTTCCGCCGCGGAGGTGGGAACCATCGGCGTCGCCAGCCTGCTGCTGGCGCGCCCGGACGTTCCGGCGTCGGCGGTGGGCTCGATCGTGGAAATCCTGGTGGCCCGGGCCGCCGAGCTGATTCCGGCAGGTGCCCTGGGCGCCCAGTACCTGGACGCCCGGTCGCTCATCTCCACGTCGGGAATCGGGCTGCACCCGGGCGCCGCGGCAGCGTACCGGCGCCTGCACGGGTAGGCCGGCGCCGCACCCGGGGTTCAGTTCCTGTTCACGGGGCCGGGAGCCGCCGTGGATGGATGGTCTTCATGGAGTTCCCTGCTGTTCAGCGATTTGCCCCCAGTCATCAAGGATGGTCCGGAGTGCCCTGACTGCATGGAAGGCGCGCGATTTCACCAGGCCGGCTGGAATGTTCAGTTGCGCCGCCGCCTCACCCACCGTGAAGCGGCGGTAGTGGAGTGCCACCAGCACGTCCAGGTGTTCCCTGCTGAGCCTCATCAGGGCCTCTTCCATCGGGACCCTGTTGAGCAGCTCATCGATCCGCTCCCTTGCCCGGACGGGATCGGCCACGTCACGTTCCCCAGCCTCCTGCGGCCGGCGCTGTGACTTTCGGTGGTTGTCGATCAGGACGTTTCGCGCCGTCCGGAACAGGTAACTGCGCATACTGCCGGTAATCTTGGGCGCTTGCTGGACCCGCAGCACCGTTTCGTGCACGATGCCGTCAGCCAGCACAGGGTCCCGTGACGCGCTCAGCACGAACCTGCGCAGGGCGCTGCCGTGCTCACTGTAAATCGCCGCAACAACGTCCTCGTCAGGCGCCATGTGCTTACCTCCCCTGCGGTGCGGCCAAGATCCGTGACGGGTGTTCCCGGCAGAGACAGCACGCCCGGAGCCCGAGGTTCAACCTAACCCAGACGGTCCGGAATTGAACCAGTATTTACCGAAGTGCGTCCTCCAAGTAGTGCCCGTGCCCCAAGCAGCCGAGCCAAGTGGCCGCCGATGGCACGCCGCCGGCCCGGCGCCCGGGCCACCCGCGACAGCACTGCCAACATCGAGGCGATCAGCCCAAAAAAATACCTTGACCCGCGGTGTGCCTCGTGTCACAGTGTGTAAGTAAGAACGTTCGTTCATGTACTTCGTTCATGTACTCCGCACCCTCAAAGGAGAGAGTGGAAATGACAACTAGCAATATCGCGGCTGACAGCCAGGCCGACATCCCGCAAAGCAAGATGGGGCGCCTCGCTTCGGCGTCCATCCTCGCAACGGCCCTTGAATGGTTCGACTTCCTGATCTACTCCACCGCGGCGGCCCTCGTCTTCGGGCCCCTGTTCTTTCCCGGCCTGGGCGGCGCGGGCGGCACCATCGCCTCCTTCGCCACCCTGGCCGTCGGCTTCGTCGCCCGTCCCCTCGGCGGCATCATCGCCGGCCACCTCGGCGACAAGTACGGCCGGAAGGGCCCGCTGGTCGGCTCCATGGTGGTGATGGGGCTGGCCACGGCATCCATCGGCCTGCTGCCCGGCTACGACGTCATCGGCAACTGGGGCGCCGTCCTGCTGATCATCTGCCGGCTGGTCCAGGGCCTCGGCGTCGGCGCCCAGTGGGGCGGGGCGGCCCTGCTGCTGACCGAGCATGCCCCCGTGGAACGCCGCGGATTCTTCGGCAGCCTCATCCAGATGGGCACCATCATGGGCGTGGTCATCGGCAACGCCTTCTTCCTGATCATCGGCCTGTTCATGGGCAACGACGAATTCATGGCCTGGGGCTGGCGCATTCCGTTCCTCTCCGGCCTGCTGCTGGTGCTTGTCGGCATTTTCGTCCAGCTGAGGATTGAAGACACTCCGGTCTTCAAGACCCTGCAGGCACGTTCCGCCGCGGCGGCGTCCACCGGTGCCATCCAGAAGACGCCACTGGCCAAGGCCGTCCGCCTGTACTGGCGGCAGATCCTGCAGGCTGCCGGAGCATTCTTCGTGGTCAACGCGACGTTCTACATCCTGATCTCCGGCATGCTCGACTACGGCGTCAAACGCGTCGGCCTGGACAAGACCACCATGCTGGTTTGCGTCCTGGTTGCCATCTCCACCCAGATGATCAGCATCCCGTTCTTCGGCGCCTTGAGCGACAGGATCGGCCGCCGGAAGCTATACCTGACCGGAGCCGTCCTCATGGGCCTCTTCGCCTTCCCGTTCTTCTGGATGGTCAACACCGGCAGCGTGGCGGTCATCATTGCGGCCCTGATCATCGGTTTCACCATCCACGCGGTGATGTTCGGCCCGCAGGCCGCACTGTTTGCGGAGATGTTCCCGGCGGATGTCCGCTATTCCGGGGCCTCCCTGGGCTTCCAGCTCGCCTCCGTCTTCGCCGGCGGCCTCGCTCCCCTCATCATGACCTCCCTCATCGCCGCCACCGGCCAGTCCTTGACCGTCTCGCTGTACATCCTTGCGATGGCCGTGCTCACCTGGGTGGCTGTCTACACCATCCGGGAGCGCTTCCAGGCGAACCTGCACGAAACCTCGGAGGACATCCGCGACGCCAAGGCGGCCGCCCATGTCTGAACTGACCCTGGAACAACGCATCACGCGCCTTGAGGACCAGCACGCCATCCAGCAGCTCCGCGCCACGTACTGCCAGTACCTGGACGACGGCCGCTGGGAGGAACTCGCCGCATTGTTCACGCCCGACGGGGCCTTCATCGGCCTGTCCACCGCGCGGGGACGCAGCGAAATGCTGGAGTTCTTCCCCCGGCTCAACGCCACCTCGGTCACGTCCTGGTGGCACTTCAGTTCCAATGAGACTGTGGAGCTCGACGGCACCGAAGCAACCGGCGAGACCTGGCTGCTGCAGCCGTGTGTGGTCGAGGGCGAAACGCAGCTGGCCGCCGGACGCTACCAGGACAAGATGGTCAAGAACGACGCCGGCACCTGGCTTTTCACTGAACGCAAGGTCAGCTTCTTCTTCTGGGGGCCGCTGGCCGAGGGCTGGGATGCCGGCAAGTTCGGCTGGAATCCGGCCAAGGCCGCCGCGGATCCGCGCACGATGCAGCGGCTGGCAGCCCGCTGACATGGGTCTAGTGCGCCCCGGCGATCCCCAGGCTGAACTCGACATACCGCTCGGCCAGCTCCGCCTGGCCGAGCGGGCCGTCGGGACGGTACCAGTTGGACACGGCGGAACACATCGTCACGATGGCCCGGGCCGCGTCCACCGGAAAGTGGCTGGAGAACTCCCCGGCGGCACTGCCCTCGGCGAGAATGCTCCGGAAGAGCTGCTCGGTCCGGTCACGGACCACCGTCACTTCGGCGCGGGAAGGACCCTCGAGATACCGGATTTCGCTGATCCCGACAATCGAGGCCTGCGGCCGGTCGACGATGAACCCGATGTAGCTGGTCACCGCGGCGGCCAGCCGGGCGGCGGGGGCCGCCTCGGCCTCCGAAACGGCGGCTTCGAGCCGGTTGTACAGATCGGTTCCGGTGTCCAACAGCAGCTGGGCCAGCAGAAACGTCTTGGACGGGAAATAGTTGTAGAGGTTCGACAGGCTCGTTTCGGCCTCGTTGGCGATATCCCGCATGGACGCCCCGTTGAACCCCTTCGCGCTGAATACGGCGAGCCCGGCCTGGAGCACCACGGACCTGTTGATCCGTTTCGGAGCCGCGCGCTGCGGGGCAGCGGAGGGAATTTTGGCCATAGCGAGAACAGTATAGAACGCGGTCCGGACTTACCAAGCAGGGACCCCACGCGGCCGATACGACGACACAAAGGATGACAAGGGAAGAGATGGGCATGGCAGCGGAACAGTTGGAAGATGTGCAAGTGATGTATTTCGAGGATTTCGAGCTGGGACGCACCTATCTGAGCGAGCCCCGGCAGGTCACCCCTGCGGATCTCGAACTCTTTACCCGTCTCAGCGGGGACGACAATCCGATGCACACCGGCCGGACGGAAACAGAGGAGGACCTCGAGGCGCGCCTGTTCGAGCGGCCGGTCCTCCAGGGGGCGTTCGGGATCGCGATCTTCACCGGGTTCGTCCGCCGGCTGGGCCTGGACGGCCCGGCCCTGGCACTGCTGGATACCAACTGGAAGTATCTCGCGCCCATCTACGTCCACGACACGATCAGCTGCGAGATCACCGTCACCCGCAAACGGCCGACCAGGACCGCGGGCCGGGGCATCATCCACCGCCACGTGGTGCTGCGGAACCAGGACAACACGGTCCTCCAGCAGGGAACCTCCGCTTTCCTGGTCCAGGCCCGCGGCGCGGCGGATGTTCCCCCGGAGCTGCAGTTCGGAACCGCTGCCTGGGGACAGGCGCTGATCCCCTATCTGGATAACGACAAGGAATTCACTGCCGCCATCGCCTCCTACGACGGAACCATCGGCCTGGCCGCAGGCGAGGAGGAAGTCCATTTCCGCTGCTACCGCGGCAGGATTATCGAGGCCGCCCGCCGTTCACTGCTCGGGGCGGATTTCACCCTCGGCGCCGACGAATACACCTGGACGCAGCTGATCCTCGGCGACACCAACGATTTCATGCAGCGGGCCATGCTCGGCCAGTTCACGGTCCGCGGCAGCGGAGCCGAATACCTCCGCATGACCAAGGTCCTCATCCGCCTGGTCGATGCCGCCCGTGCCGCAGCCCGAAAGGACAACGCAAAATGAGTGCCGCCTTGAATGCCCAATACCTGACCCTGGACGGTTCCCTGGCCTTCGTGGAGATCTGGGGCGCCGGCCAGCCGGTGTTCTGTGTCCACACCGCCGGCCAAAGCGGCGTGCAGTACCGGGAGGCAGCAGCCGGCCTGGCCCGGCTCGGCTACCGCGTCATCGTTCCGGACCTGCCCGGCCATGGCCGTTCGGAGCCGCGCCACGGAGGACCGGTCACCGACCTCGGCGACTACGCCGCCTGGTGCGTGCAGCTCATCGAGGCCCTGGAACTGGTGCAGCCGGTTATCGTCGGGTGCTCCATCGGGGGCAAGATCGCCCTGGACATCGCCGCCCGGATGGGGAACCGCATCCATTCGGTGATCGCCATGGCGGCGAACGCCGAGGCCGGGCACGCCAACGTCGCCGGGCTGCGCCGCGAGCTGGAGGACATCTCCGCGCCCAGCCGTTCCGACCGCACCTACTACGGCACCCGGGCCGTCGTCGGCCGTGCCGTGGCGGAGGACCGCCGCGAACTGATCGCCAGGATGCACTGCCGTGAGGATCCGCAGGTCTCCATTTCCGATCTGCTGGCCTGGGGCCGCCACGACATCTTCGAGAGCCTCCGCACCATCACCGCGCCGGCCCGCCTGGTGGCCGGAAGCGACGACCTGTGGATCAATGCCGAATCCGTCGAGCGTGCCGCCGCGGAGATTCCCGGCGCGCAGTACACGCACCTGGACGGCATCGGGCACTATCCCATGGAGGAAATGGCGGATTTCGCCGAGCACGTGGACCGCTGGGTCCGGGACGCGGACCGGCCCCGGACGGGTTCCCGAACCGCCCTCGCCGGCGCCGCGCTGAACGGAAGCAGGTAAGACCATGACACTGTATGAGTCCCTGCTCGCCTTGGTACAGGACAATCCCGGCAAGACCCTCTTCATTGAACCTGCGCCCGGTGGCTACCGGCATCTCACCCGGCGGCAGTTCCTGGCGGACGTTGATGCTGCCCGCCAGGCACTGCAGCACCATGGCATCGGCCACGGCCGGTGCATCGCCACGTGGCTGCCCAACTGGTCCTCCGCCTACGCCTGGCAGTTCGCCGCCTCGGCCGTGGGGGCGCACGTCATCGGCATCAATACCCGGTACAACATCGCCGAAGTCGCGCATGTCCTGCACAAGGCGAAGCCTGCCGTGATCGTCATGGCGCATGATTTCCAGCGGCTGGACCTGACCGGCCGTGCCCGCGCCGCCGTTGCCGCCGACGCCGCGGCGGCGATCCCCGCCGTCGTACCCGTCCCGGCTCCGGGGAAAACCGGTCCGGAAAACCCTGCCGGGTATGACCTCGGCGGCGGTGTCTGGGCCGTGCCCGACGGCGCTGTCCCCGACGCCGCTTGGTCCCCCGCCGTCCCGGTGGAGGCCGACGTGCTCAGCGTCGCCTTCACCACCTCCGGTTCCACCGGGATGCCGAAGCTGGCCGCGCACAACGAGGCAGGGGTCATCCGCCATGCCCTCGCCGACGCCGCGAGGATCGGCTTCGCGGGCACCGACGTGCTGGTGGGCGCCCTGCCGTTCTCCGGGGTCTTCGGCTTCAGCTCCTCGATGGCTGCCATCTTCGGCGGCGCGGCCATCCTGCTGCACCCGGTGTTCGATGAGCACGAGCTGGTGCACGCCATGGCCGAGCACAAGGCCACCCACTTCGTCGGCGCCGATGACATGATCAGCCGGATCGCCGCCGCCTGGACGGCAACCCGGGCGGATCTGGGCAGCTGGAAGTGGATCGGCATAGCCGACTTCCAGGGCCAGTCCCGCGACCTTGCCGCCTGGGCCTCCCGGGAATTCGGTACCGAAACGGTCGGCGTCTACGGCTCGTCCGAACTGTTCGCGCTCACCGCGTTCTGGACGCCGGAGACCGACGTGCAGCGGCGCTGGGGCGGAGGCGGATATCCGGTCTCCGCGGAGATCAAGGTCCGCATCGCCGATCCGTTCACGGAACAGATCCTCGATCCGTCCGCGGAAGGCGAACTGCAGTTCCAGGGGCCCAACGTGGTCAACGCCTACCTCGGGGATGACGGCGAAGGAGCCGCGGCCTTCACCCGCGACGGCTGGTTCCGCAGCGGGGACCTGGGGACCATCGGCGAGGACGGCGGGTTTGTCTACATCTGCCGGATGGGCGACGTGCTGCGGCTCAAGGGATTCCTGGTGGACCCGGCCGAGATCGAACAGCGGCTGATGGAGCACCCTTCGGTGGGGACCGCCAAGGTGGTGGGCCTCCAAGGCGCCGACGGGCAGATGCAGGCCATCGGCTTTGTCACCCTCGACCCCGCCGCCGGGGTAGCCGGGGTGACCGGCGAGGCCGGCGCCGGGGTGGCCGGCGAGGAGCTGCAGGCCTGGTGCAAGGCAACCCTGGCACGGTTCAAAGTGCCGGCCACGGTCCATATCATCGACGAGATGCCCACCACGGCAGGCACCAACGGGACGAAAATCCGTGCCGCGACCCTGCGGGACTGGGCCAGGGAACGCAGCAGCATCGGAGCCGACTCCGCCCAGCCCCTCCCCGCCCGATCACCGGAAACCACTGCTGAACTGGAGAAAGCACAATGAGAGAAACCACCCTGTCGCGCCAGCTGGCCCGCCACGTCCTGGCCAACCAAACGATGTCCCCGGAGCTGTCGGCCTGGATGCGGCTGCTGCTGCTGGACTACTGCGCCGTGACCGCCGGGGGCGCCAACCGCGGGTCGGCCGCCGCCGCCCGCGCGGCAGTGCAGGTTTCAGCCGAACGCAATGCGTTCTACCCGGCGGCCCTGCACGGGGTGGACGGCTTCGTGACCGTGGAGGACGCGGCCCTGGTCAACGGGATCACGGCCCACGGCCTGGAACTGGACGACACGTTCGAGGAATCCTCGCTGCACCCCGCCGTCGTCATCTTCCCGGCCGTCCTGGCCGCAGCCGACGCCAGGGGATACAGCGTCGACAAGGTACTGTCCGCTGCCGCGGCCGGGTACGACGTCATGTGCTCGGTGGGCGTGTTGCTCGGCGCAGCCGAGAGCTACGGCCGCGGATTCCATCCCACCGGAGTAGCCGGGGCCCTGGGCGCGGCCGCGGCCGCCGCCGCCCTGTCCGGCCTGGACGAGGACCAGACGGTCAACGCGCTCGGCCTGGCGGCGAACATGGCCGCCGGATCCCTGGAATTCCTCTCCGACGGGTCCTGGACCAAGCGCCTGAACGCCGGGCACGCCGCCGCGACCGGTCTCCGCGCCGCGAAGCTGGCCGCCGCGGGATTCAATGCGCCGGAAACTGCGCTGGAGGGCCGGGACGGATTCCTGCGCCAGTACGGGGAAGGGCTCGTCGAGGGCAGGGAGCTGCGGCTGGAGTACGGCCGGGGCGCCCTGGACACCTCCATCAAGTTTTACCCCTGCTGCCGGTACATGCACGGCAACATCGACCTGCTCCGGGACATCCACGCTGAACATCCGGAGCTGGCGCTCACGGACATCGAGTCCATCAATGTGGGCGTCATCAAAGCCGGCGCAACGCTGGTCTCGGAGCCCGCGGAGCGGAAACTGGAGGTCCGGACACCGGTCGACGCCCAGTTCAACATGCCCTTCGGCGCCGCCGTGGCATTGACCACGGGCAGGGCCACCGTGGAGCAGTTCGACGACGCCCCCGCGCTCGCCGTCGAGCTCCGGGAATGGATGGAAAAGGTCACCTGCTATACCAGCGAAAAGCTGGAGGCCGCGTTTCCGGCGCATTGGCAGGCCGAGGTACAGGTCCGCCTGGCCGACGGCACCGTCATTGAAAGGTCCGAGGACGCCTTCCGCGGCGCCCCCGAGGACCGGGCCACCTGGGCCGATATTGTCCTCAAGGCCGAAGGGCTGATCGGTGAACCATCGGCAGCAGCGCTGGCGGAATCCATCGGGAACCTGCAGGACGGGCTGCCCCTGACCGGCCAGATGGCGCTGCCGCTCTTCGTCGGTTAGCAGAACGAACACTCACCGAATGGAACGAACGTCCACCCCCAATCAGGAAGTTGTAAACCAATGGCGAAAAACACCCGCGGCGGCCGGCCCATCCGCTCCAGCATCACCAGGGCCACACCCGAGAGCGTCCACGTGCACGGGCTGGACCTCACCGAGCTCCTGGGGAAGGTCAACCTGGGCGACTTTGCCTTTCTGGAACTGTTCAAGCGGCTTCCGGACGAGCGCGAATCCGTTCTCATCAACGCCATGCTCGTGTCCCTCGTGGAGCACGGCGTCACGCCCAGTGTCATCGCCGCGAGAATGACCATCATGGGTGCTCCGGAATCCCTGCAGGGCGCCGTTGCCGCCGGCCTGCTTGGCCTGGGCAACACCTTCGTCGGGACCATCGAGGGGGCCGCGCGGGTCTGCCAGCAGGAACTTCCCGGCGGAGGCCGGCACGGCGTCACACCGCAGGACCGGCTGGGCGACGATGAGATCACCGCTTTGGCGGCAAAAATCGTTGATGAGCACAAAGCGGCCGGCAAACCGCTGGCCGGGATCGGCCATCCCGTGCATAAGCCCGTGGACCCCCGGGCCCAGCGGCTTTTCGCCGTCGCCGCAGAACTGGGTTTCGACGGCTCGGGCCCCCGCCTGATGACCGCCATCTCCGCCGTCGCCAGCGAACGCTCGGGCAAGATCCTGCCCGTCAACGTCACCGGGGCCATCGGAGCCTTGTCGGCCACTCTCGGCATTCCCTGGAACGTCGCCCGGGGCCTTGGCGTCATGGCCCGCGCCGTTGGCCTGGTGGGCCACCTGCTGGAAGAGTCCGAAAATCCGATCGCCGGCACGATTTGGAGCGAGACCGAAGAAGAGGCCGTCAAACCCTGACGGCGCTTTGCCTGTAGGCGGGGCCCGGGCTTTCGTGGATGGTCCCTGACCGTCGGCGATGCCGGGCCCCGCCGTCGGCGTCTCCGGCACCACCGGCGTCATAGACAGTGTCATTTTCAGCGAAGCCGGCCCTGGGCCTTGTTTGCGCGTCGGTGGGAATCCTGGCAACAGCGCGCGGGAGGAAACGGACGTTATAAGGAAGAAGCCGTTGAATAGAACGGACCCGCTTCATTCGCGTTCTGCAACTGACGCATGATCCCCCGGGCCGCGGTCTGTAGAGGCGGGAGCAGCGACTGAAAGCGCATTTCGAAGAGTGGCACCACGACGCCGAGCGCAGCCACGGTACGTTTTCTGGCGTCCCGCACCTGCACGGCAATTCCCCAAGTGTTCGGATCCACGACACCGGCCAGCTGGGCGAAACCTTGGTCCGCCGTCTCCTCAAGCAGTGACCGGACGTCGTCCGGGCCCAGCTTTCCGGCAGGATCCCGGAACTGCCGGAGATAGTCCGCCTGGACGGCCGGGGGCTGACCGGCCATCAGCGCCAGGCCGGCCGAAGACACATGCACCGGCATCCGCCCGGCGACCTGCGCACGGTTCGCCACCGACTTGCGCCGGGAAAGCCGTTCGACGAAGAGCGCCTCCCAGCCCTCCAGCACGGCCAGGTTCACGTTCTGGTGCAGCACCTGCTGGATGTCCTCCATGAACGGCACCGCCGCCTCCCGCAGGGCCAGCGTCGGGGAACTCCGGATCACCAGTTCCCAGAGCCGGAGGCCAAGCCGGACCGACCCGCCCTCGCCCAGTTCGAGGAGCCCGTGCGCGGCAAGTTGCCGGACCAGGCGGTGGGCCGTTGTCAGCGGCAACTGGGCCCTGGCCGCCAGGTCCGAAAGCTGAAGCACGGTGACGCCCTCAGGAAACGCCCCGACCACCCGCACCACGCGGTCCACCACAGAATCTCCGGAGGCTGAGTTGGCCACGTAACCTTCTTTCGGAACCGGACACGGCCATTCCATTGAATGGGGGGAAGTGTTCGAGTATACACACCACGGTGATAAAAATCTCAGGTCGGAAACCCCGGAAGCGCCCCCTGGGTCGCGCCCCGGAACCACCGCCCCGACCTTCAGCTTCACGCCTGCTCGATGCCGAGCCCCTGTCTTCGAGGTTGCAATGCCAATGATGTCCGCTGACCGTTCTTCCCGCTGGCCTGTCTGGCTTTGCTGGCTGGCCATGGTGCTTGATGGTTTCGATCTGGTGGTGCTCGGTACCGTCATCCCGACCCTGATCAAGACCAATGAACTCGGATTTGACGCCGTAGGAGCCACCCTGGCCGCCACGATTTCCCTCGCCGGAGTGGGTCTGGGCGCGCTGTTCATCGCCCCGCTCTCAGACCGGCTTGGCCGCCGACGGCTGCTGATCGCCTGCGTCGCCTGGTTCTCCCTGTTCACGCTCGCCGTCGTGATCGCGCCCAACGTCCTGGTGTTCAGCCTCTTTCGGTTCCTGGCCGGTCTGGGCCTCGGCGCTTGCCTTCCCGCGGCGCTGGCCTACATGAACGACTACGCCACCAAGGAGGGGTCCGCCGGCCGGTCCACCACCAGGACCATGACCGGCTACCACGTCGGCGCCGTCCTGACGGCTCTGCTGGCCCTCCTGCTGATCCCGAACTGGCGGATGATGTTCGTCATCGGCGGCCTGGCGGGGCTGGCCCTGCTGCCGTTCCTGTGGTTCAAGCTGCCCGAGTCCCTGCCGCCGGTCCGCCAGGCCGCTGAACCGGTGCAGGCCGCCAGTTTCCGCGACCTTGCCAGGAAGCCCTACCCCATCGTTGTCGTCGGAGTCGGGATCGCGTCCTTCATGGGCCTGCTGCTCGTGTACGGCCTGAACACCTGGCTTCCGCAGCTGATGGCATCCGCCGGTTACTCCATCGCCGCAGGCATCGGCCAGCTCATGGTGCTCAACGTCGGCGCCGTCGTCGGTCTCGTCGTTGCCGGTATCCTCGCAGACAAGCACGGCGCGAAAAAGGTGGTCCTGCTGTGGTTCGGCCTCTCGGCCGTTCTCCTTGCCGTGCTCAGCATCAAGCTGCAGAATGAACTGCTCCTCAACGCGGCCGTCTTCATCACCGGCGTCTTCGTCTTCAGCTCCCAGGTCCTCGTCTACGCCTGGGTGAGCCAGCTCTTCCCCAGCCGGCTGCGGGCCACCGCCCTCGGCTACTCCGCGGGCGTCGGCCGGCTGGGCGCCATCCTGGGTCCGGCCGTGACCGGCACCCTGGTGGCCGCCGGCATCGCCTACCCGTGGGGTTTCTACGTCTTCGCCGCAGCAGCCGTGATTGCCGTGGCCGCACTGGCGTTCGTGCCGCAGCGGATCACACACACCGAGCCGCCGGCTTCCGCGGAAGCAACCAGAGAACTCGCGAAAATCTAGCCCGTCAGGCGGCGGCGCGCAGCGTGGACCCTCGGTACCGCCGCCGCCGCCAGACGGTCGGGGCCAGCACGACGGCGACGCCGGCCCCCGCATCGCTTTCCCCGGCCGTGAGCACGGCCTTCCAGGTGCTGGTCTACGCAGATCGATACGCGGGTGCTGATGTGCTCAAGTTCCGCGCGGATCTGTTTGGGCGAGGCGAGCACGGCAGCCGATCCTTAAGCGGGACATCACACAGCCGGCCCTGCCGGCCCAGTTGACTGGCTGGGGCCGGCAGGGCAGGCTGTGAGGACACCCTGCAAGGGGGACCATGATGAAGTACCCACGCACCTCGGCCGCCGTCGCGGCGCTGCTCGGGTTCGCCCTTTCCGGGTGCCAGCCGGCTGCGGGGCCGCTCACGGCGGGATCGCCCGCAGCGGTGTCCAGCCCGTCGTCGTCCGAACTCGCGGCCATCATTCAGGCTGCCGTCGAGGATCGCAACGGCACAGCCCTCGACACTCCCCCTGCCCCGCGCCTCGTCGATGGGCAGACGACGACGGCCTACCGGGCCAAGCGCGAGCGGGACCTCTCAGTGGTGGCCCGGTCGAAGGCCGGATTCAAGTCAGCCGGATTCTGGTATACGTCCTTTTCGACGACCGTGACGGTGGAGTCTATCGAGGTGGCTGGTTCGGAGGCGAGCGTCCACTTCAAGGAATTGACCGAGGAATACCTCGCCTCTAAAGCGAATGGCCCGAGCAGCGTCCCGTCGGGCTACTCGTTGCCGCAGACCGCGACGTTCCGGGCATCCGCGGACGGCTGGCAGCTCGACAGCATCGCCCCTTCCGTGCACGGTGGCGGCATGCCGATGTCCGTCGTCGAGGGCTGAGAGCGGAGCTGCCCCTGATCCTCAGGCGGCCTGGTCCGAGGTCCGCACTCAGGTGCCGACGTACGCCGCAGGTTTTCACCTGTGAGGGGCGAGCGGGCTGCGACGAGGGTCCGCGGGTGTTCCCTCGAAGACAATGCGCCGATACTCACACTTTTGATCGTCATCGTCGGAGAGACCACCCAGGAGTGCATCTCGGGTCAACCGGCGCATTGGCACGTCGTCAGGATAGGCGGCCACGGGACGTCCGTACCAGCAACGGCCCTCGCGTTATTTAGATTTCACGCATTAAGTGTGAATAATGATGCCCTTGTTTAGCTTTTTGAAGGAGCCCGGTGACTGAGCCATGGCCTGTGCACGGCAGCAAGGTCATGCCGTGGAAAGCCTCCGGGCGCGTCCCGCGTGAAGACCGTGAATTCACCGAGGTCACGGTCTCGCTTCCGCCCATGATCGCGGAGTGCTGGTACCACCCGGGCTGGGAGGCCCTGGTCGCGTTGGAGGAAGCCGCCGTCGCCGTTGCATCCCTGGATGTGAAGGCAGGGTCCCGGATGGCCGCCATCAGCGGCTTCCTGCTTCGCAGTGCATCATGAGCTGCGCAGTCCGCTTGTTGCCATCAAGGTAGAGCTGCCGTGAGAACTGGCTGTCACGCCGTCGAGCCGTCCGATGCCTGCTGACGCCGGGCGGTGCGCCCGGCGAGCAAATCGGAAGCCCGGCAGGCGATGAGAGCCGGCAAATGCTCCAGTCCCTCGGATACTGGCACCTGCGCCTCGGCGGCAGCCAGGAGGACCTCACCCGCGGCGGTGCGGGCCGCCCCGGGGTCCATCCCCCAAGCGACACCCTCGCGAACCATGTGGTCGAGGGTGATGTAGTTCAACCGGGCCTGGCCCGCAACGGAGTGCCCGGCGTTGGAGCTCGGCGCATAAAGGAGCAGCGTCGGCGCGGCATCGTAGAGAGGCGCCAGCAGAACCTCTCCTGTCTCGCGGATCAGCACCGAATAGTTTTTGGAATGGGCGTCACCATTGCCGATCAGGACGTTGAAGGTCACAGCCTTCAGCAGATCAGCCTTGAAGGACGCCGGGTTTCGGGTGTGCGGCGAAGCGGCTGCGGCCACCTGCGCAAGGCGGGACGGTACCGCCGTCGACTGGTCATACTTCGCCGCTGATGCGAGCCCGAGGACCTGCGTGAAATCCTCCTGGTGAATTCGGCGTGTTCTTCGGTGCGGTCGTACCGCTCAACCACCAGGGCGTTCCTGGCACCGAACCTTGCCAGTCGGGTCTTGGCTGCTGCAAGTCCTGAGGCGCGGGCAAGTTCCAGCGCCCAGTGCTCGGCGGTCAGAAGGTGCGGAATGGGCGAATCAGGAGGATCGGGTTTGATGATGTGGGTGGATGCCGCGCCCCGGGCCGGCCAGTACCAGCGGCCACCCTCGCGGGACAGCAGGATCTTGGACTGAACACCACCCAGGGAGGTGGTGATGGCGAAGTTCTCCGGCAGATCCCACGTGGGCAGGGACTCCACGGCAGTCACGACTTCCGCCTCCGACATGGGCAGCAGTTCCCCGGAGCCGGCAGGATCCACGCCTTCAGGAACAACCTGCACCGCTCCGGCGCAGTCCGCACCGACGGCGGCAAGGAGTGCCTTGATGTCCGTGGAGGCGACCTTGTGCAGATCAGCCAGATGCGCGCGCACCTGGCCTTCCGGCAGCAGCCCGTCGAAGAAGTTCAGGACCGCCGGGCCAGCGATGGGTTTCGACTGCAGCGGCAGGGACACCGAAAGGAGGGACGCGCCCGCACCATACTCAGCGACGAGATCCGGCAGGTATTCCAGCCGGGGACGCAACGAGGTCCCGGCGAGCCAGGCGATCTGCCGCCCGTGCAGCCAGACAGCGAGCCGTCCGGTGCGCGTCACCGCTTCAGGTCCAGGCGCGAGAACCTTGGGATGAGGGCAATGTCCCGTTCGAGGGCACGCACCGCTGCGAGTGCCGTCTCCAGGGACACGTTCTCTCCCTGCTCCAGCCGGACAATGGTGTGGCGGCTGGCACCGATGAGCTCAGCCAGCCCGCTTTGGGTCAGTCCGCGTTCCTGCCGGGCCGCCCGGACCGACGCCCCGAACGACTTGGCGTCCACCGCCCGAAAGAATGGAGTCTCAACCGGATGTTCCATATCTTCACCATATCAAGAAGCATCGCCAAATGGTGAAGATCATGAACATTCGACAGTTACGGCGAAGTGTTCAATATCTGCACCAGATCGCCGCAGGCGTGGGCAATGACCGGGTGCTCGCGACAGGCCCGCCTGCCAACAGATACCGTTAAGCCGTGACTTTCACTCGCCCGCCCCAGCTCGCCGACCCTGTGATCACCCGCCTGGTGGGCAGCACCTCCCTGACCCGCGGCCGCACCTACGCGCGCAAGGGCGCCGTTTCCAGCATCGAGTGGAATCCCAAGAACTTGGAGTTAAGAGGCAAGGTCCAGGGCAACCGCAGCGCCCCCTACCGGACTAAAGTCTGGTTCAAGGACGGCGTCAAGGGTCTGCGTGTTGAGCGGGGCGAGTGCTCCTGCCCTATGGTCTTCAACTGCAAGCATGTCGCCGCTTTGCTCCTGGAAATCAGCAACGGGTTTGTCCTGGAGCAGCCGACGCTGCTGAGCATTCCGCCGGCCCCGGCGAGCGCTCAAGCTCCGAAGCAGCCCGCGCCCGCTGTTCAGAAACCCGTTCAGAAAGCTGTTCAGAAGCAGGCACCTCCCGCGCCCTGGCAGGAGCAGATCCATTCCCTGCTTCACCCGGAAGCGGCTCCACGGTACCCGGGTTTCTCCGGCGGACAGGCCATCCGCAGCGCCGGCACGCCAACGCTGAGGCTCGGTGTGCAGCTGGAACTGCAGGAATCCAGTTCCAGCCAGCCCGCCTGGTACCAGCGGGGCCGCGTTGACCCGTGGCAAAGCCAATCCGCCCCGCCGCTCAGCCTGACCGCCAGGCCGGTGAAACAGAATGCCAAGGGCAAGTGGCTGGTGGGCCAGCTGCGCTGGGATACCTTCGGGCGTTCGCACTACGGATACCAGCTCGATGAATTCAGTGCGGAACAGATCCGCTGGATGCGCACCTTTGCCACGCTCTACGCTGCCGAGGGCTCGCAGTGGCCGTACACGCACCTGCCCCTGGAGCGCTTCGACAGCCCGCTGCTCTGGCAGCTCCTCGCCCAGGCACGCGAAATCGGCGTGGCGCTGGTGGCCGCAAAGTCCGGCGACGCCGTCGTGATCCATGAGCCGGTCAACATTTCACTGGACATCCGCGATCACGACGGCGGGCTGGGGCTGGCACCGTACGTCGGCATCGGCGGCGGTTCCGCGGACCGCACCGCGATGGGCGTGATCGGCCAGCCCGGCCACGGACTGTTCTGGTGGGACGCCGCCCCAGGCCCGGGCACCTCCACGGCTCCCCATGGTTTCCATCTGGCCCCGAGCAAAGCGCCTGTTCCTGACGCCATCCGTCCGCTGATCCACCACCGCACGGAGCTGCTGGTTCCGGCGGCGGCCCGCGATTCCTTCCTGGGTGCCATCTTCCCGCAACTGGCCCAGGCAGCAGATGTCATCTGCAGCGACACCTCCGTGGAGCTGCCGCAGATCCTGCCGCCGGAGCTGGTGCTGACAGCCGCCCACATCCCGGGTGAGGACGCGGCAGACGCGGCGCCGTCCGGCCGGACCCGCCGCCGCGCGGCAGCAGCGCCGCAGGATCCCGGCGCGCTGCAACTTCAATGGCACTGGGAGTACGCGTCCGCCGGCACCGTCACCCGCCAGCCGCTGCCCGATGCCGGCACCGGCTACCGCGACCACACGTTCGAAGCGCAGCTCCTGGCCCGGGTGGCCGAACTGCTGGCCCCCTACGCGGCTGCCTGGCAGGAGCAGTTCCCGGCCCAGCCCTCCGGCCACCCTGGCAGCACCGTCCCGGCGGTGCTCCGAAACCTCGCCGCCGCCCGGTTCACCGCCGAGGCACTCCCCGTGCTGGAACGGCTCGAGCACGTGCGGGTGGTCACCACGGGCCCGGCGCCGGACTACAGCGAGCTGACCGACACACCGCTCATCGGCGTCAGCACCCAGGGAACGGACGACGGCGACTGGTTTGACTTGCGCGTCACCGTCACCCTGGGCGGGGAAGACGTCCCCTTCGACCAGCTCTTCCGCGCCCTGGCCGCAGGCGAAGAACACCTGATGCTCTCCAACGGCAACTACTTCCGGCTCGACCAGCCCGAGTTCCTCCAGCTCCGCCGGCTGATCGAGGAAGCCAGGGCCCTGCAGGACCACGAGGGGCCCCTGCGGATCAGCCGGTACCAGGCCGGGCTCTGGGACGAGCTCGAGGAACTGGCCGCAACGGCCAAACAGGCCGATTCCTGGCGGCGGAGCGTCGGTGGGCTGCTGCGGTTCACGGAGCTTCTGGACGTGCCGCTGCCGGCGGGGCTCAACGCTTCGCTGCGCCCCTACCAGCAGGACGGCTTCAACTGGCTGGCCTTCCTGTGGCAGCAGGGCCTGGGCGGCGTGCTCGCGGACGATATGGGCCTGGGCAAGACCCTGCAGGCCATCGCCCTGATCTGCCACGCCAAGAACGGCACCGGCGCTCCGGACCGGGACGAAACCGCGCGGCGCCCCTTCCTGGTGGTCGCCCCGACCTCCGTGGTGCCCAACTGGGCCGCGGAAATCGGACGGTTCGCCCCCGGGCTGCGCGCCACCGCCGTCACGGACACGCTGCAGCGCAGCGGGACGGAGCCGGCGGCACTCACCGCCGGGTCCGACGTCGTGGTTGTTTCCTATACGCTCTTCCGGCTCGACTATGAGGCCTACGCCGGGCAGCAGTGGGCCGGGCTGGTGCTGGACGAGGCACAGTTTGTGAAGAATCCGGCCACCAAGGCCAGCCAGAATGCCCGCCGCTTCCCGGCCCCGTTCAAGCTCGCCATCACGGGCACGCCCATGGAGAACAACCTGATGGAGTTGTGGTCCTTGTTCGCGATCACCGCTCCCGGGCTGTTCCCGTCGTCGAAGAATTTCGCCGACTACTACCAGAAGCCGGTGGAGAAAGAGGGGGACGCCCAGAAACTGGCGCAATTACGACGGCGGATCCGGACCCTGATGATGCGGCGCACCAAGGACCTGGTCGCCAGGGACCTGCCCGCCAAACAGGAACAGGTGCTGGAGCTGGATCTGGCGCCGCGGCACCGCACCATTTACCAGCGGCATCTGCAGCGCGAACGGCAGAAGGTCCTGGGGATGCTGGAAGACATGGACAAGAACCGCTTCGCGATCTTCAAGTCCCTCACCACCTTGCGCAGGCTCAGCCTGGACGCGTCCCTGGTGGACGAGAAATACGCGTCCGTCCCGTCCAGCAAGCTCGATGCCCTGCTGGAGCAGCTCCGCGACATCGCGGCCGAGGGACACCGCGCCCTGATCTTCAGCCAGTTCACCGGCTTCCTGGGCAAGGCCGCGGCACGCCTTGATGCGGAAGGCATCCCGTACGCCTATCTGGACGGCAAGACCCGCCGGCGCGGCGAGGTGATCGAGCAGTTCAAGTCCGGAAGCGCGCCGGTGTTCCTCATCAGCCTCAAAGCCGGTGGATTCGGACTGAACCTGACCGAGGCGGACTACGTGTTCCTGTTGGACCCCTGGTGGAATCCCGCGTCAGAGGCTCAGGCCGTTGACCGCGCCCACAGGATCGGCCAAAACCGGAATGTCATGGTCTACCGGCTGGTGGCCAGGGACACCATCGAGGAGAAAGTCATGGCGCTCAAGGAAAAGAAGGCCAAGCTGTTTACCGCCGTCCTGGACGACGACGCGATGTTCTCCTCGGCGCTGTCGGCGGAGGACGTGCGGGGGTTGTTCGACGGCTGACGCACTAAACGGCCGGGACCTATGCGGACTTGAGCCATGCCTGGAGTGCTTGGCGGACTACTTCACTGCGCGTTGAATGATCTTGCTCCGCCCGTCTGGAGAGGGCGGCGTTAAGGTCCGGGTCCAACCGGATTGCGGCCACCTGGGCAATCTCCGCTCCGATCCGGGGACGGCCGCGTTTCTTGAGGGCTGCCACGTCATAGCCAGCCACGGCTTCTTCAGCCCACTGGGCTATCTGGCTTTCAGTGACCGGTTGGCCGTTCATGGTTTCGTTTTCCTTCATAGCCGTTTCTCCTCTCAAGGCAGTAAGTCCAAGTATTTGGCACGTGCTTTCATTGCGTGGATGACCAACTCCCTGCCGCTGTCGAAGGTCAGGACCACCGTCTCCAGCAGCTGGCCTGCAGCGCTGAACCCTAATCGAAGTTGCCGTCCCGGATTTTCCTCGTCCAAGTCAACAGCCACGATGTATTTGGTGGCCGCCAGAACCGCGTCTTCGGCCCTCACCCCGTGCTTGAGTGCCGAATTATGTACATCCACGCAAATATCGTATAACGAAAACATTACTCCTGTACTCGTTCTTGGCGCAAGGATCCCCCGGGGCGGGGAACAAGGGCAGAATCAAGCCCAGGATCAGTCTTCGGGGTGTCGAAAAACCGCCCGGATATTGTCACACCCGCCACGTAGTCTGCCTTCACGAGCTTGAAGAGCCCAACCGGGGGATGACATGGCGGACCTGATCCACGAGGCAATCGACAGGACGGACTCCGGGCCTGCCGCGGCCGCCCCGGTCCCTGAATCATTCGAGCCGGATGACGCCGACCGGCCCGAATTACTGGCAGACAGCGAGGGGGTCACCGACGACGCCGTCGCGGACTACCTGCGCCGGCTGCGCCAATACGACTTGCTCACTGCCGAGCAGGAGGTGGAACTGGCCCAGGAGATCGAGGCAGGACTTTTCGCGGAACAGCTCCTGGCGGACGGAACACCGCGGCCCGGGCGGGATTTGAGGGAACTGCGGACCATCGTCCGTCTGGGCAAGCGTGCCGCCGACGCGCTGCTCCACGCCAATCTTCGGCTCGTAGTGTCGATTGCCAAGCACTACACCCACCGGGGCCTCGACTTTCTGGACCTGATCCAGGAAGGCAACCTGGGACTGCACCGGGCCGTCTGCAAGTTCGACTTCACCAAGGGTTTCAGATTCTCCACCCATGCCACGTTGTGGATCCGGCAGGCCATCACCCGGGCGCTGGCTGATCAAGCCCGTCTTATCCGGCTGCCGGCCAACGTCGTCGAGCAGGTGCAGAAAGTCCGGTCAGCACAACGGACGGCCGCCATGGCGGGGACCGTGTGCAGCACCGAAGATCTCTGCCGGCTGACGGAGAATTCGATCGGAAAGGTTGAATATCTGCTGACGTTGGACAAGCCGATTTTTTCGCTGGACAGCCAGGTGCCCGATGGCAAAGGCGGAACCGAAGCGCTGGCCGAACAGCTGTTGGATCCCACTGATCCCGACGCGGCGGATTCGCTCTTCCATAAACAGATGAAGGAGCGGGTACATGCCGTACTCGACACGCTCGAGGAATGGGAGGCGAAGGTCATTGCGATGCGCTTCGGCATGACATGCGGTGACGAGAAGAGCCTGGACGCGGTCGGGAAAATGTACGGCATGACCCGCGAATGCATCCGCCAGATCGAGGTCAAGGCCATGAAGAAGCTCAAGGACCCGTCCCGGTCCAACCTCCTTCGACAGTATCTCCTTGACGGTGACAGCTCAATCGGCGAGGAGCCCTCAACCGGCGAGGAATCGGCGCCGGAGCCTGCGCCGGAGGAGCACGTATGATCGAGGAACTGTCGGTCCAACACATCCGGGGGATGATGTGAACGTTTTGTTTGGCTTGTACCTGGACCGCGCTCCGTGGACCTACCGCGATTCCGCACTGGGCCAGGTCCGGCTGGGGCCGCTGGGGCTGACCCAGCTGCTCCAGACCCGGCTCGGCCTGACCGGGCCCGACGCCCGCCACTCGACCCGGATCCGGCAGTTCATGGCCCGCCTCGCGGAGCAGGACGCCCCGGACGCCTGGTTCCACGGATCCTACTCCGTCGACCCCTGGTCCACCGCCATGGACCTGCTGAACCTGCGCGACGAGCTCGTGGTCAACGGCTGGGCCGGCATCGCGCCGGACGGGTCAACCGCCAAGCTGAAGGCCCTGGCTTCCCTCGAACAGAGCCGGCTCCCCCTCGACCGGGCCTTCGCCGACTATCCCCTGGAACTCGTGCAAGAACTCGGGCGCGATGCCACCGCCCACTGGCCGCTCGGAATCAGCCGGCTGGAGCTCCAGCACCCCCGGGCCTCCTTCCCCGCCATCTGGCAGCGCCTCATCGGTGCCCTCGAACGCCGCGGCGTGGGCGTCATGGAGCCGGCCCCGCAGGAGGGCCCGGTGGGCGAGGTCACCGTCCTCGTCGCCAAGACCGAGTGGGAAGCAGCGGAGCACGCCGCCCGGTGGCTCGCCTCCGCCGGACACCCCGGCACGGACCGCGCCGCCGTCGTCGCCTCCGCGGGCACGGCCCTGCTGGACCAGGAGCTGCAACGCCGCGGCCTGCCACGGATCGGCGTCGGCAGCCGCTCCCGCTGGCGCGCCCTGGACCAGATCATTCCGCTGTTCTTCAACGTGATCTGGGGGCCGGTGGACGTCCAGCTGCTGGGCGAATTCCTCAACCTCCCGGTCAGCCCCGTCCGGCGCGGCGCCGCACGGCACCTGCTCCGCGCCCTCTCCGCCCAGCCCGGCACCGGCGGCGAGGAATGGCTGCGCGCGCTTGCGAACATCAGCAGCGACGAAACCCTCGGCCCCGGCGTCGCAGCCGAGCTGAACCTGCTGCTCAGCACCGGACTCCTCACGGACGACGGGACCGTCAGCGGCAGCACCGTCGTCGAACGCGCGCAGTGGCTGCGCACCCAGCTCAGCCGCCGCGTCCAGCTGCATCCCCAGGTGGAATCCGTGCTCAGCCAGCTCAACGAATTCACCGCCCTGATCGACGGGCCGGAGCCGGTCACGCGCCAGACCATTACCCGGATCCTGGAATCCGTCATTCCCGCCGGTGCCGGTCCCCTGGCCAGCGGCGACGCCGCGCCGTGGGTCACGCTGCGCAGCCCCGGTGAGCTCTGCGACGACGTCGACACGCTTCTCTGGTGGGGATGCCAGGATGACGGCCAGGCCCCGCCCCGCTACTGGGACGACGCGGAACGGCAGGCGCTGGCCGCCGTCGGCGTCGAGCTGCCCGATCCCGCCGCCCTGGCCGAGCTGGAACTCTCCGTAGCTGTGAACGCCGCGAGGCACTGCCGGCAGCTGTTGCTGGTGCGCGCCGCCGAGATCAGCGGCGAACCGACGAAGTCCCACCCGGTGCTGTCCTCGCTCGCCTTCAGCGCCCTGCCCGTGCCGCTGCCGGGAACCCCGGAGGAGAAAAAGAAGGCGGTGGAACACGCCATCACGGCCTTCACCGTGACTCCCGCCGATCTGGTGCACGACGGCGTCTGGCGCCTCGCCGGCCGGACCGCTGCGGTCACACCGGTGCGGCCCGCCCCCGCCCGGCCCCTGCCGGCAGCCCACGAGCTGGGCCCCCGCCCCGCCTTCCTGCCCGAGCGGCTCTCCTACTCGCAGCTGAGCACCCTGATCGGCTGCTCCCTGAAGTGGGTGCTGGAGAAGAAGGGCCGCCTGAAGGTCGGGGACGCGCAATCCGTCCCCACCGGAAACACCATGATCGGCACCCTGGTCCACAAGGTCGTCGAGGAACTCTTCGGCGAGCTTTATGCCGAGAACCGGGCCGTGCCGGAGCCGGCGGAGGTCCACGCCAAACTGGACCAGCTCGTGCCGCACTACGCCTCGGAGCTGCTGCTGCCGGGCAAGGGCAGCAAACTCGCCGGCCTCCGGCCGATCATCGAGAATTCCGTCGTCACGCTGTTCCAGACGCTGCAGACCCAGGGCGTCCATATCCGCGCCACCGAGCACGAGTTCAACAAACCGGCGTCCTTCAACGTCAACGGAGCCCGGATCGAGGTCCAGGTCTCCGGCTCCATCGACGTCCTCGCCGCAGACCACCGGGCTGACCCGGTGGTGATCGACCTCAAATGGACCAACCGGTCAAAGTACCGCCGGGAAGAAATCACCAACGGCGACGCGATGCAGCTCGCCCTGTACCACTGGGCCCTGGACGACGGACCGGACCCGATGTCCACCGTCGCCGAGGACGCCGCGATGTCCTACTACCTGCTCAAACAAGGCGAGTTTGCCTCCACCAGCAAACTCTTCGGCCCGGCCCTGGCCAGCCCCGCGTCCAGCCGGGGCACCTGGCAGCGTTCCGTCCGCGCCGCCGAATTCTCCATCGCGGAAGTGGTCGGCGGGCGGGTCCTCGCCGCCGGACGGCAGGAACTGGGATCCTCCGACGAGCAGAGGGAAGCCGCGACGGCGGACGGCAGGCTCTACCAGAAGCCTCCCTGCAACTTCTGCGACTTCTCCGCCCTCTGCGGCCTCAAGGGGGACCTTTCATGAACCACGCACTGGGCAACGTCACCATGATCACGGCCAGCGCCGGCACCGGCAAGACCTACAGCCTGATGGGCGAAATCGCCCGCGAAATCCACAACGGCACCCGGCCCGGCCAGATCCTCGCCACCACCTTCACCAAGAAGGCCGCCGCCGAACTCATCGACCGGGTCCAGGCCGAGCTGTTCGGCCAGGAACGCCCCGACGCCGCCCGGCAGATGTCGGTCAGCATGGTGGGAACGGTCAACAGCGTCTGCAGCCGCCTGCTCCAGGAATACGCCGTCGACGCCGGGCTCTCGCCGGCGCTGCAGGTCATCGCCGAGGACGAGCAGCTCCGGATCTTCCAGCTGGCCACGGACGACGTCTTCGCCGAGTTCACGCCGAGGATCCAGCCGCTTGCCCGGCGCCTGGGGCACGACGGCGAAGCGGACCTCCGGGGCAGCGACACCGACTGGCGGAAAATCGTCCGCGACATCACGGACGCCGCGCGCAGCAACAGGATCGCCCCGGCGAGCCTGGCCCGGTCCGCTTCCTTGTCATGGCAGGGACTGCAACAGATCCTGGGTCCGGCGGGCCTCGACCACCGTGGTTCCTGGTCCAACCAGCTCCTCCAGGGCCTCATGGGCCTCCGCACGCTGGCCGCTGACATTGCCGACCGCGGCAAGATCCCGCCCAAGAACCTGACCGCCTCGATCGCCCTGCTCGAGCCCGTCCTGTCCCATGCGTCGCCGGAGGATGCGCCCTGGCGATTCTGGATCGACGCGGCAGGGGTGTCGAACGCGGACGCCAAACGCCAGCTGGAAAGCTATATTTCAGCGGTCGAGGCCGATCTGCCGGCCAACCCGGCCTTCCAGACCGAGCTGCGGGAATTCACCGAGCTCGTGTTTGCCTGTGCCGCGTCGTGCCTGGACCGCTTCGCCGACTTCAAGCGCCAGCACGGGCTCATCGACTTCGCAGACCAGGAAACCCTGGTCCTGGACCTGCTGGAAAACAACCAGGAGTTCCGCGCGTCCATCGCCGGGCGGATCAGGTTCATGGTGGTGGACGAATTCCAGGACACCAGCCCGCTGCAGCTCCAGCTCTTCACGAAGTTTGCCGAACTGGTGGACAAAGTTGTCTGGGTGGGCGATTCGAAGCAGGCTATCTACGAGTTCCGGGGCACGGACCCGGAACTCATGAAGGCCGTCGCCGCGCATGTGGAGAACAAACGTCAGCTGCACGATTCGTGGCGGTCCAAGGAGGCCGTCATCGACCTCTCCAACGAGATCAGCCTCGCCATGTTCCCGGATCTCGCCGGCGCCGAAGTCAGGCTGACGGTTCCGGAGGCCCGGCTCGATGCCTCGCATCCCAAGAACGCCCTCGGCGGTTCCCGGGAGGCCTGGACCCTCGCGGCGAAGACGGTGCCGGAACAGCGCCGGGCCATCGCCGCCGGCGTCGTGGACCTCATCCAGCGCCGCGGCTTCAAGGGTTCCGACGTCGCCGTCCTCGCCCGGTCCAACGCCGGCGTGGCGGACATTGCTGCCGAACTGACAGCGCTCGGGGTCAAGGCAACGGCCAACACGTCCTCCCTGTTCGCCGCCCGGGAAATCCAGCTGGTCCGCGCCGGGATGGCCTTCGTCGCCTCCGACGACGACACGGTGGCCCTGGCTGAACTGGCCCACCTGCATCCGGACCACCCGCAGTTCGGCCGCTGGGTCCCTGCGTTGTTCGACGCCGCGGAGCCGAAGGAGGAACTCCAGCGCTGGGCCAGCGAGCCCTTGGTGTCCGGGCTGGTGGAGCTTCGCGGCCTGGCCACCCTGTGCACCCCCACGGAAATCATGGAAGAAGTCACGTCCCGGCTCGGTGTTGCCCGGCTCATCAAGTCCTGGAGCAGCCCCGGAACCCGGCTCAAGAACCTGGACGCGCTGCGCTCGATGCTGGAGCGGTACTACGAATCCTGTGCCGCCCTGGGCAAGCCCGTCACCCTCAGCGGCTCGCTGACGTTCCTGGCCGACGCCGACAGTGCGGGCAGCGAGAACTTCGGCGACGACGTCGTCAATGTCCTGACCTACCACAAGGCCAAGGGGCTGGAATGGGCGGCTGTGGTGCTGGCCGGGCTCGATGCCGACGTCGCGGCGAAGCCGTGGGGCGTCGCCGTCGAAGGAGTGCCGGAGATCGATGTCCGGAACCCCCTCGTGGGCCGGTGGATCCGCGCCTGGCCCTGGCCGTTCGGCGCCAAGGGATTCAAGCCGCTCTCCGCAGCGGCAGACGAATCGGCTGTCGCGCAGCGTGTCCTGGCGCGGCGGCAGGCCGACTCGGCACGGGTGCTCTACGTGGGCCTGACCCGTTCGGTCAGCGTGACGTGCCTCGCCGCCGCCAAACCGGCACCGGCGTCGCTCAACACCCTGGGGCGTGGCCCGATTGTGGAGTGGACCGCGGGCACCGGCAGTGAAGGCAGCGCCGGCACGGCCGGCACGCTGGTCGTCCAGGGCCGCGACGGCGAACGCAGGCTGTCCGTCGAGGCCTTCAGCTACGAGCCGGCCGACGGGCGGCCAGCAGACGGTGCAGGCGCAGGCGGCCAGTTCGAGGATTCCCTGGCCGTGACGTCCCCGGTTTCCCGGAAGCCGGCGCGCGTGACAGCCAGCTCGATGGCGAGCTTCGGCTTTGTGGCCGACGTCGCCGAGGCCGCAGCCCTGGGGCCGCAGCTGATCGCCCACGGGGCCGCCCACTGGGACCACGTCGGCTCGGCCATCCACGGCTATTTCGCGCTGCCCCTTGCGGACATGGACGAGGACGTCCGGCTCGCAGCCGCGCAGCGGCTCCTTGACCGCTGGGGCGCGGCATCCGCCGTCGAACCTCACATTGTGGTGGAAGCGGGCGAACGCATGCTCGCGTTCTTCGCCCGGCACTACCCCGGGGCGACGCTCATTACCGAGCAGTCCGTAGCCTGGCGGAACGCCGACAACCAGCTCATGGAAGGGTGGATCGACCTCCTGCTGGAGACGCCTGCCGGATACGTGCTGGTGGACCACAAGTCTTATCCGGGCAAGGATCCGATCGGCCATATCAAGGACAAGTACGTGGGCCAGATGCGCGGCTACGCGGAGGCGATCCAGTCGATCACCGGCCGGCCCGTCGTCGAGACCCTGATCCATATGCCGGCACTGGGCAAGATGTACCGGATCAGCTGACCTTCTCCACCACCGGTGTAAATCCGACGGCACCCGGTGTCCTTGACCCGGCCTGCCTGACGCAGGCTCCGTTTGTTCACCCCGGGTCCAGCTCACCGCACACAGCAGTCCACCTGCCCTCCCTACCGTGGTGGGGTCACCGGCGGACCGCCGGCAACCGTCACGTCACCCAGGAGGAACCATCACCATGCGCAAAATCCTGACCGCCGCGGCCGCCGCCGCGGTCATCGCCTCTTTGGCGAGCCCCGCCGTCGCCGCTTCAACCCCCGAAGCAGGCTCCGCGCCGTCGTCGAACGCTGCCGGAACCGCAAGGTCCGATATCAAAACCAACGAGAGCAACGGCTCCTTTGACCTGCAGTCCCACCGCGGAGGCCGCGGCGAGCGGACCGAGGAGTCCCTGGCCGCGTTCGCCAACTCGCTGAAGCTCGGGGTGACGACGCTGGAACTGGACACCCACCTGACTTCGGACGGCAAGGTCATCGTCTGGCATGACGACACCATCCAGGCGGACAAGTGCCGCGACACCGCGCCGGCAACGCCGGGCGACACCGGCTTCCCCTACGTCGGTGACCGGGTCGCCGAGCTGTCGCTCGCCCAGATCAAGACGCTGGACTGCGGCTTCACACCGCTGTTGGGCTACCCGGAGCAGGACGTGGTCGAGGGCAACCGGATCGCCGAGCTCAAGGACGTCTTCCAGCTGGTGCACGACGCCGATGCCAGGAAGGTCCGCTTCAACATCGAGACCAAGGTGGAGGACGGCCGGTCCGGCGGCGAAGGCATGGTGGCCCTGACCAAGGCCGTGATCGTGGAGATCTACACGGCCGGCATGGCCGGGCGCACCACTGTCCAGTCGTTCGACTGGTCCTCGCTGAACCTGACCAGGAAAATCGCCCCGGAACTGCCGCTCGCCGCCCTCTCCAGCGGCGACGCCTGGCTCGAGGTGGGCAAGCCCGGCGCCAGCCCCAACCTCGGCGGCATCGACATCGACACCTACGGCGGGTCCCTCGCCAAGGCAGCGGCAGCCCAGGGCTACGACGTCATCTCCCCCGCCTTCCGCTCCGTCACGCCCCAGATGATCACCGAAGCCCACGAGCTTGGCCTGCCCGTACTCCCGTGGACCGTCAACACCGCTTCGGACATGAAGCGGCTGATGGACCTCGGCGTTGACGGCATCATCACCGACTACCCGACCCGGCTGCGGACCGTCATGGAAGAGCGCGGCCTGAAGCTCCCGAAGGCCTACGAGCTCAAGGGCTAGGAGACGTGGCGCTTCGAGTGACGAGAAAGCCTTAGCAGGCATCCCGGATCAGTGTTATGACTCACACTGAAAATCAGCGCCAACACCTGCTTGTTCCGTCAGAATGGTTGCGCACTTGGATTCTTGGGGGATGCCGACTTTGACAGTGAGCAGCCGCCCGGCACCCTGGCAGCATCACATCTCACGTCATCGAAAGGCGCCACCATGACCCAGCCCCACCCCGAGGGGAACGTAAACCCCGCCAAAGCCGTACCGGAGGGTTACGAGTCCGCCCCGGCTACCTCGCCGTACCAACCGGCGGCACCCGACCAGTACGCCCCGCCCGCTCCCCAGCAGTACCAGCAGCAGCCCCCGATGCTGAACCCGGCCTACGGCTACCCGCAGCCGAAGTCCAGGCTCGTCGCCGGGCTCCTGGGCATTTTCCTGGGCGGACTCGGCATTCACCGCTTCTACCTTGGGTACACCACGATCGGCATCGTCCAGATTCTCCTCACAGTGTTCTTGGGGATCTTCACGTTCGGGCTGGTCGCTCTGTGGGGCTTCGTCGAAGGCATCATGATCTTCGCCGGTGCCTCCTACTTCCGGAACGATGCCAAGGGACTCCCCCTGCGCGACTGAGCGCAGTCCGGATCTTCCACCAGGGCGCTACTCCCGGCATTTGGGCAGCCGATTTACGGAAACGACGCTCGACGTCGTCCGCAGCTGCAGCGACGCCTTGATCGACGAGACTGAACGGAAGCGCCCGGCCTCCGCTCGCGCCCAGCGGAGGCCCAATCGGGACGGCATTAGGCCGCTGTGAAGGTCGTACGGTACGTGCCCCACGCGCTGACAGCGTATGGGGCGCGTACCCGGCGCACTGCCCACGCACCCCTATGGGTAGGCTAGGTCCCAGTACCGGTTGCCGTCTTGCGGGTGCGGCAGCAGCCCCGTCACCACGGCCGTCGTCGCACGGAAAGGCACACCAGCATGGACGTTCCGTCCTATGTTTGGATTTTGACCGTCGCCGGAATTGTGGGCCTCCTGGTCTTCGACTTCTTCTTCCACGTGCGGAAGGCCCACACGCCCACCCTCAAGGAATCGGCCACCTGGTCAGCCATCTACGTCGGGATCGCCCTGCTCTTCGGACTCGGCGCCTGATCTGTCCGTCCGCGATGCCGGGCCCCCGCTTCGGCGTCTCCGCCACCAGCGGCGTCTGATAGACAGATTTCATGACGCAACCGCATGATTTTGTAGCCATGGCCGACATCTTGAACCTCCGGTGCGTCGCGTGACTGCTGCCGACCGACTCCAGGGTCAGGATTGAGCAGCATCGGCTTCAGGCGCATCCGGAGCTGCGGACCATGGCGGCGGCGTCTGCCTCGGCAGAGTTCCGTAACGGGAGCGCGCTGGCCGAGCCGGTCCGCCCGTGGGATCCGGCGGAACCGCTGCCGATCATGACGGCCGTCCCCGACGACGGCGGATGGGGCCCGTCCGCCGCCGCCGAACGCCTTGAAGTGGGCTGTGCCGTGTCTGCTCTTCCAGATCCAGACGACCGGCCCCACCGGCCCTACCGGCTCTTGGCATTGCCCTTCTTCCGGACCGCCGGGGGCGGGGCCGGGAACCACCTGGGCGCTGCACTGCGCGCAATCCTGGATGCCTCCACCGAACTGGCCTCCCGCATCGGCGTCGACATCGTGCTGGTGCTGAGGGACAGAGCCGCGTTCTCACTGGCCCAGAAGCTGCGGCGGGAGGCAGCCGATGACTCGTCCTGACCCTCCCCCGGGGGGCCAGCTGCATGACAAAGCCAAGTCCCTCGGGCAGACTGCTTGCACTCCCGACCGGCAGGGCCCCTTGCTGGGCACTATTGCTGCGCCTTATTCGGGCACGGCGCCGATCTGCTGCATGAGGGTCATCGTGTCCGTGGCTCCCCAATGTTCAACGACTTTGCCGTTATCGACCCGGATGATGTCAACGCCGCTGAATTCGACGCGGCGACCGGTGGGCGCGACACCCATCAGTTCTCCTTCGTGCGTTCCGGTCAGGACCACGTATTGCGCCTCCAGATTTCCATCCACCAACGCCGGTTCCGTGGTCTTGGCCTTGAGGTCCGGGAACGCCGTCCGCATCGCGTTGACGAAGAACGCAACGCCGTCCTTGGCGGGCGATTGCCCGGGCAGGGGATCATGATCGACGAAGTCGTCACTCACCAGTTCATCGATGAGGGCGAGATTTCCGTCCCCAATCACCTCTGTGTAGAACCGCTTGATCATTCCAGTCCCGTCAGCCATTTCCGACTCCTTACAGTGGATGAGACCGCAGCCCAAGTTTCCCACTCCGGCCATGGCACATCAACGGCGCGCGCTTCCGCCGCTGCGGATAGGCTTGTTCGCGAGGCAGGCTGAATACGAGGGTGACATGCCCGCCCCCCCATGCAGCGGTGTTGGCCGCAAGCGAAGGATTGAGCATGGAAGTTCCCTCCTATGTTTGGATTCTGACCGTCATCGGGATCGTGGGCCTGCTGGTCTTCGACTACTTCTTCCACGTGCGGAAGGCCCACACGCCCACGCTCAAGGAATCGGCCACGTGGTCGGCCATCTACGTCGGGATCGCCCTGCTCTTCGGGCTCGGTATCCTGGCCTTCGGCGGACCCACGATGGGCACCGAATACTTCGCCGGCTATGTGACGGAGAAGGCCCTCTCGGTCGACAACCTCTTTGTCTTCCTCATCATCATGGCCAGCTTCCGGGTCCCGCGCGCCGACCAGCAGAAAGTGCTCCTCTTCGGCATCGTCTTCTCGCTGATCGCCCGCACGGCGTTCATCTTCCTCGGCGCTGCCCTGATCAACAGCTTCGCCTGGGTGTTCTACATCTTCGGACTGATCCTGCTGATCACCGCCGGCAACCTGCTCAAACCCGACTCGCACGACGACGACTCCGACGGCCTGGTGGTCCGGCTCGCCAAGCGCTTCCTTCCGGCCTCCGCGCACTACGACGGCGACAAGCTCTTCACCGTCCAGAACGGCAAACGCGTCCTCACGCCCATGCTGCTGGTGATGGTGGCAATCGGCGGAACCGACATCCTGTTCGCGCTCGACTCGATTCCCGCCATCTTCGGCCTCACCCAGAACGTCTTCATCGTCTTCACCGCGACGGCCTTCTCGCTCATGGGCCTGCGGCAGCTGTTCTTCCTCATCGACGGGCTGCTGGACCGTCTCATCTACCTCGCCTACGGCCTCGCCGGCGTCCTTGGCTTCATCGGCGTGAAGCTCGTCCTGCACGCCCTGCACGAGAACAACCTGCCGTTCATCAACGACGGCGAACACGTCAAGGTAGTGGAAATAAGCACCGGCCTTTCACTGGGCGTGATCCTCGGCGTCCTGGCCATCACCGTGCTGGCCTCCATCTTCAGCCCCAAGGGCAAGGCCAAGAACGCCGTGTCCGGCGCCAAACGGCACGCCATCGACTACCTGGACCTGAACTACGAGACCGACATCGCGGAACGCGAACGGATCTTCGACAAGATGACCGGCGAAGAGGCCCAGCTGAGGAAGCTCCCGGAAAAGTACAAACGGCTCATCCGCCACGAAACCGAATTCATGGACCTCCTCCACAAGGCGCACGCCGAGCACGACCAAGCCCTCCAGCGTGAGGAACAGCGCTAAGGATCTCAAGGCAGGGTCGGCAGGGTCCGGCAAACCCACGATTTTCCACCGGCGGTCCTGCCGCATCAATGACTGCATGGTGCCGAAGGCTTGGGTCGGACCCGGACAGTGTCTAGGATTAAATGGTGATCTGCTGGCAACCCGCCGGTAGCAACCAACCGCAGGGAGAATCACCATGGGTTTGGATGACAAGATCAAGAACACCGCCGAAAACATCGGCGGCAAGGGCAAAGAAGCCGCCGGTGCCGCGACCGGCGATGAAAGCCTGAAGGCCGAAGGCAAGGGCGATCAGGTGAAGTCGGACCTGAAGCAGGCCGGAGAGAAAGTCAAGGACGCTTTCAAGAAGGACTGACGGCAATCACAACAGCAGGGTGCGGCTCCGGCAGGAGCCGCTCCCTGCGCCGTCGTGCTTACCGCTGCTCCCGCCACCCCAGCGTCACCACAAACGCCACCGCACCCAGGCCCAGCATCACGAATACCATCAGCCCCCAGTTGTCCTGGTTGACGCCGCTGCCGTAGAAGATGCCGATCAGCACGGTCGCGGTGATCGCCCCGAGGTAGCGGCAGGTCTGGAAGATCCCGGCGGCGACGCCCCGCTCCTGCGGCTGGGTGGAGACGTACATGCCCTGGCTGGAGGCGATGCTGACTACAGCCCACGGCACGCCCATCAGCGCCGTGACGGCGAGCACCAGCGGGATGGCGAACGACGCCGTCAGCAGCCACATCGATCCGGCCGCCACCACCAGCAGCACGACGCCGGCGATCAGCACCCGCTTCACGCCGAAACGGTCGATCGCGCGGACCGCGAACGGCGTCGCCACCACCGACATGGCGGCCAGCGGCAGCATCAGCAGGCCCACGACGCCGGGATCGTAGCCCCCCGCTTCCTGCAGCAGTTGCGGCAGCCCAAAGAAGGCGAAGTAGTAGATGCCGTTGAAGACGGCGAAGCCCAGATAGACCAGCAGCAGCGGCCGGTTCCGGCCGAGAAGCCGCAGGTCCAGGAACGGCGGGCTGAACCGCAGCTCGCGCCACACAAACAGCGCGGCGAGCACAACCCCTCCCCCGAGCAGCCACCAGCGGAGTTCCGGCAGGACATCCAGAAGGGCCATCATCACCAGCAGCAGCGCTCCGACAAAGGCCAGGATCCCGGGAATATCCGAGCTGCGCAGCAGCTCAGCGGCGCTGCCGCGTTCCCGCTCGGCGTCGGCCGGGGCGAACCGCCGGACGATGAAGATCGCGGCCAGGGACAGCGGCACGTTGACCAGGAACAGGGCCTGCCACCCCACCAGGCTCACCAGCAGCCCGCCCACCACCGGCCCGACAGCCGCCGCCGAGGTGTTCGCCATCTGGATCCGCCCCAGCGGGCGCGTCGACTCCACCTTGGCCTCGCGGACCAGCGCCCCGACCATGACGACGGCGCTCGGGTAGGCCGTCGCGGTGCCGAGCGCCATGAAGACCCGTGCCACGCAGAGCAGTGCGAAGTTTGGCGCGAACGGCGCCAGCGCACACGTCACCGCCACCACCAGCATCCCGGACAGGAACAGCCGCCTCGGCCCGAACCGGTCCGCCAGCCGCCCCATCAGCGGCTGGCCCGCCGCTGAGGTGAGGTAGAACGCCGTGATCACCCAGGTGACCGTGGCGACGTCGAGCCCGAAATCCGCGCGCAGCACCACGAGGGCCACCGCGATCATCGACGAGTTCAGCGGATTCAGAGACGTGCCCAGGCTGAGGCCGGCGACGGCGAGGCTGTTGCGGGAAGAGTTGCTCACGGCAACAGTCTGTCCTACGGCGCCAGCCTAAATCGAACCACATGCCGCGGCATGGGCCGGTTGACGCGTCACGCAGGGCAGACTTTCAGCCCTGCGGCGGCCGGGATCTCCCGGAAAACCGCGGAAGACCGCGCGGCCGGGACCGAAAAAACTGCCTCCAGTGACGTCTGCCCGGATAGGTTCACGCCAGCAACAACCACCCAAGGGTCGATGCCGGGAGATGCCCGAGGCAGAGGGGCCATCGAAGCACGAGCGGGATCACAACAAGGCCGGTTCCGCCTTCACGACTTCCGGGCGATCACATCGAAAATGTGCCAGTGCTTCGGCCCCCTGAAGGACTGACCGTCGTCGTCGTACACCTCGAGCTTCAGGATCTTCAGCCCGTCGAAGAGCTGCCGCGCCGCCGCCTCTGTGTGGAAGTTCCATTCGGCAACGTCCGCCCAGGAATCCCGGTCCCCGAACAGGTTCACGGCGATGACGCCGGCGGGCCGGAGCGAATCCAGCATCATCCGCCAGATGCGTCCGAAGTCCTTCGGGTGGATGAAGGGCAGCGAGTAGCCGGCGAAGATCAGGTCCGCCTCCGGCAGGCCTCTGATGTCCTCGAACGGCCTCATGTCGACGTACAGGAACCGGTCCTTCGCCGGCGGCACAATTGCCAGCAGCCGCTCGCGTGTGCCGGGGAGAGAGTCAATGGCGTGCACTCGCCAGCCCTCAATCAGCAGGGCCAGTGTTTCTTTTCCCGCGCCGCAGCCCAGATCTATGGCCTGGCGGCCGTTCCCTGGACCGGCGAGGGCCATGGCGTCGAGGCAGAGCGGGCGCACGGATCGCGTTGCCTGGGCGGCGTTGTACTCAGCCCAGACTTTGCTCCCGGCAAGTCTTTCCACAGGATCAGTTTTCCGCTCTCGCGGGGGCGTAGCCACGATCGCCGCTCAGGTCCGGATCTTCGCCACCGTCATCAGGATCGCCGAGTCCTCTTCCGCTTCCAGGCTGTGCAAGCCGTCCGGAACGATCAGGAGGTCCCCGGCTTTTCCCTGCCACGAGTCCTCACCGGCCCGCAAGCGGACACATCCCCGGAGCACAAAAACGGTCGCCTCGCCGGGATTCAGGTGTTCGCTCAGTTGGGTTCCCGCCCTGAACGCCATGACCGTCTGCCGGAGGACCTTCTCGTGCCCGCCGAACACCGTGTCCGCCGCCCGGCCGCTGCCTGCCGCCAGCGCGGCCGCGAGCTGCTGCCGGGCCAGCGCCTCGATCGATATCTTTTGCATGAGGACACCGTACCCAGAATCGGGCCCGGTGCCGAGGGTCCTTTGTCCCGGGGCGAGTCCGCGGCGCCGCGGCGGACGGCGTTAGGCTGGACGGACGGCCGAAGCCACCGGCGCCCCGATCGTCCCAGCGGAGCACCACATGACCGACACCATCGCAGAACCTCCCTTCGGCCTATCTTCTGACGCTGAGCGCCAGTTGCCGCCTATGTCCCCCGCCGGTGTTCCCGCCGCGGTTCCCGCCCGCGCCGCGGACGACGCCGGCCTCCGCCGGCTCGCCGACGTCGCCTTCGGCCTCCCCCGCCTCCGTGGAGGCCAGCTGAGCGGGATTCGCGCCCTCACCACCGACCGGGACATCCTCGCCGTGATGCCCACCGGCTACGGGAAGTCGGCCATCTACCAGGTCGCCGCGCTGGAGCTGCACCGCCGCCTGAAACGCCCCACCGTCGTCGTGTCCCCGCTGATCTCCCTGCAGGAGGACCAGCTGGACGGCCTGCGGGAGGTGCTCGGTCCCCGGGGCGCTGTCGCGGTCAACTCCTCGCACAGCGCCGCCGAGCAGGAGCGCGCCTGGCAGGCGGTGGAGAGCGGCGAGGCCACCTTCCTGTACGTGGCCCCGGAGCAGCTGGCCAAGACCAGCACGGTGGAACGGATCGCAGCCCTGGACATCGCCTTGTTCGTGGTGGATGAGGCCCATTGCGTCTCCTCCTGGGGCCATGACTTCCGGCCCGACTATTTGCGCCTCGGCGAGGTCCGCGAGCACCTGGGCAACCCGACGACCGCCGCCCTGACCGCCACCGCCGCTCCCCCGGTCCGCGAGGAAATCCTGGCCCGGCTCCGCCTGCGCGACCCGCTGCCCCTCGTCCGCGGCTTCGACCGGCCCAACATCCGCCTCGACGTGCTCCGCGAGCAGGAGGACCAGGACAAACGTCGCAATGTACTCCGGCAGGCCACGGAGCTGATTGCCGGGCTCCGTGAAGCCGGGCCCGCCGACGAGGGCGGCTGCGGGTGCGGGCTGGTCTATGCCGCGAAGCGGAAGGACACCGAGAAGTACGCCGCGAAGCTGGTCAGGAGCGGCCTCCGCGCCGAGGCCTATCACGCCGTCCGCACCCCGGCCGAGCGCGAGGCCGTCCACCAGCAGTTCCTCGACGGCGAGCTGGACGTGGTGGTGTCCACCACGGCCTTCGGCATGGGGATCGACAAGCCCGACGTCCGCTTCGTGCTCCACGCGGACATCCCCGAGTCGCTGGACAGCTACTACCAGCAGCTCGGCCGTGCCGGGCGGGACGGTGCGCCCGCGGCCGCGGTGCTGCACTACCGCGCCGAGGACTTAGGCCTGCGCCGCTTCTTTGCCAGTCACAACGCGGACGAGGAACGGCTGCTGGCCGTCCTCAGGGTGCTGCGCGAGGCCGCCGCCTCCGGGATCCCGGTCCACCGGCCGGCGCTGGCGGAGCAGACCGGCATCCCCGCCCGCACGCTCACCGGGCTGCTGAACCAGTTGCAGGAAACCGGCGCCGTAAAGGTGGGCAAGCGGGGTGTCCGGCTCAGCCGCAAGGCGGACCTTGACCAGGTGGTGGGCCGCGCAGTCGAGTTGGCCGAAGCGCGGGAACGCATGGACAAATCGCGCATCGAGATGATCCGCGGCTACGCCGAAACGGACGGCTGCCGGCGCCAGTTCCTGCTGGGCTACTTCGGCGAGGATCTGCCGGGGCCCTGCGGCAATTGCGACAACTGCACCGACGGTTCTGTGGACGCCCCTCGCGAGGAGGAGCACCACGGCGGCGGAGCCGTGACGGACGCGGAGCCGTTCCCGCTGAACTCCCGGGTGGAGCACAGCGAATGGGGCCCGGGCCTGGTGAGGCGGCACGACGACGACATCCTGACGGTGCTGTTCGAGCAGGAAGGCTACAAGACCCTGTCCCGGAAGACGGTCCTGGAGCGCGGGCTGCTCGCGCGCTGCGGGGACAAGTGTGACTAGGGCGTGTCCACGCTCGCGATTCGCCATTCGCCGCCACGAAGACGGTCCCGACCGCCGCTAGTCGCCCGTCTCGGCGGCGACCGGCCTGCACGACTTCCCGAGTGGCGACGTCGTCCAAGGTTTTCTTAAGTACGCGGGGCGAGACTCGTCGCGTCTGAGATCTGACCTCAGGGCCTGCGATTGGGGCCCTGGAATGTCTCAACGGGTGAGAATCTCCCGCTGCTTCGGCAAAGTTTGCAGGCCGCTTGAGCCCTTCCGCCCGGGGCATCGCGTCCACCGCGTCCACGCGCGCCGCGTCCGACGGCGGCTGGTCGGCGCTGTAGGCACCGCACCATTGTGCGCCGGGGCATTCGGTCCTAGGGTGGTGCGTTCTCACCCAAGACCAGGAGGAACGATGTCGGCGAGCCGGCATTCTTTGAGATCGGCGTGGAAGATCCCCAGCGGGGCAAGGCGTTCTACGGGGCGCTCTTCGGCTGGGACTTTACTCCCGGACCCTCCGAAGGAGGAGGATTCATGATCGGCACGTCCGGGATCTCCGGCGGGATGCACGGCGGGGACCCCGGCGCTGTGCCGTACCTATTCTTCCGAGTGGACGACATGGATGCTGCGCTGGACCGGGTCCGAAAGCTTGGCGGCTCGGTCGATGACGCTGATCTTGGCGGCGAGGAGAGTGCCGCGGAGTACGGCAGGTTCAAGCTCTGCAAGGATGACCAGGGCTCAGCCTTGGGCCTCCACGAACCTCCCAAGACAGCTGCCTAGATTTCCGCCGCGGCCGATCTTCTGCGCAAGCGAGCCGGAGCGGGCCCGTGCCTCGTTAGCGTGGCTCCTGCTTGCGCCGGGGCTCCCGTCCCGCCGCAAGTCCGAGACGGCAGCAAGAGTTGCGGCCAAGTGCTCCGGTCCCTTGGGGGCAGCGGATCCCGTCCAATTCGGCCAGCAGTCCGGCTGCCCTGTCCGGATCCTGCAGCGCGAGTGCCAGCTCTGCGCCGTAGGCAAGGGCTTCGACCCGCTCCACGGTGCTCGCGTCGGTGACCCGTGCGAGTGCGCCGTCGAGGATCTTTGCGGCCTGGGCGCTCCCGGCTCCGCGCCGACCGCCCGGACCTGTGCTGCCGGCCACGGCGTACGGAGCGGACTTCCCGCCAGGGCTAACCCATCGGAGCTTTAACGGAAGCGGACGACGGCGGGGGTTCCCGCCGTCGTCCGCTTCCGCTTCCTGCGGAAGCCGGAAGGCGTTCGTTAGTAGGCCTTTACGCGCTGTTCGACGATGAGGTGGATGAGGGCAAACACCCCGCCCTGGTCGATGGCCTGGAGCGCAGCGTCGAGGGCGGCCGGCACGTCCTTGTCCTGGGTGACCGTGACGCCGAAGCCGCCGAAGGCTTGGGCCATGAGGCCGAAGTCAGGGTTTTTCAGTTGCGTGCCCGAAACCCGGGACGGGTAGTGGCGTTCCTGGTGGGTGCGGATGGTGCCGTATTCCTGGTTGTCCATCACGATGATGAGCGGCGTGGCTCCGTACTGGGCAGCGGTGGCCAGCTCCTGGCCGTTCATGAGGAATTCCCCGTCGCCGGCGATGGTGACCACGCGGCGCTGCGGACTGGCCAGCGAGGCGGCGATGGCCGAGGGAATGGAGTAGCCCATGGAGCCGTTTCTCGCGCTGATCATCGAAGCGTAGCGCCGGGTGGGGAAGTACCGGTGTGCCCAGTTGGTGTGCTCGCCCGCCCCGAAAGTCACCATGGCGTCCTCGGGAAGCCGCGGGACCAGGTTCGCCATCAGGGTGTCCATCCTTGCAGGCCCTTCGCAGGGGGTGACCGGCGGCAGGCTGGCGAAGGAAGTCTGCTCGGCGCGCATCCTGGCCGTCCACGCTTTCCACTCCTCTTTCATAGGCAGGTCGATTTCAACGAGATCCCGGACGAAGGCATCCGGTTTCGCCACTATCTGCCTCGAGACCGGACCTGAGCGGCCGCGCAACGAGGGGTCTATGGTCACCAGGAAGTTCTTCTTGTTCCAGTCCTGCCTGCAGACAAAGCCGTCCGTGATCACGTCCCCCGGGACGGTCCCGACGAAAACGAGGAGGTCGGTTTCCTCGAGCAGGTCGTACGTGGGGCGGGGGCGGCCGTAACCGATCGGGCCCACGTAGCTCGGCGAGTCGAAGGGAACTGTTCCCTGCGTGCGCCATTCCGCGGCGGCCGGGATGTGGTGCTTTTCGAGCCATTCTGTGAGTTGGTGGGCCGCTTCCTGGGACCAGTCGTTGCCGCCGGTGACAAAAAGGGGCTTCGAGGAATTTGCCAGGGCCGCGGCGAGTGCTTCGGCATCCGGGGTGCTCATTCCGCCGGTGGCCACGGGGATGGTGGGGTGCAGGGCTGGATCCACCTGCTGGCGGATGATGTCTTCCGGCAGACCCACCACCACCGGGCCCGGCCGTCCGCTCATTGACGCGAACATCGCTTCCGCAACGATCTCGGACGCCCGTTCGGCATGGTCAAGCACCATAACGCGTTTGGCTCCTGTGTCGAACCAGGCCTTGATATCAAATTCCTGGAACGCTTCGCGGTCCCGGTGGGCAAAAGGGATGAGCCCGACGAAGAGCAGCATCGGGGTGGAGTCCTGCCAGGCGGTGTGCAGGCCAACATGTGCGTTGGCCGCGCCGGGTCCACGGGTGACCATGGCCACGCCCGGACGCTGGTTCATCTTCCCGTCAGCCTCGGCCATGTAGGCGGCGCCGCCCTCATGCCGGCAGACCACCGTGTCGATGTCAGAGCCGTGCAGCCCGTCCAGCACGTCCAGGAAGCTCTCGCCGGGAACAACATAGGTGCGTTCGACTCCGTGGGCCACGAGGGAGTCAACAATCACGTGCCCGGCGGATTTCAGGGTACTGCCGCCATTCAGGTTCGCCGGGATAGTCGATGGGACGAGCTGTACGGGGCCTTGGTGGATGGTGTCGCCTTCGAACGGCTGCGTGTCGGTTGCGGTCATGGTGGATGCGGACTCCGTTGTCATCACTTCTTGTCTTCTCGGGTTGGGTTGGATTTGGATGCGTTGAGTGAGGGTGCAGGGCAGTTCCGCCGAATCCAGCGGAACGATTGGTGGTGCTTAGTCTGTTTCCGGTCCGGTGCAGAAGAAGCAGCCGTCCTCGCAACCGACTGTCGCCTGGCTTTCCGTAGGCGGGGTGTTGTGGCTCAGCGGATTGAGTAGCTTCATCGGGCTTTCAGTCGTTTCTTGAGGTTTGGGCTGGGCAGCGGAACCGGGGGCCGGTGGCAGGGTAATCGCCTACCGGATGGGAGTCCGGTTGGCCACCACGGGCGCGGCACCCGTATAGCCCTTCCGGGTCTCGGCGATCTCGTGGATCCGTTTCCGGCAGGCATACCAGCCGGCCACCATCAGGGCAGAAGCCACGACGGTCACCAGCAGGGTGAGCGGCGAGTCGATGAAGACCATAATCAGCACGCCGAGCAGGAACAGCAGCGACAGATAGCCGGTGTAGGGCGCACCAAACATTCGGAAGGAGGGGCGTTCCACCCAGCCCCTGTCCGCCCAGCGCTTGAGCTGGATCTGGCACACCACGATGGTGGCCCACGTGACGACGATTCCCACCGAGGCGACGTTCAGCACGATCTCGAAGGCCTGCGCGGGCACCAGGTAGTTCAGCGGGACGCCCAGCAGCGAGACCACCGCCGTGAGGGCGATGCCGCCGTAAGGGACGCCTGCCCTGTTCATGCGCTGGGCGAACCTCGGCGCCGATCCGGCCATGGACATGGAGCGCAGGATGCGGCCCGTGGAGTACAGGCCCGCGTTGAGCGAGGACAGCGCGGCGGTGAGGACCACCAGGTTCATGATGACGTCCACGCCCTGGATCCCCAGCGAGCCGAAGAACGTCACGAAGGGACTCACACCCTTCTCGTAGGACGTGTACGGCAGCAGCAGCGCCAGCAGGATGACCGAGCCCACGTAGAACACGGCGATGCGGAACACCACCGAGTTGATGGCCTTGGGCATGATCTTTTCCGGGTTTTCGGTCTCACCCGCGGCCGTGCCCACCAGCTCAATCGAGGCGTAGGCGAACAGCACACCCTGCATCAGGATGATCATCGGAAGCAGGCCGTTGGGGAAGATGCCGCCGTTGTCGGAGAGCAGGCTCAGCCCGACATCCTGGCCGTCCACCGGCGTGCCGAAGATGACAAAGTACGTGCCGATGATGAGGAACGCCCCCAGCGCCGCCACCTTGATCAGGGCGAACCAGAACTCGAGTTCGCCGAAGACCTTGACCGAGACGAGGTTGAGGCAAAGAACCACCACCAGCGCGATCAGGGCCCAGGCCCACTGCGGCACCGCGCCCATCCAGGGGACGTACTTGCCGAAGAAGTTCATGTAGAGCGCGGCGGCGGTGATGTCCACGATGGTGGTGGTGGCCCAGTTGATCCAGTAGAACCAGCCCGAGATAAAGGCCGCCTTCTCACCGAAGAACTCACGGGCGTAGGAGACGAACGAGCCCGACGACGGGCGGTGCAGCACCAGTTCGCCCAGCGCCCGGAGGATCAGGAAAGCAAAGAAGCCGCAGACCGCGTAGGCGATGACCAGGGACGGGCCCGCCGCGTTGAGCCGGCCGCCCGCGCCGAGGAACAGGCCGGTGCCGATGGCACCGCCGATGGCGATCATCTGGATCTGCCGCGCCTTGAGGCCCTTGTGGTAGCCGGCGTCTTCGGCATGGATCAGGGCATCCGGGGCGTGGGCGTGGCCGCCGTCGGCCTCGTTCAAACCAACCGCGTCATTGGGGTTGTTGGGCATGGGTGTTCCTTTCGACCTGTCAAAGATCCAAATGGGGGGTTCTAGCAGGAAATTGTGGGGACAGCCGGGGTCAGGTCAGAAGACCGACCACCCGGTGCGGTCGGACAGATCAGCGAGGGCCGCTGTCCCGGCCAGTGAATTGCCTTTGGCATCCAGCCGGGGGCTCCAGACGCAGATAGCGCCCTCGCCGGGGACGATGGCCAGGATGCCGCCGCCCACACCGCTCTTCCCGGGAAGTCCCACGCGGTAGGCGAACTCGCCGGCCGCGTCATACATGCCGCAGGTCAGCATGATGGAGCCGATGCGTTTGGCCTCGCTCCGGGAGACCACGGTGCCTTGGGCTCCCCGGCCGTCCTGCGCGAGGAAGAGTCCGGCCTTGGCCACCTCCACGCAGCTCATCATGATGGAGCACTGCCTGACGTAGTTTTCAACCACTGCGTGGGCGGGCCGCCGCAGGTTGCCGAAGTCCTTCAGGAAGTAGGCGAGAGCCAGGTTGCGGCTGCTGTTGGCGAGCTCACTCTCTGCGGCCACCTCGTCGATGAAAGGACTCTGTCTTCCATTCTGGTGACCCACCTGACCGGCGAGGAAGCGCAGGACCTGGCCGGCGGCGTCGGGAAATCTTTCCATCAGATGGTCCGTGACCACCAGGGCGCCCGAGTTGATGAACGGGTTCCGCGGGATGCCGTGCTCCACTTCAAGCTGCACCAGTGAGTTGAAGGACGTTCCTGACGGTTCGCGCAGCACCCGGGACCAGAGCGCATCGGGGTCATCGGCGCTGAGCGCCATGGCCAGCGTGAAGACCTTCGAGATGCTCTGGATGGAGAAGGGAAGATCGGCGTCACCGGAGCTGAACACGTCCCCGGACGTCGTGGCCACCGCAATTCCGAAACGGTCGAACGGCGGCGATGACAGGTGGGGGATGCTGGCGGGAACCCACCCTGTTTCACTCCGGGGCCGGTGGCTGCGGACAATGTCATCCAGGACCAGGCCAAGGGGCGGCGAATCGAGTGCTGTCATCATTTCTTGCCCAGATGCTCCTTATGCGTGCCGGCCCACTCCTGGATGTGAAGGAGGGCGACCAATGAATGGTGGGGATTGCTGAAGTTCAGGCCGGTGACACGGCTGACCTTGCTGATCCTGTAGTAGACGGTGTTCTTGTGCAGTTTCATCCGCTGGGCGCATTCGGCCACGTCCAGCGACGCGTCGAAATACGCCCGGAGGGTTTCGGCCAGCTCGGTATCGTCACGGAGGAGGGCCCAGAGGCTGCGATGACGGAAGGCCGAGGCGGTGAAGTTCTCAACTGCTTCGTAGAACAGGATGTCCGTTTCGAAATCGTCCACCGTGGCCACGGAAGCGGTCCCTGACCTCCGCATGCAGCCGAGCAGGGCCTCCGTCTTGGCGGTCACCGAATGAATCGACAGCAGATCCGGTGCGATTGGTCCCACCGCCGCGAACGGAGTGATGCCAAGGTGCTTCCCGGCGTCCCTGACGATGGCCTCGGCAAGGCTCCGAAGCCCGGCTTCGGCATTGGCGGACTGGAGTGCCGGGATGATCACGGCGGTGTCGCCGTTGAACTGTCCTACGATGGCCGACGGTTTGTAGGCCGCCGCATGGATCGACGCCAGGCTGGCGAGCTCCCCATGTTTGAGCGCTGCATCGTCTTCCTGCGCCCCGGCGGCCGACATTCCCAGCAGGATCAGTGCCGTGGGGCGGTCCGCAGGGATCTTCTCGCTGTGGGCGCTCGCCGCGGCTTCTGCCGGACCCGAAAGGATCCGCGCAATCCGGTCCTCGCGCATGTGCACCGACTGCTGGTTGCGGTAGCGGATCAGTTCGGCTGACACCCGCGCGGCTGATCCGGTCAGCACATAGTCAACATCAGCGCCGAAGCCGTCCCCGGTTTCCTGCAGCCAGATGTACCCCATGATGCGTTCGCCGGCGAACAGCGTGATGGCGACGCGCTCCCGCAGGCCGTCCTGGGGCCTCGCCGGAACCCGGACAGGCAGGCGGGTCCGGTGCAGTTCGCGGTAGGCACCCAGATCCTTGAGGAGGAGTTCGTATTTGCGCGGACCGCGCCGGGCCAGAATCGATGCCTTCCGCAGTTCGTCGATGTCGTTGGTCACCGTGGAGTACGCCAGGACCTTGTTGGCGGCGTCCTCGATGACCACGTGGCTGGACGTCAGGCGGGCCGTCGTCTGCGCTATGGCGAACAGGTCCTCTTCCAACAGCGTCAGCACTTCGCTCTGGTAGCTGGGCGGCTGGATCCGGTCCTTGGCAATGGACAGGAGCCGGTCCCAGTCCGCGTCCGGCTCCACCAGAAGGAGGCCCGTACCGGCAGCCCGGAGCAGCTCCTCGGCTTCCCCGAGCTCCCCGGGACCGCCTTTGACGGCCAGCACCAGGGGAGGATTCTTCAGGAGGCGCCGCAACGCCGGCAAGGCGGAGCGTCCGCGAACCCCGATCAGCAGGACGAATGCCGCCCCGCCGTCGGAAGTCTCGTCGTCGGCGTCGACGATCAGGAAGCGTTCGATCGGAGAATCAGCGCGGGACGGCCGGAGGATGAGGCTGGCGAAACCCAGAGGGAGATCCGACAGGATGTCGTCCACTGTAGCTGCGGCCATGAGCTTCCTTCTGACATCGACACCGGGCCGGACGGCTCTGTCCGGTCACCCAATGCTATCCAGAGCAAATGCCGGAGAATATGGAAGCTGACCTAAATTCCATGGCGGCTTTTAGGTCCCGGGACCAATGCGAACAGCGGACGACGGCGGGGGGTCCCGCCGTCGTCCGCCTACTTGGTAGCCGGCGCCGTCTGGCTAGGAGCCCGACTCCGGTTTTTCAGGGGCAAGCGCGTAGAAGGGTGTGAACCGGCATCTCGCTCCGGGGGAAATGTTGGAACGGACGATCGAAGCGGTCTCCAGCGCTGCCAGATGGTATCTGACTGAGCCCCGCGAGGAGGCGATGCCGTTGCTGATGTCGGCTACTTTGCTGGCGCCGTTGCTTGCCAGATACTCGACGATCTGTGATCTGATCGGTCTGCTTGGTGCTCTTTCCGGGCGCTCAATGTGATGCATATCCATCGACCTCTGGATCTCAAAATCAGTGGTCATTGCCATGGCCTTTCATCCGGTGTGGGGGGTAGATTCGCTGGCTGAGGGTTGGTGGGCGGAGCGAGATCCGGTCAGTGCATCGAAACGCGCCCAGGATCCCTGCTGTCTTCAGTGTCGTACGCGTCGTCAGCGTCGTAAGCAGCTTCCGCAGGTGATCCCTCGAGGAGGGAAGCAGCCTTGTCGTGGTTTCGGCCGATGACCGCGGTGGCGATGGCATTGCCCAGGATGTTGGTGGCCGTGCGTCCCATGTCCAGGAGCTGGTCGATCACCAGCAGGACACCTATTCCGGCGGCGGGGATACCGAAGGCAGGGACCACGGCCGCTACGACGACGAGTGACCCGCGCGGCACGCCGGCCATGCCTTTGCTGCTGAGCAGGAGCATTGCGGTCATCGCGATCTGCTGGCCAAGGTCCATGTCGATGCCGTAGGCGTTGATGAGGAAGACCGATGCGAAGGTCATGTACATCATGGACCCGTCCACGTTGAACGAGTAACCCAGGGGCAGCACAAAACCGGTGGTGCGCTTCTCGATGCCGAACTTGGTCAGGCCTTCAATGAGCTTGGGCAGCGCGGCTTCGCTGCTGGAGGTGGCGAATGCGATGACCATGGGTTCGCGCACTATCCGGACCAGCCGGAAGGCCGCCCGTCCGAGGAAGGCGACGGCGACGGCGATCATGATCGCCCAGAGTGCGGAGAGGGAGATGTAGAAGCCGCCGATGAACGACGCGTAGGTTGCGAAAGCGTCCACGCCCTTGGAGGTGAAGGCTGCCGCGATGCCGGCGAATACGCCCACCGGGGCCGCCTTCATCACGTATCCGGTGACCTTCAGCATGATGCCCATCAGTTCGTCGATGGCATCCGCTATGGAGGAGCGGCCCTTCTTCCGGAGGTTCAGCAGGGCGATGCCGAAGAGAGCGCCGAATACGAGGATCTGAAGGGGGTTGTTTTCCGTCAGTGCGGCGAAGACGCTCGTGGGGATGATGTGGGTAACAAACGCCTGGTAATCGAGGGGCTTCGTTTCCATTCCCGCGTCACCTCCCGGCATCAGGTTGAGCCCGTCACCGACGTTGAGTATATGGGCCGTGATAAATCCGAAGGCGCCTACCAGGACGGAGGCGGACAGGAACCAGATCATGGAGCGGCCAAACAGCTTGCCCACCCCGGCGGATTTGGCCGCTCCTGCGATGCCGGACACCAGGGTGGCGAAGATCAGCGGGGCAATGATCATTTTGATGAGGTTCAGGAACATGTGCGTCACGGTGTCGAGGACGGCCACGACGGAACCGCGCGTGTCCACCGGCAGCAGCCAGTGGAAGAGCAGCCCGCTGAGGATTCCGAACACGAGCGCTGCCAGAATCCACATGGTTGATTTGTTTTTCAAGTTAGTCCTTGTCTAGAGGCCGGGATGGTGGCCCGGTGTTGGAACGGTCCTCGTCCTCGAGTTCCGTTTTCTCTGTAGTCAGTAGGGATTTTGGGCGCGACGGTGCGCCCCCGGCTCCCTGGTCGGACGGGGTGGTCGCTGGTCGAGCTTGTCGAGACCTGGTTTCGACAGGCTCAACCAGCGGCGGTGGGCCCACGACCGCAGGGTTCCCTAACTGAGCTTGCGAGGTTAGGGAGCGGTTGGGTGGGCCCACGACCGCAGGGTTCCCTAACTGAGCTTGCGAGGTTAGGGAGCGGTTGGGTGGGCCCACGACCGCAGGGTTCCCTAACTGAGCTTGCGAGGTTAGGGAGCGGTTGGGTGGGCCCACGACCGCAGGGTTCCCTAACTGAGCTTGCGAGGTTAGGGAGCGGTTGGGTGGGCCCACGACCGCAGGGTTCCCTAACTGAGCTTGCGAGGTTAGGGAGCGGTTGGGTGGGCCCACGACCGCAGGGTTCCCTAACTGAGCTTGCGAGGTTAGGGAGCGGTTGGGTGGGCCCACGACCGCAGGGTTCCCTAACTGAGCTTGCGAGGTTAGGGAGCGGTTGGGTGGGCCCACGACCGCAGGGTTCCCTAACTGAGCTTGCGAGGTTAGGGAGCGGTTGGGTGGGCCCACGACCGCAGGGTTCCCTAACTGAGCTTGCGAGGTTAGGGAGCGGTTGGGGACTATTTGCTCAGGTTGGCCAGGCGTTGGGGGCTGAGGAGCTCGTCGAGCTGCTCGGCGGTGAGCAGCCCGTGTTCGAGCACCAGTTCAGCGACGCCCTTGCCGGTGGCGAGGGCTTCCTGGGCGATGGCGGTTGCGGTGGAGTAGCCGAGGTGGGGGTTCAGCGCCGTGACCAGGCCGATTGACTGTTCCACCGTCAGCCGGAGGCGTTCGGTGTTGGCGGTGATGCCCCGGACGCAGCGTGCCGTGAGGGTGCGGCAGGCCGCTTCCAGGTGGGAGATGCTCTTGTGGAGGCTGTGGACGATGATCGGTTCGAAGGCGTTGAGCTGAAGCTGCCCGGCCTCGGCGGCCATGGTGATGGTGACGTCGTTCCCCACGACCTCGTAGGCCACCTGGCTGACGACCTCCGGGATGACCGGGTTGATCTTGCCGGGCATGATGGAGGAACCGGACTGCACGGCGGGCAGGTTGATTTCGCCGAAGCCGGCCCGCGGGCCGGAGGAGAGCAGCCGCAGGTCGTTGCAGATCTTGGACAGCTTCACGGCGACGCGCTTGAGCACCCCGGAGAGGTGCACGAACGCGCCCACGTCCTGCGTGGCCTCGATGAGGTCCACCGCGGTGACCAGGGGCAGGCCGGTGATCTCGGCCAGGTGCCGGCAGGCCGCCCCGGCGTAGCCTGCGGGGGCGTTCAGCCCGGTACCGATCGCCGTGGCACCCAGGTTGATCTCGTGGATCAGCAGGTCAGCCTCGGCCAGCCGCAGCCTGTCTTCGCCGATGGTCACGGCGTAGCTGCCGAATTCCTGGCCCAGGGTCATGGGGACCGCGTCCTGCAGCTGGGTGCGCCCCATCTTGACCACCGTGCGGAACTCGAGGGCCTTGGCGGCGAAGGCCTCCTCCAGTTCCTCGAGTGCTGCCAGCAGTTCCCGGGCGGCGAAGATGGTGCCCAGCTTCACGGCCGTGGGGTAGACGTCGTTCGTGGACTGGCTGAGGTTTACGTGGTCGTTCGGGTGCAGCCGGGCGTAGTCGCCCTTGGGGCGGCCCAGGATTTCCAGGGCCCGGTTGGCAATCACCTCGTTCGCGTTCATGTTCGACGACGTCCCGGCGCCGCCCTGGATGACGTCCACCACGAACTGCTCGCTGAACTTGCCGCTCAGCACATCCATGCAGGCGTCCTCGATCGCCCGGGCCCGTTCGGCGTCCAGGAGGCCGAGTTCGCGGTTGGTGCGGGCGGCCGCCATCTTCACGGCGGCCAGCCCGCGGACCAGGTGCATGTTGGAGGACAGCGGCTGGCCGGTGATGGGGAAGTTCTCCACGGCGCGGAGCGTGTGGACACCCCAGTAGGCGCCGGCGGGCACGTCGCGGTCCCCGAGCAGGTCGTGTTCGGAACGGGTGTCCGTGGCGGTGCTGATGGTGGGGTCCTCGCAGGGCTTCGTTGACGGGTTTGGACAAGGAAATCTTGGGCCAGAGGCAGGTCTGAGTGATGCCGCAGCCGGCACTATGGGCATGGTTGTGCCACGGCAAGGAGGCCGCGCGGGGCTTGCGGCGATGCGGCAGGTCAGGGGACGCTGAGCGACATTCGGGGCTTAGGACTTAGTGCGTATGGCCGGATCGGGAGTTCCCGCCTCCGGGGACAACGGTGCTCAGGGCGCATTCGACGCCGTGCAAATGCATTCTCATGGCCCGGGATGCGTCGTCGGCTGATCCATTCTCGATGGCAGCGAAAATCCGGGCGTGCTCTTCACCCGATTCCTTGCGCCGGTCCGCCACGAGGTTGAGGGTATTCGATTGGTTGGCCATGGCGTCGCAGATATCTGACAGGAATGTTTCGAAGACGCCGTTGCCGCTGCACCGGGCGATGGTCACGTGGAACTCAGTGTTCAACAGCACCCACTGCTGGAGATCGTCCTCCTCGGCCATCTCCTCAAGGATTTCGCGCAGAGCCTCCAGGTCTTCGGGACTGCGGCGTTGGGCCGCAAGGCCGGCGGCAGGAACTTCTACGTGGGGACGGGCTTCCACGAGGGCGCTGGCCGAGTATTTGCCGAGTTTGAGGTCCTGGGCGACTTTATCAGCGATGACAAAGGTGCCCTTGCCCGTGTGGGTGGCGGTCAGTCCCAGTGCGGTGCACGAGCGCAACGCCTCCCTGACCATCGTGCGGCTCACACCGTACTGCTTGGCAAGCGCTGCCTCCGAGTCGAGGCGGGTACCAACCGGAATCTTGCCGCCTTCAATGGCGCCCCGGAGCGATGCGAAAACCGCTTCAGCCGCGCCAACGCGTACCACTCGGTCTTGTCTAGCTGTCCAGCTGTCCAACAGGTCCATATGAAAACTATGGCATCTGTCACACAGCCTGTCAACGACGCCGCGGAAATGTTGCGCAGGGAACGGCGCCCAGTGGCCCGATTTCAAGGCGTGCGTCCAGTTGGGCGCTGCTGGTGCTGACCCCTGGTGATGGGGCACCGATAGAAGGGACGACGGCGGGAGGCCGCGCCGTCGTCCGCTTCCTTTTTCCGTGTGCTCGGCCTAGAAACTCCTGGCGTTCGCCAGGACCGGCAGCTTTCCGCGGACCTCTGTGACGACGGACGGGTCAATGTCCACGACCACCAGTTCGGGTTCGCGACCCAGGGCAACGAGGGGAGAGCCAAGTGGCGATACCACGGCGCTGTGGCCGATCCCGGTGGGGGCGGCGCCGGCAGCCGGCCGGCCGATGCTGGCGGGATCGCCCTGGCCGCAGGCCACCACGAACGTGGTGCTGTCCACGGCGCGGGCCCGGACCAGCAGGTCCCACTGCTCCGCCTTTCCTTCACCGGCACCCCACGACGCGCAGACAATGTTGACTTGGGCGCCCGCCCGTGCGTTGGCCGTAAAAAGCGCAGGGAAGCGCACGTCGTAGCAGGTGGCGAGGCCTATCACCGTGCCGTTGACTTCGAAGGTCACGGGTGACGTGCCGGCGTCCACCGAATCGGACTCGGCGAAGCCGAAGGCATCAAAAAGGTGGATCTTGTCGTAGGAGGTGTCGATCCCCGGGCCGGTCACGAGCAGGGTGTTGCGCACCCGGCCATCGTCTCCCGGGGTGAACATGCCTGCCACGACGGTGATCTCCAGATCCCTGGCTATGTCGCGGACGGCCGCGGCCCACGGGCCGTCCAGCGGCTCGGCGATGTCCGCGAGGCTGTTGCCGAAGGCGCGCATCGCGGCTTCCGGGAACACCACAAGCTCGGCTCCGGCGGCTTTGGCGCCCGTGGCGTATTCTCGAATCAGCTCCAGGTTGGCAGCCAGATCGGCTCCGGTGATGATTTGGGCCACTGCTAAACGCATGAAATTACTCCAGTCTGTTGTATACATAATGTATGCGAAAAAGTTCGGGGACAGCGGCGTCCGGCCGCGAGAAGGCGTACGCGTATCTGCGTGAGAATGTTCTGATCGATCCTGAAATGCAGGGCCGGTTTCTCAACGAGCAGGAGCTTGCCGCCGAAATCGGGGTCTCGCGCACGCCCGTCCGTGAAGCACTGCTGCTCCTGGTATCCGACGGGCTCGTGGAACTGATTCCGCAGCGAGGCGCCTATGTCCCCTTGGTGACGGGCCGCGAAATCTCCGAGCTGATGGAACTGCGAGGCGTGCTCGAAAGCCATGCAGCCCGATTGGTCATCGAACAACGCAGGGTGCCTGCCAAGACGATGCAGGACACTCTGGACCAGCAGGCCAAGCTTCCGGACAACCTCAGTCCAGAAGCCGCGCGGGAATTTATCCGCCTGGATACCCTTTTCCACCAGCAGCTCATCGACGCCGCGGGCAACGAACTCATCTCCCGCACCTACAGCAAGCTGCACGTCCGGCAGATCCTGGTGGGGGTATCCGCGCTCTTCCGTGTTGGCGGCCGGCGTGAGCAGGTGTGCGCCGAACACCAGGACATCCTCGATGCCCTGGTATCCGGCGACGCCGCGAAGGCCCAGGAAGCCATTGACCATCACCTGGCTGTCACCCGGGATCTTCTGCTCCGCACCTAGTTCAGTTGCTCAGCGGGATCCCCGACGCCGGCCTGCTGGCGCGCTGCTGCGGATCCTTCCAGGAGCAGGCGGTAGTCCTCGTCCTCCACAGTGTTGGAATCCCGGCCGAGGGCCAGTCCCACCACGGTGACGGCGCCGGCAACGGCGACGTAAATGGCCACCGGAATCCAGGTGCCGAACTGGGAGAGCAGCAGCGTGAACATCAGCGGCGCTATGGCTCCGCCGATCACGCCGGCGAACGTGTACGCGAGCGAACTTCCAGTGGAGCGGAGACGCGGTGAGAACTGCTCCACGATGAAGGCGGCCTGCGGGCCATACATGAAGGAGTGCGCCATCAGGCCCAGCACGATGCCCACGATGAGCATCGGCTGGTTGTTGCCGCCCAGGACTCCGAAGAAGACGAACGTCCATACCGCACCCACCACCGCGCCGGTGCCATAGACCAGGCGGCGGTTGAACCGGTCGGAGACGGCGCCGGCCAGCGGGATCATGAACAGCTGGAACGCCGAGCCGATCAGGACGGCGGTGAGCACCTGGTTGCGCTCGTAGCCGAGGACCTGGATGCCGTAGGTGAGGGTGAAGACGGTAAACAGGGCGTACAGCACATCGGGTCCCACACGGCACAAAATGGCGGCGATCAGCGGGCGGAGTTCTTTGCTGAAGACCTCACGGACGGGGGCGCTGGGCTGTTCGCCGTGGGCCTCGATCGCCTTGAAGACAGGGGTGTCTTCAAGCTTCAGCCTGATCCAGAGGCCGAAGCCGACCAGCAGGGCGGACACCAGGAAGGCGATGCGCCAGCCGAAGCCGATGAACTGTTCCTCGGTCAGCGCCAGGGTGAGGACAGCGAGGGCGCCGTTGGCCAGGAGGTTGCCGGCGGGCGGGCCCACCTGGGCTGCTGAGGCCCAGAAGCCGCGCCGGTGGGGGTCGCCGTATTCGCTGGAGAGCAGGACGGCGCCACCCCATTCCCCGCCCACGCCAACGCCCTGGGCGAACCGCAGCAGGACCAGGATGATGGGCGCGGCGATGCCGATGCTGCCGTAGCCGGGCAGCACACCGATCAGCACTGTGGCCACGCCGATGATCATCAGGGTTGTGACCAGGACCTTCTTGCGGCCGATCCGGTCGCCAAGCCGGCCAAAGATGATGCCGCCTACCGGGCGGGACACATAGCCCACGGCGTAGGTGGAAAAGGCCAGGATGGTCCCGGTCAGGGGGTCGGACGAGGGGAAGAAGACGATGGGAAATACGACGGCGGCTGCCGCCGAGTAGACGGCGAAGTCGTACCACTCGAGCGCGGTGCCGGTGAGGCTGGCGGCAAAGGCCTTGTAGAGACCCTTGGGGTGAATCGGCTTGTCCGGGCGCGGCGCTGCGCCGGAAGCCGGAACTGGGACGTTGGCCATGGTGTTGTCCTCCACGAGATTTTTACGGTGACGCCTGTCACGCTGGCGTTAAATGTATACATTACGCATACTGGATGTACATTGGCGACCGTTTCCGGTTTCCGGTTTGTAAATTTCTCCAGCACAACCAAAGGATGGGCTCCAACATGACGACGATTCTGAGCTTCGAACTCCCCGACGGTCGCACCCAGGACGTCCAGGTAAAGCACCTCTTGAATGCGGGCTACGCAGGGCGGGAGCAGGAGGAAGTGCAGGCCCACATCGCCGAGCTGGCCGAACTCGGCGTTCCGGGCCCCACCACGACTCCGGCCCTCTATCCAGTGTCCCCCTACCTGGCGCAGCAGGTATCGGAAGTCCGCGTGCAGCATGGCAGGACCTCCGGGGAGGCTGAGTGGGCGCTGGTCATCACCGACGACGGCGTGCTCCTCACTGTTGCGTGCGACCACACCGACCGCGAACTCGAGGTCCACGGGGTGGCCTGGAGCAAGAACGCCAGCCCGGACGTCCTGGGCCGCAAGGCCTGGCGTCTGGATGACGTACGGGACCACCTGGACCAGATCACCCTGAAGGGATGGGTAGGGACTGACGACACCCCGGATACCCTGATCCAGGACAGCTCGCTGGGAGCCCTGTTGACGCCCGACTACTGGCTGGACGTACTCACCGAACGCGGCCTGAACCAACCCGGAACTGTCCTCATCTCCGGCACCGTGGCCATGACCAGCGGGGTTGACCAGTTTGCCCGCAGCTGGAAAGTGGAAATGAAGGATCCCGTGACCGGCGCCTCCGTGGACGCCCAGTACGTCGTGGAGAAGATGGCTGAGCCGATCGGCTGATTTACCCCTTCAAGCAAAGCCAAGAGGACGACGGCGGTGATTCCCGCCGTCGTCCTCGTCTCATTTGCCCAACTGACTCGCAGTTGTTGCCGTTTTGAGCGTCCAAAACGGCAACAACTGCGAGCTACATGGGGCGGTTAGCCCAGCGTCGAGGTGTCGATGACGAAGTGGTACCGCATGTCGGAGGCCAGGACGCGTTCGTAGCCGCCGTTGGAACTAGTACCCCACCTGGAATCCGCTGAACTCCCCTGTCGCGGCCGTGAGGGCTTCGTCCACGTTTTCCACCCGTCCGGGCGCCTCCGGCGAGCGCAGCCAGCGCCGGAACTCCAGGACCACAGCCTGCGGCCCCTCGGCGACGACGGCGACCGAGCCGTCGTCGTTGTTCCTGACCGTGCCGGTCAGCGCGAGCTCCTCGGCCTTGCGCACCGTCCAGTACCGGAACCCGACGCCCTGCACCACGCCGTCCACCCGTGCCTTCAGCCGGACGAACTCCCCGGACTCCGCCTCTGGAAACTCAGCCATGCTCCCAATGTAGCGCCGGGCACACTATCAGGCACCAGACACAAGGGGACTTTGGCCCCTTCCGCGACCGTTTCGCCCGGGAGAGGCTGGTCTTTCAGCGTTGCGGGATCTTGTGGAGCAGACGGCATCAGCACAGGGACGTGCCCTGACCGCCCGCGGCGGCGCTACTGCCAGAAAGGACACGACGATGGCAGGACAATTTGAAATCTTCATGGACGCGGAGTCGAACGTCAGGTTCCGGCTCCTGGGAGCAGACGGTACAGTACTGGCCACTTCCATGGCCTTCGAGGACAAACAATCCGCCGCTGACGGCATCAGGGCAGTCCGCGAGTGCGCCGGCACAGGCCTGATCACGGAGGCCCGCGCGAACGCGTGGGGCGGGACGGGCCGGACCAGGAAAGGCATCCCGACGCCGGCCAATCGAAGGCACCGGCACTCCCCCGCGGTGTAGTGCTGTCCGACAAAGTCGGGGGCAGCAATGGACGAGGCACGGGTCCACATCAGCGGCTTCCGCATGGATTTCGGCTCCACCACCGTGATCCGCGACCTGTCCTTCGACGTGCAGGCCGGGGAGACCTTCGGCTTCCTGGGCAGCAACGGCTCCGGGAAGACGACGACGATCCGCGCCCTCCTGGGCATCTACGAACCGACCGCCGGGATTCTGCACATCAACGGCCGGGACTTCAAGCCCGAGCACGGGGACCGGCTCGGCTACCTCCCGGAGGAGCGCGGGCTGTACAAGAAGGAAAAGGTCATCGACATCATGACCTACTTCGGCCGGCTCAAGGGGATGGAACGCCGCGCCGCCCGGCAATTCTCGCTCGAGTACCTGGACCGGGTGGCGCTGGCGGACAAGGCCTACTCCCTGCTGGACAAGCTCTCGAGCGGCCAGCAGCAAAAGGTCCAGCTCGGCGTCACCATCATGAACAACCCCGAACTGCTGATCCTCGACGAGCCAACCAAGGGCTTCGACCCGGTCAACCGGCGCCTGCTGATGGACATCATTGCCGGACAGAAACGGGCCGGTGCCACCGTCGTCATGGTGACCCACCAGATGGAGGAAGTGGAACGCCTCTGCGACCGCGTCATCCTGCTCAAGGACGGCACCGCGGAGGCCTACGGGACCATCGACGAGGTGCAGAACAGGTACGGCGGCCGCATCATCCGGATCAAATACAGCGGGACCATTCCGCCGTCGCCCCACTACGCGGTGCTGCTCCAGGAAACCAACTACGCGGAACTGACCATCACCGACGCCACCGATGAGGCCGCCATCCTCAAGGACCTGATCGACGACGGCGTGACCGTCCGCAGCTTCACCACCACCAAGGTTTCCCTTGAGGACATCTTCCTGCGCGTCTACGGCGACCAGAACCAACCCGACGTCGGGCCGCCCGACGGTGCCCGCCGCACGCCGGACGGCGGACTCAGCGGGGACGGCGGATTCAGCCGGGACGGCGCGTAGCCATGGCCCGGCACAATCTCGGCACCGTGATCGGCTTCGAGTTCGTCCGCACCGTGACCAAGCGGCGGTTCTGGATCGGCACCCTGGCCGTGCCCGTCATCATGGCGATCGTGTTCGGGCTGATCTTCCTAAGCAACACCACGACGGACACCGCCGCGGAAGCCCAGAAGAGCGCCCAGTTCAGGATTTCCTACACGGACGCCTCCGGCCTGGTCACCGCCGGGGACGCCGCGCTCTTCCGCGCACGGCCGGTCGGCTCCCCGGACGCCGGAATCAGGGCCGTGCAGTCCGGGGCAGTGGACGCGTACTTCGATTTCCCCGCCCACCCGGAATCCACCGCGGTCCGCGTCTACGGAACGGACAAGGGGATCTTCGAAAACGGCAAGTACGGCGCCGTCGCGCAGGCCATGCTGGCCCGCGCCGTCGAACAGAAAATCGCTTCACCGCAGCTGTCCACGCTCGCCGCCGGCAAGGCGCAGATCGACACCGTCACCTACGAGGGCTCCCGGGAATCCGGCGGCCTGGGCACCGTGGTACCGCCGCTGATCTTCCTGGTCATCTTCTACGGCCTGATCGTGCTGCTGGCCGGGCAGATGCTCAATTCCACCCTCGAGGAGAAGGAAAACCGCGTCACGGAGATGATCCTGACCACCCTGAAGCCCACCACGCTCATCGCGGGCAAGGTGATCGCGCTGTTCGCGATCGGGCTGTTACAGATGATCGTGTTCACCTCCCCGATCGTCATCGGCGCCCTGTTCTTCCCCGGCGAGCTGAGCCTCTCCGCCGTGGACCTGCCCCCGCTGATCTTCGACCCGGTCCGGATGACCGTCGGCTTCCTGATCCTCGTCGGCGGGTTCGCGCTGTTCACCACCACGCTCGTGGCGATCGGGGCGGTGATGCCGACGGCCAAGGAAGCCGGCAACTTCATGGGCGTCATGATGGCGCTGATCTTCGTGCCGTTCTACGCCGTGGCCCTGGTGGTCTCGGATCCGCACGCCGCGATCGTGCAGATCTTCACCTACTTCCCGTTCTCCGCCCCGGTCACCGCGCTGCTGCGGAACGGCTTCGGCTCGCTGAACCTGCTCGAGGCCGGCATCGTGATCGCCATCCTCTTCGGCGGCGCCGCCGTCATGCTCCGCCTGGCCGTGCGGCTCTTCCAGTACGGTTCCATCTCCTACACCTCGAAGGTCAGCATCCGCACGGCGCTCCGGGGCGGTTCGCGGCGGCCCGCCTCCGACGCGGCGCCGACGACGCCGGCCGGCTGAGTTCGGGCCGGATCCCGTCAGGCTGAGGGGCCCGGCGCCCTGCTACCGGCTGCCGAGGAAGGTCCGGATCGATTCGGCCATGGTCCTGGCCTGGGTCCAGTGCAGATAGTGGCCGCCGTCGAGAGGCACGGTTTCGTGGTGTTTGACGTTTTTCAGGATGTTCTCCAGCGCCTCGGCCTTGGCGGACGCCGCCGGGGACCCTGCCTCCGAGATAAACGTGAGCACGGGCAGTTCGTCGGGATAGCTGACTCCCCTGAGGTCCGCCGCGTTGTTGCCGATCCGGGCGGTCTCGTCGGCGACGGCCTGGTTGCCCAGGTTCCAGCTCGTCATGAGGCGGATGCGCTCGCGTTCATCCGGTGTATACGCGGTGCCGTCCGGCTCCCCCAGCGCCGGTGCGACCGCGAGGACCGCCCGGGCCACTCCCGTGATGGACAGCATCCGTTCCACGCCCGACCCTTGCAGCGGCAGCTCAACCGGCCCGCTCGTCGCCGCCGGCACGGTGGGGTCGATCCCGATCACGGCCGCTACCTCGTTCGGGTACCGGTTGGCGTAGTCGAGCATGTAGAAACCGGCGATCGAGTGCCCCGCCAGGACATACGGCCGGCCGAGGTCGAGCTTCCCGAGCACCTCATGGACTTCTGTGCTGATGTTCTTGTTGGTGCGCTCGCTGGCGCTCATGTCGCTGTAGCCGTACCCGAATCCCTCCACCACGATGACGTCGTAGTCGCCCAGCTCCCGGATCAGCGGGGCGAAGTCCAGCGCGGGCGCAGCCGTCCCCAGGCCGCTGAGGAGCACGATCGGCTGGCCGGGGTGACCGTTCCGGTACACATTGACCGTTCCGCCGGCGATCTCCATTCTTTCGCCATAGGGGGTGATGCTGGCCCGCTCCTGCCGCTCAAGGAACCAGTTGCCCGCCGTCGAGACCAGTCCCAGCCCCACAACGATAAGAGCCAGCAGCGCAAAAATGCGCAGCAGCCGCCGGGACCTCCGCCGGCGGCCCGGAGCCGGATCCGTCGGGACAGCGTTGCGGCGGCGGGCAATAATCCCCATGGCGGGCCTTTCCGTGCGGACAAGCGCTGATCAAGCCCCAGCGTACGCCCGGCTACCTGCCGGCCGGCCGGAGCGAGGTGATCATTTTCCGGATGTCCTGGTACTCCGGGGTTGCGGCGTAGAGCTTCGCCTTCGCCAGGTACGGCAGCGACGGGTCCCCCGGCGTCGTGTTGTTCGCCGGGTCGTACGCCTGGCCGAACAGCGCACCGCTGGGCGGCCAGAGGAACAGGTGGAACATCGGGCACGCCGTCGGGCCGGTCTCCTCCGGCATCATCGTGATCCCGTACCCGGCGAGGGTGGGCGGCGACGGCTCCGGCGCCGTGGTGTCTCCCCGGGTTTCGAAGACGTAGCGGGGCACGTTGTGGTCGGCGGCACCGGATTCGGTGAGCGCCTGCATCGGCTCGGAATCGAAGACCTCGTACGGGTACTGCTGGGTGCATTCCGCTCCGGTGACCACGTTCGTGCGCAAGCCGGCCATCTGTTTGCCGGCGGCGTTCACGACGTCCACGAATTCCCCGCCCAGCGGCGCCTCGCCTGCCGGATCCTTGACGGTCCAGGCCGACGGATAGTCGAAACTCAGCTGCCCGTCCGACGTCGTGAAGGTACGCCAGCCCGACGGCGGCGGCACAGCCTGCGTGGGTGGGCCAGTCTGTGACCCTGCCGGTGAGCCGCCGGCGTCGTGCCACCCGGCGTGGTGCCACCCGGCGCGGCCGTCGTGGGGCCCGCCGTCGTGGGACCCGCCGTCGTGGGACCCGCCGTCGTGGGACCCGCCGGTGCCTGCGCCGCTGAGCCTGGCGCCGTCGAGTTGCCGGACGGCGCGGGGGTCGCCGGAGCTCCGGTGCTGCCGGGCGGCTGGCTCACCGGAGCACCCGTGGTGGCGGGCGGCGGTGCCGGCGGGCCGCACGCGACCAGCAGCGAGGCAAGGAGAATCGCGGTGGACACCGACTCCGCCCGTCCCCTCAGGCCCATGCGAAGCCCTCGCTTCCGGTCCGGCAACCGTCGGCTACTGCCCCGCCGGCCGCAGCGATGTGATCATTTTCCGGATGTCCTTGTACTCGGCCGTCTCCTTGTAGGCCTCGGGGGTGTCCACGTGCGGCTCATTCCCGGGTGTGGTGTCGAAGGGGTTGTAGGCGCCCGCGAACATCGCCGCGTTGGGCGGCCATGTGAAGAAGTGGAAGATGGGGCACCCCTTATCCCCCGTGGGCTCGGGGCCCGTTACAATCCCGTACGCGAAGATATTTATGAGCTGTGGATCCTTGGCGGTCGTGTCGGTCCGAGACTCGAAGATAAAGCGGGGGGTGCTTCCCGCCTGCGCCAGAGCCGGCAGCGGCTGAGTGTCCAGGACCGCATAGGGGTACCGCTCGGTGCAGGTGGATCCTGTGGCCATGTTCGTTCGGAGCGTGGCCATCGGCTTCCCCGCCGGATTGGACACCTCCACAAACGCTCCGCCGCCCTCGGCAACTTCCCCGGCCGGATCCTTGATGGTCCACGCCGCGGGCAGGTCGAACGTCAACGTGCCGTCCGACGTCGTGAAGCTCTTCCAGCCCGACGCCGATGTGCCGGCAGTTGGTGTTCCCGGGGCCGGCGTGGCCGGGGTCGGGGCCGTGCTGGGGCTACTCGTCGGCGACGCTGACGGCGGGGCGGTGGACCCGCTGGACCCGCTCGACCCGCAACCCGCCAGCAACGCAGCGGCGCAAACCCATGCGGACACCGCCCAACCCGCTACCAGGAATCGGCCTACTTTAAGTCGACGCATTCCGAATTGACGCATTTACCCTCCCCCGAGGATAGAAACTTCTTCGATGGTGCGGGCAGTCCGGGCCTGAATGCTAGGGCCAAAGGTCCCGCGGCCGCTGCCAAACCCGCCGGCGGACCGGCCGTCCACCGGGCGCTTTCCGTCCACGGGGCCCGGCGTGACCGGTCCCACGTTGACACGCGCCTGATTTCAGGGGCCCGCGAAAGCTTGCTAGACCTTTAAGTGATGCAAGATTTCTTAACTCAAGCAATGCCCTTCCTCGCCATGGCCCTCGCCGTGGCCGCCGGACTCGTCCTGTCCTGGCTGCTGCGCCGGATTGTGCTCCGCCTCAACCGCAAACAAACCGAACTGCGCGAGACGTCGCGGATGGCCCGGCTCCCCTTACGTTTCGTGCTGTGCCTGATCGGTGTCCGGATCGCCCTCGCGGTGTCCGCCGGGGACATCGAATGGCGCCACGGCGTGGACCATCTGCTCCTGATCGGCCTCATCGCATCGGTGGCGTGGCTGGCCGTGGCCATGCTGCTGATCATCGAGACCATGGTGCTCATGCGCTACCGGGTCGATGTGGCGGACAACCGCCGGGCCCGCCGACTCCGCACCCAGGTGATCCTGGCGCGCCGGATCGGCGTCGCCCTGATCGTGGTGGTGGGGCTGGGCAGCGCGATGCTGACCTTCCCGGCGATCCAGGCCCTCGGCGCCGGACTGCTGGCCTCCGCCGGCGTGCTGTCGATCGTGGCCGGCCTCGCCGCGCAGACCTCCCTGGTCAACGTGTTCGCCGGCGTCCAGCTCGCGTTCACGGACGCGATCCGGGTGGACGACGTCGTCGTGGTCCAGAAGGAATGGGGCCGGATCGAGGAGATCACCCTGACCTATGTGGTGGTCCACATCTGGGACGACCGCCGGCTGATCCTGCCGTCCACCTACTTCACCACCACGCCGTTCGAGAACTGGACCCGGCGCCAGTCCGAGGTCATGGGCACAGTGGAGTTCGACCTCGACTGGCGTGCTCCTGTCGAAGCGATGCGTGCGGAGCTTAAGACGGTGCTGGCCGAAACGGCGCTGTGGGACAAGCGCGTGGGCATCCTGCAGATCACCGATGCGACGGCCGGCTTTGTCCGGGTCCGCATCCTGGTCAGCGCGGCGGACAGCGCCTCGCTGTTTGACCTGCGCTGCCTGATCCGTGAAGAACTCGTGCTGTTCCTGCAGCAGGACCACCCGGCGGCGCTCCCGCACGTGCGCCTCGAGACGATGGCTCCGGCCCGGTCCCGGGCGGAGTCCGGAAACGGCCGCCCCGGCAAGGTATCCGCCGCGGATGAGCACCCCCGGCACCACCCGGCCGACCCGCACGATTCCCAGTTGTTCACCGGTTCCATCGAGGCTGTACAGCGTTCCCGCGCCTTCTCCGGCCCCGGCGAGGATGTGTTCGAGGACCGGGACAGGACAATCGCCGCCCGGAACTAGTGGTCATTTTCGTTAGTTCGTCGGGGGTCTAGGTCCAGGCGGTGGGGTCGGCGAGGTAGAGGCCGCAGGCGGTGTCGAGGGCGTCTTCGGCAGTGCCGCCGGCCAGCCCGGTGGGCAGGTAGTTGTCCTCGTAGTCGTCGTGGCTGGCGCGGTAGATCGCGAAGCCCCACTGGTTGGCGTAGCCGGCATAGCGCAGCCGGCACAGCTGCTGTACTTCCCCGCCGGGAAGGACGGCGTCGACGTAGGCGAAACCGGCCCGGAAGCGGGTGTTGATCCTTTCGATCTGCGGCCAGCGTTCCCTGGCGCGGGCGGTCAGGCGCTGGTGCAGGGAGGTCTTCGTCGATTCGGGAATCCTGGCCATGGCCTTCATTCTGCCCTACCTGCCGCGGCGGGGTGGCCGTGCGGCGTGGCACCGCGGCGGGGCGCGGCCGGCGGAGGATAAATGGATCCCATGGTGATCTCTTCCCCGTTCACGATCAACCTGTCCACTGCCGCCGAGGCCGTGCTGGCCGCACGCGCCGGTTCCGCACGGGCCCCGTACCGTGATGTCCTGCGGGCGCGGATCGTGCTCGCCGCCGCGCGGGGAGAACCCAACGCGGTCATCGCCACGGGCCTGCGGATCCATGTCGATACCGTGCGCAAGTGGCGTAAACGCTACGCCGCCGGCGGGCTGGACGGGCTCAAGGACCTGGCCCGGACCGGGCGGCCGCACACGTTCACCCCGGTGCAGGTCGCCGGGATCAAGGCCCTGGCCTGCACCCCGCCGGCGGAGAAGGACGTGCCGCTGGGACGCTGGTCCGGTGCGGAACTGGCGCACGAGGCTGTCGCCGAGGGGCTGGTCGCATCGATCAGCCAGGCCACTGTCGCCCGCTGGCTGGCCAAGGACGCGATCAAACCGTGGCAGCACCGGTCCTGGATCTTCCCCCGCGACCCGGCCTTCGAGACCAAGGCGGCGCGGGTGCTGGATCTCTACGCCCGCATCCGGGACGGCGAACCGCTCGGGCCGGACGAGTACGTGATCAGCGCCGACGAGAAATCCCAGCTGCAGGCCCTGCCGGCGCCATCCAGGCCTGGCCCCGGGCCCGGGGCGGACCCGCAGGATCGAGTTCGAATACCGCCGCGGCGGCACCCTGGCCTACTTTGCCGCCTACGACGTCCACCGCGCGGAAGTGATCGGCACGATCGCCGAAAAGACCGGGATCGCACCCTTCGCCGAACTGGTGGAGAAGGTCATGACCACCGAGCCCTACGCCTCGGCCAAGCGGGTGTTCTGGGTGGTCGATAACGGATCCTCGCATAACGGGGCCCGCTCCATCGAGCGGATGGACGCCGCGTGGCCTACCGCCACGCTGGTCCACCTGCCCGTGCATGCCTCATGGTTGAACCAGGTCGAGATCTACTTCTCCATCCTGCAGCGCAAGGCCATCACCGGAGGCGATTTCAAAGACCTCGACCAGCTCGCCAAGCGCGTGCTCGCCTTCCAGAACCGCTACAACGCGACCGCGGAACCGTTCGATTGGAAATACACCCGCGCCGACCTCAACGACTACTTGCACCGCCTGAACAAACACGACCACGAACTGGCCGCCTGACCCCCGACGAACTAACGAAAATGCCCAATAGGCACGGGAGCCTCCCCGACCGCGTCCCTGGTGGGGCGCGGCGGGCCTCGTTGCGTGCTTCGTCGCGGCGGCCGCGGCGGGGGCCGCGGCGGCCGGGCCTTCCCAGCCTGCCGGAACTGGTCGATAATCAGACCGACAAACAGAGGGAGCGCGGCATGACTATTCCACCCACCCGGGAACCTGATCCGTTTCCCCCGGAGCCCGGCCCCACCACCCCGCAGCCGGAACCGGGCGATCCCTTTCCCCCGGAGCCCGGCCCGGTCCCGCCGCCGGGTCCGAGTCCTGTGCCCGGGCCGGCCCCCGGCCCTGCACCTGGCCCCTTGCCGATTCCCGATCCCGGCCCCGCACCCCGGCCGGATCCGACCCGGTTCCAATGACGGCCCGTTTCAAGTGATGGCCGGGCTTCGGTAGTCCAGCTCGGCACCAAGGCCTGGCTCAACCGCCGGCCACGCTGTGCAGGAACCGCCGGACCTCGGCGTTGAACGCCTCCGGCGCTTCGGCGGCGGCGAGATGCCCGACGTCGGGAATCACCGCGAGCGTGGATCCCGGGATCCGCTGGTGCAGCTCCAGGGCAACGCTCAACGGCGCCCTGGTGTCCTCCGCGCCGTACAGCAGGAGCGTGGGCACAGCGACGGCCGGCAGGACCTCCCGGTAGTCGGCGTGGCCGATCGCATTCAGCAGCGCGATCCCGGAACCCATGGACAAGCCCAGGACATGGGGCCTGCCGGGCACGGCTTCCCGCAGGAATCCGGCCAGGGCAGCACCAAGGTCTCTTCCGGAGAAGTCCCGCGGAGGATCGCGATGCGGAGACCGGCGACCTGGACGGCGTCCATGGCCCGATTCTAGGGCCACCGGACGCCGCCACCCAGGGTGCGAGCCTTTGCCGCCGGAACGGCGCCGGCGCGCTTTAGCGCGGAACCTTCCGGCCAGGACCTTTAGCCCAGGACGATGTCGCGCGTCCGGTGGTCGTAGTGGATGACCAGCGGGCCGCCGCCGTGGTGCACCTCGTGGTTGGGACCGTCGAACACGCCGAACGCGCCGTAGTTCTCATCCCAGGAGCGGTTGAGCGCGATCTTGAAGGTATAGAAGCCGGCCGGGACGTCGGCCGCGAGCTTCCAGAGCTGGTCCACGAGGTCCAGTTCCATCTGGGACTCCTCGTACTGGGGGGCCCAGTTGGCGGGGGCACCCAGCGCGATGTTGAAATCGCCGGCGACAGCGACGGCCGCCGGCTGCTCGACCGTTTCGGTGCTGACGGCGGAGCCGGACGGTGCCGATCCTGCCGCCGCTTCGGCCACTGGCTCGGTCTGCGCCGCGGCGGCCGTCTTGCGCTTGCGGACGGCCTTCGCGACCGGTGCCACAGCGTCGTCGATCAGTTTGGCGGCCTTGCCGACAGCCTTGGTGGCTTTCGACGGAGCTTTCTTATCCTCGGCGGACGCGGCCGGGGCCGCGGCCTTGCGGACAGCCTTGGCGGCCGGCTTCTGCGCCGGTGCCGCAGGCAGCGGGGTGCCGGCCGGGACCGGGGTGCCGGCGTCGAGCGCTGCAACGAAAGCCGCAGGCTCGGCGAACGCGACGGTGGCACGCTGGCCGTCGTCGGTGATGGACCAGCCGGAACGGCCCTTGACGAGCCAGCCGGCCTTGACCAGCCTGGCGGTGGCCGTGGTCAGCGTCTTGTGTCCGCGCGGAATGCCCCCGCTGAGCAGTTCACGCTCATACTCATTGAGCGGCACGCGCTCGATTGCCTCACCCAGGACCGCCCCGGCGTTCAGCTTCTCAGCCGACCAAACCCCCTCTGCCAGAACTTCCAGCACGGCTTTCAGTCGAAGGGTCGTGTTTTCCGCGGTGTTCGCGCCCATGGGTCTCCTTTAGAAGCAATTGATCCACAAGCATTTTGCCAAGGATGTGGCCTTTCCGCGAACGGAAACGGCTAACTGCGTGTGTCGTGTCCCACTATGACAGCCTGAACGGGCGAAGTGAGGGACCAATCTCGGGTACCCGCCAGTAGCTTTGCGCATACTTTGCCTGCGGAGCCTCCGTCGGCGTCCGGGACGGTCATTTCGTCCGGGTCAGGTTCAACAGTTCCAGCAGGGCGGGTCGGGCTTCCAGCCGGAGCTGGACGGACTCCGGCAGCCCGTCCACAGTCACCGAGTCCTGGGTGATGTTGATGGAGAGCCTTTTGCCGGCAAACGGGACGTTGTCCACGCGGAACTGTCCGAAGCCTTCGGGGAGTTCCGGCGCCAGCCAGAGCTCATTCCACGGAAGGGCCGGGTCGAACCGCATCAGCGTGCGGATCAGGTGGATCGGGGCAGCTGCCGCCCAGGCCTGGGGGGAGCATGCCGCAGGATACGGCACGGGCTTGGGATATCTGGCACGGTCCAGTCCGGAGAACAGTTCCGGGAGCCGGCCTCCAAAGTGGTCCGCTGCCTCGAAGAGACCGTAGGCAATTCTCTGGGCCTCGTCGATGAATCCATACTTCATCAGCCCGTGGGCTGCCAACGCGCTGTCGTGCGGCCAGACAGACCCGTTGTGGTAGCTGAGAGGGTTGTAGGCGCCCATGCTGCTCGCGAGAGTGCGGATCCCCCAGCCGGTGAACATTTCCGGGGACATCAGGCGTTCGGCCACCTGCGCTGCCTTGTCTGTGTCCACGATGCCCATCCAGAGGCAGTGGCCCATGTTGGAGGCGAGGGCATCAACGGGTTTTTTGTCCCCGTCCAAGGCGATGGCGAAGTAGCCGCGGTCCGGGAGCCAGAAGCGTTCGTTGAAAGCTTCCTTCAGCCGGGCGGCCTTGGCAGCCCAGCGATCGGCTGTTTCTGTGTCGCCGTCGCCCAGCGCCATCAGGGCGCGCCCCACATACGCCCCGTACGTGTACGCCTGGACTTCGCACAGGGCTATCGGGCTCTGGGCGATGCTGCCATCGGCGAAGTTGATGCCGTCCCAGGAATCCTTCCAGCCCTGGTTTATGAGCCCGTGTTCGGTCTGCCGCTGGTATTCGACGAATCCGTCGCCGTCGCGGTCGCCGTAGTTCTCAATCCAGGCAAGCGCGCGGTCCGCGGCTGGCAGCAGTGCGTGTACCGCGTCCGTTTCCAGGCCCCACCGTCCCAGTTCGCTGAGGACGGCGACGAACAACGGGGTGGCGTCAGCGGTTCCGTAGTAGATGCTGCGGCCACCCAGGACGGACTCGGTGCTGGCACCCAGGCGCACTTCGTGGAGGATACGGCCCGGTTCCTCTTCCGTCGCCGGGTTCACTGCCTTCCCCTGATGGTCGGCCAGCGTCTGGAGGGTCCCAAGTGCCAGGGACGGGTCCAGCAGCAGGGACATAAGGGATGAGAGCAGGCTGTCACGCCCGAACAGGGCCATGAACCACGGGGCGCCGGCGGCGGCGACTGTGCGTTCCGGGTGGTCCGGGTCGAAGATCCGGAGCGAGCCGAGATCCTCCTGGCTGCGCAGGATCGTGTCTTGGACGGCGGCGTCGCCAACATTCGGGATGGGCATGGACATCTGCCAGGAGAGGAGGCGTTGCGCCTCGGAGGAAACTCCCGTAGTCCCATATGCCGCCGCAGATATCACCGCCTCACCGTTCAGGTACGGGGTGGCCGTGACGGTCTGGGTCCATTTCCCGTGGGCAGGAATTGTCGGATTAAAGACAAGCCGGTGCGCCTCGAAAGCAGCGCCTGCCGCGCGGACGGCCAGCCCATAGCGCCGGCTTCCCGACTCGGATTCGATGAGGAGGCAACCGCCCTCCAGGCGGACCTTCTGCTTCCCTCGGCCGGCAGGCCTGCCGTCCTTGACCTCGAAGAGATCGGCGAAATCAGCAGTTACGGTCAAGGCGAGCCTGCAGGTGTTGGGCGCGCCCGAGTGGTTCTCGACTGTGATGGTTTCGGTGAGTCCGGCACCAATAGTCCTTTTCCTCTCTATCAGCAGCGGCGTGTCGGCGCCGCCGGCTCGGCCGCTGACCCTGCCGATAAACAACGCCCGAAAAGGTTCCAGGGCTGTCGCGGCAAGCGCCTCGAGCGGGGCGTCGTCGACGCTGAGGTTCCATCCGGTTATGTACCGGGTGTCGTGAAAAAATGCGCCGTGGGGACTCCCGGGAACCATGTCGCCGTTGGGCGCCATGATGCAGAACGAGGAACCGTCAAGGATGGTGACGGCGCCGGCGCCAAGAGGGCCGGCGGCATTGTCGGCGTTCCAACCCGACATTTCTCGCGCTCCTCCTGGAATGGGGCAGTCGAACCAGGGCCTGGCTCTGGAGGGCCGGTCATCGGGCCGGCACATATAGCAGAACTATGGCGCCCGGCCGCACGGAAAACAAGGCCTGGCCACGGCGTCGGCCGCATACGCTGAAAAAACAACGCGGGGTCAGATCCGGCCCATCCCAGGCGCCGGAATGGGCGCTAAGTGACCCCGCGTTGCCCGTGCTTGGACTGGCTGTCAGTGCCCCGACTCCGCCAGCTCGGCCAGCAGCTCCGTCTTGCGTTCCTCGCTCGCGAAGGAGGAGCGGATCGAGTTGGCCGCCATCCGCACGCAGTCGAACTCGGACAGGCCGATCACCGCCTTCAGCTGGGCGAAGTTGTCATCCACGTAGCCGCCGAAATACGCCGGATCATCCGAGTTCACGCTGACGTTCAGCCCCGCCGCGAGCATCGCCGGCAGCGGGTGGTCGGCCAGGGTGTCCACGGCCCGGAGCCTGACGTTGGAAAGGGGGCAGACGGTGAGGGGCGTGAGGTCCTCGACGAGCCGTTCCACGAGCTCCGGGTCCTCCAGGCACCGGATGCCGTGGTCGATCCGCTCGGCACCCAGTACGTCCAGCGCCTCGATGATGTACGACGGCGGGCCTTCCTCGCCGGCGTGGGCGATGCGCCGCAGGCCGGCCTCCCTGGCCCGTGCAAACAGCCGCTCGAACTTCGCCGGAGGGTTGCCGACCTCCGCCGAATCGAGGCCGATCCCGGCGATCGGCGCGTCCATCGCCAGCAACTGCTCCAGCACGTCCAGCGCGGACTCCTCGGACAGGTCCCGCAGGAACGCCGCGATCAGCAACGTGGAGATGCCGAACTCCTCGCGGGACGTCGCCAGAACCGACGCCACCCCGTTCACGCAGGTCGCCAGGGAAACCCCGCGGGACAGGTGCGCCTGCGGGTCCAGCATGATCTCGGCATGCCGCACCCCGGCGAGCGCAGCCCGGGAAAGATAGGCGCGGGTCATGTCGGCGAAGTCCTGCTCGGTCCGCAGCACCGCCATGTTGGCGTAGTACAGGTCCAGGAAGGACTGCAGGTCCGTGAACTCATACCGGCCGCGGAGCTCGTCCAGGTCCGCGTACGGCAGCCGGATCCCGTTGCGTTCCGCGAGCGCAAAGATCAGTTCCGGCTCCAGCGTTCCCTCGATGTGCAGGTGCAGCTCGGCCACCGGCAGCGCGCCCTTGACGGCTGCCGGGACGTCCGCCTCCAGCTCGATTGCGTGGTCCGGGGTGCCCGGGCCGGCGCTTTCGGAGCCGGTGCCGGTGCCCGGGCCGGCGCTTTCGGAGCCGGAGCTGCCGGGATCGCTGGTGCCGGCGCCAGCGCCGCCGTCGTAAGGTTCCATCCGGCAAGGATAATGCCCGGGAGCGCCGGCGCCGATAGAGTCGGAGCAATGCAAAGTGAACAGCATGCTTCCGGTTCCGCCGCCATGGCCCTGCCAACACTGGCTCCCGGCCACCCCACGGACGGTTTTGTCCGGGTGCGCGGCGCCCGGGAAAACAACCTGCGCAATGTGGATGTGGACGTGCCCCGCGACGCCATCGTGGCGTTCACCGGAGTCTCCGGCTCGGGCAAGTCGTCCCTGGCTTTCGGCACCATCTATGCCGAGGCCCAGCGCCGCTACTTCGAATCCGTGGCGCCGTACGCCCGCCGGCTCATCCAGCAGGGCCACAATCCCAAGGTGGAGCAGATCACCGGGCTGCCGCCCGCCGTCGCACTCCAGCAGCGCCGCGGCACCCCGAGTTCGCGGTCCACCGTCGGCACGGTGACCACGCTGTCCAACTCGCTGCGGATGCTCTTCTCGCGGGCCGGCAGCTACCCGGACGGCGCCGGCCAGCTGGACTCGGACGCCTTCTCCCCGAACACCGCGGCAGGCGCCTGCCCGGAATGCCATGGCCTGGGCGTCGCGCACACCGTCAGCGAAGCCTCCCTGGTCCCGGACCCCTCGCTGAGCATCCGCGACGGCGCCATCGCGGCCTGGCCCGGCGCCTGGCAGGGCAAGAACCTGCGCGACATCCTCACGCACCTGGGTTACGACGTCGACATCCCGTGGCGGAAGCTGCCCAGGAAGCACCGCGACTGGATCCTCTTCACCGACGAGCAGCCCGTGGTGGAGGTGACGCCCCAGCGCGACCGGGTCGCCAAGCCGTATAAGGGCCGGTTCTGGAGCGCCCGGAGCTATGTCCTGCACACCCTCGCCGATTCCAAGAGCGCCACGATGCGGGAGAAGGTGCTGCGCTTCATGGAAACCGGACCGTGCCCGCGCTGCGGCGGGAGCGGCCTGACCCCCGCCGCCCTCGCCGTGACCTTCGCCGGGAAGACCATCGCCGAACTCAACGCCGTGCCGATGGCCGAACTCGCGGAGATCATCCGCCCCACCACGGAGCTCACGGCGGCCGGGACCGCCTCCCGCAAGCAGTCCTCCGGCGAAGGCAACGAGGTGGCAGTCGCCATCACCCGGGACCTGCTGCAACGGGTCACGGTGCTCCTGGACCTGGGGCTGGGCTACCTCGCCCTGGGCCGCTCCACCCCCACGCTCTCCCCCGGCGAGATGCAGCGCCTCCGGATCGCCACCCAGCTCCGTTCCGGCCTGTTCGGCGTGATCTACGTGCTCGACGAGCCCTCGGCCGGACTGCACCCCGCCGACGCCGAGCCCCTGCTCGCCGTCCTGGACCAGCTCAAATCCTCCGGCAACTCCGTGTTCGTCGTGGAGCACAACATGGATGTGGTCCGCCGCGCCGACTGGCTCGTGGATGTGGGTCCGCGCGCCGGCGAGGGCGGCGGCGAGGTGCTCTACAGCGGCCCCGTGGCCGGACTCGCCGCGGTGGATGCGTCCGTGACCAGGCCGTTCCTGTTCCCTGACGGTGTTGCGGGGAAAGCTGGCGACGACGGCGATCCGGCCGGCGGCCGTTCCCGCCCCGGCGTTGGTTCCCGCACCGGCGGCGGCGTCCGCCGGGAGCCGGCGGGCTGGCTGGAACTGCGGGACATCAGCCGGCACAACCTGCGCGGGCTCGACGCCGACTTCCCGCTGGGGGTCCTGACCGCAGTCACCGGTGTGTCCGGGTCCGGTAAATCGACGCTGGTCAGCCACGTCCTGGCCGAGGTGGTCGGCGGACAACTGCATCCCGACGCCGGACCGGACGCTCAAACGGCGGACCGGACGTCCCTGGATAATCCAGACGCCGGCACCGGTGAGGTGGGAGGGCCGCTGACCGTCGGACCAGTCTCCGGGCTGGAGCAGCTGGACCGGCTCGTGACGGTGGACCAGAAGCCGATCGGCCGGACCCCGCGCTCCAACCTCGCCACCTACACGGGGCTGTTCGACGCAGTCCGCAAGGAATTCGCGGCCACGGACGAGTCCCGCGCCCGCGGTTTCGGCGCCGGACGTTTCTCCTTCAACGTGGCCGGCGGCCGCTGCGAGACGTGCCAGGGCGAGGGCTTCGTCGCCGTCGAACTGCTGTTCCTGCCCGGCAGCTACGGCCCCTGCCCGGAATGCCAGGGGTCGCGCTACAACCCCGAAACGCTGGAGGTCACGTACCGGGGCAGGAACGTCGCCGAGGTGCTGGGCCTGACGGTGGACGCGGCCGCAGGGTTCCTCGCCGGCGTCCCCGCCGCTGCGCGCAGCCTGGAGACCCTGCGCGAGGTGGGCCTGGGCTACCTGCGGCTGGGCCAGCCCGCCACCGAACTCTCCGGTGGCGAGGCCCAGCGCATCAAGCTCGCCACCGAACTGCAGCGCGCCCAGCGCGGCCACACCCTGTATCTGCTGGACGAGCCCACCACCGGCTTGCACCCGGCCGACGTCGAACTCCTGATGGCACAGTTGCACCGGCTCGTGGACGCCGGGAACACGGTGGTTGTGGTGGAACACGAGATGGATGTGGTGGCCGCCGCCGACTGGGTGATCGATCTGGGGCCTGCCGGTGGCGACGCCGGCGGCAAGATCGTGGCCACCGGGACGCCCGCCGTCGTCGCCCGTTCCGCGAAGAGCCGGACGGCGCCGTATCTCGCGGCGCGTATCTCCCGGCGGCGCTCCAGGCTGGTGCCCGCCACGAAAAGACGAGAAAAATAACGTCTTGATAACGGTCCGGGCCTGCCTTAACCTAGGATGCATGCCCGAAACCGGGCATGCATGCCCGGTGCTGCCACCACCAGATACTGCCCGACCGGTAGACACCGTAAATGACCTCTATTGTCAGGGGCGGGCAGTAGCGCGTCAACGTCCGGGGACGGACCGAGCGCCGGTGGCCCTCAGGAGCATCTGTCACCATGAAAACGTCAACAATCCGTACTGCCGCGCGCCGCGGCCTCACGCTTGCGGCCGTCTCGATCGCCGGCGTCGCACTCTCCGCCCCAGCCGCCAATGCCGCTGTCCCAACCGCCGCACCTACTTCCACCTGGGATTCCCTGGCCCAGTGCGAAAGCAGCGGCAATTGGGGCATCAATACAGGTAACGGCTACGCGGGCGGGCTGCAGTTCAGCCCCAGCACATGGGCGGCCCATGGCGGGACCGGGTCTGCGGGCAGCGCCAGCCGCGAGCAGCAGATCGCCGTGGCCGAGAGGGTCCATGCCAGCCAAGGCTGGGGTGCCTGGCCGGCCTGCGCCGCGAAGCTTGGCTTGACCGGCGGCGCCGTAACGCCGCAGAGCGCACCTGTGCGGGCAGCGCCCGCAGCGGTTCCTGCCCCGGCTGCCCAGGCACCCGCCCGGAACGCCGCCCCCAAGGCCGCCGTCCCGGAGCCGCGCCACGCTGCGGCTGTCCCCCTGAGTGGCAAAACCTACACGATCCAGAGCGGCGACACCTTGGGCAACATCGCCGAGAAGCTCAACATCGCCGGAGGCTGGCAACTTCTCGCCGACGCCAACACCGCGACCATCAGCAATCCTCAGCTGGTGTTCCCGGGCCAGGTGCTGCAGCTCCCTTCGTAGCGCCACGCACAAAAAACGACGCAGGAGCCCCCCACGGGGAGGGCTCCTGCGTCGTTGCTTGGCGCGTTCTACCGGACGGTAGGCAGCCGGACTTCAGGCGGTTTGGATTTTCAGGCGGTCCGGGGCAGTTCGCGGACGATCCGTACTTTCCAGGCGGCGTCGTCGCTCGTGTCGAGCAGGGCCACGGTGCCCATGGCCAGATTCAGGGCCACGCGCTTGGCGGCGAGCAGTTCGAGGTAGAGCTTTTCGTTCATCCGGACGGGGGCGTCGATGACGTACTTCACGCCGTCGCGGACCTTGCGGTAGTTGGCGCTGCGCTCCCGGTGGAGGTGCAGTTCCAGCATCTGCCGCTGCCGCAGCCTCGGTTCGTGGTGGTTCAGCCAGGACACGGCGGCGTGGACTGCCACCACGAGGGCCAGCGACACAACGTAGATCTGCCAGCCGCTGGTGAGCAGGAACAGGGGGAGATTGGCGATCGCCACGATGGCGATGAAAATCCGGAACGCCCGGAGGCGCCGCATGGTCAGAGCTACGGAGGCCAGTGCGGCCCGGAAGCCGTGCTGTTCCTTACGCGCCGCCGCGGGATCAATGGTGAACTCTTCCAGCACCAGAATGCCATTTGCTTCCGGGCCGAGCATCTGTCCGTACTTGGGCGCAAATGGCGCCTCACGTGTAAGTGTCATGGTGTGTCTTCCGCAGCGCAGGGGGTGGTTACTGCTATTCTACCCGCCACCGCAAGGCGCCGCCTGCCTGTGCTTCGAAATGTGAAGGCGCTCACCCCGATCCGTCGGCAATTGGCGCATTAGGCGCGGGGCGTCAAACTGGAGAGATGCAGACTTTCCTCCCCTTCCCCGATTTCCGGCAGAGCGCCGCGGTTCTGGACCGCGTCCGGCTCGGCAAGCAGCGCGTTGAAGCGCTGCAGATCCTGCGTGCGCTGGTGATCCCCGAGTATGGCTGGCAGTCCCACCCTGCCGTCCAGATGTGGATGGGCCACGTGCCTGCACTGACCCTCTATGGCCTGTCCATGGTGGACGAATGGACGGCCCGCGGCGGCGAGGACAGCACCCGTGACAAGATCATGGAATTCGCGCCCCAGGCGGCACACCCTGCCTATGCCGCCAAGATTCCCATGCCCCCGTGGCTGGGGAACCCCGAACTGCACCTCAGCCACCGCTCCAGGCTGATCGCCAAGGATCCGCGGTTCTACTCGCCGCTGTTCCCGGGCACGGAACCGGACCTGGAGTACGTCTGGCCCGAGCCCAAGCACCTGCTGTTGCCGCAGGATCCTTCCGGGGACCGCCTGTGGGTGCTCCGCCTGCCGGTCGGGGACATCGAGCCCGAGCAGCTGGACACCATCAGCCTGCCGCCGGCGGGACGCGCGAAGGCCGCCGCCGCGGACGATGAGTACCAGTTCGTCTACGCCGATTCGGGTGCCCGGCGCCCGGCCAAGCAGCGCAAGCTTCCCCCCAAGCAGCTCGTCAAGAAGCCCACCCGGAAACGCCAGCAGCAGGAAGAAGCCTTCACCACGCTGCCCGGCAACTCCGTGGTGGCGATCCCGTTCGCGGGCGGCGCGTCCTTCGCCGTGGGCAAGGTCCTGGGCCGGCCCATCACGGTGGACGGCCGCTTCGCCCGCAATTTCAAGGTGGACGAGATCCTGGACCGCTCGGCCTTCGATTACCCGGCGCTCCTGCAGGATCCGCGGATGTTCTTCCCGGTCCCCGCACCCTAAGGGCAGCTTGGTGCTGCCCTTGTAAGGCAGGCGTTTGATTGGGAAAATCACCATCGTCTGGAATAAGGTGGCAGCCACACGTTTGCATCCACCCGGGGCAGCCGTGCACGCCATCGATATTGGGGGACGACATGGCTGCTGGAGATGGGGCTGCCGAGCAGTCAAGGCGCGCCACGGAACGCGTGGCCCGTCTCCGACGGGAGCTGGAACAAGCCGAACGGAACGTACAGTCCTGGTCTGTGGGCGCGACCGGCGAGGCGATGGTTGCGACGAAAACGGGTGAGTTGGCCGCCAGCGGCTGGTCGGCTCTCCACGACGTCCATTGGCCGGGGAGGCCCAAGGCAAACCTTGACCACATCCTGATCGGACCCGGCGGAATCGTCGTCGTCGATGCCAAGAACTGGAGCGGCAACGTACAGGCTGGCGGCGGAAGGCTGCGCCAGAACGGCTACCGGAAAGATAGGGAAGTACTCGCGGCCTCAGAACAAGGCGCTGCCGTGGCGGCGCTCCTGGAGCCGCACCACCGTCTCTTTGTCCGCGGCTGGATCTGCCTGGTGGCGCAGCCGAACGTCGATGAGATCGCCGGGAGCGCCGTCAGAATACTGGGATTGGACAGGCTCTGCCCGGCGGTGGCCGGCCTGCCGCCTGTTCTGGACGGAGCCGAGGTCCAAGTCATCCATGCCTACCTGAACGAACAGCTTGCGGGGCCGTCGAGTCCTCGGCTCCTCACCACGGCGCAGCTCACCACAGCGCAGTTCGCGAGCGCAGATGCTCCGGCAGCCTCCTTGCAGCAGTGGCGGAACCGGGCCCAGGCGGGAGCCAGCCAGGATACGCCGCTGGGCCAGCCCCAGCCGGGACCCAGCATGGGCTCGCCGCTGGGCCAGCCCCAGCCGGGACCCAGCAAGGATACGCGGCTGCGCAAACGTCGACTCGGACTCAGTACGGGTTCGCCACGGCGAAAACGTCGGGGGAAATCCAGGGGGCCAAGTTGGCTGGAACTGCTGCTGCAGTTGACCCTGCTGATCGTCGGTGCATCAATGCTGATGAACTTCGCGTCCTCTTATCGGCCTGCAGCCCCGTCAACGCCCCGCCCATCTCCGACAGTGTCCCAGACACTGCCCGCTCGTTAGACGATATGAGGTGGGGGTGGTTGGGTTTCCTGCCCCGTCCGGGGCGGCCATTGTCGCCGGGCGGTCCCGCGGCGCCGGCTTGATGCTGGCGGGTTTCCGTCGTCCCGGAGGTGGCGCCGCGGGGCCTATGGCCCGGCGGGGATGGCCTTGTATCCGGACGGGCAGGGGCTGCGGTCACCGTTGGCGAGGGGCCGGGACCTTCTGTTTCACAGCGTCCGTGGATTGCCAGTGAACAACCTCCTGGCCCCGGAGGCCCTCGGAGAGTTGCATTGGTAGTGCCACATGTGAGTTTTGGGAGGTCCCGGTTATGTTTCAGCATACGTTTATTGGGTTGGATGTTCACGCGGCGTCTGTTGTCGGCTGCGCGCTGGTCCCGGATACCGGGGAACTGGTCCGGATGCAGATGGATTCGGACCCGGCGGTCGTTTTGGATTGGGTCCGCCGCTTCGAGCCGCCGGTGAAGGCCGTGTACGAGTCGGGCCCGACCGGGTATGTCCTGGCCCGGTTCCTGCGGGAGGCCGGCGTTGACTGTGTGGTGGCGGCGTCCTCAAAGCTGCTGCGGGCACCGGGAGACAGGATTAAAACGGACAAGCGGGACGCCCGGCTTTTGGCGGAAATGCTCGCCCTGGGCCAAGTCACGCAAGTGCAGGTCCCGACGCGGGAGCAGGAGGACCTGCGGGATTTGTCCCGGCTGCGGGCCACGGCCGCGAAGGACCTCGCCCATGCCCGCCAGCATGTCAACGCGATCCTGCTCCGCCACGGAATCAGGTACCCGGAGAAGACCAAATGGACGAAGGAGCACGGGGCCTGGCTACACCGGCAGCACTTCGACTCCCCGGTACTCCAATTCACCTACGAAGCCGACGTGGAGCAGGCCGAACTGCTGGCAGCGCACCTGAAACGCATCGACCAGCGCGTCGCGGCGGTCGCCAAGGACTGCCGGTACACCCCGGTGATCGACGCGTTGATGTGCCTGCGCGGCATCCAGGTCACGACCGGGTTCGGACTCGCCGTGGAAATCGGCGACTGGACCCGGTTCACCGGCTCGTCGATCGGCTCCTACCTGGGGCTGGTGCCCAGTCAGCAGTCCTCGGGCCAATCCCGGCACCAGGGACCGATCACGAAAGCCGGCAGCAAATACGCCCGCAAACTCCTCATCGAGGCAGCCTGGCAGCACCGGCGCCCCTACTCCCGGCCCGGGGAACGGCTGCTGCGCCAGCTGGACCTCGTCGCCCCGGCCACCCGGATCCGCGCCCTGGAAGGCAACCACCGGCTCCACCACAAATGGGAAGTATTCGAAGCCCGCAAGAAAAGGTCCGTCACGGCCAACACCGCGATCGCCAGGGAACTCGCCGGCTGGTGCTGGTCCCTGGCCGCGCCCCTCCAGCAAGGCGAACACGGGCAGGGGGGCCGCATGAACGCGGCGTAAAGAACGTGCCCTCCGGATGCGTGGCGGGCGTGACGTGGCAGCACTTTGGGGCCAACTCGAGACGCGACTATGAGCACACGGCCCACGCCGTTGACGCTCGATTTTAGACAGCGATACGTCCCAGCCGAACAATCGTCATGCGGTAACCCAACCCGCGCATATCAGCCTGACACTGCAGTCGAATACAAGACTCGCCAGCACGACCGCCACACCCGGACGGCACCCCAACCAGCGGCCCCCACCAAAGAAGTTGGGAGCCGCTCACCACTGCCCCTTGACAAACCTTCCCACATATCAGCCGTCTGGTGCCGGCTAACGCGTGAAAGCTGGCAGACTGGCCAGCATGACTGTACTTCTGGCCGGTTGCGGCGATCTGGGCACCGAGGCAGGGCTGCGCTTCGCAGCGGCCGGCCACCGGGTGGTGGGCTGGCGGCGTTCGCCGGAGAAACTTCCGGCTGCCATCGACGGCGTCGCGGCTGACCTGAGCTCCGGCGGCCTGCCGCCCCTCCCGGCGGACACCACCGCCGTCGTCGTCGCCGTGGCGGCCGATGCCCCTACCGAGGAGGCCTACCGGGCAGCGTATGTCGACGGCCTGGCGAATGTGCTGGACGCCGTGCTGGCTTCACGGGGCAGCGACCGCGGACCGGACGACGGCGCCAAGGGCGTCGGCGGTGGTATTCCCCTCCGGGTGCTGTTTGTCTCGTCGACCGCGGTCTACGGGGACGCCGGCGGCGGCTGGATTGATGAAGGCACGACGGCGGCGCCCGGCGGATTCTCGGGCCGCATCCTCCGCGAAGCGGAGGAACTGCTCCACAGCCGGCTGCGCGGCACCGGGATCACGCCCGTGGTGCTGCGGCTGGGCGGAATCTACGGGCCGGGCCGGACCCGGCTGATCGACCAGGTGCGCGGCGGGACCGCGGTGGCGCCTGCCGGGTCGCGCTTCACCAACCGCATCCACCGGGACGACGCCGCGGCGGCGATCGTCCGGCTGTGCAGCATGTCCGATACGCCCGGACCGGTGTACCTGGGCGTGGACAACGAACCGGCCGAGCTCGGCGAGGTGCTGCGCTTCCTGGCCGCCGAGCTGGGACTCCCCCGTCCGCCGTCGGCCGCCGGGGCCGGGGGGAGCGAGCCGTCGCGGGGCGGCAATAAGCGCTGCAGCAACGCGCTGTTGCGCGGCACCGGCTTCGAGTTCGCCTATCCGAGCTTCCGCGAAGGCTACCGGGCCATCCTCGCCGGCGCCGGCGTGCGGCACCCTTAGAGGCGCCCCTGCTCCGCATGCCAGCTGCTTCGGATATCAGCGCCGACCCGCCTTTTCTCGAGGGGAACCATGGATTTTCAGCACATTATTGAGACCGTCGGCCGGTTTATGGACTTCGCCGGGGTGGCCGTCATGGTGGTCGGCGCCCTCGTCTCCATCCCGATGGCCCTGCGCGGATTCCAGCCCCAGCGCCGGCCGGCAGGGTCCGAGCCGCTGTCAGTCTACCGCTCCTACCGGCAACTGCTGGGCCGCTCCATCCTGCTGGGTCTGGAGCTGCTGGTGGCGGCCGACATCATCCGGACCGTCGCCGTCACGCCCACCTTCGAAAGCGTGGGCGTGCTGGCCATCATTGTGCTCATCCGGACGTTCCTGAGCTTCTCGCTGGAGCTGGAAATCACCGGTCGTTGGCCGTGGCAGAAGCAACCGGCGGGTTCCACCGCGCCCGCCTCCGCCGGCTGAACTCCTTTCCGCCTGGCTGTCGCCGAAGCTAGGCTCGGCCCATGGCTGAACCACCGCATGCCCCAGGTCCCTGGCCGGAACCGCCGGAGCTTCCCCTGCCCGTCATCATGCACCAGCGGTGGCTCGACGCCGTCTTCCTGCACTGGCGCATTCCCGAGGCCGTCGCGGCGCCGTTCCTGCCCCCGGGCGTGATTCCGGACCTCTTCGACGGATCCGCCTGGGTGGGCCTCATCGGGTTCCGGCTGCGGGCCGCCGGGCTGGGCAACGGCCCGCCCGTCCCGTATTTCGGCGATTTCAACGAGATCAATGTCCGCCTCTATTCCCGGGAGCCGGACGGCACACGCGGCGTTGTCTTCTTGACCCTGGACGCGTCCAGGCTGGCGGCGGTTCTGGCCGCGCGGGCCGCCGGGATCCCGTATGTGTGGTCCCGCACGAGCGTCCGGCCGCCTGACTTGCCGGCCCCGGCGGACCCGGCGGACCGGTCCATCGGGTATTCGGTGCGCCGGTTCCGGTGCGGTGCAAGGAGTGATTTCGCTGTGTCCCCGGAGCCCGACGCCGGAGCCACAGATCCGTTGTCCGTCCACCTCACCGCCCGGTTCGGTCTGCACACCCGCTTCCGCGGCCGCACGCTGTACGTCCCCAACACGCATGGCACCTGGCCGCTGTACCGCGCAGAACTGATCCTGCTCGATGATGAGCTGGTGGGCGCGGCGGGGATTACCGTTCTGGGGCCGCCCGAGTCCGTGCTGTTTTCGCCAGGCGTGCGCACGCAGTTCGGCAGGCCGCGAGTACTGGAGCATCCCTGACCGGAAGCCCTGACACCGGGGATGTGGCTGGCGATAATATTGTCGCACCCGCACTTTAGAGTTGATTCATGGACGCCACGAGGGAGTTCGTTCGTTTTCAGGACACGGCAGCGGGGACACCCCGGGCCGGAGATCCTGGTGTGGACCGCGCTGTCCTGGGCCGTGCCCTGGGCTTGCTCCGGACGCTGGCCGCAACAGCCGTGGATGATGCCGCGGGCTTCGGATTCGCCGAGGCGGCGGACTTCGCCGGCGAGGTGGAGGAACTGTCCCGGACCGTGGAGTATCTGCAGCTCGTCGCGGCCGGGGCAGTGGACCGGAGCAGGAAACTGGCGGCGGCCACAGCCTTCACGGGCACCACATCGTGGGCCACCGGGTGGCGGGACAGCCCCAGCGACAGCTCCAGTAACAGCTCCCGCGTCAGCCACGCCGGCGCAGCCGGCGGGGCTGACGCTTCCCTGACGGCCTCCGTGGCCGCCCGGGCCGGGGCCGTGCCGCTGGATGATGGTTGCCGGAACACCACGGAGTTCCTGCGGGCGCGGCTGCGGATCAGCGCCGCGGAGGCCCGCCGCCGGCTCTCCCTTGCCGACAGCGTCCTGCCCCGCCCGGTACTCGCCGGCCGGCAGCCGTTGCCTGCCCTCCGCGCGGAACTCGCAGAAGCCCTCGCCGCCGGGGAGGTCGCCTCCCGGTCCGCGAGCCTCATCGCCCTGGCCCTGGACGGCGTCCGGCACAGCTGCGACGCCGCGGCCGCGGCGGCGATGGAGCACGCCCTGACGCGCACCGCCGCCGAGAACGACCCCGACTTCCTGGCACGGATCGCCCGGCGCTGGACCGACGCCCTGGACCAGGACGGCGCCGAACCCTCCGAAGAACTCCTGCGCCAGCTCCAGGGCGCCTTCATCCGCCGCACCCGCCACGGCCTGCACCACCTGGAAATCTTCGCGACCGCCGACCAGTTCGAACAGCTCCTCACCGTCATGAACACCGCCACCAACCCCCGCACCACCGGCACGGGGGGACCCGAGCGTCCCGCCGGCGCCACGGACCCCTCAGGGGAGCCCGGCGGGGGCCCGGCCGCCTGCCCGGCCGCCGGGAGCGGGAACGAGACGGCCGGCGAGGCAGCCGGTGAGACGGCCGGTGATCCCGGCGCGGCCGGGCTGGACCTCCGCTCCCGGCCGCAGAAACTCCTGGACGGCCTCGTCGGCGCCTGCAAGGCCGCGCTGGCTACGGGCGGGCTGCCCGCCGCGGGAGGACTCCGCCCCCAGGTCATGGTCACCATCGACTACCGGGACCTGCTCGGAAGGCTCGCGGACACCGGCGCGGCCCGGACGGCGTCGCACACCGGAACCCCGAACACCGGAACAGGGAACACCGGAACCCTGCTGTTCACCGGCCCCGTCACCGCCGGCACCGTCCGGAAAATCGCCTGCGACGCGGACATCATCCCGGTACTGCTCGGGACCGAGGGCAGGATCCTGGACATCGGCCGGACCTCACGGATCTTCCCGCCCCACATCCGCAAGGCCCTCACCGCCCGGGACCAGGGCTGCGCCTTCCCCGGCTGCACCATCCCCGCACCCTGGTGCGAAGCCCACCACATCAGCTACTGGTCCCGCGGCGGGGCCACCAGCACAGACAACGGCACGATGCTCTGCACCCACCACCACCACCTGATCCACAAGGAACTGTGGACCATCCAGCTCCGCACCGGCATCCCCTGGTTCATCCCCCCGCCGCACATCGACCCGCGCCAGATGCCACGAAGAAACCGCTACTTCAGGTCATGAAAGCCGCCCTCGCCCGCGCCACCGGCGCTGGCCGGAGAACGCTGCACCACGCCGGAGAAAGCTGTACCAAAATACGCCTTCGCATCGCCACGGTTGCTGCAACGATTGGTGTAGCCGCCGATCCACCGTGAACTTCCGACCCGCCCCGAACCAAGGGAGGCACAGCATGCTGAACCGCTTCTACGTCAACCCGATTCTGCCCGCGCAGGACGGAAACCGCGCACGGATCTTTTACCGTGACGTCCTCGGCCTCGACCTTTTGTCGGGCCCCACAGAGGACCCCATGGCATTCGGTGCGGCCTCCGGCTCGAGCATCGTCCTGAGCGAAATGCCCGACCGGATTCCGCCCCCATATCCGGTGGTGAGCTTCATGGTTACGGGCATCGAGGACCTCGTCGAGGCCCTCAAGGTCCGGGGCGTCAATTTCCAGGCCCTCGCCGGGTCCAGTTTTGCCGGTGTGGAAGGAAAACCCGTCGGCGATGTGATGGATTTCGGGCCGGTCAAGTCAGCGTTCCTGAAAGACACCGAAGGCAACGTGATCGCGCTCAACGAGATCATGACCTGACGGTTCGCAGCCTCCTTGGCCGACTGACGCCTCACGGCTCTCCCGTTGGCCGCCTAACGCCCCGCGTCGCTCCCGTGGGCGCCGCTCAGCTCGGCCTTCACTTTCCGAGCCCCGCCTTCCGGAGCGCTTCGGCCATCGCAGTATTGGCGGGCGGGGCCTGGCGTTGCACCTGCGCCTGCGGCTGCCCGGCGGAAGTTTGCCGTGAAGGAGCCTTCCGTGAGGCCGCCTGACCAACGCGTGTCTGAGCCGTGGATGGCTGACCAACGCCTGCCTGCCCGCCACGGGCCTGACCAGCCGAAGCCTCCCGGGCCGGCGCTGGCCCCGCCGGGCCTGGACCCTGCGTCGAAGGCGTTGGCTTCGACGGCGCCTGCCGCGCACGCTCGGGCCGGGAACCACTGCGTCCGACGGAAGCCGCCGGTTCGTCGTCGAGCCTCAAGGTCAGGGAGATGCGTTTCCGCTCCGGATCCGCCTCCAGGACCTTGACCCGGACCACCTGCCCTGACTTCACCACCTCGCGGGGATCGGAGACGAAGCGGTTGGCCAGCGCCGAGACGTGCACCAGCCCGTCCTGGTGCACGCCGATGTCGACGAACGCGCCGAACGCCGCCACATTGGTCACCGTTCCTTCCAGCACCATCCCGGGCGCGAGGTCGGCGATCTTCTCGATCCCCTCCGCGAACGTTGCCGCGGCAAACGCCGGCCGCGGGTCCCTGCCGGGTTTCTCCAGCTCCGCGATGATGTCCCGCACCGTCGGCAGGCCGAAGGAGCCGTCGACAAAGTCCTGCGCGTTCAGCGTCGCGTAGCTTCCGCCTCCGCCTCCGCCTGCCTTCATGATCTTCCGCGCCACCGGATAGGCCTCGGGGTGCACACTGGACGCATCCAGCGGCTCCGGTCCCCCGGTGATGCGCAGGAAGCCGGCGCACTGTTCGAACGCCTTGGCGCCGAGCCGCGGCACCTTCTTCAGCTCGGCGCGCTTGGCGAACGGGCCGTGCTCGTTCCGGTACGCCACGATGTTCTCGCTCAGCAGCGGCCCGACGCCGGCCACCCGGCTCAGCAGCGCCGGCGAGGCGGTGTTGACGTCCACGCCCACCGCGTTGACGCAGTCCTCCACCACGGCGTCGAGACTCCGGTCCAGCTTCGCGGCGGTGACGTCGTGCTGGTACTGCCCGACGCCGATCGACTTCGGCTCGATCTTCACCAGCTCCGCGAGCGGGTCCTGCAGCCGCCGCGCGATGGACACGGCCCCGCGCAGGGACACGTCCATGCCGGGCAGCTCCGCCGCGGCGAGGGCGGACGCCGAATACACCGAGGCGCCCGCCTCGGAGACCACGAGCTTCTGCGGCTTGCTGTCAGCGTCCGCGCCGAGCTGCTTGATCAGCTCGGCGGCGAGCTTGTCCGTCTCCCGCGAAGCGGTGCCGTTGCCAATGGCGACGAGTTCGACGGCGTGCTTCCGCGCCAGCCCCACGAGCGTCCGCAGCGCCTCATCCCATTTCCGTGCCGGCGCGTGGGGATAGACCGTGTCCGTGGCCACGACCTTGCCGGTGCCGTCCACGACCGCGACCTTCACCCCCGTGCGCAGACCCGGATCCAGGCCGAGGGTGGCACGGTTACCGGCGGGCGCGGCCAGCAGCACGTCCCGGAGGTTGGCGGCGAACACGCGGACGGCCTCGTCCTCGGCGGCGGCGAACATCCGGCTGCGCAGATCGCCCGTCAGCCGGGCCAGCACCCGCGAGCGCCACGCGAGCTGGGCTGTCTGCAGCAACCAGGCGTCGGCGGGACGGCCACGGTCGGCGACCCCGAGGAACCTGGCCACAGCGGATTCGTAGCGGCCGCGGGCGGCGGCCAGGGCGGCGTCGTCGGACGGCTCAGCCTCGGTGAGGTCCAGCTCCAGCACTCCGTCCTTCTCACCGCGCAGCAGCGCCAGGACCCGGTGCGAGGGCATCCCGGACGGCGCCTGGGAGAACTCGAAATAGTCCTTGAACTTCTGCCCCTCGGCGTCCTTGCCCTTCTTCACGCGGGACACCATCCGCCCCTGTGTCCACAGCCGCTCGCGCAGCGATTCGGCCAGATCGGCGTCCTGGGCCACCCGTTCCACCAGGATCGCCCGCGCACCGGCGAGCGCCGCGGCCGTGTCGCCGATGGAGTGCTCCGGGTTGAGGTACTTGGCCGCTTCGCGCTCCGGATCCAGGTCCGGCCGCTTCAATAGCGCCTCGGCGAGCGGCTCCAGGCCGGCCTCGCGTGCGATCTGCGCCTTGGTCCGCCGCTTGGTCTTGAACGGCAGGTAGATGTCCTCCAGCCGCGACTTGGTGTCCGCGCCGACGACGGCGGCCTGCAGCTCCGGGGTCAGCGCACCTTGCGCGGCAATCGCTTCCAGGATGGTACGACGGCGGTCCTCAAGTTCGCGCAGGTAGCGCAGCCTTTCCTCCAGCTCGCGCAGCTGCGTGTCGTCCAGCGTGCCGGTGGCTTCCTTGCGGTACCGGGCGACGAAGGGCACGGTGGAACCGGCGTCGAGCAGGTCAACGGCCGCCTTCACCTGCCAGGCCTTGACGCCGAGCTCGTCGGCGATCTGGGCGGCGATGCCGGACTCCTGGCTGGGCGGGGTCTGGGCGGGCGGGGTCTGGGCGGAGGGGGAAGGGCGCTGCGGAAGTTGGCTCACCCAGCCCATTTTGCCACCACATGCGCCGGGCAGCGGCGCATGGCCATGGGCCGGCGGGCCCCTACGTTCGGGCGCGCGCTCAATTTGTCAGGGGGCTTTGATAGCTTGGCAGGAAGAGATCAACGGCAACCACAACGCAGCCACAACCCAACCACAGCCCAACCACAACGGACCGGGGGCACAGTGTTTTTTCTTGAACCGGAAGTTCCGGGAGCTGAACAGGATCTGGTCTTTTCGGCGAGCGATCTCGTGGTGGCGGCCAGCTGCGAATACCAGCTGCTGCGGAAGCTCGACGAGAAGCTGGGCCGCTCCCCCGCCCCTGAGTCCGGCGTCGACGACATGCTCGAACGTACCGCCACGCTGGGCGACGTCCACGAACACAAGGTCCTGGCCACCTTCCTCGAGGAGTTCGGGGTGTGGGATCCGGCCACGGGCCGCGGCGTGTACGACGTCGTTCCCGCCGAAACCATGGACCGCGCCACCCTCCGGGCGAAGCATCACGAATCGATGGGGGCTCTCCGCTCGGGCGCCGACGTCGTGTTCCAGGCTGCCTTCTTTGACGGCCAGTTCCACGGGCGGTCCGATTTCCTGGTGCGGCGCCCGGACGGCAGCTACGCCGTGTTCGACACCAAACTGGCGCGCCATGCGAAGGTGACCGCCCTCCTCCAGCTGGCGGCCTACGGGGACCAGCTGCTGAAGGCGGAGATCCGCCCGGATCCGGCGGTGACCCTGGTCCTCGGCACCACGGTGCCTCTCGCCGGCGGCGGCTTCGACTACGTCCGCAGCAACCACAGACTTTTCGAGATCCTGCCCGTCTTCCGCGAGCGGCGCGAACGGTTCCTGGCACTGGTCGCGGCGCACCGGGGCCAGCCCGGGACGGTGGCCTGGGGCGCTCCCGGCATCACCGCCTGCGGCCGCTGCGGCTACTGCCAGGAGCGGGTCCGGGCCACGGACGATCTGCTGCTGGTGGCCCGGATGAACTCGGCGCAGCGGAAGAAACTCCGGGAAGAGGGCGTCTTCACCGTCCGGGACCTGGCCGAAGCCGGCCTTCCCCGCGCGAACGCGTCACTCCGGCGGCTGCAGGAGCAGGCCAGAATGCAGAGCGGGCTCGGCGGATCCGATGGCGGCGCGCGGCATCGGACGGAGGGCGAAGAACACATCATCCGCTACCGGGTGCTCCCGGAAAACACGCTGGCGGAGCTGCCACCGCCCAGCGACGGCGACATTTTCTTCGACTTCGAGGGCGACCCCTTGTGGCAGGACAGCGCCACCGGCGCCTGGGGGCTTGAGTACCTGTTCGGCGTGGTCGAGGCGCCCGCCGGGCCCGGCCGGCACGGCGTGTTCAAACCGTTCTGGGCCCACAGCAGGGAGGCGGAGAAGCAGGCCTTCCTGGCCTTCCTGGACTATGTCGGGAAGCGCCGGGCCAGGTATCCGGACATGCACGTCTACCACTACGCTGCCTACGAGAAAACTGCTCTCCGGAAGCTCTCCGCCATGCACGTTGCCGGCGAGGACACCGTGGACCAGTGGCTGCGCGACGGTCTCCTGGTGGACCTCTACCAGACCGTCCGGCACAGCATCCTCATCTCGGAGAACTCCTACAGCCTCAAGAAACTCGAACCCCTCTACATGGGGACGAAGCTGCGCTCCGGGGACGTGAAGGACGCCGGCGCTTCCGTGGTTGCCTATGCCCAGTTCTGCGAGGCGCGCGACGCCGGCCGGGATGCGGAGGCCGCAGAAATCCTCGCCGGCATCTCGGACTACAACGAATACGATTGCCTCTCGACGCTGGAGCTCCGGAACTGGCTGATCGGCCTGGCCCGCGAGCGCGGGATCAGGCCCGGCACCCTCGCGGCCGCCGCCGCCCGGGGCCAGGGCGCAGCTCCCAGCGCGGACGAGGACACGGCTTCCGAAGTGGACGACGGCGGCGCAGCGGATGCCGCCGTGAGCCTTGCGGAACTGGAACTGGCAGACTTGGCCGGACCCGGCGTCGGCCTGTCCGAGGAGGACCGGAAGGCGGTCGCAATGCTGGCGGCGGCCGTGAGCTACCACCGCCGCGAGCGCAAAGCCTTCTGGTGGGCCCACTTTGACCGCTGCGAAAACGGCCCCGACACGCATCAGCGGGACCGGAACGTCTTTTTGGTCGAGGATGCCGAGGTCCTCGAGGACTGGTGGAAGGACGGCGCCAAGCTTCCCGAACGCCGGGTCAGGCTGACCGGCACGGTGACCCCCGGCTCGGACCTCCGGGAGGGCAGCACCTGGTTCCGCGTGTACGAGCCGCCCCTTCCGGCCGGGCTCCAGGGCACAGGCATCGGCGGCACCGGCCGCAACGGCTGGTTCGGGACCGAGATCCTGGAACTCGGGCACGACGACGGGAAGGACACCGTCGTCATACGGGACAAGCTGCGCCGCAACACGGAGCCCTATGCCCAGCTGCCGGTCGCGCTGACCGAAGACCAGCCCCTCCAGACCAGGAACCTCGAGGAAGCGCTGGCCGTCCTGGCCGACGACGTCGCCGCAGGCTTGCGCGCCGGCGGGCACGCGTTTCCGCGCCATCCCGCCGTGGACCTGCTGCGGCGCGTTCCGCCGCGGCTATCAACCGGCGGGGCCCTGCCGGCCCCCGGCGACGGACCGGACCGTTTCGTTGATGCCATCACCGAGGCCGTAGCGGCCCTGGACCACTCCTACCTGGCCGTCCAGGGTCCCCCGGGGACGGGCAAGACGTACGTGGGCTCGCACGTCATCGCCCGGCTGGTGGCCCGCGGGTGGAAGATCGGCGTCGTCGGGCAGTCCCATGCCGTGGTGGAAAACCTGCTGAAGACCGCCATCGGCAAGGCCGGCGTCGATCCGGCCCGTGTGGCCAAGGAGGTGAAGCACCAGGAAGCGCTCCCCTGGAAACTTCGTTCGGCGAGGGACGTCGCGCGGCTGCTCAGCTCGCCGGGCGGCGCCCTGGTGGGCGGCACCGCCTGGACCATGACCGGCGCCACGGTGCCCGCCGGCTCGCTGGACCTGCTGGTGATTGACGAGGCCGGACAGTTCTCCCTGGCCAACACCCTGGCCGTGGCGCAGGCCAGCAGCCGCCTGCTGCTGCTCGGGGACCCCCAGCAGCTGCCGCAGGTCAGCCAGGGCACCCATCCCGAGCCTGTCGATGAGTCCGCGCTGGGCTGGATTTCCGCCGGTCACGCCACGCTTCCCCCGGAGCTCGGGTACTTCCTGGCGGACTCGTGGCGGATGACCTCGGCCTTGTGCCGTGCCGTGTCCGGGTTTTCCTATGAGGGCCGGCTGCACTCCGCCCCGGCCGCGGATCTCCGACGCCTGGACGGCGTCCCGGCCGGAATCGAAACCGTTCTGGTCGGGCACAGCGGCAACATCACCTCGTCCCCGGAGGAGGCAGCCGAAGTACTCCGGCAGGTGCGGCGGCATCTGGGGCTCCAGTGGCACGACGCCGACGGCAGCCGCCCGCTGGAGGCCGCCGACATCCTGGTGGTGGCGGCCTACAACGCCCAGGTCAACCTGATCCGCGAGGTTCTGGACGGTGCCGGCCTGGCCCGGGTCCGGGTCGGGACTGTGGACAAGTTCCAGGGCCAGGAAGCGGCCGTGGTGATCGTGTCGATGGCCTGTTCGGCGGTGTCCGAGGCCCCGCGGGGCATGGAGTTCCTACTCTCGCGCAACCGGATCAACGTGGCGGTCTCCCGCGGGCAGTGGCGGGCGGTGGTGGTCCGTGCGCCCGAATTGACCAACTACCTGCCCACGCATCCGGAAGGCCTGGAGCGGCTCGGCGGCTTCATCGGCCTGTGCGAGCGGTCCGTGGCTTCCTGAGGCTTCTGTGCCGCCTCATGGGGACATGCCCATTCTTTGATGGACCGGCCGCGGGACATGCCCATTCTTAAACGCGGACAGTGGGCAGAATCGTGTTCTGCCCACTGTTCGTGGCTGCGGCTGGACATGTCCAGCGGTGACGGCTCCAGCCATGACGGCCTTGGCGGCTGGCCCCGGTGCTACTCGGCGGAGTAGCCCGCGTAACCCTTGGCTGCCGCGGACTCCGCGGAATACTCCGCCGGGGACCCGCCGGCAAGCAGGAGCGCCTCGTCCAGGACCCTGCCGAAGTTCGCCGGGTCGTGCGCAAAACGGCCAAGGAACAAACCGGAGACGCCGACGAGCGCTGGCAGCAGCCCGGGCTTTGCCGAACCGCCGTAGATGACCGGCAGCTCGTGGAGACCGGCTGCGGCGAGGTGCCCCCGAAGCTGCCGGACGACGTCGGACACATACGCCGCGGCGGCGGGCTCAGCCGCGCCGATGGCCCAGACGGGTTCATAGGCAACGGTCAGCCCGGCGGCCAGATCCCAGTCTCCGTCGACGGCCGCCTCGATCTGGCGGTAGACGAACTCCGCAGCGGCAGCCGCCTGGCCGCCGTCGGGCTCCCCCACGCAGAGCAGGGGCCTCAGCCCGGCGTTGTCGGCCGCCCGGACCTTGAGGGCAACCATGGCATCGTCTTCGCCGAAGTGCCTCCGGCGTTCGGCGTGGCCGATTTCCACGAGGCGCACCCCGAGTTCCGCGAGCATGGACGGGGCCACCTCCCCGGTCCACGGGCCGTCGGCCCAGCCGCAGTCCTGTGCACCAAGCAGCAGCGGCGAGCCTGCCAGAATCCCGGCTGCCCGGGGCAGCACGGGAAACGAGGGAATGACAAACGGGACAACCCGCCCGGCCGCGAGGGCCGGACGGGTGTCCACTTCATGGCGCAGCTGCTCCAGCCAGTCCAGGCTGTCCTGGTAGCCCAGGTACATCTTGCTGCTGACACCGACCCAGATAGGGGCGCCGGTGGTCTGGCTGGTGTGACCGTGCTGCATTGCTGGTGCTTTCTGCTGGATCGAGGAGCTGTGATCTGTTGGGCGGTTACTGCTCCAGGAGCTCGTCGGCCTTGTTCTTGAACCGCTTCGTGGCGAACATCATCGCCGCGGCCAGGAACGGGAGTACACCCAGGGCGTAGACGCCCATGGTTCCGGTGTCGGACGCCGTGATCTGGTTGACGGAGGTCCGCATGATGGGAGCGACGAAACCGCCCAGGTTGCCCAGGGAGTTGATCAGGCCAATGCCCGCTGCGGCGGCCGTGCCGGTGAGGAACGCCGTCGGGTAGGACCAGGCGATGGGGCCGATGGACAGGAAGCTGCAGACGGCCAGGCTGATGAAGATGATGCCGAGGGCCGGAATGTGGTTCGCACCGGCCCAGGCGGAGCCGAAGATGCACAGCCCGGTGGAGATGAAAAGCCCGGTGCCCCAGACCCGGCGGCGGACCACGGTGTTGGCTGCCCTGCCGATGAAGTAGCAGGCGAAGATGCCGAAGAACCACGGGATGGCTGCCATCAGGCCGACGGCGAGGCCCACCTTCTGGCCGGTCAGCTGGGCCACCTGCTGTGGCAGGTAGAACGTGACACCGTAGACGGCGATCTGGAGGCAGAAGTAGATGACGGTGAAGTACCAGACCTTGCCGTTCTTCATGGCGGCGAGCACGCCGCGCGGGCCGGACTCTTCCTTGACGGTGTCCTCCAACGCCATGACCTGCAGGAGTGCGCTCTTCTCGTCCTTGTTCAGGAATTTGGCGTCCTGCGGGCTGTTGATCAGGAAGAAGAACGCGGCAACGCCGGCGAGGACGGCCAGCATGCCTTCGACAAAGAACATGACCTGCCAGCCCTGGACACCGGGAACCTGGTCGCCGATGTTGATCAGCCAGCCGGACAGCGGAGCGCCCATCATCTGCGAGAACGGCTGCGCCAGGTAGAAGATCGCGAACATCTTGACGCGGACCTTGTTGGGGAACCACGCGGCGAGGAACATGATGACGCCCGGGAACAGGCCTGCCTCGGTGACACCGAGCAGGAAGCGCAGGATGATGAAGGACGTCTCGCCCTGGACGAACGCGAAGCACGCGGACACGATGCCCCAGGTGATGGCGATGCGGGCCAGCCAGACCTTGGCGCCGAACTTGGTCAGCAGCAGGTTGCTCGGGATTTCGAACAGGGCGTAGCCGATGAAGAAGATCCCGGCGCCCAGTGCATAGGCGCCGGCCGTGATGCCCTTGTCCACGCCCAGCGCGGCTTCGGCGAAGCCCACATTGGTGCGGTCCAGGAAAGCCACCACATAGAGGATGACCAGCATGGGCATGAGCCGGCGGGAGGCCTTGGAGATGGCCGATTTCAGTACCGGCGTATCCAGGAGATCCTTGGTGGACGTTGTTGCTACGGACATCAAAACTCCTCATTGAGTGAATCAGTTGAGTAGATCAGGTGGGTAGAACAGGAAACTGGATTTCCCTAGCGTGAAAATGCGATGATCATGATTCCGGCCAGGCAAGCCAGGATCCCGACGGCGAGATAGGCCTTCCGGCCTTTGCTCCAGGACGCGAATCCGGAGGCGGGGGCGGTTTTGCTGGTTTGTGCCACGATGCTTCTTCCTTAGTGCATGTAAAGTCCGCCATCCACGTTCAGCGTCTGGCCGGAGATGTAGCCGGCGTCCTCGCTGATGAGGAAGGCGATGGCGGCGGCGATGTCCCGGGTGGAGCCCACGCGGTTCACGACGAGGTCCTTGGTGAGTTCGTCCTTGCGTTCCTGGCTCAGCGTGCCGCCCATGATGTCGGTGTCGATCGGGCCCGGGGAGACGGCGTTGACGGTGATGTCGTACTCGCCCAGTTCGCGGGCGGTGGCGCGGGTCAGGCCGATCACGCCCGCCTTGGCCACGGAGTACGGCGTCTTGGAGTACGTGCCGCCGCCGCGCTGGGCGGAGACGGAGGAGATGTTCACGATCCGCCCGATCCGGTTCTTGGCCATGGACTCGGCAACCCGGCGGGTGGCGTAGTGGACGCCGTTGAGGTTGATGCCGAGCACCCGGTCCCATTCGGCGGCGTCAAGCTCCAGGTACGGAACCGGGGAGCTGACACCGGCCACGTTGGCGAGGGCGACGATCTGCGGCAGTTCGGCCTCGATGGCGTCGATGGCTGCGCGGACCGAGGCTTCGTCGGCGACGTTGGCCCCGGCGCCGTAGGCTTTGACGCCGTGCTCGGCGGCGAGTTCCTTGGCCGCGGCTTTGCACCGGGCGTCATCGAGATCGATGATGCCGATGTTCCAGCCCTGTGCCGCCAGGTAGCTGGCGGTGGCGCGGCCGATGCCGCGCTCGGAGACGGCTCCGGTGACGATTGCGGTGCGTTCTGCGGGGAAATTACTCATGGGTGTGCTCCTGAAGTGTGGAAGTGAACGTTGGAGTTCAGTTGATGGGTGCGGGGCCGAGGTCTTCGATGAGCTTCTGCATGGCCACGTACGCCTTGTTCCGGTAGGCGATCAGCTCGGGCGTTCGCTCGGCCGGGACGTTGAGGAAACCGGCTCCGGTCTTGGTGCCCAACTTCCCGGCGTCGACCAGGTCGCTCAGGATCTTCGGCGTGGCGAACCGTTCCGGGAACTCGGTCTGGAGGGACTTGTAGCAGAAGTTGTAGACGTCCAGTCCGGCCATGTCGGCGATGGCGAACGGTCCGAAGAACGGGAGCCGGAAGCCGAACGTGGTGCGGACCAGCGTGTCGACATCCTCCGCCGTCGCGATCCCCTGCTCCACCAGCTGGGCGGCCTCGTGGAACAGCGCGTACTGCAGGCGGTTGAGCACAAAGCCGGTGACGTCCTTGACGACGGCGGTCTGCTTGCCGGCGGCGTGGACCAGTTCGCGGACCGCGCCGACGGTGGCCGCCGAGGTGCCGGCGTGGGGAATGACTTCGACGCCGGGGATAAACGGGGACGGGTTGGAGAAGTGCACGCCCAGGAACCGCTCCGGGTGGGCGACGGGCTCGGATAGCTCCGCGATGGAGATCGTGGAGGTGTTGGAGCCGATGATGGCGTCCGGGCGGGCCGCGGCGCTGATGCGGGCCAGCGTCTGGTGCTTGATGGCGATGACTTCGGGGACGGCTTCCTCGATGAAGTCCGCGTCTGCCACGGCCTCCTCGATGTCCTTGGCGGCCCAGAGGTTCTCCTTCAGGATGGCGGTGGAGCCTTCCGGGAAGAGCCCCGCGGCTACGAATTCGTCCGATTCGGCCAGCAGCCGCTCATAGTTCTTCTGCGCCACTTCGGCGGACACATCGGCCAGTGCCACCCGTGCCCCGCCGAGCGCCAGGACCTGTGCGATCCCGCCGCCCATATAGCCTGAGCCGACGACGGCGATCTTGCGGGCGGCGTTGATGGCGCCGGCGGCGTCGATTGAGCTTGCAGCCGCGCTGCTTACGTTTTCGGTCATGGTCAGACTGCCTTCGTGTATTCGGGCTCGTAGGAGCAGATGGCGTCCACCTTGGCGGCGGAGGAGGAGGTTTCATCGAAGCGGTGGCCCAGCCATTCACCCACAAGTTTCTTGGCGAGTTCCAGTCCGATGACGCGCTGCCCGAGGGCAAGCACCTGTGCGTTGTTGCTGAGGACGGACCGTTCCACGGAGTAGCTGTCGTGGGCGGTGACGGCACGGATTCCGGGGACCTTGTTGGCCGCGATGGCCACGCCCAGGCCCGTGCCGCAGATCAGCAGGGCCCGGTCGGCTTCGCCGTCGGCGACTTTCCGGGCGGCCTCAACGGCCACGTGCGGGTAGGCCGTGGAGTCGTCGGCGCCGACTCCCACATCGTGCACGGAAGCCACCCGGGGATCCGCTTCGAGCAGCGCCTTCAGCGCGTTCTTGAATTCGACGCCGGCCTCGTCGTTGCCGATGACGACGCGCCAGCCTGTTGCTGTGCTCATGCCTGTGCTCCTTGCTTTGCCAGTCCGGGGTCAGCGGACGGGAAGTCGATGTGGGCTGTGTCGAGGTGGGCTGAAATCCGTGCAGCGATAAGGGCGAAGGAAACCGCGCCGGGGTCGCGGTGCCCGAGGCTCTTTTCTGCCAGCGGACGGGCACGGCCCTTGAGCGGCCGGAGGGCCGCGGTATCCTCGGCCGCAGTCCGGGCGGCCGCCGCGGCTGCGGCGAGCGAGGCACCCACCGGGGCGCCGCCGTCGAACGCGGTCAGGAAAGTGTCCCGGAACGGCAGCAGCGCGTCCACCATGGTTTTGTCCCCCGGATCTGCCTTGCCGAGTTCGGTGATGGCGTCCACGAAGGCGGTGACCACGGCGGCCGCGTCCTCGCCGCTGTAGCTGTCCCGGTTTCCCAGGGCCAGTCCGGCGGCGATGATCGCGGAACCCCAGAGCGCCCCGGAAGTGCCGCCCGCGCGTTCGCTCCAGGCTTCCCCCGCGGCGGTCAGGACCCGCGCCGCCGAGGCACCGCCGTCGTTCGCTGCCGCCCGCCGGGCTGCGGCGACCGCAGCGTCCACGCCGCGGCGCATCCCGATGCCGTGGTCCCCGTCCCCGGCAATGGCGTCCAGGCGGCCGAATTCCTCTTCATGCTCGACGACGACGTCCCGCACCCGGGCCAGCACCTCAACTGCCTGCCGCCCGAGGCCCGCCGCGGCGGCGGTGGGACGTTCGACGTCGACGGCCGCTTCGGCGTCCGGACCGGCCAGCTCGCGCCGGGTGCGGGGTGCCAGGTTGCCCTTGCGGAACGCCGGCGTGTCCGCCGGGGCTGCCCAGTACTTCTCGAGTTCATCGTCCAGCCAGAGCAGGGTCAGGGAGAGTCCGGACATGTCCAGGCTCGTGACCAGCTCGCCGCATTCCGGTTCCACCACGGTGAGACCGGCCGCGAGCAGGAGCTTTTCGATCTTGCCGAAGAGCAGGAACAGCTCGTCGTACTTGACCGTGCCGAGCCCGTTGACGATTGCCACCACGCGGTTGCCGGCGTCGTCAGGCCTGTCAGCGAGCAGCCTGGAGACGAGCAGTTCGGCGAGTTCGGAGGCGGTCGGCATCGGGTGCTCGGAGATCCCCGGTTCACCGTGGATGCCCAGGCCCAGGGACATCTGCCCGGCAGGGACATGGAAGAGGGGTTCGTTGGCGCCAGGGAGGGTGCACCCGTCGAAGGCGACGCCCAGGGAACGGGTGCGGTAGTTGGTCCTGATGGCCAGCCGTTCGACGTCGTCCAGCCTCAATCCGGCTTCGGCTGCGGCGCCGGCGATCTTGAAGACCGTCAGGTCTCCGGCGATCCCGCGGCGCTTCTCGATCTGGTCCAGCGGGGCGCTGGCGATGTCGTCCGTGACGAGTACGGTGCGGGTTTCGATGCCCTCCGCGTTAAGGCGGAGCTGGGCCTGGCCGAAGTGCAGGACGTCCCCGGCGTAGTTGCCGTAGCTCAGCAGCACGCCTCCCCCGGCGTTGGCGGCCTTGGCCACCCGGTAGACCTGCCCCGCCGCGGGGGAAGCGAACATGTTGCCGCAGGCCGAGGCGGCGGCCAGGCCTTGCCCCACCAGGCCGGCGAAGGCGGGATAGTGCCCGGAGCCGCCGCCGACCACGAGGGCCACCTGGCCGGCAGGGACCTCCGCGGAGCGGACGACACCGCCATCCACACGTGCGACGTAGCCGCGGTTGGCTGCCACAAAGCCGTCCAACGCCTCATCCGCAAAGTCAGCGGGGTTGTCGAAGATCTGGGTCATGGTTCCTCATTGAATCCGTGTTGGAGTTGAATCCTGATGGAGAAGTGGCTGGACCAGCCGTCGGGCCGGTCCAGCCGCCAGCTGAATCAGACGCTGGCGAGTTCCGGGGCTGCCGGCTGCTGCCGCCCTTGCGCCACCTGGCTCTTGCCGAGGGCGTAGCCGTCGGCCTTCGGCAGGATCTGGCGGCGAAGGTAGTCCTGGTTGCTGGCCGTGACGCTGAGCCCGTCACCGCCGTAGTGCTCGGTGCAGAGGATGCCCTGGAAACCGACCGAAAGGGCAATTCTGAAGGCCTCGCGGTAGTTGATCAAGCCGCTTTCCATCGGTGCGGGCATGGCGACGTAGCTGTCACGGGCCACGTCCTCATCGCGGATGTAGTTCTTCATGTGCCAGTAGTTGGAGTACGGGAGGGTCTTGGTGACCATTTCGCGCCAGTCCTCGATCGGGCGGTGCACCCGGATGAGGTTGCCGAGGTCCGGGTTCAGGCCGACGTTATCCAGTCCGATGTCCTGGACCAGCCGGACGGAAGAATCCGCGGTGCCGAGGTAGGTGTCCTCGTACATTTCGAGCGAGAGCAGGATGCCCAGCTCCGCGGCGTGCCGGCCGAGTTCGCGGAGCCGGCTGACGGCGTTGCCCCAGGTTTCCTTGTCCCCCACGGGGTCCTTGTGTCCTTCGACGGTCCAGAACCACAGCTGCTTCTGCTGCTCGGCCGTGAGCGCCTGGTGGAGTCCGAAGGAGACGACCTCGCAGCCAAGTTCGGCCGCGGCGTCGAGGGTGCGGTGGCTGTAAGCCAGGTTCGCTTCCCAGTTCCTGGCCTCGATGACGCTGCGGCGGATGGCTGAGATGACGGGAATGCCGATGCCCACGTTTTCGGCGGTCTGCTTGAACTCGGCAAGGCGGGCGGAGCTCAGGTCGCCGGGACGGACCCAGCTGTCCGTGAGGTCCGCATCGGCGAAGCCCGCATCCTTCACTTCCTGCAGGACTGCGGCCCAGGCGGGAGCAGGGGCATCGGTCATCTGCTGCCCGGTGCCGTCGACACCCGGGAACTGCAGCAGCGCTGCGGTGATGGGCCAGTTCTCGGCTGTATAAGCCATGGGTTCACTCCTTCGTGGAATCCTGTTTCCTATAGGATTTACTATCCATGGAAGGTTGTCAAGATCACATCCGGGATTGTTGGCAACAATCAAAGATCCTATAGAGCGTGCTCTCTCATGTTAAGAGCGTGACGCCGAAGGGTTGGATTCAGCCGGCGGGGGCGTCCGCGATGGCACGGCCACGTACTTGCTGCACGTGTTCGGCCATGGCCTGCGCTGACTTTTCCGGATCCCCCGACGCGAGGGCGTCGAGGACCGACTGATGCTCGGCGATCGCAAACTCTGCATCGGTGATGCCCACTCCCCCGAAGAGGCGGAAGCGCTGGACTTGCCCGCCGAGGGCGCCATAGGCCGCAACCATGAACTGATTCCCGGTCCGTTCCGCGATCAGCCTGTGGAACCTCTCGTCCGCTTCCAGGTAGTCCCGGTATTCGGCAAACGAGGGTCCTCTCGGAGCCTTCTTGAGATCCTCGACGGCCTTCGCCAGTTCGGCAAGGTGCTCCGGCGTCAGCCGGGCGCACGCGAGGCGGGCATTGACGGGCTCGATTGCCAGCCGTGCTTCCATGAGCTCGGCAAAGTCCTCCCGGGTGTAGACCGGCGCAACCCGGTACCCCTTGAGCGCGACGCGGCGCACCATTCCGGTGTGCTCCAGCCGCGCGAGCGCCTCGCGGACCGGCGTCGGCGAAACGTCGAGCTCCCTGGCGGTGCCATCGATGCTGACCGCGGTCCCGGGTTCCAGCCGGCCGTCCATGAGTGAGGCCAGGAGTTCTTCATAAACGTGGTCAGCGAGGACCTGGCGGCTGACGGTACGGCCTGCGGAGCGGCCCTCAGGGCGACTGCCGGGAGAAGCTAGTTGCATGTTCAGATCCTATAGGACTGATCAGCCTCCGGCTGAGACCGTGGGACATGCCCATTCTTAAATGCGGACAGTGGGCAGAATGGTGTTCTGCCCACTGTTCGTGGCTGCGGCTGGACATGTCCAGCGGTGCGTACGTTGGTGCGTGTACTAGTTCTGGTACGCCGGGTAGTCGGTGTAGCCCTTGGCGCCATCGCTGTAGAACGTGGACTGGTCCGGCTCGTTGACCGGCAGCCCTTCGCGCCAGCGGCGGACCAGGTCCGGGTTGGCAATGGCTGGGCGTCCGACGACGACGGCGTCGGCGTGGCCGTCGTCGACCAGCGCCGTGGCTTCCTCGCGGGTGGTGACGACACCGAAACCGGTGTTCAGCAGGAACGTTCCGCCGAAGCGGGTGCGCAGATCCTGCACCAGCTCGCTGGTGGGTTCCTTGTGCAGGACGCTCAGGTAGGCGAGCTTCAGGGGCGCCAGGGCATCCACCAGGACGCTGTAGGTTTCCCGGACGTCCGACGCGTCAAGTTCGGTTGTGCCCTGCACATTGTGCTCCGGCGAGATGCGAATGCCGACGCGGTCTGCGCCAATCGCATCCACTACGGCCCGGGTCACTTCAATGACGAAGCGTGCACGGTTCTCCGCCGAGCCACCGTATATGTCGTCGCGCTGGTTGGCGGACGGAGCAAGGAATTCGTGCAGCAGGTAGCCGTTGGCGGAGTGCAGCTCGACGCCGTCGAACCCTGCACCGATCGCGTTACGGGACGCCGTGACGAACTCCTGGACGATGCCCGGCAGGTCCTCGGTGGTCAGGGCGTGCGGGACGGGGAACGGCTTCTTTCCCTCGTAGGTGCGGGTCTCGCCGTCGATCGCGATAGCGCTCGGCGCGACCACTTCGTAGCCACCGTTGCTCGCCTCATGGGTGACGCGTCCGGCGTGCATGACCTGGGCGAAAATGCGGCCGCCCTCGGCGTGGACGGCGGAGGTGACGTCGGCCCAGCCCTTGAGCTGCTGGTCGGTCACCAGGCCCGGCTGGCCCGGGAAACCCTGGCCTGCATGGCTGGGGTAGGTGCCTTCACTGACAATCAAGCCGAGCGAGGCCCGCTGGCGGTAGTGCTCGACAACCAGCGGTCCCGGTATCCCTTCCTTGCCGGAGCGGACTCGGGTAAGCGGCGCCATCACGAGCCGGTTGGGCAGTTCCAGCTCGCCGAGTGTCATCGGGGAAAACAGCATGCGCAGTTCCTTTCACCAGGGAATGGGTTCTCTGGCAACAACTGCGCGGCGCCTGCAACTATTCCATCTGAGACTCGGATCACTAGGTGCCCCACGCCATCAGGACGCCTTAAACACCTCAGGCCGTGACGTCCAGTGTCAGCCTGAACGTCACGGCCTGAGGTTTTCGACAGTCACCCAGCTTCGAGACGTGCCAGTTGCGAAACGGGCGTCTCGATGGGGTCAGTCCGCCTGGTCTTCCGCCGCCTTGCGCGTGGTGAACGGCAGGACGAGCCGGGACTGGTGGGCGGCGTCGCGGTAGATCTTATGGGTGACGGGCCGGCCCACCGGTAGGTGGAAGGCGTCCGGCGGGAGCAGCGCGTTGTGCTCGTCGGCCAATGGCTCGCCGTTGGACAGTTCCACCGTCAGGACGTGACCCGGCTTGAACGTGTTCGCGAACGGGTAGAGGCGCAGCACGTACTCCTCGATCTGCCCCGGCTCCACCGGCACGGAACGGGTGTGCGGATGGTACGGGTTGCCCTCGCTCGTGCGCTCGTCGAGCTCGCGGTGCGAGGCCTTGAGGTAGCCGGTGGTGATGAGCTGGCGCTTGCCGTTGGGGGCGGTGTCCCAGAGGCGCATGATGAAGTTGGTGTCGACCTGGTCGATTTCCGCGAAGATGTGCGCAGCACCGGTGCCGATCAGCTCCGTGTCCTCCTCGAAGGGAGGGGTGGACCAGCTGATGATCTCCACCTTGTCGGTCACCGTCAGCGGTGCCTGGTAGAAGCCGTCCGGGGCGGCGAATTCGACGCCCATCGGCTCGGACTCCGGGGACAGCCTGCCGCGCGGGCGCAGGTACAGCGACTTGTACTCGATGTCCTTCGGCGGCCATTGCTCGGCTGTCACGTGCTCACGGGAACCCTCCACGAAGACGCTCACGGCCGGCTCGTCCATCACGCCGTTCTCGATGCCCTTGATCCAGTAGTCGTACCACCGGAACATCTTGTCGTGCTCCTCGATGAAGGGGCGTGACTGCATCGGCGGGTAGGGGCCGATGTCCAGCTTCTTGGGGCCCTGGAGCTCATTGAACAGCTCGATCGTGCCGTCCAGGGTCCAGCCGCGGCCCTGGTCGAGCTGCAGGTAGACAGGGATGTCGATGTTCGGGGCCAGCGTGATCGGGTTGCGCTCCTCGTACCAGTCCCCGTCCAGCTCGTTCATCACGATGTCGAACCAGGCCTCGTGGTTCTTGGGGTAGTTCAGCACGTGCACCAGGTTAGGCCACGCGGCGAAGTCCGGATCCTGCAGACGCTCAGCGACGAGCTTCTTCAGCTCCTCGGGCGAGTACTTCTCGATCATGCGGGACTTGACGTTGTCGGTGAACGCCCAGCCGGAGTCGCCGCCGCGGCCCTCGCGCGCGGCACGCGGCATGAACCACATGACACCGCCGTGGTAGGTGGTCTCGTAGAAGTCGTAGTGGCCGCCACTGACGAAGATCGCCTTCAGGTGCGGCGGGCGCTCGGCCGCTGCCAGCACCTGCATGGAGCCGAAGTAGGAGATGCCGACCATGCCGACGTTGCCGTCGCACCATGGCTGCTCGGCGACCCACTCGATGAAGTCGTACGCATCCTGGCCGAGCGAGACGCCGCCGGCGTTGTAGTTGCCGATGTGCTCGCCGCCGGAGTGGCCGGAGCCGCGCAGGTCGCCGATGACGTGTGCGTAGTCCTCCTTGACGATCCGGGCGATGTCGCCGGCCTCGATGCAGCCGTCCCACATCGGGCTGGGACGCCGCTGCGGCGGCGTGGTCAGGGCCAGGGCCTGCAGCTCCTTGCCATACGGGCTCAGGGCCACCAGCGCCGGCCGCGGCTTGTCCTCGGTTCCGTGATAGGCGTCCGCGGCGAGCTCGACGCCGTCCCGCATCGGGACCCGGAGGTCCTTGCGGACGGCAATCTTCTCCCCACCGGCATTCAACATCTTAAAGTCATCCATGGGTGCGTAGCTCCTCATCCTTGGTCAGGTGGTCAAAGGTCGTGCGGTAGCCGTGGAGCGTCGTGAAGAACGGGGAAGGCTCCAGGCTGGGGTCCCCCGCGTAGCCGAGTTCCTCGGCAACGCGGGCGAAGGGCGAGTATGGCGAGTCCGTCTCCTGCAGGCCGTCGAGCAGGTACCGGCTGGCGGCGTCGTCGATCCTTGCCTCGAGGTCAAGGCTCCCCTGCAGGGCATTCCGGGCCGCCTCGCGGTCCAGCTCGACGCCGAACGGCACGCCGTCCGCACCCCGGTACGGGTGGCCCAGGTACAGGTGCTGCGGGCGGACCTCGTCGCGCAGGTACTGCAGGCTCGAGCGGTAGGCGGCCGGATCCTCGTAGCCGGGGAAGCCGTTGGCGGCACCATGGATCTGCACGGCGTCGCCGACGAAGACCGACTGCTGCCCGTCCACGACGTAGGCCACGGATCCGGCCGTGTGGCCCGGGATGTGGTGCACGGAGACGGAGACGTCCCCGCCCAGGGAGAGGGTCTCGCCGCCCATCACCAGCATGGTCGGCTCCATCTCGCCGGAGATGACATGGTTCGCTGCCTTCAGCTGCTCCTGAACGCCGTCCGGGTTATTGAGGTACTGCTGGCGCACGTCCACGTACTGGTCAACGTGGGCGCGCCGGGAACGCAGCAGGGGCGCGTCGGCCTCATGGATCACGACTTTGGCGCGCCGGCCCGTGAGCTCCCACAGGGCGTGCGCACCGCCGAGATGGTCGATGTGGCCGTGGGTCAGCAGGATCCAGCGCACGTCCTCGATGCGCCGGCCGAGCTTCTCGAGCGCGGGGACCATGCCCTCGGCGGGCGACGAGGCGATCCCGGTGTCGACAATGGCCGGCTCGGGAGCGTCGATGAAGAAGCTGTAGAGGCCGAAACGACCCCAGGGCGACACCAGCGGATGGACTTTCACTTCTTGCGTCATCGTTCTCTCCTCCGGCTGCGGTTCAGGAAGTCTCCGGTCTCCTGGAAGGCCCGGTAGTACTCCGGGATCCAGGAGAAGTGCTGGACGAAGCCGTGGCCGGCGCCGGCGTAGCGGCGGACCGTCGCGTGAACGCCCGCCTCGTTCAGGCGCTGGCCGTAGAGTTCGCCCTCGTCGCGCAGGGGGTCGTGCTCGGCTGTGATGACCAGGGCGGCTGGCAGGCCGGCGAGGTCCTCGCGCTTGATGGGCGAGACCAGGGGATCCGCGGGATCCGCCCCGCTGTCGAGGTAGAAGGAGTTGAAGGGCAACAGTCCCGCCGTCTCCAGTCCGTACCCCGTCGCGTTCTCGCGCAGCGAGGCGTAGCGGTCGACGTCGAAGTCCAGGTCCAGCGACGGGTAGAAGAGGACCTGGTGCGTGAGCCCAAAGAACCCGTCATCGTGCGCCTTCGCGGCGACGGCGGCCACGAAGTTGCCGCCCGAGCTGTCGCCCGCGATGGCGAGGTTCTTCCCGTCCCAGCCCAGGCTTTCACCCTGCTCGGCGGCCCAACGGAGAACCCCGTAGCAGTCGTCGAGGCCGGCAGGGAAGGCGGCCTCGGGGGCCAGGCGATAGCCGACAGAGATGACCTTGTGGCCGGTCTCCTTGGCCAGGGACCGCGCGACGTGGTCGTGGGTGTCCAGGCTGCCCAGGAAGAACGCACCGCCGTGGAAGTACACCAGCAGTCCGTACGCGTCGGCGTCGATCGGCGTGTAGATCCGCACGGGCACCTCGCCCGACGGCGTCTGCGCGGTCATGTCCTCGACGGAATGGAGCGGCAGGCGGTCCTCGAGCGGGGGGACCTGCGCGGCCTCGCCGGCGCGCAGGGCCTCCGGGTTAAGCGGTGAACCGTCGGGCGCGGGCAGGGTGGCCAGGATCTTGGCGATTTCGGGATGGATAGTCATTGTGTCAGGCCTGCGACGCGGCGGCGGGCTTCTGGGACGTGGGCTTCTGACCGGGGAAGACGTCGTTGACCTCGTCCTCGGTCCAGCCCTGGCGGGAGATGCGCTGCAGTTCGTCCGTGACCGGTTTGCGGGTTGCCTGGAACAGGGCCAGGGCCTCCTTGACGGAGTCGGCCTGCGTGAGGGCGTCGGCGAGGGCGCCGGCGTCCTCGATGGCCGAGTTCGCGCCCTGGCCCTGGTGGTGCAGCATCGAGTGGGCCGCGTCGCCCATGAGCACGACGGAGTCCGTGTGCCACGTGTCGACCGGGTCGATGTCGTAGACGGCGCGGATGTTGACGGTGTCCATGTCCAGGCCGCGGGCGATGTTCACGATGCGCTCGTCGAAGCCGTCCACGGTCGCCACGAGGTCTTCCTTGGTGATCTTGGGCACCCAGGTGCTGTCCGGGCTCAGGGCGGTGATGTCGAAGGACATCTGGTTGCGGTGGCGCAGCGGGAGCAGGTAGACCTTCGTGCCCCTGCCCATGTACATCCGGAGGTTGTCGTCGGTGACCATCCCGTGGGCGTCGGCGGCGGAGATCACCACGCGGTAGGCGTGCTCGCCGGAGAACACCGGGCCCTTGTCGCTGAAGAGCTGCTCGCGCACCACGGACCTGATGCCGTCGGCACCGATGACCAGGTCGGCCTCGGCGGTCTCGCCGTTGGCGAAGGTCAGGACGGAGGTCTCGCCCTTGTCCTCGAGGGTCTCCAGCTTGTGGCCGAGCCGCACCATGCCCTCGGGGAGCACGCCGAGCAGGGCGTCGATGAAGTCGCCGCGGTGGATCAGGTAGGTCTGGGTCTCCTCGCCGAAGTCGGGCCAGGTGTCCTTCATGATCGGCTCACCGGTGGCCGTGAGGATCTCGAAGTAGTCGCTCGGGGAGCTCACCTGCGCGATCGCGTCGAAGATCCCCCACTGGCGGAACCGGTGAATGGTGGCAGGACGCAAGCCGATGCCGGCGCCGACCTCCCCCATTTGGGGCGCCTGTTCGTACACCGTGACGTCGGCGCCGAGCAGGCTCAGGGCCTTGGCCGCCGCAGCGCCGCCGTACCCGGCACCGATGATGGCGATTTTGAGGTTCTTGATTTCCGAAGCCTTCATTGTTTTTCACTTTCTTGACCCAGGGCGTGCCTGGAAGATCTTGGTGTGTGGTGGTGTGTCGGGTGGATCAGGCGTGAAGCGACAGGAAGTCGGCCGGGTTGTCCTCGAGCAGGAGTTTGAGGGTGGCGTCGTCGATGCCAGCCGCGCGCATGTCGGGGATCATGTCCTCGAAGATGTAGTTGATGGTGTGGCCCTTCACGCCCGGCCAGCCCAGCGGGCTGCAATTTGCGTCGGCCGAGACGAGGAGCTTGTCCGCATAGCCTTTGTTCACGAGGTTTACGAAGTGCTCCATGCGTTCGGCGCGCTTGCGGCCCCAAAACGGCGGATCCGGCAGCTCGAGGTCGTAGCCAAAGGTGTCGAAGCCGATGCGGCCGCCCTGCTCGTAGATCCAATCGTGCGGGGTGATCGGAGCGTTCAGGCCGTCGTCGGCGTGGCCGAAGAGCACGCGGTCCAGCGAGAGGCCCTCTTCGTTGAAGATGGTCACTGCCGGTTCGGGGTCGATGGCCAGGTGGGTCAGGATCGGCGCGCCGGTGACGACGGCGGCTCGGGCCGCGGCCCGGTAGATGCGCTTGTCCAGTTCCGTCATTCGTCCGCCGCGGCTCACGCCGACCTTGATGACGCCGGCCTTGGCGCCCGTGTTGCCGATGCCGACGGTGATCTCGTGGATGAACACCTTCGCGAGGTAGTCCACGGTCGCGCGGGAGAAGTGCGGCAGGGCGGTGTCGCCGCCGACGAAGCCGGTGCAGGCCACGATGTGCACGCCCGTCTTCTGGGACAGGGACTTGTAGTAGTCGACGTCGCGGCCGTTGCAGATGCCCGTGGCGTCCACGAAAGTACCGCCGCCGTATTCGCGGAATTTCCGCAGCTTCGGCACGGTTTCCTCGTAGGCCTGCTCCGGCGTCTTCCACCACTTGGTGTCCAGTTCGGATCCGGGCATGCCGTAGCCGATGTGTTCGTGGACCGCCACGATTTCCAGTTCTTCGGCCGGGATGGTTCCCAGCACGGTGTTGACCTTGGTCATTCGTTCACCTCAGGGTTCGAAAGCTTGTTGTGGTGGGCCGACGCGTGCTTAGCGCACGGTCAGCAGGTTGCGCGGGTTGTCCACGAGGATGCGCCGTGCGTCTTCTTCGCTCAGTCCGTGGGCCTTGAGGAAAGGCACGAACGTGTTCAGGACGTGACTGTAGGGCAGGTTGTACTCCGGCAGGCCCTTGGCCACTCCGATCGAGTTGCCCGAAAGGATGATCTTGTCGGCATGGCCGGCCTTGACGAGCTCGAGCACCAGTTCGGCGCGATCGTGGTCGGTGAGGTAGTCCGCGTGGTCGTTCAGGCCCACGTGGTCGATGCCGACGAAGGCTCCGCGGCCGGCCACCTCGAGGGCGGAGCCGGCGGCGTCCTTGCGGTCCAGGTCGCCGACGAGCACGCGGTCGGCCCCGATCTGCTCATCCAGGACGATGTCCAGATCGTGCAGGGCATCGGCGCCGAAGCGGATGGAGACCGGGACGCCGGTGGTCTTGGCGGCGCGGGCGGAGCCGCGGAACAGGCTTTCCTCGGTGGGGGTCATGCCGGCGCGGTCGGCGATGGTGGCGACGATGCCAGCGGCGGCGCGGCGCTCGACCCGGGGAATCACCATCCCCTCAGTGACCTCCTTGCCGAAGAGATCGCCGAACTTCTCGGCGGGCCACGGGATGGGCGGGTTGGTCTGCGGCGTCAGGAAGTATCCGCCGAGTTCTTCTTCCGGGCCAAGGCCCGTGGAGGCGACGATGTGGACGCCGGTGGAGCGGGACAGTGCCTCGTAGAGCTTGAGGTCGCGGCCGTGGAACATGCCTGTGCTGTCGACGATCGTCTGCCCGCCGTGCTCGCGGAAGTCGGTGAGCTTCGCGGCCAGGGCCTCGAAGATCTCCGCCCGGTCCATGGAGATGTCGGGGGCGTACTGGGCGCCCGGCAGCACTGACAACAAGGCCTCATGGACCGCGACAACTCCCAGTTCAGAAGCGGGGACCGGCCCCAGGACCGTGTTGACGGTGTGCCCGGCCTGGGCATGAAAGGCGTCACCGGTATCGACGTGTGTGGTGTGACTCACTTGGCTTCTCCCTTGGAGATTGGGTACTGAATGCAGGGGCGCCGCGGAGCCTGACCGTACCGTCGCTCCCTTGCGGTGTAGCCAGCATCACATATTCCTTTACACCGTGTCAAGCAAATAGTCGGAACGTACAACTAGCAGCCACCACAACGCTTACGAAGCCAACGCTCCGTAAATGCTCTTGACATTGCGTAAAGGTTTGCACCACACTGTGGGGAGCGCCACATCTTTCCTCCGGCCCATGCCGGCTCTTACCCGGTAGAGCACCAGTCCTGGCGCGTCACCGGAGAATCGACCGGAAACAAAGGAGTTTCATCGATGAGTCAGACCATTAAGGTGTCGAGCGCAGGCTCGGTACGGGCCACTTTCGTGGCCGCCTACAGCGCGGTCACGCTCGCGCAGATCACCAACGCCCTGCCGGGCGCCCTCAGCGGCACCTTTGCCGCGGAATTCCACACCTCGGGCGCGGGCCTGACCTGGATTGCCGGCATGTTCTTGATGGGCATCGTGGTGTTCGAGCTCAGCTGGGGGCTTCTGGGCGACCTGTTCGGACGCAAGAAGCTGCTGTACGCCGGCGCGGCGTTGAGCGTCGTCGGCTCCGTCCTGGTTGCGCTGGCGCCGACGACCGAGATGATGATCTTCGCGCAGGCGGTCGGCGGTATCGCGGCGGGCATCCTGTTCCCCATCTCGCTGTCCATGATCGCGGCGATCACCCCGGACCATCGGGCGCGGGCCCGGGTCATTGCCACCTGGGCCGGGTTCCTGTCGCTCGGCGCGGTCATCTCACCCGTGCTCGCCGGCCTCACCGCCCAGTTGTTCACGGTGCCGGGCGCCGGGCCCGGCGCGCCGAACGTGTACAGCGGCTGGCGTGTGGCCTACCTCGTTGCGGCCGCTCTCGCCGTCGTCGTTCTCATCGTCGCACTGCGGGCGAAGGACTCCGCAGCCGCCGGGGGACGCAAACTCGACCTGCCCGGCCAGTTCACCCTCGCGCTCGGCCTCATCGCCATCCTTTTCGCGACCGTCCAGGCTGTCGATTCGGGCTTCGGCTCCTGGGAAGTCGTTTCGGGCTACATTGGCGGCGGCATCCTCTTGGTCGCCTTCGTCGTCATCGAGATACGCACCAAGCAGCCGCTCATCCACCTCTCCCTGTTCAAGAACAGCGCCTACTCGATCACCGGCGTCGTCGCGGTCACCGGCATGTTCGCCTTCCTTGCGATCTGCTTCAGCACCAGCGTCGCCGTGGGCGGTCTCGCGCTGGCCGAGACCTGGAAGGTCGGCGTGCTGTTCGTCTTCATCCAGGGCCCGGCGTTCGCGTTCATCCCGGTTGTGGGGTGGCTCATCCACCACGTAGCGCCGCGCTGGGTGCTGACCTCGGGCTTCGCCCTCATGGCGGTCTCCGGCTTTTGGCTTTCGACATTCTCCCTCGGCACGCCGGAAGCCTTCGGCGGCACCCCGTGGACGGCGTTCATTCCGCCGCTGCTGCTGCTGGGCATCGGATTCGCGCTCACCGTTGGCTCCGTCACGGCGGTGGCGATCAATACCGTCCCACCCCAGCACATCGGCATGGCCTCCGCGACGACGAACCTCCTGCGCGACCTCGGCTTCGCCCTCGGCCCGGTCATCGGCTCGGCCATCGCGTTCGGCTTCGGCGCCTCGATCTTCGCGGGCCCGCTCGGCGGGATCCTCGGCGGTGCTGGGCTGCCCGCCAACGCCGTCGCCGGGCTCTCCCACGTGCCGCCGCTGGGATTCCTCTCCGGCTGGGATGGCGTGATCGCGCAGTTCAGCGGCCAGGCAGCGGCCGGCGGAGCACCCGCCCAGGCCGTCGACGGCATGGTCCAGGCCCTCACCGCCGCGCAGCAGCAGATTCAGGGCGCGGCGGGTGCCTCCCTAGGCCAGGGCTTCCAAACGGTTTACCTCGTCGCCGGCATCGCGGCGACGATCTCCGCCATCCTCACCCTCTTCATCTCCGCAGGTTCCTCGGCGCCCACGCCCGATGCCATCGCGGAGACCACCGAAGCCAACGCCGAGGTCGCCGTCTAAGACTGACGGCCTCCGGCCCCGACCGAACCCCTACCACCGCAAGGAGAACACCGTGACTGCACCCATAGAATCAGACATCGACATCTGGGATGACGACATCCTTGTCGACCCCTACCCCACCTATGCCTCGCTCCGCGAGCAGGCCGCAGTGGTCCACCTGCCCAAGAATGACCTGTATGTCCTGACGCGCTACGACGTCATCCGGGACGCACTCGGTGATCCGGAAACCTTCTCGTCCACCAGTATCGGCTTCAACCCCATGGTGAACGAGGCGCTGCAGGGCACCTCGCTTGCCTCCGACCCGCCAGTGCACACCCAGCTGCGCGCGACGCTGTCAGAGAACCTCACGCCCCGCGCCCTGCGCGGCCTGAAGGTCAATATCGACGAGAAGGCGGACAAGCTCGTCGCCGGGCTCGTCGCCGACGGCAGCTTCGAGGCCGTCGACTCCCTGGCGCGCGCCTTCCCGCTCGAGATCGTCGCCGACCTCATCGGCTTCAGCGGACACGTCAAGGACAACATGCTGCGCTGGGGGCAGGCCGCGATGCAGGTCATCGGGCCGATGAACCACCGCACCCAGGAGAGCTTCCCGATCGCCGGCGAGCTCTACGGCTGGTGCTCCTCGGTCACCGGCGACGACCTCATTCCCGGCTCGATCGGCCGCGGAATCTTCGACGCCGAGACGCGTGGCGACATTCCCGAAGGCGCCGCGGGGCACATCATCCACCAGTACCTTGGGGCCGGCGTCGACACGACGATCGCCTCGATCGGGAACATCGTCGCGCTGTTCGGCCGCCACCCGGAGCAGCTCGAGCTCGTCCGCGAGAACCCGGAGCTCGTCCCCGCAGCCTTCGCCGAGGTGCTGCGCTACTGGGCCCCGGTGCACATCTGGGGCCGCACGGCGACCCGCGACGTGGAGATCGACGGAGCGACGGTTCCCGCAGGCGCCCAGCTGGGCATCCTCTTCGGCGCCGGCAACCGCGACCCACGGCACTACGAGAATCCCGACGCCTTCGACGTGACACGCAACCCCGTCGACCACCTCTCCTTCGGCTACGGACCCCACGGCTGCGCCGGCCAGGGCCTGGCGAAACTTGAAGCCCACGCGATCATCGACGCGCTTGCCCGCCGGGTGAAAACGCTGACGATCGCGGACGAGGTCCGGGTGCCGAGCAACATCACCCGGAGCCACGAGAAGCTCCAGATCGCCAAGGTGGTGGCCGCATGAGGATCGAACTCGACCGGCCGCGCTGCGAGGGACACGGCCTCTGCGAAGAAGCCGCGCCCAAGCTCATGCACCTCGATGATGACGGCGAACTCATGATCGATGTCCCGGAGGTGGACGGGGCCGACCTCGACGCCGCGAAGGCGGCGGTAAGGGTCTGCCCCGTCGCCGCGCTCCGATTGGCGGCGGCATGACGATGCGCCGGATTGTCGTCGTCGGCAACGGCATCGCCGGGCTCACGGCATGCGACTCGCTGCGCTCGGCCGGCTTCGACGGCGAGCTGACGGTCGTCGGCGCCGAGCACCACCACCCCTACAGCCGCCCCGCCCTGTCGAAGGCGCTGCTGCACGGCGACGATGGCCTGCAAGCACACGAGCTGCCCGAGCCGACCCACGAAGCGACCGAGCTGCTCGGCGTTAGCGCCTCAGGCCTGGACATCGACGCCCGGGTCGTACGGCTCGACGGGGGCGGCGAACTGCCGTATGACGGCCTCGTCATCGCCTCCGGTTCCCGGGCGAAGCGCCTCGCTACGGGGCCGCGACACGACGGCTCTGCCCGGGAGCTCACCCTGCGCACGATCGAGGACGCGATCACGCTTAAACAACGCGTCGCATCGCGCCCCTCGGTCCTTGTGGTTGGCGGCGGACCGCTCGGCATGGAGGTCGCGTCGGGCTGCCTGCACCTTGGCTGCGAGGTCACGCTCATCTCCGACGTCAAGCCCCTCTCGCGCCAGCTGGGCGACCATCTGTCCGAGAAATTCACCTCGGCCGCCGCCCGGCGCGGACTGCGGGTCGTTGGCGGCGGGAAGGCCCGTCTTATCGACTCCGATGCCGGGACGCGGGTCGCTCTGGCCGACGGCACCGAGCTGGAGGCAGAGCTCATCGTCACCGCCATCGGCGACGAGCCGAACATCGACTGGCTGTCCGGCTCGAAACTCCTCGTCGACGGGTCGCTGCGCGTCGACACACGCGGCCGGCTACGGCCGGAGATCGTTGCCGCCGGCGACGTGGCGTTCTTCCCGACCCTCCGCGGGGTAGAACGGGTGCCCCTGTGGACGAGCGCCATCGAACAGGCCAAGGTCGCGGCCGTCGGCCTGCTCAAGGGCGACGCGGCGCCCGAGTTCAACTTCCAGCCGTACTTCTGGACCGAGGGCTTCGGTCTGTCGCTCAAGTCGGTCGGCTTCACGCCGGTGGTCGGCGCGCCCGACTACTGCGAGCCGGGCGAGGACCGGGAGTCGATGCTCCTGCGCTGGGAGAACAAGGACGGCTCCGGGACCGCCGCGGCGATCAACTACCGGATCCCCATCCCGAAACTGCGTCGACTGGCCGACGCCGGTCCGGCCGCACTGCGTCCGGCGGCGCCCGCCCGGGTCTGAATCCGCACACCACCGTTAGGATTGACCGATGTCGTCACTCCGAGAAGCCCAGAAGAAGCTCACCCGCGACATGATCGTGGAGCGCGCACTTGAGCTCTTCACCGAGAAGGGCTACGCCGCGACCACCATCGACGAGATCGCGGCGGCCGCCGGCACCACCCGAGTTACCTTCTACGCCTACTACCCCTCACGCAGTGATCTGATGAGGGATTTCATGGCGCGCGTCAACGCCGTGCTGGACCGTGCGGACGGCCCGGAGAGCGGCTCCACGGCGGCCGACCTCGTTGACGTGGTGCGCGCAGGCGAGCTGCCGGGCATCCTGGCGTGGCTGGAGTCGCGGGCGGTGCTATGGCCGGTCTTCCGCCCCTACCTCGACGTGCTCGACGAGGCCGCCGCCGTCGACCGCGAGGTGCGCGCGATGGTCGAGGGATGGCATGAGGAGGTCATCTCCGACCTGGTCCGCGGCATGCAGCTGGCCGGGCGCTTCTCGGAGGAAACGCACCACATCCGCGGAACCCTCGCCTTCACCTCACTCGACTACGTGGCTACGCTCTGGACTCGACGCAAGTTTGAACCAAACCGCGAACACGCGCTGGAGGTACTCGCCGATAATTGGTACCACCTGCTCTGCGACGAAAGCTGAGGGGCCGCCGCCGCTGTCAGCTGGCCCTGGTGAACGGCAGGACGAGCCGGGACTGGTGGGCGTCGTCGCGGTGGACCTTGTGGGCGCCGGGCCGGCCCACCGGGGCAGGTGGATTTCCTGCACGGCAGCCGACGGCGGCAACGGACTTTCGGTCCTAAGCCGACTTCACTGGTTTGTACTGAAGCGGTATTTGAACTTCTCCGCTTGGTGCACTGCGGAGCGCCACCCCGCGGGCCGGTCACCCGTCGTGAAGAGATTGTCTCGATGACGAGCAACGGGCTCCCCTTGCTCACACCGAAGGTCGCCGCAAGGTCGGCGGTTGCCGCCGTCGCCCAAGCTTCATGCTCGGCCCGAACGAGCGTGATGCGGCTCCACACGCTCTATGCCGGAGACCTTCCCTGTCGGATGAAAGTCCGCTGTCGGAGAGGTATTGGTACAAAGCCCCCAAGCGCACGTCGGCCGGTCGTTGTACCCCGTGTGCCCATGACCGGGAACGTCCCTTTGCCTTGCTTTCTGTAGACGTAACCCCTCGCTGGCAAGCTCCTGGAGCGCCTGGCGGATGGGCGCCCGGCTGACGTCGAATCGGCTGAGCAGCTGCGCCTCGGTCATCGGCTTCTCGGGATCCGCGATTCCCTCGGCGACCTCCCTGCGCAGAATTTCCTTGATCTGCCGACACATGTTCAAACTGACACTGCCCGCCAGGACTGGCGGCGTCTCAAGGGCCCGACGCCGGTGCTCACGGACCCATCGTGGGGCACCGTGCCGCTCCCGCTGGGATTCATGGTGCGGGGGCGGCGACGCCGGGGCAGCCTTGGCCTTGTGCGTTCCGGAGGCAGTCGTCCGCGTAGTTCCGGGTGACGGACCGCCAGACGCTGACCGCCTGGGGCGGCGAACTGAACTGGCCTTGCCCCGGGATGGGCAGCGGCGGGCCGCCATTGACGGAATAGGTGCCCTGGAAATGGGTGGTCAGCGCTACGGAAAAATCTCCGGTCTGGGTGTAGACGTGGCTCGTGAGGGTCCTTTCGCCCCAGCGGTCCTCGGGGAGCGGGCCCCCGGCAGCAGTCTGCGGCCCACGCGACGTCCCGTCGCCATAGTTCCAGGTGTACTGCACGGGTTTGGCGACGACGTGTACGTTTTGTGCCAAGAGCGTGACGTCGAACTGCTGCTCAGCCGCCGCTGCAAAGAAGTTGGTCTCGGCCCCGCGGAGCGTGTGCGGGCTGGGTTGTGCCGTGACCGTTCCAGCGGCGATCGGAAGTTTCTGAAACTCTGTCTGGATCATGGCGGCGATCCGAGGCAGCAAATCTTCCGGCTTGGGATCGTAGAAGCAGGTCGGTCCGGAATGGATCGTCCAGACTGGGTTCTGCACGCCCGCCGGAGCCTTCCACCAGATAACCGGGAACCCGTCTGTTCCGTCGGGGCCGTTAGTGCAGTCCAGGCGCCGACCAAGACAGGGGGTATCGAAGTCACCGCCGCCGAGATGACATTGGAGTTCGTACTTGTACTGGAATGGGTCAGCGGACACGTCATTCAGCCCGGGGGCCACGTATATTCCTGTGTCCGGATCCCGATGCCAACTGCCGACATCGACTCCCTGGTTTCCGAATCCAGCATCTACACCGTCATCGTCGCCGAATGCAACACTAGGAAAGAAGAGGGAACCTCCCAATACAAATGCGGCGATGAAGAATCCTAAGATCAGACTCGTTCCCCGCCAACCAAATGCACTCATCGGATCGGATGCAGCCCGGAAAGATGCCACTGCCCATCCTTGAATGCAGCGAGCATGACATTTCCTGTATCGGATGGCGGCGTCGATGTCCGGAACTCAGTCCCGCCAGGGCGATAGTAGGTGATGCTTGCCTGCTGTACTTGGACAATGACTTGGTAGTCGCCGTCTGCCTGGGCCGTATAGGTTGTGCTGATTGAAGGAGTCTCTATGCGCCCTCCTGCCAGCCACCGGTCGCCCTCATAATTGGTGGCCAGTGCCCGGGTAACATTCGTACAGAATTCGCAGTCCGGGGCGGTAACCGAGTTGAGTCCGCCTAATCGGCCTGTCTCATAGGCGAAATTCAACTGTGAAAACCAGTAACGGGCGAACGCTTCCAGGCCGTCCTTCGTCTCCACCTTTGCGGCCTCCGGCAGCACGGGGACCGGGACGTTTTGAGCCTTGCCTGAGGCGTCGGCTGGTTTGTAGCTCGGGGTCGGTGTCGGCGTGACAGTTGGAGTGGACGTGACCAACGCACTCGGGGACTCAGTGGCCGGCGGGGCGCCGGGGGACGACCCTCCGTTGCTGCAGGCGGTGGTCAACAACAGCGACGCGGCAACAGCCACAGCGGCGACAGCCCGCCGACGGCCGAAAACGGAAGATCGAGATGTCATGGTCAGCTACTCCCCCGATAGAAATCAAGACGCCTGAGTCCAAACAATGCTTAAGGGTAACTGACGTCACATTTTGGGCGTCACGGTTATCCACAGGCGGGAAAGCAACAGCAAATTTCCGTGCCTCCGGCCCTCCCCCGTGCCTCCGGCCATTGCACGCCCTCCCCCCGCGCCACCCGCGGCCCCACCGTGCCCCGGCACCGACTTATCCGTTAGCCTCTGGCGTTTTCCTACCCGGCACAGAACAATGAACCCCATGATGTTTGAACATGCTGACGGCAATCCCATCCTCAACCTGGACGATGAACAGTCCTGGAAACTGATTGAGGGCACCACACACGGCAGGCTCGTTGTCACAGTCGCAGGTGAGCCGGACATCTTTCCGGTGAACTACGTGCTGAGCGGCCGGACCCTGTTCATCCGCACCGCACCAGGCAACAAACTGGCCGAACTGACGATCAACCCCCGGGTGCTCTTCGAAACGGACGGCATCTTGTCCGACGAAGCCTGGTCAGTCGTGCTGCGGGGCACCGCGCGTGTGCTGGAGCAGTCGGCGGAGATCGCCGCCGCCGAAGCGCTGGGACTGAAGTCCTGGGTTCCCACCTTGAAGGACTTTTACGTCGAGATCGAGCCGACGTCGCTCTCCGGCCGCCATTTCCAGTTCGGCGAGCAGGTCGAACGGGAGATCTGACCCCGGATCCAGGCCGCCTAGACTTAATCCATGGCGGACAAGCTGACCCCGGAGCGGCGCAGCTGGAACATGTCCCGCATCCGGGGGAAGAACACCAAGCCCGAACTCATAGTTCGCAGGCTCCTCCATGCCAAGGGGTACAGGTATCGGCTGCACGGCACCGCCCGCGGCGGACGGCTCCCCGGCAGCCCGGACCTCGTGTTCGCCAGCCGCCGCAAAGTCATCTTCGTCAACGGCTGCTTCTGGCACTTCCATGACTGCCGCGTGGGCCGGCACGCGCCAAAGGCCAACGCGGAGTTCTGGGAAACCAAGCGCACCCGGACCCGGAACCGCGACGCCGAGCAGCGCCGCCAGCTCGAAAGTGCCGGCTGGGTGGTCCTCACCGTGTGGGAGTGCGAACTCAAGGACCCTTCGGCGTTGGAGCGGCAGCTCGACGCCTTCCTGCGGGGAACGGCCCGGGAGACCTCGTTAAACCCGGTGGTGGTCGATGAGCCAGCCGGCCAGCTGACGGGCACGGCCCGCTGCGGCGAGGTCCCCCTCGGTGGCAGAAACGATCGACCCCTTCATGAGGATGTGCCATGATCGGGAAAAGTCCTCGGTGTCGCGCAGGCCTGCTTCTTCGGCAAGCTGCTGCACGTGCCCGCGGATCTTGGCCAGATAGTCGATGCTGGCCTGCCCGAGGGGATGGCCGGCCCCCATCTCCAGCAGGATGTTGATGAACGAGCAGGCCTCGAAGTCGTCGCGGGCAAACCAGTCGGCGAAGACGTCAAAAATGGCCAGCAGTTGCTGCTCCGGAGTGTCGGCCCTGCGCCTGGCTTCGCCAACGATCGCATCCACCGTCCATTGCCGGTCCCGGCGTTCCAGGAAAGCCAGCACGAGCTCGTCCTTGGAGGCGAAATGCCGGTAGAAGCTCGCCTTGGCCACCCCTGAACGGGTGATCAGCTCGTTAACTCCGACGTCGCGGACTCCGCGCCGGGAGAACAATTCGTAGGCGACCGCGAGGATCCGCTCACGGACTCCGGACACGACTGGACCGCCGTCGGCCGCCGCCAACGAAGGGGACGCTCCGGCCCCGGAATTAGTTGAAAGTGACATCAAAGTTATCTTAGCGTCTAAGCGAGACAGGGTGGTCTTCCTAAGCTAATATTCAATTTCGGGGATTTGGACCCTATTCGGTCAGTACCACGAGTACTGCAACACGGAAGAGCGCACGATGCCGCACCTGCTGAAGTCGAACGAGCTGAGCTCTTCAACTCCACCGCCCATTCCATCAGCCGACGCCCAGGTGCTGGAATTCCGCCGTCCCAGGGGCAAGGAACACACCCCCTCCCGAACCTCCCCCCAGTTCCGTGAGGCCGGGCAGGATCTCGGTCCCCTGCGCGGGCAGGTGACCGAGATTATCGATTCGATTCTCGCTGAGACCGGGCCCGACGAGGCGGAGGTCCGGGAGAATCTTCGCCGGCATGTCGCAGACCATCCCGGCCGGCCGGAAAAAGCCCTCTTGAAGCATCTGCTGAATGTGTCCTCCTGACGCATTCGCTCAGCGGCTGATCGCGGCCTGACGCACCACTTCGCCCCACGACTGCTGCGCGAGGTCCGCTACGGCTGCCAGGATTTCCGCCGGCGGCAGCGACAGATCCAGCGGGAATTCGACCACATCGATGTCCGTATTGAGCATCCGTCGCAGCTTGATTTCGCCAGCTCCCGGATAGACCAGCCACGCCGTCGGCACCCTCAGGGACGTGCAGTAGGCCAGCATCCGGAAGTGGTCCCCCGAGAGCGAGGCGCCGACGTCGGCGGCCGCCTGGTACTTGGCCTCGTACACCATGACCGGCCGTCCGCCCAGGAAATGGACCGCACCGGGCTGCACGACGATCCGGTCGGAGTCGCGGACGGCCTCGTTGAGCAGCGCGTTGTAGCGCAGCCGCATCTCTCCCGGGTGCGCCGCCATGGCCGCCCGCAGCGCCGTCCCGACGAAGTCTTCGAAGACCTTGGACATGTCCACCACGAACGACGCCGACAGCTGCTTGCCGTCGCCGGCCTCCGCCGAGGCGTTGCGCAGGATCACCTCGGCGAGCCGGAGGGCCGCGTGGTAGCGGGTGTTCATCCGGCTGGCCCGCCACTGCGGGAGCGGCGCGCCGGACTGGAGCCGCGTCACGGCGTCGAGCTTTCCCTTCAGCTGGCGCAGACGGCTGAGCACTGCCGGGCGCACGCCCGGCACCTGGGACATCCGCTCAAGTGCGGCACGAAGGATCCGGTTTTCCGCGATGTCCTCGGTGAACTCGTCGTAGGAGACCTCCAGCGGGACTAGCATCCCGGGCCGGCGGGAGATCTGGTCCGAGATCCGGATCCTGCCCTTGACCGTCCGGAGTGACTCGTCGACGTTGAGGTAGCCCTGCAGCACGCCGCGGCTCAGCGCACGGTCAGCAAGGTGCGCGAGGGATTCAGCCAAGGCACTCCACAGGTCCGTTTCCTCGACGGCGGCCACGGAATCGTCCCGGAAGCCCTGGTCCCCCGCGTAGCCGAGCAGGAACAACAGCCGGCCCAGGCCGAGCCGCTCCTTGGGCCGCACCTCAAGCTGCACGGCCGGGGTGCGCACGGAGCCCACCTTGCCGACCGGCTCAATCCGGTACAGGCCCATGCCCATCGGCGAGGCCTTGGCCAGGCCGCTGGCGTTGACGTAGGCGGCGCTGGCCGGGTCGAGCCGTTCCACCGCGCCGCCGGAGAGCTCGTCCAGCACGATCCGGCGCACCGCCGTCGCGGGCCCCCGGGACGTCCCGGTGGAGGGCCCGCGAGCGGACCCGTTGGCGGGCCCCGCCGCCGTCGCGGGCCCCCGGGACGTCCCGGGCCGCTGTAGGCTAGACGCGCGCAAGGCGGGCGAGCAGTTGGTCCAGCCCGAACCGCTCCTCCAGCTGTGCCCGGTTGAGCTGGCCGTGATAGTGCTCCTCGAGCAGCGGCATCAGTTCGTACTTCCAGATCCGGCGCAGGCCCTTGGGAGTCTGGGCCGATTTCTTCATGAAGTAGGACGGCCCGATCATGAGGTCCCGGTCCCACTCGTCGATCGCGTCGTTCAGCGCGTCCAGCAGCAGGGCCGGCGTCGTATCCAGGTCCCGCGCCTGCAGGAACCGCAGCAGCGATCCCTTCACCGGCTCCGTCTTCGGGTGCAGCTCGATGAAGGAGAAGCGGCGGCGGATGGCCGCGTCCATCATCGCGATGGACCGGTCCGCCGTATTCATGGTCCCGATGATGTACAGGTTGTCCGGCAGGGTGAACGGCTCGTTCGGGCTGTACTGCAGGTAGATGCGGTCGTCACGGTATTCGAGCAGGAAGTACAGCTCGCCGAAGACCTTGGCGAGGTTCGCACGGTTCATCTCGTCGATGATCAGGAAGTACGGCTTGCTCTCGTTGCCGGGTTTGGCCGCCTCTTCGGCGATCCGGCGCAGCGGGCCGGCGACGAGCTTGAAGGACACCTGGCCCTCGTCCGTCTTGTCCGGACGGAAGCCCTCAAAGAAATCCTCATAGGCGTACGAGGGATGGAACTGCACGAGCTTGACGCGTTCGTCCGTGGGGTCGCCGGCCAGCTGGGCCGCGAGGTGCTTGGCCAGGTACGTCTTGCCCGTTCCCGGCGGCCCGTAGAGCACCAGCTGCCGGTTCTCCTCCAGCAGCTCGGCGATTTCCTGCAGCGGCTCCAGGTCCATGTGCATGGACGCGGCGAATTCCGGGGTCAGGGCACGGAATCCGTCCGGCACCGGTTCGACGACGGCGGCCGGCTCGGCGCCTTCTTCGGCTTCCGGTTCCGCTTCGGCCGGCAGGAGTGCCTCGAGCGCCTGGATGACGCGGGTGATGTCCACGATGATGCCCGCGGTGGCCAGTTGGCGCTGCACGTGCCGGGGCAGCTCGGTCATGTCATGGGTCTCGTCGAACCAGCGGACCTTGCGGCGCAGCCGCCGGTTGTCCGCGTTGTGCTCCGGTTCACCGAGCACCACGCCCATCCGGACGGCGCCCGAGCTCTGGTAGAGGGTCAGATCGCCCGGCTTCATCACCGTCAGGAAGGCGAAGACGGCGGTCTTGGTGTCCTCGCGCTCGACGTAGCCGAGGTGTTTGTAGTCCTCGTCCACGGCGTGCTGGACCAGCCCTGCCGTGACGCCCGGATCCAGCAGGCGGAGGTGTTCGACGTCGAGCGTCACCGTTTCCTGGTCCTGCCAGGCGGCGAGGAGATCGGCGTTGTCGTGGTGGGTGCGCAGCAGCCACGCGCGGCGGCCGGGATCGGCCACCTTCCGCCATTGGCTGACCAGCTGGCGGGAGTACCAGTCGATCCGCTGGCCCGCCTGCTCATCGAGATGGCGCCGGATCCGGTGGATATCCGCGGAGACTTCCTCGTCGCTTTCCCCCTTCGCCCCTCCCACCAGGGAGGCGAACGCGTCGCGGATCTCCTGGCGTTCGACGTCGGCCACCACGGGCTCGAAGTAGCTGGGCCAGACCAGGAATTCGATGCTGCGGCGGATGGCCGGCTGGTCGTCCGGGGTGCCGGCGACGAGCCGGTGGAAGGCCAGCGGGTCCGTGATCGCTGCCGAGATCACGGCGGCGGGCTGCCCGGCCACGTGCCGCACGAAGCGGCAGAGCCATTTCAGGTGGTCCCAGATGGTCCAGTTGAATTCTGCGGTGCGGTCGCGGATGACCCCGTGGTCCGTCATGCCGGCAAAGAGCTCGTCCGGGAGGTCCAGCGGGGGTTCCAGCCAGGACGCGGCCTCGGCCACCCGGGCGCGCTTGACCTTCAGTGACTTCACTTCATGAGCCAGCGGCAGGGACTGCAGGAACAGCAACTCGACGGCCAGCTGCTTGGCGGCGCGCGATGCGCCCTCGAGGTTCTGCCGGAGGTTCGTCATCATGGGGGCCTTGGCGTCCGGAACGCCGCGCTCGAGGCGTCCCAGCAATTCCGCGGCGGCCGCCGCGGTCCACGTCTTGGTGCGGCGGTCCAGGGCGGACGGTTTCCCGTTCAACCCCGCGCCCAGCACAAACCATGCAGCGTCTTCGATCTCCTTGGAGATGCCGAGGGCGCGGTGCATGGCGGGCTTTTTGGGTGGGGTCATACCTACAATTTACAGGCTTAAGCTGAACGCCCGCATTAAGCCCTGCCCGTCCCTACTGATAAGTAGCTTTAGCGGGGGCGGCCGCCGCGCGGCGGACCGGCCTCTATCGGGTACCGGGAAGGTTCTTGCGTCCAAAGGCGAAATAGCTTCCCGGCCCGATGAAATTGATGAGCGTGACCGCCCGCCACACGGCCTTGCTGCCGCGGATCTGCTCAGCTGGCCGGCGCGAGATGTCCCGCTGCGCCGCGATGAGGAGTGACAGCTGGACGATGGCCGCTGCAACGGTTCCGAACCGCGCCATCGGCGAGAGTTCTTTCCACGACTTCTTCTTGTGCGTGCTCTTCTTGCTTCTGTTCGCCATGATCCCTGTTCCTTACGTCGTGGAGCCTTGACTCCGGGGCCCTTGCCCTGGGGTGGTTCATTTTAGGCGTGATCCAACACCGGAGGTAGAGGCTATGGGACCGGGTGGACCGGCTTCGCAGCAGGGGCCGGAAGGCCGGCCGTACGCGTGGCCGGATGGGTGACCGTAAACGGAGCCAGCGTTTCCTTTTGCCCGGGCGTCAGCCGCAGCACCCGTCCGGTGGCCTCATCCACGAACGCCAAATGGCTCGTGGCCCTGACGCAGTCCTCGCCGGTCACGGGATCCTGCACGAGGTAGTGGATGTCGAAGCTGGCGCCCTTCACCGCGCCGATCCAGAGCTGGACCACCGCCGGCACGTTGCGGTATTCGAGCGTTTTCACGTAGCGGATCCGGTGCTCCACGATCAGGGCCAGGGTGCCTTCCGGGACCTCGCTGAAGAGGGGCACCGGGGGCTCGATCCCGGGCAGCCCCGGCCCGCGGGGAGGCCCGAACGCCGCGATGCGGGCCTCCTCCAGAATCCGGACAATCTGGACGTTGTTGATGTGGCCGTAGGCATCCATGTCGCCCCAGCGCATGGGCACGAGCACCTCAATGCGCCGGGAGCCTGAAGCGGCCGGGACGGCGGCGCTCAGCTGCGCACCGCCGTCGTGTCCTCCGCTGTGTTGACTGCGCCGTCGCCAGAAAACGACGCGTCGGCGTCCTCGCCGGCGAACTGGGACATGTACAGCCGGTAGTACGCGCCCTTCAGCTCGAGCAGTTCCGCGTGCCGGCCCTGCTCCACGATCCGGCCGGCTTCCATCACGAGGATGGTGTCGGCGTCGCGGATGGTGGAGAGCCGGTGCGCGATCACGAAGCTCGTCCGCTCCGTGCGCAGCGCCGCCATGGCCTTCTGGACCAGGACTTCGGTGCGGGTGTCCACCGAGCTCGTGGCCTCGTCCAGGATCAGCAGCGAAGGATTGGCGACGAAGGCCCGGGCAATGGTGATCAGCTGCTTTTCACCGGCGCTGACGTTGTTGCCTTCCTCGTCGATGATGGTGTTGTAGCCGTCCGGGAGGGCCCGGACGAAGCGGTCCACGAACGTTGCCTTGGCCGCTTCCATGACCTGCTCTTCGGTGGCGTCCAGCTTGATGCCCCTATGGATGTCAAGGGGTGACTTGCTGCTCCTCGCGCGTGGCTGCCGGCCTGGTGACCCGGATGAAGTCGAAGAGCTCGCGGGCGACGTAGCGTTTGAGGCACCGGATGGCCTCGCGCCGTGTCTTCCCCTGGCTGAGACGTGTCTGCATGTATTCCTTTGTCCGCGGGTCCCACCTCAGCCGGCTTAGGACGATCCGGTATAGGGCCGCGTTCGCTTGTCGGTCGCCTCCTCTGTTCAGGCGCCGTCGCTGGGTTTGGCCGGAGGACGCCTCGACGGGGCTGGTCCCACACAGTGCGGCGTAGGAGGCTTCGTTGGCGAGGCGCTCGGGGTTGTCGCCGCCGGCGATGAGGAGCGCGGCGGCGCTGTCCGGGCCGACTCCCTGAACGTCGAGGATCCCTGGTGCACATTCTTCGACGGCGGCCGCGATATGTTTGTTCAGATCGTCAATTTCCGTGGTGAGGTTCTGGATTCTACGGGCGAGTAGGCGAAGTGTGTGGCGGGCAGCGCCGGCTGGTCCCGGATGCTTGGTCTCAGTCAGGCGCGCGCAGTGTCGGATCAGCCGGGCGTTACTCAACCCGGCCAGCGACTCGCGCAAGGCTCCGTCCGCGGTAACAATGACGGCTTTGAGCTGATTGATCGCTTGAGAGCGGGACTTGATCGCTGAGTTCTTCGCCATCTTGAACAACCGCAGCATCTCCACCGCCCCGTCGCCCGTTTTGGCCGCCGAGGTCGCCCGCCCCGACAACACGGCCCGGGCTGCAGCTTCGGCGTCGACCATGTCGCTTTTGCCGTGGCGTCGACGCAAGGCCTTGTCCGGTTGGTTGACCTCAACCACCTCGACGCCGTGAGACTGGAGGTGGCGGGAGAGACCGGCCCCGTAGGATCCTGTGCATTCAACCCCAGCCCTCCGCAGGGTCCCGAATGATCGTGCCCAGGCCAGCATTAGCCCGTAGCCAGCCGTCGTCGCAGGGAAACTGCGGGTGTCGATGAGACCTCCGATCATGGTGATCACTGCGGCGACGTGAACGTCCTTATGGGTGTCGACACCCATAAGGATGTCCTCGGCCGCGTGTGAAGTTGGGTGCAAAGCCACGGGTTGAACGATGCTGGTAGACATGGTCGCCCTATCTCTTGGAAACGATGGCCGTCGCTGGTTGAGAGCTGGTCAAGACTGTGATGGTGCCTGGTGCGAAAGCCCCTATTGGGACACATCCTCACAGCCAGTGACAGCACGAACGGGCCGTTCCGGGTGCCGGTCGACTGATCAAACTCAAGGCACGAAGCCAGTCGTAGCGCGAGTCAGACCGCCTCCCGGAACGGTGTTAAACCATCCTCACAGCCGTAGCGGATGTTCTCGTAGATGGTCCCGCCGAACAGCCAGGCGTCCTGGAGCACCATGCCCACCTTGGCGCGCAGTTCCGCACGGCCCAGCTGGGTGATGTCGACCCCGTCCAGGGTGATGCTGCCGGCGTTGAGCTCGTAGAAGCGCATCACGAGGTTCACCAGGGTGGTCTTGCCAGCGCCCGTCGGGCCGACGATCGCCACGGTGTGCCCCGGCTCCGCGGTGAACGACAGGTCCTCGATCAGCGGCTTGTCCGGGGTGTAACTGAAGGTGACGTGCCGGAAGTCGACATGGCCGTCCGTCTTGGCCGGGAGGTGCTCGGTGGCGGTCTCGGCGTCCTGCTCCTCGGCGTCGAGGAACTCGAAGACCCGCTCCGCGGAGGCCACACCGGACTGCAGCATGTTGGCCATGCCTGCCATCTGGCCCAGCGGCTGGGTGAACTCGCGCGAGTACTGGATGAAGGCGGTGGCGTCGCCCAGGCTCATCCCGCCGGAAGCGACCCGGAGGCCGCCGACGACGGCGATCCCCACGTAGCTGAGGTAGGACACGAACTGCATGACCGGCATGATCATGCCGGAGACGAACTGCGCCCCGAAGCTGGCCTTGTAGAGGGCCTCGTTCCGTTCGTCGAAGCGGGCCAGCATGTCGGCGTCGCGGCCGAAGACCCGGACGAGGTCGTGTCCGGAAAACGATTCCTCGATCTGGCCGTTGAGCTCGCCGGTGTTCTTCCACTGCGAGGCGAAGAGCTTCTGGCTGCGGGATCCGATGATGCCCGCCGCCACGCCGGAGAGCGGCAGGGCGACGAGCGCGATCAGGGCCAGCTGCCAGGACACGATGAACATCATGATCACGATGCCGAGCACCGTCAGGGCCGAGTTCACGAGCTGCGCGAAGGCCTGCTGCAGGGCCTGCTGGATGTTGTCCACATCGTTGGTGACGCGGGACAGGATGTCGCCGCGCTGGCGGGTGTCGAAGTAGTTCAGCGGGAGCTTGTTCAGCTTCTTCTCGGTGTCGTCACGGAGCCGGCGGACCACCCGCATGACGAGGATGTTCAGGACGTAGCCCTGCAGCCAGAGGAAGATGTTGGCGACGAAGTACATCACCAGCACCACGCTGATGAGGAACGCGAGCTTCTGGAAATCGATGCCCACCCCGGGGATGAGGTCCATCTTGGCGAGCATGTCCGCGAAGTTATTTTCGCCCTTGGACCTCAGCCCTTCGACGAACTGCTCCTTGCTGACCCCGGCGGGAAGCTGCTTGCCCACCACTCCCCCGAAGATCACGTCCATCGCCTGGCCCAGGATCCGGGGGGCGATCACGTTCAGGACGACGGCGACCGCCACCATCCCCAGCACCAGGACGATGCCTGCCCGCTCGGGTTTGAGCAGCCCCATGAGGCGTTTCGCCGAGGGCCAGAAATGCTGCGCCTTCTTGGCCGGCATGGCGCCGAACATGCCGCCGTCGGCCTCGCCGGGAGTGAATTCCTCCTCGTAGAAGTCGTCGTCGGGTGCGGCCGCCGGTGGTGCGCCGGCCGGTCCCTTGCCGTCGATCTTGCCTCCGGCAGCCTTTTCTGCGGAGATCTTCTCGTTGGTGCTCATGCCACTGCCTCCGCGCTCAGCTGGGATTCCACAATTTCCTGATAGGTGGGCGACGTTTCCAGCAGTTCCCCATGCGTGCCCCGGTCCACGATCCGGCCCTTGTCCAGGACGAGGATCTGGTCCGCATCGGCGATCGTGGAGACGCGCTGGCCGACGATGATCACCGTCGCGTCGGAGGTCTTCGCCTTGAGCGCGCGGCGCAGCCTGGCGTCCGTGGCGACGTCGAGGGCCGAGAACGAGTCGTCGAACAGGAAGACCTTGGGTTCGGTGACGAGGGCCCGGGCGATGCACAGCCGCTGCCGCTGGCCGCCGGAGACGTTGGTGCCGCCCTGGGCGATCCGGGCGCCGAGGCCGTTCTGCTTTTCCCGCACGAAGTCCGCGGCCTGGGCCACGGTCAGGGCGTCTCAGAGTTCCTCGTCCGTCGCCTCCGGTTTGCCGAAACGCAGGTTGTGTTCGATGGTTCCCGAGAACAGGTAGGGCCGCTGCGGCACCATGGCCACGCGCTGCGTGATTTCCGCCCGGTCCAGGTGGGTGACGGGGACGCCGTCGAGCAGCACCTCGCCCGAGGCGGCGTCGTAGAGCCGCGGCAGCAGGGCCAGCAGGCTGGTCTTCCCGGCACCGGTGGAGCCGATGATCGCCACGGTCTGGCCGGGCTCGGCGGTGAAGCTGATGTCGCTCAGGACCGGCGCCTCGGCCCCCGGGTAGGCAAAGGAGACGTTCCGGAACTCCACGCGGCCGGCCCTTGCAAGCGGCGGCACCGGGGTGAGCGGCTCATGGATGGAGGGTTCGACGTCGAGCACCTCGCCGATGCGGTCCGCGCAGACCGAGGCGCGGGGAATCATCATGGCCATGAACGTGCCCATCATCACGGCCATCAGGATCTGCAGCAGGTACTGCAGGAACGCCGTCAGCGAACCGACCTGCATCTCGCCGGCGCCGACGCGCTGGCCGCCGAACCACAGCACGGCGGCGGTGGAGACGTGCAGGATCATTCCGATGGCGGGGAACATCAGCACGAACAACGCGCCGATCTTCAGCGAGACGTCCGTCAGTTCCTTATTGGCCGCACCGAACCGCTGCGCCTCATGGGGTTCGCGCACGAAGGCACGGGCCACGCGGATGCCGATGATCTGCTCGCGGAGGACCCCGTTGAGCCTGTCGATCTTGGTCTGCATGGAGCGGAACAGCGGCATCAGCCGGACCACGAGATAGCCGACCACCACCACCAGCAGGGGCACGGAAACCCACACCAGCCAGGAAAGATTGAGGTCCTCGCGCAGCGCCATGAAGATGCCGCCGATGCACATGATGGGGGTGGCGACCATGAAGTTCAGCGCCATCAGCATGAGCATCTGGACTTGCTGGACATCGTTGGTGCCGCGCGTGATGAGCGTGGGGGCGCCGAAGACGTTGACGTCCTTGGCCGAGAAGCTGCTGACCTTGCGGAAAACGCCCCGGCGCAGGTCGCGGCCGAACGCCATCGCGGCCTTCGAACCGAAGTACACCCCGGCGATCGCGGTGGCCACCTGGACCAGCGCCACCCCGAGCATGAGCCCGCCGGTGCGCCAGATGTAGTCCGTGTCGCCGCGGGAGACGCCCTCGTCGATGATCCGGGCGTTCAGGCTGGGCAGGTACAGGGCCGCAATGGTGGAGGCCAGCTGGAAGATGATGACGGCCGCGATGTACGGCAGATACGGCTTGGAGTAGCGCCGCATGAGGGTGACAAGCATGCCCACGAGTCCTTAGAAACTGATGTAGTGACACTCATTGGAAAGCCAATGGGAGAGCCGATGGGAGAGCGCTGGGTGAATTCCGGAATTACTTAGAACAGTAATACCGGAGGGGTCCGACAGCATTAGCCATCCAACTGTACGAAATCCCCCGCTCCCGTGGAACACGGGACACCCGACACCGCCCAAACAAATGTGGATCCGCAGTTCCGCCCTCGCGTTCTCGCCCTCCCGTGCCGGGGTGTTACGCGTTCCGCGGTTTACGCGTTCCGGTGCCGGCCGTGGGTTGCGATGTAGTCGGCCGCGGCGCGCTGCTGCTTCCGTTCCTTCGCCAGCTGCCGGCGCAGGGTGGTGAGCTCTTCGCTGACCCGGGCCTGTTCGGAAGTGATCGCACGCTGCTCCGCCGCCTGCTCATGCACGGCGCGCAGCGCCTCTGCCAGCTGGACCTGCTGCTCGGCCAGCAACTGCTGGGTCCGCAGCAGCAAGGGTACGACGTCGGCGGTTTCGGCGCGCGCGTCCGCCACCAGGGTGCGGGCACGCGGCCGGGCTGCGTCCCGGCAGGCGGCCTCCGGGAAGCGCGACTCATTGACGCGCTGGCCGCTGAGCACCTCGATGAATTCCCGGTCCAGGTCCACGAGTCCGGACCCGGCCGCGCCGGCGGCGGACGCTGCCGGGCCGCCGTCGTGAGTGGCAGCCGAAGCGGTTCCGGGGGTTCCGGCGGTTCCGTTGGCGGGACCGGCTCCGGCAGCGGGCGCCGGCTCGATGTCCAGGGTGCGGCGCAGGGGCTGTTCCTTGATGAAGAGGATCGCGACGAGGGCCACGATGCCGATGATGGCGGAGATCAGGAAGATCTGGGCCGTGGCGTCACCGTAGGCTGCCCGCATGATGTCGCGGACGGGCGCCGGCATGTCCTTCAGGTCCATGGTTCCCCCGGAGGAGCCGCCCGTGGCCGGGATCCCCGCGGCAGCGAGCCCTTCGGTGGCGAGCTGGTTGATCCGGGTGCCCAGGACGGCGCCCAGGACCGAGACACCGATGGCGCCGCCGACCGAGCGGAAGAAGGCCACGGAGGCACTTGCGGTGCCGATGTCGGACGCCCGGACGGTGTTCTGCACGGCCAGGACCAGGTTCTGCATGAGCAGCCCCAGGCCAAGGCCGAGGATGAAGGTGTACAGGCCCGTGAGCCAGAGCTCCGTGGTGTGGTCGATGGTTCCGGCCAGTCCCAGTCCGCCGACCAGCAGGATGGCTCCGGCGACGAGGTAGCGCTTCCACTTGCCGGTGCGGGTGATCAGCTGGCCGGAGAGGACCGAACCGATCAGGTTGCCGGCGATCATGGGCAGCGTCAGCAGTCCTGCCTCCGTGGGGCTGGCGCCGCGGGCCACCTGGAAGTACTGGCCAAGGAACGCGGAGGAGCCGAACATGCCGACGCCGACGGCCATCGAGGCCAGGATGGACAGGGCGGTGGTGCGCTGGGAGATGATCTTCAGCGGGATGATGGGCTCGGCCACGCGTGATTCGACGAGCACCAACAGGGCCAGGAGAACGATGCCGCCGCCGACCATCCCGGCCGTCTGCCAGGACCACCAGTCGTAGTAGGCCGGGTTGCCGGCGAAGGAAATCCAGATCAGCAGCAGGCTGACGCCGGAGGTGAGCAGGACGGATCCCAGCCAGTCGATCTTTGCCGGGCGCCTGACGTGCGGCAGCTTCAGCGTGACCTGCAGCAGGATGAGGGCGACGACGGCGAGCGGGACGCAGACGAAGAACGTCCAGCGCCAGCCCAGCGGGCTGTCGACGATGAAGCCGCCGAGCAGCGGGCCGCCGGCGGTGCCGACGGCCATGACGGCGCCCATGTAGCCGGAGTACTTTCCGCGGTCACGGGGCGAGATGATGGAGCCCATGATGGCCTGGGCCAGGGCTGTGAGGCCGCCCATGGCGATGCCCTGGATGACGCGGGCGGTCAACAGGAACGGGATCGAGTCGGACAGGCCCGCCATGACGGAACCGGCCACGAAGATCACGATGCTGAGCTGGACCAGGAGTTTCTTGCTGAAAAGGTCCGCCAGTTTGCCCCAGATGGGCGTGGTCGCGGCGTTGGCCAGCAGCGCCGCCGTGATGACCCAGGCGAAGTCCGTCTGGCTGCCCTTGAGCTCGGACATGATCGTCGGCAGCGCGTTGGCCACGATGGTGCTGCTGATGATCGCGGTGAAAAACGCGGCGAGCAGCCCCGTGAGGGCTTCCAGGATCTGGCGGTGGGTCATGACGAGCATGGGAGCGGGGTGCGAAGGCTGTGTGGGGGACGGCGACGGGGCCGGTGACGGCCCGGTGGCGGCGGCGTGGCTTGCCATATTCCTACTCCTGCGCAGCGGTGGTCATAGTGGTGGATCCGGCCGCCTTTGCCCGGACTGACGTCCTCAGGGACTCGGCTAGTTTCTTGAGGGTTACCGCCGTCTGTTCGATGTCTTCCTCGCTCCAGTCCAGCAGCAGGCCCTGGAGCGTGGCCGTGCGATGGACCTCGATGGCGCGGAGTTTCTCCGCACCCAGCGGGGAGAGCGCAACCAGCTGCGCCCGCCCGTCCTCCGGATCCGGCCTGCGGACCACGTAGCCCTGCTCCTCCAGCTCGGCGATATGCCGGCTGAGGACGGGGGCGCTGACTCCGAGGCGCTCGGCAAGGTGCGTGGCGCGGGATTCGCGCTCCCCCACAAAGCGGAGGACGCCCTGCAGCGCCACCCCGGTGTCCTCGCCGGGCAGGTTCAGCGCGGCGGCGCAGCGGACCGCGCGCTGGAGATCGAAGATCTGGTACACGAGGTTGGCTGCACTCGTCGGTGGAACTGGCATGATGGACGCCCCTCTTTTTGTTTGCCTTAGGCAACCATATCAAAAAGTGGTTACTTTGGGAAACTAACCTCCGGCCGGGAGTGGTGCTCCGGGTGGTGCGCTGAGCCCGGTCAAGCGCGCCCGGCGGAGGCGCCCGCAGCAGCGCACGACAGAAGCGCGAACGTACACGTCAGGCCCCGAATCCGGCGGATCTGGGGCCTGACGTGTACGTTCGCGCTGGGGGTGGGGTGGGGTGGGGGCGGGCGGGGTGGAGGCGGGCGGGCAGCGGGGTTGGAGCCACGGGGTTAACCCTCCAGGTGTGTCGGACCGAACATCCTGAGCAGGGTTTCAACCACGACGACGTTCGGGCCCTCGGCGGCGAAGCCCGCCTTCAACGCGTCCCCGACGTCCTCCGGGGCCACCCGGGTGGCGGGGATTCCGAACGCTTCGGCCAGCTTGACGAAGTCGGGCCGGGCGAGTTCGGTGGCCGTGGCCTTGCCGAAGGCGCCCACCATGTACTCGCGCAGGATGCCGTAGCCGCCGTCGTCCACAATCAGCCACGTCACCGGAACGTTGTGCTGCTTGGCGGTGGCGAGTTCGGAGATGGAGTACATCGCCGAGCCGTCGCCGGAGACGGCCAGCACCCGGGCCGAACCGGCGGAGGTGCCGATGGTCTCGAGGCCGACGGCGCCGCCGATGGCCGCGGGGAAGCCGAAGCCCAGCCCGCCGGCGCCCTGGGCGGAGTGGAACTGGCCCTCGCGGGCGTCCCAGCAGCTCCAGGCCCAGTAGGCGGAAATCGTCATGTCCCAGAAGGTCTGCATGCCCCCGGGAACGGCGTCACGGATGTCCGCCATGAACTTCAGTTCCTTGCCGAGGTCCTGGGATTCGAGGCGGGCCATGACCTTGGCCAGGGTTTCCTTGACGAGCGCTTCCGGAGAGGTGCCGTGCCAGTCGGCACGGGGTTCGACAGGCTCGGTTTCGACAGGCCCGGTTTCGACAGGCCCAACCACCGATTTCAGGGCCTCGTCGAGGGCGGCGAGCGCCTGGCCGGCGTCGGCACGGATACCCAGGCCGGGACGGTTGGACTCGAGCACACGGGGCTCGGCGTCGATCTGGATGATCCGGCCGCGGGGTTCGAAGGTGAAGTAGTTGGACGTGACCTCGCCGAGCGAGGAGCCGATCACTATCAGGACATCGGCGTCCTCGAGCAGCTCCGTCATGTGCCGGTCCTCGATCCAGGACTGGAGCGAGAGCTCGTGGTTCCAGGGGAACGCGCCGTTGCCGCCCGGGGTGCAGATGACGGGGGCCCGCAGTTTTTCCGCGATCGAGAGCAGCGATTTCTCGGCCCGGCCGCGTCGGGTGCCGCCGCCGGCGATGATGGCGGGACGTTCCGCCGTCGAGAGCCATTTCACGGCTTCACGGACCAGCTCCACGCGGGGCGGATTGTCGGCCGCCTCGGCGAGGGCATCCTCCACCGGGGGCACCATGATGGGGTCCAGCAGCACGTTCTGCGGGATTTCCAGCCAGACGGGACCCTGGGGCGAGGAGATGGCCTCGGTCCAGGCGTCCTGGATGGCCGAGGGGATGCCGGAGGCGTGCTGGATCAGCCGCTGGCTCTTGGTGACGTTCGCGGCCGAGGCCTTCTGGTCATCGAGCTGGTGGAGCATGCCCTTCCGGCGCGCGCCGAGCCCTTCGAGCGGGATCTGGCTGGCGATCACCACCATGGGAACACCCGTGGCATACGCCTCCTGGAGCCCGGCCAGGGAGGTCAGCGCGCCGGGGCCGGTGGAGAGGAACAGAACCCCGACCTCCCCGGTGGCACGGGCATAGCCGTCAGCTGCGAAGGCGGAATTGTTCTCCACCCGCGAGGAGACGAAGTGCAGGTTCCCGCGGCCCATCGCATCGAACAGGCCCAAGGCATGCTGGCCCGGGATGCCGAACACGGTCCTGGCACCGAGCGCCTCGAGGGTCTCGACGACGAGGTCCCCGCCGTTGCGCACGTCCGTGCCCTTTGTCGGGGCTGCTGTGCCGGGGTCGAAATCGATCATTGTCAGTACTCCTTGGGTCCGGCAGCGAATCCGGCCGGGCGGCGGGATTCCTGGCCGAGGGCCTGGGCGGCGTAGCCGTTGGGCGCGCCGGTCCGGTCCCCTTCGACGGCGCGGTCGGCCATCAGGGTGACCAGTTCGTAGGCGACGTGGCTCGCGGCCACCCCGGTGATGTCGGCGTGGTCATACGCGGGGGCGACCTCGACGACGTCGGCCCCCACCAGGTTCATGCCGCGGAAGCCGCGGATGATTTCCAGCAGCTCGCGGCTCGTGATGCCGCCGGCCTCGGGCGTGCCGGTACCCGGCGCGTGGGCCGGATCCAGGACGTCGATGTCCACCGAGATGTAGAGCGGACGGTTGCCGATCCGGTCGCGGACCTTGGCCACGGTCTCGAGCACGCCCTGGTAGTAGACGTCCGCGGAGGTGACGATGCCGAAGCCGAAGCGGTGGTCGTCCTCGAGGTCCTTCTTACCGTAGAGCGGGCCCCGGGTGCCGATGTGGCTGATCGCCTCGGTGTCCAGGATGCCTTCCTCGACGGCGCGGCGGAAGGGTGTGCCGTGGGTGTATTCGGCGCCGAAGTAGGTGTCCCAGGTGTCCAGGTGCGCGTCGAAGTGGAGCATGGCCACGGGCTCGCCGGCGCGCTCGGCGGCGGCGCGCAGCAGGGGCAGGGCGATGGTGTGGTCCCCGCCGAGGGTCAGCAGCCTGCTGCCGGACGCGGTCAGGTCCAGGGCGTTCTGCTGGATCGTCTCGATGGCGTCATGGATGTTGAAGGGGTTGACAGCCATGTCGCCGGCGTCGGCCACCTGGATGTTTTCGAAGGGGCTGACGTCCCACGCCGGGTTGTACGGGCGGAGCAGCCGGCTGGCTTCGCGGACGTGGTTGGCGCCGAAGCGCGCGCCGGGGCGGTAGGAGACGCCGGAGTCGAACGGCACGCCCACCACGGTGACGTCGGCCTTGGCGACCTGGTCCAGCCGCGGCAGGCGGGCATAGGTGGCGGCTCCCGCGTAGCGCGGAATACGGGATGAATCGATGGGGCCAAGGTTGCCATTGGCCTCGATGCGCAGCTCTTCCAAAAGAAAGCCTCTCCTTCGAGGATTGACCGACAGGTGTGACAGCCATCATACCCTCAAAGTTTCGTAATGCGCATCAGTTGTTTACCAAAGTTGCTCAGGCGATCGCGGAGGCGCCCCGTTCCCCCGTCCGGACGCGGACGGCGTCGCTCACATCGATGGTCCAGATCTTGCCGTCGCCGAAGTTGCCCGTGCGCGCCCCGGCCACGATGGCCTCCACGACGCCGTCGACGGCGTCCTCGTTGACCAGCACCTCCACCCTGGCCTTGGTGAGGAGATCGGAGGTGTACTCGGAGCCCCGGTACACCTCCACATGGCCGCGCTGCCGGCCGTAGCCGCTGGCCTGGCTGACGGTCAGGCCGTTGACGCCCAGCTCCTCCAGGGCCGCGCTCACGGCGTCGATCCGCTCCGGCCGGACGATGGCGGTCACGAGTTTCATCTCGACACCTTCCCTCGGACCGGCCGGCCGTCCGGCTGGCTCTCCGGCTGGCTGTCCTGTTCGCCCTCCGGCTGGCTTTCAGGCGGGGCCTCCGGCTGGCCCTCAAGCAGGCCGGCGGGCGCGACGGCGGCGGCCGCTTTGGCGTGCGGATCTCCGGGATGGAAGCTGCCGCCGACCATCAGGAGTTCGTACGCGGTTTCGGCGTGTTCCGTCACGTCGATGCCGGAGAGCTCATCGGCCTCGGACACCCTCATGCCCATGGCCTTGTGGATCGCGAAGCCGATCAGCGTGGTCATGACGGCGCTCCAGACGGTGACGATGAGCGCCGTCAGCAGCTGCGGCCAGAACTGGGCCAGGCCGCCGCCATAGAACAGTCCCCCCTCCGTCTTCGCGGACGGGAGCGCGAAGAACCCAAGGGACAGCGTCCCCCACAGGCCGCCGACGAAGTGCACGGCCACGACGTCGAGCGAGTCATCGAGTCCGATCTTGAACTTCAGCGCCACGGCGAGCGCGCAGACCGCCCCCGCCACCGCGCCGATCAGGATGGCCCCGACGGGGTCGACGAAGCCGCAGGCCGGGGTGACGGCCACGAGGCCGGCCACCGCGCCCGAGGCCGCACCCAGGGAGGTGGCGTGCCCATCGCGGAGCCGTTCCACGAGCAGCCAGCCGAGCAGCGCCGCACTGGTGGCCAGCAGCGTGTTGGTCCAGGCCAGGCCGGCGGTGGCGTCGGCGGCGAGTTCGGAGCCTGCGTTGAACCCGAACCAGCCGAACCACAGCAGGCCGGCCCCGAGCATCACGAACGGCAGGTTGTGCGGGCGGATGTTCGGGTCCTTCATGAAGCCCAGCCGCTTGCCCAGGACGACGGCGAGCATCAGGCCCGCCATGCCGGCGTTCATGTGCACGACGGTTCCGCCGGCGAAGTCGAGGGCGGAAATCCTGCTGCCGATGATCCCGTCGGCGCCGAAGATCCCGCCGCCCCAGACCCAGTGGGCGATGGGAGCATAGACGAGCGTCACCCACAGGGCGGCGAAGAGCAGCCAGGGTCCGAACCGGACGCGTTCGGCGACGGCGCCGCTGATCAGCGCGACGGTGATGATGGCGAAGGTGGCCTGGAAACCGATGAACACCATGTCCGGCAGTCCGGCCGCCTTGCCGCCGATGCTGCCGGTCAGTCCGCTCAGGCCGAAGTTGGCGAAGGGGTCACCGACGAATCCATTGAGCGAATCGGGCCCGAACGCCATGCCGTAGCCCCACAGGGCCCAGACGACGGCGACGACCCCCATGGCGCCGAAGCTCATCATCATGATGTTCAGGACCGATTTCATCCGCACCAGTCCGCCGTAGAAGAACGCGAGACCGGGGGTCATCAGGAGGACCAGGGCGGACGCTGCGAGCATCCACGCTGTCGCGCCAGGATCGAGCGCCTGGGGATCTACGTCCATTCCTACTGCAAGCACAGCCAGGTTCATTGCGGGAGCCTTCCTCGAATGCCGGCGCTCCAAGGGCGCCGGACCGGCGAGACCATGTCAACTGCGGGGCTGTTGTGCACGTCCCCTGCGGTTGACGCTACCGGGGGCATGTTTCAGCAAGGCACTTCCGCCTTTACGCGGGCGTTACGGGGGCGGCTTGGGAATTAAATCGCCGTTTCGGCGAGGTTAACGGCATGTGACGTACATCTCACCGGGGGCCGGCGCCCGGGCATGGCGGCCGCCTGGGCGCGGCTAGCGGCTGGCTGCCGGGACCAGCACCCACAGGACCTCGACGGCGTCGTCCGTGGGATTGACCCAGGTGTGCGGCTCCCGGCCGGGGAACGTCACGGTATCCCCGGTGGTGAGCTCGAACTCCTCGTTGGTGAGGATCAGCCGGATGCTGCCCTTGACCACATGCAGCACGTCGACGTCGCAGTCCACGGCATACAGTTCGGATTCGCCCCTGCCGCGCGGCTCGATCACGGCCTGGATGATCTGGATCCGGCGCTCGGAACGGGCCGTCAGGAGACGCTCCACGATCCCTTCCCCGCCGAGCGAGATCCGGGGGCCTTCGTCCTTCTTGGTGAGGTGCGTCTCGGAAGCGGCGAAGAGATCGCCGATCGAGATGGAGAGCACCTGGCACAGCGTCACGAGGGATGCGACCGACGGCGAGGTGAGGTCCCGCTCGACCCGGCTGAGGAAGCCCTTGGTCAGGCCGGTGGCATCGGCCACCTGCTCGATCGTGAGCCGCTGCGACTGCCGGGCGGCACGGATCCGGGAACCGATGGCAACCGGAGCGTTGCTCGGTTCAACTGGTAAAGCCTTCATCTAGGAACCTTTCACGGCCGGCCGCTCGGCCCCATCATTGCAGCAATAGTATCGGGACCGGGCCCTCCGACGCCGGATACGACGCCGGAAGGGGCTGCGGCTACGACGCCGGACACGACGGCGGATGCCAGGGTTCCGGCGGCGGCGCGGGAGGCGTCTTGACTGTTACCGGGGTCACACCCTAACCTCTTGGCAACAACTGTTGTCTATTAGGCAATCAGCGGGAAGATGGGGAAAGGTCGCGGGAGGCTCCCGGGCCGGGGCGCACGGAATCCTCCCCCACAAACCACCAAGCAGCAGCGGGATCGCCGGGCGCACGTTTGCCCGCGGCCGGTTCACCCCTCCTGCCAGACAGCTCCAAGGAGCCTTTCATGGACGCAAGTTTCGTCAACATCGCCATCGTGGTGGTGTACCTGGTCGCCATGCTGGCGTTCGGATGGTGGGGCAAGTCCCGCACCAAGAACAACAGCGACTTCCTGGTCGCGGGCCGCCGGCTCGGCCCGTTCCTCTACACGGGCACCATGGCCGCCGTCGTACTGGGCGGCGCCTCGACCGTCGGCGGCGTGGGCCTGGGCTACAAGTTCGGGGTCTCCGGCATGTGGCTCGTGGTCGCGATCGGCGCGGGCGTGCTGCTGCTCAGCCTGCTCTTCGCCGGCACCATCCAGAAGCTGAAGATCTACACCGTCTCCCAGATGCTGACCCTGCGCTACGGCAGCCGTGCCACGCAGACCTCGGGCATCGTGATGCTCGCCTACACGCTGATGCTGTGCGCCACGTCCACCGGCGCCTACGCCACCATCTTCGTGGTCCTCTTCGGCTGGGACCGGGCCCTCGCGATCGCGATCGGCGGCGCGATCGTGCTCGTGTATTCCACCATCGGCGGCATGTGGTCCATCACCCTGGCCGACCAGGTCCAGTTCGTCATCAAGACCGTCGGCATCTTCCTGCTGATGCTGCCGCTCACGCTCAACGCTGCCGGCGGGCTCGACGGGATCCGCAGCCGCGTGGAGGCCAGCTTCTTCCAGATCGACGGCATCGGAATCCAGACCATCATCACCTACTTCGTGGTGTACACCCTGGGCCTGCTGATCGGCCAGGACATCTGGCAGCGCGTGTTCACCGCCAAGACCCCCACCGTCGCCCGCTGGGGCGGCGCCACCGCCGGCATCTACTGCATCCTCTACGGTGCCGCCGGCGCGCTGATCGGCCTCGGCGCCCGTGTCGCCCTGCCCAACATCGATGTCAAGGCCCTCGGCAAGGATGTCGTCTACGCCGAGGTCGCCACCCACCTCCTGCCCGTCGGCATCGGCGGCCTCGTGCTCGCCGCAGCCGTCGCGGCCATGATGTCCACCGCCTCCGGGGCCCTGATCGCCGCCGCCACCGTGGCCCGCGCCGACGTCCTGCCGTTCGTCGCCGGCTGGTTCGGCAAGGACATCAACACGGAGGACACCGACAACCCCGAACACGACGTCAAGGCCAACCGCCGGTGGGTCCTGGGCCTCGGGATCGTGGCGATCGTCATCGCCATCATCACCAAGGACGTCGTCGCGGCCCTCACCATCGCCTACGACATCCTGGTGGGCGGGCTCCTGGTCGCCATCCTCGGCGGCCTCCTCTGGAAGCGCGGCACCGGGGCGGCCGCCGCGGCCTCCATGGCCGTGGGTTCGGTCATCACCCTGGGCACCATGATCGTCCTGGAGATCAACGCCGAGGTGCCGCTGGACGGCATCTACGCCAACGAGCCGATCTACTACGGCCTCCTTGCCTCCGCCGTCGTCTACATCGCGGTGTCGCTGCTGACCACGCCCACGGACCCCGCGGTCATACGGAACTGGCGCCATCGCGTAGCCGGCGGGGCCGCCGAGGACGAGCCGGCTCCCGTCCTGGCGCACTAGGACGGGCCGGGCACGGACTGCCAGAACGCCCGACGGCGGCGCCTCCCCCTCCCGGGGAGGCACCGCCGTCGGCGGTTAACCGTTCAACGCCCCGGCTACCCCTCGTCCTCCGGCTCGCGGAACTCGTCCGCGTCAGCGAGCGGCACGACGCGCTCGTCTTCGTCGACCAGCCCGTCCGGCTCGCCCACCTCGTCCCATTCCTCGTCATCCACGGGCGTGTCCTCGGCGAAGTCGTAGGCGGGATCGGACTCGACGGTATCCCGCACTGGCAGGACCGGATGTGCTGCTGGCTGTGACTCGGTGTTGTCCATGGTGCAACCTCCGTGCGCTCGGGCTGGCGGCAGTGTTCCGGGCGGTCCGCTCACCAGGGCCGGGACCCCGACGCTCGGCGGCGGGCCTGCCGGAGAACCCGCCGTGGATTTCATTCGAACACCGCGAACCTTGAGGGTCAAGGGGTCCTGCGGGCCACCGGCTGGATGCCCCGCAGCGGCAGGATCTTTCAGGTCTGCCTAAACTTTTGGCTAAGGATCACCAGCCGGAAATCGGCCGGATTACCGGGTAGTCTTGAAACGCAATGGGGCCGCACCATGCCCTTTCAAGCCCAGGAGCTTTCGTGTTTCAGCACGCCGAATCTGACCAGAACCGCGCCGACCAGGACCGCGCCGGCACCGCCGGGAACCGCGAAACCGCCCCCCATCACCATGCTCCGGCAGCCAGCGCCGCGGACATCAAGCGCTGGCGCCAGTACCTCGCCGACGAACGGGCCGAAGCCGCCGTCTACCGTGACCTGGCCCAGAACCGGCACGGCGAAGAGCGTGACATCCTGCTCGCGCTGGCCGAGGCCGAGGGCCGCCACGAGGCGCACTGGCTCCAGCTGCTCGGCGAGGACGCCGGCCGGCCGCGCCACGCGTCGCTCCGCAGCCGGTTTGTGGGTTTCCTGGCGCGCCACTTCGGTTCCGTGTTCGTCCTGGCCCTGGCCCAGCGTGCCGAGAGCCGCTCGCCCTACTCCCGCGACCCCTCCGCCACCCCCGCCATGGCCGCCGACGAGCAGATCCACGAAGAAGTCGTCCGCGGGCTCGCCACCCGGGGCCGCAACCGGCTGGCCGGCACCTTCCGGGCCGCCGTCTTCGGTGCGAACGACGGGCTGGTCAGCAACCTCTCCCTCGTCATGGGCATGGCCGCCTCCGGGGTGGGAAGCCACGTGGTCCTCCTCAGCGGCGTGGCCGGCCTGCTGGCCGGGGCGCTGTCGATGGGTGCCGGTGAGTTCATTTCGGTGCGGTCGCAGCGGGAACTCCTGGCCGCGACCCGTCCTACCCAAATCACGCTTGCCGCGGCGCCCGCGCTGGACATCGAACACAATGAGCTGCTGCTCGTGTACCTGGCCCGGGGAATGTCCCGGGAGGCGGCCGAACACCGTGTCGCCGAGCGGATGGGCCAGCTGGACTGCGACTGCGATCCAAGCCTGTCGCTGTGGCCGGAACGCCCCGAGGTGCCCGACCAGCACGAGGCCGTCGGCAACGCCTGGAGCGCGGCGGCGTCCAGCTTCTGTTTCTTCGCCTCCGGCGCGGTCGTGCCGATCATCCCGTTCCTGCTCGGCATGACCGGGGTCGCGGCGCTCGCGGTCTCCGCCCTGCTGGTGGGCCTGGCACTGCTGTTCACCGGCGGCGTCGTCGGTCTCCTCTCCGGCACATCCCCCACCACCCGCGGCCTCCGCCAGCTCGCGATCGGCATGGGCGCAGCCGGCGCGACGTACCTGCTGGGCCTGGCGTTTGGTGCGGTGGCCGGCTAGTGGAAGGTCCTGGCTTCCGGGACCGGAGGCCACGGCACAGCCGCTCACGCACCGCTCTGCGCATTGTCCGCAATCTGGTGGCGGCGGTCCTGATCGCCGGCGCCGCCTTCCTCGCGGCCGGCGTCGTCTACGGGGACCCCCGTTTCGGGGGGCTCTTCGAGGTCCACCGCGGGACCGGGCCCGACGGCCGGCCGACGGCGTCGGGCCAGGCGGGACAGGCATCTGCCGGGCAGGGCGGCCGTGTGCCCGGCGGCACCGCGGCGGGATCCCGCACGGATGCTCCCCCGCCCGGGCTCGAAGAACAGGACGAGCCGCTGGGGACGCCGCGGAAACCCGCCGCCGTCAGCAACTCCTACAAGTTCCTCGCGACGAACGAGGACGGCTCGCCGGTGGGCTACTCCCCCTGCCGGCCGCTGCACTACGTGGTCAATGCCGGGCTGGCGCCCGCGGGCGCCGGACGGCTCGTGGAAAACGCGATCACGACGGTATCCCGGGCCACCGGCATCACGTTCATCGACGACGGCGCCACCGCCGAGGCGCCGGCCCAGTCCCGGTCCCCGTACCAGAAGGATGCCTACGGCGACCGCTGGGCACCCTTGCTGATCGCGTGGACGACCCCGGAGCAGGCTCCGCAGCTCAAAGGCCCGGTGATCGGCACCGGCGGCAGCACCCACTTCAGCTTCGGTGACGGCCCCAAGAGCTTCGTCACCGGCAGCCTGGAACTCGATTCCCCGCAGATCACCGAGGAGCTCCGCCGGCCGGACGGGGCCGCCTACGCCACGGCCGTGATCCTGCACGAACTGGGCCACGTGATGGGGCTCGAGCATGTCGACGACCCGAGCCAGCTCATGTACCCGGAGATCGGCGCCCCGGACGGCCTGGCTGCCGGGGACCTGAACGGCCTGCAGGCGCTGGGCCGGGCCGCGTGCCGGAAGGATCTGTAGCCGGATGGGACACAGCGTCCGCGGGACACGGGATATCTGTTGTCCATCCGGCCATCCTAGCCCTCGGATTCTGTTGCAGAATAAGTCATGCAGACTTCCCGCCATCCCCTCGGCAGCCGGCCCCGCATCGGCATTCCCGTCCGCCTCAGCAGCTCCTCCGACCCCGATCCCAGGGTGGCCGAGGCCAATGACCTCTTCGACTACATCGTGGAACTGGTGCGCGAGGCCGGCGGCGAACCGGTGCTGCTCACCGCGGCCCCGACTGCCGGAGAACCGGCGGACGCGGAGCTCAAGGCGCTCGACGGCGTCGTCCTTCCGGGCGGCGGCGACCTGGACCCCCGCCTTTACGGCGAGGAACAAAGCGCGGTGTGCTACGACGTGAACCCCGCGCAGGATGTCCTGGACCTGGCCGTCGCGCGGGGTTCGGTCGACGCCGGCCTGCCGGTGCTCGGCATCTGCCGGGGGCACCAGCTGCTGAATGTGCTGTACGGCGGCACCCTGACCCAGGACATGGCGGCTGGATCGGTGGTGCACAACGAGCCGTCCCCGGTCCACGGCGCGGGCCCGTGGGCATGGCATGAAGTCCGGGTGCAGCCCGGCACCAAGGTGGCGGCCCTCTACGGGAACAGCGACGGCGTCACCGTGAAGATCGCATCCGGCCACCACCAGGCCGTGGCCCGGGTGGCCGAGGACCTGTTGGTCACGGCCGTGGCGGAGGACGGCACCATCGAGGCGCTGGAGGATCCGGAGCGCTGGGTGGCGTCCGTCCAATGGCATCCCGAGGCTCTGGAACTGCCCGCCGAGGAGCGGCTGGCGCCCTTCCGGGCCTTTGTCGAAGTGTGCCGGGTCAGGAAGCAGGGCTAGCTGCGGCTCCCCTGGTTCCGGGCTGCCAGGGCAACCCTGACCGGCAGCCCGGTTTCCAGTGATTCCTGGGCTGCGTCGGCAATCCGGGAGGCTGCCACCGCGTCCTCCGGTGTGCACGGGTTGTCCCGCTCGCCCAGGATCAGCTCCACGAAGGCCGCCAGCTCGGAGCGGTAGGCCTGGTCGAAGCGCTCCGCGAAGGTCTTGTGGGACTCCCCGGACGGGAATATAACGCCGGCTTCGGCCGATGCAAGGGCGGACTTCTCATCGAGCCCCACGAGGAGCGAGCCGGCCGAACCCTGGATCTCCAGGCGGACGTCGTGACCGGCCCCGTTGTAGCGCGAGGCGCTGACGGTGCCCAGCGTGCCGTCGTCGAACGTCACCAGGGCCAGCGCCGTGTCCACGTCCCCCACTTCCCCGATGGCGGGATCGCCGTTGTTGGAGCCCCTGGCATAGACCTCCACGATTTCGCGGCCGGTCAGCCAGCGCAGGATGTCGAAATCGTGCACCGAGCAGTCCCGGAACAGCCCGCCGGAGCCCGCCAGGAACTCCACGGGCGGGGGTGTCATGTCGCAGGTGATGGCGCGCAGTGAATGGATCCAGCCCAGTTCCCCGGCTTCAAAGGAGCGTTTAGCCTCGATGTACCCGGCGTCGAAGCGGCGCTGGTGGCCGATCTGCACGGTTCCGCCGTGGTCCCGGATATAGTCCAGCACCGGCGTGGAGTCCGCAACATTCATGGCCACAGGCTTTTCGCAGAAGACCGGAATGCCGGCGTCCACGCCCGTCCTGATCAGATCCGGATGCGTGCCCGTGCCGGTGGCTATGACCAGCCCGTCCACGCCGGACGCAATCAGCTCCTCCACCGATGCCAGGAACTCGGCGCCGATCGTGGCCGCCACGCTCCGGGCATGATCGGCGGCAACGTCGGTCAGCTTGAGCCGGACATTGATCCCCTGCGGGTTCAGCACATCGTTCAGAGCCAAGATGTTGTTGGCGTGCATGACGCCAATGCGCCCCACCCCGACCAGACCGAGAGTTACATCCTTCATGGTGTTCCTTTGCAAAAATGCCGGGCCCGGACCCCGGGCAATGAACTGGAAAGCTGGCAATATTGGAACGCTCCAACATCTGCTTGCTAGAGTATGGGAGGTCACCGTTTCGAGTCAAGACTTTGTATTAACAAACTGCACCACTAGCTGGAGGATGCCGTGTCAGATCCCGTGCGAAAGCGCGCCGCCACCATACTCGACGTGGCCTCCGCAGCCGGAGTGTCAAAGTCGGTCGTCTCCCTGGTGCTGCGCGGCACCGGGTATGTCAGCGAAGCCAAGAGGACAGCGGTGGCACGGGCCGTGGTTGAGCTCCGCTACCGACCGAACGCCGCCGCCCGGGCGCTCAGCGAATCCCGGAGCCGGACCGTAGGAGTAGTCCTTAATGACATGCGGAATCCCTGGTTTGTCAGCGCGGTGGAGGGACTCAACGGCCGGCTCAACGAACACGGCCTGCAGATGGTTATGGGAGACTTCCGGCTGGACAGCCGCAGCGGCGAGTCGCTGCTCAAGAAACTGCTCGAAATGAACATCGAAGGACTGGTCCTGGTGGGGACCATGCCGGACAGCCCGGGCCTTGCCGTTGCGGCCGCACAGGTACCAACCGTGGTGCTGGGCGCGCCGTCGGGTCCCGCCGCAAACGTGACCGTCGTGACCAACGACGACGACGCCGGAGCCCGCCTCGTGGTGGCGCATCTGGCGTTGCTGGGCCACCGGAACATCGCGCATGTGGGAGCGCCCGACACCGCTGTCGGGGCCGCCCGGCAGCGGGGTTACGCAGCCGAGATGACGGCCGCCGGCCTGGCGGAATTCATCCGGACGATCCCCGGCGATCTCACCGAAGAAGCCGGCCACAGCGCCGGGCTTGAATTGTTGAGCGGAGCGGACAGGCCAACCGCCGTCTTCGCCGTCAACGACATGGCTGCCCTGGGAGTCATGTCGGCGGCGGAGGAACGCGGGCTCTCGGTGCCTGCGGATCTCTCCGTTGCCGGTTACGACAACACCCCGCTGGCCAGGCTTCGCAGGATCAGTCTCACTTCGGTGGACACGGCCAGCTTCGCAGCCGGCCAGCGTGCGGCGGAACTGCTGATGGCAAGACTGGAACCGGACTCCGCCCTTCCTCACGACGAACTACTGCCACCTACGCTGCAGGCCCGGGGCAGCACAGCCGCCCCGGGTGGGTGATCCGCCAGCCGCCCCGGGTGGGTGATCCGCCAGGTTCAGCGCTGAAGGGTGAACGCATCGCGGAAGGCGGCCAGGGCGTCGTCGCTGTCGTTGCTTGCCCACGCTTCCATGCCTACGGTCCCCTCATAGCCCGCATCGGCAAGTGCGCCGGCAATGGCTCTGTAGTTGATCTCCCCCGTGCCGGGTTCGCAGCGGCCCGGCACATCTGCCACCTGGATTTCACCGATGTGTGGCAGGGCCGCCTGGACCAGCCCGATCAGGTTTCCTTCACCCAGCTGGGCATGGTAAAGGTCGAGCATCAGCTTGACGTTCGGGTGCCCGGCTGCCTCCACGAGGGCAAGGGTGTCCTTGGCCCGCGCCAGCGGAATCCCGGGATGATCAAGAATGGTGTTGAGATTCTCGAGGCAGAATGTCACCCCATGCTTCTCGCCAAGGTCCCCCAGTCGTTGCAGGGTGCGCACACCGGTGGTCCACATCCTGCCCGTTGAGCGGAAGACAGGGCGGGCGGCTGCGCCATCGACCAGTTCCGCCGAATGCACCACCATCCGGCTGATGCCCAGTTCCACAGCCGTGGGTATGAGCAGTGCGGCTGTCCTGACCACGTCATCGGCCGTCGCCGGGTCCACCACGCTGCCGGCGCTGTACCCCGTCATCGAGGAGAACACCGCACCGGTGGCCTTAAGCGACGGGATGTCCTTGGTGCGCGAGTCCCAGAGTTCGACGTCGAATCCGGCGTTGTGGATGCGCCGGACCCGTTCGATGAACGGCAGCTCCGTGAACACCATTTCGGCGCAGACCGCGAGCCGCATCAGTTGCCGGCCTTCGTCGCTGCCGTCAGAAGAGCTCCGGGTAGAGCCACAGGCGCACCAAGTTTGACCGACTCGATGCAGGCCAGCGCCATCGCCAAGGCCCGGCGGGCGTCGGCGGCACCTGGGGTCAGCGTGAACCCGGCCTGCGGCGCCGTCCCGCCGTCGCGCCGTGCCCGGACATTGTCAGCAAAGTCGGCCAGTTCATCAGTGTAGGCCTGGCGGAAAAGTTCAACATTCAGCCGCGGCGTGTCGGCGGAAACTCCGTCCGCGGTGTACCGGCGGGCCGAGGTCGCGGTGCTCTGCCCCGCCTGGACCATGCCCTTGGACCCGAACACCTCGCCTCGGACGTCGTAGCCGTAGAGCGCACTGAAGTTCGCCTCCGCGACTGCCAGCGCACCGTTGCTGTAGCGGATGGTCACAACGGCGGTGTCCAGTAATCCGTGTTCCTTGAAATCTGGCTCCACCAGGGCATCGGCCACGGCGTAGACTTCCACCGGCTCGGCGCCCTCGTTGAACCAGTTCAGGGTGTCGAAGTCATGGATCAGCGTTTCGAGGAAGATGGTCCACGCAGGTATCCGGGCAGCGTGGCCGATACTGCCGGTGCCAGGGTCCCTGGTCAGCGAGCGCAGGAGCTGTGGCTGCCCGGCCACGCCGGCGGCAAGGTCACGCTTCGCGGCAGCAAAATCAGGGGCGTAACGGCGGTTGAAGCCGATCTGGAAGTGCACCCCGGCACGGTCCACCTCGAGCAGGGCAGCGTCCAGTTCGGCGAGAGTCAGTCCGGCCGGCTTTTCACAGAAGACATGCTTTCCGGCGCGCGCCGCCTGGGTGATCAGTGCGGAGTGGAACCGGGCCGGGCTGGCGATGATGACCCCGTCGATCTCCGGGTCGGCCAGCAGATCCGCCGCATCGGCCGTGACCTTCGCGACGCCCAGCCGGCCGCCCAGCTCCACGGCCGCGTCCAGCGCTGGGTCGGCGATGGCCTCAAGGACGGCTCCGGGAATGCGCCGGACAATGCTTTCCCCGTGGAATGCCCCCATCCAGCCGGCGCCGATGAGTCCCAGCCGGATGCCTCGTGCGGGTGTCCCTGCCTGGTTTTCGATGTAGGCCATGGGCCCGTCCTTTCCTCGTGCTGAAATCATCTAGATCGATCTAGAAGATGTGCTGCTCATCAGTTTTGCACAGCATCGGCGGAAAATCTAGATCGATCTAGTAGACTGGGGCAAGTACTTTCCGCACGACTCAGGAGACCCCATGACAGCGAGCCCCCGACCCACCATGGCGGACGTCGCGGCGGCCGCTGGGGTCTCAAAGGCGCTGGTTTCGATCGTGATCCGTGGGGCGGCCGGCGCCAGCCTGGCCACACGAGAGAGGGTCCTCAATACCGCCCGGGAACTCGGCTACCGTCCGGATACGCGGGCCAGGCTGCTGCGCAGCACCCGTTCCCGCCTGCTTGGCGTGGTTTTCAACGTGACCGAGCCCTACCATGCCGAGCTCGTTGAGTTACTCTACGAGGCCGGTGAGGCGGCCGGCTACGGCGTGACCCTGAGCGCGGCGGGTCCGCGGCGCAGCGAGCAGCGGGCCGTTGAATCCCTGCTGGACCTTGGCGCCGAGGCCCTGGTCCTGATCGCCCCCTCGACGCCGGCGGAAGGGCTTGCGCAACTGCCACTTCCGGTGATTTCCATGCTCCGCCCGGTTCGCGGCGACGCGGCCGGCAGTGTCTCCAGCGACGAGGACGCGGGAATCAGGCTCGCGATGGACCACCTTCGCGGGCTGGGGCACTCCCGGATAGCCCATATCGACGGCGGTCCCGCCGTCGGGTCCGCCGCACGCCGCCAGTCCTACCTCAGCCACATGGCGGATACCGGACTCGCTGCGGGCGCCTCGGTCTTCACGGGCGGCACCACCGAGGCCGACGGCTCCCGGGCCGCCCGCGAGCTGCTGGACGCGGCCGGACGGCCCGGCGGCGCCGCACGGCCCAGCGCCGTCGTCGTCTTCAACGATCGCTGCGCGCTGGGCGTGCTGGATGTGCTCGGCAAGGCCGGGGTAAGCGTCCCGAGGGACATCTCCGTGGTGGGTTACGACAACTCCCGGCTGGCACGGCTTGAGCACATCAACCTGACCTCGATCGGCCAAAATGGTCCGGAGCTGGCGGCGGCTGCCGTCCGCGCGGCCGCCGCCCGGCTGGACGGCGGCGCGGCCGAACACGTGCTGGTGCCTCCGTTCCTGGAAATCGGCGGCACCACCGCGGCCCCTGCCGGCTCGTCGTAGCGAATCTCCCTGCCGTCCGCAAAGCGGACGCTGAATCCGCCGGGCATGTTGAAGATCCGGCCCCGCGTCAGGGTTGGGGCGGTGTCGGCAAGGCCCGCGAACGCTTCAGCGAGCGAGACGCGACGGCGGCAATCACCTGGCAGGTGTGTGCCTGGAGGGATTCGGTGAATCGCCGGCGCAATGGAAAATCCCGGCCGGTGGCGTTGGCCATCAGCCGGGGGTTTCCGGGACATGCACTAACCGGGGAGGTGGCCGCTTGTGCCGGCCACTTCCGCCTTTACTGCTTCGACCACGTCGGTATGGCCGCCGAGCTCTTCGAGCTCGTGGGCGAGTTCTGCCAGTTCGGCGCCGCCGGCCATCTGCGCCGTCAGTTCTTCGATGGTGATGTCCTTTTTCTCGTAGTAGCCGATCGATTTGCCGCGCTTGAGCAGCAGGAACCGGTCACCGACGGGGAAGGCGTGGTGCGGGTTGTGCGTGATGAAGACGACGCCGAGCCCGCGGTCGCGGGCCTGCAGGATATAACGGAGCACCACGCCGGACTGCTTCACTCCGAGAGCGGCGGTGGGTTCGTCCAGAATCAGGACCTTGGCGCCGAAGTGCACGGCACGGGCGATGGCCACACACTGGCGCTCGCCGCCGGACAGCTGGCCGATCGGCTGTTCAACATCGCGCAGGTCAATGCCCATGTCGGCCAGTTCCTTTTTGGTGATGTCCTTCATCGCCTGGACATCCATGCGCTTGAACGGGCCCCAGCCAACAGTGATTTCCGAGCCAAGGAAGAAATTGCGCCAGATCGGCATCAGGGGGACGACGGCAAGGTCCTGATAAACCGTGGCAATGCCGGAATCCAGCGCCTCGCGGGGGCTGTTGAGTTTCCGCTCCTCGCCCAGGATCTTGAAGACGCCTGCATCATGCTGGTGCAGGCCGGCGATGATCTTGATCAGCGTGGACTTGCCGGCACCGTTGTCGCCCAGGACGCAGGTCACCCGGCCGTTGTCCACCGCCAGGGTCACATCGCTCAGCGCGATGATGTTGCCGTAGTGCTTGCCCACCTGGTCCAGGGAGAGCAGGTGGACGGGTGTGTGGGTCAGCGGGTCTTTTTCATCCTTGAGCAGCGTTTGCTGGTCTATGTGTTTGGAGTTCATGGTGTTCAGCCCCTTACTTGAGTTCTGCGCGGCGCTTGACGATCAGGTTCACGATGGTGGCCAGCAGCAGCATCAGGCCCAGGAAGAACTTGAACCAGTCCGGGTTCCACTGGGCGTAGACGATGCCCTTGTTGGCCATGCCGAAGATGAAGGCGCCGATCGCCCCTCCCACCGCCGAGCCGTAGCCGCCGGTGAGCAGGCAGCCACCGATAACGGCGGCGATGATGTAGAGGAATTCGTTGCCCACGCCTTCACCGGACTGCACGGCATCGAACGCGAACAGGTTGTGCATGCCCAGGATCCAGCCGCAGAAACCGACGGCCATGAACAGCCCGATCTTGGTCTTGGTCACCGGAACGCCCACGGCCCGGGCAGCGTTGGCGTCGCCGCCCGCCGCGAAGATCCAGTTCCCCACCTTGGTCCGGAGCAGGACCCACGAGGCCATGGCCACCAGGATGATCCAGGTGAACACGGTGTTTTTGACTTCAACGCCGCCGATGTTGACCGAGGAGGCGAAAACGGCCTGCGCCGATTTGAAGCCGTCCATGGTGGAAATCGACGGCGAGGAGACCGAGCCGCCGATCAGGCGGGTCAGGCCAAGGTTCAGGCCCGTCAGCATCAGGAAACTTGCCAGCGTCACGATGAAGCTGGGCAGTTTGGTCTTGATCAGGATCCAGCCGTTGATGAAGCCGATCGTCAGCGAGACCGCCAGTGCCAGCAGCACCCCCACCCAGACGTTGGTGGTGAAGTACCAGCTGAAAAGGGAGGCTGTCAGGGCCGAGCTGATCACTGCCACACCGGTGGAGAGGTCGAACTCGCCGCCGATCATCAGCAGCGAAACACCCACCGCCATGATGCCGATGGTGGAACTGCCGTAGAGCACGGTGGCGAAGGCGTTCGGCTGGATGAAGGTCTGCGAAACAATGGCGAAAAAGACGAACAGCACGATCGCGCCAACGAGCGCGCCGACTTCGGGGCGGCCCAGCAGTTTCTGGAGCGGGTTGCGCGTTCCCACGCGTTCATCGCCGGCCAGGGGCTTGGTGAGTGTTTGGGTCATGGTCATTCTCCTTAGCGCCTGGCCCGGGACATGCCCGGGCCAGGCTGAAAAAACTGCTTAGCGGACGCCCTGCTGGGCGAACTTGAGAGCATCTGTTGCCGCTGCCTTGTCAACAATGGTGGGTCCGGTCAGCACGGGCTGCCCGCCGCCGATTTTGAACCCGCCGCGCTTGGTCTGCCAGATGGCATCAACGGCGCTGTAGCCCTGGAGCCACGGCTGCTGGTCCACGGTGAAGATGACGTCGCCGTCCACGATTTTCTGCGCCAGTTCGGCGTTCATATCGAAGGAGGCCACCTTGACCTTGCTGTTGGCCGATGCGACGGCCTTGAGGATGGTCAGTGTGTAGGGGGCGCCCAGACCGATGATGGCATCAGCGTCGGCTGTTGCCTGCAGTTTGGCTGTCACGGTGGACGAAACCTGGGTCATATCAGTGCCGGTGACGTACAGGATTTCGGTGGCAGGCACTTTATCCTTGACGCCGGCGCACCGCGCTTCCAAGCCCACGTGGCCCTGTTCCTGGATAACGCAGATGGGATGCTTGAGGCCCAGTGAGGCGAGCTTCTCTCCCACAGCAGCACCTGCCAGTTTTTCATTGGATCCGAAGTGCGTGAACGCGCCCAGCTGTGCGGACACGGACTCGCCGGCGTTGAGGCTGACAACCGGGATTCCGGCGTCGGTTGCCTTCTTCAGGGCGTCCTTCAGCGCGTCCGGCTTCGCCAGCGTGACTGCGATGCCGTCGACCTTCTGGTCCACCGCCTGCTGGATCAGCTGCGCCTGGCGCCCGCCTTCGGGATCCGAGGTGTAGAGCAGCTCAACATTGTCCTTCGCGGCCGCCTCCTGGGCGCCCTTTCGGACGATGTCCCAGAACGTGTCGCCCGGTGCTGCGTGGGTGATGAGTGCGACTTTGAGCCGCGGGGTGCTGACTGCCTGGCCGCCACCTGCTGCGTTGCCTGAGTCGGCGGGCTTGCCGCCGGTGCTGGAACACGCGCTCAGGGCCACCATGGGCACAACGGCGGCTACGAGGGCCGCCTTCCGCCATGAGAACTTGGTCACGATAAATCTCCTTTGATTCCGACCTACGCCTGGTGCCACATTGCATCAGTCCGTATTCCGTCTACACCGATCTTCGTGACTCTGCTCACAGTTGTCAATAGTTTGTCCTGACATGAGGATGTTTTTACTTGATTCGGCTGGAGGAAATCTCAAGACCGAGGCCGGAGGTACGGAGGCAGGGCCTTTGATGCACTGTCTGGCCCTGCTATTATCTGTAAAACGGCAGTATGTCCTATCAAGCGAACATGCATCTGCCTTACTCGGGCACCCTGGACGCAGGAGCCCCGCTGCACCAAGGGAGAGCTCAATGGCGAATCAACTTAATCTCAGTATTGATCGCTCTTCGCCCGTGCCCCTCTATCACCAGGTGGTGCAGGGCATTGAAGCTGCCATCCACGCCGGGATCCTGGCACCCGGCAGTCGGCTGGAGAACGAAATCGACCTTGCCGCCCAGCTCAACCTTTCCCGGCCCACCATGCGCAAAGCCATGGACGAACTGGTCCGCTCGGGACTGCTGGTCCGCAAACGCGGGGTGGGCACCCAGGTGGTTTCCAGCCAGGTCCGCCGCCCCCTGGAACTCTCCAGCCTTTTTGACGACCTCAGCAACAATGGCAGCAACCCCACCACCGAGGTGCTGAGCTTTTCCCATATTGAGGCTGATGCCCCCACCCGGGAAGCCCTGCATCTGCCGGCGGGGGCCAGGGTCTACCACTTCACCAGGCTACGGAAGGTGGGAGGCAAACCGTTGGCCCTGATGGAGAACTGGGTCCGTGATGACATCACCACCATTGACGAAGCCCTGCTGGGATCCCAGGGCCTCTACGGAATCCTGCGCAACGGCGGGGTCAACTTCCGGCTGGCCTCCCAGCGCATTGGCGCCATGGTGGCCAACGACTACCAGGCACCCTTGCTCGAAACAAAGCCGGGCTCAGCGCTGGTGACCATGGAGCGCACCGCAGTGGATGACACAGGACGCATGGTGGAGACCGGGCATCACGTCTACCGCGCGGACTCCTACAGTTTTGAAATGACATTGGTCCAGCGCTAATCGCCACGGCAAAGCGCTGCACATACCGACCGAAAGAGAGTAAATCCATGGCCGACTGGGTATATCCGCTGGGAACTGCAGCCGAAGGCTGCTGGGACGTTTCGCTAGGGACGGCAGACTCCATACTCGAGGTGAAAGGGTGGGCACACACTGGGCTGAAGGTGGCGACACTGGCTCCCGGAGCCGCCGTCGAACTCCCCGCAACCGGCGAGGAACGGATAGTGATCCCGCTCAGCGGAGCCTTCACGGCGACAGTTGATGGCCAGGAGTTCCCGCTCGCAGGCCGGACCAGCGTGTTCAGCGGCCCCACTGATGTGCTCTACTCCGGCACGGGCAAGGCCGTCACCGTCAGCTCGTCCGACGGCGGGAGGGTGGCAATTGCCACCGCTCCGGCCAAGGTTTCGTACCCCACGCGGCTGGTCACCGCCGCGGAGACCCCCGTTGAATTGCGCGGCGCCGGGAACTGCTCCCGCCAGGTCCACAACTTCGGAACACCGGCTGCCCTCGAGGCCGACCGGTTCATCGTGTGCGAAGTGCTCACTCCTGCCGGAAACTGGTCCTCCTATCCGCCGCACAAGCACGACGAAGAAAAAGACGGCGAGACCCGCCTGGAGGAGATCTACTACTTCGAAACCCGGGTGACCACCATGGCAGACACGGCTGCGGGCCCCGGGCCGGACCCGGATGCCATCGGGTACCAGCGGGTCTATGCCTCCGACGAGCGCCCCATCGATGTCTCGGCCGAGGTACGCACCGGTGACGTTGTCCTGGTCCCCTATGGCTGGCACGGACCGGCGATGGCGGCACCCGGCTACGACATGTACTACCTCAACGTCATGGCCGGGCCCGGCCGTGTCCGCGACTGGCTAATCAGCGATGACCCGCACCACGGCTGGGTCCGGCAGAGCTGGGCGGGACAGGACGTGGACCCCCGGCTGCCGTTCGGCAGCCAGGGGTCCTAGTCCCGAGGCGGTCCGACCGCATCAGTCAGGCCGGCTGCAGTTCGGTGCTGTCCTGCTGGCTGTCAGCCGTGCCGGCGTCGGTGGGTCGGGGACCTTCGGTGCGTCCGGCGTCGTTCCGCTTGGCGTGAGCGGCTGCGAACGCCATCACGCCAAGGCCCAGCAGGGTGATGCCTGCACCGGCCCAGATCGGCGAGGTGTAACCGAGTCCGGCGGTGATGGTCACGCCGCCCATCCAGGCGCCGAGGGCGTTGCCCGCATTGAAGGCACCGATATTGGCGCCGGAGGCCAGGGTGGGCGCGCTGTTGGCGTACTTCATGACGCGCATCTGCAGCCCGGGAACGGTGCCGAACCCGGACCCGCCCAGCAGCACCAAGGAGGCGACGGTCATCGGCTGGTTGCTGGAGGTCAGCGCGAAGACCACGAGCACCACCACGAGGGCGGCGAGAACCACGAGCAGGGTGCGGTCCACGTTCTTGTCCGCGGCCTTGCCGCCGACGGTGTTGCCGATGAAGAGTCCGACGCCGAAGAGGATCAGCAGCCACGGCACGGTGGACGCGGCGAATCCGGTGACCTCGGTGAGCGTGAACGCGATGTAGGTGAAGGCGCCGAACATGCCGCCATAGCCGAGAATGGTGACCAGGATGGACAGCCAGACCTGGCCGGACCGGAAGGCGCGGAGCTCACCGCGGAGTCTGCCAGAGGCAGAGGCACCGGCAGAGGCACCGGAGCCCGTGTCGCCCGAGCCCGTTGTGGGCACCAGGGCGAGGATGCCGGCCAATGCCAGGACGCCGATAGCGGTGATCGCCCAGAACGTCGAACGCCAGCCCGCGGCCTGGCCCAGCATGGTGCCGAACGGGACACCCAGCACGTTGGCTGCCGTCAGCCCCGTGAACATGATGGCGATGGCGCCGGCCTTTTTGCTGGGAGCCACCATGCTGGCCGCCACCACCGCGCCGATGCCGAAGAACGCGCCGTGCGCCAGCGCCGCGATGATCCGGCCGGCCATCATCGTCCAGTAGTCCGGCGCGAGCGCCGAGACGAGGTTGCCGGCGATGAACAGCACCATCAGCACGGCCAGCACCGGCTTGCGCTCGAAGCGCGTCACGGCCGCGGTGAGGAGCAGCGCCCCCACGACGACGGCGAGGGCGTAGCCGGAGATCAGCCAGCCGGCCGTGGCCTCGCTGACCTGGAAGTCGGAGGCCACCTCGGGCAGCAGGCCCATGATGACGAACTCGGTGAGTCCGATCCCGAACCCGCCGAGGGCGAGTGCTATCAGGCCAATAGGCATGGAAGAGCTCCTTCAAAACTGTACGGAAAGTACTGCGAGGCGTAAGCTATTAGTTGCAGACGCGTTATTTATTGTTGCACAAGCAGGTACAGCGCGCAAGCAACTATTATGTGGAGTGTCCGCTTTTTGCGGCGGAGCAGGCTGATGAAGGGAAGAACTGATGGGCATCAAGGACGACGCCGTCGAAGTCCGGGCGCAAGGCTGGCGGACGCTGGCGGCCTTGCACGGGCTGATCGAGTCGGAGCTGGAGCGCTCGTTGCAGGCGGAGGCTCAGCTGTCCGTGGTGGAGTACACCGTGCTGGATGCGCTGAGCCGCCAGGACGGCTGGCACATGCGGATGCAGCAGCTGGCCCGCGCCACGGCGCTGAGCGCCAGCGCCACCACGCGGCTGGTCAACCGGCTCGAGGACCGCGGCCTCCTGACCCGGATCCTGTGCGCTGACGACCGCCGCGGGATCTACACCGAGCTCACCCCCAGCGGAATCAAGCTGTTGGAAGAGGTCCGCCCCATCCACGACGCCACGCTGGAACGCGCCCTGGCCGAAGCCCGGGAGGTGCCGGAACTGGCGCCGCTGGTCGACGCGCTCCCCCGGCTGCACGCCGGCGTCTAGTGCAGCAGCGCATTCCCGAAGGACATCAAAAAAGGCTCCCGGTTCACTGACCGGGAGCCTTTCCCGCACTTACCGTGCCGGCGGAGTCCGCCTAAACTGCGGCCTTGACTCCGGCCGCTGCCTTGAAATGGTGTTCCAACTCTTCAAGGCTCTTGCCCTTGGTTTCGGGGACCACCCGCTTGACCCAGACGATGGCACAGGCCTGGAGAACAACAAAGATCGTGAACGTTGCGGAGATTCCGATCCACGAAACCATCTGAGGGAAGAAGAACCCGATCAGGAAATTGATCATCCACAGCACAAACACGCAGATCCCCATGGCCACGCCGCGCACGTGGAGCGGGAAGATCTCGGACATGGTCAGCCACGTCACCGTGCCGATGCACGCCTGCATGGAAGCCAGGAAGGTCACCATAAAGAGCAGCACCAGGTAGGCGCGAAGGAGCCCTTCCGGGACGGCAAGGGAAATGATGGCAATGGCGAGCAGTGACGTCGCGGTGCCGCTCAGGCCGAAGATCAGCATGGATTTACGCGGAACCCTGGTCATCAGGTACATGCCCGCGATCACGGCCACCACAGAGGTGATGCCATTAAGCACATTCGCCAGCAGCGCCCCCTGATCGCCGAAACCGGATGAGGACAGAATGGTGGTGCCGTAGTACATGATGGCGTTGACGCCGCTGATCTGGTTGATCACCGCCATACCCAGCCCAACCACAAAAATGCGCCGGATCCACGGGACGGTCAGGTCCTTGAAGGTTCCCAGTTTCGATTGGTAGTCCTCACGGGCAGCCTGCCGCACTTCGTCGAACTCGGCTGAGACCTCGCCGGCTGCGCGGGTACTGCCTAGCACGGCCAGGACTTCGCCGAACCGGCCGGCCGAGGCCAGCCAGCGCGGGCTCTCGGGCAGCACCAGCATGCCGAACCAGAGAATAACGGCCGGAAGCGTGGCAATGACCAGCATCCAGCGCCACACGTGCATCGACTCCGGGAAGACATTTCCCAGCACGGCGTTGAACGTAAAGGCCAGGAACTGGCCGGCGACAATCATGAGCTCGTTCTGCGTGACGATCCGCCCGCGCTGGGCAGCCGGTGACATTTCGGCAAGGTAGACGGGGACAATCACGGACGCACCGCCCACCGCAAGGCCCAGCACCGTACGCGCCGCGATGAGCAACTCCGTGCTGGGTGCGAATGAACAGGCGATGGTGGCAAAGGCAAAGATCACGGCCAGGCCCATGATGGTCTTGCGGCGTCCGAACCGGTCGGACAGCCTGCCGGCACTGATGGCGCCGAACGCTGCCCCGAACAGGAGCGTTGAGGTGACCAGGCCTTCGGTGAGCGGTGTCAGGCCGAGATCCCGTTGCATGAACGGCAGGGCGCCATTGATGACACCGGTGTCATAGCCGAACAGAAGGCCACCGAAGGTGGAGAAGAGCGCCACGCGGCGCATGAAATTCTTGGGGTTCGCCGCGGTTTTTGGGGCTGGAGCCGCGGTCTCCAGGAGGGGTAAATTCGTCATGGTTCCTTAGGTGGTTGAAGAGCTCAGCCGCTATTGGACGCTTGAGACGTATTCCTTGATGGTGTTCAGCTGGTATCGGGATACCTCCCGGGCGGTGTCGTCCTCGGCAAAAACGCTGGAGACCATCACCGAGTCGTCCCGGCCAAGGAACCCGTTTTCGGACAGGCCGCCGAAGAACTCGTCCCAGTTCACGTCACCGTCCCCGAGCTTCAAATGCTGGTGGACGCGCGCGGCATTGCCGGGCGGATTGGTGATGTAGCGGAGGCCGTGGGAGGCGTGGTGGTTCATCGTGTCTGACACGTGGACCACACGAAGCCGGTCTCCCGCCGCCTGCATGATGGCCGACGGGTCGTCCTGCATGTGGAAGGTGTGTGAGGCCACGTAGACCATTCCGATGTTCGGCGAATTGACGCCACGGATCACGCGCAGGGCCGCCAGGCCCTGCTCGACGAAGTCGTCCGGATGCGGGTCTATGGCCACATGCAGACCCTCGCGTTCGATGATCGGAAGCAGCTCCTCCAGGGAGCGGTAGAAGGCCCGCTCGGATTCCTCCGCCCGCTCGGGACGGCCGCTGAACTCGGTATTAATCTGCCCGACGCCCAGGTCCACCGTGATCTGGATGGCACGCTTCCAGTAGCGGACGGCGGCCTCCCGGGCGTCCTCGTCCGGGCCCGACCAGCGCAGTACCGGCAGCACGGAGGCGATCTCGATCCCGGCGTCTTTGCTGGCCTTCTTCAGCTGGCCCACCAGTTCATCGTCGGCTTTAGGGTGATTGTAGAACGGGATGAAGTCCGCATGAGGGGTCAGCTGCATGTACTTGTAGCCAAGGTCCGCCACCACCCTGGGGAATTCCAGCAGGCCGTGGGTGTGGTGGAACGGTGTGGGATCGAGGGCAATTTTCACGTGTTTCACTCCATTGTGGGTCAGGCGGACAAACGGGAGGGGCGGCCAAGTCCACCCCTCCCGTCGTTCCTCAGCTGTACAGGGCGGGCTTGGCGTTCAGCTTCACGGCGACCTTTTCGCCGTTCTTCTGCGCTTCCACGCCGGCTTCGCAGCAGGCGGCGGTGGCGTAGCCGTCCCAGGCGGTGGGGCCGCCGATTTCGCCGCGGCGTGCAGCGTCCACCCAGGACTGGATTTCGACGTCGTACGCGGCGCCGAAGCGCTCCTCGAAGCCGGGGGTGACGGTGCCGCCCCAGCGGCCGGCGCTGCGGGTGTAGGGTCCCTTGTCCCCGCCGATGCTGACGATGCCGTCTTCGAAGGAGGCTTGGGTGCCGACTTCGTAGCCGAACTTGGCGTTGACGTAGATCTCGACATCGGCCAGGACGCCGGACTCGGTCTCGATCAGGACGTGCTGCGGGTCGTGCTGGCCGGCCGGGGCGTTCCGGGTGGCCTTGCCCAGACGGACCTGGACGCTGGTGATTTCCTCGCCCGTGAAGAAGCGGATCGCGTCGAATTCATGCACCACGGAATCGTTGATCAGCATCTCGTTGGTGAAGCCGGCCGGGGTGCTGGGGTTGCGGTGCTGGTGGTGCAGCATGAGCAGCTCGCCGAGTTCGGAGTCGCGGATGATTTTTCCCAGGGCGGCGTATTCGGCGTCGAAGCGGCGCATGAAGCCCACCTGGATGCGCTTGTGGCCCAGCTGTTCCTCTGCCTGGACGATCTTCCAGGCGGACTCCGCATCCGGGGTCAGCGGCTTCTCACAAAGGATCGGGATGTCCTTGGCGATCGCCGTGAGCAGGATGTCCTCGTGCAGGAAGCCGGGGGTGGCGATCAGGACGGCGTTGACGTCGCCGTTGTTGAGGGCTTCTTCGGCATCGGCCAGGGCGACTGCGCCCGGGATGCCTTCGATGGCTGCCTGGGCACGGGCGAGGTCGACGTCGACGACGGCGGCGACTTCCGCGCCGTGAATGCGGGTGTTGAGCCGCTGGATGTGGTCTGCGCCCATACGGCCGGCGCCGATGACAGCTACGCGAAGGGTTTCAGTCATTGTTCTTTCCTTTGGGTTCAGGAGGGTTAGTTGGCTGCGTCTAGTTGACGGCGGTGCGGGAGCCGCAGGAGAGCAGGTAGTTGCGGGTGCGCTTGGCGATCGGCATGGGGACGTCGAAGGCTACGGGGTACATGTCCTGCTCCACGATGCCGAAGATGGGCCGGTTCAGGGCCTCCACGGCTTCGATGACCGCGCGAAGGTCCGGCAGGCCGTTGGGCGGTTCGGTCATGACGCCGGCCAGGTTGGCGGCGGCCCAGGTCATGTTTTCCTCGTTGACTTGCCTGAGGATGTCCGGGTTGATCTGCTTCAGGTGCAGGTAGCCGATCCGGTCCGGGTATTTCTTGATCAGCTCAAGGCTGGAGGCCCCGCAGTACTCGGCGTGGCCGGTGTCCAGGCACAGGTTGAGGTGCTTGGGGTCGGTGGCCGCGAGCAGGGTTTCGATGTCCTCCTGTGCGCCGACATGGGAATCGGCGTGGGAGTGGAACTGCTGCTTCAGGCCGAAGTCCTCCAGCAGCGTCTGGCCCAGGCGGTTGTGGCCCGCGAACAGGTCGGTCCACGCCTTCTCGGAGAGTTCGCCGCTCTCGACGGCTTCGCCGGTGACGTCATCGCGCCACATGGCCGGGATGACCACGATGTGTTCCCCGCCCATGGCCGCGGTGAGTTCTGCAACCTTGCGGGCCGGCTCCCAGGCCGATTCCCACTCGTCCACGCCACGGTGGAACGCGGTGAACACGGTGCCGGCGGTGATCCTCAGATCGCGCTGCTTCAGTTCCTCGGCCAAGCGGGCAGGGTCCGTGGGGAGGTAACCATAGGGGCCGAGCTCGATCCACTTGTAGCCGGATTCGGCCACCTCGTCGAGGAACCGCTCCCACGGGGTCTGCTTGGGGTCATCCGCGAACCAGACGCCCCAGGAGTCCGGCGCGGTGCCGATGATCAGCTTGTTCTCTACTTCAGTCATGTCAGCGTTGTCTTTCTCGAGTCGTTCCTCGCGGGGCGAGTGGTCAGTTGGAGGGGAAGTTGTACGAGGCGCCGGAGGCGTGGGTGGGTTCGGCAGCGTGAGGTGACGACCTTGCCATGGGTGTAGAAGGAGACGCCTTCCGGTCCGTACGGGTCGTTCAGTCCCGCCGCCCGCGTCCTTCAGTGTCGTCATCGGCGCGTCCGGGAACCGCATCCTCTCCACCAGCCAGCTCGTCGGGGAGACCCTCGGCGATCCCGTCGTGGCGCACGGCGTGGCTGTCGTCGGCGTGCGACGGGAAGTTGTAGGAGGCACCCGAGGCGTGGGTGGGTTCGGGCCAGCGGGACGTGACCACCTTGCCGCGGGTGTAGAAGGAGACGCCTTCCGGGCCGTACATGTGCTTGTCGCCGAACATTGATGCCTTCCAGCCGCCGAAGGAGTGGTAGGCCACGGGGACGGGCAGCGGCACGTTGATGCCGATCATGCCCACCGTGACGGAGCGCTGGAACTTGCGGGCGTTGGCGCCGGAGGAGGTGAAGATGGCGGTGCCGTTGCCGTAGGGGTTGGAGTTGATCAGCGCGATGCCGGCGTCCAGGTCCTCCACACGGACCACCACCAGGACGGGCCCGAAGATTTCCTCGGTGTAGGCGGTCATCTCCGCCTTGACGTGGTCCAGGACGGTGGGGCCCACCCAGAAGCCGTCCTCATGGCCCGGGACCACCAGGTCGCGGCCGTCCACCACCATGGCGGCACCGGCCTGCTCGGCTTCGGTGACGATCCGGATGATCCGCTCCTTGGAGGCCGGCGTGATGACCGGACCCATTTCGGCGTCGGGCTCGGTACCGTTGCCGACCTTGACGGCCAGGGCACGCTCCTCGACCTTCTTGACCAGCAGTTCGGCGGCGTCGCCGACGGCGACAGCAACGGAAATGGCCATGCAGCGTTCACCGGCAGAACCGAAGGCGGCGGCGGCCAGGTGGTCCGCGGCGCTGTCGAGGTCGGCGTCGGGCATGATGATCGCGTGGTTCTTCGCCCCGCCCAGTGCCTGGACACGCTTGCCGTGCGCCGTGGCTGTCTCGTGCACGTACTTGGCGATCGGGGTGGAGCCGACGAAGGAGATGCCGTCGACGTCCGGGTGGGTCAGGAGGCCCTCCACGGTTTCCTTGTCGCCATGCAGGACCTGGAACACGCCGTCGGGCAGGCCGGCCTGCTTCCACAGCCTGGCCAGCAGCATGGAGGCGGACGGATCGCGCTCGGAGGGCTTGAGGATGAAGGCGTTGCCCGTGGCGATGGCCATCGGCGCCATCCACAGCGGCACCATGACCGGGAAGTTGAACGGGGTGATGCCGGCAACGACGCCGAGGGGCTCGCGGAAGGAGAAGACGTCGATCCCGGTGGAGACCTGGTCGGAGTAGTCGCCCTTGAGCAGTGTCGGGATGCCGCAGGCGAACTCGATGACCTCAAGGCCGCGGCCGATCTCGCCCTTCGCGTCGGAGAGGACCTTGCCGTGCTCGGCGGTGATCAGCTCGGCAAGCTCGTCCACGTGGGCGGCCACGAGTTCGCGGAACTTGAACAGCACGGCGGTGCGCTTGGCGAGGGAGATGTCGCCCCAGCTGTCGGCGGCGGCGCGGGCGGCGGCCACGGTGGCGTCCAGGTCCGCGCGGTTGGCCAGCCGCAGCTCTGCGGAGACGGCGCCGGTGGCGGGGTTGTACACGGGCTGGGTGCGGGTGCCCTCGCCGGCGGTCTCGGCGCCGTTGATGAAGTGGTGGATGGTCTTGGTGGTGGTCGTCGTCGACATAATAATGGACTTCCTTGGTCTGTTACTGAAGGGGTTCAGCTTCTGAAGGGATTCAGCCCAGCAGCTTGCGCTGGCGGTTCTTGTGGTCGGTGTAGGTCTTGAAGGCCCGCCGGGTAGATTCGAGTTCCGAGATCTGGGACACCGGAACGTCCCACCAGGACTCGGAGCCGGGGGCGTCCAGCAGCGGATCGGATTCAACGTGGATCAGGATCGGGCCGCCGTTTTCGGGGGCCGCTTTGGCGTCGCGGATGGCCTCTTCGAGTTCGGCGATGACCTTCTCCCCCGGTTCGATCCGGAGGACCTTCACGCCGAGGCTTTCGGCGTTCAGCGCCAGGTCCACGGGGAGCCGCTCGCCCTCGTCGAAGCTGTGGTGCTCCTCGTCGAGGGCACGGTACTGGGTGCCGAAGCGCTGCGAGCCGAGGGATTCGGAGAGGGAGCCGATGGAGGCGTAGCCGTGGTTCTGGATCAGGACGACGATCAGCTTGATCCGTTCGGCGACGGCGGTGACCAGTTCGGTGTGCATCATCAGGTAGGAGCCATCCCCCACCATGACGACGACGTCGCGGTTCGTGCCGCCGGCGGCGGCTTCTGCCAGTGCTGCGCGCTTGACGCCGAGGCCGCCGGGGATCTCGTAGCCCATGCAGGAGTACGCGTATTCGACGTGGTAGCCGAACGCGTCCCGGACGCGCCACATCTTGTGGAGGTCGCCGGGGAGTGAGCCCGCGGCGCAGATGACGACGTCGTGGGCGTCCATGGCGCGGTTCGTGGCGCCGATGATCTCGTTCTGGGCGGGCAGCGGCGTGAAGCGGGTGTCGAAGGCCTCATCGACCGTGGCGTCCCAGCGGGTCTTCGCGGCCGCGATGGCCTGTTCCAGGTCCGCGCCGATGCGGTAACCGCCGAGGGCCTGGTTCAGCTTGATGAGGGCCTTGCGTGCGTCGGCGACGATCGGCAGGGACGTGCCGTGCTTGTACGCGTCGATCGGCGCGACGTTGATGTTGATGAACTTCACGTCCGGGTTCTGGAACGCCGTCCGTGACGCGGTGGTGAAGTCCTCGTAGCGCGTGCCGATGCCGATGATCAGGTCCGCTTCCGCCGCAATGGTGTTGGCCGCCGTCGTGCCGGTGGAACCGATGGCACCGAGGGAGAAGGGGTGGTCCCAGGGCAGGACGCCGACGCCGGCCTGGGTGTTGCCGACCGGGATGCCGGTCAGTTCCACGAACCGGGCGAGTTCCTCGTTGGCGTAGGCGTAGAGGACGCCGCCGCCGGCGATGATCAGCGGCCGCTTGGCGGCGCGGATGGCCTCGGCGGCCCGGCGGATGTCCTCATCGTCCGCGTCCGGACGGCGGATCCGCCACTCACGCTCGGCGAGGAACTCCTCCGGCACGTCGAAAGCCTCGGCCTGCACGTCCTGCGGCAGCGAGATGGTCACGGCGCCGGTCTCCGCCGGATCCGTCAATACCCGCAGTCCGTGATGGAAGGCGGAGAACAGCTGCTCCGGGCGGGAGACCCGGTCAAAGAATTTCGACAGCGGCCGGAACGCATCGTTGACGGTCACGTCGTAGGCGTCCGGGCGTTCCAGCTGCTGCAGCACGGGGTCCGCGGCGCGGGTGGCGAACGTGTCGCTGGGCAGCAGCAGCACGGGCAGCCGGTTGGTCGTCGCCAGTGCCGCGCCGGTGAGCAGGTTGGTCGAGCCCGGCCCGATCGAGGTGCTGATGGCGAAGGTCTGCCGCCGGCGGGTGTGGCGCGCGTAGCCCACGGCCTGGTGGACCTGGGCCTGTTCGTTGCGGCCCTGGTAGTACGGCATGATCGTGGGATCAGCGGCCTGGTACTGCTTGAGGGCCTGGCCGACGCCGGCGACGTTGCCGTGGCCGAAGATGCCGAACGTGCCCGGAATCAGCCGTTCGCGGTAATCCTGGCCGCCGACCCGGTCAACGGTGTACTGCCTGGACAGGTACTCCACGACGGCCTGCGCGACCGTCATTCTGCGTGTTGACATGGGTCACTCCGATGCTTCTGCGGTGCGGTTACGGGCGGGCGTGCGGTTCAGGAGGGAGGCGGCGGTCGCCACGGCGCCGGCGACGTCGCCGTCCGGCGGATACAGGAGGGTCCGGCCCACGGTGAGGCCCTGGACGCCGGGGAGGGCCAAAGCGGCCTCCCAGCTGGCGAAGACCTCGTCCTGGGTGCTATCCGGGTCCCCGCCCAGCAGCACGGTGGGCATGGTGGTGGCCGCCATGACGCGCTCCATGTCGGCCACCACCGGCAGCTTCATCCAGGTGTAGGCGCTCGTGGAGCCAAGGCCTTCGGCGATGGCGATGGACTTGATCACGGCGTTGGTGGAGAGGTCGTTGCGGACCTTGCCGTGTTCACGGACGGAGAGGAAGGGCTCCACCATGGCGATCAGCTTTCGCTCGGCAAGCGAATCGATGGCCTTCGCTGTGGCTTCGAGCGTGGACACCGTGTCCGGGTCCCCGAGGCAGATGCGGGTGAGCATCTTGCCGCCGTCGGCGCCCAGCGCTTCCAGCGCGGCGGCCGTGTGGCCGGTGAAGCGGTCATCGAACTCGTTGACCAGGCCGGAGAGCCCGCCGCGGTTCATCGAACCGAAGACCAGCTTCCCGTCGAGCGCGCCCAGCAGGAGGAGATCGTCCATGATGTCCGGAGAGGCCAGGATGCCGTCAACGAGCGGATTGGCCAGCGCAATCTGGAGACGGTCCAGCAGTTGACGGCGGTCCGCCATGGCCATGGGATCGTTTCCCACGGCGAGGGCGCCGCGGGCCGGGTGGTCGGCTGCCACGATGAAGTTCTGCCGGCCGTACTTGGGGCCGGGATGGCGGCGGCGGGCCTTCGCCGCCCGCGCGATTGCGTCCGGGTCCTCCAGGCGGATGGTGCCCAGGTGCGCGTAGCGGCGGGGATCGTCATCCACCGTGGTGGTTGACGGCGTCGTTGTTGAGGAGGCGGGGTCGCGAGTCACAGTGCTGCTCCTTCGGGGGCATAGTGGCCGGGACGAAACTGGCCCGGAGACATACGGCCGCGCTCGGCCAGCAGCGAGGTGACCTCTTCCGGCGTCGGCATGGCATCGGCGCAGGAGAGGCGGGACGCCACGAGGGCACCTGCCGCATTGGCGAAATCCAGGACCTCGGCCAGCGGCCAGCCGGACAGCAGGCCGTGGCAGAAGGCTCCGCCGAAGGAATCGCCGGCGCCCAGGCCGTTGACGGTCTCCACCGGGACGGGGGCGGACACAACACGCTCGGTGCGGGTCTTGGCCATCACGCCTTCGGGGCCGAGTTTGACGACGGCGATTTCCACACCGGCGGCCAGGAGCCGGTCTGCCTGCTCGTCGGGAGTGCCTTCACCGACAGCGACCGCGCACTCTTTGTCATTCCCGATAGCGACGGTGACATGCGGGAGGATCTTGGCAACCTGGGCGCGGGCTTCCTCTTCGGAGGCCCAGAACATGGGGCGGTAGTCGAGGTCCAGGATGGTGTACTGCCCCTGCTTCAGGCCGGTGCGGGGCCGCGCTTCATGGGCCTTGAGGTGCGCCTCGCGGCTCGGCTCCTGGCAGAGGCCGGTCACGGTGGACCAGAAGATTCCGGCGTCCCGGATAGCCTCGAGGTCCAGTTCTTCGGCCTTGATCTGCAGGTCCGGCGCGGTGGGGAAACGGTAGAAGTAGAGCGGGAAGTCTTCCGGCGGCTTGATGGCGCAGAAGGTGACCGGAGTGGGCCATTCCTTCACCGCTGTGACGAAGGAATCGTCCACGCTGAACTTACGCAGTTCGCGGTGCAGATAGTTGCCGAAGGCGTCATCGCCGGTGCGGGTGATCACTCCGGTCCGGCGGCCATGCCGGGCAGCGGCGACAGCCACATTGGACGGGGATCCACCAAGGTACTTTCCGAAGGACGTGACATCCTCCAGATCCACCCCGATGTCGTTCGGGTAGATATCAACGCTGATGCGCCCGATCGTGAGTAGTTCGTGGGTCACGGTGATCGTGGACCTTTCTCGTTTGAACTCTGTACCTCTACACAGCTGGGGCTTCGGTGCTTTGCGGGCCGGCGTGAGCCGGGACACATCCACTACTTTGCCCTAGAATTCATGTCCTGTCAAAGGTTTGTACTGACATATTTACAACTTGCCATAGGGTGCCTGCATGATGCCGAAGCCGGGCGTTCCGGGAGGCGAACCCGGGTTCTATTTCTTGGGGACGGCCAGCTCGCCGGTGACATACTGGGCGCGGCCAAAACCAAAGGACCAGTCCTCCGCGGTGTTCTCGACATAGCCGATGAAGACATCCTCGCCGCCGACCCCCAAAGCCGCCAGCTTCCCGGCAATGGCAGCAAACAGGGACTGCTTGGACTCCCGGCCGCGTCCGCCCTGCGTGAAGATCTGGATCATCACCACATCCGGCGTTCGCTCGAATCCGAGGCCGGCGTCCTGGGCGAAAATCTGCCCGTGGGGATGCTCGGTCAGCACATGGAAGTAGTCCCGTACCGGAATGCCATATTCGGCGAGGATGGCGTCATGGATGCCCTGGCTGAGCGCACGGAGCTGTTCCGGACTGCGGCCCAGGTTGACGTCGATTCGCACGAGGGGCAACTGGCTTCTCCTTCAATAGTTTGTCCTGACATACTAACAAATAACCGAGAGCGGTGGCAAGACTTTTCAGCCGCCGCGGCCTATTGCGGAGGTCGAAAGCCCGGCGTAGTGTTAACAACTAAGAGGTTGATAAACCTATTCATTGATTACAAGGAGGCGCAGCCACACATGGATTCCGGCGACGACCAACTGCTCGACGCGGCCTTCCTGGCCCTCGCCGACCCCGTCCGTCGCCGCATCATCGCCCGGCTCAGCCGGGGCCCGGCAACCGTCAATGAACTGGCGGAACCGTTCGCGATCACCAAACAGGCGGTCTCGAAACACATCCAGGTCCTCGAGCAGGCGCAGCTGGTCACGCGCACCCGTGACGCCCAGCGCCGGCCCGTCCACCTGAATCCCGCACGGCTGGAGGCGCTGACCGCCTGGATCGACCAGTACCGGCTGGTCCGCGAGGGACAGTTCCGCAGCCTCGACGCCGTGCTTCAATCCCGTGCCGCCGCACGCGGCACCCAGGCAAAGGACGCATCATGAGCAACGCACTGAAACTCACTGTCCCGGAGGGCCTGCCCTTCATCGACTTTGAGCGCGAGTTCGATTTCCCTGTCGCCGACGTTTTCCGGGCGCACAAGGAACCCGGACTCGTCTCCCAATGGCTCGGCCCGCGCGGCTTGAAGATGGACATCGATCACTACGATTTCCGCACCGCCGGCAGCTACCGCTACACCCACACCGCGCCGGACGGCAACGTCTACGGTTTCAGCGGCGTCTTCCACACGGTCCGGGAGAATGAGTTCGCCATCCAGACCTTCGAGTTCGACGGCTACCCGGACGTCGTCAGCATCGAGTCCATGACCTTCGAGGACCTCGGCGGCGGCCGCTGCCGGCTGCGCGGACATGCTGTCTACCCCAGTATGGAGGCCCGCGACGGCATGGCGCAGTCCGGCATGGAGGGCGGCATGTCCGAAGGCTACGAACGGCTCGAGGAGCTTCTCAGCGGGGCCAAGGTCTAGGGCCGCCGTCGTACTGTACTTAAACACGCAACGCGGGGTCACTTACGGCCCATCCCACCGGGTGGGACGGGCCGTAAGTGACCCCGCGTTGCTGTAGTGCTGTAAAACTGTAGTGCTGTAAAACCGTGGTGCGTGGAGCCTAGAGCGCTGCGAGGACTTCGCGCAGGAGCTTGGCGGTCTCGGACGGCGTCTTGCCGACCTTGACGCCGGCAGCCTCGAGGGCTTCCTGCTTGGCCTGGGCGGTACCCGCGGAGCCGGAGACGATGGCGCCGGCGTGGCCCATGGTCTTGCCTTCCGGAGCGGTGAAGCCTGCCACGTAGCCGACAACCGGCTTCGTGACGTGGGCCTTGATGTAGTCCGCGGCGCGCTCTTCGGCGTCGCCGCCGATTTCGCCGATCATGACGATCGCCTTGGTCTCCGGGTCGGCTTCGAAGGCTTCGAGGGCATCGATGTGGGTGGTGCCGATGACCGGGTCGCCACCGATGCCGATGGCGGTGGAGAAGCCCAGGTCGCGCAGTTCGTACATCATCTGGTAGGTCAGGGTGCCCGACTTGGAGACGAGGCCGATGGGGCCCTTGCCCGTGATGTTCGCCGGGGTGATGCCGACGAGGGCCTCGCCCGGGGTGATGATGCCGGGGCAGTTCGGGCCGATGATGCGGGTGACCTGCTTGCCGCCGGCGTCGACCTTGGACTGGGCCAGTGCCCAGAACTCGGCAGAGTCCTGGACCGGCACGCCTTCGGTGATGACGACGACGAGGCCGATGCCGGCCTCGATGGCTTCGACGACGGCGTCCTTGGTGAAGGCCGGCGGCACGAAGACGATGGACACGTCGGCGCCGGTCTCCGCCATGGCTTCCTTGACGGTGCCTAAGACGGTGATTTCCTTGTCGCCGTGCAGGACCGAGGTGCCGGCCTTGCGGGCGTTGACGCCGCCGACGATGTTGGTACCCGCCTTCAGCATGAGGGCGGTGTGCTTGGTGCCTTCGCCGCCGGTGATGCCCTGGACGATGACCTTGGAGTCCTTGTTCAGATAAATAGACATAGTCGGGTCCCTTTACTTCGCTGCGTTGGCGAGCTCGGCAGCCTTGTCGGCGCCCTCGTCCATGGTGGCGGCCAGGGTAACCAGCGGGTGGTTGGCCTCGGCCAGGATGCGGCGGCCTTCCTCGACGTTGTTGCCGTCGAGGCGGACCACCAGCGGCTTGTTCGCGGAGGAACCCAGCTCGGCCAGTGCGCCGACGATGCCCTTGGCCACGGCGTCACAGGCGGTGATGCCGCCGAAGACGTTGACGAACACGGACTTGACCTGCTCGTCGCCCAGGATGACGTCGAGGCCGGCAGCCATGACCTCGGCGGACGCTCCACCGCCGATGTCCAGGAAGTTGGCGGGCTTGACGTTGCCGTGGTTCTCACCGGCGTAGGCAACGACGTCCAGGGTGGACATGACCAGGCCGGCACCGTTGCCGATGATGCCCACCGAGCCGTCCAGCTTGACGTAGTTGAGGTCCTGCGCCTTGGCCTTGGCCTCCAGCGGGTCAGCGGCGTCCTTGTCTTCGAGCGCCGTGTGGTGCGGGTGGCGGAATCCGGCATTCTCGTCCAGGGAGACCTTGCCGTCCAGGGCAACGATGTCACCGGCGCCGGTCAGGACCAGCGGGTTGACCTCAACGAGGGTGGCGTCTTCCTTCTTGAAAACATCCCAGAGCTTCAGGATCACGCTGGCGACCTTGCCGCGCAGTTCCTCGGCGAAGCCTGCGGCGGCAACGATTTCGTCGGCCTTGGCCTGGTCGATGCCGACGGCCGGGTCGATCGCGATCTTGGCCAGGGCCTCGGGGCGCTCGACGGCGAGCTCCTCGATTTCCATGCCGCCCTCAACCGAGCACATGGCCAGGTAGTTGCGGTTGGCCCGGTCCAGCAGGACGGAGAAGTAGTATTCCTCGGCGATATCCGCGCCCTGGGCAATCATCACCTTGTGAACGGTGTGGCCCTTGATGTCCATACCGAGGATGTTGGTGGAGTGTTCAAACACCTCATCGGCGGTCTTGGCGACCTTGACGCCGCCGGCCTTGCCGCGGCCTCCGGCCTTGACCTGCGCCTTTACGACAGTTACGCCGCCGATCTTCTCGGCAGCTGCCTTTGCTTCTTCAGGGGTATACGCCACGATGCCAGCAAGCACGGGTACACCGTGCGCCTCGAACATATCGCGCGCCTGATATTCAAACAGGTCCACGGGTTAGTGTCCTTCTACGTCGAAGTAGTTTCTGTACAGCCGGACCCCACGTACTCGCGGTTACCGGGCTGCGGAATAAACGCGCCCTGCGACAGGCTTGGAAACGAGCCACACGGCGCAATACTCCTTTCGGAACTCTAGTCCTTCCTGCGGACCGGCCCGTTCCAGAGTACCTGTTATGTGAGGAAGGACACTATTCTATGGAACGTAGAAAAACCCCTAGATTACGGGGAATTTGACCGCTCCCGCCCTCAGTCGTCCAGCTATGCGTCCAGCTTGGTAAGCGGGGCGTAGCGGAGCAGGAGCCGCTTCTCGCCGACGTCGAACTTCACCTTCGCGACGGACTTGTCCCCCGCGCCCTCCACGGCAAGGACGGTCCCGTTGCCGAAGCTCGTGTGGTTGACCTTGTCCCCCACGCTGACGGCCACGATTTCCTTCTGCGGCTGCACCCGGTTCTTGGCGACGGCGGCCGGGACGTCGGCGTTGAACCCTGCGGACGGGCTGGCCTCGGCGCCGCGGGCGGTTCCGGCACCCCAGAAGGATCCCCCGTAGCGGCTTGAACCGATGGGGGCGCCGCTCCCCCAGCCGCCGGCCTGGCGGCTGGAGCCTTCCCGCTTCCATTCCACGAGCCCGGCGGGGATCTCCTCGATGAACTGGCTCGCGGGGTTGTACTGGCTCTGGCCCCACATGCTGCGCACCTCGGAGCGCGTCAGGTACAGGCGCTTCCGGGCCCGGGTCAGGCCGACGTAGGCCAGCCGGCGCTCCTCGGCCAGTTCCTTGGGATCCGTCGCGGAGCGCTGGTGCGGGAACAGGCCGTGTTCCATGCCGGTGAGGAATACCACGGGGAACTCCAGGCCTTTGGCCGTGTGCAGCGTCATCAGCGTGACCACGCCCAGGCGCTTGGCCTCGGCGACGGCGGCGGCCAGGTCGTCGGCGGTCCCCGCCGGCGCATCGGGGATCTGGTCCGCGTCGGCCACGAGGGACACCTGCTCCAGGAAGGCCCCCAGGGAGCCTTCGGGGTTGTCACGTTCGTATTCGCGTACGACGGCGACAAGTTCCGCCAGGTTCTCCACCCGGGATTCGTCCTGGGGGTCGGTGCTGGAGCGGAGCCCGGCGAGGTAGCCGGTCTGTTCCAGCACGGCTTCCAGGGCTGCGGCCGCGCCGGAGCCGGCGGCCACCTCGGCCAGGTCATCGAGCAGTTTCACGAAACCCACCACCGCGTTGACGGACCGGGTGGCCATGCCGGGCGCCTCCTCGGCGCGGCGGGCGGCGGCCATGAAGGAGGTCCGTTCCCGCTCGCCGAGGGCCGCCACGGCACCTTCGGCACGGTCGCCGATGCCGCGCTTGGGTTCGTTGAGGATGCGGCGGAGGTTGACGTCGTCGTCCGGGTTGACCAGCACGCGCAGGTAGGCGAGCGCGTCCTTGATTTCCTTGCGCTCGTAGAACCGGGTCCCGCCGACCACCTTGTACGGCAGCCCGACGCGGACAAGGACGTCCTCGATGGAGCGGGACTGGGCGTTGGTGCGGTAGAAGATCGCGACGTCGCCGGGGCGGAGGTCGTCCTCATCCTGGAGGCGGTCGATCTCCTTGGCAATGAACTGTGCCTCGTCGTGCTCGTTCTCACCGACGTAGCCGATGATCTTGTGGCCTTCGCCCTCCGCGGTCCACAGCCGCTTCTCCGGCCGGTTCGGGTTGCGGGAGATGACCGAGTTGGCAGCGCTCAGGATGTTCTGGGTGGAACGGTAGTTCTGCTCCAGCTTGATGGTGCGGGCGTCCGGGTAGTCCTTCTCGAACTCCACGATGTTGCGGATATCGGCCCCGCGGAAGGCGTAGATGGACTGGTCCGAATCGCCGACGACGGTGAGCTCGGCCGCGCCGGGACCCTCGCCGACGATCTCGCGCACCAGGGCGTACTGGGCGTGGTTGGTGTCCTGGTACTCGTCCACGAGGACGTGCCGGAAGCGGCGCCGGTAGGAGTCCGCGAGCGCCGGGAAGGCCCGGAACATGTACACGGTCTCGGCGATCAGGTCATCGAAGTCCATCGCGTTGGCCTGGCGCAGGCGCTGGGTGTAGCCCGCGAAGACCTCGGCGACGGCCCGCTCGAAGGGGTCGTTGTAGTTGGCGCTGGAGGAGTAGCTGTCGGCGTCGACCAGCTCGTTCTTGAGCGCCGAGATCTTGTGCTGGATGGCCTTGGGCGCGAACCGCTTGGGGTCCAGGTCCAGGTTCTTTGCCACGAGCGTGATCAGGCGCAGCGAATCCGCGGAATCGTAGATGGAGAAGTTGGAGTTCCGGCCGGCGTTCTTGGCCTCCCGCCGCAGGATCCGGACACAGGAGGAGTGGAAGGTGGAGACCCACATGGTCTTGGCGCGGCCGCCGACCAGGGCCTCGACGCGCTCGCGCATTTCGGCCGCGGCCTTGTTGGTGAAGGTGATGGCCAGGATTTCGCCATGGTGCGCCCGATGGGTGGCGATGAGGTAGGCGATCCGGTGGCTGAGCACCCGGGTCTTGCCCGAGCCGGCGCCGGCGACGATCAGCAGGGCGCTGCCGGCGTGCTTGACGGCTTCCTCCTGGTGCGGGTTGAGCCCCTCCAGGAGCTCCTCCGCGGAGGGCAGGACCGGACGGTCCCAGCCGGCAGGATCTCCCGCGTAGGCCGCGTTTGGCCCTAATCCGGCCGCCGCGCCGTGGGCCGAACCTGGGCCCGCACCTGGGACCGGGTCAGGGGCCGAGCCGTGGGCCGCCGCGCCGTGCCCGGCGGCTGATCCGGCAGGGGATCTGGTGGGCGCCGACGCCTTGGAGGCAGCTTGGAAGGGTCCGTCGGCGTAGGGGTCAAACAACATATCCATGGTGCATCTAAGTCTAGGCGGTGCCACTGACGGTGGCGTCCGCCCCCTCGGGACATGCCCTCCCCTGCGCGCAACCACTGGACATATGCCCGCTATGTCCAGTCCTGGCGGCCACGAATGGGCATGTCCCATGCTGTCTGTTGGCGGGGCGGACCCGGGAGGGTACGCCTTCAGCGGAACATCACAGCGAGGCTGACGGTTGAAGCCCCATCCGCGCCGCGAGCCGCTTCGCTTCCAGGGCCGTTTTAGTGGTGGACTTTTCAGCCAACGCCGCAACCGCCACCGTGAACTCCGCGGGGACGGATTCCGGAGTCCGCTGTCCGCCAGGAATGACGTCCCATAGTTCTGTGCAGGTGGCCAGCAGCTCCGGCATCCCGGCCGGGAGCTTCTGCTGTCCTGCTGACACCATCACCAAGGCCGTCAACGCGGGCCAGACGCAGTCCAGATGACCCTCGTAGGCCACCAGCGCCAGGGTCCGCACGAACCGGCCCAGCGGTTGGTCACCTGCCTCGACGTGCTTCCGTGCAGCCATGGCCAGGTGTTCGGCTGACAGTTGGCGCCTCGCGGCCAGTTCCAGCACCGTTTCAACGGCGCGGTCCCGGTCCTCCTGACGGCTGCTGGAGAGCATGGAAATGAACCAATCGTGGGTCCGTTGCCCGAGCTCTCCGGCCGTTGCCCCTGCCAGGCCACCTGCCCGCATGGAGACGACCAGGCCGCCGCACAGCAGCCCCCGTTCCGACCACAGGGCGCCGAGGTCCGGCCAGAACGGCACAACCGCCGAGGCCGTACAGGCAAGCCAGTCACCCAGGTACCTGCGTCCGCTGCCACCCCACAACTCTGATGAGAGCAACTCCCGGGGGATCGACGGAAACCGTTCCAAAGGCATGGGCAGGGTGAGCGGTGCGTCCACCGGCGGGGCCTGAATCCTCCTCCCCGGACCCATTCGCGGAGAATTCGACCGGCGAGCCGCTCCTGGCCGTCCGGGCCGTCAAGCGGCCGGACGGCTAGTTCAGGGATATCGGCCGCCAGCCTCGCATCCAAGGGCCCCAGCCGCAGGAGTGCCTGGAACAGGTCGGCTTCCCCATAGGCCCAGCCTTCGCGCTCAAAAAGCCGCAGCAGGGACACCAGCCTGCCCAGTTCCACCCGGAAGTTGTCGTAGCTCGGTGTGGCCAGGGAGTACGGCACCGTTCCTGCCTGGACCGCCAGCTCGCTGTGACGGAATATGTGGACAGCGGCCAAAGGATTCGAGTTGCCAAAAGGGTCGTCTGTGCCGGAGGGGCGGGACAGTGACGCCCGGACCCATCCGGTCAGATTCCGGTGAGCGGCCAGGTTGTGCTCCCCTGATGCCCACATCGCCAAGGCAACCTCCGGGCCCGGGTCCGCCCAGCGCCGCCAGCTCGTCGGCGGCGGCGTGTCTCCAGGAAATGGCCCGAAGTCAACACGATATCTCCGCCGATACCAGTCCCGCACGTTCTGGGAAACGTGGTAGACGTTCCGCAGGAAATGATCGACATACTGCTCTTCGGCGATGGAATGTTCCCACTGTCGGTTCCAATAAGGCAGCCCTTTCCTGGAATCGGCTTCCGGTGCCACATACCGGGGAATTTCCGGAGGCTCCCGGACGCCCGTTCCCCAGAGTGAGGTGGCGGACAGTGACTCTTCCCGAATCGATCCCAGCGGTCTCCCCGCCATCTCCTTGGCCCTGGTCCTGATCAACAGGTCCGAAGATCCTGCCGCCGCCTCCCAGCAGGCGGCAAGGACGCCGTCGTCGTAAGTCCCTGAAGCCTGGGGCGACCTGAGGTGCCGGACCAAAAGCTCCTGCGGCTTCTTCTCTGTCCTGCCGAACACGGCGTCGCTCAGGTCCTGGAGATCGCCGCCGTCCAGCGGTGCGCGGAGCAGAAGCCCAAATGCCAGGAAGGACAGGAACCCGGCAGCCGTGGCGACGGTGGACAAGAACAGCGGTATGCTGGCGGCCACCTCCTCAGGACTGGGCGGACACGACTTCAGGACATCGGCCAGCACTCTCTGGGTCGGGAGTCCGTCGTCCCGTGCAAGTGCCGTGCGGACTTTGCCGAAGACCTCCTCGCTGCGGAAGGTCCCCCTGTCGAGGTACCCGCGGACTGCGGCCCCGACGGTCCACTCTGTCCGCGTTAGCTGCCTGGCCAGCGGACCCAGCGCGTCCGGCACCTCAAAGCACCGCAGGAGTGTTTTCGCGGCGGTCACGTCCTGGTCCCACAACTCCAGCAACGATTTCTGCATCCTCGGAAAGACCACCGCGGTTCCGGCGGGACCGATGCGGAATGCCTCGCGGATCCGGCCGCCCGCGAGGTCCCGGTAGTAGAACGCCCAAAGCCGCGGATACGCCTCGAAATCTGCAGTGGAAACGCCAAAGTGCAGAATGAGCGGCAGGCAACAACGGATGACGGTAGTGGCCCTCTCTTGTCCCGCTTTTGCGTTCCGGCTGATCGCCGCGGCCACGAAGCGCCGGCACCAGTCGTCGCCTCTTGAAACTAGGACATCCAACAGCATCAGGATGTGAACATCGCTGCTCCATGCCATCTCCCGCCAGGGCAGGAACCTGGCGGCATCGGCAGGTGCACTGACGGCGACGGTGACCATCTCCCTCACCGTTGAGCGGTCGGCAAGGCTGATGCTCTCATGAATCCGCCAGTCCATGTCCTGGGTCAGCAGGGTCCGGCCGCCTTTGGCAAACCATTTCGCCGCCTCGGCGAGCTCGTCCGGCGGGGTCGCTGTGATGTACTCGGGCAGAGCACTCCGGTCCCCCGTCTTGACGAGCCGGCGCACCTCCTGCACGAGCCGCGGGTCGCCGCGGTTCTCCGGCGCCGTCATGCGTTTTCCGGTCCGTGGCCCGGTGCCGTCTCGAGCCGGACGAGCTGGACAGCGAGCGCATGCTTGCAGGGGCCCCTGGAGCCGCGGAAGTCATACCACCAGGCACAGGTGCACTGGTAGCTTTCGTCCCTGAACGTGACCCGGCGCACCCGCGTTCCGTTTCCAGCCAGGACATCCCAGCGGTCCTCCACCGGGGATACCCCGCCCCGGGCCACGATATCGCGGGCAGCTCGAAGCCTCGGGTGGTCCTTGACGGTACGGTCCTGGTCCAGCGGCAGCTCCCGGTGGAAATAGGCGTTTTCCAGCAGGTCGAAGCCCACCTTCCCGGACGCCCCCAACCAGGCGAGTCCATGACTGACCCGTTCCGCCGCGAGCCCGGTCCTGGCGCGGAGCGTCTCGGTCGAAATGACCGCCTGCCATCCAAGGAAGTCCAGGACCGTCGTCCCTGCTTCCGTCACGCCAGGGGCGGCGAGCGCTGCCAGGATCCCGCCTTCGCCCGAGAAACCCCGGCCGGCCGCCGGTGACAGCAGCAGCGTGAAGCCGGCGCCCGGAAGCCGGAAAACCCAGCCGCTGGCCCCGTTGTCGTGCCGGAAGATGTCCAGGCGGGTGGCAAACCTGGCCACCCGCCTGGCCGCCGCGAGCCGCCCGGTGCCCGCCAGCGTGACCGTTGACTGCTTCGCCGTGGCCACCTCGCGCAGTCCCCGGGCCGAGGGCAGCAGGAAGACCGTGCGCCCGGGCTGCGCGGCCGGGAGTGAGCCCAGGAACTGGCTGATGGCGGAGCCGGAGAGCGTGGCCAGATGCGTCATGCCTGCAGCGATCGCCGGGGTCTCCGCGAAGCCACGGATCCACCGGTCCGGAAGCTCCACCTTCCGCTCCACATGGCTCTCCCCGGGCGTGGAGACCACCAGCTGCTCCCGGCCGACGTCAAGGTGGAGCAGTTCGCTGCGGTGCACGTTGGCGAGCGAGGACCGCAACGGGCTGTTGATGTCCACGTTGGCGGTGCCGAAGCCGATCTCGCCGCCGTCGAGGCCGCTGCCCAGCAGGTCCAGCCGTGCCTGGACCCCGTTGCAGGCCGAAAACGACTCACAGCGCAGGCGGTCTCCGCCTGCCGTCATGACCGGATCCAAAACGTCGCTGACCCGGAACGCGGCATCGAAGTACCTCGACGCCGCCACGTCGGCAACGGCCAGCAGCGCACTGGACACCACGTCCGGCCTCGCGGCAAACCCGTGGAAGAAGCTCGGGTTTTCCACCAGTCCTTGGGAAGTGGCGCCCAGACCTGACTCCAGGAGGAGCCGCTTGGCGCCGCGGGCCTCATCAAGTACGGATTCCGCGAGGTAGCCGCTCATACGAGCCCCCGCAGCCGGCGGGTCCGCAACCCGGCCGGTCCCCGCGTGGACGGCACATCGGGCACGTCCGGAATTGCTGTTCTCTCCCCCATGTCCGGAAGTATAGACCGCGCCCCCGGCCCGGCAACAGGGTCCCGGAACCGCGGAGGGGACTCCCGGTCCGCGGGGCATGCCCACCCCTGTCCGTGGCCGGTGGACATACGACCATCCTGTCCGATGCTCACCGCGAAGAATGAGCATGCTCCGCGGAGCAGGCGAGGAGCGTTGCGGGACCTAGCCGACCGTGCCTGACTGGAGCGCGGCACGGAGCTCCCGGACCGCCGTCGTGCCTCCTGCGAGGAACCAGTCAAGCCCGTTGACCCGCACGACGTCGGCCGCGCCGCCCGCCGCGAGGACGATCGCCTGGCCGGGCAGCCAGTCCCATTCCGGGCAGCTGTGCTGGAACCAGCAGCCCACCGCGCCGTCGGCCACCCGGCCGAGGTCGCAGGATCCGGAGCCGAACATGCGCAGCGACGCTGCGGACGTCGCCGCAGCGTGCCAGGGCATGGCGCACATCGGGTCGGCAAGCCACGTGGGGTGGATGTAGGTGGCGGCGCCGAGTTCGGAAAGCGGTGTTTCGGACCGGCCGCTGCCCCCCGCGTCGCCGTACCGGAAGGTGGTCAGCTGCTCCCCGTTGAGCGTTGCGTGCCGCGACGTCCCGCCGAGCCAGAGCTTGTCCTCCTCCGGCTGGAAGATCGCGCCGAGCAGCACGCCGGAGGAGTCCTTCAGGGCAATGGCGGAGCACCAGTAGGTGGACCCGTGCAGGAAGTTGTAGGTCCCGTCGACAGGGTCGATCACCCAGGTCCGGCCGCTGCTGCCTGTCACGTCGGCGCCTTCTTCCCCCAGGATGCCGTCGTCGGGCCGGCAGCGCCGGAGTTGCTCCAGCACATAGGCCTCCGCGGCGTGATCGGCGGCGGTGACGACGTCGGACACGGATGTTTTCTGCCGGCCCTCCAGCCCCGCCTGCCGCATCAGCAGCGCCAGCGTGCCTGCTTCGCGCACGAGCGCCTCGGCGAGCTGGTAGTCATCCAGCGCGGGGTCGAGCTCCGCGGTGCTGTGCCGGCCAAGCCGGTGTTTGCCAAGTTCATTTCTGCTTAGTTCGGTCACGCGTCCCAGACTATCGGCGCCCGCAGGGTAGTGAACAGACGGACGGCCGACCCGGCGCCGCCAGGAACGGGCTGCGACACACCAGCCCGCTGAGACGGACGATAATAAAGTCATGGCCAAGACACCCGCACAGCGGATCAAGAAGCACGGCGCCAATGCGGCCGTTCCCCAGCACCAGCTGCCGTCGGTGATCAACCCGAGCACCAGCAGGACGCCGCAGAAGGCGCAGAACAACAGCAGTCTGATCGTGATCGCCGGAGTCGTGGCCAGCCTGTTCCTGTTCTGGTACGTCCATCTGCTCACGCTGAACCAGCTCACGCAGTTGTCCGGCGGCCTGGCCATGCCGGATTCGCTGATCGGCGGCTTCGACCAGGGCTATGTCGAGCACCTGCGCGCCGCAATGGACGGGGACGCCCGCGGGCAGCTCAATTACGTCCACAAGACTGCAGGAATGCTCTTCCCGCTGATCTTCGGCTTCAGCTGGCTGCTGCTGATCGGGACGAACGTGGCCCGGAAGCCGCTGCGCTGGGCGCTCTGGGCGGTGCCGCTGCTTTTTGCCGTCGTGCGGCTCTGGGGCAACACGGCCATCGACGCGATGATGTCCGCGGACACGGTCGACGGCGGGCAGGTGGCCTTGGCGTCCGGGCTCACCCTCGCCGGCTGGGTGCTGCTGGTGCTGAGCCTGGTGGCCGGCGGCGCCGCGGTGCTCCTCGGCCGGAAGCGTGCCGCCTCCGCCGCTCCCTCCACGGGACATGCCCAGCCCTAGGCCCGGCCATTGGACATAATCCCGATATGTCCATCCGAGGACCGGAACGGAGGGCATGCCCACGAGGATCCTGCGCGGTGTCAGGCCCCGCCGGCCAGGAACTCCCGTGCCTGGTCTGCACGCTGCGGGGCGCCGGCCGCCTCGAAGTGATCGGCGGCCTTCAGCAGGTGCTCACGGGCAGCAGCCTGGTTTCCTGTCGCGGCATTTGCCCTGCCCAGCAACAGGTATGCCTCGCCGAGTATCTGGGGCGACGTCTTGTCCTCGTCAGCGCAAACTTGTTCGAGTAACTCAATCGCGTCTGCGGGATCGCCGGCCAGGGTACTCCAGTGGGCGCGGTTCACCTTCATCAGCAGGAAGTCGTTTGCGCTTCCCCCGATGACGTCCGTCGCCAGTTCCGCCCGTTCAATGCACCGCAGGGTGTCGGCGTCGGCCACGTCGGCAGCGAGCCGCATGGCCGCCGAAGCCTTGTTGAACTTTGCCCAGACATCCAGGTTTCTCGCCGGCGAAAAGGTCGCGGCCGCGAGCTCGTGATAGTTCAGCCCCTGCTGTACGTCATTACACAGAAAGGCAACGTTTCCGATCACCCAGTACGCCTTTCCCACCAACTGGTCATCGACTTCGGCGGAAATCACGTCCGCCAGGGCCAGGCATTCCGCCCATGCTTCGTCAAGCCGGCCGGTATCCGCCAGCGCGGCGATGAGAGCCTGCCTCGCCAAAACGTTTGTCTCCACGTCCGGGTCGTCTGACACCAGCTCCACGGCTGCCCGGGCGGCATCGGCGGCCTGTTCCAGTTGGCCTGCCCCTTGCTTGGCCTTGGCCAGCAGAATATAGGTCCGCGCCAGGTCGTGGCGTTCGGACGTCCCGCGCGGGCAATCGACCAGTCCGGTGGCCAGATCAGCACATGTGTCAAAGTCCTCCGCGTCCAGAAGATTTTCCGCCTGGAAAAACGTCATGTTCCACCACGAGTCCATATCACCATCACTGCGGGCGATATCCGCGGCTGCCTTCGCGCTGCTGGCGGCCTCGGCGAAATCGTGATCGGCCCGGTTTTTCCGTGCCTGCAGCTCGGCGGCGACATACGACGGCGAAACGAAGTTTTGTTGCATGGCTCAATTATCCGTTGCCGCCGCAGTGAAATTGAACAAAACCGGAAAGCAAGACGGCGCCATATTTCCGCAAGACCTGCGCGGGCGCGCGCACGTAACACATGGAACTGACCTCCGCGACAGATTGTTACACCATGGTATATCGGATGCCCCTATACTGAGCCTGCATCACATGAGCCACATCCGCCCCTTACGTATCAGGAGTACTAAATGAAGAAAACCCTCGCTACACTCCTCGTCGCCGGCGCGCTGGCGGCAGCAGGCCTTTCCGCCTCGGCTGCAGTCTCGGCAAGCAGTGACAACTCCGGCCAGGGCTCCATCGAAGCCGTCAACTGGTGGCCGAACTCCACTCCGAAGAAGTAACTTCAGAAGCAATAACAGACGGCGGGTATCGGGTAGCGATCCGATACCCGCCGTTTTTGTGCCCAGCCGGCCGCCCTGCCGCCGCCCTGCCGCCGTCGTGCCGGAAAGCGATACCGGAAACCGATCAGAAAAGGCTAGTGCTGCCCTGAGCCTGGCCGGCTGACCAGGGCCGCGAGGTCTGCCGGGGGCATGGGGCGGCCGAAGTAGTAGCCCTGGCCGCTGGCACAGCCCATTTCCGCGAGCACCGCCGCCTGCTCGGCCGTCTCGATGCCTTCGGCAACTGCCGTGAGGCCGCAGGCATGGATGAGGTGCAGCACCGCGGCAACGAAACTTCCCTGATCCTCGTCGGACCCGAGGCCGTCGATCAGGCTCTTGTCGATCTTGACCACGTTCACGGGCAGCTTCCTCAGGTAGCTGATGGAGGAGTACCCCGTGCCGAAGTCGTCGATTTCGAGCTTCACGCCGAGGCGGCGCAGCCCGCTCAGCGAGTATTGGTCCACGTCCCCGCCGTTGACGGCCATGGATTCCGTCAGCTCCACCACGAGGTTTGAGGCATCCACGCCCGTCTCGGTCAGGATGTCGCGCACGTGCTCGATCAGGTCCAGGCTCTGCAGCTCTGTCGTTGAGATGTTGATCCGGACGTTGAAGCCGCTGTCCACCTGCAACTCCTGCTGCCAGTCCCGCAGCTGGCGGACCGCATGGCGCAAGACCCAATGGCCCAGGTCCACGATCATCCCGGTCTCCTCGGCCAGCGGAATGAACTGGTCAGGCATCAGGAGCCCGCGTGCGGGGTGGTTCCACCGCACCAGCGCTTCGACGCCTTCAATCCTGCCCGTCGCGAGTGCCACCACCGGCTGGTAGTACAGGGTCAGCTGGTCCTTGCGGATTGCTTCGCGCATTTCGGTGACCATGACGCTCTGGAGCCGCCGCGCATACAGCAGCGCCGGTTCGAACACCTTGATGCTGCTGTGCGGTTGGGCCTTGGCGGCATACATGGCCGTGTCGGCCTCCATCACCAGTTCCTCCGCGGTCTGGCCCTGTTCCGCGACCCGCAGGCCGATGCTGGCGCCGCAGGTGACGCGCAGGTCCCCGACGTCCAGGCTCTCGCTGAGTGCCTTGAGGATTCTGTTGGCCACGCGCCGGGCCCGGACCAGGTTCGACTTGGGCAGCATGACGGCGAACTCGTCGCCGCCGAGCCGCGCGACGGTGTCCGTCTCGCGGACGGCTGCCTGAAGCCGCCGGGCGATCATGCGCAGGACGTCGTCACCGGCGCTGTGTCCCAGCGTGTCATTGATCCCCTTGAACGAATCAAGATCGAGGATCAGGAGGGCGGGGGGCATTTCGCCGCGGGACGTCTCCGCCAGTGCTTGGCTGAGTGCCGCGTTCAGTGCCGTCCTGTTGGCCAGCTGGGTCAGCGGGTCCGTCAGCGCCATCCGCTCGAGTTCCACCTGGGCTTCGCGCAGCATGGCGGTGCGGCTCTCGACCCGGTCCTCGAGCTCCTGGTAGATGGTCTGCAGGTCGTCCGCCATCAGGTTGATGCCGGTTATGACGGCCGCGACGTCGTCCCGGGCCTCCGAGAGCGGGATCCTCGTGGTCAGGTCCCCCCCGGCGATCCGGACGATGCCCTCCACGAGTGCATGGAGCCGGGGGTCCGGCGGCTCACTCGTCACGCGCGTGCTGCCTGAGCCACTTGACGGCGTCCGACTCGGAGGTGAAGAACTGTGCCGGGATCGTCTCGATTTTCGACCGCAGCAGGTAATGGGCGATGACCCGGTCCACCGGGCTCTCGCCCACGAGGGCAAAGGCGGAGACGGCAATCGAGGTCGTGTATGTGTGCCGGGCCTCGACGCTGACGCCCACGACGCCGGTGATGACCAGCAGTAACGGCAGGCGCCGCCCCTGGGCGAGGGAGCGGACCGCGGCGCCCGCGGCACGCGCCTGCGGCCCCTCGATCACCTGGTTCGGCGGAAGCGTGACCTCGATGATGCCCCGGTCAGTCAGCCGGACCGTGATCGGGTCTCCCGCGTCAGGTCCAGGGGCGGCGAGCTCGTCTACCGGTTCGTCCTCGGGGTTTCGTTCGTCGGGCCCGGCCAGGGCTTCAACGGTCAACGGACGGCAATTCGACGGCGGCGGCGCGGCAGCTGCTCGCAACGCTTCTCCGCACGCCATAGGCGGCCCCGCTCGGCACCTTTTTGCCCAGCGGAGACGCTTCCTGCGTCAAGGCGCGGCAAGACAAACTGATCAGGCATTAGTCCCCATAGGCTGCAAGTCGGCGTGTCGGCGTGCGGTAATGTCGAATCGCGCACGACCCGCCGGAATGTTCCGGCGAGTGCCCTTATGATAATGCAAGGTCAGGCCGGTACCGGGCATGGGACACACCGGCAATTACCTGCGCTGATCCGGAAGGCCGGCGCGTGCCCGGCAGTTCGAACTTCCTGGCATCAGGGGGCTCTGTGCCCCAAAGATTCCCCGGCCGCGCATTACCTGTGGTCCGCCTCAGGTTCCCGCGCCGGCACCTTCCCCGCCCTTAAGCTCCCCGTCGCAGAACTCCGATGCCCGGCCTTCTGCGCCTCCTGGACCAGGTGCACCCTCCGGGCGGCGCGTTCCTGCCGGACGCGCTGCGCCACGACCAGGCCTGCCGCGCCCACGCCGATGGTGATGGGGTATCCCATCAGCCGCTCCAGGGTTCCAGGCTCGGGCACGTGCAGGCCGGTCACCGCGCTCGTCACGAGCGCCCCGAAGGACACCACACCGCACGCCAGGATCAGCCAGCCCAGCGGTGTCTGCCGGAACCAGAGCCAGCCCAGCAGCAGCAACGCCACGGCTCCGCCCGCGAAGTACGCCACGGCGCCCACGAGATGCCAGGCCGAGCCCGCGTCCTCGGGCACGAGCCCCACCACGACGGTGCCGGCGCCGGCCGCAAACGTGAGGGCCCGGACAGCGGCCGCCGCGGCCCCGCGCGCCCGCCGGGCCGGTCCCGGAGCAAGCCGCGGCCGGGCCGCCGTGCACAGCAGCACGGAGCCCAGGAGCAGGGCCCCCACCGCCATGCCCAGGCCCTGGACCACGAACGAGGCATTCATGAGCAGGTGGGCCGGCGAGCACACATCCCGGCCGTCGAACTCGCCGCACGCCACGGCGCCGAGGTCGCTGATCAATCCGTCCCGGCGGCTGTACGGCCCGCGCCCGGCCCAGGCACCGATCACGGCGGTCTCCGCCACGAAATACTGCAGCACGCTCAGCTTCGCGAGGGCGCCGACATAGAACCTGGTGGACGCCACATCCGGGAACTGGACGGCGTGGTTGCTGAGAGCGGTTGCTGCGGCTGCCATGCCATGAGCGTAGTACGCGTCCGCACCTTGTATGCTTATATCCGTGTCCGAAAGGGCCGGCCCCGGCCGGCCGCCCGGACGCCCGCCCTCGTAGCTCAGTGGATAGAGCACGGCTCTCCTAAAGCCGGTGTCGTTGGTTCGATTCCAATCGAGGGCACTTGAATCCGCCTGCCCCGGACCCCGGTCCGGACTTCGATCTCCGCTCCTACCTGCTGGGCGCCTGGAGCGTGGACCGCACCCTGCTGGACCGCGCCACGGGCACCCGCGGAACCTTCACCGGCGTCGTGCGCTTTACCGCGGTGGACGACGGCGCCGGGCTCAGCTTCCACGAAGAGGGAACCGTCCGCTTGACCGCCGCTGCCATGGACGGCAAGCCCTTTACCGGCCCGGCGAGCCGGAACTATCTGTTCAACCGCACGGAATCTCCGGATGCGATGGACGTGGCCTTTTCCGACGGCCGGCCGTTCCACCGCATGAGTTTCAGGCCGAACGCCAGCCAGGACCAGCACTGGTGTGAGCCGGACACCTACCGGGTCACGTACTCGCTTCACGGCCCCGACCACTTCAGCTATGCCTGGGACGTGCGGGGGCCGGGAAAAGACCAGCTCCTGGAATCGGTGCTGCGGCGGCTGGACCCCGCCGGTTAGGCTCATGAGAGTGAATCCCCTCATCATCGTCTCCGCCGTCTGCGTCTTCGACGACGGCGGCCGCCTCCTGACCGTCCGCAAACGGGGCACGGACAAGTTCATGAATCCCGGCGGCAAGCCCGAGGCAGGCGAAACCGCCGCCGAGACGGCCTCCCGGGAGCTGGAAGAGGAGGTGGGGATCGTGCTGGCCCCCGGGAAGCTGGAGCTCCTGGGCATCTGGCTGGCGGACGCCGCGAATGAGGACGCAACCCTGATCGAGGCCACCGTTTTCACGGCCCCGGGGGTCTGGAGCGCGCATCCGTCCGCCGAGATCGCCGAGATCCGCTGGCTGGACCTGGCCGCAGAGCTGCCGGACGACCTCGCCCCGCTGCTCACAGCCCACGTGCTGCCGGCACTGTCCGGCAGCCCGGACCAGGGGCGTGCTAAATTTCCCCAGCTTTGAAACCACGACACCGGGAATCACCGGGCATTCTGGCCGACCCGCCGGGCGCGGCCGTCAAACCTGGGGAAACTCCGGCGGCGCTTTGCCCCGACGCCTCCTGCTAGAGCCCCGGCACGGCTTCCTCGGCGACCTTGGTGGCCTCGGCAAACTGCGTCCGGTACAGCTCCGCGTAGCGGCCGGCGGCGGCGAGGAGCTCGGTGTGGGTGCCGCGCTCCACGATGGAGCCGTCCTCCACCACCAGGATCACGTCGGCCGCGCGGATGGTGGAGAGCCGGTGGGCAATCACGACGGCAGTGCGCCCCTGCAGCGCGGCGCCGAGCGCCTCCTGCACCGCGGCTTCATTCGTGGAGTCCAGTGCGGCAGTCGCCTCGTCCAGGATCACCACCCGGGGCTGGGCAATGAGCAGCCGTGCGATGGTCAGGCGCTGGCGTTCGCCGCCGGAGAGCCGGTAGCCGCGCTCCCCCACCACCGTGTCCAGTCCGTCCGGCAGGGACCGGACCATCTCCTCGAGACGGGCCTGGCGCAGCACGTCCCACATCTGCTCGTCGGTGGCTTCCGGGCGGGCCAGGCGCAGGTTGGAGGCGATGGACTCGTGGAACAGGTGCCCGTCCTGCGTCACCATGCCCAGGGTCTGGCGCATGGAATCGAAGGTGAGGTCGCGGACGTCCACGCCGGTGCCGGGCGCCGTGCCGCCGAAGCGGACGGCGCCGGAATCGACGTCGTACAGCCGCGACAGCAGCTGCGCGATGGTGGACTTGCCGGCGCCCGAGGAGCCCACCAGGGCAACGGTCTGGCCCGGCTCCACCCGGAAGCTGATGCCGTGCAGCACCTCCTCGCCGCCCCGGGTATCCAGGGTGGACACGTCCTCCAGCGAGGCCAGCGAGACCTTGTCCGCCGAGGGGTAGGCGAAGCGGACGTCGTCGAACTCCACGGACAGCGGGCCGTGCGGGGAGGCCACGGCGTCCGGCTTCTGCACGATGAGGGGCTTGAGGTCCAGGATCTCGAAGACACGCTCGAAGCTGACCAGGGCGCTCATGATCTCCACCCGGGCGCTGGAGAGCGCCGTGAGCGGCGCATAGAGCCTGGTGAGCAGCAGCGCCAGCACGACGACGTCGCCGGCCGCGAGCTGCCCGCCGAGCGCCAGCCAGCCGCCGAGGCCGTAGACGAGCGCCAGGGCCAGCGCCGAGACGAGCGTCAGGGCCGTCACGAAGGTGAACTGGAGCATGGCCGTGCGCACGCCGATGTCCCGCACCCGGCCGGCACGCAGGGCGAACTCCCGGGATTCCTCATCCGGGCGGCCGAAGAGCTTCACCAGGGTGGCGCCCGGGGCGGAGAACCGCTCGGTCATCTGGGTGCCCATCGCGGCGTTGTGTCCGGCGGCCTCGCGGCGGAGGTCGGCCAGTTTGGAACCCATCCGGCGGGCGGGAATCAGGAAGATCGGCAGCAGGACCATGGCCAGCACGGTGACGAGCCAGGATTTGTTCAGCATCACCGCCAGGGTCAGGGCGAGGGCCACGACGTTGCTGACCACGCCCGACAGCGTGCCGGCGAAGGCCGACTGCGCGCCGATCACGTCATTGTTCAGCCGGCTGACCAGCGCCCCGGTCCGGGTGCGGGTGAAGAACGCGATCGGCATCTTCTGCACGTGGTCGAACACCTTGGTGCGCAGGTCCACGATCACGCCCTCACCGATTGTGGAGGACATCCAGCGGGTCACGAGGCCGATCCCGGCCTCGGCGACTGCCACGACGGCGATCAGCAGCGCCAGCCGGATCACGGTGTCCGTGCCGGCGCCCGCAATGATCGCATCCACCACCTGCCCGGCGAGGACCGGGGTGGCCACCGCCAGCACGGCCATCACGATGGACAGCAGCACGAAGGCGGTCAGCTTGCCGCGGTGGGGCCGCGCGAAGCTGAACACACGCTTGAGCGTCTCCTTCGAGAACGGCTTGGAGCCGCTCGAGGCGCGGGTGATGTTGTAGAGGGAGCTCCAGGCTACCCGGTCCATGCTCATTTGGTGTTGCCTTTCGGGGCGTCGGCGTGCAGTTCGCTGACGACGCCGTCCGAGACGTTCCAGCGTACGTCCAGGCGCACGTTTTCCAGCAGCCGGCGGTCGTGGCTGACGAGCAGCAGCGCGCCGTCGTAGCTTTCGAGGGCTTCCTCAAGCTGCTCGATCGCGGGCAGGTCAAGATGGTTGGTGGGCTCGTCCAGGACGAGCAGGTTCACGCCGCGCGCCTGCAGCAGCGCGAGGGCGGCCCTGGTCCGCTCCCCCGGGGACAGCGAGTCCACCGGGCGGGACGTGTGGTCCGCCTTCAGGCCGAACTTGGCCAGCAGGGTCCGGACTTCCGCGGGGGTGAGGTCGGTCAGCACTGCATCGACGGCGTCCCCGAGCAACAGCCCGCCGGCCAGCAGCCCGCGGGCCTGGTCGATCTCCCCGACGGCCACCGAGGCGCCCATCGACGCCTCACCGGAGTCGGGTTGCTGCACGCCGAGCAGGAGCCGGAGCAGGGTGGACTTGCCGGCACCGTTGGGGCCGGTGATGCCGATCCGTTCGCCTGCGTTCAGCTGCAGGTTCACCGGTCCCAGGGTGAAGCCGCCCTGGCGCACGACGGCGTCCCGGAGGGTGGCCACCACGGAGCTGGAACGCGGCGCGGCCCCGATGCTGAACTGCAGCTGCCATTCCTTCCGGGGCTCTTCCACGACGTCCAGGCGGGCGATCCGGGACTCCATCTGGCGGACCTTCTGGGCCTGCTTTTCGGAGGACTCGGTGCTGGCCGCGCGCCGGATCTTGTCATTGTCCGGGCTCTTCTTCATGGCGTTCCGGACGCCCTGCGAGCTCCACTCGCGCTGGGTGCGGGCCCGGGCGACGAGGTCCGCCTTCGTGGAGGCGAAGTCCTCGAAGCGTTCCCGGGCGTGCCGGCGGGCGACGGCGCGTTCCTCCAGGAAGGCCTCATAGCCGCCGTCGTACACCGCGACCGTGTTCTGGGCGAGGTCCAGCTCCACGATGGTGGTCACGCAGCGGGCGAGGAACTCGCGGTCGTGCGAGACCAGGACGACGCCGCCGCGCAGGCCCTGCACGAAGGCCTCGAGCTTGGCGAGGCCGCCGAGATCAAGGTCGTTGGTCGGTTCGTCCAGCAGCACGACGTCGAAGCGGCTCAGCAGCAGGGCCGCGAGCGCCACCCGGGCGGCCTGCCCACCCGAGAGTCCCGTCATCTCCGCGTCCGGGCCCACCTCGAGGCCAAGATCGGCCAGGACCGGCGGGATCCGCTCCTGAAGATCCGCGGCGCCGGATGCCATCCAGCGGTCGAAGGCCAGCGAGTAGGCGTCATCGGAGCCCGGAGCGCCCAGTCCCAGGGCTTCGGCGGTGGACTCCATGTCCGCGGTGGCCTCGGCGCAGCCGGTGCGCCGCGCGATGTAGCCGGCCACCGTTTCACCGGCGATCCGCTCGTGTTCCTGCGGCAGCCAGCCGACGAAGGCGTCTGCCGGGGCGAGGCTGACAGTGCCGCCCTGCGGCTCGTCGACGCCGGCAAGGAGGCGGAGCAGGGTGGATTTTCCTGCACCGTTGGCACCCACGACGCCGACGACGTCGCCGGGAGCAACGGTCAGGGAGAGCTGGGAGAAGAGTGTGCGGTGATCGTGACCACCGGAAAGGTCCTTGGCAACAAGGGTTGCAGTCATTAGTCAATCCTCTCACCCTGGCCGGAGCGGGCTGTCCACAGTCGAAAACGGCCGATTTCCGCCGGGGCATGAAAGAACCCGCCGGTCCGGACTTGGGGGGTGTACGGACCAGCGGGTTCGACCACTTAGCATAGTTGCATCAGACCTCTACGTAAAATCGCTGAGCCGGAAACCGCTGCGCGCCCACACGAGGGCACCGGCAGTCCCGACCGACCGCGCAGGAAACTTTAGATGCCGTTACCCGCCAAGGCATTCCAACACTGGCTCCATGACGTCGCTCCGGCCACCAGCACGGCCGACATCTGCCGGACCTCCGGCATCAAGCGGACCACCCTGGCCCAGCAGCTGGTACGCGGCAAGGTGGCGGAGACCACGCTCGTGAGCATCAGCCGGGCCCTGCAGCGCAGCCCGCTCCAGGAGCTGGCTTCGTTCGAGAATTACGCGGAACTCGCCGGAAACACCCGGCCGCCGACCCCTGCGGAACTCGTCAGCCAGATCGCCACCATGGACCTGCTGCGCGCGGTCATCGACCGCTCGGATTCGGCGGCGGCCTTGCCGGAGCTCAGTCCGGGAGCGGACGTTCCCGCGGCGGCCACGCCGGAGCTCAGCCCGGCCCCGCATGCCACCTCCGTCCGGAACTGGGTGGACGCGATCGACGACGGCGAGCTGCGGCACCGCGTCTCGGCCGCCACCGGCGTCGCACCGCAGAACTATTCGGCGCAACTGACCGCCAACAGGCTCTCCCCGGAGCTGGCCGTCGCGACCGCCCGCGAGGCAGGCGTAGGATTCACCGGCGGACTCGTCGCAGCCGGCCTGATTACGGAAGCCGAAGCAGGCTGGCCGCCGGGGGCCAGGCAGAGGGCCCTCGACGCCTTGTCCGACGGTGAGCTCGCGGCCCTTGCCGGCGAACGCCTGCAAACCCTTGGCAAGGCGCTCCGCCGCCAGGAACACGAACAAGCACAAACAGAAAAGATTTGGGAGAACCTCGGATGATCGCGATCCTGCAATGGACCACCCTGGCAGCCTGCGGCATCGTCGCGCTCGCCCGCATTCCGAGTGCGGTGCGGGGGCATAACAGGTCTCTTTTCTTCCTCTTCCTGTTGATGACGCTGGCCACCCTTTTGAGCATTGCTGCACCCTATGAGGCGGTCGACCACGTCATGGGCGGCACGAACCTGACCAACCTCGTCCTCCGCTTCCTCATTTTCGCCTGCGTGTTCATCCTCGGGTTCAGGGTCGCCCGGGGCTTCGGCGCGAAGGATGCCCTCCGGCTCATCACGGGCCCTGTCGGGCTGGCGGTGCTGGGATTTTCGTCGCTGGCGGTCGTCATTGTCTTCCTCATGATGGACACCGCCGGCTCGTCAGCCGGGCTCGCCGAGGTCTTCGCCAAAGACGCCAGGAACGCCGCGTTGGTGGAATTCTATGGGGCTGCCGGACGCCTGTACCCCGCGTATGTCACCTTGACCCTTTTGCCAGCAATGGTGCGGACGCTCGCGAGCAGGCTGCCCGTCCACGTGCGATTCAGCGCTGCCTTGCTGGCTGTTGGGTCCATCGCCATCACCCTCAGCCTGCTGTCTCCGGTAATTCCTCCTGCCCTGGGATTTCTGCGGTTCATCTTCAACTACACTGCCATCCTGTGCCTCGTGCTGGGCCTCGCCCTGATCTGGCTCGGGAGCATCATGGCCAAGCGGACAGCAAGGCAGAAAACGGCGCCCGGCGAAATATCACGACACAACCATTCACAAAATCATTAGACCGTGAAAGAATCATGAATGTGTGAAAGCGGGGATCGCTTCGTGAACGGAATTCAGCCGTGCGACGCCGATGCAGCCGTCCAAGCGCCATTGGGGGGATGAGTGGTAGCGGTCCGGGAGGACCGCTACCACTCAGCCTGTTTAACGGGACTTTCGCCGGCACCGCCGGGCTGGGGGCTGTGAGACAATCCGGCCATGGCAATACTTGAATGGACCACGCTGATCGTCTGTGGCGTGGTCCTTCTCGTCCGCGTTCCGGACGCCATCCAGGGGCGGAACAGGATCGTGTTCTGGATATTGCTGTTGGCCACCCTGTGCAGCCTGCTCCGTATCTCAGGCCCCTACGAAGCCATAGACCAGGTGCTGGGGGGCTGGAATGCCACCGACCTCATCCTGAGGTACCTCGTGTTGGCGGTGACCTTACTGATCGGGCTGCGGGTCGCCACGGGACTGGCTGCCGTCCGCGGCCACCGTCTCATTGCCGGCGCAACGGGCCGCTGGGTCCTGGGACTTGGCTGCTTGGCCGTGGCGGCGACCTTCTTCCTGATGGACACACGGGGGTCATCGGCCGGGCTGCTGGGAGTTACGGACAGCGGAGGACGGAACTCCGGCCTCGTTCCCTATTACGCCGCTGCCGGCCTCACGTACCCGGCGTTCGTCTCGCTCGTCCTCATGCCGCCGTTGCTGGCCACCGTGAAGAGCCGGCTGCCGCGGCTCGTCAGGGCGGGAGCTTTCCTGATGTTCGTCGGTGCGCTGTCCGTGGCCGTGAGCATGCCGGCTTCCTTTGCGCCGGCTGACTGGGCCCCCGGGCAGCAAGTCGTCATTTACACAGCCGTCCTGGGCTATGTCCTGGGCCTGGCCCTGTTCTGGTTCTCCGGGCTGATCGCCCAGCCGCCCCGCAGCCCGCGCGCAGCCCTGCACAGGTACGGACTCCAGGGGCACGGAGTGCACAGAAACGGACGATGATCCTGTCCGAAACCGGCGGCCTCCCCCGCTCTCAGCGCACAAACCTCACGGTCACCAGCTGGAAGGGCCGGAGCACCAGCTCCGCCGAATCCCGGCCGGCCGTGACCCCCGGGGCAGCCACCGGGCGCTCCAGCAGATCCACGGTATGGATACCCGTGACGTCGAAGTTGGCCCTCAGTTGTCCGGCTGACCGTTCCCCCAGGGATTCGTACAGGCGCACGATCACGTCGCCGGAGCCGTCCTCCGCCAGCTTGACCGCCTCGATGACAAGGCCGGTGCCGGAGACCGTGAACAGCGGTTCAACCCCGTGGTCACCCTTGACCACGCGCGGTGCCAGGTTGGTGCGGTAGCCCTCCTCGACGGCGTCGGCGATGCCCGCGCCGGGCCTGATGGTCACTGTCAGCTCGTGGTGGCCACGGTCCGCGCCGGGATCCGGGAATCGGGCCGCCCTCAGGAGCGAGACGCGCACCGTCGTGGTCGTCCCGCCGTCGGCCTCCCTGATGCTGCGGGTGACGTCGTGGCCGTAGCTGGAAGCGTTGGAGACCGCCACCCCGTAGCCCGGCTCGGCGACGTGGATCCACCGGTGCGCGCAGATCTCGAACTTCGCCGCTTCCCAGGAGGTGTTGAGGTGGGTGGGACGGAACACATGCCCGAACTGCGTCTCCGAGGCCGAGCGGTCTGCCCGGACGTCGAGCGGGAAGCCGAGCTTGAGCAGTTTTTCGTTTTCCTGCCAGTCCACCGCCGTGGAAATCGTCAGGGACGGCGCGCCCGGCTCCAGCACGATCCGCTGGGTCACCGCCGAGGAGCCGGCCAGCCGCTCCACCACGACGGCGGGTGCGCAGTCCCCTCTGCTTTCCACTCTGCTTTCCCTCCGGGGGCACTCCCCGCCGGGGCGCCGTTCCAGGGTCACCGAGCGGGCGCCGGTCAGCGCGACGACGTTCCGGCGGTAGAACGCGTCGATGTCCCAGGCATCCCATTCGTTGGGGGTGTCCCGGTGCAGTTCCAGGAGGTTGCCGGGCGCCCCCGGCGCGATGGCCTCACGTCCGCTGGCGTAATCCGTGAGCGATGCCAGCAGGCCGTCCGCGTCCACCACGGCGCGGATGATGCCGTTGTCCAGGATGTAGCCGCCCGCGGACCCGGTCACGGACACCGGCTGTCCGGGACGGACCGGCTCGGCCGCGGCCAGGGCGGGAACGCCCTGGCGCTCGTGCGGAGCGGCGTTGAGCAGGAAGTCCCGCCCGCCGGCGCCCACCAGCGCGGCCGCAGCGCCGGCGATGATTGCTTCGAGCCCTTCCGCGACGGCGGCGTAGTTCCGCTCGGCGTCCTGGTGGACCCAGGCGATGGCGCTCCCGGCGAGGATGTCGTGGAACTGGTGCAGCAGCACCAGGCGCCAGAGCCGCTTGAGCTCGGCGGCCGGGTAGCTGCGGCCGGCACGCACCGCGGCGGTGGCGCACCACAGCTCGGCTTCCCGGAGCAGGTGCTCGCTGCGCCGGTTCCCCAGCTTGGTCCTGGCCTGGCTGGTGTAGGTCCCGCGGTGCAGCTCGAGGTACAGCTCCCCCACCCAGACGGGGAGGGACTCGTAGTCCGCCTGCGCGCGGGCGAAGAAGCTCGCGGCCGTGCCGATCTGCACCTTCGGCGAGCCTTCGAGGTCCGCGGTGCGGCGGGCGGCGGCCAGCATCTCCCGGGTCGGGCCGCCGCCGCCGTCGCCGTAGCCGAACGGGAGCAGGGAGATGGTCCCCCGGCCGTGGTCCCGGTAGTTCCGTTCCGCGTGGGCCAGCTCCCTGCCGCTGAGCTCGGAGCTGTAGGTGTCCGCCGGGGGGAAGTGGGTGAACAGCCGGGTGCCGTCGATTCCCTCCCAGTTGAAGGTGTGGTGCGGCATCTTGTTGACCTGGTTCCAGGAGATCTTCTGGGTCAGGAACCACCGGCCCCCGGCGGCCTTCACGATCTGTGGCATCGCCGCCGAGTACCCGAAGGTGTCGGGGAGCCACGCCTCCTGGCATTCGACGCCGAACTCCGCCAGGAAGAAGGCTTTGCCTTCGAGAAACTGGCGGGCCATTGCCTCGCCGCCGGGCATATTGGAGTCCGCCTCCACCCACATGCCGCCGACCGGGACAAACTGGCCGGTTTTGACCTTTTCCCGGATGCGGCCGAACAGCTCAGGATAGGATTCCTTGATCCAGGCGAACTGCTGGGCCGAGGAGCAGGAAAACACGAGCTCCGGGTGCTCCTCCATCAGTGCCACCACGTTGGCGAACGTCCTGGCGCACTTGCGGATGGTCTCCCGCACCGGCCACAGCCAGGCGGCGTCGATGTGCGCGTGTCCGGTGGCCAGCAGCTGATGGGCGGAGGCGTAGGCCGGCCGTGCCAGAACACCGGCCAGGGCCGCACGGCCGGCGCCGGCCGTGCCGGGGACGTCCTCCGGGTCCAGGATGTCCAGCATCCGTTCGAGCGCGCGCAGGATCTCGTGGCGGCGGGGCAGGTCCATGGGCAGCTCGTGCATGAGTCCGCGTAAGGTCCAGGTGTCCTGCAGCAGCTCCCAGACAGTCTCGCTGAGCTCCGCAATGACGATCCGCCCGAGCCGGTATTTCGGTTCGCTGCCCGAGGTCGCCTTGTCGCCATACGGCGTGGCCGCAAACGTCCAGCCCTGAGCCAGATCGGGGTTCGCCGCCGCCTCGACGTAGAAGTCAACGGAACTGCCGCCGCCGAGGAGTTTCGCCGGGACGTACTGGTTCCGCGGGGAGATGGCTTTGATGATGGTCCCGTCCGGCCGCCAGGCGATGCCCTCGCATTGGAACCCCGGCAGGTCCGCGCTGAAGCCCAGGTCCACCAGGATTTCCACGGCGGTCCCCGGCGCCGTGCCCCACGAGTCCGGCACGTCCCCCTGCAGGCGCAGCCACTTGGTGCTCCAGGGCGGACCCCAGGCAGCGCCCTGTTCCTGGTGTGTGAACTCCTGCCGGAGGGCCTCCCCCACCGGCACCGGCTCGCCGGAAACGTCCCAGCTGCTCAGTGCCAGCGGGACGCTGCGCGGATACACCGCCGGCATGATCCGGTCGCGCAGGAAGCGGTCCAGCCGGACTTCCGTAAGACGGCGGTCGTCGTGCAATGTGATCCTCGTTTGCGCCGGGGACGAAGCTGTAACCCATCGAACCGATGGCTACAACCTACTCCCGGCCACTCCCCCGGCCAAGGACGTCCGCTGGCCGGGAAGGTCCGCTAACCGGGGAGTTCCACCGGGACGCTTACCCTTCCCTCACCGGCGTAGACGTTCAGGGACTCCCCGCGGCTGAAGCCGGCCAGGGTCATCCCGCTGGCCTCCGCCAGCTCGACGGCCAGGCTGGAGGGCGCGCTGACCGCGGCAAGCACCGGGATCCCGGCCAGCGAGGCTTTCTGGACCAGCTCAAACGACGCCCGTCCCGACACCTGCAGCACTGTGCCGGCCAGCGGAAGGAGACCCTCGCGCAAGGCCCAGCCGACCACCTTGTCGACGGCGTTGTGGCGCCCCACGTCTTCGCGCAGGCACAGCAGCTCGGCGGAGCCGTCGTCGGCGATCCGGAAGAGTCCGGCGGCGTGCACGCCGCCGGTGGCGTCGAAGACCGCCTGGGACTCCCGCAGCAGCCCCGGGAGGGCGGCCAGCGTCCGGACCGGGAGCACCAGCGGGTCCGAGGCGGGGCTGAAGTGCGAGGACTTGCGCACCGCCTCGATCGAATCGGTGCCGCAGATGCCGCAGGAGCTGGAGGTGTAGACGTTCCGGCCTGTCTCCGGGCGCACGACGTCGGGCCGCAGCTGGGCCTCCACGACGTTGAACGTCTGGACCCCGTCCTCGTCTTCGCCGGCGCAGAACCGCAGCGAGACAAGCTGCTCGGGACTCCAGATGACGCCCTCGGACACCAGGAACCCCGCCACGAGGTCGAAGTCGTGGCCCGGGGTGCGCATGGTGACGGAGAAGGAGAGCTGGCCCAGCCGGATTTCCAGGGGTTCCTCCACGGCGAGCACGTCCTCCCGGTGGCGGACCGGGAATTCGAGGGCCTGCGGTGAGCCGTCGAGGACAAATTTGTGCACCTTGCGGCGCTGTGTCACGCGGCCCATCGGGTACTCCTAACCAACATGTTGTGCGGATCTTCCGCTGAATCCATCATTGCAAGAGCGGGCCCGGCAATCCAGCGGCCGGCGGCAGTACCGGCGTCAGCCAAGAAGCGCGCTCCAGTCCACCGGCCCGCCGCCGGCGGGCGGTTTCCTGGCCGGCCTTTTCGCGGCCGTTTTGGCTTTCACTGCGGCGGAGCCCGGTTCCGGGATGGGGGCACCCCACGGGAGCGCGAAAGCCGGGACCGGCTCGCCGAGTTGAACGCCGTGCGGCGGGACCACCAGGACGCCGTCGGCGGCGGCGAGTCCGCGCATCATTCCCGGGCCGGCATGCTGCGCCGGCGACGCCATGCCATAGAGCAGCCGGTAGGGCACCAGCCGTGTCCGGCCGGGATCGGCGTCGATCATCGACCCGCAGGGTACTTCCGAAACAGGCGGCAGCGATCCGTGCCCCAGCGCCGCGAACAGGGGACCCCCGAGGGTGCACAGCGCCATCATGGCGGCCAGCGGGTTTCCCGGCAGGCCCAGGATGAAGCGGCCGTCCGGCAGCTCCGCCAGCACGGCGGGGTGGCCCGGGCGCATCGCGATGCCGTCGATCAGCAGCCGTCCGCCCAGTTCGGCGACGGCGTGCCTGAGATGGTCGGTGCCGGAGGCGCCCGTGCCGCCCGTGGTGATGACGACGTCGGCGGGCAGGCTCTCAGCAGCGGCCCCGACAAAACCGGCGGCCCCGTCAGCCCCGTCGGCACCGCCGGCGTCCGGGCCGGGTTCGGTGTCCTCCAGGGCGGCAAGCCATTCAGCGTAGCCGTCCCCGATCTTCACCTCTTCGGTGCAGATCCCGCCGAGCATGGCCACCACGCCGGCGAGCTGGGGACCGAAGGTGTCCCGCACCTCGCCTGGTCCAGGGAGGCCCGAGGAGACCACCTCGGAGCCGGTGAGCACGAGCCGGACCACGGCCTTGCCCAGCACCGGCAGGGTGTCGTAGCCGGCCAGGGCGGCAAGCGCCAGGTGGGCGGGGTTGAGCAGCGTGCCACCCTTGATGAGCAGCTCACCGGCGGCCGCCTCCTGCGCGGCCTTCCGGATGTGCTGGCCGTTGTGCGGCTCGCCCGGCCTGGCGGTACCACTGGTCTTCAGGACCGGCAGCCCGTCCTCATCGGCGGCCACGGTTCCGCTCTCGCTCCGCAGCACCGCCTTGGCGCCGGGCGGGATCAGCCCGCCCGTGACAATGGGAATTGCCTGGTGCGGCGCCAGCCGCTGGCCCGGTTCGGCCAGGATCCACGGCCCGCCGCCGTTGACGGCCCAGCCGTCCATGGCCGACGACGCGTAGTGCGGCATGTCCTGCAGCGCGGCCACGTCCGCCGCGAGTGTGCGGCCCAACGCCTGCCGGAGGACCACCGGGGCGGCGGGGATGGGGGCGGCACAGTCGAAGGCGAGCTGCCGGGCCTCATGCCAGGTGTGGGCGAGGTGCCGGTGCGGTGCCGGTGCTGCGGCCCCGCCCGTGCCGGGAGCAGCGGCGGGAGCAGCACCGGGAACAGCGGCGGGAACAGAGCCCGGCAGAGCGGCGGCGTCATCGGAGCCGTACTCATCCCCGGCAGCGGCTGCACCGCCGTGTGGGGGTCCTGGGGTCATGTCCCGGAGACTTCGGTGGCCGCGTAGCCCGAGGCGAGTGCCCGGGCCACCCCCACGGCGGCCTGCATGGCGACGGCGTCGGTGGCCTGCCCTGAACCGGAGGCCAGCCCCGCGGCAAAGCCCGCGATGAAGGTGGTCAGCGGGGCGGCGGGGCGCACCACGGAATGGGCTGCCACGCCGGCCAGGGCAAGGACCTCGTTGATGTCGATCTCGACGTCTTCCAGCTCCAGTGCCTGGAGCAGCGCACGGCACCAGTCTTCCAGCGTTTCATCCTGGCTTTTCACCGTTTGCCTCCAAAGTCGAGTTCAGCTGCGGAGCTCCGGGCCGGCCGCCCGGATCGTTGCCCTGGATCCGGCCGGTTACCCCCAGGGCGGAGGCGTCGTCCCAGGTGTCCACATCGTCTGTGGAACCGGAGGGGACACGAACTGCCCGCACCTCAAGACTAGCAAGAAGGGCGAATGCCGAGGCGTCTTTCAGCGCACCCCGGTGAGCCGCTTCCGCGGCGGAGCGGTGCAGCGCCGCCGTGCCATAGAAACCGATCAGGGGTTGTTTCCGTCCGTCGGCGGAGAGCGCCATGACGCCGTCTCGGCCGGATTGTCCGGCGTCGTCCACGGCTGCGGCGAGCGACCGCACCGCCGTGTCCACGCGCGGCATGTCGCACGCCAGGACGAGGGTCAGGGGTGCCGGGCCCGCGGCGCGGCGGGCGGCATAGTCCTGTTCCAGGGCGGAGAGCCCGGCGGCGATGGCTGCGGCCGGACCCGCGAACGGCGGGTCCTCCCGGCAGTTCAGCACGCCGGCCGGCAGCGTCCCCGGGTCCGGGCCGACGACGGCGATCGCCTGTGCGCCGCGGGCCGCCTGCAGCGCGAGATCGAGGAGGGTGGCGCCGTCGTACCGGAGTCCGGCTTTGGGCGCGCCGCCTAAACGGGAGGACCGCCCCCCGGCGAGAATAACCGCATCAAATTCCACCGGCCCAGCCTAGCCCGGCCACGGGCCGGACGGGTGCGCCCCTCCGGCTGTGCTCGTCCGGCTGCGCCGGTGCGCCCTTCCGGGGGCCGGTTTCAGGCCGCGGATTCCGGCAGCAGAAAGGGATCCCAGTCCGGCGCCGGCTTTTCGAGTTCCTTGATCTGCCACCTCGTGCCCTTCGGCGGCGCCGGGACAAAGCCCAGTTTCCAGCCCATTTCCGCCGGGGTGTGGTCCCCCTTGGCATTGTTGCAGCGCAGGCAGGCGGCCACGAGGTTTTCCCACGAGTCCGCCCCGCCCCGGGACTTCGGGTGGACATGGTCCACCGTGTGGGCGCCCTTCCCGCAATAGGCGCAGCGCTGCCCGTCCCGGCGGAGCACACCGCGCCGGCTGACCGCCGTTATCGTGTTGTAGCGGGGCCTGATGTAGCGGTGCAGGAGAATGACCGAGGGCCGGCCCAGTATGTCCTGGGGCCCGACGACGGGCTCCTCCCCTTCGGCCACCACACTGGCCTTTCCGGTCAACACAAGAACAAGCGCCCGGCGGAAGGTAACAACCGCCAGGGGTTCATATCCAGCATTCAGAACGAGCGTGCGCATGCACATACCTCTTCACGGCCGCACCCGCCAGGGGCACGAGGGCCGGCTGCCCTCTGCATGGTCGGGCTATGGATCGACACCACAAGAGTAAACACTCAGGTGCCGTATCACCGAATTTTTTCGGCCGCCCCGGTCCGTGATCCGGGAAATTCATTCCCCGGCAATGCAAAGAACCCCTGCCGCAGGGGCAGGGGTCCTCTTCAAATCTTGAGCTGATCCAGCCTGTTGAGGCCGGGTTGCAGCTGGGTTGAGCCTGCGGCCTAGCCGCCGACGCGGATGAAGACCGGGCCCGAGCCGACGTTGACGGTCTGCAGGGACGTGGTTCCACCGTTCCAGCCGCCGTGGACGGCCATGCCGTTGCCGACGTAAACAGCGATGTGGGCCATGCCCGCGCCACCGTTCTGGTAGTAGGCGAGGTCGCCCGGCTGTGCCTCGGCGGCGCTCACGGTACGGCCCAGGGACAGGTAACCTGCCGGCCAGCCGTGGAAGTTGACGCCAGCCGCAGCCAGGGCGTTCGTGACCAGCGCGGTGCAGTCCTGCGAAACGCCGATCTGTGCGTAGGCTGCAGCAGCGACGGTTGCGCCGCTGCCGATGCCGGCCGGTGCCAGCGCGGAGCCCGCGGCTGCGAGCTGGGTGCCACCGGTCGCAGCGGCGCCGGTCGAGTCCTGGACCTTGACCACGGGCTTGGCGGCCTCGACGACGGGAGCCGGCGAAGTGGACACGGCCGGCTTCTCGTAGGAGATCGCAATCGTGGAAGCAGCGGAAATCGTTGCCGGCGCAGCCGACTGGACGTCCAGGGCGGAAGCGGAGGTGGATTCGCGCTGAACGTTGGTCTCGGCAGCGTTGGCTGCGATACCGCTGGTCAGGACCAGACCGGATGCGGCAGCGATGACGGCCGCCTGGCGGCCCATGCCGCCGGCGTTGTCGCCGACAGCCTTGGCGATGACAGCAAGCGAGTTGGTCTTGGTGACCTCGGCGCGGTGCCGTGCGATTGCACGAGTAGTCATGAAGTTCTCTCTTTCGTGATCCTTGGATCGCGCCTTTTGGGCGCGAACAGAGGACGCTCCGGCATCTTGGGGGTACGCCGGATCGCCCCGAATGGGTTACTTAGCGAAGGGTGTACTGCGAAGACGCGCCAAAAGCGGGAACTGCATGCAGGTGCTTGGCCTGCGGGCCGGTCTCAGTAGAGATCGAGACGGCGGTGTGAGCTCCAATCCGGGCGCCGGCAAGGGCAGCACGGGACTTGGATTTCAGCGGGCTCGTACGAGCCGCGCCAGCGCGGTGGCGCGCAGCATTGTGGCGTGAAGTCACGAAAGTAGCCTCTCCCAATGCCTGCGAGGTGAGCTGTCGGATTCGGATGGGAGTCACCCGGCCACGCTGCTTCCTTCGGAAGCTTTGCGACTTAACCCCAAGGCCTTCTTGCGAAGACCAAAATTGGTTCCCCCGCCCCTGCCAGACGATGTCATGCGAACGGACCTTGAGCGGTGGCAGAGTTAGGCAATCCACTCAAGAGCGCCAACTCCGGAGGAGTTGGCGTACCTCATACGGTACAGGAGTCCGGATTCAATGTCACATTCAGATCACGGCGTGTCAGAGGAATTCGAGAGTAATCCATCGGCTTGGCCTAGAGCCAGCCCAGCGGGTCAACGACGTCGCCGTTGACCATCACTTCGAAGTGGAGGTGGCAGCCGGTGGAGGCGCCGGTGGTGCCGCTCATCGCAATGATGTCGTCTCGGGAGACCTTCTGGCCGACATGGACGGAGGACGAGGACAAGTGGTTGTAGGTGGTCTCCAGGCCGTTGCCGTGGTCGATCACGATGCGGTTTCCGCCGCCGTAAGGGTGCCAGCCCGAGAACGTCACGGTGCCGCTGGCCGCTGCGTGGACTGCCGTTCCGCACTGGGCCGCATAGTCCTGGCCCCGGTGGAACTCGCCGGCGCCGCCCGTGATCGGGCTGACGCGGTAGCCGAAGGGCGAGGCCGTGACCATCTGCTCCAGCGGGGCGCCGAGGGTGCCGGCCGACGCGGCGCGTGTGATGGTGCCGACGGACTGGGCACTCAGGAGCTGCTTGAGTTTTCCGTCCGGATCGCCCTTGGTGCTGACGGCCGTGCGGCTGAAATCGATCTTGGCGGCGGCGGCGGTCACGTCCGGCTGGGCTGCGGCGGGAGTTCCGGGGCCGGTGGCCATCACCGGGCCGGTGGCGGGGAGCGCGACCGTCAGGACCAGGCCCGTGGCGGCGAGGGCGATCCCTGCCTTCTGCCCCACACCGCTGGCGGCGGCGAAGTCCGTTACCTGGCGGAACGGACTTCGGCGGCCCCGGCGTTCATCACGCTGCGCGTCCCGCGGGCGGGCGGCCTGCAGGGCCGCTGCCGGACGCGGCTCCGGAGCGGGACCGGTCGCACGGCGACGGCCCCTGGTGGTCTGGGTGGTCAAGAACGGTTCCTCTCTGGATAGCCTGCGAAGTTAGCTGTCGGATTCGGGTCAGAGAGATCAAAGACCCGGCCCGCCAGGGCAAGCATCCAGGCACAGAGGCATCCCGGGGGTCCTCGGTGGAGTGTGCATGCTGCTGACGGACTTCACCCCGAGACTGTTGGAAAAACAGCCGGAAATGGTTCCCCCGCCCCTGCCAGCAGGTGACTCTGCGACTGATCCGCTGGCAGGGCTCGGCTTCGGATCAGGTAACGCTTTGGTATCGGTAGTGGCCTTAACTATAGGCGATTAAACCGACCGGTAATAACTCCGTGATCTTCGACATGCACAACTCACGGGACGTCCCATGTCCGGCAGCCCCGGAGGTCAGCCGACCGTCACAAACACATGGGCGGCCACCTCAGGCGGCAGCTCCAGGGCACCCTCGATGTCCGGCACGCGGACCGAAATATACTCTCCCACCCGTTCCAAGGAGACCCGGGCGCCCGGTCTGATTCCGCCTTCATCGAGCTGGACCAGCAGTTCAGGCTCCACCTGGATCGGCTCGGCCAGGCGGTTGACGGTGATCCGCGAGCCCGCGCCGTAGCCGGCCATGGCTTCCAGCAGGTTCACCACCCCGTCGGTGCGGGCCTTGGACGGCAGGCCGCCGAGCTCGGCAAGCCCGGGGATCGGATTTCCGTACGGGGAGACAGTCGGGTGGTTGAGCAGGTCGAAGATGCGCCGCTCGACGCGTTCACTCATCACATGTTCCCACCGGCACGCTTCCTCGTGGACGTAGGCCCAGTCGAGGCCGATCACGTCGGCAAGCAGGCGTTCGGCGAGGCGATGCTTGCGCATGACTTCGATGGCGCGTTTCCGGCCCGTTTCCGTCAGCTCAAGGTGCCGGTCGCCGGAAACGACGACGAGGCCGTCGCGCTCCATGCGCCCGATGGTCTGGGAGACGGTGGGCCCGGAGTGGCGGAGCCGTTCGGCGATGCGGGCGCGGAGCGCGATGATGTTCTCTTCTTCAAGTTCCAGAATGGTCCGAAGATACATCTCGGTGGTATCAATCAGATCCGTCATTCAGCTCAGCTCCTCGAGCGCCGTCCGTGCGTCATTCCCACCGTACCGCGTGCAGGATGCGCCTTGGCGGGGTCCGCCGTACGTTCGCAGGACAGCTTAGCCTATTTTGAATTACTCTGGATAATCTTCCGGGCGGCTGGCTCGGCCGGCGTAGGCGCAGGCACGGGTTCCGGGCGGCTCCCAATGACCGGACTATGACGGGGCCTTTCCCGTGAGTTCCCGCGAGCCCGGAACAGTCAGGCAGAATGAAAGGGAGGCTTCGCTTCAGCCATCCTGCCAAGCCACCTCCCGCACCACGCTACGAACCAGCCGAAAATTGGAGCCACTGTGAGCGACACCAGCATCACGATCCCCGCAAACCTCCTGCCCCAGGACGGACGGTTCGGCGCCGGACCGTCCAAGGTCCGTCCGGAACAGATGCAGGCCCTCTCCGCGGCGTCGGCCACGCTGCTGGGAACCTCCCACCGCCAGGCGCCGGTCAAGAACCTGGTCGGCTCCATCCGGAACGGGCTCAGCGGGTTCTTCCGCGCCCCGGAAGGCTACGAGGTGGTCCTGGGCGTCGGCGGCTCCACCGCATTCTGGGACATCGCCAGCTTCGGCCTCGTCGAGAACAAGGCGCAGCACCTGTCCTTCGGCGAGTTCGGCTCAAAGTTCGCCTCAGCCACCAACAAGGCACCCTTCCTGGCCGCGTCCTCCATCATCACGTCCGAGCCCGGCACGCGTCCCGCCGCCCGGGCGGAGGCCGGCGTCGACGTCTACGCGTGGCCCCAGAACGAGACGTCGACCGGTGTTGCCGCTCCCGTGAAGCGGGTGGCCGGGGCCGATGAAGGATCGCTCGTGCTGGTGGACGCCACGTCCGCCGCCGGCGGCCTGGACGTGGATGTGGCCGAAGCCGACGTCTACTACTTCGCGCCGCAGAAGAACTTCGCTTCCGACGGCGGCCTGTGGCTCGGCCTGTTCTCCCCGGCAGCGCTGGAGCGTGCCGCCCGGATCAAGGCCGGCGACCGCTGGATCCCGGATTTCCTGGACCTCCAGACGGCCATCGACAACTCGCGGCTGAACCAGACCTACAACACCCCGGCGCTGGCCACCCTGGTCACCCTGGACGCCCAGGTGCAGTGGCTCAACGCCAGCGGCGGACTGGACTTCGCCGCCGCCCGGACCGCGGACTCCGCCGGCCGGATCTACCGCTGGGCCGAGGCCTCCGAGTACGCGACGCCGTTCGTGGCCAGGGCCGAGGACCGGTCCAACGTCATCGCCACGATCGACTTCGACGAATCGATCGACGCAGCCGCCATCGCCAAGGTGCTCCGTGCCAACGGCGTCGTGGACACCGAGCCGTACCGCAAGCTCGGCCGCAACCAGCTGCGCATCGCCACCTTCGTGGCGATCGAACCGGACGACGTGTCCGCGCTGCTGGAGTGCATCGATTTCGTGGTGGCCGAGCTCAAGAGGTAGCTGTCCACGAGCCGGCGCTGGGCGTCAGTGCTCGACGGCGTCGTCCGGGTTTCCTGCCCGGGCGGCGCCGTTCCCGTTCTTGTCGGTATCTGTGCCGGCGCCTGTGCCGGCGCCTGCGGGGCGGCCGGATTCGAGGCGGAAGTAGCGCAGCCCGCCGGCCCGGCGGTCAAAGCGGATCCGCAGGTGCTCGGCCCGGATAATCCACAGCAGCCCGATCAGCGCCGCGACCAGGCCGGAGGCCGCCGCGACACCCATCGACCAGCGGGCACCGGCGATGTTGGCCACCCAGCCCACGAGGGGCGCCCCGATGGGGGTGCCGCCCATGAAGATGGCCATGTAGAGGGCCATCACCCGGCCCCGCATCACCGGGTCCGTGGTGGTCTGGACGTACCCGTTGGCGCTGGTCATCATGGTGATCGCGAAGAGGCCCACGGGCACCAGCGCGACGCCGAACCAGAAGTAATCGGGCGCCAGCGCGGCGATGCCGGTGGCCACCCCGAAGGCCCCGGCGGCCCCGAAGATGATCCGCAGCCGGGGCTTCTTGCGGCCGGCCGACAGCAGTGCTCCGGCCACCGAGCCGATGGCCATGATCGAGTTCATCAGTCCGAAGGCGCCGGCATCCAGGCCGAATTCGGTGCCGACCATGGCAGCGATGAACAGGACGAAATTCAGTCCGAGGGTTCCCACGATGAAGACCGCCACGAGCACTACGACGATGTCCGGTCGGAACCTGACGTAGCGCAGCCCTTCGCGGATCCGGCCCTTGCCGGCCGCCGCCCGCGGCAGCTGGCGCAGCGACGCGGCGGGGATCCTCCACAGGCTCAGCAGCAGGGCAACGAAGGTCAGCGTGTTGATCAGGAAGACCCAGCCCGGGCCGACGGCGACCGTGAGGACCCCGGCCACCGCGGGTCCGATCATCCTGGCCACGTTGAAGGACGCGCTGTTGAGCGCCACCGCATTGGGCAGGTAGTCGTCCCGCACCAGTTCGGACACGAAGGTCTGCCGCACGGGCGCATCCAGGGCGGAGACGACTCCGAGCAGCAGGGCGAAGCCGTAGACGTGCCAGAGCTGCGCCGCACCCGAGACCACCAGGATGCCCAGCAGCGCGCTCAGCAACGCCATCGCCGACTGGGTCAGGACAAGGAGCTGCTTGCGGTTGAAGCGGTCGGCGACGAGTCCGGCAACCGGCGCCAGGAAGAGCTGCGGACCGAGCTGCAGCGCCATCGTGACGCCCATGGCCCCGGCGTCGTGATCAGTCAGGTGGGCAAAGACCAGCCAGTCCTGGGCGGTGCGCTGCATCCAGGTCCCGATGTTGGAGATGAGCGCCCCAATGAACCAGATGCGGTAGTTCAGGATGTGCAGGGACTTGAAGGTCGACGTCATGTCCGGCCCTCCCCGCGCCGGCCGCGCTCGTCCCCGGGCGCCTCCAACCGCTAGTCAGCCTCGGCTGCGGAAGCGTCCTGCTCGTCGGAGTCGTCGTCGCCGTCATCGGCGTCTTCATCGTCGTCGTTCTCGTCGGCGCCGTATCCGTCGTCGGCGCCGGGCTCCCCCGGTGCCTGCTCCACGGATGCCAGTTCCCAGGATGCCTGCTCCACGGGGGCAGCAACGGCGTCCGCGCCGGCGGCGTCGTCCCCCTGCTCGTCTTCGGGACGGACGCGTTCGGCCCAGGGGATCCACTCGGGGGCCAGGATGGAATCCTCCGAGGGCAGCAGGCCGAGTTCATCGACGGTGACGATCTTGGAGCGTGAGTTGCGGGTCAGGACGGCGTACCACTGCCAGCCCTGGTAGCCGGGCACCTGGGATTCGAAAAGGTGGGTGACCAGGCGGTCGCCCTCGGTCCTGGCCCCCAGGTGCTTGCCGATCTGCCCGGCCGGGGCGATCCCTTCCACCGCGGTGCGGGCGACGTCGACGGCGGCCGCCAGGACGGCGTCGGGCTTGCCGGTGCGCCAGAGCGGAACGCCGGCGCGCGGCTTGGACACGCCTTTGCGTCCGGCTGCGTCAGTACCGGCTGTTTTGGATCCGGCTGTATTGGATCCGGCTGTTTTTGATCCGGCTGCGCCGGGAGTCTTGGGCGCGTTCTGCTCAGGTTCCGGAGTCATCAGGAGCCCCTATACGTCCAGCTCGTCGGCAACCTTGCGCAGGGCGGCGGCGATCGCCATGCCCTTGTTGCCTTCCGGGTACTTGCCCGCGGAAAGTGTTCCGGACAGATTGTCCAGCACGGTCACCAGGTCCTGCACCAGCGGGGCGAGGTCCTTCGCGCTGGGCCGCTTGGCCTTGGCGATGGAAGGCGTCTTGTCCAGCACGCGGAGCCCCAGCGCCTGGGCACCCTTGCGGCCGTCGGCCACACCGAATTCAACCCGGGTGCCGGCCTTGAGTTCGGTTATACCCTCGGGCAGGGCGGACTTGGGCAGGAAGACTTCCTGGCCGTCCTCGCCTGCGAGGAATCCGAAGCCCTTGTCCTTGTCATACCACTTGACCTTGCCGGTAGGCACGTAATCAACCTTCTTCGTTCTGCTGGGGACACGGCCGGCGGCCACCGCATCCGCATGGATACGCGGGTTCAGGGTGTGGCTGCCTGGACCATGTTGGTCTGTACCTCCAAGGTTATCCTGCGTTGCCTACTTTCACGGTTTGAGGCGCGGGAGAAGCCGGACTGTTAGCGTTGGCCCCATGACAACACTGCATTTCCGGCGGCCCCTGTTGATCGTTGCGGCCGCCGCGGCCGTGCTTTCCCTGGTTGCCGTGGGCACGGTCATGGCCATGGCCTTCAACAACGCCGTCGCCCCCGCCTGGATTACCTCAACGGCCCTTTACGGGCTGCCGCTGGCCTTCCTGCTCATGCTCGCGCTCGTCGGCGGCAGCGTCGCCGCCCGCCGCCGCGCGCGCGGGCCGGGCGAACGGTAGCCTTGCACTGATGTCCCTCATTCGCGCGCTCAGCAAGGAACTGGAGGCACGCAGCGACGACTCGCTGCGTGCCCTGTTCGCCGCGCGGCCGGACCTGATTTCCCCCGGGGTCCCGGACTTCGCCGCCCTCGCCGCCCGGGCCAGCGGGCGCGCCAGCGTGCAGCGGGCGCTGGAGCGGCTCAACCGCCCCCAGATGCAGGTGCTGGAAACCCTGCACCTGTGCACCAACACGGACACCGGACACAGCGCCTCCGCCGCTACGCTGAAGAAGCTCATCAACGGCTCCACGGCCGCGGCGATCGAGCGGATGCTGCATTCGCTCCAGGAGCTGGCCCTCATCCACCGGGCCGATCCCCCGCACGGCGTGACCTCGGCTGCCGGCCCGCGGCAGCGGCACTTCCTTCCGGTCGGCAGCCTCAAGGACGTCATCGGAATCTATCCGGCCGGCCTCGGCCGCAGCTACACCGAACTGGTCCGGCTCCAGCCGGCCTTCGCGCAGCGGGTCGTACAGCTCGTGGCGGAACTGCACCGCAGCGGGGCGGCCATCTCCCCCGCCACGACACCGATGGAGGCTGCGTTGTCGCTGCAGCACTGGACCTCGACGCCGGAATCCCTCCAGAGGATCCTCGCCGGCGCTCCGGAACGCACGACGGCGCTGCTCGCCAGATTCGGGAACTGGGCCATGGGTGCCGTCCCCCAGGCGCAACGCCGCGCCTCCGTGCTCCACGAAGGCGCCGACGTCGGACCGGTGGACTGGCTGCTGGCGCGGGGCCTGCTGGTGCCGCTGGACGCCGCCCACGTTGAGCTTCCGCACAGCGTCGGCGTGTCGCTGCGCGGCGGGTTCATCATTGAGGACTTCGCCCTGACTCCCCCTGCCCCGACGCTCGGCCACACCAGTGCGGCACTGCGCCGCAACGCCGCTTTGTCCGCCATTGCCGAGACCCTGCGGCTTGTCGGTGAGCTGCTGCACGGCGTCCGCGAGCAGCCGCTGGTGACGCTGCGCAGCGGCGGCGTCGGCGTCCGCGAGATGAAACGCCTGGCCGACTCATTGCGGATCGGACTGCACGAGGCCGGGGTGTTCGCGGAGCTGTGCGCCCTTGCCGGGCTCCTGCGCCTGGATGTGGACAGTTCCGCCTGGGCCCCGGCGCCCCAGCTTGAGTGGCTGGCACTCCCGCGGCAGGAGCAATGGCTCTGGCTCGTCAACGCCTGGCTGGCGAGCGAGCGGGCCCCCTCGCTCGTGGGCCAGCCCCTCACCGGCATCACCCCGGGCCCGGCACCGCACCGCGGCACGGCCGGCACCACCATCAATGCTCTCTCCGCCGAGGCTCAGCGGCCGGACGCCCCTGTCATCCGCAGGCGGATCCTTGAAATCCTCAATGAATTGACGCAGGAGGCCTCGGCGGCCGACGGCCAGGCGCCGGTGCTGGATGCCGCTGCCGTGCTGGAGCGCGCCGACTGGTCACAGCCCCGGATGGCCCGGCGCTTCAGCTCCCTGATCCGCGGTGTCCTGGCCGAGGCCCAGATGCTGGGTCTCCTCGGTTCCGGGGCCCTCACCCAGCTCGGCGCGGCGATCGCCGCCGGGGAGGCCGACGACGCCCTGGGGATCCTGGGCGAGCACCTGCCCGCGGCGCTGAACCATGTCCTGCTGCAGGCCGACCTGACCGCGGTGGCGCCGGGCTACCTGGCGCCGGAACTGAGCGAAAGGCTCCTCACGATGGCCGATCCCGAGGGCCAGGGGCCGGCAACCATCTACCGCTTTTCGGTCGCCTCGGTCCGGCGGGCACTGGACGCGGGGCAGGACGCCGCGGGCATGCTGGACTTCCTGTGCCAGCATTCGGCCACCGCCATCCCGCAGCCGCTGAAGTACCTCATCGAAGACACCTCCGCGCGCCATGCCAGGCTCCGGGTGGGCGCCGCCACCAGCTTCATCCAGAGCGAGGACGAGACGGCCCTGCAGGAACTGCTGGACACCGCCGCCGCGGCCGGCCTGGGACTCTCCCGCATCGCGCCGACCGTCGTGATCTCGCACGCCACGCCCCGGGAAACGGCCCACGCGCTCCGGAACCTGGGGCTGTCCCCCGCCGTGGAGGAACCCGAGTCCGCCGTCGTCCGGCTGCGGCGCGCGGGAGCGCTGCCCGGCAGCGGCCGCCCGGTTTACAGCGCCCCCAGCACCGCACCGGCGGAGGCCGACGTCGACGCCGCGCTGGCGTTGCTCCGCAGCGGCCGGCCTGCCGGCGGCAGCCACAAAAACGGGACCCGCCCCTCCCCGGCGGCACCGGGCAGCGAGGAAGCCACCCAGCTGGGGCTGGAGACCTTGCAGAAAGCCATCCGGCTCAAACAGCGCGTCGTCATCAACGTCGTGGACGCCATGGGGAATGCGAGCCGCGAAACGGTGGTTCCCGTGGCGGTGAACGGCGGCCGGGTCCGGGTCTTCGATCCGGACAAGGACACCGAACGCGTCCTGTCCATCCACCGGATCGTCGACGTGGAAGCTGCAGAGGAATTGCTCCAGTGAACGACGGGCCCCTGATTGTCCAGAGCGACAAAACCATCCTGCTCGAAGTCGACCATGCGCTGGCCACCGAGGCCCGGCATGCGATCGCCGCCTTCGCCGAGCTGGAGCGGGCCCCGGAGCACATGCACAGCTACCGGCTGACGCCGCTGGGCCTCTGGAACGCCCGGGCGGCCGGGCTGGACGCCGAAAAGGTGCTGGACACGCTGCTCAAGTACTCCCGCTTCCCGGTGCCGCATTCGCTGCTGATCGACATTGAGGAGACGATGTCCCGGTACGGCCGGCTCCGGCTCGAGAAGGACCCGCAGCACGGCCTGGTGATGCGCACCTCCGACTATCCGGTGCTGGAAGAGGTCAGCCGGGCCAAGAAGATCGCGCCCCTGCTGGGTCCGCGGATCGACGGCGAGACCGTCGTGGTGCACTCGTCCCAGCGCGGGCAGCTCAAGCAGCTGCTGCTCAAGATCGGCTGGCCGGCCGAGGACCTCGCCGGCTACGTGGACGGCACACCGCACCCCATCATGCTCAACGAGTCCGGCTGGAAGCTCCGGCCGTACCAGCAGCTGGCCGCGGAGAACTTCTGGGCCGGCGGCAGCGGCGTCGTCGTGCTGCCCTGCGGTGCCGGCAAGACGCTCGTGGGCGCCGCCGCGATGGCCACGAGCTCGACGACCACGCTGATCCTGGTGACCAACACGGTGGCCGCGCGGCAGTGGAAGGACGAACTGCTCAGGCGGACGTCCCTGACCGAAGAGGAGATCGGCGAATATTCGGGCTCCGTCAAGGAAGTCCGGCCGGTCACGATCGCCACGTACCAGGTGCTGACCACCAAGCGCGGCGGCCTGTACCCGCATCTGGAGCTCGTGGACGGCAACGACTGGGGCCTGATCATCTACGACGAGGTCCATCTGCTGCCGGCCCCGATTTTCCGGATGACCGCGGACCTGCAGGCCCGGCGGCGGCTCGGGCTCACGGCCACGCTGGTCCGCGAGGACGGCCGGGAGGGCGAGGTCTTCAGCCTGATCGGCCCGAAACGCTACGACGCGCCGTGGAAGGACATCGAGGCCCAGGGCTACATTGCCCCCGCCGACTGTGTGGAGGTCCGGGTGGACCTGCCGCGCGACGAGCGGGTGGCCTATGCGATGGCCGAGGACGCGGACAAGTACCGGCTGTGCGCCACCTCCGAGACCAAGACCCTCCTCGTCGAGCAGCTCGTCGCCGCACACGCCGGCGAGCAGCTCCTCGTGATCGGGCAGTACATCGACCAGCTGGACGAGATCGGCGAGCGCCTGCAGGCGCCCGTGATCAAGGGCGACACCCCGGTCAAGGAACGCCAGCGGCTCTTCGACGCCTTCCGGTCCGGCGACGTGCAGACCCTGGTGGTGTCCAAGGTCGCCAACTTCTCCATCGACCTGCCCGAAGCCTCGGTCGCGATCCAGGTCTCCGGATCGTTCGGCTCGCGGCAGGAGGAGGCCCAGCGGCTGGGCCGGCTGCTGCGTCCCAAGAAGGACGGCCGGGCCGCCCGCTTCTACTCGATCGTGGCCCGGGACACGCTGGACCAGGACTTCGCGGCCAAGCGGCAGCGCTTCCTGGCCGAGCAGGGCTATGCCTACCGGATTATGGACGCCAAAGACGTCGGACGGAACCCCTCGGCGCCCTGACGTCGCCGCCCTGACCACGGCCGCGGCGGCGGCGTTCGGGCCATCAGTCGGTGGACGCCAGCAGGTCCAGGACGAAGCGCGCCATCTGCACGCGCCCGGCCACGAATCCCCGCAGTTCGTCCGAGTCCTGCTCCGCCAGCCGCTGGGTGGGAACGGCCGAGAGCCCAGTGAGGATCGCCATTGATGCCGCGTGGCCCCGGCGCACCGTCGTTTCGTCGAGGTGGGTACCGGACTCGGCCAGGCCCTCGCAGTAGGCGCCCAGGCACCGCGGCTCCAGGCGGTAGAGTTCCTCCCCGCCCATGGCGCCCTGGTTCACCCACCCGGACAGGAGCTGGCCCAGATCGAAGCCGGCGCAGCCCAGCCCGTACATCCCCCAATCGATCACGGCGAAGGCAGTCCGGCCGCCGGCCGCTGGCAACGCCTCAACCAGCAGGTTCTGCGGACTGGCATCCCCGTGGATCGGCAACTGAGGGAGGGCCACGATTTCGTCCACCAACGCGAACGCCCTGTCCGCCAGGCTCCGAAGCCCGGCAATCAGCCCCGTATCCGCCGCCGCGGACACCGCCGGATGAAGCCATAAATCCTCCCCGCGGATCGCCGGGATTAAGATGCCGGCGCCCGGGCCCTCCAGATAGAACCCGAGCCGGCGGGGTTCGCTGGCGTCCGGGACACTGGCAACACATTCCCGGACGGCGGGACTTCCGGCCAGCCTGCCAAGCAGCCTGGCTGCATCCTCGAAGCGGGCGTCAGTCCAGGCGGCCCCGTCCAACTCCGCGACATCCTCCATCCAGATGGCCGTCCGCTGCGCATCAAGCTCGATGGTCCGGTAGAGCTCAGGAAGGCGCCCGCCGTCGGGCATGGCAGTGTGGAGTCCGGACGCGTAAACCTGTGCCTCCGTGCGCCACGGATAATGTTTTGGCAGCTCCTCCCGCAGGTGGTCGGGCACCTGGTCGATCCCCTTCCACAACACCGGGGACTGGATGAGCTTGACCACAGCTTTGAAGCGGGCCACGCCAATGCTGCCGCTCCTGCCGCCGCAGCCCGTGCGGGCGGCCCCTTCGACCCGCCACAGGCCGCCGGTGGTCATGTTGAACATAGGAAAGACGATTTCTTCGGCGCTGGCGCTCAGCAGCTCAACCTGGGTCTCGCCCAAGGCTGCCGCCGCTACGGCAGCCAGCTCCTCTCCGCTGGCTTCCGCGGCTCCGAGGCAGTCCATGTTGGTCAGAATCGCTGTCTGCATACCGGGCCCCTTAGGCCAGAGGGATCGTCCAGAAATGGGCTATGGAAAAATGGTAAAGTAACTTTATGAGTGGCGTCAATTGTTTCGGGAACGCCGGCCCCGAGTCCCACATCGCAGCGCTGCTGGCCGGCGCCTTTGAATCCATCCGGGCCGAAATGAACGCCCGTCCGCTCCCCGGCCTGCGTCCGTCGCACTATCGCGTAATGTCACTGGTCCCCGGAAGCGGTCTCCGGCTCTCCGAACTCGCCGAACGGGCCGGCATCACCAGGGCCGGCACCGGCCAGTTCATGAAGTACCTGGAGAAGCTGGAGTACGTCACGCTCAGCGCCGACCCCTCGGACAGCCGCGCAAGAATCGTGAGGCTGACAGCCTCCGGCAGGGCCGCCGTCGAACACTCGCTGCGCGTTCTGGCCGACACCGAGCGGCGCTGGTCCGCGGCACTGGGGGCCGAGCGCTACCAGGAGCTCCGGCGCTCGCTTTACGAGGTGAGCCTGCTGGCGCAACGCGGCCGTGGATAAAACACACATCTGCCATTCAGAGAACTCCCAGAGTCTGGGAGCATCATGGGAAGTATGAAAAAGAACGGTGCCGAAGCAAAGCTCCTCGTCGTCGACGACGAACCCAATATCCGCGAGCTGCTGTCCACCTCGCTGCGCTTCGCCGGCTTCGAGGTCGTCTCGGCCGGCAACGGACGCGAAGCCCTCGCCGCGGCGGAACTTCATGCCCCCGACCTCGCCGTGCTCGATGTCATGCTGCCGGACATGGACGGCTTCACCGTCACCCGCCGCCTGCGCGCCGCCGGCAAGCACTTCCCCGTCCTGTTCCTGACGGCCAAGGACGACACCGAGGACAAGGTCACCGGCCTGACGGTCGGCGGCGACGACTACGTCACCAAACCCTTCAGCCTCGACGAGGTGGTGGCCCGCATCCGCGCCGTGCTTCGCCGCACCCAACCGCAAGTGGACGACGACGCCGTCATCCGGGTCGATGACCTCGAGCTCGACGACGACGCGCACGAGGTGCGCCGCGGCGGTACCGTGATCGAGCTGTCCCCGACCGAATTCAAGCTCCTGCGCTACCTCATGCTCAACCCCAACCGGGTGCTGTCCAAGGCACAGATCCTCGACCACGTCTGGGAGTACGACTTCAACGGGGATGCCTCGATCGTGGAGTCCTACATCTCCTATCTGCGCCGCAAGGTGGACATCGATCCCGACGCGCCGGCGCTGATCCAGACTAAACGCGGCGTCGGGTACGTGCTGCGGACGGCCGAGAAACGCTGACCTTGCTGCACCGCTGGAAAGCGGCCTCGCTGCGCTCGCAGCTGGTCGCCATCATGATGGCTCTGATGCTGGTCGCGCTCACGGCCACCGGCGCCGGCACGCTGACCCTGCTGCACAGCTTCCTGCAGGACCAGGTGGATGACAAACTGAGGGCAGCCGTCGTCTCCGCGCAGCGGCAGCAGTCCTTCAGCCAGCTCCAGGACCAGAACTCCAACGTCCCCACCGACTATTCGCTGATGCTCTTGACCCCCGGGCTGCCCCCGTTTGTGTTCGGCGGCGACAAGGAGGACCACCCCCAGATCACGAGCATCTCCGTGGCAGAGGCCCGGGACCGCGACCAGACGCCGTTCCAGGTCCGTGGCACGGACCAGCAGAACTGGCGCGTCGTCGCCGTCACGGTCGTCGATGGCAACCGGAGCGCCGTCGTGATCATCGGGCTTCCGCTGGCCCCCGTCGACTCGGTGGTGGAACACGCCGCCCTCGTGGTGGTCGGTGTGGGGCTCCTGACCCTTGTTCTGGCCTTCCTCATCGCCACCTGGACCGTCTCCCGTTCCTTCCGGCCGCTGGCCCGGGTGGAGAAGACCGCCGCCGCGATCGCGGCCGGAGACCTTTCGCGCCGCGTGGAAGTCGAAAACCCCGGCACGGAAGTCGGCCGGCTGGGCAGCTCGCTGAACGCCATGCTGGCCCACATCGAAACGGCCTTCGCGGCCCGGATGGCGTCCGAGGCGCGGATGCGGCGGTTCGCGGCCGATGCCTCGCACGAACTGCGGACCCCGCTGGTCACGATCCGGGGTTTCTCCGAGCTGTACCGGCACGGGGCGCTGTCCTCCCCCGAGGATGTGGCCACCGCGATGGGACGGATCGAAAGCGAAGCCAAACGGATGGGATCCATGGTGGAGGACCTCCTGCTGCTGGCCCGCATCGATGAACAGCGTCCGCTGCAGCGCAAGCCCGCGGACCTGATGCTCGTTGCCCACGACGCCATGGTGGACACCCAGGCCAGCGACCGCAGCCGCACCATTGCCCTGGCGGGGCTCGACGGCGGCGCCCCGGGCCCGGCGCCGGTGCTCGGTGACGAAGCCAAGCTGCGGCAGGTGGTCAGCAACCTGGTCGGCAATGCCCTGCGCTACACGCCCGAAGGCACCCCGATTGAACTGGCTGTGGGGGTCCGGACCGCCGAGGACGGGACGCGGCAGTCCGTGGTCGAGGTCCGGGACCATGGCCCGGGCGTCCCGGACGAGGAAGCCGCCCGGATCTTCGAGCGTTTCTACCGCGCCGACACCTCACGGACCAGGGAGACCGGCGGCAGCGGACTCGGGCTGGCGATCGTGGCCGCCATCGTCGGGGCGCACTCCGGCTCCGTGCGGCTGGAGAAGACCGACGGCGGCGGCGCCACCCTGGTGGTCAGCCTTCCGTACCTGGACGAGCCGGCGGAGGACCTGGAACGGATATCCACATAGCGGCGGCATCCGTCGCGGAACCCACGGCAGCAGCCACGGCGCCATCCACGGCGTCATCCACATAGGGGCGGGCGGCTGTGGCCCCGCTCTTGTGTGGATGCCTAGGCTCGAGCTGTCCGGAAGATCCGGACCAGGCGGCCTCTCCTTCGACAAGGATGCGGCTGCCTCCCGGCACCGTCGAGAGGACATTTCATGAGCATCATCTCCGTGGACACGGAGCTACTCCAGCTCAAGTCAGCCAACGTCCAAGCCACCGTGGACCGGATCAGCGCGGACGTCCAGGCGATGAGACGCGGCCTGGATGAGCTGCAGTCGAGCTGGCGCGGCTCTGCGGCCAACAATTTCCAGGCCCTGGTGGCCGAATGGGCGCTGACCCAGGGCAGGGTCGAGGCATCGCTGGCCTCGATCAACCTCGCCCTCCGCTCGGCGGCCGCCAGCTATGCGCAGGCCGAGCTGAACAACGCCCAGCGATTCGGCTGAGCGCCCCTGCACCGCTTTCAGGCTTCGGGCGTGCCCTGATGGAAGCGGAGCCGCCATTGAGTGCCGTCAAGGACCCATAGGGAGCTGTGCAGAGCCGTGCCCGAGCGGGAGTAGCTGCGGTAGGTAAGGAGGATGGCGCCCTCGCCCAGGCGCTCCGCACCGAGCACTTCGAGATCCGTCGGGCGGTCCGGATTCTCTTCCAGGGCCATCATCGAGTCGTCCCGGGTCCAGATCCGGCCCGAGCTGCCGATCTCGGTGAAGTCGGGATGCAGCAGCACTCCGGTGCGCCCCAGGTCCGCCCGGGTTTCCGGGCGGAGCAGTTCGCGCTCGAGGGACTCGACGATGGCTTCGGGGCTCATGTCCCCGCCCGCGGCGGGTACCGGCTCGTCCAGCTCGCTGAAGAGATCGGGGGTGCTGAAGAGATCGGGGGTGCTGAACAGTTCTTGCTGGCCGCCCCGCAGCGGGGCCGCGGGGCGTGCCGCAGGTGCTGCCTGCGCAGGAGGCGCCGCGTCGGCCGGCGTGGCGTAGGCCGGCGCCGCGCCCTCCTGCGTCGTGCCCTGCAGCGTCGCGCCCTCCTGGGCGGGGCCGAAGCCCGGGCCTTGCCGGACGGCAACACCTTGCTGGTAGGCCGTGGCTGCCGCCCGGGCACGGTCGTCGGCCGCCTCGTTGAGGTCGTGCCCCGCGTGGCCGCGCACCCATTCAAAGGTGTACATGCGCCCGGTGAGCGCCCGGTCGATGTCCTTGAGGAGGTCCACGTTCATCACGGGCTTGCCGTCCGACTTGCGCCAGCCCTTGCGCTTCCACCCTGGCATCCATTTGGTCACAGAGTTGATGACGTACTGGCTGTCGCAGAGGATATGCAGCTTTTCGCCGGGAAGGTGCGCGGTGGACCTGAACAGGTCCAGGACGGCCATCAGCTCGCCTTGGTTGTTGGTGCCATGGGGCCACCCGCCGGCCCGCCAGCAGTCGTCATTCACGTACCAGGCCCATCCGGCCGGACCGGGATTTCCTAAAGCCGAACCGTCGGCCGCTGCTGTAATTGTCACTGGTCCATCCTGCCAGATTGCGATGCTCTCTCACTTCCGGTTCCTATCCGGGCTTCTTAGGGACCCAAAGTGATAGAGCAACGTCTCCGAAACGCCGACGGCGGCCCCACCCGAAGGTGGAACCGCCGTCGTCGAACTTACAGGTTCGGTGGCTTGGAAGCCGGGTGGTTAGAAACCGCCCATGCCGCCCATGCCGCCCATGTCGTCGCCGCCACCCATGGCCGGGGAGTTCTTCTCCGGCTTGTCGGCCACAACGGCCTCGGTGGTCAGGAACAGGCCGGCGATGGAAGCCGCGTTCTGCAGGGCAGAGCGGGTGACCTTGACCGGGTCGTTGATGCCGGCGGCCAGCAGGTCGACGTACTCGCCGGTAGCTGCGTTCAGGCCGTGGCCTGCAGGCAGCCCGCGGACCTTGTCGACGACCACGCCGGGCTCGAGGCCGGCGTTGAAGGCGATCTGCTTCAGCGGGGCGTCGATGGCAACGCGGACGATGTTCGCACCGGTTGCCTCGTCGCCGGAGAGCTGCAGGTTGGCGAATGCCTTGGCACCGGCCTGGATCAGGGCAACGCCACCGCCGGCGACGATGCCCTCTTCAACGGCAGCCTTCGCGTTGCGGACGGCGTCCTCAATGCGGTGCTTGCGTTCCTTGAGCTCAACTTCGGTTGCGGCACCGGCCTTGATGACTGCAACGCCGCCGGCCAGCTTGGCCAGGCGTTCCTGCAGCTTCTCGCGGTCGTAGTCGGAATCGGAGTTTTCGATCTCGGCACGGATCTGGGAAACGCGGCCGGCGATCTGGTCGGCGTCGCCTGCACCTTCGACGATCGTGGTCTCGTCCTTGGTGACAACGACCTTGCGGGCGCGTCCCAGGAGTTCGAGGCCGGCGGTCTCAAGCTTGAGGCCGACTTCCTCGGAGATGACCTGGCCACCGGTGAGGATGGCGATGTCGGCGAGCTGCGCCTTGCGGCGGTCGCCGAAGCCCGGAGCCTTGACGGCAACGGACTTGAAGGTGCCGCGGATCTTGTTGACGATCAGGGTGGCCAGGGCCTCGCCCTCGATGTCTTCGGCAATGATCAGCAGCGGCTTGGAAGACTGCATGACCTTTTCGAGGACAGCAACCAGTTCCTTGACGCTGGAGATCTTGGAGTTGACGATCAGGATGTACGGATCCTCAAGGACCGTTTCCTGGCGCTCTGAGTCGGTGACGAAGTAAGCGGAGATGTAGCCCTTGTCGAAGCGCATGCCTTCGGTGAGCTCCAGCTCGAGGCCGAAGGTGTTCGACTCCTCGACGGTGATGACGCCTTCCTTGCCGACCTTGTCCAGGGCTTCGGCAATCAGGGCGCCAATCTCGTTGTCACCGGCAGAGATGGACGCCGTAGCGGCGATCTCTTCCTTGGTTTCGATTTCCTTGGCGGAAGCCAGGAGTTCGCGGGTGACAGCTTCGACAGCCTTTTCGATGCCGCGCTTGAGGGACAGGGGATCAGCGCCGGCCGCGACGTTGCGCAGGCCTTCCTTGACCAGGGCCTGCGCCAGCACGGTAGCGGTGGTGGTTCCGTCGCCGGCGACGTCGTCCGTCTTCTTGGCAACTTCCTTGACCAGCTCGGCGCCGATCTTCTCGAAAGGATCGTCCAGCTCGATCTCCTTGGCGATGGAAACACCATCGTTGGTGATCGTGGGGGCGCCCCACTTCTTTTCGAGGACGACGTTGCGTCCACGCGGGCCGAGGGTGACCTTGACGGCGTCGGCGAGGATGTTCAGGCCCCGCTCAAGACCGCGGCGTGCCTCTTCATCAAATGCAATGATCTTGGCCATAACGGCAGTAGTCCTTTCGGGACAGTCGTTAAGAATGAACCTATGCTGCGGTGCCCGCGACGGACGATCCTTGCCCGGCGGCCTCTGTACGCCGCTGGGCCCGGGATCTCACCCCAGCCAGGTATTTCTTTCGCTCCCAGACCGGCTGCGCCACTTCGTGACCGGGCGAACCGGGCGTCGTTTTAGCAGTCAATACTCGGGAGTGCTAAGTCAATAATTAGCACTCCCCCGGGGAGAGTGCAAGCAGTGGGGCGGCCGGGCGCGGCCGTTTCGGCCCTGAACCGGCGCGGTACGGGCTCTGTACCGGCACAGTGCAACGTCGCAATACGCTACGAGCGATCAGCCGCCGCTGCTGCTGGCCGTTTCGCTGCCGCTCATCGTGGCCACGTTGCCCGCCCCGTAGCTGTAGACCATGTAGTTGGCCGCGGTCACGTCGCCATTGGCGTCGAAGTTGATCCCGCCGGACTCGCCGTCGTAGTCGGGGCGCCCGCCCGCGCGGATCGCCTCGGCGCATTCCTGGTAGCTGTGGCAGGCGACGGCCTCGCCGGCGGCCTGCGCACTGCCTCCTGCCCTGCCGCCGGAGACGGCGACGAGCCTCGCCGCGATGGACGTGCCGGCGTCGTCCTGGGCCGCAGCGGCCGCGACGGCGGCCAGGTTGACGGCGTCATATGTCTCGGCGGCGAAGGTCATGTCCTTCAGGCCGGGATCGACGGCCACCAGCTTCGCCTGGAAGTCCACGGTCGGAAAGATGCCCGGCAGGATTCCCCGGGCGCCGTCGAGGGCCAGGGAGCCGAGGCCGGAACCGTACTGGTTGACGGCGCCGTCGCTGAGGATGAGCTTCCTGCCCGCCAGTCCGACGTTGTTCAGTTCCGCGATGGCGCCCTGCGCGCCCTCGCGGGAGATGAGGACGACGGCGTCGGGGGCCGCGGCCTTGGCGGCTGCGGCGGCCTGCCCGGCCTGTCCCGGCTTGAACTCGGCATCGGCCACCGGGTCCAGTCCGGCCTGCCTGGCCGCGGCGGCAACGGCGGCGGACACGTCCTTGCCGTAGCTGCCCTCCTCATGGACCACGGCGACGGTCCTGGCGCCGCCGTCCCTGGCGAGCTTGACCAGCACCGGCGCCTGGGCGATGTCGGCGGCCGCGGTGCGGAAGTAGTAGCCGCCGCTCTTGTATTTGCTGAGCCCGCTGGCCGCGTTGGCCGGGGAAATCACCGCCACCTTGGCATGGGACAGCACATCGATCGCGCCGGGGGCGCGGCTGGAGTCTGTCGGGCCAATCACGACGTCGGCCCCGGCCGCCACAAGCGCCTTGGCCTGCGCGGCCGTGTCCTGGCTGATCGTCTCGGGGAGCAGCTCCACGGGCTTGCCCTTGTGGCCGCCCGCCGCGTTGATTTCCTTGATGGCGAGCCGTGCCGCGGCCAGCTGCGGCGCATTCAGGAAGTTTTGGCGGCCCGTGTTGTCCAGGATGAGGCCGACCCGCAGCGTGCCGTCACCGCTGGCATCGGCCGCGGTGATGCGGGCGGTGCCCGACGCGCAGCCGGTCATCGCCAGGACGGTCATCGCCAGGACGGTCATCGCCAGGACCGCCAGGGCCCCCGCCGCGGCGGCGGGGCGCAGGCGCAGGGCGCGCCCCCGGCGTCGGGAATGCGCAGCGGGGAAGAACATCAGGCGGGCCGGACGCTTTCGGCCTGCGGGCCCTTTTCGCCCTCGCCGACCTCAAGCTCGACCCGCTGGCCCTCGTCCAGTGCGCGGTACCCTTCGCCGACGATGGCGGACCAGTGCACAAAGACGTCGTCTCCGGAGCCGTCCACGGTGATGAAGCCGTAGCCTTTTTCGGCGTTGAACCACTTCACGGTTCCCAGTGCCATGGTGTCCACACTTTCAGTTAGCTGGCGAACGGCTCACCACGATGTGCGCCGCGGAATGCAAAACGCAGAATGCAAAACGCAGAATGCAAAACGCGGAATGCAAAACAAGGTCCGCAGACACTGTATCCGCAGCCTTCCGTGCGGGAGCAGGGTGCGGGCCGGGTCGGCGGCGAATAGTTATTCAGGCGTAACCGGAAGGGACTACTGGAACCCTGGCCCCAGCACGACGACGAGCGGCGCGTTGAATTCCGCGGACTGCACCATCGTGGGGATGCCCAGGAGTGTGCCCAGGGCCTCGGCGTTGCCCTGTTGCGCCTTGCCGGTGTAGAAGATCACCGAAGTCTGCTGGCGGGCCCCGGGCCAGTTGCCCAGCTGGCCCAGTGTCCAGCCGGCGGACGAGACGGTGCCGCCCACGCGGCTGGCGAGCCCTGCCGTGGTGGTCCCGTTGTAGATCGTCACCGGCTGCGTCTTGTCCACGGGCTGGACGGCCGCCGCCGGGGTGTCCCCGGCCGGCGCGGACGCCGACGGCGACCCGCCGGGCGCTTCGCTGGTGGCACCCGCGGACGCACCCGCGGACGCACCCGGGTACGCGCTGGAGGGCGTTGGGCTTGGGGCGGCGGGTGCCGGCGATGCGGAGGAACCGGCCGCCTCCGCGGTCAGGGCCGAGGATTCCCCGGCCGAGGCGAAGCCGAGCTTCGGCAGGATCAGGAACGCCACGAGCCCGATGGCCAGGGCTGCGAAGCCGGCAGCCAGAATCGGGGCCAGGCTGCGGCGCCGGGGCGTGGAGACTGCCCGGTGGACACCCTGGCGCGTGGAGGTCTCCGGGACCCGATCAAATTCATCCCGAGCATATTTGGTCATGGTAGAACGACGTCCTTGCTGATTTCTTACGAAGTGACCGCGGCCGGGTTCAGCGCGGGAATCTGCATTTCCGGCTGTTCTTCACGCGGTTTTACGCCTCTGAACCCAAACGGCGTGCAGTGCGGGCACGTTGGCGTGACGTACGTAGTCTACGCAATCTCTTCACCAGCATAGGATCGTGCGCCAGCGCAGCCTCGGTATCGATGAGCGCGTTGAGGATCTGGTAGTAGTGGGTGGCGGAGAGGTCGAAGAGCTCCCGGATCGCCTGTTCCTTGGCCCCGGCGTACTTCCACCATTGCCGTTCGAGGGCGAGTATCTGCTGCTCCCGGCTGCTCAGCGGGGACTCCCCGGGCGACCCGTCCGGGCCGGTGTCCGCGGCGGTATCTTCCGACGCCGGCAGGTGCTCTTGCGCTGTTTCGGCCACGTCACTCCTTGGCTGGTCTGGAAAAAAGCTCGGTCTCCATGTTACGGGCCGGCTACGACGGTTGTCATTGCGCGGCCTGCGAGAATGGAGCCTGTGGTTGCTTCCGATCCCTCTGAGCCCGCCGCGCTGTTCCAGCTGGAGCCGGCGGCAGACCCCTTGGGGTTCGCCGAGCTGGCCGAGCTGCCCTTGGCGGGGCTCGCCGCCCCCGACTGGGCGGCGGCGCTCGCCCCGGTTGAGGGGCAACTGCGTACCGTCCTGGGCTTCCTTGCCGCCGAAGTTGCTGGCGGCCACGCGGTCCTGCCGTCGCCGTCGAACGTGCTGCGGGCATTCCGCCAGCCGCTGGAGGCCGTCCGTGTCCTGATCGTGGGCCAGGACCCGTACCCCACGCCGGGCCACGCCGTCGGGCTGGCCTTCGCGGTGGACGGCGCCACCCGCCCGATCCCGCGCAGCCTCGCCAACATCTACAAGGAACTCGAGGCCGATCTCGGCCTGCCGCCGCGCGTCCACGGGGATCTAAGCCGCTGGACCGGCCAGGGGGTCCTGCTGTTGAACCGGGTCCTCAGCGTCCGCGCCGGGGCGGCGGGCTCGCACCGCCAGAAGGGGTGGGAGGCCATCACGGCGGCCGCCATCAGCGCTGTCGCAAGCCGCCGTACCGCAGACGGCGGCATTCCGCCCCTCGTGGCGGTCCTCTGGGGGAAGGACGCCGACTCCGTCCGGCCGCTGCTGGGATCCTGCCCGGTGCTCTCCAGCGCCCACCCCAGCCCGCTCTCGGCATCGCGGGGCTTCTTCGGCTCCAGGCCCTTCAGCCGGGCCAACGCCCTCCTCCAGGACCAGGGCGACGGCACGGTGGACTGGGAACTGCCGCCGCTTGCGTAGCTGCTTCGCTAGGCTTAGGTCCATGACTTCTGTCCCCGCCGCCACCACTGCCAGCCGCAACTCCCGCCCGCAGACAGACCTCACGGTCCTGCGGCGCGAGCAACTCTCACCGCACATGGTCCGGATCGTCGCCGGCGGCCCGGGCTTCGACGGCTACGTCAACAACGGCTACGTGGACCGCTACGTCAAGATCGTGTTCCCGCAGCCCGGCGTCGGGTACCCGGAGCCGCTGGATCTCTGGGCCGTCCGGGAATCCATGCCGCGCGCTCAGTGGCCGCATACCCGCACCTACACCGTCCGCTGGGTCGACGCGGCGGCCAGGGAACTTGCGATCGACTTCGTGATCCACGGCGACGAAGGCCTCGCCGGCCCCTGGGCGGACTCCGCCCGGCCCGGGGACCGCCTCATCTTCACCGGCCCGGGCGGCGGCTACAACCCGGACCCGACGGCGGACTGGCACCTGTTCGCCGGCGACGAATCCGCGCTGCCGGCCATCAGCGCAGCCATCGAGTCGCTGCCGCAGGATGCCACCGGCCTCGCCTTCCTGGAGGTCGACGGCGACGCCGACATCCAGCAGATCGGGGCGCCCGCCGGCGTCGAACTCGTCTGGCTGAAGCGCGGCGGCGTCCCGGCCGGCTCCAGCGAACTGCTGGTCAATGCCGTGCGGGACGCCGAGTGGCCCGAGGGCCGGGTTCAGGTCTTCGCCCACGGTGAGCGCGGCTACATGAAGGGCCTGCGGGACGTCTTCTATGTCCAGCGCGGCCTGGAGCGCGGGCAGGTCTCGCTCTCCGGTTACTGGGCAACGGGCCGGGTGGAAGACGACTTCCAGGCCGAAAAGAAACAGCCCATCGGGAAGATCTGACGCCAAGCTCCAAGGGTGTCGCGGAGCCGGGGCCGGCGGTGATCCGCTGGAGCGGCACCGCCGGCCCGGGGCGGCTGTTAGAACGCGCGGAGGATGTCCTCGACACGTTGTTTGGCGTCGCCGAAGAGCATCTGTGAGTTCTCCCGGAAGAACAGGGGGTTCTGCACACCGGCGTAGCCGGCGGCCATGGACCGTTTGAACACCACGACGTTCTCGGCCTCCCAGACACGGAGCACGGGCATGCCGGCGATGGGGCTGGACGGGTCCTCGGCCGCGGAGGGGTTCACGGTGTCGTTTGCCCCGATGACGAGGACGACGGAGGTCCCGTTCAGGTCCTCGTTGATTTCGTCCATTTCCAGGACGATGTCGTAGGGGACTTTCGCCTCGGCGAGGAGCACGTTCATGTGGCCCGGCAACCGTCCGGCGACGGGGTGGATGCCGAACCGGACGTCCACTCCCCGCTCCCGCAGTTTGTGGGCGAGTTCGGCGACGGGGTACTGGGCCTGGGCGACTGCCATGCCGTAGCCGGGGGTAATGACGACGCTGGAGGCGTTGGAGAGCAGCTCGGCGGTTGCCTGGGCGGTGATTTCGCGGTGCTCGCCGTACTCCGCGTCCGCCGCGGTGGGGGCGGCGATGCCGAAGCCGCCGGCGATTACGGAGATGAAGGACCGGTTCATGGCCTTGCACATGATGTAGGACAGGTAGGCGCCGGAGGAGCCGACCAGGGCGCCGGTGATGATGAGCAGGTCGTTGTTCAGCAGGAAGCCTGCGGCTGCGGCGGCCCAGCCGGAGTAGCTGTTGAGCATGGAGACGACGACGGGCATGTCGCCGCCGCCGATGGAGGCCACCAGGTGCCAGCCCAGGCCCAGGGCCAGCACGGTGACAACAATGAGCAGCCACAGCTGGGAGTCGTTGACGTACCAGATGGTGAGTGCGGCAAACGCGGCGAGGGCGCCGAGGTTGATGGCGTTCTTGCCGGGCAGCATGAGCGGTGAGGACTTCATCCTGGCCGAGAGTTTGAGGAACGCCACGATCGAGCCGGTGAAGGTCACCGCTCCGATGAAGACCCCGATGAAGACCTCGGCATGATGGACTGCCCTCAGGGCCTCGGGCAGATGGGGGGCCTCCAGATGGCCGTTCCAGCCGACGAGCACTGCGGCGAGGCCAACGAAACTGTGCAGCAGGGCGATCAGCTCCGGCATCCCGGTCATTTCCACGACCCGGGCGCGCCAGAGTCCGATGGCGCCGCCGACCAGCACCGCGGCCACGAGGAGGACCAGGCCGGTGCGGGCCGGCTCTGACCCCCACGCGCCCTGCAGGGTCAGCCAGATGGTGGCCGCCAGGGCCATCACCATGCCCGAGATGCCGTAGATGACGCCCGTACGGGCCTTCTCGTGTTTGCTCAGGCCGGCAAGGCTGAGGATAAACAGCAGGGCCGCGACGATGTAGGCCGCTCCCGCGATGGACTCTGCGGTCAACGGACCGGAGACGGTTTCAGACACGGTAAGACTCCTGGCTATGATCTGGGTTGCTTCGTGTGCGGCGCTCATCCGTTGGCGCTCTTTCCGCGGGAGAACATCGCGAGCATGCGCCGCGTGACGGCGAAGCCGCCGAAGATGTTGATGCTGGCCAGCAGGACCGCAACGGCGGCGAGAACCTGCATGACGATGTTCCCGGAGGTGACCTGCAGCAGCGCACCGACGACGATGATGCCCGAGATGGCGTTGGTCACGGACATCAGCGGGGTGTGCAGGGCATGGTGGACCTTCCCGATGACGTAGAACCCGACAACGATGGAGAGCAGCAGCACGGTGAAGTGCTGCGGCAGCGGCGCCGGAGCTACCGCGTTGATCCCAAAAAGAACCGCGATGCCCGCGGCAATGAGCCAGGCCTTGCCGGCAGGGCCCAGTCCCGTCTTCTTCGCCGCCGTCCCGGCAGCGGACTCCCCGGCACGCGCGGCGTCAGTCTGCACCGGGGGCGCGGCGGAGACCTGGACAGGGGGCGGCGGCCAGGTCTTCTCCCCGTCCCGCACCACCGTCACCGAGCGCTGCACGACGTCGTCGAAGTCGATCCTCAGGACCCCGTCCTTGTCTTTGGTGAGGAGCTTGAGCAGGTTCAGCATGTTCGTCCCGTACAGCTGGGAGGCCTGGGCCGGCAGCCGGGCCGGAAGATCCGTGTAGCCCAGAATCACCACACCGTTGTCCGTGACCACCCGTTCCCCGGCGACCGAGCCTTCCACGTTTCCGCCCTGGCCCGCGGCCATGTCAACGATCACGCTGCCGGACTTCATGCCGGCCACATCCTCGGCCGTGAGCAGCTTCGGCGCGGGACGGCCCGGGATCAGGGCCGTGGTGATGATGATGTCCACGTCCCGGGCCTGCTCGGAGTAGATCTCCGCGGCGCGGGCGTTATAGGCCTCGGACGTGGCCTTGGCGTACCCGTCGGAGGACTTCATCTCCTCGGCGACCTCGACCTTGAGGTAGGTTCCGCCGATGGATTTGACCTGGTCAGCCACCTCGGGCCGCGGGTCCGTCGCCCGCACAATGGCGCCGAGACTGCTCGCGGCACCGATCGCCGCCAGACCGGCCACGCCCGCCCCGGCGACCAGGACCTTCGCCGGCGGGACCTTGCCCGCCGCCGTCACCTGGCCCGTGAAGAACCTCCCGAATTCATGGGCCGCCTCGATCACGGCCCGGTACCCGGCAATGTTCGCCATCGAACTGAGCACATCCATCGACTGCGCCCGCGAGATCCTCGGCACCGCATCCAGGGCCAGCGCCGTGATCGGACGCGCCGCCAACGCCTCCACCAACTCAGGCCGCAGCCCCGGGCTCAACGACCCGATCAGCGTCGCCCCCACAGCCAGCCGGCCAATCTCCTCCTCCGTGGGCGGATTGATCCGCAGCACCACCTCACTGCCCCACGCCTCGTCCGCCCCCACAATCAGGGCACCCGCCTCGGCATATGCCTCGTCACGGAACGACGCGGACTCCCCAGCGCCCTTCTCGACCACAACGTCGTAGCCCAATCCCAACAACTGCCTGACGGTGACAGGCGTCGCCGCCACCCTCGTCTCGCGACCCAACTCGGCCACAATGCCAATACGTGTCACGTTCACTCTCCCTCATCCATACAAAAAGCCCGGGGCGCGATTCCGCGGCCGGGCAAACCTTCATTGGTTCATTTCTTCAGGGACCCGTCAGACAGGGTTTCGTCAATAAACGTGACGCGCCTGTCCGACAGAGACCCGTCAGCCAGACGCTGACGGGTCCCTAAAACTCCTGCTCAGTATGCCTTAATGCCGGTGCGAAACGTTTTCCATGACGACGGCGAGGCCCTGGCCCACTCCGATGCAGATCGCGGCGACACCCCAGCGTTCCCCGGATGCCTGCAATGACCGGGCGAGGGTGCCCAGGATCCGGGTACCGGACGCACCCAGCGGGTGGCCCAAGGCGATCGCGCCGCCGTGCCGGTTTACGATGCCCGGGTCGATGCCCCACGCGGTGATGCAGGCCAGGGACTGCGCGGCAAACGCCTCGTTAAGCTCGACGGCGCCCACTTGGTCCCAGCCGATGCCCGCCTTCGCAAGGGCCTTGTTCGCCGCCTCCACCGGGGCGTACCCGAAGAACTGCGGATCATTGCCATGCGCCCCGCGGCCGGCGATGCGGGCCAACGGCTCCAGCCCGAGCAGCCCGGCGGCGTTCTCGGACCCGATCCACGCCGCGGACGCGCCGTCGAGCGGGGACGCGTTCCCGGCGGTCACGGTGCCGTTGTCGGCCCGGAACACGGTCTTCAGGCCGGCGAGCTTCTCCACGGAGGACCCGGCACGGATGCCCTCATCCCGGACCTGGTCAGCCACCGGCCCGCGGACGTGAGCGCCCTGGTCGAACGCGGCATCTCCAGAGGAGAACTCAGAGCTGACCTCGACCCCGAAATGGTCACCGATCTCCTGCTCGGCCCCATCTACTACCGGTTCTTCCTCAGCGGCTCCCCCATGGACGACGGTTTCGGAAAACGGCTCGTCACCACCCTGCTTCCCTCCTTCACGGCCCAGGCCGGAAACAGCCCCAAGTGACCACAGTGCACCATTGATGGTCATAAGGTCATCCCTGGTTTGTTTCGGACCGTCTCCGGACCGGACTGATTGGTGCGGCGCCTAAGTTCTGTTTCCTTATTGCCGCGCCCGCCCCAATCTGATGGCCGCCACGGTGTCTAGCTCCAATCTAGAGAGTTGTTCCAGCGCACAGGTGTTCCAATGTGAAACAGAAGGCGCCGCCGCACATCGGGGCTCCCAAGCCCGCCAAGGGTGACTCGCCGGCCGGACTACGGCGCCATGAACCGTAATGCTGTGGTCCGGCCCGGAAGCCCACCGACACACTGCGTTTTTCGTCGTGGTGTCAGCTACTGTCGCACTCATGGAATCGTCTGATATCAGCTTCCGTACCCGAAAATGGGTCCGGCCAGAAGACCTAAATGCAAACGGCACACTGTTCGGCGGAAGCCTCCTGAAATGGATTGATGAGGAAGCGGCGATCTACGCCATCATCCAGCTTGGTAACGGTCGCGCCGTCACCAAATACATATCTGAAATAAACTTTGTTAGCTCCGCAGTCCAAGGGGATTTGATTGAGATGGGGCTGACGGCCACGAGGTTCGGCCGAACCTCCCTGACAATGCGCGCCGAGGTCCGGAACATGATCACCCGTCAAAGCATCCTGACAATCGAGGAAATTGTTTTCGTTAACCTCAGCGTCGAGGGCAAGCCCGAACCTCACGGCTACGACAAAATCACATACGACCGAGACAGGATCCCCACGCATCACCTTCGGGAACTGCGGTAGAACCGAGTGCGGACGCTCCACGCGGGCGCACCATGACGGTCCGCCCCGAGGTGACTGGAGCAGAGGCGCACGAGCAAAGCGCCCGATCAGAAGGTAATTAGTCTCCCGTATGGCCGATACATTATCGGCGTTTCAAGATCAGTCGGGCAGGAAGCCGGCCCTACCGGCGCCGGGCCCGCCGTCGCTCGTTGCTCGCCAGGCTCCGCGTCAGGGGCCGCGCCAGGGTGTCGCCGAGCACGATGCCGCCCGCGACGCCCAGCACGATCGCCGCAGCGTTGAGCATCCCGCCGGCGCCGATCAGGATCTCGGATTCCTCGATGGTCAATACATACATGGACCGGAATATGGTCAGTCCGGGCAGCAGGATCAGCGCCGCGGGGACGGCCACCACGAGCTGCGGCGCCCCCATCCGGAGTGCCACTACGCGGGCCAGCAGACCGATCACGACGGCGGCGAGGGCGGGGGCGAAGCGGGCGCCGAGGCCGAGGGCGTCTCCCCCGATCAGTGCCAGGTAGCCCACCACGCCGACCGCCGCCGTGGGGAGCAACAACTTCCAGGCGGTCTGCTCCGTGATACCGATGGCCACCACGGCGATGGCGATCAGGATCACAACGACCCAAAAGTCATACTTGGGCGGGAATGTTTCCGTGACGTCGATTTGCTCCATGCCCGTCAGATCTCCGACGACGAAGGCGACGGAGATGCCTGCGACGAGGGCCCCGAAGGTCAGTATGGTGGACAGGAACCGGCCGGCCGCCGTGACGGGGAAGCCGTTGATGGCATCCTGCACCGAGGACACCAGGCGCCCGGTCGGGAGTAGCAGCAGGATCCCGCCGACCACCACGATGGCCGGGGCGATCTGAATCCCCAACGGGCTGCCGAACCGCCACAGCAGCAGCGCGAGGATGGTGACCAGGAAGGAGCAGGCTGCCGTGATGAAGAAGTCGGGCAGGCGCCAGCGGCGCAGTTGCCGCACCACCAGGCTGACCAGCAGGTTGGAGAGGAACGCGACCGCCGAGGCGCCGGGTCCGCCGCCGAGCACGCCGACGAAGACGGCGGAGAAGACCGCGAACGCCACGGTGACCATCCAACGCGGGAACGGCTTGGAGCGGTGTGTGATCTCGTCGAGCCGGCGCACGGCCTCCTCGCGGCCCACACCTCCGGCCACGATGTCGGTGACCAACTGGTGGACCTCGGCCAGGCCCGCGTAGTTGTTGGTCCAGGACCGCACCACGCGCAACAGCGAGATGGGGGTCTGCTCCTTGGGCGCATAGTTGATGGCCACCGACTGGTTGGTGATGTCCACCTCAATGTTCTTCAGCCCCAGGGCGGCCGTGATGGCGATGATGCTGGTTTCAACTTCCAGCGCGCCGGCCCCATACCGGAACATGGACTCGGCCAGGTGCAGCGCGAAGTCGATCGTTGTGCGCGCGGAGGTGTCCACCCCGCCCACCTGGATCATCGGGTTGGCGTAGGGGCTGCCGGCCAGCCGGTCCACGATGCTCATCGGGGCCGTCGGCGGGTTCTCGCCCTGGACAAGCCGGCGCAGCATGCGCCGGGCGGCGGCGTTCTGGTTCACCTGCATCGGTGACATCGGCTCGGTCCGGGGCAGTCCGTCGGTGTGCGGCCTGCGGCGGCCGTCGGATTCTTTGGTCATTCCGGCGTCCTCAATTTGGCTTTGCAGCCGGTTTAGTAGAACTGCTGGCCGGTGCGGCGCGTGTAAAGCTGGCGGGCCACGCGCTCCCCCGCGGCCATCCAGGCCTTGTACTTCAGCGGGCTCAGCACCTGGTCGTAGCAGCCGACAAAGTCGGTGACGGTCTTGCTGAAGCTGGTCTTGAACAGGCCGAGCCCGTGGAACGGGTTGGCGGTGTCCTTGAGCTGGTCGCTCGGCGGGGTGCCGCAGAAATCGTATTCGGTGCAGCCCAGTTCCTTGAGCTGGTTGATCGCGGTCCACTGGACCAGGTGCGAGTCGCCGTACTGGCTGCGTTTCTGCAGCGAGCCGCCGTCCTTGTACGTTCCCTTCCGGCCGTAGTTGATGACGAAGGCGCCCACGGAGGGTACATCGTCCTCATGGACGAAGAGCAGCCGGCCCTGGCCCCGGTCGATGAAGTTGGTCCAGAATTGCCGGTAGTACTCGTATTCACGGACCCGGACCTGTGACTTGGCCTCCACGGTAGTGGTCATCAGCCCGTACATGGATCGGAAGTTCTCTTCGCTCGGTTCCGCGTTGTGGACCTCCACGCCTTCGCGGATGGCACGGCGGACGGCATTGCGGCCGCGGGAATGGAGGTTGCGCAACAGCTGGTTGTCCTCCGGCGAGATATCCAGCAAAGCCGTCGAGTCATTGGGCTGCAGGTTGTGGGTCTTGAGAAGCCCGGCGCGTTCCAGGACGCTCTTCGCCCCGTCGGAGAGGATGATGTCCGGCTCGATCTTGATGGCGAAGACGCCGAGCCGGGCGCGTTTCACGAGCTCGGCGTTGGCTGCGGCGATGCCGGGGATGTCCTCGACGGAGGCCACATCGGGCCCCTTGATCAGGTACCAGAGTTTGCCCAGGAGCGGGAAGGACTTCTCCAGGACCAGGTTGTAGCTCGTGTAGTCGGCCGTCTCGTAGACCAGGTGCAGGGGCTTCCAGCCGAAGTGCTGTTTGACCTCGGCGAATGCCTCGGACTGCAGCAGGTTTCCGCCATTGGGGTTCGCGGTGACGTGGGAGTCCCAGTTGGCGACCTCTTCGGCGGAGGCAAAGCGGGCAGTGAATTCACGCAAGTGTGCGGTATCCAATCTTCGCGGAACGGGCTTCGGCGGCACGATGACATGCAGCCACAAGTCTATCGGCCCTGTCCCGGACCGAGGGCCGCAGGGAGCCACGACCAGCGCCCTGACGGCGTCCCGGCGGGGCGCCGGGCGGACAAGATAGGCTGGAATCATGGAGGCCAACCAGCAACCGGTCACGCCGCGTTCCGAAGTCCCGCCACAGGAGACCGGAGGGCGCGGGACCCGTCATGAGGTGCTGGCATTGCTGCTGTTTCTTGGCGCCTCTGCCCTCGTGGCCGGTCTCGGTGGGCTCGCCACCGCCAGCAACGTCAACGGCTGGTACGCCACCGCGGACAAGGCGCCGTGGTCGCCGCCGAACTGGGTGTTCGGCCCGGCCTGGACTGTGCTCTACCTTGCGATGGCCGTCGCCGCCTGGCTCGTCTGGCGCCGCCGGAACGGAAAGTCACGCGCCGCCCTGACCAGCTACGGGGTGCAGCTGGCGCTGAACCTGCTCTGGACCCCGGTTTTCTTCGGCCTGTACACGGTGCTCGGAACCCCGGCGCTGTGGACCGCCTTCGCCATCATCGTCGCCCTTGCCGTGGCTGTCGCCACCACGGTGACGCTCTTCGGACCGATCAGCCGGGCGGCGGGGCTGCTGATGCTGCCCTACCTGTCCTGGGTCGTGTTTGCCGCGTCCCTCAATCTGTGGGCCGCGCTCAACAACTAATTGGTCAGCACTCCGGAACGTTGACGGCGAGGCCGCCCATGGCGGTTTCCTTGTATTTGGAGCTCATGTCCTTGCCGGTTTCGCGCATGGTCACGATGACCTCGTCGAGGGAGACCCGGTGCGAGCCGTCGCCCCAGAGCGCCATTTTGGCGGCGTTGATGGCCTTCGCGGCGGCGATCGCGTTGCGTTCGATGCAGGGGATCTGGACGAGCCCGCCGATCGGGTCGCAGGTCAGGCCCAGGTTGTGTTCCATCGCGATTTCCGCGGCGTTCTCCACCTGCGCCGGGGTGCCGCCCATGACCTCGGCCAGGCCGGCGGCGGCCATCGAGGAGGCCGAGCCGACCTCGCCCTGGCAGCCCACCTCGGCACCCGAGATGGATGCCTGTTCCTTGTAGAGCACCCCGACGGCGGCGGCGGTCAGCAGGAACCTGACCACGACGTCGTCGCGGTCGGCCTGGCTGGCCTTGTCCATGCCGGGCGCGAAGTGAAGGGCGTAGTAGAGCACGGCGGGGATGATGCCGGCGGCGCCGTTGGTGGGGGCGGTGACGACGCGGCCGCCCGAGGCGTTTTCCTCGTTGACGGCCAGGGCGATCAGGTTCACCCATTCCTGCCAGTACATCGGGTCGTGGCCCTTGTCCTCCTTGAGCAGGCGCTCGTGCCAGTCGGGCGCACGACGGCGGACCTTCAGCCCGCCGGGGAGCAGGCCCGTCCGCTTGAGGCTGACCTGCACGCAGCCTTCCATGACGGAGTAGATGTGCAGCAGCCCGTCCCGGATCTGGGCCTCGGTCCGGGAGGCGCGTTCGTTGACGAGCATGACCTGCCCGATGGACAGGCCCCGGGCGGCGCAGTGGTCCAGCAGTTCCGCCGCGGTCCGGAACGGCAGCGGCAGCTCCTTCTTGGATTCGTCCAGTTCCTTCTGGGCCGCGTCTTCCTCGCCGTCGCGGATGATGAAGCCGCCGCCCACGGAGAAGAACGTGGCGCTGTGGAGGGTCCCGCCGCCGGCGTCGGCGACCGTGAACGTCATCCCGTTGGTGTGCCGGGGCAGGATGGTCAGGGGGTGCAGGACCATGTCGGATTCCCCGTAGGGCAGGGAAACCTCACCGGCCAGGTTCAGGATGCCGGTTTCGGCGATGGTGGCCAGCCGCTCTTCCACTTCCTCGGGGAGGATCAGCTCGGGGTGGTAGCCTTCCAGGCCGAGCAGGATGGCTGTCATGGTGCCGTGCCCGCGGCCGGTGGCGGCGAGTGACCCGTAAAGGTCAACGCGCAGCGACGCCACCCGTTCCAGGTTTCCGGACGCCTTGAGCTCGCCGGCGAAAACCGCGGCGGCCCGCATCGGGCCCACGGTGTGCGAACTGGAGGGCCCTATTCCGATGGAAAAAAGGTCGAAGACTCCAACGGCCATGGTTGGTTCCTAACTGAATAGTTCGTTGATCGAGCCTGTCGAGATCCAGCGGTCCCCGGGGTTTCGACAGGCTCAACCACCGGAAGGTGGCCGCCGGTAGGCGACAACACTGCCGGATGCACGACGCCGGGCGGCAGCTGGTGGCGGCGGCCCGGCGTCGTGATCTGAACTGCTAGGTGATCTGTATTGCTACTACTTCTGTAATACGTCCCTTAGGCGCAATGCCGTTCACTTAGAGTAGTTGTGTTAATCTTTCGGCATGGCGCGTAGCGGATGGGTGACTCCCGAGGGTCCTGAGCGGTTGAGTGACCACGTCTCGCTCGGTGTTTTGACGCGGGTTTTCCCGCCGGATGTCGTTGATGCGGTGATTGGGCGGACCGGGGCCCGTGAGCAGCGGAACCGGTTGCTGCCGTCGCGGTTGATGGTCTATTACGTGATGGCGCTGGCCTTGTTTTCGGCCGGTTCGTATGAGGAAGTGATGCGGTCCCTGCTGGCCGGCATGGAATGGATCACGGGCCGGTTCCGGGACTGGCAGATGCCGACGAAGGCCGCGATCTTCAAGGCCCGGACCCGCCTCGGTTCCGCCGTGATGGCCGAACTGTTCGCCGAGACCGCGAAGCCTCTGGCACTCCCGGGCGGTCCGGGATTCCACGGCTCCTGGCGGCTGGTGTCCGTGGACGGGACCTGCCTGGATCTGGCGGACACGGAGGCCAACGAGCGCGCGTATGGCAGGCCGGGCACGGCCACGGATCTGAAAAGCGCCTACCCGCAGGCGCGGGTGCTCGGCCTGGTCGAATGCGCCACGCACGCGGTGATCGGGGCCGTGGTCTCCGGCTTTTCCACGTCCGAGCACGACCTCTATCCGGGCCTGCTCCACCGGCTGGAGGCGGACATGCTGGCCATGGCCGACCGCGGGTTCTTCTCCTACACGGCCTGGAAGGACAGCTCCGGAACCGGTGCGCAACTGCTGTGGCGGGTCAAGGCCAACGCCGTGCTGCCCGTGCTCGAGGACCTGGCCGACGGCTCCTACCTCTCCGCCGTCTACGCGAACCCGAAGACACGGCGGAACAACACGGACCCCATCCGGGTGCGCGTGATCGAATACACCGTCAGCACCGGCGACACGAGCAGCGAATTCCGGCTGATCACCACGATCCTTGACCCGCACGCCGCCTCCGCGGAGGACCTTGCCGAAGCCTACGCCAAACGCTGGGAAATCGAGTCCTGCTTCGATGAACTCAAAACCCACCAGCGCGGCCCCGGGACCGTGCTGCGCTCCAAAACCCCCGACGGGGTCCTGCAGGAAATCTACGGATACCTCTGCGTGCACTACGCCATCCGGTCCCTCATCGGCGACGTCGCCCACCACTTCGAGGAAGACCCCCTGAGGTTCTCTTTCACCCGCACCCTCCGGGCAGTACGGCGTTCCCTCGCCGCGCGCCCGGCTTTTTCCCCCTGAGCGTCTGGCGGAGGCCTTCACGGTCTTCTGCCGCGAAATCCTGCATGAACTGCTGCCCCCGCGCCGGCCAAGAACCAACCCCCGCGTCATCAAAAGGAAAATGTCGAACTGGCCACTCAAGCGAATACCAAAAAAGCCTAAGTAAACAGTATTGCCCTTAGGCGTGGTTGGCAACCGCGGGGTAGAGCGGGTGGGCGGCGGCGAGGGCCTCGACCCGGTGACGGAGGCCGGTCAGGTCCGCGCCGGCGTCGGCGGTCAGTGCCTCGGCGATGATGTCCGCAACTTCACGGAAGGCGGCTTCGCCGAAGCCGCGGGTGGCCAGGGCCGGGGTGCCGATCCGCAGCCCGGACGTGACCATGGGCGGGCGCGGGTCGAAGGGGACGGCGTTGCGGTTGACGGTGATGTCGATCGCGGCGAGGCGGTCCTCGGCCTCCTGGCCGTTGAGTTCGCAGTCGCGCAGGTCCACCAGGACCAGGTGCACGTCGGTGCCGCCGGAGATCACGTTGATCCCCTTCGCGGTGACGTCCGGCCGGACCAGGCGGTCGGCCAGGATCCTGGCGCCGGCCAGGACGCGCTCCTGGCGTTCCCTGAACTCGGCCGATGCGGCGATCTTGAAGGCCACGGCCTTCCCGGCGATGACGTGCTCCAGCGGGCCGCCCTGCTGGCCGGGGAAGACAGCGGAGTTGATCTTCTTGGCGATGTCCGCGTCGTTGGACAGGATGATCCCGCCGCGCGGACCGGCGAGGGTCTTGTGCGTCGTGGACGTCGTGACGTGCGCGTGCGGGACCGGGTTGGGGTGCAGCCCGGCGGCGACGAGCCCGGCGAAGTGCGCCATGTCCACCATCAGGTACGCGCCCACGGCATCGGCGATCCGGCGGAACTCGGCGAAGTCCAGCTGCCGGGCGTACGCGGACCAGCCGGCCACGATCAGTGCCGGCCTGTGCTCCAGCGCCAGGGCCTCCACCTCGGCCATGTCAATGGTGTGGGTGTCCTCGCGGACCTGGTACGGGACCACGTTGTAGAGCCGGCCGGAGAAGTTGATCCGCATGCCGTGCGTCAGGTGCCCGCCGTGGGCCAGGTTCAGGCCCATGATGGTGTCGCCGGGCTTGATCAGGGCGTGCATGACCGAGGCGTTCGCCTGCGCACCGGAGTGCGGCTGCACGTTCGCGAACCCGGCGCCGAACAGGGCCTTGACCCGGTCGATGGCGAGCTGTTCGATGACGTCCACGTGCTCGCAGCCGCCGTAGTACCGCTTGCCCGGGTAACCCTCGGCGTACTTGTTGGTCAGCACCGAGCCCTGCGCCTGCATCACGGCCACCGCCGTGTGGTTCTCCGAGGCGATCATCTCCAGGCCGTCGCGCTGCCGGCCCAGCTCGGCATCGATCCTCGCGGCGATCTCCGGATCCAGCGCGGACAGCTCCGCGTCCAGGGACGGGGACACGACCTGCTCGAAGGCGGTGACTGCCGTGGCGGTGCCGGCGGCGCTCACAGCTCGCCGCCGTTGGCTGCAGCGTACTCCTGCGCGGACAGCAGCGGGCCCTCTTCGGTCACAGAGACCTTGAACAGCCACCCGGCACCATACGGATCGAAGTTGATCACGGCAGGATCGGCGACGACGCCGTCATTGACCTCCGTGACCTCGCCCGTCACCGGGGAGTACAGGTCCGAAACGGACTTGGTGGACTCGATCTCCCCGCAGGTCTCCCCCGCGGTCACCGTGGAGCCGACCTCGGGCAGGTCCACGTACACGATGTCGCCCAGAGCCTCGGCGGCAACGGCGGACACGCCGATCACGGACGGTCCCGAGCCATCAGCGGCGATCCACTCGTGCTCGGCGGAGTACTTCAGTTCAGCGGCAACCTTGGCCATGTGTGTTTTTCCTTAAGTTTGGAGTGCAACAAGTGAGAGAGCGTCGGCCCAAACACTGCGAAAGGTGAGGGAGCGTCGGGAGTAATTACTTTTGGCGCTTGTAGAACGGCAGGGCAACAACCTCGAAGGGCTCCGCTTTGCCGCGCAGGTCGATGTCCAGGGCCGTGCCCGGCTCGGTGAACTCGATGTCGACGTAGGCCATCGCAATCGGGTAGCCGAGGGTGGGGGAGGGCTGTCCGGACGTGACCTCACCAACCACTACGCCGTCCTTGAGGACCGGGTAGTGCCCGCGGCCGGCACGGCGTCCGAGGCCCTTCAGGCCCACCAGCTTGCGCTCGGAACCGGCCTCCTTGGCGGCCTCCAGTGCCGAACGGCCCACGAAGTCGCCTTCCTTGCTTTTCAGCGCCACGACGGGACCCAGGCCGGCGTCGAACGGCGACCGTTCGAGCGAAAGCTCGTTGCCGTAGAGCGGCATGCCGGCTTCGAGCCGGAGCGAATCGCGGGAGGCGAGGCCGCACGGAACGATGCCGAACTCAGCCCCCGCTTCGGCGACCGAAGCCCACAGGGGGGCGGCGTCGTCGTTGGCCACGAAGATCTCGAAGCCGTCCTCACCGGTGTAGCCGGTGCGGGCCAGCAGCAGGTCTTTGCTGCTGCCGCCGACCAGGAACGGAACCTCCACGGCGGCGTAGTACTTCAGACCGGTTACGAGGTCGTGCCGGGCGGCCGGAACCAGGCGCAGCAGGATCTCCTCCGCCTTGGGACCCTGCACGGCGATCAGTGAGGTCGTCGCGGAGGCGTCCTCGACCGCGACGTCGAAGCCCCCCTCTTTGCCGGAACCGGCCCGTTCGGCCAGGGCCGCGGCGACAACCTTGGCGTTCCCGGCGTTGGGCACCACGAGGAACGTGTCTGTTCCGTCCGCACCGGCGGGCCGCCGGTAGGTGATGAGGTCGTCGATGATGCCGCCGTCCTCGTTGCAGATCAGCGAGTACTTGGCCTTGCCGACCGGCATGGCGGAGATCTTGCCCACGAGGGCGTAGTCCAGGAACGCGGCGGCGTCCGGGCCGGTGACCCAGACCTCGCCCATGTGGGAGAGGTCGAAGAGGCCGGCGGATTTGCGGACGGCGTGGTGTTCGGCCAGCTCGGAGCTGTACTTGAGCGGCATCTGCCAGCCGCCGAAGTCCGTGAAAGAGGCACCGAGCTTCTGGTGCTCTGCGTACAGGGCAGTGAAATTCTCAGTCATTGTGAATTACCTTTCAAGCCGGTGAGGCAGTGATCGAGCCCCGGTGATCGAGCCTGTCGAGATCGGTTTCGACAAGCTCAACCACCGGATGCTGGTCTAGTCTTCAAACTCGGAAAGCGGCGGGCAGGAGCAGATCAGGTTGCGGTCGCCGGCGGCGCCGTCGATCCGGCCGACCGGCGGGAAGTACTTGTCCTGCTTGAGGTGGTGGACGGGGAATGCGGCCTGCTCGCGCGGGTACGCCCGTGCCCAGTCGGTGCTGATGACCGCGGCGGCCGTGTGCGGTGCGTTGCGCAGCGGGCTGTCCGCGACCGTGAAGTCGCCATTGGCCACCTGGTCGATTTCCTGCCGGATGGTGATCATCGCTTCAATGAACCGGTCGATCTCCGCGAGGTCCTCGGATTCGGTGGGCTCCACCATCAGCGTGCCGGCAACCGGGAACGCCAGCGTGGGGGCGTGGAAGCCGTAGTCGATGAGGCGCTTGGCGACGTCCTCGGCGGTGACGCCGGTCCTGGACGTGAGCTCGCGCAGGTCCAGGATGCACTCGTGCGCCACGAGGCCGCCCGCGCCGGTGTAGAGCACCGGGAAGAACTCATCCAGGCGCGCCGCGACGTAGTTGGCCGCGAGCAGCGCCGACTTGGTGGCCTCGGTCAGTCCCCGGCCGCCCATCAGCTTCACATAGGCCCAGGAGATCGGCAGCACGCCGGCCGAACCGTAGCGGGTGGCGGAGATCGGGGTGCCGCCGGCGCCGTTGGCCGGGTCGGCGGCGTTGCCGGGCATGAAGGGCGCCAGGTGCGCCTTCGCTGCGACTGGGCCGACGCCGGGGCCGCCGCCGCCGTGCGGGATGCAGAAGGTCTTGTGCAGGTTCAGGTGCGAGACGTCGCCGCCGAACAGGCCCGGCTGAGCCAGCCCGACGAGGGCGTTGAGGTTGGCGCCGTCCACGTAGACCTGGCCGCCGGCGGCGTGGACGGCGTCGCAGACCTCGCGGACGTCGGCGTCGTACACCCCGTGGGTGGACGGGTAGGTGATCATGATCGCGGCCAGCGCGTCCTTGTGCAGCTCGATCTTGGCGGTGAGGTCGGCGTGGTCGATCGTACCGTCGGAGGAAGTGGCGACCACGACGACCTTCATGCCGGCCAGCACGGCGGAGGCGGCGTTGGTGCCGTGCGCGGAGGCGGGGATCAGGCAGATGTTGCGCCCCGCCTCGCCGCGGGAGCGGTGGTAGCCGCGGATGGCCAGCAGGCCGGCCAGCTCGCCCTGGGAACCGGCGTTGGGCTGGATGGAGACCTGGTCGTAGCCGGTGATCTCGGTCAGCTGCGCCTCGAGGTCCTCGATCAGTTCACGCCAGCCGGCGGTCTGGGACTCGGGGGCGAAGGGGTGGATGGAGGCGAACTCCGGCCAGGACATGGCCTCCATCTCCGCGGTGGCGTTCAGCTTCATAGTGCACGAGCCCAGCGGGATCATGGTGCGGTCCAGCGCGAGGTCGCGGTCCGAGAGCCGGCGGATGTAGCGCAGCAGCTGGGTCTCGGAGCGGTGGGTGTTGAAGACCGGGTGCTGCAGGTAGTCCGAGGTCCGTTCGACGGCGGCGTCCAGGGCGAAGGCGGCGTCGGAGGCGCTGCCCGCCACGCCGGCGCCGAAGGCGGCCACGACGTCGGCGACGATGCCCGCCGTCGTCGCCTCATCGGTGGAGATGCCGACCGTGTCCGCGTCGATGGCACGCAGGTTGATGCCCTTGGCCTCGGCGGCGGCGATGATTCCGGCGGCCTTGCCCGGGACGGAGACGGTGACGGTGTCGAAGAAGGACGTGTGCAGCACGGAAAGGCCGGCGGCCTTCAGCGACGCGGCGATCGTCCTGGCATGGCCGTGCGTGGTTTCGGCGATTGCCTTGAGGCCGTCCGGGCCGTGATAGACGGCGTAGAAGGAGGACACGATGGCCAGCAGCGCCTGCGCGGTGCAGATGTTGGAGGTGGCCTTCTCGCGGCGGATGTGCTGCTCGCGGGTCTGCAGCGCCAGGCGGTACGCGGGAACGCCGGCGTCGTCCTTGGACACGCCGACCAGCCGGCCCGGCATGGACCGCTCGAGGCCCTTCTGCACAGCCATGTAGGCGGCGTGCGGGCCGCCGAAGAACAGCGGGACGCCGAAGCGCTGGGTGGAGCCGACGGCGATGTCCGCGCCCTGCTCGCCAGGAGGGGTGATGAGCGTCAGGGCCAGCAGGTCGGCGGCGACGGTGACGAGGGCGCCGCGTTCCTTGGCCTCGGCGATGACGGCGGAGTGGTCGAACACCCGGCCCGAAACGCCGGGCTGCTGGAGCACGACGCCGTTGATGACGCCGTCGGGCAGGCCCTTGGACAGGTCGGCGACCTCGACCTCGAAGCCGAGCGCCTCGGCGCGGCCCTTGACGATGGCGATGGTCTGCGGCAGGCAGTCGGCGTCCAGCACGGTCTTGCCGTCGTGGGCGGCCTTGTTCTTGTTCGCCCGGCGCATCATCAGCACGGCCTCGGCGACGGCGGTGGCCTCGTCCAGCAGGGAGGCGTTGGCGACCGGCAGGCCCACGAGGTCCTGGACCATGGTCTGGAAGTTCAGCAGCGCCTCGAGCCGGCCCTGCGAGATTTCCGGCTGGTACGGCGTGTAGGCGGTGTACCAGGCGGGGGCCTCGAGGATGTTCCGGCGGATCACCGGCGGGGTCAGGGTGTCGTAGTAGCCCTGGCCGATCATCTGGACAGCGGTCTTGTTCTTCGCGGCGATCCTGCGCAGTTCGGCGAGGACTTCGACCTCGCTGAGGGCTTCGGAGAGCTCCAGCGGGGAGTCCTGCCTGATGTCTTTCGGGACGGCGGTGTCCACGAGCGCATCGACGGTGTCGTAGCCGACAGCCTTCAGCATGGCGTCGACGTCGGACTGGCGGCGGGCGCCGATATGCCGGTCAACGAAGGACGTGGAGGCTGGGGTAACAGTCACAAGGAACTCCATAAATAAGGCGGCGCAGGGTGCGCCACATTGGTTCGGGTTCCTCCCCGCTCTGTATTGGACCTGAGAGTTTCCGCTTTGCCCGCTGTCGCAGGCGCCGCTTGCACCGTCGGTGAGCACAGCATGTCAGGGCCAATTGTCCGGGACGGACCCGGAGCCGGGCTGGACAGCCTGCTACTTTCCAGAGTTGCCTTGCCGCGGCGGTACATGGGCCTGAGAGATTCCTGGGGAGGGTTTGCTCCTACGGCGCCTGCTTGTACCTACTAGCAGAACTCTCCCGCCGCAGATCAAAGGCATATTCAATTGCGGTGACAACAGTCACTGGCCCCCATTGTCCTCCGTCCGGCCCGCGTCTGCAAACTCCTACGAGGGACAGCCGCAGGCTCAGCCGCGCAGCCGTTCGACGGCGGCCGGCAGGCTTTCGACGTCGGCCGGCAGGCTTTCGACGTCGGCCGGCAGATCGGCACCGCCAGGCGGTCCGCGGCCGCGAAGTCGCCGGTCAGCACGCGGGCTCGCCGGAAGGTTGCTGCGATCTGGCACGCTTCCGGCGACTTCGGCAGTCGGGGACTATATCGACAGCCGCAAACCGCTCAGCCGCGCAGCCGTTCGACGGCGGCCAGCAGGCTTTCGACGTCGGCCGGCAGAACGGCACCGCCAGGCGGTCCGCGGCCGCGAAGTCGCCGGTCAGCACGCGGGCTCGCCGGAAGGTTGCTGCGATCTGGCACGCTTCCGGCGACTTCGGCAGCCGGGGACTATATCGACAGCCGCAAACCGCTCAGCCGCGCAGCCGTTCGACGGCGGCCAGCAGGCTTTCGACGTCGCCGCCCACCTCGGGGAGCGGGCCGCCGGGGCCGCGGGCCAGCATGGCGTTGAAGTACAGCCCGTCCCCCATGTACAGGACGGCCTTGGCCATCCCGGGGCCGATGTCGGCGGCCAAAAGTTCGAGCCAGCGGGCCTGGCCGGCCGCGAAGCGGTGCAGGGTCTCCTCATGCGCGACTTCGGCCAGCCGGGTGGCGGCCACGAAGACCCGGTCCATCGGGGTGTCCGCCCAGACCGAGGACTTGATGAAGTAGGCTGCGGCACCTTCCGGAGCGGCCGCCATGGCCTTGACGTCCTCGGCAAGGAGCCGGTCCAGCCGTTCGAGCAGCACGGAGATCATGGCTTCCTTGTTCGGGAAGTGGTACAGCAGCCCGCCCTTGGAGACCCCCGCCAGCCTGGCGACGGCATCCAGCGTCGCTGCCCGCTCGCCCTCATCGATCAGGAGGGATTCGAAGGCATCAAGGACGGCTTCGCGGGCTACGGGTTTTCTGGCCATGGTTCCTATCATGCCCGGCACCGGCACCATTTCTTAACTATACCGTCCAGACGGTATAGTTATCTTCATGAGCAACACATCTTTCAGCCCGCTCACCGGCAGCACCGCCACGCCGACTGTCCCGGCCCCGCGCGCACCGTGGCGCGACTGGCTGGCCCTGGCCGTGCTGATGTTCCCGGTACTGCTCGTGGCGGTGGACAACACCGCGCTGACCTTCGCGCTGCCGTCCATCGCCCGCAGCCTCGACGCCACCGGCGTCCAGCTGCTCTGGATTGTCGACGCCTACCCCCTGGTCCTGGCGGGACTGCTCGTGGCGATGGGCAGCCTGGGCGACAGGATCGGCCGCCGCAAGCTGCTCCTGATCGGCAGCGCCGGTTTCGCCGCGGTCTCGGCGGCGACCGCCTTCGCACCGAGCGCCGAATGGCTGATCGCCGGCCGCGTCGGACTGGGATTCTTCGGCGCGATGCTGATGCCGTCCACGCTCTCCCTGATCCGCAACATCTTCCCGCAGCCCAACAGGCGCCGGCTGGCCGTGGCCATCTGGGCTGCAGGCTTCTCCGGCGGCGCCGCGCTCGGCCCGATCTTCGGCGGCTGGCTCGTGGAGCACTTCTGGTGGGGTGCAATCCTGCTGGTGGCGGTGCCGATCATCCTGCCGCTGCTGGTGCTCGGCCCGGTCCTGGTCCCGGAATCGCGCGACCCCCAGCCGGGCCGGGTGGACGTTCCCAGCATCATCCTGTCCCTGCTGGTGATGGTTCCCGTGGTCTACGGCATCAAGGCCCTCGCCACCCACGGCCTGGCACCGGAACCCGTTGCCGCGATGGGCTTCGGCCTGCTCATGGGCTACGTCTTCATCCGCCGGCAGCGGGCCCTGCTGCACGGGACTCGGGAACAAGGAGGTCGGGCCCCGAACGGCAAGGAGCAGTCCGCCGCGGCGTCACCGCTGCTGGACGTCAGCCTCTTCGGCAACAGGGTCTTCAGCACGGCGATTACCGCCAACGTCCTGGCGTTGTTTTCCTTCAACGGCTTCATTTTGTTCCTGGCCCAGCACCTGCAACTGCTGGAGGGCCAGTCCCCCTCCGAGTCCGGCGTCGCCATGATCCCGGCGCTGATCGCCACCGTCGCGGCGGGCCTGCTCGTCGTGCCGCTCGTGCGGAAGGTCCGTCCCGGCTTCGTCGTGGCCGGCGGACTCCTGCTGAGCGCGGCGGGCTACTTCCTGGTGGCCTTCGGTGACCACAGCCACGGCCCGGGGATCCTGCTGGCCGCCCTGCTGGTCCTCTGCCTCGGCGTCGGCGCGGCCGAAACGATCTCCAACGACCTGATCCTGGGCGCGGCCCCGGCGGAGAAATCCGGCGCTGCCGCGGCGATCTCCGAGACCGGCTACGAGGTGGGGTCCCTGCTGGGCACGGCGATTCTGGGGTCCATCCTGACCGCCTCCTACCAGCGCAACCTCCACCTGCCCGCGGGACTGGGCGAACCGGCGGCCGGCCAATCAACCGGTACGGCCACCGCGCAGGCAGGCGAGACGCTCGCCGGTGCCGTCGAGCTGGCGCAGTCCCTGCCGGCGCCGCTGGCGGAGGCGGTGACGGCGGCCGCCCGTGCCGCCTTCGAATCAGGCGTCCACGTCACGGCCGCCATCGCGCTGGTGCTGATGGCCGGAGCGTCCGTCCTCGCCGCCGCCGCCCTCCGCAAGGTGCCCACCGCACGCTGACGGAGCGGACGACGGCGGCCAGCCGGCTCAGCTTCCCTCGACGAAGGCCTTGAGCGCGTCCAGCAGGCCGTTGGTGCCTTCCTTGCGGCCTGCCACCTGGGCCGCATCGCTTTCGACGCTGCCGGTGAAGAAGGCGCCCTGCTCGGTCAGGGTCAGCCGGGTGCCGTCGCCGTCGGGCTCCAGCTCCAGGGTGCTGAGCGAAACGGACATGCGCACCCCATCCAGGAGCATCTCGTAGGTGTAGACGATCCGTTCGTTCTCCACGATGTCGTGGTAGACCGCGTGCATCGTGGAGACGAAGCCGCCGGCGGGGCCGCCGACGTCCGTCTCGCGGCCGCCCTCCCTGAAGTCCAGGTTCGACTCCCCCTGGTTCCATTCGGGCGGCCCGGCGAACCACTTTTTCTTGCTCGCATGGTCCGAGAACGCGCGGAAAACGCTCGACGGCGAGGCGTTCAGCTGGCGCTCCAGGCTGAAACTGGCGTGCGTGATGGGGGTGCTCATGGCGGACTCCTGGTATCTGTTCAGTGGGGTGGCTGGGTATCCAGAAAGCTCTCAAGCCGGTCGAGTCGGCGCTCCCCCGGCGTCCGGCGCTGGCCCAGCCAGTTCTCTGCGCGCCGGACCGCGGCAGGGTTGACGCTGCAGCTGCGCACCCGGCCGATCTTTTCGCTGCGGATCAGGCCGCTGGCTTCCAGGACCTGAAGATGCTGCACAATCCCGGGCAGGCTCATCCCGAACGGCTCCGCCAACTGGGAGACCGTGGCCGGCCCCTCGCAGAGCCTGACGAGCATGGCGCGGCGGGTGGGGTCGGCGAGCGCATGGAAGACGCCGTCGAGCTCCTGATCCCCTGCTTGCGGTTGCGCTGGATTGTTAAGCACATACTTAAGTATTCGCTGTCCGCGGCGGAAGTCAAGGGCATCGTCGCGGGTTAAAGAGAGGCGTCCGGCGCCGGGAGGAACCCGGCGTCGGACGCTCTGGAAAGCTTGCGGTAAAGGGCGAGCGGTGCTACTTGCTGTTGGCGGTGGTGACGCTGGCCGTGGGCTTCATGGTCTCGGCGTTTACCAGCCAGGCGAACTGCTCCAGCCTGGCGATGATGGCGTGCAGCAGGTCCGCCGACGTGGGGTCCTCTTCGTCCACCTCGTCGTGGACCTTGCGCATCGTGCCGACTGCCGCCTCAAGGGCGGCGACGATCCGTTCGATCGCATCCTTGGTATTGATCAGGCCAGCCGGGAATTCGGCCAGGGACGTGGACTTGGAGACCGTCGAGCTGCGGCCGTCCGGCAGTGCGTGGAGGGCGCGCATGCGCTCCGCCGTCTCGTCCGCGAAGACACGTGCCGCATCGATGATCTCGTCCAACTGCAGGTGAAGGTCCCGGAAGTTGGTTCCCACAATGTTCCAGTGCGCCTGCTTGCCCTGGATGTGAAGCTCAATCAGGTCCGCGAGGACTGCCTGCAGGTTGGCCGTGAGAGTAGGTGATGCTTTCATGAATCCTCCTGGGTGGGTCCGATACCGTTTCGCCCGCTGCCGCTGGGGCCGGTACTCCAGACGCTACTCCGGCGGGATCCGGCCGGCGACGATCCCGGCCGGAATTTCTCAGTCAGCTTACTAAGCGGCCTGGGCGCGGGCCTGCCTTCGGCGCGGCCCGGCGTCGTTGTTACCGGAAGTGCTTGCTTCCAGCAAGTGCCTGCTACCAGAAGTGCTTGTTACCAGAAGTGCGCGACGTCGACCACGAGGCGTGATCCTGCGTCGGGGCCGGCCAGGGTGAACACCCGGAACGGCAGCCGTGCCCGGACCCCGAGCCCCAGGCCGGAGTAGCCTTCGAAACTGCCTGCCCACGCCACCTGCCGGAAGGTCTGGTAGCCGGTTACATTGCTCAGTTCGTTCTTGTCCGCCGGGTTGTAGGTGGCCTTGCCGCTGTCGTCGTAGGCGGGCGCGTTGACAGTGACACGGAGGAACGCCTGGCCCCGCAACGGGATCGGTGCCCCGGAGCCTTCCTGCCCCACTTCCTTGACATAGCCGACGGTGTAGCCGGCCACTGCTCCGTTGAGGTCAATGACCAGCCGGTCGAAGCAGTAGTGCTGCCCGGTCCTGACGTTGACCACCTTCGCCTGGCTCATGGCGGGATCCGCCTTGACGAGCGATCCCCAGACCAGCCCGCAGTAGGAGTCCGCGACGGCGGGGCCGGGAGCCAGCAGGCCCAGACCGGCGGCCATCAGAAGGGCGACAAGCCACACCTGGATCTTTTTCAACTCGGCTACCCCCTCAAAGGATCAGACAGTTCAAGCGTACGAGCGCCCGTGCCTGCTGGCGAGAGCTTCACCGGCTTCGGCGCCCAACCGTTAATCTGGGCCGCGCCGGGTCACAAAACGGCGAAGCGCCGGCACCCGTGCGGGTCCGGCGCGTCGCGATGCCTGCTGCTGCACGCTGTGGAGTTGATGGCGTGCCGGCGGGTCCTAGCCTTCGCAGTCGCGGCAGTAATTCAGGCCGTTCTTTTCACGGGCCACCTGTGACCGGTGGCGGACCAGGAAGCAGGAGGAACAGGTGAATTCATCAAACTGTTGGGGAACGACGACGACGGTCAGTTCTTCGCCGGACAGATCCGCGCCGGGAAGGTCGATTCCCTCGGCGGTGTCGTTCTCCTCGACGTCGATGACAGCAGTCTGCGCGCCGCCGCCACGGGAAGCCTGCAGGGCCTCCAGCGATTCAGCCGGGGATTCTTCTTCTGTCTTGCGTGGGGCGTCGTAATCGGTAGCCATGGCGGGGTTCACTTTCGTTGCTGCGCAGCGCCATTTCAGGCGTATCAGTGAAGCAGTTTAGGTCATTATGCACGCAGTTGGGGGATATGGGACAAAACTGCACCGCGCGCGGGCCGGGCGCCGGGACCCGCGGCACCGCCCAGCACCCGTCCGGTCCCCGCCGCGGGGATAATTGAAGCCGCGCGCCGGCCACCAGGCCAGCTGCGCAGCCGGGGGAAGGATAACGAATGGGCGAGGACAGCCAGCCACAGACAAGGCTCTGGACACGGAACTTTGTCCTCGCGATCGTGACCAACCTTTTCATCTCGATGGTGTTTTACCTGCTCATGACATCGATGGCGCTCTACGCCGTGGAGCGTTTCCAGGCCTCGGACAGCGCCGCCGGGTTCGCCTCGAGCGCCTTCATCGTGGGTTCCATGGTGGCCCGCCTCTTCGCCGGGCGGCTGCTGGACACCCTCGGCCGGCGCCGCGTACTCCTGGCCAGCCTCGCCGTGTTCGTCGTGGCATCGCTGCTGTACCTGCCGGCGAACACGCTGGGCCTGCTGCTGGCATTGCGCTTCGTCCACGGACTGGCATTCGGTGCCGGGAACACAGCGATCGCAGCTGCGGTCCAGACCCTGATCCCGCCCGCGCGGCGGAGCGAGGGCACCGGGTACTTCGGCCTGTCCGCCACGCTCGCCACGGCCCTGGGACCGTCCCTGGCCATCCAGCTCTCCTCGAACGGAGAGTACGAGGGCATCTTCTACTTCTGCGCCGCCTCCTCCGTGATCTCGCTCATCATTGCGTTCACGCTGCGCCTGCCCGAGCGGGTCCGCAGCCCCGGGAAGCACTCCGGGCACCACGAACCCAGCCGCCGGTCACGTCTCTCCGCCCTGCTGGATCCCGATGCCCTGCCCATCGCAAGTGTCATTTTCGTCGTCGGCCTCGCCTACTCGGGCATCCTCGCCTTTCTCGTGTCCTATGCCAAGGCCCGGGGAATGTCCGACTCAGCGGGGATCTTCTTCCTGCTCTATGCCGCAGCGGTGCTGGCCTCGAGGTTGTTCGTCGGACGGATCCAGGACCGCCGGGGCGACAACAGCGTCATGTATCCGACGCTGGCATTCTTCGCCCTGGGCCTGGCCATGCTGGCACTCGAACCGAGCGTCTGGAGCATCGGGCTGGCCGGGATCCTGGTTGGTTTCGGCTTCGGGGCACTGTTGCCGTGTGCCCAGACGATTGCAGTCACCGCGGTGCCCCCAGCGCGCATGGGCACCGGTATTTCCACGTTTTACTTCATGCTCGACGCCGGGACGGGGCTGGGACCGGTGGTCCTGGGTGCGCTCGTCCCCGTGCTGGGCTACGCCGGGATGTACGGCGCCCTGAGCCTGCTGATGTGTTCTGCGGTCCTGCTGTACTTCCTGGTCCACGGGCGCACGCACCGCGGCCCGCGGAGGGCGTAGGCGGGCTCATCCCCATGCCCCGGTCACCGCGCATGAAAAACCCCTCCGTTCGGGGCAAAATCGCCGGAACGGAGGGGTTCGTAGGGCCCCCTGTCGGATTCGAACCGACGACCCCCGCTTTACAAGAGCGGTGCTCTGGCCAACTGAGCTAAGGAGGCATTCCTGTGTCACGCCGGGCGCAGGACCCCGATCAGGGGCCTGGCGCCATGACGCTAGACAAGGTTAGCCCAAGCACGCCCGGTGGTAAAAATGCTGGTCAAAAACGCCGGGAAGGAACCGATGTAACCGTGGCGAGAAACCAACAGCCAACCCGGTCCCGGATGAAGCCGGAACCGGGCCAACAGCTGTTGCCGCTGCTGGGTGCTGCTACTTCTTGGCGTCGATGGCGGCCTGCAGGAACTGGTCGAACGGAGTCTGGGCACTGTCGCCCTTGCCCCACTGCTTGCCTTCCACAAAGACGGTGGGCGTACCCGTAACCCCGATGACCTGGGCCTCCTGGGTGGTGTGCTTCACGTACGGGCGGTAGGTCTTGTCGTCCACGCACTTGTCGATGCTCTTGGCCCCGACGTCGGCGGCCATCTTCTTCAGTTCCGAATCTGACAGGCCGGCCGTGCCTTCAGCGGGCTGCTTGTCAAAGAGGGCGTTGACCAAGTCCGAGTACTTGTCCGGGGACTCGTTGACGACGCAGGCGGCGGCGTTGGCCGCGCGGGACGAGTAGTTGGTGGTGGAGCGGCTGTCCAGGAAGCCCAGCGGGCGGTATTCCACCGTGATCTTGCCTTCGTTGCGCAGTTTGGTCAGTCCTGTGTTGTACTGCGCCTCGAAGCTCTTGCACACCGGGCAGATGAAGTCGATGTAGACGACCACCTTCACGGGTTTGCCGGACTCGGCCTCGGCGCCGGGGGCCGTGACCTCTGCCGGCGGCGTGGCCGGGGCGGCGGGAAGGTCGGCCATGCTGATGGTTGCCGGGTCCGGCTTGGCCACGTCGGTGTTGGCCAGCAGGGTGACGCCGCCGTGGATGTTGCCGTTGGCCGGAGTGGGGCCCTCGTCGGCGATCGGGGTGTTCTTCTGGATGTTGGAGGTGACCACGAGTGCCACGATCACGATGATGGCCACGACGGCCACCACGATGCCCCAGCCGATGAGCAGCTTGTTGCGTTTTTCCTTCTTCAGTTGCGCCTCGCGGATCTCCCGTGCTTTTTCGCGGGCCGCGGCAGTTCGCTCTGCCTTGGACTGTCGTGGTTCGTTTGCGGGGCTCATTGGTTCCTCGTGTCGATCGGCGTGGATGGTCCACTCAGTGGCAACTTCATCATTTTAGGGGAGAAAACTGAGAGCTTGCGCTCTCAAGTTTCTCTGCCACGCCCAAAAGGACGAAAGGGCGAATAGCACGGAAGATTCCGTCCGGCTAGGGTGGGTTGAGAGCCACGAGCGAGCCCAGGGGGCACCAATGGAAGCAACCGAACGCGCCGATCACGCGGTTTCAAGCACAGCGACAGCCGCGGAGCACGACTTCATGGTGGTCTCCAACCGGTTGCCCGTGGACCGCTGCGCTGCGGAGGAAAGTGGCTGCGAGGACGGCTGGCGCCGCTCCCCCGGCGGCCTCGTCACGGCCCTGGCTCCGATGATGACCAAGACCGACGGCGCCTGGGTGGGCTGGCACGGGGCACCCGATGAGACCGTCGAGCCCTTCACGCACGGCGGCATCGACCTCGTCCCCGTCCAGCTCAGCACGCAGGACATCGAGCTGTTCTATGAGGGCTTCTCCAACGCGACCCTGTGGCCGCTGTACCACGACGTGATCGCACCGCCGGAGTTCCACCGGACCTGGTGGGACGCCTACCGCAGGGTCAACCGGAGGTTCGCCGACGCCGTCGCGCACCATGCGGCCCCCGGCGCCACCGTCTGGGTGCAGGACTACCAGCTCCAGCTCGTCCCCAAGATGCTCCGCGATGCGCGCCCGGACCTGAGGATCGGTTTCTTCAACCACATCCCCTTCCCCCCGCCGGAGATCTTCGCCCAGCTCCCGTGGCGCCGGGCGATCATCGACGGCCTGCTCGGCGCAGACCTCGTGGGCTTCCAGCGCAGCAGCGACGCGGGGAACTTCATGCGCTCCGCCCGCCGCTTCCTGGGTGCCAGCGTCAAGCAGCAGCAGGTCCATGTCAAGGGCGGCGACGGCGCAACCACCCACATTGCCCGCGCCCAGGCGTTTCCCATCTCCATCGACGTGCAGCAGATCAGCGAGCTGGCACGCAGGCCCGAGATCATCGAGCGCGCCCGCCAGATCCGCCGCGATCTCGGGAATCCCAAGACCATCCTGCTCGGCGTCGACCGCCTCGACTACACCAAGGGCATCCGCCACCGGCTCAAGGCCTACGAGGAACTGCTGGCCGACGGCAAGGTCACCGTGGAGGACGCGGCCCTGATCCAGGTGGCCAGCCCCAGCCGGGAACGCGTGGAGCAGTACCGCCTGCTGCGCGAGGAGGTCGAGGGCACCGTCGGACACATCAACGGCACCTACGACACCATGCAGAACACCGCCGTCCGCTACCTGCACCACAGCTACCCCGTCGAGGAGATGGTGGCGCTGTACCTCGCGGCGGACGTCATGCTGGTCACCGCCCTGCGGGACGGCATGAACCTCGTGGCCAAGGAATACGTCACGGCACGCACCAAAAACGACGGCGCGCTCGTGCTCAGCGAATTTGCCGGCGCCGCGGACCAGCTCAAGCAGGCGCTGCTGATGAACCCGCACGACATCGACGGCCTCAAGGACACCATCATGAAGGCCGTGAACATGCAGCCGGCCGAGGCCGCGCGCCGGATGCGGGCGATGCGCAAGCAGATCCTGGACCACGACGTCGACCGCTGGTCTTCTGAGTTCCTGACCGCCCTGAACGAGAAGGTAATCCGCGATGACACGTGACGCCACCGGCGCCGACAAACCCGGCACGGGCAAGACAGGCGCCGACAATCCCGGCACGACGTCCCTTTCCCTCTCACCGGAGCTGCTGGAGGCGGTCCGCCGGGTCGCCGGCACCGGGCAGCTGCTGGTCACGATGGATTTTGACGGCACCATGGCACCCCTCGTGGACCATGCGGAAGACTCCCGGGCCCTCCCCCGCGCGGCGGCCGCATTCGCCGGGCTGGCCGCCCTCCCGCGGACGACGACGGCGCTCATCTCGGGACGGGCCCTGGCCAGCCTGCGGGCGGTCGCCCTCCCGCCGGAGAACACGCTGCTGATCGGCAGCCACGGCGCGGAAGTCTGGATGGGGCCCGGCTCCGCCCCGCTCACGCTCGACGGCGCCCAGCGGGAACTGCTTGCCGGCGTCCGCCTGGTCCTCGAAGGGATCATGGAACACGCGCCGGGCACGCTGCTGGAGGACAAGCCCGCCGGAGTGGTCCTCCATACCAGGCTCGCGGCCGACGACGTCGCCGCGGATGCGGTGGCCGCGGCCCGTGCCGTGCTGCAGGACCGCCCGGGCGTCTTCCTGAAAACCGGAAACCGCGTGCTGGAGTCCTCCGTGGTCCACGCCTCGAAGGGCGAGGGGGTCGCCTTCCTGAGGCAGGCCACCGGGGCCACGGCCGTGGTCTTCGCCGGGGACGACGTCACCGACGAGGATGCCCTGGGCCGGCTGGTCCCCGGCGACCTGGGGGTCAAGGTGGGCCTCGATTTCACCCAGGCGGAGTTCCGCGTGGAGTCCCCGGTCCAGGTCTGCGACTTCCTGGAGGCGCTGTTGCGGGAGCGGAAACGTGCCGTGGCCGGCGCAGGCTAGGACGGTGTGAGCCGTTTCACCTGTGACGTTCGTAACATTTTGGCCGGAATGCCATATACATGCCATACTCTGGTTGTGATGTGGCGCACAGTTACCGTGCGGCGTCATTGGATACTCCTCGGCTTCGGCCGGGGAGTATGCGCATGAAACGTACAATTGAACAGACAACTGAATAAAACGACCATTCACTACGGATCGTCCGGCACGTACCTGCCGGTGAAGGGATTGATAACTGTGGCTACAGTTACTTTTGATAACGCAACGCGTCTGTACCCGGGCACGGACAAGCCCGCTGTTGACAAGCTCAGCATTGATATCGCCGATGGCGAATTCCTGGTCCTCGTCGGACCCTCAGGCTGTGGAAAATCCACCTCCCTGCGCATGCTCGCAGGTCTCGAGGATGTGAACTCCGGCCGCATCCTCATAGGCGACCGCGATGTCACCGACGTTCCTCCGAAGGACCGCGACATCGCCATGGTCTTCCAGAACTACGCCCTGTACCCGCACATGACCGTCGCGGACAACATGGGCTTCGCGCTGAAGATCGCCGGCATCAGCAAGGAAGAGCGCACCGCGCGGGTCCAAGAGGCCGCCAAGCTCCTGGACCTCGAGCCGTATCTGGACCGCAAGCCGAAGGCGCTCTCCGGCGGCCAGCGACAGCGTGTCGCCATGGGCCGTGCGATCGTGCGGAACCCGCAGGTCTTCCTCATGGACGAGCCGTTGTCCAACCTGGATGCCAAGCTCCGCGTGCAGACCCGGACCCAGATCGCGTCCCTGACCCGCCGCCTGGGCGTCACGACGGTCTATGTGACCCACGACCAGGTCGAGGCGATGACCATGGGTGACCGTGTCGCGGTTCTCAAGGACGGCCTGCTGATGCAGGTCGACACCCCGCGCAACCTCTACGACAAGCCGAAGAACGTGTTCGTAGCAGGCTTCATCGGCTCCCCCGCCATGAACCTGCTCGAGCTTCCGGTGGTCGACGGCGGCGTGCAGTTCGGCGGCACCGTCTACCCCGTTCCGCGCAACATCCTCGACGAGGCGCACGGCAAGACGGTCACCGTCGGTTCCCGTCCGGAAGACCTTGAAAACGCAGCAGAGGGCGAAGGGCTCCAGGTCGAGGTCGACGTCGTCGAGGAACTCGGCGCCGACGCTTACGTCTACGGCCACTCGACCCTGGACGGCAAGAGCCACGACATCGTGGCCCGCGTCGACGGACGCAATCCTCCGAAGAAGGGTGAGTCCATCTGGGTCCGCCCCCAGTCCGGGCACGTCCACCTGTTTGACACCAAGACGGGCCTGCGCCTCGGCGACTAGTCCCCACCGCGACTGACGGCGGCCCCCAAGCCGGGGGCCGCCGTCGGGCTTTAACGCAGGCTGTCAATGCCGACGGTGACCGCAGGCTGTCAATGCAGGTCTTCGGCCCGACTGCCCGGGCCCTGTGCTAGGGTCCCGGGCCCAATGTACGGAAGAATTGATTCATGACCGAGGAAAACAACGCCCAGTGGCACGACGAGCCCACCGACTACGGTCAGATCGGCAAGCTGCCCCGCTTTGAAGCCGCCAGCGCCAACGATGAAAGGGCCCCGGCCTCCAGCTCGCTGAGCATCACGGCCGCCGCCACCGATCCCGAACTCCTGGACCTGCCGTGGCACATCGCCCTCGAGGACTGGCCGGCCGAGAACCTCGCCGCCCTCCCCCGCGGCATCTCGCGCCACATCGTGCGTTTTGCCCACCTTGGCGGATCCGTCATCGCCATCAAGGAAACGTCCGAGCACGTCGCCCGGCACGAGTACCACATGCTCCGCAAGCTCGCCCGGCTGGATGTCCCCGGCGTGGAGCCGGTCGCCGTCATCACCGGGCGGACCACCCGGGACGGGCGTCCGCTGAACCCGGTGCTGGTCACCCGACACCTGAAGTTCTCCATGCCATACCGGGCGCTCTTCTCCCAGATGCTGCGCAAGGACACCCTCACCCGCCTGATCGACGCCCAGGCCCTGCTGCTGGTCCGGCTGCACCTGATCGGTTTCTACTGGGGCGATGTGTCGCTCTCCAACACCCTGTTCCGCCGCGACGCCGGCGCCTTCGCCGCGTACCTCGTGGATGCCGAAACCGGTGAGCTGTACCCGGACCTGTCCACCGGCCAGCGCGAGTACGATCTGGAAATCGCCCGGGTCAACATCGCTGGTGAGCTCATGGACCTCCTCGACGGCGGGCTCATCGAGGAGAAGGTGGACCCGGTGGCCACCAGCGAACTGATCATGGACAGCTACCGGCGGCTGTGGACGGAGCTGACGGCGAAGGAGTCGTTTGAGATCGGGGAGCGCTGGCGCGTGGCGGCCCGCATCCGCCGGCTCAACGAGCTCGGGTTCGATGTCGAGGAATACGCCATCAAGACCACGCAGAACGGCTCCACCATCCAGCTCCAGCCGAAGGTGGTCGACGCCGGGCACCACCAGCGCCGGCTGCTGCGCCTGACCGGCCTGGACGCTCAGGAAAACCAGGCCCGCCGGCTCCTGAACGACATGGACTCCTTCCGGGCGGACAACAACCCGGGCATGGACGAGGAATACAGCGCCCACCTTTGGGTCAGCCAGATCTTCGAGCCGATTGTCCGGGCCATCCCCCGCGATCTGTCCGGCAAGCTCGAGCCGGCCGAGGCGGTGCACGAGGTCCTGGAGCACCGCTGGTACATGTCCGAGGAGGAGAACCGGCATATCCCGCTGGCCGAGGCCGTGCAGTCCTACATTGAGAACGAACTCCGCCACCGCCGGGACGAGGCCGCGATCATGCTCAATCCGGACACGGGGCTGCTCCAGATCCTCGAGGTCGAAACCGAGGAATCACGGTACGGCGCCCACGAGGACGAGTACCCGGACGCCGACGACTGAGGCAGCTCCGGCCAAACTGGCAACGCTCCCCTGGTCCGGGGGTTATTCCCTGGTCCCGGGCTAAATCGCCTTGCCGGGGTTGAGGATGCCGGCGGGATCGAACAGTTCCTTGATCCGGCGCTGCAGTTCGCGCACCGGGGCCTTCTGTTCGAGGCCCAGCCAGCGCAGCTTGTACTGGCCGATCCCGTGTTCTCCCGTGATGGTGCCGCCCATCGCCAGGGCCACCGTGATGGACTCGTCCAGGGCGGCGCCGAGGCGCGTCATCGCTTCCTCGTCCACCACGCTGTCCACCCGGTCCACCCAGAAGGTGGGGTGCAGGTTGCCGTCGCCGGCGTGCGCCACCACCTTGAGCTGGACCCCGTGCGCCACCGCCATGGCTTCGAGGGCGGCCACGTAGTCCACCAGCCGGGAGCGCGGCACGGCGACGTCCTCCCCCACCCGGTATTCGTCGTCGACCTCCACGCCGCGGCTGTTGCGGCGCAGCTCGACGAGCCGCTCCGCCTCGGCGCTGGCCTCGGTGGTCACGACGGCCCCGCCCGCCGCCAGGACCGGACGGATGGCCGCCGCCTCCGCCGCGGCGCCGAAGCCGTCGGTCTGGACCAGCAGCAGGGCCGCGCCCCTCGAGGCCAGGTCCGAACCGTGTATGGCGTCGAGCTGGGCGAGCGAGCCGCCGTCGAGCAGTTCCATGATCGCCGGCTGCACCCGCGCCCTGCCCACGGCCAGGACACCCGCCGCGGCGCTGCGGAAATCCGGGTAGAAGGCGGCGATCGTGTGCACCTCCTGCGGCAGGTACTTGAGCCGCAGGGTGATCCCGACGACGATCCCCAGAGTCCCCTCCGACCCGACGAACAGGCCGGTGAGGTCGTAGCCGGCGACGCCCTTGAAGGTCTGGTGCCCGGTGTGGATGAGGGAGCCGTCCGCCAGCACGACGTCGAGCGCCAGGACGGAGTCCCGGGTCACGCCGTACTTGGCGCACCGCAGGCCGCCCGCATTGGTGGCCACGTTGCCGCCGATCGTGGACAGCTTGAAGCTCGCCGGATCCGGCGCGTACATGAGCCCGTGCACCGCCGCCGCGGCGTTGAGGTCGGCGTTGATCACCCCGGGTTCGACGACGGCGGTCTCGTCGTCCGGGTTCAGGTCCAGGATGCTGTCCATGCGTTCGAGGCCCAGCACCACGCAGCCCTTGCTGGCATGGGCCCCACCGGACACTCCGGTGCCCGCGCCGCGCGCGACCACTGCGACGCCGTGCGCGGCGCAGGCGCGGACCGTAGCCTGGACGTCAGCCACCGACTCGGCCCGGACCACGGCCTGCGGCAGCTGGTAGTCCAGCACCGGGGCCTGGTCCACGGCGTAGGCGGCCAGGGTCGCGGCGTCCACAGCGACCTTCGCCGCACCCAGGACAGTGGTCAGTTCATCGACGATGCTGCTCATGCGGCCTCCGCCCCGCCCATGAAGCGCACGAACCGGTCCAGGACCCCGGGCCAGCCGGCCTCGTACTCCGCCCGAGTGCCGGCCGGATCCTCGGCGCCTTCCCAGCCGGTGTGCACCAGGCGCACCTCGGTGCCGCCCTCGACGGCGCGGAACGAGACGCGAAGCTCGGTGGACCACACTGCCGAGGTTCCGGGATGCCAGCTCGCGTGGAAGGACAGCGGGGGCTGCCAGTCGTCGATTGAGCCCCAGACGGCAGTCCGGCCGTCGTCGGACGTCTCCATGATCAGGTTCTCCTCGAACTCCACGTAGGAGCCCGGACCGTAGACGCCGTGATCTTCCAGGGGCCACCAGAGGTGGGTGTGTTCGGTGAACCCCACGAAGGCGCGGGCGACGGCGCCTGGCACCACAACGGTGTAGACGATGGGATCCAGGCCGTCTGCTGCAGCTGGTTCCGGGCTGTCAGGAGCAGCGTGGCTGAAGAGGTTATCCATGGGCACCAACCATACCGGCACGCCCACGCTCCCTCACATTCTCCAGCTCCCGGGGCGACGCTCCCTCACGTCCCGCAGGCCCCGGGGCGACGCTCCCTCAGTTTCCGTGTGGCCGGCGCCGGGCGGTGAGGAGGGTTGGTTTGCGGGCTCCGGCGGGCTCCGGCCGTGATGCCTGAGGGCTTTCCAGCGCCGGCGTAGGGTGTTCCTTTCGTGGTCTGGTGTGGCTGATGACGCGCGACCTGCCCCACGATGCGCGGATTTCCTGTCGCTACCTGAATCCCGGTAGCGGCAGGGAATCTGCGCGTCGCCAGGCACGAGGCGCCGCGCGGGAGGCCCGGGCCAGGTGGCAACGGCATTACGGATCCTGATATCCGGGTCGGGATTGCTCCTGCGCAGCAGCAAAGGGTCGGTCGTTTTCCTGCGGGGGTGGTGGTGTGGGGTTTGGGGGTTAAATGGCTCGAGCCCCGACATTTGTTGTCGGGGCTCGAGCTCTAATGTGTGTCCGGCGGTGACCTACTCTCCCACACCCTCCCGGGTGCAGTACCATCGGCGCTGTGGGTCTTAGCTTCCGGGTTCGGAATGGGACCGGGCGTTTCCCCCACGCTATGACCGCCGTAACCCTTGCTCCGCACCCTCAGGCCGTGGCCGCGGGGTGGGAAATCTTTGGTTACAACATCCTGCACCGTCCCTTGTCGGGGTGGTGGTGCAGTTGTGGTGTTGTTATGTTGTTGTGGTTTGTTCCCTGGTGCAACGTGCCCGTGGTGTACGGGTTTGTTGTCTGGGAACCACATAGTGGACGCAAGCAGTCTTGTTTCTTTGTACCCTCCCCTGGGTGTAAACCCCTTTTGAATGGGTTTACGGGGAGAGTGTGTGGTGTAAGTTATCGGCCTATTAGTACCGGTCAGCTTCAACAGTCTTTAGTCCTGTCTTCCACGTCCGGCCTATCAACCCAGTGGTCTGGCTGGGGGCCTCTCACACACAAGGTGTATGGAAATCTCATCTCGAAGCGGGCTTCCCGCTTAGATGCTTTCAGCGGTTATCCCATCCGAACGTAGCTAATCAGCGGTGCACTTGGCAGTACAACTGACACACCAGAGGTTCGTCCGTCCCGGTCCTCTCGTACTAAGGACAGCCCTTCTCAAATTTCCTGCGCGCGCAGCGGATAGGGACCGAACTGTCTCACGACGTTCTAAACCCAGCTCGCGTACCGCTTTAATGGGCGAACAGCCCAACCCTTGGGACCTACTCCAGCCCCAGGATGCGACGAGCCGACATCGAGGTGCCAAACCATGCCGTCGATATGGACTCTTGGGCAAGATCAGCCTGTTATCCCCGAGGTACCTTTTATCCGTTGAGCGACGGCCATTCCACAATGTACCGCCGGATCACTAGTCCCGACTTTCGTCCCTGCTCGAGATGTCTCTCTCACAGTCAAGCTCCCTTGTGCACTTACACTCGACACCTGATTGCCAACCAGGCTGAGGGAACCTTTGGGCGCCTCCGTTACTTTTTAGGAGGCAACCGCCCCAGTTAAACTACCCATCAGGCACTGTCCCTGACCCGGATTACGGGCCGAAGTTAGATGTCCAAAGTGACCAGAGTGGTATTTCAACGATGACTCCACCATGACTGGCGTCACGGCTTCAACGTCTCCCACCTATCCTACACAAGCCACTCCGAACACCAATACCAAACTATAGTAAAGGTCTCGGGGTCTTTCCGTCCTGCTGCGCGTAACGAGCATCTTTACTCGTACTGCAATTTCGCCGAGTTTATGGTTGAGACAGCGGGGAAGTCGTTACTCCATTCGTGCAGGTCGGAACTTACCCGACAAGGAATTTCGCTACCTTAGGATGGTTATAGTTACCACCGCCGTTTACTGGGGCTTGAATTCTCAGCTTCGCCTTGCGGCTAACCGGTCCTCTTAACCTTCCAGCACCGGGCAGGAGTCAGTCCGTATACATCGTCTTGCGACTTCGCACGGACCTGTGTTTTTAGTAAACAGTCGCTTCCCCCTGGTCTCTGCGGCCCCTGCACGCTCCGGACAGCTCGTGTCCATCACGCTGGGGGCCCCCCTTCTCCCGAAGTTACGGGGGCATTTTGCCGAGTTCCTTAACCATAATTCTCTCGATCGCCTTAGTATTCTCTACCTGATCACCTGTGTCGGTTTGGGGTACGGGCGGCTGGAACCTCGCGTCGATGCTTTTCTCGGCAGCATAGGATCACCGGATCCCCCCTCACGGGGGTCCCATCGGGTCTCAGGCATCATGAACGGCGGATTTGCCTACCGTTCGCCCTACATCCTTAGACCGGGGCAACCATCGCCCGGCCCGGCTACCTTCCTGCGTCACACCTGTTAATACGCTTGCCTCCCAGGATCAGGTCCCGCGCTCCACCAAAACCCTTCACCCACAAGGGGTGTCGGGCAGGTCTCGGGCGGTTAGTGTCCCCTGTTCAGCATGGGCGGTTCTTCGCCGGTACGGGAATATCAACCCGTTGTCCATCGACTACGCCTGTCGGCCTCGCCTTAGGTCCCGACTTACCCAGGGCAGATTAGCTTGACCCTGGAACCCTTGATCATTCGGCGGACGGGTTTCTCACCCGTCTTTCGCTACTCATGCCTGCATTCTCACTCGTGTGGGCTCCACCGCTGGTTTACACCGCGACTTCACTGCCCACACGACGCTCCCCTACCACTCCAGACACCTGAACCAACCCCGCAAAGGGGGCGGCTGGGTTATTGCCTGAAATCCACAACTTCGGCGGTGTACTTGAGCCCCGCTACATTGTCGGCGCGGAATCACTTGACCAGTGAGCTATTACGCACTCTTTTAAGGATGGCTGCTTCTAAGCCAACCTCCTGGTTGTCTTCGCAACTCCACATCCTTTCCCACTTAGCACACGCTTAGGGGCCTTAGTTGGTGGTCTGGGCTGTTTCCCTCTCGACTATGAAGCTTATCCCCCACAGTCTCACTGCTGCGCTCTCACTTGCCGGCATTCGGAGTTTGGCTGACGTCAGTAACCTTGTAGGGCCCATTAGCCATCCAGTAGCTCTACCTCCGGCAAGAAACACGCAACGCTGCACCTAAATGCATTTCGGGGAGAACCAGCTATCACGAAGTTTGATTGGCCTTTCACCCCTACCCACAGCTCATCCCCTCCATTTTCAACTGAAGTGGGTTCGGTCCTCCACGACGTCTTACCGTCGCTTCAACCGGCCATGGGTAGATCACTTCGCTTCGGGTCTAGATCACGCCACTGCAACGCCCTGTTCAGACTCGCTTTCGCTACGGCTTCCCCACACGGGTTAACCTCGCGACGTAACACTAACTCGCAGGCTCATTCTTCAAAAGGCACGCCGTCACCAGAATCAGACTGGCTCCGACGGATTGTAAGCACACGGTTTCAGGTACTGTTTCACTCCCCTCCCGGGGTACTTTTCACCTTTCCCTCACGGTACTGGTCCGCTATCGGTCATTAGGGAGTATTTAGGCTTATCAGGTGGTCCTGACAGATTCACACGGGATTTCTCGGGCCCCGTGCTACTTGGGATACTTCCCAGGCGGTATGACAACATTTCGGTTACGGGGCTCCCACCCTCTCTGGCCGGCCTTTCAAGACCGTTCACCTATGCCCACACTTCGCACCTCACCAGTCCGGCAGAACTGGTATGGAAAGTCCCACAACCCCGACCATGCAACGCCCGCCGGCTATCACACATGGAACGGTTTAGCCTGATCCGCGTTCGCTCGCCACTACTGACGGAATCACTATTGTTTTCTCTTCCTGCGGGTACTGAGATGTTTCACTTCCCCGCGTTCCCCCCACACACCCTATGTGTTCAGATGCGGGTCACCAGGCAGCTCGCGCCCCTGGCGGGGTTTCCCCATTCGGACACCCTGGGATCACAGTCCGGTTATCGACTCCCCCAGGCTTATCGCAGATTCCTACGTCCTTCTTCGGCTCCTAATGCCAAGGCATCCACCGTGTGCTCTTAAAAACTTGACCACAAAAGATCAAAAAAACTACTTCACGAGAGAACCACGAAAACCAACCACACCCGAAAGTGCAGCCAGATCCAGGTTCATATTCTTGGAAATTGCTTCTTATAAAAGATGCTCGCGTCCACTATGTAGTTCTCAAACAACAACCCCATACCACACACCCCACACACAACCCCGCAAAGGGGCCAACCCGTCAGGGCTGATCATGTGTGTTCGGTGCAGCCAGGAAACCAGAAACACAAGTCCCACACCACAACCCCGCCCCCCCGAAAGGAAACGCAGCCGCGCCATGGTCCTGTTGTCTCAGGACCCAACAGTGTGCCAAACACTAAACCGCCCGTACCCTCCCCGCACCGTTCCAGATGACCAGGGACCCCCGAAGGAGAACCCTGAAACACCGTACTGGGTGCCGGGAAAAACCGGCGGCCGCTGTTCGTTGATATTCCACCCGTGAGCACCCGCCGCAGAACTAGCGTCTGCGCAGCGGGCATATACTCCTGGCAAACGTCCGCATCCCGCATACACGGGGCGTGGCTTGCAGGTGCTCCTTAGAAAGGAGGTGATCCAGCCGCACCTTCCGGTACGGCTACCTTGTTACGACTTAGTCCCAATCGCCGGTCCCACCTTCGACAGCTCCCTCCCACAAGGGGTTAGGCCACCGGCTTCGGGTGTTACCAACTTTCGTGACTTGACGGGCGGTGTGTACAAGGCCCGGGAACGTATTCACCGCAGCGTTGCTGATCTGCGATTACTAGCGACTCCGACTTCATGGGGTCGAGTTGCAGACCCCAATCCGAACTGAGACCGGCTTTTTGGGATTAGCTCCACCTCACAGTATCGCAACCCTTTGTACCGGCCATTGTAGCATGCGTGAAGCCCAAGACATAAGGGGCATGATGATTTGACGTCGTCCCCACCTTCCTCCGAGTTGACCCCGGCAGTCTCCCATGAGTCCCCGCCATTACGCGCTGGCAACATGGAACGAGGGTTGCGCTCGTTGCGGGACTTAACCCAACATCTCACGACACGAGCTGACGACAACCATGCACCACCTGTGAACCGGCCGCAAGCGGGGCACCTGTCTCCAGGTGTTTCCGGTCCATGTCAAGCCTTGGTAAGGTTCTTCGCGTTGCATCGAATTAATCCGCATGCTCCGCCGCTTGTGCGGGCCCCCGTCAATTCCTTTGAGTTTTAGCCTTGCGGCCGTACTCCCCAGGCGGGGCACTTAATGCGTTAGCTACGGTACGGAGAACGTGGAATGTCCCCCACACCTAGTGCCCAACGTTTACGGCATGGACTACCAGGGTATCTAATCCTGTTCGCTCCCCATGCTTTCGCTCCTCAGCGTCAGTTAATGCCCAGAGACCTGCCTTCGCCATCGGTGTTCCTCCTGATATCTGCGCATTTCACCGCTACACCAGGAATTCCAGTCTCCCCTACATCACTCTAGTCTGCCCGTACCCACCGCAGATCCGGGGTTGAGCCCCGGACTTTCACGGCAGACGCGACAAACCGCCTACGAGCTCTTTACGCCCAATAATTCCGGATAACGCTTGCGCCCTACGTATTACCGCGGCTGCTGGCACGTAGTTAGCCGGCGCTTCTTCTGCAGGTACCGTCACTTTCGCTTCTTCCCTACTGAAAGAGGTTTACAACCCGAAGGCCGTCATCCCTCACGCGGCGTCGCTGCATCAGGCTTGCGCCCATTGTGCAATATTCCCCACTGCTGCCTCCCGTAGGAGTCTGGGCCGTGTCTCAGTCCCAGTGTGGCCGGTCACCCTCTCAGGCCGGCTACCCGTCGTCGCCTTGGTGAGCCATTACCTCACCAACAAGCTGATAGGCCGCGAGTCCATCCAAAACCACAATAAAGCTTTCCACCCCCCACCATGCGGTGAGAGGTCATATCCGGTATTAGACCCGGTTTCCCAGGCTTATCCCAGAGTTAAGGGCAGGTTACTCACGTGTTACTCACCCGTTCGCCACTAATCACCGGTGCAAGCACCGGATCATCGTTCGACTTGCATGTGTTAAGCACGCCGCCAGCGTTCATCCTGAGCCAGGATCAAACTCTCCGTTGAAGTAAAACAAAAACAGACACAACCACTAAGCCCGCGGGAAAACGCGGACCCAGGCTGCACAAAATTTGAAACCGGCTGTAAAAACCAGACCACACCACGGGGTGGCGGGCCCGGCAAAACAACCAATCCATCATACAATAAATTGGTATCAACAAACTTGGCACACTATTGAGTTCTCAAACAACAGACACACCCGGCACCACCACAACCATCACGGTCGCGGCTCGCTCCGGAGCAACTTCCCAAACTTACCGGGCCGCTTCACCCTTGTCAAATCGACTGTCAATCGGCGGTTCCGACTCAGTTTTGCCATAGGCTTCTGTGTCTTTCTTGCCGTTCAACTCCGGGGAGCAGCGCGGAAATAAACTGTACCACCACTTTGCCCTGGTGACAAAGCCGCCCCGAGCAGGGGACCAAAAAGCCCGGAATCACGCGGATTCCGGGCTTTTCGGTGCGACGCCCTCCAGGCTCCCTGCGGGCTTCGGCCGACGGGCAGCTAGCCCAGCGGCTTGAAGTACGCGGCGCCCAGCGGGGGCAACGTGACGGTGAGCGTCGCCGGCTGTCCGTCCAGGCCGCCGTCGGACGCCGTCAGGGTGCCGGCGTTCAGGACGCCCGAGCCGCCGTAGCCGGCGGCGTCGGTGTTCAACACTTCCTGCCAGCCGCCCGCGGACGGCACGCCGAGGAGGTAGTCGGGGTGCGGGCCGCCGGAGAAATTCACCGCACAGACGAGGGGGTTCCCTGCGGCGTCGCGACGGATGAAGGTCAGCACATTCCGGTCCGAGTCGCCGCCGTGGATCCACTGGAAGCCGGCCGGGTCATTGTCCTGCTCGTACAGGGCCGGCGTGGAGCTATACAGCTCGTTCAGGTCCTTGGTGAGGAGCTGGATCCCGTGGTGCGCAGGGATGTCGGCGAGCCACCAGTCCAGGCCATGCTGCTCCGACCATTCCGACTCCTGGCCGAACTCCGTGCCCATGAAGATCAGCTGCTTGCCCGGGTGGGCCCACTGGTAGCCCAGGAACGCCCGAAGGTTCGCCAGCTGCTGCCAGCGGTCCCCCGGCATCTTGCGCAGCATCGAGCCTTTGCCGTGCACAACCTCGTCGTGGCTGATCGGCAGGAGGAAGTTCTCCGTGTAGGCGTAGATCATCGAGAAGGTGATGGTGCCGTGGTGCCACCTGCGGTTGATGGGCTCTTCGGCCATGTACTGGAGCGAGTCATGCATCCAGCCCATGTTCCATTTGATGCCGAAGCCCAGGCCGCCCTGGCTCGTGGGGGCCGTCACTCCCGGGAACGCCGTGGATTCCTCGGCGATCATGAGGACGCCGGGGTGGGTCTTGTAGACCGTGGCGTTGACCTCCTGGAGGAAGGCGATCGCCTCCAGGTTCTCACGTCCGCCGAAGCGGTTCGGCTGCCACTGCCCTTCCTCGCGTGAGTAGTCGAGATAGAGCATCGAGGCGACCGCGTCGACCCGCAGCCCGTCAATGTGGAATTCGTCGAGCCAGTAGAGCGCATTGGCCACCAGGAAGTTCCGGACTTCACGGCGTCCGTAGTCGAAGATGAGCGTCCCCCAGTCCGGGTGCTCGCCCAGGTTCGGGTCCGCGTGTTCGTACAGGGTTTCGCCGTCGAAGCGGGCCAGGGCCCACTCGTCCTTGGGGAAGTGCGCGGGAACCCAGTCCAGCAGCACGCCGATGCCCGCCAGGTGGAGCTCATCGACCAGGTGCCGGAATTCGTCCGGGTGCCCGAAGCGTGATGTCGGGGCGAAATAGGACGTGACCTGATAGCCCCAGGAGCCGCCGAAGGGGTGCTCGGCCACCGGCATGAATTCCACGTGGGTGAAGCCCAGCCACTTGACGTACTCCACCAGCTCCTTGGCCAGTTCGCGGTAGCCCAGGCCGACCCGCCAGGAGCCGAGGTGGACTTCGTAGACGCTCATCGGCGCGTTGTGGGTGTCCCGGGTGGCCCGGGCCTCCATCCACTCGGCGTCCTTGAACGCATAGGAGGGCTCAACGACGCGGGACGCGGTCAGCGGCGGGATCTCGGTGCCGAACGCCAGCGGGTCCGCTTTCTCCACCCAGTGCCCGTGCCGGCTCCTGATTTCAAACTTGTAGCACGCCCCTGCAAGAACGCCCGGGATGAACAGTTCCCAGACGCCGGAGGAGCCCAGGGAGCGCATGGAGTGTTCCTTGCCGCTCCAGCTATTGAAGTCACCCTTGACCCGGATAGCCTGGGCGTTCGGGGCCCACACCGCGAAGGACACGCCGTCCACGTCGCCGAGGGCGGACTTGTAGTGCTGGACGTGCGCGCCGAGCACGTCCCAGAGCCGCTCGTGGCGGCCCTCGCTGATCAGGTGCAGGTCCACTTCCCCCACGGTCGGAAGGTAGCGGTAAGGGTCGTCGGCAGTAACCGGCGTGTGGTCCTTGTACGTCACTTCAAGCCGGTAGTCGGGCACATGGCCGTGCTCCAGCGGCTCGAGAACGGCCACCCACACGCCGCCGGACTCGTGGGTCATGGGGAAGACGCCGGCCGCTGTGACGACGGAAACTGCTTCCGCCAGGTGCTTCACCACCCGGATCGTCACATGGCCGTGGTCGTCAAGGTGCGCGCCCAGGACCGAATGCGGCGCGTGGTGCTCGCCGGACGCAACCCTTGCAAGGGTCTCCGCATCCACGGGGAGGGGGGCGCCGGGCCGATCGATACTTGTTGAACCTGTCATGTTAATACCTTCCGCTGCGGCTTCGGCGCGAACGCCGGAGCCTGTACTGCCGAGGAGACGACGTGCTGCATTTACCGGGATTGAAAGCCAGTCCGGTCTGTTCCGTAATTCATAGACAACTTCGTAGAGGGCCTTGTCCAGCCATAACGCGGTGAAGAGCGGCGAGTCCCGGTCGATGGTTCCGGGCGTGACCTCCGCATAGCCGGCCAGGAAGGCCTCGGCGCAGTCGTCCGCCCACGCCGCCGGCACCACGGTGCCCGGATGTTCCCGGACGGCCGCGCCGGCGGCATAGTCGAAGGACCGCAGCATCCCGACGACGTCGCGGAGCGGGACGTCGGGAAAATTGCGTTCCGAGATGGGCCGGAGCGGCTCCCCCTCGAAGTCCAGGATGGCCCAGCGCGGCGCTTTCCCGGCGCCTCCCGGGACCTGGAGGATCTGGCCGAGGTGAAGGTCGCCGTGGATGCGCTGCAGGGGGCCGGCGCTGCCGCTAAGCCGCGCCAGCAGCCCCTCCAGCGCCTCGTCATAGGGGCCGACGGCGTTCCCGGCTTCGGCCCAGGAGCCGCGCACCCGCTCGGCTACTCCGGGTGCGATGTCGGGGCCCGGGGCGGATTCGGCGGCGCGACCGAGCGCCCCGGCCAGCCTGCGGTGCACCGTGGCCGTCGCAACGCCCAGCGCATGGGCCTCGGCGGTGAACGCGGCACCCCGGCTTGCCGCGTCGACGGCGAGCCGCCACGCGTCCAGGCCGCCGGCGAGGAACTCGTGGGCCACGGCGAGCTCGCCCTGCGCGGGGGTGCCGCCCTTCCCGCCTCCGGCGGTCTCCCATTCGCCGGTGACCCACCCGAGGGTCGCCGGAACTTCCATGGTGCCGCCGGCGGTCAGGGCCGCGCCGATTTCCACCTCCGGGTTCTGGCCCTCGGAGAGCACGCGGAAGAACTTCAGGATGGCGGCCGATCCGCCGTCGTCGACGATTACCGAACTGTTCGACTGCTCGCCGGAGAGCACCCGCACCGTGCCGCTGGCGAAGGGCAGGCGGTAGCCGGACTCCATGAGGTGGCCGGAGGCATGTCCCGACGGCGTGGTGCCGCGGCTGCGCATGAGGTCCAGGCACGCGGCGATGAAGGCGGGGTCGTGGACGCCGTCGTAGATCCAGCGGCGGCCCTCAGCCCCCGTTGTCTCCCCGATCAGTTCAGACTCCCCGGTCAGGGCCTCCCCGATCAGTGCGGACTCCGCACCGGCCAGGGGAGCGCGGCGGAAGCTCAGCGGGACCTGCACGACGTCGGTGCGGTTGCCGTCGGCGGTCGGGTAGCGCACCGCGACCAGCAACACCGCAAGCTCGGCGCCGCCGCCGCCGCCAGCGCCGCCCTCGGCGAGGCCGCCGGCCAGCCGCAGGCCGCCTGCCGGCTGGAAGGTGAACGCCGCGCTCTTGACCGGGAACCAGCGCTGGCGCGGGAGCCACGCCCCCAGCAGTTCACGGAGGGCGGGAGTCATGGTAGGTCGGGTCATGTCAGCCTTCGAGGGACAGGATAGGCATCGCCTGGGTGAGGGGCGACGCCGGGTTGGAGGCGGCCGAACGGATCCGCAGCCAGAAGAAATCGTGGCTTCCCAGGGTCAGCGTCAGCGTGCCGTCCTCGGCGATGGCGGGGAACGCCTGGCCGCCAAAAACGTCCCGCAGGCCCCGGCCGGAGTACTTGGGCACGCGGAGCGTGGTCGCCACCGGGTGCTGGGACAGGTTGAAGGCGCACAGGATGGTTTCGCTGTCCTCGCCGGCCGCGTTGCCTTCCGGCAGCTCCCGCAGGTACGCGAGGACGACGTCGCGGTCGGCCTCGACGTGCTTGAATCCGCCCAGCCCGAAGGCGGGGTGGTTCTTGCGGACGCTGAGGATCTGCCGCGTCCAGCGCAGCAGCGAACCCGAATGGGCGGCCTCGGCCTCGACATTGGCCATGCTGTAGTTGTAGACCAGCGACTGGATCACCGGAAGATACAGCTTGCCCGGGTCCGCGCTGGAGAACCCCGCGTTGCGGTCCGGATTCCACTGCATGGGTGTGCGGACGGCGTCACGGTCTTCCAGCCAGATGTTGTCCCCCATGCCGATCTCGTCCCCGTAATACAGGAACGGGCTGCCCGGCAGGGACAGCAGCAGGGCGTTGATGAGCTCGATTTCGGCACGGGAGTTGTCCAGCAGCGGCGCGAGCCGGCGTCGGATGCCGATATTGGCGCGCATCCGCGGATCCGGCGCATACCAGCCGAGCATGGCCGCGCGCTCGTCGGCGGTGACCATTTCCAGCGTCAGCTCGTCGTGGTTGCGCAGGAAGGTGCCCCACTGCGCGCCTTCGGGAATTTCCGGGGTGTCCTTCATCGTCTCGATGATGGGAGCGGCTTTCTGGTCCCGCAGCGCGTAGTACAGGCGCGGCATGATCGGGAAGTGGAAGGCCATGTGGCATTCAGGTTCCTCTTCGGTCCCGAAATACTCCACCACTTCGGCCGGCGGCTGGTTGGCCTCGGCGATGATCACCCGGCCCGGGTAGCTTTCGTCGACCATCCTGCGCAGCTTGCGGAGGAATTCGTGGGTCTGCGGCAGGTTCTCGCAGTTGGTGCCCTCCTCCTCGAACAGGTATGGGATCGCGTCGGCGCGGAAGCCGTCGATTCCCTGGTCCAGCCAGAACCGCACGACGTCGAAGAGCGCGTCGATGACCTTGGGGTTCTCGAAGTTCAGGTCCGGCTGGTGGCTGAAAAAGCGGTGCCAGAAAAACTGCCGGCGGATCGGGTCGAAGGTCCAGTTGGATTCCTCCGTGTCCACGAAGATGATGCGGGCTTCCTGGTATTTCTCGTCCGTGTCGCTCCACACGTAGAAGTCGCCGAAGGGCCCGTCCGGGTCCCGGCGGGATTCCTGGAACCAGGGGTGCTGGTCCGAGGTGTGGTTCAGCGGCAGGTCGATGATCACGCGCACGCCGCGGGCATGGGCCTCCGCCACGAGCCGCTTGAAATCGCTGATGGTGCCGAACTCGTCCAGGACGGAGTTGTAGTCGGAGATGTCGTAGCCGCCGTCGCGGAGCGGGGACTGGAAGAACGGCGGCAGCCAGAGGCAGTCCACGCCCAGCCACTGCAGGTAGTCGAGTTTCTCGATGAGCCCGTGGAAGTCACCGGAGCCGTCCCCGTTTCCATCCGCAAAGCCCCGGACCAGCACCTCGTAGAACACCGCCTTGCGGTACCACAACGGGTCGTGGTGCAGGCCAGGCGCGTTCAGTTCGAAACTCGCCTTCGGGCTGAAGTGCTGGCTGGGGTTCTGCGGGCTGAAACTCACTGGCGCTCCCTCCGGATGCTCAGGATGTGCGCGGGCTCGACATGCGCATCCAGGCGGACGTAGTTGGACTCCCGCCATTCCCAGCTCTCGCCGCTCAGCAGGTCATCGACCATGATGCCGCCGCTGCGCGTCAGGTCGTCCGGATCAAGCCCCAGGGCCGCCAGGTCCAGCGAGACGGTGCTCTCCCGGGTGGAGTGCGGATCCAGGTTCACGACGATGATCAGGGTGTCCTTGGTGCCGTCCGGAAGGGTCTTGTGCTTGGAGTACACGATGGTGGCGTTGTCGGTGCTCTGGTGCACCGTCAGGTTCTGCAGGTCCCCCAGTGCGGGGTGCTCGTGCCGGATGGCGTTGAGCCTGGTCAGGTAGGGGGCCAGGGTGCGGCCGGATTCCGCCGCCGCGTCCCAGTCCCGGGCCTTGTATTCGAATTTCTCGTTGTCGATGTACTCCTCGGCACCCGGCCGGGCCACGTGTTCGTAGAGTTCGTAGCCCGCGTAGACGCCCCAGCTCGGGCTCGCGGTCGCGGCCAGCACGGCGCGGATCTTGAACGCGGCCGGGCCGCCGAACTGCAGGAATTCGGTGAGGATGTCCGGGGTGTTCACGAAGAAGTTCGGCCGGAAAAACGCCGCGGATTCGTGGCTGACTTCCTGGAAGTACTCCTCCAGTTCCTCCTTGGTGTTCCGCCAGGTGAAGTAGGTGTAGGACTGCTGGAAGCCGGCGCGGCCGAGGGCGTGCATCATGGCGGGGCGCGTGAACGCCTCGGCGAGGAAGATGACGTCGGGGTGCTTCTTGTTGACCTTGCCGATCAGCCATTCCCAGAACCACACCGGCTTGGTGTGCGGATTGTCCACGCGGAAGATCTTCACGCCGTGGCTCACCCAGAGGAACACGATGCGGAGGATTTCCTGGGACAGGCCCGCGGGATCGTTGTCGAAGTTGAGCGGGAAGATGTCCTGGTACTTCTTCGGCGGGTTCTCGGCGTAGGCGATGCTGCCGTCCACGCGGGTGGTGAACCACTCCGGGTGGCTCTGGACCCAGGGGTGGTCCGGGGCGGCCTGCAGCGCCAGGTCCAGGGCGACTTCCAGTCCCAGCTCGCCGGCCCGCGCCACGAAGGCGTCGAAGTCCTCGAAGGTCCCGAGGTCCGGATGGATGGCGTCGTGGCCGCCCTCGCTGGCGCCGATGGCCCAGGGCGAGCCCGGATCGTGCGGGCCGGCCAGCAGGGTGTTGTTCGGGCCCTTCCGGTGCTGGATCCCGATCGGGTGGATCGGCGGCAGGTAGATGACGTCAAAGCCCATGCCGGCGACGGCGTCGAGGCGCTTCGCGGCGGTCCGGAAGTTCCCGGAGGTCCATTCCCCGGTTTCGTGGTGGCGGACGGCGCCCTCGGAGCGCGGGAAGAATTCGTACCAGGCGCCGCGGCCGGCGAGATCCCGTTCCACCAGCAGCGGGTACTGCTCCGAGACGGTCACCTGGTCCCGGATCGGCTGGCGTTCGACGACGGCGGCCACCTCGGCGCTGAAGCCGGCGGCGAGCCGTTCCTCCGGGGTCAGCGACGCGTCGGACAGGACGACGACGGCCATCCGCAGCGTGCGCCGGTCGGACGACGGGCGGGCCGGGTCCTCGGAAGCCTCGGAGAGCAGGGCGGCGCCCTCCGCCAGCATCAGGTCGACGTCGATGCCCGCCTCCACCTTCACCTCGGCGTTGTGGTGCCAGGTGCCGTACCTGTCGTGCCAGGCCTCGATGACGAAGGACCAGTTTCCGGTGGCGGGCGGAGCCAGGAGCCCTTCCCAGCGGTCCGTGCCCTGGCCGCGGGGGCCCCGGGGCGGCGCGAGCCGGACCCGCTGCCGCTCTTTTCCGCGGGGATCGAGGAGGACGGCGCTGACGCCGAGCTGGTCATGGCCTTCCCGGAAGGCCGTGGCGCCCACCACCAGGCTTTCCCCCACCGTGGCCTTGGCCGGGAATTTCCCGCCTTCGACGGCCGGCTGTACGGCGGTGATCGGAAAACGGCCAAAGCGAAGGCCGTCCGTGATCAGGGCCTTCGGCTTTTGCTTGGACACGGCACTGGTTCGCGAGTTAGTCGTCACAGGCTCGACGTTATCTAGATTTCTCCCAGATTGCTAAGAATGCGCCCGTGTTCCGGTGGTTTCCGGATTTTCCCGGACGCCCTCCGTCATTTAGGCGAAAGAAACTCAAAGCAGTTCCGGGGCCCACACTTGTCCGTTAGTGTGTCGCTGGTGAAGGCAATCCGCAGATTTACCGTCCGAACCGTACTTCCCGAGTCCATCCGGCCGCTGGCCCGGCTCGCGACCAACCTACGATGGTCGTGGCACCGGCCAACCCGGGCGCTCTTCGAAGGGCTCAATCCCCGGATCTGGGCCGCGAGCAACCACGACCCGGTGAGCTTCCTGGGGCTGGTCAGCCGGGAAGAGCTGCAGCGCCTCGCTGCAGACATGGACGTCGTCAGCCGTGTCCACGCCGCCGCCGAAGACCTGGACCGGTACCTCGAGCAGCCCCGCTGGTACCAGAGCCTGGGCGACGGCGCGCCGTCGCGCATCGCATACTTCTCGCCGGAATTCGGCATCACCGAAGTCCTGCCCCAGTACTCCGGCGGCCTGGGCATCCTGGCCGGCGACCACCTGAAGGCGGCATCGGACCTCGGCGTGCCGCTGATCGGCGTCGGCCTCCTCTACCAGGCCGGCTATTTCAAGCAGTCACTCTCCCGCGACGCGTGGCAGCAGGAAACCTACCCGGTCCTGGACCCGGACGGCCTGCCCCTGACGCTGCTGCGCGAGGCCTCGCCGGACGGCAACGGCAAGCCCATCCAGATCTCCCTGCCCCTCCCCCACGGGCGCCGGCTGCTGGCGCACGTGTGGCGGGCCGACGTCGGGCGTGTTCCGCTGCTGCTGCTGGACTCCAACGTTCCCGGCAATGACGACGCCGCCCGCGGCATCACGGACCGGCTGTACGGCGGCGGCGGTGACCACCGCCTCCAGCAGGAACTGCTGCTGGGCATGGGCGGGGTCAAGGCCCTGCGGGCGTTCCAGAAACTCACGGGCTCCCCTGCCCCTGAGGTGTTCCACACCAACGAAGGCCACGCCGGCTTCCTCGGCGTCGAGCGGATCCAGGAAATGATGTCCGCGGAGGAGCCGTTGACCTGGGAAGAAGCGCTGGCCGCCGGCCGGGCCTCCACGGTGTTCACGACCCACACGCCCGTGCCGGCCGGCATCGACCGCTTTGAAACCTCGCAGATCCAGCACTTCTTCGACGCCGGGCTGGCGCCGGATGTCCCGGTGGCCAAGATCCTGGACCTGGGCCGGGAAAGCTACGCGGACGGCAACCCCTTCGTCTTCAACATGGCGGTCATGGGCCTCCGCCTGGCCCAGCGGGCCAACGGCGTCGCCAAGCTGCACGGCGTGGTCTCCCGCGGGATGTTCTCCGCCCTCTGGCCGGGATTCGACCAATCGGAGGTGCCCATCACCTCCGTCACCAACGGCGTGCACGTCCCGACCTGGGTGGACCCGCGCATCTCGAAGCTGGCCCGCGAGCAGTTCGGCTCCGAGGCCGAGTCCCAGGGCCGCTGGGACCTCGCCTACGACGTCAGCGACGAGGACGTCTGGGCGCTGCGCCGGGAGATGCGGGTGTCCCTCGTCGACGACGTCCGGCGCCGCCTGCGGGCCGCCTGGAAGAAGCGCGGCGCTGCCGACGCCGAGCTGGCCTGGACGGACTCGGTGCTTGATCCGGACATCCTGACCATCGGCTTTGCCCGGCGTGTGCCGACCTACAAGCGGCTCACCCTGATGCTCCGCGAACCCGAGCGGCTCAAGGCGCTGCTGCTGCACAAGACGCACCCCATCCAGCTGGTCATCGCGGGGAAGTCGCACCCGGCCGACGACGCGGGCAAGAAAATGATCCAGGAACTGGTCCGCTTCACCGACGACCCCCAGGTCCGGCACCGGATCGCGTTCCTGCCCAACTACGACATCGCGATGGCCCGCACGCTGTTTCCGGGCTGCGATGTGTGGCTCAACAACCCGCTGCGTCCGCTGGAGGCCTGCGGAACCTCCGGCATGAAGGCCGCCCTGAACGGTTCGTTGAACCTTTCGGTGCTGGACGGCTGGTGGGACGAGATGTACGACGGCGAAAACGGCTGGGCGATTCCGACCGCCAACAACGACGCCTCCCCCGAGGAACGCGACGATATCGAGGCCGCGGCGCTCTACGAGCTCCTCGAAAAGCAGGTGGCACCCCGGTTTTACGGGTTGACCACCGCCGACGATGCGGGGGCCGCCGGCCCCTCGCAGTCCGGGCCGCAGAAGGTCCCCACCCATTGGGTGTCGATGATCAAGCACACCATTTCCCACCTGGGCCCGGCCGTTTCCGCGGACCGGATGCTCAAGGACTACGTCAACGTCCTGTACCGGCCCGCAGCCATCGCCGGACGACACGCCGTGGCGGACAACTACGCCCAGGCGAAGGACCTCGCTGCGTGGACCTCCCGGGTCCGGGCCGCGTGGCCCCAGATCCAGGTGGAGCATGTGGACTCCGTGGGGGTCTCCGAGGACCCGCAGATCGGCGACCTGCTCCAGGTGAACGCCTACGTGGACCTGACGGACCTTTCCCCGGACGATGTGTACGTCGAGGTGGCCTATGGCCGGGCCGAGGACAGCGACGAACTGGCGGACATCACGGTCGCGGAACTGAAGGCCGCGGAGAGCCTGGGCAAGGGCCGCCACCTCTTCACCGGCACCCTTGTGATCGACCGCTCCGGATCGTTCGGCTACACGGTCCGCGTGCTCCCCAAGCACGAGGCCCTGGCGTCCAAGGCCGAGCTTGGCCTGATCGTCAACGCCTAGGGCTGTAAACCGCCGGCCGCCCGGGCGTCGTCCCGGGCGGCCGGCGGCCATGGCCTCCGGCCCGCCGGCGTGCCAGTATGTTGGGCATCAGGCTCAATGAACGCGGCCCAGCTCCGGGCACGGGCAGAATGGACGCACGGTCGTGACATACATCAGCAATTTCGGCGATGTGGGACAGGGCGACGTCGCCGCGGCCGGCGGCAAGGGCGTCGGGCTGGGCGGTCTCATCCGGGCCGGGGCGCCGGTCCCTCCGGGGTTTGTGTTGAGCACCGCGGCTTACGCGGCTTTTGTGGATGCCAATCATCTCGGGCCGGGCATCCAAGAGCTGGCCGCACTGTCGCCGCAGGCGGTGCCGCAGGACTATGAGGATGCCTCCGGACGGATCCGCGCCCTGTTCACCGGCGGCACCATGCCGGGAGTGATCGCAGCCGAACTCGGCGCTGCCTACGGGCATCTCGGCAACGGTCCCGGCGATGGTCCCGGCAAAGGCGGTCCAGCCGTGGCGGTCCGCTCCTCCGCCACGGCCGAGGACCTCGCCTCGGCCAGCTTCGCCGGGCAACAGGACACCTACCTCAACGTCCGCGGGGCGGAGGCCCTGGCCGCGGCGGTGACCGACTGCTGGGCTTCGCTGTGGACAGCGCGCGCCATGGCCTACCGGGCCCGTGAAGGCATCGGACCGGACGCGGTCCGCCTCGCTGTCGTGGTCCAGCGGATGGTCGAGGCCGAGGCGGCCGGGGTCATGTTCACCGCCAATCCGGCCAACGGGCGCCGCGACCAGATCGTGATCAGCGCCGCGTGGGGCCTGGGCGAGTCCGTGGTCAGCGGAACGGTCACCACGGATGACGTCGTCGTCGAAGCAGCGACGGGCCGCGTGCTGTCGCGGCGGACGGCCGACAAGGAGGTCATGACTGTCTACGCGGACCGCGGCACCCGGGAGCAGCCGGTGCCGGCGGCACGCCGTCACCAGGCCGTGCTGGACGACCGGGCGGCGGCCGCGCTGGCCCGCCATGGAACACGGATTGCGGATCATTTCGGGGCGCCGCAGGACATCGAGTGGGCACGGGCCGGCGGCGAATTCTTCATCCTGCAATCCCGGCCCATCACCGCACTGCCTGAACCGGCGGCCGACACCCCGGATACCTGGGCGGTGCCCTACCCGAACGGCCTCTACTTCCGGGCGAGCATCGTGGAGCAGCTGCCGGACCCCCTCTCGCCGCTGTTCGCCGACCTCATCGACGGCTCGGTGGCCCGGTCGCTGAGAGCCTTGATGGCAGAGGCCGTCGGCAAGAATGTCGTCCGCGAGGACGATGTGGGGCTGCCCACCGTCAACGGCTACGCGTACTACTACTACCGCACCTCGGGAATGTGGCGGGTGATGGGCAGGTCACTGACGGCGGTACGCGCGCTGGTCCGCGGCAAGGCGCACATGGGTGTGGCCGGCTGGCGGGAATTCTCCCACCCCCGCTACGAGCGGATCATTGCGGACTGGTCGGCGAAGCCCGTCGGGGAGCTCCCGGGACAGGAACTGCTGGCGGGAGTGCAGGCGCTGCTGGACGCCGGGACCGTGTACTACACGGCAGTGCAGTCGATCATTCCGATCTCGGCGACCAGCGAAATCTCGTTCCGGGCGTACTACGACAAACTCGTCCGGCGCGACGGGGATCCACCGGCCGAGACGTTTCTCCTCGGCTACGACAGCGAGCCCATCCGGGCCGAGAAGTCCCTGTACGACCTCGCAGCCTGGGCCCGGGGCGTGCCCGGGCTGGCCCCTGCGATTCTCAGCGCACCGGCACCGGCGCTGTCCGAGTCGCAGCGCACCGGGCCTGCTCCCGGCGGCATGGATCCGGCGCTGTGGCAGCAGTGGCGTTCCCGGTTCCAGGACCACCTCGACCGGTTCGGCCATGCGGTCTACAACCTGGACTTCGTCAGCCCCGTGCCGGCCGACGATCCCGCGCCGTTGCTGGAGACGGTGAAGTTCTACCTGCGGGGGCAGGGCAATGACCCGCACGAGCGCCAGCGGCTTTCCGCCGCCCGCAGGGAGGAGCAAACCGGCCGAATGGTCGCCAGGCTCGGCCGGAGCAGCAGGGCCGGGTTCCTCCGGTTGCTCCGGTGGGCGCAGAAGGCCGCCCCGATCCGCGAGGATGCCCTGGCCGACGTCGGCCTGGCGTGGCCGCTGATGCGGCGGATGCTGCTCGAACTCGGGGAACGGCTGGTTGGCTCCGGTGTCATCGCCGGTCCCGCCGACGTGTTCTGGCTGCGCCAGCAGGAACTGCGGAGCGCCGTCGAGTTCGGCCTCGCCGCGCCGCGGGCCGGCGAAGCCCCGGGAAGCCGGAAAACCAAAGGCGTTCCGGAACCGATGGGCGCACCGGTGGCAGTCGCCATTACCGGAGCGGACCGGCCCGTCCGCGCCGACGCCGTCGAGGAGCGCAAGATGCTTTGGCGGGGCCAGCGCAAGGCCGCTGCCCCGCAATTGCTGCCGGAGAGCCGGTGGATGGAGCGGGCCTTCGGGGGGATGATGCCGGCAGGCTCGCAGGACCAGCACGGCGACGTCATCAAGGGGGTCGGCGCGAGCTCGGGCCGGGTCAGCGGTCCGGCCCGGGTCCTGGGCGGGCCCCAGAACTTCTCCCAGATGGTGCCCGGCGAGGTTCTGGTCGCCCGCATCACCACCCCTGCCTGGACCTCGCTGTTCGCGATGGCCTCGGCCGTGGTCACCGACGTCGGCGGCCCGTTGAGCCACAGCTCGATCGTGGCCCGGGAGTACGGCATCCCGGCTGTGCTCGGCACCGGAGTGGCCACCCAGCGGCTTACCAGCGGCCAGCAGATCCGCGTCGACGGCGACGCCGGCACCGTCACGATCGAGCACCCGGCCGCTACGCAGGGGCCACGACAGGCTGCCCCCGCCCGTTACCCTGAATAGCCGGCGGGCGGGTGGCACAGCGCCGCAGCCCCCGTGCGATGTCGCGCAGAAGGCTACAGGCAGACGGCGATCACGGCCAGGTTCTTCCCGGCATAGCTCTCGGCGTCCTGGAGGATCTCGCAGATGACACCGAAGGAGCGGTCGGCGCGGAAGGCGGCCGGCACCTGCCAGATGAGCGTGAGCGGCGGCTCGCCGTCATCCGCGACCGCGTCGGCGAAGTCATGCAGCGAGTCGTTGAGGGCGTCAAGGTTGACGCCATAGTGCTCCGGGAACTGGAGGGTCTCGCCGAACGTCTTCAGCACGGCTTTCTTGGTGACCGCGGCGGGGATGACGACGGCGCGGCGGCCGGCGTCGTCGATCTGCTCCCGCAGCTCTTCGAGGGTCCAGGTGTCTGCCGAGTAGATCTTCATGGATTCCCCTATTTGCCTTCGATGATGAATCTGAACGATGAGTAGTGGTCCCCGGTGTAATACTTCTCGCCGGAATTCCCCGCCACGAGTCCGGCCAGCAGAGCGATCAAGGCAAGAAGTTTCGCGGACTTCCGCAGTGCGTGAATCCTCGCTGTGGACCGGATCAGGTGCGGTAGATGTTGATGGTGTTGGCCTGGACCACGTCACGCTCGCCGGAGGAGACGCGGACGCCCTGGCGCCGGTCGTTCAGTTCAGAGGTTGTCATCCGCAGTTCGAAGAGCCGGTGGCCGGTGCCGTCCTCATTGTTCAGAAGCGGCAGCGTCACCTTGACGTCCTCGGCGCCGCCGTTGACCACCACGAGACCGATCACTTCGCCGTCGTCGGAGCCGAGCAGGAGCTGGACCACGCGGTGGCGGTGGTCCTCCCAGCTGTCGCCGGACATCGGCGCGCCGCTCGCATCGAACCAACGAAAGTAGGCCTGGTTTTCGCGCGCCGGATAGTCGTGCGGCTGGCCAGCGAGGAATTCCTTGCGCAGCCGGATCACGCGCTTGGTGACGCGCAGCATCGCATGGGATTGCGGGGTGCTGGTCCAGTCGATCCAGGAGATGGGGTTGTCCTGGCAGTAGGCGTTGTTGTTGCCCTGCTGGGTCCGGCCGATCTCGTCGCCCGCGGTGATCATGGGCACGCCCAGGGAGGTCATGAGCGAGGTCATCAGGTTGCGGCCGGTCTGGGCCCGCCGGGCAAGGACGCCCTCGTCCTCGGTGGGGCCCTCGAAGCCGTGGTTGTAGCTGCGGTTGTCGCCATGGCCGTCGCGGTTCTGCTCGCCGTTGGCCTCGTTGTGCTTGCGGTCGTAGGACATCAGGTCCGCCATGGTGAAGCCGTCGTGGGACGTGATGAAGTTGACGGAGGCGAGCCTGGATCTCCCGGACGGTTCGAAAAGGCCGGCGAAGCCGGACAGCGCGTCGGCGAGGCGCGCGACCGAGCCGCCGTGCCCGCCGGCGTCGATCGCCGCACGGTCGGCGAGCCAGAAGCTGCGGACCGCATCGCGGAAGTGATCGTTCCAGTCGACCCAGCCGGCGGGGAAACGCCCGGTCTGCCAGCCGCCGTAGCCCACATCCCAGGGCTCGGCGATCAGCTTGGTTCCGGACAGCACCGGATCGGCGGCGACGGCAACCAGGAACGGGTGCCGCGGATCGAACTCGTTGGCGGCGTTGCGGCACAGCGTCACGGCAAGGTCGAAGCGGAAGCCGTCGATGTGGAACTCGGTCACCCAGTACCGCAGGGAATCCAGCACCAGCTGGACCACGCGCGGTTCCGCAAAGTTCAGGCTGTTCCCGCAGCCGGTGGTGTCCACGTAATTGCCGTGCCCGTCATTGCGGTAGTACTGCATCTCGCCCAGGCCGCGGAAACTCAGGGCAGGCTGGTCGGGGCCGCCCTCGGCGGTGTGGTTGTAGACGACGTCGAGGATGACCTCGAGGCCGGCGGCGTGCAGCAGCTTGACCATGCCCTTGAACTCGTCCTGGACTGCGTGGGCGCCGGCCGCCTGCGCTGCCCGGGTGGCGTAGCCGGGGTGCGGGGCGAAGAACGCGGCAGTGTTGTAGCCCCAGTAGTTCGTCAGCCCCAGATTCTGCAGGTGCGGTTCGTCCACATGGAAATGGACCGGCAGGAGCTGGACCGAGGTGATGCCCAGCGCGACCAGGTGCTCGATCATGGCCGGGTGGGCCATGCCCGCGTAGGTTCCCCGCAGGTGTTCCGGAATGTCCGGGTGCAGCATGGTCTGGCCGCGGACGTGGGCCTCGTAGATGATGGTGTTCCGCCACGGAACGCGGGGCCCGCGGTCCGCGCCCCAGTCGAAGCCGGCGGCCATCCGGACGCTGGTGATGAAATCGTCGCGCTCGTCCACGCCCCGGCCGTAGGGGTCCAGCAACAGCGGCTGCACGCCGTCCAGGTCAAAATCCATGGTCGGCATCGAGAGCGGAAGGGCCTCATGGTGCGGGGAGGCCCGGAAACCGTACCGCGACCCCGCGGGAATGCCCTCCACGATGCCGTGGTGGACGCCGTCGGTCACGTTGGGCAGGGTTTTCAGCTGCCAGCTGCCCCCGGGTGCCTGATAGGCGATCTCAAGGGTGGTCACGCCCGGTGCGTAGGCAGCCACGTTCGCGAACGCACCCCGAGGGTCGTCCGTGGCCGGGGATCCGGTGCGCGGAGCGCTGATTCCCAGCGGAAAGGCGCGTGAGGCGTCTACGGTGGAAACTGTATCTATAAAGGGCATGACCATTGCTTAGAGCGTAGCCGGGCCGATGAAACGGCCCGTATTTTCGTTGTGCTGACGATGTGAAGTGTACGGAATAGTTGCGCTGCATACTTAAATGAAGCGCCGAATTGGAGGTAAATGTGCGGGTTGCACTGGCTCAGGTCGTCACCGGCCGTGATCTTGCCGGAAATCTGGCCCTCGTGGAGGACTACGCACGGCAGGCCAAGGCCGGGGGTGCGGAGCTGGTCGTGTTCCCCGAGGCTGCCATGCGCGCCTTCGGCAATTCTCTGCTGGACATCGCCGAACCCTTGGACGGGCCCTGGGCCTCACACGTGCGCGCCGTCGCGGCGGAGCTCGGAATAGTGATCGTGGCCGGCATGTTCACGCCGGGGACGGCCTCCGATGGCAGCGGCGTGCGCAAGGTGCGCAACACCCTGCTGGTCACCGGCCCGGGAGTGGAGACCAGCTACGACAAGATCCATCTCTTTGACGCCTTCGGCTTCGCGGAATCAGACACGGTCACTGCCGGCTCCGAGCCCGTCACCTTCGGGCTCGGCGGCATGACGTTCGGCCTTGCCACCTGCTACGACATACGCTTCCCGGACCTTTTTACCGAAAACGCGGACCGGGGCGCCGAGGTGAACATTGTGTGCGCCTCGTGGGGTTCAGGCCCGGGCAAGGCCGATCAGTGGAAGCTGCTGGCCCGCGCCCGCGCCGCGGATTCCACCACGGTGGTCCTCGCCTGCGGCCAGGGCGATCCGGCCAGCCAGGGCCTCCCGGTTCGCGGCTCTGCGCCGACCGGCGTCGGGCATTCCGTAGTGGTGTCCCCGTTCGGGGACGTGCTGGCAGAGCTCGACGGCGGCCCGGGCCTGCTGTTCGCGGAGCTGGACGCCGGCGTCGTCAAGGAAGCCCGCGCCAAGCTCCCGGTCCTGGCCAACCGCCACAGGTTCTAGGCTTAGCTTGCGGCTGTGGTCACCAGCCGCGGACACCGGCGCCCTGCCGTCGCTTAGACACCTCCCGACGCTTCCTCCGGCCGCGGGCGGCCTCCGAAAGCTCTGGTCGGCGATGCGCTCCTTTGCAGGACCCCGGCGCCCGCTCGATTTCAGGGCACCGTGCGCTGAGGTACTGCGGAAGACGGAACGCTCCCTCACCTTTCGCACGGCAAAGCCAAACGCTCCCTCACGAGACGTGAGGGAGCGTTTGCCATCCACCCGCGAAAGGTGAGGGAGCGTCAGAGCCGTTACCGGAGTTTTGCTAAGGAGCGCATCGCCGACCAGAGGCGGTGGAGGCCGCCCGCGGCCGGAAGCGTCGGCGGGAGGTGTCTAAGCGACGGCAAAACTGCGGTGACGGCGGACTGAACCGGAACCCCGCTGCTGGACTACTTGGCGGCGCGCTGGCACGAGATCTCGTAGAGGGAGATGCCGACGGCCATGGAGGCGTTGAGCGATTCCATCGCGGAGTCGATCGGGATGGAGACGATCTGGTCGCAGTTTTCGCGGACCAGCCGGCTCAGGCCCTTGCCCTCTGAACCGACCACGAGGCACACCGGCTCGGTGGCCAGGGCAAGGTTCGGCAGCGAGACGTCGCCGTCGCCGTCGAGTCCCAGGACGTAGATGCCCATGTTCTTGAACGCCTTGAGGGTATTGTTGAGGTTGGCGGCACGCGCGACCGGCACACGGACTGCCGCGCCGGCGCTGGTCTTCCAGGCCGATGCCGTGACGCCGACGGAGCGGCGTTCCGGGACGACCACGCCGTGGCCGCTGAAGGCCGAAACCGAGCGGATGATGGCACCGAGGTTGCGCGGATCCGTGATGCCGTCCAGCGCGACGAAGAGCGGGGCGTTGGCGACGTGGCCCTTCTTCCAGGCGTCGAGCGTGTACTCGGCGAGTTCGTACGCGTCCTGGTACTCATACGGCGGGATCTGCAGCACAAGTCCCTGGTGGATGGCGTCATCGGTCATCCGGTCGAGCTCGGGCTTGCCGGTTTCCAGCAGTGGAATGCCGCGCTCGGCCGCCAGCTTGAGGGATTCCTTGACGCGGTCGTCCATCTCGATCCGGATGGCGACGTGCAGTGCCTTCGCGGGGATGCCGGCGCGCAGGGCCTCGACGACGGAGTTGCGGCCGGTGACGACTTCCTCGGTGGCACGGCCCTTGGGGCCCGAGCGTGCGCCGGGATTGCGGGCGCCCGTTCCGCGCTTGGCCTCGGACCGCTCCGCGAGCTGCTTGTTCTTATGGGCCTTGTGGTACGGGCGGTCCTCCGCCTTGGGAGTGGGACCCTTGCCTTCCAGAGCCTTGCGGCCGTGACCGCCGGTTCCGACGGTGGGGCCCTTCTTCAGTTTGACTGACCGGCGACCGTTGTTGGCCATGAGTTTCACCCTTTTAACTACGCGATTCGTTGACAAGTCTGACCTCCAGTCTACTGACTCGAGTAAAATCCTCGACCGCAGACCGGGGCAGTGGCCCCCGCAGGGAACGGAGGCGGCGCTGGGAAAGCCCGCGTCAGCCGCGCTTGAGGCTCCAGCTCGCCCCGTCCGTACCGTCCTCGACGACGACGCCGGCAGCGGCGAGGGTGTCCCGGATGGCGTCCGAGGCGGACCAGTCCTTGGTGGCCCGGGCCTGTGCACGGGCAGCGAGCTGGGCTTCCACGAGGACGTCGAGGGCAGCCGCTTCCCGCGGGTCCGCTGCCGGGCCGGAAGCGACCGCGTTCAGGCCCAGGACGCGCAACATGTCGTGGAGGCTGTGCAGCGCCTGCTGTGCGTCCTCCAGCCGCCCCTCCGTCAGGGCGGTATTGCCGGACCTGACCGTTTCGTGGACCACAGCAAGGGCCTGCGGCACGTTGAGATCGTCATCCATGGCGCGCTCGAACGCCTCAGGAACCTTGCCGTACGTGGCGAAGCTGTAGTTCCCGCCGGCAGCGAGGGCCCGGACGGCCCGGCTGATGAAGCCGTCAATGCGTTCGACGGCGGCGGCGGCCTCCTCGAGCGACGTGGGGCGGTAGTCCAGGACTGAGCGGTAGTGCGCCTGGCCCAGGTAGTAGCGGACCACCCGCGGTGACGCGAGGTCCAGCATCTCCGAGGGGCTGATGGTGTTGCCGATGGACTTGGACATTTTTTCGCCCTGGTAGGTGACCATCCCGTTGTGCATCCAGAAGTTGGCGAACCCGTGCCCTGCGGCCTGGGACTGGGCCATCTCGTTTTCGTGGTGCGGGAAGCGCAGGTCCAGCCCGCCGCCGTGGATATCAAACTCGGTGCCGAGGTACCTGGTGACCATGGCGGAGCATTCCAGGTGCCAGCCCGGGCGGCCGGCGCCCCAGGGCGACGCCCAGCTCGCCGTCGTCGGCTCTCCCTCTTTGGAGCCTTTCCACAGCGCGAAGTCGCGGGGGTCCTTTTTGCCCCGGGGATCCGCGTCCGGGGCACCCTGCATGTCGTCGATGTTCTGGCGCGTCAGCGACCCGTATTTGTCCCAGGAGCGCACGTCGAAGTAGACGTCGCCGGAGTCGTCGAGGGCCGGGTAGGCGTGGCCGCGGTCGATCAGCTGCCGGATCAGTGCATGCATTTCGGGAATGTGGCCTGTAGCGCGGGGCTCGTAGGTTGGCCGGGAAACGCCGAGGGTGTCGTAGGCCTGCAGGAACGCCTGCTCATAGCGGTAGGCCAGCGCCCACCATTCCTCCTCGCGGACGGCATCCGGCCCGTCTTCGAAGTCCGGGCTGAATGATTCGGCAGACTTGGCGAGGATCTTGTCGTCGATGTCGGTGACGTTGCGGACGGCGGTGACGCGGAATCCGCGGTACTGCAGCCAGCGGGTGAGCTGGTCGAAGGCGATGGCGGAGCGGATGTGCCCGACGTGGGGCATGCCCTGCACCGTGGCCCCGCAGTAGTACAGGCTTACCTTGCCCGGTATCAGGGGGACGAAGTCGCGGACTTCGGCGGATGCTGTGTCATAGAAGCGCAGGGTCACCGCTCCAGATTAGCCGATGGGCCGTGCCGGGCTGACCTGCGGCCCGGCTGGGGCGCGACTACTTGCAGTACTCGCCGATCTTGTTGATCTGGTCCCTGAGCTGGGCCGTCTGCTCGGCCGTCTGGGTTCCCTGCGGGCTGTCCGCCACCTGCTTCATGATGTCCGCCATTTTCTGGATCGGTTCCCCCACCTCGGGAGCGACCTTGTCCGCCACTTCCTGGTAGTGCTTGGAGATCCCGGCCGCCTTTTCCTGCGGGCTGCCGATAGGCGCGAAGGTGTCCGTGTTGAGGAATTTGCAGCTGTCCGGGACGCTCATTCTCGGCGTCGTCGTCGGGGCAGGTGTCGTCGCGGACCCGGCGCAGCCGGTCAGCAGCAGTCCTGCCAGAAGCACGACGGCGGGGAGCGGCTTTTTCACGGGAGGTCTCCTGGTGATTCCGGAAGGGAGTTGTCCCATAAGCGTAGGGGACGCGGGGCGGGCCGGGCAGGGCCGTTCAGCAGGGACGCCCAGGCCGGTCCGCCGGGCCAGGTCCGCCGTGCCCCATACCGTGGCCGGATCCTTAGCCGGCCGGGTAGACGAGCGCCGTGGCCACGGCCGAGATGCCTTCGCCGCGGCCGGTGAAACCGAGCCCGTCGCTGGTGGTGGCCGAGACGCTCACCGGCGCCCCGGCGGCCTCGCTGAGGACCCGTTGGGATTCCTCCCTGCGCGGGCCGAACTTGGGCCGGTTGGCCACGAACTGCACGGCGATATTTCCGATCTCGAATCCCCTGGCGCGGACGATCCGGGCAGCCTCGGCGAGCAGCGTTACCCCCGAGGCCCCGGCGTACTCGGGCCGGTCGGTGCCGAAATGCGTGCCGAGATCTCCGGCCCCGCACGCCGAGAAGAGCGCGTCGGCGGCAGCGTGGGCCACCGGGTCGCCGTCGGAATGACCGGACAGTCCCCGCTCGCCGTCCCAGAACAGGCCGCCGAGCCACAGGGGCTGCGGCTCATTCTCGGCGGCGTAGGCATGGACATCCATGCCGATCCCCGTCCGCGGGATGACGGGGCTGGGGATGACGGGGCTGGGCGTGACGGGGCTGGGCGTGACGGGGCTGGGGGTGACGGGGCTGGGGGCGGCCGGTGTTTCGGACATGCTCATCCTTCCACCCAGCGTGTGCCCAGGGGGCCCTCGAGGAGCCCCTCGGCGATGATCAGGTCCAGCGGCGTGGTGATCTTCAACGACTGGCTGGCCCCGCGCACGGCGTGGACGGGGACGCCCAGCAGCTCGACCAGCATCGCGTCGTCCGTCACCGCGGCGGCCTGGCCGGCGTCGAATCCGGCCGCCGCCTCGTGGGCGCGTTGGAGCGTGGCAAGGTCAAAGCCCTGCGGGGTCTGCACCGCCCGCAGCGTTTCCCGGGGCGCTGTTCCGGTGACCAGTTCCGGGGCGACCGCCGCGCCGTCGCCGGTGGTCGGCTCCACGGTCTTGACGGTATCCACCACCGGTATCACCGGGATGACGGCGACGGCCCCCGCGCAAAGGGCCTGGAAGACGCGGTGGAAGACGGACTCCGGCGCCAGGGCGCGGGCCGCATCGTGGACCAGGACGGCCTGCGTGCCCGGCAGCAGGGCTGCCATCGCGGCGCGGACAGATTCCGCGCGGCTGGTCCCGCCGTCGACGACGGTCACCACGGGCAGCTGCACGTCCTCCCCGGACGCGGCGGTGAGCAGGTGCTCCGCCTTGAGGTCCTGCGTGAAGGATTCGCAAAGTGCCTGAAGCTCCGGGTCCCCCGGCGGAATGGCCACGCAGATCTGCCGGGCGATCCCCGCCTCGGCGACGCCCCGGAGGGCGTGGGTGAGGATGCTGTCTCCGCCGAGCGGCACCTTCGCCTTGGGCATTCCGTAGCCCAGGCGCTGGCCGGACCCGGCGGCCACGACGATGACCGCGGTGACGGGATTTGTCGATGCTGTGTTCATGCGCACAACACTACGTCCCGGCTCCCCCTCGGACCCCAAGTAGCTCGCAGTAGTTGTCGTTTTGGGCTCTGAAAACGACAACAATTGCGAGTCAGTTGGGGATTTTTGGGCAAAAAGAAGCCCGGCGGCCGCTACGCCACCGGGGTTCGATTCTTGGTGCTCAGGAAGCCAGGACTTCGTCGAGAACGCTTGCTGCCTTCTCTTCATCCGTCTTTTCAGCCAACGCCAGTTCTGAGATCAGAATCTGGCGGGCCTTGGCCAGCATGCGCTTTTCACCTGCGGAGAGGCCCCGATCGTGATCACGGCGCCACAGGTCGCGTACGACCTCTGCGACCTTGATGACATCGCCGGAAGCGAGCTTCTCCAAGTTTGCCTTGTATCGACGCGACCAGTTGGTGGGTTCTTCAGTGAACTCGGCCCGCAGCACTTCAAATACGTGCTCCAGACCTTCCTTGCCCACTACATCCCGGACACCGACTAGGTCTACGTTTTCTGCTGGAACTTCAATGGTCAGATCACCCTGAGCCACCTTGAGCTTGAGATACATCTTCTCTTCGCCCTTGACAGTGCGCATCTTGATTTCTTCAATTTTGGCTGCACCGTGGTGAGGGTAAACTACTGTCTCGCCGACCTCAAAAACCATGTGGACATTCCCCTTTCCCGGGGACCAGTTTATCACGATTAAGGCATATGACTGCCATGGATCGATCCCGGAAACCCCGTCAATCCGCGGAAAATGCCCCATTCCGCCCCCTCAAACCCCTTGACGGATGCAGATAATAGTGCATGTCTCGCCCGCTGCCAAGAGTCCGCCGCTACGCCAGCCGCTCGCCGGGCAGGCGCCGGGCGGCCGCCGGCCGCCGCTTCCCCGACGCCAATGTGTACTGCCGGAATCCTTGTTTCAGGCCGAGTGCGGATAGGCTATGGCTGAATAATGTTTCAAGACTCTCAAGGAGTGCGTGACGTGCGTTTCACTGCGATGAACCGGGGCCAGCGCGGCAAGCTGGCAATGGCAACGGCTGCACTTGGTATCGGCCTGCTGTCGGTAACCGGCTGCGGCTATATCAACCCCCAGCAGACCTCCGCGCAGTACTCTGCGTCGGACGGAACGCGTACGGACCTCGGCCCGCTGCAGCTCCGCAACTTCCTGATCGTTTCCGACGGCGAGAACAAGCCCGGCCGCGTGGTGGGTGCCGTCTACAACTCGTCCTCGAAGGACGTCGTGCTGACCATCAGCGGCGCCGCCGGCTCGCAGACACAGGTGCCCGTCAAGAAGAATTCCTACACCCTGCTGAACGACTCCACGCCCGAGGCGATCCTCAGCGACACTGGTGCCAAGCCGGGTTCCGTCCTCGAGGTCACGATCTTCGAAGACGGCACCAGCCAGAAGGCGAAGTTCAAGGTTCCGGTCATGGACGCCACGATCGCCGATTACAAGCAGTACCTGCCCACTCCGGAGCCGACCAGCTCAAGCACGGCCACGCCGTCCTCGACGACGTCCCCCGCTGCGCCGGGCACGGCCACGGGCACGGCCACGCCGAGCAGCACCGCCGGCCACTAGCTTCCACGAAAGGGAGGGACACCCTGACCGGGTGTCCCTCCCTTTTCATGTCCTGGGTCTGATGTCCCGAGCCCTCCGTGCCGGCGCAGCCCGGCCTGCTCAGCCGTGCCGGCTCAGCCCGGCCGGTTCAGCCCGGCCGCCTCAGGGTTCAAACTTATAGCCCAGCCCGCGGACGGTAATCAGGTACCGCGGCGCCGAGGGATCCGGCTCGATCTTGCTGCGCAGCCGCTTGACGTGGACGTCCAGGGTCTTGGTGTCGCCCACATAGTCCGAGCCCCAGACCCTGTCGATCAGCTGCCCCCGGGTCAGCACGCGGCCGGAGTTCCGCAGCAGCATTTCCAGGAGCTCGAATTCCTTCAACGGCAGGGAGACCTGCTCGCCTCCGACGCTGACCACATGCCGCTCAATGTCCATCCGGACAGGTCCGGCGTGCACCGTACTCGGGACCAGTTCCTCGGGCTCGCCCTGGCGGCGCAGCACGGCCCGGACCCTCGCGACGAGCTCGCGGGAGGAGTACGGCTTGGTGACGTAGTCATCGGCCCCGAGCTCCAGTCCCACAACCTTGTCGATTTCCGAGTCCTTCGCCGTCAGCATGATCACCGGGACGGAGGAACGCTGCCGCAACTGGCGGCAGACTTCCGTGCCGGACTGGCCGGGCAACTGCAGGTCCAACAGCACCAGGTCAGCGCCGTTGCGGTCGAATTCGGTGATCGCATCGAGTCCGTTGTCGACGACCTCGACCTCGAACCCTTCCTTGCCTAACAGATAGGACAGGGGGTCGCTGAACGACTCTTCGTCCTCGACAATCAGAATCCTGCTCAAGCGGTGGCTCCTTGCTCATGGACGCCGGCGGCGTCTTGTCTGTGTGGTCCGGCGGGCGGGGTGGCGGGCTGGGCCGCGGGCTTGCGGGCGTCGGCGGCATCGCCGCCGTCCTGACCTTCCAGCTCGGGAAGCCGGAGGGTGAAAGTGGACCCCTGCCCAGGCCGAGACCACAGGGTCACCTCGCCGCCATGGTTGGAAATGACATGTTTGACAATGCTCAGGCCCAGGCCCGTACCGCCGGTGCGCCGCGAACGTGCCGCGTCCACGCGGTAGAAGCGTTCGAAGACGCGTTCCTGGTCCTCGGGGCTGAGTCCCTCGCCCTGGTCGGTCACGGACACGGAAACCAAGCCTGCCTTAGAGCGTATGCCAATCCCGACCCTGGTGTTTTCCGGGGAGTAGCGGATGGCGTTGTCGATCAGGTTCCGCAGCGCCGTGACCAACAGATCCTGGTCGCCATAGACCATGGCGTCCGCTTGGCGGCCGACGATGAGCTGGATGTTCTTGCTTTCGGCCGGCAGTTGGGAACGGTCCACGGCCTCGGCCACCACGGTGTTGATATCCACCGGACGTCCCTGCTTGGCGACATTGGCGCCTTGGAGCCGGGAGAGTTCGATGATGTCCTGCACGAGCGCCGCGAGCCGGGCGGATTCCTTGTGCATGCGTTTGGCGAACCGCCGGACCGCCTCGGGATCGTCCGCGGAGGACTCGAGTGCCTCGGCCAGCAGCGAAATGGCCCCGACCGGGGTCTTCAGCTCATGGGAGACGTTGGCAACGAAGTCGTTCCGGATTTCCTCGGTGCGGATGAATTCGGTGCGGTCATCGGCCAGCAGGAGGATATATTCCGCCGCGATCATGGCCGCCCGGACCTGGACGACGATGGTGCCCTGGCCGAGGGGGCCCCGGGGCAGCTCGAGCTGCTTCTCGAGGATGACGCCGTCCCGCCGCACCTTGGCCGTCATTTCCAGCAGTTGCTGGTGGACCACGGTGTGGCCGCGCACCAGACCGTAGGCGTAGGCCGCGGGGCTGGCCCGGACCACGCCGTCGATCGCATCCACCACGACGAAGGCCCGGCCGACGACGGCCAGGACCTCCGCGGCCCCCTCCGGGAGCGGGAGATCCTCGAACTCGACGTCCACGAGGTGCCGCTGCTGCTCGCTGACCCTGAAGGCGAGCACGCCGAAGATGCCAAGCGACAGGCCGATCAGGCCGGCGATTACGCCGATAAGCATGGGATCCACTGCTCCAGCTTATGCTCTGGGCTCTGGCGGAAACCGTAATCTCCTGCTATTCGTGCAGTGGTTCAGCTAACGTTCACTTATTGGGGCGGTACAGTTCACCGGACACTGGGAGAGTCGACAGTTGGAGCGCCGCAACAGTGAACCGAATCAGGGCCGCCGCTGTGGTGGCCGGCAGTTTCCGAGGAGAGGACGCACACGTGCGCAAGGTTTTTCAGGAGGAGCTCACCCAAGTGGGGGAACAGCTCGTCGAAATCTCAAAGCTGGTCAGTGAGGCCATCGAGAAGGCAGCCACGGCCTTCGAAGGCGCCGACATCGACCTGGCCGAGGACGTCATTGCCGCCGATGCCCGGATCGATTTCCTGCAAAACAGCCTCGACGAGCGCGCCATCGACATCCTCGCGCTGCAGGGCCCGGTGGCCAGCGACCTGCGCATGATCGTGGGATCGCTGAGGATGAGCGCCTCCCTGGAGCGGATGGGCGACCTCGCCCGGCACCTCGCGCAGCTGGCACGGCTCCGCTACCCGGCGACCGTCGTTCCGGCCCAGCTGCGGGAGACGTTCAAGAGCTTCGCCGAGCAGGACCTGCTGATCGCCAACAAGCTCACCGTGCTGCTGGAAACCCGTGATCTTGAGGTTGCCCGTGACATCATGAAGGCAAACGGCGCCATCAACGACCTGCACCTGAGCGTCTTCAAGGCCATCGCCCGCGCCGACTGGCAGGAATCCCCGGCCACGACCGTCGACGTCGCCCTCGCCAGCCGCTACTTCGAGCGCTTCGCCGACCACGGCGTCTCCGTCGCCCAGAAGGTCACCTACCTGGTCACCGGCGCCTGGCAGCCCAACAGCATCGAACACAGCTGACGCCGGTTCCGGCTCTGCGGACAAACCGGACCCTGTCCGGACAAAAGGGGCAGTACGACGGCGGCCGGTCACCTCGCAGTGAGGTGACCGGCCGCCGTCGTAGGCGCTGGTGCGCTACTTCTTGCCCTGGTTCGCGACTGCCTTGATCGACTCGGCGGCGGCCTCGGGATCGAGGTAGGTGCCGCCCGGGTTCAGCGGCTTGAAGTTCTCGTCCAGCTCGTAAACGAGCGGGATGCCGGTGGGGATGTTCAGCCCGGCGATGTCCTCGTCGCTGATGCCGTCAAGGTGCTTGACGAGCGCGCGCAGCGAGTTGCCGTGGGCCGTGACCAGGACGGTCTTGCCGGCCTTGAGGTCTTCCTTGATGTCCGATTCCCAGTACGGCATGAGACGGATCAGGACATCCTTGAGGCACTCGGTGCGGGGCAGGTCGTCGCCCAGGTCCGCGTAGCGCGGGTCCCCCATCTGGGAGAACTCGGAATCGTCCGCCAGGGCCGGCGGCGGGGTGTCGTACGAGCGGCGCCACAGCATGAACTGCTCTTCGCCGTATTCGGCGAGGGTCTGGGCTTTGTCCTTGCCCTGCAGCGCGCCGTAGTGGCGCTCGTTGAGGCGCCAGTCGCGCTTGACGTCGATCCAGCCGCGGTCGGCCACGTCGAGGGCCAAGTTCGCCGTGTTGATGGCCCGCTTCAGCCGCGAGGTGTACAGGATATCCGGGAGGATGTTGTTCTCCACGAGAAGCTCGCCGCCGCGGACCGCCTCGGTGCGGCCTTGGTCGTTAAGGTCAACGTCCACCCAGCCGGTGAACAGGTTTTTGGCGTTCCATTCGCTGTGGCCGTGGCGCAGCAGGATCAGCTTGTAAGTCATGGTTTTCATCCTAGCGGAGCGGCCACCAGGGCTGCCGTGCGTTACATTTTCCGTCGTCGGGCCACCACGCTGGGTCGGATCGAGCACGTCCCGGGGGCCGCAAAGTCACGGGGCCGCAAAGTCCCGGGGCCGACGCAATGGGGTCAGCGCAATGGTGGCGACGCGACGGAATATTTTGGTACAGCTTTCTCCGGCCTGGTGCAGCGTCCTCCGGCCAGCGCCGGCGGTGCGGCGGGCGTCATTCGAGGCGGAAGTAGTGGTTTCTTCGTGGCACCTGGCGCGGGTCGATGTGGGGCGGGGGGATGAACCAGGGGATGCCGGTGCGGAGCTGGATGGTCCATTGTTCTTTGTGGACCAGGTGGTGGTGGTGACCGCAGAGGAGCGTGCCGTTGTCGGTGCTGGTGGGCCCGCCGCGGGACCAGTAGCTGATGTGGTGGGCTTCGCACCAGGGCGCGGGGATGGTGCAGCCGGGGAAGGCGCAGCCCTGGTCCCGGGCGGTGAGGGCCTTGCGGATGTGCGGCGGGAAGATCCGTGAGGTCCGGCCGATGTCCAGGATCCTGCCCTCGGTCCCGAGCAGGACCGGGATGATGTCCGCGTCGCAGGCGATCTTCCGCACGGTGCCGGCCGTCACGGGGCCGGTGAACAGCAGCGTTCCGGTGTTCAGGGTTCCGGTGTGTCCCGGTGCCGGGCCCCGGCCGGGTTGGCTGCCGCCGGTGTGGCTGCCGGCCGCGGTGCCGGTGTCCGCGAGCCTTCCGAGCAGGTCCCGGTAGTCGATGGTGACCATGACCTGGGGGCGCAGTCCTCCCGCGGCGGGCAGTCCCCCGGACGCCAGCGCGGCCTTGCAGGCCCCGACGAGGCCGTCGAGGAGTTTCTGCGGCCGGGAGCGGAGGTCCAGCCCCGCCGCGCCGGGATCAGTGTCCTCTTCCCCGCCGGCACGCGGGATCACGGCGGCGGCCGCCCGGGCAGCCCCGGCGGAAGCGGCGGCGGAGGCGGCGGGGGCGGGGCCGGGCCCGGGATCCTGGCCGTCGCTGGAAGCGCTGGATGGCCCCGTGCCGCTGGTGCGGGGGTTGGTGGCGGTGTTCATGACGGTGAGGAGCTGTTCGAACTGGTCGGCGGTCGCGAAGATTTCCAGGTGGTGCAGGCCGCGGCGGGTGCGGCGGATGAAGGCGCCCTGGAGCTGGCGCAGGAGCTCTTCGGAGGGTTCGGCGCCGTCCTGGTCCAGGGCATCGGCCCAGCGCCGGGCGATCCGTGCCAGGAAGTCGGGGTCGTTCTCGGCGGCGGTGCGCGTCAGGGCGTGCTCCATCGCCGCCGCGGCCGCGGCGTCGCAGCTGTGCCGGACGCCGTCCAGGGCCAGGGCGATGATGGTCGCGGACCGGGACGCGACCTCCCCGGCGGCGAGGGCCTCTGCGAGTTCCGCGCGGAGGGCAGGCAGCGGCTGCCGGCCCGCGAGTACCGGGCGGGGCAGGACACTGCCGGCCAGGGAGAGCCGGCGGCGGGCCTCCGCGGCGCTGATCCGCAGCCGCGCACGCAGGAACTCCCTGGTGTTCCGGCAGCCGTCGTCCACGGCCCCGGACGAGCCCGCCCCCGCCGCGTTCCCGCCGGCCCCTGGCCCGGCGGCCACGGAGGCCGCCCCGGCAGCGGCAGTCACGGCCGCCACGGAAGCGGCAGTCGCGGCCGCCACGGAAGCGCCAGCCGCGGCGGCGCCTCCTGGGCTGCCGCCGAAGCTGTCGACGGGGCTGCTGGCGGGGCTCTCCCGCCACCCGGTAGCCCACGAGGTGGTGCCCGTGAAAGCCGTGGCGGCCGGCAGTTTCCTGGTCCGGTCCACCGCCCCGGCCGCGACGAGCTGAAGATACTCCACGGTCCGCGAGAGTTCCTCCACCCGGCCGGCGAAATCGGAGGCGTCGGTCAGGCCGAAGGCCGCGGCGTCCTCCACGGCCGTCGCGGCCAGCGTCCGGAGCAAGCCCAGGGCGCGGCCCAGGACAGGCCCTGCGTCCTGCCCCGCCTCCTTGAAGGAGACGAACTCCCTGATGCCTTCCATGAATCAAAATCTACTGCCGACCTGCGACAGTATTGGCGGCCCAATTGCCGCAAGGCCTCCACGGCCGCACGGCCCGAGCGTGCAGATACCGCGCCACCCGGACGGGCCGGAATTGACCCCGGGGGTGGAGGACTCATTGAAGGATAGGGTGGGACTGTGGTGCAGAAGGCTGAACGGGTGGGCCCCTCCGTAATAAACAGCGGGACAAGGGGCGTGAGCAGAAGCGGCCGCCCGGTCGGCAATGTGACCCGCGGCACCACCAACCCCAACCGGATGCGCCGGCTGGACCGCTGGCTGACCGGGCCGCAGGGCTGGCGGCTGCGCGCGGCGGCCGACCCGCTCGTCGTCGACCTGGGCTACGGCGCCTCGCCGGCCACCGCCGTCGAACTCTTTGAACGGCTCGCCGTGATCCGTCCGGATGTCCGGATGGTCGGCGTCGAAATCGAGCCGGAGCGGGTGCGGCTCGCCCGGGATCTGGAACGGCCCGGCCTCAGCTTTCAACTGGGCGGCTTCGAACTTCCCGTTCCGGGCCGGCCCGTGCTGGTGCGTGCCTTTAACGTGCTGCGGCAGTACGAGGAGGCCGACGTCGCGGGCATCTGGGCGCTGGTGCAGGGCCGGCTCGCCACCGGCGGCCTGTTCATCGACGGCACCTGCGACGAGATCGGCCGGCGCGTGACCTGGGTGGCGCTCGAAGCCGAACGGCCGCTGAGCCTGAGCCTGTCCATGCGGTTCGGCAGCTTCGCACTCCCCTCCGAGGTCGCGGAGCGGCTCCCGAAGGCCCTGATCCACCGGAACGTTCCGGGCGAGCGGATCCATGCCTACCTGCAGGCAATGGACAAGGCGTGGCTGGAGGCTGCGCCGCTGGCGTCCTTCGGAAACCGGCAGCGCTGGTCAGCCATGTGCCGGGCCCTGCTCGACGGCGGCTGGCCGGTCCACGACGGCCCGTCCCGTTGGCGGCTGGGGGAACTGACCGTCGGCTGGGAAGCCGTCGCGCCCGGCAGTTAGCCGGGAGCGCGGGGTTTCGACAAGCTCAACCTCCGGCGCTTACCAGGGGCCGTAGGGCCCCGTGCTGCGGTTCCCGCCGCGGCCCGCGTCTTTGACCGCGGGGCGCACATCGGCGAGGTAGACGGAGGCCGCCGTCACCGCCGCAAGGCCAAACAGGCCAAGCGTGCCGATCCCGCCGCCGCCCAGCTGGGACACCAGGGAGAGCACGCCGACGGCCAGGGCGCCGCCGGTCAGGGCAAGCCAGAAGGTCTTGGTCCGCTTGGACACGGCCTCAAAGGCGTTGGCTTTGTGGCGGAGGCAGTCGAAGAACGCCCACACCTCAAGAGCCAGGGCCACGAGCGCCAGGACCAGGTAGATCCCGGTTTCGACATAGAAAATCAGTATTCTTCCGTCCACTCCCCCAGCCTAACCGTCCAGAGCGCCCAATGCCTGTTCCAAATCGGCCCAAAGGTCCTCGACGTTTTCGATGCCGACGCTCATCCGGATCAGGTTGTCCGGAACGCTGAGCGGCTCGGCGGTGTGCCGGCGCCGCCGTTCGATCAGGGATTCCACGCCGCCGAGCGAGGTGGCCGGCAGCCACAGCCGCAGGGCACGGATGATGCGGTCCGCCGCCTCCGCGCCGCTGAGGCCGGCGTCTGGTCCGGCGTCCGGCCCGGCGTTTGCTCCGGTGTCCGGTCCCGGAAGGGGGGCGATCTCGATGCAGACAATGGAACCGAAGCCCTTCATCTGCGCCTTGGCCCGTTCGTGGCCGGGGTCCGTGGGCAGTCCCGGGAAACGGATGCTGCCGACCCTCGGGTGCTTGCTCAGCCGCTCCGCGAGGATGGCCGCGGAGGCCTGGGAACGCTCGACGCGCAGGGCCAGGGTGCGCAGCCCGCGCAGCGCCAGCCATGCCTCGAAGGGGCCGGCGATGCCGCCGTGGATGGTGCGGTGGTGCAGCAGCGCGGCGCGCAGGCCGGCGTCGGACGTCACCAGGGCGCCCAGCACGACGTCGGAGTGACCGGAGAGGTATTTCGTCACCGAATGCAGGACGACGTCGGAGCCCAGGGCCAGGGGCTGCTGCACGAGGGGGGTGGAAAAGGTGTTGTCGGTGACGACGACGGCGCCCGCGGCGTGCGCCGCCGCGGTGAGCGCCCGGATGTCCGCGACGCCCAGCATCGGGTTGGTGGGGCTTTCCAGCCAGAGCATGCTGGCCGGTTTCCCGCCGGCCGGGGCCAGCTGTTCCCGGACGGCGTCGGTGTCCGCGATGTCCACGGTGCGCAGTTCCAGGAAGCCCTTCTCCGCCAGTTCCGAGGCCATCACCAGCGAACCCGCGTAGCTGTGGGACGGCATCACCAGCGCGCCGCCGGCCGGGACGAGGGACAGCGCGGAGCTCACGGCGGCGAGGCCGGAGGCATACAGCAGGCCGGGCAGTTCCGCCCCTTCCAGCTGGGCCAGGGCCTCCTCGAAGGGGTCCCAGGTGGGGTTCGAATACCGGCCGTAGCCGCGGTCCCCGTCGCCCAGCGGGCCGGTGCCGAAATAGGTCGAGGACAAGACCAGCGGAGGGTTGACCGGTTGGTCACGGGTGCGCGGCGGACGGCCCGCGGCCACGACCACGGTTTCGGCGGAGAGCGAAGCTGCCTGTTGTTCGGAAAGACTCATGCTCACAGGGTACTTCGGGGTCCCGCCGGGCTCCCAAGGCGTGACGCCCGGGGCGCCCTCCCGCACGGTCCTGTCGGTGATTGTCGGTAGTCTAGAGCAGTGACTACCCAGAACCCCGGACCGTTTCCTGGACTGTTCATCGCCTTCGAAGGCGGCGACGGCGCCGGCAAGTCCACGCAGGCGGCAGAACTGGCCGGGGCCCTTGAATCGCGCGGCCTGACGGTGCTGCGGACCCGCGAACCGGGCGGCACCCCGATCGGCGAAAAACTGCGGTCCCTCGTGCTGGACCACGGCCACGGCCACATCGATGCGCACACGGAGGCCCTGATCTTCGCGGCCTCCCGTGCCGCCCACGCGAGCCAGGTCATCCGCCCCGCGCTGCAGCGCGGCGAGATCGTTCTCACCGACCGGTACATTGACTCCTCGGTCGCCTACCAGGGTGCGGGCCGGGACCTCGGCACGGACGCCGTCCGGGACCTCAATGAATGGGCCACCGCGGGGCTCCGGCCGGACCTGACGGTGCTGCTCGACGTCGATCCCGCGCTGGGCCGGCGCCGGCGCACCGCAGGAGAGACCGCGGAGGACCGGCTGGAATCCGAAGCGGACGATTTCCACACCAGGATCCGGGCGGCCTTCCTGGACCTTGCCGCGGCCCGGCCGGAAAAGTACCTGGTGCTCCCGGCCCACCTGCCCGTCAGGGAACTCGCCGCCCACATCCTCGGGCGCGTCGATTCATTGCTGTCCCTACCCCGCAGCAGGACCGCATGAGCGTCTGGGACGACCTGCAGGGCCAGCCCGCCGTCGTCGCCCAGCTGCGCCAGGCCGCCGAGGGCGAAGGGCTGACCCATGCCTGGCTTTTCACCGGCCCGCCGGGGTCCGGCCGGTCCAACGCCGCCAAGGCGTTCGCGGCGGCCCTGAACTGCGACCAGGAGGACGTCACCCTGCGCGGATGCGGCCAATGCGCGGCCTGCCTGACCATCCTCGGCGAAACCCACTCCGATGTGGCCTTCGTCCGCACCGAGAAGGTGACCATCACCATCGACGAGGCCCGCGAACTGGTCTCCACCGCCGGGAACCGGCCATCCTCGGCGCGGTGGCGGATCATCGTGGTGGAGGACGCGGACCGGATGGCCGAACGCACCACCAACGTGCTGCTCAAGGCCATCGAGGAGCCCACCCCGCGCACCGTCTGGATGCTCTGCGCACCCTCCCCCGCCGATGTCCTGGTGACCATCCGCTCCCGCTGCCGGCCGGTGGCGCTGCGGCTGCCGCCGGCGGACGACGTCGCGGCCCTGCTGGTCAAGCGCGACGGCGTAGACCCGGGCGTCGCCGAACGCGCGGCCCGCGCGGCGCAGAGCCATGTCGGCATCGCCCGCCGGCTGGCCCGGGACCCGGAAGCCCGGGAGCGCCGGCTGGAAACGGTGCGGTTGCCGCTGACCCTCCGCGGGATCACCGCCGCGGTCCTGATGGCCGAAAAACTGGTCAAGATCGCCACCGAGGAAGCCAACAGCTCCAACGACGAGCGCGACGCCGCCGAGAAGATCGCGCTCCTGGCCACCCTCGGAGCGCCCGAAAGCGGCACCTTGCCCCCGGCCATGCGCGGCCAGGTGAAGCAGCTGGAGGAGGACCAGAAGCGCCGCGCCAAGCGCTCCGTGACCGATTCGCTTGACCGCACCCTGACGGACCTGCTGTCCTTTTATCGGGATGTCCTGATTATCCAGATGGGGAATGCTGTCGAACTCGTCAACGTTGAACTGAGGAGCGACCTCGAGGACTTCGCCCGTCATTCCACCGCCGAAGTCACTCTTGTCCGCATGGACGCCATCAATAAAGCCCGCAAACGGATCACCACCACCAACGTGGCCCCGCTGCTGGCCATCGAGTCCATGGCTGCCAGCCTCATCTGACCCCGTCCCGCCAGACCCCCGTCCGGCCCGTTCCTATCCTCAGGGAGAAACCGCATGAAGTCTGCTCGACCTCTGCCCGCAAGATTCCGATCCTGGGCGGTCGGTGTGAGGGCTGCCGGTGCCATGGCCCTGGTCCTGGCGGTGGCCTCGTGCAGTCTCTTCGGCGGAGGCGGCGACGGCGGCCCGAAGAGCGCCAGCCCGGTTCAGCCCGATCCCGCGATCGCCGCTGCGGCTCCCGCCGAGCTCCGCGGCTTCTACTCCCAGCACGTGGACTGGACGCCCTGCGAAGCCAACTTCAGCTGCGCCAAGATCAAGGTCCCGCTGGACTACAGCAAGCCCGACGGCGGCAGCATCGAAATCGCTGCCCTCAAACTGTCCGCGAAGGACAGGAAGATGGGCAGCCTGCTGGTCAACCCCGGCGGGCCCGGCGGTTCCGGCTACGACTTCGTCAAGGACGGCGCCACGACCAACATCTCCGAAAATGTCCGCGCGAAATACGACGTCGTGGGCTTTGACCCCCGCGGCGTGAAGCGCTCCGCCCCGGTCACGTGCCTCACCGACCAGGAGCGTGACGAGGCCCGGGCCAAGTCTTATGCGCTGGATACCGACGCCGGGCTGGAAGCGGCACTCGCGGACAACAAGGTGGTCGCTGCCGAGTGCGCGGAGAAGACCGGACCGGTGCTCGGCCACGTTGACACCGTGAGCGCCGCCAAGGACCTCGACATCCTGCGCGCCGCAGTCAACGACACCAAGCTGAACTACCTTGGCTACTCCTACGGGACCTTCCTGGGTTCCACCTACGCCTCGCTGTTCCCGGACAACGTGGGCCGGATGGTGCTGGACGGCGCCATCGACCCGTCGCTGAGCTACGAGGAACTCACGAGCGGCCAGGCCAAGGCCTTTGAAAAGGCCATCAGCGCCTACGCGGCGAACTGCCTGCAGAACAGCGGGTGCCCGCTCAGCGGAAGCACCGAGAACGCCGTCCAGCAGATCCGCGATCTCATCAAGGCGGCGGAGGCGAGTCCCCTGCCGTCCAAGGGCGGCCGGCAGGTCTCGGCGTCGACCTTCGTCAGCGGCTTCATCCTTCCGCTCTACAACGACAAAAACTGGCCCCTCCTCACCGGGGCCCTGGGCCAGGCTGCGGCCGGTGACGGCAGCGGCCTGCTGGCGCTCGCCGACTTCGGCGCCGACCGGCAAGCCAACGGCAGCTACTCGTCAAACAGCACCTTCGCCTTCAACGCGATCAACTGCCTCGACTACCCGACGGTTTCGGACACGGCAGCGATGCGCGCCGAGGATCAGCAGCTGCGCCAGCTCTCGCCGACCCTGGGCTACTACTTTGCTTACGGCGGCGGCAACTGCCAGGACTGGCCGTACAAGAGTGTCCGGACGCCCGCCCCGGTGGAGTACAAGGGCTCGGCCCAGATCCTGGTGGTGGGAACCACCGGAGACCCGGCGACCCCCTATGAATGGGCGGGCGCACTGCGCAAGCAGCTCGGGAACGCGTCGCTGCTGACGTGGAAGGGCGAGGGGCACACAGCCTACGGCCGCTCCAACAGCTGCATCACCAACGGCGTGGACGGCTACCTGCTCGACGGCAAGGCACCGGCGGACAACACCATCTGCTAAGGCCTGGCTGCGCCGTCCGGGCGACCGGGCGCAGGCTGCCGGGCGGGGGCTCCCGGCGCAGCCAGGCGTGGGCGGCCGGGCGCAGGCTGCCAGGCGGCGCCGGTTCCGCGTTTTCCGGGCGTCCGGCGGCTCATTTTGACCCGGGCGCCGGGACTCCATTACAGTTATCTCTTGCATGATCCGCCCGGTTTGCCGGGTTTCATGTGGTTGCTTCCTTAGCTCAGTTGGTAGAGCGTCTCACTCGTAATGAGAAGGTCGCCAGTTCGATTCTGGCAGGAAGCTCGGAAAGAACCCCGTATTTCCGCTGGTTCAGCGGGAATACGGGGTTTTTTGTTGGTGGCGGTGGGAAGCCCCCACGGTCAGGGCGCGCCTATGGCACACTTTGGGATGAGCGCGGCAGCCGGTCATGGTCTGATTCTAGAACTCAAGGCCTGCAGTCCGGCCTGGTGCCGCCGCCGATGATCCACATCTGCTCGGAGCCGGGCTGCCGGGCCGTGGCGACGAGGGCTGAGTGGATGGACCCCGTCTGGACGGCGCCGGGGCGGACCAGCCCGGGTCTGTGGTGATGACAATGATGGTCCTGCCCGGCAACGGCCGGTAGGTCGCCGGGAGTGACTCCCAGGTGCCCCGGCCGATGATGACCGGGTGGCCTTCGGCAGTCCGGCGGAAGTGCTTGACGTCCTCGGGCAGATGCCACAGCATCACGCTGCCGTCCAGGTCGATGGCCTTGTAGCCTTTCTTGTCCAAGATGGAACGGAACGTCTCGTCGGTGAATCCGGGGGTCTTCGTCTTCTTGGTCATGTTTCTCATGTGTGCGGGGACCACCGTGTGCCTTCCCGTTTGGGCGGGGTTTCTGTCCGGTCGACGCATGGGCTCCGGTGTGCCGGTTTCGCTGCGGACCTGCGGAAACGTATGATCCGGGAGAGGCAGCTGAGCGCTTCAGCCGACCATCATTTGGGGGAAAATTGAAAATAAGCAAGACGCTGGGGGCATCGCTGCTCACTGTCGCACTGATAACCGGCCCTGTCTGCGCGGCCACTGCCGCTCCGACGCAGGCAGCCGGCACCCAGGCTCCGGCCTCCTCGACGCTTCTGGACCTGTTCAAGGAGAGTGACCGGCAGCGGGTCATCGATATTTTCGATTCGACCAACGAGTTCCGGGCGACAAAAGGCCTCAGTCCCTTGAAGTTCAACGCTACGATCGCGGCCATCTCACAGCGCTGGTCGAGCACCATGTCCACAAACGGCTACCGGCACAACGACAACTTCGTAGCCGACGCGCCGGCCGGGTGGGACCGCGCCTCCGAAAATATCGCCATGACCACGTTCCTGGCCTCCGGCAAAACATTCGTCGACATGTGGATCAACTCGCCGGGACACAACGCGAACATGTCGAGCGCCGACGACGAATATATCGGCATCGGCATCGTCCATGTAGATAGCGCCAGCTACGCTACCCAGAACTTCTTCAGCTACCAGGAAGGTGTCGTTCTTCCCGGGTCGTACAGCAATCCCCGCGACTTCTTCAACGGCAAGCCCGCGCTGCCGCGCGGCAGCGTCGTCCTGGCCACCGCACCGGCGCCGACCTGGGACCTCGTCAAGCGCACCTACACCATTCCGGATGTGGAGGGAGTCGACTATGTGGTCGGCTCCCGCTACGAAGTGAACATGAAGAAGGCTCCCGGCACCTACGCCGCCGACGAGGGCCATCACACCTTCTCGGCAGGAGCAAAGCCAGGCTACGTGCTCACCAACTACAAGACGTACTGGGACACGACCTTCGGGTATCTCTGGGTTGCACCCAAGGTGCCGGTCTTCGACAAAACCGCCCGGACCGTCACCATCCCGGTTTCCAACGGTGTGCAGTACCAGCTGAACGGGAACATCGTGGCCGCCGGCGTGCACAAATTCCATGACGTCGCCAAGGTGGAGGCCAGGTCAGCCCACGGCTACTGGCTGTCCGGGAACCTGATCTGGACCGTTACCGTGCCGCTGACCAAGGTCGTCGCGACGGCACCCACTTTCGATAAGAAGGCCGGTACATACACGATCCCGAACCAGGCCGGTGTCGAGTACGTCATCAACTCCAAGCCATTTGCGCCCGGTACCTACAAGAGCAGCGAGTATGTTTACGTCTCCGCCAGGGCCGCCATGGGCTACATCATGACCGGCGCGCCGGAGTGGGTCCTGCGCCCGGGACTGGACAACGCCTACGCCGGCGGCCCGTTTTTCGCCGACTACAGCAACCTGTTCCTGATCCCCTCCGACATCGGCGTTCAGTACTATCTCAACGGTAGTGCTGTGGAGGGCGGTCGCTACACCGGCACCGGCAAGGTGACCGTTACGGCAACAGCCAAGTCCGGCTATCGGATTGAAAACACGCCCGTCTCCTGGTCGTACGACTACACGCCGCCGGCGGTCAAGATGGCCGCGACCGCCCCGACGTTCAATCGGCTGACCGGCCAGTACACAGTGCCGGCAAAGGCCAGTGTGCAGTATCACGTGGACGGCAAGGCAGTGACCGCCGGAACCTACAGCGGCAACAGCAGGCTCGTTGTCGTCAGCGCAAAGGCCGCCACCGGGTACACGCTTTCCGGGACCTCCAGCTGGACGTACGACTTCCGGAGGGCAGTGACGCCGGCCAAGCCCGCAATGAGCAGCGTTACCAACCGCTACACAATCCCGGCGAAGTCCGGCGTGCAGTATCACGTGGATGGCAAAGCAACGAAGCCCGGCACCTACAGCGTGGCCAACGGCAAGACGGTGAAGTTCACCGTGACGGCCACGGTCTCCACGTACCGGCTCACCGGCACGACAGCCTGGTCCTACCGCTTCTGACACGGGACAGCCACCAGAAAGGCCCGCGCGCTCACAGTGCGGGCCTTTCTGCTGCCCGGCATTCGGGGACCAATCCTGCCGCGCCCGCACACCTGATGGGCATGAGCGAAAACACCGTACTGGCCCCCGACGCCTTCGAAGAGATGAACGGGGAGGATCCAGCCGATTGGCCTACCTGCTTCGCACCGGGCACGATGGCGAAGGTCGTCACCCACAACGAGGGTCTCTGGACGAAGATCACCGGGGACAACGGCGAGACCACCCAGGCGTCCATGGCCAACAACCCGTCCGGAGACTTCGCCGTCTTCGGGGACCCGGTCGCGTACAAGCGTGAAAATGCCCGCCATGTTCTCCCGCTGTTGCGTTTCCGGGGTCAGCTGCCACCGCCAGGGTGGGACCATAACAGTCCTCCGATGATGCCAGCCAGAGCCGCGGGCACCGCGAACAGGGCTCCGAGGTGCGGCAGCAGGCTGTCTCCGATCACCAGGTTCAGGCCGCCGACGACGATGGCCGGGGCTGCCACCGCCACGGTGACCCGGAGCGGATCCGTCCGGAGACGGGACCAGGCGGCTGAGGCCAGAATCACCAGCGCCCCGGCAAGGATGAGCGTGTTTCCGGTCCGGTCCCGCTGGAAGGCATCCGTGACGGTCCCGAGATAGAACTTCTGGGCCAGGCCCAGGACCAGCAGGACCAGTCCGAAGTCGGCAAAGGCAGCCCACATGACCCGGCCTGGAACTGAGCTCCGTGCCGTCATGGCACCTCCCAATGTCATGTGGTGAACTTGAAGCGGCCTGGCGGGTGCTGCCATCGTCGAGGGCGAGCATGAACGCCCGGCATGTCTTCCAGACATAGCTGTAGGTGGTTTCCTGACGGGGCAGGGCCTTTCCTGCTGCCACGTGCGCGCCTGTCAGGCGCCGCGCTTCTCCCGCGACAGTCCGATGCCCATAACGACGAGAACCGCGGTGGCCAGCGGAAGTGTGGTCACGAGCAGAGCGGGGCCGAAGTACTCGACGGCCAGGGCGATCAGGCCCAGGAACAGCGTGAACCCGGCGAAGCTCAATGCGGTCACGGGCGCCCCCCGGAGACGCCCACGCTGGTTGGCGAGCAGCACAATGCCGGCGACGAGGTTTCCCAGGGCGGCTATGAGGACCATGAAGGCCAAGAAGGCCAGTCCATGGCCGAATCCGGCGATGGAGGGGATGAACAGCCAGGCGCCCAAGACAATCCCGACGATGCCCGACGCCACCCGGAAACCGGACGACTTCGGCAGACGCGGTCCCGCAGGTGCCCACTGGGGCACGTATTGCTGCGGAGGGTAGGGAGCGTACTGCTGCGGCGGGAAGGGAGCGTACTGCTGTTGTTGTGGGTAGGGCTGCTGGTAACTGGCCGGCGGAGCGTATTGCTGCGGGGGCTGGTCGTAGCCTGCAGGCGGCTGAGCCGGGTATTGCGGTGCCTTCGGTACGGGCGGGATGTTCTCGGTCATGGTTCCCCCATAGGTATTGTTCGGGCAGTTCACAGATTACAGCCAGCAGGCGCACGGTCTGGCCCCGGCTCGTGCCGCTGGCGAGCGCCGCAGCCGCACGCCCGTCAGCCGGGCCAGTCAGCGCAGGCCCGGGTCAGCCGACGTGGATCCGAGGCCTGCGCGCGGGATCGGTCTCGTGCCTGCGCAGGATCTCGCGCACCACCGGCGGCGTGTCGCCGCGGCCCAGGAGGAGGTAGCGCATCAGGTGCGCCAGGGGGCTGCCTTCGGACCATTCGAAATAGGCGTGCGGAATGACCCCCGCGGCGTCCCGGAGCGCGAGCAGGATCGCCGCGATGGCGTTGGGTGCGGCAGGGCTTTCCACGCGCAGGACGCGGTAGCCCTCCACATCGACACCGTGCACGGAAAGCGTGCCGCCGAAGTTGGACGGGTCGATGATGTCGACTTCAAGGAAGATGACGTCGGCGGCTCCGGGCACGGCGTTGTGGCCGCGTTGTTCGAATTCCTTCTCCGCGTATTCCTGCGCGTCCCCGGCCTGGCGGCGGTTCGCGATGAGGTTCAGCGCGCCGTCGTAGTCCAGGGAGTCGGTGATGAACCGGCGGGCGGTCTCATCAAACTGGATCAGGTCCGCGCGCAGCTCCGTGGTCCGCGCCACCCGGGAGACCAGCGAGATGGCGACAATGCCCACGATGAAGAAGGCTGAGATGGTCAGCCCGTCGGGTTTTTCGACGACGTTGGCGCCGAGCGCATAGAGCAGGATGAGCGACAGCAGGGCGAACGCGGGGCCGGCCAGCCGCTGCCGGCGCCGGAACGCGGAGATCGTGACGGCGACCGATCCGGAGACCATCATGGCCAGGACCCCGGTGGCATAGGCGCCCGCCTGGGCGTTGACGTCCGCACGGAACGCGACGGTGATCAACACGCTGACTGCCGTGTAGACGAGCACGACAGGGCGGACAGCCCGGCCCCATTCCGGGGCCATGCCGTACGAGGGCAGGTATCGCGGAACGATATTGATCAGGCCCGCCATCGCGGAGGCACCGGCAAACCACAGGATGAGGATGCTGCTGATGTCATAGACGGTGCCGAAGGTGCTGCCCAGCTGCTGGTGCGCCAGATACGCGAGCGCCCGCCCGCTGGCCTGTCCCCCGGGCTCGAATTCCTTCGCCGGGATCAGCACGGTAGTGACAAAGCTGCTGCCGAGGAGATAGACGCTCATGATGGCGGCCGCCGCCGTCAGCAATTTGCGGGTGTTCCTGACCCGGGAGGCCAGGCGTTCTTCCGGTGTCCTTCCGTGCGCGGCGACGAGGGGCATCATGCTCACGCCGGTTTCGAATCCGGACAGGCCGAGAACCAGCAGCGGGAAGGCAATCAGCGCCGGTCCCGCGATGCCGCCGGGTCCGCCGCGGGCCGCCAGGTCCCCGGTCCAGCGGGCCAGGACGGCAGGATCACCGGCGACCTCGACGACCCCGGCCACAATGACGACGGCGTTGAGCAGCAGGAACACCGCCACGAGGGGAATGGCCACGACGACGGCCTCGCTGAATCCCAGCAGGAACACTCCTCCAAGGACCAGCAGCAACACCACGGTGACGGGTACGGCATGGCCCTGCAGGACGTCATGGAGGTACGGGTTCTCCAGCATGTGCACGGTGGCGTCGGCCGACGAGAGGGTGATGGTGATGATCCACGACGTCGCAACAAATCCCAGCAGGACCAGGACGAAGATCTTTCCGCGCCAGAACGGCAGGAGGTTCTCCAGCATGGCCACGGACCCCTGGCCGTGGGGGCTCTCCTGGGCCACCCGGCGGTACATCGGCAGCATGCCCAGCAGGGTCAGGGCAACGATCAGCAGCGTCGCCAGCGGGGAGAGCGCCCCGGCCGCCAGCGCGGCGATGGCCGGCAGATAGGACAGGGTGGAGAAATAGTCCACGCCGGTCAGGCACATGACCTTCCACCACGCCTGCGGGCTGGCGTGTTCCTCTGCGCTTTCCGGGCCCACCACGGGCTGGACGCGGTCCTTCAGCAACCACCTTGCCAGACCGGTGTTCCGGGCGGTGTCCGGCGGAGGCCGCCTGATCTCCGCTGGGATGGCGTATCGCTCCGTACCGCTCATCTGCGTCCCCTGTAGTTCCCGGTTCAACGCACCCGGACGTCCAAGACCCGTCGGTCCAAACATAGTCCCCGTTCAGGGCAAAAGACCCGTGCCCGGGCAAATTCTTGAGGGATTCACGGCGTACAGCCCCTCGCTGGATGACTCCGGCCAGGAATGACGGGCAGCCCTCAGGCCCGCCGTAGTGGAAGGTCATTGACAACGCCTCAATCCAGGACTACAACGTCACTACCGTTGTGGTGGTTGCCGGCCCAGCCCGAGGCTCGCCGGTCTGCCGAAACACGTGACTGCCTAGGAAAGGATCATTCAGACACGGTAATCAGGGCGCAAAATACGCCCCATCCCGCACCTCATCACTCCGCTGTCCGCGGCCCCGCGGCGCGACGCGCTTTCCTCCCAGAGATTAGGGAAACCATGAAGTCTCCTCTCCCTCAATTGGGTTCGCCCGGGATCGCGCGCCGGGCTGTCACTTCCGCGGCGGTCTTCGTCCTGATGACGGCCGGCCTGCTGGCCGGCTCCGCGCCGGTCGCTGCGTCCGATGTCCTCGGCGGCATCGACATGCAGCGCGCCTGCAATACGCAGTATTACGACGCCTTTCATTTCCGGGCCGTGCTCCTGGACCGGAACGACGCCGGCAGCTGGCGGTGCGTCAAGGATTCCGACACCAGCAACCGGATCGACCTCGACTTGGCATGCATGATCCAGTACGGCGCCGGTGCCCGCGCGGGACTGACTTTCTCGTGGGACCCGAACTCCTGGTACTGCCGGCGGTAGCCGCGGCCCGGGTGCTGGTGAGTTTCCAGACGGCACTGATCGCCAGGCTCGACGGCGGCACGGACGACGGCGAGACGGCCGCCGTCGCGGCCAGCGATGCCGTACTGGCCACCGGCCTTTCGGTCCACAAATATGGGTCCCCCGACCCGGACAAAACGGAGCGGCTTAGAAAAAGGACCAAGCCGGTGCGAAAATATGATCGCTTTGTCCAATACTTCCTTCCGTTCCGCCCGAGAGACTGGAGGTCAGGGCTGGCTGTTGTCTTTTGGCGGGCCGTCAATCAGCCCTAGGGGATGGAACGCCTTGGCCGGAAGTTGCCAGCTAATACGCAGGCGGGCCCTCCTTCGGTACCGGGGATGAAGCGGCGTCTCATCTGGGGCCCGGTGTTCGGGTTTGGGCTCGTCAGCCTGGCTGCCGACGTCGTCTCCGACGGCGCCCGCCCGCTGGCAGGTCCCCTGCTGGCCCAACTGGGCGCGTCCGCGCTGCTAGTGGGCCTCGTCACCGGTGGCGCGGAGGCCGCGGCGCAGGGACTCCGGCTCGTGTTCGGGCCGTGGGCGGACCGCACCCGCCAGTACTGGACCTTTACGATGGCCGGCTACGCGCTCACCGCCGTCTGTGTCCCCCTACTCGCACTGGCACCCGTGGCAGGGGCGTCCGGTCTGGGCTTGGCCTGTGCGCTTATTATCGGAGACCGGGTGGGCAAGGCAGTCCGGAGCCCGGCCAAGACCGTCCTGCTGGCCGCCGCCGCCAAGCCCGTGGGCCGGGGCCGCGGCTTCGCGGTCCACAAGTCCCTGGATTTGACAGGGGCGCTGCTCGGGCCGCTGATCGTCTCGGCGGTGATTGCTGCCACCGGACTCATGTCGGCGGCGTTCGCGGCGCTGACCATTCCGGCAGCGGTGGCACTGTCCCTGCTGGTCTGGCTGCGGCGCCGGGTCCAGAACCCGGGAAGTGACCGGCCCCCGCCAGCGGATACCGCCGTCGGGCCACGCAGCGACGCCGCCGGCGCCGACGCCGCGAGCCCTGCCAGCAAGCCGGCGTCGGTGTTCTCCGGAATCTTTATCCTGTTCGCCGTCGCATCCTTCTTCTGGAGCGCTGGCCTTGTTGCCTTCGGCGTCATCTCCTTCCACCTGACCACCGCGGTGGCTGTGCCCGTGTCCGTGGTTCCACTGCTTTATGCGGCCGCGATGGGCGCGGCGGCACTCGGGGCCCTCGCCAGCGGCGTGCTGTACGACCGTGGCGGCGCCGCCGTGCTGCTGGCGTTGCCCGTGCTGATCGCTGCCGTCCCGGTGCTGGCACTCGCGCGGGACACCGCACTGGTCCTGGCCGGCGTCCTGCTCTGGGGCATCGCCACCGGCATCCAGGATTCCACGGTCAAGGCCCTCGTCGCTGACCTGGTGCCGGAACGCCGGCAGGGGACGGCCTACGGCGTCTTCGCTGCTTTCGAAGGGGGCGGGGCACTGGCTGGCGGGGCACTCTACGGGGCGCTCTACGATTCCCGCCCGCTGCTCATCACGGCGGTGGCCGTTCTCCAGGCCGTCGCCCTGGTTCTGCTCGTCGCGAGCCTGTGGATGCCTCGCAGGACGGTGTGAGTGCCGGGTGGCCTCAGAGCCGGGTCAGGACTCCTATGATTCTTGCATGGCACACCGGGAGCTGGCGGGCATTGCAGGGCAGCTCTACGCCCTGCCGTTCGATGATTTTGTGGCCGCCCGGACGACCGCCGCCAAGGAAGTAGCCGGTGAGGTTTCCGTCACGCAGGAACAGCGGACCCTGGCCGCCGAGGTGCGTTCCCTGCCCAAACCGTCCGTGGGAGCCTGGGCAGTGAACATGCTCGCGGCGCTCCGTCCCGAAACACTTCGGGAGCTCGCCGAGCTGGGACAGTCCATGCGCGCCGCGCAGTCCGCCTTGGACGCGGCGGAACTCCGCAGGCTGGGACAGGAACGGCGCCAGCTCCTGAACACCGCCGTGAAGGCGGCACGCACCGTGGCGGAGCAGCAGGGGCGGAAGATCAGCGATGCGATCGCTACGGAAGTTGAACAGACGCTGCGGGCGGCCACGGCCGACGAGGGAGCCGCCGCTGCCGTGCGGAGCGGCAGGCTGCTGCGGACGCTGTCCGCGGACGGGGTCGACGTCGTCGATCTGGCAGGTGCCGTCGCGGTACCCGACGTTGCCGGGCCCGCTGGCGCCGGGCCCGCTGGCGCCGGGCCCGCTGGTGCCGTCCCGGCAGCGGCCGCCGGCAAGCGGCCGGCGGAGCAACCGGCGGAGCGGCCGGCGGAGCAACCGGCGGAGCAGCCCAGGTTGCGGGCCGTCCGGGAGGCGCCGCGGAGGCCCGCACCCTCGGCGCGGGAACGCGCCCGGGCCGGGCTGCGGGACGCCGAGGAGGCGGCCCGCTCGGCTGTGAGGGAAGCTCGCCGCTACGAGGCGGAACTGGCGGAGGCGACCGTAGCAGCAGCTACGCTGGCCGAGGAGACGCAATCCCTCCGGGAGCAGCTGGAGCGGACCGACGAGGAGCTCAAGGCGGCGCGGAAACGGCGTGAAGTGGCAGCCGCCCGAGCCCAGCAGGCCGCCCGCGCCGCGGACAAGGAACGACGCAAAGAGGATCTGGCCCGGGAACGTGTGCTGCGGCTCGGCAACACGCCGGAGTGATTGGCCTTTACTGTCAGTGGCCGGTCGCAGACTTGATTCATGGAAAACAACCAGGACGCTGTTTGTGGAGACGCTATTCGGGGAGACGCTGTCCGTGTTGACGCTGCCCACGGAGACGCAGGCTACGGGGCGGCAGCGTATGCGGAAGTCAGGTACTTCGAAGTGACGTACTGGGACGCCGACTGCGGCCGCGTCCGCACCGAAATCTTCGACGATGCCGCAGCCGCGGAACGTTTCGCCGACCGGAACATCGCGGGTGAGGACGGCTGGGCCGTCGTCGACCCCGTTCCCCTGCGGCGGGGCCGCGCCGCCGCCTGATCGGGCTGTCCAAGGGCCCGCCGCCCCGGTCCGGCCGACGCAGTGCGGGAGCTATGCCAGGCGCATAGCCCGGGACGGGAAGTCCTGCTCAGCCGGACTCCCGGGCCCCCGGGGCGCCTTCGGCCAGCCGCCGTTCGGCGTCGTTGACCTGTTCCAGCACGGATTCCGCGCGCCGCCGCACTGATGCGGCGCCCGCAGGGACCGCCCCGAGGCCGAGCCTGAGCATGGCCGCAGCTTCCGCCGTCGTGGCCAGGGAGTTGCCGGCCATGGACAGCGAGCGGTGCACGGCCGCCAGCGCTCCCGGGATGTCCAGACCGTCGCTGGGTGATTGCCGCTGCGCCTCGACGCAGATCCGCCGGACCCGGTCCGAGACGGCGGACAGCTCGTCGGCGATGTCCACGAGTTCGGCATAGAGGGCTTCGTCCTCCACCCCTTCCAGGACCTGGTGGTACCGGTCCAGCCCGCGCGTGAAGCGGCCATGGGCACGCCGCCACAGGCCCTTGCCGAGTTCGGCGTCGTCTTTCCGTCCCTGCCGGGCGGCACTGAAGAATCCCAAGGGTGCCCTAGAGGTACTGGCCGGGGCCGTGGTCCGGGTCGGCGGGCACCGGACGCTGCGAGGGTTCCGCGCCGGGCCTCGGCGCGGCGGCGCGCTGCGGTTCACCGTTCTCCCCGATGATCACGCCCGGGGCGATCATGGTCCCGGGCGGCAGCTGGCGGAGCTGCATCTGCGCGAAGGCGTGCTCCCGCGCGGCGTGCTGCGCGGCGATCGCCGTCTGGATGCCGTGGAAGAGGCCTTCGAGCCAGCCGACCAGCTGGGCCTGGGCAATCCGCAGTTCGGCGTCCGAGGGGGTGGCGTCCTCGGGGAACGGAAGGTGGATCCGTTCGAGCTCCTCGACGAGTTCGGGGGCGAGCCCGTCCTCCAGCTCCCTGATGGAGCGTTCATGGATTTCGGCCAGCCGGACGCGGGCAGCATCGTCCAGCGGCGCAGACTTCACTTCGTCCAGCAGCTGCTTGATCATGGTGCCGATCCGCATGACTTTCGCCGGTTGGTCCACCAGGTCCTGGAGCTGGCTGCCTTTGGGCACAGCGGCCAGCCCGGCAGCGACTGCCTGGGCGGAGCCGGGTGGCGTCGGGGTCAGGCGCGGCGTCGGGCGGAGGCCGGGTGGCGTCCGGCTCCCGTCGGCCACGGACGGGTCGTCGTCCAGGGTGGTGCCTTCTACGGGCACATCGTCGCCGGTCTGGGGTCCGTTCGGATCGCTCATGCTTCATACTCTCACGGTGCGGTACGCACGGATCGTGTCGTCTTCCCCTGCTGCTTTCCTTCAACCGGTCAGCAGCACCGGCCCTGCGGGTTGCTGTCCTGGCGGTCGTTCCGGTCCCGCCAGAACTCACGCTCGGTCATCGGCGGATCCGTGTGTCCGGAGGCGGCATGATGCTCCAGGTATTTCTCGTACGCGTCCGCGCCCAGGACCCCGTTCAGGTAGTGGGCCAGCCCCCGGAATCCCGCCAGCATGGCATTCATCGCCGGCTCCGCATCAGTGGTGCCTGGCCGTCTCGAAACGCTGCTCGGCCGGCAGCTTGTCCCACTGCGCCGTCAGCTCGCGTTCGGCGGCCGTCGGAATGAGGCCGGCCGGGGCGAACACCCGGGACGCGCGGGCCGGATCCTCGTGGTCGGTGTTCGGAATCCCCTTGGCTGCGTTGCGGAAGGACGTCACGGTGGCCGCGAGCGCAGTGACGATGACGATGATGCTGAGGACCACGAAGATCACCGACAGCCACCCCTGGATCATGGTGTTGCGGACCACTGCCTCCATGGCCGCGACGGTCTTGGCGGTTCCGAAGGATGTCTTGCCTTCCGCCATCGCCTTGGAGAAGGCGGCGTTGTTGGCGAAGTAGCCCACAGCCGGGGTGGCGGAGAAGATCTTCTGGTAGCTGGCCGTGATGGTGACAACGGCCGCGAACGCCAGCGGGAGGGCCGCGATCCACAGGTACCGGAAGGAGCCTCGCTTGGCCACGATGGCAAGGCAGACGGCCAGCGCAATGGCGGCCAGTAACTGGTTGGCGATGCCGAACAGCGGGAAGAGCGTATTGATGCCGCCCAGCGGATCCGTGACGCCCATAAGGAGCACGGCGCCCCAGGCGCCCACCATGACGGCGGTGCAGAGCCAGGCCCCCGGCCGCCAGGAGTGCTCCTTGAACTTCGGCACGAGGTTGCCGATCGAATCCTGCAGCATGAACCGCGCCACCCGGGTCCCGGCGTCGACCGCGGTGAGGATGAACAGGGCCTCGAACATGATCGCGAAGTGGTACCAGAAGGCCATCATCGCGGTGCCGCCGATGAACTGCTCCATGATGTGGGCGAGGCCCACGGCCAGGGTGGGCGCGCCGCCGGTGCGGGAGATGATGCTCTCTTCACCGACATTGGCCGCCGTCTCGGAGAGCAGGCCCGGGCTGAGGTTCACGCCGGACAGGCCCAGGCTGTTGACCCAGGCGGCGGCGGTTTCCACGGTGCCGCCGGTCAGGGCGGCGGGAGCGTTCATCGCGAAGTAGAGCCCGCGGTCGATCGAGATCGCGGCCACCAGGGCCATGATCGCCACGAAGGACTCCATCAGCATGCCGCCGTAACCGATGTAGCGGCTCTGGCGTTCCTTCTCGATCAGCTTCGGTGTGGTGCCGGAGGAGATCAGCGCGTGGAACCCCGACAGGGCACCGCAGGCGATCGTCACGAACAGGAAGGGGAAAAGCGCTCCCGGGAAGACCGGGCCGTTGTCGCGGCTGGCGAATTCGCTGAACGCCGGGACTGTGATCTCGGGGCGGACCACGATGACGGCAAGGGCCAGCATCGCGATGACGCCGATCTTCATGAAGGTGGACAGGTAGTCACGCGGGGCCAGCAGCAGCCAGACCGGCAGGATCGCGGCGATGAAGCCGTAGACGATGAGGGCCCAGGCGAGGGTGACCTTGTCCAGGGTGAAGAGCGCGGCACCCCATTCGGTGCCGGCGACGGCGCCGCCGCCGATGATGGCCGCCAGGAGGAGCACGAAGCCGATCAGCGAGACTTCCAGGATCTTGCCCGGGCGGAGGTGACGGAGGTAGACGCCCATGAAGAGGGCGATCGGGATGGTCATGCCGACGGAGAAGACACCCCACGGGCTTTCGGCCAGCGCGTTCACGACCACGAGGGCCAGGATGGCAACGATGATCACCATGATCAGCAGGGTGGCGACCAGCGCGGCGGTGCCGCCGATGACGCCGAGTTCCTCGCGGGCCATCTGGCCCAGGGAACGGCCGCCGCGGCGCATGGAGAAGAACATGACCAGGTAGTCCTGGACTGCGCCTGCCAGGACGACGCCGATGATGATCCAGATGGTGCCCGGGAGGTAGCCCATCTGGGCGGCGATGATCGGGCCCACCAGCGGGCCGGCGCCGGCGATCGCGGCGAAATGGTGGCCGAACAGGACGTTGCGGTCCGTGCGGACGTAGTCCTTGCCGTCGGCTTTGTATTCCGCCGGGGTGGCACGGCGGTCATTCGGCCGGAGCAGGTGGCGCTCGATGAACTTGGAGTAGAAGCGGTAGCCGATCAGGTAGGTGCACACTGCGGCAAACACGAACCAGATGGCGTTGACGGTCTCGCCGCGGACAATCGCCACCATGAACCAGGCAACGGCGCCCAACAGGGAGATCGCCACCCACAGCGCGATCTTTGCGGGCGTCCATTTCCGTTCCTCGGCTTCCCGGACGGCCTCGTCCACGGACGGGGCCGGAAGGGCCGGGTCCGGGGTCAGGCCGTCGTCGAGTCCTGCGCTACGCGGCTTGCCATCAGGCATTGTGCTCATGTCTCCTCCTTGGGGACCCACTTAAAAAAAGGTTAGCCCTCCTGGCGGGCCCATGGCACCCTACCAACCCTGTCTTCCCGGCGGAACGGTCCTGCGCCCGGCAAAATGGTCCTGCGCCCGGCGGGGGTGACGGCGCGACGAACGGTCGGGGAGGCGCCCGACGGCGGCCCTATCGCGGCGGGTTCGCCAGCTGCATGAGCCGGGCTTCGCAGAGATCCAGCCAGCGGACCTCTGCTTCGGTCTGGAAGACGAGGGAGTCCAGGACCAGGAGCCTGGCGGTGTCGGCCGGCCGCTGCCGCGCCGACATGTCGCGCCGGGACTTGGTGTAGTCCTGCAGGGCCCTGACGGAGACGCTGCGCTGGGCCTGGATGATGGCTCCGACGTCGACGCCGGGTATGGTCAGGCCGAGGGCCAGTTTGATGGCCAGCTCGTTCCGCGGCGGGTTGGTGCGGGCCACGGGGGAAGCGAACCAGCCGCCGGCTTCGGCCAGGCCGGCCTCGGTGATGCTGTAGATGACGTGGCCTTCGCCGTCGGCGCCCTCTTTGCGGACGAGGCCGTCGCGCTCCAGGCGGTCCAGGGTGGTGTACACCTGCCCGATGTTCAGCGGCCAGGACGAGCCGGTGCGGTCCTCGAATTCGGCCCTGAGCTGGTAACCGTAGCGCGGCCGGTCCTGCAGCAGGGCCAGGAGGCTGTGACGGATGGACATGGTGCTCCCGGAGGTAGCCGGACGACGGCATACACGCGCCCCAAGACGCGTGTATACCGCGTATATGCTCACAGTAGCGCCATACAGGACGCCGAAGCAAAACGGGCGGCCGGACGCGTGGACGTCAGGCGGTCCTACATCACCAGCAGGACCTTGCCCACATGCTCGCCGGAATCGAAGTACTTGTGTGCGGCCCGGACCTGCTCCAGCGGGAAGGTTTTGGCCACCAGCGGCCTGATCCGCCCGTCAGCGAGCAGCGGCCACACGGCGTCGCGCACCGCGTTCATGATCACCGTCTTCTCCTCGACCGGGCGGGGACGCAGCGACGTGGCGATGATGGCGGCCCGCTTCTTCAGGAGCTTCCCCAGGTCCAGTTCCCCCTTGGCCCCGCCCTGCAGCCCGATCACCACGAGCCGTCCGTAATCGGCCAGGGCATCGACGTTCTGCTTGAGGTATTTGGCCCCGACGACGTCGAGGATCACGTCCGCGCCCTTGCCGCCGTTCTGGGCGCGCAGGCTCTCCGGGAAGTCCTCCTCGGCGTAGTTGATGGCGATGTCCGCTCCGAGGAACGCCTTCGCCGTGCCGACCTTCTCCGCGGTGCCGGCCGTGGTGGCCACGCGGGCACCGAGGGCCTTCGCCAGCTGGATGGCCATCGTGCCGATCCCGCCCGTCGCCCCGTGGATGAGCACTGTTTCCCCCGGCTGCAGCTGCGCCGTCATGATCAGGTTGGAATAGACGGTGGCGGCAACCTCCGGCAGGGAGGCGGCGGTGACCAGGTCCACGCCGTCGGGAATCCTCAGCACCTGCCCGGCCGGAACGGCCACCTGCCCGGCGTAGCCGCCGCCGGCGAGCAGCGCCACCACCTTGTCCCCCACCGAGAACGGTTTGCTCACCCCCGGGCCGAAGCCCGCGATCCGGCCGGAAACCTCCAGGCCCGGGATTTCCGAGGCGCCCGGGGGCGGCGGGTAGTGGCCCTGGCGCTGGTGGACGTCGGCCCGGTTGAGACCGGCGGCGACGACGTCGATCAGCACCTCGCCGGGGCCGGGCACCGGGGCCGGGACCTCACGGACGTCCAGGGCCTCGGGCCCGCCGGGCTCTGAGATGTAGACAGCCTTCATGGAGAACTCCGATTTCTAACTCATTTCGTGCAGGTATGCGCCGGCGGCACACCGTGTCAGGAACGACGTCCCTCAAGACTATGTGGAGCGGCCGCGCCCGCCCGCGAGCCTAGCGCGAGCCCGGCCGCGTTTTTTGTTGCAGCCGACTGCCTATGGAACACTACTCGTTAGGGAAGGTTGTCCGAGCGGCCGATGGAGCTGGTCTTGAAAACCAGTGTGCGGTAACCCCGTACCAAGAGTTCGAATCTCTTACCTTCCGCGAACAATGCCCCAGGCTGCTGCGAATCCCGCAGGAACCCGGGGCATTTTTGCGTCCGGGAGCTGCCCCTACGCGCGTGGGGCGCGGGGTGCGGGCAGCTCAGGGCGGATAGGGGCCGCCGATTCGCCCTGATCTGCCCAGCCTCGACCGGTGGCATGGCATTCCCGGCTTATCCGGTCCAGCCCTGCGCCCGCAGGGCCAGCCGGACGCGGGTCAGCACCCAGTCCTCACCGTTCCGGACGTCGGCTTTGTTGATGACCAACTGCCGCCAGCCGGCATCGGCAGTACGCTCGCGGCGCAGGGCATCGAGCTGCTGCTGGGCGGGCGTCAGGTGATGGGCGCCGTCGTACTCCACCGCCAGACGGTATTCCGGGCATGCCAGGTCTACCCACAACGGAGTGCCGAGGGAGTCCATGAGGACGTAGCTCGCTTCAAAGGCCGGCAGGGCGGAGCGTCCGAACAGCAGTCGGAGCCGGGTTTCGGGCGGCGAATCGGCACCGACCCGGGCCAGCTGGAGTGCGCTCCGGAGCAGCGGAAGCCCTGCCACGGGGCGTTTCTGCTCGGCGTAGCGGAGAAGCTCCCGCAGCGGAATCCGCGCTGCCCGCGGGTACCGGGAGCGCGAATGTTCGCAGATGAGGTCGTCGACAATGACCACGATGTCATCGCGGCTCAAGGTTCCCGTTCCCGCCAGATCGAGCAAGGTGCGGGGAATGGAGGTGACCGGAACGCCCTGCAGAATCACGATTTCGGTGGGCGCCAATTCGGAGCGGTGGCCGACGACCCCCTTTCGGCGCGGGGCGGCGGAGCCGTTTCTGGTCAGATGCAGGAGCCTTGCCGAAGGTGCCGACCCGGCGTTGACCGGGTCGCCGGGTAACTTGAAGCGGTGGATGTCGGCGGCCGAGTAGAAGCTGACGGTGTCGGCCGTCCCCAACCGCGTGTAGGGGCGGGCCCGCGCCAGGAGCGGCTGTTCCCGCCCGGCCGGCACCCTGATCCCGCGGCTTGGCACGTGGATGTCCGCGGCCTTGGCCCGCCACGGGGAGACTCCGTGGAGCCTGGCTTCGCCGATCGTGAACGAGCCCGCCGCCAGTGCCTCGGGCAAGGGTTTCGCTGTCGCCATTCGAACATTAGGCCACAGTCCGGCTGCCGGTGCCGCCGGTTATCCACAGGCGCAGCGGCAGGGCGGCAGCGCGGAGGCAGCGTGCGGCAGCCGTCCTTGGAACTTGGTTGACGGTGTGGGCAGATCAGGGCGGATGCGGACCCGTCATCCGCCCTGATCGGCCTCCGGCGCCGGGTCCGCTGGCCCGCGAACCCAGCCCGTTTGACCGGCGGCAATTCCGCCGGTCCATTGAAACCGTCAGCGCCCCAGCATAGTGTCTCTGTTGTCTCCACCACCCACCCGACGCTGGCGGCCGCCACAACGAGTCACGGGCCGCAGCACAGAGCAGGAGCCTTACATGCCTACACCCGAGCACTCCAACGGCGCGCCGTGCTGGATTGATCTCATGACATCGGACACTGAAAAGGCCAAGTCGTTCTACGGCGAACTTTTTGGCTGGACATTCGAAGCAGGCGACCAGGAGAAATACGGCGGCTACATCACCGCCTCCAAGGACGGAAAATCCGTCGCCGGCGTCATGCAGAAAATGGAAGCCCAGGCGGCCATGCCGGACATGTGGTCCACCTACCTGCAGACCGGCGACGCCGAGGCCTCCGCCGCGGCCGTGACCGCGAACGGCGGCCAGGTCTACATGGAACCGATGCATGTTCCCGAACAAGGCCACATGGCCATCTTCGGCGACCCGTCCGGCGCCTCGATCGGCGTCTGGCAGCCCCTGGAACACAAGGGCTACCAACTGGCCGCCGAGCCCGGTTCCCCCGTGTGGCATGAGCTCCACACCAAGGACTATGACAAGGCGGTCAAGTTCTACCAGGACGCCTTCGGCTGGGACACCGCCGTCCTCAGCGACACCCCCGAGTTCCGGTACACCACCCTCGGCGCCGGAGACGCCGCCAAGGCCGGGATCCTGGACGCCTCCGGATTCCTCCCGGAAGGCGTGCCCTCCAACTGGATCGTCTACTTCGGCGTGGAGAACGCCGACGCCGCCATCGCCAAGGCCGTGGAGCTGGGCGGCAGCGTTGTCCGGCCGCCTGAAGACACCCCCTACGGCCGGAATGCCACCCTGACCGACCCGACGGGCGCCATTTTCATGATCAGCCAGGAACTGCCCCGCGGAGGCGACGAGAACCCGTAGCGGGAGCCTGATTCCCAAGCCCTTCACCAGTGAGCATGCCCTCCCCTGGGCCGCAGCAATGGACATATTGCCCATATGTCCACTGCTCAGCCCGGGGGTGGGGCATGCTCATTTTTCGGGGGCGCGCACGTGAGGCATGCTCATTTTTCGTGGGCGCGCACGGAGGGCATGCTCATTTTTTGGTGCGGCTGGAAACCGAGGATGCCGCGGGCGATCTCGTCGGCGTCGCGCAGGGTGCGCTGGCCGCTGCGGTAGGCCGGGCCGTTCTTCTGCCGGGCCTCGGCCGCGATGGCGGTGCCCCACTGTGCGGCGGAGAGCTGGAGCCCCAGAACGTACAGGCCCTCCGTCACGGAGCCGTTCGCGCCCAGTGGCCGGTACGGGTGCGGGGCGACGTCCAGGCCCGAGGTCTGCACCGGGGTGCCCTCCGCCGTCATCATCAGCCGCGGGCGCACGAGCCCCTCGGCGAGCAATTGTTCCAGCAGCGGTGACTCGTTGACGCTCACGCGGTTGGCCGGCGCGAGTGCCTCGATCATGGCCGCGGCCGCCACCGGATCGCCCACGACGGCGCCGCCTTCCGCGCCGGCGTCCGGGCCGCCGCCGACCCACGGCGAGGCCGCGGTAAAGGTCCCCGCCTTGCGGTCGACGCCGAACTTGGGGTCCGGTCCGACGAACCGGACGACGCCGGCGCGGACCAGGGCCGCGAGCTGTTCGGCACGCAGCGCGGGCGGACCGCTGGCGAGGCCTTCGACGAACGATTCGAACCAGCCGCGGAGCCCCGCGACCCACGACTCGTCCGTGATGCCGCCGTCCGCCACGGCTGTCTTGAGCACCGCGCGGCCGTGATGCAGGGCGCCGATCGTCATCTTGACCGGGTCGTCCTCCCCCAGCGCCGACCGCCGGGCGTCGTCGAGCAGATAGTCGACCACCGCCGCGTCCAGCTCCGCCCGGGAGCCGAAGGACCGCCCGGCGAGGGGCGCCGCGAGGCCCAGCAGGTCCAGGCGGTGGGCCGGCCGGACGTGCACATCGATCACGGAGTCCACGGCGCCCTCCCATTTGGCCGTGGTGTGCGCATGCGGGCGCAGGGCCGCCTCCAGGGCGCGCAGGAATTCCGCGGGATCGGTGAGGATGGCCCCCGGCTGCGAGCGCGCCAGCGTGGAGTAGTAGGCCCAGAGGGCGTCCCGGTGCAGGAGCGGCCAGAGGTCGTGGTCGAAGGCCGGCCGGATCCCCGCCTCGGCGAACCTCGCCAGGGCGGCCTCCGTGCAGTACCGCAGCGACACGGCGGCAGGGTAATACCCGGCCAGGGCGGCCTTGGCCCGGTACGGGGTGCCGCGGCGCGAGGCGGCGATGATGAGCGGTTCGCGGCCGGACGGCAGATACCTCAGCCCGGCGCCTCCCTCGGCGGCTGTGTCTGCAGCCAGGAACGTGCCGCCGCGCCCCTCGGTCAGCTGGCCCATCATGTCAAAGAAGTTCAGGCCCATGCCGCGGACCAGGACCGGTTTCACCGCCGGGATCCGGGACCAGTCGACGTCGGCCGGGGCGGCCGGCGGGAAGTAGAGCAGCCCCAGCTCCTCCGCCGCGGCCTGCAGCTCCCGCTGCTCCGGATTCAGCCGCGCGTCAAGGTGGCCCAGGGCCAGCACGACGGAGCCGACCGTGAGCACCGCGCCGTCCGCGAGCCCGACGTCGAACCTCACGTCCCCGTCCTGCCCGGCGCCTGCGCGCCGGACGGACGTCGCGGCCATCTCGTGGAAGTCCACCGTGACGCCGGCGGGCAGGCACGTGAGCAGTTCCTCGACGGTGCGGCGGAGGTAGCGCCCGTACAGGGCGCGGCTGGGGAAGTCCGCCGGACCCAGCCCGGACAGTTCGTGACGTTCCTGCGCGGCCAGCGAGGGATGGGGGTGCCGCTGCTGCAGTTCACGCCAGCGGTCGAAGGTGTGTCCGGCCAGCGGTTCCGCGAGCTCCGGGTCCTCCGGAACGACCGTGGGATAGAAGGACTGCGTGTTCATCAGGTACAGCCGGGACTGGCCGGGCTGCCACACGTGGCCGGGGCCCGCGGGATACGGGTCGATCACATCGATGTGGAGGGCCTGCGCGCCCCCGTGCCCGGCGCCGGCCTGCGCCCAATTGGCCAGCAGCCGCTCCAGCACGCTCGTGCCCCGGGGACCGGCGCCTATCAGTGCCGTCCGGATATTCTGCGCTGTGCCCACGGGCTCCAGCGTATCGGCATCCGTGGTCCTGGCCTGACGTTCCACCTGGCCCGCCGTGTGACTTGCTCCCGGCGCGCTGATGTTGCTTGGATGGGGCGATGACCACCACTGAAGCTGACCAGCACCCCGCGTCCGGCCCCAACACCGCATCAACAGCGGGCCCCGGGGCCGGCCCCGAACCCGTCGACGAGAACATCTGGCTGGAGGACATCTTCGGCGAGGAGCAACTGGCCTGGGTACGGGAGCAGAATGCCCGGACCGAGGAACTGCTGGAGGATGCGGACTACGCCGGACTTGAGGCCGGCATCCTCGAGGTGCTCGATTCCACGGACCGGATCGCCATGGTCGGCAAGCACGGCGAGTGGTACTACAACTTCTGGAAGGACCGGGAGAACCCCAAGGGCCTGTGGCGCCGCACCGGCTGGGAGAGCTACCGGGGCGGGTCACCCGAATGGGACATCCTCCTGGACGTGGACGCCCTGGCCGCGGCGGAAGGCCAGGAATGGGTCTTCCACGGCGTCACCTTCCTCCGCCCGGCCGCCGGGGAACCGCACCGGCGGGCACTGCTGGCCCTCTCCCCCGACGGCGGCGACGCCAACCGTTACCGCGAGTTCGACGTCGAGCGCCGCAGCTTCGTGGACCCGGCGGCGGGCGGCTTCGACCTGCCGACGGCGAAGGGCAACGCCTCCTGGCTGGACGCGGACACGCTGCTCGTGGCCAGCACCGCCGACGGGCTGCCCAGCACCACCTCCTCCTATGCCCGGACCGGCGTGAAACTGCGCCGCGGCGGGTCGCTGGCCACGGCCGAGCGGCTGTTCGAGATCCCCGAAGAGCACATGATGGCGCTCGTGGCCCACGACTCCACCCCCGGGTTCGAGCGGACCTTCGCCGTGGACTGGATCAGCTTCTTCGAGAAGAACACCTCGGTGCTGCGCGGGGGCGGGTGGGTGCAACTCGACGTCCCCGCCGACGTGAACCTGAGCTCACACCGCGAATGGCTGCTGTTCCGGCCGCAGCGTGACTGGACCGTCAACGGCGCAACCTACCAGGCCGGATCCCTGCTCGTGGCGGATTTCGAGGCGTTCCTGGCCGGCGAACGGGATCTGTCCCTGCTGTTCACCCCGGACGCGCACACCTCCCTGCAGTCCTGGAGCTGGACACGGGACTTCCTGCTGCTGAACCTGCTCCGCGACGTGTCCTCCGAGATCCGGGTGCTGGATCCGCAGCGGCCCGGCACGGAAGCCGCCTGGGCTGCCACCGTGCTGGACGCCTGCCCGCCCCTGCATGACGTGACGGCCTACGCCGTCGACGACGAAGACGACGCGGAGGGCTCCGACGACGACGGTACCGGGGGCGGCCGCGCCGTGACGGAGGAGGTTGCCCCCGGCGCGGGAAACGACTTCTGGCTCGTGGCCACCGGCTTCACCACGCCGAGCACGCTCACCCGGGGCACCCTGAAACGCGCCCCAGACAGTTCGTCTGGCGATGCCGGCCCCGCCGCCGGCGGCGGGGCCGGCATCGCCAGCACGCACGAGGTGATCCGCTCCTCGCCGTCGTTCTTCAACGAAGCGGACTACGAGGTCCAGCAGCACTTCGCCGTGTCCACCGACGGCACGCGGGTGCCGTACTTCCAGGTGGCTGCCAGGGACCTCGTGCTGGACGGCCAGAATCCCACCCAGCTCTCCGGCTACGGCGGCTTCGAGATCTCCCGGACCCCGGCCTACAGCGGCGTGATCGGGCGGGCCTGGCTGGAACGGCGCACCGCGGAATCCGCCGGTGGGGAAGTCCCGCATTCCCGCGGCGGGGTCTACGTCGTGGCGAACATCCGCGGCGGCGGCGAATACGGGCCGGCGTGGCACCGGGCCGCGCTGCAGGAGAACAGGCACCGGGCGTACGAGGACTTCGCGGCCGTGGCGCAGGACCTGATCTCCCGCGGCGTGACCTCGCGCCAGCGGCTCGGCTGCGTGGGCGGTTCCAACGGCGGGCTGCTGGTGGGCAACATGCTCACCAAGTACCCCGGGCTGTTCGGCGCCGTGTCCTGCGGGGTGCCGCTGCTGGACATGCGCCGGTACAGCAAGCTGTCCGCGGGGTACTCTTGGATCGCCGAATACGGCGACCCCGATGTGCCGGAGCAGTGGGACTTCATCAGGACGTTCTCGCCCTACCACCTGCTCAAGGACGGCGTGGACTATCCGGAGATGTTCATCTGGACCGCCACCTCCGATGACCGGGTGGGACCCGTCCAGGCCCGCAAGATGGCCGCGCGGATGCAGGCGATGGGCATCCCCAACGTCTGGTTCCACGAGTCGCTCGAAGGCGGCCACGCGGGCGCCTCGGACAACCGCCAGGCGGCGGCGCTGCAGAGCCGCAGCCAGCACTTCCTCTGGCGTTCTCTGGCCGGCCGGGGCGCCTGACCCGCGCCGGACCCGGCGCCCGGACCCGGTGTCTGACCCTGCGCCTGAACCCGCGTCTGACCCGGCGTCCTTGGGAGCAACGCGGGGTCAGATCCGGCCCATCCGGCGGGCCGGCATGGGCGCGGAGTGACCCCGCGTTGGCCGTTTTGCACTGCGTGGCACCTTCTGCGTATCCTTGGTTGGCTACTTAGTAGCAATTGGAGACGTGCCAGAGCGGCCGAATGGGCTTCACTGCTAATGAAGTGTGGGGCACAACTCCACCGGGGGTTCAAATCCCCCCGTCTCCGCGTTTGGCCCCGGTCCTGGACCGGGGCCTTTTGCGTATCCGGGGCGCGTTTTGCCGTTATTCCTTCGTACACGCCGGATGCCGGGCAACCCCGTCCGCGGCCTGCTGATAGGCAACCGGCCGGGCAAGGCGCGGTACGCTTGTGACTGAGGCCACATCTCGACCCCTTTTCGCCTGCCGTCAATGGAGCCACCGTGCGTAGTCCCCGGTCGCTGTCCCCGAGCCCCTTGCAGGAAACACCGTTGCCTGCTGCCCGGCCTCTTACAGCCTCGAAGCAGGTCGTCAGGTCCGGGCAGGGGCCGCTTCGAAGGGTCATAGAGGAGTCCTGGCAGCGTTCGCTGCGGCTTCCGGCAGACCCCGACAGCCAGCAGTCCACGCTGGCCCTCGACGGCGGCGCCCTTGAGGAGTACCGCCGCGGCCATCCGCTGGCGTCAATCATGCCGGTGATTCATAGGCTGCTGATTCAGCCCAGCTACGAAGACGGGTTGCTCGTCGCTGTCGGGGATGAAATGGGCAGGCTGCTGTGGGTCGACGGCGATGCCGCCCTGCGCCGGCGCGCGGAACGCATGATGTTTGTTGAGGCCCTGCTGAGCATCCATCCGGACGGGCTGAGCGCTGGAGCTGTGCAGCCTGCTGTTCGGGAATGTTTCAGCCATGACCCTCACGGCGGAGATGGTCAGGCTGAGGAAAGTCCTTCAGCAGTTCAACCCCGCCGCCGTGCCGGAATCCCGACCGTACAGGCTGACCATGGACATACGGCCGGACGCGGGCCAGGTTCTCAGCTGCCTCCGGCGCGGAGCCCGCCGGGTCGCGTTGGACATCTATCGCGGTCCGGTGTTGCCTCACTCCGAGGCTCCGGGCGTTGTGGTTCGGGATCATGTCTCCACGCTCCTGAGGGAAGCCCTTCTCACGGACGGTAGCGCGGAAGCCCTGCTGCAGTATGCGGACCTGCCGGAAGCGAGGGACGATCTTGGTGTTCGCGGGGCGTCGTTGAAGCTACTACCGCCCCGGTCGCTCAGGAGGGCTGCGGTGGTTGCTGACATGGAGCGTCTGGAATCCGAACTCGGAACACACCAGCGCAAGTGAGTTGACTCACAAGGCTGCAACCTGACTGCAACCCTCCCGCCCCTAAGCTGAAGGCAACGGCGGCCATCGTCGGGCCCAGCACGGACCTAGCGACGATTGTCTTCGCACACCAGGCCAAGGCGGCCGGGTCTCGTTCCAAGTCCGCGGCGCGGACCGGAACAGCGGCGGGTTATCCGCCCTGACGCATCTACCAGTCCCGCCTTGCCTATCCGGCAGGTGCGGCGTTCGGAGACTACAAGTCCTCCGGCGGCATCGGGCGTGAAATCCACTCATGATGCTGAGCCACTACCCGGAGGCCAAGGAAAAACCTTGTGGTCAGCAGCCACTCGGAGTATAAGCCCGGCTTCTTCTGGGCCGTCGCCAAAATTTCGTGATCCCACTATTTCTAAGCACAAACGACGAAGGAAATCGACAATGACGACGATGCAAGCAGCTGTAGTAACCGAATTCGGCAAGGATCTCCAGATCCAGACGCTCCCCGTTCCCGTCCCGGGCCGCGGGGAAGCCCTGGTGAAGGTCATCACCACGGGCGTCTGCCACACGGACCTCCACGCGGCGGAGGGCGACTGGCCGGTCAAGCCGACACCGCCGTTCATCCCCGGCCACGAAGGCGTGGGCGAAGTGGTTGCGCTGGGAGAAGGCGTCACGGACCTTGCTGTCGGCGACCTCGTGGGCAATGCCTGGCTCTGGTCCGCCTGCGGCGACTGCCAGTACTGCCGGACCGGCTGGGAAACGTTGTGCGAGGCGCAGCAGAACGCCGGCTACAGCGTTGACGGCTCCTTCGGCGAATACATGCTCGTGGACACCCGCTTCGCGGCCCGCATCCCTGCCGGCTCGGACCCCGTGGAGATCGCCCCGGTGCTTTGCGCCGGCGTCACGGTCTACAAGGGCCTGAAGATGACCGAGGCCAGGCCCGGCCAGTGGGTCACGATTTCCGGCATCGGCGGGCTCGGGCACATTGCCGTGCAGTACGCGGTTGCCATGGGCCTGCGCGTCGCCGCTGTGGACATCGCCGACGACAAACTCGCCCTGGCGAAGAAGCACGGTGCGGAGCTGACCGTCAACGCCCTGCATGAGGACCCCGTGGAAGTCATCCAGCGCGAAACCGGCGGCTGCCACGGTGTGCTGGTCACGGCCGTGCACCCCTCGGCGTTCGGGCAGGCGATCGGCATGGCCCGCCGCGGCGGAACCATCGTGTTCAACGGGCTCCCGCCGGGCGACTTCCCGGCGCCGATCTTCGAGATCGTGCTCAAGGGCCTGACGGTCCGCGGCTCCATCGTGGGAACCCGGCAGGACCTTGAGGAAGCCCTCGAGTTCTACGCGGAGGGCAAGATCCACCCCACCGTGTCCACCCGGGAACTCTCCGAGGTCAACGCCGTTCTTGACGAGATGAAGCACGCCAAGATCGACGGCCGCGTCGTCATCAAGTACTGATCAGTCTCAGGCGCCAGCGGCGGCGCGGTTCCGGAGATACTTCGGGCCCCGCCGCCGCAGGGCACTGATTGAGAATGCTCAGCGAAGAAACGATCAGTTCAAGGTACGAAAAAAGTTAGATCTTGGCGGGTGTCATCCACGGCGCCTACCCGGGGGTCCGCGAAGTCAAGCAACCGACTTCGGAGGACTCCCACCAACGGACACCCGACGGAAGTGGCTGGTCCGGCCTCGGAACAGGAAAAACGGCGCCGATTCCAGCCGGGAAAGCGTCCGGAGCAAATTATTTGGCTACGGACGTCCTGCGGCTGAGAGGCCGTTCAACACCGTACCGGATCAGCCAACCCAACCTGCAGGAAGCAGGAAAGGGCGGGCCCGGGCACACACAAGGAGATTGAAATGACTGCAGCATTTGAGCCCACCCAGCAGACGCCCGAAGAGCAGGCCGCCGCCCTGGAGCAGGAGTGGGCTGCCGACCCGCGCTGGGAAGGTGTCACCCGGGACTACAAGGCTTCCGACGTCGTCCGCCTCCGCGGCCGGGTCTCCGAAGAGCACACGCTGGCCCGCCGTGGTTCCGAGAAGCTGTGGAAGCAGCTCACCGAGGAGCACAAGGAAGGCAAGTACACCAACGCCCTGGGCGCCCTGACCGGCAACCAGGCGGTGCAGCAGGTCAAGGCCGGGCTGCGTGCCATCTACCTTTCCGGCTGGCAGGTCGCCGCGGACGCCAACAACTCCGGCCACACGTACCCGGACCAGTCGCTCTACCCGGCCAACTCGGTGCCGACCGTGGTCCGCCGGATCAACAACGCCCTGCTCCGCGCCGACCAGATCGAGTTCTCCGAGGGCATCCAGACCGTCGAGGACTGGCTGGTCCCGATCGTCGCCGACGCCGAGGCCGGCTTCGGCGGCCCGCTGAACGCCTACGAGCTGATGAAGTCCATGATCCAGGCCGGCGCGTCGGGGGTGCACTGGGAAGACCAGCTCGCCTCGGAGAAGAAGTGCGGCCACCTCGGCGGCAAGGTCCTGATCCCGTCCCAGCAGCACGTCCGGACGCTGAACGCGGCCCGCCTGGCCGCCGACGTCGCCGGCACCCCGTCGGTCATCATCGCCCGCACCGACGCCGAGGCAGCCACCCTCATCACCTCCGACGTCGACGAGCGCGACCAGGAATTCATCCTCCGCGAAGGCGGGCAGCCGGTCCGCACCGCGGAAGGCTTCTACAAGGTCCGCAACGGGATCGAACCCTGCATCGCCCGCGCCAAGGCCTACGCCCCGTACTCGGACCTCATCTGGATGGAGACGGGCACCCCGGACCTGGAACTCGCCCGCAAGTTCGCCGAAGCCGTCAAGGCTGACTTCCCGGACCAGATGCTCTCCTACAACTGCTCACCGTCGTTCAACTGGAAGAAGCACCTCGACGACGCCACGATCGCGAAGTTCCAGCGTGAACTCGGCGCCATGGGCTTCACCTTCCAGTTCATCACCCTGGCCGGCTTCCACGCCCTGAACTACTCGATGTTCGACCTCGCCCACGGCTACGCCCGGGAAGGCATGAGCGCCTACGTCGAGCTGCAGGAGAAGGAATTCGCCTCCGAGTCCCGCGGCTACACCGCGACCAAGCACCAGCGCGAAGTCGGCACCGGCTACTTCGACGACATCGCTACCGCGCTCAACCCGAACGCATCCACCCTGGCCCTGGACGGTTCCACCGAAGCAGATCAGTTCCACTAATCCGCAGCCGCCCCCTCCACTCGCGAGCTCGCGAGGGAACCCGGCGGCCGTGGGGCCCACGTCCCCAACCAGGCAGCAGTAGCTGTCGTTATGGACGCTCGTAACGACAACTACTGCGAGCCAGTTGGGCCCCCTTATTGGAGAAACCCCATGAACAGCTTCACTGACAACTTCACCATCAACGGGATCACGCTGACCGCCCAGCCCATCCAGCGCCAGAACGAGGTCCTCACGCCGGACGCCCTCGAGTTCGTGGCCCGGCTGCACAGGGCAGCGGCGCCCCGCCTTCAGGAGCTGATGCAGGCCCGCCGCGACCGGCGCACCCAGATCGGGCAGGGTCAGGACCCCTGCTTCCTCCCCGAAACCGCATGGATCCGCAACGATCCGGACTGGCGCGTCGCTCCCCCGGCTCCGGGGCTGGAGGACCGCCGCGTGGAGATCACCGGGCCGGTGGACAAGAAGATGACCATCAACGCGCTGAACTCCGGCGCCAAGGTGTGGCTCGCGGACATGGAAGACTCCTCCACCCCGTCCTGGCGGAACGTCATCCAGGGCCAGCTCAACCTCACGGATGCGCTGGAACGCCGGATCGACTTCACTTCACCCGAGGGCAAGGAGTACAGGCTGCGCCCCGCCGGGGAGCTGCCCACGATCGTGGTCCGTCCCCGCGGCTGGCACCTGCCGGAAAAGCACATGCTCATTGACGGCACCCCGATCGCCGGCGGGATCGTGGACTTCGGGCTGTACTTCTTCCACAATGCCCGCCCGATCGATCGCCCAGGGCAAGGGACCCTACTTCTACCTGCCCAAGATCGAGAACCGCCTCGAGGCCCGGCTGTGGAACGACATCTTCGTCCTGGCCCAGGACCTGCTCGGCATCCCGCAGGGCACCATCCGTGCCACCGTGCTGATCGAGACCATCACCGCCGCGTTCGAGATGGAGGAGATCCTCTACGAACTGCGCGACCACGCGGCCGGGCTGAACGCCGGCCGCTGGGACTACATCTTCTCCCTGATCAAGAACTTCCGCACCCGCGGCCCCCGGTTCGTGCTGCCGGACCGCGCCCAGGTGACCATGACGCAGCCGTTCATGCGCGCCTACACCGAACAGCTCGTCCGGGCCTGCCACAAGCGCGGCGCCATGGCGATCGGCGGGATGGCAGCGGCCGTCCCCAACCGCAAGGACGAACAAGCCAACGCTAGCGCCTTCGAGAAGGTCCGCGCCGACAAGACCCGCGAGGCGGCCGACGGCTTCGACGGCTCGTGGGTGGCGCACCCGGACCTGGTTCCCGTGTGCCGCGAGGTGTTCGACGGCGTCCTCGGCGGCCGCCCGAACCAGCTGGACCGGCTCCGCGAGGATGTCACCCCGGACGACCGCGCCCTGCTCGACATCGCCTCCACCACCGGCACCATCACCGAACAGGGCATCCGGAACAACATCGAGGTCGGGATCCGCTACATCGAGTCCTGGCTGCGCGGCAACGGCGCGGTGGCGATCCACAACCTGATGGAGGACGCCGCCACCGCGGAGATCTCCCGCTCGCAGCTGTGGCAGTGGATCTTCGCCCGCGCCATCACCGACAAGGGCGACGTCATCACCCGCGAGTGGGTGCAGGACATGCTCGACGAGGAGTTCGCGAAACTGGAACGCTTCGAAGGGGACCGCTTCGCCGACGCCCGCGACATCTTCGAGGAAGTCACGCTCAGCGCCGAGTTCCCCGCCTTCCTCACCATCCCCGCCTACGACCGGTACCTCAACGGATCCCGGGAACCGGAGATCCTGGCCGGCTGAAACTTCCGTCCGCCGGTCCGCCGCGCCATCGCAACAGGCACCCCGAGAGACGGGATGCGGCCCGGCGGACGGAACCCACCCCACTCCAACGCTGCGCATGGATTTGTGAGCGGGCACTGGCAGTGCCCTGAGCTGCATGGTGAGCGTCAGGGCACGAGCTGGCGGTGGCCCGCCGTCCAAGGCCGGGCACCGGCGCAAAGTGCACATTTTCAACGCAATCATCTTAGAGAAAGCAAAGAGTTTACCTATGTCCAACGCCCTCACCGCAGCATCCACACCGCCCCGTCAGGGCGACGCCTTCGAAAACCTCTCCCACGAGGACCGCAAGTTCGCGCCGTCGGCCGGGTTCGCGGCGGATGCGGTGGTCACCGCCGCCGACTACGCCGAGGCCGACGCCGACCGCCCCGCTTTCTGGGCGAAGCAGGCCCGCGGGCTGCTGAGCTGGAGCAAGGACTTCACGCAGGCGCTGGACTGGACCCGGCCGCCCGTCGCCAAGTGGTTCGTCGGAGGCGAGGTCAACGCCGCGTACAACGCACTGGACCGGCACGTGGAAAACGGGCTCGGGGACCGCGTCGCCATCTACTTCGAGGGCGAACCGGGCGACACCCGCACCTACACCTACGCGCAGCTGACCGAGGAGGTCAAGAAGGCCGCCAACGCCTTCGAGTCCCTGGGCGTGGCCAAGGGCGACCGGGTGGCCGTCTACCTGCCCATGATTCCCGAGGCCGTCATCACCCTGCTGGCCTGCGCCCGGATCGGCGCCATCCACTCGGTGGTCTTCGGCGGCTTCTCCGCCGACGCATTGCGGTCCCGGATCGACGACGCCGAAGCCAGGCTCGTCGTCACCGCCGACGGCACCTACCGCCGCGGCAAGCCCAGCCCGCTCAAGAACGCCGTGGACGAGGCCCTGTCCCATGAAGGGGACGGCGGCGGCCACTCCGTCCGGAACGTCGTGGTGGTCAAGCGCAACGGCGCGGACGTGGACTGGCACGAGGGCCGGGACCACTGGTGGGCGGACACCGTGGGGGCCGCCTCGAACGAGCACACCGCCGTCGGGCATGACTCGGAGCACCCGCTGTTCATCCTCTACACCTCCGGCACCACGGGCAAGCCCAAGGGCATCCTGCACACCACCGGCGGCTACCTGGCCCAGACCGCCTACACCCACAAGGCCGTCTTCGACCTGCACCCCGAGACGGACGTGTACTGGTGCACCGCCGACGTCGGCTGGATCACCGGGCACTCCTACGTCGCCTACGCCCCGCTCATCAACGGCGCCACGCAGGTCATGTACGAGGGCACCCCGGACTCCCCGCACCAGGGCCGCTGGTGGGAGATCATCGAAAAGTACAAGGTCTCCATCCTCTACACCGCGCCGACCGCCATCCGGACGTTCATGAAGTGGGGCCAGGACATCCCCGCCAAATACGACCTCTCCTCGATCCGGGTCCTGGGCTCGGTGGGCGAACCCATCAACCCCGAAGCCTGGATGTGGTACCGGGACGTCATCGGAGCCAACGCCGGCAAGAACGGCGAAAAGAAAGAGCACCCCGCACCGATCGTGGACACCTGGTGGCAGACCGAAACCGGCGCGCAGATGATCGCACCCCTGCCCGGGGTCACGGCCACCAAGCCCGGCTCCGCCCAGGTCCCGCTGCCCGGCATCGCCGCGGACGTCGTGGACGAGAACGGCGAATCCGTGCCCAACGGCCACGGCGGCTTCCTGGTGATCCGCGAACCCTGGCCCGCCATGCTGCGCGGCATCTGGGGGGACCCGGAGCGGTTCAAGGAAACCTACTGGTCCCGTTTCGAGACCATGTACTTCGCCGGCGACGGCGCCAAGAAAGATGACGACGGCGACATCTGGCTCCTGGGCCGGGTCGATGACGTGATGAACATTTCCGGGCACCGGCTCTCCACCACCGAGATCGAATCCGCCCTCGTCTCCCACCCCTCCGTCGCCGAAGCCGCCGTCGTCGGCGCCGCGGACGAGACCACCGGCCAGGCCGTCGTCGCGTTCGTGATCCTCCGCGGCGACGCCGTGGACACCGGCGACACCATCATCCAGGAACTCCGCACCCACGTGGGCAAGGAAATCGGCCCCATCGCCAAGCCCAAGACCATCCTCGTCGTCCCCGAACTGCCCAAGACCCGCTCCGGCAAGATCATGCGCCGCCTGCTCAAGGACGTCGCCGAAGGCCGCGACGTGGGCGACGCCACCACCCTGGCGGACGCAGGCATCATGCAGACCATCACCGACTCCCTCAAACCGCGGGGCTGATAAGGACAGAATGAAAAATGGAGAGGTTCACTCCGAATGTTGCGCCGCACTGCCGAGTGGGAATCCCTGGACTGACTGAACAGCGAACTTTCCAGACTGTCTCCGCTTCAGGTTGGAGGACAGTCTTGAGAAACATCCGTACGTGGTTCCGTTCGTGCCTCGGGTGCGCCTATGCTCAGCGCACAGCTACCGCTGATGGGAGCTGCAACTCGAAACAAACCACGGGATTCACCTTCGAAGGAGAATGATCATGGAAGCGGAAGCCAGGGTTCTTGTGGGCGTGGACGGTTCGGAATCGTCCGTGCAGGCGCTCCGTCTGGCGGCGCGCCTGGCGCCGGCCCTCGACGCGACGATTAGCGCGGTTGCCTGCTGGGACTTTCCGGAGATTTACGCCGGTTACGTTCCTCCGGATTTCGACCGGTTTGAAGCCGCTGCATCGAAGACTCTTGCGGACGCCTTGGAACGGGCGTTCGGTGAGGAAACTCCGGAAGGGCTCACAACGAAACTGATCCGCGGACCGGCTGCGGCGAAGCTGGTGGAAGCGGCGGCCGGCGCCCGGCTGCTGGTGGTTGGACGCCGGGGCCACGGGGGATTCAGGGGCATGCACCTGGGCTCCGTGAGTTCTGCGTGCGTTGCCCACGCCGACTGCCCCGTCCTGGTGCTGCATGCTGAAAGCAGCCAGCACTCCCGTCATCTATGGAAAGTCTCCAGGGCCAAGGGACAGGACACAGAAAAGCACTGATTCCGCCTTGAATCCGTAAGGCAATGCATCCGGGAGCCGCGGCCTGGGTGCTGGAGTCCTGCGAGAAGGACCCCGCGGTCCTAGGAGCCCGCCGTCTTTGGGGACGCGGTCCGGCCCCGGCTGACGTCGGCGCCGGCCTCCCGGTGCAAGGCCAGGCTGTCGGCGGTGCTGAGGAGCATCAGCACGGTAATCGCCACGAAAGCGCCCCGGTAAGGCGCCACCGAGTCGGGCCCAAAAACACCGGGTGCCGCGAAGATCCGCAGGAACAGGGCACCGACCGCAATCCCCGCACCAGCCGCCAACTGCACGAGGGTGGCCGATATTGCGTTGGCCGACGGCAACTGCCCCGGGATGATATCCGAATACTGGATGGAGGCATAGGCGGAGAAGCCGATGGAGCGAAAGGCGCCGCTGCAGACCAGCAGGGCGAAAATCAGCGGCTCCGGAGTGTGGGCATCGAGCAGGGCGCACAATGCAAAGGTGGCGGCCGAGGAAAGCGACGCAAAGACCAATACGGGCTTGAATCCGAATCTGCGGATGAGCGGGGTGGTTGCAGGTTTGATGCCGATGTTGCCCACAAACACTGCGGCCACCATGATGCCGGCATGCAGCGGATCCCAGCCAAAGCCGGCCTGGAACATGAGCGGCAGCAGGAAGGGAACGGCGCTGATGGTCAGGCGGTAAATGAAACCCCCGGTGGAGGTGGCCCGGAAAGTCCTGGTGGCAAAAACATTCAGCTGGAAGAGTGGGTTTCTCGTCCGCCGCAGCCACAGCACGGCCCCGGCAACAGACACAAGGCCTGCGGCCACGGCAGCTGCCCCCAGCGGTCCGGAAGAGTGTCCGGCCAGCTCCAGGCCCGCCACAAGCGCACCCACCCCAAGCGTGGTCAGCAGCAGGCCGAACCAGTCGAGACGCCGTGCCTGGTCGCCGACTCCCCGGGGCACCAGGCGCAGGGCAACGAGGAAGGCCGCCAAGCCCAGCGGAATGTTGATCAGGAAGATCCAGTGCCAAGACAGAAACGTTGTCAGCGCCCCACCGACCAGCGGCGCAAGGACCGGCGCGAGCAGCCCGGGCCACACCAGGTAGGCCGTTGCGCGGAGCAGGTCCTCCTTGGGCGTCCGGCGCAGCACCACGAGCGTTCCCACGGGCACCATCATGGCCCCGCCTGCCCCTTGCAGCACGCGGCTGACAGTCAGCATGGTGAGGTCCTGGCTCAGGGCGCACAGCAGCGATGCAAGAGTGAAAACGGCGATTGCGCTGCAAAAGACGCGCCGCGCCCCCAGCCGCTCGGCCAGCCAGCCGCTGACCGGAATCCCCATGGCCACCGTCATGAGGTAAGCCGTCATGGTGATGTTGACGTCTGCCGGAGACACTGCGAAGTCGCCGGCGATGCTGGGGATGGCCGTGGTCAGCACGGTACCGTCCAGGAACTCCATGAAGAACGTTGAGGCGACCAGCAGGGCCAGCCTGGGCTGCCACTCTTGAACAGTCGCTGCCACTGCGGTGTTTGGTGATTCGCTCATGGCTACTGGGCTAGCCGGCCTGGCCGAGCACCAGCGGCAGCACGGCCCCCGCGCCCGCGAGCCTGAGCGCCCGCCCGGCGACCGTGACGGTCCAGCGGCTGTCGACCAGATCATCCACCAGCATCACGCTCTGGCCCCGGATCCCGGCCAGGGCGGCTTCCAGCTCCGGCCCGACGACGAGCCTGTCCCACACGCCCGCGAGCCGGTAGGCGCTGTTGCCGCCGCGCCCGCCCGTCGGTCCGCCGTGTCCGGGCTGCAGCTGGCCCAGGTACGGGATGCGTCCGATTCCGGAAATGCCCCGGGCCAGGGAATCGACAAGTCCCGGCTTGGTCCGGGAGGGAATGCTGATGATCGCGGCAGGACGGCCGGCCCCGCTCCAGCCAGGGTTGCGGGCGTCTCCGGTGCCCCACTCGCGCAGGACCTGGACGCAGGCCTGCAGCATGCCGGGGTCCACGGGTCGGTCCGGTGCGCCCGCGGCGAAGGTCTCCCGCAGCGCACCGCCCCAGCCCAGGTCCGTCAGCCGCGCCAGCGCCCGGCCGTCGGCCAGGCTTTCCGCGGGCTTGATCTTGCCCTTCACGGACACTCCCAGCCGGTCCATCCCGCTGGGCCACTGCAGCCGCGGCTCCAGGACGATGCCGGCGCGGCTCAGCGTCTGGCCGGCGGCTTCGGTGGCGGAGGAGGCAATGTCGGTGGGGAACCAGCGGCCCGCGCAGTTGTCGCAGCGGCCGCAGGCGTGGGCGGTTTCGTCGTCGAGGACCGACGTGATGTACTCCATCCGGCACCCCGCCGTGTCCTGGTAGATCACCATGGAGTCCTGCTCATCCACCCGGGCCTCCGCGATCCGGCCGTACCGGTCGGCGTCGTACGTCCAGGGCCGGCCGGTGGAACGCCAGCCGCCGCCGACCCGTTCCACGGCGCCGTCCACGGCCAGGACCTTGAGCAGGAGCTCCAGCGGCGTCCGGCGCAGGTCCACCCGCGCCTCGAGGGCCACCGTGGACACGGCGGATCCGGCGTCGGCGAGGGCACCCAGCACGGCGGCCGCCTTCGCTTCCGAGGGCATGGACGCGGTCGCGAAGTACTGCCAGATGTCGCGGTCCTCGGAGCCGGGCAGCAGCAGGACGTCGGCGTTCGCGGCGCCACGGCCGGCGCGGCCCACCTGCTGGTAGTAGGCCACGGGGGACGACGGCGCCCCCAGGTGCACGACGAAGCCGAGGTCCGGCTTGTCGAAGCCCATGCCGAGGGCGGACGTGGCGACGAGGGCCTTGACCTGGTTGTCCTTGAGGAGCTGCTCCGCGCGTTCCCGGTCCGCGGGGTCGGTGCGGCCGGTGTAGGCGAGCACCTCGTGGCCGGCTTCGGCCAACAGGCGGGCGGTGTCCTCGGCGGCGGAGACGGTGAGGGTGTAGATGATGCCGCTGCCGGGCAGGTCCGACAGGTGGGTCAGCAGCCAGCCGAGCCGGTCGCGGGAGTCCGGCAGGTCCAGCACGCCGAGCCGCAGCGACTCGCGGCCCAGGGCGCCGCGGATGGTCAGCACGCCCTCGCCGAGCTGTTCCTCGATGTCGTGGACCACCCGGGAGTTGGCGGTGGCCGTGGTGGCGAGCACGGGCACCGTGTCCGGGAGCTGGGTGATCAGGTCCGCGATGCGCCGGTAGTCCGGACGGAAGTCATGGCCCCAGTCCGAGATGCAGTGGGCCTCGTCGATGACCAGGAGCCCGGTGCGGCGGATCAGCTCGGGCAGCTGGTTCTCGCGGAAGGACGGGTTGGTGAGCCGCTCGGGCGAGACCAGCAGCACATCGACCTCGTCGGCCGCCAGCTGCTCCCGGACGGTGTCCCAGTCCAGCTGGTTCGCGGAGTTGATGGCCACGGCCCGGACCCCGGCCCGGGCCGCCGCGGCCACCTGGTCGCGCATGAGCGCCAGCAGCGGGGAGACAATCAGCGTGGGTCCGGCCCCGCGGCGCCGCAGCAGCAGGGAGGCGACGAAATACACGGCCGATTTTCCCCAGCCGGTCCGCTGCACCACCAGGGCCCGCCGGCCGCCGTCGACGAGCGCCTCGATGGCCTCAAACTGGCCGTCATGGAACTCGGCGCCCGGGTGCCCCACGAGCTCCCGCAGCACCGCCTGGGCCTGTTCCCGCGTCCCCGGGTCCGCCGCCGGGCCGCCGGCCGCGGCAGCCGGGGAGGAGGGGCCGGAAACGGAAAGGACGGCAGCGTTCTGGGTATTGGCCATTGATCCAGTATCCCAGCCTCCTCCGACAGCCACGAAGCAGGGACTCCGCCATGTGGACAAACCGGCTTCCCCTCCACAGGGCTTTTCGGGTTCGACGTAAGATGGGACCCGTGACTACGGACAAGACAAAGACCTATGACCTCTCGGCTTCGTTCAAGGCCTACGACGTGCGCGGAATTGTGGGCGATTCCATCACCGCGGAAATCGTCGAAGCCGTCGGTGCAGCCTTCGTGGACGTCCTGGAACTCGCCGGCCAGACCGTGCTGGTGGGCGGCGACATGCGCCCCTCCTCCCCCGAGTTCGGCAAGGCCTTCGCCGATGGTGCGGCCACGCGCGGGGCCAACGTCCAGCTCCTGGACCTGATTTCCACGGACGAGCTCTACTACGCCTGCGGTGCCCTCAATGCAGCGGGCGTCACGTTCACCGCCAGCCACAACCCGGCCGAATACAACGGCATCAAGATGGCCAAGGCCGGCGCGGTGCCGATCTCCTCCGAAACCGGGCTCAAGGAAATCCAGGCCCGCGCCGAGGAGTACCTCAACGCCGGCACCATCCCCGCTGCCGGCACCCGCGGCCTGATCGGCGTGCACGATGTCCTAAAGGGCTATGCGGAGTACCTGCGCAGCCTTGTCGACCTCCGCGGCTCGCGGCCGCTGAAGGTGGTCGTCGACGCCGGCAACGGCATGGCGGGCCTGACCACCCCGGCGGTGCTCGGCGATGCCCTGCTGCCCGGGCTGCCCTTCGAGATCGTCCCGCTGTACTTCGAGCTCGACGGGTCCTTCCCGAGCCACCCCGCCAACCCGCTGGATCCGGCCAACCTGCGCGACCTGCAGGCCGCCGTCCTCGAGCACGGCGCGGACCTCGGCCTGGCATTCGACGGCGACGCCGACCGCTGCTTCGTGATCGACGAGAAGGGCGAGCCGGTCTCGCCGTCGGCCATCACCGGGATGGTGGCCCGCCGCGAGATCGCCCGCGCGCAGGGCCTCGGCGAGGAAACCCCCACCATCATCCACAACCTTCTGACCTCCCGGGCCGTGCCCGAACTCGTCGAACGCCACGGCGGCCGGGCAGTCCGCACCCGGGTGGGACACTCGTTCATCAAGGCGGTGATGGCCGAGGAAGGGGCAGTCTTCGGCGGCGAGCACTCGGCGCACTTCTACTTCCGGGACTTCTGGAACGCGGACACCGGGATGCTGGCGGCCATGCACGTCCTGGCCGCCCTCAGCGAACAGGACGGACCGCTCTCCGAGCTGTGCCGCGAATACGAGCCCTACCTTTCCTCCGGCGAGATCAACTCGGAAATCGAGGACAAGGCCGCGGCCGTGGAACGGGTCCGGGCGGACTTCGAGGGCGAGGACGTCGAGGTGGACCACCTGGACGGCAGCACGTTCATCGCCGCGGACGGCAGCTTCTGGTTCAACCTGCGCCCCTCCAACACCGAGCCGTTCCTCCGCCTGAACGTGGAGGCCACGGACACCGCCACGATGGAACGCGTCCGCGACCGCGTCCTGGCGCTGGTGCGGGGCTAAGGCATGACGGAATCGCCCGCGAACGTCGGCTCCTGGCGCCGTTCGGTGCCGGAGGCCAGCGCCACGGACCTGGAAAACCTGCTCGGCACCGGCGTGGGTGCCGCGCAGGAGCAACTGGAACGCAACGGCGGCTTCCTGCCGTTCGCCCTGGTCGTCCAGAACGACGGCGAGGTCCGGCTCGTGGCCGTGACCCCCGCGGATGCCGCCGAGGGCACGGACGCAGACTTCGATGCGGACGCCATGATCGGCGACCTCAACGAGCTGCTCCGGCAAAACCGGGACGACTTCCGCGCGGCCGCCGTCGTCTGCGACATCACGCTGCTGGAAGAGTCCACCGACGCCATCCACGTGGCCGCCGAGCACCGGGACGGCTCGCTCTTCGCCGCGGTGCTGCCCTATGCCGCAAACCCCGCGACGCATGAGTTGGAGTTCGGCCAGCTCGCCGCGGACACCAACGAGCCCGTCGTCTGGGTGGACTAGACCGGCCGTAAGCTGGTGTCATGAAGATCAACGCCTTCGCGGATGTGAGCCTGCGCGCCATGATGGTGCTCGCCGCCGCACCCGGCGGCAGCCTGCTGACCACCCAGAGCATCGCCGACGCCGTGCGCACACCGTACAACCACGTCAGCAAGGCGATGGCGAAACTGCGGGAACTGGGCATGATCGACGTCGAGCGCGGCCGCACCGGCGGTGCCCGGCTCAGCAGCGCCGGCCGCACCGCCACCGTGGGCCAGCTCCTGCGGCAGCTGGACTCCCGGCCGGACCTGGCCGACTGCGTGGCGGACTCCGGGGCGTGCCCGCTGATCACCGAATGCCGGCTCAGGGCAGCCTTGTCCCGCGCCCGCGAGGCCTTCTACCGCGAACTCGACGACGTCGTCGTCGCCTCACTGCCCACGTCCCGCCAGATGACCCCCGTGTTCCAGGCGATCGGCCTGCGCCCCGGGTTGTGAACCGGGTTGTGAACCGCCTCTGGGCCGGTTCTGGACCGTTTCTGACCTGGTTTCAAACGGCGCCGTACCCCGGTCCGGGATCCGGGCCTCCCCCTCCGCCACGCCCGGGAACACCGGCGATTTGGAAATGTTTTCTACACCCTGTAGAACTTAGGTGTAGATACTCGTATTTCAAATGCAGGTATTCGGCACGGTCCGGTTCCATACCCCGGGCCACTAATCTCAGGAGTCAATATGCTCTCGGACAAGTCCTTCCCCGTCATCGAGGCCACCCTGCCGCTGGTCGGTTCCCGGATCGGGGAGATCACCCCCAAGTTCTATGCGCGCCTCTTCGCCGCGCACCCCGAACTGCTGGACGGGCTCTTCAGCCGCTCCAACCAGCGCAACGGCAACCAGCAGCAGGCCCTGGCCGGAAGCATCGCCGCTTTCGCCACCCACCTGGTGAACAACCCCGACACCCTGCCGGAGACCGTGCTGTCCCGCATCGCCCACCGCCACGCCTCCCTGGGCATCACCGAACCCCAGTACCAGGTGGTCTACGAGCACCTCTTCGCCGCCATCGCCGAGGACCTTGCCGAGGTCATCACCCCCGAGATCGCCGAAGCCTGGACCGAGGTCTACTGGCTGATGGCGGACGCGCTGATCAAGCTCGAAAAGGGCCTCTACGCCGCCCAGGCCAACGGCAGGATGTGGAGCCCCTGGAAGGTCGCCGCCAAGGCCCCCGCCGGCACCGGCTCCATGACCTTCACCCTGGAACCTGCGGACGACACCCCCATCACCCCCGCCCTTCCCGGCCAGTACGTCAGCATCAAGGTCACGCTTCCGGACGGCCTGCGCCAGGTCCGCCAGTACTCACTCTCCGGCGACGCCGGGACCAGCCGCAGCTTCACCACCAAGCTGGACGACGGCGGCGAGGCCTCCCCCGTGCTGCACAACACCGTGGAAATCGGCGACATCCTGGAGATCTCCAACCCCTACGGCGAGATCACGCTCAAGGAGGGCGACGGCCCGGTGGTGCTCGCCTCGGCCGGCATCGGCTGCACCCCCACCGCGTCCATCCTGCGCTCCCTGGCCGAGTCCGGCTCGGGCCGCCAGGTCCTGGTCCTGCACGCGGAAAGCAGCCTGGACAGCTGGGCGCTGCGCGGCCAGATGACGGACGACGTCGAGCGCCTCGAGGGCGCGGACCTCCAGCTCTGGCTTGAACAGCCGCAGGCCGGCGCGAATACGGGCTTCATGTCCCTGCGCGAAGTGGACCTGCCGGCGAACGCCTCGCTGTACCTGTGCGGGCCGCTGCCGTTCATGAAGAACATCCGCAATGAGGCCATCAACGCCGGCATTCCCGCCACGAAGATCCACTACGAGGTCTTCGGCCCGGACATCTGGCTGGCCAACTAGGTCCCCACCGCCTCCCTCGCTTCGCTCCGCTCAGCCAGGGAACCCTCCCCGCTGCCTCCCCAATCTCGCAAGCTCGATTGGGGCCCCTCGGCAGCGTGGGCCCAGGCGGAGGCCCCTGCTAACAACGACGGCGGCCCCGCACCTTTCAGAGGAAAGGTGCGGGGCCGCCGTCGTTGTACCGGCTGGATCAGCTGAGGCGTGCCTTCAGCCCGTCAAGCTCGGACCGCAGCGCCGCCGGAAGGGAATCGCCGAACTGCGCGTACCACTCTTCGATCGAGGCGAGCTCGGTGGCCCACTCGGCCGGGTCAACGCGGACGGCATCCTCAACCTGGGCGGGGGTCATGTCCAGGCCCTTGAGGTCGATCGCGTCAGCGGTGGGGACGAAGCCGATGGGCGTCTCGACGGCGTCGGCCTTGCCTTCGATGCGCTCGATGGCCCACTTCAGGACGCGGGAGTTGTCGCCGAAGCCCGGCCAGGCGAAGCCACCGTCGGCGGTGCGGCGGAACCAGTTCACCAGGAAGATCCTGGGCAGGCGCGCCTGGTTGGCCTTGGCGGACAGGTTGACCCAGTGGTTCAGGTAGTCACCGGCGTCGTAGCCGATGAACGGCAGCATGGCCATCGGGTCGCGCCGCAGCACGCCGACCTGGCCGGCGGCGGCAGCCGTGGTTTCCGAGGAAAGCGTGGAACCCATGAAGACGCCGTTGGACCAGCTACGGGCCTCGGTCACCAGCGGAATGGTGGTCTTGCGGCGTCCGCCGAACAGGATCGCGGACAGTTCCACACCGTCCGGGCTGTAGTACTCCTCGGCCAGCATGTCGATCTGGGAGATCGGCGTGCAGAAGCGGGAGTTCGGGTGGGCTGCAGGCTTGTCCGAATCGGCGGTCCAGGAGTTGCCCTGCCAGTCGGTCAGGTGCGCCGGAACTTCCTCGGTCATGCCTTCCCACCAGACACCGCCATCGTCCGTGAGGGCAACGTTGGTGAAGATGCTGTGGCCCTTGGCAATGGCGCGCATGGCGTTGGGATTGGTGCCCCAGCCAGTCCCGGGAGCGACGCCGAACAGGCCGGCCTCGGGGTTGGTGGCGCGCAGTTCGCCTTCCTTGCCGATCCGCATCCAGGTGATGTCGTCGCCGAGGGTCTCGACCTTCCAGCCTTCAATCGTCGGATCCAGCAGGGCGAGGTTGGTCTTGCCGCACGCGGACGGGAAGGCCGCGGAGACGTAGTACTTCTTCTGCTCCGGCGAGGTGAGCTTGAGGATCAGCATGTGCTCCGCGAGCCAGCCTTCGTCGCGGGCCATCACCGAGGCGATGCGCAGGGCGTAGCACTTCTTGCCCAGCAGGGCGTTGCCGCCGTAGCCGGAGCCGTAGGACCAGATGGAGCGCTCCTCGGGGAAGTGCACGATCCACTTGTCCGGGTTGCACGGCCACGGGACGTCGGCCTGCCCGGGGGCCAGCGGCGCGCCGAGGGAGTGGAGCGCGGGGACGAAGAACGCGTTCGTGGCGGTGATGCGGTCCAGGACCTCGGTGCCGATCTGGGCCATGATGCGCATCGAGGCAACAACGTAGGCGCTGTCGGTGATCTCGACGCCGAACTTGGGATCCTCGGCGTCGAGGTGGCCCATGACGAACGGGATGACGTACATGGTGCGGCCGCGCATGGAGCCTGCGAACAGGCCACGCAGCTTCGCCTTCATGTCTGCCGGGGCCATCCAGTTATTCGTGAAACCGGCGTCATGCTTCTTCTCGGAGCAGATGAAGGTCTGTTCTTCCACGCGGGCAACATCGGCGGGATCCGAGAAAGCCGCGAAGGAGTGGGGGAAGAGCTCCTCGTTCAGCCGGGTCAGCGTGCCCGCTTCAACGAGCTCATCCGTCAGCCTGGTGTTCTCTCCTTCCGTACCGTCAACCCAGTGGATCCGGTCCGGCTGGGTCAGTCCTGCAACCTCTTCAACCCATGCCAGCAGGCCGGCATGTGTGGTGGGTGCTTTCTCAAGCAGCGGCAGTCGAGCCAGATTGCCCATTGCGGTTCCCTTCCTCGGGTTCAGTCGTGTGTCCTAAATGCTAGGTGGCCCAGGGCCCCGCTTTCCGGGCCCGGAGATAGGACGACCACGCGGCGTGGAACCAAAATCCGCGTGAATTCAAGGAACTGCCAGTGCAGAAATGCGCCTCTTTGTGACCAAGGTCACGTAGACCGGTCTAGTCAGCCAGATTACACCTGTTTCGATTTGTAACTCCGGCTTCCCTCGCGTAAAGTAATTCGAGGTTCGGGGAGCGAGAAGTTCCCCAAGAGCCGGGAATGCGCCCATAGCTCAGCTGGATAGAGCGTCTGTCTACGGAACAGAAGGTCAGGGGTTCGAATCCCTTTGGGCGCACAGAGAAGAAGATCCGCACCGGTCCGCCGGTGCGGATCTTCTGTTTTAAGCACAGGGTTTAGGCGCCCGTGTAAATGTCCGGGTCAAGCTCCGGCAACCGCCGATCCCGTTACATCGAAACAGCCTGCGCGATGCGGCCCCGGATCCCGTCGAAGTGCGTGGTGAGCCGCCCGGCGGCCAGCACCTTGTCCGCCGCTGCCACGGCCTCGTAAATTCCCCGGTGCGTTGAGGCCTCCTCCACCAGGTCCACCGTGTCCGTGCCGCCGAGTTCGACGTGGATCCTGCGGTAGACCGTCCAGAAGACCCCCAGCAGGCTGATCAGCAGTTCGTTGTTCAGCGGCTCGAACAGCCGGCGGTGGAACTCGGCGTCGGCCTCCAGGAAATGCTCACCGGCCGCGGCCAGGGTTTCCATCCGGAGCACGGACTCCTCGACGGCGGCGAGCTGTTCCCGCGTGATCTTCTCGATCGCGCCGCCGATCAGCCCGACCTCGAGTGCCTGCCTGACGTCCACCAGCTGCAGGGCCTCCTGCCCGTGGTGCCGCAACGACAACCGGCCCCGGAAGGTGAGCCCGTCGGTGAGGGCATCGAAGTTGCTCGGGGCCACAAACATGCCGAAGCCGTGGCGGATCTCGATCACGCCCAATGCCTGGAGCACCTTGAGTGACTCCCGCAGCGTATTCCGCCCGACGCCGAGCGCAGCGGCAAGCTCATTCTCCGTGGGCAGCGGGTCCCCCGTGTCCAGCTCGCGCTCCAGAATCAGCTCCATGATGTCCGACTGCAGGGCGCGAAGCCGGGCCTGTGCGCTGAACCTCGCCTGCGGCACCGCGCTGGCTGCGGTCATGATGTGTCCCCTCGCCGTTCTGTGTTCCTTACAGTAGCGAAGGTCCCACGTCCTGCACAGGCCGTATCGGGCTGGAGTTCCTGCCGCCTGGACCCGGGGCGCGCCGGACGCGGGCCGGACCAGCCCGGCCGCGGGCCGGACGCAGCCCCGGCGTAGGCTGTTGCCATGACGGCACAGCGTGAGCGTGAATTCGATGTCATCGTGATCGGGGCGGGCGCCGTGGGTGAGAACGTGGCGGAACGCGTGGTCCGCGGCGGACTGACCGCGGTGCTGATTGAGGCTGAACTGGTGGGGGGTGAATGCTCGTACTGGGCCTGCATGCCGTCCAAGGCGCTCCTCCGGCCCGGAACGGCCCTGCATGCCGCCCAGACCGTCCCGGGCGCCACGGAGGCCGTGACCCGGACCCTGGACGCCGCCGCCGTCCTGAAGCGCCGGGACTATTTCACGTCCAACTGGCAGGATGACAGCCAGGTCAAATGGGCCGAGGATGCCGGGATCGAACTGATCCGCGGCCACGGCCGGATCACCGCCCCGCGGAACGTGGAAGTGGCCGGACGGGACGGCAACAGATACCTGCTGTCGGCGCGGCACGCCGTCGTGGTCGCAACAGGTTCCCGCCCGAATGTGCCGCCGATTGACGGGCTGGCGGACCTCAAATTCTGGACCACCCGGGAGGCCACATCAGCCAGGGAGGTCCCCGGGCGGCTGGCCGTGCTCGGCGGCGGCGTGGCCGGCACCGAACTCGCGCAGGCGTACGCACGGCTCGGCGCGGCGGTCACGGTCGTGGCGCGGCACGGGCTGCTCGGCATGTTCCCGGCGGAGGCGGCGGACCTCGTCGCGGCAGGCCTGCGCGCCGACGGCGTCGAACTCTGCCTGCACACTGGAACCCAAAGCGTCCGCGGCGATGCGGACGGGGCCTTCACCCTGACGCTCGACGGCGGCAGCACCGTCACGGCGGACAAACTCCTCGTCGCGGCCGGCCGGCACCCGGCACTGGAGGGGATCGGGCTGGAGAGCGTGGGGCTCGCCGCAGAAGACGGCAAACCGCTGCGGCTCCGGACCGATTCCACCGGACTTGTCGCGGGCGCCGCCGGAAACGCCGCGGCCGCAACAGGCGGCGGGGGGCCCTGGCTCTACGCCGCGGGCGACGCCGCCGGCAAGGTGATGCTGACCCATCAGGGCAAGTACGAGGCCAGGGCCACCGGGGACGCCATCGCCGCCCGGGCCAAGGGCGGGCTGGCCGGCGAGCCCGCCCCGTGGAGCCGCTACGCACAGACGGCCGACGAGCACGCCATTCCGAATGTGGTGTTCACCGACCCGGAACTGGCCAACGTGGGGCGGACCGTGGAACAAGCGGAAAAGGACGGCTTCAAGGTTTCCTCGGTGGAGCTGCCCATCCAGGTGGCCGGATCCTCGCTGCACGCCGAGCATTACGAGGGCTGGGCCCAGCTCGTGATCGATGAGGACCGCAAGGTCCTGCTGGGTGCCACGTTCGCGGGCCCGGACGTGGCCGAACTGCTGCACGCGGCCACCATCGCCGTCGTGGGCGAAGTCCCGCTGGACCGTCTCTGGCACGCGGTGCCGTCCTATCCCACGATCAGCGAAGTGTGGCTCCGGCTGCTCGAGGACTACGGCCTCTGAGCCCGAACGGACACTTGGCGCCCCGAATCCGCTGGTTTTGGGGCCTCAAATGTCCGTTCGCGCCGCCCCCGGCGGGCCTGGATGTCATGCCGCGCTCGTTCTATTTGAACTGACTAGTCAGTTTAGTTAGCCTTGAAGCAGATCATCTCCTGCGAAAGGCCGCTCTTGCTCTCCGTACAACAGCTCCATGTGAAGGGCCGGCGGGACGATCTGCTCCCGCCCACCTCGCTGCAGGCCGGCCGCGGCCGGCTCCTGCTGGTTTCCGGCACCCGCCAGGATCACCGGACTGCCCTGGCCCTGACCCTGAGCGGCCGCATGAAGCCCACCGGCGGGACCGTGGCCTGGGACGGCAGCGCCCGGCTCAAGGACCTCCGTCTGGCGAGCGCCGTCGTGGATGCCCCCGGCGTCAACGATCCCGAGGAGCACCTGAGTGTCCGGGATCTCGTCACGGAAGACCTCGCGTTTATCGCGCGCCGCTACCGTGGCGCGCTGCCCGGCACCGGATGGCTGAGGGCCAACCGCTTCGAGGACATCACCGGGCTGTGGACGGAGCAGCTGCCGGCGGGCCGGCGGATCCGACTGCTGACGGCCCTCGCCCTGGCGGATCCGCGCGTCGACCTCCTCGTAGCCGACTCCCCGGACCGGCACGGCGGGGATCCCGCGGACTGGCTGCCGTGGCTGGAGGAACTGGCGTACGACGCCGGCCGGCCGCTCGCCGTCGTCGCCACCGTCGCCCGCATCCCGCAGGGCTGGACCGGGCACACCGCGGTGATCGGCAACGCGGCTTCCGCTGCCGCAGGGGACCTTCCGCAGGACCCACGGGGAACACCCAAAATACCCGAACCACTCGAAACTGAGGACGCCAAGTGACTGTTCTGCGGCTCGCCCGCTCCGAACTCAAGCGCATGACAGGCGGGCTGCTGCCCAAGCTGACCATCCTGGCCCTGGCCATGGTCCCGCTGCTGTACGGCGCCGTGTACCTTTACGCCAACTGGGATCCGTACGGCAAGCTGAACCAGATCGACGCGGCCCTCGTGGTCCAGGACTCCGGCGCCACGTCCGCCGACGGCACGCGGCTGGAGGCCGGGCGGACAGTGGCCAAGAACCTCGCGGACGGCCATGTCTTCAACTGGCAGACCGTCTCCGACCCCGCGGAAGCGGACCAGGGCGTGCGTTCCGGCAAGTACGCCTTCGCCCTGAAGATCCCGCAGGACTTCTCCGCGAACCTGGTCTCTCCCGGCAGCTTCGATGCCGCCAGCCAGGCCATGCTCAACGTCACCACCAACGACGCGAACAACTACCTGCTGGGCACCATCGTGGACAAGCTCACCACCGCCGTGCACGCCACGGTCGCGACGGAAGTGGGTGAGGAAACCGCCAACCGGCTCCTCACCGGATTCGGCACCATCCACTCCCGGATGCTGAAGGCCGCCGACGGCGCCGGACAGCTGGCCGGCGGGGGCGCCACGCTGCACGACGGCACGGTGACCCTGCACCAGGGCACAGGGGAGCTCAAGAACGGCGCCGCGGAGCTCTATATCGGGCAGCTCCAGCTCCGGGACGGCGCCGCCGCCCTCGACGCCGGGGCGGGCCAGCTCAGCGCCGGCCTGGCCCAGCTCACCGATAAGACCGCCACGCTGCCTGCCGAAACGCAGCGTCTGGCCGACGGCGCCGCGCAGGTGGCCGCGGGCAACGCCGCCCTCAACACCAAGGTCCAGGGCCTCGCCGGACAGCTCGCCGCCTCCGAACAGGCCGCCGGGCAGGCGCGGCGCAGCCTCGTCGTGGCGTCGAACGCCCGGCTGGTCGCGGCCGGGGCCATCACCCCTGCCCAGGCGGATGCGATCCTCGCCGACGTCGACGCCCATCCCGCCCCGGCCACGTCCACGGGCTCCGCGGCCACGCTCACGACGGCGGCGGCCCAGGTCCGGCAGCTGGCGGACGGTTCGGCGGCCGTGAGCGCCGGTGCCGCCACACTGGCGGGCGCCGCGCCGGCCCTGAGTGCCGCCGTCGGACAGGCGTCCGCGGGCGCGGACCGGCTCGCCAGCGGCGCCTCCGCGCTGGCCGCCGGTCAGCAGAACGCGCTGGACGGCGTCGGCAGGCTCGCCGGGGGCGCCCAGCAGCTCGACGACGGCGCGGCGCAGCTTGAGAGCGGGGCCGCCGCGGCGTCCACGGGCGCCCGGACCCTGGCCGATGAACTCGCCAAGGGCGCCGGGGAAATCCCCAACCCCGATGATGCCCAGAAAGGCAGCCTCTCCAAGGTCATGGCGGATCCTGTGGCCGTCAGCAACGTCTCGCAGGCCACCGCGGGTTCCTACGGCGCCGGGCTGGCGCCGTTCTTCCTCCCCCTGGCCCTGTGGATCGGTATCTTCATGCTGGTCCAGGCGATGCGGCCCGTCACGCAGCGGGCGCTGGCGTCCAACGCGGCGTCGTGGAAGATCGCGGCCGGAGGCTGGCTTCCGTTCCTGGCGGTCTCGGCCGTGCAGGCGAGCCTGCTCACCCTCGTGGTGGATGTGGGGCTGGGACTCGATCCCGCCCACCCCGTGCTGATGTGGTTCCTGATGCTGGCAGCGGCAATGGCGTTCAGCGCCATCATCCAAGGCGTCGTGGCACTGCTCGGAACTCCCGGAAAGCTCGTGGTGCTGATCCTGCTGGTGCTACAGCTTGTCTCCTCCGGCGGCACGTTCCCGTGGCAGACGACGCCGGAGCCGCTGCACGTGGTGCACCGGCTCCTGCCCATGGGCCATGTGGTCAGCGGCATGCGGCACCTGATCTATGGCGCCGACCTGGCCACCATCGTGCCCACGGTGCTGGGCCTGGTTGGCTACACTTTGCTGGGACTGGCAATGTCCACCCTTGCCGCCCGGAAGCGCAAGTACTGGACACTCAAGTCCCTGAAACCGGAGATCGCCATATGAGCACGACCCCAATCGGAGGCAGCGCCGCTGCCTCCGGCGAGGCGGACAGGAAACTCCGTCCCGGCCGAACGAACGCCACCAAGCAGAAGCTCTTCGAGGCTTCCATGGTGCTGATCGGCGAGCGCGGCGCGGCGGGTGTCACGGTCGACGAGATTGCGGCCGCCGCGGGGGTTTCCAAGGGCACCGTCTATTACAACTTCGGCAGCAAATCCGACCTCATTGCCCAACTGCTCCGGCACGGCGTGGACATCCTGTTGGCACGGCTCCTGAACGCCAGGGACGAGACCGGAGATCCCCTCACCGCGATGGAGGAGATGGTCGGCCAGGCCATCGACTTCATGGACGAGTATCCGTCCTTCGCCCGGCTGTGGGTCAGCGAAAACTGGCGGACGCCGAGCGAATGGCAGGACACCTTCACGGAGCTCCGCGGGCGGCTCCTTGCCGTGATTGGAGCCGCGATCGAGGGCGTGGCGGCCGTCTACCCCGTGGATCCGGCCGTTTCGCGGGGCAGCCTGGAAACGGCTGTTTTCGGGGCCTGCTTCGTGGTGGGCCTGGACCGCCAGACGTACAATCCCGAGCGGACCCGGGAACAGAGCGTCGCCGCAATCATGGCCTCCATGCGCGGCTATGTGGTGAAGCGGCCCCCTGTCGGGGATGATTATTCACATGCGTCACATGGGTAACAGCGGCAGGATTGCCATCGGAGCGATGCTCGCCGCCCTGGCGCTGCTGGTGCTGACAGGCATCACGCTCCACGAGACGGTGTTCGTGTGGTTCCTCGCCGTCTGCGCCGCGGCCTACGTCGCGTGTGTGGCGGAGCTGCTGATCCGCCGGAGGCACAAGACCCTGGCCGCGGCCGGGCTCGGCAGCATCCTCTTCATTGCCTTCGGCATCGCATTCCTGCGGCAGTGGGGGCTCGCCTTCAATCCCGATCCCGATGCCTTGTCGACCCGTGTCGATGCCGATCATCCCGACCTGTATTTCTACCTCGCGGCGGTGTCCGGCGCGGCCACCCTGCTGCTGCTGTTCGCCGGGACAGTGCTGCCCGGCCGGGGCAAAGGCCAGCGCTCCGGCTACGCGTCGCGCCGGCGTCCGGGCTCCCGCCCTGCAGCCCGGGGTCCGGCGAGGAGGCCCGCCTCCGGCCCCGGCTCCTCCCGGGCGTCCGCACCGCGGGGAGCCACTACGCGGGCGTCCAGGCCATCGGCCGCCGGGCCGTCGGCGCCGAGGCCAGCTGCCCCCGCCGCGAAGCGTCCGACGTCGTCGGCATCGAAACCATCGGCAGCCAAACCCGTCGCGAAGTCACCAGCCAAACCGGCTGCCAAGTCCCCCGCCCGGACGGCAGCCAGGGCCACCGGCCGCCGCTGAGCGCGCGGTCAGAGATTCCGCGGCCGGTCGCCCCGGTTCTGATCGTCCCCCGGGTTGTGGGTGGTGCCGCCGCCGGCGGCGTTTTCCCGCGCGGTACGGTCCCGGCGCAGTTGCTCGCCGGCGTCGTCGTTGCGGGTCTCGCCGCGGGTCTGTCCTCCGCTGGTGTTGCCTTCGTCTGTTCGGTCGTCCCCGTGTTCGGCGGTGACCACGTCCGGATCCAGTTCATCGGCTTTCCGCAGCTGCTCCTGTGACCCGGCCCGGGCGCTCTCGGCCTCCTGCTGGCGGCCGAGGGCTTCTTTACGCAGCCGCTGCGCGTCAACTTCAGCCTGCTTGGCGTCCGCCTCGGCGCGTGCCGCCTTCGCCTCGCCCTCCCTGGCAGTGAACTCGTCCGCCTTGGCACTTTCCCGGATTTCCGCGGCCTTGTTCCGGTTCGCCGTCACTTTGCGCTTGCGGTTGAGGAAGATTGCTACCGCAACGATCGCCAGCACCACGACAATGCCGACGATGATCCCTACGAGCTGCCCTGAATCCACGACGATCCGCCTCTTCTCTCAGTCGAAACAACCACAGGTGTATTCAGGACCAGTAAAGCGCAGAATCGGGCGCATGACTATGGATTCCGGCACCGGCCAGCGGCAGGAAGGCGCTATTTGGCCCGGGGTACCTTGAACCGCGTCAGCCGGGCGTCCTGGCCATCCAGCTCAGCCCAGGGCTTTTCCGTCTCCATGACGGTCAGGGCGCTGGTGGGATACCGGGTGGCAGCATCCATGTAGGCATCATGGTTGGAATTGCGGGACGCCAGGTGCATGGCCAGGTCCTGCACTCCCGGCATGTGCGAGATCACCATGAGCGTGGTGACGGTATCCGGGACATGGTTGATGACGGTCAGCATCCGCTGCGCCGAGGCGGCGTAAAGGCCGTCCTCAAGCTTCGGCGTCGGGGCCTTGTCTCCGAGTTCGCTGCACACCCAGGTACAGGTCTGTCGGGTGCGGAGCGCGCTGGAGCAGAGGATGAAGTCCGGTACCACGTCGTGTTTGAGCAGCCATTTGCCGGCCATCGGGGCGTCCCGGTGGCCGCGCTCTTCGAGCGGCCTGTCGTGATCCGCGACGCCGCCGGGCCAGTCGGCCTTGGCATGCCTCATGATCACCAGCCGTCTGATGTGATGCGCGCTCATGGCCCAATCCTAGTGCGGAGCCCGTTCCCTTGAGCGCGCCTCACTGCGGCGGCCGGCCAGTGGCTGGTTCAGTCTGCAGTTCAGTCCTCGAGGACAAACGTCACTTCCAGCACGACATGCCAGGCGACGACGGCACCGTCCTTGATTTCAACCTTCTGTTCCTTCACCCACGCACCCGTGACATTGCGCAGCGTCTTGTTGGCCCGGTCAACCCCCTCCTTGATCGCGGCATCAAACGAGGTCTTGGAGTTGGCGCTCAGGGTAGTAATACGTGCAACGGACATGGTTCCTCCCAATAGTCGGATCAACGCTCCGAGACTACGCCGCAGCCAGGAAACGCAACAGGGACCAACAGCCGCGGAGGCACATACTCACGAGCCAGAACGCACAAAAGCGATTCCTCGGAGCGGTGGGCGCCGAGCGGAACCGGCAGACAGGCGCAAAGTGGCTTTCCGCGTAGTGCCGCATCGCCGACTGAGGAACGAAGGAGGAGGAGAGCTGGCCGGATTCCTTGTCCGAGCTTGCGAGGTCAAGGGAGCCAGCGATCGCTAAGGCACGGCAAAATGCCGCATTGGGCGCGTCGAGCTGAAGCGCCCGCGAAAGCGAAAGCGCCCGCCCCGGGAACAGGAACGGGCGCTTTGCGCGAAGGAAAGGCTAGGTGCGCAGTCAGTAGTGAGGGTGCCGGTTTTTAAAACGCCGGCGGATTAACCGGGTCACGATAGGGGTGGCTGGGAGGATTAGGGGCATGGATACCGGTTCTTCCGCGCAGGATGGTTTGTTTGACGAGTCGCTCGTGGAGCGTGTCGAGCAGCCCACCGATGTGCCGATGGATGCCAATGGCGGGGTCAACAAACGCTTCAAGTCGTTTGAGCCTGATGCGGTGATGCTGGTCCCGCCGTCGCTGGAGGAGTGGTTGCCGCAGGGTCATCTGGCCCGGTTCATTGGCGAGCTTGTGGACGGGAACTGGATCTGACCCGGTTTTATGCTTCCTATGCCAAGGCCAAGGGCCAGCCGCCGTATGATCCGCGGTTGATGCTGCGGATCGTGCTTTACGGGTATTGCGTCGGGGTGCGGTCCTCGCGGGAGCTGGAGCGGGCGTGCACGGATGTGGTCGCGTTCCGTTGGTTGTGTGCCCAGCAGGCCCCGGATTTCCGCTCGATCGGACGGTTCCGCGAACGCCACCTCGCGGCGCTGGCCAACGTGTTCCTCCAGGCCCTGGAGCTCTGCCGGGCCGCGGGCATGGTCTCGTTGGGCCATGTCGCACTGGACGGGACGAAGGTGCGTGCCAACGCTTCCCGGCACAAGGCCATGAGCTATGCCCGGCTGACGGAGAAACAGAAGGTCCTGGCCGATGAGATCAGCGACCTGATGGCGGAGGCGAAGACCGTGGACGCGGCCGAGGACGCCCGCTTCGGGCCGGGCAAACGCGGGGATGAACTGCCTGCCGAACTGGCCAACCGGGCCCGGCGCGCCGAGGCGATGAAGACCGCCCGGGCATCCATCGAGGCCGAGGCCGCGGACAGGGCCCGCCGTGAGGCCCAGGAGAAGGCCCGGTCCCGCGGGGACGATGACGGGGATGTCTCGGGCAAGGGCGATGCCGCCGCTGCCGCGGCGGTGCCCAAGCCCACCGCCCAGCGCAACTTCACCGACCCCGACGCGAGGATCATGAAGACCGCGGACGGTTCCTACCACTACTGCTACAACGCCCAGGGCGTCGTTGATAAAGATCACCAGGTCATCGTTGCCACCGAACTGACCAACACCGCGGTGGACGTCCAGCAACTGGTCCCGATGGTCAAGAACGCGCAGGACACCCTGGAAGCCATGCCCGGGAAGTGGAGCGCCGACGCCGGGTACTGCTCGGCAGCGAACCTGGAACACGTCAGGGACCTCGAAGCCGGTGGCGGCACCGAGTTCTTCATCTCCACAAGGCGGATGAAACACGGACGCCCGGTCCCGGACTCGCCCAGGGGCAGGATCCCGGCGGACGCGACCCTGGCCGAGCGGATGGCCCGGAAACTGAAAACGAAGAAGGGCAAAGCGGTCTATGCCCGGCGCAAAGCCATCGTCGAACCGGTCTTCGGACAGATCAACACCCGCCAGGGCAAGCATGTCCTGTTGCGCGGGCTGGAGAAGGCATCCGGGGAATGGAAGCTGATGGCCGGCTGCCACAACCTGCTCAAACTCTTCACCTACCGCACCGCCACTGCCTGAACACCGCCGGGGGACGGTTACGTCCCGGAACCGAACCTGCATCACCCCCGCTACACCCCGTAGGAGCCTTCCAGGCTTCCATCCACCAAAATGCCAAGAGGCCGGCCCCCTTTCCAGGAAAAGGAGACCGGCCTCCGGCCATCACGGCGCAAACCTGCGGAACCGTCAAACCACTACCGACGCACCTAGAACGTGCTGAAGCCTTGCCGGGCGGAGCCACCGCCCGGCGAGGCCCTGCACCCGGCCGCACCTCTTCAACAAATGGCCAGAACCGGCCGAAAGGTTCGGGCGGTACGCCGCCGGTGGTTGGCTGCCGCTGGTGCTCACCGGCGGCGGACCGCCATTTCCGCGAAGGACCGCAGGTGGAACAGCCAGTGTGCCGGCCTGCCCAGGGTGCGGGGCCGGCATGGGCGGATCCCGGGGAGACGAGGCCAGGGGCATGCTCGCAGGGCTCGCACCCTTTCGGGCGTCCGCTGGCGCGGCCGGCTGTTGGGTCCAGTGCCTCCGTCGCAGGGCTCCGGCCCGCCCTGGCCCTTGTTGTGTGTGATCGACTATCTGTAGGCCGTTTCAGCCAAGAATTTGAGCCAGGTTGGTGGCTCGTTTCAGGCCAAAAGAGCGGTAAGAATCAGGCCAGTCTTTTCTCCTGAAAATCGCTGTTTCGGGGGCTGGCTTGGAGATAGAGATCACCCGGTGGTTCGGGGCCCTGCCCTAGAGTGTCAGGGACATGGGCCCGCCACCCCCAGATAGGTTCCTTACGGCGCTGCCATTGCGAAGCGTGTGCGCCGGAAGGGCTGGAAAGCAGATGACGGTACCCATGTCCGTTCAAGAAAATATCAGAAGACTGGATTCCCAGGGAGTCCCGGTGCGTGAGATCGCCCGCGCGTTGGGCGTCAGCCGGGCCTCGGTGGCCAAGTACGCCGAGCAGGAAGACTTCTCCCCGGCACCGCCAACACCCTTGGCCAGACCCGGCGCCTCGGTGCTGACCGGGTTCGAGCACATCATTGAGCGGTGGCTGGGCGAGGACCAACGGCGGCCGCGGAAGCAGCGGCATACGGCCAAGCGGATCTTTGACCGGCTCGTGGATGAGCATGGTTTCACCGGCACGTATTCTCCGGTCCAACGCCACGTGAAGAAGTGGACGGCCCGGAACCGGCAGGCCGGGGAGGGCTTCACCGAACTGGTGTGGCCCGCGGGCACGGTGCAGGTCGACTTCGGGCAGGCCGAGGCCATCATTGCCGGGATCCGGCAGGTCCTGCACATCTTCGTGGTGAGCTTCCCGTTCTCGAACATGCGCTTCGTGCAGGGGTACCGGGGCGAAACCGCCGAATGCGTCTGCCACGGATTGCGCAGGGTGTTCGAGCACATCGGGGCCGTGCCACGGCACATGGTGTTCGACAATGCCACGGGCATTGGACGCCGGGTGGGCACCAAGGTCGTGGAGACGAAGCTGTTTGGTGCGTTCAAGCTGCATTACCGCTCCGAGTCCCGCTACTGCAACCCGTACTCGGGCCATGAGAAAGGGAACGTGGAGAACGCGGTCGGATTCCTGCGCCGCAACCTCATGGTCCCCGAGCCCGAGGCTGCCACGTTGGCAGGCCTCAACGAGGTTCTGCTGGCGCGGTGCGACGCCCTGGCCAGCACCACGCACTATCGCAAGGGCCTGCCGTTGGGTGAACTGTTCACCCAAGACGTGGCGGCGTCCCTGGAGTTGCCGGGAGTCGGATTCGACCCGGTCCGCTACGAATCCCGGAAGGCTGACAAGACCGGGAACCTGCTCATTGACGGGAACACCTACGCCGCCGGGCCTGCCTTCCACAGCCGGAGCCTCACCGTCGGATTGCGCCACGACGTCATCGAGATCCTTGACGAGCATTCCGAACCGATACGGTCCTTCCCGCGGGCTTTCGGCCGGCAAACCGAGACGATCTTCGAACCGGCTTCCCTGGTCCCGTTGTTGGTGACCAAGCCCGGTGCGTGGTCCCATTCCCCCCTGCGCGCCCTGGTCACCGATCCAGTGCGCGACTGGCTGGATCAAGCCACTGCCACCGATCGGCGGCGCCTGCTCAACGCGGTGGATGCTGCCTCCGGATCCGCCGGCTTCGATGCCGCAATGCAGGCCGCCGACACCCTGATCCGGCGCGGGGATACCCCGGACATGGCCGCCCTGGGGATGCTCGCCCGCCGGCTGGCCCACGGCACCGAACCGGCCGCCGCCAACGTGGACTTGAGCGTCTATGACACCTTCACCACCCTGAACACCACCACCGGAGAAGTCGCATGAACCCGATCACCGTCCAAGACATCCTCGAAGCGGGCAAGCATGCCGCCCTGACCGGCAGCGTCCTAACCGAATGGGCAGAGAAGGGCACCCCGAAACAACGCGAATACCTCGAGGCTGAACGCGCTGAGGGACCTGTCACCGTCGGGATTGCGCCGGTCTGTGGGCAGCAGTTTCAGCTCACCGACCGGGGTGTGGGGGTAGCGGGCCCGTACCCATTGCTGCTGGGCGGTGATCACCTCTGCGGTGTTCGCGCTGATGGGCAGCCGGCGGCCGAGGCGGCCGGCCTTGTGGTTGTCAAAGACCAGCACCGCCGAGCCGTCGGCATCGCGGGCCAGGCAGTCGAACGCCAGGGCCGCGATCTCCTCGGGTCTTCTGCCGGTGTCGATGGCCAGCTCGATTCCGGCCCTCATCGGCCGCGATGTCAGCCGGTCCAGGTGGGCGCAGATCTGCCGCATGATTTCCGGCGGCAGATCCCGTCCGGATTCGGCGGCTTCGGGTTCAGCGGGGATGTCGGCGGCGCCGATGGTGAAGTCCTCACCGAGGCCGGCGGCCAGGGTGCCGGGACGGGTCAGGCCCATGGCCCGTATCGTGGAGAGCACGTGCCGGACCTCGCGGACGGTGCGGAGCCGGGCATCGGTGCTGATCTGGCCTGTCGAGGCCAGATAGGCCAGCCGGTTCAGGAATGTCTCGATGTCGGCGCGGCCAAGAGCGGCGGGAATCCGGCCCTGGTCCGGGCGCATCCGCAAGGCCTCCGACAGCCGGACCAGGGCGTTCACGTGGTGGCGCACCGACATGCCCGTGGTGCTCCGCCGGCCGGGGCGGATCCGTCTTCTGGGCAGGTCATCAATCGCCCAGCGCTTGGCGGCTTCCCGCAACCACGGCTGGCTCAGGCCGGTGAATGACACGGTGCCGGAGTTGCCGAAGACCGCCAGGTCCCATTGGTCAAGCAGGATCTCGGCTGCAGGGGTGCTTAACGCGCGGCGGGCGTGTCTGGCCAGGGCATTGACCAGCCCGGCGAACTCCAGTGAGCGGGTGGGTGCCAGGCGGTAATCGGCGATCGTGTCGACCTGCTGGCGGCGCAGGTCATCACCGACCGCGCGCAGCTCCGCCTCTTTGGTCCGTACCTGGTCCAGGCGGCACCGCTGCTGCAGCCCGAGCAGCACCTGAACCACCACCAGCGGTTCCAGCCCGCGCAGGCTCACCTGCCCGCCGGTCCCGATCGGCGGCTCGATCCGCCGCCATTGCGCCTCGTCGGCTCCGGGGTTCTTGGCGTTGAAGACGCGCAGACGGATCTGGTGGGCGTCACAATAGCGGCCCTCGAGGTGGCGGCGCTGTCGCGGGCAGGCAGCCACCGCGCACGGCGGACAGGCCTCCAGCGCCCGGGTCCGCGGACCGGTGAGGAACTCTGCCAGCCCCAGCCCCAGGGCCTGCCGCTGACCGAGGTGCCGGCGGCATAACCGGGCTGCTCCCGACGCCCATTCCCGGGCGCACCCGGCCACCACACACATGCCAACGCCGCGGTCGGGGCGGTCCTTTGCCGGAAGCAGGCCGATTTCCTCAAGGACCAGCCCGTGCCGGGCGAGCCGGTGCCGGCAGCCTGCGCAGATCCCGCCACGGTGCGGGGCTGTCACCGCGCAGCCGGCCGCCGCGCAGACCGGGCGGCCCAGCAGCAGGTGCGCCGGCGGCAGGAACATGACCAGGGAAACCGGATCCCAGCCGATCTCAGCCAGGAATTCCGGTGCGATCAGATGCCCGAGTTCAACGGCCGGTTGCCCCAACAGGTACAGGCCGCTGAAGACATGCCCGGTACCGCCGGAAATGTACTGCGGGGCGGGCGTCTTTGCCACGCTGATTGCAGCCGTCACCGGTTTTCTCCTGCCTGTGTCGCGCGGGGGCCGGGCACCCGTTCGACTGCCTCGCGCAGTCTGGCCGGATCCGGATGCAGGTAAACCTGGGAGGAGCTCATCGAAGCATGCCCGAGCAGCGCCGCGATCTCATCCAGAGTCCCGCCGGCATCGGCCAGATTGCTGCCGAAGGCGTGCCGCAGCTGGTGCGGAGTGACCTGGCGGCGCAGGCCTGCGCGCTGTCCGGCAGCAGTAATCAGCGCATTGACCGCACCCGGCGGCATCGGAACACCGATCGGGGCACGGAACAGGTTGACCAACAGGAAATCGCTGCCGCCCGCCTCGGCGACGGCCAGCCGCTCAAACACATAGGCATCAACGGCCTGGACGGCCAGTGAATCCAGCGGCACGACACGTGTCCGGCGGGACTTCGCCCAGGCCCCGTTCATGTTTTCGCGGCGCAGCACATGCAGGTGTGCCCTCGGCACCGGGCAGCCCAGAAGCGTTGAATCGGCGAGCATATGCGCGTCCGAACGGCGCAGCCCGCAGAGCTCGCCGCGGCGCAGTCCGGCCCGCGCCATCAGCAGCACGATCAGCCGGTCACGGGCCGAGAGGCAGGCGGCGATCAGTGCCACGATCTCCGCGTCACTGGCACGGTCCACGCCGGCATCAGTCTCGTGGAGCCGGTGACGGGCGCGCATCCGCCAGGCCATGGCCCGGTCTTCGCCCCGTGCCTGTCCGGGCAGGTCACGGTCATCGGCAAGTTCGTAGATCAGCGGCAGCAAACGGCCCGGCGAGTCACCACTGGTCACCGCGTGCACCACGAAGCCGCGGACGGCGGTCAGCACCGTGTTGATCCGGCGTGCCCCGCGTGCCGGGCGGTGGCACGGACCGGCCAGCACCACCGCTGTCCGCTCACCGTCCCCGGCATTCACCACACCGGCCTGCGCCCCGGTGTGACGCAGCCAGATGATGAATAATCCGAGCTCTCCGACGCCGGCATGCCAGTGCTGCCCTTTGGCCAGGCACCAGCGCAGGAACAGTGCGATCCCCCCGGCATACGAACGGGTCGTCAGCTCCGAGCCGTCACGGCCCAGGCGCAGATGCCGCAGGAACGCGTCCGCCTCCGGCACGACAACCAGATCTTCATCGAGGACAGTCCAATATCGAATGCCCGAAGGCAGAAGCACCGCGAAGGCCCGCACGATTGTCCTTCCAGAGAACTGGAAAACCTAAACGCGACTATGCGCCACGTGCACCGCACCCCCGGGGATGTGTGGCGCCACGGCGCGGCGTGTCCCTCTATGCAACGTCCCGCAACACCTCTGAGACCCCCAGAGAGTGGTGGTGATGGTTGTACCAGTCCACGAAACCGCTGATAAATGCCCCGGCGTCGTGGACTGAGGCGAAGCGTTCGGGGAATTCCGGACCGTATTTCAGGGTCTTGAAAATCGCCTCACTGTACGGATTGTCATTGCTTACCCGGGGCCTGGAGTGGGACCGGGTGACCTCCAGATCCGAGAGCAGCGCGGCGACGGTTTTGGATGTCATGGACGTTCCCCGGTCCGCGTGCACGACCTGGGGGATGCCGTGGATTCCGAAGATTCCCTTCATCATTTCCACGGCCAACGCCCCGGATTCGGTGGCGTGGACGTGCGCGCCGACGATGAACCTGGAATGGATATCGACCATCATGTAGCAGTCAAAATACTTTCCCTTGACCGGGCCCGCGAGCTTTGTAATATCCCACGTGTAGACCTGTCCAGGGGCTGTGGCGACCAGTTCAGGAACCGCCCGGGGCGGGTGTTTGGCCAGCCGGCGGCGTTCCTTGACCTGGCTGTTTTCCTCCAGCACCCGGTAAAAAGTCGACAGGGATCCCAGGTAGATTCCCTGATCCAGCAGCTTCGTATAGACCTGCATGGGGGCCAGGTCCACGAACTCCGGTGAGTTCAGTGCCGCCAGAATCCCGGCCCTCTCAGCATCACTGAGCTTGTTCTGCGGCGCCACCGGCGCATGGTCCCGCGGCGGGGCCGGTTTCCGGTTCGCGGTCGTCCTGGAAACACCGGTCAATGATGCCGCCCGGCGTGTGGGGATCTTCAGTTCCAGCATCGACCGGTACGTGGCCATCAACGTTTCCTGGACCGGGGCTCGTCCGGCATATCCTGTGAGGCGCTCTCTAAGAACGCCTGTAGTTTTCCCATCAGCTCCAAGGCTGCCTCGGTCTTCTTCAACCGGCTCTCACTCACCTCTAACTGGCGGCGCAAACGCGCGTTCTCGGCCTGGTCCGCCGACAGTTTCCCGATCGTTTCGCCGGGCTTCTTCCCGGCCAGGACGCCGGCGTCACGCAGCCGCCGCCACTCGGTCATCTGCGACGAATACAGCCCCTCCCGGCGCAGGAAAGCACCGCCCTCACTGTTCTCGCACGCGTTCTCGTACGCGGTCAAGAACTCGAGCTTCTGGACCGGGGTGAACGACCGGCGAGGCCGCGGACCACCGGCCCGCGGTCCATTATTACTACTACTCACAGAACTATCTTCGCGTACTGCACTCAAAACTGGACTGGACATGATTACTGGATTCCTGGCTCTCGCCCCACGCGATTAAACGGACTTGCTATGAGCCCCTGGTACCGTTCCAGCCTGACACGTAGGGCATCAGCGGCCACGGCGACAACTACGAGGCAGCTCACGCTGCCATGTCAGCGCTCATCCCGGAAGGACACCAGCTCATTGTCATCAGAACCAACGATGACTGACAGGGCACATTGTGCCCCAGGGAAGAATTGAAAGACCTTGGGCCAGAGTCTGCTGGTTCCCGGTATGTCCCCATGCCATATGGCATGACTTCCATCACTGGTTGTGGCATGACTTACCGCCTTACGGATCGCCCGCCTAGGCAACTCCGACGTCGCATGGAGGATCGTGCTCTGCCGGTGGTTCGAATAACCAATAAGGGTAGGGCTCGTCAGGGAGAAGAATTCTTCCTGGAGACTGCCTATTCTCCAGCCAGGCATGCCAGATCCTCCGCTGCAGAGTAAACAGGCCCTGCTGGCGCATCACGGTTTCGATCCGGTTCTCACACCGTCCCCTCGCCCGGTGCCGGGCATCCAGGGTGGGCCCGTGCCAGCGCGGGGAGTTCGTCAAAAAAGCCGTGATTCTGTGCCCGTCCACATCCAGTAAGGTCGGCTGCGCGCCGGGGTGCAGGGGCTCGGCACGCAGGTACAGGTTCGTGCCCGCCGGGTAGTCGGTGAGCCCGAGGATCTCGGTGGCGTTGACGACCCACGCATCCGTGCGTTCCTTGCCGTCCTGGTCCAGGGCCGGCTGCCAGTACTTTTTGTCGTTGATCCAGCCGACCATGTGGGCCTTCAGCACCGGGACCGGGTAGGAAACACTGAACTGCACCCCTGACGATGAGAGGTGGTGCAGGAATTTCCGGGACGCCCCGGCACTGTCGGTGCGCACCAGCACCTTCCCACCCATCAGCGCACCCTGCTCGTCGTAGAAGCCGTCGGGGAGCTGGGCGATGGCCTGGGTGAAAACCTTGATGTGGTCCTCTGCGCTGTTGGCCCCTGCATTACCCGGACGCATCACCGCGGCCAGGACCTCCCCCGTCCCGTTGCCCGCGCCGTAATCGACGCTGGCGATGAAGGGGGCGAAGCCATACCCGCCCTTGTACGTGCCGACAGCCTGTTCCTTATCGCTGTGCGACGTGACGAGGGTGGCATCCAGGTCCACTATGAGCGGATCCAGGGCGGTGGCCTTCAAGGCCGGGTTCCGGTCCCCGGCGGCTTCCCAGACCCGTGAACGCAACTCCCGCGTCAAGGTGGCGAAACCGTAGGTGAAGACGTCCGGGTTGGTCACGGTCCGCTCAAAGAACCGCGAGATGGTCGCGTTCGAAGCAACCTTTCCGAAGACCCCGGCACCGGTCCGCAGGATGTCCAGATCGGAGACGTGTTCCCCGCCCCCGGCGAGCATTACCGCCAACGACCCCAGGATCGTGCCGGGCCGGTGCCAGGCCCCGGAGGGGACAAACTGGCCCAACCGGTCCTCGCACAAGCCCCTGAACCCAAGCGCATCCACGAACGAGGTCACCACGGTCAGCCCGGCATGGGAGACCAGCGACTGCTCCGTCGTGGCGACAGGAAGAGACGGAAAAACTCCAGTAATCTTGGACATCAGAAAGGTGCTTCTTTCAGCCGGTGGAACAGTGCGTCAACAACACTATTTTCCCAGCTCAGAAGCACCTTTCGCCGCTTTAACACGCCCTGCGGGCCCCACCCTCATGAAAACCCCGGGTTAGCGTTGCGTTTGGCCACGACGGCCCTGATTACCTTGTCCCAGATGGGATGAGATGCGCGCTTCCTTGCGAGGATCTTGCTGGCGATGGTGGCCCCTACATCCCAGCGCGTTTTGGGTGTGCGCCTCAGCTCATTCCAGAGCAAGCACAGCCGGGCTGCCCTTCCCCAGCGTCGCTTGTGCTTCCGCGTCCGAGAGGTCGCTCATCTTCACGTCCGTCGGATCCTGGCCAAGAGCTGCTGAATGTGCGCTGCCAAACCTGGCTCCTGCACCCCGATGATGGCCCGGGCGGCCACTCTGACGCTGAGCATGGACACGGCGATAGCGTCGCTATCGCCGTGTCCCTGTCCCTCACATCTGGGTTGTCGCCACGATCGGACCATTCATTAAAGTAGCTGCCTGTGGCTGAGCAGCCCCGTCTTCTTGGAGGGTTCGAGAATAGTAGCGCTTGAGGAGCTTGGCTGCGGCGTCGACGTTCTCGTCATTCGGGATGGCAGGCAGTTCCATAAAGGCCCCCTACGGCATACGCCCTGCCACCATCCGTGGCCACCTTAATTTTCGTGAGAGCGCCTGACACTGCTGTCGATACCAACATGGTTCACGACGACCGATCGGCGCACGATGAGCGGCCCCCCGGAACCGAACCCAGGAGCCGCTCATCCGTGCCCTATGAAAACCAGACCTACATATCAGCTGACAGCTGCCGGTTCCCGGCCATCTTCGACGCCCTGCGTCTTGACGACTCCCAGAATCTCAAGTTCCGATTGCATCGCGGCGGCACGTTCGGCGTCGCGGCGCTTGAGAAGCGTTGCCGCTACGACGCCGCAGCCTGCGGCAGCCAGGAAGCTAATAAACAGGAACGCGTTGGTGATGGCTTCGTCGGTGTACATGTAGCCGCCATTCGGAGCTTCCGCAGTCGGCGGCGTGACGACCAACCCGCTCGCCATCAAAGCTGTCGTGATCAGCGGCGCCGCGGCTGTAAGAAGGCAACCCGCCACCAGGACGAGGCTGGCCATCTGGGCTTGGAGCCGGATCGGCACCGCTTCGAGTACGAGCAGCGGCATGCAGGCCAGCGCCGCCCCCTGGCCAATGCCTTCAATGATCAGCCAGAACAGCAGGGCTCCGAAACTGTAGTGGAACAGAGCTGCACCGAATAGGCCCACGGCGATCACGGCGCACCCTGCCAGGGCAAGATAGGCAGGGCGTATCTTTCGGGAAAGCTTCCCCACGACGACGGCGGTGAATATAGCGGCGAGTGCTTGTGGCCCGAAGAACGCGGCGAGGCCTTCGGCGGGCATCCCCAGGCCATAACCCATACCTGCCGCTGGGTCCATCAGCACAACCATCGGGAGAATAATGTTTATGATGGAGACGCCAGCAATTGCAAAGGCATTATATATGCAGATTCCCAGCATCGATCCGGACTTAACAAAACGGACATTGATAAACGGCTCGGACTTTTTCAATGAATAAATGACCCAGAGGACAAAGATGCCGGCTCCGGCGCCAAACAGGACCAGAATGCCCGGACTGCTCCAGCCCCAGGTGTTCCCAAAACTAATGCCCAGCAAGATCGCCGTGAACCATGCCACGGTCAGGACCGCGCCGACTAAGTCAATCTTGCTTGGGGTGCGAACAATGGATTCCGGAATGCAGACCATCACCAGAACTATCGAGATCAAGGCCATCCCAGCCAATACCCACAGCATGGAACGAAACCCCATGGTGGTGGACAGCAGGTAGGCGGCGAGAAACGGGACCGGTATTGCGAAGAACCCCGTACCGGCGTTTGAGAGTGAGGCGCCCAGTTTCAGCGTCCTGCCGGGAAATACGTCCCGCATCAAGGAAAACGTCAAGAAAACCGTTGCCAAAAGTGGACCCGCCAACACGCGGCCCAGGATAAAGACGCCAAAAGAAGTCGAAATAGCTGAGATTATGAAGCCCACCAGCGCGATCGCGGTCACAAGCACGAACAGCTTTTTCTTGCCGTGAGCGTCAGCCAGTTTGCCCACCAAGGGTGAAAACGCGCCTCCCGACAGGAGGGAGGCGGTAAAAACCCACGCGATCTGGTCTGTCTGAAATTCTGCGGCCATCAGAGGATATGCCATTCCCAGCATGATATAAGTCATTGTTAGCGCTTCGATAGCGAACATCATGCCCACAAAAGATGCGGTCCAGCGCAGATTCCACCCCCCTTCACTCATGGACGAGGAGGTCTGGGTGGTCAATAGTCCATTTTCAGGACGAAGTGCACCAGCCATAGGAGTAGTTGCCTTTCGATAGTATCCGCACAGCGTTGTGCGGACATTGATGGGCCAGTTAACTTTGCTTGCGATTAAAAATCAGTTATTGCTGCTGAGCTGAAATTCAGAATGATTTATCGGACTCGCACTGGCGAACCGCTTCGCAAGTGTCGAGAGGCCTCCACTCGTAGCCAGGCGAACACACGTGCTTCCGGCGCGGTCCAAGTCCGGTTGATTACACAGCATCGATCCGAAACCGCGCATACCCTGTCCCGCTGGACGGGATGGAGCCCTCATAAGGTGGTGTAAACCTTGTGCGCGTTATCCACCGTCCGCTCCCGGTTCATGACTTACTCGCGGTCGTCAAAATGCGAGCAACTCACCTACGAGCGGTTCCTCGTCGAGCTGCTGCTCGCCGAGTGCGATGACCCGGCCGGACGCCGCGAGGCCCTGGCCAGGAGCCTTGACGGCGTGGCCGATAAGGAAGCAGTGACGGCCCTCCTAAGCCTTGATCCACCGATCCGCCTGGGTGGATGGTCTGTATCCGGTTTCGGCTCGTTGTGCGGCCTGAGGGTATGCCGGGGTGCCGGGCCTCGCTGCCCTGGGTGTTCCACGGGTTTCCTGGTTGCGCCGTGCGGCTGGGTGGACGGGTTCAGGCGGCTTGCGGCGGCGGGTAGAGCTGGTCGAACAGGTCCTGCCATGATGTTTGCCAGGGCCAGGCTTCGGGGAGGTGAAGACGGATGCGTCGGGCGCTGGTGGCGATGCGGGCCGGGACGTGGATGAGTTTGCGGCGGATCGTGCCGGTACGGGCCTTGCCGAAGGGCCCGGAGGCGAGGATCCCGGCGGCGCGGGTGAGGTTGTAGGCCATGACCGCGGCAACGAGCCATGCCGAGTTCGCGGCAAAAACGCTGGAGGGCAGGTGCGCCAGCGCACTGTCCTTCAGGTCTGCATTGACCTGCTCGATAATGGCGTGTTTCCGGTGGGTCTTGTCCGCCGCGACGGTGTCCAGGACCCCGGCGTCCACGGTGGTGAAGAACCCGTGGTGCCGGTGAGTTTGGAACAGGGTTTCCTGCCCCTCGTCGGCTTTGCGGTTCAGTTCCGGGATGCGGCGCACGACCAGGCGGCCGGTGATCTGCTCGTCCTTTTTGCGGGAGCTGAACGCGGTGAACACGGTCTCGGCGACCTCGGCCTTCGAGACCCAGGTGTTGGTGGTCTCGTCGAAGACCGCGTCGGTGTATTCGATTGTTTCCCACGCCGTCTCCGGGATCCCGGCGATGGCGCGTTTGACGGCCGGGTCCATGCGCGCGGTCACCGAGACCTCCGCCCCGCCGGCCAGCGCTGCGGACACCGCGGCATGGCCGTAGAAGGCCGAATCGAAACGGCAGAGCACCCGCCCGCCGGTGTGGACGCGCTTGAGCGTGGACAGGGCGTCGGTGATCAGGCGTTTGGCTCCGCGGGCCGAGTTCGCCGCGCCCTTGCGCAGCCGCTGGGCGGCGACCACGGGGGCGGTGTCCTTGGTGGAGACCGTGGCCAGCAGGGCGTTCAGCCCGCGGACTCCCGAGTATCCGTAGCCGGAGCCCTGCTTGGCGTAGCCGTGGACCTCGATGATCGTGTCATCGACATCGACGAACACGAAGTCCTCCACCCCGGGACGCCCGAGCAGCGGGGCCCGGGTCCCCAGGTTGGCCAGGAAACGGGACGCGACAGCGTCCAGTTGCCGCACGTGACCGAACGTGAAGGACCGAAGAAACGAACCCAGCGTCGAGGGCGCGTAGCAGGCCTTGAAAAGCCGCTTCATTCCGCCGTGGCGCAGCAGGGCCATGTCATCGATGCTGTCCGCGCCGGCGACCATCCCGGCGACCAGGGACGCGACCTTCAGCCCGGCGTTCGCACCCTTGTCCGTCGGGACCGACAGCCATTCATCGGCCAACTCATGCAGCCCGGCGTCCCGGGCCAACGTCATGACCGGCAACAGCCCTGCCGCCGACACGAGATTCGGCTCGTCAAAGGAAACTGACACCGCGGACGGTTTATGGGAAACTTCCACTTACGAGATGCCTCTCTTTTCGGTGGTCAAAGGGTTCTAGACAAGCTCCATTTTCCTTGAAAAGACGGGCATTCTCGGTTTAAACCGCCGTCGGCGCCCCGACCAACATCGGTGGATCAAGGCTAAGCGCCGGCAGCTACCAGGCAACACCCCTGATGCTGCCGTGCCCGCGGCCCACCCTACGTGTCAGGCTGGAACGGTACCAGGGGCTCATAGCAAGTCCGTTTAATCGCGTGGGGCGAGAGCCAGGAATCCAGTAATCATGTCCAGTCCAGTTTTGAGTGCAGTACGCGAAGATAGTTCTGTGAGTAGTAGTAATAATGGACCGCGGGCCGGTGGTCCGCGGCCTCGCCGGTCGTTCACCCCGGTCCAGAAGCTCGAGTTCTTGACCGCGTACGAGAACGCGTGCGAGAACAGTGAGGGCGGCGCGTTCCTGCGCCGGGAGGGGCTGTATTCGTCGCAGATGACCGAGTGGCGGCGGCTGCGTGACGCCGGCGTCCTGGCCGGGAAGAAGCCCGGCGAAACGATCGGGAAACTGTCGGCGGACCAGGCCGAGAACGCGCGTTTGCGCCGCCAGTTAGAGGTGAGTGAGAGCCGGTTGAAGAAGACCGAGGCAGCCTTGGAGCTGATGGGAAAACTACAGGCGTTCTTAGAGAGCGCCTCACAGGATATGCCGGACGAGCCCCGGTCCAGGAAACGTTGATGGCCACGTACCGGTCGATGCTGGAACTGAAGATCCCCACACGCCGGGCGGCATCATTGACCGGTGTTTCCAGGACGACCGCGAACCGGAAACCGGCCCCGCCGCGGGACCATGCGCCGGTGGCGCCGCAGAACAAGCTCAGTGATGCTGAGAGGGCCGGGATTCTGGCGGCACTGAACTCACCGGAGTTCGTGGACCTGGCCCCCATGCAGGTCTATACGAAGCTGCTGGATCAGGGAATCTACCTGGGATCCCTGTCGACTTTTTACCGGGTGCTGGAGGAAAACAGCCAGGTCAAGGAACGCCGCCGGCTGGCCAAACACCCGCCCCGGGCGGTTCCTGAACTGGTCGCCACAGCCCCTGGACAGGTCTACACGTGGGATATTACAAAGCTCGCGGGCCCGGTCAAGGGAAAGTATTTTGACTGCTACATGATGGTCGATATCCATTCCAGGTTCATCGTCGGCGCGCACGTCCACGCCACCGAATCCGGGGCGTTGGCCGTGGAAATGATGAAGGGAATCTTCGGAATCCACGGCATCCCCCAGGTCGTGCACGCGGACCGGGGAACGTCCATGACATCCAAAACCGTCGCCGCGCTGCTCTCGGATCTGGAGGTCACCCGGTCCCACTCCAGGCCCCGGGTAAGCAATGACAATCCGTACAGTGAGGCGATTTTCAAGACCCTGAAATACGGTCCGGAATTCCCCGAACGCTTCGCCTCAGTCCACGACGCCGGGGCATTTATCAGCGGTTTCGTGGACTGGTACAACCATCACCGGCACTCCGGCATCGGCTTCCACACGCCAGCGAACGTCCACTACGGCCACGCCGCCGGCATGGCCCTGGAACGCTCGGCAACGCTCGCTGCAGCCCGCGCGAAACACCCCGAACGCTTCACCACCACCACCGACCCCAAAATCCTCGCGCTCCCCGGACCAGCGTGGATCAACCAGCCCAAGGAAATCACCGAACAGTCAGCCGCCTAACTCCCGTTGGTACCGTTCAGCTTGAAAAATTCCGCCACACCAAGGCACCCAAGTCCTGCAAATAACGCGGTGCACCCGGAGCGGCACGACAGGCACAGAAGGGCCTAAGCTTCCCCCTAGTACACCCACGATGGGCTCTCCCGTGACGTCGCAGTCGTATTTCTCGGCGGGCTGGTGCGGAGCGGGGAGGACACCGGCGCCTTAGCCTGCTCCTCCCCGTCCCGGACTCCGGCATGCCCGGAGGCTATGTCAGGACACGCTCAGCCTGCCGCTGCCTGGGTCCTGTCAGTAATCGTAAATCGCGACCCTGTTCTGCAAGGCCGCCAGGTATGAGCGCGGGTCAGGGCAGCGTTCCAGGCCGGCTCTTGAGGAGGCGCTAAACCGCCTTCGCATGACGAAGGACTGTTATTTTGTCCTGCTCAGCTTGGTGGATACGACGCGGGTAACGACGACGCTCTTGACGTTCGACTTGGACGTCAAGAAAGCGCTCAGGGACTTGCATCCTGTCCTCGGCCATCAGAGCATGGTCACACTTCCGTATATCGCGCTTCGAAAGACCCACGTAATCCCGACCCTCCTTTGGTCGTGAGCCGGCAATTTAGTTTCGGTACGTTCTCGGTGTTCACCGCACCACCTCCGCGAAGGTACCCTCGGTGATCACGGCGTCGGCGGCCAGCGGACGCCGGATGGACCACGTCTCGGTGAAGTGGCACTTGGACATCTTCCACTCGCCGTCCTCGAGGCGGTACTCGTCGTCATACTCCCCTGTCGCGAGGGTCTCGGTGTTGTCCAGCAGATTAACCTGCCGGAACCGAAGCGTCCACCGGCCGGTCGCGGTGTCCTCGCCGGCCAGCGTGATCTCGGGGTGCATACCGTGGTGCATGTCGTAGATGACGTGTTTGCCCTCGACCCTGTGCAGCGCGATCCGGGTGAAGATCTCCGCGATCGCGTCGGCATCGTCGAAAGAACCAAGCCGGCCGTAGTCGATGCTCGCTCCCGAACGGATGAAGCAGTTGCGGAACGTCTTCGGGTCCTTGCCGTCACAGGCCCGCCAGTACAGGTACTTGAGGTTCTTGATCGCCTCGATCTGTTCGAGGGCGTCGATTCGCTGCGTCAGGTCCACAGGTTTGCTCCATCTCTTCGGTTCATGGGCCGAGCTAATATTCTGGTGTGCGCCGTTATGGTCGGTGCGCTGCCCCGGTCATGCGTGGTCGAGGTCACGGAGGAACTCGATGAACGCCGCGTCGACCTCGCCCGGGTTCTCCATGGCGATCATGTGACCCTGTCAGGCGACTATGGCGTCGGCAAATGCAGGCGGGTTGCCGAGGAACCGGCGGTGCGAGGGTGGCTGTTCCCCGTTGGTGTCGCGGACCCCGAGCTCCTCCGCGATCTCGGCACCGATCAGTACCCGGCCGCTGCGTTTCATCAGCTGCGGGTCGAGGGCAAGCGCGTCGATCACGCGCCCGGTGAACTCCGGAGACTCCGCGGTGGCGGCCAGCTCCTCGTACGCTCCGGGGTTCGCCGCGATCGCGGCGAGTGTGCGTTCGGTCTTGAGCATACCCATCCAGATCGAGACGACCGCGACGTCGAAAGGGCGGAAGTCGACGGCCATGTCGTGGGCCATCTTGTCGACCGCGGCCTTGCCAGCGCCGTAGGCGGGGCCGTGCATGTAGCACGTGCCGCCGAACGAAGAGGTGTTCACCACGAGTCCCTCGCCGTTCGCTGCGAGCAGCGGCGCGGCGTAGTAGCTGGAGACGTAACTCGACCGCATGCCGACGTCGAACAGATCGAGTAGGGACAACGGCTTCTCCCAGAACGGTCCCGGCGTCGCGAGCGCGTCCGGCACCGCGAGCGCATTATTGATCAGGATGTCGAGGCGACCGTCCTCCTCCCTCACCTGCTCGAACAGCGCCTGCACCTGCACGTCATCGCTGTGGTCGACCACGACGGGCACCCCGAGGCCGCCACGACGGGTAATCTCTTCGGCGGTCGCGAATACGGTGCCGGGCAGCGGCGAATCACCCTCCGTCTGCGTGCGTCCCGTGACGTAGACCTTGGCCCCCGTCGCGCCCAGCGCCAGTGCGATGCCTTTGCCGGCACCCCGGCTGGCCCCGGTGACCACCACCACTCGATCCGAACTCATACCCATCATGGACTCCACTCGTAGTCAGGCGACCACACATGCTTTCAGTGTGGCTCACGTCTCATTGATTACACCGAATCGATCCGAAACCGCGCATACCCGGTCCCGCTGGATGGGATGGAGCCCTCATAAGGTGGTGTAAACCTTGTGCGCGTTATCCACCCTGCGCTCCCGGTTCGTGACGTGCGTGCGGTCGTCGAACGCGAGCAACTCACGTACGAGGGGTTCCTCGCCGAGCTGCTCGACGAGTGCGACGACAGGGCCCGCCGCTGCAGCATCCGACGGGTCAAGGCGGCCGGGTTCCCCGTGGCTGGCGGACTTCGACTTCGACGCCAACCCGAAGGTCGATTAACCCGGCCACGATAGACAGCCTCGCCGGCAGCTAACCCCCACGTGCGAGTTTGTTAGAGTCGCTCCCGCCGAAGCGGGTGCCCTATCGTCCCACCTTGCCGAACAGCGAGGCGATGGGGGCCAACACTATCGGGCGGGCGGCGAACCAGCCCCCGGCGATCACCAGCAAGGAGGCGAAGAAGATCCAGAACCCGAGCCAGTTCACCGCATCCTGAGCACCGTACATGTGGTTCAGATTGCGCAGCGCACCGGTCGATAGGACGAGCGCGACATGCACGATAATGAACCCGACGAAGTAGAGCATGACGGGGAAGTGAATGGCTCTCGCCAATTCGATCGGACAAGCACTACTGAGCCGCTTCGCCTTCGCCGGCCACATTTCCGACATGCGGAACCCGGTTGCCGCCGCCAACGGCGCCGCGATGAAGATCGTAACGAAGTAGGCGAGCACCTGCAGGCTGTTGTAGTTGACCCAGCCGTTCTCGGTCGGCCAATCCAGCGAGAAGTACTGGAGGACGGCAGAGAGCGCGTTCGGGACGACATCCCAGCTCGTCGGCACTACCCGCATCCACTGGCCGGTGACAACTAGCAGCACCGCGAAGAGCGCGCTGTTGACCAACCACAGAATATCGAGCGACTGATGAAACCACAGGGTGATGCTGACCTTCTTGGGGTTCGTGCCCCAGCGCGGCGTCCAGGTTGCCGGTGGGCGGCTCTGTGTGCGCACCTGCCATCCCGACCGGATGATCAGCACCATCAAGAAGGCGTTGAAGAAGTGCTGCCAGGCGAGCCAGGCCGGCAGCCCAACCGGCGCACCGTGCGGGAGCTCGCTCTCGCCCGGGTACTGGGATAGGAAGCCCTGCACGGGTTCCAGCGTGACGAGCCACCGGGCGACGAGCACAAAGACGGCAAAAACCATGAGCAGCGCGGCGGTCAGAACGCCTGCCCGCAGGAGTCGACTGCGGCTTGACTTCTCGGATGCCGGCGCATTCGGCGTCGACGGCACGTTAAGGGTGCCCGCGGGTTGGGCAGGCACGGCGGCTGCCGCCGTCGGGTCACCGCCAGCTGCGGATGCGGCAGATACGGCGGGCGCAGTGCTGGCGGCACGTTCAGCAGCTGCCGCGGCGGCGTTCGGGCGCGGCATCCCCTGACGCCGGCCAGGAATCGCAGCACCCGCCTGAGCGGCACCGGCCGAGAATACTTTGGCCGGAGCCTCAAGCTGCGGCGCAACGGCCGCTGACTGTGAGGCGGGGGTAATCCCAGCGGCGGTTGTGCCGGCAGATGCCGCTGCGCCGGGGCGGGGCAGACCCTGCCTCCTGCCCGGCGGTGCTGGAGTCGCCGGGGCGGCAGGAGTCCCGGAATCCGGCCCCGTTGCCGGGGTCGGGGCCTGGGTAGTCTGCTCGGCGATGTTCGCCACCGCACCGAAACCGGCCCCGGCAGCCCTGGGAACGCGGGGAAGCCCCTGCCTCACCATCGCACTATCCCCGCTTCGCTTCGATCGCGGCAACCAACTGCGGCACCACAGTAAAAAGGTCGCCAACGACACCGAAGTCGGCGATCTCAAAGATCGGCGCGTCGGGGTCCTTGTTGATCGCGATGATCGTCTTGGCCGTCTGCATTCCGGCGCGGTGCTGAATGGCCCCGGAGATGCCGAGCGCGATGTAGAGCTGCGGAGCCACGGTCACACCGGTCTGGCCGACCTGGAACGACTGCGGCACATAGCCGGCATCGACGGCGGCCCGCGAGGCGCCGACGGCTCCGCCGAGTGCATCGGCCAGACCCTCGACGAGCGCGAAATTCTCGCCAGATCCGACACCGCGGCCGCCGGAGACCACCACGTCGGCTCCGCGCAGCTCCGGGCGCGACGACTCGACCGCTGTTTCCTGATAGGAGCTGACGACGGCGTCGGGAGCTCCGGATGCCGCGACCTCCAGCACCTGCACCGTGGCATCCTGTGCCGCTGCACGCACGCTCGACGAGCCCTGGCGCAGCGTGATCACAAGCGCCCCTGTGCTCGCGGCGGAGTCGACGGAATACGCGCCTCCGTAAACCGAGTGGTGGGCGATCACGCCCTCCTCATCGCGGGAGACTCCGACGGCGTCGACCGCCAGCGCCGAGCCGGAGCGTGCGGCGAACCGGGCAGCGGCATCCCGGCCCCGAATGGAATTCGATACCAGAACCGCCTCGGGGCCCACCGTCGCAGCGGCCGCGGCAAGCGCGTCCACCACCGGCGACACGACGGCTCTGGCGCATTGCGCCGACTCGGCGACAAGCACGTGAGCAGCGCCGAGCGCGGCGAGTTCAGCTCCCAGCAAAGCAGAGGTGCCGGGTGCGGTCACGGCAAGCACGACGGCGGTGCCGACGGCTGCTGCCGCCCCGATCACCTCGGCCGCGCTCGAATGGAGTTGACCCGACGGCGAGACGTCGACGAGCACGAGAACCGAGTTCGTGGGGTAGTCGGTCATGCTGAGCGTCCTTTGATGAGTTGGTTCCGGGCGAGGAAGTCTGCGATCTGCTGTCCGGCGTCGCCGTCGTCGGTGATTCGGGTGCCCGCGGTGCGTGCCGGGCGCTGCGCGACCGCGATGACAATGGACCGGGCGGCCGCGTTGTCAAGGGTGATGCCCAGCTCTGCCAGGCTCATGGTCTCGAAGGGCTTCTTCTTAGCGGCCATGATGCCCTTGAAGTTCGAGAAGCGGGCGTCGGGGAGCGCCTCGGTGATCGAGATGACGGCCGGGAGGGCAGCACTCGCCTCGAAGCTGCCCGCCTCGGTGTTGCATCGCCCGGCGACGGTGTGCTCGCTGAGCTCGACGGAGCTCAGGGAGCTCAACCCCGCGACGCCCAGCAGTTCGGCGAGCATGGAGGGGAGCACGCCGCCGCCACCGTCGGTGGAAATGTTGCCGGCGACGACGAGGTCGAAGCCGATGTGGCGGGCCACGGCTGCGATGGTTTCGGCGGTCAGTGTCAGGTCGGCTCCGAGCAGGGCGTCGTCTTCGACGTGCACGGCGCGATCTGCGCCCATAGCCAGGCCCTTCCGCAAGCTGGCCGGCAGAGTGCTGGCGGGCCCCACAGCGAGCAGGATCACCTCGGTGTCGGGGTGGGAGTCACGGTGGCTCAGCGCGACTTCAAGCGCGCGCTCGGTGATCTCGTCGAGTACTGGCTCGCTCGCTGACCGGTTCAGAAGACCCGTCTCCAGATCCAGGGTGCGATCACCCCAGGTGTCCGGCACTTCTTTCATCAGAACGATTACTCTCATCATTTACCCTCTCCGATTCGTCGACGCATCCGCGTCGATGGCCGTCACGATCTCGGTCAGAGCGCGGCGGATGTCGCCACGGTCGTATCCGAGGCGTTCGACCTCGACCGGCTCTGGTTCATAACTCATGGTGTTGCCCCGGCCCTGCACAATGAAACGGTCCGGCTGGAACGGGTGCTCCTCATCGCGGACCTCGAGCGGATCAGTGCGGCCGGCGACCTCGGCGAGCATCCCGAAGTACTCGGCGTAGCTGAGGTTCTCGTCGCCGACGAGGTATGCCCGGCCCGGCTCCCCTGCGGTGAGCGCACCGCCGATCGCCTGGGCCAGCGAGCGCGCCGACATGTAGTTCGTTCCCCCGCGGGGGGCGAAGACCGGTACCTCGGGCATTTGCCCGCGCACCCACTGCACCATGCGGCCGAAGCGCCGTTGCACCCGACCGGGTATCGAGCCGACGATGGGCGGCGGGTTGAGCGTGATGACGGCGAAGCCGCCGTCACTCAGCGCCCGGGAGCGCTCATCGGCGAGTCGACGGGACTCGACGTACGGCGACCCGCCCGCAAAACTCGGGTCGAACTGGTGATAGCAACTGCCCACCTGCACCACGCGCCCCACACCCGCCCGCTTGGCCGTTGCCACAAAGTTGGGAACGCCGTCGCTCTGCACGCTCGACCAGAACCGGTCCGATTCGTCAGTGACGGCGACGTGACGCACATCGTTTCCTGCCGCGAAGACAATCGAATCGAAACTGGCTAGATCGGACTCTGTGAACGTGCCCGCCGTGTAGTCACCTCGCAGGTGCTCGAATGCGGCAAGCTGTGGGTTATCCTTCACCCCGCTGCGCGAGGCAACAGCCACCGAATCACCTCGCTCAGACAGAAGCAGCGCGGCGTGCGCACCAATCAGACCCGTCCCCCCGACAACAAGCACGCGCTGGGCGGTCATCGGAACACCGCCAGACCCTCTGAGATTACTCTGCGTTCGCCCACCGAGGCTTCGAAGCGACCGCCGTCCCAGGTTCGCACCGCGAGCTCGTCTCCGGGGAAGACCACACCGGCGAAGCGGCCTGCGAACTCGACGAGGTCGGCCGGATGCGCGCCAGCGAGACGGGCCAGAGGAAGTGTTGCGGACGCCAATGAGGCGAGTCCGTGCAAAATCGGGCGGTCCTGACCGATGCGCTGTGCGGCCTGTGGATCGACGTGGATGTGGTGTCGGTCTCCAAGGAGACGGTACAGCGCCGCCTGATTGGGCATAGTTTGAACGTTCGCATGGCTGCTGGGTTCTTCAGTGGGCGCTGCCGGTCGGGCTGGGCCACGTTCGCCGCCGAAGCCGCCGAAGCCGGGGGCGAAGAGACTCCACGTCGCCTGAAAGTAGTCGCACTCGACGATGATGTTAAACACTGCGGCGCTACCCTTGTCCCACACTTCGCCTACACGCGCGTTGAGCAGGATCTCTCCCGTACGCGGCAGGGGTTTGGTGACAATCAGCTCCTGCGAACCGTGAACTGCCCGATTGTCGAAGGCGCCCTGCTGCGACAGCACATCGGGGGCCCACTGTGCCAGTGTCAGACCGAACGAGGGAAGAACGCGCAGGCGGTCTTCGAAGACAAGGTCGAGCTCACTGGCGGGGGCTCCGATGGCGAGTGCATAGAGAATGGCATCGGTCTCGGTGTATCCGACGGTGCGCTCACCGAGCGCTCGTCCGGCCCAAGCGCCTGCACTGTCGCCGGTCATGCGCCGTACACCGGCTCAGGAGTGGACGATTCCGCAAGCAACTGCTGGATCGCCACACCGGCGGCCGCGGCATCCCAGCGCCCCCCCGCATCGCGGGACGGACCATGGTTCCAGCCTTCCTCGATACAGATACGACCACCTTCGATCTCGATCACGCGGCCGGTCACAGCACCCGAAGAGTCACTGGCAAGCCAGGCGACGATGGGCGAGACATTGGCGGGGCTCATCGCGTCGAAGCCGATCTCGGGAATCGCCATGGCTTCGGCGAATGAGACTTCGGTCATGCGCGTGCGTGCCGAGGGGGCGATGGCGTTCACCGTCACGCCGTAACGACTGAGCTCATGTGCAGCGACCAAGGTAAGCCCTGCGATTCCCGCCTTCGCGGCCGAATAGCTTGACTGGCCGACACTGCCCTGCAGACCGGCACCCGATGAGGTGTTAATCACGCGGGCATCGGGCATCCTCCCGGCCTTGGTCTCGTTACGCCAGTACTCACTGGCGTGCCGCAGCGGTGCGAAGTGCCCCTTGAGATGCACGCGGATCACCGCGTCCCATTCCGCTTCCGTGGTGTTTACCAACATACGATCACGCACAAAGCCGGCGTTGTTCACCAGCACGTCCAGACGTCCGAAGGTGTCGATCGCCTGCTTGACCAGCCCGGCCGCCTGCTCAAAGTCGGCGACGTCGGCGCCGTTGGCCACAGCCTCCCCCCCTGATTCCCGGATCAGCGCAACGACCTCATGCGCGGGGCCCGAAGCCTCGACTACGCCAGCAAGGGTCGTGCCCAGATCGTTGACGACGACCTTCGCGCCCTGCCGTGCAAGCTCAAGAGCATGCTCCCGCCCCAGCCCACGGCCCGCCCCCGTCACGATGGCGACTCGCCCTTCACAGATGCCCTTCATATCGTTCCTTTTCCTTGAGTTCGCTGTTGCACATTCCCAGTGTACCTTCCACCAAGCAAATGCTAGGGTAAAAAGCAAAACGTTAGGTAGGTACTCAAATGGCAATCACATCGAAAATGCACCACGATGGCGTGCGTGTAGTCACCATGGACTATCCCCCGGTCAATGCGCTCCCCGTCGAGGGCTGGTTCGCGATCAGCAACGCCCTCAACGAAGCGGGCGCCGATCCGGGCACCCGGGCCGTCGTTCTGCGCGCGGAGGGCCGCGGATTTAACGCCGGCGTCGACATCAAGGAGATGCAGGCAACGGCGGGCTTCGGCGCCATCCTCGGCGCAAACCGCGGCTGCTACCTGGCCTTCAAGTCGATCTACGAGTGCGCCGTGCCCGTGATCGCCGCGGTGAACGGCTTCTGCCTCGGCGGCGGCGTCGGTCTGGCCGGCAGCGCAGACACGATCATCGCCAGCGATGACGCGTACTTCGGCGTTCCCGAGGTCGACCGCGGCGCACTCGGCGCCGCGACCCACCTTTCCCGCCTCGTGCCGGCGCACCTGCTGCGCACGATGTACTACACGAGCCGCACGATCACCGCTCAGCGCCTGGCCGAGCTGGGCAGCGTAGTCGAGGTCGTCGCCGTCGATCGGCTCGACGACGCGGCATTCGCCCTCGCGGACGAGATCGCATCGAAGGACACCCGGGTGGTGCGGGCCGCGAAGGAGGCCCTGAACTGTATCGATCCCATCGACGTCGTGAAGAGCTACCGTTTCGAGCAGGGCTTCACCTTCGAGCTCAACCTCGGTGGCGTCGCCGACGAACTGCGCGACGGCTTCGTCACCACCGAACCCTCCGTCGACCGGTGACCAGCAAGGTCATTGATGTCGAGGGCGTCATCGGGCAGTTCACCGATGGGATGACCATCGGCATCGGCGGCTGGGGGTCGCGGCGCAAGCCGATGGCCTTGGTGCGCGCCCTCGTGCGCTCGGAGGTGCGCGACCTCACCATTGTGAGCTTCGGCGGGCCGGATGTCGGCGTGCTCTGTGCAACCGGCCAGATCCGGCGAGTAGTTTACGGCTTCGTCACTCTCGACTCCATTGCGATCGAGCCGCACTTCGCCGCAGCCAGGCAGGCCGGCCGCGTCGAGGTCATCGAGCTCGATGAAGCCATGCTCGTCTCCGGCCTCCGGGCGGCTGGGCGGCGTCTCCCGTTCGAGGTGACCCGCTCCGGTCTCGGCTCGGACGCACTGGCAAGCAACCCGCAAATTCGCACGATCGCCTCGCCCTATGACGACACTGAGGTGCTCGTTGCCATGCCTGCCATCCCCCTTGACGTCGCCCTTCTGCACCTCAACCGCGCCGATGAACTTGGCAATGCGCAAAGCCTCGGCCCTGATCCGTACTTCGACGATCTGTTCGCCCGCGCCGCAGAACGCACCATCGTCAGCGCGGAATCCATCGTGTCAACGGCTGAACTCACCCGGGACACCCACCCCTCGACCCTGCTGCTAAACCGCACCATGGTCGATCACGTCCTCGAGTCCCCAGGAGGGGCGCACTTCACTTCCTGCCTGCCCGACTACGCACGCGATGAGTCGTTCCAGCGCGAGTACGTGCAGTCCGCTTCGTCACCCGAAGCCTGGCAGCATTTCCGGGCCCGCCATATCGATGTCTACGGCGCCAGCTCCCGCACGAACCGGGCGGTGGTCAATGAGTGACGTCTCCCGCGCTGAAGTCGCGATCACGGCGTGCAGCGATCTGTTCCGCGGACAGCGCGAGATCCTGGCTAGCCCGGCCGGTATTGTCCCGACTATCGGCATCCGCCTCGCACTTCTCACCCACGCCCCCGACCTGATGATCAGCGATGGGGAGTCGACGATCCTCGGCGACGTGCCAGCCATCGACCAGCCGAGCGCAGTCACCGCCGGCTACCTGCCGTATCGGGAGCTGTTTGAGCTGATTGCGACCGGGCGCCGCCACGTCGTGATGGGTGCCGCGCAACTTGACCGCATGGGCAATCAGAACTTGTCGGCCATCGGCGAGCACGGGAAGCCGAAGCGACAGCTCCTAGGCACCAGGGCCGCAGCCACCAACACCATCAACCACACGACGAGCTACTGGATCGCAAGGCACAGCCGCCGCAGCCTTGTCGAGAAGGTGGACTTCGTGACCGGCGTCGGCACCGATCGCGCCCGGGCGGCGGGCGCGGCTGCCCTCCGCTTCCACCGGCTGCACCAGGTCGTGACCAATCTCGGTGTCTTCGATTTTAGCGGCCCTGATGCCAGCATGGCGCTGGTGTCGCTGCACCCCGGCGTCAGCCTCGACGAGCTCAACGAGGCCACCGGCTTCCCCGTGCACACTGCGGGCGACATCAGCACGACCCGCCTCCCCGATGACCGCGAACTTCAGCTCATCCGCGAGGTTCTCGACCCACTGAAGCGCAGAGAACACGAGGTACCAGCATGAGCACCCAGAATCGGATACGAACCCGCCTCACCGAGCTCACCGGCATCGAGCACCCAATCGTACAGACTGGCATGGGCTGGGTAGCCGGACCCCGCCTGGTCACGGCGACAGCCGAGGCAGGAGCCCTTGGCATCCTCGCATCGGCGACGATGACCCTCTCCCAACTCGAGCACGCCATCGTCGAGGTAAAAACGCGCACAGACAAGCCATTCGGCGTCAACCTGCGCGCCGACGCTGCCGACGCCATGGACAGGGCCAATCTGCTGATCAAATACGGGGTCAAGGTTGCCTCATTCGCCTTGGCCCCCAAGCGCGAACTCATCGACAAACTCAAGGAGAATGGCGCGGTCGTAATCCCCTCCATCGGCGCCGTGCGCCACGCCGAGAAGGTTGCCGCCTGGGGGGCAGATGCCGTCATGATCCAAGGCGGAGAGGGAGGCGGCCACACCGGCGCCACGCCGACGACCCTGCTGCTGCCGACCGTTGTCGACGCCGTGGACCTCCCGGTCATCGCCGCCGGCGGATTCTTCGACGGCCGCGGGCTGGCCGCGGCCCTAGCGTACGGGGCCGCGGGCATCGGTATGGGCACCCGATTCCTGCTCACCAGCGACAGCGCGGTGCCAGAGGAGATCAAACAGCGCTACCTCGCTTTCGGGCTCGACGGCACGGTGGTCACCACGAAGGCCGACGGCATGCCGCATCGACTGCTGCGCACTGAGTTCGTCAATGGACTGGAAGCCGGTGGGCGACTGCGCCAGCTGCTGCCGACAATCCGCCGCTCGGTGCAGTTCAAGGAGCTCTCCGGCCAGGGCTGGTGGGAGTTCGCCAGGGACGGCCTGTCGATGAAGCGCAGCACCGGCAGAAGCTGGAGCCAGATGATGCTCGCGGCCAACACTCCAATGCTGCTAAAGGCCGGCCTTGTCGACGGCGACACCAGGGCAGGCATGCTGGCCGCCGGCCAAGTCGTCGGCGTCATCGACGAGCTGCCGTCGTGCGAGGAACTCGTCGATCGCATCATTGACGAAGCCGTCGTGCGGCTGAAGGCGGCAGCCGGAACCGTCGTCGCCTAGACGATATGAGGGTGCGGTCCGTATCCGCGGGGCGCGGTTTGGTCCTTCTGAAGTCCATTGTCGTCGGGCGGGTCCGGAACGCCGGCCATGCGTTGCTTTCCGGCCCCGGTGTTTTTCGTGGGGCGTTCCGGTCCCTTGACCCGACGGTGATGGCCTTTGTCAGAAGGACCAGGTGAGTGGCCACGGCCCGGCAGGCGGCCAGACTGCCACACTGGGTGGATCGGCCATCTGCCGGTGATAGGCGGGGGATCTCTGCAGACGGGATTTCGGCCGGCGCTGGTGTTGTCACGGGGTATTTGCCCGCAGGCAGGGGAGGCTTCGGTCCCGTTGCATAGGCTGGAACCTCCTATTCAAAGCGGTCGTGGGTTGCCAGCCGGATGTGATCCGGCAGGTAGAGCCACATTTGAATGTTGAAGGTTCCAGCTATGTTCGAGCGTACCGATATTGGTTTGGATGTGCACGCGCTCTCGGTTGCCGGGTGTGCGATCGACGGGGTCACCGGGGAGATTTTCCGGCGGCGCCTGACTCCGGATTTCGGGGAAATCCTCGCGTGGATTGTTTCTCTGCCGGGCCCGGTTAAGGCGGTCTATGAGGCTGGTCCGACCGGCTTCGGGCTGGCCCGGCATCTCCGCGCTGCGGGCATCGATTGCGTCATTGCGGCGCCCTCGAAACTGCAGCGCCCGTCAGGGGACCGCGTGAAGACCGATGCGAGGGATTCGATGCATTTGGCACGTTTGCTGCGCTTGGGCGAGATCACGGAAATCATGATTCCCGGCTTGGAGCAGGAGGCGGCCCGGGACCTGGTGAGGGCGCGGGAAGACGCGCGCGGGGATCTGATGCGTACCCGGCACCGGGTGTCCAAGCTCCTGCTGCGCCAGGGCATCGTCTATTCCGGGGGCACGACGTGGACGCACCAGCACGAGGCCTGGCTGAACCGGCAGAAGTTCGGCGCCGCGCCCCTGCAGCTGGCCTACGACGCCTCGTTGGAGGCCATGGCTGCGGTGGCGGACCGGCGGGACCGCCTCGACCAGGCCATCACGGAACTGGCGTATGACAGCCGATACACTCCGGTGGTCCGGTCGCTGGAGTGCCTGCGCGGGATTTCCACGCTGACCGCGTCCGGGCTCGCGGTGGAGATCGGTGACTGGGACCGGTTCACCGGCTCCACGATCGGCGCCTACCTGGGCCTGGTGCCGACCGAGCATTCCTCCGGCCAGTCACGGTCCCAGGGCTCCATCACCAAGACCGGCAATACCCACGCCCGCCGGCTGCTGGTCGAGGCGGCCTGGCACCACCGCCGGCCCTACCCGCACCCGTCCCAATATCTGCGTGCCCGGTGGGAACACGCCACGCCCGCGGCCAAGGCCAGGGGCCATGCCGGTAACCGCCGCCTCCACGAGAGGTGGCTGACTTACCTTGAGCGGAAGAAGCGGCCAGTCATCGCGAACGTCGCGATCGCCCGGGAACTGGCAGGATGGTGCTGGTCGCTGGCTACCGGAGCCACCAACGACAGGCACCACGGATGAAATTCCTCTGAGCCGCCGGCATGCCTTCACCGGGGCGTCATTGCAGCGCGTGGAGTAAACCCGCGTCAGTTCTATGAGCAGCCATTGAACGGCCACGCTCGATCTCTAGACCAGCGGTAACCTTCAGCCGAACACTTCGTCCTGCGGTAATCAACCCGCGAATATCAGTCTGACCGCGCCGTCGCCAACGACACGCTGAACACCACCGGACAGGCACACCGGCCCATGAGGAACCACGGCAAACCAGGCCATGGAACCCCAAACGGAAGCCGGTCCCGGACACCCAGCCCGGAACCGGCTTCCGCCATGCCTCTTGACAAACCACAACTACATATCAGTACTACAGTCGCGTTTAATTGAGCTGCATCGGCGGTTTAATCGGTCTTAATCGGACTTTCCATCCGGGGCCTGTTAATCGTTGGTGGTGAGTGATGATATTTGTGTGGCGGACGTAGAAGAGTGGGCCGAAGGCCTGGAAGAAATCGGCGATCTTATTGGGCCGCGGTTTGTCCGGTCCGAACCGCGGCGGAATGCTGTTGGGTATGTGCGCGGGCTGCTGTCGGATGAGGAACGCAAAAACTCCTGGACGCTGTCTGAACGTGCCGGGCACGGCACCCCGGATGGCATGCAGCGCCTGCTTTCGACCACCGACTGGGACCCGGATGCTGTGCGGGATGACCTGTTCACCTACGTCAACCGCCATCTGGGCGATCCCGACGGGATCCTGATCATCGACGAGACCGGATTCCTCAAGAAAGGCGGCGCCTCGGCCGGGGTCGCACGCCAGTATTCGGGCACCGCCGGGGCTTGTATTTCAATTAGTGCTTGCTTAGGGGCCCACTGATTATTTAGTTGGTGTGTTGCGGTTTTTGAGGGTGTAGTTCCATTCGGGGTGCCATTCATGCCTGGTGAGGGCGCCGGTGTCCTGCAGTGAAGCCATTTGCTCGTCGGGTATTTTCACGCCGGTGGGATAGGTGCCGGTGTCCAGTTCGGCCTGGACGGTGAGTCCGGTTTTAGTGGTGGTCGCGGCGATGGAGTTGACGATGACTTCGTGGCTTGTCAGCGGCCGGCCGCGCCAGTTCATGGAGATGTGGGAGAAGAGTTTGTGCTCGATCTTGTTCCATTTGCTGGTGCCCGGGGGCAGGTGGCAGACGGTGATCTCCAGGCCCGTTTCGGCGGCCAGTGCGGCGAGTTCGGTCTTCCAGAGCCGGGTCCGGTAGCCGTTGGAGCCGCCTCCGTCGGCGGTGATCAGCATCCGGTTGGCACTTGGGTGGGTGGTGTGGCCGGTGGTGTTCCACCAGGAGCGGATGGTGTTCACGGCGAAAGCTGCGGTGTCGTGGTCCGTGCCCACCGACACCCACCCGGTGTTGGTGCCCACGTCATAGACGCCGTAGGGGTTGGCCTTGCCTTTTTCTTTGTCGATGAAGTCGTGGACCTTGACCTGTTCGGGGTCTCCGGCGGGGCGCCATTCGGTGCCTTTGTTTTTGTACTCGCCGACGAGTTCCTTTTTCTTGGTGTCCACGGAAATGACCGGCTGGTTGTCTTCGAGGTGGTCGGAGGCTTGGGCGTTGAGGTAGGCGAATTGCTGATCCCTGTCCGGGTGCTGCCCGCCCTCGAGGGTCTTGGCGTTTCCCTGCAGGCTGAAGCCATTGTCCTTGAGCAGTTTCGCCACGCTCTCCGCTCCCACCCGGTGTCCTTGTCCGGTGAGCTCGGTGGCCAGCTTCGCCGTTGAGAGAGTCGTCCATGACAATGGGGATTCGGGGTCCCCGCGGCGGGTTGGTTCCACCAGCGCCAGCAACGCCGGGACCAGTCCGGGGTTCTTCTCGGTCAGGGTCTTGCGGCCAGCCCCGGGCTTGCGGATGCCCGGAAGCGGGGCGGTGCCGGCTTCCAGCTCGTTGACGCCCTGCTGGACCCTTGAGCGAGCGGCGCCCGAGGCCCGGGCCACCGCGGCGATCCCGCCATGGCCCAGGGACCGGGCCTCGGCCGCCAGCAGTAGCCGCGTGGCCCGTTCATCGAGGTGGGGCAGGATCGTGTCGAACTTTGCACGCAGTGAGTCGACAACCTCAGCGGAAATGGGCATACACCATTGTCTCACTCAAAGGTCAATTAGTCGTAGTTATTTATGGGCGTGCCCTTAGGTGGAGTTGGTGGGAGGGTGGAGCATGACTGTGTGTCCGCCCGTTGCCGTGTTACGGGCAAAGTTCGATCGGATCCTGCCGCATCTTGATGAACGCCGCCGTCGGCTCTACCTGGCCAGCGAGTCTGCGGCCCTCGGCCACGGCGGCATCACGCTGGTGGCTGCTGCTTCCGGAGCCAGCATCGCCACCGTCACTCGGGGCGTCACTGAACTGGCCGGAGACCTGGTGCCGACGAGCAGGGTCCGGGCTCCGGGAGCCGGCCGTAAGCCGTTGACGGTCACCGACCCCGGTCTGCTGCCAGCGCTGGAGTCGTTGATTGAGCCGCACACCCGTGGTGATCCTGTCTCCCCGTTGCGATGGACCACCCTGTCGCTGCGCACCCTCGCCTCGACCCTCACGTCACAGGGCCACCGGGTCAGCGCCGCAACCGTTGGGCGCCTGCTGCATAAGCTGGGCTACAGCCTGCAGGGCACCGTCAAGACCACCGAAGGTGCCGACCACCTGGATCGCGATGCCCAGTTCGCCCATCTGAACGCTACGGCCACCGCCTTCCTCGACGAGGGGCAGCCGGTGATCAGTGTTGACACCAAGGCCAAGGAATGGCTCGGCAACCGTGACCGGCCCGGCCGCACCTGGCGGCCGGGCAAGGACCCGATCAGGGTCGACTGCCACACCTTCACCACCAGCGGCCAGTCGGTGGCCATTCCCTACGGGATCTATGACATCGCCACCAACACCGGCTGGGTCAACGTCGGGACTGACCATGACACCGCCGAGTTCGCGGTGGAATCCATACGCCGCTGGTGGCAGCGCTGTGGACGGGCCGATCACCCGGACGCCACCTGCTTGCTGATCACCGCCGACGCCGGCGGTTCCAACGATCCCCGCCGCTGGACCTGGAAGAAACACCTGGCCGCCTTCGCCGTCGCGAGCGGGCTGGAGATCACGGTCTGCCACTTTCCGCCTGGCACGTCGAAATGGAACAAAATCGAACACCGGATGTTCTGCCACATCACCGCGAGCTGGCGGGGCCGGCCGCTGACCAGCTACCAGGTCGTCATCGAAACCATCGCAGCGACGACCACCCGGGGAGGGTTAAGCATCGGGGCCGAGCTGGATACCGGCAGCTACTGCCTGGGCACCACCGTATCCGCCGCCGAGTTCAACGCCCTGCCGATTACACCCAATGCGTTCCATGGCGACTGGAACTACGCCGTGGCCCCCGTTCCTCCCCGAGTCCCGGAAGTGCCGGCGACCATCCGGCGGATCGACCCCGCCCTAACCACGATGCTCAGCGATCCGGCCCTGACCGGCATGCCACGGGCTAACTTAGAACGCCTGGCGCCAGCCTCGGAGCCGTACTGGGATGCCCTGGCCGAGGCGGCCTTTCAGCGGCGCTTCCATCGCCCGCGCAGCTACCTCCACCCGCAGACCAGCAGCCTGGACCACTACCACCGGCCTCCTGACGGCGCTGTTACGCCGCCGCAGGGCGATCACCAGCACCTTATTGGCCCAACTGCTGGGGGTCGGCCGCACCAACCTTTCCAACCAGTTCCAGGACGGGCACCGCCTTCTGGACCTGCACCGCGTCGCCGTCACACCAATGCCCGGATCGCCCGCCCGCACCCTGGAACAGCCAGCCGCAGGAACAAGCAAGCAACACAGTCAATTGCGATACGAAAGGCAGCTCCATGGGAGACCATGCAGATTGGAAGGATTTTGCCGACCAGCAGGTCCAGGTTCAGAAAGAAAGCCGAACTATCCGGACCGGATATGTCAGGGACGTAGCTGTCACTGGAGATGCCCTCTGGCTGGAAACCTACGTCGTCGAACATCGAACCCTGTGTGAAAATCGCAGGGCTACGCCGGCTTACCCATCCGTCCCTGCGAGGGGAGCTGGTTATGAACGTGCAAGATGCGGAATCCGTAGAAATCAAGGTCGCGACAGGGCCTCTATGGACCGCTGCATCACTGCGGCGGTCGAGCGGTTGATCGAGAGCGCCAGGCGACAAGGGACGCACGGCATCCTGTGACCAGGCTCGGAGACGCGGACTTAATCGTCGACCTCAGCCATACTGTCCCATTTGGCTATACGGAGGAACTGGATGTCCGACGCCTAACCGCCTGACAGTCTGCGGATGCCTGTTCCTGCGCTTCCAGCCGTTCGGCCCAAAGGGTCTCTTGGGATACTGGTCGCCATGCCATGACGGGTCTTCGCCCCCGCTGCAATAACGCCTCGCCAAGGGCATCCCAGGCTGCGAGCCTCACATAGAGTGGCTCCCTGAACCAATACATCACGACGTAATCAACGCCCGAGGTTGGGCATCGCCGTCAAACTCCATATCCACCGTCGACATCGAGCTTCTGACCGGAAATGAATCCGGCAGCAGGTGAAGCAAGGAACACGACAGCCTCAGCGACGTCAGCGGCGTATCCAAACCGGCCCAGCGGGATGTTCGACCTCGCGACCACGAGCGCGCGCTCATCGAGGTCGCCCGAAGCCATCAGACGCGCTGACATCCCTTCGTGGAGCATACCCGGCCCGACGCAGTTGACCCGGATTCCGAATCGTCCCTCTTCGACGGCGAGTGCTCGCGCGAGGGCCTCAACCCCGCCCTTCGGTGCCGCTGACAAACCGTCCCGCACCGGATAGCGACGAGTGGCAGCAGATGTTATTACTACGATTGATCCGGACGACGCCCGCAGCGCAGGAAGTGTCGCATGCGCGATGGTAAAGAACCCGACGAGATCGTCCCTGACCTGATTCGCGAAGGCCTCAGGCGATACCTTTGACAGATGGATCATAGGCACATGGGGACCGGCCGAGTGGACGAGTGTGTGGATCGCGCCATGCCGTTCGGTCAACTTCGTGACTAGCCGTTGTGTTGCGTCTGGATCGGTCACGTCTAGGCGATGGGCTTCGACCGCTGAACCCAGTTCCTCAAGAAGCTGTACAGGATCCCTGGCCCTGTACGTAAAGGCGACCTGCGCACCGCTTTTGCATAGTCGGCGCACGACCTCCGCTCCTATCCCACCCGACCCGCCGGTCACCAATGCGACTCCATTCAACTGAGTGAATGCACTCATTAACCCTCCCGACCTAATCGTCCTGAACGCGTCACGGTATCACTGGTGAGTCCTCAAAACAAGCGCTTGGTAGGGATGGTTGATGAGCTAGTAATTGTGATACAGTTCTCAAACTAACAATCGCTTGGTCAAGAAAACCTGACCGAGTTCAGTGCCTCATCTTCAAGGGAGAAGAGTCGTGCAAAATAGGCTATCCATATTTGCAGCCAGTGCCGCGGCAGTCACATTGGCCCTAAGCGGCTGCGGGGCAGCCAGCGGTTCGGACACCTCAGGTTCCGGTAGTGCCAAACCATATCGGGTCCTGGTTCTCGGAGGCATAAGTGCGCAGGGGGCCCTCGCGACAAACGCGGCTACCTCAGTGCTGAGTGCTCAGGCCGGTGCGAAGGCGATCAATGCCGAAGGCGGAATTCTCGGCCGTCAGGTGGAGGTTACTGTTGCCGATGACCAAGCTGACCCGACAGTAGCGGTCACCAAGGTTCAGGAGGCACTAAACTCCTCCACGCCACCGGACGTGGTGCTCAACTCGGGACCCTCCACCGTTGCTTCCGCAACCCTCCCCCTGATCAGCCAGGCCGGCATCCTTTCGTTCAACATCGGACCGATCGCGAATTCAGCCGATCCCTCACAGATGCCTCTTAACTTCGATCTGTCCCCCGGACCAACCGACTACCTGAAAGGATACGTCGGCTATCTGAAGGACAAGGGATACAAGAGCGTCGGGATTCTGCACGGCAGCAGCTCCTACGGTGAGCTCTTCGGCAAGCTCACGCAGGAAACGCTGACCAGCAACGGGTTCACGGTCACCGACAACGAGGCTTACGACGTTGCGGCGCTGGACATGACGCCGCAGCTCTCCGCGATCCAGGCCAGTAAACCGGATGCACTCGTCGTCGATGCATATGGTGCGCCGATTGGATACGTATTGCAGGGGATCGACAAACTTGGTTGGAACGTGCCCATTGTCGCCAACAACTCCGTGGCGGCGTCGCCAATTGTTGGAAAGCTCCCACCGGATGGCGTGGTTGGTACCCCCCAGGTGGCTAACCTCGCTATGGAGGTCTTCAACAGCACGAAATATGATCCCTCTGCGACCGGCGTCAACGATGCCGTCAAGACAATGCTCTCGATCGGGCCCATCAAGGCATCGCTTATCCTCGCTTATAACTACGATGCGTTCCAGTTGATCAATGCGGCCGCCAAGAAAACGGGCAGCCTGGACGACCCTAAAGCCATCGCAAAGGCACTTGAGGACCCCTCGGTGACCGAAGGTGCAAAGACGGTCATCCTGAAGAGGTACGGGTTTACTCCTCAGTCGCACAGCCCGAATGTCGACGCGGACGAGTTCCAGTTTATCAAGTCATCAGAGCTGAAGAACGGCCAGTACCAGTAAGCAGTATGCGAGCATACGGCAGCGTTCGGACCCGTCCGCAGACGAGGTCCGGACGCTGCGCCGCGTAAACGTTCCGAAATGGAATCAACAAAGCAAGGAGAGCGATGTGCTGACACTGGTACTCGGCGGACTGGCGCTAGGCGCGGTCTACGCCCTGGTCGCCATCGGATACAACATCGTCTTCGTCTCGTCGAAGACGTTCAACTTCGCGCAGGCACAGCTCATGATGGTTGGTGCCTTCATCACCTTTACGGCCACGGAGACCTGGCGCCTGCCCTGGTATCTGGCCGCGCTAATGGCAGCCGTCGGCGTGACGGCCGTTGCTGTGCTCGAGTACTACATCGCCATCCGCCCGGTGAAGAATCACGACAACATCCTCGTCACCACTCTTGGCGTCTCGATCCTGCTCACGGGCGCCGCGCAGCTCATATGGGGTGGAGAACCTTTGACCGTCGGCTTCTTTGGCGGGAACGATGCGCTCGATTTCCTCGGCGCCCGCGTGTTTCCTGTCGAGCTCACTCTCATCGCCCTAGTTGTGGTACTCGTCGTCCTCCTCGGGCTTTACGGTCGCTATTCATTGACGGGCCTCGCGCTGCGAGCCATGTCGGAGGATCGCGAGGCCGCTCAGCTTCGCGGAGTAAACGTGGCCCGACTCGCGCTCATCGCATTTATCGCTGCAGGAGTCCTCGCCGGATTCCTCGGCATCTTCGTCGGGCCGAAGACGTACGCCGTCGTCACACTAGGAGCGTCGCTGGCACTCAAGGGCTTCGTGGTTCTTGCCGTCGGCGGGTTCGGGTCAATGCCTGGCGTGTTGGTTGGTGGGCTGATCGTCGGACTTGTGGAAGCGCTCGCGGCGCGCTACCTGGGAGGTGACTTCTCGAATCTCTCGGTATTCCTGATCCTCATCCTGGTACTCCTGATCCGTCCAGCGGGATTGTTCGTACGTACACGAGAAAGAACGGTGTAAGGCATGACGTTATGGTTGAGGTTCCGCGCGCTCCCCGGATGGATCATCCCTCTGGCCATCGGCGTGGTCATCATCATTCTGCCCTTGCTGGGCCTCTCCCAGCCGCTCGCTCGACAGATTCAACTGACGCTGATCCTCACGCTCGTCGTTAGCGGGCTGAACCTCAGCCTCGGCTTCGCCGGTGAGCTCGCGCTCGGCCAGGCGGCAATGTACGCCGCCGGCGCCTACACCGCCGGTCTGCTATCGAAGGCCGGGCAGACTGACCTACTGGTCCAACTTCTACTGGCGGCACTCGCGGCTCTGGTTGTCGGCCTCGTCACTGGCGTGCCTGGGCTGCGACTGGGTGGCTGGTCGCTCGCTATGACCTCATTCTTCCTCGTCTTGCTACTGCCGGACATCGTATCGATTTTTAAGGGCGACACTGGCGGCCGAAACGGACTAAGTGGAATCCTGTCACCGACGCTGTTCGGCATCACCCTGAAATCTGATCAGCTCTACATGGCGATCGCGGTAGTCGCCGTCTTGTGGCTGGCGTTCTTCCGCAACCTTACGGTCTCACGGCACGGCGTGGCATTCCGGGTTCTCAACCAGAGTCCCGTCCTCGCCTCGTCTCTCGGGATCTCCGTATATCGGAAGAAGCTTCTCGCCTATGCACTCGGCGCCGTGCCGGCAGGGCTCGCCGGAGCGCTCTTCGCCAACCTCCAGCACTACATCTCCCCCGAGTCATTCAGTTTCACCTTCGCAACCACCGTCCTCGCCGCGTCGATCCTTGGCGGATCCGCCAGCGTCTACGGCGCCCTCGTGGGAGCAACGATCCTTCAGTTTGCGCTGAACCAGTCGAGTCAGCTCCAGCAGTACTCGCTCCTGTTCTCCGGCGCCTTCCTCGTGATTGGCGGAGTGGTCCTTACCGGCGGGCTCGTGGGCCTGGTAAGAGTCGTCGTCCGTCGTCTCGATGCCAAGGCTGCGGCAACCCTGCCGCCCAGAGAGATATTCCCCGGCAAACTGGAGGGACTTCAAGGAGAATCGCTGCAGGTGGTTGGGGTCTCAAAATCGTTTGGGGGCAATCAAGCCCTCAAGGCGGTCTCTCTAACTGCGCAGCCTGGCAGGGTAACTGCGTTGATCGGGCCGAACGGATCAGGCAAGACGACTCTGCTCAACATGATCAGCGGCTTTTACCGCACCGATTCGGGACTAGTGAAAGTGGGCGACCACGAGGTTCAAGGACTGTCACCCGATAACGTGGCCCGGGCGGGCGTAACCCGAACGTTCCAAACCCCGAACATCCCGGAAGGGATCAGTGTCTTCGATGCAGTCGTCGCCGGGCGATACGCTAGGACACCCGTCGGCTTGGTCTCCTCAGTGCTCCGGCTGCCAAAGTTCCGCCGGGTCCGGCGCGACGACCAACGCGTGGCCGAGCAGATGCTCGCCCTCGTCGGGCTCGGCCAGCACCGGGACAGCGAGGCGACCTCGCTCCCACTCGGGCATCGCAGGATGCTCGAAGTGGCCCGCTGCCTCGTCGCCGATCCGCGGGTGCTCCTCCTCGATGAAGTCGCCTCTGGACTCGACGAGGACGAAGTGGGGCGGCTGGAGGATGTGATCCGTAAAGTCACCGCAGCCGGTGGCACAGTAGTGCTCGTCGAACACAACTTTCAGCTCGTTCTGGACCTCGCCGACGATATCGTGGTACTCGCCCACGGCGAGGTCATGGCGCAGGGATCCCCCGCCGAGATCGAGTCGAACCCACGGGTTCTCAGCGAGTACCTCGGAGTCAGCGCGGACGAGCTCGCGCCCGGCGCATCGATGATCGGAGACCTGCTGTGAGCAACGAACCACTGTTGTCGGTCCACAACCTCGCCACCGGATACGGTGACCTGCGCGTTGTGTGGGACGCCTCCTTCGACGTGAGGGCGGGCGAACTCACTGTCCTCCTCGGCCGGAACGGAGCAGGCAAGACCAGCACTTTACGCGCGATCACGGGTCTCAATCGGATCGCCGGAGGGTCAGTGCGCTTTGACGGCCAGGACATCTCAAAGCTGTCAGGATCCCAACGCGTTCGGCGAGGCATGTCCTACGTACAAGAGGGCAAGCGGGTGATCCGCGCTCAGACGGTCGAACAAAACCTGCTACTCGGCGGCATCACCCGGAAGGTCTCGCGAGGAAAGTTGCGCGCCGAGGTGGAAAGCATATATGAGCTTTTTCCCATTCTCCACGAGAAGAAGGATCTGCTCGCCGGAAGCATGTCGGGCGGCCAGCAGCAGATGCTCGCAATCGGATCAGCTCTGATGGCAAGACCTCGACTCCTGCTCTTAGACGAGCCGTCCGGCGGACTCGCACCCGTGATCGTCAAAGAGGTCATGCAGCGGGTCTCCGAGCTCAAATCAACGGGCATCGGTGTGCTGCTCGTAGAGCAGGCTGTAGAGGCGTCGATCGCTATCGCCGATCACGTCGCTGTGCTCGACATGGGCCGAACAGTGCTTTCGGCACCCGCGGGACAGGTCTCGGACATCGAGGTCCTGAAAGACGCCTACTTCGGACGCCATGGCGCAAGCCCCACCACCGGAGGAGAAGACTCATGATGGTGCACTAGTCCCCTTACGTCCACGGCGTCGGCGCAGCACAGGCAGGTGGCGCTCACCACGAACGGACGCGTCCTCAGCCCTAGGCCTGGCCCACGGGGTCAAAACGGCCGTGATCGCGGAGGTCGCGTGCTTCGATGCGTACTTCCTCGCGAACGTCCTGGCCGTCGGCGACCAGCCGCCTTGGACGCCGCGGGAGCGCCCCGATCCGATCGCGGTACTCCCGGCACCGGCAACATGCCGTTCGTTGGGTCGACCGAGGCTGAAGCATAGGAACTCGCTCGCGAGTTTTTATCGTAGGCCGGGCGGTCGGTCTCGCGGGCGAAGCGCCCCTCGTCGGCGGCTGCGACCGCCCGGCGGTGGCTCTCAAGAGCGGACTCCTCCCAGCTCCCGCTCGTATACTCCATGCCCCGGCGATCATGTCTGCCGAGCGGAACTGGGAGACCTCCCGGGCGCCGTAGCATGCCTGCCGGCCGGGCGACTGCGCGAACGGGGTCGTGAACCGGTGCTCTACCCCGACATGTCAACCGCTCCATTGCCCGAAAATACCGGGTTCCTTCGCGACGTGGACAACGGGCCGACGATCAGCCATCTCTTCTTCCACGAGAAGAAATCTCCTATGAAGGGTCAGACGGCCACTCGCGTGGGACCTCCGTGGCCGTGAAGATGTCAGATACCTCCACTGAGCCCCGAGGGTCCTCCCCGCTTGAGTGTTATGTCACCAACGTCTTGGCTGTACAGCTAGTTCCAGATGTCGTCGCCGCGGAGCGTGGCATCAGCCCCGCCGTCGATGTAGATGGTCTGTCCGGTGACGTGCGTGTTCTCTTCGCTCGTCAGCCAGACTAGAAGCCGTGCGATGACGACGCCATCCGAGTGTCCGTTGAGGGGCATCGGCACGGCAGCGTCGACCATCGCGCGACCTTCTTCTGAAGCGAGCAGGTCCCGAGTCATCGGCGTGAGAACGGTGCCTGGAGCGACCGCGTTGACGGGAATACCGGTTCCGGCGTAACGGGGAGCGATGCTCTCGCGGCGGACCCAGCGGGAGAGGGCGCGCTTGCTCGACGTGTAGTTAAGGAAACCGGTCTCAGGTCCCTCCGCTTCGAGTGCACCGCCGATCTTCAGGGCAAGTTCCTCGTCCCCGGCCAGGAGAGCGTCGACGAGTTCCGCTGAATTCTCTTGCAGGGACGCCATCGAACTCACTACGGCGATGCGCGGGGAGTCACTCTGCGCAAGCGCCCCGGCGAGGCCGTTGAGCAGGGCTGTCACGCCAAAGAAATTGACGGCGACGGTAAGGGCCTTCGGCGCGGCGATGCCCGCGGCCGCGATAATCCCGTTGATCTTAGAATCGGAAGCGGTCAGCACGTCGGCGATGGCGCCATTCCTTCCCGGCCTTGTCGAGAGGTCGGCTTCGACGTCGGCATTGCGGAGGTCGACTCCGATGACGCGGTGTCCCCGCTCGCGGAGGAGGTCGGAGGTGGCCTGACCGATCCCTGAGGCAGAGCCGGTGACGACGTAGGTGCGGGTCATGAGGTGACCTTGCTTTCTTTTGGGCCACATGGGCTTGTTTGTGATGACTAGGTAACGAGTCGGGCGCCGCGAACGATGGGTGAGACCTCGAGGCGCTGGGTCAGGTGGACGAGCAGGCTGCGTTGCTTGTCGCTCCAGCCGTAGAGCGGTTCGTCGAGCATGCAGTCCCCGGCGCGGACGAATGCCGCGGCGGCGTGGTTGCCGGCCTGCGAGAGGCGGATAACGGAAGCTCGCGCGTCGGCCTCGTCCTTGTGGCGCTCGATAGGTTTACTCTGCGTGGTCGCTCAGAGGCGCTCGATGATCGTGACGTTGGCCTGGCCACCGCCCTCGCACATCACCTGCAGGCCGAATCGCCCTTTGCTACGCTCCAGTTCGTTGAGCAGAGTAGCCATGATGCGCGTGCCCGTCGCCCCGATCGGGTGACCCAGCGCAATGCCACCACCATTGACATTGATCTTGTCCCGGTCCACCTTGAGCTCCTGCGCCCACGCGAGCACCACGGAGGCGAATGCCTCATTGCATTCAAAGAGGTCAATGTCGCGGACGCTCATTCCAGCACGCTCGAGCGCGTGCCGGGTCGCGCGGATCGGCCCTGTCAGCATCCACACCGGGTCGTCTGCGCGCACCGAGATATGGTGGATGCGTGCGCGCGGCGTCAGGGAGTGCGCGGCCAGGGCGCTTTCCGAGGCGATCAGCAGGGCACTGGCCCCGTCACTGATCTGCGAGGCGACGGCGGCAGTGATACGACCGCCCTCGGTCAGCGTGGCCAGCGTCGCCATCTTCGCCAGCGACGTCTCCCTGCGTGGGGTTTCATCGTAGGTCAGCCCGGCGGTCGGAACGATCTCGCGGGCGAAGCGCCCCTCGTCGGCGGCTGCGATCGCCCGGCGGTGGCTCTCAAGAGCGAACTCCTCCATGCTCTCGCGCGAGATATTCCATTTCTCGGCGATCATCTCTGCCGAGCGGAACTGGGAGACCTCTTGGTCGCCGTAGCGTGCCTGCCAGCCGGGCGACTCCGCGAACGGGGTCGTGAACCCGTACGGTTCCCCGACCGTCATTGCCGAGGAGATTGGGATGGCGGACATGTTCTGCACTCCACCGGCGACAATCAGATCGGCGGTTCCCGACATGACCCCCTGGGCAGCGAAGTGTACTGCCTGCTGACTCGACCCGCACTGCCTGTCGATCGTGACGCCCGGCACGTGATCTGGCATTCCGGCGACCAGCCACGCGGTGCGCGCAATGTCACCTGCCTGCGAACCGAGCGTGTCAGTGCATCCGAAGATGACGTCGTCAACTGCTCCAGGGTCGATTCCGGTGCGTTCAACGAGCGATGCGATCACGTGCGCGCCGAGGTCGGCGGAGTGGATGCCGGCGAGCGAACCGCCCCGGCGTCCGACGGGGGTGCGCACTGCGTCGACAATATATGCAATGGTCATTGTGATAGTCCTCTCAGGCCTGCTGGCTGCTTACTGACACGACTTCACCAGTCATGTATGACGAGTAGTCGCTGGCGAGGAACACCATGACGTTGGCGATCTCCCATGGCTCGGCGGCGCGTCCGAATGCCTCCCTCGAGCTGAGCTGCTCGAGTAATTCGTCGGAAGTTACCTTGGCGAGGAAGGGGTGCATGGCGAGGCTCGGTGACACGGCGTTGACGCGGATCCCGTGCGGGGCGACATCGAGGGCAACCGACCGGGTGAGCGCCATGACGCCGGCCTTCGCGGCCGCATAGTGGGCCTGTCCCTCCTGAGCGCGCCATCCGATGACCGAGGCGTTGTTGATGATGACGCCCTTCGTCTCGTTTTTGACCATGCGGCGTGCTGCCGCACGCACACTACGGAAGGTTCCCGTCAGGGTGACGTCGAGAACCTTCCCCCACTGATCGTCGGTCATCTCCAGGATGGAGACCGTTCCACCCAGGCCCGCGTTGTTAATCATGACATCGACCCCGCCCGCCTCCTCGGCCAGGTCGAGCAGCGCCTCCACCTGCTCCTCTACTGTGACGTCGCACAATGCCCAGCGCACGCGGTCGGAACCGAACTCGGTGCCGAGTTCAGCGGCGAATGCCTCAAGCCTTCCTGCGTGCGTGTCGCCGAGTACCACGAGGCCTGCGCCTTCTTCGAGGCAGCGGCGTGCCGCAGCGGCGCCGATCCCGGCACCCGCGGCAGCGGTGACGACGACACGTCGCCCCCTGAGCAGCCCGTGGGCGGAAACATAGGGGGGAACGGGTTGCGCGAAACGCTGGTGAATCAAGAGCGTGCCTCCTTGGGCAGTCCGAGCACGCGCTCGGCGATGACATTGCGTTGGATTTCATCCGAACCGCCGTACAGGGTGTCCGCGCGGCTGAACAGGAAGAGGGATTGAAGCTCGTCGAGCTGATAGGGCGCCTCGGCGACGGTGAGACTGCCCGCGCCGGCCACGGCCATCCCCAGTTCGCCGAGGGAGCGGTGCCATGGCGCCCAGAGCAGCTTGGTGATCGAGGCCTCGATGCCCTGCTCGCCGCTCAGTGTTCTGAGCCCGTGCAGACGTAGCATGTCGAGCCCCATATGCGCCGCTACGATTTTGTCCTGAATGATCGGGTCGGCGATTGCGCCATTGCTGCGGGCCAGTTCGACGATGAGGTGGAGCTCGCGCTGGAAAGCGATCTGCTGGGCCAGCGTCGAGACGCCCCGTTCGAAGCCGAGCGTGCCCATGGCGACTGACCAGCCGGAACCGGCCTCGCCGACCACCAGGTCTGCCTCCGTGACGGCACCGTCGAAGAAGACCTCGTTGAACTCAGAGGTTCCCGTCAACTGCAGAATCGGTCGAATCTGAACGCCGGACTGGCGCATGGGCACGAGCAGATAGGAGAGTCCGTCATGCTTGCGCGGCCCAGAGCCCGTGCGCGCGAGCACGAAGCACCAGTCCGCAGTGTGGGCCAACGACGTCCAGACCTTCTGCCCCTCGATCACCCACTCTCCGCCGTCAAGTCTTGCCCTGGTCGACACGGCGGCCAGATCGGAGCCTGCTCCGGGCTCGGAGTAGCCCTGGCACCAGAGTTCCTCCACCGCCACGATGCGCGGAAGGAAGCGGGCCTGCTGCTCCGAGGTTCCGAACGCGATCAGCGTCGGACCGAGCAATTCCTCACCCAGGTGGTTGACTCTGGCCGGGGCATTCGCGTTGGCGTATTCCTCGTGGAAGATCACCTGCTGCTGCAGGCTTAGCCCCCGCCCGCCATACTCCCGGGGCCAGCTGACACAGCTCCAGCCGTGCGCAGCAAGATGGCGATTCCATTCGAGCCGCTCCTCGAACGCCTCGTGTTCGCGGCCAGATCCGCCGAGGCCGCGCAGCTGCGCGAACGTACCGACAAGATTTGATTCGAGCCACTCTCGGATCTCGTGACGAAACTCGTCGTCTTCCACTGAATAGGTCAGATCCACGAAATACCTTTCATCGCCCACCGCCATTGGTCAAAAAGTCGAGTATCGCCTATGCTAGCAAAACAAGCACTTGTTTGGCCAATATCATAGCTGATGTCTCATGTGGTGATTTATTCAGAGAGGAGCCACGATGGCAAACAACGATTCCGAAGGGGTTGTGACATACGAGGTGCGCGGATCTGTCGCGATTGTGCGGCTGAACCGACCTGAGTATCGCAATGCGCAGAACTCGAAGATGACTTACGCTCTGGATGCCGCATTCACCGCGGCTGTGCACGATGATGCGGTCAAGGTCATCGTACTCGCCGGCAACGGCAAGCACTTCTCAGCCGGACACGACATCGGCACCCCGGGGCGGGACATCGACGAGAGTTTCGAGCGCAAGGCGGTGATCTGGTGGGACCACGTCGGAGCGGCAGGCGTCGACTCCCGATTCGCCAGGGAATCCGAAGTGTACCTCGGCATGTGCCGGCGCTGGCGCGAGATCCCCAAGCCGATGATCGCCATGGTCCAGGGCGCGTGCATCGCCGGTGGCCTGATGCTGGCCTGGTCCTGCGACTTCATCGTCGCCAGTGACGACGCCTTCTTCTCCGACCCTGTCGTACACATGGGTATCCCCGGCGTCGAGTACTTCGCCCACCCCTGGGTCATGAACCCCCGTGCCGCGAAGGAATTTCTCTTCACGGGGGACCGCTTCTCGGCTCAGCGCGCTCACACCCTAGGCATGGTGAACCACGTCGTGCCGACCGCGGAACTGGAAAGCACCGTTATGGCCATGGCCGAACGCATCAGCGCCATGCCGCGCCTCGGGCTCGCCCTCGCCAAGAAGGCAGTGAACCAGTCGGAAGACCTGCAGGGTCTGCGCGCCGGCATGGACTCGGTTTTCGGGCTGCACCACGCGGCGCATTCACACAACGCAGAGGTCGGCGCCGATTCACTGGCCGGAATGGGAGTCAAGAGCATGCGCGACGCGGCGGCCACGGAATGAACCTCGATCTGACAGACGAACAGCTCGCGTTCGCCGCCGAGGCGCGCACCTGGTTGGCGGCACACCTGCCGTCCACACCGCTCCCGTCGATGGACACCGCGGAGGGCTTCATCGCTCACCGCGAGTGGGAGGCCGAACTGGCCCTTGGCCGCTGGTCGGCGGTTGCATGGCCGGAGGAATACGGCGGTCGCGGTGCTGGGCTCATCGAGTGGGTACTCTTCGAGGAGGAGTATTACCGCTCCGGCGGGCCGACGAGGGTTGCCCAGAACGGCATCTCCTTACTGGCGCCCATTCTGTTCGAGCACGGCACAGACGCGCAGCGCACTCGCTACCTCCGCGCGATGACCGACGGCTCTCTGATTTGGGCGCAGGCTTGGTCGGAACCGGGTGCCGGCAGCGATCTCGCAGCGATCCGCAGCACCGCCCGCCGCGACGACAAGCGCGGCGGCTGGCTGCTGAGCGGCCAGAAGACCTGGAGCTCGCGTGCCGTGTGGGCCGATCGCGGATTCGGGCTGTTCCGCAGCGACCCGGCCGCCGAGCGCCACCGCGGTCTGACCTACTTCCTCTTCCCCATGGACGCCGCGGGCCTCAGCGTGCGCCCTATCGCCCAGCTCGATGGCTCAACTGGCTTCGCCGAGCTGTTCTTCGACGACGTGTTCGTTCCCGACGAGGATGTGCTCGGAGCACCGGGCGACGGATGGCGCGTCGCCATGAGCACGGCCGGGAACGAGCGCGGGCTCTCGCTGCGCTCCCCCGGCCGGTTCTGCGCCGCAGCAGACCGCCTCATCGAGCTCTGGCACACCCAGCAGCACGAGGATCCGTTCGCGCAAGACGCTGTCGTGGACGCGTGGATCAAGTCCGAGGCCTACCGCCTCTACACTTGGGGAACCGTGAGCATGCTGCAGGACGGCGGCGACATCGGCGCAGAGGGCAGCGTGAACAAGGTGTTCTGGTCAGAACTCGACATTGCGCTGCACGAGACTGCACTGACCCTGCTTGGGCCTGTCGCCGAACTGCGCGGAGCAGCGGCTGTGGCCGACGGCCGCTGGGTCGACGATTATCTCTTCTCCATAGTCGGGCCCATCTACGCGGGCACCAACGAGATCCAGCGCAACATCATCGCAGAACGTCTACTTGGCCTCCCCCGCGGCGGCGACGGGAGGAGAGCGTCATGAAATTCGTGACGAGTGAAGAACAGCAGGCGCTGGCCCAGGCCATCGATGAGATCATCGAGAGCGCAGGAGAAATGACGATCGCGCGGGATTGGGCAGCCGGTAGCATGGCCTCCGGCCACGCACTGTGGGCCCAACTGGCCGAGCTTGGCCTGCTCGGCCTGTGCGTCGACGAGGCAGATGGCGGCATGGGTGGCACAGCCGTCGACCTCATCGTCGCCTTCGAACGTCTGGGCTACTACGCCGTTCCCGGCCCTTACATCGAATCGGCGGCGCTGCTGCCCGACCTGGTCGACTCCGCGGTGCTCGGCGGCATCGTTGACGGCTCGATCGTTGCCACCGGGGCGGTGCCCGGTCTCGTTCCCTACGCGCTCGACGCCGCAGCGAGCAGCCACAGCTTCGTCGTCGACGCGGACTCCATCTCGAGAGCGACGTCCGGCCCCGGTATCACCTCGATCGACAGGGTGCGCACACTCAGCGCGCTCACCGCCGACGGCGAGGCCACCCGGCTGGATCCCACCGTGGTGGCGCTGGCCATCGACAGAGCGACGCTGGCGTGTGCGGCGATGCTGCTCGGCGCCGGCGAGCGCGTGCTGGTCGAGGCCGTCTCATATGCGAAGCTCCGTGAGCAGTTCGGCCGCCCGATCGGCGAGTACCAGGCGCTCAAGCATCAGCTCGCGGATGTGCGGATCGCGCTCACCTTTGCGCGCCCGCTGATCGGCGGCGCTGCGGTGGAGCTTGGCAGCCCCTTGGGCGCACGCAGCGTCTCGGCGGCCAAGGTCGCCGCCGGCGATGCGGCGAACCTGGCCGCACGAGTTGCGTTGCAGGTTCACGGTGCGATCGGATACACAGAGGAGCATGATCTGGGCCTCTGGATCACTCGTGTGCGCGCCCTGATCGGCGCGTGGGGGACTCCCCGTTACCACCGCTCCCGCATCGCAGCATTCCTTCTCTCCCCCACACGCTGAGGACACCATGGACTTCTCACTTACCGATGAGCAGAACGAGCTCGTCAGGACAATGCGTGCGGTGCTTACCCGCCACGCGAGCTCCTCTGCCGTGCGCGATGCTGCCGCATCCGAGGCCGGATACGACCTCTCACTGTGGCGTGTGCTCACCGAAGAGGTCGGCGTGGCCTCGCTCGCCATTCCCGAGGAGTACGGCGGGGCGGGCTTCACCTGGTTCGAGACCGGCCTCGCGCTGGAGGCGCTCGGTTACCACCTGGCCCCCAGCCCACTGCTCGCCTCCGCGGTGCTCGCCGCCGCCGCGATCCTGGAGTCTGGTGATGCGGAAGCCGGCGGGCGGCTGCTCCCCGGCATCGCGGAGGGCAGCTCCATTGCAACTCTGGCATGGGCCGACGAGCACGGGACCTGGGGCACGGCGGGCTCCGGCATCGTTGCCACGGCTGGCGAGCACTGGACGCTCGACGGAACGGCAACGCTCGTGCTCGACGGCTGCAGCGCCGACATCGTCATCGCCGTCGCGACGACCCCGAGCGGCGTGGGGCTGTTCGAGGTGCTCGACGCCGACGCGATCCGGCGGGTGAACACGCCGGCGATGGACACGACGTTCCGTTTCTCAACGATGACGTTCAACCGGGTCAATGCGCGGCCGCTTATGCTGGACGCAGCCTCTGCACTGGAGAAAATTCGCGACATCGCCATCGTCGCTGTCAGCTGTTTGCAGGCGGGTACAGCGCAGCGAGGGCTCGACATGACGGTGGAGTACTCCATGCAGCGAGTGCAGTTCGGCCGCGCGATCGGCTCATTCCAGGCGCTCAAACACCGCATGGCCGACATGCTGGTGCAGGTGGAGACGGCGCGCACAACGGCCTGGGCCGCGGCCTGGTCGGCTGGAACGGATGCCGCCGATCTGCCGGAGCGTGCGGCATCCGCCGCAGCATGGTGCTCGGACGCCCTCGATCACGTCGCCTCCGAGACCGTGCAGATGCACGGCGGCATTGCCATCACCTGGGAGCATGATGCCCAGCTCGTGTTCAAGCGGGCGCACGCCACCGGCCAGCTGTTCGGCCAGGCACGCGAACACCGCCTTCGCCTGGGCGTGCTGCTGGGCATCACCCCAGGTTAAGGCGTGTCACAGCTGCGCAGAGCTGCGCGTGACACTCGAGCTAAGCGACTGGAAGATTGAGCAGCGCCCGCCCGGTTCACTCTTCTCGCCATTCCGGATCGGAGATTTCGAGCTGCTCATTCGGTTCCTCTCCTCCGCGCACTTGTCGAACTTCCATGATTCTGTCACTCCGTGCGTCTGTTAGACCGAAGTTACGTGGGCCTCTTGGCCGGATTCGTTGAATTCCCGGCCAAGGGGCCTGTTTTATACCGTCCTTTGTAGCCACTAAAAACGGCGTGTCGCTTCGCGGCCTCCGGGCCGTGTGGGAGTAGAGTCGTGCCATGGCAGGTAAGAGTCAGGCGATGCACGTAGCCCGGACGAAGAGCCGGCGGGTCAACAAGGCCGGCGAGGAAGTCGTGTACGAATCGGTGCTGCTGCGCCGCTCGTTCCGGCAGGACGGGAAAGTCAAACACGAGACCCTCGCCAACCTCTCCGCGCTGCCGGAACCGGCCATCGAAGCCGTCCGCGGCGCCCTGGCGGGCAACCAGGCCGTATTCTCCGCCGACGGCCTGGAAGTGATCCGGTCCCTGCCCCACGGCCACGTCGCAGCCGTCGCCGCGCAGGCGAAGGCCCTCGGGATGCCCGCGCTGCTGGGCCGGGCCGGGAGGATGCGCGACATTGCGTTCGCCCTGGTCATCGCCCGGGTCTGCCGTCCCGGGTCGAAGCTGGCCACCACGCGCTGGTGGTCCGACACCACCCTGGCCGCCGACCTCGGGGTCGCCGGCGCCACGACCGATGAGGTCTACGCCGCGATGGACTGGCTCGCCGGCCGGCAGGAGGCGATCGAGAAGGCCCTGGCGTCCCGGCACCTGTCCCCGGCGGCCAATCCGGACCGGTTGGCGTTGTTCGACCTGTCCTCGTCCTGGGTCACCGGGCACAAGTGCCCGCTGGCGGCACGCGGCTACTCCCGCGACGGGAAGAAGGGCCTCGAACAGATCGAATACGGGCTGCTCACCGACCCGGACGGCCGGCCCGTCTCCGTCCGCGTGGTCCCCGGCAACACCGCCGATCCGGCCGCGTTCGAGGTCCTCGCGAAGGACTTCAAGACCCGGTACCGGCTAGGCGAGATGGTCATGGTCGGGGACCGTGGCATGATCACCAACGCCAGGATCGAACAGTTGAAGGAACTCGGCGGCCTCGGCTGGGTCACCGCGCTGCGCGCCCCGGCGATCAAGGCCCTCGCCGCCGACGACGGACCGCTGCAGATGTCCCTGTTCGACCAGACGGACCTGGCCGAAATCTCCCACCCCGACTATCCCGGCGAACGCCTCATCGCCTGCCGCAACCCCGCCCTCGCGGCCGAACGGGCCCGCAAGCGCGGCGAACTGCTCGCCGCCACCGACACGGAACTGACGGAAATCACCGCCGCCGCCGACGCCGGGCGCATCAAAGACGCCGGGAAGATCGGGCTCCGCGCCGGCAAAGTCATCGGCAGATACAAGATGGAAAAGCACTACAGGCTCACCATCGACGAGACTTCCTTCACCTTCGCCCGCGACGCCGAACAGATCGCCGCCGAAGCGGCCCTGGACGGGATCTACATCATCCGCACCACCGTCAACGCCACCCGGATGGGCCCCGGCAAGGTCGTGGCCACCTACAAGTCCCTGGCCAACGTCGAACGCGACTTCCGCTCGATCAAAGCCATCGATCTGCAACTGCGCCCGGTCCACCACCACAGCGAAACCCGGGTACGGGCGCACGTGTTCATCTGCATGCTCGCCGCCTACCTGACCTGGCACCTCCGCCGCGCCTGGGCACCGCTGACCTTCACAGACGAACACCGGCCCGAACCGGCCAACCCCGTCGCACCCGCCGCCCGCTCCACCGACGCGGCCACCAAGGCGTCCCGGCGCACCACCGCCGGCGGACACCCCGCCCACAGCCTCCGCTCCCTGCTCGACCACCTCGGAACCCTGACCCGCAACAGGCTCCACATCAACGGCACCGGAAAGAACACCGGCTTCGACCTCGTCACCACCCCCACACCCATCCAGCGCCAGGCCTTCGAACTCATCGGCCAACCCATCCCGACCACCATCGGAGGCAAGTAGCCAGAAAAAACACCCCCCGCAACCAGCGAAATCCCCGCCATGGCGGGGATTTCACGCGCAACGACAGACGTAACTTCGGGTTAGTCTTTGTAACCCCTTGCGGGGGCGCCGTGCCGGCGTGAAAATGGGGACGGTTGCCCGCCACGCCGGTGCTTCCTTGGCGCTTGAGCCCGTGGATTAGTCAGGTGTGGGGCTTTGTTGAAGGGCCGCGCACTGTTGCCTTGAGCACGCCGATCAGATTATCAGCTTCCCTTATCAGCCCCCGGGCAACCCTTCAATCGCAGAATCGGTATCGGGAGGGAACTCTGATGAGTCAGGAAGGGACGCTGATCGAGGTCGCTGATGACGATCAGCCCGTGCAGCGGGTGGCGGCAATCGACGTCGCCAAGGCCAGCGGCATGGTCTGCACCCGGGTCCCGCATGGGAGCATCCCGGGCAAACGGGTGACCCGGGTATGGCAGGTATCGGCCACCACCAATGACCTTCTGGCTCTGGCCGACCAACTGGCAGCGGAGGGCATCGAGCGCATCGTGCTCGAATCCACCAGCGACTACTGGCGCCCGTTCTTCTACCTGCTGGAGGCACGAGAGCTGCAGGTGTGGCTGGTCAACGCCCGCGACGTCAAGAACGTCCCGGGAAGACCTAAAACCGACAAGCTCGACGCGCTCTGGCTGGCCAAGCTGAACGAGCGGGGCATGCTGCGCCCCTCGTTTGTCCCGCCCGTCCAGTTCAGGCAACTGCGCGACTACACCCGCCTTCGGACGGACCTGACCGTCGAACGCTCCCGTCACGTCCAGCGCGTGGAGAAACTGCTGGAGGATGCGCTGATCAAGCTCTCGAGCGTGGCCACGGACATCATGGGCGTTTCCGCACGCGCGATGATCGAAGCGCTGATCAACGGCGAACGTGACCCCCATGTTCTTGCCGGCCTGGCCAGGGGCCGGCTGCGGGTCAAACACGCCGCGCTGGTCCAGGCACTCACCGGCCGGTTCGATGACCACCACGCGGACCTGGCCCGGGTCCTGCTGAGCCAGATCGATGCCCTGTCCGGTCAGATCGAGCACCTGAGCACACGGATAGAAGCACTGATCGCAGCAATCCCAGCAGCGCAGGGAGTCGACCCCGACGGCACCACCGGCCCGGACGCAGGCACCGGAGCCGACGCCGCCCTCCTGCCGGCCATCGCACGCCTTGACCAGATTCCCGGCATCGGACCCGGCGCCGCACAAACCATCATCGCCGAGATCGGCCTGGACATGACCCAGTTCCCCACCGCAGGACACCTGACCTCGTGGGCCAAGTTGAGTCCCCGCGCGAATCAGTCCGGCGCCAGGAACTGATCCGGTTCCCCGGGAAAGGGCAACCCCTACCTCAAAGGTGTCCTGGGCGAGGTCGCCTCCGCTGCTGCCAAGACCAACACCTTCCTGGGGCAACGGTACCGCCGCCTGGTCAAACGGCTGGGCAGGCTCAAGGCCCTGGTCGCTGTCGCCCGATCCATCCTGGTCATCATCTGGCACCTGCTCGTCGATCCCACAACCAGCTACATCGACCTCGGCCCCGATTTCTACGACACCCGCATCAACGCCAATCGGCAAAAGCGCAATAACATCCGCCAACTCGAAGCCCTCGGCTACAAAGTCACCCTCACACCCGCGGCCTGACACCCATCCGGCTTCATACCATCGCCAGGCCGCCGGACCACGACGGGGTGCAGCAGTGCGCCCGCCGCAGGCAGGTCACCTCCATTTTCCGATCAGAACCGCGGCATCACACCCTAGGCCACTGCTCCAGCAGTTGATGGCTGTGGTGAAGCAAGAACTCGTGCCTGTAGTGAAGGCCAATCCAGGGGGATGCAGCGAGCTCGTCCAGATTGAAGAGTTGCCGGGTATCTGATGCTTCTTCTGTGCCGTGGGTCTGACCCCGCAGGCGTGATCGAAGGACGTTCAGAGCAAGACTGGTAGGAGGAACTCGGCGTTTGAACATGATCACTTTCTCCTTGATGCCTCAATGCTGGGTGCAGGAAACCGAACGAAACAGGAGCACACCATCGTGAAATGTCGGGGCTTGGTGCAACGCCCAAAAAGTGTCTGGTGGGCCCTGCTGTTCATCCTCAGCCTCGCCGGGCTCAGCAAGCACGAGAAGGCCCGGGCCGGGGTCATCTACGGCATCACCGAGATCTCCTCCGGCCTGCCCGCCCGCGGGATCTGGATACTGGCGATGAACCCGACGCCCGCGCGGGTGTCTTCGCTGATCATGGTGGTGTCGACGGCGCCGGGGCAGATCGTGTTGACCCGACACACACTAGCTAGCCGGCGTTAGCTGGCATCTTGTCCGTGCGTCCTCGACGGGCGTCGCGTTCCGCGACCGATTCGGGGACCCACGGCACGGGGCTGCGGCACATCATTAGCGCCACCAGCACCGAGAGGACCGCAAAGACCAGCACGACGATATATGCCCAGCTGATGCCCTCCTGTGCAACCACGGTCGTCGTCGGGTTCTGGTGGCTGGCCAGAATGTAGGCGCCGATGGCCGATGCCGCGGACTGGCCCACGTTGCGGACCATGGTGTTGGTTCCGGCGGTTTCCGAGGTGTGGGTTTGCGGCACGGCTTCGATGAGCACGTTCGGCAGCGCACCATAGGTCAGCGCAATGCCGATGCTGTTCAGGCTCATGGCGACCACGAACATTACTGCATTGCCGAAGGTGAGCAGAATGACGGGAATGACCAGGGCCATCAGCACCAGGCCTGCGATGAAGACCACGCGGGCACCGTATCGGTGGGCCAGCCGTCCGCCCAGGGGCGAGAAGAAGTATCCCAAAAGCGCGGTTGCAAAGCTGAACAAACCGGCAGCGGTCGCCGTGAAGCCCAGCCCGAAGCCGGTGGCCGTCGGGTATTGCATGACCATCTGCGAGGGAACAGCCATGCCGCCCAGTGGACCGAGGGCAGCGAGCACCGTCGCCGTCATGACCAGGGCAATCTGGCGGTTCTTGAACATGCGCAGGTTTACGATCGGTGATTCAACACGCAGTTCCCACCAGACCCACAACAGCGTCACCGCGACGCCGGCGCCCATCAGGCCGATGAATTCGATCGAGGCGAATCCGGTCTTGGAGCTGCGGGAGAGGCCCAACAAGATGGCGCTGACAGCGATCGGCAGCAACAGCGAACCGAGGTAGTCCGGTTTTTCGTGGTTTTTCACCACGGTGTCCCGGGGAATCACCAGCCAGGTGGCGATCGCCGCGATGATGGCAAGGACCGCTGCGAACGCGAAGATGCCGTGCCAGGAGTAGGCGTCGATCATGAATCCGGCGAGGAACGCGCCGCCGGCACCGGCAATGAGTGCCGAGGCGCCGATCATGGACACGCCAACGGGTATCCTTTCCTCCTTAAGATGTTCGCGGGCCAGCCCGAAGGCCAACCCCATCACGGCACCGGCGACGCCTTGGATTGCGCGGCCGAGGATGATCATGCCCAGGGAGCCGCCCAGCAGGGAGACCAGTGATCCGGCCCCGGCAATGATCAGGACGACCACAAGGACCTTGCGGCGGCCGTACATGTCCCCGAACCGTCCGCCCATCACACCGGCGGAGGCGGAAACCAGCAGGTACGCGGTGACGACCCAGACGACGGTGTTCGCGTCGGCTTGGAAGTCCTTGATCAGGGTTGGCAGGGTCACATACATCATGGACAGTTCAAACGCGGAGACGATTTCGGCCAGAATTAGTACCGACACTATCGCGGCGAAGCCCGGGCGACGGAGCGCCCGTGCGGTGGGGGTCTGGGGGTCTGCGGGTGCGGACATCGTTGTCCCGCCTTTCGTGGGTGCGGTGAAAAGCATGTGAGGACGCCGCTAGACGCGGGCGTCAGTGGCGGTGGAACAGACAATCTTTGGGTTTCGCGCCCGCCCGCTTATACGTGCGGGACGGGCGCTCCTCCCCCGTAGCATCGGTTGGCGATCTTGTTTGACGGAGGCAGGGACAACAAGTTTTGACCCAATCCCGGGGGTAAACAACGTGTTTGTTCCTGCCGGACAAACATTTTCCGTGCTCCGGGTCTAGCCGTTCCCGTAGGCCACCGATTTGGTCCAGAAGAACTCCTCGAGTCCTTCCAGGCCGCCTTCGTTGCCGTTGCCGGAGTGGCCGATGCCGCCGAAAGGCCGTTCGGCGACTGCAATGGCTGCACCGTTGACCGCCACTTCGCCGGTTTCCAGGGCTTCGGCCAGCCGGATGGCACGGCGTGCATCTCCGGTCCAGATGGACCCGGAGAGCCCGTAGTCGGTGCCGTTCGCGATAGCGAGGGCCTCGGCCTCATCGGAGAAGCGGATGATGGCCAGAACGGGGCCGAAGACTTCCTTTTGGGCCAGTTCACTGTCGGGATTTACATCGGCCAGAACGGTCGGAGGGTAGTAGAAGCCTCCGGCCAGGTCGCCTTCGAGCCGCTGCCCCCCGGTGACCAGTCGCGCGCCCTGTTCCTGCGCCCGTTTGACCATCGAGTCGATGCGGTCAATTGCGCCCTGGTTGATGACCGGGCCGCAGATGGTGTCCGGTTCCTGGGGGTTTCCGACCTTGAAGGATGCCGCGATCGCACCAACCTTGGCCACGAAGGCATCGTAAATCGATTCCTGGACCAGCAACCGGGTGGGCAGGGCGCAGGCCTGCCCGCTCATGACCCCGAAGGCCATGTAGGTCGAATGCATGGCTGCGGCCTCGAGGTCGGCGTCGGCGAAGATGAGGTTCGCGGATTTGCCGCCAAGTTCCAGCAGCACCGGCTTGAAGGTTTGCGCGCAGGCACTGGTGATTTTACGCGCCGTCTCCGGGCCACCGGTGAATGTCACCTTCTTCACCAATGGGTGCTCCACAAGTGCGGCGCCGGCCTCGGCGCCCCCGGGAATCACGTTGAAGACGCCCGCGGGGATGCCGGCTTCGCTGATGAGATCGGCGAAGAGCATGGCGCTGAAGGGGGTCAACTCGCTGGGCTTGACGACTACGGTGTTGCCGGCGGCCAAAGCGGCGGGAACCTTCATGGCCAAGGACATCAGTGGGGCATTCCAGGTGATAATCGCGCCGATCACCCCGTAGGGCTGGCGCAGGGTGTGCCCGAAGGAACCGCCGGCGCCCACCGCCGAGGTGATCCGGCCCAGCGGGAGCTTGTCGGCCCAGCCGCCATAATAGCGGATCCATTCCACCGCCGCGGCCACGGTGGCGTTGGCGCTGGCGCGTGCGATGCCGTTATCGGCGATCGCGAGGGCGGCAAATTCCTCGGTGTGTTCCTCCACCAATTGCGCCAGCTTCAACAGGGCCTTGGCCCGGGTTCCGGCGGGCGTGGCGCGCCAGTGGGTAAAGGCCCGGTGTGCGGCGTGGACCGCCTCGTCGACCTCCGCGGCTCCGGCCAGCGGGACCAGCGCATCGGGTTGACCGGTGGCCGGGTTGATGTGCTCGTGGATTCCCACGCCCACGCTGCGTGCCTGTCCGCCAATGCGCAAGGTCACCGGCGGCAGGGCGAAATCAGTACTTGTGTCCATCTCAGTTCTCCGGTTCGTAGCGCAGCATGGTGATGCCCGCCTGCGGGTAGTCGCAGTAGACCGGCTTCACGCGCATGCCCACGCGGATGTCCTCGGCGGCGACGTTGACCAGTTCGGTGGAGAACTTCGGGCCCTCATCCCACTGCACCACGGCGAGCACGAGTGTGCCTTCGTTGGCGAAGTGCGGGGCGACGGGACGGGTGGAGATGGTGTAGGTGTAGAGGCTTCCGGCGCCGGAAATTTCCCGCCATTCCAGGTCGTCGGCCAGGGTACGGGGTGCCAGCGGGCGCGGGTAGAAGATGTACTCCCCCAGCGACGGGGAGTATTGGATGCGGATCTTGTGCCCGGCCAGCGCGTCCCAAAACGGTTTGGTCAGCGGGGTCGGTACCGGCATGGGTCGTTCAAGAACCGGCGGTGTGTATGCAGTGCTCATGATGTGCTCCTATTCGCCTTCGAAAATCAGTGCGGTCTGTTCGCTCATGATGCCGCCGTTGCCGGTGACGAATGCACGGTTGCAGTCGGCAACCTGTGCCTCGCCGGCACGGCCCATGATCTGCCTGGCGCCGTCGATCACGTGGTGCATGCCCCCGGCAATGCCCGCCTGGCCGAAGGACAGCTGCCCGCCGGCGGTATTCATCGGGAAGTCGCCGCGGAAGGTCAGGTCGTGTGTGTTGACGAATTGCATACCTTTGCCCTTTTCGGCGAAGCCGGCATCTTCCAGGCTCATCAGCACAGTGATGGAGTAGCAGTCGTAGATTGAGACCATGTCCACGTCCTTGCGTTCGATGCCGGCCATGGTGAAGGCCTGATCGGCGGCATGGACCATCGGGGAATACATCAGATCCTTCGCGTAGGTGGGGGTCTTGTAGGGAACCCGTTCGCCGAAGCCCTTGATCCAGACCGGACGGTTCCGGGACTTGTGGGCCAGCTCCCTATTGCCGATGACCACTGCCGCTCCGCCCTGGCACGGCATGACGATTTCGAGCATGTGCAAGGGGTCCGCGACCATCGGCGAGGCCAGCACGTCCTCAATGGTGATGGGTTTGCCGTGGAAGACAGCGCCGGGGGTGGCGCAGGCGTTGGTACGCTGGTCCACGGCGATCTTGGCCATGGCGCGTTCGTCGTATCCGAACTCGTGGCCGTAGCGCTTGGCTATCTGGCCGTACGGGCCGTTCTGCCCCAGGTTGCCGTAGGGGATTTCGAATTCCGCCTGGGGTGATCCATAGGCGTTGGACGACGCGCCAAAGTACATTTTGTCGTTCATCACGAACGGACGACGTTCGTCGGTCGGGACATGGTGGGTTCCGGGAAAGGTCACCAGCACGGCGTCACAGAGGCCAAGTTCCACGGCGGCAGCTGCACGCCATACGGCAGCGGCGGAGCCGGCCCCGCCAAGGTCGACTATCTCCGCGAAGTTCGCGTCGATGCCCAGGTATTCGGTGATAGTGGAGGGCACGAACATGTCCGCCTCACCGATCTGTGGAGTGACGATGCCATTGACGTCGGCGGCGTCCAGGCCCGCATCATCCAGCGCAGCCTTGGATAGCCGGGCCCACTGTTCCAGGTTGAAGGTCTTTTCCCGTGCCAGCTTGCGTTCCGGGGGCAATTCAAAATAGCCAAGAATTGCGGCTTCTCCTCGAAGTCCCATATGGTTCTTCTCCTCTTAATCGATCGTGGGTGGCTTTCGTGGACCCGTTTTTGGGTGCACGACTAAGGGGATGTGCTTATAGGGGTTGATGATGTGTGGTGGCGCCTGTGTCTGGGCGACCTAGCCGGTGTTCATCGGCACGGGGATGTGCAGGGGAGAGATCCTGATGCCAAGTTCCGGGCGCAGCTCCCCCGCCTGCAACAGCTGCAACAGCCCCGGGTGCAGCGGACCGTCCCAGCGTTCTGGTGCCGGTACGATCCCCAGCGCCTGGATTCCCGAGATGCCGGTGGGTGTGGGGGTTTCCTGCAGGATCAGGTTTGCGCCCTCAGCCCAACGGAAACCTTTGGCCGTGGACTCACCGGGCAGCGGGTAGTCTGTGGCCCCCAGCACGGTTCGAAGGACATGTGCGGCCCGTTCCAGATCGGTTACCTGGCCAAAGACCACAGGAAGCTGCGACTGCGGCCTTGTTGTTTCTACCCATGGGCAGGAGCTGTTGAATCCGTTGTTCTCCTCCGTGATTTCCTCCAGGCTTTGCGGGGTCTGCACCAGCTGGGTCAGGAAGCCAAGCCCGGTGTCCCTGGGGTGCAGGAATGCCTCTTGCCAGAGCGGGTGTTCGACGTTGACAAGGATGGGTTCGATCCCGGCATCTTGCGCCCCGGCAATCGCTGCGTGAATATCGTGCACCTTGAACGTGATGTGGTGTGGTGCGGCATTGCCGTCGTTTTCGGTAAGGAAACGTCGGACAAATGAGTTTCGCGCGGCTCCCGGTTCCAGCAATTCAAGGCGCATGTCCTCGGCCAGGGCGAGCTGGCAGGGACTAAAGGCTGGCATCTTAAATCCGCTTGCCCAGCGCGCGCCCAGTTCCCGGTGCAGCATTTCTCCCGCAGGGCCCCAGACAGGAACCGCGAAGGCGATGTGGTCCAGTTCGTGGGCGCTCATCGGAGCACCGCCAGCCTGGAGCCTAGCCGCGTTCGGACTCGACCTGCTCCAGCCGCAGTTCGATCATCGACACGAAGCGATCCAGGATGCGGTTGGCTTCCACCATGGTCTTGTCTCCGGAGGCCAGGCGCGCGACCAGATCCATCAGGACGCACCAAACCATTGCCGTTACATCCGCTGCCTCTTCGGGATCCAGCATCGAAAAGTCGGCCCGGATGGGTTCCTCCAGCACCTCGCCTAGCTGTTGCATGAGCGCCGAAACATCGGGGTCCGACGTCGAACGCAAGACGATGATCGCCTTGTAGAAGTTCGGCTGCTTCTCGAAGGCCGCAAGCGCCATGCGTAGGCGCTGGGTGACTCGCTGGGTGGTGTTCAGCTTCAGGTTCCAAGTCTCGTTCTGGGAGCTGAAAGGCACGGCCCAGTCGTAAACGACGTAGGCGTAGAGGTGTTCCTTGGAGGAGAAATACCTGTACAGGGTTCCCAATGCCACGTTCGCTTCGGAGGCCACATCTCGAATTTGGATTGATTCGTAGTCGTTGCCCCGCAAAAGCAACTTGGCCGCGTCCAGAATCCGTTGCCGGCGTACCACCTGGTACGAGGGGAGTTCGATGGTTTCGCTCGATAGGAGTCCGACCATCATTCGCCTCCTGCTTGAAAATCCAGTGTTGTTCCAACGCTACCACCGGCTCCCGGCGCGAGAACTTTCCTCGCCCCGCATTACTGGTCCTTCCAACGGATCAAAGCGTCCAGCGCCTCGATCTGGTTTCCCGAGACCCGTAGCGGGTTGATCTCGAGTTCCTCGAGCTCATCCCCCAGCCCGACTGCGACCTGCGAAATCTTGTATATTGCTGCGGCCAACTCGTCCAGGTCGGTGGCCTCGCCGCCACGGAATCCGGTAAGCAGGTCGATTCCCTTGAGGGATTCGAGCATGCGGCGTATTTCGGCCGGTCCTATCGGGAGCAGGCGCAGCGCGGAATCCTTGAGGATCTCAACCATGATCCCGCCGAATCCCACAGCGAGCACGAGACCCCACTGCGGGTCCCGGACGATGCCTACCAGCAATTCCGTGCCTGCCGGGCGCATCGGGGATACCGCTACGCCTTGGATGCGGGCCTCCGGTGCCAGCCGGGCCACGGACCTTCGGATGAAGTCGTAGGCTTCGGAAACCGCTTCGGCATCCTGGAGCATTAGCCGGACCCCGCCAACTTCTGTCTTGTGGGCGATATCTTCCGACGCGATCTTCAGCACCACCGGGTAGCCCATGGACTGGGCCGCCGCTACGGCGTCTTGCCTGGAGGCGGCGATCGCAGCCGGCACGTACGGCACGCCGTGTTGACGCAGGAACTCTCCGGTCTGCACCTCTGTCCACTTTTCCGCGCCGGCCGGTTTTGCGAGGCTGGGTGCCACCGGAAGCTCACCGTCGCTCGCGAGTTCCGCAGTGCGCTTGCCCCACCAGACGCTTCGCGCAACTGCGGGGATGCCGCGGTCGAATGAATCGGAAGCGTGGGGGTAGCCGCGTTCGGCTGCATACTGGCGTCCGAATTCGGTGACTTCGGTGGGCAGGAAGCTCATAGGGATGACCGGCTTGGGTGAGGACTTCAGCTGCCGCAGCAATTCATCCTGTGTCAGCCGCGACATGTCCACCATTTCCTGATTAGCGGGCCACGATCCATTGACCACGATGAAGTCGTAGTTTGAGTCGTCGATAAAGCACTGGTTGGCCTTGGTGAGGATCGTGGGATCAACCGAAATGTACCCGGTGGTGTCCAAAGGGTTGTTCACCGTGGCAAAGGAGGGCAGGCCCGCAGCATGCAGCCGTTGCACCGTGCTCTCGGCGGGGGTGGGCAATTCCAGTCCCGCGGCCTCCGCCTTGTCTGCCACCAGGGCGCACATGGCGCCGGAGCCGGTCACGACTCCCACCCTGTTTCCGGCCAACGCGCCGTAGGATTCGATGATGCCGGCGGTGGCCACCAGGTCCTCAATGTTTTCGACCCGGATGACGCCGAACTGCTTGCAGGCGGCGTCTATGACCTTGTCGTCGCCCACAAGTGAACCGGTGTGAGCTGCAGCCACACGGGCCGAAGCCTCACCGCGTCCGGCCTTGAAAATGACTATCGGCTTGCCCGCCGCACGGGCCCGGGCTGCAACTTCCAGGAACTGCGCCGGATCCGAAATCTGCTCCAGGTATGCGGCGATGACCTTGGTGTTTTCGTCCTCAACCAGCACCCCCATGACGTCGATGGCGGAGACCATGGCCTCGTTGCCGACCGTCACGGCAGTCGAACAGCCCACTCCGCGCGAGGCCATGTAAGGCAGGAGGTAGATGGCCAGGGCACCGGACTGACTCGCCACACCCACGCCGCCGGTGATCAGTGGCATCTGGGTCATGTGGCTGAAGGCCGCAACCTTGGCGTGGGAATTGATGAACCCCAGGTTGTTGGGTCCCAAGATTAGCTGGCCGGCCTCACGGGCCCGGTCCACCAGCTTGGCCTGCAAGGCTTCGCCCTCTGCGCCGGCTTCGCCCAAGCCCGAGGCCAGCAGGATCAGGTTGCGGATGCCTTTGAGCCGGGACTCCTCAAGGATGGTTTCCAGCGAATTGGTTCCGGTGAGAACGATTGCCAGATCCGGGGCCTCAGGCAGTGCGGCAATCGAGGGAAACGATGCCTTGCCATGGCATTCCTCACCGCGGCGGTTGACTAGGTAGAGCTCGCCCTCAAATCCCCCGGCGATCAGATTGCTATGCGTGAAGTGAGACCAGGTGGAATTGCTGTTCGCACCTACGATGACCACAGACTTCGGTTCCAGAAGTTCACGCAGTCGGCGGGAATCCAGGTTCTGCAGATTATCGATATCGCTCGTCAACGTTGTCATGCGAAACGGTTCCTTTCGGTGACGCTTTGAGTGCTGAATAATGAATTGTTTCGAGCCGGCTTACGGGCGTTAGCCGCGCGGCAGCCCCAAGATGCGTTCGGCTATGACGTTGAGTTGGATTTCCACGGTGCCACCGCCAATGAGGACTTGCGGGACTGCTAGCTGTCCGGTAACCGCGTCACCCGGCGCGTCGGCAAAGAGTGCCCCACTGCCGGCCAGTCGTAGGGCATGCGAAGCTGCCTCGCGGGTGAGCCGTGCATGCGCGACCTTTGCCAAGGATGAACCGACGCCAGGTAGCATGCCATTGACCTGGCGCAGCGTTTCACGCAGGTTGAGGGCGCCGATGGCGGAACTCATGGCCGCGATGCGACCGAGCGAGGTGAAGGCCTCTCGCTCGCTCCCGGTGTACGCCGCCTCCCGAATCAGTCTGCGCAACGCATCCTCGGTTCCCACCGAAACACCCGATGATATCTGGGTGCGTTCGTTCTGCAGGGTAGTGGCCGTAATACGCCATCCCTGGCCAGGCTCCCCCAGAAGATAAGCGTCCGGAACGAAAACGGAGTCGAGGAATACTTCGTTGAACTCCGCCTCTCCGGTCGGCTGCTTGAGCGGCCGGATATTCACACCGGCGGTTCGCATGTCGACGAGGAAGTAGCTCAGGCCCTTATGCTTAGGCACTTCAGCGTCGGTGCGGGCCAGACAGATGCCCCAGTCGGCTTCGTGGGCGCCGGAGGTCCAGACTTTTTGTCCCCTTAGCTCCCAGCCGCCTTCGACCTTGGTGGCTCGGGTAGCCAGGCCTGCAAGGTCGGATCCGGCACCGGGTTCAGAGAAAAGCTGGCACCAAATCAGTTCGCCGAGCAAGGTCGGAAGCGCGAATTTCTCCTTGATCTCTTGGCTGCCGTAGGCCAAAATCGTGGGCATGGCCCACTCCCCGATGACCGACGACGGCTGGGTTAGCCCGCGGCGGGAGTACTCCTGGGAGATCACCACCTGCTGGGCGGGACCGGCGCCAAGCCCGTAGGGTGCCGGCCAGTGCGGGGCTGCCAAGCCGTGTTCGGCCAGGAAGCTGCGCTGAGAGCCGCGTGAATACCAGCGTCCCCCGTCGTGTTCGTTGCTCAACGACGCCGCCTGATCCAGCAACTGGCCGATGCGTGCCCGGAAAGTCGGATCTTCGTCGGGCAATTCAATATCAATACGCCGGTCCAGCTCAAAGGCGGTCTTGCCTGCGGAGACAACGTGGTCCTGGAGCGGTGCCACCTGCGCGGCAAGCGTCATGGCCCGGCGCCAGTAAAGGTGGGCGTCATGTTCCCAAGTGAAACCGATGCCGCCAAAGATTGTGACCGCTTCGGTGACGGCCTCGACTGATGGGACAATGGCCGCTTCAATGGCCGACCCCACCGCCAGCCTTTGCTGGTCCTCATCCTGTTCCAAGGCCACAAGCGCCGACCACGCCGCAGCGACGGCGAGTTCGGCGGCAATAAGCAGGTTAGCGCATTTGTGTTTGATGGCTTGGAAGGAGCCGATCGGGGTGCCGAACTGTTCGCGTAGCTTGGCGTAGTCCGTGGACGCTTCGACCGCCCACCGCATGATGCCCGCGGCTTCGACCGCGAGCAGGGCAGCCTGGAGGGTTTCGACGTAGCTTTCGCTCAAACCTTCCAGGACCGCCTCGGAATCGATTACGAGTCCAGCAAGTTCCAGGATGCCGGCATCGCGGGTCAGATCAGAGCATCGCACCGGAATGCGGTTCACCCCAGGACTACGGACATCGATCAGTGCAAATCGGGTCACCTGATCGGCGCGGAATCCCACGACCAAGTACTCGGCCGAAAGAAGCGAGGCGACAGGTGCGCTGCCCTGCAACACCCATCCGTCCTTGGTGGCGGTAGCCACGAAGGACGCAGGGCGCAAGAGAAGCGAGCCCAGCGCTCCGCCGGCAAAGAGATCCAGGCCTTGTGCTGATGCTTTGCATGCGTCGGCTCCGGCAAGCGCGGCACTTGCCAGGACGGTTGAAACATAAGGGCCAGGAACCAGACGACGACCAAATTCCTCGACCACGACAGCCGTATCCATCACCCCTCCGCCTTGGCCACCCCGTTCCTCAGCAATATGCAGCGCATGGAGTCCATTGCCCACCAGCTCCGCCCAGTAGGACGGGCGCCCGCCGTCACCATAATTTTCCAGCTGGCCCCGGGTTTCCAAGATGCCGGCAAAGCGTTCGGCAAATTCGGAAACCGAGGCAGCCAGGTCCATCTGCTCTTCGGTAAGGGATAACGGCATAATCACTCCAGTGTCTTGGACGCGCCATCTGGCCCTCACGGGTGGGCCACATCAGCAATAAATAAGAACTGAAACTAGACTCTAGTTCACAATGTGTGATCTGGGCAACATTTTTTTCGAACTTCTGTCCGACCCGCCATCGCTGATCGCCTCAGGAGCGGGGGGTGTCTTCTGCCGTCACTCACGCCAGCCGGGTTCCTGGAGTCTACGAAGCGTGCGGCGAGCAGGCCTGCCCCCTGCGGAACCCGGCACTCGGTGGCGCTGGCAGCCGGGCAGACGATATGGTCATACACCTCAGGTATATGCTGTCCTCACGACAGAATATCGACAGGCCATTAGGAGATCTACCCATGCTTTTTGAAAACCAAGTGGCACTTGTCACCGCAGCTGGCGCAGGCATCGGCCGCGCCATTGCCTTGCGCCTGGCAGCGGAAGGCGCGGCGATCATCGTCTCCGATGTCAACGATGCCGCTGGCGCCGAAACTGTCGCCCTCATCGAAGGCGCCGGAGGGCGTGCGGCCTACAAGCACGCCAACGTCGCAGAGGCAGCCGAAGTCAACGCTCTAGTGCCTTTCGCCCTTGAATACTTCGGACGCCTGGACCTGGCAGTGAACAACGCCGGGGTCGGCGCCATGCCCAAGCCCGTTCAGGACATCACTGCCGATGAGTGGGACCGCACCATCAATGTGACGTTGCGTGGTACTTTTCTGGCCCTGCAGTCACAGATCGCCCACTTCGTGGGACAGGGACGCGGTTCCATTGTGAACATCGCCTCTCTGGCCGGCATCAGCGCCACTCCTCAACTGACCCCTTACGGCGCCGCGAAGCACGGGGTTGTTTCCCTCACCCGCAGTGTTGCCAAGGAAAACGCCGCCCTGGGAATCCGCATCAACGCGGTGGCTCCGGGAGCCATTGAAACCGCCGCCCTGGCCTCCTTACCGCCGGAGGCCAAGGCCGGATACACGGCAGAGATTCCGATGAAGCGCCTTGGCCAGCCCGATGACATCGCCAACGCCACAGCCTTCCTGCTCTCCGAGCAGGCGAGCTTCGTCACCGGCGTCGTGCTGCGCGTAGACGGTGGAACGGATGCTTAGCTCAATGGCAACGACTGAAGAAAACGCACGGCTGATCCGCGCCCTCCGCGGGATCCTGGCTCAGTGGACTGCTCCGGAGTTCATCACTGCGGTGGCAGCCCGTGGGGATCTCCACTTTGATCCGGGTGCCTTGAAAATGCTCACCATCCTAAATTCCTCCGGGGCCCAGCGGCCTTCGGCACTGGCTTCGCGCATGGTCACCGGCGCCTCTAATATCTCTAAGATCACCGCGCGTCTCCTGCAGGCGCGCATGGTTGAACGCACCCGCGACCCTCGGGATTCGCGCGCCTCACTGATCGGGCTCACGGAGTCCGGTCGGAGGGCAGCAGAATCATTGGAACGTTCCGGGAACTCCTTGGTCGATGACCTGTTGGGAAGCTGGAGCCCGGCAGACCGCGGCGAGCTGCTGCGGCTCCTGAGCCGTTTTGAAGTCGAAAGCCACCGCGTCGCAGCCCTAGCGACTGTCATTACTGCAACGGACCTGAAATCGACTGACCGGTAACAAGGCCGCGGTTACTACCGTCCCCAAGCATGAGACTGGTAAGAGACCTCGCATCTGTTCCAAAACGGATGACGTCCAGACCTCGAGAGGAAACATTATGCAAATCATCGCTGACTTCCGAGTCGAGCAAAAAGCCGAGTTGTACGAGAAGATCAATACTGCCGTTGCATCCGCTTTTAGCGATGGCTTGGTTGAACGCACGCATGGAGTCCTCGTGACACGTCATGACTTTGACCATTTTTCCGTGGCTTTATCTCCCCACGTTCCTTTCGGACTCATTCACGAGCAGGATCAGGTCCACCGGAATTAAACGGCTAAGTATCGCTTCACCATGGCAGGGTTGACCCTCCACTGCCAACTGCTGCCCTGAAACAATGAGCTGACCACCTTTACATAGGGATCTTCATCGGTAGTGCAGCGGTTATTTCGGCCATCCAGTCGGAGTGTTCGGTGGGTCAGGATTGACGGGCCGGCCAGGGCATCCATGATTTCCTCAAATTCGGGAGATCCTCCGCCGTCCATCAGTCGGGCCGGCGGAGTGTCTGCGTTTCCCGGCCGACGAGACACCAGCTCGAGCCGGTGCAACCAGATTCTTGCTTGATCAGCACTGCGATCTTCATGATGGGCTCCTTCTTTCGTGGGGAACGTGTGGATGGGCGAAGACTTCGGCCAGGTAGCCCCTAGCCGGCTTCGGGAATGATGCGCGGTGGCAGCCACAACCCTCGCCCGCGTGCCACCACGGATCCCGCGGTTCGGATTTCCCCGATGACCCAGATCTTGCGGCCATCGACCTTATCCACCCGGGCCGTGATCTCCAGTTCTTCGAAGAGCGGCACCGCGTGGTCGTAGTCGACGGTGAGCGATCGGGTGTAGATCCACTGGTCCACGGTCCCGGCCGCGTACCCCATGAGGTGGTCCAACAGCGTGGCGACCCAGCCGCCATGAACTCGCCCGGGCGGACCCTGATAGGCCAGGCCGAGTCGGGTCGTGGTGCGCGCGGTGTGATCCTCCCCGACCGTCAACACCACCGGAGGTGCCATGGGGTTCAGCTTCCCGGACACCGGCGAGCGGTCCCGGTAGCCTTGTGTGCGCGAACCGCTGCGATCTGCGAACCGCGCCCCGGCCAACTGCTGGACCGGCTGGAGATGCTCCTCGAGCAGGTCGAGCACCGTTTCCAGGCGCCGGGCCAGTTCCGCTGCAACGGGTGTGTCTTCCGGGAGCCTGACCATCGCATCGAGCAGCGACCGGGTGTGTTCGACCGCCGTGAGCAGGACTTGAGCGTTTGTTGCGGGATCCGGGTGGCCCACCTCCGCCGGGGGCCACGCCGCCGGCTTAGTCATTTCCCAGGATCAGGGCACTGGTGGGAACGCCGGTACCGGCGGTGACCAGCACGTTGCGGGCGTTGGGCACCTGGTTGATGGCGGTGCCACGGATCTGGCGCACCCCCTCGGCGATGCCGTTCATGCCGTGGATGTAGGCCTCGCCCAGCTGACCGCCGTGCGGGTTAATTGGCAGGCGTCCGCCCATCTCGATGGCGCCGTTCTTGATGAAGTCCTTCGCCTCGCCGCGACCGCAGAAGCCGAATTCCTCCAGCTGGGCCAGCACGAACGGGGTGAAGTGGTCATAAAGCACCGCGGTGTCGATATCCTCCGGGGCCAGCCCGGTGTCGTTCCACAGCTGACGGGCGACGTTGCCCATTTCCGGCAGCGCCCGGTCGCCATCCTTGCGGTAGTAGCTGACCATCGTGTGTTGGTCGTAGGCGGAGCCCTGGGCGGCGGCCTTGATGGTCACCGCTTTGCCCGGCAGGTCCTTGGCGCGTTCGGGGGTGGTGATGACGAATGCCTGGCCGCCATCGGATTCCTGGCAGCAATCCAGCAGGTGCAGCGGATCGGCGATCCAGCGCGAGGCCTGGTGGTCCTCCAGGGTGATCGGCTTGCCGTAGAACCATGCCTTCGGGTTGGTGGCCGCGTGCTTGCGGTCGGCCACGGCCACGCGGCCGAAGTCCTCGCTGGTGGCACCGGTCAGGTGCATGTAGCGCTGGGCGAACATGCCCACCCAGGAGGCCGGGGTCATCAGGCCGAAGGGCAGGGTCCAGGCGTACGCGGCGGCCCGGGCATCCGGGGCCATTCCTTCAGTGCTCATGGCCGCGCCGAAGCGGGCACCGGAGCGCTCGTTGAAGGCGCGGTAGCAGACCACGGTCTTGGCCACGCCGGTGGCCACAGCCATGGCCGCGTGCAGGATGGTGCCTGCGGCGGCACCGCCGCCGTAGTCGACGTGGCTAAAGAAGTTCAGCTCCTTGCAGCCGAGACCGCGGGCGACCTCGATGGCCGGATTGGTGTCCATCGAGTAGGTCACCATGCCGTCCACGTCGTGCGGGTTCACCCCGGCGTCGCGGCAGGCTGCCAGCGCGGCTTCCTGAGCCAACTGGAGTTCGGAGCGTCCGGAGTTCTTGGAGAACTCGGTCGCGCCGATGCCTACGATGACTGCCTTGTTCAGCAGATTGCTCATGCCGTTTCCTCTCGGGATGGGATGCTCAGATCGATGGTGCCCGTGACGTGCGGGCCCAGGGAGTTGGTGCCGGTGACCTTGAGCGTGACACTGTCGCCGTCCACCGATTCGACCGAACCGGTGAAGACCATTTCGTCCCCCGGGAAGTTGGTGGCACCGAGACGAATGTTGATGCGGCCCACGCGGGCGGTGGGTCCGGCCCACTCGCCCACGTAGCGGTTGACCAGGGCATTGGTGGTCAGAATATTCATGAAAACATTCTTGGTTCCCGCCGCCACGGCGACATCCTTATCGTGGTGAACCTTCTGGAAGTCACGGGTGGCAATTGCACCGGTGACGACCAAGGTCGCGGTGATCGGAATCCTCAGTTCCGGCAGGGTGTCCCCCACGGCCATCGAATCCGGGCGGGCAAGGGGCAGAGTTTGGGTTGAATCTTCGGTGCTCATTGCTTCTCTCCTGCCGGGCGCGCCACGGGCAGCACCAGGTTCTCGTCCATTCGTTCTGCGGTAATGGTCACGGGCATGCCGATTTGCACGTCCGCGCGGTCTACGCCCTCAAGGTTCATGACCACGCGCGGGCCTTCCTCCAGTTCGATGACAGCGACGATGTAGCCCGGCTCGAACGGTGGAACGATCGGGTGGTAGAGCACCACGTAGCTGTGCACTATGCCGCTTCCGGCCATGACCTTCGGTGCCCAGTGGATGGAGTTGCATTCCGGGCACATCGGCACCGGCGGGTGGCGCAGCTCCTCGCACTCGCCGCACTGCTGGATGCTCAGCTCGCCGCGCTCGTTGAGGGACTCAAAGAAGAAGGCGTTATCCAGGTTGATCGCCGGCCGCGGGCGCAGGGCCTGCAGCCGTTGGGTCTCGCGCTGTGGCTCTGACAATCTCTCAGACAGGGTCTCGGTCATTAGGAGCTCCTCTTTGCCGGGTTGTACCAAAGGGTGCGGAAACGCATGGTGCCCACGCGTTCCCCCTGCTGGTCGGTGTAGCTGGTCAGGGTAGTGATGAAGTAGCCCTCGCCTAGGCCGGTCTGCTTGGGACCGACGAAGGTCTCCACCTTCTCGGTGGCCGTGAGCACGTCGCCCGGAGTCAGGTAGCGGTCGTACTCCTGGTCGCAGTTCACCGCGACAACCTTCGGGTACCCGCACTCGGCGAGGATTGCGTAGGCGCGGTCCACGTCGCTTTCTATCTCCGCATCGGAGGGGTTGATCATGTTCCAGACCTGTAGCGAGGAGGGGGGAGCCACCACATCCGGGTGGCCGGCGGCGCGGGCAGCCTCGGGGTCGAGGTAGATCGGGTTGGTCTCCCCCATGGCATCGCACAGGTGGTGGATCATCGGCCTGTTGACCTCGTCGCGGGCCACGGACACCCTTTCGCGCCCGGCGGCGATGATCTCGCCGATCTTCACGGTGGGGTCGTTGCTCATACTGTCTCCTTGATGTTGATACCGGTTGGTCGCAGGGGTAGGAGGTGGCCGCGGCCGTTCTCTTCGAACAGCTCCTCCAGGGTCTCCACGGCTCGTTCGTCCAGCCGCTCAAAGACGATTTCACGTCCCGGGCGGTGGTAAACGGTTTCATTCGCCAGCCACGCATCCTTGCGCAGTCTTGGCTTGTTGATCTTTTGCGTGGCGGTCACCGGCACGTCCGTGACGACGCTGAGGAACCGCGGCGCCCATTTGGTGCCCAGATCCGGCTGCGCTTCGAGGAAGGCCGCGAACGCCGCCGGATCGAAGTCGTCGGGGTTCTGGACCTGAAGGGTGGCCATGACCTGGTCGCCGGTGCGGGCATCGGGAACCGGGTAGACCGCAGCGAGGGTTACTCCCGGGTAGCGCGAGAGGACGCGTTCCACCGGAGCGGCGGAGAAGTTCTCACTATCCACACGCAACCTGTCCGAGGTGCGCCCGGCGAAGTAGAAGAATCCTGCGTCGTCGCGGTAGCCCAGATCTCCGGTCAAGAACGCGTTGCCGCGGATTCGCTCGGCGACTGCCTCGGGGTTCTTGTAGTACCCCTCGAACAGTGGCGCACCGGTGAGGTTCACCAGCTCACCGATCGCCTCCTCGGCGTTAAGGATGCGTCCGGAATCGCTCAGGATGGCACGTGGGCATTCCTCCATGGTCTCCGGGTTGACTACCGCAGCGTCCATGCCTTCGGGTGGCAGGCCCAGGGAACCCTTTGGGGTTTCCGGGGTGCGACGCAGATTCAGCCCGCCTTCGCTGGCGCCGTAGTTCTCGGTTGGCCAGACGCCGAAGCGGCGGTGGAACTCGGCCAGGTCGTAGTCTGAAGCCTCGGTGCCAAAGCAGGACTCCAGATTGGTCTGGGTTTCCTTGGACTTCTCCGGCTGAGCCAAGATGTAGGACAGCGAGCGGCCCACATAGTTGAAGTAGGTGACCTTGTACCGCATCAGGTCAGGCACGAAGCGCGAGGCCGAGAATCTGCGGGCCAGCGCGAAGGCGCCGCCGGTGTACAGTGGGTTGGCCCAGCAGGCGAAGATGCCGTTACCGTGGAACAGCGGCATCGAGTTGTAGCTGACGTCGTTGCTTCCCAAGCCCATGTGGCGGAATTCGGCGGTGCGGCACAACCGGCCGGTGGTGCAGATAACCGCCTTCGGGTCCCCGGTGGAACCGGAAGTGAACAGCAACAGCAGGATCGTGTCGGGATCCCCGGCAGCTTCGGTGTCCGGGCGCGGGGCGTTGCGGTACTTCTCCAGTTCCGCGGCGTACTGAGGGGTTTCGATACGCAGGGTTTTGCTTTCCTCAACCCCGGATTCCACCCCATTGAAGTAGGGCTCCAGCTCCCTGCTGGTGATCAGGATTTCGCAGTCGGTGTATTCGATGTCGCGGGCCAGTTCTTGGCCGCGGCGGGTCAGATTGATCCCCACCACGGTGGCCCCTGCGTAGGCCGCGCCGCCGATGGCGAAGATGTAGTCCGGGTCGTTTTCCAGCATGACGCCAACGTGGAATGGCTTGCCCTCTTCGTGCAGCGAGAGCATCAGATGCGCACGGATTTTGCATTCGGCTACTACCTCGGCCCAGGTCCAAATCCGGCCCTCGAAGAGCAATCCGGGGCGGTCGTCATCGGCTCGCAGGTCCAGTAGATCTCTAGTCGTTTGGGGGTTTGTCGTTTCAATATCGGTGTTCATAGTCAATCCTTAAGGGAGAGGTTGCCGACCTGGGCTTCGAATTCCTGTGCGTTCACGGCCTTTGTCGGTGGAATGAAGAAGACAACGACGATGGTCAGGACGCACGCGGAGATGAGCACGCCCACGACGAGGAAGAATCCTGATAGCGAGACGAAAGTGTTCGCGCCTGTGACAACAGGCGAGAACGCGAGCATCAGGCCCACGACCGAGGCGGCAACCGCCTGGAAGGCAGTGCGGGTTACCGCATTGACCGCGGTGGCGGTGCTGGTCTGTTCCGGAAGAACACACTCCACGATCACTGTTGGCATTCCGGAATAAAGGAAGCCGGTACCAAAGACCGTGACCACCATGCCGGTAATCACCATGGCAAGCTGGCCGGGAGCCAGACAGATGATGATCAGGCCGCTAATGGTCAGCAGCGAGCCAATCATCAGCCCCATGCGAGCACCGAAGCGGCCTGAAACCTTACCGATCAGCGGGGAGATGGCGAATGCCGCGGCGGCGGTGATGAATCCCAGCAGACCCGTCATGGTGGCGCTAAGCCCCAATCCCACAGGCAACGCCATTTCGCTGCCATCGGCCAAGGCGATGCTGCTGGGAGAACGGTAAATCGTCACGGTCAGGATATTCATGGTTCCGATTGGACCCAGGGCGATCAGCGCGGTGGCCAGCATGCCCAAGGCAAACTTGCGCTGGCCAAACATCCTCACGTTAATCATTGGTTCTTGTATGCGAAGCTCCCACCTGATCCATAGCGCCAGGGCGATCAGGCCACCGAGCACAAAGGCGAGTACCGAAAAGTCGGTCCAGCCTCGGCTCTTGCTCAGCGTCAACCCATAGAGGGTCGAAGCGATGGCGGCACCAAAGAGCAGTCCGCCGAAGTAGTCAATCCGGCCGGCCGCTGCCAAGGACTCGCGAGGTTCTGTGGCGATGCCGAAGTGCACCAGGATTGCGGCGAGGGTCGCCGCAATTGCCGCGGTCCAGAAGATGTAGTGCCAGGTGGCGTAGTCCAGGAACAGACCTCCGGCGAGCATGCCTGAGGCGCCGGCGATGAGAGCCGAGGTGCTCACCACAGCGATGCCCATGCTGATCTTGGCGGCCGGGAAGGTCGAACGAACCATACCAATGGCCAGCGGCAGCACCGCGCCGGAGACCCCCTGCATTGCGCGTCCCGCAACGAGCACAGCGAAGGTTGGGGCCAGGGCGCTGATGACCGAGCCGACCGCTGAAATCAGCAAGATGGCAACCAGGATTTTGCTTCGACCAAACTGGTCGCCCAGTCTGCCCACGAATCCGGTGGCAAGGGCTGCAACCAGTGAGTAGGAGGTGACTACCCACACCAGCTGCGACAAATCGGTGGTGAAGAAGTCCCCCGGCGTATAGAGCAACTGAACTGCCATCGAGGTCTCGAATGCGGCGATGGCCTCCGCGAACACCAGGATCGCGAGAATCGAACCGACGCTGCGGCCGACCACCACCTTTGACTCAACTTGTGAGCCCGCGCTCATGATCGTTCCAGCGGGAGAATCACGTCGGCAAGTTCCTCTGCCACCTGTCCGGCAGAGCCCCACAGCACGTCAAGTTCGCGTACCCAGATAAAGAAGCGGTGGATGTGATTATCCAGGTCCGCGCCCATGCCACCATGCAGGTGCTGGGTTGCGTGGACAGCACGGAAACCGCCCTCGCGGGCGCACCAGGAGGCGGCGAACGCGGCCAATTCGCCATCGCCATCGTTATCCAGCTGCCACGCGGCGTCGATGGTGGTCAGCCAGGCGACCTCGGAATCGATGTAGGCGTCGGCCGCGCGCAGCGCCACACCCTGATTGGTGGAGATTGGCCGGCCGAACTGCTCGCGTTCGGAGGTGTAGGCTGCGGTGCGACGTACCGCTTCGTCGCAGGCACCGGCGATGATGGCAGCCGCGGCGGTGAGCAGGCGCGGGCGGATCCACGAGGAAACCTCGCCGGCGGGGCGATCTGCACCGACCAGGTCTTCACGCGACACCAGCACATTGTCAAAGACCAGGGCTGCGTGCTGCTGCTTGGAGATTCCCTCAAATTGATCCATGTCGATTCCGGCGCGCTCGGCCTCGATCAGGGCTATCTGTTCGCCGTTCTCGGTGTGGAACTGAACCATGAGGTGAGTCGAGCTGGGAACGACATAGCCAAATTCAATGCTTCCGTTCAGCGCCCAGCCCTCTGCGGTTAGTTGGCCGTTGATACGCTGGCGAACCTCGGGCAGCACGACGCCCACACGTACGGTTCCCTCGCTGATGCCTGCAAGGGCGTCGAGTCCACCGAATTCGGCCAGCGCCAGTGCTGCGACGGCGGTGGTGATGAAAGGGACACGACCCAGATGACGTCCCTGGGCGCGAGCGATCAGGGCCAGGCCCACCATGCCCAGTCCAGGTGAGTCTTCATCGACGGGAAGCAGGGCTTCAATCAGGCCTGCCTCGGCGAGCTGTTCCCAGAGGGTGCGGTCGAAGGTTTCGCCGGCTCGATCTGAGGCTACATGTAGTTCATCGCTGCTCAGATGTGAGAAGATCTGGGCTGCGAGGTCGGCGACTGATTGCTCGTCCTCACCCAAGGTGAATTCCATGTTGGGGGCCTGCAGCGCGGTGTGAATGTTTGCGGTGCTCATCGTGCCTTCCTTGCCATGCCGAGGGTGGTCCAGGCGACAATCTCGCGCTGGATTTCGGCGACGCCGCCGCCGAAGGTGTTGATTTGTGCGCTCAGGTTCATGAGGGCCAGGCGTCCGGTATCGAAGCGCCACGGGGCGCTGGTGATGCGCGAGGATCCGGAACCCACGACTTCCAGCAGGGAACGGTATACATCGACAACCGTCTCGGTGGCGAAGATCTTGGCCGCAGAGGCGGAACCCGGATCGAGTTCGCCACGGGCGGTGGTTTCCACCAGCTTCCAGTTCATCAAGCGCATGGCGCGCAAGCGGGCGGTGGAGGTTGCCAGCAGATGACGCACCCACGGTTCGGAACCCAGTGGCTTGCCCTCGGCCGTCTGCTGCTCAGCGACCCATTCGCGGACATCGTCGAGCAGACCTTCGCAGATGCCGCTGTATGCGGCCAGCCCCACGCGTTCATGGTTCAGTTGGGTGGTGATCATCTGCCAGCCCTGGTTCTCCTTGCCAACCACGTTGGTGACAGGAACGCGCACGTTGTCGTAGTAGGTGGCGGTGGTGCTGACTCCGCCCACGGCGTGGATGGCGGTGGCGGCGAATCCCGTTGCCGTGGTGGGGACCAGGATCAGTGAGATGCCCTTGTGCTTGGGGGCGTCCGGGTCGGTGCGTGCAGCAAGCCAGATCCAGTCGGCACCGTCGGCACCTGACGTGAAGACCTTGCTGCCATTGATGACGTACTCATCGCCGTCGCGCACCGCCCGTGTGGTCAGGGAAGCGAGGTCGGTGCCGGCTTCCGGTTCGGTGTAACCGATCGCAAAGATGCATTCGCCGGCGAGAATCTTGGGAAGGAAGTAATCCTTCTGTTCCTGGGTTCCCTGGCTCATGAGGGTTGGACCAACTGTGGTCATGGTGATCATCGGAATTGGAGCGTCGGCGCGGTAGGCCTCGTCGTAGAACACAAACTGTGCGTCCGGGCCCAGGCCCTGGCCACCGTATTCGGTGGGCCAGCCGATACCCAGCCATCCGTCGCGGCCCATCTGAGCTTGGATTGCAGCGTGGACCGGGCCTCCCGCTTCGCCTTCTTCGCGCAATCCCGCGCGTACTTCGTCGGTCAGGAGATTCGCGAAGTAGGAACGAAGCTCCTCGCGGAGATTCGTTATCTCCGGGGAAGAACGTAGATGCATGAGGTTGCCTTTCATCGTTGACTAGGCGTTGGCCGTCGGAGACGGCAATGGGGGACCTAGAGTGTTTACCGGCCGGGTTTAGGCCTGGGGCCAAATCTGGAGGACCCAGGTGGGGGCCACTGGGCGGCAGGAGTCCGCTCGTGTGCGCGGGATCATCAGCCGACGGTGAGACTACTTCGAAACCTTGCCCATCAGCATGGCGAGGGGGCGCAGGAAGATCGGCCGGGCCAGGAACCATGCGGCGACCATCACTGCAACCGAGAATAGGAAGATCCAGAAGCCGAGCCATCCGGCATCGTCGCGTGTCGCGAACATGTGGTTGAGGTTCCTCATCGCACCGGTGGACAGCACCAGCGTCACGTGCATCACCACGAACGCGGTAAAGAAGAGCATGACGGGGAAGTGGATCTTACGGGCCAGTTCAACTGGGTAGGCTTTGTCCAACAAGGTGTTGCCCTTAGGCCAGGCCGGGCTCATGCGCATACCTGTAACTGCGGCCAGCGGGGCTGCGATGAAGACGATGGCGAAGTAGGCCAGCACCTGCAAGGCGTTGTAGTTGATCCAGCCGTTTTCAGCCGGCCAGTTGAGCGACGCATATTGGAGTGCCGTGCTTAGCGCATTGGGGAAGATGTCCCAACTGGTTGGCACGATGCGCATCCACCCGCCGGTGACAAACAGCAACACCACGAACACCAGGCCATTGAGCAGCCAAAGCACATCGAGGCTCAGGTGGAACCAGAGTTCCAGGCTGATCTTGCCGGGCTTGTTCTTGGTTTTGAACAGGCCTGTGTTCTTCCGCGTCCAGTACGCCTTGGGGCGGGCAGTCGTGCGGACCTGCCAGCCCGTGCGGATGATCAGCACAATAAAGAAGGCGTTGAGGAAGTGTTGCCAACCCAGCCAGGCCGGCAAGCCCACCGGCGCATTCGCGGGCAGAGCGCTGTGCCCGGGGTATGTCAGCAGAAAGTCCTGCACCGCGTCCAGTCCACGGAAAGCTTTGGCCAACAGGACCCCCACGGCCAGGGCAGCCACGGCAATCAGCACCCGTTTGATCAGGGACGTCCATGTTTTAGCCTCCGCCTTCGGTGGCGATCCTGGTGTGGTCAGCAACGGCATGTCATTTCCCCTTAGACGCCAGCGCCGACGTTGCTGCGTTCTTTGATAGCCGCCTTGAGTTGTGGCAGGACCGTGAACAGGTCTCCCACAATGCCGAAGTCGGCAATATCGAAAATCGGTGCGTCCTCATCCTTATTGATCGCTACGATGCGCTTGGCGGTCTGCATTCCGGCACGGTGCTGGATGGCGCCCGAGATTCCTACGGCGATGTACAGTTCCGGCGCCACGGTGACACCGGTCTGGCCGACTTGGTGACTCTGCGGGACATACCCGGAATCCACTGCAGCGCGCGATGCCCCCAGCCCTGCTCCCAGGGCATCAGCCAGTTCTTCGATCAGCAGGAAGTTCTCCTTTGAGCCGAGGCCGCGTCCTCCTGAGACTACGATCTTTGCCGTGCGAAGCTCGGGGCGGCCCGGGGCGGAGACGCGCACATGGGTCGCTTCGATGGCAGCCGCAGCCCCGGTAGCAACCTCCAGCCGGATAACGTTGCTTTGCGGTTCCGCCACGGGGGCAGCCGCTTCTGAACCGGTGGAGGACACAGTGATCAGGGCAATGCCCGTTCCGATGGTGGACTCGGTGTGGTAATTTCCGCCAAAGGCCGAGTGGGTGGCAACGATTTTGCCTTCTTGATTTCGCACCTCGAGGGCCTCGAGCATGACAGGGTTTGAGGTGCGGGCCGATAGACGGCCAATAGTCTCGCGGGCATCTGCGCTGTTGGAGGCGACGACGGCGCTCGGTGCGTAGCTGGTGATGGCCTCGGTGAGTGCTGCAACGGAGGCGGCGGCCACGTGGCTGGTGGCCGTTTCGGTTTCGCCGATGAAAACCTTTGCGGCACCGAGCGCACCAAGCTCGGCCACGAGCGCGGGGCTGTTACCGGGATTGGCGGCTACTATCGCGACTGGTTCACCCAGAGCAGATGCCAGGCGCAGCAAATGGGTGTTGCCCGGACGCAGCGTGCCGTTCTCTGTCAATTCAATGACTACCAGAATGTTGGTCATGACGTGCATTCCTTTCAGATCAGGTTTTCGGCGCTGAGGTAAGCGGCAAGTTGCTGCGCTGCGTTTCCGTCATCGAAGACTTTTGTTCCCGCGGTACGCGCAGGGCGCTTGGCTGCACTGAGCACCAGGTTTCCGTCGGCGTGGTTAATCATGGAGACGCCGACTGCTTCCGCGCCGTGGACCGCCAGTGGTTTGCGCTTGGCGATCATGATTCCCTTGAACTTAGGGAACCGCGCCTCACCGGATTGTTCCGTGACGGAGATGACGGCGGGAAGCGCGGCAACGAGGTTCTGGGTGCCATCGACGCCTTGGCGCTCCCCGCGGATCGTCGAACCCTGCACATCCAGCGAGCTCAGCGGTCCCAGGAAGGGACGTTGGAGCAGTTCAGCCACCATCGCGGGAACAACGCCACCGCGTCCGTCGGTGGATTCGTTGCCGGCGATGACCAGGTCAAAACCCCCGTCCTTCAGGGCGCCGGACAATGCTCGCGCGGTAGTCAGTGCATCGGCTCCCGCCAGAAGCTCGTCCACCAGGTGAATCGCCGAATCTGCGCCCATCGACAGGGCCTTGCGCAGGGCCTCGGCGGCGGCCGCCGGGCCCATGGTGACAGCGACAATTTCCACGCTCTTGTCGGCATCCTTAAGCCGCAGCGCGGCCTCGAGCGCGCGTTCGGTAATTTCATCAGCAACCTGCGCACCTGCCGTACGGTTCACGGCGCCGGCGGCTGTGAGGTGTCGATCGTCTTCGGTATCAGGGACTTGTTTAATTAACACTGCAGTTTTCATGGTTGTCTGCTCCTTGCCGTGGCCCTAGGCCGTTGCCGTTTCCGGTTCTTGAGAGCCGCGGCCTGGTGCCGCGGTCCGGTGTGTGTAAGTGCCGCGGTCGAGTACCACGGTGTCCCCCACCCGCACCTGGAAAATCGCACCTGTTTCGGTCCGCCAGATGCTGGTGGTTAGTTCATCGCCCGGAACCACCGGTGCGGCAAAGCGGACGCTCAACGAACCGAAGGCATCGGGATCCGAAGCAGCGACACCGTCCAATAGGGCGCGTCCGGCAAACCCCATAGTGCATAGCCCGTGCAGGATCGGTTTCTCGAATCCGACCAGCCGTGCCAGTTTCGGATCCGAATGCAGCGGATTCCGATCCCCGTTCAGCCGATAAATCAACGCCTGATCCAGCGATGTTTTCTGTGTGAAGGTCAGGTCGGCGGCACGTCCGGGTACTTTCCAGTGATCCGGTGGAGCGGCATCCGAACCGAAGCCGCCCTCGCCGCGGACGATCATGGAGGTGACGCTGGTGGCCACGGGTTCGCGGGTCTGCGCATCCAGCAACTCAGTGGTCTGCTCGATGAGGGCGTTCTTGCCCTTGTCGTAAACGGCGCTCATGCCGGACATCGGGATCACTGATCCCGAACTGCTGAGCGTACTGTGCAGCGTGATGGTCTGGCCGCCGTGCAGGACCTGCGAAAGCTTGAAGTCTCCCATGTCATCCATGGATCCGCCGGCGCCACCCAGAAGCACGGCGAAGGTCGGCAGCACACGCTGTTCGATGCCCCGCGAATTTTCTGTGGTGAAGGCGAGGTTGTGGGTTTGATCTTGGGCGCCGGCACCGACGCTGAGTGCGTAGAGCAGTGCGTCCTTGGAGTCCCACGAGCAGGGAGCTCCCTCGCTGATCTTCCCGATGTTGTGTACATGGATCGCCATGGCGTTCTCCCCTAACCACGGGTGGGCCCGTGCGGTTTTGGCGCTCACCCTCATGGGTGGCCTGGATCACTAAAAGACTATAACGAGATTCTAGTTCTTGTCTATGATCGGGGGTCGTTGGGTACAGGACCGGCGGCGTGCCTAGCAGCAGATGCTCGCGATCGGATCAGCTCTGATGGCAAGACCTCGGCTCCTGCTCTTGGACGAGCCGTCCGGCGGGCTCGCACCCGTGATCGTCAAAGAGGTCATGCAGCGGGTCTCCGAGCTCAAATCGACGGGCATCGGTGTGCTGCTCGTAGAGCAGGCTGTAGAGGCGTCGATCGCTATCGCCGATCACGTCGCTGTGCTCGACATGGGCCGAACAGTGCTTTCGGCACCCGCGGGACAGGTCTCGGACATCGAGGTCCTGAAAGACGCCTACGTCGGACGCCATGGCGCAAGCATCACCACCGGAGGAGAAGGCTCATGAGGCTGCACCTGACCGGATGCATCCACCGCGTTGGCGCAGCCAGGCAGCGTGGAGCTCACCACGAACGGACGCGTCCTCAGCCCAGAGCCTGTCTCACCGGGTCAAAACGCCCTGATCGCGCAGGCCGCCCGGCCGGTACGGTCTTGCGGGCGAGGCGCCCTCCGTCGGCGGCTGCGACCGCCCGGCGGAGGCCCTCAGGAGGGGACCCCTCACAGCTCCCGCTCGTATACTCCATGCCCCGGCGATCCTCTCTGCTGTGCGGAACTGGGAGACCTCCCGGATGCCGTAGCGTGCCGGCCAACGAGGTCCTCCCCCGCTTGAGTGTTATGCCACCAACGTCTTGGCTGTACAGCTAGTTCCAGATGTCGTCGCCGCGGAGCGTGGCATCAGCCCCGCCGTCGATGTAGATGGTCTGTCCGGTGACGTGCGTGTTCTCTTCGCTCGTCAGCCAGACTAGAAGCCGTGCGATGACGACGCCATCCGAGTGTCCGTTGAGGGGCATCGGCACGGCAGCGTCGACCATCGCGCGACCTTCTTCTGAAGCGAGCAGGTCCCGAGTCATCGGCGTGAGAACGGTGCCTGGAGCGACCGCGTTGACGGGAATACCGGTTCCGGCGTAACGGGGAGCGATGCTCTCGCGGCGGACCCAGCGGGAGAGGGCGCGCTTGCTCGACGTGTAGTTAAGGAAACCGGTCTCAGGTCCCTCCGCTTCGAGTGCACCGCCGATCTTCAGGGCAAGTTCCTCGTCCCCGGCCAGGAGAGCGTCGACGAGTTCCGCTGAATTCTCTTGCAGGGACGCCATCGAGCTCACTACGGCGATGCGCGGGGAGTCACTCTGCGCAAGCGCCCCGGCGAGGCCGTTGAGCAGGGCTGTCACGCCAAAGAAATTGACGGCGACGGTAAGGGCCTTCGGCGCGGCGATGCCCGCGGCCGCGATAATCCCGTTGATCTTAGAATCGGAAGCGGTCAGCACGTCGGCGATGGCGCCATTCCTTCCCGGCCTTGTCGAGAGGTCGGCTTCGACGTCGGCATTGCGGAGGTCGACTCCGATGACGCGGTGTCCCCGCTCGCGGAGGAGGTCGGAGGTGGCCTGACCGATCCCTGAGGCAGAGCCGGTGACGACGTAGGTGCGGGTCATGAGGTGACCTTGCTTTCTTTTGGGCCACATGGGCTTGTTTGTGATGACTTAGGGTCGACTCATGGCTAGACGAGAGGCAGATGCTCCAGCAGCTGATGGCTGTGGTGAAGCAAGAACTCGTGCCTGTAATGAAGGCCAGTCCAGGGGGATGCAGCGAGCTCGTCCAGATTGAAGAGTTGCCGGGTTTCTGGTGGTTCGGTGTCATGCTCCCGATCCCGTAGGCGTGATCGAAGGACTTTCAGAGCAAGACTGGTAGGAGGAACTCGGCGCTTGAGCATAATCGCTTTCTCCATCTCTTTCTTCGGGGTGCCTCAAAGCTCGGTCCAGGAAGCAAACCGAAACAGGGAACACAACAGGGATATGCCGGGGAAACGCCCAAAATGTGTTTGGTGTTAGAAGGCGCGGAGGATGTCTTCGACGCGTTGTTTGGCGTCGCCGAAGAGCATCTGGGAGTTGTCTCGGTAGAAGAGGGGGTTCTGCACACCGGCGTAGCCGGCGGCCATGGACCGTTTGAACACCACGACGTTCTCGGCCTCCCAGACACGGAGCACGGGCATGCCGGCGATGGGGCTGGACGGGTCCTCGGCCGCGGAGGGGTTCACGGTGTCGTTTGCCCCGATGACGAGGACGACGGAGGTCCCGTTCAGGTCCTCGTTGATTTCGTCCATTTCCAGGACGATGTCGTAGGGGACTTTCGCCTCGGCGAGGAGCACGTTCATGTGGCCCGGCAACCGTCCGGCGACGGGGTGGATGCCGAACCGGACGTCCACTCCCCGCTCCCGCAGTTTGTGGGCGAGTTCGGCGACGGGGTACTGGGCCTGGGCGACTGCCATGCCGTAGCCGGGGGTAATGACGACGCTGGAGGCGTTGGAGAGCAGCTCGGCGGTTGCCTGGGCGGTGATTTCGCGGTGCTCGCCGTACTCCGCGTCCGCCGCGGTGGGGGCGGCGATGCCGAAGCCGCCGGCGATTACGGAGATGAAGGACCGGTTCATGGCCTTGCACATGATGTAGGACAGGTAGGCGCCGGAGGAGCCGACCAGGGCGCCGGTGATGATGAGCAGGTCGTTGTTCAGCAGGAAGCCTGCGGCTGCGGCGGCCCAGCCGGAGTAGCTGTTGAGCATGGAGACGACGACGGGCATGTCGCCGCCGCCGATGGAGGCCACCAGGTGCCAGCCCAGGCCCAGGGCCAGCACGGTGACAACAATGAGCAGCCACAGCTGGGAGTCGTTGACGTACCAGATGGTGAGTGCGGCAAACGCGGCGAGGGCGCCGAGGTTGATGGCGTTCTTGCCGGGCAGCATGAGCGGTGAGGACTTCATCCTGGCCGAGAGTTTGAGGAACGCCACGATCGAGCCGGTGAAGGTCACCGCTCCGATGAAGACCCCGATGAAGACCTCGGCATGATGGACTGCCCTCAGGGCCTCGGGCAGATGGGGGGCCTCCAGATGGCCGTTCCAGCCGACGAGCACTGCGGCGAGGCCAACGAAACTGTGCAGCAGGGCGATCAGCTCCGGCATCCCGGTCATTTCCACGACCCGGGCGCGCCAGAGTCCGATGGCGCCGCCGACCAGCACCGCGGCCACGAGGAGGACCAGGCCGGTGCGGGCCGGCTCTGACCCCCACGCGCCCTGCAGGGTCAGCCAGATGGTGGCCGCCAGGGCCATCACCATGCCCGAGATGCCGTAGATGACGCCCGTACGGGCCTTCTCGTGTTTGCTCAGGCCGGCAAGGCTGAGGATAAACAGCAGGGCCGCGACGATGTAGGCCGCTCCCGCGATGGACTCTGCGGTCAACGGACCGGAGACGGTTTCAGACACGGTAAGACTCCTGGCTATGATCTGGGTTGCTTCGTGTGCGGCGCTCATCCGTTGGCGCTCTTTCCGCGGGAGAACATCGCGAGCATGCGCCGCGTGACGGCGAAGCCGCCGAAGATGTTGATGCTGGCCAGCAGGACCGCAACGGCGGCGAGAACCTGCATGACGATGTTCCCGGAGGTGACCTGCAGCAGCGCACCGACGACGATGATGCCCGAGATGGCGTTGGTCACGGACATCAGCGGGGTGTGCAGGGCATGGTGGACCTTCCCGATGACGTAGAACCCGACAACGATGGAGAGCAGCAGCACGGTGAAGTGCTGCGGCAGCGGCGCCGGAGCTACCGCGTTGATCCCAAAAAGAACCGCGATGCCCGCGGCAATGAGCCAGGCCTTGCCGGCAGGGCCCAGTCCCGTCTTCTTCGCCGCCGTCCCGGCAGCGGACTCCCCGGCACGCGCGGCGTCAGTCTGCACCGGGGGCGCGGCGGAGACCTGGACAGGGGGCGGCGGCCAGGTCTTCTCCCCGTCCCGCACCACCGTCACCGAGCGCTGCACGACGTCGTCGAAGTCGATCCTCAGGACCCCGTCCTTGTCTTTGGTGAGGAGCTTGAGCAGGTTCAGCATGTTCGTCCCGTACAGCTGTGACGCCTGGGCCGGCAGCCGCCCGGGCAGGTCCGTGTAGCCCAGGATCACGACGCCGTTGTCAGTGACCACGCGTTCCCCGGCGACCGAGCCTTCCACGTTGCCGCCCTGCCCGGCAGCCATGTCAACGATGACGCTGCCCGGCTTCATGCCGGCCACATCCTCGGCCGTGAGCAGCTTCGGTGCAGGCCGGCCCGGAATGAGGGCCGTGGTGATGATGATGTCCACGTCCCGGGCCTGCTCGGAGTAGATCTCGGCAGCCCGGGCGTTGTATGCCTCACTCGTGGCCTTGGCGTATCCGTCGGAGGACTTCATGACCTCCTCGACCTCAACCTTGAGGTAGGTCCCGCCGATGGACTTCACCTGGTCAGCCACCTCGGGCCGCGGGTCCGTCGCGCGCACGATCGCACCCAGGCTGCTCGCCGCCCCGATCGCCGCCAGGCCGGCAACGCCGGCGCCGGCGACCAGGACCTTCGCCGGGGGAACTTTGCCCGCCGCGGTCACCTGGCCCGTGAAAAACCGGCCGAACTCGTGCGCGGCCTCAATCACCGCACGGTACCCGGCAATGTTCGCCATCGAACTGAGCACGTCCATCGATTGCGCCCGCGAGATCCGTGGCACGGCATCCAAGGCCAGCGCTGTGATTGGACGCGCCGCCAACGCCTCCACCAGCTCCGGCCGCAGCCCCGGACTCAACATCCCGATCAGCGTTGCACCGTCCGCGAGACGGGCGATCTCATCTTCAGTGGGCGGATTGATCCGCAAAACCACTTCACTGCCCCACGCCTCGTCCGCGCCGACGATCAGTGCACCCGCTTCGGCATAAGCGTCATCACGGAAGGACGAAGACTCCCCCGCACCCTTCTCAACCACAACCTCGTAGCCCAACTCCAACAACTGCCTCACGGTGACAGGCGTCGCCGCCACCCTCGTCTCGCGACCTAACTCGGCCACAATGCCAATACGTGTCATGTTCACTCTCCCTCATCCTTACAAAAACCCGAGGCGCGAATCCGCCGCCGGGCAAACCCACGCTGGTCTATTTCTGCCCTCGCGGCCGCTCGTGGAGCGGCTGGGTGAGCTCCTTCGTGGTACTCACCCGCTGGCGGTCCTCTTCCACGGCAGCAAGCGGCTGCACAGCTCGAAGCGTGGCGAGACTGCGCGCGGCGAGCGCCTGGTAGATCCCCACCCCATGTCGCTTCCAGCTCAGGATGTCCTCGTCCAGCGTGCGGATCACTGTGGCCGGGCGTCCGAGCACGAGCGATGCCGGCGGAACAATCGTGCCGGCTGTCACGACCGAGCCGGCACCGACCAGGGCATCCGCACCGATCTCGGCCCCGTCCAACACGATCGAGCCGATGCCGATGAGCGCATAGGAGCGCACGACACAGCCATGCAGCACCGCGCCGTGCCCGACGTGGCTGTTCGGCTCCAGCACTGCATCGGCCCCGGGGAAGGCGTGGATGGTGACCGAGTCTTGCACATTCGAGCCGGCGCCGATCGTGATGCGGCCGAAGTCACCGCGCAGGCTGGCAAACGGGCCAATGTAGCATCCGGGGCCGACGATCACGTCGCCGATCAGGCTCGCCGACTCGTGCACGAAAGCACTCGGGTCGACGACCGGTACGACCCCTTCGATTTCATAGCAGGTCATGGCTACGCGGTCACTCCGCCGTCTACGACGAAGTCCTGGCCGGTGCAATAGCTGCTCGCGTCGCTGGCCAGGAATGCGACCATGTTCGAGATCTCCTCCGGCCTGCCCGCCCGCGGGATCGGGATGTTGGCGATGAACCCGACGCCCGCGCGGGTGTCTTCGCTGATCATGGTGGTGTCGACGGCGCCGGGGCAGATCGTGTTGACCCGGATGCCGAATTGACCGTACTCTCTGGCCACGGATCGGCTTGCCCCACGCAGCCCCCACTTGGACGCCGCGTACGGCACCCGCTCCGCGTAGCCGGCGATTCCTGCCGTCGAGGAGATGTTGATGATGGAGCCACCGGCCTCACGCATGGCGGGAAGCACGGCCTGCATACCCAGGATCGGCCCGATGAGGTTGATGTCGATGGTGCGCTTGATCGTCTGCTCGCTTGTCTCTGCCAGCGGTGCGACCGGGCAGTAGCCGGCGTTGTTCACCAGCACGTCTACGCGCCCGAACGCCGTTACCGCAGCGTCCACCACCCGGTCCCAGTCCCCGGGCGACGCGGCGTCGTGGGCGAGGCCGATCGCATCGACGCCGAAGGTCGCGGCCAGCGCACTCACGCCAGCCGCGTCGACATCGGTGAGCACGAGGCGGCCGCCGAGGCCATGAAGCAGCGCGGCGTGCGCACTGCCCTGCCCGCCGGCGGCTCCGGTGATCAGCACGACCTTGTCGCGCAACTGGATGACCGGGGAGGTCGTCTTCATGGTTTTCCTCCAGTAGTATCTGGCAAAACAAACGTTTGATAGGGGAAGTAGTGGCGCATCGACTTCATCACATGGGTATCACGGTGAGCGACATGGACACCGCAATCGAGTTCTATCGGGAACTCACCGCGGGAGAGGTCATCGGCCCGCTCGTCAAGAGCGGACCGGCCATCGAGGCCGTCACGGGCTACGCGGGCATCGAAGTGCACCTGGCTTTCGTGAGCCTGCCGGGCGGAGACACGATAATCGAGCTCGCCGAGTACCGCGGCGGATCTGGCGAAAGCATCGACCCCGACAACGGGAAGGCCGGTTCGTCGCATCCCGCGATCGTCGTCGACGACATGGATGCCACGCTCGAACGCATGCGCGCCCGCGGGGTGCACTCCACCTCCGACCCCAAAACTGCAACCGACGGCCCACTCGAGGGCTACCGCTACGTCTATCTGATCGGTCCCGACAGGCTGCGGGTCGAGCTCCTCGAGGCTCCGCACTAGGCGTCGCCGTCTAACCGACGCAGCTCGTCCGGCGTCAATTCGAGGTCCACTGCCGCAACGGTGTCCAGAACGCTCTCGACACGACTCGCACCAGGAATAGGAATCAGCGCCGGCGAGGCGGCGAGGGCCCACGCGATTGCCACCCGCTGCGGGCTGACACCGCGCTCCACGGCGATCTCGGCGAAGGCGCTCGAGGTCTGCCCCAGCCCCTTCGCCGCCCGCATCCCCCCGAGCGGCCCCCAGGCCAGGAACGCGAGCCCATGCCGCTCACACAGGGCGATCATCGGAGCCTCGGAGCGAGCAACGGGGGAGTACTCGTTCTGCACACTCACGAGCGCGCCACCGAGCACGTGCAACGACTGGGCCAGCTGGGCGGGATTGACGTTGGAGACTCCAACATGCTGCACGATGCCGTCGTCCACGAGCTGGCGCAGCGCGCCCATCGACTCTGCATAGTCGACCTTGGGGTCCGGCCGATGAAGCTGGTAGAGCGGGAGTGAGTCGAGGCCGAGGCGCGAGGCGGACTCCCGGGCGGCCCGTGCCAAGTGCGCGGCTGACCCGTCGATCCACCAGCTGGCATTCTCGTGGCGGGTGTGACCGCCCTTGGTCGCCACGACGACGCGGTCGAGGGCCCCGGGGTAGCTGCGCAGAGCGTTGATCAGGGCGAGCTCATTCACGCCGTAGGCCTCGCTCGGCCCATAACTGTCCGCCGTATCGAAGAACGTCACCCCCGCGTCGAGAGCGGCGTGCACCGCGCGACCCCCCCGTGCGACATCGAAACCCTCGACCTGGGTGAGGGTCATGGCACCCATGCCAATTGCAGAGACGCTCAGGTCACCGAGCCTGCGTGTCGGGAGCTCCCTCACTTTCCAGCCGCCGTCCATCCGCCGTCAACGGCGAGGCACTGGCCGGTCACAAAAGTGGCGTCCAGCAAGAGGAATACAATGCTCGCGGCCATCTCCTGCGGGGTAGCGAAACGACCGAGCGGCGTTCGCGCGAACACCTCGGCGGCGTCATAACCGCCGTCGAGCATCTCCTGCACCATCGGCGTCAGTGTGTGACCTGGCGCGACTGAATTGACCCTTACCCCGAGCGGTGCCCATTCGATCGCCAGGTTCTCGGTGAGCTTGCGCACAGCGGCCTTGGCCACGCCATAGTCGGATTGTTTCGCCCAGCCACCGAAGGCGGTTGTCGACGACACCGTCACAATCGACGCCGACCTTCCCTCAAGTCGCTGCACCACCTCACGGCTAACGGCGAGCGTGCCGAGCACATGCACGTCGAGCACCCGGCGCGTGCGGGCGAGGTCAAGCTCGAGGGCGGGAACGAATTCACCGCGGATACCGTGACAGAGCACGATGCCGGTCGCGACGCCACAGCGCACCTGCGCCGCCCCTACTGCGTTCTGCACCGCCGCCTCATCGGAGGCGTCAACGGCGAAGAATTCCGTGTGCACTGCTTCGGATGATCGCGCGGGCTCCTGCAGATCAAAGATCGTCACCCGTGCCCCGCGCGCGGCGAGAAGCTCGACAACCGCTGCACCGATCCCGCTGGCACCACCAGTCACGATGATGTGCTCTCCTAGAATCTCTGCCTCACGCATTGCCGTCCTCCTTGACGCTTTACGGCGCCGGTCGTTGCACCGGGGACCATGCTAGTCTTAAAACCAAACAAGCGCTAGGTCTGAAAAGTCGCGAGAAAAGAGGAGCAGCGGATGCCTGACAAGAGGATCGGACTCAGTGAGGCGATTGCGTCCATTGAGTCAGGAATGACCATTGGCATCGGGGGGTGGGGGTCGCGTCGCAAGCCGATGGCCCTGGTTCGAGAGCTGCTGCGCAGCGACGTGACCAACCTCACCGTCGTCGCCTTCGGTGGCCCGGATGTCGGCCTGCTCGTCGCGGCAGGCAAGGTGCGCAAGCTCATCTACGGCTTCGTCTCGCTCGACAGCATCCCGCTGGACCCGCTGTTCACCGCGGCACGTGAGCGTGGCGGACCCGAGATCCACGAGTACGACGAGGGCATGTTCGTCACCGGACTGCGCGCAGCCGCATCGCGCCTCTCGTTCCTACCCACCATCGCCGGGCTCGGCTCCGATGTGATGGCGGCGAACCCCCATCTGAAAACCATCAGCTCCCCGTACTCTGACGATGAGTACGTAGCGGTACCCGCCCTTCCTTTGGACGTCGCGCTGATCCACGTCAATCGTGCCGACAGCGGCGGCAACGCCCAGTTCCTCGGGCCCGACCCGTACTTCGACGACCTCTTCGCCATGGCCGCCACGCGCACCTTCGTGAGCACAGAGCGAATCATCCAGACGGAGGAGCTTCTGAACGAGGGCTCGTTCCACACCCTCATGCTCAGTAGGATGTACGTCACCGGTGTCGTCGAGACCCCCGGCGGCGCGCACTTCACGACCTGTGAACCGGATTACGGTCGCGACGAGCCGTTCCAGCAGCACTACGCAAAATCGGCGAAAGACCCAGAGAGCTGGCGCGCGTTCGTCGCTGAGTTCATCGACTGCGACGAGGCCGATTACCACGAGGCAGTCGCTCGCTTCCACGCAGCACAGGAGAAGAAGTAATGGCCACCAACGTCACCATCGCCGAGATCTGCATCGCCGCTTGCTCAGACGCCTACCGCGAGTCCGGAGAGCTGCTCGCGCACGCCGTCGGCACGATTCCGACGCTCGGTGCGCGGCTGGCCAAGCTCACACACTCCCCCGACATCATCCTGAGCGACGGCGAGGCCTTCATGATGAGCGAGCCGCCCCCCCTCGGCAAGTCCGCTGCGAGCGGCGGGGTCATCGAGGGCTGGGCTCCTTTTCGTCGCATCTTCGACATCGTGGCAACGGGTCGGCGCCAGAGCATGATGGGGGCCAGCCAGATCGACCGATTCGGCAACCAGAACATCTCGCTGATCGGCGATTGGGACAAGCCCAAGCGTCAACTCATTGGCGTGCGCGGCGCGCCGGGGAACACGGCCAACCACCGTGTGGACTACTGGGTGTCGCGCCACAGCACACGTCTGTTCGTCGAGTCGGTCGACATGGTCTCCGGCGTTGGCAATGACAGGGCGCGCGCTGCCGGTTCGGCACTGCGGTTTCATCACCTCGGTGTGATCGTCACGAATCTCGCGGTGCTCGGTTACGATGAGGTCGGCCTCGTCGTCGTGCTATCGATCCACCCGGGTGTCGACCCGCAGGCAGTGGCGCAGAACACGGGATTCGCCCTGGAGGTCAATGGCGCGCCGCTCACCCGTATCCCCACCGCCGAGGAACTGCACCTCATCCGCGAGGTCCTGGACCCACGCGGGGCCAGGACCTCAGAAGTGCCGGCTTGACTGGCGCCCCGGCCGGTCAGTTCTGCAGGAGGCCGGAGTGAATCAGCTCGAGGAAGTGGCGGCCTGTGCTCTCGGCCGAGTGCCGTCCGCCCGGGCGGAACCACCGCACGGTCGACCACACGGCGTCACGGATGAAGCGATAGGTTATCGCGGAGTCGAGATCGGCCCTGAAGACGCCCTCCTGCTGGCCCTGTTGGATCACGCTCAGCCAGATCGATTCGATGTGCGCACTCTTCTCGGCCACGAACTCGAATCCGGGCAGCTTGGCCAGGAAGGCGGCTTCGTTCTGGTAGAGGCCGACGGCGTCCGGCTGCTTTTCGATCGTCTCGAATGCCGTGCGGGTAAGCTCATCGAACACATGGCGCGGCCCGCCGCCCTCGGCGGCGATCTCCTCGAATCGATGCAGCAGACCGTCCATGAAGTTGCGCAGGATCTCGTCGAGGATCGTCTCCTTGGACGAGAAGTGGTGGTAGAGACTGCCCGAAAGGATTCCAGCTTCGTCTGCGATGTCACGAACCGTGGTAGCAGAGTAGCCCCGAGACGCGATCAATCGCGCGGCAATGACCAGCAATTGTTCACGGCGCTCGGAACCCTGCTCAGTAGCGGAGCGGTCCACCTTCTTGCTTATTAACATCAAATCTCCTTTAGTTGAACTACCCAAGCGTTTGCTCAATTCTCCCGCATTTTAGGCGATTGCCGTGTTAGCCACGCCCCCCAATTTCTCGGCACTCACCGTTAACGAAAGGATTTACACGATGCACCTCTCGGACGCACAGACCATCCCCGGGCTGCTCGCTGATATGGCAAGGCTCGGCGATCACCCGGCCGTGGTCGTCGGTGAATCCACCGTCTCTTACAGCGAGCTCAACGATCGCGTCTCAGCGGTCTCGCGCGGTTACCTCGCACAAGGGGTGCAGCGAGGCGACCGTGTCGGGCTGTGGTCACCGAACCGCCTGGACTTCATCCTCGCCATGCTCGGCGCCCAATCGATCGGCGCCGCGGTCGTGCCCCTGAACACGCGCTACACCGGCTATGAGGCGGCCGTGATCCTCCGGCGCTCCGGTACGTCAGTGCTGATTGTCGCCGACAGCTTCCTCGGGCGCCACCCGATGAAGGCGCTGCGGGACGCCGTCGCGGATGGCGAGGCATCGGATTCGCCGGTCCCCGGCCTGCCGGAACTCCGGCTCGTCGTGAACCTCGACAGTGAGACAGACACAGCGGGAGAAACGAGCTGGACGTCGTTCCTCGCCTCCGGTGCCAGCGTCGACCCTGAGCGTCAGAGCTCCGCTGTCGCCGTTGTCGTCCCCGACGATATCGCTGACATCCTCTACACCTCGGGCACGACGGGCGTTCCCAAAGGCGTCATGAGCGCGCACCGGCAGACACTGGGTGTCGCCCGGGCGTGGGCGGCGGGCGCGGAGCTCTCACGCGAGGACCGCTATGCGGTCGTGGGCCCGTTCTTCCATGGTTTCGGCTACAAGGCGGGAATGATCTCATCGCTCCTGGCCGGTGCCACGATCTACCCCGTCGAGACATTCGACCCCGCCGAGCTGCTGGGCCTGATCCAGGCGGAGCGCATCAGTGTTCTGCCCGGTGTGCCGACGATCTTCACCTCCCTGCTCGATCACCCCAACCTCGGTAACTACGACACCTCATCACTGCGCTTCGCCATCGCCGGCGCCACAACGGCTCCCGAGAGCCTCTTCCGCGACATGGTTGAAGTCTTGGGATTCCGCACGGTTGCGCAGGCATACGGCCTGACCGAATGCGTCGTCGCAACACTCTCCCGGCCGGGTGAGGCTCTAGAACACGCCAAGCAAACCACGGGCCCGGCCGTTCCCGGCATCGAAATCCGCATAGTGGATGCCAACAACAGAGATCTCCGGACCGGGGAAGACGGCGAAATCCTGCTCCGCGGTGACAACGTCATGCTCGGCTACTTCGAGGATCCCGAGGCCACCAGTGCCGCCATCGAAAAGGAGGGCTGGCTCCACACCGGTGACATCGGCCGCCTGGATGAACACGGCTGCCTCAAGATCACCGACCGTCTCAAGGACATGTTCATCGTCGGCGGGTTCAACGTCTATCCTGCAGAGATCGAGAACGTGCTGCGGCAACATCCCGCCGTCAATGAATCGGCCGTGATCGGCATCCACGACGACAGAATGGGATCAATCGGCCGGGCCTACGTTGCGCTGCTGCATGACGCGGATCCGATGCCAACGGCGGAAGATCTCAGCGCATTCTGCAAGGCCCGGCTGGCCAACTTCAAGCTGCCGCGCGAGTTCGTGATCGTCAATGAGTTCCCGCGCAACGGCACCGGCAAGATCATCAAGTCGGAGCTGCGAACCGTGCAGCCGAGCGTCGACTGAGCCCGCTACCCCGTCACTATGCACGCGAGTGGGTGCAGCCGCGAGACCCAGCGGCTGCACCACTCGAGGACTGGTTCGCCCAGAGCGTCGGGCATCGGCGCCGGCGTTTCCAACCTCGCGCCTCCGTCGAAACCGCCTATTGCGGAGGCGCGACCAGACCGAGGCGCTGCCCGTCGAAGCGCACGACCTGGCCATTGATCTTGCACTGTGCGATCGCTCAGCAGTGCCACAACGGCCGGAGCGACCCGCGCAGTAGGTCCGCCCTTGAATACATCAGCGACATCGATCAAGTCCGACGTTGCCGTGTTCGCCAGCGGGGCACGCACCCGTGCCGGCCAGCTCGAGAGTCCAGCCATAGGTGAGGCGCATCGCGGCCACGCCGCATTCGATCACCCCGAACACGTCCGCCTCGAATACGGCGACGGTGCCCCGCGCGGCCGCCTACTCTCGCCCCAGCCCTCCGCCGGCGCCGGTCACGATCACCGCTTTGATGTTCAGAAGCAGGGGCAGTCACCTGGTTTCACTCGACCCCCGGCGAGGGGAAGGCGGGTGCGCCGCGCACAGCACTAAGCAGACCCCACAGCGGGTCCTCAGCGCCGCGGCTCGCCGCGATACCTCCGCTGAGCGCCCGACCGCACCCGGCGGTCGTAATCGCCCACTCGCGCACGGCCCACCGTTCGCGGATTCTCCAGCCGGTGGCGGTGCGCACGAGGTGGTCGATGTATCTGACGCCGCTGATGTAATTGAGCTCAGGATCATCATTCGGCTCGGCCCAGTGCACCGCTGTCGCCGAGCTCTCTGCAACCGCCTCGTCGCCGTGCACCTCGGCCAGGTGGGTGCCAATAATGTGCTGCGTGCCGGTGAGCCCAGGCATGAGGCCGCGCAGCCAAGGCACGAACTCGGTGACAGGTCCGTCGAAGCCCGTGTGATGATCCACCCCATCGGACGTGTACAGATCGAGCAACGCATCGAGGTCGACGCGGTCGATCGCTCGGCAGTACGCGTTCACGAGCTCACGAATCTGCTCGCGATCGACCAACCAGCGCAACGTCTCCTGTTCGCTGGAGTGCACCGGAGCACTCCCCGCCGCCGTCAGCTCAGGCGCTCGAGAACGAGGGCCATTCCCTGCCCGCCGGCAACGCACATTGTCTCGACGGCGAACTGCTCATCGCGCTCCTGTAGGGCGTGAATCGCGGTCGTGGTCATGCGCGCCCCGGTCATTCCGAATGGGTGACCGAGGGCGATCGCACCTCCGTTGACATTCACCTTGTCGGCATCGATGCCGATGTCGTCTATCGAGGGCAGAACCTGAGCCGCGAAGGCCTCGTTGAGTTCCATGATGTCGATGTCGGAGATCGACATCTTCGCGTTGTCCAATGCGCGCCGCACCGCGTCAACGGGGCCGAGTCCCATCAACTCTGGCGTCATCGCCGCGACACCCGTCGAGACGATGCGCGCCAGCGGGGTCAGTCCCAGTTCGGCAGCCCGGCGATCGCTCATGATCACGAGGGCGGCTGCACCGTCGTTGAGTGGGCAGCAGTTGGCCGCTGTGACTGTACCGTGCTCCCGGAACACCGGCTGCAGCATCGAGAGCTTCTCGATGCTCACACCGGCGCGCGGACCGTCATCCGTCGAGACGACTGTGCCGTCGGCCAGGGTGACCGGCGTGATGTCCTTCGCCCAGAAGCCGCGGGCCGCAGCGGCCTCTGCGCGGTTCTGGCTTCGCACGGCCCACTCGTCCTGCGCAGCACGGGAGACCCCGCGCAGCTGCGCGACGTTCTCGGCCGTGTCACCCATGGCGATGTAGATGTCGGACAGCTCTCCGCGCTGGCGCGGATCGCTCCAACGGGCGTCGGGATCTGCGGCCAGGGCCTTGGTGCGCTCCATCGCCTCGAAGAACGCCGGATTCTTCGTGTCAGGCATGCCGTCGGACTTGCCGAAACCGAAACGTGAGACGGTCTCGACGCCGGCCGAGATGAAGACGTCGCCTTCGCCCGCCTTAATCGCGTGGAACGCCATTCTGGTGGTCTGAAGGGAAGAAGAGCAGTAACGGTGCACGGTGGTTCCAGGAACAGAGTCGAGACCAAGCTGCATGGCGACCATGCGCGCGATGTTGTACCCCTGCTCGCCGGCCGGCTGGGCGCATCCCATCATCAGGTCTTCGACAGTGCTGGGGTCGAGCCCAGGAACGGCATCAAGCGCCGCGCGAACCATCTGGGCTGCGAGGTCATCGCCTCGCATCTCACGCAGCGAGCCCTTGTTGGCCCGGCCGATGGGCGAACGTACTGCAGAAACGATTACCGCCTCGGTCATGAGTGTGCTCCTTCTACTTGATTCGGTTTCAAGGAATCTGCGTTCGGGGTGTGGGCCAGGAATGCCGGCCACTCGCCGCCCCCATCGACGTCAAGAACGGCGCCGGTGATGTGGCTGGACAGAGGAGAGGCGAGCATCACACAGGCAGCCCCGATCTCGCTGGGGTCGGCCAGCCGTCCACGTGGAATCGTTGCGGCGACCCGAGCATAGCTGTCGGCGTCGCCGTAGTGATCGACGGCGCCTTCGGTCGCCACTAGCCCGCAACTCACGGCATTCACCCGGATGTGCGGCGCCCACTCCACGGCCAGGCTGCCAGTCAGGCTCTCGAGAGCGGCCTTCGCCGCGCCGTAGACAGCGGTGCCAGGGCTCGGCCGTCGGGCACTGATCGAGGTGATGTTCACAATAGAGCCGCCCTGCTTCTGGGCCATCATGATCGGGTGGACCGAGCTGGCCACATGGGCCGCCGACAGGAAGTTCAGTTCGGTGATTGCGCGCTGGTAACGCGCTGAACCGCTTTCGAAGCGCCCGAATGGCGAGCCACCGGCGTTGTTGACGGCGACGTCGACACGTCCGCGGCGGTCCATGACATCGACAACCCAGCTGCGCACCTGCTCATCGACGCGCACGTCGACACGGCTGAAGTGCACAGATGGCCGCCTCAACGCCTCGGACAGGTCCGGCTCTGTTCTGCCGCAGATCTCCACGATGGCGCCGGCGTCGACGAAGGCGTCAACAATCCCCGCGCCCACGCCGCGGGCACCGCCTGTGACGAGTACGACCCATCCTGAGAGATCAATAACGATCGACAACGGTTCCCTGCCCTTCTTTCGCAACGGTGCAACTCCTCAACCATACCAACCAAATGCTAGCTTTGTCTCATGGACACTACCCTCAACGTCTCCAAGCCCGATTCAGCACGCGTCGTTGTGGTCACCGGAGGGGCCCTCGGTATAGGCGGGGCCATCAGCAGGCGCTTCGCGTCGGGCGGCGATCATGTGATCCTGGTTGATTGCGACGCGCCGGCGGCCGCTGCGACGAGTTCTGACATCGCCGCCGCGGGCGGCCGCTGCACGGTGCTCGTCGGCGACATCACGCAGCAATCCACCGTCGCTACGCTCTGTGCGCTGGTGCGAGATGAGGCCGGCGGACGCGTCGACGTGCTAGTTAACAACGTTGGCGACTTCCGGCCGGCGTCGGCGGTGTTCCTCCGCAGCACTGCCGAGCAGTGGCAGAAGCTCTACGAACTCAACCTGCTGCACGTGCTCATGGTCACCCATGCCATCGCTCCCGGAATGGTCGAGCGCGGTAGCGGGAGCATCGTGAATCTGTCGACGGTCGAGGCCTACCGAGGCATCCCGGGGCATGTAGTGTACTCCGCGTACAAGGCGGGCGTTTCCGCCTTCACGAAGAGCCTCGCTGTAGAACTCGGTCCGAGCGGTGTCCGGGTCAACGCGATCGCCCCCGACCTCGCCGACACCGAGCAGACACCCTCGGAGCTCATGCTGGCGGGGCGCAATCCCGCGCTGGTTCGTTCCTGGGTTCCCCTCGGGCGATTTGGTCAGCCCGATGACTATGCAAGCGTTGTCGAATTCCTGGCCTCTGATGCCGCACGCTTCATGACCGGCCAGACCGTCCCTGTTGACGGCGGAACACTCGCGGCATCCGGCTGGTATGGCAAGACCACAAAACGCGGCTGGACCAACTTGCCCGACGCCTCCTAGCCTAGGCCCGGCGCATGGGGCCGGCGGCGCAGACGGGCCTGCTAAGAAACACACCTAGCCAATATGTCCCTTGCGGGACGCCCGTTCCGGGCTGAAAATGTTCCCGTGGTCGCCTGTCGACGCCGTGCTTCTATGGTTCATTCAGGCCGTCACCTAGCCGGGCGCTGGAGATCACGCTGTGGGCCCTTCACTGTTTCTGTTGCCGAGGACGCGGACTAGATTCCGGTTTTCCCCGGTGATCCCCACGGGCGGCCGCTGAATCCATAGTGCGAGTGTTTTGAGTGAGGAGATGAACAGGATCATGCTGGCCGAATCCCAGGATGAGGAACAGATCATTGCCAGGGTCGCCGCGATCGATATTGGCAAGGCTGAACTCGTCTGTTGTGTCCGGGTCCCCGCGGAAGGGAACCGGAAGAAGCGGTTGCAGGAGGTGTCCACGCATTCGACGATGAGCCGGTCCCTGACGGAACTGGCCAACCATCTCGTGGACCTCCGTATCGAGCGGGTGGTGATGGAAGCAACCTCCGACTATTGGAAGCCCGTGTTCTACCTCCTGGAGGCGCACGGGCTCGAGCCGTGGCTGGTCAACGCGCGCGATGTCAGGCATCTGCCGGGACGTCCCAAGACCGACGTGTTAACCGAACTAACCGGGTCCACCCGGGAGAACCGTGGGCGGCGCCGGTTTGCATCGGCTAGGTTCTGTTCTCATGGGCAACGAAGAGAACGTTCCGCGGGTACTGTCCGGGCTGGTGGTGCCGCCGTCGGGTTCGCTGGAGGCAACCGGGAACCCCTTCGAACCGTATCGGCTGGTTGACGGCGCCGGAGAGACGATAAGGCCGGCGGCGGCATTCTTCGCCGAGCTGGTGGCGTGCGGGCGGCCAGCGACGACGCTGCGGTCATATGGCATGGACTTGTTGCGTTGGTTTCGATTCCTGGCGGCCCTTGAGATGGTGTGGGATCAGGCAACCCGGGTCGAGGCGCGTGATTTCTGCCGTTGGCTGCAGGTGGCGCTCAAGCCGGTGCGACCGCATTGGCGGTACCCCGATGGTGGGGGGCCGGGTTCCGACGCGGGGCACGGAGCGGATAGGGGGACTCCTGGGCCGGGCAAGGCCCCGGACGGCGACCGGTATGCCGCGGTAACGGTTGCGCATTGCGAGAGCGTTTTGCGTGGCTTCTACGATTTCCACCTGGAAGCGGGCACCGGTCCGATGCTCAACCCGTTTCCCCTGGCCCGCGCCCGTGGAGGCACCCGCGCGCGGGCGCATCACAACCCGATGGAACCGTTTTCCGGGCAGCGCCGCGGCCGCTATCGGCCCAAGGTCGTGACCCGGGCCCCACGGGCGATCCCCGATGACCAGTTCGATAAGTTGTTCGCGCAGCTGGGCTCGCACCGGGACCGGGCGCTGGTCGCGTTCTGGGTCTCGACAGGTGCCCGGGCCTCGGAGCTGCTGGGGGCCACGGTGGCTGACGTTGATCCCGGGCAGCAATTAATCACCGTGCTGCGCAAGGGCACCGGTGCGTTACAGCCATTGCCTGCCGCGCCGGACGCGTTCGTCTGGCTGCGTCTCTATCAAACACAAGTGTCGGACCTGGTTCCGCCGGGCAGGGACGAACCATTGTGGTGGACGTTGCGGCGCCCGTTCCGTGCCTTGACCTATGACGCGGCGCGGGCGATGTTCGATCGGGCGAATGCATCGCTGGGCACGGACTGGTCCCTGCACGACCTTCGCCACATTATCTCTGCTTAGTTCCCGTGTTGCGATAAGCCTTTGAGGTGGGCGCTCCCTCGGTGTCTGGGCTTTGCGTCACGGTGTGTGGTGTTTCTATTGTCAGCTCTGTGATTATGAGTTTCTTCTCGTCGCGGGGCTGGGAGTCCTGGGATATCGAGTACAGGCCGGTGATCCCGGAGGGGATGCCGGTGCTGGTCGATGACGACTTGCTGTTCGAGGACGGTCCGGCTGCACCGCGGCCGGCTGCGGTGGTGAACCGGTGGCTGCGCGAGCTCCCGGTCAGCGGGGCCCCGGCACCGAGTTCATGGGAGAACTACGCGCGGGCGGTGAAGGAGTGGGCGGAGTTCCTCGCCGTGCACGGGATCGCGTTGTTCGACTCGCGGGAGCGGCTGAAGGCCGGGTTGAGCCGGTATGCCGAGCATCGGGCCGCGGGTCCGGTGAAGGGCAGGTTCGCGGCGACGACGTGGGGCCAGCATATGAGCATTCTGTCGCTGTTCTACCGGTGGGCGATCGATGAGGGGTATGCGGCCGCCGAGCCGTTCACCTACCGGTCGGCGCGGGCGTTGTTCGCCGGCACCGGACGGGAGGTGAAGGTGAACCTGGCGGTGCGGCGTACTCCGAAGCCGCACGTGACTATCAAGTACCTGGAGCCGGACTTCATCGAGCTGTTCCGCAACGGCCTGCGCGGGCTGGCACCGGACGGCTCGCCCGACACCGGCTTCGCTGGCCGGGAGATGCCGCGCAACGCCGCGATCGGCGACCTGGCGCTGGCCACCGGGCTGCGGCTGGCCGAGTTCACACACCTGCTGCCCTGGGAGATTCCCGCGCTGCCGCCGACACCGACGACTGTGCCGATCCCGTTCCCGGTGCCGGCCGGGATCACCAAGGGCCGCAAGCCGCGCACCACGTGGACCTCCTACGATGCGCTGGCATCCGTCCACGACTACATGGGCCTGGACCGGGAGGCCGCAACCGCCGGCTCGGCATGGCGTCCGCCGCGACGCTGGGGCGAGCCGCTGCTGGTGAGCGACCCCGACGAGCGGGGCGGCCGGATCAATGGCGTCCGCCGGCCGTGGGCGTCGCTGACACCGGCGGAGCGGCGACGTCTGGTCGCGCCCGGGGGCGGATCGTGCCTGCTGGCGGTCAAGAGCGGCGGCGGCCCGTTCACAGCCTGGGCCACGGTGTTCGAGCGGACCTCGGATCGGATCCGGGCCCGGTTCGAACCCAGGTTCCCCCACGTAAACCCCCATCGGCTTCGCCACAGCTTTGCCATGAGAACCCTCGAGTACCTGGTCAGCGGGCACTACCGGGCTGCCGCACGGCTGGCGAAGGACGCTGACGCCGACGCGGCGCTGGTGTTCTACCTGTCGAAGGCCGACCCGCTGCTGGTGCTGCGCGATCTCCTCGGCCACTCGACTGTCTTGACGACGGAGAAGTACCTCAAGCGCTTGGACACCACACGGATCTACCGGCACGCTTACGAGGCCGCCGGGGCGGAGGCGGGGATCCTCGACGCGGCCGCGGCCGAGCGTGAGTCCGATGCGGAGTTTGACGAGCAGGACCAAGCCTGATGCCCACGATGGTTCTCGATGATCCGCTGGGCGTGGTCTGCGTGTTCAGCGACGGTGACACGGCCGAGTTCTCGCTTGAGGGCCTGCCCAACCCGCGCCTGGCCAGGGACCTGGCGGTCGGCTTGGTGGAGCTGATCCATCCGCACGGCACCGTCGATTCGGCAGGCTCGGTCGTTCACTATGTCCGGGCTCTGCGGCGTATGGTCCTGGCCGTGGCAGAGGGGGGCTTCATCGGCGGTGCCGGTGACCTGCGCCGGGGCCAGTTGGCCAAGTTCTGGATGGCCGGTCCGACCCATCTGGAGGCGCAGACCCGGGCGTTGGTGGAGGGGTTCGCCCGCTCCGGCGGCGTCCTGGGCGAGGGGGTGCTGGAGTTGGCCGCGGGACGCCACTTCAACATCCAGCCGAACCGGCAGGCGTTGCCGCCCTACCCGGAGGCCGAGTGGGACCGGTTGGCCTCGGCATGCCGGACGCTGGTCGAGGAATCCTACGCCGCGCACCGCAGAGCCCTGCTGTCAGTGGCCGCAGGCCGACACCCGGCCGAAGGCGGTTGGACAGCGGAGAACTTCTGTTGGCTGCTGGCCCGCAGCGGCCCGATCAGCACGCCGGGCTTCGCCGCCGCGCTGGGCGTCACCTACGACGCTTTCCGCAGCCGCGGCGGCACTGTCCTGTTCCACCAGGCCGTACAGGCCGCGTTCCCGCACCTTGATGCACTCATCGCCTACCGACTGCTGTTCGGCGTCTACTCCGGGATCGTCCCGGACGGTATCGCGGACCTGGGCGTCGGGGATGTCGACTGGGCCGGTGACTCCACGGTGCTGCTGTCCTATGTCAAAGGCCGGACTTCGACGGAGAGCCTGAACCTGCCGCGGGCCGCGGTGCGGCTGCTGGAGCAGTGGCTCTCACACTCGGCGTTGCTGCGGGGCCTGGTTCCCGCCGCCGAGCGCGACAGGCTCTGGCTGGGAATGAGCCTGGTCGGCAATGCCCGCCTGGTCCGGGATGTTGACCGCGTCGCTATCCAGCGCTGGGTCCGCCGCCGGGAGGTCTTCGGCTCGGACGGGCAGCCGTTGAAGATCCACCGGTCGCGGATCCGCACCACCTACCACGCGGTGCGTGACAAGAGCACCTGGAGCGGCAGCGCCCGGGCCACGATCGATCCCAACCACACCCCGTCGGTCGAAGGCGACCACTACCTGACCGCCACGACGCCGGCGCAGCGGCACCTGGTCGAGACGATCGTGGAGGATGCCCAGCACGACATCCTGCGCCGTGCTCACCCGCCCACGGTGATCACCGAGGAGGACGCGGCTGCGCTGGCCAGGGACTACCCGCAGCTGATGGCCGGGCTCGGCCTGGGCGACGCCGCGATTTCCGAACTGGTCGGCGGAGCCCGGGACGTGTTCACCGCAGCCTGCGGCGACCAGCTCTCCGGGCTGCACGGCCCGGCGGGCAAACCGTGCCCGGCCCGTCCCTGGGTCTGCCTGCTCTGTCCGCTGGCGGTGTTCGCCCCGCGCCACGCGGCGAACCTGCTGCGCCTAAAGGCATTCTTCTCCCGCCAGTGGCAGCAGATGCCCGCCGCCCAGTTCATGGCCGTTTTCGGCCCCTATGCCGTCCGGATCAGCCAGGTGCTGGACCGCTTCGACCCCGCGGTCGTGGCCGCCGCGGCAATCGCCGTGGCCGGCGCCGACGAGGAGATCCCGCTACGTCCCGAGGAGCGCACCACATGAGATCCGCCGTTTCCCCCATCCAGGCCGATGACCGCCGGGCCGCCCCGTTCACCGGCTCCGACATCTGCGGCGAGGCCGGCTTGACACTCCCGCCCGACACCTACCGTCCGGTGTTCGAGGAGGACCTCTGGGACTTCACCGACGTCGTCGGCCTCCCGGTCGACATGGCTCTGGCCAACCGGCGCTTTGACTTCGCCGCGATCACCGATCCGCGATGGCGCATGGTCGCCAAGGAACTCGTCCTGGCACTGCTGGCCCCGCGGCACGAGGCCGTCGCGCTGCTGCCACGGGCCTACCGCACGCCGCTGCACCTGCGCAGCTGCAACGGACGCCTGAAGGAAATCACCAGGTTCTTCGCCTGGCTCGCCCAGCGCGGGCTGCCCAGCCTGGAACACTTGGAGACCGCCGACTGCGAGGCCTACCTGGGGCATCGGCGCTACATCGTCGATGACGAAGGCGTCGTCGTCGGAGAGCAGAGCCACGGCATCCGACGCACCGCCGCCCAAGTCATCGTCGATCTGGTCAACTACCGGGAGCTGTTCACCGCCGACCGCGTCCGGACAGACCTGCGGCCCTGGGGCGGGGCCACGGCTTCGGCGGTCGCCGAGATGCCCTCGGGCCGGACAGGGAACGCCACAGAGCCGGTCCCCGACCACGTCCTGCAGCCGATACTCGCCGCGGCCCTGCACTTGGTCGGCGTGCTCGGCCCGCACGTGATCGAACTGCAACAGCAAGTACGCGCCGTCGACCGCGTCTCCTCGCTCAAGGCAGCCGGCCTGCGCCACAGCTCCCCGTCCTTCCCCGAGGACATCAAGGCCGTGCTGGCCCAGTACACATCCGCCGGCACGGGGCTCCCGATGATGGAAGACCACGACATCGCCGCCCGGATCGCCGACGGCTGGGCGGCCGAGGACCCGCTGCTGCCACTGGCCACCGGAGCGCTGGCCAGGACGGCCGGTTATAGCCAGTTCTGGGCCCGGTGGATCCCGACCATGCGGGGGCCACTGGAGCAGGCGGTGGCGTCGGTGGGGGTTGAGAAGGTGTTCGGACGCGACGCGGCCGACACCCCGGCCGCCGACGGCTCCGGCACGCTTCCCTGGACACTCCCGCTGCACCGGTCCCAGGCCGTCGCGCTGATCGGAACCGTCCGCACCGCTTCGATCATCGTCCTGGCCGCGGTCTCCGGGATGCGCGCCTCCGAGCTGATGGCCCTGCGCGTCGGCTGCCGCCGCCCGGTCGAGGAACCCATCCCCGGCCTGCACCGCTTCCGGATCGCCAGCAAGATCGTCAAGGTCAGCCCCTGGGCGGCACCGACGACGAGTGGATCGTCATCGAACCGGCCTACCGGGCGGTCGAGCTCGCCGAACGGCTGCACGAGGACGCCCACGACGGGGCGCCGCTGTTCGGGCGCTTCGCCTTCTCGGTCCGCTACGCCTGGTTCCGGGCCTGGGTCAACTCCCCGGCCGGGGCACGGATCGGCCTGGACCCGATCCCGGAAGGCCGGGTGAACCTCAGAATGCTCAGGCGGACACTGTCCTTGGAGATGGCCTACCGGCCCGGCGGCGTCCTCGCCACCAAGATCCACCTGAAACACATCGCCGTCGCCACAACGGAGGGCTACAGCTCTCGCCCCGGCGGCGCCCAAGCCATGCTGTTAGCCGAGGTCAACAAGAATGAAGCCGACCGGAACCTGGAGCTGGTCCTGGCCGAGTTCCGAAACTACCAGCAGGGCATCCTGCCGGCAGGACCCGGCGCCCGGGCCCTGACAGAGTTCTTCGCCAGCATCGACGGCACCCCTAATGAGGGCTCCGCCCCGGCGCCGACGATCCAGCGCAACGACCGCGACATCCTCAACCTGTTGAGCAAGCGGGCGAAGGTGCTGCACCTGGGGCCGGCGAACTACTGCTGGTTCACCGACCCCTCCCGGGCGCTCTGCCTGAAGCTGGCCGGCACCCCTGCCGCGACGCGGCCGCTAGCCGGAATGTGTGACTCGGCCCGTTGCCCGCAGGCCACCCACCACCTGGCCCACCGCCCGGTATGGGCCGAGCACGCCGCAAGCACCAAGGCGTTCCTCGGCCAGCTCGGCAAGACCCGCACCGCCGAACGCACACGTCTGAGCGGCGACTACGACCGGGCCCTGCGCGTCATCGCCGAGATCGACGTCGCTTCGTCCCAGATCACGAAGGAGGACGACGCGTGAGGATTACTGCCGCGGCCCGCACCGAGAACGAGATGCGCATCCGCGCCGCCATGGACCGCCTGCTGCGCGGCGAGATCCCGCCCGGCGGGAACTGCGACATCAAGACCCTGGCCCGCGAATCCGGCGTCGACCGAACCGCCTTCTACGGCAGCCGCCCCTACGCCCACCTGCGCGCCGAGTTCGAGGACCGACTCAAGCGCCTTCAGGACACCGGGACCACCCCCGACCCGAAGATCGCGCAGGTCGATCGACTCAAGACTGAGAACGCCAAGCTCAGGGACCGTCTCACACAGGCGGAACAGGCCATCGCAGAACTCGGCGACTTCCGCGGCAAGACCCTGGCCCGTCTGGCCGCGCAGCACGAGGAGATCATCCGACTCCGCGCCGTCGCCGACACATCGAGCCGCGTCGCCCGTCTCCCGGTACGCCGAGCGAAGACCCCATCGATCGGACCATGCTGAGCTGCCCAGCCGACCCGACAGCATCTGCGCGACAGCGACTCCGCGCCACACGGGTACTCACAACGCGTCCGCAATGTGATCTCTGTCATGGCGTCAGCGGTCGAATGCAACACGCTGGACGATCCACGTCACCATCACATCGTCCTTAACGAACCCGGACCAATGACCACACAAACCCGACCGCACACGGCCTCTGCGGACACAAGCCACACGGCCGCCTACCGGATGGCCCAGGATCCGAAGATGCCGTTGACCGACGTGCAATGGGTCCTGGGTCATGCATTTTTATCGACCACGCAGCGGTATCTGAACCCGGTGACCGAGGACGTGATTGCCGGAGTGCTTGCCTTTCATGCCCGGCAGCTCCTGCGTGACCCGGCGCCCCCGCCGGCACCCGGTTACCGTCCCGAAAGCCTGCGGATCCTCTTCGGAGGGAACCAGCCATGACGGGCAGCGAACAACTGCTCGCCCCGCCGGTGGCCAGCGGTGCGGTGACGGGCAACGCAGTGGGGCAAACCGGGGCGCAGCTGATGGCCGCGTTCCCCGCGCGCGGGGTCGGCCCGTCGTGGCCTTCGACCTGTGATGATCGTTCTGCGGTGCTGGCCCGCGTGCTCGCTGCACCGTTCAGTTTGGAGAATCCGAACAGCCAGCGGATCCGCCGCACGGGAGTGCTGGCAGTGCTGGGCTGGCTGGCCGATTTCCCCGGCGGGAACTGGCAGCAACGGTGGCAGGCCAGCGGCGCGGAGGCTGCGCCCGACTGGCGGGACTTGTTCATCGGCGAGGCCGCCGGCCGGGGGCGGAACGCTCCTGGTGAGCCGGCACCCCACCTGAGCATCGGCCTGATGGTGCTGATCTGCGCTGATGTGATCCGTCCGGGCCTGGACTGGCTGTTGCGTTTCGCCCCGGCGCGCCGGGGATTGGCCCCCGAGATGGCCCGCACCCGCGACAGCAAGGCGTTCGCCGACTTGAACCAGGCCTGCACCGACGCGCACCTGGAACCGCAAACCAGCCAACAGGCCCTGACCCGGATCGCAGTCATCATGGCCGCCAAGGGAGGCCCGATCTCGGCGGTGAGGGTCGGAGACTGCGTTGAGCTGCTTGCGACCGTCACCGGCATCGGCACCAGTACCCGGCTGCAGACAAACGCGCGCAGCCCGCTGTTCTATCAACTGCTGCGCCACCATGTCTGGGGCGAGGATGCGCCCGCCGCCATTGAAATGTTCTCCGGCAACGGCCAACCCACGTGCGAGCAGCTGATCGACCGCTACAACATCAAGTGCCGACCGGTCCGGGACGTGCTCGTGGATTACCTGCGGGAACGCCAGATGGCGATGGACTTCTCCTCATTGCAACGCACCGCCTACCTGCTGGGCAAATTGTTCTGGGCCGACCTGGAAGCCCACCAGCCAGGGATCGATTCACTGAAGTTCTCGTCCGAGGTCGCCGCGTCATGGAAAAAGCGGGTCATGACCCGTGCCCGCACCAGCACCTCTGCCAACGGGGAGCAGATCCAAAGGACGTCGGCACGGCTGGATGGACGCAGCGTCTTTTCTGCCGTGCGCGCCTTCTACCTGGATCTGGCCGAATGGGCCGATGACGACCCTGCACGGTGGGGTCCGTGGGCGGTGCGTTGCCCGGTCAGCGCCACCGATGTCTCCCACAAAAAAGACCGGTTGGCCCGTAAATCACGCACGGACCAACGCACCCGCGAACGGCTGCCGGTGCTGCCGGCGCTGGTCTCGTGGGTGCAGGCCGAACGGGCACGCACCAGTGACCTGCTCGCCGCCGGCGAACGCACCACTGCCGGTGAACTTTTCACCGCTGCAGGCCAAACTTTGCGCCGCACGGCCATGAAGACCGAAGCCACAGGCCGGGTCTGGGCCGAGGACCCGGAGGGCGGACCACGCCGCGATCTGACCTTCGGAGAGCACCGTGGTTTCTGGACCTGGGCCATGGTCGAGGTGCTGCGCCACACGGGCATCCGCATCGAAGAGCTCGGTGAACTCTCACACCACAGCCTGATCCAATACCGGCTGCCCGACACGGGGGAACTGGTTCCTCTTCTGCAGATCGCCCCATCCAAGACCGACGCCGAGCGAATACTGGTCATCTCACCCGAACTCGCTGACGTGCTCTCCCAGATCGTCTCCCGGATCCGCGCCGGGCAACCGCATGTTTCGCCGGTAGTGTCCTACGACAAAAACGAACGCGTCTACAACCAGCCCCTGCCCCTGTTGTTCCAATGGCGGCGGCGTCTGGACAACCGGGCAGTTTCAGAAACCGCGTTACGCACATACCTGGACCACGCGCTGGAGGAACTCGGCATCAAGGACGGCGCCGGCAGCCCGATGCGCTACACCTTCCACGACTTCCGCCGAATCTTCATCACCGATGCGATCATGCACGGCATGCCACCGCACATCGCCCAACTCGTCGCCGGACACCGCGACATCAACACCACCATGGGATACAAGGCCGTCTACCCCGAAGAAGTCATCAACGGCCACCGTGAGTTCATCGCCCGCCGCCGCGCGCTGCGTCCGAGCCAGGAATACCGCACCCCCACCGACGAGGAATGGTCCGAGTTCATCGGCCACTTCGAACACCGGAAGGTTTCCATCGGTGACTGCGGCCGCTCCTACGACACGCCCTGCATCCACGAGCACAGCTGCCTGCGCTGCCCGCTGCTACGGCCAGACCCCGCCTGGCACAGATCCGCGATAACCTCATCGAGCGCATCGCCGAAGCCGAGTCCCACCGCTGGCTCGGAGAAGCCGAAGGCCTCAAAGTCAGCCTCGCAGGGGCCCGAGCCAAACTTGCCGAAATGGACCAAATAACCGAGCGCCGAAACACTACCCAACTCGGCATGCCCACCTTCACCCAAGCCGCCGGCCGCACCAACATCAGCCCACCCGGCCCCCGAAACGGACAGTAATATGGACGATTTCCCCGCAATTTCTTAGTTCGGAGAAGACAAGCTCGACGCGCTCTGGCTGGCCAAGCTGAACGAGCGGGGCATGCTGCGCCCCTCGTTTGTCCCGCCCGTCCAGTTCAGGCAACTGCGCGACTACACCCGCCTTCGGACGGACCTGACCGTCGAACGCTCCCGTCACGTCCAGCGCGTGGAGAAACTGCTGGAGGATGCGCTGATCAAGCTCTCGAGCGTGGCCACGGACATCATGGGCGTTTCCGCACGCGCGATGATCGAAGCGCTGATCAACGGCGAACGTGACCCCCATGTTCTTGCCGGCCTGGCCAGGGGCCGGCTGCGGGTCAAACACGCCGCGCTGGTCCAGGCACTCACCGGCCGGTTCGATGACCACCACGCGGACCTGGCCCGGGTCCTGCTGAGCCAGATCGATGCCCTGTCCGGTCAGATCGAGCACCTGAGCACACGGATAGAAGCACTGATCGCAGCAATCCCAGCAGCGCAGGGAGTCGACCCCGACGGCACCACCGGCCCGGACGCAGGCACCGGAGCCGACGCCGCCCTCCTGCCGGCCATCGCACGCCTTGACCAGATTCCCGGCATCGGACCCGGCGCCGCACAAACCATCATCGCCGAGATCGGCCTGGACATGACCCAGTTCCCCACCGCAGGACACCTGACCTCGTGGGCCAAGTTGAGTCCCCGCGCGAATCAGTCCGGCGCCAGGAACCGATCCGGTTCCCCGGGAAAGGGCAACCCCTACCTCAAAGGTGTCCTGGGCGAGGTCGCCTCCGCTGCTGCCAAGACCAACACCTTCCTGGGGCAACGGTACCGCCGCCTGGTCAAACGGCTGGGCAGGCTCAAGGCCCTGGTCGCTGTCGCCCGATCCATCCTGGTCATCATCTGGCACCTGCTCGTCGATCCCACAACCAGCTACATCGACCTCGGCCCCGATTTCTACGACACCCGCATCAACGCCAATCGGCAAAAGCGCAATAACATCCGCCAACTCGAAGCCCTCGGCTACAAAGTCACCCTCACACCCGCGGCCTGACACCCATCCGGCTTCATACCATCGCCAGGCCGCCGGACCACGACGGGGTGCAGCAGTGCGCCCGCCGCAGGCAGGTCACCTCCATTTTCCGATCAGAGATATCGGATAGCCAACGACAAATAGGGTGTCTGTGATACTCAACGGTAGGCCCTCCCCTTGATCCCACTTGTAGATGTAGCGACTCAGGTGACTTGCCTGCTCACGATTAACAGGAAAAACCACGACGTGAGTTATCGGTGGCTTCATGTCGCCGTACACATGATCGCCATCCTGGAACCATCGCGGCCGCAAGTCGCCTGGTTCGCCGTCATATAGCTGAATCTCCCACCGTCCAAGCTCATCAAACAACGGGGTGTCCGGTCGCTCGAACTCGCTGGGTAGCTCTACCCACAGCGTTCGGGGCACTCTGTTTGCGAAAGCATCTCCCACGAAACAGATCTCGAGGGTGCGCCACGTTACAACGTGGTAGTTCGTGACCAATACGACGTCCCCTGAATCGTTGATTGCATCGCCGAAGGCATCAAGACCCTGAACCCTCATTCGAGGGCCCCGAAAACCACGAAGAAGATTTATGGCGAACAAACCAAGGACGTGGTCCTGCGCATCCGCAAACGCCTGGCGCAGTCCGGCTGGGACAGCGGTCTGCAATCCCTGTGGTTCGAGGCCGTGGACATCGATGAATTCAGCCAGCAGGTCCCCTCGGTGGCAACGATCGTCCGGATCCTGGCCGAGCCCGGCGTGACCCGGAAGAATCCCCGGAAACGGCCGTGCAGCGCTTCTCTCGGTAGTTTCCGATGGAGATGTGGCAGCTCGACGGGCTGGAATACCGGTTGTTCGACCCGAACGCCACCAAGGTCATGATCTACCAAATCCTCGATGACGGCACCCGTTTCAATGTCGGCACCCAGTGCTTCTCCCAGCTGGAGAACGGCCAAGATGCGGTCTCGGTGCTTAGGGAAGCGTTCGCGGCGTACAGGGTCCCGCAGCAGATCCTCAGCGATTATGCAGAATGCGGCTTAACACCGACAAGGGCTTCGCCGGCCGGGACTTCGAAAGGTTCATCACCAAGGACGTCGGAGCGAACCTCCTGCGACCGGACCGCAAGGACGAAAAACCCCGCTTCGGGAAATTCGGCGGCATCCGCCAATGGCTCGAGTCGGTATTCGACAGCCTCAAGGGCCAACTCGGCCTCGAGCACCACGGCGCACGGACCTTCGACGGGCTTTATGCCCGCGTCGCCTCAAAGCTCCCGGTCCTCGCGGCCGGAATCTGGCACAACTGGAATACATACGAACCCCGAAACGCTCCCCGAACGCCTACGACCCCTGAACCCAATAGGACTTAATCATCTAGATCATGCGTTTCATAGGTGCGTAGATGCCATGGCGCTATCAAAGCGGAACCCCCGGAACAAAGCCAGTTTGTCCGAAACCAACGTTCACAGCCACCGATTCCCGGCGTGGAAACCACGGAGAACAAGAATCCGCCGGACTTCCTATGCTCCAGGGTGGGTCGGGGACAACAGGGCCTCTGACACTTGGCGTGCTGCTTCAAGCACCAACGGGGCCAACCGCTCCAGGGGATCCTGGGCCCGGCCGACCAGCGAAATACTTGCCAGCGGTTCCCGGAGCCCGCGGATGGCCGCCGCCACGCACGCAACGCCTTCGAAGCTCTCACCTGATTCATATGCCAGGCCGCCCCGACGCCGGACTCGGCTGAGCTCGGCGTAGAGCATTTGTGTGTCATTGATGGTATTCCGGGTGGTCTGAGGCAATCCGTCCTCGAACAGCTCGTCCAGCTTTTCCGGATCCATCCATGCAAGCATCGACTTGCCAAGCGCAGTAGCGTGCGCAAGATTGCTGCCGCCGACGCGCGACGGTATGGTGACCGCCGAACGCCCACCAAGCTTATCGAGATACCGGATTTCAGCACCGTCAAGAACCGCCAAATGCACCACCATCCCCGTGCGCACCTGGAGATCATGCAGCAACGGTGCCGCTTCGGCACGGATCCGGCTGGTTACGGAATCGTGGCTGCGGTACTTCATCGTCCGCCACCCCATGCCATAACCCTCCGATGTGTGCTCCACCCATCCGAATTGGACAAGTTGGTCCAGGATCCGGTGCGTCGTCGAACGCGGAAGTTGCGTGCGCTGGGTGATTTCGTCCAGCAGAAGCCTCACGTTGAAAGGCTCGAAGGCCTCCATGATCAATGTCATCCGGGCCGCCATCGAGGGGGGTTGGATGTTTACTGGTGTGGACGACCACTCGGCGGGGGTACTGGTTACAACACTCATCAAGAACCTCCGGAAAGAAGAAAATATCGCGCTCCTCCATGTGAGGAGACGCAACCTACATTGGCCAAGGCCTCTTGTCCGGGACAACCACCACGGGGATGTGACGCCAAACACTAGACGTGTGTTCACTGTACACCTCACTACAGGATCTGGGCCAGTGCGCGAACCAAGCACTATCCCGCTCTCCGGGACCACTGCCCCGAGGCCTCCCCGCCCCGGGCCATACTGGGTTCTCACTCTGGGAGGACGGATGACTACATTCATCGAGACGGCACCCGCCGGCATCGCGAAACTTGCGGACGTGGCAAAACGACTGCGGGACGCCGAACGCAATGGCTTGGCGATAAGGCCAATCCGTGACGAGCTCGCGTTCGGTGGCATCGAGGCCGCGTATTCGGTACAGCGATCCAATGAGGACCATTGGGTCGCGGAGGGACGCCGGGTCGTTGGCCGCAAGATCGGCTTGACCAGCAAGGCAGTTCAAGTACAAATGGGAGTTGACCAGCCCGACTTCGGGGTCTTGTTCGCGGACATGTGTCTTGCCGATGGTGAAGGACTTGCAGTCGGAGAGGTCCTGCAACCACGCGTGGAGGCCGAGGTGGCCTTGGTTTTGAAGAAGGACCTGCCCAACCCCGACACCACCATAAATGAACTGATTGCGGCCGTGGACCATCTGCTGCCAGCCATTGAGGTTGTGGGTTCAAGAATTCATGACTGGGATATCTCAATCCTGGACACCATTGCGGACAACGCCTCCTGCGGGCGGTTTGTCACCGGGACAGTCCCTGTCCTGCCTTCGGCGTTGGACCTGACTGCGGCAGGGATGGTCATGACAGTCAACGGCCACGTGGCTTCGGTAGGTTCGGGCGCCGCTTGCCTCGGGCACCCGTACCGCGCCGCGCTCTGGCTGGTGCGGCGCATGGCGGGGCTCGGAAGGCCACTTCGCGCCGGGGAAATCCTGATGACCGGAGCCCTGGGACCCATCGTCGACTTCCCTCCGGGGGCCAACGCAGTTGCAACCATCCAGGGCCTTGGTCAGGTCCGCATCACGCACGAGGAGAAGTAGTGGAAGAACAAGAACGCTGGCCGGTGGCGATCATCGGCTCAGGCAACATCGGAACCGATCTCATGATCAAGGTGCTGCGCGGATCCACCCGACTGGAAATGGGGGCGATGGTGGGGATCGATCCCGACTCCGACGGTCTGCGGCGCGCCGCAAAATTTGGCGTTCCCACGACTGCCGAGGGCGCCCAGGGACTGCTCGAGCTGCCGAACTTCAAAGACATCAAGATCGTTTTCGATGCCACCAGCGCATCGGCGCACCGGGCCAACTGGGAGTTGCTGAAGGGCACCGGTGTACGCATGCTCGACCTGACGCCGGCAGCCGTCGGCCCCTCGTGCATTCCGGTAGTCAACATGGAAGACCACCTGGAGGAAACCAACCTGAACATGGTCACCTGTGGGGGGCAGGCGACGGTTCCCATCGTGGCCGCGGTTTCCCAGGTGGCACCGGTCAGGTACGCAGAGATTGTCTCATCCGTGTCGTCACGTTCCGCGGGACCGGGCACCCGGGCAAATATCGATGAATTCACCGAGACCACCTCCGCGGCATTGGTCCAGGTCGGCGGTGCCGCCGAGGGCAAAGCCATCATGATCCTGAACCCGGCCGAGCCGCCCATGCTGATGCGCAACACCGTGTATTGCCTCGTCGAAGGCCAGAGTGACCACGCTGCGCTGGAGGCATCCATCTGCGCGATGGTTGCCCGAGTGCAGCAATACGTTCCGGGCTACCAGCTTAAGCAGGAGGTCCAGTTCGAGACATTCGACGGCGAAACCCCTCTGTATCTGCCGGGATCGGGAGAGTTTCGGGGCACCCGCATCACAGTCATGCTCGAAGTGACGGGGGCGGCCCACTACCTACCGGCCTACGCCGGCAACCTGGACATCATGACCTCCGCCGCCATGGCCGTCGCCGAACGTTGGGCCGAAAACGGCGAATCAGAAGGCCGACACACCGAAGCTATGCCGCAGGAGGTAGGCGCATGAGCAAGCTCTACATTTCCGACGTCACCCTCCGCGATGGCATGCATGCCATTCGCCATCAGTACACGGTGGACCAGGCCGTCGCCATTGCCACTGCACTTGATGCCGCCGGCGTCTCTTCCATCGAAGTCGCACACGGGGACGGAATCAACGGTTCTTCCTGCGTCTACGGGTTCGGCGCACACACCGATTTGGAGTGGATCTCCGCTGTTGCCGGTGCGGTCAAGAACGCCAAGGTCGCGACCTTGGCTCTGCCGGGGATTGCAACCATCCATCATCTGAAATCGGCCCAAAGCGCCGGTGCTTCGGTGGCGCGGATCGCCACCCATTGCACCGAGGCCGACGTATCGGCCCAGCACATCGCGGCTGCCCGGGACTTCGGCATGGACACCGTGGGCTTCTTGATGATGTCCCACATGATTCCCGCCGTGGAACTGGCCAAACAGGCGAAACTGATGGAAGGCTACGGGGCAACGTGCGTCTATGTGGTTGATTCCGGCGGTGCCCTGACACCCCCGGGCGTGGCCGAACGCATCGACGCTTTCCGCCAAGTCCTGGATCCGGCCACGGAAATCGGGATCCATGCCCACGAGAACCTGTCGCTGAGTGTGGCGAATTCGCTGACGGCAGTCGAACACGGCGCCAACCGCGTCGATGCCTCACTGGCGGGAATGGGTGCCGGCGCCGGCAATGCCCCGCTGGAAGCCTTCATCGCCGCGGCAGACAAGTACGACCTCGAGCACGGTTGTTCTCTGCCAATCCTGATGGACGCCGCCGATGACCTGGTACGACCGTTGCAGGACCGCCCGGTCCGGGTGGACCGCGAAACCCTGTCCCTGGGATACGCCGGGGTGTACTCCAGCTTCCTGCGCCACGCCGAAACCGCCAGCAGGCGATACGGGGTTCCCACGACACAGATCCTGATGGAATTGGGCAAGCGGAGGATGGTGGGGGGCCAGGAGGACATGATCGTGGACGTCGCACTGGATCTGCTGGAACACAACTAACCTCTCTCACACGACCGAAAGCCACGACCTTCTGAAAGGAAGGACTATGAACGCAGTGAGCCTGCGGGCGCAAAGCCCAACCGTTGGGGATCCAATGGCTTTCCGCAATGTCCTAGGGCATTTCCCCACCGGAGTGGTCCTCATAACCGGCATTGCCGACGATGGAGAGCCTGTGGGCATGATTGTGGGCTCCTTCACCTCGGTGTCGCTTGATCCTCCATTGGTGGGGTTCCTGCCCGCAGTCACCTCGTATACGTTCAAGAGGCTGCGCACGGCGAGCTCCTTCTGCGTCAACGTCCTGGCTGCGGACCAGGAAGACGTATGCCGCCGGTTTGCCGGACGAACAGAGAACAAATTCGACTCCGTGCCGTGGACGGTTTCCCCGTCCGGCGCTCCGGTACTGGAAGGCGTGGTTGCCTACATTGACTGCACCTTTGAATCCGTCGACGACGCTGGGGACCACCACATCGTGGTCGGCGCCGTCCAGGAACTTCAGGTCTGTCGCCCGGTAGCCCCGCTGCTGTTCTTCCAGGGCGGTTACGGCCGCTTCGCTCCGATGTCGCTCCATGCTCCGTTCGAAACAGATCTCATTGCCGGGGTGCGTCTGGCCGAGAGGGGACGAGCGGAAATGGATCGGCTGGCGTCGTCGTTGGGGGCTGAATGCACGGCCATGGCGGTCATCGATGATCAGATGGCTGTCCTGGTCGCTGGATCCGGCTCCCCTTGGGACACCGAAGACCGGCTGGGGGAGCGTATTCCCCTCATGCCTCCGATGGGAGAGCTCTGCATGGCCTGGGAGGACGATGCGTCCATTGACCGCTGGCTGGCTCGGGCCTTGCCGAGCGACGAATGCACCCCACAGGAATATCGCGAACGGTTGCAGGCGGTGCGCAACCGTGGCTGGTCGATGACGATGCGCGGCGATTACCGGGACGAAGAGATATTCGCGGCACTGAGGGAATACTCATCGGGTTGCTACACCCCTGCCCAGGAACGCGGGATTCGTGAAATCATCTCCCGGACGTCAAGCAGCTACGCCCCCGTGTGCTTGGAAGACGGTCAAAAATACGAAGTTGATTCCCTGCTGGCGCCGGTATGGGATGCCGCCGGGAAGGTCCGGCTGGTACTGCGCATCGCGCAACTTCCAAGCGCCGTCTCGGCACAGCAGATCACGAAATGGGCTGAGCAGCTGATGAACGCTGCTGCTGCGATGGGTGCCAGCCAATGATCGGTTCTGGTTCGGCTTGACCTTCACGGCCCAGGATGAGCTTGTCGTCCCTGGCCGTTTGGGCAACGCGATACAGCGCCGTGCTGATCAAGTCCGCGAGAAATTCTGGGTCCCATGGCCGTTCATCGATTTGCCGGCTCAACAGGATGCCGTCGAGCAGCCGGAAGAGACATTCGGTGAGATACACGGGAAGGTCAGCATCGGGGCCCTCTTTCGGAGCAAGGGCAAGCACCTGCCGGAACCAGTCGACCGTGAAGTCATAAGTGTCCTGCATGACGAGTTCGAGGTCGCGCCGGCCCTGATGCACTGCGTCCGCGCGCTGCAGCAAAAGCAGCAACCCCAAGGACAGGAGCCCGCTTTCGTTGGCCGAGTTGCGCATTGTGGGCAGGATATGGGCGCGCACGATCCGGGACCAGTCACCATCTGCCGGCAGTGGCTCCGTACGATGGCGCGCTTCTCCCCACTTGCTGCACGCAGCCGCTATGACAGTGGAAATCAGTTCGTCTTTGTCCTTGAAGGACCAGTAGAGAGAGCTGGCCGGCAATCGGGCCTTTTCACAAACCCTGGCAATGGTGACGCCATCGTAGCCGAATTCCATGATGACCTCCTTTGCCGCTTGCACCAGGATCTCACGGCCGCCACTGGGTGCCGGATCCTCAGGCTGGGGGTCAAGTTCCCGCACGGATTCTATGAAGCGTTCGGAAACGAGTTCGCTCGTGCGGTTGGCTACCTCGTCAAGGCAGGCCGCCACCATCCAGGTGAGGCGGTGGTCGTCGAGTTGCCAGTTACCGTGGAGCTTCAAGAACTCGCTTTCGCGCATGCTCACTGTGAACTGGCCAAGCAGTAGTGCCGCGGCTCTTTTCTGCTCCATGTCCACGGGAAAGGTTCGCTCCCACCACTGGCCGAGCCATTCGATGCTTTCGCGGCGGATCTGAAGGAAACGGTCCCGCGCAGGGATCTCGGTCTGCGGGCGGACCACTGCCAATTGGAGTCCGAAGCGCCAGTACTCCATGGCTGAGTCCGATTTGGGCGACCGCATCAGCTCGGTGAACAGATCCGCCCTGCGCAGCGCTCCTGGCAATGTATCGAGCCAGTTTGGGAGCGACCTGGCCTGTGCCCGGTAAGCATGCTCCAAGGCCGCGGCAATCAGTTGGTCCTTATCGGAGAAATGCCAGTAGACAGAACTGGCTGACACCCCGCTTGCCTTTCGGACCATGGTGAGACTCGTTCCGGCATAACCATGCCTGGCAACCAGACGCATCGTTTCCTCGAGAATACGGTTCCGCGTCTCTTCCCCCTGCAGGTTCTTGCGGTCCGTTTTACGATGTAGCACTGCCTATCTGCCTCTTTCCGGCCGGGAACCAGCCGTACCCAGCCTAAGCCTTTAGTCAACCAGCGAAGTAAAGCCAGTGCTGTTCGCGGTCCCTGTCACCGGGATGATGCCATCCTATTGGCGAGTACGTTCCCTGGGACAGGCCATGGGCGTCCGTGCAGAGGCCATGATGGAGCAAGCCGCAGGTTCCGAGGAATCCTCGGAACCTGCGGCTTGGGAATATTCGATGAATAACTACGGTCTATCGACCCACCTTGCCAAAAAGCGAGGCAATGGGAGCAAGAACCAGCGGACGAGCTGCAAGCCAGCCGGCGGCAATCACCGACAACGAGACGAAGAAGATCCAGAATCCGTACCAGTTGACCACGTCCTGCCCGGCCATACATATGGTTCAGGTTGCGCAGGGCCCCGGTCGATAGCACCAGAGCCACATGCACGATGGTGAACCCGACAAAGTAGAACATGACGGGCAGGTGGATCGCTCTTGCCACCTCTATCGGATAACCCTTGCTTGGCCGCTCGGCCTTGCCGGGCCAGGCTCCCGACATCCTGAAGCCAGTGATCGCTGCCAGGGGCGCCGCGACAAAAATGGTGACGAAGTATGCCAGAACCTGCAGGCTGTTGTAATTTACCCAGCCATTCTCGGTGGGCCAATCCAATGAGGCGTACTGCAGTGCAGAGGAAAGCGCGTTCGGGAAGACCTCCCAGCTCGTTGGGACGATCCGCATCCATTGACCGGTGGCAATCAGCAGGAGAACGAATATCGCGCCGTTGGCCAGCCACAGAATGTCGAGTGACTGATGGAGCCACAAATTAATGCTGATCTTCTTGGGGCTCTTACCCCAGCGGGCTGTCCACGTTGCCGGCGGGCGACGCTGCGTGCGCACCTGCCAACCCGACCGGATAATCAGCACCATCAGGAACATGTTGAAGAAGTGCTGCAGGCAAGCCAGGCCGGGAATCCCACCGGGGCGCCCTGCAGCAGCTCGGTCTCGCCCGGGTAGCGCGCAAGGAAGCCCTGCACCGGTTCCAACGTGACCAGCCATCGGGCAGCAAATACGCAGACCGCCAGCGCCGCAAGCAGCACCGAGCCCAACATGGCAAGACGCCCGAGCCTGCTGCCTCGTAGCTTCTCGAATATGCCGGGTTCGCGAACCTGTGACGGGCTGTCCACCGAGACCTTGTCCCCGGAGGCCGCAACCATGCTCTGCACGGCATGTTCCGCAACGGGTTCGACTGCTGCCACCGTTGCTGGACCCTGGTCGACCGTCAGGGTTGAAGAAGCACCGGCGGATTCCGTCGGACGCGGCAGCCCTCGCCTGCGTGCCGTTGGCGCGACGGCACCCGGGCCCGAGCCGGCATCCCCATCGGGGACGGCAGCACTGGCTTCCGCGGCGACCTCCACTTCGGGTTGTTGGGCGGCAGCCTTCGATTCGGTTCCCGTGGCATTGGCATCCGGAATGCGGGGAAGACCCTGTCTGGCCATAGTCCCTAGCCTCGCTTCCCTTCGATGGCCGCGACCAACTGCGGCACCACCGTGAACAGGTCTCCCACAACGCCGAAGTCTGCAATCTCAAAGATCGGAGCATCGGGGTCCTTGTTGATCGCGATGATGGTCTTAGATGTCTGCATGCCGGCACGGTGTTGAATTGCTCCCGAAATACCTAGGGCAATGTAGAGCTGCGGAGCCACGGTGACACCCGTCTGGCCGACCTGCATGGCTTGCGATATGTATCCAGCGTCGACTGCGGCACGCGAAGCACCCACGGCCCCGCCCAAGGCATCGGCAAGGTCCTCGACCAGCGTGAAGTTCTCTCCCGATCCGAGTCCGCGGCCACCGGAAACCACGATCTCCGCGCCGCGTAGTTCCGGTCGTGAAGATGCAACCGCGGTTTCCTGGTAGGAACTGACAAGTGCATCGGGGGCTCCGGAAGCCGCTACCTGCAGCACCTGGATCTGGGGCGGCTTGGCCTCGGCTCGCAGATCTGAGGCTCCTTGGCGCAGCGTGATGGCCAACGCGCCAGCGCTCGCCGCGGAGTCGACAAGATATGCGCCGCCATAGACGGAGTGGTGGGCAAGGATGCCCTCCTCGTCCCTGGAGATTCCCACAGCGTCAACAGCCAGTGCGGAGCCGGATCGGGCCGCGAATCGGGCAGCGGCATCCCGACCTCGAATGGAATTGGCGGTCAGCACTGCTTCGGGACTCACCAAAGCAGCAGCCGCCGATAGTCCGTCAACGAATGGTGCGATCACGGCTGTGGCCAGCTGTTCAGACTCCGAGATCAACACCTTCTCGGCACCCAGGGCGGCAAGTTCGGCTCCAAGCCGTTGTGAACAGCCCGGTGGCGCGCCTGCCAGGGCAACCGCGGTGCCCACTGTTGACGCGGCCCCTGGGAGATGTTCCGGCCGTGGGCGAGCCAAGCACCCAGGCCTCGGGCTATCTCCCCTATCGGGAGCTCTTTGAACTAATTGCCGCCGGACGCCGCCACGTGGTGATGGGAGCGGCCCAGCTGGACCGACAGGGCAACCAGAATCTCTCTGCCATCGGAGCCCATGAGCGGCCGCACCGCCAACTGTTGGGTGCCCGGGCCGCGGCCACCAACACGGTTAACCACGCCACCAGCTATTGGATTGCCAAACACAACCGACGCACGCTGGTTGAACACGTCGACTTCGTCACGGGTGTCGGCCCTGCGCGGGCCAAGGCCGCCGGCTTATCGGCATCACGTTTCCATCGGCTTCACCGGGTGGTGACCAACCTGGGGGTCTTCGACTTCAGTGGGCCCGATGACAACATGGCGCTGATCACCCCGCACCCCGGCGTGAGCCTCGCCGAGATGCAGGACGCCACCGGGTTCCCGGTGCACGTTTCCGGTCCCACCGGCACCACCCGCCTGCCCGATGAGCAGGAGCTACGACTCATCCGCGCGGTCCTGGACCCGTCGGCCCGCAGAGAAGAAGAGGTTTCCCCGTGAGCACCGAGACCGCATTCGCACACCGCTGACCGAGCTCACCGGCGTCGAGCACCCCATCGTGCAAACCGGCATGGGCTGGGTTGCCGGCCCCCGCTTGGTCACGGCCACCGCCGAGGCCGGCGGCCTTGGCATCCTGGCCTCGGCCACCATGACCCTGGCCGAACTGGAACAGGCAATCGTGGAAACCAAGGGCCGCACGGAAAAACCCTTTGGGGTCAACCTGCGGGCCGATGCCGCCGATGCCATGGACCGGGTCAATCTGCTCGTCAAATATGGTGTGAAGGCGCTTCCTTTGTGTTGGCCCCCAAGCGCGAACTCATTGACAAGCTGAAGGAACACGGCGCGGTGGTGATCCCGTCCGTCGGTCTGCCGCGCCATGCCGAAAAGGTCGCGTCCTGGGGCGCGGATGCAGTGATGATCCAGGGCGGCGAGGGCGGCGGGCATACCGGTGCCACGCCAACCACGTTGTTGCTGCCCACGGTGCTGGATGCCGTGGACATTCCGGTGATCGCCGCCGGCGGTTTCTTCGACGGCCGCGGACTGGCCGCGGCACTGTCCTATGGTGCCGCAGGCATTGGCATGGGTACGCGGTTCCTGCTGACCAACGACAGTGCGGTACCCGACCCTATCAAGACGCGCTACCTCGAGTTCGGGCTTGATGGCACGGTGGTCACGGCGAAGGCCGATGGCATGCCGCACCGCTTGTTGCGCACCGAATTTCATCGATGGGCTCGAGGGCGGGTCCCCGGTCGGCCGCCTGGTGGGAACAATGCGCCGCACAGCCCAGTTCAAGGGCCTGTCCGGACAGTCTTGGGCGGCGCTGGCACGTGACGGGCTTTCCATGAAGCGCAGCAGCGGACGCAGCTGGGGGCAGATGATGCTCGCGGCCAATACCCCCATGCTGCTCAAGGCGGGCTTGGTTGACGGGGATGCCCGAGCCGGAATGCTCGCCTCCGGCCAGGTCGTCGGGGTCATCGATGACCTGCCAAGCTGTGAACAGCTCATTGACAGGATCATCGACGAGGCCGCTGAACGGCTTGCCGCCGCCGCGCGGACAGTGGACGCCCCCAAAGGTGCCGCCCGCTGAGGCCGGGCAACGAACGACACCCGCAGCTGACCGGCGCCAGCGGCTACTCGGAGACGGGCGCAGCGGCCGGCCATGGACTTGCCCGAGAGGCCTTAGAGACGTTCAATAATGGTGACGTTGGCCTGCCCGCCGCCCTCGCACATCACCTGCAGGCCATAGCGGCCCTCGGTGCGCTCAAGTTCGTTGAGCAGCGTGGTCATCAGGCGTGTACCGGTGGCACCGATCGGGTGTCCCAGCGCAATGCCTCCGCCATTGACGTTGAGTTTTTGCTGGTCAATGCCCAGCTCGTGGGCCCAGGCAAGCACCACGGGAGCGAAGGCCTCATTGCATTCGAAGAGGTCGATGTCTTCAACCTCCATTCCGGCACGTTCCAGTGCATACCGGGTGGCCCGGATGGGGCCGGTCAGCATCCAGACCGGGTCATCGGCACGCACCGAGATGTGGTGAATGCGCGCGCGGGGGGTCAACCCCTGTTCGTCCACCGCCTTCTGCGAGGCAATCAGCATGGCGCTGGCCCCGTCGCAGATCTGCGAGGCGACCGCGGCGGTGATGCGGCCACCCTCGCTCAGGGTGTCCAGGGAGGCCATTTTTTCCAGGGTGGTCCCCCGCCGAATGGTCTCGTCCTGCTCCAGCCCCGCCAGTGGCACGATTTCCGCCGCGAAGCGTCCCTCGTCGACCGCTTTGGCCGCACGCTGATGGCTCTGCAGGGCAAACCGCTCCATGCTTTCGCGGGAGATGTCCCACTTTTCGGCGATCATTTCCGCGGCACGGAACTGGGAGACCTCCTGGTCCCCGTAGCGCGCCAGCCAGCCCGGGGACTCGGCAAAGGGGGTGGTGAACCCAAAGTCCGCGCCGGCAATCATGGCCGCGGAGATCGGAATGGCGGACATATTCTGTACGCCGCCGGCTATGATCAAATCTGCCGTGCCGGACATGACGCCCTGCGCGGCAAAGTGCACGGACTGCTGGCTCGAACCGCATTGCCGGTCGATGGTGACGCCCGGGACGTGGTCCGGCAGCCCGGCCACCAGCCACGCGGTGCGGGCGATATCCCCTGCCTGCGAGCCGAGGGTGTCGGTGCATCCGAAGATGACATCGTCCACCAGACCGGGGTCAATCCCGGTGCGTTCCACAAGTGCGGAGATCACGTGGGCGCCAAGATCGGCCGAGTGGATCTCGGCCAGTGATCCGCCGCGACGCCCCACCGGGGTGCGCACCGCATCAATAATGTAGGCTTCGGTCATTTTCTTACTCCTTTTATGCCTGCTGGCTGCTGACGGGGACGACCTCGCCGGTCATGTACGAGGAATAGTCGCTGGCGAGAAACACCATGACGTTGGCGATTTCCCAGGGCTCGGCGGCCCGGCCGAAGGCCTCACGCGAGGTGAGCTGTTCCAGGAGTTCTTCGGAGGTGACCTTGGCCAGGAACGGGTGCATGGCCAGGCTGGGTGCCACCGCGTTGATCCGGATGCCGTGCGGTGCTACGTCGAGGGCCGCCGAACGCGTAAGTGCCATGACTCCTGCCTTGGCCGCCGCATAGTGCGCCTGTCCTTCTTGGGCTCGCCAACCAATGACGGACGCGTTGTTGATGATGGTGCCCTTGGTCTTGTTCTTGACCATGCGGCGGCTGGCCGCGCGCACGCTGCGGAAGGTTCCAGTCAGCGTGACATTCAGGACCTTGTCCCACTGGTCGTCTTCCATCTCGAGGATGGAAGCGGTGCCTCCCAGCCCCGCGTTGTTGATCATGACATCAACCCCGCCGGCGGCCTCGGCCACATCGAGTAGCGCCTCAACCTGTTCCTCGACGGTGACGTCGCAGACCGCGTAGCTCACGCGCTCGGTGCCGAACTCTGCGCCCAGCTCCGCAGCGGAGGCCTCAAGGCGTCCGGCATGCGTGTCCCCGAGGACGACGAGCGCCGCACCTTCTTCGAGGCAGCGGCGGGCGGCTGCGGCACCGATGCCTGCACCTGCCGCGGCGGTGATGACCACCCGGCGGCCCTGCAGCAAACCGTGGGCTGCAACATACCCGGGGACTGGTTGCGCAATGCGCTTGGGAATCATACGCGCGCCTCCTTGGGCAGGCCGAGCACACGCTCGGCAATCACATTTCGTTGGATCTCATCCGAGCCGCCGTAGAGGGTGTCGGCTCGGCTAAAGAGGTAAAGGGCCTGCAGCTCGTCGAGCAGATAGGGGGCCTCGGCAACCGTCAGCCCACCGGCGCCGGCCACGACCATGGCAAGTTCGCCCAGCGAGCGGTGCCATGGGGCCCAGAGCAGCTTGGTGATCGAGGCTTCAATGCCCTGCTCACCGCTGAGCGTCCGCAGCCCATGCATGCGAAGCATGTCCAGGCCCATGTGCGCCTGCACGATCCGGTCCTGAATCAGTGGATCGTTGATCGCACCGTTGCTACGGGCCAGGTCGGTGATCACCTGCAACTCGCGCTGGAACGCAATCTGCTGGGCGAGGGTGGAGACCCCCCGCTCAAAGCCCAGGGTTCCCATGGCGACCGACCACCCGGAACCGGGTTCACCCACCACAAGATCCGCATCCGTGCGGGCCCCGTCGAAAAAGACTTCGTTGAATTCCGAAGTGCCGGTCAGCTGGATGATCGGCCTGATCTCCACGCCCGGCTGGTCCATGGGGACCAGCAGGTAGGAGAGCCCCTGGTGCCTGCGCGAACCGGCCTCGGTGCGCGCAATCACGAAGCACCAATTGGCGGTGTGTGCCAGGGAGGTCCAGACCTTCTGCCCGTCGATGACCCACTGGCCGTCTTCCTGGCGAGCGCGGGTGGACACGGCGGCCAGGTCCGATCCGGCGCCCGGCTCGGAATAGCCCTGGCACCACAGATCCTCCACCGCGATGATGCGCGGTAAGAATCGTTTTTGCTGTTCCGGGGTTCCGAAGGCGATCAGGGTGGGTCCGAGCAGCTCCTCGCCGAGGTGGTTGACGCGGGCCGGGGCGTCGGCCTTGGCATATTCCTCGTGGAAAATCACCTGTTGCTGCAGGTTCAGCCCCCGCCCGCCATGCTCCTTTGGCCAGCCAACGCAGCTCCACCCGTGGGCAGCCAGGTGGCGGTTCCATTCGAGGCGTTCCTCGAATGCCTCGTGCTCGCGGCCCGAGCCGCCCAGGCCGCGTAAACGCGCAAACCGTCCGACGAGGTTGGACTCGAGCCATTGGCGGATCTCCTGCCGAAATTCGTCGTCTTCCACTGAATAGGTCAGGTCCACGAAATCCCCTTCGTTCCCGGTTTCCATTGATCACAAGGTCGAACATCGCCTATGCTAGCAAACCAAGCACTTGTTTGGTTAGTGTTGGAGCTGAGGAGTTGCTCAGCGGATAAGCGAGACAGGAAGGGAGGCAACGATGGCAAACATCGATTCCGAAGCGGTCGTGACATATGAAGTACGCGGATCCACGGCGATTGTGCGGCTGAACCGGCCGGAATACCGAAACGCGCAGAATTCAGAGATGACCTACGCACTGGACGCCGCGTTCACCGCGGCCGTCAACGATGATGCGGTCAAGGCGATCGTCCTGGCGGGCAATGGCAATCACTTCAGCGCCGGACACGACATCGGCACCCCGGGGCGGGACGTTGACCAAAGCTTTGAACGCAAGGCTGTGACCTGGTGGGACCACGTCGGCGCCGAGGGGGTCGACGCCCGCTTCGCTCGGGAATCCGAGGTGTACCTGGGCATGTGCCGACGCTGGCGCGAAATTCCCAAGCCGATGATCGCCATGGTCCACGGAGCGTGTATTGCCGGGGGGCTGATGCTGGCCTGGTCCTGTGACTTCATTGTCGCCAGTGAGGATGCATTCTTCTCGGATCCAGTGGTGCGCATGGGGATTCCGGGTGTCGAGTACTTTGCCCACCCGTGGGTCATGAACCCCCGCGCGGCCAAGGAACTCCTCTTCACCGGCGACCGTTTCTCGGCCCAGCGCGCCCACGATTTGGGCATGGTAAACCACGTGGTTCCCGGCCCGGAGCTGGAAGGCACGGTGCTGGCCATGGCCGAACGCATTAGCTCCATGCCGCGGCTGGGACTGGCCTTGGCCAAGAAGGCGGTCAATCAATCGGAGGATCTGCAGGGCATGCGTGCCGGCATGGACTCGGTGTTCGGGCTGCACCATGCGGCCCACGCACACAATGCGGAGGTCGGCAGAGATTCGCTGGCGGGAATGGGAGCTCAGAGCATGCGTGAAGCGGCGGCAAAACAATGAACCCGGAAACCATGAATTTGGATCTAACAAGCGATCAAGTCGCCTTCGCGGCCCAGGCGCGGGCCTGGCTTGCCGAGCACGTGCCAAGTACACCGCTTCCCTCCATGGACACCGCCGAGGGCTTCGCCGCGCACCGCGAGTGGGAAACCGAACTGGCCCGTGGCGGCTGGTCGGTGGTTTCCTGGTCCAGGGAATTCGGTGGCCGTGGCGCCGGACTGATCGAGTGGGTGCTCTTCGAGGAGGAGTACTACCGGGCCGGTGCGCCGACCCGCGTGGCACAAAATGGCATCTCGCTGCTGGCCCCGATCCTCTTTGAACACGGCACCGAGGCGCAGCGCGAACGCTTTCTGCGCCCGATGACCGATGGCTCGCTGGTCTGGGCCCAGGCCTGGTCGGAACCGGGTGCCGGCAGTGACCTGGCCGCAATCCGCAGTACCGCGCGCCGCGATGAAGCGCGGGGCGGTTGGATCCTGAACGGCCTGAAGACGTGGAGCTCGCGTGCCCCTTGGGCCGATCGCGGCTTCGGCCTCTTCCGCAGCGACCCCGACGCCCAGCGGCACCGCGGACTGACCTATTTCCTGTTCCCCCTAAACGCCCCAGGACTTACCGTCCGGCCCATTGCGCAGCTTGACGGAACCACCGGATTCGCCGAGCTCTTCTTCGATGACGTATTCGTTGCCGATGAGGACGTCCTGGGTGCCCCAGGCGATGGATGGCGCGTGGCCATGAGCACGGCGGGCAATGAGCGCGGACTTTCGCTGCGCTCCCCGGGACGCTTCTGCGCCGCCACGGATCGATTGGTCAAGCTTTGGCACACCCACCAGGAGCACGATCCGTTCGCCCGGGATGCGGTCATCGACGCATGGATCAAGTCGGAGGCATATCGGCTCTACACCTGGGGCACCGTCAGCACCCTGCAGGATGGCGGGGACGTTGGCGCCGAAGGCAGTGTGAACAAGGTCTTCTGGTCCGAACTGGACATTGCATTGCACGGCACCGCGCTGTCCCTGTTGGGCCCGGCAGCCGAATTGCGTGGGGCCGAGGCGGTGTCCGGCGGCCGCTGGGTGGATGACTACATCTTCTCCCTCGGCGGACCCATCTATGCGGGCACCAACGAGATCCAGCGCAATATCATCGCAGAACGTCTACTTGGCCTGCCGCGTGGCGGCGAGGGAAGGAAAGTGTCATGAAATTCGTGATCAGCGACGAGCAACAGGCCTTGGCCGATGCCATCGACCAGGTTATTGAAAGTGCCGGTGGCACCGGCGTTGCGCGCCAGTGGGCGGCCGGCGAACTGGGCGCCGGCCGGGAACTTTGGGCGCACTTGGCCGAACTGGGGCTGATGGGCCTGTGCGTCAATGAGGCCGATGGTGGCATGGGCGGCACGGCGGTGGATCTAGTCGTCGCCTTTGAACGGCTGGGCTACCACGCGGCACCCGGGCCCTACCTGGAATCGGCGGCACTGCTGCCGGATCTGGTACCCGGCTCGGTCCGCGACGGCATTGTGGATGGTTCCTTCATCGCCACCGCCGTGATTCCCGGTCTGCTCACCTACGCACTGGATGCCGCAGCCAGCACCCACAGCTACATCGTGAATCCGGATTCCATCACCCGGGCCCAGGCCGGAACCGGTATGCCGTCCATTGACGAGACGCGCACCCTGAGCGAGCTTCACGCCGTGGATGCCGCCAGTGCGGTGGACCCCACGGCGGTGGCCCTGGCCATCGACCGGGCCACCCTGGGTTGTTCCGCGGTGCTGTTGGGCGCCGGTGAACGCCTGCTCGTAGAGGCAGTTTCGTATGCGAAGGTCCGTCAACAATTTGGCCGCGCGGTCGGCGAATATCAGGCCCTGAAACACCAACTGGCCGATGTCCGCATCGCCCTGACGTTTGCCCGCCCGCTGATCAATGGTGCGGCACTGGACCTGGGCAGCCCGGCAGGTCCACGCAGCGTCTCGGCGGCCAAGGTCGCCGCAGGTGAGGCGGCGATGCTGGCGGCCCGCGTGGCCTTGCAGGTCCACGGAGCCATTGGCTACACGCAGGAACACGACCTGAGCCTGTGGATCACGCGCGTGCATGCACTGATCGGTGCATGGGGCACGGCGCGCTATCACCGCGACCGCCTGGCTTCCTTCATTCTTGCCCCTTCCGCCCTGTTGGCCCCGGTCTCGTGAGGGCACCATGGATTTCTCATTGACAGAAGAGCAGCAGGAGCTTTCCAAGACATTGCACGCGGTATTGCAGCGCCATGCTGACTCCGCGGCTGTGCGTCGGGCACCGAATCCGAGATCGGCTATGGCCGGGAATTGTGGCGGTTGCTGGCGGAAGAAGTTGGTGTAGCTTCGCTGGCCATCCCGGAGGAATATGGTGGCGCTGGCTGCAGCTGGATCGAAACCGGCCTGGCGGTGTACGAACACCGCCGAGGCGCCCGGCTAAGCAGTCGAGCCTCCGTCTACGACGGAATCTTGGCCGGTGCAGTAGCTGCTGGCATCACTGGCCAAGAAGGCAAGCATTGTGGAAATCTCTCGCGGTTTCCCGACCCGAGGAATCGGATTCTGCGTAATCATGCCAACACCCGCTCGGGTGTCAGCATCGCTCATGTCCGTGTCCACTGCACCCGGGCAGATGGTGTTAACCCTGATGCCGTACTCGGCGTATTCGCGAGCAACCGATTTGCCAACCCACGCAGTCCCCACTTCGAGGCCACGTATGGCGCACGATCCCGGTAGCCTACGATCCCGGCGGTCGACGACACGTTGATTATTGATCCGCCGGCCTTCCGCATAGCAGGAAGCACTGCCTGCATCCCCAGAATCGGACCCACAAGATTGATATTTAGGGTTCTGCGCAGCTGCGCTTCGCTGGTTTCCGCCAACAATCCCACCGGCGCGATGCTCGCATTGTTCACCAGCACATCAACCCGACCGAATCTCGCCACCGCCGCGTCAATGACAGCGGTCCAATCGGCAAGCGAGCTCAAGTCGTGCCTCAAGGCAATGGCATTGCTGCCCAAAGAGCCGGCAAGTTGGTTCACGTCGTCAAGTTCAAGGTCCGTGAGCACTTGTTGAGCCCCGAGCTCATGCAGCAGCCGGGCATGGGCTTGCCCCTGTCCACCGGCGGCACCGGTAATGAGGATGACCTTGCCTTCTAAATCAATGATGGGGGTAGTTTTCATGAATTTTCCTCCAGAGCTTTCGATATCTGTTTAGCGGACCATGGATGTGCTCGCTCGTCCATGCGAGTCTTCCGGCTTGAATACTGACTCGAGCAGGTGGCCCCATCCCAATCCTGATGGCCGGTGGGCCCCTGCCGGACTTCGTCCGAACATGCTAGCCTTGTAACCAAGCGAGCGCTAGGTTTGTAACCATTCTGAGAAATGAGGATCACCATATGCCGGATAAGCGAATAGAACTCAGTGATGCGGTTGCATTTATTGAGTCAGGAATGACCATCGGCATCGGCGGCTGGGGATCGCGCCGCAAGCCCATGGCGATAGTCCGCGAGCTGCTACGCAGTGACGTCAAAGACCTCACCGTTGTTTCACTTGGCGGCCCGGATGTCGGCCTACTCGTGGCCGCAGGCAAGATACGCAAGCTCATTTATGGCTTCGTCACCCTCGACAGCATCCCGCTTGACCCACTATTTACTGCTGCGCGCGAACGCGGAGAGCTTGAGCTGCAGGAATATGACGAGGGAATGTTTGTCACCGGGCTTCGAGCGGCAGCAAATCGACTGTCCTTCCTGCCCACCTTGGCGGGCATGGGCTCGGACGTGTTGGCCGCAAATCCACACCTCAAGACCATTAGATCGCCGTATTCGGATGATGAGTACGTAGCCGTACCAGCCATCCACATGGACGTCGCATTGATTCATGCGAACCGCGCCGACACCGCTGGAAACATTCAGTTCTTGGGCCCCGATCCTTACTTCGACGATCTCTACGCCATGGCGGCAACCCGCACCTTTGTCAGCACCGAAAAGATCGTTCCCACCGAAAACTTGCTTGATGAGGGTTCGTTCCACACCCTAATGCTCAGCCGCATGTACATTACCGGCGTCATTGAAACGCCGAAGGGTGCGCACTTCACTACCTGCGAACCGGATTACGGTCGGGACGAGATCTTCCAGAAGCACTACGTCGCTTCGGCAAAGGATCCCGAGGCCTGGGGAGCGTTCACCTCCGAATTCCTCGAGGGTGACGAAGCAGCCTTCCAAGCGGCAGTCGAACGTTTCCATGCAGAAAAGGAGAAGACAAATGTCCAATGACATCACTATTGCAGAGATCTGCGTGGCAGCTTGCTCAGATGTCTACCGCGAGTCCGGCGAAATCTTGGCCCACGCGGTGGGCATCGTCCCCACCATTGGTGCGCGCCTAGCAAAGCTCACCCATTCCTCCGATATCATCCTCAGTGACGGTGAGGCATTCATGATGAGCGAGCCCCCGGCGCTGGGTAGGTCAGCGGCTCATGGCGGAACCATCGAGGGCTGGGCGCCGTTCAGCCGCATCTTTGACATTGTTGCCACCGGACGACGCCAGAGCATTATGGGCGCCAGCCAAATCGACAAGTATGGCAACCAGAACATCTCGCTGATCGGCGACTGGAACAAGCCAAAACGCCAGCTCATCGGCGTCCGCGGCGCCCCGGGCAATACAGCTAACCACCGAGTGGATTACTGGATTGCCCGGCACAGCGCCCGACTGTTTGTTGAATCGGTGGACATGGTTTCCGGCGTAGGTAACGACCGCGCGAGGGCCGCCGGGCTCAAGCATCACCACCTGGGCGTCATTATCACCAACCTGGCCGTGCTGGACTATGACCAGAACGGCCGGGTTAAGGTGCTCTCGGTGCACCCGGGCGTAGATCCACAGGAAGTCACCGACAACACGGGTTTCCCGCTGGATGCTTCCACGGCCCCGGCAACCCGTCTTCCGAACGATGAAGAGCTGCGGCTCATCCGTGAAGTCATCGATCCACACGGGGCCCGCAACCGCGAGGTTCCGGTGTCGCAACCTGTAGGTTAGTCAGGACATCGCCGTGGCCGGAGCGGGCGGCTAGTAGTCACTCGCCCCGGCCACTTGCATGCCAGCGGCCAGCACCCACCAGTGCTTTGACCATATTCATTCTGAATACAAAAACAGCGTGTGCCGCGAGATGTTGGTCCCGCTGCACACGCTGTTCGTATAGTGGGCCATGCCCACCTTGAGCTAGCTCAGCCGCTCCAGCACCAGGGCCATTCCCTGCCCGCCGGCGACGCACATCGCCTCAACGGCGAACTGTTCATCGCGTTCCTGAAGGGCATGGATCGCGGTGGTGGTCATCCGCGCACCGGTCATACCGAACGGGTGACCCAGCGCGATGGCACCGCCATTGACGTTCACCTTCTCGGGGTCGATGCCGATGTCGTCGATGGACGGCAGCACCTGGGCCGCGAAAGCCTCATTGAGCTCCATGATGTCCATGTCCGAGATCGACATCTTCGCATTCGTCAGGGCCCGGCGGACGGCTTCGACGGGACCGAGTCCCATGAGTTCCGGGGTCATGGCAGCGACACCGGTGGAAACGATCCGAGCCAACGGCGTCAGCCCCAGGTCGGAGGCTTTCTTGTCGCTCATGATCACCATGGCTGCGGCACCGTCATTCAGCGGGCAGCAATTGGCCGCCGTGACGGTGCCATGCTCGCGGAAGACTGGCTGCATGCCAGCCAACTTCTCCAGCTGCACTCCGGCACGTGGGCCGTCATCGGTGGAAACCACCGTACCGTCTGCCAGTGTCACCGGAGTAATGTCTTTGGCCCAGAAACCCCGGGCCGTGGCGGCTTCCGCACGATGATGGCTGCGCACCGCCCACTCGTCCTGGGCCCCACGGGAAACGCCACGCAGCTGCGCAACGTTCTCGGCGGTGTCCCCCATGGCGATGTAAATATCCGAATGTTCACCCTTCAACCGCGGATCGCTCCAGCGCGCGTCGGGGTCGGCGGCCAAGGCCGCGGTGCGTTCCATCGCCGCAAGGAATGCCGGGTTCTTGGTATCGGGCATGCCATCGGATTTTCCGGCACCAAAGCGCGAGACTGTTTCGACACCGGCCGAGATGAACGTGTCGCCTTCCCCTGCCTTGATGGCATGGAATGCCATCCGTGTGGTCTGTAGGGAGGATGAGCAATAGCGATGCACCGTGGTCCCCGGGACGGTATCAAGTCCAAGCTGCATGGAAACCATGCGTGCGATGTTGTATCCCTGCTCGCCCGCCGGCTGGGCACATCCCATCATCAGGTCATCGATGGTGTTCGGGTCGAGCCCGGGTACCGCGCCGAGTGCTGCCCGCACCATCTGGGCCGCGAGATCGTCACCTCGCATTTCCCGCAGCGAACCCTTGAATGCTCGGCCGATCGGCGAACGGGCCGTAGAAACAATTACTGCCTCGGTCATCAGTGTGCTCCTTCTACTTCTAGCTCAAGTGGCTTGAGGGAATCTGCATTGGGGGTGTGGGCCAGGAATGCTGGCCATTCGCCGCCGCCGTCGACGTCAAGGACGGCCCCGGTGATATGGCTGGATTGCGGGGAAGCCAACAGCACGCAAGCTGCACCGATATCGCCGGGGGATGCCAATCGCCCGCGCGGAATGGTTGCCGCAACGCGTGCGTAGCTTAGTTCATCACCGTAGTGATCAACGGCGCCCTCGGTGGCCACAAGTCCACAGCTGACTGCGTTCACGCGGATATGCGGGGCCCATTCCACGGCCAAGCTGCCGGTCAGGCTTTCCAGGGCAGCCTTCGCGGCGCCGTAGATGGCGGTGCCAGGGCTTGGGCGTCGGGCGCTGATCGAGGTGATGTTCACGATCGAGCCGCCCTGTTCTTGGCGCAGCATGATTGGCTGAACCGCGCGGGCCACATGGGCCGCGGAGAGGAAGTTCAATTCGGTGATGGCCTGTTGGTAGCGAGCCGAGCCCTGCTCGAACCGTCCGAAGGGGGAACCCCCGGCATTGTTGACCACGACGTCGATCCGCCCACGGCGCTCCACGATTTCGGCGACCCAGGCCCGCACCTGGTCATCCACGCGCACATCCACCTGGCTGAAATGTACGGAGGAGCCACCCGGAATTTCTCCCGCCACCACTTCGGTGCGTCCGCAGATTTCCACTACGGCGCCAGCATCGAGGAATGCTTGGGTGATGCCTGCGCCAACACCGCGGCCACCACCAGTAACGAGTACTACCCACCCCTTGAGGTCAATGACGATCGACATCGGTTCCCTGCCCTTCTTCACGACGGCGGGATTGACCGTAATCGCCAACCCAACGTTCTTGAAATTTATGCCTAGTTAAAATTCGGGTATGCACGCGTTCGGGTGCCCGTGTGGCACCTCGGCTCAAGCCGAATGTCACTATCCGGGAGCTGCCACCGACCCGCGACGCGCTTCGCAGCTCTCGGATCGGAGTAATCTTCCCTCGTCGGATTTTCGCTTGTCCGGTTCCGTGGTGCACGCAATACCGCAATTACCATTCGCATCGGGTGTCACCTGCCTCCGCCGACGGGCCAAGGCCCTTGAATGACGCCTACACTTACCCTCATTTTCAAAGGTAGACCACTCAACCAAACGCTTGCTACATATAGCATATGGCTTTCACGCTCTATTACCAAGCATGCGTTAGTTTGGTATTCGTTGGGCATGCCGGGTCGAGGGCGGCTCGGTGACCACTTAACGAACACGGTTCCGGCATTCTGGCAAGTCCTCACCACAACTCACCGCGCCAAGCGCACCAACCAAAATGCCGGGTCCGCTATGTTATGATGAACCATAGGACAACCTCATCCAGCGAATTCACCCGCATTCATTTGCCCTCATAGGAGCGACGGTGCGCAATTCCTCACCGAGACCAGGCTGTCCTCGCCTTCTTGGTCATCGCCGCAGGCTGTGTACTGGCCTCGCTCCTGGCATTCTCACTTCCCGCAACGCAGCCTGGCCCAGGCCGGCCCCTTTGCGCCACTCCCCGCCTGGGGCCCACCTCGACTACCGCACATGAAGCCGGGATCAGCTTCCGTATGGCAAGGATGTCCCAGAACCAAACAAATGCTTGGTAGAGTGCGATCATGAATACTGATGCGGTCACTGCAGACACCGAGGCACGGGCGCTCTTTACGCCACTGACCATTCGAGGCACCACGCTTCCACTGCGGGCAGGTGTTTCACCCATGTGCATGTATGCCGCCACCAACGGCATGGTCAGCGACTTTCACCTTGCACACCTGGGGCGCTTCGCCCTCGGTGGCGCTGGCTTGGTCATCGTTGAAGCCACGGCCATCGAAGCACGCGGCCGGATTTCCCATCACGACTTGGGGCTCTGGGACGATGTCCAGGTCGAGGGAATGCGTCGGATCGCGGGATTCCTTGAAGTCAGCGGTTCGGTCCCGGGCATCCAGCTCAGTCATGCCGGGCGCAAGGCCTCGGTACGTGAACCGTGGCGTGCAGGTGCCCCATTGGATGAAAGCGATGCCGCCCAAGGACTCGCTCCCTGGCAAACAGTTGGCCCTTCCGCAATTCCTGCAGGCCCCAACTGGCCGCTGCCTCACGCCATGGATGAACAGGAAATCGGTGAGTCCATCCAACAGTGGGTTGCAGCCGCCACACGTGCAGTCGAGGCAGGTTTCCGCTTCATCGAACTCCATGGCGCTCACGGCTACCTCCTGCACTCTTTCCTTTCCCCGGTGTCCAATACCCGAGCCGACGCCTACGGCGGCAACGCCGAACGACGAATGCGCTATCCGCTTGAGGTCATCGGCGCCATCCGTGCAGCGCTGCCCGGGAACGTCATCCTCTCCTACCGCGTCTCGGCAGTAGACGGAGTCGCGGAAGGCGGACTAGCCATCGATGACATCGTTGAATTCGCTCAGCGTGCAGTCGACGCAGGTGTCGACGTCATCGACACCTCCTCGGGCGGCATCAGTGCCGACCGTTCTACCGACACCCGCGTGCGCAGAGGCTTCGCATTCCATGCCGATTTCGCCCGAGAACTCAAGGCTCGAACCAATGCCGTCGTGGCCTGTGTTGGGTTCATCATCGACCCGGAACAGGCAAGCCGCCTGGTCGAAGAGGGCGACACCGACATTGTGCTTTTAGGTAGGGAAATGCTGGATAACCCCAACTGGGTCCATCATGCCCGTCGCGGCCATGCCGGCGACGAATTCGAACACTGGGACCGGCGTTTCGGCAGCGCGCTGGAACCACGTCAACACTCGCTGCGGGCGCTTGCCGCGTCCGGGGAGACACCCCTGACGCGCTTCGCGCAATACACAGAGGCATAGGAAAACGGATCCCGGCAAAAGTCGGGATCCGTTCCCCATGCTTGGCTCTGATACGAACCAGCAGGACTAGGTGGCGAAGAGTTCGCGCGCCGATTCGTTGCCGGTCAACAGGCGGTTCTCCCGCTTCGACACCCGCCAGCCGCCACCTGTACGGACGAGAAACCAGCGGTTGGAACTCACGCGTTCTGCTGTCCACGGTTCCGCACGCCGCACGAAAACCAGTGAGTGGTTTGTGGCAACCGCGGTATCACCGTCAATGCGTACCGAAGGCGCTGTCAACACATGGGCGCAGCCGGCTTCCATGTAATCGCGGTGGGTTCCAAGATCGACCAGTCCAGCCAACTCCGCATGTTGCAGCGTGGTGGTGTCAAAACTATAGGTCCCTTCCGGGGTCCACAACGCCTCAATCGCCGCACCATTTCCGGAATCCGCGTACGGCCCGTAGCTGGCAATCAGGTCAACGATCTCGGCGCGGTCTTCAAGGGCCCGTAGGCGTTCTTCAATGCTATTCACCAGTCCCTCCAAGGAACGATTGTGCTCAGGGTCGAGGCAAACAGCACCTCACCCACTTGCGTTGGAGCATCAGCTTCGGCGCCGAGTCTTCGTTCCGTCTCACGCACCGCGGCTCCGGTTTGCTCCGGCTCCCCGTCAAGGTACAGCAGGCGAATGCGCAGTTCCCCAGGCTGGTGCATCACGGTATCTGCAAAGGGCAAAGTGGTGTGCCGCTGTGCATGGCTGAAGGAGAAGGTCCATCCGCCGGCCACCCCGTCCAGCTCGAGCAACTCCGGCATGAGCAGGGTGTCTTCCCACCCAAAACTCCTGTGGGCTTCTAGACAGTGGGGCTGCGCATACCGGGTCAGCGTAATATCTATTCCGCGGTTGGGTCGGTAAGGCAGTACATCCGGGCCGACCAGTACCCGCGGTGCGGAGTAGCCCTTGACCGGGCGAAAGAACGCCAGCAGATGCCGCTCGACTCCGGGGATGATCGGTCCGCGCCCCCACTGGAACGAGGCTTCCCCCAATCGGTCCCATTCCGCGACGCTTTCATCGACCGGAGAACGGAACCAGTACATCGCCACGAAGTCGGTTCCCTCAAATGCCGGATCAATCTTCGAAGGGGTTGCGGGCTCCGGGACTCGCATCCAGCGATCCCCCCACGCCACGCCGGGTAGCGCGAGATTCTCCGGGCGGTGATCCAGTTGGTGCCAGCGATTGTACGCACCGTGCAAGGAAGGGTCGTCCAGTCCAACGAACGAGAAGAATGCAAGATCTGAAATCATCGGGTCCTGTCTTTGGTGTTGCCGTTCACGTGCGGCAACCTCCCACGGATTCTTTGCTTCCATCGTCACCGGCTGGGGCAGCCCACCGCGCGCAAATCCCATAGAGCGGGATCGCTCATACACGCCCCGCCCAATTTCGTATCGTGCCCAGAGAAACCGCCCCCTCAATCAGTCGGTAGCACCGCGAGCAATGGCCCGTGCTCCAGTAGCCGTGCCTGCACCTCCATCAACCCCAAGTCGAAGGAAACACCCTTGCCTAGAGAACGAATCGTCATCGTCAATGGCGCCCGGACACCGGTCGGCCGCTGGCGGGAGCCTGAAGTCCGTCCCCGCACACGAACTTGGCGCGATTGCCGCCCGCGAGGCCATGGCACGCAGCGGCGTCAGCACCGAGGAAATCGACGAGGTCATCATGGGCTGCGTTGGTCAGGTCGGCGCCGATGCTTACGTGGCTCGCCGCGTCTCACTTGGCGCCGGAATGCCCGTGCAAACCTCCGCCTTCACAGTGAACCGGCTGTGCGGCAGCGGTTCGCAGGCCGCCTGGTCCGGGGCACAGCAGCTGGGCTGGGGACCGGCACAGACCATTGTGGCGGGCGGCACCGAGTCGATGTCCCGCATGCCATTCCTCGATTTCGCTGCCCGCGACAACGCCCGTCTGGGAGACCGCAGACTGCTCGACGGGACGGTGGCCATGCTGACAAATCCCTTCAGCGGCCAGCATATGGGGGTCACCGCACAAAACGTTGCACAGAGGTACAACATGTCCCGCGAGGAACAGGACCGTTTCGCGGTGCAGAGTCAACAGCGCGCCGATAGCACCAAGGCACGCACCGCCTTTGCCGAAGAAATCACCCCGGTTCAGATCCAAGAACGCAAGCCCGTAACCGTCACGTACGATGAGCATCCCGTCCGGAAGCAACTTTTGAAAGCCTCTCCGCATTGAGCCAGCCTTCCAGGAGGATGGAAGCGTCACCGCCGGTAATGCCTCGGGCATCAATGAAGGTGCCGCAGCGGTGGTGCTGATGCGGGAAGGACGACGGGAACGCGGCTTCAGCGCCCTAGCCACCCTCGAACACGTCACCACCGCCGCGCTGGAGCCCGAAATCATGGGTTATGCTCCGGCGTTGGCACTACACAAGCTATTCGCAGCAACCGGTCTCACTCCACAGGATATCGGCACCATTGAACTCAATGAGGCCTTCGCGTCGCAGGCCGTTGCCGTCATCCGCGATGCCGGCCTGGATCCCGAACGCACCAATCCGTATGGCGGTGCCATCACCACATCGGGGCTACCGGGGCCATCCTGCTGCTACGAACCGCAAAGGATTTGCAGCGACGCAACCTTGAATATGGCGTCGTCACGATGTGCATCGGTGGAGGCCAGGCGCTTGCCGCACTGATAAAGCGCTTTGAAGGCTAAGTGCGGCCCGCCTCCTGGAGATACAAAGACAATACCGGTGGGTTCCTGCACCATGGCAGGAGCCCACCGGTATTTCAGTTCCTGGGACCCGCATTTTTCATCGCTTGATGGGGAGTCCGCTCAGATCAAATGAACGTCGGAACCCGGTGGACAATGCAGTGCAAAGGCCCAGGGGCTCAGTGCCCCAAGACGGAAAGCAGATCCGGGTTCTCCGGAGCCGCGGCTTCGACCTTCTCATTCTTGATCAGCAGCGCCAGAATGAACCCGATAACACAGGTACCCAAGATGATGATGTACGCCAGTCCGAAAGCGGACTCGGTAGGTACACCGGTGTCCGTCACGGTTGAAGTGGTAAGTGCCATCGTCGTGACCGTGGTGCCCACGGCCATGAAGATGGTCCGGGTAACGGTGTTGATGCCCATCCCCTCACTGGTGTTTTCAACCGGCACCGACTCAGCCACCAGGTTCGGGAATGCCGTGTAGGCGAACATGGAACCCAAAAACATGACATTCATGGCAATGATGAAGGTGATGAGGTTGTGCTGGGCCCAGAAGAGCATTCCGAAGCCCATGGAACAGATGACAATGCCGATCAAAAGGGCCCGACGGGCACCCATCTTCGCGGCAATCCGGCCACTGATTGGTGAGCATAGGAAACTTACGCTAGCCGCGCCGAAGATGACCAGTCCAGCCATCGTGGCAGACAAGCCCAGACCCACCGGGGAGCCGACTGGGGAAAGCATGACCATGGGACCAACAATCGAAGCCGCAACCAAGGGGCCAATACTCAGGATTGCCGTGACCAGCTGGGTCAGGGCCATCTTGTTTGTTTTCAATAGGCGCAGGTTGATCATCGGGTTGGTAACGCGCAGCTCCCACCAGCACCAAATAGCGGCTACCACAAGCCCGCCGAGCACAAAGCGCAGGGTGCGGCTGTCGGTAATTCCCCAAGTTGCGGAGTTCGTGAGTCCGTAAAGAACCAGTGCAACGGCGGGTGCGAACAATAGCCCTCCAATGTAGTCAAGCTTCTTGCGATCTTCGTCCAGGCCTGTTGAAGGCTTCAACATCGTCATTGCCATAACCGTTGCGATCAGGCCCAAGACCCCAGAGACAACGAAGAGACCCTGCCAACTTCCAAAGTCAAGCAAAATACCGGCAATCAGGCTGCCGCCCGCACCGGCGATAAACGACACCGCCGCCACGAGCGCGATAGCGCCGGGGACTTTTGCCTTCGGAAGAGCTTCGCGGGCGATGCCCAACCCCAGGGGCAACGTCGCACCGGCCGCGCCCTGGAATGCGCGCCCAATGATGACGCCTTCCAAGGTACCGGAGCTAAAGCTGATGATCGATCCAACGATCGAGATGCTCAGGACAATAACCAACAACCGCTTCCGGCCATACACATCACCTAGCCGCCCGCAAATGGCGGCAGAGGCGGCCGCGACCAAGAGGAACGCAGTCGCTGCCCAGCCAGCGGTTGCTGCATCGGCCTCAAATTTCACCATGAGGCGTGGAAGAGCAATAAAGATCATTGCGGATTCGAAGGTTCCCACGAGCTCGGTGGCAATGAGAACCGTGATGATCTTGGCATACCCGGGCGTCCGGGTAGACGGGATTTTCTGTTTCTGAAGGTACGACGCCATTGTGTGTCCTATCTGTGGCCTGTCAGTGCGGCACGGAGGGGAGAAAGGGTCGCCCTTCCAAGAGTGTGACATCAGTATGTTTTGGGTCACTTCCACCTTGGTATGGAAGTCCCGGAGAGTGGGATATGCGGAGATTTTGCCTATGGCGTCGGGGCAGACTGTGTGCTGAAGCCTTGAGGGAAGGAAAAGCAGACATGGGTGTACTCGATGGCCAAGTGGCCTTGGTAACCGGTGCAGGACAAGGGGTGGGCCGCGGCATATCCCGCGCACTGGCATCCGAGGGGGCCCGCTTGGCAATCGTCGGCCGCACCGCGCATAAGGTCGAAGCCGTAGCCGAAGAAATCCGGAACGAAGGCGGCGACGCATATGCCTTTTCCTGCGATGTCACCAAGCCCGAACAGATCGAAGCGCTCATCAAGGACGTAGTTGATCACTTCGGCAGCCTGTCGGTCTTGGTCAACAATGCGCAAAGCACCGTTCACGGAACCCTTCTTGAGCTCCCGGAAGAGGACTACTTGCGCGGCATGGAGTCCGGGCCGTTGGCAACTTGGCGAATGATGCGCGCCTGCCATCCGCATCTTCGCGGTAACGGCGCCATCGTCAACCTCGGCTCGGCGGCTGGAGTCCGATGGAATCCCACGGGGTACGGCGGTTATGCAGCAGCCAAGGAAGCCATCCGTGTCCTGACGCGAACCGCAGCCTGTGAGTGGGCAACCGACGGCATTCGAGTCAATGCGATCCTGCCACTGGCAAAATCCCCCGCGCTCGAAGACTGGGAACGCATCAACCCGGAGGAAGCTCGAGAGTACATGACCACGATCCCCCTGGGGCGCCTGGGGGACACCGAAACCGATATCGGCCCCGCGGTGGTGTTCCTCTGCTCAGAAAATTCGCGATACATCACCGGGCATTCGCTTCCGGTCGATGGCGGTCAGGTCCTCATGCGCTGACCATTCGCCCCGGCTCCCCCAGACAGTCGGGGACATGTCACGACCCACCCTTGAGTTCACCGGCACATACCGATGCCGTGCTCGTGGGGTTCACGACGTAGGGCCTTGCCAGACCAGCCGGCAGCAGTACCGTTCACCCGCACCTTATTAACCAACATCCGATGCGAATCACCAATGATAGGAGAAGCCGTGACTGAGTTGACTACCCCAACGGAAGCTGACGAGAACGACGAAGTACGTTTGATCGACGAGGGCAAGAACCCAACGCGATACGCGCGTGGCTGGCACTGCTTGGGCCTGGCAAAGACTTTCCGCGACGGCAAGCCGCACTCGATCGAGGTATTCGGCACCAAGCTCGTGGTCTGGGTGGACACCAAGGGCCAGCTCAACGCCCTGGACGCATACTGCCGCCACATGGGTGGTGACCTCTCCCACGGCGAGGTCAAGGGCGACGAGATCTCCTGCCCATTCCACGACTGGCGTTGGGGCGGCGACGGCAAGTGCAAGGCCGTGCCTTACGCCCAGCGGGTTCCGCTTCGCGCCCGCACCGCACGCTGGGAGACCTTGGAGCAGAACGGCCTCTTCTTCGTCTGGAACGACCCACAGGGAAACCCGCCTCCGGCGGACATCACCATCCCCGAGATTCCGGGCTACGGCACGGATCAATGGAGCAACTGGACCTGGAACACTTTCGTCGTGAAGGGCTCGAACTGCCGCGAGATCGTTGACAACGTGGTCGACATGGCGCACTTCTTCTACGTGCACTACCAGATGCCGCAGTACTTCAAGAATGTCTTCGAGGGCCATGTCGCCGCCCAACACATGCGCTCGACCGGCCGCGAAGACATCAAGACCGGCGTGCAGCTGGACTTGCCGGACTCCGAGACCGTTTCCGACGCCGCCTACTACGGCCCGTCGTTCATGCTGGACACCGTCTACACCGTTTCGGGCGACACCACCGTGGAGACCAAGCTGGTCAACTGCCACTACCCCATTTCCCAGGATTCGTTCGTGTTGCAGTTCGGCACCATTGTGCAGACCATCGATGGAGTGACTCCGGAGCAGGCCGAGGAAATGGCCGCTATGTTCACCGAGGGTGTTGAGACCCAGTTCAAGCAGGACGTGGAGATCTGGAAGCACAAGACACGCATCGAGAATCCGTTGCTGACCGCCGAGGACGGTCCGGTGTACCAGCTGCGCCGCTGGTATGAGCAGTTCTACGTTGACGTCGAGGACATCACCGAGGACATGGTGGCCCGCTTCGAGTTCGAGGTCGACACCACCAAGGCCCTGGAAACCTGGGCGGTCGAGGTCAAGGAGAACCTGGCCAACGCTGCGATGGCCAACGACTAGTCCCAGGCATCCCGAGGAACCCGCCTTAGACGTTCAAATCCGTGGGGGTGGTACACCGGCAATATCCGCAGGGAACCTGCCGGGTACCACCCCCACCGGATCACGCAATGGTCCAGTGCATCCACTGCGCGGGCCGAGGGCCAACACGCCGGCCACCAACAACACGATTTACCGTAGGGCTCCCCCCTACGCACAACGATGAAACTACGTATTCCCTGAGACGTCTCACCCGCGGAGGCGGCCAAGGCCAAGAACATCTAGGAGCGATGATGCAACCGATCGATTGCCACGAGTGTGGCACTGCAGTCTTGGTAGAGAAATTCTCCATGCCGCACACCAGCGTTCAGTGGCTGGGCGATACGAGCGCCGCATGCCCCAAAATCGCGCAGGCCGCGGCCGTCGGTGAGGGCGGGCTCTGCGGTACGACCGGCCTGTCGTGCTCCACGTTGCGCGCCACCATCGACGACGCCGTGCGGCAGGGCCGTATCGAAATCATCAGCCGCGTAGAGCCGGTGCTCGGGCAGCTTGGCTAGGCACCGGACGTACGTCCAGGGCCGCCGCCGCGTGACTCTCTTTTAGGAAACCACCGTGTAGGGACTCCGGCCACGATGCCACGCGTGGGCGGGGGTCCCTCTCGTGTCCCCTCGGCCCCGGTCATCGTGCAGCTTGCCGTGGCATGGGAAGCAACAAGGGTCTCGTCACACGTCGGGGCCCGTTCAGTATGGATTCGACACCCCCAGTGCGCTGCTCCAGGACGGAGAACAATCCCTCCGCGGCGGCCCCGCGAAAGGAACATTCATGTCCTCAGCAAGTCCCTCAACCCACACCTCAGAAGCACATCCGGACATTTTCTCCCCGGTCACCCTCGGTCCGGTGAAGTTGCGCAACCGGATCATCAAGGCGGCCACCTCCGAGGGCCGTTCGCCCGAGGGACTGGTCACCGACGATCTGATTGATTTCCACCTTGACTTTGTTCGCGGTGGGGCGGGCATGACCACCGTGGCGTACTGCTGCGTTTCCCCCGAGGGTGCTTCTGCCCCCGGACAGATCTTGATGAGCGAGAAGGCACTACCGGGCTTGAAACGCCTGACCGATGCCATCCACGCGGAAGGGGGTGCGGTCTCCGCCCAACTCGGCCACGCCGGATTGGTTGCCTCCAAGAAGATCACCGGGGTCACAGCCATGGGTCCGAGCCGCTTCTTCAATCCTTCGTCCATGGAATACTGCCGCGCGATTAAGCAGGAGGAGATCCCCACGGTCATAGACCAGTTTGGGCAGGCCGCCAAGATCGCTGTCGAAGCTGGATTCGACGCGGTGGAACTCCACTTCGGCCACAACTACCTGCCAAGCTCGTTTCTCAGCCCGCTACTCAATCGCCGCAAGGACGAGTACGGCGGAAGCATCGAGAACCGGGCGCGCCTGGTTCGCGAAATCGCCCAACGGGTCCGCGAGGTTGTCGGCAACCGCGTGGCCGTAATCGCCAAGATCAGCATGGATGACGGCCTGCCGGGCGGCATCTGGCTCACCGAATCCATCCGCACGGCACAGCTGCTGGACCAGGATCGGACGCTGGACGCGATCGAGTTGACCCAGGGCTCATCGATCATCCGGCAGATGTACCTGTTCCGAGGGGACGTTCCCGTCTCGGAGTTCGCCGCCGTGGTGAAAGAACCGATGAAGACCGGTGTACGCCTGTTCGGCAAGCTGGCGCTGGGCAACTTCCCTTACAGGGATCTGTACATGCTCGAGGCTGCCCGCCAGTTCGTACCGGTCATGAAGAACACGAAATTGATCCTGCTCGGTGGCATCAACAACCTGGACCATATGAATACCGGCATGCAGGAGGGCTTCGACTTGATCGCCATGGGCCGCGGCCTGCTTCGCGAGCCGGACTTGATCAACCGAATCCAACAGGACCATTCGGTGTCCAGTCGGTGCACCCATTGCAACAAATGCATGTACACCGTGTACGCCCGCACGCACTGCGTACTGGAGCCGGACAGCCACTACTTGCCGCTGGATGACTCCGCTTCGAGCTATGCGGTTCCCGAAGAGCACAAACTGTCCATCACCCCGGTGTAGGCGCCCAGGTTCTTGGCACGTCCTTGAAGTCCGGCAATCGGCCCCCAGAAGTTCGGGGCCGATTGCTGCTTAACGTCTCCGGCCGGGCCCGCAGTCCCGCCAAAATCTATACACATCCATCATGGGATGCGGCTTGTTCCCCTCGGGGACCTCGCACCTTGGGCAAGATCCGGCTTCGGCTCGTTACCGTGCATCCACGCTCGAAAAACCATCGGCAGGCTCCGCTCGGCCTGCCCCGCGACGATCCAGGTCGCGAAGGAAATCGATGAACGCCTCGTTGACTTCCCGCGGTCGTTCCATGGCCAGAAGGTAGCCGCCCCCGCTGACCGCGCGTAGCGCCCGCACATCGTTGTGGTTCTGTGCGAGCTGCGCAGGAAGCCCCTCACCATACTTCTCGGCCACCGCAACATCCACCTCCGAGGCCACAAAATACAGAGGGACGCTACTGACACTGGGCCCGCGGCGCTGGCGGTACTCCCAGTTTATATCCGCGGCCAGGTACCAGTTGATCCCACCGTGGAAGCCGCTGCGGGAATAGTCAGAGACGTAGGCTTCGACTTCCCATTCGTTGAGCCACTTCCACGGTAGCGGAGGCGGTTTGGGCAGGGCGTGGCGGTATGCGGTGCCCGGCGGGTGCGCGTAAAGACGGGAAAAGTCGCCATCGGCAGAGAGAATGTTGAAAATCTTCGTGATGATCTCTCGGGGGTGCGCGTCGTAGTCGGCGCGTGCCGCTTCGGGATTCTCCACATAGTAGGACATGTGGTTGAAGTGGGCCCGGCCGCGTTCGCGTTCCACTTCGGAGGGCAAGCGGTCGTAGGCCGAGTACGTCGCGTATTGAAGGCCCAGCAGTCCCCGCACCCGCTCCGGGCGCTCGCAGGCGATGTCATAGGCGACGAACATTCCAAAATCCATGCCCGAAAACACCGCCTGCCGTTCACCAAGGTGATCGAGCAACGCGCAGATGTCCCGGACGATGTTATCGCAGCGGTAGTCAGCCACGCTCCACGGGGCGTCGGTCTGCCCCATGCCCCGCAGGTCTGGCGCCACGACCCGATAGCCGGCAGCGGCCAAGGCACTGATCTGATGGCGCCAGCTAAACCAAGTGTGCGGGAATCCGTGCAACAGAACCACCAGCGGCCCATCGCCCTCTTCCACGTAGTGCATGTCCAACCCGTTAATGCGAGCCTGGTGATGGGTCCAATTTCTCATCTGCTTCTCCTCCCTAGGATCAATGCCGTTCACTTAGAGTAGTTGTGTTAATCTTTCGGCATGGCGCGTAGCGGATGGGTGACTCCCGAGGGTCCTGAGCGGTTGAGTGACCACGTCTCGCTCGGTGTTTTGACGCGGGTTTTCCCGCCGGATGTCGTTGATGCGGTGATTGGGCGGACCGGGGCCCGTGAGCAGCGGAACCGGTTGCTGCCGTCGCGGTTGATGGTCTATTACGTGATGGCGCTGGCCTTGTTTTCGGCCGGTTCGTATGAGGAAGTGATGCGGTCCCTGCTGGCCGGCATGGAATGGATCACGGGCCGGTTCCGGGACTGGCAGATGCCGACGAAGGCCGCGATCTTCAAGGCCCGGACCCGCCTCGGTTCCGCCGTGATGGCCGAACTGTTCGCCGAGACCGCGAAGCCTCTGGCACTCCCGGGCGGTCCGGGATTCCACGGCTCCTGGCGGCTGGTGTCCGTGGACGGGACCTGCCTGGATCTGGCGGACACGGAGGCCAACGAGCGCGCGTATGGCAGGCCGGGCACGGCCACGGATCTGAAAAGCGCCTACCCGCAGGCGCGGGTGCTCGGCCTGGTCGAATGCGCCACGCACGCGGTGATCGGGGCCGTGGTCTCCGGCTTTTCCACGTCCGAGCACGACCTCTATCCGGGCCTGCTCCACCGGCTGGAGGCGGACATGCTGGCCATGGCCGACCGCGGGTTCTTCTCCTACACGGCCTGGAAGGACAGCTCCGGAACCGGTGCGCAACTGCTGTGGCGGGTCAAGGCCAACGCCGTGCTGCCCGTGCTCGAGGACCTGGCCGACGGCTCCTACCTCTCCGCCGTCTACGCGAACCCGAAGACACGGCGGAACAACACGGACCCCATCCGGGTGCGCGTGATCGAATACACCGTCAGCACCGGCGACACGAGCAGCGAATTCCGGCTGATCACCACGATCCTTGACCCGCACGCCGCCTCCGCGGAGGACCTTGCCGAAGCCTACGCCAAACGCTGGGAAATCGAGTCCTGCTTCGATGAACTCAAAACCCACCAGCGCGGCCCCGGGACCGTGCTGCGCTCCAAAACCCCCGACGGGGTCCTGCAGGAAATCTACGGATACCTCTGCGTGCACTACGCCATCCGGTCCCTCATCGGCGACGTCGCCCACCACTTCGAGGAAGACCCCCTGAGGTTCTCTTTCACCCGCACCCTCCGGGCAGTACGGCGTTCCCTCGCCGCGCGCCCGGCTTTTTCCCCCTGAGCGTCTGGCGGAGGCCTTCACGGTCTTCTGCCGCGAAATCCTGCATGAACTGCTGCCCCCGCGCCGGCCAAGAACCAACCCCCGCGTCATCAAAAGGAAAATGTCGAACTGGCCACTCAAGCGAATACCAAAAAAGCCTAAGTAAACAGTATTGTCCCTAGGATGGCAATTCTTCTGGTGGCCTCGGTGGGGGTCCTCACCACTCGATGCCTGGGCGCAGCAGTCGGCCGATATTCGGCCCGGGATCGACGGGTGGGACGCCCCCGACCCTCGACCGCGGGTTCGCGGGCTTACGCGCAACTTCATTTCTGCCCTATTAGAGCGCACCGACTGCTGGGCGTTCCGGTTCATCCCAGTGGACGGGACGCGAACACCGTCCTTGACATGCGCGCGCTTGGGGCATTCTCCACCGGCAGTGGGTTTGGGGTACCCCGCGCCCAACCCCCGGCGGTCACTGCCATGACGGCGTGCATCCAGCATAGCGAGCGCTTGGTTACTTGATACGGTTGATAATTACCATTCAATCGCGCCCACCCACAGCGATCGTCGAAAGAGTGACCATGGCCGAAAAGACCTCGCCCGACCGGCGGACCGAGATCCTGGACAACGCCGCCCGCCTCTTCGCGGAACAGGGCATCGGTTCGACCTCGGTCCGCGAGATCTCCGCTTCCGTGGGAATGCTTTCGGGCAGCCTCTACCACCACTTCGTCTCCAAGGATGAAATGGTCGAAGAAATCCTCAAGGGGTTCCTCGACGACCTGCAGGGCCGCTATCGGATGGTCCTCGAGGAGGGGAAGGGTCCGCGCGACACCCTCGAAAACCTGATGCGCGCCACTCTGGAGATCATTCGCGACCATCCCCACGCGACCCAGATCTACCAGACCGAAGTCGCCTACATTCAGAAGCTCCCCAAGACCACCGGCGCCCGGGCAATCAGCAGTGACATTGCCGAGATGTGGGTGGAGACCATTGAAAACGGCATCACGAGCGGACTGTTCAAGAAGGATCTTGACGCCCACGTCGTGCACCGCCTGCTTCGCGACTCACTGTGGCTCACCGCCCGCTGGTTCAGACCGTCTTCGACCTATACCCTGGAAAAGCTCGGCGACGACTGCGCAGCGCTTTTCCTGGACGGGCTGATGGCCTAAGCGCGGTACCACGCCCACGGCCTTGCGCCCATGGGCAAGGCACCCGACTTTCTCATTCAGGCCGCCGTGTCTTCACGGCGGCCTCGGCATTGGACGACCATCGCCCCGATTCCGTGCTCGTTCCCGCCCACCGGGACCACCCGGACGGCGTGTCGACGCGCTCTGTAGTCTCGAGTTGTTTCCCGGCGAAATCCATTCACCGCCCTCCGCACGGCGCGGGCCCTTCCACAAGCCTGTCATCAAGCGCTTGGTGGGCATATCCCTGCGCCCGGCGCAATATGTAGCGGCCGCACACGGACGCTCGAGTGAACCATTCCGGGGACCGACTACGAACACCGGGGTCGACCTTGCCGTACGGGTCCCGCAGAGGATACAAGGGAGCACTTTGCATGCAACACGATGAGCAGCCGCAGACCATTCCCGCCATGCTGGCCCGCGCCGCCAAGCGTTTCCCCGACCGCGAGGCGGTCGTCGACGGGGACACCCGACTTTCCTTCGCCGAACTCGCGGCGCAGGTGCGCACCGTCGCGGCCGGACTGATCTCCCGCGGAATCAAACACGGGGACAGCGTGGCGATTTGGGCGCCAAACAACTACCGCTGGGTTGTTTCCGCGCTGGCCGCCGCCGCGATCGGCGCCCCGATGGTTCCACTGAACTCGCGGTACCGGGGCGTGGAGGCCCACGAGATCCTTCGCCGCGCCAAGGTGAAGGCGCTCTTTGCCGCCGAGGGCTTCCTGAACACGGATTACCCGGCCCTGCTCGTCGACGGCGCCGCCCGGCTGGGGTACACCGATCAGGCGCCGCTGGTCGCCGGCCTGCCACAGCTTCAAACCATCATTTGCCTGCCGGCCGACGAAGCAGACTCGACGCAAGCCCCCAGCGCGGCAGCGCTGCCGCTACTGGGCTGGGACGAGCTCACGGTACTCGGCTCAACAGTGGATCCTGCGGAGGTTGCCGCACGCGCCAAGTCGGTCCAGCCCGACGACGTGGCCGACATCGTGTTTACCTCGGGAACCACCGGCCGCAGCAAGGGTGTCATCTCGGCGCACCGGCAGACCCTCGGGGTTGCCGTGGCCTGGGCGCAGGGCGCGCAGGTCGGCCCCGAGGACCGCTACCTGATCGTCAGCCCCTTTTCGCATACCTTCGGCTACAAGGTCGGCATCCTGGTGTGCCTGGCCACCGGTGCAACCATCTACCCGATGCCGGTATTCGATCTCGATGAAACCGTGCGCCTGTTGCGCGAAGAACGCATCACGGTTCTTCCCGGCGCACCAACCATCCACCAGTCGATCCTGGACCACCCGCAGCGCCCGGATGCCTCCGAGCTGAGCTGGCGCCTGGCGGTGCTCGGTTCGGCCATGGTGCCGGCCCGTCTCCTCGAACGCCTGCGCGGGGAAGCAAAGGTCGAACAGGTCACCACCGCCTACGGGCTGAGCGAAGCCGTCGTGGTGACCATGTGCAAGCTTGATGACAGCCACGAGACAATCAGCAGCACCTGCGGTGTGCCCACCGCCGGCTTCGAGATCCGCATCGTCGACCCCGAGGGGAACCAGGCAACTGCAGGCACCGCAGGCGAGATCCTGGTCCGCGGGGACAACGTCATGATCGGCTACCTGGATGATCCGGAATCGACCAGCAAGGCCATCGACCCGGACGGTTGGCTGCACACCGGCGACATGGGCATGGTCAATGAACAGGGTTACCTGTCGATCGTCGACCGCATCAAGGACATGTTTACCGTGGGCGGGTTCAACGTCTACCCGGCCGAGGTGGAAAACACCATTTCCTCCCTGGACGGGGTCGTGGCGAGTGCGGTCATCGGCCAGCCCGATGAACGGCTGGGCGAGGTGGCGCGGGCCTACGTGGAGATCCTACCGCACGCAGAGCTGACCGCCGAACAGGTGATCGCCCACTGCAAGCGCTGGTTGGCCAACTACAAGGTCCCGCGCACCGTGGAAATCACCAATTGCCTGCCTCGCAACGCCACGGGCAAGATCCTCAAACGCGAACTGCGTCCCGTCGCACAGCCGGCAGGTGGCACCGGTGCCTAGGCTCGACACCATCGGCGCGGCCGCCATCCTAAATTTGGGGGAAGGTGAGAACCGCTTCTCCCTTGACTGGATGGAAGAGGTGAACGAGCTCCCGGATCAGGTGCTCACAGGTCCTCCGGCCGCCCTGGTCACCACCGGAAGCGGAAAGTTCTACTCAAACGGCTTGGACGTGGCCGAGTCCGAAAGACCCGTGCAGCTACAGGCCGACTACGTCCACCACGTGCACCGGCTCTACCGCCGTTTCCTGACACTGCCCATGCCCACCGTCGCTGCAATCAACGGGCATGCCTTCGGCGGTGGGGCGCTGTTGGCGATGGCGCACGACTACCGTGTCATGCGTGAGGACCGCGGCTTCTTCTGCTTCCCGGAAGTCCACATCGGCATTCCGTTCACCCCGGGGATGGCAGCCCTTGTCCAGTGCAAGCTGGACCCGGCGGCCGCCCGGGACGCCATGCTCACTGGACGGCGCACTGGAGGAGCCGACTCGGTCCGCGCCGGGGTAGTCGACGCGGCTGTCGGCGCCGAGGAACTGATCGGCCACGCCGTTTCGCTTGCCACCGGGCGGCTGCCCGGGCACCCGGCCACCTTGGGCACGGTGAAGTCCGTGATGTACGCGCCCGCACTGGCTGCCCTGGATCTGCCCCACCGGCCCTAGACGCCGAACCCGGGCACCATCAAGCGCAGGGCGGCGGCATTTCATGCCGCCGCCCTTTGCATGCCCGCGGCATCGGCAGCCGGCCCGCGCTGAAGTCCAACGCTGGGCATCCCTGAAAACAGCGAAACGGGGCGTGGCGGAACCAATTGGTTCCGCCACGCCCCGCCTTGGTGTTCCTCGAATGCGGGGAACGCCGCCTATCCGGCGACGATCGCCGGCTGCATGCTCTTCACCGCACGGTAGGCGAAGACCATCGCCGAACCCAACGGGGTACCCGGACCGGGGTAGAAACGGCCGGAGAAGGAAGCGCTGGTGTTGCCCACGGCGTACAGTCCCTCAATGGCTTCGCCGTCCTTGGTCAGCACGCGGGCGTCCTTGTCCACGCGCAGCCCTCCCTTGGTGCCCAGGTCTGCAAGCACCATGCGTGCCGCGTAGTACGGCCCCTGTTCGAGGGCGACCAGGGCAGGGTTCGGACCGTGGCTCGGATCGGCGAAGAACAGGTCGTAGGCGTCTTCGCCGCGGTGGAAGTCCGCGTCGACTCCCGTGGCGGCGAACCCGTTGAAGCGTTCAACACTTGCGGCCAGTGCGTCGGCGGGCAGGCCCGTCAGTCCGGCAAGGTCGGCAAGGCTGTCGGCCTTCACCCACGTGCCAGCGGCCAGGTGTTCCTCCGGGGTGGTGTTCATCGGGCGCTGGATGCCGGGCAGGTCGCCGCCGAAGCGCGAATCGAAGATGAACCAGGACGGGATGCGCTCCTCGGCCGCTTGGGCCAGCACACGGCCCATTTGGTCGTACGGAAGCGATTCGTTGGCGAATCGCTCGCCGTTGGCATCCACCCAGATGCCTCCCCGGAACCCCAGCGCGAAGGCGGTCTGCCCCGACGGCTGCACGGTGCCCGGTGCCCACCACGCTTCGTCCATCAACTCCACGACGCCGCCCACGGCCTCGGCGGCACGGATGCCTGTGCCGACGTTTGCACCGTCCGGTGCCATGGTCCATGCTGCGGAACCCGGCGCCCCGAAGGACTGACGCATGTCGTTGTTCGCCTCGAAGCCGCCGGCCCCGAGAATCACGGCCACCTGGGCGCGCAGTCGCCGAGTGCCATCCGGACCCTCGACGACAATACCGACGACCTTGTCGTTCTCGACGATGAGTTCGGTCAAGGCGGTCTCCAGCTGTATGGTGCCATTTCCGGTGTTGGTGTAGGCCAGCAGGAGCCGGCCAATCAGCGCCTGGCCGGCGGTCAGCGGACCGTCCTCGTGGCCCTTGCCGTAGCGGTCCTCTTCGACGCGTGGACGCACGATGTCGGCCAGTTCGCCGATCTGCTCGCGCGGCAGGTCCTCCGGCATGACCGAGCGACCCACGTCCTTGCGGCCGGGGGCCGCGAAGTAGTCCGGGAAGGGGATGAACTTGAACTCGATCGCCGGATCCTGCTCAAATTCGGCCACGAAATTCGGTGCCGTGTTTATGAAGGCCTCGCGGCGTTCGATCTCATGGTCCCCAAGCACCGAGGTGAGGTAGGTCTTGGCCTCCTCGGAGGAGTCCTGCACCGAGAAACGCTCCTGCACCTGTGAGGCCGGCAGCCAGCACGAGGCGCCGGCATAGGCCGAAGCGCCGCCGAGCAGCTTGGTCTTCTCCACGACCACGGTCTTCAGACCGCGCTTCGCGGCGCTGTAGGCACCGGCCATGGCACCGGCGCCGGAACCTACGACGACGACGTCGACCTCGCCGTCCCAAACCTGATTATTGGACATTCCCTCTCCTTCTTCCTGCACAGCATGTGTGGGATACACAACCAGAGCGGCAGGGTGTGGTTTGCGGACTGTCCCACCCAGTAAGACATTTGGCCCGGGAAAAAACGGGAATCCCACTCACCGGGACCGACTAAGTGCCAGGTCACATTACGTGGATAAATATGGGTTCAAGTATTTGAACGACAGGCACCGTACAGGCGCATCTGGAAGGGACGGATTCCGCATGGGCGGTGTTGATTCGGGGCAGGGCGAAGTCCGGCAGATCGTCGACAATGGGATCCCCGCACGGTTCGCCCGCGGCTGGCACTGCCTGGGCTTGTCCAGGCATTTCAATGACGGAAAAGTACGTTCCCTCAGGGCATTCGGGCAGGAATTGTCCCTCCGCACCGCCGCGGACGGACGAATCCATGTTTTCAATGAACACTGCCCGCTCGCGGCCGAGAGCTCCGCCGATACCGGGACCGGCCATGGCTCTCCTGCGTGCCAGGTGCATGGTGCACACCGCTTCCTGCCGGATATGCAGGCCCCGTGCTGGGAGGTCCTCGAACAAGATGGGCTGCTGTTCGTTTGGAATGACACCGAGGGCAATCCCCCGGCCGCGGCCCAATCGATCCCGCGCATTTGCGGCGCCGGTTCCGATGAATGGACCGATTGGGTCTGGAACGAAATGGTGGTCACCGCCCAGCCGCGCGATATCGTGGACCACATTGTTGACACCGCAAGCTTCTTCTACGCCAGCTCCCACCGCCCGACATTCTTCAAGAATGTCTTTGAGGACCACGTCGCCACCCAGTATTTCGATGGACCAATGCGCCAGGAGTACTCCCGGCATCCCCTCGAGGACGCCCTGCCACAGATCATGTGGACCAACTCGGTGGCCTCCTACTTCGGCCCTTCGTTCATGGTCGACGAGCTGGACTACGTCTACGAAACCCACGACCAGAGCGCCGTCCTCATCAACGCGCACTACCCGGTTGACGAGCACTCTCTCGTGCTGCTCTCCGGGGTCATCGTGAAGAGGAACGAGGAGCTTGGACGCGACCCGCATGAGTTCGCCGCCGACCAGGCCGCTCGAATACTCCACGGTTTCGGAAAGGACGTGGAGATATGGCAGAAGAAAACCCGCATCGACAACCCGCTGTTGTGCGAGGAAGACGGCCCGGTTTATCAGCTGCGACGCTGGTACGAACAGTTCTTCCGCAATGTCGCCGACGTGGAACCGGAGATGACCGATCGTTTCGAATACGAAATGGATACGACCCTGCCGGTGGACACCTGGCAGCGGTCCCTGGCTCGAAACCTCAACTCCCGTAAGCCAACAGGAAGGCAACCGGTCTGATGGAAACGCAAGGCGACACCCGACTCATTGAAATTCCGCTGCAGCCGCTGGACTGCACCGAATGTGTGGCCCGCGTCCTGGTTCGCAAGTCGACCTGGCAGCAGACCAGCATCCAATGGACCGCGGAGTCACTGGAGGCATGCAGGGAACGCCCCGCAACGCAGTGCGGGGAACAGCCCAAGGACCGGTTCATCGGTTGCGAGTCCCTGCGCGCCGAAGTCCGCGAGGCGACCATCGAGGGGAGACTCAACGTCGTTTACCGCGAGGAGTGGCCAGTGGAGGCCACGGATGCCACTTCGGAGCAGGCAAGCTAGGTCGGCCGGCCGTCGAAGGCACCGCAACCAAACACCCACCGTTCGCCGGACCACAGACCACGAGGCAGGACCGCCGCACCGGCAAACGAGCTCCACGCATGTGCGTTGACGTGCACGTGACGATCCCGCGGCAGGCCAAACGACACACGAGTTTCCCCCGGCCGGGCTCGGCCGCCGCGATCCAGATGGCGCCACCCCGAAACCGTGCCGCGGCCCGAAGCCCGGCAACCATCGGCTGCGTCCACGCAGACGGGCCCACGTGTCCCATCGCGCCCAGCCACCGGAGTGGAGCCCAGCAGGCTCGACGTCATACAAAAATCCGCCCCCACATGCCAGCCAGCGATCCGGCGGAGTCGAGGGCGGGTAGTCCACCACGGTCCTGCGATCCTACTCGTCGTAGGTGATCTTGAGCCTGTCACTGACGGGCCGCGCCTGGCAGGCCAAGATGTAGCCCTCCTCCAGGTCTTCCTTTTCCAATACTTCGTTGCGGTCCAAGGTGACTGCGCCTTCCACGACAATGCAGGTGCACGCGCTGCACGAGCCTTCACGGCAGGAGAACGGTGCATCGATGCCGGCATTCAACAGGACATCGAGCAACTTGTTCTCCGCCGGCCAGACAAGGGTGCTGGATTCACCATTGATCTGCACCTCCACGACCTTGTTGTCGGCGGCGTTTTCATCAACCACGATCTCGATCGGCGCGAACGGATCAGTGACCAGGGAGCTGAACCGTTCAATATGGATGCGTTCCCCCGGCACCCCGACCTCGGTCAGCACCTTCTCGATGCAATCCATGAACGGGCCCGGGCCGCAGATGAAGGCCTCGCGCTCGGCGTAGGGGCCGGCCAACGCCGTCAAGGACGCCACCTCGGGAATGCCCTGGACGCTCTCAAGCCAGTGGATGACATTCAGTCGTCCCGGGTAGGACTTGGTCAGGGCGATCAGCTCGTCCTTGAAAATCACGTTCTGTTCGTCGCGGTTGGCGTAAACCATGGTCACCAAACCGGTGCCGGAGGTCAGCGCGGACTTGAGGATGGACATCACCGGGGTCACACCGCTACCTCCCGCGAAGAGCAGGAAGTCGGAGTCCAGCGAGTCGGGCACGAAGGTCCCGGCCGGCTTGAGCACCTCCAGCACGTGTCCTTCCTCGACGTTGTCGCAGATCCAGTTGGATCCGTAGCCGTCGCGGGTGCGCTTGATGGTGATCTTCAGCTGTTCGTCCTGCTGCGGCGAGCTACACAATGAATAGCATCGGGCCGCGCCGCCGGGTCGTTCGCTGGGGATGCGCACGGTCAGGAACTGACCGGGCCGGTAACTGAAACCGTCGCTGCATCCGTCTGCCGGTTCCAGCACCAAGGTGTGGGCATCGGCGGTTTCACGGATCACATCCACCACGCGGGCCTGCCAGGCGGTGATCCGCGGAGTGCTCACCGTGCTGGTCATTGCGCTGCCTCGTTACGCTGCAGGAAGCCAAGCACGACGCTCTCAAAGGCTTCCTTCTTTTCGATCATGGCCCAGTGCCCACACTGGGGCAGGACGTGGAGCTCCACGTCGGGGATGGTCCGCATGGGAACCAATGCTCCGTCCAACGGGGTGACGCGATCGTCGCGGCCCCAGACGATCAGCGTCTTGGCCTTGACCTTGTGCAGCATGGACCAGGCCGGTGGTTCATCGGAGGCGGCCTGCGCCGCAATCATCGCCTTCATTGCGGCGGCACTGTACATCTTGCGCACGCTGGCCAGGGTCTTCGGATCGGTTGCCTGCTTCAGGCGGGTCTCGATCAATTCCTCGGTGACCAGCGCCTCGTCGTAGACCATGGAGCGCAGCCACTGAATGAGCCGCTCGCGCGTGGGGTCTTCCGTGAAGGCCACCAGGAGATTGATGCCTTCGGCGGGAAATGAACCAAAGATGTTCAGCCCCAGTCCCCCGACGGTAGCCAGACGTCCGACCCGTTCGGGGTGGCTGATCGAGTACAGGGTTCCGACCATTCCGCCCATCGAGTTGCCGATGATGTCAACGCGGTCCAGTCCCAGCCCGTCCAGCAGGTCGGTCACGGCCTGCATGGCGGCGGGCATGGGGTGCAGATCGGTCGGGTCGCTGACGCCGAACCCCGGGAACTCAATGACAAGGCACCGGAAATGCTTGGCGAACGTCGGGAGGATACCGCCAAAGTTGCCCCACCCGGTCACGCCCGGCCCCGAGCCGTGAAGGAAGACCAGTGGCGGGCCTTCACCTGCCTCGTGGTATCGAAGTGTTCCGTGCTCCGTCGGCAATTCACGCAGAGTTGATCCATCACCGAGTCCGGGCAATAGGCCTGGTTCCTGGCGAACGTCTGTAGTCATCTTTCAGGCTCCTCGTTGTGTGAGTCTCGTCGGATCTTTCGAGAACCATAATCTGCACCCGCGCCCGGGTCTCGGTTGATCCCAATCACCGGGATGGGTCGCGGATCGGCGCCCAGGGCGGCAATCCCGATGGGTGAGACATGCATTACATCCATTCTTGTGCGCGCCTAGATTCATACCGACGGCGGCGACCGGCCCTTGAAAGGACCTGGCGTCTGATTAAAGGAAGCGAGAAACCACCCATGACCACAACCACGACCGGTATCGACGTTCTCACCGAACGCGGCGACGAGCTTCGGGCGCAGGGCGAGATCAACGAAAAGCTCGGAAAGCTCAGCGACACGACCGTCGAGATCATGAACCAGTCCGGCGTCATGAAGCTGCTTTCCCCGGTGGAATACGGTGGAACCCGCGCGCATCCGGCCGAATTCGCCGAGATGGTCATGGGGCTGGCAAGCCTGGACGGCTCGGCCGGCTGGGTAGCCGGCGTGGTGGGCGTACATCCGTGGGAATTGGAGCTGATGGCCCCGAAGCTTCAGGAAGAAATCTGGGGCGTCGACCAGGACACCTGGGTCTCCTCCCCATACGCACCCATGGGCGTTGCCACCCCGGTTGAGGGCGGCTACAAGTTCACCGGGCACTGGCAGTTCTCCACCGGCACCGATCATGCCCAGTGGGTCATCCTCGGTGCGTTCCTGGCCGACACCGAGGGCGAGAAGCTGATGCCGCCACGCTTCGTGCACGTGGTCGTTCCGCGCTCCGACTACACGATCGTTGACGATTCGTGGGAGGTGCTGGGTCTGCGTGGCACCGGCAGCAAGGACGTGGTCATCAATGACGTTTTCGTACCGGAATACCGTGTCATCGATCAGGCGGACCTGTTCTCCGGAAAGGTCTCCCGCGACGCCGGCAAGTCCGAACCGATCCACCGCATCCCGTTCTACAGCATCTTCCCGCAGGGCCTGACCGCCGCCGTGATCGGGATCGCCGAGGGAGCACTGCGCTCCCACCTCGAGTACCAGAGCAACCGCGTGCAGATCAACGGCTTCAAGTCTGTCGAAGATCCATACAGCATGTATGCCGTAAGCGAGGCAGCCGGCGAAATCCGTGCTTCCCGCGTCGCACTGCTGGACAACATCAACCGCCTCTATGACACCGTCGCGTCCGGAGGCGAGATCAGCATGGAGCAACGCGCAGTGGGCCGCCGCACCCAGATCCAGGCTGCATGGCGGGCCACCGCCGCCGTTGACACCATTCTTGCCCGTTCGGGCGGAAACGGCTTGCGCATGAGCAGCCCGATACAGCGCTATTGGCGCGATGCCCACATGGGCTTGTCGCATGCCATCCATGTGCCGGGACCCAGCTACCATGCCGCGGTCCTGACGGAAATTGGGCTCGAGCCACCCGCCAACCTGGCCGCCGGGGTCTAGGAAAATTCGCCCAGGATACAAGGCCGAAGCAGTGCCTAAGATCCCGATGGGCGACCAAGCAAGCTACGTCTCGAGGTGAAAGGAAGCATCATGTTGGAAAATACAGATTGGAAAGGCCTTCTCGGCCAACAGGTCCAAGTTCACAAGGACGGAAGGGTCGTCCGGACCGGCTATGTCGAAGATGTGGTCGATTCCGCCGACATTCTGTGGCTCGGAGCGGACGGGGTCAAGCAGCGGGCGCTCTTTGAGCGGGCCCTAGGCTACAGGATATCGCCGATTTCCAGTGCCTTGGTGCACCAATCGTGAACCACCCAAATTCCTTCACCCCCGATGCCCCCTCCGGGGCTGCCCGGCTGCGGGCCAGCCAACCAGATTCACCGAACCCGAACCAAACCGTTAAGTGAGGAAGAAAATGACTCATATCCGAGCTCTAGGCTTTCTAAAGGTCCAGACCACGCATATTGCCCGTTGGCGGGAACTGACTGTCGAAGCCCTGGGCTTCGCCGAAGTCGTCGGCCCGAACCCAGATGGGTTGTACCTGCGCATGGATGAGCGCGAAGCACGTTTGATTGTGTTGCCTGGTGATTCCGACAGGGTGCTCGCAGTTGGGTGGGAAGTCCGCGACCAGTTCGCGCTGGCCGCGGTCGCCCGCGATGTGGAGAACGCGGGCATAGCCGTCACGTGGTTGACCGAGGAGGAAAACGACGAACGTGGACTGGAACAGGCGATCTCGTTCACCGACCCCGGCGGAACCCCGGTGGAGATCTTCTTCGGACCGCGTTTGGACCACAATCCGCTGAAGACCGGCTATGCCCACAAATTTGTCACCGGCGACCAGGGCATGGGACACGTCGTGTTGCCAACGACCGCCATGGACGAGACCGCTTCCTTCTACACCGACGTGCTGGGATTCCTCCCCCGCGGCTCCGTCCGGCTGGGTCCGCAGCGTCCGGCCGTCAGGTTCCGCTTCTTCGGCGTCAACGAGCGCCACCACAGCCTGGCCATGGGACCGGCACCGCACGGCGAAGCGCCGGGCCTGGTCCACCTGATGGTCGAGGTCGAAGACCTGGACACCGTGGGCCGCGCTTTCGACAAGGTCAAGCAGATGGAATTCAACATCACCGCAAGCTTGGGCCGCCACACCAACGACCACATGGTTTCCTTCTACGTCCGCGCCCCCGGTGGCTGGGATATCGAATATGGCACCGACGGCTTGTTGGTTGATGAGCGCTACTACACCGCCGAGGAAATCACGGCCGAAAGCTACTGGGGTCACGACCACACGGGTGCCGAGCCCCTCACCGCATTGATGCCGCTGGAGACTTCAGCCACGCAGTAAGCGGCGCCCGACACGAGCTGCCGGCGGATCCCCGAAAACTCCTCGGAACAGTGACTGACTGGCTCAGTTTCTGCTTCTGGGGAGTTTTTCGTGCATCGCTCTGGTTCCAAGCCATGCGGCGGGGATCCGACGGGTCCTCAACCCGCCGTCGCTCGCTAACCGCGTGGCCGTTCTGTTCCGTCGTCGAAAAACTCCCGCACCGCGATATGGTGCCGCGCCGTGGTGGCCGCGTCGATACCTGCCACTGCCCGCACGACCTACCACCGGCTTCCCGTCGTTGCGAGCTGGCTATTTTCGTGGAGGTGATCCACCTTAGCGCTGCAGCGTAAATAGCCTCTTTGTATACATAGGAGCCTCTACGGCTTCAGTAACTGGTTAAACTGCTCCTGTATGTATACAGTGAAGCAATGTGTGCAAGGGAACGGGTTTTGCAGCTCTCCGAGCAGACGATCTTGAGCGGCGTCTGCGGCCGGGCACTGTGCTGGCGGAAGTGGAGCAGTCCGAGCAGGTCGGAGTCTCCCCACGACCGCCCGGGAGGCGCCGGCCCATGGGTGCAGCCGAGCAAACGCTAGAGGCGCGCAGGAAAAAAATGCTGACCCGAGCGCGTCTCTACGAACTTTTGGTCTACGAGGCCTACAACCGGTTCGATACCGGTGTTTTCACCTTCCACGTACCCGGAATCCGCTAGCCGCCACGCCCCACCACCCCTAGACAAGGAAGTCTTGTGAACTCCGAAACAACCGAAATCCGCAAGGGCCTCGCCGGCGTCGTAGTGGACTACACCGCCATCTCCAAGGTCAACGCCGAAACCAACTCGCTCTTGTACCGCGGCTACCCGGTCCAGGAACTGGCCGCCAAATGCAGCTTCGAAGAGGTCGCCTACCTACTCTGGCACGGCGAACTTCCCACCGCGGAGGAGCTGGAAAAGTTCCGCGCAGCTGAACGCGCAGGCCGTGCCCTGGACCCCCATGTGAAAGAGGTGGTGGATGCCCTCCCCACATCCGCCCACCCCATGGACGTCTGCCGCACGGCAGCGTCAGTGCTAGGCGCCCGCCATCCCTTGGCTGAGGATTCCTCGCCCGAGGCCAATCTGGCAAAAGCGAAGGACCTATTTGCTGCCTTCCCGGCCGTGGTGGCCTACGACCAGCGCCGCCGCCGCGGCCAGGAGGTAGTGGAACCCCGGGATGATCTCGGCTACTCGGAAAACTTCCTGTGGATGGCTTTCGGTGAGGACCACGTACCCGAGGTCGTGGAGGCATTCGAGGTCTCGATGATCCTCTACGCCGAGCACTCCTTCAACGCCTCCACCTTCACCGCCCGTGTGATCACCTCCAGCCTGTCGGACCTGCACTCGGCCGTGACCGGTGCGATCGGTGCGCTCAAGGGTCCGCTGCACGGCGGGGCGAACGAGGCCGTCATGCACACGTTCGACGAGATCGGCATCCGGCCCGAGGAGTCCCTGGACCAAGCCGCCGCCCGGGCAAAAGCCTGGATGCAGGACGCGCTGGCGCAGAAGAAGAAGGTCATGGGCTTCGGTCACCGTGTCTACAAGCACGGTGACTCCCGCGTGCCCACCATGAAGGCCGCGCTGGACAAGATGATCGCCCACTACGGCCGCCCCGAACTGCTGGGGCTGTACAACGGCCTCGAGCAGGCCATGGACGAGGCCAAGGCCATCAAGCCGAACCTCGACTACCCGGCCGGCCCCACCTACCATCTGATGGGCTTCGACACCCCCACGTTCACACCCATCTTCGTCGCTAGCCGCATCACCGGCTGGACCGCCCATATCCTCGAGCAGACGGCATCCAACTCCCTCATCCGCCCGCTGAGCGAATATAGCGGGCACCAGCAGAGGTCCGCTTAGCTGGCGGTCTTTGCTGCCTCAATTCCAGCGGTGAGGTGGCGGATGATCATCCGGATCATCAACTATTCGCAACGTTTACTCCACCTCACCGCCGGTTCACCAAGCAAGCTGGTGTTTCGCCAATTGAATCCGTACAACTGAAAAGGGACCTGACATGAAGAAGATGCTGATTATCGGACCACCGGGCTCGGGCAAGGGCACGCAGGCCGAGCTGATCTCCCAGCGTCTGGGCGTCGTCGCCGTCTCCACCGGCGACATCTTCCGCGCCAACGTCAAGTGCGGGACGCCACTTGGCTTGGAAGCCAGGAAGTATATCGACGCCGGAGACTTCGTCCCGGACAGTGTCACCAACAACATGGTCCAGGACCGACTCAGTGGGAGCGACGTCGAAAGCGGATTCCTGCTGGACGGATACCCTCGCACGACCGCGCAGATTAACCATCTGGATAGAATCCTTGCCTCAAAGGGCCAGGAGCTGGACGTGGTCCTGGAATTGACAGCAGACCGTGAAGAACTGGTCGCACGGCTTCTCGGCCGCGCCAGAGCCTCAGGACGCAGCGATGATACCGAGGACGTCATCCGCCACCGCCTTGACCTTTACCACGAACAGACGGAAGCCGTTGTGTCGGAATACGCCGAACGTGGCATCCTGACCAGCGTCGATGGCCTCGGCACAATCGACACCGTCACAGATCGCCTCTTCCAAGCCATTTCGACCCGTGATGCGATCTCTTACCGGCACCTACCCTCCTACGAAGCCGCCGCCGTCTACGCAGCCTTCAGCGAAAGGTAATCTCCGTGCAGCCTATGACCCGCACAATGTTCAAGTCCAAAATCCACCGCGCCATCGTTACACATGCGGACCTGCACTACGTCGGCTCCGTCACCGTAGATCTGGACCTGTTGGAGGCCGCCGACATCCTGCCAGGCGAGCTCGTTGCCATCGTCGACGTCACCAACGGCGCCCGTCTGGAGACCTACACTATCGCCGGCGAACGGGCCTCGGGTGTGATCGGCATCAACGGGCCCGCCGCACACCTAATCCATGAAAACGACACAGTCATTCTCATCACCTACGCGAGCATGACCACGGACGAAGCCCGGGCCTACAACCCCAAAGTGGTGCACGTAGACCAGCACAACAGGATCCTCCAGCTCGGCAACGACCCCGCGGAAGGCATCACCCCGGGACTGATGCGCCCGCCCTTCGCGTTAAACAACAGCTCGGAGAACTAATTCATGGCCCTCAGCAACAGCCCTGAAGAAAGCACTTCCGCTGAGGTTCCGGCACCCTACGGAACCGGTCCTTCCGGAACCAGTGTTCCGTCTTCGGATATGGCAAGGAGGCCCGGGGGCAGGATCCGGACCCATCACCTGCAGCAGGCCAAGGACAACGGTCAGCGTTTCGCCATGCTCACTGCTTACGAACAGTACACCGCGGAGATTTTCGACCAGGCGGGCATCGAGGTCCTCCTCGTGGGCGACTCCGCTTCCAACAATGTGTTCGGAAATGAAACCAGCCTGCCAGTCACGGTGGATGAACTGTTACCGCTGTGCCGGGCAGTTTCCCGTGCGGCAAAGCGTGCTCTCGTGGTCGCAGACCTGCCGTTTGGCAGTTACGAGGTGTCTGCACAACAGGCGGTGGCCACGGGTGTCCGGTTCCTGAAGGAGGGTCTCGCCCACGCGGTGAAAATCGAAGTAGGTAGTTTTTACACGGAAACTGTGAGGGCCATGGTCCACGCCGGCATTCCGGTGATGGCACACATCGGCTTTACCCCGCAAAGCGAACATGCCCTTGGCGGCTACCGAGTGCAGGGCCGGGGGGATGACGCCCAGCGGCTGATCCAGGACGCGGCGGCCCTGGCGGACGCCGGTGCCTTTTGCGTGCTCTTAGAAATGGTGCCGGCACAAACCGCAGCGGCCGTTGATGCCGCAGTTTCCGTCCCGACGATCGGCATCGGCGCCGGGAATGCGACCACGGGGCAGGTCCTCGTGTGGCCGGACATGGCAGGCCTGCGCGGTGGAAAGATGGCTAAATTCGTCAAGCAGTATGCGGACCTTCGGACCACACTCAGCGACGCCGCCAAGGTGTACGGCCAGGAGGTCCGCTCGGGGCAGTTCCCCGGCCCTGAGCACACCTTCTAAACAGCCTCAGAGCAGCCGGATTGGACAGATGTGATCCACACAAAAGATGGCCGACATAAGAGAAGGAAGACATTGACGTATGAAATCTCAGGGTGATGGCCGAGCCAGCATGCACCGCACGGACCAGTGGCAGTCACTCGTTGGTGAGATCGTTGAAGTCTGGCACGATGGCGGGTTGTACCGCCGGGGGTTAGTTGATGCTGCGATGCTCGACGGCAGCGGTTTATGGCTCGCTCCGGAGGCCGTATGTCAGCGGGAATTCATAGACCCCACTTTTGGGTTTGAGGTTTGGACCAGCCTTTATCCGCGCTCGAGGTGGGACCACAGCTCACGCTTCTAAGATGGAGTCGGAGGCAGAACGGATCTGGCCCCAGGCAGGCGAGGCGGGGTGAGCTCTCCAAGCTTGCCCCCAATTGCACTCAGCGGTCACGCCCAAAAGGAAGCGTGGCCCTGGCACTAGCCCGGATTTTTCATCGGATGGCGGTCGGGGCGCCGGGCCTGGTTTTTGCCGTCCCGGCGGCCTGAATCGGATTTCGGGCGTGGCTGAAGGCCCGGGGGCGCCGGGCGGTGCGCGGGTTTCCACTGATCCCGTTGGTGTTCTTCTTTCCTGCTCGTGATTGTCCGGGGGGCTGTGGTGTCAGGTCCGCAGCAGGGGTGCGGGGCGGTTCGCGGCCGCGGCGATCCGGCTGATGGCTTCGAGCAGGGCGGCGATGAGGGGTTGCTCCGGCGCGGCGGCGGGCAGCAGCAGGTGGTTCCGGCGGGCGCGGGTGATGATCTTCCCGGCGGTGGCGAAGAGCCGGTAGCGCCAGCGTTTGATGTCCCAGCCCCGTGCCTTGTGGCCGTCGGGCAGGGCGGTGAGCTGGAGCCAGGAGACCAGGTTCGCGGCCAGGACCGCGAGGTTGGCCCAGGCCTGGTTGGCGGCGAAATCGAAGAAGGGGAGCTTTCCGAGCCCGGTGTTCTTTAGGGTTTTGATGCGGTTCTCGGCCCGGCCGCGGGCCCGGTGCCGGGCATCCAGAAAAGGTCCGTGCCAGCGCGGGGCATTCGTCAGGAACGCTGTCACACGGTGACCGTCGATGTCGAGCAGGGTCGGTGTCGCGCCGGGGTGCAGCGGTTCGGCGCGCAGGAAGATCTTCGTCCCGGGCGGGTAGTCCTGGAGCGGGATCACCTGGGTGGCGTTGATGACCCAGGCGTTGTCGCGTTCGACCCCGTCCTGGTCCAGGGCCGGCTGCCAGTATTTCTTGTCGTTGATCCAGTCGATCATGTGGGCCTTGCCGACCGGAACCGGGTACGAGGCGGAGAACTGCACGCCGCGCGAATGCAGGTACCAGAGGAACTTCCGGGACGCGCCGGCGCTGTCGGTGCGGACCAGGATCCTCTCCCCGTCCAGTTCCTCGTCCTCACCGTAGAGGGCGTCGGGCAGGACGGCGATGGCGGCCTCGAAGATGCGGATGTGGTCCCCGGCGTTGTTCGCCGTGGCCCCGCCGTGACGCAGCAGCACCGCGAGTTCCTCCCCGGTGCCGCTGCCGGCACCGTAATCAATGCTGGCGGTGAACGGGGCGAATCCAAAACCGCCCTTGTAGTTTCCGGTGGCCTGTTCCTTGTCCGAGTGCGAGGTCACCAAGGTGGCGTCGAGGTCGATGACCAGCGGGTCCGCGGCCGTCGCCTTCACCGCGGGGCTGCGGTCCCCGGCGGCTTCCCAGGCCCGGGTCCGCAGTTCCTTGGCCAGGGTCGAAAAGCCGTAATCGAAGACGTCCGGGTTCTTCACGGTGCGTTCGAAGAACCGCGAGACTGTTGCGTTCGAGGGCACCTGGCCGAACACGCCGGGCTGGGAGCGCAGGATGTCCAGGTCGGAGGCATGCTCGCCGCCGGCGGCGAGCATCACCGCCAGCGACCCGAGCAGCCTCCCGGGCCGGTGTGAGGCCGTCACGGGGACGAACTGGCCCAGCCGGTCCTCGCACAGGTCCCGGAACCCGAGGGCGTCGATGAATGAGGTCAGGATCCGTCCCCCGGCATGGGAGACCAGCGACTGGCCGGTGAAAGAAACCGGGACGGATGGGAAGACCTTGGTAGACTGGTGCATCGAAAAGGTGCTCCTTCAAGACACGGAAATAACGGCGTAGACACCCCTATTTTCCCTTGTCAGAGCACCTTTTCGTCTCTTAAACACACCCGTCAGCCCAACATTGATGAAAACCCCGGGCTAGTCGTCAAAGCCAAGCTGGAAGCAGTGGCCTCGGGCATCGTGACATTCGACGAAGAGTTCTACGCACACCTGGTCCTGCCAAGTGGCCTCACGGTCTACCAAGGGTCAAAGCAGGCAGTTGCAAAGGCATTTGAAACAGGAGTCGTCCCGCCTCTGCCCCAGATCGACTCCGGTTCAAAACGCTCCTGACAAGGCGATTTCGCGATGAGCAACACAAGGGGCCAGTCCCGCCGCTAAGCATCCTCACCCTCGGTTTCGATCGGTGGGGGCGGGATCAAGCAGATCTCCCAGCGCCTGTATGGGTGCACAGGGTTGACCTCTCCCATTGGAAGCCATTTAAGCGGGATGGTCGGTTCAAAGGTGGCGTCGTGAATGAGAATGGAAACGGGCATCGTTGCCGGCTGGGCCATCACGTTGGCCACCTGTTGCACCTGTCTTGGCGCCATTGCTGGCTTTGGAACTGTGCAGCCAGCCCACTGTCGTTGTCCTGGACGAACCAACGGTGACCGTCATTGGGATAGCGGACGAGGACGATGTCCGCGTTCTCTGCACTTCCGATGAGTCTCCCCGCTCTAATTCGCTCGATTTCTCGGTTCCAGCGTCGGAAGTAGATGCCGGGGTCAGGAGGCAGGTATGCCTCGTCCGCCCTGAGAGGAGAGCCCGGAATGAATCCGCCTTTCCGCGGCGATCGAGGCCCCGGGGACCGAGGAAGATCTGAGTGGTCGCCGAGTATCGGCGCATATTCGCTACAAGCCGGTCGCCAATGTGCTGCTCAAGCTCGATCAATGCTTTCAAGGCGGTTTGAATTTTTTGGTCATCAGGGGTGTGTCCGCCGTGTACGGCGGCATTACGAAGATCGGCTAGGTTGATTCGCCAGTTTCGCACTGGCCCCGGCCTGTCAAGATTCCACTGGCCTCCGAGTCGACCTGAGAATTGGGATGTCACCTTTTTGGTAATGGTGTCCTTGGTGTCCAAGACTTTCGCAACAGTAGCGCCGCTTAAGTCCTCTTCCCACATCATCAGAAGCATGACCTCAACCAGGAGGGCTTCGGCGGCTGCACCAGCCAAAATGATTGCGCTGAGGTTTTCACCTCGTGCGTAAGCGAGATTGGCCTCACATGTTAGCGGCCATGAAAAACTGCCCGTAGGCGGCCACGGAACTGCCCACTGACGGCCATGAAAACTGCCCGTTGGTGGCCATGAGATCTGCCCACTTCCTTACTGACCCTGCTGCTTAAGCGGCGGGAGCCTCTTCCCGGGGTTTGATGACGGTGTCTAGTCGCACCAAAGTCGCCCGGGAAGAGGCCCTAATGAAGTTTGACGGAGAAATCATGGAAATACTTGCTGCGTACGATCTGACCGGATCGTTGCGTGCTGCCGCGGAACTCACCGGTTGTTCGCACCACACCGTTGCCAGGCACGTCGCTGCCCGGGACGCCGGCCAGCCGATCGCCGAGCCGGCCTACCGGGGCCGGGTCACCGACGCGTTCCTGCCCAAGATCGAGGAATGGATCGAGGCCTCCAAGGGCAAGATCCGCGCCGACAAAGCCCACGAGAAACTCCGGGCCCTCGGCTACGAGGGCTCGGAACGCTCGACCCGCCGGGCCGTCGCCCAGGTCCGCGCCGCCTGGCGGCTCGGCCATGTCAGGGTGCACCGGCCCTGGGTGACCGAGCCTGGTCAATGTTCAATACGACTTCGGCGACGGGCCCCTGATCGAGGGGAAGAAGACCGTGCTGTTCGTGGCATGGCTGGCATGGTCCCGCTTCAGGATCGTCATCGCGCTGCGGGACCGGACGGCGCCGAGCGTGTTCGCAGCGCTGGACCGCACGTTCCGGGTCCTGGGCGGCGCCCCAACCTATGTCCTGACCGATAACGAGAAGACCGTGACGGTTTCCCATGTCGCCGGCGTCCCGGTGCGCAACCAGCAGACGGTCGACTTCGCCCGCCACTACGGCGTGACGGTGTTGACCTGCCGGCCGGCGGATCCCGCGTCCAAGGGCGGCGTGGAGTCCTCGGTGAAGCTCGCCAAGGCCGACATCGTGCCCAAGGACACCAACCTGCGTGCCGAATACGCTTCCTTCGCGGAGATCGAAGCGGCCTGCCAGGCGTTCATGGACGAGGTCAACCACCGGGAGCACCGGGCCACCCGCCGCAAACCCGCGGTGATGCTGGCCGAGGAGGCGCCGCGGTTGCACCGGATCCCGGACACCGCGCACACGGTTGCGTTCGGCCTCTCCCGGGCCGTCCCGGAGAACACGCCGATGGTCACGTTCGAGAACGGCCAGTACTCCGTGCCTGCACATTTGCTCGGCGCGCGGGTGTTCGTCAGATCCCACGGCGCCGGAGGTGACGAGCAGGTCATCGTCGTCCACCACGGCAGCAAGGGCCCGGTGGAAGTCGCCCGGCACCGGCGCGCCCGCCCGGGCAGCCCGGCGATCGACGACGCCCACTTCCCGGACCACCGGCCCAGGATCCCGGGCGACTACACGGCGAAAGCCAGGACGGCCGCGGAGGCGGAGTTCCTTAGCATCGGGGACGGCGCCCGGACCTGGCTGCTCGAGGCCGCCGCGGCAGGCACCGGGCGAATGAACGTGAAAATGGCCGAAGCGGTCGCCCTGGCCAAGATCGCCGGGCAGGCCGAAGTCGATCACGCGTTGGGGACCGCGGCCATCCATGGCCGCTCGCGAACAAGGACCTCGCCTCGATCCTGAACGCCGCGGGTTCACGCACCACCACCCATGCCGCCGGGGAAACCCAGTCCCTCACCCAAGGCACCGCCGGGTGGGCCGCGATCGGCCGCCCACCTGTTGCCGCCCGTGTTGACGGCGCCCTGGGAGAAAGCGCATGAGTCCGGTCCCGGTCACCGCACCGGCGTTGCCGGCGGAGCTGGAGGCGTTGATGCGGCAGTTGAAGATGCCCCATGCGCGGGCTTTGGCGCCGGAACTGATCGCGACTGCCCGCGCCCAGCGCTGGGAGCCGGCCGAGGTCATCAAGGCGCTCTTCACCGAGGAAGTCGCCGGTCGGTCCCGGTCCATGCTCGCCACCAGACGCAAGGCCGCGGGCTTCCCGACCGGGAAGACCTTCGACACCTGGGACCCGGCAGCCTCCTCGATCCCGGCCCCGACTCAGCAGGCGCTGCGGACGCTGGAATGGATCGGGCGGAAGGAAAACGTCGTGATCTGCGGCCCCTCCGGCACGGGCAAGACGTTCTTCCTTGAGGCTCTCGGCCAGCAGGCCGTCGAGGCCGGCCTGCGGGTGGCATGGTTCCGCCTCGAGGACCTCGGCGCTCTCATGCGCGCCCACCGCTCCGATGACAGCGTGACGAAAGTCGTCGCGCGGATCCTGCGCGCAGATTTGGTGGTGGTCGATGACATAGGCCTCTTGCCGGTGGGCACTGACGCGGCGGAGGGGCTCTACCGTCTCGTCGACGCGGCCTATGAAAAACGGTCCATCGCGGTTTCCTCAAATTTGCATCCTGCCGGCTTTGACGAGCTCATGCCCAAAACCCTCGCCACGGCGACCGTGGACCGGCTGCTGCATCACGCGCACGTCTGCCAAACCTCAGGGGAATCGATCCGCCTCAGCCAGGCCCTGGCCGGAAAAGGAGTCACGCCAATGAGCTAAACAAGTCCCGAACATGGCCAACGCCACCGAACATCTGGTGGGCAGATCCGGTGGCCATGACTGGGCAGTTTTCATGGCCACCAGCGGGCATTTTTGCTGGCCGCCCGTGGGCACAAACTATTGGCCATTGACACTCACATCTCATGTCGCTAAATGCCGTGAAAACGGAACTTGTCAAGGTGAATGAGGCCAGTGGGAGTTAGGCTGCTGCTTTTGTGTCGTTTTTCTCGGCTGGTTTATTGATCCAGGCGGTGTCGGGGATGGCGAGGATTTTGGGGTCGTTGTTGGTGGTGAATCGTTCGGGTGTTTTTGCCCGTGCGGTCGCGAGGGTTTTCGCGCGTTCAAGGGCTTTGCCGGCGGCCAGGCCGTAGTGGACGTCTGCCGGTGTGTTGAGTCCGATTCCGGTATGGCGGTGATGGTTGTACCCCTCCACGAAGGAGTCCATGAAGGCCCTCACGTCGGGCAGGGAACCGAAGCGTTCGGGGAATATGGGAGCGAACTTCAGTGATTTGAACCAGGCCTCACTGTACGGATTATCATTGCTGACCCGGGGACGTGAATGGGACCGGGTGACCTCCAGGTCCGAGAGCAGGGCGGCGACTGTTTTGGACGTCATGGAGGTGCCACGGTCGGCGTGGACGATTTGTGGGATGCCGTGGATGCCGAAGATTTCCTTCATCATTTCCACGGCCAGTTGGCCAGACTCGTGGGCATGGACGTAGGCGCCGACGATGTAGCGCGAATAGATGTCGATCATGACGTAGCAATCGTAGTATTTGCCCTTGATCGGGCCGGCGAGCTTGGTGATGTCCCAGGTGTAAACCTGCCCGGGTAAAGTCGCGACCAGCTCCGGGATGGCCCGGGCCGGGTGGCGTGCCTGTCGGCGGCGTTCCTTGACCTGGCAGTTCTCCTCCAGGACACGGTAGAACGTGGAGATTGAGCACAAATAGATGCCTTCATCCAGGAGCCGGGCATAGATCTGCATCGGCGGCAGGTCAACGAACTCCCTCGAATTCACGGTCGCCAGGATGTGGGCACGCTCGGCCGCTGAGAGCTTGTTTGCCGGTGCCGGGGCCGGCCGCGGGTCTTCCCCCGGAGTTCGGGGTTTGCGGGTCGCCGTGGCCCTGGAGACCCCGGCAATCACGGCCGCTTCCCTGGTTGGGATGTCCGCCTGGGTAAGGGCGGTGTAGGCGGCCATCAGGGTTTCTTGTACCAGGGCTGCTGCTCCGCGCTTTCGGAGATATCCTCCAAAAGCAGTCGTGCTTTTTCCATAATCGACAACGCAGCTTCAGTCCGTGCCAGCTTGCGTTCGCTCACCTCCAGCTGCCGACGTAGACGCCCGATTTCTGCCTGTTCAGCAGTGGGCTTGCCGATCTTTTCCCCGGGCTTCTTGCCCTCGAGGACGCCGGCGTCGCGGAGCTTGCGCCACTCGGTGATTTGGGAGGAATACAGGCCCTCGCGGCGCAGGTATGCCCCGCCGCCGGTGCCGTCGTCACAGGCATGCTGGTACGCATCCAAATACGCCAATTTTTGTGCCGGCGTGAAAGACCTACGAGGGGTCGGGCCACCGGACCTGGGGCCAATATCGCTCATGGACCCATTCTCCCGCGGTGGGGAAATTGTGGAGATAGACATTAGTGGTGATCCTGGTTCTCGCCCTACGAATTAGACGAAGTTGCTATGAGGTACTGGCCTTACCCAACCCTGACGGCAATGATGATAATGGTCTTGAAGCGGTGTGACCCCCAGCCTGACTGACGCCCCCAAAGGGGGCTGTCCTTTACGTGATCTGTCCACCGTTTCAAGACTGCAGGAAGTGCGCTGACCAGGCGGACATGACTTTATAGGAGCCTGAAGCTAACCCGGATTTTTCATCGGATGGCGGTCGGGGCGCCGGGCCTGGTTTTTGCCGTCCCGGCGGGCTGAATCGGATTTCGGGCGTGGCTGAAGGCCCGGGGGCGCCGGGCGGTGCGCGGGTTTCCACTGATCCCGTTGGTGTTCTTCTTTCCTGCTCGTGATTGTCCGGGGGGCTGTGGTGTCAGGTCCGCAGCAGGGGTGCGGGGCGGTTCGCGGCCGCGGCGATCCGGCTGATGGCTTCGAGCAGGGCGGCGATGAGGGGTTGCTCCGGCGCGGCGGCGGGCAGCAGCAGGTGGTTCCGGCGGGCGCGGGTGATGATCTTCCCGGCGGTGGCGAAGAGCCGGTAGCGCCAGCGTTTGATGTCCCAGCCCCGTGCCTTGTGGCCGTCGGGCAGGGCGGTGAGCTGGAGCCAGGAGACCAGGTTCGCGGCCAGGACCGCGAGGTTGGCCCAGGCCTGGTTGGCGGCGAAATCGAAGAACGGGAGCTTTCCGAGCCCGGTGTTCTTTAGGGTTTTGATGCGGTTCTCGGCCCGGCCGCGGGCCCGGTGCCGGGCATCCAGAAAAGGTCCGTGCCAGCGCGGGGCATTCGTCAGAAACGCTGTCACACGGTGACCGTCGATGTCGAGCAGGGTCGGTGTCGCGCCGGGGTGCAGCGGTTCGGCGCGCAGGAAGATCTTCGTCCCCGGCGGGTAGTCCTCGAGCGGGATCACCTGGGTGGCGTTGATGACCCAGGCGTCGTCGCGTTCGACCCCGTCCTGGTCCAGGGCCGGCTGCCAGTATTTCTTGTCGTTGATCCAGTCGATCATGTGGGCCTTGCCGACCGGAACCGGGTACGAGGCGGAGAACTGCACGCCCCGCGAATGCAGGTACCAGAGGAACTTCCGGGACGCGCCGGCGCTGTCGGTGCGGACCAGGATCCTCTCCCCGTCCAGTTCCTCGTCCTCACCGTAGAGGGCGTCGGGCAGGACGGCGATGGCGGCCTCGAAGATGCGGATGTGGTCCCCGGCGTTGTTCGCCGTGGCCCCGCCGTGACGCAACAGTACCGCGAGTTCCTCCCCGGTGCCGCTGCCGGCACCATAATCAATGCTGGCGGTGAACGGGGCGAATCCAAAACCGCCCTTGTAGTTTCCGGTGGCCTGTTCCTTGTCCGAGTGCGAGGTCACCAAGGTGGCGTCGAGGTCGATGACCAGCGGGTCCGCGGCCGTCGCCTTCACCGCGGGGCTGCGGTCCCCTGCGGCTTCCCAGGCCCGGGTCCGCAGTTCCTTGGCCAGGGTCGAAAAGCCGTAATCGAAGACGTCCGGGTTCTTCACGGTGCGTTCGAAGAACCGCGAGACTGTCGCGTTCGAGGGCACCTGGCCGAACACGCCGGGCTGGGAGCGCAGGATGTCCAGGTCGGAGGCATGCTCGCCGCCGGCGGCGAGCATCACCGCCAGCGACCCGAGCAGCCTCCCGGGCCGGTGCGAGGCCGTCACGGGGACGAACTGCCCGAGCCGGTCCTCGCACAGATCCCGGAACCCGAGGGCGTCGATGAATGAGGTCAGGATCCGTCCTCCGGCATGGGAGACCAGCGACTGGCCGGTGAAAGAAACCGGGACGGATGGGAAGACATTGGTAGGCTGGTGCATCGAAAAGGTGCTCCTTCAAGACACGGAAATAACGGCGTAGACACCCCTATTTTCCCTTGTCAGAGCACCTTTTCGTCTCTTAAACACACCCCTCAGCCCAACATTGATGAAAACCCCGGGCTAACAGCAATACTGTTTACTTAGGCTTTTTTGGTATTCGCTTGAGTGGCCAGTTCGACATTTTCCTTTTGATGACGCGGGGGTTGGTTCTTGGCCGGCGCGGGGGCAGCAGTTCATGCAGGATTTCGCGGCAGAAGACCGTGAAGGCCTCCGCCAGACGCTCAGGGGGAAAAAGCCGGGCGCGCGGCGAGGGAACGCCGTACTGCCCGGAGGGTGCGGGTGAAAGAGAACCTCAGGGGGTCTTCCTCGAAGTGGTGGGCGACGTCGCCGATGAGGGACCGGATGGCGTAGTGCACGCAGAGGTATCCGTAGATTTCCTGCAGGACCCCGTCGGGGGTTTTGGAGCGCAGCACGGTCCCGGGGCCGCGCTGGTGGGTTTTGAGTTCATCGAAGCAGGACTCGATTTCCCAGCGTTTGGCGTAGGCTTCGGCAAGGTCCTCCGCGGAGGCGGCGTGCGGGTCAAGGATCGTGGTGATCAGCCGGAATTCGCTGCTCGTGTCGCCGGTGCTGACGGTGTATTCGATCACGCGCACCCGGATGGGGTCCGTGTTGTTCCGCCGTGCCTTCGGGTTCGCGTAGACGGCGGAGAGGTAGGAGCCGTCGGCCAGGTCCTCGAGCACGGGCAGCACGGCGTTGGCCTTGACCCGCCACAGCAGTTGCGCACCGGTTCCGGAGCTGTCCTTCCAGGCCGTGTAGGAGAAGAACCCGCGGTCGGCCATGGCCAGCATGTCCGCCTCCAGCCGGTGGAGCAGGCCCGGATAGAGGTCGTGCTCGGACGTGGAAAAGCCGGAGACCACGGCCCCGATCACCGCGTGCGTGGCGCATTCGACCAGGCCGAGCACCCGCGCCTGCGGGTAGGCGCTTTTCAGATCCGTGGCCGTGCCCGGCCTGCCATACGCGCGCTCGTTGGCCTCCGTGTCCGCCAGATCCAGGCAGGTCCCGTCCACGGACACCAGCCGCCAGGAGCCGTGGAATCCCGGACCGCCCGGGAGTGCCAGAGGCTTCGCGGTCTCGGCGAACAGTTCGGCCATCACGGCGGAACCGAGGCGGGTCCGGGCCTTGAAGATCGCGGCCTTCGTCGGCATCTGCCAGTCCCGGAACCGGCCCGTGATCCATTCCATGCCGGCCAGCAGGGACCGCATCACTTCCTCATACGAACCGGCCGAAAACAAGGCCAGCGCCATCACGTAATAGACCATCAACCGCGACGGCAGCAACCGGTTCCGCTGCTCACGGGCCCCGGTCCGCCCAATCACCGCATCAACGACATCCGGCGGGAAAACCCGCGTCAAAACACCGAGCGAGACGTGGTCACTCAACCGCTCAGGACCCTCGGGAGTCACCCATCCGCTACGCGCCATGCCGAAAGATTAACACAACTACTCTAAGTGAACGGCATTGGGGCTAACAGTCCCATTGCCGTCTTGTCTGCCCACCTGGTCAACGTGCCCAAATATGCATGTGATGCAAAGGAAGGGCAGTTTCATCATGGCAAACGATCTGCTGAAAGTCATTGCCGGCGTCGATACCCACGCCGATACCCCCCACGTCGCCATCATCACCGAGCACGGCAAGCACGTCGCCGACAAGGAATTCCTCGCCCTCGGATCCGGCTACCGGAAAATCTTTGCCTTCATCACCGAATTCGGTCCCGTCCTCGGCGTCGGAATCGAAGGAACCCGCAGCTACGGCGCAGAGCTGAGCAGGGTACTGACCAAGGAAGGACTGACGGTCCAGGAAATCAACCGGCCCAACCGGCAGGCCCGCCGGCTACGCGGCAAATCAGATCCCCTCGACGCCTACCAGGCCGCGGAATCCGTTCTCGCCCAGCGCGGCACCTCCACCCCGAAAGCCAAGGACGGACCCGTCGAATGCCTCAGGGTCGTGCGCGCCGCCCGGGTCTCGGCGATGAAGGCCCGCACCATTGCAGTCAACCAGATCAAGGGCATCCTGGTCTCCGCCCCGGAACCGTTACGCAGCAAATACCGCGGCATGAGCTCCACGCCGCTTATCCCGGCCCTGGAACACTCACGTCCGGCTGGCACCCTGACCGACCCTGAATATGCCACCGCCATGGTCTTGAAAAACCTGGCCACCCGCTACCGGAATCTGGACCACGAAATCAGCCAGGCAGATGACCAGCTGGCCGAAATACTGGCCGTGCACGCCCCGATGCTATGCGACCTCCCCGGGGTCGGAACCGAGGTCGCCAGTCAGCTCCTGGTCACCATGGGAGACAATCCGGAACGCATCGGCAACGAAGCCCGCCGCCCTGACCGGCACCGCCCCCATCCCCGCCTCCTCCGGGAAGACCACCCGGCACAGGCTCAGCCACGGCGGCGACAGAGCCGCCAACGCAGCCATCCACCACGTGGTCGTTTCCCGCATGGCCACCGACCAGCGCACGAAAGACTATGTTGCCCGGCGGACCGAAGAGGGCAAGACCAAGAAAGAGATCATGCGCTGCCTCAAACGCTACGTCTCCCGGGAAATTTACGGCCAGCTGACAAATCCCCAGCCCGCACCGGTTATCAGCGATTTACGCCCAACGCGACAGCAGCTCGGACTCACCCTCCAAACCGCCGCCAGACACTTCAACACCTGGCCGGGCACCCTTTCCCGCATCGAACGAGGACTCAGCCGCGATGACGCCCTCGCCCACGAATACAGGAGCTGGCTGGCCGGGCAAAACCCGGCAAAGATATGAGTTGACAACTATAGGAGCATCACGTAGGGAAATGTTGGGAGAGTAGTCGTTGAATGCTCGGCTTAGTGCTCGTTGCTGTTCCTGGTTTAGATCAGGGCCGCGCAAATAATTTGCATCGCTCTCGCCCACATTCGCCATGAAGATTTGCACGGATGGTTTGGCGAAGATTTCGCCTGAGGACAGCAGGATGGGGAGTGCAGCCGGGAGGCCCTTTCTGGTCACGAGCCGCAGAGGTCTTGCGGTGACCAGATGGTGCGCTCTCTGGAGGGAACGCAGCACCTTCAGAGCGTCGTCAAAGGTGTCGGTAATGCCATACTGGCTCGCCGACACAGTCATCGGCCCGCAGACCTCCGCTACCGTGACAGCCCTACGCCGGCGAATGGGCTGCCCACCACCAGCTGCCTTCCGTCCTAGCGCATCATCTAAGGCACTCATAACGGCCGTTCCGCCAGGATCAGACACCTCTTGCTCAGACTGATGAAACCGGACATTGATACGGAATGCATATTCCACACCCCCACGATTCCCGAGTGCAATAGAGGGAGAACCTTCCCGCGGGTCGAGCACTACTTCTATCGGGGCCTCGAACAGGTGTGGAACGTCCAAAGGCTCAGGCAGCGGAATAAAGAATGCGACCATTGCGGTCTCGGACGTCCAGCGCCGTCGTAACGAGTGTGGCACGGAGTAGCGAGGCCATTTGGGGACTATGGGGGCCGGCGCAGTGAACGGGAAGCCGGTCGTTTCAGTCATGATCTCCATCCTCACACGCCAAGTGGCAGGCACTAAGGAATAAGGTCAGCAGGCAATTGCGCTGCGCGCCCTCACCCCTGCCACACCGAACCGTACGCTCCGAAGAGCACCATCGACGGGACCCTGGTCACTTCGCCAGGTCCGGATCCCAGTCGTCCGGCGGGTCGCGCTTGTCCAGGGTTTCAATCAGCTGGTCAAAGCCGTCGTCCCCGGTGGCTGCAGCAATGCCGCGAAGCTGGTCGGCCACGTCCCGCCAAATACCTTCCATCCACACGTTGGGATCAGAGCCGTACTCGCGAAGGAAGGCGTCCAGCGCAGACTTGCGGTAGACGAGCCGGGCCCCTCGCTTCTCCACGGCCGGGCCTCTAGCGACGTACTTGAGTCCGCGCAAGAACTTCGTGCTAATGCTGTAGCCTACGGGGCCGCTAAGGTAGGCCGCAGCCTCCCGGGATGTCATCTCCATATCCGGAGCAATGTCGTCCGTAGCGTCGGGGCCCATACGTTCTTCCTCCCTTGCGAAGTGTCGTCTGGGCACAGCCTACGACGGGTTGGATGTGCCCGCTCTTTCGTTTGCCGGCCCTTGGTACCCGGCTATCTTTCAGTCGTTCCGCAAGCTCTGCCAGAAGCTCGTTCTTCTGTGCCCTGGCTTCCTCAGAAATACCAGTCGCAACCCGCCCTTACTGTCGTTCGAATAGGGCGCGGGTATCGTAAACTGTTCCAAAGGCGTCTCGCCTGGCTCTTGGCTGTTGATCTGACAATCCTGGTCTTCCTAACGGGGCGCCTTTTCTGTGTACAAAAAGCCGGGCCACCAGCGCCAACTTCATCGCCACACTATTGACATCAGTCCGATTTATACTTTGGTTTGTTATGGTTAAATCAACAAATCTTAGGCAGGTTTTATGTCCTCGCTGTTTCTTACACACACCCCGGCCGACGGCACGTTACTGGCCGGGACTTCCCCTGGGGATGGTCCGCGGCAGTTCTGAAGCGGCTGGGTTGGCGGTGGTCGCGCCAGATGCAGTGCTGGTATATCCCGGACAGTCGCCACCGCCATGCCCAGCAGAACCTCATCACCACGACCGTTGGCCGCCTCGAGGAGCTGGGCCTCGCGGTCGACGTCGAAGTCAGATTGTGGGGCTCGGGACGCCCGACCAGGTCGAGAGCGACAGGCAAGCCCGGGCCGCCGCCCGGGCAGAGCATCTCCAGGCCAAAGCTGAGGGTTTCCGGGCAATAGCGGAGAGCGACGCACAGCAGGCCACCACCGCGGCCCAGCGATTGACTACACCGCAGCCGATTCTTGTTGGCCATCATTCTGAGGGGGCCATGCGCCGGCACTACGACACGGTCAGCCGCAGGTCTCAGGCCGCCTTGGATGCAGAGACCAACGCCGCGGAAGCCGAGGCCGCCGCGGGCACGGCAGCAGCTGCCCAGGAGCACCGCAGCGACCCCGCCTACATCGGCTGGCAAATACTGAAGCTCGAAGCCGATATCCCCGGGATCCTCCGCCAGCTGGAGGGCAGCGCCCGGGAGCTCAACAACGGAACCATCGAGAGTACCCCTGCACACCACTGGGCAGCTGAAGGTTGAGTGCGAGGCGCAGATGGAGAAGCTGGGCGACTCCCTCCGTTACTGGAAGAACCGGCAGGAAGAACTCCGGGATCCCGGCCCTGTCCAGGGCAAGCGTCCGCGCGCGCGACGTCGTGCAGTACGACGGTGGCTGGTACGCGGTGCTGCGGGCCAGCGAGAAGACCGTGACGGTCTCCCTGGGCAAGGACAGCGGCTCGGTCCGCTACTCCCACTCATGCCTCCAGGACCACCGTCCCAATCCCGCCCGGTCCTGACCGGCACACCGGCACCAACACCCCGGGGAGGCGGTGAAGATGAAACGGACGATCCTTTGGACTCAGACAACGACCTACGCAAGTGACGTACAGGTGACCATAGCCCAGGTGGCCCTGTGGGCAGCCGGATCCGGCCTGGTGCGGACCAACTGCCCCGGCCAGTCCCAATGTCATCCGAGCCCGCCCAGGTCGAAAGATGATGGCGGCGAACGAGCAGTTCAACGCCTTCATCACCTCCGCGTGCTGCCAGGATCTTGGCTTGCTGCGCCCGCGTCGACGCCACCGTAACAGGCACCGGCGCACCACGGTCAGGGGCCGGCCGAAATAAGAGACCTGGCGCCCGTGCGGATGATGATCTGACAGTCCTTTCCCGCACGGGCGCCATACCAACGCTGTTGACACTCGTTCGAAGAGCAACCTACGGTTTTATGTCAGATCAACAAATCCATCACACGCCCCCAAGGCGCCAATAATCACGAGAGACATCATCATGACCACCGACACGCACGGCCTCCAAGAGGAACTGGCTAACGCCGGCACCGCTCATAAGGCCGCCAGTGAGCGCTTGGACGCGCTCCGATCCCAACGCGCCGTTCTAGTGGCCCAGGGCTTCAAGGCCGGCATCCCTGCAACCGAGCTGGCCGGCCATGCAGGGCTGTCCCGCCAGAGGCTCTACCTGGTCCGCGACATAGGGCTCAAGCAGCTCGAAGCCTCAGCCGCGCCCAAGGAAATCACCACCGACGAACTACTCAAATCCCTGATGTCCATCGTTACCAAGCTGCCCGTAGCAGAACGAGAGAAGGCGACGACACGGGCCGACCTTCAACGGCTCATCGCCCAAGTGGCCGCCGACGGGCAAACACCTGTAAGCGAACTGGCACGGCTGGCCGGTGTCAGCCCGGAATGGACCCGGAAGATCCGTGTCCATGCGGGAGTGAAACCGCGGCGCTACTCCCCCGCCAAATGACGGCGTGAGGAAATCGGCGGCCGCCCTGGCGCTCCAATACGCGAAGCCTCCCGCGCCAGACTGTACTTCTTGATCTCAGAGGCACTCCACAGCTTTTCCTCCACCACCGGTTCCGGAAAAGACTTGTCCCTGGCCATCGTCACGCGCGTGGAGGGGATGCTCCCCAAATTTAGTATCTGACGCACCCCCTCTACGTTCACCAAGCCCTTGATGCTCGAGGGTCCCAGCCCAGCGCCATGAATCTTCTCAACCAGCGATACGATCTTCTCCACCAACGCAACGTCCGCGCATGACACCAGATTATCCACGCCGTAGTGCTCAGCAATCACAGCCGCAAGCTCGTCATTGCGTCTATTCATCGATCAGCGCCTCCTACTTCTTCTACGAATTCCACGCGCATCCTGCTCTTTACGCACCGGCTTAGGTCTTGCCGCATTGAACACGGTCATAGTGACCGAAACAACCGGAGATTTTTTTTACGTCGAGGTTGACGTAGCGTTCCTGGCTCTGGGACACAATCCACGCGGTCATGTCCCCGCCATGCAGATTCTTCACATCATTGAGGATGTCTGAAGCGTGGTACCCGGACTTCGAACCAATATCCATCACCCGGCCCCTGCCATCGGGGGTGCGGTACACAACCTGCAGCTTCACACGCTTATCCTGGCGCGCCTGGGACTTCGAGATCGTAACCAACCGCCGCCTCAGCTCCTCAATACCAGCCTGCCGACCCTTCGCACGGGCCGTCTTGGGCATCTCCACGCTGTACTGCCGGCCCCCTTCAGGGAAATCCGTCGTCGTGCTTTGAAACGCTCCACGCGCCGGCACATGCGTGAACGTGCCGCCCGTCTCCTCCGGCACGACCGTCTTCTCCACAGCACCCGCCTTGGCACGCACCGGAACAATATGCCCATCCTTCGCCCGACGCCGGCCAGGCATGTGCGTGACCTCACCGCGCTCATACAGTTCCGTCAAAGACTGACGGTAAGCCTCCCCCCGGCTCTGACCCGTAGCCACCTTCCGCAACATCTTCTCCGAACGCCCCATGCGCTCGCCGAACTCCTTCCACGTGTACCCGTAGGTCTCCTTGAGGTGGACGACGAGCTCCTGGGGAGTCATCTCATTGGGATCATTTGCCGGCATGGATCAATCCTCGGGGGTGGAAAACTCGGTTTCGAAGAATGCCGCGTCCGTGCCTGCCCGGACGGCTCTGACGCGCAGTTTGTTGCGCTCGTCCTTGGTCACAGGGGTCTTGACGTTCTCAAGTACTCCCTGGAGGCGGAGGCGGCCGACCTTGCTGTCGTCGCCGCCGCCGTAATCGGCTGGCTTTGCCCACTCCGGAATGTGCGTTGTGTAGATGGCGTCACCATTGATGCCCAACAGGCTGCCGGAGGGCACCGCCAGAGCCCCGGCGGTATCGGCGCCCAAGGAGCTGGGGCCCAGCAGGACCTTCGCCCGCCCTCGGGCCCATACCTGAACGGCGAGTTCCGGTCGGTAGTAGGGTCGGGTTTGGGATGATTCCGCTGTGGGTACCTTGTAGACGAAGGCCTTTCCCTCCCGCTTCATGGTCGAGAGATACTGAGCCGGGACGTCCTGGGGGCTCCAGGCGATGACCGTCGAGGCCCGGCCCCTGGATGCAAAGGCACCCACAGTCTGGATCATGATGGCGCGCAGAGCTGCGCTCACGGCAGCCTTGATGACGGTGGGCATTTCCGGATCAGCGTCGACATCTTCACGGATCCGGATGATGCGGTTCGCGAACGTGTCCAGAGGACGGATTGCGACTTACTACTACTACTCACAGCACTATCTTCGCGTACTGCACTCAAAACTGGACTGGACATGATTACTGGATTCCTGGCTCTCGCCCCACGCGATTAAACGGACTTGCTATGAGCCCCTGGTACCGTTCCAGCCTGACGGCAATGATGATAATGGTCTTGAAGCGGTGTGACCCCCAGCCTGACTGACGCCCCCAAAGGGGGCTGTCCTTTACGTGATCTGTCCACCGTTTCAAGACTGCAGGAAGTGCGCTGACCAGGCGGACATGACTTTATAGGAGCCTGAAGCTAACAGTCCCATTGCCGTCTTGTCTGCCCACCTGGTCAACGTGCCCAAATATGCATGTGATGCAAAGGAAGGGCAGTTTCATCATGGCAAACGATCTGCTGAAAGTCATTGCCGGCGTCGATACCCACGCCGATACCCACCACGTCGCCATCATCACCGAGCACGGCAAGCACGTCGCCGACAAGGAATTCCTCGCCGTCGGATCACGTAGGGCCAGAGCCCTTGCGCGACACGTAGTTGATGTGGGCAGGAGTCAGCCGAATAGATCATCCTTTCGGCCAAGAAAAGATCATTCCGTTGGACCCCCAAACGGCCGATGTGTCCCTCCTGACACAAGGAAACAATTGAGTATGTACCCCAGAGGACCCGAAGGCCGGGCCCAAGTCGAATCAACTAAACCTCTCAACAGGTCTGAAACACCAGGAAGCTTGCCATGAAGCGGATAGCGTTAGTGAACAGTAGACGGCATGCGTCGGCCAGGGAGTGCCCGCTGCCAGTACTGCCAGACCCGGAACTGAAAAACGAGGGCTTCCCAGGCTGCAGCTGCGACGCCCTTGACTGCCTCTTCTGCTGGCGATCCGAGCTAGAAACACGCATGACGCTGAGCTCCCCGGTGCCCGGGCATAGTTGAACAGGACGCGGAGGGGCGGAACCGCGAGTCCCTGATTAGACAGAAATGCAGCGTCGTTGACGGCGGAAGAAGCCTGATCACAGCCGCCATCCCGTTCAAACTGGACCGCGATGGCCAGGAAACCGAGACCCGGCCTCTGGGTACCATCACACTCCAGCCCGGCGAGAAAATCGTGGAGCACTCTACCGGCCGTGGAGGCTATGGTCCGGCTTTCGAACGCGAGACTGAACCCGTCAGGCAGGACGTCTTGTCCGGATTCGTCTCCTTCGAGCGGGCACGGGAGGTGTACGGCGTAGCATTCACCGCTGACCAGACGATGACCGAACTGCAGATTGATGACGCCGAAACGTGCCGCCTGCGCGCACGCCTCGCATCGGCCTAACCAGGAAGCAAAGTGTCACGGGTGTCTGAGCTGAACACAATCGCGTTAGGCACCCCTGGCCGACGCGGCCGCGTCGTCGGCCCTGTCGGTGTATCACGCCGCTGTGAAAGACTGTGGCTGTGAGTTCCGCGGACGCCCTCGGCTGGCTGAAACAGGCCGCCTTCGATGCGGCACCGCTGGCAGCTGCCATCTTCCGCAATGAGCACGCCGGCGGGCTGGTTTTTCTTGAAGGCAACAAGGAATTTGATGCCCTCCTCCGTGGAAGTCCAACAACGGATTCAGAGGCGGCCCTCAGCCGCCTGGTGGCCGCCACCGTTTCCACGACCTCCGAACCTCAAACCGTCACTCTCCAACTGGGTGATCATCAGGCCGCCTACCGCCTCAGAGCCCGGACCTTCAGCAGCCCTGGGGATCCGGGTGAATACTACGTCGTTCAGCTCAGGACGCTGACCGACCAGGAATCCACAGAACGTGACCTGCACTCGACGATCCAGCAGCTCAAAGACCTTCTGGATAACTCGACCGCCCTGATGTATATAAAGGACCTCGACGGGCGGTACACCATCGTCAACGACTATTTCGCCAGGCGTTTTGGCATGAGTGCGGAATCAATCATCGGTCTCACCGATCACGATCTGTTCGCAGGACCGATCGCTGATGTCTACCACGAGAACGACAACACAGTGATCAGAACCTGCAATTCCATTGAAGTCGAAGAACCGCTCGCGATAATCGGCGACCGAACCGCCCCCGACGAGGACAGCCGCTGGCTTTCCATCAAGTTCCCCCTCATCAGTGGCTCGGGGCGCCCGTACGCGCTCGGGGCGATCTCCACCGACATTACCGACCGCAAACGCGCCGAGAGATCGGCCCGCGACGCTATGCACGAAGCAGAACGCGCCAACCGGTCGAAGAGCGAGTTTCTCTCCAGGATGAGCCACGAATTGCGCACACCGCTGAACGCCATCCTCGGCTTCGCCCAGTTGCTTCAGGATCTCCCGCTCAGCCCCAAGGCAGCCGAAAGCGCTCGTCACATCCTCGATGCTGGCAATCATCTGCTCTCACTCGTCAACGACGTGCTTGACATCACCTGGATTGAAGCAGGCGCCCCTGGCATGGTGACGACCCCCGTGCGAGCCATCGAAGCAATCCATCAGGCCCTCGAACTCATTCGCCCGCTCGCGGCGGCCCAGGATATTGAAATCGCCAGCGACCTACACGGGGCGTTGCACCGCTACGTTCTGGCCGACACCCAACGGCTCCGGCAGGTCTTCCTGAACCTGCTCGGAAACGCCGTGAAGTTCAACAGGGCACAGGGTGCTGTCCGTGTCTGGTGCGAGGTCCGAGAGGGTTCCCTTCGTTTCCTCGTCACGGACACGGGCCCCGGTATGTCCGAAGACGACGCTCAACGGTTGTTTACGCCCTTCGTCCGTCTGGCCCAGGCCGCTGAGGTCGAGGGGTCGGGTCTTGGGCTGGCGCTTTCCAGGAAGCTCGTCGGGGAAATGGGGGGTGTTCTGGGCATCGAACACACCGCTCCGGGAGAAGGATCGACCTTCTTCGTTGAGATGCCGCTGGGGCCCGAGCCGGAAGATGAAGTCCCGCCCCTGGAGTCGGAGATCGGCACCGTCGTCATCCCCGGCGGGGCAGGGGCGACCATTCTGCACATTGAGGATACATACGCCAATATCCGCTTGGTCGAGAACATCATCGCCGGGATGGGCGACCTTAATCTTGTCTCCGCGACGAGCGGCAGATCCGGGATCGCCCTCGCACTCGAAATCTCTCCCCAACTCATCCTCCTGGATGTGAACCTGGCTGACATGTCAGGGGTCGAGATCGTGAAGCAGTTGCAGAAGGATGAACGCACACGACGAATCCCGGTCATAGTTCTCTCCGCCGATGCCACGCCTGCTCGCATCAGTGAACTGCGCGGCATCGGAATCCGGGACTACCTCACCAAGCCCTTCGAAATCCACCACTTCGCCCGAACCGTCCGCACCGCACTGGCGCTGCCGTGAAGATCCTCACCGTCTTCATTGCCGACGACCACCCCGTGTACCGGGAGGGACTGGCCCGAAACTGGGAGGCAGTCCCGCAGATCAAAGTCGTGGGATCCGCCGGGGACGGCAGGAGCGCACTGGCGGCCATCCGGAAATTGAAACCCGACGTGGCAGTCATGGATCTGAAGCTTCCCGAACTCGACGGCATGCAGGTCCTGGAATTGCTGTTTGCCGAAGGCTCGCCGACAAACGTGCTCGTGCTGACCGCCTATATGGACAGAACGACCGTCTACCGGGCCTTCGCTCACGGGGCACGGGGGTTCCTGGAGAAAGCAGCGTCCTTTGGCGAGATCACCGACGCAGTCCTTCAGGTCGGCGCCGGCGGAACCGTCATCGCCCCCTTCGCCCAAGATGTACTCGCCCGTGAGCTCCGTACCCGTCAGGACACCCCAGAGAAGCCGGTTCTTTCCTCCCGAGAAGTCGAGATTCTCCGCTTGGCAGCTGACGGACACTCGGGGCAGAAAATCGCCGGCGAACTCCATATCTCACTGGCGACCGTCAAAACCCATCTGCAACACATATACGAGAAACTTGACGTTTCCGACCGCGCCTCGGCAGTAGCGCAAGCCATCCGCCGCGGCTTCCTGCACTAACAACCACAGACCGCCAACCGTACGAAGCCCCACCAAGAGCAGGTCCGCCTACTTGCGTCGCACGGGGCATAATGGCCATCTTTCTCACAAAAGACGGCGGCATCAAACGGGGACGGTTCAATGAGTCCCTGGGCCCAGTTGGATGTTTCTAAGAATCGCGCGATTCGTCCATGGTCTGGCTCAAAGCAACTACGTCGTCATGAAAGGCGAGGTAGAGGTTGGCAATTATCCGTGGGCTCGAAAGTGACCCGCCCACCAAGTTTTCAGCCTTCTTCAAACGGTAGCGGACAGTGTTCGGGTGGACGAACAACACACCGGCAACCTTCGCGACGTCCAAGTCGTTCACCAGGTAGCAGATGACCGTCTGTTTCAGTTCGCTGTCGACGTTAAGGGCTTCAACAAACCTATTTAGCTTGTCCTTATCCTGTGGAGACTGCCGGCGTGCAAGGAGCCATGTGGCAGGGTCCACCTCATCCAGCCGGACGATCCCCCGATACGCTCCGGAGGCGGTGGTCGTTGCGGCCTGGATTTGCCGGCGGGCAATTCCTGCTGCTGCTTCTGCTTCTCGGAAAGCCTCGGGGGTCCTTGCAAGATCGGAATAGGGTTCAGACAGGCCGACGAAAACGGACCTGTCCGTCAACTCCAGCCAGGCGTCCAGGGCTGATGAGTCCGAGACCACCGCATGAAAGCCTGGCGGGTTTTCGGGTGTCCGCCCGTTCTCTGCCAGCAAGAGCCCCAGGCCGCTGGTTTCGGCTCCTCGTAAAAGTCGTTCGGATAAGGACGGGTCCAATGGCTGCTGGGCGAGATTTGCAGCGACCACGGCCCGTATCGGTGCATAGGGTATGAACCGGAATGTGCGCATCCGTTCCCAGTGCCTGAACTCGCGGGCCACCGGCACGCCGTCTTGCAGCATGGTAAGCAACTGCGTGTTTTCGTGCCGTTCTCTTGAATCCGAGAACTGAGCGATCCCATTTACTGCGGCCAGGAGCCGTTGTGTCGTTTCCAGCAGCACATCTCCGAGATCCTTCAGTACGCGGTGGTTTCTACTGGCCACGGCCAGGGTGAAGCCATCGCCTCGAAGCACCAGTGGCCGCGCCATGACTTCCCACTGGCCTATCACTATGGGATCAGACTCGTTTTTGCGGTTGCGCAACTCTTTCCAGATCAAGTGAGTCGGGCCGTCCCCGGAGGATTCGACGATTCGTCCGGAATCTTCGTAAAGCACCGCTGTACCCCGGCATGCTGTGGCGAGTCTGACGATGAGGGCTTTGACCGGGTCCTCAGCAGAAATGCTCTGCAGCAGGTCATTGCTTAGCCACAGTGCTCGCTTTTGCAGGTAAGCGTCAGGAGATGCCTGCGACTTGTTGATGAAGTTCTCGATGCGGTGGAAGGGAACATCGGGCGCCACGGTATACAACGGGAAACCGGCTTGTTTGCAGGCCGAGACCAGCTTGGCGGGGACCTGGTCAAAGTAGACCCCGACGCCGAAAAACAGGGCCGCAACGCGGGCTTTCCGTAGATCTTCTACGAGTCCCACGGCCAGCAGTTCATCCCGTTCGGCGTTCACAAACCTCAACCCGGTGGTGAGCAGAACAGTGTTCGGTTCCAGCCAGGCCCCCGGATTGTGGATGTCGCTTGTGTGCGCTCCCGTTATGACAGCGTCCGGGTTACCCGGAACTACCGGGGCCAAGCCTAAGGGAGCTTCTGATACCACGTCATTAAGAGTGACGGGGGGCTTGTCTGGCATCTGGCCTCCTGGCTGAAGGGAACGGGAGACCCGAGTGGAAGCTGATTGTAAATCTCACAACGGTCTCTCCCCTTTATTTTAGTTTCGCCAGTGACAGAGACTCACATCACAGCGGATGGTTGTTGGTACCCAATCAGCATCCTGGAGGAAAATAGATGTCCAATCTCAGAGTCGCCGTCGACGTCGGAGGCACATTTACTGACGTCTGCATTTTCGATGAAGAAACACAACGCATGCGTGTCACCAAGGTCCCGTCGACACCGGCTGACCCCATGCTGGCGATATTGAACGGTGTGGAACGTGCCGAGATCAATCTGGCGGACGTGTCGCTATTCTCACACGGCACCACGGTAGCAACGAACGCCCTGATTACCCGGAACTTTCCCCCCGCAGCCATGGTCACAACAAAGGGGTTCAGGGACGTCATCGAGATCCGGGACGGTACGAAAGACGACCTTTGGGACGCCTACAACGACGTAACCGGTCCCTACATCCGCCGCCGCGACAGGTTCGAGGTGACCGAGCGTATTGACTACGCCGGCAACATCGTCGCTCCCCTGGACGAAGAGGAAGCCCGCCGTCTAGCCGCGGTGCTCCGTAAGCGCGGCGTCACAACCATCGCCGTCTGCTTCATCAACTCCTACGCCAACGCCGAGCACGAAATCCGGATGCGGAAAATCCTGGAAGAGGAACTTCCGGAAGCCACGGTCTCCACCTCCGCCGAGATCCTGCCCGAAATCTTCGAGCACGACCGATTCAACACCGCCGTCTCCAACGCCGTGCTGGGACCCCTGGTGTCCGGCTACGTCAGCCGCCTCGCCGATGAGCTCAAAACCGGCGGTTACGACGGCGACCTCCTGCTCCTGCATTCCGGCGGCGGTTCCATGACCCCGCGCATGGTCAAGCGCTACCCGGTGCGCCTCGCAGCGTCCGGCATCGCAGCCGGCGCCATCGCGGCTAAGCACATCGCCCAGCAGTGTGGCTTCGAAAACGCCGTGAGCCTGGACATGGGCGGCACGTCTACCGATATTGCCCTGGTCTCCGACGGTGAGCTGCGCATCACCAAGGAATGGCAGGTTGAATACGGCCACCCCATCGTCTTTCCCAGCATCGAGGTTCTCACCATCGGCGCCGGCGGCGGCTCGATTGCGCACATTGACATTGCCGGTTCGCTGCGCAACGGCCCGCAGTCCGCGGGTGCCGATCCGGGACCCGCCTGCTACAACATGGGCGGCGAAGAGCCGACCAACTGCGACGCCAACGTGGTCCTGAACAGGCTCGGATCCACCCTGGCCGGCGGCGCGAAGACGCTGGACCGCGGGCTCTCGCAGGCCGTGATCAAGCGTGCCATCGCTGAACCGCTGGGCATGAGCGAAGAGGAGGCCGCCCACGCTATCCTCCAAGTCGCGAACGCCAACATGGCTGACGCCGTCCGCCTGATCTCCATCCGCCGCGGCTATGACCCCCGCGACTTCGCGCTGCTCGCCTTCGGTGGCGCCGGCGCCCTGCACGGCGTAGAGGTTGCCCGGGAACTGAACATTCCCACCGTCGTCGTACCGCCCAACCCCGGCGTCACGTCCGCACTGGGCTGCCTCCTGGTGGATATCAGGCACGACCTGTCCGCGATGTACACGGCCGTTGCCGCCCACGCCGATCCGGAAGACCTGGAGAGCAAGTACAAGGCCCTCGAAACGGAGGCCACCGCCCGGCTCCGCCACGAAGGCGTATCCGAGGAGAATTCGATCCTGCAGCGGATCATCTCCATGCGCTACCAGGGACAGTGGCGTTCGCTGGCCGTGAATATGGGAACCGGCGACGGTGCTCTGGAAGAAGCCATCCAGAGCTTCCACCAGCAGCACGAGCGCGAATTTGCGTTCCGCCAGGATGACCAGCCCGTGGAAATCTACCAGCTGCAGCTCTCCGCTGTCGGCAAGACGCCCAAGCCCTCCTTCGCTCCGGCCACGGAATGGGTCTCCGAGCCTGGCGAGCCCGATTCGGTCCGGCCGGTGTACTTCGGTGAGGACGGCTGGGTCGATACGCCCGTCTACGACCGCACCAAGCTCGGCGCCGGCGCGACGTTCCAAGGTCCCGCCATCATCGACCAGCTTGACTCCACGACGGTCGTGCCCCCGCGCACCACCGCCGAGATCGACGAGTGGCTCAACATCCGAATCCACCTCACAGAGTTCAAAGACGAGCAGGAAGCCTAATCATGACCGACGTGATCACCATGCCAGATCTCCATGTCGCCCACACCGATGCACGGCAGGCATCAGGCCTTGACCCGGTGACGTTCGAGGTGCTGAAAAACGCCTTCGTCACCAGCGTCGACCTGATGAGCGAGCAGATTCTCCGGACCTGCTATTCCTTCGTCATTTACTCCCGCGACTTCTCCTCCGCTCTCTGTGACGCGAACGGAAACACCGTCATGCAGGGCAGCGGCGACATTGCCGTCCACGTCGGTACCCTGCACTTCCAGTGCAAGGCCGTCATCGAAGAATTCGGCAAAGACATTCATCCCGGGGACGTGTTCGCCATCAACGACCCGTACCGGGGCGGCACACACTTCAACGACGTTAGCTTCATTCGGCCGATCTTCTCCGACGGTGAGGTGATCGCCTTCGCCCAGAACAAGGGCCACTGGGCTGACATTGGCGGCAACGTTCCGGGTTCATTCGATGTCAATGCCAAGGAACATTTCGGCGAAGGCCTGCGGATCACTCCCGTCCGGATCTGGAGCAAGGGTGTCTTCCTTCACGACGTCGCCCAGCTCCTGGTGTCGAACACTCGGGCACCGCGCCAGGCGATGGGTGACCTCCAGGCCCAGTCAGAAGCGACTGCCGTGTGCGAGCGTGAAGTCCTCCGCCTGGTGGACAAATACTCCAAATCGACGGTCGTCGCCGCGATGCAGGAAACCCAGGACTACGTTGAACGGATCGTCCTGCGCCGTCTGGAATCCCTGCCGCAGGGAGTGTGGGAGACCACCGATTACATCGACTTCGATCCGGGCAAGGGCGAGGGCCTGGTGCCCATCAAGATCAAGCTGACGCTGGACGGCAAGGGCATCCACTACGACCTGACCGGTTCCGCGCCCGCCGTCGAAACCTTCCTTAACTCCGGTTACGGCACCACCCACTCGGCCATCTACGCCGGCACCAAGACCTTCTTCCCGGACGTTCCGCTGAACTCCGGCTTTTACGCCGCCGTCGATGCGGAAATCGGGCCGGAGGGCACCGTGGTCAATGCCGGGTGGCCCTTCGCGGTCACCGGGTTCTGCTCCGGTCCCTACGAAAAGCTGATGAACGGGATCTTCGAGCTGTGGTCCCAGATCATGCCCGAGCGCGCCATGGCATGTGCGTTCAACCTCGAATACCTCCTGGTGGGTGGCCGCGACGGCCGCACCGACGATAACCCCTACTTCATGTGGTACGACTGGATGGCCGGCGGCTGGGGCGGTCGAGCCTCCAAGGACGGGGCCAGCGCCACCGCTCCGGTCTTCGGCCCCGGTTTGGCCGTCCAGCCCATCGAGGGCCAGGAGCGGCTTTCACCCGTCCTGACCACCGTTCACCAGATCGGCACCGACTCCGGCGGGCCCGGTAGATTCCGAGGCGGCCTCGGCATCGAAAAGGGCGGCATCCTGGTCGACGCGACGAAGACCGTGGTGAGCTACTGCTGCGACCGTGCACGCTCCATCACTTGGGGTATCGAAGGCGGCCTGCCGTCCATCCCGCACGGTGTGTGGATGAACAAGGGCACCGACCAGGAAAAGTTCCTCGGTTCCAACTTCTCAGCGGTTCCGCTGCACTCCGGGGACTCGTTCACGCGCCCGTCCGCCGGTGGGGGCGGCTACGGCGATCCTCTGGAACGCCCCTTCGACGAAGTCCTCGAAGACGTTATCGATGAGTACGTGTCGATCGAACGGGCGGCGAAGGACTACGGCGTCATCATCCGCGAAATCGACCGCGAACTGGACCAGTTCGAGATCGACCACGCAGCCAGCACCGAGCTTCGCCAGCAGATTCGGGCGGACCGCCCCGGCTGGCTGACCGCCGATCCGGTGGTCGTAGCGGAGAAGTACCGCTCCGGAGAGGTGGACATGCTCGACGTAATCCGCCGCCACGGCGTCATCCTGGACTGGGGCACCGGGGAACTGTTCCCCGAGACCACCTCCGAGTTCCGCAAGAGCATGGAGAAACGTTCCTCTTCCCACTGGCACTAAGCGCATTTTGAACAACACCAGGTCCGCCGGCGCTGATCGCGTCGGCGGACCCGGCACCTCATTGCCTGCAATCACGACACACCCGTGATCACGGTGAGGGACGCAACCCCATTTGGCAGGGAGCTAACGCCGACTCGAACCCCGCGTACCCAAGCCAGGTGCTGCTCCTCGAGCGTTCCGAGGCTAAGCCTCACCCTCCCTAGCTACTTCAACTGCTGTGAAAGGTGCGAAATTGTCGTACTCAAACTATGTCCTACCAGCAAGTATGCGTGCCGGAAGATGGTCCCTCACGATGGCTTGGTGGGCGGTGTTCTCGGCCATGTTCTGGATCTACGTCGCCGTCGCTTCAGCAGGGGCAGTCGGCGTCGTGAACACCCTCATCGGAATGGCGCTAACCGTTGTCACCTACGGTGCCATCAACAAGGTCCTCTCACGCTATGCGGCGCGGACAGGGCTCACAGTCAGCCTCTTCTCCCGTACCCTTTTCGGACTCGTCGGGTCCGCGCTGGCGTCTCTGATCTTCGCAGCCACGGCCATCTACTACGCGGTGTTCGAAGGATCCATCATTGCCGTCGCGTTCCACGAGTACTTCGGCGGGAGCATCCTCATTTGGTATGCCGTGGTGGTTATCTACGCCATTCCCCTGGCCCTGGGCGGCGTGCAGAACTGGCTGGACAAACTCAACGGTGTCCTTCTCCCGCTTTATGTTGCCGGCCTGATCGCAGTGGTCGTCGCGGCCACCCTTATCAGGGGCGTCCCTACGGACTGGATTGGCCAGGCCGCCGTCTCGTCGGCGCTGCCGGGCTGGCTGACGTCGTACCTTATCTACATGGGCGTCTACATCATGATGATGTACACCTTCGACTATGCCCGACTGGGACGTCAGCAGGACGAGAAGTTCCTGGGAACCGTGACATTCGGCTGGGTCTTCTACGCATTCACGTTCGGGCTGAACGGGCTGGTTGGCATCTACATCATGAGCGCATGGCGCATTGAAGCCTCGGAAACAGGGGTCGTCCAGGCGTTTATCTCATCCCTGGGACTGGTCGGCCTACTCGTCATCCTCATTTCACAGACGCGCATCAACACGGCCAACTACTACCTCGCATCGGAAAACCTGTCGGCCTTTGCCAACCGGGTATTCAGGCTGGACCTGCCCCGCTTTGTCTGGGTCATCGTGACCGGGGCCCTGGCCTTCTTGCTCATGCTCACGGATGTTTTGAGTTACCTCCTCAAGGCGCTGGCGTGGCAGGGCGTCTTCGTCACCGCCTGGGTGGCCATCGCACTGGTATTCATTCGCCTGAACTGGAAAGCGCAGGATCAGGTCCCCGATATCCGGCCGGCCAATCTCAAGGGAATCAGCGCCGGGGCAGTAGCCTGGGTGTTTGCTTCAGCAGTGGGAATCGCGCTCACCGAACAAACGGCGTGGCCGGTAGTTTCCCAACTCACTCCCCTGATCACCATGGCCCTGGCGGCGGGCGCGTACTGCGGCGCCTACAAACTCTCACCGCCGCGTCTGATCAGTTCCGCACAGACCATCGACCCGGCCGATGAAGAGCTTGATCCTGCCCTCACAAATTAGATATGAAGGGCCTTGAACCCGGCGGGTCCGGCAGTTTTCGCTGCCGGACCCGCGTCAGCGAGAAAACTACGGACTTCTCCACGGTGCTGTCGGGTCCGAGTGTCTTTGGGCATATGATCATCGCGCCTTCCACATGGAGCGGATCAATTGCTTCAGACACCGAGGACCACACGGAGAACGCCTAGCGGACTCCCGATGTGTGAACTGGCCCCTTAGAATGACCGCCAATTGGTAACCAGGTCCAGATCCTCCCAGGCCCGGGCCCGTAGACCCCATGGCCCCACTTCCAGGATCTGCGCACCCGGAAGGGCCGCAAGGACAGGTGAGTGAGTCGACATAACGACCTGGGAGTCTCCCTGGGCCAGGAGATCCTTCAAGACTGTAAGAAGGCTGAGGCAGCCTGTGAACGACAACGCGGATTCCGGTTCATCGAGTACCCACAATCCGTGCCCGCGGAATCTATCGACTGCCAGTTCCAAGAACGACTCGCCATGGGACATGTCGTGGAATGCGATGTCGGGACCGGACGTGCTCGGATTTTTCTCGAGGTAAGTGAAGAATCCATGCATGGTTTCCGCCCGCAGGAAGTACCCTCGCCGGGTGGTGCCAGCATTCCGGACAAGCTGTAGATGGTCGGCCAGCACGTGCGTGGTTGGGCACGGGCCCGCTTGATGCTTGCTGCTGCGGGTGAGTGTGTGTCGGGTGCGTGTTTTTGGGAGCTGACGGAAAGCTGACGGCTTGCAGTCTGGGCTGTCGCGCAAGGGCCGGGTCCACGTCCTCCTCCGACGTTGAAGCCTCTGCTGCCGGTGCTGGCTTGGGCGGGTCGATGGATGCCTTCAGTTTCTCGTCCAGTTCCGCGCACTTCGTGCGGGGGGTGATGAGTTTGTCTTCGTATTTGAACGGCGGCCATGGCCTGGGCCGGTGCGGACCTGCTGGCGCGCCCGTGGACGGCGCGGGGAAGCTGGCAGCCGCCGGGATGGAGCTGAGAGAGCTGGCGCAAGTGAGGACGCCGGCGCTGAAAGCGCCCGTGCCGTGGCCCACCGGAGCAAACTGGTCGAGCACGCCCGGACTCACCGGGCCACTCTGGAGCAAAGGGCCGCAAACCATCTGGCGAGGGTGGTGATCCTGGGCCGACACAACGGAAGGCCCCGCTGTCGTTGACCGCGGGACGCGACTGGGCCGGGAAGGAGACGGAGACGATTCCGGCCCAGGCCTTGACCGGTCAGGACCTCTTCAGCACCACTTGGCACCGCTCGTTCGGTTTCACGCTGCTGCACCCCACAAAACAAATGGCCCGGTCGATTCCTTCTTTGGAATCGACCGGGCCATTAGATGCTTGCTAGAGGGTCAGCCGAACGGCCGCCCGACGTGCGGTGTCTTGAGGTCGGCGAGGATACGCGTCTCCGTGCCGTCAGTGGGAAGCCTCAATCGGACACACCACTCCTCAAGGGACCAGGCGGCATTGACTTTCGCAGGCTCTCGCCGTTGCAGCCCTGGCGCTACGGGACCGTCGGCAGGATCTCATCGGCTGGTGTGGAACTCGACGTGCGGTTCGATATCCGCCGTCGCACGAAGGGGAAAATGACCAGCAGCACCGCCAGCGCGCTGAGGCTCAGCCAGACTTGGGGTGCGTTGTCGGGATCAAGGGCCATGAGGATCACGATGAGAGCGACGGCGGCAAGTACAGAGATGTTGAGCCAAGGGTGTAGCCACATCTTGAGCTTGAGCCCATCCCGCTCAGCAGCGCTCATGCGGTTTCGCAGCCGCCACTGCGTCAGGGCCACGAACGCGTACACGAACATCGCCACGAGTCCTGCGGAGTTCATGATGAAGTCGAAAATTACCTTCGGTGCCACGTAGTTGGCAGCGATCGCGATGTAGCCGACCACGGTCGAGAGCAGGATTGCCTTCCACGGCACGCCGGCCCGGTTGCGGTCCTCGACCCAGCCGGGCGCATAACCGTGCTTGGAGAGGGCGAAGAGCATCCGTGATCCGGAGTACAGGCCTGAATTGAGCACGGACAGTGCAGCGGTGAGCACGACGGCGTTCATCACCTGGTCGGCGGCCGGGAGGCCGAAGCGGCCGAACGCGAATGCGAAGGGGCTCGTCTGGGAAGGAAGTTCGTCCCAGGGAACCACCATGAGCAGGATCGCGACCGAGCCGATGTAGAAGAATACGATGCGCCACACGATAGTGTTCGTGGCCTTGGCGACGGCCTTGGCCGGCTGCTCTGATTCTGCCGCGGCCATCGTGACGATCTCGGTGCCGAAGTAGCTAAAAACGACGACGGCGACGCCGTTTAAGACCGCCGTCCAGCCGTGTGGCATGAAGCCGTGCGCTGTCAGGTTAGCGACAGACCCCGTCGAATTCGGCAGCAAACCCAGGACGTAAAGGGTGCCGAATATCAGGAACACGATGATGGCGGAGACTTTGATCGACGCGAGCCAGAATTCAGTTTCGCCGAACGAGCGCAAAGACATGAGGTTCGTCATTGTCAACAGGAGGATGCCGGCCAGCGCAAAACTCCAGTCCGGAACCGATGGAATCCATTCGTGCAGGATCCGTCCCACGATGACAGCTTCGAAGGCGACGACCCCGACCCAGAAGTACCAATAGAGCCAACCGATCGTGAATCCGGCCCACTCGCCGAGTCCGTCGCGGGCGTATTCCATAAACGATCCGACGACCGGACGGTTCGCGGACATCTCGCCCAGCATGCGCATGACGAGGATGACGAGTGCGCCGCCGATTGCGTACGAAATCAGCGCGGCGGGTCCTACTGAACGAATCACGGTGCCGGAGCCCACGAAGAGACTCGCACCGATGATGCCACCCAGCGCGATCATGGTCAGGTGCCGGGGACGGAGGGTTGCGTGAGCGGAGGAGGCCGCACCCCCCTTCTGAGATTCGCCGGTGGCGGTTGGTAGGGGTGCAGCGAGGGTCGTGGGGTCTTGCATACGTATCGTAATTCCTATGTTGGGGGGTGTGATGCCGAACACGATTCCTGCCCAGTGTGCGCGATGCAGCCCCCTACCACTATGGATGATGCGCACTGCTCCCCTTGATGCTCTTAGACACAACGCACAATGGGCCCTCCCCCCACCGCCCCTTGGAACGGGCCTCAGAGGGAGCATTTTCCAACCAAAATCTGGCGGGTCCGGCAGTTTTCACGGCCGGACGCGCCCGGCTCCTTTACTGGTGTTTCACAAAGACCAAAGTCTTGACGTTTTGCACGGTGACGCGTGCGACAGGGGTGCATACGCTCAGTGGAAAGTCTGCTTCTCCAACCAGAAATACCACTTCGGAGGTATGCAATTTGGGCCGGAGAGTACTGAACGAGGAAGCTCCCATGAAACTCCGGACAAACCGTCTCCACGGGTCGACCGTCACCGCCGCGACCGGTCACCATGCGCCCACCAGCGGCTGGTGGCGGCCGGGCGAGGACCCAGCGCCATTCCGCTACCTGCAACAGGGGGAAATCATGCCCTCTCTGGAGGGCACACAGACTCTATGGCTGCTCATCCATGAACTGGATCCTTCGCTGAGGGTCCACTCCCGGAGCCGGCAGCGCTAAGCGAGCCGCGTCTCATCATTGACCATCAATCGCACCCCAAAGGACGTAAGGCCATGAAACGCAGAACCCTGGTACAAAGCAACGGCAACCGGCGCCTCGTCTCCTCTGAACAACCTCGGCCGGCGGCCCACCCAATCGACACCGACGACGGCGCCGTCGCCCGGTTTTCAAAACCCGAGGTAACACGGCATCCCGCCGTGCTCTCCGGGCTAAACCTAGAGTTCGAAGCCAAGATCTTTGTGGAAGTACTCTCGACTATCAGTAGCGTCCGCGGCCAGCCATAAACCCGAGCCGTCGGGCATTTCTTCTTCGACGATGCCTCGGCGAACTAAAGCAGGGATCGATTTTTGAGTTACCCTGGAGCGGTCCTAGAGGAATCGGATCATGCGCGTGTTGCCTAGGGTGTTGGGCTTCACGCGGGCAAGGTCCAGGAACTCCGCAACGCCTTCGTCGTGTGAGCGAAGGAGTTCCGAGTACACCACCGGGTCCACAGCGGACTGGTCTGCCATAACCTCGAAGTTGTGGCCCTTGAAGAAGTCCACCTCGAAGGTGAGGCAGAAAACGCGGGCCACACCCAATGCGCGGGCCTCTTCGAGCAGGTTCTCCAGCAGCACATGCCCCACGCCTTTGCCGCGCCAATCTTTGGAAGCTGCCAAGGTACGGACCTCTGCTAGGTCCTCCCACATGACGTGCAGTGCGCCGCAGCCGATGACCTCGCCATCGCTGGCCTCGGCGATCTGGAACTCCTGCAGGCTCTCGTAATAAGCCACGGACTCCTTCGCCATTAGAATCCGCTGTTCGGCCAAGGGCGCCACCAACTTCTTGATGGCGGACACGTCGCTGGTGCGGGCACGCCGGATGTGGAAGGAGTCAGTCACAGGGCTAATCCTACGGGCCATGCCTGAGCTGTTTCGGGCGATTTGTACAGCCAGAGGCTCATGTTTTGACGAACTGTACGGTGACGTGTTTCAAGGGCCATCCCTACTATCGTGGGATAGCTGCGCGCCGTTCTGCAGGGAACTCTAAACCATGCTGGTGAAGGGCGTCCGCAGCCTCAGCGCAGACACGTTCGCCGAACCTTCTCGCTCACTTCTCAACAGGCTTTCCGGCCCCGCGCATCACATGAGGGGCAGTCACGAAGTACCAAAAGCAGCACCGCTCAGTGGTGTTGCGCAAAGAAGGGTAGACAGGGATGCTCGGTAAGCAGCCCGCACCCGTCGCAGATATCAACGAGGAGGAGCTCTCGGTCCACAAGCCCAAAACCGAGGCGGCCGGCGTCAAGGCGGTGATGGTGGCGCTGGAGCGCGCCGTGGCCCAGGCCGGGGTATCGCGGACGGCCCAGTCGCTGCTGCGGCTGAACCAGCGCGGCGGGTTCCACTGCCCGGGTTGCGCGTGGCCGGAATCGGACAAGAAGCGCAAGGCGGCGGAGTTCTGTGAGAACGGCGCCAAGGCGGTGGCCGAGGAGAGTACCCTGCGCACGGTCGGGGCGGAGTTCTGGGCCCGGCATTCCATCGCCGAGCTGGCGGGGGAGACCGAGTACTGGCTGGGCAACCAGGGCCGGCTGAGTGAGCCCGTGGTGATCCGGGCGGGGGAGACGCACTATTCGCCGATTTCCTGGGCCGATGCGTTCGGTTTGATCGGGGAGCACATCCGGGCCAGCACACCGGAGCGGTGCGTCTTCTACACCTCCGGCCGCACGGCCAACGAGACGGCGTTTATGTACCAGTTGTTCGCGCGGGCCCTGGGCACCAACAACCTGCCGGACTGCTCCAACATGTGCCATGAATCTTCCGGCTCCGCTTTGAACCCCACCATCGGCATCGGCAAGGGCACTGTGTCCCTGGACGATATCCACGACTCGGAGCTGATCTTCGTCGTGGGTCAGAATCCCGGCACCAACCATCCCCGGATGCTCTCGGCGCTGAAGGAATGCAAGGACAACGGCGGGAAGGTGGTTGCGGTGAACCCGCTGCCCGAGGCCGGATTGTTCAACTTCAAGGACCCGCAGACCTTCTCCGGGGTGCTCGGAAACGGCACACCTTTGGCCGACGAGTTCCTGCAGATCAAGGTGGGCGGGGACCTGGCTTTGTTCCAGGCCTTGGGCCACCTGCTGCTCCAAGAAGAAGAACGGGCACCCGGCACCGTCGTCGACCGTTCCTTCATCGACGCGCAGACGGACGGTTTCGACGTCTACCGCGAGGCCCGCGGGGAGCTGGACTGGGCGGAAACCGAGAAAGCCACCGGCATGTCCCGGGAACAGATCGAAACCGTGGCCGGGATGCTGATCCGGTCCAAGGCCACGATCTTCTGCTGGGCGTGACGCAGCAGCCGCACTCGGTGGACACCATCAAGGAAATGGTCAACGTCCTGCTTCTGCAGGGCAACTTCGGCAAGCCCGGTGCCGGCGCGTGCCCGGTCCGCGGGCATTCCAACGTCCAGGGTGACCGGACCATGGGCATCTGGGAGAAGCCGAAGGAGTGGCTGCTGGAGTCGCTCGACAAGGAGTTCGGCATCCAGTCTCCGCGGCATCACGGCCACGACGCCGTGGAAGCCATGGAAGCGTTCGAGCGCGACGAGGTGGACGTCTTTGTGTCCATGGGTGGTAACTTCTCGCTCGCCTGCTCGGACACCGAGACCCTGGAAGCGGGCATGCAGCGGATCGGGTTGACCGTCCACATATCCACCAAGCCGAACCGGTCCCACGTGGTGCACGGCCGCACCTCGCTGATCCTGCCCACCCTGGGCCGGACGGACAAGGACGACAAGCACCCCGGCGGCGCCCAGTTCCTGTCCGTGGAGGACTCCATGTCCGTGGTCCACTCGACCCAGGGCAGGCTGCAGCCGGTCTCCGAGCACCTGCTCGCCGAGCCGGTCATCGTGGCCAGGATGGCCGAGGCAACCTTCGGGCCGGACCACGCCGTGGACTGGAAAGCCATGGCCGAGGACTACGACGTGGTCCGTGACCACATCTCCCGCGTCCTTCCCGGCTTCGAGGACTTCAATACCCGTGTGCGGACCAGGAACGGTTTTGTGCTGCCCAACCCGCCGCGGGACACCCGGTCCTTCAAGACGGACATCGGCCGCGGCCGTTTCACGGTCAGCCCGCTGGAATACCTGACCCCTCCCGACGGGCACCTGGTGCTCCAGACCATCCGCAGCCACGACCAGTACAACACCACGTTCTACGGTCTCGATGACCGGTACCGCGGGATCTCTGACGGACGCCGGGTGATCCTGGTGCATCCGGAGGACCTGGCCGAGCTCGGCTTCCAGGACCGGGACCTGGTGGACGTGGTGAGCACCTTCCGGGGACACGACCGGCAGGCGGACAAGTTCCGGCTGGTGGCCTACCCGACGGCCAAGGGCTGCGCCGCGGCGTATTTCCCCGAGGCCAACGCCCTGGTCCACAAGGAGAACGTGGCACGGGAATCCAACACCCCCGCCTTCAAAGCGATGTTCGTCCGCTTCGAACCGCATGGTTCGCTCGCGTCGAGCGAGGCAGTGGCACTGGCGGGCGCGCACGCCTGACTCTGCCGTTGATAGTTCGACGTGGGGACGGATGGAGGTGAAGGATCTAGCTGAACGGGTCCTTCCCTTTTACCAGGCAAAGATGATCCACTTTTCAGTGGCACCCGGAGATCGAATCACTCTGTAGGTCTCGGCGGAAGTGGCTGACAACCCTGAGAGCTAGTCAAAGCCAACCCTCCACGGTCGCGGGCAAGTGCGAGGGCGTATAAGGGCTAAGACGAGTTTGGAGTTGCCCCGACGAACCTCATGACATTCTTTCCCGGGTGGAAGCCTGACGGTGGTATGCCGATTTGATGAAGCGTTCTCTTTCATTGGGGGTGGTCGCGGAGTCAGCTATGGTCCAGGCGAGTGCAGTGGCTGCCTCGAACATCACGCTGTACGCCTCAGGGGAGTCGGCAAATGCTGCGAACCCGTGTGAGTGGATTGGTACGTTCGCTCCTGGGATGCTCAGCCAGGGATGCAGGGTAGGAATTACCTGGGAGATGTTGCCCATATCAGTTGATCCACCGCTCATGCGGGCGGAGCTGGTTGTGTCTTTGCCGAACCTGTACATGGCGTCAGTCCAGTGTGCAGCAAGGGCGTTGTCCTGCATCAACGGCTCGTATGCGGGTTCTGTAGCCTCAATGGTCAGCGTTGTTCCGGTGGCCAGGGCGGCTCCTTCGAAACAGCCGCGGACGCGTTCAAGCAAGGCTTCATATTCCCTTAGGGTGAATGCTCGGCACTCAAACTCGACTACCGCCCGTTCCGGAATGATGTTCGTGGCGTGCCCGGCCTCGGCTACAAATAGAGCTATTCGGTGGTCTCCAGGTATTTGCTGGCGCAGTAACCCTACGGCGACTTGGCTCAGCACAGCTGCATCTGCAGCGTTTATTCCCAGATGGGGGGCTGCTGCCGCATGGGCGGCCTTTCCAATAAATGTCGCCTTATACCTGCCCATCGCCTGGGCGCTGGTACCTGCTGGGTTATAGGTTAGTCCGTCCTGGACTGGATGTGCCATCAGGGCAAGGCCGATACCGTCAAACGCTCCACGTTCAAGAAGAAGCACCTTCCCGCCGCCGCTCTCCTCAGCAGGGGTTCCAATGGCTTTTAGTGTGATGCCGAGCTCGTCTACATAGGGTCTCAAGGCAAGGGCCGCGGCGACCGAGGCACCTGCAACCAGATTGTGCCCGCACGCATGTCCAATGTCGGGAAGCGCGTCGTATTCCACGCACAGTGCCACCTTCAGATCACCGCTCCCCACTGTGGCTGTAAAAGCTGTAGGAAGGCCACCAGTGCCACGCTCAACTGTGAAGCCGCCTTGGGCCAGCAGCGCCGCTGCTGCCTCCGACGAACGGACCTCCTCGAAAGCCACCTCGGGGTTGGAGTGGATGTCGTGGGCCATTGCCTGAACCTGCGACTTCCACTCCTTGACGCCCTCTGCAAGGGCGGTGCGCAGACTTGCCATAACGATTGCTGTGCCTTCCTGATTTCATGAGTATCGCCTGCTCAGGCAGGACATTAACGAGTCGGCCCTGGCTGCCTCAGAAAGGTCGAACCATCCGACATCTCTGTTGGCTGGCTGGAGTGATGACCATCGAGGTACCTGAGCCTATGCCCAATAGAGGGCAGCACGACGGGTGAGCGCTGCTGGTGCAGGAGCTACTTGCCGGAAAGCTAAGCGCTACACCACTTCGTTTAGATATCCCCTGGGCGGGAACCCGGCGCTCATCGAATGTGTCAGGGTCAGCTCGAGAAAATCTGAAGCCCAAAATTTCGGTGTCTACGGAGAAAAACGTCCGGGGGTCTGACCAGCGCTTGAGATCAATACAGCGAAAATATTGGGCTCTGACCTCCGCGGTCCTCGTAGTCGTCCGACGATATCTGTGTACATCTCAACTCTGCCATGAAGGGACTCTATCGATGGCAGGGAGAGCGATGATGAGCACTTTCGGCGATCAGTACAGACAAAAGCGGATGTTTTGACGAACTGTACGGTGACTCGTGTTTGGGGCTTCCCTACGATCAGAGGACAGCCTGATTCTCCAAAGCGGTATCCATGTTCAGGTGTTCGCAATCGAAACCACGCGAAGGAAGGGATATTCATGCTGCAGCTTCAGGTGAATCGTTCAGACAGTTTGACCGTCAACGCAAGAACAGGGCATCACGCGCCTTCCAGTGGCTGGTGGCGACCCGAAAATGATCCCCTCCCCGTCTGTTACCTGCAGCAAGGAGAGATCATGCCTCCGCTGCATGGGTCACAGACCGTGTGGACGCTCGTTCGCAATGTGCCACCTTCGGTAAGAGCCAGCTCCCGAAGCACATACTCCTGACGTGCAACGTCTTGTCGTTCCCCCTTTCACCTACCAGATTGAGAAAAGAGAAAAGCTCATGAAAAGCAGAATTCTAGTTCAAAGCAAGAATACTTCCCGGCGTATCGGATCACCTGAAGAGGTGCTCGGTACTTCCTCGTCTGTTGCCGGTGCGCAGCAGTCCGGGTGGGTAGGCCTGGCAGGTAAGCAGGAGCACGCCGATCGGCGGCCGGCCGAGTCGACGCACAGGGCCGCATACGGCGCTCAGAACCGCTAGCAGAACTGCGCTGGTTTCCTGCAGGCTTCACTTGTCGCCCGGCGCTTTTGCGGCTGGCAAGAACCCTACGAGCCAGCCGATTCGGTTCTGTCGCTGTCGTTCTCATCAGGAGCGACCGACGGTGTTTGTGCGCCGCCTTGTGGAGTGCCCACAGAACCAGCGCTCCTTGACATGTCACCCCCTGGAAGCTGGGCTTCAGTTTGGTAGGACCCGCTGCTGAGCGGGTGACCCTCTCCTCTACTTATAGCGTGTCTTTCGTGGCCGTCGTGTCCAGAGATAATCAGCACGATGATCCCTACGATTGCACCGACCAGTGTCTCGACGCCGCGTTCGGAGAGGAGGACATAGGGGTCCGCATGTGCAGCGAGCTGGGTAACAAGAAGTATCACCGGTGTGAACGACACCATGGCCAGGCCGCAGTGGCGCATCATAAAAAGTTCGGTGGTGAACTGGAAGAAGATGATGGCAATCACCAGCGCAGGTGCGTCTCTCTGTGCGTCCAGCTGCCAAGGCGAAGGCAGCAGAAGGACTGCGACGATGACAAGGCCAAGGAGCGTTCCCACAACCCTGTGGATTCCGCGATAAATGCCGCCGGCCAGATATATGCCGCGGCAAGCGGTACCGCCGCAGCGGCCATGGCCCAATGCGAGTACGCGCTTCCACTAAGCCTTGATCCACCGATGTTGGTCGGGGCGCCGACGGCGGTTTAAACCGAGAATGCCCGTCTTTTCAAGGAAAATGGAGCTTGTCTAGAACCCTTTGACCACCGAAAAGAGAGGCATCTCGTAAGTGGAAGTTTCCCATAAACCGTCCGCGGTGTCAGTTTCCTTTGACGAGCCGAATCTCGTGTCGGCGGCAGGGCTGTTGCCGGTCATGACGTTGGCCCGGGACGCCGGGCTGCATGAGTTGGCCGATGAATGGCTGTCGGTCCCGACGGACAAGGGTGCGAACGCCGGGCTGAAGGTCGCGTCCCTGGTCGCCGGGATGGTCGCCGGCGCGGACAGCATCGATGACATGGCCCTGCTGCGCCACGGCGGAATGAAGCGGCTTTTCAAGGCCTGCTACGCGCCCTCGACGCTGGGTTCGTTTCTTCGGTCCTTCACGTTCGGTCACGTGCGGCAACTGGACGCTGTCGCGTCCCGTTTCCTGGCCAACCTGGGGACCCGGGCCCCGCTGCTCGGGCGTCCCGGGGTGGAGGACTTCGTGTTCGTCGATGTCGATGACACGATCATCGAGGTCCACGGCTACGCCAAGCAGGGCTCCGGCTACGGATACTCGGGAGTCCGCGGGCTGAACGCCCTGCTGGCCACGGTCTCCACCAAGGACACCGCCCCCGTGGTCGCCGCCCAGCGGCTGCGCAAGGGCGCGGCGAACTCGGCCCGCGGAGCCAAACGCCTGATCACCGACGCCCTGTCCACGCTCAAGCGCGTCCACACCGGCGGGCGGGTGCTCTGCCGTTTCGATTCGGCCTTCTACGGCCATGCCGCGGTGTCCGCAGCGCTGGCCGGCGGGGCGGAGGTCTCGGTGACCGCGCGCATGGACCCGGCCGTCAAACGCGCCATCGCCGGGATCCCGGAGACGGCGTGGGAAACAATCGAATACACCGACGCGGTCTTCGACGAGACCACCAACACCTGGGTCTCGAAGGCCGAGGTCGCCGAGACCGTGTTCACCGCGTTCAGCTCCCGCAAAAAGGACGAGCAGATCACCGGCCGCCTGGTCGTGCGCCGCATCCCGGAACTGAACCGCAAAGCCGACGAGGGGCAGGAAACCCTGTTCCAAACTCACCGGCACCACGGGTTCTTCACCACCGTGGACGCCGGGGTCCTGGACACCGTCGCGGCGGACAAGACCCACCGGAAACACGCCATTATCGAGCAGGTCAATGCAGACCTGAAGGACAGTGCGCTGGCGCACCTGCCCTCCAGCGTTTTTGCCGCGAACTCGGCATGGCTCGTTGCCGCGGTCATGGCCTACAACCTCACCCGCGCCGCCGGGATCCTCGCCTCCGGGCCCTTCGGCAAGGCCCGTACCGGCACGATCCGCCGCAAACTCATCCACGTCCCGGCCCGCATCGCCACCAGCGCCCGACGCATCCGTCTTCACCTCCCCGAAGCCTGGCCCTGGCAAACATCATGGCAGGACCTGTTCGACCAGCTCTACCCGCCGCCGCAAGCCGCCTGAACCCGTCCACCCAGCCGCACGGCGCAACCAGGAAACCCGTGGAACACCCAGGGCAGCGAGGCCCGGCACCCCGGCATACCCTCAGGCCGCACAACGAGCCGAAACCGGATACAGACCATCCACCCAGGCGGATCGGTGGATCAAGGCTAAGCACGCCAGCGGCTCCAGCCGTGCCGACCGCAAGGACGTAAGCGTCCGGCATGGATGAACGCCCTTTGTTTTCGAGGGCCGGCAAGGGCTGCCGTATTTCGGGTTTCATTGGGTCGCCACGCCAAGAAAACCGACGGAGATAGAAGTGGCCGCTGAAGCCACGCCGATGAGCACAGCAAAGAGCCATGGAACCGTTGTGTGGATCGAGGCACATGCCCCTAGCCCCAATACTGTTTACTTAGGCTTTTTTGGTATTCGCTTGAGTGGCCAGTTCGACATTTTCCTTTTGATGACGCGGGGGTTGGTTCTTGGCCGGCGCGGGGGCAGCAGTTCATGCAGGATTTCGCGGCAGAAGACCGTGAAGGCCTCCGCCAGACGCTCAGGGGGAAAAAGCCGGGCGCGCGGCGAGGGAACGCCGTACTGCCCGGAGGGTGCGGGTGAAAGAGAACCTCAGGGGGTCTTCCTCGAAGTGGTGGGCGACGTCGCCGATGAGGGACCGGATGGCGTAGTGCACGCAGAGGTATCCGTAGATTTCCTGCAGGACCCCGTCGGGGGTTTTGGAGCGCAGCACGGTCCCGGGGCCGCGCTGGTGGGTTTTGAGTTCATCGAAGCAGGACTCGATTTCCCAGCGTTTGGCGTAGGCTTCGGCAAGGTCCTCCGCGGAGGCGGCGTGCGGGTCAAGGATCGTGGTGATCAGCCGGAATTCGCTGCTCGTGTCGCCGGTGCTGACGGTGTATTCGATCACGCGCACCCGGATGGGGTCCGTGTTGTTCCGCCGTGCCTTCGGGTTCGCGTAGACGGCGGAGAGGTAGGAGCCGTCGGCCAGGTCCTCGAGCACGGGCAGCACGGCGTTGGCCTTGACCCGCCACAGCAGTTGCGCACCGGTTCCGGAGCTGTCCTTCCAGGCCGTGTAGGAGAAGAACCCGCGGTCGGACATGGCCAGCATGTCCGCCTCCAGCCGGTGGAGCAGGCCCGGATAGAGGTCGTGCTCGGACGTGGAAAAGCCGGAGACCACGGCCCCGATCACCGCGTGCGTGGCGCATTCGACCAGGCCGAGCACCCGCGCCTGCGGGTAGGCGCTTTTCAGATCCGTGGCCGTGCCCGGCCTGCCATACGCGCGCTCGTTGGCCTCCGTGTCCGCCAGATCCAGGCAGGTCCCGTCCACGGACACCAGCCGCCAGGAGCCGTGGAATCCCGGACCGCCCGGGAGTGCCAGAGGCTTCGCGGTCTCGGCGAACAGTTCGGCCATCACGGCGGAACCGAGGCGGGTCCGGGCCTTGAAGATCGCGGCCTTCGTCGGCATCTGCCAGTCCCGGAACCGGCCCGTGATCCATTCCATGCCGGCCAGCAGGGACCGCATCACTTCCTCATACGAACCGGCCGAAAACAAGGCCAGCGCCATCACGTAATAGACCATCAACCGCGACGGCAGCAACCGGTTCCGCTGCTCACGGGCCCCGGTCCGCCCAATCACCGCATCAACGACATCCGGCGGGAAAACCCGCGTCAAAACACCGAGCGAGACGTGGTCACTCAACCGCTCAGGACCCTCGGGAGTCACCCATCCGCTACGCGCCATGCCGAAAGATTAACACAACTACTCTAAGTGAACGGCATTGGGGCTAGGGCGAAAATTCCAAAAAAGGGTCCGCGCGGCTTAAAGTTCAGCCTGTCCGCGACGAGCGATCCCACTCCTGCCAGGAGTGTTTCGACGCCCACGAGCCACCAGGAATGGAGGCCACGAACCGACAACCCGGTGCCGATCATCACGCCGGTCACGAGCATGCCGGCTGCCTGCAGTTGGTGTTGGAGACGGAGTTGGTGGGGTTCGGTCCTGCCATACATGCCAGTCAGCGCGCCAAAAAGGGCGTAGATAACCAGCTCTGGGTGTCCGAACGATGGGACTGCCAGGCCTGTGCAGACCCGTAGGGCCGAGAAGTGATCCCTGCTTGGAGGCGCAAAGCTGTGGAGTGCTCGGACGTGGTGTTTCACGGACCCCTGCTCCTCACCAAGTCGCTGATTGTCTGCTCTGCACTAGACCCAAAGCACGTAGCCAAGATCTTTGTGGAAGTACTCCCGGCGATCAGTGACATCGGCGGCCAACCATAGGCCTGAGCCGTCCGGCATTTCTTCTTCGACGATCCCCCGGCGAACTACGTCTTCGTTGCGACGGATCTCCACGATGTCGCCCACATGGTTCTGCCAGCTTGCTGTCTGGCGGAGGTGTGAGATGGCGTGCCACTGCTCGAACATCAGCGTTCCAGGAGCAGTGCGTCGCCCTGGCCCCCGCCCCCACATAGTGCAACGGCGGCCCGGCCCGTTTCGCGGCGGATGAGTTCGTGCACGGCCGTGACAACGAGCCTGGCCCCTGAAGCGCCGATTGGGTGTCCGATGGCAACTGCGCCACCGTGTATGTTGATCCGATCCTCGGGCACGCCGAGCAGTTCCCCGGAATGCGAAGCAACTGAAGCGAAGGCTTCATTGATCTCAACCAGGTCGAGTTCTTCGGCCGGCCAGCCTTCGCGCTCCAGCGCGGCGCGGATGGCTTTAGCGGGTTTGTCCGGCAGGGATGTGTCAGGACCGGCGATTTGTCCGTGGGCCCGAAGGACTGCGAGGACATCCCATCCATGTCTCTGGGCGGTCTCCCGAGTGGTCAGCACAACTGCCGCGGCGCCATCGGTCAAAGGTGAGGCGTTGCCAGCCGTCACAGTTCCGTCCGGAGAGAATGCGGGGCGCAGACGGGCCAGCGACTCCTGTGAAGCATCGGGGCGGATGCCTTCATCCTGGGTGACTTCGAGGATGCCAGTTCGTGTGGGAACCTTCACAGGGATAATTTCCTGGGCCCACACTCCTGACTCTTGGGCGGCAGCTGCTCGCAAGTGGGAGGTAACGGCGACGGCGTCTTGGGCTGCACGTGATATTCCAAGTGCGGAGTTCGCGCGGTCAGTGGCCAGGCCCATTGCCTCGTGGTCGAATGCATCTGTTAAGCCGTCTTGGGCAGCTGCGTCCACCAGAGTAAGCGCCCCGTATGGATTCCCGGTCCGTGTTCCTGCGACAAGGCGGGGGGCTTGGCTCATCGACTCCTGGCCGCCGGCGACGACGACGGCTGCGTCGCCGAGGCGTAGCATTCGGGCGCCCTCAATGATGGCCGACAGTCCAGAGAGGCACACTTTGTTGACTGTCACTGCGGGTGCGCTCAGGGGAATCCCCGCGGCTACTGCGCTCTGCCGGGCAGGGTTTTGTCCGGCTCCTGACTGGAGAACTTGTCCCATGATGACGGCACCGACGATGTCTGCCGGTACGCCGGCCCGTGCAAGGGCGCCCGCGATGGCTGCTCCGCCCAGTTCAGCGGCGGAAAGTGGTGCCAGTTGGCCCAGCAGGCGTCCCTGAGCGGTGCGGGCTGCGCCCACAATGACAACGTCCCTTTGGTTGGGTGGTCGCAAGTCAGACTCTGTTTTCAATTCAATGCTCCGGGTTTCGAACTTCGGTTGGCCGCTCTTCGTTCTGAACGGTTATGCAGGTCATGTAGCGAGGAGTCGGGTAAGACCGCCGGGCGGGAAGTTGGCACCGAGAGTCATGCAGCGGTCGATGTCCCCCCACGTAGCGACGACGCCCTCGTCCAGCATCAGCTGGCCTTCTTGTGCCAGGGCATCGCGGACGCGACGCCGTACCCGGTCCGGGTCAACTTCGTGCGGCTCCGGGGGCAGGATCAGGGCTGCCGACGGAACCTTGCCGTTTTCATCGAAGAAGCCCGGCAGTCCGGCTTCGACGACCGCCGTGAGAGCAGCTGACCGGCCGAAACGATCGGGGTAAGCGCGGTGCAACGTGTCGCAGATGTGCCGTTGCACCGCGGGACCGATGTAGCCGATCAGGTGCAGGGGCGTCATAGGCAAATCCCATGGTTCCAGGGAGCGGTCAACCGTAGCCGGCTCCCCGCCCTTATCGATTTCGGCCAGTATTTCGCTAAACAGGCGCGTGAGTAGCCGATTGACGACAAAGCCAGGAGTGTCAGCGACAGGTACGGCTGTCTTGCCCAGACCCAAGGCGAGATCCCATGCGGTGAAGAGAGCGGCGTCCGATGAGAACGGGGTCCGGACCAATTCGACGAGCGGGAGGACAGCGACCGGATTAAAGAAGTGGAACCCGAGCACCCTTTCGGGGTGCCTGAGGCCACGTGCCATGCCGGTGACCGGAAGCGAGGACGTGTTGGTGAGCAGGAGGGCATCCGGCCCGATGGACTCCTCCAGCTGCCGGAATACATTGCGTTTGGTTTTTTGGTCCTCGAAGACGGCCTCGATGGCGGCGTCGCACCCCCTGAACTCCGAGGGATCGGTGGTGCCCCGGATCAAACCGGCGATTTCCGCTGCCTCGCCTGGTTGAAGCCTGCCTCGAGACTCCTGCCGATCAAGGTGTCCGCGCATCCTGTGGAGGGCTGCGGACACCCGGTCGGCGGAAAGATCGCTGATGAGGACCGGGATGCGGAGCTTCTCCGCGACCAGAAGGCCGAGCTGACCCGCCATGAGACCGGCGCCGACGACGCCGAAGGTTTCAATAGTTTTCGGCCGCCCCGGGTTGTCGGCTGATACCGGCACGGGGTCAGCCGTTGAAAGAGTGTGTGACATCTGATCCTGCTTCCGTTCCTACCCGCGGAGGTAGACCGTTGTCGTGTGTGTGTAGAAGTCTTTGGCAGCGCCACCCTGTTCCTTGGGGCCGAGGCTGCTCTTCTTTGATCCGCCAAAGGGCACATGAGGATCCGAACCAGCAGATTCCGAGTTGAGGTGAAGGATGCCCACATCGAGGGCGTCGACTGCTTCCAGCACTGTCGCAAGGTCACGGGTGAACAACGCTGCGGACAGGCCGAACTCGGACTCTTCGGCCAAACCGAACGCCTCCTCGGGGGTCGCGGCGCGGCGGACCGCCAGGACGGGGCCGAAAAGTTCTTCTCGCCAGGCGAGGTTGGTATATCCGGCCTGGCCAGTGGGGAGCTCCAGCACAGTCGGTGCGATGAAGGCGCCGGGAGTACCGGCAAAGGGATTCTCGGCGGATGTTCCGGCGATGGCGACAGCACCGGATTTTACGGCTGCGTTGATTCCGCTCGTGATGGACCTGCGTGCCGCCTCGTTGATCACAGGCCCCATCTGTATGTCTGGGTCCACCGGGTCCCCGGTCAGCCAGCCGCTGAGCCGGAGCGTGAGGCGCTCCAGGAATTCGTCGGCGATGGAGTCCGCGAGAATGAGCCGTGAAGTTGCGGTACATTTCTGTCCAGTGGAGCGGAACGCGCCGAGAAGCACCTGTTCCGAGGCTAGATCCAGGTCAGCATCGGCCAGAACCAGCGCCGCGTTCTTGCCTCCCATTTCGCCTTGCATGGGAATTCCCCTGACGGCGGCCTGGGCGGCAAGTGCGCGTCCAACCCCTGACGAGCCGGTAAAGGACATGGCGTCCACGCCAGGGCTCTGAACAAGAGCAGTTCCGAGAGAGCCTGGACCAATAACAAGGTTGAGTAACCCTGCCGGCAGGCCGGCGGCAACGAGCGCTTCGGCAAAGCGCATGGCGAGAAGAGGGACGGTGGAAGCCGGCTTCCACACCACCGCGTTACCGTGCACCAGGGCAGGAGCGATCTTCCATGCCGGGATGGCGATCGGAAAATTGAACGGGCTGACGATGCCAACTACGCCCAGCGGCTTGCGAGTTACGAGGATACGTTCCCCGCGCCGGGGCGAAGCAAAGTGCTCCCCGGCCACACGGTCGCCCTCTGCGGCGAAGTAGCGCAGGATTTGAGCTGCACGCAGCACCTCTGCCCTTCCCTCGGTGAGGGTCTTGCCTTCTTCGCGGGAAAGTTCGAGGCCAAGTACGTCGGCTTGCGACTCCAAGGCTGCGGCGGCCCGAAACAGGACGGCGCCGCGTTCGTGGATCGGGGTGCGGTTCCATGCCCGCTGTGAGGCGCGCGCTGCCAGGACGGCCCTGTCGAGATCCGCAAGGACGGCGGTGCCGCCTTCGGCGACGATCTCCTCCGGGCGGCTGGGATTTACAGAGGTGAGGTGGCCGCCGTTGCCTGGTACCCAGTCCCCGTCTATGAGGAGCCCGAGCTGCACCGTCCCCGTCGCACCGGGGGCGGTGCCTGACGTGGCCGGCACATCAAGGGCGGCACTCACCGAAAGGCTCCTATGCCTGTTAGCTTCTGGCCAAGTATGAGGGTGTGGACCTCGTCAGTGCCTTCGTAGGTACGAACGGATTCAAGGTTGTTCGCGTGGCGAAGGGGCGAGTGTTCGAGAGTTATCCCGTTGCCGCCGAGGATGGTGCGTGCTTCACGGCAGATTTCGATCGCTTCGCGACAGTTGTTCAGTTTGCCCACGCTGATCTGATGATTTTGCAGCTTGCCGGCATCTTTAAGCCGGCCCAGGTGCAAAGCGAGAAGGAAACCCTTGTTAATCTCGAGTGCCATGTTCACGAGCTTCTGCTGAGTCAACTGATAACCGGCCAATGGCCGGTCGAACTGCAGCCGATGCTTGGAGTAATCCAGGGCATCTTCGAAGGCGTCACGCGCGGCCCCCATGGTGCCCCAGGCAATGCCATAACGTGCCTCGTTGAGGCAGGCGAAAGGGCCGCGGAGGCCAGTGACATTCGGCAGGACCGCGTCGGCAGGCAGACGTACGTCATTCAGGGTGATGTCACACTGAACAGAAGCACGCATTGACAGCTTTGGCTCGATGGGAGTGGCGGTGAAACCCCGAGCCCGGGTTGGTACGACGAATCCGCGCACTCCCGCCTCCGTCTGGGCCCAGATAACTGCCACCTGGGCCACGTTGGCGAGTCCTATCCACCGCTTGGTGCCGGTCAGTATCCAGTCCTCGCCGTCGCGGCGGGCAAAAGTGGCCATGGCAGAGGGGTCTGAACCGGCAGCGGGTTCCGTGAGACCAAAGCATCCGATGGCCGTACCAGCGGCCATCTGGGGAAGCCATTCCTCTTTCTGTTCCTCGGAACCGTGCTTGGAGATCGCAGACATGGCCAGAGAGCCCTGGACGGACACGAAGGTGCGTATGCCTGAATCACCGGCCTCTAGTTCGGCAGCAGCCAGCCCATAGTCCACTGCGGTTCCCCCGGCGCAGCCGTATCCTTTCAAATGCATTCCGAGCAGGCCGAGTTTCGCGAGATCAGGCACGATTTCAAGCGGAAACCTGGCCTCTTCGTACCAGGTGGCGATGTTCGGTTTGATCTCCTCCCGAACGTAGGTCCGGACCCGGTCGCGCAGTGCAATCTCCTCGTCCGTGAGGAGAGTATCGAAAGATATCAGGTCCGAAGGTTCGAGTGCGGTCGTGGCCTCGATGTCGGCCGAACTAGGGGCGAGAGTCATGATGTGGTCCCTCCTGGGCATAAACGACTTGGGAATGGGCGGCACTTTGAGGGGTGTAGGTAATCGTCTTGCTTTTGGTCTGACGCAGCCAGTCCAGCACTTCCTCGGTGTGCTCGCCGAGAGCGGGTGGGGCCTGGGTCCGCGGTGGCAACGCCGGCGTCCAGATGATCGGATGGCGGATTTGTCGGCCGGTGACGTTCCCGTCTGTGTCATGGACTTGAATTGTCGGTTCCAGACCCAATGTTTCGGCGTAGGCGATGCCTTCATCTATGCTGGCCACGCGGCCGGCGGGTACTCCCGCAGAAACGAGCTGGTCCTGCCATTCCGTCGCTCCGGCGCGTGCGAGCCCGTCTTCCAGCAGTTGGACAAGTTCCCGGCGGTGCTTGACCCGCGCTGAGTTGGTGACAAACCGGGGATCAGTGGCCAGCTCCGGATTGCCGATGGCGTGGCAGAGCCTGGCGAACTGTGAGTCGTTTCCCACGGCGACGGCCAGTGGGTCATCACTTGTGGCAAGAAGCTGGTACGGGACGATGGAAGGGTGGTCGTTGCCCAGTCGCGTAGGAGTAACACCGGCTCCGAGGTACGCCTGAGCTTGGTTGGCTAGAGCGCCCTGCAAGCTTGAGAGGAGATTGACCTCGATCCGCCTGCCGCGACCCGTTGAATTGCGCTCTGAAAGGGCGGCGAGGATGCCGATCGTGGCATCTTTCGCGGTCAGTACATCGACCAGGGCGACGCCTACTTTGTAGGCTTCGCCCTGCGGGTCGCCGGTAATACTCATCAGTCCGCCGACAGCCTGGACTATGAAGTCGTACCCGGGCAGATCACGGCCGCCTTCGGAGCCGAAGCCCGAAATTGATGCGTACACCAGGCCGGGGTTCTCCTCGGCCAGTACCTCATATCCCAGGCCCAGTTTGGCGAGCCCGCCGGGTTTGAAGTTCTCCACCAAGACATCGGCGCGGCGTGCCAGTTCCCGGGCAAACTCTAGGTCCCCGGGGTCCGTCAGATCGAGGGTGACTGATTCCTTATTCCGGTTAACGCTTTCGAAGTAAGTCGCGCCTGTCTTTGAGGAAGGTGGCGCCCACGCCCGGGTGTCATCCCCGGTTCCGGGCCGCTCCACTTTGATGACCCGGGCACCGAGATCAGCCAGGGTCATGGTCGCGAGCGGACCGGCAAGCACGCGGGAGAAGTCGGCGACGACAATCCCATCAAGTGGCGCGCCCGATTCCGCACCCCACCTCATGGCTGACCCCGCCCGGTCCACCGTCCCCGGAAAATCATGACAATACCGACCGGATGGATGCCTCCAGTACCGCAAGGCCCTCGTCAAGGACGTCGGCTTCGATTCCGAGCGGAGGGAGCAGCCTGATGATATTTCCATTGGTTCCGCAGGTCAGAGTCAGGACACCATGTGCGTTGGCTGTCTTCGCTGCTGTGGTGGCGAGGTCTTTGCGGGGTCCGGAGGCGTCGCTGAACTCGATGGCCATCATCGCACCCCTGCCGCGAACGTCTGCGACGCCGTCCAGTGCGACGAGCGGTTCCAGACGATGACGCACAGCGGCTTCGATGGCAACGGCGTTCTCCAAAAGGGTGCCGTCTTCTAGAATTTCGAACACGGCCAGAGCGGCCTCACAGGCTACGGGGTTGCCAGCATAGGTTCCGCCAAGGCCGCCGGTGTGGACAGCGTTCATAAGCTCGGCACGGCCGGTAGCGGCCGAAAGCGGCAGGCCGCCGCCGAGGGCCTTAGCGGTCAGTGTGATGTCACCGGCGATTCCTTCGTGCTCGGACGCGAACAGCGTTCCGGTCCGGCCCATGCCGACCTGGATCTCGTCGACGACCAGCACGATGCCGTGGCGGGTAGCGATTTCACGAAGACCTTTGAGGAATCCGGGGGCCTGGACAATGAACCCGCCCTCGCCCTGGATCGGTTCGATGACCATGGCCGCGAAGGTTTCCGCGCCGTTTTCGGCGAGAAGCGCCTCGATCTGCTCAAGCGCCTCCCCCGGTCCGTTAGGGGAGGTGTGGGCGGGGGCGGTCGGTCCGCGGAAAACAGAGCCCGGCAAGGGTCCAAAGTTGAGTCGGTACGGGTTTTCCTTTGCCGTCATCGCCATCGTGAGCTGCGTGCGTCCGTGGTATGCCTCGTCGAAGACGAGAATGTTGGGGCGGCGAGTGGCGGCCCGGGCGACTTTGATCGCGTTTTCAACTGCCTCCGCACCGGTGGTGAACAGTGCGGTCCGCTTCTCGAAGTCGCCAGGGGTGTGCTCATTGAGCCATCGGCAGACCTCGACGAAGGACGAGTATTCGGTCACCATGAAGCAGGTGTGGGTGAAGCGCTCGAGCTGGGCGGCGGCGCGCTTGGCCACCTTCGGGTTCGCGGCGCCAACGCTGGTTACGGCAATGCCTGAGGCGAAGTCGATGAGATGGTTTCCGTCAACGTCTACGAGCAGCGCGTCCTGCGCGTGGTCGATGAATACGGGCAGGGTGATACCAAATGCGTCGGTGACGTGCTGGCGGCGTTCGGTCTCCAGCTCACGGGAACGCGGTCCCGGGAGCTCGGTGAGCAGGCGGCGTGCTGTGGCTTTAACGCTGGCCGGATCGTTGGCCTGGTTTGCTGTGAGTTCTGATGTGACAGTCATAGGTCCTCCTCGTGTGGTGAAATCCACCATAGGGACAGTCCGATGACGTGTCGTTGGATAATCCATCCAAAGATATTCCTTGTACGGTCTCAGCGTACAAAACCGATCGCCTATGATTTACCCATGATCACCCTCGCAAGGCTTGTTGAGGCTGCAAAGCGTGACCTGGCGCCCTACTGGCCCATACCGCTCCCCCGTGTGGAACTTACTGGCGTGCATGTCTCTGAGCTGGAGGATCCCACGATGTTCCTCTATGGAGGCGAGCTTCTCCTCACCGTCGGATTGCAGCTCACCGGCCTGGATGGAGACGCGCGTCAAGAGGCCGCTAAAAACTATGTGCAACGCTTGGTGGAAGGTCGCGTCGCTGCCCTGGGTCTTGGCCTGGGCTCGGGCCATGCCATGGTGCCGGACGAACTGCGGGCCGCCTGCGTTGAGGCCGGCCTTCCCCTTCTGACCATTCCCCGTGAGTCCCCCTTCCTAGCCGTATCTCGCGCCTATTGGGAACTTGTCAGGCAAGGGGGCGAAGCTGAACTCACTGCTCTGTTAGGACTTCAGGTGGCGTTGACGCGGGCCGCGGCCCAGGATGACGCGGAACCGGAGATCGTGCGCGAATTGTCGCGCGCCCTGGGAACCTGGGTTGCATACCTGCCTGAAGGTGACGGGACCCCATCGTCCGCCGCCAGCGGTGCTGAGTTTCCACCCGGACTGCTGGCGGAACTGACACGGGAATCTGCCATCCTGCGGAACGCGCGCCGAGGCGCCACGGGCAATATACAACTGGCATCCGGTGTTGCTTCCCTCTACCCGGTATCTGACGGTCCAGCGGCTTCCGGGTATCTTGCGTTGGGCAGAAGCGGGCAACTGGCAGCTGCCGAGCGGCACTTGTTCCTCACCGCATCCACGCTCCTGGCCGCCAGGGCAGCCGGACAGCGCAACGCCGCGGCTGAGCGTCGACGGGCTGAAGGCATGCTCGCGGCGCTGGTCCTGGAAGGACATGACGATGCAGCGCGGCTCCTTGCAAAGCAGATGGACTCCGATCCGCTACCGGAAACAGCATTCGTCGCCGTCCTGCCCGATACCGAACAGCTGGCTGCGCAGCCCGCCCTGTCCGGGCTGGTACTAGAACGTTCCGGTGTCACGTTTGTCCTGCAATCAGCGTCGAGCCCATATCCAAGGCTGCCGAAAGGTGTCCGCGGTGCATGGGGCGGGCCGATGCCTCTACGGCGCCTGCACGAAATTGGAGCGCAAGTGGCCGATGTCGCTGCCTCAGCACCGGCCGGACAGCTGATCCGCGTAGGTCACGGCCTCGACCTGCCAGCAGATGAATGGGTGGATGTATTGACCTCTCACACCGGGCAGCTCCTTGAAACGGTCCGTGCCTACCTGGCCCACCGCGGTCAATGGGAGGCTGCCGGCCGCGAGCTCGGAGTACACCGGAACTCGGTGCGCTACCGAATTGCCCAGGCTAAGGAACTGTTGGGGGTTGACCTGGATGACCCGGACGTAGCAGCCCAACTTTGGCTCGCCCTCAGGGGCCGCTCCCAAGCAACCCCTAAAGACTAGAGCGCATATCTAGCCCGCGGGACGGCTGAAACCGCTCGCCAGCGGGTCCACCACCCTGATGCCAAGCGGTCCCTTTCCGCCTCGAGCGACCTCCCCAAACGCGGTTGCACAACCGCGCCCGCAAACCCTTTGACGTTTCGTACAAAGAAAAGTGCATATATCGACTTTCTGCACCGTGACGCGGACTCCTGGCCTGCCTACTCTCAATGGACAGACCGTCGTCGGAGGAACGATCCCCATCGGGAGGAGCACACCCGTTGCAGGAGGAACGATGAGAAACACGAGCCAGCCCGGATGGTGTTGCTCAGCGCCGCACGGTCCCTCCCAAATAGCCTTCCCCCGTACAGCTTTACTGCACCACTGAGAGGACAATCGTGACGATCGAAGATACTAACTCCATCGCGAAGACAACGACCACCAGGACCATACGCGGGGCGGTACTTGAGGCCATTGGGGCAGAGCGGCCCTACGCCGATACGCGTCCCATCCATGTGGAAAACCTTGAGCTCGAAGGTCCGGGCAAGGGCGAGATCCTGGTCCGCATCGAGGCGGCCGGCGTATGCCACTCCGACCTTTCCGTAGTCAACGGAAACCGGCCGCGGCCGGTCCCGATGCTGCTCGGCCACGAGGCAGCCGGCATCGTGGAGGAACTGGGCGAGGGTGTCAACGACATCTCCCTGGGTCAGCGCGTCGTCATGACCTTCCTCCCCCGCTGCGGTGAATGTGCCGGATGCAACTCCAACGGCAAGACGCCGTGCGAGCAGGGCAGTGCTTCCAATACGGAAGGAACTCTGCTGGGCGGCAACCGCAGACTTTCCCGCGAGGGTCGGCCCGTCCACCACCACCTCGGAGTCTCCGCATTCGCCACCTATGCCGTGGTCTCCCGCCGTTCCGTGGTGCCCGTGGGCTCGGACGTTCCGGCGCACGTAGCCGCTTTGCTCGGATGCGCACTGCTCACCGGCGGAGGAGCTATCCTCAACGTCGCCAAGCCTGCACCTTCCGCCCGGGTAGCCATCGTCGGTCTCGGCGGAGTAGGCATGGCGGCACTCATTACGGCCATCGCCACCGGAGTCGAGCACGTCGTCGGTATCGATACCTTGCCGGCAAAACTGGAAGCCGCCCGAAACCTTGGTGCCGCTGACGCCTTGACCTCTGCTGATGCCCTGGAACGCGGTGAGAAGTTTGACGCCGTCATCGAAGCGGCAGGACACCCGCGCGCTCTGGAAGCCGCCGTCGCACTGACAAAGCCGGGCGGCATTACCGTCACCGTCGGGCTGCCCGCGCCCGGCCAGTCGGTCTCCATCGACCCGCTGACCCTCACAGCGGAGGCCCGGTCGATTGTGGGCAGCTACCTCGGCTCGGCGGTTCCGGAACACGACATCCCGATCTACGAACAGCTCTGGCGATCCGGCCAGCTGGCCGTTGAAGGCCTGGTTTCAGACACCATCCCGCTAGAAGAGATCAACCGCGCCATGGACACGCTCGACGGCGGCCACGCACTGCGTCAAATCATTACCTTTTCCTGACACCCACATTCCAGCTCCGAAGAGAGAACATCATGACCTCCACAAATGACCACATTTACAGCGCGATCATCATCGGCGCCGGCTTCGGCGGCCTAGGCCAGGGAGCCCAGTTCGTCCAGGAAGGCATCGATGACTTCCTGATTCTCGAGCGCGGCAACGATGTGGGAGGCGTATGGCGCGAGAACACCTATCCCGGCGCCGCATGCGACACGCAGGCGCTTGTCTACTGCTACAGCTACTTCCTGAACCTCAAGGTTTCTCGGATGTTTGCCGGCCAGGAGGAACTCCAGGGCTACCTGCGTTCCATGGTTGAGGAATTCGGACTCGGCAAGCACATCCACTTCGGCCAGAACATCACTGCGACTGAATGGGACCAGGACCTCCGCCTTTGGACCGTGCACACTGCCGATGGCTCGGAGTTCCTGACCCGTTCCGTGGTGGCTGCCTGGGGCCAGTTGAACGAACCGAACATCCCCGACTTCCCCGGTACCGAAACATTCGAAGGCGTGGTGTTCCATTCCTCCCAGTGGCGGCACGACCTTGACCTGACCGGCAAGCGCGTCGCGTCCATCGGGTCCGCCGCAACTGCGGTTCAGTACGTGCCCGAGGTCGCCAAGATCGCATCGAACTTGACCGTATTCCAGCGCTCAGCCAACTACATCCTCCCCCGTGACCAGTACATCTTCACGGAGGAAGAGAGCGCCCGCTTCCAGGAAAACCCGGACACCTACCGTCAGCTGCGCCAGGAAATCCACGAATTCCGCGAAGCCGGATTCGAACGCACCCGCCGTCACACCGCAGCTTCCGAGGAAGGAGTCGAGCTCGCCCGCCAGCACCTCGAGACCCAAGTGTCCGACCCTGAGCTGCGGGTCAAGCTCACCCCCGACTATGACTTCGGCTGCAAGCGCATCCTGCGGAGCGATGATTTCTACCCGGCCCTGACCCGCGAGAACGTCGAACTCGTGACAGAGGCAATCACGGAGTTCACTCCCCGTGGCCTCCGCACGGCTGACGGTGTCGAGCACGAGTTTGATGTCATCATCTACGCCACCGGGTTCAAGAGCCACGCCTTCATGGGATCCATGCGTGTTTCAGGACGTGATGGGATCGGTTTGGACGAGCGGTGGGGCAATGCGCCGGAAGCATATCTGGGCATCACCGTCGATAACTTCCCCAACCTCTTCCTGGTTTACGGGCCCAACACCAACCTCAACCACAACTCGGTTGTGTCCATGCTGGAGGCCCAGCACCGCTATATCGCACAGGCTGTGCAGTACATCGCAGCCGATGAATCAAGGTTCCTGGAGGTGGACCGGGCGGTAGTCGAGAAGTTCAACGCACACGTTCAGGAAGAACTCCAGAAGTCCGCGTTCTCCTCCGAATGCTCCTCCTGGTACAAGAACGAGGACGGCCGCGTCATCAACAACTGGTCCGGAACCGTCGAAGAATACCGGTCCCACACCCACGACCTCCAGCTCGAGGATTACCTGCAGCTGGCCGAATCGGGATCCGAAAAGTGACCAGAACCGACCGGTTCAGCGGGAGGCCCATAGCACCGGACGCTGCAGAGGTGCTGCAGAAATTCCGCTCCGCCGGTGGGCGCCCGTTTCACTCCTACTCCGTGAAGCAGGTGCGCGAGCTCTACGAGAACGGTTGCGCTGCCAACGGTCTGAGCGGTGATCCGCTGGCGTCGGTCACAGACTTCAGCCTGGATGGATTCAAGGTGCGGGTCTATGACCCCCGCTCCATCGGAGGCCCCACCCCCGCCGTGCTGTTTTTCCACGGCGGGGGGTGGGTCATGGGCAGCCTCTCAACTCATGACGGGCTGTGCCGTCGGCTGGCCTCCCTCACCAGCCTGCCGGTCATTGCTGTGGACTACCGGCTTGCCCCGGAGCACCCCTACCCGGCTGCGATTGATGACAGCCGCATGGCGATGCACTGGTTGTTTTCTGCCAGCAACGAGCACGGCTTGGACGTAACCGAAGCTGTGCTCGTCGGTGACAGCGCGGGAGGGCAACTGGCCGCAGTCCTGGCCAATGAGAACGCCACGACGACGGATCCCCTGACTGTAGTGGCCCAGGTCCTCATGTACCCCATGGTGGATCTGACTATGTCATCACCCTCCTACGAACGCATCACCGATGGGTTCCCTCTGGTTGCTGACACCATCGCCTGGTTCGCTGACCACTACCTGCCGGAGGGCGTAGACCGCTCTGCACCGGGTATCAGTCCCTCCATGGCTCAGCTCCCCGCAGGGCTGCCACCCACCTACGTGATCACTGTGGACAACGACCCGCTGGTTGACGAGGGGGCAAACTACGCCGCCGCCCTGGCCCGGGCGGGCACGGAGGTCCAGTACCAGCACCTCCCCGGGTACGCCCACGGATTGTTCACCTCCGCGGGACGTATTCCCCGTGGAGAACAAGCAGTCGACCAAGTCGCTGCCTTTATCAGGGACCGCACTATCTAACTGAGATGGAGTACGTCCCCCATCACAGGACCGATGTGGCCAGTTGCGCTTCCGGCGCTTGAGCCCGTCGAGCTGATCAATCAAAGGACGGTGATAGCCCGCCACCCTAATGGCGGATCATCACCGTCACTTACGTTCTTTAGGAATCTTCATGACTACTGCCCTCGTTGATCCGACTGCTGTCTCACGCCAGCGTGAGGCCGACCTCCTTGCCTCTGTCCCCACCGGATTGTTGATCGGAGGTCGGTGGCGGGACGCGTCCGACGGCGGCACATTCGATGTCCATGACCCCGCCACTGGGGAGGTGCTCGCTACCTTGGCCTCCGCCACGAGTGAGGATGCCGTCGCCGCACTCGATGCGGCCAACGCCGTCCAGGCCTCCTGGGCACGAACTGCACCGCGGGAGCGCGCCGAGATCCTGCGCCGGGCCTTCGATCTGGTGACCGAGCGTGCCGAGGACTTCGCGCTGCTGATGACTTTGGAAATGGGTAAGCCGCTGGCCGAATCCCGTGGGGAAGTCACTTACGGGGCGGAGTTCCTCCGTTGGTTCTCGGAGGAGACGGTCCGGGATTACGGCCGCTACCTCACCACCCCGGAGGGCAAGAACAAGATTCTGGTCCAGCACAAGCCGGTGGGGCCGTGCCTGCTCATCACGCCTTGGAACTTCCCGCTCGCCATGGCCACCCGCAAGGTAGCCCCTGCCATCGCGGCAGGGTGCACCATGGTCCTGAAGCCGGCCAAGCTGACCCCGCTGACCTCCCAGCTTTTTGCACAGACCATGATTGAGGCCGGCCTTCCCGCCGGTGTCCTCAACGTAGTGTCCTCCTCCAGCGCCTCCGGCATCTCCGGACCGCTGCTGGCCGACTCCCGGCTCCGGAAGATCTCCTTCACCGGGTCCACCCTTGTCGGCAAACGGCTGATGGCCGACGCGGCGCAGAACGTCCTGCGCACCTCAATGGAACTCGGCGGCAACGCACCCTTCATAGTGTTTGAAGATGCGGACCTGGACAAGGCCGTCGAAGGAGCAATGGCAGCCAAAATGCGGAACATGGGCGAAGCCTGCACCGCGGCCAACCGCTTCCTCGTGCAGGAATCCGTCGCACAGGAATTCACCCGGAAGTTCGCCGCAGCCATGGGTGCCCTGGCCACCGGCCGCGGCACCGAACCCACCACCCAGGTGGGCCCCCTGATCGATGCCGGTGCCCGCGACGATGTACACGCACTGGTCAGCGCCGCCGTTGACGCCGGAGCCACCGCCATCACCGGAGGCTCGCCAGTAGCCGGGGCCGGCTACTTCTACCAGCCCACCGTGCTGAGCAACGTTCCCAACGATGCCGAGATCCTCCGCCAGGAAATCTTCGGACCCGTCGCTCCGGTCACGACCTTCTCGACCGAGGAAGAAGCCATCCGCCTGGCCAACTCCAGCGAATACGGCTTGGCCTCCTACGTCTACAGCCGCGACTTTAACAAGCTCCTGCGCGTAGCCGAGCAAATCGAATTCGGCATGGTCGGCTTCAACGCCGGCATCATCTCCAACGCCGCCGCACCCTTCGGCGGAGTCAAACAGTCAGGCCTCGGCCGCGAAGGCGGCTCCGAGGGCATCGCCGAGTACACCACCACCCAGTACATCGGCATGGCCGACCCCTACGCCGGCCGGTAACTGAACACGCCCCTTGTCAGCGGGAAAGCCAGCTTTTACGGCCGCGCACTTCCCGGAGCGGCAACACTTAACTCCCCTCGGCCATGAGCGATCTCCCTGATCGTCAAACTCAAAGGAATCTTGATGAAAAGCAATCTTCATCAGCAAGCTCAGGGGAGGGAACGTGCAAACGCAGCCCGGTCACGGACAGGTGCCCGCTCCCCTGAAGTAGTTCCCAGCGGCCCGGACCGAGGAGTGGCCCGCCCGCCCCTCGGTCCGGCAAGCACCACGCCCTGGAATCGGACTGCATCCTCCCCCCTGGGGACGAACGCAGCCATGCTCACACGCATATGCAGGTGCAACAGCAATGATTTCGTTTCTAACAGTGCGGCCCTTCATACGATCAACGCGCCGCACTCTGCCGAATGCAGCCAACCGCGTCCAAAACCAGCCCTCCAGGTTTCCAGCAGTGTCGAACCGCAGGACGGCTGCGAAGAAGGCTGCCACTACTGCAACGGGCCGGAAACGGACTGAAATCCGGAGATGCGCCGGTACCCGCCAACTGCAGGGCCGGAGCCAAGCGCCTATAGGGGTGAGGTGAGCACCGATCCACCGTTTACCGCTCAGCGAACTACTTAACACAGTGAAAAAGGAGAACGAGATGACGCGCGAAGAAGCCTACGCGAAGTGCCCTTCCGATTCGTACGTGGAGTTGTACGGCGGCCACTGGCTCATCGTCCCATTCGCACCCGTCGTCCAGCCCCCGTTCTTCACCTGCCTGCCAGGCAGCCAGCATGTAGCGCGACAGCTGGCTGTAAGCGGAACCTAACGGCCTGGAGATCACCAGCTCCAGAAAATGCGGGACCTGCCGATTGTCCCGACGAATTACAGCGCGACGTCATCCCGCAGGGACAAACTGGACCCCCGTCCCCCACAGGATCACTTGAACCACCAGGTCCTCCTACTCTCGCAACCGGGAGGACCTGGTTTAAGTGCCTCAGGATCCACGGATATGGGGTCTTAGGACTATAGGCGTCCTTCAACGACGACCTCATGCTTAGGAACATCAAAGGACCATGACGTCAGCCAATGAACAGCAATTGCAACGGCACCAGGACGTGTGCCCCACTGCGACAACCGGTGACCTTGCACCAATAAGTGGCTGGTGGAGGCCGGACGGTGACCCCGCGCCATTTCGCTACCTGGAGCAAGGGGAAACCATGCCACGACTAGGTGGAAAACACATCCTCTGGACCATTGTGTTCGATTTAGCGCCCTCAGCCAGAGCTCATGTTGCCAAGTTGCGGCCCCGACCTGCTGAGAGGCCTCATTCCCTCGGCCCCACAAGATTTGAGAGTACGACTACTAGTCCGATCCCTGAAACAGAAGGCAAGCGTTGGTGGAGTCTGAAAGCATCTTCCACGATCCCCTCGCCGGCCTCGGAGCAAACGAGCTGAACCGTGAGCCCATCCAAAAGCCGGGCAGGAATGACAGGACAATATTTCAGTTCACGTTTACTGCCCTCCCCCTCCCCCGACAAGAGCCCTCGTGCGGCAGGCCACTCGTCCATTCCGACGCGGACCGAAGGGGCGGGGCAAGCGAATCCTGTTGCATGTCAGTCCCATGGCCTGAAAAGCGACACCGCTTGGAAGCCGGTACGTGCATATTCGGGGTCCCGACTGCGGTGCCGCGGCAACGCGCAGTTAACGTTCCCCGCTCCGATGTTATTTTTCGCTGGTTCTACCGGTTGCATAGGCCGCGGCGGCCCGGTGAAGGGCGGCGGCGACGGCTGCTGTGGCAGGGCGGGTGCTGGAAGCTTCTCTGGCTACGAGAAGGATTTGACGGCTTTGCATGCCCGCGGCTGTGGGAAACCGGCGAACGTTTGTCGACGCACCAACAAGGGCGAGTCCGGGAAGCACGGCGACGGCCAGCCCGGCGTCGACAAACCGCAGGTGAACCGAAACGTCTTCAGAGGAGCAGATGACCTTCGGCTCGAACCCTGCCTTCCGGCACTGGTTGGTTAGCCAGGTCAGGGAAGCGGACTCTGCGGGCTCCACCGCCCAGCGGGCGTCCGAGAGTTGCGCGATCAGGTCCTTCCCCGGGTCCAGGCCATCGGCAATAGTCGCGTCCATGACGAGCCACAACGGATCGTCCATGATCGTGGTGACCGAGAGGCCAGGCAGCGACGGCAGGGGCAGCCCGGGGAACGACTCAGCGATTACAAGATCGTATTCGGAGGAGGCCAGAGAAGGCAGGGTGGCTTCCGGTTCACCCTGCTTGAACTCGACGGTCAGCTGCGGGTGAAGACGGCGCAGTTCGTTCAGGGCGTCGGGAATGATCGTGAGCGCCGCGGACTGGAAGGCCGCGACCTTGACCACGCCACGGGGCTGGGACATGGAGGTAGAGACGTCGGCCTCTGCCCGTTCAAGTAAGTCGAGGATCTGCTCGGCGTGGGCGACGAGGATCAGGCCTTGGGGGGTCAGCTGCAGACGGCGCCCGGAGGGCTCGACGAGGGGGACGCCGATTTCCTTTTCCAACAGCCGGACCTGCTGCGACACCGCTGACGTGCTGTAGGACAACGCGGCGGCCACGGCTGAAAGGGTCTTGCGGTGGTGAAGCTCCAACAAGACTTTGAGCCGGACGACGTTCAGCACATCTGTCCCCTTTGCCGCATCGATTCGGTGCGTGATGCGCCGGTCAGGGAAACTCTACGATAATCTCCACTTCGACGGGGGCATCCATGGGCAGTTCGGCCACCCCGACTGCGGATCGGGCGTGCTCCCCGCGGGTACCGAACAGCTCCAGCAGCAGCTCGCTGGCACCGTTGACCACCGTCGGCTGGCCATTGAAACCCGCGGCCGAGGCGACAAAACCCGTGACCTTGAGGATTCTCGCCTCGTCCAGGTCGCCGAGTGCGCCTGCGGCGGCCAGCGCGTTCAGAACGCAGGTCCTGGCCAGGCCGGCCGCCGTCTCGACGGAGACTTCGGATCCGACCTTGCCCACAGCAGCCATGACGCCCTCCCGGAGGGGCAGCTGCCCGGAGGTGTAGACAGTGCTTCCGGCCCGGACGGCGGGCACGTACGCGGCGACGGCGCCGGGAACTTCGGGGAGTTCCAACCCGAGTTCGGCGAGTCGCACCCGGAGGGCCCGGTGGGACAGGGAGGTGGTCTGGGCAGTCATTTTTGTCCTTCAGAGGTGTGGTTAGCGGCAGAAGTCGGTGGCGGTGGCGGCCAGGATTTGGCTGACCCTTTTCAGCGAGTTGAGGTCGACCCATTCGGTGGCGGCGTGGGCTCCGCCGCCGTCAACGCCGAAGAGGAGCCCGGGGATCCCGGCGTCGAGCATGAGGGAAGCATCGGTCCAGAACGCTTCGCCACGGACGGTGGCGGCCTGCCCCATGACGGCCTCCGCGGCGGCTGCTACAGCACGGACGATCGGTGCGTCGGAGGGGACTTCGAATGCGTGGCGTTCCAGACCCGTGGTCAGCGTGTAGCTGAAGTCGGGGTCGGCGGCGGCGATGGCATCGAGGATGTGCCGCAGCTCGGTCTCCACCGTTGCGGCGTTCTCCCCGGGGACCGTGCGTCGTTCGAGCGAGACGGTGCAGGCCGCGGGGTAGCTGGAAAGCTCCTCACCGCCGCGGACGAGCGAGGCATGGATGCTTCCGGTCCCCAACACCGCGTGGCCGGGCCCGCTAAGCAGCGACTTACTGAGCTCCTCGAGGCCGGTGAGGAATCTCCCGGCCTTGGCGATGGCATCGATTCCCAGATCAGGGCGGGAGCCGTGGGCGGCGGTGCCGTGGATGGTGACGTCGAACCACACGAATCCCCGGTGGGCGATGACGATGTCCTCGTGCGTGGGTTCGGAGACGATGGCGGCGTCGGCCGTGAAATGCCGGAGGACCTCCTCGGTGCCGGCGCTGGCGAACTCCTCGTCCGCGACGAGGGCCACGATGATGTCCCCCGCATGCGGCCGTGATGCGGCGGCAGCGGCAGCGACCATCATCGCGGCGATGCCGGCCTTCATATCGAACGTGCCGCGGCCGAACATGCGGCCGTCCTCCAGGCGGGGCTCAAGGGGGTCCCCATCATAGCCGGCGAGGGTGACGGTATCGAGGTGGCCATTGAACATCAGGCTCTTGCCTTCGCCCGTGCCGGCCGCGACGGCAACGATGGAGGGTCGCCCGGACACGGCTTCGAGCCGGGTCACGGTGAAACCCCGCTTCTGAAGCCAGACGGCGGTGAAGTCCGCAAGGCCTGTCTCTCCGGCTGCACCGGGAACCAGGTCCGGGTTGACGGAATTTATCCGGACGAGGTCCTGCAGGAGCACTACCGGGTCCTCCAGGACGTCGTGCATGGCTGCGGGCAGTATGTTTTTGCTGGTTTCAATGGGGAATGAGTCTTTCATCGGAGCGGGTTGGCGGCCAGGCCTTCGGTGCTGACCAGGACGATCACAGAGTCCTGATCGATGCCCAGCAGCTGGCGCCGTTCCGGGCTGGAGAGGGCGGCCCGCGCTCCGGCCAGGGACGCGGCCCCGCAGGGGCCCGCATCCTGGCCAAGATCGGTCAAGTCCATGACCGCCTGGCGGCAATTTTCTTCGGTGACACTGACCGCTGCGTCGATCCCTGCCAGCAGGGTGGGCCATCCCATCTCGGAGGGCGTCCCGCAATTCAACCCCGACATGATGGACGGGTAGGACGTGTCGACGACGACAGGATGGCCGGCGAGCAGCGACTGGGCGACGCAGGCAGCAGTTTCCGGCTCCACGCTCAGCAGCGACGGTGCGCCGTTGCCGGGTGTCCGGTAGTGATCCACCAGTGCGTGCGCCAGGGAACCGACGCCGACCGGGCAGGCCACCAGGTCGGCCCCGGCGTAACCGGACTGAGCCAGAGCCGCGTCAATTTCGTCAAAGAGCGTCGCGTAGCCGTCAACGATCCAGCGCGGGACGTCGGTGTAACCGGCCCACGAGGTGTCCTGGATCAGCAGATCGCAGCTGCAGCCTTCCGTTGACGCGGCGGCGGCGGCGACGACGTCGTCGTAGATTGCGTCGACGTGGTGCAGGTCTGCACCTTCGCCCCGGATGGCGTCGACCGCGGCCGGGCTGAGGCCATTGGGAACGTAGATCCTGGCCTGGAGCCCGAGCAGTGCGGCCATACGCGATACGGCGCGCCCGTGATTTCCATCGGTGGCAGTGACCAGCACGGGCCGTTCGCGGGCCGTAATTCCGGCCATGATGTAATCCCGGAGCGCAGGAACGGTCATCGTCTCGGCATCCAACCCGTAACGCGCACTCAGGGCCCGACACACGGCCCAGGACGCGCCGAGAATCTTGAACGCGGGCAGCCCGAGCCGGTTTGACTCATCTTTCAGGAATACCCGGCGTACCCCGAGCTCGGCTGCCAGACTGGGCAGTTCGGTCAGCGGGGTGGGCGCATAGCCGGTCAGCGTGCGGTGGAAGGACTCTGCGGAGTCCGGGGCTGCGGTCTGCCAGGTCCGGGCGGCGGGATTGGCGTACCAGTAGGCGGTGTCTAGTGAAGGCATGCCACCATGTTCCGACACTTGAGGCTAAAGCAAAAGCGATGATTAATGCGGGATTACTTTTACTTTTACTTCAATTAGGCCGTCATTCGTCATTCTGTGAAACGTCCTGTTTTTGTGGATGTTAAAGGCCACGAAAATCCGCTTTTACTTTTGACAACGGGCCGTCATGATGGAACCCAGCCCACACGTGATTGTCGCCACATTCCCCTTGGGAGCGGCGAAAATGATCGTCAGAAGCGTCGTTCGGCCCGGTACGACGGATTTCCGCTCCCGGACAGTGCGCACCAAATTCGGATGTTTTCCTGAACATCATCACCTCGAAGGACAGAGCCTGTGACCAGTATGCAGCCGCTAGTTGGCAAGACCCCGTTACTCATGGCGCCGGGGTCTGAGCCCGAGAGCCCGGAGGCCAAGCAAACGCTCCGGCGTTCCATCACCGGCTCCGCGCTGGGGAACGCCGTTGAATGGTACGACTACGCCGTTTATGGCTACCTCACTATTTACATGGCAACAAATTTCTTTGGTTCAAAGGCCGGCGACGGCGGGGTGGGCGTTACGCTGACGCTGGCCACTCTGGCATTATCCTTCCTCGTCCGACCGCTCGGCGGCATAATCCTGGGTCCGCTGGGCGACAAGGTAGGCCGACAGAAGGTCATGGTTCTCACCGTGATCCTGATGACGCTGGCCTCGGGCTGCATTGGTTTGCTGCCCACGACGGACACCGTCGGGGTTCTGGCACCCGTCCTGCTCCTGATCTGCCGGCTGCTTCAGGGCTTCTCTGCCGGCGGAGAGTACGGCGGCGCTGCGGTCTACATGGCGGAATCGGCTCCGGACCGCCGTCGCGGTTTCTTCGGCTCCTTCCTGGAATTCGGAACCACCGTCGGATTCATTCTCGCGGGCATTCTGTGCACCGGCCTCGTCAGCATCGTCGGCGAACAAGGGATGCTGGAGGGGTGGTGGCGACTCCCGTTCCTGGTGACCATTCCACTGGGCATCATTGCGTTGTGGATCCGGACCCGGCTCGACGAGGCCCCGGTCTTCGCGGAGGCCGCCGCACACAAGGAAAGCGTTAAGGCGCCGGTGCGCCAGGTACTGAAGAACCACTGGAGGCAGATCCTGGTCCTCTCCGGTTTTGTGGTCCTGCTCAACGTGGCCTTCTACATGGTCCTGGGTTACATGCCCACTTATCTCAGCAGCCAGCTTGGACACGGCACCGCCCAGGGCAACTGGATGCTGGTCGGAATGATGGCCCTGATGCTGCTCGCCATCCCGCCCGTGGGAGCCTTGTCGGACCGGGTCGGCCGCAAGCCGCTGCTCCTGTTCGCCGCCACCGGCTACGCGGTATTCTCCGTTCCGGCCGTCATGCTGCTGGGACTGCCGAATCCCTTCCTGCAATTCCTCGGCCTTGCCGTGCTGGGCCTGCTGCTGGTGATCCTGACCGCAGCGGTATCCTCCACCCTCCCGGCCCTATTCCCCACCGCCGTGCGCTACAGCGGTTTCGCGATCGGCTACAACTTTTCCACGGCATTCTTCGCCGGGCCGTCCCAGACGGTGGCCAACCAGCTCATCGAAACCACCGGGAACCAACTGATTCCTGGCTGGTACATGGCGATTGCCGGAGTGATCGGTTTCATCAGCATCCTTTGCATGCGGGAAACTGCACAGGCGACACTACGCGGCGAAGAATTGCCCGGCGACCCGGCATCGATCGGCTTCCCCAAACTCAAGTATGTTGACGTAAACCGCAGGGACGCCGAAAACCGACGGTCGACGTTTCGTCCTGTCGCTTGAATTTCAAGCTGAACACCCCCACCAAACCGGGCACCGCCGCCCGCACCAAGGAGTCACCCGCCGTGAATTTCGCCAGTCACCCGACAAAGCGCACAAGTAACACACCCGACACTGGACCGGCAGGAGACCGGGGGCCGGCCGCTCCGCGCCGCGGTTTCGACGACGACGAATTTGCGTCCAGGCTGGCCCGGGCGCAACGTCTCATGGCCATGGCCGGAGTGGATGCCCTGTTCCTGACCACTGAGCCCGAATTCCGCTACTTCACCGGATTTTTCACCCAGTTCTGGCAGAGCCCAACACGGCCGTGGTTCCTGATAGTGCCCCGTGAGGGCAAACCCATCGCTGTAATCCCGGAAATCGGCGCCCCGCTGCTGGCGACGACATGGATCAAAGACATCCGCACCTGGACATCACCCCGGCCCGAGGACGAGGGCGTGTCGTTGCTCGCGGATACCCTGCACAGCGTCCTGGGCTCCAAAAGTCGTGTCGGAGTCCCCATGGGTCCGGAAACCACCCTCCGCATGCCGCTGAAGGATTACGTCCAGCTCATATCCCTCGCGCCCGGCATCGAGTTTGTTGACGCCACCGATGTGATCAAGAATCTGCGGATGGTCAAGTCCGAAACCGAAATCGAAAAGATCGCACACATTTGCCGGATTGCCTCGGACGCCTTCGACCGCGTGCCGGAGATCGTGTCGGCTGGCCAGCCTCTGTCAGAGGCCTTCCGTGCGTTCAAAATCGAGCTGCTGACCCTGGGCGCCGACGATGTTCCGTACCTCGTCGGCGCTTCGGATCCCGGCGGGTACGACAATGTCATTTCCCCACCGGACAACCGTCCACTCTGCAGCGGGGACGTTCTGATGCTTGATACCGGAGCCGTGTACGACGGATACTTCTGTGATTTCGACCGGAACTACGCCATAGGTGCCGCCGATGACGACGCCCGGCGCGGCTATGACACCCTGTTCCGCGCCACCGACGCCGCATTCAATGTGGCACGCCCCGGGGCGAGCAGTGCCGACCTTTTCCGGGCGATGCAGACCGTAATCATGGACGACGGTTATGCCTGCGGCAACGTGGGGCGTCTGGGCCACGGCCTGGGCATGCAGCTGACCGAATGGCCGTCCCACACTGCGGAGGACCACACGGTACTGGTCCCGGGGATGGTCCTCACACTCGAGCCCGGGTTGTGGCTTGGACCGGGCCGCAGCATGGTGCACGAAGAAAACCTCGTGATCCGCGAGGGCGGCGCCGAACTCCTGTCCCGACGGGCATCTGCGGACCTCCCGGAGATCCGCTGAGGCGCCATCAGACTTCCACCACTGCGGGAAGTCAACCTCAACACGCTGGCCCGTATCCTTATCCGGAAGAAATCCCCCCGATGGCGCTGCCTGGCTCCTGGCGCATTGCGGACCGCACTGAACGCTTGACCGGATTTCTGTCTCGGGGTGACGCTACCTACTCTATTTGAGGCGGATTTCTGCCGCGACGGTATTGATCCGGCCCGGAAATCTGGAGGCCCGTTGTGCGGATCGCCCTGGAAGGCACGTCTGCCAATTGAGCAGAGCACCCCGTTGCCGGCGGACCGGGCCGAGGCCGGGTCCGGAATCGGGGACGCCGAACGGGAAACTCAACTCGTCGGGCAGCGCTTTGATGGCGATCACGCCTGATGAACCCTGCCTGTACTATCGGGGCCGGTCTCCCGCCCATCCGGGCGTTTGAGTGATGCTGACTGCGGGCGGCGACGCGGCAATCTGTTAGCCGGGCCCCGGGGCTCCCATTGTTTGCCGGCACGCTTCCCTGACTTTGGCGATGAGGGGTGAATCGGTCATGTCGTTGTTGTAGATCAGGCTGACGCGGGAGATGGCGCTGGCGTCCTGGATGTCGAGGTAGGCAAGGCCGGGGATGGCGAAGGCGCGGAGGGATTCCGGGACGACTGCGATGCCCAGGTGGGCGGCGACGAGCCCGAGGATGGTGGGGAACTGGACGGCTTGCTGGGCGAGGTCGAAGTCGACGTCGGCGGCGTGAAGCAGTGCAGCGATGTGGTCGAAAAGCCGCGAGATCCGGTCCCGCGGGAAGGCAATGAACCTCTCCCCCTTCAGTTCTGCAAGCCCCACCGAGGTGCGGGGTGCCAGGGGGTGGTCTGCCGGGACGGCAACGACGAGGCGTTCGTTTTGCAGGAGTGTCGCGCTGAGGCCCGGCACGGTCCGGACTTCCCGGGCGATTCCGGCATCGAGGGCTCCGGCGGTAATGAGGTCGATCTGGGCGTCGGTGGTTTCCTCGCGGAGTTCGAGGTCGATGCCGGGCCAGTGGGACCGGAGTTCCCGAACCACGGGTGGAAGTGCCGAAATGGCCGCCGAGGAGACGAAGCCGAGACGTAGCTTGCCGATTTCGCCGTCGCGGGCCTGCCGGAGGGCCGCGGTCATGGCGCCGTACTGGCTGAGGACTTTACGGGCGTGCTTCAGGAGCAGTTCGCCGTCGGCGGTGAGCTGCACGTTGCGGGAGTTGCGCACGAACAGCTGGGTCTTGCATTCCTCTTCGAGTTTGCGGATCTGCTGGCTCAGGGGCGGCTGGGCCATGTGCAGCCGCTCGGCGGCTCGGTTGAAGTGCAGTTCTTCGGCCACTGCGACGAAAAGCTCCAGGCGACGAAGGTTCATACGAACAAGACTAAGTGAGTATTGATGGGAGTCAAATAGATACTTCTTTGGGCCGGGTTTCGGGTTTACCGTTGATCGTGAGGACAGTCACAGATCAACAAACACTAAGAGGTTCGAGAATGCCCGTCATGACCAAGCCCGCCAGCAGCTTTATCAACGGTAGTTGGGTTGAAGGGACCGGGGACACGACGTCCCGGTTCAACCCCTCGGCGCCGGAGGAAGCGGTCACAACGTATCACCAGGCCGGTTCCGCGGAGCTGGCGCAGGCGATCCAGGCGGCTGCTGACGCCGCACCGGCATGGGACAGGCTGGGGATTCTGGCCCGGGGCCGGATTCTGTCGGCGGCGGCGGCACTGATCCGGGAACGGGCCGAGGAGATAGCCCGCGTCATGACGGCCGAGCACGGCAAGACCCTGGCGGAGTCCAGGATGGAGGTCGACGCGTCCGCCGACACGTTCGAGTACCACGCAGGCTCTGCCAGGAACCCTGTCGGCACCGAATACCCTTCCAGCCACCCCGAGGAGCGGATCCTGACCGTGCGGCGCCCGCTGGGGATCGTCGGTGTGATCACGCCGTGGAATTTCCCGCTGCAGATCCCGGCGTGGAAGATCGCACCGGCACTGCTGCACGGCAACACCGTGGTCTGGAAGTCCGCCAGCAACACCCCCGGAGTGTCGGTCCTGCTGATGGACATCCTGGCCGCCGCCGGTGTGCCGGCCGGCGTCGCCAACCTGCTCCTTGGCCCGGGCCCGCTGGGCTCCGAACTCGTGTCCCATCCGTCGGTGGCGGGCGTGACCTTTACCGGATCTGTTCCGGTGGGCCACCACATCCGCGGGATTGTCTGTGGACGCGGCGCGAAACTGCAGATGGAGTTGGGCGGACACAACGCGACCCTGGTCCTGCCCGATGCCGACGTCGAACTGGCCGCGTCCAGCGCCGTCAACGCCGCGATGGGGTCCACCGGCCAGAAGTGCACGGCCACCCGGCGGATCATCCTCGTCGGCGACGGGCACGAGGCGTTCCTGGCCAGGGTCAAGGAGAAGGTCACCGCACTTGTCCTGGGCCCGGGCACTGACCCGTCGGTGCAGATCGGCCCCGTCGTGTCCGCCTCCGCCCGCGACGAGATCAATGCCGCGATCGAGACGGCCCTCACCGAAGGCGGGGAAATCCTCGCCCAGGCCCCTGCTCCCGCCACGGACGGGCACTACGTCCGGCCCACCGTGCTGACCGGGCCGGCGTCGATGACGATCTGCCGCGAAGAGGTCTTCGGCCCTGTGGTCACCATTCTCCGCGCAGCCACCCTCGATGAAGCCATTGCGTTGGCGAACAACACCGACTTCGGCCTCACGGCCGCGGTGTTCACCAGCGATGAGCGCGCCGCCCGGCAGTGCGTCACGTATCTGGACGCCGGTCTCGTGAAGGTCAATGCTCCCTCGACCGGTTCCGAAATCCATGCCCCCTTCGGCGGGATGAAGGATTCAACCTTCGCCGGTCCCCGGGAACAAAACAGTGCTGTCGCCGCGGCCTTCTTCACCCACGAAAAAACCGCTTACCTCCGCCTGGCACCCGGGAAGGCATGATCATGACACTTCAGGACGAACGGACCGCACACGGGCTCCGTGCCCCGGAGGACGTGCTCTCCGGCGCCGACATGAACGGCGCCTGGGCCACCCGGCACAGCTTTGCCCGCACGATGCTCCGGCGCGCCGCAGCCCGGCAGTGGTCCGTGGCCAGGACCCGCCTGGAGCTCGACGCCGATGCCCGGGGCACCGCCGTCTACACCGTGGACGCCGAAGGCCGGCAGCTGACCTTCATCGCTTTCTGCCGCACCCTTCAGGAAAGCGAACGCACCGACCGGGTCATCGCCGACGCCTGGGACGTTACCGCGGCACTCATCGAAGGAGACCTCACACCGGAGCGCGAAGCCGAACTGCGGCTCAATGTCCCCGTCCAGGAACGCGGCCGTGTCGACCCGGACACCATCATCCTGACCCGGGCGAACCGCAGCGCACGCTTCTTTGACTACGTCAGCGACTGCCTGGCCGCCGGGTCCCAGCCCGACGTCGACGCCATCGGCCCCAGCCCGTATCTGATCCGCAGCACCGCGTTCTACGGCAACGGAAAATTCGGGCTCAAGGAATTCACGGACATCCCCGCCGGCCACCCGCTTGCCGTCCCCTACCGGTCCCAGATGCTCACCGCCTGGCTGCTGCGTGAACTGAGCATGGACATGGTGGAACACGTCGCCCGCGCCAAAGCCACGGCGGCCGGCACCACCGCGGTCCCCCTGGACCCGGAGTGGGGCAAATACCTGGGACTGGGCAACGCCACCGGGCTGGGCATGGTCCCGTTCGTGATCAACCACCCGGACTACCTGGACGCCTGGTGCCGGCTGCGGGAAACTCCCCTCGCCGCCGGCCTCGGCCGGGACTACGCCCCCGGGCATCCCGACCTTGCCCGCGTCGCGGAACTCCTTCTCAAGGCTGACCGCCACCTTGAAGAAAAACACGCCCTCCACACCGCCCCGTTCCTGCCCACCGACGCGATCCGGCCCCAGCTGCAGCAACTCCTGAGCGAGCTGCAGACCCACACGGCCTCCGCGACGGAACCCGCGCCGGTCCTGGCACGCCTCCACGAGAAGGCCGCAAGCCTCAGCCCGGAGGCCCGGGGGATCTTTGCCTCCATCGTCATTGAACTGCGTACCGACTTCGACGAGGACGCCGAGTCCCTGCTCAGAGTTGACGGCGCCGCGCCGTTCGAGCCGGCCATGCCCTGCTGGGAACTGAGGCAGCTGCTGGAGACCAACTACGCCTGGGCCCGCGGCTACGACTTCACCGATCCGGAGCGGACGGGCTATTACTGGTTCTCCTCCGCAGCCAACGAAGAACCCCGCCGTGCACTGCGCGCCACCCGGCCCGAAGGTGCCGCCGAGCACTGCACAGACATCGCCCGCCGCATCAACGCCCTCGCCGCGGACCTCGAGCGGTTCCCGGCCCACCGCAGCATCGCAGACTTCCTCCTGGCACACCCCGGCCACCGCTTCGCCGCGGCCCGGGTCCAGCAGACCCGGCCTTACCTCTACGGGGAGCTGCAGGACAACCTCATCGACACCGAGTTCCTGCCCCTGAGTACCCAGCGCTTCCAGCTGGCCAGTTACGGGATGAACAACTTCAGTCCACAGTCCACGGACTGGCTGCGCGTGACGTTGTTCAGCGGGGCCCCCCGCGCGGTGGATATCAACCACGGGACGGACGAGGACGACTGGCTCTTCCCGACGGCGCCGAAGGGGCCGGAACAATGAGCCTGCACGAGCAGCTGACCGTCGTGGACGGGCTGCAGATCAGCAACTGGAGCCGCCCCGTCCTGGAGGAACTGCGTACCGGCGGCGTCAGCGCGGTCAACGCGACCTGCGCTGTCTGGGAAAACGCCGCGGACACCCTCCGGTCCGTCGGTCAGTGGCTGGACCTCGTCAACCACAACCCGGACCTGGTGTTCCTCGCCGCCACCGGGGCAGACATCGACGCCGCGAAGCAGCAAAACAGGATCGCCGTGTTCCTGGGGTTCCAGAACGGCAGCCCGTTTGAAGACGACTACCGTTACGTTGAGCTCTTCCACCGGCTCGGCGTCCGGATCGCCCAGCTGACCTACAACAACCAGAATCTGATCGGCAGCGGCTGCTTCGAAGCCGACGATGCCGGCCTGACCCGCTACGGGCGGGTGATAGTGGAAGAGATGAACCGGGTCGGCATGCTCATCGACCTCTCCCACGTCGGATACCGGACCAGCCGCGACGCCATCGAAGCGTCCTCGGTGCCGGTCTCCGTCACCCACTCCAACCCGCTCTGGTTCTTTGACACCCCGCGGAACAAACCCCACGACGTCATCCAGCCCCTCGTGGACCGCGGCGGCGTCATCGGCTGCTGCCTCTACCCCACCGTCAGCGGCGGTGAACACGTCACCATCGAAAGCTTCTGCACCATGGTGGCGCGCATGGTGGACCAGTATGGTCCCGGCAGCGTCGGTATCGGCAGCGACTGCACCCGCGGCTGGGACCAGGAATTCGTCGGCTGGCTCCGCAACGGCCGCTGGCAACCCACCGACCCACAGAACACTCCCACCTGGCCCCTGTGGCCGGACTGGTTCACCGGCCCCCAGGACTTCCCCCGGCTCACCGACGGCCTCGCAGCCGCAGGCCTCACGGACCACACCATCGCCGCCGTAATGGGCGGCAACTGGGCCCGGCTGTTCACCCACGTCATGGACACCACAAAGGAACACGCGCATGTCTGACACCACCACCGGAGACGCCCCCGATCGCCAGCTGACGGACCGCACCATCGACGTCCAGCCCCGCGAAATCAAAGAAGCGGCCTTCCGTGCCCTCTGCGCCGCCGGCGCCGACCCCCTCGAAGCCCAGGAAGGAGCCCTCGCAGTCCTCCGCGCCGAAGCCGAAGAACACGCCGGCCTCCGCCTCCTCGAACAACTCCTGGACGCGGACTGGACGACACCCCTCCGGCCGGCAGCCGCCAGGGACGCGTCCTGGGCGGGAGGCACCCTGCGCGAGCTTGACTCCGCCGGACAGCCGCCCCTGCGGACCGCACTCCAACTCCTCGACCTCGCCGCAGACGCCCCGGCCGGCGAGGTATCCGTGACCCGCACCTCGGAGGCCCGCATCCCGGGACTTCTCTGGAACGACCTGCTGCTCAGGCATACCGCTTCCCTGCACCGCCGGATCATCATCGCCACGGCCCACGCCGGGACGGCACCGGATGACGAAGACGCCACCGACTACCTCACCGTCCAGGACGGGGTGCTTTCGGCCACGCAGACCCTGGCGTCGGAAGCAGTCACGGCCCTCCTGCCCCAAACCAACGCGGACAGCACCGTCGTCATGGTCCTGCCCGAACCGGTCAACACAGATCCGGAAACAACCAACATCGCGCCCAAAGCGCTGAAAATGCGGGAGAAAGAATGGCAGAGCATGTACCAGATGTCCCGGAAGTACCTAGTGCCGGACGCATGAGCGCGATCACCCGGACCCAGTTCACCGACGGTAAACCGCGGCCCTACTCCGCCTCCGCAGCAACCGGCGGCATCATCTACCTGTGCGGGCAGATACCGGCCCGGGACGACGGCACCGTCCCGGCCGACATCGCGGACCAGGTCACCCAGGCCTTCGACAACCTCGAAGCCGCCCTGGAACAGGCCGGGTCAACCCTGTCCGACCTGCTCAAGCTCACGGTCTTCCTGGCCGACCTTGACGAATTTGATGACTACAACGCCGCCTACCTCACCAGGCTCAGCGGCCACCCCCTGCCTCCCCGGACCACCGTGCAGGTGGCCCGGTTCAGAGGCGAAAAACGCATCGAGATCGATGCGGTCGCAGCCGTAACAGCCTGACCGACCACGGCCACGGATCTGTTGGGTTACCAACGTCGTTTTCCCTCATCCCAGATCGGAATCACCATGCTTTCCCACGCACCAGCACCTGCGTCTCAAATGACCATCGATTCAGCGCCGCTGAACTCCTTCCACAAACGCCTCACCCTTTTCAGCTCAGGGGGCCCGTTCCTCGACGGATACATCCTGGCCATCATCGGCATCGCCCTGGTGCAGATCATCCCGGCCTGGCAGATGAATGACTGGTGGAACGGCCTGATCGGCGCCTCCGCCCTGATCGGTGTCTTCCTCGGCGGCCTGATCTTCGGCAACATCACCGACAAAATCGGGCGCAAACTCATGTACACGATCGACCTCATGGCCATCATCGTGTTCTCCATCGCCCAGTTCTTCGTCCAGGAACCCTGGCAGCTGTTCGTCCTGCGGCTGCTCATCGGCATCGCCGTCGGAGCCGACTACCCCATCGCGACCGCCCTGGTCGCCGAATTCGTCCCCGCCACCTGGCGTGCCCGGCTCCTCGGCGGGCTGAACGCCATGTGGTTCGTCGGCGCCACCGTCGCCGCCTTCGTCGGCTACTGGCTCCTTTCCTTCGAAGACGGATGGCGCTGGATGCTGCTCTCCTCCGCCGTGCCCGCCGTCCTGATCCTCATCGCCCGGGCCACCATCCCCGAATCCCCCCACTGGCTCGTCGGCAAAGGCCGCCACCAGGAAGCCCTGGACATCCTGAAAAAGACCATCGGCGCGGGCGCCACCCTGGACGGCATCACCGCCCACGACCCCAACGCGGCCAAACTCAGCACCAAAAAAGCCTTCAAACTGGTCCTGACCGGCGGCTACCTGCACCGGGTCATCTTCATCTCCATCTTCTGGACCTGCACCATCGTCACCCTGTTCTCCATCTACGCCTTCGGACCCCAGATCCTGGCCCTGTTCAACCTCCAGTCCGGCGACGAAGCCAACATCGGCTACGGCCTGATCAACCTGTTCTTCCTCGTCGGCAACGTCGCCGCCCTCCTCGTCGTGGACAAGTTCGGCCGCCGGCCCGTCCTGATCTGGGGCTTCATCCTCTCCGGCGTCGGCCTGCTGTTCCTGGCCCTCTTCCCCACCGCACCCCTGGGCCTGATCGCCCTGGCCTTCGCCTTCTACGCCATCTTCAACGGCGGCCCCTCGATCCTGGAATGGATCTACCCCAACGAGCTCTTCCCCACCAAAGTCCGGGCAACCGCCGTCGGTCTCTGCACCGGCACCAGCCGCATCGGCGCCGCCATCGGCACCTTCGCCACCCCGCTGGCCCTGACCCACCTCGGGCTCTCCGGCACCATGTGGATCGCCGCCGGCATCGCACTGCTCGGCGCAGCCGTCAGCTTCTTCATGGCCCCCGAAACCAAAGGCCAGAACCTCGAACAAGCAGCCGCCCTCCACGCCTGACACCACCCTTCGCCACCACCAACCGCAGCGGGAGCGGCTGTCCTTCCGAGGCCATGCCGCTCCCGCCAACGCGCGAGGCGACCCCCACTGCATCCGCCGCCGCAACCGGAAGAAAGCAGGAACCATGCGCCCGACCACCCTGACCCTGAACGTCAGCGGCGAAGACCCCGACGCCATCCAAACCAACCTGACCGCCGCCGTCGACACGGCCATCACACAAGCCATGGCAGTGGGCCGTCACGGGATCCTGGTCACCCAGCACGCCTATAACGACTTCACCGTCACCCTTCACCCCGACGTGCCGTACGGCCAAACACGCGAGGAACGACGGCTCGGCAAGGCCTCCGGGTAGGCAACGCCCCCGGGAAACCGACCCACAAGGGAAAGCCGATCCGCCACTGGGAAGCTACACGTTGTCCCGGCTGCAGACCGTTTACTCGTCCACGACGCCACGGGACCGGTCCATCCGCCGGCTACACCATCCCTTCGTCCTGGAAATCAGTTCCGCGTCGAAATCCGCGCCCCGACACAACCAGGCAGCAGTACCGCTGCGCAGCAGCCAAATGAACCAGCACAACGCAGACAAGGAAACATCAATGAAGTCAGCCGGCGACACCGACCATCCGAGAGCCGGCCACGCCCGACGCGCCGGCAGTCATCAGGACGTGCCAGCCGGGCCCCTCGACCCGAAAGACGGCGGACGATGACCCAGACCGCCATCGCACCACTGCAGGTCCCTGCTTCCGGGGGCGCCCCCGCACTGAAATCCGCAGGTCACGTCATTGTCGACTCCCTCGTCGCGCACGGAGTCCGGCGCGCCCACGTAGTCCCCGGGGAGAGCTATCTCGACGTCCTGGACGGACTGCACACCTCTTCGATCGAAACCATCGTCTGCCGTCACGAAGGCGGCGCCAGCTACATGGCGGAAGCGGATGGAAAGCTGAACCAGCTGCCAGGCATCGCCATGGTGACCCGGGGGCCCGGTGCCGCCAACGCCCACGTCGGACTGCACACGGCCTGGCAGGACTCCACTCCAATGGTGCTCTTCGTCGGCCTCATTCCCTTCGCGCACCGGGACCGCGAGGCCTTCCAGGAATTCGACATCAGGGCCTGGTTCGACACCGGCGCCAAACGCGTGATGGTCCTCGACCACCCTGAGCGCGCCTCCGAAATCGTGGCAGAAGCATTCTTCGCCGCGATGAGCGGACGCCCCGGGCCCGTGGTGGTGGGCCTGCCGGAAGACGTCATCCGCGAGCAGATCGACCCGGAACTGCACCCACCCATCCCCGTCGCCACCGGGGGAATGACAACCGCGGACTCCGAAGCACTCGCCGCCGCCCTCGCCCGCTCCCGCAAGCCTTTATTCGTGACCGGCGGGAACGACTGGACCCAGGACGGCGCGGACCAGCTCACCCGGTGGCTGGAAAAGCACCACATCCCGGCCGCGGCGGAATGGCGCACGCAGGGAACCGTCCCGTTCGATTCCCCCTCCTACGTCGGACCAATCGGCTACGGCCGCCCCCGCCCGACCTACGATCTGCTGGAAGAGACCGACCTTCTCATCTTCGTCGGCACGGTCCCCGGCGACGTCATCACCGACGGCTTCCTCTGCCGCCAGGACTGGAAGAAAAAGAACTTCCTCGTCACCATCGACCCCTCCCTCCGCGGACGCTCCGGACCCGTCTCACGGCAGATCCTCGCCAAACCGGACGGCTTCGTCCGGGACCTGGCCAGGATCGAGCCCGTGGTCAAGCCCGAATGGAAGACCTGGACCGCCCGAATGCGCGCCGAACAGGAATCCTTCGCCGCACTCCCGCCATCCGCCCCGGGCACGGGACCGGCCCGGATGGACACCCTCATGGCCAACCTCGTCCCCACACTGCCCAACGACGCGATCGTCACCTTCGGCGCCGGCGAACATACCAACTGGGCCCACCGATACTTCCCCACCCGGGGCTACGCCTCGATGATCAGCGCCCGGAACGGCTCCATGGGCTACTCCATCCCTTCAGCCATCGCAGCGTCCCTGGCCCACCCCGGCCGCCGCGTGGTGACCATCGCCGGCGACGGCGAATTCCTCATGAACGGCCAGGAACTCGCCACCGCCGCACAGTACGGCGCCACACCCCTGGTCATCGTCATGGACAACCAGGAATACGGGACCATCCGCACCCACCAGGAACGCCACTATCCGGACCGGGTCTCCGGCACGCAGCTCAAAAACCCGGACTTTTCCCTGATGGCCACAGCGTTTGGCGGCTACGGCATCAAGGTCGACAGAGACCAGGACATCCCCGCAGCCATCACGACGGCACTGACGGCCATCGAAGAGGACAAGGTATTCGCACTCATCCACCTCGTCGTCGAACAACGAGTCAAGGCCTACTAAACGAACACTTCCATCAGCCACACCCACCTCACGCGCCGCCGGGACATCGACAGCAGCCGGCAAAGGCCTCCGTCCCGCCGTCTCGTTCAGCATCCCGGCGAGTGTCCTTAATCCCCCAGAAATCACCAGCCTCGGGTCGACTTGATACGGCCCGCCAAACAGCGCGCCGACCGTAGCCCCCAGATTCACCCGACGAATGGAAAACGAATGTCCGTCTCACCTGACGAAGAAAATGCCCTGCTGGCCTCGGTCCCGACGGGGCTGCTGATCAACGGCGAGTGGCGTCCGGCCGCGTCCGGGAAGACCTTCGACGTCGAGGACCCGGCCACGGGCAAGGTGCTGCTCAGCATCGCCGACGCCGGTCCCGAGGACGGCAGGGCGGCCCTGGACGCGGCCGCTGCCGCGCAGGAGTCCTGGGCCAAGGTCCCGGCCCGGGAGCGCGGGGAGATCCTGCGCCGCGCCTTTGAACTGGTCACCGAGCGGGCCGAGGACTTTGGGCTGCTGATGACCCTGGAGATGGGCAAGCCGCTGGCCGAGGCGCGCGGCGAGGTCACCTACGGTGCCGAGTTCCTGCGCTGGTTCTCCGAGGAAGCAGTCCGCGCCTTTGGCCGCTACTCGGTCTCCCCGGACGGGAAGTCCCGGCTGCTGGTGACGAAGAAGCCGGTGGGCCCGTGCCTGCTGATCACGCCGTGGAACTTCCCGCTGGCGATGGCCACCCGCAAGATCGCCCCCGCCGTCGCGGCCGGCTGCACCATGGTGCTCAAGTCCGCGAACCTGACCCCGCTGACCTCCCAGCTGTTCGCCGCGGTGATGATGGAAGCCGGCCTGCCCGCCGGCGTCCTGAACGTCATCCCCACCTCCACCGCCGGCGCCACCACCGGGCCGCTGATCAAGGACCAGCGCCTGCGCAAGCTCTCCTTCACCGGCTCCACCGAGGTGGGCCGCCGCCTGCTCTCGGATGCCTCCGAAACGGTCCTACGGACCTCGATGGAGCTTGGCGGGAACGCCCCGTTCGTGGTGTTCGAGGACGCCGACGTCGATGCCGCCGTCGCGGGGGCGATGCTGGCGAAGCTGCGGAACATGGGCGAGGCCTGCACCGCGGCGAACCGCTTCATCGTGCACGAGTCCGTCGCGGACGAGTTCGCACAGAAATTTGCCGCGAAGATGGCGGACATGACCACCGCCCGGGGCACTGAGGCCGAGTCCAAGGTCGGCCCGCTGATCGATGCCAAGAGCCGGGACAAGGTCCACGAACTCGTCACCGACGCCGTCGCAGCCGGCGCCGTGGCTGTAGCCGGCGGCGGCCCGGTGGATGGCCCGGGCTACTTCTACCAGCCCACCATCCTCACCGGCGTCACCGAGGGCACCCGGATCCTCTCCGAGGAAATCTTCGGCCCCGTCGCCCCGATCATCACCTTCGACACCGAGGACGAGGCCGTCCGGCTCGCCAACAACACCGAATACGGGCTCGTGGCCTACGTCTTCACCCGCGACCTGAACCGCGGCATCCGGATGGGCGAACGCCTCGAGACCGGCATGCTCGGCCTGAACGCCGGCGTCATCTCCAACGCCGCCGCCCCCTTCGGCGGCGTCAAGCAGTCCGGCCTGGGCCGCGAAGGCGGTCTCGAAGGTATCGAGGAATACCTGTACACCCAGTACATCGGCATCGCCGACCCCTACGCCGGCCGATAGCGCCCCGACGCTTTCACTCCGTCGTGGCACCTGATCCCTGGTGCCAAAAAAGCCACCAGGGCCTCCCTCTCCCGCAACGTAGGAGGCCCTGGTTCAGGCCTACTCCATTACGCCCCCTCGGACACGAACCTAAGCTACTGGAAGACCTCGCATACGAAGAGCAACTCCGGCCTCCCCGGTTGAGTCGGCCATTCGAACCGCGCACCAGGCCGCGGACAGGTCAGAACAGCTAGGTGCGTCAGTAGTGAGGGTGCCGGTTTTTAAAACGCCGGCGGATTAACCGGGTCACGATAGGGGTGGCTGGGAGGATTAGGGGCATGGATACCGGTTCTTCCGCGCAGGATGGTTTGTTTGACGAGTCGCTCGTGGAGCGTGTCGAGCAGCCCACCGATGTGCCGATGGATGCCAATGGCGGGGTCAACAAACGCTTCAAGTCGTTTGAGCCTGATGCGGTGATGCTGGTCCCGCCGTCGCTGGAGGAGTGGTTGCCGCAGGGTCATCTGGCCCGGTTCATTGGCGAGCTTGTGGACGGGAACTGGATCTGACCCGGTTTTATGCTTCCTATGCCAAGGCCAAGGGCCAGCCGCCGTATGATCCGCGGTTGATGCTGCGGATCGTGCTTTACGGGTATTGCGTGGGGGTGCGGTCCTCGCGGGAGCTGGAGCGGGCGTGCACGGATGTGGTCGCGTTCCGTTGGTTGTGTGCCCAGCAGGCCCCGGATTTCCGCTCGATCGGACGGTTCCGCGAACGCCACCTCGCGGCGCTGGCCAACGTGTTCCTCCAGGCGCTGGAGCTGTGCCGGGCCGCGGGCATGGTCTCGCTGGGCCATGTCGCACTGGACGGGACGAAGGTGCGTGCCAACGCCTCCCGGCACAAGGCCATGAGCTATGCCCGGTTGACGGAGAAGCAGAAGGTCCTGGCCGATGAGATCAGCGACCTGATGGCGGAGGCCAAGACCGTGGACGCGGCCGAGGACGCCCGTTTCGGGCCGGGCAAACGCGGCGATGAACTCCCGGCCGAACTGGCCAACCGGGCCCGGCGCGCCGAGGCGATGAAGACCGCCCGGGCGTCCATCGAGGCTGAAGCCGCGGACAAGGCGCGCCGTGAGGCCCAGGAGAAGGCCCGGGCCCGCGGGGACGACGACGGGGATGTCTCCGGCAAGGGCGATGCCGCCGCTGCCGCGGCGGTGCCCAAGCCCACGGCCCAGCGCAACTTCACGGACCCCGACGCGAGGATCATGAAGACCGCGGACGGTTCCTACCACTACTGCTACAACGGCCAGGGCGTCGTTGATAAAGATCACCAGGTCATCGTTGCCACCGAACTGAACAACACCGCGGTGGACGTGCAGCAACTGGTCCCGATGGTTCAGAACGTGCAGGACACCCTGGAAGCCATGCCCGGGAAGTGGAGCGCCGACGCCGGGTACTGCTCGGCGGCGAACCTGGAACACGTCAGGGACCTTGAAGCCGGTGGCGGCACCGAATTCTTCATCTCCACAAGGCGGATGAAACACGGGCGTCCCGTCCCGGAATCGCCCAGGGGCAGGATCCCGGCGGACGCGACCCCGGCCGATCGGATGGCCCGGAAACTGAAAACGAAGAAGGGCAAAGCGGTCTACGCCCGGCGCAAAGCCATCGTCGAACCGGTATTCGGACAGATCAACACACGGCAAGGCAAGCATGTCCTGTTGCGCGGGCTGGAGAAGGCATCCGGGGAATGGAAGCTGATGGCCGGCTGCCACAACCTGCTCAAACTCTTCAGTTACCGCACCGCCACTGCCTGAACACCGCCGGGGGACGGTGTCCCGGAACCGAACCTGCATCACCCCCGCTACACCCCGTAGGAGCCTTCCAGGCTTCCATCCACCAAAATGCCAAGAGGCCGGCCCCCTTTCCAGGAAAAGGAGACCGGCCTCCGGCCATCACGGCGCAAACCTGCGGAACCGTCAAACCACTACCGACGCACCTAGATGGAGTATTCCGGAGCGGCCCAGACGACGACCTCGGGGTGCTCGTAGAACCGGTAGCCCTGGCCGCGCACGGTCCGCACGGTGTTGGCCAGGCGTCCGAGCTTGGAGCGCAGGCGGCGGATGTGGACGTCGATGGTGCGCTCGTTCGGCACCTCTTCGGCGTTGCGCCAGAGCCCTTCGAGCAGTTCGTCACGGCCCACGGTGCGGGTGCCGTTTTCGACGAGGTAGTTCAGGAGCTCGAATTCCTTGAACGTGAGGTTCAGGGATTCGCCGTCGAGGTGTACCTCACGGCGGGCGAGGTCGATCAGCACGCCGGAGGGGCGCGCGTCCTGCGGCTGCGGGCGTGCTGTCTCCGTACGCTGGCGGGGGCCGGCTGTCGGGTCACCGAAGGTGGAGCGGACGACGTCGAGTGCGGAACCCGGGGCGCTGGCCGGTGCCACGGCGACGGCGGCGTAGCTTTCGGCGCCGGAGACGAGGGACTGTGCGTAGGCGCGGATCTCCTGGGCGAGCTTGGCAATGGAAGTGCCGGCAGCCGCCGCAGTATCTTCGTCGATGCCCATGTACAGCACGAAGCCGCGGGCAACGTTGTCGGCCGCAGCCGGACGGTCTGCGCCGGCGGCACCGGGGGCAATCACGGGGGCGGGCGCCGTGGCCGGCGCGGCGGGAACGGCGCGCAACTGGCCGTACGAGTTGGGGTTGTAGCCCTGGGCGGCGTAGCCGGGCGCCGGGAAGCTGTTGCCAGAGCCGGCGGGAGTGAAGGCCGCGCCGCCGCCGAAGCCCTGGCGGATGCCGGAGGCCTGGCCGGCCTTGCCGGCATTACGGACGGAGATGTGGACGTATCCAGATGCAACTGACATGAATGCTTACCTCAATGTGAATGGCCGTCATCGCGGCTCGAATGCTGTCTTTCCCCGCAATGAAAACTGGGGAGGGGCGCCCGACGCTGGGCTGGGGGCGAATGCCTAGAAACCTTTGGGGTGTAAAAGTTAGGCGTGCATTCGACAACAGCGCATCTCGGTTACAGCGGGTGTGCTGATCCAGGAAGCTGCGGGTGCAGGTGCTGTTGAGTTCTTGTTCACAATTGAAGTGTGCATCGTAACAATGGGAACTTGCAAGTAACAAAGGGCCGCAGGTTCCACATCCTGAGACAGAATGCCGAAATGTAGTGCAAGTCACAATTCCGTATGGACGATGAAATAAGACATATTTAATGCCTTTAGGAGGTCGATCGGGACCATCGTCGAACATTGTTCGGCGATGACCCCGTTGTCTCCGGAATCCTTCACTGTAATGTAACCCGGCGAAACTGTCCTGCCCGCGCAACCTCTGTCCACCGTCCACGGAGTGGCCGCGCTGTCCGGCCCGGGCCTGGCTTCGGGCTGCGGACTGCGGGGGATGTTTTCTCCGGTCCGGGCCCGTTAAGGCTCAGTTCGTCAGGATTAGTTGGCTCAGTTCCTCAGGCTCAGCTGGCTCAGTTGGTCTGGCCGGTGGCAGCCGCCGTTGCCGCCACCACCACCGACTCAGCTGCGTAGTCAGCACCGTTCTTGACGGCCACGATCCGCACCGACGCCCCGGCGACGATGTCCGCCACGCCCAGCTGGCTGCCGGTACTGCCTCCGCCTTGCTGACGCCTTTGTTGCTGCCTGCCCACGACCACATCGGCGCCCAGCGGGTAGCTGCGCGTGAAGCCGTCGCTGCTCTTCACGGTGACGGAACCCTGGCTGATCTCGGTCACGGTGCCGAGCTGTTCGGCCTTGGCGACGTAGGCGCCGCCCTGCAGGACGACGTACTCGGCGTGCACGGCAGCGGTAAGCCCCCCGCCTACGCCGCCGGGCGCGAAGTTACCGGCGCCGCCCTGGCCGCCGGTGCCGCCCGGGGCGAAGCCCTGCCCGCCGGTGCCGCCCGGGGCGAAGCCCTGGCCGCCGGGGCCGACGGGTGCCGTTCCGGCGGCTGCCGTTCCATCGGCCGCCGCCGAATTGGACGTCAGGGCGTAGACCCCGAATCCGGCACCGGCCGCGAGCACCACGGCGGCACCGGCGACGACGAGGCCGCGCTTGAGGGTCCAGGGTTTCGCGGTCGGACTTCCCCGTCGAGGTACCCCCGCCGCGCCCCGGCCCTGGGCCGGCCCGGCCAAATCCTGCGGCGGTGCGCCCCAACCGGGGGCACCCGAACCGGGGGCACCCGAACCGGGCGCACCCCACCCGGGCGCCGCGGCGCCGTCCGGGGTGGTTTCCGGCACGGGCCCGGGCTGCTGTCCGCTCATGGCGTTCTCCTTCAATGGGGACGGAATCGAGGTCCCCATCAGGGTGCTGGGCAATCCTGTGCCTGCGCTGTGCGGCTCACCAGCCGTGGCTGTGACCTGCCGGCCGCCGCGAAAGGCCGCCGGTGCACCGGCTGCCGGCTCAGCAGATGCCCGCGGATGCACCCAGCTCGCTACGCTGGGATTCACAGGCGCCGCACAGGATCCGCAAAGCCGCACCTAACGCCCAGAACAGAGAGTTGTCCCATGGCCACTTCACACTCCATGACCAACAACCTTCCCCAGCTCACGCATCCGGACGGCTCGCCCATCCGCGCGCTGGTCGTGGACGACGAGCCCAGCCTGTCCGAGCTCATGAGCATGGGCCTGCGGATGGCAGGCTGGTCCGTGGCCGTCGCCGCCGACGGTCCCGAGGCGGTCAAGCTTGCCAAGGAGTTCCGCCCGGACGTGCTGGTGCTCGACGTCATGCTTCCCGGGTTCGACGGCGTGGAGCTGCTGGGCAGGATCCGCGCCTTCGCGCCGGAGGTGCCCGCCCTGTTCCTGACCGCCAAGGACGCCGTGCAGGACAAGATCACCGGCCTGGCCGCCGGCGGGGATGACTACGTCACCAAGCCGTTCAGCATGGAGGAAGTACTGCTGCGCCTGCACCGGCTGGTGCAGCGCTCCGGTGTCGCCGCCATGGACACCGCGGAACTCGTCGTCGGGGACCTCGTCCTCAACGTCGACACCCGGGAAGTCACGCGGGCCGGCGCGGAACTGCACCTCACGGCCACGCAGTTCGAACTGCTGCGCTACCTCATGGAGAACCCCAAGCGCGTCATCAGCAAGGCCCAGATCCTGGACCGGGTCTGGGACTATGACTTCGGCGGACAGGCCAACATCGTCGAGCTGTACATCTCCTACCTGCGCAAGAAGGTCGACGCCAACCACACGCCCATGATCCATACGGTGCGCGGGGCCGGGTATGTCCTGAAGCCGGCAGAGTAGCCGGTGCCCACCCTCTCCGGCGCCAGCCGCCCCCCGGGCCGAGACTGGCGCAACCCCTCCACCTGGCATCTGCGCACCCGTCTGGTCCTCGTTGCGATGGCCCTGCTCGTGGCCATCTGCGGCGCTGTCGGACTGTTCAGCTATGCCTCCATGGACCTCTTCCTCACCCGTCAGCTCGACACCCAGCTTGACCAGGCCTCCGGCCGCGCGCGGGAATTCGGCCGTCCGGCCCCGGGAAACACCGGGGTCGGCCGGCCGGATCCCCTCGAGGCGCGGGGCCAGGGCATCGGCACCCTCAACGCCCGGATCCTGGGCGGCGCGGTCAGCAGCGCCGGTTTCCTTGCCGAGGACGCCACCCGGAAGGGCCTGTCCCCCGACGACGGCCATGCCCTCCTCGCCCTGACGCCCAACGGCATCCCCGTGGACCGCACTCTCTCCGCCGGCGCCTACCGGCTGACCGCCGTGCAGGCACCCTACGGTGACGTGATCGTCACCGGGCTGCCGCTGGCCGACAAGCAGAACACCCTGACCTCACTGGTCTGGACCATGGTGGTGGTCTCCGCCGGCGGCCTCGTGCTGATCGGCCTCGCCGGGACCGCGCTGATCCGGCGGACCATGAAACCGCTTGAGCAGCTGTCCGAGGTGGCCACCAAGGTGTCCCGCCTCCCGCTCGACGCCGGCGAGGTGGCACTCGCGGTGCGGGTCCCGGCGTCGGCCGCCCATCCCGGAACGGAAGTGGGCAGCGTGGGCTACGCGCTGAACCAGATGCTGGAGAACGTCTCCAACGCGCTCGAGGCGCGGCAGGTCAGCGAGATGAAGGTGCGCCAGTTCGTGGCCGACGCCTCGCACGAGCTGCGCACCCCGCTGACCGCCATCCGCGGCTACACCGAGCTGATGCGGATGACCGAGCATTTCACGCCGGACGGGGAAAGATCCCTCGCGCGGGTGCAGAGCCAGTCCGTGCGGATGACCACCCTGGTGGAGGATCTGCTGCTGCTGGCGCGGCTGGACGAGGGCCAGCCGCTGAAGCTCAGCGACGTCGACCTCACGCAGCTGGCGATCGAGAGCGTCAGCGACGAGAAGGTCATGGCCCCGGACCGTGTCTGGCAACTGGAGCTCCCGGAAGAACCGGTGGTGGTGCGCGGCGATGCGACCCAGCTCCACCAGGTGCTGGCCAACCTGCTCTCGAATGCGCGCAAGCACACCACGCCCGGGACCACGGTGGTCACCGGCGTGATGCGTTCGGCGGACGGCAGCGCCGTGCTGACGGTGATGGACAACGGCAGCGGGATCGCGCCCGAGTTCATCGGCCGGGTCTTTGCCCGCTTCGCGCGGGCAGACGCGGCGCGGAAGAACCCGGCGGTCACGACGGCGGCACCCGCCAGGGCGGAGGCGGCCATCACGGCCGGGGCGCCGGGGAAGACGGCCGCGATGCCTGCCGGCGGGCCCCCTGCCACCGCGGTCTCGCCCACCGCCGAGGGGACCAGCGGGCTGGGGCTGTCCATCGTGCAGTCGATCGCGGAGGCCCACGGAGGTACCGTCGAGGTCACCTCCCGGCCGGGCCGCACGGAGTTCGCCGTGCGCTTTCCGCCGGCCCCGCCAGGCGGTTAACGAAAGCGCGGCGGGCGCAAGCCGACGCACCGCCGTCGTGGTTCCTGTTATCAAAATGTGACTTAAGCTCCCGGCTCCTGTACCGTTTTTAGGGTGCGGCCGCCATTGGGGCCGCATATCCGGACGGACGCCAAACTCTGCCGCTTCCCGGATTCCGCTGGACCAGGCAGAGGTGGGGAACCCAGGTCCCGGGCATTTTGCACGCATGCGCCCTTGGGGTGAAGCCGACACGTGAAATTCCGTGCGGCCGGACTTCCCATCCGAACCCGACAGCTAACTCCGCCGGCGTTGAGAGGCGATTATGACTGAATCCAAGGTACAAACGCGCCCCGAGGGCGCCTTACCCAAATCCCGTTCCACCCACTCGCGCCACCGCGCCGAACCGGCCCGGCCCGCTTCAGCACTGTCCCGTTTTGCCGCCGGAATCGGCTCCACCGGCCGCCGCGCTGCCGTCGTCACCGCGGCCGCCTGCGTGGTGCTGGTCGGAGTCAGCGCTGCCGTCCAGGCCTCCGACACCGCCGCCCCGAACGCCGGCACTCTGGCCTCCGAGGCGTCCCCCACGGCCGCAAATCCGCTGCCGAAGCTCAACTTCGAGAAGGCCCAGATCGCGGCGCAGCCTGCCACCGCAGCCGGAGGCAGCATCGCTCCCCAGTCCTCCGAAGTGAAGCCCGCGGAAACGCCGGCACCGGCACCGGTTCCAGCGGCGGCCCCTGCACCAGAACCGGCGGCGGCCCCGGCTCCGGCTCCTGCTCCGGCTCCCGCAGTGGCCCCGGCTCCCGCAGTGGCCCCGGCTCCCGCACCCCCTGTTGCCGTCGATGACCCCGCCGGGGCGCAGGCCTACGCCGCCGCCCAGCTCCCCGCCTACGGCTGGGCCGCCGGCGAGATGCAGTGCCTGACGAAGCTCTGGACCAAGGAGTCCGACTGGAAGACCACCGCCACCAACGCCAGCAGCGGCGCCTACGGTGTGGTCCAGTCCCTGCCGGCCGAAAAGATGGCGAGCGCCGGCGCTGACTATATGACGAACTACCGGACCCAGATCAACTGGGGCCTGGACTACGTCAAGGACCGCTACGGCTCCCCCTGCGGCGCGCTGAACTTCCACTACGCCCACAACTGGTACTAAGCCGGCAACAGCCAGCCGCTCAACCCGAGGCCCCGGATCCCCGTGATCCGGGGCCTCGGGTTTTCGCTTCCAAGGTTTTTGCAAGGTCCTGGAGGGAAGCTGGGGCACCGCCGCCTTCAATCGTCTTCCACGCGGCGCGCCCACTCCGGGCACAAAAAATCTAGGGAGCACAACATGAAAAAATGGGTAATTTCGACGGCTCTTGTTGCTGCGGCCCTCGCAGGAGCCAGCCCGGCCGCTGCGGCGCCACCGGAAGGGAAGGGCCCGCCGACGCCACCTGTTCCGGCTTCGGGGACCTTGACCAATTGCGGCTTTCCCGTCGACATACAGCTCACCGGTAAGGTCAAGAACATCACGAAGCCCAACGGCATAGTCATCAGCACGTCACCGGGCCTGAAGATAACACTGACGGCCAACGGCAAGACTCTCAATTACGTCATCACCGGCGTCAGCCGCTATGAATTCCTGAGCGACAGGATCGAAGTCACTTCCACGGGAAGGAACCTGCTCCTCCTCCCCTCCCCTGACGGCCTTTACCTGACGACCGGCAACGTCAACTATGCCCTCAACCTGGATTTCACGGAGTTGAGAAGATTCTCCGGATCGGGCACTGCAACCAACATCTGCCCGCTGCTCGCGCCCTGACGAAGTAGACCGCGGCGGCGGTGCACTTCCTTTAAGCCGAAGTTACGTCTGGCATGACGTGCGGAATCCCCGCGTTCTTCAGTTCTAGCGGTCGTTGCAACACCCCAGATTTTCGGGAGTTGCAACGACCTTGCCGTCTTCAAATCAAGAATCTTCTTTAAAGGGAAAATCGGGTCCTCCGCCCACGCCGTCACAGAAGAACACCTACAGGCGGTACTCGCAGGCCGAGAAGGATGAATTCTTCGCTGTGCTGGAGCGGCTGGAGTGTGCCGCCGCGGCGGCCAGAGAGCTCGGATTCAAGGCGGCAACGTGCCGCAAGTGGGTCCGGCAAGCAGGGATCCACCTCAAGTCGGGTGTGAAGGGTTCGGAACCCCGCCGGGAGTATACGCAGGCTCAGAAGGACGAGTTCTTCACGCTCCTGGACCGCCTCGGGAACGTCTCGGCTGCGGCTTCAGAGCTGGGGCTGAGCACCGCCGCCTGCTACGCCTGGGTCCACGAGACCGGAGCATTGCCTAAACGGGCAAGGAAGATCAAGGGGCCCAACCGGAAATACTCGCAGGCCCAGAAAGCCGAATTCTTCACTGTCCTGGATAGTGTCGGCAGCGTCACCGAAGCGGCCAGGCAGCTCGGCCTGAGCAAAGATACGTGTCATAACTGGGCCAAGGCCGCCGGCATCCGCAGTGTCCGCGTGACGGTGGGAAAACGCGAGGAGTTCTTCCGCCTGCGCGCAGCCGGGGTGGGCCGGCGTGAAGCAACAGCGGCCGTCGGTGTTGACCGTAAAACGGCCTTCATGTGGGATAACGGCATAGTCCAGGCCAAGGGGAAACTTGTTTACCCTGAGCCCGCTGCCGTCGACTATAAACGGGAGGTGACTACTGCGATTGCGCCTCCCGAGGCCACCGGCGGAACAACGAATGTTTCGATTCCCCAAACGGCACTGGAGAAGGTGATCGATCCCCGGTACCTGTCGCTGCGGGACCGCGAGAGGATCCGGGACATGAAGTCCCAGGGCTCCTCCATCAGGGCCGTGGCAGCGGCCCTGGGGCGCTCCCCGTCCTCGATCAGCCGCGAGGTTTCCCGCAACAGCCACCCGGTGCTCGGCTACCAGCCCTACGGCGCCCAGCGGGCCGCCGTGGCGCGCCGGTCGCGGCCCAAAACCAGTAAGCTGAGCGGCAACCGGCGGCTGCGGGATTTCGTGAAGGGCAAGCTGCTCACCCGGTGCTCGCCCGAACAGATCTCCCACTTGCTGATCAAGGATTTCCCCGATGACGAGCAGATGCGCGTGAGCCACGAAACGATCTACCAGGCCCTCTATCTCCAGGCCCGTGGCGGGCTCAAGCGCGAGGTCAAGGACGCCCTGCGCACCGGGCGCACCCGCCGCAAGGCCCACAAGAACCCGGAGGAACGCACCAGCCGCTTCCGGGACCCGATGATCAATATTTCCGAACGCCCGCCCGAGGTCGAAGACCGTGCGGTCCCGGGCCACTGGGAGGGGGATTTGATCACCGGCGCCTACAACCAGTCGGCGATCGCGACTCTCGTGGAACGCACCACACGGTACGTGATGCTGGTGCACCTGCCCACCGACCACAACGCCGAATCCGTGCGTGACGGGCTCATCGAGACCATGAGCGACCTGCCTGCACACCTGCGCGGCTCGCTCACTTGGGACCAGGGCGCGGAGATGGCCCTGCACAAGGCCTTTGGCATCGCCACGGACATGGATGTCTACTTCTGCGATCCGGGAAGCCCCTGGCAGCGCGGGTCCAACGAGAACACCAACGGGCTGCTGCGCCAGTACTTCCCCAAGGGAACCGACCTGAACGCCTACGGGCCCGAAGACCTCGAACACGTCGCCCAGGAACTCAACGCCCGCCCACGCAAAACGCTCGACTGGGATACCCCCGCCGAGCGCCTTCGTGATCTACTGGTAACCACCTAACCACCACAGGTGTTGCAACGATCCCCAGAATTCGCCGTTGGCGGGGATTCCGCTGTTTCCGGGGTTCCTCCTTCTGTCTACTTCAGGGTCAGCGGGAAGCTTTGGCCGATCAGGTCGAAGGCCTTGTGTTGGATGGGGGTGGGCACGGCCAGGGTGGGGATCAGGGGCGCGGTCTCCTCGGCGCCGTAGCGGATCTCGTTGCGGGTCAGGGTTCCCAGGTGGTCCAGCAGGGACCGGAAGCTGTGGGCGGGGTGTCCGTCTGGGGTGGTGCGCCGGCTTGCTTTGGTCTGCGCTGCGGCCGATCGTTTTGCGGGGGCGACGGGGTTCTCCGGTTCGGGGCGGTTTTCGTCGGTGAACGTCAGGGGTGCCCAGGCCCGGCGGAGGTGCCAGGTGAGGTAGGCGGCGAGCATGCAGATGAATACGTGGGCGCGGACCCGGGTTTCGGTGTGGTGGTGGATCGGGCGCAGGTCCAGGTCGATGGCCTTGATGGAGCGGAAGTCGCGTTCGACGTTGGCCAGGGACTTGTAGGTCGCGACGACTTGTCCGGCGTCCATGTGGGTGTCCTGGATGGTGGTGCGGATGATGTAGATTCCGTCCAGGGCCGCCTCGGCGGCGATTTGTTCCTCGTTGCGGGCGTACGCGAACGAGGTGTCGCCGATGGTCAGGGTGTAGTGCTTTTCCATCTTGTATCTGCCGACGACCTTGCCGGCGCGCACGCCGATCTTCCCGGCGTCTTTGAGCCGCCCGGCTTCGGCGGCGGCGGTGATTTTGGCCAGCTCCGTGTCGGTGGCTGCGAGCAGTGCGGTGCGTTTGCGGGCCCGTTCGGCGGCCAGGAGCGGGTTGCGGCAGGCGATGAGGCGTTCGCCCGGGTAGTCCGGGTGGGCGATCTCGGCCAGGTCCTGCTCGTCGAACAGGCTCATCTGCAGGGGCCCGTCGTCGGCGGCCAGGGCCTGGATGGCGGGGGCGCGCAGCGCGGTGACCCAGCCCAGTCCGCCGAGTTCCTTGAGCTGTTCGATCCGGGCGGAGGTGATCATGCCGCGGTCTCCGACCATCACCATGTCCGCCAGGCCGTAGCGGGTTTTGAAGTCCTTGGCGAGGGCCTCGAACGCGGCCGGGTCCGCGGTGTTCCCGGGCACGACACGCACCGAGACCGGCCGGCCCTCGGGGTCGGTGAGCAGACCGTACTCGATCTGCTCCAGACCTTCTTCTTCCCGTCGCGGGAGTAGCCGCGGGCCGCGAGCGGGCACTTGTGCCCGGTGACCCAGGACGAGGACAGGTCGAACAACGCGAGCCGGTCCGGGTTGGCCTCCGGGGACAGATGCCTTTTCGCCAGCGCCTTCTCGATGGTTTCCTGCCGGCCTGCGAGCCAGTCCATCGCGGCGTAGACCTCATCGGTCGTGGCGCCGGCGACTCCGAGGTCTTCGGCGAGGGTTGTGTCGGCCCACCAGCGGGTGGTCGCCAGCTTCGAACCGGGTCTGCAGACCCGGGCGATCACCAGGGCCAGGGCCAGGTCCCGCTGCCCGCAGGCCGGGCCGAGCAGAGCGGGAATGCCGAGGGCTTTGGCCTGGGCGAAGACCGCGGCGACGTGGCCGTGCGGCAGGGACCGGGTGATGGTGGCCACGGCGTCCGCGGGCACCAGGTGCCGGCCCTTGAGCCCGGCGTCGATGAAGTCGACCACATGCCCGGGCAGGGCCGAAAGGTTCGCGACCGTTTCGTTGCGGACCTTCCCGCCCTCGCGGTAGGTCCGGCGCAGGTACGCCGACCGGTATACGCGCTCCTGGCCATGCTTGTCCGTATGGGACTTCACAACTCTGACTACATGAACCGCGCCGCCTCGCTTCATCATAACAACATTTTAGAGTGCTTTTCCCTCACATTCGGGAAAGACACGACAACTATTCTGACTACGCGAAACCGTATAAAACGGGCCCCCCGCCCGGAAACTCAACGAATCCGGGCGAGAGACCCACGTAACTTCCGTTTAAGGATGGCGCACCGCCGCAGCTTTCCTGCCTTCAGAAGCCAGCATACGGAGGCCTCCGCCGGACCTGCACTTCCACTTGCACTTGCACTTGCACTTGCACTTGCACAGCTTGTCCACAGTTTGGCGCTAGAGCCCTCATAAGGGCCGGCGGCAAAGTTGAGGCATGACGTTCACAGACCAGGCCGCAGGAACCCTGCCGTTGTCCGGAGCGGCAGGCGGGCCGGCCCTCGACGCCGGACCGGCCACGCCCGCCGGCCCCGCCGCAGTGCTTATCGCCGGGCCGGGACCCCGGCGTTCCCCCGTCAATACGCGCACCGCCGTCCCCGTGCTGGATGTGACCATCCCGGTCTACAACGAGGAGCGGGACCTGGAAGCGTGCCTGCGCCGGCTGCATTCCCATCTGCTGGCCTCCTTCCCCCATGCCTTCCGGATCACCGTGGCGGACAACGCCAGCACCGACGGGACGCTGAAGACGGCAGAGCGCGTGGCGCGGGAACTCCGCGAGGTGACGGTGGTCCATCTGGCCGAAAAGGGCCGCGGAAACGCGCTGCGGCAGGTCTGGCTTGCCTCGCCCTCGCCTGTCCTGGCCTACATGGACGTGGACCTATCCACGGATCTGGCGGCGCTGGCGCCTCTGCTTGCCCCGCTGATTTCCGGGCACTCGGACCTCGCCGTCGGGACGCGGCTGACGCGCAGTTCCCGCGTCGTGCGGGGTCCCAAGCGCGAATTCATCTCCCGCAGCTACAACTTCCTGCTGCACTCGTTCATGGGCGCCCACTTCAGCGATGCCCAGTGCGGGTTCAAAGCCATCCGTGCCGACGTCGCGCGGCAGCTCCTCCCGCACACGCTGGACAATGCCTGGTTCTTCGACACCGAGCTGCTGGTGCTGGCCGAAAAGTGCGGGCTGCGCGTCCACGAGGTGCCGGTGGACTGGACCGACGACCCCGATTCCAGCGTCGACATCGTCCAGACGGCGGTGGCCGACCTGCGCGGCATGGCGCGGCTGAGCCGCGACCTCGTCTCGGGCCGCATCCCCGTCCCGGAACTGCGCGCCGCGCTCGCCCGCGGCCCCCTTCCGGCCGCCTCCCGGGCCCAGGAACAAAGCTCCGGCGGAAGCCTGTTCGGGCAACTGGTCCGCTTCGGCAGCATCGGGGTCGCGTCCACCCTGGCGTACCTCGTGATCTTCCTGTTGTGCCGCGGCCTGATGGACCCCCAGCTCGCCAACTTCCTCGCGCTGCTGACCACGGCGGTGGCCAATACCGCCGCCAACCGGCGCTTCACGTTCGGCATCCAGGGGCGCCACCAGGCGGGCCGCCACCACTTCGAGGGGCTGCTGGTATTCACCATCGGCCTGGCGCTCACCGCCGGCGCCCTCGCCATCGTGCACGGCAGCCCGGGCAGCCCGCCGGGCCCCTGGCTGGAGATCGTCACCGTGACCGCCGCGAACCTGGCCGCGACCGCGGTGAAATTCCTGCTCTTCCGGCTCGTGGTGTTCCGCCCCCGCGGCACCCGCGGCCCCCGCACGGCCTCGGCCGTCCGCAGTACCGCCGGCAGCACCGCCGCCAGCAGCACCGGCGCTTCCCGCTCCCGCACAGAAACGGCCCAGTAAATGACCGCCACGACCAGCACCCCCGCCGGGCCGGCCGCCGGAGCACCGGCAGGCTCCCCTGTCGCACCCCAATCGCAGGCCCCGTCCCCCGCCCCGGCCCACCCGGCCCAGCCTGCCCGGCCCAGCCGGCGTGAGCGGCTGCTGTTCGGCGCGCAGCCGCGCTGGGTCCGGCCCTCGGCAGCCCTGCTGCTGGCCCTCACGGCGTTGCTGTACCTGTGGAACCTGGAAGCCACCGGCTACGCCAACTCGTTCTACGCGGCGGCCATCCAGGCCGGCACCAAGGACTGGACCGCCCTGCTGTTCGGCTCCCTCGATGCAGGCAACGCGATCACCGTGGACAAGCCCCCGGCCGCGTTGTGGATCCCGGCGCTGGCGGGGCGGATCTTCGGATTCTCGGCGCTGAGCATGCTCATTCCACAGGCGCTCATGGGGGTCGCCGCCGTCGGCCTCCTCTACCTGTCGGTCAGGCGCGTGTCCGGCCCGGCGGCAGGCCTGCTGGCCGGCGGCGCCCTGGCGCTGACGCCGGTGGCGGCGCTCATGTTCCGCTTCAACAACCCGGACGCCCTGCTGACCCTGTGCCTGGTGCTGGCCGCCTACCTCACCACCCGCGCCATCGAGAAGGCCGGCTGGAAATGGCTGGCCGCGGCCGGCGCCGTGATCGGGCTGGCCTTCCTGGCCAAGATGCTGCAGGGATTCCTGATCGTGCCCGGGCTGGCGCTGGCGTACCTGTGGGCCGCCCCCGCCACGCTGGGCCGGCGCCTGCTGCACCTGCTGGGCGCGGCCGCCGGGATCGCCGTCGTCGCCGGGAGCTACATCGCCGTGTTCCAGCTGACCCCGGCGTCGGCCCGCCCCTACATGGCCGGCTCCGAAAACAACAGCTTCCTGGAGCTCACCTTCGGCTACAACGGCCTGGGCCGGATCACCGGTTCCGGCGGCGGCGGCATGCCCGGCGGCGGCGGCAACGCCGGCTTCGGCGGAGCAGCAGGGATCACGCGCATGTTCGGCACCAGTTTCGGCGGCGAGGTGTCCTGGCTGCTGCCCGCGGCCCTGATCCTGTTCGGCGCCGGGCTGTGGTTCACCCGGCGCGAGGCGCGGACCTCGACGACCCGCGCGGCCCTCCTGCTGTGGGGCGGCTGGCTGGCGGTCACCGCGCTGATCTTCAGCTTCATGAGCGGCACCGTGCACCCGTATTACGCCGTGGCCCTGGCTCCGGCGGTCGCAGCCCTGGTGGGCATCGGCTCGGTGGAACTGTGGCGGGGACGGGCCTACCTGCCGGCACGGATCGTCCTGGCCGCCACCGTGCTGGCCGGCTCGGCCTGGTCCGCCGTGCTCCTGGGCCGCGACCCCGCCTGGCTGCCCGGGCTCCGGGTGGTCGCCGTGGGCGTGGGCCTCCTGGCTGCCGTGGCCCTGCTGCTGCGGGCCGACAGCCTCCCGGGCCTCCCGGCCCGGTTCCGCACGGCAGCCGCGGCCGGCGTCGTGACCCTGTCGGCGCTGGCCGGCGGCCTGGGGACCGCCGCCTGGACGCTGGCGACGGCGGCGCAGCCGCACTCCGGTTCCATCCCCACTTCAGGACCTACAGCCTCGGCGATGGGCGGGACCCGGACAGCCGGCCGCCTCGGCGGCGCGCCCGGCGGTGCGGGCCCGGGCGGCGTGCCCGGCGGTACCGGCGGTACGCCCGGCGGCATGGGCGGCGAAAGCGCCTCGGCCGAGCTGACCGCGCTGCTCCGGTCCGCCGGGACGAAATGGTCCGCCATCGTCTCCGGCGCCACCCAGGCCGCGAACCTGGAACTCGCCTCGGGCACCAGCGTGATCGCGCTCGGCGGCTGGAACGGCGGGGATCCCTACCCCACCCTGGCCCAGTTCCAGGGGATGGTGGACCGCGGCGAGATCGGCTACTTCGTCTCCGGCGGCGGCATGGGCGGCGGCCGCGGCGGCAACTCCGAGGTGGCAGACTGGGTCGCGGCGAACTTCCAGGCCGAGACCGTGGGCGGCTCCACCGTCTACAGGCTCGGCGCGTAGGCCGCCATGACCGACACCCTGCGGCACCTGTCCTCCGCGGATTGGCAGAGGCGCGTCCCGCGGCTGGAACTGGCAGTGCTGCTGCTGGCCACCGGCGCCCTGTACCTGTGGAACCTCGGCGCCTCCGGCTGGGCCAACGCCTTCTACTCCGCCGCGGCCCAGGCGGGATCGCAGGACTGGACGGCCTGGTTTTTCGGCTCCTCCGACGCCGCCAACGCCATCACGGTGGACAAACCCCCGGCCTCGCTCTGGGTGATGGGCCTGTCCGTCAGGCTGTTCGGGCTCAATTCCTGGAGCATCCTCGTGCCGCAGGCGCTGATGGGGGTCGCGACGGTCTGGCTGGTCTACCTCGCCGTGCGCCGGGCCGCCGCACCGGCCACCGCGGACGCCGGGCTGGCCCACCGGGCCGGGCTCCTGGCCGGCGGGGTCATGGCCCTGACCCCGGTGGCCGTGCTCATGTTCCGCTTCAACAACCCGGACGCCCTGCTGGTGCTGCTCATGACCGCGGCCGCGTATGCCGTGCTCCGTTCCATCCAGGACGCCACCGCCGCGAAAGCTGCCCTGCGCTGGCTCCTGCTGGCCGGGGTGCTCCTGGGCTTCGGGTTCCTGGCGAAGCAGCTGCAGGTCCTGCTGGTGGTCCCGGGCTTCGCGGTGGCCTACCTGGTTGCCGGCCCGGCCGGTCCCGGCAGGCGCCTCCTGCACCTCCTGGCCGCCGGCGCGGCGCTGGCCGTCTCGGCGGGGTGGTGGCTGGCCGCCGTCGAGCTTTTCCCCGCGGACTCCCGGCCGTATATCGGCGGCTCGCAGAACAACTCCATCCTGGAACTGACGCTCGGCTACAACGGCCTGGGGCGGCTGAACGGCGCGGAGACCGGAAGCGTCGGCGGCGGCAACGGCTGGGGCACGCCCGGGCTTTTCCGGCTCTTCAACAGCGAGTTCGGCGGCCAGGTCGCGTGGCTGCTGCCGTCCGCGCTGCTGCTCGGCGCTGGCCTGTTGTGGCTCGGACGGCGGGCCCCGCGCACCGACGCCGTGCGGGCCTCCGTGATCGTCTGGGGCTCCTGGGTGGTGGTCACAGGCCTGACGTTCAGCCTCATGGCAGGCATCATCCACCCGTATTACATGGTGGCCCTGGCCCCCGGGATCGCAGGACTCGCGGGCCTGGGCGGCATCCTGCTCTGGCAGCGGCGCGCCCGGCCGGTGGCCGCCGCGGTCCTCGCCGGAGCACTCCTGGCCGCGGGCCTCCTGGCGTCGGAACTGCTGGGCCGCACCGCGGCGTTCCTGCCGTGGCTGCGCTGGGTGGTGCTTCTCGGGGCGATCGCCGGCGGCGTCCTGGTGCTGGCCGGCGCCGTGGTCCCCCGGCTCGCGGCGTCCGGCATCCTCACGCGGACGACGGCGGCACTCGCCGTCGCCGCCGCGCTCGCGGGCCCGCTGGCGTACTCGCTGGCCACCGCGGCAACGGCCCACAGCGGCGCGATCGTCAGTGCGGGACCGGCCGCCGCGGGCAGGGGCGGGGCCGGAATGCCGCCGGCGTTCGCCGGGCAGGGCAACCCTGGCGGCAACACCAACACCAACACCAACGTCAACGGCAACGCCAGCGCGGCGGGCCCAGTCCGTGGGCCGGGCGCGGGCGGAGGCGGCATGGGTGGCCTGCTGGGCGCCAGCACGCCGTCGTCCGCCCTGGTCACCGCGCTGAAGACGAACGCGGCGAACTACACCTGGGCTGCCGCCGTCGTCGGATCCAACAACGCCGCCGGATACCAGCTGGCGGCCGAGCTCCCGGTGATGGCCGTCGGCGGGTTCAACGGCACCGATCCTGCCCCGACGCTGGAGCAGTTCCGGCAGTTCGTGGCCGGGGGGAGGATCCACTACTTCATCGCGGGGCGGATGATGCAGGGCGGAACCGGATCGGACGCGGCGGCCCGGATCGGGGCGTGGGTGCAGGCGAATTTCACCGCGCAGACCGTGGGCGGCACCACCGTGTACGAGCTGGGACCCTGAGGCAGGGGCGGCGTCCGGCGGTGCGCGCCTAGCCGTTGGGCCGGTTGGGGATGTACTGCACCGCCCATTTGTTGCCGTCGGGATCAGCGAAATAGACGAAGTGTCCCCAGTCCTGGACGTCGACGTCGCTGACCTCCACGCCGGCGTCCTTGAGCTGTTTGTGCGCGGCCTGGATGTCGCTGACCACGAGCTGAAGGCTGGGGGCGGTGCCGGGAGGAGCATCGTTGAGGCCCTCCCCGATGGCAATCGAACAGCCGGAGCCGGGCGGGGTCAGCTGGACGAAGCGGATGCCGTCCATGGGCCGCTCGTCGTAGTCGGCGTTGAAGCCCACCTTGTTGACATAGAAGTCCTTGGCGCGGTCCACATCGGATACCGGGACGAAGACGAGTTCAAGTTTCCAGTCCATGGTGCACAGGCTAGCCGTGGACAGGACGATCCGGAAGGGGCCCGGAGCCCAGACCAGCCAGGGAGGCCAGGCCTCGGCGCCCGGAATGATCCGGCAGCAAACCGGCCCTGGCGGGAATCTACCCGGCCACGCCGTAGAGCCGGTCCCCGGCGTCGCCGAGGCCCGGCACGATGTAGGACTTCTCGTTGAGCTTCTCGTCGATGGAGGCCAGCACGATGGTCACGTTGGCGTCGGCGAGTTCCTCCTCCAGCTTGGCCAGGCCCTCGGGGGCGGCCAGCAGGCAGATACAGGTGACGTCGGAGGCGCCGCGCTTGAAGAGGAACTTGATGGCCTCGCGCAGTGTCCCGCCGGTGGCCAGCATGGGGTCCAGGACGAAGATCTGGCGGTCCGTGAGGTTCTCGGGGAGGCGTTCGGCGTAGGTGATGATGTCCAGGGTCTCTTCATCGCGGGCCATGCCCAGGAAGCCGACCTCGGCGGTGGGGACCAGCTTGGTCATGCCCTCGAGCATGCCGAGCCCGGCGCGGAGGATCGGAACCACCAGCGGGGTGGGCTTGGTGAAGGCGGTGCCGATGGTGGTGGCGACCGGCGTCTCGATGCTGACCGGTTCGGTGCGGACCTCGCGGGTGGCCTCGTAGGCGAGGAGCGTAACGAGCTCCTCGGTGAGCTGGCGGAAGACCGGGGACGGGGTGTTTTTGTCCCGCAGAACGGTGAGCTTATGGGCGACCAGCGGGTGGTCCACAACGAGGATGCGCATGCGTCAAAACTATCATCCGGCCGACGGCGGCCCTCCCGTGGGGCGGCGCGCAGCGGCGCCGTCCGCAGCGCCGCCGTCCGCAGCGCCGCCGTCCGCAGCGCCGCCGTCCGGTGCGCCGCCAGTGCCGCGGTGCGCAGCGCCGGCGGTTTTCCGGAGGGGACGGTCAAACGTCGGCGCCGGGCCCGCATGTTCGCGGTGCAGGATCACGTGGAAGAGCCTGTGCGCAAGGATCACGATCCCCACCCAGGCCAGCCCCAGCAGCCAGCCGACGATCACGTCGGTCATCCAGTGGTGGCCCAGGTAGACGCGGCTCAGGCCCATGGCCACGATGAAGATCACACCCGCGGTGATCAGTCCGACCCGGGCGATGGTCCGTTTCACCTGCAGGCAGGCCAGGTACACCACCACGCCGATCACCACTGTGGTGTTGAGCGTATGGCCGCTGGGGAAGGACGGCGAGGTCTCGTAGGGCGGGACGGCGTCGGCGTGGTCCGGCCGGGTGCGCCCGACGAGCTTCTTGCCCAGGGTGGTGGCCGTCACCGAGAAAGCCGCGGCGCCGCCGATCAGGATCATTGCCCGCCACGTGCGGGTGAGGAAGGTCAGCCACGCGGTCAGGATGGTGGCCAGGATGGGCATGCCGATCCCGCCGCCGATATTGGTGAACGCCGTCACGGCGGAGTCCAGTGCAGGGCTCCGCAGCTGTTCGGCGAAGGCCAGCGTGGGTTTGTCCAGGCTCGCCAGTCCGACGTCGTCCACCACGTTGTCGTACACCTCGGCGCCCAGCAGTGCCAGGACCACCACGACCACGCCGCCCACCAGCAGGGTGATCCACAGGGCCGCGTACGGGACCACCCAGCGGCCCCAGTGGTGGGTCAAGTGCTCCGGCACTGTCCTCACGGCTGCCTCCCGGCTCCTCGGCTTGTCACGGCTTCCCTTTCCACGAAACTATCATTGAGCAATGACCGCCCCGGAGCCCCGCCATGCCGCCTGGATGGGCCTTGCCCTGTCCGAGGCGCGCCGGGCGCTTGCCACCGCGGATGTGCCGATCGGCGCCGTCGTGATCGGGCCCGACGGCGGCGTGCTCGGCTCCGGACGGAACGAACGCGAAGCGCTCGGGGACCCGACGGCGCACGCGGAGATGGTGGCCATCCGCGAGGCCGCGGCGCGGCTGCGGGAGCTGCGGGCGGCGGCCGGGGAATCCGCAGGCGCCCCGCGGCCTAGCGGATGGCGGCTGGCGGACTGCACCCTGGTGGTCACGCTGGAGCCCTGTGCCATGTGCGCCGGCGCGGTGGTGCTGGCCCGGATCCCGCGGGTGGTGTTCGGCGCGTGGGATGAGAAGGCCGGGGCCGCCGGTTCCGTGTTCGACATTCTCCGCGAGCGCCGGCTCAACCACTGGGTGGAAGTGTATGCGGGGGTCCGGGAGCCGGAGTGCGCGGCGCTGCTGCGGGGCTTCTTCGCCGGACACCGCACCGGTTGAGCCATGTCGGTCCACCCGCCGGTCTAGTTGGCGCCGGCGGACGCGGCCAGGCCGTCGATCCGCTGCTGCCGGGAGGCCGGTGAATCCAGGCTGTAGGCGCGGAAGTCGCCGAGGTCCTCCCTGATCCAGGCCTGGACCTCGGCGATCCGCCGGTCCACCGCCGGCGTCCGGTTGCGGAAGACCCGGGAAACGATCCGTTCCTTGCCCGGATCGTACTGCCAGAGCCCGATGATCCGGCCACGGTCCAGGATGGGGTGGTCCGGGAGATCGGCCTGCAGCGCCAGCGAGCCGAGGGCCTGCTCGGCGATTTTGTCCCTTTCAGGGCCGGCCCCTTCAGGGCCGTCCTCGGCCAGCAGGTCCGCCGCGTTGCGCCGCAGCAGCATCAGTGAATCCGTCCCGGCGAGCAGCTGGATCTGCTCCCCGGCGGGTTCCTCGAAGGCGGCGAGGCGCTCGACGTCGTCGGGCAGCATCCACAGCGCCCCGCCCCCGGCGGCGGTGGTCACCTCAGTGGTCACCCCGGTGGGCACCTGCACGGCGCCGACGGCGGCCAGCGCCGCCTTGCTCTGCGCCACGGTGAATCCGGTGAACCACTGGGACTGTTTGAGGGTGGCGCCGCCGGTCCAGCCCAGGTAGCGGCGGATCAGCTCGGTGCGCGCCCCGTCGTCGTCGAGGGGGCCCGGCGGCAGGCCCCACAGCTCGTACGCGTAGCGCTGCTGGTCAAGGCGCCCGTTGACGGGGACGCGGCGGATCCTGCCCTGCGCCTGCAGGATCCCGAGGGCGGTGGGAAGCGTGGTGACCGCACCCTTCTTCTTGCCTTCCTCGCCGAGGCTGCGCACGGAATCGCCCAGCTCCTCCTTGAGCTGCTTGGGATCCAGCGGCGCGGAAGCTTCGGCGAGGGTGTGCAGGACCTGATCCTCGAGCAGCGTGATTTCGCTGCGGTCCACGCCCAACCGGCCGAGCACCCGGAACGCCTCCTCGGCATCCTTGCCCAGCTGCAGCGCCCAGGCGAAGTCGTCACGGCCCAGGACGTAGGTGCAGCCGCGGGCGGTGGGGAGTTCGAGGATGCGGTGGGCGAGGACGTCGGCGTCAACCTGTTCGCGGCGGATGCCGGCACGGGCGAAGAGCGTGAGATAGGGATTCGCGCCGCCCACGGACCGCGCCCAGCCGGCCCGGGCAAAGACCTGCTCCGCGGTGCGGCCCGCCAGCGAGCCGTCCAGGCCCTGTTTGTGCCAGGCCCAGGCGCGCAGCCGCCCGGGCGTGAGGGTCCCGGCGGGAGGCACCTCGGACATCATCGGCTCGATTGTCATGGGCTCCTCGATTGTCATGCGCTCATTCTCCAACAGCTTGCCCGCCAGCGGAACGAACCCGGCCAGGCCTGCCGTCCGGCACGTCCGCCCCGAGGACCGCCAGCACCGCCCGGGCCGTGGCGTCCCAGCCGGGCAGCCGGTCCCGCGCGGCCACGGCGGCGTCCCGCCAGCGCGCCTGGAGCCCGGGATCGGTGAGCCAGCGGCGCAGCACGTCGGCCAGCGGGGCCGGGTCTGCCGCGAGGGCGACGGGGGTGCCCGGCACGGGTTCTGTTTCCCCGCCGGCGGCGAGCGCCTCGACGGCGCCCGTGCCCTCGCGCACCACCACCGGGATGCCGCGGGCGAGCGATTCGGTGACCACCAGTCCGTAGGTCTCGGCGCGGGAGACGAGCAGGCTGAGGTCGGCCGCAGCCCATTCGGCGTCCAACGCGGCGCCGCGCAGCTCGCCGGGAATGATGATGCGGTGCCGCAGCCCCAGGCGCTCCACGGTGTCCCGGAGCCGGGCGGCGTAGCCGGGGTCTGCAGTGTCGGAGCCGGGGAGGGAGGCGGTCCAGGGCAGTTCGGTGAGCCGGGCGAGCGCGGCGATCAGCAGCGACTGGTCCTTGTTCGGCAGCAAAGCGGCGGCGGCGATGAGGTGCGGGGGCTGCGAGCCCGCGGCCCGCGGGGCGGCGTCGGTGCCCGGCAACGCCACCTTGGCCAGGTCGAACCCATGCCTCGCCCGGATGGCTGCCGCGGCGGAGCTGCTGGTGCATATGACCCCGGCCGCGGCGTGCAGGGCACGGCGTTCCAGCTCCGGATGCGGGCCCAGGGGCATGTGCAGCAGGATCCAGACTGGCCGGCCGGCGGCCGCGGCCCTTTCCAGCGCGTCCGGCGCCCCGCAGGCGAGCAGCCCGTCCACGAGGACTATCTCCTCCCCCGTCTGGTCCCCTATCTGGTCCTCCCCGCCGGCGGGGGCACGCAGCAGGGCTGCCAGCCGCCGCCGGTCCCCGGCGCTGCCGACCGGCCAGCCGCCGTCGAGCGGGCAGGTCTCCACGTCGGCGCCGGCGGCGGCCAGCTCCCGGGCCAGGGCGGCGTTGTAGACGTTGCCGCCGGAGTTGTGGCGCACGTTGCCGGGCACCACCAGGCGGATGCGGGGGCCGGGCGGCTTCACCGGGTTCCTAGCTGGCGTCGAAATCGAGCGAGTAGCCGGCCCAGGCGTCCGGTGTCTCGCGCAGGGTGACGTCCAGGCCCGCCAGCCCGCCTCCGTCCGGGCCGGGGCGGATCTGCGCCGCCACGGCGTCGGCGATGTACCGGGCCAGGGCCTCGGTGGTGCTCAGTTTGCCGGCGAAATCGGGGTGCTCGTCGAGGTTCTTGTAGTTCAGCCCCGCCAGGACCGACTCCAGCACCTTCCCGGCCTCGCCGATGTCCAGGACAATCGAGTCGTCATTGAGCGCACGACGGCGGAAGGACACCTCCGCGACGAAGGTCGCCCCGTGCAGGCCCTGGGCTGGGCCGAACACCTCACCGGGCAGGCTGTGGGCGATCATGAAATGGCTGCGGACAGTCAGGCTGAACACGGTCTTACCTCGTGGTTTCGGTCGATGGGTATTCGATGACGGGGTATTCAATGACGTGGCAGAGCGCGCCCAGCGCGCCGTCGGACAGCTGCTGGACGACGCCGGGCAGCTCGTCGAACGGGGAGGCCCCGGTGAGGAAGACGTCGAACACGGGATCGTTCAGCAGGGCCACGGCGAGCCTGAGCCGGTCCGCGGCGGTGCGGCGGTGCCGGCGGGCCCGGGCCACCACCCCCACCTGGCTGGCGCGGACGGAGAGCCGGCGGGCGTGGAAGTCCTCCCCCAGCGGCAGGGTGACCTTGCGGTCCGCGTACCAGGACATCTCGATCACGTCGCCCTCATCACCGGCCAGCTGCAGGCTCCGCTCGAGGCCCTCCTGCGAGGCGGAGCAGTGGATCACGATGTCGCAGTCCGGCAGGGCGTCGTCGGGGTGGCAGAACTCGACGCCGAGAGCCTCGGCGAACGCGCGCTTGGCCGGGTCGACGTCGACCAGCTGGAGGCGGGCCAGCGGAAAGGCGCCCAGGAGCTTGGCCACCATGCCGCCGACGAGTCCGGCGCCGATCACGGCGACGCGGTCGCCCAGCCGCGGGCCGGCTTCCCAGAGCCCGTTGACGGCGGTTTCGACGGTGCCGGTGAGCACGGCGCGGCGGGCCGGGACGTCGTCGGGGACCACGGTGAGGGACTCCACCGGGACGATGTAGCGGTCCTGGTGCGGGTACAGGCAGAAGACCGTCTTGCCGGGCCAGTCCCCCGGGCCCTCCTCCACGATGCCGACGGAGAGGTAGCCGAATTTCACGGGCGAGGGGAAGGTGCCCTCCTGGTGCGGCGCGGCCATTTCCCCGGCCACGCATGCCGGCACGCGGGCGTTGTACACCACGAGTTCGGTGCCCTTGCTGATGCCGGAGTAGAGGGTCCGCACGAGGGCCTCGCCCGGTCCGGGGGCGGGCAGGTCCTCGCGCCGGAGCTCGCCCTTTTCGGGGCCGACGGTCCAATAGGCGGTTGCTGCGGTGGGCTCTCCGGGAATGATCATCTTGCTGATGAATCTAGCGCCCATGACGGTGCGCGGGAAGGGGGCGCGGGCCCGGGAGGGCCGCCGGGTCCGCTCAGGGCGGGTCGCCGGGAGCGGGTGTTTCGGGGCCGTTTTGGGGATGGGGGCCATGCTCCGGTACCCTATACAGGTTGGTGACGTGTCCGAGCGGCCGAAGGTGCAACACTCGAAATGTTGTTTGGTGTCAAAGCCAACGTGGGTTCAAATCCCACCGTCACCGCGGAACAGAAAGGCCCTGCTTCCCTTTGTTTACAAGGGAAGCAGGGCCTTTGCTTTGCCTAAATGGCCTTTGCGCGGCAGCATCCCGACCGAGCCGAGGCCGGACGCGCTACTGCTCTGACGACGTGTCGCCCTTATGGCCGCGCAGGTTGTCCTGAACCTTGCCGAACAAATCCTTGATAGTCGATTCCGTGTTGGTCAGCATGTCCGGCTGCACGTAGACGTTCTGGGTCGGCGGCAAGCTGTAGTTGGCCTGGAACCCTCCTGTGCCGACGACACCGTCCAAGGCGATGGTCACTCCGCCTTCCTTGCGTGCGATGGCACTGATGCGGCCGAAGACGACTGTGAATTCATCAGGCTCGAAGCTGATTGTGTGCCCGATGTGACCCCGATTCAAGTCGCTCGCGAGCACAGCTTTCTCGTTGCCAGTTCCGCTGTAAGCCATGCTTTCCCCTATGTATCGACACCACGCCTATGGCCGAAGTCTACGACGAACAGGGGCCCGATACACCCCCTCTCTCATGTTCGTACCTCCGGCATAGCACCAAAATATTCCCGGGCTTCGATATCCCCATCCTTGGCGGTGGGCGGCTCAGGGGCGCCGGCCGGCGCCGTTCGACGGGGGCGGGAAGGGCCTGGCTGCGTCAGGGACGGGCCATTCGTACTTCTCCTTGAAGACCTCAAGATGCATCCAGGACTCGATCTTGACCACATCGTCAACCTCCCTGAGCCGGTCGATGAGATGCCGGAGGGTCGCCGCTGAGTCAGCGGCCAGCGTGGCGACCAGATCGAACCGGCCGATCGTGCGGGCCAGGAACTCGATGCCCGGCAGGGTGGCCATGACATCAACCACGGAGGCCCCGTCGCCCCGCAGGTTCACGCCCAGCCCCGTCGCGACGTTGCGGGTTCGGCCCCGCCGGTTGTGCGCGGCCCCGATGCGGATCACGTGGTTGTCGAGCAGGTAGTTGACCCGGTTCCGCACCGCGCTGGGAGAAAGCCCCAGGAGCGGAGCCAGATCCTTGTAGCTCATGCGGCCGTCCTGCTCGAGCCGGCGCATCAGTTGCAGATCGGCGTCGTCGACCCTCACGTTCTCCGGCAGCGCATGCCGCGGCATGAAGATGCCCCTGACCACGTCCACATAGACCAGGGTGTTCACGGTCAAGACCCCGGGCAGGGAGCGGATCCGCCCGATCGTGGCATAGAGGTCCACCTGGTTGGGGAGCCGGATTTCGACCACGAGGTTGTGGATGCCGCCCACCCCCAACACCAGCACAACGGCCGGCCAGGAGGAAAGCGCCTCAACGACAGGGTCCGAGGGTCCGTCTGTCTGGATCGACACGTGCGAGATGGAGTGAAGGCCCAGGAAGTCGGGGTGGGTTGCGGAGACGACGCGAAGTGATCCATCCGCCATGAGCGCATCGACCCGGGCCGTGATCGCGGCCCGCGATACCCCGATTTTTTGGGCCATGGCGGAGTAACTGGCACGCCCGTCGTCCTGCAGCAGGGAGAAGATCTGTTCGTCGATGTCGACCATGGCGTACCCTTCGGAACCGCGAGCGGAACAACCTTGAAGAATCTTATCTCGCTCGAACTGACGAAAAACGAGAAGCAACCGAGAAATTCAGGCTCAAGAGTCACATTTATGTCGGGCGTCCCAGCAAAAGAATCACCAAGTCGGCAATGTAACAATTCGATTGCTTGCCACGGCCAGTGCTTGGGACTACGGTCATCTCATCCCCTCCCGGTGTGATCTGCACCACGAAATCGAAAGTGAGATGGCCTTGAAGAAAACTGCCAGCCTCCTCGGCACAGCAATCCTCGCGCTGTCCCTCTCCGCCTGCGGAGGCGGATCCAGTCCCGCCAGCACCGCCTCGACGGCTGCCGCGGTCGAGGCCGCGCCGAGCGGGCTCATCACCGCCGGCCAGCTGAAGATCTGCATCGACCCCGAATACGCCCCGCTGGAGTACTTCAGCAACGGAACCAGCGGAGACATCATCGGCTTCGACGCCGACGGCGCCCGCGCCCTCGCGTCCTACTGGGGCCTCACCCCGACCTTCCAGCAGGCCGCCTTCGACGGTCTCATGCCCGCCCTGCAGGCCAAACGCTGCGACGTCATGTGGTCCGGCCTCTACACGAGCGAGCCCCGCCTGCAGGTTGCCGACGGCGCCAAGTACCTCAACACCGGCCCCGGCATCATCGTCGCCGCCAAGAACAAGGACAGCATCAAGGTTGCAGACGACCTCTGCGGCAAGACCGTCGCGGCCCAGAACGGCGGGGCCAACGCCGCCACCGTCCGGGCGCTGGGCGAGAAGTGCGTGCAGGGCGGCAAGGGCAACATCAACGTCGCCGAATACCCCAAGGTCACCGAGACGGTCCTGGCCGTCACCAATGGCAAGGCCGACGCCCTGGTGGAAACCGACGTCGCGATAGCGGACATCGTGGCCAAGAGCAACGGCGCGCTGGCCCCCGTGGAGGGGATCTTCCCGACCGACACGACGTTCGGTGTCTTCACGATCAAGGGCGGCCCGCTCAGCGAGCCGGTGGCCAAGGCCGTCAAGGCGCTCATCAGCAAGGGGACGCTTGCCGAGCTCGCCAAGAAGTACGGCCTCAACCCAGACAAACTGGTCAAGGGCTAGGCCGAATGGCAACGTCGATGGTGGGACGCCATGCAATTTGATCCGGCCATCTTCTGGGCGCAACTCTTCTCCCTGGAGTACGTGCAGGGCGCCGGCATCGCCCTGGGCCTGGCCGCGCTCTCCCAGATCCTGGCCATCCTGATCGGCTTCGCCCTCGCGGTGGGCCGCATCAGCAAGAACAAGACGGCCCGGGGCATCTCCGGCTCCTATGTCTGGTTCTTCCGGGCAATTCCCACCCTGCTGGTGCTGCTGATCGTCTGGAATGCGGGCCCGCAGCTCATTCCGGCCCTGACGGAAAGCTGGTACACACCCTTCCTGGCGGCCCTCATCGCACTGTCCGTTGTGGAGGGCGCATACATGGCGGAAATCCTTCGCTCGGCGCTGCTGAGCGTCGATGAGGGACAGCCCCTGGCCGCCCGCGCACTGGGCATGACGCCGGCCCAGGTCATGCTCAAGGTCATCATTCCCCAGGCCACCCGCATCGCGATCCCGCCGACGGGCAACGAGTTCATCGGCCTGGTCAAGTACACGTCCCTGGCCAGTGTCATCTCGCTGCGGGAACTGCTCACTACGGCGCAAGTGGGCGTCTCGGTGACATTCCGCTACGCCGAGTACTACGCGGCCGCCATCATCTACTACCTCGTCATCGTCTCGATCCTGATGATCCTGCAGAGCTACTTCGAGCGGAAATTCCGGTGGACCACCAAGGCGGCCAAGGTCATCCGGACACGCCCGGAGAAGGAAGAGGTCATATTGTGAGTGAAGCTGCAGGTCAGCCGATCCTGCGGGTCAAGAACCTGCAGAAAAGCTACGGCCACAATCCTGTCCTTAAGGGCGTCGATTTCGAGATCCAGCGCGGCCAGGTCAAGGCGGTTCTGGGCCCCTCGGGCTCCGGCAAGTCCACCATGCTCCGTCTGATGGCCCTGCTCGAGACCGCCGACGACGGCGAGATCTACCTGGAGTCCAAGCGCATCGGGGTGGCGGAACGCAGAGGCGATTTTGTGCCGCTCTCCGAACGCGCCATGGCGCACCAACGCGTCGACATCGGCATGGTGTTCCAGAAGTTCAACCTGTTTCCGCACCTGAACGCGCTGCATAACGTCATGGTCGGCATGACCACCGTCCGCAAGACGCACAAGAAGGAAGCCGAAACGATCGCGCACGAGATGCTGGCCCGCGTGGGCCTCGCCGATCGGGCGCACGCCTTCCCCTCGGAGCTCTCCGGCGGACAGCAGCAGCGCGTGGCGATCGCCCGGGCCCTGGTCATGAACCCGAAGGTCCTGCTCTTCGACGAGCCGACCTCGGCCCTGGACCCCGAACTGGTGGGCGAGGTCCTGGAGGTCATGGAGAGCCTGGCCCGCGAAGGCATGACGATGGTCGTGGTCACGCACGAGGTCAAGTTCGCCCAGCGTGTGGCCTCCGAGGTGGTCATGTTCGACGGCGGCTACATCATCGAGCAGTCCGCCCCGGAACAGTTCTTCGGCAACCCGCAACACGAGCGGACCAAGAAGTTCCTCAGCCACGTCCACTAGCCATCCCGGACGGCGTCCCGCCGGCAGCCAGGGGTGCGAACTGTTCACGCCGCCATGCCCCACAGGGCTCCCAGGCAGCTTCAGCGCATGCAAACACGCCCCGGAACCACCACTGAACTGAACGCGGAGAAGGCGACATGAAATTCGGCCAGGCAGCAGTCAAACTCCTCGAGCACTACGACGTCGACACGGTCTTCGGGATCCCCGGGGTCCATACGATCGAGTTGTACCGCGGACTCGACGAGACCGGAATCCGCTCCATCCCGGCCCGGCACGAGCAGGGGTCCGGTTTCATGGCGGACGGCTACGCCCGCGTCAGCGGCAAGCCCGGCGTCTGCCTGCTCATCTCCGGCCCCGGTGTGCTGAACGCGCTGACCCCCATGGCCCAGGCCTGGCACGATTCCGTGCCGATGCTGGTCCTCGCCTCCACGACCGAGACGGCACTGCTGGGCCGGAACCGCGGCCCGCTGCATGACATCCCGGACCAGGCCGGGCTCGTGGGCAAGCTGACGTCCCCCTCCGTGACCGTGACGGATCCGGAGCAGTACGCCCAGGTGCTGGCCGAAATCTGGCAGGGCTTCCGGACCGGGCGGCCGCGCCCGGCGCACATCGCGATCCCCATTGACATCCTCGACAAGGAGGTCGGGACGATCGAGCCGGTGTCCCTGCCCGCTCCGGCGCAGGGCTGGACCACGGCGCAGCTTCGCGAGGCCGCCGAGCTGCTGCGCACGGCCTCGCGGCCCGTCATCCTCGCCGGCGGCGGCGCCCTGCTCGCCTCCGAGCAACTGATCCGGCTGGCCGAACGCTTCGACGCCCCTGTCATCGCCACCACCAACGCCAAAGGCATCATCCCCGCGGACCACCCGCTCTCCGCCTCCAACCAGCTGCCCTTCTCCGGGACGCAGGCGGAACTGCACGCGGCCGACGTCGTCGTCGCGATCGGCACCGAATTCTCCGAGACCGAGACCATCTACACGGGCAGCCCCGTCCGCATCGGGGGCCGCATCATCCGCATCGACGTGGACCCCGCCCAGCTCAACGTCCCCTTCGCCGCCGCGGCGGGACTGGCCGGGCGCGCCGAGACCGTGCTGGCCGCGCTGCTCGACGCGACGGCGGACCTGCCGCCCGCCGCCCACGACGGCGCCGCGCGGGCAGCCGCCATGCGCTCGGCGATCGAATGGGTCGACGCCTCCCGGGTGCACATGCCCTGGCTGGACGCCCTGGCCGAGGAGACGCCGCCGGACACGATCACCGTGCTGGACTCCACCCAGCTGGCCTACACGGCCCAGCAGTACCTGCCGCATTCCACTCCCGGCACCTGGATCGCCAGCTACGGGCTGGGCACCCTGGGTGCGGCCATCCCGATGGCCGTCGGCGCCCGGATCGCGGCACCCGACAAGTACGTGCTCGCCATCGCAGGCGACGGCGGCTCCCTCTTCACGCTGACTGAACTGGCCAGCGCCGTGGACCGCAGGTCCCAGCTGACCGTGGTCCTGTGGGACAACGCCGGCTACGGCGAAATCCGGGACTCCTTCGACCGCGCCAACGCGACCCGGATCGACACGGACGTCACCGCCGTCGACCACGTCAAGATCGCCGAGGGTTTCGGCGCCCGCTCCTCGCGGGTCGAGGACCCCGAGGCCTTCGGCCGGGCCCTGAAGGAAAGTTACGGGCACGACGGCGTCAGCGTCATCGTCGCCACCGCCCCCGACATGCCGGCCGGCATCCGCCGCTAGCCTCAGCCACCCCTGCAAAGCGAGGTCAACAACATGCGCAAGCTTCACCATCTGGAAGCATCCCCGCTGGATGCCGTCAGCACCATTTTCACGGGCGCCACGGTCCACACCCTGGACCCGCAGCTGGGCCGCGCCGAGGCGTTCCTGGTCCACGGCTCGCATGTGGCTGCGGTCGGCACCGAGGCCGAATGCCGCGCCCAGGCCCGCCGGCGGTGCCCGGCCGAACCCGCCGTAGTGAGCCTGGCGGGCAAGGTGGTGGTTCCGGGCTTCATCGACCCGCACGCCCACCCGCTCATGTACGGGCAGATGATGAGCTGGGTGGACTGCGGACCGGCGAAGGCGGCCACGATCCCCGAGATCGTGGCTCTGCTCCGCGAGGCCGCTGAGCGTCTGCCCGGCACCACCCCCGTGCGCGGCTACGGCTACGAGCACAGGAACCTGGCGGAGGGCCGGCACCCGCGCAAGGAGGAACTGGACCAGGTCGCCACGGACCGCGAGGTCTATCTCATGAACGCCAGCGGGCACGGCGGCGTCGTGAACAACTACACGCTCGCCCTGCATGGCGTGGACAGGGACACCCCCAACCCCGCGGGCGGCGAGTTCTTCCGGGACGCCGACGGCGAGCTCACGGGTGAGCTCTCGGACGCGGCCTGCAACATTTTGACGGGTATCAACGGCGTCAAGGTGGGCCACCACGGCCCGAACTTCCACCTCGAGGACGAGCCCGAGGAGCACCTGCGCCAGCTGCGCGCGGCCCAGGAGAAGTTCCTGCAGGGCGGCGTCACGAGTATCGGCGACTGCCAGGTGACCCGGCGCGAGCTGGACATGTACCTGCGTCTGTCCGCCCGGAACGAGCTCAAGACCCGGGTCAGCATGTACCTGCTGTCCCACCTGCTCGAGCAGGCCATCGAGATCGGCATCCAGGGCGCCTTCGGCAACTCCCACCTGGCCGTGGGCGGCATCAAATTCTACGCCGACGGGACTCTTGGCGGCTGGACGGCGTATTTCCCCGACGGCTATGTGGGTGACCCGTGCCGCACGGGCCAGCTCTACCATGAGCCGAGCGACTACAGCGGACTCATCATGCGGGCGCATTCGGTGGGCCTACAGACGGCCACGCATGCGCAGTCCCCCACCGCGATCGGCATGGTTCTGGATGCGATCGAGGCCGCGCAGGCTGCCTCCCCCGATTCGGACGCCCGGCACCGGATCGAGCATTGCGGCCTGCCCAGCCCGGAGCAGATTGTGCGGATGAAGGAGCTGGGCGTCTACCCCGTCAACCAGCCGCAGCACTACTTCAACTGGGGCGAAGGCGTGACCGCGGCGATCGGCACCCCCGGCGAACGCTTCAACCCGCTTGGCGAGTTTGTGGCGGCCGGCGTGCCGGTCACGCTCAGCTCCGACGCGCCCGTGGCCGAGCCCAAGCCGCTCGAGGCCATCCAGGCGGCGGTGACGCGGGTGACCCGGCAGGGCCACCGGCTGGGGGCGGAAAATCTGCGGATCACGGCGGAAGAGGCCCTGGCCGCCCACACGATCAACGGCGCCCGGGCCCTGGGCCGCGAGGACGAGCTGGGCAGCATCTCCCCCGGCAAGCGCGCGGACTTTGTGGTGCTCAGCGCCGACCCACTGGCCGTGGCGGCGGGGGACATCTCCAGGATCGCCGTCCTGGAGACCTGGGTCGACGGCGCCCGAGCCTACGCCGAGACATCGCCGAGGGCCGCGTTGAGCCTCGGCGCCTCGTCCTGAGGACGCGGTCTCGCTGCGCGTGACGGCGAATGATTCCCTGGCAGTGGCTTTTCAGTTGACTACATCCAACCAGGAGGCGGTGGTCACGGAAGTGACCACCGGGAAGTTCCGGGACGTGCCGATTGTGCCCGCGCCGTGAGCCCGGCGCTGGCCCTTCCAGAAGGCCCGCGCAGGATGCGGCCGGGACCTTGATACATTGGCTGCCTCGGAGCAAACTTGGGCCTGTGCCCCGCCAGGTTCGGACCTGGCAGGGTACAGGCAGTCCGGTACATCCCGGTTCATTCAACCGGCGTCCGCGGTAACGGTGTGAAGGAAAAATCGACGTTCAGAGGGGCCCCTTCGATGACCTACGGAAACGATGGCCGGCTGCCGATCATCTATGTCCGGGGCTATGCCGGAAGCGGGGCAGAAAAAGACGTTGCGGTCGATGATCCCTTCTACGGCTTCAGCCAGGGTTCGGTCCACGTCCGCGCGAACCGTTCGGGGCGTCCGCAGTTCCTCCAGTTTGAATCACCGATGCTTCGCCTGGTGACGGACCATGCGTACCAGGTTCCAGTCTATGGAGACCAGAGAGCCTTCCTGCACCAGGCCCGGGCAGGGTCGGTCGACTCTGCCACCATATGGATCCATCGTTTCTATGACGAGTCAGCCTCCACCTTCGGGGAGAGACCGGCCGACTTCTCTTTGGAGGGAGCTGCCCGCGATCTGTTCATGATGATCAAGCTAGTGCTCTTGAAGACCGGAGCGCCGAAGGTATTCCTGGTGGCACATTCCATGGGCGGGCTTATCTGCCGTGCGGCAATCCAACGGATAATTCCTGAAAGCACCGCCGCCGACGACGGAACCATCAATCCTGCCGCTGGCGCTGAGTACGTGGCCCGATTCTTCACCTATGCAACCCCTCACGGCGGCATCCTGTTCGCGGTCGGCTTCGGGATCCCAGAGCGTGTCCGTGACCTGACAGGCTTCCTCGGATCCGATGTGTTCGGTCCGGACCGCATGTATGAATACCTCACGCCAGGGGTCGGATCGAACGCCACAGCTCCGGCCGGCTTCACCGGTACCGCGATGCCGGACGACGGTTTTCCTGTGGACCGGTTGTTCTGTCTGGTCGGGTCGAACCCCGAGGACTATGGCGTGGCCCACGGTTTGTCCTCCAAAGCCGTCGGAGCGCGAAGCGACGGACTGGTCCAAATCGAGAATGCGGCGGTGCGCAACGCCCACCGCGCTGTCGTTCATCGCAGCCACAGCGGGCGATACGGCATTGTCAATTCCGAGGAGGGGTACCAAAACCTGCAGCGTTTCCTTTTCGGGGACCTGGAGATCGCAGTCCAGTTCGTGGGCCTCGACGCCGGCAGGGACTCATCCGCCCAGATGGAATTTCAACTGGATGTGGGACTCGCCATCAGGGGCCTGCCTGTATTGATGCATGAACAGAGCGCTGCCCATTACTGCCCCGTCCTGGTGGAACGAAAACAGGGGCGGGACTCCATCGACACGCCCACCCCGTTGTTTACGACTTTCCTGTCGTCCAAGGCGCCCCGGCCCATGAACGGCCTGGAACCCGTTCCGACGCTTAGGTACGCCGTCAAGTTAAGGTTGCTGTCGATCCGGGAGGATGCCGGCCGGTTCTTGCTCTTCGACCATCTGGAGCAGACGGAGGACTGGCAGGATGCCCTGCTCGTGGACGTCGAGCCGGGCGATGCCACCGCGTCTGCCCACGTTTGGGCCGCCTGGACCAGCACAGTCCCGACGGCGGTCAGGGAGTGGCAACCGCAGGAGGCAGATAGGGTCACGGACCGGGACGGGACTCCCCGCCGGTGGCGCGGTGAGATTCCAGTGCCGGACGTGGCCCGCAGATTGCTCGGGGCAACTGCCCGCATCCAGTTGACTGTTACTCCCCGGCCCGTTCCGGCCTGATCCGGCAACCGCCCGGCGCAAAGTTCCGCTTCACGACCGCCCCGCCGCCCCGGCATTCGAACGCAGGGCCCGCGTTGGTGCACAATGCGTTCATGACCAATGACGATCCGCGCCCGGTCTTGTTGAGTGCGGGGCCCTTCATCCGTGGATAGCGTTTTCGGGGATCCTTGCACTGCGAGGGGTAACACTACGGTGTTGTTGTTGATGAAGCTGGGACCATCGACCAGAAATCCACTGACGCACTTCGCGGCGTCGTATAACAGAGCTCTGGGAAACTCGTGCTGGCCCGGACCTGACACGGTCCGGGCCAGCATGTCAACCTGCATCGGGCCTTGGTCACCTCCCGCTGGGCCTGATCCGGATACCCCACAACTACTCGGTTCATCGCCACCCGGATCCGTATTCGCTGATGGGGCTCGTGATTCCAATACCTTGAAATCAACGCCATGACTGTCCGCGCGTCCGAAATCGTCCCCAAAGCCGTCACTTCCGCGGCGGCCTTCGTCCTCATGATTGCAGGGCTCCCGGGATACCAAGCTGTTGACTACCGCTGATGAGGGAACCTGCATTGAACTGTCCGTGACGCAAGTTCCATTGTCGCCCCATGGCGTCCGTCGCGTTGAGAGGCGCCGCCCCTGCATCATTGGGGGACTCTGCAGGGACGACGCACCATGAAAGTTACCCTGAGTCAGGGTAGCCGTGCGCGTTCCTGGTGATGTCTTAACGTTTTCCTAACGCCCGCTGGCCGGTGCGTCTAGGATTCGACAAGCGTCACAATTGTTTCCGGGCGGACGCCGTCGTATTTCATGGCCTCGGCCGCAACATCGGACTCCATCATCTGTTGGAAGGTATCCATGTCGGGGACGTCGACGATCAAACCGACACGGTTGGTCTTCGCCGGGTCTACGAATGTTCGGACCGTGATGCCCAGAGGCCCGAAGACTTCTTCGCGTTTTGGTGAGCCGAGCCAGTGCTGAACATCGTCGACCTCGTGGAAGATCATCACTGTTGTCATGGTTGCCTCTGCTTTCTGAAGTTGCATCAGGAGCTGGATTGAGGAGGATCCGCCGGAGCATGTCCTCATCGCGTTGAACGTACCACTGCCTCCACCGGAGCGACAGGGAGAAATCAATGGTGCCTACTTGGAGGATGCGGCCCGCGTTGGTGCACAATGCGTTCATGACCAATGACGATCCGCGCCCGGTCTACTTCCTCTCGGACAGTACGGGCATCACCGCCGAAACGCTCGGCAACACCTTGCTGACGCAGTTCCCCGCGAACGATTTCGACCGCATCACCATCCCCTTCATCACCACCGTCGACCAGGCGCAGGCCGTCGTGAACATCATTGACCGGCGGGCCGCCCGCGGCCTGCAGCCGATCGTCTTTTCCACGGCCGTCGGCGGTGACATCCGCCGCACCCTGGCCACGTGCACGGGAATCATCGTCGACCTGATCGGGACGCACGTGGGGCAGCTGGAGAGCGCCTTTGGCACCCCGGCCAGCGGCGAACCGGGCCGGGCGCACGGCCTCGGCAACGCTGCGCGCTACCAGTCCCGGATGGCCGCCGTCGAATACGCGATGGAGCACGACGACGGCCAGAGCCTGCGCGCCCTGGAAAAGGCCCAGGTCATCCTGGTGGCACCGTCCCGGTGCGGCAAAACACCCACCACCATGTATCTGGCGCTGCAGCACGGCATCTTCGCGGCGAACTTCCCGCTGGTGGACGAGGACTTTGAACGGGAGGGGCTCCCCAAGCCGCTGCGGCCGTTTGTGGAGAAATGCTTCGGCCTCACCACCAATCCCCTGCGCCTGAGCCAGGTCCGCACCGAGCGCCGCCGCGGCTCGCCCTACGCGTCGCTGCGGCAGTGCGGTTTTGAGCTGCGCAGCGCCGAGCGCCTGTACGTGTCCCATGGGATTCCGTACCTGAATTCGGCCAGTGTGTCCGTGGAGGAAATGGCTGCCACCATCCTGCAGCGGATGGACCTCAAACATTAGGGAAAAGTTTCACAAGCGCGGTGTGGTGCACGTCATGTTGGAAAGACGGGTGCAGACGTGAAACTGTGGACAGGACTTGTGCCCACCAAGCGGTGATCGCCGCACGCGGGGCGCGCCCCTGCATGCCATCCTCTGCAAAGGAGCAGTAACAAATGACGACAGACATCCTGTGGTTCTCAGAACTCGGACTCAAGGACCTGGACCGGGTCGGCGGCAAGAACGCCTCGCTCGGCGAGATGGTGCAGAACCTGACCTCCGCCGGAGTCCAGGTGCCGGACGGCTTCGCCACCACTGCCGACGCCTACCGCAGTTTCCTGGCCGACTCGGGCCTGGACCAGAAGATTGTCGGCAGGCTGATCGGCCTGGACACCGACGACGTGACGGCGCTGGCCGCAGCGGGCCAGGAGATCCGTACCCTGATCCGCGAGACGCCGTTCCTGCCCGGGTTCGAAGCGCAGGTCCGTGACGCCTACCAGAAGCTCGTGGACAAGCACGGGGGCTCCGCGGACCTCTCCTGGGCCGTCCGTTCCAGCGCCACCGCGGAAGACCTTCCCGATGCCTCCTTCGCCGGGCAGCAGGAAACGTTCCTGAACGTCCGCGGGATCGACAACATCCTGGTGGCCATCAAGGACGTGTTCGCGTCCCTGTACAACGACCGCGCCATCGCGTACCGGGTGCACCACAAATTCGAGCACGCGGAAGTGGCGCTCTCGGCCGGAATCCAGCGCATGGTGCGGTCCGACGTCGGGGCTTCCGGCGTCATGTTCACCATGGACACCGAATCCGGCTTCAACGACGCCGTCTTCGTCACCTCCTCCTACGGCCTCGGCGAGGCCGTCGTCCAGGGCGCCGTCAACCCTGATGAGTTCTACGTGTACAAGCCGGCGCTGCTGGCCGGCCGCCCCGCGATCCTCAAGCGCGGGCTGGGCGAGAAGGCGCTCCAGATGACCTACACGAGCAACCGTGAAATCGGGCACACCATTGACTTCGTTCCGGTCGAGGCTTCCTTGCGGAACCGCTTCAGCCTCACGGACGACGACGTCGAGCAGCTCGCCCGCCACGCCCTCGCCATCGAGACCCACTACGGGCGCCCGATGGACATCGAATGGGGCAAGGACGGGATCGACGGCGGCCTGTACATCCTGCAGGCGCGCCCCGAGACCGTGCAGTCCCGCCGGCCCGCCGGCCAGCGGACCCGCTTCCGGCTGCACGAGACCGGCAAGGTACTCGCCGAGGGCCGCGCCATCGGGCAGCGGATCGGCGCCGGCCGCGTCCGTATCCTCACCTCCATCGACCAGATGGCCGCCTTCAAAACCGGCGACGTCCTCGTCGCGGACATGACCGACCCGGACTGGGAACCGATCATGAAGCGGGCCTCGGCCATCGTCACCAACCGCGGCGGCCGGACCTGCCACGCGGCGATCATCGCCCGCGAACTGGGGATTCCCGCCGTCGTCGGCACCGGCGACGTCACCGACACCCTGTCCGACGGCCTCGAAGTGACCGTCTCCTGCGCCGAAGGCGAGACCGGCCTGATCTACGAGGGGCTGCTGGACTTCAGCGTCGAGGAAACCGAGATCACGCAGCTGCCCGAGGCCCCGGTCAAGGTCATGATGAACGTCGGCACCCCGGAGCAGGCCTTCACGTTCGCGCAGCTGCCCAACCACGGCGTGGGCCTGGCCCGGCTGGAGTTCATCATCAACCGCCAGATCGGCATCCACCCCAAGGCGCTCCTGAACCTGGACGAGCAGCCGGCGGACGTGGCCGCGGAAATCCGGGAGCTGATTGCCGCCTACGACAGCCCGCGCGACTTCTACATCAAGCGCCTGGCCGAAGGCGTGGCCACCATCGCCGCGGCGTTCGCGCCGCAGCCGGTGATCGTGCGGATGTCCGACTTCAAGTCCAACGAGTACGCCAACCTGCTCGGCGGCCCCGCCTACGAGCCGCACGAAGAGAACCCGATGATCGGCTTCCGCGGCGCCTCCCGGTACCTCGAGCCGTCCTTCCGGGACTGCTTCGACCTCGAGTGCGAGGCCCTGTCCTACGTCCGCAACGAGATGGGGCTGACCAACGTCAAACTGATGATCCCCTTCGTGCGCACCCTGGACGAGGCCCGCGGCGTCATCGACCTGCTCGCGGAGAACGGACTGCGCCGCGGCGAGAACGGCCTGGAGGTCATCATGATGTGCGAACTGCCCTCCAACGCGCTGCTGGCCGACGAGTTCCTGGACTACTTCGACGGTTTCTCCATCGGCTCCAATGACATGACCCAGCTGACCCTCGGCCTCGACCGGGACTCCGCGATCGTCGCCGGCAGCTTTGACGAACGCAACCCCGCAGTCAAGAAGCTCCTGAGCATGGCCATCAAGGCCTGCAAGGAGCGGGGCAAGTACGTGGGCATCTGCGGCCAGGGCCCCAGCGACCATGCGGACTTCGCCGAGTGGCTGGTCGGCGAAGGCATCGACTCCGTCTCGCTGAACCCCGACACCGTGGTGGACACCTGGCTGCGCCTCGCCGGCGCGGCCGAGTCCGCAAGTTGAAAATCCGCTGATGATGCCGCGGGACAGGGCTGACCCTGTCCCGCGGTTAGTCTGGGTCATGACCGATCAACAGAAGACCTGGCACGACCAGCACAAAGCCTCGCTGACCAAGGGCCAGCGCGCCGCCGACATCATGCGCAACGGGATGGGAAGCTGGCCCTTCGTGGGCGGGTTCATCGGCTTCATGATGATCTGGGCGGCCATCAATACGTGGGCCCTGGCGACGAATGCCTGGGACCCGTATCCCTACATACTCCTGAACCTCCTGCTCTCCATGCTGGCCGGGCTTCAGGGCGCCATCCTGCTCATCGCCGCCAAACGGCAGGACGCCATCGCGGCGGCGATGGCCCAGCACGACTACGACACGAATGTGAAGGCGAAGGAAGAGATTGAGCTTCTGATGGCCATCAACAGCCAGCAGCTGGAAATCCTGAAGGAGCTACGGGAACTCGCGACCGCGAAGGCCGTGGGTTAGGGCGCCGGCGCCCGCTCCGGCCCCGCGCCTCGGCTCCGGCCCTGGTCAGGCCGCGTCAGGCGCCGTGTCGACAAGATCTGCGCCCGGGGCATCCCGGCCGGACCAGGTCTTGATCACGGTCCATCCCATGGCGGTCAGCGGCACCGCCAGGAGGGCTCCGATGATGCCCGCCAGCGTGGTTCCGGCGGCCAGTGCCAGCAGGATCGCCAGTCCGTGGATGCGCAGCACCCGGCCCATCAGGACGGGTTGGAGGAAATGGTGCTCGAGCTGGTTCGTTCCGACCACAACGGCAAAGACGATCAGTGCCGTCACGGGCCCGCTGGAGATCAGCGCGACGGCGACCGCAAGGGTTCCAGCCGCCGTCGCCCCGACGATCGGGATGAATCCGCCGATGAAGACGAACACGCCCAGCGGCAGCGCGAGGGGCACCTGGAGGATCAGCAGGGAGAGGCCGACGACCAGCCCGTCGATGGCTGCGACGATGGCCGTTCCGCGCAGGTAGCCACCCAGGACGGCTGTGCTGCGCAGCGCGGCCAGGTGTGCCTTGGCCCGATGGTCGGCGGGAAGGAACCCGAACAGGAAGTCGCGGATCTTTTCGCCGTCCTTGAGGAAGAAGAACAGGATCACTGCCAGTAAGACCGTCCCGGCGCCGATTTCGCCGGCGACGCGCAGCCCGGTGAGGGCCTCGGTGCCGAAGGCGCTGCTGGTGAAGAAGGTCCTGATGGAGTCGCGGGTGGCGTTGATCTGCACGTCACTGACCGGGATGGGCCCGTTGTTCAGGAAGGCGTGAAGCTGGTCCACGCCGGCCAGGGCGCGGAGGGATAGCTCCTGCCACTGGGACCGGATCAGGAATACGACGCCGGTGACGACGCCGCCGAACACGGCGAGGATAGCGACGAAAGACGCCAGCACCGCCAGGGCCCGCGGCCACGCGTGGCCCGTCAGCCAGCGTACGAGGGGTGAGATGGCGGAAGCCAGGATCAGGGCGATGGTGACCGGAATGATGACCAGCGGGACCCTCGTCAGTCCCCAGAGGATCATCCAGGCCAGGGCCGCCACCAGCAGGATCTGGACGGAACGGATGCTCGCCCTCCCCAAGGCTCCGGACCAGATGGCCGGGAGGCCGGTGCGCGGCTTATCAGCAGTTTCGTTCAATGCATCGTGGCTGGACGCCGCGGTGCCGCCTGCAGTTTCAGGCATGGCTTCCCTCTTTCGGGCCGGGTCGTGTGATCCTTCAGTTCCATTGTTCACGTCGTCGTCCTTTCGTGGGCGATCACGCGCTCGAGGACCCCGAGTCCGGCTGAGGCCGCCCATATCCAAAGAGGCGGGTGCGGAATAGACTTTAGCTCCCACCCATCATGGGAGAGAAGCGATGATGCGCGGATTTGGCAGGCGCCGAATGGGCGGACGCGGAATTGGTTTCATAGGGCTGGCCTATCTGGCGATCGGCCTGCTGGTCGCCGCCACCCATGGATACTTGGTGGCCTGGAACATCCCCGGCAACATCCTGGAAGGGCTTGCAGCGATCCTGCTCTGGCCGCTGGTGGCCTTCTTCGGCGTCGACCTCCATGCACTGATCGCTTAGACCCGAAAAATCCCGTCATCCGGCGCCGTGGTCCGGCACCGACGTTCCGCGACCTGCTGCGCCGGGCCGGTTGACGGCGGGAACCCCACTGGACGACTGCACAACAAACTCGCTGCGTCTCCGTCAATTAACCCATTGAGCCGCGTCCTCCGCCTGCGGTTAGCTAAGTCACAGAAGCGTTTCCCACCAGTGACCTCCAGGAATCATCGTGACTTTGCAGAAGAACCGGGCCACCAGCGGCTCAGCCCACTGGGACGACGTCCAGATCGGTGACAGCGTCCAGCTCCGTCGAAATGGCCACCTCGAGCACACCGGCCGGGTGGACAACCGGACCGCCGACGGCGCCGTCGTGTGGGTCATGTCGGACCGGGGCAACCGGCAGCTGTTCCACGTCACCGACGGATACGAATTGGCCGCCCTCGACGCCGGAGGCAGCGAATGAGCGCCGCTAGCGCGCCGGAACGCACGGCCGAGAAAGACCCGGGCGAAACACTGGCCGGCCCGGACTTCTGGCCTGCCGCGGGCGGATCCTGCCCGGACGACTGCCACTACTGCTCAGGACCGGAAACGGACTAACGTCCGCCACACGGGGCGTTCGGATCACCGGACCCAGGCTGGTCGGGCCAAGGCGCTGCAAGCCACGGAACGCCAACCGCTTTAGACGATATGAGGTGGGGGTGGTTGGGTTTCCTGCCCCGTCCGGGGCGGCCATTGTCGCCGGGCGGTCCCGCGGCGCCGGCTTGATGCTGGCGGGTTTCCGTCGTCCCGGAGGTGGCGCCGCGGGGCCTATGGCCCGGCGGGGATGGCCTTGTATCCGGACGGGCAGGGGCTGCGGTCACCGTTGGCGAGGGGCCGGGACCTTCTGTTTCACAGCGTCCGTGGATTGCCAGTGAACAACCTCCTGGCCCCGGAGGCCCTCGGAGAGTTGCATTGGTAGTGCCACATGTGAGTTTTGGGAGGTCCCGGTTATGTTTCAGCATACGTTTATTGGGTTGGATGTTCACGCGGCGTCTGTTGTCGGCTGCGCGCTGGTCCCGGATACCGGGGAACTGGTCCGGATGCAGATGGATTCGGACCCGGCGGTCGTTTTGGATTGGGTCCGCCGCTTCGAGCCGCCGGTGAAGGCCGTGTACGAGTCGGGCCCGACCGGGTATGTCCTGGCCCGGTTCCTGCGGGAGGCCGGCGTTGACTGCGTGGTGGCGGCGTCCTCAAAGCTGCTGCGGGCACCGGGAGACAAGATTAAAACGGACAAGCGGGACGCCCGGCTTTTGGCGGAAATGCTCGCCCTGGGCCAAGTCACGCAAGTGCAGGTCCCGACGCGGGAGCAGGAGGACCTGCGGGACTTGTCCCGGCTGCGGGCCACGGCCGCGAAGGACCTCGCCCATGCCCGCCAGCATGTCAACGCGATCCTGCTCCGCCACGGAATCAGGTACCCGGAGAAGACCAAATGGACGAAGGAGCACGGGGCCTGGCTACACCGGCAGCACTTCGACTCCCCGGTACTCCAATTCACCTACGAAGCCGACGTGGAGCAGGCCGAACTGCTGGCAGCGCACCTGAAACGCATCGACCAGCGCGTCGCGGCGGTCGCCAAGGACTGCCGGTACACCCCGGTGATCGACGCGTTGATGTGCCTGCGCGGCATCCAGGTCACGACCGGGTTCGGGCTCGCCGTGGAAATCGGCGACTGGACCCGGTTCACCGGCTCGTCGATCGGTTCCTACCTGGGGCTGGTGCCCAGTCAGCAGTCCTCGGGCCAATCCCGGCACCAGGGACCGATCACGAAAGCCGGCAGCAAATACGCCCGCAAACTCCTCATCGAGGCTGCCTGGCAGCACCGGCGCCCCTACTCCCGGCCCGGGGAACGGCTGCTGCGCCAGCTGGACCTCGTCGCCCCGGCCACCCGGATCCGGGCCCTGGAAGGCAACCACCGGCTCCACCACAAGTGGGAAGTGTTCGATGCCCGCAAGAAAAGGTCCGTCACGGCCAACACCGCGATCGCCAGGGAACTCGCCGGCTGGTGCTGGTCCCTGGCCGCGCCCCTCCAGCAAGGCGAACACGGGCAGGGGGGCCGCATGAAAGCGGCGTAAAGAACGTGCCCTCCGGATGCGTGGCGGGCGTGACGTGGCAGCACTTTGGGGCCAAATCGAGACGCGACTATGAGCACACGGGCCACCGTTGACGCTCGATTTTAGACAGCGATACGTCCCAGCCGAACAATCGTCATGCGGTAACCCAACCCGCGCATATCAGCCTGACACTGCAGTCGAATACAAGACTCGCCAGCACGACCGCCACACCCGGACGGCACCCCAACCAGCGGCCCCCACCAAAGAAGTTGGGAGCCGCTCACCACTGCCCCTTGACAAACCTTCCCACATATCAGTTGCCAGGCGGCCCGACACTGCCCGCACCGGATCTTCCGGCGCGGGCAGTCTCGGCGCGGGCAATGTGGGCCCGGCCGGCGACGGGTCAGCTGACCTTGGCGTGGCGGGTGCGGGCCAGGGCGGTCACGCCGGCGGCCAGGCCGATCAACCCTGCGGCCAGTCCGAACCAGCCGGCGGTCTCACCGCCGGTGGAGGACGCCGCCGCCGGGGCCGGGGCCGCCGCCGGGGTGGCCGCCGGGGTGGCCGGGGCCGGGGATGCGGCAGTGACGGCCGTGGCCGCGGCATCCTTGGCCGTGGTCACGAACGAGGGTGCCGGGTGCCCGGGCTCGGCCTGGCCCTCAACGGTCTTCTCGTCCCACTTCACCACGGACCCGTCGGTGTAGGTCTGGGCCGTGGGCAGCGTCACCGTTGTCCCGGCGTCCGGCAGGACTCCGACGGAGAGCGAGAACGCCTGGTATTCGTTCTGCCCGATCTGGTGGGCCGCGTCGGCTGTCCAGACGACGGAGCTGGCCGCCTTGGTCACCGTGGCCCCCGCGATGGTGACCGGCTGGGGCAGGCTGCTGGTGGTGACCTCGGCCTTCCAGCCCTCGATGGGTTTGACCGAGACGGACGTGAACGGGGTGTCCGTGGGCAGGGTCACCTCGAGCCTGCTGGTCTTGGCCGTCGGGGATTCGTTGGGGACATTGAAGGTCACGTGCGTGTAGCCGCCGGCCGCCGTGTCATCCGGCTCGACATGGACGTGGGCGGACGCTGCTGCGGCGCCGGCGGCGAGCAGGCCGGCGGTCATCGTGGCTGCGGCGGCGGTCTTGAGGGTACGGCGAAGGGAGGTCTTCATGGCATGGTGCCTTCACAAAAGGAAACGGGTGGGGGGCCGGCCGGCGCAGTGTCCGTCCGGTAAGAGCAGCGCCTCACTGCCTGCGGTCCCTCATCCGTGTGCGAAAGGGACCGTCTCAGGCGGCGGGCACGAATGCCGGAGGGCCGCGCCGGGTCGGCAGACGGCGGCCAAGACGGTCCAGGGGAAGAATGACGGGCGCCGGGGCGGGTGCGGGGACGCGCACCGGTACGATCGTGACAGGTTCGGGAAGCCGCACCAAGGGGCGCAACCAGACGGCCAGCGCCGAGAGTGCCTGTTCTCCGCGGGCCAGCAACACCGCCGTACCCAGGGTCGCGGCGGCGTGCGCGGCGAACATGAGGCCGTCGGCTCCGGCCGAAGAAGCCGTCATGGCGGAACTGAACACCTCGGCGGGCACGGCCGAGGCAACGTGCCCGGTATGGCTCTGGACCATCTGGGCCGGAACCATGGGTTTTCCGGCGGACAGCGCAGTGAACGACCAGTGAAGCCACGCCTGCCCGGCCCCGATCAGCCCGGCAAGGACAGGGAAGGACAGCTGGAAGCGCGTCAGCGCGGCCACCGGGACGATCGCCACGGCACAGAGCGCGGCCAGGACCGCCGGGTCCGGCAACCGTCCGCCGCCGGCCAGGTGTCCGCTGGCCGCGAGGCCGAGGATGAGGGATCCGATCAGGCTGCTGCGGAACACCCGGAAAGAAGCACGCGTCGTCATCGGCGGTCCTTTCCGGGTGGAGGTTCAAAGCGGGAGGTACTGCCGATTCTACGGCCCAGCGACCTTGGAAACGCCTTGGGGCGGCGTCCGTGACGCCGGGCCGCCCGGTCCTGCGGCTGGACCGGGGCCCGGAAATCACAATCCGGTCATCAATCAGGACCCGCGGTCGTGGCATCGTTGACTAAGGCAACGGCGGGCATGAAAGTTGAGCCATGAGGCCTCAGCGAACCAAGAACATCCTGGTACTTACGACGGCGGCTGCCGCGGCAGCGCTCCTGCTCAGCGGCTGCGGAGCTGGCGCGGCGCAGACCCAGTCCACCACCGGACCGGCGGCACCCACGGCAAGCGCGTCGAACAGCTCCGGCGCTTCCCCGGCTGAGTCCGCCTCGGCGCCGCCGTCGCCGGCGTCCACCCCGCCGGGCGCCCAGCCGACCACCCAGTCCGGCCCGGCGCTCTGCAAGGCCGCAGGCTTGACGGCCAGCACCGATTCCACCGGCGGCGGCGCGGCCGGCAGCGTCTACCAGCAGCTGATCCTGACGAACTCCGGCACCGGGCCCTGCCTGCTGAAGGGGTACGCGGGAGTCTCCCTCACCGCGGACGCCAACGGCGAGCCAATCGGTGCGCCCGCAACCCGGGACGAGTCGATCCCGGTCACCGACGTCTTGCTCGCCCCGGGCCAGGCGGGCACCGCAACGCTGCGCTACACCCAGGCCGCCAACTACACGGACTGCACCCGGGTCCCGGCCGCCGGCCTCAGGATCTACCCGCCCGAGGACACCGCCTCGCTGTTCCTCGCCCAGCCCCGGGACGCCTGCAGCAACGCCGGCATCAACCTGCTGATCATCGAGGCCTTCCAGGCCAAGTAGCGGCGGTGCGCCGGAGCTACGCTGAGCCGGGCGCGCTGCCGGGCTGACGGTACGGCCGGGCGCCGGGCCGGGCCCCGGGCTGGACCCCGGAAACGGGCCGCCGGATACTGTCGGTGCCGTAAGGCATGATGGAGGAATGAAGGGGCGCGAGCTCGCCGCCGGAGCACGTGCGGCCGGCGCCATGGACCGGTTCAGCCGGCCGACCCGGGACTGGTTCCTGGGTGCCTTTGCCGAGCCCACCCCGGCCCAGGACGGCGCCTGGAACGCCATCTCCTCCGGATCGCATGCCCTCGTCGTCGCCCCCACCGGCTCCGGCAAGACGCTCGCGGCCTTCCTCTGGGCACTGGACCGGCTGCTGGCCGCTGCCCCCGCCGAGCCCCAGGAACTGCCCGGCCTGGACGCGGCGGCGCTGAAGGGCACGCGGCGGAAGGCACCCAGGCGGAATACCCGGGTGCTGTACATTTCCCCGCTCAAGGCGCTGGGCGTCGACGTCGAACGCAACCTCCGTGCCCCCCTGATCGGCATCACGCAGACCGCCAAGCGCCTCGGGCTGCCCGCGCCGCTGATCACCGTCGGGGTCCGCTCCGGGGACACCCCGGCGTCGGACCGCCGCTCGCTGCTCAGCCACCCGCCGGACATCCTCATCACCACCCCCGAGTCCCTGTTCCTGATGCTGACCTCCAAGGCGCGGGAGACCCTCAGCGAGGTGGACACCATCATCGTCGACGAGGTCCACGCCGTGGCTGGCACGAAGCGGGGTGCGCACCTGGCGGTATCGCTGGAACGCCTCGATGCCCTGCTGCCCAAACCCGCCCAGCGGATCGGCCTCTCGGCCACCGTGGAGCCCAGGGAGCTCGTGGCGCAGTTCCTGGCCGGCTCGGCACCGGTGGAGATCGTCGCCCCGCCGTCGCGGAAGAACTGGGACCTGACAGTCTCCGTCCCGGTGGAGGACATGTCCGATCTTCAGGGCGCGGCCGCGGCGTTCGACTCCGGCCCGGCGTCCGGGCTGCAGCCGCAGGCGTCCATCTGGCCGCATGTGGAGGAGAAGATCGTGGATCTGGTGCTGGCCAACCAGTCCACCATCGTGTTCGCCAATTCCCGCCGGCTCGCCGAACGGCTGACCGCCCGGCTCAACGAGATCTATGCCGGGCGCCAGCTCGTGGCCGCGGGCGGCGGCTGGGATGCCGTGGAGTCTGCCTCCCCGGCAGGCGCACCGCCGGGCGGGGCCGCGGTGCCGGGCGGCGGGCCGCTGCCAACGTCGACGGCCACGCCGGCGCACATGATGGCGCAGGCCGGCAGCACCGCCGGCGCCGATCCGGTGCTGGCCCGGGCCCACCACGGGTCGGTGTCCAAGGACCAGCGAGCCCTGATCGAGGACGACCTGAAGTCCGGCCGGCTGCGCTGCGTGGTGGCCACGTCCTCCCTGGAACTCGGCATCGACATGGGCGCCGTGGACCTCGTGGTGCAGGTGGAGTCCCCGCCGTCGGTGGCGAGCGGGCTGCAGCGGGTGGGGCGCGCCGGGCACCAGGTCGGCGAGATCTCCCAGGGCGTCCTGTTCCCGAAGCACCGCGCGGACCTCGTGCACACGGCCATCACGGTGGAACGGATGCTCGGCGGGAAGATCGAGCGGCTCAGCGTCCCGGCCAACCCGCTGGACATCCTGGCCCAGCAGACCGTCGCCGCCGCCGCCCTGGGCGCCATCGATGTGGAGGAATGGTTCTCCACGCTCCGGCGGTCGGCACCCTTCGCTTCGCTGCCCCGTTCCGCCTTCGAGGCGACCCTGGACCTGCTGGCGGGCCGCTACCCCTCGGACGAATTCGCGGAACTGCGGCCCCGGATCATCTGGGACCGCAACGCCGGGACCATCGAGGGCCGCCCGGGCGCGCAGCGGCTGGCCGTCACGTCCGGCGGAACCATCCCGGACCGCGGGCTGTTCGGCGTCTACATCATCGGCACCGAGGCGGAGGGCACCGGCTCCCCGGGCTCCGCCGGCGGTGCAGCCGCGGACGGCAGGGCGGCGAGCCCGGCCGCGGCGGCGGCCAAGGGCGGGCGCCGCGTCGGCGAACTCGACGAGGAAATGGTCTACGAATCCCGTGTGGGCGACATCTTTGCCCTCGGCGCGACCAGCTGGAAGATCGAGGACATCACCCACGACCGCGTCCTGGTCTCCCCCGCCTTCGGCCAGCCCGGCAAGCTCCCCTTCTGGAAGGGCGATTCCCTCGGCCGGCCGGTGGACCTGGGCCGGGCGCTGGGCGCGTTCGTGCGCGAACTGTCGGCGTCCGACGTCGGGCCCGCCACCGAACGCTGCAGGGCCAGCGGCCTGGACGGCTTCGCGGCGAACAACCTGATCCAGTACCTGGCCGAACAGAAGCTGGCCACCGAGGTGGTCCCCTGTGACACCACCCTCGTGGTGGAGCGGTTCCATGACGAACTCGGCGACTGGCGGGTGGTGCTGCACAGCCCCTTCGGCATGCCGGTCCACGCACCCTGGGCCCTGGCCGTCGGGCAGCGGCTGCACCAGCGCTACGGGATGGACGGCTCCGCCATGGCCGCCGACGACGGGATCGTGCTGCGGGTCCCCATGATGGAGGACGAACCTCCCGGCGCCGAGCTCTTCCTCTTCGACCCCGAGGAGCTGGAGCAGATCGTGACGGCGGAGGTCGGCGGCAGCGCCCTGTTCGCCTCCCGTTTCCGTGAGTGCGCCGCGCGTGCCCTGCTGCTGCCACGGCAGACTCCCGGGAAGCGGCAGCCGCTGTGGCAGCAGCGGCAGCGCTCGGCCCAGCTGCTGGACGTCGCCCGGAAATACCCCACGTTCCCGATCGTGCTGGAAACCGTCCGCGAATGCCTGCAGGATGTCTACGATCTTCCGGCCCTGAAGGACATCGCGGCCTCCATCGAGCGCCGCGAGTTGCGGATCGTGGAGACCACCACGCAGCAGCCGTCGCCGTTTTCCAAGTCCCTGCTGTTCGGCTACGTCGCGCAGTTCCTCTACGAGGGCGATTCCCCGCTCGCCGAGCGCCGGGCCGCCGCGCTCGCCCTGGATTCGACCCTGCTCAACGAGCTGCTGGGCCGGGTGGAGCTGCGGGAACTGCTCGACGCCGCGGTCATCGACGCCACCGAACGCGAGCTGCAGCGCCTGGCACCGGACCGGAAGGTGCGCGGCCTGGAAGGCGTCGCGGACCTGCTGCGGCTGCTGGGCCCGCTCACGCCCGGGGAAGTCGCGGCCCGGCTTGAGCCTTTATCGGTGGTTGAGCCTGTCGAAACCGTCGCGACCCTAGCCAACGCAACCATCCACCTCGCGGCCCTCCAGCGCGCCCGCCGCGCCATCAAGGTCAACGTCGGCGGCGCCGAGCGCTACGCCGCGGTGGAGGACGCCGCCCGGCTGCGCGACGCCCTCGGCGTCCCGTTGCCGATGGGCGTGCCGCTGGCCTTCATCGAGCCTGTCGCGGATCCGCTGGGCGACCTCGTCTCGCGCTATGCCCGCACCCACGGGCCCTTCACGTCCGCCGAAGCCGCCGCCCGGCTGGGACTCGGCGTCGCCGTCGTCGGCACCGCGCTGAAGCGGCTCGCCGCGGACGGACGCGTGGTGGAAGGCGAGTTCCGTCCCCACGCCTCTCCCCCGGATGGGACGGCAGGCGAGACAGCCGGCGGGACGCCGGGCACAGCAGACACGGGCGTGCCGGCGCCCGCCGCCCCGGCTGTCGTTCTGCCGGTCGTTCTGCCTCCGGCAAGTGTCAGCGAGTGGTGCGACGCCGAGGTCCTGCGCAAGCTCCGCCGCCGTTCCCTCGCCGCGCTGCGGGCAGAGGTCGAGCCCGTGGACACTGCCGCGTACGGCCGTTTTCTTCCGGCCTGGCAGAACGTCCGCATCCCCGGCAGCCGCCAGGGGCAGCCGGCGCTGCGCGGGCTGGACGGCATCATCACGGCCGTCGACCAGCTCTCCGGCGTTCCCGTCCCCGCCTCTGCCTGGGAGCCGCTGGTCCTGGCGAGCCGGATCACCGACTACCAGCCCGCCATGCTGGACGAGCTCATGGCGGCCGGCGAGGTCCTCTGGTCCGGCGCGGGCCCGCTGCCGGGCAACGACGGCTGGGTGAGCCTGCACCTTGCCGATTCGGCCGAACTGACGCTGAACCCGGCCGTGGACTTCGTCCCCGGCGACGCGCAGCAGCGCCTCCTGGACCACCTGCGCAACAACGGCGGCGGCTATTTCTTCCGCCAGCTGACCGACATCGCCGGCGGCATGGACTCGGTGGTGGGCGACCAGGACGTGGTCGCCGCGCTCTGGGACCTGGCCTGGGCGGGCCGGATCACCGGGGACACCTTCGCCCCGGTGCGCGCCCTGATCGCCGGCGGCCACACCGCCCACCGGCAGGTCGCCCGCGCGCCGCGGGCCCGGGCACCGCGGCTGAGCCGGCTGGGACGCGCCCACGGGACCGGGTTACTGGGCTCACCGGGGCTCACCGGCGGCCGCTACGGTTCCGTCACCGGCACCGCCCCCACTCCGCCGCTCGCCGCGGGCCGCTGGTCCGCGCTGCCCGCCCCGGAGCTCGACGCCACCATCCATGCCCGGGCCACCGCCGAACTGCTGCTGGACCGGTACGGCGTGGTCACCCGCGGATCGGTCATGGCGGAGAACATCCTGGGCGGCTTCGGGCTGATGTACAAGGTGCTCGCCCGGCTGGAGGAAGCCGGCCGGTGCCGGCGGGGTTATTTCATCGAACACCTCGGCGCCGCCCAGTTTGCCGTGCCGGCCACCGTGGACCGGCTGCGGTCCTTCGCCGAGGACACCCAACTGTCCAAACCCGAGCCGGTCGCGCTGGCCCTCGCCGCTACGGACCCGGCCAACGCCTACGGCGCGGCCCTGCCGTGGCCTGCCCTCAACGCCGAGGCCGGCACCGGGCACCGGCCCGGCCGGAAGGCCGGGGCCCTCGTGGTGCTCGTCGACGGCGCCCTGGTCCTCTACGTGGAGCGCGGCGGCAAGACCCTGCTGGCGTTCAGCGAGGACACCGGGATCCTGTCCGCGGCCGGCGCGGCCCTGGTGGGGGTGGTGAAACGCGGCGCGGTGGACAAGCTGATCATGGAAAAAGTCAACGGCCACGGCCTCCTGGACACTCCCGTCGCCGCCGCCCTGGCCCAGGCCGGCGCCTACTCCACCCCGAAGGGACTGAGGATCCGTGCCTGAGGGCGACTCCGTCTTCCGCGCGGCCGCGCAGCTTCACGCCGCGCTGGCCGGCCGGCAACTGATCTCCTCCGACTTCCGGGTGCCCCGCTTCGCGACCCTCAAGCTGGACGGCTGGACCGTGAACGAGGTGGTCCCGCGCGGCAAGCACCTGCTCATGAGGCTGCAGGGTCCGGGGCCGGAAGACCGCCTGACCGTCCACTCGCACCTGAAAATGGAGGGGGCCTGGCAGGTCTACCCGCCGGGAGGCCGGTGGCGCAAACCCGGGTTCACCGCCCGGTGCGTGCTGCGCACCGCGGCGGCAGACGCCGTCGGGTTTTCCCTCGGCATCCTGGAGGTCATCAGGACCGCGGAGGAGGACTCCGTCGTGGGGCACCTGGGCCCGGACCTGCTGGGACCGGACTGGGATCCGGCCGAGGCCGAACGGCGGATCCGTGCGGCGCCCGGGGTCCCGATCGGCGTCGCGCTCCTGGACCAGCGGAACCTGGCCGGGATCGGCAACATCTACCGCTGCGAGGCCTGCTTCCTCTCCGGCATCCATCCGGCCTCTCCGGTGTCCGCGGTGGCTGACCTGCCCGCCCTCATCACCGACGCCAAAGTCCTCCTGGAAGCCAATCTGGGGCCCGGCCGGCGGACCACGGTGCCAAACGCGCGGGGCATGCCGGTGGGCCTTCCCGTGGGCCGGACGGCCGGGCGCCCCGGCTACTGGGTCTACCGCCGCGAGCACCAGCCGTGCCTGAAGTGCGGCACCCCGGTGCGCCGCGGGGTCCTCGCCAAGACTGTTACCGGTGCAGGTGCCGCCGCCGGTGCCGGTGCCGGTGCCCGGCCGTCCGCCCTCGCCGTCGTCGAGGAACGGGACATCTACTTCTGCCCGAGCTGCCAACCGCTGCTCACGGGAACGCCCTAGCGTGGCAGGCCAACCTGGAGCGGGCGTTATTCCGCCGGATCCTGGCCGAATAATGGACCGTCCTGACCGTGACGCCCCACCGCCCTTACCATGTACATATGACATCCCACCTCTTCGCCGGCGCGGCGGCCCTCCCCCTCGTGGATCCCGACGTCGAACACGTGCTCGCCGTCCGCGGCGTCGGCGGATACCGCCAGTACCGGATCCCCGCCTTGGCGGTGTCCATGCAGGGCACCGTGCTGGCCGCCTACGATGGCCGTCCCAACCTTGATGATCTTCCCAGCCCGATCGATCTCCTGCTGCGCCGCAGTACCGACAGCGGCCGGACCTGGGACAGCCAGCAGGTGGTCCGCACCGGCGTCGGGCTCAACGGCTATGGTGACCCGAGCCTGCTGGTTGACGCCGAAACCGGGCGGATCTTCATCTTCCATGCCGCGGGGACGCGCGCCGGTTTCTTCGAAGCCTCCGCGGGCGCCCGTCCGGATGATGACGATGTCCAGCACTGCGACATCAGCTTCTCCGATGACGACGGGCTGACCTGGCGCCACCGGCGGATAACCGGCCAGCTGAAGGGCCGCCCGGCCACAATCGGCGCCGGCGCCCCGGACATCACGGGGATTTTCGCTGCGGCCGGACAGGGCGTTCAAATCCATACGGGACCGCTCCGGGGCAGGCTGGTACAGCAGTTTGTCGTCCTGGCCGCCGGAGAGATCATGGCAGCCTCCGCATACAGCGATGACCACGGCGAGAACTGGGTGCTCGGGGAACTCATCGGTGCCGGACCGGACGGCGCCGGCCCCAACGAGAACAAAGTCGCCGCCCTCTCGGACGGCCGGCTTCTCCTGCACAGCCGGGCCGCCCCCCGCCGCCTGGCGGCTGTGTCGGAGGACGGCGGACACAGCTGGAGCCCGCTGCTTGCTGTCGAGGACCTGCCCGACCCGAGCGACAACGGGTCCCTGGCGCGCTTTGACGGCCTGCCGACGTTGACTTCCCTGGCCTCCGAATCCACAGACTCGTGGCTCCTGGCCAGCAACAACCATGACACCTCGCTGCGCCGCAACACGGTCCTCAGCCTTTCCCCCGACAACGGGGCGACGTGGCCGGCCAAGCTGCTCCTGTGCCCGGGGAGTTCGGGGTATTCGACAGCAGCACGGCTGCCGGACGGCAATATCGGGGTTCTCTATGAGCGGCAGGGGTACCGGGAAATTGTCTTCATTTCCGTCCCCGCTAGGCAGCTTGCAGACCAGCTCGCGACCGCCGGGGACGTTGCCCCACCGGGGGCCGCCCCCGGCCTGGTGTTCCACATGGAACTGCGCTCCATCACGCCCGGCAGGCCCCGCGTCTGGCGGAACGCCGGGGAGTTCCACGTCATCTCTGCGGAGGGGGGCGACTGGGGGGTCCACACCTGGAAGGAGATCGGCCAGGGCTATTCAGCGGACATGGCGCAGGTGATCGGAAGCCGGGAGGCGCAGGATCTGAACTACGGCCCGATTGTCCCTGGCTACAAGGCGGGCGACATCCTGGCCTTCACGGGACGGGTTCGAAATGAAGGCTCCGGGGCGGCGACGGCTGTCCTGCTGTCCGGACCGGGCGCCGGGGCGTTCCCACCCGCCGATCTCCTGCCCGGCGAGGACGCCCTCTACTTCACGCCCACCTACACCGTCGCGGACGACAACGTGGCCCGGGGCACCCTCAAACTCACCTTCACCGTGGAAGGAAAATACGAAGGACTCGACGTGCGCCTCGGACGGACATTCCAGTTCGACATGGCGACGGGCGCGGTTCACGTCGGGGAGAATTCCGGCCGCTGACCAGTCCCGGCCGAAAATCCTTCGGTGATCACATTGCACATCTGCCGCAGGCGGGCGACCCTGTCGGCGGGAGCGACCGCGTCCTGCGGGAGGCCGATCTTGAAGCCCGTGATGGGCAATTCCCCGGCTTCGTCGAGGCATCGGGCGATCTCTCCGGCGTTGAGCAGGGAGCTTGCCGGGGCTCCCTGGACCTCGACCGCCGGGAGGTGGGCATCTATCCACGGGTAACCGAACTCTGTCGTTTCAGGCGAACAGCCGGAGAACATGAGACCGGTGAGAACGCCGGCTTCGCGGGCATACCTGATGTGCTCTGCCGCAGTCCGGCTTTCGCCGGTTTCGATGACTGACCTGGCCCAGTTCACGAGGACCCCGATGTCATGCAGTCCCTGCTCGCGGAGGGAGCGCACGACCCGGATTTCCTCCTCGAATCGCAGGAACCCCTTTTCCGGAGCCCGCCCGACGCGAGGCGCGTCGCAGTGTTCGATGACGATCGTCGTGCCGTGCCAGTCCCAGCCCAGTATTTCTGCCAGTGATTCCCCGAATGCGGCTCCGGAGGCGTGATGAGGCGGTGCGGAGTGGAGTTCGACGGCTTCGACCGGGTGGCCCGCATCGGTGAGGGCGGCCACGTAGTCCTTGATGCCTGCAACGAAGTCCACTGCGGACCTTCGTCCGCCGGAGTCCGTCGAGGCAAGGCCGAAATTCCCGTCCAGTCCCAGGCGCTGCATGGTTCCCGGAATTGCCGTCACGACAGCTGACCAGGCGTCGGGGGCCCCGGCCGGCCAGAGGTCGCCGCCGGAAGCCCGGTAGAGAAGTTCGAGTCCGCGGATCGAGGAGATTCCGGCCAGCTCCTCGAAGAACGGCTGCTGCACGGCTCCCGGGTTTTGGGCGGGATAGGCGCCGACGATCAGCGACATCCGGATCTCCTTTTTGCTTCACGCAACGGGACTGCGCCGGCGGGCCGCCGGCTGCTGGGCCGCACCGCCGCGGCCAGACATAGGATATCCGATGTTGTGCTGAATCTCCGTTTCGGGGCCGGCACTGTTTCCGCTTGACGAGGGGCTGTGACGCCCCTTACAGTTTCCCTACGAGCATCGGACGTCCTACATCCGATAAATTTACTGGAATGGTGAGGCATCATATGAGCAAGACCCTCAAGAACCTGCCACTGGCCAACGACGCCAGCCGCCGGAGCTTCCTCAAGCTGACGGGCGCCATGGGCGCCGCGGCGGCGTTCACCGCCTCCCTGGCAGCCTGCGGTGCTCCTGCCCCCACCACCACGGGGGCGGCCACGAACACGGCCCCGATCAACAAGGACCTCATCATCGAGGCCGGCATTTCCTACGCTCTTTCCACCGGTTTTGATCCCCTGTCCTCCTCCGGGGCCACTCCCCAGGCAGCCAACCTGCATGTCTTTGAAGGCCTCGTGGAGCTGCACCCGGCGACCCGCCAGCCCTACAACGCCCTGGCCGCAGCCGACCCCAAGAAGGTCAACGACACCACCTACCAGGTGACACTCCGCGACGGGGCCAAGTTCCACAACGGCACCCCGCTCATGGCCGAGGACGTCGTGTTCTCCTTCACCCGCGTCATGGAACCGGCCAACAAGTCACTCTTCTCCCAGTTCATCCCGTTCATCAAGGACGTCAAGGCTGTCGACGCGAAGACCGTCGAGTTCTCGCTGAACTACGCCTTCCCCGGCTTTGCGCCGCGCATCTCCGTCGTCAAGATCGTGCCCAAGGCGCTCACGAACTTCCCGCTCGGCTCCGATCAACTCAAGGCATTCGATGCCAAGCCCGTCGGCACCGGCCCGTACAAGCTGATCTCCGCCGTCAAGGACGACAAGATCGTGTTCGAGGCGAACGCCGACTACAACGGACCGATGCCCGCCCTCGCCAAGGGAATGACCTGGCTGCTGCTCTCCGACGCCGCCGCCCGGGTCACCGCCATGCAGTCCGGCCGTGTGCAGGCCATCGAGGACGTCCCGTACCTGGACATCGACGGGCTGAAGTCCAAGGCCACGGTCGAATCCGTCCAGTCCTTCGGCATGCTCTTCCTGATGTTCAACTGCGCCAAGGCCCCGTTCGACAACAAGAAAGTCCGCCAGGCCCTGCACTATGGCCTGGACAAGGATTCCATCATCAAGAAGGCCCTGTTCGGCAACGCCAAGGCGGCCAGCTCCTACTTCCAGGAAGGCCACCCGGACTACGTCAAGGCCAAAAACGTCTACGGCTACGACCCCAAGAAAGCCGAGGACCTGCTGAAGGAAGCCGGCATCACGAGCCTGGAATTCGAGCTCCTGACCACCGACACCGCCTGGGTCAAGGACGTAGCCCCGCTGATGCTGGAGTCCTGGAACAAGATCCCGGGCGTCAAGGTGACGCTGAAGAACCTCCAGTCCGGCGCCTTGTACAGCGACCGCGTCGGGAAGGCCGATTTCTCCGTCGTCGCAGCCCCCGGCGACCCTTCCGTCTTCGGCAACGACGCCGACCTGCTGCTGAGCTGGTTCTACGCCGGCGACACCTGGATGAAGGGCCGCGCATACTGGGCCGACACCCCGGAGCGCGCCCGGCTCGTGGAACTGATGGCCAAGGCCGGCCAGTCCACCCAGGCCGACGCCAAGAAGCTCACCGGCGACATCGTGGACCTCGTGTCCGAGGAGCTCCCGCTCTACCCGATCTTCCACCGCCAGCTCCCGAGTGCCTGGGATGCCAAGAAGCTCAGCGGGTTCAAGCCGCTGCCCACCACCGGGGTTTCCTTCATCGGCGTCGGCCGCACGGCCTAGGCCGGACAAGACCGGAGAACTAGATTGGTCACGATATTGCGGCTGCTGGGCCGCCGGCTCGCAGCACTGCCCCTCATGATCCTGGGCATCACCCTGCTGGTATTCCTCGTCCTGCAGGCCGCGCCTGGCGACCAGGCCAGCAGCGCCCTCGGGGACGGCGCCAGCGAGGAAGCCAAGGAACAGTACCGCCAGAGCAACGGACTGAACGATCCGCTGGTCCTGCAGTACTTCCGCTTCCTGGGCAGGCTGCTCCAGCTGGACCTCGGCGTCACCACGCCGCCGGCGAAGTCGGTGGCGGCGATGATCGGATCGGCCTTCCCGCTGACCATTCAGCTCACCTTCCTGGGCGTGCTGATCGCGATTGTCCTGTCACTGGCCTTCGGGGTCCTGGGGGCGCTCTACCGGGACAAGTGGCAGGACCAGCTGGTCCGGATCTTCTCGATCGCCGCCGTCGCGACCCCGTCCTTCTGGCTCGGCATCCTGCTCATCCAGTGGTTCGCGCTGGGCGCCAGCCCCATGTTCCCCTCGGGCGGCATCGCGACGCCGGAATCCGGTTTCGGCGGGTGGCTGAACTCCATGGTCCTGCCCGCCCTGGCCCTGGGCATCCCGGTCTCGGCTTCGCTGATCCGGGTGGTCCGCACGTCCATGGTGGAGGAACTGGACCGCGACTACGTCCGCACGGCGATCGGCAACGGCGTCCCCTACCGGGAAGTCGTCTCCAAGAACGTGCTCCGCAACGCCCTGGTCACCCCGGTCACCGTGCTGGGCCTGCGGATCGGATACCTGCTCGGCGGCGCCGTCGTGATCGAAATGATCTTTGCGCTGCCGGGCATGGGCCAGCTGATCCTCAACGGGATCACCAACCTGGACGTCAACCTCGTCCAGGGCGTGGTCCTGACCATCTCCGTCACCTTCGTGCTGGTGAACATCGCCGTCGACCTTCTCTACCTGCTCATCAACCCCCGAATCAGGACGGTCTGACCCATGCGCAGCAAACTCGCTGGACGCCTGAGCGCCCCGGGAATCCGCTTCAAGGCGCTGCCCTGGAGCTCCCGGTCCGCCCTCGTCTTCCTGGTGGTCATCATCGGTGCCGCCATCTTCGCGCCCCTCATCGCCCCGCATGACCCGCTGGAGTCGTTCATTCCGGCCACCGCCCCGGGCGGCGAGCACCTGTTCGGCACCGACCGGCTGGGCCGCGACATCTTCTCCCGGCTGCTCTACGGCTCGCAGTCCTCGCTGATGATCGGCCTGGGCGCCGTGGCGCTGGCCGTCGCAGCCGGGGCCCTCCTGGGCTCCCTCGCCGCGACCTCCAGCAAAACGGTGAACGAGCTGATCATGCGGCTCATGGACATCCTGATGGCGTTCCCGGGGATCGCCCTGGCGGCGGTCCTGCTCGCGGCCTTCGGCAACTCGGTGCCCACCATCATCGTCGCGATCGCGATCATCTACACCCCGCAGCTGGCACGCGTGGTCCGCGCCAATGTGCTCGCCCAGTACGGCGAGGACTACGTCCGCGCCGAGCGGGTGATCGGCGCCGGCCGCTTCTACATCCTGCTCCAGCACATCGTGCGCAACACCGCCGCCCCGGTGCTGGTGTTCGCCACGGTCATGGTCGCCGATGCCATCATCCTGGAGGCGTCGCTGTCCTTCCTGGGCGCCGGCGTCCAGGACCCCGCACCGTCCTGGGGCAACGTGATCTCCTACGGCCGCAACCTGGTGCTCTCCGGCGGCTGGTGGGCCACCACCTTCGCTGGCCTCACCATCCTGCTGACCGTGCTCGCCCTGAACATCCTGGCCGAGGGCCTCACCGACGCCATGGTGAACCCGAAGCTCCGCCGGGCTCCCGCCGTGAAGGACGACGACGGCTCCGCGGCTGTTGTTGCTGGCGCAGCAGCCGCCGTCGGCATCGACACCGAGATCGGGACGTCCGTGGCCCAAAGCTCCGTGGTCGAACAGCATGAGCTCGCCGGCGTCCGAGCCGCTCCCGGCAATTCGTACCCGGAAGAGGCCGGCGGGCTCCGGCCGGACCCAGCGGCCGGCCCGGCCGGCCCGTTTGAGCTGCTGGATGCGGAGCTGAGGCTGCTGGCCGCCGTCGAGGCCACCCGCACCGACCGGCTCCCCCAGGTCCCGGCCGGCGCCCGGACGGTGCTGGAGGTCAAGAACCTTTCCATCTGCTTCCCCGGCCGCTTCGGCGACATCGCGATCGTGGACAACGTCTCCTTCACTGTCCGCGAAGGCGAAACGATGGGGCTCGTGGGCGAATCCGGCTGCGGCAAGTCCATCACCTCGCTGGCCATCATGGGCCTCCTGCCCAAGACCGCCAGGATCTCCGGCTCCATCACCTTTGACGGCAAGGAACTGCTGGACCCGGCCACGGGCAACAGCAGCGCCAAAGCGTACCAGGGACTCCGCGGCCAGCAGATCGCCATGGTCTACCAGGACGCCCTGAGCTCCCTCAACCCGTCGATGAAGATCAAGGACCAGCTGGAGCAGCTGACCCGCCGCGGAGGCCGGAAGACCCCGACCGAGCTGCTCGAAATGGTCAAGCTCGATCCCGTCCGCACCCTGGCCAGCTACCCGCACGAGCTCTCCGGCGGCCAGCGCCAGCGCGTGCTCATCGCCATGGCACTCTCCCGCTCACCCCGGATCGTGGTGGCGGACGAGCCCACCACCGCCCTGGACGTCACCGTGCAGCACCAGGTGGTGGAACTCCTCAACGAACTGCGCGGGCAGCTGGGCTTCGCCATGGTGTTCGTCAGCCACGACCTTGCCCTCGTGGCATCGCTCGCGCACCGCATCACCGTGATGTACGCCGGGCAGGTGGTGGAATCGGCGCAGGCTTCGGCGCTGCTGCAGGACCCGCGGCACGAATACACCCGCGGGCTGCTGGGTGCCGTCCTCTCGATCGAGGCCGACGCCGTGCGCCTGCACCAGATCCCGGGCACCGTGCCCTCCCCCCGGGACTTCGCCGCCGGGGACCGGTTCGCCGCCCGCTCGCTGCGGCCCGACGCCGACCCGGACCAGCACCTCGTGCTGACCCCGGTGGGAAGCCCGGGCGACGATTCCGATCACTACTGGGCCAGCCATCTGAAGGAGGACACCAAGTGAGCACCTCAACCGCTGCCCCCGTGATCGAACTGAAGAACGTCAAGGTCCACCACCGGGCCCGGACCGGCGGCTTCTTCCGTCCCAACATCGTCAAGGCCGTTAACGGAGTCGACTTCACCATCAGCCGGGGCGAGACCGTCGGGATCGTGGGCGAATCCGGCTGCGGAAAGTCCACCCTGGCCTCCGTCCTGGTGGGCCTGCAGACGCCCACCTCAGGCGAAGTCCTGTTCCGCGGCAGGCCCGCGATCAAACGCAACGCGGCCCTGCGCAAGGAATTCGGCCGGTCCGTGTCGGTGGTCTTCCAGGACCCGGCCACGGCGCTGAACCCGCGGATGACCATCCAGGACATCCTCACCGACCCGCTGCGGATCCACGGGATCGGGACGGCAGCCTCCCGCGCCGCCACGGTCAAGGAGCTGCTCTCCCTCGTCGGGCTGCCGCAGTCGGCAGCCGAGGTCACGCCGTCGCAGGTGTCCGGCGGCCAGCGCCAGCGCGTGGCGATTGCCCGCGCCCTGGCGCTGGATCCGGACATCATCGTCGCGGACGAGCCGACGTCGGCCCTGGACGTCTCGGTCCGCGCGCAGGTGCTGAACCTGCTCTCGGACCTCAAGACCCGGCTGAACCTGGGCATGGTGTTCATCTCCCACGACATCCAGACGGTCCGCTACGTCTCGGACCGGATCTGCGTCATGTACTTCGGCGAAATCGTGGAGGAAGGACCCGCCGCCCAGGTCTTCGACCATCCTTCCAACGACTACACCAAGAAGCTCCTCGGCGCCGCGCCCAGCCTGCTGCATCCCTGATTTTTTCCTCCCAACCCGTCCCCTTCACCCACCCATCATTGGAGTTTCCTGTGTCCACCCGATTCCAGGGCGTCATCCCGCCCCTCGTCACGCCCCGCCACGCGGACGGCAGCATCGACACCGATTCGCTGAAGAACCTCACCCGGCACCTGCTCGACGGCGGCGTGTCCGGGCTCTTCGTCCTCGGCTCCTCCGCGGAGGTCCCCTACCTGACGAACGCCGAGCGCGGGCTCGTCGTCAGCACCATCGCCGAAGCGAACGCACGGGCCGTGCCGCTGATCGTCGGCGCCAACGAACAAACCACGAACCGCGTGATCGAAGAGGCCAAGAAGGTCATCGACCTCGGCGCCGACGCCATCGTCGTCACGTCCATGTACTACGCGATCGGCAACGCGGAGGAAACGGAAACCCACTTCCGCGCCATCCACGACGCCGTGGGCACACCGATCTTCGCCTACGACGTCCCCGTCCGCACCCACTTCAAGCTGCCCACCGAGCTGCTGGTCCGGCTCGGCCGGGAAGGCGTGATCGCCGGCGTCAAGGACTCCTCGGGCGACGACGTGGCCTTCCGCCAGCTGCTGCTGGCTGCGCGGGACATCCCGGACTTCGACATCTTCACCGGCCACGAGGTCGTCGTCGACGGCGCCCTCCTCGGCGGGGCCCAGGGCGTCGTCCCGGGCCTGGGCAACGTGGACCCGCGCGGCTACCGCAACATCGTCGACGCCGCGGTGGCCGGCGACTGGGCCAAGGCCGCCGCCGAACAGGACCGCCTGGCGGACCTCTTCGAGATCGTCTACACCCCCAACGGCCGCGTCTCCGGCGGAGCCGCCGGCCTCGGCGCGTTCAAGACCGCCCTGCAGGTCATGGGCATCATCGAATCCAACACCATGAGCACGCCCATGCTGTCCCTGAACGAAGACGAGACCACCGCGATCAAAGTCATCCTGGAACGCAACGGCCTGGTCTAAGCCCACCAACGACGCCGGCCCGGCCACCAAATCACCTAGGTTCCGGTGCGCTGTGGTCGGGTCGCGTCACTTTGTGGTCGGGTCGGCGCGGATCCGGCGTTTCGCCGGCGCTTAGACACCTCCCGACGCGCCGTTCGGTCGCTGAGCGACCTTGCGACGCTCTGGTCGGCGATGCGCGCCTACACGAAACACCGGTCCCGCGCCTCGGGCGACTGACTCACCAAAGCGGAGCGTGAGCAAGAGTCCGGCGTCAATCGCTGTGGTGACCATGTCGCCTCAGCGTCTTTCGGCAGCCGCCTCGGCGAGAAAGTCGCCGTCGTCTGAATCCAGAACCGGAACGTAAGCTGACGGCGAATGCGGCGGATCGTGGTCTTGTGTAGGCGCGCATCGCCGACCAGAGTGATGCGAAGGTCGCCCAGCGACCGGAGCGTCGCGGCGGGAGGTGTCCAAGCGCCGGCAAGACTGCGATCCGTCGCAGCCCCAACCTCAACTAACCGGACCACAGCAGAACCGCAGCAGACAGACCAGAAGGACGAACATGGCGCACGTTATCGGGGTTGATCTTGGCGGGACCAAGACGGCGGCCGGGGTGGTCTCCGATGCCGGCGAGCTGGAGTTCTCGGAGACCGTTCCGACTCTCAACCGGGCCGGCGGCGAAGCGATCCTGGACGCTACCGCGGCCCTGGTTTCGGGGCTCCGGGAGCGGGCCGCCGCGGAGGGCATGCCCATCAGCGGGGTGGGCATCGGATCCGCCGGGGTGATCGATGCCGGGCGCGGGGTTGTGGTCTCGGCTACCGATGCCATCCGTGGCTGGGCGGGCACGGCGCTGACCGCGGGGCTGGCCCGGCGGCTGGGGCTTGCCCCGGAGGCTGTCCGGGCCGTCAACGATGTCCATGCCCATGCCCTGGGCGAGGCCTGGCGCGGTGCAGCGGCCGGCACCGCAAGCTCGCTCCTGGTGGCGTTCGGCACGGGCGTTGGCGGAAGCCTGGTGCTGGACGGCAGGCCGGTGCTCGGGCACCGCTACGTCGGCGGCCATGTGGGGCACTTCGCCTCGCCGTATGCCTATCACGACGGGACGCCGCTGCCCTGCGTGTGCGGTGGTGCCGGCCATGTGGAGGCAGTCGCTTCAGGTCCGGCCATTCACGCGGCATACCGCCGTCTGGGCGGTTCGCCCGAGGCCGCCGACACGCGCGCGGTCTTCGCCCTCGCGAAGGAGGGCAACGCCGACGCACGCCTGGCGATCAACGCCGGCGCCCAGGCAGCGGGCCAGGCACTCGCTGGCCTGATCAACATCCTGGACCCCGCCGTCGTCGTCCTTTCCGGTGGGCTCGCCGACGCCGGGGATCCCTGGTGGAGGCCCCTGAGAGCCGCGCTCCGCAAGGAATTGCTGGACCCGCTGGTCGGGGTGCCGGTGCTCCGCGCCGGGCTCGGCAACTCCGCGGCCATCGTCGGCGCCGCCAAACTCGTGCTGGAATGACTACCTGCCGACGACTCGCGTCCACGCGTCAGCACTGCCACTGCCACTGCCCTACAACTACCTAGGAACCCCATGATCCTGACACCCGCGGGCCTCGAGTCCCTCCGCTCCCAACTGATCGTTTCGTGCCAGGCGTATCCCGGCGAACCGATGCGGGATCCGCGCACCACGGCGCAGGTGGCGGCGTCGGCGGTCATCGGCGGAGCCGCCGCGATCCGCGTCCAGGGCCTGGCGGACGTGCAGCACACCCGCGCCGCCGTCGAAGTTCCCGTGATCGGTCTTTGGAAGGACGGGCACGACGGCGTCTTCATCACCCCCACGCTCCGCCATGCCCTGGCGGTGGCCAACGCCGGCGCGCATGTGGTGGCGCTCGACGGCACCCGCCGGCGGCGGCCGGACGGGCTGAGCCTGGCCCAGACGGTGGCCGGCATCCATGCGGAGTCCCACGCCCTGGTCATGGCCGACTGCGGATCCTACGACGACGCAGCCGCCGCGGTGGAGGCCGGCGCTGACCTGATCGGCACCACCCTGGCCGGCTACACCGGGGAACGCGTCAAGACCGACGGCCCCGACCTTGAACTTCTCGGCCAGATCGCCTCCGCCGGCCTGGGGAAACCGCTGATCGCCGAAGGCCGCATCCACACGCCGGGGCAGGCGCAGGCGGCGCTCGACGCCGGCGCGTTCGCCGTCGTCGTCGGCACCGCCATCACGCACCCGGCCACCATCACCGGCTGGTTCGCGGCGGCGCTGCGCTCCTGAAACCTGCTTGACGCCACCCGGTAAGCCGCCACCCGCAAAGGAAAAAACCATGCACAGCCCGGACCCCCGCGAAGCCGCCACCCCTGCGGCGTACTTCCTGTCCGGGACGCTGATCTCGGACGGTCACGCACAGCCAGACTCCGTGGTGGCCGTGGCGGACGGACGGATCGCCTACGCCGGGCCACGCACCGGTTTCAGGGCCGCGGACTTCCCCCACGCCGAGGAGATCGGCCTTCCGGCCGGGGGCTCGATCCTGCCCGGCCTGGTCGACCTGCACTGCCATGGCGCGGCCGGCGGGGACTTCCCCACCGGGGACAGCCAGGCCTGCCGGGCCGCCGTCGACTTCCTGCACCGCAGCGGCACCACCACGCTGCTGGCCAGCCTGGTGACCGCCTCGAGCCAGGACCTGCTGGACTCGCTGGCGGTATTGAAGCCCCTCGCGGACGAACGGCTGATCGCGGGCATCCACTCGGAGGGCCCCTTCCTGTCCCACGCGCGCTGCGGCGCGCAGAACCCCCGCTGGCTGCGGGACCCCGATCCCGAGCTGCTCCGGGAGCTGCTGCGGGCGGCCGGCGGAACGCTGAGGACGATGACGTACGCCCCGGAGCTTGCCCTGGCCAGCGAGATCGTTGCGATCCTCGCGGAGCACGGGGCCGTGCCGTCCCTGGGCCACACCGACGCCGGCGCCGCACTGACGGCCCGCTCCCTGACGGAAGCGGCCGGGCTCATGGCCGCCGCCTACCGGGCAGGGCAGGGATCCGGGCCCGGTCCCCGGCCGACGGTGACGCATCTGTTCAACGGGATGCCGCCGCTGCACCACCGGAGCCCCGGCCCCGTTGCGGCGTGCCTCCGGCTGGCCCGCGCCGGCACCGTGGCCGTGGAACTCATCGGCGACGGCGTCCATCTGGACCCCGAGACCGTGCGGATGGTGTTCGACCTCGTCGGGGCAGACAATGTCGTGCTGGTGACCGATTCCATGGCGGCAACCGGGCTGCCGGACGGCGACTACGAACTCGGCCCCTCCGCCGTCGTGGTGCGCGACGGCGTCGCCACCCTGCGAAGCAACGGCGCCCTCGCCGGCGGCACGGCCACCTTGCTGGAGGTGGTCCGCCGGACCGTCCAGGCGGGAGTGAGCCCCGCCGACGCGGTGAAGGCTGCGACGGCGGTTCCGGCGCAGCTGCTCGGCCTGGCGGCCGAGCTCGGGAGCCTGCGGGTGGGGATGCGCGCCGACGTCGTTGCCGTGGACCGCGGCTTCGGCCTGGTCACCGTGCTGCGGGCCGGCCGGATGCTCGGCCGGCCCGCGGCCTGACTCAGGCGCCGACGGCTCCCGTGCGCACCGTGGCGGGGGCGGTTCCGGCGGCGATCAGGGCGGACCCGAGCCGTGCCGCCGCCGCCTCATCGGCGACGACGGTCACGTGGGGGTGCAGCTGCAGAACGGAGGCCGGGCAGTCCGTCGTGACCGGCCCGCTGAGCGCCGCGTGGAGGATGTCGGCCTTGTCCGCCCCGCTCACCACCAGCAGCAGCTGGCGGGCTTCGAGGATGGTGCCCAGACCCTGGGTGATGCACCGGCCCGGCACGTCGTCCGGGGAGCTGAAGTAGCGGGCGTTGGCCTGGCGCGTGCGGTCCGTGAGGGCTTGGACCCGGGTGCGGGAGTCCAGGGCGGAGCCGGGTTCGTTGAACGCCACGTGCCCGTTGTGTCCGATCCCGAGGATCTGCACGTCGATCCCACCGGCCCGGGCGATCGCGGCATCGTAGTCCGCGGCCGCGCGCCCGGGATCGGCTGCGCCGCCGGCGGGCACGGAGACCTTCGCCGGGTCCAGGTGCAGGCGCTCGGTGACTTCCCGGCGGATCACTTCGTCATAGCTCTGCGGATGGCCTGCCGGCAGCCCCACGTACTCATCCAGCGCGAAGCCCCGGATACCGGACATGTCCAGCCGGTGGGCAGCCAAGGCGGCGTAGACAGGGAGCGGGGAACCACCGGTCGCCAGGCCGAGGACGGCCTCCGGCTTGCTGCGGATGACGGCGGCCAGGATGCCGGCAGTGATTGCGCCGGTAGTGGCGGCGTCGGGTACGACGAAGAATTCCATGGCAACAGGCACTTTCTGGGACGGGTTGGTTCCGCGTGGAGCCGGCGGCGGAGGGGGCAACGGGTGGCCTATCTGGCCGCGACGTCCTTGAGTCTTTGGCGGATGCCGTCGAAGTGCCGCTGAAGGCGCTCCGCGGCCAGGGTCTTGTCCTTGTCCGCGACTGCCTCGTAGATCTCCCAGTGGTCCCGGACCTGCTGGCCGAGGTTTACGGGACCCGCGCCGAGGGCCTGGTGGATCTGCCGGTACACCTTCCAGAAGACATCCATGAGGTTCATCAGCAGCTCGTTGTTCAGGGGCGCATAGAGCCTGCGGTGGAATTCGGCGTCGAGCTCGGCCAGCGGCCCGCCCGCCGCGGCGGCTTCCTGCATCGCTTCCATGATGAGGCGGAGGTCGCCGAGCTGCTCAGCCGTCACGAGATCGATGGCGGAACCGATGAGACCCGATTCCAGGGCCTGCCGCACGTCGATGAGCTCCATGGCTTCCTCGCCCTGGTGCCGCAGCGAAAGCCGCCCGCGGAAGGCCAGCCCATCGGTCAGGGCGCTGAAGTTGTTGGGGGCCACGAAGGTTCCGAAGCCATGCCGGATTTCGATCACGCCCAGCGCCTGCAGTACTTTCAGGGATTCACGGACGGTATTCCGGCCCACTCCCAGGACGGCGGAGAGCTCACTTTCGGTCGGGAGGGCGTCGCCGACGTCCAGCCCCTGCTCGAGAATCAGGTCCATGATTCTGGTCTGGAGGGCATGGGACCTGATTTGCGCGCTGTACCGGGCCGACGACACCGCCTGCGGTGCTACTGTCACGTCATTCTCCTTCGGCCGCGCTTCTGGACGCGGCTACTTGTCCCCTACATCCTAGCGGAGATGGGACGTCCTTTGTCCTTTTTCGCATTTGTTGACAATAAGCTGCTCCCGGCAGAAACCACCGCCCAGAGGTGGCATGAAGCGCAGGGGTCCCGCAAGGGAACGGGTGTCGGAATCGTGAGATGGGACGTAGGATCACGTGTGGAACGTACGCCACCCATCCCGGAGACCTCCATGCCCCTCTTTGACATGCCCTTGGACCAGCTGCGCACATACACCTCGTCCGCTGTCGAGCCGGAAGACTTCGACGCGTTCTGGGACCAGACCACTGCCGATGCCCGGGAGTTCCCGCTCGACGCCGTCTATGCGCCGGTCGAGAACCACCTGAGTGTCATTGAAAGTTTTGACGTTTCCTTCGCGGGCTTTGGCGGGGCCCGGATCAAGGGCTGGTTGCATCTGCCGGCGAACCGGGACACCGGCCGCGCATTGCCCGTTGTCGTGCAGTACATCGGCTATTCGGGTGGTCGCGGACTGGTCCAGCAGGACACCAAATGGGCGCAGGCAGGGTATGCGCACTTCATTATGGACACCCGGGGCCAGGGATACGGCGGCATTCTGGGCCAGACCGCGGATCCGCATCCGTCGGCCGGAGAGGTCTCCTACGCCGGGCTGACGACGCGCGGCATTTCCTCCAGGGAGGACTACTACTACCGCCGCGTCTACGTCGACGCCTTCCGGGCCATCGAGGCTGCGCAGGGTCATTCCGAGGTGGATGCCGCGAAGGTGCTGCTGGTCGGCCTGAGCCAGGGGGGCGGTTTGGCCATCGCGGCCGCCGGGTTGGCGGCGGGACGCCTGGACGGCATTCTCGCCACCATGGCGGACGTGCCGTTCCTGCAGGACTTTCCTCGCGCCATCGACATCGCCCCGCGCGGCCCGTACACGGAAATTGCGGGCTTCCTCGCCCGCCACCGGGACCGCTACGAGCCCATGCTGGCTGTCCTGAACTATTTTGATGGCGTCCACCTGGGCCGGCGTGCCACGGCGCCCGCACTGTTCTCGGTGGCGCAAATGGACGATGTCTGCCCGCCTTCAACGGTCTTTGCCGCATACAACGCCTATGGGGCGGGCGCAGCAGCCACCCCAGGGGCTGTCCCTGCCAAGGCGATGGAGGTCTACCGGTTCAACAACCACGAGGGCGGGCAGGAACACCACTGGGTCAGCCAGCTTCGATACGTGGCTGATCTCCTGGCCTGTTAGGGGCGGATACCGGGTGCGGAGGACCCTCTTGTTGGCAACGCCGTCGCTTTCGCCGCCGGGCAGTTCGGAGTGATCCGGCACTCGGCGCGGTCGGCGACGCGGGATCATTCCTGCGCCACGCAAAATGCCTGGCGCTACCCGAATCGGGGCTGCGCCAGGTATTCTGCGCATCGCTGGGACCGATCAGCGTCATCGCTGGGCATTCTTCACGGTGACACGGCCGCCGTCCCGGCCGCGTCCGGAGTCACGGGCTGGGGCGCGGTCTCCTCCGGCACCATGAACCGCGGCAGCAGGAGCTGCACCAGCGGCCCGATGGCAACGGCGTAGACCACCGTGCCCACGCCGATGGAACCGCCCAGCAGCCAGCCTGCCCCGAGCACCGCCACCTCGATGCCGGTCCGGGATGTCCGGACGGACCAGCCCGTGCGCCGGGCGAGTCCGGTCATCAGGCCGTCGCGGGCGCCGGGCCCCAGGCGGGCGCCGATGTAGCAGGCCGAGGCGATCCCGTTCAGGACCACGGCCCCGGCGAGCATGCCGATCTGGCCGCCGAGGTGGGAGAACTCCGGGATCAGGGCCAGGCCGGCGTCCGCGAAGACCCCCACCAGCACGGCGTTGCAGAGCGTCCCGACGCCGGGCCACTGCCGGAGCGGGATCCAGAGCAGCAATACCAGGAAGCTGACGATCACCACCACGGTCCCGATGCTCAGGCCGGCCTTGCCCGCCACCCCCTGGTGGAAGACGTCCCAGGGATCCAGGCCCAGTCCGGCCCGGATGAACATCGCCAGGGAAACGCCGTACATGGCGAGGCCGACAAGGAGCTGGAGGAGTCTGCGGGTCATCATGGAGTCCATCCTCCCGGAGAACTGGCCTTGTAATCCATAGCCAGTTTGAGATACTGGCCTTATGTCCGGCTCACTGAACCCCAGTTCCCTTGCCCGCCTGCTGGGCGGGTGGAACCCCGGTGCCGCCCCCGCCTACCGCGAGCTTGCCGACGTCGTGCGCCTCCTGGTCCTGGACGGCCGCGTCCCGCTGGACACGGCGCTGCCGAGCGAACGGGCGCTGTCCGGAACCCTGGGGGTCAGCCGCACCACGGTCACCGCAGCCTACGCCAGCCTGCGGGAGCAGGGTTTCCTCAGCAGCGGCCAGGGCAGCCGCGGCCGCACCTGCCTGCCCGGGCATGTCTTCGGGAACAGCGCCATCGCGGCGGGCGCCCCCGGCCTCGCCGCCCCGGCCGGCGTCATCGACCTTGCCTACGCCTCGCTGCCGGCCAGCGGCGAAGTGGTGCACCGCGCGTTCGCCGCCGCCCTGACCGAACTCCCCGCGCTGCTGCCCGGTTTTGGCTACGATTCCCTCGGCGTCCCGGCCCTCCGCGAGGCGATTGCCGCACGGTACACATCGGCCGGCGTGCCCACCACGGCGGCGCAGATCCTGGTGACGTCCGGAGCCCAGCATGCGCTGAATATCGTCCTGCGCACACTCGCCGGTCGCCAGGACAAGGTGCTCGTGGACCACCCCACCTACCCGAACGCGCTCGACGCCATCCGGTCCGCGGGCTGCCGGCCGGTCCCCGTGGCACTGCCGCCGGCACCCGCCACGGGATGGGACCTGGACGCCGTCGAGGCCGCCCTGATGCAGCACCGCCCCAGGATGGCCTACGTGGTGCCGGACTTCCACAACCCCACCGGCCGGCTGATGCCCGACGCCCAGCGCCGCCGGCTGGTCCGCGCCGCGGCATCCTCGGGAACTGTTCTCGTAGCGGATGAGACGCTGCGGGAGCTGAACCTCGACGGCGGGACGGCGGCACCGCTGGCATCGTTCAGTTCCGCGGTGGTCTCCATCGGGTCACTGAGCAAGTCCCACTGGGCCGGTCTGCGGACGGGCTGGATCCGTGCGGGGGAAGGACTGATCAGGCGTTTCGCGGCCGCCCGCACCACCATGGATCTGGGCGGACCCGTCGTCGAGCAGCTGGCCGCGGCCCATCTCGTCGGTGCCCTGGCGGAGCCGCTCCCGGCGAGGCTCGCCATGCTCCGGGAGAACCGCTCTGCACTGCTGGGCCTGCTGGGCCGACATCTTCCGCAGTGGCAGACGGAACATCCCGGCGGCGGGCTGACGGTGTGGTGCCGGCTGCCGGCTCCGGTGAGCACGGCCCTGACGGTGATCGCCCCGGACTTCGGTGTACGGCTCGCGGCCGGACCACGCTTCGGAGTGGGCGGAGCGTTCGAACACTACCTGCGCGTGCCCTACACGCTGCCTCCGGACCGGCTGGAAACTGCCGTGCTGGCCCTGCGCGCAGCCCAGGACAAGCTGGATGCGGCCCCGCAGCTGCGCCGGACACTGAAGGAATCACCAACCGCCGCGATCGCCTGATGCCCGGGTTCAATTGCGGGGCCCAAGTAGCTCGCAGTTGTTGTCGTTTTGAGCGCCCAAAACGACAACAACTGCGAGCTACTTGGGTTTCGCCGTGTTGCTCCCGGGACCGATGGGGACGTGCGTCGTGGCCCTGGCCAGGCCAAAGAGCGGCATGCCGTTGTACACGGCCTGAATCCCGCTGGCCGGCACCTGGTACGTCTCATGCCAGACGCCCACGTCCCCGCGTCCTGACAGCTCCTTCATGAAACGCCGCCAGGGCTCCAGGTGGGGAGAGTCCCTGTCGGCAGCGAATTTTCGGAGACGCTCAGGGCTCTCCCAATAGCTGAGCAGGACCGTGGTGCGCCCGAACCACTGCTCGAAACCCAGCATCCCCGACGTCGGGGTGCTGGCAAGGTGCCGGAGCATCCTGGGCATCGCCGCGGCCACGCCGGCGACGGCCCCTACCTTCCACCACCGGTTGGCACGCATGCCGATGAGGAATACTGTCACCGATTCCCGCTCCGGATCGGCGGTAAAGCGTCCCGGGAAGATCTCCTGCGCCATGACGGCTCCTTGGCTGGATTTCGTAACAATGTTATGAAACAAGGTTATGAAACAATGGACCACATGGCAAGACCTATCGTGCATAACGAGTCACTGAGGCAGGAACTACTGGCCGTCACCGCCGAGCTCGTCGACCGTGAAGGCCCGGCGCGGGTCACCATGAGGGATGTCGCAGCCGCTGCGCAGACTTCGACCACGGCCGTCTACTCGCTCTTCGGGGGAAAGTCGCAGCTGCTTACCGCCGTGGTAGATGACGGGTTTCGCTCGTTCCACGAATCCCAACTGGCCGCGGCGGCCGGCGGGCTGCACGCACTGGGCGTGGCCTACAGAGCCTGGGCACTGGAGCACCAGGCCCTGTATCGGCTGATGTTCGGTGGTGCCCTGGCCGCGTATGTGGACTGCGGTCCCAGCCCCGACACGGCAGCAGCAGCCATGACCCCCTTGATCGAGGCCGTGGCTTCCGCCCAGACCGCCGGCACCATGCGGCAGGCCAGCGTGGACATCGTGGCCACGGCCATCTGGGGTCAGGTCCACGGGCTCGTGAGCCTGGAACTGGCGCAGCTTGGCTCACCCGAAACCGACTGGGAGTCCGTCTACTCCTCGGCCCTGGACGCTTTGGCCCGCGGCTGGGCCGCCTGACACGCCCGCTGCCGCCATCGCCTGACGCGCAGAATTCCCTGTGACGCGCAAAATACCTGACGCGCACCGAATCCCCTCTCTGTCAGCCTGTTGTGAGACAAATTGTCTTGGCGATAGATAGATAGGTTGGATATGACGAAATCGACTGGGAAAGTTCCGTTCCGGACCCTGGAGGAGAAGCTTTCGATCCTTGAGAAGTACGAGGCTGCCCCGCATGGTCAAAAGGGTGCGGTGTTGCGTGAGTATCGGGTTTCGGCGCATGCAGTCGGGACCTGGGCTTACGCCCGGGATCATGATGGGTTTGCTGCGACTCCGACGGGTAAGCGGTCTTCGCGTGATGGCGGGATGACACCGAAGCGGCAGAGCGCCGAGATCGTGCGGTTGCGCCGGGAACTGGCGAAGGCGCAGGCGGATCAGGAGATCCTGAAGGCGGCGTTGGAGTCCGCGGGAAAAGCGCACGCGCTCTTGGAGAAACTTGCCGAGAGCGCGGAGCCGGCCCCGCTGCAGACGCTATCCGGGAAGAAGCAGTCGCAGGCCTCGTCGCCGACGGATTGACCGTGTCGGCCGCGTGCCGGCTGATGGGTGTTTCCCGGCCTACCTGGTACCGTCGCCGCACCCCGCCGGCGGGCAAGGCGGCGCCGGTCCCGCAGAAAGAACGCGCGCAGCCGGCGACTCTCACCGGTCAGGAACGTGCCCGTATCGAGGCGTTCCTGACCGATGAGCAATACGCGGATCTGAGCGTTTCCCAGGTGTTCTACCGGGCCTTGGACCAGGGCGTCTATATTGCCTCCGAATCGTCCTGGCACCGGGTGGCGAGGGCGAGGAAACTCAATGGCGACCGCCGGGTCATGGCCACCCACAAACCAGCGGTGATCCCGGAGCTGTGCGCGTCCCGCCCGAACCAGGTGTGGTCCTGGGACATCACCGTCCTGCGGTCCGTGGACCGCGGCCGCAACTTCCGCCTGTACGTCATCCTGGACGTCTTCAGCCGCTACGTCGTGGGATGGCGGCTGGAGCCCGGCGAGGGGACGCTGGAAGCCATCGACATGATCACCGGTGCCCTGGCCCGGGAGCAGGCGAAACCGGAGGTCCTGCACGCGGACCGGGGCTCGGTCATGACCAGCACCGGCATGAGTGAGTACCTGGCCGGACTCGGGATCATCCAATCCCATTCCAGGCCCCGGGTCTCCAACGACAACCCGTTCTCGGAAGCGCAATTCAAGACCATGAAGTACGACCTTGACTACCCGCGGCAGTTCACCGACATAGAGCACGCCCGGGAGTGGACCACCGGCTTCATCAACGCCTACAACACCGAGCACCGCCATTCCGGGATCGGCTACTACACCCCGGAATCCGTCCACGACGGCACCTGGCCCGTGTTCCAAAAACGCCGCCAGGCAGCCCTGGACGCCGCCTGGGCAGCCCACCCGCACCGGCACCACCAACGCCCCCGGGCACACACGGTCCACACCGAAAGCTGGATCAACAACCCCCAAAAACGACAAGCAGCCAACTAACGAACTGTCTCAACCAGGTTGACAAATTCCGAATCCCCTCCTCGCCAGGTATTTTGAGCGTCGTCAGCCAGAAACCGTGTCGGCAGAGGCGCAAAGTAGAATGGACCGGTGATGCAATCCCCCCTCCCCGTGCGCGACGGCGTGAACGCGACCCGCCTGCGCCTGCCCGCGGAGGGTCCGTGGGGGACCGCCCTGGACTACATGATGCACCGCTGGGGCCACATCGACCCCCAGGGCATCGAGGACCGGTTCGACGCCGGGGAGATCGTCGGCGAGGCCGGCATCCCGCTGGACCGCGGCACCCCGCTGCAGCACCACACCTTCATCTGGTACTACCGCACCCTGCCGCCGGAGACCCGGATCCCGGTGGAACTGAACATCCTGCACCAGGATGAGCACCTCCTCGTCGTCGACAAGCCGCACTTCCTGCCCACCACTCCAGGCGGCACCTACATCCAGGAGTCCGCCCTGGTCCGGCTCCGGAACCAGCTGGATCTGCCGGACCTGATCCCGATGCACCGGCTGGACCGCATGACCGCCGGAATCCTGCTGCTCTCCACCAATCCCGAGACCCGCGGCAGGTACCAGGTGCTCTTCGAGAAGCGCCAGGTCCGGAAGGAATACGAGTGCGTGGCCGCGGCCCGGCCCGCACCCGGCCATCCCGCCGTCGACTTTCCCGTGGTGGTGCGCAACCGCATGACCAAGTCCCGCAGCTACCTCCTCGCCGAGGTGATCGACGGCGAGCCCAACACGGAAACCCGCATCGAGCTGCTGGAAGAGCTCGACGGCGGCGCCGGTGCCGCTCCCGGCGCGGCTGCCGGCGGCGAAAACGCCCGCGCGCTGTACCGGCTGGAACCGCACTCGGGCAAGACCCACCAGCTCCGCGTGCACATGGCGTCGCTGGGTCTGGGGATCGTCAACGACGCGTTTTATCCCGAGCTGCTGGACAAGGCCCCGGACGACTACGCCAGGCCGCTGCAGCTGCTGGCCCGCGGGATCCGCTTCGTCGATCCCATCACCGGCAGCCCGGTGGAGTACCGCAGCCGGCTGGAGCTCAGCGAGGCACGCTAGCCCGTCACGGACCGCCGGCGGCCGGGAACAGCCCGAAGTGCGGTACCTTGTGCGCATGGACTTGGGCAACGCGGACAGCTGGGGCGAGGCGATCTACTTCTGGATCATGCCCGTAGTCCTCGGCGACGCCATTTTCCCGCCGGTCCCCTCCGAGATGCTGGTCATCACCGGCGGCGCGCTGTCCGCGGAGGGGCGTGCCAACGCTTTCCTGGTGGTGGTGCTCGCCGCGCTGGCGTCCTGGCTCGGCGATCTCCTGGTTTTCCAGCTCTTCAAGCGGCGCCTGAGCCATGTGCTCGATCGCTGGAAATGGGGCCGGGCGTTCCACGCCGCGGTCCACCGGGCCATCGGGCGGGCCGGCCGGTCCTCCACCTACGGGGCGATCATCGGGGTCCGCTTCATCCCCGGGGGACGGCTCGCGACCACGGCAGCGGCAGGCATCGCCAATGTCTCCACCCGCGGCTTCAGCCTCTGCGCCGCCCTCGGGGGGACGCTGTGGGCGGTCTGGTCCGTGGCCCTGGGCTATTTCACCGGCTCCGCCACGGGGCTGCCGTTCTGGGCGAGCTCGCTGATCGGCGTCGCCGCAGGGCTGGTGATCGGCGCCGTCGTGGGCGTGATCGTGACGCGCCGCCGGGGCGGCCGCTCCCCCGTCGTTGAACCCGCCGGTGATCTCGCCGGTGACCCGGACGAGGAACTGGACTTCTGAGTCAGACGGGCGCCCAGCGGCCGCGACTGCGGCGGAGGACAGTGAGGTTTCCGGTCACCGCAACGCGTTCGACGGCGTCGCGCACCATCGCTGCCGCTTCCCGCGCCTGGCTGTTCTCGCCGCCGTAGGAGGTGGGCTCGACCAGGAAGCGCAGGTTCAGCTGGGGAACCCCGCCGGCCAGCTCCAGCTGATTCGATTCAACGTGGTGGCGCGTCTGAAGCGCCTCCACGGCCGCGGCCATCACGGCCTCCGGAGGGTTGCCCGGCTTGAGCCCGGTGATTTTCAGTCTGGTCTGGAACGACGGCATGGATCAACCCTAGCCGCGCGGAGGCCGGCGGGACGTCAGCCCGTGTTGCGCAGGCCGGCGGCGACCCCGTTGACGGTGATGAGCATGGCGCGCTGGAGGCGTTCGTCGATCTCCGCGCCGGAGATGCCCGCGGCGGCTTCGGCCCGTATGCGGCGCAGCAGCTCCACCTGCAGGTAGCTGATCGGGTCCAGGTACTGGTCCCGGATCTCCAGCGAGCGCTTCAGGGTCGGCTGGGCATCGAGCAGCAGGTGCTCGCCGGTGAGGTTCTGGATCTCGGCGACGGTGAGCTCGTATTCGGCCCGGATGGTGCCGAACAGATGGTGCAGCTCCTCCGGGACCAGGGTGGAGACGTAGTAGCCGGCAACGTCCATGTCCGTCTTCGCCAGCGTCATCTCCACATTGGAGAGCACCGAGCGGAAGAAGTGCCAGCCGTCCATCATCTCCACCAGCTGGGCCGAGTGGCCGGCTTCGCGTGCGGCCTTGAGCCCGGAGCCGACGCCGAACCAGCCGGGGACGATCTGCCGTGACTGGGTCCAGCCGAACACCCACGGGATGGCACGCAGGCCGTCGAGCCCGGAGCCGGAATCCGGCCGCTTGGACGGCCGCGAACCGATGTTCAGCGAGCCGAGCTGCTCCACCGGGGTCGACGCCATGAAGTAGGCGGGCAGGTCCGGATGGTCGATCAGCGTCCGGTAGCGGGCGAACGCCGCGTCGGAGACGGTCTCCATGACGTCACCGTAACGCACCCGCTGGTCTTCGGAGGTACGCGGTGTGCGGTGCAGCGCGGAACCCTGCATGACCGCCGCGAGCGAGAGTTCCAGGTTCTCCCGGGCCAGTTCGGGCAGCGAATACTTGTCCGAGATGACCTCGCCCTGCTCCGTGAACTTGATTTCACCTTCCAGCACGCCGTTCGGCTGGGCCATGATCGCGTCGTAGGTCGGTCCGCCGCCACGGCCCACGGAGCCGCCGCGGCCGTGGAAAAGCCGCACCCGGACGCCGTGCTTCGCCGCCACATCCCGCAGCTTGCGCTGGGTTTTGTAGATTTCCCACTGGCTGGTCATCACCCCGGATTCCTTGTTGGAGTCCGAGTAGCCCAGCATGATTTCCTGCACGTCGCCGCGCAGCCGGACCAGCTCCCGGTAGGACGGGTCGGAGAGCAGCCGGTCCACGATTTCGGCCGAGGCGCGCAGCTCCTCCACCGTCTCCAGCAGCGGCGCGAAGCCGATCCTGGCGTAGGGCCCCTCGCCGAAGAGGTTCACCAGCCCGGCCTCGCGGGCCAGCACGGCAGCGGCCAGGACATCGTCCGCGCCGCGGGTCATGGACACGATATAGGTCTCGATCACGTCGGGGCCGTAGGTGCGCAGGGCGCGCCGGATCTCCCGGAAGACGTCGTACGTGCCGTCCGCGACGCCGTCGAGCTTGATCGGGTGGCCGGACAGCGGCCGGCGGGAGGCGAGCTCGGATCCGAGCACCTCGAGGCGCTCGGCCCGGCTCAGTTCCGCGTAGCGGACGCCGGGGCCGCCCAGGCGGTCCATCAGCTGGCCGACGGCGTCATGGTGGTGGTCCGCATGTTCGCGGATGTCCAAGGTGGCCAGGTGCAGCCCGAAGGAGGCGACGGCGCGGCGGACCCGGGCCAGGGCGCCGTCGGCCGCGAGCGCCGCATGGTGGTTCCGCAGGGACCGTTCCAGCAGGCCCAGCTCGGCCAGGAGCTCCGCGGTGGCGGCGTAGTCGCGGCCGGGCTCGTGCGGGGATCCGGCCCCCACGCGCCGTCTGGTGTTCAGCAGCTTGGCCTTGATGCAGGTGAGCTTGAGCCGGTACGGCTCCTGCGCGTTCAGTTCAAGGACCCTGGGGTCCAGACCCGGCAGGTTCGCCAGGTCGACGTCGATCGAGTCCAGCAGCTCCTGGTCCGCCGCGGCGAGCGCCGTCGAGTTGGACAGGATGGAGATGAGTCCGTCGATCAGGCCGATGCTGATCCGCACGGCGTGCTGGTTCTGGAGCTGCAGGACGTCGTGCGTGACGGCCGGGGTGACGTTCGGGTTGCCGTCCCGGTCGCCGCCGATCCAGGAGCCGAACCGGATCGGGGCCTTCCCGGCGGGGAGGGTGACTCCGTGCTCGGCGAGCAGCTCTGACAGGTCCGAGAGCATCTCCGGCATCGCGTCGGTGAGGATTCCGGTGAGGTAGTAGATGGCGTTCCGGGCCTCGTCCACCGGGGTGGGCCTGACCTGGCGGAGCTCGTCCGTCTGCCACATCTGGTCGATCACCTCGGCGAGCTGACGGTCCTGGCGACGGCGCCCCGAGGTGCCTTCCGCGGTGGATTCGGCCAGGATGTCGGAGAGCCGGCGGACCTTGTCCAGCACGGAGCGGCGCGAGGCCTCGGTGGGGTGCGCGGTGAAGATGGGCCGGACGTCCAGCTCGTTCACGACTTCCTGCAGCACGGACGTGCCGGCCTTCCCGGCGATGTCCGTGACCGCCCTGGCGAGCCAGCCGTCCTTTTCCGGGCGCGAGCGCAGCCCGCGGACCCGGTGGACCTGCTCGGCGGCGTTGGCCAGGTGGAAGTAGAACGCGAAGGCGCGGACCAGATCGGTGGCCTGCTCCAGCGGCAGGGAGCCGAGCAGTTCGCGGACCTGGGCGACGACGTCGTACGAGCTCCACGGACCGGTGGCGTCGGCGCCGCCCCGGGCCGCCTCCTTCGATTCCTTGGTCAGCAGGCGCACCTGCTCCACAAGGTCCAGGAGTTCCGGGCCGTGCTGGCGGACCAGGGATTCGCCGAGGAGGGTGGAGACCCGGCGGACGTCGGCGCGCAGTTCGGAGGCGAGATCAGTGCCGGGATTCATTGCAGTGGCAGCCATGGAAACCTGTCTTTCGAGGGTTCGACGTGGCTCGTACACTGCGCTGGATACTGTGAGCCCGGTTACGTGTTCCTATGGGATGTTACCCGGCTCGCGGGCAGGGCGGGAATCCGTCTCAAATAGTGTCCGGCCATTGGACCCGGCTCCCATGCCGCGGACGCCTACCGGACGATCTTGAAGTTGAAGTCCGCCGTCCCCAGTGCGGTCCAGAGCCGAAGCCAGACGGCCATCATCATTTCGGGGCCGCGGGCGGTGCTGATGTCGCCAAGGTCAATCACATCCTCATGGCCGAGGCTGTGGAGGAGGGACGTCACCTCCAGCTTGGCGCCGGCGTCGTCGCCCGAGACAAACACGGTGTGCTCTCCCCCGCCGGCCCGCCCGGGGTCAGCAATCAGGGTGGCCGGCATGTTGTTCAGCGTCTTGACCACCTTTGCCTCGGGAAAGGCCCGCTGGATCTGTTCGCCCAGGCTGTCCGTGTTGACCGGGTTCAGCGACGGGGGAAATCCGCGCGAGGGGTCGAGGGCGTTGGCGATGTCCACCAGGATCTTGCCGGCCAGGTTTTCGGCACCGGCCGCGGTGAGGGCTTCGATGGATCCCTGACCGTTGGTGAGGTTGACGATGATCCCGGCCGCCGCGGCGGCTTCGGCGTACGCGGCGAGGCCGATCCCGCCGTGTTCGGCATGCCAGCTTGCAAACGGCGGGAGACCCATGGCGTTCGGCTCCTGCCGCGCCAGTGTGGATCGCGGGTCCCGGGTCCCGATCACGACGTCGTGCCCCAGTTTCGCCAGGGCAACGGCGACCGTCCGGCCGGCAGGTCCGGTGCCCATCACAGCTATTTTCACGGCGTCCCCGCCTCGGCTTCAGGTCGATGCAATTCAGGGTCGATTCGATTCAGGGTCGATTCGATTCAGGGTCGATTCGATTCAGGGTCACTTCAAATCAGGGGTAGACAACTTCGTCTACTGATGAGCCCGACCGTATCAGGCACCCCTGTCGACGGCAAGCATAGACAGACTTGTCTGTGTACCATGGAGCCATGACGCCGCCAGCCGCCGCCGCACCGCAGGCTGTCCGCACCGCCGCGGGCCAGGCCAGGGCAAAGATCCTGTCCGCCGCCTTCCGGCTCTTCTACGCCCGGGGGCTCCGCGCGGCCGGCATCGACACGATCATCGCCGAATCCGGCGTCGCGAAGGCCACGTTCTACAAGTACTTTCCGGCCAAGGATGACCTGATCCTCGCCTATCTGGAGAAGGTCGACGGCGTCTGGGCCGGACAGCTCCATGCCGCCGCGGAAGCGGCCGGCACGGACCCCGCCGCCCAGCTGGTGGGCCTGTTCGACGCCCTGGAAACGGCCTGCCGGCGCGACGGCTACCGCGGCTGCGCCTTCATCAATGCCGCCGCCGAGTCCGCGTCCGGCACCCGCGTGCACGGGCGGACCGTGACCCACAAACAGCACATCCTAGCGTGGATCGGGGGCCTGGCGGCCCGGGCGGGCGCACCCGATCCGGACCGGCTGGCCCGCAGCCTGACCCTGCTGCTCGACGGCGGACTCGCCAGCGGCGTCCTCGACGCCGACCCGGCGGCGGCCGCCGTCGCACGCTCCACCGCGGCCCAGCTGGTGGCCGCCAGCCTCGGCCGCCCCGCCGAAACACCCGAAATCTGCCCCGACGCAGACGGGCGCCGCTCCCCCAAGTAACTCGCAGTTGTTGCCGTTTTGCGGCGCCAGAACGACAACAACTGCGAGTTACTTGGCCACCGCAAGGAAGGAACCCATGGACACCGTGAAAACCGCCGCCGACGCACAAATCGAGGCCCAGCAGGCCCGCTGGCAGCGCTTCCGCGACAGCCGCAACACCGCCCTGGCCGCGGAGCACGGCTGGCTGACCCTAACGTCGTTCCAGTGGCTGGAGGACCGGCCGGCCGCCGCAGAGCCCGCACCGGGGCTGTGGTCCACGGACGGCACGACGGCGTTCCTCACCGCCGCGGCGGTCGACGGGCTGACGCTGATGGAGACCGGTGAACCCGTCGACGGCACCATCAGTGCGGCGCTAGCGGATGAGGAATCGCTGATGTGGGTGCAGTACGGCGGCGGGGACGGCCGGCAGGTCGTCGTCGAGCTGGCCATGCGGGCCGACCGGTACGCCATCCGCACCCGGGACTCGCAGTCGCCCGTGCTCACCGGATTCGACGGCGTGCCCACCTTCGGCTTCCGGCCGGAGCTGGCGGTCGAGGCCAGGTTCGTGCCGTATCCGGAGCCGGTGGACGTCCCCATCGGCACCGCCAACCCGCTGGTGGACGGGATCCACCGCTCCGTCGGCGAGCTGGTATTCCGGCTGCCGGGCACGGAACACGAATTCCACCTCCATGCCGAAGCGGAGAGGCTCGGCGCCCTGACGGTGACGTTCCACGACGAGACCAACGGCGATTCAACCGACGAGTGGCGGAAGGTGTCCACGACCAGGCCACGCCCGGACAACACGGTGGTCCTGGACTTCAACCGGGCCATCAACTACCCCAGCGCCTTCACCCCCTACGGCACCTGCCCCATGCCGGTGAAGAACAACAGCCTGGACTACCGGATCGAGGCCGGCGAAAAGCGGCCCTTCCCCTGAGGCCTGCCCCGGCTGCGCCCGCCTGCCTGCCTGCCCGGAACGGAAGCCCGAACGGACATTTGAGGCCCACAATCCCGTGGATTCGGGGCGCCAAGTGTCCGTTCGGCCGGGGGGGTTCGGGCGGGGCGGGATGGGGGCGAGGGCGGCGATGGGGGCGGGGCGGGCCGCCCGCCGGCTACACGATCGCGGAGACCCCGGTGACCGCCCGGCCCACGATCAGCGTGTTGATCTCGTACGAGCCCTCGTAGGTGTAGATCGCCTCGGCGTCGGCGAAGATCTTGGCCATCCGGTAGTCGGTGACAATCCCGTTGCCGCCCAGCAGCGACCGGCCCATCGCCACGGTTTCCCGCATCCTGGCGCTGACATAGGACTTCGCAAGGGACACCTGCGCCATGTCCGCGGTGCCCCGCTCCTGCAGCTGCGCGATCCGGACCATCATCCCCATGCTCGCCACGGCGTTGCCGAGCATGGTCACGAGCTGCTGCTGGACCAGCTGGAACTTCGCCAGCGGCCGCCCGAACTGCCGGCGTTCGACGGCGTACTGCCGGGCGACGTCGAACGCGGCCAGCTGCTGGCCGACCCCCTGCCACGCGACCATGATCCGGGAGCCGCGCAGCAGCTCGTTGGTGTCCTCAAAGCTGTTGATCCCGGCTAAGCGGTCCGCCTCCGCCACCCGGACATCACGGAAGACGATGTCCGCGTTCTGCACCGTGCGCAGCGCGATCTTGTTCTCGATCCTGCTCCGGCCTACCCCGGGCAGGGTCGCGTCGACGATGAAGCCGCGGATGCCGCCGTCGTCCTCGTCCCGGGCCCAGACCAGCAGGTAGTCGCAGAACGTCCCGTTGCCGATCCAGCGCTTGGCGCCGTTGAGCACCCAGTGGTCCCCGCCGTCGGCCGCTCCCCCGGAGACCCGCCGGGCCCGGGTTTCCATGCCGCCGGCGACGTCGGAGCCGTGCTCCGGCTCGGTGAGCGCGAAGGCGCCGGTGGTCCGGAGGCTCGCGGCGTCCTCGAGCAGGCGCGCCTTCTGCTCCGCCGAGCCGAAACCGTGGAGCGACTCCACAAAAAGGCCGTGGTGGACCAGGAAGAACGTGGCCAGCGAGGTGTCCACGCGGGTCATTTCGGCGATGACGAGCCCGGCGAACAGGTCGGTGTAACCGCGCCGGGCCGGGGCGCTCAGCTCGAGCGCCGCCAGCTTGGGCAGGATGTGCGCCGGGAATTCGGCCTTGTTCCACCAGTCCCCGGCGTACGGGGCGACTTCGCGGGCCAGAAACCGGCGAAGATCCGCCAGCTTCTCCCGCTCCGCCGCGCCGAGCAGGGATTCGAAGTCGAAGAAGTCGGCCGCGGGCAGCCCCGCCACTGAAGCGGTCAAGGCCGTGGAAGCCGCCGGGGAGCCAGCCGGAACGGTCACTTCGGGCCCATCCGGATGGCGCCGTCGAGGCGGATGGTCTCGCCGTTGAGCATCGCGTTGTCGGCGATGTGCGCCGCGAGGTTCGCGTACTCTGCGGGGCGGCCGAGCCGGGACGGGTGCGGCACCTGGTGGCCGAGGGAGTCCTGCGCCTCCTGCGGCAGGCCGGCCATCATCGGGGTCTCGAAGATCCCCGGCGCGATGGTGACCACCCGGATCAACGAGCGCGCCAGTTCACGGGCGATCGGCAGCGTCATGGCGGCCACGGCGCCCTTGGAGGCGGCGTAGGCGGGCTGGCCGATCTGGCCGTCGAAGGCGGCGACGGAGGCGGTGTTGATGATGACGCCGCGCTCCGGACCGCCCAGCTCCGTCACGGCAGGCTCGGTGGCCGCCATGGCGGCGGCGGCCAGGCGGATCACGTTGAAGGTGCCCACGAGGTTGATCTGGATGACGCGGTTGAAGTTTTCCAGCGGCAGCACGCCGTCGCGGCCCAGCACCTTGCCGGGGGTGCCGATCCCGGCGCAGTTCACCACGATCCGCAGCGGGCCCAGGGCGACGGCGGCGTCGACGGCGGCCTGCACCTGCGCCTCGTCGGTGACGTCGGCCGGGACAAAGACTGCCCGCCGGCCTGTTTCCGCCGGGTTCCCGGCTTTCGCCGGTTTTCCGGCTTCCGGGGGGTTTCCCGCTTCCGGGGCGTCGATGCCCACCTTCCCCCGGGCATTCAGCCCGGCGGCGAACGCCTCCCCCGCCGAGCCCGGCAGGTCCAGCAGCACGACGGACGCGCCGGCGTCGAACAGCCGCCTCGCCGTTGCCGCCCCCAGCCCCGAGGCCCCGCCGGTAACCAGCGCAACAGTACCCTTGATGTCCATGCATCCTCCTTGATGTGGAACCGGAACCCTGCCGTGGAATGCCCGCCGTGAGACACGGCGGAAGGCCCCGGCGGCAGGGAACATAAGTTAGTGAATGTTAACTGAAATGCGGGCGTCCCGCACCTTCCCAAAGATCCCGCTCCGGATGCGCCCCGCCACTAGGCTGGAGCCATGACGCCCGCGGACGCCGCCACCAACCCGGACTGGTCCTTCCGCGCCGACGAGGCAGCCCGCGCGGTGACCAGGCTTTTCGGGCAGCGGCTGTTCTTCCTGCCGGGGACCCACATCGCCGCGACCACCCGGCCCTCCAGCCGGTTGAAGAACCTGGCCCGGCCCTGGCACTACTGGTGGCAGGCGCACTACCTGGACTGCCTCGTCGACGCCGCGCGGCGGGAGCGTCGCGGCGAGGTCCGCCCAGGAGCCAAATTCGACGGGAAGAACCGGCCGGGAGCCGGGAAGCTGGCTTCCCGGCTGCTCGCCGGCATCCGGCTGCGCAACTTCCTGACGGTCGTCAACAGCTACTACGACGACATGGCCTGGCTGGCCCTCGCCACCCTGCGGCTGGAGAAACTTGCCGAGGACGCCGGGCAGCCGGGCAGCCGACGCAACGCCCGGGTCCTGCAGAGCCTGACCCGGCAGTTCGACGCCGCCGCCACCGACGATCTGGGCGGCGGGACATTCTGGAGCAAGAAGCGGGATTTCAAGAACACGCCCGCCACCGCCCCCATCGCGCTCTACTACGCCCGGACCGGCCACGCGGCCAAGGCCCAGGCCCTGCTGGACTGGCTCGATGCCCGGCTCTTTGACCCGGACCAGGGCATGTACCGGGACGGGCTGCGGATCGTCAGCACCGGGGAGGTGCTGCTGGAAAGCGCCATCTACACCTACAACCAGGGCCCCGTCCTCGGCGCCCTGCTGGAAGTCGGCGGCGCGGCAAACCTCGAGCGGGCCTCCTCCCTCGTCGCAGCGGTGGCGCGCAGCCTCACCCTGGCGGCCCCGCCGGCGGGGCACTGCGCTACGGTGCTGCGCTGTGAGGGAACGGGCGACGGCGGCCTCTTCACCGGGATCCTCGTCCGGTATCTGGCGCTCGCGGCCGTGGACGAGCGGCTGCCGGCCGGGACCCGGGCCGCGGCCGCCCGGCTCGTGACGGACACCGCAGAGGCCTTCTGGGAAGGCCGCCGCATCCTTCCGGCCAAGGATCCGCTCGCCCGCCGCGGCGCCCGCGCCGGCAGCCGCCGTAGCGCCCGCGCTGGCGGCGGCGTGGTGTTCTCCAGCCGTCCCGAGCTGCCGGCGCGCCGCAGCTATCCGCCGGGCGCCGCCGTCGAACTGTCCACCCAGCTCCAGGCCTGGATGGTGCTGGAGGCGGCCGCGGCCATTGCCGGGACTGTGGCCGCTACCACAGCGGGGAATTAGGTCACGCAATAGTTTCGTAATTGATGTGATCCTGATCACTTAAGAGGCGATCGGCTTGGTTGCTTAGGTTTGGCTAACCTACAGTTTTGCCTAGTGAGCATGCCCTAACTTCCCCGCTCACGGGGGGCTAGGGAACCAGAGACCTCTTCCTTGCAGAAAGTAGCCCCATGAAGATCCGCACCAACGCGCTGGCCGGCATCGCCCTCGCCGCCACCGCCGCACTCGGCCTGGCAGCCTGTGGCTCCTCCGCCACCCCCGCAGCCACCGGCTCCGCCTCCGCCGGTTCCAAGGCATCCGGCGAAATCACGGTCTACAACGCCCAGCACGAGGAACTGACCCAGGATTGGGTTGATGCCTTCACCAAGGAGACCGGCATCAAGGTCACCGTCCGTAACGGCGAAGACCCCGAAATGGCGAACCAGATCATCCAGGAAGGCGCCGCGTCGCCGGCCGACGTCTTCCTCACGGAGAACTCCCCTGCCATGGCACAGGTCGAGAACGCCGGGCTCTTCGCGGACGTCGACAAGGCCACGGTTGACCAGGTCCCGGCCGCCTACCGTCCCTCCACGAACAAGTGGACCGGCATCGCCGCCCGCTCCACGGTGTTGGTCTACAACAAGTCCAAGCTCACTGAGGACAAGCTGCCCAAATCCCTGCTGGACCTGGCCAAGCCGGAGTGGAAGGGCAAGTGGGCTGCTGCCCCGACAGGCGCCGACTTCCAGGCCATCGTTTCCGCGCTGCTCGAGCTCAAGGGCGAAGCCGCCACCGACGAGTGGCTCAAGAGCATGAAAGACAACGCCAAGACCTACAACGGCAACAGCTCCGCGATGAAAGCCGTCAACGCCGGTGAAGTGGACACCGCACTGATCTACCACTACTACTACTTCGGTGACCAGGCGAAGACCGGCGAGAACTCCAAGAACATCGGTCAGTTCTACTTCAAGAACCAGGATCCGGGCGCCTTCGTGTCCCTCTCCGGCGGCGGCGTCCTGAAGTCCTCCAAGAACGCGGCGGCGGCCCAGGCCTTCCTTAAGTTCCTTACCGGCAAGACGGGCCAGGAGGTCCTCCAGAAGGGCACCTCCTACGAGTACGCCATCGCTTCCGACGTCCCGGCGAATGACAAGCTCGTACCGTTGAAGGAGCTTCAGGCGCCCACCGTCGATCCTGCCAAGCTCAACTCCGCCAAGGTCACCGAGCTGATGACCAAGGCAGGACTGCTGTAACCATAGTGACAACCAAGCTGGCGTCTCCCGGAACTTCAGGGGGCACGACGACGGCGGGCAGGGGCAAGCGCCCCCGCCCGCCTTTCGGCGTTTCTGTTGTCGCGATCCTGGCGGTCCTGATCGCCTTGTTCTCGCTGATCCCGCTGGGCTACGTCGGCGTCATGACGGCCGCCACCGGCTGGGACACCGCCGTCGCCCTGATCTTCCGGCCGCGCGTCGGCGAACTCCTGCTGAACACGGTGCTGCTGGTGGTGGTCACCGTACCGCTCTGCCTCGTGCTCGGCGTGGGCGGCGCCTGGCTCGTGGAGCGCACCCACCTCAAGGGCCACAAATGGTGGGCCGTGCTCCTCGCCGCCCCCTTGGCCATCCCGGCCTTCGTCAACAGCTACGCCTGGGTTTCCGCGGTGCCCTCCCTCGCGGGTCTCGGCTCCGGCGTCCTGATCGCCACCCTGTCCTACTTCCCGCTCGTGTATATCCCGGCAGCCGCAACGCTCAGCCGGCTGGACCCGGCCATAGAGCAGTCCGCCGCATCCCTCGGGCTCGGTGCCTGGCGTGCCTTCTTCCGCGTGGTGCTGCCCCAGCTGCGCATTGCCATGACAGGCGGCGCCCTGCTGGTATCCCTGCACCTGCTGGCCGAGTACGGCGCCTTCGCGATGATCCGCTTCGACACCTTCACCACCGCGATCATGGTGCAGTACCGGTCCACTTTTAACGGGACGGCCGGGAACATGCTGGCCAGCGTGCTCGTCTTCATCTGCCTCATCCTGCTGCTCGTGGAAGTCCGCAGCCGCGGCAGCGCCCGCTACGCCAGGGTGGGCTCCGGCGCCCAGGGCCGCGCCCTGCGGCTGCCGCTGCACGCCTACCAGCTCCCCGCCCAGCTGTTCCTGCTGGCCCTCACCGCGCTGGCCTTCGGGCTTCCGCTGTCCTTCGTGCTGCGCTGGATCATTGCCGGCGGCCCGGGGATCTGGGCCGCGGATGAATTCCTGCCGGCACTCCTGCAGACCCTCGGCTACGGCCTGGGCGGGGCCGCGGCCACGACCGTGATCGCATTCCCGATGGCGTACCTGGCCGTGCGGCATCCCAGCTGGTTCAGCAAGGCCCTGGAACTGTCCAACTATGTCACCAGCTCCATGCCGGGGATCGTGGTGGGCCTGGCCTTCGTGACCGTGAGCATCCGGCTGGTGCCCGGCATATACCAGACCTCCGGGCTCCTGATCGCGGCCTACGTGCTGCTGTTCCTGCCGCGGGCGCTGGTCAATATCCGTTCCGGCCTGTCCCAGGCGCCCAAGGAGCTCGATGAGGCCGCCCAGGTGCTCGGCAAGCCTCCCCTGATGTCCTTCATCCGGGTGACGCTGCGCCTCACGGCCCCCGCCGCTGCGGGCGGGGCGGCGCTGGTGTTCCTCGGAATCGTCAACGAGCTCACGGCGACCCTGCTGCTCTCCCCCAACGGGACCCGGACCCTCGCCACCGAGTTCTGGAGCAAGAGCAGCGCGATCGACTACGCCGGCGCCGCCCCGTACGCCCTGCTGATGATCCTGATCTCGGCACCGATGACCTACCTCCTTTTCCAGCAGTCCAAGAAAGCAGCGGGACAGTGACCGATTATTCCCCTTCGCGGCTCCCGGAGCCCCGGATCGCCGCGTCCGTGGCCACCAGCACCAACAACCACCTGGAGATCGAGGCGGTCACCAAGAACTTCGGCTCCCAGGCCGTGCTCAAGGGCGTCAACCTTTCGGTGGCCCAGGGCGGAACGACGGCGATCGTCGGACCGTCCGGCTCCGGCAAGACCACGCTGCTGCGGCTGATTGCCGGCTTCGAGCACCCCGACACCGGCGGCATTTGCCTCAACGGGAACAAGGTGGCGGGCGACGGCGCCTGGGTCCCCGCGCACAAGCGCCACGTCGGCTACGTGGCGCAGGACGGGGCCCTGTTCCCGCACCTGACCGTCGGCCAGAACGTCTCCTTCGGACTCGACGCCTCAAGCCTCCCGGGCAGGCACCGGGGCATCAAGGCCCGCGTCAGCGAACTGCTGGACATGGTCTCCCTGGACCCGGCCATGGCCAAACGGCGTCCGCATGAGCTCTCCGGCGGCCAGCAGCAGCGCGTAGCCCTGGCCCGCGCCCTGGCCCGCGAGCCCGAACTCATGCTGCTGGATGAACCCTTCTCCGCCCTCGACGCAGGCCTCCGCGTGGCCACCCGGCGGGCCGTCGGCAAGGTACTGAAAGACGCCGGCGTGACCACGATCCTGGTGACGCACGACCAGGGTGAGGCCTTGTCCTTCGCCGACCAGGTCGCCGTCATGCGGGACGGGAAACTCGCGCAGATCGGCAACCCCTTCATCGTCTACACGCGCCCGGCGGACCGAGCCACCGCGGAGTTCCTGGGCGACGCCGTCATCCTCGACGCCTGGATGGAAGGCTCCCTGGCCACCTGCTCGCTGGGCGGCATCCCGGTGCGCCGGCCACCCTCCCAGGGCCGGGTCCAGCTGATGCTGCGTCCCGAGCAGATCCGGATCGCCGAGGACGGACCCATCCGCGGCACGGTCGTGGACACCGACTACTTCGGTCCGGAGACCACGGTGCGGCTCAAGCTCAACGTTCCGCCGGTCCTCGCCGAGGGTGCCGTGGCCGACCACCGCTACCCCGGCGGCGGCGAGGTCATCACCATCCGGCACTGGAACGCCTCGATCACCCGCCCGGGCACCGAGCTCTGCCTGCGCGTGGTGGGCGAGGCCGTGGCCTTCCCCATGGAGGACCTGGCCCCGGAATGAGCAGCAGGGCCGCCCCGCGCGGCGCGCCCGGTTTAAGGGCGCTGCGCGGCCGGCAGGGCTCCTGGTCCCAGGGTGCTGCGTTCAGGACGCCGGGGGCTGTCTGGCCTGCGGGTACGGGGTCTCGTGCCGGGCCAGCATCGCCACGAACCCGGCGATCTTCCGCTCTCGGGTCGAGGCCTGCTTGACCGCGTTGGTCCGGTAGATCAGGGCGTAGCGGTTCACGGAGCTCAGCACGTCGAACATGGCCTGCGCGCGGGGCTCGGCGGCGATGGCCGCGGCGAGGTCCGCGGGAACTTCCGCCGTCGCCGCCCCCGGATAGGCGGCTTCCCAGCGCCCGTCCGCCTTCGCGCTCTCGACGGCGGCGCGGCCGGCAGCGGTCATCCTCCCGGCAGCCTCGAGACGCTCTGCCCGGTCCACGTTCCGCGCGGACCACCTGCTCTTCGGGCCCCGGCGGGTCATCCGCTGGAAGGAGCTCCCCTCGTCCCGGCGCCTGCCCTGGCCGTCGATCCAGCCGAAACAGAGGGCCTCCGCCAGGGCCGCCTCGTAATCCAGCTCCGTCACCGAGCCGCCCTTCTTATGCAGGACCAGCCACACGCCGGGACTCTCCGCGTGGTGCGCCTGCAGCCACGCGCGCCACCCGGCGGCGTCCTTCACCAACAGTTCCTCAAGCTCAGCAGCCATGCCTTCATTTTCCACGAGGCTGCCCGGAACCGCGGCTTTGGTGGCACCATAGCCCTAAGAGCCCGAACCCGTCCCGAGGAGCAACGATGCTGCGTGCCAGGCCTGTCCACTTCACCTCCCGGCCGGACCAGTGGGAGCGGCTCCTCACCGATCTGGGCCTGGTGAAGAGCGTAGACGGTACCGAATGGCGGGAGTTCGACGCCGGCGCCGGCCGCCTGGCCCTGCACCTGGCCGCGGCCGGTTCCGCCGAGGACGGCACCACCGCCTTCGGCGTCGAAGTGGGCGACCTCGCGGAGTTCGCCCGCCGCACCAACCAGGCCGGTGTGGAAACGGGAAATGCGCCGGCCGAGCTCATCCGGGCGGACCACGGCGATTCCTGCCGCATCACCGGCGAGGACGGCTTCACCTTCCTGGCCGACACGGCCGCGAAGGCCGCCGCGGCCGACAAGGCCGCCCCCGGGGCCGGCAGCGCGGACGCTGACCCGGCGCTCGCCGTCGTCGAGGTCTGGTTCACCGAGGATGCCGCCGCCGCCGCCGCTACGCTGCGGAGCATCGGCGCCAGGTTCCGGCCCGTCCCCGACGCCGACGAGACGGCTGACTTCACCGCCAAGAACGGCGGGGTGCTGATGGTGCGCCCGGGTTCCGGCCCGGCGCGGGCCGGGCTGGGCTTCGAGTACGGCGGCGATCTGGACGCCCTGCGGGGCCGGCTCACCGCGGCGGGGCATGACGTGACCCTGGTCGAAGAGGCGTTCGGCCGTTCCCTGCATGTGCCAAGTCCTGATGCGGAAGGAGTTGCGGCCCATCATCCGGCGCTCTGGATCGCCTCGGCCCGGGGGCCCGCCTGAGTGTGACAACGTCGGACCTGCGGGGATGGGGTAGAACTTAACCATGAACGTTCGCACTCCCGACCCGAATCCCGGCTGGCTCTCCGACGACGACTTGTTTGAGGCGCGCGGCCGGCTGCCCATGGTCTACGTTGAGGCCGTTCCGGTCCGGCTGGATCCGCTCGGGTTCGTGAACGAGGTCGGCACCCTGCTGCAGGCCGACCAGGACGGCACCATGGTCCGCTCCCTGGTGTCCGGCCGGGTGTTGTACCGCGAGACCATCCGCGCGGCGCTGCTGCGCCATATGGAGAAGGACCTCGGCCCGCTGGCCTTCCCGCAACTGCCGATCAGCCCGGTGCCGTTCACCGTGGCCGAATACTTCCCGGCCCCGTCCCAGACGGGCTTCACCGATGACCGGCAGCACGCCGTGTCCCTGGCGTACATCATCCCGGTCACGGGTGAATGCTCCCCGCGCCAGGATGCCCTCGAGCTGACCTGGATGACCCCGCAGGAAGTCATGAGCCCGGACGTGCAGCTTGAATTCAACGGAGGCCGCGGCGCACTCATCCGCCAGGCGCTGGCGTTCGCGGGCGTCGGCAACTAGGCCCCTCGGGGGCCCAGTGGAGGCCCCGGGACGCCCGGGGCAATACGTGCGTCCCAGCTTCACGCCGCCGCCTTTGTAGACTGTTGGGCGGACCGCAAGAAATTTAAGGACTCCAGATGACCCACCCCCCAGCCTCCCGGAACTACATAGAACAGCAGGCTGGATCTCTGCAGGGCGGCGACCACCTGCTCCTGCCCGACGGAGACCGCTCCGCCGAAATCGAGCGCGTGGACGTCGAAACCGACGATTTCGGCTCGCCCGCCATGGTGCTGGCGACGCTAACCGGCGGCGGCATGCTCCGGATCGCGGCGGCGTCCACGGTCCTGCTCACGGTGGACGGGCCGGACATGGAAACCCCGGACGGCGGCACTGTGGCCGGCCCTTCCGACGACGCCGTCCCCCCGCTGCAGTCCGGCCGGCTCCTTCCGCCGGAGGACCCTGCCGAGGAGGACTCTGCCGGGGAGGAGAGCGGCGTGGATGACAGCGCCGCCGCGGAGCCCACCGACGCCGCAAGCGGCGTGGCGGACAGCGGCGCCGCCGCGGCTCCCGCCGTCGTCGTTCCTCCGCTTCCTGCCGGACCGCCTGCCGTGAGCGGCCCCAGCGACCAGGACCTGGCCCTCATCCCGGCGCCCGACGGCACGCCGGAATCGGTCGTTGAGGCCGTGGCCGAGGCCCACCCCCGCGCCGAGGGCGTGCTGCTGCTCAGCGAACGGCTGACCAAGGGCATCAACACCAAATCCGGCAGTTGCCTCAAGGACCTCAGCGATCTGGCCTACGAATTGTTCATCACCCTCAAGGACGCAGAAAACGCCCTGGCCGTCGCGGACCTGCTCAATGTCCTGCCGTTCGACGGCAACCCGGGCCGCTGGGCCTCGGTCGAGGCGTCGCTGGCGCTCTCCAGCTACATCTGCCGCCAGCTGGGGCAGGAGGAACGCGCCGCCGTCTACGAGAGGTTCCTCCGCACCCCGGAGGCCATGGAAACCGACCCGTTCAAGGCCAGGATCAGCGCCAAGGTGCGCCAGCGTTCGCTCAACGAACCGAACCTCTATGACAAGGAAATCTTCCGCTCGATCGACAACTCGAATCCGGCTGCGGAACGGGACTGGCGCCTGCTGCGGCTCCAGTCGCTGCTGTTCCTGCGGGCCCACGGCGGCTCGGAAACCATCGGCGCGCACGAACTGGACCGCCGGATCGGCAACGAACTCGAGTCGGTCCGCTCCTGACGCGGGCCACTGCGGCACAGGGCGGCGGGCCAGGCTGCGGACTGCTGATTGCGGCCCGGCCCTACCCCGCCGGGGCCCGGCGTTGTAGATTCAGGCCATGACGAACAATCTGAGCGTTGTGATCAACTCCGACGCGCAGCAGGTTTGGACGATGCTGCGCGAACCCGCCAAAGTGGCCCAGTGGCACGGCTGGGAGACCGATGACCTGGCCGCCGAGATCAACCAGATCTATTTCAGCCCCAAGGTGGTCGAAGACGCGGACCACACGTCCCTGGTGGTCAACGGCGGGGACATCTTCACCCTGAAACCGGTCCCCACGGGCACGGAAGTCAGTGTCACCCGGGCCGCGATCGACCACAATTCCGAGTGGGCGGCCTGGGACGAGGACATCACCCAAGGCTGGCTGACCTTCCTCCAGCAGCTGCGCTTCGCACTCGAACGCCACCCCCACGGGAAGCGCAGGACCTCCTTCTTCGCCGTGCCCGGGGGCGAAGATTCGGCCATCGAGAAGCTCGGGCTCAGCAACGTCCCGGCTCCCGGGGAACCCTACGACCTCACCCTGGCCACCGGCGAGGAGGTCTCCGGCAGGGTGTGGTTCCGCAGCAACCACCAGGTGGGCCTGACCGTCCACAACTACGCCGAGCACGGCGAAGGCCTCGTGATCGTGGCGGACCAGCCCACCATCCCGGAGATCCGGCCCGACGGCGGTTCCCTCGTGATCGTCTCCACCTACGACCTCGGCGCCCATCAGCTCGAGGCAGTCCGCGGCCACTGGGACAAGTGGCGGGCTGAGAACTACCCCACATCCGACCCGCCGCGCTAAGGCTTCCCGGTGATAGCTGGCAGACTTGAACGGTGCCAGCCAATCCCGTCTCCGATCCTTTGCCCCCCGCGCCGGCCCGGCAGTCCGAATTCTCCTTCCGCGTGGGCAAGCTCCTGAGCGAAAGCTGCGCGCCGTCGGCCGGGCAGCTTGCCGCCAACGGCGGGGAATTCCTGGGCCGGACGGGCACCATCACCACCCCGCACGGCGAGATCCGGACGCCGGCGTTCATCGCGGTCGGCACCAAGGCCACGGTCAAATCCGTGCTGCCCGAGTCCATCGCCGAGCTCGGGGCGCAGGCCGTGCTGGCCAACGCCTACCACCTGTACCTGCAGCCGGGCGCGGAGATCCTGGACGAGGCCGGCGGCCTGGGTGCCTTCATGAACTGGCCCGGGCCCACCTTCACGGACTCCGGCGGGTTCCAGGTGATGAGCCTGGGCTCGGGGTTCAAGAAGGTCATCGACATGAAATCGGTGGACAATTCCGGACCCGACGACGCCGTGGCCCCGGGCAAGGAGCGGCTGGCGCACGTGGACGAGGACGGCGTCTGGTTCAAGAGCCACCTCAACGGGGACCGGCACCGCTTCAGCCCCGAGATCTCCATGCGGGTCCAGCACCAGATCGGCGCGGACATCATGTTCGCCTTCGACGAGCTGACCACGCTGCAGAACTCCCGCGGGTACCAGGAGGAGTCCCTGGAGCGCACCCGGCGCTGGGCCGAGCGCTGCCTCACCGAACACTTCCGGCTGACGTCCGGGCGCGCGGGGAAGCCGTACCAGGCCCTGTTCGGCGTGATCCAGGGGGCACAGTACGAGGACCTGCGCCGCAAGGCCTGCCGGGACCTCGGCGCGATGAACTTCGACGGCTACGGCATCGGCGGGGCGCTGGAGAAGGAAAACCTGGGCACGATCGTGCGCTGGTGCAACGAGGAACTCCCGCAGAACAAGCCGCGGCACCTGCTGGGCATCTCCGAGCCGGACGACATCTTCACGGCCATCGAGAACGGCGCCGACACCTTCGACTGCGTCTCCCCCACGCGGGTGGCCCGCAACTCCGCGTTCTACACGCCCACGGGCCGGTACAACCTCTCCGGCGCCAGGTACAAGCGCGACTTCGGCCCGCTGCAGGAAGGCTGCGACTGCTACGCCTGCCTGAATTACTCGCGGGCCTACATCCACCACCTGTTCAAGGCCAAGGAAATGGTCTCGGCCACGCTGATCTCGATCCACAACGAGCGCGTCGTGGTGAAGATGGTCGACGACGCCCGGCAGGCCATCGAGGCCGGCAACTTCTTCGAGTTCAAGGCCGAAACCCTGGGCCGGTACTACTCCTAGGTCGCCGCGCGCCGGGGGCCGGGCCGCCGACCACCGCCGGTCCCGCCGGTCCGCCGGTCCCGCCGGTCCGCCGGTCCGCCGGTCCGCCGTCGAAATCGCCGGAATGCGGCTGGGTCGCCGGAGCGTTCGGGCGACCCAGAACCGTTCCGGCGACCCGGGGTTTTCCACATAACGACGGCGGCGCCTACCGGTTGTTCCGTGCCCGGCAGAATCTGGGTGGATGACCCAGATTCAGGCACCTCTCCCACAACTTCCGGAAACCGGAAACCTCTGGCGGACCGACCAGCTCCACGAGAAAGGGCTCAATTCGCGGGCAATCCGGCTGTTATTGAGCCAGGGCAAGCTGGTCCGGCTGCGATACGGCTGCTACCTCCGGGCTGCATTGTGGGACAAGCAGTTCGCCACGATCCGCAGCAAGCAGTTGATCCACGCGCATGCCCACGGAACTCTTACGACGTCGACGGGAGACTTCGTCTACAGCCACACCTCGGCCGCCCGGCTGCACGGCCTGTTCCTCTGGAATGTGGACGATCTGATCCACATCTTGCTTCGGGTCCGTCCTTCCAGCGAGCGCTTGGGCAAGGATGTCCGCGGGCACACCCGGCCGTACACGGAGGCGGACGTCCAGACCATTGGCAAGCTCCGGGGCAGGACGCTGGAGCGGACAGTGGTGGACTGCGCCATGATGCTCAGCTACCGGCAGGCACTGGTGATCATGGACCATGGGCTCAGGCTTGGTGCGGACCGTGCCTTGATGGAAGCCATGGCGGACAGTTTGGCGGGTCGCCGCGGCATCAGGAATCTTCGCATGGCCATGATCAACGCCGATCCGAGATCCGAGTCGGCCGGTGAAACGCTCACCCGCGAACTTATCGCACGGCTGAATCTCCCCACGCCCGAGGCGCAGGTTGAGGTGCACAGCCCGGCCGGCCGGCACCGCCTGGACTTTGCCTGGAAGGAGAAAAAGGTGGCGCTCGAGTTCGACGGCAGGGTCAAATACTTCGACTACCAGCCAACAGACGAGGTGATCTACCAGGAGCGGCGCAGGGAGAAAGCCCTCACCGAAGATGGCTGGCGCTTCGTTCGGGTGGAATGGAAGGACTTGTTCCGCGAACAAGAGTTCAAAAACCGGATCCTGGCCGCACACCGGCGTTAGCCGTCCTCGCCGGGGCCGTCGTCGTCGTCGAGATCGCCGGAACGGTGCCGGGTCGCCCGAGCGTTCGGGCGACCCTGAACCGTTCCGGCGACCCCGGCGCAGCTACGGAGTGGCGGCGGTCACCGCCCCGTAGCTCGGTTCGCGCTTCTTGATCCAGCCGATCACCAGCGACGTCAGCGGCACAAAGAGGAACTCCACGCCGGTCTTGTAGACGAAGCCGACGAGCACATAGTTCACGAACATGCCGACGTCGCTGATCCCGATCACGGACGCGGCGATGCTGCAGAAGATCAGGGTGTCCACGAACTCGCCGGCGACGGAGGACCCCATGATGCGGGCCCACAGGGATTTCTCCCCGGTACGGGCCTTCATCCTCACCAGGATCCAGGAGTTGATCGTCTGCCCGGCCAGGAATGCCAGCAGCGAGGCCAGCACGATCTGCGGGACGGGGCCCAGCGCGCCTTCCAGCGCCGCCTGCTTGGCGGCGCCGAAGTCGTCGTCGAAGCCCGGCAGCGCGATGATGATCCAGTAGCAGAGCGAGGCGAAGACGGACAGGGCGAAGGTGGTGAAGATGGCCTTGCGTGCCACCTTGAAGCCGTAGACCTCGCTGATGACGTCGCCCAGGATGTAGGCCAGCGGGAAGAGGAAGAAGCCTCCATCGGTGATGATCGGGCCGATGGCCACCCCCTTGGCAGCACCGATGTTGGACAGGATCAGCACCACGGCCATGACGGCCAGCATGATGCCGAAGTACGGGGAACCGATCGAGGCGAACTTCGGCGGCGCTGCGGCCGGGAAAGTCTTGGCGGAAGTCATGGGTGTTCCATTCAGAGTGGTTCGCTCGGCCGCCCGGATCCTCGTGGAGGACGACGCAGGGCAGCCGGCTATATTAGCACTGGATGGCTCCGGGCAGGATGACTGCCGGAACCGCCCTCCATTCTCTCACCCCGGAGGCCGGGGCGTCCCAAGCGTTAACGACGACGGCGGGCCGCCGGCTGCCGGAACCGAAGTCCCGTAGCCGGCCACCCGCCGTCGTCCTCCCCGCGGCCTGTGGCGCGCGAGGCTAGGCGTCGATAAGATCCTTGCCGTCGTCCTTGCGGCCGGGGCCCGTGCCGGCGGAAGCCGCAGCAGGCTCCCAGGCGTGGCCCTGTTCGTGGTCCAGGTGCGTGGACTTCTTGTTCTTCAGCGCGAAGATGTACACCACCAGCGAGACGGCGATGGCCACGGTGACGTAGGTGAAGAACAGGTCCACCTGGCCTGCCTTCTGCAGCGCCGCACCGATCAGCGGAACGGTGCCGCCGAAGAGCGAGTTGCCGATCGCGTAGCCCAGGCCCACGCCCAGGGCGCGGATGGAGGCCGGGAACAGCTCGGCCTTCACGAGGGCGTTGATCGAGGTGTAGCCGCCGACGATCAGCAGGCCGCCCATCATGAGCAGGAACGCCGTGAACGGGTCCTTGGTCCCGGACAGCGCGGAGAGCAGCGGCCAGGTGAACAGGACGCCGGTGATGCCGAACCAGAGCAGCAGCGGTTTGCGGCCGACCTTGTCCGAGATGATGCCGTAGACCGGCTGGAGCAGCATGAAGATCAGCAGCGCCCAGAAGTTGATGACCGAGGTGTCGGTCTTGGCGATGCCGGAGGTGTCATTCATGAACTTCAGGATGAAGTTGGTGTACGTGTAGAAGGCAACAGTGCCGCCGAGCGTCACGCCGATGCAGATCATCAGGGGCTTGAAGTGCTTGGTGAGCAGCAGCTTCATGGTGCCCGGCCGGGCTTCGCCGGCCGCGGCCGGGGCGTTGGCGGCCTCGACCTGTTCGGCCGACAGGGTCTCTTCCATCGAGCGCCGCAGCCACAGGACCACGAGGGCGGCGACGCCGCCGATCGCGAACGGGATGCGCCAGCCCCACTCGGTCAGGATTCCCTTGTCCATGGTGTTCTGCAGGATGACGAGGACCAGCAGGGCCAGCATCTGGCCGCCGATCAGCGTGACGTACTGGAAGCTGGAGAAGAAGCCGCGGCGCTTGGACGTGGCGGCCTCGGACATGTAGGTGGCGCTGGTGCCGTATTCGCCGCCCACGGAGAAGCCCTGGATCACGCGGATGATGACCAGCAGGATCATGGCCCAGATCCCGATGACGTCCTGGGTGGGCAGCACGGCGATGGCGAAGGAGCCGGCGGACATCATCGTCACGCTCAGGGTCAGCGCGGCCTTGCGTCCCTTCCGGTCGGCGTAGCGGCCGAAGAACCAGGCGCCGATCGGGCGCATCAGGAACGACGTCGAGAAGACGGCCATCGCCTCCAGGCCGGCCTGGAGCTCGTCCTTGGAGTTGAAGAAGTGCGACTGGAAATACGCGGCGAACACCGTGTAGACGTAGAGGTCGTACCACTCGACGAGGTTGCCGGCAGAGCCTTTGAGGATGTTGCCTACGGCCTTGCGGGTCTGCGCTGCCTCAGTCTGGGGCGTGGCTTGCATGGTGCTCATCAGTGAACCTTCCTTGGCGGCGCCGCCACGGGTAACCGTTCCGCGCGTGCTTTCGTGCTGTCCATGGCAACATTGCCCATGGTTCCTCCTCGACGTTGTCAGTCCCCTGAAAACCCGAGGACCCTATCCAAACTATGCGTGATCCACGGCACAACCACTGTCCGTGGGGATTTCCTAACACTTCCTTAGGTTTCGCCCTCCCGTGGATTCCGGCTCCCTGCGGATTCCGCTCCGTGCCCGCCGCCGTTGCCGGGCAGGGCGAGTTGCCGGGCAGGGCGAAAAGGCAGGGGAAGGGGTAATCTCCAAAGCGGGCAGGGGTTGATGCGCCCGACCAACGAAAAGGGACCAGCAATGGAAGTGCTCATCGTCGAGGACGACGACGCCATGGCGGCAGCGCTTGCGGCCGCCGTCGAGTCCGCCGGGCACAGGGCAGCCAGGGTGTCCCGGGGAGCTGACGCGCTGCTGGCCCACCGGAGGTTTGAAGTCATCCTCCTGGATCTGGGACTCCCCGATATCGATGGTCTCGACGTACTGCGGAAACTGCGCCAGGTCACGCAGTGTCCCATCCTGATCCTCACCGCCCGCGACGATGAGCGGAGTGTGGTGCTTGGGCTGCGGTCAGGGGCGGATGACTACCTCGTCAAACCGGTGAAACTGGTGGAGCTGCTGGCCAGGATCGAAGCCGTCACCAGGCGCGCAGCCCGTCCCAGCGCCAACAGGCCACGAAGCATCGTGCTGGGGGATCTGGAGGTGGACCTCGACCGGCGCGTCGCGGCCCTCCGCTCCCAGGTGTTGCCTTTGACCGCGACCGAGTTCGATCTGCTCGCCCTGTTGGCCCGGCACGCCGGCTCGGTGGTCACCCGGGAACAGATCCTGGACGCGCTGTGGGGAGATGCTTTCGTCGCGTCCTCGCGTTCCCTGGATGTGCACCTGACGGGGCTGAGGGGCAAACTGCAGCTGCCTGGTTTCATCATCAACGTCCGCGGCGTCGGGTACCGGATCGAGGCGGATCCCGCGTGAAACTGCGCGTCCTGGGCCTCCTCAGCCTTATGTCCGTCCTGATGGTCATCACCGTTTCCAGCGCCATCCTGACGTCCGTCAGCCGGGAGCTCACGCAGGAGCTCCAGATCAACCGGGTCGCCGCGCTCAACCGGTTCGCCCAGGTGGCCTACGACGCCGCGGTGGACGGTGATTCCACCCAGCTTCAACGGGACATGGACAGGTACTCCGGGCTTTACGGGGAGGGCGTCCTGGTCCGTCTGCAGCAGGGCACCGTGCGCTCCGGCGCCCTGAGCGAGGACAGGGCAGACGTCAGGGACGCCATCGCCAGGGCGAACCTGAACCTCAGCGACACCAGCCTCGCCCCGCTGCAGCCGTTTGGAGCCGGCTCCGAGGTGATCTCCCGCTCCTTCGGAAGCGCCAGCCAGGTCCTTGGCGAGACCGTCCTCGAAGTCAACCCGGACGCAGCGCGCCAGAAGCTGCGGGAACGGTGGCTCGTCGTCGGGCTTGCCGCGTCCATGCTCGGGGCACTGCTCATTGCGGCTGCCGCGCGCGTGACCGGATGGGTGCTGCGGCCGGTTCACCGCCTGAATTCGGCGGTGACGGAACTTGAGGCAACGGGCAGGACCAGCCAGCTTCCGGAGGCCGGGCCGCCGGAGCTGAGGCAACTCAGCCGTTCGTTCACCAAAATGGCGCAAACCGTCAGCCAGAGCATCGAATCCCAACGCCAGCTGATAGCCGACACGTCGCACCAGTTGCGCAACCCGGTGGGCGCCTTGCGGTTGCGGATCGACCTGCTGCAGCTGGAACTTCACACGGACCGGGAGAAGGCCGCAGCGGCCGGAGTGCTGGCAGAACTTGAGCGTGTGGAGGAGATCCTGGACGGAGTGCTGAAGCTGGCGGCGGCGGAGCACAGAGCGTCCGAGGATTCTGCCCGTGCCGCGCTCAGCACCGCTTCCGGCGGGCACCGGACCCTCATCGACCCCTTCGTGGTCCTGCAGGAGGAAGTGGAACGGGCAGGACCCGCCGCCCAGCGCACCGCAACGTCCATAGTGCTGGAGCGGCCGCCCGAACCTGCGCTCCAGGTGGCCTGCAACTCCGCTGAGCTGGCCCAGATGGTGGGGGAACTTCTCAACAACGCCATCAAGTACGCGGCCGGCGCCCACATCTCGGTTGCCGTCCGCGCGCGCCCCGACGGGGCCATCGTTGAGGTATCCGACGACGGCCCCGGACTTTCGGCGGATGAAATGGCCGCAGCAACCACCAGGTTCTGGCGGTCACCGCGGCACAATGGGATCCGTGGCAACGGCCTGGGTATGACCATCGTGGACAAGCTGGCCGCGGCCAACGGTGCCCGGCTCCTGCTGGCGGAGCGGTCTCCGCATGGACTCATCGCCCGCATCGATTTTCCCCGACCGTTGTCCGTGGAGGACCAGGGGCGGACGGATGGCTGACGCCAGGACCACGGATGCCCATCTTCCCTCGCGGCGGACAGCCTTCAAGGCAGGGCTGGCCCTGGGCCTGTCCGGCCTCCTGCTGCCCACGCTGAATGCCTGCACCCCGGAAGACCGTTCACGCACCGTAACGGTGGCCGGCGGCGAGCCCGGCGGCTTCTACCTGGAGTTTTCCACCCTGCTTGCCGAGTCGCTGCAGCGTCATGGCGTGGTCGGCACCGCCGTGCCCCAGGTTACGGGTGGCAGCCTCGAGAATCTGCAGCGCCTGCTCGCCGGCGACGCCACGTTCGCCGTCGCCCTGGCTGATGCGGCGGCGCAGCAGGCCGCGCAGCAGGCGGCGGCAGGGCCGTCGTCGGGCGCGTCAGCGCCAGGGCCGTCGTCGGGCGCTGGGGGCATTGTCGCGCTGGGGAAGGTCTATGAAAACTACGTCCACTGCCTGGTGCGGAAGGACAGCGCCATCCGGTCCTTCGCTGATCTCGCCGGGAAGGCCGTGGCCATCGGCGAGGCAGGGTCGGGAACGTCGCTGACCGCGCACCGCGTCATCGCGGCCTCCGGCCTGTCCGCGGCCGGAACCACCGCCGCGGACAATCCGGTCAGGGAACTGAACCTCGGCCTGAACAATGGACTCGCAGCCCTCAAGGAGCGGTCCGTGGATGCCCTGTTCTGGTCCGGCGGTGTGCCCACGGCCGCCATCACGGCGGCCAACAAGGAGATGGGGCTCGCGATGATCGACCTGTCTGCCCTCATCCGGCAGACCCGGGCACAATTCGGCGCCTTCTACGACCGGGTCCTGATCCCGGAGAACAGTTACGAAGGCATTCCCGGGGTCTGGACGGTAGGCGTGGCCAACCTGCTCCTGTGCCGCGGGGATCTGGACGAGCGCATCGTGAAGCGAACGGTCGAACTGCTGGTGGACCAGGCCCAGGAACTCATCCCCCGGTCCAGCCTCGGCGTGCAGTTCCTGAGTCCTGAAACACTGATCAACACCGCCGGCGTGCCGCTGCACCCTGCCGCGGCAGCCGCCTATCGTGACCTGCATGGCTAGGTGGCAGGAATCCCCGGTTCGTCCCCGTGGATCAGCAGCTCGTCGGCTTTTTCGTTAGTTCGCCGGGGGGTTCAGGTCCAGGCGGCGGGGTGGCCGGGCTCAAGGACATGCCCCGCGCAGGGGCCGGCGGGCGGGCATATTCCGGTCATGTCCGGTCCACGGCGCGGCGGATGGGCATGTCCTCCCGGGGAGCAGCCGACCCCGCTGGCCGGCGCAGCGTTAGCGCGGATCGGAAACCTTACCCATAAAGAGCGGCAGCCCCGTTTCCTGGTGCACGATCTGGTAGTGGAACGGCCGGTCGAGGCGCAGCTCGCGCGCAGACACTGGCACCGTACCGCTCACGGCCATGCCGTTGACCTGGGTCACCGCCGCGGCTATTGTCCCTTTCTCCGCCACGGTGATGTTCGCCGACTGCGCCGCCTGGGTGATGGTCAGACCGTGTTGTATCGCGTCGAAGTCATGCGATGTCTTCAGGGTTTTCCTCAGGCCGAGATCGTCAAGGACAACGCGAAGGTCGAAGCTGCTTTTATGGTCCCAGACGGGCAGGGACAACTGGACGGGCCCGGGGCTCGCGGCCTCGAGTGCGACGGCGATCTCCGCCAGCTTGTCCGCGTTGAGGCCGTCAGCCGTTGATGCGCCGGCGCGGGCGCCCGGGCCGGCATCCGGCAGTACCAGCCGCATCACGAACCCCTCGCCGTAGGGGAGGTCCGCGGCCTGCCAGCCAGCCCCCTCCGCGTAGGCCATGTCCTGCAGTCCGTGCATCGTGGGAACGCTGATCGTCACGCCGTCGGCCGTTGTGAACGGCTGATCCGACGTGGCGTTGGCGCTGAAGGGCGTCTTCCAGGCGGCAGCGAAATAGGCGGCGTTGAGCAGGCTGAACGTGTTGTCGGGGTCAAAGGGTGCCGGCGCTTTCGTGATCCGGCCCCCGGTGTTCTTGTCCACCCAGGCATCGATGGCAGGCTCAGTGGCAGCGCGATCGCGGAAATCCACCGGATAGACGCCGGTCCCGTAGTGCTTCGCCAACGTCCCCAGGTATGACTCTCCGGTTGCAACGTTCTTGTCCACAAACAGGCCGTTGGCCGTGTGCATCAGCGGTTTACGCGGCGGGTTCCCTTCGTCGACAGAGCCGGGGTCGCCGTCGAACCGTGACAGGGACTCAAGCAGCGCGTTCATGGCTTCATCCCGGGTGGCTGCCGGAACTCCCAGCACGGTGTCCAGCTCGGCGGCGGACTCGCCGGACGCCCCGGCACGCAACATGGCGAGGGCGATCAGCAGGCTCCCCGGTGACGCGATGACATTGCCGGTGCCCCCTCCGCCGTCCGCCAGGAGGGCGACCCCCAGCGTCAGGGCGGAGCGCCGGAAGGCGTCCAGTTCGCCCTTGAAAGCGGCGCGGTCCACCGAAACGCGCTCGACGCCGTCGGCCTTTAACAACGCAGGCGGCGCCGAGCAGGCGGCCAACACCAGTACCGCACCCAACGTCAGAAACCGCGCAAACCGAAAAGCTCTCATCGCCACCGTTCCTAAGTAGTACGGATCAGTCCCGTACTTGCTCCCCGGACGGTCCTGGGAGCTGCACGGCTTCCGGTTCCTGGCGGGCCGGAGCGGTTCGTGACCGTCGGGCGAGCCGGGCCTGTGAAGGGTGCCATGCCGGACGGTCCCGTACCGGGCCTGGGACTGGGCTGGCCCGCACTCGTCCTCTGTCGGGTGCGGGGTCCGTCCTCCCGTCGCCTGATACGGAAACCGCCGGCACGTCGTCCGATAGCCACGGCCGCGCCGTGATGGCCGGTGACGGTGGCCTCGGTCGTTTGTTGGAGTGGTTTGCGCCAGTGCCGGGCGCCCCACCTGGAGGTGTAGGCAGGGTCAACGACGATGATGTGGAGGCCGCGGTTGGCGGCCATGGACACGAGCCGGTCCCGGAATTTTCCGGTGGGGATGCCAGCGACGGTGCGGCGGAAGGTTTTGCCGCGGGTGCCGCGGCCCATGGTTTCGCGGCCGGTGGAGCGGGCGTCCTGGAAGTCCAGGTTTTCGATGGCGACGGCCGCGCAGCCCGCGTCCCGGGCGGCGTCCAGCAGCGCTGTGACCGCTGCACGGAGCCTGCCGTCCCGGGTGGCCGCGGGGATGTCGTTCAGGTCCAGCGGGATACTCAGGGGCGCCCCGACGGGGTTACCGGACGGGTCGATCACGCACGCGGCCAGATGGTCCGCATTCAGATCAACGCCGAGCACGGACGAGCCGTGCAGGCTGTGAAGGGAGGGGGCCGGCAGGTCCCGGTATCCCCAGGACGCGTCGATGTACCAGCGCCCGGTCCCGGGGTCGTGGCTGATGTCGTAGCGGATATTCATGTTGGACGCGGCACGGTCGCGCCACTCGCCGGCGCGGTGATGGAACAGCACCGGGACGCAAAGATGCAACCGCGCACCATGCTCCGCGGCCATCACGGCGGGGACTTTCAGGGACAGCCGCCCGCCGGTGTCGATGCGGATGGTTTCATTGCCCCACCGCTTCCCCGATTCACCGTCGGCGGTCAGGAACAGCCGGGCGGCAGCCCATCGGGCCTCCCACCCGGCCGGCGTCAGCCCTGCCGCCTCCAGGTTGTTCCGTGTCCGCCACAGCCGGCCGCCGCCCACGGCGATGCGTGGCCTCCCGGCCGCGAGCCGTGCCGTGGCGTCCGTGAGCCGGTCCTGCAGGGCCGCCAGGCGCCGGGTCTTCCGGTGCCGCTCCGCCGCGGTCCGGTACCCCTTGGCGCGGTCCACGGTTCCGCCGCAGGGCACGGCGGCCCGCTTCCCGATGGCGGCGCAGGCGGCCCGCAGCGTGCCGACCTCCGCTGCGAGGCCACGCATGCCCAACTGGTACTGGTCCTCCGTGGCACGGGTGATGCTCCCGGCCCACCGCGAGGATGACAGGGCGGTCAGGGCCCGCTTACGCTCCGTCCGGCCGCGCGCGGCGGCAGGAACCGTCCCCATCCGGATGCGGGCGGCCAGGTCTTTCCGGTACAGGGATCCCAGGTGCGTGCCGACCGCGAACAGCGCGGTTTCCTCCCCGGGCGTGGGGTGCAGGCGGGTGCGGATCCGCACACCCGAGGGCGCAGCGGCAATGAACGCCGGGGCAATGACCCGGAGCCCTGTCGCGCTGCGCGGTGCAGTCACTGGCCGGCCTTGCGGCGGGCAAGAATCTCGACGTCGAAACCGGTTCGAATACTCATGATCCGACGCTACAAGCCAGGGTGTGCATGGTCCAGAGCCCGTGGGCCTATGTGGAAAACCTCCTGGGCGCAGCCCGGCACGCGACATCCCCCGCGGCCTGGCGCCCGGGCCGCGACCCCGCCGTCGAGGATCACGAACCAGCCGTCGTCGGTGGAGCCCCAGCGGTGCCGGGCCGCCGAAATCCGGGCGGGACCGGCGGCGTTGGCGAAGCCGTCTTCGAGTGCCTGGCCCGCCAGCAGCCGGCGGATTCCGGGTCGCTCACCGTTCATTCCTGACGCGGCTTCGGATTCAGCACGAAGAAGAGCGTGGGGCGGGCAGCGTCCCGTCTCTGAACCACTTGCAGGCGGTCCGCGGGTGGATACTCTCCGAAACGGTCCACTCCTTCCAATTCGTGGTGACATCATGTCAGTGATAGCAAATCAAAACGTAGTAAAGATCACCAAAACGTTTTCACCTAAGAACAGTCCCGGCCCCGCCATCGCAAGTCAACCAGCGACGGCGGCACGGGGAGATGCCGGAACGGTCACGGTTTGTACCCGGCTGGGTCCGCCGCCACCAACGCTCCCTCACCTTTCGCGGATTTTGGGCGAACCCTCCCCCACCTCCTGCGCCGCTCAGCGCCCGCCCCTCCCCCACCTCCTGCGCCGCTCAGCGCCGGGGGATGTTGCGCAGGTTGCTCCGCGCCATGCTGACTGCCTCGCCGGCGCCCCGGTTGAGGACAACCTTGGACATCGCGGTGGCAAACCCCAGGATCTGGGCGCCCTTGATCTTCGGCGGGAGGGAGAGCGCTTTGGGGTCCGTGATCAGCTCCACCAGCGATGGGCCCGGGTGGGCGAAGGCTTCCCGGTAGGCCGCCTCGATTTTGGCCGGGTCGCTGACCCGGACGGCGTGGAACCCCAGGGCCCGGGCCACCGCGGCATAGTTCGCATCGGGCACGTCCACACCGAAATCGGGGAGCCCGTCCACCAGCATTTCCAGTTTGACCATGCCCAGGGTGGAATTGTTGAATACCACCACGTTCACCGGCAGCCGGTGCGCGGCGACGGTGATCAGCTCCCCCAACAGCATCGACAGGCCGCCGTCGCCCGACACCGAGACCACCTGGCGCCCCGGGTATGCCAGCTGGGCACCGATCGCATGGGGAAGCGCGTTCGCCATGGAGCCGTGCAGATACGAGCCGATCAGGCGGCGGGTGCCGAGCGGGTTGATGTAGCGGGCGGTCCAGACATTGCACATGCCCGTGTCCGCGGTGAAGACCGCGTCCTTCGCCGCCACCTGGTCAAGCAGCGAGGCCGCGTACTCCGGGTGGATCGGCTCTATCGTCTCCACTTTGCGGGTGTAGGCTCCGACGGCTTTGTTCATGAGCCGGTCGTGCTTCCTGAGCATCCGGTCGAGGAAGCGGCGGCTCTTCTTCGCCTGGAGCAAGGGCATCAGCGCAGCAAGCGTGGGCAGGACGTCGCCGTGGACGGCGATGTCGACGTCGGTCCGGCGGCCCAGTCTCTGGGCCGCACGGTCCACCTGCGCCGTGCGGGTCCCGGGGAGGAACTGGTCGTACGGAAAGTCGGTGCCCAGCAGGATCAGCAGGTCCGCATCCTCGATCCCCTCCGCCGCGGCGCCGTAGCCCAGCAGCCCCGTCATGCCGATGTCATAGGGGTTCTCGTACTGCATGAAATCCTTGCCGCGGAGCGAATGGCCGATCGGCGCCCGGATCAGTTCGGCCAGGGCAATGACCTCGTCATGGGCGCCCTGCACGCCGGCCCCGGCGAAGATGGCCACCTTTTCGGCCGCATTGATCGCATCGGCCAGCTGCCGGACGCTTTCCGCAGCCGGCGTCAGGGTTGCCGGCACAAACGCGGCGGGAAGCGGGGTGGCGGCCGTCGCTTCCAGGCCGGCGATGTCACCGGGAAGGGTCACGACGGCGACTCCCCGGAGGGCGACGGCGTGCTGGATGGCGCTGTGCATGACCCTCGGGGCCTGGTCGGAGGTGCTGATCAGCTCGGAATACACCGAACATTCGGTGAAGATCCTGTCCGGGTGCGTCTCCTGGAAGAAGCCGCTGCCGATCTGTTTGCTGGGGATGTGCGACGCAATGGCCAGGACCGGCGCTCCGGAGCGGTTGGCGTCGTAGAGCCCGTTGATCAGGTGCAGGTTTCCGGGCCCGCACGAGCCGGCGCACACGGCGAGGCGGCCGGTCAGCTGGGCTTCCGCCGCGGCTGCGAACGCCGCGGCCTCTTCGTGCCGCACATGGATCCAGTCGATTCCGCCCTGTTTGGCGCCACCGGTTTTGCGGACGGCGTCGACAATCGGGTTAAGGCTGTCGCCGACTATCCCGTAGATGCGCTGCACTCCGGCAGCCTGGAGTTGTTCGACGAGTTGGGTTGCAAGTTCCTTTGCCATGGGTGCACGCTCCCGCAATCGGATCTGTCGGCTGATAGGGCCAATATAGTCCGCGCTGGCAGGGTCTTGTCCTGGGACGCTCCCTCAGCTGCCGCACCAACCGGCCGGACGCTCCCTCAGATGATGTGAGGGAGCGTCGGCCCACACCGTGCGGGACGTGAGGGAGCGTCGGGGGTCGGGGCTCAGCTTCCCGAGTGCGCCTGCAGGAACGAGTAGACCTCGGTCTCGTCCACGCCCGGGAACGCTCCCGGTGGCATCGCGGCGAGCAGGTGCGAGTGCGCCCGGGCCGAGGGCCAGGCGTTCCCGGCCCATTCCGCCGCCAGGGCAGCCGGCGGGCGCCGGCAGCAGCTTTCGTCGGGGCAGGTGGACTTGGACCGCTCCGTGGTGTCCCGCCCGCGGAACCATTTCACCTGCGCGTAGGGCACGCCCACCGAGAGCGAGAACTCGCCGTTCGCAGAGCGCTCCGTCCGGGCGGTGCACCAGTAGGTCCCCGCCGGAGTATCCGTGTACTGGTTGTAGGCGCTGAACTTGTCCGGCACGTCAAAGACCACCCGCGACGTCCAGTTCCGGCAGGAGGGCTGGCCCTCGATGGCGCCGGTGTGGTCCTGCGGGAACGTCACGCCGTCGTTCTCGTAGGCCTTGTAGATGATGCCGCTCTTGTGGGTCTTCTGGAAGTGGGTGCGGATGTCCAGGTGCTCGGTGGCCAGGTTGGTGAAGCGGTGCGCGGCGGTCTCATAGGAGACGGCGAAGGCGTCCCGGATGTCCTCGACCGCGATTTCCTTGGCTGCCTTTGCCTTCTGCAGGAACTCCACGGTCGCCTGTTCCGGCAGCAGGAGCGCCGCGGCGAAGTAGTTTGTGGCCACGCGCTGCATCAGGAAATCCCCGTAGTTGCTGGGGGTCTGGTGGCCCAGGACGTAGTGCCCCAGGGCCTGCAGCAGCACAGAACGGGGGTCGTGGTCGCTGCGCGCGTTCTGCGTGAGATAAATCCGGTGGTTCTTAAGATCGGTCACGGAGCGGGTGGAATGGGGCAGGTCGCCCACGTGATGGAGGCTGAAACCGAGGTGCCCGGCGATGTCCGCGATGACATGGTGGGACAGCGGGCCGCTGGTGTGCCCCACGGAGGCGAGGACCTTCTGTGCCTCGGCCTCGTACTCCGGGAAATAGTTGTTCCGTTCACGCATCATGGCGCGCAGTTCGCCGTTCGCGCGGCGGGCCTCTTCCGGCGTCGCGATCTGCTCGTTGAGCCGGCGTTCCAGCTCGTGCTGCAGGCCCACCATGGACTCGAGCACATCCATCGGCAGCCGCGAGCTGATGCGGATTTTCGGCAGCTTGAGGGATTCGTAGATAGGGCTGCGCTGGTAGCGTTCCAGCTCGATCTCGAGCGCCGCGCGCCGGTTGGGCGGCTCCGCCCCCAGCAGTTCGTCGATGCTGACGCCGAGCGCCGCGGCGAGCTGCTGGAGCAGGCCGAGTTTGGGCTCGCGTTTGCCGTTTTCGATCAGGCTCAGCTGGCTCGGCGCGGTCCCGACGGCGGCGCTCAGGTCATCGAGGGTGAGCCCCGCCGCCTTGCGCAGGTGGCGGACCCGGCGGCCCATGCTGATGACGTCCACCTCGGGCGCGGCGGGGGCTGAGACGGACGAAGCCTGGCGGTTCCAACTGGCGGGGTGCATTTCTTGAGGATACGCGAAGAAGTGCATTTCTTTCCATGGTTTTGGTCTAGAAACCCTCTTGAAAGTGCAGAAAAGTAGGTCTTACGGAGAAAAACACCGCACCGGAGCCGCCGGTCCCGCCTTCAAAGACGAAGGCGGGCCGGCCACCCGGGGCACAACCAAGGAGACAACGATGACTGCAGCATTTGAGCCCACCCAGCAGACGCCCGAAGAGCAGGCCGCCGCCCTGGAGCTCGAGTGGGCTGCCGACCCGCGCTGGGAAGGTGTCACCCGGGACTACAAGGCTTCCGACGTCGTCCGCCTCCGCGGCCGGGTCTCCGAAGAGCACACGCTGGCCCGCCGTGGTTCCGAGAAGCTGTGGAAGCAGCTCACCGAGGAGCACAAGGAAGGCAAGTACACCAACGCCCTGGGCGCCCTGACCGGCAACCAGGCGGTGCAGCAGGTCAAGGCCGGGCTGCGTGCCATCTACCTTTCCGGCTGGCAGGTCGCCGCGGACGCCAACAACTCCGGCCACACCTACCCGGACCAGTCGCTCTACCCGGCCAACTCGGTGCCGACCGTGGTCCGCCGGATCAACAACGCCCTGCTCCGCGCCGACCAGATCGAGTTCTCCGAGGGCATCCAGACCGTCGAGGACTGGCTGGTCCCGATCGTCGCCGACGCCGAGGCCGGCTTCGGCGGCCCGCTGAACGCCTACGAGCTGATGAAGTCCATGATCCAGGCCGGCGCCTCGGGGGTGCACTGGGAAGACCAGCTCGCCTCGGAGAAGAAGTGCGGCCACCTCGGCGGCAAGGTCCTGATCCCGTCCCAGCAGCACGTCCGGACCCTGAACGCGGCCCGCCTGGCCGCCGACGTCGCCGGCACCCCGTCGGTCATCATCGCCCGCACCGACGCCGAGGCAGCCACCCTCATCACCTCCGACGTCGACGAGCGCGACCAGGAATTCATCCTCCGCGAAGGCGGGCAGCCGGTCCGCACCGCGGAAGGCTTCTACAAGGTCCGCAACGGGATCGAACCCTGCATCGCCCGCGCCAAGGCCTACGCCCCGTACTCGGACCTCATCTGGATGGAGACGGGCACGCCGGACCTGGAACTCGCCCGCAAGTTCGCCGAAGCCGTCAAGGCCGACTTCCCGGACCAGATGCTCTCCTACAACTGCTCACCGTCGTTCAACTGGAAGAAGCACCTCGACGACGCCACGATCGCGAAGTTCCAGCGTGAACTCGGCGCCATGGGCTTCACCTTCCAGTTCATCACCCTGGCCGGCTTCCACGCCCTGAACTACTCGATGTTCGACCTCGCCCACGGCTACGCCCGGGAAGGCATGAGCGCCTACGTCGAGCTGCAGGAGAAGGAATTCGCCTCCGAGTCCCGCGGCTACACCGCGACCAAGCACCAGCGCGAAGTCGGCACCGGCTACTTCGACGACATCGCTACCGCGCTCAACCCGAACGCATCAACTTTGGCCCTCGTGGGATCCACAGAAGAGGGCCAGTTCCACTAATATTCCCCGCCCAAGGTGAGTTGTTCACAACGCTCACCGGAAGGCACGACGGCGGCCGGCACCCATGGTGCCGATGCCACCGGGGGCCGGGAAAGGTGATCCGGAAGCGTGCGTAAAAGGGGCCCTGTCCCCGCCCGGCCGAGCTCTGCGAGGCCTACGGCGGGGATGGGGAATAACACGCGGAGGATTGCCTTTTTCGGCCCCAAACTGCACACCGCCGTCGAACTTGCTTCTCCAAGGAGAGATTGAAATGAACAGCTTCACTGACAACTTCACCATCAACGGGATCACGTTGGCCGCGCAGCCTATCTGCCGGCAGGGCGAGGTGCTTACGCCTGATGCGCTGGCTTTCGTGGCCGCACTGCACAAGGCCACGGCGGAACGGCGGCTGGAGCTGCTGCAGGCCCGCCGGGAACGGCGCGCGCAGATCTCCAAGGGCCAGGACCCGCGGTTCCTCCCCGGGACCGAGTCCGTCCGCAACGATCCCAACTGGCGCGTCGCTCCCCCGGCTCCGGGGCTGGAGGACCGCCGCGTGGAGATCACCGGGCCGGTGGACAAGAAGATGACCATCAACGCGCTGAACTCCGGCGCCAAGGTGTGGCTCGCGGACATGGAAGACTCCTCCACCCCGTCCTGGCGGAACGTCATCCAGGGCCAGCTCAACCTCACGGATGCGCTGGAACGCCGGATCGACTTCACTTCACCCGAGGGCAAGGAGTACAGGCTTCGCCCCGCCGGGGAGCTGCCCACGATCGTGGTCCGTCCCCGCGGCTGGCACCTGCCGGAAAAGCACATGCTCATTGACGGCACCCCGATCGCCGGCGGGATCGTGGACTTCGGGCTGTACTTCTTCCACAATGCCCGCCGCCTGATCGCCCAGGGCAAGGGACCCTACTTCTACCTGCCCAAGATCGAGAACCGCCTCGAGGCCCGGCTGTGGAACGACATCTTCGTCCTGGCCCAGGACCTGCTCGGCATCCCGCAGGGCACCATCCGTGCCACCGTGCTGATCGAGACCATCACCGCCGCGTTCGAGATGGAGGAGATCCTCTACGAACTGCGCGACCACGCGGCCGGGCTGAACGCCGGCCGCTGGGACTACATCTTCTCCCTGATCAAGAACTTCCGCACCCGCGGCCCCCGGTTTGTCCTGCCGGACCGGAGCCAGGTCACCATGACCCAGCCGTTCATGCGCGCCTACACCGAACAGCTCGTCCGGGCCTGCCACAAGCGCGGCGCCATGGCGATCGGCGGGATGGCAGCCGCCGTCCCCAACCGCAAGGACGAACAAGCCAACGCTAGCGCCTTCGAGAAGGTCCGCGCCGACAAGACCCGCGAGGCGGCCGACGGCTTTGACGGCTCCTGGGTGGCCCACCCGGACCTGGTCCCCGTGTGCCGCGAGGTGTTCGACGGCGTCCTCGGCGGCCGCCCGAACCAGCTGGACCGGCTCCGCGAGGATGTCACCCCGGACGACCGCGCCCTGCTCGACATCGCCTCCACCACCGGCACCATCACCGAACAGGGCATCCGGAACAACATCGAGGTCGGGATCCGCTACATCGAGTCCTGGCTGCGCGGCAACGGCGCGGTGGCGATCCACAACCTGATGGAGGACGCCGCCACCGCGGAGATCTCCCGCTCGCAGCTGTGGCAGTGGATCTTCGCCCGCGCCATCACCGACAAGGGCGACGTCATCACCCGCGAGTGGGTGGAGGACATGCTCGACGAGGAGTTCGCGAAACTGGAACGCTTCGAAGGGGACCGCTTCGCCGACGCCCGCGACATCTTCGAGGAAGTCACGCTCAGCGCCGAGTTCCCGGCCTTCCTGACGCTTCCCGCCTACGACCGGTTCCTGCACGAGGCGCGCGACGGCGTCGACGTTGCCAGCGAGGACCCCGCGCTCGTGCCGGCCTGACCGGCACGGAACGGACCGGTTGGTCCGCAGAGATTTCCGTCAGCCGGGCTGCCACGCCCTTCGCAACAGGCACCCCGAGATCCGGGGCGGCGGCCCGGCTGCGGAACACCCCGTTCCATTCCGCCGAGCGGACAATTCAGGCCCATGTTTTGCGAAACATGGGCCTGAACTGTCCGCTCGGCGGAGTCGGTCAGTGCTGCTTCGGGACGTGGCGCAGCGAGAGGGCGGTGCCGAGGGTGAACACTGCCGCCGAGCCGAGGACGATCAGCAGCGGACCCGCCCAGGACCCGGTGACGCCGTGCACGTAGCCCAGCAGGGTGGGGGCAGCGGCCCCGAAGCAGTAGCCGGCGCCCTGGACGACGGCGGACATCCGGCCCGCCGAGGCCTGGTCGCGGGCCAGCTTGATGATGGCAATGAAGATCAGCGTGATGCCACCGCCCTGGGCGACGCCACCGAGCGAGGACCACAGCCACCACAGCTCCGGGGCCAGCAGCAGGCCCAGCGGAACAGTCAGCCACAGCGCCCCCAGGGCGAGGCCCGCCGTCGTCGTGCTGACATGGCGGGCAACGAGCGGCACTCCCAGCCCGCCGGCGATCGCAAGAATCTGGAAGAGCGAGGACCCGGCGCCGGCGGCCGCGGCCGTCATGCCGAGCTCATCGGCCAGCAGGGTGGGAAGCCAGGCGGTCACGCCGTAGTAGGAGAAGGCCTGGCCGGCGAACGCGGCGGTGAGGCCTGCCGTGATCCACCGCGACGCCGGCTTGGCTGCGGGCCGGGCCGGATCCGACACCGGCACAGCCTCGGGAATGAAGGCCCTGCGGCGCACCGCGAGCGCCCAGAACACCGCCGCGGCCACGGCAAAGACACCGCAGGAAGCGAGCGCCAGGCGCCAGCCGAGCAATTCGGCCAGGGGCGCCGTGACCATGGCGGTGATGAAGGAGCCGAGGTTCAGCGCCGCCGTGTAGACACCCATCGCCGCGCCCTGGCGGGCTGGCGTGAAGTCGCGCCGGATGATCAGCGGGACGACGATGTTGCCCACCGTGATCGCGACGCCCAGGATCACGGTGCCGAGCATGACCAGGGCGCCGCCGTCCGCGGACCGCACGGCTACCCCCAGGAGCACGCCGAGCAGGGTGAGCGTGATCGCGAACTCCGGGCCCAGCTTCCGTCCGGTCAGGGCCGCCAGCGGCGCGGCCAGGGCGAAGCACAGCACCGGGATGCCGGTGAGGTAGCCCAGTTCCGCCGGCGAAAACCCGAGGTCCCGGTTCATGGCGCCGACCACGGGCGCCACCGCCACGAGCGGACCGCGCATGTTCAGGGCGATCAGCCCGATCGCGGCCAGCAGGATCCAGCCGCTGGGCCCCCTGGAAGGAATCTTGGCCGGCATGCGGCGGCCCGGGTTGCCGGGCTTGGAGCTGGAAGTAACTTTCATCAGTTCCATTGCTATCACGGCGGGGGCCGGACTGAACGCCCGCAGCGCACCCAGCCCTTGCGCAGCGGAATGCGACTAGGGTTTTTGGCATGAACCATGTGATCCGGAGAGCCGGTGCGGACGACGCCGGCAGCCTGGCCGAGCTGGCGGCCGTAACCTTTCCGCTGGCGTGCCCTCCGGGTTCGGCGCCGGAGGACATCGCGGCGCACCTGGCGAACACCCTGAGCGAGGAAAACTTCCGCGCGTACCTGGCGGATCCGGACGTCATCGTCCTGGTGATTCATGCCGACGGCGGACTCCGCGGCTACAGCCTGCAGGTGTTCCGCCCCGCGCAGGATCCGGACGTGGCGGCGGTCCTGAGCTGCCTGCCGTCCGCCGAGCTCAGCAAGTGTTATGTCCATCCCGACCACCACGGGCTCGGCGCTGCGGCCGAACTCATGCACGCGAGCGTCGCGTCCGCGGCAGCCGCCGGGGCCGCCGGGATCTGGCTCGGGGTCAACAGCCAGAATGCCAGGGCCATCCGCTTCTACGAAAAATCGGGATTCCGGAAGGTCGGAACCAAATCCTTCCAGCTCGGAAACACGGTGGAACACGACTTCGTCATGGAGCGCCCGCTCGGGTGATTCCGCGCAGGCCGTCGTCCAGAGGCGGTCGGGGCTCATTCCTGAGCGTCAGCGCAGGAGGCAGCCCGTCCACGCTTCCCGTCCTGCCCCGGGCCTGGATGGCGATCCTGGACTGGCCCAGCAGCACGTTTTGTGCCTGGAAATCGCCAATGTCCTCCGGCAGGATCGGTGCCAGATGGAGCACGCTCCGGGTGAAGTCGGGATCAAATCGCAACAGGATGCGGGCCAGTTGCACGGGGGCCGCCGCTGCCCACGCCTGGGGGGAGCAGGCGGTGGGATAGGGCACCGGTTCCGGGAAATCGCTGCGGTCAAACCCGCAGAACAGCTCCGGCAGTTGCCCGTCGAAATGCGCGGCGGCCGCAAAAAGACCGCTGGCAATCCGGCTGGCCTCTTCCACGAAGCCGTACCGCATGAGGCCGGTGGCAACGAGGGCCGTATCGTGCGGCCAGACTGAGCCGTTGTGGTAGCTGACGGGGTTGTAGGCACCCATATCCGATCCCAGTGTCCTGATGCCCCAGCCGGTGAACATCTCCGGGGACATCAGGCGCTCGGCGACCAGGGGCGCCTTATCCTCATCGACAATCCCGACCCAGAGGCAGTGGCCCATATTTGAGGTGCAGGAATCCACCGGCTGCTTGTCCTTGTCCAGCGCGAGGGCGAAGTACCCTTTCCCGGGCAACCAGAACCGCTCGTTGAACGATGTCTTCAGGCTGGCGGCGCGTTCGGCCCATTTGTGTTCCAGGGCTTTGTCGCCGGCGGACCGGGCCAGCAACGACCGGCCGATGTAGGCCGCGTACACGTAGCCCTGGACCTCGCAGAGCGCTATGGGCGGCTCAGCCATCCTGCCGTCGGCGAAATTTATCCCGTCCCACGAGTCCTTCCACCCCTGGTTCAGCAGTCCGTGGGGGTTGGGCCGCAGATATTCCACGAAGCCATCGCCGTCACGGTCCCCGAAGTGCTCGATCCACTCCAGGGCGCGGTCCGCATGCGGCAGCAGCGACTCGATGATGTCCCCGCCCAGCCCCCAACGGTTGAGTTCGCTGAGGACGCTTACGAACAGCGGTGTCGCGTCGGCGGTGCCGTAATACGCGGTACCGCCCAGGGCAAGACCCGAAGCAAGGCCAAACCTCACCTCATGGGGGATCCTGCCCGGTTCTTCCTCCGAGGCCGGGTCCACCTTCGTTCCCTGGATCTCTGCCAGGGTCTGCAGCGTCCCGGCGGCCAGGTTCGGGTCCACCAGGAGCGCCATGTAGGAGGAAAGCAGCGAATCCCGGCCGAACAGGGCCATGAACCAGGGGGCGCCGGCGGCAACCGCGACCCTGTCCGAGTGCGCCGAATCAAAGATCCGGAGGGAACCCAGATCGCTCTGGCTGCGGTTCAGGACGTTTTGAACATTCCGGTCCGAGACGGTAATGCGCGGTACATGTTCGCCCCAGGCGATATGCCGCTGCACGCCGGTCCGGTGGTTGGGGGATGTGGTCTCGGTAAAGGGCTCGTCCGGGCCCTTTCCGTTGATCAGCGGCACCACGATGACGGACGTGGACCAGTGTCCCCGGGGCGGAATATCCACCCGGAAAGTCAGGGCATCCTCCCGGACGTGCGCACCGGCCGCACGGATGGCCGCCCCCCGGCGCTGGCCGTTACGCTCGGCTTCGATATGCAGCTCCCCGTCGTGGACGCTCCGGCGGACAACGGCCCCGGTTGCCACCCTGCCGCCTTTGACGTCGAAGAGATCCGCCAGGTCGGCGTCGACGATCAGCTCGATGTCGCATTCCGCAGGTTCGGAGGAGTAATTGCGGATGGTGATGTCGTCCCGCAGCCCGGGCCCCACATGCCTCTGGTGCCGGACCACCAGGGGGCTGTCGAACCTCCCGTCCGACCAGCGCGCCCTTCCCACGAAGGTCGCCTGGAACGCCGTGGGTGTCCGGGCCACCAGCGGTTCCCTCGGCTTGCCGTTGACGCGGAGCATCCACCGGGAAACTATCCGGGTGTCCTGGTAGAAATCGCCCTGCGGCGCGCAATGATGTCGCCGCTATGGGACGAGATACAAAACGAAGAGCCTTCGACGACGGTGACGGCGCCCGCCTCGGACGGCCCTGCTGAGGTATCGGCGTTCCAGGCGTTCATGGGGGTGATCCCTTCCCTTCGGGCAGACGTCGCGGACCCTGGACTCATGCACCAGGCGTCAACGAATCCTGTATCTGATTCTCATGGACCGTGCGCGGGCCCGAATCCCCGAGGGGCGACCGCTGCTCCAGGATCTGCGCGAACAAGTCCAGATGCTCGGCAACCATGCGATCAGAGCTGAACCGCTCCTGGACGGACGCGCGGCAGGCGGCCCGGCTGAGCGCGGCCGCCCGGGGCAGCAACGCCGGCAGGTCCGCCAGGGAGGCCAGATATCCGGTGCTGCCGTGCTCCACGACTTCCGGGGCTGAGCCGATCGGGGTGCCCACCACGGGGGTTCCCGTGGCCAGGGCTTCAATCATGACAAGGCCAAAAGGCTCGGACCACTGAATGGGATTGAGGAATGCGAACGCGCCGCCCATCAGCGCGTACTTTTCGGCATCCCCGATCTCCCCCATGAATTCCTCATTGGGACCGAGAAGCGGCTCCACGACCTCCCGGAAATAGCGCAACTCCTCAAGCTCGTGCATTTTTGCCGCGATACGCAGGGGAAATCCCGCCTTCCGGGCGATCGCGATCGCCTCCGTCACGCCCTTGTCGGGGCACATGCGTCCCACGAAGCAAACGTAGCCGCCCCGGCCCGCGCCCGCGGGAACGGCGGACAGGTCCAATCCATGGTGGATAACCCGCGCAACGGGCACCTCCGGAGCGTGACGGACCTGATCACGGGAAATGGCGATGATGCTGGCGTTTTTCCCGATGGCCCGGTAGACGTCCACTGCCGGGGGCGTCAGCGGGCCGTGAATCGTCGTGACCACCGGGACCGAGGACGGGCGATGCGGGTACAGCGGACCGGCGAGGGTGTGGTCGTGGATGACGTCCACTCCCTGCATGCCCCGGTACGCCCGTATCACGTGGCTAAGCTCCGACAGGGTATGCCCCAGTGCGGCCGGTTGCGAGATCCTCATCCCGGAAACGCGGGGAACCGGGCATTCGCTGTCCGAGGGAACGGCGAGCAAAACCTCATGCCCCGCAGCAGTAAAACCACGGGCGAGGCTGTCCACCACCCGCTCAATACCACCGTAACCGGCCGGAGGTACCGGAATCCAAGGTCCCGCTATTAGTCCTATACGCATTGCCTGGCCTCCCAGGTCGCAGGGCAGACTGCTTCCGCACGGTGGGTCGAAGGGCCGCTTCGGCGCATCACGGCAGGTTCACGATGGCGTCCGGACGAAAGGCATCCGGGGGCTGGCTGCATAGCCTACGTCAAACGATATTGCCCGCAACGGTTCCGGGCAAGGATCAAACCTTCCGCCGCCCCTGTGGCCTATCCAACAACGCCCAAGGGGAATGAGACCGCGTGGGCGGAGGTTGTGGGAAGCATGAAGATTGAGATCTGGTCCGACGTCGCGTGTCCCTGGTGCTACATCGGCAAGCGCCGCTTTGAAACTGCCCTTGCGGCCTTCCCGCACCGCGACTCCGTGGAGGTGCAATGGCGCAGCTACCAGCTGGATCCCACCCTCCCGGAGCACTACGACGGCACCGAACTGGAGTACCTGAGCACCCGCAAGGGCCTGGCTCCGGCGCAGATCGCCGGGATGTTCGAGCACGTGGCCGCCCAGGCCAAAGGCGAGGGGCTCAACTACCGCTTTGACGACGTCGTGGTGGCCAACAGCTTCACCGCGCACCGCCTGATCCACCTCGCCGCCGCGCACGGGCAGCAGGACGCGGCGAAGGAACGCCTGCTCAGCGACCACTTCGAGCACGGCAAGGACATCGGCAACCGGGAATACCTCACCTCCCTCGGCCTGGACCTCGGGCTCGACGCCGGCGAGCTCAGCGAACTGTTCAGCACCGACAAATACGCCGACGCCGTCCGGCAGGACTTCGAGGAGGGCCGCGCCCTGGGCATCAACGGCGTCCCCTTCTTTGTCATCGACCGGAAATACGGGCTCTCCGGCGCCCAGCCGGCCGGGACGTTCAGCGCGGCCCTCGACCAGGCCTGGCAGGAAAGCCATCCGCTCGTCATGGTTGCCGCCGCCGGCAGCACAGCCGGCAGCGGCGGGGCCACCGGTGAAGCGTGCGGACCGGAAGGTTGCGCGGTCTAGCCAAACGTCCGCACCCCGGACCTCCCCCTCCCCCTCCCCCTCCCCCTCCCCCTCCCCCGCGCGAGCGGACACTTGGCGCCCCGAAATCACGGTTTTTTGGGCGCGAAGTGTACGTTCGCGCCGGGAAACCGGAGCTTTGGTGACAGATCACGCTAAAGTGTCCCTATGCCCAGGATTTCGGCCGCGAACAACGCCGCCCAACGTGCCGAGACCCAACGCCGCATCCTGACCGCCTTCGGTGAACTGCTGTTCACCCACGGGCTGCCCGGGCTGACCATGACGGACGTGGCCAGGCATGCGGGGATCGGACGCACCGCCGTCTACAACTATTACGCGGACATCGAAGAGCTCCTCATTGCCTACGCCCTTGACGAGACCGAACGGTTCCTCCTGGACCTGAGGGAATCACTGGCCTCGCTGGAGAACCCGGTGGAGAGGCTGGCCGTCTACGTGCGCGCCCAGGTCGAGGACCTGAGCCGCAGGCATCTGCCGCCGGGGCCCGCCATGGGGGCTGTCCTTTCACCGGCGTCCTTCGCCAAGCTTGCGGACCATGTGGGCGAGCTCAGCGTGCTCCTGCGGGGCATCCTGCGCGACGGCATGGCCCAGGGCTACCTGCCCGAGACCGACATCGCGCAGCTGGCGCAGCTCATCCACGGCACGCTCTCCTCAAGTGCCGCCCGTGGCGGCGGCGCGGGCCTGGACCCCGGCGCCGAGGCACGCGTCGCGCGCACCGTGCGGTTCATCCAGCTGGGGGCCGGCGCCCGGTTCGACGACGCCGGCGCCCCCGTCCCGCTCAGCACCTAGCCACCGCGCCACCCAGGCTGCCCTCGGATCCGGCTGTCCTACCCGCCCGGCGGAACCGCCGTCGGAATGACGGGCAATGTCGGCTCGTCAACGATGCGCCGGGCCTCCCGCGGGCAGCTGAGCTTGCCCGGCGTCTGGTCCACCAGCTCGGGCTTCGCCAGCTCCTTGTAGTCGCCGGTCAGGATGACGTCAACGCCCGGGTCCGTGCGGCCGTCCTGGACGTAATCCGAGCCCGGCAGGTTGCGCTGCACGCTGAAGGCCGCCGACTGGCCCGCGGCCCCGGATACCACCAGCGCCACGCCGCGGTAGCTGGACGCGGTGTTGCCGACGGCCCCGACGATGAACTTGCGCGCGGCGAACTCGTCCGCCACGGTGCGGGCCAGGCCCGGGCGGTTCGTGGCGTTGAAGACGCTGACGGTGATCTTCTCGGGCGGCGTGTAGTCGAAGGTGGCTTCCGGGCAGGGGGACGCTGCCGCAGAGCTCCGCTCCGCCGTCGGAACCTTGATCTGTCCGTTCATGATCGCCAGGGCCGTCACGACTCCCGCGGCAATCAGGCCGAGCAGCAACGCCAGGACGACGCCGTGCAGGATCCTGCGGCGCAGCCGGACCCGACTGCCTTCCCCGTCCTCCGGCTCCACGACGGCGGCCTCCAGCTCGGAGGCGGTGACCACGCGGTGCCCGTGCAGGACCTTGACGTCCTTCGGTTTTCTAGCCATTGATCACCAGGACGCGCGCGTGGATGGCGGTGCGCTGGTGCAGGGCGGTGCGGACGGCCCGGTGCAGCCCGTCCTCCAGGTACAGGACGCCACGGAACTGGACGACGTGCGGGAACAGGTCGCCGAAGAACGTCGAGTCCTCCGCGAGCAGCGCTTCGAGGTCCAGGGTGCGCTTGGTGGTCACCAGTTCGTCCAGGCGCACCGGCCTGGGCGGGAGGGCGGCCCAGTCCTTGGGCGTGGTGTAACCATGGTCGGGGTAAGGGCGTCCCTCGCCCACAGCTTTGAATATCACCCTGCAAGCGTAAGGAACTTGGACGGCCAAGGGAATCACCGGGCGGAGGTCGCGGGTGGTTGTAGCCAAACGGTAACCATTTGTCACATTGAATGGCCGGTCCTGTCACGGTTGGGACTCGGCTGCCGCCCCGCTCCCGGACACATGCAAAGGGGCGTGGCGGCTGAGAGAATAAGTGCATGACTGCATCCGAAACTTCAGCCGGGATTTCAGCCGCCCCGACGCCGTCGGCTCCCCCGCTCGCCCTGCTGCTCGACGTCGACGGCCCGATCGCGAGCCCGGTCACCCGGGTTGTCCAGGACGGGATCATCGCGGACCTGCTGGCCCTGGCCGCCGTCGGGATCCCGGTCGTTTTCAATACCGGCCGGTCCGATGCCTTCATCCGCGAGCAGGTGATGGAGCCGATGATCGCCGCCGGCATGCCGGCCGGCACCATCATCCATGCCGTGTGCGAGAAGGGTGCGGTCTGGTTCAGCTACACCGCGGCCGGCCCCGGTCCGGTCCATATGGATAAGGAGCTCGCCGTCCCGCGGGCCTACGGCGACGACATCCGCCGGCTGGTCGCCGAGGACTATTCCGCCCACATGTTCTTCGATGAAACGAAGCGGGCCATGGTTTCCGTGGAACAGCACATCGCGGTCGCCAACTCCGATTACCGGGCCGAGCAGGAACTCTTCGACGCCGACGCGATGGAGCTGATGGCACGGCACGGTCTCGGCGTCGTACGGCTGGACCACCATGCCCCCGCTTCCGACGACCAGATCGACTACCGGGTGGATCCCACGATCATCTCCACGGACATCGAGTCCATCCGGCTGGGCAAGGACCTGGGCGCGAGTCGGGCGGTGGAACTGCTGGCGGCCCAGGGCATCACCCCCCAGGTCTGGCGCACGGTGGGCGATTCCCGCACCGACTACGCGATGGCGGACTGGCTGCACCACAACGACCACCCGGTGAAGCACGTGGACGTCCGGCCCGCCGACGGCATCCCGGTGAAACCGTATGAGGTGCTCACCGCGGCTGATCTGGGCCTGGCGGAAGACGTCATCCACGACGACGCCGGGGCCGCCTTCCTGCGCAGCTGGCGGTCAGCCCTCGCGGACTGAGCCCCGGCCCGGTACGGCGGCGGCTGGGAGGGCTCTGGCGGCGCGGACATGCGGGTTTTTTCCGGAACCGATTTTGGGCGGGAGGTTATTATGCAAGTAGATGCAACACCATTCAACGCAGCTCGGAGAAACAACATTACAGAAGCACTGATCCAGGACGAGATTTACTACGGCGGCCAGGCCTCCGAAGACGCCCACGCCGAGGTGACGTCCGCGGCCGCCGTCGCGAGGTTCCGGCCCCGCGAGGACGTGGTGCGCCGGCGCGGCCGGTATGCGCTGATCAATGAGAACCGCACGCAGTACCAGGCCATGGTCGAAGACCTGCTGTTCCTGCGCTCCGTCCTGGCCGGCGCCGGCCTCGACTACCTGCTGGTGCGCGGCAATAACCACCGCCCGGTCATTGCCGTGGACTGGAAGCTACGCAAGGAACTCCGCGACGCGCTCGTCGAGGCCTGCCGTGACGAGCCTTTTTACTCCATGAGCATCGATGCGAAGAAGAAGTCATCCGTGCTGGTGGCCGACGGCGAGCTCTCGCCCAACCGGCAGTCCCGGATCTTCCGGCTGTACCGGCCCCGGGTCGAACCGGAGGGCGGCTTTGAATTCGGCGCCTCGGCCGGTGTCCAGCTGGAGCTCTGGAGCTTCGAAGGGAACGAGCTGGTCCTGCCGATCGAAAATTCGCTGACCCGCCGGACCATGCTGGCGCAGGACGCGGTGCGCGGCACCGTGGAGCGCTACGGCCATACCTGGCCCACCATCGAGAACATGTTCGCCGACCACGCCAGCGACATCAGCTTCGACGTCGACCTGGTGTTCTCCTGGGTGGACGGCACGTCCCCGGAGTACATCGCGGCCCGCCGGGCCCGCATGGCCGGCGTCGTGGTGGGCGAAGGCGATGACCATGAGGCCCGTTTCCGCCAGATTGACGAGCTCAAGTACGCGCTGCGTTCGGTCTACATGTTTGCGCCCTGGATCCGCCGGATCTTCATTGCCACGGATTCCCCCACACCGTCCTGGCTGGCGGACCACCCGGGCGTGACGATCGTCCGCAGCGAGGAGTTCTTCGCGGACCCGTCCGTGCTGCCGACCCATAATTCGCAGGCGGTCGAGTGCCAGCTCCACCACATTGACGGGCTCTCCGAGCACTTCCTGTACTCCAACGACGATATGTTCTTCGGACGCGCCGTGGGACCGGACATGTTCTTCACGCCGGGCGGGATCACCAAGTTCATCGAGGCGGAAACACGGATCGGGCTGGGCGACAACGACGCCGAGCGCAGCGGCTTTGAGAACGCGGCCCGCGTGAACCGCAAGCTGCTCTGGAACCGTTTCGGCCGGATCACCACCCGGCACCTGGAACACACGGCCGCACCGCTGCGCCGCAGCCTGATGGCGCAGATGGAACAGGAGTTCCCGGCGGAATTCGCCAAGACCGCCGCCAGCACCTTCCGGGCGGCGGACAACATCTCCGTGACCAACTCGTTCTACCACTACTACGCGCTGCTCACCGGCCGGGCCGTCACCCAGACGGCTGCCAGGGTGCGGTACGTCGACACGACGGCCCGGGCCGGCCTGAACTACCTGCCCAAGCTGCTCACCAAGCGGAACATGGATTTCTTCTGCCTGAACGACGGCAGCTTCCCCGAGGTGCCGGCAGAGGAGCGCGCCGAACTCGTGACGGACTTCCTGGAGAAGTACTACCCCATCAAGGCGCCCTGGGAAAAGTGAGTCAGCCGGCCTAGTTGCGGGTCGTGACCTTGGTGTGGCCCGGTGTCTTGGCCGGATCCTCGGGCCTCGCCTGGCGCGGGATCCGGACTCCGGCGGAGGCAATGCGCCGTTGGACTTCCTCGGCGGAGACCAGCTCCCCCACCGGAGGGGTTTCACCGAGCAGGACCACGGAGTGCACGATCGTGTGCTCGTAGACATGGACAAGGTTGAAGGCCTGCCCGCCGTCACGTCCGCGCGTGCCGCCCACCGGCACATTCAGGTCCTGGGTGTAGCACGTGGCCGAGGCCACGGAGACGGGAATGCCGGCGAAGGTGGCGGTGGTCGAATAGTGCAGGTGGCCGCCCAGGATCGTGCGGACGTCGGAATTGCGCAGCACGCCGGCGAGCGCGGCCTGGCCGCGGAGCTCAACGAGTACGGCGAGATCCAGCACCGACGGAACGGGCGGGTGGTGCAAGGCGAGGATGGTCCCGTCCGGCGCCGGGGTTTCGAGTTCGGTCGCCAGCCAGTCCAGCTGCGCCTGGCTCAGTTCGCCGTGGTGGAATCCCGGCACGGAGGTGTCCAGGGTGATGATCCGCAGGCCGTTGATGTAGTAGCTGTGGTCCACCGGCGCGTCATTGGCCGGCTGGTCCAGGAGTCCGGCCCGGAAATTGGCCCGGTCATCATGGTTTCCCATCGCCCAGATGACGCGGGCGCCCATGGCCCGGCAGGCGGGCTCGACGATGGCGCGGAGCTTGGTGTAGGCCTCTGCTTCGCCCTGGTCGGCGAGGTCCCCTGTGAAGATCACTGCTTCGGGGCGCGCGCCCGAAGCGTGGACTTCCTCGAAGAGTTGCCTGAGCAGGGCATCACTGTCCACCGCTCCGTGCAGGGGTTGTGGTCCGCCCAACAGGTGGGGGTCACTCAGGTGGAGTAGGAAATGACGTGGCCGGGGGTGCTCGGCCTCCATGAGTTCCATTGCTGCCTTCTTGGTTGGGTGGAAGCGGTTGCCTCCAGCGTCCCTCTCAGTAAGGTCTATCCAACCAGACATTGGGCAAACAATGTGCAAACTTCCGGAGGCGTGTTCAAAAAAGGGCTATTAATCGTCTTCCCTCCTCCACATGCCCTCCGGCGCATATATCGGGAACAGGGTCCCGTCAACTGAGGTATCCGTTCGGATTGAGAACGTACTTCCGGGCGGCGCCGGCATCGAACTCGGCGTACCCCTTCGGGGCATCCTCAAGGGAGATCGCCGTGGCGTTGACGTTCCGGGCGATGTGGACCTTGTCATGCAGGATGGCCATCATCAGGCCGCGGTTGTACTTCATCACCGGACACTGGCCGGTGGTGAAGCTCAGTGACTTTGCCCAGCCGGTGCCGAGGCTGATCGACAGGGAGCCCTTCTTGGCGGCCTCGTCAATGCCGCCCGGATCGCCCGTCACGTAGAGCCCGGGAATACCGAGGGCGCCCCCGGCCGCGGCCACCTCCATCAGGGAGTTCAGCACCGTCGCCGGAGCCTCGTGCGCACCCGCGCCGTGGCCCTTCGCCTCGAACCCGACTGCATCCACACCGCAATCGACTTCCGGAACGCCCAGGATCTGCTCAATCTGTTCCGCCGGGCCGCCCTTGCTAAGGTCGACCGTTTCACAGCCGAAGCTGCGGGCCTGCGCCAGGCGGTCCGTGTTCATGTCACCGACAATCACGACGGCGGCGCCCAGCAGCTGCGCGCTGGTGGCCGCGGCGAGCCCCACGGGGCCGGCGCCGGCGATGTAGACCGTGGAGCCCACCCCGACTCCTGCGGTGACGGCACCATGGAATCCTGTCGGGAAGATGTCGGACAGCATGGTCAGGTCCATCATCTTTTCCAGGGCCTGGTCCCGGTCGGGGAACTTCAGCAGGTTCCAGTCCGCGTACGGGACCAGGACGTAGTTGGCCTGGCCGCCCACCCAGCCGCCCATGTCCACGTAGCCGTAGGCGCTGCCGGGGCGGTCAGGATTGACGTTGAGGCAGATGCCTGTCTTGCGTTCCTTGCAGTTCCGGCAGCGGCCGCAGGAGATGTTGAAGGGAACCGAGCAGATGTCCCCCACCTTGATGAATTCAACGTCGGGCCCCACTTCCACCACCTCGCCGGTGATTTCGTGGCCGAGGACAAGGTCCACGGGGGCTGTCGTGCGGCCCCGGACCATGTGCTGGTCCGAGCCGCAGATGTTGGTGGCAACGGTTTTGAGGATCACGCCGTGGCGCACCTGGCGGCCCACATTGGCGGGGTTTACTCCCGGGCCGTCTTTGAGCTCAAAGCTGGGGTAGTCAATATCGATGAGTTCGACCTTGCCTGGCCCCTTGTAGGCAACGGCTTTGTTCGCTGTCATCTCTTCCTCCTGGTGTCACGGACCCCCTGGACGGGTGCCCTGTTGTGATTCACGAAGCTTTCTGATGCGCCCTCCGCCGATGTGCCGGCTGGCCGCCGGGCCATCCGGAGGACTCCGGGGGCAGCCCGGCAGGCAGGCCCGGAAGGTTGGAATGTCCGCCCAGTCTAGGCGGCAAGGATGATCAGGGGTAGGGTCCTTGGTCCTAGGCCGGGATCAGGCGAGGGCTGCCCGGGCGGGCCTCGACGAGCGGGTGCTGGTTCCCGCCAGGACGTCTGCCTTCGCGGCCCACGCCCGCGGGACGGTTGTGCGCCCTGAAACGCACCCGCGCCCGCGGGGCGTCGCCTCGACGCTACGGGAGCGGCGCCGTCGCGGGGTCAGTGGCGGCGCCGGTGGCGGGGTCAGTCGCGGGGCCGGTCGCGGCGGGTGCCGGAGTCGTTGCAGGCACCGGAGCCACCGTTTGAGGCGGCTGGACCGCGGCGGGCGGGGTGAGGGAAGCGATGGCTGGCGCTGCGGGCGGCGCTGCGGCCGGCACGGCCGGGTCCGGGGCGGCCGGGTCCGGGCCGGGAGCTGGCGTATCAGCTGCGGGCGGTGCGGTGGGCGGTGCCGGTTCCGCCGGCGGCGTGGTGGGCAGTGCCGGTTCCGCCGGCGGCGGTGTCGGGCTCGGTGGGGGCGTCACGCTGGGTGCCGTAGGCGACGGCGTGACAGTAGCCGGCTCCGACGGTGGTGCAGCCGGCGTCTCAGTAGGCGTCGGCGACGGGGTGGCGGACGCCGTCGGCGAAGCCGTAGGGGGTGCTGACGGCGTCGGCGACGCTGACGGAGCTGACTGCGAGGCCGGCGGCGCTGCTGCGGCGACCTTGATGGCTGCCGCCGACGCCGGCGGAGAGGAGGCGGCCACGGCGGCAACGGTCCGTTCCTGGTCGCCGCCGGCGACCACGTGCGTCAGGTCTGTCCGGACAGGAATGGCCCAGCCGAGGCCTGCGTTTGATGCCTTGTCGGCCTCCGGGGCGTAACTGGTCATGGCAAGGGGGCCCAGCGGGTCCACCTGCCGGATAGGTATCATCGCCCAGCGGAGCGGGTCGGTATGCGAGCCGTTGAGGATGGTCTCGAAATGCAGATGGCAGCCTGTTGATGAGCCGGTGGACCCCACCCTGGCGATGACTTCGCCCACCCGCACCGAATCGCCCTTCTTGACGGCGATTGCCTCCAGATGGTTGTACGTGGTGATGAGGCCGTTGCCGTGGTCGATTTCCACCCGGTTGCCGCCACCCCAGGGGTGCCAACCGACGGCGCGCACTACGCCGGCGTCGGCCGAGTAGACTCGCGTGCCGCAGGCCGCGGCGTAGTCCTGGCCCCAGTGGAATTCACCCGCCTCTAACGTCAGCGGGCTGATGCGCAGGCCGAACGGGGAAGATGGTACGAGCGACTCCAACGGAGCCATGAGCGAACCCAACGGCGGCCGCTTCATCCCGGCGGAGGCAACATTGAGCTCGCCGCCGCCCTCTTTGGACGTGGTCTCGACTGTGGACCTGGTGAAGGCCACGAGCGCCAAGGCATCCGCGGTGAACGCTGATGCAGCCGCTGTCGCCGCGCTCGGTGCGGTGGCCGGCACTCCCGGATCCAGCGTGCCGGGTCCCACGACACCGGTGGGCGGCAACGCGCCGGTTGCGTCGCGAACCGCCGTGCCCGCCAGGCCTTGAATCCCGAAGGTCAGGACCGCCAAGGACAGGCACACGCCCCCTGACAAACAGCGCACGGCAATGGTCCGTGCCCTGATTTGCTGCTCACTCGATGAATTTCCCCAGTGTTTTCCCACGATGAGACTCCTGCTGTCTGCCCGCCAGACCCCAATCTCGACGGACTCACCTACCAATGGGACCACAGGGGGCCGGCCCTGTGAACCGCCGACACGGCCCGATTGTGGCCTCATTCCGGAATTCTCGTGGCCTCCGAGTAGAACCCGAGTGGCGACCCAGTAGTCTCCTGCACCGAAGCAGGTGCTGGGCCGAGTGGGTGTGCGTGGGAAAGGAGTATGCGCAACGTCCCCAGGGAGTGGCGGGCCGCACTCAAGTTCACGTTCACGTTCACCGGGACTGCGGACCGCACGGCTGGGCCCCATCCCGATGCCGGCGAGACTGGCCACGAAGGTGGCACCCGCCGTCGTCCATCTGGCCCCGGGCCGGGTAGGCCCCAGCGAAAAGGCTGCCCGGAACCGCCTCGGCAGGCTGGCCTGCCGGGCCTGATCCGGCCGGCCCTGCCTGCACGCCGCTCTGCAACGGGTCCCGAAGACGCAAAAAGGCCCCGGTCCAGGGGACCGGGGCCAGACGCGGAGAATGGGGGATTTGAACCCCCGAGGGCGTTAACCCAACACGCGTTCCAGGCGTGCGCCATAGGCCGCTAGGCGAATTCTCCAGTAGCTTCTGAATCAAAAGCAGATACTAGACTACCTGATCTTCCCGGCATCGCCCAATTGGGCCCTCAAGCCCTCCCAGGACCCTCCCGCCAGGGGACATGCCCCACCCCTGTCCGCGAGGGATGGACATAGGCCCATCATGCCCGTCGCTGGTCCCGAAAAATGGGCATGTCCCGCGCGCCGGGCCGGCCCCGGACTCCCCTTCCGCCGGACATGCCCCGTCCTCGGTGCAAGGGATGGACATAGACCCGCTGTGCCCGTCGCTGGACCCGAAAAATGGGCATGTCCCACGGGGAATCCCGGGCGCAAACGGGCCGATTCGGGGCACGCTCAAACGTCGGGTAAGCTTACTGGCGGCCCCTCATGTGGCGTCATCCTGTTGAACTCCCCCAGGACCGGAAGGTAGCAAGGGTAAATGGGCTCTGGCGGGTGCATGGGGGGTCTTTTATGTCTGTGCCGATTGGTAGGGTTTATTTGTGACTGTTACGACCGCCCTTTACCGCAGATACCGCCCGGATTCGTTCGCGGACGTTATCGGGCAGGAACACGTCACGGAGCCGCTGATGACGGCCCTGCGCAAGAACCGCGTCAACCACGCCTACCTATTTTCCGGCCCGCGGGGCTGCGGGAAAACCACCTCCGCGCGCATCCTGGCCCGCTGCCTGAACTGCGCCGAGGGCCCCACGGACACCCCCTGCGGCACGTGCCCCAGCTGCATTGAACTGGCCCGCGGCGGATCCGGTTCCCTGGACGTCATCGAGATCGACGCCGCGAGCCACGGCGGTGTGGACGACGCCCGCGACCTGCGTGAACGGGCCACCTATGCCCCGGTCCGTGACCGCTACAAGATCTTCATCATCGATGAGGCCCACATGGTCACGTCGGCAGGCTTCAACGCCCTGCTCAAGATCGTGGAAGAGCCGCCGGAGCACATCAAGTTCATTTTCGCCACCACCGAGCCGGACAAGGTCATCGGCACCATCCGGTCCCGGACGCACCACTACCCCTTCCGGCTCGTGCCGCCGGAGCCCCTCATGGCGTATCTGGAACTGCTCTGCCAGCAGGAGAACGTCCCGGTGGCGCCCGGCGTGCTGTCCCTCGTCATCCGTGCCGGCGGAGGCTCCGTGCGCGACTCGCTCTCCGTACTGGACCAGCTCATGGCAGGCGCGGGACCGGCGGGCCTGGACTATGAACTGGCCGTCGCGCTCCTCGGCTACACCCATGCCTCGCTGCTCGATGATGTGGTCGAGGCCGTCGCCGCCTCCGACGCCGCCACCGTGTTCCGGGCCGTGGACCGGGTCATCCAGACCGGACACGATCCCCGGCGTTTCGTGGAGGACCTGCTGGAACGTTTCCGTGACCTGATCATCGTGCAGGCGATGCCCGAGAGCGCACAGTCCATCCTCCGCGGCATGCCCGCGGACCAGATCGCCCGGATGCGGAACCAGGCGCACAACCTGGGCGCGGCTGAACTGTCCCGCGCGGCGGACGTCACCAACACAGCGCTCACCGAGATGACCGGGGCCACCTCGCCGCGGCTGCACCTCGAACTGCTCTGCGCCCGCATCCTGCTGCCGAGCTCGGAACAGACCGAGCGAGGCATTGCCGCCCGGATCGACAGGGTGGAGCGCCGCCTGAATTACGCGGGGAACGACGTCGGGGCCCCGGCCGTCGCCGCACCCCCGCCCCCGGCCGTCGCCAGCTCTGCACCGGCCGCCGTCTGGTCCGCCGAGCCAGCAGCTGCCCCCGCACCCGCCGCCCGCGCCGAAGAGCCGGTCCGGGAACCGCTCACGGCGCCGCGCGTCAGCACGAGCGACTGGCCCGTGGACGAGCCCGCCGCCGCCCACCGGGTTCCGCCCGCGCAGGCCCCCGCTGTCCAGGCGGCACCGCAGGCACCGCCGGCACAAGCATCACCGTCGCGCCCGGTGCCGCCCGAACCGGCACAGCCCGCCCCGGTGGAATCCCCGCGCGTCGTGGCGGCTGCGCCTGCCGCCGCTCCCGCCGCCGGCCCGGGTGCCGACGTCGAGGTCCTCCGCCGTGCCTGGCCCGAGATCCTGCAGACACTGACCAAGATCAAGCGCAGCACCTGGGCGCTGGTGGAACCAAACGCCCAGGTCGGCCATTTCGAGGGCCAGGTCCTGACGCTGGCGTTCACCACTTCCGGACTCGCCGGAGCCTTTGGCCGCGCGGACCATGCCGAGAACCTGCGGCAGGCGATCCATAAGACGATCGGCATCGATTGCCAGATCAACGCCGTGGCCGGCGGAGCCAACACTGCGGCGAGCTCTGAGCCAAACCCAAAAGCACCCGCCAGCCCGGACACTCCGGCAACGTCCGCTGATGCCGCCTGGGGCCTGACGCCGGAGGCCCGGCCGTCCGCTCCGCCGGCTGGCCGTCCCGCCGGACCCGGGGCCGCGCCGTCGACCGTTTCCCCGGCATCCGCTTCACCGGCGCCACTGCCCCCGACGCCGGCCGCTGCACAGCCCGAGACGGCGCCGGTACCCGTATCCGCCGCCCCTGCCGGCGGACAGCCCGCCGTGCTTGCTGATCCCGGCGAATCCGCGGGATCGTTTGCCTACGACGACGACTGGGGGCCGCCGCGGGACGAAGATGCGCCGCCGCTTGACGAGGAGCCTCCGATGGACTGGAGCCCCTCGGCGACGGCAACGGCCCTGTCTGCCCCGCCGACTGTTTCCGCCACACCCGCCCGGAAGAGGGCAGCCACGCCCTCCCGTTCAGCCGGCTCCCCAACCCCGTCGACCGGGACTGCAGCACCCTCGGCGCCGGAAGCTTCCGATGACCTCTGGGCGCGTGCCGTCGAGCAGTCCCCCGGGATCTGGACCGTCGGCGCAGGCACCAATGTCGGTCACTACACCGCGTCGGAGGCGGCACCGGAACCCGGGCCCACACCGGAGCCGGAGCCGGAACACTACGAACCGGCAGCCGCCCAGATCCCGCAGGATATCGGGGCCCCGGCGATGCCGGCCGCCCCTGCCCCTCAGGTTTCGGACGGCTGGGCGCCGCCGCAGTTGGTGCCGGCCGCGGCTGCCGCCGCCCCGGTTTCGGCCGCCGCCCCGGTTTCGGCGCCCGCGGCCCCCGCCGCGCCGGCTCCTACGGGCCGTCAAAGCCTGTACCAGCGGCTGTCCAACAGCCCGGAAGCCGAGGCCGGACGCGCGAAGGCACCGTCCCGGGCGGCGGTATCGGCCACAGCCCACGTCCAGGACATCCCCAGCGCCGACGACGAAACGATCGAGGAATCGGGCGTCTTCGGCCGCGCCGCCGTCGAGCGCATTCTGGGCGGAAAGCTTGTTGAAGAGCGTTCCCTGGACGGAAGTCCTTTGCCGCCGCGCTTCTAGCCGGCCCGCAGCGGACACCGCCCCCACCCCAAACGAACGAGGAAATTGTGTACGAAGGTGCAGTTCAAGAGCTGATCGACGAGCTCGGACGCCTTCCCGGCATCGGGCCCAAGTCCGCCCAGCGGCTGGCCTTCCACATCCTCGAGGCCGATCCGCAGGACATGAAGCGGCTCGTCGACGCCATCACCACGGTGAAGGAGCGGGTCAAGTTCTGCACGGTCTGTGGCAACGTCACCGAGCAGGAACTCTGCAATATCTGCCGCGACCCGCGGCGGGACCCCTCGATCATCTGCGTCGTCGAGGAGTCCAAGGACGTGCTGGCCGTGGAGCGCACGCGGTCCTTCCGCGGCAGGTATCACGTCCTCGGCGGCGCGATTAACCCGATTGCCGGCATCGGCCCCGAGCAGCTCCGGATCCGCGAGCTCCTCACCCGCCTCAACGACGGCGCCATCCAGGAAATCATCATCGCCACCGACCCCAACCTCGAGGGCGAGGCCACGGCCACTTACCTGGCGCGGATGCTCAAATCAATCGGCATCGCCGTGACCCGGCTGGCGTCCGGCCTGCCCGTGGGCGGGGACCTCGAATACGCCGACGAAGTCACCCTGGGCCGCGCCTTCGAAGGCCGCCGCAACGCGCTGACCTGAGCTGCCGCCGGGCCGCAACCGCTCCGGCGCCGTGGTCCCGGCTGGCCACTGGACATGTCCACCCCTGGCCCACAGGATCTGTCCGCCCCACCCCGCAGGACATGTCCACCCTTGGCCCGCAGGATCTGTCCGCCCCACCCCGCTGGACATGTCCACCCCTGGCGCCAAGGACTGGACATAATGCCAATATGCCCATCCTCTGGTTCCAGCGGGGAGCATGTCCCGGGTGGCCGGGGGACATGTCCACTGCTGAGCCCGAAGGGAGGGCATGCCCGGTGGCGGCGGAGCCGGGCGGTCTGCCATTCGGTCACAATTCAACGCCTGAGCGCTCCCGGCGATAAACTGGCCTCAGAAGTTACGCCGTCGCGCCGTTTGGTTGCTTGGCCCAGAACCCCGATGATCCAGTGAGGGTGCGCGCATGAGTTTGCCCACTACCGAAGTCCAGCCCGGACCGCAGCCGCAGGAGCTGCCCGTTTCGGCCGCCGTCACCAAGCACCTTGTGGTGAAGAAGTTCGGCGGTTCCTCGGTGGCGGATGCGGAAGGCATTAAGCGTGTCGCCAGGCGCGTCGTGGATGCCCGCAACGCCGGCGACGAGGTGGTCGTGGTCGTCTCCGCGATGGGCGACACCACCGATGAGCTCCTCGATCTCGCGGCCCAGGTGACCGATTCGGCCCCGGCCCGCGAAATGGACATGCTCCTCTCCGCCGGCGAACGCATCTCCATGGCGCTGCTGGCCATGGCCATCAACAAGTTCGGCGCCTCGGCCCAGTCCTTCACGGGCTCCCAGGCAGGCATGATCACCGACGGCATCCACGGCAAGGCCCGGATCATCGACGTCGACCCGCACCGCATCCGCACCGCCCTGGACAAAGGCCACATCGCGATTGTCGCCGGATTCCAGGGCATGAGCCGGGTCACCCACGAGATCACGACGCTGGGGCGCGGCGGCTCGGACACGACGGCGGTGGCGCTGGCGGCCGCTCTTGACGCCGACGTCTGCGAGATCTTCACCGACGTCGACGGCATCTACACCGCCGACCCGCGGGTTGTTCCCGCGGCACGGAAGATCGACCGGATCTCCAGCGAGGAAATGCTGGAGCTCGCCGCGTCCGGCGCCAAGATCCTGCACCTGCGCTGCGTCGAATACGCCCGCCGGTTCGGGGTGCCGCTGCACGTCCGTTCCTCATTCAGCCAGAACGAAGGCACCTGGGTCCTGCCCGGCGCCGACGACAAGATCACCATCCAAGAGGGAGTTGCCTTGGAGCAGCCAATCATCTCCGGCGTTGCCCACGATCGTTCCGAAGCGAAGGTCACGGTGGTCGGCGTGCCGGACATCCCCGGCAAGGCCGCGGCGATCTTCCAGGTGATCGCGGACGCGCACTCCAACATCGACATGATCGTCCAGAATGTCTCGACCCATGGCACCGGCAAAACGGACATCTCCTTCACGCTGCCGATCGTTGAGGGTGCGGACGCGCTGGCCGCCCTCCGCGCCGCCCAGCCGGAGATCGGCTTCGAGAACATCGAGTACAACGAGAAGATCGGCAAGCTGTCCCTGATCGGCGCCGGCATGCGCTCGCACCCGGGCGTCTCGGCCCGGTTCTTCAAGGCGCTGTCCGCCGCCGGGATCAACATCAACATGATCTCCACCTCGGAAATCCGCATCTCGGTGGTGACCCACGCCGACCTGCTGGACGACGCCGTGCGCGCCATCCACCAGGCCTTCGGCCTGGACAGCGAGGACGAGGCGACCGTCTACGGCGGCACCGGCCGCTAGGAACGCCGGCGCCGCGGCCCGCGACACGCACGAAAGACACGCCCGAAAATCACGCACGAAAAAAGGGAGCGGCACCTGCCGCTCCCTTTTTGCACCCCTGGTGGGCGCCGTCAGATCTGTTCTTTCGGGAGGTCTTCCTTGCGCACCGCGTAATGATGCCCTTGCGAGTCGGTCTCCACTTCAAACGTTGAAAGGTCCTCTTCCGAAGCGTGCTCGAAGTCATCGTGCCGGTGAACCACCGGCGCTGAGTTGTCGCCCTGGCTTGCGGGACCGAAAACAAACTTCAGCCTGTCGGTCGCGTTCATGAAGCGGATGGCTGCATGTGCCACTCTCCCCACCCCCTTCCCTTGCCGCGCGGGTAGATAACGGATGCTGCACCTCGCTGTGCCGGTGCCCTTATTTTACGCCCGGCGCCGAAAAAAAGCCCGGGCAGCGTCGACGATGCCAGGGGGCGGTAACGCAGCAAACGCCCCTTAGCGCAGGGACTTGTCGTCCGGATTCCTAGGGACGACATACGTACTGCCGTCCGGCCTGCGCACGGTCTCCCACTGCTGCGTCTCGGCCTGCCGCTGCACCAGCAACGCCTTGTTCTGCTCCGTCATCTCGTGCCGCAGGGAACTGCGGTTTGCCGGCCCCAAAATGGCCCGGATCCTCCCGGTTGCACGCATGAACCTCTCGACAGGGCTTCCCTTGGCCATCGCTATCCTCTCTTCGGAACGAACCAGATGCTCCCATCAGTGTACGCTAATCATTAGTGCACTAACTATCAGGAGGAGGCCCGCATGACCAACGTGACCGAAAAAACCCGCGGAACCCCCGCCGCCGCCCCTGCACCCGTCACGGGCGGCAGCCCGGCCGACGACGATCTCCTGCTCGAACAACAGCTCTGCTTCGCCCTGACCGTGGCCTCTCGGAGCGTGGTCGGCGCATACAAGCCGGTGCTGGACGCGCTCGGCCTGACCCACCCGCAGTACCTGGTCATGCTGTGCCTGTGGGAGTCCAGTCCCCGTTCCCTCCGCGACATCAGCGAGGCCCTCGCCCAGGAGCCCGCGACCATCTCTCCGCTGCTGCGCCGCCTGGAAACGGCCGGCTTCATCACCCGCCAGCGCAGGGACGGCAACGAGCGCACCCTCGACGTGCGGCTGACCGGCGAGGGCGCCGCACTCCGGCAACGGGCGCTGGCCGTCCCCGGCACGATGATGGCCAAACTGGGGCTGACCCGGGACCAGGTGGCCGCGCTGCACGCATCCATGACGGACCTGATCGCCGCCACCAGATCGGCCACCAGGCACACACCAGAAGCCACCCCGGGAGACGCGCCCCGGCGGTAGACTGTGCACAAACCGGAGGAGGACTTCTGATGCGCAAGCAACTGGCCCGCACGGCACTCGTTCTGCTGGCCGTGGCCGGATTGGCCGGCTGCACGGGCGGGCCCCCTCCTGCTCCGTCCCCCACCGCCCCCGCCTCCACTGGCGCACCCACCGGCGCCACCACGGGCCCGGCGTCCGGCACGCCCTCGCCGGACACCGAAACGACCGCCCCCGCCCCGTCGCCGTCCGCCGCGCCGCTGACGTCCGGGCCGGGGCAGGGCAATGCCGAACTGGCCATCATGGTCAAACCCTCCGAGACCGGAACCCCCGCCAACTTCACGCTCGTCTGCCAGAACGGTGCCCCGGCCGCCGAAAGCCAGCACCCCAACGCCGCCGCGGCCTGCACTGCCCTGAAAAACAACCCCGCGATCCTCGGCCCAGCCCCGCGGGCGACCGACCAGGCCTGCACCCAGCAGTACGGGGGCCCGCAGCAGGCAACCGTCACCGGCGTCGTGGACGGCAGCCCGGTGGAAGCCAGCTTCAGCCTGCGCGACGGGTGTGAAATCGCCGCCTGGAATGCGGCGAAGGACGTCCTGGGCTCCAGCGGTGGAGCTGGTTAAGCTGATACACCTCCCGCAGGACGGCTGGCTGAAACGCCAGGCCGCCTACCAGGAACGTGTCCGGCGCTACGCCGACCCTTACCTGGCCCGGCGCTCGGCCGGCCGGAAGCATCCGGTGGAGGACTTCCTCTTCACCTATTACACGCAGAAGCCCGGCCAGCTGCTGCGCTGGCACCCGGGCGCCGGCGTCGTCCTCTCCGGCCCCGCCGCGGCAGAGCGGACCGGCTGGAAGTATTACCGCGCCGCCGACGACGGCGAACTCGCCTCCGCCGGTCTCCCGGCGGGAACTGCGGCCGTCACGGTCGACGTCGACGCCTTCCGGCGCGAGCGGCGGGAGGCGCTGGAGTTCGCCGCCGTGATTCTCGGCGGAACCGCCGCCCGGCCTGCCCAGTTCGGTTGCTTCGGGCTGCACGAGTGGGCGATGGTCTACCGCCAGGACAAGTTCGAGCTGCGGCACGAATACCTCCGGCTGCGGCTGGGCGGGGAACGCACCGACCAGGTGGTGGAGGACAACCGGATCCGGTGCTCCCACTTTGACGCCTTCCGCTTCTACACCCCGGATGCCATCGGGCTGAACAGCCTGGCGCCCAGCCGGGAGAACCAGCGGAGCATGGAGCAGCCCGGCTGCCTGCACGCCAACATGGACCTGTACAAGTGGGCCTACAAACTGGCGCCGTTACTGCCCGGCGAGCTCGTGATGGACTGCTTCGAACTCTCCTGGCGGATCAGGGCCATGGACATGCGCGCCTCCCCTTACGACCTGAGCGCCTGGGGCTACCCGGCCATCCGGATCGAGACGCCGGACGGCAAGGCCGAGTACGTCCAGTACCAGCGGGGATTCGCCGCGGAGTCGCAGGAACTGCGGCGCCGGCTGCTGGCCGAGCTCGCGCGGTGGCCCCATGCAGTAGACACAGTCACGGCACCCGGCGCCGGCAGCGGCCCCGGCACCCGGAAGGACAGCCATGACAGCCCCCGGTGACCGGCACAGCACGCACGACGTCGACCTCACCATCCGCCTGACGGAGTCCCCGGGAGCCCCGGAGCGCACCTTCCGGCTCGAGGCCAGGGACGGCGCCCCCACCGCCGCGTCCACCCTGCCGGATCCCGGCGCCGCCCTCGAGGCCGTGCAACGGCACGGCGAGGCGGTCTTCTTCCCCGTGCCGGGACCGCCGAAAATTTGCACCCAGCAGTACGGCGGTCCGCAGGTTGCCGTCGTGACGGGCCGGTTCCTGGGCCGCGAAGTGCACAGCCGGTTCAGCCGCACCGACGGCTGCGAGATCGCCCGCTGGCACGCCATGGCACCGCTGCTCGGCGGCGTGGCCGGGTCCACCGGCGCAATCTGAACTGACACGGCACTGGACTTTAACGGCAAATGCCCGGCGGTGGAAACCGCCGGGCATTTGCCGTTACCGCATTTGCCGTTGCTGCCGGCTGACGTCCGCCTAGATGGCGTTGTTCGGAGCCGCGCGACGTTCCCCGTTCTGGATCTTGCCCTTCTCCTTTTTCACCTTCTTGCCCTTGTCCTTCTTTTCCTTTTTGTCCTTGTTGTCCTTGCCGTCGGCGCCGCCGTTGTCGCCATCATCACCGGGGCCGTCGTTGCTGTCCTGGTCCTCGGAGGTGGGCGGAACCACCACGGTGCCGGCCGGGGTCACGAGGACGCTGACGAAGGTCGGATCGCTGGCTCCGGCGAAGGTCGCGCGGCCGAGGTAGGAGCCGGCGGACAGGCCTTTCCAGGCCAGCGTGACCTTCCCGGACTTGCCGTTGGACAGCCGGAGCGGGTTCGGCGTGAGCGTCGCATTGCCGACGTTGGCCCCAAGCACCGCCGTGTCCACCGACGCCTTGGTAACCCGGCCACCGGGGCTGGCGTAGAGGTTCGCGTAGATGGTGTAAGGGCCGGGCGTCGGGTTGGGTAGGGACACCGACTCGCTGGCAGAGGTCGTCGCGACGGTGAGCGGACCCTCGGGGGTCATCACGTACATGTCGAAGTCGGCGTCCGGGTCGGCGGAAAGCACCGAGAACTTCGCCAGCGGAGTGCCTTCCGGAACAGAGACGGTTTTGACGAGGTTTGAGGTATCGGTGACTCCGGAGAACCCGCCGGGGACCAGGTCCACCGGGGTGGAGTCCGCTTTGGAAAGCCCGTCGAGGGTCATGCTGACGGGCCCGTTAGTGCCGGAGACCACCCTGATGTCTCCGGACCCGGCGCCGTCTTTGGAGGTGAAGGCCACATCGCCGGCGGCCACGATGGACTGCGGACGGACGGCGATCGGCGAGGCGACAGTCCTGCCGGCGCCCCGCCAGGTCAACGAACCCGTCGCGAACTGGCCCAGCGGCGCGCCCTGGTTCTCAAAGGAGACCGTGAAGGTGCGCTGCTGACCTGCTGCGCTGAAGTCCAGGACGGCGGGCGTCACGCTGACCTTCACGCCCGGAACGTCGGCCGTGGCCGTGTAGCTGCCGGGGGTCAGGGCGGTCACCGTGCGCGTGACCTCGATCTTGCCGGTCAGGTTGCCCAGGGCGAAGGAGGGGACGTTCATGTCCCGCGGCCTGGTGGTCCCGATTCCCTTGCCCAGCTCCATGCCGGTGCCCTGGACGAAGGCCGCGTACTCGTCGTAGCCGGCGTCGTAGACCAGTCCCGGGTCGAGCACGCGCGCCGGATCCACCTGGCCTGCGCCGGTGGCGAAGACGTCGGTGTCCCTGGTGCCGTCGGCAAGCCTGAGGTCACCGGCGGTGGTCATCATGGCGGACTTCACCGCGGCCGGTGACCACTTCGGGTTCCTGCCCAGGACCAGCGCGCCCAGGCCGGCGACGTGGGGGGAGGCCATCGAGGTGCCGGAGAGGAACCCGAAGGTGTCCCCGCCGGTGCCGACCGGTGAAACGCCGGCCAGCACCGCCACGCCCGGAGCGGCAACGTCTGGCTTCAGCAGGTCGGACCCGGCGGCCAGGAGCGGCCCGCGGGAGGAGAAACCGGCGATCTGCGGCTCGGCCTCGAGGGGCGCTCCGGTGGTGTCCTTGTTGACGAGGGAGACCGTGAGGGCCGGGTTGGCGGCGACCTTGGCCTTGATGGCCCCGGTGGCTGGCGGGTTCACATGAACGGTGGGGACGGAGTGCTTGTCGGTGTCCAGCGACGAGTCGTCCAGGTTGACGAGCACCATGCCGGCGCCGCCGCCGCGCTTGACTTCGGCGCTCTTGGCGACGCGGTCGACGACGCCGCGGTCGCAGACCACAACCTTGCCGGCGATCTTCGCCGGGTCCAGGGTTCCGGGGCCGCAGAACGCGGCGTTCAGCTCGTCTGCCACGGCTGCCGGGTCGGCTGCCGCGTTGGCGGCCAGTACGACGCCGGCGTCCGCGACCTGGCCGCTCATGATGCTGGCGCCGCGGTACTTGCTGCCGTCGGAGAATTCAACGGTTCCCTGCAGTTCCTGCGAGAAGCTGCTGGCCGCGGCGGTGGTCAGCCACGGTGCGCCGTGTTCCACGGTGCCGGCCGCCGCACCCGTGTTGCCGGCCGAGGCGGCGATGAAGATGCCGGCCGAGGCGGCGGACAGGAACGCGAGCGAGACCGGATCGGTGGTGGTCGACGTTGCGCCGGAGATGGAGTAGTTCAGCACGTCCACGCCGTCCAGGATGGCCTGGTTGATGGCGCCAATGGCAGCGGAGGAATAGCAGCCACCGGTGTTGGGATCGTCATCTTCCCAGCAGACCTTGTAGATGGAGAGCTTCGCGGCCGGGGCGATGCCGCTGGTCAGGCCGAAGCTGCGGCCGTCCACCACCGCCTCGACGTTGGCATTGCCGGCGGCGGTGCTTGCCGTGTGCGTTCCGTGGCTGGCGACATCAACCGGGGAGAGCAGTTCTTCGGCTCCGCGGCTCCCGGCCGGGACGTAATGCTCGAACTCGTCGGCGAAGTAGCGGGCACTGAGCACCTTGGAGTTGCAGGCGGTGCCGTCAAAGGCTGCACCTGTTTCCACGCCTTTCTGGCATTCGCCGACGAACGTGTCGCCGTCGGACTTGAGCATGGCGATCTTGCCGTCGGCGTCACGGTACGGGACCCCGACGACGGGGTCCCCGGCCAGGGGGGCAACCGGCTCGCCGGCGAAGAAGGCGCTCGACGGCGTGTAGCCGGTGTCGATGACGCCGACGACGACGCCCTTGCCGGCCGCGTCCTGGCCGCCGAACCTGGTGCTCCAGGTGCCGGTGGCGCCGCTGAGCCTGAGGAAGTCCGTGCTGGAATAGTCCGGCGTGTTTTCGGTGTCCGGGGCAACCACCAGGACGCCGGGGTCCTTCGCCAGTTTGATGGCCTGGTCCGCCGTCAGCCTGGCGCTGAAGCCGTTGAGGGCCGCGGTGAACTGGCGCTGGATCTTGACGTTCTGCTGTCCGGCAACCTCGGCCTGCTTCTTTTCGAGGTGCGCCTGGTACTTCCTGACGTCGGCCCGCTTGGCATCCAGCTTGCGCCCGGACTCCGGTTTGGTGGCCGGCAGGCCATCCGTGCCGCCGTCGTAGGTGGCCGCCGGCTTTTCGGCCAGGACCACAACGTAGCGGCCGTCCTTGTAGGAGTTCGGATCCAGGCTCTTCTGGGCAACCGAGGCGACGGGCGGGCCCTGCCGGGGCGCCGCGTGGGCCGGCGCAATGGCGGCTGTTGACAGGAGAACCGGCAAACCCAGGGTCAGCGCCGCGGCCCTCCGGAGTCCCCCGCTTCGAAGGAAGCTCTTTCCTGGTGATTTCACGACTGAATGAACCTTTCATAAGGAATGGTCCCAGCGACCTTGCCGGGCTCAACAGGCAGGCGGGGCCGCGCGAGCGCAGGCTCGTGCAGCCCCGACGGATACCGGCCGATTCATACAGTACAGACTGAGAGTGAGATATGAGATCTAACACAAGGACAAATCAAAATGTGTCACAAAAGTTCGCTACACAGTCACGAAGGGCCCTTTTGTCGCATCGTTCAAGGGCGGCGACGGCGCGCTGCCCGGCGCGCGGAGACGGCGGCAGCGACCGGGTGCCCGGGTGCGCGGCTCTGTGGCGGCGCTATTGCCGCGGGGTCCTGACCACGTCGCTGATCCAGGCCCGGGTTTTCTCGTCGACGGGGCCTGCCACCTTGCTTTCCCGGTCCGCACGGACCGCACGGTCCGCCTTGATCTTCTGCACAACCATCCGGCCCAGTCCGGCAAACACGACGGCGGCGAGCACGGGCAACAGCACGGACTTCGGTTTCTCAGCCATGCGCCCATCCTACGGACGTCGCGCATCCCGGACCAGAGCCCGCCGCGCGAATGCGCCGGGACGCAGAGTGGCCGGTAGAATGGGCATGCAAGCTCGCGGAGCGCCCGTTCACCGTGCTTCATTGGCCCTGTCAGTTGTTCGCTAGTTGACCAGGGGCACGTGCGGCGTGAGACGGCACCACTCCGCTGCGCCCTTACCCAATGCTCACGCACAGGAGTTGCCGGATGCCCCGGATCGTTGTCGATGTCATGCCCAAGCCCGAAATTCTGGACCCGCAGGGGAAGGCCATCGTGGGTGCACTCCCCCGGCTCGGCTTCACCGCCTTCAGCTCTGTCCGACAGGGCAAGCGCTTTGAACTCACGGTTGACGGCGAGGTGACCGAGGAGATCCTGGCCCAGGCCCGGAACGCCGCGGAGACCCTGCTGTCCAACCCGGTCATCGAGGACGTCGTCAACGTCGAGGTCGTCGAGGCCTGAGATGACTGAACTCCCCCTCATCGGTGAAGCCACCGCCGCAGGCCCTGGCGCAGAGCGCGCTTCTAGTGCTGGCAGCCTCGCCGGCGCGAAGATCGGCGTCGTCACCTTCCCCGGCACCCTGGATGACCGCGACGCCGCCCGTGCGGTCCGCCTGGCCGGCGCCACCCCGGTGGCGCTCTGGCACGCAGACACCACGCTGGGCGACATCGACGCCGTCGTGATTCCCGGCGGTTTCTCCTACGGCGACTACCTCCGCGCCGGCGCCATCGCCCGTTTCGCGCCGCTGATGTCCCGGATCATCGACGCCGCCAACTCGGACGCCAGGCTTCCCGTGCTCGGCATCTGCAACGGCTTCCAGATCCTCACCGAGTCGCACCTGCTGCCCGGCTCGATGATCAAGAACGACCACTTGAAGTTCATGTGCCGCGACCAGGTCCTCCGTGTGGAGAACACCTCCACCGACTGGACCCGGGACTACGCCGCCGGCCAGGAAATCACCGTCCCGCTGAAGAACCAGGACGGCCAGTACATCGCGGACGAGAAGACCCTGGACGCGCTGGAGGCTGAAGGCCGCGTCGTGTTCCGGTACGTCGGCTTCAACCCCAACGGCTCGCGCCGCGACATCGCCGGCATCGCCAACGCCGCCGGCAACGTCGTGGGCCTCATGCCGCACCCGGAGCACGCCGTGGAGGCCGGTTTCGGTCCCGAAGACGGCTCCGGCACCGAAGGCCTGGGCTTCTTCACCTCTGTCCTGAACAAGATTGTGGGAGACAACAAATGACGGAGACGCATTCGGTGGTCGAGCCTGTCGAGACCGCCAAGAAGTTCAACATCGACACCGTTGAAAACGCCGCCAAGACCCCCGATACCGAGCTCCCCTGGGCCGAACTGGGCCTGAAGGACAACGAGTACGCCGAGGTCGTGAAGGTCCTGGGCCGCCGCCCCACCGGCGCCGAGCTCGCCATGTACTCCGTGATGTGGAGCGAGCACTGCTCCTACAAATCCTCCAAGAACCACCTGCGCCAGTTCGGCGAAAAGGTGACCGAGGAAATGAAGAAGGACATGCTCGTGGGCATCGGCGAAAACGCCGGCGTCACCAACCTGGGCGACGGCTGGGCCGTGACGTTCAAGATCGAGTCCCACAACTCGCCGTCGTTCGTGGAGCCCTACCAGGGTGCGGCGACCGGCATCGGCGGCATTGTCCGCGACATCATCTCCATGGGCGCGCGCCCGGTGGCCGTGATGGATCCGCTGCGTTTCGGCGCCATCGACCACCCGGACACCGCCCGCGTCATGCACGGCGCGGTGGCCGGCATCGGCGGCTACGGCAACTCCCTGGGCCTGCCCAACATCGGCGGCGAAATGGTCTTCGACTCCGTCTACCAGGGCAACCCGCTGGTCAACGCGCTGGCCGTCGGCGTGATGCGCCACGAGGACATCCGCCTCGCCAACGCCTCCGGCAAGGGCAACAAGGTGGTGCTGTTCGGCGCCCGGACCGGCGGCGACGGGATCGGCGGCGCCTCGGTGCTGGCCTCGGAGTCCTTCGACGACACCAAGCCGTCCAAGCGCCCCGCCGTCCAGGTGGGCGACCCCTTCGCCGAGAAGGTGCTGATCGAGTGCTGCCTGGAGCTGTTCAAGGGCTCCCTGGTGGAGGGCATCCAGGACCTGGGCGCGGCAGGCATTTCCTGCGCCACGTCCGAGCTCGCCTCCAACGGCGACGGCGGCATGGAGGTCGAGCTGACCTCCGTCCTGCTGCGCGACCCCACCCTGACCCCCGGCGAAATCCTGATGTCCGAATCGCAGGAACGCATGATGGCCGTGGTCACCCCCGAGAACATGGCCGCTTTTGAAGCGGTCATGGCCAAGTGGGCCGTGGAGTACTCCTGGCTGGGCGAGGTGACCGATACCGGCCGCCTCATCATCACGTGGGAAGGCGAGATCATCGTCGACGTCGACCCGCGCACCGTGGCCCACGACGGTCCGGTCTACGACCGCCCGTACGCCCGCCCCGAATGGCAGGACGCGGTGCAGGCCGATGCCTTCACCGGGTCCGTGCAGGATGCCGTCCGCCCTTCCGCCCCCGCGGACCTGGCCGCCGCAGTCACCGAGCTTATCTCCTCGCCGAACATGTGCAGCAAGTCCTGGATCACCAAGCAGTACGACCGCTACGTCGGCGGCAACACCTCCATGGCGTTCCCGGACGACGCCGGCGTGGTCCGGGTGGACGAGGAAACCGGGCTGGGCGTGGCCCTGGCCACCGACGCCAACGGCCGCTACACCTACCTCGATCCGTACCACGGCGCACAGCTGGCGCTGGCCGAGGCGTACCGCAACGTGGCCACCTCCGGCGCCGTGCCGATGGCCGTCAGCGACTGCCTGAACTTCGGCTCTCCCGAGGACCCCGCGGTCATGTGGCAGCTGGCCGAGGCCATCCGGGGCCTGTCCGACGCCTGCATGGTGCTGGGCATCCCGGTCACCGGCGGCAACGTCTCGCTGTACAACCAGACCGGCACCACACCGATCCACCCCTCCCCGGTGGTGGCCGTGCTGGGCAAGCTCGACGACGTCGCCCGCCGCACGCCCTCGGGCTGGCGCGAGGACGGCCAGGCCATCTACCTGCTGGGCACGACGGCGGCAGAACTGGACGGTTCGGAATGGTCCAACATGCGCGGACACCTCGGCGGGCTGCCGCCCAAGGTTGACCTCGCCGCCGAACGCGCGCTGGGTGAAATCCTGATCAACGCGTCCCGCGACGGCATGGTGGACTCTGCCCACGACCTCTCCGAGGGCGGCCTCGCGGCAGCCCTCGTGGAATCCGCGCTGCGCTACGGTGTGGGTGCCCGGATCGCCCTGCAGGATGTCCTGGACCGCGACGGCGTGGACCTGTTCACGGCGCTGTTCTCCGAGTCCCAGGGCCGCGCGATCGTGGCCGTGCCCCGGTCCGAGGAGATCCGCTTCACGGACATGTGCACCGCCCGCGGCTTCGCACACGTCCGGATCGGCGTCGTGGACGCCGAGGGCGGCACGCTCGAGATCAACGGCGTCGAAACCCTGTCCCTCGAGGCGCTCCGCGAAGCCCACGAGTCCACCCTGCCGAAGTACTTCGGCTAACCAACCTCCATCGGCTGCTCCGTAACCGCCCTTCCGCACTCCGGAAACGGCAGTTACGGAGCAGCCGTTTAATCACTTGCCTGGACGCCAGCCTGCCTGGACGAGCGCGGTGCGGATCTTGGCAACCGCGGCTCTCGCGTCGTCGTGCATGTGGCGTTTGGAAATGCGGACCTCTGTCCAGCCCAGGGCCGAGTACCGTTCCGACCGCGCAATGTCCCGGACGATCTGGCCTTCTTCACCATGCTGCTCCCCCTCGTACTCGATTCCGATTCTGTAGTTGCGGTAGGACAGGTCCGGCTCGTGGTGCCGGGACCCGTCGCCGGCGATGATGGGGACGTTCAGTTCCGGCTCGGGGAGACGGGCCCGGACGATGGCCAGCCGCAGCAAGGACTCTTGCGGCGAATCTGAGCCCACCCTGATGAGCCTGAGGGCTTCCTTGGCCTTGCGGATTCCACGCTTCCCCTTGTGCCGATCGATCATCCGCTGCAGATCCGCGATGCTGCACAGCGGCATGTCCCGTCCCTCAAATGCGGCCCGGGGCACCCGGACGCAGCTGTCACCGGCCACCACGAGTGCGTCCAGGATCAGCATCTCGGCCAGATCCAACCATGTGCGCTCGGGCGTGGTGATGGGAATCCCGTCGAGCACGGTGATCTCGTCCTCGTACAGCTTCATGCGGTGGACTATGACGTGGGGCCGGTTCAGGTGCGCTTCACCCTCCGGGCGGATGACGTGATACATCTCGCTGGTCTCCTTCTGCCGTCGCCCCGGCAGCCCGAACAGGCCCAAGGCGGTGAGGTGGGATGCGGCGCATCGCTCGTTGACCTCAATGAAAGGCCGAACCCGCAGGGTCAGGGGAAGGTCGGCCGTCGGGCCCGGGGAACGGATCCCCTTGCCCAGCGCCGTCAGCGACCCGTGACGAAGCCGCTTCGGAGACACTCCTGCCAGCGTCGCTTCCGCGACGGTGAAGGGCCGGTCCTGGAAATCGTCGGGCAGCGGTTGCGGGGTTTTCATGGCTCCATGGGACCAGATCAGCGGCCACGCTGCAGAAGTTATCCACAGCCTTCATCCGTTGCTCCATGAACGCCCTTTTGGCCGCCCAATAGGGCAGTTCCGGAGCAATCGATGGTCAGTCGTCGCTGCGGAGTTCCCGTTGCCGGGCGCTGAGCAGCTCCGTTTCCGGCCGGGCCGCCACGAAGCGTTCGACGGCGGCGAGCACCTCCACGAGGTGTGTCCGGTCGGCGGCGACCAGCCCGACGCCGATCACCGCGCGCCGGTACTGGTCCTGCAGCCCCGCCTCCGTCACGGAAACGTCGAAACGGCGCTTGATCTCCGCGAGCAACGGCCGCACCACGGACCGCTTCTCCTTCAGGCTGTGCACATCGCCGAGGAGGAGGTCGAATTCAATCCAGCCGATCCACATGCCTCTATTGTCATCCGTTGCTCCGTAGCTGCCGTTTTGGGGGCGCTAAAGGGCCGTTACGGAGCAATCGGCGGAATCAGATGGTGAGTTCGGCGGCTTCCCCGGCGAGTTCCTGTGCGCTCCGGATGTAACGGGAGGTGACGAGGCTCCGCGCGCGCCTGGTCAGGGCCCCTCCGGCGGCGTAGAACCAGTTGGACGGCACGCCGAAGGCCCTGATTTCGATGAGCACCCTGCCCTGGCCATCGATCGAGATCTCGAAGGCCTCCTCGCCGCGGACCGGGTGGCCCGGAAGCGTGCCGTAGCCGAAGCCCGCCGACTGCGGCCCGTCCCCCGCCACCGGGCGGCGTACCCAGACAACCTCGCACGGCGCGTCGATCCGGAACGGCCCGACGCCGAAGCCGCTCACCACGCGCGCGCCGGGGACCACGACGTCGGACTCCGCACGGACCCGGAGTCCTGCCCTCTTCTGGAGCTGCCAGGTCAGCAGGCCCTGGACGGCCCGGCGGTACGCCGCGATGCCATGACCCAGATACGCGTGCGTGACGAGGCATTCCACCTCCGCGGGCGGCGGGCCGTGCTGCGTGGACCCGATCCCCTCGTAGTTCAGCTCGCTGGGGGCAATCCGCGGCCCGTTCATGCCCGCCCCTGCCGGGAGGCTTCCTGCGTGAGCCGGGCCCAGCCGAGCTGCTCCTGCTGGCGCCGGGTCAGCGTGGCGACGACGAGGTCGTAGGAGTCCTCCACCATGTCCCGGATCATCGCGTCGGGCAGCGAACCGTCGAGCCGCACCCCGTTCCAGTGGGTCTTGTTCATGTGCCAGGCTCCGGTGATCTCCGGGTGGGCGGCGCGCAGCTGCTCGGCCAGGACGGGCTCGCATTTCAGGCTGACGGAGAAGTCGGACCCGTCCATCGCGGACGCGGCGAACATTTTGGCTTCGTGACGGGCCCCGCCGGAGACCGCGGCCCGCACCTTGAACACGGACGTTTCCGGCCCGAAGGGGAAGTCCTCGAAGGTGCCGGGAAAGCCGAGGCAGAGTTCGCGGAGTGCAGCTGCGTCCATGGTTCGAGCCTACTTCGGTCCGCCGACATTAAGCGCCGGCAATAAGCACCGGCATCACGACCGGCATCACGACCGGCTCAGGCGACGCCGAGGAAATCCTCGAGGAGCACCACTTCCAGGCCCGCGGCCAGCTGCGCTGCGCGGAAGGCGGCCAGGTCTGCGGCGAATTCGGGGCGGAAATGCATCAGCACAATGTCGCCCGGGCGCAGTGCATTTCCATACTGGTAGTCCATCCGCCCGGCGTTGGCCTTGGCCTCCCAGGTGACCACCGCTTTCATGCCGGCCGCGGCCACGGCCTGCCGCATGGCGGTGGAGTAGGCGCCTCCGGGCGGGCGGAACAGCGCGGGCCGGCGGCCGAACTGCTGCTCGGCGAACTCCTGCATCCCGGTGATTTCGGCCAGCTGCTGCTGGTACCCGAGCTGCGTGACCATGTTGACGTTGTGGCTCACGGTATGGTTTTCCACCAGGCTCCCCTGCGCGGCGAACTGCTTGAAGAAAGCCGGATCGGCCTGCACGAAGTTCCGGGTCAGGAAGATCGACGCCGGGTAGTCGTATTCGGCCATGAGGCGCACCATTTCCGGGGTCCGCGTCACGCCGTCGTCGATGGTCAGGAACACGACGGGGTGCTGCGTCGCGATCCTGGTGAGGACGGGCGCGAGCCCGTTCTGCACCGGCGGCAGCTTGAAGTCCGGGATGAAGCTGCGCCTGATGCGCTTGTTTCCCGGGCGGCGGAGGTTTGCGGGTGCGGCGGGAACCGCGGCTTGTCCCTGTCCCGCCGTCAGCGCCGGAGGCAACGCCTGGCGGGGGCGTGTTTCGGAGCCGGCCGCCGCTGCCGGCGCCGTGCTGCCCGGAGCCGCACACGCGCCCAAGGCCGCCATGACGGAGGCGCCCAACAACCCCAGCGCCGTCCGCCGCCCAGGAGGCGCCGGGAGTACTGCCGGATGGTGCTCACACATGGCTGGTCCTGGCTTCTGGGGAATGATGCAGCAGAAGAATAACAGACCAAAATGGGCTGTTTTAGCCGCGTCCTCCGGCCCGGTCAAGCCACGGCGCGGGACACTGCTTATAAATCGGCGGTTACAGGCCGAGCCGCGGGGCATCCTGCGCCGGACAGGTGTTCATTATCACGTCCAGGCCTGCTGCCTTGGCCCGGGCGGCGGCCGCTTCGTCGATGACGCCCAGCTGCAGCCAGACGGCCTTGGCGCCGACGGCGATCGCCTGGTCCACGACGGCCCCCACCTTCTGCGAATTCACGAAGCAGTCGACGACGTCGATGGGCCGCCTGGCCGCCGGAATGTCGGCCAGGCGGGCGTACCCCGTTTCGCCGTGGACGGCATCGCCAGGAAGGTTCACCGGGATGATCTCCATGCCCAGGCGGTCCCGGATGAACAGAGAGGTATCGTACGCGGCCCGCCACACGTTGGTGGTCAGTCCGACGATGGCCCACCGCCCCTTGGTGCGCAGGAGCCGTTCGAGGACTGCCGGATCGTTGACGTGGGCCATGACGCACAGCCTACGCGGCGCAGAGTTTGCGGCGCAGCCTGCGTGGCGGGGGACGTGGCGCAGGGTACGCCGCGGGTCGCGTCCCGGCAGGCCGCCTCCGATCCGCCCGGCCTCGAAGATCTGACGGACCGGAAAGCCCGATGCGGCGCAGGACCGAATATTACGCCGCAAAACGTCGCGATTTGGGAAAAAGCTCCGTCTCCGTTGTAGTTGAAAGCGACCATCCCGAGCGGCCGAGAGACCTGGATCGATGAAGCCGCAGCAACCCTGGTCGCCGGAAACCTCCCCCTGGCTCCGGCGATAGCAAGGCAAAGAGCCGCGGGAACGGCCGGACTGACCACCCGGCTTCAAAAAGCTCTTTCCGCAGGGTGCTACTGCCAGGACCGATGGAGTACCCCTATGACTATTTCCTTGTCCCTCTCCGCGCGGTCCTTCCGCGCGCAGTCCTTCCCCGCGCCTGAGCCGTCCCCGGACGACCCGGCCGCCGGGACCCCCGAGAACCCGCCGGTGAAGCAGGCTTGCCCTTCCGCCGCCACCGGCGACAATGTTGCTGCAACCAGTACGGAAGCCCTGCAGGCTACTGGCATTGCAGCGACCCCAGCAGACGCCGCCCAGCCGGGCTCGCCCGATTCGGGCCAGAGCGGTCCCCCGGCGAACGGATGGTCCCCCGCCGGGATCCTGGCCAGCGGCTGGGCGCGTCTGCTACCTGGGCCGAAAATCACCGGTGCCCTGCCCGGCACCGCAGAGGAACGGACCGCAAAGAAATGGAGGGCACCACGATGGGCGTAAACACCACGACAGCTACCGGGACAGTCAACCCCACCAGCGCCGGCACCGAAGCCGAACGCATCGCGTTCTGGGAGGCCGCCGCCCTCCGCCTCGACTGGGAACAGGGGCCGGACGCCATCGCCCCGGCCGGCACAGCCCAGGACGCCACCGCCCCGGCCGGCACGCCGTGGCACACCGCGCACCGCCGCGTCCCGGCCGACGTCGACGCCGGCACCGGCCCGGACATCACTTGGTTCGAAGGCGGCAGGCTCAACGTGGCCTACAACTGCGTGGACCGCCACGTTGCAGCCGGCCGCGGGGACAAGGCGGCCCTGCATTTCGAGGGCGAACCGGGCGACCGCCGCTCCATCACCTACGCCGAACTCCAGCGCGAGGTCTCCAGGGCCGCCAACGCCCTCCTGGCCCTCGGCATCACCAAGGGTGACCGCGTGGTCATCTACCTCCCGGTCATCCCCGAAACCGTCATCATCACCCTGGCGGTGGCCCGGATCGGCGCCATCCACTCGCTCGTCTTCGGCGGCTTCTCCGCCGAGGCGCTCAAGTTCAGGGTGGAGGACACCCGCGCCAAGCTGCTCGTCACCACAGACGGCCAGTTCCGCCGCGGCGCCGCCGTCCCCGTCAAGGACAACGCGGATGCCGCCGTCGCCGGCGAGAACGAGATCGAGCATGTCCTGGTGGTCAACCGCACCACCCCTGCGGACCAGCTGGACACCGTCCCGATGACCGAGGGCCGGGACGTGTGGTGGCATGACGCCGTCGGGCAGGCCGCCGACGTCCACACGGCGGAGGCGTTCGACGCCGAGACGCCGCTGTTCATCATGTACACCTCCGGCACCACCGGAAAGCCCAAGGGCCTCGTCCACACCTCCGGCGGCTACCTCACCCAGGCCTCCTGGAGCTTTGAACACCTCTTCAGCAACCCGGACCCGGCCCTCCGGGACCAGGACGTCCACTGGTGCACGGCGGACCTCGCCTGGGTCACCGCCCACACCTACGAGATCTACGGCCCGCTCTCCAACGGCGTCACCCAGGTGATCTTCGAGGGCACGCCGAACACCCCGCACCCGGGCCGGCACTTCGAAATCATCGAACGCTACGGCGTGACGCAGTACTACACCGCACCCACCCTGGTCCGCTCGCTCATGGGCTGGTTCCCCGACGGCGTCCCGGACACGTACGACCTCTCCTCAATCAGGATGCTGGGCACCGTCGGCGAGGCCGTCAACCCCGAGGCCTGGCGCTGGCTGCGGAAGAACATCGGCGCCGGCACCGCCCCCGTGGTGGACACCTGGTGGCAGTCCGAAACGGGCGCCACCATCCTCTCCCCCGCCCCCACCGACGCCGACTTCAAGCCCGGCTGCGCGGCCCGCCCGCTGCCCGGCGTCGGCACCCGGATCGTGGACGACGCCGGCAACACGGTGCCGCCGGGAGTCCAGGGCTACATCGTGGTGGACGCCCCCGGCCCCGCCATCGCCCGGACCGTGTGGGGCAACCCGCAACGGTACTTCGATTCGTACTGGCGCAAGTACGCCGAGCAGGGCTGGTTCCTCGCCGGCGACGGCGCCAAGTATGACGACGACGGCGACATCTGGATCCTGGGGCGGGTGGACGACACCCTCAACGTCTCGGGCCATCTGCTGTCCACCATCGAGATCGAATCGGCCCTCGTGTCCCACCCGGACGTGGTGGAGGCCGGCGTCTGTCCGGTCGCCGACCCGAAGACCGGGCACGCGATCGTCGCGTTCGTGGTACTCAAAGAGTCGGCGGCTACCGAGGAGATCGTGTCCGAATTGAAGGCGCACGTCGCCAAGGAGATCGGCCCGATCGCCAAGCCGCGCGACGTCGTCGTCGTGCCCGATGTGCCGAAGACCCGCAGCGGCAAGATCATGCGCAGGCTGCTGACCCAGCTGTTCGAAGGAACCGCGCTCGGGGACACTACCTCGCTCCAGAACGAACCATCAATCGCGGACATCCAGGATGTCCTGCGGATCCGAAACACCCGGAAGTAAAGGAACACCCATGACCGACATCAGTAACGTCGCCCGACTGTCCGAGCCGCTCAAGTTCGCCTACTGGGTCCCCAACGTCTCCGGCGGCCTGGTGGTTTCCACCATCGAACAGCGCACCGGCTGGGACTTCGACTACAACAAGAAGCTGGCGCGGATCGCCGAGAACTCGGGCTTCGAATACGCCCTCACGCAGACCCGCTACGCCGCCTCCTACGGCGCCGACAAGCAGCACGAGGCGACCTCCTTCAGCCTGGCACTGCTGGCCGCCACCGAACGGCTCAAGGTGATCGCCGCCGTCCACCCCGGCATGTGGCACCCCGGCGTGCTCGCCAAATTCATCATCACCGCGGACCACATCTCCAACGGCCGCGCCGCCGTGAACATCGTCTCCGGCTGGCTCAAGAACGAATTCACCAACTTCGGGCTCGAATGGCTTGAGCACGACGAGCGCTACGTCCGCACCGAAGAGTTCATCAAGGTCCTGCGCGGCCTCTGGACCGAGACCGAGTACAGCCAGGCAGGCAAGTACTACAACATCACCGACTTCACCCTGCAGCCCGCCCCGGTGGATGTGCCGGGACGGGCGAACCCGGAAATCTTCTTCGGCGGCAACTCCACCGCCGCGCAGGCCACGGCCGGCCGTGTCGCCGACTGGTACTTCTCCAACGGCAAGGACCTTGACGGCTTCAAGGAGAACATCGCCGGCGTCGTCGCCGCCTCCACGGAGACCCAGCGGGGCGCCGCAGGCGCCCTCAAGTCGCCCCGTTTCGGCCTCAACGGCTTCGTGATCGCCCGCGACTCGGAGAAGGAAGCCCGCGACACCCTCCGCGAGATCGTCGCGAAGGCGCACAAGCCCGCAGTGCAGGGCTTCCGCGACGCCGTACAGGAAGCCGGCGCGTCCACCAAGGACGGCAAGGGAATGTGGGCGGACTCCTCGTTCGAGGACCTCGTCCAGTACAACGACGGCTTCAAGACCCAGCTGATCGGCACCCCGGAGCAGATCGCCGAGCGGATCGTGGAGTATAAGAAGATCGGCGTGAACCTGTTCCTCACCGGCTACCTGCACTTCCAGGAGGAGGTCGCGGCGTTCGGCCAGGACATCCTCCCGATCGTCCGCGAACTCGAGGCGGACCTCGCCCGCAAGAACGGCACCGAACTGGACCTGTCCGGCACCCCGGCCGCGAAAGTTGAGGTGTCCGCGTAATGACTGACCGCACCTTCGGTTTCCGCACCCGCGCCCTGCACGCCGGCGGGACCCCCGACGCCGAGCACGGCGCCCGCGCCGTCCCGATCTACCAGACCACCTCCTTCGTGTTCAAGGACACCCAGGACGCGGCCAACCTCTTCGCCCTCCAGAAATACGGCAACATCTACTCCCGGATCGGCAACCCCACGGTCGCCGCGTTCGAGGAGCGCATCGCCTCCCTCGAGGGCGGCATCGGCGCGGTGGCCACGTCCTCGGGCATGGCGGCCGAGTTCATCACCTTCGCCGCGCTGACCCAGGCCGGGGACCACATCGTGGCCGCCTCCCAGCTGTACGGCGGCACCGTCACCCAGCTCGACGTCACCCTGCGGCGTTTCGGCGTGGACACCACGTTCGTCGCCGGCACCGATCCGGCGGACTACGCCGCCGCGATCCAGGAGAACACCAAGGCGATCTTCGTCGAGGTGGTGGCCAACCCGTCGTCGGAAGTCCAGGACCTTGAGGGTCTCGCGAAGGCGGCGCACGACGCCGGCATCCCGCTCGTCGTCGACGCCACCTTGAGCACGCCGTACCTCGTGCGGCCGATCGAGCACGGCGCCGACATCGTGATCCACTCCGCCACCAAGTTCCTCGGCGGGCACGGCACCACCCTGGGTGGCGTCGTCGTGGAAAGCGGCCGGTTCAACTGGGGCAACGGCAAGTTCCCGATGATGACCGAACCCGTCGCCTCCTACGGCAACGTCTCCTGGTGGGGGAACTTCGGCGAGTACGGGTTCCTGACCAAGCTGCGCTGCGAACAGCTGCGCGACATCGGCCCGGCGCTCTCGCCGCTGTCCGCGTTCCAGCTGCTGCAGGGCGTCGAGACGCTCCCGCAGCGGCTGGACGAGCACCTGAAGAACGCCCAGGCCGTCGCCGAATGGCTTGAGGCCGACGAGCGCGTGGCCTACGTGAACTTCTCCGGCCTGCCCTCGCACCCGCACTTCGAGCGGGCGAAGAAGTACCTGCCGCTGGGCCCCGGCTCGGTGTTCTCCTTCGGCGTGAAGGGCGGCCGCGCCGCGGGACAGACGTTCATCGAATCCCTGCAGCTGGCCTCGCACCTGGCCAACGTCGGCGATTCCCGGACCCTGGTGATCCACCCGGGCTCCACCACCCACCAGCAGCTCAGCCCCGAACAGCTCGAGTCCGCCGGTGTCCCGGAGGACCTCGTCCGGATTTCCATCGGCCTCGAAGACCTCGAGGACATCCTCTGGGACCTGGACCAGGCCCTCACCGCGGCGTCGGAGGCCGGGACCGAGCCGGTGGTCGAGCCTGTCGAGACCGTTGACGCCTGCACGATTGGAGCACGCGCATGAGCACCGCCGACCGCACCTGGACCGGACCGTCCGCGCCCGAGCGGCTGGGCCTGCTGCGGCAGGCGAAGTCGATCGCGATCGTGGGCGCCTCGGACAAACCGTCCCGCGCCAGCTACTTCGTGGCCACCTATCTGCAGTCCTCCACCCGGTACAAGGTGTACTTCGTGAACCCGGTGGTGAACGAAATCCTGGGCGAGCCGACGTACGCCTCGCTCGCGGACCTGCCGGAGAGCCCCGACATCGTGGACGTGTTCCGCAAGCACGATGACCTGCCGGGGGTCCTCGAGGAGGCCATCGCGGCCGGCGCCAAGACCCTGTGGCTGCAGCTGGGGTCCTGGCACGAGGACGTCGCCAAGGAGGCGGAAGCGGCCGGGCTCGACGTCGTGATGGACCGCTGCGTGAAGATTGAGCATGCCCGTTTCCACGGCGGCCTGCACCTGGCCGGCTTCGACACCGGCGTCATCTCCTCCAAACGCCAGGTCCTGGCCTGACGGGAAGCTAGGCCGCCATCTACCCACCCCCGTTGCGCTATCACTACAGGTCGTTCTCAGCGTTTAGAACGACCTGTAGTGATAGCGCAACAGCTTTAAGTACGCCTTAAGGCTTGCCCGGCAGCGCGGTCGGAACGACGACTGGAAGGGTCGGCGAGACCGGGCCTGGGGCGTGGGGCAGGTCCTGGCCGTTGCCCGGGACCGGCACGGGGGGTGCCGAAGGCAGCGCTGGTGTCACAGGCCGCTGTCCGGGCGCCGGCAGGATGCCGCTGCGGCCGACCGCGGGCGGCGGGGCGGACGGCACGGGCGTGGCCGGGGCGGGAGCCCGGGTTGCAGGGGCTGCCGGAGCGGCTGATCCCGGGACAACTGCCGGGGCCGTGGACTGCGCGGGACCGGCCGGAATTTCGGCCGGGGACGGCTGGGCGTGCTCCTGCGCAGGGGCCGGGGCCGGAACATGGCCGGCCGGCTGGAAAAGAACGCCGATGGTCTGGCCGACGTTGTGGCGGAAGTCCTCGCTGGACGCGGCAACAGCACCGGCACCGAGAGCCATCGCACCGGCGACGGCGCCGCCCACTATCGCCAGGCGGCGTTTCCGGCCCCGGCGGCGGTCTGCCAGGCTCGTGACTCCCGCCGGCAAAGTGCCGTCCGCAGGAGCCAGCGGGGACACGACGGCGGGCATCGCCGCCGTCGTCGGGGCCGCGGCACCGTGGGCACCGGTGACGTGGGCACCGGCGGCCAGCAGCGCCGCCAGGTCGGCCCGGGGCGCCGGGGCACGGCCGGGGACCAGGGCCCGCAACTCTTCAAGTGAGCTGCGGAGCTCCGTGGACGCTTCGAGGCCGGAATCGCGGAGCATCGCCTGGATGCTGCCATCCTGCTGGGGGTCGCGTGTGCCGGTCATGATGCTGCGTGGTCCTTTTCGGTGACGAGTTCGCGCAGGGCGCTGAGCCCGCGTCGCTGAAGCTGCTTGATGGCACCGGGCGTCTTGTCCATGATGCCGGCTACCTGTTCGATGGAGAGGTCGGCGACGATCCGCAGGACCAGGACCTCCCGTTGCTCCTCATTGAGCTTGGCGAGGGTGCCGGAGATCCCGCCGAGGGAGCCGAGGGCCTCGTCCTCGGCGGAAGCGGAATGCCGCGCGTCGTCCCGGGGATCGTATTCGGCCAGGTACGGCGTGCGTTCGGCCCGGCGCCGGTGGTCGACCAGCCTGGCGTGGGCGACGGAGAAGATGAAGGTCCGCAGGCCGGCGTGGCCGCCGGTGACGTTGGCCAGTTTCGGCAGGACATCCACGAAGACGTCCTGGGTGAGCGCCTCGGCGTCGTCCACTCCGCGGGCCCGGAAGTAGCCGAGCACCGCGGGGGAAATGACCGTGTAGACAGCGCTGAAGCCTGACGGCTCGCCAGCTAAAGCGGCTGACAATTCGTCATCGCTCAGCTGTTCTGCCAAGAGGTTGTCCTTCCGTTACTGCTGGGGTGCGGCCCCGGCAAGTCTAGCGGCCGCACCCCCGGCGCCTCCGTGGGAGGCGTTCGGTCCTTACTTGTCGAGCTTGGGCAGCTCGGCCGACGGGGTGGCCGGAACGGCGGGAACAGCCGGCACGCCATGGGCGCCCGGGACGGCCGGGACGGCTGCGTGGACGTCAGCGTTGGCGTGAGCCTCGCCGGCTACACCCTTGGCAGTGGCGCTGCCCTGGACGTCGGCACCGTCCTTGCCAGCGTCGATGGAGCCCTCGGCGGCACCTTTGGTACCCTCCACGCCGGCGTCGGCCTTAGCGGAGCCGTCAACGGCGGGGGTGGCCGGCACGGCGGGGGCTGCGGGCACGGCCGGGGCAGCCGGCTTCGCGGGAAGTTTGGGGGTGGCCGGAACGGCAGGAACGGCAGGGGTGGCGGGCGTAGCGTGGGTCACTTCAGCCTGCTGCGTGCCGGACTGGGTGTTGGACACCTGGGCCGCGTTGGCCAGTCCGATACCGGAAAATCCTCCGACTGCCAGAATGGCGGCACCGATGGCAATCTTGGTGGTCTTGCTAACACTCTTCATCACAGGGATACATCCTTCGGTTGGGTGAAGGCCGGCCGGCGCCTCATGGGGGCAAGGCGCCGGCCGGCACTTACGGTGGAAGGCCGGCCGGATGCCTGGTGGGGGCCAGTCTCCGGCGGCGCTTACAAAGGAGTAATCGCTGGGGAACCCCGAAAAGGTTACGCACCGATCGGAATTTTCTTTTTTCTTTTTCTGGACGGTCTCACTGGCGGGCCCCACTCCGGCTTAACCACGACGGCGGCGGGCCACCTTTCCAGGTGACCCGCCGCCGTCGGACGTCAGTTGCTTGTCAGACCGTCAGTCAAGGATCAAATCGTTGATGACGATGGTCTGGTCGCGGTCCGGGCCGACGCCGATGGCCGAGAATCGGGTGCCGGAGAGCTTCTCCAGCGCCAGCACGTAGTTCCGGGCGTTCTCCGGGAGGTCCGCGAGGGTGCGCGCGCCGGTGATGTCCTCGGTCCAGCCGTCGAAGTACTCGAAGATCGGCTTGGCGTGGTGGAACTCGGTCTGGGTCATGGGCATCTCGTCGTGCCGGACGCCGTCAACGTCGTAGGCCACGCAGACCGGGATCTGCTCGATGCCCGTGAGCACGTCCAGCTTGGTGACGAAGTAGTCCGTGAAGCCGTTGACGCGGGACGCGTGGCGGGCCAGCACGGCGTCGTACCAGCCGCAGCGGCGCGGACGGCCGGTGTTCACGCCGAACTCGCCGCCGGTCTTCTGCAGGTACATCCCCATCTCGTCGAACAGTTCCGTGGGGAAGGGACCTGCGCCCACCCGGGTGGTGTACGCCTTGATGATGCCGATGGAGCGGGAGATCCGGGTGGGGCCGATGCCCGAGCCGACGGAGGCGCCGCCCGCGGTGGGGTTCGAGGAAGTCACGAACGGGTAGGTGCCGTGGTCCACGTCCAGGAACGTTGCCTGGCCGCCCTCCATCAGCACCACCTTGCCCTCGTCCAGCGCCGTGTTCAGGACGAAGGTGCTGTCGATCACCAGCGGGCGGAGGCGTTCGGCGAAGGACAGGAAGTACTCCACGATCTCGTCCACCTCGATGTCGCGGCGGTTGTAGACCTTGACCAGGAGTTCGTTCTTCTGCCGCAGCGAGCCTTCGACCTTCTGGCGCAGGATGGACGCGTCGAAGACGTCCTGGACGCGGATGCCGAGGCGGGCCACCTTGTCCATGTAGGCCGGGCCGATCCCGCGGCCGGTGGTGCCGATGGCGCGGCTGCCGAGGAAACGCTCGGTCACCTTGTCCAGGACCTGGTGGTAGGGCGCCACGAGGTGGGCGTTGGCGGAGATGCGCAGCTTGGAGGTGTCAGCGCCGCGGGCTTCCAGTCCGTCGATCTCCTCGAACAGTGCCTCCAGGTTCACCACGCAGCCGTTGCCGATGATCGGGACCGCGTTGGGGCTCAGGATGCCGGCAGGAAGGAGCTTGAGCTCATACTTTTCACCGCCTACGACGACGGTGTGCCCGGCGTTGTTGCCGCCGTTGGGCTTGACGACGTAGTCGACGCGGTGGCCGAGCAGGTCAGTGGCTTTACCTTTGCCTTCGTCGCCCCATTGGGCTCCGACGATCACGATTGCTGGCATGGGATCCTCCCCCATTCGTTCGGGCCGAATCCCGTGGAGACCACCCTGCCTGATTCACCAGGGTGGTTCGCCGGAGCCCAGCACCGTTCATGAGAACGCCCCGAATCTTCACGCTGTGCTCTTACCCATCAACGCCAGAGTTCCGGGGCTCTTACCACCCAAGTTTAGCCGATCGCGGTGACCCGCATCGCACCGGGAGCTGCCCCGCGCGGGCGGGTCCGCGGGCGGGTCCAGGCGGCCCCGGCCCGGCCTGAAGGCCATGGCGCCGCCGGGGATGTACCGGGTGAGGCAGGCCGGGCCGCCCCCGGCCGCCTTGCCGCGACACAATGCCCGGCGGATTTGCCAGTCCCCCGCCCCTGGAATTAACTGGGTGGGACCATCCCGAGCGGCCGAGGGACCTGGCCCGTTGACGCCGCAGCAACCCTGCCCGGACACGGAATCCCCGACACCACGGGATTCCGCCCGGCAAAGGTGCTACCGCCAGGACCGATGGAAAGGAAACTGTCCCCATGCCCCAAGACCCTCACAACCCTCAAAACACAGACCACATCCGCGTCACCCACGCCGGCTCGTTGCCCCGCACCCCGGAACTGATCGCCGCCAACGAGGCCAAGGAAGCCGGGGGCATCACGCCGGAATTCCTGGCGCTGCTGGAAGGCTCGGTGGTGGACGTCGTCCAGCGCCAGAAGGACCTGGGCATCGATATCCCCAACGACGGCGAGTATGGCCACACGATGTCCAGTTCCGTGGACTACGGGGCCTGGTGGAACTACTCCTTCTCCCGGCTCGGCGGCCTGGAACCGACCGACGTGGACCGCTGGGCCGACGCCGGGGTGCACCGCTCCAGCCCCGGCAACATCGTCCTGACCTCCTTCCCGGACCGCCGGGACCGGCAGCAATTCAATGCGGCCTACAACGATCCGTCCTCCGGGATCCTGGCCCACCGCAAGAGCGTGAGCCAGCCCAAGATCGCCGGCCCGCTGACGTATACGGGCCAGGACCTCGTCGGCTCGGACATCGCCAACCTGAAGACCGGCCTGGCCGCAGCGGGCCTGGCCGAGGGCTTTGTGGCGTCCCTGTCCCCGGGTTCCTGCGCCCGCGTCGCCAACGAGTACTACAAGACCGACGAGGAACTCCTCTACGCCTGCGCCGACGCGATGCGCGAGGAGTACAAGGCGATCATCGACGCCGGCCTGACGGTCCAGCTCGACGACCCCTCGCTGGCCGAGAGCTGGGACCAGATCAACCCCGAGCCCAGCCTGGCGAACTACCTCAAGTTCATCCAGCTCCGGGTCGAGGCCACCAACTGGGCCCTGCGCGGCCTCCCGCAGGAGCAGATCCGCTTGCATGTCTGCTGGGGCTCCTGGCACGGCCCGCACACCACCGACATCCCGTTCGCGGACATCATCGGATCCGTGATGCAGATCGACGCCGGCGCCTACTCCTTCGAGGCCGCCAACGTCCGCCACGAACACGAATGGCGGGTCTGGGAGGACACCAGGCTCCCCGAGGGCAAGGTCATCATCCCCGGCGTCGTCTCGCACGCCACCAACGTGGTGGAGCACCCGGACCTCGTGGCGGACCGGATCGTGCGTTTCGCGGATCTTGTCGGGCGGGAAAATGTGATTGCTTCCACAGACTGCGGCCTCGGCGGCAGGGTGCATCCGCAGATTGCCTTCGCTAAGCTCGAGGCGCTCGGTGAGGGCGCACGCCGCGCCAGCAAGCGGCTCTGGTAGCCGGCTGAGCTGCGGCGGCGGTGCCGGCGCGGGGTCCCGCGCGGGCACCACGGCGGCTGCCGGACGCCGCCGGCGCCCGCTGCGGCGGCCTGCTGCGGCCTCCTGCGGCCTGCGGCCGGTCCGGCATTTCCCAGGGCTTGATAGACTGATAAGGATCGACTCGGAATCGGTCCACACCACATTTTCAATCCACACCGGACTCTCCGCGCCCTGCGTTTGCCGTGCCCCCGTCCGGTCTGGCAGCGTCACCAATCCCGGGAAGCAGCAATATATGACAGCCTTGGCCACTGAAAATTTCCGCGAACAGCTCCTGAGCCGCCGCTACGAACCTAGCGTCGCGGCCGTCAACGAACTCTGCGACACGCTGCGGGGCAACAAAGCTGGCACCAATGTACCCTACGTTGATCCGATGCATGACGTCGACGAGTGCCGCATCATCAGCCTCTTCTCCAACATCGGCACCGAGGACGAGTCCGGCTTCATCACCGCCGGCGACGAGGAAGCGGCCACCCGGATGCTGGGCGTCCAGTGGAAACTGGGCCTGCGCCCGGAATACATCATGCCGTGGAACGTCCACCCCTGGTACGTGCCGGGCGAGCCCAACGGCAAGTTCACGCCGGACCAGATTTCCGCCGGCCTCAAGCCGCTGCTGAAGTTCCTCGCCCTCGTGCCCCGCGCCTCCGTGATCGTCGCCCACGGCACCGAGGCCAACCGCCTCGCCCAACTGCTGCTCAAGACCGAGGTCCCCATGATCTGGCGCCGCGGCCTGAAGACCTACAAGGTCCGCTCGCTCAGCGGCCGCGCCTTCGCCGGCACCCCGGCCCGCCAGGAGCAGTACCTCGAGGACATGCACACCGCCTACGCGGACGCCATGGCCCGCACCGGCCTCGCGAAGGCCTAGCTAGCTTTAAACCCCAACGCGGGGTCACTTCGCGCCCATCCACCACGGTGGAATGGGCGCAAAGTGACCCCGCGTTGCTGTGTCCGGACCGGTCAGCGCTTCTCGGCCTCGATGGCCGCCTTGGCGGCGGGATCGGAGTCCTTGAGGAACTTTTCGATGCGCTCCGGCTCCTCGGCCTCGCCGATCGCGGCGGAGGCACGCCCCAGCGAGTACAGGGCGCGCAGGAAGCCGCGGTTCGGTTCGTGCTCCCACGGGATCGGCCCGACGCCGCGCCAGCCGTTGCGGCGCAGCGAATCCAGGCCGCGGTGGTAGCCGACGCGTGAGTAGGCGTAGGAATCGATGGTCCGGCCCTCGCTCCAGGCCTCCTCGGCCAGGATGGCCCAGAGCAGCGAGGACGTCGGGTGCTTCTCGACCAGGTCCAGGGCTTCCTGGCCCGCGTCCAGCTCCGCGTGGACGTCGGTCTCGGCAGGCAGGAGCGTGGGCTCGGGGCCCATCAGGTTCTTGCGGAAGTCGTCGGACATGCTCAGAACGTCTTGCCGGTGGAGCCGAGCTGCTGCGCTGCCTCGACGACGCGGGCTGCCAGGCCTGCCTCGGCGGAGGCGCCCCAGACGCGGGGATCGTAGAGCTTCTTGTTCCCGACCTCGCCGTCGATCTTCAGCACGCCGTCGTAGTTCCGGAGCATGTGGTCCACCACCGGGCGCGTGTAGGCGTACTGGGTGTCGGTGTCGATGTTCATCTTGATCACGCCGTAGGAGACGGCGTCGGCGATCTCCTTCTCGGAGGATCCGGAGCCGCCGTGGAAGACGAGGTCGAACGGGTTGGCCTTGCCGATCTTGGCGCCCACCTGCTCCTGGATGTCCTTGAGGATCTCCGGGCGGAGCTTGACGCCGCCGGGCTTGTAGACGCCGTGCACGTTGCCGAAGGTCAGCGCGGTGATGTAGCGGCCGTTTTCGCCGGCGCCGAGGGCGTCGATGGTGGCCAGGGCGTCCTCGACGGTGGTGTAGAGCTTCTCGTTGATCTCGTGCTCGACGCCGTCCTCCTCGCCGCCGACGGTGCCGATCTCGACCTCGAGGATCATCCTGGCGGCCGCGGTGCGGGCCAGCAGTTCACGGGCGATCCGCAGGTTATCCGGCAGGGTCTCGGCGGAGCCGTCCCACATGTGCGAGTTGAACAGCGGGTTCCGGCCGGCCTTGACCTCGGCCTCGGAGGCGGCGAGCAGCGGCAGGACGAAGCCCTCGAGCTTGTCCTTGGGGCAGTGGTCCGTGTGCAGGGCGATGTTCACGCCGTAGTTCTTGGCGACTTCGCGGGCGAACGCGGCGAAGCCCAGGGAGCCGGCGACCATGTCCTTGGTGGAGGCGCCGGACCAATAGGCGGCGCCGCCGGTGGAGACCTGGACGATGCCGTCGGACTCGGCCTCGGCGAAGCCGCGGAGGGCTGCGTTGAGGGTCTGGGAGGAGGTGACGTTGACGGCCGGGAAGGCGAAGCCGCCCGTCTTCGCGCGGTCGATCATTTCGGAGTAGATCTCGGGGGTGGCAATGGGCATGCTGACTCCTATGGTGAATTTCGTCGGCGGGCTGGGTTGAGCCTGGGTGAACCTCGTCGGCTACGAACCATCCTAGCCATTCCCCGCCGCGGGGCAGTGTTTCCGGTCACGCGGGCCGGTAACACTTAAGCTCACTGCGCCCGCCGAGGTGGCAGTTCGCGGCAGTGGTGCGCGCCGACACTGCCTCGAAGTGTCATCTCGCGCGCCAGCCTCGGCTTTCCAGCGCGGCCCGGACTTTACGCACGACGGCGGGCCGGTCGCCTGCGAGGTCGTCTTTGGACACGCGCACCTCAAACCAGCCGTACTCTCGTGTCGCTGATTCGCGGCGGATATCCCTGAGGTACTGCCCGGGACCGCCATGGCCGGCTCCGTCGTACTGGATCGAGATGCGCCACTCCAGATAGGCCGCATCAGGCCACAAGACCGGGGCACCATGCACGCCCCACAGCACATGGTTCAGCTCCGGCTCGGGCAGGCCTGCCCGGACCAAGGCCAGGCGCATCGACGTTTCGGGCGGGGAGTCGGCGCCCACTCGGATGAGCTCCAACGCCGCCCTGGCCACCCGCACTCCCCTGACTCCGGGATGCTTGGCCACCATGTCCTGCAACTCCGCCACCGTACACAGGGGTTCGCGTGGCGCGGGGAACTCGGGGCCGTGGGAGCACACCAGGGAGTCTCCGGCTATGACGAGTTCGTCCACACCGGCCATGGACGCCAAGTCCAGCCACGTGCGGGCGGGCGAGGTGAGCCGGACGCCGTCGTACTCCACAAGCTCGCCGGGACGGAAGGTCAACAGGTGACCCACCACGTTGACCCTGCGCGGCATGCTGAATCCGGGCCGGCGGGACAGGTGGATGCGCCAGTCATCCTCGAGCCGCCACGAAAGCGCAGTCCGCCAGACACGGGCAGCGGATATGTGGGTCAGGGCCGATGAGTCGTCCAGTTCCGTGTAGGCCCGCAAAGCCGCACCACCTTGGGCCTCACATCCGAGCGGGATGCGGACGCCGCGGGAAACGGTGGCGAGGTCCTTGGCCGCCGTGCGCGTCCTGGTGATGCCGGCTTTGTCGGACATCCGGAGTGAGAACGAACCGGCGGTCAGGTGTTCGGGAAGCGGAGCCCTGTGCATCCCCAATTCTTACCGATCCTGGTCTCACATGGAGGGTTATCCACAGGCTGGTGTGCTCCGGCGCAACGAGATGGCACTTCACCGCAGTGTTGGGCGTTGCGACTGCCGCGAAATGCCATCTCGCGCGGGGGGGCTGGCATGGCGGCGGGCTGGGGGGTCGCGCGGGAGTCGGCTAGGAAACGGCCTGGCCGAACACGTGCCGGCGGATCCAGGCATGCATGGCGATCGCGGCGGCGGAGGCGGCGTTGATGGAGCGGGTGGAGCCGAACTGTTCGATCGAGAGCGTGGCCAGCGCGGCCTCGTGCACCTCGGGCGTCAGGCCCGGGCCCTCCTGCCCGAACACCAGCACGCAGTCCCTGGGCAGTTCGTAGGTCTCCAGCGGGACGGAGTCCGGGAAGATGTCGATCCCGATGATCGCCAGCCCCTCCCCCTGCGCCCACGTCACGAAGTCCTCGACCGTGGGGTGGTGGCGGATGTGCTGGTAGCGGTCGGTGACCATGGCCCCGCGGCGGTTCCACCGGCGTCGGCCGATGATGTGCACCTCCTTGGCCAGGAACGCGTTGGCGGTGCGCACGACGGTGCCGATGTTGAGGTCGTGCTGCCAGTTTTCGATGGCGATGTGGAAGTTGTGGCGCCGCGAATCCAGGTCCGCGACAATCGCATCGTGCTTCCAGTAGCGGTACTGGTCCACCACGTTCCGCCGGTCGCCGTCCGCCAGGAGCTCCGGGTCCCAGTGGCCGCCCTGCGGCAGTTCGCCTTCCCAGGGCCCGACGCCGACCTCCGCCTTGGGTTCCGCGGCGCCCCCGGCCGTGCCGGAAAGTTCGGTGTCCCCGGCCTCCTCGGAGGCCGTGCCGGAAAATTCCGTGCCGGAGGCCGTGCCGGAAATTGCGGCGCCGGCAGGGTTATCGCTGGGGGTCTCGGGTTCAGTCACCCCTCAACACTAGACTGGGACGCACCAGGCGGAACATTACGGCGGAGGGCACCATGGCGGACAAGCGGGCAGGCCAAAGAGCAGAGCCGGACAAAGTACGTTCATCGGCGTCGGTGTACCGCAGCGGCCAGGACATCGAGTGCTGGCTGACCGATATGGACGGCGTGCTGGTCCACGAGAACCAGCCCATCCCCGGCGCCGCGGACCTCATCCGGCGCTGGGTGGACACGTCCCGGCGGTTCCTGGTCCTGACCAACAACTCCATCTACACGCCCCGGGACCTCGCGGCCCGGCTGCGGTCCTCCGGCCTGGAAATCCCGGAGGAGAACATCTGGACCTCGGCGCTGGCCACGGCCCAGTTCCTCAAGGACCAGGTGCGGGGCTCGGAAACGGGCAACCGCGCCTACACGATCGGCGAGGCGGGGCTGACGACGGCGCTGCATGAGGCCGGCTTCATCCTCACGGACCAGGACCCGGACTTCGTGGTGCTCGGCGAAACCCGCACCTACTCCTTTGAGGCCATCACCATGGCCATCCGCCTGATCCTCGGCGGCGCACGCTTCATCGCGACCAACCCGGACGCCACCGGCCCCTCCAAGGACGGTCCGATGCCGGCCACCGGCGCCATCGCCGCGCTGATCACCAAGGCGACCGGACGCGAGCCCTACATCGTGGGGAAGCCGAACCCGATGATGTTCCGCTCGGCGATGAACCAGATCGACGCGCATTCGGAGACCACGGCCATGATCGGCGACCGGATGGACACGGACATCATCGCCGGCATGGAAGCCGGACTGCATACGGTGCTGGTGCTCAGCGGCATCACGCACAGGGAGGACATCGCCGCGTACCCGTTCCGGCCCAACCAGGTCCTGGACTCGGTGGCGGACCTGAAGAACCAGATCTAGGGGCACCAGAAAGCCCGGTCCAGCCGGCTCAGAACGCCGTCTTCTTCCCGCCGCCGGAGGGCAGCGGAGCAAGCTCGTCCATGAGTTCCTCGATGATCGGCCGGTACACGAACGGGCTCCACCCCGGGCTGGCATGGGCGGGCCGGGCCCCGTCGGTGCGCAGCCCGTCGGAGGCCATGTTCGCCGCGAAGGTCAGCCGCCAGGAGTCCCGGGCCGTCTCGTAGTCCACGGTGCGGTCCTTGGGGTTGCCGATGAACGCCATCCGGGTTGCGCCGAGATTCCCCACATACCGGCTCGCGTCAAAGTGGTAGATGTAGGCGGATTCGGACTGGACCAGCACGCTCGAGGGCGCGATCGGCGACAGCTGTTCCAGCGTCTGGTCCCACACCTGGCCCCAGCTGCGCTCGTCCTTGTGGAGCATCCGTTCGCCGAGTTCGTAGCCGCCGCGCAGCACGGTGGGGAAGCGGAATCCGCTCTCGTAGAGGAACACCACGCCCTCGAACCAGCTCTGGTCCAGCACGTCGGATCTGCTGAACGGGCTGGAGTCGAGCAGGATGAACGCCACTTCCACGCCGTGCAGCTCACGGAGCCGGGCGGCCACCTGGGTTGCCACCATGCCGCCGAAGCTGTGGCCGTAGAAGTAGAGCGTGCTGAGCTTGTGCGCGCGCACATGCTCGATCACGGCGATCACGATCTTGTCGATGTCCAGACCCAGGTTGGAATACCCGACGGCGGCCAGCTGGCCCCGCTTGTTCAGCGAACCACGGAGCGCGTTCAGGATCCACAGCGCTTCCTCCCAGCTCGTCTTGTAGCCGGGAAACAGGAACCAGCTGGCGTTCGGGAAGTAGCGTTCGGCGACGTCGTCCGGCACCGCCAGGATCCTGTTCACCCGGCGCGCGGCCTGCACCCTCCGGGTGAAGATCATGTCCGCCGCCAGCAACGAAGCGGACCCGGACCCGATCAGGAAGCTCCGCCGCGAGACCCTCTTGAGTTCGACGGCGCGCCGCAGCAGGCGGCCCTCGGCGGACCCGGGCCCGCGCTGGTCGTCAGCTTCCGTCTCGTGCGGCACACCTCTACCGTAGCGACTGCAGATCACGGATCAGCAACACGCCCGCAGCCATGCCGCCGGGCCGCCGGCGCCCGGCCGGGGCTGCTAAATCCCTGCCCAAACGCACAGGCCGCCGGAAACGGCTTAGTCGAGGCCCAGTTCGTCCTTGCCGAAGGCGAAGAGGTAGGGGACGCCGGCCTCCGCTTCGATCTTTTCCTTGGCTCCGGTGGCGCGGTCCACGATCACGGCCACGGCGACCACGTTGCCGCCGGCCTTGCGGACGCCCTCGACAGCGGTCAGCGCGGAACCGCCCGTGGTGGAGGTGTCCTCCAGGACCAGCACCTTGCGGCCCTCGACGGAGGGGCCCTCAACCTGGCGGCCCATGCCGTAGGACTTCTGCGCCTTCCGCACGACAAAGGCGTCCACGGGGCGTCCGGCGTCGACGGCGGCGTGCATCACGGCGGTGCCCACCGGGTCTGCCCCCATGGTGAGTCCGCCGGCGCACTCGAAGTCGATCCCGGCGTCGTCCATCAGCGCGAGCATGACCTGGCCGACCAGCTTGGACGCCTCATGATGCAGGGTGATGCGGCGCAGGTCGATGTAGTAGTCGGCCTCCGCGCCGCTGGAAAGGATGACCTTGCCCCGGACGACCGCCAGTTCCTTGATCAGTTCCAGCAGGCGGGCACGGGCGGCAGCAGCGTCGGCTGCAGGGTCACTGTTGGCAGTCATGGGACCCAGTTTAGTGGCTGGACGCGAGCGGGAATGCAGACACGCCCCGCTCAGGGTAAGGCCGCCGGCGCATCCTGACCCCTGCTCGCAAGCGCTGGACTACGGCTGCTGCGTTACGAACGCTGCGGCGCGCGCCGGGCGAAGGCGGGCGCGTGTTCAGGCCGCGGCCCGAAGGCCATGAACCGCGGAACCACCCGGCCCACCCCCGGGATACGCCGCGCGATGAACAGCAGCACCGCCGGGGCGCCGGACCGTTTTCCGGACATGATCGGTTCGAACAGCAGGCGGTGCATGACCCGCTGGGCGGTCTGGACGACGACGGTGGGCATCCGCCGCCGTCGTTGCACCCTGGCCAGTTCCGCGCGGGGCACCCGGCCACGCAGGAGCGCGGGGGCCAGGCAGTCCGCGGCGGCCACCGCGTCCTGGATGGCGAGATTGATCCCCACCCCGCCGGCGGGAGACATGGCGTGCGCGGCGTCGCCGATGCAGAGCAGCCCGTTGATGTGCCATTGGTGCAGCCGGTCCAGCCGGACGTCGAGCCAGTGCAGGTCCTCCAGCGAGCCGATGGCGTCCACCCGGTCGGCGAGGTCCGGACGCAAACCCGCGATCCGGCGTCGGAATCCTTCGATGCCCTCGGCCCGGATCCGGGCATCCGCACCTTTCGGCGCGAGGTAGCCCATCTGGAAATAGTCGGTGCGGAACAGGGCCACCAGCGCCTCGCCCCGCCCGAACGCCGGCACGATCCCTGCCACCGCGCCGCGCTCGGAGGCGTGCCGCGGCAGCCGGAACCACCAGGCGTCGAACGGTACGGGATACTCCTTCGGTGCCAGTCCTGCCGCGCGGCGCAGGGTGGAATGGCGTCCGTCCGTGGCAATCACGAGATCCGCCTGCAGCTCGCCCTCGGTGCCGTCAGCCCTCCGGTAGCGCACCCCGGTGACCCGGCCGCCGTTCCGGCGGAGCGCGGTGGCCGTGTGGCTCATCCGCAGGCTGAAGGAAGGCTCCCGGGCGGCGGCGTCGGCGAGGAAGTTCAGGAAGTCCCACTGCGGCATCAGGGCCACATAGTTGTACGGTGCGGGCAGCGAATCGAAATTGCCCATCGTCACGGGCGGGCCGCCGGGAACCGGGAACGCCACGTTGCTCAGGCGGCTCTGCGGCAGCCGGCGGAATTCCTCGCCCAGGCCCAGTTCGTCGATCAGCCGGATCGTGGAGGCGTGGACGGTGTCGCCGCGGAAGTCCCGGAAGAAATCCGCGTGCTTCTCCAGTACTGTCACCTGCACCCCGGCCCGGGCCAGCAGCAGGCCGAGCATCATCCCGGCCGGGCCGCCGCCGACCACCGCACATCCGGTCTTCTCCATGGCCCCACTGTTCTCCATGGCCCCACGCTACGCCGGTACGGGCTCCGGCGGCAGGAGTTTTTCGCTGCGCTTTTGGACCGGCGCTGCGGGAATTTCCGGGCGCTACGGGAATCCGGGTAGCGCCGGCCCGGAAGCGCCGCGCCCGCCCGGAAGCGCAGCGCCGGCCGGGTCCGCGCCCGCCCGGAAGCGCAGCGCCGGCCGCAACAGTTGGGCCCGGTTGACACCTCTGGCTAGGCTTTGAGGCATGCGTGAACTCCAGGCGAAAATCATCGAGGAAATGGGCGTGCTGCCCCGGATCGACCCCGCCGGGGAAGTGCGCAGACGCGTCACGTTCCTGAAGGAATACCTCAAGGCCACCCACACCAGGGGCTTCATCCTGGGCATCTCGGGCGGGCTGGACTCCTCCCTGGCCGGACGCCTGGCACAGCTGGCGGCCGAGGAGCTGGAAGCCGAGGGCGTGGACGCGAACTTCGTCGCGGTCCGGCTCCCCCACGGCGTCCAGCACGACGAGGACGACGCCCAGGCCGCGCTGGACTTCATCGGCGCCAGGACCGAGTGGACCTTCAACATCGCCCCGGCCGTGGAGGGCTTCGAGGCCGAGTTCGAGAAGACCACCGGCGAGGCCGTGTCCGATTTCACCAAGGGCAACATGAAGGCCCGCTCCCGGATGGTCGCGCAGTATGCGCTGGCCGGCGAGCACAACTACCTCGTGATCGGCACGGACCACGGCGCCGAGTCGGTGACGGGCTTCTTCACCAAGTTCGGCGACGGCGGCGCGGACGTGCTCCCGCTGTTCGGGCTCAACAAGCGCCAGAACCGCGCCCTGCTGGCCCATCTGGGCGCCCCGGACCGGATCTGGGCCAAGGTGCCCACGGCGGACCTGCTCGACGGCAAGCCCGGCCGCACCGACGAGGACGAGCTCGGCCTCACGTACGACCAGATCGACGACTACCTTGAGGGACGCGATGTCCCCGACGAAGTGGCCGAACGGATCGAGGAGAAATACCTCCGGACCCGCCACAAGCGCACCGTGCCGGTCACCATCACGGATACCTGGTGGAAGCACCAGGGCCCGGAGGAGGCCAGAACCGGGCTCTGAACCGGCTCCCGGAAGCCGCGGGGCTCCGTCCGGGGGCACTTTCAGACAGATTTACGTTCTCCGGGTCCTAACGCCCGGCGTGTCCGTGCCAAAGTGCCCCCGGACCGCACCTGCGCCCGCAGGCGCGGCTGGGGTCAGTTCCTGACTTTCACCGTGCCCTTCATGCCCATGAAGTCGTGGAGGGCGCAGATGTAATCGAACTCCCCCGCTTTGTTGAACGTCACGGTGTAAGTGGTGTTCAGCGGTATGATCCCGGAGCTGAGGTCCCCGCCGGTGAAGTTCTCGCGATCACCGAGGGCCGCGGTCGGGTCGGCCGGCTCGGTGCCGAACGTGACGGTATGCGGAGCTCCCATGCCGTTGTTCACGAATTTCACGCTCTCGCCCACCCGGACCACGATCTCCTGGTGCACGAACCGCATAACCATCGAGATTCCGTTGTCCGTCCCTGCGATGACGGTGTGCTTGTCCGCCTGGTCGCGGGCCGCGTCCCATGACTTGTGCCCGTCACGCAGGATGTTGCGTTCCTGCTTCTTGGCCTGGCGGTCATACTGCGACTGGGAATACGGGTAATCCGTTCCGGCGGCCCGGACATGGACCGTCCCCTTCATGGCCATCCCGTGCACGAGGCAGTAGTACGTGAACTCGCCCGCTTCAGGGAACTTCAGGGTGTATTTCTTCACTTGCTCGAAGCCGCTGTTGGACACGTTCGTGATGACGCCGGAGTTGTAATAGGAATGGCCGTCATAAGCGTCGCCGCCCTGCTTGAGGATAGCCAGCGGTTCCGTGAAATGGAACGGCTGCGTGGACTCCAGCGACTGGCCGTCGGCCAGGAAGGTGACGGTGTGGATTTCTGCCGAGTTCGCCTTCCAGGTGATCTTGTCCCCGGCGTTGATGTAGACGTTTTCGGGCAGGAAGGCCATCCCCTGGATGGCCTGGTCCGAGGATTCGGAACCGACCTGGACGGTCCAGGTCTTCGATGATGATTTACCGCCGTCTGTTTTGCCTTCTGCGAAGGCGGTGCCGCTGACGGCCAGCGGCATCAACAGGGCGGTGAGGGATGCAAGCAGAACGCGGAGAAGGCGCCGCTTTCGATGGGTTTCGGCATGAGGAGTCAATCGACTCACTCCTTATGAATCTGGCGGGAACGGCCGGGAACCGGCCTGGTGATTTTCGCGGACGCCGTCGACCACGACGGCGTCCGGGGCCCGAGCGGTGTGCGTCCGCCAGGCTACGCTCCCCTCAACCACCCAGGACCGGTGGGCAGGAAGCCGCCGGAAACGCGCCCGCTGCCGGGCGTTAGCGATGCGGTGACAATGCAGTTCTCATGGTGCTCCCGCAGCGCCGGGTTTGTCGAGGCTCCGGGCAAACTGCCGCGGCCCGGGGCCGCTGCCCCGGCTGGCTTCCCTACCGGGCGCCCTGGCTGGTGCCCTGCAGCTGCGTCGAAATCCGGTGGGCCTCGTCCATCAGCAGGCGGCCCAGGAGCGGCTGCCGGTCCGCCCTGAAACGCGGCTCGATGCCGGTGAGGGACAGCGCCCAGGCGGGACGGCCGCGCTGGTCGAAGACCGCGGCGCCCATTCCCCAGCTGCCTTCCAGCACGAGGCCGGGATTCACCGAATACCCGGCCTGCCGCGTCAGGGCCAGGTTCTTGCGGACCAGCGACTCGGTGTGGCCTGCCGCGAAATTGCCGGCGTGCGCGGCCCACCCGGCCAGCAGTTCTTCCTGTTCGTTCGCCGGCAGGAAGGCCATGATGGCAGTCCCGGCCGAGGCGACACCCAGGGGAAACCGGACGCCTTCGTGCAGCACGAAGGAGCGCACCGGGAAACTTCCCTCCTCCCGGAGCAGGCACACCGTCTCGGACCCGCGGCGGATGGAGAAGAAGGCACTCTCGCCGGTCTCCTCGGCCAGCCGGCGCAGGCCGGGCCGCGCGATGTCCTCGAGCGGGAAGCGGGCCGAGGCCACGGACCCCATGAGCAGGATCTCCGGCCCCAGCACCCAGTTGCCGCTGTTCGGGTCCTGGTCAAGCAGGCCCTCGGCCGCCAGTGAACTGAGCAGCCGGTGCACGGTGGGGCGGGTGAAACCCGATTCGCGGACCAGCTCGACGAGCGGGGAGCCGGCCGGCTTCCGGCCCACGATCCGCAGCAGCGCCGCAACGCGGCTGACCACCTGGGCGCCCTGGACCGGTGTCGAATTGACCGGTGATGAATTCATCGTCTGCCGACTTCTTTCCGTAATTTTTCCTGCCGAAACCCTCAAAGTATCCACAATGTGGATACCCGCCAGCCTAGCGTCCACACTGTAAAACGTCACCTTCTAGAGCCTCAATCATCCGTTGACAGCCCCCTTTTGGGCACCGTAGGCTCCAACCCCAGAGGAACAGTCCACAACGTGGATCACTGTGCGAGCTCAATGAGGAGAAGCAATGTCAAAGGTGAAATCCGGAGCAGCCGCGGCGCTGCAGGACGTGCTGCGGGACGGCATGACGCTCGCCGTCGGCGGCTTTGGCCTCAGCGGCATCCCTGCGGACCTGATCGAGGCCGTGCGCGATTCCGGCGTCAAAGACCTCACTGTGGTATCCAACAACATGGGCGTGGACGGCAAGGGACTCGGCGTGCTGATCGAAGCCGGCCAGGTGGCCAAAGTCATCGCCTCCTATGTGGGCGAGAACAGGCTCTTCGCCGAGCAGTACCTCGCCGGCAAGCTGGAGGTGGAGTTCACCCCGCAGGGCACCCTCGCAGAGCGCCTCCGCGCCGGCGGCGCCGGCATCCCGGCCTTCTACACGAAGACCGGCGTGGGCACCCTCGTCGCCGAAGGCAAGCCGCTGGCCGAGTTCGACGGCGAAACGTATGTCCAGGAGCGCGCCATCAGGGCCGACGTCGCGCTGGTCCACGCCCACACCGCCGACACCGACGGCAACCTCATCTACCGCTACACCGCACGGAACTTCAACCCGGTCGTGGCCACGGCAGGCGCGGTGACCGTCGCGGAGGCCGAGGTGATCGTCGAGCCCGGCGCGCTGGACCCCAACCACATTGTCACCCCCGGCGTGTTCGTCCAGCGTCTCGTGCGGGCCAGCGGCCGGGTCAAGGACATCGAACAGCGGACGGTCCGGCCGCGCGCCGAGCCCGTTCCCGCCGTCGTACCCGCCTGACCCGGCTCCCCCTGAACCGCACCCCTGAAGACTTCTGAGGAGAAACACCATGGCCTGGACCCGGAATGAAATGGCTGCCATCGCGGCCGAAGAACTGAACGACGGCGACTACGTCAACCTTGGCATCGGCATCCCCACGCTGGTCGCCAACAACCTGCCCGCGGGCGTCCGCGTCGTCCTGCAGAGCGAGAACGGCCTGCTCGGCATGGGCCCGTTCCCGTACGAGGGCGAGGAGGACGCGGACCTCATCAACGCCGGCAAGCAGACCGTCACGGTCCTGCCCGGCGGCAGCATCTTCGACTCCGCTGCCTCCTTCGGGATGATCCGCGGCGGCCACGTGAAGGTCGCCATCCTGGGCGCCATGCAGGTCTCCGGCAACGGCGACCTCGCCAACTGGACCATCCCCGGCAAGATGGTCAAGGGCATGGGCGGGGCCATGGACCTCGTTGCCGGCACACCGCGCGTCGTGGTCCTGACCGAGCACAACGCCAAGGACGGCACCGCCAAGATCGTTCCGGAATGCACCCTGCCGCTCACCGGGCTCAGCTGCGTGGACCGGATCATCAGCGACCTCGCCGTGTTCGACCTTGTGAGGAACGAACAAAACACAGACGGCGGCCGGCAGCTCACGCTCACCCGGCTCGCGCCGGGCGTCACCGTGGCGGAGCTCCGCGAAAAGACCGGGGCTGAGTTCGACGTCGCACCGAAAGCACTGGAAGAAACTACGGAACTCGAAGGAGCCAAAGCATGAGCCTGAAGGAACAGTTCGGCAAGGATGTCCTGCTCACCGGCTGGGGCCACAGCCGCTTCGGCAAGCTCACGGACGAGACCCTGGAGTCGCTGATCGTCCAGGTCGCCACCGAGGCGATCGGCAACGCCGGGATCGAGCCGGGCCAGATCGACGAGATCTACCTCGGCCAGTTCAACTCCGGCATGATGCCGCTGGCCTTCCCGTCCTCGCTCGCGCTGCAGGTCTCGGACCAGCTCGCCAATGTCCCGGCCACCCGGGTCGAGAACGCCTGCGCCTCGGGGTCCGCCGCGTTCCAGCAGGGCACCAAGTCGCTGCTGGCCGGCACGGCGAAGACCGTCCTGGTGATCGGCGCCGAGAAGATGACCCAGGCCGGGGCCGACGTCGTGGGTGCCGCGCTGCTCGGCGCGGACTACGACATGGCCGGCAAGGCCTCGACCACCGGCTTCACCGGGCTGTTCGCCGACGTCGCCAAGCACTACGGGAAGCGCTACGGGGCGGCCACCGGGAATCTGGGCGATGTGCTCGGCACGATCGCGGCGAAGAACCACCGCAACGGCGTCGACAACCCCTACGCCCAGCTCCGCAAGGACCTCGGCGAGGACTTCTGCCGCACCGTCTCGGAGAAGAACCCGATGGTGGCTGATCCGCTGCGCCGTACCGACTGCTCCCCCGTGTCCGACGGCGCCGCCGCCGTCGTGCTGTCTGTCTCCCCGACCGGCGGGGCCACCGCCCCGGTCCGGCTCGCCGGCTTCGGCCACGCCAACGATTTCTTCCCCGCCGAACGCCGCGACCCGACCGCCTTCGCCGCCACCCGGGTGTCCTGGCAGCGCGCACTGGCGATGGCCGGCGTCGGGCTCGGGGACCTGGACTTCGCCGAGGTGCACGACTGCTTCACCATCGCCGAACTGCTCATGTACGAGGCCATGGGCCTGACCGAACCGGGCCAGGGCGCGCGTGCCCTGACGGAAGGCTGGGTCTTCAAGGACGGCAAGCTGCCCGTCAATGTCTCCGGCGGCCTCAAGGCCAAGGGCCACCCCGTGGGCGCCACCGGCGTCTCCCAGCACGTCATCGCCGCCATGCAGCTCACCGGCACCGCCGGCGCCATGCAGCTGAAAAGCCCGCGCCGGGCCGCGGTGCAGAACATGGGCGGGGTCGGCATCGCCAACTACGTCAGCGTCCTCGAAGCCCTCTAGAAAAGCAACGCGGGGTCAGATCTAGCCCATTCACGACGCCTTAATGGGCCGTATCTGACCCCGCGTTGCTTTCATGGCTCCCAGACGGGTCAGGGCCCGGGTCTAGACTCGGACCAAAGCCCACCACCCCGATCCAGGAGCCTCCATGCGCGCCACCATCATCCACGCCCCGGGCGACATCCGGGTGGAAGACCGCGACTACCCCGCCGTGCAACTGACCACCGACGTCGTCGTGAAAGTCACCGCTTCCTGCGTCTGCGGCTCGGACCTGTGGCCATACCGCGGCGTGCGGCCCACCCGCAGGCCCACCGCGATCGGGCACGAATTCATCGGCACCGTGGAGAGCATCGGCCCGGCCGTCACCACCCTGGCCGTGGGCGACTTCGTGATCGCGCCGTTCGTGATCAGCTGCGGCGCCTGCCCGCAGTGCCTCAACGGCGTCACCGTCGCCTGCGACCGCCACGCTGGCTGGGGCGGCAAGGATGACACCGGACTGGCGGTCGACGGCGGCCAGGGCGGGGCGGTCCGCGTCCCGCTGGCCGAGTCCACCCTGGTGAAGGTTCCGGGCATCACGGAGCCGGACGATGCGCTGCGCGCCAGCCTGCTGACGCTCTCGGATGTGATGGCCACCGGCCACCACGCGGCCCTTGCCGCCAAGGTGGCGCCCGGCCGGACCGTCGTCGTGGTCGGCGACGGCGCCGTCGGGCTCTGCGGCGTGCTGGCGGCGAAGCGGCTGGGCGCCGAGCGGATCATCGCGATGTCCCGGCACGCCGACCGCCAGGGGATCGCGCGCGAGTTCGGGGCCACGGACATCGTGGAAGAGCGCGGCGAGGAAGGTGTGGCGAAGGTCCGCGAGCTTCTCGGCGGGGTGCTTGCCGACTCCGTGCTCGAGTGTGTCGGGACGAAGGAATCCATGGACCAGGCACTGCACAGCGTCCGGCCGGGCGGCGCGCTGGGCTTTGTCGGCGTCCCGGCCGGCGGCGCCGAGGTCCCGCTGCGCTACCTGTTCGACACGAACATCTCCATCGCCGGCGGCATGGCCCCGGCCCGGACCTACATCCCTGAGCTGCTCGCCGACGTCCTCGCCGGCACCATCAATCCGGGCCGGGTATTCGACGTCGTCCTGCCGCTGGAGAAAGCTCCCGAGGCCTACCGCGCCATGGACGAACGCCGCGCCATCAAGGTCATGCTCATCCCCTGACCGGAGCGCCCCGCCCTGCCTGACAGGCGTCCGACGGCGGCGGTGCCGGGCTACGGGGCAGGCTCTTGAACTGGCTCTTGCACTGGCAGGACCGCCGGTCTACCGTGAAGCGCATCAACATCCGCCGCCGCCGAGGAGCCGTCATGGCCAGGTTTGTGCAGATCATCGAATTCAAGACGTCCCGCATCGAGGAGATCGAAGCGCTCGGCCATCCCTCACGGACCGAGGGAACCACCGCCCCGACCTTCGGCCGCATCATGGCCACCGCGGACCGCGACCGGCCCGGAACCTACCTCACCATCGTCGAATTCGATTCCTACGAATCGGCCATGGAGAACTCCGACCGGCCCGAGACCTCCGACTTCGCCGCGAAGATGGCTGCCCTCTGCGACGGGCCTCCCGTCTTCCGCAACCTCGACGTGCAGTGGGAGGACACCGGCGGCGCTGACGCCGGCGGGTGACGGAGCAGAAATGGGCTCTCCAGGCATCGCTGTGCCGGACAGCCTTGTGGTGGACCTCGGTGAACTCGGCTCGGCCCCGCTGCAGCTGGTGGGCGGCAAGACGCTGAACCTCGGCAGGCTCGTGGCCGCCGGGCTGCCCGTGCCGCGCGGGTTCTGCCTGACGACCGTCGCATACTCGATGGCGGCGCCGCCGGAGCTGGCTGCGCTGGCAGCCCGTCTCGACCGTGCGGGCTCCGAGGCACCTCCGGCCCGGGAACGAGCCGGGGATGCAGACGGGGAAGGAATAGCCCAGCTTGCGCTGCGCGCGAGGGAAATGATCGTGACGTCGCCGATCCCCCACGACGTGGACACCGCCATCCGCACGACCTACGCCGCGATGGGCTCGCCCGTGGTGGCGGTCCGGTCCTCCGCCACGGCCGAAGACCTGCCCTTCGCCAGCTTCGCCGGCCAGCAGGACACTTACCTGGACATCGCCGGCGCCGACGCCGTGGTCCAGGCCGTCCGCCGCTGCTGGGCCTCGCTCTGGACCGAACGGGCCGTTTCCTACCGCTTCGTCAACGGCATCAGCCACCGCGACGCGAGCCTCGCCGTCGTCGTCCAGGACCTCATCCACGCCGCGGCCGCAGGTGTGCTGTTCACCGCCAATCCGGTCACCGGCACCCGGACCGAGACGGTCATCGACGCGGCCCCGGGACCTGGACAGGCAGTCGTGTCCGGCGCGGTGAACCCGGACCACTACGTGGTGGACACAGCCACCGGCCGGATCCTTCTCCGGGCTCCGGCCGGGAACGGACCGCGGCGCCGGCCGGCACTGGACGATGCCCGGATCCGTGACCTCACCTCGCTGGGAGACACCGTCCAGCGGCTGTTCGGCGCCCCCCAGGACGTGGAATGGGTCATCGACGCCGCAGGCAGGATCTGGCTGACCCAGTCGCGTCCGATCACCACCCTGTATCCGCTGCCGGAGCGCGCCGGCACGGACCCGGCCGGCGCCGCGGCCGGCCTGGAACCGCGAGCCGCGGACGGGGACCGGGTCTACCTCTGCGGCACCCTGCTGCAGGGACTGACGCGCCCGATCACCCCGATGGGGCTTGCGGTGCTGGGCGGGATGGGGAACCGCAGGGGGCCCTGGCAGTATGCCAATCCGGGGCTGCGCATGTACTTGGACCTCACTCCCATGGTGCGGAACAAGACAGGGCGCCGCGCCCTGCAGCGGATCCTCCCGCTGGCCGACGGGAGGTCGGGGGCGGTCTTTCCGGCGCTGCTCGAGGACCCGAGGTTTGGCGTCGCCAAGCGTCCGCTCCGGCCATCCCCCGTCAGCGCCGGGGCGGCCCGCGGCAGCTCCGGCCCCGCCTCCGGCCCCGGCTCCGGCGCGGAACGGATGGCAGGCGTTGCCCTGTTTGCCCGGCTGGTACCCGCCCTGATCGGTACCGCGCTGCGGCCCGGGGCCGGGCTTGCCCGGGCACAGGCCTACGGTAAGCGCCTCGAACCAGAGCTGGCGCTGCGCGAACCGGCGGCCGCCCTGGACCGGCTCGACCACAGCCGGCGCATCTTGGAACGGAGCACGGACAGGCTGATCATGGCCACCCTGCCGGGACCCGCCGTCGGCTACCTCATGCTGGCCCTGGCCCGCAGGCTGCTGCGCGGCATCGCGCAGCCCCGCGAACTGGAGGCAGTGCTGCGCGGGCTGCCCCACAATGTCACCACCGAGATGGACCTTGAACTCTGGCAGCTCTCGGTTGCCGTCGGCGCGGATCCGGCCTCCCGTAAGATCTTCCTGGCCACAGACCCCGGGGAACTGGCCGCGGGCTATGCTGCCGGCGCCCTTCCGTCGGTGGCCCAGGGCGGCGTGCGCGGCTTCCTGGCCCGGTATGGGCACCGCGCGGTGGCCGAGATTGATGTCGGCATGCCGCGCTGGTCCGAGGAGCCGGACCACATCCTGGGCATGATCTCCAACTACCTGCGCGTCCAGGACCCGGAACAGGCCCCGGACCGGCAGTTCGCCCGGGCGGCGGATCAGGCCGAGGCCAAGGCCCGGAACCTCGTGGAACGGGCGCAGGCCCGGAGCCGCCTGCGCGGACGGCTCGTTGCGCTATGTCTGCGCCGGGCACGGCAGCTGTCCGGGCTCCGCGAACTCCCGAAGTTCTATGTCGTGCTGGCGCTCGCCGCGATGCACCGCCAGCTGGGCCTCGTGGGCGCCGAACTGGCCGGCTCCGGCGCCATCGGGGCCGCGGACGATGTCTTTTTCCTGGACTTCGACGAGCTCCGGGTGGGCCTGCGCGGCGCCGATCTGAAGGCCATGGTCCGGGACCGCCGCCGGCTCTACGCCAATGAACTGCGACGGCGGCGCATTCCGCGGCTCCTGCTCTCGGACGGCACCGACGTCGAGGCCGCCTTGATGGCGAAGTTCCCGGCCGCCGGGGCGCTGGCGGGAACACCGGCGTCGGCCGGCACCGCCACGGGAAAGGTCAGGGTCATCCTGGACCCGGTAGGCGCCCACCTCGAGCCCGGGGAAATCCTGGTGGCGCCCTCCACGGACCCCGGCTGGACCCCGCTGTTCATGACCGCCGGCGCCCTGGTCATGGAGATGGGCGGCGTCATCTCGCACGGGGCCGTGGTGGCCCGCGAGTACGGCATCCCGGCCGTGGTCGGCGTGCCGGATGCCACCACACGGCTGCGCACGGGCCAGATTGTCACCGTCGACGGCGCCGCCGGAACGGTGGTCTAAGCGCTCCCCGATGCGGCAATTCCCTGACGCGGCCGTCATTCCGGTAGCGCGAGGGAATTGTCGCATCGCACTCGAAGCACGCGGCTAACCACCGGGATTGTCGTCATCGTGCCCCGGCTATGGCGCCGGGCCGACACGAAATCCCCTCGTTGGGCCCTTGCACCATGGGCCGGGGACCCGTACGTTGGGGACAGCGGACGAATGTCTCCGCAGCCGTTGGCCTTATGGCCGCCGGAGATCAGCAGCATTTCAGAAGGATATGGCATGGCTACAGGCACAGTTAAATGGTTCAACGCCGAAAAGGGTTTTGGCTTCATTGCCCCGGATGACGGGTCGGCCGACGTTTTCGCCCACTACTCGGCAATCGCCAGCAGCGGCTACCGCTCGCTGGATGAGAACCAGAAGGTCGAGTTCGACGTCACCCAGGGCCCGAAGGGCCCGCAGGCTGAGAACATCCGCCCGCTCTAACAACTCAGGAAAGTAGCCCCGGCAGCCGGCCGGGACGTTTTCCCCGAAAACCACAAGCGCCCCTCCGGAGGATTCCTCCGGAGGGGCGCTTGTGCGTCCTGGGGGTGCCGGGCACGGTCACGGCTGGAATCTGTAGCCGATTCCTGCCTCGGTGAGGAGGTGTCGGGGGTTGCCGGTGTCGGGTTCGAGTTTGCGCCGGAGCTGGGCCATGTAGACGCGGAGGTAGTTGGAGTCCTTGGCATAGGCCGGGCCCCAGACTTCGCTCAGCAGTTGCCGGTGCGTGATGAGTTTTTCGGGATTCCGGACCAGGAGCTCGAGGACGTTCCATTCGGTGGGTGTCAGGCGCACATCGTTGCCGTCTCGGGTGACGCGGTGGTTGGCCAGATCCACGGTGAAGGAGTCGGTGGTGATGACGGGTTCCTGGTGCTGTTCGGACGCCCGGCGCAACAGGGCGCGGAGCCGGGCGAGGAGTTCGTCGGGGCCGAAGGGTTTTGTGAGGTAGTCGTCAGCGCCGGCATCCAGTGCTTCCACCTTGTCATCGGAGGTGTGCCGGGCTGAGAGGACGAGGACGGGGACGCGGTTCCAGCTCCGGATTCTCCTGATCACGGTGGTGCCGTCGATGTCGGGCAGGCCCAGGTCCAGGATGATCAGTTCCAGCGGGTGCTGCGTGACGGCGAGGAGCGCGGACCGGCCGTCCGCGGCGGTGGTGACCGTGTAGCCGTTGGCTTCGAGCGCGATTTTCAGGACTTTCAGCAGGTGCGGGTCGTCGTCGACCACCAGGACCCCGGTCATGGTGTCTGCGTTCTGGACGGCTGGAGAGGCATGGCGTGAGTCCGCCGGGCCAGGAACGACTGGGGTACCAGGGGTGCCTGCCCGTGCCTGTCGTCGGCGGGTGCGCCCGTGGAGAGTGGAAGGCGGATGACCATGGTGAGGCCGCCGCCGGGGGTGGGTTCTGCGGTGAGAGTGCCGCCCATGGCTTCGGTGAAGCCCTTGGCGACGGCCAGTCCGAGGCCGACGCCGGTGGTCTGGGGGATGTCGTCGAGGCGCTGGAAGGGCCGGAACATTTCGACCACGCTTTCTGCCGGGACTCCCTGGCCGTGGTCGATGATCCGGAGTTCGCCTGCGGGTCGCCCCGCAAGGGTTTCTGCGCTGAGGCCGCCGGCGGTCCCGACGAGGATAATCTCGGATTCGGGCGCGTATTTGACGGCGTTTTCTGCGATGTTCGCGATGACGCGTTCGAGCATCCCGGGGTCTGCCTCGATTTCGGGCATGTTGGGTGGCAGATCCGCCCGGACCCGGCCCGGGGGGATTCCGTGCAGGGCTGCGGGGATGACTTCGTACCAGCGCACGGGCTTGAGGAGGGGCTTGGCGGCGTCGGCCGTGATCCGTGACATGTCCAGGAGGTTCCCGACGAGCAGGTCCAGCCGGTCGGAGCATTCGTCGATGGTCTGCAGCAGTTCGCGTTGCTGTTCGGGGGTGTAGTCCACACTTTCCTGCAGGAGGCTGCCGGCCGCGAGCTTGATCCCGGCCAGCGGGGTGCGCAGGTCGTGGGATACGGCCCGGAGGATGGAGGTACGCATGGTGTTGCTTTCGGCCAGCCGGAGGACTTCACGGCGGCTGGCGGCCAGTTGCTGGCGTTCCAGTTGCGCGGCCAGGTGCGCGCCGAACGCTCCGAGCAGCCGCCGGTCGCCGGCTGGCAGTGCGGGGCCGAAGAGTGCGAGCCGGGTGGCCGCGTCGATCTGTTCGGTATTTTCGGTGTGGAAGTCTTCGGGGACGGAGTCCCTATTGCCGACCGCGGCGGGAGCCGGGAGCTCGCCGGCGCGGGCGATGATCCGCCAGTTCTTCCCCGGGTGTCCGCCTCCGGTGTCGGCGAGTCCGTACAGGGCTGCGCCCCGGACGTGGAAGACGTCCAATGCTTGCTCAAGCAGTCGTTTGACGGTGTCCTCCGAGCTCGCGGCGCCACGGGTGAGGTCTGAGAGGGTGGTTGCTTCGGCGCGGGCCCGGGCGGCCTCTTTGGAACGGCGGGCCGAGAGGTCCACCACGATAGCAACGGCGGCGGACACACCGACGAAGACCAAAAGGGCGAGGACGTTCTGCGGGTCGCTGATGGTCAGGGTGCCCATCGGAGGGGTGGAGAAGTAGTTGACCAGCAGGCTGCTCCAGAGCGCTCCGAGCAGTGCCGGCCAGAGACCGCCGACAAGGGCGACGGCGACGGATCCGGTGAGCTGGACCAGCACGGCCGTGGCCACATTGTGGGCCGGGCTCGCGGCGAGCAGCAACTGGAGCAGCACGGGTACGACGACGGCCAGGGCAAACCCGACGGCGACCCGGATGCGGCCCAGGTCCCGCTGCCGGGGACGTTCGAGGCCGCGGCCGCCGAGGGGGTGGGAGACCATGTGGACGTCGATGTCGCCCGACTCCCGGACCACCCTGTTGCCGATCCCGCCGCCGAACATGCCTCCGAGGATTCCGGAGAGTTTCCCCCGGCGGGAGATGCCGACGACGATCTGGGTGGCGTTGACGCTGCGGGAAAAGTCCAGCAGCGCACGGGCCGGGTCTTCCCCTGCCACGGTGTGGTAGCTGCCGCCCAGTTCCTGGATCAGGCGGCGCTGGGCCTCGAGCGCCTGCGGTGATTCGCTGGCCACACCGTCAGCGGCACGGACGTGCACGGCCAGCAGGTCCCCGCCGCTGACCCGGTTCAGGATCCTGGCGCCGCGGCGGATGAGGATCTCCCCCTCCGGGCCGCCGGTCAGGCCGATGACGATGCGTTCGCGGGCCGGCCACGTGGCCTGGATGTCGTTTTCGGCCCGGTACCTGGCCAGGCCTTCATCGACCCGGTCCGCGAGCCAGAGGAGGGCCAGTTCACGCAGAGCGGTGAGGTTGCCGAGCCGGAAGTAATTCGACAGGGCCGCGTCGATCTCGTCACGGGCGTAGATCTTCCCGTCGCCCAGTCGCTGGCGCAGCAGTTCCGGCGAGATGTCCACCAGGTGGATCTGATCGGCCCGGCGCACGACGTCGTCCGGAACCGTTTCGGCCTGGCGGACCTCGGTAATGGCGCTGACGACGTCGCCGAGGGATGCCAGGTGCTGGATGTTAACTGTGGAAAGGACGTTGATGCCGGCGCCGAGGAGTTCGTCGATGTCCTCCCAGCGTTTGGCGTGGCGGCTGCCGGGGATGTTGGTGTGGGCGTATTCGTCCACGACCGCCGTGGCCGGGGCGCGGCCGAGCACTGCGTCCAGGTCCATCTCTTCGAATCCGGTGCCCCGGTACGAGAGGAGCCGGTGCGGGATGACCTCCAGACCGTCCAGCAGCGACCGCGTGTCGGCGCGGCCGTGGTCCATGGCGAGTGCGACGACGACGTCCTCGCCGCGCTTGACCAGGCGGTGCGCTTCCTCGAGCATTTCGTACGTCTTGCCAACTCCCGGGGCGGCCCCCAGGAAGATGCGCAGCCTTCCACGTGCCATGGCGTCAGTCTTTCACTTGAAGTACGCCGTTCATAACGGCTGCCGGGAGGAAGGCGACGCCGTCTTAACGCCTACGGATTTCCGGACCGGCGGTCAGCCGACGTGGACCCAGGGGCGCCTGGTGACGTCGGGTTCGGCTTCGCGCAGCACCTCGCGCGTGACGGGCGCGATCTCCCCCTCTCCCAGGAACAGGAACCGCAGCAGATTGAGCACCGGGTTGCCCTCGGTCCAGCGGAAGTAGATGTGCGGCATCAGGCCGGTCACGTCCCGGATGTGCAGCAGCACCGAGGCGATCGTGTTCGGGACGACCGGCCCGTGCACCTCGAGGATCTGGTAGCCGTGCCGGAGAACGCCGCGGACCTCCAAGGCCGTTTCGAAGTCCGAGGAATCGTCCATGATCACCTCCAGGAACAACGCCTGGTAGTCCACGGGAAGGTGGCTGACCTCTATCGCGGAGGTCAATTTGTCCCGGTACGCCTCGGCCGTGAGTCGGAGCGGTTCGTGGGAAATGATGGCCAGTGGCCCGTCCAGCACATCGGACATGAACTCCAGGGCCTGCCGGTCCAGCGTGCAGTTCGAAGGACCGCCGGACCCGGGACAGCAGCGAGATCACCATGATCCCTACGATGAAGAAGGCGGCGATCCGGATGCCTTCGGGCCGTTCGAAGATGTTGGCCACGGTCGTGTAGATGAACACCACCGCGATCACTCCGAACCCGACAGTGCGTTTGCGCTGCTGCCGGCGCCGGGCCGAGAGGGTCACGGCCACGGCGGCCGAGGTCATCAGCACCAGCACGCCGGTGGCGTACGCGCCGCCCTGCGCGTCGACGTCGGCGTTGAACAGCCAGGTGATCAGGAACCCGACCAGCGTGAACACCAGCACCAGCGGGCGCACGGCCCGGGCCCAGCCAGGGGCCATGCCGTAGCGGGGCAGGTAGCGGGGCACCAGGTTCAGCAGCCCCGCCATGGCGGAGGCGCCGGCGAACCAGAGGATGGCGATGGTGCTGATGTCATAGACCGTGCCGAACCCGGGACCGAGGTATTCGTGGGCCAGGAACGCCAGGGCGCGGCCGTTGGCCTGCCCGCCGGGCTCGAATTCCTGTGCCGGGATCAGGATCACCGTGGTGAAGCTCGTCGTGACCAGAAAACAGCTCATGATGACGGCCGCCGTTGTCAGCAGCCGCCGGGCCCTGTCGATCCGGCCGGCGGGGTTCTCCTCGGTGTCACCGGGCCGCCCCTGGATCTGCGGCATCACGGCGACGCCGGTTTCGAAGCCGGACAGCCCCAGGGCCAGTTTGGGGAAGACCAGCAGGGCGATGCCGACCACCATGACCGGGTTCCCGTGCTGGGTGGACAGGGCATACCACCAGTCCTGTACGGCAACCGGGTGGGTGAACACTTCAAGAATGGTCGTGGCCACCACCACGACATTCAGGCTCAGGTAGATGCCGACCAGGACAACCGCGACACCGATGGCCTCTGTGAACCCGCGCAGGAACACGGCGGCCAGCAGGGCCAGCAGGACCAGCGTGATGGCAACGTTTTGTCCCTGCATCCAGCCGGGGGCAAACGGGTTCTGGATCGCGTGCGCCGTTGCGTCGGCGGCGGACAGCGTCATGGTGATCATGAAGTCCGTGGCCGCAAACCCCAGCAGGACCAGGACAAAGAGCTTGCCGCTCCAGCGCGGCAGCAGACGCTCGAGCATGGCGATGGATCCTTCACCCCGGTGGCTTTCCCCGGCTACGCGGCGGTAGACCGGCAGGGCGCCCAGAAGCGTGACGGCCACCAGCACCAGGGTGGCCAGCGGGGAGATCACCCCCGCGGCCAGGGCGGCGATGGCTGGCTGGTAGCCCAGCGTCGAGAAATAGTCGACGCCGGTCAGGCACATCACCTGCCACCACGAATGTTTCTTCAGATGGGAGTCACCCACCGCGCCCGGGCCCTGATGGGAACCCTTCGCGTCCTGCAGGCCCAACAACAGCCAGCTCCTGAATTTCTCCCTGGCACCCGGACGGGGTGTCGAAGGATCTGCCGGCGGCCTGCTCAGCGTCGTCATTTTTGCCTCTCCGCGCAGTGCCCTGCACCGCGATCACTGCTGACGCTAACACCGGCCTGCCGCGCGGCTCCGGGCGCCGCGTCAATCCTTACGGATCCTTAACGCCCGTCATCGCCTCACGCCGCCGCGCGGCGGCCCGGGGCCCGGCGTGCGCCGTTGTGCGGAGGGATTTCAATGTAGACGATGAATCCGGCAGCAGCCGGCAGGTACCAGTGGTTGCGGTGCCGGACCGGCCGGTAGGTGCGCCCGAATGGGTCCTCCACCCGGGCCTGTTCCAGCCGGACCGGACCGGAAAGCCGACGGTCGACCTCCTCCAGATTATCCAGATGTGTTGGTGTGCTCTCGATGTCGACCGTCCAGGAGTCTGTGGCGGAACCCGCGCCGTGTTCAAGGACGAGGGTTTCGAAGAGGTCCCGCAGCAACTGGTCCCCGGTGTCAGCGAAGAAGCGCCGGATCCGGTGCTCTTCAATATGCATTTTCTGGGCCACCTGCCAGGCCTGGCGGAGCCAGTGGAATTCCACCGGACCGAGTGCCGGCCCCAGGACAATGTGGCGGTTCGGATCCAGGGCCAGACGATAATCGGTTCCGTCGCGGTCGAGGACAGTCCGCGCTTCCTCGACGTATTCAAACGCCGTGAGGAGATCCTGTTCGGACCGGTGATAGGTAAAGTCCCCGCTGTCATCGACAGCAATGAAATCCCGGGACCTGCCAGCAAGGGCAGGAACATTGTGGCTGCGCGGCCGCAGTCCCCTCATGGCGTTCATCTCTGTTTTCTCCCGTGGAGTACGGCCCCGCGTCCACGGTGTCCGCGGCAGCCTCTTCCTCCATGACATCACCGGCCGGGCCGTTCCGGGACGGTCTTAACGCGTTCCATATGCTGACCCCGGCAAAATTAACGTCCCCCTAACGCTGCTGGCAGCCCCGGGTGGAGAAATAGCCGACGCCGGTCAGCCACCTCCTGCCGGGAGGAGGGCGGAATGGAAGAATGACAGCATGGCACGTGGAACGCTGCGCATCTTCCTGGGGTCAGCACCCGGCGTCGGAAAGACCTACGCCATGCTGCGGGAGGGGCACCGGCTGCGCGGCAACGGCGAGGACGTCGTCGTCGCCTTCGCCCGGGACCGCGGCCGCCGGGACACGCGTGCACTGCTGGACGGGCTGGAGCTCATTCCGGCCCGGCGGGTGCCCGTGCGCGGGTTTCACGTCGAGGAGCTGGATCTGGACGCGGTGCTCCGCCGCGCCCCTTCCATGGCAATCGTGGACGAGTACGCCCACGCCAATGTCCCGGGCAGCCGCAACCCCCATCGCTGGGAGGACATCGACGAGCTGCTGGAGGCCGGAATCAGCGTCCTGTCCACCCTGGACATCGCACACCTCGCCTCCCTCAGCGACGTGATCAGCACCATCACCCGGACCAGCCCCGCCCAGACCGTGCCGGATGGGATCGCCCGCCGGGCAGGGCAGATCCAGCTGGTGGACATCTCCCCCGAGCTCCTGCGCCAGCGGCTCGCGGACGGCAGGATCGTCCCTGCTGACCGGATCGACGCCGCCCTCTCGGACTACTTCCGTCCGGGCAACCTGGCCGCCCTGCGCGAGCTGGCCCTGCTGTGGCTGGCGGACGGGGTTGACGAAGGCCTGGCCAGATACCGGGAGGGCAACGGGATCGAGGCCAGCTGGCCCGCCCGCGAGCGCATCGTCGTCGGGTTGTCCGGCGGACCCGACGGCGAGGCCCTGGTCCGCCGCGGCGCCCGGATCCTGCACCGGGTCAACGGCGGCGACCTGCTGGCGGTGCACGTGCGCGCGGCGGACGGGGTGTCCGGCGAGTCACCCCAGGCCCTCGAAGCCCAACGCAGGCTGGTCCAGGACCTCGGCGGCGGCTATCACATCGTGACCGGCGAAGACCCGGCCAGCGCCCTGCTCGACTTCGCCCGCAGCGAAACGCCACCCAGATCGTCGTGGGAAACTCCCGCCAGGGAAGGCTGGCCGGGCGGCTGTTGGACCTTCGCGGCGGAGGCACGGCCGCGCGGGTGGCCGGCAGCTCCGGCGACATCGACGTCCATCTGGTCCCGCTTCCCTTCGGCAGCGGCGCCCCTGCCATGTCCTTGCAGCGGGAGCTGGACCGGGACCTGGGCCGGGCCAGGGTCCGGATCGGCTTCGTCCTGGCGGTGTTCCTGCCGGCACTGCTCCAGCTCGTGCTTGCCGTGAATCCGGACAAGAACCTTGCCACGACCATGCTGGTCCAGCTCACCGGATCCGTCGCCGTGGCGCTCGCCGGGGGCCTGTGGCCGGCGGTTGTCGCGGCGCTCTGGAGCAGCCTGCTGGTGAACTATTTCTCCACTCCGCCGGTGGGTAACCTCGCCATCAGGGATTCACGGGACGTGCTCGCCCTGCTGGTCTTTGTGGGGGTCTCCGCTGCCGTCGCGACCGTCGTGGACCTCTCGGCCAGGCGTTCCAAGGAGGCTGCCCGGGCCGGCGCCGAAGCGGCCACGCTGGCCGACCTTTCCCGCGGTGCGGCGGCTTCGGAGGACACCGTGACCGGGCTGCTGGAGCAGGCGCTCGATGTCTTCCAGGTCCGGGGCGCGGCCCTGTTCAGCCTGCCCGACGGCGGCAGCCTGCCCGACGGCGGCGGCCTGCCCGACGGCGGCGGCCGCGGCGGTGAAGTTGCCGACCCCGGCGGCGGCGTCCGTCCGGACGCCGCCTCGCGGTCCGGCTGGCGGCTCCTCGCCGGCGTCGGCGAGATCCCGCATGCCGCCCCTGACGCCACCCCTGGCTCCGTCGGCGGTTCGGGCTCCGGCCCGGCAGAAATCCAGGCCGAGAATGTGGAGCAGATCGATGCCACCACGTGGCTGGTCCTCTCCGGCCGCGTCCTGCCGGCCAGCAACCGGCAGCTGCTCGGCGCCTTCGGCGTGCACCTGGTGGCACAGCTGGAACGCCAGCAGCTGCTGGCGAACCGGAACGAAATCCTGCGGCTGGCCGAAAGCAACACCATGCGCACCTCAATCCTGCGCGCCGTCTCGCACGATCTCCGCACCCCCCTGGCCGGGATCAAGCTCGCGGTGGGCGCCCTCCGCCAGGACGGGGTCCGCTACACCCCCGAGGAGGAGCAGGAGCTGCTGGCCACCATCGAGGAGTGCTCCGACCGGCTGGACGTGCTCGTGGGAAACCTGCTGGACATGTCCCGGATCACGGCCGACTCCGTCAAGCCCCTGCTGCGGCCCGTGCGCTGGTACGAGGCCATTCCCGCCGGCCTGCACGGGATCCCCGCCGGCACGGTGCGGGTGGAGCTGCCCGCCAACATGCCGGAGGTCGATGCGGACCCCGGGATGCTGGAGCGCGTCATCGCGAACGTCGTCGAAAACGCGGTCAAGTACGCCCCGGGTTCGGATATTGTCCTGGCCGGTTCCGCCGGCGGCCTGGGCCGCCCGGCCGGTGAGCTGCGCATCATCGACCACGGCAACGGTGTCCCGGCCGAACGGGTCGTCGAAATGTTCCGGCCATTCCAGCGCCTCGACGACGCGACGCAGGCCACCGGCGTCGGACTCGGCCTGGCCGTGGCCAAGGGCTTCATGGAGGCGATGGGCGGCAAGCTGGCGGCCGAGGCCACCCCCGGCGGCGGCCTGACCATGGTCATCAGCCTCCCGCTGTCCGCCGGCGCCCCGGTCAGTCCGCCTCCGGACCAGGCCCCGCTGGAACCGCAATCGGCCATCCTACGGCGCCGCCACGCACCGCCGATCCTCTCCGGGCCGGACGCAGATGAGCGGATGAGCGGGCTGAGCGGATGAGCGGGAAAACGGGGCTGACCGGTGTCCTCGTGGTCGATGATGACCCCTATCTGTTACGCGCCCTGCGGATCACCCTGCAGGCCCATGGCTACGACGTCGCCGCCGCCGCGGACGGGCGCGCGGCCCTGCTCGCGGCACGGCAGGACATGCCCGCGGTGGTGGTCCTGGACCTCGGCCTCCCCGACATGGACGGCACGGCCGTCATCCATGAGCTCCGAGGCTTCAGCCGCGTCCCGATCCTGGTGCTGTCCGCCCGGCACGGCTCCGAGGACAAGGTCCAGGCCCTGGACGCCGGCGCCGACGACTACATCACCAAACCGTTCGGGCTGGACGAGCTGCTGGCCCGGCTGCGCGCCCTCCTGCGCCGCAGCGACGGCCCGGAGCAGGCCCGGATCATCACCACCGATGCCTTCACCGTGGACCTGGAGAAACGCCGTGTCCTGCGGGACGGCCAGGATGTCCGGCTCACGCCCACGGAATGGAACATGCTCGAAGTGCTGGTCCGGAATCCCGAAAAGCTCATCACCCAGCAACAGCTGCTGACCGAGGTGTGGGGCCCGGCCTACGCCAAGGAAACCAATTACCTCCGCGTCTACATGGCGCAGCTGCGGCGCAAGCTCGAGCCGGACACCGCCAATCCCCGCCACCTGCTCACCGAGGCCGGCATCGGCTACCGTTTCCTTCCCTGAGCCGGAACGCCTGACCCGGGACGCCTAGACGAATGCCGACTTGCCCGTCACGGCCCGGGCCACGATCAGCGAATTGATCTCGTAGCTGCCCTCGTAGGTGTAGAGGATTTCGGCGTCGCCGAAGAGCTTGCCCATCTCGTAGTCGCTGCTGATCCCGTTGCCGCCCAGCAGGGAGCGGCCCATCGCCACGGAGGCCCGGGCCAGCCGGGTCGTGGTGGACTTTGCCATCGCGGCCTGGACCATCTCCAGCTTGCCGTCCTCCTGGATGCGGGCCAGCTGCGCCATCAGCGCCAGTGAGGCGGTGGCGTTGCCCAGCATCTCGGCCAGTTGCTGCGCGATGAGCTGGAAACGTGCCAGCTCCTTGCCGAACTGCTTTCGCTCCAGCGCGTAGGAACGCGCGACGTCGAACGCGGCCAGCTGGATCCCGGCACCTTGCCAGCCCACCCAGGCGCGCGAATCACGCAGGAGTTCGTTGGCCCGGGAAAAGTCGGTGGCCCCCGGCAGCAGGTTGGACTCCGGGATCCGCACGTCGTCGAGGACGATGTCCGCGTTCTGCATGATCCGCAGCCCGATTTTGTTGGCGATCTTCGTGGCGGTGTAGCCGGGGCGGTCGGTCTCCACGATGAAGCCCTTGATCTGCTGGTCGGCGACGTCGCGGGCCCAGACCAGGGCGAAGTCGGCAATGGTGCCGGCGCCGATCCAGCGTTTGGCGCCGTTGATCACCCACTCGCCGCGCTCCAGCCGTGCGGTGGTGGCCAGGCCGCCGGCGATGTCCGAGCCGTGGTCCGGCTCCGTCAGCGCGAAGGCCCCGAGCTCGGTGAAGCCGGTCAGCCCCGGCAGCCACCGGGACTTCTGCTCCGGGGAGCCGAGCGCGTCGATCATGCCCACGATCAGCTCGTTGTGGATGCCCACGAGGGCCGAGAGCGACACGTCGGCACGGGCCACCTCGACGTACATCAGGCCCTTGAACAACTTGGAGGTCCCGTCGGTCTGCAGGCCGCCGAGGCCGTGCTTCCCCAGTTCGGCCAGCAGCCCGAAGGGGAACTCCTCACGGTTCCAGTAGTCGATCGAGGCCGCCCGGATCCGGGACTGCAGGAACTCCCGGATCTCCTGGTACCGGGCCTGTTCCGCCGGGGGCAGCAGCTCCACGATGTACATCAGGTCCGCGTCCGGGAACGGCGGCGCCGGGTTCCCGGACACTGCATTCCCGGGGGCCCCGTTCCCGGGTACCCCGGCGGCTTGCCTGCTGTCAGGTCCTTGTGGCTGCACGGGCACGTATCCCTTCACTCTTCCAAACCGTTGGATGTCCTAGTATATTGCACAGTGATGTGGATCACTAGCGTTCCTTGGGGGTCAGAACTTTGATGTTTGTCTTGAGTTTTAGGCAGCCTTTTGGATTCGGGCATCGTCGATGTAGTTGTTGACGTGGCGGTCGATGGTTGCCAGGGCTTGGCGTAGTGGTGTTGGCGCGGGGACGTTGTCGGCTGCCAGGAGGGGTCGCAGGAGCCGGTTGTGGACCTTGGTGTAGAACAGGGCGACTCGTTGGCCGTCGGCGGTCAGGGTGTAGGTGTTGCTGTGAGGCCGGCGTTCGATGAGTCCATTGCGGCGAAGGCGTGCGAGGTCGTAGCTCATTTGGTTGCTGCTGTAGCCGGTGCCCAGCAGATGGTTCACCCGGGCACGCAGGCTCCGATGGGTGAATCCGAGGGCGGTAAGGCTGACACATAAGGCGCCGAGCAGGGCCATGACCCGGGGGTCGCCGAACCGCAAGGCCGGAGCCCTCTTCCCGTCCGCGGTAAGCGTGGGGAGCGCGACCCGCTCAAAGGCTGGGCTCGCAAGGACACAGCCCTGCCCGACACGTTCAGTATCGAGCAGCCTGCGGTTGATGTCACGGGCTTTGGTCTGCAGCTCGGGCAGATGTTCCAGACGGCGGTGGCAAGCAGGTCATCGGGCGAGTTCACGACGGTTTCGATACGCAGTGCACGGCCGTCTTTGAGGTACTGCTTCACGCGGGAGTGCTTGTAGAACGCGTTGACGGTGACGTCGGTATCCCGGGTGACAATCTTGGTCTTGCAGAGTCCGGGGACGGGCGGGCGTCCGGGACGGCTGTGGGGCGCATGACCGGTGAAGATGAGTTCGACGCTGTCGGGCCGGCCGATATCGAGGTTGTCCGCGACGAGTGCCTCAAAGAAGCCCCGGGCCCGGCGGGGAGCGTCAAAGACCAGGGTCCTCGAGATCTCGACCTGGCGCATGGACAGCTCCCACCAGTACCCGGCGTCCGCGTCGTGATCGGTCAGCGGCAACGGGAGCACGGCGAGCCAGCGTTGGAAGAAAACCTCGATGGTGCCCGGGCCGAGCCGGTCACAGATCTCCTGCAGCGCCTGCGGATCCTCGCAGGCTGCGAATCCGTTGGAGAGTTCAGTGAAGGCGATCCCGGCCTTCACGGCCTGGCGCTTGGCCCACTCGTGGCCATTGATCCAGACCTTGGCCGGATACGGGAAGTACGCGCAGACCTTGACGAACGCCGGGCCGAAGTCGGTATCCCAGAGATAGAAATAGAAGCACGTCACCCGCCGGTCTGCCTTATGGAAGCCAAAACACGGGATTCCATTGGTGCCCTGGCGCTGGGTGGAGGCGAAGACATTCTGGTATTCCTGGGCAACTCCGATCGCTGCGACCCCGGACCGGCCGGTCTTCGCTTGGGCGGCCAGGTACCGGCGCATGACGTCGATCTTCCGGTCCTCCTTGCCGAAGCGGATCAGAGGGACGTGGTTGATCTCGGAGAAGGAATTCACCGATCGGCGAAAGCTCGTACCGATCTTTTCCAGGATTGCCGGGGAAGGGATCCGATAGCCCAGATGCCTGGTCATGAACGAAACGACCTGACCGCTGACCTGCAGGGTCGGGACGTAGCCGTTGAGATAGATCCGGTCCAGGCACTGAATATCCAGGGCCACGTGGCCTTCGAGGAGATCATTGACATTAGCCACCACAATCACCGCGTCCCCTCTACGAGCCTCCGATACACCACCAGAATGCACCGCAGCGGACCGGCCGTCATCAGCGACAGCCAACCACCCACCTCGGCGGTCAGAGGCGAAGCCTCCCTGGGTGAAAGGTGCACCATGACAGTCACCGAGGAATTCCGTGCCGCGCGGGACAGGCTGCTGGCGCTCCGGGAGGACTACGGCACGGCGCGTGCCGAATTTCGCTGGCCGCGCTTTACGGAATTCAACTTCGCCCTCGACTGGTTCGACGCCATCGCGGCGGATCCGGCCAGGGGCGGTAAACCGGCGCTCGTGATCGTGGAGCAGGACGGCTCCGCCACCCGGCGCAGTTTCGCGGATCTGTCGCGCCGCTCCTCCCAGCTCGCCAACTGGCTTCGCAGCCGCGGCGTCCGGCGCGGGGACCGGATGATCATCATGCTCGGCAACCAGGTGGAACTGTGGGAACTCATGCTCGCCGGCATCAAGCTGGGCATCGTGATGATCCCCACCACCACCCTGATGGGGCCCGCGGACCTGCGGGACCGGGTGGAACGCGGCGAGGCGGGCTGGGCCGCCGTCGGAAGCGCCAATATTGCCAAGTTTGCCGACGTTCCGGGCAACTACACCCTGATCGAAATCGGCGGGGAACCGACAAATACCGGTGCCCTGCAGTACTCAGAGTCCGCCACAGCGCCGGCGGATTTCACCCCGGACGCCCCGACCCGGGCCGACGAGACCCTGCTGCTCTACTTCACCTCGGGCACCACCTCCAAGGCCAAGCTCGTGGAACACACGCACACCTCCTACCCGGTGGGGCACCTGTCCACGATGTTCTGGATCGGCTTGGAACCCGGGGACGTGCACCTCAACGTCGCGTCGCCCGGCTGGGCGAAGCATGCCTGGTCCAATGTGTTCACGCCGTGGATCGCCGAGGCGTGCGTGTTCATCTACAACTACGAGCGCTTCGACGCCAGGGCGCTCATGGAACAGATGGACCGCGAATCCGTCACGAGCTTCTGCGCCCCGCCCACCGTCTGGCGGATGCTCATCCAGGCGGACCTGAGCCAGCTGAAAAACCCGCCGACGAAGGTGGTCTCGGCCGGGGAACCGCTCAATGCCGAGGTGATCGACCAGGTTCACCGCGCCTGGGGCCAGAGCATCCGGGACGGCTTCGGCCAGACCGAGTCCACCGTGCAGATCGCCAACACCCCCGGCCAGCCGATCAAGATCGGCGCGATGGGCAGGCCGCTGCCGGGCTACGACGTCGTTCTGGTGGACCCCGCCACCGGTGAAGAAGGCGACGACGGCGAGCTCTGCCTGCGTCTGGACCCCCGCCCTGTGGGGCTGATGAAGGCGTACTACGGTGACCCGGAGAGGACGGCGGAGGCTTTCCGCGGCGGCTACTACCACACGGGGGACATGGCGGCCCGGGACGAGCGGGGCATCATCACCTATGTGGGCCGGGACGACGACGTCTTCAAATCTTCCGACTACCGGCTCTCGCCCTTCGAGCTGGAAAGCGTGCTGATCGAGCACCCCGCGGTGGCAGAGGCCGCCGTCGTCCCCTCCCCCGATCCGCTCAAACTCTCGGTGCCCAAGGCGTTCGTGGTCCTGGCCGCCGGGCACCAGCCCGGCCCGGAACTGGCGGAGGAGATCCTGCGGTACTGCCGCGACCACCTGGCCCCCTTCAAGCGGATCCGCCGGCTGGAATTCGCGGAGCTGCCCAAGACCATCTCCGGCAAGATCCGGCGGGTGGAACTGCGGCACAGCGAGGAGCTGCGCCACGGCGGCGGAAGCGTTCCGGCCGGGCTCGGCACGGAATACTCCGAGTCCGATTTCCCGGGCCTGAAAGCCGGACATGAAAACCAGCCGGAAAAGCTAGGCTGAACCCATGATGCCCGGGAATGCCCGCAGGAGGTGGCGTGGGAACTCCGCTGCCGCGTGATCCGATCGCCGATGCCCGGCTGAACTGGGAACGGCACGGCTGGGCCGATGTCGCCGCACCGATGGCCGCCATCACCGCCATCATGCGGACCCAGCAGATCCTGATGGCCCGGATCGAAGGCGCCCTCAAGCCGTTCGGGCTGACGTTCGCCCGGTATGAGCTGCTGGCCCTGCTGAGCTTCGCCCGCGGCGGCGCGCTGCCCATGAACAAGGCGAGCGCGCTGCTGCAGGTCCACCCCACCTCGGTGACCAACGCCGTCGACCGGCTCCAGGGCGCCGGGCTGGTGCGCCGCTCGCCGCACCCGACCGACGGGCGCACCACGCTGATCGAGCTCACCGCCGAGGGGCGCACCCTGGCCAAGCGGGCGACGGCGGTGCTGAACGCCGAGGTCTTCGGCCAGTCCGGTTTCGAGGAGCAGGACGTCGAGCAGCTGATCGGGATCCTGGGAACGTTCCGCCGCAACGCCGGCGATTTCACCGGCTGAAAGGCCGGCTCAGCCTCCGACGCCGGCGAGGACGGGCCTGCGGTCGAGGTGGATTCCGGCAATCATGCACCGCACCGAGCCTCCGGCCAGTTCGATCGTGGGAACATCGACGGGCAGCAGGGTGCAGCTGCTTTCGATGATGGCCTTCTGGTCCGCCGTCAGGCTTCCCAGGGCCCGCCGGGACAGCGCCAGCACGCGGCCCTCCGCGCCCTGGAGCTCGATCGCGTTGCCTGCGAAATTGAGGACCTGGTCGTGGCTCAGCTCGATCACCGTCCGTCCCCCGTTGGAAAGCCGTTGCACAACCTCGCGCCGGCGCTCCGGCGACTGGATCAGGCCCAGCCCGACCATCGCGAAGTCCGTCGCCACGGACATCATCACATTCGTGTGGTACACGGCGGTGCCGTCCGCGTCGACCGCGTCGAACAGCATGGGCTCATAGCCGAAGTTCGTGCAGAACCGCTCCAGCGCGACGGGATCGGCCCGGCGGGAGCGTGCGGCGTATGCCACCCGGCCGCCGTGGTCCAGGACCATGGCTCCGGTTCCCTCCAGGAACACCCGGTCCATTTCGAGCCCGGAGTAGTCGATGACGTCCTGCACCCGGTAGTGGATCTTGAGGAAGTCAAGGATGTCGCTGCGGCGTTCGTGGCGGCGGTTGGGGGCGTACATCGGGAATATCCCGATGCGGCCGCCCGCATGGGTGGAGAGCCAGTTGTTGGGAAACACGCTGTCCGGGCGGGTTTCGTCATAGTCCTCGAACACATGCACCGTGACGCCGGCAGTTTCCAGTGCCTCGGCCAGCCCTGTTACCTCGTCACGGGCTGCAGCGGCCAGCGTTTGCCGGTCTACGGAGTGGGCCGGCATCTGGAAGGCATTGTCCACTGCCGTCGCCGGGTTGGGCATGAAGGTGTGCGGCCGTACGAGGACGACGGCGGACGGGGCTTGAACGGACATCGGAGGCTCAGGAGCCAACCGGGGAGAGCGCACCCACGAGACCGAACAGGTTCTTGGGGTCCTCCGGGCTTGCCACGAGGTCGATCTCCACGAAGAAGTCGGTGCCGCCGACGGCGTCGCGCACGAACCGCAGGGCGGAAAAATCCTCAATGGCAAAGCCGACTGAGTCGAAGATGGTGACCTGTGCAGCGGCCGTGCGCCCGGGCGCCCTGTCCGTCAGGACCTGCCAGAACTCCGTGACGCCATAGTCGGCCGGCATGTGCTGGATCTCCCCTTCGATGCGGGTCTGCGGGGCGTACTCCACGAACACGTCTCCGAGTCCGAGGATCGCCGGTTCAAGCTCGGTCTTCCCCGGGCAGTCCCCGCCGATGGCGTTGATGTGGACGCCCGGTTCAATCAGATCCGCAGTGAGGACGGTGGCGTTCGCCTTGTCCGCGGTGCATGTGGTGATGACATCGGCCCCGCGAACCGCATCCGCTGCGGACGTGGCGATCGTGATGTCGAAGCCCAGGGGCGCCATATTGGCCACGAACTTCTCGAGTGCGGCGGGATCGGTGTCCCATACCCGGAGAGTGGCAATACCCAGGGCGCTGCGGAACGCGAGGGCCTGGAACTCGGACTGGCTTCCGCTGCCGATCATCGCCATGACGCGCGAGTCGGCACGGGCCAGCCTTTTCGCCACCATGCCGGACGTCGCCGCGGTGCGCAGCGCAGTCAGCACCGTCATCTCGGTAAGGAACGTGGGGTAGCCGTTGTGGACGTCGGCCAGGACGCCAAACGCCGTCACGGTCTGGAAGCCACGCGCGGGGTTGGACGGGTGCCCGTTGACGTACTTGAAACCATAGGTCTCGTGGTCGCTCGTGGGCATGAGCTCGATGACGCCGAACGGCGTGTGGCTGGCGACCCGGGGCGTTTTGTCGAACGATTCCCAGCGCCGGAAATCATCTTCAAGGTACTGGATCATTCCGGAAATGATGTCCTCCGGCCCGCGTCCTGCAGCCCAGCGCACCATGTTGTGAACATCTACAAAGCGCGTCATCTGCGCCCCCTAATTCTCTAGTCAACAACTGATGCCACAACTCTAAGGTTCGGCGATATGCAGGCTCAATTGCCGAATAGCAAGCTTTTTGTTGAGTTGCTGACCATAATGACGACAGATTTTGCGCATTGTGTACGTTGAGCCCTCTGGATCCCCGGGTCCCTAGCGCAGCACCGAGCTGAGCAGGAGGCTCGTCTCGCTGTTGACGATGCCGTCGACCCCACGGATCCGCCCCAGGACCTGGTCAAATTCTGTGAGGCTCTCGGTCCGGAGCTCTGCAACCAGGTCCCAACCTCCGTTGGTGGTGTGCAGCGCCGTGATTTCCGGAAAGCCCCTGAGCTGGCGGATGACCCTGTCCGTGGTCCTGCCTTCCACGGCGATCAGGGCAATGGCATGGATCGCCAGGGGATCGAGCTCGTCGCGCACCCGGACCGTGAAGCCGACGATGGTCCCCGATGCCACCAGCCGCTCCAGCCGGCTGTTGACGGTGGCCCGGGCGACATCGAGCCTGCGGGCCAGGCTGGCCACCGAGGCCCTGCCGTCCTCACGGAGGGCGGAGAGGAGCCGACGGTCAAGGTCAGTGAGAGCGGTCATTGTCATAATGTATATCCAACATCAGCATTTTGTGAGTTTTTTCAATGAAAAGTTGGTTTTTTGGCCATTGAGGATGCACATCACCCAACCGTAGTGTTGTCGCAGCGGTGACGCAGGACACGCGAAATGCTGCCGCCACTCCGCTCCCACCTAGTTCAAAGGGTAAACAGATGCCGTCTTCCTCCATGCCGTCGCTGAGGCTCGCTGCCGTTGTCGCAGCCACCGCACTGGCCCTCACCGCTTGCACCAACGCCTCGCAGACCGCCGCAGGCTCCTCGTCGGGGCCTGACGGCTTCGACCCCTCGGCAATCCAGAAGGACGAAGCACTGGCCGCGTTGGTTTCCCCGGCGCTGAAGGCAAAAGGCGTCCTGACCGTCGGCTCCGACACGTCCTACGCCCCCGCCGAATTCCTGGGTGCCGATGGCCAGACCCCGCAGGGCTACGACGTCGACATCGCCAAAGCGGTCGGTGCCACCCTCGGCCTGAGCACCAAGGTTGAGACGGCGGAGTTCACCGGCATCCTGCCGGCGCTGGGCCCCAAGTACGATCTCGGGATCTCCTCGTTCACCATCAACCCCGAGCGCGCCCAGACCGTGAATTTTGTCAGCTATTTCAATGCAGGCGTGCTGTGGGCCGTGGCCAAGGGCAACCCGAAGAACTTCGCTGTGGAGGATATCTGCGGCAAGAAGGTGGGAGTCCAGACCGGCACCGTAGAGGAGGATCCTGATGTGTCCGGCCGCTCCCGCAAGTGCGTCGCCGAGGGCAAGCCCGCCATCGACATCGTCACGCTGAAGAACCAGACAGACGTCACCACGCGCCTGGTCAACGGCAGCATCGACACCATGGCCGCAGACTCGCCGGTCATCGGTTACGCCCTGTCGCAGACCGGGGACAAACTCCAGACGCTGGGCGAAGTCTACGACGCCGCACCGCAGGGAATTGCCATTGCGAAGTCGGACACTGCGTTGTCCGAACTCGTCGGCAAGGTCATGAACAAGCTCATCAGCGATGGCACCTACGGGAAAATCCTGGACAAATGGAACAACTCCAAGGGCGCCGTGACCACGTCTGAAGTGAACCCGGTGGTGGTGGGCAGTTGAGCACCCTGACCCAGGGCGAGACCGCAACCGTCCAGCCCGGGCAACGACGCCGGGGACCGGAACTCATCAGCGCCGTTCCGGTCCGGCACCCCGGCCGATGGGCAGCGGGCGCTATCATCCTGCTGTTCGTCGCCATCATGACCCAGAGCGTGTTTACCAACGCCAACTTCCGCTGGGAGACGGTGGGGAAGTACCTCCTGGACGTTTTGGTGGTCCAAGGCATCGGCTGGACGCTGCTCCTCACGGTGCTCTCGATGGTAATCGCCATTGTGCTGGCCGTGCTGCTCGCCTTCATGCGCCAGTCCGACAACCCGCTGTTCCGGGGCGTGAGCTGGGCCTGGGTCTGGTTCTTCCGCGGAACGCCGGTCTACACCCAGCTCGTCTTCTGGGGCCTCATTTCGGTGCTCTATCCCAAGATCGCCGTGGGCGTTCCGTTCGGGCCCGAGCTGTTCAGCTTCAGCACACAGGATGTGATCACCGCCTTCGTGGCGGCGGTCCTGGGCCTGGGATTGAACGAGTCCGCGTACCTTGCCGAGATCTTCAGGGCGGGCCTGAAATCGGTCGACCCGGGCCAGATGGAAGCCGCCGAGGCTTTGGGCATGCGCAAGTCCAAGATCATGTGGCGCATTATCCTGCCCCAGGCCATGCGCGTAATCGTTCCCCCGACCGGCAATGAAACCATCGGAATGCTCAAGACCACCTCGCTGGTCCTGGCAGTGCCTTTCACCCTGGATCTCACCTTCGCCACCAACGGAATCGCCAACAGGAGCTACCTGCCCATTCCCCTGCTGATCGTCGCGGCGGTCTGGTACCTCGTTATCACCAGCGTTCTCATGGTGGGTCAGTTCTACATCGAACGCCACTTCGGCAAGGGCGTGGACAACCTCGTTCCCGCGCCGGTCAAATCCTTACGAGCCCCCGTCAGCGTCCCCGCCACGCCGGCACCCCACGCACCCAGGAAAGAGGATGAGGTTCTGTGACCATCACCAGTGACGTCGTGACGAAGGAGGCCCTCGTCCGGATTGACGGCGTCCACAAGTACTTTGGCAGCCACCACGTGCTCCGCGGCATTGACATGACTGTCAGGCAGGGCGAGGTTTCAGTGCTGGTCGGGCCGTCCGGGTCCGGGAAGTCCACGCTGCTGCGCTGCATCAACATGCTCGAGACCATCAGCGCCGGCCGGATCCGCGTCAGCGATGACCTCATCGGCTACCGCGAAAGCCGTGGGCGCCTCCATGACCTCACCACCAAGGAGATAGCAGCTCAGCGGCGGGACATCGGCATGGTGTTCCAGAAATTCAACCTCTTCGCCCACCGCACCGCGCTGCAGAACATCATCGAGGCACCCACCCAGGTCAAAGGCCAGTCCAAGGCGAAGGCCCGGACGAGGGCAATGGAGTTGCTGGACAGGGTCGGCCTGGCCAACCATGCCTATCACTATCCCGCCCAGCTCTCGGGCGGCCAACAGCAGCGCGTGGCCATTGCCCGTGCACTGGCCATGGACCCGGAACTGATGCTTTTCGACGAGCCCACCTCCGCCCTCGACCCCGAACTGGTGGGTGATGTCCTCAACGTGATGAAGGATCTGGCCAAGTCCGGCATGACCATGATCGTCGTGACCCACGAGATCGGCTTCGCCCGGGAGGTCGGTGACACGCTGACCTTCATGGACGGCGGCGTCGTCGTCGAAAGCGGCGACCCGCGCCAGGTGATCGCTGACCCCCAGCACGCCCGGACCCGGGAGTTCCTTTCAAAGGTCCTGTGAGATCCGGGCCTGCTTCCGCTGACCGCGGCCCGGCCATCCCCTAGACTTCGGTGGAGCGGAGCGTTCGGCTGAACGGGGCCTGGACCTGAGGAGAACACAATGATTCCGGAAATCAACTTCTGGGCGGTACTGCTGGCCACGCTCTCCAGCATGGTGGTCGGGTCCGTCTGGTGCACGCCCAGGGTGTTCGGCAACTACTGGAGGCGCGTCGCCAAGGTCACTCAGGACAGGGAATTCGGTGGATCCGGGGGGCCCGGCGGCCCCGGGGACGCCCGTGCCGCCGTCAAGCCCATCCTGGTCACGCTGCTGGTCAGTTTCGTCAGCGCCTGGGTCCTGGCCGGTTCCGCAGCCATCTCCCAGCACTTCTACGGCGGGAACTTCCTGGCCAACACCCTGGTCACGGCCGTCATCCTCTGGGCCGGCTTCACGGCGGCCCGGTTCATCACCCACGACGCCTTCGAAGGCCGCCCCGCCGGCCTGACGGTCCTGAACTGCGCCCACGAGCTGGCGACACTCACGGTCATGGGCCTGATCATCGGCCTGTTCGGGATCAGCGCAGCCTAGCCGGGGACTGGCCCCAGCGATTGGAACGGTGCCGGGAAGCTGACCACGATGTCGCCAGAAGGGGCCGGCCGGTCACCTTTACCGACGCCGGAAACCACGCCGCTACGCGGAGGTTTTCATCTGAGGCAACGTATCCGGCTACGGGGAGGTTTTCTCTGCGTCACCGCGGGCACTGTTGCACCGACTCCAGGTGGAGTAGGTTGCTCGGATGGAGGATACATATCAGGTCATCGTGGTCGGGGCCGGGTTCGCCGGCATGACGGCTGCCAAGGCACTTGGCCGCAAGGGCGTAAACGTGCTGCTCATCGACTCCAACAACTATCACCAGTTCCAGCCGCTCCTTTACCAGGTCGCGACGTCACAGATCGGGGTGTCGGCCATTGCGCGGCCGCTGCGGTCCGTTTTCCGCCGTCTCAGGCCCGTGAGGGTGCTCACCGCGGAAGTGGCAGCGGTCGATGCAGCCAACCGCGCCGTCACCACCGCCGAGGGCGACACGTTCCGTGCCGAGGTCCTGGTCATTGCGGCAGGCGCCGTGCCGAACTTTTTCAATACGCCGGGCGCGGAGGAACATGCCTTCCCGTTGTATTCGGTCACCGACGCCACCCGGCTGGGTAGCAGGCTGACCCAACTGCTGGACCAGGCCGATCGGGAGTCCGGCGGCTCCGTGGACGTGGTCGTCGTCGGCAGCGGCCCGACAGGCGTGGAGACCGCCGGCGCCATGGCGGAAAACGTCAAGTTCGTGGTGCCCAAGTACTTTTCGCCGGAGCTCGCAGCCCGGTGCCGTGTCCACCTGGTGGACATGGTCCCGACCGTGCTGAATGCGTTTTCGGCAAAGTCGCAGGAATACACCAGGCAACGCCTGACGAAGATCGGAGTCCAGCTCCACCTGGGAGTCGGCGTCACGGAGGTCCGCACCGACGGCGTCACCCTCGCCGACGGGACCGTCATACCCGGCCGGGTTGTGGTGTGGGCCGGCGGCCTGAAGGCCGGAGGGATCATTGCCGGCTCCGGCCTGGCGCAGGGCAGGGGAGGGCGCATCGATGTCCGCCCGGACCTGACGGCGCCGGATATCGAGGGCGTGTATGTCGTCGGCGACGCGGCCAACATGACCGATTCGACCGGGGCTAAGCTACCGCAGCTGGGCTCCGTCGCTCAGCAGGCCGGGAAGTGGGCGGCCCGCAACATCTACGCCGACCTCACCGGCGGTACCCGGCGGCCTTTCGAATACTTCGACAAGGGGTACATGGCGATGGTCGGCCGGGGCGCTGCCGTCGCCGAGATCGGGCGCAAGCGCATCCAGTTGCAGGGGCCGCTGGCTTTCGTGTCCTGGCTCCTGGTGCACCTCGCCCTCCTGCCCGGATTCCAGCAGAAGATCCGCGCACTGTTTTCCTGGCTCAACGGCTACGTCACCCACAGTCCCGCGCAGGTCGTCGTCGGCCGGCCGGAGTGACGGGCCGGCGCGGCCGTTGGCCTGGATCAGGCCGTTGTCCCACAGTTACGCGCTCCTTCGGCTCGCGCCCGCAGCAGCCGCCGCTTCTTTCCTGCTGACGCCGGTCTTGCCAGCACCGTCACTGGCGCCCGGCTGCGTGTCTTTGGTTGTGCTTGCCGCAGCTCCCGATTGAGCTGCGCGGCCCCTTGTCCGGAAAAGGCCAAGCCCCACTCGCTTCCGTCGGATTCCCCGGATCGCATTCGGCGGATGGTCGCGCTGGTCCTGTGAACCGTTGGGCTTCCGACATCGTGTCATCGGTGGTTGGTAAATCCGGCCGCCAGGACGAGAAGTCAGGAATTGATCATGAAACGAAACTTCGGTCGTGTTGTGCTGTTCGGCGCTGTGGGCTTGGCGGCCCTGACAGGGTGTGGGCAGTCGTCGACGCCTGCGGCCACGGCGCCGCCGCCGACATCTTCGGCCGCTTCTTCGTCGGCCGGTGCGGGGGCAAGCCCCGGTTCGAGGTCTGCCTCCGCCTCCGCGTCGGTCCTGAAAACCAGCAGCACCTCATTGGGGACAGTTGTGGTGGATGGCCGCGGTATGACGGCGTACTACTTCGATAAGGACACGGCCAACTCGGGCAAGAGTGCCTGCACTGGCGGGTGTGCCGCGATGTGGCCGGCGGTCAAGGCCGCGTCATCGAGGCCTGAGGTTGACGGGGTGACAGGCAAGGCCGGAACCATTACAAGAGATGACGGCACGATGCAGGTGACTGTCAACGGCCTGCCGGTGTACACGTACAGCAAGGACACGGCGCCCGGGGATGTCAAGGGCCAGGGCGTTGGCGGGATCTGGTGGGCCGTTGCCCCCGATGGGGACAAGGTCAGCGGGGCAACTTCGGGGTACTGATCCACGCAATGACACGGGTCTTCATGGCCGGGGTTGGCCACGGAATCCCCCGGCCCGTGTTTGTTCCGCACGGCCGCCCGGGATTAGGGCCGTGCCGTCAGCAGCACCGTGCCGGTGCCGGCAGCACGGATTTCGACCTGACGGATGTCTTCCCGGCGGATGCTGGTGGTCGCCGCGGGTGTCACGACAGTCCCTGGGCCCGCAGTCCAGCTTGCCACTTGTGTCGTCACGCCCCGGGAGTCAACCACCACCAGGTTGTAGACCTCGGACGCGGCGGCCTCGCCGGGTCCTGTCCTCCTGACATCGCCGGATTCTGTCTTCGACGGGTACCCGTCGGCTGAGAGCGCGTAGCGGCACTCCCAGTCGATCCGTGTTCCCCACGCCTGCCCGGTGATGGACCCTTTCGCAGCCGGGGCGCTGTTCACGACAGGGGTGAAGTTCAGCTCCGTGACCGTCGCGGTTTGTGACTGCACGGCCGGACGCTCCGGAAGTGTGACCGTTGCTGTCGCCGCGCCCGAGGCCGCGCTGGCCCCCAGCACGAGCCCGGCAACGGCCAGGCGCGTGCGCTGGCGCCTCCGGCGGACCTTTTCCGCCAGTCCGGGGGGCAGCTCCGCCGGAACGGGGACGCCGGTCGGCCCCAAGGCCTGGGCCTCCTGGGGTGTCAGGGCGTCCAGCAGGGACGGCAGCCCGGCAAATTCGGCCACGGCTGCCCTGCATCCGGCACATCCGGCCAGGTGCTGCTCGAACTCGCGGCGCTCCAAGCGGCCCAAGGATCCCAGCACGTAGGCGGCGTCCCACTGGCGGTACTTGTCGGCTCCGTTCGGGCTCATAGAGTCACTCCCCTTTCCTGCAGGGCGAGCCGGAGTGCCCTCAGCGCATAGTGCAGCCTGGACTTCACCGTGCCCTCGGCCAACTGCAGGCTCTGCGCGATCTCGGCTGTCGTCTGCCGCTGATAGTACGAGCGCAGGATGACCTCCCGGTGCTCGGCGGACAACCCGGCCAGGGCATCCGACACCAGCCACCCGTCCAGGACCCTGTCGATCTGATCCGCCGCCGGAATGTCCGGCAGCGGGTCTGCTCCGATTTCGTGCCGGCGGCGGGCGCTTCGCCGCTCATCAATGACCAGATGGCGGGCGACCGTGTACAGCCAGGCCCGCACCGCGGGCTCGCTGCGCTCCAGAACTGCTGGATGCTGCCAGGCGCGGATCAAAGTCTCCTGTACGACGTCGTCCGCGAGCATGCCGTTCCCGGTGAGTCTGGTGACGAATCGCCACAGCCCCGGACCGTACGCCTCGTTCAGCGACCGCAGCAGCTCAGCCTCCTCGTCAGGCATCTCCACCTCCCTAAACATAGGACGAGGCCGGCCCATTGTTGGTTCACCTTGAATACTTTCAATACGCTACCGGCGGCGTGGTTCACGGGTCCGACGTGAGCCGGTCTCCCGTTTGAGGAACCAGCCGCGCCTCAGTCTGCTGTTCACCAACCCGCCACAGAGGGTTCATTACCAACAAGTAACTTGGGGCTCTCCTGTTGTGACCCAACCTTTGAGAGGCTCCCCAATGAGCACGACTCGCACCCGAGGCATCCTCACGGCCGCCGCAGCCATCATCCTGGCCGCGTCCGCAATCGGCGGCACAGCGGCCGCCCAGGCCGCAGGCAACAATGACCAGCACGAGGGCAACAACGCCGAATCCGGCAACCACAGTGAAACGAACACGGCCCTGGCCGACGCCTTCAACGGCATTGACCGGAACACGAACTGGCAGCAAACCGGCAAGCTGAAGCTGAATTTTCCCACGTACCACACGGAGGGAATCGCCTACAGCCAGGACCACATCTTCCTCTCGGCCGTTCAGATCATCGAACCGACCAAGAAGTTCCCGACCCCGCAGAACGGGTTCGACCGCACCCCCGGCAAGGGCATCGGCCACCTGTTCGTCATGGACAAGGTCGGCAATCTCCAAAAGGACATCATCCTGGGCGAGGGTGACATGTACCACCCGGGCGGCATCGACTTCGACGGCACCAACGTCTGGATCCCCGTAGCCCAGTACCGCCCCGACAGCAGCGCCATCATCTACAGTGTCGACGCGAATACCCTCGACGTGCACAAGCAGTTCGAGGTCAAGGACCACTTCGGCGGCATCGTGATGGACAAACAGAGCGGCCACCTGGTCGGCAACAGCTGGGGATCGCGCCGCTTCGCGGAATGGGATCTGCAGGGCAAGCAGCTGTCCACCTGGGATAACCCGAACTTCTTCATCGACTACCAGGACTGCCAGTACGTGCCTAACTCGAAGATGCTCTGCGACGGGATCACCAACCTCCCGCAGACCCCGGCGGCAGGGGGCGCCGGTGCCACCTACGAGCTCGGCGGCATGGCGATGATCGACCTCAAGTCCCACAGCGTGATCCGCGACGTTCCCTTCCAGCAGTGGTCCACCGCCGGCCACGTGGCCACCCGCAACCCGTTCAAGATGACCGCCGACGGGAACCACCTCACCATGAAGGTGGCCCCCGATAACGGTGACGAAGGCAACGGCACCGAAATCCTCACCTACGAAGCCACCGTCATCCCCGCCAGGTAAGGCAACCTGGCAGCCGGCCCACGACACGCCAGGCCCCGGCGGCGTTCCGGCCAGGCCGGCGTCGTGCCTGTCCAGCCACACCAACGCCGCCAGCGCCAGCGTCACGGATTACTCCCCGCACCACCAGCCGTTCCAGTACCACGCCTCCACCGCAAACCCGCACCACCTGGCACCGGCGTCCGACGCGGAAATCGGCCACAACGGCCAGGCGAACCACCAGTACGACCTCACCGCGTTCAACAAGGTCGTCAACACCGACAACATGCCCGCCGTGTCCTTCCTGAAGGCCGGCATGTACCAGGACGGCCACGCCGCCTACTCTGAACCGGTCGACGAGCAGAACTTCATCACCAACACCGTGAACCAGATCCAGAAATCCAAGAACTGGGACAACACGGCCGTGGTGCTGGCCTACGACGACTCGGACGGCTGGTACGACCACGTCGCCGCCAAGGTAAAGAACTCCTCCAACACCGCCGACGACGCCGCCTGGTGCCAGAACGCCGCAGCCAGCGGAATCCCGATGGCCGGCGGCTACGCTGACCGCTGCGGCCCCGGCCCGCTCCAACCGCTCGTGGTCATCTCCCCCTACGCGAAGAAGAATTACGTGGACCACACCCAGACCGACCAGGCATCGATCCTGCGCTCATCGAAGACAACTGGCACACCGGCCAGATCGGCAACGCCTCCGCCGACGCCACCGCCGGCTCGGTGAACGCCATGTTCAACTTCGACAACCAGCGCAACGACAAGGTCCTGCTCAACGAACAGACCGGTGCCGTCGCCTCCATCACCAACACCGAGAACGGCAACAACAACTCCGACAAACAGCATGGCAGCACCAACAACAACGACCGCAACAACTCCGGGAAGTAAACACCCGCAGCGGTCCGGTCTGTGACCGCCAGCAAGACAACAGGGTAAGAAACGCCACCCGGCCTGCTGCCGGGTGGCGTTTCTGTCCGCGCCCTCATCGACTCCCCTAAACCGGGCGTTGCATGCAACGGTTGGCCGGTGGTTTGATTCACGCAGGTGGGCAGCCAGCACAAAAGTAGTTTTGGTCCGGCCCCGCTGTGGGTGGTCGAGCGGACCCTGGCCTGGATCGCCCGGGACCGCTGATGCGTCCGTGACTATGAACGGCTGCCGGCCCTGCAAGCGACCGGCAATCCGGTATCCGGCACAGGATCTAAGGCGATTCCCTGCCGCTGGGCCCACAAGGCAGCCGAGGTGCGGTCTGTGACGCCGAGGGCGGTGAAGACGCGCGTCAGGTGCGCCTTGACGGTTTTCTCGCTGATGGTGAGCCGCCGGGCGATGCTCTTGTTCGGCAGACCGACCGCGACCAGCGACAGGACCTCGCGCTCACGCGCCGAGAGCCTGGCTGAGGTGCCAGTGCCGACGGGCCGGTTGCCCGGCAGTAGCGCGCGGGCGGCCATCGGTGACAGTGGGACACCGCCGGCGGCGGCGTCGCGCAGTGCTTTGATGATGTCCTCGGGCTCGGCATCTTTGAGCAGGTAGCCGACCGCCCCGGCTTCGAGGGCGGACAGGATGCGCGCGTTCTCGCTGAACGATGTCAAGATGATGACCTTGGTGCCGGGCCGGACCGCAAGGATCGCGCGGGTCGCGTCGATACCGTTAAGACCTGGCATGGACATGTCCATCAATACGATGTCCGGCTCAAGATCCGTAACGACGGACCCTGTTGCCAGTGAGCCATCGGCGATCGCCCCGACGACCTCGATGCCCTCGGCGGCGCTCAGCAGGTCGCTCAGGCCGCGCCTTACGATCGCGTGGTCGTCCACGACCAGGACCCGGATCATGGAAAGGCCATCGTCTTGGCCGGTTCCTGCGCCGGATCCCCCGGGGGAGGTGCAGTCGCATGGACGAGAGGCACCGACAGGACGAGCTCCGTGCCCCCGCCGGGGGATGCGTGAACGGTCAGCTTGCCACCGTGCGAAGAGGCCAGCGCGCTGAGAAGTTCTAGGCCGACGCTCCCGCGGCTTCGAGCGGCGGTGCAGCCGGGTTCGAAGCCGCAGCCGTCGTCGTGTACACGAAGCACGAGTGTCTCATCGCGCCGCCCCGGGCTTGCGCTGCCGCTGCGGGCGACCCTCATTGTGACTGAATGGGCGTCGGCGTGCCGCACAATGTTGCGCACCGCCTCCTGCGCGGCCCGGTAAATGAGCGCCTCGGTCTTATCATCGAGCTGCTCGGTATCGGTCACCTCAACCGTCACGGCGAGACCGCGCACCGTGAGGGTGGCGGCGAGGTCGTCAAGTGCCGTGGCGAGGCCTTGTACATGCAGCAGCGGCGGAGTGATGGTGACGACAAGGCTGCGCAGCTCGCGCAACCAGCGGCGAAGGTCCGCCGCAGTCGCGGTCATGACCTGCGCCGTGGCCGCATCGCTCCCGCGGGTCCGCTCAGCCGCGGCGCTCAGTGAGTAGGAGGCGCCGGCGAGGCCTTGCACGATCCCGTCGTGCAGGTCGGCGGCGATCATCGCCCGCTCATTGTCGGATGCGGCCAGGGAAGCGACGAGCATGGCTTCACGCTCTTCCTGGCTGCGTTTGAGGCGACGGGCCATGCGGTACGCGAGCGGGGCCTGCACGAGATAGAGCAGGACGAGTCCGCCGAGCAGCACCGGCAGGCTTGCCAGCCACAACCGCTGGCTCGCGTCGGTTATGACCTGATACGGCTGGTACGTCTCAAACATCAGCCGCTGGCCGGTCGGGGTCCTGACACCCAAGTAGACCTGGAGGAGTGTTCCGTACGTCTTCTCGCCCTGGTTCTCGGCGTCGGTCAGGTCGCTGACCTCCGCCGACGAGCCACCGGACCTGAGCACGGCAAGCTCGTCGCTGGCAAGCGGAAAGCTCAGCCCGACGAGTGAGTGATCGTCGGAGTACACGATGCGCCCGCTCGCGTCCCAGACCTTGACGCGCACAATCCCACTGGTCATCACGTGCTGGCGGACTACCCGGTCCAGATTGTCAAAAGCCGGCCCGGGCACGAGAGCTTCGTCGGTCAGGACGTCGCCCACGACCTCCGTCGCCTCAAGACTGGTCAACTGGCGAGCCTGCTCGATGGCCTCTGCGGTTGCGGTCTGCCGCAGGGCCAGCGCCAACACGAAGCCGACGGCGGTGAGCACGACCAGGCCGGCAGCCAGGAACGCCGAAACAGCCTTCGTCACAGACACGCTCCGCAGACACTCGGTACGGGCGGGAACCTGCAATGGCGCGTTCACCACGTACTCCTTCGACCGCGATGTCTGGCCGGAGGCGGGGACGGCCGACTCAGGGCTCGTCGACGGGCACCGGCATCAGTTCGACGGATGGAGCGTCGAGCCTCCCCATGCGAACTTGCCATCGCAGATCCTCCCGTCAAGTACCTGACTTCGTCTCTCACAGGGTTCATCAGCGACCCTGTGCAAACCTAGGGGTCCAGTAGCACTTGTAGGGACTGCCCACTCCACGCCGGTGGGCAGCAGCACACTGGGGCGTGTGTGCGGGGGCATTGAGCGCACCCGACCGGCCGCGGGTAGTCCTAGGACCAACGTCGGATGGATACTCCGTCGCGGTAGGACCAATCTCGCGTAGAACTGCTCTGTCGTCGTAGGACCAAGGTCCCGTGGCATGTTCCGCGGCAAATGGGGAACCTTAGCCCAACACCTTTATCGACCAGGTCAGGGCCTTCTGAGGGTATTCGGCGCAGAATTTAGCGAAGGAATTGTCATGAGAGAACAACGGTTGAAACGACCAGTGGACGGCTGTCCGGCACAGACCGTCGACCGGGACTCCGCGACGCCGAAACCGGCCACGATCGTGTGGCAGGCGACCACCCCTGAGTGTCAACCCCGCACCCCATCAAGATCACGGTTCTCAGCACGAGGACCGCGGCCGCGACCGGAAACAAGGTCGACTCGACGCCTGCCTGGCCCTGAAGTGGACCGGAGGCCCTGCGGGTAAAAACCTCCGTCCGCCAGGCCCGTCCCACCAGCCTTCCGGGCTGCCGGTCGCCCTTCCGTTCTCCTGATCCGGGCGATAACGGCGGAATAGAGGCCGACAAGAGCGCGCTTCGGAAGGCGCCCGGGCCCGGCGACAACAGCGGTGGCCACGGCGATCACAGCGGCGGCAGCGACGACTGAACCAGGCCCGGCCACCTGTCCCTACACATGAAGGTTATGGAGGCGGCTGAGTTGCCCGCCTTCGATCCAACTCAAGGAGCTGGCGATGAACGAGAAACGACCGAATCCCGACGAACTTTTAGGTCTGGGCGTAGGAATCCTCACGACTTTCGTCTACGACGACCCGCACGCCTTCACAGTCATTACCGGCGATCTTCCGGGCGGATCCTCTGAGGCCATCGTCGCGCTCGGCCGAGTGAGCGAGGCGATGGTAAGAATGATCGCCGAGATGCTCGGTGTGTCCAAGGAAGAGGCGCTGGAGCGGATTGCGGCGTCTTTCGCTGCCGCTTACTGAAAACGCCCTCCCCCGGCCTGAGTCTGCGGGTCAGAGGGCCTGGTCTGAAAACCACTTATTCCGTCCAGTCCCGTTCCGCCCTTTTGGAACAAGACAGCCCCCGAGCCCACGGCATGCGATCATCCATCGGGCAACGCCGCGCCTACGGCGAAGAAAAACTCGCGCACTATTTGAAACAGGGCCGCCACCTGGCCGAGGAGAAACACCCGGCAACGGAAAAACCAATCGATCATTAGGCGGCTGCGCCGGCCTCAACACCACCTCCAAAAACTTCGGCGCCCGGATCCGGACGGCGCTCCGACGCACGTCGCCAAGGGTCGTTTTGACCACCCGCGTTGCCGGGCCTGCCTCCCCAAAACGCAGTAGTTCCGATTTAGACGTCCGCGCGTTATTCACGGTCCCTGCTGCGGAACGCCGACAACAGCGCATATGCAAGCAGCACAAAAAAGACCAGTTCGCCGCCGGCTCGCTGATCTTCCCCAGGACACCGGAATGACCGAAACTGTGTGTAGCGGTCTTGTCCACATCGGCGGAAGGCAAGCCATCATGATGACCGTACCGTTCGGCGAAGCCTTCTGGGACGAGCGCTACCGGCAGCACGGCTCCGTATGGAGCCGCAGCCCCAACCCGCAGCTCGTGGCCGAGGCAGCAGGGCTCCGGCCCGGCTCGGCACTTGACGTGGGCAGCGGAGAGGGCGCGGACTCGACCTGGCTGGCGCGCCACGGCTGGAGGGTCACGGCAGTGGACATTTCCTCCGTGGCGCTGGCCCGCGCCGCCGCCAGGGCCGCGGAGGACGCGGAAGTGGCCGGGCAAATCACGTGGGCCCACCAGGACCTCACCAGCTCACCGCCGCCGGCCGGGACGTTCGATCTCGTGTCGGTCCAGTTCATGCACGTGCCCGCCCCGGAGCGGACCGCACTGTATCAACGGCTCGCCGCGGCGGTGGCACCCGGAGGAACCCTCTTGATCGTTGGCCATCATCCGACGGACCTGGGCGCGGGTGTCCCCCGCCCGTCGTCGCCGGGCCTGCTTTTCGCCGCGGAGGAAATTGCCGCCGACCTTGACCCCGAGGAATGGGAGATCCTGGTGTGCGAGGCCCGGCCGCGGCCCGCGGAGGATCCGGCCGGGAACCCCGTCACCGTGACGGATTCCGTGCTGCGGGCCCGGCGGAAGTAGGCGGCCCGGGGCGGGGGTGCTTGAACCCAGGGGTCAGCGGTGCCTGAACTCGGCCAGGCGCTTCTCGCTGAAGGCCGCCATGCCTTCCTTCTGGTCCTCCGTGGCGAACAGCGAGTGGAAGAGGCGGCGTTCGAACTGCACGCCCTGCGCCAGACCCGTTTCGAAGGCAGCGTTGACGGCTTCCTTGGCCAGCATCGCCACGGGCCTGGACTTTGACGCGATCACCGCGGCGGCCTTCAGCGCCTCGTCCACGACGTCCGCGGCCGGCACCACGCGGGACACCAGTCCTGACCGTTCGGCCTCCTCGGCGCCCATGAAGCGCCCGGTCAGGATCATGTCCATGGCCTTGGCCTTGCCCACCGCGCGGGTGAGCCGCTGCGAGCCGCCCATTCCCGGCAGGACGCCCAGGTTGATCTCCGGCTGGCCGAACTGGGCGTTGTCCCCGGCGATGATGAAGTCGCACATCATCGCCAGTTCGCAGCCGCCGCCGAGGGCGAAGCCGGACACCGCCGCCACCACCGGGATGCGCAGCCGGGTGAAGTCCTCCCAGCCGCGGAACCAGTCTGCCGCGTACATGTCCATGTAGCCCTTGGCGGCCATCTCCTTGATGTCCGCGCCGGCGGCGAAGGCCTTGGCGGAGCCGGTGAGCACCACCGCGCCCACCCCGGGGTCGGCGTCCATGGCCGTCACGGCTGCCACCAGTTCGTCCATGGTGGCCTGGTCCAGGGCGTTCAGCGCCTTGGGCCGGTTGAGCGTCACGAGGCCCACCCGGCCGCGGTGTTCCACCAGAATGTTCGCGTACTGTTCCGTCATGCCTGTCCCCTTCGGCTGCTGCTGGTTCGGTGCTGCTGCTGCTGGTCCGCCGGTGCCGTCCGCCTAGTGCGCGGACTTGTCCCGGATGTCGGTGATGATGCCGGAGAAGTCCCGGCCCGCGCCGCCCTCCGCGGCAAAGGTATCGTAGATTTCCGAGGCCAGCGGCCCCAGCCGGGCCGCGACGCCGGTGCTTTCCAGCGCGTTCAGGGCCAGTTTCAGGTCCTTGGCCATGAGCGCTCCGGCGAATCCGGGCTGGTAGTCGCGGTTGGCCGGGCTGGTCGGCACCGGCCCGGGCACGGGACAGTTGGTGGTCAGCGCCCAGCACTGCCCCGAGGCCGCGGAGGCGACGTCGAACAGCGCCTGGTGGGTCAGCCCCAGTTTCTCGCCGAGCACGAACGCCTCGCTGACGGCGATCATGGAGACGCCGAGGATCAGGTTGTTGCAGATCTTCGCCGCCTGTCCCGCGCCGTGCCCGCCGCAGTGGACCACGCGCCTGCCCATCACCTCCAGCAGCGGCCGGACGGCCCCGAAGTCCTCCTCCGGCGCCCCGACCATGAACGTCAGGGTGCCTGCCTCGGCCCCCACCACGCCGCCGGACACGGGCGCGTCCACGGAGCGGTGGCCGGCCGCGACGGCCAGTTCGGCCGCCTCCCGGGCCTCGTCGACGTTGATCGTGGAGCAGTCCAGGAACATGGTGCCCGGTCCCGCGACCTCCAGCAGCCCGGGCTCCCCGCCGGTGCCGCGGTAGGCGTCCAACAGGTGCTTGCCACTGGGCAGCATGGTCAGCACGACGGCGGCACCCGCGACGGCTTCGGCAGCCGTGTCCGCCGTGGGGATGTTGTGGGCGCGGGCGGCGTCCAGCGCCGCCGGCACCACATCGAAGCCGGTCACGGTGTACCCGGCCTTGACGAGGTTGACGGCCATCGGGCCGCCCATGTGGCCCAGGCCCAGGAACGCGATGGGGCCCGCGGGCTGCGCCGTCCCGGGCTGCGTGGTCTCAGGCTGCGCCGACTCAGACATGATTGGTCTCCTTCGAAGATAGCTGCAGTTCACCGTCGCCCAGCGGCGCAAAGTAGGCCCCGACGTCGTCCGCCGTGACCTCCGCGAGGGTGGACGGCCGCCAGCGCGGCGTGCGGTCCTTGTCCACCACCTGCGCCCTGATGCCCTCACGGAAGTCGGCGCCGGCGAGGAAGCGCAGTCCCACGCGGTACTCCTGTTCGAGGGCTTCGGCCAGGCCCAGCCCGCGGACCCGGCGCAGGGAGGCCAGCGCCACCTTCACGGCCGTCGGGGATTTGGCCTCGATCGCGGCGGCCGCCTCGACTGCTTCCCCGGAGCCAGCCGCCCCGGCGGCGCGCAGCCGGCGCAGGATCTCCTCGGCGTCGTCACCGGAATAGCAGGCGTCGATCCAGTCCCGCTGCTGCGCCAGTGCGGAGGGCGGGGCCGGCTCCGCGAAGCGGCCGACGGCGGCTTCCGCCGGCTCGCTTTCCAGCGCGGCCGCCAGTTCCGCCAGCCGGCCGGACGGCACGAAGGTATCGGCGAGGCCGAGGAACAGCGCGTCCGCGCCGTCCAGGTGCGCGCCGGTCAGCGCCGCGTGCGTGCCGGACTCCCCCGGCGAGCGGGCGAGCAGGAACGTTCCGCCGACGTCGGGGGCGAAGCCGATGGTGGTTTCCGGCATCCCCGTCCGGGTGCGTTCGGTGACGATCCGGACCGAGCCGTGCGCGGAAATCCCCACGCCGCCGCCCAGGACCAGCCCGTCCATGAAGGCCACGTAGGGCTTGGGGTAGGAATCAATCAGGGCGTTCAGCCGGTACTCCTCGGCCCAGAACTCCGCCGTGGCGCCGCCGCCGGCCAGCATGTCCTGGTAGATGGCCACGATGTCGCCGCCGGCGCACAGGCCGCGGTCACCTGCGCCGCGGACCAGCACCGTGGCCACGCCGTCGTCGTCCGCCCAGGCTGTGAGCTGCTCCAGCATCGCCGCGGCCATGCCGGCGGTGAGGGCGTTGACGGCCCGGGGCCGGTTCAGCGTGACGACGCCGAGGCGGCCGCGCCGCTCGAACAGGACCTCAGCTGGTTGGGTTTCCCCTAAGTGTTTCCCAGCCATCAGCTGCCTTCCGGCATCACGAAGCTCGCGCCCGTGCGGATGCCTGAAGGCCAGCGCGTGGTGACCGTCTTGGTCTTGGTGTAGAAGCGGAACGCGTCGGCGCCGTGCTGGTTGAGGTCCCCGAAGCCGGAGGCCTTCCAGCCGCCGAAGGAGAAGTAGGCGATCGGCACCGGGATGGGGACGTTGATGCCCACCATGCCCACCTGGACGCGGCTGGCGAAGTCGCGGGCGGCGTCGCCGTCGCGGGTGAAGATCGCCACGCCGTTGCCGAACTCGTTCTCGCTGCACAGCCGGAGGGCTTCGTCGTAGTCCTCCGCGCGGAGCACGCTCAGCACCGGGCCGAAGATCTCCTCCTTGTAGATCTTCATCTCCTTGGTGACGTTGTCGAAGAGCGTCGGGCCCACCCAGAAGCCGCCGTCATAGCCCTCGACCTTCAGCCCGCGGCCGTCGGCCAGCAGGCTGGCGCCTTCCTCCACGCCGGAGGCGATGTAGCCTTCGATCCGTTCCTTCGCGGAGGGCGCCACCACGGGGCCGAAGTCCGAGTCCTTGGCCAGGCTGTGGCCGACCTTGAGGTCCTTGATCCGCTCCTGCAGCTTGGCCACGAGCGCGTCGGCGGTGGCCTTGCCCACGGGCACTGCCACCGAGATCGCCATGCAGCGTTCGCCCGCGGAGCCGAAACCGGCGCCCATCAGGGCATCGGCGGCCATCTCCAGGTCGGCGTCCGGCATGATCACCATGTGGTTCTTTGCCCCGCCGAAGCACTGGGCACGCTTGCCGTGCGCGGCGGCGGTGGCGTAGATGTACTGCGCGATCGGGGTGGAGCCGACGAAGCCGATCGCCTTGACCCGCTCATCCTCCAGCAGCGCGTCCACGGCTTCCTTGTCCCCGTTGACCACGTTGAACACCCCGTCGGGCAGGCCGGCCTCGGTGAACAGCTCGGCAAGGCGCAGCGGCACGGAGGGGTCCCGTTCGGAGGGCTTGAGGATGAAGGAGTTGCCGGCAGCGAGCGCGGGGCCGGACTTCCAGAGCGGGATCATGGCCGGGAAGTTGAACGGGGTGATGCCTGCGACGACGCCGAGCGGCTGGCGCAGCGAGTGGACGTCGACGCCGGTGCCGGCGCTGTCCGAGAACTCGCCTTTGAGCAGGTGCGGGGCGCCCGCGGAGAACTCGACCACCTCGATGCCGCGCTGGATGTCGCCCTTCGCGTCCGGCAGGGTCTTGCCGTGCTCCGACGACAGCAGTGTGGCGAGCTCGTCGATGTTCTCGTTGACCAGGTCCACGAACTTGAGCAGGATCCGGCCGCGGCGCTGCGGGTTCATGGCGGCCCATTCGAGCTGGCCCTTCTCCGCGCTGGCGATCACGTTGCGGACCTCCTCGGTGCTGGCCAGCGGAACCCTGGCCTGGACCTCGCCGGTGCACGGATCGTAGACGTCGCCGAACCGTCCCGAGGTGCCGTCCACCCGTTGCCCGCCGATGTAATGGGAAAGCTCACGAACCATGGCCGAATGCTCCTTATGTATGTGATGTACATCATCTCTCCAGCCGAATATACTCGGACTTCCTACTAATTTCCAGAGGGTGCGGGGCCGGCCGGCGGCCGCGCGGGCGCCGCGGTCCGGGGCTGCTTTGGGCGCCTCCGGGCGCGCCGGCGCCGCCGTCGGGGGCTGCTTTGGGGCCCGATCCGGCCGGTAGCGGCTATCCCGACGGCGTGTCGGCGGCAAAGTGCCCCCGTTGCGCGCCCGGAGGCAGGGCCGCCACCGCCTCCGGCGGCCAAGTTCGGTAAGTTAGGAACTGTGAAGATTGCTACCTGGAATGTGAATTCCCTCCGTGCCCGCGCCGACCGTGTTGAGGCCTGGCTCCAGCGCACCGACTGTGATGTCCTGGCCATCCAGGAAACCAAGTGCAAGGACGACAATTTCCCGTGGGAGCTGTTCGAGAACAACGGCTATGAGGTGGCGCATTTCGGCCTGAGCCAATGGAACGGGGTGGCCATCGCGTCCCGCGTTGGGCTCGACGACGTCGAACGGACCTTCATGGACCAGCCCGTCTTCGGCAAGAACGGCAAGGACGCCGTGCAGGAGGCCCGCGCGATCGGCGCCACCTGCGGGGGCGTCCGCGTCTGGAGCCTCTACGTCCCCAACGGGCGGGCGCTCGACGACGAACACATGCCGTACAAGCTCAGCTGGCTGGACACCCTGCGGGTCCACGCCGAGGGCTGGGTCAGGGAAGACCCGGAAGCGCAGATCGCGCTGATGGGCGACTGGAACATCGCCCCGCAGGACGAGGACGTGTGGGACATCGACTATTTCCGCGCCGAAGGCCTCACCCACGTCAGCGAGCCGGAACGGGCCGCCTTCCGGGCCTTTGAAAACGCCGGGTTCACCGATGTTGTCCGCCCGCACACCCCGGGCCCGGGCGTGTACACCTACTGGGATTACACCCAGCTGCGGTTCCCGAAGAAGGAAGGCATGCGGATCGACTTCATCCTGGCCTCCCCCGCACTGGCGTCCCGGGTCAGCGGCGCGCTGATCGACCGCGAGGAGCGCAAGGGCAAGGGCGCCTCGGACCATGCCCCGGTGGTCGTGGAGCTGACCGACTGATGCGGGCCGGCCAGGGAAGCGTCGTGATCCGGTGACGGGAAACCTCTACCGCGGGCAGGCCGGCCTGCCGTTCTCTTCCGCGCTTCGGATCTATGAACCCCTGGCGGCCTTCCCCGCGGACCAGCAGACGGTACTGCGGGCCGCGGCCGCCCATAAGGCCTCCCGGGCCGCGGTGGAGAACGCCGAACTGCTCGCCTCCCTGGGCCGCATCACCCGCCCGGGCGGGGACCCGTTTCCCACCGGCCGGACGGATCTGGTGCGCGTCGTCGAGGCACCGGGCAGGACCAGCCCGCCCGGACCCCCGACGCCGGACGCCGCTTCCGCCGAAGGCCCGCAGGGTGCCGCCGGTGCGTTGCTGCTGTATTGCCCGAGCCAGCTGGTGCTCCGGGCCGGGCTGGCGGCAAATGCCCTGATGGAGGGAATCCACGGGCCCCTCGCCGCGCTGCTGATCCCGGAGGAACAACGCGAACGGCACCAGGAGCGCATCGACGAGGCCCGGGCGCACGCCGGGCTGGGCCGCGTCCACACCCGGGCCTCCACCTGGGGCATCCCGTTCAGCTGGTTCTGCCTGTTCCAGGAATCGGACCCCACGGATGTTGTCGAATCGGAGGGACACATCGTCACCGTGCGCATCCGGGCCACGATCCGCGAGGCCCTCGAGCGGGTCCGCTATGCGGTGGCCCATCTGGCCCTCGCCGCCCCGGACCTGGACATGCTGGAGGACCTGACCCAGCTCACCGACTGGATTGAACTCTTCCATCAGGATTCGGTGGTGGAGCTCGACTACGGCGCGGTGGCGGACAAGGTCTATCCGGATGATTCCCCGCTCGATGTCAGGCTCGGCATCGAGTGCCTTGCCGAGGGTGACATGACGGGGGCGGCCGCGGCCTACCGCCGGCTGGCCTCCCGCTGGATCCCGATCCGGCAGCTGGCACGCGCTTCCTAGGCGTTCTTCCCATCGACGTTGTGAATGCGGTCGATGGGTGGCAGCAGGGAGCCGCGGGCCGCGCCCACCATTCCTTCCACCGCACGGGCAAAATGTGTGCCGCGGTTACTGACACCGTCCCAGCGCACCAGCGCCTGGGCATTCAGACCGTCGATCATGCCAAGGATCTGCCAGGCCACGGACGGGGCGTCGGACGTCTCGAACTCGCCGGCCGCGACGCCGGCTTCGATAATTCCCTGAAGCACCGTCTGCCAGGCATCCATTTGCTCGCGAACGCAGCCTGCCAGCGTCTCGTTCCGGCGTCCCAGGGCCCATGCCTCCACCCAGACCGCAGTCACATCCAGGCGGCTGCCGCCCGTGAGGGTGTCCAGAAGCATCCCGAGCCGTTCCAGCGGAGCCGGAAGCCGATCCAGCATGGCCACTACTTCCTCGGTCTCCGCTGCGACGATCGTCGTAAACGTGCCTGCCACCAGGGCATCCATATTGGGCTGGTAGTGCGCAACCAGCCCTGAAGCCACGCCGACCTGGGCCGCCACGTTGCGCAGCGTGACCGCGGTAAGCCCCCGCTCGCGCGCCAGTTCCTCGGCGGCTTCGGCGATTTCGGCAGCGCGTTCCGCCGGCGTTTTCCGGGCAGCGCGTTTCTGGGTAGTACTTGACATCACAAACCAGTCTAGAGTAATTTTCTCAACGTTATTGATCATGCGATCAATAACGACCGGAAGCCCGCCCGGCGACGTGCCACTGCGACGATGCCTGGGCACCTGAGGCATCCAGCCCCACGACGACAAAGGAGTCTCATGACCTGGAAAATGCCGGCGGAAACCGCGCCGCACGAGCGCACCTGGATGGCGTTCCCCCGCGAAGGACTGACCCTGGGCGACTCTGCCGCCTCGGCCGAGGAAGCCTACGCCGCCTGGACCGCCGTCGCCCATGCGGTCGCCGAGTTCGAGCCGGTCACCATGGTGGTTGACCCGAGCGAACGCGATCGGGCGCGCCGCATGCTCGGCAGCAGCATCGAACAGGTCGAGGCGCCGCTTGACGACTTCTGGATGCGCGACTTCGGCCCCACCTTTGTCATCGACGATGAGCGGCCCGGCGTGCTCGGCGCGGTGGACTGGATCTTCAACGGCTGGGGCGCACCCAAGTGGTCCACGTGGGAAAAGGACCGCGAGATCGCCCGCTTCATGGCCCGCAGGGTTGGAGCCGAGCTGGTCAGCTCCGTGCTGGTCAACGAAGGCGGCGCCATCCACGTCGACGGCGAGGGCACCGTGCTCGTGACCGAGACCGTGCAGCTGGACCCGGGCCGGAACCCTTACGCCGACAAGGCACGCGTGGAGGCGGAGCTGGCCCGCACCCTGGGCGCCGCCCACACCGTGTGGCTGCCGCGCGGCCTGACCCGGGACTACGAGGACCTCGGCACCCGCGGCCACGTCGACATGGTGGCCACCATGCCCTCCCCCGGCCGCATCCTGCTGCACACGCAGACCAACCCCGGGCACCCCGACTTCGACGTCAGCCGCACCCTGCACGCCTTCCTCGAAACCCAGGTGGATGCCAAGGGCCGCCCCTTCCAGATCATCCCGCTGCCCGCACCGGAGACGCTGCGCGACGAAGAGGGCTTCGTCGACTGGAGCTACGTCAACCACCTGGTGGTCAATGGCGGCGTGATCGCCTGTGGCTACGGCGAAAAACGGGCCGACGCCCTGGCCGTGGAAATCCTCGCGGAAGCCTACCCGGGCCGCCGCGTCATCACCGTGGAAGCCCGGCCGATCCTGGCCCGCGGCGGCGGAATCCACTGCATTACCCAGCAGCAGCCCAAACTCGGCGGGCCGGTGGCATGATGGGCCGTTTCGACGTCGTTGAGGCATCCATCGCGACGCTGCGCGCCGCCCTGGACGCCGGCCAGGTGACAAGCGAGGAACTCACCCATGCGTATCTGGAGCGCATCGAGGCCTACGACCGCGGCGGCATCAGGCTGAACGCGCTGGTGGTCATGAACCCCGGGGCGCTGTCGGATGCGCGCGCTTCGGACGAGCGCCGGGCCGGCGGCACAATGCTCGGCCCGCTGGACGGGATCCCGTACACGGCCAAGGACAGCTACCTGGCGAAGGGCCTCACCGCCGCAGCCGGTTCACCGGCCTTCGAACATCTCGTGGCGCAGCGCGACGCCTTCACCATCGAGCGGCTGCGTGCAGCGGGCGCCGTGCTCATCGGGCTCACGAATATGCCGCCCATGGCCAACGGCGGCATGCAGCGCGGCGCCTACGGCCGCGCCGAGAGCCCCTACAACAGCGGTTACCTCACCGCCGCCTTTGGCTCCGGATCCTCCAACGGATCCGGAACCGCGACGGCGGCAAGCTTCGCGGCGTTCGGCTTGGGCGAGGAGACCTGGTCCAGCGGGCGCTCACCGGCGTCTAACAACGCCCTGTGCGCGTACACGCCCTCGCGCGGAGTCATCTCGGTACGCGGCAACTGGCCGCTCGTACCGACCATGGATGTCGTGGTGCCGCACACCCGCTCCATGGCGGACCTTTTGGAACTGCTGGACGTGGTCGTCGCCGACGACCCCGATCCCCGGGGCGACTTCTGGCGCATGCAGCCGTGGGTTGTGATCCCCGCCGTATCCTCGATCCGCCCAGAGTCCTATCCGGCGCTGGCCCCCGCAGACGAGGAGGGCGCCCGGGCCGTCTTGAACGGCAAGCGCTTCGGGGTCCCGCGCATGTACGTGAACGCCGATCCGGACGCCGGCCAGGGCAGGAAGCCAGGCATCGGCGGCCCCACCGGGCAGCGGATCGAGACCCGCGCCTCCGTCATCGATCTGTGGGAAGCTGCCCGCCGCGATCTCGAAGCAGCCGGCGCCGAGGTAGTGCTGGTGGACTTCCCCGTCGTCTCCAACTACGAAGGCGACCGCCCCGGCGCACCTGTCATCGCCAGCCGCGGGCTCGTGAGCCCGGAATACCTGCAGCACGAAATCAGGGACCTCTCGGCCTGGGCCTGGGAGGATTTCCTCGCCGCAAACGCAGATCCGGCGCTCAACAGCCTGGCGGACGTCGACGGCGCCACGATTTTTCCGCACCCTGCAGGGGCGCTCCCGGACCGCTACGACGGCTTCGACGACGACATTGCCGCCTACCCGGAACACATCCGCGAGCGCGGGGTTTCCGCCCTCACCGAGATCCCCCACCTCGAAGAAGGCCTCCGCGGACTCGAGGAGACCAGGCGCATTGACCTGGAGGAATGGATGGACGGGCTCGGCCTGGATGCCGTGCTGTTTCCCGCCTCCGCCGACGTCGGACCGGCCGACATGGACGTCAACGTGGCATCCGCGGATCTCGGCTGGCGCAACGGCGTCTGGATCGCCAACGGCAACCTCGTGCCGCGGCACCTGGGCATCCCGACCGTCACCGTTCCGATGGGCACGATGTCCGATATCGGCATGCCCGTCGGACTCACCTTCGCGGGCCGGGCCTACGACGACACGACCCTGCTGACGCTCGCCGCAGCTTTCGAGGCCACGGGTGAGCGCCGCACCGCTCCGCCGCGGACGCCGCGGCTGGCCTGAACCGGCCGACCCATCACCCCTCCACCGAAAGGCATCCCCATGACAGAACTGCGACGCATTGCAGCAACCCCGCCAACGGCCCAAAACGGCAGTAAAGGCCTGGCGGGCGGACAGCTCGGCCTGATCGCCGTCATCGTGATCGGCATCTCCACCATCGCTCCGGCCTACGTCCTGACCTCGACCCTGGGCCCCACTGTCCAGGCCGTCGGCACCCACATCCCGGCCATCTTTATCGTCGGATTCATTCCGATGTTCCTTGTCGCGCTGGGATACCGCGAGCTGAATGCCGATACACCCGACAGCGGCACCACCTTCACCTGGGTGACCAAAGCCTTTGGGCCGTTCGTCGGATGGATGGGCGGCTGGGGCCTCCTGGCCGCGAACATCATTGTGCTCTCCAACCTTGCCGGGGTGGCCGTCGATTTCTTTTACTTGTTTCTGTCCCAACTGACGGGCATCCCGATGCTCACGGACCTGGCCGAGAACAAGGCCGTCAACGTCCTGACCTGCCTGGTGTTCGTCGGGCTCGCCGTCTGGGTCTCCTCGCGAGGGGTCAGGACCACCAAAACCGTGCAGTACGTCCTCGTTATCTTCCAGCTTGTCATCCTTGCCTGGTTTGTGGTCGGAGCCCTGAGTAAAATCGGCACGATCCCGGACGCGGAGCCGCTCGCCTTCAGCTGGGAATGGTTCAACCCGTTCGGCATCGACAGCTTCTCCGCCTTCGCGGCCGGCCTTTCACTGTCCATCTTTGCCTTTTGGGGCTGGGATGTATGCCTGACCGTCAACGAGGAAACGACCAACGGAAAGAAAACAGCAGGCGTCGCAGCATGGGTCACAGCCGCCGCCGTCCTGGTGATTTACCTCCTCGGATCAGTCGCCACCGTCATGTTCGCCGGAATCGGCGACACCGGCCTGGGGCTCAACAACCCGGAGATATCCGAAAATGTCTTCACCGCCATCGCCGGACCCGTGATGGGGCCGTTCGCGATCCTGCTTTCCCTTGCGGTGCTCTCCAGCTGTGCATCCTCCCTGCAGTCCACCATGATCTCTCCAGCCCGAAGTCTTCTCGCCATGGGCTACTACAAGGCGCTGCCGGAACGCTTTGCCCACGTTCACCCCCGGTTCAAATCCCCCGTGTTCACCACCGTGATCGCCGGCGGGGTTTCAGCCGGCTTTTACACCGTGATGCGCTTTGTCAGCGACAACGTCTTGAATGACACCATCATGGCCCTGGGCCTGATGATCTGCTTCTACTACGGGCTGACTGCGCTGGCCTGCGTCTGGTACTTCCGTCGCACCGCCCTGGAAAGTGTCCGAGGGTTCCTGTTCCGGCTGCTCTTCCCGCTGCTGGGCGGACTGGCCCTCGCCGTCGTCTTCTTCCAGACGGCCGTTGACAGCTGGAATCCCGCGTTCGGCAGCGGATCAGAAGTGTTCGGAGTGGGCCTGGTCTTCGTTATCGGCGTCGGGCTGATTGCGTTGGGACTGATCGTGATGCTGCTGATGTACCGCAAACGCCCCGAATTCTTCCAGGGCAAGGTGATCGAGGACAAGACACCGGTCCTCGTCCTGCCCGAATAGGCGGGGACCAGGCAGGCTCAGCCTGCTAGGCGGCGCCCCCCGCCGGCCGGGGCGGCGCCGTCGTCCTCCTGACGATCAGCCGGTGCGGGGCAACGGTGGAGCGCACCGCGCCGGCAACGCCGTCGAGTTCGTCCAGCAGCATCTTGGTGCCCAGTTCGGCCTGTTCGTCCGGGCGCTGCCCGACGGTGGTCAGGCCCACCGCGTCCGAGAAGTCGTGGTCATCGATCCCGACCACCGAGAGCTCCTGCGGGATCCGGACCCCCGCCCGGTTGGCCTCGAAGATGATCCCCATGGCCATCTCGTCCGAGGCGCAGAAGATGGCGGTTGGCTTCGTGCCGGGCCGGCTCCAGAGCCGGCGGAAGGCCTCCTGGCCGCTCTGGACCGCGAAATCCCCCCATTCATCCCACTCCGGCCGCACCTTCAGCCCGGCCTCCTTCATCACATCCTGGAAGGCCTTGATCCGGACCCTGGGGACGTCGAAGTTCAGGTCGGTTTCGTCGTCGCCGTGCAGGAGGGCGATGTCCCGGTGGCCGAGGTCGATGAGGTGGCGTACGGCGGTGGAGGCCGCGGCGTAGTCGTCGATGCCGATGTAGGGGCATTCCTCGACGTGGCCGCCCACCACGACCAGCGGGATATCGATCTTCTGCAGGTGCTCGATCTCGTCATGGGTCAGCGCCATACACAGGACCAGCAGCGCGTCGATCTGCTTGTAGACCATGGTCTTGCTGAAGAGCCGCTCGCGGTTGCTCCCGTGGCCGCCAAGGTTGAACAGCGAGAGGTTGTACTGGCGGGCGTGCAGTTCCCGGTCCGCGCCCTCAATGGCTTTGGAGAAGAACCAGCGGCTGACGAAAGGGGCCAGCACGCCGATGGTCCTGGTCCGCCCGGTGGCCAAGCCGGAGGCCGAGGAGGAGGCCACATAGCCCAGGTCTTTGGCGATGCCCAGGATCTTCTCCCGGGTGGCCGGCGACACCCGGGGCAGGCCCCGGACGGCCCTGGACACGGTGGCGGTGGAGACTCCGGCGGCGGCGGCCACATCCTCGATGCTGACGCCCGCGTGGCCTCCCCGCTGCGCCCTGTCTGTAGTCCGTGCCACCATGTCCCCTTGTCTACTGCCCGCAGAAGCCTATCGGCTGTCCGCAGGGGTGCCTTCCTCCCCTGCCCGGCGCCGACGCATATGACGGCGCCGGTGGTGTCCGGTCTTCAGCTGCGCCTGGTCGCTGTCCTTTGCGGCAGGCGCCGGCGCAGCCTGGTCATACCGTACAAAGCCAGCAGCATGCCCAGCAGCCCCAGGGCCCAGCCGAGGGCCGGCTGGCCTGTCACTTCCATCCAGACAGTGACCACCAGCAGCACGACCGCCCAGAAGCCCAGGAACCCGATGATGATGTCGAAGTCTTCCCCGGAGCGCACGCGCCGGTGCATCGACCTGACCTCACCGGGTTTGTGCTGGCCCGGGGGCTGCTTGGCCCGGGGCTGCTTGCCCCGGGCGGCGGACGGTGTCACTTGACCGCCCCCGCCGTCAGGCCGGCCACGATCTTCCGCTGGAAGACCAGCACCAGGATCACCAGGGGAATGACGACAATGGTGCCCGCCGCCATGATGGCCGTGTACGGGACCTGGTTGGGCTGGGCCCCGGCGAAGCTGGCGATGGCCACCGTTACCGGCTGGGTCGCATCGCCGGAGAGCTGGCTGGCGATCAGGTACTCATTCCAGGAGGAGATGAAGGCCAGGATCGCCGTGGTGAAGATGGCCGGGGCGGCCAGCGGCATGATCACCTTGCGGAAAGCCTGCCCCTGGGTGCAGCCGTCCACCCGGGCGGACTCCTCGAGTTCCCACGGCATCTCGCGGAAGAAGGACGTCAGGGTGTAGACCGTCAGGGGGAGCACGAAGGAGATGTTCGGGATGATCAGCGCCTGATAGGTGCCGATCCAGCCGATGTTGGTGAACAGCTGGAACAGCGGCGTGATGAGGGCAACGCCCGGGAACATCGAGGCACCCAGGATGAAGCCCAGCACCAGGAACTTGAACCTGAAGTTCAGCCGTGACAGCGCATACGCGGCGAACACGCCAAGGATCAGGGACACCAGGGTGACCATCAGGCCGATGAACACGCTGTTGAGCAGCGCCTGGCCGAACCTGTTGCCGAAGGAGGTGTCGAAGGCCGTGTTGAAGTTGTCCAGCGTGACGTGGGTGGGCAACACGGAGGTGTCGTAGGTGAAGCCCACGTCCCGGAATGCCGTCACCACCATCCAGTAGGCCGGGGCAAGGCACCAGATGAGGATGACGGCGGCGCTGACGTAGGTCCGCCCCTGCGCCCACTTCTCCCGGTTCTGGGCGACTTTCCTGCCCCGGTCCTGTTCGGCCCGGAGCGCTGTCGAGGCACTCATTTCTTCCCCTTACTTGCGCCGGTCTGCTGCTCGACAACATTCGCGCCGAGGAACCGGACGAAGATGAAAGCGACCAGGAAGATGACGATGAACGTGATGGTGGAGAGGGCCGCCGCCGCGTTGAAGCCTTGCCTGAGCTGGTTGATCACCAGGATGGACAAGGTGGTGGTGTTGTTCGCGCCCTGGGTCAGGATGTAGGGGAGGTCGAACATGCGCAGGGCATCCAGGGTGCGGAACAGGACGGCCACCATCAGGGCCGGTTTGACCAGCGGCAGCGTGATCAGCCGGAACCGCTGCCAGGCGCTGGCGCCGTCGACCCTGGCCGCTTCGTACACTTCGGCCGGGATCATCTGCAGGCCCGCCAGGATGAGCAGCGCCATGAACGGCGTCGTCTTCCACACATCCGCGATGATGACCGCCCACTTGGCCGGCCACTCGCTGCCGGTCCACAGGATCGAGGTGTTGAACAGCTTGTTGGCGATGCCCTCGAAGGCGAAGATGAACAGCCACAGCTTGGCGGTGACGGCCGTCGGGATGGCCCACGGCACGAGCACGGCGGCGCGCACTGCGCTGCGGCCCTTGAAGGTCCGCGCCATGATGATGGCCATCCAGAAACCCAGCACGGTCTCCAGCGCCACGGTCACGATCGTGAAGAAGAAGGTGGTCGCGGTTGCTGACCAGAACTGCGCTCCCAGCGTTCCGGGAGGGCAGGCCGCCGTTCCGCCGCCCGGGGCGGAGCACTGCTGGGCCAGCCAGTGGACGTAGTTCTGGACGCCGGCCGGGCCGCCGGCGGTGAACAGCCCGCTGGCCGGGTCGAGGCCGGCGTCCTTCTGGAAGGACATGACGAGGGCGCTGATGATCGGGTAGACGATCACCACCGCGAGGGCGATGATGGTCGGCGCCAGGAGCCAGGAGGCCCAGCGGCCCTGGCTCGCAATACGGTTGTCTTCCCCCACACCCTTGGGTGCGTGGTGGAGCGGGGTCCCGCCCGACGCCGGTGCCTTGACCGGCGTCGGGCCTAATTCGGTTGCCATGGCTAGTTATTGTCCCGCACTGGCGGATTCGATGGACTTCTGCATGTCGGACAGCGCGGCGTCCACCGGCTTCTCGCCCTTGATGGCGGAGTAGGCGTTCTCTTGGATGGCCTTGGTGACGGCCGGGTAGAACGGGGTAACGGGGCGCGGCACGGCGTTCTCGATCGAGGTCTTCAGCACCGGCAGGTACGGCAGCTTGGCGACGAGGTCAGGGTCGTCATAGAGCTTGCCCAGCACCGGAGCCAGCGAACCCTGGGTTGCGAAGAACTTCTGGGTCTCCTCGGTGGTGAGGAACTTCAGCCAGTCCAGGGCCGTGGCCTTGTTCTTGGAGTACACGCTGATGGCGTCGCTGTGGCCGCCAAGGGAGGATGCGCCCGCGCCGTCCTTGCCGGGGAGGGCCGCCATGCCGAGCACGTCCTTGACCTTGGACGAGCCTTCAGTGGTGGCCAGGTTGTAGACGTACGGCCAGTTGCGCAGGAAGAGGAGCTTGCCGTCCTGGAATGCCTGCCGGGACTGCTCCTCCTGGAAGGTGATGGCCTCCTTGGGGATGTTGCCGTCCGCGTAGGCCTTGGCCAGGTTGCCGAGCCCGGCCTTGGCGGCGTCGGTGTTCAGGCTGGGCTTGCCGTCCTTATCCAGCACGGATCCGCCGGCGGAGTTGATGGCCTCGGAGGCGTTGACCGTGAGGCCCTCGTATTTGGAGAACTGGCCGGCGTAGCAGCCGATGTTGTTGGCCTTGGCGATGGTGCACATGCCCATCATCTCGGCCCAGGTCTTGGGCGCCGTGGGCACGAGGTCCTTGCGGTAATACAGGATGCCGCCGTCCGAGGTCTCCGGTGCCGCATACAGGGTCCCCTTATAGGACGCGGCCTCGACGGTCGGCTTCAGCATGGCGGAGGTGTCGATTGCTGTCTTGTCCTTAAGCGGCTGCAGCCAGCCCTTGGCCGCGAATTCCGCCGTCCAGACGACGTCCACGCGCATGACGTCGTAGCTGGCGTCCTTGGCCTGGAAGTGCTGGACGAGGTCATCGTGCTGCTGGTCCGCCTGGTCGGTCTGCTCCTTGAACGTGACCTTCTGGTCCGGGTGGGCGGCGTTCCACTTGTCGACCAGCGGGCGGACGACGTTGCTGTTGTCCTTGCCCTGGACGAACGTGATGGGGCCGCGGCCGTCCAGGCCTTGCTCGGCGTCGCTACCCGCCGCGGCGCCCCCGCCGCCACCGCCGCCCCCTCCTCCGCCACAGGCGGAGAGGGTGAGGGCTAGAACGCCTGCTGTGGCTACGGGAAGTAGGAACTTAGGTGTTTTCATGCTGGTGGCTCCTCGCTGAGTGCCGGATGACGGCGGTGCAGTTGGTGTGGTGCCCATCACACTAATCACCAGCATGCGGGGAATGCAAGCGTTTACATGAAACCTTTATGCAAAGGAGTCCTTCGCCCCGCAGGCCGCCTCCGTCCCGCGTTTGCGGGGGTCCCGCCGTCGCGTCAGCGGACGCGTTCGGCCCGCCCGAGCCGCGAGCGCGCACCCGAGGCGAGGTGGATCAGCACCGGCGTCTGTTTGCCGATCACGACGTCGAGTGCCTCCACCAGCGCCGACACCTCGGCGGCGAGGGCATGCGGGGCCACGCCCTGCCGGGGCTGTACGCGGATTTTCAGCGCCGGTTCGCCGCGGATCTCGTAGGTAGCGACGGTGGTTCCGGCCAGATCCGGGCGGTCCGCGAGGGCGGCACGGAGCGCCTGTTCGGCGACTCCGCTGCCGATCCGGACATTGCCGGGCACGTCGCCGGGGTCCTCCTCGGCCACCAGCAGGTCGGTGCGGCCCTTGCCCTGCTGGGCGGCCCACGCCACCATCAGGGCAATCACGAGGACCAGCAGTACGACGATGACAATCCACAGCCAGCTCTCCTGGCGTCCCGGGAAACGCGTGCGCTCGAACACCCCGCGCATGTTGGCCCACACCCCGGCCGACAAGGCGTGCCACCAGGCTGCGGCTGCCGGCACGGCCGCCAGCAGGATCAGCAGGACGCCGATCGCGAGGAGCTTGGCCCCGAGAATGCCGATCAGGATGCGGTTGAGGATTCTGGGGGTGCTGTTCATGCCCCGATCACCCCCGCCAAGGCCACGTTGATCCGGACCTCGGGCATGGGGGACGGCGCCATTTCCTGGAGTTCCGCGCGTACGGCCGCCAGGACGGCGTCGGTGCGCAGGGGAACGCCGGAGGTCGGCCGGACATTGACGAGCACCCGGTTCCTCGACACCACCACCATCACCTGATCCTGGGTCACGTTGGCGGCCAGGCGCGCCCGGCGCGCCAGGGCGGAGGCAATCACCTCATCATCAACGACGACGGCGGCACGGCGGTCCGGCAGGAGATGGCGGGCCCGGCGCCCCGGCAGCACCGCATTGAGGAAGAAATACAATCCGACCATGACCAGCACCGCTCCCATGACGCCGAGCAGGAGCGGGGGCACGCCGTCGGGAAGCGCCACAATGTTCTCCGCGGCGGTCTGCGGATCCACGAGCCAGGGCGGCTGCCCGACGGCCCGGACGGCGGTTTCAAGGAGTGCGTAGACGCACAGCACGATGACCAGGCCGGCGGCAATCACGGAGGGGGCGGCCCTCGAGGGGCGCGTCTCGCGTTTCAGGATCCGCTCCATGCCTGCCGCTCCGGTCACGGGCGGGCGCGAACCGTCGCTGACGTGCCCGCGTTCGGTAGCCTGGCTCACCGGACCCGCCGCCGTTCGCTGACGGTGGCGCCGCTGATGCGGATGTCCACGCGGCTCAGTTGCGCCCCGCTGAGTTCGACGATGCGGCGCAGGATGTCACCCTTGGCGGCCACGGCCCTGTCCCGGATGGAGCCGCCGAAGGCCGCCACCTGCCCAGGATCGCGCAGGACGGCGGTCAGCGCGGGGACGGCGATCGGGGTGACGAGGGACAAAGCCAGCAGGCCCTCGTCGTCGGACCAGTCGGCACGCACCTCGTGCGGCGGAACGCCGAGGGCCTCCGCCGCGGCGGCACGCGCCACGGAGGTCAGGGCCTGGGTGCTGATCCGGTTGTGTCCGGCCATCGCGGTGCCGCGGGACACCTCCCCGGCGGTGCTGCTCATCCCGGCGGTGCTGCTCACGGAACTGCCGCTCATGGAACTGCTGCTCACGGAACTGCCGCTCATGAAGAGGAACGCCGGCCCGTGATGGCATCGAGCACGCTGCGCAGGTCAAGTTTCCCTTCCGCGGCCCGGCCAAACAGGGCCCCGACGCCCATGAACAGCAAGGCGCCAAGGAACCCCCAGAAGCCAAACTGGAAGGACATGAAGGCCACGAACGCACCTACCGCGATCCCCACAACGGTCAGATTCACTGGAGCGGCTCCCTCGTAGGCCGGACCTCAACCGGGGCGGCGGGCTTCGCCGGGCCGGGTACGTACACGTCATTGATCTCAACGTTGACCTCGATGACCTGGAGCCCGACGAGCTCCTCGACCGCCGAGTAGACGGCGGCACGGATCTGGTCCGCCAGGGCGTGCAGGGGCGTGCCGTAGACGGCCACGAGGTCGATATCCACGGCCACCTGTGTTTCGCCGACTTCCACCCGGACCCCGGCAGCATGGTCCGAGCTGCCGACGGCGTCACGGATCGCGCCCAGGGCCCGGGACGGACCGGAGCCCAGGGAGTAGACGCCGGGAACCGAGCGGGCGGCGATGCCGGCGACCTTTGCGACGGCGGCATCGGAAATGACGGTGCGGCCGCCGGCCAAGTGCGTGACGGCAGGCAGCCCGGTGGCCAGCGGCCCGGCGCCGGGAACCGCAACGGGTTGAGGATTCTGGTATTCCATGAGCACTCCCCCTTCTCTTTGAGACAACCCTAGTCCCTGCATCCGGGACTGTGGCGGCGCGGCCCAGGGGAAGTCTGGAATGCCTGGAGAGCCGCTGGTGCGGGCGGCGCCGGCCCAAGCAGAAACGGACTGCGCCACCATCGGAAGGCTACGCGCAGTTGGCGGCGAGCCAGCCCGTAACGGGGGCCATGGCGGCCTGCAGTTTGCCGCTTGAGAAGATCGTCTGATCGCTCACACCGGCGGCTGCCACCTGGCTGAGCTTCGCGAAGTCGGCCTGGAGGCTGTCCGGGACCCGCTCCGCGGTCCGGTTCAGTTCCGCCTTGAGCTGCTCCAGTTCAGCCGCTGTGCCCTTCGCTGCCGCGAGCGGCAGCAGCGTGGCGCCGGTGGCCTGCTCGGAAATCTTGGCGCAGGCTTCGGCCGCCGTGGGGAAGTCCCCGTACGGTCCGGTGGACTTGCTGGGGCTCGGGGTGGCGGAGGCTGGAGCGGCGGCAGCGGACGACGGCGCGCTCCCGGGTTCCGGCGCCGAGCAGGCACTGAGGGCGACGGCGGCAAAGAGGGCGGTTACGGTCAGAGAGCGTGCAGCATTCTTCAAAATCACGTTTAGAAATCACTTTTCCGGTTGAGATTGCACCGCCGGTCCGGATCGGGCTGCCGGCGGCCTTGGCGTTCTTTCCCCAGCGTGCGAGTCTAGCCGTGATGGTGGCGGGGCCCAACGCGGCAGCCCGGGCCGGAGGCGTGGCAGACCCGTCGATTGCTGCGCAACTGCCCTTATCGGGGCTCAAAAGGGCGTCCACGGAGCAATCGATGAAGGGTTAAAGAAGAAAAGCACCAGTTCCGAAGAACTGATGCTTCCCAGTGGTGGCTCCGACCGGCGTCGATCCGGTGACCTTTCGATTTTCAGTCGAACGCTCTACCAACTGAGCTACAGAGCCTAGGTGACGTGTCACCATGAAAACCGGAATCTCTTCCGGCAATCAGAGCGACCCTGACGGGACTTGAACCCGCGACCTCCGCCGTGACAGGGCGGCGCGCTAACCAACTGCGCTACAGGGCCTTGCTTGTTTCTTGCATGTCTGCAGTATCGCTACCGCAATTTTTCAAGGCTCTTAGCCTACCAGACTTTCACATCCGGTTTGACCACTTCCTTGCGTACCCCCAACGGGATTCGAACCCGTGCCGCCGCCGTGAAAGGGCGGTGTCCTAGGCCGCTAGACGATGGGGGCCAGAACTCAATTCGGCTCATCATGGGCAAAAATAAAGGGCCGAAGCCGTTCGTTTTTGTCCTTTCGAGTTGCTCCGAACTGGACCTATAAAACTATAAGGGCCAACCTGCCGATTCTCCAAAATGAGCTGGCGCGCCGCACGAAAACCGCTGGACAGCGCACGCCCCCGGGGACGGATGATGGACAGATGGACGCCGTCGCTGCCCTCAATGAGATCGCTTTCTGGCTCGAACGCGGGGACGCAGCCACCTTCAAGGTCCAGGCGTTCAGGAAGGCTGCCGGGATCATCAGCGGCCTCGATCCTACGGACCTCGCGGAGCGGACCCGCGACGCCCGGCTCAAACGGATGAAGGGAATCGGCGACAGAACGTCCGAGGTCATCGGGCAGGCCGTGGCGGGGGACGTTCCCGGCTACCTCCTCGACCTCCGACGGCGTGGCTCCGAACCCCTGGCCCAGGGTGGCCGCGCCCTGCTGGCCGTCCTGCGCGGGGACCTCCACACGCACAGCGACTGGTCCGACGGCGGTTCGCCGATTGGGCTCATGGCCGACGCCGCCGAAATGCTGGGCCGTGAATATCTCGCGGTCACCGACCACTCCCCCTCGCTCAGGATCGCCAACGGCCTGAGCGCCGGGCGGCTGGAGGAACAGCTGGACGAAGTGGCACGGATCGACGCCGGCCGCGCGGATCTCCGGATTCTGGCCGGCATCGAGGTGGACATCCTCGAGGACGGGTCCCTGGACCAGCCGGCGGAGATGCTGGACCGCCTCGACATCGTGGTGGCGAGCGTGCACTCCAGGCTCCGCTCCGACAGCCGGACCATGACCGGACGGATGCTGGCCGCCGTGGGGAATCCGCATACAAATGTGCTTGGCCACTGCACGGGCCGCCTGGTCCAAGGGTCACGCGGGACGCGTCCCCGCTCGGAATTCGACGCCGGGCGCGTGTTCGCGGCGTGTGCGGAAAACGGGGTGGCGGTCGAGATCAATTCCCGGCCGGAACGCCAGGACCCGCCGGACGACCTCATCCAGCGCGCCCTGGATGCCGGCTGCCTGTTCAGCGTCGACAGCGACGCGCACGCACCCGGCCAGCTGGATTTCCTCCAGTACGGGGCCGAACGCGCGGCGCTGAACGGCATCCCCGCGGAGCGGATCGTCACCACGTGGCCGGTGGACCGGCTCCTGGCATGGTCCATCCGCAACCGCTGAGGACGGCGCCGCCCGGAAACGCGCTGCGGAGCGCCGCTCAGGTGACGAGCAGCGCGGCGAGGGTGACCATGACAAGGGAGGTGCCGCCGTCGAGCAGGCGCCAGGCGCTCCGGCGCCGGAACAGCGGACCCAGGAAACGCGCGCCGACGCCGAGGGCGGTGAACCAGCCGATGCTCGCCAGTCCGGCGCCGGCGGCAAACCACCACCGCCCCGTCTCGCCGTGGGCAGCTGCGAGGGATCCCAGGAGCAAGACGGTGTCGAGGTAGACGTGGGGGTTCAGCCAGGTCAAGGCAAGGCAGGTGCCCAGCGCCGCTGCCCGGCTTCCGGCTGGCCGGGCAGCGGCCTGGGCCGGCTGTCCGCCGCGGATGGCGCGCCGCGCGGCCAGGACTCCGTAGGCCAAGAGGAACGCGGCACCCGCCCACCGGACGGCGTGGAGCACTGCCGGCGCCCGTTCAATGACTACGCCGAGCCCTGCCACGCCGAACCCGATCAGCACGAGGTCCGACGCCGCGCACACGGCAACAACCAGCGCGACATGCGAGCGCCGGATGCCCTGGCGGAGCACGAACGCGTTCTGCGCCCCGATGGCGACGATGAGCGACAGTCCCGTGGCGAGGCCTGAAACGAGGGAGAAGATCACGCGCCCCACGCTAAGCCGACCACCACCATGAAACCAGTTAAAGTTTTTTGGTCATCATAAGATGACCTAATGATTGACGTTCATCCTGAGCAGGCCCGCACCCTGGCGGCGATCCTCGCCCACGGCAGTTTCGACGCCGCCGCCCGCCAGCTGTCGGTGACGGCGTCCGCCGTCAGCCAGCGCGTCCGGGCGCTGGAAGCCGCCGTCGGCCGGCCGGTGCTGCGCAGGACCCGGCCCCTCGAACTCACCGAATCCGGGCAGGCCGTGGTGCGCTTCGCCCGCCAGCTCGAGATGCTCTCCGCCGACCTGGCGGAGGAACTGCAGCCCGGAATTCCGCATGCAAGAGCCCGCCTCACCCTGGTGGTCAACAGCGATTCGCTGCACACCTGGGCGCTGCCTGCCCTGGCCGCCGTGGCGGACACGGTCCAGCTGGAAATCCTGCGCGAGGACCAGGATTACTCCCTGGACCTCCTCCGCAGCGGCGCCGCGGCCGGGGCCATCACCGCTACCGCCAAGCCGGCGCCGGGCTGTACGGCCCGCCGGCTGGGCGTTATGCGCTACCTCCCCGTCTGCACCCCGGAGTTCGCCGGGCTGTGGCTCGGCGGCGGGGTCACGGCGGAAACGCTCGCGCAGGCGCCGGTGATCACCTACGACCGCAAGGACGACCTGCAGGACCGTTTCCTGCGCAGGTTCAGCCGCCGGCCGCTCCAGCCGCCCCGGCACTACGTGCCCGCCGCCCACGAATTCGGCGCCGCGATCCGGCTGGGCATGGGATGGGGGCTGGTCCCGGAGATCGAAATCGCGGAAGACCTGCAGCGGGCGCGGCTGACGGTCCTGACGCCCCGGGCCCACGTCGACGTGCCCCTCCACTGGCAGCAATGGCGGCACGGATCCGCGGCCCTGGACGAGGTTGCGGCAGCCATCCAGGCGGCGGCGCGCGTGCTTTACTGAAGTCTGCCGGAGGCTCACCGTTCGCACGGGACATGCCCCACGCCGGGGACCGCCGGTGGACATGATCCCGCACGGGACATGCCCCACGCCGGGGACCGCCGGTGGACATGATCCCCTTATGTCCAGTCCCGGGCGCGAGGAATGGGCATGCCCTCCCGCTGGAGCCACCGGGCTCACCGCGCCCACAGGACATGCCCCGCGCCGGGGACCGCCGGTGGACATGATCCCCTTATGTCCACTCCCGGGCGCGAGGAATGGGCATGCCCTCCCGGAATTGCGGCCCGCTCCCGTGGCAGGAACTGAGCTAGAAATGACCGATTTCCGCCAGCCGCCGCGGCACCGGAAAGACTAGATTGGCACCATGCCAACAAGCGCCGAAACAGGCCCTCCCCGCCCCGAAAGCGTGCAGCCGGAGCGCACCCGCGAGGTGCCGCCGGATCCTGCCGCCCCGGCCCGGCGCAACATCCCCGTCCCGCCGACCCGCCCCGGCCTGCCCGGCCGGATCAGCCGGCTGGGCCTCGCCGCCGTCGTCGTCACGGTGGTGCTCTGGGCCTCCGCGTTCGTCGGCATCCGGGCCGTGGGCCCCAGCTTCTCCCCCGGCCCCCTGACCCTTGGCCGGCTGGCGATTGCCGCCGTCGCACTGGGGCTCGTGGTGCTGCCACAGCTCCAGAAACACCGGGTGCTGCCCCGGGGCCGCGAATGGTGGCCCATCCTGGCGTACGGCGTGATGTGGTTCGGCGGCTACAACGTGGCCCTCAATGCCGCTGAGCATCTCCTGGACGCCGGCACCGCCGCCCTGCTGATCAACGTCAACCCCATCCTCGTCGCGGTGATGGCCGGCCTGATCCTGAAGGAGGGGTTTCCGCGCTGGCTGGTCGTCGGAAGCCTCGTCGCGTTCGGCGGGGTTGCCGTGATCGCGCTCGGGTCCGGGCAGCGGTCGACGGCGGACGTGGCCGGCGTGCTGCTGTGCCTCCTCGCCGCCGCCCTCGCCGCCGTGAGCGTGATCGTGCAGAAGCCGGTGCTGCGGAAGTTCCCCGCCGCGCAGGCCACCTGGTTCGGCATCATGGTCGGTGTGCTCTGCTGCCTGCCCTTCAGCGGCCGGCTCCTCACCGAGCTGCAGGCGGCGCCGCTGCCGGCCACCCTGGGCCTGGTCTACCTCGGCATCTTCCCCACCGCCATCGCCTTCACCACCTGGGCCTATGCGCTGTCCCTGATCGAGGCAGGCCGGCTCGCCGCCACCACCTACCTGGTGCCCGGCACCACGATCCTCATCTCCTGGCTGGTGCTCGGCGAAATCCCCACCATCTGGGGTCTCGTGGGCGGCGCGATCTGCCTGGTGGGCGTGGCGCTGACCCGGCGCCGGTCCCGCCCGTGATTGTTAGCCGACAATGGCGGATAAGCCACTGGTGTCGGCAAGCGGGTCCGGTTCGGCGGGCGTCTCGCCGGCCGGGACAATCTGCACGTCACCGGGAACGTCGGCGCCGACGGCCATGAGCAGCGTCAGTTCATCGTTGAGGCTTGTCTTGGCCGCATCCTTCAGGACGGTGAGCCGGTGGCCTTCCGGAAGCAGTCCCGCAAAGAAGGCGGGCAGGCCGCTTCCCGGTGTCTCGACGACGTTGTCTCCTGCCGGCAGGGTGGTGGCCACGCCGGGGAGTCCCGCTGCCAGGTAGCCCGGGTCGTAGGCGAAGGAAGTGCCGCCGGTTTCGGTCCGGCTCAGGTGGGCGGCCAGTCTTCCCTGCCGGTAAACGTCGGCGGCGGGCAGGAACCGCAGCCGCTGCAGGTCAGCTGCCATCAGGCGGCCACCACCCGCAGGCCGAGCACGTTGGCGACGGCGGCGACGGCGGCCAGCGTCGGATTACCGGCTCCTGTCTCGATGGCCCGGACGGTGCGCTCGGACACTCCGGACAGATCCGCCAGATCGCTCTGCTTCAGCCCGGCCTCTTTACGGGCGGACCGGACAGCCGCACCGATGGAATCTACGTCCCCCACCAATTTCTCCAATCGGCAAAATATTGCCGTTTTTAGTGCTCTTCCCCCTATTCTCGGCCATTCGAGGCGGTTTCGGCAATATGTTGCCGGTTTATGCTCCAGAGAGTCCTGGTGCGGGCCTTGACGGCCAAACCGGCACAATGCTGCCGGTGGCAGGATCGATGAATCCGTCGCAAGAGTGGCGGCGGCCACCGGATCGTAGGCGCTCGCTGCTGTTCCTGTTCGGTGCTCCGTTAGAGTTCAGCTATGCCCTCTTCGCTGCCGCCAGGCCTGCCGATCCTCCCCGACGAGCCACGGGACGAGCCCGATGAGGACAGCACGGATGCCCGGAATGACGCCGATCCGGTGCCGTTCCCGATGTCGGAAGACGACTTCGAGTCCGCAGTGAGCGACGCCCTGGACCGGATCCCGCCGGAACTGGCGAAGACCATGAACAACGTGGCCGTCTTCATCGAGGACGACTACACGCCGCAGCCTGGCGAGGACGCGGACACGGTGCTGCTGGGCCTCTACGAGGGCGTACCGCTGACCGAACGGGACTCCTGGTGGGACGCCGGCTCCCTGCCGGACCGCATCACCATCTACCGCCAGCCCATCCTGGACATCTGCGCCTCCCGCGAGGAGGTGATCGAGGAAGTCACCGTCACGGTGGTCCACGAGATCGCGCACCACTTCGGCATCAGCGACGAACGCCTGCATGAGCTCGGCTGGGGCTAGCCTTAGAGGCATGGGACACGACCACAGCCACTCGCACGGCATCACCGCCACCGGCAAACACCGCAAACGCCTGGTCGCCGTCCTCTGCATCACCCTCGCCGTCGTGCTGATCCAGATCATCGGGGCCCTCGTGTCCGGCTCCCTGGCGCTGCTGGCCGACGCCGGGCACATGCTCTCGGACGCCGCCGGCGTCTTCATCGCCCTGCTGGCCGCCTGGATCGCCGCCCGCCCCGCGAGTGACCAGCGCACGTACGGGCTGCAGCGCGCCGAGGTGCTGGCGGCACTGGCCAACGCCCTGGTCCTCATCGTGATCTCGGTCATCATCTTCACGGAGGCCATCCGGCGGCTCGGGTCCGCCCCCGAGGTACAGACCGATGTCATGCTCTTCGCCGCCGTCCTCGGCGCCGTGGCCAACCTGGTGTCTCTGCTGATCCTGCGCGGCGCCCAGAAGGAAAGCCTGAACGTGCGGGGCGCCTACCTGGAGGTCCTGGGGGATCTGCTCGGGTCCATTGCCGTCATCGCCGCGGCGGTCGTCATCATGGTCACCGGGATCCAGGCCGCGGACACCGTCGCCTCCCTCCTCATTGCCCTGATGATCCTGCCGCGGGCCTGGCACCTGCTCCGCGACGTGGTGGATGTCCTGCTCGAGGCGACCCCCAAGGGCGTGGACGTCCAGATGATCCGGGAACACATCCTTGCCGTGGAGGGGGTGGTGTCCGTCCACGACATCCACATCTGGACCATCACCTCGGGGGTCCCGGTCTTCTCCGCGCATGTGGTCGTGGAGGATGCGGAACTGGGCGCCCGCGGGGCGGACCGGATCCTGGACAGGCTGGGCGGCTGCCTCGGCTCGCATTTCGACACCGAACACTGCACGTTCCAACTGGAGCCGGCCACGCATGCGGAGCATGAGGCCCACCAGCACGCCTGACGGACAACTTGCCAATATGACCCCTGACGAGAGTGACTCTTTGCGGATGCCCGATGCCCGATGCCCGATAGCCGGGTCACCTTTGACGGCACGAGCACCGTTGACTGCGCAGTGCGGTTGTTGGATGCTTCACTACATGGTCATAGGTGATGACGAGCCAGCCTGGCTAACGCGGATGCGTGAGGCTTCGAAGCAGCGCCCACGCACACAGTTTCGGAAAATCGCATGGTCTGATCTGCAGAAGCTACTTAGGGTACGAGACATACTTTGGCACGAAGCGTCGCCGAAATCGCGAACCTTGATCGATGCCGTCAGGGACTCTGAATCTGAAGACATCCGACCGGCGTGACCGATTGGTCGGTATGATTCGGCCAAGGCCTACGAAAGCACGTCCTTGGTGACGAACCTGCCGTATGCCAGCGCCCCGAAGACGGCGACGTAGCCGCCCTGCAGGACCGCGTTCGTGGCGAAGGAGTCCCAGGCCACGGGCTGGCGGAGCAGATCGGCGAAGTCCAGCCAGTAGTGCGTGAACAGCCAGGGGTGCAGCCACTCCAGCTGCGGCAGCGCATCCATCACCTGCGAGACGACCGAGAGCACCACGGTGGCGGCCATCGCCCCCACCGGCACGTCCGTGAGGGTGGACAGAAAGAGGCCGACCGCCGAGAGCCCCAGCAGCGACACGGCAAGGTACGCGGCGATCAGCAGCAGCCGCACCATGGCCTCGCCCGCCCCGATCGTGTCGCCGGAGAGCAGCGTCACGGGCCCCACCGGGAAGAGCGCCGCGCCGATTCCCGCCCCCACCAGCGCCACCGTCACCGGGGCCACGACGACGAAGACGGCCGCGCCGGCGTACTTCACCAGCAGCAGCCGGATCCGGCCCGCCGGGGCCACCAGCAGGTACCGCAGGGTCCCCAGCCCGGCCTCGCCGGCGATGGTGTCCCCGGCCACCACCCCCACGGTCAGCGGCAGGAACAGCGGGACGGACACGAGCATGGCCGTGACGCCGACGAACAGCCCGTTCTGGGTGATCCTGTCCAGGAAGGCCGGGCCGCGGCCCGCAGGAACGGCCGAGGACAACCGCACGGCCACCGCGATCAGGACCGGAATGGCCGCCAGGGCGCAGAGCATGGCCCAGGTCCTGCTGCGGCGGAACAGCACCCCCAGTTCGGACGCGAGCAATCCCCCGCCCCACCGGCGGCGCCGGGCCGAGGCGCCGGCGGCAGCCGCCCGGGACGGCCCGCTCGGAGCCGGCGTGGGCCCGGGCTGGGAAGCCGGCGTGGACGCGTGCGTGGAGGCCTTACTGGACAACGTCGAACCCCTCCCCCGTCAGCGCCACAAAGCGCTCCTCCAGGCTGACCTGCTCGGTGGCGAAACCCCGGACCCGGACCCCGGCCGCGACGAGGGCGGCCACCACCGCCTCCGGCGCCGGCACGCCGTCGGCCGTGCTGCCGTCCGGGGCGAAAACGGGCAGCGGCGCGAACAGCACCACGCCCGCGCCGTCGCTGGCGGATCCGCCCGCCGGACCGCCGCCCGGACCGCCGGCCGAACGGCCGTCCGGATTTCCGGTTGGATGGTCGGCAGGGTTTTCGGCAGAGACAACCAGCCCCAAACCGGCCAGGACCTGCGCCGCGGTGCCGGGGTCGGGGGTGAGCACCCGGATCCTGGCCTGCCCGGCCTGCCGCAGTTCCGCCAGGGTCCCCTGCGCCACGAGCCGGCCGGCGCTCATGATGGCCGCGTGCGTGCAGATCTGTTCCACCTCGGCGAGCAGGTGGCTGGAGACGAACACGGTGGCGCCGTCCGCGGCGAGCGAGCGCACCAGGTTCCGGACCTCCCGGGTGCCCTGCGGATCCAGGCCGTTGGTGGGCTCGTCCAGCACCAGGAGCTCCCGGGGAGCGAGCAGCGCGTTGGCGATCCCCAGCCGCTGCTTCATGCCCAGGGAGTAAGCCCGGACCTTCTTGTCCGCCGCGTGTGCCAGGCCCACCCGCTCCAGCGCCGAGCGGACCCGGTCCCGGCGGGTCGCGGCGGAAACGTGGCGGTCCGCGGCGTCAAGGCGCTGCAGGTTCGCCGCGCCGGAGAGGAACGGGTAGAACGCGGGCCCCTCGACGAGGGCGCCCACCCGGGGCAGCACCTCCTGCAGCCGGCGCGGCATCTCCTCGCCCAGGAGCCGCACGGAGCCGCCGGTGGCTGCGGCCAGGCCCAGCATGAGCCGGATGGTGGTGGTCTTGCCCGAGCCGTTGGGGCCCAGGAATCCGAAGACCGAGCCTGTCGGCACGGCCAGGTCGACGCCGTCGACAGCCAGCTGGCGGCCGAAGCGTTTGCTCAGGCCGGTGGTCTCGATGCTCAGTCCGGCGGCGGGCGCGGCGGGGGTCATCCGGCGGTCACGGGCGGTCAGCGCTGCGCGGCCGCGGCCTGGAGCCGCTCCAGGGGCACGGAGCCGGCGAAGATGCGGCCGTCGTCGAGGATCAGCACATTCACCAGCGCAGTAGACAGCAGCCGTCCGCCGGAGACGGGGACCGTGGCCTGCTGGAGCAGCCCGGCGGCTCCGGATGCAGACTCACCGGGCAACGCCGCGCCGGCGGACGACTTGCCCGCCGGCGCCTGGAGCTCAATCACGGATTCCCACCCGGTTCCGATCACGCTGTGCCGGCGGGCGTCCTTCGACCCGGTGTCCGACGGCGGCGTGGTGCCGTCGCCCTTGTGTTCCGGCACCGGGATCTCCTTGACGGTGGCGCCCGGTGGCGGGGTGAACTGGAAGAGGGAGGCGTCCGGGGCCTCGAGTTTGAGGCTCGTGAAGGCGAGCCGGAAGGCGGGATCGGACTGTCCGCGTGCCTTCACCTCAACGCCCAGCGGCAGTCCGCTCTGGCCGTCAACGGCAATCGCGATGGACGCCACCAGGGTGGCCGTGGACCTGGGGGTGAGCAACAGCTGGTACGCGGGGCGTCCGGCCACCTGATCGTCCGACCTGACGGTTACGTCGGTGCTCGCATCGAGTTTGGCCAGCAGTTTGGCGGCGAGCTCCTCGGGGGTCGCCATGAATCCCTTGCCGGCCTGATGGCGCCCTGCCGCACCGGCAGGCAGCTGGGCGTGGGCGGCGGTGTTGTCCTTGGAGTTGTAGAACCAGAGTTCGTTGCCGTGCCGGATGGCGTTCCGCTCGGCCAGACGGTCCATCACCTGGATGCGGGCGTTGTCCGGCCCGTCGAGGTAGACCCGGGCGGTGTGCGGTCCGGTCAGCAGCTCCAGCCACGCGGAGTCGCCGGTGCCTGCACCGGGTCCGGCAGGGAGTTCCGGCAGCCCGACGTTGGAACTCTGCTCCAAGGTCCCGGAGAGGGCCTGTCCGCGGTGCTGGGCGATCAGCGCCAGCACCTGCTCCGGCGATTTGTCCGGCAGGGGATCCCCGGCGCTCGCGGGCAGCGAGCCCGTCAGCACGCCGGCAGCGATCATGGCGGGAACGGCAGCGGCCGGCAACCAGCGCAGCCATCTGCGGGTCATGATGACCCCACCCTAAAACTTGCTCCAGGACTCGCTCCAACATTGCAGCTCATAGTTCAACAGTACGCCTCGACGCGGTCCGCACCAGCCCTCCGCCGGGGGCTACCGCAGCACGTTCAGCGTCAGATCCACGGCTCCGAGCAGGAGGGCCAGGACGGAAGTGCCGAGCCCGGCAACGAGCAGCAGGCCCGGATGCGCCAGGCCCACCACGACGCGCCTGAGCCGGGGCCTGCCACGCAGGAACTTCTTCGGCACCCGGGCCGACGCCGGATCCTGCTTCCAGCCGCGGAGGCCGCGCAGGAACCAGGCGCAGCGGATGATGAAGGCCAGCCACAACACGGACACCACCAGGGGAACCGCTGCCAGCAGGAGGTTGAAGCCCAAGGCCGTGACTTCCCGCTCCGACGCGCCGGCCTGCGACTGGATGGTCGTCGAGATCGAGGCGCTCATGACCACCGAAACGCCCCACACGAGGAACGCGGCGATCAGGGCGAGGAAGCGGATGAAGAAATGCCCCAGCACCGAGTCCCTCCGCGGCTTGAGGAGCCTGCGGGGTGTGGCGTGCAGCAGCGCGACGGTGGAGAGCAGGGTGGGCAGCGCCGCCATTCCGACCAGCACATACCAGGACCAGCCCGCCAGGTCCACGAATTCGTCGGCAATGATCAGGGCGGCCCAGAATCCGGTCCAGGCCCAGCCTGCGGCGAGCGGGTGCCGCACCACCGCGCCGGGCAGCCAGGAATCCTGGTCCGCGGGCGGCCGCCCTTGGGTTGGCGTTCCGGCCGGCCGCGGGACCTCTGCCTGTCCTGCCCGGGCGACCGGGCCGCCACCTTCACTCATGGCCCTGCCGTGGCGGGGCATCCGGCGTCACGGTGCCGGCGGCGCCGTCGACCGTGATGCTGTCTCCGGTGACGATCCTGGCGGTGGCGTCCGGTACGCCCACCACCGCCGGGATCCCGTATTCCCGGGCGACGACGGCGCCGTGCGAGTTGGGTCCGCCCATCTCCATCACGAGGCCGCCGGCGGTCAGGAACAGCGGGGTCCAGCCGGGGTCGGTGGACGGCGCGACCAGGATTTCGCCGGGCTCCAGGTGCGCGCCCTGCGGGTCCAGGATGACGCGGGCCCGCGCCGTGACGGTGCCGGCCGAGGCGGGGGTGCCGGACAGGACCCCCGCCGCCGCAGAGGCTGCGCCGCCGCCGGCGCCTGCGGCCTGGAGCGCCTCGGGCTCCGTGCCGTCGGAAAGCATCACCCGGGGGATGTGCCGGCGGCCCAGTTCGGCCTCGTAGGCCTCGCGGCGGCCGGCCACGAGGTCCTGCAACTGCGCGCCGTCCAGCCCCCGGCGTGCTTCGGCGAAGTCCAGGAAGAACACGTCGTCCCGCGTGTCGAGGCGTCCGGCCGCGGCCAGTTCGGACCCGACGGCCGCGAGTTGTGCCCGCGCCGCAGCCAGGGCCTCCACGAGGTGGTACTTCGGCAGTTCGCGCAGGCCGGCGAACATCCGGGTCCGTTTCAGCGCGGCCCGGACCAGCCGGCCCCGCAGGCGGCTCCGCTCCCGCGCCGCGGCCACGAGCCGCTCCACCGCCGCGTCCGCCTCGCGCGCCGCCCTGCTGAACTGCTTGTCCGGTGCCAGCGCCGGATCGTCCAGCCGCAGGTAGTTGGCGAGGACGCCAAGAAGGTGCGCGGGGTCGTCGGACCAGCGGGGAATCCCGAGGTCGATCTCCGCGACGGCCCGGTGGCCGTAGCGGCCCAGGAAGCCCGCCAGGCCGGACTGTACGACGGCGGGCAGGTCACCCGAGCGGTAGCGGCGCACGAGCTCCGTCAAGGGCTGGCTCGCGAAGACCGCGGCCGCTTCGGGGTGGGCGCGGATGGCGGCGGCGAGCGCCCAGAGGTCGAGGTCCATTTCAGTGGTCACGTTGTGGGGCAGTCCCCTCAGGACGGCCTGCAGCTCCCCCGGTTCCACCCGGCGCCCCACGAGCTTCCCGGCAACGGCCAGCAGGGCGAAGCCCAGGGCCGGTAGCGGCAGGATTCTGGGGACCACCGGAAAGACCTCCCGGCCCAGGATCCGCTCGGCATGGTCCAGCCGTTGCGCCGGCGTGGCGCCGGCGGGCACCCCGAGGGCCGTCCTGAGCTCCCCGCCCAGGCGTCCGGCCCGCAGCAGGGCCGCCTCGGGACGGAAAAGGGCCCGGACCAGGGATTCCGGCACCCGGAACCGGGCCGCCACCGGCGCGACGTGCCTGAGCAGCCGCCACGGGGACCTGATGGTCACGGAAAAACGGGGGTCGGCGAACAACTGGCGCAGCACGACGGCGGACCGGGCCTCCATGACGTCGAACACCCGCGGAACGATCGCGCGGCCGGTCCTGCTGCGGAGCACGGGCGTGAGGTCGAAGAAGATGCGCTGCCCGGCCTCGGCGTACGGGGCGGGACCCTCACGCGGCTCGGGCACGTCAAAATGGGCCCCCCGGGCAACCGAGGAGGCGATCAGCCGGATGCCGGCCAGGCCCATCGGGGTGAGCGGGCGGGTCAGTCCCTGGGCCAGGCTGAAGCACAGGTAGACGCGGGTCCCGCCGTGCGCCGGCGGTTTCTCCGGCAGGGGGTAGAGCGTCGTGACCGGCCTGGACTGCGTCAGCCACGGCCTGCCCCCGCCGTCGATCGCCCATTCGAGGTCCTGCGGCGAGCCGAAGTGCAGCGCGGCGCGGCGGCCCAGCAGCTCCAGGGCCGCCAGCTGGGCATCGTCCAGACAGGGCTGAAACCGCCCCGCCGGCCGGTCGACCCGTTCCGTTCCCCCACCGGGCAGCGGCCGGATGAGAAGGCCTTTGTCCCCGGTCCGGCGCTCCAGGACCGCCCCTGTTGCGCCGTCCACCACAAAGTGGTCCGGGTTGACGGCCCCGGAAACCACCGCCTCGCCCAGTCCCGGGCTGGCGTCGATGACCGTCTCGTGCCGCCGCCCGGTCACCGGGTTCGCGGTGAAAAGCACCCCGGCCACGGCCGCATCCACCATGCGCTGGACCACCACCGCCAGGGAGACGGTCGAGGGGCCGATCCCCTGCGCGGCACGGTAGGTCACGGCCCGGTCCGTCCAGAGCGAGGCCCAGCACTGCCCGACGGCGGCCAGCACCGCCTCCACGCCCACCACGTTCAGGAAGGTGTCCTGCTGCCCGGCGAAGCTGGCGAACGCCAGGTCCTCGGCGGTGGCTGATGACCTGACAGCGACGGCGGCGTCCGGTCCCAGCGCCGCATACGCGGCACGGACGGCGTCGGCGATCCCGGCAGGGATCCCGGCGGCCAGGACCAGGCCGCGGGCCTTGGCGGCCAGTGCGGCAAGCGCCGGGAGGTCATCCGGGGTGCAGGCGGCGAGGGCGCTGTGGACTTCCTCGAGCCCCGCGGGAGCCATGGCGGACCGGTAAGCGTGCGTGGTCAGGCAGAACCCGCCGGGAACCGGCAGGCCTGCGCGCACCAGTTCGCCCAGGTTGGCCGCCTTGCCGCCGGCCGCGGGAAGCATGTCCGAGCCGAGCCGGTCCAGGGCAAGAACCAGGTCATCCCGGACCGTCCCCGGGGTGCTGGGCTGCTCCACGTGCGGCCGTCCCTTCAGCGTCTGCGCAGGCCGCTATGCGGGTTCCAGGCCAAGTCAGGCCCCGGCGGGCATGGGCCCGAAGCGTGCCCGGTCCGCCAGCCGGGGATCACTCCGGTCCGGGACCACCATGACGGGGCCCTTCGTATGGTGCAGGATGCCGTCCGAGGTGGACCCCAGTAGCATTCCGGTGAATCCCCCGCGTCCGCGGGTTCCGACGACGATGAGCTCCACGTGGCGGCTGGCCTCGACGAGGATCTCGACGGGAGAGCCGTCCACGAGCTGCGTCTCCACCGTCAGGCCGGGGAAATGGCTCCTCACCCAGGCCACACCGGCGTCGAGCTGGACCTTGATGTCGGCAAAGAGCGCCTCGCGGTCCAACGGTGTGGGCACCCAGGCCAGCGAGCCGGTGTATTGGGGCACGGCGCAGACCAGCCGCAGCGGCGCCGCGAGCCGCTGCGCCTGGGCTGCCGCCTCCAGCACGGCCACGCGGGCCTGCTCGGAGCCGTCCACGCCCACCACCACGACGTTTTCGACCGGCAGGCGGCCGGACTTCGCCTGCTCGGCCCTGGCATGCTTGTCCTGCGTGGTTTCGCCCAGGCGGTCGGCGCAGCTCAGCGGCACGGTGACGGTGGGGCATTTCGCGTGGGCGGGAAGGGCGCTGCTGACCGAGCCGAGCAGCCGGCCCACGAAGCCGCCGCGGCCCCGGGTGCCGAACACGAGGAGCTCTGCGGTCTCGGTCATTTCCAGCAGCACGCCGGAAGCATCGCCGTTCTCGACGGAGGCGTCGAGAACGATGTTGTAGCCGGCGACCTTGTCCATGGCCTGTTTCACGATGGCTTCCGCGCCTTCCCGGATCACCGAATCGTCCACGGTGGCGTAGCCGCCGTCGAGCCCTGACGCGGCGAAGATCGGAACGGAGTAGGCGGTCACGATGTGGAGCGGGCGCTGCCGGCGCTCGGCTTCCCGGGCGGCCCACACCAGGGCGCAATGGCTGTGGTCCGAGCCGTCCACGCCCACCACGATCCCCCGAGGCGCCGCGGACTCGCCGCCGGCGCCCCCTGCCGGGTCCGGATGCACCTGTTCTCGGTCCATGGGGTCCGCCTCCTCGCGATTCTTGCCTGATGTTGCGGCTATTCTGCCAGACGTGTCCGCGGGCAGCGCCAACTCGGCGTCGCGAGTTCGAAATGACCGCGAAACCCCTGGTTTTTCTCACTATTCCCGGTTATCCACAAACAAGCAAGCAGGCGTGCGGGAAGCGTCCGCGGGCGGCACGGCGAAGGATTCACCCGGTGTTTACACGGTGTTCAGCCAAGGCAGGGACCCGGGCTTTCCGCTCTCCGCGGGCCCGGAAATGGCGCGGAAAGACGGGGAATCCACGGCCCGTCGGATGCCTCCCCCGGCCCTATCCGCGGCAGGGAAACCCCGGTATCCTTCGAGTCACCGCTGAACCGAGACTGAAGTTTCAGAACGCGGTCCGGGAACGGGCTAACGTCAGGACCGGGCAAAGGAACGCGTGCGGGGTGTTGCCCCCAACCGGAACCCATTCGAGGAGGGACCCTGCAGTGTCGAGCTTGCCTATGTCCGGGGGGACCGAACGGACCAGCGCGGTCATCATCGGCACGGGGCTCTCGGGTCTGGCCGTGGCCAGCGAGCTGCAACGCCGCGGCGTGGACTCCATCATTGTCGATGGACTGGACCTGCTGGGCGCCGGCCACCCCGCCAACTCTTCGTCCCTCCGGCGCTGCGACTCCGCGGACGCCGCGTGCCGCCAGGAGCGCAACGAGATCCTGCGGCACCTGCGGAACTACGCCACGAGCCACAAGCTCGATGTCCGCCACGGCATCCGGGCCCAATCTGTGGACCATCTCGACGCCGTCGTCAGCGGTTCCCGTCCGCGAGAGTGGGCAGTCCGCACCCCGGGAGGAGTCCTCCTGGCCGACCACCTCGTCGTGACCCGCTGCGCCCACAGCCAGCTGCGGCGGATGCTCGCCGAACTGGGCATGGCCGCGGGACAGAGCCTGACGGCAGCCATGCATGCCCTCGGGATGTACCTGGTAGGCGTGGGCCAGCTCATCACTCCCACGCCCAAGGAAGTCCTGCGCCAGGCCAAAGCAGTGGGCCACGCCATTTCCGCAAAGGTCCACCCCGACGGACTTCCGGCGGTCCGGCCCGGCGGCTTCGCCCTCGCGGCCCCGGCCTGAGCGGCCAGTCGGCCGCCAGTCGGCCGCCAGTCGGCCTGTGCCGAGCGGCGTGAGCCGGCTCAGCCGTCCGCCTGATCCCCATCCGGGGTGAGGCTGCGCCTGGCCATCAGGGCCAGGGCGACCAGGATTCCCACGCCCGTTCCGACGAAGATCACCAGGCTCCACGGGAACGGTTCGGCGCTCGGCGCCTTCTCCGGCGCGGGGATGGTGCCCGGCTGGGCGGTGCCCATCGTGGGGACCGCGGCTGCCGCCGTCGAGCCTGCTGCGCCTGCTGTGGCGGTAAAGGTGAAGCTGCCCTCGATGGGGTGGGCATCGGAGCTGGCCACCCGCCACATCACGGTGTACAGCCCGGCCGGGGCGCCGGACCTGAGTTTCTGCGAGGCGACGTTGTCGACGATCTGAACGCCGCCATCGGCCCAGTTGGTCCCTGCGGCGTCGTTGACCAGGAAGTGCGAGCCGATCCCCAGCGGGTTCTTGTTGAAGGTGACGGAGACCGTCTCCGGCGGGGCTGCCAGGGTGGCCCCCGCGGCCGGGCTGCTGGATTCGGCGGTGTCGTGCGCGGCCGCCGGTCCGCTGCCGCCGAGCAGGATGAGTGCCAGGACCGCGGCGCCCAGAAGCGCGCTCAGAAGCTGTCGGATGGGGCGCATGGAAAAGCTACTCCTAGTGTTGGATTCCTTACAGCCTAAGCGAAAACGCCGCGCCACCCGGCGGCGCCCAATAGGATTCTTGTACCGCCCCAAACTCCCGGAGGACCAATGCTGAAGCAGGGCTCTGCACTCGACCGGTATTTCAAGATTTCCGAGCGGGGGTCGAACTTTTCGCGCGAGATCCGCGGCGGCTTCGCCACGTTCTTCGCCATGAGCTACATCGTGGTGCTGAACCCGCTGATCCTCTCCGGCCCCGATTCCTCCGGCGCCACGCTGGGTTTCCCGGCCGTTGCCGCCGTCACCGCCTTCGTGGCCGGCATCCTCACGATCCTCATGGGGGCCTGGGCCAAGCACCCCTTCGCGCTGGCAACGGGGCTGGGCGTCAACGCCTTCGTCGCCGTCACGGTGGCCACCAACCCCGGACTGAGCTGGCCGGACATCATGGGCCTCGTGATGCTCTCCGGCATCACCATGCTGATCCTGGTCCTCACCGGGTTCCGGACCGCCGTGTTCAAGGCCGTCCCGGACGGGCTGAAGACCGCGATCGTCGTCGGCATCGGCCTGTTCATCGCCCTGATCGGGCTGGTCAACGCCGGTTTCGTGCGCCGCATCCCGGACATCGCCGGCACCACGGTCCCGGTGGGCCTGGGTTTTGACGGCAAGCTCCTGGGCTGGCCCACCCTGGTGTTCGTCTTCGGCCTGATCCTGACGATCGCCCTCGTGGTCCGCAAGGTCAGGGGCGCCATCCTGATCGGGATCGTCAGCTCCACGATCCTGTCCGTGATCCTGGAATTCACGCTGCACATCGGCCCGAGCTTCGACGGCAAGAACCACAATCCGCTGGGCTGGTCCCTCGTAGCGCCCAAGTTCACCGAGTGGGCGGCCCCGGACTTGTCCCTGATCGGCAAGGCCAACCCCTTGGGCGCGTTTGAACACCTGGGCGTCGTGGCCGCGGCCCTGCTGGCCTTCGTGATCCTGCTGAGCTTCTTCTTCGACGCCATGGGCACCATGGTGGGCCTGGCCACCGAGGCCGGCACGATCGACAAGGACGGCAACATCCCCAACGTTGACCGCGTGCTGATGGTCGACGCCGTGGGCGCCATTGTCGGCGGCGGCGCGTCGGTCTCCTCCAACCAGATCTACGTGGAATCCGGCGCCGGCATCGGCGAGGGCGCCCGCACAGGCCTCGCGTCAATCGTGACGGGGCTGCTGTTCCTCGTGGCCATGTTCTTCACCCCGCTGATCAACCTGGTCCCCTTCGAGGCAGTGGCCCCGGCGCTGGTGGTGGTGGGCTTCATGATGGTCTCCCAGGTGGGCAAGATCGACTGGCAGGACTGGGGCATCGCGATCCCGGCGTTCCTGACCTTCACCCTGATGCCGTTCACCTACTCCATCGCGAACGGCCTGGGTGCGGGGTTCATCGCGTTCGTGCTGATCCGCGCCGTCCAGGGCCGGCCCCGCGACGTGCACCCGCTGATGTGGGCGGTGGCCGCGGCGTTCCTGCTGTTCTTCGCGATCGGCCCGATCGAAGCCGCGCTCGGGATGCACTAGCCCGGATTTTTCATCGGATGGCGGTCGGGGCGCCGGGCCTGGTTTTTGCCGTCCCGGCGGCCTGAATCGGATTTCGGGCGTGGCTGAAGGCCCGGGGGCGCCGGGCGGTGCGCGGGTTTCCACTGATCCCGTTGGTGTTCTTCTTTCCTGCTCGTGATTGTCCGGGGGGCTGTGGTGTCAGGTCCGCAGCAGGGGTGCGGGGCGGTTCGCGGCCGCGGCGATCCGGCTGATGGCTTCGAGCAGGGCGGCGATGAGGGGTTGCTCCGGCGCGGCGGCGGGCAGCAGCAGGTGGTTCCGGCGGGCGCGGGTGATGATCTTCCCGGCGGTGGCGAAGAGCCGGTAGCGCCAGCGTTTGATGTCCCAGCCCCGTGCCTTGTGGCCGTCGGGCAGGGCGGTGAGCTGGAGCCAGGAGACCAGGTTCGCGGCCAGGACCGCGAGGTTGGCCCAGGCCTGGTTGGCGACGAAATCGAAGAAGGGGAGCTTTCCGAGCCCGGTGTTCTTTAGGGTTTTGATGCGGTTCTCGGCCCGGCCGCGGGCCCGGTGCCGGGCATCCAGAAAAGGTCCGTGCCAGCGCGGGGCATTCGTCAGGAACGCTGTCACACGGTGACCGTCGATGTCGAGCAGGGTCGGTGTCGCGCCGGGGTGCAGCGGTTCGGCGCGCAGGAAGATCTTCGTCCCGGGCGGGTAGTCCTGGAGCGGGATCACCTGGGTGGCGTTGATGACCCAGGCGTTGTCGCGTTCGACCCCGTCCTGGTCCAGGGCCGGCTGCCAGTATTTCTTGTCGTTGATCCAGTCGATCATGTGGGCCTTGCCGACCGGAACCGGGTACGAGGCGGAGAACTGCACGCCGCGCGAATGCAGGTACCAGAGGAACTTCCGGGACGCGCCGGCGCTGTCGGTGCGGACCAGGATCTTCTCCCCGTCCAGTTCCTCGTCCTCACCGTAGAGGGCGTCGGGCAGGACGGCGATGGCGGCCTCGAAGATGCGGATGTGGTCCTCGGCGTTGTTCGCGGTTGCCCCGCCGTGGCGCAGCAGCACCGCGAGTTCCTCCCCGGTGCCGCTGCCGGCACCATAATCAATGCTGGCGGTGAACGGGGCGAATCCAAACCCGCCCTTGTAGTTTCCGGTGGCTTGTTCCTTTTCCGAGTGCGAGGTCACCAGTGTGGCGTCGAGGTCGATGAGCAGCGGGTCCGCGGCCGTCGCCTTCACCGCGGGGCTGCGGTCCCCTGCGGCTTCCCAGGCCCGGGTCCGCAGTTCCTTGGCCAGGGTCGAAAAGCCGTAATCGAAGACGTCCGGGTTCTTCACGGTGCGTTCGAAGAACCGCGAGACTGTCGCGTTCGAGGGCACCTGGCCGAACACGCCGGGCTGGGAGCGCAGGATGTCCAGGTCGGAGGCATGCTCGCCGCCGGCGGCGAGCATCACCGCCAGCGACCCGAGCAGCCTCCCGGGCCGGTGCGAGGCCATCGCGGGCACGAACTGCCCGAGCCGGTCCTCGCACAGATCCCGGAACCCGAGGGCGTCGATGAATGACGTCAGGATCCGTCCTCCGGCATGGGAGACCAGAGACTGGCCGGTGAAAGTGACCGGGACGGACGGGAAAACCTTGGTAGGCTGGTGCATCGAAAAGGTGCTCCTTCAAGACACGGAAATAACGGCGTAGACACCCCTATTTTCCCTTGTCAGAGCACCTTTTCGTCTCTTAAACACACCCCTCAGCCCAACATTGATGAAAACCCCGGGCTAGTTCTGCCGCGCCCCGTCCCGTCCGCCGAGATGGCACTTCGCGGCAGTGCTTCCCGAAAACATTGCCGTGAAGTGCCATCTCGGCGGCACTTGATCCAGGTTTCCGGGATTCCGGACAGCCCGACGGCGGCGCGGCTGGTTTTCGGGCCCGGGCTGGGGTGAGCTGGGACCATGGATTCTCCCGCGCTCTCCGTCGATATCCCGCCGCAGCCCTGGACCGGGAGGTTCGACGGCGAGGGCGCCGAGCACCGCCGCTGGTGGCAGGCCGTCACCCCCTACGCCCCGCACACGCTCCCGGCCGAGTGCCCGGCCGCGCCCGCAGGGCAACCTGGAGGGCACCGGACCCGTCCGGCGGTCATCCTCGGCTTCGGCAGCGATGAGGGCGTGCACCGCAACAAGGGCCGCGTGGGCGCCGCGGCGGCCCCTGCCGCCATCCGCGCCGCGCTCGGTCCGCTGGCGTTCCATCTGGACCGTGAGGTGCACGACGCCGGCGACGTCACCGTGGACGGCGACGCGCTGGAGGCCGGGCAGGCACGCGCGGGTCTGGCCATCACCAGCCTGCTCGACGCCGGCAGGCTCCCGGTGGTGCTCGGCGGCGGCCACGAGACGGCATTCGCGAGCTACCTGGGCGTGGCCGGCTCCGCCGCAGTCCGCGACGGCCTGCGGGTGGGCGTGCTGAACCTCGACGCCCACTTCGACCTCCGGGACGAACCCGAACCCAGCTCCGGCACCCCGTTCCTGCAGATGGCCCGCGCCGAAGCCGCCGCCGGCCGCGAACTGAAGTACGCCGTCGTCGGGATTTCCGAGCCGAACAACACCCGGGCGCTGTTCCGCACCGCCGGGGAGCTCGGCGTCGACTACCTGCTGGACGAGGACTGCTCGGCGGAGGCGGCCCGCGCTTTTGTGGCTGCCTTCCTGGCGCAGGTGGATGCGCTGTACCTGACCATCGACCTGGACGTGCTGCCGGCGTCGGTGGCCCCCGGCGTCAGCGCGGCGGCCGCCTACGGCGTCCCGCTGCCGGTCATCAGCGCGGTGTGCCGCCAGGTCGCCGCGAGCGGGAAGCTGCTGCACCTGGACGTGGCGGAGCTGAATCCGGCGTTCGACGTCGACGGCCGCACCGCCAGGGTGGCGGCGCGGCTGGTCAATACGCTGCTGCGATGACGGCGGCAGGCACGCCCGCCAGCGGGTCCCCGGCCGGGTTCTGCGCCAGGACGCCGCTCACGAACCGCAGGATCTCCTCCCCGGCCAGCACGCCGGAGGCCGAGGTCACTGTCAGGTTTGCGCGGGCGAAGCCGTCGCTCTCCAGCTCGCCGTGCGCGGGCCGGATCGCCATGTCGGCCAGCTCGAGGAGGCCCGCGTCGAGCCGTGAGTCGCCGGCAGCAACCAGCAGTCCGGCACCGCTGCGGCGCCGGACTTCGGCCACCGCAGCCTCTTTGGTGATCGGGACCGGCACGCAGTACAGCTTGCGGCCCTGCAGGGACGTGGTCCAGCCACGCTCGAGGCACCACGCGCCAAGCTCCTCGAGGTAGGCGTCGGAGAGCTTCTCCCGGTCAACGATCGAGTACACGAAGAAGTCTTCGGCCGTCCGGACCCGCAGGATCGCGGGAACTGCCGCACTGCCGGTGAGGTGGTCCAGCACCTCGCTCAAGGGCGCGCAATGCGCCCCCAGGGACCGCTGGATGTGGCGGGACCAGTCCGGATCCGGCTCCCCGTTGCGCAGCAGCACCGCACCGTTCGTCGTCACGGCATAGCCGCGGCCGAAGCCCGGCAGCCGCACCCGGGCAAACTGGGCCTGCGTCCGCGTGGTGACCGGCACAAAGACACTCCGCGCCGCGATCCCCTCCAGCAACTCCTCTGCCGCCCGGGTCATGAAGGACAGCGGCGCCGCGTCATACACCTCGGCGACCACCATCCTGGGCGCCTGATGGTCCGCGCCGGGGAGTGCCATGGAGTTCGCCGAGTAAATCAGAGTGCGGTCCAGGTCGCTGGCCACCATGACGGGTGCGGTTCCGGTCCCGGCGCTCATACGTCGATCACCATCTTTCCGTCGGCGCCCGTCGCGCCCGGGGTGTGGAGCGGATGGATCAGGCCCACGCAGCTGTACGGCAGTCCCGGCACCTCCAGCACTTCGACGCCGCGCTCTGCCGCCAGGTGCAGCACATGCGTGAGCTCGCCGACCGCGTCGGGATTTACCAGCACCTTCCACGGCACCCGCCGCAGCAGGACCCGGGTGGTCTCGCCGACGCCCGGCTTGACCAGGTTCACGTTGTGGATGCCGAAGTTCCGGCTGATCTCCTCCACCGCGGCCCACCCCGACCAGTCGGCTCCGGGGAGCGCGTCGCTGTGGGCGGGGAAGCTCGCCGCGGCGGCCAGGACGTCATTCCGCACCGCCGGGAACTGTGCCGTCACGGCGTCCAGGAACCGGTTGGAAACATCGCTGCCGGCCAGGTGCGAGTAGAACTTGGCGCCGTGGAAGTCGCCGGGCCTGATCAGGTCCGTGTTGAAGACGGTGCGTGAAACAAGGCCCGAGACCGTGGAGTTCAGGCAGGCGGACGGGATGAGATAGTCCTCGCGTGTGCCGAAAATCCGCACACAGTGTCCGGGATCGGCCAGGACCGCCAGGTCCGGCGGGAACGCCGCGCCGTCGGTCTGCAGGAAGAGCCCGACGGCGTCGGCGAGCTCGCGGGCGATCGCCCCTTTGCCGGTCCAGCCGTCCACAAACATGATCCGGCCGGGGTTGTGCCGCGCGGCGAGGTAGCCGAGAGCGGCCTGGTCGATGCCGAGCCCGCGCACGATGCTGACGGCATAGTGCGGCAGGTCCAGGCCGTGGACGTGCCGGGCCCAGCGCTTCATCAGGATCCCCACGGGCGTGCCGGCGCGGGCCAGCGATACCAGCACGGGGGCGTTGCCGCGCAGCTTCAGGACCTGCTCCGTGAGGCTGCCGACGGCGTGCGCTATCCGCGCCGCCGAGCCGTCCAGCGCCGCTTGGAAGAGGGCCTGGTACTCGGGGGAAGGCTCGAACTCCTGCGGCAACGATTCGGCGTAGCTGGCCTTGCCGGACTGGATCGCGGCTTCGCGTTCGGCCGGCGGCGCCTCCAGCCGGGCGGAGCTCAGGTCCTTGAGCAGCCACTGCACGTCCTCCGGGGCGTAGGAGCCGAAGGCCGGGCCGGCAAGCGGCGCCGGGAACGGCGCCTGCCGGGGAAGCAGCACGAGCCTGACGGCGGCGCCGCTGCCCGCCACGGCCTCCGCGATCCTGCCGGGGGCGGTCAGCCGGGAGGCCGGAGTCCCGGGTTCCGCCATGATCACCACGGTGTCGAACCGTCCGCCGGCGTGCGTGAAGTTGTACGCAAACCTCGGCCCGGGGCCGTCCGGTGCGTCGTCGCCGCCTTCAAAGGCCGCGGCCGAGCGGATGGCATAGCCTGGCTCGTCCAGGGCCGCGATCGGGGACCTGGTGCTGGTGGAATAGCGGACGTCGACGTCGGGGCGGAGATCCTGCAGCCGGGCGGCGGCGGCCAGCGGCAGCGCCATGAATTCCTCGGTGGCGAGCACCAGGAGACGGCTGCCCGGCGCTACCGACGCAACCAGTGAGGCCGCGAGGGCGGCGGCGATACCGGCCGCCTGCCGCGGATCGGGCCGGCCGCCGATGCCGAAGCGGGCGCTCCGGACGGGCGGGACGACGCCGTTGAGGTCCAGCACCCGGATCTGCCCCGCGGCGGGCCGTCCGGTGTCCGGGCGGGAGACGCCGGGTACCGGGATGCCCGGCAGCGGGATGCCCGCGCGGGGGACCTGCGGGACCGGGCTTCCGGCGGCCGGGAAGCGGCGGATCAGGTCCGCGGCGTCCACGGCCAGCGTCCCCGGCAACCGGATGCTGCCGTCCGCCAGGGCCACGGCGCTGATCCTGGCCCCGAGTTCCAGGGCCAGGGCGTCAAGGTTTCCCCGGTCGGCTGCCGAGCGCAGGTCCACCAGGGACGCGATGACATACCGTCGGTGCGGGGCCGTGCGGTGAAGTTCACGGATCGTGTTGACGATCGTGGCACCGGTGCTCAGCTCGTCATCGACCAGGATCACGGTGTCGGCCAGGTCCAGGGCCGCGCGGCTGGTCGGCAGGAGCTGGTGTGAGGTGGCGTGCGAATGCGGCTCTTCGAACGCGCCGTAGGCCGCCACGCCGTCGTCGTCCGCTGCGTGCCGGGTGGAGTGGATGTAGTAGGTGCCCAGCTGCCCGGCCACGAGCTGTCCCAGCCCTGTGGCGGTTTCCGCGTAGCCGATGGTGACGGCGCCGGGAAGCGCTGCCTGCTGCCCTTCGAGCAGTCCGCAGAGCCCGGCGACGGCGGACAGCCTGGCCTCCCGCGTCCCGCTGGCCTTCTCGGGAAACGCGGAATCGCCGTCAGGATCCGACGCAAGCAGTCCCGCGAGCCTCGCCGCGGCCTCGCCGATGACGTCCTCGAACGGGGCGGCCTCCAACGGGGCCTTCGGCGCCGTGCGGGAGCCTGCGCCCTTGGCTGCGTCTCCGGCTGGGTCTCCGGCTGCGCCGTGCAGCTCCTGCCGGACCAGGAGGGCCAGCAGCCGGCCGGCAGCGGTCACGATTCCCGGTTCGGTCGGGACGTGCTTGGCGAGAACCCGCGATACGAGCAGGTGCGCCCGCTTGGGGTTGCGCCGGAGCGCCAGCCCGACCAGGGCCTCCACCGGCAGCACGCCGCCCCCGGGGGCGGTGGCCACCTCGACGCCCAGTTCGTCCCGGACGTACGCCCCGCTCCACACAACGTCCCTCTCTACTGTCCCTGCTGCCCTCATCGCATGCTCGCTTCCAGAAGTTCGACGAAACTCACGCCGGGCCTTGCGACTCCGAACGCCCGGGCGCGCAGCAGCGTGCGCTCCGCCCAGGGCCGGTGCGGCTTCAGCTCGTTCATCTTGTTGCCATACGAGGAGGCCTTCACGCCGCCGCCCGCATCGCCGGCAATGTCCAGGGCATCGAGGTACTCCTCATGGCTGACGACGCACATGGAGTGCACCACCGGCACGTGGCTGGGATGGATCACGGTCTTGCCGAGCAGCCCGTTGGCCAGGTCCAGCTCGATCTCGCGGATGAGTCCGTCCAGGTTCTCCATCAGGATCCGCTGCCGGAGTTCGCCCTCGTTGACGGCTTCAAAGGGGGTGGACCGGAGCTGCGGCCGCAGCACCCGTTCGGTGTTGACGAAGTGCTCCCACACCGGCCCGGAAATCACCCAGCCGCCTTCCGGGCGGCCGAAGATATTCACGACGTCGCCGATGATGTTGGCGACCACCTTGACGTTGTAGATTGTCAGATCGCGGGAGCGCCGCAGCCCGAAGGCACTGGACATGTCCGTGGCACCGATCCGCACGCACAGCACCAGTTCGCGGAACTCGTTGATCAGGGCCAGGTTGTCCGTCAGCACACGGACCCGGGACTGAAGATGGGTCGTGACGGGGTCCTCGATGATCGGCATGGCCCGCAGCGCCTGCACGTCCGGATCCTGCGCACGGCCGGAATCCTCGTTCAACAGCTGCAACGCCTCCATGAAGGCCCGGCCCCGGCCGGTTTCGTTCTCAAACTTGGGAAGGACGAAGCCATAAACCACGCCCAGGGCGGCGCCGGCCCGTCTCCCGACGTCGAGCAGTTGTTCCGGGGTGCGGCACCGGATGAAGATCAGCGGCAGCTCGCCCGGATCGTCGACGGCGTGCAGTTCCGAGAGGGCAGCCAGCAGGTTCTCCTCCGCGGCGGGCACTTCCCCGTCAGGCACGGCGTCTTCAAGGCAAATGACGGTGCTCAGGCATCCGGATCCGGCCTGCTTTAGTATGCCTTGAGCGAGGCCGGCCCTGGTGGCCGGCGTGTAGAGAGTCGCGCCCAGCGCCACCGCCAGCAGTCCCGGATCCGAGGCCCGGTGAAGAACCTCGGGCCGCACATGGAAAAGTCGCTCCTTGACGGACTCGGTCAAGGCTCTGAAATGCTGCATTTTCCCCCAGGTAGTAACTGCGGCGTGGTGCCGGATTAGCGCAGGAGGACCCGTTGGTCCAGCGGAATTGTCATCGTGAACCCGAACAGGGCCCACACTGCTGCGTCGGAGGCATCTGCCGGGACAAACTCGGTGCGCACTTCAAGGATCGCGCCGATCCGGGACAGGTGCAGCACGGTCCGGAATCCGTCGTCGTTCCGGGGGGCAACCGCGGCGGCGCCGCCGTCAAACACCCCGATGGTCAGCGGCTTCTCCGCGGCGATGAACAGCGCGCGGCGGAGCAGCCGGACATGGCGCAGGGACACCACGCCGGACGAGTCCTCGAAACCGACCAGGGGCCGGTTTCCGGGGGTCATGACGGGGGTCCCGGCCTTGTGCCCGTCGGCGTGGTGGGCGCCGGTGGTGAAGTGCGTATCCTCCCAGGCCACCGAGCGGACGCCGGCCACCAGCAGGGAACCGATAGCGGACTGCCTCGCGTTCAGCCGTACCAGGGGGTTCGCCTCGCCCAGTTGCCGGACGTCCCCGAAGGCGGGGGCCGGGAAGACGCGGTCCTGCACCGTCGCCTTGGGGCTCGACGCCGGAGCACGGCGTGGCCCCGAAGCGAGGCCCGCAGACGCTTGAGCCGCGGGGCCGGGCCGGGAACGGCCGGTCTCGAGGGTGAGTCCCGCGGAGCCCGACGGCGCAGGGTTCGACGGCGCGCCGAGTCCGCCGGTCCCCGCTTGCGTCACGGGCGGGTGTTGCCCGGGTTTCCGCCGGCGGCTGAGGTAGCCCAGGTCCGTCCGGATGGCGCGTCGGTCCAGGGGCATGTCAGAGGCTCAACTTGAAGTCGGCGGCGACGGCTGCCAGCCCGGTTTCGTAGCCCTGGCCGAGGGCCCGGAACTTCCATCCGCCGGCGTGCCGGTAGAGCTCCCCGAGAATCATGGCGTTGATCTTGTCCATGTTCATCGGCGGAACGTTGAAGCGGAGCAGCTCCCGGTTCCGGTCATCGGCGACCCGCAGATAGGCGTTCCTGACGGCGGCAAAGGTGCCGGGGCCGCGGACATCGGGGTCGATATAGACGAGCACCGCGATCTTGCTGACGGCCTCCGGAACCCGGGCCAGGTCGACGTCGATCTGTTCCTGGTCTTCGGTTCCGGCGAACGCGACGCTGCCCTCGGGGCTCGCGATCTGGTTGAAGAAGACGAGGTGTTCGTCCGAGACGGCGTGGCCGTCCGGTCCGCACATGATGACCATCGGAACCGGCTCGGATTGCGGACCGCGGCTCGGCACCATGTCCCAGCCGATTCCCAGCAGCACCTTGCCGAGGCCGGGGTTCTCTGCGGTGAGGGCAGCGTTGCTGCCTGCGACCATCGAAGCCACTAGCGTCCTTCCAGGTGAAGACCGTCGATATCAAACTTGTCCCTGAGGAACTGTCCGTGGACGGCCAGTTCCGTAATGGCGCCGGTGCGGACCTGGTTGTCCAGGTTCTGCACGGTGGAATAGAGGGTGTCCAGCTGCTCCAGCAGCACCGCGGTATCCGCCGAATCTTCGCTCCGAGAGCCCGCCGCCAGCATTGAGTAGGCGCGCAGCGGAGCGGGCAGGTAGTCGGTGATGACCGCGTTCAGGAGCACGCGCTGCTCGGTGGACGCCCCCGATTGCCCGATGTAGCGGATCAAGGCACGAAGGACGTCCACGAGCTGCAGCACCTGTGAGAGCACCAGCGTCGGCAGCTCCGCCCCCCTGCCCAGCGCCATTGCCCGGAGTTCCTCAAGAGCCGCCGAGGTGGCGGCCAGCTCGTCCTGGACAGGATCGTGCCGGGGCTGCTGTTCGGCAACAGGCGCAGGAACAGCGTTGTTGCCGAACAGCGAGCCTAAGAATTTTGCGACCATAGCCCGTAAGCCTATTGCTCAGGGCTGGCGGCCGCTAATTCCCCTCCTGCTTGCGGACCCGCTCCAGGTAGGGACGGGCGCGTTCCAGCCCCGATTCAAGGGCGTGGACGGTGCCTTCCATGTTCTTGTTCGCCTGCGAGCGGAAGGTGTCGATCGCGTCCATGGTCTGGAAGACGTTGTCGAAGGCCTTCTGCAGTGTTTCCACGCTGACGCCGGAGCTGGCCGCCTGCTGGTGGATGCGGGCGGTCTGGTCCTTGAGCATCTCGGAAGTCTTCAGGATCATGTTGTTCGTGGTGGTGTTGATGGCATCGATCTGGTCCAGCACCATCTTTTGGTTGGCCAGCGCCTGGGCCACGATCACCGCGGTCCGGAGCGCGGAGATCGTCGTGGTGCGTGCCCGCTCCACGCCCTTGATCAGCTCGGTGTTGTTCTTGCGGATCATGTCGATGGCAAGGTAGCCCTGCACCGAGACGGCCAGTTGCGTCAGGATGTCCTGGTGGCGCTGGCGGATCGGGTACAGCACATCCGAGTCGAGGGTGTTGGCCACGTCGATCTGCCCGGACGTCTTCAGCTCGTCGATCCTGCCGGCCGTTGCCGTGTCCAGGGCCTTCGCGAAGACGGCGTACTCGCTCAGCCCCTGCATGGTCTCCCACAGCTGCGTCTTTTCCTGCGCGAGTGCGGCATTGTCCTTGAGCAGCTCGTCCTGCCCGGACATCAGGGACTTGATGATCTTGTCCAGCTGGGTCTGGGCGGTCTCATACTTCTGGAAGTACTTGGCGAGTTTATTGCCGCCCGGGATGATCCCCAGGATCTTCCGGCCCACGCTCAGGTCGGCGTTGCTGGGGGTGAGGTCTTCAACCGTGGAACGAAGTTCACCGAGCGTGGAGGCAACCTGCACCTGGGCGCTGCTGCCGGACTTCTTCGCGCCGGCCAGCGACGTGGAGGACCGTTCCAGCAGCCGGCTCGAGGTACTGGCGGAGGAGACCAGCTGCTCGCCCGCCAGCCGGTTGATCCCGTCGATTTTGCTCGTGTACTCGGGGCTGTGCGGGTTCATTGCCGAGACTTCGCTGACAAAGGCCCGCGCCTGGGCGTTGATCTCCTGCTGGCGTTCAGCCGGGACCGGAACCATGCCCGGGGCGTCGTCGACCTTGACGATATCCACGGTTTCCGGGGCGTTCAGGACCAGCGGGGTCGACGCCGAGGTGTCCGGCGGGGTGAGTTGCATGCTCATGATTACTTCTCTCTTTCTGTGGTCGCGAGGTCTTAGCCGAGCTGGACGCCGTAGTCAGCGGCGATGCCGGCGAGGCCGGTGGCGTATCCCTGGCCGACGGCCTTGAACTTCCATTCGCCGTTGTGCCGGTACAGCTCCGAGAAGATCATGCAGGTCTCCGGCGCGGCATCCTCGCTGAGGTCGTAGCGGACCACCTCGGTGTCGGTTTCCTGGTTGAGGACGCGGCAGTAGGCCGAGCGCACCTGGCCAAAGTTCTGCCGGCGCTCCTCCGCCTGGTCGATCGAGACGACAAAGACGATCCGCTCGACGTCGGCTGCCACGGCGGAGAGTTCGACGGCGACCACCTCGTCGTCGCCCTCGCCCGCACCCGAACGGTTGTCACCCTTGTGGACCACGGAGCCGTCGGCTGCCGCGGGCTGGTTGTAGAAGATGAAGTCCGCCGAGGAGCGGACCTTTCCGTCGGCTCCGAGCAACAGTGCCGAGGCATCCAGATCGAAAGCGTCGCCCGTTGTTGTGCGCGGATCCCAGCCCAGCCCGACGAGAACCTTGTTCAGTCCCGGATCGGACTTGGTGAGCGAGAGGTTACTGCCTTTGGTCAGGGTCAGGCCGGCCATGGTGATGCTCCTTGTTTCAGTCGGGTGAAGTTGTGGCGGGTGAAGTTGTGGCGGGTGACCCGTACCGGGCCACCCCGCTGCTGGCTCAGTCCAGCACGATGCCGAAGTCCGTGGCCACGCCACGAAGACCGGAGGCGTAGCCCTGGCCCACGGCACGGAACTTCCACTCGCCGTTGTTCCGATAGATCTCCGCGAAGATCATGCACGTTTCCGCGGCCGCGTCCTCGGTGAGGTCGTAGCGGACAATCTCGTTGTCGGTCTCCTGGTTCACCACGCGGCAGAAGGCGTCGCGCACCTGGCCGAAGTTCTGGCGCCGCGCCTCGGCCTGGTCGATGGAGACGACGATGACGACCTTCTCGACGTCGGAGGCCACGGCGTCAAGATCGATCAGGATCTGCTCGTCGTCCCCTTCCCCCTCGCCGGTGCGGTTGTCGCCCTGGTGCACGACGGAACCGTCGGCCGAGGTCAACTGGTTGTAGAAGATGAAGTCGTCGTTCGAGCGGACCTTGCCGTCGGCCCGGACCAGGAGCGCCGAGGCGTCCAGGTCGAACTGCTCCCCCGCTGTTGTCCGGGGGTCCCAGCCGAGGCCGATCATGGCCTTGCGCAGCCCGGGATCGGCCTTTGTCAGGGACAGGTTGCTGCCCTTGCTTAGAGTCAGACTGGACACGTTTACTCCTTCTCAGTCGGCTGTGAAATCTCGGTCCGGTGCTACAGGGCGGAAGCCGCGGCGCCGCGGACGTCGCCCGCGGTGCGGCCGTTGGTCGGAGCGCCGATGGCCTGGAAGCTCCAGGTGCCGCCGCTCCGGGAGAGCTTGGCCATGACCATGGCCGTGTTGCGGCCCGACTCGGTCAGATCGTAGCGGGCCACTTCAGGGCTGCCCGCCACAGAGTCGTCGATGACCCGGCAGAAGGCGTTCTGGACCATATCGAAGGTCTGCTGGCTGTAGCTGGTGATCACGAAGACGATGTGCTGGACTGCCGGCGAAACGCCTGGCAGGTTCACCATCAGGGTCTCGTCGTCGCCGTCGCCGGCGCCCGTGAGGTTGTCGCCGGTGTGACGGACAGACCCGTCCTTGCTGGTGAGCTGGTTGAAGAAGACCGTGTCAAGATGGTTCCGGTCGCCGTCGAACATAAGTGCCGAGGCATCGAGGTCGATCTCCACCGTCTTGGTGCCGCCGAAGAATCCCTTCTTGACCGGGACCGCGGAGTCCCATCCGAGACCCAGCCGGACATTTGTCAGGGCGTCACCGTTCTGCTTGGTCAGCGACAGTGACTGGCCCTTCTGCAAACTCAAACCCATTGCTTTACTCGCTTCTCATCGTGGTGGTTGTGGATCTTGTAGCGTAGTGGATCAGCTGCTGGCATCGGCCGGCTGCAGCGATCCGTCGCGCTCGGCGGCGGCCCGCTTGTTGCGCCGGACCGAACCGGCAAAGGCGGCTCCGATGAACACGACGCCGATCAGGCCGGTCACGATCTCGTTGATGGGAACCACGATCGTGATCAGCAGGATCACGGCCAGGGCGCCGATGGCCCAGTGGGCCCCGTGGTCGAGGTATTCGTATTCGTCCAGGGTGCCCTGCCTGACCAGGAAGACGGTCAGGGAGCGGACGAACATGGCGCCGATGAAGCCCAGTCCGAGGGCAATGATGATCGGGTCCGAGGTGATGGCGAAGGCTCCGATGACGCCGTCGAACGAGAAGGAAGCGTCGATGACCTCCAGGTAGAGGAACATCATGAACGCAGCCTTGCCGGCCAGCTTGGCCGCGCCGGTGGGGCCTGAGCGCGGCGCGATTTCTGCGTCTCCGGCGTCGACGTGGCCTTCTGCATCCACATCGAAGAGGTTCCCGAGGCCGTTGACCAGGAAGTAGGTGATCATGCCCAGGAGCCCGGACAGCAGGACGATGCCCTGCTTGTCGCCCGCCACGGCACCGGCCACGGCCAGCGCGACCATGCCCACGATCAGGGAGGCGCTGTCGAGCTTGCCCAGCCTGGCCAGCGGGATTTCCAGGAACTTGATCCACTTGATCTCACGGTGGGCAAGGATGAAGTCCAGGAAGAGCATCAGGAGGAACATTCCGCCGAAGGCCGCGATCTGCGGGTGGGCCTCGTGCAGCAGGTATCCGTAGGTTCCGGGCGTGTGGGGGTCGCCCTTTTCCAGGGCCAGGCTGACAGCCTCAACCGGGTTCAGCTGGGCCGTGGCTCCCACAATCAGCAACGGGAAGGCGATGCGCATCCCGAAGACAGCGATGATGATGCCCACGCTGAGGAACATCTTTTGCCAGAACGGGTTCATGCGCTCAAGGATCCGCGCGTTGACCACCGCGTTGTCGAAACTCAGGCTGATTTCAAGAATGCCCAGAATGACGCAAAGAATGAGCGCCTGGGGGCCGCCATAAAGAAAAGCCACCACCAAAGCAATGATGGTGACCGCGAACGACCAGCCGAAAGTCTTGAAAAACACGCTTGAACAACTCCTGGAACTACGGGTCCGGCCAGTCAACGACGGCAGGACGGCGAAAAACATCCCGGAAGTTATCCCCCAAGACTTCGTGCCCTCATCCTATCTACCGGGCGCGACGCGATGTCACCCCAACCCCGTATAACGACCGTGACCCGCCCGGAGTTCCGTCCGGGTTGTCATCGCCGGGGGTGAGCCCCGCTGCCGTGTTGTTCAGCCGAAATCCGGAACAACAGCCGGACGCGGAAAGTCCCCGCCCCCGGACCGCGCCGCTGGACGCGGTGATCGGTCCGGGAGACGGGGACTTTCCGTTGCATAACGCTGAATGCGGCTAGCTGCGCCGCACCTCGACGCCGTCGGACTTCAGGAAGAGCTGCGTCTCAGGCGGTGCCGCCGGGACCAGCCAGAGCACGTGGCCGCTCACCGAGACTTCCTCCACCTCACCGGCGGCCAGGACCTGTGCGTGCTTGAGGATTTCGACCCGATCGCCGGCCTTCAGGCTTCTCCAGTCGGAAACCGTGGCGGCGGATGCCTGGCGTCTGGACAGAACCGTCTCGCGTGCTTTCATTGAACTTTTACCCCTTTGTATGTGTTCTTTGCCACAACTTCGTTGGTGTGGACTTCCATTTTTACTACAGTTTCCGGGCCCCCGGCGTGCGTGTCGCCAACTATTTCGGGGGCGCCGGAAATTGTTCACCTGTGCCGCATTTTGTTTCTTCTCAGGCGAGATTTCCGACGGCGGATTCGGCCGCCGCCCGGACCGCACCGGAGGCGACGAGCCGGTCCGCGGCTTCCAGCTCCGGTGAAAGGAACCTGTCGGCCCCCGGACCGTCGACGACGCCGCGCAGCGCCGCGATCACTGCGGTGCCCGCCGGCCCCGGTGTGAGATCTCCGCCGGAGAGCTGCGTGCGGATGTCCAGGGCCCGCGCCGAGGTCACCAGCTCGATGGCCAGGACACGGCGCAGGTTCTCCACGGCGCGGCGGAGTTTGCGGGCAGCGTGCCAGCCCATCGACACGTGGTCCTCCTGCATCGCCGAGCTCGGGATCGAGTCCACCGACGCCGGGACGGCCAGCCGCTTGTTGTCCGAGACCAGCCCGGCCTGCGTGTACTGCGCGATCATCAGGCCGGAATCCACGCCCGGATCCGCCGCCAGGAAGGCCGGCAGGCCGTGCGAGCGTGCCGGGTCCAGCATCCTGTCGGTCCGGCGCTCGGCGATGGAGCTCAGGTCCGCCACGGCGATGGCCAGGAAGTCGAGCACGTAGGCCACCGGGGCGCCGTGGAAGTTGCCGTTGGAGCTGACCCGGCCGTCGGGCAGGACCACCGGGTTGTCGATCGCGGCGGCGAGCTCGCGGGAGGCGACGAGGGCGGCGTGGTCCACGGTGTCGCGGACGGCGCCGGCCACCTGGGGTGCGCAGCGCAGCGAGTAGGCGTCCTGGACCTTGGTGTCGTTGATCCGGTGCGAGGCCACGATCGGGGAGTCGGACAGGACCCGCAGCATGTTGTCGGCGGAGGCGGCCTGGCCCGGGTGCGGGCGGAGCGCGGCGTGAAGCTCGGGCAGGAACACCTGGTCGGTGCCGAGCAGCGCCTCGACGCTCAGCGCGGCGGTGATGTCCGCCGTCGTGAGCAGCTGGCGGATGTCCGCGATCGCCATCAGCAGCATGCCGAGCATGCCCTCGGTGCCGTTGACGAGCGCCAGGCCCTCTTTTTCGGCGAGCGTGACCGGTTCGATGCCGTGTGCGGCGAGGAGTTCGGCGACCGGGCGGCCGTCCTTGGTGCCATACAGTTCCCCGTCCGGGCCGGCGGCTTCGCCTTCGCCCATCATCACGAGGGCGCAGTGGGACAGCGGCGCGAGGTCACCGGAGCAGCCGAGCGAGCCGAATTCGCGGACCACCGGGGTGATGCCGGCGTTGAGGATGTCCACCATGGTCTGCAGCACCACGGGGCGGACGCCGGTGCGCCCGGAGGCGAGGGTCTTGGCGCGCAGGAACATGATGCCGCGGACCACCTCGCGTTCCACGGCAGGCCCCATGCCGGCGGCGTGGCTGCGGATCAGGGACTTCTGCAGCTGGGTGCGCAGCTCGTTGGGGATGTGCCGGTTGGCCAGCGCGCCGAAGCCGGTGGAGATGCCGTAGGCCGGGACCTCGCTGTGGGCGAGGCCGTCGATGTGGGCGCGGACCTTGGCGACGGCGTCGAGGGCGTCCTGGGAGATGGTCACCTTGGCGTCGTGGCGGGCGACAGCGACGACGTCCTCGGGGGTGACACCGCTGGAGCCGAGGGTGACGGTGAGCGGTTCGTGGGTTGGTGCGTTGGCTGTGATGGTCATGATTCCTACTTCATTCTCATCGATTGCTCCGTAAGTGCCCTTTTGGTGGCTCAAAACGGCAGTTACGGAGCAATCGATGTGGGGTTGGGGCGCCGGTGGGGACTTGCGAGGTTAGGGGGCCTGTGGGGACATCGGGATGCGGACGCCGCGTTCTTTGGCGACCTCGACGGCGCGGGGGTAGCCGGCGTCGGCGTGGCGGATGACGCCCATGCCGGGGTCGTTGGTGAGGAGCCGTTCGAGTTTCTGGGCGGCGAGGTCGGTGCCGTCGGCGACGGAGACCTGGCCGGCGTGGATGGAGCGGCCGATGCCCACGCCGCCGCCGTGGTGGATGGAGACCCAGGTGGCGCCGGAGGCGGTGTTGAGCAGGGCGTTGAGCAGCGGCCAGTCGGCGATCGCGTCGGAGCCGTCGGCCATGGCCTCGGTCTCGCGGTACGGGGAGGCGACGGAGCCGGAGTCGAGGTGGTCGCGGCCGATCACGATGGGGGCCTTGACCTTGCCCTCCTTCACGAGCCGGTTGAACAGCAGCCCTGCCTTGGCACGGTCGCCGTAGCCCAGCCAGCAGATCCGGGCCGGCAGGCCCTCGAACTCCACCCGTTCCTGCGCGGCGTCGATCCAGCGGTGCAGGTGCTTGTTCTCCGGGAACAGCTCCTTGATGGCCGCATCGGTGACGGCGATGTCCTCCGGGTCGCCGGAGAGCGCCACCCAGCGGAACGGGCCCAGGCCCTCGCAGAACAGCGGGCGGATGTAGGCCGGGACGAAGCCGGGGAATTCGAAGGCGCGGGTGTAGCCGCCCTTGCGGGCCTCGTCGCGGATGGAGTTGCCGTAGTCGAACACCTCGGCGCCGGCGTCCTGGAACTCCACCATGGCCTGGACGTGCCGGGCCATCGAGGCCTGGGCCTTCTTGGTGAAGCCTTCCGGGTCCGCGGCGGCCTCGGCGTGCCATTCGGCCACGCTGATGCCTTCGGGCAGGTAGGACAGCGGGTCGTGGGCGGAGGTCTGGTCCGTGACGATGTCGACCGTGAGCTCGCCGGCGTTGTGGCGGCGCAGGATCTCGGGGAAGACCTCGGCGGCGTTGCCGACGTAGCCCACGGACCAGCCGCGGCGTTCTTCCTTGGCTTTGAGGACCTTGGCGATCGCGGCGTCGAGGTCCGTTTCCACCTCGTCGAGGTAGCGCTTGCCGGCGCGGCGGCGCAGGTGGGACTCGTCGACGTCGACGATCAGGCAGGCGCCGTCGTTCAGGGTGACGGCGAGCGGCTGGGCGCCCCCCATGCCGCCGCAGCCGCCGGTGAGGGTCAGGGTGCCGGCGAGGGTGCCGTCCGGGTCCCCGGTGAGTTTGCGGGCGATCGCGGCGAAGGTCTCGAAGGTGCCCTGCAGGATGCCCTGGGTGCCGATGTAGATCCAGGACCCGGCGGTCATCTGGCCGTACATCATCAGGCCCTCGGCCTCGAGCCGGCGGAATTCGGGCCAGGTGGCCCAGTCGCCGACGAGGTTGGAGTTGGCCAGGAGCACCCGCGGCGCCCATTCGTTGGTGCGGAAGACGCCCACCGGCTTGCCGGACTGGACCAGCAGGGTCTCGTCGTTTTCCATGGTCTCGAGGGTGCGGGTGATGGCGTCGAACGCGGCCCAGGACCGGACGGCCCGGCCGGTGCCGCCGTAGACCACGAGGTCATCGGGGCGTTCGGCGACCTCGGGGTCCAGGTTGTTCATCAGCATGCGCAGCGGCGCTTCCGTCTGCCAGCTCTTCGCCGTGAGCGTGGTGCCGCGGGCTGCTTTGACCGGGCGGGCACCGGTGGTGAAATCGGCGGGTGCCATGAGGGGCTCCTATCTAGGTGTTCCGGGAGGTTCTGTATCAACTAAAGCCTGTCCGCAGCCGCGGAAACAGTGCCTGCGGGCGGGTGCTGTCCGGTATTCCAGACCCAATGCCCAGACCCAACTAGCTCGCAGCAGTTGTCGTTTTGAGGCCCCAGAACGACAACTGCTGCGAGTCAGTTGGGCTGGCGGGTGAGGGCACTGGTGGGCGGGGTCAGTGCGCGGGGCGGCCGTGGATCCGGACCGAGAGCTCGTCCGCGACCTTCTGGATCCGCGCCGCCAGCGCGGGCCACTGCTCCGGGGGCAGCTTGTCCTCCAGGAACGTCACGGCGACGGCCGCCGTCGGCCATCCCACGTGGTCGGTGACGGCGGCCGCGATCGAGCCGAAGCCGGGCGTCACCTCGCCGTGTTCGGTGGCGTAGCCGCGCTGGCGGACCTGGTCCAGGTGCGAGGACAGCGCGGAGTACTTCATGATGGGTGATTCGGTCTCGTGCCGGGCAGTGAAGGCAGCGGCGTTCGGGTACAGCGCGCGGACCTGGGATTTGGGCAGCGCGGCGAGGATGGCGCGCCCGCTGGCGGTCAGGTGGCTGGGCAGCCGGACCCCGACGTCGGTCACCAGCGACGGGCGGTTCTTGGCCCGCTCCTCGACGATGTAGAGCACGTCGCGGCCGTGCAGCACGGCCAGGTGCGCACTTTCGCCGACCACGTCCACGAGCGAGGCGAGCATCGGCCGGCCCAGCCGGGAGAGGGGTTCCTGCCGGGAATAGGCGGAGCTCAGCTCGAAGGCGCTGATCCCCAGGCCGTACCGCTGCTCCTCGTGCAGGTGCAGCACGAAGCCGTTCTCCTCCATCACGCCGAGCAGGTGGTAGACGCTGGAGCGCGGGAGTCCCAGCGCGGTGGCAATGTTCGACGCCGCCATCGGCCCCCGCCGGGAGGCCAGCAGTTTGAGGATGCGCAGCGTGTTCTCTGCCGCGGGGACCTTGGAGGCCGCCTTCGGGGCAGCTGTTTTGGGCGCCGCTGTGGTCACGGCTCCGGTGCCGGTGCCGACGGCGGCTGCGGCGGCGGCGGCTGCTGCGGCTGCGGTGTTCAGGGCGGTGGTGCTGGTCGCTGGCATGGGTCCTCTTCGAAGGCTTGCGGTGTCCGGTATCCCGTACTCAAGCATGCGCCGGTTCGCGGGATTCGGACAGGCACGGGTGGGGCCGACTGTCCGGGATCCCGGACATTTCCGGCGGATGTCCGGGTGCCCGCCAAAGGATGCACCGGCCGCATCACCCGGGAGCGAAGATCCGGACACCATGGTCAGGCGGCACCGTAGTCAGGCGTCCGGCAGGACGGCTACCATCTGGACCATGAAGCAGACGTGGGAGCCAGGGCAGGAGGGCGTCATGATTCTGCCCTCCGGCCGGCTCATCCGCGGCCGCGCCCTGCATCTGCCTCTTCCCGCGGGACCGCCGCCTGAATTCGGCGTGTACCTGCTGGGCGAGAGCCCGCCGCCGGTGGAGTGGGAAGCGCGCTGGGTGCACTGGCCGGATCTGCGGCTGCCGGTGGACGAACCGGATGCCCTGGCCGCCTTTGCCGAAGCGTGGCGCCGCGCCGAAAGCGAGCGGGTTGAGATCGCCTGCTGGCGTGGGCGCGGCCGGACGGGCACGGCGCTGGCCTGCATCGCCATCCTGGACGGGGTCCCGCCCGAACAGGCCGTCTCCTTCGTGCGCCGGCACTACCACCGGCGGACGGTGGAGACGCCCTGGCAGCGGCGGTACGTCGCCCGGTTCCGGCCGCCGGCCGCGTGACGCACGCCGGCGGCCGGCCGCTCAGATCGTCACCACGACCTTTCCCCGGGCCCTGCCCTCGTGCACATACTCGATGGCCGCCGGGGCCTCGGCGAGCGTGACAGTTTTGTCGATGACGGGCCTGATCCTGCCGTCCTCGATGAGCGTCGTCAGGAATTCAAGGTCCACCTGCCGCTCCACCGACGCCAGGCCGCGGAGTTTCTGGCCGACGAAGAGGGACAGCGCCGCAGCCCGGAGGACACGGTCCAGGCCGCCGGCCCACCGCCCGCCTGCTTCCCCGCCGACGACGACGAGGGTCCCCTTGGGTGCCAGCGCGCGCCGGAGGACCGACAGCGGACGGTTGCCGGCGATGTCGAGAATGAGATCGTAGCGTTTCCCGGCTGCCGCGAAGTCCTCCCGGGTGTAGTCGATGACGTGGTCCGCGCCGATCGAGGAGACCAGCTCCACCTTGGCGGTGCTGCACACGCCGGTCACGTGCGCCCCGAACGCCTTGGCCAGCTGCACGGCGTAGGTGCCCACGCCGCCGGCCGCCCCGATGACCAGGACTTCCTGTCCGGGCTGGACCTGCCCGCTGTCCCGCAGGCCCTGGAGGGCTGTGCCCGCCGAGATGGGGACGGCGGCGGCCTGCTCAAAGCTGAGGTTTCTTGGTTTCCGCGCCAGCAGTTTCTCCTTGGCGCACACATATTCGGCAAACGATCCTTCGCAGGTACCGAACACCTCATCGCCGGGCCGGAATCCGGCGACGTTCCTTCCGACTGCCTCCACCTGCCCGGCGACGGCCCGGCCCCGGATCCCGTCCTTCGGCTTCCTCAGCCCGTAGCCGATGATCCGGGCCAGGTACGGCAGTCCCGCCATGAGGTGCCAGACGCCCTGGTCGACGCCGGCAGCGCGGACGCGGACGAGCACCTCGTCCTCGCCTGCCACCGGCTTGTCGACGTCGCGGAGTTCCAATACATCCGCGGAGCCGTACACGTCCTGGATGATCGCTTTCATGGTGGTTCTCCTTCATGGCCGGCGTGCCCATGGCGTGCTGGACACGCCGTCGGGCGGAAACCTGACATCCCAAGCTAAGGAAACCTGACCCGGAGTCAATAGCGTCCGGCTTCCCGGGCCTGCGCCGAACAGGCTGAGATCAGACCCGGCACAGTCTGAGATCGAAGACACCAACCCGCCATGAGCCTCCTCACAGCCTCGCCAAAGATGGTCTGCTGGATGGCGATCCCCCTCCCAATGACGAGAAGGTATTCGCATGCAACAAGCCCAAACCGCCACCAAGCCCACGCCCGCCGGCACCGATGGAACACCCGCCGGCGCCGCCGGAAAAACCGTCAGCGCCGCCGTCGAAACGGTGCTCAGCCGGGGACTCAACGTCCGGCATATCCGCTTTATGGCCCTGGGGTCGGCGATCGGAACCGGGCTGTTCTACGGCTCGGCGTCCGCCATCCAGAAAGCCGGGCCGGGCGTGCTGTTCGCCTACATGATCGGCGGCGCGGCGGTGTTCATGGTGATGCGCGCCCTGGGGGAAATGGCGGTGCGGCACCCGGTCTCCGGCTCGTTCGGCCAGTACGCGAGCCGCTACCTCGGACCGCTGGCCGGCTTTGTGACCGGCTGGACCTACGTCTTCGAGATGGCGATCGTGGCCATCGCGGACGTCACCGCCTTCAGTATCTACATGGGATTCTGGTTCCCCGAGGTGGAGCGCTGGATCTGGGTGCTGGCCATCATCTTCTTCCTGGCCGCCCTGAACCTGCTGAGCGTGAAGGTCTTCGGCGAGCTGGAGTTCTGGTTCTCGCTGATCAAGGTGGCGGCCATCATCGCCATGATCGCGGGCGGCGCGGCCATCATCGTCTTCGGCTTCCAGGCCGGCGGCGCCACCGTGGCGCCCGGCCTGGGCAATCTGGTGGACCACGGCGGGATGTTCCCCAATGGCTTCGAAGGGCTCCTTGCGTCCTTCGCCGTCGTGATGTTCGCGTTCGGCGGGATCGAAACCTTGGGCATCACCGCCGGCGAGGCCGCCGACCCCAAGACCGTCATCCCGAAGGCCGTCAACACCGTCCCCGTGCGGGTGCTGCTGTTCTACGTGCTGACCCTCGGCGTGCTGATGAGCCTGTTCCCGTGGAACGAGATCGGCACCAACGGCAGCCCGTTCGTGCAGATCTTCAGCGGCCTGGGCATCCCTGCCGCCCCGCACATCCTCAATGCCGTGGTGATCACCGCCGCCCTCTCCGCCATCAATAGCGACATCTTCGGCGCGGGCCGGATCCTCTTCGGCCTGGCCCGGCAGGGTCACGCCCCCGCGAGCTTCGGCAAGGTATCCCGCCATGGCGTGCCGTGGATGACGGTGGTGATGATGACGGTCATCCTGCTGGTGGGCGTGGTCCTGAACGCCGTCATCCCCGAGGATGTGTTCCTGCTGATCGCCTCGATCGCGACCTTCGCCACGGTGTGGGTCTGGGTGATGATCCTGGCCTCCCACGTGGCCATGAAACGCGAGATCGCCCGCAAGGGCCTGCCGGCGTCGGAGTTCCCGTCGCCGTGGTGGCCCGCCGCCTCCGTGCTGACCATCGTGTTCATGGCCCTGGTGATCGGCGTCCTGGGCGCCTTCGAGGACACCCGGGTGGCCCTCTACGTTGGTGCCGTCTGGCTCGGCCTGCTGGTGCTCGCGTACCGGCTCTGGGTCCGCGGCCACGGCCGGGCCCGGGCGGAACTGGCGGACGAAACGTCGCAGCTCCCGCAGGTTCCCGCGGCCGGCACCGCAGGATAGCCCGGCGCCGCCCGGCCCCAGGGGGGAGCAGGGGAAACAGGCCGGACAGGTAGTGACGCAGGGGTTTCTTGGGACCGGAGGGGTAGGAGTTACTCGTGTTACTCCTGAGCCTGGAGTTTACGATGGCTCAAGCGCGGTGCGAGGAAGGAGCGGTCCCGATGGAGATTCCCGATGCAGGGCCGGGGCTTCGTCCCCGCGGACGCCGCCTGGTCCGGATCCTCGGACATACGCTCGACCGTGCGCGCACGGCCCGCTTCCCGTTCCGCGTGGGCCAGGTCCTCGTCGGCGACGACCCGTTCAACGGACGCCGATTGGGTACGGTGGCTGTCGTCACGCCGCCGTTTGTCGGCCTGCGCGCCCCCGGCCAGCCCGCCGGCCACCTGTTCTTCTACGACTACCGGCATCTCAGGGAGCCCGAGTAGCCTGCCTGGGCGGGCGGGGAAGGCGACCGGCTCCTACCGCGCCGACCAGCCGCCGTCCATGGTGTAGCTGGCGCCGGTGACCATGCCGGCGTCGTTGGACGCGAGCCATGCCACCAGCGAGGCCACTTCCTCCGGCTCGACCAGCCGCTTCACGGCGGATTCCGTCAGCATGATCCTGGCCAGCACCTCGGCTTCCGGGATGCCGTGGACCTTGGCCTGGTCCGCAATCTGCTTCTCGACCAGCGGCGTCCGGACATAGCCGGGGTTGACGCAGTTGGAGGTGACCCCGTGCTCCCCGCCTTCCAGCGCGGTCACCTTGCTGAGGCCTTCCAGTCCGTGCTTGGCGGAGACATAGGCGGCCTTGAACGGGGAGGCCCGCAGTCCGTGCACCGAGGACAGGTTGATGATCCGCCCGAAGCCGTTGGCGTACATGTGCGGCAGCGCGGCACGGATCAGCAGGAACGGCGCCTCGAGCATCAGCGTGATGATCCGGCGGAAATCGGCCGGATCGAAGTCCTCGATGGGGCTGATGCGCTGGATCCCGGCGTTGTTGACCAGGATGTCGCAGTCAAGGCTGAGGGCCTGGAGCGCCTCGACGTCGAGCAGGTCCACCGCCCAGGCGGTGCCGCCCACCTCGTCGGCGAGGGCTGCGGCTGCGGCCGCGTCAACGTCCGCAACCACCACCTTGGCGCCCCGCGCGGCCAGGGCACGGACGCTGGCCGCGCCGATCCCGCTGGCGCCGCCGGTGACCAGGGCCTTGCGGCCGTTCAGCGTGTTTTCCATAATCAGTCTTCCTGTTCAAAGATTTCGGCGAAGCGGCCGGCTCCAGCGCGCTGGAGCCGGCCGCTTCTTGCAGTTCAGCACGAGAAGCTCAGCACGAGCAGCTCAGCGTGTGGCCGGGACGGCAAGGCCTTCGCGTTCGGCGTCGGCCCGGTCCACTTCCTCAAGGGCGATGCCCTTGGTTTCCTTCAGGCTGAGCACGGCGACGGTGGTGATGGCACACGCCACCACCAGGTAGATCGCGGTGGGCAGCCAGGAGCCGGTGTCCTTGAGCCACTGGGTGGCCAGGAGCGGCGCCAGCGAACCGGCGAAGATCGAGGTGACCTGCGAGCCCAGCGAGACGCCGGCGTAGCGCATCCGGGTCGGGAAGAGCTCGGACATGATGGCGGGCTGGCCGGCATACATGAACGCGTGCAGGCACAGGCCGATCGTCACGGCCAGGACGATGACCACCGGGTTGCGGGTATCGAACATCGGGAAGGCGAAGAACGGCCAGGCCGCACCCGTGAGGACGCCCACGAGGTACACCGGCTTGCGGCCCCAGCTGTCCACCAGGCGTCCCACCTGCGGGATGACCAGGAAATGGATGACGTGGGCGATCAGGAGGGCCAGCAGCAGGGAGGAGGTGTCGTACTTGTGCACGCTCTTGAGATAGACGATCGCGAAGCTGACCACGAGGTAGTACATGATGTTTTCCGCGAACCGGAGGCCCATGGCCTGCAGGATCCCCTTGGGGTACTTCCGGATGACCTCGAAGACGCCGTAGCTGACGGCCTGCTCCTTCTCCAGCTGCGCTTTGGCTTCCAGGAAGATCGGCGCCTCGGTGACGTGGGTGCGGATGTAGTAGCCGACGAACACGATCACGGCGGACAGCCAGAACGCCACGCGCCAGCCCCAGCCCAGGAAGTCGGCGCTGCTCAGGACGTTGGACATGATGTAGAGGACCAGGGTGGCCAGCAGGTTGCCGACCGGAACGGCGGCCTGGGGCCAGCTGGACCAGAAGCCGCGGGACTTGTTGGGGCTGTGCTCGGCGACGAGCAGCACGGCTCCGCCCCATTCGCCGCCCAAGGCGAAGCCCTGGATGAAGCGCAGCAGGACCAGGAGGGCCGGCGCGAGGTAGCCGATGTCGGCGAAGCCGGGGAGGCAGCCCATCAGGAAGGTGGAGACACCGATGATGATGATGGTGAGCTGCAGGGTGGGTTTGCGGCCCAGCTTGTCGCCGATCTGGCCGAAGACGATGCCGCCGAGCGGGCGGGCGATGAAGCCGACGGCGTACGTCAGGAACGCCTGGATGATGCCGTCCAGTTCATTGCCGGTGGCGGGGAAGAAGTACTTGCCGAATACCAGGGTGGCGGCGGTGGCGTACAGGAAGAATTCGTACCACTCCACGACGGTGCCGACCATTGACGCGGCGACGATTTTCTTGAGGCCGGAACCCTTGGGTGCGGGGGCGGCAGGTGATGCCGAGCGCTGGTTTACGCTCATCTGGTTCTCCTTAGTGTCCACGGTGACACGCGCTGTGATACACAGCACTTGAAATGGCTCCCACTGAGTATTGCTGCACAAAGGGGGCGGTTCAATGGCCAAAGCGGCACCGCTTGTGTGCAGAATTGCAGATATGAACGCCAATCCCGATGACCTGCTGGTGCTCCTCGCGGTCTCCCGTTCCGCGAAATTCACGACGGCGGCCCAGGCCCTGGGCCTGAACCACACCACCGTCTCCCGGCGGATAGCGGCGCTGGAGAAGGCCCTCGGCGGCCGTGTGCTCTCCCGCGCCGCGGGCGGCTGGGAGCTCACGGCGCTCGGTGCGGAGGCCGTCCGGGTCGCGGAGCAGGTCGAATGGGCCCTCCGCACCCTCGAACAGCCCGGCCGGACCCCGGACCCCATCACCGGCGTCGTGCGGATGACCGCCACGGACGGCTTCAGCGCCTACATCGCGGCCCCCGCGGTGGCCCGGCTGCGCCGCGACCATCCGGGGCTGAGCGTGGAGATCGTCACCGTGACCCGGCGGGCGCTGCAGCAACGCTCCGGGCTGGACATCGAGGTGGTGGTCGGCGAGCCCCAGGTGCACCGGGCGGAAGCGTCCCGGCTCGGCGAATACATGCTGGGCATGTACGCCTCGCGGAACTATCTGGCTGAATACGGGACGCCCGCAACGGTGGAGGAACTGACGGCCCATTCGCTCGTTTACTTTGTCGATTCGATGCTCCAGGTGGACGATCTGGACGCCCCGCGCCGGCTGGTGCCGGCCATGCGGGACGGCCTGAGTTCCACGAATGTCTTTGTCCATGTGGAGGCGACACGGGCCGGCGCCGGGATCGGGTTCCTGCCGTGCTTTGCGGCGGACCTGCATGCGGACCTGGTGAGGCTGCTGCCCGGGGAGTTCGCGGAACTGCTCCCCTACTGGATGGTCCTCCGGCCCGACTCCATGCGCCGCCCGGCGGTGGCCGCCGTCGTGCAGGCACTGCGGGAACAGACCGCGGCCCACCGCGAAGCCCTGCTGGGGCGGCCCGCGGGGTCATCGGTTGTTCCGGGCTCATCGGTTGCTCCGTAGCTGCCGTTTTCAGGCCTCACGAGGGCTGTCACACAAGGGCCGTTACGGAGCAATCGATGGGGCTTTCGGGTCGTGGCGGACGGGGGCGCCGGCCGCGAACGCCCTGACCTTCGCGTCGTCCCAGATGTGCGCGGGCACGGCTCCGCCCAGCAGGCGCCGGGCCAGGCCGGGATCGCCGTCGAACGGAAGGTCGCTGCCGGCCATGATCATGTTGCCGTAACGGCGGCCCTTGAGCATGGCGGGGTCGGCGATGATCACCGTGTGCTCGAACGTGGCCGCGATGGTGGCGGCGTCCTCGCGGGCGTTCACCAGGTCCGGTGCGTCTCCGGAGTTGGCCACGTAGATCCCGCCCGGAGCCAGGACCTGTTTGGCGTGCTCATTGAATTCCCTGGTGGTTAGCGGCCGGGGCGTGAGGGAGCCGGCGAAGACGTCCCGGATAATGAGGTCCCGGGTGTGCGGGGTGAGGCTTTCGGTGACTTCACGGGCCTCCCCCACGCGCAGGCGCAGCAGCGGGGCCTTGGGCAGGTCGAACCAGCCGCGGACATACTCGGCCAGTTTGCCGTCCAACTCCACCACCACCTGGCGGGCGTCAGGATAGGCGGCATGGAAGTACCGGGCCAGTGAGCATGCTCCCCCGCCGAGGTGCAGGGCGCGCAGTTTCGGCTTCGACTCGCGGCGCCAGCGCGATTCCACCAGCGCCGAGATCCAGCGCATGTATTCGAAGTCGAGGAACAGCGGATCCGCGAGGTCGATGTGGGAACTCATGACGCCGTTGATGCGCAGCAGCCAGCCGTTGGAGTTGTCCTGGTCCGGGATCAGCTCGCAGTCCCCGGTGTCGATGTAGTAGACGCCCTCTACCGGGCCGTCCGGGCGGGTGCCCTTGGGTACGTCCACCACTCCCGCCGTCGATTTTCCGGTGCTCCGGCCGGCGGCCCTTCCCCGCTTCGCCATCAGCCGTGCACCGGTTTGTTCATGCATCAACCCTAGTTCACCGGCCGCGCCGGACCGGCCGGGATCGGGACCGGCCGGGATCGGGCCGGCCGCTGGGGCCCGGCCATTTCGACCCCTCCCGAAAATAGAAGCTAAGAGCACTTACCAAGTGTTAGTAATCATGCTTAGTATTTAACTGCCAACCGTGCTGGCTTGTGATCAGCAGCCGATCTTCTTTGAAAGAGAGCGAAGATGACAGAGAACCAATGGCCCCAGGACGCCAGCTACCGCACGCCTGCGGCCACCCAGCGGGGCGACCTGGGCCAGCCTTCGACGGTGCTCCCGGTTCCGGGCGACGAAGGCTACACCCCGCCCCTGGACGATGGGACCACGGAGGGCGGGACGTCAAAGACCGGCGCCGCCAAGGAACAGGCCGGGGAAGTTGCCCGGCAGGCAACCGATTCGGCCCAGAGCGTGGCAGAGACCGCCAAGTCGGAAGCAGCCAATGTCGCCGCCGAGGTGAAAACCAACGCCAAGGACCTCCTGTACCAGGCCAAGTCCGATCTCACCGAGCAGGCCGGCACGCAGCAGCAAAAGGTCGCGCAGGGACTCCGCTCGATCTCGACAGAACTGCACTCCATGGCGTCCGCCCCGGATCAGCCGGGGGTGGCCGCCGATCTGGTCCGGCAGGCCGCCGAACGGTCCTCCGACGTCGCATCATGGCTGGACGACCGGGATCCCGGTTCGCTGCTGAACGAGGTGAAGTCCTTTGCCCGCCGGCGTCCCGGCACCTTCCTGATGCTCGCCGCCGGAGCAGGCATCCTGGCCGGGCGGCTCAGCCGCAGCCTCGCCGCCGGGGCCCCGGACACGGGCACTTCTGCGGCGGGTACCGGCACCACAGGCACCGGCGCCGCGGGCACCGGCGCGCACGCCTATCGCGTCCCCGACACCGGCGTGGCGGTTCCGCCGGCGCCAGTGCAGCTGCCCGCCCCGGACATGACGACGGCCGGGCTGGCGGAGACGTACCCGCCCAACCCCGTGGCGGCGGACGGCACCGGGCAGGACCAGTGGCCCGCGGATCCTGCGGCCGCTGATCCCTACCGCATCGATCCAGGCCGCGACGATCCCTTTGACGGTGGCCAGCGATGAGCGATGAAGTGCCTCCAGCTGCCGCACACCTCAAGGCCGAGACATCATCCCTTGGCGATCTGCTGGGCGACGTTACACGGGACATGTCCACCCTTATGCGGCAGGAAGTGGAGCTGGCCAAGGTCGAACTCAAGCAGTCGGCGACCCGGGCTGGCAAGGGCAGCGGCCTGCTCGCCGGTGCCGCGGTCGCGGGCCACTTCGTACTCCTGTTCCTCTCCCTCGCCCTGTGGTGGGCGCTGGGACTTGTGATGGGGCTCGGCTGGTCCGGCGTCGTCGTCGCCGTCATCTGGGCAATCATCGCCGCGATCCTGGCCTCAAGGGGCCGCAAGGAACTCAGCGCGATCAAGGGCATGCCGCAGACCGCGCAGACGCTCCAGGAAATCCCGCCCACACTCAAACCCACCACCTAGACCCAGCGAGGAAACACGATGAGTGAAAACCCGGATGCCATCCGAGCCGATATCGAAGCAACCCGCGCGCGCCTCGGCACCAATGTCGACGCCGTCGCGGACAAGGTCACGCCGTCGCACATAGTCCAGCGGCAGACCGACAAGGTCAAGGAATCAGTCAAGGACGCCGTTTTCGGCGTGAAGGAGAAAGTCATGGGAGCAGCCGACCACGCCGCCGGCAATGTCCACTCCGCCACGGGCAGCGCGGGGGCACACCTCGGCGACGCCGGGGCGGCCATCGGGGAGGCACCCCAGCGCGTGGCCGCCAAGGCGCAGGGCAACCCGCTCGCGGCGGGGCTAATCGCGTTTGGCGCCGGCCTGCTGTTCTCGTCGCTGATCCCCGCCAGCGAGAAGGAACGTGAGGCCGCCGACGCCATTAAGACGGCCGCCGAACCGCTCACCACCGAGTTGGCCGAGGCAGCTAAGAACGTGGCCGAGGGACTTCGGGAGCCTGCCCAGGAGGCCATGGAGAACGTCAAGGCGAGCGCCGCCGACGCTGCCGAGAACGTCAAGGCCGAGGGCCAGTACGCCGTCGGGGACGTCAAGGATACGGCCGCCTCAGCCGCGGACAACGTCAAGCAGGCCTAGGCCCGCAGGGACCCGGCCGGCCGTCCCCGCTCCCGCGGGGCGGCCGGCTGTTGCGCTTAACCCACCAAGGAGGATCCGATGGCCAAGAACTTCACCCAGGCAGGACATGGCACCGGTGCCGAAACGGAGAAGAGCAGCACCGCCAAGGCCCGGACGGCCCCCGCACCGGATGATTCCCGCAAGCCGGACAGCCCCGCCGACGTCACGAAGCCTTCCTGGCAGTACATCGGGCGCAAGACCCTGCGCGAATTCAGCAAAGACCAGTGCCCCGACCTCGCCGCGGCGCTGACGTACTACGCGGTCCTGTCGCTCTTCCCCGCGATCCTGGCGCTCGTCTCGCTGCTCGGCGTCGTCGGTCAGGCCGAGAAGACCACGGCCGCACTCCTGGACATCGTCCGGAACATCGCGCCCGGAACCACCGTCAGCATCATCCAGCAACCCATCGAGGAACTGACCAAATCGCCGGCGGCCGGCTTCACCCTCGTGATCGGCATTCTGACCGCCCTGTGGTCCGCCTCGGGATATGTCGGAGCCTTCGCGCGGGCCATGAACCGGGTCTATGAGGTCGACGAGGGCCGGCCCTTCATCAAGCTCCGGGGCACCATGCTGGGCGTCACCGTTGCCACGCTGGCGATCGTTGCCGTACTGGCGGCCATGCTGGTGCTCACCGGGCCGGTGGCCGAAGCGGTGGGAAACGCGATCGGGCTGGGCGGTGCCTTCCTCGCGACGTGGAACATCCTGAAATGGCCGGTCATGGTGGTGCTCGTCGTGGCAGCCATCGCGATCCTCTACTACGCCACCCCCAATGTGAAGCAGCCGAAGTTCCGCTGGATGAGCATGGGGTCCTTCATCGCCCTCGTGGTGTCCGTCCTGGCATCCCTCGGCTTTGCCTTCTACGTCGCGAACTTCAACAACTACAACAAGACCTACGGCACGATCGGCGGCGTGATCGTGATGCTGCTGTGGCTCTGGATCCTGAACATGTCGCTGCTGTTCGGTGCCGAGTTCGACGCCGAGATGGAGCGCGGGCGCGAGCTCCAGGCCGGTATCGAGGCGGAGGAGACCATCCAACTGCCGCCGCGGGATACCAAGCAAAGCGACAAGCTGCAGGACCGCGAGGAAGAGGATATCCGGCGCGGCCGCGACCTGCGGGAGCAGCACGGCGGGGCCGGGCTGGACGGCGGGCAGGACGGCGGGCAGGACCGGGATCCCCACGCCCGATAAGCCCGGCCTCCGGGACCAAAGCCCCTACCCGTGCCCTGCCCCCGCAGGTTGTACTGGATCCAGGTACCGGTGGGGGACGGGGTAAGGCTGCCCAGCCGGGAGGAAAGCATTGGCACCCGCAGCAGAGTACCCGCGCTCCACCATTGCCGTGGGCTATGACGGATCCTTGACCGCACGGCTGGCCGTCCGGTGGGCGGCCGAATACGCCGCTGACGAACAGTGCAGCCTCCGCGTGATCCATGCCTGGGTGTGGCCCCTGTTCACCAAGAACCTGGGGCCCGTCAAAGGAATCCCGGGCAGCGGCCTGCGGCACTCAGGGGAAGCCATCCTGGCCGAAGGCGTCCAACTGGCGCGCGGTGTCGCCAGCGCATCCGCCACTAACGCATCCGCCGCCAGCCCTTCCGATGGCGCCGCCGCGGGGCCGCCCGCCGGGCCGCCCGCCGCCGCCGTCGGGGTCGACGTCGGGCCGCCCGCCGCCGGGCCGCCCGCCGCCGGGCCGCCCGCCGCTGGGCCGCCCGCCCCCGACGTCGCCCCCGGCGTCGACGTCGAGGGCGTCATGGAAACCGGGCTCCCGGCCCCGGTGTTGCGCGAGGCAGCGGCCGGCGCGCGGCTGCTGGTCGTGGGCAGCCGCGGCGTCGGCGGCGTAATGGGCCAACTGGCGGGGTCGGCCTGTCTGGACCTGTCCGGCTCCTCCCCGTGCCCCTTGATGGTCATCCGCCGTCCCCGTGCCCCGGGTGCCCCCGTCGTGGCGGGAGTCGATGCGTCGGCCCGGGGCCTGGCCACAGTGGCCGGCGCCGTCCGGCTGGCCGTCGCGCTCCGCACCTCGCTGCGGCTCGTCCACGTGGACCAGGCGCGCGCGGGCGGCAAGGAAGCGCATGGCCGCCACGCCGCGCTCCACGGCCAGGAACTGCTGGACCACGCGCTGGGCGAGGCAAGGGAACTTGCTCCCGGGCTGACCGTGTCGGGTACCTTGAGGGAAGGCCGTTCCGCGGCCACGGAACTGGTCGCGGCGGCGTCCGGGGCGGATGTCCTGGTGCTTGGCGCCCACAACCGCGGGGGCGGCCCGGGCAACACCGTCTCCGCCGTGCTGCAGAAGGCGCCCTGCAACGTCCTGATTACCCGCTGAACCGGCCCCGGGAGCACCGCCTCCGGGCCACTGCAAATTTACGAAAGAGTGCAAGAAAAGGGAGGCCGCATGCGAGCCTGGCGGATTGGACATCCCGGACCCCTGAGCGACGGTCCCCTGGTGGCCGCCGAGTGCCCGGATCCCTCGCCGGGGCGCGGCGAAGTACTGCTCCAGGTCCGGGTCTGCGGGGTGTGCCGCACCGATCTGCATCTGGCCGAAGGCGACCTTAAACCCCGGCACCCCGGCATCATCCCGGGTCACGAAGTCGTCGGCGAAGTGGTCGCGCTCGGTCCCGGGGCCACCAGGTTCCGGTCCGGGGAACGGGTGGGAGTCCCGTGGCTGGGCGGAACCTGCGGTTCCTGCCGCTTCTGCCTGCGCGGCCAGGAGAACCTGTGCCTGTCCCCCACGTTCACGGGCTGGGACCGCGACGGCGGTTATGCCGAGCTGGTCACGGTGGGCCAGGACTTCGCCTACCGGATTCCGAAGGTCTTCACCGACGAGGAGGCCGCTCCCCTGCTGTGCGCGGGCATCATCGGCTACCGCGCCCTGAACCGGGCGGAGCTGCCGATCGGCGGCCGGCTGGGAATCTACGGCTTCGGCGGCTCGGCGCATCTGGCCGCCCAGATCGCCCTCTACCGCGGCGCGCGGGTGTATGTCATGACCCGGTCCGAGGAAGCCCGCCGCCTCGCCGTCGAGCTTGGAGCGACCTTCGCCGGCGGGGCCGACGAGCCCCCGCCGGATCCGCTGGACTCCGCCATCCTCTTCGCGCCCGCCGGTGGACTGGTGCCGGCGGCCTTGCGTGCCCTCGACCGGGGCGGTACTCTCGCCGTCGCCGGCATCTACCTCAGCGACATTCCCCCCTTGCACTATGCCGCCGAGCTGTTCCAGGAACGCCAGCTCCGCAGCGTGACGGCCAACACCCGGGCCGACGGCGAGGAGTTCTTCCGCATCGCCGCGGAAATTCCGATCCGCCCTACCACGGTGGCGTACCCCTTTTCGGCCGCGGACACGGCGCTGCGGGACCTGGCGGACGGCCGGATCACCGGCGCCGCCGTGCTGCACATGGCCTGAACGGGTATCGGTGCCTGGACATCCTCCTGGACCTCCGCGGACAGGCCGGGGGTGGTTGCGCCACTAGCGGTGGGGCTGGCATCAATTGGAGCGCGGGCGTAGCGTCAATTTAGCAAAAGAGGCGGCGATCCGTGGGCGGACCAGGCTCTGTGGTGCCGCCCGGCGTTGAGCCGTGAAGTCAATCCTTTGAAGGAGCGGGGATGACTGGGTGGAATGCCGACACTGCTGCCGGGCCGCTGGGAGCAGGGAGTGTCACCTTGGTGGAGGGTTCATCTTTTTGCATTTCCTCGGCGAACGGGGACATCCATCCTGAGTACCCGCACGGGGTTTTCCACGGGGACACGCGCATCCTGTCCCGCTGGAATCTGACGGTTGACGGTGAGCCGTTGGAGCCGCTGGCCGCGAAGACGAAGGAGCCGTACCGGGCCCTGTTTGCCGGGCGCGTACTGCGCTCGGACGGGTACGCGGACAGCCCGTTGATCGTGGAACGCCTCCGCGAGCTGGGTGCCGGAATCCAGGAACAGATCACGGTCCGGAACTATTCATCGGCCCCTGTGGAGTGCGTGGTTTCCCTGAGGGTCGAGGCGGATTTCGCGGACCTCTTCGAGGTGAAGGAGGCACGTATCCAGCGGCAGTGGGAAGAGTCCCGCGAAACCGACGGCGAATCGCTGATCATCCGGGCGGCCTGGCAGGAGGTCCGGAAGGGCGTCGTCGTCACGGCGGCGGGTGCCGATGTCACGGCTGAGGCCCTGACATATCGGCCGGTTGTGGCTCCGCACGGACAATGGAGTACCACGCTCAGCGTGGTGCCCACTGTCGACGGAACCGCTCCGATGGCGCCGTTCATTCGTCCGGACGAGGGCCAGATGTCCCCGCGTGACCGGCGCCGGCAGGAGTGGGTGGCAAAGATTCCGGTGCTGCAGATGGGAAACCGGTCGATCGAGCGGACGTTGCGGCGCAGCTACGACGATCTGGGCGCCCTCCGCATCGAGGATCCGGACCATCCGGACCGGATCGTGGTTGCCGCCGGGGCGCCCTGGTTCATGGCGCTGTTCGGGCGGGACTCGTTGTGGGCGTCCCTCATGGCGCTGCCGGTGGACCCGTCCCTGGCCTTTGGCACCATCCAGACGCTGGCCGACCGCCAGGGCACTGTGGTGGATGTGATGAGCGAGGAGGAGCCGGGCAAGATCCTGCACGAGGTCAGGCTCGATGTCTCCACCGGGTTGGCGCTGGGCGGCAAGTCCGCCTACTACGGCAGCGTCGATGCCACCCCGCTGTTCGTGGCCCTGCTCGGGGAAGTCAGCCGCTGGGGTTTCGCCACGGATACCGTCGCTGCCCTGATGCCCCATGCGGACCGGGCGCTGGACTGGATCCGGGACTACGGGGACAAGGACGGCGACGGCTTTGTCGAGTATGAGCGCCTGAACGACCGGGGGCTGATTAACCAGGGCTGGAAGGACTCCTGGGACGGGATCAATTTCGCCGACGGCAGGATGGCCGAGCCGCCGATCGCGCTCTGCGAGGTGCAGGCCTACGTCTACAGTGCGTATCTGGCCCGCTCGTGGATGGCGTACGACGCCGGTGACGTGGATTTGGCCACCGAGTTCCGGGACCGCGCGGCGCGGCTGAAGCGGCAGTTCAACGAGCAGTTCTGGCTGCCCGATCGCGGGTACTACGCCGTCGCCCTGGACCGCGACAAGCGGAAGGTCGATGCCTGCGCTTCCAACATGGGCCAATGCCTGTTGTTCGGCCTCATCGATGAGGACAAGGCCCCGCTGGTGGCGGAACGGCTGATGTCCCCGGAAATGTTCAGCGGCTGGGGAGTGCGGACCCTGGCCAGCGACATGGGCGCCTACAACCCCGCCAGCTACCACAACGGCTCCGTCTGGCCCCATGACAATGCGATCATCGCAGCCGGACTCCTTCGCTACGGTTTCGTGGCGGAGGCACAGCGGATCTCTACGGCCCTGCTGGAGGCGGCCGAGTATTCGGAAGGACGGCTGCCCGAATTGTTCTGCGGCTTCAGCCGCGAGCACTTCGACGAACCCGTGCCCTATCCCACGGCGTGCTCGCCGCAGGCCTGGGCGGCCACCACCCCAATCCAGCTGGTGAAGAGCCTGATGGGCTACTATGCGGATGTTGCCCTTGGGGGTTTGTGGATGGATCCCGTGCTCCCGGAATCCTACGGCGACCTGCACATCACCAACGCGCCCATGGCCGACGGCCGGATCACCATCGATATCTCCGGTTCCACCGCGACCGTCCAGGGGCTGCCCGAGGGAATGGTGTTCCACCGCGGAACCCGGCCGTGGGCGTCAGACCTGGTGCAACAGGCCAGAATGCGCGGAAAGGCTTAGCCGGATCGGCTGGCCGATCTGGCCAACCGCTTGCAAGCGGTTAGCCCCTCCCCCGCTTAAAAATCCCTGCGGTTAATTTGCATCGTTCAGACTCTTGGGCTTGTGCCCACACCCGCTTGGGTCCTTACTGGGGAGGAGACCCGGCCACCAAACTGCGCTCCCGCATCTGACTGACCAGCGCTTGATGGCAGGCCTGCTCCAGCCGGCGAGTAACCAGGAGAAAGATCATGTTCGCTCGAGTCAGTACATATCGGCCCGGCCCTGATAGCACAGGTGCTCCTTCAGAAGATACGGTCAATCGGGTGCTTGAGCTCCCAGGATGCCTGGGGATTTACTACCTACTGGGGAAGGACGGCACGTCACTTTCGATCACCCTGTGGGATGACGAAGAAGCCCTGGCGGGGAGTCAGCAGGCGACAAGCCAAATCCGTTCTGAAACCAGCGCTGAGCAGCACATGCAGATTCTTGGCGTCGAGGAATTCGAAGTGCTTACGCAGCAACTCCGGGGGCCCACCCCATAAGCGCGGCTCTGGGTGCGGATTTGATCGTTCTCTGGCGGCGTTCTGTGATCGCTTGGTGTCGCCTTCAGGGAGGATGCGACGCGGCTAGTCCTTGAGTGCTCGCGACCGTCCATAAAATGTTGCTCGGGAGATTCCGAGATCGCGGGCAACCTGCGCAGCGGGTTCACCGCCTTCGACCAGGCGGACAGCGCTTCGAATCTGACTGTCGGTGACCCGGCGGGGTCGGCCGCCAAGGTCCTTTCCGGCTTCCCTGCGTTTGCTGATGGAGTCGGTGACGCGTTCGCGTTTGATCTCGTGTTCCATTTGCGCGAGAGCGGCCATGATCGTGAACAGCATCGACCCCATGGGTGTCGCGGTGTCGACGTCGCCACCGCCGAGGTTTAAGACGCGCAGGCCCGCGCCTCAACCGCGGAGTTCGTCGGCGAAGGCGAGCATGTTCTGGGTGGATCGCCCGAGCCGGTCCAGCGTCGTGATGACGAGGGTGTCGCCGTCGATCAGCGCGTCGAGTGCCCGATCGAACTGGGTCGTGAGGCTCGCGCCCCGGATACACCGTGATCCACGTAGAGGTCATCGCGTCGGACGCCGGCGGCCAGAAGATCCGCCTGCTGCCGGTCGGTGGACTGCTGCCGCGTCGAAACCGTGCGTAGCCGATCAGTTTCGTGATGGGCTGCTCCGATGTGTCTCGTAACTAACGGTGAATACACCGATTCGAAGGTTTCGAGACATAGTTACGGGAATCGCCGGCCGCGGACGAGCTCGTACGATTTCACGAAATTAAGGCACTGCCGTCGTCACGGTCGTTCAGTCGGTGAGACGTCTCATATCCCATGCGATGCAAGACAACTCAAAGCCCGGTGAGCGACACCAAGCGATCACAGAACGCTGCCACGAAGCGCTGAACTCCACAGCTCTGGGATCAATCGACTCTCGCCTGTCGCCGCTACGGCTGCCACCATCGGCTGCCGCGCCCGGGCGGAGCCGGCGATGCGAGCGGCGTCTGATAGCCCGCGGAGCATCAGTGCCCCTGCGTTGACACCGCATGTGATCCATGCCATATTGATGGGGTGAACCTGTCAGACAGCCGGACAGCAGGACAGCCTGCATCAGATCCCGAGGGCGCGGCCAGCCGGCCGCTTCCCCGGCTTAGCGCCGCGGAGGCCGTCTTCAACGCGCTCCGCGGGGAGATCGAAACCGGCGCGGTGGATGTGGGCGCCAAATTGAGTTCAGAAACCGCGCTCGCCCAGCGCTACGGGGTGAGCCGCTCGGTGGTCCGGGAAGCGCTGCGGTCCTGCAACGCACTCGGGCTGACCGTCACGAAGACCGGCAAGGGCACATTTGTGGTCGCCGACCAGGTGGCCAAGGACCTCGTCCTGGGCCAATACTCTGCCCGGGACCTCACGGAAGCACGCCCTCATATTGAAGTGCCCGCCGCCGGGCTCGCCGCGCAGCGTCGCACGGCTGAAGAACTGGGCAGCCTCCGGGACATCGTGGCCGCCATGGCTGCCGAGGACGATCCCGAGGCCTGGGTCAGCCTGGACTCCAGCTTTCACGCAACCATTGCCCGGGCAAGCGGCAACAAGGTCTTCGAAAGTGTCGTGGCCGACATCCGCGATGCACTCGCCCATCAGTCAGAAACCCTCAACATCGTGGCAGACCGGCAGCTTGCCTCGGACCGGGAGCACCAGCGCATCATGCAGGCCATCGAAACCGGCGACGCCGCCGGCGCCCGTGCCGCCATGAGCGAGCACCTCCACGCCGTGGGCTCGGCCCTCGATTCTATCCTCGGCCGGTAGCCCTCAGCCGGTAGCCCAGCACTCCAGCACTCCAGCAACCATCCCTAGGACTCCATGCCTGTCCCTGCCCTTGCCCAAAACGCACCTGCCCCGGCGCTCAACGCCCTGCCGCGGCACGTTCCCCTCGCGGCCCAGACGCGCGACGGACTGGTGGAAAGCCTCCACTATGGTTCGCTCATCGCCGTCTCGGCGGAATCGGCAGGATCCCGGACCCTGCTCGCTGCGGGTGATCCGCTGGCGCCGTTCTACCCGCGCTCCGCGCTCAAACCCCTGCAAGCAGTGGCAATGGTCCGCGCCGGGCTGGACCTGCCCGCCGACCTTCTGGCCCTCACCGCCGCCAGCCATTCCGGCGCAGCCATGCACCGCGACGGCGCCGCCCGGATCCTGCAGCTCCACGGCCTCGCGGCAGGAGCCCTCGAAAACACCACCGACCTCCCGTACGGCGTCCGCGAACGCGAAGAATGGCTCCGGGGCGGCGGGGTGCCCACCCAGCTGACGCAGAATTGCTCTGGAAAGCACGCCGCCATGGCCGCCACCTGCGTCATCAACGGCTGGCCTGTGCAGGGCTACCTGGATCCCGGACACCCCCTGCAGAAGCTCGTGGCTGAGACAGTCCGGGGACTCACCGGCGAGGAGCCGTCCGGCACCAGCACCGACGGCTGCGGCACTCTGCTCTTCGCCCTCACCCTCCTTGGCATGGCCCGGGCCTTCGGCCGCCTGGCCGCTGCCGAAATGCACCCCGGCGGCGCCCCCGCCGAATGCCCCGAAGCCACAGTCGCGCACGCCATGCGCCGCCACCCGGAGATGGTGGCCGGCGAAGGACGCGACGTCACCGAGCTGATGCGCCTGGTGCCCGGGCTGCTGGCCAAGGACGGTTTCGAAGGCGTGCAGCTGGTGGGCCTGCCGGACGGGCGCGCCATTGCGCTGAAAATTTCCGACGGCGGCGACCGCGCCCGGATGCCCGTCGCCGTCCGCGCGCTCGAAGCGCTCGACGTCGACACCGCACCCCTCGCCGACATCGCCACTGTGACCGTTCTGGGCGGGGGCCGCCCCGTGGGGCTGCTCCACCCCACCGACTTCCTCCCCGCAACCTCCCCCGCCCCCGAAACCCTCTGAGGACAGCCATGACCGCTTCCGATACCCGCCGCACGGCATTCCGCTCCGAGCACGATCTGCTCGGCGACCGGGACGTGCCCGCCGGCGCCTACTGGGGTGTCCACACGCTCCGCGCCGTGGAGAACTTCCCCATCACCGGCCAGCCGTTGTCCTCCAACATGCACCTGGTCCGCGGGCTCGCCGCCGTGAAGATGGCGGCCGCCCGCACCAACCACGAGCTCGGACTGCTCGACGCCGAACGGGCCCAGGCGATCGAGGACGCCTGCATGGATGTGCTGAGCGGCAAGCTCAGCGAGCAGTTCGTGGTGGACGTCATCCAGGGCGGCGCCGGGACGTCGTCGAACATGAACGCGAACGAGGTGATCGCCAACCGGGCCCTGGAAATCCTCGGCCACCCGAAGGGCGACTACGCCCGCCTGCACCCGAACGACCACGTCAACCTCAGCCAGTCCACCAACGACGTCTACCCCACCGCCGTGAAACTGGGCACCATCTTCGCCGCCCGGGAACTGCTAGCAGCACTCGAGGAACTGGAAGAGGCGTTCGCGGCCAAGGCCCTGGAGTTCCGCACCGTGGTGAAGATGGGGCGCACCCAGCTCCAGGACGCGGTCCCCATGACCCTGGGCCAGGAATTCGGCAGCTACGCCGTGACCATCGGCGAAGACAGGCTGCGGCTGGCCGAGGCGGACCTCCTGATCCACGAAATCAACCTGGGCGCCACGGCGATCGGCACCGGACTGAACGCCCCCGCCGGATACGCCGGGGCCGCCTGCCGGCACCTGGCCGAGATCACCGGCCTGCCCCTGGTCACCGCGGCGGACCTCATCGAGGCCACCGCGGACGTGGGCGCGTTCGTGCACCTCTCCGGGGTGCTCAAGCGCGTCGCCGTGAAGCTGTCCAAGATCTGCAACGACCTCCGGCTGCTCTCCTCCGGCCCGCGGGCCGGCTTCGGCGAAATCAACCTCCCCGCCGTGCAGTCCGGTTCCTCCATCATGCCCGGCAAGATCAACCCGGTCATCCCGGAGGTCGTCAGCCAGGTCGCCTACGAGGTCATCGGCAACGACGTCACCATCACCATGGCCGCCGAGGCCGGGCAGCTCCAGCTCAACGCCTTCGAACCGATCATCGTCCACAGCCTCCACAAGAGCATCTCCCACCTGGAAGCGGCCTGCCGCACCCTCACGGCACGCTGCGTCCGCGGCATCACCGCCAACACCGAACACCTCCGCCTCACCGTGGAACAGTCAATCGGCCTCGTCACCGCCCTGAACCCCCAGCTCGGCTACTCCACCGCAACCGCCATCGCCCAGGAAGCCCTCGCCACCGGCAAGGGCGTCGCCGAACTCGTGCTCGAACACGGCCTGCTCACCGCCGAGCAGCTCGAAGAGCTCCTCAGCCCGCAGCGCCTGGCCAACCTGAGCAAGTAGACAAAGGATTCTCATGACCCAGCCACAACAGGCCGCCACCCAGGCCGTAACCGACCACACCGTTCCCGCGCATGCCCACGCGTCCGAAAGAACGCTCCACGTCGAGGATGAGGGCTACCACAAGGGCCTGAAGCCCCGTCAGGTCCAGATGATCGCCATCGGCGGCGCGATCGGCACCGGGCTCTTCATGGGTGCGGGCGGCCGGCTGGCCGCGGCCGGCCCCGCGCTGGTTATCAGCTACGCCGTGTGCGGCTTCTTCGCATTCATGATTCTCCGCGCGCTCGGCGAACTCGTGATGCACCGGCCCTCCTCGGGTTCCTTCGTCTCCTACGCCCGGGAATTCTTCGGCGAGAAAGCCGCCTTCGTTACCGGCTGGCTGTACTGGCTGAACTGGGCCATGACGGCGATCGTGGACATCACCGCCGTCGCGCTGTACATGAACTTCTTCAAAAAATACTGGGCCCCCATCGCGGACGTGCCGCAGTGGACCTGGGCACTCGCCGCTCTGATCCTGGTGCTCGGCCTGAATCTGATCTCCGTCAAGGTGTTCGGCGAACTCGAATTCTGGTTCGCCCTGATCAAGGTCGTGGCGCTCGTGACCTTCCTGCTCGTGGGCATCTACTTCGTCGTCTTCGGCACCCCGGTGGCAGGCCAGGAGGTCGGCTTCAGCCTCATCGCTGACAATGGCGGCCTGTTCCCCAACGGCCTGCTGCCGGCGATCGTGGTGATGCAGGGCGTGGTGTTCGCCTATGCCTCGATCGAGCTGATCGGCACGGCCGCCGGCGAAACCGAAAACCCGGAAAAGATCATGCCCAAGGCCATCAATACGGTGATCGTGCGCATCGCCGTGTTCTACGTCGGCTCCCTGGTGCTGCTCTCGCTGCTCCTGCCGTACTCGTCCTACAAGGCCGGCGAAAGCCCGTTCGTCACCTTCTTCGGCTCGATCGGTGTGGAAGGCGTGGATGCCATCATGAACCTGGTGGTCCTCACCGCGGCGCTGTCCTCCCTCAACGCCGGCCTGTACTCCACCGGCCGCATCATGCGCTCTATGTCCGTCACCGGTTCCGCCCCGAAGTTCGCCGCCCGCATGAACAAAGCCGGCGTCCCCTATGGCGGCATCGCCCTCACCGCGGCAGTGGCAGTCCTCGGCGTGGTGCTGAACGCTGTGGTTCCGGCCGAGGCCTTTGAGATCGTGCTGAACGTCGCCTCCCTGGGCATCATCAGCACGTGGGCTGTGATCGTGATGTGCCAGATGCAGCTGGCACGGCTGGCCAAGCGCGGCGAACTGTTGCGCCCGGCCTTCCGGATGCCCGGAGCCCCGGTTACGGGTTGGATCACGCTGGCCTTCCTGCTGGCCGTGCTCGTCCTGATGGCCTTCGACTCCCCCGTGGGCACCTGGACCATTGCCTCGCTGCTGGTCATCATCCCGGCGCTGATGCTGGGCTGGCGGCTGTGCCGCGAGCGCGTCCTGGAACTCGCCGCGGTCCGCGATGGCTTCACCGGGCCGTACCCGTTGGTGGCCAACAGGCCGGTACGGGGCGCCGCAGGTGAAGAGGGCTAGCACTACCGCATAGGTACCATCCGTTGTTGGCTCACCCTGGCGGCACTGCAGGATCCAGTACTTCTGGACCGGCAGTGCCGCTCTGGCCTGCCGGGGCTCATGCGGAATGGCTTCTTTCAGTTTGTTGGATCTGGTGGTGAGAAAGTCGGTGTGGCCGCGCTTCACGCGGGTGATGCCCAGGAGGACACGGACACCGTACGGGTACCCAGACCGCCCGGGAACGCGGAGCGTCTTCGCGGAAGAACTCGGCCGGGCCGGCGACTGGAAGGCTGAGGACCGATCGGGGCCGATCAGGGCCGCCCTCAGCCAGCCATCGGGCGCAGCGGCCGGTTCTGTCACTGGGCCGGGCGGCACCATCATGTGGTCCATTGCGGCAGTGACCCTGGGTGTCATTGCGGCCATGGTCACCCGCCAAAACTCTCACGCCGCTCACCGGGAAACTTACACCCCACCTGCCAGAGCCGGCGCCGAAACGATCGAGGCCGCTGAAGCTGTCCGCGGCAGTAGCCGCAGTGTACGAGGTAAACGGGTGGCGGCTCTCTTCCGATATCCGGGCTCTATGGGAAACGCTGGAACCGCCGCCTCGCGGGCGTCCTGGGTCCGGAAGGCCTGTCACCTCAACAGTTGGTCGAGGGCGGTGAAGCCGTAGCCGGCCTGGCGGATCCGGTTGATGACCTGGAGCAGGGCGTCGGCGTCCAAGGTGGTCCCGTCGTCGGGGTTGGAGCCGACGTGCATCAGGACGATCTCGCCCGGCTGCAGGTTGGCGAGGACGCGGTCCGCGACGACCTGCGCCGCTACCCCTCCGCTGGTTCCTTTCCAGCCGAGGGTGTCCACGGTCCATCGGACCGGGACGTAGCCCAGCGAGTTGACCGCGGCGATGGTCCGGGCGTCTCGCTCGCCGAACGGAAACCGGAACAGCGGGCGGGAGTCCGCGCCGGCGGCCTGGATGGCCTGCTGCGCTCCGAGGACTTCCTCGCCGATGGCGGCATCGGAAAGGCCGGTGAAGCCCGGATGTGTCATCGAGTGATTGCCCACCCGGTGGCCCCCTGCCACGATCGAGGCGACGCCGCGCGGGTTGGCGGCGGCCCAGCTGCCGGTCAGGAAAAACGTTCCATGGACGCCTGCGCCTCGCAGCGTCTGCAGGATGCTGGCAAGCCCTGCAGAGTTGCCTCCGGCGTCGAAGGTCAGGGCAACCACCGGGCCCGCGCCCGGGAGGACCTCGACGTCGTGGCCGGCGAGCGCAGCCGGGAACGGCGCGGCCGGCGCGGGGGCAGGCGGCACGGGCACTGTGGCGGGAGGCTCGTTGGGTGGCACCGGACCAGGCTCGGCGGGGACTGGCACCGTAGGGACGCGTTCAGCGGGAGCCGGCGCCGTTTCGGTGGCGGTGGCGGTGGCGGCTTCCCACGGCGTCGCGCTGGGGGTCTGGCTGGCGGATGGCGACGGCGACGTTGACCCGGCCGGACCCGCTGCCGGAGGACCGGACGAGAGGATGACGGCCACCACCAGCGCCACTGCAAGGAGCACGAGCAGGGCTACCACAGCCGTCAGTGGGCGTCGGTCACCGGCGAAGATCGTCCACATGCTTCACCTTGTCACCGCGGTCCCTCCAGGGCTAGGGCTGAAGGGCCCGGCAGGCCGGGCAAGCAAGCTGGCGGAGCTGCTGGGGCGAGTCCCGACGCCACCCGCGGGAACGCGACGGCGAGCATGTCGACGGCCAGTGTGTGCCGGGCCTACCGCACGAGTGCCAGGGCAAAGCCGTCCCAGCCCTTGGCACCCACCGTCTGGATCACCGTCGCGTCCAGCCGCGGGTCCTCGCCCATCATCTGCAGCGCACTGATGATGCCGGGGGCGTTGACGGTATCCAGGGACGGATCCAGCACGGCGCCTTCCCACACCACGTTGTCCATCACGACGGTGGTCCCGGGCCGGCCCAGCCGGATGGCCCAGTCCAGGTAGTGTGGATCGTTTTCCTTGTCCGCATCGATGAAGACGAAATCGAAGGGCTGCGCGCCTTCCGCTTCAAGGGCACGCAAGCTATCCAGGGCGGCCCCGATCCGGATTTCCACCCTGGATCCCAGCCCAGCCTCATCGATGTTGGCGCGGGCCACCTCGGCATGCTTAGGGAGGTATTCGCAGGTGACGAGCCGGCCGCCGTCGGGAAGCCCCTGCGCCATCCAGATGGTGCTGAATCCTGCCAGCGTTCCGATTTCCAGCACACGGCGGGCGCCGGAGAGCTGGACCAGCAGCTTCAGCAGTTTGCCGGCATTGGGCGCCACCTCAATGGGCGGCATGCCCGCCTCGAGGGCGGCAGTCACGGCATGTTTGAGGGCACTGTCCGGTCGGACCACGACGTCGGAGAGGAAGTCCTCGACGGCGGTCCAGCCGGCGGTGGGCTGATGCTCGATCATGCCCCCAGTCTCGCAGTTGCCCGCGCCCGGCGGTAGCTTCTCCGGAGGCTTAGCCCAGGTCCGGATCCTGGGACCCGCCGATGGCCCTCTCCAGACGGTCCAGCTTGCCGGCGAGTTCCCCGGAGTAGCCGGGACGGATGTCCGCCTTGATCACCAGCGAGACCCGGCTGCCGTAGCGGCCCACGGCCTCCGTGGCCTGCCTGACCACCGCGAACACCTCGTCCCACTCGCCCTCGATCGTGGTGAACATGGAATCGGTGTGGTTGGGCAGCCCGGATTCGCGGACGATCCGCACTGCTTCGGCGACGGCGTCGTGGACGGAGGCGTCGTCTGCAGGGCCGTGGCCGGAAGTGGCGGCAGGGCCGTGGCCGGAATCAGGTCCTGCGGCCGGGGGCCGTCCCGAGGGTGCGACAGAGAATGCAAGCAACATGGCTCCAGTCTTTCATGCGCGGCCGGCACTGTTCCGTTCCGGCGGGGTGTCGGCGCCTCGTCCGGATAGCGCGGGAGGCGGACACCAGGCTGAGGCGGGCGGAGACCGTCATCCGGAGCTCGACGGCTGAATGACAAGGTGGGCCGAAGTTCCCGTTGCTACGCTAGGCAAATGGACCGCGCATTAGACCGCAGGCCGCTCCGCGCCGATGCTGCGCGGAACGTGGACAAGATCATCACCGCTGCCCGCCAATGCTTCCGCGAGTACGGGCCGGAAGTGCCGCTGCAGACCATCGCCCTCACGGCGGGGGTGGGTCCGGCGACCCTTTTCAGGAACTTCGCGGACAAGGAAGAACTGGTCCTGGCGGCGTTGAACCGGCAGCTCCGGCGCCTGGTGGACCCCGTCATCGATGAGGCTCTCGCCGGCCCGGATGCCGCCGAGGGACTCTTCCGTGTGATCGATGCCGTGATGGGGGTGGCCAGTGAGGAGGCCAATCTGCTGGGCGCCGTGGCAGGCCGGCGGGGGCTGCTGACCGGCATCACCGGCGGCCTGATCGAATCGGTGGCCGTACTGCTGGGCCGCGGCCAGGGCCAGGGATCCCTCCGCGGCGACATTTCGATGACGGACCTGATCCGGCTGCTCGCCATGCTGATCGGCGTCGTGGACACCATGGAGGCCGGTTCGGATGCCTGGCGGCGCCCCGTCGCCCTCGTCGAAGACGCCATCCGCACGGAACGGCCCCACCGGCCGTTGCCGCCGCAGGCCCCCCTGCCCGGCACAGCGTTCGGCGCAGTGCTCGGTTAGCGCCCGCTCAGCGTTTTCAAAACACCAGGTTTTGCGGACGCTCCGGCGGGTCAGGCTCCCCCCAGGCTCAGCCCCAGCCCAGCAGCCGCAGCCCGGCGGCAGCGCCGGCGCCGGCGAGCACCACCACGAGGAACGGCGCACGGAACCACAGGGCGACGCCGGCCGCGGCCAGTGCTCCCAGCCGCGCATCCAGCGTCAGCGATTGGCCCGAGGCGACCGTGTTGACGATCGTCAGCGACGCCAGCAGCCCGATGGTCATGGTTCCCGCGATCCTGGACATCCGCGGGTCGCGGAGCAGGCCGGCCGGCACCAGATAGCCCAGCAGTTTCCAGGCGTAGGCCAGCAGGCAGGCGAGCAGCAGCCACATCCACAGGTTCATGCGGCCTCTCCAGAGGGACGATCCGCGGGACGATTGGAGTGATGGCCCGGGTAACGCCCGGAGGGGTTCCCTGCGTAGGGCTCCAGGTCCGGTTCCAGGCCTTCGTCGCTGCGGCCATGGCTGAACCAGCCGATCACGGCCGCCACCACTGCCGCCACCAGGATGGGCACGCCGGCGGGCACGAACGGCACGGCCAGCACGGTGGCCAGTGCGCACACGACGGCGATCGCCATGGGTTCGCGGCCTTTCAGCCTCGGCCACAGCAGCCCCAGGAAGGCCGCCACCGCGGCGCCGTCGAGCCCCCATTGCTTGGGATCGCCCAGCGCTCCGCCCGCCAGGGCGCCCACGGCGGTGAAGACGTTCCACAGCACGAAGATGCCGATCCCTGCGGTCCAGAAGCCGCGCTTCTGTTCGCCCGGGTCCGTCTGCCCGGTGCTGGTGGCGGTGGACTCGTCGATGGTCACCTGCGCGGCGGCGAACCTCAACCAGCCGCGGGGCCGCAGCAGGGCGTTGATCTGCATCCCGTAGATCCCGTTGCGCATGCCCAGCAGCGTGGCCGCCCCCATGGCGGCGACGCCGGAACCGCCCCCGGCCACCACCCCGATGAAGGCGAACTGCGAACCGCCGCTGAACAGCAGCAGGCTCAGGGCCATGGTCTGCCCGAAGTCCAGCCCGGAGGTGACGGACAGGGCGCCGAAGGACACGCCGTAGAGGCCGGTGGCGATGCTGATCGACAGCCCGACCCGCACGGCCGGGGACTGCAGGAGTTTCACGGCTGCGGCCTCATGCCGGGATCCCCGCGGCTGGCGTTCCGGGAGCCCGCAGGCTCCAGGCCCAGGCGATGAGCGGGGCCTGCAGCGGCAGGCGCAGGGTGTGCACCGTGCGCGGGCGGGGGGATCCGTCCGGGCCATAGGCCTTGCGCAGGGCGTCGGCGTGCCCGGCGAGGAAGAGGGTGAACATGACGGCGACGCAGCCCGCGGCGGCCCGGCGCGTGGCCGGGATCAGGAGCCCGACGGCGGCGCCCGCTTCCAGCAGCCCGCTCACCGCCACCCATTCCTCGCGGGACAGCACGGCGAGGGGTCCGTTTGCCCTGCCGCCGGAATCATCGCGGCAGAGGATGTCCGGAACCACCTGGTCATAAAACCCGGGATCCCGGAAGTGCTTCCCTGCGCTGGCCAGCAGCAACGCGCTCAGGGCAGCCGCGGAGAGAGTCTGGGTGGCCCGGCTGGGCCGGCTAAATGGCATGGAACCACTCAATCACAGCCGCCGGGAAGGCCGTAATCCCCCGGCCCGTCAGCGTCTGAGCGGGTTGGCCTGCGCTCACCGCCGCAGGGCTCACCGCCGCCGGGGTTGGCCTGTGGGCAGATCAGGGCGGATCGACGGCGCCGGTCCGCCCTGATCTGCCCATACGCGCGGCGGATCGGCCGCGGATCCGCCGCCAACTGCCCAACGGCGGCAGCTGGCCCCTCAGCTGACCGGCTGGCTGCCTGCCGTGAGCTGGGCGAGGACCTCGGCCGGCCGGTTCGTGGTGATCTCCTGGATGCCCAGGCCCTGGCACAGGGCCACATCGTTTACCGAGTCCACGGTCCACACGCGGAAGCGCCGGCCGGACTCGAGCCAGCGCTGGACCGCACGCGCATGCTGGCGGACATAATCGATGCCGGGTCCGGCCAGGCCTACCTCGCAGTCGTCCAGGATCCGTTCCGCCTCCGTCTGTGCCGCCTTCATGACGTTTGCCAGCGCCCCGCCCGTGAAGGCCCCGAGGCCGAGTTCCTCACGGATCTCCGCCACGGTGACGTCGTCCACGAGCTGGCAGACGGCCTCCGCGGGAACCGACCGGAGCAGGTGTTGCACGGCGTCCGGGCTGAAGGTCATGAAGGACACCCGGATGTTGTCCAGCATCGACGTGGCGGGATTCCAGCCCTCGGCCGCCAGGACCTCGAGGACCCGGTCTTCGAGCTTGAGCTGGAAGGGGCTGGGGTGCTTGAGTTCGATCGCCAGGCCGATCTCCCGGCCGGCCAGGCGCAGGAGGTCCAGCAGCTCGGGCAGCGTCAGCAGCTGCCCGGACCTGGCGCCGTACGCGTCCGGGATCCTCACCCCCTTCCACGAGGAGAAGTCCAGCCGCCGGAGCTCCTCGAGGGTCCTCTCGGCCACGGGTCCGGTGCCGTCCGAGGTGCGGTCCAGGGTGGCGTCGTGCAGCAGCACGGCGTGCTGGTCCCGGGTGAGGTGGACATCGCATTCGACGCCGTCGGCGCCGTCGGCGATCGCCTGCAGGTAGGCGGCGCGGGTGTGCTCGGCGAAGACCCCGCTGGAGCCCCTATGGGCGTAAACCAGCGGACGGGCGGGGAGGGACATGTCAATCGTCATCCTGACACGGTAGCGGACTGGCATTGCCCCTGCGGGACTAGGCTGGGCACATGCAGGTGAACACTGAGCCAAGTACCCGCCCGGAAAGCGCCAGCGGCACAGAGGGTGCGCCCGGCGTTCAGCCCGGCGCCCCGGCCCGCCGCTCCCCCGCGTCGAGCGACGCCGAAAAAGCTGCGGCGCTGCGGAAAATGAAGCTGCTGGCGGTTTCGCTGCTGGTAGTGATGGCCATCATCTTCGTTCTCGCCTTCGCGCTGCAGAAGCAGTATCCATGGCTCGAGTACGTCCGGGCCGCGGCCGAGGGCGGCATGGTGGGCGCTTTGGCCGACTGGTTCGCCGTCACAGCCCTGTTCAAGCACCCGATGGGCATCAAGATCCCGCATACCGCCATCATCCCGAACCGCAAGGACCAGATCGGCGCTTCGCTGGGCGAGTTCGTGGAGACCAACTTCCTCTCGGAGCAGGTGGTCCAGCAGAAGCTGGCCAGCGTGGACATCGCCCGGAAGGCAGGCGCGTGGCTGTCCGGGCCCGGCGGCGCCGAGCGCGTCGCCAGGGAGGGCGCCGCCGTCATCCGCGGCGCGTTTAAGGTCCTGAACGACGACGACGTCCAGTCCGTGATCGAGGGCATGGTCCGCAAGCATCTGCTTGCTCCGCCGTGGGGGCCCCCGGTGGGCCGGCTGGCCGAGCGGATCTTCGCCGACGGCCACCACCACGCGCTCGTGGACCTGCTTGTGGACCGGTCGGTGGACTGGGTGCGGGACAACCATGAGACGGTCAGCAGGCTGGTCTCGGACCGCTCCCCGCAGTGGGTTCCGCAGTTCGTGGACGGCCTGGTGGGTGACAGGGTCTACGTTGAGGTCCTGAAGTTCACGAAGGCCGTGCAGTCCGATCCGCAGCACCAGGTCCGCCAGTCCATCGACAAGTACCTCAAGGAACTGGCGCAGGACCTCCAGCACGACCCCGTGATGATCGCCCGGGCCGAAGGGATCAAGGCGCAGGTCCTCGGCGACCCGGAGGTCCGCGAACTGGCGTCCCGCACGTGGGGCACCATCAAGGCGGCGCTGCTGGGCGCCGTCGACGATCCCCACAGCGAACTGACCGTCAAGTTCAAGGCCGCCGTGCACGACTTCGGCACCCGCCTGGTGGTCGATCCGGAGCTGGCCGGCAAGGTCAACACCTGGATCGGCGACGCCGCCGGGTACCTCGTGAAGACCTACCGCTCGGACATCGCCGGGGTGATCACCGAGACGGTGGCCCGCTGGGACGCGGAGGAGACTTCGCGGAAGATCGAACTCCAGATCGGCAAGGACCTGCAGTTCATCCGGATCAACGGCACCGTGGTGGGCGCCCTGGCCGGGCTGGCCATCTTCACGCTGGCACACCTGGTGTTCGGCTGACCACCTGCCAGGCGCGAACGGACATTTAAGGCCCCTTCCGGCGCGTTTTGAGGGCCGGATCTGTCCGTTCGCGCTTCAGGAACGGATCGTCAGGCGGCCGCGACCTCCACCTTGGCCCGGCCCCGGACGGCGAAGATCGTGAACGCCAGCGCCAGAAGCGCGGTCACCACCAGCAGCAGGAGCCCGATCGAGTAGCTGCGGGATACCGGATCGTACGTTGCGCCCATGACCAGCGGCGGGAAGTAGCCGCCGAGGCCGCCGGCTGCGCTGACCACCCCGCTGACGCTGCCCACCTTTCCCGGTGGCGCCAGCACCCCCACCCAGGCGAACACGCCGCCCGTTCCGAGGCCCAGCGCCGCCGCCATGGCGACGAACGTCAGCCCGGCGGGGACTTCGCCGTCGGGCTGCAGGTTCACCACCCAGCCGAGCGCCGCGACGCCGGCGAGGGACGCAACCACCACCGGTTTGGGGCCGAACCGGTCCGCGAGCACCCCGCCCACCGGCCTGGCCAGCACGGCGGCGAGCGCGAACCCGGCGGTTCGGGCCCCGGCCCCGCTCGGATCGAAGCTGTAGACATCCCGGAGGTAGGTGGGCAGGTAGGTGGCGAAGGAGACGAAGCCGCCGAAGACGACGGCGTAGAGGAAGCACATCTTCCACGTGACCGGGGTTTTCGCGGCGTCGAGCAGCTTGGGCAGGCCCGGGGCGTTGTTGCGGGTCCAGCCCGGGGACTCTTTCATGCGGAACCAGATGAGGGCGGCCATGACGGCGAGGATCGCGGCGATCAGCAGGTGGGTGGGAAAGTAGCCGATCCCGGCGACGAGTCGGGGGTTGAGGAAGGCCGCCAGCGCCGTTCCCCCCATCCCGGCGCCGAAGACGCCGGTGGCGAAACCTCGTCTGGAAGGCTCGTACCAGGCGCTGACAAAGGGGATCCCGACGGCGAAGACCGTTCCGGCGACCCCCAGCAGCAGCCCGGCGCCCAGCACCAGCGCGAAGGAGGTGATGGTGCCGCCCACGGCCACCAGCAGGATCGGCAGGATGGAGGCCAGCAGGACGAAGGTGAACATGGCGCGCCCGCCGTACCGGTCCGTCAGGGTTCCGACGACGATCCGGCCCAGCGAGCCCACGAAGACGGGCATGGCCACGAGCACCCCGGTGGTGGCCGGGTTGAGCTCGAGGTTCTGCGTGTAGAAAGCCCCCAGGGTGGCGACGGAGTTCCAGGCCCAGAAGCACACCACCGAGGCCGAGGTGGCGAGCACCAGGTTGGGCGTCCGGCCGGCGGGGGCGGACTGCTGAAGGGGCGCGGATCCGGCCACGGTGTTCTCCTCTTCGGCTCGGCTCAGCGGTTCCGGTTGTCCCGGTCGTGGGTGCCGACGGCCGACCATCCACGATGCACCGGGGCGCTGGAAGTCCTGTCCTTGTCCCGGGAGCGGTACACGATGTACGGCCGGAAGAGGTAGTGGAACGGGGCCGTGAAGGCGTGGACCAGCCGGGTGAACGGCCAGATCACGAAGAGCGCCATGCCCACCAGGGTGTGCAGGTGGAAGGAGAAGGGCGCCGCGGCCATGGCCGCGATGTCCGGCTGGAAGATGAACAGGGAGCGGAACCACGGGGCCACGGTTTCGCGGTAGTTGTGCCCGTGCTCGCCCTCGAAAACGCTCGCGAGCGTGGTCCACAGCCCGAACACGATCGCGGCCGTGAGCACCACGTACATGGTCTTGTCGTTCTTCGTGGTCGCCATGAACACCGGCCCGGTGGTGCGGCGGCGGTAGATCAGCAGGATGATCCCGCCCAGTGTTCCCACCCCGGCAATCCCGCCGACGAACAGGGCGTTGAAGTGGTAGAAGTCCTGGCTCATCCCCACGCCCTGGGTCCAGGCCATCGGGATGACGAGGCCGAAGAAGTGGCCGGCGATCACGGCGAGCAGGCCGAAGTGGAACAGCGGCGAGGCGATGCGCAGCAGGCGGGATTCGTAGAGCTGGGAGGACCTCGTGGTCCAGCCGAACTGGTCGTATTTATAGCGCCAGATAAGGCCGCCCACCAGGACCACCACCATGACGTAGGGCAGCACGCCCCAGAGCAGGATGTCCGCTGCGGAGAGAGCCATCTCAGGCCCCCTTCACGGGCAGCAGCCGCGGGTCATAGGGGTCCAGCCCCACCGCCTCGGTGGGCGGCCCGTAGCCGGCCATCCGCATCACGGCCTGCTCGTCTGCCGGGGATTTGCCGGGCAGCGTGGCGCAGACGGCCTGCAGGATCCTTGCGTGCGGCAGTTCGTCCCGCAGCAGGCCGAAGCGGAGCATCTCCAGGCTGGCCCGGAAGCGGATCAGCAGCTCGCGGCCGGCCGCGAGGTCCACCACCGCGGCGTATTCCAGGACCATGGGCAGGTAGTCCGGCAGTTCCCCGTGGGTGTCCACCAGGATGTCGCTTTGCCGGTAGGTCTTCTTGAAGTTGCCGAGGACCTCGCCGCGGCGCCGCGTGTCCCCGTCCGTCCAGTACGACAGGTGCAGGGCGTGGCGCTTGCCGAGGTCGAACTCGCGCACGTAGTCGACCTGGATCTCCATCGGCGGCGTGGACTCGAGCCGGTCCAGGACCTCCGCGAAGTCCGCGACGGCCCCGGGGAACTCGGCCAGCGCGGCGCGCATCAGCGGCACCCGGCCGATCAGTTCCTCGTCCGGGTAGGACAGGCACCAGGCCGCTGCGAGGTACACGACCTGCTCGCGGCGGCTCATGGCTGCTGCCCCGCCGGCGGGTTGGGTTTTTCCGGGAACAGCCCCGCAGGCGCCCCCGTGCCGTCCCAGTTCAACAGGTTGACCCGCCCGCGCAGGGTCGTCTCGCCGGGCGCGGAGCCGGAGGTCTGCCGGTCCCGCAGGGCGTTGAAGGTTTCCACCGCCACCGGCACGGGCCGGCCGCTGGCCTCGCCGAACGGGGAGGAATCCTGCATGCCCGGGCCGCCGTCGAAGTCCAGCGAGCAGCCCATCTCCTCGAGGTCGTGGGCCTGTTCCACGTGGGCCTTCGGGATGACGTAGCGTTCCTCGTACTTCGCGATCGCCATCAGCCGGTACATCTCGTACATGGTCTGGCCGTCCATGCCCACGGACTCCGGGATGGAATCGTCCGGGTCGTTGCCCATGCTGATGCCGCGCATGAAGGAGCGCATCGCCGCGAGTTTCTTCAGCACCGCGGTGACCCGGCCGGCGTCGCCGGCGGTGAAGAGTTCGGCGAGGTATTCCACCGGGATGCGCAGCGCGTCGATGGCGCCGAAGAGGTTGCCGGCGTCCTCGCCGTCGTGCCCCTGGTCCCGCAGCAGGTCCACCACCGGCGAGAGCGGCGGCACGTACCAGACCATCGGCATGGTCCGGTATTCGGGATGCAGCGGCAGGGCCACCTTGTAGACCTTGGCGAGGGCGTACACCGGCGAGCGCCGGGCGGCGTCGATCCAGTCCTCCGGGATCCCCTGGGCCCGGGCCTCGGCCTGGACGGCGGGGTCGTTCGGGTCCAGCAGCACGTCCATCTGGGCGTCGTAGAGTTCCTTGGGGTCCGTGACCGACGCCGCCGCGGTGACGGCGTCGGCGTCGTACAAAAACAGCCCCAGATACCGCAGCCGTCCCACGCAGGTCTCCGAGCAGACCGTCGGCAGCCCCACCTCCACCCGCGGGTAGCAGAAGGTGCACTTCTCGGCCTTGCCGGTCTTGTGGTTGAAGTAGATCTTCTTGTACGGGCAGCCGGTGACGCACTGGCGCCAGCCGCGGCACTTGTCCTGGTCCACCAGGACGATCCCGTCCTCCACCCGCTTGTAGATGGCGCCGGAGGGGCAGGACGCCATGCAGGACGGGTTCAGGCAGTGCTCGCAGATCCGCGGCAGGTAGAACATGAAGGTCTGCTCGTACGCGAACTTGATCTTGTCCTCGGACTCGCGGCGAATCTTCGCCACGATCGGGTCCAGGTGGCCGTTCTCGGTGGCGCCGCCCAGGTCGTCGTCCCAGTTCGCGGACCAGGTGATCTTGGTGTCCTCGCCGGTGATCAGGGACTTAGGCCGGGCCACCGGGAAATCGTCGCCCAAGGGCGCGTCCACGAGGGTCTTGTAGTCGTAGGTCCACGGCTCGTAGTAGTCCTTGAGCTCGGGCTGGACCGGGCTGGCGAAGATCCCGAAAAGCTTCTTCACCCGGCCGCCGGCCTTGAGCACCAGTTTGCCGCGCTTGTTCAGCGCCCAGCCGCCGTGCCACTGCTCCTGGTCCTCGTAGCGGCGCGGGTACCCCTGCCCGGGACGGGTCTCGACGTTGTTGAACCAGACGTATTCGGTGCCCGCACGGTTGGTCCAGGCCTGCTTGCAGGTCACGGAACAGGTGTGGCAGCCGATGCATTTGTCCAGGTTCATGACCATGCCCATTTGAGCCATGACACGCATCAGTACTGCACCTCCTGTGAACGACGGCGGACCGTGGCCACCATGTCCCGCTGGTTCCCGGTGGGGCCAAGGTAGTTGAACGCGTAGGCCAGCTGGGCGTAGCCGCCGATCAGGTGCGAGGGTTTGACCAGCAGCCTGGTCACCGAATTGTGGATGCCGCCGCGCCGGCCCGTGGCCTCGGACTTCGGCACGTCGATGGTGCGTTCCTGCGCGTGGTGGACGTAGACCACGCCGGCCGGCATCCGGTGGCTGACGATCGCCCGGGCCACGAGGACGCCGTTGATGTTCACGCACTCCACCCAGTCGTTGTCCTTGACCTCGATGGCGGCCGCGTCGGCGGGGCTCATCCAGACCGTGGGCCCGCCGCGGGACAGCGAGAGCATCAGCAGGTTGTCCTGGTATTCCGAGTGGATGGACCACTTGGAGTGCGGTGTCAGGTAGCGGACCACCACCTCCATGGCCCCGTCCTGGCCCAGCTTGGGTTCCCCGAAGAGGCGGTGCATGTCCAGCGGCGGCCGGTAGATCGGCAGCGCCTCGCCGATGTCGATCATCCAGTCGTGGTCCAGGAAGAAGTGCATCCGCCCGGTCAGGGTATGCCAGGGCTTGAGCCGCTCCACGTTGATGGTGAACGGGGCGTAGCGCCGGCCGCCCGTCTCGGACCCGGACCATTCCGGCGACGTGATCACCGGGACCGGGCCGGCCTGGGTCTGGGCGAAGGTGATGAACTTTTCCTCGGACCCCTCGGCCAGGTCCGCCAGTTTCCGGCCGGTGCGGATCTCCAGGTCCTTGAAGCCCTGCACCGACAGCGCGCCGTTGGTGGTGCCGGAGAAGGCCAGGATGGCCTCGGCCATCTTGGCGTCCGTGTCGATCGCCGGGCGCCCGTCCGCGGCGCCGCCGAGCATGACGCCGTTGGAGCGGCTGAGCCTCTCCAGGGGACCGGCGAGTTTGTAGGTGACGTTCTTGACCGTGAAGCCCAGCTTCTCGGCCAGCGGCCCGACGGCGGCCAGCTTGTCCGCGATGGCGGTGTAGTCCCGCTCCACGACGGAAAAAACGGGCATGTTCTGCCCCGGCACCGCGGGGATGGACATGTCCCGCCAGTCCCGCACGATGCCGCCGGGCTGGGCGAGCTGGCCGGGGGTGTCGTGCTGCAGCGGCACGCTCACCAGGTCGCGGCGGACGCCCAGGTGGCTCTTCGCCAGCCGGGAGAACTCCCGGGCCAGCAGGTGGAAGGTGTCGAAGTCCGTCTTGGTCTCCCACGGCGGGTCGATCGCGGGGCTGAAGGCGTGCACGAAGGGGTGCATGTCGGTGGAGGACAGGTCGTGCTTCTCGTACCAGGTGGCGGCCGGGAACACGACGTCGGACAGCAGCGTGGTGGACGTCATCCGGAAGTCCGCGGAGACCAGCAGGTCCAGCTTTCCCTCCGGCGCCTGCTCATGCCATTTCACGTCCCGGGGCTTGAGCCCCTCGGCGTGGTCCTTGCCCAGGACGTTGTTGTGGGTTCCCAGCAGGTTCCGCAGGAAGTACTCGTTGCCCTTGGCGGAGGAGCCGAACAGGTTGGAGCGCCACAGCACGAGGGTCCGCGGCCAGTTCGCCGGGGCGTCCACGTCCTCGATCGCCGGGTTCAGGGTGCGGTTCTTCAGCGCGTCCGCAATATAGGAGGGGGTGTCCTTCGCGGTGCCGGCGGCGACGGCGGCCTCCGCCTCGTCCGCGAGGTCCAGCGGGTTCCGGTCGAACTGCGGGTAGAACGGCATCCAGCCCAGCCGCGCGGACTGGGCCAGCGCGTCCGCGGTGTGCATCCCGTCCAGGGCCCCGGTGGAGAGCGGGGATTTCAGCGCATCCGCGGAGTAGCCGTCCTGGCGCCACTGGTCCGTGTGCATGTACCAGTAGCCGGTGCCGATCATGGTCCGCGGCGGCCGGGCCCAGTCCAGCGCGTTGGCCAGGGCCACCCAGCCGGTGGCGGGGCGCGTCTTTTCCTGGCCCACGTAGTGCGCCCAGCCGCCCCCGTTGCGGCCCATGCAGCCGGTCAGCATCACCAGGGCCAGCACGGCCCGGTAGGTCGCGTCGCCGTGGAACCACTGGCAGATCCCGGCGCCCATGATGATCATGGAGCGGCCCTTGGACTGCTCGGCGTTGCGGGCAAACTCGCGGGCCACCCGGATGCAGGCCTGCGCCGGGACGGAGGTGATCTCCTCCTGCCAGGCCGGGGTGTACGGCGTGGAGGCGTCGTCGTAGCCTGACGCCCACTCCCCCGGGAGGCCTTCGCGGCCGACGCCGTACTGCGCCAGCATGAGGTCGAACACGGTGGTGACCAGCTGGCCTTCCACCTCCAGGACCGGCACGCCGCGGCGGAGCACGCTGCCTTCCCCGCCCGCGTCCTCGAAGCAGGGCAGCAGGATTTCGGCGCTGTCCGCGGAGACCTCGCGCAGCGACAGCGCGGGCTCGATCCCCTCGAGGTCCAGGTTCCATTTGCCCTCGCCGCTGGCTGAGTAGCGGAACCCCATGGAGCCGTTGGGGACGGCGGGCCGGCCGGTCCTCTTATCGAACAGCACGGTGCGGAACGCCGCGTCCTCGGCCCCGGACTCGGCCGGGAGGTCCTTCGCGGTGAGGAACTTCGACGGTGTGAGCGAACCGTCGTCGCGCCGTTCCAGCCGCACCAGGAACGGCAGGTCCGTGTACTGGCGGACGTAGTCGGAGAAGAAAGGCACGTCGCGGTCCACGAAGAATTCCTTGAGCATGACGTGCCCCATGGCCATCGCCAGTGCGGCGTCCGTCCCGGCCTGGGCGGGGAGCCATTCGTCGGCGAACTTCGTGTTGTCCGCATAGTCCGGGCTGACCGTCACCACCTTGGTGCCGCGGTACCGCACCTCGGCCATCCAGTGCGCGTCCGGGGTCCGGGTCACGGGGACGTTGGAGCCCCACATCATGAGGTAGCCCGCGTCCCACCAGTCCCCGGATTCCGGGACGTCGGTCTGGTCCCCGAACACCTGCGGGCTGGCTACGGGGAGGTCCGCGTACCAGTCGTAGAAGGACGTCATCACCCCGCCGATCAGCTGGATGAAGCGGGTTCCGACGGCGTGCGAGACCATGGACATCGCGGGGATCGGCGAGAAGCCGGCGCAGCGGTCCGGCCCGTAGGCCTTGATGGTGTGGACGTGCGCGGCGGCGGCGATCTCGATCGCTTCCTGCCAGGAGACGCGCACCAGGCCGCCCTTGCCGCGGGCCTGCTGGTAGCGGCGGCGCCGCTCGGGGTCCCCCACGACGTCGGCAAAGGCCAGCACCGGATCGCCGAGCCGGGCCTTGGCCTCGCGGTACATCTCCACGAGGACGCCCCGGGCGTAGGGGAAGCGCACCCGGGTGGGCGAATAGGTGTACCAGGAAAAGGCCGCCCCGCGCGGGCAGCCCCGCGGCTCGTATTCCGGGCTGTCCGGCCCCACGGAGGGGTAATCGGTCTGCTGGGACTCCCAGGTGATGATGCCGTCCTTGACGTACACCTTCCAGGAACAGGAGCCGGTGCAGTTGACCCCGTGCGTGGAACGGACCACCTTGTCGTGGCTCCACCTGTCGCGGTAGAAGATGTCGCCCTTCCGGCCGCCCTCACGGAAGACCGCCCTGCCGTCGTCGGTCTGGTCCCACTTCGTGAAGAACCGGCCGAGTTTCAACATTGCATCCGAGGCGGGTCCGTCGAACCCCGCAGCGCCTCCGGCAGTCATGCCTTTCAAGCTAGGCCGCGGCCAGTGTCCCGGGTAGGGCCGAACGGCACGGGGCGGGCCTGGCCAGGCTGCCCGGCCACTTGCCAGGCGCGAACGGACATTTAAGCCCCCTTCCGGCGCTTCTGGAGGGCCGCAACTGTCCGTTCGCGCTTCAAGCTGGCCGACAGCCGGGAAGGGACGTCAGGCGAAAGGCTCCAGTTCCACCCCGGCGTCCGCGAGTGACTTGCGCACGACGGCGGCCATGGCCGCGGATCCGGGGGTGTCCGCCTGCAGGCACAGCGAATCCGGCCTGACGCGGATCACGGTGCCGTCGACCGCCTCGATTTCGCCCTTCGTGGCGAGCCGGACCGCCCGCCCGGCGATCTCGCCGGCATCCTGCAGCAGGGCACCTTCCTGCGGGCGCGGCACCAGGGTGCCGTCGGGCAGGTAGGCCCGGCCCGGGTAGGCCTCCCCGAACACGGGATGCCCCGCCTCGCGTGCGGTTTCCAGCAGGGCGGAGCCGGGAAAACCGAGGACCGGCAGTCCGGGGTCGTAGGCCTGGATGGCGGAGATGACGGCGGCGGCGTGCTCGGCGTCGCGCACCGTGCGGTCGTAGAGCGCCCCGTGCATCTTGACGTAGTCCACCGAGGCGCCCACCGCGTGGGCCACGCCGTCCAGCGCGCCGAGCTGGTACAGCACCGCGCCGAAAAGGTCGTCGAAGGTCATGTCCAGGGAACGGAGGCCGAAGCCGGCCAGGTCCGGGTAGCCCAGATGCGCACCCACCCGGACGTCGAGTTCATAGGCGGCACGGCAGGTGTCCAGCATGGTCACGGGGTCTCCGGCGTGCAGGCCGCAGGCCACGCTGGCGCTCGTTACCAGCGGGAACATGGCGGCGTCGTCCCCCCTGGTCCAGGTGCCGAAGGACTCCCCCAGGTCAGCGTTCAGATCCAATGCATCAGCCTTTCGTAGCGGCGTCGGGAGACTGCGGTCCGGCGGAATGATCGCCGGGATCGGCCGGGGCTGGACCTGTGCCGGAACCTGCGCCGGCGACGAGTTCGCCGGGAATGGTGTCCGGCATGGGGCCGAAAGCCTCCTTGGCGTTGGCGACGACGGCGCGCCCCATGACGCGGTTGCCCACCCCGCCCACCACGGCGCCGACGCCGAAAGGCAGCGCCCGCCCGAGGAGCGCCGTGCCCTGCCGCCGCAGCAGGCTGCGGAGGAAGGCCTTCTGGAGGTGGTCCCGCACGGAGCCGAACCCGGGGATGGATGTCTTGCGCGCGAACGCGGATCCCCAGGCATCCGGGAGGCCCTTGCCCCTGCCCGCGGCCTGGCCGCTGAGGCTGCCCAGCAGGGCGGTGCCTTCCTCGCCCAGCATGATGGCCATCACCAGGGTGCTGGCCTTTTCCGGATCGACCAGGCGCACGCCGTGAAGTTCGGCCAGGGAGGTGGCGTAGAGGGCTGTGGCCTCCAGGAACGCCACGGTAGCCACGGCGGAGAGGCCAAGGGCGGCGACGGTGCCGACACCCGGGATGACCGCGGATCCCCCCACCAGCGCGCCGCCGCCGGTGACGGCAGCGAGGTAGTCGCGTTCGAGCTTGTCGGCCAGCTGGGCGGCTGTGGCCCGGGGATACCGCCGCTGCAGCCGGCGGATGTTGGCGAGCACCAGCGGCCGCTGGATTTCGATGGCCCGGAGGATCAAGTTGTGGACGCCTGGTTTCGGATTTCCTTGTGCGTCGAAGACCGCTTTCTGGGCCGTCTTCTGGGCGATTTTCAGCGCGGGGTTCTTTCGCATGGCCATCTTCACCTCTCCTGGGAACGGGAACAGCGGGTCGCGGCACCTGGCCCGGACAGCTCTTGGCTGTCACTCACCCTTAACACTAAGCCACCACACCCATGGGCTACCGCCGGGTAGCGTCGGCGGCGCCGGTCCGGGTTCGACGTCGGACCTGCCCGGGGTGGGACGATCCGAAGGGCGCGCCTAAACTGGATCCATGCGCGCACCGAGGGCCCTGCGACCGTTCGCGCACCGGGAATACCGGGTGCTGATTCTGGCGCTGGCGATCTCCATCTTCGGCTCCGGAATGTGGGCCGTGGCGATGGTCTACGAGGTGATCCACCTCGGCGGCGGGCCGCTGGAGCTTTCCCTGGTGGCGACGGCCGGCAGCGCGGGGCTGGTGGCCTTTGTGCTCGCAGGCGGCATCGCGGCGGACCGGTTTCCGCAGCGGCTCCTGATCATCGGGGTTGAGGGCGCAAACCTGGCCGTCATCGCAAGCATCAGCGGGCTGGCCCTGCTCGGCCTGCTGCAGCTTTGGCACCTGGCACTCGGAACCTTCGTGCTGGGCGTCGGGGCGGCGTTCTTCTTCCCGGCCTACTCCGCAATCCTGCCCCGGATCCTGCCGCCGGAGGACCTGCTGGCAGCCAACGGCATGGAGGGGACCATCCGGCCGGTCCTGCAGCAGGCGGCCGGCCCGGCGGTTGCGGGCCTCCTGGTGGCGGCGCTGTCCCCCTCCCACGCGGTGACCGGGGTGGCGGCCTGCCATCTGCTGGCCTTCGGAATCCTGAACTTCCTCGGCCGCGACCTTGGACGGGCGCCACAGGACCCCGGGCCCGGCGGGGAGCGCGCCAGGACCTCACTGCTCCAGGACCTCCGCGAGGGGGTGGGCTACACGGTCCGGACGCCCTGGCTGCTGTGGACCCTGCTCTGGGCCTGCATCTCCGTGCTGTTCCTCATCGGCCCCATCGAAGTCCTGCTCCCCTTCGTGGTCCGGGACCAGCTCGGCGGCGATTCGCGCATGTTCGGCTTCGTGCTGGCGGTCATGGGCGTGGGAGGCGCCGCCGCCTCGCTGGCCACCGCCTGGTTCCCGCTGCCGCGCCGCTACCTCACGGTCATGATGGCCTGCTGGGGAGCGGGAAGCCTGCCGATCGCCGCCGTGGGATTCTTGGACAGTTTCTGGTTGCTGGCCCTCGCCCTGCTCATTTTCGGCGCCACCGAAGGCGTGGGCATGGTCATCTGGGGGACGCTGCTGCAGCGCCGCGTGCCGCCGCAGCTGCTGGGCCGGGTGTCCAGCCTGGATTTCTTCGTGTCCCTGGCCCTCATGCCGATCTCGATGGCCCTGGCCGGCCCCGCCGCCGAAGCACTGCCGCTGTGGCTCATTTTCCTGGCGGCCGGAGGCGTCTGCCCGGTGCTGGCCGTGGCGGCCATGGTGGTCGCCCGGATGCGCGACGACGAACTCGCCCACCCGCTGGACCGCCGCGTGGACCGGACCGGGGCGCGGCGCGGGTAGGCAGTTGGCGGCGGGCAGCGGGCAGCGGGCGGCGCGTGCGGGCAGATCAGGGCGGATCGGAGCCGTCGATCCGCCCTGATCTGCCCGCGGGCCGAGCCCACAGGCCAACCCCGGCGGCAGTGACCCCGGCCCGCGCCTCTCACCCCGCCTCAGGCGCTGGCGCGGACCACCGGGATCGACGCCGTCGGAAGTCCGCTCGGGAAGACCGTGGGCTCGGGAGCCGCGACGGGTGCCAGCGGAACCTGCACCGGGTCGCTGCCGACGGTGACCAGTTCGCCGCGCACGTCGACGTCCAGCGGGCCGCCCTCCCGGACGCTCAGCCGGATGGCCGCCTGGTCCAGTTCGACGTGCAGCAGCCGGCCCCGGATCTTCAGGTGGAAGGCCAGTCCCACCCAGTCCTCGGGCAGCCGCGGATCGAAGTACGGCACAGCGCCCTGGTCGCGCAGGCCGGCGAAACCGCTGACCAGCGAACTCCACACCCCGCCGGTGGAGGCGATGTGCACGCCGTCGATCGTGTTGCCGTGGGTGTCGTCCAGGTCGATGAACAGCGCGTGGGTGAAGTGGTCCAGCGCGGCCTGCCCGTAGCCCACCTCCGCCGCCATGATGCCCTGGACGCAGGCGGACAGGGTGGAGTCGCCGGTGGTGATGGGGTCATAGAAGTCGAAGGCCCGGCGCTTCTCCTCGGCTGTGAAATCCTGCCACTGCAGGAACATCGCCAGCACGGTGTCCGCCTGCTTCAGTACCTGGTGCCGGTAGATCACCAGCGGGTGGAAGTTCAGCAGCAGCGGGTACTTGGACCGGGGCGTGGACCAGTCCCACGGCTCCAGGGCCATGAAGTCGTTGTCCTGCGAGTGGACCTGGAGGTCCACGTCGTAGGGCATGTGCATGCGGTTGGCGGCCTGTTCCCAGAGCTGGCGTTCGGCGTCGTCGATCTCCGGGTGGTCCAGCGCCGCCGCGGCGCGCAGGTTAAAGCGTGCCATGACGTTGGTGTACAGGTTGTCGTTGACGACGGCGGTGTACTCGTCGGGGCCCGTGACGCCGTGGATGTGGAACAGCCCGTGTTTGCCGAAGAAGCCCAGCGAGACCCACATCCGTGCGGTTTCGATCAGCAGTTCGGCGCCCAGGGTGTCCCGGAACTCCTGGTCCCCGCTGGCCCAGATGTAGCGGTTGGTCGCGAAGGCGATCGCGGCGGCGATGTGGAACTGGGCCGTGCCGGCGGCGTAGTAGGCGCTGGCCTCCAGGCCGTTGATGGTGCGCCACGGGAACAGGGCGCCGTTCACGCTGAGCTCCTTGGCGCGGATCTTCGCCTCGGGCAGCATCCCGTGGCGGAACTCGAGGACCTGGCGGGCGTTGCCCGGGCTGGTGTACGTCAGGTAGGGCATCAGGTACACCTCCTGGTCCCAGAAGTAGTGCCCGTCGTACCCGGAGCCGCTGACACCCTTGGCCGGGATGCCGGCGACGTCGGCGCAGGCCGTGGCCTGGGCCAGCTGGAAGAGGTTCCAGCGGACGGCCTGCTGGAGTTCGGCCTGGCCGGCCACGACGATGTCGCTCGTGGTCCAGTAGCCGCGGTAGTGCGCCGCGCTTTCGGCGAAGATCTCGCCGATCTGCCTGAGCCCGGCTTCGGCGGCGCCGGCCAGGTCCTCGACGTTCTGCCCGACGGCGTAGCTGACGGTCTTCTCCAGCACGAACGGCACCTCGGGGCCGACCGCCAGCACATAGCGGACGCTGCTTTCGTCCTGGTCCACCAGGGTGTCGAAGGGCTGGACGCCGGCGGAGGTCCAGTGGTCCACGGCCATGCCGAGCCGCTGCCTGGACTCCGCGGCCTCCCAGGACAGCCGCAGGGAGCCGTCGCCGCCGTCGAGCCGCACGGGCAGCAGCACACGACCGGCGTGGCGGCCGGCGCGGCGCGGGTCATGCTCCGAGGGGTCGTCGACCGGCTGGTCTTGGCGGTTGATCACGGAGGACGTGACGTCGGCGGAGATGTCCCGGTCCGCTTCCAGCTCCAGCGAGATGCCCAGCGCGCCGCGGGACTCGTAGCCGACGGCGCGCCGTTCCCTGGTGGTGACCGTGGCGCCCGAACGGCACCGCCAGGTGATCCGGCATTCGTAGATGCCGGTGGCGAAGTCAACGCTGCGCCGGTAGTCCAGGACGGTGGATTCGGCCAGGCTGAGCGTCTCGCCGTCGATGATCACGGTGAAGTTATTGGCGTCGGGGATGTAGAGGATCCGCTGGCCGGTCCGGGCGAAGCCGTAGGCGTTTTCCGCGTGCTTGATGTCCCAGGTCTCGTGGAAGCCGTTGATGAAGCTGCCCGGAAGGTCGGCGTCGGCGGCCGCCCAGTGCGCGCCGCGGATGCCCAGGTGGCCGTTGCCGAGGCTGAAGAGGGTTTCCAGCGTGCCGGCGTTGCCGGGCACATGGACGGTTTCGACGAGCTGCCAGGGGTCGTTGGGGAACCGTTCGCGGTCCGAGGTGACGAGGGCCATGGTTGGTTTCCTTTGGCGGGTATCTGCTGCTGCGGGTGACGGGGGTGCGGGCGGTGCCGGGGCTGCGCGGGGGTTAGAGCAGTTCGGCGAGGTCGGTGACCACGAGGGTGGCGCCGGCGTCCAGCAGGGTCTGCCGGCCGGCTCCCCGGTCCACCCCGATCACGGAATGGAAGTTCCCCGCGCTGCCGGCCTGGACGCCGGAGACGGCGTCCTCGACGACGGCGCACTCCTCGCTGGGCAGGCCCAGCAGCCGCGCGGCGTACTCGTACGTGGCCGGGCTCGGCTTGCCGGCCAGCCCCTCGGCCACGGCGACGACGCCGTCCACCACCACCGGGAACCAGCCGGACAGCCCCGCGGCCTTGAGCACCGCCGGGGCGTTGCGGGAGGAGGAGACGACGGCGAGCTTGAGTCCGCGGGTCCGCGCGGCTTCGATGAACCGCACCGAGCCCTCGTAGGGCGTGACGCCGCCGGCCGCGACGATGTCGTTGAACACCTTGTTCTTGCGGTTTCCCAGGCCGTGCACGGTGTCGTTCGTCGGATCGTCGTGCAGCGGGCCCTCGGGCAGGGCGATGTTGCGGGACGCCAGGAAGTCGCGGACGCCGTCGAACCGGGGCTTGCCGTCGATGTGCTCGAAGTAGTCGCTTTCGCGGTAGCCGGCCGCCCCGGGGACAGAGCGGAGGAAGCCGTCGAAGAGTTCCTGCCAGGCGCGTTCGTGCACCACCGCCGTCGGCGTCAGGACGCCGTCGAGGTCGAAGAGGATGGCGGAGGCGCCGGTCCAGTTCGAGGCTGCGGTGTCGGGGAGCTCAGTCACGATGCGGTGTCCTTCCAGACGGGGGTCAAGGCAGGTCGGTGGTCAAGGCAGGTCGGAGGTCGGGCAGGTCGGCGATCATACGGGCGGCAGGGAAGCCGGCCGGCATCAACAGCGATGGGCCAGGACGGTCGCTGGCGGAGGTGGAGTTTTTCAATCAGCAGCGTGGCGGCGAAGGCGCCCTGATCGGCTACCGGCTGGGCGGTTGTGGTCAGTCCTGTGGTCAGTCCCGGGAACCAGCTCATCTGATGATCGTCCCTATCCATGATGGACACGTTTTTCGGCGCTGACAAACCGGGGCCCCTCAGGGCGTCTGCCGGGGGCTGCTCCGCGGGCGTCAGTGCAGCACGTCAGCGCAGCACGTAGTGGCGCAGGAACGCGCCGACGTCCACCAGCTCCGCCGCGGAGATGGCGTGCCCCATTCCGGGATAGGTCCGCGCCGTGAGCTGGGTGTTCCGCTCCAGCCATTCCCCGGTGTATTCGGTGGCGGGGCCGTTGATCACGGGATCCGCCCGGTCCCGGCCCCAGAAGAACGGCGGCGGCGAGTCGAAGGATTCGCTCATCGCCAGCAGCTCGTTGTCCAGGACAAACCCGGAAAGCCCGACGACGGCCCGGAACTGGGCCGGCCGGAGGCGCAGCAGCGTGCTCGCCATGGCCATCCCCTGCGAGAAGCCGAGCAGGCTGACGCTGCTGTGCCGGGCCTTGACCGAGTCAATCCAGGCGAAAACGGCGTTCGTGCTTGAGATGACGTCGGCGAAATCGTGGGTGAGGAAGTAGTCCAGCAGGAACCAGCCGTGGTGGTCCCCGATCATCTTCGGGCCGCGCAGGGCCGCGCAGCTGAACCCGGGCGGAAGGGAACCGAACAGCTTCGCCATCCGCGACTCGTCCGTGCCGTAGCCGTGCATCATCACCAGCAGCGGGGTGCCGGCGCGTTCGTGTTCCGGCCTGGACCAGACGACTGTCTCCATCGGCCCAGCCTAGCTTTCCCCCGCGGGCCGGCGGTCAGTCCGCCGTGATCACCAACGCGGTGCTGTGGCCGCCGAATCCGAAGGCGTTGGCTATGCCCGCCGTCGCCGACAGGCCCGAGACCGCTTCCGGAATGATGTTCAGATCGATCCCGCCATCCGGGTCTTCAAGGTTGCGCGTGCCCGGGAAGGCCCCGGTCCGCAACGCCTGGACCAGAACGACGGCGCCGAGCGCGCCGGCGCCGCCGAGAAGGTGCCCGGTGAGGGATTTCGTTGACGTGACGGGAACCCCGTTTCCGAGGACGGCCTTGATGGCTTCCGCTTCCAGCCGGTCCCCCACCGGCGTGGAGGTCGCGTGGGCGTGGACCGCGCCGATGTCCCCGGGGCTGAGGCCTGCGGCCGCAATCGCCTTTTCCATCACCCGGCGCTGCATTGCCGGATCAGCGGCGACGATGTCGACGGCGTCGGACGTGACCGCCGTCCCGGCCACCACGCCCAGTATTTCCGCCCCGCGGGCCCGGGCATGGTCTTCCCGTTCCAGCACCAGGATTCCGGCACCTTCGGCCAGCACGAATCCGTCGCGGTCCCGGTCGAAGGGCCGCGATGCGGACTGCGGGTCCGCGTTGCGCGTGGACAGGGCCCGGATTTGCGCAAAACCGCTGATGATCAGGCCGTTAATGCAGGAATCCACGCCGCCGGCAACCACCACGTCCGCGGCCCCGGCCCGGATCATGTCGGCCGCCTGCGAGATGGCTTCCGCCCCGGAGGCGCAGGCGCTCACGGGAGTCCTGGCACCGCCTTTGGCGCCGATGTCCATGGACACCCAGGCGGACGGGGCGTTGGTCATGATCCGGGTAAGGGTGTGCGGGGAGACCCTGCGCGGGCCGCTGGCATCAAGCGTCCGGGCCTGCTCCAGCGTGGTGTCCAGGCCGCCGTAGCCGGAGCCGATCACGACTGCCAGCCGCTCCGGGTCCGCTTCCGGACGGCCGGCCTGCGCCCAGGCTTCCCTGGCCGCGATGAGCGCGAGATGCCCGCACCGGTCCATCCTCCTGTATTCGGGAGTGGAGAGCAGCGACGGCACGTCCACTGTGACCCGGCCGGCCATCCGGACCGGCAGCTCCTGCGCCCAGTCCTCGTCAAGCGCCACGATTCCGGAGCGCCCGGCCAACAGTGCGGCCCAGGTCTCGGCCGCCGTGCCGCCTACGGGCGTCACCGCACCCAATCCGGTGACAACTACCCTGGGGGGAACTTCAGACATTGGCAACCGTGTTTCTGTGAGTCCAGCGGGGAGTGCCGGGCCGGGCGTGCTTGACGGGCCGACGCGTTGCTTTAAGAGTACGTGCCACCAGCCGGGGCCAGGCCGCCCCGGCCGTCCGGTCCGCCAGGTGCATGCCCGCCCCGGCCGCCCGGACCGCCAGGTGCATGCCCCACGCCCGGGGCCGCGAGTGGACATGATCCCGAAATGCCCACTCCCCGGCGCGACCACTGGGCATGTCCCCCGCGGACCCACAGCCCGGTTCTGTGTTCTTGTTGTTTTCCATTGACAAAGCCACAAGTTCAAAGATAAAGTCAATCAATTCCACTTTTGGTGACGCGGGTCACTGGAACGGACGAGGATTCACAGAGCCGCCGGCCGTGATTGACCGGGCAGCCAGCAGCACCGACGCAATGGAGGGCAAGTGTTCGCCGAGGAACGCCAACAGCTGATCGTGGGGTTGATTGCCACGAGCGGACGGGCCAGCGTCACGGACCTGGCCGAGCGCTTCAGCATCACCACCGAAACAGTCCGCCGGGACCTCGCCGCGCTCGAGGTCGCGGGCAGCGTCCGCCGCGTCCATGGGGGCGCGGTCCCCCCCGACCGTTTCAGCACCACGGAAGAAAGCATCCTCGAGCGGGCCATCCAGCGGCAGCCGGAGAAGACCCGCATCGCCGAGGCCGCCCTGGCACTCATCCCCCAGGGCCGCTCCGGCAGCGTCCTGATCGACGCCGGCTCCACCACCGAGGCCCTCGCCGAACTCCTGTCGGCCCGCACGGCCGCGACGGCCGCGACGACCGGCGCCGCCTCACACGCCGGCGTCGAACTCACCGTCATCACCCACGCGCTGCCCATCGCGGCAAAACTGTCCGGGGAACCCGGCATCGCCCTGCACCTGCTGGGCGGGAAGGTCCGCGGGCTCACCCAGGCCGCGGTGGGCCAGTCCACGGTGGAGGCCGCGCGCCGGATCCGCCCGGACATCGCCTTCATCGGCACCAACGGCATCCATGCGGCCTTCGGGCTGAGCACGCCCGATCCTGAAGAAGCCGCAGTCAAGGCCGCCTTCGTCCAATCAGCGCGCCGCATCGTGGTGCTGGCTGATTCCTCCAAGCTGGACGCCGAAACCCTGGTCCAGTTCGCCTCGTTGAAAGATCTGGACACCTTGATCACAGACCGGAAACCCAGCCAGGGCCTCGCCGACGCCCTTGCGGATGCGGGAGTGGAGGTAGTGGTCGCATGATTGTCACACTGACCGCCAACCCGAGCCTGGACCGCACCGTGGCCCTGCCCGGGCCCCTGCTCCGCGGGGAAGTCCAGCGGGCCGTCTCGGTCCGGCAGGAATCGGGGGGCAAGGGAGTGAACGTCTCCCGCGCCCTCGCCGCCTCCGGACTGAAGACAATCGCCGTGCTGCCCGGCGGCGAGACCGATCCCGTGCTTGCCGGCCTGCGGGACGGCGATGTGCCGTTCGCCGCCCTGCCCATCGGCGATCCGCTGCGCAGCAATGTGGCGCTGACGGAGCCCGGCGGCGTCACCACGAAAATCAACGAGCCCGGGCCGGTGCTAAGTGAGGACCAGCAGGAAGCCCTGATCGGGCTGCTGCTGGACCAGTCCCGCGGCGCCAGCTGGGTTGTCCTGGCAGGCTCGCTCCCGCCGGGGGTCCCGGCCGACTTCTACGCCACCGTCACCCGGCGGTTGAGGTCGCTCAATGACGGCAACGATGCGCCGCGCATCGCCGTCGACTCCTCCGGCGCCCCGCTCGCCGCCGTGGTCTCCGGCGACGCCGCCGGGAAGCCGGACCTGCTCAAACCCAACGCCGAGGAACTGGCGGAACTGGCTGCCGCAGCCGGGTTCGCCACGGACAAGTCCGCCGAGGAACTCGAAGCGGATCCGGAGGCTGCCGCGGCGGCCGCCGCCGCCGTCGTGCGTTCCGGCGTGGGCGCGGTACTGGCCACCCTCGGTTCCAAGGGTGCGGTGCTTGTAACGGCCGACGGCGCGTGGCTGGCCACGCATCCGCCGGTCAACGCGGTCAGTACTGTCGGCGCCGGGGATTCCTCGCTCGCCGGCTACCTGCTCGCCGCCAGCCGGGGCGCCGCCCCGGCCGATTGCCTCCGTCAGGCGGTGGCCCATGGTGCCGCCGCCGCTTCCCTGCCGGGCTCCACGGTCCCGGCGGTCCATCAAACCACCCCCGACGCCGTAACCATCACGGCCTTGAAGAAGGATTGACAGTGACTCAGCTCATTACCACCGAACTGGTCGAGCTCGACCAGGACCTGGGCGGTTCGCCCGAGGACGTGATCCGGCACCTGGCAGGCAGGGTCGCGGCCAACGGACGCGCCACCGAAGTTGAAGGCCTCTTCGCCGACGCCTTCGCCCGGGAGCAGAAGACCGCCACCGGCGTGCCCGGCGGCATCGCGATCCCGCATTGCCGCTCCACTGCCGTCACGGAGCCCACCCTGGCCATGGCACGGCTCTCCCGGCCGGTCGATTTCGGCGCCAAGGACGGCCCGGCGGACCTCGTCTTCTTTATCGCGGCCCCCGAAGGCGCGGACCAGGAGCACCTCAAACTGCTCTCCAGGCTGGCCCGCTCGCTGATCAAAAAGGACTTCAGGGCTGCCCTGCGTGACGCCAGCTCCCCGGCGGAGATTGTTGAACTGGTCGACGGCGCCCTTGCGGACAAGCCCGCGGCCCACACCGCCGAAGCCCCGGCCGCAGTCGGCGCCGCGGCCGGCGCCGCCGCCGGCCTGTCAGCTAATGCCCCGGCTGCTCCTGCCGCCGGGGAAGCCGCGGGAGCCCGCCGGTCCGGCGCCCCCAAGCGCCTCGTGGCAGTCACCGCCTGCCCCACCGGCATCGCCCACACCTATATGGCCGCCGATTCGCTGGTGGCCGCGGCCAAGGAAATGGGCGTGGACCTCCAGGTGGAGACCCAGGGTTCCTCCGGCGCCAAGCCGCTGGATCCCGCGGTCATCGCCGCCGCCGACGCCGTCATCTTCGCCGTCGACGTGGACGTCCGCGGCAAGGAGCGCTTCGCCGGAAAGCCGGTCATCAACGCCCCGGTCAAGCGCGGCATCGACGAGCCGGAGAAAATGGTCCGGGAGGCCCTGGCCGCAGCGGACAACCCCCATGCCCGCCGCGTGCCGCACTTCGGCGCCGAGGAGCAGGCCGAGCACGAGGCCGAGGAAAAGGGCGAGCACATCGGCCAGAAGCTGAAGAAGGCCCTGCTCACCGGTGTCAGCTACATGATCCCGTTCGTGGCCGGCGGCGGCCTGCTGATCGCCCTCGGGTTCCTCATGGGCGGCTACCTGATCACGAAGTACGCGGACACGATCATTGTGGACAACAGCCTGTTCAACCTGCCCACGCAGTTCCCGGACAACGCCTGGGGCCCGCTCGGCGCCTACCTCGGTGCCGTCCTGTTCAAGATCGGTGCCCTGTCCCTCGGGTTCCTCGTGCCCGCTCTGGCCGGGTACATCGCCTTCGCAATCGCCGACCGGCCGGGCATCGCGCCGGGCTTCGTCGCGGGCGCCGTCGCCGGATTCATGGGCGCAGGCTTCCTCGGCGGCATCGTGGGCGGCCTGCTGGCCGGCTATATCGCCCACGTCATCGGCCGGCTCAGCGTGCCCCGCTGGCTGCGCGGCCTGATGCCCGTGGTGATCATCCCGCTGCTGGCCTCCCTCGTCGCCTCGGGCCTGATGTTCCTCATTCTCGGTGGGCCGATCGTCGCCATCACCAAGGGCCTCAACGGCTGGCTTTCCGGCCTCACCGGCGCCAGCGCCATCGCCCTCGGCGTGATCCTCGGCCTCATGATGTGCTTCGACCTCGGCGGACCCGTCAACAAGGTCGCCTACGCCTTCGCCGTCGCCGGCCTCGGCGCCGCAACCCTGGAAAACCAGGCGCCGTGGCAGATCATGGCCGCGGTCATGGCCGCCGGCATGGTCCCGCCGCTGGCCATGGCACTCGCGTCGACCGTACTGGACAAGCAGCGCTTCAGCCTGGCCGAGCGTGAAAACGGCAAGGCCGCGTGGCTGCTGGGTGCCTCCTTCATCTCCGAAGGCGCCATCCCGTTCGCCGCGGCGGACCCGCTGCGCGTCATCCCGGCCAGCATGCTCGGCGGTGCCGTCACCGGCGCCATGTCGATGGCCTTCGGCGTCGGCTCCAAGGCCCCGCACGGCGGATTCTTCGTCTTCTTCGCGATCGACAACTTCCTGATGTTCTTTGTCTCCATCGCGGTCGGAACCGTGGTGTCGGCCTTCGCCGTGATCGCGCTCAAGCGCTGGGCAGTCAAGAAGACCGTTGATACGGTTGAAGCGGTTCCCGTAACCGTCTGACCCGGTCCAGGAAATCCTTCCCCAAGCTGAACGTACTGATATCCAAGGAGCAGAAATGACCGAACGTAACGCCACCATTGCCAGCCGTGTGGGGCTGCATGCCCGTCCGGCAGCCATCTTTGCCGAGGCAGCAGGCGAGTTCGATCTCGAGATCACCATTGCCCGGCTGGGCGAACCGGAAGACGAGGCCATGGATGCCGCCAGCATCCTGTCCCTGATGAGCCTTGGCGCCGCCCACGGCGAGATCGTGGTGTTGCGCGCCGAGGGTGAAGGCGCCGACGCGGCCCTGGACCGGCTGGTCCAGGTCCTCGAGACGGACCACGACGCCGAGTAGCATCCCGCAGTGCCGAAGGCCCGGCCGCACCCCTGAAAAGGTGCGGCCGGGCCTTCGGCGTTCCGGAAGCAGGCCGCCCGTCGTCGTGGCCGCATCATGAAAATCCTGCAACCGTTCTTGGACGCGGTGCACAAGGTTTTCCCAACTGGGGTGTGTCAGGCTCCCCCGGTGGGAGCCGCAAAAGTGGCGGTGACCATCGGCTCATGTTGAGGGGTTGGTAGTCGGGCTCAATCGCCCGGGGCGGCGCAGGATTGACGTGCCGTCTGTTCTCAGGCTGCCTGCGGCCCATGGGACTTCATCGGAGTGAAGTTTTTGGAGGCCGGAACCAAGCGTTGCTTTCGGGGGAACGGGGGGTCCACTACACCGTTACATGCTCTCTGAAGGATGAACCATGAAAAAACACTCAACCGCACCGACATCGTTCCGCCAAGTGCTCGTGCTCCTCGCGGCGGCCGGCCTGGTCGTGACTGCGGGTGTAGGTCCCGCGGACGCCAAGGGCGGCACCGCGAAGCCGCCCAAGGGGGCTGTCTCGCCCTGGGTGGTCCCCACCCTTCCGACGCCGGCTTTCTCCGTTCCGGCTGCCCAGCTGCACGGTTTCAATGACACCGGCCTCGCGCAGAACGCCACCGTCAGCAACGCCGACTGCCCGACTGCCGCTCGGGCCGCGCAGGGTGGAACCGTCACGCTGAACGGCGTCCTGATCACGATCCCGTGCAACCTGGTCGTCCAGATGCCGGCCAACACACTGAGCTGGGCACAGTTGTTTGACGGGACCGGTGGCAGCGCTCCGCTGTCCACCACGGATCTGGAACTGCAGGCTGTGGGAAATATCGTCGGCACCCGCCACATCGCCGGCCTTGTCTTCATATCCCAGCAGTCGATGAACGGTGGCCGCGGCGTGATCACGGCCCTGGATTACGCCAACGGTTCCATGCAGGTGGCCAACGCCGCCGGCGGAACCGTGACCGTCCAACTGAACGACCCCACGATCCCCGGACTGAAGGACAGCACCGGGGCGGAGACCGGACGATTCAGTATCGGCAAGTCGCCGGACAACCGCTTCAGCGTTGACCAGGACAACCCCACGGTCCACTCCGGTACCGGCTACCCGATGTGCGTTCCGCGCACGGATCCGAGCGTTGCCGATGACCCGTTGTGCCCGCAGAAGAACCGGCCGCTGGCACCCCCGTCTCCGAACCCGGCGGCCATCCCGGCCTGCCGCAATTTCAGTACGGCCGGGGTCGCGCTGCCTGTCAGCGGCGAGCTCAGCGCCCCGGCCGCGGGCCAGGTCTACTGCTCACAGTTCGTGATGCCCTCCACGGCAACCCGCACGGCCACGCAGCCCGATGCCCGCCAGCAGGCGCCCTTTGAAGTCGGCGATTTCGTGGACTTCTCGGGCACCCTTATCCGTGGGGCCAACGGAGCCCGTGACTACATCTCCGCTCACACGGTCGAGGCCAACGTGGGCATTTACACGCAGCCGGGAACCCAGCCCAGCTATCTGGCCATCGGCTCGTTCGGGGTCGGTACGGCAGACCCGCTGGCAACTGCAGTCAATGGGGTGGGCCAGGAAACGCAGGACCGGATCTTCCTCGAGACTCAGACCACGGATGTCAAGACACCGGTGGACATCTACTACGAGGACCGGATCACTGACGGTCCCCTCAGCGGCACCGTCCGCAACCGGTGGGTCACCCCGTTCGAGATGACCGGAGAGAACGCGGCCCCGGTCAGCGGCCCCAGCGGCGGGATCACCACGCAGAACGCCGGCCCCCAGCCGCAGCGGGCCCGCCTGCGGGCCACCAAGGCACCCAACGGGCTGCTCAGCCAGCCGGACCGAACCGTACGTGTCGGCGTTCGCAGCCTGTGCATGCCGACACCCGTGGATCCCACCACGACGACGGTCAATCAGACGGCCCTGGACGCGTGCTTCACGAACGCTGTCAGATGGGCCAACGGGCTGCAGCCGGGCCAGTACGTTGCCCCGGTCTTCGAGTTCATTTTCCCGGAGAACGTGAAGCCGGGGGACCTGCTGGTGCCCAACGATCTCTGGCACCTGCCCTTCCTCGTCAACGGTGAGGGCGCCGGCAACCCCGGTGCCCTGACACCGGCGCCGTGGTAAACGGCAAGGGCTGACCGGGACGGCTGCGGCCGGATGAAAAACAACCACACCCGCCGGCGGGGACTGACCTCGGGGGTCCTGGCCACGGGCCTGCTCGCCGGCTGCGCCGGGACTCCCCTGTCCGCGCCGGGGCCGTCCGAGATATCAGGAAGCACGACGGCGTCAGCCACGGTGCAGCCATCGGCTGCACGGCCGGCTGTCTCGCCGCCGGCGTCGGTGCCACGGGGCCAGGTCCTCGTGGCACCGCCGGCCGGCGGCCGGCACGGTAACGGCGGCGGGGCGGATACGCGCAGTGCCGCGCAGGCTCTGCCGGCGGACTGGCCGGCGGAGATTCCGCTTCCGCCTGGACTCCTGGCGGGATCTACGGGTATGGCGCCCCGGTGGAGCGTGATGCTGCTGGTCGAGGGCGGGGCCGCGGAAGCCCTGGCCTCGGCCGTCAGCTTCTACGCCGCCGGCGGTTTCACCCCCGGCGGCACCGCGCAGCTGCACCGTAACGGCTACCAAGTCGTCATGGTCGCCGCCAACAGGGACCACTCGCCCACGGAAACGAACCTGACCATCTCAGTCATCAAGGGGTAGTCCGTCCGGCCATGGGGCCTCAAACCCTGGTCGGGCAGAACCCAATCTTTCCCAAGGTCCGCAGGTCACAGTGGCCGGGTGGGAACCGAAAAGCAAATTCTCACCGCATAAGGCGGGGAGATTGCCCGTGATCGGGATCTTCAATCTTGGGGACCACGCACACGGGATCACGTCCCTTGGCCGCAGGAGCCCCTCGGCCCGCATGAAGGAGGCACACACAAATGTCCGAGAAATCCATAAACGCAGCGGGGCTGTCCCGCCGTACGCTCTTGCGGTTGGGGGCGGCGGGGGGAGCCGGGGCCGCATTGGTCGCGGCGCAGGGCTGGGGCGGTCCGTTTCTCGCTCAAAGGGGTCTGCTTTCGGCCGATGGCGCGTTCGCTGCTACGTCGACAGCGCTTGGCGATCTGTTGTTTTACATCGAGGCATTCCCGACGAGCCCGCTGATCATCTCGCCGTTCGTGGATCCGCTGCCGATCCCCAAGGCGCTGGCCCCGACGCCGAAGCTGGGTGACGGTTCCCGGAAGGGATACACCGAGTGGAACCAGACGCCCGGACCCGGCATGGGCGAGCAGAACTCGATACGCAATGAGCGGCACCAGATCTGGCCCGGCAAAATCGGCTACCCCGATCCCGTCGTGTACAAAATCGACCTCCTGGTCCGCCCTCATGCGTTCACCACCTCGCAGGTGCTGCCGATAGACGCCAAAGGGCGCCCGACTGTCTCCTTCGATGCATCGGGCAAAACTGTCGCGGCTGGCACCATGCGGACCCTGCCGCTGAGCACGATTTACGGCTTCAACGGCACCTTCCCCGGGCCAATGATCAACGCCGAGTACGGCAAACCCGCGCTGGTGCGCTTCGAGAACCACCTGGACGAGAACCCCTTCAACCTCGACCGCCAGGACTTCGGATCCCCGGACTGGTCCTTCCTGACCCACCTGCACAACGCTCACACCGCACCCGAAAGTGATGGAAACCCGCACTACTCCATGGTGTCCGGTCCCAAGCACCCGGGCTTCAGCCCGCAGATGTTCGTCGACAACCTGTACTTGAACTGGCCGGCCGGCGGCGACGACCGGGAGAAGCAGAGCTTCTTCTGGTTCCATGACCACACGATGGACCACACCGGCTCCAACGTGTACAAGGGCCTGGTCGGCCTGTACCCGATCTACGATCCCAAGAACGGCATGGACATGGGGGACGAGCGCCAGGGCTTGCGGCTGCCCGGCGTCCGGAAAGACAACCCGGATGGGTCCTTCGACGTCGAGTACGACGTCCCCCTGGCCTTCTACGACACCCGCCTGGACGACGGCGTGACCGTGCACAAGGACATCCACGACGTGCAGGGAGATTTCCCGGCTGCCAAGAACCCGGCCCGGCACCCCGAGTGGTGGGGCAAGTCCTTCTACAAGCATTTCCCCAGCCACGGGTTCGTCGGCGACATCTTCACCGTCAACGGCACGGCCAACCCTGTGATGGAGGTCAGACGGCGCAAGTACCGCTTCCGGTTCCTCGACGCCTCCATTGCACGCATTTACGAGTTCAAGCTGATGAGCTCGAGCCAGGGCCCGAAGTCATCAGCGTCGCTCGGCTACCAGGGCGACGAGCTCGAGGGCCAGTACCGCATCCCGGACGCGCAGCAATGCATGCAGTTCACCCAGATCGCCTCCGACGGCGGACTTCTGCCGTTTCCGATCACGCGGGACTCGTTCGAACTGTGGCCGGCCAAGCGGCGCGAAGTCATCATCGACTTCACCCGGTACCAGGACGGCACGCCCACCACCAAGGGCGATGTCATCTACCTCACCAACGTCATGAAGATGCCCAACGGCCGGATGTGGTCCAACTCATCGCGCTTCCTCCCTGATCCCGCGTACAGGGTTCCGGTGCTGAAGTTCGTGATCGGCGACGACGCGCCGGACAACAGCCAGATCCCCTCGGCGATGCGGCCGCTGCCGCCGCTGCCGGGCAACTGGAAGAACCTTCTGGACAACCGCCTGATCTTCGAGGTCAAGCGCGGCAGCGCCGGCGGCGAGATCGAATGGCTGATCAACGGCAAACCCTTCGATCCCTCCACGGTGGCAACGAGTTTGAAGAACAAGGCGGGCCGCACACCGCCCGCCCGGCAAAAAAAGAACAGCTTCAACCTCTGGGAAATCCGCAACGGCGGCGGCGGCTGGGTACACCCCTTCCACCTGCACATGGAGGAGCACCGCACCGTCATGCGCAATGGCAAGGACGTGACCCGCGGAGACCCCTCCCATCCGGACGACGTCTCCCGGGAAGACCTGGTGGCGCTCGACCCGGGCGAGGCGGTGATCGTGTACCGCGGATTCCGCGACTTCGTCGGACCCTATGTGGCCCACTGCCACAACCTGGCCCACGAGGACCACGCCATGATGTTCGGCTGGGAGATCACGCCGTGACCGCCTCCCGCCCTTCCCATTGAACCCGGGCGCCGGGGTTTGCCGGCCCAGACAAACCCCGGCCCCGACAACGGATATGCGAGGTAATGGAAGATGATCGAGAAGACAGCACTCCCCGACTCCGTCCGCGAGCGCAGCGGCGCGGCCCCTGACGGCCCAGGCGTCCCATGGTTGACGGTCGTATTGCTGGCTGTCGTGATGGCTTTCGCTGACGGCTTCTGGATGGTTGTGCTGCGGGGGGCCGTCGGTGCCATCGAGCGCACGCAGGAGCCCTTTGCCAGCTGGCTGCACGAGTCCACCGCGGTCCTCCCATTGTTCATGTTGGCTGTGCTGGCAGCTCTCACGCTGGCGCTGCGATGGTTCGGGCCGGTCCTCTCCAGGCCGCGTACGGTCATGGCCACGGGGCTCCTGGCCGCGGGGGCGGGCACACTTGTTGGCATCGCCGAGATTGCTGCCAGCACCGCCTGGGACTACCAGCTGCAGTTCCAGCTCATTAACTCGCTGCACCACATGGCCACCGCGAGCATCCTGCCCCTTCAAGAGCAGGCGTCCCTCGGGCTACAGCTTGACGCACTCGGCTACGGCAGCGCGATACTCCTCGGCACCAACGTCGTGGCGATCGGCTGGGTGGTGGCGATCCGGGGCGGCCGGCTGGACGTCAGCCGGACTCGACAACGCACGGCCCGCAGCGGCCGAATTGACCACCGACGTCTGTTTCTGGCTGCCGCGCTGTTCGGTAGCACTGGCATCCACGCCGCCGTCGCACCGGAGCACCTTGGCCTGTGGGTCGCCGCCGGCGCCTTCTTCCTCACCCTCGCCGCAGCGGAGCTCGTCGTTGGCCTCCTGCTGCTCGGCGGCGGCAAGCGCACCCCGCTCCTGGCCACCGTGGCACTTTCGATCGTGCCGTTGGCACTGTGGTCGTACTCCCGCACAGCCGGGCTGCCCTTCGGACCCGACTCAGGCGTGCCCGAAGCGGTCGGCCTGGCTGACTGTGCTGCCGGTTTCCTGGAACTGGGCACTCTGCTGGTCGCCGTCGTCCTACTCCGAGGCAAGGAACGGATCCCCGGACGCCCACTCGCATCAGCCCACATCCGTTCGCTCCCGGTCGTGGCCGCGATCGCCATCAGCGTCCTGGGACTCGCAGGAACCAGCCCGGGCTGGCTCGAAAGCCCGGGAAATTCCGGAGGCGAGTCGGTTAGCGTAGCCCATCATTGAGACGCACAGAGCCGGACCGTGCACTGGTTGTTCACGGCCGCGGAGGGACTGGCTGGACGATCAACGGAAGAGCTGCTCGTAAGTGCTTGTCAGCACGAAGTGGCACCACTAGTTTGGAATCCGCGGCACCACTACCCGTGGACGGCCGCGGCTTGACTTCCAGGCCGAAGTAGATAAGCACGGACAGGGAGCGCGGTAGCCATGCCCACGAAGAAGAACGCCCCGCGGGGCTCCGAGAACCCGAGCATCAAGGACCCGGAACTGTACGAGGAACTCCTGGCGGACGGCGCCTCCAAGCAGAAAGCGGCCCGCATCTCCAACGCCGCCGCAAAGCGGGGCCGTTCCGCCGTCGGGCGCAAGGGCGGCAAAGCCGGTGACTATGAGGACTGGACAGTCCCCCAGCTGAAGGAACGCGCCAAGGAGATCGGCCTCAAGGGCTACTCGGCGAAGAAGAAGAGCGAGCTCATCTCCGCGCTCAGGAACTCCTGATCCCGATGCCGGCGGCCGGCAAGGACTGCCCTTCCGAAGCCTCAGGCCTCCTTGCGGGTGCTCTTGGGCGCGGCTTTAGGGGCGGCCTTGGCGGCGGTCCTCGACGAAGCCTTGGGGGCGGCCTTCGGGGCGGTTTTCCCGGCGGATTTGGCGGCCGCCGCCTTCGGGGCGGTCTTCGCGGCGGGCTTGTCGGCGGGCGTGTCCTGGGCGGACGCCGCCCCGGCTCCGCGCTTCTTGTCCAGGCTCCGCTTGAGCGCCTCCATCAGATCGATCACCTCGCCGTTGCCGGCTTCCGCGGCGGCGGCACCGAAGGTTTCCTCGGTGTCCAGCGACTCCCCCTTTTCCAGCTTCGCCTCGATGAGCTGGCGGAGCTGGACCTGGTAGTCGTCCGTGAACTGTTCCGGTTCGAAGTCGGCGGCCATCGAGTCCACCAGGGCTGCGGACATTTCCCGCTCCTGCGCGGAGATGCGGACGGAGGCTTCCAAGGCCGGGAAGCTGGCTTCGCGTACCTCGTCGGCCCAGAGCAGGGACTGCAGCATCAGCACGTCGTCGCGGATCCGCAGGGCGCCCAGCCGGGTCTTCTCGCGCAGGGCGAACTGGACAATGGCCACCCTGTCCGTGTCCTCGAGGGCCCGGCGCAGCAGCACGTACGCCTTGGGCGATTTGGAGTCCGGTTCCAGGTAGTAGCTCTTCTCGAACGTGATGGGATCGAGCTGTTCGGCCGGAACGAACTGCACCACTTCGATCTCATGGCTGTTCTCCGCGGGGATGGACTTGAGCTCCTCCCGGCTGAGGACGACCGTGCGGCCTTCGTCTTCGTAGGCCTTGTCGATGTCCTCGTAGTCCACGATCTTGCTGCAGACCTCGCAGCGGCGCTGGTAGCGGATCCGCCCGCCGTCGGCGTTGTGGACCTGGTGGAGGCTGATGTCGTGGTCTTCGGTGGCGCTGTAGACCTTGACGGGGACGTTGACCAGCCCGAACGCTATCGCGCCTTTCCAGATGGCTCTCATGGATCAAGTGAACATCAGACTCGTGCGGAGGTGAAGCCTTTTGGCCAACGGTAAGGATCAGGCCCAGGATCAGGCCCAGGATCCGGGCCCGTCCGGCGGCAGGCAGCGTGTCCGGGTCGGTGGCCGCGAACTGGTGGTGAGCAGCCTGGACAAGGTGATGTATCCGGAAACCGGCACCACCAAGGGCGACGTCCTGGCCTACTACGCGGCCGTGGCACCGGTGCTGATCCCCGCCGCCGCCAACCGGCCGGCCACCCGGAAGCGCTGGGTGCACGGCGTGGGCACCGCGGAGGCTCCAGGCGAGATGTTCTTCCAGAAGAACCTGGACGAATCGACCCCGGGCTGGGTTCCGCGTGCCTCGATCGCCCACAAGGAGCGCACCAACCAGTATCCGCTGGTCAACGATGCGGCCACCCTGGCCTGGCTCGCGCAGATCGGCGCCCTGGAGATCCATGTGCCGCAGTGGCGCGTGGACTCGCACGGGAACGCGACGCCGCCGGACCGGCTGGTGCTGGACCTGGACCCGGGCGAGGGGGCGGGCCTGGCCGAATGCGCGGAGGTCGCCAGGCTGGCCCGCGCCATCCTGCAGGACGTGGGCCTGGACCCGGTGCCGGTGACCAGCGGCAGCAAGGGCATCCACCTCTACGCCGCGCTGGACGGGACCCAGAGCTCCGAGCAGATCTCGGACTTCGCCCATGAACTGGCCCGGGCGCTCGAGGCCGACCACCCGGAGCTGGCCGTGAGCGACATGAAGAAGACGCTGCGCACCGGCAAGGTCCTGGTGGACTGGAGCCAGAACAACGCGGCGAAAACCACCATCGTCCCCTATTCCCTGCGCGGCCGGCTGAAACCCATGGTGGCGGCACCCCGGACCTGGCGCGAGCTCAGCTCCGCCTCGCTGCACCAGCTGGACTACCGGGAGGTGATGAAGCGGGTGAAGGCCAGGAAGGATCCCTTCGCCGTGATCTCCGGGGGCGCCCGCCACGGCGGCCATCCGGAAACGCCCGCCGCCGGCAACGCCGACGACGGCGCCGAGGGCCAGGACGGGGCTGCGGACCCCCGGCTGGAGCCGTACCGCAGCAAGCGGGACGCGGCCGCGACTCCCGAGCCGTTCACCGCGGAACGGCACAGCAGCGGCGCGGACAGCGGCATGGTCAGCGGCACGCCCCGGGAAAAGTTCGTGATCCAGGAACACCACGCCCGCCGGCTGCACCACGACCTCCGGCTGGAGCGCGACGGCGTGCTGGTCTCCTGGGCCCTGCCCAGGGGCGTCCCCACCTCCAAGGAAAAAAACCACCTCGCGGTCCAGACCGAGGACCATCCGATGGACTACGCGGACTTCGAGGGCACCATCCCCAAGGGCCAGTACGGGGCCGGGACGGTCAGCATCTGGGATCGGGGGTACTACGAGTGCGAGAAATGGATCGCGGGCAAGGAGGTCATCGCCACCCTCACCGGCGGGGAGGGCGGCGGCCTGGGCGGCACCCGCAGGTTCGCCCTGATCCACACCGGCCAAGGCAACGACCAGTGGCTCATCCATCTGATGGACCTCCCGGGTTCGAAGCACGGACACACCGCCCCTCCGCCGGGGGCCGGCGCGGAGACGGAGAAGCCCGGGCCCGCCGCCGTTTCCGCCGGGTCCCCCGCCGCTGCCGCTGCCGCCGTCGTCCTCTTCACGCCCATGCTCGCCAGCCCCGGAACCCTCGCGGACCTGCCGGACAAGGACTGGCAGTTTGAACTCAAGTGGGACGGGGTGCGGACCCTGATCATGGGTGATGCGACGAAGATCCGTCTCCTCAGCCGCAACGGCCACGATGTGTCCGCGACGTACCCGGAACTGACGGACCGCGCCTGCTGGCCTGAACAGGACTTCGTCGCCGACGGCGAGATCATCGCCCCGGGAATCTCCGGGATGCCCGATTTCGGGCACCTGCAGGGGCGGATGAAACTTACCCGGCCCGACGACGTCGCGAAGGCGCGCGCCTCCATCCCGGTGCGGCTGATGCTCTTCGACCTGCTGTCCGAGGGCGGCGAGGACCTCCGCCGCCTGCCCCTGACGGACCGCCGGGGCCGCCTGGAGGCGTTCTTCCGGCCCTCCGGCTGCCCGGTGGAGCTCTCCGGAGTGATCGACGACGAGGCCCGGTACATCCTGGAGTCCGTCCACGAGCTGGGGATGGAAGGCATCATGGCCAAGCGGACGGACGGCCGCTACGTCGGGCAGCGGAGCCAGTCCTGGCTCAAGCTGAAGCTCGAGCGCACCCAGGAAGTGGTGGTCGGCGGCTGGCGTCCGGGGAAGGGCGAGCGGGAGCCGTCGGTGGGCTCGCTGCTGGTGGGCATCCCTGAGGGCTCCAGGCTGCGCTACGTGGGGCGGGTGGGGACCGGCTTCAGCTCCCGCGAGCTCAAGGAACTGCGGCAGCAGCTGGACGCCATGGGGCGCAAGACCTCGCCCTTCAAGGACGTGCCGGCGGCTGACGCCTCCGATGCCCATTGGGTGAGCGCCAGGCTCGTCGGGGAGGTCAGCTACGGGGAATGGACGGGCAGCGGGAAGCTCCGGCACCCGGTGTGGCGCGGCTGGCGGCTGGACAAGGAACCGGCCGATGTCGTGGTGGAACAGGGCTGAACGGCCGCCGCAGTGGCGCCACGCGCCAGGAACGCTACGAGAGCTGGCGGAAGTCGCTGACCTCCGCAGCGGTGGGGTACGCCGTCTGGGTGCCCTTGCGGGTGGCCGCCATGGCCGCGGACACGGAGGCGTAGCGGGCGGCGTCCACCAGGGAGTCGCCGGCGGCCAGGCGTGCGGCCACCCCGCCGGTGAAGGCGTCGCCGGCGCCGGTGGTGTCCACGGCGTCCACCCGGGTGGGCGCAATCCGCACCACCGGGGTGGCGGAGGTTGAGTCCAGCACCACGGAGCCCTGCGAGCCCAGCGTCACCAGCACCTGCGCCAGCCCGTGGGCGGCAAACTGCGCCACGGCGGGCTCCCACTCGGCCTCCGGCGCCTCCGGGGCGGGCATCTCGAAGCCGCCCAGGAACTGCGAGGCCTCGTGGGCATTGACCAGCAGCACATCCGTCAGCCCCGCCAGCGCCTGCGGAATCTGCGCATACGGCGAGAGGTTCAGCAGCACCCGGGCGCCGGCGTCGTGCCCGGCCTGCGCGGCGGCCTGCACCGTCGCCAGCGGCACCTCCAGGCACAGCCCGACGACGGCGGCACCGTCGAAGGCGGCCGGGTCCAGATCCTCCGGTGCCAGCGTTCCGTTGGCGCCGGCGGCGATGATGATCGAGTTCTCCCCGGCCGCGTCCACGGAAATCACCGCGACGCCGGTGGGCTCGGCCGTGTGACGGACGCGTGCGACGTCCACGCCCGCCCCGGCCGTGGAGGCCAGCAGCATGGCGCCGTTCGCGTCGTTGCCCACCGCGCCGATCAGCGTGACGGCGCCGCCCAGCCGGGCCGCGGCCACGGCCTGGTTGGCGCTCTTGCCGCCGGGGTTCACGGCGAAGCCGCTGCCGTGCAGGGTTTCGCCCGGCAGCGGCAGCCGCTCGGTGTAGATGGTCAGGTCCGCGTTCAGCGAGCCCACCACCACAATGCGGCCGGCGTTCGAGGTGTTGGTCGGTGCCTCCATGGTCAGTGCGCCACCTCGGCCTCAACCGGCTTGGGGATCAGCAGCGAGGCGCCCAGGGCCAGCGCGGTGACCACCAGGGCCACGACGACGGTGGCCAGGTAGGAGCCGGCGCCGCCCATGGAGCCCGCGGCCACCAGCACGGCCGGCAGCACCAGAAAGCTCAGCCCGGCGCCCAGGTTGAAGGCTCCGGCGTTCATGCCCGGCAGGAACCCGGGGTTGCCCTTGGGCGAGAGCACCACGCCCAGGCCGTTGAGCATGATGTTCACGGTGCCGGCGTACATGATGCCCAGCAGCACGGTGCCGGTGATCATCAGCCCCAGGCTGTGCAGGCCAAAGAAGCCGATGATGGCCAGCGCCACGAGCGAGCCCACCATGCCGATGCGCAGCACGCGGGTGTAGCCCAGCACGGGGGCCAGCCGGCCGCTGATCGGGCCGAAGACCCAGCCCAGCAGGGCGTACGGGGTCAGGATCAGCAGCGACATCTCCGTGGCGCCGATCCCGAAACCGGGGTCCGCGGCCTGCACGAAGGCGGGCACAATGCCGTTGATGACGGCAAAGATGCCCGTCATGGTCAGCGTGGTGGTCAGCAGCGGGGCCCAGGTGGCGCGCTGGCGCAGGTGCGCCACCTCCACCATGGGGTGCTTGGACCGCTTTTCCGTGTTCCAGAACAGCGCAAAGGCGGCGACGGCGACGACGGCCAGGCTCACGGACCAGGCCAGCGTTGCGGCGGAGAAGCCGGCCAGCAGGGCAGAGGCCTGGTTGAGCGCGGTCAGCAGGGCGCCCACGGCCACCACAATGAAGAACACGCCCGTCCAGTCCATCCTGGTGCCCTCGCCCGGCTTGCTTTCGCCGGCCAGCCAGACAATCAGGCCCGTGGCGACGACGGCCAGTGCCACCATCAGCCAGAAGATGCTGCGGAAGCCGTAGTGCTCGGCAAAGTAGCCGCCCACAAAGGAATCGACGCCGGCGATGCCGCCGTTGACGGCGGTGATGAGGCCCATCAGCACGCCGTACTTCCTGGGCTCGCTGACGGCCGAGCGCAGCATGATCAGGCACAGCGGCACGGTGGGGCCGCTGACGCCCTGGACGATGCGGCCCACAAAGAGCCAGGTGACGTCGGGGGCCAGGGCGGAAATCACGGAGCCCGCGGCCATCAGGACCATCATGATGACGAGGATCTTCTTGCGGCCCACGATGTCGCTCAGGCGCGGCAGGAACAGCGAGAACAGCGCCGCCGCGGTGAAGAAGGAGGTCTGGGACAGGCCAATGACGGCCTGGTCCGTGTGCAGCTCCCTGCCCATGGTGACCAGGGCCGGGCTGAGCATGGAGGCATTGAGCTGGAACGCCACGCAGGCGGCCAGCAGCGCCGTCATCAGCGCGGCGATGTTGGCGGTGCCGGGCTTGGACCCGGTTTTGGTGTCGTCCAAGGGCGCGCTCACAGGTCAACCTCCCCGATGCGTACCAGGGCGTCCGTCACCAGGTTCCAGAACTTCGCATGGTCCAGGTCCACGGCCACGGAAGTGTGGCAGTCGGCGGGGGCCGGGGCGCGGAAATCGGCCACGGTCATGCCGAGCGTCAGCGTGCCGGTCAGCTCGATGTCCACCGGAACCTTCCGGGTGGTCATGACGGTGGGGTCAATGACGTAGGCGACGGCGCAGGGATCGTGCACCGGCGGGTAGTCAAAACCCTGGGCGTCCTTGTAGGTCTTGGTGAAGAACTCCATCAGTTCCATCACGAACTTGGCCGGCTTGGTGCCCACGGCCTCGATCTGCGCCACCACCTCGGGGGTGGCCAGCGCCTGGTGGGTCAGGTCCAGGCCCACCATGACCACGGGCCACTTCTCGTTGAAGACGATGTGCGCGGCCTCGGGGTCGATCTTGATGTTGAACTCGGCCACGGCGCTCCAGTTGCCCACGTGGTAGCCGCCGCCCATCAGGACAACCTCCTGCACGCGGTCAACGATGCGCGGCTCCTTGCGGGCGGCCATGGCAATGTTGGTCAGCCCCGCGGTGGGAACAAGGGTCACGGTACCGGGCTCGTGGGCCATGATCGTCTCGATGATGAGGTCGACGGCGTGGCGCGGGTCCAGCTCGATCGTGGACACGGGCTGGTCGGGGCCGTCCATGCCGGAGTCGCCGTGGATGTCGGGGGCGTTCTCGATGGTGCGCACCAGCGGGCGGTCGCAGCCGGCGGCGAACGGGACGCCGGTGATGCCGGCGATGGTGCCCACGGACAGGGCATTGCGGGTCACCTTCTCCAGCGTCTGGTTGCCCACCACGGTGGTCACCGCCAGCAGCTCGATGTCCGGGTTGCCGTGCGCCAGCAGGAGGGCGACGGCGTCATCGTGGCCGGGATCGCAGTCCAGGATGATCTTGCGCGGTGTTGCGGATGTGACAGTCATGATTACTCCACGTCTTTGGGGCCTCTGCACCGGGGCATGCAGAGTCATTTAGAAAAAGTGTGGCACCCCACCGCCGTAACGTCAAGCGCTTAACGTGAGACGCGTCAAGCGCTTGATGCCATATCCGCGTGGATCCCGCGAGGAACGCTGCCTGGCCGATACCATCGAGGCATGCGGTCCAACGACGAATCCACCCCCGAACCCCGCGCCATCCCCGCCCGTGCGGAGGCAACCGCCGCGGCCGGCAGGCCCGGTGTGCGCGTCACGGCCGCCATGGTGGCCGTCCGTGCCGGCGTCTCGGCCGCAACCGTCTCCCTCGTGGCCAACGGCAAGACGGAGGGACGCGTCTCGGCGGAGAACATCGCCCGCGTCACGGCCGCCATCGAGGAACTCGGCTATGTGGTGGACGGCATCGGCAGCTCGCTGGCCCGCGGCGGCAGCAATCTGGTCATTCTGGCCGCCCCCGACGTCGCCAACCCCTTCTTCGCCAAGGTGATCGGCGGCGTGCGCGCCGCCCTGGGCTCCGACTACCAGCTGCTGCTGGCAGTCAGCGACGCCGGACAGCTCCCCACCCCGGAGGAGGTCCGCGCGCTGATGTCGCTGCGGCCGGCCGGGCTGCTGGTGGATGCCCCGGACGCGGCGTTCCTGGACCGGCTGCACAGCACTGCCCCCGTGGTCCTGCTGGATGCGCCGGGGGTGGAACACTACGCCCCGTCCGTCAACCTTGATGTGGGCCACGGCGCCCGCGAGCTAGCCAAGCATCTGGCGGCCCTGGGCCATGTCCGGGTGGCGTATCTGGACAGCACCGGCGGAACGGCCACGTTCCGGGTGCGCCGGGAGGCGTTTCTGGCCCAGGCCGCCGCCAGCGGCATGGAGGTGCCCGACGGCGCCGTCGCCAGCACCCCCATCGACGTCGGCGCCGCAGCAGCCGCCTTTGCCGACGCCTGGCCAGCCTGGCAGCGCAGCGGGATCACCGCCGTCGTCTGCTGCACGGACACCCACGCCTACGGCGTGCTCCAGGAGGCGCGGGTTGCCGGCGTCGCGATTCCGGGGCGGCTGGCCGTGGCCGGGTTCGACGATCTGCCGTATTCGGCCACCAGCAGCCCGGCACTGACCAGCGTGCACCTGCCGGCGGCGGCGCTCGGGGAGCAGGCAGGCCGGGCACTGAAGGAGCTGATGCGCGGCCGTGTGCTCGCCGAACCGCAACGGACCCTGGCCAGCACACTCATCGAGCGCGCCTCCACCACCGGGCAGGCGGGCAGCCTCTAGCTGTTCCTTGGTGTTCCAACCGCTACTGGCCCGCGTTTCTACGAGGAGTGGGGCATTTCCGGCCGTCCGGTCCGGTGGACCGCATTCACCGCCGCCTCGTGGCCCGCCCGGCCAGGCTTAGTGTCATGTTCCTTGGGGTGGCGATGCTTGCCGCTGCCGTCCGGCCACTGCTGGCCCTCGGACGCCGGCGGCGCAACGTGGCGCACCGGTTCGGGGCCGGGGGCCTCGTCCATGGACCCGGCCAGGTGGCTGGCTACCTCAGGTTTGATCTCTTCGCCGGAGTGGTGTTCCGCCATGGCTCTTCCTTCCGCCGTGCATTATCGCTGGGAATGAATCACTGTGAATGGATCGCTGTGAAATGAAGTGTCCATCCATCGTAGGTCGGCAGGCAGGAGATGTCTGCAGGAGCTACCAGCGGACTTTCTTCTCCGCGGGACCCTGCTTTCCGCTGACGTGGGTGGGCTTGTGGCTGTGCCCGACGCTCTGCGAGGAGGCGCCGCCGCGGGATTTGCTGGCGAGCATTTCCTTCTGGGCATCGCTCAGGCGCGATTTGATGCCCTTCTCCGGCTCGGCCGGCTTCCCGCCGTCGTTGCTTTCTGCCTTGTTGCTCTTCGTGCCGTCTTCGTCAGTCATGGAAGGATCTCCTTGTTCGGCCGCTTCGTGCGGCCTTTGCATGTGGCCTTGCCGGTGGCCTTTTCAGGTGGCTTTTTCCAGGGGCCTGCCCGGCACCCCGATGGATCCACTCTAGGCGCTGCGCCAGCGCGCTGAATACCCTCATTCCGCGGTTCCGCAGGCGGCGATCCTGGGCGAAAACCGGCTGTCCGGCGTCGTCAGCGGAAAAATATTGGCGGCGGCCCCGGGGATGCCCCCGGTTCCCAGCACCCGCGCGGTGAAACCGCGGAAAAGAAATCCGCCAAACCGTCCCGATCCGGCGCTAAATCACCGGATCATACGGCACCGAACTCGGAAAATCCATAGATGTCGCGTAAAATTGAAGGCCTGCCCGGAGCGGGGCAGCCACACGTCGCAAGCAAATGACCTCCTTAGGAGCGGCCCAAATGCCCACAGACCGAAGCACGACCGACTCTTCAGCAGGCGTTTTGAACGCCCGCGGAACCAACCAGGCCACGCCCAAGGGTGTGAGAAAACCAAAGCTGCTGGCACGTCGCCGGCTCAAAGAGTCCGACGTCAACGTCGTGGACCAGCCGATGCTCAAGAAGGCACTCGGCGGCACCATCGTGGGAAACACCATGGAGTGGTACGACGTCGGCGTGTTCGGCTACCTGATCACCACCATGGGTCCTGTGTTCCTGCCCGAAGCGGACAAGACCGTGCAGACGCTGTTCCTGCTGGGAACCTTCGCCGCCACCTTCATTGCCCGCCCCCTTGGCGGAGTCATCTTCGGCTGGCTCGGCGACAAGATCGGCCGCCAGAAGGTCCTCGCGACCACGCTGATGATCATGGCCGCCAGCACCTTCGCCGTCGGGCTCGTGCCTGGCTACGCACAGATCGGCATCTGGGCAGCAGCGCTCCTGGTTGTCCTCAAGCTCGTCCAGGGCTTCTCCACCGGCGGCGAGTACGCCGGCGCCACGACCTTCGTCAGCGAGTACGCCCCGGACAAACGCCGCGGCTTCTTCGCCAGCTTCCTCGACATGGGCAGCTACCTCGGCTTCGCCATGGGTGCCGCCCTCGTCTCGGTGCTGCAGCTGACCCTGGGCCAGGACAACATGGAGCAGTGGGGCTGGAGGATTCCGTTCCTCGTTGCCGGTCCGCTGGGCCTGATCGCCGTCTACTTCCGTAGCAAGATCGAGGAATCCCCCCAGTTCCAGGCGACCCTCGACGCGCAGGAAGCCTCCGCCAAGGGCGCTTCCGCGGACGATCCCGCCGCGTCGAAGGGCCCGGTGGGCATAGTGAAGGCCTACTGGCGTTCACTCATCGTTGCGATGATCCTCGTGGCAGCCGCGAACACCGCCGGCTACGCCCTCACCTCATACATGCCGACGTACCTCACCGAATCCAAGGGCTACGACCCGGTCCACGGGACCCTGCTGACCATCCCCGTGCTGGTCATCATGAGCCTGTGCATCCCGCTGACCGGCAAGCTCTCCGACAGGATCGGCCGCCGGCCCGTGCTCTGGATCGGCGCCATCAGCACCGTGGTCCTGGCTACCCCGGCGTTCCTGCTGATCGGCATCGGCGAGGTCTGGTCCACGCTGGCCGGACTGTCACTGATCGCCTTCCCGGTGACGTTCTACGTCGCCAACCTCGCCTCCGCACTGCCGGCCCAGTTCCCGACGTCGAGCCGGTACGGTGCCATGGGCATCGCGTACAACTTCTCCGTGGCGATCTTCGGCGGCACGACGCCGTTCATCGTCGCCGCCCTCATCGGCGCCACGGGCAATGACATGATGCCGGCGTACTACCTGATGGCCACCTCGGCGATCGGCGCCGTGGCGATCTACTTCCTCAAGGAATCGGCCCAGATGCCGCTGCCGGGTTCCATGCCCAGCGTGGACACCCAGGCCGAGGCCCGCGAGCTGGTCGCCACCCAGGACGAGAACCCGCTGATCGACCTGGAACACATGGACATGCCCTTCGTTGCACCGGCCGCGGATTCCGCCGTGGATCGGGACGACGTCAAGGTTCCCGTCGGGGTGTGAGCCTGCCCTCCCGGCAGCGCGGTCCGGAGCGTCCTGTTCCTGACCGCCCCATCCAGACCCAGTAGTCCAAGTCCCGCCCGTTGAGGCCTGCCCCGTGCGTTACTCCCTGGAGGAGGCGCACGGGGCAGGCCTTTGGCGTCCAACAGGGAATGTCCAGAGTGGCAGGCTGGCCGAAGTTCACCACTTTCACCAGTTTCACCTATATTCACCCGGGAGGGCCCGGTTCCGAACCCGTTCAAACCGACCCCCGAAGCCACCCGCCGGACCTGATCGGCCGGGCCCGGCTCCTGGACGAATTCGAGTACGGCCTGCAGCAGGGCACCACGTCGGCTGCAGCTGTTTCCGGAACCGGGCCATGAGCCCTACACAGGTTGAGCACGAAGCGATCGCACCCATATCGTGCAACGCTTGTTGCATGGATCTGGAGGTGTCGCCCGCGCTGACGATTCCCGAATCGGAACTCGGCTGGCGGTTCTCGCGTTCGTCCGGGCCAGGCGGTCAACACGTCAACACCTCGGACAGCCGCGTCGAACTGTCCTGGAACGTCGCCGGCTCGGCGGCGCTTTCGGACGGCCAACGGCTGATGCTGCTCACGCGTCTCGGACGACGTCTCATCGCCGGGGTGATCACCGTGACCGCCTCCGAGCGGCGCTCCCAGCTGCGCAATCGCGAGATCGCCCTGGCCAAGCTCTCCGACCTTGTGGCAGACGGTCTTGCTCCCGAAGCTGCTCCCCGCCGGGCGACCAAACCCACGCGGGGCTCGAACCGTCGGCGCCTCGCCGCAAAGGAACAGCGCGCGGCGACGAAACAGCAACGAAGGCGGCCGTCCGCCGAGTAGCGCCATCCAGTCGACAATCCAGCCGCACTTGGCCCCTTGATCCGGTAATCCGGGCTTACCTGGGGCGCAGGGACTACCTGGCCCGCCGGGGCGGACCTGCCACCAGCCGTGCCGGCAGGATCCGGGCGGCCGACGTGAGGACCTTGTAGCGCCAGCTCGGGATGGAGACGGCCTTCCCGCGTTCGTTGTCGGCCAGTGCCTCCCGCACCACGCGCTCGGCCTGCAGCCACATCCAGCGCGGAGCCACCGTTTTGTCCATGCCCATGCGGTCATGGAACTCGGTGTGCGTGAGTCCGGGGCAGACCACCGTCACGATCACGCCGCTGCCGGCATAGGCGAGGTTGGCCCAGCGGCAGAAGCTGAGCAGCCACGCCTTCGCGGCCGAATACGTTCCGCGGGGCAGGAACGCCGCCACGCTGGACACGGTGATGATCCTGCCGGACCGGCGCGCCAGCATGCCCTGCAGGGCCGCGTGGGTGAGCTCCATCGCGGTCTCGACGTGCAGCTTGAGGTGCCTCTTCTCCTCGGCGATGGCATTCTCCGCGAAGGGATGCAGCAGCCCGATTCCGGCGTTGTTCACGAGGATCTCCACCGGCCGCGCGGGGTCGGTGAGACGCGCGACGGCGGCGGCCACGCCGTCGTCGTCCGCCAGATCCGCCGCAATCACCTCGGCGCGGATGCTGTACAGCCGCTCGAGCTCCTGCGCCCCGGACTGGAGCCGGGCGGCATCCCGGGCGACGAGCACCACGTTGTGGCCCTGTTCGGCGAGCTGGCGGGCGAATTCCGCGCCGAGGCCCGCGGTTGCCCCGGTGATCAGGGCAGTACTCCCGGCCGCTTTCGCGGGGAATCGGTTCATGGGGACAGCCTAGCTGAACTGGCGCAGCGGCCCGAAGTGAGCCTCGGGTTGGCCCAGGAAGCGTAGGTCGGGGTAAAGCACAGCTCGACGGCGTGGGCCGAGAGGTTGTCCAGGATCACGAAGACCGGCTGCCCGTCGGGGCACGCGGCCCGGATGCTTTTGAGCGCGGTGAGGCTGTTCACGGTGCCCTTGTGGCGGTGGTTGATGCCCCACAATGTGCCGGCTCCGACCGAATAGCAGCCGTGGAAGTACGTCACCCCCGCCGTGCGGTGGTAGTTCGCCGGCAACCGTTCCGGCCGGCCCTGCCGGGCCCAGCCGGTCCCGGCGGTCGGACGGATGCCCAGCGGGCCGAACTCGTCGAACGCGAAGGCCCGGTCCGGATGGTGGTCGAGCACGTCCTCGATCCTCTCCAGCTTCGCCTCGAGGTACCCGGCCAGCTTCCGGATCGACCAGTGCGAGAGCGGCACCCCCAGTTTGCCCGGACGGGTGCTGGCCGTCGCGGCGACGAAGTCCTCGTCGCCGGAACAAAGCAGGCGGGGACGGCCTCCCGCCCACTCAGGGTCCAGGCAGTCCAGCCCGATCTCGTTGAACCGGTGGATCACCTCCCGCACGGTGTCCTCGTCGGCGGCGAGCAGCCGGGCAATAACCGGCACCGAATTCCCGCCCGCCGAAGCCAAAAGCATCGTCGCCCGCCGCCACCGGACCACACTCCGGACCTGTTTCGGCTCGCCCCGGCGCACGATCCGCAGCAACTGCTGCCCCTCCGCCGGACTCAATCGGCGCACTTTCACACGATCAGCCATGCCACCAGACTGGCACGTTCCCAAACCCGGTCAACCTTTCCACCGCACTAGGAGATATGTCGCCTCGTCTTCGGGTGGGGCTGTTGACTTTGGGTTGGCAGCCTCAGTTGACCGTGAAGACATCGAGCCTGACCTCGTCGGGCAGTCGTTCGCCGGTAGCGATGAAGATGCGGGAATTGAGCCACGCCCAGTTCTTTCCTGTGGATGTCAGGCGTGGTGCGCATCGGAAATAGATGCGCTTAGGGTCTACCGGTTCCCCGATAACGAGCTTGTTGATGTCTTCGGCTGAGCCGGAGCGGATTCCAAAGTTGGTCACGTAGATCCGTTCGCCGTCGGATGTCTCGACGGCGTATTTGGCTTCCAGCTCGGTCAGCGTTGGGTTGCGGAGCAGTTGGAAGTCCGCACCTGCAGACAATATCGATCCTTTGAAGCCGGGGCCGTCGACCGTGCCGCTGAGGATGGGGATGATCCGCCGGAATCCGTCCGGCGTTTCACCGACCTCCAATGGTGTGCCCACCTGAATGGAGAAGGTGGCCAGGTAGCTAAGGTCCGGGGCTGCGTGGTTTGTCGTCATGGTCCCTGGCCTTCCTAGGCAAGTTTGCGCTTGATGCCTTCGGGGGTGAGCTTCACGGCGATCACACCGGCGAGGAGGACAGCAATCCAGAAACCGCCCACGAGCCACAGTGTCCCGCCTCCGGCGAGCATCAGCGCTGCGGCGATCATGGGCGTGAAGCCCGCACCCAGGACTGAGGCGCCTTGGTAGGACAGTGACGCTCCGGTGTAGCGCATATCTGTGGGGAACTGCTCGGCGATGTAGGCGCCGATGGGGCCGAACAGGAGGCCCTGGATGATGCCTTGGCCCACCAGGATTGCGGTGGCAAAGCCCCAGACTGTTCCGTTGTTGAGGCACCAGAGCAGCGGGTAGGCCAGCACGATGCCGGCGATTCCGGCGCCAATCAGGATGGGGCGGCGTCCCAGTTTGTCACTCAGGCGTGCAGAGTAGACGGTGACAATGAGCGTGGCCACAGCGCCGAGGGCCTTGATGTTCAGCACGCTGGCCTGGTCCACACCGTTCTCAACAGCAATCGAGACGCCCCAGACAGTCAGGATGCCCTGGCAGCAGTAGAAGCTCATGGTGGCCACGAGGGCTATGACCACCGCACGGGAATGGTGCCGGAACACCTCGACCAAAGGGATGCGCTTCTTGGCGCCGGGCTCTTCCAGCTTCTTGAACATGGGGGTTTCGGACACCTTGAGACGGATGATCATGCCGACGGCGATGAGCACCAGGCTGAGCAGGAAGGGCACCCGCCAGCCCCACACCAGAAAGTCCTTGCCGGAAATCGCGGTGACGGCAGAAACGGTGAGAGTGGCCAGGATGGCGCCGGCGGGTCCGCCGGCGTTGGCGAAGGAGGCAGCGAAGCCGCGGCGTTTCTGGGGTGCGTGTTCCATGGCCATCAGCGCGGCCCCGCCCCATTCGCCACCCACCGCGAAGCCCTGGATCAGGCGCATCACGATCAGGGCTACCGGGGCCGCGACGCCTATCTGCGCCGTCGTGGGCAGGACGCCGATGGCGGTGGTGGCTCCGCCCATGAGCAGCATGGACAGGACCAGCATCCTCTTGCGGCCGATCGTGTCGCCGAAGTGCCCGAAGATGATGCCGCCCAGCGGCCGTGAAAGGTACCCGACGGCGAGCGTGGCGAACGAGGCGAAGATGGCCACGCCGGGTTCAAGGTTGGCGAAGAAGACCTTGTTGAAGACGATACTTGCCGCGGTGGCGTACAGGATGAAGTCGTAGTACTCGATGGCGCTGCCGATGAAGCTGGAGGCCAGGATCCGGCGCATGTCCTTGGTGTTCATGGACCCTGCCGGTGTGGCTTCTTGCTGTGTCAGTGTGCTGGGTTCGCTCACGTTTCCTCCTTGAATCGTGACGGGTGCTGCCGGGGGTGGTGCGTGGGTGGCCCGCTCCGGCGTCGGGCCTGCTGCCGGAGCGGGGTGGCAGTCAGCTGCCGGGTCGGAGTCCGATGACGCTGAGGTCGTTGGGAAGGTGGAAGGTCCCGTCAAAGTGCTGCGCGGCCTGCTGCGCGATCTGCGCGGCGTCGGCTGTGCCCGGCACCAGGTGGTGCAGGGCCAGCTGGCGGGCACCGGCCTTCTGCGCGATCTGCGCGGCGTCGGCCACGCCGGTGTGGGATTTGTAGTGGTGGTCGCGCGCGGCCCGGGAAGCCTCGTCAGCCTTGTGATTGTAGACGGAGTCCACCCAGCCAAAATCGATGGCTTCGTGGACGAGTAGATCCGTGTCCTTGGCGAGGGCGATCATGTTTTCGGTGGGGGCGGTGTCCCCGGAGAACGTCACGGAGCCTTCGGCGGTGTCGAAGCGGAAGCCGAAGGCCGGCGCCACCGGCGGGTGCTCCACGAGGATGGCGGAGACTTTGACCAGATCGTCCTCAAAGATCACAAAGGGCTCCATGGCCGGCGTGGGGGAATCGTTGGGGTGGTAGCCGATTCCTTCAGGGATTTCGATGTCCGAAGCCTCGAACAGCTCGAGGGGGGACGGGCGAAGGCTGTCGAGGATGCGGTCGTTGAGGTCCGTGGCGTGGGCGTGCATCAGGAGCTCGAACATTTCCTTGGTGCCGGGCGTAGGCAGCTCGGGGAAGATGGGCTGCGGTGCCACCTTGGCGCGCGGCGACACCTTGGGCAGCATGCCCCGGTTGCCAGGCCCGATCACCTTGACCGGGTCGCTGGCGCGGTCCAGGAGCTCGTACAGCCCGAAGATCGCCAGGCTGGCCAGGTCCACGGTGTGGTCCGAATGAAGGTGGGTCAGGAAGATGCCGCGCAGGTTCTTCAGTTCCAGTCCGGCCCGGGCCATTTGCCGGCCCACGCCGTGTCCGCAGTCCACCAGGTAGATGTTTTCGCCGACGACGACGGCGGTGGCGATCCCGGTGCGTTCGCCCGCCCGGGGGCCCTTCCACCACTTGGGGCCGCCGGCGGTGCCGAGCGTCAGGATATGGGGGCGGAGACTGCCGGCGGCCGTCTGATGTGTCATTGATTCTCCTCAGAACTATGGACTTGTTCAATAATGACCTTCATCACATACTTGGCATAGTCAATAATTCTGATGGGAACCACAACTTAAACTTATGAGTGAACTTACCCTCCGCCAGCTTGAATACTTCGTGCATGTTCTGGAAACGGGATCCGTCACCGCGGCAGCCCGGAGTGCCCAGGTGTCGCAGGCTGCGGTCTCCATGGCCATCGCCCAGCTGGAGCATGCCCTGCGCACCCCGCTGCTGATCCGCAAGCGCTCGAAGGGAGTCGCTGCCACCCCCGCGGGAATGGAACTGGCCAGCCGCGCCCGTCAGGTTCTGGGACTCGTGGGGGAAATGGAAGGCGCCGTGACAGGCCAGGATGACCTGATGCGCGGCGTGTTGCGGGTGGGCTGCATGTCCGCGTTGTCCCCCCGGCTGTTGCCGGGGCTGGTGAGCGACTTCGCCGAGCGGTTTCCCGGCGTCGAGGTGTCTTTCCAGGAAGGGGCGGCCGGCGAGCTGCAGCAGCAGATGATCGGAGGGCGCCTGGACCTTTGCCTCGTATACCGGCGGCAGACGGTCCCCGGAGTGGATCTGTTCACGCTGGCCGAGGTGCGGACCCGGCTCATGCTCTCCGCGGATCATCCTCTCGCGGGCAGGGAATCCGTGTTCCTGCGTGAAGTGGAGAGTGAATGGGCCATCCTGCTGGATGTGCCGCCGTCCATGGAGCGGGCCGTGGCCATGATGGCGGGAGTGGGGGTTGAGCCGCGGCTCCGGTGGTGCAGCAGCAATGCCGAAACCATCCGGTCCTTGGTCGCACGGGGCATGGGGTATTCCCTGACCAACACCCGGCCGGAGAACGAGTTTGGCCCGGCCGACACATCCGTGGTTTACCGGCGCATCGCCGATGAACTTCCGCAGAACGCGATCATGGCGGTGGTGCCGGAAGGGATCCGGCCGTCCCGGCGGGTGCGGGAGGCCATCCTGTTCTGTCAGGAAATGCTGGCTAATCGGACGGAGTAACCCCAGGCGCAGGCCGACGACGGCGGCCGGTAGTTCCGCCGTCGTCGTTGCCGGCGTAGCTAACGCCCGACGGCGGGAAGCGGGCTGCCGTCGGTGCGCTGGCCCAGGTGTCGGTCGCAGTGTTCAATCAGTTCCTGGGCCAGGCCGGACAGCTTCACGCCCTGCGGATAGGCGACGAGGAGCGAATTAGTTCCAGTATTCTGCGCGATGGGCAGAAACTTCAGCGGGCGATGCTCGTGGCTTTCCTCCACCGCCTCCATCAGCAGCGAGTAAGCCAGGCCCCGGCCCACGATGGCGCGGATGGTGTGGACGTTGGAGCTCCGGTATGCGATGTTGGGTTCGACGCCGAAACGGCGCAGCATGGACTCGTTCAGGTAGGACGCCGGCTCCACGTTCAGGAGTGCGGCCGGGTAGGGCGCAAGATCAAGCAGGTTGATGGTGTTCCGGTCCGCGAGCGGGTGGTCCGGGGACAGGGCCACCAGGAACTCGCGGCGGCGCAGCAGGACGGACTCGACCTCCGGGTGGCGCTGGACCTCATAGATGAAACAGACGTCAATCTGGCCGCGTAGCATCTTCTCCTGGATGTCCGGACCGGAACCTTCCACAAACTCCAGCGTCACCTTGGGGTGCTCGCGGGCGAAGAACTCAGCCACCTCCGGAAGGACCAGCATGGACAGGGTGGTGAAGCATCCCACGGTGAAGGTGCCGGAATATCCCGCGGTGCCGGCATCCACCGCGTCGATCAGATGCTGGGCTTCGCTGATCAGGGCTCGTGCCCGGGTGGCGACGATGCTGCCCGCCGGGGTCAGGTACACGCCCTTGGACTTGCGTCGGATGGCCAGTTGAACCCCCAGCGCGGCCTCCAGTTCTTTGAGGGCGAGGCTGATGCCCGCCTGGGAGACGTGGCACTTGAGTGCTGCCTTGGTAATGGACTGGGCCTCGGCTACCGCAACAAAATATTCAAGCTGCCGCAGCGTCATTTCCTTCATAAGGAAATCATAGGTTATAGCCGATATCTATTTGTTTTACATCTGATGGGACGTGGACCACTCTAGAAACAGACATGGATGCAGCACACAAAGGAGTGGCATGAACGCCTCGGAAGCACGGCTCGGGCCGCACGTAGTGACCTTGGGGACCGCCGGAGGGCCCCGCTGGTGGAACTCGCCGGGAGGATCCCAGCGCAGCGGCATCAGCACCGCCGTTGTGGTCCAGGACCGGGTCTACCTGGTGGACTGCGGCCAGGGCACAGGCCGGCAACTCAAGAATGCCGGACTCGGCATGGACCACATGCGGGGCCTCTTCATCACCCACATGCATTCGGATCACACCGTCGACCTGGCCTCCATGATTCTTTTCGGCCAGTTCGAGCGGAAGGACCCGTCCCTTGGCCCCATCCCGGTGTACGGACCCGGCCCGCGCGGGAAGCTCCCCCCGCTGTCCTCTCATGCCGAGTCCGTACCCGAGATGGTGGCGCCGGCCAACCCGGGGCCCGGCATCGAGCAGCTGTTCGAAACGCTGTCCGCCGCCTACGCCACGGACATCAACGACCGCATCTTCGATTCCCTCACCCGGCCGCCGTCCCAGCACTTCGACGTCCACGACATCGTGATTCCCGAGGGAACAGGCTTCGACCCCAACGACAACGTCTGCCCGGACATGGAGCCGTTCACTATCTTCACGGACGACCTTGTGGAAGTCACCGCGATCCTGGTGTCCCACCACCCCACGGCTCCGGCCTTTGCTTTCCGCTTCGACACTGCCGAGGGTTCCGTGACCATCTCCGGGGACACCGCGCCGTGCCGGAACCTGGTCCGCATCGCCCAGGGCACGGACCTGCTCATGCACGAAGCCATCGACCTGGAGATCATCGCCGCCCAATACACGGACCAGGCCCTGATGAACGCCACCATGGACCACCACCGCCGCGCCCACACCACGGCACGGCAGGCCGGCGAACTCGCTACCCAGGCCGATGCCCGTTCACTGGTGCTGCACCACCTGGTTCCCGCCTTCGCCCCCGCCGAATCATGGCTTAAGGCGCAGGAGACCTTCGCCGGCCAGCTCTTTGTGCCGGAAGACCTCGAGACCATTTCCTTCGCCTCAACACCACGCACCACCTCCGACACCGCCGTCGAACCTGTAAAGGCACTCTCATGACCACCAGCAGCTTCCAGAACCCGGCCGCACCGTCAGCGGCACCCTCCGCTGACGGGTCCGGGGTTGATCCCCGCGAAATGCGCAAGATCCTGACGTCCAGCTTCCTGGGCACAGCGATCGAGTACTACGACTTCATCCTCTACGCCACGGCAGCGAGCCTGGTGTTCAACAAGGTGTTCTTCACCGGCGTGGACCAGGGCGTGGGGCTCATGCTCTCGTTCGCCACCCTGGCCGCCGGTTACGTGGCCCGTCCGCTGGGAGGCCTTATTTTCGGACATCTCGGCGACAAGCTGGGCCGCAAGGCCATGCTGGTGGTCACCGTGGTGATGATCGGCGTGGCGAGCGTGCTGATCGGCCTGCTTCCCACCACGGCCCAGATCGGCGTCGCGGCGCCCATCCTGCTGGTCGTGCTCCGCGTCCTGCAGGGCATCGCCGTGGGCGGTGAATGGGGCGGCGCCATGCTGCTGGCCTTCGAGCATTCCAAGAAGAAGAGCCGCGGCTTCGCTGCCTCCTTCGCCTACATGGGTGCCCCCGCCGGAACCATCATCGCCACCCTCGTGCTGAGCGCCATGTCCACCCTGCCCAAGGACGACTTCCTGTCCTGGGGCTGGCGCATTCCATTCCTTTTCAGCGCCGTCCTGGTGGTGGTGGGCCTGATCATCCGGCTCAAGGTGTCCGAGTCGCCGGTGTTCAAGGAAGTGGCCAAGGCCAAGCCGGTCAAGGTCCCGGCTGCCGAGGTCATCACCAAGCATCCCCGCAGCTTCTTCATCTCCGTCTTTGCAGGCATCGCCGGCCAGGCCGCGCAGGGCCTCATGGGCGCCTGGGCCATCTCCTACGCCGTGGAGCAGGCCACCCTCGCGCAGACCTCGGTGCTGAACGTCAAGGCACTCGCCGGGGTGGCCACCATTGCCATGATCATCTTCGCCGCCCGCCTCAGCGACCGGATCGGCCGCAAGAAGGTGATGCTCGGCGGCACCATCGCCGCCATGGTCCTGGCGTTCCCCATCATGTGGCTGATCGAGGCCGGGTCCGTCTGGGGATTCTTCCTGGCCCTCATCCTGGGTCTGAGCGTGATCCAGGGCTTTACCGCCGGCCCGTACGGTGCCTTCGCCGCCGAGCTGTACCCCGCCAACATCCGCTACAGCGGCACCTCCATCGGCTACCAACTGGCCAGCATGCTGGGTGCCGGCTTCACCCCGCTGATCGCCACCGGCCTGGTCATTGCAGCGGGGGGATCATTGTGGATGGTGGCCGTTGCATGGATCGTGTTCTCCGCGCTCAGCGCCATTGCACTGATCCTGGCCAAGGAAGGCAAGGACAGGGACATCCGGGAGATCAGCTAGGCCTCCATGGCCCGGTTCGACAGGCTGCAGGGAATATCGGCCCCAACCGGGCCACGATGAATGCCGTCAGCACCCCAAGACAACAACAAAGGATGAACCAGTGGCTCTGCAGAAAGACCCGGATGCCGACGAAGGCCGCGTCAGGTTCTTTTCGCGCGCGCTCGGAGGCGGAACCGAGCCTGACCCGCGCTTCACACTGGCCAACGAGCGCACTTTCCTGGCATGGATCCGCACTTCGCTGGCCCTGATGGCCGGGGGGATCGGCGTCGAAGCCTTCACCTCAGACGTCTTCCTACCCGAAATCCGTAAGACGGTCGCTGTCTCATTGCTGCTGATGGCACTGCTGGTCGGTGGCGGTTCGTTCTTCCGCTGGCTTAATGTGGAACGCGCGATGCGACACGTGTCACCTCTGCCGTTGCCGTTGATTGCGCCGATCCTATCCTCCGGGGGCGCGCTCGTTGCCGTCACTCTCGTGGTGTTCGTCCTTCTTCGAACCGGGTGATCGTGGTCTTCAGCAAGGGCCGCCGAAACCCTGAACACGGAGATGCCGGCCTGCAGCCCGAACGAACAGATCTGGCCTGGGGACGGACCACGATGGCCATGACGGTGGTGGCCGCCATCTTCCTGCGGTGGATGCCTCACCACGGCTGGTTCATAGGCGTCATCGTCGCCGCGACGGTACTGACTTCATTCGCCATGAAACTGACCCAACAGCGCCGGTACACTCGTGCAGTGTTAGGCATCAACGCCGAAAGCATGCGTGCCGACGTGATGGCAACGATGTCGGTGTCTGCTGCCGTCGTCATCCTCGCAGGTCTGGGAATTTATACGGTGCTCTACCTGCCGTTGCACCCATAGGCAGACCCGGCGCCGACGAGGGTCGCGCCCCGTCGCCTCACGCGATTGACTATCCGCGAGTCCGGGAGGTGATCCACTGCCGGGCGTCGAACTCGCCCATCCGCCGGTACAAGGTCGCCCGGGAGATGCCCAGGTCGCGGGCCACCTGGATAGCAGGCTGGCCGGTGTCGATCAGGCGTCGGGCGTTAGCTGTACTACCCGGCCGGCAGCCGGTTCAGCCCAGGCTCTGCCCCGCAGCGCGTTCGCCCTCCGCCGGGCCGTCCGGTTCCGTACGGCGGCGGTTCTGCAGCTCTTCCGCGGCCAGCTCGTACCAGGTATGGGCGCCGTAGGACGGGCTGGACGTATCGAGGTGGCGGTAGAGGGCGTCGGCCAGCTGGCACAGCGCGGCGTCGGACAGCGCCCCGACCGTTGCCACAGGGTCCAGCGATCCATCGAAGCAGCCGGCGAGCGACAGCCCGTCGACGGTTTCGGGTTCCGACGGCATGGGGCTGGGGGCCTCGCCGGGGCCGGCCTCCGGCAGGGAACCCGACATCTCGTCGTCGAGCAGGGCCAGGACCTCGCCGTCGGAACCGACGTGGAGCAGGCAGAGGGGCAGCGACGCGGGTTCGTCAAGGGTGATGCGGAGCTGCCCGGTTCCGGATCCGGCGATCTCCCTCAACTCGAGCAGCACTTCCGGGTCCAGGTGCGAGGCGCCGTGGAGGTCGATGCTGACCTCGGTCCCCGCTGCGAGCCGGCCGGCACGCTTCAGGATGTGCAGCAGGGCGGGAAAGTCCGGCCGGGTCAGGCAACCGGCGACCTTGAGGGTCACGCGTCCGGGATCGGTGTCCGCACGGACCAGCACACGCAGTTTATGGTTCACGGGGTTCTCCAGGGGGACACGTCCAAGAGCCAGCTGCATAACTCAGTTAAAACCATAAGAGTTTGTCGTCCGGGTCACAACCCGGGATGCCGCGCTCAGGCCCCTTCCGGCGGCTTCTCCGGCCAGTCGACACACTGGTGGTAGACCTCGTGTTTGCGCAGGTAGCGGTACATGAAGGGGCAATTCGGGATGATCCGCTTCCCGGCGGCCACCACGTCGTCCAGGGCGAAATGGGCCAACACTTTGCCGAGTCCCTGGCCCTGGAACTGCTTCGCGGTGTCGGTGTGGATAAAGTCAATGTGGCCTGGCTCGTCGATGAAGCGGATCTCGACAGCCAGCTTCCCGCCGACGTGCAGCTCATAGCGGTGCAGCTCATCGTTCCGGGTGGTGGTGACGTCAGGGCTAAACGTGTCTTCAATGGCTGCCGAGTTCTCCGTCATGGTTCGACATTGGCACTTAATGGCGGGTGTGGCAATGGTGGTCCGGAACCGCGGTGCGGCGCCTCGACCACGGCCGGGGCCGGGGCCCTGCCCAGGAGCAGGGTGGCGAGGGCGAAACAGGCTGCTCCGCCGCCCAGAAGCCCCGGCGTGAGCCCGTTGAGGGCTGCGTCGGACACCGGGACAAAGACGACGACGGCGGCCGTCACCACGGCGGCCGCCGGGCGGGCGCGCGCGTGGCCGGACGGCGTCGGACGCTCTGGCCTCAGCGGGCGGCCAAGGTTCCCCCGCGGTGCGGGACCTGGAGGACCTGCGTGCCGCGGACGCGGCACGCACCGAAATGGCCGATACCGGCGAGGGCCCGAGACCGTGGGAGGAAGTCAAGGTCGAAGTGGGCCTGGTGTGAGCTATGCCGTGCAGGTCGTGCCGGCCGCCCGCCGGCGCATCCAGGCCGCCATCGAACTCCTCGCCGAAACGCCGCGTCCCCCTGGGGCAAAGAAGCTCTCCGGCGGCAGCGGCGACTGGCGTGTCCGCACCCGCGATTACCGGATCATCTACGAGATCCAGGACGCGCAGCTCATCGTTCTCGTTGTCGCCCTGCGCCACCGGCGGGACATCTACCAGCATTAGAAACTGACGACGGCCCACGTCCCAACACCTCTACCAAAGTAGTGACAGTTTCGGCTGCCACGACCAAGAGTATCGCCCAGCTGCGGGAGTACCTGGTGGCCCAGCAGGTCACACTGGCCGTGACGGAGGCCGCCGGAGACTATTGGAAACCGTTCCGTTTCATCCTCGATCCCGAACTGGACGTCATGCTGGTCAACGCCCGCCATGCAAGGAATCTTCCGGACCGCAAGACGGACGTGTCTCCGACGCGCAATGGCTCGCCGAGCTGGGCGCCCACGGGCTCGTGCGCGGATCCTTTGTCCGACCGGAGCACATCGGTATCCTGCGTGACCTCACCCAGTGCCGTCAGCTACGAGCCCTCGTGAACTTCACCTGCGCTTAAATCATGGCCGTGCCACGATCCAGTACTTGGCCAGTAATGGCGGAAGATCTGAAATCCTCCAACTATCTAGCGGTATTCATGTGCCAACACTCGGACGATGTCCTCTTTATGGTCGGGAAACAGCCTCGTAAGAAGTAGTGCGAAGAACCGCTGGGTATCCACCGCCGTGCCGACTATCGCATTTGGAATTCTGTCGGAGTACCGGCTGGTTCGCGCCACGACTGAGCGTCCTTCGCAGATCCCATTCGTCGCGATTTGCACGTCGGCCCGCACCATTTCGATGAGGCTCGGGTCAATGAGGTAAGCGACCGCTAGGGCGTCGCACAATTCGGCCCCTACCTCGCGGTAACGATTCCAGTAGTAGTCCGTATATTTACGCGTGGTCTTGTGGATGAACTGGGCCACGGGCGAACCGATCTGCCGGAGCAGTTCACGAGTGCCGGGAGTCATGAACGCGTGATGGGTCGAGTCGAGGCCGACCATGGCGATCGAGGCAAAGCCAGCGGAGAAGACAATCTCTGCGGCCTCCGGATCGTGCCAGAAGTTGAATTCGGCTGACGGTGTGACATTGCCCGTGCCTTCCGAACCACCCATCAGGACAACTTCCTTGACGTTGGCGACAAACGAGGGGTCTGCGGCGATCGCCGCCGCGATATTGGTCAAAGGGCCAATCGCGACAATGGTCACCACCCCCGGATTTTCTCGAACATGACGGGTCAAGAAACGCACTGCATCTATATCTGACGCTGCTGCCCCCGTGTTCAGGTCGGGGCGGTGTCCGCCCAGACCGTCGTCGCCATGTGCCAGGGATTTACGGGTTTGCTCGCGCGCCAGCGAACGATCGGCACCTCGATAGACCGGGATGTCCGGACGGCCGGCCAGTTCCAGTATGGCCAGCGCGTTAGCCGTCACAGCTTCGATCCCCACGTTTCCACCGACCGTAGTTATGCCGTGGATCTCGATCTCGTTCGACGCGCAGGCCAAGAGAAGTGCGACGGCGTCATCGACGCCGGGGTCTGTATCAAGAATAATGTGTTTCAATTGTTGATCCTTGTCTTTCGCTGTTACGCCGGAACCTGGGTGGTGTCTAGCGAGGCCCGCATAGGCATTGATGCCTGTGCACCAAGTGCCGTGCATGCCACCGCTCCTGCACGCGAAGCCAGTCCTGCTGCATCACGAAGACTCATCCCTTCGGCCAGGAACGCTGCCAGCGCACCTACGAAGGTGTCCCCTGCTCCGGTGGAATCCACTGCTTTCACCGCATGCGCGGGAACATGGTCGATGGAGTTGGCGTCGGCGATCACTAAACCCGAAGAACCCAGTGTAATGACTGCGACAACGGCGTAGTCATTCACGCAGTGAGCAGCAGCAAGCCGGGCGTCATCGACGGAATCGACCGGCGCACCCCACAGGAGTGCCGCCTCCGACTCGTTGACAACCAGGATGTCCACGAGGGGAAGAAGGCGAGCGATGTCCTGGGCTGGCGCGGCATTGAGAATCGTGTGGGCATTTCGATTTTGGGCTGTCTCCAATGCGGCAACGACTTCATCGAGGGGGACTTCGAGCTGGGCGACGACTATGTCCCCCGGTCGGACGGACGATCCCAATTGTTCAATCTGGCCGGCCCCTACCTGCCGGTTGGCTCCAGGGATCACAATTATCGAGTTTTCCCCATCGTCGGTCACCGTCAGAATGGCAGATCCTGTTTCCGTCCGGACCCGGGCCACACATGAGACATCCACACCTTCGTGGGAAAGTGTTGCCAGCATCATGTCGCCGTCAGCATCGATTCCCACTGCACCGAACATTCGCACGTTCGCCCCCAAGCGGGCTGCTGCAACAGCCTGGTTGGCGCCCTTGCCTCCCGGTGCAGTCATCACCGAGCGTCCCAGCAGGGTTTCGCCCAGCCGCGGAGCCCGCGCGATGGAGACAATGGTGTCCTTGTTGATCGATCCGAAGACCAAAACCGAAGTCATTAAATATCCTTATAGTTGATGATGTCGCCGGTTGACTCGCTGACAATGAGCTGGCCCGGCAATTGGGAGATGATCTGCTCCCCATTGGGACCACGGAGCATTGCAGGGTCTCTGTCCTCAACAGCTTGTAGAAGACGCTGAATGCACAGGGTGGCCAGCTGTTCGATCGGCTGCCGGTATGTTGTCAATCGCGGCGAGACATATCGTGAAAGTGCCAAGCCATCGAAACCGGCCACAGCCACGAGACTCTCCCCTCTCCTTTTGTTTTCCCTTAGGGCGGATAACACCCCGATAGCCATCATGTCGTTTGCAGCAAAGATGGCGGTGGGCGGTTCAGCCAAGCGGAGCAGCGTGCGGGCCCCGGCGTAGCCGGATTCCTCGGTAAAGTCACCGTGGATTCTGAACTCGCGACGGTCTACCAGGCCGGCCTGCTGCATTGCGCGCTGGAATCCTTTCAGCCGCTGCTCCGTGACACCGAGCTCTGGCGGCCCGGAGATGTGTGCAATCCGACTGTGTCCGCCTCCAATAAGGTGGTGTGTCACCTCAGTGGCGCCCAATTCGTTGTCAACTCGGAACACCGTCGTCGGCATGTTTGAGGGTGCGCGGTCGAAAGCGACGAGCGGAATTTCCAGGTCTTCGACGCCCGTCATGTCATCTTGCCCTGATGTGGACCCGACGAGGACGATCCCGTCCACCGTCGAAGAGCGCACCATTCGCAGGACATCATCTCCGGGCTTTTCTGATGCCGCAATCAAAACGCCGTATCCCTGCCCGGCGGCGACCGACGTCGCCGCTCCGATAAGCTCAGGAAAGAATGGGTTGCGAAGCGACGGCAGAATCAGCCCGAGCACACCGGTTCGCCGTGATCGAAGACTCCTGGCTGCGGCAGAGGGCGCGTAATCAAGGTCATGAACGGCCTTGCGCACCTGTGATTCGGCCAAGGCGCTCACGGGGGCGGTGCCGTTAAGGACGCGCGAGACGGTTGCCGTTGAAACGCCGGCTCTTGCGGCAACTTCCCGTACCGAAACATTGGTCATGTGTTCTCCCGTTCATGAAGGTTGTCGTTCCGACGTGTCCCATCCCAATGATGGATTTCGATGCCGCGGAACGATTCAGCAGGCCCGCGGCACCGAGCCGGACAGCCACCAGCGGCGGCGGCCCTCACGATTTCCATACCTCCGTTGATCCGGGCGCTATTTCATGCCGGTTGTCGCCAGACCTCTCACGAAATAGCGCTGGAGGATCAAGAAGAGCAGCAGCAGGGGCAGAGTTGCGACGGCTGCCCCTGCAAAGGTCAACCCCCAATTCGGCAGGTAATCGGGGGCGGCAGAGTGGGCGATTGCCACCTGGATGACCTGGTTCTTTTGGGTTTGGATGGCCACGAGCGGCCACAGAAAGGCATTCCAGGAAAAAAGGAACTTGATTAGCACCAGTGTGGCGAGGGACGTTTTCACATTTGGCATGATCACGGAGAAGAAGATACGCAGATGTCCAGCACCGTCAATCCGTGCCGCCTCGTCCAGTTCGACGGGGATCTGTTCGAACGACTGCCGAAGCAGGAACAGGCCAAATACGCTCGCGACGCCCGGAAGCGCCACGGCCCAGAGAGTGTCCTGGAGGCCAAGGCCCGAGACAACGCGGTACATCGGCACCACCATGGCCTCTACGGGCAGCATAAACGTTGCCAAAATCAGGGCAAAGACCAGACCGCGGCCACGGAACCTGATCCGTGTCAGCGCGTAGGCGGCCAGCGTGCACACGACGAGTGCGCCAGCCACTTCAATCGCAGCCACCAGTAGAGAATTCATCAGGGCCGTGCCAACACCCTTCTCCGTGAAGAGCTGGACAAAATTGTCCATGACGGCCCCAAACGGGAAAAACGTTCGCCAGGAAACCGGCGACATGTCCCTGAAGATCTCCGTTTGTTTCTTGAATCCCGAGGAAACAATCCACAAGTAAGGGAGCAGAAATACGGCCAGCACGGCCGCCAAAATGGCCCCGGACCACACAAATTTCAGCGCCCGGCGGTTTCGAACGGCCTTGTTGTCCATGGTCATCCTAGAAGTTCCACTTGGTCTTGAGCAGCCTCATCTGGATGAGACTGATGGCGAGTGCAAAGAGCAGTACAACTATCGAAATCGCCGAGGCAAAACCGGGGTCCTGCAGGAAGAAGGCGGTCCGGTAGATGTGGTACATGATGAAGTTTGTGCTGCCCTCGGGTCCGCCCGTGGTCATGATGAAGGCCGGCGCAAAAGCCTGCAGGCCAAAGACCGTCATCATCACCACCACCAGGACGGTGGTCCGTGACAGCATCGGGATGATGATGTGCCAGAGACGTTGGACGGGCCCCGCGCCGTCGATCTCTGCAGCCTCCTGGACGTCCGCCGGAATGGACTGGAGTCCGCCTAGGAAAAGAACCGCGGCCAGACCCAACTGTTGCCACACACACATGGCAATGATGGCGTACAGCGCCGTGTCCTTGTTGGTCAGGAACGCAACCGGCGAGATTCCGGCACTGGTCAACAGCCCGTTGAGAAGGCCTGTCTGGGCCAGGATGAAGGTCCACATGGTGGCAACAACCACGGAAGACGTCACCACCGGCAAGAAGATCATGGTCCGGATCAGGCCGCGGGCCGCCATCCTGCCATTGATGTAAACGGCCAGCAACAGTCCGAGCGGCACGACCATGGCCAGAAAGACCGCCATGAACACGAAGGTGACGCCCAGCGACTGAACGGTGTCAGCGTCTGTGAAGATTCTGCCGAAGTTCTTTCCACCCACAAAGGTGGCCGCGTCGGGATTGAAAAGGGTGTATTCATACATGCTGTCCCTGGCGAGAACAGCCAAGGGAACGTATTGGAAAACCAGAGTGAGCACCAGGAACGGCGTCAGGAAGCTCGCTGCGGCCAAAAGATCGTGGCGATTGATTCGACGTCGTTTTCGCCGCGCACCCTCCCCGGTCCGGGGAAGGGCGGGCGTACGTCCCTGCTTCATGTGATCGGGGAGGGTTGCGGTCATGGTGGCCTCAGCTACTTTGAAAGAATGGGATCGATGCGCGAAACGGCCTTATCTAATGCGGACTTCGGGTCGGCACCGTAGGCGATGTCCTTCAAGGCCTCACCCGTGTACTGGTCATACTGGACGTAGTGCGCCGAGGGCGGCCGCGGGACGCCGATCTTCTGGATCTCGTTGGTGAACAGGACATACGGCTCGGTGTTGAGCGCTGGGACCTGGGCCGCCGTCGATTTCAACGCCGGTTGCGCGAACGTCTTGGCCGAGTACTGCTTGAGCATGTCTCCGGTGCTCATCTCCACAATCGTCTTGCCCGCCACGTCCATATTCTTGGATCGTGACGGAATGCCCATCGTGATGGACCCTGTGTGGGCAATCGGAGTCTTGATGTACGGCAGTGGCGCGATCCCCCATTTGAAGTCGACCTTGGCCTTGTTGAGGATGTCCACCAGGCCGACAACCTCGATGTCAAAGCAGCTCCGCTTGTCGATGAGCGAGTTGGGAATGGCCGTCTGCGATGCGACGGCATTGGGCCCGTTGAAGAGGCTTTGGAAGAAGGTGGCGCCTTGCACGGCCTCAGGCGAGTTTAGCCAGCCGTTGGCCGTCTTCCCATCATCTGAAAGCGCGAAGTACGTCTTGTACGCGCTGGAATCCTTGGGCGCCTTGGGATCGCCGGCCGAGCGCAGGAACAGCTGGTCCCGATAGGAGAATCCGGGGCTCCAGCGGTTTGGCGCCCATCCCCATACGGTGGGGTTGCCTGCCGGGCCCTGCTGGCACTTGGCCATCGCATCCCGGGCCTGCTCCCAGGTCCATGCGTCTTCTAGCTTCGAAGGCACGGTGATGCCCGCGGCATCGGTCATGTCTTTGTTGTAGTAGAGGGCCATGCTGTCCTGCTGGATACCCATGCCGTAGAGCTGGCCCTTGTATGACTGCTCAGTTACGGTTCCCGAAACGGCGTCGTCCTTCCATCCCTGCGGTAGGTATTTATCCAGCGGGGCCAGGATTCCTTGGGAGGCGAAGTTCTGGGTCCACGGGCCATCGAAGCCAATAATGTCCGGCTGGTTGTTCGATGAGGCCGCCACAGAGATCTTCTCAGCCAGCTGGGCAAACGGGACACGCTCAGCATCGAACTTGATGCACGGCTGGACCTTCGCGTAGTCCTCAATCTGGGAAGGCTTGGGGAATCCAAACTCCGAAGTGAGGACCTTCAAAGTGGTGACCCCTGACGGACACTCGCTGGTGGTCGGTCCCGGCTGGGCTGCGGATGTATTGCTGTTCGAGCACGCAGTCAGGGCCAACATGGATATTGTCAGCACTGCGGCGGCTGCTGTGACGCCTCTTCTCATCTGAACTCCTAGTGTGTGTTGCCGTGGGATGGCGGTGGATGGGCCGGAACCTCGACGAGCCGGGCCCATGCCCTGGGCGTCGTGTAATCGTTTTCATCGTGCGATGTAATCGTTTTCACATTGCAGAGGCCGAACAACGTTCCAGCCTTGCCACCTTGAATGTCTATGGATGTTGCACATCACCGGAGGCTGCCGAACTGCCGCGCGGTTGACTCCATCCAGATTGGGCGAGCCAGGGGGTTCTGTCTATTTCATACTTTCCATACAGGCCATAGAAAATATTGATACTCTTGCAAATAGCCCTCGCCCCCCGACTGGGGGAGCCAGATGATCCGCCGCAATAAGGCCCGACGGCGCCAATCCGGCGGATTGTTACGCTGTAGAACCGAACGGACGGCACCGCTACCTTGAAGGCAGGCGCACGCCTCGTGGCCTTGAGAGCTTCCGCGCGTAAGTAACATCTTCAACGTCAGGACTGTCCCCGGCGCATCAGCTGATGGGCGCCCCGGCAGTGGCAGTGGCCACCGTAAGCCGCCGGGCCGCCTCAGCGAAGGCAGGAATCATCGCCATCTCGTATGCGATGCTCCTGGCCGGATCAAACGCGGCGTATCCGCTCCTGCCGGTCTATAGGGATTCACTGGGCCTGGACCCGTTGATGCTCTCCCTGACGTTCACCCTGTACGTCGCGGTGCTGGTTCCCGTGCTGTTCATACTCGCCCGGCCCCGCTTCACCCGCCACGCTCCCGCACTGGTCCTTCTGAGCCTGACCATGATGATCCCCTCTGACCTGCTCATGGCCCATGCCCAGGAAGATTCCATCCTGAGCGGCCGCATGCTCGCCGGGGTCGCCGGGGGCCTGGGCACCGGCGCCGCATCGGCCCTTGTCGTCGCAGCCATCGGCACCACAGGACGCGCCGTCACAGCCACGGGCAACACCATCGGAGCGATCCTTGGAGTCAGCGGCGCCCAACTGGCCGTACTGGTCCTGACAGCTGATGCCCCGCAAACAGTATTCCTCGTCCACGCCGCCCTGAGTTTCGCCCTGTTGGTCGCGGCCGCCGCCGTACTGTGGCAACGGCGTGAACCCAACAAGCTCGCCCTGTCAGCCCTTCCAGGCATCCGCACCTCCGCACGCCCGGGACGGTCCTCGCTGCCGCTGTTCAGCAGCGGCACCATCGCCTGGACCGGCATCAGCATCGCCGCCGTTTTCGGGGCACCCATCTTAACGAACTGAACATGCACTCCATGCAAAGGCCTCGGCCCGATTCTGTTGGTCTGCGGAAGCGCCGCAGGGCAACTGCTCAGCCCTGCACTGGCCAGAATTGCACCATGGATCAGCGGAACGATCACGATGGCCACCGGCGCCGTTCTCATCCTCGGCGGGGCCCATTTCCGCCTTGACCCGGTGGCGATCAGCGGCTTTGTAGTGATCGGTGCTGGAATCGGCATCGCCTACCGGGCAGCGCTGGTGATGTTGACTCGCGGATCGGACCCCGCCCGACAAGGCGCGACCGCTTCCCTCTACGCGGCCATCACCTACGCCGTGGCCGCCCTCGTGGTGCTGGTCATCGGCTGGATCGGCAACGCGACCGGTCTCGTCCCGGCCACCGTCGCTGCCCTCGCCATCACAGGTGCACTCGCCATAGCTGCTCTGGCTTTCAGCCCGCGCCTGCGTGGTACCACTGACGTCATCAGTACTCGACGCCCGGGGAAGGCCTAAGAATGTCCGCTACACATCCCGACAAAGGACAAACACCATGACCGACCCTGGAGAAGAACGACCCCAGGATCATCCGTGGGAAGGCATTGACCTGGCCATCTACGAAAACCACATGAGCGACGCCGCGGTGGGGCAACTGCAGCTGCTCCACCAGATCACCGGGGAACAACTCACCACCTATCCCTCAAGGTCCATCGGGATCCTGGGTGTCGCCGGCGGCAACGGACTGGATCTCATTGATCCGGCCACTACCGACGCGGTCTTCGGATACGACATCAACGGCCAATACCTTCAAGCCTGCGCGGACCGGCACAATGCAACGCTCGGGCCCCGCCTGCACCTGGTACAGGCCAGCATCGACCGGGCACTGGACATCGCACCGGTCGGGCTCCTGATAGCGAATCTGATCGTTGAATACGTCGGCATCGAAGAATTCGCCGCCTTCGCGGCCGCGAACATCCACGCGATCGGCACGCTCTCCTGCGTCACCCAGCTCAACGAAGCCACCGGCTTCGTCAGCCCCACCCAATACGCGGCATCCTTCGACGGCCTTGGGGCCATCTCCTCCGATATAGACCCACTGGCTCTCGTGACAGCGATGGGAAAGGCAGGCTTCGCGCACGTCCTGAGCCTGAGCTACCCCCTGCACAACGGCAAAACACTGGTACGGCAGGACTTCCGCCCCCACACCACCAGAACGACAACCAAAGGAAAATAACGTCCCATGAACTCCGACCACCTCCACCGCATCTACCTGGACCTCAGCACACCCCATGTTGCAGACGCCTGCATGCGGCTCGGGGTCCCCGTCCGCAGCGCTCCGGCCGCTACACGTCCACTGTGGGCCGGCACTCACTTCGCCGGCCGCGCAGTGCCCACCCGTCACTACGGCAGCGTCGACATTTTCCTCGAAGCTATCGACAGCTCCGAACCAGGGGATGTTTTGGTGGTCGACAACAGCGGACGAGATGACGAGGCCTGCGTCGGGGACCTGATAGCTCTCGAAGCCCGCCAAGCCGGGCTCGCCGGGATCGTCATCTGGGGGTACCACCGCGATTCAGCCGAGCTGGGCACCATCAGGTTGCCCATCGTCAGTCTCGGCGCTTTCCCTGTGGGCCCGCAACGTCTGGAATCCCGTGATCAGGACGCATTGACCCATGCCAGCGTCGGCGGGCACACCATCACCCACAACGACTTCGTCCTTGGAGACGATGACGGCACGCTCTTCATCCCCTTGCCGACGCGGAAGCCGTAGCCGCAGCCGCAACCGCTATCCGTGACACTGAACGCAATCAGGCAGCCCTCATGCTCCACGGCACACCCTTTAGAACCCAAGCCCACCTCGCTACCTACCTCACCGCAAGGGCCACCAACACTGACCTGACGTTCCGAGAACACCTCCGCACCCACGGAGCCGAAATCGAAGAATAAAGCCAAGGCACGCAACCTGAGCAGCTCTTCTGCTGCGACAAAGCCAAAGCCAGTTCTCCCTGAAAACCCGCCACAGAGCCCCGCGATCAATGCGCATCCAGGTCTCCGGAGAGGGGTCCTCTAACGGGCGGCGGGGTGCCATTTAGCGCTGCGAAAACAACGCCACTTACCGCTGCGATTCACACACGGGGCGGCGCCGAACCGACTGTGGGTCGACCGACATCACGTATGTCCGCACGTTCGCCGGGGTGTACGCGGTGTTCGTCATCGACGTGTTCTCCCGGTGAGTCGCGGGCTGGCAGGTGGCCACCAGCCTCTACACCGACCTGGCGCTGGACGCCTTGCCGAGGCGTTCGCCCGGCACCGGAACTACAGACAATTTTCCAACCAAAAAGTATCCACAAACCCGCGCTTGACAGTTGGGGTGCCGCGCTCCGGCTCTTTCCGTAGGGATCAGCCGAGTTGTCGGTTGACCGACAGCAAGGCAGCCCTCGCCTGACCGTGAGGGCTGCCTTGCGTTCCGGATTCCTGTTAGGGGGCGACGGCCAAGGGCGCGGTGGGGATCGGGGCCTCGCCGACGTCGGCCACAAAGCGGCGTACCCGGGGTCCGGCATCCGGACCGAACACCGACTCCGGGGGACCTTGGGTGACCACCTGTCCGTCCTCCATGAAGACCACCCAGTCGGCGACGTCGCGGGCCAGCCGCATCTCGTGGGTCACGATCACCATGGTCATGCCGTCGTTGGCGAGCTGGGCGATCACCCGCAGCACCTCGGAGACAAGCTCAGGGTCAAGGGCGGACGTCGGCTCGTCAAAGAGCATGACCGAGGGGTTCATGGCCAGGGCCCGGGCAATCGCGACGCGCTGCTGTTGGCCGCCGGAGAGCTGGTGCGGGTATTTGTCCGCGTGGGCTTCCATGCCGACCTTCCGGAGCAGGCCCAGCGCGGTGGCCTCGGCCTCCACGGCCGGGACCAGGCCGAGCTTGACCGGGGCCATGGTGACGTTCTGCAGCACAGTTTTGTGCGGGAACAGGTTGAAGCGCTGGAACACCATGCCGATGTTCCGCCGCTGCATCGACACTTCCCGGTCGGACAGGGCAACGACCCGGCCCTGCGTTCCGGCCCTGCAGCCCACGAGCTGCCCGTTGACCTCCACGGTCCCGCCGTCCGCCGGCTCGAGGTGGTTGAGGGTGCGGACCAGGGTGGTCTTGCCAGAACCGGACGGGCCGATCACCACGACCACTTCGCCGGCGTGGACATCGACGTCCACGCCCTTGAGGACCTGGTTTCCATGGAAGGACTTGGTGACCTGCTGCGTGGAGACGAGCTTTTCGCCCGCATGCACCCGGCGGTCGCGCACGCGTTCGAGCTGCTCGTCCGCGCACGCCGTGGTGGTTTTCAGCGCCGGCCGGCGCCGGTTCACGTCCAGCCAGCGCTCCAGCAGAACGCGCAGCCGGTCAAAGACGGTCACGAGCAGAACGTAGAACACTGCGACGGCGAGCAGCGTTTCAAGGACCAGGAAGTTCTGCGTGTAGAGCCGCTGGCCCACCAGCAGGATCTCGTTGAGGGAAATGGCACTGGCCAGCGACGTCAGTTTCAGGATGGAGACGAATTCGTTGCCCAGGCTGGGGAGCGCGATGCGGAAGGCCTGCGGGATGACGACCAGCCGCTGGACCAGTCCGTACGGCAGTCCGAGTGCGCGGGCGGCCTCGCGCTGGTCCGCCGAGACGGACAGGAGCCCGCCGCGGTGGATCTCGGCCATGTAGGCCGCTTCGCTGAGGACCAGGGCGATCAGGGCTGCATTGAAGGAGGATCCGAGGACCGCCTGCGTGGCGGGGAGCACCTGCGGGACGTTGTAGGCGAAGACCAGCAGGACCAGGAGGGGCAGGCTCCGGAACAGCCAGACGTAGGCTCCGGAGATGCTGCGGAGGACGAGGGACCTGGATTCCTTCATGAGGGCCAGCACCATGCCCGCCACGTTCGCCATGGTCCAGGCCAGGAGGCCGAGCACCACGACGAGCCCGGCGGCCTGCCACAGGTTGCCGTCCGCGAAGAGCGATACGGTGTATCCCCAGTCGAACGAGTTGCCCATGGTTAGCCCTGCTTCATCGAGGCGTCGACGACGGCCGGGTCCGCGGGCTCAAGGTTGTACTTCTTGAGCAGTTCGTCGTACTTGCCGGACTTCTTCATGGCCTCGATCCCGGTTTCCAGTCCCTGCTTCATCTCGGCGTTGGCCTTGTTGACCGCCAGGCCGACCGCGATCGGGTAGATCAGGGAATTGCTGCTGATCTTCAGGCGGCCGTTGGACTTCTCCACCACCGTCTTGCCGACGGCGGCGTCGGTCATTTGCACGTCCACCTGGCCGGACAGCAGGGCCTGGGTGGCCTCGGGATCGGTGGGGAATTCGTTGACGGTGATGGCGTCCTTGCCGGCCGCCTTGCACTTGTCGCTTTCGCCGGCAGGCAGGAGTTTGGCGATGACGGTGGCCGTGACGACGCTGACGCGCTTGCCGCAGAGGTCCTGGGCGGTGGCCGGGCCGTCCACGGAGGCCGGGGAGATCACAGAGTTTCCGGTCTGGAAGTACGGAACGAAATCCACTTCCTTGGCCCGTCCGGCGGAGACATACAGGGTGGAGGCAATGACGTCGTAACGGTTGGCCTTGATGCCGGCCACGATCTGCGCAAAGCGGGTGTCCTGGTACTTGGGCGTGAGCCCGAGCTCCTTGCTCATGGCGTCCATGAACTCGATGTCGAAGCCCGCCGGCTTGCCGTCCACCAGCATGTCGTAGGGCGGGTAGGTGAGGTCGGTGCCGACGTTCAGTACGCCGTCGGACAGCGTCTTGACCTTCGGCGTCGTCCCCGGTGACCCGGATGTCGCCTGTGTGCTGCCCCCACAGCCTGCGAGCATCACGGCCGCGGCAACAGCGCCGCCCAGCAGTGCACTCATTTTCAGTGAAGCCTTCATCGAAAATCCTTCCGCAGGAATATATACGTGCAGGGGCCCTGCACTGTGGGAAACGTGGCTTAGTTGCACCAGGCGAGGACAGCCTGGTGGTAAATCTCAACGGTCTCTTGGTACTTTTCGAGTTCGACCCATTCATCGGCCCAGCTGTAGGGCGGGGTGCCCGGGCCGATGTTGACCGACGGGATGCCGAACTGCTGCAGCGGGACCATGTCCGTCCAGAACTGGATGCCCTTGAAGACAGGCTCCGAACCCGCCGCGGCCACGGCGCCTGCCGCCACCCGGGCGATGTCCGATTCCTGGCTGATCTCGTAGGGCAGGCGGGGGCCGCTGAGCCAGTGGTCGCTGAACTCGACGATTGCCTCGATGCGCGGATCCGCCCGCTTGAGCTCACTGATCATCTGCTCCACCTGGAGCCGGACCTCGTACGGGTCCTGCGAAGGCAGCAGCCTGATATCGCAGGTCATGACGCAGCGGTCGGGGACCTGGTTGTGCTTGGTTCCGCCGTTGATGGTGCCGATGTTCAGGTTCGGCCCTCCAGGAAGCTCGGGATGCGGGGTGTACGGCATCGTGGATTCGAGCTCCCGCATGCCGGCCAGGACGGGCTCCATGGTCTCGATCGCGTTCAGGCCGAGCCATTTGGCCGAGGTGTGTGCCTGCTTGCCGATAGTGGTGATCTTCAGGTAGGCGGCGCCGCGGTGTACGGTGCCGATGGTGTTGTCCGTGGGTTCCCCGCAGATGGCGGCATCGGCCGTGAACCCGGCTTCCAGCAGCGAGCGGGTGCCGACCCCGCCTTCAAAATGACACGAGACCCCCTGGAATATGACGTCGCCCCTGGGCCGTTCACCCAAGGCCAGACGGCGGATGACCGCGAGTGCCGCCGCGGTGCCGGCCTTCATGTCTGCGATTCCAGCCCCGTAGATCTTTCCGTCCACCACCTCGGGGTTGAAGGGATCGCGGGTCCAGTCCGGTGAGGTTTCGTAGATGTCCAGGTGTCCGTTCAGAATCAGGGAGCGTCCCGCTCCCGTGCCGCGGAGACGCCCGCCCACACTGGGCCTGCCCGGCATGGATTCAACGATCTCGACGTCGTCCACGCCCCAGAGGCGGAGCCGGCCCGCGATGAATTCCGCCAGTTCGCGCTCACGCCCCCAGGTCGAATCAATCCGAAGGCAGTCGAAGAGCAGTTCTAGCTCGTTGTCAGTCACAGGTGGCTCCTCGCTTTGTTGACCGGTGAAGGGATTACATCGACTATGCGATGTGACTTGGATCATGTAAAACAGAACTAATCGAAGTGTGGAATAGGAATAATCTATGAGTGCTGTCAGTCTCCGCCAGCTGGAGTACTTCGTGGCCGCCGCCGACACCGGCAGCGTGACGGCCGCTGCAGCGCGCGTTTTCCTCTCGCAGTCCGCGGTGTCGACCGCCCTGGCCGACCTGGAGGAGAGCCTCGGGGTCCAGCTGTTCGTCCGGCACGCCCGCGGCCTGTCACTCACCTCGGTGGGCCACCAGGTCCTGGTGGACGCCCGCCGGCTGCTGTCCGGCGTTGACGACCTGCAAAACAGCGCACGGGAGGCGAACGAATCGCTTTCCGGCAAGCTCGACGTCGGCTGCTACAGCACGCTGGCGCCGATCCTGCTGCCGCGGGTCATCTCCGACTTCGTCGCCCACCACCCCGCCGTGGACCTGCGCTTCGTGGAGGGCTCCTACACCCAGCTGGTGGACCTGCTCCGCAGCGGGGCCTGTGACCTGGCGCTGCTCTATGACTACGAGTTCGACCAGCGCCGCCTCCCCACGGATCTGGCCATGCATGTGCTGATGTCCACGCCCCCGTATGTGGTCCTGCCCGAACACCATCCGCTCAGCACGCTTCCCGGCATCTCCCTGGGGCAGCTCGCGGCCGAACCCATGATCCTTTTCGACCTGCCCCCGGGCGGCCAGTACTTCCTTTCGCTGTTCGAGGCCGAGGGGCTGCAGCCGAACATCCGGTTCCGGACGACGAGCTTCGAAATGGTCCGGGCACTGGTGGCCAGGGGACTTGGCTATTCGATCCTGAGCCAGCGCACGGGTATCAACGTCAGCTACGAGGGACACGGCTTCGTGTGCCGCCCGCTCATCGGGGCACCGCCCGGCCTGAGCGTGGGCGCCGTGCATCTTGCCGGGGCGCGGCTGACGCGCAGGGCCTCCGCGTTCATTGACCAGTGCCGCACCTCGCTGGCACCGGCCACCGCCTGAACGGCTCCTCCGCGGAGGGACGAGTCACTTAGGTATGGAAAAAACCAATGGGGCTTAGCTGAAACATCTGTTGGACACATACCTGACTGGGTTTCCATACTGATTGCAGATGCACCAACGCAATGCGAACAGGAGCCAGCCATGACAGCTTCAACATCTCTTCCAGTCCCCCAGCAGCCCCTCGCTCCGGGTATCCGCGAGCAGTTCATCGCCGCCATGGGGGCCGCCGCGACCGGGGTCACCGTGGTGGCCACCGACGGCCCGAACGGACGGTTTGCGCAGACCGTCAGCGCGATGTGCTCAGTCTCCGCCGACCCCGCCCTGGTGCTCGTCTGCATCAACCAGCGCAGTCCCATCAACGAAGCCATCGCCGCCCACGGCGTCTTCAGCGTCAACCTGCTCGGCAAAAAGCACGACCATGTCGCCGACACCTTCGCCGGCCGCCCGTGGCCTGGCAAGGAACCCTGGGACTTCAGCTGCGGCGAATGGGACGACGCCCCCTCGGGTGCGCCCCGGGTCCGCGATGCAGTGGCGTCCTTCGACTGCGAGGTCCACGAGGTTTCCACCGCCGGAACGCATTACATCTATATCGGACGCGTGATGGATGTGCAGGCCGAACCCGGAGTGCCCCTCGTCTACAGCGCCCACAGCTACGCCGAGCCGGTGCCTTTCCCGCCCTCGGTCTTCCCCGATTATCCGGGTTCGGGCCCCGTCCACCGGAACAACACCAAGGAGAACTCACGATGATCCGTACAGGCGACGAATACCGCGAATCCATCCGCGACGGCCGCGAGGTCTGGATCGACGGCGAGAAGGTCAAAGACGTCCCGAGCCACCCCATGTTCAAGCCGATCGTGGATGTCAGGGCCCGGATCTACGATCTGGCCCATGAGGAGTCCACCCAGGCCGCCATGACCTACGCCGACGAGGAAACCGGGGAGCTCAACGCCATCGCCAACCGCCTCCCCCGGACGCAGCAGGACTGGCACGACAAGCGGGCCGCCGTCGACCTGGTCCAGCGCGAAGCCGGCGGCGTGGTCACCCGCGTGGGCGACGAAACCATCGGCGAGATGTGGTCCCTCTTCGACGGCCAGGACGTCCTCAACGAGGTCGACCCGCGGTTCTCCGAGAACATCCGCCGCCACATCGCCAAGGCCGTCAAGGCCGACCCGTTCCATGTCTCGGCCAACACCGACCCCAAGGGCGACCGCTCCAAGGCCCCGCAGGACCAGGACCCGGACATGCTCCTGCACGTGGTCAAGGAGACCGACAACGGCATCGTGGTGCGCGGCGCCAAATACGAAACGGCCGCCGCGTACTCCAACCAGGCCTTCACCAAGCCAACGATCGCCAACTGGGGCAACAGCGAACTGTCGGACTACGCCGTCGGCTTCATGCTGGACATGGGCTCCCCCGGCCTGAAATTCATTTCCCGCAACGGCTTTGCCGGCCGGGCACCGTCCGCGGACTACCCGCTGGCCAACCGCGTGGACGAGGTGGAATCCCTGGTGATCTTCGACGACGTCGAGATCCCCTGGGAAGACGTCCTGTTCTACCAGCACACCAAGGCGGCGTCGTTCATCCGCTCCACCCTGCACCGGTACAGTGCCTTCCCGTTCGTCCAGCGCACCCTGCACCTGGCCGACCTCATGATCGGGGCGGCCCTGTGGAACGTGAAGCAGACCGGCTTGGAAAAGCAGCAGGCGGTCCAGGAAAAGCTCGCCCAGCTCGCCTGCTACCGGGAATCCATCAACGCCCACCTCACGGCGGCCATCGCCAACGCCGAACCCAGCCCGGGCGGCCTGCTGATGCCCAACCAGTCGCTGCTTTACACCGGACGCGTGGTGGCTCTCTCCCAGCTGCCCGCCATGATGCACATCGCCCGCGAGCTGTGCGGCGGCCAGATCTGCATCACCCCGGACGCGGCAACGTTCAGCAACCCGGAAACAGCCCCCTGGCTCGAAAAGTTCTATTCGATCAACGAGAACTGGGTCTCTGAAGACCGCCGCCGGCTGCTGTCCTTCGCCCGGGACCTGCTCAACAGCGACTACGCCGGGCACCGGCTGACCTTCCAGCTCTTCGCCCAGTCCCCGCCCTTCGCCCAGCTCGGAGCCGTCTACCGCAATTTCGACTTCGACGGTCCGCTGGGCCTGGTCAAGCAGGCAGCCGAGCTGTCCGAAAAGGTCTACGGGCCCTCACTGTGAGCACCCACACCCGGATCCGGCCGTTCAATACCAAAGAGACATACCCGGAACAGAAGCTGGACAACGATCTCTGCCAGGCCGTGGTGGCCAACGGCGTGGTGTACCTCCGCGGCCAGATCGGCCAGGACCTGGACAGCCGCGAATCCGTGGGCATCGGCGACGTCGAGGCCCAGGCGGAGAAGGCCATGGCGAACATCGACCTGCTGCTCAAGGAAGCGGGCAGCCGCCTCGAGGACATCGTCAAGGTCACGGTCTACCTCATCGATCCCCGGTACCGCGAGCCCGTCTACCGCACCATGGGCCGCTGGCTCAAGGGCGTCTTCCCGGTCTCGACGGGAATTGTCGTCAGCGCCCTGGCACGGCCCGAATGGCTGGTCGAGATCGATGCCACAGCCGCCATTTCCGCCAAGAACTAGCACCGATTTCAACGAACCAGGGAGTAGCAGTGACATTTTCATTGGTCGCAAGGGACGAAGCCACCGGGGACTTCGGCATGGTGGTGACCTCCTCCAGCCCGGCTGTGGCCGCCCGCTGCGTGCATCTGCGGGCCGGCATCGGCGGCGCCGCATCGCAGAACATCACCAACCCGGCGCTGGGCACGACGCTGCTTGACCTGCTGGAAGCCGGGGCCGACGCGGACGAGGCGCTGGCCAAGGTCATCGCCTCGGCGCCGCTGGTCAGCTACCGCCAGCTGACGGTGATCGACGACGCCGGCCGCACCGCCGCGTTCTCCGGCGACGGCACGCTGGGAACCCACCGGACGGTCGCCCGCGCCGGCGTCGTCGCCGCCGGAAACCTGCTCTCATCCCCCGGCGTCGTTGACGCGATGGTGGACGCCTATCTCCAGGCAGCCGGACGCCCGTTCGAGGAACGGCTGCTGGCCGGGCTGCTGGCGGGCCGCGACACCGGCGGCGAGGAGGGGCCGGAGCACTCGGCAGGGCTCGTCGTCGTCGGGACGGCCGGCTGGCCGGAGACCGACCTCCGGGTGGACTGGGCCGAAGAGGACCCGATCGGCGAGCTGGAGCGGCTCCGGCAACTGTGGGCACCGCAGAAACAGGACTATCTCACCCGGGCAGTCGATCCGACGGCGGCCCCCAGCTATGGCGTTCCGGGTGACCTGTGAACAACCTCAAGGACGTCGCTAAGGCCCGCGTCAACGAACTCTCCGGACGGCTGCTGGCACTGTCGCACCGGCTGCACGCCAATCCCGAAATTGCCTGGGAAGAACGGCGTGCCGCCCAGTGGGTTGCGGCGGAACTTGCCGGGGTCGGCTTCACGGTTGATGCCGGCATCTGCGAACTCCCCACGGCGTTTGCCGCCCGGGTGGGCAACGGGCCGCTGAACCTGGCCATCTGCGCCGAATACGATGCCCTGCCCGGGCTGGGGCATGCGTGCGGGCACAACATCATCGCCGCGGCTGCGGTAGGCGCAGCCGCTGCGCTCGCCCCCCTGACTGCGGCACTCGGCATCACCATCACCGTGCTGGGCACGCCCGCAGAGGAAGGCGGCGGCGGCAAGATCCTGATGCTCGAGCGTGGCGGCTTCGACGGCGTGCACGCGGCCATGATGGTCCACCCCGGGCCCCTGGACGTAGCGCGCGCCGAACCCTTCGCCGTCGCGCACAGCAAAGTCGAATACCGCGGCAAGGCATCGCACGCGGCGGCCTACCCGGAACGCGGCGTCAACGCCGCGGATGCGTTCACCGTGGCCCAGGTGGCCATCGGCCTGCTCCGGCAGCAGCTGGATCCGGGATCGCGGGTTCACGGTGTCATCACCAACGGCGGGGAGGCACCGAACGCGATCCCGGAGCACACGCAGGGCCGCTGGTATGTCCGGGCCGAGACGCTGGCCGACCTGAAGCCGCTGGAGGCCCGGGTGGAACGGTGCTTCGAGGCCGGGGCCCTGGCCACCGGGTGCGAACTGGAGATCACACCCGAAAGCAAGCCCTACGCCGACTTCGTCACCGACGAGGACATCCTGGAGCTCTACATAGACAACGCCACGCAGCTGGGGCGGAGCTTCACGACGTCGGGCCCCGACATGCGCATGAACCGGGCGTCCACAGACATGGGCAACATCTCGCATGTCATCCCGTCCATCCACCCCTATATAGGGATCGCTTCGCTCCCGGCGGTGAACCACCAGAAGGAATTCGCCGCCCATTGCGTGGGCGACGCCGCCAACCGCGCCATCCTTGATGCGGCCACGGCCCTGGCCTGGACGTGCATCGACATCGCGAACAACCCGGAAACCAGAAAGCGACTCCAGCGGCAAAACCATGCCGCTGCGTCCCCCGCAGCCGAGGCGAGCCATGCCGGCTGAAACGCGCACCGAACATGACCTGATCGGGGACCTCCAGGTCCCGTCCGAGGCCTACTACGGAATCCACACCATGCGGGCCCGGCAGAATTTTGACGTCACCGGAACCTCCATCGCAGCCTTCCCCGACCTCGTCTTTGCGCTGGCCGCGGTGAAACAGGCGGCGGCCTCGGCCAATATGGACCTCGGCCTGCTCCCCGTGGAACAGGGCCGGGCCATTGTCCAGGCCTGCGAGGAAATCCGTGCCGGCGCCCTATTGGAGCAGTTTGTGGTGGATCCCATCCAAGGCGGTGCCGGCACGTCCACCAACATGAACGCCAACGAGGTGATCGCCAACAGGGCGCTGGAAATCCTGGGCCACCAGCGGGGCGACTACGGGATGCTCAGCCCACTGGAGCACGTCAATCTGGGCCAGAGCACCAACGACGTCTACCCCACGGCGCTGAAACTGTCCATGGTGGTGTCCCTGAGGCGGCTGCGCGAGGCGATGGAACGCCTGGCGGCCGCCTTCGCGGACAAGGCCGCCGAATTCGACGACGTCCTGAAGATGGGCAGGACCCAGCTGCAGGATGCCGTCCCCATGACGCTCGGACAGGAGTTCATGACCTACGCCATCATGCTCCGCGAGGATGAGCAACGGCTTGCCGAAACCGCGGTGCTGCTGCTGGAAAGCAACCTTGGCGGCACGGCGATCGGAACCGGCATCAACGGCCATCCGCTGTACTCGGCACTGGCGTGCAGCCACCTGTCCCGGATCAGCGGGGAACCTGTGAAGGTGGCGGCCAACCTGATCGAGGCAACCCAGGACTGCGGCTCCTTTGTGCAGCTCTCCGGCGTGCTCAAGCGCACTGCCGTCAAGCTCTCCAAGACCAGCAACGACCTGCGGCTGCTGTCCTCCGGACCCACTGCGGGTTTCGGCGAAATAAACCTTCCCGCGATGCAGGCCGGCTCCAGCATCATGCCGGGCAAGGTCAATCCGGTAATTCCAGAGATGGTCAACCAGGTGGCCTTCGAAGTGATCGGCAACGACGTCACCATCACGATGGCAGCCGAGGCCGGGCAGCTTCAGCTCAACGCCTTCGAACCGGTCATCGCGTACAGCATGCTGCGCTCTCTGACCCATCTCCGGGCCGCCTGCGACGCCCTTGCCACCCGCTGCGTCCGGGGCATCACCGCCAACCGGGACCGGATGGCACGCATGGTGTCCCACTCTGCAGGGCTGGTCACGGCCCTGAGCCCGTACATCGGCTACGCGGCGTCCACGGAGATCGCGCAGGAAGCCCTGTTGACCGGGTCCGACATCGGCTCGCTGGCGCTGGCTCGCGGACTGATTTCGGCCAAACAACTGGCGGAAGCCCTGGACCCGGACACGCTCACCGGCCGCATCCGGGTGGCTGCATCCGGGCTGTAGGCGGGCGCCATGTCCGTAGCTGCCCTGGGCCCTCAGCGGGCTGGAACCCGGTGGAGCAACGCCGGCATCATCCCCGCCGTGCCGGAGACGGGGACGTCAGAGGCGCGCTGCTGCCGCGGATCTCCATCGCGTCATGGATCTGCAAGGCGAACCAGAGCTGGGCGAGGGTTGACGTTTCGGTCATGTCCAGCCCCGTCAGCTCACCGATCTTCCGGATCCGGTAGATGATGGTCTGCCGGTGCGCGAAGAGGGCGGCCGCCGTCTTCTGCCACGACCGCTGCATGTCCAGATACGTCTTCAGTGTGAGGATGAGATCCGGCTCGCGGCCCCGCTCGTACTCGAAGACCGGGCCAAGGAGCCGTTGGACGAGCGCCTTTCCTTCGTCATGGCTTGTCAACCCCAGCCACGAAGGGCCCTGCGCGTAACGCACCAGCTGCTCCGTACTGCTGCCTGCTGTTCCCAGCGCCCACAATGACTCCTGAAGGGCTCTTTGGACGCCTGCAGCGGTGGACGGGGTGCTGACGCCGATCCGGACATCCGGCCTGACCACATGCCGTAACAGCTCCGCGGAACACTCCGCGGACACCGCGATGTGGAGCTTGTTGAAGCTGCGCAGGCACGCGGTCGGGAAGCCATGGCGCCACAGATTCACGTGCACGTCGGCCAGATGCGCTCCATCATCACTGGACATGGAGACGACCAGAAACTCCTGCGCCGGAATTTCGAATTCGGACAGGCGGCTTTCCAGATCCGCGATCCCGTTGCGGCCGTCAAATGCCTGCAGAAGGAATTCGGCCCCCAGACGGAGCCGGTTCTCCAGCGCCAGCACGGTCCGCGACAGCTCCAGGCCCAGCACCGTCGCCGCATGGAGCAAAACAACCGCATCGGGGTGCGGTTCGGACGCCGGAAGGACCACCAGCAGCGCATTGGTGTGCGTTGGAATGTCCATCATGAGGATGTGTTGGTCACCGAGCCGGTGCCACTGGAAATTTTTCGTGGCACCCGGCGTCTGCCCCACCAGCGACTTCAGCTCCCCCGCCAGGGTTGCCGGCAATGCCTCGCCGTCCGGGTGCCACGGGTGAAGGCACCGCCGGTCCACCACGAACAGCCTCGAATCCAGCTCGGCCGCTACCCCTTGGAGCAGCTTCTGCCAGTGGTTCCCGGCCCCGGCAAGACGGAGAAGGTCATAAATCCTGGCCGTCTGCCGCAGCCTGCGGGATTCCTCCAAAAGCGAAGACTCGGCGACCGACCGGGCAATCGCGATGAACGGCAGCGGATAGGGCACGTTGATCACCGGCAATGGCAGGGCGTTGCACGCATACAGAAATTCGGGCAGAAGCTGCGGGGCGTGCATCTTCTCGCCGACAGCCAAAGCGCTCGTGCCTGCCCTAACCAGGGACTCGGCAAGTTCAACCTGTCCGGCGGCGTCCGGCGGAATCGACAACCCGTTGGTCATCATGATCTCACCGCCGGTGACCCACTCCCACAGCCGGGGAAGATCCGAGGTGTGCGCCCATGTGATGCGGTTTCCCAGACCCCCGGAACCTGCAATCAGGCTCAGGCCCAGCTGAGGCTCAGCCAGCAGTTCGGCAACGGTAATCACGACCAGTGGCTCCTTCGTTCGGCGGGCAGTGGACCGGGCCCATTTTATACAGATGTATAGACGCCTCCGTCATTTGTAGTCAGGTGACGGGTATGCGAGGTGATGCCGGTCACCGATGATTAAGTCACTTACTTCCCGCTCAACGACGAGCATTCAAGAGAGAGGGTTTGCGATGAGCGCAACGAGCAATCTCATTGATGACGCCCCACTTACAAATTTCCACAAAAAGCTGACCTTCTTTGCCTCCGGGGGTCCCTTCATCGACGGCTACGCGCTGTCAATCATCGGAATCGCCCTGATCACGATGACCCCGGGCCTGCACCTGAGCACCGTGGAAATCGGCTTGATCGGTGCGGCCAGCCTGGTTGGCATCTTTTTCGGCGGGGCCATCTTCGGGTGGCTGACGGACAAGATCGGCCGGCACAAGATGTACATTGCCGACCTCATCGGTCTGGCCCTGTTCTCCGCCCTCAATGCCTTCGCGACCGAAGTCTGGCAGGTTGTTCTCTGCAGGTTCCTTCTCGGTATGGCCATCGGCGCCGACTACCCGATCGCCACCTCGCTGCTCGCCGAGTTCCTCCCGAAGAAACACCGTGGCCGCCTCCTGGGTGCCACCTTCGTGGTCTGGGCGATCGGCGCCGCAGCTGCCTACGCCGTCGGATACCTGCTCCGCGACACGGGGCCGGACGTCTGGCGCGTCATGGTTGCCAGCCCGGCGATCTTCGCCATCATCACCCTGCTGTTCCGGCTCGGCACCCCTGAGTCCCCCCGCTGGCTGCTCTCCCGTGGCCGCCGTGACGAGGCGGAGGCTGTCATCAAGAAGGTTTACGGCCGGCAGTACGGCCTCGCCGACATCGCCTCGGACAGTGAAGGTCCTGCCAAGCAGGGCAGCTTCCTGGACATCTTCAGGGGCCAGGCCTGGAAGCGCACACTTTTTGTCTCCATCTTCTGGACTGCCCAGGTCATCCCGCTCTTCGCGGTTTACACCTTCGCACCGGACCTGCTGGCGTCCATGGGCATGACAGGTGACGCCAACCTTTACGGCGGATCCTTCCTGATCTCCATGCTGTTCGTCGTCGGCGGCGTTCCCGGTCTGTGGCTCGTCGAGAAGATCGGCCGTCGCAAGCTGCTCCTGTGGAGCTTCGGCATCATCGTGGTGGCCCTGGCCATCCCCGCCTTCATCCCCAATGTCCAGGCCGCGCCGCTCTTCATCGCCCTGGCCATCTTCGCCCTGGCCTCTGGCGCGTCCAGCTTCCTCGAGGTCGTCTACCCGAACGAACTCTTCCCCACGGAGGTCCGTGCTACAGCAGTGGGCTTCGGCACGGCAATCAGCCGTGTCGGCTCCGCAGCCAGCACCTACCTGATGCCGGTCGCCATCCTCAGTTTCGGCGCCGCAGGCTCGCTGCTCATCGGCGCCGTCATCTCCCTGGTCGGACTGCTGGCCACCTTCCTGCTCGCGCCGGAAACCGCCAACAAGTCCCTCGCGGAACTCACCACCGAAAAAAAGCCGGAAACCCCGGCACCCATCAAAGCAACAGAAGGAGCACTGTCATGACCACGCACAAGCCGATCGGCCCCGTCGACGCAACGAAGGTACCCCGCTACGCCGGGCTTGGAACCTTCGCCCGGCTCCCTCAAATCGACCGGGTGCCCGACTACGACATCGCCATCGTCGGAGTACCGTTCGACGGCGGCACGTCCTTCCGCCCCGGCGCCCGGTTCGGTCCCGCCGCTGTCCGTGAAGCATCCCGTCTGCTGCGCCCCGGCTACCACCCGGAACTCGACGTCGAGCCCGTCTACGAAGCCCAGGTGGTGGACGCCGGCGACATCGCCTGCACCCCCTACGACATCACCCGCGCCGTCCGTGAAATCGAAGAGCAGGCACGGCCGCTGATCAGCAAGGACAAGAGGCTGATCGCCATCGGCGGGGACCACACCATCGCCCTGCCGATGCTGCGGGCCCTGAACGAGGTCCACGGACCGGTTGCCCTGCTCCACTTCGACGCGCACCTGGACACCTGGGACACCTACTTCGACCAGCCGGTCACCCACGGAACCATCTTCCGCCGGGCCTTCGAAGAGGGCCTGCTCGTTGAGGACAAGTCCATGCACGTGGGTATCCGCGGGCCGGTCTATGACCGGAACGACTTCCTGCGCGACCACGAGTTCGGGTTCCAGATCATCCGCTGCTCGGACCTGGACGTCATCGGCGTCCCGGCCGCAATCCAGAGGGTCAAGGATCGCCTGGGCGACACCCCGGTCTACGTCTCCATCGACATCGATGTCCTGGACCCCTCCTACGCTCCAGGCACCGGAACTCCCGAAATGGGCGGCCTGCACTCCCGCGAACTGCTGGCCCTGCTGCGCGGCCTCAACGGCATCAACATCGTCGGAGCCGACGTGGTCGAAGTTGCCCCCGCCTACGACCACGCGGACATCACCACCCTGGCAGCCGCCACCCTGGTCTTTGACCTCCTGGGACTCATGGTGAACCGCTCCAAGGGCGCAACCCTCAGGAGCGACGAAGCGCTTGAGGGCGCCGCCGTTTAGGCACGCCGTTGCAGGCCACCGGCGCCTCCGCCACGGCCGGGGCCGGAGCCGGAACCCTGCCCAGGAGCAGGGTGGCGAGGGCGAAACAGGCTGCTCCGCCGCCCAGAAGCCCCGGCGTGAGCCCGTTGAGGGCGGCGTCGGACACCGGGACAAAGACGACCACGGCGGCCGTCACCACGGCGGCCGCCGGGCGGCCGCGCACGTGGCCGGACGACGTCGGACGCTCTTCCAGCCTCCCGAACAGCGCAAGCACCGGCAGCAGGAGCACGACGACGGCCGCCAGCACGAGCGGCCGGCCCCACCACCAGGCGGCGGTCCCGCCGGCCGGCTGGGGGAACCCGGACAGCAGCAGGAGCCCGGACATCGCCGCGAGCAGCGGCAGGTGCCACAGGTAGACGGTCATCGCGCGGCGGCCGGCCACAGCCAGCACCTTCCGTACCCATCCGACGGCCGCCACCCGGGTGAGCGCCGGCCGGAACAGCTGCAGGGCCGCAGCCTGCGAGATCCCCAGGAACAGCAGGGCCAGGTTGGGCGGATTGAGGTTCACCAGCATGTTCCCCGGGTAGAGCCCCAGCGCCACGAGCAGCCCGAGGGCCAGGTTGCTGGCCACGATGATGCCCGCGAGCGCGGACCGGCCCAGGTCCGGCAGCCGGCCGTCCGCCATGATGAATCCGAGCTGCTGCACGGCGCACCACAGGAAAATCATGTTGGCGTAGGCCAGCAGCGGCAGCATCCCGCGCAGGCAGTCCACGGTCACCACGAGCCCGGCGAGGCCCGCGAAGGTCAGCCGCGGGGCGCGGGAGTGCAGGCGCGCCAGGAGCGGAAGGTTCAGCTGGGCGGCCAGGTAGGCGGCGAGGAACCACAAGGGCATGCCGGCCCCGGCGGTCAGCAGCTGGATGACCTCCGGGTCCACCCCTGCCAGCCGGGCGGTCCACAGCCCGGCGAACATCACGGCCAGCAGCACGGCCGCCGGACGGATGAGGCGCAGCATCCGCGCCTGGATGAAGTCGAAGGCGCTGCCGCCGCGGGCGCTGAGCCGCTGCCAGGACCCCAGCCCGGTGATGCCGCCGGCGACGAAGAAGAGCGGCATCACCTGCAGGACCCAGGCGACCGGCTCGAACCAGCGCTGGTTCCCGAGGGTGTTTTCCGAGGTCACGGTGCCGTCGGGATGCAGCACCGGGCTGACCATCATGGTGTGCCCCACCACCACGATGGCAAGGCAGAAAAACCTGGCAAGGTCGATCGCCAGGTCGCGTTCCGGAATGGTGGCCGGTCCGCCGCCGCGCCCCTGCTGTGGAACACCCATTGCGCCCCCTAAGGAAGCTGCCAATAGCGCCCGCGGACGCGGCCAATTCGGCCCCGTTCGCGCCTCGTTGCCTCCATTGTCGGCCTTGTCCGGGCCTACATCCAGCGGAATCGGCGACGGACGAATATCCCGCGTTCAGGCGGCCAGCAGGTCCGATCCTGGCTTCCCCCGTCCGGGCCCCGGCTCAGCGGGAGAGTGTGCCCAGGGAAGCGGCGGCGAAGTCCCGGGCCGCGGCGTCCCACTCCCCCAGCAGCGCCTGGAGGTTTTCGCCGTCGGCACGGTGCGCGGCCGTCCGGGCCTCCAACGTGGCCAGCACGCCGGTGCGGAGCTCGGTGTTGAAGTTCACCTTGCCCACGTTCATGGCGGCAGCCTTCACCAGCTCCTCGGGCGGGATGCCGGAGGCGCCGTGCAGCACCAGCGGGATGTGGGTGCGGACCGCGATGTCCTGCAGCACGTCCCACCGCAGCCGGGGCTCCCCCTTGTACTTGCCGTGGACGTTGCCCACGGCCACGGCCAGCAGCTGCGCGCCGGTGCGTGCCACGAAGTCCTCCACCTGGGCGGAATCGGTGAGTCCCGCCACGGCAACGCCGGCGGCGTCCGCCCAGAAGGCGCGGTCCTCGTCCCCGGCGAGGCCGCCGAGTTCCGCTTCGATCACGACGCCGGAGTCCCCCTGAGCGTCCAGTGCAGCGCGGACTTCGCGGACCAGCGCGATGTTCTCCTCGAACGGCAGGGACGAGCCGTCCGCGAGGACGGAGTCCGCCCCGGCCGCGACGGCGTCGAGGATGACCTGCAGCTCGGAGGCGTGGTCCAGTTGCACGGCGACCGGAACGGTGGCGGCGTCGGCGAGGCCGCGGAGGGCCGAGATGAGCCGCAGCCCGTTGGGTGTGGCGGCGGTCTTCGGAGCCACCAGCAGGATGGCCCCACGGCCGGCCTGCTCGGCCGCTCCCACGACGGCGAGGGCCGTGGTGAAGTCGTAGCAGGTGAAGGCCGGGACTGCGGCGCCTTGCTGGAGGGCTGAGACAACCAGGGTGTCGAGGCGGGTACGCATCAGGCGCCCAGGCCTCCCACCAGGATCCAGGCCACGAACGTCAGGGCGAAGCCGGCCAGCCCCAGGATGGTGGTGAGCACGGTCCAGGTCCTGAGACCGTCCGCCACGGTGAGGCCGTAGTACCGCACCACCACCCAGAAGCCGGCGTCGGTGACGTGCGAGAGGCCAAGGGAGCCGAAGCCGATCGCGATCACGATCACCGCGATCTGCGCCGGGGTGTAGCCGCCGCCGGCCACGGCCGCCGAGAGCAGGCCGGTGGTGGTGACAATGGCGACCGTGGCCGAGCCTTGGGCTGCCCGGAGGGCCAGCGAGATGATGAAACCGAGCAGGAGCAGCGGAACGCCCAGGGTGTCCAGGGTTTCGGAGAGCGCCGCGCCGATGCCGGAGACCTGGAGGACACCGCCGAACACGCCGCCGGCTGCCACCACCATGAGGATGGAGGCGATGGGCGGCAGGGCGCCTTCGAAGATCTCGCCGGTTTCCTTCAGCGACCAGTTCCGGCGCACGGCCAGCAGGAAGAAGGCGAGCCCCACGGCGACGAGGAGAGCGAAGAACGGGTTGCCGACGAAGGCTGCCACGCCGTACCAGTAGTCCTTCTTGTCGATCACGAGCGTGCCGACGGTGCCCAGCAGGATCTGGGTGATCGGTGCGGCGATGAGGAAGATGATCAGTCCCGGACGGGGCGGGGCAACCGCGCTGGCGCCGGGCCCGACGTGGCCCGCGCGCACCACGGTGTCGGAGCCGAATTCGTCAACTTGTGCCTTGACGGTGGGCAGCAGCTCGTAGTCCCGGCGGTTCATGATGCTGGCAACCCAGTAGGACAGGAAACCGAGCGGCACGCAGATCGCCAGCGAGATCAGGGCGATGAGGCCGATGTCGGCGCCGAGCACGCCCGCTCCGGCGACAATGCCCGGGTGCGGCGGGACGGCGACGTGGATGGACAGCATGATGCCGGCCATGGGCAGGCCGAACTTGACGGGGTGGACGTTGGCGATCTTGGCGAAGGCGTAGACGATCGGCACGAGCACGATGATGCCCACCTCGAAGAACACCGGGATGGCGACGAGGAAGCCGACGGCGGTGAGGGCCACCGCCACCCGCTTGGCGCCCAGTTTGGCGGTGAAGTGGTCTGCGAGCGACTGGACGCCGCCGGAGACCTCGATCATCCGGCCGAGTATGGCGCCCAGGGCGATCAGGATGGCAACCTTGCCCAAGGTGCCGCCCACACCGTTGGAAACCACGGTGAAGACGTCCTTGAGCGGGATCTGGGCGGCCACGGCCACCAGGATGCTGACGGCCAGCAGGGCCACGAAGGCCTGGACCTTGAAGCGGATGATCAGCAGCAGCAGCAGCGCCACGCCGGCTGCCGCGATGGTCAGCAGCAGCGGAGTACCCAGCTCCACGGCCGGCTTGATGACGGGCGCGTCTGCGGCGCGCACCACCAGGGAATTAATCAGGGGGGTCATGTTGGGTGTCTCCTTTGACAGGACAGTCTTCGAAAAGGGTAACGACGGAAAGGTTCGACGACGGCGGAAGGGGGATCCGCCGTCGTCGGGCTGGTGGTACGGGTCAGACCGTGCGCTTGGTGGGGGCTACCACCTTGATGACTGCCGAATCGTCCGCCGCGGCGAGGCCCTGGGCCTGGCCGAGGAGGTAGAGCTGTTCGGCGGCGGCGGCCACGGGGGCGGCGAGTCCGGCGGCGCGGGCGGCCTTGCCCACGATGCCCATGTCCTTGACGAAGATGTCCAGGCGGCTCAGGACCTCGGCGCCTTCCTCGGTGTAGGCCTTGAGAATCCGGGGGCCGCGGTTGGAGAGCATGAAGGAGCCTGCCGCGCCGGCTTCGAGGGCGGCGAGGGTCTTGGCCTGGTCCAGGCCGAGGGCGTCCGCAAGGGCCATGGCCTCGGCGGCCGCGGCGATGTGGACGCCGCAGAGGAGCTGGTTGACCGTCTTGAGGGCCTGGCCGTCGCCGGGCTTGTCGCCCACGACGGTCAGGGTGGAGGCGAGGAGTTCCAGCGCCGGGCGGGCCTTTTCCTGCGCCTCGGGCGATGCGCCCACCACGATCAGCAGGTCGCCTTCTCCGGCGCGCTTGGGGCCGCCGGAGAGCGGGGCATCAACCAGTTCGACGCCGTATTCGGCCAGGCGGTCCACGGTGGCCGGGATGGCTTCGGTGCCCACCGTGCTGCCGAGGATCACAACGGCGCCCGGCTTCAGCACGGAGGCCACGCCGTTCCCGCCGAAGAGGACATCGTTGAGCTGTTCGCCGTTGCGCACCGCCAGCAGCAGGGCGTCGGCGCCTTCCGAGGCTTCCCGTGCGGAGGCGAAGGTGCGGATACCGGCCTCTTCAGCGAGCTTCAGCCGCGGCTCGGCGATGTCGAAGCCGTGGACGGTGAGCTGGCTGGCCAGGCGGGTGGCCATGGGCAGGCCCATGGCTCCGAGGCCCAGGACGGTGATGGTGTAGTTGCTGGTCATGGTGTTCTCCTTTGAATACTGGCGGGTGGTGGGCCCACGCCGGCGAGGGCCCCGGCCCGAGCTTGCGAGGGTTGGGAGCCGGTGGGGATTAGAAGGTGTTGCTGAGCTTGCGCGTGACGGCGGCGAGGGACTGGTCATCGCCCACATTCCCGGCGAAAACGGTGTACGGGATGCCCTTGGCGGGGCCGTCCACCGGTTCCCACAGGCTCACGATGCCCGGGAGCATGGGGCCGCGGACAATCGCGTGCCGGATCTCCAGCCCGTGGGCGGCGACGTCCGAGGACGTGATGCCGCCCTTGGCGATGACGAACCGCGGCGGGAAGGTCTTGAGCGTGCGGTTCACCACCGCGACGACGGCGGCGGAGACGGTGCGCGCGATCCGCAGGCTCTCGGCGGCGTCGTGGGCCCTGATCAGCAGGCGGCTCGTGTGGACGATGACGTCACTGCCGCGGAGGGCCTCCACCACCTTGTCCACGGTCTCGTCGAGGTAGCTGTCCGCGCTGCCTGTTTCGGTTTCGGCGGCGAGGAGCTTCTCTACGTCGATCTCCACGATCCGGGCCGCGCTGTGCTGCTCGGTCAGCGCCTTGAGCTGGCGGGTGGTGACGCCGACGTGCGAACCCACCACGATCAGGCCGCCGGCTTCCGACGGCGCGTTTCCGGCGTAGGCTTCCTCACCGCTGAGTTCGGCGCGGATTTCCTGGCCGATCCGGGCGCGGACGAACGGCGGCCCGACACGGTAGAGCAGCTTCTTGCCGCGGCGTTCGGCTTCCTCGAGGCCCAGGGCGAGGGCACGGAGATCGTTTTCGGAGACGACGTCGGCAACGATCGGGGTGGAGTCGGTGGCGGACTCGATGGCGTCGGCGATGGCCTTGGCGGAGATCTGCGGATCGGTCGAGGCGCGGATGATGTTGAGGTCCAGGACGATGACGGAGTCCGCGGCGACGCGGCCCTCCGACTTCTCCTCCACGTACCTGGCCAGTTCCGAGTTGGCGAAGCCAAAGGACGCGTCCTTGGCGAACTCCGTCTCGGCCACGGGGGTCAGCGCGCCGGCGTCTTCCCCGGTGCCGCGCATGTAGTGCACCCCGCCGATGGTCACGCGGCCGGCGTCGGGGAACGCCGGGACAATCACGACGCCGTCGGTCGCCTCGCCGGCGACGGCCGCGACGGTGGCCGCGATGACGTCGGGCTCCAGCGGAAAGTGGCCGCGGAGGGTGGAGTCGCTGCGGCTGACGAAGCTCAGGCGCAGCCTCGGGCCGGCGCCGGCCGGGACCGCGGCGGCTGCCGCGAGGGCGTTCCGGACGACTTCCTCGTTGCGGGCGGCCGCCTCTGCCGGGTCCAGGCTCCGGGTGTTGGTCAGCACGTAGACCGCGCGCTGGCGCCGGCCGTTGATTTCATGGGCGAAGGCCCAGGCGAAGTCCGCCACTTCCCAGCGGGTGAGGACGGGCAGGTCAGCGACGGACTGGGTTCCGGTGGGGTCGTCGTCGAGCACGACGAAGACCCGGGGCGATATCGCGGAGGACGCGGCCAGGCCGTCTGCCACGAGCCGGGCGGGAATCCGCACCTCCGCCGGGAAGGCGGCAAGCACGTCTGCTTCAAGGGGCACTTTGCACTCCATTGTGGGTAAGTCTGCGGTACATCGGTATCGCCAGAATGATTTGTAAGATGTCTGACATCTGATAACTGAATGATAGTGTGGCACATGGCACAAAGACGCGCAAGTAGACTTGACGCTCAGGCAGGACCGGGGCGCTGGACGGGGAAAATTGGCTAGGAAATCGTTGGTCGGCGTGGTGGCGGACGAGCTGCTGGACCGGATCATTTCCGGCGAGTTCCTGCCGGGGGCGAGCGTACCCGGGGAGCTCGAGCTCAGCGCCCGGCACGAGGTGAGCCGCATGACCGTGCGGGAGGCGATGAAGACCCTTGAGGCCCAGAGAATCCTCAGGGTGGAGCGCGGCCGGGGCACCTTCGTGAACCCCCTGAATCGCTGGGCTTCCCTGGAGGCCGTCCTGCGGGCAGCGTCAGAAGGCAAGAACGATGCGTCCGCCGCCATCCAGCTGATCGAGCTCCGCCGGATGCTGGAAACCGGCGCCTGCGAACTGGCCGCCGGGCGGATCGGCGACGCCGGGATCCAGGCCCTCCGCGGGCAGCAGGAAGCGATGCGGCTGGCACACGGCAGCAACGACGTGACCGCATTTGTTGAAGCAGACCTGGCGTTCCACGACCTCATCCTGCAGGCCTCGGAGAACGTGTTCGTCGCCGTACTGTTCGAGCCGCTGCACCGGATACTGGAAAAGCGACGCACCGAGACCTCCACGGTGCCCGAAATCCAGGCACACGCGATCGGACACCACCAGGGCATCGTGGACGCCCTGGCCTCCCGTGATCCGCACCGGGCCCGCGAGGCCATGGACGCGCACATGCAGCAGACACTGGATGACCTGAAGACTTATGTGCTGGCGGACCGTCCGGCCTGACGGGCCACATCAGGGGCCTTTGTACCTAGCGCGGCAGGAAATACCGGTGTATTGCTGGGGGTGTGAATGCCGCCAGCTTCAGACCGGGCGCCGGCCCTGCCGGCACCACCGGAGCCGCCGCCGGGCGCGCCGCGGGGTCATGGAGCCGGTACGTCGCCCTGGGCGACTCATTCACGGCAGGCCTCGGGGATCCGGAACCGTTGAGTCCCGGCGGTATCCGGGGCTGGGCGGACCGTATTGCCGAGGAGCTCAGCGAGCGCCGCGAGGATTTCGCCTACGCCAACCTTGCCGTCAGCGGCCTCCTGCTGCGGCAGATCCTCGACCAGCAGCTCGGGCCGGCCCTGGCGGCGAAACCCGATCTGGTGACCCTTTCGGCCGGCGGGAACGATCTGGTGTTCCACCGGAGCGATCCCGACCGGCTCGCCGTCGCCTTGGATGCCGCGGTGCAGGAACTGGCCGCCACCGGCGCTACGGTGGTGCTGTTCACCGGCCCGGACTGGGGCGGGACCCCGCTGCTGGGCCGCACCCGCGGCAAAGTCGCCGTCTTCAACGAGAACATCCGCACCATTGCGGCCCGGCATCACGGGGTGATCGCCGACTTGTGGACGCTCCGGCAGCTGGCGCATCCGCAGATGTGGGATCCGGACCGGCTGCACTTCTCGCCGCTGGGACATCACACGATCGCGACGATGGTGCTGGACACCCTCAGCGTTCCGCACAGCCTGCGGCCGCTGGAACCCAAGCCGATGCCCGCCGGCAGCTGGCGGGAAGCCCGGGTCGGAGACCTGGCCTGGGCGACGCAGTACCTTGTCCCCTGGATGGTCAGCCGGATCAGGCCACGGGCCGAAGACGTGCCGCTGACCGCCAAGCGGCCCGAGCCCGGACCGGTCTACGGATTCCGCGAGGCCGCCCCGGACCCCGCAGCCGGCGCCGCATAGCCCCGTTTAGCCCTAGTCCGGCCGCGATCCGTCGGCTAGTCTGCAGGAACGGCCGACAGCCGGGTATCGATGGCGATCATGAGGAGCGAAGTTGCCTAATCACACTTACAGCATTTCTGAAATTGTCGGAACCTCCACCGAAAGCGTTGACGCTGCGGTGCGCAACGGCGTCGCCGAGGCCGCGAAGACGCTCCGCAACCTGGACTGGTTCGAGGTCAAGGAGATCCGCGGCCACCTGGCCAACGGCGAAGTCGCCGACTGGCAGGTGACCATCAAGCTCGGGTTCCGCCTGGAGCGCTGAGGTCCGACCCCGGAGCGCCGGCCCCTGCGGTCCCGCCCGTGTGCGGACACCGCCGGGGCAGCCGCGGGGGCCGGGCACCGGCGCAAAACGAGGAAGCAGCCATGCAGTACACCCATCTGGGCCGCTCCGGCCTGACGGTCTCGCGCCTCTGCCTGGGCACCATGAACTTCGGTCCGCAGACGGAGGAGTCCGAGACCCACGCCATCATGGATTCGGCGCAGGAATCCGGCATCAACTTCTTCGACACCGCCAATGTCTACGGCGGATCGGGCCGCCGGGGCTGGACGGAAGAAATCCTGGGGCGCTGGTTCGCCAAGGGCAGCGAGCGCCGGGAACACACCGTGCTCGCCACCAAGCTCTACGGAACCATGACGGACCGGCCCAACGAGTCCAAACTTTCCGCCCTGAACATCCGCCGGGCCCTGGACGCGAGCCTGAAGCGGCTGCAGACGGACTACATCGATCTCTACCAGTTCCACCACGTGGACCGGAACACCCCCTGGGACGAGATCTGGCAGGCGGTCGGCGTCGCGGTCCAGCAGGGCAAGATCCTGTACTCGGGCAGCAGCAACTTCGCCGGCTGGCACATTGCCCAGGCCCAGGAGGCTGCGGCCCGCCGCCACTTCAACGGCCTCGTCAGCGAACAGTCCATCTACAACCTGCTCACCCGCAACGTGGAACTGGAAGTGATTCCGGCCGCGCAGCAGTACGGGCTGGGACTCATCCCCTGGTCACCGCTGCACGGCGGGCTGCTCGGAGGGGTGCTGAAGAAGGAACACGACGGCGTCCGCCGCGCCACCGGCCGCTCGGTCGAAACCCTCAAGACGCACCAGGACCAGATCCGGCAGTACGAGGACTTCGCCGACGAACTCGGCCACGAACCGGCCGACGTCGCCCTGGCCTGGCTCCTGCACCAGCCCGCCGTGACCGCTCCGATTGTCGGCCCGCGCACCCGGGAGCAGCTCGATGCCGCCGTCCGGGCCCTGGCCGTGACGCTCGACGCCGACGCCCTCAAGCACCTCGACGTGATATTCCCGGGCCACCGGACCGCCCCGGAGGACTATGCCTGGTGAGTTGAGTGAAACCGGCCCCGAGTGGCAATTCAATAGTAAGCATGATTAGTATTGAGGCTGAAGGGCGAAGCGCACCCGACGATCCGGGTGCCTCCTCAATGAAAGAAGAAGGAACGATAAAATGGGTTTTTTCGCATTTCTGATTCTGGGCCTTATCGCCGGAGCAATCGCTAAGGCAATCCTCCCGGGACGCCAGGGCGGTGGCATTTTCATCACCCTGCTCCTCGGCGTTGTCGGCGCCGTTCTTGGCGGCTGGATTGGTGGCGCACTGTTCGGCACTGGCCTCAACGAGTTCTTCTCGCTCTCGACCTGGCTGCTGGCCATCGGCGGTGCGATCATCGTCCTGTTGGTTTACGGCATGATCACCAAGCGTTCAGCCCGCTAAAGCTGAGCCTGGCCGGAAACCGGCCCCGGAATTTTTCCGGGGCCGGTTTTTCGCACAGGACACGCCATTGGTGCAGCTTCAACATCACAGCCCGCGCAAAAAAGCCACAGCAAAAAGCCACAGCAAGATTCACAGAGCAGGAGTACAGCATGAAAGCGAAACTTCTTTTCGGCGCCGGAATCGCCGCAGGCTTCGTCCTCGGATCACGGTCCGGCCGGGCGGCCTATGACAAACTCAAGACCCGGGCTGCCGCACTCTGGGAAAGCAAGCCGATCCAGGACAAGGTGGCCGCGGCAACGGAAGCCGTCAAGGAAAAGGCCCCCGAGCTCCCCGGGCAGCTCACCCACGCGGCCCGCCGGGCAAGCACCGTCATCGGTTCCGCCACCCATCGCGACAGGGCGGAACACAACAACACCCATGTGAAGAGCGCGGACCAGGCCGCCCCGGACGTCGGATCCGACCCGGCACTCAATGACCGGACCGGCCAGGACTGGTCCGATGAAGGCGGCGCCACCCCGGCAGGGCCCGCCACCAACGTCGATCCGGACAAGGTCCCTTAGCCGGACCTGCGGATGCCACCGGCCACCACGGTGGCATCCAGCTTCCCGGAGTGGAGCACCCGGGCGGTGAGGCCGCTGCGGCGGAACAGTTCGGCGGTCCGGGGCGCCTGCCCCCGGCTCGTCTCGATCAGCAGGCGGCCGCCCGGTGCCAGCCATTGCGGCGCCGCGGCGGCCACCCGCCGTTGCACGTCGAGCCCGTCGGCGCCGCCGTCGAGGGAGGCCCTCGGCTCGTGCAGGCGGGCTTCCGGCGGCATCGTCCCGATCGCAGCCGAGGGCACATACGGGGCGTTGACCGCAAGCACCAGGACCGCGCCGCGGAGCCGGGCCGGGATCGGCGCGAAAAGGTCGCCCTCATGGACTTCCCCGCCCAGCGGGAGGACGTTCCGGCGGGCGCACGCCACCGCTGCCGGGTCGACGTCGGCGGCGTGCAGCTCCAGCGGGCCGGCCAGCGAGGCGAGCGCCGCCCCGACGGCACCGGAACCGCAGCAGAGGTCGACGACGACGGGCGCCGGACGGGCGCCGTCGGACGGCTCGAGGAGCCGGGCGGCCTGCCGGACGAGGAACTCAGTCCGGCGGCGGGGCACGAAGACTCCGGCGTCCACCGCAATCCTTAATCCGCAGAACTGCACCCAGCCCAGGATGTGCTCCAGCGGCACGCCGGAGGCCCTCCGCCGGAGCATGGCCGCGAGTTGCCGCGGCGTCTGCGCGGCCTGCGTCAGCAGGCGCGCTTCCTCTTCGGCAAAGACGCAGCCGGCAGCCCGCAGTGTCCGGACGATCGCCGGCTCGGTAACCGGGAGGGACGGCATGGGAACGCCCCCTTCCGCCGTGGCTGATGGAAACCCATGCTACCGAACCGGCAGGACGGCTGCACGGCCCCCCGGCCCGGTGCCAGCGCGCCTCCCTGGACACTCCGCTGGTCCGGCAACTGTTGTGTCGCTGCCGGGGCGGCGGCTGAGGTTCTGGAAGACTGGACCCGGCCGGGGCGTGATCCGGCAGGGAAATCTACGCCGGGGTCTGTGGGGACCGCCTCCGGCAGCTTGGACTCGTTCGCATATGGTGTTGCTCGACCGGTCGACGCTCATGGTGGTCTTCGCCGTGCTGACCATGACCATGCTGGTGCTCTTCTACTTCGACACCTACCGCAAGTCCCGGGCCGCCTTCGCCGGCTGGTGGTGCGTTGCCGTCGGCTCCTTTTTCAGCGCCGCGCTCTTCTACTTCGTGGGGGAAGTCTGGAACCAGGCCTGGGCCCCCGGCATCGGAAACGGGGTGATGGTGCTCGGTTCCGGCAGCGTCTGGGCCGGAACCCGTTCGCTGGCGGGCCGCAGGGTGCGCGCCTGGTTCCTGCTGGTCCCTACGGTTCTGGCCGTGGCCGTGCGCTTTGCCGCCGACGCCCGCTCCGCCACTCTCGTCTGCCTGGCCCTGATGGGGACCGCGATCGGACTGGCGTCGCTGGAATTGTGGCGCGAGCGTGAAGGCTCCTGGCAGACAGTGCGCTCCCTGGCGATCGCGACGGCCGTCTGCGCCGCCTACTACCTCAGCCGCACCGTGGGCCTGGCCGTGTTGAGCCCCGAGGACCCGCTCTTCCAGTTGCTGTTCGGCACCGGAGTCACCTTGCTCATGGCCATGGTCCTGCTGGTGGTGGTCTCCGCGAGCATCACGGCCCTGAACACCGCCCGCCGGACCGAGGACCTCAGGGAGCGGGCCTCGCGCGACGCGCTCTCCGGCCTCTTGAACCGTGGCGGATTCATGCATCAGGCCCAGCTGCGCCTCCGCGCCAATCTGGACGCCGGCGTCGACACCGCGATCGTCATGGCTGACCTGGACCGGTTCAAGGCCATCAACGACGGTTACGGGCATGACGCCGGCGACGGCGTCATCCGCGCCTTCAGTGAGGCCTGCCGTTCGACCCTCCGGACAGCGGACCTCGTGGGGCGCTACGGCGGCGAGGAATTCGTCCTGCTGCTGACCGGGGTTGACGCCGAGGAGGGCGTCCGGATCGCCGACCGGATCAATGCCGCCCTCGCTGCGCGCAGCTCCCTGCCGGGCGGGGCCCCGGCACCCACGGCGAGTTTCGGCGTCGTCGACACCCGGGGCACGAACGCCGGCCTTCAGCGGCTGATCCGCGAGGCCGACGGTGGGCTGTACGCGGCGAAGGCAGCGGGACGCAACCGGGCCATGATTGGCGCGGCGCAGGCGAGCCGCCCGGCGGGCTGAGCGCCGCCGGGCTGAGCGCGCCGGCGGGCCGGCCTGCCTGCCTGCCTGCCTGCCTGCCTGCCTCGGGGCAGCCTGTCGCCAGGATGCCAGGGTTTCCACTCTTCGCTAAAAGAGTAGGCCCTGTGGGGATCGAACTGTTCTTTTCTGCTCTGGCGGGAGCACAATTGAGAAAACGTTGGACCGTGGGTGGTGCGGCATGAAAACAGTTAAAGCAATGCCTGCCCTGCATCCACGTCCTGTCTGCTACATAGGGTCAGAAGATGTGGACTTTAGCGTTGCCCGGTGGCGTCGGCTCAGGGGAATACCTTATCCATCGGTGAGTCTTCCGGGCCGGGCGGCTAACTCTCCCCGGGTATCGAACCCTCTCTTCCCCTGTCACAGTCGTTCTTTCTTCGGGCTCTCATGAAGGCGCCCGGAGGGCTGGCCCCTTCCGGGCATTTCCCAAGCCGCTCCTGCCGGGCGTTGGTTATCGGGACCGAGAGCGCACCCCTCGAAACGCACTCACTGGAAGCTAGACCAAGCAACAAATCCCAATGTGAAAGGACACCGAGATGTTCCAGCCAAGTAACCGACTAACAGCGTTGGGTTCCGCGCTCGTGCTGTTTCTGGCAATGTCCACGGTGGCGTCGTGTGCCGCGCCAAACGGTGCGCCTTCCCCGTCCACGTCCACAGGGACGCCGACAGGGACGGCGTCGGAGTCAGCGTCGCCGACAGGGACGGCGTCGGAGTCAGCGTCGCCGACAGGGACCTCGGACGCCACAGAGTTCTGCGGGGCGGGGTCCGCCATCCGCTACGACCGCTCCGCCTTCCAACCGGCTCCGAGGATAGACAACAAGTGGTTTCCGCTCAAGCCCGGCATGCAGTACACGACGACGGGCACGGTGACGAGTGCCGATGGCACCACTGTGCGCACGGTCGTCCACTCCGTGACCGGACTGACAAAGGTGATAGACGGCGTGAAGACCCTCGTGATGTGGGACCAGGACTACTCCGACGGGGAGCTGGTGGAATCCGAACTGGCCTTCTTTGCCCAGACGGAGAAGGGAGCGGTCTGGCTCTTCGGGGAGTATCCGGAAGAGTACGAAAGCGGCAATTTCACCGGCGCGCCCCGCACCTTCATTAGCGGGATTTCCAAGGCCCAGGCAGGGATCGCCATGCAGGATCAGCCCCTGACCGGCACCCCGGGCTACGTCCAGGCCCACGCACCCGACGTGGGGTTCCTGGATTGTGGAGCCGTCTTCAAGGAGCACCAGCGGGTATGCGTGCCCGCCGGGTGCTACGACGATGTGCTGGTCGTTGATGAATACAATCCGCTGGAACCGGCTGTGGGCCACCAGCAGAAGTTCTATTCAGCGGGCACGGGGCTGGTGAAAGTGACAGCGATTAGTGGTGCAGACCAGGAGTCCTTGGACCTTGTCAAGGCGGACACGCTCGCAGACTCCAAGCTGAGTGAGATCAATCAGCAGGCACTGGAACTGGACATGCACGCTTACCAGGTCAGCGGAAGTGTCTACGGCACAACGCCCCACGCTGAAGTTGCAAATCTGGGCTCCGGCGGCTACTGAGGGATCGGGGTCAGCCACGGCCGGCCAGTCACCGAACCGGGCCTATAGCCAGGCAAACTTGCTATTTTGATGCCCGAATCCCCGCCGCCCAGACATCGCCAACATCCGGCCATTCGGGCCCATACCATATCTGCCTGAAGGAACTCAGAAAAATACCTGCGAGTACCCTGAAAATTCATCATCGGCACGTTGACCGGGGTCTGCCCGGGGATCATCATGGGTGTAGACGCCTGGGGCGCCTGGCACTGCACCAATTGGCACTGCACCAAGGAACCGAGCCGTGGATAGCTACCGGGCATCAAACATTTCCAGCAGGCACTTACCGGAAATCGATTCGGAAGTGCGCCCGCGCCGCCGTTCCCTCCCCGCCATCAGCTCAATAAACCGGGCTACCGACGACGCCGTCGGCCGCCGGATTGCGGCCCTGCCCGCTCCAGCACCACGGCGTCCGCGGTGAACCGGCCATGATGGGCGCGATCCTCCGCTGGGTTCTCCAGTTCCGGCTTCTGGTCCTGGCATTGGCGGTGGGAATCCTGGGTTTTGGGTTCACCAGCCTGCCCGGCATGTCCGTGGACGCGTTCCCGGAATTCGCACCGCCACAGGTTGAGATCCAGACTGAAGCCCTGGGCCTGTCCGCCGCCGAAGTTGAACAGCTGATCACCTCCCCGATGGAGGCCGACTTGTTGAACGGCGTGGCCTGGGTGGAGGCCATCCGCTCCAAATCCGTCCCTGGTCTTTCCTCGATCCAGATGGTCTTCAAGCCAGGGACGGACCTCTTCCGGGCCCGCCAACTTGTCTCGGAGCGCCTGACCCAGGCGCGCGCCCTGCCAAATGTATCGGCTGCGCCTGTCCTCATGCAGCCGCTGTCCTCGACGAGCCGCGTCATGATGATCCGGCTTACCTCCAGGGACATGTCTGCCATCGACATGTCCGTCCTGGCCAGGTGGACCATGAAGCCCGGGCTCCTGGCCGTGGCGGGCGTCGCGAACGTGGCCATCTGGGGCCTGCGCGACCAGCAACTGCAGGTCCTGGTCGATCCCGAGCAGCTCCAGGCCAAGGGCGTGACGCTGGACGACGTCATTACGACGACGGGCAACGCGGTGTGGGTATCCCCCTTGAGCTATTTGGAGGCCTCCACGCCCGGTACCGGCGGCTTTCTGGAGACAAGCCACCAGCGGCTCGGAGTCCAGCACGTCCTGCCCATCACCACGCCCCAGGACCTGAGCAAGGTGAGCCTTGAGCGGCCGGACGGGAAGCTGGTGCTGGGCGACGTCGCCCGCGTCGAGACGGATCACCAGCCGCTGATCGGCGATACCTTGCTCAGCAAGGATGCTGAGCTGTTGCTGGTCATCGAAAAGTTCCCGGAGACCAACACGAGGGACGTGACCCGGGGCATCGATGAGGCACTCCACGCGCTCCAGCCCGGCTTGCCCGGCGTCACGATCGACACCACCGTCTACCGGCCGGCGTCCTTCATCCAGGAAGAGACCGGAACGCTTGGCATCGCACTGCTTGTCACCCTGCTGCTGATAGCCGCCATGTTTGGCGCGTTCTTCCGCTCGTGGCGCGCCGCGGTGATCAGCCTGATCACGATTCCGGTGTCATTGACCGCTGCGGCTTTGATCCTCTACCTGCGGGGCACCGGGATGAACACCATGGTCCTGGCCGGCATGATCCTTGCCCTGGCCGTCATCGTGGGAGACGTTGCCGAAGACCTCAACGGTGTAGCCCTGGCCGCCCGCGCCGGGGATTCCCGCGCCTGGGAGTCCGGCTCCGGCGAGTCGAAGGAGACCCTGGCGGCGGGGGCCCTGCGGGCCGTCCGAACGCCCATTCTCTACTCGTTGCTGATCATGGCGCTCTCTGTTCTGCCCGCATTCTTCGTGACAGGCGAGAACGGGGCGCTCTTCGGGCCCCTGGTCTTCTCCTACCTGCTCGCCCTCGCCGTCTCGATGATAGTGGCGCTGACTGTTACCACGGCGCTGGCCTTTGTCCTGCCTACCAAGGCCCCCGACCCGCAACGGGAAAACCGGGCCCTGGGCCGGATGCAAAGGGGCTACGGCCGTGCCGTGTCCCGGCTGGCCGGTAAGACCCGGTGGGTGTTCGCCGCGGCCGCCGTCGTCGCACTGGCGGGCCTTGCCCTCGTCCCCCAGCTGGCCGCCAGCCGCCCCGTGGTGCCGGTGCTGGCAGACCATACCCTCGTCGTGCAGTGGAGCGCAGCGGCCGGCACCTCGGACCAGGAAATGAGCCGGATCACCGACGCGGCCGCCCGCGAACTCCGGGCGCTGCCAGGCGTCGCCAACGTGGGCGGGCATGTCGGGCGCGCCATAACCTCGGACCAGGTGGGGGACGTCAGTTCGGGAGAACTCTGGGTGACGATAACCCCGGACGCGTCGTATCGCGACACGGCAGCGGCCATCCAGCAGGTGGTGGACGGATACCCGGGGCTGACCAGCAAAGTCTCCACCTACCCGCAGCAGAAAATCGACCAGATCCGCGACGCCGCCGACAGCGGCTTCACGGTCCGGGTCTACGGGCTGGACATGACCACGCTCCGCCAGAAGGCAGGCGAAGTGCAGCAGATCCTGGCCCACACCGACGGCGTCGTCAATCCCCATATCGACGCGCCCCGCCAACAGCCGATCGCCGAGGTCAAGGTGAATCTGGCCGAAGCCCAGAAAGCGGGTCTCATACCCGGCGATATACGGCGCGCGGCAGCTGCCCTGATACAGGGGATCGAAGTCGGCAACATCTACGAACAACAGAAGGTCTTCTCGGTGATCGTGAAGGGGACGCCAGCCACCCGGAACAGCCTGACCAGCGTCCGCGAACTCCTCCTCGACACCCCCAGCGGCGGGCACGTACGCCTCGGCGACGTCGCCCAGGTCAGCATGGTCGGCAACGAGGCGGTGATCCTGCATGACGACACCTCACGCCGCATGGACGTGACGGCTGAAATCCAGGGCCGCGGGCTCAACGAGGTGCAGCAGGACATCGAAAAGGGCCTCCAGCAGCTCCAGTTCCCGCTCTCCTACCATGCGGAGATCCTCACCCAGTATGCCCAGCAGCAAAGCTATTCCCAGTGGCTGTGGCTGCTCGCGGCGGTCGCCGCAGCCGGCATCCTGGTGCTGCTCCAGACGGCGCTGGGAAGCTGGCGGCTCGGTGCAGCGGTTTTCCTGGGCCTGATCGTGGCCCTGTCCGGCGGGGTGCTGTCAGCCCAGGCGACGGGCGGAATCAACTCCCTGATTTCGCTGGCCGCGTTCTCGGCCGTCCTGGGCATCGCCGTCCGCGGCTCCATCCTGCTGCTCAGCCGGGTCCAAAGCCTGCGGTCTGAGGACAGCGTGCCGTCCTGGCCGTCACTCGTGATGCAGGGCGCGAGGGACCGGGTGGTCCCGGCCCTGGTGTCGGCCCTGATGGCCGGACTGGCTTTGCTGCCGCTGGTGCTTCTCGGCGGCGTGGTCGGGACGGAAATCATCCAGCCGCTCGCCATGATCATCTGGGGCGGACTGCTGACCACCACCCTCTTTCTCCTATTCATCCTGCCCGCACTGTTGCTTCGATTCGGACCGGAACGGGCACCGGGGCCCAGGACCGGGCACAATCCCCTGGTCCGCACTGAGAGTCAGGATGCGTCATGAATCCGATAATTCCGCGGACCGGCCGCAGCGCTCCGGCCCTCATCGCCGTGCTGTCCGTGGCATTGTTCCTGCCGGGCTGCGCCCAGCCGCGGCTCGAAGCCGAATCGGCCGCCGAGGCACCCGCGACCCTCGAAGAAATCACCGGAACGGACCTGCAGCGCGTCACCCTGACCGAACACGCCATTGAGCGGATCGGGCTCAAAACCGCGACGGCGGCGACCGGCCCGCAGGGGAAGCTGACCGTCCCCTACGCCGCCGTCCTCTATGACAGCCAGGGCAGGACCTGGGTCTACACCAATCCGGAATCCCGGGTGTACGTCCGCCAGGCCATCACCGTCGAGCGCATAGCCGGCGAAGCCGCCCTGCTCACGGCCGGCCCGCCGGCCGGGACTATCGTGGTCACGCTGGGAGCCGAGGAACTCTTCGGCGCGGAACTGGACACGGCCCACTGAGATGCGCTGGATCATAGGCATCAGCCTCAAATTCAGGACGGTGGTGGTCGCACTGGCCTGTGCCGTGATGCTGTTGGGCTCCGTGCAGCTGAGTGCAGCGTCCATCGATGTGTTTCCGGAATTCGCGCCGCCGCGCGTGGAAATCCAGACCGCCTGCCTGGGCCTGACCGCGCAGGAGGTGGAAGAACTGGTCAGCGTCCCGATCGAGGCAGCCCTCAGCGGGATGCCCGGCCTGGATGAGCTGCGTTCCAAGTCCGTGCCCCAGCTGTCCTCGATCGTGCTGGTCTTCAAACAAGGCACCGACCTGCTGAACGCACGCCAGCTGGTCTCGGAACGGATGGCGGCAGTGACCTCTGCGCTGCCCACCTGGGCGGCCCCGCCGGTCATGCTGCAGCCCCTGTCCTCGACGAGCCGCGTGATGAAGATCGGGATGACCTCCTCCAACCGGTCCCTGATCGAGATGTCCATGCTCTCCTACTGGACGATCCGCGCCCGGCTGCTCCGGGTGCCGGGCGTGGCCAACGTCGCCATCTGGGGTGAACGGCTCCAGATGCTGCAGGTCCAGGTGGAACCGGACCGGCTCAAGGCTGAAAACATTTCGCTCAACCAGGTCATGGAAGTCACTGCCGGAGCAGTAGACGCCGGCCTGCTGAGGTACTCCCCCGGCCGGTTCATCGGCACGGGCGGCTTCATCGACAGTCCGAACCAGAGGATGGGGGTCCGGCATGTCCAGGCGGTCTCCAGCCCCGCGGATCTGGCCCAGGTCACGATCAGGGAAAAGGACGGCGTCGCGCTGCACCTGGGCGACGTGGCCAGGGTCGTGGAGGACCACCAGCCGCTCATCGGTGATGCGGTCATCAACAACGGGCACGGTCTCATGCTCATCGTCGAAAAACTCCCCTGGGGCAACACCCTCGATGTGACCAGGGGAGTCGAAGAGGCCCTTCGCCAGCTCCAGCCCGGCCTGAGCGGAATCAGCTTTGACACCACCATCTTCCGCCCGGCGAGCTTCATCGAGGAGGCGATTTCCAACCTCAGCCTCGCCCTGCTCCTGGGCTGCCTGCTGGTCGTCATGATTCTCGGCGCCTTCCTCTTCCAATGGCGCACCGCCCTGATCAGCCTCGTGGCCATTCCGCTCTCCCTGCTCACCGCAGCCCTGGTCCTGTACGCCACCGCCAGTTCCATCAACACCATGGTCCTGGCGGGGCTAGTCATCGCCGTGGGCGTCGTCGTCGACGACGCGATCATCGACGTCGAAAACATCATGCGCCGACTCAGGCAGCACCGGGCCGCGGGCAGCGGCGAATCGACGGCGTCGGTGGTGCTGAGGGCCTCCCTCGAAATGCGAAGCCCCATTGTGTACGCGACCTTGATCATCGTCGTCGCGGCCGTGCCCATCTTCTTCCTCGACGGGCTGACCGGCGTCTTCTTCAGGCCGCTGGCTGTCTCCTACACCCTGGCCGTCTTCGCCTCCATGCTGGTGGCATTGACCGTCACGCCGGCCCTGGCCCTGATCCTGCTGGGCAACGCGAAACTGGAGCAGCGCGATCCTCCCCTGGTCCGGGTGCTCAAGCGCGGCTACCACGCCGTCCTGTCGCGGATCATGAACCGGCCCCGCTATGGCTACGCCGGCTTCGGCGCCCTCGCCCTGACGGGCCTGGCGATCGCTCCCCTGCTGGGCCAGTCCTTGTTCCCCACCTTCAAGGAACGGGATTTCCTGATGCACTGGGTCTCGGAGCCGGGCACCTCCGCCGCGGAGGAGTACCGGATTGCGCAGCGCGGCTGCGAGGAGTTCCTCAAGGTCCCCGGCGTGCTCAATTGCGGAACCCATATCGGGCAGGCCTTCGCGGCAGACGAGATCGTCGGCGTCAACGCCGGTGAACACTGGATCAGCATCGACCGCCACGCAGACTACGAGACGACGGTGGCAGCGGTCCAGACGGTGGTGGACGGCTACCCGGGCCTCCACCGGGACGTCCAGACCTATCTGAAGGAGAGGATCGAGGAGGTCCTGACCGGCGCCAGCGAACCGGTCCTGGTCCGGGTCTACGGCGATGACCTGAACGTGCTCCGGGAGCAGGCCCAAAGGGTCAAGTCGATTCTTGACGAGATCGAGGGTACCGCGAATCCCCATGTGTCCCTCGAGGTCGAGGTGCCGCAGATCACCGTCAAGGTGGACCTGGACAAGGCGCAAAAGTACGGGCTGAAGCCCGGCGACGTGAGGCGGGCGGCCGCGACGCTCGTGGCCGGGGAAGAGGTCGGGGACGTCTTCCGCGACGGACGGGCCTACGACGTCCAGGTCTGGAGCACTCCGGAAACCCGTTCCAGCGTCACCAGCATCGAGGACCTGCCGCTCGACACCCCCGGCGGGCAGCGTGTCCGCCTTGCCGACGTCGCGGCCGTCAGTGTGCAGGCGACGCCGAACCTCATCGACCGCACGAACGGCTCCCGCCGCGTCGAGGTGGGTTCCTTCATCGCCCAGGGGGCAGACCTCGGGACCGTTGTCCGGAAGCTGCAGGACCGTCTCGAAGAGCTGGACCTGCCGGCCGGCTACAGCGTCCAGCTCTTCGGGGAGTACACCGAACGGGAAGCGGCCACGGAACGCCTGACGATCTTCGCCGTGGCGGCCCTTGGCCTGATCCTGCTGTTCCTTCAGGCCTCGTTCCGGAGCTGGCGGCTGGCCGTACTCGCGCTGCTGACGCTCCCGATAGCCCTCGTCGGCGGGGTTTTCGCCGCCTCCATGACCGGCGGAGTCCTCTCCCTCGGCTCACTCGTCGGGTTCCTCACGGTGATGGGCATCGCGGCGCGCAACGGCATCCTGCTCATCAGCCACTGCCAGCATCTGGAAAGGAACGAAGGCGTTGCCTTCGGCCGTGCCCTCGTGCTGCGCGGAGCGGCGGAACGGCTTTCCCCGATCCTCATGACCACCCTTGCCACCGGGCTGGCCCTGGTGCCCCTGGTGGTCATGGGCAATATCCCGGGCCATGAAATCGAACACCCCATGGCCGTGGTCATCCTGGGCGGACTTGTCACGTCCACCCTGCTCAATTTGTTCATTGTTCCTTCGCTCTACCTCCGCTTCGGAAAATCCCGGAAGGCCCGATCCGTCAAGGATCCTGTGACCGCCTGATGACCAGACGACAGCCACCCAACCAAGAAAGGACAGTCCGATGGTTCGTAAGCCTGTTGCTGTATTGAGCTGCCTCATCGCGCTGCCGATGTCGTTTCTGACGGTCAATTCCGCCGAGGCCGGCACCGGAGGCGCAGCCGATTGCGGCCCGGGGTCCCTCCCCGACTTCAGTGCTGGAGACTTTGCGGCCCATCCGGAGGTGGACAACAAGTGGCTCCCGCTGGAACCCGGAAGGCGGTCAGAATTCAACGGCACCGTCACGGACCTCACCTCCGGCACTCCGGAGGTCCATCAACACCGCGTGGTGTCGATCGTCACGGGTCTGACCAAGGTGATCGACGGCGTGCGGACCGTTGTCCTGTGGGACCGGGACTACACCGACGGAACCCTCGGAGAATCGGAGCTCGCGTTCTTCGCGCAGTCCAAGAAGGGGGACGTCTGGTTGCTGGGTGAGTACCCCGAGGAGTTTGAGGCGGGCAAGTTTTCCGGAGCACCCAACACCTTCATCACCGGGATAGACGACGCCCATGCGGGCATAGCCATGCAGGCCCACCCGAAGGAAGGATCGGCGCCGTACACCCAGGCCTCGGCCCCGGCGATTGACTTCCTGGACTGCGGGCAGATAGTCAGCCGGGAGGGATCGGAGCTGAAGATCGACGAGTTCAACCCGCTCGACGGCGCTGCCGCCGGACACCAGCAGAAGTACTACCGCGCCGGCCTGGGGAGCTTCAAAGTCACGGCCTCCAGCGGGGACAGCCAGGAATTCCTGAAGCTCGTCAAGACGACGAAGCTGGATCAGACGGAACTGGCAGATGTCAACGAACGGGCGAAGGCGCAGGACCGCCACGGCTACAAGGTGAGCCCCGACGTCTATGGCCAGACGGCGCGGGCCACTGACCATTCCTGATTGCTGGAAAGTGTCGCAACGTCATGCGGAAAACCCAACGGAACACTTTGGAAAGTGTCACACATGGGAATCCGAAACGGAACAGAACACTTTGGCGAGAGTGTCACAACGCGGCCTCCGAAACCACACAGAACTATTTCGCGAGTCCGGGCGTTCCGCGACTAGACGATATGAAGTGGGGGTGGTTCAGGTCCCTGCCCGTCCGGGCGGCCATTATCGCCGGGCGGTCCGGCAGCGCCGGCTTGACGCTGGTACGTGGCCTTCGTTGGGCTTCCGTTGCGTTGGGGCCTTAAACAGAAGCAGGTCAGAGGCAATATGCCTCTGACCTGCGCCGCGGGTGGGCCCTGTGGGGATCGAACCCACGACCCACGGATTAAAAGTCCGATGCTCTACCAACTGAGCTAAAGGCCCCGGCTGAATGCCCCGAAAATGCGGATAAATCCGCCCTTCCGGAGGGGATCAGCCCCGTCCATTTCTGGACGTTAATACTGTACCCCAGACCGGAGCAGGCTTTCGCACCGCGGCGCGGACGCCGCCGTCGTATTTCACCGGCTCTCCGGACGGGCGGCCCTCCGGGCGGGGCGCCGGGCATGCTCGATTACCGGACAGCACAGGAGTAGCGTGGTGGCATGAGCGAGCAAGCAGGATCCAGCGCCTCCGGACCGCACCGGCCCCACAAGCCGAAGCCCTTCGCACCCATGGACTTTGAACCGTTCGCCGGCGGGGCCGATCCTGCCCGGATTTCGGAGGCCGCCCATCTGGCGGCGCAGGCCCTCGTGCGCCGCGGCCGGGACAGCGACGATCCTACGGTCACCCGGCGGCTGGTGAAGCTCGCCGATGAGCAGGGCCTGGAAGCCATCGCCGAAATGTGGGCCGAGAGCCCCGCACGGTCACTCCCCGGCGCCCTGTGGCGGCTGTACGCCCTGCGGGCCGCCACCATCCAGGACCCCGAACGGATTTCCGTCTACTTCAGGGCCGGCAAGGATACCGCCCAGGTCTCCCATGTGGTCGCCGGCGCCGCAGAGCCGCCGGGAGCGGACGAAATGAAGCTCATGGCGGACGCCATTCTTTCCGGGGCGTTCGACGGCGACTTCGACGTCGCGCTGGAGCGTTCCGCCGCGTTCTGCCGCGTGGTGGCGCTCGGCCAGGCCACCCTCGCCGACGGCGCGGAGCACAGCAACGCGAACCACGCGAGCAAGCTGACCCGCAATTCGCACCTGCTGGTCAAGACCGCCGAGGACCTGGAGCACGCCGCCAATGCATGGCGGCTGGGCGAACTGGACTGAACCCGCCCACGCCCGCGCCGGGCTGTCAATGTTGACTTGGCGCAGGCGACGTAGAAAACTAAAAGCGGTGCCGAACCGCGAAACCCCCGGGCTTCAACAAATAGCCGCCTAGAGCGGCCTACCGCCGAGAGGCGTATCCGGTTCGGCACCATTTTCATGCCCCCTTCATCCGCCGCCGCCGCGCACCGCGGTGTCCCCTTCCCGACGTGCCGTCCCGGCGGTGCCGGCCCTTGGGACACGGACGGTAAAGTAAAGCTCATGCGCGGGTCATCGTCACGTCACAGAGCGGGGCGACCGTACCCGGGCACCCCCCTCCCGAAGAAGGCCGGTATCCCCACGTGAAGCTGCGCCTCTTCCCCCAGGAGCCCGCCGGGCTGAACCTGCTCTCCCTGATGGCCCGCCAGATCGTGCTCGCCACCGGCACGCTCGCGGAGATCCTGGGCGTGCCCGTCGTCGAGCACGGCCGCCTCGTGGAGGACATGCACAACCACGAGGCCAAATCCGCCGAGCTGCACTTTGCACTGCTGACGCACATGAGGACCAGCTTCGTGAACGTGTTGCCCCGCGAGGATATGTACGCCCTGTCCCGGTACCTCAATGAGGCCATGGAGAAGCTCGACGCCGCCGCCGAGCTCGTGTCCCTCTACAAGCTGCAACGGCTGCCCAAGCGGGCCACGGACCAGCTGGAAATCATCAGCCGGCAGGCCGAACTCACCGTCGAGGCCATGCGGCAGCTGAACAACCTGGATGACCTGGAGGACTACTGGATCGAGATCCTCCGCCTGTCCAAACGCGCCGAGCGCACCCACCGGGTCTGGACGGCGGACATGGTCGCCGACATGAAGTGGGCCGCTTACACCCGCAACCGCGACATCGCCAACCAGCTGGTGGAAGTCACGAGGGACATGCGGCGGATCGCAACCCAGGTGGGCAGCATCATCGTCAAGGAATCCTGACGTGACCCTCTTCTTCTTCGCCCTGGTGGTGGTCTTCGCCGGGGCGTTTGCCTTCCTCAACGGCTTCCGGGATGCCTCCGCCTCGGTGGCGCTGGCGGTGCGGACGCGGGCCCTCACCCCCACCGTGGCGGTGCTGCTGGCCGGGATATTCAACTTCATCGGCGCCGGGCTCAGTGCCACGCTCGCGCTGCAGGTCAGCAGGACCTGGGTGGCGCTTCCGCCCGGCAACAACGGCCTGGTCATCCTCCTGGCCGGGCTCCTCAGCGCCGTGATCTGGGGAATCTACCTCTGGTGGCGGGGCATCCCGTCCTCCTCCACCCATGCGCTGGTCGGCGGCCTGGCGGGTGCCAGCGTCGCGAGCATCGCCGTGGGCGGGCAGGCCGTGACCGGCGTGGACAACTCGCTGCTGATCCAGGTGGTGCTGCCGCTGCTGCTGTCGCCGGCGATCGCCTTCCTGGGCGCCTTCGTGCTGGTCTGGCCCGCCGCGTGGGCGGCGCGGTACACCGCGCCGAACGTGGTGAACAGCCGGTCCCGGCGGGCCCAGGCCATCGTGGCCGGAGCTGTCGCCTTCGGCCACGGGCTGCAGGACGGCCAGCGCACGAGCGCCGTCGTGATCCTCGCACTGCTGGCCTCCGGCCTCTCCGACGGCGCCGCCCCGCCCCTCTGGGTGGCGCTGCTCACCGCGGCCATGCTGACGGCAGGAACGCTGGCCGGCGGCTGGCGGATTTCCTACACCATCGGCTACCGGCTGACCCGGATCGATCCCCTGCGCGGGTTCGTGGCCCAGCTGTACTGCTCGCTGATCCTGCTCGTGGGGGCCATCGGCCTGCACTGGCCCGTTTCCACCACCCACACGGTGACAGCCGCGGCCCTCGGGGCAGGCGCCAACCAGGGCTTTCCCGCCACCAACCGCCGGCTGGTGCTCCGCATCCTGCTGTTCTGGGTGCTGACCCCGCTGGTCACCGTCGGCGTCGCGTTCATCCTGGGACTCGCGCTCTCGCCCCTCGCGAGGCTGTAGAGGCTCATCGGCTGCAAGAAGGAGAGTGGGTGGGCCCACGCCCGCAGGGGTCCCCGGGCGTGGGCCCACACCGGCGAGGGTCCCGGCCTGAGCTTGCGAAGGCTGGGAGCCGGTGGGGACTGGCGAGCCTGGGGAGCGGGTGGGGACTATCCGAAGCGGCCGGAGACGTAGTCCTCGGTGGCCTTCTGGGTCGGGTTGCTGAAGATCGTGTGCGTGTCGCCGTATTCGATCAGCTTGCCGGGCTTGCCGGTGCCGGCGATGTTGAAGAAGGCCGTCCGGTCCGAAACACGGGCGGCCTGCTGCATGTTGTGGGTCACGATCACCACGGTGTACTGGTCCTTGAGCTCGTTGATGAGGTCCTCGATGGCGAGCGTGGAGATCGGGTCCAGGGCGGAGCAGGGCTCGTCCATCAGGATCACCTGCGGTTCCACGGCAATGGCGCGGGCGATGCAGAGCCGCTGCTGCTGCCCGCCGGAGAGACCGGAGCCGGGCTTGCCGAGCCTGTCCTTGACCTCGTTCCACAGGTTCGCGCCCTGCAGCGAGCGCTCCACGAGGGCGTCCGCCTCGCCCTTGGACATCTTCTGGTTGTTCAGTTTCACGCCCGCCAGCACGTTGTCCCGGATGGACATGGTGGGGAACGGGTTGGGGCGCTGGAACACCATGCCGATCTGCGACCGCACCGTCACCGGGTCCACGCCGGGGCCGTAGAGGTTGTCCCCGTCCAGGAGGACCTCCCCTTCGACGCGGGCGCCGGGAATGACCTCGTGCATGCGGTTCAGGGTGCGCAGGAAAGTGGACTTGCCGCAGCCGGAGGGACCGATGAAGGCGGTGACTGACTTGGCCTCGATGTTAATGTTGACGTCTTCGACGGCCAGGAATTTGCTGTAGTAGACGTTCAGGTCTTTGACGTCGATGCGCTTAGACATGATTTTCCTTCACTTGCTGGAGGTACGGATTGAAGTTTAGCTGCGGCTGGTGCCCGGAGTGGGTATCGGCGCCGTAGTCCGCGGCTAGCGCCCGGACTTGGGGGCGAACATCCTGGCGATCAGGCGCGCACCGAAGTTCAGCAGCATCACCAGGATGATGAGGACCAGCGCCGCGCCCCAGGCCCGCTGCGATGACGGGTCCGGGTTCGACGGCGACGTGGGGTTGAGGATCTGGGTGTAAATGAACGTGGGCAGCGAGGCCATCCAGCCGCCGAACACGTTGTTGTTGATCGTGGTCGCGAAGCCGGCGGTGACCAGGATCGGGGCGGTCTCGCCGATCACGCGGGCGATCGCGAGGGTGACGCCGGACGCGATGCCGGAGATCGCCGTCGGGATGACCACCTTCAGGATGGTCCGCCACTTGCGGACGCCCAGGGCGTAGGCGGCTTCGCGGAGTTCGTTGGGGACGATCTTGAGCATTTCCTCGCTGGAGCGGACCACCACCGGGATCATCAGCACGGACAGCGCGACGGCGGCGACGGCACCGGTCTTGGTCCCAGGCCCCACGACGGCGAAGAAGAAGGCCGCGGCGAACAGGCCGGCCACGATCGAGGGGATGCCCGTCATGACGTCCACGAAGAAGGTGATGGCGCGGGCCAGCGCGCGGTCCTCGCCGTACTCGACGAGGTAGACGGCGGTCAGGAGGCCCACCGGAACTGAGATGACGGTGGCGAGCAGCGTGATCTGGATGGTGCCGATGAGCGCATGGTAGATGCCGCCGAGGACGGGGGCGCCTTCCTCGACGCTCTTGTTGTCGAAGGAGCCCGTCACGCCGTTCATGGAGGTGGTGAGGAAGCCCGGATCCAGCAGGCCCGGAAGCCCGTTGACCAGCACGGTCCAGATCACGGAGATCAGCGGGAGCAGTGCAATGAGAAAGGACCCGACGACGAGGCACGTGGCCAGCTTGTCGTTGGCCCTGCGGGAGCCCTCGACGGCGGCGCTCCAGCCGACGAGGCCTGCGGCGAACAGGATGGCCGAGATGATTCCCCAGCCGAGGGCGTTGAAGCCGATCAGTGCCATGATGGCGGCCGCTAGGATCAGTGCCAGGGCCAGGACGAGATACGGGGCAAACTTGGGCAGCTGGCCCTTGGTCAGGGCTGAGCGTTTGCGGACCGGGGTGAGGGTGGAGGTCATCTAGTTGGCTCCCGAGAATTCTTTGTGCCGGCTGATGATCCAGCGGGCGATCATGTTGACGCCCAGCGTGATCACGAACAGGACCAGGCCTGCCGCGATCAGCGTACTGACCTTCAGCCCGCTGGCCTCGGGGAAGTTCAGGGCGATTTCTGCGGCGATGGTCTGGTTGCCGGAGGTGATCAGGCTGGCGGTGAGGGCCCCGGAGGACAGCACGAGCGCGACGGCCATGGTTTCGCCCAGGGCGCGGCCCAGGCCCAGCATGACGGCACTGATGATGCCCGGCCGGCCGAAGGGCAGCACGGCCATCTTGATCATTTCCCAGCGGGTGGCTCCGAGCGCCAGCGCGGCCTCCTCATGCAGCTTGGGGGTCTGCAGGAAGATTTCGCGGGTCAGGGAGGTGATGATGGGCAGGACCATGACGGCGAGCACGATGCCCGCGGTGAGGATGGTCTTGCCGGTGGCCGAGGCGGGGCCCTCGAAAATGGGCAGCCAGCCCATGTTGGCGGCCAGCCAGTTGTAGGCCGGTGAGATTTCCTTGGCCAGGAATGCCGCACCCCAGGCACCGTAGACCACGGAGGGGATGGCGGCCAGCAGGTCGATCACGTAGCCGAGGCCGTTTGCGAGCTGGCGGGGCGCATAGTGGGAGATGAACAGGGCGACGCCGATTGCGACGGGCGTGGCGATCACGAGGGCGATGACTGCCGCGATGAGCGTGCCGATGACGATCGGCCAGATGTAGGCGAAGAAGCCTTCCCCGCCCTGGATCTTGTCCGGCGACGCCACCAGCGCGGGGATCGACTGGATCACCAGGAAGATTGCCACGCCGAAGAGCACGGCAAGGATCAGGCACCCTGCGGCCAAGGTGGCTCCGGAAAAGACTTTGTCCCCGGCGCGTCCTGCGCCCGGGGGTTTTGTCAGGGAGTTGGTGGTCACAAGCGATCCTTAGGGTTCGATCAGAAGCGACTGCCGGTCCCGGATCTCTCAGGCGTCGGCAGCGGTGGAAAATTTGAAGATGGGGACAAACACTCAGGTTCCCTGCCCCGGCGGACGGTCTGTGACCGCCCCGCCCGGACAGGGAACCTGAGTCAGGCTGGTGTTTCCACTATGCCTTGGAGTGCGTCGTATCCCTAGGTCTAGGCCTTGGCCTTGATGGATTCGAGGGACTTGAGTGCCTTGTCCTGCAGGGTCTTGGACAGCGGTGCGGACTTGGCGGCGTCGGCGGCAGCCTTCTGGCCGGCGTCGGAGACTACGTAGGTTTCGAAGGCCTTGACCAGGTCAACGGTTTCCTTCTTGTCGTAGGTGGTGCAGACGACGTGGAAGGAGACGAGGACGATCGGGTAGGCACCCTCGATGGTGGTGGTACGGTCCAGCTTGATGGACAGGTCGCTGGCGTTGCGGCCTTCAACCGGCTTGCCGGCGTCGACTGCCTTGGCGGCGGCGTCTGCGGAGATCTTGGTGAAGGAAGAACCGACCTTGATCTGGGCGGTGCCGAGCTTGCCGCTCACGGCGGAGTCATCGGCGTAGGTGATAGCACCCGGGGTGTCGGTGACGGTCTTGACGACGCCGGAGGTTCCCTTGGCGTTCTCGCCGCCGAGGGCTTCGGGCCAGATGCCGCCGGCCTTGTCGGTCCAGGCCTCGGGTGCGGCGGCGGCGAGGTAGTCGGTGAAGTTGGACGTCGTGCCGGAGTCGTCAGAGCGGTGGACCGGGGTGACCTTGAGGTCCGGGAGCTTGGCGTCCGGGTTCAGGGCGGCGATGGCCGGGTCGTTCCACATGGCGATCTGGCCGCGGAAGATCTTGGCGACCGTGGCGGCGTCGAGCTTGAGCTCCTTGACGTCCGGGAGGTTGAAGGCCACGGCGATCGGGGAGATGTAGACCGGGATGTTCAGGGCGCCGTCGGGGCCGCACTTGTCCTTGGAGCTGGCCAGCTCCTCGTCCTTCAGGTAGGCATCGGAGCCTGCGAACTGGGCGGAGCCGTCCAGGATGGCCTTGCGTCCGGCGCCGGAGCCGTCCGGGGAGTACTGCACGGTGGCGCCCTGGTTTGCCGAGGCAAAGTTGGTCTTCCACACGTCCATGGCTGCGCCCTGGGCGGAGGATCCGATGCCCGTCAGGGTGCCGGTGACCTTGACAGCAGCCGCCGACGGCGTAGCCGACTGCGGGGTGTTCGTGGCGTTGTCTGAACCACAAGCGGTGAGCGCGAGTGCGCCAGCTGCGATAACAGCGACAGCCGCGTGGCGGCCGATGCGAAGTGCCTTCACTAGATGTACCCCTTCCAGGGATTTTCTGATGCGTGCCGGACCGGAGACGCCCGGACAAAGACTGTGAGTACTTTTTGTACCTTTTATCGAAGCTAGGTGCCCCAAGTGAAGAGAGTTGCCGCCCAAGGTGAACGGAAGGTAAACGACGCCCGGACAATGGGTTACAACCGCCGGGTCCCCATTGCGTTATGTGGGTCACAGTCGTAGTGGCGGGCGCAGGTGGCCGCGGCGGGCGAGCGGCGCAGGTGCCAGTGTCGGCGCAGGTGCCAGTGTCGGTGCCGGTGGCGGTGGCCAGCAAATAGACTGGTGCGCATGGCCTCCGCTACTGGACTTTCCGCAAGCGCACGATTCCTGCGCGGCCGGGTCCGCACCGGCATTGCCAGGAGCCGCAACTCGCTGCTGCCGGCGGCCCAGATGACCGTCTGCGCCGTCGGCGCGTACGCCTTCGCCGAATACGTCCTGGGCCACACCGGACCGCTCTTCGCCGCCACCTCCTCCCTGATAGCCCTCGGCTTCTCCCGCGAACCCAGGCTGCGGCGGGTGGTGGAGGTGGGGCTGGGCTGCACCCTGGGCATTGTGGTGGGTGATCTGCTGCTGCACTGGCTGGGAGCGGGGATCTGGCAGGCCGCCGTCGTCCTCTTCTTCTCTATCATGCTGGCCCGCTTCCTGGACCGCGGCGTGATCTTCACGACCCAGCTCGGGCTGCAGTCCCTCCTGGTGGTGCTCCTGCCCGCGCCGGCCGGGGGCCCGTTCACCCGCAGCCTGGACGCCGTCGTCGGCGGGATCTTCGCCCTGCTGGTGACCTTCCTCGTTCCGAAGGATCCGCGCCGGGAACCGCGCCACGACGTGAGGAAACTCCTGCACGAGCTGGCCGAAGTGCTGCGGGAATGCTCCTCCGCCCTGCGGTACAGCGATTCCACCCAGGCCTGGCACGCGCTGATCCGCGGACGCAACGTCCAGCCCCTCGTCGATGCCATGCGCCAGACCCTGCGCACCTCCGGGGAGGTGGCCACCCTGGCCCCCGCCTACCGCCGCCACCGCGACGAGCTGGACCAGCTGGCGCAATCGGTGGACTTCATCGACCTTGCCCTGCGCAACAGCCGCGTCTTTGCCCGGCGGCTGACCAGCGCCATCAACCATGCCGCGCTCTCGGACGAGGCGACCGAAAACATTGCCGAGGTGCTGCAGGACACTGCCGCCGGCATCGACGAACTCGCCCTGGGCCTGGCGGAGGTGCACGACGGCGTCCGGCGCGCCCACCTGCGGACCGCGAAGGCGGAACTGGGCGAGGTCGCCGGCCGGCTGCATCCCCGGCTCCTGGACGTGCAGCGCCTCGAGGGCGAAACCGTGGTCATGCTCTTCCGCCCGCTCATGGTGGACCTGCTGGAGGCCACCGGGATGGACGCCCGGGAAGCCCGGGACATCCTGCCGCCGCTGTAGGACCGTTTTGGCCCCCGGAGCCGGGCGGGGCAGGCCGTCCCCGACCGTGGTTGTCGGTGCCCCCGGTTAGGGTGGAGCAATGGCTACCAAGACTTCCCGCCCGTCCAAGGCGCCGGGCTACAAATGCGCCGAGTGCGGCTGGACCGCGGCCAAGTGGGTGGGCCGCTGCGGCGAGTGCCAGGCCTGGGGCAGCATTGAGGAGACCGGCGGCGCCGTCGCCCGGACGACGGCGGCAGCCACCGTGCTGGAACCGGCCCGCCGCATCGCCGACATCGATGCCACCACCGCGGCGTTCCTGCCCACCGGCGTGGACGAGCTGGACCGGGTGCTCGGCGGCGGGCTGGTCCCCGGCGCGGTCATCCTGCTCGCCGGCGAACCCGGCGTGGGCAAGTCCACGCTGCTGCTCGACGTCGCGGCCAAGTTCGCCCGCACCGCCCAGGACGTCCTCTACATCACCGGGGAGGAATCCGCGGCGCAGGTGAAGCTCCGCGCGGACCGGATCGACGCCGTCGCCGAATCCCTCTATCTTTCCGCTGAAACGGACCTCGGCCAGGCCCTGGGGCAGGTCGAGAAGCTTGAGCCACGGCTGCTGGTGGTGGACTCGGTCCAGACGCTGAGCAGCGCCGACGTCGAAGGCAGCGCCGGCGGTGTCTCGCAGGTGCGGGAGGTCGCCGCCTCCCTCATCGCCGCGGCCAAGCGCCGCAACATGACCACGCTGCTCGTGGGGCACGTGACCAAGGACGGCTCCATCGCCGGGCCCCGGCTGCTCGAGCATCTCGTGGACGTGGTGTGCCAGTTCGAGGGCGAGCGCCATTCCCGGCTGCGGCTCCTCCGTGCGGTCAAGAACCGCTACGGGCCCACCGATGATGTCGGCTGCTTCGACCTGAACGAGGACGGCATCGTCGGCCTGGCCGATCCCAGCGGCCTGTTCGTCTCACGGACCAAGGAGCCCGTCTCCGGCACCTGCATCACGGTGACCCTGGAAGGGCGCCGGCCGCTGCTGGCAGAGGTCCAGTCGCTGCTCGCCGAAAGCTCCAGTTCCCAGCCGCGCCGGGCCACGAGCGGGCTGGACAGCTCACGGGTGGCGATGCTGCTCGCCGTGCTGCAGCAGCGCGCGGGCTGCCTGCTGAACAAGGATGACTCCTATGTGGCCACCGTGGGCGGCGTGAAGCTCAGCGAACCGGCCACGGACCTCGCGGTGGCGCTGGCCGTGGCGTCGGCCAAGGCCAGGAAACCGTTGCCGGAGCGGCTCATCGCATTCGGCGAGGTGGGCCTCGCCGGGGAGGTCCGCCCGGTCCCCGGCATCAACCAGCGCATCCAGGAAGCCCACCGGCTCGGATTCACGCACGCCGTGGTGCCGGCCAGCCCCAACGGCCCCGGCCCGGTGCCCGCCGGGTTCTCGGTGCGGGAAGTCGGACACCTGGCCGAGGCGCTGGGCCTGTTGATCGGCTGACTCGGCCCGGCCTGCCCGTCTCCCGCTCCGGGAGGACATACCCATTCTTCGCGCCCGGGACCGGGCACAACAGGAATATGTCCACGCACCAGCCCCCGAGCGGGACATGTCCCGTGGCGGGCTGCGCATTGCGCGCTACCCACGGGAGGACATGTCCCGTCATCGTCTCAGGACCGGGCCGCTCAGGCCTTCCGGGGCGGCAGTGCGAGCTTGAAGACCTTCGCCCACGTGGAGCCGACCTGCTTCAGGATGGGGCCCGTGGTGTACGTCAGCCCGTAGCGCTTGCAGATTTCCTGGACCTTCGGCGCCACCTCGGCGTAGCGGTTGGACGGGATGTCCGGGAAGAGGTGGTGCTCGATCTGGTGCGACAGGTTGCCCGTCATGAGGTGCATGAACTTTGAACCGGAGATGTTGGCGGAGCCGATCATCTGCCGCACGTACCAGTCGCCGCGGGTCTCGCCTTCCACCATTTCCTCGGTGAAGGTGTCCGTCCCCTCCGGGAAGTGCCCGCAGAAGATCACGGCGTGGGCCCAGAGGTTGCGGACGGCATTGGCCGTCAGGGTGCCGTACAGTGCCTGCTTGCCGGAGCCGGTGAGCATGGCGACGGCGGGGGTGGCGGCGTAGTCCTTCGTGAACTGCGTGAGGGCCTTGCGCCCCAGGGCCTTGAGGTCCTTGACCAGGGCGGCCTTGGTCTTCTTGCCCTCCTTGTAGTCCTGCAGCTCGAGATCGTAGATGGCGATCCCCCACTCGAAGACCGGGGCCAGCAGCGCGTTGTAGAGCGGGTTGCCCAGGTTGAAGGGCTTCCATTCCTGGTCCGGGTCCATGCGGAGCAGGTTGTATCCGACGTCGTTGTCCTTGCCGATGACGTTCGTCCAGCGGTGGTGCAGATCGTTGTGGGTGTGCTGCCAGGCGCGCGCGGGGGTGACGAAGTCCCATTCCCACGTGGTGGAGTGGATGTCCGGGTCGCGCATCCAGTCCCACTGGCCGTGCAGGATGTTGTGGCCCAGTTCCATGTTTTCCAGGATCTTGGCGAAGCTCAGCAGCGTGGTGCCGGCGACCCAGGCAGCCTTGTTCTTGCTGACCAGGAGCGCGGCGCGGCCGGAAATCTCGAGTCCGCGCTGGATCTTGATCATGCGGCGGATGTAGGCGGCGTCGGACGCTCCGCGCTTGGCCAGGATGTCGTCACGGATGGCGTCGAGTTCACGGCCCAGCTCGGCAACCTGCTCGTCGGAGAGGTGGGCGGCGGACGGCGGACGCAGCGTCGGGCTGCCGGACTCGGCAAGGGCGCCGGGCCGCGTCTTCACGGCGGCGGGCGCCTTCTTGGGGGCGGCACCGTCTTTCGGGGCAGCGTCCCGGGAGGCGTCTTCCCCGGCAACGTCCGGTTTGTTGGTAACGATCGTCATACGGTGGTGCTCCTTAGAGGTCGAGGCTAACGGGTCCGGCAGCTGCCGAAACGCACGTCTGGATTAGTTGGCCGGGCTCGCCATGCACTTCGCCGGTGCGCAGGTCACGGACCTGGCCGGCCCGGAGCGGAATGAGGCAGCTGTGGCAGATTCCCATGCGGCAGCCGCTGGGCATCAGCACACCGGCATCCTCGCCGACGTCGAGCAGGGGCGTGTCCCCGTCCGCTTCGACCTCACGGTCCGAGGCCTCAAAGGTGACCAGCCCGCCGTCGTGCCCGGCACCGCCGGCAAGGCTGGTACTGAAGCGTTCGATGTTCAGCGTGGCGGCGTGCGCGCCCGGGGAGGATTCCCCGGCCGCGGTTTCGGCTGCCCACAGCGCCTCGGCGTGGTCGAGGAAGACTTCGGGGCCGCAGGCGTAGGCGGCGCGCTGGCGCCAGTCCGGGCAGAGCCGTTCCAGCTCGGCGGGGGAACTGAAGTTCATGCGGCCGCGTTCGGCGGTGAACCAGTGGACGACGCGGAAGTTGGGGAACTGGTCCGCGAGTTCGGCGAGTTCCTCACGGAAGATGGCATCCGCTGCGGTGCGGGCGAAGTGGATCAGCACGACGTCGGCGTCAGGGCGGTGCGGCACAAGCGTGCGGATCATCGACATCACCGGGGTGATGCCGCTGCCGGCGGTCAGCATGAGCAGCGGGCGGGGGTGTTCCGGCAGGACAAAGTCGCCCTGCGGCGGCGCCAGGAAGAGGACATCGCCGGGCTTGGTGGTGCGCACAAGGGTCCCGGAGACGGCGCCCCTGTCGGTGACGGTGATGGCCGGTTCCTGGCCCGCCCGGTTGCTGAGCGAGTAGGAGCGCCAGTGCCGGACGCCATCGAGCTCGACGCCGATGCGGGCCCACTGGCCGGCGCGGTGTGCTTGCCAGCCGCGGCCGGGGCGGAAGAAAATGGTGGCGGAATCGCTCGTCTCGGGGACCACCCGGGTGACTACCCCGCGCAACTGGCGGGCAGAAAACACAGGGTTGAACAGCGACAGAATGTCTTCTGGAGCCAGGGGGGTGGTCAGTATCGATGCGGCGCGCGCCAGCTTACGGAGCCGGATCATGCTTCAAGCATATGTCAGTATGGGGCATACTTCTTCACCCAAGGCATACGATCGCTTCACAGAAACTATCTCCTGGACACAACTTTAGGAGTGCGCCATGAATGCTCCGGCCGAAAGCCACGCCCCGGCCCCCGCGCATGAGCCGCCCTGGCTGGCGCTGCCGCGGGAGGTCAGCGACATGCTGCGACCCATGATGCCCGGCATCGTGGAGGCCATCATCGACGCCGTACCGCAGCTCGTTCCCGCTTATGCCAGGCCCATCGAGGGACGGTTCGGCCGCGGCCTGCGCCGGGGCGTCGCCGCGGCACTGGACCGCTTCCTGCAGCTGCCCGGGACCCGGCTTCCGGCCCTGTCCGAGGAGAGCAGGCAACTGGTGGCCGGGCTCGGCAGCGGCGAGTTCCGGCAGGGCCGGAGCATGGACGCGCTGCTGAGTGCGTACCGGATGGGCGCCCGGGTGGTGTTCCGGGAGATGTCCCGGATGTCCGTTGAACGCCAGCTGGGCCAGAGCGTGGTCGTGGACCTGGGCGAATCGATTCTCGCGTACATCGACGAACTCTCGGCGGTGAGCGCCGAAGCCTACGCGGTGGAGCAGTCCGAGCGCGCCGGAGCGGTGGACCGGCGCCGCACCGAGCTGCTCGATCTGCTGCTGCGTGGCCAGGCCGATGAGGCCGCCCTGCGCCAGACGGCAGCCATGGCCGACTGGTCCCTGCCGCCAAGGATGGTGGTGGTGACCCTTCCGGTGGAGCGCTCGGCCGGGTTGCGGGTGCGGCTGGGACCCGGCACCCTTGTCGTGGAACGCGAGACCGACGCCGTCGCCCTGGTTCCGGCGCGGAAGTCCAAGGCCGCGCGCGCGGACCTGGAACGGGCCCTGCGGGGGCGCGGAGCGTCCGTCGGGCCGGCCGGCGGCTGGGAGAAGGTCCCGGATTCCCTGCGGCTGGCCGTGCTGTCCGCTTCTGTCCTGCCTCCCCGGGACGGGCCGGAGGACCCGCCCATCTGGGCCGACGAGCACCTGGCGGAGGTGGTTTTGGGCGCCGAGCCCTCCGCCATCGCCGAGCTCGCGAACCGCCGCCTGGCGCCCCTGGAGGGCCTTCGCCCGGCCCAGCGGGAGCGGCTGGCGGAAACCCTGCTCTCCTGGCTCCGGCATTGGGGCCAGCGCGGCCCGGTCGCGGCCGAGCTGGGGATCCACCCGCAGACCGTGGGCTACCGGGCGGCGCAGCTGCGTGAGCTTTTCGGTGACGCCCTGGAGGATCCGGAGGCGCGGTTCGAGCTGGAACTGGCGCTGCACGCCGGCAGGCGTTAGGCGCGGCAGGCGTTAGGCGCAGCAGGCGTTAGGCGCAGCAGGCGTTAGGCGCAGCAGGCGTTAGGCGCAGCAGGCGTTAGGCACGGCAGGCGTTAGGCCCGACGGCGCGGGGCCCCCGACGGCGCCTGGCCGGCCGGAGGCCGCGGCGCTACTTGGCGGGGTTGTGCGTGCCGATCGGCACCAGAGTCAGGTCCGGATGGTTTTTCTCGATCCGGCGCAGCGCCCAGACGTCGTTGAACAGGGCCAGGTACTCGCCGTCGGAACGCAGCAGCACCTCGGCGCCGGGGACGTTGGCCAGCGCAGGCATGGCATCCGCCGTCGAAATCCGGGCGAGCGAATACGGCAGCCGTTCCAGCCGCATCGGCGCGCTGAAATCGTGCGCCATGCGGTCCTCCACGACCTCGAACTGCATGGGGCCGACGGCGGCCAGCACGGGGGCCTGGTCGCCGCGGATGTCGGAGCGGAGGACCTGGATGACGCCCTCGTGTTCGAGCTGTTCGATGCCGCGGCGGAACTGCTTGAAGCGGCTGGGGTCCTTGGACCGCGCCACCTGGAAGTGCTCCGGGGCGAACAGCGGGATGGCGGGGAACTCCACCGGCTCGGCCAGGAACAGGCTGTCGCCCACCCGCAGCGAGGAAGCATTCACGAGCCCCACGACGTCGCCGGGGAATGCCTCGTCGATGACCTCGCGTTCCCGGCCGAAGACCTGCTGGGCGTACTTCGTGGCGAACGACTTCCCGGTCCTGCCCTGCGTCACCACCATGCCGCGCTCGAAGATGCCGGAGCAGACGCGGATGAAGGCGACGTGGTCGCGGTGGGCCTTGTTCATGCCGGCCTGGACCTTGAAGACGAACCCGGCGAAGGGCGCGTCGACGGGGCGCGGTGCGCCGTCGACGTCGGGCCGGGGCGCGGCGGGCGGGGCGAAGTCCACGAGGGCGTCGAGGATTTCCTTCACGCCGAAGTTCAGGGCGGCGGAGCTGAACAGGATCGGGGTGGCCTTGCCGGCGTGGAAGGCGTCGACGTCGAACCCGAGGTTGGATTCGACGACCAGCCCGGCCTCGTCCACCGCGTTGGTCCAGTCGCCGCCCTGGCTGGCCGCGGCCTGCTCCGGGGTGAAGTACTCGGTGATGGCGATGTTGGCGCCGGAGTTGTTGCGCTGGAACTTGGCGAAGCGGTCGTTGCGGAGGTCCCACACGCCGCGGAAGTCGCCGGAGATGCCCACGGCCCAGGTCAGCGGCATCGGCTGGAGGCCGGTGCGCTCGGTGATCTCGTCCATGAGCGCCAGGGCGTCCAGGCCCGGGCGGTCCCACTTGTTGATCACGGTGATGATGGGCAGGTTCCGCTGCTTGCAGACCTCGAAGAGCTTCATGGTCTGGGTTTCCAGGCCCTTGGCGGCGTCCACGAGCATCACCGCGCAGTCGACGGCGGCCAGCACCCGGTAGGTGTCCTCGGAGAAGTCCGCGTGGCCGGGGGTGTCCAGCAGGTTGATGACGGTGTCCCGGTAGGCGAACTGCAGCGCGGCCGAGCTGATGGAAATGCCGCGGTCCTTTTCCATCTGCATCCAGTCGGAGATCGTTTCCTTGCGGTTGGCCTTGCCGCTGGAGGCGCCGGCGGTGCCGATCACCTTGGCATGCAGTGCCAGGGCCTCTGTGAGGGTGGATTTGCCCGCGTCAGGGTGGGAAATGACAGCGAAAGTCCGACGCCGGGCCGCCTGCTTGTGAATCTCATGGACTCGGGCGGGGCTGAGGACTTCTTGAGACACGGTGCTACTTTCGCTGCGGGCTGGGGAGATGGTCGCTGTCCGGGTCCGGGCCAGGCGGAAGGCCGGGGAACACCCAAGGCTTCCAGTTTATCGCAGGACGCCAACCGGCCGTGCGGAGGGCCGAAAGTCCCGTCCCGGGAGACCGCCGCGCGGGCCATTCCGGAGGCACTTCCGGACGCGTCGCAATGGAGCACTTTGAGGCTTGCCTGTGCGGTTGGCGCACCGCTTTGCCTCTACTATGGGGAGGACGGGAAACCGAGTACTTTTGATCCTGCCGGAAATCCTCGGAACCGGCGTACCTGCAGGCTGGAGCCTGCACCTTTGAAGGGAAAACCATGGCTCGGAGCCCTGAAGATTCACTCAAGGCGACTCTGGGCAGGGTAGCGCCGGGCACGGCCCTCCGCGACGGCCTCGAGCGCATCCTCCGCGGGCGCACCGGCGCCCTGATCGTCCTGGGCATAGACCGGACCATCGAATCCATCTGTTCCGGCGGCTTCGAGATCGGGATCGACTTCTCCCCCACCCGCCTGCGGGAACTGGCGAAAATGGACGGCGCGATCATCTGTGACAAGGATGCCAGCAATATCCTGCGGGCGGCCGTGCAGCTGGTCCCGGACTCCAGCATCGAAACCCAGGAGTCCGGCACCCGGCACCGGACCGCGGAGCGCGTGGCCATCCAGACCGGGGTCCCGGTCATCTCCGTCAGCCAGTCGATGCAGATCATCGCCCTTTACGTCAACGGGCTCAGGCACGTCCTGGAGGGCTCCGAGAAGGTCCTGGCCCGCGCCAACCAGGCCCTGGCCACCCTGGAACGCTACCGCTCGCGCCTGGACCAGGTGACCAGCTCGCTCTCCGCCCTGGAAATCGAGGCCATGGTGACCGTCCGCGACGTCGCCGTGACGCTGCAGCGCCAGGAAATGGTGCGCCGGATTTCCGAGGAGATCTCACAGTATGTGCTCGAACTCGGCGAAGACGGGCGCCTGCTTTCCCTGCAGCTGGACGAGCTGACTGCAGGCCGCGGCCCCGGCAGTGATGTGATCATCCGCGACTACTCAGGCCCGGCCGCCTCCGCCGAGGACATCGAGAACGCGGTCAAGGCACTCGTGAGCCTGGGCCCCACCGAACTGATCGATCTTGGCAGGATCTCCGGGATCGTCGGCTTCGCCGGCGGCGAGGCGAACCTCGACGCCGTCGTCCAGCCGCGCGGCTACCGCCTGCTCTCCGGCCTCAAGGCCGTGCCCAAGGCCGTTGCCGACCGGCTCGTGGACCACTTCGGCGGCCTGCAGTTCCTGATGGCCGCGACGATCGATGACCTCATGACCGTGGACGGGATCGGCGACCAGCGCGCCCGGACGGTCCGCGAGGGCCTGAGCCGGATGGCCGAGGCCAGCCTCCTGGACAGGTTCCTCTGACTCCGTCGCCCGGAAACCCGTCGCCCTGAAACCCGTCCATTGCTCCGCAACTGCCGTTTTGGGCCCTCAAAAGGGCAGTTACGGAGCAATCGAGGGGACTCAGTTGAGCTGGAACACGGCCTTGGCGCTCGTCTTGCTCGCCAGCCTGGCCGTGAAGACGTAATAGGAGCCGCCGGAGCCGGGCCTGGCCCCGATAAGGGCGCAGCCCTGCACGGTGCGGTTGCGCAGCCACGGGAAGTTCGCCGTCTCGGTCTGGCCCGGCGCGATGGTCTTCACCAGGTCCGTGCTGTCCGTCTGGCAGTCCTGGGACGAGAAGATCCGGTCCGATCCGCTGATGATGAGGAACTCCATCTGTGACGTTCCCATGTTCACCTCGCACGGCACCTTATTGCCGTTCGTGACCTTCAGGCTCAGCAACGGCTTCTCGTCCGCCGCGTAGGCGGCCTTGTCCGTGGCGGCCGTCACCGTCACCAGATTCTGCTCGCAACTGCTGGCCGTAGGGGTCGAAGCAGGGGTCGCCGAGGCGGTGGGTGCCGTGGACGGCGGTGAAGCCGCGTCCGAGGGAGCAGCCTGCCCGCTCGCGCCGGCGGAGCCGCCCGGGTCCGTGGAAGGCTGGCCGCCGGTGATGGCGCTGGAGACAGCAATGAAGCCGCCGACGGCGACGGCGATCACCAGCAGCAGGGCGGCGCCCACGAACAGCCGGCGGCGGCGGAATACGGGGCTGAGCGGTTTTCGTGCAGGCTCCCGCCCGGGTTTCCGCGCGTTTTGTCCGCCGCCGGAAACCTTCGGCCGGGAACCTCGGGTTCCTGAATTGTCTTGCCTGCCCATTCTCCTAGGCTAGAGAACCGCGCCGGGTATGGGGCCCTCCCACGCCGCAGGCGGACTGTGGCTCTCATCTACTACGCTTACTTGCATCAAAGCTCTAGCCGACTCCCCCGCCGTCCGTGCTGCCGCGCACCCGCAGAACCTTCCCGCACCCGCCCCCGCCCGCACACCCGCCCCCGCACCCGCCGGGCTGCCGCTGGCAGCCCTCCACCAAGCGCTGGCCGGCTGGTTCGAATCCAACGCCCGGGAGCTTCCGTGGCGGGCCGCGGACTGCACTCCCTGGGGTGTGCTGGTCAGCGAGATCATGCTCCAGCAGACCCCGGTGGTCCGGGTCCTGCCCGTGTGGGAGGAGTGGCTGCGGCGCTGGCCGGAGCCGGCAGGGCTGGCCCGGGAGGCCGCCGGGGAGGCCGTCCGCTCCTGGGGGCGGCTGGGCTACCCCCGGCGGGCGCTGCGGCTGCACGCGGCCGCCGTCGCCCTCGTCAAGGACCATGACGGCGAGGTGCCCGGCAGTGCTGCGGAGCTCCTCGGGCTTCCAGGCGTGGGCAGCTACACGGCTGCGGCCGTTGCCGCGTTCGCTTTCGGCCGCCGTGCAACGGTGGTGGACACCAATATCCGCCGGGTCCATGCCCGCCTGCTCTCCGGCGCCGCCTTGCCGTCGCCTGCCCTGACCGCCGCGGAAATGCGGCTGGCGGCGCAGGTTCTCCCGGACGACGTCGGCGAGTCGGTGCGGTGGAACGCCGCCGTCATGGAGCTGGGGGCGCTCGTGTGCACGGCGCGGGCGCCGAAGTGCGGGCAATGCCCGGTGCGCGGTTCCTGCGCCTGGCTCGCGGCCGGCGAGCCGCCGCCCACCTACACGCCCAAGGGACAGTCCTGGCACGGAACGGACCGCCAGGTGCGCGGCGCCGTGATGGCTGTGCTCCGGCTGGCCGACGCGCCGGTGGAGCCGGAACTGTTCCGGCGGGCCCCCGCTGACCTCGGCTTCGAGCCGGACGGGATCGGCATTCCCCTCGCCGCCTTGCACCGGCTCAACTCGGCTCCCGAGCAGCTGGAACGCGCCCTGGCCGGCCTGCTCAGCGATGGCCTGGCTGAGCTCCACCCCGGCGGCCTCCGGCTCCCTTCCTGACTCCGGCTCCCTTGGCGGCCCGCGCCTCCGGCCCTACGCTGGAGCATGCGCAAGTTCGCGGCAACCGTGGCCCTGACCGGTTTTGCGCTCACCGGTGCGCTCCTGGCGAGCGGGTGCCAGGCCGAGACGGTCTGCCCCGCGATCGCACAGGCGCCCCTGGTCGCGCTGACCGTGGCGAAGGAGTATGCGGCTTCGGTGAAGTCCGTCCACCTCAAGGCATGCCAGGCCGGCCGCTGCGCGGAGGCTGACCTTGGGCTCTTCCCCGGAAGCACAACCGTCGACCAGGGCTGTGAACCCGGCCCCAACGGCGGCGACCGGCCCTGTTCGGCAAGCTCTTCCCCTGACGGCACGGTCAGGGGTATGCTGATGCTTGATGTCCTGACCGGCGACAGCATCGAGGCGACGTCCATGGGAACGGATGCCAGCGGCCTCCCGCTGCCGGTCCGGACGCTCACGTTCACGCCGCGGGTGGCCTACCCCTTCGGCGAGAAGTGCGGCCGGTTCATCACCGCCGGCCTCGTGCTGGATGCAAACGGCCTTCGGCAGGCGGATTAGGCGCGGCAGAACAGGACAGCCCGATGAACGCACGGAACATCACCCGCTGGATCCACGCGGGACTGTGGGCGCTGGCCGTCTCGGGCCTGATCACAGCCTGATCACAGCCTGATCACAGCCTGATCACAGCCTGGGCCACGCTCGAGCCCCAGCCCGACCAGGTCAGGGATCCGGACGCCTGGGCAAGGTTTGTCAGCGCGGACTCCTACCTGACCAGCCACCTGTTCGGCAGCACGGCGGGCACCGTCCTTGCGATCTTCGGCGTCTTCGCCCTCGGCTGCTTCCTGGCCAACAGCCGGGTGGGGCGCCTGGCGCTGGCGGCCATGGTCATGTCCGTCGCCGGTTCCGCCTTGCTGCTGGTGCCGGCGGCCATCTCCACCTTCACGTTGCCGGCGGTCGGGAGGGCCTACCTGGACGGGAACCGGGACGTCATGGCACTGGAGTTTCCGGCCGCCATGCAGGGCTCCTTCCTGCTCGGGCTCCTGCTGGCGTTCGTCGGCAACGTCCTGCTGGGCACCGCGGTCTGGGGCTCCCACACGCTGCCGCGCTGGGCCGGCGCAGCCTGGCTGGCCGGCGTCGTACTGTTCTACGTCCTGGGCGTGGTGCTGGGGCAGGCCACGACGGGAAGCAGCCTGCCCACCCAGACCGCCGGGGCCCTGGTCATGGCGGTGGCCGGCGGCTGGATCGCGTGGAGCCCGGTGCGCCAGGACCGGCGGGCGCCGGACCCTGCGGCAACCCTGTTGCCGTGACCTGTCCTGCCGTGACCTGTCCTGGAATTCCGGCCTCAGGGTTCGCCGAAGCCCGATTCGACCAGGCCGCCGAGATACCGCATGGCCTTCGCGGCGTCCGGTCCGCTGGCCTGGACATGCAGCACCGTGCCCTTGGGCGCGCCGAGCATCATGAGTTCGGTCATCGACGCGCCGTCGGCGCCGTTGATGGACACGTCGACATCCATCCCGGACAGGCCGCCGGCAATCTTGGCCGCCGGCCGGGCGTGCATTCCGGCCTGGTTCACGATTTCGAAGTCCGCGGTGGCGTCCGGCGGCTGCTGATGCCCGCGGGCGGGCGCTTCGGGCGCAGCCGGGGGCCGGTAGACGGCTTCGGCGGCTTCCTTCACCGCCCGCGCGTCGGCCCCGGCCTGCGCCGCGACGGCTGCGGCGACGAGGCCCTCCACGAGCGGCGCGTCGGCCAGCAGCACCGACTCCGGATCCGCCGCGAACTCCAGCGCTGATTCCGCGGTCATCACCGCCGAGCCGAGGTCCGTCAGCACAACAACCCCATCAGAACCGTCGCCGGCCGCCTGTTCCAGCGCCGCCATGACCTTCTCCAGGCTCGTGCCGATCCGGCCGTCGTCGGTGCCTCCTGCCGGGAGGATCAGCACGTCGGGCGCCATCTGGGCGGCCAGCTCGACGGCGCCCTCGGCGATCTTCCCGCTGTGGGAAACGACGACGAGCCGGACGCTCATTCGGCGGCTCCGGCCGCGGCGCGCAGGATCAGCGCGCTGGAGACGGCGCCCGGGTCCCGGTGGCCGATGCTGCGCTCCCCCAGGTAGCTGGCGCGTCCCTTCCGGGCGAGCATCGGATCGGTGGACACGGCGCCGGCCTCGGCCGCCTCCGCCGCGGCCAGCAGCACCGCGTGGGCGTCGCCGTCCCCGGCGGCAGCGGCGGCGGCCTCAACCGCCGGCGTCCAGGCGTCCACCATCGTCTTGTCCCCGGATTCGGCCTTCCCGCGGGCAACGATGCCGTCGCGGGCCGCCCGCAGGGCCGCCACCAGCGTGGCGGCGTCGACGTCGGCCTGGTCTCCGAGAGCGGTGGATGCCCGCAGGAAAGCCGTCCCGTACAGCGGGCCGGCGGCCCCGCCCACCTTGGACATCAGGGTCATGGCCGTCAGCTTCAGCGCCGCCGCGGGGGTTTCCGGCGGCGACTCGGCGAGTTTGTCCATCACGGCCCTGAAACCGCGGTCCATGTTCTCGCCATGATCGGAATCCCCGATCGGCCGGTCCAGGTCAATGAGCTCCACCCGGTGATCCGCCATGGCCTGGGCGGAGCGCGTGAGCCAGCGCACCGCCCAGTTGACGTCGAGGCCCATGCTCAGACGCCCCAGCGCAGGGCCGGCGTGTGGACGGGCGCATCCCAGAGCGCCGTCATCTCCTCGTCGAGGCGCAGGACGGTGATGGAGCAGCCCTGCATCTCAAGGGACGTGATGTAGTTGCCCACGAGCGAGCGGGCCACGGTGACGCCCTTTTCGGCCAGCACCTGGGCGGCCCTGCGGTAGACGATGTACAGCTCGCTCAGCGGGGTGCCGCCCATGCCGTTCACGAAGAGGAGCACCTGGTCTCCGGAGGCGACGCCGAGATCGCTGACCACCGGGTCCAGCAGGCGGTCCGTGATGCCGTCGGCGTTTTCCATCGGGATGCGGTGCCGGCCGGGCTCGCCATGGATGCCGATGCCGATCTCGATCTCGTTTTCCTCCAGCTCAAAGCTGGGCACGCCCGCGTGCGGGACCGTGCAGGCGGTCAGGGCCACGCCCATGCTGCGCACGTTCTGGTTGACGCGGTCGCCGATGGCGGCGACCGCGTCAAGGCTGTCGCCGCGCTCGGCCGCCGCCCCGGCGATCTTCTCCACCAGGACCGTGCCGCCCACGCCGCGGCGCCCGGCGGTGTACAGCGAGTCCTGCACGGCGACGTCGTCGTTGACGAGGACCGTGCGGACCTCCACGCCTTCGGCCTGTGCAAGTTCCGCCGCGGTCTCGAAGTTGAGCACGTCGCCGGTGTAGTTCTTCACGATATGCACCACGCCGGCGCCTGAGTTGACGGCGAGCGTGGCCGGAAGGATCTGGTCCGGGGTGGGCGAGGTGAACACGGCGCCCGGCACGGCGGCGTCGAGCATGCCCACGCCCACATAGCCGCCATGCAACGGCTCGTGGCCGCTGCCGCCGCCCGAGACGAGGCCCACTTTGCCTGCCACCGGCGCATCCTTGCGGACGATGTAGTTCGGGTCCGCGAAGACGGTCACGAGGTCGGCATGGGCGAGCCCGAACCCCTCGACTGACTCGTCGACCACGGCACGGGGATCGTTGATGAGCTTCTTCATGGCGGTGCTCCCTGGATGGTGTCCTGGCTGCTTGGTTAGACCCTACTACCGGGGCCCTGCCAGTGATAGGCGCCGGTTTTCGAACGGCTGGGGCGGACCCGGGATACTGCGGAAACCGCAGTTCCGCCGGTTTCGCTGCCGGCCTGGCTGCCGACGGCGTGGCTGCCGACGGCGTTCGTCAGGGCTGCTTGTCCGCCCGCCGTGGGAAGTCCGGCCACGCGTCGCCGCACAGCCACGAAAACGGCGGCGTGTTCAACCGGGCAGCGCCCGTTCCTGCTGGGCCCGTTCCTGCTGGGCCTGTTCCTGCCGGGCACGTTCCTGTTGGGCCTGTTCCTGTTGGGCCCGGGCGCCGGGTGCCGGCGGCCGTCTGGGCTTCGGCGGCCCCGCCCTCCGTGCTGGTGCCGGCCGGGCCGCTGCCGGCCTGGCCGCTGCCGGCCTGGCCGGGTGCCGCAGGCGCAACGGCGCCGGTCGTGTGGAATGCGGAGAAACCTGGAAAAATCACGTCTTGGTGCATTTTCTGCCTCCGGAAGATGGCGGCCCACCCCCTGGGCCGGGATCAGTTTATCCACCAAATTTAGTGAACGGAAGCCCCGGACCGGTCCGGTCCCCGTCTCCGGCCGCAGCCGGGCCACAGCCGGGCCGCGGCCCGGCTACAGGGCCTTGATCATCCTGGTATTGCCCAGGGTGTTGGGCTTCACCCGGGCCAGGTCCAGGAACTCGGCGACGCCCTCGTCATGCGAGCGCAGCAGCTCCGAATAAACCTCCTGATCCACTGCAGTCTGGTCCGCCATGACTTCGAAGCCGTGCTTCTTGAAGAACCCCACTTCGAACGTCAGGCAGAACACGCGGGAGACCCCCAGCTCTCTGGCATCCTCCAGCAGCCGCTCGACGAGCACGTGCCCCACTCCCTTGCCGCGCCACGACGACGCTGCCGCGAGGGTACGCACCTCGGCCAGGTCCTCCCACATGACGTGAAGAGCGCCGCAGCCGATCACCTCGCCGTCGACGGATTCGGCGATCCGGAACTCCTGCAGGCTTTCGTAGTACGCCACGGTCTCCTTCGCCATGAGGATCCGCTGATCGGCCAGCGGAGCCACCAGCGACTTGATGGACGCCACGTCGCTGGTGCGGGCAGGGCGGATGCGGATGGTCTCAGTCACAGCCCAATCTTACGGCGGCGCCCTGCTGCACCCTTGCCCGGCCCCAACTGGCTCGCAATTGTTGTCGTTTTGAGCGTCCAAAACGACAACAATTGCGAGCCAGTTGGGCAAGGCAAAGGCCCCGCCTTCCCTTGCGGGAAAACGGGGCCTTTGGACTTGCTGCCTAGACGCTCGGGGCGATCTCCGGGATACGCGGCTTGGCGTTGCCGGCGAAGGTGAACTTGGCGTCGTCGCCTTCGCCGTCCACATCCACCACCACGATGTCGCCGCCGTGCAGCTCGCCGAAGAGGATCTTCTCGGAGAGCTGGTCCTCGATCTCGCGCTGGATGGTGCGGCGCAGCGGCCGGGCGCCCATCGCGGGATCGTAGCCGCGGGTTGCCAGGAGCACCTTGGCCGCGGTGGTGAGCTCGATGCCCATGTCCTTGTCCTTGAGCCGCTTCTCCAGCCGGCCCACGAACATGTCCACGATCTCGATGATCTCGTCCTGGGTCAGCTGCGGGAACACCACAACGTCATCGACACGGTTCAGGAACTCGGGACGGAAGTGCTGCTTGAGTTCCTCCGTGACGCGGGCGCGCATCCGGTTGTAGCCGGTCTGCGTGTCCGTGCCGGACTGGAAGCCGGTGGCCACGCTCTTGGAGATGTCCCGGGTGCCGAGGTTGGTGGTCATGATGATCACGGTGTTCTTGAAGTCCACCACGCGGCCCTGGGAGTCGGTCAGGCGGCCGTCCTCCAGGATCTGCAGCAGCGAGTTGAACAGGTCTGCGTGCGCCTTCTCCACCTCGTCGAAGAGCACCACGGAGAACGGACGGCGCCGGACCTTCTCGGTCAGCTGTCCGCCTTCCTCGTAGCCCACGTAGCCCGGAGGGGCGCCGAAGAGCCGCGACACCGTGTGCTTCTCCGAGTACTCGGACATGTCCAGGGTGATCAGGGCGTCTTCTTCACCGAACAGGAACTCGGCCAGGGCCTTGGCCAGCTCGGTCTTGCCGACGCCGGTGGGGCCGGCGAAGATGAACGAACCGCCCGGACGCTTGGGGTCCTTCAGGCCGGCACGGGTGCGCCGGATGGCCTGGGACAGGGCGCGGATGGCCTCGTCCTGGCCGACGACGCGCTTGTGCAGCTCGTCTTCCATCTTCAGCAGGCGCGAGGACTCCTCCTCGGTGAGCTTGAAGACCGGAATGCCGGTGGAGTTCGCCAGCACCTCGGCGATGAGATCCTCATCGACTTCGGAGATGTCGTCCATGCCGCCGGTCTTCCACTGGCGTTCCTTCTCGGCGCGCTCGGCAATGAGCTTCTGCTCCTTGTCGCGCAGCGCCGCGGCGCCTTCGAAGTCCTGCGCGTCGATCGCGGATTCCTTCTCCAGCTTCATGGCGGCGATTTTCTCGTCCATGACCTTGAGCTCCGGCGGGGCCGTCATCCGGCGGATCCGCAACCGGGCACCGGCCTCGTCGATCAGGTCGATCGCCTTGTCCGGCAGGAAACGGTCCGAGATGTAGCGTTCGGACAGGGCCGCCGCCGAGGCGAGGGCGCCGTCGGTGATGGTGACGCGGTGGTGCGCCTCGTACCGGTCGCGCAGGCCCTTGAGGATCTCGATCGCGTGCGCGACGGAGGGCTCCTTGACCTGGATCGGCTGGAAGCGGCGTTCCAGGGCGGCATCCTTCTCGATGTGCTTGCGGTATTCATCCAGCGTGGTCGCACCGATGGTCTGCAGCTCGCCGCGGGCCAGCATGGGCTTCAGGATCGAGGCCGCATCGATGGCGCCTTCGGCGGCTCCGGCACCGACGAGGGTGTGGATCTCATCGATGAACAGGATGATGTCGCCGCGGGTGCGGATCTCCTTGAGGACCTTCTTGAGGCGCTCTTCGAAGTCACCGCGGTAGCGGGATCCGGCCACGAGGGACCCGAGGTCCAGCGTGTACAGCTGCTTGTCCTTGATGGTCTCGGGCACGTCGCCGCGGACGATCGCCTGGGCCAGGCCTTCGACGACGGCGGTCTTGCCGACGCCGGGCTCGCCGATCAGCACAGGGTTGTTCTTGGTGCGGCGGGACAGGACCTGCATGACGCGTTCCATTTCGGATTCGCGCCCGATGACGGGATCCAGCTTGTTCTCACGCGCGGCCTGGGTCAGGTTGCGGCCGAACTGGTCCAGGACGACCGAACCGGCGGGAGTGCCTTCGGGCTGTCCCGGGCCGACGCCGGCGCCGGTGGCTTCCTTGCCCTGGTAGCCGGAGAGCAGCTGGATGACCTGGTTGCGGACGCGGCCCAGGTCCGCGCCGAGCTTGACCAGCACCTGGGCGGCCACACCTTCACCCTCGCGGATGAGGCCGAGCAGGATGTGCTCGGTTCCGATGTAGTTGTGTCCCAGCTGCAGGGCCTCGCGCAGCGAGAGCTCCAGCACCTTCTTGGCACGCGGCGTGAAGGGGATGTGCCCGGACGGGGCCTGCTGGCCCTGGCCGATGATCTCCTGTACCTGCTCGCGGACGCCGTCGAGCGAAATGCTCAAGGACTCAAGGGCTTTGGCGGCAACACCTTCACCCTCATGGATCAGACCCAAGAGGATGTGTTCGGTACCAATGTAATTGTGGTTCAGCATGCGTGCCTCTTCTTGGGCAAGCACAACTACGCGACGGGCACGGTCCGTGAATCGCTCAAACATTTCGCCACACTCCTAGCTACGACGTACTTTGATGCTACGTGGCCCGGTTCCAGATTTGGGGTTTGTTCGCCACAGGGGAAACCGTGGCTCATCCGCGCCGACGCACAGCGCCTCGGAAGCCGGCCCCGGCGGCCCGGCCTGGCCTTAACCGGGGGAGTGCGGAGGGCGCCCGCTTTGCCGCGCATACGGCAAGTGCCCCCGCCGGGATGGCGGGGGCACTTCCGGCAGGGCTGGCGGGGCACCGCCGTCGGCAGGGCGCCGGTCCGGCTTAGGAATTGGCCTTGTGGTAGGCCTCCTGGATTTCAGCCTGGATCCGGCCGCGGCTGTTGACTGCGTAGCCGTTGTCACGGGCCCACTGACGGATCTGTGCGGAGTCCTGGTTCCGTCCGCTCGAGATTTTGGTCCGCGTGGGGCGGCCCCCCGATGTCTTGCGTGCGTGGGCGACAAACCGCTCGACTGCAGAGCGGAGTTCTGACGCATTGCCGGATGACAGGTCGATTTCATAACCGACGCCGTCAAGGCCAAACCGGACAGTTTCGTCCGCGGATCCCCCATCCAGATCATCCACAAGGATGATTTTAACTTTCTGTGCCATAAAGGCCCTCTTTCCAATAGGACGAGTATCTAAAAAAGCAGGATGTATCTGTAAAAAGTATCCTCTGCTTTACGGCACCGCGTCAAAGTGGAAAAATCCGGCCAAAGGAAAACCAAAGGCCGGATTAGTCCGCCGCTATTTGCTATTCCCGGCGGAATGCCCGTCCGCCGGGCCGGCATCCTGCCCCTGCGCACGCTTTGCGGCTTCCGCCTGCGCGCGGGCTTCGGCCTGGCGCTCCGATTTGTCCGCATTGAAAATCGATTTCATCGCGAACCAGAATATAAGGCCGACGACGACGGACGGCAGCAATACGGCGATGTAGTCCACGATCAGTGTCCTTCGGGCTTCAGCAGGGGAAATAGGATGGTCTCGCGGATTCCTGCGCCGGTAAAGAGCATTACCAGCCGGTCGATGCCAAGGCCGATCCCGCCCATTGGCGGGGCACCGTATTCCAGCGCACGGAGAAAGTCCTCATCCAACTGCATGGCCTCGACATCGCCTGCGGCGGAGCGGCGGGACTGCTCGGTGAGGCGTTCACGCTGGATGACCGGGTCGATCAGTTCGGAGAAGGCCGTTCCCCGCTCCATGCCGCCGATGATCAGGTCCCAGGCTTCGATCAGCCGGTCGTCCTCGCGGTGCTGGCGGGCCAGCGGCTGGGCGGACGGGGGGTAGTCGTAGACGAAGGTGGGGTTCTGCAGCGTCGGCTCGACGAGTTCACCGAAGAGTTCGACCACGAGCTTCTCGGCTTCCCAATTGGCGTCGACCTTGACCTCGTGCTTGGCGGCGAGCGCCAGCAGCTCGGAAACCGGAGTGTCGGGGGTGACTTCCTGGCCCACGAAGTCGGAAAGTCCCGGGTACACGGCCAGCCAGGCCCAGTCGCCGTCGAGGGTGATCTCCCCGGCCTCGGTCTGCAGGACCCGGCCCACGCCGGCGGCGTCCGCGGCGTCAAGGATGATCTCCTTGATCCGGTCGGCCATGACGAACTGGTCGGCCCAGGCCTCGTAGCTTTCCAGGGTGGTGAATTCGGGGCTGTGGGTCGAGTCGACGCCCTCGTTGCGGAACACCCGGCCCATGTCGTAGACGCGGTCGATCCCGCCGACCACGGTGCGCTTGAGGTACAGCTCGGTGGCGATGCGCAGCGTCATCTTCTGGTCGAAGGCGTTCATGTGGGTCTCGAAGGGCCGGGCCGTGGCGCCGCCGTGGACCAGCTGCAGCATCGGGGTTTCCACCTCGACGTAGCCCTGGCGGTGCAGGGTCTCGCGGATGGAACGGGTGACCGCGGCCCGGGTGTAGACCATTTCGCGGGCCTCGTCACGGACCATGAGGTCCGCGTAGCGCTGGCGGACCCGGGTTTCCTCGTTGAGTTCGGCGTGCAGCGTCGGCAGCGGGCGCAGCGCCTTCGACGCCATCGACCAGGATTCGGCCATGACGGACAGCTCCCCGCGCCGTGAGGAGATGACTTCACCCTTGACGAAGACGTGGTCGCCCAGGTCCACGAGGGCCTTCCAGTCCGCGAGGGCTTCCTCGCCGATGTTGGCCAGGCTCAGCATGGCCTGCAGGCGGACGGCCTTGCCGTCGACGCCGCCCTCCTGGAGGGTGACGAAGCAGAGCTTGCCGGTATTCCGGATGAACACGATGCGCCCGGTCACGCCGACCACGTCGCCGGTGGTCTCGTCGGCCTGGAGGTGGGCGTACTTTTCGCGGATCTCACCCAGCGAATGGGTGCGCCCGACCCCCACCGGATACGCCTCGATGCCGCGCTCGATCAGCCTGGCGCGCTTCTCCATCCGGATGCGCATCTGTTCGCTGGCGTCGGCCGGCTCGGCGGCGGTGTTCGGGGCGGGGATGTTTTGGGAAGTCACAATCCCCAAGTTTACCGGGAGTTCCGCCCGCACAGGTTCCCGGTGCCGGGCAAGGATACGGGAATAGACTCAGCCTGTGGAGACGTGGACGGTGGCGACGGACGACGGCGAGGGGCACCTTGAGGTGCACACGTTTCATCCGGCGCCCGCGGCCGGAGCCCCGGCGCCGGCAGTGCCCGGAGCGCCGGCAGCCGTCGCGGGGGCCGGCGTCGTCGTGGTGCACGGGACACTGGTCACCGATGCGCTCTACCGGCCCTTCGCCGGGAAACTCGGCCGCCTGCTGGGGCGGCCGGTGCACTGCTACAACCGGCGCGGCCGGGCCGGGTCCTCGCCGCAGCCGAACGGGTACTGCGCCGCCACGGAAACCGCGGACCTGGCCGCCGTGCTGCGCGAGACGGGGTCCACCGACGTCGTGGCGCACAGCTTCGGCGGTTTCGTGGCCCTGGAGACGGCGCGGAGCCTTCCGATCCGCCGGATGGTGACGTATGACGCGGCGGTCTCCCTGTCCGGAAACCTCAACCGGCGCTGGCGCCCGGAGCTGGAACGTTCGGTGGCCGCCGGCGAGCTGGACCATGCCTGGGCCCACCTCGTCCAGGGCCTGGAAACGGCGGGCCCGGTGTCCAGGCTGCCCCTGGGCGCGCTGCGGATGCTCAGTATCCTCTCGGCCCGGACCAGCCTGGGCGCCGAGATGCGCAGATTGCTGCCCACCGCCGTCGCGGAGATGCGCGCCGTGCTGGGCGCGGACGCGGAGCTGGCGGACTTCGCCGCCATCACCACCCCCACGCTGATGCTCAGCGGCGGCTGGAGCCCCGCGTACTTTGCCGAGACCGGGCGGCAGCTCGCCGCCGCGGTCCCGGCCATCGAATTCGCCGTGGTCCCCGGGCAGCTGCATGAAGGCCCCCTCCGGCCCGGGAACCGGCTCGCCGTGACCACGGCGAAGTTCCTGCTCGGCGGGTCCGGCAGCGTCCGCCCGCTCCCGGGACGCCGGCGGCGCTTCCGCTGCGGCCCCTGAGGAGACCGGCCGGGCCGTCCCGGGCGGGCCGGCCCCGGGCGGGGAGGCCGGCTGCGCGTTGGCGGGTGCCTCGGCTAGGCTCTGACCATGACCCGCGAGAACATCAGAACCCCCGACGGCGGAACCATTGAGCTTTTCAGCACGGGTGCCGAGCTCGCCTCGGCGGGCTCCGGCGTCGTCGTCGTGCCGGCGTCCATGGTGACGGCCGCCGATTACACCCGCTTCGCGCAGAAGCTCAGCGCCTCGCTCGGCCGGCCGGTGCACACCTTCAACCGGCGCGGACGCGGCTCCTCCTCCCCGCAGCCGGAGGACTACACGCTGGACCTGGACATCCACGACCTCGATGCGGTGATGAAACAGACCTCGAGCACGGACGTCTTCGGACACAGCTTCGGCGGTGCGGTGGCCCTGCACGCGGCCCGCACGCTGCCGGTGGAACGGCTGGCCGTGTACGATCCCGCCGTCTCCGTGAACCACAGCGTCACGGCGGACTGGACCACCGAATATGAGCGGGCGACGGCGGCCGGCGACGACGACCGCGCCCTCGCCGTGCTGGTCAGGGGCCTCGAAACCGGCAGCGCCCTGTCCCGGATGCCGCTGTCCATGCTGACCCTGGCCAACAAGCTGACGGCCGGCACCCCGATCGGCAAGCAGCTGCGCGAGCTGATGCAGACCGGGGTCCGCGAAATCAAGGCCATCATCGCCGCCGACATGCCGGCCGAACCGTTCCTTGAACTGCCCCTGGAAACGCTCATCATCGTGGGCGAGAAGAGCCCCGCGTACTTCGGCGTGGCCTGCGCCCAGATCCACGACGTGCTCTCCGGCTCGAGCTACACGATCCTGCCGGGCATGGGGCACGACGGCGTCAACAAGGCCCCGGACCGGCTGATCTCCGAGCTGAGCGCCTTCTTCGCCAGCTGAAGCAGCGCGGGCACGACCACCCAGCGCCCACCCCAGCGACCACCCCGGCCCGAACGTACACTTGGGGCCCCGAATCCGCGGTTTTCGGGGCGCGAAGTGTACGTTCGCGCTCAATAGGGCAGGGCTAGTGGGCGGCCCCGGCGGGCTGTTCTGCACCGGCGGTCTTGCGCATCAGGGCGGACAGCACGACGGCGGCGAGGGCTATGACCGCTGCGGTCAGGAACGCCGCGTGCATGCCTGCGACAATGCCGGCCCCGGCCGCGACCACGGCGTAGATCGAGACCAGCAGCGCCGTCCCGGCGGCGCCGGCGACCTGCTGCAGCGTGCTCATGATGGCCGAACCGTGGGAGTAGAGGTGCGGCGGCAGCGGGTTCAGGCCGGTCGTGAAGGCGGGGGTGAACAGCAGCGCCAGGCCCAGGCTCAACGCGACGTGCAGCGCAATGATCCAGCCGACCGGCGTTCCGGCGTCCAGCAGGGAGAACTGCCACAGGGCTAGCACCATCATGACCGAGCCCGTGACGGTCAGGGGCAGCGGGCCCACCTTGTCGAATAGACGGCCGATGAACGGCCCCAGCAGGCCCATCGCGAGCCCTCCGGGGAGCAGGGCGAGGCCCGTTTCCAGCGACTTCAGCCCGCGGATTTCCTGCAGGTACAGGGGCAGCAGGATCACCGTGCCGAACAGTGCGACCATGGCAACGACCAGCAGCAGCACGGACACCGTGAACATCCGGAAGTTGAAGGCGCGCAGGTCCAGCAGCGGAGCGTCGGACTTCTGCAGCCTGAGCTGGCGGAGCACGAACGCCAGCAGGGCGACGACGCCCACGGCCAGCGCCGCGACGGCCGGGGTGCCGGGTCCGGCCTGGCCACCGCCACCGATCTGGCTCAGTCCGTAGACGAGCCCGCCGAACGCGGGAACCGTCAGCACGACGGACAGGGCGTCCAGGCGGGTCTTCTCGGTCTTGCCGATGTTGGTCAGATACCGGAAGCCGATGGCAAACGCGGCGAGCGCGATCGGCAGGACGAAGACGAACATGAACCGCCAGGAAAAGTGTTCGAGGATCAGGCCGGAGACCGTGGGGCCCATGGCCGGCGCCACCGAGATGGCGATGCTCACGTTGCCCATCACGGCTCCGCGGCGTTCCGCCGGCACCAGGGTGAGGATGGTGGTCATCAGGAGCGGAAGCATGATGGCCGTGCCGCCGGCCTGGACGATGCGGGCCAGCAGGAGGACTTCGAATCCCGGCGCCACGGAGGCCAGGAGCGTGCCGCCGGAGAACAGGCCCATGGCCAGCATGAACACCGCGCGGGTGGACAACCGCTGCAGGATGAACCCTGTGGTCGGGATCACGACAGCCATGGTCAGCATGAAGCCCGTGGACAGCCACTGCACGGTGGGGGCGTCGACCCCGAGATCCACCATCAGCCGCTGCAGGGCGACGTTCATGATGGTTTCGTTCAGGATCACCACGAAGGTGGACACCAGCAACGTGACGATGATGGTGACGGATTCGCGGGACATCTTGGCAGGCGTCCCCGCGGCCGTCTGGGTCTGCGTGCCCGGAGGCTGCGCTGGGTCGCTGTGGGCGTTGGAAGAGACGTCGGTTGACATGGGGGTTCCCTCAGGGAGTGTGAAGTGGGGTCCGGCGAGCGTCGGCGCTCCTGCTGGTTGCAACAGTGTACCCGCGGAGGTAATTCCCGGCGGGGAAAAGAGCCCGGGCTGGGCTCAGCCTGCCGCCAATCAAAGCGACGCGGGGTCACTTGGCGCCCATGTCCGTGCCTGGGATGGGCGCTAAGTGACCCCGCGTTGTTGTGTCAGGAGTTCAGCGGCGCGTTGTCGATCAGGCGGACCGGGCCCACCTTGGCCGCGATGAGGGCCAGGCCCTCGCCGCGGAACGGGGTGTCCCGGCAGTTCTCCGCGAGCGGCTCGAGGGTGCGCGGATCCACGACCTCGAAATAGTCCAGCCCCACCAGCGGCTGTGACCCGACCAGCGCCTGGGCGGAGTCCAGGTCCAGCGGCTCGTGGGCGTTGGCGCGTTCCTCGATCAGCCGCAGGGCCCGGGACAACACGAGGGCCGCCTCGCGCTCCTCGTCCGAGAGGAAACGGTTGCGGCTGGACAGCGCGAGACCGTCCGCGGAACGAACGGTCGGAACGGCCACGATCTCCACCGGGAAGTTCAGGTCCTCCACCATCCGCCGGACCAGGGCCAGCTGCTGTGCATCCTTCTGGCCGAAATAGGCCCGGTACGCCGGCAGGCCCGCGCCGGTGCCGTCGTCTCCTGGAAGCCCCGCCCCCGGCGTGCCGTAGTGCAGCAGCTTCGCCACGACGGTCAGGGCGCCGTCGAAGTGTCCGGGGCGGGAGGCGCCCTCCCACTTCTCCCCCATCGGCCCCGCGGTGATCCGCACCAGGGGTTCCCCGCCGGGGTACACCTCGTCCACGGACGGCGCGAAGGCCAGGTCCACGCCCTCGGCGTCGAGGAGGGCCAGGTCCGCCTCCAGGGTGCGGGGGTAGCGGTCCAGGTCGGCGGCGTCGCCGAACTGCAGCGGGTTGACGAAGATGCTGGCCACCACGACGTCGTTCTGGGCGACGGCGGTGCGCGCCAGTTGGGCATGTCCCTCGTGCAGGGCGCCCATGGTGGGGACCAGGCCCTGGGACGCGCCGCGCTTGCGCGTGAGCAGGCGTGCGCTTTCGGCCCGCAGCGCGGCCGCCGTCGTCACGAGTTGGATTGCCATGTCATGGACCTTCCTTAGGATTGCCGGCCGTCGTGGCCCGGTTCACGGCCCTGGCCGTCGAGTGCCTGCCTGACGCCGTCGAGTTTTTCCGGCCCCAGCAGCCCCCGGCGTCCTGCCCGGCGGGCCGTCGCCCGGGCCATGGCCAGGTAGGCCTCCAGAATATCCCCGCCGGACCCGCCGTCGTGCTCTCGGAGGGCCTCCGCGTGCGCCGCCACGGTGCCCGCGTCCCCGCGTGCCACCGGGCCGGTCAGGGCCGATTCCCCCGAGGCGAGCGCGTTTTCCAGGGTGGCGCGCAGCAGCGGCCCCAGCATGCGCTCCGGGGCGTCGACGCCGACCTCCCGCAGCAGCTGCGAGGCCTGCGCCACGAGGGTGACCAGGTGGTTGGAGCCGTGCGCGAGGGCCGCGTGGTAGAGCACGCGGTCGCCCTCGGCGATCGCCACGGGCTCGGCGCCCATCTCCACCACGAGCGCCTGCGCGATCGGCAGCATCGCGGGGTCAGCCGTGACGCCGAAGGTGCAGTCCAGCAGCCGGGTGAGGTCCAGGCTCATGCCGGTGAAGGTCATGGCCGGGTGCAGCGCCAGCGGCACGGCCCCTGCGGCGCGGACCGGGTGCAGGATCCCGACGCCGAACCGGCCGGAGGTGTGTGCCACGAGCTGGCCCGGCTGCCACGCCCCGAGCTTGGCGAGGCCCTCCACCAGGGGGCCCAGGGCATCATCCGGGACCGCGAGCAGCACCAGTTCGGCCCGCTCCACAATCTCCCGCACCTCCAGGACGGGCACACCGGGGAGCAGGGTATCGGCCCGTTCCCGGCTGGCGTCCGAGACCGCCGACACGCCGATGACGGCGTGCTCGGCGCCCCGCAGCGCCGCGCCCAGGACGGCGCCGACCTTGCCGGCGCCGATGATTCCGATGCCGAGGCGTCCGGGCTTAGCCATGGTGCGGGCCTTCCTGTTTGCTGTGGCCTTTGGCGGCGGGTTGGACCCAGTGATCGGACTCTAACCGGTGATCGGGCCCTGACCGGTGATCGGGCTTGTCGAGATCCGGGGTTTCGACAGGCTCAACCACCAGTGCACGCTCAACCACCGACGGCAGCTCCAGCCAGTGTTCACTTCGCTGCAGTTTCCGGGCGGCGCGGGCGCGGGCGGACTGGGTCTGGAACAGGGCCCGGCCTTCCTCGAGGCCGGCCTGGACGAGCCTCGGGGACACCGGACCGGCCGTGGTGTGCAGGACAAGGTCAACCACCCTGAAGCGCCGGGCCAGCGGGCCCTGTTCCAGCGCGATCGACTGCGTCCGCTGATGCGGCACCAGCACCAGGTGCCGCCACCAGCGGCCTGAGCGGATCAGCAGGGCCGTGTCGGTGGCGGCGAAGCCGTTGCGCCGCCACCCCAGCGGCGCGAGCAGGCGGGCGCGGCGCGGGGTGGTGACGAAGCCGCCGTCGGCGTCCGCGTCCGGGGTGCCTGCCGGGTCCGCCAGCCCGCGCAGGCCCGCGGTGACGACGCGGACAGGGCCCGGGGTCCCGGGGTCGGGCAGGACCAGGGAGAGCATGGCCAGCACGTCGGCGAAGGTTCCGACGGGGAGGAGCGTGGAGCGGGCCGGGCCCTCACCGTTGCTTCCGGCAGCGCCGTAGCCGGCCACGTTGGCCTGCATCCGGTACCAGCCGAAGATCCGCCACAGCGGCGGCTGGCTGACCCGCAGCGCCTGGATCCTGCCCGGCGGCAGGGTTTGCGCCTGGGTGTCCAGCAGCCCGTAGCGCAGCCTGATGCCGTCCGGGGAAACGGCGGCGGTAAAGTTGTAGCCCTTGTTGAACATGGACCAGTACGCGGTCACCAGGGCCAGCGCGGCCGGGATCAGGTAGAGGTAGAAGGCGCGGTTCTCGGTGACCGCGGACAGCGCCACCGACGCCACGCCGCCGAGCACCACGCCCACGCTCTGCTCGCTCAGGAGCAGCGACCCGGCCAGGCGCGACGGCGGCACGGTCAGCACGGCGTGTTCGGGGGCCTCGGCGGCCTCCGGACTTTCGGGGCTGTCCGCCACTCCGGCCGCGCGGGCCAGGATCGTGGCGCGCAGCTGCCGGGCGTCGGCCATCCGCAGGTAGGCGAGCCGCACCGCGGACTCCCCGGCGTCGGCCACCTCGAATTTGAGCTCGGCCAGGCCGAAGATCCGGGCCAGCAGCGGCTGCACGATGTCGATCGCCTGGACCCGGTCCAGCCGGGCCTGGCGCTGCTGCCTGAAGAGGAAGCCGGTGTTGACCCGGACGTAGCCCTCGGCCACCTGGTAGCGGGTGAAGTACCACGTCAGGATGTAGCCGGCCACGGTGAGCAGGAGCAGCGTTCCGCCGCCGAGCAGGAGCCACGGGGCGCGGCCGGCGAATTGCTCGTCGATGAGGGGACCGCCCTGCAGGAGCCGCTCGAAGGTGTCGCGGCCGAAGAAGAATCCGATCGCTGCCAGCGCCACCCAGCCGCGGACGAACGGGGAGGCCGGATGCACGCGCAGCCACGCGCCGTCGGGCGTTCCCGTCACAGCCCGGCCAGCCGGGCTTCACCGCGGGCCGACAGCTGCTCACGGAGCCGCGCCCCTTCCCCGGCGGGCAGCCCCGGGATTTCCGCGCTGGTCCCGGCGGAGGCGGTGTGCAGCTTCAGCGTGCACAGGCCCAGGGCGCGTTCCACCGGTCCGGCGCCGATGTCCACGTACTGCATGCGGCCGTAGGGGACCACGAGGGTGCGCTGGAAGAAGATGCCGCGGCGGATGAGGAGGTCGTCCTCGCGCTCCGCGTAGCCGATGGAACGCACCTGGCGCGGGATGAGCGCGAGCCGGCCGAGGGCCAGGAGCAGCATCACGGCGGGCACGGCAGCCGCCAGCCAGAGCGGGGGCCACGTCCACGCGCCGGACAGGACCAGCACGAGCGGCACGGACAGCACGGCCAGCCAGATGAGGTTGGCCAGGGCCCAGCCGGCGCGGCGCACGGTGACGTACTTCGGGGAAACCCGCAGCCAGGCGATGCCGGGCGGGTCAATGGCCTCGGTAGGCATATTCACCTTCCGCCTGGGGCTTGCGCTTTTCCTGCGGTCCGGGAGCCTTATCGGCGTCGCCGTCTTCCGGGGGAATCCGGCAGAACCGCTCCACCGCCAGGCCCACCACAACCATGGCCAGGCCGCCTCCGGCCATGGCCAGGGCCTGCCAGCTGATGCCCTGGTCGCTGCGGAGATTCCAGAGCCGCAGCTGGTCAATGAAGATCCCCGCGTGCCAGCCCAGCAGCACGGTGCCGGTGTACGCGCAGGCCTGGGCGAGGACGAGGGTCCAGGCGGCCAGGATCGGGTTGAGCATTGTCTTCTTCTTGCCGTTCCGCCAGCGGAGCACCCGGATGCCCAGCACGAGGGTGAGGGCCACGATCACGCCCATCGTGACGAGGCCCGTCAGCGGCAGCACCGGGGTGTTGAGGCTGTAGCGGGTGGTCAGCAGGGCCGCGAGCCAGCCCAGCACTCCCACGGCCGCGCCGATCGCGAGCAGCAGCAGGGGGTTCGTCAGCTTCATGGCTCCACCGCTCCGGCTGCGCCGCTGCGGTCTTCAAGGCGCCGGTCTTCAAGGCGGCTGTCTTCAAAGCCGTCGAACGGTGCGAGGTCGGCGAAGTCCGCGGCCCTGGCCGCGAGATCGCCGACCTTTACGCCGTTCAGCTCGGCGGAGGGGTCGATCAGCGACCACGGATACAGCACGAAGGCCCGCTCGGCGGCACGGGGATGCGGGAGCGTGAGCGCGGGGTCCGAACTCACGGCGTCCCCGTAGGTGATGATGTCCACGTCGAGGGTCCGTGGACCCCACCGGACCCCGCGGACCCGGAGGTGCCGGCCCTCCACCGCCTGGCAGTGCCGCAGCAGCTCCGGCGCCGTGAGGCTGGTTTCCACCGCAATGACCATGTTGAGGAAGTCCGGCTGGTCCGCCGGCCCCCCGACCGCCTTCGTCTGCACGATCGGCGAGATGGCCAGGAGCCGGACCTCGGGCGGGTCGACAAGATCGGCGACGGCGGCGGTGAGGGTGTCGTTCCGCTCCCCCAGGTTGCTGCCGAGGGCAATCACGGCGCGGGTGAAGGAGGGGCTCATGGCCGTTCCCGGGCAACCCGGTGCACGCTGACGGAGACGTCGCCGAACTCGACCGCGATGGGGGCGCGGGGCTTGTGCACGGTGATGTCCACGGCGGAGACCGGGAATTTTGCCAGCACGTCCTCGGCAATCCGCACGGCCAGGGCCTCGATCAGGTTCAGCGGCTCCCCCGTGATCCAGCCCCGGATGCATTCGGCCACTTCACCGTAGTGCGCCGTGTGCAGGACATCGTCGGAGACGGCGGCCGCGCCGAAGTCGAGGTGCAGCACCGCGTCAACAACGAACGGCTGCCCGTTGCGGCGTTCGAAGTCGAACACCCCGTGATGGCCGACGGCGGTGACACCGCTCAGCGTGATCTGGTCCATGGTGGCGGCCCGGGTCAGCTGTGGCCGGGGGCGGCCGGTTTAGTTGCCGTGGGCGGCGCTATGCGTGCGGCGACCTTGACCGCGTCAAGGCTGGGGCCGACGTCGTGCACGCGCACCGCCCAGGCGCCGCGGACGGCGCTGATGGCGGTGATGGCGGCCGTGGCGGCATCGCGTTCGGCCGGCACGGCGGCCTTGCCGGCCACCGTCAGCAGGGTGCCCAGGAACCGCTTGCGCGAGGCGGCCACCAGGACCCGGTGGCCCAGCGCCTGCAGGACGTCCAGATGCGCCAGGAGTTCCCAGTTCTGCGCGTCGTTCTTGGCGAAGCCGAGTCCCGGGTCCACGATGATCTGTTCGGGGGCGACGCCGGCGGCGTAGAGCTTGTCCCGGACTCCGGCGAGTTCCGCTGCGACGTCTTCCGCCACGTTCCGGTAGTCGGTCAGGGAGTCCATCGTGCTCGCGTTGCCGCGGCGGTGGGTGAGGACGTAGGGCGCCTTGGTCCGGGCGGCGAGTTCGGCCATCTCCGGCTCCATGGTCAGCCCGGAGACGTCGTTGATGATCGCGGCCCCGGCGTCGAGCGCCGCGGCGGCCGTGGCGGCGTGGGTCGTGTCGATGCTGACCAGGGCCCCGGCCTTGACCAGCGCCTCGATGACCGGAAGGACGCGCCGCTTTTCCTCGTCGACGCTGACTTCCACCGCGCCAGGGCGGGTGGATTCGCCGCCGACGTCGATGATGTCGGCCCCCGCGTAGAACATCCGCAGCCCGGCGGCGATGGCGGCCTCCGCCGTCGCGTGCTGCCCGCCGTCGCTGAAGGAGTCCGGGGTGACGTTAACGATGCCCATCACGAGCGTCCGGTCCGTGGGCAGGTCCTTGAAGTGCGCCGCGGGGCGGGGCTTGCGCAGGATGGGAAGCGGTGTGGTTGCCGGCCCGGTTCCCGGGGCTGCAGCGAGGGAGTCCATAGTCTGTTGTATTACCTTCCGATGATGAGGCTCATGGCTTCGGCACGGGTGGCCGGGTCATGGAGCTGCCCGCGTACCGCACTGGTGACGGTCTTGGCGCCGGGTTTGCGGATGCCGCGCATGGACATGCAGAGGTGTTCGCATTCGATCACGACGATCGCGCCGCGCGGCTTGAGGTGGGTGACGAGGGCTTCGACGATCTGGGTGGTCAGCCGTTCCTGGACCTGCGGGCGGCGGGCAAAAATGTCCACCAGCCGTGCCAGCTTGCTCAGGCCGGTGACCTTGCCGTCGTGCGAGGGGATGTAGCCCACGTGCGCCACCCCGTGGAACGGCACCAGGTGGTGTTCGCAGGTGGAGTAGAAGGGAATGTCCTTGACCAGCACCAGTTCCTCGTGGTCGAGGTCGAAGGTGGTGGCCAGAATTTCCGCCGGATCATGGTGCAGGCCCGCGAACATCTCGGTGTAGGCCTTGGCGACCCGCTTGGGGGTGTCCACGAGGCCCGCACGGTCCGGGTCCTCGCCGATGGCCAGCAGGATTTCCCGCACCGCCGCCTGGATCCGCGGCCGGTCCACGGCCGGAACATGTGCATGGGCGGACCCGTGCCCGCTCCCCGGCACGGGAGTGCCGGGAGCGGCGGAGGCGGGAACGTCGTCGTCGTCGTCAAAGATGAAAGTCACAGATGAAGCTTAGCCGGGATGGCCGTCGGGCCCCAGATCCGTACCGCCGCTCCGGAAGGACTCCTGGCTGCCGACGCCCTGGGGGTGCGGAGGCTCGGCGTCGAGGGGCTCCTCGAGCCGGGCCTGCGTGGCTTCCTCCTGGGCCTCGCGTTCGGCCTTCTCCATGCGGGACTCCACGGGGCCTGCGGACTGGATCGGGCGGGTCTCCTTGGAGAGCCACACATCGCGGAAATCGCGTTTGCGGATGTTGACGAAGACCTGCGCGATTTCGGCCTGGTTCAGGGTTTCGCGTTCCAGCAGTTCGAGGGCCAGCTCGTCCAGGACGTCGCGGTTTTCGGTGAGGATGGCGTAGGCCTCGTCGTGCGCGCCGTCGATCAGGCGGCGCACCTCCTCATCGACGATGTAGGCGATCTGGTCGGAGTAGTTGCGCTCGTGCCCGGCGTCGCGTCCCAGGAAGGGCTCGCCGCCGCCCTGGCCCAGGCGTACGGCGCCGACCCGCTCACTCATGCCGAACTCGGTGACCATCTTCCGGGCGATGCCGGTGGCCTTCTCGATGTCGTTGGACGCCCCGGTGGACGGGTCGTGGAAGACGAGTTCTTCCGCGACGCGGCCGCCCATGGCGTAGGCCATCTGGTCGAGCAGTTCGTTGCGGGTCACCGAGTACTTGTCGTTTTCCGGAACCACCATCGTGTAGCCCAGGGCCCGGCCGCGGGGAAGGATGGTGATCTTGGTGACCGGCGCCGAGTTCCGCAGGGCTGCCGCCACCAGGGCGTGGCCGCCCTCGTGGTAGGCGGTGACCTTGCGCTCGTGTTCCTTCATGACGCGGCTGCGCTTCTGCGGACCGGCCATGACCCTGTCGATGGCCTCGTCGAGGGCGCGGTCGTCGATCAGGTTCGCGTTGGAGCGGGCGGTCAGCAGGGCGGCCTCGTTGAGCACGTTGGCCAGGTCCGCGCCGGTGTAGCCGGGGGTCTTCTTCGCGACGGCCCGCAGGTCGACGCCGGGAGCCATCGGCTTGCCCTTCGCATGGACCTTCAGGATCTGGTCGCGGCCGATCAGATCGGGGGCCTCGACGCCAATCTGGCGGTCGAAGCGGCCCGGACGCAGCAGGGCCGGGTCGAGCACGTCGGGGCGGTTGGTGGCGGCGATCAGAATGACGTTGGTCTTGACGTCGAAGCCGTCCATCTCAACCAGCAGCTGGTTGAGGGTCTGCTCGCGTTCGTCGTTGCCGCCGCCGATGCCGGCGCCGCGGTGACGGCCGACGGCGTCGATCTCGTCCACGAAGATGATGGCGGGCGCGTTGGCCTTGGCCTGCTCGAACAGGTCGCGGACACGGGAGGCGCCCACGCCGACGAACATTTCCACGAAGTCGGAACCGGAGATGGAGAAGAACGGCACTCCGGCCTCGCCGGCGACGGCGCGGGCCAGGAGGGTCTTGCCGGTGCCCGGGGGCCCGTAGAGCAGCACACCCTTCGGGATCTTGGCGCCGACGGCCTGGAACTTCGCCGGCTCGGCGAGGAATTCCTTGATCTCTTCGAGTTCCTCGACGGCCTCGTCGGCGCCGGCAACGTCGCTGAAGGTGACCTGCGGCATGTCCTTGTTGACCAGTTTGGCCTTGGACTTGCCGAACTGCATGACCTTGGAGCCCCCGCCCTGCATGCGGGAGAGCAGGAACCAGAACAGGACGCCCAGCAGCAGCACGGGGATCAGGAGGGAGAACAGTCCGGAGAACCAGTTGTTTTCCAGCGGCTGGTCGGTGAAGCCGCTCGGCGGCTTGGAGTCCGTGACGGCCTTGACGACATCCTGGGCGCGGGCATTGACGTAGTAGAACTGGATGTTCTTGCCCTTGTCCTGGCCGTCGACCGTCAGGTTGTCCTTCAGGACGAGGTCCACGCGGTTCTCGGCGTCGAAGATCTTGGCCTGTTCGACCTTGCCGCCTGCGGTCAGCAGCGCGAGGCCCTTGTCGGTGTCGATCCGGCTCGCACCCGCCGGTGCCAAAGTGGCAAAGGCCAGCAGGAGCATAGCGACGACGACGACAATCCAGATGCCCGGGCCTTTGAAGAAACTCTTAGCTTTCATCTGTTCGGGGCTGGCCCCGTCCCTCCTGGTAGTGCTGCACGGCGACCGATCTGCGCGCGTGAGGTGCTGCGTCAGTTTCTAGCTATACACCGTCGGAGTGACTCACGCACGGTGAACTCCAAAAGTTCCCTCTGGGCGTAGCGGACCGGCCGTGGGGCCGCACTTCTGCGTTGAGGCCCCGGGGCACACCGCCGGGCGGCACCGCAGGGCCCGGGGCGCATCACCGGGCGGGGGCGGGGCTATTCGTAGACGTGCGGGGCGAGGGTGCCCACGAAGTCCAGGTTGCGGTACTTCTCGGCGTAGTCCAGGCCGTAGCCCACGACGAACTCGTTGGGGATGTCGTAGCCGACGTACTTGACGTCGATCTTGACCTTGGTGGCCGTGGGCTTGCGGAAGGCGGTGCAGATTTCCACCGAAGCCGTGCCGCGTGATTCCAGGTTGGTCTTGAGCCAGGACAGCGTCAGCCCGGAGTCGATGATGTCCTCGACGATCAGGACGTCCTTGCCCATCAGGTCCGTGTCGAGGTCCTTGAGGATGCGGACCACGCCGGAGGACTGCGTGCCGGAGCCGTAGGAGGAGACGGCCATCCAGTCCATCGAGACGTGGCTGTGCAGGGCACGTGCCAGGTCTGCCATGACCATCACGGCACCCTTGAGCACGCCGACGATCAGCAGATCGCGGCCTTCGTAGTCCTTGTCGATCTGGGCAGCGAGCTCGGTGATCCGGGACTGGATCTGCTCCTTGGAGTACAGAACGTGTTTGAGGTCTGCCTGGACGTCGTTTGAATCCACCAATAGCTCCTGTGTAGATGCGGGGTCGACTATATTCGGGGCGGTTTGTGAGGCCGGAATACAAGCTTCCCACAGCGGGCGCCCTCGCGGGGAACGCCGGCGGCGGCGGGCGGCCCCTGGGCCAGCAGTTGCGCCAGTGAGAGCCGGTAGACGCTGACCCCGCCGGGGAGCTCCACCGGCCCGGCCGATCCCTGCCGGCGCAGCAGCGCTTCGGCGGCGAGCAGGCGCTGGTAGCTCGGCTGATGACCGCCGACGGCGGCGGCGGCCTTGGCGATGACCCGGAACCTCACGGCCGGTGCCAGTTCCCGCAGGGCGGCCTCCGGGAGGCTGATGTCAGCCCCGGAGTCCTCCCGCACCCGGGCGAAGGTGTCGTTCGCCACGTCCTCGAGGAAATCGGCGTCCAGCGCCAGGATGGCGGCGGTCCTGGCCAGCGATTCGGCCACACCGGGCCCGAGCTTCTCCTCCAGCAGCGGCAGTACTTCGACCCGGGTCCGGGACCGGGCGAAGGCCGGATCGGCGTTGCTGGGATCGTGCCAGGGGTCCAGGCCCTCCGCCGCGCAGATCTCCAGGGTCTCGGCCCGCCGCAGGCCCAGGAAGGGCCGGAGCAGGCGCTCGCGGACCGGCCGCATCCCCGCGAGGGAGCGCGTGCCCGAGCCGCGCGCCAGTCCCAGCAGGACCTGTTCGGCCTGGTCGTCCAGGGTGTGGCCGAGCAGGATCGCCCCGGCGCCGGTCTCGGCTGCCGCGGCTTCGAGCGCCGCATGGCGGGCGTCCCGGGCGGCCGCTTCCGGCCCCATGCCGGCGGATGCGACCTCCACGGCCCGCACCATTACGGGCGAGAGCCCCAGTTCCCGGAGCACGCCGGAGGTGGCGGCGGCCACCTCGGCGGAGCCGGGCTGCAGCTGGTGGTCCACGACGACGGCGCCCACCGCCACCGGGTGCCCGTCCACGTGGCCGCGGCGGGCAAAGTAGGCTGCGACGGCGGCGAGGGCCAGCGAGTCGGGCCCGCCGCTGCAGGCGACGAGCACGTTCTCCGGGTAGCCGGCCCCGGCCAGGGCGTCCTGCAGCATCTTCCGCGCGGTGCCGACGACGGGCGCGAGCCGGCCGGGCCGGCGTCGCCCCGTTGGAGCGGCGGGGAGAGCGACGGCGGCGGATTCTTCGGGAGCGGCGGCGGGAGGCTTGCTGGCAGGCACGGGGACTAGAGCCCCATCCGTTCGAGCCAGAGCTTCGAATCGTGGATCTCGGTTTCGGTGGGCAGCTGGCCGGCCGACTCCCAGACCCTGTTGAAGCCTTCCATCCCCGCCACGGCGACGACTTCGCGGACGAACTTGGCGCCGTCGCTGTACTGCCGCATCTTGGCATCGAGGCCCAGGAGGCTGCGGATGAACTTCTCGATCACGCCGCGGTCCTTGCCCCGTGCGTTGAAGCGCTGCCGGATGGTCTTCACCGAGGGTACGATGCTGGCGTCGACGGCGTCCATCACCACGTTGGCGTGGCCTTCGAGCAGGCTCATGAGGGCCGTGAGGCGGGAGAGCGCGGCCTTTTCCTCCGGGTTCTGCAGCAGGTCAAGGATGGCGCCGCGGCCCGGGGCCGCGCCGGGCGCGGACCGGTCCCGGAGCGACCTGGCGGCGGCCGCGGCCCGTTCCATCAGGGAATCGACGTTGCCCAGCAGCTGGCCGCTGAGGTTTTCGATCTCGGCCAGCATGTGGTGCCGCAGCCAGGGTGCCGCGGCGAACTGCACGCGGTGCGTCTGTTCATGCAGGCAGACCCAGAGCCGGAAATCGGCGGGTTCAACGTTGAGGTCGCGCTCCACGGTGATGATGTTCGGGGCCACCAGCAGCAGTCGGCCGGCGGCGGGGGCCGTGGAGTTCCCGGCGAGCGCGGAGAAGGGATCGTACTGGCCCAGGACCTTGCTGGAAAGGAACGCCAGGATCGCGCCCAGCTGCCCGCCGGTGATGGCACCGCCGACGTTGGCCGCGCCGGGGCTGACCGTGCCGCGGCGGCCCTCGAGCATCTTTTCCATGGCGGGCTGGAGCATGACGGCAAAGCTCTGCGTGTTCGCCTTGGCCCAGGAGGCCCGGTCCACCACCAGGACCGAGGAATCACGCAGGTCCCGGGCAGCCTCAAGGCCGGTGATGTCGTGGACGTGGGGCACCGAAATGTCCGCCATGAGACGCAGGTTGTCCACCGCTGCGCCGATCTCGGCGGAACCCAGGGTCGGCCCGGCAGGCGCCAGGCGGGCCGCAGTGGCAGCCGCGATCTCCCAGTTGACCAGGGCTGGGGATTGGGCTGATGTCTGGCTTGCAGAGGACTCCATAGCACCCATCAGATCACAGCGGCCTGACATCCGGCCTTAAGTTCGCTGACCGGCGAACAGGCAAACCGGACCTTCCCGGGTGGCTACGCCCCGCGTCAGCGGCAACCGCAGCCGGCCAGGGCCGACGCGGCCCGGTCCAGGGCGGTCCTGTTGTCGGCGCCCGGGGCCAGGCCGTTGCCGATGAAGGAGAACACCAGCAGCCGGCCGTCGGCGTCCACCACGTAGCCGCTGAGGGCGGTCACCGTGTTCAGGGTGCCCGTCTTGGCCCGGACCAGGCCGGCGCCGCGTGCCGTGGACGCGTCGGCGTAGCGGGCCCCCAGCGTCCCGGTGAGGGCAGCCACCGGAAACCCGGCCAGGGCGGCGCGCAGCCGCGGGTCCGTGCCGGAGGTGATCGCCCGGACCACTTCGGAGAGCTGGCGGGCGGAGACCCGGTTGCCCACGGCCAGGCCGGAGACGTCTGCGGCGTGGAGCGTGTCCAGGGGGATCCCCAGTCCGGACAGCTGCGCCAGCACAGCGTCGATGGCGCCGTCGTTGCTCCCGGGCCGGCCGCCGGCGAGGGCTGACATCCGGCCTATCACCTCGGTGAGGAAGTTGTCCGAGGTCCGCAGCAGCAGGTCCACCTGCTCGCCGACCGTCGCGGACTGGACCTCCGCCAGGACGCGGGCGCCCCCGCGGGCCTGTCCTCCCGCCGGGGGGTCCCCGGCCGGCGCCGCTACCCGTTCGACGCCGGGAGCCACCGTCAGTCCTGCCGCCGCGGCGGCCGCCGTGAGCCGGGCGGAGAACGTCTCGGCCGCGCTCATGGCAGCGTCCTGGGGGCGGGGGCCGGCAGCCTGGGCCGGATCGAAGCGTGCCGAGTTCAGGGCCAGCGGGAACAGCGGGGCCGTCTCCCCTGCCGCCACGTCATCGGGGCTCCAGCCCGGGTTCAGGGACGGGCCGGTAAAGAGGGAGTCGTCCAGCCGCACCGAGACGGTGCCGGCGGCGCCGTCGTTCTGGAGGGCGCGGACGGTCTCCTGCGCCAGGGTGGTGAGCCCGGCGTGGCCGAGGACCGCGTCCGGGGCCGATTCGCCGGCGCCCAGGAGCACGTCTCCCCCGCCGGTGAGGACCACGGTGCCCGGCGCGGACCCGGCCACGACCGTGGTGCTGAAGCGCCGGTCCGGGCCCAGGATGCGCAGCGCCGCGGCGGCCGTCAGGAGCTTCATATTCGACGCCGGAACGCGCGCCTCATTACCCGAACGGTCAAAGAGCAGCCGGCCGGTGGCGGCGTCCTGGACCACGCCGCTGAAGGTTCCGGCACCGTCGGTCTTGAGCGCGTCGTCGAGCCGGGCGGCGAGGGGGACGGGACCAGGGAGGGGCGCCGAAGCGCTCAGCGGCGTGATCACCCCGGAGCCGGCGCCGCCCGGGCTGAGGCTGGTGGGGGCCTGCTGCCAGGGAACCGGCGTCGTCGGGGCGTTCGCGGTGCTGTCCGGACCATGGAAAGCGGGGGCGATTTCCATGCCGGCGGGGACGCCGAGCGCCACCACGAGGAGGCTCAGGAGCAGCATGGGGAGGAGCCTGCGCACTGGCCCGGGCGCCCGGTGGGCGCCTGCACGGCTGGTTCTGCGTTTCATGCTGCTGTTGGTCCTTAGTCCTGAAATGTCCCCACTAGTTCCTGAAACCTGGGCCTCTCGCTATATCCTCAATAGTAGTCGGCGGCACCGGCAGTCTTCCTGGTGTGCCGCAACCCCCTGAAATCGTCAAGGAGCATTCCATGAAGCATGACGTGACCATCGAGATCCCCAAGGGATCACGCGTCAAGTACGAAGTCGACCACGAGACCGGCCGCATCCGTCTGGACCGCGTCCTGTTCACCTCGATGCAGTACCCCACGCACTACGGTTACTTCGAGAACACCCTGGGTGAGGACGGCGACCCGCTGGATGCGCTGGTGCTCCTGCAGGACTTCGATCTGCACCCCGGCGTGATCGTTGAATCCCGCCCCATCGGCGTGTTCAACATGACCGACGACGGCGGCGGGGACGCCAAGATCCTCTGCGTCCCGGCCGACGCCCGCTTCGATCACATCAAGGAGATCAGCGACGTCAGCGAATTCCTGATCAAGGAAATCGAGCACTTCTTCACGCGCTACAAGGACCTGGAGCCGGGCAAATGGGTCAAGGCCGAGGGCTGGGGCGACCGCGCCGCCGCCGAAGCCGAGCTCGAGGCGTCCATCAAGCGCTTCGTACCGGCAGCGCACTAGTCCCCACCGCCACCCACCGCCTCGCCAACGCGCGAACGGACACTTCAGGCCCCGAATCCGCGGATTTTGGGGCCTCAAGTGTCCGTTCGGGCGTTCCAACGGGTATGTCAGGAATGTGTGAAATCGTTGGCTCATGAACGCCGACCCTGCCTTTAACCCGCCCTGCGGTCCGGTCACCGGATGGCGGGACGGTGACGTGGTGCGCGCCACCGGGATCCCCTATGCCACTGCCGGACGTTTCCAGGCTCCGGTGGGTGCGCCCTACTGGACCGGGGTGTTCACCGCCACCTCACTCTCCCCGGCCTGCCCGCAGGGCCCGGTACCGTTCCTGGACGACATCCTCGGCACCCGGTACGGCGAGCTTCCCGGCAGTGAGGACTGCCAGCGGCTCTCGATCACCCTGCCGCCGGACCTCGATAAGGATGAGCGGGTGCCGGTCATGGTGTGGCTGCACGGCGGGTCCTACACATCCGGCTCCGGGGACCTGGCCATCTTCGATCCCAAGGCCCTGGTGGCCGAGACCCGGGTCGTCGTCGTTTCCGTCACGTATCGGCTGGGATTGTTCGGATACCTGGCAGCAGGCACGGGCCGGCCAGGCAACCTCGGCCTCCTGGACCAGCTCGAGGCGTTCCGCTGGGTGCAGCGCAATATCGGCGCGTTCGGCGGCGATCCGGGACGCGTCACGGCTTTCGGGCAGTCCGCAGGGGGCGACGCCGTCGCCCACCTCATGGCGACCCCGGACGCCCCAGCACTCTTCCAGCGCGCCATCATTCAAAGTGCGCCCCTGGGCATTTCCCGGGGGAGGAAAAAGATGAACACCGCCATGGGCATCGCCGCGGAAGCCGTCACCGAAGACACGCCGGCCATGGACGTGGTGGCCGTTGAAGAGCGCGTTTCACAGGTGGCCCGGAAATACGGTCTGATGGCTGCCATGCCGTTCGGCACGCAGTACGGGCACTCGCCCCTGCCGCCGGAATCCGGCATTGAGGACGCGTGGAACACGGCTGCCCCGGGGATCGAGGTCCTGATCGGACACACGTCCGAGGAAGCCCGCCTGTTCCTGCCGGGCAGCCGGCCGCTGAGCCGCGTGGCCAGGATCCCGGTCCTGGGCGGCGCCATCCTCAAGGTCATCAGCTGGGCCGTGACGGAAACGGTCTATGGCAGGTCGGCCAGGAAGTTTGCCCGGCGGCATGCGCGGGCAGGAGGCAAGGCTTACAGCTACGTGCTGTCGTGGCGGGCGCCGGGAAACAGCTACGGGGCCGCCCATACCGTTGATCTGCCGCTCCTGTTCGGAGACAAGAGGACCTGGGAAGGTGCCGGGCTCCTTGCGGGCGCCAGCTGGGACGAGATCAACTCCCAGGGCCATGCCCTCCGCGCGGTCTGGGCGCGCTTCGCCTCCGGGGACGGCCTCGGCCGCCGGGGGGAGATTCCCGGCGCACTCCGGTACCGTTCGGTCTGAGCCCGTGATCCGGTACGCTCCCATGCCCTTGGCCCTGATCCCCGCCCATGGCGGATTCCGGTGAGGAGCCTCGGCATCGATCTTGCTGCCGCGACCCCCAAAACAGCAGTGGCGGTCCTGGCGTGGGCCGGCGGCTCGGGCCGTCTGGAACACCTGGCCCTGGACGTGGGAGACCAGGAAATTGTGGACCTGTTCGGCGCCAGCGACATGACGGGGATCGACTGCCCCGTGGGCTGGCCGGACGCCTTCCTTCCCTTCCTTGCCGGGCACCTGAACTTCGAGGCGCACCCCGTGCTGGACCATGACGGGATCGAAGGCCGCCGGCTGCTGGCCTACCGGGACACCGACAGGTTCGTCACCGGTCAAACCGGCCTGATCCCGCTCAGTGTCTCCGCGGACCGGCTGGCGCATCCGGCGATGCGGTGCGCCGTCATCCAGGCGAAGATCGCCCGGGAGCACGGGCCGCAGGCCAGGGACGGCAGCGGCCGGCTCGCCGAGGTGTACCCGGCGGCGTCGCTGAAATTGTGGGGCCTGCCGGCCCGCGGTTACAAAGGGCGGGGCGCGACGGAAACGGAGCGGCTGGCAGTGGCCCTGGACGCGCTGTCCACGGCCGCACCCTGGCTGGACCTGGCCGGACATGAAGACCGGTTGGCCGCCTCCGATGATATGTTCGACGCGCTCATCGCTTCCCTGACCGCGCGGGCAGCCGCCCTCGGCCGGACGCTGCGCCCCGATGCCGGACATGCCGGGGCTGCCCGGACCGAGGGCTGGATCCATCTGCCCACCGGTGGGCTGTCCGGGCTCAACGGCGCTTAGACACGACGGCGCGGCTGCTCAGGCCGCAGCGCTCCCCACCCGGCGCTGCCCCGCTGCCACCGGGTAGTGTGGATCCAGATGTTCACGCTGACGATCAACCAAACCGACAGCCGGCGCGACGGCGACTGCGTGCCGCAGCTCCTCAAGGACCTGCGGCATATTCCGGCGCGCCTCGACTTCGACCGGTCGGTGGAGGACGAGGTCCAGGGCATCGTGGACTGCCCGCTGCAGGCCGTCGAAGCGGTGATGATCGCCGTCCGCAGCGGCAGCTGGTACGTCGGCGTCGGCGTCGGCCCGGTCAATGAACCGTTGCCGAACCAGATCAAGGACGCCTCCGGCCACGGCCTCGTCTACGCCCGGCGGGCCGTGGACCGGCTGCGCCACGGCAAGGACCGCGTCCCGGTCGCGGTGGAGGGCCCGCTGGCGGACCTGGCCGCGGAAGCGGAGGCCGTCCTGCGCCTGCTGGGCCAGATCGTGCATGACCGGAGCACCGCGGAATGGCGCGTGCTGGATCTGCTGACCCCCGGCGTGCGCGGGCAGCAGAAAGCCGTCGCGGCGGAACTCGGCATCACGACCCAGGCGGTCAGCAAGGCCGTCGCACGGGCCCAGTGGAACGAGGAACACGCGGCGCGGCCCGCCGCGGCCCGGCTGTTGAGCCTCATCCTCGAGGTCCGCTAGGACCCGCCTTCCGAGCCCACGTTCCGGGGCCCGGGGCGCCTGCTGTTAGGAGAGGATGCTGCGCAGCACGTGGGCGGCGCCGTCGTCGTAGACGGAGCGGGTGACCTCGTCCGCGGCGGCGATGACTTCCTCGGGTGCCTGGCCCATGGCCACGCCCCGGGCGGCCCAGCCCAGCATCTCAATGTCATTGCGGCCGTCGCCGACGGCGATCGTGCGGTGGGCCTCGATGCCCAGCCGGCCGCGGAGGTGCTCGAGGGCGCTGGCCTTGGTGACGCCGGCGGCGGCAATGTCGAGCCACGCCGTCCAGCCCACCGAGTAGGTCACTCCGGCCAGCCCGATGTGCCGGATCGCCGTGTTGAATTCCTCGGGCGTGTTTTCGGAGCTGAAGACCACCACGCGCACGGCTGTGGCCTCCAGCATCGTCTGGAAGTCGACACCGATTGCCTCCACGCCGAAGCTGGAGTCCTGGAAGCGCTCGGTGGAGAGGAAGTTGCCGTCCTCGTCCTCCAGGGCATACTTGGCCGTGGGCAGCCGCTTGCGCAGGGCGCGAAGGGCCGGCCCCGGGTCAAACGTTGCCTTGTGGAGGACCTCGTAGCCATCGGAAAGGCTGGAATCGAGGCGCAGGGTGACGCCGCCGTTGGAGCACACGGCATAACCGTTCTCGATGCCGATGTGCTCGATGATGGGCAGCGTGGCGTTGAGCGAGCGGCCCGTCGCGATCATGACGTGATGGCCGGCGGCCACGACATCCTGGGCGGCTTCGCGGACGGGGACCGACATGTGGCCGTCGTGGTCCACGAGGGTACCGTCGACGTCGAGGGCGATCATCATCTTCTCGCCGGTGGTGTTCTTGTTGCTTCGCTGGTCATCGTTGCGCTGGTCATCGTTGCCGGCGACTGAGGTTTCAGTCAATGTAGTCATCCACCAAGTAGAACAGACACCCCGGACAGCCGCTAGGATGCACGCCACAGCAGGGCATGAACTCCTCGTGAACATGCCGCCGGGGCGGAGCGTCAGAGGACCGGGAAGACTGACATGCCGCCGAGGTACTTCTGCAGCGCGGCGGGGACGTTGACGGAGCCGTCCGGGTTCTGGTGGTGTTCCAGGATCGCCACAATCCAGCGGGTGGTGGCCAGGGTGCCGTTCAGCGTGGCCACGGCCCGGGTGCCCTTGGGCGCGCCGTCCTCGTTGAGCACACGTTCGCGGATGTTCAGGCGGCGCGCCTGGAACGTCGTGCAGTTCGACGTCGACGTCAGCTCGCGGTAGGCGCCCTGCGTCGGGACCCAGGCCTCGCAGTCGAACTTGCGGGCCGCGGAATTGCCCAGGTCACCGGCGGCCGTGTCGATCACCCGGTACGGCAGCTCGCACTTGGCCAGCATCTCCTCTTCCCAGGCGAGCAGCCGGGCGTGCTCGGCGGCGGCCTCCTCGACGGTGGTGTAGACGAACATTTCAATCTTGTTGAACTGGTGGACCCGGATGATGCCGCGGGTGTCCTTGCCGTGCGAACCGGCCTCGCGGCGGTAGCAGGAGCTCTGCCCGGCGTAGCGGACGGGCCCCGCGGAGAGGTCCAGGATCTCGTCCGAGTGATAGCCGGCCAGCGCCACCTCCGAGGTGCCCACAAGGTAAAGGTCGTCTTCGGCGAGACGGTAGATCTCGGCGTCGTGCTTGACGTCGAAACCGGTGCCCTGCATGATCTCGGGGCGGACCAGCGTGGGGGTGATCATGGGCACGAAGCCGGCGGCGATGGCCTGCTCCATCGCCATCTGCATCAGCGCCATTTCAAGCCGGGCACCCACGCCGCGCAGGAAGTAGAAGCGTGAACCGGAGACTTTGGCGCCGCGCTCCATGTCGATGGCGCCGATCAGCTCGCCGATCTCCAGGTGGTCGCGGGGTTCAAAGTCGGTGAACTCGCGGGGCGTGCCGACAGTCTTCACCACGATGTAGTCGTCCTCGCCGCCGGCCGGGACGCCGTCCTCGATCAGGTTGGGGATCACCCGGAGCAGTTCCTCGTGCGCGGCCTGCACGACGTCGGCCTCCGCTGAGGCGGCCTTGACCGAAGCCGCAAGGACCTTGACCTCGGCGAGCAGCGCCTGCTTCTCCTCGCCCTTGGCCTGCGCGACTTTCTTGCCGTAGGCGTTCTGCTCGGCCCTGAGGTTCTCGAAGCGGATCAGCGCCGCGCGCCGGGCCGAGTCCGCTGCGATGATCGCGTCCACCACGGAGTCATCGGCGCCGCGGGCGCGCTGGCTGGCCCGGAACTTGCCCGGATTTTCGCTGAGGTCTTTTACGTCGATCACGGGACAAGACTATCCAATCCGGCAGCCAACACCGGCAATCCGGGGCCGGGTAACGGCGGGATAGTGTTGGAGCACCATGAGCGACTGGCTGCTGTACCTCATCATCGCGGGAGTCCTGGCCTTTGCCGCCTCCAGCTGGTGGGGGGTGCGCCGGCTGAAGGCCCGGCACGTCCGCAGCGCGGTCTGGGAAGAAACGCACAGTCCCGGGCTGGGGCGGCAGAAAGTCGCCGTGGTCCTGAACCCGATCAAAGCCAAATCGGCCGAGGCGCGGGCACTCATCGAGGATGCGTGCCTCGAGGCCGGGTGGGAACGGCCCCGCTTCTTTGACACCACGGCCGAGGACCCCGGATTCTCGCAGGCCCGGGAAGCCCTGGGCTACGGGGCCGACGTCGTCCTGGCGGGCGGCGGCGACGGCACCGTGCGCGTCGTGGCGGAAGTCCTCGCGGGCTCGGACACCGCCATGGGCCTGATCCCGCTGGGAACCGGCAACCTGCTGGCCCGCAACGTCCATCTGGACGTGTACGACCTGCCCGGCAATGTACAGACGGCCCTGTTCGGGCACCAGCGCTTCATCGATACGGCGCGCATGAGGGTGGAGAATTCACGGACCGGAGGGTCCACCGAACACACCTTCCTGGTGATCGCGGGCATCGGCATGGATGCCGAAGTCGTCGGCGACACGAACGACGGGCTGAAGAAGGCCGTCGGCTGGCTGGCCTACACCGAGGCCGGCGTCCGGCACCTGCCCGGGCGCCGCAAGAAGGTCTCCATTGCGCTGGACGACCAGCCCGAGCAGACCCGGAAGATCCGCAGCGTGCTGTTCGCGAACTGCGGGCTGATCCCCGGCGGAATCGATTTCATCCCGCAGGCCATGATCGATGACGGCATGCTGGACGTGGTGGTGATGAGCCCGCGCAGCGCGATCGGCTGGCTGGCGATGTACTGGAAGATCCTGCTGAAGCACAAGAGAAACTTGCCGGTGATGAGCTACTACCGCTCCGGCAAGATCACCATCCGGTGTGCGGAGCCCATGCCCACCCAGCTCGACGGCGACCCCTCCGGCGAAGCCACAAGGGTCACCATCCAGGTGGCACCGGGCTCGCTGCTGATCCGCGTGAAGGACGGCACCGAAACGGACTAGGCGCTGGCCGCCTTCTTCACAGCTTCATTCTTCGCATCGGCGGACTTCTTCGCTTCCGCGGCGGCCTTGGCGGCGCGGGCCTCGGACTGCTCACGGATCATCGCCTGTTCCTCTTCGAAGCGCAGCCGGTCCGCACGGTCGGCGTCGTCGCCGTCCCAGTCCTGGTTTTCAGCAGTCGGCTTGGGATTGACAATCATTCCCTGGCCGTCATTTTCTGTGCTGGTGCCTGACATGACCCGCTCCCTCCGGTAGAGGTTATCCCCAATGGATCAGGCAAGCATACGCACAGTTTCCGGGGGGCGGAAGTGCCGCGGATGCCATTCGGCTACGCTGTGGGCGAAGCTTCCGGCACATATTCCGGGGCCACCGATGTGCCGGCGAGAATATCTTTGACCCACGCATGCGCGGACCGGAATGCCTGGTCCGAAGTATGCGGCGCCACGTTCGTCCGGTGGCCGTCGGCGCGGCCGTAGGAACCCAGGAACCGGGTCGCCGGGCTGATCCGGTGCAGGCCCGCGAGGGCGTCCGCCACCCTGGCATCGGCAGCATGGCCGTCGGCGTCGATGCTGAAGAAGTAGTGGCCCAGGTACTGGCCGGTGGGCCGCGATTCAATCCGGCTCAGGTTCACGCCACGGGTGGCGAACTGGTCCAGGATCTCCATCAGCGCGCCCGGACGGTCCCTGGGCAGCGGCACCACCACGGTGGTCTTGTCGGAGCCGGTCCGCCCGGGCAGGGCGCCCGGCCGGCCCACGAGCACGAAGCGGGTGACGGCGCCGGGGTTGTCGCCGATGTTTTCCGCCAGCACGGCCAGGCCGGGCTGCTCGGTGGCCACGATCGGGGCGCAAATCGCGGCGTCATAGTGGGCACCGTCCTCCAGCAGCCCCATCGCCGCCGCCGCCGTGGAGGAACCCGGAATGTATTCCACGCCGGGAATATGCGCGTCAACCCACAGCCGGCACTGGGCCCAGGCGTGGCCGTGGGTGGAGATGCGGCGGATATCCCCGATCCGCACGCCCGGCCTGGCCACGAGGACAAAGCTGATCGGCACGAGGGCCTCGCGGAGGATCCGCAGCTCCGGACCGGTGGCGATGGCGTCCAGGGTCGCCGTCACGCCGCCCTCGACGGAATTTTCGATCGGCACCATGGCCGCGTCCGCCGAACCGTCCCGGACCTTGTCCAGCGCCGTGTTCACATTCGAGGAGGGGATGCGGATGGCGTCCGCCGCGTCCGGGACCTGCATCAGTGCCGCCTCGGTGAAGGTGCCTTCCGGCCCGAGGAAGGTGTACGTGACGGTTGCTGCGGGCATCGGCTCTTCTTTCTTTGGTTACAGGATGACGGGCTTGAGTCCGTTGTCGGACACCAGCGGCATTCCGTTTTCAAGCCATTGGTCCATGCCGCCGGCCACGTTCACTGCGGAGTACCCCTGGCCCACGAGCCACTGGGCGCCGCGGAAGGACCGGCCGCCGGTGCGGCAGATGACGTAGAGGTCCTCATCCGGATCGAGGTCGCCGATGCGGGCCGGAAGCTGGTCCAGGGGAATATGCAGGGCGCCCTCGGCGTGCCCCGCGACCCATTCGTAGTCCTCACGGACGTCCAGGATCTTGGCCCCGTCAGGGACCTCGGATACTTTCACGGTTTCGGTGTCGCTCATGGAAGTCCTTTCCGGGAAATCTGGGTTCTGCCTCCAGCGTATCGCCAGCTGCCGCGCCGGGCCCTAACGACCGGCACGTTACGCTTCAGGAATTCAGCACAGTTATCAGTACGGTGATCAGCACAGTGAGGGGAGATCTGATGGCAGCGGAGCGGCACGCCATGCTTGAGCCGACCCGCCGCCCCCGGACATGCCCTCCCCTTGCCGCCAGGGCTGGACATGATGCCACTATGTCCACCCGCGGGGCCGAGGACTGGGCATGTCCCCCGGTGCGGGGCGCCGCGGGGGAACGCCCGGAGCGCTTCCTTGGCTGAGATCCACGAGCTCTCGGCCGTCCAATTGCGCGATGCCCTGCGCTCGGGCGAACTCTCGGCGCGGCAGGCGGCCGGACACTACCTGGAGCGGATCGACGCCGGAAACCCGCACCTTGGCGCGTTCATCACGGTCACGGCGGAGCAGGCCCTGCAGGATGCTGCCGCGGCCGACGAGTCCCATGCCCGTGCCGCCCGGGCCGGAACCCGGACCGGGGACGGGACCGGCCTGCCGCTGCTGCACGGCATGCCGGTCGCCTTCAAGGACCTGACGGACGTCGCCGGTGTCGTCACCACCCACGGCAGTGCCGCCCTTGAGCGCAGGCCCGCGCTGGCCGACGGCGCCCTGGCCGCCGCGCTCAAGGGTGCCGGCGCCGTATCGCTGGGCAAGACGCAGGTTCCGGAGTTCGGGCTGACGGCGTACAGCGAAAACCGGATCGCGCCTCCCTCGCGCAACCCGTACGCGCTCAGCCGCAGTTCGGGAGGCTCCTCGGGCGGCAGCGCTGCCGCTGTGGCGGCGGGTCTGGTGCCGTTCGCGCCCGGGAGCGACGGCGGCGGATCGGTCCGCATTCCGGCCGCGGCCTGCGGCCTGGTGGGGCTGAAACCGGGCCGGGGACTGGTGCCCGCGGGGGAAAGCACCGGAGATCCGGCCGGGCTGGTGGTCGCGGGTCCGCTGGCCCGCTCCGCCGCGGATGCCGCCCTGCTGCTTGATGCGCTCGTGCCCGGGACGCCCGGGATTCCCGGGATTCCCGGGACGCCTGCGCCGGGCTACCTTGAACAGACCACCCGGGAACCGCACCGGCTCCGGATCGGGGTCAGCCTGGACAGCCCGTGGCAGAAAACCTTCCCCTTTGTCCCGGACGGCGCGGCGCTCGATGCCCTGGCCGAAGGCATCAGGCTGCTGGAAGCGGCCGGCCACGAAACCACGGAAGCGGCCATCCGCTACGACAACCGCTACCCGGACGCGTTCACCACGGCCTGGACCGCCGGCGTCGGAAGCGCCCGGATCGCTCCGCAGCGAGAGGCGCTGCTGACCCCGCTGACGCGGACTTTCCGGCGGCGTGCGCAGCTGCGCAGCCCGGCCAGGCTCGGCGACGCGCTCGGGTTCCTGCACCAGTTCCAGCGGGACACGATCGCCCAGTACTCCGCCTGGGACCTCATCCTGACGCCCGCGCTGGCGCAGGCCCCCCGCCCGGTGGGCTGGTTCACCGGGGCGGCCCACGGCGGCGGCTACTGGCCGGCGGCCGAGTGGATGGGAGACGCCGACGACGACTACCGCAAGCAGTGTGAATACGCGCCGTGGTCCTCGATGGTGAACGTGTGCGGGCTGCCGGCGATCAGCCTCCCGGTGCACTGGACCGGAGGCGTGAAGGGCGCCGGGCTGCCGATGGGCATCCAGCTGGTCGGGCGGATGGGGTCCGAGGCGCTGCTGCTGCAGCTGGCCGCCCGGCTGGGTTTCTAGCGTGCCCGAAGCTACCCGCCAGCCTGGCCCCGCCCGCCTTGCGCCCGCCAGCGGCCTCCGGACATGCCCTCCCGTGGCGGCCGCCGCCGGGCATAATGCCACCATGCCCATCAGCGGGGCCAAGGACTGGGCATGTCCCCCCGGGTGGGGGCGTTCAGCGGCTCACGGGATCGGCGGCGCCGAGCAATCCGAGCTCCGCGCGCCGCGGCATGCCCTTCAGTCCCAGGGGACCAGGCACGCGAAGGCGCCGGTCTGCACTGCCGTCAGGAGCCGCCCCCGTCGTTCCTACACCCGGTAGCCGCTGTACCTTGCGCTGCCGGCGACGAGCAGGGACAAGAACACAATGGCCAGGACCGTGAGTGCGATCGCCACGTAGCCCAGGACAAGGCCCGCGATGGCCATGCCCCGGCCGCTCGGCTCCCGCATCAGTGCCATGTGCCCCAGCACGACGGCGGCGATCTGCGGCAGGAGGAAGAACCCGAACCCGAGAAACGTGGCAACGCCGCAGCACAGGCTGGCGATGCTCAGGCCCTTGGGCGCGGGCGGCATGCCGTAGTAGGCCGGCTGGCCGTAGCCGTTGTACGGGCTGCCCGGCTGGCCGTACCGCTGGCCGTACTGCTGGCCGTGCTGCTCGCCGGGGCCGCCATACGGCGGCTGGCCCGGGGGGCCGTACGGGACACCGTATGCGGTGCCGTAGGGGCTGGCGGGCTGGCCGTAGCCGGCCGCCGGCTGTTCGTACTGTTCGTGCTGCCGGCCGTAGTCCGGCTCCTGGAACTGCGGCGCTGCCTGCGGAGCCTGTGCGGGCGGAGCCTGCGCGGCCGGAACCCCTGATCCCTGCAGCGGAAGATCCGACGGCGGCCGGTGGCCGCCCGGCGCCTGGTCCCCTGCTGCGTTGTCGTCGCCGGAATTACTGCCGGAATGCGGCTGATCGGTCATCGAAATCCCCTTGGAGTCGGTGGGTCAAGACTACCGCCGCCGGGCCCCGGCGGGCAGGAAATTCTCCGTCACAGGAACCGCATTCAGGCCAAATCGTGCTGCGGTTCGCCGTCGTCTGGCATGCTGGTGCCATGGCTAGCCGCGCGGGCACTGTTGCCCAACCCCAAGATCTTGTTGACCTCACTGCGCTCCTGGATGCGTATTACGACGTTTCGCCGGACCTCGGCGACCCCGGGCAACGGGTGGCGTTCGGCACCTCGGGGCACCGGGGCACGAGCCTGAAGGCGTCCTTCAACGAACCGCACATCCTCGCGATCACCCAGGCGATCGTGGAATACCGTGCGGGCCAGGGCATCACCGGCCCCCTGTACCTTGCCAAGGACACCCATGCGCTGAGCGAACCGGCCCAGAACTCGGCCCTGGAGGTGCTCGCGGCCAACGGCGTGCACGTGCTGATCGACGCCCGCCACGGCTACACCCCCACCCCGGCCCTGAGCCACGCCATCCTCACGCACAACAACAACTCTCCGGCCGGGGCACCGCAGGCCGACGGCATTGTGGTCACCCCCAGCCACAACCCGCCCGGCGACGGCGGCTTCAAGTACAACCCCCCGCACGGCGGACCCGCGGACTCGGACGCGACCGGCTGGATCGCCAACCGCGCCAATGAGCTCCTCGAGAACGGGCTGCGCGGCGTCAAGCGGATCCCCATCGCCGACGCCCTCAGCGCCGGCACCACCGGCAAGTTCGACTTCCTCAGCAGCTATGTGGACGACCTCCCCTCGGTGCTGGACCTCAACGCCATCCGCGAGGCCGGCGTCCGGATCGGCGCGGACCCCATGGGCGGCGCCTCCGTGGACTACTGGGGCGAAATCGGCGAACGCCACCACCTGGACCTGACCGTCGTGAACCCCACCGTGGACCCGCAGTGGGCCTTCATGACCCTGGACTGGGACGAGAAGATCCGGATGGACTGCTCTTCACCCTCGGCGATGGCGTCGCTGATCAACCGGATGTCCGACGCCGGTTCCGGCAAGACGGCGTTCGACATCGCGACCGGCAACGACGCCGACGCGGACCGCCACGGCATTGTGACGCCTTTTGTTGATGGACAGGGCGGGCTGATGAACCCTAACCACTACCTGGCCGTCGCGATCGATTACCTCTACCGCCACCGGACCGGCTGGAATCCGCAGTCAGTGATCGGCAAGACCCTGGTGTCCTCCTCGATCATCGACCGCGTGGCCGAAAGCCTGGGCCGCAAGCTCGTGGAGGTCCCGGTCGGCTTCAAGTGGTTCGTTCCCGGGCTCCTTTCCGGCGAAGGGGCCTTCGGCGGCGAGGAATCCGCGGGCGCTTCGTTCAACAGGAAGGACGGCAGCGTCTGGACCACGGACAAGGACGGCATCCTGCTGGCGCTGCTGGCGTCCGAGATCACCGCGGTGACCGGCAAGTCGCCGTCGCAGCTTTACAAGGGCCTCACCGACCAGTTCGGCGACCCGGTCTACGCCCGGATCGATGCCGCGGCCACGCGGGAGCAGAAGGCGGCGCTCGGCAAGCTCTCGGCGTCGGACGTCACCGCCACGGAACTGGCAGGCGAGACCATCACGGCCAAGCTGACCGAAGCACCCGGCAACGGCGCGGCCATCGGCGGGCTGAAGGTGGTCACCGAGAACGCCTGGTTCGCGGCCCGGCCCTCCGGTACCGAAGACGTCTACAAGATCTACGCCGAGTCCTTCAAGGGCGCGGAGCACCTCAAGCAGGTCCAGGCCGAGGCCAAGGCGCTGGTGGACGGGGTCATTTCCTGACGCCGCGGGCTGACGCCACCCCGCGGGCGGACCCCGTTCAGGCTGTTTTGTCCTCGAGGAGACTCGTGGCCAGCACCGCGCGGTTCCGCCCGAGGGTTTTCGCCCGGTAGAGGGCCGCGTCCGCGGACGTCGCCAGCGCCGCAAGGTCCGCGCGGCCGGCAGCCGTCGAGGCGATGCCGTAGCTAACGGTGGGCAGGCGCGGAATCACCTCTGGCCGGCGGGAATGGAGCCGGCGGCTGATGTCGGCAGCGATTTCGCTGGCGCGCTCGGGCCTCACACCCGGCAGGAGCAGGATGAATTCCTCCCCGCCGTAGCGGCCCACGAGGTCGGTGGAGCGCACCGTGGCCGTGCAGGCGTCCGCGAAGGCCTGCAGTGCGGTGTCTCCCGCGGAGTGCCCGAACTCGTCATTGATGGTCTTGAAATGGTCCAGGTCGGCCAGGATGAGCGATGTGGGCGTCCTGGCCAGGTTGAGCCGGCGCAGTTCGACCGCGGCGAGGTCCATGAAGGCCGTGCGGTTGAGCAGCCCGGTCAGGCCGTCCAAGGTGGCGCGGGAGCGGAGGTCCTGCGTCTGCTGCTCGTAGCTCAGCTCGGCCATGGTGAAGGACGCGACCACCAGGATCACGGCCGAAAAGACAGTGGTGGTCACCGATCCGAAGACGGAGCCGAACACCGGACCCGCGGGCCCGTCGGTGACGAAGGCGATGAACCGGCCGAAATAGTACACGGCAAGGATCCCCGAGCCGACGGCGAGCGTGCGGTGCGCGTGCGAAAAGTCGCGGTCCAGCACGAACAGCTCCCTGCAGCCCAGTCCGATCAGCGTGCCCATGAAGACGAGGTACGCGGGCCCGCCCGCCCAGATGTTGGTGGCCGGGTGGTCCAGCACGGACGCCACGGCGGTGATCGCGGGAGCGACGGCGAGGACCCAGCTGCGCGGAGCGGCGGTCCGCAGCGAACGGGCGCCGGCCCAGATGCTGGCCGCTCCCGACACAAGCAGCACGTTGCCCGAGGGGTTGGCCCACACCTGGTGGACCGTGCCGTCCAGCAGATACGCGGCGTTGCCCGCCAGGAAAAGCAGCAGGGCCACGCACCACCAGCCACTGTATGCGGAACGCGTCCGCCGGTAGGTGACGAAGTAGAAGAGCAGCAGAAGTGTCAGGTCGACCACAGCCAACGCCACACGAAGCGTCGATGTGTCCAGCAGCATGTCGTGACCCCCGGTCCACAATCAATGGCCCGATTCCAATCGACCCAGCATCGCAATTGACCTCAGTATGGCACCCCGGCCACCAACCATGGCGCCGGTTCACGATGTCACCTATCCGCATCTGGACCGCCTGCAGGGCGATGATGAGTGCATCGCGGTCATTCATAAGGGGGCTTCCTAATAAAGCGGCGTTCGTGATATAACACGAAAAACGGCGCGGGAAGACCTCCCCGCGCGGGACCGGTCCCAGCCTCCTGATCGAATGGCAGCGCATACTTTGGATATTCTCCACCGGATCCAAGCCGGACTGGCGGTAATGAAAACGTTCATTCTCCAGTTCCTGGTCGCCTTCGCCGTCCGGCCGCCGCTCACGAAGTTGAAGCGCAGAACCCCGGCCCAGCCGGTGCATCAAGAGGGTCTCGACCCTCCGGTGAAGCTCGGCAGCACCAACAAAGCACCCGGCCAGTCCTCACCGGTTGCGGGTGCCAGCATTTCCAAAATCTTCTACGACATGCTCGTCCCGTCATTGCTGCGGTTCGTCTTCGGACGACATCCGGTGAGCGCGCCGCCGGCTGCGATCATCGCGTCCCAGCACGGCACCGTCATGGCGAACATCAGCCCCGTGACGGCCTCGTCTGTGAAGAGCCTGATACTGGGCTCTTTCGGCGGCCCGTCTCCCTCCAGGCAGTTCGCAGCGCCGCGGACGCCTCCAAGGCACCGGTCAGCATCAAAGCGTCCTGCCCGGTACCGGTCAGGTGGTCCATCAAGGGCACCCGATCGGACGCACTATTCCAACCTATGAGATCCAAGGAGACGTCATGCTCACCGCCGAACAAATCGATCGCCTGCTCAGCCAAGGCGCAAATGTCCTTTCGGAGGACGGAGAAAAGATCGGCTCCATCGGCCAGGTCTTCGTGGACAACGATGACGGACAGCCCAGCTGGATGACCGTCAGGACGGGTTTGTTCGGAATGTCCGAATCCTTCGTGCCCCTTCAAGGTGCTCGGACAGAGGGCAATGACATTGTCGTCACGTACAGCAAAAACCAGGTCAAGGACGCGCCCCGGATCGACGCCGATCGGCCCCTGGAGCCTGCCGAGGAAGGCCGGCTCTACCAGCACTACCAGCTCGACAGCGGACGCACCTACACCGAAGCGGCTACAGATAACGCAGCTTCCACCGCCGCCCCCGGCACGGACAGATACGACGCACCCGACGCCACCCGCACCACCGGACAACGCGACGCCACCGCGCCCACCACGGACGACGCCATGACCCCCACTGGACAACGCGACACCACCGAAACCGACCGCAACGACGCACCCGACGCCACTGGCACGGACCGCACCGGCGCACGGGACGCCACGGGCGCCACCGGATACGACACCACAGCGCCCATCGGACAACGCGACGCCACCGGATACGACGCCCCCGCGCCCACCACGGACGACGCCATGACCCCCACCGGACAACGCGACACCACCGAAACCGACCGCAACGACGCACCCGACGCCACCGGCACGGACCGCACCGGCGCACGGGACGCCACGGGCGCCACCGGATACGACACCACAGCGCCCATCGGACAACGCGACGCCACCGGATACGACACCACCCGCACCACCGGACAACGCGACACCGCCGGAACCGACCGCAACGACGCACCCGACGCCACCCGCACCACCGGACAACGCGACACCACCGAAACCGACCGCAACGACGCTCCCGACGCCACCGGCACGGACCGCACCGGCGCACGGGACGCCACGGGCGCCACCGGATACGACACCACAGCGCCCATCGGACAACGCGACGCCACCGCGCCCACCGGACAACGCGACGCCACAGCGCCCACTACGGACGACGCCATGACCCAGCCCCAGACGCGCCCGGACATCGGTGCCGAACAGCCGGCCCCCGGCCGGCCACGCCTGCGTAAATACGTCACCACGGAAAACGTCACCAGGACGGTGCCAGTGCAGCGCGAAGAAGTCCGAATCGAGCGAGAACCGATCACGGAGGAAAACCGCAGCGAGGCGATGAACGGTCCGGACAAAGACGACGAGCGCGAGGTCATCCTCCACGAGGAACGACTCATAGTTACCAAGGAGACCGTCCCGGTCGAACGGGTCCGCATCGGCACCGAAACGGTCACCGATGAGGTCACAGTCAATGAGGAAGTCCGCAAAGAACACATCGACACCGAAGGACCCGAAGAGAGCCGCGGCTAACACGAGCTCCGAATACAGTTCTGGCCCGCTGAGTGCGCGAACGGTATTGGCGGCTGGCTGGTTGCCTGGAGCCGTTCTCCACGCTAGTGTTGTGACTCGCATCACTCAAAACTGAAAAAGCCTATGATCCGCGGCGGGAGAGTCCTGCCGGTACATTCAGCAGGCGCCGTAGGAGCAAATCCTCCCCAGGAATCTCTCAGGCCCATGTACCGCCGCGGCGAGGCAACTCTGGAAAGCAGCCCGGGCAACCGGGCTCACCGACGGTGCAAGCGGCACCTGCGACAGCAGGACGCGGAAACTCTCAGGTCCAATTACAGAGCGGGGAGGAACCCGAATCATCGTGGCACCTTGGCGCCACTTGAACAATGGAGTTCCTCATGACGATTCATCCTCCCCCTTCCATGATTGTTGAAACCCCCCATCTTGAGCGGCAGCTCAGTAACCGGCATATCCAGCTGATCGCCATTGGCGGCGCGATCGGCACCGGCCTGTTCATGGGCTCCGGCAAGACCATCTCGGCCGCCGGCCCGTCCGTCATCTTCGTGTACATGATCATCGGCTTCATGCTGTTCTTCGTCATGCGGGCCATGGGCGAACTCCTGCTGTCCAACCTGCACTACAAGTCCTTCAGCGACTTCGCCGCGGACCTCCTGGGCCCGTGGGCCGGGTTCTTCACCGGCTGGACCTACTGGTTCTGCTGGGTGATCACCGGCATCGCGGACGTCATCGCCATCGCCGGCTACTCCCAGGAACTCTGGCCGGGGCTGCCGCTGTGGATCCCGGGCCTGGTCACCATTGGCATCCTCCTGCTCCTGAACCTCGCCACGGTGAGGGCGTTCGGTGAGACCGAGTTCTGGTTCGCCCTCATCAAGATCATCGCCATCGCCGCACTGATCATTGTGGGCCTGTTCATGATCTTCAGCGGTTTCCAGTCCGACGCCGGCCCGGCCACCTTCTCGAACCTGTGGAGCCACGGCGGTTTCTTCCCCAACGAATTCATGGGTTTTGTTGCCGGCTTCCAGATCGCCGTGTTCGCCTTTGTAGGCATCGAACTGGTGGGCACCACCGCCGCCGAGGCCAAGGACCCGGAGAAGAACCTGCCCAAGGCCATCAACTCCATCCCCATCCGCGTGCTGCTCTTCTACGTCGGCGCCCTCATCATCCTGATGTCCGTCACCCCCTGGACCCAGTTCCAGGCCGGCCACAGCCCGTTCATCGCCATGTTCTCCCTCGCCGGCCTCGGCGCCGCGGCCACCATCGTGAACCTGGTGGTCCTGTCCTCGGCCATGTCCTCGGCCAACTCCGGCATCTACTCCACCTCCCGCATGGTCTACGGCCTGGCCCAGGAGGGCGACGCCCCCGGCGTGTTCAGCCGCCTCTCCCGCCGCAAGGTCCCGCAGAACGCCCTGTTCCTCTCCTGCGTCCTGCTGCTCTCCGGCGTCATCCTGATGTACGCGGGCTCGGACATCGGCAAGGCCTTCGACATGGTCACCACCGTGTCCGCCGTCTGCTTCGTCTTCGTCTGGTCCATGATCCTGGCCAGCTACCTGAAGTTCCGTTCCCGCCGCCCGCACCTGCACGAGGCCTCCAAGTACAAAATGCCCGGCGGCATCCCCATGGTCTGGGTGGTCTTCGCGTTCTTCGCCTTCGTCCTCTGGGCGCTGACCACGCAGCCGGACACCCTCGTGGCGCTCCTGGTCACCCCGGTCTGGTTCATCGTGCTCGGCGCCGCCTGGCTCGTCCTGCGCAAACGCCCGTCCCACCTGGCCCGCTACGCGACGTTCCAGGACGAGCTCCAGTCGGACAAAAATGCTGCCACGGAGCTCCTCAGCAAAGGTGCGTCGGTCGGACAATGAGGACCGAACCCGACCGCATCCAACTGAACGGCATTTGATCGCCCGGAGGCGGTGAGGACGGCGTTTCACCCGGGCCGAATATTCCTTGTCGCCCCCTGGCTGGCGCGTCGTTCCAGGCGATGTCCGGTTTGCCGGCCCGGGTGTAGTCGTACTCGATGGGGTGGGCCGCGATCAGGTCCTTGCCGCCGGGAACATCGCGGCCGAAGCGGCGCACGGCGGCGATCAGCTGCGTGACGGTGTCCTGCCGTGCGACCCGCGTCATCCAGGACCGTCGAGTCAAGTGCCCTGCGGTTGCGGCCCTTGAGCACCCCGGTGGTGGTCACGACTTCGGTGACCGCGTCCATGATCCGGTGCTGGTTCACACTTGCCGCCAGGCGCTTGCGCCAGTAGGCGCCCAGCCGTCCACAGGACGGTTTAGCCCCGGTGGAGCGGGCACGTACGATCCGCAGGAATCTCAATGATGTTGTCAACGGATGTTGGCGTGCCTTCCGGGTGCCCCCGGCAGGTTCATGGCCGGGGCACCCGTTCGCCATCAACACCTGAGCGCTGGCGAACAACGCCTGGGACCCGTATCCCTAAATTTTTTTGAACCTCTTGCTCTCCATGCTGGCCGGGCTCCAAGGCGCTATCCTGCTTATCGCCGCCAAGCGCAAGGACGCGGTCGCCGCGGCGATAGCGCAGCACGACTACGACACCAACGTGAAGCAAAAGAAGAGATCGAGCTTTTGATGGACCTCAACAACCAGCAACTGGAAATCCTGCACGAGCCAAGAAGGCTGGCGACCGCGGAAGGCCTTGACCTGGACCGCGGAAGGCCTTGACCTGGACCGCGGGCCGGGCGCCTGACACGCCTTAGCCTCCCAGTATCCGCGCACTTCACCGGGGACGGGGCACAACGCAGAGGTCGGTGGATCTCACCGCCGGTGTCTGGCACTGGATCAGCATCGGGGCCGACTGGCTATCACAGCCTCGCCATAGGGAATCGGTGCCCTGTTCCCATGTGGGGAGCCCATGATCAGGGTATGAGCGCATGGAGAAGAAAAATAGTTCCCGGGCTGGCAGCCGTCGCGGCGTTTCTCCTGGTCGCAGCCGGCGTGGCCGGAATCGATGAAATGGCCAACGCCAAAATACCGGGTCTGGCCACCGGAACCGTCCAGACAACGACCATGAACACCGAGCCGGGGCTTGAGCATGTCCTTCTGGCTGGCCTGAACCAGGGCACACTTCCCGGTGGTTTCCCGAATGATGAACCCCGGGAAGAGAAGTACGACGAAAACTATCTTGAAACACTCCACTTCCAGCCACGTCCCCCGGCCTGAGAACACCGGACCACCAGGAGGCCATCGATACCGGAACGAAGAACGTCATGAGCCACTTCAAGAGCTACTGGTACTACAGCACCGCGCTGGCCATCACTTGGGCTATGGTCCTGACGCTGGTTCTCAGTCTCGGATGGGTTTCAACCACGATCGCGAGCTAAATCTATCCCCCTCCTGCGCGCTGGGCCCCTCCCAGGAATCCTGGCTAGGAATCCTCAGCTGCAGCGCTCCCGGAACGCTCCGTCACTGCTCGAAATCGCGGTCGCTCATCGGGCTGCTGAAGCCTGGCCAGTTGTGGCCAGGGCCGTTTGACGTTCCTGACCCACGCGGGAATGAGGCCCACTGCTGGTCCCCGATCAGACTGCGATACCAGGGCAAAGTGGGCTCGTGTCTGATTGACATTCTCAGAAGTCCACGCTTCGCCCCCGCCGAGACGATTTGTAGACCGGTTCCGGGTGGTCAGCACGTTGTGGACACTGAGTCCGTCGATGCCGATCGCGCGCGCTGATGGAGTTAGGGAGGGCCCGCCCGGATACCTGCGTAAACGCCGGAACAGTGATCAGTTTCCAGCTGGAGGAGCAGCAGTGGAGCCTCGCACTTGCAGTGTTGCGGGGACGAGGTGGATCCTCTGGAGCTGCACAGGGGCTTCCATCCGCTCAATGAGGTATTTCGCGGATTGCACGCCAATGGCGAAGTTTCCGTTGTCGACGGATGTCAAAGACAGGTGCCGGATGCGGGAGAGGTACGTGTTGTCGTAGCCGACGACGGAAAGATCGGCCGGAACACTCAGCCCCTGATCCGCGGCTGCCGAAAGAGTGCCGATCGCAGCAATGTCGTTGAAGGCGAAGACCGCTGTAGGCCTGCGTTCCTGTGTCAGGAGTCGGCGGGTGGCCGCGTACCCGCTCTCCTCGCTCATCCCGCCTGTCTCTGCGAATTCGTCCGGATCAAGCCCGGCATCCTGCATCGCCTCGCGGAATCCGGCGAGGCGAAGCTCGCCGATCCGGCCTGGCCCGCTCAGATGCGCGATGTGCCGGTGGCCCAAGTCGATGAGGTGCTGTGTTGCCGCGCGGGCACCGGCTTCATCGTCGTTGACTACGACGTCGACGCCGGGAAGGTTCGGGTCGCGGGTTCCGGCGAGAATTACCGGGATGGTTTCGGCAGCGGTCTGGATGGCATCGGATTCGGTTGTCGTACCGACCACCACGAGCCCGTCGATGCCCTGCCGGAGCATCGCGTCCACCGAGTCCCTGCCGATGCGCCGGTCCGTGTAGCTGTCAACCAGGACCGGCGACAGTCCCGCAGCATGCAGGGTGGCGGCCAGGCCCTCGAGCAGGTCCACGAACCAGGGATTGCGCAAATCGTTCAGGAGAACGCCGACGGTGTCGCTCTTAGTGCGCGAGAGTCCCCGGGCGTGGGCATTGGGCCGGTACCCGAGATCGGCGATTGCCTCGAGGACCACCCGCCGGCGTGTGTCGCTGACGTGCGGCGCGTCCCGAAGGACGAGCGAAACCAAGGATTTGGACACCTGCGCGCGTTCGGCGACGTCGCGGATCGTCGGCTGCCGCAGTGACCGTGCGTCATTGTCCGTTTCAGGCATTCGTTCTCCTCATGTCGAATCCAGTCTAGGGGTTGCGCCCGGGTTCCCCATGACTCAATATGGAACGGTCTACATTTGTCCAAACTGCGGTAAGGAACGAAGTAATGGTTGAACCAGGCAGGCTCCGCCTCAGGGCAGGAATGGTCGGTGGCGGCGCCGGTGCCGACATCGGCAAGACACACCGCTTCGGGATGCGGCTCGATGACCGTTACTCGCTGGAAGCTGGCGTCTTCGGGCGGGATTCCGGGCAGGCGGCACGCGTCGCGAGCAGCCTGGGTGTTTCACCGGAGCGCACGTACGCGGACTACGAGCAGATGGCCGAGGCGGAGTCAGCGCACCCGGAGGGGATCGACCTCGCCGTTGTCGCCACCCCGAATGACAGCCACTTCCCTATCGCGAAGGCGTTCCTGGAGCAGGGAATCTCCGTCGTGTGCGAGAAGCCGCTCACCGGCGATTCGGCTACGGCCGCCGAGCTCGTGCGCATCGCGGCGGAGAACGACGCGATCCTCGCCGTGCCGCATTGTTACTCCGCCTACGCCATGGTCCGCCAGGCCAGCAGGATGGTCCGCGACGGTGCGCTCGGCCGCATCACCTTCGTCGACGTCGAGCACGCCTCCGGGTGGGCGGCGACACCGCTGGAACTCTCCGGGCACAAGCAGGCTGCCTGGCGCACAGACCCGGACGTTGCCGGATTCCCCAGCGTGGTGGCGGACCTCGGCACACACGCCTATCACCTGGCCCGCTACATCACTGGCCTTGAAGCGGAAGAAATCTCCGGGCAGCTGCACACCGTCGTCCCCGGGCGCACGGTCTTCGACAACGCCACGGTATCGCTCCGGCTCAACAGCGGAGTCCCGGGGCGTGTCTGGGCCAGCATGGCCGCGACGGGACACAACCACGGCCTGCGCATCCGCATATTCGGTGACGCCGGGAGCCTGGAATGGCAGCACGAGGATCCCCATCACCTGTCGGTGCAGGACCTCGAGGGCACGACGACCATCCTGACGCATGGCCTCAGCACTCTGTCCGATGATGCTGCCCGGCTCACCCGCGTCGGCCTCGGCCACCCCGAGGGCTTCCTCGAGGCATTCGCGAACTTCTATCGTGATCTCGCCGATGAACTCACGGCACGACGTGACCGCACGGCAAGCACAATCCGCGAGTTGTCCTTTCCGACCGGCATCGACGGGCTCATCGGCGTGCAGTTCGTCGAAGCTGTCGCCGCATCCCACGCGAACAACGGCGCCTGGACCGTCCCGGCCAGCGCAACCAGCCAGGAGGCCTGACCATGCAACGCTTCGCCCTCATCGGCGCCGGATTCATCGGCACCGTCCATGCAGCCAACCTCGCAATCAACCCGGACGTCGACTTCTGTTTTGTGTACGACCTCGACACCAACCGCGCGGATGCCCTCGCGCGCACATACGGGGCCGCCGTGGCCGGCAGCCTCGACGAGATCTTCGACGCCGGCGCGATTGATGCCGTATTCATAGCGTCTTCGACGGACACCCACGCCGGTCATCTTCGGCGCGCCGCGGATGCCGGGGTCGCCGTGCTATGCGAAAAGCCGATCCATCTCGACCTCGCGGAGGCAACCGAGACTGTCGCCTACGCCAGGGAACGCAACACCCTCGCCATGGTCGACTTCAACCGCCGCTTCGACCGCGACTACGCCGAGCTGAAGCGCATCGTCGATTCCGGAGAGATCGGCGACGTTGAACTCATCCAGCTCTCCAGCAGAGGTCCCGCCATGCCTCCCCTCGAGTACATCGCCGTCTCCGGCGGGCAGATGCGCGACCAGGCAGTCCACTTCTTCGATCTCGCACGATGGATCTCCGGATTCGATCCCGTTGAAGTCTTTGCTACCGGGTCCACCCTGGCCGAACCTCGCCTGGCCGCCTACGGTGACGTCGATACCTCGGCCGTCACCCTCCGGCTGGCCTCCGGGGCACTCGTCCAGATCGACTGCACGCGTCGCATCGGATACGGCTACGACGAACGCATCGAGGTCCTCGGATCCACCGGCATGGCCGAGGCGCGCCGCCACCGCAACGGCAACGTATCGCGCTATACCGCCGGCAAGGTCACGGACGACGGGCTCCACCCCGGCTGGTTCGAGAGAGTCAAACCGACGTATGCCGCAGCCCTCGCCGCCTTCGTCAATGCTCTCGAGGACGGCACCCCCATCAGTCCCTCCCTTGAGGACGGGCTGAAAGCCCAAGCGATCGCCGAAGCAGCCACCCGGTCCCTGACGAGCGGCCGGGCCGAACCGATCTCATACTGATCCCCAAGTCGGCCGCGCCGGCCCGGCCCGCGACTCCGACCTGGCTTCCCAAATTCGTCGGTGCCGTCTTCCCGCACACTCAACAACATAGGCGTCCCAGCCCCGCGGACCGCAGGTTCAGCGAAGGCTCGATGCAAGCCATCGAGGAATCGTCCCCCGCGAAGGTGTCCCTCACCTGTCAGGCAGCAAACCGAGCTGCCGGGACCGGCACCGGGGTATAAGTAGTGCCGTCGCGGAGCATGGCCCAAAGGACGTTGAGGCGGCGGCGGGCCAGGGAGAGCATGGCCTGGATGTGGGTTTTCCCCTCGCCGCGTTTTCGGTCGTAGTAGGTCCGGGAAGCGGGGCAGGTTTTCAGCGCCGAAAGCCCGGAGAGGTAGAAGACGCGCAGGAGCCTGCGGTCGTAACGCCGGGGCCGGTGGTGGTTGCCGGTGATCCGCCCGGAATCACGGGGTACGGGTGCGAGCCCAGCGACGCCGGCGAACCGGTCTGCGGTTTCAAAGACCGTGAGGTCGCCGCCGGTGGCTCCGAGGAACTCCGCGGCGAGGACGGGTCCGAAGCCTGGCATGCTGAGCAGGGTTTGCGTGTGCCGGTGTTCGGTGACCTTCTCGCTGATCAGCGCGTCCAGGTCGGCCAGTTCCTTGTTCAGGGTGATGATTTCCTGTGCGAGGGCTGCGACGATCAGTTCCCCGAGGTGCTGGGCCGGTACGGTGGTGTGCTGGGATTTCGCCGCGTCGGCGGCGGCCTGGGCGACCGCGGCGGACGAGCGGGTGCCGTGTTTCTTCAGCCAGGCATGGAGTCTGGCCTGCCCGGTGCGGCGGATCCCGTCCGGGGTGCGGTGTTTGGTCAGCAGCAGCAGCGCTCCTTTGGAGCGGCTGTAGTCAAAGGCCCGCTCCAGGGCGGGGAAGTATTCGAGCAGCTGGGCCTGCAGGCGGTTGATCGCCCGGACCCGGTCCGCGGATTTGTCCGCCCGGCGGGCGGTGAGGATCCGCAGCCCGGTGCTGATCTCATCCCCGGCCCGCAGCGGCTGCAGGTCCCGGCGCATCCTGGCCTGGTCGGCTATTACGGCGGCGTCTTTCGCGTCCGTTTTGCCCTCGCCGCGGTAGAGCTTGGAGGCGTGGTGGACGATCCGGCCCGGGATGTAGAGGATGTTCTGGCCATGGGCGACGAGGATGGCGATCAGCAGCGCCGGCCCGCCGTGGTTCAGGTCGGTTGCCCAGATGACTTCGTCGCCGTCTCCGAGTTTGAGGACGTTGGCGATGAGTTCGAGCAGGGCCGGTTCATCGTTGGGGATTTTCTGCGAGAGCAGCCGGTTTCCGTCGGCGTCGATCACGACGCAGTGATGATGGGCTTTGCCGGCGTCGATACCGGCCCATAGGTGCACCAAAACAGCCTCCAGTCTGTCGTACGGGTGGAACCCGGCAGATAACCGCGCCGTCGTGTCCTTATCCGGCGATCATGTCGCGTCTCTCAATGAGCGGTCGGGTCATCGCGGGGCGGCGGGCGGCCAATCCTTCGGAGCCGTCACGAGATGAGTCGTCCGGCCACAGCAACAAAGCCATACCCGCCTCCCCCGGGTAGCCACGACCCTACAACGGCCACGGAACCACCCGTCAACACCATAAGGACAGCAGCAAAAGATAATAGTGAAGCCTGTGCTGCCCGAGCCTAGCGACGCCCTTGTCGACCTCCTGCAGGCCCTGACAAGACGGTTTAGCGCTGCAGTTACCTATTTTGGTCAATTCGACTCCTCTGACTCAGCGGGCCACGACCTTGTACGCTTTCGGCATGGCAGCGCAGCACCGGTCAATATAACTCAGGGGGACAGAATGGCCAACGTTACGGTAGCTCCAGACATCTTTGACCAGCAGACGGAGGATGGGTCCATTTCCCAGGATTGGGACGGGTGGGAAGGTCCGTCGCCGTTCTTCCTTGTCATCACCGATCAGACAGACAAGGCTGCCGAAGCCCTCTACATCGCCATGGAGCGGTGCATGCACATTGACGGCAACGGCAACGAGTTAGCCGACTCCGAGCTGGAAACCACAAACGAATACACGCCGAATTACTCGTCGCCCGTCCACCTCACACCTAAAGGACCGGTGGCATATCTGGACACGAAAGGTGAACTCTCTCGGGCGATGGGCGAGAAAATGCTTCGCGTCATTGTGGAGGAACTTGAGGCACAGGGAATTACCGCCCATCTGACGACGCCGCCCCGGGGCGCCGATTCAATAGATGGCAGTCCAGAGTGGGAGCCGACCAGGTAGGACGGCAGTCTCCCCAGAACACCCCACGACGTAAACGAGAAAGCAGAAGCCTCGGTCGTCTCCCAGCCTTCATAGGCAAATCGTGAAGAGCGTTTGCAGGCAATCACGTCCGCCCAGTGTCAGCGCGGCTGCTCGAACCTCCACCGGCAGTTCGTCCGCAGACTGGGGCGGCTCAGGCAGCCAGACGGGCGCGCTCGCGACAAGACCGGGGTATACGGGAAAGACCGTACCCCGGACAGCAGAAGGGGCCAATTAGCCGATTCCGATCGGGGCGCTCACGATGGAAACCCCGGGGAGGCCTGTGGCATAGACCTTCACCAGCGTGCGGACGGTGATCTTGGCTCCCTTGTCGGCGGCCGCGAGCTTGTAGGTGGCCGCGGTGGCACCGGTGATGCCAACGCCGTTGCGCTCCCACCGGAACCCAACGTCGGTGGGCATGCGAAAGGTGGCCTTCATCGCGGTCAGGACGTAGCCAACGGCGGCGCAGATCGCCCCAGCCACGGCCCCGCGGCGGACTGAAAAGAGGACTAAAATAGGAAGTGGCCCCGGGCGTAGGCCTTGCACTCAACCGCATATTTGCGTCCCGCGTGCCTCCGGCCTGTCCCCCATGGTGCCGGAGGCACCTCCGCGGGACGAGCCTGCCGGAGGCACCCGCCCGTGAGGAAACCCTTAGACGGTGCGGACGACGTCCTCATAGGCGAATTTCGGCTTGGCCTCGCCCCACGCGTCCACGCCGGGCTGGCCGATGTTGACCACGAGGAAGCTCTTCTGGCTGCCGTCGGCGTAGAACGCGGCATCGATCGCCGGGAAGTCCGCACCCGTCATGGGACCGGCGGCGAATCCGAGGGAGCGGACGGCGAGGATGAAGTAGCCGGCCTGCAAGTGGGCGTTGTTGTTGCCCGTGGCGGCGGCGAGGTCCGGGGCGGCGTCGTACATGGCCTTGGGGGCGTTGTACCCGGGAAGGAAGCTGTCCCACTGCTCCTGCCAGGACGTGTCGTAGCTGAGGATGGCGACGAGGGGTGCGGCGGCCGTCTTGGCGCGGTTGCCGTTGGAGAGGGCGCCCACGAGGGTCGCGCGGGCTTCCTCGGAGCGGACATAGGTGACGCGCATCGGCTGGGAGTTGAAGGCGGTGGGGCCGAACTTGGTCAGTTCGTAGATGGCACGTGCCTGCTCGTCCGTGACCTCCCCGGTGAAGGCATTGGCAGTGCGTGCTTCGGCAAAGATTGCGTCTACGGCGGCTGCGTCAATTACTGCTTCGTCATGGGCGATTGTCATTCGCGTCCCTTTCGCTGGGCCGGCGCACCCGGGTGATGGCTGGCGTTCTGCTTTCCATAGTTGCAACCTCGACGTCGATCGCCCGCTTCCCGCGTCGGCCCGTGACGTTCGGCACAGCGGGCCGGCACAGGGCAGAACCGCACGGATCACCCGGGAACGGCCGCGCGGTAAAGTTGCTCCGGAAGATTCCTTCCGCGCCCCGCCACATTCCCGCCACATTCCCCGAAAGGCCCCCGGCAATGAGCATGCTCGGTACCAAATGGAAGCTCCACGGCAACGGCAGGTCGATCCGCCCCGGCGAGGTCGTCAGGCCCGACGAGCGCCTGGCCTGGCCCCTGACCATCGGCGTCGGGATGCAGCACGTTGTCGCCATGTTCGGCGCCACGTTCCTGGTCCCGATCATCACCGGCATGCCGCCCGCCACCACACTGTTCTTCTCCGGCATCGGCACCCTGCTGTTCCTGGTCATCACCCGGGGCCGCGTGCCCAGCTACCTGGGCTCCAGCTTCGCCTTCATCGCGCCGATCATGGCGTCCCAGCAGCAGTTCGGCGTTCCCGGCGCGCTGGGCGGCGTGGTGCTGGCCGGCGTCGGGCTGGCCGTGATCGGAGCCGTGGTGCAGAAGTTCGGGGCGGGCTGGATCAACCGGCTGATGCCGCCGATCGTCACCGGTGCGATCGTCGCCCTGATCGGCCTGAACCTGGCCCCGGCGGCGAGGCAGAACTTCGACTCCGCGCCCGTCACTGCCGTGATCACCCTCGCGGTCATCATCCTGGTCAGCGTCTTTTTCCGCGGCATCCTGGGCAGGCTGAGCATCCTCGTCGGCGTCGTGGTGGGCTACCTCGTCGCGATGATGCGCGGCGAAGTCGACTACTCCAAGATGGACGGCGCCGCCTGGATCGGGCTGCCGCACTTCCAGACCCCCGAGTTCCACCTCGGCGTCGTCGGACTCTTCCTGCCCGTGGTGCTGGTGCTGGTCGCCGAGAACATCGGCCATGTGAAGGCCGTGTCCGCCATGACGGGGCAGAACCTCGACGGCGTCTCCGGGCGGGCGCTGATGGCCGACGGCGCGGCGACGGTGCTGGCCGGCCTCGGCGGCGGTTCGGGCACCACCACCTACGCGGAAAACATCGGCGTCATGGCCTCCACGAAGGTGTATTCGACGGCGGCGTACTGGGTGGCCGGCATCTTCGCCGTGGTGCTGAGCTTCTCGCCGAAGTTCGGTGAACTCATCGCCACCGTCCCGGCCGGCGTGCTGGGCGGCGCGGCAACCATGCTCTACGGCATGATCGGCGTCCTCGGCGTGAAGATCTGGGTCCAGAACAAGGTGAACTTCTCCAACCCCGTCAACCTGACCACGGCCGCCGTCGCCCTGATTGTCGGCATCGCGGACTACACCTGGACCGTCGGGGACCTGAAGTTCACCGGCATCGCGCTGGGTTCCGCCGCGGCCCTGGTGATCTACCACGGTATGAAGGCCATCGCCAAGGCCCGCGGCACCGTGGCCGAGCCTGAGACGGAGTCGCCCGCGGCACTACAGAGCCTGCCGCCGGCGGTCAGGGCCGCCGCGAGCGCCGCGGCCAAGCGCGCCGGCAGGAAGCGCCGCTAGCCTTTCACCGGGATGAGCCGAAGGCCGGCATCCGGCCACCGTCCGGTGGCCGGATGCCGGCCTTTTTGTTGTGGCCTCCAGGGCGTGGCCCGCGGAGCTTAATCGGCGTCGGGTTCCTCGGTGTTGGCGGCATCCATCTCGGCATCGGCGGACGGCACCGCGGCGTCGCCGCCCCCGGCCGCCGCTTCGCTGCCCGGTTCGAAGCCGGGGTCCGTGCTCTCTTTTTCTGCCTTCATCTGATCCTCCGTCCCGCCCAGGCGTCCCGCTCCGGGCTCTCCCGCACTGTCTTGGTCTTCGGCTCCGAACTGGCTGAGGTCCGGCGCCCCGGCCGGGGATGTCTCGCCGTCTGTGCTGTCCTGGCTCAGGCCTGCCTCGTCGAACGCCTCCTCCTCCCGCGGCTGGGCGAACTTCTTGGTGTCGTCACCGCCGGGCATTTCCTGCTCTACGGTCGGCGTTCCGTAGCCGCCGGCTTCCTCGGCCGGGTTTCCGTGCTGCTGCTCCTGGCTCATGTCATTCCTCCTGCTTGTCGGAAAGCTGTTGCTGGGAAATCTGATGGAAAGGCGTTCAGAGGCCACCGCCCTGCCGGTCCCCGAGTCTCCGCCGGTAATCAGCGCGGCCTTCCCCTCGAGGGTGCCGCTCCCCCGGCAGCTTTCTTCGCCGGGTCCGCGGTGCGGCGGTCCCATTGAAAAACTGCCCCAGCAACGTAAACAATTCCACCCTACCCGGAAATAGTCAGCAGCCTTAGTACCAACTTGAAATTAGCAACTCCCGAGCATAGGTTGAGTCCTGACGGCCGCGTCGCGGCGCGTCCACGAGCGGGGAGGTGCGCCGATGTCCGATCCGGAAATTTCGCCCGACCCCGGCCGGAATGAAAGCGCGGACCAGCGCCTGGACCGGAACTGGATGGAACTGGATGGAACTGATCCAGGAGCTCCGCGTCCTCCAGACCGGCGTCCAGATCCTCGCGGGCTTCCTGCTGACGTTACCCTTCCAGGCCCGGTTCCCCAGCCTGGACGCTTTCCAGAAGGGCCTCTACCTCGCGGATGTGTCGCTGGCCGCCCTGACCACCGCCGTGATACTGCTGCCGGTGAGCGTGCACCGGCGGCTGTTCCGCCAGCACCTGAAAGCCGCCCTCGTGGCAAGCGCGGACAACATCACGAAGTTCGCGCTGGGGGGCGTCGGGCTGCTCAGCGTGGGCTCGGCGGCACTGGTCTTTGACGTCACTGCGGGCCGCGCCGCCGGACTGACGGCGGGCGGGGTGCTGCTGGCCGTGCTGCTGGTCCTGCTGGTCTACGTTCCGGCCCGGCTCAACCGTGAGGCAGCCAAGCGGGCGGGCGCCGGGGACAGTGCGGCGTGACCGGACCGGCATCCACCATCCACAACAAGAAACTGGTGCAAGCATGGGCAAATGGGTAAAGGAACGCGGGCTGCTGCTGGCCAACATCGGGCTCTTCCTCGTCTTCTTCGGCGGAATGGTCCTCAGCGGCGCGAGCAGCTACAGCGAGGACCAGGTGGCGCACGGGGAACCGGCCGTCAGCGTGGCCGAGTACCTTGCCACCGGCGATTTCGTCGAAGCCACGTTTGAGAACTGGGAATCGGAATTCCTGCAGATGGGCATGTACGTCCTCCTGACGGTCTTCCTCTTCCAGAAAGGATCCTCGGAGTCTAAGCCGATAGGCCAGGAAGCCCGCAGGACCAGGACCCGCGGAACGCCACACTCAAGGCCGCCACTCAGTGGCCGGTGCGGCGCGGGGGCTGGGTGCTGAAGCTCTATGAACATTCCCTTTCCATCATGTTCATCCTGCTGTTCCTGGCCTCGTTCGCCCTCCACGCCGCCGGCGGCAGCGCGGCCTACAGCAGCGAGCAGGAGAGCCACGGCCAACCGCCGGTCACCGTGCTCGAGTATCTTGCGACCAGCCGCTTCTGGTTCGAATCGTTCCAGAACTGGCAAAGCGAATTCCTGGCCGTCGCCGTCCTCGTCGGCGCCTCGGTCGACCTCCGTGAAAAGGGCTCACCCGAGTCCAAACCCGTGGCCGAGCCCCACTACGAGACCGGCACCTGAACGCTCAGGCCCCCTCAAGCACCTGGCTGGTGGCCCAGGTGAGGTACTTCGCGGCGTTCGCGACGGCGTCGGCCGGGCTCCCGGCGAGGTCCAGCAGCTGCGCGGCGGCCACCACGCCGTGCCGGGCGAGGTCCTCCGGGGTGACCAGGATGCGGCCGGCCACCACGATCACCGGGATGCCGAGGTCCCGGGCGGCGTCGGCGAGCGCAATCGGCGCCTTGCCGGCCAGTGACTGCGAATCCAGCGACCCCTCGCCGGTGATGACGAGGTCCGCCTCGGCGAGCCTGGCGGCAAGGCCGGTGAGCCCGGCCACCAGCTCGAACCCGCCCTCCAGCGCGGCGTTGCTGAAGGCCAGGAACGACGCCGGGAATCCGCCCGCCGCCCCGGCCCCCGGAACGTTGATTTCCCGGCCGGTGGCCTGGCGCAGCACCGAGGCCCAGTTCCGCAGCCCCGCATCGAGCAGCTCCACGGCGTCCTCGTCGGCGCCCTTCTGCGGGCCGAAGACGTGCGCCGCTCCGTCGCTTCCGAACAGTGTGTTCTGCACGTCGACGGCGATCCGGAACCTGACCGCGGCCAGCCGGGGATCGAGCCCGCTGAGGTCCACGGAAGCGACATCCGCCAGCGACCCGCCGCCCAGGGGCACCACGTTGCCGGCGGCGTCCAGCGGTTTGAGCCCCAGCGCGCGAAGGGCGCCGCTGCCGCCGTCGGTCATGGCCGAGCCGCCCAGGCCCAGCACGATCTCCGTGGCGCCGGCATCCATCGCCGCCGCGATCAGCTGGCCGCAGCCGTAACTGTGGGCGCGCAGCGCGTTGGCCGGAGTCGGTTCCATGTGCGCCAGGCCGGACGCCTGCGCGGTTTCGATTACGGCGGTGCCGCCGCCGAACGCGTCCTTGCGGAGGGCCCAGGCCGCGCCGACCGGCGCCAGGATCGGGCCGACGACGGCGTTGAGCCGCTCCTCGTACCCGGCCGCGACGGCTGCCTCCAGGGTTCCCTCGCCGCCGTCGGCGACCGGGAACTGGACGGCCTCGGCGTCGGGATAGACGCGGAGGGCGCCCTCGGCGATGGCGGCGGCGGCTTCGGCGGCGGTGAGGGAGCCCTTGAACTTGTCCGGGGCGATGAGGATGCGCATGGCTCTATCCTGCCAGCCCGGCTGCGGGCCCGGTGCCGGCGGCCGGCTGGGAGGTCCGGGCTGCTTCGTCCGCGAACTCATCGAGGCGCGGGCGTCACCGCCGCCACTCGCCGCGTTCCTGCAGCACCGCTTTGAGCAGGTCGGCGCGGTCGGTGACGATCCCGTCCACGCCGAGGTCCAGCAGCCGGTGCATTTCGGCCTGCTCGTTGATGGTCCAGACGTGCACCTGCAGGCCGTGGCGGTGGGCGCGCCGCACAAAGCCGGGAGTCACCACCGGCACGGCGCCGTAGCGGACCGGGACCTGCAGGGCGTGGACGCCGCGGAGCACCCGCGCCGCGACCAGACGCAGCAGCGGGGCCGGCAACACCGGACCCAGCAGGACGAACAGGGCGTTGGAGACGACGCCGGCCGAGCCCGCGGCGGGCCGGCTCAACTGCTTCAGCACCGCGCGGCGCCGGCGGTCCGAGAAGCTGGCAATCAGCACCCGGTCATGGAGCCCGTACCGCTCGATCGCGGCGGCCAGGGGGTCCACCGAGTTCCAGTCCTTGACGTCCAGGTTGAGCCGGACCTCCGGAAAGGCGGCGACGAGCTCCTCGAACAGCGGGACCGGCTCCACACCGCCGATCCTCGCCCGGGCGACGGTCGCCGCGGGGAGCTCCGAGATCCGGCCGTGTCCGTCCGTGACCCGGTCCAGTGACTCGTCGTGGAACAGCAGCAGCACGCCGTCGGCCGTGGTGTGGACGTCTGTCTCCAGGTGCCGGAACCCGAGGCCGACGGCGGCGCGGAACGCGGCCATCGAGTTTTCCAGGCCGTCCAGGGAGAAGCCGCGGTGGGCCATCGCGAGGGGCGCCGCGGCAGGCGCACGGCCCTCATCATTCAGGCCGCCGGCGGCGGCGCCGTCGAGGCTGCCGCCGGCGGCAAAGAAGGGGTGCGGAACGCTCACCCCTGAAGCGTACCGGTCCTGCCTGGACCTGCGGTCAGGGAAGCCGGAGGCCCAGGCCGGCGAGCTTGGCCTCAAGGACCTGGGCCACGCCGTCGTCGTCGAAATGCGGGGCCTGCTGGCCGGCGGCGCGGATCGCCTCCGGGTGGCCGCTGGCCATCGCGTAGCCGTCGCCGGCCCAGCGCAGCATCTCGATGTCGTTGGGCATGTCCCCGAAGGCCACCACGTCCTGCGCCTCGATGCCCAGCGATGCGGCATACGCGGCCAGGGTGACGGCCTTGTTCACGCCGGGGAGGGAGAGTTCCAGGAGCGCCATGCCCGGCGCCGAGTGGGTGGCCGCCGCCAGGTGCGCGACGGCGGGCGACACCTCGGCCAGGAACTCATCGGCGGTCCCGGCGCGGACGACGGCCAGGAACTTCACCACGGAATCCGCCGCGGTGAGCGTGGTGTGCAGCGCGGCCGGCGTGTACTCGGCGAGCAGCCGGCTGGAGCCGTCCTCGATGAACCCCGGTTCCAGGTGGAAACCGGTCAGGGTCTCGGCGGCGAACAGAGCCGCGGGGCGCAGCCGCCGGATGATGCGGCGGGCCTCGAAGACGGCGTCGAGCTCCAGGCCCCGGGCCGAGACCAGGCGGTCCGCCTCAAGGTCCCACACCACGGCGCCGTTGGAGCAGATGACTGTTCCGGTGTGGCCCAGCTGCTCGCGCAGGGGGTGCAGCCAGCGCGGCGGGCGCCCGGTCACGAAGACCAGTTCGACGCCGGCGTCGCGGCAGGCGTGGAACGCGCGGACGGTGCGGTCGCTGATCCTGCCGTCGTGGCCGAGGATCGTTCCGTCAATGTCACTTGCTACCAGCCGCATACTGCCAGTCTACGTTGAGGCCGGGACTCCGCAGGGGCGCCCGTGGGGGACGGTGGCCTGCCTGAGCCGAAGTCGCGGGCGAGTCGCGGGCGCGAAATCGCCGGAAGCGTGCCGACGTCGCCGGAACGCCGCGGCGAGTCCGCAGGCTTCCGGCGATTTCGGCGCCGCGGACGCCGGGTCCAGCTCAGACGTCGATCGTGACGACGGCGCGTTCCCCGCCGGAGTCCGCCCGCGCCCCCGCTGCGGAGCTGACGGCCCGGGAGACGCAGCAGCACATCTTCGCCGCCGCGTGCTGCTGGCGTTCGCTGTAGAAGACGTCGCGGTGGTCGATGGAGCCCTGCAGCCCCAGCAGCCGGACTTCGCACAGGCCGCACTCACCCTTGCGGCAGTCGAACATCATGTCCACGCCGGCGCCCTCGAGGGCCTCCAGCATGGACGTTCCGGGACCCACGGTCGCCTCGATGCCCAGGCGGGGCACCCGGACGACGAATTCCTCGGGGTCGTACCAGCCGCTGTTGCCGAAGGTCTCGAACCTGAGGTTGGGCCCGGCGAGGCCGCGCGTGTCCCAGCCCCGCTTCACGGCGTCCATCAGGCGGATCGGTCCGCACATGTACAGTTCGGTGTCCCGGCCCACGCCGGCCAGCAGCTCGTCCACCTTCAGCGCCGTGCCTTCGTCGTCGACGTGCAGCCGGAGCGCGTCCCCGTGCAGCTGCTGCAGCTGGGGCAGGTAGGCCATGGCGGCCCGGCTGCGGCCGGCGTAGACGAGGGTGTAGTCGGCCTTGATGTTGCGGAGCACGCGCGCCATGTTGAGCAGCGCGGTGATGCCGATCCCCCCGGCCAGCAGCACGTAGCGCGGCGCGCCGATCCGGAGCGGGAAGTTCTGCAGCGGCTGGGTGATCTCGAGCCGGTCGCCCGCCCCGAGCCCCTGCATGTACACCGAGCCGCCGCGGGATTGCGGGGCTTTGAAGACGCTGATGGCCACCCGGCGGCCGTCCTCGCTGGAGTCCACGACGGAATAGGAGCGCTTCTGGCGTTCCCCGTTGATCGTGACCATCACGTCGAGGTGCGAGCCGGGCTCCGCCTTTTTGGGGATCGACTGTGCCAGGACCAGGCGCCGGATGTCCGCGGTGATGGTCTCGGCCTCGACGACCGTACCCGTTTGCCAAACCTCGATGTTTGTTGCTGCCATGTCCTTCTTCTATCGTCTTGGGCATCTGACGCCCCGGGGAAAGGTGCCTGCCGTTCCGGCTGTGCCGGGGCGTGTGTGCCGGGCGGCTGTGTCAGGTTGCCGGGGTCAGACGGCCGGGATGAGCCGGCCGGGATGTCGGCCTTCGGCCATGAGCTGGCGCTCGATCAGCCGCCGCACCCACATGCCGCCGGCGTCGATGTTGAGGTTGTAGAACTCGTAGTCGGGGTTCGCGTCGATCGCCTCCTGCTGGGCCTTGAGCATGGCCTCGTCCTCCCCGAACACCCCGTGCACACCGTCGCGCAGCTGGGTGGTGATCAGCTGGCTCTCCAGCCGGTAGTTGCGCATGAAGGCCCAGAAGTAGTGGCAGGTCTTCGCGCTCTCCGGGGAGATGGTGTTCATGACGAAACCGTTCACGCCCTGGCTGCGGTCCCCCTCCGGCGCCCCGGTGCCCGCCTTGGCGACCCCGACGTCGATGTTGATGGTCGACGGCGACTGGAAGGTGATGATCTGCCAGCGGTCCACCTTGCCTTCGAAGCCCGGGAACTTGTCGCGCATGTTCTTGAGCCAGAACGGCGGGGCGTCGATGTCGAGCATCCAGCGGGTGACCGTCACGGTGTTGCCGTCCTGGGACACGATGAAGTCCGAATCGCTCAGTTCGTCCTGGCCGATCGTGGAGGAGTGCACGAATTCCTCGTGGGTGAGGTCCATGAGGTTGTCCAGCACCAGCTGGTAGTTGCACGGGGCGAAGATGGTCTGGCCGTCGCCGGCCCATTCGTCCGAGGACATCTGGTGCATGTCCGGCACCAGGTCCGGATCGGCCAGGGTGGGGTCGCCGAGCCATACCCACACGTAGCGGTAGCGTTCGACCACCGGAAAGGACGGGACCGTGGCACTGGGATTGATGGTTTCCTGGGCAGGCATCGAGACGCAGCGTCCCGCGGAGTTGTAGACGATGCCGTGGTACGGGCACTGGATCTGGTCCTTGCCCAGCGTCTTGCCCATGGACAAGGGTGCCAGCCGGTGCCAGCACGCGTCCGCCAGGGCCACTGCCTTTCCGTCTTCGGTGCGGTACAGGGCCAGCGGGCGGTCCGCGATCCGCCGGGACATCGGCTTGCGGGTCACTTCGTGGTCCCAGGCCGCCACGTACCAGGCGTTGAGCGGATAGCCCAGCACCTTGTTGGTCGTTGAGCTCATGGGCTGCGCCAGTGCGGTCATGATCGTTCCTTCCGTCACGCTATATCTATATCCATAGGTAGTGGGCTGGATCACAGCATAACTATGCCCATAGATAGTTGCAAGGGCGGCGCGCGGCACACCCGGGGGACGGCATGGAAAAGGCCCGGAACCACGCGGGTTTCCGGGCCTTTCGTCGCTCAGGACTCCAGTTTGTCGATCAGTTCAAGGCCACGCCTGGCCCACTCGATCTCGGCCTTGGCGCGGTCGATCATGCCCTCGTACGTGAAGATCTTGTACCCGGCGATCTTCGCCCGGTCCTCCTCGGGCGCCACTTCGAGGCGCCGCGCCAGGGTGGGGTTGCTCCGGTCGTCCAGCGCAGCGATCATCTCCTGCCACTGCTGCACGCGGGAGGAGTGGTAGTCGATGTGGGCGCGCATCTGGGCCCGCGCCGCGTCGGGGTCGGCCCACTCGAGGTAGGCCGCCTTGAGGTGGATCGGGTCCCGCTCCCGGCTGTAGTCGAGGGTGGTGTTCATCCAGGCGCGGAAGGCCTCCACCCCCTCGGGGGTGATGTGGTAGCGCTTTTTCTTGCCTTTTTTACCCCAGGGCTCTTCCACGCCGCTGAGCAGGCCGTCCTTTTCCATCCGCCGGAGTTCGGGATAGATCTGGGAGTCCGGCGCGTGCCAGACGTAGCCGACGGAGTGTTCGAAGTGTTTGAAAACGTCGTAGCCCGTGAGGGGCTGGGACGTCAGCAATGCAAGCAGGGCGTACCGCAGACTCACCCGCCACCGTTCCTCTCGGTCAGGCGACCGCCGGCATGCCTTGCGGCCAGGCCGGGGGCCGTCTCCATTAAAGCGCTTGTCAACTAACTACCATCATAGTTATGCTGTGGTTCACACCACATCTCACTATCAGTATAGATAGTCCAGGCTGCCGCCCCTTCGTCGAGGAGGTCCGGCAGCCGGCACCGGAAGCCCTCTCCACACTTCCGCGCCCCTACGCCCAGCAATTGCCCGGACCGTCCGCGGCCTCCAGAAAGTAGTTCCCATGCAGCTCCAAGAACGCATCGACGCGTCACGCATGTCCCCGTACCAATGGCTCATCGTGGGGCTGTGCATCGTCCTGAATGCCCTGGACGGCTTCGACGTCCTGGCCATGGCCTTCACCGCCAACAGTGTCACCCGCGAATTCGGTCTCAGCGGCGGCGAGCTGGGCATCCTGCTCAGCGCCGGGCTGGTGGGCATGGCGGCCGGTTCGCTGGGGCTGGCCCCCTTCGCCGACGTCATCGGGCGCAGGCCCATGGTCCTGATCTCCGTCGGCCTGGCGACCGCGGGAATGCTGCTGGCCGCCCTGTCCCATTCGGCCGTGGAACTGGGTATCTGGCGGGTGGTGACGGGCCTGGGCATCGGCGGCATTCTCGCCTGCACCAACGTGATCGCGAGCGAGTATTCGTCCAAGCGGTGGCGGGGGCTGGCGATCAGCATCTACACCGCCGGCTACGGCATCGGCGCGACGCTCGGCGGTGCGGCCGCCGTGAGTCTGCAGGCAAGCTTCGGCTGGCGTTCGGTGTTCCTGTTCGGCGGCATCTGCACCGCCGCCACGCTCCTGCTGCTGGCCGCCCTGCTGCCCGAGTCCGTGGACTTCCTGGCCAGCCGCCGCCCCCGGAACGTCGTCGACCGCCTCAACAAGATCGCCCGCAGGATCGGACAGCCCGCGCTGACGGAACTCCCCGCCGTCGCCGCCATCGCCAAAACCGGGAAAAAGAACAAGCTCTCCGAACTGTTCACGGCAGGAAACCGCCGCTCCACTTTGCTCGTGTGGCTCGCCTTCTTTGCCACCATGTTCGGCTTCTACTTCGTGAACAGCTGGACGCCGCGGCTCCTGGTGACCGCCGGAATGACCGAGAGCCAGGGCGTCACCGGCGGCCTGATGCTGACCCTGGGCGGAACCTTCGGCTCGCTCCTCTACGGCGTGCTGACCATCCGCTGGAACAGCCGCAAGGTGATGATCGCCTTCGCGGTGCTGTCCGCCGCCACCATGGTGATGTTCATTTCCACCGCCGGCATCCTCGCCCTGGCCTTTGCGGCCGGCGGCGTCGTGGGCATGCTGATCAACGGCTGCATCGCCGGCATGTACACCATCGCCCCGGCGCTCTACGGCGCGTCCGTGCGGAGCACCGGCGTCGGCTGGGCCATCGGGATCGGCAGGGTCGGCGCGATCGTCGCCCCGCTGATCACCGGCGCCCTGCTGGATGCGCACTGGACGGCTTCCATGCTCTACATGGGGGTCGGCGTCGTGGTCCTCGTGGCCGGTGCCGCCGTGGCCGCCATGCGGCCGTCCATCGCCCAGGCCAGCTCAGGTGCCGCGGCCGCCGAGGCCGCCGAGGAGAAGCTGACGACGGCGGTCTGACCCGGCAGGCCTGCCGCCGGGCGCGAAATCGCCGGAAGCGTGCCGGGATCGCCGAACCGTGCCGGCGACGTCGGCAGGGTTCCGGCGATTTCGGCGCCGCGGCCCGGCCGGGACCCGGCCGGATCCGTCCCTAGTGCCGCTCGAAGATGCCGGTCAGGGTTCCCCGGCCCAGGATGTGCGGGGCCAGCTTCGCTTCCAGCTTGGCCGGGGAGGTGCCTGCGTCCAGCCCCGACTGCTCCACGTCCAGGGCATAGACCGTGACGACGTAGCGGTGCGGCCCGTGGCCCGGCGGCGGCGCGGCACCCAGGTAGCCGTGGAAGCCGGCGTCGTTCTTCAGCTGCAGGGCGCCGGGAGGAAGCCGCCGGTTGTCCTCGGCGCCCGCACCGGCCGGCAGCGAGGTGACGCCGGCGGGGAGGTCCAGCACGGCCCAGTGCCAGAATCCGCCGTGGCCGGGAGCGTCGGGGTCGAACATGGTCACGGTGTAGCTCCTGGTGCCGGCCGGGGCCCCGCTCCAGCCCAGCTGCGGGGATTCGTCCTGGCCGCCGGCGCGCATTTTCCCGCTCCGCTGGGCCGGCGGGAGGGTCTGGCCTTCCTTGAACGACTCGCTGCTGACGTGGAGAGCGGGAATATCGTGGCGTGTCATGGCTGCTCTTCAGTTGCTGTTGAGGTCGGCGATTCCGGCGCCGGCGGTTTCGGCACTGTCCGCACCGGCACTGTCCGATTCGGCGGTGTCGGAATCCGCGGCCCCCTGCTCCATCCGGTTGAGTTCCGCCCGGTTGGGCGGGTTCGCGCCGGCGCGGGACACTGTCACGGCGGCGGCGAAGGCGGCGCGAGCCAGGAGTTGGCGGAGCGAGCCGGCCGAGAGTCCGCGGAGGTCCTTGCGGTTCTGCGCCCCGTCCAGGCCCAGGTCCACCACCACGGAGAGCAGCGCGGCCATGAAGGAGTCCCCCGCCCCGACGGTGTCCGCCACCTCCACAGCGGGCGCGGGAAAGTGCGTTTCGCCGGCGGCGTTGATGCCCCAGGGCCCCTCGGCGCCGCGGGTCACCACCACCATCGCGGGACCTTCCGTGCCGCCCAGCGACAGCCAGCGCCGCGCCGAGTCGAGCGGATCCACGCCGGGGTACAGCCATTCGAGGTCTTCGTCGGAGGCCTTGACGATGTCCGCCAGGACGACGAACTTCTCCGCCTGCCCGCGCGCGTAGTCGACGTCGGTGATGATGCTCGGCCGGCAGTTGGGATCAAAGCTGACCGTCGTTGACGGATGGGCATGCTCGACGGCGGCCAGCACCGCGGCGGCGCCCGGCGCCAGCATGGTGGCGATCGAGCCGGTGTGCAGCAGGGTGGTGCCCTGCAGCAGGAACGGCAGGCGCCCGGCGAGGCCGGGCAGCTCCCAGGCGAGGTCGAAGGTGTAGCTGGCGGCGCCGTCGTCGTCTAATACGGCGGTGGCCACACTGGTGGCCAGTCCGTCCGGGGCCAGCGGCAGCAGCACGGAACTGGACCGGAGGTGGGCCGCGACCGAGTCGCCGTAGGGGTCCCGCCCGTAGCGGCCGATGAACTGCACGGGGTGGTCCAGCCGCGCCAGCCCCACCGCGACGTTCAGGGGGCTGCCGCCGACGTGGGCCTGGACACCGGAGGAGCGCCGGACAACATCAACAAGTCCCTCGCCAATAACTGTGAGCATGCTCATACTCTGCCAGAGAACGCAGCCGGGCGCCGCTGTGTTCCGGAACCTGTGTTCCGGCGCCTTTCGACGCGCGTGGTCCGCTCAGCCGGGGATTGCGCGGGACCAGTCCATCTGGATCCCGGCGGCCTCGGCGTCGTGGAACCTGGCATCGATGTGGACCACGTCCCTGCCGGCGCGCTGCAGGAGGCTGGCGGCGATCCCGGACCGGTAGCCGGAGCCGCAGTGGATCCAGAGTCTTCCGGCCGGCACCTCGTCCAGGCGCAGCAGCAGTTCATGCAGCGGGACATTCACGGCACCGGCCACCCTGGACCTGGCGTATTCGTCGGCGCGCCGCACGTCCAGGACCGTGTCCCCGCCCGCCAGGCCCTCAAGCACCCCGTCCCAGCCCTCAAGCACCCCGTCCCAGCCCACGCGGGGATAGGAGGCCAGGGCAGCCGTCGGGGCCAGCGATTGCGGGTCCGTGCCGACGGCGGCGTCCGGGGATTCGATGCCGAGGCGGGTGAGGTCGCGGATGGCGTGTTCCACGTCCCCGCGCGAGCCGACGAGGGTGAACTGCCCGCCCCACGGCATCACCCAGCCCAGGTAGGTGCTGAAGCTGTTCCCGTATTCGAAGCTCACGGCGCCCCGGAAGTGGTTGCTGGCGAACGCCACGCGGCGCCGCAGGTCCACTACCCACTCCCCCTCGTCCAGGCGCCGGGCGAGCTCGCCGGCGTCGAGCGACTCCGGCACGGCCAGTTGCGCCGGGCCCGGGCCCTGGGCGTTGGCTGCGCCCATGTGCGCGTAGTAGGAGGGGTAGGCCGTGAGGTTGCCCATGAGCTCGCGGACGAAGTGCTCCTCGTCCGGGTCCGTCAGGGCATGGTTGGCGGTCAACTGTTCGCCGATTGTCGAGGACCCCGCGCCCGACGCCGGGCCGGACGAGCAGAACGAGCCGAAGCCGTGGGTCGGGAACAGTGCGGCGTCGGGCCCGGCTTCGGCGGCGAGGCGCCGTACCGAGGCGTACTGGTCGTGGGTGAGGCCGACCGTGTCCGCTTCGGCAACGAGGTCCGTGCGGCCGACCGAGCCGTAGAGCAGGCTTCCCCCGGAGAAGACGGCCCGCTTCCCGCCGTCGTCGACGATGAAGGACAGGTGCGTGTGGGTGTGACCGGGCGTGGCGACGGCCTTGACCGTCAGCGAACCCACCTTCAGGGTCTGGCCGCCGGTGATGGGCACCCGCTCGAACGCCACGGCATCCGCGGCGTTCACGAGGTAGCTGGCGTGGTGGGCCCTGGCCAGTTCCAGGCCGCCGCTGAGGTAGTCATTGTGCACGTGGGTTTCCGCCACGTGCGTGATGACGACGCCGGCCGCCCTGGCGGCCGCCTCGACGCGGTCCGTGTCCCGCTGCGGGTCGATGACCAGCGCCACCGATCCGTCATGGACCAGGTAGCTCCGGTCCCCCAACTGCGGGGTCTCGATGACAATGACCTCCATGGTTCCCATCATGACCGTTGGGGGCGTGAAATCAAGCCGGCTGTGCGGGCTGGGCTCCTTAGCTGGCGCTGTCCTGCTGGTACACGTCGGGGATGCCGTCGTGGTCCGAATCGACCTTTTCCTCTTCCTCGGCCCGGCGGTAGTGCCGGTTCCGGGTCCGCAGCACCGCGGTGGCGAGGAGGGCCGCCAGCACGGAGGCCGCCAGGATCCCCACCTTGGCGTGGTCGTCGTGGACGCTGCCCTGGCCGAAGCTCAGCTCGGCGACCAGCAGGGACACGGTGAAGCCGATGCCGGCCAGGATCGAGACCCCGAAGATGTCGATCCATTTGAAGGAAGCATCCAGCCGTGCCCTTGTGGCCTTGGTCAGGAGCCATGTGGTCCCCAGGATGCCTGCCGGTTTGCCCAGCACCAGGGCCAGGATGACGCCCACCGCCACCGGATCGGCCAGCGCCGAGCCCAGCCCCGCCCAGCCGCCCACGGCGACGCCCGCGGAGAAAAAAGCGAAAAGCGGTACGGCGATCCCGGCGGAAATCGGCCGGGAGCGGTGTTCGAAGATTTCGGCCAGTCCCGGCCCCGCGTCCGGGCCTCCGCTGGCCCGGGACCGGAGCACCGGGATGGCGAAGCCGAGCAGGACCCCGGCCACCGTGGCGTGGATGCCGGAGGCATGCACGAATGCCCAGGTCGCGGCGGCGAGGGGCAGCAGGATGAACCACGCGGCCATGGCGTGCCTGCCGAAAAACCGCCGGCACTTCTGCGCCAGGAACGTATAAAGGCCCAGCGGGAGCAGCGCCAGCAGCAGCGGCACGGGCTGGAGGTCGCTGGAATAGAAGACCGCGATGATGCCGATGGCCAGCAGGTCATCCACCACGGCGAGGGTGAGCAGGAAGATCCGCAGGGCACTGGGCAGGTGCGAGCCGATGATGGCCAGGACCGCGACGGCGAAGGCGATGTCGGTGGCGGTGGGGATCGCCCAGCCGCGCAGCGTCCCGGGGCTGGAGAGGTTCACCAGCGCGAAGACCAGGGCGGGAACAATGACGCCGCCAACGGCAGCGGCGACGGGAACGACCGATTTGCTTAGCTGCCGCAGGTCGCCCGCGATGAACTCCCGTTTGAGCTCGAGCCCGACGAGGAAGAAGAAGATGGCCAGCAGCCCGTCGGCCGCCCACGCCCCCAGGCTCAGGTCAAGGTGCCAGGGCGCGTAGCCAATCCGGAAGTCCCGCAGGGCGAAGTAGCTGTCCGAGGCCGGCGAGTTGGCCCAGACGAGGGCAATCACGGCCGCCGCGACCAGCAGGGCGCCGCCCACCGTTTCCTTCCGGAGGATTTCCCCGATCCGCAGTGATTCGGCGTAACTGCCGCGGCCGAAGACGGTGGGGCGCGGGCGGGCGGGAGGAGGTGTGGCGCTCATGGGGTCCTAAACGTTGGCTCGACAGAATCATGCCGACCAGACTTCCCGGCGCACCTGCCACCAGTCTAACCGCGCCAGTCCAACCGGACAGGTCCAACCGGACAGGATGGGACTCAGCCCAGCAGCAGCTGGACCAGCTCGCGGCACTTCCGGTAGGCGGCGGCCTTCGGATCGATCAGGGCGAAGTGATCACCGGGGACCTTCAGCAGCTGGACGGGTGAGCCCGCAGCCTTCGCCGCGCCAGCATAGGACTCGGACTGGTTCATCGGGACGGTGTCATCTTCCATGCCGTGTACCGCATATACAGGGACCCGCAGGGGCACGGCGCTCATCGGATCCACGTATTTATGCCTCTTGGGGTATTTCTCGGAGGATCCGCCGAGGAGGTTGCTGACCGCGCCGTTGCTGAGGTTCAGCCGTTCGGCGGCAGCCAGGTTGAGCAGCCCCGACTGGCTGACGACGCCGGTGAGGTGGACAGCGCCGCCGTTGTCATTGCGCAGGAGCTGGCGGTCCGCATCCGGGGAGCCGAGTTGGCCGAGCCGGCTGCGGCCCGCAGCCCAGACGGCCAGGTGTCCGCCGGCGGAGTGGCCGAGGGCGACGACGCGCTCCAGCCCGAGGCCATATTCGGGGGCGATGTCGCCAAGCTTGTCGATGCCGGCCAGCACGTCCGAGAACGTGTGCGGCCAGCCGCCGCCGTTGCCCGCCCGCCGGTACTCCAGGTTCCAGGCGGCCATGCCGTGCGCGGCGAGGTCCTTGGCCAGCGGTTCGCCGAGCTCGGCGCCGTACTGGGAACGCCAGTAGCCGCCGTGGATGACCACCACCACACCCCTGGGCGCGGCAGTCTCCGGCAGGAAGAGCTCTCCCCACTGGCTCGGGTCATCACCGTAGTGGTACTTGTGCCTCTTCACTGCGTCCTCCTTGGGGCCCGGTGAACATGCGGCGGAGACTGCCCCCAGCATCACCGCCGCTGCGGCTGCGATCAGAGCCCGACGCCGCACATCAGACATGTGCTGAGCCTACCTTGCGCCCCGGGCGGGGCGGGGAAGGCGGGCCGGGGCCGGCGGCCGCGCGGGTGTCACCCCTGCCGCCGTCGTACCTGCGCCGTAAGCTAATCGGATGGCTAGTAATTGGGACAGCTTGGACGCCGGCCTGCGCGCATCGGTGCAGGAAAACGTGGAACTCTACGAGCGGGTGCGCCCTGCCCTGAAACTTGTCACCCGGGAGGTCCTGCTCACCCTGCGGACCATGCTCAAGGGCACCGAGGTGAGGCCGCTGTTCGTCACCGGCCGCACCAAGACGGTGGAGTCCTTCCGGGAGAAGATCTCCCGGACGGAGGAGCCGCTGGAACCCGGGGGGCCGCGGGTCCTGAAGTTCCCGGACCCGTTCCGGACGCTGAACGACATGGTGGGTGTCCGGGTGATCACCAAGCTCCCGGCGGAGAACGCGCTGGTGGCCAACCTGATCAAGCGCCAGCGCCAGCTCTTCGACTGCCGCGGCGACCGCGAGAAGGACATCGGTTCCATCGAGTCCGGGACGTACGGCTATTCCAGCCGGCACCTGATCCTGCGGACCATCCAGAACGAGGCCGCCAAGGAGTACCAGCAGGTCTTCAACCCGGACGTCCAGCCCAACGGCAGCTACTTCTTCGAATGCCAGATCCGCACCGTCTTTGCCCATGCCTGGAGCGAGATCGAGCACGATATCCGTTTCAAGGCCGAGGATCCGCGCGCGTGGACCCCGCACTTCGACCGGCAGTTCACCGCCACGGCCGCCATGCTGGAAACCGTGGAAAGCGCGTTCTCGGATCTCCACGACCGCTACGAGGAGGTCCGCAGCTTCTGGGACATGGACGGCGAAGGCGCTGCCCCGCTCACGCCCAACCGGATCCGTGACGTCTGGCGGACGCTCCTGCCACACGTGGACCGGAAGGTCGACGACGACTGGGGCTGGGCGGCCGAGCTGATGGCAGCCCACAGCCTCAACCAGACCATGCAGCTCGCCGGACTGCTCAGCGCCACCCGGATCACCGAGGTCCGCAAGGCCCTGGACCACCGCTACTCCCCCGGCCCGGACCGGCTGCTGGATGACCTCCTGCTCTGGCAGTACGGCACCAAGCACATCGACCTCACGGCGGAACCGGCCGACGTCGTGCCGCACCCGCGGCGGGACAGCCTCCAGCGGCGGCTCAAGCAGATCGAGCGGTACCGGCTGACGCAGGGGTAGGCACCTGCCGGGCCATCGGTGCGCCGGGTTTCCCCGGCTTTGGCGCGGCCCTGGCCCGGGGACCGGCTGCGTAGCGGAGACGCGGCTCAGCCCAGGTGGACCACGGGGGCGTCGGACTCCGTGCCACTGAAGGTCTTGCGGTCGATGGTGATGAGCAGGACCGCGATCGGGGCGATCAGGATGGCCACACCCGCGGCCCAGAGGAAAACCGCGGAGTAGCCGCTGGAGAGCGCCGCCAGCTGCGTGCCACCAGCTGCGGCGGTGGCCGCGGCTGCGATGGTGCTGAACAGGGCGATGCCCAGGGAGCCGCCGATCTGCTGTGAGGCATTGACCAGGGCTCCGGCGACGCCCGAATCGTCCTTATCCACGCCGAACAGCGCGAGGTTCTGCATGGGCACGAAGACCATGCCGAGGCCGATGCCCATCAGGATCAGTGCGGGCAGCATGATGACGGCGTAGCTGCCGTCCGCGGTCACACCGGTCAGCCACAGCATGGCAGCTGCCATAAAGACCGGGCCGAGGGCAGTGGGGATCTTGGCACCGAGCTTCGGCAGGTTCTTTGCCACGAGGCCAGCCGTGACCATCAGCACCAGGGTCATGGGCAGCGAGGCAATGCCGGCCAGGAACGGCTTGAAGCCGAGCACAATCTGGATGTAGAAGTTGATGAACAGGATGCCGCCGATCAGCACGGCTCCGGACAGGAACGAGGCCAGGAACGCGGCCGCACGGTTGCGCTCGGTAGCGATGCGCAGCGGCAGCAGCGGATGCTTGACCTTCTTTTCGACCGCCACGAACAGCATCAGGAGGATGACGCCGGCGGCGATGAAGCCCCAGGCCTCGGGTGCGCCCCAGCCGTGTTCAGCGTTCGTGAAGCCGTAGACGAGGGAACCCAGGCCCAGTGCCGCCAGGACGACGCCGGGCCAGTCGTACTTGGTGGGCCCTCCGGCTTTGCTCTCGCGCACCTTGAGGGAAACACCGATCAGGGCGATGATGGCGATCGGCACGTTGACGAAGAAGCACCAGCGCCAGGAGACGTAGTCGGTCAGGTAACCGCCCAGCAGGACGCCGACCGCAGCACCCACACCGCTGATGGAGCCGAAGATCGCGAACGCGGTGCCGCGGTCCTTTCCGCCGGGGAAGGAAACGGTCAACAGCGCCAGGGCGGCCGGAGCCAGCAGCGCGGCGAACACACCCTGCAGGGCGCGGGCTCCGATCAGCTCCCAGGCCTCCTGGGCAATGCCGCCGATCAGCGAGGCGACGGCGAAGCCTGCCGCGGCGACGATGAAGGTCCGCTTGCGGCCCCAGAAATCCGCGATGCGGCCACCGAGCAGGAGGAACGCGCCCAGTGCCAGGGCGTAGGCCGTGACCACCCAGGCCCGGGTTGAGTCGCTGATCCCCATGTGGGCCTGCAGCTGGGGAAGCGCCAGGTTTACGATGGTTCCGTCGAGCACCACCATGAGCTGTGCAAGGGCAAGGAAGATGAGTGCCCCCCATGCCGCCTTCGGCCTTTGCCCTTGCTCCACGCCTGAATCCAGTAACTGTGTAGCCACGCCACTCCCACTCTCCAAGTAATAATACTTATATAAGTATAACTAATAATGGCGAGTGATCATGTCCAGTATTGGAGTGACATGGGCGACTACTCGGGTTCGGCGAGGAACGAGGCGAGCCGCTGCAGGGCCGGGAGGCTCGCGGCAATCTGCTCGCGCTCCGCCGGCAGCAGATGGGAACTCGCGGAGGCTAGGGCTTCAGCCCACGCGCCCTCGAGCAGCGCCTTGATGCGCTGGGACTCCGCCGTCGGATGCAGGGCGACGTAGCGCTTGTCGGCGGCGTCGCGGGTGCGGGTGACAAGATTTCCGGCCACCAGCTCGCGCAGCTGGACACTGACGTTGCTGAATTGCCGGCCCAGGCGGGAGGCGACCTCGGCGACGGTGATCCCTGGATGGCTTTCGATGACCCGGAGGATTTCGAGCACACCGTTGGACAGCGGCCGGACCCCCGTATCGTTGTGGGATTTCCGCCGGACATCGGAGGAGATGTCGAGCAGTGCCACGGCCAGGGCCAGGTGGTCCACGGCGCTTACCGGGGCTGTGCTTGCTTCAACACTTTCCATCCCATAAGCATAGGCGCGGGGCTGTGATGAAATCAGGCGCCGGCCTCCCGCGGCGCGCGGCGTGGCAGACCCGCGCTGTTGCCTAATCGGCCAGCAGGAAGCACCATGTGTCGACCATCAGCTCCAGCGAAATGTCGCGGTCCACGGTCCAGCCGAGCCGCATCCACCGCCGGGAAAAGAACTCCAGGTCGCCGAAGGCGAGCGAGCAGCGGACGCGTCGACTGGACGGCTCGAACCGCCCGGCCCGGTCCAGGCCGGCCTGCATCTCATCGATGGCACCGTCGAACCACTCATCCAGGGCCGCCTGAATTTCAGGTTCACTCGCGGCAGCCTGATGCGCGGCAGTGACATAGGGGCGGATCTCGGCCCACTGAGCGAACTTCCGTTCCAGCCATGCCCTGATCTGCCCACGGTCGCCTGACTCCACCACCGACTGCAAGGGCGGCACATCCGCCGCCGTGAGCATCTCATTGGACCGGGCGACGAGCGACTGCATGAGCCGTGCCTTGGAGGGGAAATGCGCATAGAAGGTGGCCCGGGTGGTCCCCACGCCGGCAGCAATGTCGTCGACGGTGGTCGCCGCGTACCCCTTCGCCTCGAAGAGCTCCAGGGCCTTCTCGAGCAACAGCCGGCTGGTCATCTGTTTCTGAGCTTCTCTGATGCTTGCCACAATGCCAGCGTAATGCAGGCGCACTCCCCCACTTGGCGGGACGGCACGCGGCCGATGACCCGGCGAATAGTCACCAACACGCAAACCCCTAAGTCACACTGATAAGTCACTTGACGCAATGTCTAGCGAACAGTAGCTTTGTAATAGACATCACATCGGTGGCTCATCGCCGACCAGGCACGAGAACAAAGGAGTTTTCATGAGTCGCCCAACTGGCGCTTCCGCGGCTGCGGGTGAAGGGCACCCTTGCCACGGCCGCCGTCGCCGTCATGGTGGCGCAGATCGCCAACGCGCTGCCCGGATCCCTCAACGGGGTGTTCCAGCAGACGTTCAACACCGTGGGCTCGCAGCTGACCTGGATCACGGCAGCGTTCATGATCCCGGTGGTCGTGTTCGAGCTGACCTTCGGCCTGCTGGGCGACAAGCTCGGCCACAAGAAGCTTGTCATTGGCGGCTCGCTGCTGCTCGCACTCGGATCACTGGTGTGCGCCCTGTCCCCCAGCGTCGAGGCCATGTGGGTCGGTTCGGCCCTGAACGGCCTCGGCGCGGGTGCCATCTTCCTCGCCTCCCTCGCCCTCGTCGCCGCGGTCACCCACGACGCGCGGGCGCGGGCCAAGGGCATCGCCATGTGGGCAGGCTTCCTGTCCGTCGGCGCGGCCCTGTCCCCGCTGCTCGGCGGCACCTTGGCCAGCCTCGGCTCATGGCGCGGCGCCTACGGCGTGGTTGCCGTACTCAGCGTCCTGACCGTGGTCCTGGCGCTCCTGGTCGCGGCAGAACACAAGGCCGCCGCGGGCCGCAAGCCGGACTGGTGGGGCCAGATCACCTTTGCCCTCGGCCTGATCCTGGTCCTCTTCGGCCTCGTCCAGGGACCGGAAGACGGCTGGGGTGCTTCCCCTGTGGTCTTCGCCTTCGTCGCCGGCATCGTCCTGCTGGCCGCGTTCGTCGTCATCGAGACCCGCGCCAAGTCCCCGCTGCTGGACCTCCGGCTGTTCCGCAACCGCGGCTTCACGATCTCCTCCATCGTCGCCGTCGTCGGCATGTTCGCCTTCCTCGGCAGCCTCTTCTCGCTGAGCATGTGGCTCGGTCCGGTCCAGCACCAGAACCCGCTGAACATCGGCCTGCTGTTCCTCCTCCTGCAGGGCCCCACCTTCGTCCTGGTTCCGCTGATCTCCCGCCTGCTCACCCGCGTCGCCGGCCGCTGGCTGCTCACCGCAGGCTTCCTCCTGATGACGGTCGGCGCCCTGATGGCCTCGGCCCTGGACGTCACCGACATCAGCATGGCCCCGTTCATTCTGCCGGCCCTGTTGCTCGGCGTCGGCTTCGCCCTGACGCTCAGCCCGATGACGGCGATTGCGCTGAACACCGTTCCGCTGCACCTTGCGGGCATGGCCAGCGCCACCACCAACCTGCTGCGTGACTTGGGCTTCGCCCTCGGCCCGGTCCTCGCCGGTGCCGTAGCCCTGAGCGCCGCGGGAGGCCGCCTCGGCGCCTCGCTGCAGACCGCTGCCCTCCCCGCGGACCAGGCCGGACCCGCTGCGGCGATCTTCCAGGCGGGCGGGCCCATCGCGCTCAACAGCCTGCCGCCGGGAGCACCGGGCTCCGCGGCCCACGAGCTCGCCCTGCAGGCACTCGGCAGCGGCTTCTCCCAGGCCTTCATCGTCTGCGCCATCGCGGCAGCTGCGGCAGCCCTGCTCACCCTCATCGGCCTGCACGGTGTCAAGGACACCCAGCCCGACGCCGAGGCCTTCGTCGACCCGGCACTGGACGAATCCCCTGAACCGGGGGCCGTCGCGGCGCACTGATCGCGCCCGGAGCGCCGAGGCTGGCGCTCCTGCCCGGTTGCTGCCTGCTACAAACCCGGAAGCCCGGCGTGTTCCCAAGGACACGCCGGGCTTTTCCGCGTCCGGGCCGAAGCAACCGGGCGGGAGCGCGGCGGAGAGTACCGGTTCGGCCCAGACCAGGGCCCGGGCCGCCGGTTCTCCCCACCTTTGAAGGGCAGGCCCGGCGCGTTCCTCGGAATCACCGGGGATTTCCGGGGCCGCGAAGCCAAAGCCGGGGAATTTCGGCGCACGCCTGTCCGTCCGAGGCCTGCTCCCCGCGGTCCGGGGGGACTTTGGCGCCGACACGCCGCCGCCGGACCGGGATTCCGTGCCGTGGGACGTCAAAGTAGCCCCGGACCGCGGCCACCGGCATCATCAGGGGTGGAACGCCCCGCAGCGAAGGGGAGCCGCTGCCTGTCGAGCAGGCCGGTCCGGCTCAGCGCCGGCACCTGAAGCCCAGGCCGCCCGGCAGGGGCGATCCCATGCCCGGCAGGAAGCCGAAGTCATACCAGTTGCCGGAACGGGCGGAGCCGTAGAAGGGGAACCCGCTCCAGGCCCCGCAGACGTGGACCATCAGCACGATCCAGGCGGTCAGCCCGAGCCGCCACCGCAAGGGCTGAGCTAACCGGACAGGCATGGGTGGGGAAATCCCGGAACGGGCTGCCCCCTCAGTGCCCGGTGCCGAGTTTCCCGGCCAGACGCTCGCGCATCAGCACGCTGGGGTCGTTCAGGCCGATGATTTCCACGCTTTTACCGTGGCGCCGGTACTTTTCGGTGATGGCATCCAGGGTGGCGACGGTCGAGGCGTCCCAGAGGTGCGAGGCGTGCAGGTCGATGACCACCCGCTCCGGGTCCAGCGCGTACTCGAACTGGGTGTAAAGGTCGTTCGAGGAGGCAAAAAACAGCTCGCCCTCGACGCGGTAGGTGGCGGTCCGGCCGCCGTCTGCCCCGGTCACCGTGCGGACCACCGTGACGAAGTGCGCCACTCGCCGGGCAAAAAGGACCATGGCCACCAGCACCCCGACGCCGACGCCGATCGCCAGGTTGTGGGTGGCGACGACGACGGTCACCGTCGCCACCATGACCAGCGTTTCACTCCTGGGCAACGCCTTCAGGGTGGCGGGCCGGATGCTGTGCCAGTCGAAGGTGGCCACGGAAACGAAGATCATCACGGCCACCAGGGCGGCCATCGGGATCAGGGACACGATGTCACCGAGGGCCACCACGAGGATGAGCAGGAAGACGCCGGCCAGGAACGTCGAGATCCGGGTCCGGGCGCCGGAGGCCTTGACGTTGATCATGGTTTGGCCGATCATCGCGCAGCCGCCCATGCCGCCGAAAAAGCCGGTCACGACGTTCGCCACGCCCTGCCCCCAGGCCTCGCGGGTCTTGGAGGAGCGGGTGTCCGTGATGTCGTCCACGAGCTTCGCCGTCATGAGGGACTCGAGCAGCCCGACGAAGGCCATGGCCAGGGCGAAGGGGAAGATGACCTGCAGCGTCTCAAGGGTGATCGGAACGCCGGGAACCAACACCGAGGGCAGCGAATCCGGCAGCGCACCCTTGTCCCCCACGGTGGGAACGGCGACGGCGGCCAGCGCCGTGATGAGGGTCAGGACCACGATGGCAACGAGCGGGGCGGGGACGGCGCGCGTGAGCCTGGGCAGGCCGAAGACGATCAGCAGGCCCAGTGCCGTGAGCGGATACACGAGCCAGGGAACGCCGATCAGCTCGGGGACCTGGGACAGGAAAATCAGGATGGCCAGGGCGTTGACGAAGCCCACCATGACGGAACGCGGAATGAACCGCATCAGTTTCGCCACCCCGGAAAGGCCCAGGATGATCTGGAAGATGCCGGCCAGGATGACGGCGGCAACGAGGTAGTCGAGGCCGTGGGACTTCACCAGCGGCGCGGTCACCAGGGCGACGGCGCCCGTGGCCGCCGAGATCATCGCGGGACGGCCGCCGACGAAAGAGATCGTGACAGCCATGGTGAACGAGGCAAAGAGCCCGATCCGCGGATCGACCCCGGCAATGATCGAGAACGCGATCGCCTCCGGGATCAGGGCCAGGGCGACGACGAGCCCGCCGAGCACCTCGGTCTTGAGGCGCCGCGGGGACAGCAGGGTGCCGCGCACGGACTGCAGCTGCTCGGGGGTCGGGGCGGGCGCGGTTCCGGCGGTGTTGGTGGCCATTGCTGGTTCCGTTCAGGCTCAAGAGGTCAGGTGGCAGGCGCTTGGGTGCCGGCGGCTCAGGCGATATAAATCTGACATATTCTACCGGCCGGCGGTCATGAAGTGGGCGGATCGGGGCCTCGGTGCAACCATATGTGGATGCTTGAGGCAACCAAATCCCCATCGTCCCTCCCGGCGCCCGGCGCTGACGCCGGTACTGGCGCCGGCGTTCCCGCCAATCCGGCCCTCGCCGCCGAGGCGAGGATCGCCCGCGTCGCGGTGACTGTCTTCCCGATCCTCGTGGTGGTGGCCGGCGTCGCCGGTTTCCTCCTGCCGGGCGCGTTCAAACCGCTGGCGCCGGGTGTGCCGTACCTGCTGGGCGTCATCATGTTCTGCATGGGCCTGACCCTGACGCCGCCCGACTTCGCCTCGGTGGCCAAGCGGCCCTGGGCGGTGGTGCTCGGCATCGTGGCGCACTACGTCATCATGCCCGGCGCCGGCTGGCTGATCGCCGTCGGCCTCCACCTTGAACCGGAACTGGCCGTGGGCCTGATCCTGGTGGGCTGCGCACCGTCCGGCACGGCCTCGAACGTGATGGCGTTCCTGGCCAAGGGCGACGTCGCCCTCTCCGTGGCCGTCGCCTCCGCGTCCACCCTGATCGCCCCGGTGGTGACGCCGCTGCTGGTGCTGTTCCTCGCCGGTTCCTTCCTGGACATCGACGCCGGCGGCATGGTCCTGGACATCGTCAAGACCGTGCTCCTGCCGGTGATCGCCGGCCTGCTGGCCAGGCTGTTCCTCAGGAGACTCGTGGCCAGGGTGCTGCCGGCGCTGCCGTGGGCCTCCGCCGCCGTGATTTCGCTGATCGTGGCGATCGTGGTGGCCGGAAGCGCCAGCAAGATCGTGGCCGCCGGCGGCATCGTGTTCCTCGCCGTGGTGCTGCACAACGGCTTCGGCCTGGGCCTCGGCTACCTCGCCGGCAAGCTGGGCCGCCTCGACGACAAGGCCCGCCGGGCCCTGGCGTTCGAGGTCGGCATGCAGAACTCGGGCCTGGCCGCCACCCTGGCCACCGCCCACTTCAGCCCGCTGGCGGCGCTGCCGTCGGCCGTGTTCTCGCTCTGGCACAACGTTTCGGGCGCGATCGTGGCGGCGTGGCTGGCCCGGCGCCCGCTCCGGGACGCCTGACCAGTCAGGAGCGCAGCCCCGCCGGGCCCCGAACGCAAGTTATGCAGGACCCGTGGCGAACGGGGAAGATTGGATCTATGGACATCGACGATGTCCTGGACCGGGCGGGGGACCTCAAGGAAGCCCTGGTCGACTACGCATCCTCGCCGGGGTTCGCCCGGCGCCTCTCGCAGGCCTTGTCAGACTTCTCCGGACGCGGGGGTGAGGGGCGGGATCAATGGGCGCAGGCCGTCGAGTCGATGCTCTATTATCCCGACCAGGCCGGACACGAGCCGTTGCTCGAGCGCTATCTGCGCACCAACAAGAATATTGGCCCGAAGACCGGCTGGTCTACGAAAGCTGGCGGGACCGCAATGTTCTCGGTGTCTTCCGCGTCGATACCCGGAAGGGTGCCCGGCTTGGCCTGCACAACCTCATCGATGAGATGGACTACCCGGCCTACGCCACCGCCGGGGCGGAAGCGATCAGCGTCGTCCAGCGAGGCGGCTACATCCTGACGCGCCTGGTGCCGATCGGGGACATCTGGTCCATCAGCGGGACCATGCGCCTGTTCGGCCCGCGGGATCTCCCCGCCGTCAAGACCCTTGCGGCGTCCCTGCTCAAGCGCTTTCCCACATTGGCATTCAACAATCCGGCGAAGGCCGAACAGGCACGCATGATGGTCGGAAAGCACCACGCAGTCTTCCTGGACGTCTGTGGCTCGCATGTCGTGAGCGGTACCGGGGCCGACATCATCGCGGCCTACCGCAGTTTCCTGGATGCCTGCAGCGAGGCGTCCGTCGCTGAAAATCCCGACGCTGCGGCGCTGGTGCGCCCGGCCGAACAGCTGGCACCGGATGATTCCTTCCCGCCGGAGCTCGCAGGGTCCGGCGACCTGACACTCTACCATCATCCGGTGATGGGTGTTTCCTTCCTCGTCCGCTACGGGCAGGTCGAGGCCGCCCACCGTACGCCGCCGGCCGACGCGGCGGACCCGGCAGCGGAAGTCCTGCGCGGCTACGTGGAGGACACCACGATTCCGGCACACGTCCTGGAGGACCTCGCGGCGAAGTACCCGGACACGGTCGACGCCGCCTACCGGGCGGCCCTGTCCAGCCCCGGGTTCCGCTGGGAGGACGACGGCGGGGCCCTGCTCCGCCGTCACAAGCCGGATTCCGGCCGGGACAAGGACCTTCCTGGCGTCTCACCGGTGCCTGCATCGCTGATCGATGAATACCGCCGGCTCAAGTAGCGGTTGGCTGGCTCCCGGCCCCGGCGGGGGTTTTGCCTTTCAGCCGATCCAGCAGGAGCGCCACCGCCCGCTCCGCGAGAGTCTCCGCTGAGGCCAGTGCGGCCGCGGGGCTGTCCGCAAAACCCGGTCCCGGCGCCAAAACATCGAAGCCCGCCGGCTGCAGGGTGTCCGAGATGACGATCTGGGCCACGCCGCGCCCGGCAAGTTCCGCGAGGGCCTGGACGTCGCCGTCGTCCTCGCCGCGAAGGCCCAGGATCAGCCCGTCGGCACCGCCGGAGAGCATGAACTGCCGCCAGCCGCCGGCCAGCAGGATGACCGACTGGTACCCGTGCCGCGGCAGGATCTGTGCAACGGCGGTGGCCAGGGCGCGGTCCCGGCCGTCCTCGAGGTCCACGACGGCGATGGCCACGAGGTCCGTCCGGCCGCGCCGCATTCCGCGGGCCGCGCGGTTGGCCACAAAGCCGAGTTCGCGGACGGCCGCGTGCACGCGCTCCTGCGTGGACGGGCTGATCCGGGTGGTGCCGCCGGGCCGGCCGGAGAGCACGTAGGAGACGGTGGTCAGGGATACGCCTGCCGTTGCCGCGACGTCGCGGATGGTGGGCTTGGATCCCTGCCGCACTGGTGACTCCCGGGTGGTTCTCCGCCGCGAACGCGCGACGCTGCCGAATAATGCCGACCCTGATTGAACGCCGTCAGCAAGACAAACGCTACCGGGAAGTTGGATTCTACCGGGAAGCGGGCGGGAGGTCCTTGGTGAAGGCCAGCGGGCCGATGGTTTCCGGGTCGGCGGAGAGGTCGAACTGCGCTCGCCCTGGCTCATTCCCACCGGCCTGGACGAGATCGTCAACCACCTGGTCCCGGCGCTGCAGGAGCGCGGCGTGTACCCGACCGAGTATGCGGGCACCACGCTGCGGGAAAACCTCGGCCTGGCCACCCCGGTGCGCCCTGCCGCCGAGGCCGATGCCGAGGCTGCGGCCGAAGCCGATGCCGATGCCGATGCCGAGGCTGCGGCCGTGGCCGGTGCCGAAGCCCGGGTCTGACTCCCCATCCATTGCTCCGCAACCGCCCTTTTCAGGCCCCGGAAGGGCAGTTACGGAGCAATCGACGCATCAGTCCCGGAATAGGTCAGCCCGCGGCCGGATTTTCGCTGCCCACTTGCTCCAAGATCCTGGCTGTCGGCGATCCGGCCATCAGCGGCTCCATTACATCCGGGTTATTCCACACATTGGCGCGCAGCCGCTCCAGAAACGCAGCCGCGGCGTCCTTCGTGTCGAAGTCCAGGTGCACAGCGACATTGTTCCCGTCCTCGGTGTCCCGAAATACCCGGATCGAGCGGGCGCCCGAGGCGGCACGGCCTGCGGGATCACTATCGAACACCTGCTTCCATGCGGCGTAGTCCCGGACCGGATAACCTACCTGCAGCGTGAACATCCTTGATCCTTCCCTCGATGGCGTAACCACCATAGAGCGTGCGGCGTCCATCTGGATAGGGCCGGAGGACTCTCCCGGAGGACAACAGCAACGCGGGGTCACCTCGCGCCCATGATCCCCTTCGGGACGGACGCGATGTGACCCCGCGTTGTTGTTGCCGGTAGGGCTACCTCTTGGGCAGGCCCGCCGGGTTCACTTCGGACTTCTTCACGGCCTCGGCGCTCAGGCCCCAGCGGTCCAGGATCCTGGAGTAGGTGCCGTCCTCGATCAGGTGGTTCAGGCCGGCCGCTGCGGCGGCGGCGAAGCCGTTGTCCTTCTTGGTGGTCGCGGCGATGCTGGCCTTCAGCGGCCAGCCGCCGTCCACGAGGCCCACGAGCTTGGTCTTGGCGTCCGAGGCGGCCTTGAAGGCTGCTGTGGCATTGGGACCGAAGGTCAGGTCCGCGCGGCCGGACGCCAGGGCCAGCTGGGAGGCGGAGTCGTCGTCGTAATACTGGAACTCAACCGGCCTCAGGCCGTTCTTCTTGTTCTCCTCGTCCCAGCGCAGCAGGATGGATTCCTGGTTGGTGCCCGAGCCCACGATCACGCGCCTGCCCGCAACGTCCGGCGCGGTCTCCACCTTGGTGATGGAGCTGCCGGACGTGGCATAGAAGCCCAGCTTGTCGTCCCGGTAGCTGGCGAAGTCGAACTTGAGCTTGCGCTCCTCGGTCACCGTCACGTTGGACAACACCGCCTCATACTTGCCGGAATCGACGCCGAGGGGCCAGTCGGCCCAGGCGGTGGGGACGATCTCGGCTTCCAGGCCCAGCGACTCGGCCAGGGCGACGGCGATATCCACCTCGTTGCCCACCGGTGTCTTGTTGTCCGTGGCGTAGACGGCCAGCGGCGCGGAGAACGGGCTGACTGCCACGGTCAGCTTGCCGTCCTTCCTGATGGCGTCCGGGACGAGGGCGGCGGCGGCCTTGTCGACGGTGGCCTTCACCCGGTCCTGCTGGGGAGACAGGTTGAACGTCTTGACTCCGGAGGAGGAGGACGCCGCCGGGCTGGCGCTGCCGGCGGCCGACGCGCCGGGGTCGGAGCAGGCCGCCAGGCCCAGCAGGGTGGCGGCGGCCAGGGCCACGCTGAGGCTGGTCTTGACTGTATTTCTGGACATGAATTTCCCCTTGGAAGTCGTGGATTCAGTGCTCGTGCCAGCAACTATCCGGCGCGGCCGAATGCCGGTCAAAGCGTGGTGAAACCAAGGGATACAAGGGGTAACGGCAGTTAACCCGGATTTTTCATCGGATGGCGGTCGGGGCGCCGGGCCTGGTTTTTGCCGTCCCGGCGGGCTGAATCGGATTTCGGGCGTGGCTGAAGGCCCGGGGGCGCCGGGCGGTGCGCGGGTTTCCACTGATCCCGTTGGTGTTCTTCTTTCCTGCTCGTGATTGTCCGGGGGGCTGTGGTGTCAGGTCCGCAGCAGGGGTGCGGGGCGGTTCGCGGCCGCGGCGATCCGGCTGATGGCTTCGAGCAGGGCGGCGATGAGGGGTTGCTCCGGCGCGGCGGCGGGCAGCAGCAGGTGGTTCCGGCGGGCGCGGGTGATGATTTTCCCGGCGGTGGCGAAGAGCCGGTAGCGCCAGCGTTTGATGTCCCAGCCCCGTGCTTTGTGGCCGTCGGGCAGGGCGGTGAGCTGGAGCCAGGAGACCAGGTTCGCGGCCAGGACCGCGAGGTTGGCCCAGGCCTGGTTGGCGGCGAAATCGAAGAAGGGGAGCTTTCCGAGCCCGGTGTTCTTTAGGGTTTTGATGCGGTTCTCGGCCCGGCCGCGGGCCCGGTGCCGGGCATCCAGAAAAGGTCCGTGCCAGCGCGGGGAGTTCGTCAGGAACGCTGTCACACGGTGACCGTCGATGTCGAGCAGGGTCGGTGTCGCGCCGGGGTGCAGCGGTTCGGCGCGCAGGAAGATCTTCGTCCCGGGCGGGTAGTCCTGGAGCGGGATCACCTGGGTGGCGTTGATGACCCAGGCGTCGTCGCGTTCGACCCCGTCCTGGTCCAGGGCCGGCTGCCAGTATTTCTTGTCGTTGATCCAGTCGATCATGTGGGCCTTGCCGACCGGAACCGGGTACGAGGCGGAGAACTGCACGCCGCGCGAATGCAGGTACCAGAGGAACTTCCGGGACGCGCCGGCGCTGTCGGTGCGGACCAGGATCCTCTCCCCGTCCAGTTCCTCGTCCTCACCGTAGAGGGCGTCGGGCAGGACGGCGATGGCGGCCTCGAAGATGCGGATGTGGTCCCCGGCGTTGTTCGCCGTGGCCCCGCCGTGACGCAACAGTACCGCGAGTTCCTCCCCGGTGCCGCTGCCGGCACCGTAATCAATGCTGGCGGTGAACGGGGCGAATCCAAAACCGCCCTTGTAGTTTCCGGTGGCCTGTTCCTTGTCCGAGTGCGAGGTCACCAAGGTGGCGTCGAGGTCGATGACCAGCGGGTCCGCGGCCGTCGCCTTCACCGCGGGGCTGCGGTCCCCTGCGGCTTCCCAGGCCCGGGTCCGCAGTTCCTTGGCCAGGGTCGAAAAGCCGTAATCGAAGACGTCCGGGTTCTTCACGGTGCGTTCGAAGAACCGCGAGACTGTCGCGTTCGAGGGCACCTGGCCGAACACGCCGGGCTGGGAGCGCAGGATGTCCAGGTCGGAGGCATGCTCGCCGCCGGCGGCGAGCATCACCGCCAGCGACCCGAGCAGCCTCCCGGGCCGGTGTGAGGCCGTCACGGGGACGAACTGCCCGAGCCGGTCCTCGCACAGGTCCCGGAACCCGAGGGCGTCGATGAATGAGGTCAGGATCCGTCCTCCGGCATGGGAGACCAGCGACTGGCCGGTGAAAGAAACCGGGACGGATGGGAAGACCTTGGTAGGCTGGTGCATCGAAAAGGTGCTCCTTCAAGACACGGAAATAACGGCGTAGACACCCCTATTTTCCCTTGTCAGAGCACCTTTTCGTCTCTTAAACACACCCGTCAGCCCAACATTGATGAAAACCCCGGGTTAATCCGGAGGCCCTGGACATGACCTGCGGCCGCCCCGTGTTACTGCAGGTTGCCCTTCGTGACGCGCGGGGACGAATATCTACCCGGACGGGGGCCGTTGCGCCTAGCCTGCATAGAAGACCACACGAACAGGAGGGGTGGACATGACATTGGGCACCCGCCGGACCGTGCACCGGCTCAGCATCGACGCCCCTGAGGACGTCATCTTCAGCATGCTTCGGGACTCCGCGCACTGGCCGTATCTGGACGGCCTCACCGTCTACTCCGAGCGCGTCAGCGGCGACGATTCGAACCACGAACTGCGGACTTCTGTCGTCGCCAACGGATCGCTCAGCTCGAGACGCTGCCGGCGGGTCTTCAACGCGGTCCGCCAGCATGCCGAGTTCCGCCAGCTCGACGTCGAGGCCCCGTTCCTGGCGCTGGGCGGCGCGTGGGACATCCAGCGGGCGGACGGACAGTCTGAGGTGACGCTCAGCCACGAGTACGAACTCGACGACGATGCCGAGGAGCTCGCTGAGCGGGTCACCCGGTACATCGACGAGTTCTGCCGGCGTGAACTCGAGGCGCTCCGGCTCAGCTCCGAACGCCTGTCCCTGTTGCTGCAGCGGCACTCCGCCGCACGGGAGGCCTGAATTCCGATGTCGAAGGATCAGTACACCACGGAGCGGGACGGCTTCGGGCGACTTCTGGCCGACCGTGAGGTCTGGCGGCAGGCCGCCACGATCCCGGCGGCCGGCGAGCTGACCGCACGGTGGCTGGAGGGCCGCAGCCAGTATCAGCCCGGAACCTTCACGCCCGGCATTGATGAGGAAACCAGGGGCATCGCCGCCCGGCTTGCCGTACTCAACCGCAACGGCCTCTTCACCAAGGAATCACAGCCGGGCGTCCTCGCGGAGGGCCTCGCGCAGCGCGCCTACCTGACGGCTTTCTGCACCACGGAGGCGGCGGCGTCGCTGCTGCGGCTCTCCGCCCGGACCGGCCTGGTGACCGTGGCCCACGCCCCGGGGGAAGCGAGCCGTGCGTCCATTCCGGTGACGGTGCAGCAGGACGAGGTGGTGACGGTCCTGGGCAGCAGTGAAAGCCCCGTCACCCCCGAGCAACTCACTGCCTGGTCGGAGGAGGCCAACGATGCCCTCGCCCTGGTCCTGGCCGACTCCTGGTACGTGGAGATCTTCGATCCCGTGTGGGGCAGGAACGACATTCTGCTGCCGGCGGTCCTCGAGGCGCTGACGGAGGGCTGAGCTCGGGCGGCGGGCAGGACGACGCCGGCGGGAGGCTGACCTCAGCCGATGGTGGCAGCCTCGTCGAGAGTATGCGGCTCGAAGTGTTCCAGCATCTCCTTGATGGCCTGGACACTCTGCTGGTACATCTCCGAGCCACGCCACTGCTCGATCTGTTCCAGTGACTCCCAGGGCCCGGTGCTGATGAACCGGTTCGGAACGTCGCGGTCGTGCATCAGCACGGCCCTGCCGCCCGGGAAATCCTCCTGCGTCTTCCTGGCAATGTCCCGCCAGGCCTGTACGAAATCGTTCTCGCGGCCCGGTTTCACCAACCAGATCCCAAGCGTGTAGACCGACACGACGACCGCCTCCATTCATGACCGGGGTTGATACCTCGATTATGTTCCTGTCCCCCGGGTGGCGGTAGGGCCGTTGAGCCCGAGGGCTTTGACCCAAACAACGCGGGGTCACTTACCGCCCATTCCGGAGGGTCAGATGGGCGGTAAGTGACCTCGCGTTGGGGTGTGCGCGGGTGTTGTTGGGTGCGCGGGCGTTGCTTTGTAGGGTGGTGCCATGGAGGACCTCACGAAGGACGATACGGCCACGAACGCCGAGGAATTTTTCGAGCGCTACGCCGCGGCACTGTTGGCGCGCGACGCGAAGACGCTCGCCGGGATGTACGCGGTCCCTGCGCTCATCCTGTTTCCCGGCACGTCGATCCCCGTCACCGACGCCCGCCAGACCGAGGAGTTTTTCGCCTCCTCCTGGCGGCAGTACGAAGGCGTGGACGCTATTGACAAGAAGATCGTCATCATGGCCGAAGCGCCCGGCAGCGTCTGGGCCAACGTCACCTGGTCCTACGGCGGCCAGCCGCGGGAACGGTTCTGCTACCAGCTCATCGAAACCGCCGCGGGCTACCGAATCGCCGTCCTGACATTGATGGCCCCCACCCAGCAGCGCGGGGTCACTTAGCGCCCATCCCGCGGCCTCGGATGGGCGCTAAGTGACCCCGCGTTGGAGTTACTGAACTTTCCGGTGGATCGACTTGTAGCTCAGGTACGCGTTCAGGCCCTCGATGCCGTACTCGGTGCCAAGGCCGGAATCGCGCCGGCCGCCGAACGGCGCGGCATGGTTGGAGGCGAAGAAGTTGATGCCCACGGAGCCGGTGTCCATCCGGTCCGCGACGGCGAGGGCCGCCTCGGGGTCCTGGCCGAACACCAGCCCGCCGAGGCCGAACTCGGTGTTGTTGGCCAGCGCGACTGCCTCATCAACACTGCCGCCGGCGTCGTCGTACTTCAGGATCGAGAGCACCGGGCCGAAGATCTCCTCCCGGGAGATCCGCATGTCCGGGGTGACGCCGGCGAAGACCGTCGGCTCCACGAAGTAGCCGTGCTCCAGTCCCCCGGAAAGCGACGCGGCGCGGCCGCCGGTGGTGGCGCGGGCCCCCTGGGCCCGGCCCGCTTCGAGATAGTCCAGCACGATCCGGTACTGCGATTCCGTGGCGCAGGGCCCGAACACGGTGTCCGGGTCCAGCGGATCGCCCTGCTTGCTGGCGGCGATCGTGGCGGTGACCATGTCCACCACCTCGTCGTACCGGCTGGCGGGGGCCAGGATCCGGGTGGAGATGTAGCAGGTCTGCCCGGTGTTGCGCATGGAGGAGCGGATCAGCACCTTGGACATGGCGTCCAGGTCCGCGTCCGGCAGCACGATGGCGCTGGACTTCCCGCCGAGCTCCAGGGTGACCGGGCGCAGCAGTTCCCCGCAGGCCGCCGCGATCTTCCGCCCCACCGGCGTCGACCCGGTGAAGGCCACCTTGTTCACGCCGGGGTGCTTCACGAGGGCATCACCGAGCCGGCCGGAACCGGTGACCAGGTTGACGACGCCGGCCGGCACGCCCGCGGCGGCCACGGCGTCGACGATCAGGCGGATGGACAGCGGCGTCGGCGAGGCCGGCTTGATCACCACGGTGCAGCCGGCCAGCAGCGCCGGGGCGAGCTTGATTACCACCAGGTTGATCGGGAAATTCCACGGCGCGATCACCGCGCACACGCCCACCGGGTCGCGCCGCACCACGGATTCGCCGCCGCCCTTGGGGAAGGCGCGGACGTCCTCGCCTTCCAGGTAGCCGGCGAGGCCGGCGAAGTAGCGGAAGATGCCTGCGGCGTTCGCGGCGGCCCCGGCGGACTCGGAGACCGGAGAACCGTTCTCCCGGGTGTTGGTCAGGGACAGTTCCTTCGCGCGCTTGTCCACCTCGTCGGCGATGCGCAGCAGGTATGCGGCCCGTTCCGACTGCGCCAGCCGCGGCCATCCGCCGTCGAACGCGCGGCGGCCGGAGGCGGCGGCGGCGTCCACCTCTTCCGGTGTGCCGTCTGGGACGGAACCCGATCCCAACGCTTGAGCGTTCACGTGGTCCAGCCCCGTTTTATGGATGGTAATTCGTAAAGGCCTTCGGCCTCTTCCCCAAAGGCCCGTCAGAGGCTGGATTTCCGCCCACCGCAGTGTTCTAGAGGTTGTCCATCGCCTCGCAGGGGCTGGCCCCCGGCTGGGTGCGGTGGACGTTTATTGCCAGCCGGCCGATCAGGATGCCAAGGTCCCGGGCGTCGCCCTCCTCGAGTCCTGCAAGGAGGTCCGCTTCGGCGGCGGCGACCCGCTCCTCGTAGGCGGCCAGCATGTGCCGCCCGCTTGCGGTGGCAATGATTTTGCGGGCCCTGCGGTCTGCGGGAGCCGGGATGCGTTCGACGACGCCCGCATCCACCAGGGCGTCGAGAAGGTATGTCAGCACGGTCCTGTCGATGGCCAGATGTGCCCCGAGGGCCTGCTGGTTCGGCGGATCCTTGTGCACGACGGCGGACAGCACCTGGAAACCCCGGATGCCTGCCGGCATCTCGGCAACGGCGGACTCGAAGCGGGTCTGGTAGCCGCGCAGGACCATTCCCAGATGCCACCCCAGATCACCGGGGACAGCCGCTGTCGTGGTGCCGGGGCGGCGGTGGATACTCTCGGTCATGAACCCATCATACCGTCAAACGTGAAGTTGCACAGATGTTCTGTTGAGAATATAGTCTGTCGAGCAACATAAATTGATCCCGGAAGGACCAGCAGTATGAGCGCTCCGCAGAACCAGCCGGCAGAGGCCCGGACCATCGGGATCCTCGGGGCCGGCCGCGTCGGCACCGCCGTCGCCCGGCAGGCCCTCAAGGCCGGCTACGACGTCAGGATCGCCACCGCAAAGCCGGCCGATGAAATCGCCCTGCTGGTGGAGATCATCACCCCTGGCGCAGTCGCCGTCGACGTGGCGGAAGCGGCGGGCGCGGACATCGTCGTCGTGGCTGTACCGCTGCACAAGTACCGCACCCTGGTCCCGGATCTGCTGGCCGGCCGGACGGTCATCGACGCGATGAACTACTGGGCGCCCATCGACGGCGAGATTGACGACTTCGAGAACGATGGCAGGACGAGCAGCGAAATCGTCCAGGCCTACCTGGCCGGCGCAAAAATCGTGAAGACGCTCAACCACATCGGCTACCACGACCTCGAAGAGGACGGTAGGGAATCTGGCGCCGAGGGACGGCGGGCCCTTGCCCTGGCCGGCGACGAACGTGACGCCAAGGCCCTCGTTGCCGGCTTCATCGACCGCCTTGGCTACGACCCGGTGGATGCGGGTCCGCTCGCAGCCGGACGCGCCTTCCAACCCGGCACCGGGATTTTCAACGGCAGCCACCCGGCGCACCAGCTGCGCGCCATCCTGGCCGCGGACCGCGAACCCGCCCGCGCCTGAATCTGCCTTCAACCACTTCGCAGCACTGCACACAGGAGAACATCATGGAACTCGGCGCCTACAGCTTCGGCGACACCCAACGCAACCCCGACGGAAGCCTCCGGCCCACCGCCGAGGCCATCCGCAACCTCTTCGAGGCGATCGTCCTGGCCGACCGGAACGGCCTGGACTACTTCGGGATCGGCGAACACCACACCCTGGACATGCCAGCCTCCTCGCCGGGAACCGTGATCGCCGCCGCGGCGGCCGCCACGAAGCAGATCAAGCTCGGCAGCGGCGCGAGCATCATCAGCACGGACGACCCCGTGCGGGTGTTCCAGCAGTTCGCCACCGCCGACGCCGTCTCCGGCGGCGGCCGGGTGGAAATCACCGCCGGCCGCGGATCCTCGGTGGAGACCTTTCCGCTCTTCGGCTACGACCTGAACGACTACGACCGGCTCTACGCCGAAAAGCTCGACCTGCTGATGACCATCAACAACAGCAAAACCGAAAACGTGACCTGGTCCGGGACCGTCCGGCCCGCCCTCCACGACCTGGCCGTCGTGCCCCGGCCGGTCAACGGCAGGCTGCCCCTCTGGCTGGCGACCGGCGGCAGCGCCCCGTCATCGGTCCGCGCCGGCAAGCTCGGCCTCCCCATCTCCTACGGCATCATCGGCGGAGCCCCCGCCAGGTTCGCCCCGCTGGCAGAGCTGTACCGGCAGTCCGCAGCGCAGGCCGGACACACCGGCGAGGACATTAAGGTCTCCGTGGCGGCCCTCGGCCTGATCGCACCGACCAAGAAGGAAGCGCTGGAACGCTTCTATCCCGGCTGGTACAACCTGAACATCGAAATGGGCAAGCTCCGCGGCTGGCCCGCACCGGACAAGCGGCAGTTCCTGGCGCAGGCCGAGGCCTCGGGCGCGTACTACGTGGGCGACCCGGACGAGGTCGCCGCACGCATCGTGGACCTGCACGGGCACCTGGGACACATGCGCCACTTCCTCCAGATGGACATCGGCGGCCTGCCCCAGGAGCACTTCCTCGAATCCCTCACCCTGCTGGCCACCGAGGTCAAACCACGCGTCGAACGCCTCCTGGCCGGCAAATAGACCACCACACCTCATGAAACAGGCCGTCGCAAGGCTGAGGGAGTCCCTGCCGACAGTAGTACTGACAGGGACTCCCCCACTGATCGGAAGACCTCTAACGTGGTGGACATGGACAATCGGAGTGACATTCGCGAGTTCCTGACCACGCGGCGCGCCAGGATCACCCCCGAGCAGGCAGGGCTGCCTGTCTACGGCGGGAACCGCCGTGTGCCCGGGCTGCGCCGTGGCGAGCTGGCCTCGCTCGCCGGCGTGAGCGTCGAATATTACACCCGCCTCGAACAGGGCAAGCTGGGCGGGGTTTCCGAAGGCATCCTGGAGGCACTGGCGCGGGCGTTGCAGCTGGACGAGGCCGAGCGTTCCCATTTGTTCGATCTCGCCAAGGCCGCGGGCACCGCGCGGCCCCGTCGCCGCCCCGCGCAGCAGGTGCGGCCCAGCGTGCAGTTCACCCTCGATGCGATCACGGGCGCACCCGCGTTCGTGCGCAACGGACGCCTGGACATCCTGGCCGTCAACCGGCTCGGGCGCGCCCTGTATTCGGAGATGTACCGCGATCCGGGCCGGCCGGTGAACCATGCCCGGTTCATCTTCCTGAGCCCCCGCTCGGCGGAGTTCTACCCGGACTGGAACAAGGCGGCAAGCGACACCGTCGCTATCCTGCGCACCGAATCCGGCCGCGACCCTTACAGCCGCGAGCTGTCCGACCTTGTCGGTGAGCTCTCGATGCGCAGCGAGGAGTTCCGCACCCGGTGGGCGGCGCACGACGTGCGGCAGCACTTCACAGGACTCAAGCACTTCCACCACCCGGTCGTCGGGGACATCGACCTCAAGTTCGAGGCGATGGACCTGGCAGCCGACCCAGGACTTTCCCTGCTGGTCTACCCCGCCGAACCCGGCTCGGCCTCCGAGGACGCTCTGCGCCTCCTGGGCAGCTGGGCGGCGACCGTGGAACAGGCCGAGCAGAAGGAAACAGCGGCCGTAGCGGACAAGCAGTGACGTTCACTGTGCGCGCCGAAGCCATCAACCCAGAAGGAGACCCATTGGAAATCCAACCCAAGAAGCCGAGCGTCAAGGGCCCGGCGGCCATGTTCACCGGTGACGTCTGGTTCGACGTCGTTGCCGCCCCGCAGCCCGAACCCTCACGCATGCGCGTGAACTCGGTGCACTTCGCCCCCTGCGCGCGCACCGCCTGGCACTCCCACGCCGTCGGCCAGACCCTGCACGTCACCGAGGGCGTCGGACGGCTCCAGTCCCGCGGCGGCGAAGTCATTGAGATCCGCCCGGGCGACACCATCTACACGCCCCCGGGCGAATGGCACTGGCACGGCGCCGCACCGGAACACTTCATGACCCACCTGGCCATGTGGGAAGCCCCCGCCGAAGGACCCGAGTCCGAGTGGGGCGACCTCGTCACCGACGAGGAATACGGCACCAAATAACACCACCGAAGCGGGCCGGCGGCTCGGTCGGCACCGCGCCGCCGGACCATATCCTGACCGGCGCGCCCCGGACGCCCAGGCTCATCGCGCAGGCCAGCTCCCACGGCTACACCTCCGCATTCTGCACCCCGGTGGAGGGAGGTTCTGCCAGCACCCCGAACAGCAGTGACTCCCTTTCCCGTCGGACCTGTTGCGTAGTTGAGAGCGGGAACTTGGGTCCGCGGACCCCCGGAACGTTTTAGCCACAGAGAAGAGATGGAAGAAATCTGATGCGAGCAACCTTTATGTACGGCGCCGGCGACGTACGCGTGGAGAACGTGCCTGACCCGGTAGTGCAGGACCCTACGGACGCGATCGTGCAGATCGTGCGCTCGTGCGTCTGCGGATCCGACCTGCATCCGTACCACGATATGCCGGCCTCCGAACAGGGATCGCCGATGGGCCACGAGTTCATCGGCGTCGTCGAGGAGACCGGCAGGGACGTCTCCACCCTGAAGAAAGGTGACTTCGTCATCGCCCCGTTCGCCTGGTCGGACGGGACCTGCGACTTCTGCCTGGAGGGCCTGCAGACCTCCTGCCGGCATGGCGGGTTCTGGGCCGCCGGCGGAATCGGCGGCGCACAGGCCGAGGCCATCCGCGGCCCGTTCGCCGACGGCACCCTGGTCAAGACGCCGGGGGGCGAGGACTCAGCGCTGCTGCCGTCGTTGCTGACGTTGTCCGATGTCTATGGCACCGGGTACCACGCCGCCGTCAAGGGCGGAGTCAACCAGCGGACCACCGTCACGGTGATCGGTGACGGCGCCGTCGGCCTGATGGCGGTGCTGTCGGCCAGGCAGCTGGGTGCCGAGCGGATCATCCTGATGGGCCGGCATAAGACCCGCACCGACCTGGGCATCGAATACGGCGCCACCGACGTCGTGGCCGGGCGCGGAGAGGAAGGCATCGCCAGGATCCGCGAGCTCACCGGCGGCGACGGCACCCACACCGTGCTCGAGTGCGTGGGACACCGGCCCGCGTACGACCAGGCACTCGGCGTCATCCGGCCGGGGGGCATCATCAGCCGCGTCGGCGTTCCGCAGTACGAGGATGCCCCGATCGGCTTCGGCTCCATGTTCGGGCCCAACATCACCCTCACCGGCGGCCCCGCCCCCGTCCGCGCCTACATCGAGACGCTGCTGCCCGGCGTCCTCGACGGCACGGTGAACCCCGGCAAGGTCTTCGACCGCACGATCGGCCTCGACGAAGTGCCCGACGGGTACCGCGCGATGGACACCCGCGAGGCGCTCAAGGTCCTCGTCCGGCCGTAGCGCACGCCACCACTCCGCCAGAAGTCGGGCTGCGCCATTCCGGCACCTCGCCGCTGGCATCCCCCACGAAAGGAAGACCCCCATGGCTACATGGCTCATCACAGGATGCTCGACCGGACTTGGCCGGGCCCTCGCCCAGGCAGTGCTCGGCCGCGGCTACAACGCCGTCGTCACAGCTCGGAACGCCACCACGCTGCAGGACCTCGCGGCCGCTTTCCCCGACACGGCGCTGCCCCTCCCCCTCGACGTCACCGACCTGGCACAGATCAGCTCGGTGGTGCAGCAGGCGCGGACGCGCTTCGGGGGCATCGACGTGCTCGTCAACAATGCCGGCTACGGCTACCGCGCCGCGGTTGAGGAAGCGGACGACGCCGACATCCGGCAGTTGTTCGACACCAACGTCTTCGGCGCCGTCGACATGATCAAGGCAGTCCTCCCGGACATGCGCGCGAAGAGGGCAGGGTCCATCCTGAACATCTCCTCCATCGGAGCACGCATCTCACCGGCCGGATCCGGATACTACTCGGCAACCAAGGCGGCCCTGGAAGGCTTGTCCGGATCCCTCCACAAGGAACTGCAGCCGCTCGGCATCAACGTCACCGTCATCGAGCCCGGCGCGTTCCGCACGGACTTCGCCGGCCGCTCACTCACCCAGTCCGCGACGCCGATCGAGGACTACGCGGAGACGGCCGGGAAGCGGCGCAAGGAGAAAGACACGGTCCACGGCACCCAGCCGGGCGACCCGGCAAAGGCCGCAGAAGCCATCCTGGCGATCGTCGAAAGTGCGAACCCGCCGTCTCTGATGGTGCTCGGCAAAGACGCTTTCGAAGCATTTGCCGCCGTCGCCGAGGCAGAGCGCACGGAACTGGACCACTGGCGGGACCTCAGCCTCAGCACGGGCATCGAGGGCTGAGATACGGCCCGGCCGCTCCGGGCGGGGACATCCGTTTGCCGCAAAAGGCCGCCATGGGCACCCCATTCCGGCCTTTTGCGGCAAACGGGCGGGCCTGAACGCGGACCGCCACGATCCCCGCGTGTCCCGAGCGGCCGGTTATCCGCGGACCAGCTTCGCCCGCGCCGAGGTCCAGTCCTGCCGGTGAAGGCGGTCAAAGCCCTCAAGCAGGAGATCGAGGGCGAACTCGAACTCGAACTGGTCGTCGCAGCCTGGCCCGACGACAGGGCCGTCGTCGTGCCTCGCGGCCGTGGCAATCTGCGGGATGTTCGGGTACCGCGTGGACATCTCCTGGAACATGGCCGCCTGCACTTCCGGCGGCACCTCGGCCTTTCCTTCCGTATCGGGGCCGGCAGGGTCCCGGAACAACTCCTGGGTGAACCCCCACATGCGGCTGCCCAGGGCGTGCATGACGTGGTGCGTGAGGTCAACAGAGAGACCGCCGGCCAGGAACATCCCGATGAACGTGTCCATGTAGTCAAGGACGGCCGGCGTCCTGTTGGTGCGGGATTCGAGCACCTGGCGGGCCCACGGGTGCCGCAGGAGCGCTTCCCTTGCCGAGAGGATCCGCTGCCGGACCGCGCTCCTCCAGCCGGCATCGCGGACGGGCGGATCGATCTCGCCGACGATGACGCCGACCATGCCGTCGAGAAGCTCTTCCTTGTTCGCGACGTGCTTGTAGAGCGCCATCGGCACCACGCCGAGCTCCTGCGCGAGCCTGCGCATGCTCAGTGACTCGATGCCGGCGTCGTCAGCGAGGGAGACGGCGGCGTGCAGCACCCGGTCCGCGTTCAGGCGCACGCGCGGCCCCACCTCGATCTGCTGAACCACCTAAACCACCTTCCCGGGACAACCGTTGCGCCCTCTATTAACAAGTGTACAAGGTACACTTACGGTGGACGTCATGAGGTGTACACCGTACACCTGGCCGCCTGTCGAACAAAGGATTCCCGGTGGACCCCAGCAGAATGACCGCAATCGTGGGGACGGACCCTGCAACCATCCGCAGACCCCAAGCCGCGTGGCTCGTGCCCGCTGGCTTGATCTTCCTCAGTCTCATCCCGGTGATCTTCGGGACCATGCGTCTTACCGAGCTGGCGGGCGGCGCCGCCATCACACCCGATAACGCGCGGTTTTTCGACTCGCCTGTCCCGGTGCTGATCCACATTCCCAGTGTCACCGTGTATTGCCTGCTCGGGGCGTTCCAGTTCGTTCCCTCACGTCGGCGAGGCAGCCGCGGCACGCGCAGCTGGCACCGCGTCGCCGGAGGCGTCCTCATCCCCGCCGGCCTGCTCGCGGCCCTTTCCGGCCTATGGATGGCGGTTTTCTATGCCCTCCCGGCCGCCGACGGCGGGATTCTCCTCGTTCTTCGGCTGGTCGTCGGCTCGGCAATGGTGGTGAGCATCGTCCGGGGGCTCCTCGCGATCGGGCGCCGGGACTTCGTCAGGCACAGCGCCTGGATGACCCGCGGCTACGCAATCGGCGTCGCCGCGGGAACCCAGGCCCTGGCGCCAATTCCCTGGATTCTTCTGGTCGGCCCGACCGGCCAGCTGACCAAGGCAGTGTTCATGGGGGCATCGTGGGTGCTCAACCTTGCGGTGGCCGAGTACGTCATCCACCGGCGCGCTCAGGGATCGGCGCGGACATCCCGTACTTCCGGCCGGTCCGTTGCGCCCCATGCAGCAGCTTCGCGCTGAAGGCCGCCGGTACCGGCAGTCCGGCCTTGGTCCGTGCCGCCGGATTGGCGGCCCGCGTCAGGTCCGGCCCGCGTCAGGTCCGGCCCGCGCCCAGCAGTGCCTGCCGTTGCGGCCACAGCGTCACCGATTCCAGGGCCGACAAGGCGCGGGCCATCGCCCGGGCTTCCGGCGTGAACAGGTGCCCGTGGACGCGCTGGCTGCAGAGACGGAGCGCCAGGCCGCGGTCCAGCCCGAACCAGTCCATCACCGTGTCGATGCCGTGCGGGCTGAGCCGCCAGGTCTTGTCCGCGTCCTTGACGATCGCGTCGTCGATCGAGAGGGCCTCCCGCCGTGAGTCGTGCCCGTCGATGATGGCCAGGATGGCCGGGACCTTCCCGGCGTCGTACCCGGCGTCGGCCAGAATGCCGGCCGCGAGCCGGGCGCCTTCCTTTTCGTGCAGGAGCACCAGGTCCGGCCTGCCGCCGCCCGGCGCAATCGCCTGCAGGACTTCCGCCGGCGGCACCTGCGACCAGCCGATGTCGTGCAGCATGATTGCCGGAAGAACGACGGCGGCGTCCGCCTCCGGATGCGCATCCAGCAGGGCGTGTGCCAGCCCGAGGGCGTAGAGTGTGTGGGCGTCGTTGTCCCGCACCTTCAGCAGCGGCGCGGCAAGCTCCCAGACGGCGGCCAGCCCAGGGTCCAGGGCAATCACCCCGTCCGGCTCCGCATCGATGCCGGCCGAGACTTCGAGGCCGGAGTGGTTGGCTGCGGGCTGAAGTTTAGTCATCCAGCCAGCGTCCCCTCCGGGGCACCGGCTGGCAAGGAGGAGCTTCCGCCCAGCGGAACCGGCACTGAAGGTCCCCGTCCGCCCGTAGCCGTTTGGGCCCCGGGGATGCCCGGACCCTTCCGGACATGCCCCGCGCCTGGCCCCAGGAATGGACATGTCCCCAAGCCGGATCCGGACATGTCCCGCGCGTCGCCCCATCAATGGACATATAGGGGTTATGTCCACTCCTGGGCCCGGGCGGAGGGCATGTCCCGTGCTCGGGAGGCGGCGGAAACAGCTACCCGATCAGCGCCAGCACCGCGCCCGCGGCCACCACGCCGCCGGCTTCCGCGCGGAGGTCCGTTACCGTCCCGGCGCGGTGGGCGGACACCTGGGTTTCCATCTTCATCGCCTCGAGGACCACCACGGGGTCCCCCGCCGCGACCTCGGTGCCGGGCTGGACGAGCCACTTCACCACGGTCCCGGCCATGTCGGCGCGGAGTTCGGCAGGGTCGGCGGCGCCGGCTGCCGCGCCGCCGTCGGACGCTGGATTAAGCGAAACCCCCGCCGGCAGCGCCCCGCCGGACAGCATCCGGGTAGAAAGCGCCCAGCCATCCAGCAGCTCCGCGGGGAGCCCGACCGCCAGCCGGCGCCCGTCGACGTCGACGGTGATGGTGCGGCGTTCGCCGTCGGGGCTGGTGGTGCTGAAGTCCGGGTCGGCCGGGATGCGGTCCGCGAAGTCGGTCTCGATCCAGCGCGTGTGGATGCCCAGGTGCGTCTCGGAGGTGAAGTCCGGGGATTCGAGCACGGCCCGGTGGAACGGCAGCACGGTGGCCACCCCGGTGATGCTGATCTCCGCCAGTGCCCGGCGTGCCCTGCGCAGCGCCTGCTGGCGGTCCGCGCCGGTGACGATCAGCTTCGCCAGCAGGGAATCGAACTGCGGCGGGACGAAAGATCCGGAGCGGACCCCGGTGTCGAGCCGGATGCCGGGCCCGGTGGGGCCGGCGAACTCCCCGATCGTGCCGGGCGACGGCAGGAAGCCGCGGCCCACATCCTCGGCGTTGAGCCGGAATTCGAAGGCGTGCCCGCGGGGCGCCGGGGTCCGCGCCGGTGACGATCAGCTTCGCCAGCAGGGAATCGAACTGCGGCGGGACGAAAGATCCGGAGCGGACCCCGGTGTCGAGCCGGATGCCGGGCCCGGTGGGGCCGGCGAACTCCCCGATCGTGCCGGGCGACGGCAGGAAGCCGCGGCCCACATCCTCGGCGTTGAGCCGGAATTCGAAGGCGTGCCCGCGGGGCGCCGGGTCCTCGCGGACGCGAAGCGGCTCGCCGGCGGCAATCCGGAACTGCTCCTGCACGAGGTCGATCCCGGTGGTCTCCTCGGTGATCGGGTGCTCCACCTGCAGCCGGGTGTTAACCTCCAGGAACGCGACGGTGCCGTCGGCCGCCACGAGGAATTCCACCGTGCCGGCGCCCGTGTAGCCGGCCTCCCGGCAGACCGCCTTCGCGGCGTCGTAGATCTGCTGCGTCTGCTCCTCGCTGAGGAAGGGCGCGGGGGCCTCCTCGACGAGTTTCTGGTGCCGGCGCTGCAGGGAGCAGTCGCGGGTTCCGACGACGACGACGTTGCCGTGCGCATCCGCCAGCACCTGCGCCTCGACGTGGCGCGGACGGTCCAGGTAGCGCTCCACGAAGCAGTCGCCGCGGCCGAAGGCGGCAACGGCCTCGCGGACGGCGGAGTCGAAGGCTTCCTCGACCTCGTCCAGGGCGCGGACCACCTTCATGCCGCGGCCGCCGCCGCCGAAGGCCGCCTTGATGGCGATCGGGAGGCCGTGCTCTTCGGCGAAGGCGCGGGCCTCGGCGGCGGAATGCACCGGGCCGTCGCTCCCGGCCACGAGCGGCGCACCGGCCCGGACCGCGGCCTCGCGGGCGGTGATCTTGTTGCCGAGGAGCCGGATGGCGTCCGGGGCGGGGCCGATCCAGGTCAGGCCGGCGTCGAGGACGGCCTGGGCGAAGTCGGCGTTTTCGGAGAGGAAGCCGTAGCCGGGGTGGACGGCGTCCGCTCCGGACTCCGCCGCCACCGCCAGCAGCTTGGGGATGTTCAGGTACGTGTCCGCCGGGGAGTTGCCGGCCAGGGCGAAGGCCTCGTCCGCGGCGGAGACGTGCAGGGCGTCGGCGTCGATGTCCGCGTACACGGCGACGGAGGCCAGTAGCGCGTCGTCGCAGGCCCGGGCAATCCGGACCGCGATTTCCCCACGGTTGGCGATCAGGACCTTGCGCATCAGTTACTCGCTTTTCGTTCGGAAGTGGTGGGTCCGGCGGCGGCCCGGCCTTCGGTGGCAGCCCCGCCTTCGGCGGCGGCCCAGCGGAAGCGGATCCTGCCGCCGATCGGGATCTGGGCGGCACGGTCCAGCTGGGAGTCGACCACGACGCCGATGACCGGGTAGCCGCCGGTGATCGGGTGGTCGGCCAGGAAGAGCACGGGCAGGCCCTCCGGGGGAATCTGGAGGGCCCCGGCAACGGTCCCTTCGCTGGGAAGTTCGCCGGTGCGTCTGCGCTGCAGCGGGGTTCCCTGCAGGCGCATGCCCACGCGGTTGGACTGCGGTGTCACTTCCCAGTCCTGGCCGCAGAAGGAGTCCAGGGCCGCCTGGTCGAACCAGTCGGCGCGCGGGCCGGGGACGACGTCGAGCACGCTCACGCCGGTGCCCGGGAAGTCCGGCTGCAGTTCCGGATCCCCCACGACGCCGGATTCCGTGTCCGGGCCGGCGGCGAGGACCTCGCCGGCAGCCAGCGGTGCCGGGCCGATTCCGGACATGGTGTCCGTGGAGCGGCTGCCCAGCACCGGGGCGGCATCCACGCCGCCCCGGACCGCGACGTAGCTGCGGAACCCGCTCTCCGGCGCGCCGATGCTGAGGATTTCGCCGTCGAGCAGGGCGAATGGGGTGGCCATGGGCGCCGTCCGGTGATGTCCGGACTCCCCTGACTCCCCGAGCTCAGGGTCCGACGGCGACTCGATGCCCAGGTGCGACGGCGCCCCGGCGACGGCGAGGACCTGGTCCCCGACGGCCTGGACCTTGAGCCCGCCAGCGACGGTTTCGACCGCGGCGGCCGAGGGCGCATTGCCCACGAGGCGGTTGGCCCGGCGCAGCGAGGCGCGGTCCAGTGCCCCGGCAGCGGAAACGCCCAGGCCGGAGTGGCCGTGCCGGCCCAGGTCCTGGATCAGGCTTTGCACTCCCGGTGACAGGACCCGGAGGCCGGACGCGGCCTGCTGCTGGGCTTCCGGGGAAACTGAGGAGGGCTCCGCGGCCAGTGTCACCGCGTTCCGGACCGCGCGGAACCGGACGCGCTGGCCGGGGGCGACGAGGGCCGGCTGCTCCCGGTCCAGGTCCCACATCTTCGCGCCGGTGCGGCCGATCAGCTGCCAGCCGCCGGGTGAGCTGCGCGGATACACGGCCGAGTAATTGCCGGCCAGCGCCACCGAGCCCGCCGGGACGGCGGTGCGGGGCGAGCTGCGCCGCGGGACGTCCAGCGACTGGTTCTCCCCCACCATGTATGCGAAGCCCGGGGCGAAGCCGGCGAAGGCCATGGTCCAGACCTGGCCGGAATGGGCTGCGATCACGCCGTCGGTCCCGAGACCGGTGAGCTGCCCCACTTCGGCGAGGTCCTCGCCGTCGTACACGGTGTCAATGACCACCAGTTCACCCTCGGCGCGGGCCCGCGCGGTGAGCTGGAGCCGGGGCAGGAGCGCTGCGATGCGCCGGGCCGAGGCGGGCGAGTCGGCCCTGACCAGGACGGTCTCGGCCGCGGCCAGCACGTCCGTCTGGCCCGGCAGCGGCTTTTCGAGGAGCAGCGCCTGCAGGGCGAGCACGTCCTGCGTCCCGGAAAGCTCGGCGAGCACCGCGCAGGTTCCCACAGCCCGCACGGAGCGGACCTTCTGTAGTGCCAGGGTTTCCCCCGCTGCCTCAATCATCAGCTGCTTCCATCATTGCCGGTGTCTCACGAATAGGGTCCGCGCGAAAGGTCCGCGCCGCTCAGGGTCCGCGCCGATCAGGCGCGGGCGTCCTGCAGGAGCCGCTCTTCCTCATCCGTGTGCGGATCCCGGCCGATAGCCAGGCCGACGATGGTCACCAGGGAGCTCACCAGGAGGTAAGCCGCGATCACGTACCAGTTGCCGGTCGCGGCGTAGAGGGCCGTGAAGACCAGCGGGGCGATGGCGCCGCCGACAACGCCGGCGAGCGTGTAGGCCAGTGAGCTGCCGGCGTAGCGCAGCCGGGCCGGGAACTGCTCGGTGATGTAGGACGCCTGCGGGCCGTACATGAAGGCGTGGAAGGCCAGGCCGATCACGACGCCGACGGTCAGCAGCAGGACGGATCTGCCCTGGACCATCAGGAAGAACAGCGGGATGTAGACCGCGGTGCCCACGGCGGCGATGCCGTAGACGAGACGGCGGTTGAAGCGGTCCGTGAGGGCGCCGGCGGCAGGGATCAACGCCAGCTGGAACGCCGAGCCGATGAGGATGGCGCCGAGCACGTTTCCGGTGGTCATGCCCAGTTCCCTGGTGGCGTAGACGGCCATGAAAACGGTGAACAGGGAGTAGAGGACGTCGGGGCAGATCCGGGACAGCGCGGCGGACACGAGGGCGCGGGGCTCCTTGGTGAAGACCTCCCTGAGCGGGGCCTTCGGCGCCTCGCCATGGGCCTTGATGGCCTTGAAGACCGGGGTTTCCTCCAGCTTGAGCCGGATCAGGAGCCCGAAGACCACCAGCACGGCGGAGGCCAGGAAGGCCACCCGCCAGCCCCAGGCGAGGAAGTCTGCATTGCTGAGGGTGGCGGCGAGTACCGCCAGGACGCCGTTAGCCATCAGGTTGCCCGCGGGCGGCCCGATCTGCGCTGCCGAGGACCAGAATCCGCGCTTGCTGGCGGTGCCGAATTCGCTGGAGAGCAGGACGGCACCGCCCCATTCGCCGCCGACGCCGATTCCCTGGGCCAGGCGCAGGAGGACCAGGATGGTTGGGGCTGCTACGCCGAGGACGGAGTAGTCGGGAAGGGCGCCGATCAGCACCGTGGCGATGCCGATCAGCAGCAGGGTGATCACGAGGACATTCTTGCGGCCGATCCGGTCGCCGAGCCGGCCGAAGACGATGCCGCCGATCGGACGCGCCAGGTATCCGACGGCGAAGGTGGAGAAGGAGAGCAGGAGCCCCACGAACTCGTCGCTGTTGGGGAAGAAGATTTTGGGGAAGACCAGGGCCGAGGCCACGGAGTAGATGGCGAAGTCGTAGTACTCCAGCGAGGTGCCGGTGAGGCTCGCGATGTAGGCCTTCAGGGCGCCGGGCGGCAGCTTCCTCGTGGCCCCGGCCGGTGAGGCCTGGTGTGGTGCGGTCATGACTGTTCCTCCAGGGGTGCGGGTGCTGCCGGTAACGCTTGGTGGTGGGCGTGCATTGGGGTGCCGGGTGGCGGCGTGCGGACTAGGCGAAGGCGGCGGTGATGATACCGGCGTCGGACAGCGCCTGCCGCACCGCGGCAGCCATGGTGACGGCTCCCGGGGAGTCGCCGTGGACGCAGATGCTCTCGGCGCGGATCTTCAGGATGGAGCCGTCAACGGTGCGGACGGCGGACTCGGTGGCCATCCGGAGGACGTGCTCGGTGACGAGCGCTGGATCCTCTAGGACGGCGCCGGGGAGCGTTCGGGAAACCAGGGTGCCATCGGGGTTGTAGGCCCGGTCCGCAAAGGCCTCGGGCACGGCGCGCAGCCCTGCCGCCTCGGCCAGGCGGAGCACCTCCGAGCCCGGCAGCCCGAGGATGGGCAGGCCCGGATCAACGGACTTCACCGCGTCGACGACGGCCTGCGCCTGGGCGGTGTGCGTGACGATGGCGTTGTAGAGGCCGCCGTGCGGCTTGACGTACCTGACCGTGCCGCCCTCCACGGCGGCCAGCGCCTGCAGCGCGCCGATCTGGTAGACCACCTCGTCCGCCAGCTCGATGGGGTCGATGTCCAGGAACCGGCGCCCGAACCCGGCCAGGTCGCGGTAGCCGACGTGGGCGCCGATCACGACGCCGGCGGCAACCGCTTCACGGCAGGTCGCCCGGATCACGGACGGGTCCCCGGCGTGGAATCCGCAGGCCACGTTCGCGCTGGAAACCGAGCGGAACATCGCTGTGTCGTCGCCCAAGGTCCAGCGGCCGTATGACTCGCCGACGTCGCTGTTAAGGTCGATGGTTGCCATTTGTGATCCTCGTCTCATGATAGCCCCGATACAAGGATGCACCACTTGTGGCGATTGTTCAACAATCCGACGATTTAACTTTGGAACAATCGTGTAGATTCGGCACTATGACCACTTCCGAAGCGCAAACCCGCAGCCAGGCGGCGCGGCTGCGCGTGGCCGTCCCGTCCGTGGCGGAGCGCGTGGCCGCGGAACTGCGCCTGCAACTGGCGGAGGGGAGGCTGCTGCCGGGGAACCGGCTGACGGAATCGACGATTGCGGAGGAGCTGGGCGTCTCCCGCAACACGGTCCGCGAGGCGTTCGCCGAACTCGCGGCCGAGCGCCTCGTGGTCCGGCATCCCAACCGGGGCGTGTTCGTCGCGAGCCTGGCGCCCGGGGACATCCACGACGTCTACACGGTGCGCCGCGCGATCGAAGTCAGCGCGATCCGCGGCGGCGGCAGCCCCGAGCGCATCGCCGCGGTCCGGGCCGCGGTGGAGGAAGGCAAGGCCGCGGCGGCCCTCGATGACGACGAGGCGCTCGGCAGCGCCAACGCGCATTTCCACGGCGCCATCGTGGCCCTGGCCGGAAGCCGGCGGCTGGACACCATCATGTCCCAGGCCCTGGCCGAGATGCGGCTCTTCTTCCATAAGGCGACAGTGGAGGCGGACTTCTACCGCGGCTATCTGGCCGACAACGAGGAGATCTGCGCAGCCCTCGAAGCCGGCGAACTGGACCGCGCCGGCGGGCTCCTGCTGGCCTACCTGGACCGCTCGGAAGAGAAGCAGACCGCCGTCCACGGGGAGTGAGGCGGGGACCGGGCGTGAGAATGCGGGGCGCTAGGGAACGAGTCCCATCCGAGACGCGAGCCGCCTCGCTTCGAGCGCGGTCTTCGTGGCCGATTTTGAGGCGGCCAGCGCGACGACTGCGCCGGTGAATTTTGCCGGGACGGTCGCCGCCATCCGATGTTCGGCGGGAACGGCGTCCCACAGTTCTGTGCAGGTGGCCAGCAGCTCCGGCATCCCGGCCGGGAGCTTCTGCTGTCCTGCTGACACCATCACCAAGGCCGTCAACGCGGGCCAGACGCAGTCCAGATGGCCCTCATAGGCCACCAGCGCCAGGGTCCGCACGAACCGGCCCAGCGGTTGGTCGCCTGCCTCGACGTGCTTCCGTGCAGCCATGGCCAGGTGTTCGGCTGACAGTTGGCGCCTCGCGGCCAGTTCCAGCACCGTTTCAACGGCGTGGTCCCGGTCGTCTTGACGGGGACTGGCGAGCATGGCAACGAACCAATTGTGGGTCAATTGCCCGACTCCTCCGGCCGTTGCCCCGGCCAGGCCACCTGCCCGCAGGGAGACGACCAGGCCGCCGCACAGCCTCCCCCGTTCCCACCACATGGCGCCGAGGTCCGGCCAGAAAGGCACAACCGCCGAGGCCGTACAGGCAAGCCAGTCACCCAGGTACCCGCGTTGGCTGCCACCCCACAACTCTGACGAGAGCAACGACCGGGGGATCGACGGAAACCGGTCCAACGGCACCGGCACTGTGAGCGGAGCGTCCACCGGCGGGGCCTGAATCCTCCTCCCCGGACCCATTCGCGGAGAATCCGCCCGGCAAGCCGCTCCGGGCCAGGTGGACCGTCAAGCGGCGGGACACGCAGCTCAGGGATATCGGCTGCCAGCCTCGCATCCATCGGCCCCAGCCGCAGGAGTGCCTGGAACAGGTCGGCTTCCCCGTACGCCCAGCCTTCGCGCTCAAAAAGACGCAGCAGGGACACCAGCCTGTCCAGTTCCACGCGGAAGTTGTCGTAGCTCGGTGTAGCCAGGGAGTACGGCACTCTTCCTGCCTGGACCGCCAGCTCGCTGTGACGAAATATATGGATTGCGGCCAACGGCCCCGAAGCCCGGAACAACTGGACCAGATTCCGGTGAGCGGCCAGGTTGTGCTCCCCTGCCGCCCACATGGCCAGGACGACATTAGGGCTCGGCTCCGCCCAGCATTCCCAGCTCGGCGGCGGGGGCATGTCTCCAGGAAACGGCCCGAAGTCAACACGATATCTCCGCCGATACCAGTCCCGCACGTTCTGGGAAACGTGGTAAACGTTCCGCAGGAAGTGATCGACATACTGCTCGTCGGCGATGGAATGTTTCCACTGTCGGTTCCAATAAGGCAGCCCTTTCCTGGAATCGGCTTCCGGTGCCACATACCGGGGAATTTCCGGCGAGTGCCGGGCCCCGGTTCCCCACAATGATGCCGGAGCAGTTGGCCCCTCTGTGCTGGTGGCCAGAGGGATGTCCAGCATCGATTCCGCCATGGTCCGGATCAACAGATCCGAGGATCCCGCCGCCGCCTCCCAGCAGGCGGCGAGGACGGCGGCGTCGTAAGTCCCTGACGTCCGCAGGGACTTGAGGTGCCGGACCAAAAGCTCCTGCGGCTTCTTCTCTGTCCTGCCGAACACGGCGACGCTCAGGTCCTGCAGGTCTCCGCCATCCAGCGGGGCGCGGAGCAGAAGCCCAAAAGCCGGGGAGGACAGGAACCCGGGGGCCGTGGCGACGGTGGACAAGAACAGCGGGATGCTGGCGGCCACCTCCTCAGGACTGGGCTGACACGACTTCAGGACATCGGCCAGCACTCTCTGGGTCGGGAGTCCGTCGCCCCGTGCCAGGGCCGTGCGGACCTTGCCGAAGACCTCCTCCCTGCTGAAGATCCCCCTGTCGAGGTAGCCGCGGACTGCGGTCCCGACGGTCCACTCCGTCGGCATTCCCATCCTGGTCAGCGGACCCAGCGCGTCCGGCACCTCAAAGCAACGAAGGAGCGTTGTCGCTGCGGTTGCGTCCTGGTCCCACAACTCCAGCAACGATTTCTGCATCTTCGGAAAGACCACCGCGGTTCCGGCGGGACCGATGCGGAACTCCACCCCCGACCACCCCGGGTACTCGAACTGCGCCGCAATCTCATCGTTCCAGACCTCGTGGATCCAGCCGGTCGCGAGCACCCGATAGTAGAACGCCCAAAGCCGCGGGTAGGCCCCGAAATGAGCTGTGGAAACTCCAAAGTGCAGAATGAGCGGCAGGCAATGACGGACGGCGACAACGGCTGGCCGCTCTCCCGCTTTTGCGTTCCGTTCCATCGCAGCGGCCACGAAGCGCCGGCACCATTCCTCCCCCTTGGCCACAAGAATATCCAGCAACGTCAGGACCTCGCTGGTGAGGTTTGACCGCATGTCCCCCCAGGGCAGGGCCTTGGCGGCGGTGGCAGGCGGATTGAGAGCCACGATCAGCACATTCCGCACAAAGTCACGGACCGGCATGTCGTCTCTGGTGTCCGTGGTTTGCAGCCGCCAGTCGCGGTCCTTGGCCAAGAGGGTCCGGCCGCCCTTGACAAACCATTTCGCCGCCTCGGCGAGCTCATCCGGCGGGGGCGCTGTGATGTATTTGAGAAGGGCACTCCGGTCCCCGGCTGTGACGAGCCGGCGCACCTCCTGCACGAGCCGCGGGTCGCCGCGGTCCTCCGGCGCCGTCATCGTTGATATTTCCGTCGTCATGGGCGCTCCCGGTCTAGCAGCTGCACTGCCAGCAGTTCGTTGCGGTGCACGTTGGCGAGCGCGGACCGCAACGGGCTGTTGATGTCCACGTTGGTGGTGCCGAAGCCGATCTCGCCGCCGTCGAGGCCGCTGCCCAGCAGGTCCAGCCGTGCCTGGACCCCGTTGCAGGCCGAAAACGACTCACAGCGCAGGCGGTCTCCCCCTGCCGTCATGACGGGGTCCATGACATCGCTGACCCGGAACGCGGCATCGAAGTACCTCGACGCCGCCACGTCCGCGACGGCCAGCAGCGCACTGGACACCACTTCAGGCCTCGCGGCCGTCGTGGTTCCGGCTTGCAGCCGACCCGCCGTCGCCGACCCTTCATTCACGACGCATGCCCGTCGATGATTCGGTTCAAGGGTGGAGGCCACGTCCGGCAGCAGGGACCGGCCCCCACCGGCGAGGCCGCAGGCGGCGTCGTCATGGCGACAGCATAGCCCTGCCCGCGCAGCGTGCAACAGGGGGTCGCTGCCCCGGCCGCCGCAGGACGGTCAGTCCCCGCGGAAGACGGCGCCCCCCGCCGCTGCTGTTCCGCTGTACGACGGCGGTCCTCCCACGACGCCACCCCGGCCGTCCCCCGATCCTTCCTTGCCGCGGGCGCTTCCGCGTCACAGCGTGGAACATCTCGGCACCGTGACGATTCGCAACGGCCGCAGCGGCAGGACCAGCCACGGGCAGTTCCCAAGGAGGCATCACGTGACGCTGTACCAGCCCGAACCAGTTGAAATTTCGACCAGAATGCGCCCCGGCGAGTGGACGGAGGAAAGCCTCACGGCCCTCGTAGCCTCCTACCGGGACGAGCTGCTGGGCATGGGGGCGTCGGCTTCCGCCATTGAAATCGCCACGGACCGGGACGAACACGGCGGGGTCAGTGTGGTGGCGACCTGGGTCAAGCCGGAAACCCTGGATGAGGGGGCAGCGCCCGGGGAGGGCGCAGGATAGGCGAAGCTGCCAAGGCGGCTGGCTGCCGCCCGGACTGCCTTCAACGCGGCCTCTTGACGGCTTCCGCGCACGCGTCTAGCGTCGGCTTATATCCCCCACAACCCTCGGTCGACCAATCTGTCGACCAATATTTAGGGAGCGTTGTCATGCCGCAGTTTATGGATGTTCACAACAACATGAAGGGCCTTACGGAGGAGGATCTGAAGGCGGCCCACGATGCCGACCTGGCCATCCAGGGCGAGGAAAACGTCGTCTTCAAGAGTGCGTGGGCTGACCCTGAGGCCGGCGTGGTGTACTGCCTGTCCGAGGCGCCTTCCGCGGACGCAGTGCGGCGCATTCATGAACGCACAGGCCACCCTGCGGACGAGGTGCATCCCGTTCCGCTCGCTGTCTAGTACACCGGACGGGGTTTACTGCGGAGCCGCGGTCCCCCACGGCAGGCCTGCTGCGAAGTCGACCATGGCCCGGGCACGGTCCGTCAGGCGCACGGCCCGCGGCCAGATCATCTTGACGGACAACGGCGGAACGGCCGGGGCCAGCGGCCGGCTCACGATCTCCAGGCCTTCATAGCTCCTGTCTACGGCCGGGTGCTGCACCAGGATCGAATACCCCAGGCCCCGTCCCACCAGCGAGCGGGTCACCTCGAAGTCGGTGGTGCGGTACCGGACGTTCGGCTCCACCCCCGCCCGCTCGAACAGGGACAAGGTATGGCGGCTGCTGGGCGGCGCGTCCAGCAGGACCATGGGATCCGCGGCCAGTTCGGCAAGGGACACCTGGGGCCGGCCGGCCAGGCGGTGCCGCGCAGGCAGCAGGGCATACGGGGCCGCCGTATACAGCTCCACGGATCCAAGCGACGCCGGGAGATCCATGTCGTACACCACGGCCAGGTCCAGCTCGCCGCCGAACAGCCGGTCCGGCAGCCCGTTCTGGGTTCCCTCCACGGATTCCAGCCGCACCCTGGGATGCCTGGCCGAGAACCCGTCCAGCAGCGGCGGCAGCACGGTCGGCGCCAGGGTGAGGTAGCAGCCGATGACCAGCGGTCCCGCCAGTTCCAGACCTCCGCTGGAGGCGCTCAGTTCCAGTTCCTCGGCGTCTGCAAGCAACAGCACCGCGCGCGCATAGAGATGTTTTCCCGCGGGCGTCAACGTCACGCCGTGAGCCTTTCGGCGGACCATCAGCTGGACCTTGAAGATCCTTTCGAGCTCCGTCACCGCCGCGGACACCGCGCCCTGCGAGAGATGCAGCTTCAGCGCCGCCGCTGAAATTGCGCCGGTGTCAGCCACAGCAACGAAGTGCGCCAGCTGCCGCAGGGTGTAGCGCGCCATGCCATTCCTCAATTTTTCTATGGATGTTAGTGATTTTTATGAACTTTACCAATGGTTATGGTCCGTGACACATTGAGGGAAATCCATCCCTGACAGGAGTCGACAATGACCCTCGAGACAACCACGGCCAGGCCTGCCCCGACGGCGGACTGGGTCACCCTGGCGGACCTCCACACCGACCCGTTCCCCATTTATCGCAGGATGCGCGACGAGGCCCCTGTGCACTGGGTGCCGGACGTCGGCCGCTACATGGTGACCAGCTACGAGTCCTGCCACCTCATCGAAAATGACCAGGAAACGTTCTCGGCCAACGAGACCGGTTCGCTGATGAAGCGGGCCATGGGCCATTCCATGCTGCGCAAGGACGATCCGGAGCACGACGTCGACCGCAAATCCTACGGTTCCGTGCTGCGCCCGAAGGCCATCAAGGAAACATGGAACGCGATCTTCGAACGGAACAGCGAGGCGTTCCTTGCCCGCCTCCAGGCTGCGGGCCCGGGCGCGGACCTGATCAGCGAGTACGCCGCACCCTACGCCGCCGAAAACCTGCGGCTGATCATGGGCTTCCACAACGCCAGCCAGGAGGACATGCAGCGCTGGTCCCAGACCATGATCAACGGCACGGGCAACTACGCCGACGACCCGGACGTATGGGCCGCCTCGAAGAAGTCCTACGACGAGGTCGACGACGCCATTGACGAGGTCCTGCCCTACCTGCTCAGAAACCCGGACGGCAGCCTGCTCTCGGGCTTGGCCTCCATGCCGATTCCGCTGGAGGCCATCCGCGCCAACATGAAGATGACCATCGGCGGCGGCCTGAACGAGCCCCGGGACGTCATCGGCGTCGCCGTCTGGGCGCTGCTGGGCAACCCGGCCCAGCTGGAGCAGGTGAAAGCCGATCAGGCCCGGTTCGCCGTCGCCTTCGAGGAAGCCGTCCGCTGGGTCGCGCCGATCGGCATGTACCCCCGCGAAACCACCAGGGACACGGTCCTGGAAGGCATCCGGCTGCCCCAGGGGGCGCGGCTCGGCGTCGTCATCGGCGCCGCGAACCGGGACCCGAAGGTCTTCGCCGATCCGGACCGCTTCGACATCAACCGCGAGAAGAAGCCGCACCTGGCCTTCGGCGGCGGCAACCATTTTTGTGCCGGCACCTGGGTCGCCCGCGCTTCGGTGGCGGGCGTGGCCCTCCCCCGGCTTTTCAACACGCTGCCGAACCTGCGGCTGGACCCCTCGCGGCAGGCGGTCGACGCCGGCTGGGTCTTCCGCGGCATGACCGCCCTTCCCGTCACCTGGGACCAGTAGAAAGAACCGACATCATGACCAAAATCAGCTTCCACCACGCCGGCGGCGCCGTCGACGTCCTCAACGTGGACCCCGGAACCTCCATCATGCGGGCCGCGGTCGCCAACGGCGTGGCCGGCATCGTCGGCGAATGCGGCGGACAGGCCATGTGCGCCACCTGCCACGTCTACGTCCGGCCCGAATACCTCGCCGGACTGCCCGCCATCGGCGACGACGAGGACGAAATGCTGGACTGCACCGTCGATCCCCGGGATGCGGCGCGCAGCCGCCTGGGCTGCCAGGTGACCCTCGGCGGCGGCGTCGGAGACCTCGAAGTCGACGTCCCCGGCAGCCAGGTCTGAGGCAGGCGCCATGGAGAACATGAACAACATCGTCATCGTCGGCAACGGCCACGCCGGCATCCAGCTCGCGGACTCGCTGCGCGTCGAAGGCCACGCCGGGCCCATCACCGTCATCGGCGAGGAGCCCCACGCCCCCTACCAGCGCCCTCCCCTCTCGAAGGACTACATGGCGGCCGGCAAGGCACCGCAGCCGCTGCCCTTGAGGGCAGGAAAATTCTTCGCAGACAACGACGTCGACTCCCGCCTGGGCGTCTGCGCCACCGCCGTTGACCGGGACTCCCGCACGGTGGCGCTCGACGACGGGTCCCGCCTGGCGTACTCCACCCTGGTGCTTGCCACCGGAGCGGCCAACCGCGAACTGAACGTGCCCGGCAGCACGGTGGGCGGCATCCACGGGCTGCGTACGCTTTCCGATGCCGAGGCCCTCCACGCCGGCCTGGACGGGGCCCGCTCCGTGGTGGTGATCGGCGCCGGATTCATCGGCATGGAATTCGCGGCGGCTGCCAGGCAGCGGGGCCTGGACGTGACGGTCCTGGAATCCGCCGACCGTCCCATGGCCCGCGCCCTCTCCCCTGTGATGTCCGCCTTTTTTGCCGGGGCCCATGCGCGGACCGGCGTGAAACTCAGGTTCGGTGAAGGGATCGCTGCCTTCGAAGGGCGTGACGGGCGGGTGTGCGGGGCCGTCAGCACCACGGGGCGGGTCTACCCGGCCGATCTGGTCCTGGTGGGTATCGGCGTCGTCCCGCGGACCGAACTGGCCGCCTCGGCCGGTCTCGCCGTGGACAACGGGATCATCGTGGACGCGGGCATGCGCACGGCAGACCCGGCCGTCTTCGCTCTCGGGGACTGCGCCAGCTATCCCAGCCACCACACCGGGGCGCGTACGCGCCTCGAGTCCATCCAGAACGCCACCGATCAGGCCCGGCACACGGCCAGGTCCATCCTCGGCCGCAGCGAAGGCTACGCCGGACTGCCCTGGTTCTGGTCCCAGCAGGGCCCGCTTAAACTGCAGATTGCCGGGCTGGGCCAGCACGGGGACGAGACGGTCCTTCGCGGCGACCCGGCCTCCGGCAGGTTCTCCGTTTTCTGCTACCGGAACGGCGAGCTTGCCGCCGTCGAGTCCGTCAACCAGCCGGCCGACCACATGGCGGCGCGGCGGCTCCTGGGCCAGGGCCGCTCAATTTCCCGCCAGGACGCAGTGAATCCCGACTTTGATTTCAAGGCCTCTTCCCGGGCAGTCCCCGCCTTGACGTAGGACTTTTTATTTGACATGACCTGAATCACAGCTACACTAGGGCATCGTATACGATTTCGTGTATGACAAAGTGATAGCCCGCTCGGACCGCCCAGAAATCCGCCCTTACTGGCCACGCTGACGTGGCCGAAAGAAATAAGGAACACTATGAGCACTCTGTCCCATGGGCAGCGCACTACGGCACAGGATCACCGCCGGGTAGCGTTTGCCACCATTGTCGGGACCACCATCGAGTGGTACGACTTCTTCATCTACGCCAACGCTGCCGGCCTGGTCTTCGCCAAGCTTTTCTTCGAACCGGCCGGGAACGACATCGCCATCCTGATTTCCTTCGCTTCGGTCGGTCTCAGCTTCTTGTTCCGGCCCCTGGGCGCGTTCCTGGCCGGACACTTCGGTGACCGGCTGGGACGCCGCGCGATACTGGTCATCACGCTGATCATGATGGGCGCTGCCACAACCCTGATCGGTGTGCTGCCCACCTACGAGACGGCAGGCATTGCCGCGCCCATCCTGTTGCTGCTGCTGCGCATCATGCAGGGTATTTCCGCCGGTGGCGAATGGGGCGGCGCCGTACTGATGGCCGTCGAGCATGCACCCCGTTCCAAGCGCGGCCTGTTCGGCTCCTTCCCGCAGCTGGGTGTCCCCCTGGGCATGCTCCTTGCCTCCGGCGTGCTGGCCCTGATGTCCGGCGTGATCTCGCCCGGCGCGGCCTTCGCCGAGTGGGGCTGGCGGATCCCGTTCCTGCTCAGCTTCGTCCTGATCATCGTCGGCTTCATTGTCCGCCGCAGCGTGGACGAGAGCCCGGTCTTTGAGGAAATCGCACAGAAGAAGCAGCAGAGCCGCGTCCCGATCGTGGAGTTGTTCAAGAAGCACTGGCTGCTGGTCATCATCGCCGCGCTGGTCTTTGCGGGCAACAACGCTGCCGGCTACATGACTACGGGCGGATACATCCTCAGTTACGCCACCAACCCCAAGGGACTGGCGATGGACCGCACCGCGGTGCTCCTCGCCGTAACCGCTTCCGCTGCCCTCTGGTTCATCTTCACACTGGTTGCCGGCTTCCTCGCCGACAGCATCGGCCGCAAAAAGACCTACCTCATCGGCTACGGCTGCCTGATCGTCACAGTCTTCCCGCTGTTCTGGCTGGTTAACACCGGCAACATCTGGGCGCTGTTCCTGGGCCTCGCCATGTTCACCGTTGGACTCGGCCTGACCTACGGCCCGCAGGCCGCCGTCTACAGCGAACTGTTTCCGGCCTCCATCCGGTTCTCCGGCGTCGCGATCTCCTACGCCCTGGGCGCGATCATCGGCGGCGCCTTCGCCCCGATGATTGCCACCGCCCTCGTCCAGGCCACCGGCACCACCGTGTCCGTTTCCGTCTACCTGCTGATCGTCGCCCTGGTTTCGACGGGCGCCGTGCTGGTGATCCGTGAACGCAAGGGCATCGACCTGGGCATCAACAACCAGGCCGAGCAGGAAGTCGGCGCCACCATCTTCGACAAGCGCACCCCCGCCCGCACCGGCGACAGCGCCAGAGTCTGATCCAGCGGTCCGCGGGAGTACAGGGAGCGTCCGGGTGCAACTCAAGCCCGGACGCCCCCCGGCCTTCCCCGGAGCCCTCCTGCCCGGCATAGGTGTCCAGGAGATCAAGGCGCGCTGGCCGGTGCTGCCCTCACCGGCCAGCGCGGACCGCTCGCCGGGGCGGCGCGAACGGACACTTGAGGCCCCAAAATCAGCGGATTCGGGGCCCCAAGTGTCCGTTCGGGCTCAGAGGCCGCGGACGGAGTGCCGGCGCGGTGCCGGACTACGGGCGCGGCCCGGCTGCCCCGCGGCCGCTGCGGGACGGGATCCTGAAGGAAATCCTCCGCGCCTGGTCCCGCATGGTCAGCCCGCTGCGCCGGCTGACGAGAACGAGGGCGCACAGGCCGGCCAGCAGCACCACGATGCCGCCGGCAGCCACCGACCAGCGGGCCCCGAACTCGGTCCCGATCCAGCCGACCAGGGGCGCCCCGAGGGCCGTCCCGCCCTGCAGGACGCCCATATACAGGGCCAGTACCCGTCCGCGGAACTGCGGTTCCACGGAGAGCTGGATGCTCGTATTGCAGCTGGTCAGGAACGTCAGCGAGGTGAGGCCGACCAGAATCAGGGCTGCCGCGTACAACCAGTATGAGGGCGCCACGCTGGCCACGAGGGTGAAGAAGCCCATCCCGATGGCACCGCCCAGCAGCAAGCGCAGCAGCGGTCCCTGCCGGCGGGCGGCGAGCAGGGTCGCGGCCAGTGTCCCGACCGCCATGATCGAACCCAGGAGCCCGTACTCCTCCGGGCCCTTGCCGAACACGGCGGTGGCCATCAGCGCGTTGGTGACCTGGAAGTTCATGCCGAACGTTCCCACCAGCCCCACCAGGGCCAGAATCAGCATCAGGTCGGGACGGGCACGGACATACCGGAAGCCCTCGACGACCTGGTGTTTGCCGCGGAGCGCCGGGACCGTCGGGAACAGCTCGGAGATACGCATCCGCCACAGGGACACGATGACGGCGGCAAAGCTGGCGGCATTGAGCAGGAACACCGGACCGGTGCCGGTCCAGGCGATCAGCAGGCCCGCGATACCCGGTCCCGCGAGCCGGGCCATGTTGAAAGAGGCGGCGTTGAGGGCGACGGCGTTGGACACGTCGTCCGGTCCGACCACTTCGGAGACAAAGGCCTGCCGGGCCGGTGCGTCGAAGGCGCTGGCCAGGCCCAGGGCAAGGGCAATGGCGTAGACCTGCCACAGCTGCGCCGAGCCGGCCAGCACCAGCAGCCCCAGCAACAGGGCGCACAGGCCCATGGCCGTCTGGGTCCAGAGCAGGATCACCCGCTTCCGGTGCCGGTCCGCCAGCACCCCCGCGTAGGGGCCCAGGAACAGGATCGGCAGGAACTGCAGGCCCGTGGTGATGCCGACGGCGGTGCCGGAATGGTCCGTGAGGACCGTCAGCACCAGCCAGTCCTGCGCCATCCGCTGCATCCAGGTGCCGATGTTGGACACGAGGGCCCCGCCAACCCACAACCGGTAGTTCCGGATCCCCAGGGCCCGGAAGGTCGCGTTCATCGGGCGCTCAGTTCCTGCATCAGGTGGGCGGCCCGGCTGAGCGTGCGGCGGTCCTCCTCGCTGAGGACGGCAACCCGTTGGGCCAGCCAGGCCGTGCGGTGGCTGCGGGCTTCGTCCAGCACAGCCTCACCCGCCGGAGTGATGCGGGCCAGGACCTGGCGCCCGTCGTCGGGATGCGGTGAGCGGGTCACCAGCCCCTGGCTGGTCAGGGCGTTGACAATCCGGGTCATCGACGGCGCCTGCACGTTCTCCCGGTCCGCCAGTTCACGCAGTGTCCGGGGCCCGCCGCTAAGATCGGCCAGCACTGCATACTGTCCGGGCGAAACGATATCCCCGCTGGCCTCGCTGCGCAGCCGGCGGGACGTGCGCATGACGGCAATCCGCAGGTCGACCGCGAGGACATCCGGCTGGATATCAGCAGGCTCGCCGGGCTCCTCGGGATGGGCTTCAAGGGTCATTATTTCTTCCCGGTTTTCGGACGTCAATATGGTTAGCATCGCTTATTAGCAATGCTAACCATTTTTTGGCGACTGTCCAGCCCTGAGCAGCTCGCTGGGTGAACAGGTGCAGCCGGAAGAATCCTGGGACCAGTGTCCCGTTGAACGAAGCCTTGTAAGGCCGGCGTGCCGGAGGTACGATCCGCTAACTACCAGGATCGGATGCGGGAAGGCCGGGAAATCATGAGGGGATTGATCTGGACCGCGGGCGTCCTTGCCCTTCTCGCCCTCATTATCGGCGCCATGGTCAAGGCTGTCGCATTTCTCCTGTGGGTAGCCCCCATCCTCGTAGTGATAGCCGTCCTGCTGTTCATCCTGAAACGCTCCGGCGGCCGGCGGATCCCCCGGTAGGGGCCGCACCCGCGGACCCTGCTTTCCTTGACGCAGGGAACCGCCTGGCACACACTGGGCTGGTGAGCGATGAAGCCAGGGAACCCATCGTGAGGCGCGTAGTTGACCGGCTGGCGGTCCGCTACCCGGATGCCCCTCGAACGCTTATCGCAGGCATCGTCGGGGAAGAGTACGACTCCCTGGACCGTGGCCGCATTCGAACGTTCATACCCACTTTGGTCGAGCACAGTGCCCGGAACCGACTCCATCGTGAGTTCAACGGCGGCTCCCTCGACAGTTAGCTCAGCGCACAGCCAGGAAGCCTTCGACAAACAGCCGCGCCTGTTCGTCCAAGTATTGCTCCAGCGGTATGAAGCGGGTACGGGAATTCGACCGCTTCATTCGGGCAACCGCTGCGATCTGGAGCCGGGACGTGGCCGTGTCCAGAAGAAAGCGCGGTGGCGGAAACCACTCTGTAGCTCCGTCATCTGGCCCGATGTCCTCAAGCTCGTCGTGTCGCGCCAACCGCACGTACGCACTCAGGGCTTCCGTGAGAGGGACTCCGGCGTCCTGGCCGGCGAGTTCCAGCTCCCCCTCCCGGGTGATGTTGAAATACACCGGGCCGTGTGGATGGTAAGCATAGCCCTCGGCTTTGCGGGTGAAGCGGGCGTCCGAGACGGGGAAGGCGTTGTCGGGGATGGCAGTGAGTATTCCGGCCTTGGCGTAGCTTTCAAGGATCCGCGACCCGAGGTCCCGAAGGAATGGCGCGAGCAACTCCAGCCGACGCTTCAACTCCCCTTGGTCAGGGTTCTGCATAGCCCGATAGTACGCGCGATGTGTTCACTTTATTGCCGGCTACCAGTAATCGGCGGAGCGAAGCGCCCCGCAGGAACTAGGCTGGGACCATGAAAGCAACCTTCGCCGCCCTGTCCGCCGCATCGCTCCTGGTGATGCTGACCGGCTGCGGCCAGGTGCAGGAAGCAGCGCAGAGTGCCGCCAGCGATGCCGCATCAAAGGTTGCCGGCGCGGCCGCGGACCAGATCAAGCAGCAGGCCTGCGCGCTGGCTGAAGACGGCATCGTCAGCATCAAGGACAAGGAGCTGCTCGGCGGCCTTGCCGCCGGAGCGGAGACGGCCGGGGTTCCTTCCGACATCACCACGCCGCTGCGGCAGATCGCAGCCTCGGGCGACCAGGTTCCGGCGGACGCTGTGAAGTCGCTCAGGGACGCCTGCGCAGCCTAGCGCTTGCCCTTCTTCCGCGATCCCTTGCCGCGTCCCTTGTCCGGGTTGGGCGCGTAGCGCTGGGCCACCTTGGGTTTCTTGACGCCCGTCCCGCGCCGGTCCGGCTTCGGCTCCTTTTTGGGCTTCTCCTGCTGGGCGGAGGGCTGGCGGGAGCTTGCCGCGGTGCGCCCGCGGACAATTCCGATGAACTCCTCGATCACTTCGTCCGTGGCCTCGCTGGGCCACGCCAGTGCGATCTCCGTTGCGGGCGCACCCGTGAGCTTGCGCGCCACGGTGTCCTTGATATTGAAGTGGCGCGCCACGGACATCGGCAGGATCACCAGGCCGGCGCCGGAGGCCACCACCTGCAGGGCCGTCTCGGGGCCGCCGAGCTCCTGCACGTCCAGGAAGGTCTCCCTGGACAGGTCCGCCAGGGCCACTTCCTCGAACAAGGAAATCTCGTGCCCCTTGGGCGCAACCACCACGGGCTGTTCCTCATAGAGGGTAATGACGCTCAGGCCTTCGCGCTCCACCGGCAGGCGGACGAAGCTCAGATCCGCGGCGCCGTCGCGCAACACGCTCAGCTGGGCGCCGTCGTCGGACATGAAGGAGCGCAGCGGAACATCAGGCATCCGCTCTTCCCAGCGCCGGATCCATTTGCCGGGGGTCACGCCGGCGACGTACGCGAACCGCAGCTGCCGCGCTTCCGGCGCGGAAGGCGCGGATGACTCGGAGGGCTCGGACGGGGAGGCGTTCTGGGGTGATTCATCTTCAGCGGACACAAGTTCACAGTACCGTCAGTGCCGGGACCGGGCGCCTGTCTGGTGCCTGTCTGGTGCCTCTCTGGTGCCCTGCGGGCGGCTCGCCGGATACCCTTGAAGCATGACCTCTGAAAACTCCCAGTCCATGAAGCCGGCCACCGTTGCCAAGAAGCTTGGCATCTACCTGCCCGCAACACCCCAGGAGTTCCAGGATTCGGTCATCTCCCGCGCCGATTTCGCCGAGCTCCAGGCCAACCCGCCGGAGTGGCTCGCCGAACTCCGCCGCAACGGCCCCCACCCCCGCCCCGTGGTGGCGCAGAAGCTGAACGTCTCGATCAGCGGGCTGGCCCGCGGCGGCGTCGAAGAGGCGCTTACGACGGCGGAAATCACCGCGCTGCTGCAGGCTCCCCCGGCGTGGCTGGTGGCCGAGCGCTCCACCCACGCAGCCGTCCGCGCCGAAGCCCAGCGGGTCAAGGATGAGGCCGCGAAGGCGGACGCCAGGAAGGCCCGCGCCCAGGCTGAATAGCGGCGGCCTTTCTTATCCGGCCCCTATTTTTATCCCGCGGACGCAGGACTATGCTCGCGGGAGTCGGGACCGCCGGCCCGATCCCCATCTTCATTTCTCAGTCCACCAGCGACCGGCGGAGCATCGGGAAGGAATCAGGCCATGGCCTTCAAGATCGGATATATTTTGTCGGGAGCCTTTCGAGTAGTTCCATCAACCGGACCCTGTCCAAGGCCCTGATCCGGCTTGCACCGGCGGAGCTGGAGTTCACCGAAATTCCCATCAAGGACCTGCCGTTGTACAACCCGGATTTTGATGCCGCCTATCCGCCCGAAGGGCAGGCCCTCAAGGACGCGGTGTCCGCCTCGGACGGCATCCTGTTCGTCTCTCCCGAGTACAACCGCTCCATCCCAGGAGCGCTCAAGAACGCCATCGACTGGGGATCCCGCCCCTGGGGCACCAACTCCTTCGCCCGCAAGCCCACCGGGATCATCGGCGCCTCCCCCTGCGGCATCGGCACCGCCGTCATGCAGTCCTCGTTCCGAAGCTTCCTGAGCTTCCTGAGCTCCCCAGCTCAACGCGCCGGAAGCGTACATCCGCTTCGTTCCGGAGGTCTACGGCGAGGACGGCGACGTCAAAGACGAAACCACGGCTCAGTTGCTGCGCCACTACATGGAGGAGTACGGCTCCTTCGTGGAGCGGGTCATGGCCGCCAATGCGCCCGGCCATATCGGCGACGAGCACCCGGACAAGGACAAATGAACCGCTGACTAGGGGCCCGGCCTACCCCACGCGGGCGCTATTTTCGATTGCCCGGAGCGTGCGGATGAGCCGGACCGCGCGCTCCTCGCCGAAAAGCTCGTCCGGCCCGCTGGGGGCGAGTTCGCTGTAGGGCGATTTGAACAGGGCGTCGGGCTTGACCACGCCGTTCTCAGTGAGCTGGTTGACGAGCAACTGGAGGAAGTCCAGCTGGGACGCGGTGAGCGCGGTGTCGGAAATGAATTCCGCGAGGGCTTCTTCCACGGCTTCCCGGTCCAGGCCCACCAGGGAGCGCACAAACAGGCCAAGGCCCTCCGTCCCCGCCCGCTCCAGGTCCACGGGCCTGCCCACTCCGCTCTGCGCCAGGATCCGCCCCAGCTCCTCAAGGTCCTGATCGGTCAGCTGCCGGTTCTCGAGGTGGGTGACTAGGGCAACTGGCGCCACACCAATTGCGTGACCACCCGGGTGTGGGAGCCCTCCGATTTCGGATTCCGGCGCACGACGCGCGCCGAGTATGTTCCGGATTTGCCGAGCATGCCTACGTAGTCCAGCACAGGAGCGGGGACAAACCCGATCTTGTGGCCGCCGGCCCAGAGCCCAACTGCACGGGAGTCAGCGGCGTTCCCGGTTTCAGCGACAGCATCCAACTGATCCCCCTTCGTGAGAGATCGATCGACGTACTCGTGCGCCGCGGATGTCATGTACCGAACCCCGTGGACCGGTACGACAAACGTCAGGGTTCCCTTGACCAGGTCTATTTCCGGCTCATCAAAGAAACTCGTAGGTGTCCGCAACCCGCTTTCCGAAGGAGTGCCCCAGGATTTCGAACGGTGCCGCATCCTCGGACAGCTCAAGCCGCTGCAGCCGGTCGGCCCTTCGGATCATTGCCGGCCGGGAAGACGGCGTCCTCCATCGGCTGGCCAGCAGATTGGCCTTCTTCTCCTGCAGCGTGTGGCGCTCGTCCAGCCTCTTCAGGAAAAGCAGATAGGTGATCTGCTCGATGATCTCCAGCGGGTTGGAGATGCCGCCGCTCCAGAACGTATTCCAGACCTTGTCGACTTGGGACTTTATTTCAAATCACAGATCGAGCTTAGTGGCAGGGGCGACGCTTTGCGCCGAAGAACGGCGCACCGATCTGGACAACGGCGACATCGAAGCCATCGTCGCGTCCGACCGCTCCGTAGCCCCGGCGATCAGCGCGGCAGGATAACTTGGACCTGGTCCCTGATCTCACGGAGGATCTCGTCAACGGTACTGGCGACGTTAGTCGTGGCCGCCATGCTGAGGAACATAATCGCGGAGACGACATGCGCAAGCGCGGCAGCGTCGGCGGGCTCTATGCGTCGGTCCCGTCGCAATCCGACGGTGATCGCTTCTTCGGTCTGAAAAGTTAGGTGGAGGGCGTCGCGGTGATGGGGTTCCTCGGGATCGCCAAAGACGATCTCCCGCAGGTATGTCCGGCCGTTCTCGATCTGGGTGCGGTTGCATTCGACAACCGGGCGGACGATCGCCATCACCGCTTCGAGCACATCAGGTATCGCCCCCGCTGCAGCTTTGCCCCTGACGAGCGCGTCAGCGTAGCCGGAGTTCTGCACGAGCAGCAGCAATTCGCCTTTTGACTTGGCGTAAAGGAACAGTGTCCCGGTGCCAATGTCGGCCCTATCGGCGATCTGCTGGGTGGTGACCTCATCAATGCCGTGCTCGGCGAAAAGCTCGCGAGCAGCGGCCGTGATGCGGTCGAGTTTGGCCTGTTTGTTCCGCTCACGTCGTCCGACCGGCTGAGGGGCGACTGGCATAACACGTCCTTCGGAATATAATCTGACCATACTCAGTTATGAGTAGGGTCACTACTGCGTGGGCTCACATGTGCCTGCGTTCATTATCCCACGGCAACTCGAAACAGCTAGCGCTCTCGCCGGCAGCCGTGACACTCATGACCGACCGTTGGAAAGGATCACCATCCCCATGACCTCATCTTCTCTCTGGCAACCATTCACGCTCGGCCGCCTGGATTTTCGGCACCGGCTGGCGCTGGCACCCATGACCCGCAACCGGGCCAACCCTGACGGTACTCCCGGCGATCACACGGCAACCTACTACGGGCAGCGCGCTTCCCTGGGTCTTGTCATCACGGAAGGCACCCAGCCTTCAGAGGACGGACAGGGCTACCTCAATACCCCCGGGATCTACACGCCGGAGCATATTGAGGGCTGGCGGAAAGTCGCCGACGCCGTGCACGCGGGCGGAGGCTCCCTGTTTATCCAACTGATGCACGCGGGCCGGACGTCGCACCCGGACAATACGCCGCACCACCGTCAGCCGGTGGCGCCGTCGGCGATTGCCAGCGGCAAGGACATCCCGACGGCGACCGGGCTGCAGAAGACCCCGGTCCCGCGCGAGATGAGCGCTGAGGACATCCAGGCCACGGTCGCCGAGTTCCGCCACGCGGCAGCGTGCGCGATCGCCGCCGGCGCCGATGGGGTCGAGATCCACGGCGCCAACGGATACCTGCTGCACCAGTTCCTCTCCCCCAACGCCAACCACCGCACCGACTCCTACGGCGGGTCGGTAGAGAACCGGTCCCGGTTCGTCATCGAGGTCGCCCAGGCCATCGCCGATGAGATCGGAGCGGACCGCGTCGGTATCCGGCTCTCCCCGGCCATGCCGCTGGGCGGCATCGACGAGGGCGACACCGGGAGCGTGCGCATCCAATACCGGCACCTGGTCGGTGAGCTTGCGGCCCTGAACCTGGCCTATCTGCACCTGCACCACGTCGGCGACGACGAACTGCTGCGGTCCTTCCGGGACGTGTGGCCCACGGCGGTGCTGGTGGTCCGCTACGAACGGACCCGCGAGCAGATCTCCGACGACATCGACGCCGGCCTTGCAGACATTGCCCCGTTGGGCCGTTTCGCGCTGGCCAACCCCGACATCGTCGATCGCCTGCGTACCGGGGCCCCACTGAATGAACTGGACCCGGCCACCATCTACGGCGGCGGCGAAACCGGATACATCGACTATCCCACCCTGGCAAACTAGAAAGAGCGTCATCATGCCTACCCTCAACGGAGCAATCGTCCTCGTCACCGGCGCAAACGGTGGCATCGGAACCCACTTCGTCCGCGAAGCCCTGGCCCGCGGCGCGAGCAAGGTCTACGCCACCGCCCGCAACCCCAGAACCTGGGACGATGAGCGCGTCGTCCCGCTCACCCTCGATATCACCGACCCTGACTCCATCCGTGCGGCAGTCGAGGCCGCCGGGGACGTGACAGTGCTGATCAACAACGCCGGCGCGTCCGTGTCCAGCCCGGGCATCCTCACCCACACCGACGAGGAAATCCGTGCCAACGTCGAGACCAACTTCCTCGGCCCGCTGTTCCTGGCCCGCGCCTTCGCACCAGTCCTGGCGGCGAAAGACGAGTCAGTGATCATCGACATCCACTCCGCATTGAGCTGGTACGCCACCTCCGGCATCTACAGCGCCACCAAAGCAGCCCTATGGTCGGCAACCAACTCGCTGCGCCTGGAGCTCGCCCCCGCAGGCGTCCACGTGATCGGCGTGCACGTCGGCTATGTCGACACGGCCATGGCCGCGCACCACACCGGCCCCAAAACGGACCCCGCGGATCTCGTACGCTCCGTGTTCAACGCCGTCGAAGCCGGCGAATACGAGGTCCTCGCCGACGAGGCTTCCGTGAACCTCAAGGCCGGACTCAGCGCACCCATCGAAGCGGTCTACCCGCAGCTGGCGACGACGAGCGCGTAAACGACACCCTGATGTCGCCGTGGTCATGACACAAGCATGACCACGGCGCCCCGGGCCCGTCGAAGCTGCATCGCCGCCTGCGACGGGCGTTGGCCCGGAAGCAGGCCAGGGCCGACGCGGTGCGCCGGGTCCCCGGCTCACGAACAGCTCAGTCCTGGTGCAGCTGCACGAAGTTGCCGCAGCCGTCGTCGAGCACCGCTGAGATCCCTCCGGGACCCTCCGACGGTTCGCCCTGGAACATGACACCCTTGGCCGTGAGCCGCTCATACTCGGCCCGGACGTCCGGAACGCCCAGCACGATCGCGGGCATCCCGGCGTCGTGAAGTCCGTTCATGTAGGCGGCACCGATCGGGTTCTCGCTGGGCTCCAGCAGGAGCCCCACGGAGCCCGCCCCGGCCGGGTCCTTGACGATATACAGGTTCTGCTCCGGCAGCGCCATCAGGGTCTCAAAACCCAGGATTCCGGTGTAGAACTCATGGGCCGCGGCAGGCTCCCGGACGTGGATGCTGCACATTTTCAATCGCATGGGGCCAAGGCTACTACGCCCGGGCTGCGCGCGCCGCGAACGCCATTGACGGCCCGCGCCCCGTGGATTCCAATGGAACTAGCGGAACCAGGCCCGCCCGGGCCCGTTCCCTGTAAGCGTTCCCTGGAGGTGTGTTGGAATGCCGACTCAATCAGGATCCTCCCCGCTCGGGATCTGGCAGCTGCTCGCCCTGGCCGGTCTGGTCGTTGCCGCGGTGGCCGGCTCCGCCTATCTGGCCCGGAAACACCGGAACGCCGACGCCGGGCTGCCGGACGCGGTGTTCTGGGACGGTTTCGCGGGACTCGCCGTCGTTGCCCCGGCCGTGATCCTCCCCTCCCTCGCCGCGCCGTGGGCCGGGCTGATGCTCGGACTCCTCGCGGCGGGGACCGGCGTCGCCGCCTACCGGTGGACACCTGTGCTGTTGCGCAGCCAGGAGGTCCGCCGCGCCTGCCGGGAAACGGTGTCCGCCAATGAAGCCGCCGCCGCCCTCCACCGGAGGGTGCTGGCCCGGTGGCAGCGCTACGAGCTCGACCCCGCCTACCGGATCGACTTCCCGGCCATGAGCGATCCGCGCCAGCCGGAAACGGCCGCCCTCATCAAGGCGATGAAGGCGGCCGAGCGGCTCCGGGACGGAAACGACGCCGGCTACGGACCCGCGGTCCGGCGGCTGGAACAGGCCCTGAACGAGGCCGAACGCGCGGCCGGTATGGATCTGGATGCTTCCCTATTGAGCTGAATCTCTCCACCATTTCCCGGAAGGAAGCACCATGACAGACATCACCATCATCGGCAGCGGAAACATGGCCCGGGCGATCGGCACGCGTGCCGTGTCGGCCGGCCGCAAGGTCCAGATCCTGGACCGGAGCCCGGAGAACGCCGCCAGGCTCGCGGCGGAGATTGGCGGCACCACCACGTCCGGGGGGCTCGGCGACATCCCCGACGGCGACATTGTGGTGCTGGCCCTCTACTTCGGTCCGGCCAAGGAAGTTGCCACGCATTACGGGGACACCCTGAGCGGCAAGACGGTGATCGACATCGGCAATCCCATCAATACGGAGACCTTTGACTCGCTCGTCGTCGAATCCGGCACGTCCGCCGCCGAGGAGATCGCCAAACTGCTTCCGGGAGCCCGCGTGGTGAAGGCGTTCAACACCACGTTTGCAGGCCCCCTTGCCGCGGGCTCCACGGGCGGGATGCCGCTGGATGTCTTCATTGCCACCGACTCCGAAACGGCCGGCAATGAGGTGGCGGCGTTCGCTGCCGCTGCCGGGCTGCGGCCGCTGAAGGTCGGCGGGCTGCACCACGCGCGGGAACTGGAGGGATTCATGCTCCTGATCATGGCGCTGCAGGCCAACCCTGCCTATGAGAACTTCAACTGGGGCACGGGCCTGAAGGTCATCGACTAGCCGGCAGGACCGGTCCAATATGGCTGTTCTCCGCCTGGATCTGGGGAGGAGAAAACGATTGTCGGGTCACTGATCGTGTTGTCGCTGGATGAAACCAGACATCCCTGGCACAGTGAATGCCACTTTTCCGTATTCGGGTGAATAGATGAGTCCCTTGCTGATCAGTTGCGCACGCGTTGGGCCGAGGCCGTTGAGCTTGACCCCTAGCCGTTCCGCGACCTGGCTCGTGCTCGATCCGTCATCGCCGTCCTGGGCCATGGCGCGCAGATAGCCCTTTTCCTTCTTTGTCGCCCGGCCCCACCGGGACGGGAAGAATCCGGCATCGAGTTGCCCCCGCCCAACCTCTATGGCCAGGTCCGCGTCGGCGTCCGTGAAGGGGGTTTCCGGAGCCACCTCCCAAATTGCTTTGCCGAATTCCTGAATGAAGTACGGGTACCTGCCGGACGCTTCAACGACTTTTGCAAGGGCGCCGGGTTCGTAGGCCGCCCCCATCTCCTGGGCGGGCCTGCCGAATGCATACTCGGCCGCTGGCTGATCCAGAGGCCCGATGATTCGGTAGTCGAAGAGCCTCTCGGCATATGTCCGGGCTGCACTCAGCGTCGTCGGCAGATTGGGGAGGCCGGCCCCGATGATATAGAAGGGCCAGCCACGTTGTCCCGCCACGTGCTGCACGGAGATCAGTGCGGTGAGCAGAGCGGGATCCAGATCCTGCATTTCGTCAATGAAGATCCCGAACCCGCTCCTGTCTCCCTGCAGGGAACTGGAGATATCCTCCACGAGCTCTTCGAGATCAATGTCTATCTGTCCGGAGTCCGCCCGTCCGGTCTTGAACCCAACATCGGCTGTCAGGCCAGTCACGCCCAGCGAGAGGTTGAAAGACCGGATCGTTCCTATGGCCTGCTTGAACCGCTCCCCGGGCCGCGCTCCACCATACCTGCGTGCCGCCGTTGTCAGTTCCCGGGCAAACTTTTCGCGGACCTCGGTGAAGCTCTGGGCCTCCGGCTTGCCTTCCATCCAAATCGTGAACCAGCCCTGGTTGTCAGCATGGGCGCGCAGATAATTCAGCAGCACCGTTTTGCCGACGCCCCGCAGGCCTGAGAGAACCATTCCTCGGTTCGGCAGCCCACGTTTGGTGCGGGCCACGAGAAGGTCGAATGCGTCGATTTCTGGCTGGCGGCCGCCCATCACCTTCGGAGGAAGGCCGGATCCAGGGTTGTATGGGTTCAGTTCGAGGTGCATATATCAAATTATATTGGGTTATATGAAAAAAACTATACTTGGATATAAGTTGCTATGTTGCGAGGCGGCGGGAGGGGAACCTTCCCGCTTCTGCGGGACGCGAGGGCCGCGCGCTCAAATTCCCCGGGCCAGGACCTGGCCCTTGAAGAACCCGGGCCGGAGCCTGGACATCACGAGCATGAGCACCACGCCCAGCAGGATCACGCCCATGCCCAGGATGAACACCAGGCCCAGGCCGCCGATGGATGATCCGGAGCCGTACTCGGGGTCCATCGAGTCGTAGGCGGTCTTGAAGAACATCACCAGCAGGATCACGCCGCCCAGCAAGGGGGCGAGGAACTTGAAGAAGAACGAGTGCGCTCCGCTGAAGGCCTGGGCGCGGAAGAACCAGACGCAGGCAAGGGCGGTGACGCCGTAGTAGAAGCAGATCATCATGCCCAGGGCGGTGATGGTGTCCCACAGGGCGTTCTCGGACGTGGTCCGGGTAATGACGTAGAACGCCGCGGCGGCCACGGCAGCCGCGATCGTCGCGTAGCTCGGGGACTTGTACGTGGGGCTGATCCTGCCGAACTTGTGCGGCAGCGCCTGGTAGTGGCCCATGGCCAGGAGTGTCCGGGCCGGGGAGACAAAGGTGGACTGCAGCGAGGCGGCGGAGCTGCTCAGGATGGCCAGGGACATCAGGATGGCGAACGGGCCCATCACGGGTCCGGCGAGGACGGCGAAGATGCTGCCCTGGTTTTCCGGGTTTCCGCCCGGCGGGGGGGGGGGGGGGGGGGGGGGGGGGGGGGGGGGGGGGGGGGGGGGGGGGGGGGGGGGGGGGGGGGGGGGGGGGGGGGGGGGGGGGGGGGGGGGGGGGGGGGGGGGGGGGGGGGGGGGGGGGGGGGGGGGGGGGGGGGGGGGGGGGGGGGGGGCCCCCCCCGGTGTCGCCGACGCCGGCGAAGGACAGGGTGGCCAGCGCCACGGTCATGTAGATGACCACAATGACCAGCACCGTGACGGTGGCGGCGCGGCCCGGCGTCTTCTCCGGGTTCTTCGTCTCCTCGTTCATGGTCAGGGTGACGTCCCAGCCCCAGTAGATGAAGATGGACAGTGACACGCCCGCCGCGAAGGCGGAGAAGGAGCCGACGGCGAACGGGTTGAACCAGTCGGGCGAGATTGCGGTGGCGTCAAAGGCCGTTCCGTTGGCGACGTGGCTGAACGCGGCCACGGCAAACCAGCCCAGGACCAGCAGCTGGAAGGCCACCAGCACGTACTGCACGCCCTTGGTCGTTTCCATGCCGCGGTAGGAGATCCAGCAGGCCAGCGCAATGAACACCAGCGTCGTGGCGATGTTGAGCGGCAGGATCTTGCTCAGGTCAGCAAGGTCCGGATTGCCAAAGAGCTGCGCCAGCATGAGGTAGAAGAAGTCGACGGCGACTGCCGCCAGGTTGGAGAGCACGATGATGGTTGCCGCGATCAGGCCCCAGCCGCCCATCCAGCCGATCCACGGTCCGAACGCCCGGGAGGCCCACGTGAAGGAGGTCCCGGCGTCGGGCATGGCGTTGTTGAGTTCGCGGTAGCCGAGCGCCACGAGGAGCATGGGGATGAAGCCCACGAGGAAGATCGCCGGCAGGTGCACGCCGACTTCGGACACGGTGGGGCCCAGGGCCGCCGTGAGCGTGTAGGCCGGGGCGATGCAGGACACGCCGATGACGACGGCGCCGATCAGCCCCACCGACCCGGCTTTCAGTCCTTTGTCGCTCAGCGTCTTGTGCGACGGTTGTGCCTTTTCTGTTGCAGCAGTCATGCGGTTGCCCCTCCTGGGGAGTCATTCGACGTTGAATGGATTGGCATGTGGGTAGTGGCCGGCGGCGACCATCACCGGCAGCGTGCTCAGACCGCCGCGGGCGTGCGGTCCGCCGCAGCCACGATGCGGGCCGCCGTCCGGCGCCCCATCCGCACGGCGCCGTCGACATGCTGGTAGCCCTCGGCTGCCAGGTCGGAGGAGGACCAGTAGATGGGGCCTACCGGGGTGTGCTGGTCCTTGCCGTAGCGGTGCAGGCCGCCGAGGTCGTAGCTGGAGGCGTAGGCGCCGCGGGTCCATTCCTCGGCGCCCCAGTCGGACTCGTAGTAGACCTCGGGCGTCAGGGCCTTTTCGCCGAGGAAGCCTGCGATCGATTCGAGGACGGCGCGGCGCCGGTCCCCTGCGTTGAGCTCGAACACCGCGTCAGCCTTCTCATCCGAGATGAAGCCGACCAGAGTGCCGCGCGGATCCTCATGGTTGGTGTTGTCGTAGACCTCCTGGACCAGGGCGCCGGCACCGAAGCAGGTTCCGGACAGTCCGTCCTCACGCCAGAACGGCGAGCTGTAGACGGCGTGGACCTTGATGACCAGGCCGAGTGACTGGTGCTGGTGCATCTGGTGCTGGCGGCGGGGCAGCGGCGGGTTGAAGGAAACCCGGGAGTACAGGTTCGGCGGCACGGCCATGATCACGAAGCGCGCGTTCACGGTGGCCCGCTCCGAAACCGCGGTCACCCGGTGGCCGCCTTCGGCGGTCGGCTCCCAGTTGATCGTGCGGACCGGGCTGTTGAGCACGACTTCGTCGCCCAGCTCGGCGGCCTGCAGCAGGGACACCTGCTGCATCCCGCCGATCACCCGCTTGTCGAGGATGAAGTCCTCATCGGTCAGGTGGGTGAAGGATCCGGCGGAGGCCGCCATCAGCACCGCCTGCAGGGCGGAGAAGGCGTGGGCGGGCTTGGTGAGCATGCCGCCGGCGATGAAGAGGCCGATGTTGTTGCAGGCCTCCTCGTCCGGGGAGTTCTCGCGCAGCCAGTGGTGGAAGGAGACGGTGTCCAGCTCGCGGGCCTTCGGGTGGGCCCACGGCTCGGTGGCGCCGATCTCGGCGGCCAGGGCGTCCAGCAGGGCGGTGAGCTTGTCCATCTCGGCCGCGGTAGTTTCGCTGACCGGGAAGGATTCCCCGGTGTACAGGGTGCGCTGGCCGTCCGCTCCGAGGTAGACGGACTTCCCCTCACGGTAGCGGGAGTAGGTCTGCAGGCCGAGCTCGTCCAGCAGCGCCAGCAGTTCGGTCTGGTCCGGCGAGACCCACTGGCCGCCGATTTCGAGCATGGCGCCGTCGATGGTGTCGGTCCAGGTGCGGCCGCCGACGCGGTCGCGGGCCTCCAGTACGGCCACGCTCAGTCCGGCCTTCTTCAGTTCCCGGGCTGCGGTCAACCCGGCGGGGCCGGCTCCGACGATGACGACGTCGCGGTCAAGTTCCAGCATGATGTCCTCTCTGTGGCCGCGGAGTGATGCGAACCACTAAATGAATGCCATTCATTTAGGAACGACTATAGCGGCTCGCTGCGGAAGAGGGAAGACCCCTCACGTAAAGAAGTGCACGCCGCGGGTCATGACTTCAAGATCATCCGCGCCCGGCCCCTCCTGCCAGGTCATCCGCTTACGGCCTCCGATGGCCTCGCCGCTCCGGCCTTTCCGGGTTTGAGGGATTATCGGCCGTCGCGTGGAAGAATCACTGCGTGGATGCCCCGGACCTCCTGACAGTGAACTGGCCCTCGTTCCTGTTCGCGCTTCTTGTCGATTCGCTCCTCGTCTGGGTCCCGGCCGCCTCTGTTTTCTTTCTGGCTCCCGGACACCAGCTTCCGCTCGCTGCGGGGACCGTACTGGCCGCGGTGGCAGCCAACTGGACGCTCTATGTCCGCGGAACCACGCTGGGAACATATCTGGGCGGCTTTCGGATCCGGACCCGGACCGGACAGGCACCCGGGCGCACTTACGGGCTGATTCTCTCCCTGTTCACGTTCGCATCAGTACCCGCGATAGCGGTTCTGATAGCCATCACCTTCGCTCCAGGCAATGAGGCTTCCGGCCCCTTGGGAAGTCCAGCCAGCTACCCGCTGTTCGGGGAACGGACCCGCAGACGGAGATTTCTTCAAGCCGCAGACGACTGCTGGGAGCGGTCGACCTGATCCCTGCGGCGCATTAGCGCGGCCGGACCGGACACCTCGCACGTGGAAGATAACGACGGAAGCACACACCGCAGCAAGCGCACAATGGAATAATCCTTGGGATACCCAGCAGAAAGGCCAGGAATGCCGGCAGCCACGAGCGCCCCAGCAGATCAGCACCCCGCGGACACTAGGCCCCGCCGCCGGGCGGGCCGTCCGCCGGCCGCCGTGCTGGACCAGGACGGCATCACCGCCGCCGCCCTCCAGGTGGTCCGGAAGGGCGGCTACGAGGGGTTCACCATGGCCGCGCTGGCCCGCGCCCTGAACGTCGCGCCGTCGGCCCTTTACAACCATGTCTCCTCCAAGCGCGAGGTGCTGGTCCTCGTCCAGGACCACCTGACCTCGTTCGTGGATGTGTCATCGTTCGACACCGAGCCGTGGGACCAGGCCGTCCGGGACTGGGCCTGGAGCTACCGGGATGTCTTCTCCAAGCACACCCCGCTGATTCCGGTCATCGCCGTGCTGCCGGTGACGGACGCTCCGAAGACCCTGGCCATGTACGAGGCCGTCAGCGCCGGCTTCAGCAGGGCCGGCATCCCGCAGGAGCGCATCGTCTCGGCCATCGTGGCGCTGGAGTCCTTCATTTTCGGCTCGGCCTACGACGTCACCGCGCCGGCGGACATCTTCGATTCGGGCAGCATGGCGGAATCGACGCCGAACTTCACCGCCGCCGTCGAGAGCCTCGCCCGGCAGGGCTTCGAAAAGCCGGCCGACGCCGCCTTCAGCCTGGGCCTGGAGGCGTTGATTTCGGCTTTCGGGGCTCTGCGGCGCCCCGGCTGACTCCCGCGCAGCCGGGCGCCGCGGCGTCGAGGCGAAACATTGTGAAAGACTGTGGGCATGGCGGCGGCGATGGCATTTGAGAACGAAAGCCTCTCGGAAAAGGTCAAGCGGACCATCGTCGACAGGGTCGTTGACGGCACCTACCCGCCCGGCACCCGCCTCGTGGAGCTCCAGCTCGCCCGGGAGTTCGGCGTCAGCCAGGCCCCCGTGCGCGAAGCGCTGCGGGAGCTGTCCTCCACCAGGCTGGTTGAAAGCATCCCCCGCCGCGGGACCTTCGTCCGCGCCGCCTCCCATGATGATCTGGCCGAGGTCTATTTTGTCCGCCTCGCGCTGGAAGGAACAGCGGCCGCCCACGCCTACCCCGCCCTGCACGCCGATCCGTCACCGCTGCGCGATGCCCTGGCCGGCATGCGCGAAGCCGCCGAAACAAACGACGCCCACGGCCTCGCCAAATACAGCACGGACTTCCACCGCGCCGTCATCGCCGCCACCGGGAACCGGCTCATGATGGAAATCTGGGATTCGCTCTACGTCGAGGCCCGGACCATGGCCACCGTCGTCCGCGGCCACGTTGACCTGCACGCCGCGGCCGAAGCCCACGTGCCGATCCTGGAAGCGTTCGAGACCGGCACCCCGGACCTCTGCACGAAGCTCGTCGTCGAGCACCAGCACGAGTAGTCCATCCTCCCCCAGGAGTAGGCCCGCTGCCGCGGGACCAGATCCGGCCCGCGGATAGATTCCGGAAAACCCCTTGTGACCCCGATCACCCCTGTGTATAGCCTGTCCTATCAATTATCGATAATCGATCAAGGAGATCTTTTGAAACTCGTGACTTTCCGCCACCGGGGCATCCAGCAGACCGGAGTCCTCAGCGAGGACGCTTCGACGGTCACCCCCGTTCCCGGCTCCCAGGACCTGATTTCACTGATCGAAACCTGGGACGAAGCCGCCGCGCAGCTCGCCGCCTCCACCGGGCCGGCGATCAACATCGCCGACGTCGAGCTGCTCGCCCCGATCCCGCTCCCCCGCCGCAACATCTTCTGCGTGGGACGCAACTACGTCGAACACGCCAAGGAATTCGCCAACTCCGGCTACGACGCCACCGCCAGCGCCACCGCCCAGCCGGACTACCCGGTCGTGTTCACCAAGGCCCCCTCCACCGTCATCGGCACCGGCGCCGACATCGACCCTCACACCGGCGTCACCTCCGAACTCGACTACGAAGCCGAACTCGGAGTCATCATCGGCACCGGCGGGCGCGGCATCAGCCAGGCCGATGCGCTGGACCGCGTCTGGGGCTACACGATCATCAACGACGTCACCGCCCGGGACCTGCAGAAAGACCACAAGCAGTGGTTCCTGGGCAAGAGCCTGGACACCCATGCCCCGATGGGCCCCTGGGCCGTCACCCGCGACGAGGTCGGGGACGGTCCGCTGGACCTGCTCTGCACCGTCAACGGCGAAACCCGGCAGAAGGCAACCACCGCGGACCTGATCTTCGACATCCCCACCATCATCGAAACCATCAGCGCCGGCATCACCCTCCAGCCCGGCGACATCATCGCCACCGGCACCCCGGTCGGCGTCGGCATCGGCTTCACACCGCCGCGGTTCCTGGCCACCGGCGACGTCGTCGAAATCAGCATCAGCAAGCTTGGCACCCTGCGGAACCGGATCGGAGAAGGACGATGAGCACCGCGACCATTGCCGCAGGCCTGAGCGCCGTCGGGACGAAGCAGCTCTTCGTCGAAACCGCCGGCACCGGCCCCGACGTTGTCCTGGTCCACGGCCTGGGCGGCACCACAAGCTTCTTCGAACCCCTCGTCGCCTCCCTCGCCGAACGGTTCCGGGTCACCCGCTACGACTTCAACGGCCACGGCCGCTCACCCCTGGCCGGGGAACTGACCCTGGAATCCCTGGCCGCCGAACTGGCCCAGGTCATCGAATCCCGGACCGCCTCCGGACGGGCCCACCTTGTGGCCCACTCGATGGGAACCCTCATCGTCCAGCAGCTGGCATCGACCCGGCCGGACCTGGTCGAGGACGTCGTCCTGCTCGGTCCGGTCCGCGAACAGACCCAGGCCGCCAAGGACGCCACCCGGGCACGGGCCGCGCTCGTCCGGGAGCAGGGCATGGCAGCCGTAGCCGACACCGTCGCCCAGGCCGCCACCGCCGAACAGGCAGCGATCGGAAACCCGCTGGTCCGGCCGTTCGTCCGCGAGCTGCTCCTTGGCCAGGACCCGGAAGCCTACGCGCAGGCCTGCGAAGCCCTCGCCGCCGCGACCAGCCCGGATCTGGCAGCCATCCGGTCCAGGGTCCTGCTCCTCACCGGCAGCGAGGACAAAGTCAGCACCCCGGCCTCCAACGAGGCCATGGCGTCAGAACTGGGGAGGGCGGAACTCCTGGTCGCCCCGGGCACCGGCCATTGGACGGTACCGGAGGCACCCGACTTCGTCACCGCCGCCGTCGTCGACTTCCTCACCAGCACCACCCTCACGCCGGGCGCAAAGAAAACGTGCGCCTGCAGCAACGCCGGCCCCGGCTGCCAGTCACGCCGCCAGCAGGCCATCACCCTGCAGATCCGCAAGACCCCCTGAAAACCGCTCCACCGTCTCCCTCTCAAGATAAGGACAACGAAGTCATGTCGAAAACCCTCTTCACCAACGTCAACATCCTGGACAGCACCGGCGCCCAGCCCTTCCTGGGCGAAGTACTGATCGTCGATGAGCGCATCACCGACGTCCGCGCCGGCTCGGGAAACCTGCCCCGCGAGGATGTCAACGTCATCGACGGCCGCGGCCAGACCCTGATGTCGGGGCTGTGCGACGCCCACACCCACTTCACCTGGAACGACGGTGACCTTAACGGCCTGGAAACGATGCACGTCGAGGAGCACCTGCTCCACACCGTCCGGTCCGCCAAAACCTACATCGATTACGGCTACACCATGTGCTTCGGAGCCGCCAGCGCCAAGAAGCGGCTCGACGTCGTTGTCCGCAACGCCATCAACGCCGGCGAGATCCCCGGCCCCCGCTACCTGGCCAACGGCCAGGAAATCGCCACCACCGCCGGCGACCTCGTCCCCGGCATCACCCAGATCGCCGACGGCGTCGAGGAAATGCGCAAGATCGTCCGCGAAACCATCGGCCTGGGCGTGGACCAGATCAAACTCAGCATCTCAGGCGAGGAAATCACCGGCACCAAGGCCGCCACCGACACCTACATCACCGAAGAAGAGCTCCAGGTTGCCGTGGACGAGGCCCACCGCCGCCACGTGCGCGTCTGCACCCACGCCCGCAGCCGCGACTCCGTGATCATCTCCCTGAAGACCGGCGTGGACATGATCTACCACGCCTCCTACATCGACGACGAAGGCATGGACCTGCTCGAAGCCGCCAAAGACCGGGTCTTCGTCGCCCCGGCCATCAACTGGATCGTCGCCACCCTCAACGACGCCGAAGCCTTCGGCTACTCCCACGAAACCGCCGAAAAAGCCGGCTACGCCCACGAACTCGAAATCGCCTGCAAAGCCATCCAGGAAATGCGCCGCCGCGGCATCCGCGTCCTGCCCGGCGGGGACTACGGCTTCGCCTGGACCCCGCACGGCACCTACGCCCGCGACCTGGAACACTTCGTCAACCTCTTCGGCTACACCGAAATGGAAACCATCATCGCCGCCACCGCCCTGGGCGGGGAACTGTTCCAGAAACCGGACGAACTCGGCAAGGTCCTGCCCGGCTTCTACGCGGACCTGATCCTGGTCGACGGCAACCCGCTGGAAGACATCACCATCCTCCAGGACCTCACCAGGATCACCGCCGTGATGAAGAACGGCGAATTCCACCGCGCACCCGCCGCACCCACGCCGGCCACCCCGGAAACCGCGGATCTGGCGCTCACCGCACCCTAGCCGCGCAACGCCGACGGCGGCAACGTCCTGCTCCACAAGGCCAGGACGGTGCCGCCGTGCACTTCTGTTCTACTCAAAAAATCCAATGACGTGTTTTTGACAGCAAGGAACCCCATGAAGCCCCTCGTCACCATCGGCATCACCGCCGGCATCCTCGCCGGCCTGTGGACCCAGTTCAGCACGCCCTTCGGTCTCATCACCTGGGTCGGGTTCCTGTCCTGGGCGTGTTTCTTCGCCGCCGGCGGCAAACGCGCCGGACTGCTTAAAACCATCCCCGCCAACCTCTCCGGCGTCCTCTGGGGCGCAGCATCGTCTGGGGAGCAGCGACGCTCCCGATACCAGGCGCCCTCGGCATTTCCGTCGCCGTCGCAGCCTTCGCGATGTGCGTCCAGGCACGGTGGTCGGTTCTCGGCTTCATCCCGGGAGCGTTCGCCGGATGTGCAGCGTACTTCGGCTCCACCTTCGACCTGGCCGGCACGTGCCTGGCCCTGGTCGCTGGTGCGTGCCTGGGCTGGCTCTCCGAATACACGGCGGGCCTCCTGGCCGGCGCCGGTAGGAAAAACCCGGCGCCCGCCCTGCTTGTGGAGACGCAACCCGCCGCCTGAACGATAGGCCTCACCACGGGCGCCGCCAAAGCTCAGGTGCCGAGAACTATGCGCGGCTCGTGGAGATCATCGCCGCCCGCGACCCCGACGGCCGGTTCGCACGCTATCTGTGCGCCGACCCCCGCACGCTCAACCGCAATCACTGGGACATCTGATATGCCGCGGGTGAGCCGTCAGCCGGCAAGCGCAACTGCGAGGGCTCGTGGTGGTCCAGCACGGTTCGCTCGCATGAAGAATCGGCCTACCTCACCATCGCCAAGCTGAGTATATTGGCACTAGGGGGACGGTTATCACGGATCCAATGTTGGTTGGGGCTGAAGAACTTACTCTCAGTATGTGGAATTTAGGAAGTGAGGGTTAGATGTCTCACGCAATTCCACCCGGCGCCAGTCGGCGTCTGTACAACGAAGACCTCGCACCGACGGAACATTGCACGTGGGGTTTCTACTCGCTGTTCGCGATGTGGATGTCGGACATTCATTCACTCGGCGGCTACACCTTCGCTGCTGGCCTCTTCGCGCTGGGCCTGGGAGCCTGGCAGGTGTTCCTCGCGCTGGTGGTGGGGATCATCATCGTTTTCTTCCTGATGAACCTCTCCGGTTTCGCCGGCCAGAAGACGGGCGTTCCCTACCCCGTGCTCGCGCGGGTTTCGTTTGGAACGTTCGGCGCCAACCTGCCGGCCCTGCTTCGTGCGCTCGTGGCAATCGCCTGGTACGGCATTCAGACCTGGCTGGCCTCCCGCGCCGTCATTATCATCGCCCTGAGGATCTGGCCCGAGCTCAAGGGTCTGACGGGGAACAATTTCCTCGGCGAATCCACCCTTGGCTGGCTGGCTTTCCTGTTGATGTGGTCGCTCCAGCTTCTGCTGCTTCGAAACGGCATGGAGACGATCAGGAGGTTCCAGGACTGGGCCGGCCCGGCCGTCTGGGTGGTGATGGGCCTGTTGGTCGTTTACATCCTGATCAACGCGGGCTGGAACATTTCCTTCGACTTGCCCGGGGGAAACGCGGAATGGGGCGTCACACATGCCTTCTTTGCCGCCATAGCGCTGACGGTGACCTACTTTTCCACCCTGATGCTCAACTTCTGCGACTTTTCCCGGTTCGCGCCCTCCCGCAAGGCGGTGCGCACGGCGAACCTGTGGGGGCTGCCGGTGAACTTCATTGCCTTCTCTGTGGTCTCCGTCGTCGTCACCGCCGGAACATTCAAGGTCTACGGGGAGCACATCTACGACCCGGTCGAGATTGTCGGACGGATCGACAGCATCTGGGCGCTTCTGCTGGGGGCGGCCACTTTCGCTGTCGCCACATTGGGAATCAATGTCGTGGCGAACTTCGTCTCGCCGGCCTACGACCTCGCGAACGCCTGGCCCTCGAAGATCGACTTCAAACGGGGCGGCCTGATCGCCGCAATGATCGCGCTCGTCATCACGCCCTGGAACCTGTTCAACAGTCCCATCGTGATCAACCTTTTCCTCGGAGGGCTCGGAGCGCTGCTCGGGCCGCTGTTCGGGATCATCATGATCGACTACTACGTGCTCCGCAAGCAGCACGTGCTGGTTCAGGACCTGTTCAGGGAGCAGGGGTACTACACGTATACGCGCGGCTGGAATCCCAAGGCCGTCATCTCGTTTCTCGTCTCGGCCGTCCCGGCGGTGATCTTCGCGCTCGGTCCCATCTTTGGCGCCCTCTCTGCCTTCTCCTGGTTCATCGGGGCAATCCTGGCGGCCGCGGTGCACTACTTCATCTCGCGCAATGACACGACTCTGGCCGAATCGATCGCGGCCGCCGAAGAAGCCGAGCCGGGTGCGATATGGACGCAGGTTCCGGGGTAAGGCGGCCGCACCCCGCTGCCGGCCGAACAGACAATCGCTACGGCGTGAGCTGCGGAGTGCCCGTCTCCATCGTTCGGCTGCGGGGAGCGGGCCAGATTTCCCGTAATTAACAAAGGAACCCCGGTCCGAAGACCGGGGTTCCTTTTGTTTGCGTGCGCGAGGGGGGATTTGAACCCCCACGCCCTTTCGGACACTGGCACCTGAAGCCAGCGCGTCTGCCGTTCCGCCACTCGCGCGCAACTTCTTCCACCCGGTTTTCGGCCCGATTTCCGGTCCGCTAACCTCGTAAAAGCAGCGAGATCAAGCATAACGGACAACTGCAGGAAAACACCAATCGAGGACGTTACGGGCCCTCCGCGCCCGTTTTCAAGGCACCAAAAAGGCGCCAAAAAGGCGGCAACGGGGCAATCAGGAGGTCCGGGGCCGGAGCCTTCCGCAGCGCCGCCGCGGCGCCGCTACGGCGCCGCCACCGCAGATGTCACCGCAGATGTCACCGCACGTCAGGGCCGGGCCGCCGTAGTTTTCCCGCACACGGTGGCGACGCCGATTAAGGTCATTCCCAGCCATGCCCAGTAGTATCTGATGTAGGAGTGCCCGTTCACCGCGGGCTCCCGAAATGTTGGAAACCGAGTTCCGGAACGAACGCTGCCCTGCAGCCATCAGGAAAGGAGAAGGACCATGGGATTGCTGGACAAAGTCGAGCGCGGCATCGAAAAGGCCGTCCGTGGAGTCTTTTCCACCGGTTCTCGTGCCCAGGTTGAACCGGTCGAGATCGCCAGCCGCCTCCGCCGCGAAGTGGACAACAAAGCCATGACCATCGCCGCGGGACGCACGCTGGCTCCGAACGTCTTCGACGTCCTCCTCAGTGACGACGACTTCCGTCGGGCCCAGGAATGGGGCACGCCGCTCGCGGAGGAACTGTGCGACGTCGTCATCAACCACGTCCGCAGCCAGGGCTACACGCTTCAGGGACCGGTCCGCATCAGTTTCCGCCGGGATGAGGATGCCCGGGCCGGGGACTTCGAAATCACCTCACGGACCGAGAAGGCCACTGCCCCGTCCGCACCGGCCCAGCCCGGCATCCACTCCACCTTGCCGGCGGCTCCGACCCGCCAGCCCGCCCGGCTGCAGCCTGTGCTGGACATTGACGGCCAGCGTTATTCCCTGAATGCGCCCTCGATCGTCCTCGGCCGCTCATCCGAGGCGGACATCCTCATTGACGACACCGGCGTGTCGCGCCGCCATCTGGAGATCCGCACGGGCCCGGGAACCGCCCTGGCCCTGGATCTGGGCTCCACGAACGGCAGCTACCTCAACGGCCGGAAAATTGTGGGCAGCTCGGAGCTGGCCGACGGCTCCACCATCACGATGGGACGCACCAAGATCATCTTCCGCCTCCTGCCCGCCACCACGGGCGGCCGCGGATGAGCGACCTGACCATCACGGCCCTGCGTTTCGGCTTCCTTCTCCTCCTCTGGGTGCTGATCTTCAGCATTGTCTCCGCAATGCGCCGTGACTTGATGATCGGGAGCAAGGCGGCAGCGGGGGCCCCCACCGCCCGCCAGGTGCGGAAGAACCCTGCCCTTGCCGATGCGGCGCCGGCCCCCGTGAAGCAGCAGGCCCGCCAGCTGGTCGTGACCGAAGGCCCGCTCAAGGGGACCACGCTCCCCCTGGCCGCGAGTCCCATCCTGCTCGGCCGGGCGCAGGAAGCCACCCTCGTCCTGGAGGACGACTACGCCTCCGGCCGTCACGCCCGCCTGTTTCCGCAGGGCAGCCGCTGGTTCATCGAGGATCTCGGCTCCACGAACGGCACGTATCTGGCAGACCAGCAGCTGACCCGGGCCCTTCCGGTGGAGCTGGGTGTCCCCGTGAGAATCGGCAAGACGGTCATCGAATTGAGGCCGTAGCCATGGCTGCCCCGGACATCCCCGCCGACCAGGCCGCCGGTAAGACACCTGCCCCGAAGCGGCCGCTCATCATGCGCTACGCCGCGCGTTCCGACGTCGGCCGCGTGCGCGCAAAAAACGACGACTCCGCCTACGCAGGCCGGCACCTGGCCGTCGTGGCGGACGGCATGGGCGGCCATGCCGGTGGTGACGTCGCCTCGGCGGCCACCGTGCTGGACATGATCCACCTGGACCATGACCACTACGAGGCCGACGCCGGCACCATCCTGGCCGATGAGATCCAGACCGCCAACTCACTGCTTTCCGAGCTGGTCCACATCAACCCCAAGCTCGCCGGAATGGGAACCACCGTCACAGCCCTGCTGCTGGCGGAAGGCAAACTCCACTTCGCCCACATCGGCGACTCGCGCGCCTACCGCCTGCGCAACGGCGAATTCGAACAGGTCAGCGTCGACCACACCTTTGTCCAGCGGCTCATCGACGAAGGCCGGCTCCGCCCCGAAGAGGCGGAAACGCACCCGCACAAGAACGTCCTGATGCGCGTCCTGGGCGACGTCGACGCGAGCCCGGAGCTTGACCTGGACACCCTCGACGTCCAGCCCGGCGAACGCTGGCTGCTCTGCTCGGACGGCCTCAACTACGTCGCCGGCCACGTCGTCGAGCGCACGGTCCGGGAGACGAAGAACCTCCGGGAATGCGCCGAACTCCTCGTCGACCTCACCCTCGAGGCCGGCGCGCCGGACAACGTGACCGTCGTGATGGTGGAGATCGCCGAACAGACCCCCGACGACGTGAGCACCGCCGCCGTCGACATCGTCCCCGCTCCGGCCACCCTCCCCTCCGCCGACACGGCGGCGTCCGCTCCGGGAACCGCGGGACCAGGCGCGCCGCGGACCGGGAGCACCTACGGGGCCGCCCTGGCCTCGGCGGAATCAGCCGGGAAGGCCGACGCCGGCCAGGCCGCTGCCGCCGAGAAGTCCCCGGCCGGCGCAGCCGGCAGTGGAGGGGACGGCGCAGCCGGCAGCGGAGGGGACGTCGGAGCGGACGATGGAGCGGACGGCGCAGCCGGCAGCGGAGGGGACGTCGGAGCGGACGATGGAGCGGACGGCGCAGCGGACACGAAGGAGCCCGGGCCAACGACCGACCCGCACCTCGGCGAGCACCTTTCGGCTGAAGTCCTGCGGGAGGAACTCTCCAGCCGCCCCCACGAACTTGTCGGCGCGGCCGCCAGCGCCGCCGAATCCGGCTCCATCCCGTCCATCGCCGGACGCACCGTCGCCCGCCGGGCGGCGACGTTCCTGACCCACAAGTCGGACCAGGCGCGCGAGGAGGCCGAGGAATACAGGCCTGCGGGCAGGCCCCGCCGCTGGCTGACCGTGACCATCGCGGCGGCCATCGTCGCCCTGCTCGCCATCGGCCTGTGGCTCGGCTATGCCTGGACCCAGACGCGGTACTACATCGGCGAACACGACCAGCACGTGGCCATCTTCAACGGGGTCTCCCAGCGGCTGGGGCCCATCCAGCTTTCCACGCTCGAAACGGTGACCGAAATCCGGATGTCAGACCTCCCCGAATTCTCCCAGCAGCGCGTGCGCCAGACGGTCCCCGCCCGCGACCTGTATGACGCCCAGCGGATCGTGAAGAACCTGGAGCGTACCGGCACGACGGCCCCGGCCGATGAATGCCTGACGCCCTCCCCGGCCCCGACGGCTGCCAGCCCCAGCCCGGGGACCACCACCAGTCCGGGGACCACCACCAGCCCGGGCGCCACGGCCACTCCCGGAGCCTCCGGGACGGCAGAGCCCTCGGCCGCGCCGACGGCTCCGGTTTGTGAGGGGGGAAAATGACACCCATCGAGACGGCGCCCAAGCCACGGCGGAACGTGGAGCTGGTCCTGCTGATCCTGGCCCTCGGCGTAGGCATCGGCGCCAATGCCCTCGTGGGCGTCGACCGGCAAAAGGCCTTCGACACGGACTTCTGGTTCCAGTCGAGCCTCCTCGCCGCGGCTGCCCTCGCATTCCACCTCGTGCTCCGCCTCAGGGCTAAATATGCCGATCCGGTAATACTTCCGCTCGTGGTGGCCCTCAACGGGCTTGGCCTCGCCATGATCCACCGCCTGGACCGGGTCGGCGAGGATACCGGCAACAACCAGCTCCGCTGGACGCTGGTGGCCATGGCAGTATCCATCGCCGTCATCTGGTTCCTCAAGGACCACCGGGTCCTGCGCCGCTTCACCTACATTTCCCTGGCCGTCAGCGCCGTGCTGCTGATCCTGCCGCTGGTGCCGGGCGTCTCCGCCGGCGAGGTGCTGGGCGCCAGCGTCTGGATCAAGATCGGCTCCATGACGTTCCAGCCGGGCGAGATCGCCAAGATCACCCTCGCCATATTCTTCGCCGGGTATCTTTCCTCCAACCGGGACCTCATCCTGCTCGCCGGCCGCAAGATCGGGCCCCTGCAGTTCCCCCGGTTCAAGGACATGGGACCGATGATCACGGCCTGGCTGGTAAGCATCGGCGTGCTGGTCTTCCAGCGTGACCTGGGTTCCTCCATCCTGTTCTTCGGCCTGTTCCTGGTCATGATCTACGTTGCCACGAGCCGCATCAGCTGGGTGATCATCGGCGTCGTGCTGATGGCCGGCGGCGGTTTCGTGGCCTCCCGGGTCTTCTCGCATGTGGCCCTCCGGATCGACGGCTGGGTCAACGCCTTTACCCCCGAGGTCTACGACCGGCAATTCGGCGGAAGCCGCCAGATCGTCGAGGGCCTTTTCGGCATGGCCAACGGCGGGCTTGTCGGCACCGGACTCGGCCAGGGCCGCCCCAACCTCGTGCCGTTCGCCAACAGCGACATGATCATCGCCTCCTTCGGCGAGGAACTCGGACTGATCGGGCTCTTCGCGATCGTCCTGATGTACCTGCTGCTGTTCACGCGGGGCTTCCGCGCTGCTCTCGGCACGCGGGACGCCTTCGGCAAGCTGCTCGCCACCGGGCTCTCGTTTGCCATCGCGCTGCAGTGTTTCGTGGTGATCGGCGGCGTTACCCGGCTCATCCCGCTCACCGGCCTGACCACCCCGTTCCTGGCTGCAGGCGGTTCCTCGCTGCTGGCCAACTGGATCATCGTCGGCCTGCTGCTCATGATCTCGCACACGGCACGGAGCCCCGTGGACACCACCCCGATGCAGCCCGGACAGGATCCGGGAACCAGGAAGGGCGCCCCTGCCATGCCTTCGAAGCCGGCCATAAGCCCCGGCAGCCGGACCAGCCCGGACGCACCCACCGAGGCGGTGGGGCGCCTGTGAACCAGGCCATCCGCAGTTCCTGGATTGCCGCGATCGCGATGTTCGTGCTGATCTTCGGCGCCCTCAGCTACGTCCAGGTCGTGGGGGCGGACCAGCTCCAGGCCAACGTCTGGAACAAGCGGGCCCTCCTGCAGAACTACTGCAACGACCGCGGCGCGATCATCGTCGGCGGGACCCCGGTGGCGCAGTCGGTGGCCGCCACCGAAAGCTGCAATTTCCAGCGCACCTATACCCAGCCGGAGCTGTACGCGGGGATCACGGGCTACTTCTCGAAGAACTACGGCCTGTCCGGGATTGAGAAGGCCATGGACGGCCAGCTCGCCGGCAGCTCGGACCAGCTGTTCCTGGACCGGATCGGCCAGCTTTTCCTCGGGAACCAGCCCAAGGGCGCCTCGGTGGAGCTCACCCTGGATCCCAAGATCCAGAAGCTCGCCTACGACCTCATCCCGGAGGGCCGGCGCGGCTCCATTGTGGTGACCAACCCGAAGACCGGAGCGATCCTCGCGATGGTGTCCAAACCGTCCTACGACCCCAACCTGGTCGCCACCCAGGACGCGGAGGCCGAGGCTGCGAACATCAACGAGCTGAACCAGATCCCCGGGATCAATCTGAACCAGAATGTCAGCGGCCCCACCGGCGCACTCCTGGCGCCCGGATCGGTCTTCAAGCTCGTTGATACGGCGGCCGCCCTGAGTTCCGGCAAGTACAACAAGGACAGCGTGCTGCCCAACCCGGCCGAGATGACCTTCCCCGGCATCCAGTACAAGCTGCCCAACTATGCCGGCGGCAACTGCTACACCCGGGACACAGCTAGTTTCGCCTTCGCCCTGCAGCAGTCCTGCAACACGCCCTTCGCCCGCATCGCCCTCGACCTGGGCGAGAAGGCGATCGCGGACCAGGCGGCGAAGTTCGGCTTCGGCCAGGACCTCGGCGACCAGCTCAAGCTGGACTACGCCAAGAAGGCCTTCCCCGAGAATCTGGACCAGGCCGGCTTGGCGCAGTCGGCCATCGGCCAGCGCGATGTCCGGGCCACCCCGCTCCAGATCAACCTGATGACTGCGGCGATCGCGAACGGGGGCGTGCAGATGCAGCCGAACCTGATCAAGGCCGTGCGCGCCCCGGATCTGCGGGCGATCAGCGAACCCAAGCCGCAGGCCCTGCGGACCTCCACCACTCCGGAGATCGCCCAGCAGATCACCGAGTGGATGGCGAGCGTCGTCAGCGACGGCATCGGCCGGGGGGCGGCCGTGCGCGGGGTCCAGGTGGCCGGCAAGACCGGCACGGCGGAACTCGGCAACGGCCTGAACAACTCATGGTTTACCGGGTTCGCCCCGGCGAATGACCCGCAGGTGGCTGTCACCATCGTCATGGAAGGCGTTGACATCACCACCGGCGCACAGCTAACCAGTCCGAACGCGAAGAAGATTTTTGAGGCGGTGTTGAATAAGTGAGGCCTTCATCAGGAATCACCCTCGGCGGCAGGTTCCAGCTGACCACGCGTATTGCGATCGGCGGCATGGGGGAAGTCTGGAAAGCCAAAGACCTGATCCTTGGCCGCATCGTCGCCATCAAGGTCCTCAAGGAGGAGTACACCGGCGATCCCGGGTTCCTCCAGCGGTTCCGGGCCGAGGCCCGGCACACCGCGCTGTTGAACCATGTGGGCATCGCCAACGTCTTCGACTACGGCGAGGAGGATGGCTCCGCGTACCTGGTCATGGAACTCGTTCCGGGCCAGCCGCTGAGCAGCATCATCGAACACGAACAGGTCCTCTCCCCGGACCGCACCCTCTCCATGATCGCCCAGACCGCCCGTGCCCTTTCGGTGGCCCATGCCCAGGGCCTCGTGCACCGCGACATCAAACCGGGCAACCTCCTGATCACTCCGGACGGGCGCGTGAAGGTCACCGACTTCGGCATCGCCCGCCTCGCCAACCAGGTTCCGCTGACGCAGACCGGCCAGGTGATGGGTACCGCCCAGTACCTGGCCCCGGAGCAGGCCACCGGCCAGACGGCAACCGGGGTCTCTGACATCTATTCGCTGGGCGTGATCGGCTACGAGTGCCTCGCCGGCCGCCGCCCCTTCTCCGGTGAATCCCAGATCGCCATTGCCCTGGCGCAGGTCAACGACGCGCCGCCGCCGCTGCCGGCAACCCTGCCCAAGCCGGTCAGGGCCCTGCTGATGTCCATGCTGGCCAAGGACCCGAAGAACCGCCCGGCCAGCGCCGACAAGCTCTCCGAGGCAGCCGAAGCCATCCGCCTCGGTGACATCGCCGCTGCCCACGCCGCCGTTCCCGGCATGCTGCTCTTCGAGGCAGCGACGGGGCCCATCACCGCGCCCGTGGACGTCCCCACGGCCGCGACGGGCGTCATCGGCGCCAGTGCGGCAGAGGACAGTTCGACGTCGGCCACGTCGGCACTGCCGGTTGTTGGTGCCTCCGGCGCCGCCGCCGGGGCCGCGGCGGGCCTGGCAGCCGGTGCGGCCGGCGGCTCCGGGGCCCGCAATGCCCTCTCCCGCGCGGATGCTCTGGCCGCCGAACGGCACTGGGTGCAGGAAGACGAGGAAGACGAGCAGTACGACCAGCCGGTTGATGAACCGGAGCGCCGCGGCCGCAGCCCCTGGACCTGGCCGCTGATAGCCCTGATCCTGCTCGTGCTCTTCGCCCTGGTGGGTGTTTTCCTCAGCCAGGCCGGCATCCTCTTCCCCTCGCAGTCCCCGTCCAGCAGCGGTGCCACTGCCAGCAGTGCCAAGCCAAGCAGCGCCAGCCCGTCGGCCTCGGCAACCTCCGCGAGCCCCACCCCCAGCCCCACGGCCAGCTCGGCGACACCTTCCCAGACCACCCCGGCTGCCATCAACCTCATCCCGGACGCTTACCGCGGCCGGCCGTACAACGATGTCCGCAGCGAACTGATCACCATGAAGCTGCGCGTCACCGGCGTCGAGGTCTTCAACAACGCCACACCGGGCACCGTGACGAATATCGATCCGTCCGGCCCGGTCCAGCCCGGTGAAACCATCACCGTGACGTACTCGAAGGGCCCCCAGCCCGCTACGGTTCCTTCGATCAAGTCCGGCGCGAAGGAGGCGGACGTGCAGCTGGCTCTCCAGAACGCCGGGCTGCGCTGGGCCAAAGGCGCCGACGTCGAGCCCCTTAACAAGGAAGCCGAGGGCACCTTTGTCAGCTCGGACCCTGCCCCCGGCAGTGACGTCACTGCCGGTTCCCTGGTGACCTACCATTTGGCCAAGGCCGCCGCCCTGCTCCCCTGCAAGAAGGGCGAAACGCCCTCCGTTCCGCCGACCTGCTCGGCACCGTAGCCCGTCATGTCTACTTCACCCCGCACGCCGTCGCACAGGGAGGACCGCCGCCCCGAAAACACCCAGCGCGTCCTCAGCGGGCGCTATGAGCTGGGTGAACTGATCGGCCGCGGCGGCATGGCGGACGTGTTCCGCGGGGTGGACACCCGGCTGGGGCGCACCGTGGCCGTGAAGCTGCTGCGCCCGGACCTGGCCCGGGATCCGCAGTTCCAGGCCCGGTTCAAGCGCGAGGCCCAGGCCGTGGCGGCACTGAACCATCCCTCGATCGTGGCCGTCTACGACACCGGGGACCACGCGGTCCCGGGTGACCACGACGGCAGCGTCCGGGTGCCCTACATCGTGATGGAATTCGTTTCCGGCAGGACGATCCGTGACCTGATCCGGGCGAAGGAGGTCAGCATCGACAATGCGATCGACTTCAGCCTGGGGGTGCTCTCGGCCCTCGATTACAGCCACAAGGCCAAAATCGTGCACCGCGACATCAAGCCGGCCAATGTGATGTTCTGCCCTGACTCAAACAGCGTCAAGGTCATGGACTTCGGCATCGCCCGCGCCATGGCTGACTCGGCCGCGACCATGACGCAGACCCAGGCCGTGGTGGGCACGGCGCAGTACCTGTCTCCGGAGCAGGCGCGGGGAGAGACCGTGGACGCCCGCAGCGACCTGTATTCTGCCGGCTGCCTGCTGTACGAGATGCTGACCGGCCGGCCGCCGTTCGTCGGGGACAGCCCCGTTTCGGTGGCCTACCAGCATGTGCGGGAGATCCCCGAGCTGGCCAGCAGCCTGAACCCTGAAATCTCCGAAGCCCTGGACAGCGTCCTGGTGAAGGCCCTGCAGAAAAACCGGGCGGACCGCTTTCAGGATGCGGCGGCCTTCCAGCGCGCCCTCCGGGCGGCGCGCGCCGGCGTCGGGGTCGCCCCGCTTGGTTCCAGCGAGGCTCCCACCAGTCCCACCGACACCGTCCAGGGTCCGGACCGTACTCCGCCGACCGCCGCTTTTTCGCTGACCGGCGCCCAGTTCCTGGATGATGTCCCCGGCGGCCGGTTCCGTCCCGCCGGGGACGCGTCGGGCGATGACGCTGTCCTTCCGGAACAGGGGACCGCGGTCTATCCGGCAGCGGACACGGGCAGCCTTCCCCTGGTCCTGCCCGCTGCCGGCGAACACACTTCGGGTCAGAAGTCGCGCCGCCGGACCTGGATTGCCACACTGGTGGTCCTCACAATGCTCGTCCTGACCGGTGGCGGCCTGTGGCTGTACAACATGGTGAACCAGCAGCCTCCGCCCGTGGCGAAGATCCTGGTCCCGTCGGTGACAACGATGACCGAGTCCGAGGCCCTGCAGAAGCTCTACAACGCCGGCCTCAAACCCCAGCTGAACAGGCTTAGGCACGAGACCATCGCCAAGGGCATTGCCATCGGCACCGCCCCGGCGACGGGCAGTTGGCTCGAGCCCAACGCGGACATCATCCTCAATATCTCGGACGGCCCCAGCGCCATCACCATTCCCGCGGATCTTCCCGGCCGCACCGAGGCGGCCGCGCGTGATGTCCTGCGCCAGAAGGGACTGACGGGTGCGCCCTTCACCACCATGGCGAACAGCCCCACGGTTCCGGCCGGCGCCGTCATCACCACCAAACCCGCGCCGGGCGAGAACGTGGCCGTCGGCAGCACCGTGGAGCTCGTGGTCTCGAACGGCAAGGTGGCCATGCCGCAGCTGATCGGGCTGCAGGTGGCCGCAGCGGAAACGGCCCTGAAGGACCTCGGGCTGACCATGACCGTCAAGGAAGTCGAAAACTCCCAGGTCGAACCGGGGAAAGTGACCGCCCAGAGTGACGCCGCGGATGCCCAGATCGAACAGGGAAAGAGCATCACGGTCACGGTGGCCAAGGCTCCGGCGGCGCCTCCTGCGCCGGCACCGAGCCCCACGCCGACTCCCACGCCCAAGCAAAACAAAACCGAGGGCCTCGAGCTGCTGCTCCCGTAGGGAGGGCAGGCGGTCAGACCCGCCCGGGAGGCGCAGCGCATCCGCGCCGCCGGCCGCTGTGGATTGGCGCGCCGGGCCGGCCCGGGTCATGCGACCCAGCTGCTGCCCCCAATGACGACAACTGCGCCTGGTTCCAGGCCGTCGTGGATGCCGAAATGTGGCAGTAGCTTCCGGTGATAGGGGCCGGTGCGGCATGGACGGTGCGGACGTTTCCCGCCGCATCATCCCACCGGCCGGGAAAGCGGCCTTCGACGGCCCCTGCTCGTCGCGACCAGGCCCACAGTTCGGGCTTGAAGCCCACGCGCCACACGGTCCCGGCGGCCTTAACGACGGCGGGGATGACACCTTGAATCACCGATAGTGGTGACTACGCCAACCTTTTGCATAATCGCGTTTATCGGCTAAAAGTCAGGCTACTAACTGGCCAGACTTCAGGCTACAATCGGGAGCATGAAAACCGTGCCGCTCAGCGAAGCCAAGGACAAGCTTTCCGCGCTCGTGGAAGAGGCGGACAAGACGCATGAGATCATCCAGATCACCCGCCACGGGCACCCGTCAGCTGTGTTGATGTCCGCCGACGACCTCGAGTCACTGCAGGAAACCATCCACTGGCTCTCGCAGCCGGACATCAGGACAGATTTGGAACAGGCCAGGCGCGACGTCGCCGAAGGAAACACGGCCAGCGGCGATGACCTGCGCCGTGAGTTTGGGCTGCCGCCGAAGTGACCGATGAACCCTCAAACGAGCAGGGGCCATGGAAGGTCGAAGTCACCAGCCCTGCGCTGAAGGGATTTCGCCGGCTGCCGGAAAAGGCCGCCGCCGCAATCGTCGAATTCGTCACCGGCACCCTGGCCGATAACCCTCGCCGGCTCAGCAAACCTCTCACCAATGAACTCCTCGGCCTGCGCACCGCACGCCGTGGTGACTACCGCGTGTTGTTCACCCTCGATATCGAAGAGCACACCCTATACGTCCACCGCATCGAGCACCGCGCGGACGCCTACAAGCCTCGCTAGTGGCAATGCCGTTCGGTTAGGCGTTCGGGTCCAGGGTCAAGTCCCGTCGAATCGGCGTGTCCGTGGGGATATGGGTGTGGCTCCTGCTTGAGTAGTTCGGTCCACCAAGACTGATCCACCCCCACGGGAGCCACTATGCCCGATTCTGCCATCAATCACGCTCCGGGGGTATTCGCACCCGGGCATCTGGGCGAGCTGACCCGTGTCGTTCCCTTCGACATGGTTGATGCCGCGCTCGAGGCCGCCGGAGGCCGGGAACGCCGGGTGCGCAGGCTGCCCTCACGGGTGGTGATCTACCTGCTGCTCGCCGGGGTCCTGTTCGCCGACCAGGGCTGGAAGCAGGTCTTTTCACGCCTGGTCACGGGGCCGCCGGCACCGGTGAAGACACCTTCGGCCTCATCCTTGAGCCAGGCCATGCGCCGGGTGGGAACGGCCCCGCTGCGTGAGCTGTTCACCCTTCTCAAGGGCCCTGCGGTGTGCGGGTCCCGGCAGGTGACCCGGTTCGCTGGCCGGCTGGTCGTGGCCATCGACGGCACGCAGATGGCCGTGGCCGATACCGAGGCCAACCGGGCCAGGTACCCCAAGCCGCGCGGCGGCGTCAACGGGGAGGCCGGGTACCCGATGATCCGGCTGGTTGCGATCCTCACGGCCGGGACCCGTTCGGTGATCGACGCGGCCTTCGGCACCGACGCCGTGGGCGAGCTGACCTACGCCCGGCAGCTCATCTCCTGCCTGCAACCGGGCATGGTGCTGCTCGGGGACCGGAACTTCGCCACCTACGGCTTCTTCCGTGAAGTGGCCGAAACGGGCGCGGACTTCCTTTTCCGCGCCAGGACCGGTCTCAGCGCCATGAAACTGCCGGTCCTTCAGCAGCTGGCCGACGGTTCCTACCTCTCCCATGCCGCCGGCCAACGCGTACGGGTCATCGACGCCGAACTCACGGTCACCACCGAGGCCAAAACGCTCACCGCCGAATACCGGCTGGTCACCACGTTGCTCGACCCGATCCAGGCTCCCGCCCTGGGACTGGTCAGGCTCTACCATGAGCGTTGGGAGATCGAAACGGCCTACTGCGAATTGAAATCACGCATCCTGAACGGCCGGGTGCTGCGCGGCCGGCACCCTGCCGCGGTCATCCAGGAGACCTGGGCGCTGCTGTCCTGCTACCAGGTGTTGCGCACCGCGATGACCGATGTGACGCTGCGGCATCCCGAGATCGATCCGGACCGCCTGTCCTTCACCATCGGACTGAGGTCCGCCCGCGACCAGGTGGTCCAGGCCCGCGGGATCCTCAGCGGAACCGTGGTGGACCTGGTCGGTCGCATCGGGGCGGCCATGCTGGCCGAACCGTTGCCCGCCCGCCGCATCCGCTCCCGGCCCCGGGTGGTCAAACGCGCGATCTCCAAGTACCGCGCCAAGGAACGGGATGTCGACCGTCGGACCTATCCCGCGACACTCGACACCAGGATCTTGACACCGGATCCCGGCCCCTAACCGAACGGCATTGTCGCTAGTGGGCATTTCCGTTAGTTCGTCGGGGGTCAGGCGGCCAGTTCGTGGTCGTGTTTGTTCAGGCGGTGCAAGTAGTCGTTGAGGTCGGCGCGGGTGTATTTCCAATCGAACGGTTCCGCGGTCGCGTTGTAGCGGTTCTGGAAGGCGAGCACGCGCTTGGCGAGCTGGTCGAGGTCTTTGAAATCGCCTCCGGTGATGGCCTTGCGCTGCAGGATGGAGAAGTAGATCTCGACCTGGTTCAACCATGAGGCATGCACGGGCAGGTGGACCAGCGTGGCGGTAGGCCACGCGGCGTCCATCCGCTCGATGGAGCGGGCCCCGTTATGCGAGGATCCGTTATCGACCACCCAGAACACCCGCTTGGCCGAGGCGTAGGGCTCGGTGGTCATGACCTTCTCCACCAGTTCGGCGAAGGGTGCGATCCCGGTCTTTTCGGCGATCGTGCCGATCACTTCCGCGCGGTGGACGTCGTAGGCGGCAAAGTAGGCCAGGGTGCCGCCGCGGCGGTATTCGAACTCGATCCTGCGGGTCCGCCCCGGGCCCGGGGCCAGGCCTGGATGGCGCCGGCGCAGGGCCTGCAGCTGGGATTTCTCGTCGGCGCTGATCACGTACTCGTCCGGCCCGAGCGGTTCGCCGTCCCGGATGCGGGCGTAGAGATCCAGCACCCGCGCCGCCTTGGTCTCGAAGGCCGGGTCGCGGGGGAAGATCCAGGACCGGTGCTGCCACGGTTTGATCGCGTCCTTGGCCAGCCAGCGGGCGACAGTGGCCTGGCTGATCGATGCGACCAGCCCCTCGGCGACAGCCTCGTGCGCCAGTTCCGCACCGGACCAGCGTCCCAGCGGCACGTCCTTCTCCGCCGGCGGGGTGCAGGCCAGGGCCTTGATCCCGGCGACCTGCACCGGGGTGAACGTGTGCGGCCGCCCGGTCCGGGCCAGGTCCTTGAGCCCGTCCAGCCCGCCGGCGGCGTAGCGTTTACGCCACTTGCGCACGGTATCGACATGGATCCGCAGGCCCGTGGCGATGACCGCGTTGGGTTCTCCCCGCGCGGCGGCGAGCACGATCCGCGCCCGCAGGACATCACGGTACGGGGCCCGTGCGGAACCGGCGCGTGCGGCCAGCACGGCCTCGGCGGCAGTGGACAGGTTGATCGTGAACGGGGAAGAGATCACCATGGGATCCATTTATCCTCCGCCGGCCGCGCCCCGCCGCGGTGCCACGCCGCACGGCCACCCCGCCGCGGCAGGTAGGGCAGAATGAAGGCCATGGCCAGGATTCCCGAATCGACGAAGACCTCCCTGCACCAGCGCCTGACCGCCCGCGCCAGGGAACGCTGGCCGCAGATCGAAAGGATCAACACCCGCTTCCGGGCCGGTTTCGCCTACGTCGACGCCGTCCTTCCCGGCGGGGAAGTACAGCAGCTGTGCCGGCTGCGCTATGCCGGCTACGCCAACCAGTGGGGCTTCGCGATCTACCGCGCCAGCCACGACGACTACGAGGACAACTACCTGCCCACCGGGCTGGCCGGCGGCACTGCCGAAGACGCCCTCGACACCGCCTGCGGCCTCTACCTCGCCGACCCCACCGCCTGGACCTAGACCCCCGACGAACTAACGAAAATGACCACTAGCCGAGCATGCCGGAACGCTTCAATACGACACCCCGTGGTCCGCGGTGTATTCCGCGTCCTCAGGCCGGCGAATTGTCAGTCATCGTCATCTGAGTACTGACCGCTGTATTGACTTGCTTCAACGGCACCAGTCGCAGAAATTCATCGGCACGTTCCCTGGCGCCGCTTCCCGGGCCGCCTCCCAAGGATGGTCGCCGGCCTAGAGGCCTCGCTCGTTCAGAAGTGATTTCTCGTTACTCCTGACAATTGCAATGGCACCCTGATGCTCTACGTCCCAGATTTCTGCGAGACGCTGTGATGCAAGGCCGACGTCCCAAGGGTGCAGCGCCCGCTTGCTCACCTGCGCAAAGGGGCCGTCGCTTTCCAGGACTATGCGGTTGCGGGGAACGTCCAACACCAAGCTTCGTCCCTTCGCGCCGGCAAGCATAGCTGGACCGACACTGAACCAGCAGCCCCGTGCCACCGCCCGGCGAAGTTCAGTCTTCTCCCATATCTCCATGAACTGGCGCGGCAGGCCCCTGACCAGCCACGAAGTCATCGTTGAAACGATCTCCGCGACCACCACCCGGCCCGGCCTGACGGTCCAGGCCGAACTCGACACAAACACCTACCCCATAGGCGTCAAAATCCCCGACCGGCAGATGAAAGCCCTCGAAAACAACGGCGTCCTGGTGCGGCACGAATTCCACGGCGAATGGAACTACACCCTGAACCCGCGACAACATGACACCCGAAACGCACTGAGTTAAATCATCACAGGCACTAGTGACGGATAGGACACCCAAGATTGCGACGCTGAATTTCATCTGCCATTTGATCCGAGTTGGGATCTAGATCGAGATGACAGCGGAAATCGATCATGACACTCCATATTCCCCATGCAGGGCGCTCAGTTCGGCCAATCCTCGCCGAATCATGTCCCTCAGCGATTGGGGGCAGATATTCTCGGAGAGCTGAGGGAAGCTCCGAGCCATCGGTCCATACCGTCCTGCTTCACGGACGCGAGTGCCATGGCAACGGATCGAACGTCGTCGAACGCCGCGTGGTCCTCATCCGCCCTACCCAGGTCGGTGTAGACGTAGGAAGTATCGTCAGCGACGCCCCAGGCAATGAACGCCGGCCGTCTTATCTGGCAGGGCACACAACGACCGCAGTGTTGATAGTTGTATCGCTGGAATCGTCCGCAGCTTGTCGATACGGATGGCTGGGCTTTTTAGGAGGTCCCGGTCCACACTGGCTGAGCATCCCGCCTTTGGTCCGCTGAGCATATGGGTTTCTGATCTCAATCCTGAGGTCCAAGGTGGCAGCGACGTCGAGAAGCTCATTCCAGCGTTCGTAGCAGTCCTGGATCCGAGGACTGAAGAGCCCGCCTGTCTCCCGTGATACGTCTGCAACCTCACTCTCCGGCGCACGGTCAGGCGACGTCGAACTCGATGGTGCCCCAGCCCTCGAATGTCCCCGACCAGCGGCCGGTTTCCTTCATCGGCACTGCCTGCAGGCAGCTGCCTGAGAGGATGACCTGTCCGGCTTCGAATTCGACGCCGTAATCGGCCAGGCGGTTGACCAGCCAGGCGACGGCAGCGAGAGGGTTTCCGAGGATATTTCCGGTGGTGCCTGAAATGACTTCCCGGTCGTTGAACTTCAGGACGCCGCGGGTGTCCCGCAGGTTGAGGTCCGTGACCCGGCGGGGTGTGCCCCCAAGGATAATGGCACCGGTGGAGCCGTTGTCGGCCAAGGTGTCCGCAAGTCCGATGGCCCAGTTCTTGACCCGGGAGTCGATGATTTCGATGGAGGGCACGGCGTAGTCGATAGCGTTGATGACATCGGCGATGGTGGTGTTCTTGCCGCCGAGGCGCTTTCCGAGGATGAAGGCCGGCTCCAGCTCCACGAAGGGCTCGATGAAGTTGCCCAGGTTAAGGGTTGTTCCTTCGAAGGCGAAGCTGCTGGCCAGGAGATGCCCGTAGTCGGGCTGGTCCAGGCCGAAGGCGTCCTGCATGACTTTGGCGATGTTTCCCAGCTTGTAGCCGACCAAGCGGTCGCCGTCGGCGACTGCGTGGCCCACGTTGATCTTCTGGACTTCGAACGCCATGTCGGCGTTAAGGGAGGGCCAGGTTTCGGTGGGGGCCGCGATCGGTTCGCCCTTCAACCGGGCGGTGCGGAGTGTTCCCGCGATATCTTCCAGCGTGATGGTGGGCACGGTTGCTCGATTCTGTGTTCCGGCCAGGGCCGGGAAGTGGGTTTCCGGCCCCGGACGACTCGTGCGAGAGGCGTGCCCGGGGCCGGAAGATTTGGAGGTAAGGAACGGCTGTGGCTAGTTCTGTTCCGGTTTGCCGTCGATCAGGCGGTTGACGTTCCAGGGGTTTGCGTCCTGCAGCGGGGCCGGGCGCAGTTGCTCGGGGAAGTTCTGGTAAGCAACGGGGCGAACGAACCGGTTGATGGCCAGTGTCCCCACGGACGTGGTCTTTGAGTCGGACGTGGCCGGGAAGGGGCCGCCGTGGACCATGGCGTGGCCGACTTCCACGCCGGTGGGCCAGCCGTTGACGATGATCCTGCCCACTTTGCGTTCCAGTGCCGGGATAAGCGCCGCGGCCGCCGTGTAGTCCTGCTCGGTGATGTGCAGTGAGGCGGTCAGCTGGCCGTCCAGCTTGTTGGTGGCGGCAACCAGGTCCTCGATGCCCTTGTAACGGACTACCAGGCTGGCGGCGCCGAAAATCTCCTCATGCAGGACCGGGTTGCTGGTAAAAACGTCCAGTTCAGCACCAAATACCGCTGGTGCCGGCGCGTTCTCGCCGGAGCCCTTCTGGCCGCGGCCGATCAGTTCGACGTCGGCAGCTGTTTCGAGGGCATCGTGGCCGTGCTGCCAGGCGGAAGCGATACCTCCGCTGAGCATGGTCTGTCCGGAAAGTGCCGTCACTTCCCTGGTGACAGCGGTGGCGAACCGGTCGCCGGCTTCACCGGCGGGGACGAAGGCCAGCCCCGGCGAGGTGCACAGCTGTCCGGAGCTGCCGGTGACTGAGGTGACGTACTGCTTGGCCAGCGTGTCGACGTCGCCGCTCTCCAGTGCACCTGGGAAAACGTACACCGGGTTGATCGAGGACATTTCCGCGTAGACAGGAATCGGCTCCGGCCTGGCGGCTGCAGTGCGCATGAGGGCGGTGCCGCCCGCGCGTGAGCCGGTGAAGCCCACGGCCTTGATGGCGGGATCGGCAACAAGTGCCTGGCCGATGCTTGCTCCGGAGCCGTAGATGAGGGAAAAGACGCCCGGGTGCAGGTCGAGGTCGCGGACGGCCTTGACGATGGCCTGGCCCACGAGCTCGGCCGCGCCGGGATGGGCGTTGTGTGCCTTGACGATTACCGGGCATCCGGCCGCGAAGGCGGAGGCGGTGTCGCCGCCGGCGACCGAGAATGCGAACGGAAAGTTGCTGGCACCGAAGACGGCTACCGGTCCGAGCGGGATCTGGCGCTGCCGGATGTCGGCACGCGGCAGGGGGGCGCGGTCAGGCAGCGCGGAGTCGATGCGGACACCGCGGAAGTCACCGTCGCGGACGACGTCGGCGAAGAGCCGCAGCTGTCCGGTGGTCCGGGCCCGTTCGCCGCGGAGACGGTCAAGACCAAGTCCCGTCTCGGTGGATGCGCGCTCAACGAGCTCATCACCGATGGCTTCAATGTTTTCCGCGATAGCCTCCAGGAACCTTGCATGGTGCTCCGGTTCGAGGGCGCTGAAGGATTCGAGGGCGTCGGTGGCTGCGTCAGTTGCTGCCTTGAGCTGCTGCTCACTGATCAGGGTGTAAGCCGGCTCCAGTGTGTCGTTGGTGGCCGGGTTAATCCCGTTGGCTGTGCCGTTGGTGCCGGGGGTAGTCTCCCCTGCGATGAGGGAGTGTCCGTGAAGTGTCATTTGTGGCGCCCTCCTGGGCGGTAGAAAGTAGGTAGGGGCGGATCGGCTTAGGCGTTGCCTGGTCCCAGGTGCCAGATGCCGAGGGCTGAGAGAAGTTCCCGGGGATCCCAAACGACCCATTCCTCGGCGAGTTGGTCGTTTTCGAAGCGGAGGAACGATGCGCCGGAGACGGTTATGCTGCGGCCGGTGGCGGGCACGTCCATGAACTCGCCCTCGTGCGTGCCCTGGGTCTGCCAGTGGATCGCGGCGGTGGTTCCGTCTTCGATGATGTGCAGGATCTCGGTGGTGGTGTCCGGGAAGGCTGCATGGGTGGCCTCGATGGTCTTGCGCAGGCTGGCGTAGTCCTCGGTGCCGGATTTGGAACGCCGGACGTAGTCAGGTGCGAGCAACTGTTCGAACGCGGCCAGGTCGCCCTCGCCCCAGGCCCGGTTCCACGCCTCGAGAATTATTTGCTGGCGGCTCATGATGCGCTCTCCGCTGCTACTGGAACCGTTTCTGCCGGCGCGGGGATCTCGACGGGCTGGTATTGGCCGAACTTGCCGGCCCGGAACAGCAGGGCATCGCCGGTGCCGTCTTCCATATTGGTGACAGCTCCAACCACCATGTAGTGGTCGCCCACCACAACTTCTGCGGTGACGAGGCAGTCGATGTAGGCGGTAGCGCCGTGCAGGTGCGGGGTGCCCAGGGGACCGGCCGTGCACGGCAGGCCTTCGAACTTCAGCGGTCCCTTCCGGGACAGTGACCTGCAGATGCCGATTTGGTCATCGGAAAGGATGTTGGCGGTGAATTTCTGCAGTTTCCGAAGCTTCGGCCAGCTGGAGGAGGACTTGTCGACGCAGAACATGACCAGCGGCGGCTCGAGCGAGAGGGACTGGAACGTGCCAACGACAAGGCCGAGTTTCTCCTCATCGTCGTTGATGCCGGTGATGGCCGTGACGCCGGTCGGCAGCTTGCCCAGGATCTGGCGGTAGTAGGCAGGTGTGATGTCCGCCGGAACGGCGGTTGGAGTGATATCCATGTCAGTGTTCCTTGATCAGGTGATGTCGATCAGACGGCTTCGCGGAAGCTTCCGAAGCGGCCGCCGTGGAAGATGAGGGGGGTTCCCTCACCGGGTGTCATGTCCAGCACGCTGGCGATGACGACGACGTGGTCCCCGGCTGTGAACTGATGTTCAATCCGGCAGTCGAACCAGGCAAGTGACCCGTGAAGGTGCGGGCTGCCCCAAGGAGATTCGGACCAGTCCACTGTGCGAAGTTTGTCCTCGCCCTTGGCGGATAGTGCGTGGCAGACCTGCTGCTGGTCCTCGGCGAGCAAACTGATGCTGAACTGTCCAGCCCCGGCGATTTTGGGCCAGCTGGTGGAGGAGTGCATCACGCTGAAGGTCACCAGCGCGGGTTCCATGGACAGCGAGGCGAACGTTCCCACGATCATGCCGTTCTGGACGCCGGTGACAGGATCCGTTGAGCAAACGGCTGCCACGCCGGTGGGCAGGTGCCGCATGACGGCGCGGTACGTTTCGGAGCTGACGGGCCGGGCTGCGATTGCGGGAGCGCTCATGGCCGGGCCGTCAGTTCTGCATGGACGTTGCGGCCGGCGCGAAGGCCGCTTTCGATGGCGCCGTCGAAGAAGCCGGCCCAGATGTTGGCGATGTCGCCGCTGGCGAAATGCAGGGCGCCTTCGCTGGCCTGTTGTTCCCGGTGATATTTGGTCAGCTGGCCTGGACGCTGGATCTGCCAGGTCTCCTCAGCGTACGGGTCGGACATCCATTGGTGGCCGGCAACCTCAAGGACTTCCAGGTCGTCGCGCCATACCTTGACGGCTTCCTGAACCTGTTCGATGTCGGTGACGTCGATGCGGTTCGAGTCGGCACCGAAGCCGACCAGCACGGCGTCGGTATCGCTGACGAATTCGGTGCGGATCACGGACAGCGGCTTGTCCTGTGCCGAGTAGGCGAAGAACGGCTTGATGGGTCCCTTGACGCGGATCCATGCCTTGACGCCCTGGGACGCGGTTTTTTCCCGGCTGGCGGCGAGCTTGCCCTCGGACAGGGCGGGCTGGACGTTGAGCTTGTGCAAAATGTTCTGCGGCAGCGTGATGACGACCTTTGTGCCGTGGATTTCCTGGCCGTCGCCGTAGGTGACGGTTGCTCCGCCGCTGGTGTGGCGCACTGCCGTCACAGGGGCATCCAGGCGGATGTCTGCGTTGGCGTCCTCGGCGATCGCCTTGGTCAGCGTGTCGTTGCCGTTCTTCAGGCGGAAGATGGCTGAGGCCTCGTGCATCAGGTGCCAATGGCCAGATGATGCGGCGGTCCAGCGCAGGGCGTTGACATAGGCGCACTGGTCAAGGGGCGCGTTGAAGTGGCCCACCCAGGCGGCTTCGTTCGCGTTCCGCTCGTCCTCGGAAAGGTCCAGCTTGTCCAGGATCTCCTGCAGATTGTACTGATCGACCTCGGCCAGGTTCTCCACCGTCAGGGGTTCATCCGGTCGGGGGAGCCACTTCATGGTGTCCTCGAGCAGCCGGGTCATGCCCGGGTCAATGAGGGACATGAAGTCGTCCAGGGTGCCTCGGCGCACTTCGTTGCCGGCAAGCCAGAAGGTTTCCTCCGATCGCGGGCCGCGGGAGACCTCGAGGCCGTAGCGGGTGACCTCGGCCCAGACATGAGGCTGGGTCCAGTGCAGCCAGTTCCCGCCGATCTCCAGGTTCTGGCCCAGGCGGCGGTCGGTCCACAAGCGGCCGCCAAGACGGTCGCGCGCTTCCAGGACAACCACCTTGTGGCCGCGGTGGCTCAGCTCCCGGGCGGTGATGAGGCCGGCAAGACCGGCACCGATGACGACTACGTCGGTCTGTTCAGTCATTGAAGTTTCTTTCGTTGATATGGGGTGGGGCGGCGGCGCTCAGAGGGCGGCTTCGCTGAGGTGCCTGGCACGGTGTGCCGTGGCGGGGTGGCCGTCCAGGGTGTACTTGTGGCCGGGGAAGAGCTTTTCGCGCAGGGTGACGGGCTCCTGGTCCTCAGCTCGGGCGGGGGATATCAGCCCCTGGGCACGGAGTTCCGGCAGTGCAAGCTCGATAAAGTCTTCCCAGCCGCCGGGCTTGGTGGTGTAGCTGAGGTTGAGGCCGTCGACGTCGGCTTCGTCCCGCCAGCGGCGCAGTTCCGCCGCGACCGTCTCCGGAGAGCCGATGATCGTGGAACCGGTGCCGCCGACGGCGAGGAACTCTGCGATCTGGCGCGGGGTCCAGTCCCGGTCCGGGTCGGCTTTGGAGAACATGTCCACCATTGACTGGCCCGCCTTCGTTCCCACGGACCGCAAGGGGGTATCGAGGTCGTACTCGGACATGTCGATGCCCGTCCAGCCGCTGAAACGCGCCAGGATTCCATCGATCGGGGCGTTGTCCACAGCCTGCCGGTACTTGGCCTGGGCTTCTTCATCGGTGGGTGCCACCACAACCGTGAGCAGGATAACGATCTTCACGTCCCGGGGGTCGCGGCCCGCGTCGGCCACTGCCTGGCGGAGCTTGGAAACCGTGCGCTTGGCGCCTTCCACGGAGGTGCTCTGAATGAAAACAGCTTCGGCATGCTTACCGCCGAATTCCATGCCCCTGGAGGACGAGCCGGCCTGGAACAGCACCGGAGTCCGCTGCGGGGAAGGCTCGCAGAGGTGGAAGCCCGGCACCGTGAAGTGCTGGCCGGAATGTTTGATCTGGTGCACTTTTTCGGGATTGATGTACGTGGCCGATGCAGCATCCCGGACCACAGCGTCCTCTTCGAAGGATCCTTCCCATAGCTTGTACACGACGTCCATGTACTCGTCGGCCATGTCGTAGCGCTCGGCGGGGGTGAGCTGCTGTTCCATACCGAGGTTCCTGGCGGCGGCCTCTGAGTACGAGGTCACGATGTTCCAGCCCACGCGGCCGGAGGTGAGGTGGTCCAGGCTGCTGAACTTGCGGGCCAGCATATAGGGCGGCTCATAGGTAGCTGAGCACGTCACTCCGAAGGTGAGGTGCTTGGTCACCGCGGCCATGCCGCTGATCAGCACCGTGGGGTCATTGATCGGGAATTGCGCGGCATCGCGAAGGGCAGCGTCCCCGTTGCCACGGAAGACGTCGTGGTAGCCGACGTTGTCTGCAAAGAAAATGCCGTCGAAACCAGCTTTTTCCAGCATCTGCGCGATACCGGTCCAGTAGTGGAGATCGGTGTAACGGTGCCCCTGGTCGCCTTCGGTGCGCCATGACCCGGATGTCAGGTGGGAAGGAGCGAAGACGTCGAAGGCGAAAAGGCTAAGAGGTTCATTTTTCATGGCAGCGGTGCTTCCTTGGACTCGTGCCGGACATTGCCGTAACAGATGGCTATACGTTCATAAATCGAACGCTGCGTTCAATTTAGAATGTTAGTCAGCTCACTGTCAAGGGCCGGTTCCCGCGCAAATGGATTGGGTCGTAACTATTGACACCGGATGTGGCGCATGCCATATTTTTGATCACGCCGTTCGAAAGATGAACGGAAGCGGGCGGTTGCCGCCCCCAGACTCCCGGCACAACAACGCCGGCATCGAATTTCCCCCTCCCCGGAAACAGCACGATCTACAAGGAAGTCAGTCGTGAATACATCTGTCACACCCACCCCGAGGCCGCCCGTGAAGTCAGCGGCTCCCCTGGATCGGCAAAAGAAGCGGTTCCTCGTCAGGCTCAGCGGCGTTATCGCCGGCGGCATGTTCATCGACGGCTTTATCCTGGGCGGCATCGGCCTCGTCATGCCGGCGCTGACCACGGACCTCAGCCTCTCCTCGACCATGCAGGGACTCATTGGCGCCTCCGCACTGATCGGCATCTTCTTCGGTGGGCCCATTGGGGGGTACCTGGCCGACAAGGTCGGGCGCAAGCCGATGTTCATCGTGGACCTGGCCATCTTCCTGGTCGGTTCGGCCGCGCAGTTCTTTGTTGCTGACGCGTGGCAGCTGTTCGTCATTCGCCTGCTCATGGGCATGGCGATCGGTGCCGACTACGCCATCGGCTGGCCCCTGCTGGTCGAATTTTCCCCGGCCCGCCTTCGGGGCAAGCTCATGGCATTCCAGGAGGTCGCCTGGTACGTCGGCTACCTGCTCTCCTACGCGGTGGGCTACTACCTGTCCACGTCGATCCACGCCGACTGGCGCATCATCCTGGGCATGAGCACCGTGCCGTCCCTCATCGTCTTCCTGCTGCGGCTCGGTTCCCCCGAATCCCCGCGCTGGCTCATCAGCAAGGGGCGGCGTGAGGAGGCATTCGCCATCGCCCACCAGTTCATGGAGGAAGCAGACGTCAAGGACCTGGCATTTGAGAAGTCGGAAAAGCCAAGCTTCCGCAAGCTCTTCTCCCCGCAGTACCGCAGGGCCACGATCTTTGTCTGCATGTACTGGGTCTGCAACGTCACCCCCTACTTCGCCATCGCCACCTTCGCACCCATTGTTCTGGAAAGCCTGGGCGTTGAGGACGGTCTGGCCGGTGCGCTGCTGCTCAACGGTGTCGTGGTTGCCGGCTCCCTGGCCTCCATGTTCCTGATCGAGAAGGTGGGACGTCGCAAGCTCTCCATCCCTCCCATGTGGATCGCCGCCGTCGCCCTCGTGGTCATCGGCCTGTTCTCGCATGTTTCGCCCATGATCATCCTGATCAGCTTCATGGCGTTCTCGTTCTTCAACGCCATCTCCACCGCCCTGACCGGCGTCTACCCCGGCGAGGTGTTCCCCACGGAAATCCGGGGCGCGGGAGTCGGATTCGCCACCGCCTTCTCACGGATCGGCGCGGCCGCCGGAACCTTCATCCTCCCCCTGTCCGTAGCCGGCCTCGGCGTGGGGACGACGATGCTGATCGCCGCAGCCATCTGCGTGCTCGGTGCAGTTATTTCCCAGTACATGGCTCCGGAGACAAAGGGCCTTAGCCTGAGCGACACCTCCGCGCCGCTGGGCAAGGCATTGGTGCAGTAAGCCCACTCTTTATAAACGATTGACGCCTGGCCGGCCCCGGCCAGGCGTCAACGCATACCAGCCAAACATCATCGACACGCTGAAAGGCGACCATGAAGATCCACGGTGAAAGCGCTCACTCCAGCGGACTAACCACCCCGCGCCTGAACATCGACGATGGTGGCACCCATTCCGGTGCATGGGTCAGCCTTCGTGATCCGGCCGTGGTGGACATCCTGGCAGCTGAAGGATTCGACTGGATCTGCATAGACGGCCAGCACGGAGGACCCGAAACCCCAGACCTGCAACCTCTGATCGAAGCAGCCCACCTGTTCGGCGTGCCCTCGATCGTCCGCGTTCCCGGCCACGAAGCCGGCACCCTCGGCCGGATCCTCGATGCCGGCGCCGGCGGGATCATCTTCCCCACCGTGGAAAACGCAGACGCGGCAGTCGCCCTGGTAGCGGCAACCCGCTTTCCGCCCCGCGGAAAACGCAGCTACGGACCCACCCGCCGCAGCCCGCGGTACGAAAAGCCGGCTCCCGGCAACCGCCAGGACGACGTCCTCTGCATCCTGATGATCGAAACAGCGGAAGGGCTGGCAAACCTCGACGCCATCCTTGCCACCGGACCGGACGCGATCTTCGTCGGCCCCTACGACCTCTCCCTCAGCCTGGGGATGCCCCTGGAGGAGCTCACCGCTGAAGGACCCGGCGGCATCCTTGCCGATATCGCGCGCCGTTGCTCGTCAGCCGGCGTCACCCCTGGCATCTATACAGGGGAACCCGAATTATCCGAAAAAATGATCTCCCTCGGATTCCGGTTTATGCCCACCGCCTCGGACACGGGCCTGCTGGCCGTCGCCGCCCGCGCCACCGTCGCAGCATCCCGGCAGCCGACCGCAGAAAAGATCCCCAGCTGACTTGAAAGAAACACCGGAGTTGCCGGCCCACATGAGCAAAGGAGTTCAATGAGCACCACCGAAGAAGTACACGCACCACGCACTTTGCGGAGCCGGGAAGAGCTGCCCGAAACCATGGCAGCAGTACTGCTCACGGGCCACGGCGGACTGGACAAGCTCGAATACCGCACGGACGTGGCCGTTCCCCGCCCGGGGGCAGGGGAAGTCCTGATTCAAGTAGCTGCCGCCGCCATAAACAACACGGACATCAACACCCGCATCGGCTGGTATTCGAAGGCTGTGGGCGCTGGCACAAACGTGGGGGGTGCAGCGGGGTTCGATGACATTACCAATTCCGATGCCACGTGGTCCGGTGAACCCCTGTCCTTTCCCCGTATCCAGGGTGCGGATGCCTGCGGGCACATCGTCGCCGTAGGGAAAGGCGTTCCGGAAGAGCGCATAGGCGATCGGGTCCTGGTGCGAAACATGCTGCGCACGTACGTCGGATACCGGCCCCATGAATGCTGGACCTTCGGAAGCGAATGCGACGGCGGGTTCGCGCAGTTCGCGGTTGCCCCGGCACGGGAAACACATGCCGTGGTCTCTGACTGGAGCGACGAGGAACTGGCTGCAATACCGTGCGCCTATTCCACCGCCGAAAACATGCTGCACCGTGCAAACGTAGGTTCCGAGCGGATCCTGGTGACCGGCGCATCCGGCGGAGTCGGCTTGGCGGCCGTCCAATTGGCGAAAAGGCGGGGCGCCACCGTGGTGGCTGTCTGCTCGCCCGAGAAAGGCGCCCAGGTCCTTGCCGAGGGAGCAGACCAGGTCATCGACCGGGGCGCGGACCTTTTCGCCGCGCTGGGACGCAACTCGATGGACGTGGTCCTTGACATCGTGGGGGGCACCCAGGTGCCCCGCCTCCTGGAACTGCTGCGGCCAGGCGGCCGCTATGCCATTGCGGGAGCCATTGACGGTCCACTCGCCGAAGTCGATCTGCGCACGGTATACCTCAAGGACCTGCAGCTCATTGGCTGCACGTTCCAGGACGACGCAGTGTTCGAGAACCTCATCAGCTATATCCAGCGCAACGAAATCCGTCCTGTTGTTTCCAAGACCTATCCCTTGGCAGATATCGCCCGCGCCCAGGAGGACTTCCTCGCCAAGAAGCACACCGGCAAACTCGTCCTTCTCCCGCCGACCACGTCCAGCACCAGCACCGAAACGAAGGCCCCGCAGTGAAAATTGAACGGATCGAACTCTTCCAGGTGGACCTACCGTACTCCGGAGGCACTTACCTGCTGTCCGGGGGCCGCACGTACGACTCGTTCGACGCGTCGATTGTCCGCATTACGTGCGACGACGGCACGCAGGGGTGGGGCGAAAGCACGCCTTTCGGTTCCACTTACGTCGCCTCACACGCTTTGGGCGCCAGAGCCGGCATCGCGGAACTCGCCCCGGCGCTGCTCGGCCGGGACCCACGGCAGGTCGACCGTATTAACGAGGTCATGGACGCCGCGCTCGTTGGCCACAACCATGCCAAGACACCCCTGGACGTGGCCTGCTGGGACATTTTCGGCAAGTCCGTGGGGCTGCCCGTTTGTGAGCTGCTCGGTGGCTCGACAGGGATACCGATGCCCATGATCTCTTCGATTTATGCGGGCGACCCCGCGGACATGCGCCAGCGCGTCGCTGAGCACCGGGCCCGTGGCTACCGCGGCCATTCGATAAAGATCGGGGCCCTGGACAGCGAAGGCGGCCCGGCCCTCGACGCCGAACGGATCGCCGCTTCCCTGGCCGACAAGCGACCGGGCGAATACTTCCTGGCCGACGCCAATGGCGGGATGGTTCCCGAAACAGTTTTGCGGATGCTCCGCATGCTGCCGCCCGGCCTGGACTTCGTCCTCGAAGCCCCTTGCGCCACGTGGCGCGAAACCATGTCCCTCCGGCAACGCTGCCCGTACCCCATCGTGGTCGACGAACTCGCCCAACAGGACGCAGACCTTTCCTGGGCGGTGGCCCACGACGTGGCTGACGGGTTCGGACTGAAGATCTCCAAGGCGGGCGGATTGACGCCAGGCCGGCGCCAACGCGACATCGCCCGGGCCGCCGGACTCACGTTCAGCGTGCAGGACACGGTGGGATCAGCAATAGCATTTGCCGCCATCACCCATCTCGCGGCAACCGTGCCGGTGCGGCTGCTCCGCTGCATCCTGAATGTCGAAGACATGGTGACCCTCGAGACGGCAAGATTTAACGCAATCCGTGGCGACGGGGGAATCCTTCCCCCGGAAGCGCCGGGGCTCGGCATTGAAGTCAACGAGGCCGTTCTCGGCGACGCGGTAGCCGTCTGGGGTCAGTGAGGGCAGCCCGGGCACAACACATGGTTTTTTGGAGGCCGGCAGCTCTGCCCCTTGCATGCGGCCCGGTCCGGTTGAACACCATGTCCGAAGCGCGACGAGGCATACGATGGTGGAGACACCAGTCAAGGCCACCATGCCTTGAGACGTGAACCGAACGGACCGGGGGCTGATATGGCAGCGGAAACAGGCATGGACATGCAGGCGGCAGCCGAAGATGAAGTGCAGGCTTCCGACGATGCAGTCGACCTCACCAACAAGTCGGTCGTCAAGGCCACCGTCCTCCTGAGCGAACTCGGGCGCCACCGCAAGGGCATCACCGTCACCGAACTGGCCCAGGCAGTGGGGATGAGCCGTCCAACGGCGTTCCGCCTGTTGCTGAGTCTGGAACAGACGGGCTTTGTGGACAGGGTGGACAACCGCTATCTGCTCGGATGGCAGATGGCCCGGCTGGGCAGGCTTGCCGACCCCTACGCTGGCGCCGTGGCCCGGATACAGCCGATCATGGACGAATACGCGGCGAAACTCAACGAGACAATCAGCTTCGCGATGGTCCGAAACAAAACGACCTACGATGTGATCGCCGAAGCCTCGGGCTCCCGCTACCTGAACGCGTCGCACCTTTATGTCGGCATGCTCTACCCTGCACACGCCAGTGCCACCGGCAAGCTGCTTCTTGCCGAACTCAGCGACGACGAAATTACCGCGACGCTACCGGAGAAGCTGGAGTCCTACACGGCCCACACCATCACGGACCTAAAGACTCTCCTGCAGGAAATCAGGGAGGTTCGCAAGCAGGGCTACGCTGTCATCGATGACGAACTTGAGGAGGGCCTTTTCGCGGCCGCCTACCCGGTTCGCGACGGGACCGGCGGACTCATTGGCATCCTGGCCGTCCAAGGGCCGACCCAGCGGCTCAAGTCGGATAAGCTGCCGGGCGCAATAAACCTGTTGCGCCAGGCGGCCGTGGAGATCGCGAAAGTACTGGCCTAATCGTCGCCATGGCGTGTGGTATCCGCCATGGCAAGGAGAGTCTCAATGGAAGGGTACTTCCAGTGGACGTATTGCACGGGAACTCCTACCCGCTCCGCCACCAACGTGTGAGTGACACGGCCAGGTCCCTGGCGGCGGTTCAGCTCCGTCACGCAGGCTGCAAGGGCGGCGGTTCTGCGCGCGTCGCGATCCTTGAGGATCTCGGCTGCCGCCCTCCGACGCTTTTGCTTCGGCTTCTGACGCCAGTACGCCATGATCATCTCCATCGATCCCAGGGACATCCACGTCCGTAACAGATTGAACGTGGCGTTCATATGGTGAACACTTATATTCTGGGTCGACTCACCTCTTTTTGCAAGGCCCATCAGCGCCTCCAGCCCCGTCGAATGGATCATGAAGATGTACCGACGCACCAGTACCGAAGCCCCTCAGCTGCCTGCCGGACCCGCCGGCCCGGTTCCCGATTGGTCCAAGTTGTCGCGGGATGACGAGGTTCAAGTGCTCCACGGCAAGGACACGGCCACCTCCGGTCGGATCGACATGCTGGCCTTGGACCGAAGCGTCTTCTGGATCAACCGGGACGGTGGCCGCGGGAGGGTCATGACCCGCCTGGCCGACTGCCCAGAAGTCGTGATGGCAAGCCGGACAAAGTCGGCAACGGAAGATCGTTGCGCTCGAGCGTGAGCCATGCCACAATGTTCGTACGTTCAAATATCGAACGTGACGTTCAAACTAGTAGCTCCATTGTCTGGCCCTGGTACACCGTCGTTTCAGAGGCCTGAACAGAAAGGAAGAAAAATCGTGTCTATCTCTATCGGCCACCGGGCCATCTTCACTGCATTCGGCCACCGCAACCACTCAGCAACGCGGACCACCGCCCCGCCCGCGGCCAGGGAAACGGAAACGCGGGCCGCCGCCGAAATGGGAGAGCTGAACTGCTCGCCCTGGGAGGGCCTCTACCTGGAACAGGCGCGGCCGGCAGCTTCAATGCAGCATGAAGCCACCACAGGCCGGCAGCTGGGTTCCTTCCTCACCAGCCTGATGTACGGCGAATAAGCAGAGACTGAGGCGATGACAGCAATGCTTCACACCGAAGTCCCGACCATTGCGGCGTCGGACGCGGCCGCAGCTGATGAATGTGACACCAATAGCTGTTTCTATTGCACCAGCCCGGAAACAGACTAAGCCCAAGAAAGTAAGCACCCGCCCGCCTGGAAACCCAAAGGAAGTGCTAGTGGAACTCGAAGGAAAGACCGCCCTAGTTACCGGCGGGGGACAGGGCATAGGCCGCGGCATCGTGGAATGCTTCCTGCGGGAAGGAGCCCAGGTCGCCGTAGTGCAACGCAGGCCACTGGAACCTGAACTGGCGGGGAACCCAGCGGTGCTCGGCCTCCAGTTGGACCTGAGGGTTCCCTCGGCCGTCCCGAACGCTGTTCAGCAAACTATCGATCACTTTGGCGCTATCGATATCTTGGTCAACAACGCCGGCACTATGTTCGAGCGCAGTGTTCTCGAGATTCGGCCGGAGGAGTGGGACCAAATGATTGTGCTCAACCTGCGAACACCTTTGTTCCTGACGCAGGCGGCATTGCCGCATATGCGCGAACGCGGCGGCGGAAGTATCATCAACATCGGCTCCATCGAGGGCTTAGCCGCGAACCCAGGCCACGCCGCCTACTGCGCCTCCAAGGCCGGCATCCATGGAATGACCAAAGCCCTGGCAGTTGACCTTGGCACTGACAACATCCGCTGCAATGCCATCGCTCCAGGATGGATCACATCCGACCTCAGCGAAACCTATCTGGCGACCCAGCCCGACCCCGCAGCCGCCCGCAGTGCCCTGCACAAACTGCACCCGCTAGGACGCCTGGGAGAACCCGATGACGTCGGAAACCTCGCGGTCTACTTGGCCAGCGACAGGGCCGGCTTCCTGACCGGTGAGGTCATAACGCTCGACGGCGGCCGGACCGCAAAACTGCCGCTGCCGTTCTGAAGACGCTGCTCGTCCTTCGACAAACGCTCCTCCGAAGGCTGTCGAGGAAGTTTTTTATGCGGAAGAACTGGAGTGAGGCTGCGTCCCCGACAAGGCCTGAACGGCGTCATTGGCTTTGTGCTCGGCCTATTTCACTTGAAGCAGCTCAACACCTTTGAAAGGACACCCATGGAACCGCTCTGGGAGATTGCCGGCTGGGCCGGCGCAGCAGCGATACTAAGCGCGTACCTGGCGGTCTCCATGGGTTGGTTGAAGGCCGGCAGGGGCTTCCAGACCGCGAATCTCCTCGGCGCATGCGCCTTCATTGTCAACGGTGCCTTCCACGAAGCATGGCCCTCCGTAGCCACGAATATCGCCTGGTTCCTCATCTCCGCCATCGCGCTTATCCGGATGCGCGCGGCGAGCCCGCCGCGGGCGCCGGTTGTTGATGCCCCGCAAGTTCAATTCCCAGGCGTGCCTGACACCACCGCCCAACTTGCCGTGGTCGAGGTTCTCACTGGTTCTGTTCACGGCGACGTTGACGGACAAGGTTCATCCCACTCATGCCCGGACGTGTCCGGCTCGGCATAATATTCCGCTAATCCTTCCGCACGATCCGCCAAATTGGCCCTTCGGTCTTTCGCCAGGCAGTAGAAGGGGAATAGCAAGTTGATTTGGCCCCGGGGGTTCGCCATTTGTTGTGGCCCCACCCGGTTGGTGTTCCGGTCAGGCTTGCCGGGTCTTGGTGTTGATGTTCTGCTGGGTCATTTTCAGCCGGTAGGAATCGGTTCCGGTGTTGATGATGTGGCCGCGGAAGGTCAGCCGGTCCACGACCGCCGCCGCGAGGCGGGGATCGGTAAAGGTCTTACCCCACTCAACTGCAACTGGCATACGTTCGTTTTGGCCCAATCCCCTTCTGACGTGGCTTTTCCGCCGATCGGCGCCAAGCCCTACCACCAGGCACACGCCCGCGGAGTGAAGACCGTCGGCGCCACCGCCCACTACGTCAACGCGGAGCTGGATGAAGGCCCGATCATCTCCCAGCAAGTGGTCGACGTGGACCACACCTACACCGCCGACGACCTCGTGGCAGCCGGCCGCGACACCGAGCGCAAAGCGCTCTCCAACGCCGTCCGCTGGCACTGCGAAGGCCGCGTCTTCCTCCAGGGCAACCGGACCGTCGTACTCAAATAGCGACCGGATCCGCCAGAAGTCCGCAGGCCCGCATCGCCGAGGATGCCGGTGCCGTGGCCGTCATGGCGCTGGAACGCGTTCCCGCCGATATCCGGGCCCAGGGCGGCGTGTCCCGCATGTCCGATCCGGACATGATCGAGGCGATCATCGACGCCGTCTCCGTGCCCGTCATGGCCAAGGCCGGATCGGCCACTTCGTCGAGGCCCAGGTCCTGCAGTCCCTCGGCGTGGACTACATCGACGAGTCCGAGGTCCTGACCCCGGCCGACTACACCCACCACATCGACAAGTGGAACTTCACCGTTCCGTTCGTCTGCGGGGCCACCAACCTCGGTGAGGCGCTGCGCCGCATCAACGAGGGCGCGGCGATGATCCGTTCCAAGTGCGAGGCCGGCACCGGGGACGTCTCCAACGCCACCACGCACATGCGCCAGATCCGCGCGGAGATCAAGAAGCTGGCCGGCATGGCCGAGGACGAGCTCTACGTCGCGGCGAAGGAACTGCAGGCCCCGTACGAACTGGTCAAGGAAGTCGCCGCCACCGGCAAGCTTCCCGTGGTGCTGTTCACCGCCGGCGGCATCGCCACCCCGGCGGACGCGGCGATGATGATGCAGCTCGGCGCCGACGGCGTGTTCGTCGGCCCCGCACCGCCTCGCCCAGCGCGGCCCCCTGTTCTTGGCAGGACGCCCAGACAGGACAGTCCTACTTCGAGTTGGGGAGCCTCACGTCAGGGAACCAACCAGCAGGTGCCCTCACAGGCTCCAGATGCGGGGCGTCGCGATGGCCGGATATGTCGCGGTTGTAAAAAGACCCTTTGGGATCGAGGAGGACGCGCATGTGGTGGTCGGCATGGTCACGCCACCACACGCTCATCCCTGTGGCACCGTCGAGGCGCAGGTGCTCCCAGGCACGCCACAGGGCCTCCACCCGGGAGACGGCCTCGGGGTGGAAGTACCGGTCCATGCACCACTTGGCGCTCCTGTCATCGACGTCGCGGACGTACGTTGGCAGTACCCCTCCCCCGACAAGAGCCTCGTGCGGCAGACCCCTCGTCCATCCCGACGCGGGACCAAAGGGGCGGGGCAGGCGAGTGTTCCACAAGCTCTGGGTAAGACGCGATCCCTTGCCGTTACGGGGGCCGATGTTCGATCAACCCAGACGTTCCAACACGTACCTATTAAACGTGGCAGCCTCCGGGAAGGCCGAAAACCAGCTTTGCCGTCTCCGGCTCGAGCGTCAAATTGTCAGCTGACGCCTGGGCCAGCGCCAGAATGCGGTTTCGGTTCAGACGCCTCGTGCTTCCTCGCTGCCCGGTCGAGAGCTTCCAACACCCGCGCGTTGAGTGCCGCGTCGGTGAGATCGTAGCGGAGCGGCGTTCCGTTGAGGGCGCTGTCGGCGAAGTGTTCGCCCATCCGTACGAAGTGGTTTTCGCCCTTGACCTTGTGATAAATCGTGTCCTGCCCGAAGTGATGCTCCTCCAGGACCGAATCCTCCTCCAAGAGCCCAAAAGGATTGTCGAGGTAGAGCCGGCCCTCGGTGCCCGTGAGTTCCAGAAAGTTGCGGCGCTCGAGGTTGACTCCCGTATCAAAAAGCGCTGTTGCTTTGCCGGGAAAGCGCAGCATGCCCGCAATGCTGGTGTCGATTCGACCGTCGTCGTTGGCGTCGCGGTAGTTGCCAAACGCGGCGACCTGCACCGGCTCTTGCCCCGTGACCATCCGGCTCATGTTGACGCAGTAGCATCCAGCATCGAAAAGTGCGCCGCCGCCGAGCCCGGTATACCAGCGGATGTTGTCGTCTCCGCCCGCATCGAAGGAGTGTGCGACGTGGACAAAGGTCAATGTGCCCACCGCATGGGCCGCGAGCAGCTCTTGCAGCTTTTCGAAACGCGGGTGAAAACGGTACATGAAGCCTTCTAGGACTTTGAGCCCGGTCTCGTCGGCCTTGCGCGTAATCTCCCCGCACTCGGCGGCGCTCATCGCCAAGGGTTTTTCACAGAGGACGTGCTTGCCCGCGTCCAGGGCTTTGAGAATCCATTCGTGGTGCAGCGCGTTCGGCAGCAGCGCAATGTAGACAGCGTCGATGTCCGGCGAAGCGAGCAGCGCCTCATAAGAGCCAAACGCCTGTGGGACGCCGTGCTTATCGGCGTACTCCCGGGCCTTTTCCTCGGTGCGGGACGCGATACCTACAACCTCACCGTTTATCGTTTCCTGCAACGCCGGAATTGTCTTGCGGACGACGCGCGCGGTGCCCAGGACACCCCAACGCAGCTTCTCGCTCATTGAACTCTCCATTTCTAATACCTACCCCGCTTGAGGAGGGTTCTGCACCTACTGCGGTTCCTTCCTGACCGAACGACCTGTCGATCCCTATCCCGTCGCAAACACGATTTCCGGCGCGGAATGCGGTGTCATAACGGGGTGGGCTGCCCACCAGGCGGCGCACGCTGCGCGCCAGCTGTTAAGGTCGTTTTCACGGCCACTGACATTTACCGTCGATCCCGATGCCCGGGCCACTGCCGTGCCACAGGAGTAGGCTCCGTCGTCGGCCGTGATCGCGGGGTACTCCACGTAGAGTTCGCGCAGAGAACGAATCAAGTAGTTCGGACGCTCATCCAAGCGTGCAGCCAGCGCCGTTTGGACCGAGTCCACGCCCGTGAGAACGAGAACTGTGGCCATGCCTGCGCGATTTCCGCCGAGGATGTCGGTGTCCAGTCGGTCGCCGACGACGAGAGCGCACTCAACGCCGGAGTGGCGCGCCGCCGTCTCGAAGAGGGCTGTTTCTGGTTTTCCTGCTACTAGGGGCGACTTGCCGGTGGCAGCGGCAACCGCTGCCACCAATGACCCGTTCCCGGGAGCGAACCCCCGCTCCTGTGGAAGGGTCATGTCCATGTTTGTCACTACCCAAGTGGCACCTGCTGTGACCGCGTAGGCGGCTTCTGCCAGGTCCTTCCAGCCGAGGTCAGGGGAAAATCCCTGGATGACTGCGTCTGGCCGATCATCCGAGCTTCGCACGACGACGAGCCCTTGCGCCCTGACGGAGTCTGCGAGGATCTGACTGCCCACGACGAGCACAGCCGCGCCGGGCGCCATCTTGGCGGCCAGCAGCTCTGCACCGGCCACCGCGGATCCGAAGACCTGCTCAGCGGTGGCAGGTGCTCCTAATTCCCGGAGGTGGGTGGCAACCTCCTCTGGTGAGCGCGACGCGTTGTTTGTCACGTATGCCAGGCTCTTGCCCTCACCTTCGAGCTTATCGAGTGCCTTGGTAGCGCCATCGATCGCCCTCGGTCCGGTATACACGACGCCGTCGAGGTCCGCTAGCACTCCGTCAAAGCCGTCAATTAACCGCCTGCTCATTGATACCTCACCTTCCGCTGGTGTTGATCACCTGCTTGCGCTCTTATGGGAGCCCTTGTCGAAGTCAGCAGGAGACGGTGTGACCCCTGGCGCTACCTTTTGACGCTTCGTTGTGCCTGGTTCGAGCTCGTCAGAGCTGCAGCCGTTTTGAGCGTACAGATAGTTGTAAAGCTGGCCGATCCCCTGCGCAGTTAGCGGCCGCTTTCCCCGATGGCTGCATGCACAGATTCCGCCACGGCTCAGGCATGAAATTCAGATTGCGAACGACCGAGCCAGGCCGCGCTACCCTGACCTGGCTCGGCAGCGGTCTCGTATCAGGCCGCAAAGATCACGAAGAATTTCCTGATCCGCTCCTGGATCTCCCAGGTCCCCTGCCACCCGATCGGGAAGATGGCGGCTGTTCCGGCCTCCAGAGTGATCGGTTCTTCGCCGTCCTGGGTGACCACCATGCGTCCTTCAAGGACATGAATCGCTTCACCGCGCTCAAGGAACTCCCACCGTGAGAGGCCTGGGTCGGCCTCCCAGACTCCGGAGAGGATCCGGGAGTCGTCGCTGGTAAAGGGAATGGCAATCCGCGTTGGTACGTCGTCGCCAAGTACCTCGGCCAACGGAGGGCCCAGCAGAGATTCGGCTAGCTTCCCCTCGAAGAGTTCGGTGGGCTGGAAAGTTATGCTCATTGGCTTTGCCTTTCTGCTTTACTCGCCGGCAATGTCTCCGGCGGGCTGGTGGATGACCAGTTAGAGGCACTGTAGCCCAGCCTGTTCGGGTGGGGAAGCGACAGCGTGCCGCCACGGCGCGCCGCTCAGACTACCCAATGGGGTAGTTAAAACCATCCCGAAATGGCGTTTCCCCTATCCGCAAATGACAGGACGATGGAGGCTAGGCCAAGCTCCAACAGATCCGCCCCATTGCGAAAGGACGCCCCATGCTACAACCCTCAGATTCTTGCCTTGTGACGTGGATGGGCCGGGAGGCCCTTGCCGAGGCAATGGTTCCGGTGATTGGCCGGCTGTACCGCGAGAACAATGTGGTGACGAGCATCCACGGGCGCAGCCTGGTCAACAAGTCCACCATGAACATCCTGAAGGCGCACCGCTTCGCGCGTCGGGTCAGCAAAGATGAGCTCCTCCTGGAGGAGACCGCCCCGCTCCTGAACGCCCTCGCCGGCCTGGAGTTGGGCGCGGCAGCGATCGACATCGCCCGCCTCAACCAGAAGTTCAAGGAAGAAGGCGGCGGGGCGACGCTGGAGGAGTTCCTGCGCGCCGAACTCGCCGACGTCGTCGGCCGCCGCGGCGCTGATGACCGCGCCAGCACCGACGTTGTGCTCTACGGTTTCGGCCGCATCGGCCGACTCTTGGCCCGTCTCCTCATCGAAAAGTCAGGCGGCGGCCATGGCCTGCGCCTGCGTGCCATCGTGGTGCGCCGCGGATCGGACAAGGACCTCGCCAAGCGCGCCAGCCTGCTCCGCCGCGACTCGGTCCACGGCCCGTTCGAGGGCACCATCCGCGTTGACGAGGAATCCAACACCATCACCGCCAACGGCGTGCAGATCCAGGTCATCTACTCGGACAACCCCGCCACCATCGACTACACCGCCTACGGCATCGACAATGCGCTCGTGGTGGACAACACCGGCCGCTGGCGCGACGCCGAAGGCCTGTCCCAGCACCTGAAGAGCACGGGCGTAGCCCGTGTCCTGCTCACCGCCCCGGGCAAGGGCGAGCTGAAGAACATCGTGCACGGCATCAACCACGGCACGATCGCCGACTCGGACACGATCGTCTCGGCCGCCTCCTGCACCACCAACGCCATCACCCCGGTCCTGAAGGCCGTCAACGACAGGTTCGGCGTGGTGCACGGCCACGTGGAGACCGTCCACTCCTTCACCAACGACCAGAACCTGATCGACAACTTCCACAAGGGCGACCGCCGAGGCCGCTCCGCCGCGCTGAACATGGTCATCACCGAAACCGGTGCCGCTACCGCCGTGGCCAAGGCGCTGCCGGAGTTACTGGGCAAACTCACCGGAAGCTCCATCCGCGTCCCCACCCCTGACGTGTCGTTGGCCATCCTTAACCTCAGCCTGGAGAACAGCACCACCAAGGAAGAGGTCAACAACTTCCTCCGCGACATGTCGCTGCACTCGGACCTGCGCAGGCAGATCGACTACATGGATTCACCTGAAGTTGTGTCCACGGACTTCGTTGGTTCCCGCCATGCCGGCGTTGTTGATGGCCTGGCCACCATCTCCAACAGCAAGAACCTCGTGCTCTACGTCTGGTACGACAACGAGTTCGGCTACAGCTGCCAGGTAGTCCGGGTCATGGAGGAAATGGCAGGCATCAATCGGCCGTCGTTCCCCGCGAGGGATGTGGTCCAGGAGGCCATGTCAGTGCTCGCCGCGTTGAAATCGGCCTAGGTGAGGAGACTCAATGCTCTTTATTGATCCCTCTGCGGGTCAGGAGCCGCCTCGCACGCCGCCGTCGGCAACCCTGCCTCCCGTTCCCACTCCTTTCAGGAAACCTGTTCCCCTCTCCCAGGTCCGGCCCGCCCGGGGCCGTGACCGCGAGATGCAACAGCTCATTCACGATCTCGCCGTTCTGGCAGCAAAGCATGATCAGCAGGTCAGTGGCGGGCATTCCCCGACAGGAGTCTTGCCTTGAAGCGGCACGTGCAGCTCCGGCTTGTACGGTGTGGCGCACCCCGGAGCTGTAACCGGTTCATGCCCTACTACATCGCTTCCACAACACTTCCAGGTGCCTCAGTGTGGCGCTCTGCCTGTAAACCCTCTCCCAGAATTTGAGCCGAAACATGAAAATTGGAATCCTCACCAGCGGCGGCGACTGCCCCGGCTTGAACGCGGTCATCCGCGGCGCCGTACTTAAAGGCATTACCGTGCACGGCCACGAGTTCGTCGGCTTCCTCGACGGCTGGCGCGGCGTGGTTGAGGGCGACATCATCGAGATCCCCCGCACCATGGTCCGCGGCATCGCCAAGCAGGGCGGCACCATCCTGGGTACCTCTCGCACCAATCCCTTCGAAAACGGCGGCGGACCCGAGGTCATCAAGGCCCACATGGACCGCCTCGGCATCGACGCCATCATCGCCATCGGCGGCGAAGGAACCCTGGCCGCGGCAAAACGGCTGACCGACGCAGGGCTGAAGATCGTGGGTGTTCCCAAGACGGTGGACAACGATCTCGACGCCACCGATTACACCTTCGGCTTTGACACCGCCGTGCAGATCGCCACCGAAGCAATTGACAGGCTGCGCACCACCGGCGAATCCCACCACCGTTGCATGATCGCCGAGGTCATGGGTCGGCATGTGGGCTGGATCGCCCTGCACGCGGGCATGGCCGCAGGCGCGCATGCCATCCTGATCCCGGAACAGAAGGTCAGCATCGAGCAGATCGCCCAATGGGTGAAGGAAGCCCACGCCCGCGGACGCGCACCGCTGGTAGTGGTGGCCGAGGGTTTTGTTCCAGAGCACATGGAGTCCCCGCACTCCGAGCGGGGCCTGGACACCTTCGGCCGCCCCCGCTTGGGCGGCATCGCGGACCAGTTGGTCCCGGAACTGGAAGCCCGGACCGGCATCGAGACCCGCGCTACCATCCTGGGGCACATCCAGCGCGGGGGCGTGCCCTCAGCCTTCGACCGCGTCCTCGCAACGCGCCTGGGCATGGCCGCGATTGACTCGGTGGTGGAAGGTTGCTGGGGCACGATGGTGGCGCTCAAGGGCACGGATATCCAACACGTGAATTTCCAGGAGGCCCTGGGCCGGCTGAAGACAGTCCCACATGAACGCTACGAGGAAGCAGCGGTCCTGTTCGGCTGACCTTTCTTTAGAACGTCTTTCCAGCGGAGCCGAGCTGCGTGGTTGCCTCCACGATGCGGGCGGACAGGCCGGCCTCGGCGGAGGCGCCCCAGACGCGGGGATCGTAGAGCTTCTTGTTCCCGACCTCGCCGTCGATTTTCAGCACGCCGTCGTAGTTGCGGAACATGTGGTCCACCACCGGACGGGTGTAGGCGTACTGGGTGTCGGTGTCGATGTTCATCTTGATCACACCGTACGAGACGGCGTCGGCGATTTCCTGGTCCGAGGAGCCGGAACCGCCGTGGAAGACGAGGTCGAACGGGTTGGCCTTGCCGATCTTGGCGCCGACCTGCTCCTGGATGTCCTTGAGGATCTCCGGGCGGAGCTTGACGCCGCCGGGCTTGTACACGCCGTGCACATTGCCGAAGGTCAGCGCGGTGATGTAGCGGCCGTTCTCGCCGGAACCGAGCGCATCGATGGTGGCCAGGGCGTCCTCGACCGTGGTGTACAGCTTGTCGTTGATGGCGTTCTCCACGCCGTCTTCCTCGCCGCCGACGGTGCCGATCTCGACCTCGAGGATCATCCTGGCGGCCGCGGTGCGCTCGAGCAGTTCACGGGCGATCCGCAGGTTATCCGGCAGCGTCTCGGCGGAGCCGTCCCACATGTGCGAGTTGAACAGCGGGTTCCGCCCGGCCTTGACCTCGGCCTCCGAGGCGGCGAGCAGCGGCAGGACGAAGCCCTCGAGCTTGTCCTTGGGGCAGTGGTCCGTGTGCAGGGCGATGTTCACGCCATAGTTCTTCGCGACCTCGCGGGCGAACGCGGCGAAGCCCAGGGACCCTGCGACCATGTCCTTGGTGGAGGCGCCGGACCAGTAGGCCGCACCGCCGGTGGAGACCTGGACGATGCCGTCGGACTCGGCCTCGGCGAAGCCGCGGAGGGCTGCGTTGAGGGTCTGGGAGGAGGTGACGTTGACGGCCGGGAAGGCGAAGCCGCCCGTCTTTGCGCGGTCGATCATCTCGGAGTAGATCTCGGGGGTGGCAATGGGCATGCTGACTCCTATGGTGAATTTTCGTCTGCCGCCCTTCCCCTTTTGGTCCAGGCGTTCTCCGCTTCCGGTTTGGTCTTGACCAGGAAAGCGCTTAAAACAAGAAGGCGGCCACGTCATAGCCCCGCCGCATGGGACGGAGCTATGACGCAGCCAGGGTTTTATTCGGCCACCTCACCGGTGGCCTCATAGGTGGCGATCTTGCCGATGCGGCGCTCATGGCGCTCGGCATTGCTGAACGGTTCTGCCAGGAACGCCTCAATCAGTTCGGTGGCCTGCTCAACGGTGTGCTGCCGCCCGCCCACTGCCACCACGTTGGCGTTGTTGTGTTCGCGGGCCAGTTTCGCCGTGTCGAGATTCCAGGCCAAGGCCGCACGGACGCCCCTGACCTTGTTCGCGGCGATCTGCTCACCATTGCCCGAGCCGCCCAGCACAATCCCGAGGGCGTCAACACCCGCGGCCTGATCGGCCACGACCGCAGTTGCTGCCTTGATACAGAACGCCGGGTAGTCGTCCTCGGCATCATAGGCGGCCGGCCCGTGGTCCACCATCTCGTAGCCGCTGGCAGACAATGCAGTAATGAGGTGGGAGCTAAGCTCCATCCCGGCGTGGTCAGTTGCGATGTGAACGCGCATGAGTGGTCCTTCAGGCTGGTTGGGGTGCGGTCTTGTTGAAGTGGAGAGCCCGCGCGCCAAAAGCGAGCTGCCCGTTGGCGCGCAGCGACTCGATGGCGTCCTCAGGTGAGGCCTTACCGTATACGGCGGATCCGGCCACAAAGACGTTGGCACCGGCCTCCGCGGCGCGGGTGATGGTTTCCTCTGTGATGCCGCCGTCCACCTGGATGGCCACGTTCACCCCCGCACCGTCCACTGCCGCGCGGGCACGGCGGATCTTGGGCAGCATGACGTCCAGGAATGCCTGGCCGCCGAAGCCCGGCTCCACCGTCATGATCAACAGCATGTCCAGTTCGGTGAGCATGTCCAGGTACGGTTCCACCGGAGTGGCCGGGCGAAGTGCCATGCCAGCCTTGGCCCCACGGGCGCGGAGTTCCCGGGCGAGTTTGATGGGGGCATCTGATGCCTCGACGTGGAACGTCACAGAGCTCAGGCCGGCGTCGGCGTACTGCGGCGCCCAACGGTCCACGTTGGCGATCATCAGGTGGGCGTCCAACGGGACGGGGCTGACCTTCTGCAGCCGTTCCACAACAGGCAGGCCGATGGTCAGGTTTGGCACAAAGAGGTTGTCCATAACATCCACGTGCACGGCATCGGCGTTGCTGATGCGGGCAAGCTCGGCCTCGAGGTTGGCGAAGTCGGCCGAGAGGATGCTGGGGTTGATGCAGCATTTCAGAGGTGATGCGGACATGGTGTCTGCCTTTCGGTAGCTGTCAGAGCTCGGATCAGGATGCCTTCCGTGCAGCGGCAAGGGCACCTTCGACGTCGGCCAGCAGTTCCTTCCAGCTGGCTACAAACTTCTCCAGGCCCTCGGATTCGAGGAGGGCAACCACCTCGTTGTAGGAAATACCCAGTGCGTCCAGTGCGTACAGCACGGCCTTGGACTCGGCATAGGCGCCGGTGATGGTGTCCCCGGTGACCACGCCGTGGTCGAACGTGGCGTCCAGGGTCTTCTCCGGCATGGTGTTGACGACGTCGGCAGCTACCAGTCCCGTGACATACAGGGTGTCGGGGTAGGCCGGGTCCTTGACGCCGGTGGAAGCCCACAGGGGACGCTGCGGACGTGCGCCGGCTTCGGCCAGGACCTCCCACCGATCGGTGGAAAAGAGCTGCTCGTAGACCTGGTAGGCCAGGCGGGCGTTGGCTACGCCGGCCTTGCCCTTCAGGGCCTTGGCTTCGTCGGTGCCGAGGGCGTCGAGCCGTTTGTCGATCTCGCTGTCCACGCGGGAGACGAAGAACGATGCCACCGAGTGGATCGCGGACAGGTCGTGGCCGTTTTCCTTGGCCAGTTTCAGGCCAGCCTGGAAGGCGTTGATGACGGCGCGGTAGCGGTCCAGGGAGAAGATCAGGGTCACGTTGACGCTGATGCCCTCGGCCAGGACCGCGGTGATGGCTTCCAGGCCCTCAAGGGTGGCCGGGATCTTGATGAGGACGTTGTCCTTGTCCACCTTTTTGTAGAGGTTCTTGGCTTCGGCGATGGTTCCTTCGGTGTCCCAGGCCAGGCGGGGGTCCACCTCGATGGAGACACGGCCGTCGACACCCCTGGTGGCGGCGGCGATCGGGGCGAACAGGTCGCAGGCGTCGGCGACGTCGGTGGTGGTGATCTCGAAGATGGTCTCCTCGACGCCGGCGCCCTGTGCGGCAAGTTCGGCGATCTTTGCGTCGTAGTCCGAGCCGGAGGTGATCGCGGCCTGGAAGATGGACGGGTTGGTGGTCACGCCCACCACGTTCTTTTTGCCGATGAGCTTCTGCAGGCTGCCGCTGGCGAGCCGCTCACGCGAGAGGTCATCGAGCCAGATGGAGACGCCGGCGTCGGACAGCTGTGCGGTGGGGGTTGCGTTGGTCATAGCTTCTTCCTTCAAAAATTTGTGGACTGGTGACAGTTCGGGGCCGCGCCGCGGGACGTCCCCCATGAGGCCGTCCCGCGGCGCTGGCCGCAGTGCAGGTAAAGGTCAGTTGCGGGCAGCGGCCAGGGATTCCTTGGCCGCGGCGGCAACTGCCTCCGCAGTGATGCCGAACTCCTGGAACAGGCGCTTGTAATCTGCCGAAGCGCCGTAGTGCTCAAGCGAGATGGATCGGCCGGCGTCACCGACGAATTCCTTCCAGCCCAGTGCCAGGCCGGCTTCGACCGAGACGCGGGCCTTGACGGCGGCGGGAAGCACGGACTCGCGGTACGCCGCGTCCTGCTTGTTGAACCACTCGACACACGGCATCGAGATGACGCGGGCGGCGATGCCTTCGGCCTGGAGCGCTTCGCGGGCTTGGACGGCCAGCTGCACCTCGGAGCCGGTAGCGATCAGCAGCACGTCAGCCGGAACGGTTGCGCCGTCCTTGGCCGCTTCGGCCAGGACGTAGCCGCCCTTGGCCACACCCGCCGGGGAAGCAAAGGTGTCACCCTGTGCTGCACCGTTACCGCGGGCGAAAGTGGGGACGTTCTGACGGGTCAGGACGATGCCGGCCGGGTTGTCGTGGTTCTCCAGCATGGTCTTCCACGCTATGCCCACCTCGTTCGCGTCGCCGGGGCGGACCACGTCCAGGCCCACAATGGCACGCAGCGTGGAGAGCTGCTCCACCGGCTGGTGGGTGGGGCCGTCCTCGCCCAGGCCGATGGAATCGTGGGACCACACGTAGATGGACGGGACACCCATCAGGGCGGAGAGGCGGATGGCGGGGCGCTGGTAGTCGCTGAAGATCAGGAACGTGCCGGAGAAAGCCCGGGTCCGGCCGTGCAGCGAGATGCCGTTCACGATCGAGGCCGCGGCGTGCTCGCGGATACCGAAGTGCAGGACCCGGCCGTACGGGTTGCCGGACCAGGCATCGGTAGAGCGGGAGACCGGGATGAACGACGCCGAGCCCTCGATGGTGGTGTTGTTGGACTCGGCGAGGTCAGCCGAACCGCCCCACAGCTCGGGCATGACCGGGCCCAGCGAGTTCAGGACCTTGCCCGATGCTGCGCGGGTGGAGACATCCTTGTTGGCTTCGAAGACCGGCAGGACTGCATCGAGTCCGGCGGGAAGCTTCTTGGCTTCGATCCGCTCCAGCAAGGCAGCGCCCTCAGGATTGGCCGACTGCCACGCCTCGAATGAGGAATCCCATTCACTGCGGGCGGCAGCGCCCCGGTCGACGACGGCACGGGCGTGGGCCAAGACGTCCTTGTCCACCTCGAAGGACTTGGCCGGATCGAAGCCCAGCACGGTCTTCAGGCCTGCCACTTCGTCAGCACCCAGGGCGGAACCGTGGATCTTGCCGGTGTTCTGCTTCTTCGGCGCCGGGTACCCGATGATGGTGCGCAGCGAGATGATGGACGGCTTGGAGGTCTCAGCCTTCGCCGCGAGCAGGGCAGAGTACAGCTCCTGGACGTCTTCAACATATTCGCCCGTCTCGGTCCAGTCCACCCGCTGGGTGTGCCAGCCGTAGGCCTCATAGCGCTTGAGGACATCCTCGGTGAAGGAGATGTCTGTGTCGTCCTCGATGGAGATGTGGTTCTCGTCGTAGACCACTACGAGGTTGCCCAGTTCCTGGTGCCCGGCCAGCGAGGAAGCCTCGGAGGTCACGCCTTCCTGGATGTCGCCGTCGGAAGCGATGACCCAGATGGTGTGGTCAAACGGGGACGTGCCCGCGGCGGCGTCGGCGTCGAACAGGCCGCGCATCCGCCGCTGCGAGTACGCGAAGCCCACCGACGAGGCCAGGCCCTGGCCCAGCGGACCGGTGGTGATCTCGACGCCGGCGGTGTGTTTGTACTCAGGATGGCCCGGCGTGAGGGAATCCCAGGTGCGGAGCGCCTTGAGGTCGTCCAGTTCCAGGCCGTAGCCGGACAGGAACAACTGGATGTATAGCGTCAGCGAGGAGTGGCCGGGTGACAGGATGAAACGGTCACGTCCCAGCCAGTCAGGGTCGCGGGGGTCATGGCGCATCAGCTTCTGAAAAAGAAGGTAGGCGGCCGGGGCCAGGCTCATGGCCGTGCCGGGGTGGCCGTTGCCGACCTTCTCCACAGCGTCCGCAGCCAAAACACGGGCGGTGTCCACAGCGCGCTCATCCTCGGGCGTCCATTTGAGGGTTGCTGAATTTTCAGTGCCGGGGAGTGTCACATTTGTTGTCGGGTTCACAGTTTGTCCTTTTGGATCTGGTCGGCCTGAAGGAGCCGGACGGATACTTTCTGGTTGATATCAATGATTGCGAACCAAATGGGCAGGGGTAACACTGTTTTCTGACGGTTCTTACTACCCTTTTGGGTTGGAATGAAGTATTCCGCCCGGGTATGCTGTCCGGATGAGTGCAGCGCCGGACCCATCCCTGAAGGAATTCACCATGCCCCTACCAGACCTGCCGTGGCCGCTTTTGCAGAGTGTGGCAGCATTGGCCGATGCCCCCCTGGCCCAGATAGCGGAGCGCCTGCGTGATGCCACGCTGCCCTACATGGGAAGCAGCGCGCTTGTGATCTTCACGGAAGACTGCACAGGCCGCCCGCAGAAGAAGGCGGGCGATGAAGACATTATTTCCCGGGTCTCCATCACCGAGCTGGACACGCTCCGCGCCACCCTTAAGGATGAGGGACCCTGGTTCGGGGAAGCCGAGCTCGCCGGCAAGACCCGCCCCGTGCTCGCCCTGAAACACGCCTCGAGCAACGCCCTCCTGGTCCTCACCGATCCCCCTGCTGATCCGGGGCGCAATGCCGGGCTGGACCTGGTGACGTATCTGTGGCGCCTCACTGCGCGGCGGATCCGGGAGAAGGTGGCTGATGCGCCGCCGTCGTACCTGCTCGAATCGCGGGCGGCATCCGCTGAACGCCTTCGCGTGACAGCAGAACTGACCGATGTGCACTCCACCACCCTGGAGACCCTTCTGGCAGCCCTTCGTTCATCCTCTCTGGACGATGCGGCGGCCCGCACAACCGTTATCGACCTCACCGCCAAGGCTTTGATCGGGCTCCGGACCCACAGTGACCGCACGACAGACCTGGTGAAAGAGCCCGTTGCCAAGGCCTTCGAACGCCTGCGGGAGGACCTGCGGCCGCTCACACGCTACAGCGGCATCGAGATCGAATTTATCGAACCGCCGCTGAATGGAAGGGCCCTGCCCGGCGAAGTTGCCCATGCGGCACGGGCCATCGTCCGCGGACTTGTGCTGGCCATGACGGAACAACCCGACGTCAGCAGAGTACGGACGCAATGGGACTGCGACGGCGAAAACCTGCTGATCAACGTCCGCGACGACGGCCGGGGTGCACTCAAAGCCGACGCGCCCAGCATCGCCCGCCTGGACCGCCGGGTCCAGGCGCTCACCGGGCAGCTGCGGATCGACGTCATGCCAGGCTGGGGTGCGGACGTTTTTGTCACCCTCCCCCTGGACCTGCAAATGTCACGCCCGGCGGGGGATGTCGACGGCTGGGATCTTGCTGCCCGGGAGCTCGAGGTGCTCCAGCACCTGGTTGCCGGGCACCGCAACCGGACCATCGCCTCCACGCTGGGCATCAGCGAGAACACGGTCAAGTTCCACGTGCGGAACCTGTTCAGGAAGCTCGACGTCGGTTCACGCACCGAGGCGATCGCGCTGGCGCACAGTCACGGACTCCGGTGACGATGTAAGAAACCGGCGGCACCGGGACAATCTGTGCCCCATCGAGGCACGACGGCGAAATGAGCCGCGCACCCGGGACGAAGCGGGCCATCCCCAGGCCGCTGCTCGCCGGTCCCGTAGACCAGGATTCAGGCATCTGGACCAGCAGCAGGGCGAGAGACAAGGTGGAAATCGTCCAGAGGCATTGAATCGTCCAGCACTTGTCTTATAGCACTCGGGCCGGAAGAGGGAACAGAGAGCGCTTGCGGGATCCCATTTTTCCAGGGCCGATCATTCCGATATGCATGGAACCCTTTCCTGCGCTAGTCCGAAGTTACGTCTGGCATGACGTGCGGAATCCCCGCGTTGGCGGGGATTCCGCTGTTTCCGGGGTTCCTCCTTCTGTCTACTTCAGGGTCAGCGGGAAGCTTTGGCCGATCAGGTCGAAGGCCTTGTGTTGTATGGGGGTGGGCACGGCCAGGGTGGGGATCAGGGGCGCGGTCTCCTCGGCGCCGTAGCGGATCTCGTTGCGGGTCAGGGTTCCCAGGTGGTCCAGCAGGGACCGGAAGCTGTGGGCGGGGTGTCCGTCTGGGGTGGTGCGCCGGCTTGCTTTGGTCTGCGCTGCGGCCGATCGTTTTGCGGGGGCGACGGGGTTCTCCGGTTCGGGGCGGTTTTCGTCGGTGAACGTCAGGGGTGCCCAGGCCCGGCGGAGGTGCCAGGTGAGGTAGGCGGCGAGCATGCAGATGAATACGTGGGCGCGGACCCGGGTTTCGGTGTGGTGGTGGATCGGGCGCAGGTCCAGGTCGATGGCCTTGATGGAGCGGAAGTCGCGTTCGACGTTGGCCAGGGACTTGTAGGTCGCGACGACTTGTCCGGCGTCCATGTGGGTGTCCTGGATGGTGGTGCGGATGATGTAGATTCCGTCCAGGGCCGCCTCGGCGGCGATTTGTTCCTCGTTGCGGGCGTACGCGAACGAGGTGTCGCCGATGGTCAGGGTGTAGTGCTTTTCCATCTTGTATCTGCCGACGACCTTGCCGGCGCGCACGCCGATCTTCCCGGCGTCTTTGAGCCGCCCGGCTTCGGCGGCGGCGGTGATTTTGGCCAGCTCCGTGTCGGTGGCTGCGAGCAGTGCGGTGCGTTTGCGGGCCCGTTCGGCGGCCAGGAGCGGGTTGCGGCAGGCGATGAGGCGTTCGCCCGGGTAGTCCGGGTGGGCGATCTCGGCCAGGTCCTGCTCGTCGAACAGGCTCATCTGCAGGGGCCCGTCGTCGGCGGCCAGGGCCTGGATGGCGGGGGCGCGCAGCGCGGTGACCCAGCCCAGTCCGCCGAGTTCCTTGAGCTGTTCGATCCGGGCGGAGGTGATCATGCCGCGGTCTCCGACCATCACCATGTCCGCCAGGCCGTAGCGGGTTTTGAAGTCCTTGGCGAGGGCCTCGAACGCGGCCGGGTCCGCGGTGTTCCCGGGCACGACACGCACCGAGACCGGCCGGCCCTCGGGGTCGGTGAGCAGACCGTACTCGATCTGCTCCAGACCTTTCTTCCCGTCGCGGGAGTAGCCGCGGGCCGCGAGCGGGCACTTGTGCCCGGTGACCCAGGACGAGGACAGGTCGAACAACGCGAGCCGGTCCGGGTTGGCCTCCGGGGACAGATGCCTTTTCGCCAGCGCCTTCTCGATGGTTTCCTGCCGGCCTGCGAGCCAGTCCATCGCGGCGTAGACCTCATCGGTCGTGGCGCCGGCGACTCCGAGGTCTTCGGCGAGGGTTGTGTCGGCCCACCAGCGGGTGGTCGCCAGCTTCGAACCGGGTCTGCAGACCCGGGCGATCACCAGGGCCAGGGCCAGGTCCCGCTGCCCGCAGGCCGGGCCGAGCAGAGCGGGAATGCCGAGGGCTTTGGCCTGGGCGAAGACCGCGGCGACGTGGCCGTGCGGCAGGGACCGGGTGATGGTGGCCACGGCGTCCGCGGGCACCAGGTGCCGGCCCTTGAGCCCGGCGTCGATGAAGTCGACCACATGCCCGGGCAGGGCCGAAAGGTTCGCGACCGTTTCGTTGCGGACCTTCCCGCCCTCGCGGTAGGTCCGGCGCAGGTACGCCGACCGGTATACGCGCTCCTGGCCATGCTTGTCCGTATGGGACTTCACAACTCTGACTACATGAACCGCGCCGCCTCGCTTCATCATAACAACATTTTAGAGTGCTTTTCCCTCACATTCGGGAAAGACACGACAACTATTCTGACTACGCGAAACCGTATAAAACGGGCCCCCCGCCCGGAAACTCAACGAATCCGGGCGAGAGACCCACGTAACTTCCGGCTAGTGATGGGAATGGGGCTGCTGGTCGGGGAGCCGGACGGGCATCACGGGGTAACGGTAGTCATCCGGGTCTTCGCCGTCGCCAGCCCGTGCGGTGCTCATGCCGGCGTCGGTGCGGTTCCGGCATACGGCTGTGTGGTCGGGGGGTTATGCGGCCATGGTGGCGAACATCAGGGCCATGACGGCGGCGCCGAGGGCTTCGAGTCCGTGGTCTGCGCGGAGGGAGAGTCGTGAAGCCGCCGCGTGGCGGAGAGTGGTTGTCGTTGCCCGGAAACGCAGTAGGCGGACAAGGAAAACCACCGCCGCGGCTCCGAAGCATACTGTCAGCAGGATCGCCAGAGCGGGTGAGTGATCAAACGTTGCTGTAGCCGTGTTTTGGGGCACGGCTGCCATCGCGTGGTGGGTGGCCGGCATTGACATTGACATTCCGTCTGCCGGGACGGTTCCCTGGCCGGCGGTAGTCACATGGCCCATCATGGCGGCCATGAGGGCGGCACCAGCCATGGTGAGGCTGTGGTAAAGGCATTTCAGGCGGCCCTGGCTGCCGGCGCAGAGTATTTTGAATTCCGGCCGGGCGACCGCCTGAATGACAAACCACAGTGCCGCGCCGGCGAGGACTGCGATCTGGGCCAGCATGGTCGAGGGCGCGAGGTTCCATAACATGGCAGCCATCAGGGCGTTCATGAGGGCATGGAGGCTGTAGTTAACCCGGTCCGTGATGTGGTGGGACCTTGTCGCGTGCAGGACGTGATAGCTTCCGCCAAGCAGCAGGAAGGCCGTGAGGGTCCAGGTAATTGCGGGGATATTGAACACGCGGATCACGCTCTCACTACTGGGTTTGGGATAGGTATGGGTTCGGTCCCCGACGCGGTTGTCGACAGCGCCGGGGACCGAAGTTCGGGTCAGGAAAAGGGGCCGGTCCCCGATGCTGCTGCGGACAGCGCCGGGGACCCCCTGTTGAGGACTAGTCCCTCTCCAGCTCCAGGTTCTTCTCCAGCTCCAGTTCATCGAGCTCCCGCCCCAGTTGACCTGAGGCTTGCTGCCGCTCCAGTTCCCTGATGGTTTCGAGATCGATCGGGCGCAACGGCTCCGGATCTTCCTCGTCCAGGACGGGGCCGTGAGCATCGTCGGCGAGAACCACGTAACCGATAGTCTCGTATCTGAGCGGATCGGTCTTCCGAAGGTAAAGGGCCAGGCCCGCCCCCGCGATAAAGAGCCCTGTGGCGATGTAGGGGATGAGCTTGAAAAGCAGGGACGATGCGGCAGGTCCGGCAGCCGTGTCCAAATTCAGGCACATCAGGATGACCACACCCAGCATCCCCGCCCCGCCGATGATGGGAGCGACTTTGGTGCGCCACACATTTTCTTCCGGGTGGTGCTTGCGGAAGTAGTTGAACACCGCGCCCATGGTCACCGTCTGCACAATCAGTAGCGTGAAGGTCCCGAGCACCGCCAGCAGGACAAAGACATCCAGGTAGGGGTCCTTGTTGAAGAACCAGAATCCGAGAATCCACAGGATTGCAATACCTGTCTGGAGGAACGACGCGACGTGCGGCGACCCATGCTTCAGGTGCGTTTTGCCAAGTGCGCTGGGCAGGATTCCTTCTCGTCCCAGGGAGTACATGTAGCGTGCTGCGGCGTTGTGGAAGGCCATCGCGCAAGCGAAGGATCCTGTCATCATCAGCCATTCCATGACCAGAACCCACCCGTGGCCGACAAAGACGTCCGTGGGGTGAAAGAACATGTCGAGGGGATTGGCGCTTTGCGCCAAAGCGATGGCTTGGTCGGCGCCGTTCCCGGCGACGGACATCCAGGAGACGAACGTGTAGAAGATGCCGACTCCGGTGACCGCGATCAACGTGGCGATAGGGACGATCTTCTTCGGGTTCTTCGATTCCTCCCCATACATGACCGTCGATTCAAATCCGGTCCAGGACCAGAACGCGATGAACATCGCGAGACCCGGCGCGGCCACCTGCAGACCGTTTGGCAGGAATATGTTAACCGGATTCAGCGTCTGAGGCATCAGCCCGTCGGGGCCGCCGCCATGGAAGAGCACGCCGAAGGCCATGATTGCGAGAATTCCGATCTCAGTGGCCAGCAGCAATGTAAGGATTTTCGCTGCGAGGCTGATCTCGAAGTAGGTCAGAAAGCCGATGAGGAGGAGGCCGACCACGGCGAAAACGACCCAGTGAATATCCAGCCCGAGTTGGTCCTGGAAGGCCAGATGGCCGAAGTAGGAGAAGATACCGATGATGCTGGCTTCAAAGACGATGTAGCTGAAGGTGACCATGAAGCCAGTCCCGAGGCCAAGCACGCGTCCCAAACCGCGGGAAATGAATCCGTAGAAGGCCGCTGTTGAGGTCACGTAGCGGGCCATGGAGACATATGCGACCGCAAAGACCGTCAGGATAACCGTCGCCCAGATATATGTTGCCGGGGTTCCGGTTCCGACGCCGTAGCCGACCGAAAACGGGACATTTCCACTCATCACCGTAATCGGCGCGGACGTCGCGACCGCCATGAACACCACATCCCACAGCCCCAGGGTGTTGGCCTTCAGCTTGCCTGGTTGGGAGCCGCGCTTGGCGGGGGCGTCCGCGCGGGGGCTTTGGGTGCTCATGATTCGTGTCCGGAGCAGCATTGTCCGGCGTCGGCGGAGGCGGGTGTGTTGGCGTTGCTGGGGAGGTTGAGGGTGGGGTTTTGGTCGAAGAAGCCGTGGGGTTCGAGCATGAAGCCGATGTTCTGGCGGGGCATGACGGGCCAGTCTTCGAGGCGGACGACGTGGTGCATGCCGAAGGTGTACCAGACCACGAGGTCCTGGTCGACGATGTTCCGGTCTGCCTGGGTCCAGATGTGCAGGCCGTCGTCGGCGCCGGTGGCCTGGTTCGGGAATTCGCCGGCTGCGAAGCGTTCGGTCCGGTCGTAGGCGGTGACCCAGAGGTTGTTGCGGGCGAATTGTGCTCGTTTGCTGACGTAGGACTCGTCGCCGGCGGCGAGCTGGATGCCGTTGGTTGGGATGAGGCGGTAGGCGACCGGTTCGTTGACCAGGTTCTTGCTGTCGTGGTTGGCGATCTTCCAGAAGCGGTGCTTGGAGGAGTCTGTCTTGCGGATGGCGGCCTGTTCGGTTTCCAGGAGCCGGTCCACTGCCTTGAAGGCGGTGTGGGTGGGGTTGTCCTCGGGGATTTCCATGTCCACTTCGTAGACGGCGTTGCGGGGTCCGTCGATTTCGAAGTCCATGCGGACGTTGAACATGTGCTGGTGGATCGGGGCGTACAGTCCGTCGTTGTTCAGGGTCTGGCCGTAGGGGCTCTTCTCGCCGGGTTTCTGGCCGGCGGTGGAGAGGATGCCGGTGGCTTTGACCAGGAACTCGATGCTGCCGTCGAGGAAGAGGTGCCAGTAGAAGGCGTACTCGTAGTTCGCGACGGTGGCGATGAAGGAGATCACGAGCTTGCGGCTGCGCCGGGTTTCGGTGGTGCCTTCGCGGAAGTCGAAGTGCTTCCAGAGGATGGAGTCGTCTTCCTCGTGCATGCAGATGGCGTTCTCGATCGTCAGCGGGTTGCCGTGGCTGTCGGCGGTGATGCCGTCGAAGTACTTGATTTCGCCCAGGCAGTCACAGCCCAGGGTCAGGGAATTGGCCATGTTGCCGATGTTGTATTCGCCGGAGTCGAAGGCGTTCTTTTTGGCCTGGACGGGGGCGGTATCGCCGTAGGGGACGACCATTTCGGACAGTGAGGCCCGGTTGATCACGGGACGTTCGACGCCCTTGTTGCGGAACTTCAGCTGGTGCAGGACCAGGCCTTCGCGGGGGGTGAACCCGACGCGGAAGGACCAGTCGGCCCACTGGACGTGGTTTCCGGTGACCGTGAAGGACGCGCCTTCGGGCTGGGTGATGGAGATGGGTTTGAGGTCGGTGCGGGCTTCGCCGACGTACTTGGGCAGGTAGTTGCCGCTGGCGCTGGGGACGGGGATGGCCTGGTCGTCCTCGACCTTGACGACCTCGCCGGAGTTCAGGTCCACGATGACGATGAAGTTCTCGATCGGGTGCGCGTACGGGCTGTCATCGGCCTCCTCGCGGACGAAGACCAGGGCGCGCATCAGGCGCCGGCCCTCGTTGTCTTCACCGAAGTAGCCCACGGACCACGGTTCGAAGCAGACCAGGGACATGTCGGTGATGCCGCGCCTGGCCAGGGCGGCCTGGACCTCGGGGTTCTTCCGGCAGCTCTCTTCACCCTCGGCGAACTCGTCCAGCATGAACGGGGGATGGATGTTCGCGGCCAGCTGGGTCCACTTCGAGACGATGCCCGAATCAAGGTCGACAATGGCTTCGTAGGAGCGTCCCTCGGCACGGTTGACCAGGACCGCATCAGCCTCGCGCACCGTCGCGGCGCCGGCCCGGAGCAGTTCCTTCTCCGGCTCGCGCAGCTCAATACTGATAAAGCGGAACGATTCCGCCGCGGCCGGTCCATCCTTCAGGATCGCCGCCGCCCGGGAAATCTCGGCGCGGGACAGCGGATCCAGAGGGTGTGATACCCCTACCTCGGTGTGGATTTCAGTGTTGAGAGTCATGGTTTCTCCTTGGTTGTTCAGGATGAGGGTCCCCAGGGGCTGACAGCCGAAATGTTCCAGGAACCGGTATTGAATAAGCCGAGCGTGTCCTCGTTGTAGCTGACCGTGAGGTTCTTGGTCTGCTGGTAGTGGTCCAGCATCATGGAGTGGTTCTCACGTCCGATGCCTGAGGACTTGTAGCCGCCCCGCGCCGCCCCCGCGGGGTAGGCATGGTAGTCGTTGACCCACACACGCCTGGCCTGGATCTCGTGCCCGGTCCGGCAGGCGGTATTGCCGTTGCGGGACCAATAGACACAAAAGGTCCTTGGATTATCAGAACTGTTTATTGTCAGAACTGTTTATTTTTGGTGCATATGAGGCTGCGCTGAAGATCACCTCAAAAGCCCCCGGCCGGGGCTCCGGAAGGCATCGTCCGTAAACCCGACATCCTCAAATTTATAGAGTGCCGGCCGTGCTCTGCTCCGAGTTCTGCCGGCGTGATGTGGGTCACGAACTTTCCCTTCACGTAGCAAAACTACGTCAGGGGATTCATTTAGGCGAGTCTTTTTGTGAACATTTGCATGAGAAATTCGGGACCATATTTTCCCATTGCAGTTAACATGTTGGAAACATTCGGAAACATGTTCGCGGCTGTCATGACAGGGGCCGAGAATGCTAAGGTTTTGCACCTCGGGTCGATGACTTGCGTCCTTCATAAGCAAGGCGAGCCTGCCCGTCGGAGGGAAAGTTGGTTCCCAGTGTCTGCCCGCGGTGATCGCTTCATCACTCCCCGCTCTCCGGTGGAGGGCCTGAGCCGCCGGAAGCTTTCCTTCTTGCCGGTCTTCGCGCAGGCAGTGGCCGCCGTGGCGCCTGCGGGTGCCATGGCCGTCATTCCGGCTCTTGTCTTTCCGTCTCTTGTCTTTGGATCCACCGGACCGAACCTTGTGCTGACATTCGGCGCGGCCATGGCGGTCATGGTCCTGGTTTCCTTCTGTCTGAGACCGATGGCAAAGCGCATGGCTGCCGTCAGCGGCCTCTACAGCTACACAGCCAAGGGACTTGGCCAACGGACGGCAATTACCGCCGGCTGGTCGGCCATGTTCGGTTACGGCCTCGTGGCCATGGCCAGTCTGTTGGCTGTTGGCACATATGTCGTTCAGCTGTTGATCAATCTTGGGGTCCCCCTCGCGGATCCCAAGGTTTTCACGGTGCTGGTCATTCTTGCCGCCGCGGGCGCCGCCTGTTTCCTCATGGTTAGGGGGATCCGGATATCCGCGTGGTCCACGTTGTTGATTGAATCCATTGCAATTGGAGTCCTCGCCGCCCTCATGATTGTCTACTTCGCCTTCTACGCGCCGAAGGTGAGTCTCGGGAGTGTGTTTGTCTGGAACGGAAATTTTGATTCGTTGTGGATCGGAATCGTCGTGGCCGTAAGCGCCTTTGTCGGCTTCGAAAGCCCGACCACGCTGGGAGGCGAGGCGTATAAACCCTTCGTCAGCGTCCCTCGGGCCCTCACTTGGACCCCCATCGTGACGGGCGTGCTTTATCTGCTTGCCGCGACCGCCCAGGACGTAGCCCTCAACGAGGCACCGTTAAACATTAAAGCGAGTTCCACTCCCTTGTCCGACCTGTTTTCCCAGACTTCTCCGGTGTTCGCCGCAGTCCTTGACCTGGGAATCGCAGCATCGTGGTTTGCGTGCGCGATCGCATCTGTAAACGCCCTCGCCCGGATATTTTTCTGTATGGGCAGAGAAGGCGTTGCGCCGCGAATAGTCGGCCGGACCCATCCCGCCTTTCGAACCCCCTCGATGGCAATCATGGTCATAATGCCGGTAGTTGCCATCGTTCCCATCGCGGTCATCATCTCCGGTGCCAGTCCGGTGCAGGGCCTCGCGAACCTCTTCACGCTGGGCGCCTACGGATACCTTGGGGCCTATATCCTTGCCAGCGCGTCCCTGCCCTTCTTCCTGCGCCGGATCGGGGAGGACACTTACGCCAGCTGGATACTCGGGGCAGCAACCTCCCTGACCCTCGGGGCCGTGGTCTGGATGGCTGCGACGGTATCGATTCACACAGGCAACCTGCAGACCGTCATTTACGGCGGTGTCCTCCTCGCCAGCGTCCTTTACGCCATGTTCCTTCGCCTTCGGTTACCTGAGCGTCTGGCGTCCGTGGGCATCTACGACGAGACCCGGGAACTAGACCTGTTTCATGCTGGGCCCGTCCCATGAGCCACAGGTCCGAACACCCGGGGCCCAGCACAGCGTCAAACTCGCTCAGGATCCTGGAGATCGTGGCACGGTTCGGCACCGGGACAACGGCGAAAGAGATCACCGACGCCCTGCAGATGCCCCCGGCGACCGCCTACCGGGTGCTGAATGCGCTCGTCGGGGACGAGTATCTGGCCCGCACATCTGATCTCCGCGGATTCGCCCTCGGACACGCGATTTCAGGCCTGATTACCGCTGCGACCCCGCCAACCGTCCCCACCGCGGCCCACACCGTAATAGAAGAGTTCCGGAGTGGAAACCGTTTCGCTGTGCATCTCATCATGTTCCGGAACGCTTCCCTCAGAATCGCCGATGAAGATCCGGATTATCCGCTCCAATCAGCATTCGAAATGCTCCGGTATCCACACGCCTCCGCCGCAGGGAAACTGATGCTCGCTGAACTTGGCGATTCGGCCTCCCCTCTGCCGAGAGGGCCGTTGATGAAGCTGACACAGCACACGCTCACAGAGGCGCAACTGGAAGGGCAACTCGCGGAAATACGGTTCAAAGGCGAGGCCTCGGAAATCAACGAATTAGCACAAGGATCCGCAAGTCTGGCACTTCCAGTAAGACTTCCCAGCAGGCCCGCCGGCGCAGCCCTCTGCCTCTCCGGCCCCTCAGAACGGTTCACCACAATCTGCGAACACGCCGAAGCGGCCCGTGAACTGACCTCACGCCTAGCACCTTTCCTGTTCTGATTAACAAACCGGAACGGAACCGACAGGGCACTCCGGACACCGTGCACCGATCGCCAGGATCCAGTAGCGAAGCCCACCGCTGAGCAACGCCTCCCCCTGTCGCCTGCTGGATGGTGCGGTGAGCCCGCACTTCGATACGGGAATAGCCGGCTCCTCGAAGTACAGAAGGCGCCGGGCTCTTGTTCCAAGTCATCACCGACGGCTGTGAGAAACGCAGCCTGATCATCACCACCAACCTCGAAATCAGTACGCTGGGGAACCGCGGCGACAACATGGCAGCCGCCGTCACCGACCGCATCGTCCACCAGGGACGGCTCCTGCAGTTCCGTTGGGAATCCAACACGTCAAACACGCCCTCATGAAATGAGCCCCAACACCTAAACGGCAGGACACTGTGCACACGTGAAGCGTGTGGCCGCCACGGTCGCCGCCGCGCCGCTGGCTGATCCGGGAATGGAACGCCTGCGCGGCCGGCCGGCCGGCCGACATCACAAGAACGGCCCCGTCTTCTGTGGGATGCGGGGCCGTTCTGCTGTTCCTAGACGACAGCGGCCGGTTCGAGAGCGGCGGCCACGGCAGATGCAGTCCCGCCGGCGTGCGGCTCGAAGCGGACGAACATTGCCTTGAACCCGGGGGTGTTGGATTCCCGGGCCACGTTTTCCCTGTGGACCAGGACGTTGGCCTCGGGGAAGTAGGCCGCGGCGCAGCCCTTCGCGGTCGGGTAGGCGACCAGCCGGAACTTGTCCGCCTGCCGGTCCTGGCCCCGGAAGGTGCTCACGACGTCCACGAGGTCCCGGTCCTTAAAGCCGAGTTCTGCCAGGTCTTCGGGGTGTACCAGGATCACGCGGCGGCCGCCCGAGATCCCGCGATAGCGGTCGTCCAGGCCGTAGAACGTGGTGTTGTATTGGTCGTGGCTGCGGATGGTCTGGAGTACCAGATGCCCGTCGGGAGGGGTAAGGTATTCCAGCGGGCTGACTGTGAAGCGGCCGCGGCCGATGTCCGTTTTAAAGGAGCGGGTGTCCCGGGGCGGGTTAGGCAGCACAAAGCCGTTCTTGGTCCGGACCCGGGCGTTGAAGTCCTCGAAACCGGGCAGGACTCGGGAGATGTGGTCCCGGACCAAGTCGTAGTCCTCGGCCATGGCCTTCCAGTCCACGTGGTGGTCCGGCCCGAAGGTCGCCGCTGCCATCCGGGCCACGATGACCGGTTCGGCGAGCAGGTGCTCGGAGACCGGCTGCAGCCTGCCCTGGGTGGAGTGGACCACGGACATTGAGTCCTCCACGGACAGGAACTGGGCGCCCTCGGGGTGCTTGTCGTCCTTGTCCGTCCGCCCCAGCGTGGGCAGGATCAGCGAGGTGCGGCCGTGCACCACGTGGGACCGGTTCGGCTTGGTGGAGATGTGCACGGTCAGGCCGATCCGCTGCATGCCGGCTTCCAGAGTCTCCGTGTCAGAGCAGGCGAGTGAGAAGTTGCCGCCCATGGACACAAAAACGTCCACCTCGTCGCGCTCAAACGCTTCCATGGACTCCACCGCGTCATGGCCGTGGTGCCGCGGGGACTGGATCCCGAACTCTGTGTCGAGTGCCTCGAGGAGCCATTCCTTGGGCTTCTCCCAGATGCCCATGGTCCGGTCGCCCTGGACGTTGGAGTGCCCGCGGACCGGGCAGGCGCCGGCGCCGGGCTTGCCGAAGTTGCCTTGCAGGAGCAGGACGTTGACCATTTCCTTGATGGTGTCCACCGAGTGCGGCTGCTGCGTCACGCCCAGGGCCCAGCAGAAAATGGTGGCCTTGGACCGGATCAGCATCCCGGCCACGGTTTCGATCTGTTCCCGGGACAGGCCGGTGGCTTTCTCGGTTTCCGCCCAGTCCAGCTCCCCGCGGGCGTCGCGGTAGGCTTCGAACCCGTCGGTTTGCGCGTCGATAAAGGAACGGTCGACGACGGTGCCCGGGTTGCGTTCCTCCTCCGCCAGGAGCAGGTGGCCCAGTGCCTGGAACAGCGCCAGGTCGCCGCCCACCTTGATCTGGAGGTACTCGTCTGCCAGCGGTGTGCCGCCGCCCACCACACCCGAGACGGTCTGCGGATCCTTGAAGTTGAACAGCCCGGCCTCCGGCAGCGGATTGACCGCCACAACCGTGCCACCCTTGTCCTTACACTCCTTCAGAGCTGAGAGCATCCGGGGGTGGTTGGTCCCGGGGTTCTGCCCCACGACGAAGATGAGTTCCGAGTCGTGGATATCCTCCAGGGACACGGTTCCCTTGCCGATGCCGATGGTCGGGTTCAGCGCCGAGCCCGAGGATTCGTGGCACATGTTGGAACAGTCCGGGAGGTTGTTCGTGCCCAGAGCCCGTGCGAACAGCTGGTACATAAACGCCGTCTCGTTCGCGGTGCGCCCGGAGGTGTAGAAGACGCAGCGGTCCGGGGTGGAGGCCCGGATGTGTTCGCCGATCAGCTCGAAGGCATCAGCCCAGGAAATCGGCGAATAGTGCGTCTCGCCCTCGCGGATCACCATCGGTTCGCTCAGCCGGCCTTGGTTGCCCAGCCAGTACTCCGTCTTCCCCGCCAGCTCCGCGATGGAATGCCGGGCCCAGAACTCCGCCCCGACCGTCCGCAGCGTGTTTTCCTCGGCCACGGCCTTGGCGCCGTTCTCGCAGAACTCGGCCGCCTTGCGCTTCGTGGCCGATTCCGGCCAGGCGCAGCCGGGGCAGTCGAATCCGCCCTGCTGGTTCAGCCGCAGCAGGGACTGCGCCGTGCGGGTCACGCCGGCCTGGGCCACGGCGCGTTCGAGGGCAACCATGACGGCCTTGACTCCGGCAGCTTCTGTTTTGGGCTTGTGGACTGCGAGGTTGTCCTCGTTGATGTCTGCGACGGGGGCGGGCTGCTTACCGAACTTCATTGTTCCAACTTCCTTACCGGCTCACGCCGTTCTTGTTCAAAACGCCCAACGAGGCGCGCCAGCTGTCCTGGCGCGCCTCGTCGGGATCCTGCTGATGGGGGAACCCTGCTCTACTGGGAAACCTTAGCCAGCGTTTCCCGTTCCGCACCAATGGTGGTGTTATCACCGTGGCCGGTGCGGACCACGGTCTCCGGCGGGAGGGTGAGCAGCCGTTCCCTGATGGAAGTCAGGATGGTGGGGTAATCGCTGTAGGATCGTCCCGTCGCTCCCGGTCCACCGTTAAAGAGGGTGTCGCCGGTGAAGACCGTTCCCTCACTTTCGAGGTAAAAGCAGGTGGAGCCCGGGGAATGGCCCGGGGTGTGGATGGCCAACAGCGCGGTGCCGCCCACCTCGAACACGTCACCGTCCCCGTGGTAGCGGTCCGGTTCCATATCCGGGTAAACCTGCTTCCAGAGAACCAGGTCCTCCGGGTTCAGGACGATGGGGGCGCCGACAGCGTCCGCGACCTCCCGCGCCGCGCCGATGTGGTCGTTGTGCGCGTGGGTCAGCAGGATGGCCAGGACCTTCCGGCCGCGCACCTGGCCGATGATCGCTGCCGCATCATGCGGCGAATCGATGATGACGCACTCATGGTCGTTGCCCACGATCCAGACGTTGTTGTCCACGTCCCAGGTGCCGCCGTCGAGCGAAAAAGTGCCCGAGGTGACGAGGTTTTCGATGGTGACTGTCATGAGAGCTCCTTCAGAGACTGTATTTCAACGACGGAACGCAGGACCTTGCCGTCATGCATCCTCGCGAAGGCCTCTTCGACCTGGTCGATGGTGATGCGCTCGGTGACGAAGGCGTCCAGATCCAGGTTGCCCTGCTTGTAGTGCGCCACGAGCATCGGGAAGTCCCGGGAGGGCAGGCAGTCGCCGTACCAGGAGGACTTCAGGGACCCGCCGCGGCCAAAGACGTCCAGCAGGGGCAGCTCAAGCTTCATGTCCGGCGTCGGGACGCCCACCAGCACCACCCTGCCGGCGAGATCGCGGGCGTAGAACGCCTGCTTGTAGGTTTCGGGACGTCCGACGGCGTCGATCACCACGTCCGCGCCGTTGCCTCCGGTGAGGGCCCGGATGGCCTCGACCGGGTCTTCCTTGCTGGAGTCCACGCCGTGGGTGGCGCCGAGGGACTTGGCCATTTCCACCTTGTTGGCGTCGATGTCCACCGCGATGATGGTGGTGGCGCCCGCGAGCTTTGCGCCGGCGATCGCGGCGATGCCCACGCCGCCGCAGCCGATCACGGCCACGGATTCGCCGCGCTTGACCTCGCCGGTGTTGATGGCGGCACCGATGCCGGCCATCACACCGCAGCCGAGCAGCCCGACGGCGGCGGGATCGGCGTCGTCGTCAATCTTGGTGCACTGCCCGGCGGCCACGAGCGTCTTCTCCGCGAAGGCGCCGATGCCCAGCGCGGGAGAGAGTTCCGTGCCGTCCTCGAGGGTCATCTTCTGCGTCGCGTTGTGCGTGTTAAAGCAGTACTGCGGCTGGCCCTTGGCGCAGGCCCGGCACTGGCCGCAGACGGCCCGCCAGTTCAGGATGACCCGGTCGCCCGGCCGAATCTGCGTGACATCGGAACCCACCGCGCTGACCACACCCGTGGCCTCATGGCCCAGCAAATACGGGAACTCATCACCGATGCCGCCCTGCCGGTAGTGCAGGTCCGTGTGGCAGACACCGCAGGTGAGGATGTCCACCAGCGCCTCCCCCGGCCCGGGATCCGGCACCAGGATAGTCTCCACCGAAACCGGGGCGTTCTTCGCCCGGGCGATGACTGCCTGTACTTTATGGACCATCATTCTTGTGTTCCTTTCCTGGACCCGGCCGGATCCGCTGTATCGGCACCAGGTGCCAATCTAACTAACGCGTTGGGGTTCCTGGTCCTCGGTTGCGCGGTCCCCCTAAACGGCGATCAGTGACTGAAGATCCCGGTTACGCCTTGGTTCCCCGTTGCACGTGAACGTCATGTCGGTTTCTTGGTGCATTTTGGAGGTATCAAGACTACGGACGGTTTCGCCGAAGACCTTGTCGGGGTCGAGGCGGCGGAGTTCTTCCGCCAGGCAATTCTTGAGGCTGCGGCGGGGCAGGGAGATCCGCTGCGCGGGCTGTCCCGGCTGGGTCAGCACAGCCACTGAGCGACCTGGCCGGGACAGCTGGACATCCCCGGTATCACGGCAGAGCCGGACACTGCGGATACCCATCCCTGCGCGCTCCGGTACAACAGTAACCGGAGCCCTCAGGGACAACTTGAGCCATGCTGCGAGGAGCAGGGTGCTGGGTGAGTCCGAGGCACCCTCGACGGTGACGGCCGTGACGGGCGAGTCGTCGGCCTGGTCCAGGACCGCGGCGAGCTGGATCCGCCAGTTCGTCAGCCGGGTCCAGGCGAGGTCGGTGTCCCCGGCCTTGTAGGTGCGTCGGATGGTCTCCAGGGCCGCCTGGGGGTCGGCCTCGTTGGCCGAGTCCGTGATCCGGCGGTGCGCGATGCGCCCGATGGAGGTCTGGCCGGCGTTGTCCGGGGCGCCGTGCGGCCACCATGCCACGATCGGCGCGTCGGGCAGCAGCAGGGCCGCGACGAGGGATTCGCTTTCCTGGGCGAGTTCGCCGTAGCCGCGGAGCACGATCACCTCGGAGGCGCCGGCGTCCCCGCCCACCCGGATCTGGGCGTCCAGGCGGGTGGGCGCGTCAGCGCCGGCGTCGGCGAGCACGATGATCCGGCACGGGTGTTCGCGGCTGGCCTCGTTGGCGGCCTCGATGGCCTCCTCTTCCAGCCCCGATTTGGTCACGACCACAAGGGTCAGGACCCGGCCCAGGGCGATCACGCCGCCCGCCTCGCGCAGGGCCATGATCTTCTTGGAGATCTTCGAGGTGGTGGTGTCGGGCAGGTCTACGATCATGGCCTTCTCCAGGTTCGTCCGTCACGGGCCAGCAGCTCGTCGGCGGAGGCGGGGCCCCAGCTGCCGGGGGCGTAGGGTTCGGGCTGTCCGGGCAGCGACGCCCAGTAGTCCTCGAACGGGTCCAGGATTTTCCAGGACAGTTCCACTTCCGCGTGCCGGGGGAACAGCGGCGGTTCGCCGAGCAGCACATCCAGGATGAGCCGTTCGTAGGCCTCCGGGCTGGATTCGGTGAAGGAGTGGCCGTAGCCGAAGTCCATCGTGACGTCGCGGACTTCCATCTGGGTGCCCGGGACCTTGGACCCGAAGCGGATGGTGGCGCCCTCGTCGGGCTGGACCCGGATCACCACGGCGTTCTGGCCGAAGTCGTCCTCGGCGTGGTCACGGAACAGCAGGTTCGGTGCCCGCTTGAATACCACCGCGATCTCCGTCACCCGGCGGCCGAGCCGCTTGCCGGCACGCAGGTAGAACGGCACCCCGGACCAGCGGCGGGTGTGGATGTCCACCCGGATCGCGGCGAACGTCTCGGTGGTCGAATCGGCCGGAATGCCGTCCTCCTCCAGGTACCCGAGCACCTGCTCGCCGCCCTGCCAGCCGCCGGCGAACTGCCCGCGGGCCGAGTGGGCGGACAGGTCCTCGGGGAGCCGGACCGCGGCGAGGACTTTTTCCTTCTCCGCGCGCAGGTCATCGGCGTTGAAGGAAATGGGTTCCTCCATCGCGGTCAGCGCGAGCAGCTGCAGGAGGTGGTTCTGGATGACGTCGCGGGCCGCGCCCACGCCGTCGTAGTACCCGGCGCGGCCGCCGGTGCCGATGTCCTCGGCCATGGTGATCTGGACGTGGTCCACATAGTTGGCGTTCCAGAGCGGCTCGAACAGCTGGTTTGCGAAGCGCAGCGCCAGGATGTTCTGGACCGTCTCCTTGCCCAGGTAGTGGTCGATCCGGAACACGGCATCCGGCGGGAACACCGACTCGACGATGTCGTTGAGCTGCCGGGCCGACTCGAGGTCGTGCCCGAACGGCTTCTCGATGACCACACGGCGCCACTTCTCCCCCTCGGCCTGCGCCAGTCCGTGCTTGGACAGCTGCCGGCAGACCTGCTCGAATGCCTTCGGCGGAATCGACAGATAGAACGCGTGGTTCCCGCGGGTGCCGCGCTGCTCGTCCAGTTCATCGATGGTGTCGCCGAGCCGCTCAAAGGCGTCGTCGTCGTCGAACTCTCCCTGGACAAAACGGATGCCCTCGGAGAGCTGGTTCCAGACTGCCTCGTCAAACGGGGTGCGGGCATAGGCCATGACCGATGCCTTCACCTCGGCGGCGAAGTCTTCGTTCTCCCACTCCCGGCGGGCGAAGCCCACCAGCGCGAAACTCGGCGGCAACAGCCCCCGGTTCGCGAGGTCATACACGGCCGGCATGAGCTTCTTACGGGCAAGATCCCCCGTCACTCCAAAGAGCACCAACGACGACGGGCCGGCAATCCGGTTCAGACGGCGGTCCCGCGGATCACGCAGCGGATTGACCCCGGACCGCACACTTGAATCAACGTCGGTAAGTGACATACTTGCTTCTAACTTTCGACAGGGCAGTCCGACCGTGGACCGGCGGTTACGAGAGGATCTGCTCGCGGGTCTCCCCGTAGGGAACGGTGTCACTGAGGGCGAGGGTGTACCGGCTGGGAGTATGGCGCGTGACCAGAATGCCGGAATAGCACTGGGGCCTCGCTACCTGCCGGAGCGCGGCCTCGGCATCGTCGAGCAACTCGTAAAGACGACTCGGCTCGGTAACGACTACTTCCAAATTGTGTGTGGCCTGACTTCGCATGATGAAACAGTTCCTTCCCATGGGTTTGAGTGCGCCCATGCGCCACCCCACGTCATTGGGGGTGTTGTGTTCCTGGAATTGGATTCAGCACTGAACTGTACTGCCCGCGGTGACGTATCTCCGCGGGCAGTACAGGAAAGACATTGCCGGCTGCAGGCCCCAATCACAAGGTCCTGCAGCCCGGAGGTGGCGTCCCGCGACTGTTTGGAGTGCGGGAGGCCACCGTCAACCGGCTGGTTAGTTGATGGCGGCGCGGAGCTGCTTGGCTGCCAGGGCCGGGTCGGCTGCACCGTAGATGGCGCCGCCGGCGACGGCGACATCAGCGCCTGCCTTCTGGACGTCTCCGATGGTGGCGAGCTTCACGCCGCCTGCCACAGAGAACGGAACGCGGGCTTCTGCGCCGGCGCGGAGCAGACCGTTCAGGTCGAAGCCGGGCTTTGCCTGCTCGTCCAGGCCAGCGTGCATCTCAACGAACTTCGCACCCAGGGCGCGTACTTCCTTGGCGCGGGTCACCTTGTCCTCGATACCGATGAGGTCAACGACAACACCCTTGTTGTGGGCCTTGGCAGCCTTGACGGCGCCGGCGATGGTGGAGTCATCGGCTGCACCGAGCACGGTGACCAGGTCAGCGCCCGCCTTGAAGGCGATGTCAGCTTCGAGTTCGCCGGCGTCCATGGTCTTGAGGTCAGCGAAAACAACCTTGTCCGGGTGGGCGTTCTTGATCGCGGTGATGACGGAGAGGCCTTCGGCCTTGATCAGCGGGGTTCCCAGCTCGATGATGTCAACAAATTCGGCAACCTGGCCGGCGAGTTCGAGGGCGGCTTCGGTGGTCAGCAGGTCGATAGCAACTTGGAGCTTCATGATGGTGTTTTCTTTCTGTTGGGAAATGCGGTGGGTGTTGAAAATTGAGTGGATGCTGCGGTGGGTGAAATCTGGGCCACGGCTATTCGAGGTTTGCGTGCCTGAGCCAGAGCTCTTCGGCAGGTACATCCGTGTTGTCCCACAGGGACTGGAAGAGTGCTTCGGTGGCGAGGAATAGTACCTGCTCGAAAAGGGACCCTGAGTACTGGCGGGAAACGCTGGAGCCGTGGTCGGTCTTCTGGGCTGCGGGAATGATCACCAGAGCGTCGGCGAGGCCGGCAAGCGGTGAACTCGGGTTGGTGGTGAACGCGGCAATCCGTGCACCCGCCTTAGCCGCTGTTTCGGCCGACTTGACTACCCCCGAGGTTGTTCCCGATCCCGAGGCCACCAGGAGCAGGTCGCCGGAAGCGATTGCGGGAGTGGTGGTGTCACCGGCGATGTGGACGTTCAGGCCAAGGTGCATCAGCCTCATGGCGGCCATTCGCAGTACCAGGCCGCTGCGGCCGGCTCCGGCGACGAACACCCGGCCAGGCTGGCTAAGGTGGCGCGCCAGATCGGCGATCTGCTGTTCGTCGATCTTGGCCGCTGTGTCCGTGATCTCGTCCCTGACAAGAGAGAGATTCCGGACAATGTCGTCTGTGCTGCTGTAGCCGGTACGAACTTCACCTGCTGTCGTAGTCACGATGTTTTCCCCTTCTATTCGGTCGTTGGCCGGTAGCAGCCGAACGACGCTTTCTGGTTGATATCCATACTCCCGAAGCGTTTGGGCAGGGGTAACACTGTTTTCTGACGGTTCTGACTACACTTTAGGATTGGCGCTGCCGCCTGAGGCATGCTGGGGTGCCGGAAAGCCACAGCTTTGAAGGATTTATTGCATAGACTCTGTACAACGAGCTGAGTCCTGTCGGAGCTGTCCGGACCTGCTTGTTATTGACCCACCCCGTAGCCCAGTTCCCGGAGCGCAGACTTTTGGCCTCGCCGCCCTCATTCCAGTCCCAGATATATCGGTCCCTGCCGGAAATCGAGAGGGCCGATGCGATCGTGGACAGGATTACCAAGGCCATCGGGCTCGGGCTGCTCAAGGTGGGTGAACGTTTGCCTCCCGAAGCGGCACTCTCGGAAATGTTCGGGGTTGGCGGCGCGACTCTTCGCGAAGCTTTGGGGGAGTTGCGCGAGCGCGGAGTCGTCGAGACCCGGAGAGGCCGCAGCGGGGGGACTTTTGTCGTCAGTCAGCCTCGTACCCAGACCGACGTAATACGGGACTGGTTCCTCTCGACGTCGATTTCCGAAATCCGTGACATCGGAGACGAACATTCTGCGATCGCAGCCACGACCGTCCGGCTGGCCTGTGAGCGTGCCGAAGCACATGACTTTGAGCGGCTGCAGGAACTTGCCCGGGCGTTGGTTCTGGCCGATTCCCCCGAAGTGCGCGCCCCTGCCGACAGTCGCTTCCACATCGAGATGGCGATAGCCGCCCAGTCACCGAGGCTTGCCAATGCCGAGATCCGGCTTCAGGAAGAAACAGTTCAGCAGCTTTGGACTCCCCTGACGGTGGCATTTGACCCTGAGCAGGCAGCCGCTGAACACTTGGAATTGGTCCGGGCAGTCGCCCAGGACCAGCCCGAGAAGGCCCAGAAACTTGTCCTTGAGCACATCAGGCGGAACATTTTCCACCTGATCGACAAGAAACTGACCCTCGGATACGCCCAATCAAACCAGGATGGTCAATGAAGCCCACCGCTGAAGTCGTACGTGCTGCCTCTGCCCTTTCTTCCTGGCTGAGCGGCGTCTGCATGGAGGTCAACAAACTCTCCAGCGACGTTTCTTCCCTCCTTGAACGAAATCTTGCCGGCAAGTCCAGCGTCGATAGGGCTGCTCTGGAGGGAATGGACGAATATCCCCGGGAGTTCCTGACGAAGAACAGTTTTTCAGCTGGGGCCGGGACCTTCTTTGCCGTGGAAACCCTCGGGGAGGGGGTGCCGGCTTTGGACTGGTGGGCCCGAAAGGAACACGGCACCATCGGCAGGCTCGACCTGGACATAACTCCAGGCAGCAACCGCTATTACGACTATGAGAAGTTGCCGTTCTTCTCCACCGCCGCGTCGACAGGTGAGCAGAGCCTGTGGGGGCCGTATGTGGACTTTCTCGGCTTCGAGGAATACATCCTGACATTTGCGGCTCCGCTTGCGGTCCAGGGACGTTTCACCGGGGTAGCTGCCTGCGACATCCGGGTCAAGGATCTGGAACCCCTCATCATGCCCATCCTTCGCTCCATTCCCGGAGATGCGGCCCTCGTCAACGCCAGCAACCGCGTCATTCTCGGCAACTCCGGGATGTACCTGGTCGGCGAGCGGATCAAATCCGGATCCCCACACCAGCATCGACTGGCTCTGGATGTTCCCCATCTGGGGCTCTCACTGATCTACACCATCTAAGCCTCGGACCTCCTGAAGCAGGCAGGAGATCATGTTGGAGTCCCAGGCCCGGTGATCCAGTGTCCAGAATCTTCCCCACTGCGGCTTTCGCAGGTCAGGGTGCGGGGGTCGCAGGGGAGCCTGATAGCTGTGTGGGTGAGTACCTCGGTGATCATGGCATTAACGTCCAAGCCCGCCGCCGCCGGCCAGCAGTCGGGAAGTGATCCCGTCGAGGGGGTCGGGCATGCCCGAACTTGAACGCCCGGCCCCCAAAAAGACAGGCGTGAACCACCTCGCTGCAAGGGCTTCAGCCGCGGTACGAGGGCCTCATCGTTCACACGGGGCTGACGAAGGCTAGCCGAGAACAGCTCTCCTGACAAGCGTGCACCGATGCAAAAGTCTAATTTTCAAAAAACTGTTGAACTATAGCTATTTGGCTGTAACCTCGGAAGTGAAGTGATCTGCTTCACAGCAGACGCCGCCCCGAACGGTCCGAAGTCTTGCACACGCTCGCAGACCGGATGAAGAAGCATCTCCCCAACTACGACACACTTTCGTCGAAGTCGGCGCGAACCCGACCCCCGGTGTTCTTCTTCCTCAACGACCCAATGGCGCATTCGTCGGCTACTCAAGCCAAATCAGACGATCAAGGGAGATAGTTATGAGTGAAAATCGTTCAGATGGAGTCGATCATCTGGAAAGGTCGATCGACTGGAAGCAGGGTCTGGCCATTGCGCTGGGTGTGCCCTTGCTGATTCTGCCCTCTTTGGGCTACCTTCCGATGTATTTATCGGCTGCGGCCATTCTTATCTGGGGATTATCGGTCCTTCAGGGTTTCATACAGAGCACCGCGTATGCTGAAATGGCCACCACGTTTCCCAAGGCCTCTGGTCTGCCGGGGTTCGCGCAGCATATTTTTCGCACCGAAAACTACCAGGGCAAGTACGACAAGAGCAAGCTGCTCGGCGGCTTCAGCGCCTGGAGCTACTGGTTCGCCTGGACCCCGGTACTGGCGATCTTTTCCATCCTGGTCGGCGGTTACCTGCACGGGCTGTTTCCGGTGCTGGGCGAGACGTTTACCGCATATCAGCTCTCGTTGATCTCAGGTCTGGTGATTTTCACCGGATTGTTCGCGGTTAACTGGTTCGGCCTCAAGGATGGCGCCAAACTGGGTTACATCCTGGCGGCTTTTTCTCTGATCCCGCTGGTTGTCCTGACCGTGGCGCCCTTTGCTACCGGGCACGTTGAGATGGCCAATATCACCGGCAACTGGTTGCCGGCTGACTGGGCCTGGGATCTGCACCATATCCTGATTCTCTTTGGCATCTTTGCGATCGCTCAGTGGAGTGCCTGTGCCTGGGAAACGGCGGCCATCTATGGCCCTGAATACAAAAATCCGGCCAGGGATGTCTCCAACGCGCTGTTTGCCTGCGGCATCATCTGCTTCTTCTCGTTTGTACTGGTGCAAGCCGCAGTGATCGGCGTGCTTGGTGTCGACGGTGTACTGGCCGAACCTGTGTCGCCCCTGATTCCGGTCGCCCGGGCTGTCTTTGGCGAAGCCGGCTCCATGATCACCATCATCATGTTGATCGCCGCGATGGTACTGATCATCCAAACGGCTTACCTCGGTTCTTCCCGCGCCATGCACTCCATGGCGACGGAAGGCAACCTTCCCAAGTCCCTCGGCAAACTGAACCGCCACGGAACTCCGTTTGTTGCCATGCTGGTCATCGGAGTCTTCAATCTGGTCCTGATTTCGATGGGAAACCCCGCGGCAATTGTCGCGGCCTCGGCGATTGGTTACACCTGTGCCAACGGCATCAGCCTATTCGCCTATGTCAGGGCCAAAAAGCACCCTGCCTTTGCTGGTCTGGAAAGGCCCTTCAAGGCGCCCAAGGGCTGGAAAAATGTCGCCATGGCCTTTGGCCTGTTCAATCTGCCGCTGTGTCTGGTCGGTGTGGTCTACTTGAACAGCCTGGAGATCGGCTGGACCCCGACCTGGGTGGGCTTCCTCGTATTGGCGCTCTACATACCCATCTGGTTCTATTCCCAGCATGAATCGAATCGCTCCCAAAAAGCAGCGACTGCCCGCTCGTCAGATCACGATGCCGCAGACCTGACAGTTCCTCGGTGAGGGAACCGTCGCGCTTGTCCCGTTGCTGATCAATATCGGGCAGCCCCGCCATCGTTACGATTCCTTCCAACATTGGAATCGTCCTGACCTACCTGCTGGTCACCGCTCTCATGCCCTGTAACAGGTTCAAGAAAAGTGGCCGCTGGCCAACGAGGGGACAAAGGGGGGCCTCAGCCTCGGTAAGTGGGGCTTTATCGTCAATCTCATTGCGGTGGTGTAGAAGCCGCCATAATGAACAACCTGATCTGGCCTCGCCCAGGAGCTACAACTCTGTGGCTCCGTTCGAGAGACAATTTCCAGTGGTGCGGGTTATCTACATGGGGTTCGTCATTATGGTCGGCCTCCTGCTGTACAGGCTGCGTATCAGGCACCGCATCGGCGTCCTGGAAGAGCATGCGGCAACTGTGCATGGCTCCGTTGATGCTGACGAGGACGATCAGCTTAAACCCGCAATGAACTGATCTCTCAAAGGCAGGAAGGCGGACCGGTCAAGGAACTCGGTCTTGCCTTCCTGTCTGGGCGTCCGGGGTGGGAGTGCGGCCTTGCTTGTTCCACCGTACGCACTTTTCCTTGCTTTTGTGCCGCAGGACGGCGTTACCCGGTTGTGCCCGTGAGCGCTGAACCAGGTGGCCGGCGCAGCAAAGACGGCACGGGCCACGCAAGGCGCCCCGGCGCCGCGCCGTTTAACGGATCATCCGCCCTGCCAGCATGGCGGCCGGGTTTTTCAGCATGCCCTGTTGGGCTGCCGTGTACACCAATAGCCGGAGCCTGCAGCGGTCACGGTTTCGGCCGCCGGCATCTTCGCCCCGACCCAGGATGATCAGCTCGTCCGGGCCTCGGCAGCGGGAGCGCGAATGACGGTGTGGTTGGCCGGGGGCAACCACTCGTCGAATGGGACGTTGAAGCCAGCGGGCGGGGGAAAGCGCCGGCACGCCACGGAGCATTGGCGGAAGAACCGGTTCAGCCTCTCAACCATGCCCCCGGGCTCGGGACCCCCTGGCGAAAGCTTGATCAGGTCCCACCGAGCCAGCGAACGCGGCCACCGGTTCAGTGGCCCGGCCTGCCGATGCCGGCCCCGCTGTCCCGCAGCAGCCAAGACCGCCACGGCCTGCGCGCTACTGCAGCAGGGCCCACACCCCGCCCAACAGGTCCGACATCCCCCAGAAAGGCAGCATCCGGGGCCTGGATGAAGCCCGAGAACTCTCAGATCCGCAGGAACGGGACTTAGGACATAACGGTGAATACGGCACAAGACCGGGCGCCCCTCCCCTGGCTCAACAGGTGGTCCCATGACGGGCGGCAAGAAAGCGCCCTGCAACGGTCCCATCCTCCTGCCAGGCGACGGGGGAACGGTCGGCGGGGCGCCGCCGTAATCAGGCCCGGAGATTGCGTCTCCGAGTGCGAATCCACGCGGGTCAGATGTCCCGGGCACACGTTCGTTCTGGCGCAAGTCATGGACCCGGGCCCAAGACACTAGCATCATCAGGTCCGATGGCGACGGCCGCGAACATGCACCTGAACGCTTCCCGAATGTCAACCGACCCTGAAAAAAGATAACTGGAACATCTCATAAGAATTTTTATAAAAAAGTCTGGACTATATGAATTCGGTGGCGTAGTTTTGCTACTGGGATGAACGCACGTGACTCGCATCACACGCCCGGAGGGTTCACAGTAGAGCTCAGCTGGCCCTCTGGAAATAGAGGACGCCGGGTTTGCGACCTCCTTACAGGAGTCACAGCCAGCGCTCTGACCTCATCCTTACGCAGTCTTATATGCACCTAAAGACGAACCATTTCCCAACGGTATTCACAGGAGAGACCATGGAAACCAACCTCGTAGGAACACTCAGCAAGGCCGGATCCATCCACAAGGTAGAAGGCGGCTATCTCGGGCTGCCGCCGATGAACGAGCCTGGGACGATCGCTGCTATCGGTGACTCCCTCCACAACCCTGAGGGGTCGGTGATGAGTGCCGGATTCTTTGAGCTGAAGGCCTCCGAGCCGTTGGTGTACACGTACACGTACGACGAAATGAAGGTCGTTGTGAAGGGTGAGTTCATCCTCACCGACCAGACCACCGGGGAAGTGACACACGCCAAGGAGCGCGACGTGCTGTTCTTCCCCAAGGGCACCACGGTCAAGTTTGAGACCCCTGAGTATGGTCTGGGGTTCTTCACCGGCGACCGCACTTTCGCACCGTAAGACCCTCCATGCGTACCGCGTCCATGCCGCATGAAGCAGGCGCTGGCTTGGCACCGGGTTTCCGCGGTGTCATCTGTGCCTCGTTTGGCGCAACAGATGACACCGCGGATCACGACACCGGTGGCCGGCCCAGGCACGACCTCCGTTTCGAATCTGCAACCCCGGGGACTCTCTCGGACCTGAGATCTGTGCTCGGGCGTTCGCGTGTCGGTGTCCGTCTTGTACTCGCTGGCCCGCCGGCGGACATCCGTGCAGCCGCAGCCGCCGCCGCGGAATGCGGACTGCTGGAGGAGGAGGTGACCCTCCTGTCTGACGAAGCCGGACCCTGCGTTGTTTACTGCCCGCATTGCCTTACCACCACCATTGATCGGGCAGCCGGCTCCGAGGTGGAGTGCCAAGGATGTGCCACCGTCCTGGCTATCACTGATCACTTTTCCCGCCGAAAAGGCGCATATCTGGGTTACTCAGCTCATGCCGAGGAGGCATCATGACAATGACGGCGATCCAGACCAGTGCCCACCCGGCGGTGGAAGGAGGTCTCCAGCTGGAGGTGACAAACGTAAGCCTTCAGACGGAATCGATTATCAGCATCACGTTGGCTGACCCGTCGGGTGAAAGGCTGCCTTCCTATGTCCCGGGGAGCCACCTCGTGGTCCAGTACGGCAGCGGCGTCAATGCCTATTCGCTCACCGGTTCAGGCAACGGCCCGTCCGAATACACCATCTCGGTCCTCCGCGTCGAAGACGGTGGCGGCGGCTCGGTGGCCATGCACCGGCTCTCAGCCGGTGACCGTGTGTATGTTTCGCGGCCCCGCAGTGCCTTTGCCCCGGTGTCAACAGCGACGCATCACCTGCTGGTTGCGGCAGGAATCGGCATCACGCCGGTGCTTTCGCACGCCCGGGCCGCGGCCGAACGGGGCATCGAAGCATCCCTGATCTACGTCCACCGGCCCGGGGCCGGGGCGCACGTGGCAGAAGCGAGGGAACTGCTGGGACCGGGGCTGACCGCGCTGATCGAATGTACTGATCGCGGCAGTTTCCAGAAGGTCCTGACCGAACAGCTCACGACCCAGAACCTCGGAACCCACCTCTACGTCTGCGGGCCGGCTGCCTTCATGGATGCGGTCCTGGACCAGGCACGGGAGCTTGGTTGGTCACCGGCGAGGCTGCATTCAGAAGCCTTCGGCGCGGCCGAACTGGACGATGGCGAACCGTTCACGGTGAACCTGGCCCGCAGCGGCCTGAAGCTTGACGTGCCGGCCGGTGTTTCGCTGCTGGACACACTCGAGAAGGCAGGGAAAAGCATCCCCAATATGTGCCGCAAAGGCATCTGCGGCGAATGTGTCCTGCCGGTCCTCCGCGGAACCCCGCAGCACCGGGACCTTTACCTCACCGACGAGGAAAAGGCCGAGAACACCACCATGATGTGCTGTGTTTCACGCAGCGAAGACCCAGAATTGGAGTTGGACCTTTGAGCATCACCATCGACAAAGACCCTGACACCACCGCCCTCCCGGAACGCATCAGGCGCTTCCCCTTCCCCTTTACCGGCGACCAGTACCGCTACAGCGCCAACGTCGAACCGGCGCACAAAACGGTGCCAACAGAAGCCGGCGCCTGGGGAGCCCGGCTGATCGACATCGACGAGTTCTACCACCAGGAATTGGCGGACCGCGACGAGATCCTGACCCGGGACCCCTCACGCATGCAGGTCCTGCCCCACATGCGGCCCGCCGTGTGGGACGCCCTCACCACCGTGCTGTCCTCCACGGCCGAGGATTACCCGGACACGATGTCCTTCCACCGGGAAGGGAATGCCTGCCGCTGGCAGAATACCCTGCAGGGCCTCGACATCGAGTTCACCGTCGGCGACGATGATTCACTGCCTGGAGGTCCCCTGCGGTTCCTGGGCACCCAGATCCAGGACGACATCGTTCTGCTCGACATCCGGGACAACACGATGTGGCTCGACGCCGGCCTGGTGACCTTTGCCGCGGACTGGTCCTTCAGTTTCGACGTCGGCATGAACTTCCTCGAGATCCACGGTCCCGTCCCGCGGGTCAAGGAAGAAAAGATCGTCAGCCGCGCTGAGCAATTCCTCCTGCGGCTGCAACCCGGAGAACAATTCCGCCGCACCAACTGGACCATGACCATCGGCCAGCGCCTGGACACCTCCACGGAAACCTACCCCGAGTGGGGCCCGGACCGCGGAACCATCGCCGCCGACCCCGACATGCCCGACAAGCTCCACCTCCGCGTCGAAGTCCAGCACCTGATCCGCCTCCCCCACACCGGGGTCCTGATGTTCCTGATCCGCAGCTACCTCCTGCCCCTCTCCGACATCGCCAAGGTCCCCGCTTGGCGGGAAAAATTCGGACACGTCCTGGCCGAGCTCCCGGAAGACATGGCCGAATACAAAGGCATCATCCGCTACCGCAAAACCGCATCCGACTGGCTGCTCGCCAGCTAGCATCCTTCCCGGCCCCCGACCCACCACACCACCGGAACATCAAAGTCTTCTCAAATAGTCCCTAAAAAAAGCTGGACTAGATGATTTTCATGGCGTAGTTTTTTCTACAGACGGAATGCATGTGGCTGGCGTCACAGCGGCAGGGTTCGGAGCGGAACCCGGCCGGCCCCTGGAAGTGGGGATGCCCGGGTTTGCAGACAGTCTCTCCCAGGCTCCGCAGGGTTTGGAGAGGTCTTCGGCGCAGTCTTATTCGCAACCAGGGATGAACAGTTCTGTCAAAGGTGAACAGCACCGGGAATCCAAACCGGGCCTGTACGGGCCAACACACGGCACGACCCGCGTCCTGAACAAACAACCAAGGAGAAAACCATGACTCTTAGCACTGAAACCGACACCGTAGTTGGGGTGGCGCATCCTCTGGATCCGCTGTCCCGTGCCGAGATTTCCCGGGCGGCGGCGATCCTGAAGGATGGACCGGCCGCGGCGGAATCGTTCCGCTTTATCAGTATTGAGCTGCGCGAGCCGGAGAAGGAACTGCTCCGGGCCGGCGCCGCGACGGTGCGCGAGGCTGATGCGGTCCTGGTCAACCGTGCCGAGGGACGCTCCTACGAAGCCATTGTCGACCTTGATTCGGGCATCGTCTCGAAGTGGACCCAGCTGGCCGCGAACATCCATCCCCCGTTCATGCTGGACGAGTTCGCCGAGGGTGAAGAGAGCTGCCGGAAGAACCCCGAGGTCCAGGCCGCCCTGGCCAGGCGCGGCATCACCGACATGTCCCTGGTCTGCTTCGAACCGTGGTCCGTGGGCTACTTCGGTGAAGACAACGAGGGCCGGCGCCTGATGCGCGCCCTGGTCTTCGTCCGCGAGGAGGCCGATGACAGCCCGTACGCGCACCCGATCGAGAACTTCATCGTCATCGTGGACCTGAACTCCGGCGAGGTCGTCAAGGTCGAGGACGACCAGGCCATCCCCGTCCCCAGCGCCAGCGGCAACTACCTGCCCAAGTACGTCGGCGAAGCCCGCACCGACCTCAAACCCATCTCCATCACCCAGCCCGAAGGCGCGTCCTTCACGGTCACCGGAAACCACGTCCAGTGGGCCGACTGGTCCTTCCGCGTCGGGTTCACCCCCCGCGAAGGCCTGGTCCTGCACCAGCTGAAGTTCCGCAACAAGGGCGTCGAACGTCCCGTGATCAACCGGGCCTCACTGTCCGAAATGGTCGTCCCCTACGGCGATACCGCCCCCGTCCAGGCCAAAAAGAACGCCTTCGACTCCGGCGAATACAACATCGGCAACATGGCCAATTCCCTGACCCTGGGCTGTGACTGCCTGGGCGAAATCAAGTACTTCGACGGCATCACCGCCGACAGCCACGGCAACCCGCTGACGATCGAGAACGCCATCTGCATGCACGAGGAAGACGACTCCATCCTCTGGAAGCACTTCGACTTCCGCGAAGGCACCACCGAAACCCGGCGCAGCCGCAAGCTCGTGATCTCCTTCATCGCCACCGTCGCGAACTACGAGTACGCCTTCTACTGGCACCTCTTCCTCGACGGCAGCATCGAGTTCCTGGTCAAAGCCACCGGCATCCTCTCCACCGCCGGCCAGAAACCCGGCGAGAAGAGCCCCTACGGCCAGACCCTGAACAACGACGGACTGTACGCCCCGATCCACCAGCACATGTTCAACGTCCGCATGGACTTCGAAATCGACGGACCCCGCAACGCCGTCTACGAAGTGGACATGGAAATCCCCGAGGACAACCCCACCCACACCGCCTTCAAGGCAGTGGACCGGCTCCTGGAAACCGAACAGGCCGCCATCCGCAAGACAGACTCCTCCAAGCACCGCTTCTGGAAGATCGCCAACCACGACAGCAAGAACCTGGTCAACGAACCGGTCGCCTACCGCCTCATCCCAACCAACGGCATCCAGCTCGCCGCCGGCGACGAGTCCTACGTCAGCAAACGAGCACAATTCGCCCGCAACAACCTCTGGGTCACCGCCTACGACCGGACCGAACGCTTCGCAGCCGGCGAATTCCCGAACCAGGCCACCGGCGCCGACGACGGCCTGCACATCTGGACCCAGGCAGACCGGAACATCGTCGACCAGGACCTCGTGGTCTGGTACACCTTCGGCATGCACCACGTCGTCCGCCTCGAAGACTGGCCCGTCATGCCCCGCCAGAACATCGGCTTCATGCTCGAACCCCACGGCTTCTTCGACCAAAACCCCACCCTCAACCTCCCCAGCAACATCACGGCAGCTATCGAACCCTCGCAGTGCTGCGGAACGGAAAAGTGAACCGACCAAGCTGACGAATTAGAGCTGGAAAAGGAACAAACCCAAACAGGACGGTCCCCGGTGCTGTGGCAGCATCACCGGGGACCGTCCTGCACCTAGCCCACCCCAGTAGTGAGAGCGTGATCCGCGTGTTCAATATCCCGGCGATTACCTGCGCCCTCACGGCCGTCCTGTTGCTTAGCGGGAGCTACCACTTCCTGCAAGCTACAAAGTCTTGCCAGCGCACGGACCAGATCAATAGGGTCCTCCATGGAATCATGAACGTCCTCATGGCTGCCATGTTATGGAACCTTGTGCCGTCAACGGTGCTGGCCCAGATCGCAGTCCTCACTGGCGCAGCGCTGTGGTTTGTCATACAGGCCGTCGCCCGGTCGGAATTCAAAACACTCTGCGCCGGCAGCCAAGGCCGGCTGAAATGCCTCTACCACAGCCTCAGTATGGCCGGCGCTGCGGTCATGCTTGCCATGATGGGTCAGGTCACTACCGGCCCCGTTCCGGCCGGTGGAATTTCAATGTCGAACGCCCATCACTCGATGGCACATGCAGCCGCCCCAAGCACGGCTGCAGCAACCTTAGATCACTCACCCGGTCTGGCAATCTGGCTGACAGTATTATTCGCAGCTGCGGCCGTGGTTTTCATTTTCCTTTTAGCGCGTCGCCGCGTAACGAAAACCACTCTCGACGATGCGGCGACTTCGCGGCCTTCCGTCCGTGCAGAACACGGGCTGGAAGCTCTCGGCGCCGCCGTCATGGCAATGATGTTTGCCACCATGTCATGACCCTGGCAATTGATCGCTCACAAGCAACTCAGGGCGTCGTAAAAATCCGAGCCCTATCAAACGCCAAGCGATCCCTCCTCATCGAAAAGACCTGCGACTCAAGCCTGGAGGGCCGGGGAGCGCTTTTTCTGCACCGGACCTGAGACCGACTGAGCGCAACGGACCCGGGGCCTTCGGCGTGGCCGGCGGATGAAGTTCAACCAGATCCCGGATAAGAATCTATCGGCTTGTCGGTTCCGTGCGAATCAGGTCGGGCATATATTGGGCCTAACCTGGATTGAAAAGTTGTGATTGAGTGGAGCATGGCTTCCCCCATAGAGGACTATGCGTTGCTATCGGATCTTCAGACTGGGCCTCTCATATCCCGGGATGGCAGCGTGGACTGGCTCTGTTTCCCGCGCTTCGACTCGCCGTCCGTGTTTAGCCGAATCTTAGGCACCGATGAGCACGGCCGCTGGCTGTTGGCGCCCAGCGAAGCAGGCGCTGCCGTTGTCGATCGGCACTATATTGACTCGACTTTCGTGCTCCAAACCATCTGGAAGACCAGTCGCGGAATCGTCTTAGTTACCGATTTCATGCCGCTGGGGGATAACGGTTCCTCCCTTGTCCGCCGTGTTACCGGGTTGGAAGGCAGCGTTGAAATGCGCCAGGAGCTTCGGATCCGCCCTGGATATTCAACGGTCCTGCCGTGGATGAGTCGTGTACGCGATAATGCGCAGACGCCGGCGCCAGTCCTGTTGGCCATGGCCGGTCCGGATGCTCTCGCGCTGAGAGGCCCTCATCTTCCGCATGCCCACGCGCACGGGCACGAGGGAGAATTCCTCATTTCGAAGGGCGAGCAGCTTGATTTCGAACTAACGTGGTTCCCTTCGCACCGCCCCTTGCCAGCAGCGGTGGATGTTGATGCCGCCCTCGAAGAAGCCACTGACTACTGGAGCCGCTGGGGAAGTCACTGCCGGCAGGACGGCGCGTATGGGGGTGCGGTAAAGCGTTCGCTGCTGGTACTGCGGGCCCTTACGCATTTGGAAACGGGCGGCATTGTCGCAGCGCCCACGACGTCCCTCCCGGAGGATTTCGGTGGACCGCGGAACTGGGATTACCGGTACTGCTGGTTGCGCGATGCGGCCCTGACACTGGAGTCAATGCTGACCCACGGCTATGAAACGGAGGCACTTCAGTGGCGCAACTGGCTCCTTCGGGCACTGGCCGGCGATCCCGAGCAGATGCAGATCATGTACGGGGTTGGAGGAGAGCGGGAACTCCCTGAACGAGAGCTCAACCACCTTCCAGGTTATGCGAACTCCAGGCCTGTTCGCATTGGCAATGCGGCCGTTTCGCAGTTCCAGGCGGATGTTGTCGGCGAGGTGATGGTGGCATTGGAAAGACTGCGTATGGCCGGGGGCAAAGAAGACCATTTCTCCTGGGCCCTTCAGCGGGCACTCTTGGGATTCGTCGAGAAACACTTCGATGACAGGGATTTCGGCCTTTGGGAGATGCGCGGCGACGCACAGTACTTCACCCACTCCCGGGTGATGATGTGGGCAGCCTTCAACAGCGGGATCCGGGCGGTACGGATCCACGGACTAGCTGGGGATGCTAAGAAGTGGGAGCATCTCCGTGAGCGGTTGCGTGAAGAGATCATGCGCGAGGGATTCGACCGGAGGATTGGCTCCTTTACGCAGACCTATGGCAGAAGGCAAACAGACGCGGCGCTACTAGTCATGCCGCAGGTCGGTTTTCTCCCCTACAACGACAAGCATATGCTCGGCACAGTCGCACGGCTGGAACAAGAACTCCTTACCGACGACGGCCTTTTGCTGCGCTATCGAACGGAGAGTGGCGTTGACGGCCTGCAACCGGGTGAACACCCCTTCCTCGCATGCTCTTTCTGGCTGGTGGAACAGTATGCGCGTACAGGTCGACAGGTCGAGGCAAAGATCCTTATGGACAAACTCGTGGGGTTTGCCAACGAGCTCGGTCTGCTTAGCGAAGAGTACGCAACGAACGAAAGGCGGATGGCTGGCAACTTTCCCCAGGCATTCTCACACTTGACTCTGGTCAGGGCGGCCGACGCCATGCATGGGATCGACCGCCTCAGTCTGGCCGTCGACGCTCCAGTCTAGTGGCCATTGTCGGAGGTGCCTCGTTTTGGAGTAAAACCAGCTCAGGTGGTTGCCAGCATTCTCGAGACAGAGCAGGAGCCAGCAGCGTGGTTGTCCGCAGGCTTGGTACGACCGGCCCACCCACCGGGTTCTCCCCCTCTTGTTTCCTCGCTGCCTCGTCGAGAGCTTCCAGCACCGGCGCATTTTTTGCCGCGTCCGTGAGATCGTAGCGGAGCGGCGTGCCGTTGAGGAGGCTGTCGACGAAGTGTTCGCCCATCCGTACGAAGTGGTTTTCGCCCTTGACCTTGTGATAAATCGTGTCCTGCCCGAAGTGATACTCCTCCAGGACCGAATCCTCCTCCAAGAGCCCAAAAGGATTGTCGAGGTAGAGCCGGCCCTCGGTGCCCGTGCGTTCCAGAAAGTTGCGCCTGACCCAGACGTCCACTTCGTTGCCCTCGGACTCGGCCAGTTGGGCTGTCATAACTGCCCCACATCCGTGCAAGTTGCATCCTGGCCATCATTGAGGTTAGTTCGGGCAAGAGCGTGCCCCGTTCTGCTGGAGCTGGTTGTACGACGAACCCTTCAACGGCCGGTTGTCCACAATCTAAGCTATGTGTGTGGAGCGGTCGTTCGACGCGCACGGTCGGCGGTAGGGGTGCCTACGAAGAGCTTCCACGGCATGGTTTGGAGGGCCATCTGCTTCCCGGCATATCTTGCGGGTGAGTAGACCCCGCCCATGAAACGGCCGGTGTTAGTTGCGATGATCACATCGTTCTGGTCGACGAGGCACGTATTCGGAGGTAGCGCCCGAAGGTGCGATTCGAGCTGGCTCTGGATTCCTCGGACAAGTACGTCTGCAGCCACGATCCCGACCATTTGCTCCCCCACGAAAGCGGCCTTGCTGAAGGTGACGATGTTTTCGTTGCTTCCATTGGCGTCCAGATATGCATGGCTGATGTGGACGGCGCCGTCGCCGTAGTCGTCGGGCCGCCAAGTCGCGGTACCGCCCTGATATAAGTCCCAGTCGATCACGAGCCGCTGAAGTGACTGAGGTCCTGTCGGGGCGTGGCACCACGCGGCGCCTGAAGGGCCGAAAGAGGAGTCAGGCAGGAAGCCCGCTCCGTACAAAAGTGGAGTAGCCCCCTCGAGAGTCCGTCGCGAAGCGTCGTAGATAGCGTCCAGGTCAGAGCTGTCCCCCTGACGCCGTGAGCCGAGCTGAACGCGAACCGCGTGTTCAATTGAACGGATCGAAGATGAGGCCGTATCTGCCAGCAGCCCGGTGAAGGATTCGATCGACGCTACTTCACGTTCCTCCCTGCCGGGGTCAGGAGGAGATTCTTCGCGTGATGCATCGACGCTCATGCGCAGGTCGAGCACCCGGTTCATATCCGAACGCACATGCTCCTCGGCCAGAGTCCGGGCACGAATCCCGTCTCCGGACCGAATCGCCTCCACGATTGCGGCATGCTCTGCTGCGGCGCTGCCGTGTCCGGCATGGACGGCCCAGATCAGCGGCCCGACCTCGGCTTGCATCGCCATCTCCTCGCGTGTGAGCCTCACAGAGCCCGAGCTTGCAGCAAGCTCGATGTGAAACCTGCTGTCGGCGCGAGTGGCATTCGCAGGATCCGCAGACGACTCGATCTTCACCGCCATGGATGCGAGGCGCCCAAGGGAAAGCCGCTCACTCCGCTCCGCAGCGGTAGCAGCTGCCGAGCCCGCCAGGAAGGCCCAGTAGTCACGGATGTCTCGCAGGTCCTCAAGAGAGTAGGCCATGAGCGATTCGCGCTCCGCTTTGATGATGTCGCCGGTATTGGCCTTGACGAAGCTTCCGCCGCCCTTACCCCGCCGCGTCTCGAGCAAGCCGCGCCCCCGCAGCTCGGCCAACGCCGCGCGAAGGGTTAGAGTCGACACACCCATCTTGGCTGCAAGCTCGCTTTCGCTGGGCAACTGAGTCCCGTCTTCAAGCACTCCGAGCTCGATGGCATGCCTGAGCCGCCTCCCGACCTCCTCCCCCCGGTCGAAGGTGGCCAAGGGGGCGAATGCGAGCTGCTCTCTCCACGTGGTCATGGACCCTTGCTCCTTGCCTCAGGCGCGCTTCGCTCCGCCAACTTCATTATCTGACCTTTAACCTTCAATGTCTATTGACATGTAACATTAAAGGTCTAATAATTAGAGTATCACCTCGGAGATCAAGACCACCTCCACTACCTGGTTTGAAAGGAAATGATCAGCATGACGCGAGAACAAGCCTTCGCCGGTTGTCCTTCGGACTCCTACGTGGAGTTCTACGGAGGCCAATGGCTTGTCGTTCCACTCGAGCCTGTTGAGCAGCCCTCCTTTTTCACTTGTCTGCCTGGCAACAGGCGGGGCGCGCGTTACTAGATCTGACGTCTTTGACCAACCGACCACCTCTGCCTGTCAGCGGTATGTGCAGAAAGCCCCGTCCATCAGTCACACTTGCGGATGGGACGGCTACGGCTTTGGTCGAACGCTCAACGCCATGATGCTGTCTACCGGAGTGGCCCCGGGGCCGAATCCAGTGAAGAGACCGTCCCCGCGGAGTCCTACCGGAGTCTTCCGAACGCGGTGAAAGTCTCGATGAATCCGCTAGCAGGGCATGGACGAGGTCGGCGGCTACCATCTCATCGTTCCAAAAACTGCGACCAGTGAGATTAGTCAGATCGATGAACACCACAACCATGCGTGTGGTGACGCGTTCGCCCACGCGAAGGTTTTTCAAATGTGGGATGGCCGAGGGCTTTGGTTGCAGGAAGTGCGGGACGGTGCCGGGCTGCGCATCGCCGCTCCCCCGCAGCCAGAACTGTGGTCCTAGAGGAACTCGGCTCGGCCTTCCATTGCAGAAGACGCCAATGCATGCTCGCGGCGCGGGATCCGCCCGGCCGCCTTCGCCAGTCTGCCGGCGACGACAGCGTGTTTGAAGGCTGCGCCCATGAGCGCAGGGTTCTGCGCGCGGGTCACGGCCGTGGCCAGCAGCACGGCGTCACAGCCCAGTTCCATCGCAAGGGCAGCGTCAGAGGCGGTACCCATGCCCGCATCCAGCACCACAGGCACAGAGGCGCGCGACACGATCAGTTCAATGTTGTGCGGGTTGAGAATTCCCAGGCCCGTCCCAATCGGGGAGCCGAGCGGCATGACGGCTGTGGCTCCCAGGTTCTCCAAACGCAACGCCAGGACGGGGTCGTCGTTCGTGTACGCGAAGACTTTGAAACCACGGTTGACGAGCTGCTCGGTTGCATCAACGAGTTCCACGGCGTCGGGCAGGAGCGTGTGCTCATCTGCAATGACTTCGAGTTTGACCCAGTCCGTTTCCAGCGCCTCGCGGGCCAGCTCCGCCGTCATAACCGCATCCCTTGAGGTGAAGCAGCCGGCGGTGTTCGGCAGGACCCTGATGTTATTGTCCACGAGTAGCTGGAAAAGGGAACTCGTTTCGGTGGGCGAGTACCGGCGCATGGCTACCGTGGTCAGCTCCGTGCCGGAGGCCAGGAGCGCGGCACCGAGCCCGTCCAGGCTGGGCGCTCCGCCTGTGCCCATGATTAGCCGGGAGCTCAATTCCATGCCGTCGATGAGCAGGCGGTCGGTGTCTGTTCCATGCCCGGCTGGAAGTGCAGTTGTTTCAGTCATCATCCTCATCCTCCCTGAATGCCGTAAGGAGCTCGATGTCATCGCCCTCAGCAAGCGCCATACCATACCACTGACTCCGGGGCACGACTTCGGAGTTGCGCGCTAATGTCACACCCAGCCGCTGGCCGTCGGCGGTCTGTCCGTTGGAGGCAGGTTCCCGCCCTGTGATCTGGCTGACGAGCGATGTCACGGAGGCTTTTGCCTTTACGGCGCGGGGTTCGCCGTTCAGTGTGATGTTCATGCTGATTCCTTGTTCTGGTCAAAAGTGACTCGGGTTTGCAGCGGCTGAGCGGACCCTCCGTAAAGCACACCAGAGCGTGTCCCGGCGAAGGGCAGGAATGCCTCCCACAGCAGCTCCGTTTATCAAGAAAGCGGCGCGTGCGCGACCCGGGCTATGGAACGAAGGAGCGGCCACGGTAGCCCGGGCCGCTCACCTTTGCATGGGGCGCTGGGCCAGCGAGCTCGCTCATTCAGCCAGCGTACGGGACGACCCACGCAGCGGCGGACTACCAAAATGGATAGTTTAAGCCATCCCGAATTAGCGTTGCCACTATCCGCAGATGACAGGACGATTGGATGTAAGGCCCACCTCTAAAGGAGGAGACCCTTTGGAAAGGAAGCCCGTGCTACAGACTTTAGATTCTTGTCTTGATACGTGGATGGACCGGGAGGCTCTCGCCGAGGCCATGATTCCGGTGATCGTCCGGCTGTACCGCGATAATGTTCGTCAGTATGTCGGCATGAACGAAAACACTTTCGCCCACAACATGACCCGTAGCCTGGTCATAAACGCGGTGCTCATAACCACGGCGAAAACGACTCTGGATGACGTCGTCGATGACTGAGCGGTTGATCGACAGATATGACGGCGTACTCGCGGACCTGGATGGCGTCGTTTACACCGGGCCGCGGGCAATCCGCGGGGCAACAAAGGCCCTGGCGAAGCTCGCGGGGGAAGGTAAGAGCCTCGCTTACGTGACGAACAACGCGTCCCGCTCGTCCGAGCAGGTGGCGGCCCATCTCCGGGAGCTGGGGGCTCCAGCCGGTGCGGAACAGGTGTTCGGTTCGGCCCTGGCCGGCGCGGAACTGCTGGCCGGACAGGTTGCTGCGGGGTCGGCAGTCCTCGTCGTCGGGAGCGAGACCCTCGCGGATGCGGTCAGGGCACAGGGGCTCGTCGTCGTCCGCACCGCCGATGACCGACCGGATGCCGTCATCCAAGGGTTCTCTCCGGGGCTGGGATGGAAGGACCTCGCGGAGGCTGCCTACGCCGTGGCCGCGGGTGCGGTCTGGGTGGCCACGAACACCGATATGTCTCTTCCGCAGGAGCGCGGGATCGCGCCGGGGAACGGTACGCTCGTGGCGGCGGTTGCCGCTGCTACCGCGAAGTCGCCATCGGTCGCGGGAAAGCCCGGGGCCGCCCTCTTCGAGACCGCCGCCCGCCACTCCGATATCGACCGCCCGATCGTGGTGGGGGACCGGCTCGACACCGACATCCTCGGTGGAAACCGCGCGGGTATGGCCACGGCGCTCGTCCTCACAGGCGTGGACTCGGTTCACACAGCCTTGGCAGCACGGGTGGACGAGCGCCCGGATTACTTGATCGGCTCCCTCGAGGAGTTGTATGAGCAATACCCGGCGGTAACGTTCGACGGCATCTCGTACTCCTGCGGTGGGGCAGTTGCCTCTGCGACCGACTCGACGGTGACCATCAGCGGAAGTGAGGACGACCTCGACAACTGGCGTGCCGCATGCGCCGCGTGGGCAGTCCACCCCGAGGTGACCCCGGCTGCCGCACCAGAGGTCAGTTTCACAACCGCTCGTTAGGAACCTTGCCTTGGTGCGCTGACATAGCCGTCCTCCGGATGCATACAGGGGCGGCGGCTTTTGCGGGCCGGTGGATGTGCTCTGGTCCAAGTACCGCTGGTACTGCGAAGAACCCGCCTGCGACCGGCTGTCGTTCTTCGAATCCACGCCGCAGGTCCCGCGCCGCGCCCGCTCCACCAGCCGGCTCCGGGACCAGCTCGTGGACGCCGTCATCCGCTCCGGCAGGGCCGTATCGGAAACAGCTGCGGGCTTCGCCGTGTCCTGGTGGATGGTCCGGGCGGCGCTGAACGAAGCGTGCCTGCTGCGGCTGCCCGACGTGGACAAACTCAGCCCCCCGGATGCTGGGCATCGATGAACACCGGTTCCGGTCCGTGCGCTACTTCCAAAACCCGGCCACGAAGGCCTGGACACGATTCGAGCCCTGGATGACAACGATTGTGGATCTGAACACCGGACAGGTCCTGGGCGTCGTTGACGGCCGGGACCACAAAGGCGTCGGGATCTGGCACTTCGCCCGGCCCCTGCAGTGGCGGCTGGCCGTGCAGGTCGTCGCGATCGACCCCTCGGCGGCGTTCCGAAAAGCGTTGCGGATGTGGCTTCCCCGCACCGCAGTCGCGGTCGATCACTTCCACCTGATCTCGCTGGCCAACCAGGCCATGACCGAGACCCGGCAGAACCTCTCCCAGCAGGTCAAGGGCCGCCACGGCAGCGCCGTCGACAAGGCCTGGGCCCACCGGATGCTGCTGCTGCGCGGCGGCGACACACTCACCCAGAAGGCAGCACACCGGCTGGAAGAAGTGTTCGCAGCCGACGATCCGACCGGCACGCTCCAAGCCGTCTGGAAGGTCAAGGAACAGCTCAGGGCCCTGCTGCGCACCGGCTCCCTGGAGGACGCCGAAACTGCGAAAGCCGAACTCGAGAAACTGGTCAAGGCGGCCGCACGGCCGGAAACAAACAGGCTCTACCGCACAGTTTGCCGGTGGTGGAAAGAGATCGAGGTACTCATCATCACCGAAGTTACGACAGGCAAAGTCGAGGCGAACAACACCGCCATTAAGAACATCAAACGCACTGCCCGTGGCTACCGCAACCCAGACAACTACAAATCGGTTATTCTCTTGAAAAGTGCCGTCCGGACGGCGGCATGATGCTCATTCCAGGGGATTCATTTCCCCACGAACCGCGAAGAGATTCCCTAACGCTTGTCAAGCCTTTTTTGGCTCTGGACGGCAGGCATGGTTGAGTGCACCGTCACCGCTGTTTTGCCGGTGGCGGGGTGTTGATGCGTGCCGGACATCCCGGGCCAGGGCATCGCCGGCGCTGTCGCCCTGGCTGGTGGAGGGTGGTCGAGAGCGGGAGCTTGTGCCGGGCCCGTATCCGGTCTGGATGGTTGGTCTGGTATTTGTCGTGTCAGGCATGCCCGTTTCGCTTCGACGGTGTGGGACCGGGACTGGGTGCGCTGTTTGTCAGTGACGGTATGGCGGGAGGCGATGAGCTCTTTCGCGGCCCGTTTGGTGACAGAATTCCCCTCGAGGTCACGCAGTTCATACATCCGCTCGGTGGTCAGGGTTTTCCAGGTCCTTTCGGCCACTTTCCTGGCGACGGCGATCGTGGCCTGGGTGTGGCAGTGGCGGTGTTCGGTCATGAGGCGGTGGTAGAACGCGGCCAGCTGTGGGTCCGTGGTCCGGGCGACGCTGCCGGCCTGGTAGAAAGCCAGGCGCAGCGGTGCCGGCCCCTCCTTACTGATGGCCCGGCGGGGCTGATTCATCGTCCCGGTGGACCAGTTCGAGGGCGTAATCCCGACGTAGTTCGCGGCCTTCTTGGCGCTGTCGAACCCGGATCCGTCGCCGAAGTAGGCGCGGATACACGGACCAGTTGGGATTCCTGCAGGTCGGTCAGGTGTTCGGTGACGTCGACGGACAGCGCGCCCAAGGTCCAGGTGCCCTTCCCAGAAGTCTGCCCATCCCCGGGCCGCGGTCTTGATCACGGCGGCACGGGCGGGTGTGTCGGAGACATCGCGGGTGTGCTCGGCGACCACCCCGGTCAGGGTTGCCGCGCGCGCGGATGCCAGAGATCGGAGGTGGGCCAGCGTCCCAGCACAGCCAGTGCGGTTGACTCGGATCCCGCGAACGCGGTCCACAGGTCCGGAAAGGCCCAACGGGCCAGGGACAGCAGCCGCCGCCAGTACCGGTTGCCGTCGATGACGGCACCGGCCCGGCGGACCACGGCCCGGCGCAGCGCCAACTGTCCCGGAGATGCCAGGACCAGCGGTGGTGGGTCGAAGATCTCCCCGGCGTGGGTGAGCACTTCGGAGTCGATGACGTCGGATTTGTTCTTTCCCATGATGGCCTCGCGCAGCCGTGCGGAGTGCCGGGCGCCGATCATCTCCATCTGTCCGCCGGCGCGTTCGACGGCGAGGGCCAGCGCGAGCCAGGTCATCGAGGTCGGTTCCACGACCGCTGTCAGCGGCGCCTGAATTGCGGCCAGCCGCTGGGAGAGTCTCTCCAGCCCGGCGAGTGTCGGGTCAATCGTGAAACGGCTCAGATGCTCTGTTCCGTCGTCGAAAAACTCCCGGACGGCGATATGGTGCCGGGCCGTGATGGCCGCGTCGATACCTGCCACTGCCCGCACGAGCCCTGCGGGCTTATCCTGATCCTGCATGATGGTTCTCCCTTTTCGCAACGAATACGTGCGATGGGACAACCCGTCGTTGCCGGTCCACCAGCCGAGTCACCAGGCCGGGTATCCCATTCTTGGGAGAACCGTCATGCGTTACTTTGAGCGCCGGCGGCGACCTCCCTCGCACGCCCGCAACTGCTGAGGAAGCGTCGTATACGGCTCCCGCGCTTGTAAGTCATCCGGTGCCAAGTCCGGAGACGAAACCGGTGCTGCGCACCGTTCTCCTCCGGCCCACCAATTCCCTCAATCGGGTCTGCTTGGAAGACAGGCCGGGGGCGTCGATCTCTTTCACGGGCCATGACGCCCAGCCGAAAACCGGAACCACCCCGGCCCCTCCCAAGGCCACCGTAAACGACGACCACCCACCTCAACAGGGGGTACTTAGGAGATACAAGCCGGGAAATCGCGCGGGCGAGTCGCGAAAGCTGGTAGGTATGGAGTTTGAAGCTAAGGACCTCGGCCCGTGGGCAGCGGCTGTTTCCCCCGGCGTTGCGGCCCTTTCTGCCTATGGAGCGGCGCCGTCCCTAGTCAGGAGCCTGATGCGGGTTCAAAATGCGCGCAAGAAGTCAACCAGTCCCGTAAGCGTTGGGTGCGTAGTTCAGACGCCGGCTTTGAGGAGAAGCGCGTCAATCATCATGAAGAACTGGGCGCGGTGATCGGTGGCCTTCGGGTCGGTCATATATTGGATGGCCGCTCCGTCGTAGATCATGAGAAAGATCCTCACCAGCGTGGGGAAGTCTATGAGGCAGTGGTCGCCGTTGCTTTGGGCGGCGGCGGCGAAGATATTTCCCAGTTCCACTTCATAGGCGGGATAAATTTTCGCGGCTAGCGGGCTGACGGCGGCATTGCGTGTTGCCCACAGAATGAGTTCTATCTCAGAGAGGATGCTAGCGGGCTCTTCCTCCAGTGCGCGCCAGTAGCCTTCGGCCACCTGTTCCACGGCCTTACGGAGTCCCAGATGGACCGGGACGTCACGGGAAAAGCGGCTCAGGTTCTTAAACCATGCCCCGGCGGCGGCGTCCATGAGCTCTTCTTTGTTACTAAAGCAATAGTGAGCCGTAGCCAGGGGAGCATTAGCCTCCTTGGCGATGGCTCTGATGGTCACCGACTGAACACCCTCACGGCGCATAAGTTCAACCGTCGCAGCAATAAGTTGTTCTTTTCGTTCTTCAGCGGATACCCGCATGGCTCACTCTCCAGTCTCCCGTTTGGCCCGGCAGGGACACTTCCTTAAGACTATTGCTTGAGTGTCTAAAAAATGTTCAAGATCTCTGTTCAGAACGATTGACTTGAACATTCGTCCGTGAAAAAGTAAACACACTGCAGTGACCTGCATCACGATGATGCGATGTCACCTAGGTCCAGCAAAGCATGTCGTAGTGCAGCCTCCCCACTGAAGAAACGGTGAAAACACAATGGCCACATCCACCCCTCAGCCCCCGCCACGGACGACGGGGGAAGCGATCGATTTCTGGCCAGCGCAGGCCTTGACCCCCATGAAGGACCGGTGGCAGGGCCTCCGCTGCAGGTTCATTAATTCCCATCCTGAAGGCCCTTGGGACGACTTCATCCTCTCTGAGTGGGAATTGGAGGCCTGCGCCTGGGAGGACTTTCACCCGCACACCGAGACGAACTACGTGCTTGAAGGCGAACTCCACATCGAGAGTGGAGGAGAGACCGTCATCCTCAAGCCGGGCGATTCAGCCCGCGTAAATTCGGGACGAAAGGGCAGATACTGGGCACCCGTCTACGCGCGGATGGTCACTATCTACGGACCCAACCCCGAAGGTGCGGAATCGCATTCCTTTCGATATCTCGAAGTCTGAGCCCGGGCGACCATTATGGAAGGTGATCAATTTGGATGATTGGGCGGAGACACGCCACCCTGTTTTCGACGGGTAAGCGGTGCGGTAGATCGTCTGTCAAGCCCAGGGTTTTGTGGAGGCGTTTTTAGTTGGAAATTGAGAGCAGTTCCGGTCCCGGGTGGCCGGCGTGGAGCTGCTCGTATTCGGCTGGCGGGACGTGGCCTAACTCGCCGTGGAGCCTTCGATGGTTGTACCAATCGACCCATTCGGCGACGGCGACCTCGAGGTGGTTGATGTCACGCCATGGACCCTTGTTCCGGACCAGTTCGGCTTTGAACGGCGAGTTTAGAGCCTCCGCCATGGCATTGTCGTAACTATCGCCCTTTGAGCCCACCGAAGCCACAGCCTCCTCGGCGGCGAGGCGCTCGGCATAGCGGATGGCCCGATACTGGACCCCCCGGTCGCTGTGGTGGGCCAGGCCCGTGAGGTCGGTGCCGTCCCGGGTCCGGGCCCAGATGCCCATTTCCAAAGCGTCCAGGGCCAGCTCGGTGTAGAGGCTGGTTGCCACTTGCCAGCCTACGATGCGGCGCGAGAAGACATCCAGAACGAACGCCGCGTGGACCCAGCCGGCGAACGTGCGGACGTACGTGATGTCGGCGACCCACAGCCGGTTCGGTGCCGCAGCCTGGAACCGGCGCTCGACCAGATCCGAGGGCCTGCCGGTCTCCGCCGCCGGCCTCGTCGTGCGCGGCCCCTTGGCCCGCGATATCCCGCGCAGGCCCTCGACCCGCACGAGCCGTTCCACGGTGCAGCGCGCCGCCGGGATCTCCTGCCGGTGCAGCTCCTTGTGAACCTTCCGGACCCCGTAGACGCCGTAGTTCCCGGCGTGGATGCTCTCGATCTTTTCCCCCAGCTCCCGGTCGCTGACCGCTCGGGCGGACTCCGGCCGGGACCGGCGGGCGTAGTACGTGCTCGGGGCGAACTGCAGCGCCTTGCAGATCGGCTCGACCCGTGTTCATCGCGGTGCTTGTCCACGAAGGCGCACATCACCTCGACGGGCGGTCGAGCTCCGCCGCGATAGACAAGCCGAGGCCTGCTTCAGGATCGTGTTCGCCTTAGCGCAGCTCACGGACCTCACGCTCGAGCTCGGTGATCCGGTCCGCGTCCGCCGTCGTCGTCCCCGGGCGCAGGCCCTCGTCGATCTCGGCCCGGCTCACCCAGGTCCGCAGCGCCTCGCGATTCACCCCGAGCTGCTCACCGTTCCGGCGGTACGCGCCGGTCCTGGTCTCAGGGTCCTTCCGTGCATCAATGGCCATCCGCGTTGCGCGCTCACGCAACTCGACCGGGTACTTCCGTTGTGCTGGCATGGGAATCATCCTTCCGGGTAATCGATGTCTCCATCAATCCCGGTGCGATTCACTCCGAACGTGAAGCCTAGCCCCAATACTGTTTACTTAGGCTTTTTTGGTATTCGCTTGAGTGGCCAGTTCGACATTTTCCTTTTGATGACGCGGGGGTTGGTTCTTGGCCGGCGCGGGGGCAGCAGTTCATGCAGGATTTCGCGGCAGAAGACCGTGAAGGCCTCCGCCAGACGCTCAGGGGGAAATAGCCGGGCGCGCGGCGAGGGAACGCCGTACTGCCCGGAGGGTGCGGGTGAAAGAGAACCTCAGGGGGTCTTCCTCGAAGTGGTGGGCGACGTCGCCGATGAGGGACCGGATGGCGTAGTGCACGCAGAGGTATCCGTAGATTTCCTGCAGGACCCCGTCGGGGGTTTTGGAGCGCAGCACGGTCCCGGGGCCGCGCTGGTGGGTTTTGAGTTCATCGAAGCAGGACTCGATTTCCCAGCGTTTGGCGTAGGCTTCGGCAAGGTCCTCCGCGGAGGCGGCGTGCGGGTCAAGGATCGTGGTGATCAGCCGGAATTCGCTGCTCGTGTCGCCGGTGCTGACGGTGTATTCGATCGCGCGCACCCGGATGGGGTCCGTGTTGTTCCGCCGTGTCTTCGGGTTCGCGTAGACGGCGGAGAGGTAGGAGCCGTCGGCCAGGTCCTCGAGCACGGGCAGCACGGCGTTGGCCTTGACCCGCCACAGCAGTTGCGCACCGGTTCCGGAGCTGTCCTTCCAGGCCGTGTAGGAGAAGAACCCGCGGTCGGCCATGGCCAGCATGTCCGCCTCCAGCCGGTGGAGCAGGCCCGGATAGAGGTCGTGCTCGGACGTGGAAAAGCCGGAGACCACGGCCCCGATCACCGCGTGCGTGGCGCATTCGACCAGGCCGAGCACCCGCGCCTGCGGGTAGGCGCTTTTCAGATCCGTGGCCGTGCCCGGCCTGCCATACGCGCGCTCGTTGGCCTCCGTGTCCGCCAGATCCAGGCAGGTCCCGTCCACGGACACCAGCCGCCAGGAGCCGTGGAATCCCGGACCGCCCGGGAGTGCCAGAGGCTTCGCGGTCTCGGCGAACAGTTCGGCCATCACGGCGGAACCGAGGCGGGTCCGGGCCTTGAAGATCGCGGCCTTCGTCGGCATCTGCCAGTCCCGGAACCGGCCCGTGATCCATTCCATGCCGGCCAGCAGGGACCGCATCACTTCCTCATACGAACCGGCCGAAAACAAGGCCAGCGCCATCACGTAATAGACCATCAACCGCGACGGCAGCAACCGGTTCCGCTGCTCACGGGCCCCGGTCCGCCCAATCACCGCATCAACGACATCCGGCGGGAAAACCCGCGTCAAAACACCGAGCGAGACGTGGTCACTCAACCGCTCAGGACCCTCGGGAGTCACCCATCCGCTACGCGCCATGCCGAAAGATTAACACAACTACTCTAAGTGAACGGCATTGAGCCTAGCCCGGGGTTTTCATCAATGTTGGGCTGAGGGGTGTGTTTAAGAGACGAAAAGGTGCTCTGACAAGGGAAAATAGGGGTGTCTACGCCGTTATTTCCGTGTCTTGAAGGAGCACCTTTTCGATGCACCAGCCTACCAAGGTTTTCCCGTCCGTCCCGGTCACTTTCACCGGCCAGTCGCTGGTCTCCCATGCCGGAGGACGGATCCTGACGTCATTCATCGACGCCCTCGGGTTCCGGGATCTGTGCGAGGACCGGCTGGGCCAGTTCGTCCCCGTGACGGCCTCGCACCGGCCCGGGAGGCTGCTCGGGTCGCTGGCGGTGATGCTCGCCGCCGGCGGCGAGCATGCCTCCGACCTGGACATCCTGCGCTCCCAGCCCGGCGTGTTCGGCCAGGTGCCCTCGAACGCGACAGTCTCGCGGTTCTTCGAACGCACCGTGAAGAACCCGGACGTCTTCGATTACGGCTTTTCGACCCTGGCCAAGGAACTGCGGACCCGGGCCTGGGAAGCCGCAGGGGACCGCAGCCCCGCGGTGAAGGCGACGGCCGCGGACCCGCTGCTCATCGACCTCGACGCCACCTTGGTGACCTCGCACTCGGACAAGGAACAGGCCACCGGAAACTACAAGGGCGGTTTTGGATTCGCCCCGTTCACCGCCAGCATTGATTATGGTGCCGGCAGCGGCACCGGGGAGGAACTCGCGGTACTGTTGCGTCACGGCGGGGCCACGGCGAACAACGCCGGGGACCACATCCGCATCTTCGAGGCCGCCATCGCCGTCCTGCCCGACGCCCTCTACGGTGAGGACGAGGAACTGGACGGGGAGAAGATCCTGGTCCGCACCGACAGCGCCGGCGCGTCCCGGAAGTTCCTCTGGTACCTGCATTCGCGCGGCGTGCAGTTCTCCGCCTCGTACCCGGTTCCGGTCGGCAAGGCCCACATGATCGACTGGATCAACGACAAGAAATACTGGCAGCCGGCCCTGGACCAGGACGGGGTCGAACGCGACAACGCCTGGGTCATCAACGCCACCCAGGTGATCCCGCTCCAGGACTACCCGCCCGGGACGAAGATCTTCCTGCGCGCCGAACCGCTGCACCCCGGCGCGACACCGACCCTGCTCGACATCGACGGTCACCGTGTGACAGCGTTCCTGACGAATGCCCCGCGCTGGCACGGACCTTTTCTGGATGCCCGGCACCGGGCCCGCGGCCGGGCCGAGAACCGCATCAAAACCCTAAAGAACACCGGGCTCGGAAAGCTCCCGTTCTTCGATTTCGCCGCCAACCAGGCCTGGGCCAACCTCGCGGTCCTGGCCGCGAACCTGGTCTCCTGGCTCCAGCTCACCGCCCTGCCCGACGGCCACAAGGCACGGGGCTGGGACATCAAACGCTGGCGCTACCGGCTCTTCGCCACCGCCGGGAAAATCATCACCCGCGCCCGCCGGAACCACCTGCTGCTGCCCGCCGCCGCGCCGGAGCAACCCCTCATCGCCGCCCTGCTCGAAGCCATCAGCCGGATCGCCGCAGCCGCGAACCGCCCCGCACTCCTGCTGCGGGCCTGACACCGCAGCCCCCGTCAACCAACGAGCAGGAAAGAAGAACACCAACGGGATCAGTGGAAACCCGCGCACCGCCCGGCGCCCCCGGGCCTTCAGCCACGCCCGAAATCCGATTCAGGCCGCCGGGACGGCAAAAACCAGGCCCGGCGCCCCGACCGCCATCCGATGAAAAATCCGGGCTAGTGCGTGCAGCGAAGAGGCCTCCCTCTGCTCTGGATCCTGCCCAAGTGACCGATTCATGGCCGATCTGCTGACCGCCAGTGATCGTTCGATGGCGCTGTTGATGCAGCTGGGCGGACTGCGCGCGTCAGAGGTACGACCTGCTGGCACTGACCAAGTTGATTTTGGTCTGCGGCGGGTCAGGGTTACGAGCAAGGGCGGAAAGGAACGGGTCGTGCCGGTCGACGCGTCATTGTTCACGGAACCGGCGTCCTACCTGGCGCCGAGCGTCCGGCCGGCGGCACTGCCGGTGAATGCTTTGAGGTGTTGAACGGACCGACCATCGGCCATGCCCTGACCGAAGGCCGGTTGCGGTTGATCTTCCGCACCCATCGGCTGAGGCCAGATACCCCGCACGGGCGTCCGCGCGCCTGCACTTTACCCATGGCAGGAACTCGCCTGCCCGGGACCGAACTGCTGGTGCTGCGCCATCTCATGGGCCACTCCAGATATGTCCGTCCGTCGGCAACAACGCTGGCCGAGGAGCACGCGGCGTCCAGATCTCGATTGAAGTCATGATGTCTTCTGCCAAAACCCGTCCTCTCGGCCGCGCCTGGTGGGACAGATCTGTGCGAGGACTACTTCCGGTTCGTCGCGCCCATGCGGACAAACCTGCCCGGAGCGGCGATGACCAACTTGTTCCGTGTCGGGGAACGTGCTTTCCGCGCTCTCAGGCCTTGGGCTGGCAGCCATGAAACGGGGTGAACATGAATACGCAAAAGACGAACAGGGTGGGCGACGAGGTCACCCACCCTGTTCGTCTTGATTTCTCGTGTCACTCCGTAGCGCGGAAGACCGTCCTGCCGCCATCTCCACGGGTGTTACATCCGCAGGCTCCGCCTATGCGAGAGATCCGGTCGCCGGTGGTGCCGACGGGGTGATGAGCGAAGGGTGGTCGTACTCGTTCGAGTAGGCCAGGAAGCCCAGGTGGGCCTCGTAACGGACGAGGACGTCTTCCATGATCTGCTGCGGGGTCACGCCCATCAGGTCATAGCCCTCGGAGCCGGTCTGCGCGAAAACCTCCACACGGTAGTAGACGTCGGATTCACGGTGCATGCCTCGGCCGAATTTTGGCACCGAAGCTTCTACAGCCTGGAGCTGATAGTGGAAATCGCGGTGGTCCGGGATGGTGACCACGAGCACATGGCTTGGGACACCCGTGTTTTCGTTCGGGATGGTGTCCATGGTTGCGTCATGGCCCTGTTTGGTGAACTCCTCGAGGGCATCGGCCAGTGCCGGCTGCGCCGTGAATTCGATGAACCGCGCCGCCTCGTCCTTGGACGGGTAGGAACGTATCCGTGCCAGTCGCTGGCCCCAGGTGCGCTCCGGTACGTGGCCGCCGTGCGCCGCCGTCGAGCGTCGACGCAGTACCCGGCCCTCTAGATCCGCCCGTTCCATCCGCAGCGCTTTGGTGAAGGAGGCCATTACCAGCCATGCGATGATCGTCACCGGCAGGCCGAAGATCAGTGTGGCGTGCTCCATGGTGGTCACGCCGCCGGCGACCAGCATCGCGATGGTGAGCACCGCGGTGAGTACGGCCCAGAAGATGCGCAGCCACTTGGCCCCGTCCTGCGACGCATCCTTGATGTGGGAGGAGAAGTTGGACATCATCATGGCGCCGGAGTTGGCGCTGGTGAGATAGAACAGCATCCCGGACAGTGTGCCCAGCCCGATCAGGAAAGAGGCTCCGGGGAACATTCCGAGCAGCGCATACCAGCCCTGTTCCGGGCTGTCCACGGCCAGGTGGGCGAACTCCATGTTGCCGCCCAGGACCTCGTGCATGGCGCTGTTGCCGAAAATGCTCACGATCAGGAAGTCGCACAGCACCGGGGCGGTGATCGCGGCGATGACGAACTCGCGAAGGGTGCGGCCGCGCGAGATGCGGGCCAGGAACAGGCCCACGAACGGGCCCCAGGCCAGCCAGAAGGCCCAGAAGAACAGCGTCCAGCCGCCCATCCACTCCGAACCGCCCTCCTGGTACGCGAAGGTCTGCAGCGTGCGGCCCGGCATGGTGACGACAAAGCGGCCGATGTTCTCCACCAAGGAGTTGAGCAGGAACGAGGTCTGGCCGGTCGCCAGGATGTACAGCAGCAGGGCCGCGGCGCTCCAGATGTTCAGCTCCGCGATCCAGCGGATCGCTTTGTCGACGCCGGAGGTGCACGCCGCGATGGTGAGTATGACGGCGACAATCACCAGCGCGATCTGCAGGGCCAGGCCCTGCTCCAGGCCGAACATGATGGCGAACCCGACGTCCAGCAGCACCACGCCGATCCCCATGGCCGTGGCCACACCGAAGACCGTGCCGACCAGGGTGACGATGTCGATCGCGTCGCCGATGCCGCCGCGGACACGCTTGCCGAGCAGCGGATACAGGGCCGACCGGATGGACAGCGGCATGCCCCAGCGGTAGGCGAAATACCCCATGGCCATGCCGAGGAGCGCATACATGGCCCAGCCGGCCACGCCGTAGTGGAACATGGTCCAGACCACGGCGTCCTGGGCCGCGGCGGCCGTCTGGCCGCTGCCCTCCGGGGGCGTCATGTACTGGGTGATGGGTTCGGTCACGGAGTAGAAGAGCATGTCGATGCCCACACCGGAGGCGAACAGGTAGGCCACCCACGTGAAGAGCTTGTACTGGGGACGGGAGTGGTCCGGGCCCAGCCGGACCGAGCCCACCTTGGATAGCGCCACCCACAGGACAAAACCGATTACTACAGTGACGGTGAGGACGTAGAACCAGCCGAGGTTCTGCGCGATCCAGGCCACCACCGTTTTCATGGTGGCGTCCGCGTTGGTGGGCGCCAGCATCGCCCAGACAGAGAAGGCCATGATGATGGCTGACGCGATGATGAAGACCCGCCAGTTGACCTTGGGCCCGCGGTCCTCAATGACTACGGCTGGCGCGGTGTCAGGTTCTTTGTCGGTGATGGTGATGCTCAAAGGTCCAACTCCAATTCTTTGGTCTCTGCTGCGTGAAACGCAGCACATCATGATGGTGTTCGCGGCCTTTTGCTGGTCGGTCAGGTTGAAATCTCGATGCAGAGGTGCCGCTCGAAGTATTGACAGGGAGCAGCCACCCGCAGATGCCTTCAAGGCACAGGCTGGGGACGCCTTTCCTGCTTTTTCGATGGTCTCCAGCAACGAAATGCCGGCCGGAACTTCCAATCTGATGCCGCTACGAGCCAGGTTCACAGCGAACCGTTGGCCCTCGTCAATTTCGGCCACGCCGAGGGCTTGTGAATGCAGCGAGCCAGTCAGCCAACCAAAATCCCGGATATGCGGGAGGTGAAAGCTGACCCGGTCACCGATGGCGGTATGCACCGCCGGTGAGTGCCCAGCGCCGCCCTTGGTTTGACGGCGGAACTGGTCTATTCGGAAGGTGGCTGCCTGAAGCGTGAGCGAGTGGGCAGTTAATACGGAACAAAAGAAGGCAGCGGATAACGGCCATCGGCTTCGGGCCCCGCGCCTGTTGGCATGGACGCGGAACGCATGGTCGGTCCTTAGGGTGCGAAGGTGCGGTCGCCGGCGAAGAACCCCAGGCCGTACTCAGGGGTCTCGAACTTCACGGTGGTGCCCTTGGGGAAGAACAGTACGTCGCGTTCCTTCGCGTGCGTCACTTCGCCCGTGGTCTGGTCCGTGAGGATGAATTCACCCTTGATGACAACCTTCATTTCGTCGTAGGTGTACGTGTACACCAACGGCTCGGAGGCCTCCAGCTCGAAGAATCCGGCGCACATGACCGACCCCTCGGGGTTGTGGAGGGAGTCGCCGATCGCGGAGATCGTCCCCGGCTCGTTCATCGACGGCAAGCCGATGAAGCCGTTCTCTACCTTGTGGATGGATCCGGCCTTGCTCAGAGTTCCTACGAGGGTGGTTTCCATGGTGTATCTCCTATAAATAGTGCGGTGAAAGATTCGTCAGAGCTGTTCATCATTGTCAGAGCTGGGGTGCACAAGGCTGCGTTGAAGAACCAGGCTGGAACGCCGCTGGGGGGCTCCGTGAGGGATCGCCTGCAAACCCGAAGTTTGGCATTTGTACTAACCGGCTGAGCTCTGCGTTGAGCCCTGCCGGTGTGATGCCAGTCACGTTGTTCGTCCCACAAACTTTGACATGAACAGAAGTTCAAGTCAATCGTTCACTACAAAGATTTCAAACCTCTTTTTTGCCAAAGCAATGGCATAAGGAGGGCTCCAGATGGTGACGCCGCATCGCGGATGGGATCCGACTCAGCTCGGCCAGTCGCGCCCAAGGAGCCCACAAATTCACATAGGCCCTGCCGCCGAGACCATTACGTTCCGCAAGAGGCAGCCTCCGGACGTTAGCGAACAGGGGCACCCCCTGCAGGACTCCCGGACGAGTGAACACTTTAAACCTTATTGTCCGGGCGCCTCTTCAGCCGATGCGATGACCTCGCCCCTGTTCAGCTTTACAGACGAAATCCAGGAGCGGCGGGGCCAGTCCCCCGACGCTCCCGCCGACATCCTTCCCAGCAAGAGTCCGAACGATGTAAAGCAGACATGACCACTGCAGCAATGAGCATGACCGAGCAGGGCTCGCCGTCCATCGTGGCCCTCGCCAGGGGGCCATGGCGCCGCCGAGTGGCCGGCCCGTGGGGGTCGGGCTGGTGGGTAGCCGAGCAGGCCTCTCCAAACGAGGGGGCCGCGCTGTTTTTCGCCGAGCAATTCGTTTCGGCTCGCCTGGCAATCAAGAGCATAGCCACCCCTTCACGCGGACCAACCCAAGCTTTACGGCTGCAGGTCATTTTCAAAAGATCTAACATGAACGCTTGACTAGAACAGTTGTTCATGTCACGGTTATGGCAGCACGGTGATCCACCTCACTATGACGCGATGTAACTGACATTCACCGGGCAAGTCTTTAGAGAAGATTTCCGACTATTGAAACGGTTGAAGCCATGAATGATGCAGGCACCATTCAGTCCCCGACAGCGACGACGGGGAATGCAATTGATTTCTGGGCCGCGAAGCCTATGGAGGCCCTGGGCGGCGACTATGGGCGGCTGCGCTGCCGGTTCATAAATGCTCATCCAGTGGGTAGCTGGGATGACTTTGTCCTCTCGGAATGGACGCTGGATTCCTGCGCCTGGGAGGACTTCCACCCGCACAGTGAAACTGCTTTCGTACTGGAGGGCGAACTCCATATTGCGAGCATGGGCAAGACTGTCATCCTGAGGCCGGGCGATTCGGCCCGGGTCAATCCGGGCGGCCTGGGCCGGTACTGGGCACCCGTCTATGCGCGGATGATCACCATTTATGGCCCTAACCCCGAAGGCCTGGAATCGCACTCTTTCAAGTATTCCGAAGTCTGAGCCTGACGTACCCCTAATGACCGCACGCCCTGCAACGCCGAAACCCTTCAGCGCCGCATCTCTGGGCCCTCCGGCCCGCAATGCAACAACAAAACGCTGTCAGCAGTAGAAGTTTCCATAGCTCCTCGAAAGGCAAAACACATGACACAACAGACAGCCTCCATCTCAGCAGCCCTCATCCGCGACGCGGAGAACGTCACGGAGCTCGACGATTGGGGCACCTGCCCCGAAGCGACCGGACAGCAGATGAACACCCGCGGAATGTATCTGTGGAAGGACGACGGGAACGGTGCCGAGTCCGGCATCTGGGAATGCACCGCGGGACCCTCCCGCTGGGTACTGGAAACGAACGAATTTGTGCACGTTCTTTCAGGCTCGATGACCATCACGCCCGACGACGGCGAGCCCGAGCTCGTTGGCCCTGGGACCACCGTCTTCATCCCCCGCGGCTGGAGCGGTAACTGGGAAATTCACGAGACGCTGCGCAAGCTCTATGTGATCTTCTAATCACGAACAAAGGCTATCAACAGAGAACCATTCCAAAGATGGACGGTTCTGGCAAAGATGAACAGTTCTGACAAAGACAAGCCAGAGTTACACAACACCACTCACAGGAGAGAATCATGGAAGCCACAACACTGGGAACATTCACCAAGACCGGATCCATCCATAAAGTGGAAAACGGCTTTATCGGACTGCCGTCAATGAACGTCCCAGGAGTCGACGCCGCCATCGGCGACTCCCTCACCCACCCCAACGGTTCAGTCATGAGCTCCGGATTCTTCGAGCTCAAGGCCTCCGAGCCACTGGTCTACACGTACACCTGCGACGAAATGAAGGTTGTCGTGAAGGGTGAGTTCATCCTCACTGACCGTGCGACAGGAGAAGTGACCCATGCCAAGGAACGCGACGTACTCTTCTTCCCGAAGGGATCAGAAATTACCTTTGAAACGCCCGATTACGGTCTCGGCTTCTTCACCGCACACGGCTCCATGTCATCTTAAGGAGCCCTACGCGACCGGGGCATAGCCTGCGCCAGCAGGCGGCTATGAACCAGATCGCAGGTATCGCCACCTTGCCCCTGCAGCAACAGCTATCCATCACCTGCTGTTGCTGCAGGGGCAAAGGCCTCTGCGGCGCGCATCTGGCGCTGATCCTGACTACGACCACAGAAGAACAATTGACTTGAACAAGTGTTCATGTCAAAGTAATTACAACATAGTGACCCATATCACAAGGAAGTGTTGACCATGAGTAGTCAGACAACTGAGTCCCTGGAAGTCGTCGTCGACAGGCCTGAGGAACTTTACGAGTTGCTTAACGAGGCAGAGGCCCTGCTCCGGCAAGCAGCAATGGCCCATGGGTCTGCCGGCATTAGGGTCACCCGGCATGATCCTGCCCGGTACACATTCGAACTCAGCGACACGGTTCCGTTTGGCGAGACCTGGGAGCAGACAGGCTGGTGACCGTCGTCGCGGGCCTCGCTACCGGATTGGGCCGTGCGGCAACAATGCCTCCCTCCTAGCAGACACGCCCGGGCTCAGCCTGCGTCCCGCTCACCCTCCAGCCATCGTCATCGAACTCAAAACAGGCAAGTTCAGCTGAGTACGCTGGCTGACTCAACTTTCGCTCTCACGGGGATTGACGGTGGCACAGCCATGACCCATTTCATCGGCAACTCCTCCATTGAGAGGTTCCCCGCCTTCCGCTTGCGTCAGTGCACCAGATGCTGCTGCTAAACCAACAACGAGGAGAGAATTGTGACTTCAGGAATGAATCGAACAGGAGGTTCCGGCTGGGACAATGTCCAAGTTGGAGACAAGGTGCAGCTGGTCGGCAGCAGGCGCCCAAAGTATGTCGGACTAGTGGACGCCCGGACAGCGGACGGTGACATCATTTGGGTCCACGACCCTGTTGAAGGCCGCCGCCTGTTCCACATTCAGGATGGCTACGAACTACAGCTCGCCGCATCATGACTGAACTGTGTTCTGATGACTGTCACTACCGCTCAGGACCGGAAGCCGACCAGGTGCCATGCCGCTTAACGAAGTGCCTCTTTCCGGAACAGAAATCGCCTAAGGTCAGGCAGCGTCCGCGCCTCCCAGCTTGGGTTTTAAGGGATGATTTGACACTGAAATTCCCGTCTGTTGAGCAGGAACTCATACCGCCATGGCAAATGGTGCCCTCTGACCTCAGCATAGTCAGGCGATAGGTCGTTGCCTTGCAAGCGTGTGGTGTCACATACGGTATGACGGGTTTGGCCAGCCAGTCCGCTAATCCCAATCATGACGATTCGGATGCTAGTAAAAATTGCATCCACGGAATCCGGCCGGCCCGTTTGTCTGCGGAAGCTGGTTCCAACAGTACTGTTCTCAGTCAGGGTAGTTGTAGAAATGGAGAGTTCAATGAGCGAGAAATTGCGTTGGGGTGTCCTGGGCACCGCCCGCGTCGTCCGCAAGACAATTCCGGCGTTGCAGAAAACGATAAACGGTGAGGTCGTAGGTATCGCGTCCCGCACCGAGAAAAAGGCCCGGGAGTACGCCGACAAGCACGGCGTCCCACAGGCGTTTGGCTCTTATGAGGCGCTGCTCGCTTCGCCGGACATCGACGCTGTCTACATTGCGCTGCCGAACGCGCTGCACCTCGAATGGATTCTTAAAGCCCTGGACGCAGGCAAGCACGTCCTCTGTGAAAAACCCTTGGCGATGAGCGCCGCCGAGTGCGGGGAGATTACGCGCAAGGCCGACGAGACCGGGCTCAAAGTCCTAGAAGGCTTCATGTACCGTTTTCACCCGCGTTTCGAAAAGCTGCAAGAGCTGCTCGCGGCCCATGCGGTGGGCACATTGACCTTTGTCCACGTCGCACACTCCTTCGATGCGGGCGGAGACGACAACATCCGCTGGTATACCGGGCTCGGCGGCGGCGCACTTTTCGATGCTGGATGCTACTGCGTCAACATGAGCCGGATGGTCACGGGGCAAGAGCCGGTGCAGGTCGCCGCGTTTGGCAACTACCGCGACGCCAACGACGACGGTCGAATCGACACCAGCATTGCGGGCATGCTGCGCTTTCCCGGCAAAGCAACAGCGCTTTTTGATACGGGAGTCAACCTCGAGCGCCGCAACTTTCTGGAACTCACGGGCACCGAGGGCCGGCTCTACCTCGACAATCCTTTTGGGCTCTTGGAGGAGGATTCGGTCCTGGAGGAGCATCACTTCGGGCAGGACACGATTTATCACAAGGTCAAGGGCGAAAACCACTTCGTACGGATGGGCGAACACTTCGCCGACAGCGCCCTCAACGGAACGCCGCTCCGCTACGATCTCACCGACGCGGCACTCAACGCCCGGATCCTGGAAGCTCTCGACGAGGCCGCGCGGAAACAAGAGGAGGCGTGACCCAGAGCTCGCTAGCACTCACCCCCGCCGGGATCGGCTACATCGTCGGCCTCAGCGCAGACGCCATTACCCAAGTCTCCGATCCGCGCATAGGCCTGCTCATCCTCCCCGTGCTCGTGCCCCGAGCAGCAAGCGCACCACAGACTCGACTCCCGCGACCCACGCGGGAACCCCAGTTAGCAAAGGACCCACTATGGCGTCTCATGACCACTTCGCCCGGTTTAACCGGCCCATTAAGGAGCGCACGTCGGAACTGCGCAGCACGACGGTCGGGGCCCGCACCGTGACTGTCCTGCACTGCGCTGCCGTACTGTTCGACTGCGACGGGGTGCTCGTCGATTCGGACACCGCCGTTGTGCGTTCCTGGACCCGATGGGCGCACGAGATGAACCTGGACCCAGAAGAAGTCCTCCCTACCGTTTACGGACGGCGATCGGTCGATACCGTCGCACAATTCATCTCCCCGTCGAAGCGCCCAGCCGCCGTGGAGCTGATCGACACACTGGAAATCGAAGACGCAGCTGCCGCCACCGAGATCCCCGGCGCCGCCGAACTCCTGGCAGCAATACCCCCTGGCCGGTGGGCTACAGTGACCTCCGCATCACGCGACCTGGCCCACGCCCGACTGTCGGCCGCCGGGCTCACCGCCCCCGAGGTACTGGTAACGGCCGGCGACGTCAGACACGGCAAACCGCACCCCGAAGGCTACCTGGCCGCAGCACAACGTCTTGGCGTGTCGGCAGATCAGTGCGTCGTGGTGGAAGACGCTCCGGCCGGCATTCGCGCGGCGCGCGCCGCTCAGGTGGGACACGTCCTTGGCGTCGGCAGCCGTGACATCGGCGAACACCAGCCGGACGCCTTAGTCCCTGATCTGCGGTCCGTGCACTGGACCAGTGCCGGCCTCGAAATCCAGTAAACAAACAAATATTAGGCACACCCCAAGCTGACTGTCGTTTTCAGGAGTCGATTGCACACGCTCCCGCGGAATTCCGGGGCTGCAGACGAGTGTTGACAACGGAAATGTCAGAAGTGCCGTGCACGGAACCGCATTCTGCTCAATAGTCCTCTGCACCAACCATCTTTTTTTCAGAAGTCGCCTGCACCAACCAGCAGGACCTACTCCTTTGAAGCCACAGCAGTGCCTGCGGCCGGGACCCACCGGTAAAGCGTCGGCACGGAGACGCCGAGGCTGTTGGCCACTTCCCGGGGGGTGTTCCTTGGTTGAGGAGTTTGCGGGCGGAGCGGATCTTGGCTTCCGTCGTGATGCGTTTGCGGCCGCCTACTCGTCCTTGTTCGCGTGCGGCCTGCAGGCCGGCGACGGTGACGGTATCGAGGTGGCCGTTGAACATCAGGCTCTTGCCTTCGCCCGTGCCGGCTGCTACGGCAGAGATCCCCGGCGTACCGGTCGTCATCAGGTAAGCGGCCCAGAACCACAAATGCAGCGCTGTATGCGTCCTGTGCAGCACCGTGCCGGCCGTCAGCGACACCTCGTAATGGCATCCGGAGCACTGCCACAACCTCCGCGTGGCTATCGGCCAGACACCGAGTCCTTTGCACCGGGGGCACACGAAACCATCAGGCCAGGGGCACTCGAACAAGTAGTCCAGGCATGCCTGTTCATCTCCGAACGTGACTGGAACTCCAAAATCGTCAGCGGAAATCCTGCCCCGACATTCATCAAATCTACCTGAGCAAAGCGGACACCCACTACGCGGTTAACGCCCTAAAAAGGATCCGCAAATTCGAGGAACCACGCGGTAGCCGGGATCGTTTGATCGCATAGTCTCTCACCTTCACCACGTCACGCAATACGGCCGATTGGAGAGACAGGGCGGTCGAAAGTGGCATCCACTGAAACTTTCGACCGGGCAATCCCGCAGGGACTTGTTCCGAGATGGAGACGTGTGACCCTACCCCACAGATCGGAAGGGAAACGGCCCTCTGTCATAGGGGGCCAGGCCACTGACATTCCGCCGCTGGGAACATGGACGGCCGTTATCCAGCGTCCAGCGGCGCCAGCTCGGGGGCTCCCATTGTTTGCCGGCAGGCGTCCCTGACTTTGGCGATGAGGGGTGAATCGGTCATGTCGTTGCTGTAGATCAGGCTGACGCGGGAAATGGCGCTGGCGTCCTGGATGTCCAGGTAGGCAAGGCCGGGGATGGCGAAGGCGCGGAGGGATTCCGGGACGACTGCGATGCCCAGGTGGGCGGCCACCAGCCCGAGGATGGTGGGGAACTGGACGGCCTGCTGGGCGAGGTCGAAGTCGACGTCGGCGGCGTGAAGCAGTGCAGCGATGTGGTCGAAAAGCCGCGAGATCCGGTCCCGCGAGAAGGCAATGAACCTCTCCCCCTTCAGTTCTGCAAGCCCGACCGAGGTCCGGTGGGCCAGGGGGTGGTCTGCCGGGACGGCAACGACGAGGCGTTCATTTTGCAGGAGCGTAGTGCTGATCCCCGGCAGGGTCCGGACTTCCCGGGCGATTCCGGCATCGAGGGCTCCGGCGGTAATGAGGTCGATCTGGGCGTCGGTGGTTTCCTCGCGGAGTTCGAGGTCGATGCCGGGCCATTGCGACCGGAGTTCCCGCACGACGGGCGGAAGAGCCGAAATGGCTGCCGATGAGACGAAACCGAGACGCAGACGCCCGATTTCGCCGTCCCGGGCCTGCCGGAGTGCCGCGGTCATGGCCGCGTACTGGCTGAGGACTTTACGGGCGTGTTTCAGGAGCAGTTCCCCGTCGGCGGTGAGCTGCACGTTGCGGGAGTTGCGCACGAACAACTGGGTCTTGCATTCCTCTTCGAGTTTGCGGATCTGCTGGCTCAGCGGTGGCTGGGCCATGTGCAGCCGTTCGGCGGCACGGTTGAAGTGCAGTTCTTCGGCTACTGCGACGAAAAGTTCCAGGCGACGAAGGTTCATACGAACAAGACTAAACGCATATTGATTAGCGTCAAATAGATACTTCTTTGGACGACCTTCCGGGTCTACCGTTGATCGTGAGGACAGTCACAGATCAACAAACACTAAGAGGTTCGAGAATGCCCGTCATGACCAGGCCCGCCAGCAGCTTCATCAACGGTAGTTGGGTTGAAGGGACCGGGGACACGACGTCCCGGTTCAACCCGTCGGCACCGGAGGAAGCGGTCACCACCTATCACCAGGCCGGCTCCGAAGAGCTGGCGCAGGCGATCCAGGCGGCCACTGACGCCGCTCCGGCGTGGGACAGGCTGGGGATTCTGGCCCGGGGCCGGATCCTGTCGGCTGCGGCCGCGCTGATCCGGGAACGGGCCGACGAGATAGCCCGCGTCATGACGGCCGAACACGGCAAGACACTGACGGAGTCCAGGATGGAAGTCGACGCCTCCGCCGACACGTTCGACTACCACGCGGGCTCGGCCCGGAACCCGGTCGGCACCGAATACCCGTCCAGCCACCCCGATGAGCGGATCCTGACCGTGCGGCGCCCGCTGGGCATCGTCGGGGTGATCACACCGTGGAACTTCCCGCTGCAGATCCCGGCGTGGAAGATCGCACCGGCCCTGCTGCACGGCAACACCGTGGTCTGGAAGTCCGCCAGCCACACCCCCGGAGTGTCGGTCCTGCTGATGGACATCCTGGCCGCCGCCGGTGTGCCGGCCGGCGTCGCCAACCTGCTCCTTGGCCCGGGCCCGCTGGGCTCCGAACTCGTGTCCCATCCGTCGGTGGCGGGCGTGACCTTTACCGGATCTGTTCCGGTGGGCCACCACATCCGCGGGATTGTCTGTGGACGCGGCGCGAAACTGCAGATGGAGTTGGGCGGACACAACGCGACCCTGGTCCTGCCCGATGCCGACGTCGAACTGGCCGCGTCCAGCGCCGTCAACGCCGCGATGGGGTCCACCGGCCAGAAGTGCACGGCCACCCGGCGGATCATCCTCGTCGGCGACGGGCACGAGGCGTTCCTGGCCAGGGTCAAGGAGAAGGTCACCGCACTTGTCCTGGGCCCGGGCACTGACCCGTCGGTGCAGATCGGCCCCGTCGTGTCCGCCTCCGCCCGCGACGAGATCAATGCCGCGATCGAGACGGCCCTCACCGAAGGCGGGGAAATCCTCGCCCAGGCCCCTGCTCCCGCCACGGACGGGCACTACGTCCGGCCCACCGTGCTGACCGGGCCGGCGTCGATGACGATCTGCCGCGAAGAGGTCTTCGGCCCTGTGGTCACCATTCTCCGCGCAGCCACCCTCGATGAAGCCATTGCGTTGGCGAACAACACCGACTTCGGCCTCACGGCCGCGGTGTTCACCAGCGATGAGCGCGCCGCCCGGCAGTGCGTCACGTATCTGGACGCCGGTCTCGTGAAGGTCAATGCTCCCTCGACCGGTTCCGAAATCCATGCCCCCTTCGGCGGGATGAAGGATTCAACCTTCGCCGGTCCCCGGGAACAAAACAGTGCTGTCGCCGCGGCTTCTTCACCCACGAAAAAACCGCTTACCTCCGCCTGGCACCCGGGAAGGCATGATCATGACACTTCAGGACGAACGGACCGCACACGGGCTCCGTGCCCCGGAGGACGTGCTCTCCGGCGCCGACATGAACGGCGCCTGGGCCACCCGGCACAGCTTTGCCCGCACGATGCTCCGGCGCGCCGCAGCCCGGCAGTGGTCCGTGGCCAGGACCCGCCTGGAGCTCGACGCCGATGCCCGGGGCACCGCCGTCTACACCGTGGACGCCGAAGGCCGGCAGCTGACCTTCATCGCTTTCTGCCGCACCCTTCAGGAAAGCGAACGCACCGACCGGGTCATCGCCGACGCCTGGGACGTTACCGCGGCACTCATCGAAGGAGACCTCACACCGGAGCGCGAAGCCGAACTGCGGCTCAATGTCCCCGTCCAGGAACGCGGCCGTGTCGACCCGGACACCATCATCCTGACCCGGGCGAACCGCAGCGCACGCTTCTTTGACTACGTCAGCGACTGCCTGGCCGCCGGGTCCCAGCCCGACGTCGACGCCATCGGCCCCAGCCCGTATCTGATCCGCAGCACCGCGTTCTACGGCAACGGAAAATTCGGGCTCAAGGAATTCACGGACATCCCCGCCGGCCACCCGCTTGCCGTCCCCTACCGGTCCCAGATGCTCACCGCCTGGCTGCTGCGTGAACTGAGCATGGACATGGTGGAACACGTCGCCCGCGCCAAAGCCACGGCGGCCGGCACCACCGCGGTCCCCCTGGACCCGGAGTGGGGCAAATACCTGGGACTGGGCAACGCCACCGGGCTGGGCATGGTCCCGTTCGTGATCAACCACCCGGACTACCTGGACGCCTGGTGCCGGCTGCGGGAAACTCCCCTCGCCGCCGGCCTCGGCCGGGACTACGCCCCCGGGCATCCCGACCTTGCCCGCGTCGCGGAACTCCTTCTCAAGGCTGACCGCCACCTTGAAGAAAAACACGCCCTCCACACCGCCCCGTTCCTGCCCACCGACGCGATCCGGCCCCAGCTGCAGCAACTCCTGAGCGAGCTGCAGACCCACACGGCCTCCGCGACGGAACCCGCGCCGGTCCTGGCACGCCTCCACGAGAAGGCCGCAAGCCTCAGCCCGGAGGCCCGGGGGATCTTTGCCTCCATCGTCATTGAACTGCGTACCGACTTCGACGAGGACGCCGAGTCCCTGCTCAGAGTTGACGGCGCCGCGCCGTTCGAGCCGGCCATGCCCTGCTGGGAACTGAGGCAGCTGCTGGAGACCAACTACGCCTGGGCCCGCGGCTACGACTTCACCGATCCGGAGCGGACGGGCTATTACTGGTTCTCCTCCGCAGCCAACGAAGAACCCCGCCGTGCACTGCGCGCCACCCGGCCCGAAGGTGCCGCCGAGCACTGCACAGACATCGCCCGCCGCATCAACGCCCTCGCCGCGGACCTCGAGCGGTTCCCGGCCCACCGCAGCATCGCAGACTTCCTCCTGGCACACCCCGGCCACCGCTTCGCCGCGGCCCGGGTCCAGCAGACCCGGCCTTACCTCTACGGGGAGCTGCAGGACAACCTCATCGACACCGAGTTCCTGCCCCTGAGTACCCAGCGCTTCCAGCTGGCCAGTTACGGGATGAACAACTTCAGTCCACAGTCCACGGACTGGCTGCGCGTGACGTTGTTCAGCGGGGCCCCCCGCGCGGTGGATATCAACCACGGGACGGACGAGGACGACTGGCTCTTCCCGACGGCGCCGAAGGGGCCGGAACAATGAGCCTGCACGAGCAGCTGACCGTCGTGGACGGGCTGCAGATCAGCAACTGGAGCCGCCCCGTCCTGGAGGAACTGCGTACCGGCGGCGTCAGCGCGGTCAACGCGACCTGCGCTGTCTGGGAAAACGCCGCGGACACCCTCCGGTCCGTCGGTCAGTGGCTGGACCTCGTCAACCACAACCCGGACCTGGTGTTCCTCGCCGCCACCGGGGCAGACATCGACGCCGCGAAGCAGCAAAACAGGATCGCCGTGTTCCTGGGGTTCCAGAACGGCAGCCCGTTTGAAGACGACTACCGTTACGTTGAGCTCTTCCACCGGCTCGGCGTCCGGATCGCCCAGCTGACCTACAACAACCAGAATCTGATCGGCAGCGGCTGCTTCGAAGCCGACGATGCCGGCCTGACCCGCTACGGGCGGGTGATAGTGGAAGAGATGAACCGGGTCGGCATGCTCATCGACCTCTCCCACGTCGGATACCGGACCAGCCGCGACGCCATCGAAGCGTCCTCGGTGCCGGTCTCCGTCACCCACTCCAACCCGCTCTGGTTCTTTGACACCCCGCGGAACAAACCCCACGACGTCATCCAGCCCCTCGTGGACCGCGGCGGCGTCATCGGCTGCTGCCTCTACCCCACCGTCAGCGGCGGTGAACACGTCACCATCGAAAGCTTCTGCACCATGGTGGCGCGCATGGTGGACCAGTATGGTCCCGGCAGCGTCGGTATCGGCAGCGACTGCACCCGCGGCTGGGACCAGGAATTCGTCGGCTGGCTCCGCAACGGCCGCTGGCAACCCACCGACCCACAGAACACTCCCACCTGGCCCCTGTGGCCGGACTGGTTCACCGGCCCCCAGGACTTCCCCCGGCTCACCGACGGCCTCGCAGCCGCAGGCCTCACGGACCACACCATCGCCGCCGTAATGGGCGGCAACTGGGCCCGGCTGTTCACCCACGTCATGGACACCACAAAGGAACACGCGCATGTCTGACACCACCACCGGAGACGCCCCCGATCGCCAGCTGACGGACCGCACCATCGACGTCCAGCCCCGCGAAATCAAAGAAGCGGCCTTCCGTGCCCTCTGCGCCGCCGGCGCCGACCCCCTCGAAGCCCAGGAAGGAGCCCTCGCAGTCCTCCGCGCCGAAGCCGAAGAACACGCCGGCCTCCGCCTCCTCGAACAACTCCTGGACGCGGACTGGACGACACCCCTCCGGCCGGCAGCCGCCAGGGACGCGTCCTGGGCGGGAGGCACCCTGCGCGAGCTTGACTCCGCCGGACAGCCGCCCCTGCGGACCGCCCTCCAACTCCTCGACCTCGCAAGCGACACCCAAGACGGCGAGATATCCGTGACCCGCACACCGGCCCCCCGCATCCCGGGACTTCTCTGGAACGACCTGCTGCTCAGGCATACCGCTTCCCTGCACCGCCGGATCGTCATCGCCACGGCCCATGCCGGGACGGCACCGGATGACGGAGACGCCACAGACTACCTCACCGTCCAGGACGGGGTGCTTTCGGCCACGCAGACCCTGGCGTCGGAAGCAGTCACGGCCCTCCTGCCCCAAACCAACGCGGACAGCACCGTCGTCATGGTCCTGCCCGAACCGGTCAACACAGATCCGGAAACAACCAACATCGCGCCCAAAGCGCTGAAAGTGCGGGAGAAACAATGGCAGAGCATGTACCGGCTGTCCCGGAAGTACCTAGTGCCGGACGCATGAGCGCGATCACCCGGACCCAGTTCACCGACGGTAAACCGCGGCCCTACTCTGCCTCCGCAGCAACCGGCGGCATCATCTACCTGTGCGGGCAGATACCGGCCCGGGACGACGGCACCGTCCCGGCCGACATCGCCGGCCAGGTGACCCAGGCGTTCGACAACCTCGAAGCCGCTCTCACAGAAGCAGGGTCCAGCCTGTCCCGCCTGCTCAAGCTCACGGTCTTCCTGGCCGACCTTGACGAGTTTGATGACTACAACGCCGCCTACCTCACCAGGCTCAGCGGCCACCCCCTGCCTCCCAGGACCACCGTAGAGGTGGCCCGGTTCAGAGGCGAAAAACGCATCGAGATCGATGCGGTCGCAGCCGTAACAGCCTGACCGGACCACGGCCACGGATCTGTTGGGTTACCAACGTCGCTTTCCCTCTTCCCAGATCGGAACCACCATGCTTTCCCACGCAGCACCTGCGTCTCAAATGACCATCGATTCAGCGCCGCTGAACTCCTTCCACAAACGCCTCACCCTCTTCAGCTCAGGGGGCCCGTTCCTGGACGGATACATCCTGGCCATCATCGGCATCGCCCTGGTCCAGGTCATCCCGGCCTGGCAGATGAATGACTGGTGGAACGGTCTCATCGGCGCCTCCGCCCTGATCGGTGTCTTCCTCGGCGGGCTCGTTTTCGGCAACATCACCGACAAAATCGGGCGCAAGCTCATGTACACGATCGACCTCATGGCCATCATCGTGTTCTCCATCGCCCAGTTCTTCGTCCAGGACCCCTGGCAGCTGTTCGTCCTGCGGCTGCTCATCGGCATCGCCGTCGGCGCCGACTACCCCATCGCGACCTCCCTGGTCGCCGAATTCGTGCCCAAAAACTGGCGCGCCCGGCTCCTGGGCGGCCTGAACGCCATGTGGTTCGTCGGCGCCACCGTCGCCGCCTTCGTCGGCTACTGGCTCCTCTCCTTCGAGGACGGATGGCGCTGGATGCTGCTCTCCTCCGCCGTGCCCGCCGTCCTGATCCTCATCGCCCGGGCCACCATCCCCGAGTCCCCCCACTGGCTCGTCGGCAAAGGCCGGCACCAGGAAGCCCTGGAGATCCTGAAAAAAACCATCGGCGAGGGCGCAACCCTGGACGGCATCACCGCCCACGACCCCAACGCGGCCAAACTCAGCACCGCCAAAGCCTTCAAACTGGTCCTGACCGGCGGCTACCTGCACCGGGTCATCTTCATCTCCATCTTCTGGACCTGCACCATCGTGACCCTGTTCTCCATCTACGCCTTCGGACCCCAGATCCTGGCCCTGTTCAACCTCCAGTCCGGCGACGAAGCCAACATCGGCTACGGCCTGATCAACCTGTTCTTCCTCGTCGGCAACATCGCCGCCCTCCTCGTCGTGGACAAGCTCGGCCGCCGGCCCGTCCTGATCTGGGGCTTCATCCTCTCCGGCGTCGGCCTGCTCTTCCTGGCGCTCTTCCCCACCGCACCCCTGGGCCTGATCGCCCTGGCCTTCGCCTTCTACGCCATCTTCAACGGCGGCCCCTCGATCCTGGAATGGATCTACCCCAACGAACTGTTCCCCACCAAAGTCCGCGCAACCGCCGTCGGACTCTGCACCGGCACCAGCCGCATCGGCGCCGCAATCGGCACCTTCGCCACCCCGCTGGCCCTGACCCACCTCGGGCTCTCCGGCACCATGTGGATCGCCGCCGGCATCGCACTGCTCGGCGCAGCCGTCAGTTTCTTCATGGCCCCCGAAACCAAGGGCCAGAACCTCGAACAAGCAGCCGCCCTCCACCCCTGACACCACCACCCACCAACCGCAGCGGAGCGGGAGCGGCTGTCCTTCCGAGGCCATGCCGCTCCCGCCACCGCGCCAGGCAACCCCACCGCCCCGCGACCGCTTCCGCGACCGGAAGAAAGCAGGAACCATGCGCCCGACAACCCTGACCCTGGACGTCAGCGGCGAAGACCCCGACACGATCCAAACCAACCTGACCGCCGCCGTCGACACGGCCATCACGCAGGCCATGGCAGTGGGCCGTCACGGCGTTTTGGTCACCCAGAACGCCTACAACGACTTCACCGTCACCCTTCACCCCGACGTGCCGTTCGGCCAAACACGCGAGGAACGACGGCTCGGCAACTCCCTCGGATAGGCAACCCCACCGGGAAACCAATCCAACCGGGAGAGCCGATCCGCCCCTCGGAAGCCACGGCGATAGCCCCGACTCCTGCCCATCCACCGGCTGCACCATCCCCGCCTCCCGGGAATGAGTTCCGCGTCGGAAGCGCGCGAACTGAACCGGGGCATCCGGATGGGCGAACGACTGGAGACCGGCATGCTGGGCCTGAACGCCGGCGTGGTATCCAACGCGGCCGCCCGTTCGGCGGAGTCAAGCAGTCCGGCCTGGGCCGACCCTTTCGTTCCTTGTCGGGACCCCCGATCAGGCTTCGGCCACGCGTCGAGCCGGGGCAGCCCGTGTACGCGCGGTCCCGGGGCTTTCCCGGCCGGGATGCTTGCACCTGCCGATCCGGCACCGTACGTTTGGGACAGCGGAGAAGGGTCTCCGCAGCCCCACGGCCACTGAAGGCCGGGGGAAACAGAGAGTATGGCGGGGAAAATAGACATGGCAACTGGAACAGTGAAATGGTTCAACTCCGAAAAGGGCTTCGGATTCATCGCCAATGATGACGGCTCTGCCGATGTATTTGCCCATTATTCGGCGATTGCCAGCAGCGGCTACCGTTCACTGGAGGAGAACCAGAAAGTCCAGTTCGATCTCGCCCAAGGTCCAAAGGGACCCCAGGCGGAGAACATTCGTCCGCTCTAAGCCTTGATCCACCGATCCGCCTGGGTGGATGGTCTGTATCCGGTTTCGGCTCGTTGTGCGGCCTGAGGGTATGCCGGGGTGCCGGGTCTCGCTGCCCTGGGTGTTCCACGGGTTTCCTGGTTGCGCCGTGCGGCTGGGTGGACGGGTTCAGGCGGCTTGCGGCGGCGGGTAGAGCTGGTCGAACAGGTCCTGCCATGATGTTTGCCAGGGCCAGGCTTCGGGGAGGTGAAGACGGATGCGTCGGGCGCTGGTGGCGATGCGGGCCGGGACGTGGATGAGTTTGCGGCGGATCGTGCCGGTACGGGCCTTGCCGAAGGGCCCGGAGGCGAGGATCCCGGCGGCGCGGGTGAGGTTGTAGGCCATGACCGCGGCAACGAGCCATGCCGAGTTCGCGGCAAAAACGCTGGAGGGCAGGTGCGCCAGCGCACTGTCCTTCAGGTCTGCATTGACCTGCTCGATAATGGCGTGTTTCCGGTGGGTCTTGTCCGCCGCGACGGTGTCCAGGACCCCGGCGTCCACGGTGGTGAAGAACCCGTGGTGCCGGTGAGTTTGGAACAGGGTTTCCTGCCCCTCGTCGGCTTTGCGGTTCAGTTCCGGGATGCGGCGCACGACCAGGCGGCCGGTGATCTGCTCGTCCTTTTTGCGGGAGCTGAACGCGGTGAACACGGTCTCGGCGACCTCGGCCTTCGAGACCCAGGTGTTGGTGGTCTCGTCGAAGACCGCGTCGGTGTATTCGATTGTTTCCCACGCCGTCTCCGGGATCCCGGCGATGGCGCGTTTGACGGCCGGGTCCATGCGCGCGGTCACCGAGACCTCCGCCCCGCCGGCCAGCGCTGCGGACACCGCGGCATGGCCGTAGAAGGCCGAATCGAAACGGCAGAGCACCCGCCCGCCGGTGTGGACGCGCTTGAGCGTGGACAGGGCGTCGGTGATCAGGCGTTTGGCTCCGCGGGCCGAGTTCGCCGCGCCCTTGCGCAGCCGCTGGGCGGCGACCACGGGGGCGGTGTCCTTGGTGGAGACCGTGGCCAGCAGGGCGTTCAGCCCGCGGACTCCCGAGTATCCGTAGCCGGAGCCCTGCTTGGCGTAGCCGTGGACCTCGATGATCGTGTCATCGACATCGACGAACACGAAGTCCTCCACCCCGGGACGCCCGAGCAGCGGGGCCCGGGTCCCCAGGTTGGCCAGGAAACGGGACGCGACAGCGTCCAGTTGCCGCACGTGACCGAACGTGAAGGACCGAAGAAACGAACCCAGCGTCGAGGGCGCGTAGCAGGCCTTGAAAAGCCGCTTCATTCCGCCGTGGCGCAGCAGGGCCATGTCATCGATGCTGTCCGCGCCGGCGACCATCCCGGCGACCAGGGACGCGACCTTCAGCCCGGCGTTCGCACCCTTGTCCGTCGGGACCGACAGCCATTCATCGGCCAACTCATGCAGCCCGGCGTCCCGGGCCAACGTCATGACCGGCAACAGCCCTGCCGCCGACACGAGATTCGGCTCGTCAAAGGAAACTGACACCGCGGACGGTTTATGGGAAACTTCCACTTACGAGATGCCTCTCTTTTCGGTGGTCAAAGGGTTCTAGACAAGCTCCATTTTCCTTGAAAAGACGGGCATTCTCGGTTTAAACCGCCGTCGGCGCCCCGACCAACATCGGTGGATCAAGGCTAAAGCAAGGCGGGCGGACGCGGGCGACCATACCGCGCCGCAACGCTGAGGACCCACGTCCACCGCTTCGCAGACTGATAGGCAGGCAGCGCATGTTGCCTGCATCACAGTCCACGTTTAGTCGAATGGGGGTGGCGGCATACAGTTTTTGTGAGGGCTTGTTCCTTTGCTCACAGCCAAGTGGGCCTCCGCCGATGACAGCCAGGCGGGCCGGGATCGGCGGGGGATCCCCCGGACGGTTTCGGACGTCACCGCGCAGGCGGCCGCACGTTCGGGAATCCCGCACCCGGACAAATATCCCCCGCCCCGCCGGGCCGGGAGGCCCGTGTCTGCGTGGTGGACGTGCAGGAGCCGGCCGGACTGGCACGGGGCTGGGGCTCCTCGCACGCCTTGCATGCAGGATTGGCGGTGCCGATATCCCCGACCACCCTTGGCAGGTCGGGGAGGAAGACTTTGTGGGCTTCATCAGCCGGTTTGCCCGTGGCGGCCACCTCCGGATCCGGGCCGGGACCTTGGAGCGCCGCCGCGACTAGCGCGGTGGGCCCCCGGGCCCGGGCGTGGGTTCGTGCCGGGTGGCTGTCGCGGGGGCCGGCGGCTGGCCGGGCGGGTGGCGGCGTTGGCTTCTCAGCTGAAGGATCCGCGCTGCCCCGGCGATCGCGACCAGGACCCCGCCAGCCACGGCTGCGATGAACAGCGCCATGCCCAGGGAAAGCTCGCCGGCGGCCCCAAGATAGTGCACGGTGACGCGATCCTGGTTCTGCAGGATGAAGATGATGAGCAACACCAGGACGACCAGCCCGGCGGTGACGGCAACCCAGATCATCCCGGCCCGCGTCACCTCCGGGGCCCCGGCCCTGTCCGGGGACGGTTTCCGGGGAGGGCGTTCCGGCTTCGAGGGCGTAGGTTCGTTTTCCCGACGCGGGGCCGGGGGCGGCCCCGTTGATGGACTCGGCGCTGGATCAGCAGCCACGTTCTTTCATCCCCTAAAAGCGGAGCAGTCCCTCCGTGCCGGACGGATATGTCACAGGTTACTCCTCCCGGAAGCCTGCGTCCTCTGCCCGGTATGGCCCAGCGGTACGCCGGGTGCGGGAAGGCGGCTGTCATGAACTCGATGCCCCGCGTCAACCAGCGCAACGGCTTCGATTGCCCGGGGTGCGCCAGGCCGGAATCCATCACCGGCAAGAAAAGTGCGGCGGAGCCGCGGGGCAACCCTGCAACGGTGTCCTGACAACTCTGAACGGAGGTTTAGTTTTGAGGCAACGTATCCAGACCCGCGGAGGTTTTTTTATGAGTCATCACGGGCTCTGGCGTCGGAGAGTAAGCAAGAGTAGCGTCGGTTGCAGAATTTGGCGGCGACGGGCACAAGCATGACCAAGGGGCGCAGACATGCTGGTGTTGGTTTCTTGAAGGAGCCGGGATGGCTGGATGGAATGCTGACACGGCAGCCGGTCCGCTGGGGGCCGGGGCGGTCACTCTGGTCGAGGGATCGTCTTTTTGCATCTCCCTGGCGAACGGGGACATCCATCCGGAATATCCGCACGGTGTTTTCGTGCTTGATACCCGGGTCCTCTCCGGCTGGAGCCTGACCATTAACGGCCAGCCGCTGGAGCCGCTGGCGGCGGAGACGAAGGAGCCGTACCGGGGACTGTTTGCCGGCCGCGTGCCCCGCCTGGACGGGTATGCGGACAGCCCGCTGATCGTGGAGCGCCTGCGCGAAGTGGGGGCCGGCATCCAGGAGCAGGTCACCGTCCGCAATTACTCCCTGGAGCCGGCCGAATGCGTGGTCTCCCTGAAGGTTGAGGCGGATTTCGCCGATCTTTTCGAGGTGAAGGAGGCACGGATCCAGCGGCGCTGGGACGAGACCCGCCACGTAGACGGCGACGCAGTGACCATCCGGGCGCTCTGGCAGGAGGTCCGGAAGGGCGTCACCGTCCATGCCCCCGGAGCAGACGTCACACCCGAAGCCCTGACATACCGGGTGTCCGTCCCGCCGCACGGCCACTGGAGCACGGTTCTCACCGTGGTGCCCGGCACCGAGGAAGCCGGTACCGCGGCGTCGTTCGTCCATTCCGGCGGGGACGGATTGTCCCCCCGGGACCGGCGCCACGGGGAGTGGGTGGCCAAGATTCCGGTGCTCCAGATGGGAAACCGCTCCATCGAACGGACGTTACGCCGCAGTTACGAGGATCTGGGCGCCCTCCGCATCGAGGATCCGGACCATCCGGACCGCGTGGTGGTGGCCGCCGGGGCACCGTGGTTCATGACCCTGTTCGGCCGCGACTCGCTGTGGGCCTCGGAAATGGCGCTGCCGGTGGACCCCTCCCTGGCCCTGGGCACGCTGCAGACCCTGGCGGACCGCCAGGGCACCGTAGTGGACCCGATGAGCGAGGAGGAACCGGGCAAGATCCTGCACGAGGTCAGGCTCGATGTCTCCACCGGCCTGGCCCTGGGCGGCAAGTCCGCCTACTACGGCAGCGTCGACGCCACCCCGCTGTTCGTGGACGTGCTCGGGGCCGTCAGCCGCTGGGGATTCGCCAAAGACACCATCGCCGCGCTGCTGCCGCACGCTGACCGCGCGCTGGACTGGATCCGGGACTACGGGGACAAGGACGGCGACGGGTTCGTCGAGTACGAGCGCCTCAACGACCGGGGGCTGCTCAACCAGGGCTGGAAGGACTCCTGGGACGGCATCAACTTTGCCGACGGCCACCTGGCCGAACCGCCGATCGCGCTCTGTGAGGTGCAGGCCTACGTCTATGCCGCGTACCTGGCGCGCGCCTGGATGGCGTACGACGCCGGCGACGCGGCGTTGGCGGACGGGCTCACCGACCGGGCGGCGCAGTTGAAGAAACAGTTCAACGAACAGTTCTGGATGCCCGGGCGCGGGTACTACGCCATCGCCCTGGACGGCCACAAGCGGCAGGTCGATGCGTGCGCGTCCAATATGGGCCACTGCCTCTGGCTCGGCCTCATGGATGAGGACAAGGCCCCGCAGGTGGCGGAACGGCTGATGTCCCCGGAAATGTTCAGCGGCTGGGGCGTGCGGACCCTGGCATCCGACATGGGCGCGTACAACCCCGCCAGCTACCACAACGGATCGGTCTGGCCGCACGACAATGCGATCATCGCCGCCGGCCTGCTGCGCTACGGCTTCGTGGCGGAGGCGCAGCGGATCGCCACCGCCCTGCTGGAAGCGGCCGAGTATTCCGGAGGCCGGCTGCCCGAATTGTTCTGCGGCTTCGGCCGGGACCAGTTCGCCGCACCTGTCCCCTATCCGACGGCCTGCTCGCCGCAGGCCTGGGCGGCGACCACACCGATCCTCCTGGTGACGAGCCTGATGCGGTACGACGCCCATGTTTCCCGCGGCGGCCTCTGGATGGATCCCGTCCTCCCGGAATCCTACGGCGACCTGCACATAACCAACGCACCTATGGCCGGCGGCCGGATCACCATCGACATCACCAGTTCCGTCCCGACCGTCCAGGGGCTGCCCGAAGGAATGGTGTTCCACCGCGGGCACCGGCCCTGGATTACCGAACTCGTGGAGCAGGCCGCCCGCCGCCCAAAGGCTCAATAAGGGGCACAGCCAGCCAGACCGCGCCCGCGCTCACGGGCTTCAGGGGCAAGGACGCCTGAGTGTCTCACAGCCGGATTCCGCCCTCGTGAATCGGCGCTGGGCTGCGGTACAAGGCAGCAAGAGAGCCTGACCCCTATTATTTGAGACCCACGACGGTCCTGCCTCAATTGTCACTTGTCAGCGCTCCTCGGTTGCAAGGCGCATCCCCGTCTCTTCCGCCCAGATATCGCATCGGTCCAGCGGGTGCCGGGAAGATGTTTGACCGCTTGGGAATGGGAAGCCGCAGCGTAACCGAAGACGTGAGAAAAATGGCGCCTGGACCGCCCTCTTCTCATTCCGGCCGCTAGCCCTGGAGCCTCACGTCAGGGAACCCGCCTCCCGGTGCCCGTTTCGGTTCCAGATGGGCGGGATCCCGGTGACTCCACTTGTCGCAGTCGTAGAACGGGCCCCGGGGGGTCAGTGCGAGGAGCGACGGCAGGTCCGGTCGGCCGCCGCGGCGCTCGGCCCGTTCCTCCATGGCCTGCGCGATCGCCACGGTGAGGGCCGTCGTCGGTAGGCGAAGCCGAACCTGCGCCTTCCTTGGAAGAACGCAGATCATTTCCTTCAGAATAATGCAACAGGGTTGCGTTCAATGCAACTAGGAGATGCGCAAGTGTGGCGCTCAGCACCTTGTTATCGCCACCTCATGTAAACATATTTCTTATGGGCCAACCCGTAAACCCTTGACTGTGTTTCAGCTCACGCCTAATCTGGTGCAACAGCGTTGCGTTCAATGCAACCCATATTTATACTGGTGGACACATGAGTAACGAACCAAAGCCAGCGGGAGCGGCAACCATTCCGGACAAAAAATCGGGGGGAGTTCCGGACTCCGCTGCCGCACAAACCACAGCACCACCCGGCGCCGATGCCGTCGCCGGAAACCCGGCGGTCAGCAAGGACACCCGCCGTAGAGTCATCGCTGCCAGCTTCATCGGCAACTTCGTCGAATGGTTCGACTACGCCGTTTACGGCTATCTGGCCGCAACAATCGCTGTGGTCTTCTTCCCCGAATCCAGCCCCCAGACCGGTCTTCTGCTGACTTTCGCCCTGTTCGCAATATCGTTCCTGGTGCGCCCGCTCGGCGGTTTCGTCTGGGGCCATATCGGCGACAAGGTCGGCCGGCGGACCGCACTTTCCCTGTCAATCCTGATCATGTCCGGGGCGACCTTCTGCATCGCACTGATCCCCGGATACAACACGATCGGCATCTGGGCTCCGATCCTGCTTCTGGTTGTCAGGGTCGCGCAGGGCTTTTCCGCCTCCGGTGAATACGCCGGAGCGTCGGCCTTCCTGGTGGAGTACGCCCCGGCCAACAAGCGCGGCCTGTACGCCGCCGTCGTTCCCGCCAGCACCGCCGCGGGACTGCTCCTCGGCTCCCTGATCGCGGGCCTGCTGACAGTCCTGCTCAGTTCCGAGGCAATGCAAAGCTGGGGTTGGCGCCTGCCATTCCTGCTGGCCGCCCCGATGGGACTGATCGGACGCTACATCCGGACCAAGCTCGAAGACACCCCGGTGTTCCGCGAACTGGCAGCCGAGGACGAGACCATCAAGGCTCCCGTGTCCAGCCTGTTCCGGAACCACTGGCGGCAGCTGCTGCAGGCCGTCGGAGCCGTGCTGCTCAACGCCGTCGGCTTTTACGTGATTCTCAGCTACATGCCGACCTACCTGTCCTCGGAGCTGGGCCTCGGCGCAACCGAATCCTTCCTGGCAACCACCATCGCCCTGCTGACGTACATCGGGTTCATCTTCCTGACCGGAATGCTCTCGGACCGCTACGGCCGCAAGAAGGTGCTCATCAGCGCATCCATCACCTTCATCGTGCTGACAGTGCCCGCCTTCGCGCTGCTGGGCACCGGGAACTTCCTGGTGATCGTCCTCGTCCAGATCCTGCTGGGCGCCATGCTCACCCTCAATGACGGTACGCTGCCGAGCTTCCTTGCCGAAATGTTCCCGACCCGGGTCCGCTACAGCGGCTTCGCGGTCAGCTTCAACCTCTCCAACGCGCTCTTCGGCGGCACGGCTCCGTTCATGGCCACCCTGCTGATAGCGGCCACTGCCAACAATCTGGCTCCGGCCTGGTACCTGGTCGGCGCCGCTGTCATCTCCCTGATCGCCGTCGCCCTCTCCCGCGAAACCTGCAAAGAACCGCTCCGCCACGAATAGTCGGACGGGCTCCAAACTTTCCTCGAATGAAACCGCACCAAAGAAAGGCATCACCACAATGACCACCACAGCATCCGAGAACGCCACGTCCATCGCAGAACTGGAGCGCCTGAAGGTCCTGCACAATGGGCAGAAGGAAAAGCTGACTTTCTCCACCGCGGAATTTGAGCGCCGGCTCGCCGGCCTCCGCCGGATCATGGCAGAGAAGAGCCTGGACGCCGTCGTCCTGACCAGCTACCACTCCATCAAGTACTACTCCGACTTCCTCTTCACCTACTTCGGCCGTTCCTACGCCATGGTGGTCACCAAGGACGACACCGTGACCGTCACCGCGAACATCGACGCCGGTATGCCGTGGCGGCGCAGCTACGGCGACAACGTGGTCTACACGGACTGGCGCCGGGACAACTACATCTTCGCCATCCAGGAGGCGCTGCGCACGCGCGGCATTTCCGTCCGCCGGCTCGGCGTCGAGGACGACTCGCTGCCGCTGGACAACCGGAACAAGATCCAGGCCGCCTTCGGATCGGCCACCCTGGTGGACGTGGCCCAGGCCGCCATGCGCCAGCGGATGATCAAGTCGGCCGAAGAGATCGAGGTCATCAAGCACGGGGCCCGCATCGGCGACCTGGGCGGGGAGGCCATCCGCAACGCCATCACCGCCGGGATCACCGAGTATGAGGTCGCCCTGATCGGCACCGAAGCCATGGTCCACGAAATCGCGCGGACTTTCCCGGATTCCGAAATCCGGGACACCTGGGTCTGGTTCCAGTCCGGCATCAACACCGACGGCGCGCATAACTGGGCCACTACCCGCAAGATCCAGGAACACGACATCCTGTCCCTGAACTGCTTCCCGATGACCTCCGGCTACTACACCGCCCTGGAACGGACCCTGTTCTACGGCGAACCGGATGCCCGCTCCCTTCAGCTGTGGAACATCAACGTGGAAGTCCACAAGCGGGGCCTCGAGCTCATCAAGCCCGGCGCTGTCTGCAAGGACATCGCCGCCGAACTGAACGAGATCTATGTGGGCCACGGACTGCTGGCCAACCGGACGTTCGGCTACGGACACTCCTTCGGCGTCCTGAGCCACTACTACGGCCGGGAAGCCGGACTGGAGCTCCGCGAGGACATCGACACCGTGCTGGAGCCGGGCATGGTGGTCTCCATGGAACCCATGATCACCGTCCTGGACGGTGCGCCCGGCGCCGGCGGCTACCGTGAGCACGACATCCTGGTGGTCGGCGAGGACGGAGCCGAGAACATCACCAAGTTCCCCTTCGGCCCCGAACACAACATCGTGGGCGCCTGACCGCAAACCCTAGCCCGCAAGGAAGCGGCGCCACGTCCGACGTGGCGCCGCTTTTCGGCTCCCGTACGGAATGATGGTGTATATCATGACTCCAGCAGATTCTCCTGACACCAACGGAAACGGCGACACCAAGGGCACCTCCGTCATCGTCAACGCCATCGCCGTCCTGCGGACCTTCACGGCGGACGAACCACTGCTCGGCGTCACGGAGATCGCGAACAGGGTCGGCCTGCACAAAAGCACCGTTTCCCGGATCCTGTCCACCTTCGAACAGGAACACCTGGTGGAACGGGACCCGGAAACGCGCCGTTTCCGCCTGGGCCTGGGGCTGATCGCCATCGCCGGGCCGCTGCTGGCCGAACTGGAAGAACGGCGCGTGGCGTATCCGGTCCTGCGTGAACTTGCCGAACAGACGGGCGAGACGAGCGCCCTCATGGTGTGGAACGGCACCGAATCGATGTGCGTGGAACAGATCGCCAGCCATCACCAGATCAAACACACCACCCCGCTCGGCGCGCGGTACAACGACGCCATGAGCGCCTCCGTGCAGGTCTTCCTCTCCGCCCAAACCGCCGAACGCGTCAGCGCGATGCTACGCAGCGGAGCGATCACCTATCCGGGACTGGACGACGCAGGCATCGAGGCCTACCAGATCAGGCTCAAGGACGTATCGCGCCGGGGCTGGGCCATCAACTACGGCGAATCCTCCATCGACGAAGTGGGCGTGGCAGCACCGGTCTATGACCACCGGGGCGATGTCGTGGCCGCCGTCCTGGTCCCGGCCCCCCGGTTCCGCGTCTCACGGGAACGGCTGCAAAGCCTGGGCGAAGCGTGCGCCGCCGCGGCACACCGGGTCACCACCCGCCTGGGCGGACGTGCGCCCGGGGACGCGGAACAACGCAAGCAAAGCTAGCCTGCCGCGCGGTTCGGCGCCCGTGGCCCCTACCAAAGAAACGCTGTTCGGAGCCTCCAACTTTCGGCCCTCTGGTTCCTCAGGCACTAACGGGCTACGGCCGAAGTGGGAGCTGGCCCTGGAAATGATCGACGAGGCCGCCGGCTGGGGCACCGTCCGCCGCTGGCCGTCTTTGACGCCAGCTACGGCGACTGCGCCCCGTAACACCGGCGCCGCGGTGCCCTTCGCACAGGCCGCGGCCCTGATCAAGGACCTGCCCGGGATCACCCTGAGCACCAAACGAGTCGAACGTGCCGCCGAGGCCGCCGGGGCCCAAGCCACCGCCGCCCTGCACTCCGACACCGAGGCGGTGCTAACCGGCCAGGTGGTGCCCTTGCCGCCGGTGCCGGAACCGGAACCGGAAATTCTGTACATCGCCGTTGACGGGACCGGGGTGCCGATGACGACGGCTGAAACGGCAGGACGGGCCGGCAAAGGCCCGGACGGACGGGCCCGCACCCGCGAGGCGAAACCCGCCTGCCTGTTCACCCAGACCGGCCTCGATGCCGATGGCCGGCCGGTCCGGGACGCGGACTCAACGAGCCACCTGGCCACCCTGGAACCGGTGGAGAAATTCTCCGACCTCGTCGCCGCCGAGGCACGCCGCCGCGGTTCCAACCACATCCGCCAACTCGTCGCCCTCGGCGGCGGGGCGCACTGGATCTGGAACCTGGCCACCGCCCGCTTCCCCGAAGCCACCCAAATCGTGGACCTCTTCCACGCCCGTGAACACCTGCATGAACTCGCCGATCTGCTCGCGTTCATCATCACCGAGGACCCCAACGACTGGTACCAGGCACGCCGCGCCGAACTGGACAACGGCGACATCGAAGCCATCATCAACGCCGCAAAGATCTATCCGCTCGTCGGCCCCAGGGCCACCGAACGGCGCAAAGCACTGGCCTGCTTCCGAACCAACGCCCACCGCATGCGCTACGCCCGCTTTCGCCGCCGGGGCATGTTCGTCGGATCCGGCACCGTCGAAGCCGGCTGCACGGCCGTCGTCGGCCAACGCCTCAAACTCTCCGGCATGCGCTGGTCCGGCACCGGAGCCACCAGCATCATCACCCTCCGCTGCCAGCACGCCAGCACCCACCACAACCAGACCACAGCCGCCTAACCGCCACACACGACCTCAGAAACATGCCACAGCCCAGTTACCTACAAATCCGACGCACACCCCGCCATGAAGGAATGCCGCCACGGTATCCTCGTTACCCAGCACGGCTTCACCAGCTACACCGTGGCCGTCAGCCGCGATGTCCCCTTCGGGCAGATACACGAACGGCGCGGACAACCGGGAAACTCACAGACCGCAACCGGGCCGGGCCGCTGAGGTTAGCCGAACGCGATCTCCCCTGCGGGGTTCGTTTTCTCGTTGTCAGGGCCCGGCACGACGAGAACCGGTCTGAGCTGGGTGCGGGGAGGAGGAAGGAACTGATCCATCGGGTTGGTGGTAGACCAGCGGGTGAGCGCCCTGGTCAGAAAGACCCAGCAACATGCGCCGCAGGAGCGTGGAATTCCCATCCCGGGCTGCCGAGCAGGAACGCTGAGGGGTTGGAAATCCGGTGCACCCGCTGGAACCAGCTGATCGGGTCACAGCAGACCGTGGCCGGGGGTTCCTCGTGCCGGCCCAGCGGCACCCCGATCATGGGCGAGGACGTACCGAAGTAAAACGGCCACAGCCCGCCTCCGTGCCTGCCCGGTCAGTGCTTGATCAGCGGGCTCAGTTCGGAGGCCCGCTGCGCGGCGCCCTCCATGCCGAGGGACTCCAGCCAGTTGCCCAGCATCTGGTAGCCGCCTTCGGTGAGCACGGATTCCGGGTGGAACTGGACCCCGCACAGCGGGGCGGTGCGGTGCTGGAGCCCCATGACGACGCCGGTGGCCGTCTCCGCGGTGATTTCCAGGACCTCCGGGATGCTCTCCCGGACGGCGGCGAGGGAGTGGTAGCGGGTCGCCGTGATCGGAGAGGGCAGCCCGGCGAACACGCTGGTCCCGCGGTGCTCCACCAGGGAGGTCTTGCCGTGCATGAGCTCCGGTGCGTGCGTCACCGTTCCGCCATAGGCCTCCGCCAGCGCCTGATGGCCCAGGCACACTCCCAGCATGGGCTTGTTGTTGCTGCCGGCCCACCTGATCAGCTCGATGCAGACCCCCGCACCGGCGGGCGTTCCCGGCCCGGGCGAGATGAGCACGCCGTCGCGCGCCTCCGCCATCTCGACCGCCTCCGCAAGGGTGACGTCGTCGTTGCGGACCACGGTGGTCTCCGCCCCGAGTTCCTGGAGGTAACCCACCAGGGTGTAGACAAAGCTGTCGTAGTTGTCTACGACCAGGATCTTGGTTGTGCTCATCGGTGCCTTGCTCAATCAATCGTCGAATCGGTGAACTGGGTGAATTGTGACATCCAGGGAAAAAGGAACTCAACCATCAATACCAGCCCGCCCGCGAGGAGCACCAGCGCCGTGGCGATCCGCAGCCACAGGGGGCCCGGCAGATGGCGGAAAATCCAGCCGTACACGACTCAGCCCTCCCCGGTGGTGCGGGCCACCTGGGCGGAGATCTCGGCGGGCGGCCCCGCGGAGGCCGGCTGCCACCGTTCCAGCAGCGAGTAGGCGATGATGCGTTCCTGGGAGCCGAAGCGCGGGTTGCAGCTGGTCATCGTGAGGTAACTTTCGGTGGGTGTTGCCGCGGGCTGGGTCGGGACGGGCAGCAGCACATCGGTCCGGGAGGGAAGCACGATCTCGCTGTTCCGGAACACATAGACGTAGTAGCCGTCTTTTGTCTGGACGTAGATCCTGTCGCCGGGCACCAGGGCGTCAATGTTGTCCAGGACGGCCCCGTGCGTCTGCCGGTGGCCGGCCACCGCGAAGTTCCCCGCCGCGCCGGGCATCGCCGTGCCCTGGTAGTGGCCGATGCCCAGCGAGTCCAGCACGGCGGCGGTGGTTCCCTGGACGATGGGCCGGGTGTACTCCGCGCCGAACCGCGGGATGTAGACGACGCCGATCGTCGCGCCGGCGGCTGGCTCGGCGCCGACAGCGGCGGGGCCGTAGGAGGCGGGGCCGTCAGCAGGGGTAACGGTCGACGGCGTCGCGGGCCCGGCCTTCAGCTCCTGGGCGAAGTCCTTGATGACGTCGCGCTGTTTGGCATCGGATTCCACGTTGGTCCACCACAACTGCCAGGCGACGAACAGCAGGAGGATCGCCCCGGCGGTGATGAGGAGTTCGCCCGCGATCTGGACGGCGCGGGCCAGGACGCCGACGCCGCGGGCCAGGACGCCGACGCCGCGGGCCGGCGCGGGAGCGGAGCTCTCCTTGGGCTGCAACACCTTGGATTCTCCTCCTGGGGGTCCGCAGTTAACGCCGGGGCGGGGTGAACTACAGCTAGAATTGGGCTTCGAGTAAGATTTCCAAGAGTTACCATGAGCGTTCGCCGCCGGCGTTTCCTTCCTGCAGGATATCAAGCCGAGGCGCCGCTCCTGGTACCGCCCGCCAAGGAGGACCCGTGCCCGAGTCAAAGCCGCGAAAGACCACTGCCCGCGCCGGACAGCAGACTTCCGCCGCGCAGGCCTACAAGCCCAACGCGGTGTGGTTCAAGCCGGTGATGTTCGGTCTCATGATCATCGGCCTGCTGTGGATCATCACGTTCTACATCAGCAACGGCACCCTCCCGGTCCAGGCCTGGGCATCATGGAACATCGTTGCGGGGTTCGGCATTGCCATTATTGGCTTCCTGATGACCACCCGCTGGCGTTCCTGACCGGCGGACCTGCACTCCACCTGCCGTCTCGCGGGGCATGCTGAACAAGGTCAACGGCATCCTGGTCGGCGACGACGGGCTGCCGCGGCCCGCGTGGGCCGCGGCCGACCCGATGCTGCGCGAGTACTACGACACCGAATGGGGCCTGCCCGTCCGCGACGAGCAGGGCCTGTACGAGCGCATCAGCCTCGAGGCCTTCCAGGCCGGACTGTCCTGGGCCACCATCCTCCGGAAGCGGCCGGCCTTCCGCGCGGCATTCCGCGACTTCCAACCGGACATCGTCGCCGCGTACACCGACGCGGATGTCCAGCGGCTGTTGCTGGATGCCGGGATCGTGCGGAACCGGCTCAAGATCCGGGCCGCCATCACCAACGCCCAGGCCACCATCGCGCTCCGGCCCGACGGCGGCCTGGTGGATTTCGTGTGGCAGTTCAAGCCGGACACCACTCCCGAGCCCACGGCCCTCGACCACATCCCGACCACCTCGGCCGAGTCCATCGCACTGTCGAAGGCACTGCGGAAGCGGGGGTTCGCGTTTGTCGGCCCCACCACCATGTATGCCCTGATGGAAGCCATCGGCATGGTGGACACGCACCTGCTCGACAGCCACCGGCGCGGGAGTTCCGGCGTCTGGCCGCGCTGAAGAACCAGTCTTCCCCGGCGAAACTCCTTGGCACAGCTGTGGGCAACGTTATCCCCAATGTTGATAACTTCCGTGGAAAATCAGGGCCACACAAGGCCGACGCGCCGCCCCATGGCCCGGGAGCGTAGAAAGCCACTCCGCCGCGCGCACGAAATACACGAGCGCAAGTTATTAACACTGTGGATTTCCTGTGGATAAACAGCGCGAAAGCCCTGACCGGACCGACATCGCGCCGGACTGCCCCGGCGGTCGGCTCCCCCGCTGCGGTGGGCAACAACTTGCCCTGAGGCGAGCGAAGTTATCCACATAGCAACAGGGCTCTACCCACAACTTATCCACAGCTGGGGATAACCCGGAACCGCAGCCCCCTCAGACCCCGTCAAGGTGCGGGAAAGAGGGGATTTCTGCCCGGACTCTCGAAGGATCGAGTTATTAACACTGTGAATAACGCTGTTGAAAACAGGCATCCAGGGGGCGGATGGAAGGCGTCCGGCCCCGCTATCCCCAGCGGAGCGCGGGAATTCCGGGCGGGGCGGCCTGTGGCGGCATCAGTTCGGGCTCAAGTTGTCCACTTAACCACAGGACAACCCACAGGAGTTATCCACAATTGTGGAGAATGGAGCCGCGCGTTTAAAAAAGCACCAGCTGGCGCGGTGAGATCGGGCCCCGCCCCTAAACTACAACCGTGTAAGTTACCAACAGTGTGGATAACTCCTGTGGATAACTTTCGGGGCCATTGCCGGCGGGCCGCACGCTGAATCCCTGCTGCGGACGGTCCGGGCTACTTTGGACCCCGAAACCGGCGATTCCGCGGCAGAATGCGGCGAGTCCGCGTCAAAGTCCCCCCGCTGCGCTGCCTGGGACCCGGTCGTTTAGATCAGGGCGCGGAGAGAGAGGGAGAGGAAGTGCCGCGGGGGGACGGCTGCCCCGCAGGCCCGTGCGGCAGGAATCAGGTAGCACAAGGCTCCGGACGGACGCCCAGGGGAAATCCGGGCCGGCCCCAAGGGCAGTGCCCCAGCCTCGCAATGGCAGCGCCCGGCCGGCGCCAGTACCAGTCCGGCGCCAGTACCGTGCCCTTCTCAGGGGGACTTACGCGGTGGTCATCCGGAAGGCCCAGGCTGCAATCAACAGGACGAGGACCAGGACCATTCCGCCGGCATGCAGCAGGCCTTGCCGGCGGCCGCGGGGAGCATAGGCGATGACGGCGGCGCACAGGGCGCCCGTGACCAGGCCGCCCAGGTGGGCCTGCCAGGCAATCTGGGGGACCATGAAGCCGATGACGCCGTTGATGGCCATCAGCACCCAGAGCTGCCTCGTGTCACCGCCGCGGTGGCGTTGCACCACCAGCATGGCGCCGAAGAGGCCGAAAATGGCACCGGAAGCGCCGACGACCCCAGTCGGAGGCATGACGGGGGTCAGCAGCAGGTAGCCGACAGAGCCGCCAATGGCGGACAGCAAGTACACGGTCAGGAACCGGATCCGGCCCAGCAGCGGCTCCAGCACCTGGCCGAAGATCCACAACGAGTACATGTTCAAGACAATGTGCGGGATGAATTCCCGTGAATGAAGAAAGGCCGAGGTCAGCATGCGCCACGGTTCGAAGGCTCCATACTCCGGAATGGCAAACACGGAAGCGAAGGCCAGGTTTTTGTAGACCGTCTGGCCCGGAATCAGCCATTGGAGCAGATAAAAAAGGGCGCAGAGGGCGATGATCCCAAACGTCACAAGCGGTTTTCCGGTGGCCACGGCCCCGCCGTAAACGGTCTTGACGGCCGGCGTCGCACGTTTTGATTCGTTGACACAGTCAACGCACTGGAATCCGACGGCGGCCGCCCGCTGGCAGTCCGGGCAGGCCGGGAGCCCGCAACGCTGGCAGCGCACATAGGCGGGACGGTCCGGGTGCCGGGGGCACACCGGGATCTGCGCGGACGGCTCGGCCGCCGGAATTCCGTAGCTCATGGGCTGGACTAGAGCTTTTCTACATCAATGCTGTTGATGACGACGTCCTCGACCGGACGGTCGCCCATGCCGGTGCGGACACCCTCGATGGCGTCAACCACCTTCTTGGATTCCGCGTCAGCGACCTCGCCGAAGATGCTGTGCTTGCCCTGCAGCCAGCCGGTGGGGATGGTGGTGATGAAAAACTGGGATCCGTTGGTGCCGCGGCCCATCTGGACGCCGGCGTTTGCCATGGCCAGCTTGTAGGGCTCGTTGAAGGTCAGTTCCGGGTGGATTTCGTCGTCGAACTTGTAGCCCGGGCCGCCCACGCCACGGCCCAGCGGGTCGCCGGCCTGAACCATGAAGTCCTTGATGATGCGGTGGAAGATGGTGCCGTTGTACAGCGGCGTCCCCGTCTTGTCCTCGCCGGATTCGGGATGCGTCCAGGCCTTCTCGCCGGTGGCCAGCCCGACGAAGTTCTCCACGGTCTTGGGAGCGTGGTTGCCGAAGAGGTTGACGACGATGTCGCCGAGGCTCGTGTGGATGGTTGCTTTTGCAGTTGCGATGGCAGTCATGGGCCCATTCTTCCATGACGGGCCAAAGCGCACCGGGCTGACCAGCCAGTTCCGCGCTGGGTGAAATCGCCCTGAAATCGGCCCGGATAATAGCCGGTGCGGTCCCGGACACGTAGGCTGACTCCAGAACCGTCACATTAATCGGGAGGTAGTTGTGAAGAAAACGGATCGTATTGCCCGTGAGCTGGAGCAGTCAGTCAGCACCGGAGTAGAGAACGCCATGGACTGGGCGGCCCCGCGGGTCGAGGCAGCAGTCAACTGGGCCGTTCCGCGCCTGCAGCAGGGCATCGATAACGCTTCTCCCAAGATCCAGGAGGGGCTCAAATCGGCAGCCCACAACCTGGCCGACGGCGTCGCCACCGTCACGCCGCGCCTCCAGGACGGCCTGGCCCAGCTGGCCCCGAAGATCCACGACGCCGTCGAGGTCGCCACTCCGCGGCTGCACGAGGCCCTGGACAAGGCGGCGCCGGTGATCGCCCAGGCCCGCGACAGGGTCGTCGTCGAATACCTGCCCAGGCTTTCGGACCAGATCGGTGCCGCCTCCGGGGCCGTGCACCGCACGCTGGAAGGCGCGCCGGCCCACGTGGATGCCGTCGCCCGGAAGCTCGGCGAAGCGGGGATCATCCACGCCGTCCAGGAGCAGGCACAGACCGCGGGCCGGCAGCTCAAGCCTGCCGAGCTTAAGGCTGTGGCCAAGCAGGCCAGCAAGGCCGCGAACGGGAAACTGTCCAGGCCGACGAAGCCCAAGCACCGGGGGCTGCTGATCCTCGGCGTTATCGCCGCTGCCGCCGCCGCGGGTGTCGCCGCCTGGAAGGCGTCCAAGCCGGTGGAAGATCCGTGGAAGACCCCGACGCCGGTGACGCCCGCGCCCGTACCGGCCGCCACGGTCAACGAGGTCCCGGCCGCCACGGTCCAGGGCGGGGAAAGCGCTGACAAGGCCGGTTCCCCCGCTGTTGGCGCAGCCGGCACCGCCGCCGACACTTCCGCAGGCACCTCCGCCGATACTGCCGGTTCCCTGGCCGGGTCCGCAGCCGGGTCTAAGGACGACACCGCGGGGACCGCAGCCGGTGCGGCAGAAGGAGCCTCGGGCGCCGCCGAGGAAAGCACCGATGCGGAACCCGCCCACCAGAACACCGCCGCGGGCCTGAACGGTAAAGAGGACGACACGTCCAAGTAGCCTCCGTGTAGCTTCAAGACGCAGGCTGCCGCTGGCAGCCGGCAAAAAGGGAGGGATTCCGTCCTGGACGGGATCCCTCCCTTTTTTGTTGCCCGGTCGTTATTGCTTCCCGCATTGCTCCCCGCTCCCTTGTTTGTCTCTTCACGCGCCGTGCAGCGCACGGCGCCCGCTTGAAACGGCGGCGTTGATGCTAGATTTGAGGAGATGCCACCCGATAGATCCTTCGAGGATGACTTGAACGTTGCCGTGACCCCGCCGGACGTGTCTGTTGTGATCCCGGCCTACAACGAGGAAAGTGTCATCCGGCAGTGCCTCATCGCCGCCGTGTACCAGTCCGTCCCCGCCCACGAGATCATCGTGGTGGACAACATGTCCAAGGACCGCACAGCCGACATCGTCCGGCAAATGCAGCTGGAGTACCCGGAAAGCCGCATCATCCTGCTCAGCCAGGACCAGACCCAGGGGCTCATCCCGACCCGGAACTTCGGCCTGGACCACGCCACCGGCGACATCCTTGGCCGCATCGACGCCGATTCGGTGCTGGAACCCGACTGGGTCGAACAGGTCCAGAAGGCCTTCGCGGACGAGTCCGTCCACGCCGCCACGGGACCGGTCGTCTACTACGACATGCCGATGCGCCGCTTCGGCCTCAAGGCCGACGACAAGATGCGCCAGCTGATGCTCAAACTCGCCAAACACCAGTACCACTTCCTCTTCGGGTCCAATATGGCCCTGCGCCGGTCCGCCTGGGAGATCATCCGCACCGAAACGTGCCTGGATGAAAAGGACGAGATGCATGAAGACATCGATCTTTCCCTGCATCTGGCCGACCATGAGCTGCGGATCCAGTACTGGCCGAAGATGATTTCGGGAATGTCCGCCAGAAGGCTGGAAGACTCGCCCCGCGACTACCGCTACTACGTGACGCGCTTTGACCGCACGTACAAGGCACACAACGTCAAGAAAATGGCGCTCAAGGCACCCATGGTCGTCTTCTTCTCCGTGTACTTCCCGGCGAAGCTGCTGCGTGCCATCCACACGGTCAACACCGCCCAGCCGGCCCGCCGCGGCGGCCAATAGCCACCACGCTGCGCGGGGCGCCAGCCGGCGTCAGTCGGTGCCCAGTTCCGCCAGCACCGCGGCCTTGCCCCGGACCGACCGCGAGCCGCGCTGACCCAGCACCACGACGGCGAGCCCCACCAGGATCATCCCCAGTCCCGCATACGTCCCGGCAGGCAGTGTTTCCGCCAGGAACGCGGCAGCGAGCAGCGCCGCCCCCGGGATCTCCAGCAGGATGATCATGGATACCAGCAGCGGGCTCATCGTGGCCAGCAGGTGGTTGAAGGCGGTATGGCCCACCAGTTGCGCGCACACGGTGATGGCCAGGATGCCCAGCCAGCCGGCCGCGTCGAATCCGGCAAGCGGCTGGCGGGAGGCTAGGGCCAGGACGGCGACCACGGCGGCGCACATGCCGTAGCAGAGGGTGGTGTAAACGCCGGTGCCCATCGTCTGCCGGGCCTTGCCGCCGGCGAGGGTGTAGACGCCGGCCAGGGCGCCTCCGGCCAGGGCGAGAAGGTCTCCGAGCAAGGCATCCGGCGAGGTGCCCAGATCGAATCCCGTGATGGCCACGACGCCGCCGAAGGCGATGCCGAGGCCGGCCAGCACGGGCCAAGGGTGCCTGACTCCCCGGAACAGCTGGAAGATGGCGATCCAGCCGGACTGCAGGCAGACCAGCGCCGTGGCTGCGGCTACGGAGGTCAGCTGCAGGGAGCTGATGAAGCAGGCGAAGTGCAGCGCCAGCGCAACGGCTGCTGCCAGTGACCAGCGGAACTCCCGGGCAGTGACGCGCGCGAACTGGCGGGGCTCCCTGACCAGGACGGGCCCGGCCATGACGGCAGCTGCGATCGCATTGCGCCAGAACGCGATGGCCAGGGCACTGACCGATGTTGCGCCCAGGGTGGCGGCGATGAGCGGGCCGGAGGAAGCCACGCCCAGGACCCCCAGGGCGGCAAGGAAGAAGTTCACGCTCCAACAGTAGTGGGGCGGCGGTGCGGCCGGTGCCGCTCCGGGAATCCTTGACCCCGGCGTGGGCCGGTGCCAGTCTTAAGCTCCGGTTTCACATCATCCAAGAAGGTGACGATCATGTCTTCAATCATCCGCAGGAGCTTTGAAAGTCCGGAGGAATCACGTCCTGTGAAAGACGGGATGGGCCAGGTGGACCTCGTCAATCTCGATGCCGGCGCGGTTGGGCGCGCCACGTTCCTGCCGGGGTGGAAGTGGTCCCAGCACGTCAAGCCCATCGCCGGAACTGACAGCTGCATGGCGAGCCACGTCGGCTACACGATCTCGGGGCGCCTGAAGGTCGTCATGGACGACGGCGAGGAGAGCGAATTCGGTCCCGGCGACTTCGGAATCATCCCGCCCGGGCACGACGCCTGGGTCCTGGGCGACGAGCCTTACGTGTTTATCGACTGGCAGGGCATGGCGGACTACGCCAAACCCAAGGGCTGAGGCTGCCAGAGTAAGTGTCCGGGACAGCAGGCCAGCCGCGGGAATCAGCTGCACAGGACATGCAAAAGGCCCCGGACCGCGTTTCCGCGGTCCGGGGCCTTTCTTACGGTGGAGGCACGGGGACTCGAACCCCGAACCCCCTGCTTGCAAAGCAGGTGCGCTACCAATTGCGCCATGCCCCCGTAAGAAGCAACCCGACAATCATACCCTGGTTCCGGAAACCGATTTCCTGCTTCCGTACCGGGACTCCGGGCTAATCGACCGTATCGGTCGACTCGCTCCAGATGGTTTTCCGGGCCTCAGACTCCTGTACTTTCCTGTAGAGCAGGACGCCCGCGATCGTAGCTGCAACAACCAGCAACTTCTTCACCTGCACCCCGTTCCGGTCCAAATAACTCCGGACCATCACTTCAATCCCTACAGAACCTGTACAGGTTCCGTGGGCGTACCAGGACTTGAACCTGGGACCTCTTCGTTATCAGCGAAGCGCTCTAACCGCCTGAGCTATACGCCCCGATGCCTCATCGGGCCGAGATATGACTGTACAGCACATCCCGGCCCGATCTCAAATCGAGGCTGTTTTCCCCGGAATCCCGGGAAAAAAATTCGGGTTTCAGTCGTCCGTGAGGGTGACGCCGATGCCGCCCACCAGCGTCGCGGAGATGTTGTACAGCACCGCCGACAGCATGGAGAGGGCGGTCAGCAGCACGACATTGATCACGGCAATGATGGTGGCGAAGGACGCCACCTGGCCGAGCGAGGCGACCTTCTTGAGCTCGAAGCCGCCGCCTTCCGAGCCGGCGAGGGTTCCGAGCAGGCTGTCCACCTGGTCAAAGATCCCGGTCAGGTCCAGCACCGTCCAGAGCACGATCGCTGCCACCACCGTGACGATGCCCAGTGCCACCGAGAGCAGGAAAGCCATCTTCAGGACTGACCATGGCTCCACCTTGCTGACCAGCAGGCGGGCACGGCGGACCTTCGCCTTGGGAGCCGGCTTGATCAGGCCCGCCGTGTTCTGGCCGGAATGCTGCCCGTAGGCGTCCGGACGCTGGCCCGGCGCGGCAGGGCGCTGGCCCTGCATGGGCCGCTGCCCGGGGACCGGCGGACGCTGGTCTGAACCGGCGGCCCCGGGTACGCCCGGGCGCTGCTGCGGACGGGTCGGGGCGCTCACGCGCGGCGCTGCTGCGGGCGGCCGCGTTCCGCTGGGAACGCCGGTGCTCGGCTTGGGATATGAGTCGGAATTACTCACTCGTTACCTCCGGTGTTGTCTTCGTCCAGCTCGGCATGGCCTGATGACTCATCTGACTCCGGGGCCGGTACTGATTCTGCCTCTGCGGACCCCTCATGCGATCCGGTTTCTTCAGCCAACGTTACGTCATCGGCCGATTCATCGCCGTCCAGCCCGCGTTCGCTGTTGCGTGCAACCTCGATGATGCGGTCATTCTTGTCCGGCTTGGCGAAGATGACGCCCATGGTGTCGCGGCCCTTGGCGGGAACGCCGGCCACCGAGGAACGGACCACCTTGCCGCCCTCCATGACCACCAGGACTTCGTCCTCTTCCTGGACGATCAGGGCACCCACGAGGTGCCCGCGCTCCTCCTGGTACTTGCCGACCTTGATGCCGAGTCCGCCGCGGCCCTGAAGCCGGTATTCCTCCACCGCGGTCCGCTTCGCGTAGCCGCCCTCCGTGACGATGAACACGAACGAACCGTCCTTGACGACGTCGGCCGCCAGCAGTTCGTCGTCCTCGCGGAACTTCATCCCGGTCACGCCGGAGGTCGCCCGGCCCATGGGACGCAGGGCGTCGTCGGTGGCGGTGAACCGGATGGACTGGCCCATCCGGGACACCAGCATCAGGTCATCGGTTTCCGAGACCAGCTGGGCGGACACGAGCTCATCCCCGTCCCGCAGGTTGATCGCGATGACGCCGGCGGAGCGGTTGGTGTCGTAGTCCTCCAGCCGGGTCTTCTTGACCAGGCCGCGCTTGGTGGCGAGCACCAGATACGGCGAATGCTGGTAGTCCCGCAGGTCCAGCACCTGGGCGATGGTCTCATCCGGCTGGAATGCCAGCAGGTTGGCCACGTGCTGGCCTTTGGCATCACGTCCCGCTTCCGCGAGTTCGTAGGCCTTGGCCCGGTAGACGCGTCCCAGGTTGGTGAAGAACAGCAGCCAGTGGTGCGTCGTGGTGACGAAGAAGTGCTCCACGACGTCGTCCCCGCGCAGCTGGGCGCCCTTGATGCCCTTGCCGCCGCGCTGCTGCGTGCGGTAGTTGTCGCTGCGGGTGCGCTTGACGTAGCCGCCGCGGGTGATGGTGACGACCATTTCCTCTTCGGGGATCAGGTCTTCCATGGACATGTCGCCGTCGAAGCCCAGCAGGACCTTGGTGCGGCGGTCGTCGCCGTGCTTGGCAACGATTTCGGCGAGCTCGGTGCTGATGATCTCACGCTGGCGCACCTCGGAGGCCAGGATTGAGCTGTATTCGGCGATCAGGGCTTCGAGTTCGGCGTGCCGGGCCTGGATCTTCTGGCGTTCCAGGGCTGCGAGCCGGCGGAGCTGCATGTCCAGGATGGCGCGGGCCTGGAGTTCGTCAATGTCCAGCAGTTCCATCAGGCCGTCGCGGGCGGCCTCGGTGGTGTTGGAGGCACGGATCAGGGCGATGACCTCATCGAGCATGTCCAGCGCCTTGAGCAGGGCGCGCAGGATGTGCGCTTCCTCCTCGGCCTTGCGGAGCCGGTAGCGCGTCCGGCGGGCGATGACGTCCAGCTGGTGCGTGACCCAGTGCCGGATGAACGCATCAAGGCTCAGCGTGCGGGGCACCCCGTCCACAATCGCGAGCATGTTGGCGGCGAAGTTGTCCTGCAGCTGGGTGTGCTTGTAGAGGTTGTTCAGCACCACCTTGGCGACGGCGTCGCGCTTGAGCACGATCACGAGGCGCTGGCCGGTGCGGCCGGAGGTTTCATCGCGGAGGTCGGCGATGCCCGAGATCTTGCCGTCCTTGACGAGTTCGGCGATCCTGATCGCCAGGTTGTCCGGGTTGGCCTGGTAGGGCAGTTCGGTCACCACCAGGCAGGTGCGGCCCTGGAGCTCCTCGACGTTGACCACGGCACGCATGGTGATCGAGCCGCGGCCCGTGCGGTAGGCGTCCTCGATCCCCTTGTGGCCCAGGATCGTGGCGCCGGTCGGGAAATCGGGTCCCTTGATGCGCAGCATCAGCTCTTCGAGCAGCTCCTCGCGGGTGGCCGTCGGGTTCGCCAGGTACCACTGGACGCCGTCGGCAACCTCACGGAGGTTGTGCGGCGGGATGTTCGTGGCCATGCCCACGGCGATGCCCGAGGAGCCATTGACCAGCAGGTTCGGGAACCGCGCCGGCAGGATCGTGGGTTCCTGGTTCTTGCCGTCGTAGTTGTCCTGGAAGTCGACGGTTTCCTCGTCGATGTCGCGGACCATCTCCATGGCGAGCGGCGCCATCTTGGTTTCGGTGTACCGGGGAGCGGCCGCGCCGTCGTTGCCGGGCGAACCGAAGTTGCCCTGGCCCAGCGCCAGCGGGTAACGCATGGTCCAGTCCTGGATCAGGCGGACCAGCGCATCGTAGATGGCGGTATCGCCGTGCGGGTGGTACTGGCCCATGACCTCACCGACGACGCGGGCGCACTTGTTGAAGGAGCGCTCCGGGCGGTAGCCGCCGTCGAACATCGCGTACAGCACACGGCGGTGGACGGGCTTGAGACCGTCGCGGACGTCCGGCAGGGCACGCCCGACGATCACGGCCATGGCGTAGTCGAGGTAGGAGCGCTGCATTTCGGTCTGCAGGTCCACCTGCTCGATCCGGTCGGTCAGGACATCGCCCACCAGGACGGCCTCGGCGTCACCGGCGGATTCAGCCGGAACCTCGGGTGTTTCGTCACTCATAATCTATATTTTCCGTTTCAGGTATATATCGGTCCAGGAATATTCGAGGTGGTGATGGCCTCTAGATATCGAGGAACCGAACGTCCTTGGCGTTCTGCTGAATGAAGTTCCGACGGGATTCCACGTCCTCGCCCATCAGTACGGAGAAGGTCTGGTCCGCCGCCAGGGCATCATCCATGGTGACCTGCAGCAGCGTGCGGTGGTCAGGATCCATGGTGGTGTCCCAGAGCTCGGTGTAGTCCATTTCGCCGAGGCCCTTGTAGCGCTGGATGCCGTTGTCCTTGGGGATCCGGCGGCCGGCGGCCTGGCCGGACACCAGCTTGGCGTCGCGTTCGCGGTCGCTGTAGACGTAGTCGTGCGGGGCGTTGGACCACTTGATCCGGTACAGCGGCGGCTGGGCGAGGTAGACGTAGCCGTTTTCGATCAGCGGGCGCATGTAGCGGAACAGCAGCGTCATCAGCAGCGTGGTGATGTGCTGGCCGTCGACGTCGGCGTCGGCCATGAGGACGATCTTGTGATAGCGCAGCTTGGTCAGCTCGAAGTCCTCGCCGATGCCCGTGCCGAAGGCCGTGATCATGGACTGGACCTCGGCGTTGCCCAGGGCCTTGTCCAGCCGGGCCCGCTCCACGTTGAGGATCTTGCCGCGCAGCGGCAGGATGGCCTGGGTTTCCGGGTTGCGGCCGCGCTTGGCGGAACCGCCGGCGGAATCGCCCTCCACGATGTAGACCTCGCACTTCGAGGGATCCTTGGAGGAGCAGTCGGAGAGCTTGCCGGGCATGCCGAAGGACTCCAGCGGGCTCTTGCGGCGCGCGTTGTCGCGGGCCTTGCGGGCGGCCATCCGGGCCTGGGCTGCGGAAATCGCCTTGCGGATGACGTCCCGGGCCGGACCGGGATTGCGCTCCAGCCAGTCGCCGAGCCCGTCGGTTACGACCCGCTGGACGAAGCCCTTGACCTCGGAGTTGCCAAGCTTGGTCTTGGTCTGCCCCTCAAACTGGGGCTCGGCCAGCTTGACGGAGATGACGGCGGTCAGGCCCTCACGGATGTCGTCCCCCGTGAGGTTGTCGTCCTTCTCCTTGATGATGCTCTTCTCCCGCGCGTAACGGTTGATCAGCGACGTCATCGCGGCGCGGAAACCCTCCTCGTGGGTGCCGCCCTCATGGGTGTTGATGGTGTTGGCGTACGTGTGCACGCTCTCGGAATACGAGGTGGTCCACTGCATCGCCATTTCCAGGGCGATGTGGCGTTCCGTGTCCTCGGTTTCGAAGGAGATGACGTCCTCGTGGACCACATCGACTTTCTTTCCGGAGTTCAGGTGCTTGACGTAGTCCAGCAGGCCGTCGTCGTACTGGTAGACCACGGTGTGGTGCTCGGCGGGGACTTCGCCTTCGAGGGGGACGGTGTCGAGGTCAAGGTCGTCATCCTCGGAGGGTTCCGCCACGAGGCTGCGTTCGTCGGTCAACGTGATGCGCAGGCCCTTGTTCAGGAAGGCCATCTGCTGGAACCGGGCGCGCAGCGTCTCGAAGTCGAATTCCGTGCTCTCAAAGATGCCGGCATCCGGGTAGAACGTCTGCGTCGTCCCGGTTTCGGTGGTTTCGTCGCCCTTGACCAGTCCACCCTGCGGCTTGCCGCCGTCGACGAAGGTCATCCGCCAGACGTGGCCCTGCCGCCGGACCTCCGTGTCCACGCGGCTGGACAGGGCGTTGACCACCGAAATGCCGACGCCATGCAGTCCGCCGGAAACGGCATAACCCCCGCCGCCGAACTTGCCGCCCGCGTGCAGGATGGTCATGACGACTTCAACCGTGGGCTTGTGCTCCGTCGGGTGCATGTCGACGGGGATGCCGCGGCCGTTGTCAACCACCTTGACCCCGCCGTCCGCCTGGAGAACGATTTCGATGTGGGTGCAGTAGCCGGCCAGCGCTTCGTCAACCGAGTTGTCCACGACTTCATAGACCAGGTGGTGCAGCCCGCGCGGACCGGTGGACCCGATGTACATGCCCGGACGTTTCCGGACGGCTTCCAAACCCTCCAGCACGGTAATGTCGCTGGCACCGTACCCGTGTCGCGTATCGGCCTCCGGCGGCGCATCAGCCGTGAAGGCGTCCTCCGCTGCTGTTTCCACTGTCGGGATATCTGCATTGTGGTTAGCCACAGGCGCTTTCGACTCCTCTGTATTCGTTGAAGGCCGGCGTTGCCGCTTCCCGGGGGAAAGGCTTCTGCCAACAGGCACGTCGCTGATGGCGCCGGCTGGTCCGCTGGCCCGAGGAACCGTCTGCCGCACACTGACAGCGCGTCGGAAACGGACTCAGTCAACGTTTCACCGGCGCCCAGTTATCTACCACGATTCTACCGTGTGAGGGAGCGCAAACCCGCATTCCAGGGCCTCAAACGCGCCGGAAGATGCCGCTGGGAGGCCAGTGGCTCCCCCTGCAAGGCTTTAGGGGTCCCGCCCTAGGGTGCCTATACGACTCCGGGGCGTTAAAGCGCCCCACACGCCGTTTCCTGAATTTTCAAGGATTTTTGCAAGGACTGCTTCACACCCGGGGGCACCGGTGCGGCGGACCTACCCGTAGGTGTCCCGGGGGCCGCGGCCGTTGACCGTCCGGATGCCCTTCCGCCAGCTCGGCGCGGCGGGTCCGAGGACCTGGATGCTGGTCACGACGCCGTCGCCGAGTTCGGTGCGGAACTTCTCCAGCAGGCTCATGCTCAGCAGGCGAAGCTGGGTGGCCCAGGCCGTGGAATCACAGCGCACATGCAGGGTCGTGTTCTCGAAACTCTCCGGGGTGCAGTGGGCCGAAATCTCCGGTCCCACCAGGGTTCCCCACTGGGCCATCACCGATCCGACCGCCACCGGGGAGCTCCAACCGCGTTCCGCGACGAGGCGTCCCACGACTTTTCCCAGCCCCAGCGGGTCCCGGCCGGTGCCGTGGAACTGCTTGAAGCCCCGCGTCCCGCCGGTGCTGCGGGCGGGTTTCTGTGGACCCGAGCCCGGCCGCGGCGGGGCCTTGCGCCGGATCTCCCCCCGGGACGCGGCCGCGTCACGCATCCGGTTCAGGGCCGCCTGGGCAGCATTGATGTCATCAGGATCGCGGCCCGGTTGCAGGCCGCCGTCGCTATCCTTATTCATCGAGCGTCCCGCTCATCAATTCCTCCCGGGATGACCTTCACCCGGCGTCCGGCCAGTTCCGCCGGGATGTCGTCCTCGACGGCGGCGGTCACCAACACCTGCTCGGCACCGGATACTATTGCCGCCAGTTTACGCCGCCGCTGGACATCCAGCTCGGCAAAAACATCATCGAGGATCAGGATCGGCGCGGAACCGCCGGTCCTGGCGTCGTCCAGCATCACGTAGTACGAGGCCAGCCGCAGCGACAAGCACATGGACCAGGTTTCCCCGTGGGAGGCATAGCCCTTGGCCGGCGCCATGCCCAGGGCTAGGTCGAGTTCATCGCGGTGCGGCCCGACCAGTGAGATGCCCCGCTCCAGTTCCCGGCGGCGGGAAGCGGCGAAGGCCTGGACATAGCGGTCCGTGAGTTCGTCGACGGTGAGCAGGCGGAGATCCTCGGCCTGCCCGGCTGTCTCACCGGCCGCCGCGTGGGCCGGCGGCGCGGCGCCGTCGTCCTCGCCCACATGCTGCAGCGTGGAGCGGTAGCTGGCACCGGCTTCCTTGGATCCGTCGGTGAGCTGCGCGTAGGCGCTGTTCAGGTGCGGACGGATCCGCTCCACCAGCTCCAGCCGCGCGTGCAGCAGTTCAGCTCCGGCCCTGGCCATGTGCTGGTCCCAGACATCGAGCGTGGCCTCATGGGCGGAGGTGAACTTGCCGGACCGGCCCGATTTGAGCAGCGCGTTGCGCTGCTTGAGCACCCGGTCGTAATCGCTGCGGGTGGCTGCATGGCGCGGAATCAGGCTGACCAGGAGCTCGTCGAGGAAGCGCCGGCGGTTGGACGGGTCACCCTTGACCAGCGCCAGGTCTTCCGGGGCAAAGAGCACGGTCTGGCAGATTCCGAGGATGTCGCGGGCCCGGACCGGGTTGCTGCGGTTGATGCGTGCTCGGTTGGCGCGGCCGGCGTTGATTTCGAGTTCCAGGACCGTGGACTGCCCGCCGCGGACCAGTTTGGCCCGCACCAGCGCCCGGTCCGTGCCGAAACGCAGCAGCGGCACGTCCGAACTGACCCGGTGCGAGCTGAGCGTGGCCAGGTAGCCGATCGCTTCCATGAGGTTGGTTTTGCCGATCCCGTTGGCCCCCACGAGGACCGTGACGCCGGGTTCCAGGCTCAGGTCCACCTGGGCGTAACTGCGGAAATCAGTCAGGGAGAGTTTTTCAAGGTACACGCCGGGTTCAAGATTCCAGGGCGGAGCTATTTGGCCGGGCGGGTGGCGTGCCCGCCGAACTGGTGACGCAGCGCGGACACCATCTTCATGGCCGGCGAGTTGTCCTCGCGGGAGGAGAAGCGGGCAAACAGCGCGGCCGTGATCGCGGGGGCGGGCACCGCATTGGCGATGGCTTCCTCCACGGTCCAACGACCCTCGCCGGAATCCTCGACATAGTCGTCAATGGATTCCAGGCCCGGGTCCTCATCCAGCGCCTTGACCATGAGGTCCAGCAGCCAGGATCGGACGACGGTGCCTTTCTGCCAGGCGCGGAAGGTGCCGGGAAGATCGGCGACGATGTCCTTCGCGGCCAGGAGTTCGTAGCCTTCCGCGTAGGCCTGCATCAGGCCGTATTCGATTCCGTTGTGGACCATCTTGGCGTAATGGCCGGCGCCGACGGCTCCCACGTGGACGAAGCTGTCGGCCCGTTCACCGTCCGGACGAAGGGCGTCGAAAACCGGCAGGGCCCGTTCGATGTCCGCGGCATCCCCGCCGGCCATCAGGCCGTAGCCGTTCGCCAGGCCCCAGACACCGCCGGAAACGCCGCAGTCGGCGAAGCGGATGCCTTTTTCGGCCAGCGCCGCGCCGTGCTTCTGGTCCTCGGTGAACCGGGAGTTGCCGCCGTCGATCACGAGGTCGCCGGCGTCGAGCTTGCTGCCGAGTTCAGTGATGACCGCATCGGTGATGTCCCCGGACGGAACCATCACCCAGATCAGGCGCGGCGCCGGAACGGCGGCGATGAGCTCCTCGACGCTGGCGACGTCGGCGACGTCCGGGTTGCGGTCAAAGCCTGTGACCTCGATTCCACCCTTGCGCAGCCGTTCGCGCATGTTGAAACCCATTTTTCCAAGGCCGATCAGTCCGATGTGCACGGTGTGAACTCTTTTCTGCGCTGGGGTACTTCGGGTGGAAACCCCACCCAACTGACTCGCATTAGTGGTCGTTCTGGCGGCCCAGAACGGCAACAATTGCGAGCTAGTTGGGCAGGCGGACCGGCATGACCAGGTAGCGGTAATCGCCCTGGTCCTCGCCGTCGGCGTCCTGTTGTGCCGTGATCATGGCCGGCTTGGGGGCTGTCGTGAAGGAGAAGCGCACGAACTTGGTCTCGATGACGCTCAGGCCCTCGACCAGGTAGTGCGGGTTGAAGGCCACCGTGATGTCATCGCCGGTCAGCTGCGCCTCGAGTTCTTCGGAGGCCTGCGCATCTTCACCGGTGCCGGCGTCCAGGTGCAGCTGCCCCTGCGTGAAAGCCAGCCGGACGGGGGTGTTGCGTTCGGCCACGAGGGACACGCGGCGCACCGCATCGACCAGTGCCTGGGTCTGGACCGTGGCGTGGATCGGGGTCGATTCCGGGAAGAGCGAGCGGATCTTGGGGTAGTCGCCGTCGACCAGGAGCGACGTCGTGGTGCGGCCGCCGCTCTCGAAGCCGATAAGCCGGCTGTCGTCGTCGGCGAGGGCAAGGTTGATGTCGCCGCTGTTTCCGAGGGTTTTCGCCACTTCGTTGAGCGTCTTGGCCTTGACCAGGGCACTCGTGGAAATCCCCGGGGTGACGGGCTTCCAGGGCAGTTCGCGCATGGCCAGCCGGTAGCGGTCGGTGGCCAGGAGGGTGATGAGGTCGTCCTCGATCTCCATCCGGACGCCGGTGAGGATGGGCAGGGTGTCGTCCTTGCTGGCCGCGATGATCACCTGGGAGACGGCCTGGGCGAAGGTATCGCCGGGCACGGTGCCGCTGATCGCGGGCAGGGCGGGCAGCGGCGGGTATTCGGCTTCCGGCATGGTGGCCAGGTGGAAGCTGCTCCGGCGGCAGGTGAGGGTGACCTTGTTGCCGTCGGTCTCAACCTCGACCGGTGCCGAGGGCAGGCTGCGGCAGATGTCGGCGAGCAGGCGCCCGGACACCAGAATGGTGCCTTCGGTGCTGATGTCAGCCGGGATTTCGAGCCGGGCGGAGGTCTCGTAGTCGAAGCTCGAGAGGCTCACAGTGCCGGCCTCGGCCTTGAGCAGCAGGCCGGAAAGCACTGGTACCGGCGGCCGCGGAGACAACGACCGGGCGGTCCAGGTCACGGCTTCTGCCAGGACGTCCCGCTCGACTCTGAACTTCACGGAAGGGTGCCGCCTTTCATTGCTGCTGTCATCGCTAAAACACGCCGAACTACGCGGACCGGCAGGGTTGCCGGCGCACGTCATCGAGGGGATGTGCCGGCCGGCCCGGGCGTCATGGCAGTTGTGAACTACAAATTATTCCGGAACGGACACACTGCAGACAGCTTAGCCCCACGAGGTGCGTTCTCCCATCCCCGGGGTTACACCGCTGTTGTTCCGCCGGGCAGGCTGTTCCGCCCGGCCGACCGTTTTGCCCTGCCGCCGCCGGCGCCGCCGGATCTGCTCGTCGCCGGTTTCGGCGCCAGCGTCTTCGCCAGCGGCGGGGAGGTGCCCGGCCGCTGCCCGGCGGCTGTGAGGGGGCGGAACGAGACTGTTATTTGAGGGAATTTCATTTTCTTGGGATTAGTAGTGTTAATAACTGCTGTGGAAACTGTGGATAACTCTGTTTCGCGGTGCGATTCCGCGGTTAAGCCCTGTTCATGGACTGTGGGTCCAGCAGGTTTTAAACAGGGTGTAGATGGGGATAACGTTTTTGCCCGGATCGCTGATCCACAGGCGCCTTAAGGGTTTTAAGCCCATTAACCGCGGTTGTCCCCTTAACTATCCACAGGGTTGTCCACAGGTGCCTGTTAATAAGGTCGGGAGTGCGCGGCCGGACGGCTCAGGAATTGCGCTGCTGCTGCTTGATCCTGTTGGTCAGCTCGGTCACCTGGTTGTAGATCACGCGGCGTTCGGCCATCAGTTCGCGGATCTTGCGGTCCGCGTGGATCACCGTGGTGTGGTCGCGGCCGCCCAGCTCCTGCCCGATCTTGGGCAGCGACATGTCGGTGAGCTCGCGGCACAGGTACATGGCGATCTGCCGGGCGGTCACCAGGGTGCGGGTACGGGATTTGCTGCAGAGCTCCTCCATGCTGAGCTTGAAGTAGTCCGCGGTCTGGGTCAGGATCAGCCCGGAGGTGATCTCCTGGGCTCCGTCGTCGGTGATGAGGTCCTTGAGGACCATTTCGGCCAGGGCCACGTCGACGGGCTGGCGGTTCAGGCTCGCGAAGGCGGTGACCCGGATCAGGGCGCCCTCGAGTTCGCGGATGTTGCTCGAAATCTTGGAGGCGATGTATTCCAGCGCGTCATCGGGGGCGGAGAGAGAGTCGCTCAGCGCCTTCTTCCGCAGAATCGCGATCCGGGTTTCCAGCTCAGGCGGCTGGATATCGGTCAGCAGGCCCCACTCGAAGCGCGACTTCATCCGGTCCTCGAAACCGGCAAGCAGCTTGGGGGGCTGGTCGGAGGTGATGACGACCTGCTTGTTGTTGTTGTGCAAGGCATTGAAGGTGTGGAAGAACTCCTCCACCGTCCGGTCCTTGCCGGCCAGGAACTGGATGTCATCGATCAGCAGGACGTCCACGTTGCGGTACGTGGTCTTGAAGCTGGTGCCTTCGTCGTCGCGGATGGAGTTGATGAAGTCGTTGGTGAATTCCTCGGAGTTCACGTACCTGACCCGGATACCGCTGTAGAGCCGCCGGGCGTAGTGCCCGATCGCGTGCAGCAGGTGGGTCTTGCCCAGTCCGGAGTCACCGTAGATGAACAGCGGGTTGTAGGCCTTCGCCGGTGCCTCGGCCACCGCGACGGCCGCCGCATGGGCGAAACGGTTGGAAGAACCGATCACGAAGGTGTCGAAGACGTACTTCGGATTGAGGCGGCCGAATTCATGGGACGTGCTCGGCAGCATGGGCTGCGGCTTGAGTTCCGCCGCGGGGTCCGCCACGAGGGAGAGTTCGACGGCGGGTTCCGGCTCGGTGTGCAGCGGCACCAGATCGGTGTCGACGTCGATCGCGCAGCGGATTTCATCGGAGAAGACATTCCGGAGGGCCTCGTCGAGGGCTTCCTTGACCTGGGTCTGCAGAACCTCCCGGGTGAGTTCGTTCGGCACCGCCACGAGAAGGGTGGAGCCGATCAGTCCCTGCGCCTGGGCGAGGATGACAAAGCCGCGCTGCCGGGGTGAGACACGGTGGTCGTTCTCCAGCAGGCTCACTACCCGCCGCCAGGAACTTCCGACAGTGTTGGCTTGGTCGGCTTCGTCTACTGTCATCAATCGGTTTCCTCAAACTTGCTTGCCTGCATTAACTGCAGCCACAAGTCCCGAACCAGTGCCCTGGCCCCGGATTAATCCACAGGGTTATGCACAGCCCGTGGATAATCGGCTACTGAGCCACTCTAGGGGATCAAAAGCCTAGAAGATAGCTGGCTGGCTCCTGTGGATAATTACACTCGTGTAGTTCGGAATGGGTGTCTTTAACCCGCTTCATCCACAGGCCCGGACGGAAGTTAGCCACAGCTGGGGATAGTGCGCCAAGCGACCCCCGGTTTGACTCCCGGTGCGATTTTGACCTAACGTTGTGAAGTCCTTTGTGTCCGCTTTCCGACTTCATTTTGAACCTCTCCCCGACGCCCCGCGTCTTGCGAGTCGAGGGTAGCGGCACATACAAAACTTAGCGTCGGCCAGTTCTTCCCCTTGATCGGGTGGGCGCACCTTTGATCCACTGGAGTAACTAACGTGAGCAAGCGGACTTTTCAGCCGAATAACCGCCGTCGAGCCAAGAAGCACGGCTTCCGCCTTCGTATGCGTACCCGTGCCGGCCGTGCCATCCTGGCAGCCCGTCGTGGCAAGGGCCGCATCGAACTGTCGGCCTAAATACTGACTCGTCGGTCCACCTCCCTGTGCGAGTTTAACGGTGCTGGCCACCCGCAACCGTCTGAGGACATCAACCGATTTTTCAACAACTGTACGTTCCGGTGTCCGCAATGGACGCCGGAACGTAGTGTTATATACGGCAGCCCTCGCTGCCGATGAACCAAGCCGGATCGGATTCATCGTTTCCAAGAGTGTCGGGAACGCTGTCGTCAGGAACCTCGTTAAGAGGAGACTGAGGGAAGCCGGCGCTTTGTCGTTGCAGAAATACGGCAGCGGGTTTGCCATCGTGGTCCGGGCCCTGCCCGCCGCGGCGGAGGCCAGCTGGGACCAGCTGCTTGTCGACTATGACGCCGCTTTGGAGACAACTATGAAACGGCTGGGCAGCCGCCTTCCCCGGGCTGCTTCCTCAGTTTCTGACGAGACAACACAGGAAGGGACCCCGCGTGCGTAACCCAGCTGCCGCCGTCGTCCCTCCTGTGAAACCAGCAGCACCGGTATCGGCACTGCGCTGGCTGGGCACCGCCCTCTGGCAGCTGCCCCGCAATATCCTCATCGTGCTGCTCATGGCCTACCGCAAGGTGATCTCACCGCTGTACGGCCAGGTATGCCGCTTCTTCCCCAGCTGCTCGGCCTACGCCCTTGAGGCGATCACGGTCCACGGCGCGGTCAAGGGAAGCTGGCTCGCTGCCAGGCGCCTGTCGCGCTGCCATCCTTGGAATGCCGGTGGAGTGGACCATGTCCCCGCCGGGCACCGGGAGTGGCCCGAAGACCGCACCCCCACAATTGTTGTGTTGAACAACCCGGACAAGTACTTGCCTGCTCAGTCTGATGGAGAAGGCCGTTTTGCGGCCTGACGAATAGGGATATCGTATGGACCTTTTTGCACAAATCATGTTCCCGTTCAAGTGGCTGGTCTCGGTCATCATGGTCGGATTCCATGACGGACTGAGCGCCATCGGCCTGCCGGCGGCCAACGGCTGGACCTGGACGCTGTCCATCATCGGGCTGGTGCTGGTCATCCGTGCCGCCCTGATTCCCGTCTTCGTCAAGCAGATCAAGGCCCAGCGCGGCATGCAGCTGCTGCAGCCTGACCTGAAGAAGATGCAGGACAAGTACAAGGGCAAGACCGACCAGCTGTCCCGCCAGGCCATGGCACAGGAGCAGATGGCCCTGTACAAGAAGCACGGGACGAACCCGTTCTCGGCGTGTCTGCCGATGCTGATCCAGATGCCGTTCTTTTTCGCGCTGTTTCAGGTCCTCTCCGGCATCAGCACCGCCAAGGCGAGCGGCGAGGGCATCGGTGCCATGAGCCATGAGCAGGTCCGGCAGTTCGACGAATCCAGCATCTTCGGCGCCCCGCTCTCGGCGTCCCTGCTGCACGGCGGTGCCGGCGGCAATGAGGTGGCCGTGTGGGTGCTCTCGATCCTGATGATCCTGGCCATGACGGCCTCGCAGTTCATCACCCAGAAGCAGATCATGGCCAAGAACATGTCCGAAGAGGCCATGGCCAGCCCGTTCATGAAGCAGCAGAAGATGATGCTGTATATCCTGCCGGTCGTCTTCGGCGTGGGCGGCATCAACTTCCCCATCGGCGTCCTGATCTACTGGACCACCACCAACCTCTGGACCATGGCGCAGCAGTTCTTCGTGATCCGCCGCATGCCGACGCCGGGATCCCCGGCCGCCAAGGCCCTCGCCGAGCGCAGGGCCGCCAAGGGCCTGCCGGCACTGCCCCTGATGGGTGCGAAAAAAGCCGACGCCGAGGCAGCGGCTTCCGCTTCCGCTGCCGCCGCGGCCGCTGCCGTCGAGGCCAGGAGCCAGCGCGTCCAGCCGCAACGTAAAAACAGGAAGAGGAAGTAATGTCCGCCGAGAGCACCGAACAGACTTTTTCCACCGAGGTCATCGACGACCAGGACGGGACCCCGAACGGGTCAGGGGACGAAGCGCAAAACGCGACGCAGGACACTGGCCCGGAGTCCGAGGACGGCCCCGACAAGGGCGTGACCGCCAGCCGCCTGGAAGAGGAAGGCGACGTTGCGGCGGACTATCTCGAGGAACTCCTGGACATCGCCGACATCGACGGGGACATCGACATCGAGGTCCGCAACGGCCGCACCTACATCTCGATCGTTGCCGAGGAAGAGTCGGCCGGTCTCGAGAACCTGGTGGGCCGCGACGGCGAAGTCCTCGAAGCCCTCCAGGAACTGACGCGCCTTGCCGTCCTGTCCGCGACGGAGAACCGGTCCCGCCTCGTGCTGGACATCAACGGCTACCGCGCCGAACGTGCCGGCGACCTGCAGAAGATCGCCGAGGACGCCGTCGCCGCCGTCAAGGAGTCCGGCGACGCCGTGGCCCTGGCGCCGATGAGCGCCTATGAGCGGAAGATCGTGCACGACGCCGTCGCCGAGCTGGGGTTCGTCAGTGAGTCCGAAGGCGAAGGTGCCGACCGGCACATCGTCGTCTCCACAGACTGAATCCGTTGAGTAGCTTGATGGTTGAAATCACGGCGGCCGAACTGCAGGCGGCGCAATCGATTTTCGGTGAGCGGCTGGGCCTCGCGCAGCGCTATGTGGAGCACCTGGCCACCTCCGGGACCGAACGGGGCCTGATCGGCCCGCGGGAGGTACCGCGGCTGTGGAGCCGCCATGTGCTGAACTGCGCGGTGATCGAGAGCCAGATTGCGCACGGCAGCCACGTGGCCGACGTCGGCAGCGGAGCCGGATTGCCGGGTTTGTGCCTTGCCATTGCGCGGCCAGACCTGGAGCTGACGCTCATCGAGCCCCTGGAACGGCGTGTCATCTGGCTGCAGGAAGTAGTGGATGATCTGGGCCTGGAAAATGTCACGGTCATGCGCACCCGGGCTGAACTCGCCGTCGGCATGGTCGACGCCGATGTGGTCACGGCCCGCGCCGTGTCTGCGCTGTCGAACCTTGCCGGGCTGACCATTCCGCTGCTTTCCGGCAAGGGTGAGGTCATTGCCATCAAGGGGCGCAGTGCCGGCGAGGAAATAGAAAAAGCAGCCAAGGTGATCCGGAAGCTGGGCGGGATCGAGACATCCGTGGTGGTGGTGGGCGAGGGTCTGCTTGAAGAACCCACGACCGTTGTCCGGATCGTCGTGAAGAAGCCTCAAAAGATTACCTAGCACCAGCCCGGTGCCCGCGGAGTCCAAGGGGTAGAGGTTAGGCTAGTAACCGGCAGAAAAAGCCGGACGAGAGTGAGTGTGTCACAGTGACCAGTAGCGAAGCCTCCACACAGCGGATCCCCCCGTTTGTGTCCCTGGGGTCAGCAAGGGCGTTCGCCGCGCCCGCAGTCGCTCGTGATTACTCCGGAAATCACACGGCTTCGGTTGCCAGGGGTGCCGGTATGGCAAATGTTTCACGTGAAACATCGGTTGTCGCAAGCCGCAACGTCCTGGACTCGATCGACGACTCCAGCCCCATTGCCCGGGAGCTCGCGCACGAGAACAAGCGCCGGGAACGGTTGCTGGGCCGGAACCTGCCGAAGCCGGAGAAGACCCGGATCTTCACCGTCTCCAACCAGAAGGGCGGCGTGGGCAAGACCACCACCACGGTCAACATCGCCGCCGCCCTTGCCGCCGCCGGCCTCAATGTCCTCGTGATTGATATTGACCCGCAGGGGAACGCCTCGACGGCCCTGGGGATCGAACACCACGCCGACGTCGACAGCATCTACGATGTCCTGATCAACGACATGCCGCTGAAGGACGTCGTGGCTCCGTGCCCGGACATCGGCAATCTGATCTGTGCACCGGCGACCATCCATCTGGCCGGCGCAGAGATCGAGCTCGTCAGCCTTGTGGCCCGCGAACAGCGGCTGCGGCGGGCGATCGAGGTCTATTCCAAGGAACGCGCCGCGAACGGTGAAGAGCGGCTGGACTACATCTTCATCGATTGCCCTCCCAGCCTGGGACTGCTCACGGTCAACGCCTTCTGTGCCGCCAACGAGGTGCTCATCCCGATTCAGTGCGAGTACTACGCGCTGGAGGGGCTGAGCCAGCTGCTGAAGAACATCGAAATGATCCAGAAGCATCTGAATGCCGATCTGGTTGTTTCCACCATCCTGCTGACCATGTACGACGGCCGCACCAACCTTGCCGCCCAGGTGGCAGCAGAGGTCCGCGAGCATTTCCCGCAACAAGTCCTCGGCGCTGTGGTTCCCCGCTCCGTGCGTATTTCCGAAGCTCCCAGCTACCAGCAGACCGTCATGACCTATGACCCCTCGTCCAGCGGCGCCCTGTCCTATCTGGAAGCCGCAGCGGAAATCGCTGAACGTTAGAATCTTTTCAAAAACTGCACTAGCCAGAGCCAAGGTCATGCCCGGCTCTTCCACTGGAGGGATTTATCCATGAGCGATAAGCGACGCGGCCTCGGCCGCGGACTTGGCGCACTCATTCCAAGTTCCGCCGCGGCTAACGCCTCCGGAAACGGTTCTGCCCCTTCCCGACCGGTGGATCTCTTCTTTCCCGAGTCCCGGAAAACGACTCTCGTCGAAAATGCTCCGGTGCCCGGGCACACGGCCCCCGCCGGAACGAACCAGGACGCAGCGGCGCCGCAGCTGTTTTCCCTGAAGGCCGCCACCGCTGAGACTCCGGATGAGGCGGACGTTCCGGGTGCGGCTCCGGCTGGGACTCCTGCACGCAGGAATGCTCCCGCCCGGAGGCCGGCCGCATCCAAGTCCGCCGCATCCAAGTCCGCCGCCTCGAAGGCCGGCGATCAGGCCGGCGACCAGACGGCCGACCAGGCGGTCCGGGATTCGGGCCCTGAGCCGGACGACGGCGGGGGCGTGGAACTGGTCGAAGTTCCCGGGGTGCGTTTCGCCGAAATTCCCGTCACGGACATCCATCCCAACCGCAAGCAGCCGCGTTCAGTCTTCGATGAAGACGATATGGCGGAGCTGGTTCACTCGGTCAAGGAAATCGGCGTCCTCCAGCCAATTGTCGTCCGTACCTCAACGGAAACAGGTGGCGAACCTTATGAACTCGTCATGGGTGAGCGCCGCTGGCGGGCAGTACAGGCCGCAGGGCTGGAAACGATCCCGGCAATTATCCGTGACACGACCGATGACGACCTCCTGCGTGATGCTTTGCTGGAGAACCTGCACCGCAGCCAGCTGAATCCGCTCGAGGAGGCCGCCGCCTACCAGCAGCTGCTGGAGGACTTCGGAACCACCCACGAGCAGCTGGCCGACCGCATCGGCCGCTCGCGCCCCCAGGTGTCCAACACGCTCCGCCTGCTGAAACTCCCGCCGCTGGTCCAGCGCCGCGTTGCCGCCGGTATCATTTCCGCCGGCCACGCCCGGACGCTCCTTGCCCTGCCCGACGCGGCGGCCATGGAACGCCTGGCGCAGAAAATTGTTGCCGAAGGCATGTCCGTCCGTGCCACGGAAGAGGCCGTGACGTTGTATCAGAGTCCGGCTTCCCCCACCAAGAACAACATTCCGCGTCCCGGTGCGCGCCATGAGCGGCTTGACTACCTTGCGTCGTCATTATCCGATCGGCTGGACACCAACGTCAAGATCTCGCTGGGTGCGAGAAAGGGCCGCGTCAGCATTGAATTTGCCAGCGTCGAGGATCTCAACCGGATCATGGACGTGCTGACCCCTGGGCCGTCGGACTAGCACCAGAGTTCCTGCTAAGGCCTGTTCAACGTTTCACGTGAAACAGGCCATAGGCGTAGCTGGGATCCGTCGCGTCCGGAACCCGTTGTCGGCACGGGTCCGGCTGTGCTGCGGCGGCCTCTCATGCGGCTACGCAACTCGAGGGTGGATCGCTGCCCCGTTGTCCACGTCGGCCAGCCGGCGTCGCGGGCGACGGGACTGGTATTTCCTCGGACGAGGCCCTTCCGCGTCCCGGTCTGGTTTCTAGGACCTGTTGCTTTCGATGGCCTGGCCGAGGATGCGCGCGCCTTCCGGGAACGCGCCGGGGTTCGGTCCCGCGTAGTTGAGCCGGATGAACGGGCCCGCTGGTTCGGCCGGGAACCATTCACTGCCGGCGGCGATGAGGACCCCGGCGGCCTCGCAGTCGCGGCTCAGCTGTTCGACGTCGGTCCCATCGGGCAAGCGCGCCCAGAGATTCAGCCCTCCCTTTGGAACGCGCTCGATGTGGGCCTGCGGGGCATGATCGCGCATGCTGGTGACCAGCAGGTCGCGGCGCGAGTGGAGCTGGTGGCGGAGGCTGCGCAGATGCGTCTGCCAGGCAGGCTGTGTGACGACATCGAGTGCTGCGGCCTGGAGGAGGCCGCTGACATACATCGACTCGGCTCCCCGGTCCGCGAGGATGCGTTCACGTGCCGGGCCGCGGGCGATGACGGCGGCGATGCGAATGGCTGGAGAGACGCTCTTAGTCAGAGATCGCAGGTAAATAACATGGCCAGAGTCGTCCCGGGCTGCAACGGGCACGGGGTCAGTGGTGATGCCGAAGTCGTGCGCCCAGTCGTCCTCAACGAGGAAGGCGCCTTTCTCGCGCACGATACCCAGGACCTTTTCGCCCCGTCCGGGGGCCCATTGCGCACCTGTGGGGTTCGCGTAGTTAGGTTGTGCATAGAACAGGCGGGCGCCGGTTTCCTCAAATGCCCGGGCGAGTTCCTCCGGGTCGGGACCCTCGGGTCCGCTGGGCACCGGGACGACGCGGACGCCCGCCTGCGCGGCAGCCAGGATGGCGCCCCAATAGGTCGGCGACTCCATGAGCAATGGCTGCCCGGGGCCGACCAGTGCCGTGAAGATGGAGCTGAGTCCGCTCTGGCTTCCCGGCAGCACGATGACATCGCTCGGTGTTGGCGGGGTGATCCCAACCGGGGTCGAGGCCCCGAGTTCGTGCGCGAACCAGGACTGCAATTCGGGAAGCCCCGCTACCGGTGGACGGGACAGGGCCGCGTCGCCCCGGGCCGCACGGGTCAGTGCCGCGCGCACCAGGCGCTCCGGCAGGAGTTCCCGGTCCGGGTAGCCGGAGTGGAAGGCAATGGCATCGTTGGATGCGCTGCGCATCGTGGTGGAGGCTTTGGGAAGGGGCCTCTGAGGTGAACGCAGGGCCGCACTCTGCCAGCCGTAGTCCGACGGGCGTGCGGTCCGTACGGCCCGCACGAAGGTCCCGACGCCGGGCCGGCTCTCGATCAAACCCTGCGCCGTGAGGGTCTGCAGGGCTTTTTGCACGGTCACGGGGCTGGCCTGATGCTCGGCAACGAGCGACCGTGTGGACGGCAGCCGGGATCCCGGCGCAGCCCCGGCGATCCATTCCCTTAGTCGCGCCGCAATCCGGGAACTGCTATCGTTGTTCATGAGAGACAATAGTAGCGCTACTACACTTATCCGCCAAGTGATACCGTCACGTCAGCCCAACGGCCTGTGGTGGGGCCTCCTTGGAGTAGCGGCCTTCTCGTTCACCGTTCCGTTCACCCGGGTTGCTGTCGCGGGACTCGCCCCGTTGTTCATCGGGTCAGCCCGTGCGGTCGTAGCCACGGTTCTGGCCGCCTTCGCCCTCGCTCTGACCCGGCAGTGCCTTCCCCGCGGTGTGCAGTGGGCGCGGCTCGCGGTGGTCGCCGCCGGAATCGTCGTCGGCTTCTCGCTGCTCACGTCCTTCGCGCTCACCACGACTCCCGCCAGTCACGGTGCCGTCGTCATCGCCCTGCTCCCGGCCGCGACGGCAACGGCAGCAGTTCTCCGCGGGCGCGAGCGTCCGCTGGCAGCCTTCTGGGTCATCACCGCCGTGGGCGCGGTGGCTGCCATAGTCTTCGGCTTCGCGCAGTCCGGCGGCTTCGGACAGCCGCACTGGGCGGATCTGCTGCTCCTCGGCGCGGTCGTGGCAGCGGCCATCGGATACGCCGAAGGTGGCCTGCTCGCACGCGAACTCGGCGCGTGGCAGACAGTATCCTGGGCGCTCGTCCTTGCCTCGCCCCTGATGGTTTTCCTGGCAGCGCTCTCGGTGACCCAGCAGCCGCCGTCGGGCACACCGGTCCAGTGGGCCGCTCTTGCCTACCTTGGCGTCGTGAGCATGTTCCTCGGCTTCTTCGCCTGGTACCGCGGCCTGGCCATTGGCCCCATGGCCCAGGTCAGCCAGATCCAACTCATCCAGCCCGTGCTGAGCATCTGCTGGGCCGGACTCCTGCTGGGCGAGAACCTGAGCTGGACCACCATCCTCGGCGGCCTGGCCGTCATCCTCTGCGCCGGCGCCGCGGTCCGCGTCCGGCTCAACCCGCCGCCCGCGACCCAGAGCCCCTGACGGGTTACCGACCCCGAAAATCCTTCAACCAAGGGAAGAGCCCTATGTACATCCCAGCGCACTTCGCAGCCGGCCCCGGCGCAATCCACGACCTCCTCACCCGGCCAGCCGCAGCCAACCTGGTAACTACGACCTCGCGCGGCCTGCTCGCCACCCTGCTGCCCTTCATCTACGAACCTTCGATAGGTGAGCACGGTGCGCTGCACGGTCATCTTGCCCGCAACAACACCCAGTGGTCCGAACCCGCGCTCGGCGAATCGCTTGTCATCATCCAAGGTGCGGATGCCTACATTTCTCCGTCCTGGTACGCATCGAAAGCTGAACACGGACGCGTCGTCCCGACTTGGAACTACTCCACCGCCCACGTCTACGGCAAGCTCGTCATCCACGAGGACCCGGCCTGGCTCGGCGGCCACGTCAGGCGGCTGACCGACCTCCACGAAGCCCGGTCAGATCACCCTTGGACGGTGGACGATGCACCCGGTCCCTATATCTCCGGCCAGTTACGCGCCATCGTCGGCATCGAACTGCTCATCACCAAGATAGAAACGAAGACCAAACTCAGCCAGAACCGGCCCGGCGCCGACGTCGACGGCGTCGTGGCAGGACTGACTGCCCGGGGGCAAGCTGAGAGTGCCGCCGACGTCGCTCGGGCAAGACGGGGACATGTGGATCTGAAAACCGGCCGCGCGTAGGGCGCCGGCTCGGCACCGAGATGCTTTTGGAACTGGCGAAGCAGGCCCGGGGACGCCACATCAACTGACTGGAACAATGAGGTGTTGTGAAGATTCCGGGATCGAACGCGCGTGCCCGCCCTGCCGTGTTTCACGTGAAACCGCCTGCACCCCGGGATGCAGGCTCCGAGAATCATCGTCCTGGTGAGCATGGGAGCCGGAAAGCCTTACGGGTAGCACCGTACGGGATGATAATTATCGGGCCGAGCAGGTTGGTGTCGATCTGCGGCCGGAAGTCCCCCCGGGGGGATCTCCTCGAAGACACCCGCGATGAAGTTCCCGGTCTTGTTCACCAGCACATCGATGCATCCGAACCGTTCGACGGCGGCCTGCACCGCCTCTTCCGCCCCGGTGGGATCCGTGCTGACGTCCTGGCTTCCGGACTGGAGCCCGCGGGTCCGGTCCGGTACCCCTGCGGCTCCGAATCAGTTTCAGAGACCAAGAGCAGAAGGTGACCATGAGTGTTCAGCAGGAAACCGCGCCCGCGGGAGCGGCCACGCTGCGGCGGCAGATCCTTCCCACGGAGCTGGGCCCCTGCACGGTGCATGTGCAGCGGGGCACCGGAGGCCGGTGTCCCGCGTCCGACACACCGGTTGTCTACCTTCACGGCGCCGCGGGGTCCTGGACTACATTCCTCCCGTTGCTTTCCGGGGTGCCGGCCCATGCCCGGGTGCTGATTGACCTGCCGGGCTGGGGTGAATCCACGAAGGGTGCCCGACTGGAACATTTCAGCATCGAGGCGATGGCACGCGCTGTCACCGGGGTACTGGATGCGCTCGGCTACCGGCGGTGGAACCTGGTGGGCCACTCCATGGGAGGCTTCCTGGCATTGCACATTGCCGCGGCGTGGCCGGAGCGGACCGCCAGCGTGGCCACCATCTCGGCCACCACCTTCGGCGTGGCCGAGGCGGCCCGGCGGCCGCTGCACGGCCTGTCCAGGTTCCCGGCGTTTGCCGGCATGCTGCTGGTCATGCGCTCCATGGCGGCCCTCGGTCCGGCAGGGCCGGCACTGATCCGTGCCATCGGCGCCACACCCGTGATGGGGCCGCTGATGTCCCCGTTCTTCGCAGATCCCGCAGCCATTTCCCCGGGGGTCATCCGCGGACTCGGCGACGACGCCCGGCCGGCCGGCTTCTGTGCGGCAGCCCGGGCCGCGGCGCACTACGATTTTGGCCAGTGGCGCGGCATCCGCTGCCCGGTGCTGGCCACCCGCGGGGACAGCGATGTGTTCACGCCTCCGTCCGACCTGGAACGGTTGGCCGAAATGGTCCCGCACGTCCAGCTGGTGACGATCCCGCGGTGCGGCCACTTCGCCAACATCGAGCGGCCGGAACAAGTGCAACGGCTGCTCGATGACCTGCGGCCCCCGCGAGATGTCCGCCGGCGGTGAGTAACCTGAGCCTGCGCCTGCGCCTGCAGGACGGCACTCCGACGCACGTCGCCGGTCGTTCATGAACCAACACCGCCGATCTGGCGACCGGTGCCGACCACCCTACTCCTCAGAGACTCGGGCCTTCTGCTTCCATGCGGGCGAAGTCGATAATTCAAAGTGCACTTCAAGTGCAGTATGATGCACTCATGGATCAGAGCGCAACTATATTGGCGATGGCAATCGGTGGGCGGGTGCGGCAGGAGCGACAGTCACGGGGTTGGACCCTTGATCAGCTGTCGGAGGCTGCCGGGGTGAGCCGACGGATGGTGGTCAACGTCGAGCAGGGCGCTGCGAATCCCAGCGTGGGGACCCTGTTGAGGATCAGCGACGCGCTCGGCGTCGGGCTGCCGGCATTGGTCGAGTCGCCTCAGCCCAAGCCGGTGAAGGTCACCCGGCGTGGTGAGGGTGCGGCTTTGTGGAACGGGGAGTCCGGTGGCCGCGGGTTGTTGGTGGCCGGTACGGAATCACCGGATGTGGTTGAACTCTGGGACTGGACCCTGGGTCCTGGGGACCAACATCTGAGCGAGGCCCACTCGCCTGGCACGAAGGAACTCTTGCAGGTCCAGCAGGGCACGATCACGGTTGTGGTGGCAGACCAGCCGGTCATTCTCGATGCCGGCGATGCGGTCACTTTCCCCGGCGACGTGGCACACTCTTACGCCAATCCAGGTACGGAACCGGCAAGGTTCTCCCTCGCCGTCTTCGAGCCGGGCGTCGGGTCAGGACACCGTCCGGCGGTGACCGATGCGTGATCCGGGCGTGCTTCGGCGATTCCTTGACGGCGGCCGGGTAGACGCCGGGGTGTTCTCGCTGCGGCCCGACTACCGCGCCGTCCTGCTGGCCGCCGAGGGGCTCGTCCCGGGCACCACCCCGATCCCTGGCGAGGTGGTCTGGTGCGACGATACCGGCGTGACCTGCCGGCGCTGGAACTGGCGCCAGGGCCGGCGCACCCAACTCCGCGAAGACACCACCGCTGCACTGTTCATCCTGGACGCGCTGGAACCCATGACCGCCGAGGCACTCGGCGCTGCCGCTGAGGACCTGTCCGCCCATCTGGCCCGGCTCGGTCCCGATGTCAGGGTCGTCCGCCGTCTGATGGCCGCCGGAACGACGATCGAAGAAGGAGACTGAGATGTTTTTACACCCGTTCGATGCTGTGATCGGTGACTGCCCCGGGGACCGGCCATGACAAATCGTGCCTCCTACAATGTCCCGGTGCCGCCATGGGGTCTGGCCGTGGCGGCGATGCTGTCGGTTCAGCTGGGCTCCGCCTTGTCGGTGGATCTGATTGAGGCCGTGGGTCCGGCCGGAACCGCATGGCTCAGGCTCAGCCTGGGGGCCCTCATCCTTTTGGCGCTGGCCCGCCCCCCGCTGCGCGCTGTCCGCCGTCGAGACGTTCCGACGCTGCTCGCTCTGGGCATGGCGACCGGCCTGATGTCCGTCGCGTTCCTCGCTGCGATCGAGCACATCCCTCTCGGGACCGCCGTCGCGGTCGAGTTCCTCGGCCCGTTGACGGTGGCCGCCGTGCGCAGTCACAGTGCCCGGGCGCTCATCTGGCCCGCCGTGGCGCTGCTCGGGGTCGTTCTGCTCACACAGCCATGGCAGAGCGGGTTCGATCCGGCCGGCGTGGGGTTCGCCGGGCTTGCGGCCGTCGCGTGGGCCGCCTACATCGTGCTCACCCAACGGATCGGCGACCGCTTCACCGGCATCGGAACACTCTCTCTCACCGTGCCTATCGCCGCCGTTACGGCAGCGATAGTCGGCATACCGCAGGCCGCCGGCCACCTCACGCTCGGGGTCCTGGCCGCCGCGGCCGGGCTGGCCGTCCTGCTGCCGGTCCTGCCGTTCGCGTTCGAGATGCTCGCCTTGCGCAGGATGACGCCGACCGCGTTCGGGACCCTGATGGCCCTTGAACCCGCCCTCGGTGTTCTCCTGGGACTGCTCGTGCTGCACCAGCAACCCTCGGCCACCCAGCTGGTCGGCATCCTGCTCGTTGTTCTCGCCGGCGCCGCCGCACAACGCGGTGGCCGACGCCGCCCACGGTCCCCCGAGCAGGCCGGCAGCCACGCGGATCTCGACCTCATCCGCTAAGGTCGCAACAGCCGACAGGCATCCATCCCGGCCACGTCCTGCTGCACCCGCAGCTCAGTGGGCTTCGCCGCATGTGCTTCAGCGGCAAACTCCACATTCTTCTCTGCATCCACCCTGCCCTGCCCGGGCAATGGCACGTGCCGCACACTTTGCTTCCACCGTGATTCAAACCAAGGAGATAGAACGATGTTCACCGGCTTGAGTGCTTTCCCCCTGACCCCGCTGGCCAATGATGCGGTTGACGAGACTGCTTTCGTTCGCCTGATAGAACGGCTCGCGGAGGCGAAGGTTGGCTCCATTACCGCGCTCGGATCCACCGGCTCCTACGCCTACCTGAGCAGCGAGGAGCGAAGCCGCGTCGCCCGCCTGGCAGTCGAGCACGCCGGCGAAACACCCGTTTTCATTGGCATCGGGGCGCTGCGGACCTCCCACGTCCTCGCGAACGCTGAGAACGCAGAACAGGCAGGAGCTTCGGGTGTTCTGCTCGCTCCGATGACGTATCAGCCCCTCACTGACGATGATGTGTTCGAACTTTTCCGAACCGTCTCTGTGAACTCATCGCTGCCCGTCATCGTCTATGACAACCCCGGCACCACCCACTTCACCTTCACCACCGAACTCTACGGACGCATCGCGGAACTGCCCGGTATCGCTTCCATCAAAATCCCGGGCGTACCGGCCGATCCGGAACAGGCACAAGCACGGGTCCAGGTAATCCGGGCGGCTGTCCCCGCGCACGTGACCATCGGAGTTTCCGGTGACGCCAAGGCCGTCGCTGGACTGGCCGCCGGATGTGATGCCTGGTACTCAGTCATCGGCGGCACTTTACCCGCCCTTGCGATGCGGATCACCCGGGCCGCCCTGGAAGGACGGGTCTCCGAGGCGATGGCCGAGTCCGAACGGCTTGCACCGTTGTGGCAGTTGTTTGTCGAGTTTGGCGGGAGTATCCGGGTAGTTGCGGCAATAGCAGAACAGTTGGGACTCGCTTCAAAATCGAGCCTGCCGCTTCCCCTCCAAGGATTGACCGAGAACCAGCGTGCCCATGTTGGCAGGATTGTCGATGAGCTCGGGCTCAACCCGTAGCGCTGGCCTCGGCGTTCCACGCAGGAGGAACGTCCGGTCGGGGCGCTGGCGCGCTACGTCTTGCGCAGCCAACGCAGAGCACTAAGCTGGGACGTCGCAAGCTACGGGCTGAGCGGCACCCTCGGCCCCGCAGCAGTCGCATGGATCGCGGCAGCATCTGACGCACTCACCGCAACACTGGTTCTGGCCGGGGCCACCGTGGCCGGTGCGGGAGCCGTCCTCGCGCCTCAGCCGCCGGAACACTGGTTGCGGCATACGGGCCAGGGAATCTTCTCGGATCAGCAGGGCTCATGCTTCGGCCGCTTCGCCGCGACGCGGACCCTCTCATGAGTTCTCTGGCTGCACTCGTGGCGTCAACGCTGATACTGGTGATGCTTACTCCGACACTCCCCACATCGCTCATAGCCTTCTGCTTGGCAGGGGTCGCTAACGCGATGTTCTTCGCGGCAACGCTGGCCGCGCGAAGTGAATACTCACCGATTGAAGCTCGCGGCCAAGTCTTCATCTGGGTAGGCGCACTCAAGATCGCTGCAGGATCAGCCGGGGCAGCTGTCGCGGGTGCAACCATTGCACAAACAGTTTGGGCACCGCTTCTTTTGGCGACCGCACTCACAGCAGTTGCTGCGACCACCAGCATTATCGAGCGATCCCGTCCAGGTCCAAGCACTAGGCCGCCTGATTTCAACAGCACCCTCGCCCCGACATGCCCGCAGCACGTCGGGCGAGGGCACCAGGCGCGCGCCAAAAATCGCTGCCAAAGCCACGCCAAATAGCTCCGCGATGCACAATCCCTAGTCCTCCAGCTACTGTCCGCGGCGTAGTTCACGGTGGTTGGAGGCTCCGGTTGCTTCGTTGTGGATGGGTGAGCGTCTTGTCCGTCCACGAGGCAGGTGACGGGAGCGGGGATGCGAGTAACTAGTCGTGGTCGCCGCGAATGACGGATCCGAATTTGCGCATGAGATTGTTGCCGGCTTCCAACGCCGTTGGCGACACAGTGTCGAGGCTGAGGAATCCGTGAACGAGTCCCGGATGACGGATGTGATGGACCTCTGTTGCTGCAGCATTCAGCTTTTGGGCCAGAGCCGTGCCCTCGTCACGAAGCGGGTCGTGTTCCGCCGTTGCTATGACAGTCGGTGGCAGTCCGCTGAACATGGCGTGCAGTGGGCTCCATGTCTCGAGTCGTTCAGCGTCCATATCCGGAACCCACTGCTGCAGCGACCACGCCAGGGCTGCAGCATCCAGTCCCCACCCCGACCCTTTTTGCTGCACGCTTGGCTGCGACAGCGTCAGATCGGCGTTGGGACAAACCAGTAGGAGTCCGCTGAGGCCGACACCCGCCGCAACCAGCTGCCGGGCCGCCAGGAGGGCGATCAGGCCGCCGGCGCTGTCTCCGGCCAGGGCAGGAGAGCCAACGATTCCTCCAAGGATTGCCGCCGGCCTGATAGCCCATTTCAGCGCGGCGACGACATCGTAAATCGCCGCCGGTGCCGGGTTCTCCGGCGCACGTCGATAGTGGACGGCCAGTACCGCAGCGTTGGCTTCCACGGCCAAACGGCGGCACGTCCGGTCATGGGAATCGAGGTCCCCGAAAATGAAAGCTCCGCCATGGACGTAGACGATAAGGGGCAAAGGGCGCTCGTTAGGGCGATAGAAACGAACCTTAACCGGATGGTCACCGGCCACCGAAAGGTCCCTGACAACGGGCAAGCTTGGCCCTGCTGCCCGCACGCGTGCGGCGCGCAGCCGGTTCACATCCAGGGGCGGGGCCTCCGCTGGCTGCGACCGGATGTCAGATATCCATCGCACCAGCTCGTCATCGGCGAGAATCTCATTCACTTGTCAATGATCTCCTGGTGAATGCCCATCGCCTACACAGTGACCCTGATCGGCTGCGCGGCCCCATCGATACCCGAATAATGCCGCGAGTGATTCACGATCGCCCGGCAAACTGAACGCCAGCGCCCCAGATCTCACGGTCAGTGATGTGCGGCTGTCTGTAAGCTTTGTGGGTGCTTCCCAACGAGACTGCTCGACTCCGATTGCGTCAGATGACTTCAGTGGACTTCGATTACATGAGCGCGCTCCTCGGTGATCCGGACGTCATGGCGTACTACCCCGCTCCTAAGTCCAGGAACGAAGCTGCACAGTGGATAGCGTGGAATGAAGCCAACTACTCCGAGCACGGACACGGGCTGTGGATTGTTGAAACGCACGACGGCGAGTTCCTGGGTGACTGCGGCCTTACCTGGCAGGAAGTCAACGGCCGCTACGAGCTGGAGGTTGGCTACCACATCCGCGGCGAATTCCAGGGACGTGGATACGCCACCGAAGCCGCTGCAGCCTGCAGGAACTTTGCACGGGATGAACTGCACGCACAGCAGCTCATCGCAATCATCCAGCCGGACAACGCTTCTTCGCGTCGAGTGGCAGAAAAGATCGGCATGCAGCCCCTCGAGGACGACCACGGCGGCGCGATCGCCGTCCGTACTGTGCTCGGAATGCAGCTAGGCGCCACACAGGACTTCCGCCTTCCGGAGCCCGAACCGCCAACTTATCCTGCGAATTAACCGCCATCGTCAGCTAACAATCACGCGGTGGGCAGCGCACAACGTCCGCCAGCACTTCACCGGTGATCCGAGCCCCGGCGGTCCGCCGGGGCTCGGACGGCAGGGCGACCTGCCGCCGCGCACGACCCTCCCCGTGCTTCCCTGTTGCCCGTCGTAGTGCTGAGCCTGTGCCGAGGGCCAGCGCCACCGCACCGGCATCTCTGCGCCCGGACCCCAGTGGTCCCTGCGCAGGATGCGCCTTCCCAGACGGCTCAGAACATGGAGGGCTGGGCCTACCGCCGGATCGCTTTGCCGTACTCACCTATATCGCGCCGTCCCTGGAATACGGCGGCGTCGGCCGCATGGTGGGTGGCGCCATCACCGTCTTTGGGCCTCTGCCTGGGTCAGGCGCGGGGACGCTTGCGGTCTTCCGGCGCTGAGGCCCGACGCAACGCCATGTGCCGTTGGATCTATGACTCCCCCGGACACCTGCTTCGCCACTCCTTCTCAGGAACAGCAGTCAACGACAGCGACTTGGCCTGTTGAATCCGATCCACATTGTCGTCTCCTGCATCTCGGCGGCTCCGCATCCAGACAGAGAGTCAAACTCAGGATCCGTGACGACTTTGTCGATGCCAGGTGAGAATCACCCTTGCCCGGCCACACCCGTCTGCCCGTCGGGCTCCTGGCGTCGCACCGGATGGCGGGGTCCGATTCCCACCCCGTTTGGACGGGCGGGGATCGGCGCCACCCTCTAGCGCCGCCACCCAGGCTAAGCAGAATTTGCCCAGGCTACGGGGTGCGCTGCCGTGACGGCGTAGTTGTGGGCGGGCGAATACTCTCGCGGATTTGCCTGTGGATAACTGTGTGGATTAATTCGCCACGCCGCGGTCTCCGCCGTGACATGCGACGGGGCAGATATGTGGCCGGGTACCTTCCCCCTTCGGGGCCGCTCTGCGTTTCACGTGAAACATTGGCGGGGCCGGGACGTGGATGATTTTGTGACAAACCCGGAAGTTGTGCCTTCCGGAACTCCGCCACCCGGTCATTTTCGCCTACATCTCGGCGTTTTCTGCCCGGACAGCCTTTCCTGCGAATTACGCAAGGGACCCACGCAAGACCTAATTCGTGCGCCCGCAAATTTTGGGTCCTACCAGTCTGCCTGGTTGGGGAGGTCTGTGGGGGGCCGTGGCTGGGTGGCAGCGTGAGCTGTGAGCAACAACTCAGCGGATGTGGATAACGATGTGAATAACTTCTGTGGAGAACTCACGGGAGAGCATCGGCGTGGCGGCAACCGGACCGCGCGGGAGAAGCTGTGGAAGCGCCCGGTGCTGGTAGCCGCGGACAGGAAGTGGTGCGTCAGTGGTCATACGTGCAGTCAGCCAATGTCGTTGCCAGCTCGTCAGGTGTACTCGCCTTGTGGGTTGGGCTTCTGGTCCCAAGCCCAGTTTCGGGACTGGCAAGGCCGCCAGCCGGACGCATCCGCGGAGTGGGCGCCACGCCTGCGTCGGCGAGAGGGCGACATTCTTGGAGGCCATCACGGTCAGGGCGAGTCGTGTCGCGGGGTTCGACCCGGCGGCCCGGACCACCGACAAGGATGCCCCCGCCGGGAAGACTCCACAGGAGAGGTCCGGTCCGGACTGCGCAGCAACGCAAGATGAACCAGCCACCACACAGGCGATGTGGCCCGCCGGCGACGGAAGTTTCGATGCGCTGTGCGCCGTCTCGAGCTGGCCTGTTGCCAATCTACCGGGGACAGCGCTGGTGACTATATCGAGGATCACGGCAACATGGTCATGAAGAATCCCCGGATAGCAGGCAGCGCCACCAGCACACGGTTCTCCTGGTCATTCAACTTTGCGGCGGCGCAGCCATAGGCGTGGAGTGGGTACAGGCCGGGAGCGCGGCGTGCCTCCTGTCAGGACGCTGGTTAACCGCACGCTAGGGCAGTTTGCCCGCCCCTTACCGCCGTTATCCTGTGACGCGCAACCACCGCGTGCCGGGTGGTGGTCCGGGTAGCGGTCCAGGCGAAGCTCGCAGACGCTTCAGCAAGTTGGGCAATTCTGCGCACTGAACTTGGGCTCGCCTGGGGCAGCTGAACGTTTCACGTGAAACAGGGTGGCCCGGGCAGGCGGAGAAGTTGCGCTCCGGGGGTTCCTCGGTACCACCCGGCCCCGCATATCGTGCGGGTCGCTTCTGGGTATGTGACGGAGCCCCGGGTCTGTCGGGATTTCCTTTGGGCCATACGGTCCCCCGCTGCAGGCCGCCCAATAATCCCTGCACCCCTATGTGATAGCTAAGTATGAATTCGTCATTGTTGATTGCATCTTCGGAAGCCTACTCGCGTGTTCCACGGGGCAGCTGCGCAGTGGTAGTTCCGGAATCGTCCCGCAGTGTTTCACGTGAAACCGTCATCGGCGCCGCGGCGCATTGAGGGCGGGACCGCGGCTTGGGGCGGATGTGCCCACGAAGGGTCAAGCTCTTGGGGACCTCTCTTCGCCATGCCGCCCGTTGGAGTCCACGCGTCCCGGGCGGTACGCACTCCACGTGTCCCGGAAAACAACGGGCAAGCACTGTCGCCCGTCAGAACTCCGTTGCCGACTCCCTCTGTCAAGTAGTTTCAGTTGCCCTTCTAGGGGAATGCCGGATCTCCTCGGGACGCTGACACGCCTCAAGGGACCATGAATGCCACCATCCGGATGGCCCGAAGAGTGCCGAGCTGCCCGATCTGGTTCTCAGGTTTCACGTGAAACAGGGACCGCCGGTCCGGGACCCACAATACGGGCCGTTCATTTCACCTGGGCGGCCCGGCGCACCGACCCTGCCCCGTTCTCCGGATGTTTCACGTGAAACGCCCGTAGGCCGAGTGAAATCCACTCTTGGGCGGGCATCTCTCCCCTACCCCGGGTAAGGTCGGAAACTCTTGAATAAGAGAAGTCCGCCACTGCAAAAACAAACAGATACACAACCGGCAAAGGATTCATTCGCTCGACAGCATCTCGCCCCGCCCGGCCAGTGACGTTCCCCGCCGCCGTGTCCGGCCGTCGTCGGGGCTTTGTCCATCCCGACGTTGGACCCCGCCGGCCGGCAGACGGGAGCACCCATGACGGCACCGCCCAAAAGCCAATGGCCCCCACTTCCGCGAAGTGGGGGCCACGATACTCAGTCCGTGGTGTCCACGGACCGGAAAAGAATCAGGACAGGACGTCCGCGAATTCCTTCTCGAAGAACTGCTTGGGCCTGGCGCCGATGACGGTGCTCTTCACCTCGCCGCCCTGGAACAGGTAGACGGCCGGGATGGAAGTGATGCCGTACTGGGCGGCGATCGCCGGGTTGTCGTCCACGTTGACCTTGACGACGTCCACCTTTTCGCTGTACTCCACCGAGATTTCATCGAGGATGGGACCGAGCTTGCGGCACGGGCCGCACCATTCGGCCCAGAAGTCCACGATGACCGGCTTGTCGGAAGCCAGCACATCGGTGCTGAAGCTTGCGTCTGTTACGTCTTTTGCGTTGCTCATAACGTTGTCTCTCTCTTCGGTTGGTGCTGCGCGCCGGTTAGGCGTGGAAGTCTGCGAGGTAGTGTTCGACGTCGAGGGCGGCCACGCAGCCGGAGCCGGAAGCCGTGATCGCCTGGCGGTAGGTCGGGTCAATGACGTCGCCCGCCGCAAAGACGCCCTTGATGCTGGTCTTGGAAGTCCTTCCCTCGACGGCGATGGTTCCTGCCGGGGTGAGGTCCAGCTTGCCCTTGACCAGTTCGGTGCGGGGATCGTTGCCGATCGCCACGAACACGCCGGTGACGGGCAGTTCAGATTCGGTGCCGTCCACCAGGTTTTTCAGCCGGAGGCCGGTGACCTTGTCCTGGCCGATGACGTCCTCGACGCCGGTGTTCCAGACGAAGCTGATCTTCTCGTGGTCCCGGGCGCGGTCCGCCATGATCTTGGACGCCCTGAGGGAGTCACGGCGGTGCACCACAGTGACGGATTTCGCGAACTTGGTCAGGAACAGCGCTTCCTCCATGGCGGAGTCTCCGCCGCCGATAACGGCGATGTCCTGGTCCTTGAAGAAGAAACCGTCGCAGGTTGCACACCAGCTGACGCCGTGGCCCGAGAGGCGCTTTTCGTTCGGCAGGCCAAGCTCGCGGTAGGCCGAACCCGTGGACAGAATGATGGAGCGGGCCCGGAACGTCTCCCCCGTGGCGATGGTCGCGGTCTTGATGTCGCCGTCGAGGTCCAGTTCGGTGACGTCCTCAAACTGGATGTCAGTGCCGAAACGGGCAGCCTGCTTCTCGAAGTTCTCCATCAGGTCCGGCCCCATGATGCCGTCCGGGAAACCGGGGTAATTCTCGACGTCGGTGGTATTCATCAGTTCGCCGCCGGCGGTAACGGATCCTGCCAGCAGCAGCGGCTTCAGGTTGGCGCGCGCCGTGTACACCGCGGCGGTATAGCCCGCCGGGCCGGAGCCGACGATGATGACATCACGTACTTCGGACGCGGTGTTTTCTGCGTTGCTCACTGAACGGTGAACCTCTTCCCTTGTTGATGCGCCCGCCTGCATGGGCCGGCCACATGGCACAACTAAATCCTCGTGCTGAATATTCCGGTGGGGCTTGGTGTCGCCGGAGGACACCATCATTCAGGGTACCGGGTTCCCGCCGAAGACCGGCGGGAACCCGGCCGGGTTACGGACGCGCTACTGCACCTTGACTTCTGCCAGGCGGAGCCCGTACCCGAAGCGGGTCTTGGGTGCTGCCAGCTTGGGGAGGGACTTGATGGAGACGATCACGTACTGGGCCGTAACAGGTTCCGGCAACGGCATGGTGAGATCCGGGGAGGTGAAGCTGTTGACGCCCACCTGCTTGGCCCCGTCCAGGGCGGGACGGTCGTTGGTGAACACGCTGATGCTTCCGCCCGAGCCGCCCAGCTGGCTCAGTGTCACGGAGGAAACCTGTGAAGGGCTCTTCAGCTTGATGACAAGGGGAACTTCGGTGGCGAAGCCGCCCCAGTTGTCCGAGGCGAACTCCATGTCCGACCAGTAGCTGGCACCATTTCCATCAAAAGTCTTCCCCAGATCGCCGTCATACGTGGCCGCGAAATCGAAGTTGCCCAGCCGGGTGACGCCTTCGATCGCCGGCGGTCCCGCCACGGGTGCAGGGCTTGCGGTGCCCGACGGCGGCGCCGAGGACTGGCTCGGGGCGCTGGAGGAGGAAGTTCCGCCCGCGGCGGGCGGCGGGCTGCTCTTGAAGAGGCTGCCCAGATTGGTGACGGCGAAGATCATGCCAACCACCAGTACCGCGGCCAGCAGGCCACCGACAAGCCAACGCGCGGACCGCGGCTCGCGGCGGGGCTCGTCGTCCTTCCCGTAGTACCCGTCGTCCTGCGCGGAGTCATGGTTCCGGGCGGAAGCGGGGAAGTTGCCCGGGGCGCGGTCCAGGGAGTTGCCCCCGGCACCGGCTGTCGCCGGCGGCCCGGCAACATGCGGCTCGGCAACATACGGCTCGGCACCATACGGCCCGGCAACATATTCCTCCTGGGCCGGGTGCGCCGGCTGACCGGCGGCGTCGTAGTCGTAGTCTTCGCCGGACCACAGGGAGACCTTGGGCTCCTCGGCCGGAGGGGACGGAACCGGAGCGGCTGCCGCCCCGGCGGGACGGTAGGCGGCGCCGTCCTGGAGCGGGTGCGGCGCCGTCGGCTGCGGTGCGGTCTCCTGGGGCGCGGTATCGGGGGAAGTCGAGGCGGCGGCACCCGCACCGAGACCTGCCGCGCCAGCGGCTGCAGCGCCGCCACCCGCAGCGGGCGCCGATGGCCCGGCCACGGCCGCCGGCGGAACGCGGGAGGGAGGGACCGGCGGGACGGCGGCCTGCTGCCCCGGCTGCTGCGGCCGGTTTTGTCCGTAATTGATGTACCCGGCGTCGACTTCCTCGTCATCGTAGAGGCCGTCGTAGGTTTCGGGCTCCTGCGACCGGGCCTGCCCGAAGATTTCACTGCCCAGGGTGTCCGTGAAAAACGGCTCCACGTAGGGCGGGTTGGAGGACACCACGAGGTCCAGCAGGTCAGCTGCCGAAGCGTGGTTGGTGATCAGGTAGGTGGTGGATTCGCTGACGCCAAGGTCCAGGATCTGCATCTGGCCGGGCCGCTCGCCGGTGGCCACCTCGCGCGCGCTCTGGGCCACCTGGTCGGCGTTTTCCGGGCCGGCGACGAGGATGCTCACGTCACGGTTCAGTACCTGGTCCACACCGTCCAGCACCAGATCCTGGTCATGCGAGGTCAGTACGGTGGCAGTGACCTTGTAGCGGCCGCCAAGTACTGATCCGACATCGATCGGATGGGACACGGGCTCCTCCTAGACTGTCCGGGAGTTTTCGACCGCGACCACCTCAACAGTGTCCGCAGGTCCCCCGGTAAGCCGGTTGACCCTTGGTCTGCAACTCCCCTTGTTAGTCTTCGATCCTAGCCGATGCAGGGTCCGGGCCACGTGAGCACGGCGGGGGGACGCCGGCAGGACACTATTTTTTCTTTTTCCGCTCAGACGGGAAATGCGGATTGTGCCCGGCCGGGCCCTGGTAGGTCCTGCGTCCCGGCAGCGGGATGTCTGCGCGCCCCAGGCCGCCCTGCGCGGTGGCCGGCAGGTCCTCCTCCGGCAGATAGCCGCCTTCACGCCCGTCAGCACGCCCGCCAGGGAAATCGTCCCGGCCTCGAAGATCCGGACCGGCGCGGAAGGACGCGGCGTCGAACTCACCGGAGATCCTCGGGATCAGGCCGGTATCAACCGACACGGTGGCACGGCCCGGCGTTGGGCGTTCCGCAGCGGCCCCTTCCGCGGGGGTGCCGGGACCCGGCCCAGCGGCCGGCCCGCGGCGGAGCCTGCCCAGGAGCGGCTGGAGCAGGTCCCGCAGTTCGGTCACGTGGAAGATCTTGAGCAGGAACAGGTAGACGGCGAGCATGACGGGTCCGACGACGACGATCGTCACCAGGGCGGCCGGCCGGCTGCTCCAGGCGAACCCGTCCGGGTTGTAGCTGCCCATCAGCCACAGGGCGACGGCAGCGACGATGGCGGATCCGAGCGCCGCATAGCCCATCCGGATATACGAGTTGGCGATCCGCGGCCCGTCCAGGTGCCCCAGCAGCCTGCGGAGGAAGAACGCGCTGACGATGACCGAGAGGATGTTCCCGCCGGTGTACAGGATCGCGATCGCGAAGATGATCTGGTCGAAGGGCAGGAACTGGATCAGGAACGCGGCCACCACGTTAACCAAAGCCAGCACCAGCTGGATGAAGAAGGGGGTCCGGGCGTCCTCGTTGGCGTAGAACACCCGGGACATCATGAAGTTGGCGCTCATGAACGGCGTGCTCAGAGCCAGGATCGTCAGAGTCTGGGCCAGCATGACGCCGTCCTGGCGCTCCCCGCCGGAGAAGAACATGCCCAGCGGCCCGGCGAGGGCGAACAGCGCCAGCGCGCCGAAGACCGTGGCCACCGCCATGGTCCTCAGCCCGTGGGAGAGCGCGTTGCGCAGTTCGTTCCGGTTTCCGTCCTGGGAGGCCCGGGTCATCCGGTTGAACAGCACGGCGGCCAGGGAGAGCGCGATGATGGAGTGCGGCAGCAGGTACAGCTGGCTGGCCACTTCCAGCACGGCGTTGCCGGGAAGCGTGTCCGCGGCCGGGTCCCCCGAGTGTTCGAGCCGCAGGCGTTCGGCGCCCGGGATGGTGGCGATGCGCATGACATACAGGAACGCCAGCTGCCCGACGGCGGCGGTGGCCAGGGTCCACACGCTCAGCCTCGCCGCCTGGCCCAGTCCCACCCCGCGCCAGCCGAACCGCGGACGCAGGCCCAGCTTCAGCCTGAACACGGGGATCAGCAGGATGGCGGTCTGGGCGATGACGCCGATCGTGGAGAAACCGGCCACGAGGAAAGTCTGGAAGGGCCCCCAGTTGTCCAGCGTGTGGGGGTTGGAAACGTTGGCGCCCAGGATCCCGATGAACATGCCGAGCCCGGCGATCGCCACGATGTTGTTCATGATCGGCGCCCACATGGCCGGCCCGAACGCCCCGTTGGCGTTGAGCACCTGCGTCAGCAGGGCGTACAGGCCGTAGAAGAAGATCTGCGGAAGGCACCAGAAGGCGAAGGACACGGCCAGGGACTTCTGCTGGGGCGAATAGCCCTGGGTGGTCAGTTCAATCACCGACGGTGCCAGCAGGGTCACCAGCAGGGTCAGCGTCAGCAGGACCAGGACGGCCAGGGTCAGCAGCCTGCTGATGTAGTCCGCCCCCCGGTCCGGCGCCGTGCTGGCCTTGATGATCTGCGGGACCAGTACGGCGTTGAAGACGCCGCCGGCCACCAGCAGGAAGATCAGGTTCGGCAGGTTGTTGGCGTTGATGAACGTGTCATTGACGGTGGAGCCCAGGCCAAGCGCGGCGCCCAGCATCCAGGTCTTGCCGAACCCCAGGAAACGCGAAACCAGGGTCCCTGCTGCCATGATGGCGCTGGAACGGGTTTCTCCGGGGTGGGCCGCGGGGGAACTGGCGGCGCCGGAGGATGAGGGGGTGGATTTGGCTGGTGACATCGTCTTCATCGTCTCACCCGGGCACCGTTTTGTGCGCTACCGCGTTTGTGTCCTACCGCGGGCGGTAGCGGCTTCGGTGCGCTCAGCGGCGTCCCGGAAGCACTTCTTTGGCGAGATCCGCGATGCGGCGCTCGTTCGGGAAGGAGAGCTTGCGTGCCAGTTCGTGGATGGGGACCCAGGCGACATCCACGGCTTCCTTGTCCGGATCGTTCTCAATCGTGAGTTCCCCGCCCGTGGCCTGCAGCAGGTAATGGTGGACAGTTTTGTGGACCCGGTGCCCGCTGACGGTGAACCAGTAGTCGATGCTCCCCAGCGGTGCGAGGATTTTGCCCTCGATGCCGGTTTCCTCCGCGATTTCCCGCACGGCCGCTTCCTCGTTGCTTTCCTTGCCCTCCGGATGGCCCTTCGGCAGGCACCATTCCAGGCGCCCCCCGCGGTTGAGGCGGGCGATGATCGCAACCCGGAGTTCGGCGTCGGACGTGTCCACGACGACGCCGCCGGCGGAGATTTCCTCCACGGTGGGCAGCGGGGCCTGTCCCAGGTGCTGGACAGGCGCGATGTTGGCACCGATTGCCGACGGCAACGGTGGGTTCGTCCTCCTGCCGGGAGCGCTCGGTACGGGATGGGCCATGAAGTCCACTCTAACTACTCTTGCCCGCAGTTGATGACCTAAACATGGCCGGAACATGGACTGCCGGGAAAGTGGATTGCCGCCGCCGGCGGGCTTTCCGGGCCAACAGGCGGCCGGCACCCGGATTCCCCAAGGTTCCGGTGTGGTGCTGGCGCGGTTTTCTGACAAGCTTAAGAGACTATGGCGCACGCACATCACAAGATTGACTCCCACACCGTTGACTTCCAGGTGGACCCGGTGGTTCTGGAGCTTGGGCAGCGGTTCGTCGACGCCGGCCATGAACTGTCCCTCGTGGGCGGGCCCGTCCGCGACCTCTTCCTGGGCCGCGCGGCCCTCGACCTGGACTTCACCACCGATGCCACTCCGGACCAGACGGTCGCGCTGATCAAGAAGTGGGCGGACAACTACTGGGAGATCGGCCGCGCCTTCGGCACCATCGGGATGCGCAAGGCCGGATTCCAGATCGAGATCACCACCTACCGGGCCGACGCCTACGATCCGGAGTCCCGCAAACCCGTGGTGGCGTTCGGACATTCACTGACGGATGACCTGCTGCGGCGGGATTTCACGATCAACGCCATGGCCCTGCGCCTGCCGACGCTGGAACTCGTGGATCCGTTCGGCGGCGTCCGCGATCTGCATGCCGCCGTCCTCGCCACGCCGGGAGCACCGGAAATTTCCTTCTCCGATGACCCGCTGCGCATGATGCGCGCCGCCCGCTTCGCGGCCCAGCTGGGCGTGAGCGTCCGCGCGGACGTCCGCGAGGCCATGATCCGGATGGCCGAGCGGATCACCATTATTTCCGCGGAACGCGTGCGCGATGAACTCGTCAAGCTCATCTGCTCGGCCCGTCCCCGGCCGGGCGTGGACCTGCTGGTGGATACCGGGCTCGCCGAGTTTGTGCTGCCCGAAGTGTCCGCCCTGCGCCTCGAGTCCGACGAGCACCACCGCCACAAGGATGTCTACCAGCACTCGCTCCAGGTCCTGGAGCAGGCGGCCGCCCTGGAAACGGGGGCGGACGGGCCGGTTCCCGGCCCCGACTTTGTGCTGCGGTTCGCCGCCCTGATGCACGACGTCGGCAAGCCGGCCACGCGCCGCTTCGAACCGGGCGGCGCGGTGAGCTTCCGGCACCACGACATGGTGGGCTCCAAGCTGAGCGCGAAGCGGATGAAGGCCCTCCGCTTCGACAACGACACCATTAAGGCCGTGGCCCGGCTCGTGGAGCTGCACATGCGGTTCTACGGCTACGGCGAGGCAGGCTGGAGTGATTCCGCCGTCCGCCGCTACGTCACCGACGCCGGGCCCCTCCTGGAACGGCTGCACCGGCTCACCCGCTCCGACGTGACCACGCGCAACCAGCGCAAGGCCGAGCGGCTCTCCTTCGCCTATGACGATCTTGAGTCACGGATCGCTGCACTGAGGGAACAGGAATCCCTCGAGGCCGTCCGTCCCGATCTGGACGGCGGGCAGATCATGGCACTGCTCGGGCTCAGGCCGAGCCCCGTCGTGGGCCGCGCCTACAAGTTCCTGCTCGAGGAACGGATGGAGCACGGCCCGCTCGATCCCGCCGTGGCCGAGGCCAGGCTGCGCGAGTGGTGGGCGGCGCAGCCCGAGGCCGCGTCGCCGGCGGACTCTCCGGCCGCCGGCACGCCAGAGGGGCCCGCCGCCGTGGCCGCCGCCGTCGAACCTTCCACCATCGAGGAGCCCTAAGTGATCACACCGTCCAACAGCCCCCGTCCACAACTGTGGATCCTGCGGCATGGCGAAACCGAATGGTCCAAGAGCGGGCAGTACACCGGGCTGACCGATCTTCCCCTCACCGTGGAGGGCGAGCAGCAGGCCGTGGAGGCGCGCAAGGTACTGGAAACCGTCGACTTTGACCTCGTGCTGACCTCTCCCCTGCGCCGGGCGCGGCGGACGGCGGAGCTGGCCGGCTATCCCGACGCGCAGCTGGAACCGCTCGCGGTGGAATGGGACTACGGCGACTACGAGGGCATCAGCTCGGACCTCATCCGCAAGGACAATCCCGACTACCTGATCTGGACGTACGGTGTACCGAACGGCGAGTCCCTCGATGACGTGGCCGCGCGGGCGGACAAGATTGTGGCCCGGGTGCTCGAATCCGGCCTGGACAACATCCTCATTGTGGCGCACGGCCATTTCTCCCGGATCCTGACCGCCAGGTGGCTGGGACTGGATCCCCGCGAGGGCCGCCATTTCGTCCTGGGCACCGCGAAAGTCTGCACCCTGGGCTGGGACAAGAAAACGCCGGCCGTGGTCCGCTGGGGGCTGTGAATCCGGTTTAGTCCGGACGCGGTGTCCACCGCGGGCAGCCCCGGTCTCACCGGTAAGCTCGAGGTCATGCAGGAGACAACGCCGGCGGAGCAGCGCAAACGGGCCCGACTGGTCATCCCGAGCCGCAGCGATCTGCTGCTGGGGAATTTCACCGAACTCATCGGCGGTCCGATGGGCAGCCGTTCGGCACCCGGCATCGTCTCGCCCGGCTTCTTCACCGTGGAACGGGTCCTCATCCTGCTCACCGTCCTGGCGGCACTGGCGGGAATCCTTATCAAGAACTACTGCCGCAGCAACGGCTGGGAAACCCCCGGCCAGTTCTACGCCACGTGCTACTCGGACTTCCCGGAGCTCTTCCGGAACCGGGGGCTTGGCGGCGGCGCCTTCCCCTTCATCACGGAGGGAAGCTCCTTCGAATACCCCGTGCTGATGGGTTTCATCGCCGGCGCCACCGCACTGCTGGTGCCCGGCGGCGGCGCCGGCGCCCCCCGCGTCCTGGCCTACTTTGACGTCAACGCCACCCTGATCGCTGCCGTCTGGATCGTCACCGTGCTGGCCACGGCCCGGATGACCCGCCGCCAGCCCTGGGACGCCGCCATGGTGGCCCTCGCCCCCGGCATTGTCCTGGCCGGAACCATCAACTGGGACATGTGGGCCGTCGGGCTCCTGGCGGTCGGCATGTACTTCTTCGCCAGGAACAAACTGGTCCTGGCAGGCATCTGCATCGGCCTGGGAACGGCGACCAAGCTGTACCCGCTGCTGATCCTGGGCGCCATCCTGTTGCTGGCGCTGCGCACCGGCCGGCTCCGGGCCATCCTGGTGACCGCCGGCGCCGCCGTCGCGGCCTGGCTCGCCGTCAACCTCCCGGTCGCCGCGCTCAACCCGGACGGCTGGAAATACTTCTACCAGTTCACGGAGGAACGGCCGGCCGGCTACAGCTCACCCTGGTTCGCGTACAACCTGGTGGCCGGGCGCACCGGCTGGACACCGCTGCCGGCCGACACCATCAACGCCCTGGCCCTGAATCTGTTCCTCCTGGCCTGCGTCCTGATCGCGGTGCTGGCCCTCACGGCTCCGCGGCGGCCCCGGCTCGCGCAGCTGGCCTTCCTGATCGTCGCCGCGTTCATCCTCACCAACAAGGTGTATTCGCCCCAGTTCGTCCTGTGGCTGATCCCGCTGCTTGCCCTCGCGCGGCCCAAATGGCGGGACTTCCTCATCTGGCAGGCCATTGAGGGCCTGCACTGGGCCGCCGTCTGGATGTACCTCGGACAGGTGACCAGCGGCGGCTCCTCCCAGCACAATATAGACATGCCCTATTACGTCCTGGCCGTGGTCTTCCACATGCTCGCCATCGCCTACCTGATGGTGCGGGTGGCGTGGGACGCCTGGGAGCCGGGGTACGACGTCATCCGCCGCCACGGCATGGATGATCCCCACGGCGGTCCGTTCGACCGCGCTGCGGACCGGCTGCGGCTGGATCCGGTCCGGCCCTCCGCCTCGCTGCTGCCCTGGCGGAAGGCCCCGGCCGATGCCTGACGTCGCCGTCGTCGGCTCCGGACCCAACGGACTGGCCGCGGCCGTGACGATGGCCCGGGCCGGGCTTAAGGTGCACGTCTACGAGGCGGCCCCGACGCCCGGCGGCGGCCTGCGGACCACCGAGCTGATGGAGCCCGGGCACCTCCACGACGTCTGCTCCGCGGTGCATCCGATGGCCATCGCCTCGCCCTTCTTCCGGGAGTTCGAACTGTCCCGGCGGATCCGCCTGACGGTCCCCGACGTCTCCTACGGCTCCCCCCTGGACGGCGGCCGGGCGGCCCTCGCCCACCGCTCGCTCGATCGGACGGCCGCAGGGTTGGGGCGCGACGGCGGCGCGTACCGCCGGCTGATGGCCCCGCTGGTGCGGCACGTGGAAGGCATCACCGGGCTGACCCTGAACCAGCTGCTGCGGGTGCCCCGGGACCCCGCAGCGGCCGCGGTGTTCGGCCTCAGGACGCTCGAACAAGGCACGAGGCTGTGGAACGCGAGGTTCCGGGAGGACCTGGCACCGGCCCTGCTGACCGGGGCAGCGGCGCATGCCACCGCGGCGCTGCCGGGGCTCGCGGCCGCCGGAGCGGGCCTCATGCTGGGCACGCTCGCGCACGCAGGCGGCTGGCCGATCCCGCAGGGCGGATCCGCGGCGATCTCCCGTGCCCTGGTCGCGGACCTTGAAGCACACGGCGGCGTCGTCGAAACGGGTGTGCGGATCGGCTCGCTGGCGGAATTGCCCCCCGTCCGGGCCACCCTGCTGGATGTGGCCCCGCCCGCGCTGCTGCGGCTGGCGCACGGCAGGTTCCCGGCGCGCTACCGGCGGGCACTTGAAGCGTTCCGGTTCGGCAATGCCGCCTGCAAGGTCGATTTCATTCTCTCCGGGCCGGTGCCGTGGGCCGCGCCCGGACTGGCCGACGCCGGAACCGTCCACGTGGGCGGCACCCGGGACGAGATGGCCGAGGCGGAAAACCTCGTGGCCGCGGGGCGGCATCCGGAGCGGCCGTACGTCCTGCTCTCCCAGCCCTCACGGTTCGACGCCGGACGCGCCCCGGACGGCCGGCACATCCTCTGGAGCTACTGCCATGTTCCGGCCGGCTCCGGCGTGGATATGGCGGAAGCCGTCATGGCGCAACTGGAGCGGTTCGCCCCGGGATTCCGGGATCTCGTGGTCCGGTACCAGGTGACGACGGCGGCCGGGCTCGCGGACTACAACGAAAACTACGTGGGCGGCGACTACGGCGCCGGCCTGATGGACCTCCGGGGCCTGCTGCGCCGGCCCGTCCTGAGCCCTGTGCCGTGGCGGACCCCGCTGCCGGGCGTGTACCTGTGCTCGTCCTCGACGCCCCCCGGCCCGGGGGTGACCGGCATGCCCGGCTTCCACGCCGCAACATATGCCCTCAAGGACATATTCAAACTTCCGGTTCCGGACCTCGGGATTTAGGTCTTCGGGCCGCCGGTTGCCGGCCTGTTACTGCCCGGCAACCCGCGCCGAACCCTGGCGCGCGGTCGCCCTAAGTGCTGGCATGCACCATGTGACACGTAAATTGTCCGCGACTCGGGGCATAATGGCGCGGTGGGGAACTCATCGAAACTTTCACTTGTCCTGATCGGTCTCATTCTTGGCGCCTCCCTGGTGGCGTGCGACGACGGCCGGGCCGGCGCCCAGGATGCCGTCAAGCAGCTCGCCTCCGCGGTTTCGGCGCTCGACGTCGGCGCCGTCGCCTTCGAGGGCAAGGACTCCGGCGCAGCCAACGACCAGCTCAAAGAGGTGTTCAAGGCCCTGGCGCCGGCGAAGCCGTCGGTGCAGGCAGGGGAGCTGAAGCTGGACTCCGGAACGGCCACCGTCCCGCTGGACTACAGCTGGAACATCGGCACGGAACAGTGGAAATACACGGTTTCGGCCCAGCTGAAGAAGTCCGGCGACAAATGGCTGACCGTGTGGAACCCCGCCATCCTGGTGCCCGGGCTGGCGGACGGCGAAGTGCTCAGCAGCTCTAACGAGACTCCACAACGGGCAGCCATCCTGGGCGCCGGCGACGTCCCGCTGGTCACATACCGCCCGGTGGTCAACGTCGGGATCGACAAACCCCAGCTCGGCGGGGCCGACGCCGCGGACTCCGCCACGAAGCTCGCCCAGTTGGTGGGGGTGGACCCCGCCGCGTACGCCACACAGGTCACAGCGGCCGGCCCCGAGGCGTTCGTTGCGGCCATCACCCTGCGCGACGACGGCACCCGGACCATCACGGACGGACAGATTTCGGCGATTCCGGGCGGCCGGGCCATCAAGGACATGCTGCCGCTCGCTCCCACCCGCACGTTCGCGCGGGCGCTGCTGGGCACAGCCGCCGAGGCCAGTGCGGAACAGATCGAAAAGTCCGGCGGGGTCCTCAAAGCCGGCGACACCACGGGCACCGGCGGCCTCCAGCAGCAATACGACGCCCAGCTGCGCGGCACCGACGGCATCGTGGTCCGGGCGCAGAAGGCCGGCCTCACGGCCGAGGAAATCAAGGCTGCCTCCCCCGACCCCCGCCGGGTCTTGTTCCGGGTTGAGATCAAGGCCGGGACCCCGCTGAAAACCACCCTCGATCCGAAACTCCAGCAGCTGGCCGAGGATGTGCTGGCCAAGGTCGGCCCGGCGTCGGCCATCGTGGCACTGCGCCCCTCAAGCGGTGCCGTCCTCGCGGCTGCCTCAGGGCCCGGCAGCAACGGCTACGACACCGCCATGCTGGGCCAGTACGCCCCCGGCTCCATCTTCAAGATGGTCGATTCGCTGGCCATGTTCCGCAACGGGATGACGCCGGACTCGAAGGTCGATTGCCCGGCCACCCTGACGGTGGACGGCCGGACCTTCAAGAACGCCGAAGGCTACCCCGCCTCCTCGCTGGGCTCCGTGACCCTGCGCGACGCCTTCGCCCATTCCTGCAACACGGCCTTCATCAACGCCCGGGACAAGGTCAGCCAGGCCCAGCTGGAGAGCGCCGCCACCTCGCTGGGCGTCGCTGTCGAAGCGCCGGCACTGGGGGCCGCGGCGTTCCTGGGCTCCGTCCCCGGCGCGGCCGAGGGCACCGAGCACGCCGCCTCCATGATCGGCCAGGGCAAGGTGCTGTTGTCACCGCTGTCGGCCGCCGTCATGGCCGGTTCGGTCGCGAAGGGAGCCCCCGTCTCGGCCCAGCTCGTGCTGAACCCGAGCGCCGGCCCCACGCCCGGCACCCCTTCAGCAGCTCCGACGACGGCAGCCTCCGCGCCGCAGGGCGACGCGACGGCGTCGTCCGCCCCCGCCCCGGCGAAGACCGCCGGCACGCCGGTGACCGCGGCGGAAGCCGCCGCGTTGGCCGACATGATGCGCGCCGTGGTGACCTCCGGGCACGCCGGCTTCCTCGCCTCCGTCCCGGGGGCGCCCGTGGGTGCCAAAACCGGCACGGCGGAATTCGGCAAGGACAACCCGCCCAAAACCCACGCCTGGATCGTGGCCGTCCACGGCGACCTCGCCGTCGCGGTGTTCGTCGAGGAGGGCGGGCTCGGCGCCACCGTGTCCGGGCCGCTGCTCAAGGAGTTCCTCACCGCCGCCGGCTGAGGCGCTGAAGGCGCGGATGCCTACGAGAATGACGGACGCTCCTTCCCCCGATGTGAGGGAGCGTCCGTCATTGTCACGCGAAGGGCGGCGGGGCGTCTCAGGCCGTGTAGCCGTCCCCGATGTCCAGGACGCTGTCGAGAATGGCAAGGCCGGCCTTTGTGTCTTCCACGCTCGTGTTGCAGGGCGGCACCACATGGATGCGGTTGAAGTTCGCGAACGGCAGCAGACCGCGGGACTTGCAGGCCGCCACGAGTTCGTTCATTTCCGGGCTCGAGCCTCCGTACGCGGCAAGGGGCTCGCGGGTCCCACGGTTTTTGACCAGTTCGATCGCCCAGAAAACTCCCGCTCCACGGACTTCGCCGACGGAGCGGTGCCGTTCCGCGAATCCGCGGAGCGCCGGGCCGATCACCGTCTCTCCAAGGGATGCTGCGTGATGGACCATCTGCTCATCCTCCATGGCGTTAATGGTGGCCACAGCGGCAGCTGTCGCGAGGGGATGGCCGGAGTACGTCAGGCCGCCGGGGTAGGCGTGCCGGCCGAATGTGGCCGCGATCTCCGGGCTGATGGCCACCCCGCCGAGCGGGACGTAGCCGGAATTCACGCCTTTGGCGAAGGTCAGCAGGTCCGGGACGACGTCAAAGTGCTCGACGGCGAACCACTTGCCGGTGCGGCCGAAGCCGGCCATGACCTCGTCGGCGATAAAAACAATGCCGTGCCGGGTGCACAGTTCCCGGACGCCCTGGAGGTAGCCGGGCGGAGGCATGTAGATGCCGGCGGTGCCCGGAATTGATTCGAGGATCAGCGCGGCGATGGTGGACGGGCCCTCGAAGGCGATCAATTGTTCCAGATGTTCCAGGGCCCGCTGGCTTTCCTCCTCCTCGGTGCTGGAGTGGAACGCGGTGCGGTACAGATAAGGCGGGAAGAAATGCACGGTTCCGGTGCTGGCCGTGTCGCTGGCCCAGCGGCGCGGATCTCCGGTGAGGTTGATGGCCAACTGGGTGCCGCCGTGGTAGGAGCGGTAGGCGGAGAGGACCTTGTGGCGGCCCGTATGCAGCCGGGCCATGCGGACCGCGTGCTCGTTGGCGTCGGCGCCGCCGTTGGTGAAGAAGATCCGGTCCAGTTCCCCGGGGGTGCGTTCGGCGATCAGCCGGGCGGCTTCGGAGCGGGCGTCATTGACGTAGCTCGGGGCGATGGTGCACAGCTTCGCGGCCTGGGCCGCGATGGCGGCGACGACGGCGGGGTGCTGGTGGCCGATGTTGGTGTTGACCAGCTGGGAGGAGAAGTCCAGGTACTTCTTGCCCTCTCCGTCCCAGACGTGGGAGCCTGCGGCGGCGGTGATGACCATCGGGTCAATAAGGTCCTGGGCTGACCAGGAATGGAAGACGTGCTTGCGGTCCAGTTCGTAGGCGCGCTTGGCGGCGTCCAGGCCGAGGTCCTGCTGAACGGTGCCGCTGTCAATCGTGGAAGTCATGTCAATGGCCTTTCGGTTGCCGGATCGGTCAGGCGTTCTGCGGGAAGCCGAGGTTTATGCCGCCGTGGCTGGGGTCCAGCCAGCGCGAGGTGACCGCCTTGCCGCGGGTGAAGAAACCGACGCCTTCGGTGCCGTGGGCGTGGGTGTCGCCGAACAGCGAGTTCTTCCAGCCGCCGAAGGAGTAGTAGGCCATCGGGACCGGGACCGGAACATTGATGCCCACCATGCCGACTTCCACCTCGTTCTCGAAGCGGCGGGCCGCTCCGCCGTCGTTCGTGAAGATCGCGGTGCCGTTGCCGTAGGGGTTCGTGTTGATCAGCTCGAGGGCCTGCTCGTAGCTGTCCACGCGGAGCACGGACAGGACCGGTCCGAAGATCTCGTCGGTGTAGATGGACATGTCCGGGGTGACGTTGTCGAAGAGTGTGGGGCCGACGAAGAAGCCGTCGCCTTCTGCGTCGGGGGCGATGCTCCGCCCGTCGACCACCAGTGTGGCACCGGATGCTTCTCCGGCATCAACGTACCCTGCCACCTTGTCGCGGTGGACCGCCGTGACCAGCGGTCCCATGTCGCAGCCGCGCAGGCCGTCGCCGGTGCGCAGCGAACGTGCACGCTGGGCGATCTTGGCCACCAGTTCATCGGCGATCCCGCCCACCGCGAGCAGCGCCGAGATGGCCATGCAGCGTTCACCGGCGGAGCCGAAGCCGGCGTTGATGGCGGCGTCGGCCGCGAGGTCGAGGTCGGCGTCGGGCAGGACGATCATGTGGTTCTTGGCGCCGCCCAGGGCCTGGACACGCTTCCCGTTGGCAGTGGCCGTCTGGTACACGTACTTGGCGATCGGGGTGGAGCCGACGAAGGAGACGGCCTTGATGTCCGGGTGGGTGAGGAGCGTGTCAACAGCCACCTTGTCGCCGTGCAGGACGTTGAAGACGCCGTCCGGCAGCCCGGCTTCCTTCCACAGTTCGGCCATCCAGTTGGCGGCCGTGGGGACCTTTTCGCTCGGCTTGATGATCACGGTGTTGCCGGCGGCGATGGCGAGCGGGAAGAACCACATCGGGACCATGGCGGGAAAGTTGAACGGACTGATGACGGCTACCGGGCCGAGGGCCTGGCGGATCGAGTGGACGTCCACATTGGTGGACGCATTCTCCGTGTAGCTGCCCTTGATCAGGTGCGGGATGCCGCAGGCGAATTCCACGACTTCCTGGCCGCGGGTCACTTCACCGAGCGCATCGTCAAGGACCTTGCCGTGTTCGGCGGTGATGATGGCGGCGAGTTCGCCCTTGCGCGAGTTAAGCAGCTCCCGGAAGGCGAAGAGGATCTGTGTGCGGCGGGCGAGGGAGGTGTCCCGCCAGGCAGGGAACGCGGCCTTGGCCGCTGCAACGGCGGCATGACCTTCTTCCCCGGTCGCCAGGGAAACCTGGCCCGTGACCTTGCCCGTGGCCGGGTTCGTCACGGGGGCGGTGCGCACTCCGGAGGGGACGTAGCTGCCGTTGATCCAGTGCTCGATGGTGTTCATAAGGGTTCTCCTAAATGCGGACGAGGTGTGCGTTGCGTCCAGTGTGTCTGCCGCGGCGGCCCGCCGTAAGCTGCGGTGTGTAAAGGAAATGGCATCATGCTTTACACTTTGTAAATGTTGCCAACCCTCCGCTCCATCCTTGAGCTCCCCGTGCTGCAGGACGCCAGTCCGCGGCTTCTGGGTGCCTCCGGCTGCCTTGATACCCCCGTACGCTGGGTCCACGTGAGCGAAGTGCTCGACATTTCCGGGCTGCTGTCCGGCGGAGAGCTTGTGCTCACGACGGGCCTGGAACTGGAAAAGGAACCCGGCCTCACGGCGTCGTTCATCCGGTCCTTGGAGGACGCGGCAGCCGCGGGCCTGATCGTGGAAGTCATCGGAAACCGGAAGCGCAGTTTGGACGCCCTGCGCACGGCTGCGTTGGGCACTGACCTGCCCGTGATTGTGGTGGAACGGCGGGTGCGCTTCGTGGAGATCACGGAAATCGTGCACCGGATGATCGTGGCCGAGCAGTTGCAACGGGTGGAACGAGCCCGCGACGTCCACGAAGCCTTCACGGTGCTGAGCCTGGAAAGCGCCGGGACCCAGGAAGTCGTGGAGCGGGCCGCCGCCATGATCGGCGCTCCGGTGGTCCTGGAGGACCTTTCGCATCTTGTCCTCGCCTACTCGGCCCGGCAACTCACCACTACCGAGTTGCTGGACGACTGGGAGCGGCGGTCGCGGACCACGCCGTCCCCGGCGGCGACGTCCCGGACCGGTCCCGAGGCCTGGCTGCAGACGCCGGTCGGAGTGCGCCGGCAACTGTGGGGGCGGCTGGTGGTTCCGATGCCGCTGGAGGACGACGCCGCGGCGGCCATGGTGCTGGAACGCGCTGCCCAGACGCTGGCCATCAACCGGCTGGCTGAACGGGACCGGCGCGAGCTGGGCCACCAGGCGCAGGCCGGGCTCCTCAATGCCCTGCGCCAGCCCCGCGGGCTGAGCGAGGGAGAAGCGCAGGCCCGGGCCGCCGCGCTGGGCCTGCGACGCTCCCCCTACTATGTGCCGATAGTGTTCCGGAGCTGCAGGGCGTCGTCCGGTGCCTCGCCGGAGGCCGCGGACCCGGCCAGTGACCCGCTGGCAGGGCAGCAGGAGGAGCGTGCGCTGCTCGAGCAGCTCGCCCGGGCCCTCAAATCCCTTTCGGGCACCGCCCTGACGGCGAGCATCCGGTCCGGCTCGGTCGGGATGGTCCTGGCCATCCCGGCAAAGCAACTCGAAGATCCGACCCTGCAGCGCCTGGCCGATGCCCTCGCGGCGGACACCCGACAATCCGGTCAGTCCGTGGATGGAAGCCGGGCCCGCGGGCAGGCGGACGTGGCCTGGAGCATCGGCGTCGGCCGCCTGCGGGGCACCCTGCTCGAGGCAGCGGCGGGCATCGACGAGGCCTCCCACGTCGCCGAAACGGCTGCCACGTTGCCGGGTGATCGCAAGCCGTTCTACCGGGCAACGGACGTCCGCCTGCGGGGGCTGCTGGCCCTGCTGCGCAAGGACCCACGGGTCCAACAGTTCGTCGAGTCCGAACTGGCGGGCGTGCTGCAAGCCGAAGCCCGAGGCGCAGGAGGGCACCTGGAGCTGCTTGGACAGTTTCTTGAATCCGGCGGCAACAAAGCAGCCCTGGCCCGCAACAGCTACCTCAGCCGGCCGACGCTCTACGCGCGGCTCGACCGTCTCGAGGACCTCCTTGCCGTGGACCTCGACGATGCGGAATCACGCACCTCGTTGCACGTCGCCCTCCTTCTATATCGGCTCCGAGCCCTGTGACAGCGTGGAACCGCGCAGAATGCGAGCGTTGACGAATGACGAAGCCCTTCACCCTGACCCAGCTGCGGTACTTCGCGGTGGTGGCAGAGCTCGAGAATATGACGGCGGCGGCCGAAAGGCTGCTGGTGACGCAGTCCACGTTGTCCACCGCCATGGCCCAGCTTGAGGCCAGCCTGTCCACGCAGTTGTTCGTGCGGCTCAGGACGCGCGGCCTGCGGCTGACGCCGTCGGGCCGGCAGCTGGCCCAGGACATCAAAGTCTTGCTGGAGCACGCCGACTCCCTGTACGAGTCGGCCCGGGGGCTTGCGACGAGCCTGGTGGGCGAACTCAAGGTGGGGGTATTTTCCCCGCTGGCGCCTTTCAGGCTTCCCGCGATCCTTCAGACCTTCGAAGCCCAGCATCCCGGTGTTGAGGTCTCCATCCTCGAAGCCGATCTGGCGAGCCTGCAGACAGCCCTGCTGGAGGGCCATTGCGACGTGGCGCTGACGTACGGTCTTGGCCTGGGCCGGGGGTTCACCCACAAGGTGCTGGAGCGGGTGCCGCCGCATGTCCTGGTCCATGCCGGACATCCTGCGGCGTCCCGCCCGGAGCGGAGCATCGCGCTGAAGGATCTCGACGGCGAACCCTCGGTTGTGCTGGATCTCCCGCACAGCCGGGAATACTACGAGCAGCTATATGCCATCGCGGGGGTGGTGCCCAAGGTCCGGCACCGCTTCGCTGGCTATGAAACGGTCCGCTCCTTTGTGGCGAAGGGCCATGGCTACGCAATGCTCAACCAGAGAATCCACAGTGACCTGACCTATTCCGGGGGCAGGGTGGTGGCTTTAAGCCTGACGGACGACTTTCCGCCGATCGAGGTGATGCTGGTCCGGCCCGAGGGTGTGCAGCCTACCCGCAGGGCCCTTGCCTTTGAGGAGACCTGCATGCGTCTCTACGGAGCCGCAGGACGCTAGCCGCGCGCGGCTGGCGGGAACCCCGGAGATTTGGCATTGATAAAATCCATCGGCTCGTCCAAAACAATCAATTAGACAGATGTGAAGCCGATCACAGACAGTTAGTGCAGTGCGGTAATGCCGGGGAGCCTCCAGCGGCAAATCCCCCGCAAGGACGGCCCTGACCGATTCCCGACGCGCGACAACCATGTTGATCAAAGGAGATTCAATGGTTCCGATTGACGCCCAACGTGTCCACAGCATGTCCGGAAAGGGGGATGCCGGCAACACGGCGGCAACATCAGCAGATTTCATTTCCCACGGCCGTAACCAGCCAGAGGAAATCGGAAACACGGCGGCTCTAGCGTGGCTGGCATGACGATCAACGACACCAAGGACCAGCCACCTGTCCCCGAGTCTTCCCTGACAACTACCTCCTTGGACCGCGACTCTTCCCGGTCCGGAACCCCCCGCATCACCAAGATGCAGAAGCGGGTCCTGGCCGGCGGCAGCATCGGCCAGTTCATCGAGTTCTACGACTTCACCCTTTACGGACTCACCGCCGTCATCTTCTCGCAGCTGTTCTTCCCGGGCAGCAATCCTGTCACCGCCATGCTCGCCACCTTCGCCACCTTCGGCGTCGCCTTCGTGGTCCGCCCCATCGGAGGCCTGTTCTTCGGAGCTCTCGGTGACCGCATTGGCCGCCGCCGCGTCCTGACGATCACCCTCATCGCCATCGGCGGGGCCACAGCTCTGATGGGGCTGCTGCCGACGTACGGTCAGATCGGCGCCTGGGCGCCTATGCTGCTGGTCCTTTGCCGCCTCATCCAGGGGTTCTCCGCGGGGGGCGAGTCCGTGGGCGCCCCCTCGTTCGTGTTCGAGCATGCCCCGGTCAACAGTCGCGGATTCTGGCTCAACATCACCATCGCTGCCACAGCCCTGCCTTCGGTTGTTGCCGGGACGATGATCCTGATCCTGAGCCAGTCGATGCCCAATGAGGCGTTCATGGCGTGGGGCTGGCGCCTGCCGTTCCTGCTGGCACTCCCGCTGGCACTCTTCGGCGCATGGATCCGCAGCCGCACGGTTGAAAGCGAGGCGTTCAACGAGGCCAAGGCAGCCCAGACAAAGGAATTCAGCCCGGTGCGCGAGGCCTTCCGAGAGAACAAGCTCCGGATGCTCCAGGTCATCTTCGTCATGGGACTTACGGCGATGGGCTTCTACTTCCTTTCCGCCTATTTCGTCTCCTACGTGCAGACCACCGGCCACCTGAGCCGCGAGCAGTCGCTCATGGCCAATGCCGCGGCACTCGCCCTCTACGCCATCCTGCTTCCCATCGGCGGGCGGCTCGGAGACCGCTTCGGCCGCAAGCCGATGCTCATTGCCGGCTCCGCCGCCTTGGCGTTGCTTTCGGTGCCGAGCTTCATGCTTGTGACAAGCGGCAGCCTTCCCCTCGCTCTCCTGGGACAGGCAGTCTTCGTGGTGGCACTGTGCATCTACGGCGGCGGCTGCTACACATTCTTCGTCGAAATCTTCACGACGCGGACGCGCTTCACCTCGGCCGCGATCAGCTACAACGGCGCCTATGCGCTCTTCGGCGGCACAGCACCGTTCATCGGCACCGCCCTCGTCGGGGGCACCGGGGTGCCCCACGCACCCGGCTTCTACATGGCCGCCGCTGCCGCCGTCGTGCTCCTCCTGGTTCTCTTCACCAAGGTGCCCGAGACCCGCGGTCGCATGGGCTAAGCCCGCTGCCTCATCCTCGTCACCGCAACGTACAAAGGACTTCCCATGAACTCAGCAGCTTTCCTTCAAGACTTCCACCAGGTGGCCACCATCGGGGCCACCCCCAACCAGGGCGTGGACCGCCAGGCGGCCACGGCGGAGGATGCGCGGACACGCGACTGGTTCGCCGCCTGGGTGCGCGACGCCGGGTGGGAACTCCGGGTGGACGGAATCGGCAACATGTTCGGGCTGCTGGAGTGGACGCCCGGGGCACCGTATGTGCTGATCGGTTCGCATCTGGACAGCCAGCCACTCGGCGGCCGGTTCGACGGAGCGTACGGCGTCGTCGCCGCGCTGCACGCGGCCCGGCGGGTAGGCGCCGACGTCGAGGAGGGCGGCGCCGCACCACGGTTCAATCTGGCGGTGGTGAACTGGTTCAACGAGGAGGGCGGCCGCTTCGCCCCGAGCATCATGGGAAGTTCGGTCTTCGCGGGGCTGCTGCCGCGGGAACAGATGCTGGATGTCGCTGACCTGCAGGGGGTCACCGTCCGCGAGGCCCTGGAGGGCATCGGGTACCTCGGCACGTCCGAGGGGCCCGAGGTTGCCGGCTACGCGGAGATCCACATCGAGCAGGGCCGGATCCTGGAGCGCGAAGGGATCTCGATCGGCCTGGTGGACAGCAGCTGGTACACCCAGAAGCTGGACATCGAGGTGCTGGGCGAACAGTCGCATACCGGGGCGACGGCCATGGCCGACCGGCACGATGCCCTGGTGGCAGCGTCCAAAATCATCCTCATGGTGCACGATGTCACGAAGGACTTCGCCGAGGAGGCCCTCGTCTCCTCGGTGGGGCAGCTGACCCTGGAGCCGAACTCGCCCATCGTGGTGGCGCGCAGGGTCCGCCTCGTGGCTGACCTCCGCTCGGGCGACCCGGACATCGTCAAGGCCGCACGCGCCAAGCTCATCGAGGACATCGATGTACTGGCGCGCGAGCATAACATCAAGGTCAACGTGAAGGACTTCGATGTCCGCCCCATACGCCGCTTCCCTGAGGCCGGCCTGGAACTCGCGGACAAGGTGGCGGCCGACTTGGGGCTCTCCTCGCGGCGGATCCGGACCATGGCCGGACACGATTCGGTCGCCATCAACACGGTGGCACCGTCCGTGATGCTGTTCATCCCCAGCGTGGACGGCGTCTCGCACTGCGAACGGGAATTCACCACCGACGCCGACATGGTTGCCGGGGTGGACATGCTCACCGGCGTGGCCCGTGAGCTCACCGCCGGCGCCCTCGCCGGGTCCTCGGCGCTGGCGGCGGTAGCCCTGGCATGACCGAACTGCATTACCTGGACGCCGCCACGGCATTGCAGCTCTTCCGTACCAGGGAGCTCTCCCCCGTGGAGCACCTGGAAGCTGTGATTACGAGGGCGGAAGCCGTCAATGGCCAGATCAACGCCCTGACCGAAACCCTCTTCGAGGAAGCGCTGCCCGCCGCACGGCAGGCAACCGCCCAATACGCGCGCGGCCGGGACCTGACGCCGCTGCTGGGGCTGCCGGTCGCCGCCAAGGAAAAGCACGGACTCAAGGGACGCACCCTCTCGCAGGGACTGGTGGCCCGCAAGGGCGAGCTGGCGCAGGCGGACCATCCCGTCATCGACCGGATCCGGCGTGCGGGCGGAATCATCCACACGCGCACCACCACGCCGGAATACAGCTGTGCCACGGTCACCCACAGCCCGCTGTGGGGTGTCACCCGCAACCCCTGGAACCCGGAGTATTCGCCCGGTGGTTCCTCGGGCGGCTCGGCGGCTGCGCTGGCCGCCGGGTTCGCGCCGCTCGCCACCGCCTCCGACATCGCCGGCTCAACCCGGCTGCCGGCGTCGTTCACGGGGACGGTCGGCTACAAGGCACCCTACGGGCGGATTCCGGGCCTGGCTCCGCTCTCCGCGGACCACTACCGCGGCGACGGCCCGATGGCGCGGACCGTCGCCGACACGGCGCTGCTGGCCAACGTCATGGCCGGGCGGCATCCCGGGGACCACACTTCCCTCGCCGGCAGCCCGGCGCTGTCCTGTCCTCCGGCCGCCGATGCCGCCGCTGCCGTGGCCGGCATGCGGATGGCGCTGTGCATCCGGCTGGGGAACTACCCCGTGGCCCCGGACGTGGAGGCCAACACCCGCGCCGTGGCCTCCGCCCTGCGCGCCGCCGGAGCTGTGGTGGAGGAAATCGAACTGCCATGGACCACCGAGGACATCAGCCGGACGATGTTCACGCACTTCGGTTACCTTCTGGGCCCGGCCATGGAGGAAGACACTGCCAACTCAACGGGGCTCCTCGCCGCCTACACCCGACGCTTCATGGCGGACGCACGCAAGGCCGCAGAGGAAAACCGCTTCGTCGACGGCATCAGGGCGGAGACGCGCCTCCAGGCGGAGCTGGCCGCTGCGATGGCCGGCTTCGATGCCTTGATCTGCCCGGCCTCCGCCGTTGCCGCGCTCGACGCTGACGGCATGTATCTTGACGGCATCGAAGCCGGTGACGTGCATTTGGAACATTACTGGCAGGGCCACATGACGGCGCCGTTCAATATCGCCAACCGCTGCCCGGTGCTGGCCGTGCCGAGCGGGATGGCCGACTGCGGCATCCCCACCGGGGTCCAGATTGTGGGCCACCCCTTCGACGACGCCACGGTCTTCACCGTTGGCGCCGCCGTGGAAGCTGTGCGGCCCTGGGCCGCCCGCCGTCCGGAGCTCCTGCTGAGGAGCCAGTCCTGAGCCCGGCACCAGCGGCCCTCCCACGGCCGGGGTGGCACGTGCAACGTGGGAAGATTGCTGGGTGGCCCATATTGACGTTTCCGGCATTGATTATTTCCTCTCCGACGGCACCCAGCTCCTCAACGGCGTGACCTTCAAGGTCCCGGACGGCACCAAGACGGCGCTGATCGGTCCCAACGGAACCGGCAAGACGACGCTGTTCCGGATCATCTCCGGGGATCTCGTCCCGGACGAAGGCGTGATCGGGCGCTCCGGCAGCATGGGCATCATGCGGCAGTTCGTCGGCCAGGTCCGGGACGATTCGACCGTCCGCGACCTCCTGGTCTCCGCCGCCCCGCCCGCGCTGGCCGCCGCCGCCCGGGCCGTCGACGAGGCCGAACTGGCTATGATGGAGTTCGACGACGAACCCACCCAGATGCAGTACGCCCAGGCGATCGTCGACTGGGGGGATGCCGGTGGTTACGACGTCGAGACCGTCTGGGACGAGGTCTGCATGGCCGCGCTGGGCCTGCCCTTCGACCGCGCCCAGCACCGCCCGGCGTCGAGCCTCTCCGGCGGCGAGCAGAAGCGCCTGGTGCTCGAGGCGCTTTTCGCCGGCCCGGACGAGCTGTTGCTCCTGGACGAGCCGGACAACTACCTTGACGTCCCGGGCAAGCGCTGGCTGGAGGCCAAACTCAACCAGTCGAAGAAGACCGTGTTCTTCATCAGCCACGACCGCGAGCTGCTCGACAACGCCGCGGGCCGGATCGTCACGCTGGAACCCGGCATCAACGGCGCCGGGGCGTGGGTCCACGGCGGCGGCTTCGGCTCCTATGTGGAGGCCCGCGCGGACCGGAACGCCCGCTTCGAGGAGCTGCGCAAGCGCTGGGACGAGGAGCACGTGAAGCTCAAGGAACTCGTCAACATGTACAAGAACAAGGCGGCGTTCCGCTCCGACATGGCCAACCGGTACCACGCCGCGCAGACCCGGCTGGCGAAGTTCCTGGAGGCGGGTCCGCCGGAGGCCCTGCCGATCGAGCAGAACGTGAAGATGCGGCTCAAGGGCGGCCGCACCGCCAAACGGGCCATCGTGGCCGAGCGGCTGGAACTGACCGGGCTGATGAAGCCGTTCTCCACCGAGGTCTGGTTCGGGGACAGGATCGGCGTCCTGGGGTCCAACGGCTCCGGCAAGAGCCACTTCCTGCGGCTCCTCGCCACCGGCGGCACCGATCCGGAGCGCGAGCACCTGCCGGTGTCCGACGTCGACATCGCCGAGGTCCCGCATGAGGGCACCGTGAAACTCGGCGCCCGCATCCGTCCCGGGTTCTTCGCCCAGACGCATGCCCGGCCCGACCTGCTGGACAAGACCCTGCTCGAGATCCTGCACCGGGGCGACGAACACCGCTCCGGCCTGGGCCGCGAGGCCGCGGCCGGCGCCCTGGACGGCTACGGCCTGGCCGGGCAGTCGGAACAGAAATACGAGTCGCTCTCCGGCGGGCAGCAGGCACGCTTCCAGATCCTCCTCCTCCAGCTCTCCGGCGCCACCCTGCTGCTCCTGGACGAGCCCACCGACAACCTGGACCTGCACTCGGCCGAGGCGCTGGAACGCGCCATCGACCACTTCGAGGGCACCGTCCTGGCCGTGACCCACGACCGCTGGTTCGCGCGCACCTTCGACCGGTTCCTGGTCTTCGGCTCCGACGGCAAGGTCTACGAGTCCGAGGAACCCGTCTGGGACGAGAAGCGCGTCGAGCGCGCCCGGTAAACCGAGAGCAACGCGGGGTCACTTAGCGCCCATTCCCACGGGGTTTATGGGCGCTAAGTGACCCCGCGTTGCTCTTTGCCGTGGATAGAGTGGGGGCATGACAGCGCTCCCCCCGGCGGCCCGCACGGCACAGCTCAACGCCGCGGCCGCGGCCACATTCCTTGTTTTCGGCATCAACGGCCTCGTGTTCGCCAGCTGGGCGGCACGCATTCCGGCGGTCGCCGACCTGCTGCACGTCACGTCCGGGCAGCTGGGGACCCTGCTGCTCTGCTTGGCCCTCGGCTCCCTTATTGCGCTGCCCACCGCCGGGCTCGTGGTCGGCCGGATCGGGACGGCCAACACCGTGCGCGCGGCAGGCCTCCTGGCCGCCGCCGCCGGCGTCGCGGTGGCGTTGGCGCTGCTGGCGGGATCCGTGCCGGGCACCGCAATCGCGCTGTTTGTCTTCGGCATCGGCATCGGTTTGTGGGACGTCTCGCAGAACATTGAAGGTGCCGACGTCGAGCACCGGCTCGGGCGCACCATCATGCCGCAGTTCCACGCAGCATTCAGCGGCGGCGCCTTCCTGGGCGCCCTGATCGGGGCGGGCCTGTCGAACCTCGGCGTCGGGCTTCCTGCGCATCTGCTCGTCATCGCCGCCGTCGTGGCCGTGCTGACCATGCTGGCCCCGCGGTATTTCCTGCCACACCTCCCGGCGGCCGCCCCGCTGGCCGGGGACGGGAAAGAGACCAGGGGCGGGGCGGCGTGGACTGACGGACGCACCCTGCTGATCGGCGCCGTTGTCCTCGGCGCCACGCTCACGGAGGGCGCCGGGAATGACTGGATTGCGAAGGCCGCCGTCGACGGCCTCGGGGCCTCCCAGTCAGCCGGTGCCCTGCTGTTCGCGGCGTTCGTCCTGGCGATGACTGCCATGCGCTTCTTCGGCGGCCGGGCCATCGACGCCTACGGCCGGGTGGCGGTGCTTCGTGCCAGCATGGCCGCGGCCGCTGCCGGGCTGGGGCTCTTCGTGCTGGCGGGGAACATCTGGCTGGCCACCGCCGGTGCCGCCCTCTGGGGTCTGGGGGCTGCCCTCGCATTCCCGGTGGGCATGTCCGCCGCCGCGGATGATCCCAGGCGCGCTGCCGCCCGCGTGTCCGTCGTGTCCACGATCGGGTACGTCGCGTTCCTCGCCGGGCCGCCGCTGATCGGCTACCTCGGCGACGTGACCGGAATCAGGCCGGCGCTGCTGGTTATCGGGGTTCCGATTCTGGGTGCACTGCTGCTCGCCGGCGCCGCGAAACCCCTGCGCGCCGGCTGAGGCCCAACAGCACCGCGGCACCGGCACCCGCCGCTGCGGTCCCGGAGTAAGGTGATCGGATGCGAAGCATGCTGAGAAAGGCGCCGGGCCGCCTGTCACGGCTGGACCGGAAACTGGTGCGGGCGGTGTCGGCACTCCCCGCGGGGAGGCACGACGACTTCTTCCGCCGGCTGTCGGCGGCGGCCAACAACGGCAGGCTGTGGCTGGGGATCGCCGGTGTGCTGGCACTCGCGCCGGGCAAGACCCGGCGCGCGGCCCTGCATGGCCTCCTTGCCCAAGGGGTGGCCTCCGGGGTCACCAACCTGGGGTTCAAGACCCTCCTGCCCCGGGCGCGTCCCCGTCCCGAGCATCTGCCCGTTTTCCGCTTCGTCCATCCGCAGCCCACGAGTTCGTCCATGCCCTCCGGCCATTCCGCCTCGGCGGTGGCCTTCGCGCTGGGGGTCGGAATAGTCCGCCCCTGGCTGGGTGCAGCGCTGGCTCCCGTGGCGGCGGGCGTCGCCTATTCCCGGGTCCACACCGGCGCCCACTGGCCCTCCGATGTAGTGTTCGGCTCCGCCATCGGGGCCGGCGCAGCCTTGGTGACGCGGAAGTGGTGGCCCGTCCGGCCGCCGTTCCCGGCAAGCAGCTGCACCCGCGCACGTGCCCCGGAACTTCCCGACGGGGAAGGGTTGGGCATCGCGGTAAACACCCTCGGCGGCTCCTACGCCGCCGAGACCGCGGCCGCCCTCCAAAAAGTATTCCCTAAGGCGTATATAAAAGAAATCGGGCACGACGAGGACGTCGCCGCCGGGATCGCCGCCGTCGCGGACCGCCCCGGCATTGTGGCCCTGGGCGTCTGGGGCGGCGACGGGACCGTCGGCACCGCCGCCGCCGCCGCCGTCGAACACTCACTCCCGCTGCTTATGCTGCCCGGCGGGACCCTCAATCACTTCGCCCGCGACGCCGGGACGCCCACCTTGACGGCGGCCGCCGCAGCGGCCTCCCGGGGCCAGGCCGCCCTGGCCGACGTCGGTCACGTGGCAGTGGAACGCGGCCGGCCGGACAGTCCCGAAACACTGGAGCTGACCATGCTCAACACGGCCAGCATCGGCCTCTACCCGAACCTGGTACGACGCCGGGAACGGCTCCAGCCTGCGCTGGGCAAGCCGCTGGCCGGGGTCGTGGCCATGTTCCGGACCTTCGCCGCCGGGACCCCGACCACGCTGATCGTGGACGGGGTCCGGCACAAGCTCTGGATCTTGTATGTGGGCCGGGGCCGCTACTACCCCCGCGACCACGCCCCCTGGTGCGCCCGGTGCTGGACGACGGTGTCCTGGACCTGCGGATGATCACCGCCGACGAACCGTTTGCCCGGCTGCGGCTGCTCTGGTCAGTACTGACCGGCACGATCGCCACCTCCGGAATCACGCATCTCAGCGAAACCAGCCGGATCCGGGTGGAACGCGCCGGATCGCCCATGGTGCTGGCCGTGGACGGCGAAGCCATGCCCGGGATCAGCGCCGCCGAATTTTCGGTGAAGCGTGGCGCGCTTCGGTACTACTCACCCTGGCCGGAGAGCTGATGTCCGGCCGTCGGGGACGTGCCGACCCGGCAATTCTCAGTGGGGATTACCCTGATTCGACCCTGAATCATCCCTGAGACCGGTGGAATCCGCCGCGGCCCTCTGTACCGTGGGGTGTGCACACGGACTCGTGTCCACGACGGTCCGCACATCCCGCTACGCAAAGGAACGCTTCCATGATCGAAGCAAGAGGCCTGACCAAGGTCTACGGCGACAAGACCGCCGTCGCCGGAGTCAACTTCACCGTCGAAGCCGGCCGGGTCACCGGCTTCCTGGGCCCGAACGGAGCCGGCAAGTCCACCACCATGCGCATGATCATGGGACTGGACCGGCCGACGTCGGGCTCCGTCACCGTCAATGGTGCCGCGTTCGCCAGTCATGCCGCCCCGCTGCGCGACGTCGGTGCGCTGCTCGATGCCAAGGCCGTCCACACGAGCCGCTCGGCCTACAACCACCTCCTGGCGATGGCAGCGACGCACAGCATTCCGAGGAAGCGCGTGCACGAGGTTATCGAAATGACCGGCCTGGCCGAGGTGGCCAGGAAGAAAGTCAAGGGCTTCTCGCTCGGCATGGGCCAGCGGCTGGGAATAGCCGCGGCGTTGCTGGGCGACCCGCAGACGGTCATCCTGGACGAGCCCGTCAACGGCCTCGATCCGGAGGGCGTCGTCTGGGTCCGCAACCTGGCCAAGTATCTGGCCTCCGAGGGGCGCACCGTGTTCCTTTCCAGCCATCTCATGAGCGAAATGGCCGTCACGGCGGACCACCTCATCGTGATCGGCCGCGGCAGGATCATCGCCGACGCCCCGATCCAGGAGATCATCAACGGCAATGGCCAAAGCCGCACGCGCGTCCGCACCGACCAGCCGGACCAGCTCATGCACGCGCTGGCCGGAACGGGCGTCTCGGTGGAGGTGCAGGAGAACGAACTGCTGGAGGTCAAGGGCCTTGATCCGCGGCAGATTGCCCGCGCCGCCCTCGAGCGCCAGGTCATGATCTACGAACTCACCCCGCTTCAGGCCAGTCTCGAGGAGGCCTACATGGAACTGACCAAGGATGAGGTCGAATACCATTCGCTGATCACCGCGGGCGCTGCCGCTTCCGCCCAGTCCGGAGGCAACCAAGCATGAGCTCCACCACCCTCGACCCCACACCCTCACGCCGCGGCGCCCACGCCGGGCCCGACGTCCGCCGCGCGCTGTCCGGCAACGGCACCAGCACCGGCCCGGGCCCGCGCTTCCTGCGCGTGCTCCATTCCGAATTCATCAAGTTCCGGACCCTGCTGTCCACCCTGATCCTGCTCGGCGCAACCATCGCCGTCATTGTGGGCGTCGGCGCCCTCGCGGCGTGGGGAATCGGCCAGGCCCTGCAGGCCTCCGGAGCGAATCCGCAGCGGGCCGCCGCCCTGGCCGCCCAAGGCGACATCGCCGCCTCCGCGCCCAGCGCCGGGATCTCCTTCGCGCAGCTGATCCTCGGATCGCTGGCCGTGCTGATCGTCAGTTCCGAGTTCACCACGGGCATGGCGCGTTCAACGTTCACCGCCGTGCCGAAGCGGATCCCGGCCTTCCTGGCCAAGCTCCTCGTCGTGGTGGTCTCCGCCTTCCTGGTCACCGCTCTTTCGCTCTGGCTGGCCGGCCTCGTGGCAGTGCCCATCTTCGACCAGTACGGGCACACCTTGGACATCTCCAGCGGCCACTACCTCAGGACGCTGCTGATCAACAGCGTCTACGTTGCCGCCGTTGCCGCCATCGGCATGGCCCTTGGCGCCCTGATCCGTAACTCCGCGGGCGGCATCATGAGCCTCGTCGGGATCTTCTTTGTCCTGCCGATTGCCCTGCAGATTATCCAGGGCGACTTCGTCAAGGAACTCCGCAAGTTCATCCCGGACAACACCCTGCCGCCCATGACCGCCGCCGAACATGTCACCGACACCCTGGAGGCATGGCAGGCCGGTCTCGTCCTGGGCGCCTGGGTTCTCATCCCGGTCCTCTTGGCCGCCGTGCTGCTGAAGAAGCGCGACGTCTAGGCCGGGCGCCGGTTCCCATCGTCTAGGCTCAGAGCATGATCGATGCTGTACCCGTGAAGGACGCGCCAGCCCGCCAGACTGACGCGTCCTTCACTGGAATCACTGCCCGACGGCGGGGTCGAGTTGGTACGCCCACGAGGCCGGCTCGGGACCACGAGCAACCCGGATTACTGACCGCCCGCTACTGATCGGTAGCAGTCCGGCCTGACCGCCGAGTCCTGAAGCAGTGGTTTCAGGCACATTTCACAATTGCCCCTCAGGCAACTTTACTTGCCTTCTGCGCCACCTTTTGGAGCACCGCCCTGCCTCGCGGCGGGTTATTTGTGTGACTGCACAGGACGCACTGTCGCCGGCCCGGGCTAGGGTGAAACGACCATGTGGCCCGCAGCACATCCCCTGTAACCGGGCCCGCACAATTCACGAAGGACGGCGCTTCCATGCACGCTGACCAACAGCTTTCAAAGTCCCTGAAACCCAGGCATCTGTCCATGATCGCCATCGCCGGCGTGATCGGCGCCGGACTGTTTGTCGGATCCGGCGCCGCCATCCAGCAGGCCGGTCCCGGCATCCTGATCGCCTACATGGCGGCGGGGCTGGTGGTAATCCTGGTCATGCGAATGCTGGGCGAAATGGCAGCAGCCAACCCGGAAACAGGCTCCTTCTCCACCTACGCAGACAAGGCCCTGGGACGCTGGGCCGGGTTCAGCATCGGCTGGCTCTATGCCTGGTTCTGGATCATCGTCCTGGGGATCGAGGCCACGGCAGGGGCCGCGATCATGCACCGCTGGGTGCCGGGCATCGATCAGTGGGTCTGGGCGCTGCTCCTGATGGTGCTGCTGACCCTCACCAACCTCGGCTCCGTGAAGTCTTTCGGCGAGTTTGAATTCTGGTTCGCCTCCATCAAGGTGACAGCGATCGCGCTGTTCCTGCTCTTCGGCGTGGCGGCCATCCTCGGCCTCATTCCCGGAGTTCCCGCCCCGGGCCTGAGCAATCTGATCGAAAACGGCGGTTTCATGCCCAACGGCCCCGGCGCGGTTTTGGCGGGCATCCTGGTGGTCGTCTTCTCTTTCTTCGGCGCTGAAATCGCAACCATCGCCGCCGGCGAGTCCGAGAACCCGGTCGACGCCGTCAAGAAGGCAGTGAAGTCCACAGTCTGGCGCATCCTTGTCTTCTACATTGGCTCCATCGCCGTTGTGGTCACCCTGCTCCCCTGGAACTCCGCCTCGGTGGCCAAGAGCCCATATGTCGCCGTGATCGAGCTCTTCGGCATCCCGGGCGCCGGCACCATCATGGACATCGTCGTGCTCACCTCCGTGCTGTCCTGCCTCAACTCCGGCCTCTACACCGCCAGCCGGATGCTGTTCTCGCTCTCCCGCCGCGGCGACGCACCGCGCTCCTGGATGCGCATCTCCAAGCGCGGCGTCCCCGCCGCCGCGGTGCTTGCATCCACCCTCGTCGGCTTCATCACGGTCGGCCTGAACTACATCGCCCCGGACACGGTCTTCCTGTTCCTGGTCAACACTTCGGGAGCCATCGCTCTGTTCGTGTGGCTTGTGATCGCAGGCTCGCAGCTGATCTTGCGCCGCCGGATGGGCGCAGCCGCCAAGGACCTCCAGCTCAAGATGTGGCTCTTCCCCTACCTGACCTGGATGGCCATCATCAGCATCGTCGCACTGCTGATCGGCATGGTGATTCTCGAATCGACGCGGGAGTCTCTCGTGCTCTCGCTGGCCCTCGCTGTCGTCGTGGTCGGCATCGGCCTTTGGCGCTACCGCAGGCGGGGCGCGAAGGCCTCGGGACTCTCCAGCGCCGAGATTCAGGCCGATACCGTCCCCGAGGAAGCCAGCGTCGGCGCCGGACCGGCAGCGTAGTCCGCACCGGCTGAACCGTCCGCGGACGGTTCAGCCGGCGTTCCGGTCGCTCAGGCGCAGGGAGTACAGCGCGCTCACAGGACCGGCCTAGTCACGGCATAGCGAATGGACGTTCCATGGAGGCATGAACCCATCCCCGCAGCCCATGCATGAGCCGCATCCCGACCATGACCGCGGCCTGGAATTCGATCTCTCCGCCCTGATGAGCCGCCGCTCCCTGGGCCTGTTCCTCGGGGCCGGGACCGCGGCGGCCCTGGCGGCATGCACGCCGGGGGGCCCGACGCCGGCCGCCTCCGGAAGCGGCCCCGGAACCACGCCTGCGTCGTCGGCCACGGCCACAGCCACGGCAACATCCACGGCCCCCGCGGCCGCCACTCCGACGGCGGTCCCCTCCGCCGCTCCGACACTGACCCGCGCGATCGCCGAGTGCGGCGTCGAGATCCCGAAGGAGACGGCCGGGCCCTATCCCGGTGACGGCTCCAACGGGCCCAATGCGCTGGCGGCCTCCGGGGTGATCCGGCAGGACATCACGTCCAGCTTCGGGACCTCCACCACCACGGCCGGGGGCGTGCCGCTGACGGTCACGCTGACCCTGCTCGACAATGCCAACGGCTGCACGCCCCTGGCCGGCGCCGCCGTCTATGCCTGGCACTGCGACCGGGACGGCAGGTACTCCATGTACGACTCCGGGCTGAAGAACGAGAATTTCCTCCGCGGCGTCCAGGAGGCGGACGCCAACGGGCAGGTCACCTTCAAGACCATCTTCCCTGGCGCGTACAGCGGACGCTGGCCGCACATCCACTTCGAAGTCTTCGAGTCCATGTCCAACGCCACCGCGGCCGGCCAGGTCCTGGCCGTCTCCCAGATCGCGCTGACCGAGGCGGCCTGCAAGGAGGTCTACGCCTCGGCCGGCTACGAATCCAGCGCGCGGAACTTCCCCCGGACCACGCTGAAGTCCGACAACGTCTTCGGCAACGACGGCGGGATCTACCAGCTGGCCACGATGGCGGGCTCGGTATCCGGCGGCTACGCGGCGGGGCTCAACGTCACGGTGTAGGTCTTGGTACAAGAAGCCACGGCTGCGGGCGCCGCTAGACTCGGAGCCATGCCAACACAGACCACTGCCGCAGACCACATCCGGGACCTCGGGGCGTACGTCACCGCGTCACCCTCGAGCTTCCACGCCGTCCACGAGGCCGCCCGCCGGCTGGACGAGGCGGGCTTCACCGGCTTGGACGAACTTCAGGCCTGGGGCGGCGGGCGCCCGGACGGCGGCGCCGGTCACCGGAACGGCTTGGCAGGCGCCGGCAAATACTATGTGATCCGCGACGGCGCCCTGATCGCCTGGGTGACGCCCGGGAGCGCCGGGCCCACTACCGGGTTCAACATCCTGGGCGCGCACACCGATTCGCCCTCGTTCAAACTCAAGCCGAAACCCACCACCGGCAAGTTCGGCTGGCTCCAGGCCGGCGTTGAGATCTACGGCGGACCGCTGCTGAACTCGTGGCTGGACCGCGAACTCCAGCTCGCCGGCCGCCTGGTGATGCTGGACGGCACGCAGCACCTCACGGCCACGGGCCCGCTGCTGCGCTTCCCGCAGCTGGCCATTCATCTGGACCGTGCGGTGAACGAAGGCCTGGCGCTGGACAAGCAGCAGCATATGAATCCGGTCTTCGGACTCGGGGATCCGGCGGGCGAGGACCTGCTGGGGCTGCTGGCGGCCCGGGTCCCCGGGGCAAAAGTCGACCCGGCGCAGATCGGCGGGTACGACGTCGTCGTCGCAGACACCCAGGCGCCGGCGGTGTTCGGGGCCAAGGGCGAGTTCTTCGCCTCCGGCCGTCTGGACAACCTCTCGGCCACGCACGCCGGACTCACCGCCCTGATCGGGCACGCGTCCACTCCGCTGCCCGACGGCGCCCCGGTCGCCGTGCTGGCCGCCTTCGACCACGAGGAAATCGGCTCGGCCTCCCGCTCCGGCGCCAGCGGGCCCCTCCTCGAGGACGTCCTGGTGCGTATCTCCGACGGGCTGGGCGCGTCGGCGAGCCAGCGGCGGCAGGCCTTCGCGGCGTCGTTCTGCGTCTCGGCCGACGCCGGCCACGCCGTGCACCCCAACTACGCCGAGCGGCACGATCCCGCCAACCGGCCGGCCCTGAACGGCGGGCCGCTGCTGAAGATCAACGCCAACCAGCGCTACGCCACGGACGCCCCCGGCGCCGCCTTCTGGGCCCGGCTGTGCACCGCGGCCGGCATCCCGTACCAGGAATTCGTCTCCCACAACGTGATGCCCTGTGGCTCCACGATCGGGCCGCTGACGGCCACCCGGCTCGGGATCAGGACGGTCGACGTCGGCGTGCCCCTGCTCTCGATGCATTCCGCGCGCGAGCTCTGCGGCGTGGAAGACCCGTACCGGCTGGCCGCGGTCACCGAACGGTTCTTCCGGACTGCGGCGTAGCCTGGCGTGCCGGCGGGCACCACATAGCTGGTGCGGATACCCACAGACCCCGGTGACTACACCTATGAACGGGGGTTCGGCGTGTCTACGGTTGTCAGACACAGATGCCTTCTTGGCTTGCAGCCCCCGGTTCCGGACTGCATAGCGGGAGACCGAGTGGTCCCCGGCGAAGGGGCATAGGTGACAACTGACTGACGCACCAGTCAAGGCGCCGCAGTGTTCGCTTGACTCGGGCGCCGGCGCGCCATCCGGTCCAACGAGTGGGAAAGGGACGACACAACCCGTGAGTAAGCTCAACACTGATCTTCCCCGGAGGCTCGGGCGCGAACTCCTTACCCGGACTTTCCTGTTCATGCAGCGACATTCCACGCTGGTACCCGCCGGGGTCAGGCAGCTGGTGCGGGGGCAACTGAGCCGGGCTGTCACCCTGGAGATGGCGCCGGTGGCGGACTGGACGAAGCCGCTCATCCCCGACAATACTTCGGTGCAAGTACAGTGGCCCGACCCGGTCAGCGCTGACGTGGCTCATCCCGGCACCCTTCCGCACAGTCGGGGTCAGGGCAGCGCGAATGTCCGGTGCCTGATCGCGACCGAAACGCTGGATGCCGGTGGCATGGACGAGGTGGTCGGATTCCTGGCACGGGGTTTGCCGCAGTTCGGCCTGAGTGTGGCAATCCTGCATGCGCCCACGGACGGCGCGAGTCCGCTAGGGCGCCTGGGACAGGTCCTCCGGAAGCAGGGCATCGAAATTGCCAATGTGGGCAGGGAAAACTGCGAAGCTTGGATCCGGGACTGGAAACCCGATGTGCTCAGTATCCATGGCGCCCCCAACTGGGTGCTCGAGGCGGCAGCAAGGTGTTCGGTGCCTGCCATTGAGACGCTCCACGGTATGCATAACGAGTTCAACGCGGCCACGTCCGAAGTCGCAGGCCGCCGTAGATTGCTTGCAGGCCTGGTGAGCGTCAGCGAAATGGTCCGCCGGCAGTACCTGGCCATCCACAGCAGCTGCGATCCGGCCTCGGTGGTGACCATCCCCAACGGCGTGCCAGCCCATCGCCAGCAGGCGATGCCACGTGAACAGGCCCGGAAGATACTCGGGCTCAATGACGAATATCTGTTCCTGTCCCTGTCACGCCACTGCATCCAGAAGAACACCTACGGCCTGGCCACGGCGTTTTCGCGGGTTGCAGGCACGGTCCCCCGGGCCCACCTGCTGATCTGCGGGCGCCCGGACGACACAGCCTATGCGGGGCAGGTGGTGGGGTTGAAGGGCAAGATGCAGAACGGCGACCGGCTGCACCTGCGGGACCACTCGCCTCATCCGCGCGTCCTGCTGTCAGCAGCCGACGGCTTCGTCCTCGACTCGTTCTTCGAGGGGTGGGCCCTTTCGTCAATGGAGGCTTTGGTGGCTGGCGTGCCGGTAATCGTCAGTGATGTGGGCGGTGCCGTTGAACAGTTGGCCGACCGCCCGGAATGGGGGCGGCTGGTCTGCAACCCGCTTGGCAACCCCCTGGAAGTGGACTGGGAGAGCATGACTGCGGCGCGATTCCAGCGCCAGAACAACCAGGATGAGCTGGTGGAGGCAATGATTTCGTTTACCCGGGATCAAATGTCGGACCGCGCACCGGGAAGCTTTGCAGCGGAGGCCGCGGCGAGATTCGACGGCGCGCTGTGCCTTAGGCGTCACGCGGACGTCCTCAAAGCGGCCGCCCTCGGAGAGCCCATCAGCCTGGCACAGCCCGCACGGTGAAGGGCGGTCTTTGCTCCGTTCCTAGATGGCCACCTTGTACGTGTGATGGGAGAACTCACTGGCGAAGGTGTCGGTGAAGGATCCGTCCACAACAGTCAGGGTCCGGTTTTCACCAACGACTTCCACTATTGAACCGGTGACTCCCACCGGAAGGTTGAAGGCTTTGGCACCAGGTGACTGCCCCAGGCCGATGCCGGCGAAGATGTACGCGGATCCCTCGTAGGTCTTGAGCATGGTTTCCGTGGTGGTGTTGAACCTGTGCTGATACGACTGCGTGTTCAGGACCGGGGCGAGGGCCGTGATGCCTTTGTTGATGGCCCGGATACCGCTGAGTCGTTCGGCATCGCAGTCCACCAGGGAGTAAAAACCGCAGCGTGTGCCGTTGTTGTGCTGGAAGTACGCCAACCCCCTGGCCTCGTGAATGATGGCCGACCAGGCAGCCCCCTCCAACTGTTCCATGGAGATGGTCAAAGAGCCTTGGTCCCGCAGGAGCGGCATTGCCGACTCGACGAAAATCCAGTTGGGCTTGTTTCCAGCCGGGTCCTGGTACGACCGCATCCGGTCCACCAACCAGCCATATGCGGCGGAGGTGGCTGGCTTGGCGCCTTCGGGCCAATGCGGCGAATGAACGATCTGGTCATCCACGAAGGGACTGGTATACGCGTATTTGTCCACGCTGGCAACGTCAACCACGTCCATCAGCCCCGCCATTGATCCTTGGGCCCAATAGGTGTCCAGGACGCCATTGGAGTAGTTGGCCATGGCGAAGCGCCCGTCGTTGAGGCCGCGGATCCTGGCGACCTTTCCCTGCTGGTCGACCAGGTTTGCGGCGGCGTCCAACCCTGAGCAGCCCAGGCCGATGTCGCATTCGTCGGACACGAACCAACCGACGACGCGGCCGTCGTCTCCCACCTCGGCGGGTGACCATTCGTCCTGGGCGAGGACAAAGAGTCCGTCGTCCGTGATGGTCGACAGTGCCGAGCCGTCATGCTCAGCCCCCATGTACGTGTTGATGCCCATAGCTTTTAGCTGAGGAGCGTGCTCAGGTTTGCCCATGTAGACGGCGATGGGAAAAAATGAGGGGTCATTCCAACCGGCGGCAGACGCTTTGGCAAACTGGTCAAAATACGCCGGTCCTCCTTCCCAAGGGATCCGTGGAAGCTCTTCCAAGGATGTGGCGGAAGTGTCCACCGAAGCCACATCGACGGCATGGCAGGCGTTAAGCGTCGCCGCCAGCGCCAGTCCGAGGATGGCTGTCTGCGCTACTCTCCGGGATCGGGAGCGTTTGGTGGCAGTTACTCCTCGGGCATGTGCGGACATCTTAACTCCCTGCTGATGCATCGGACTCGATTAGCTTGCGGTTCTGGTACGAAAATAGACGCACGGTCATGCACCGTTCCGGTTCCCTCCTTAGGCAGAAGTCCGCGCCGGGATGCGTGTAAACCTCACCGTTGGCGAGCATGTGCGCAGCTCCCGCACCATGGACACAAGTTCCAGCAGGGACGACGGCGCCAGGTAGGTTGTGAGCCCCTCGGCCTGCCCACCCCATTCCTGGTTGGCGGAATCCTTGCGGGGGCGCCGTGTGGACACGATGTCCGGTTGGATGCGGAGCTGTGTGAGGACCCCTATTTCACGCCAGAAGAAACCGTGCGTCCGCCCAGGGAATTCAGGGACAAGGTATCCGAGGCGGACCGGATCCTTCGCAGTCCGCTCCGTCATCTCTTGACCCCGGCCAGACGGTGATCCTGCGTTGCCTTTAGGTCTTTGGATTCATCTTGGCTGTGTTCTCCGTCAATGTGTGGGGCCAGCACCGAGGGGCTTGACGGACCTGTCTGTTCTTCCCGGAACTTGTTCACCGTTGGTCCCTGCCATCTTTTGGGCCGTCCTTCCGGTTCATCGGATAACAGCTTCCGCCGTTTCCTGGCCACGGCCATCGAACGGGCAACCGACACGGCACCGAACATCATCACCGCGCCACACAGTAAAACGACGATGAGTGCCCGAAGCCTGCTTGAGAATTGTTCTGCCGCTTTATCAGGGGTGGCCACCACAATAGAGGAAAAAAGGTAGGCATCGTCGGCCCCATTGACCTTCTGGGCATCGTAGAGGTACTGCTGCAGGAGTTTACCCAGGGCCCGTGTTGTGGCGATGGACTTTTCCGGTGTTTCGCCCTCGCCGGTGATGTCCACCAGGAAGCCGTTGATGCCGCCGACGCCCCGGGTGACAGTGTATTGATCACCCAGGTCCTGAGAGGCCAGCAGGTCCGCCGTTGAGGTGGCATTCATCTTCGTCAGCATGACCTGGACAATTAGGGAGGGATCGGATGAACGCAGGTAGGGGTTCTTGGGGTTAAGGTTGCCCAGTTGGGGGTTCTTGACCACATCCAACTCGGTTGGAATGTCCGGATTAATCATGGCGTATGTCGCGGACGACTCGTATGACCGGGGCGCGAACTGAAAGACGTAGATGCCTGCCAGGGCTGTCAGTAAGACGATCGGAACCGCCACTATCCTGTGCTGCCATATGGTCCTGAAAACTGCTATCGGGTCCATGGGCCTTCTCCTTTGGGGGGTCGGCCTGCTCCTACGTCTGGGACAGGCGGGGACAGATATAACTCGTCTCGCACGGTGGACTTTGTCTCGTTCCTGATCATCAGCCACACGGCGCCGCCCAATCCCACGAGGACCGGGTAGGTGAGGGCAAAGACCGGGAACGACATTGAATCGAACGTCAGGGAGCAGACACCCGCCACAATAGCTCCGGCCCCTACGGCACCGGCCAATGACCTGAGCTGGGGATCACGTGTGCTGCGCGCGGCCATGAGGTTGCTGACGCCGGGCAAAACGAGATAGACGATAATGGCCACCAGCCCTACCAGGCCTTGAGTCACGGTCGCGTTGAGGTACTGGTTGTCGAGGATGTGGATCGCCGAATCCGCAACGTAGTTGCCCGGGCCCAGGCCCAGCCAGGGGCGGTCGGACACCATCGCCTCGACCCGCGGGAAGTTGTTGGTCCGGGTCGTGATGGATGGGTCGGAATCCGACGACGTCACGGTAGAAGTGAGCGTGCTGACCAGCCCCGGCACCCCCAGGAAGAGGGCTCCCAGCACCAGTGGTGCCGCCAGCAGCGCCCACAGCCGGGGCGTCCGCGGAAGGAGGGGAATGAACATCGCCAGGCCGGTGATGAGCCCGAGGATCCCGGAGCGGGAGACGGTGGATGCGATGGCGAAGATCAACAGGGCAGGGCCCAGCAGTCGAAGTATCAGTGGCCGGTGCTGGTCGTAGATCACACGCCAGATCGACAGGGGCAGGAGCATCGCGGACACCACGGCCAGTTCGATGGAGTGGAACGTGCTGCCCGCAACGCGGAGCAGAGCTCCACGTGACTGGAATGGAGTGTCGCCGCCGTTGTAGTCAAAGCCGGGCATCGCGATGCGGAACCATTCCATCGGGTTGAAATGGAAGAAGAACTGGACCGCTGCGACCAGGCAGCAGAAGATGGCGCCGGCCAGCAGCGCCCGGATGAAGACAATGGCGTCGTCCATGCTTCGCACAACTTCGCCCAGGGCTATGACGATGCCTAAGCTGGCCAGCAACAGTATCATCCACCGGTCACCGGATGCGCGGGCCACCTCCGTGCTGCCGCCGGTGATGCCGGCGTACAGGGCTACATAGGACGCGCTGGTTGCCAGGAAGAGGATGCCCACCGCCAGGCGGCCGGGATGCCTGACCCGGAGTGGATCATGCAGGCCGAAGATGCTGCTGCAAACCCACAGTCCAAAAACAATGACGGCCAGGATCATTGGTACGGTTCCGGCGGCCCCAATGGGTTTGAAAACCATCGAGGACGGAAAAAAGAAGATGCAAAAAGCCATGGCACGAATAAGGAACGGAACCCCCGTCGTGGCCTGGACGGCGGCAGGCAGACGGGAACGGCGTCCGCGGGCGGCCCGTCCCGGCTGGCCCTTGCCTGCCCTGTTCATTTGTGCGGCTCCAGAACCCAGGCTTCGGGCCGGCTGGTGCCTGGATCTGCGCAGACCGCCTCGATGGTCTGGGACACCAGCACTGCCGTGGTTGTCCATCCGCGGCCGCCCGGTGCGCTGAGGAGCCGGGCCCGTCCGTCGATGTCCGGGGCCGTGACGGCATTGGACAGAGCGCGGGCGATCGCCCGGGGTGTGGGTTTCGCCCAGATTGCGTGCGGGGCGTTCAGGACCGCCCGGGAAAACTCGTGGTCGTTCATCACCGGGACGTTTCCTGCTGCCATCAGCTCTTCCGGGACAAGGCTGATGTTGGTGAAGGACAGAGCGAGTCCGGCAACGGTCCGGTTGTAGAGGACGTTCAGGTCCCTTGGGGTCAGGGATCCGTGGTTGTTGACCGGAATGGACCAGTTTGAAATCCGGTCGCCGACCACGTGGATCTCCTGGTCGGGGTGCTCCCCGTGGAACTCTTCGAGGGCGAGCCTGGCCAAGAGGTACCCCCGGCGGTCCACGTTGCGTTTCGCGTAATAAACCACGCCGGAGCGTGGTGATGCCGAGGCGTCCCGTGGCAACAGCCTGTACTCAACGTCATCGCAGCCGAAGGGCACGACGGCGTCGGGTTCAATGCCGACTTCCGTCCGGAGCCTGGTCGCGATCATCTCGCCGAGGGCGATATTGGTGAACCCGAACCGGTACGTATCCTCGGCGAAGCTGTAGAGCGCCCCCCGCGGGTAGAAGTAAGGCTCGAAGTCTTGGATGAAGTAGAACCTGCTGGCCGTTTTCGGAGCACGCATTGCCACCACGTGGGCGGCCCCCCAGGAACTGGCAACAACCGCGTCCATGCCGGCCATCCCGGCAGTCGCGCTGTGGACGCCCGCCTTCAGGTTCTTCCAGTGCTCCCTAATGACAGCTTCGTGTCGGGACACATCGTCGGAATTTTTGTCGTAGAGGAACAGGGTGCACTCGTGGCCCCGCTGCTCGGCGATTTCAACCATCCGGAACAGGGTGGTGTGGCCGCCTGAACCGGCCGAGGGCGGTGCGCACACCCAGCCGATCCGCAATTTCCTGCCCCCGGCTGTCCTCGCTGTGGCGGGCGGCAGGGCACTGGAGTCGGCGAGGTCCTCGGGACGCACCGGCAGTTCAGCAGCGGCCAGGTCCACGTGCTCGTTGATCCTGTTCACCAGGCGTTTGGCCACAGCCGTGGCCACGCCGGCTGTCCCCTGGGTCTTCAGGACCCTCAACAACCCGCTGACGCGGTGCTGGATCGCCGTCATCCTGCACGGCCAGCGATGGTGCCACTGCCGGACACGAAGTCCGCGAATTCCTGCAGGGCCTGCGCCCGTACGTCGTAGGAGATCCCGGATTTGGCCGAGATCATCACGGACTGCACGGTGCCGGCCCTGTGCAGCAGCGCGCTGATCTCGTCAAGGCCCAACGGCGCTTCTGCCGAGTAGGCAACACTGTTCATCGACGAAGTCGTAGCTGGCGACCCGCCAAGGACACCGTCAACGTAGGCGCCGTACAGCATCATTTCGGAGAAATGGAGCTGCGAAGCCAAGGCAGTCTGCCAGGGGACCTGCTGGACATCCTCCACCCGCCGGAGCAGGGACCGCACCGTTTCCGGATCCCACGCGCAGGGCCAGCAGATGTAGTCAGTGAGGTCCTCAGGCCCGGGCGCGTCCAGGCCCAGCAGACCGTGCGAAGACTTCAGCCACTGCCGGTGCCGGGGCAGGCCCGCGTGGACGGCCCCGGGGTGCCGGTACAGCGCAAGGCTGCCGTCATGCTGGAACGACGCCAGGTCGGTGGGGGCCACAAGAACCATGTCCGAATCCATGAGCAGCACCGCATCAGCGTCCAGTGCCGCCGCGGCAGCGAGCTTGATCAGCTGCTGCGTGATCCAGCCGCGCACGGGATGCCAGGGCCGCCGCGTGTTGATCCATATGTTCAGCAGCGGCAGCCGACGGATGGTTGAGGGCAGGAATTCCCTGTCATCGTGAATGGTGGTCCGGTCATTGGCGAGCATCCGGAAGACCGGCAGGTCCCGCCTGGGCACGATGATGTGGTGCCGGACGTCCTCCGGAGTCCACCGCAGGACGGAGCGGTTCAGGTCGCGGCAGAGTTCGCTGTCCGGCCCGTAACTGGGCGTGACAACGGCCAGGCGCTTCATTCCGGTCGCCACTGATGCCTCCTTTTCTGTAATGTCCTGTTCAAGGCGGTTCCGGGCAAGAGGGCCATCAATGGGCCGGCAACCAGTCGCCGGTGAAGGTAGGCCTCCTCCATCAACAGGTCTTGGGCCGCGGCCGGGGTAGGCAGTCTAGGCGGTTGGCGGACGAGATTGATCGTCATTTCATACCCCCCGGTTGAGAAATTCGCGTCACGACCTGCCATGCGTGGCGCGAGCGTCCCGCAAGGTATCGGGCTGAGACATATGTTGCGTCTGCCGCCCGGCGAAGGCTCGTGGTTCGCTTGAGGGCAATGTCATAAATCGTCAACAGCCTGTCGGCCGCTCTCGAAAGCGAGAAACGCGTCAACAGGACTTGGCGCCCCCAATGGGCAAGATCACTGGACCGGGCGAGTGCGAGCGTGGACACGATACTCGTATGCAAGGAGTTGACTGGATCGTGGATGTTGCCGCGTCCATAGAAGCCCTCATGCAGAAAGTAGCCAACGGTCTCGGGGGTGAACGGTTTTGAGAATCCATCTTCACCTAGTACCACTAGTGGCTTCTGGAAGGCGAGGGCCCTGAGAGCCGCGCCGCCCATGCCAAGGACGAGGTCGGCGGCACTGTAGGCCGAACTGGGATCTTCCAAAGGTCCGGTCATAACCACGGCGCGCCAACCGAGAGCGGTGTTTACCTCGTCCGCCAGTTGGGAAAGCGCGTGTTGGGCGTCGCCGCCACCAACTACTGCAAGCTGGCGTGTGGGATCCGGCGAAAGCTCCATCGCCCGAATCGCATCGGCAATCCCCTCGGCCTTCATGTTGTAGTCCAGGCGAGAGACTATGACAAGCAAGGTCGTCGTGCCGTTTACGGACCACTGCTCCCGAAACGCGGAACGGGCTCGCTCGTCGTGCTGGTCAGTGGTCGTGTCGACGGGAGGCTCGAGCACCCACACGGGTGCTGAGCGCACCGCGTGGGCTGCCTCCTCCTGTAAGGACTCGGTCCCGAGGATCAAGGGGGTCATCGGTGGCAGGCCCTTGATATTGTCCATTGTCCAATTGGTCACCACGAGCGCTGTTTCCGGCCGTGACCGTAGCGCGAGCGTGGTCGGCTCGGCGAGCCATGCTCCGAAGACATGCACGATGTCGAGTCGATGATCGCTTACGAGCTTGGCCACATGCCGCGCCTGTCGAAACGGGTTCTTCTCGACGGGAAGGATATGGAGCGCAATGCCCAGTTTGTCCGCCAGGGGTGCAACTGAGATCAGAGGCGTATCGTGAATGGCAAATGCGACCACTTCATGTCCCCGTCTGGTCAGTTCCTTAGCAAGATCAAGTGCATTGATCTGACAGCCACCGAACTGCAATCCGGCAAGGCCGATGCCGATTCGCATTGGACGCTTCTGGACTGATGTGCAGCGTAGAGATTCTTGGTTTCGCACGCTGTCTCTGAGGGCATCGTCAGCATCCCGAACCCTGGGATAGAAGCCGTTTCTCACAGTCTTTTCCTCCATAAGGCTAGCCAAGAAGTTGAACGAAATGCGGGGCCGCGAAGAAGGTCTCCTGCAGTACCGGGTAGCAGGTTGGCCAGCGCTTGGCGGTTGAGCATGGTGTAGACAACCAAGCCCACGAATCCTCCACAAAGGATGGATAGCCCGGTGCCTCGTAAGGGGAGGGTAATAATCCATGCGATGATGGCCGTGATTCCCGCTGACAGTGCCGGAGCCCGAATTGCCTTAAAGAGGACGCTGAGCCGTACAGACGTAGATCGGCGAAGGCCCAGAAGGTAGACGGGCGAGGTGACGGCACCTATGACCACGATGTGGGCAATGGCGGCGCCCACAAGGCCCCCAAGGGTTATGCCCGTCCAAAGTGCCGGAATGAGGGCGGCAAGGGCTGCCACCTGGACGCCGACAAGGATCACTGTTTTGCCCATGGCGATCATGATGTTTGCCATAAACAGCCCAAAAACGAAGAGCACCCCATAGGCCGCCAGGATGGACAGCACGGGCCCGGCGGAAACCCATGCCGGTCCGTAGATGGTCAAGATAAGTTGATCGGCGAATGTAAAAAGGAAAGCACCCAAAGGGAAAACGACCAACGATATAGTCCGCGCGCCTTGCACCACCGCCACCGCCACGTCGCCTCCGTCACGCAGGACTCCGGACACTGCAGGGAGAACGACGCTGTTGAGCATGGATCCGATCACGGCCGTGGGCCACATCGCGATGCCGAAGGCCAGAAAGTAAATTCCGAGATCTGCTGCCGGCAAGAGTTGTCCAATGAAGACATAATCTGCGTTTAGAAGGACCTGGCTCAAGAGATTAGCTGCTGAAAGCGGCAGACCGAAGGCGAGAAGGGGTCGTAGCAGAGACTTGTTTAGTGCGGGTAGGTACAAACGGGAAGAACAAGCGAGGATGACTCCAGCCGTGACCAACTGTCCAACGATTCTGGACCATGCGAACGCCTCTGTTCCGTCTCCCAAGATGGAAAGGACAATTAACGTGGCACTGCCAGGAATGAACGATGCGGCTGATGCCCAGAAGTGGATCTTCTGCCTGAATTCGCGTTGCAACAGTGCTCCGGGAACCGCCAAGGGTCCGATCAAAGCGACGCCAATTGAGAGGATTCTTAGCGCATTACCGGCATCTTCGTTGCCAACAAATTGGGCGAGCTGATCCGCGAATACAGCCATCGGGACTGCGAGGACCAAGCTGCCCACAACTGAGATAGTGACAATCGTCGGTGCAATCTTGTCCACATCAAGGTCTGACCGGGCGATGGCGCTGGCAACACCAAGTTCAGCCATCGTGACGACTACAGCGTGCACTGTGACGGCTAAGGCGAAGATGCCCAGTTCCTCAGGGGAGACAATTCGGGCGACGACCGCCATAAGGAGGATGTTGCCTAGGCGCAGGAAGATGGTGGCTCCTGCGGACCAGATGGCACCCCGTCTCACCGATGCCGTGAGATTGGATTCCACCATGGGTTGTGTGGTCAGGATGGGCAACTGATCTTTCCTGGCCCGGTGTTTGCTTGAATTTATGGTCATGGGGTGCTCACCTTGCCCCCCCATGTAGCGCTGCGGGATAGAGCGAACGTTGGAGTGCGCCCACCACGCGTTCCTGCTGCGCCTCCGTGATGTGCGGATAGATCGGCAGGGAGATCATGGTGCCGGCGGCCTGCTCTGCCACCGGGAATGCACCGCGGCCGAGATTCAGTTCCCGGTAGGCCCGGCTCAGGTGCAGCGGAACCGGGTAATGGATGCCGGCACCGATACCTGCCGCCTGCAGCTCGGCCAGGACCCGGTCGCGGTCCTCCACCCGGATGACGTAGAGGTGCCATACGTCGACGTTGCCCTCGGCGGTGGCCGGCAGGACGACGCCGGGCAGCCCTGCCAGCAGCGACGCGTACCGGTCGGCGGCCTCCCGCCGTCGTTCGTTCCAGCCGTGCAGCCGTCGCAGCTTGGCATTCAGGACCACGGCCTGCAGGGTGTCGAGCCGGGAGTTCATCCCGATCGCCTCGTGCTGGTACCTGACCCTGCTGCCGTGGGCGCCGAGCAGGCGCACCCGCGCCGCAACATCGGGATCATTCGTGGTGACTGCTCCGGCATCGCCGGCGGCACCCAGATTCTTGCCGGGGTAGAAGCTGGTGCCGGCGGCATGGCCCAGGGTGCCGGCGAAGCGTCCGTGCCGGGTTGCGCCCTGCGATTGGGCAGCGTCCTCCACGATGGCCGCCCCGCAGGCTGCCGCCAGGGATTCCAGCCGTTCGACCGGGGCCGTCTGGCCGAAAAGGTGGACCGGGACGATGGCCTGGGTCCGGGGTCCCACTGCCTCAGCCACCCGTGCGGGGTCGATCAAAAGGTGCACCGGATCCACGTCCACGGGGACCGGCGTCGCGCCGATCCGCGACACCGCCTCCGCCGTGGCGATGAAGGTATTGGCGGGAACAATGACTTCACCGCCGGCCCGGACCCCGCACGCGCGCAGGGCAAGTTCCAGCGCGTCCGTACCGTTGCCCACCCCGACGCAGTAGCGGACGCCAAGGAACTCCGCGTAGGCCTCTTCAAACTCGGCCACGGGCGGGCCGCCAACGAAGGAGGTCTGGGCGAAGACTTCCTTCAGGCCGATTTCGACCTCGTCGGCGATTTCCTCCTGCTGTGCTCCCAGGTCGACGAGCGGGATCGATACCGGAAAGTTCATGATTCAAGCCCCTTCTGCAGTTGCCGTGTGGTTCACGCGAATGCCCGGTTGAAACCTCCGCGGCCGACGGCGTGCGCCGGGACCCCGACCCATGTCTCGCCCTCGGGAACATCGTTCAGGACGGCGGCGCCCATGCCGACGGTGGCGTACGATCCGATGGATGTCCGTTCCCGCACACTGGAATTCATGCCGAGGGAGGCGGCACGGCCTATCCGGACACCACCGCCCAGGGAAGTCCCGGCGGCGAACGTCGCGAAATCCGCCACGACGTCGTCGTGCGTGAACGTGACGCCGGGCATGGCCACCACATGCGAACCCAGGGTGACCGAGGCCGTCAGCGTCACGTTCTGCAACAGGATGCTGCCCCGGCCGATCCGGCACCCCTCAGGCATCCGCACCGCCGGGTCGATCACCGTCGCGTACCGCATCGGCGCAACACCCAGGGAAGCCAGGCGGTCCACCACGGTCTTCCGGGCCCGGCCGGACTCCAGGCAGACCAGCACGAACGCGTGCAGGTAGTCGGCCGCGTCATCGACGGGTCCCAGCACAGGCGCGCCGTCGACGTCGATCCCGGACAGTTCCTCATCGTCGTCCAGGAAACCGGCCACGTCGTACTGCCCGCTGCTGCGCACCGTGGCAAGCACTTCGCGTGCCAGGCCGCTCGCGCCGATCAGCAAAAGCTCACTCATCACTTCACCCGCCTGCTGTTGTCGAAGAAGTCCGGCAGCATGGGAACCCGGGTTCCGTCAGGCCCAGATGCGGCCGGCTCTTCTTCGTAGGTCCGTTGTGCAGCAACGGACCCGGCAATCCGGCCGGAGGCGGCCGGATTGAACCTCGAAGGGGCGGTCCGGGGAACGGTCCCGCCCGGCAGGGGATCTACGGGGAAAACAGGCAGGATCCCGCCTCGGATCCTGTCCCGGCGTGCCGTTGGAACCATCTTTGTCCCCGTCTGCCTCTCTCGCCGAACCGTCGGGTCCGGAACCGATCTGTTCCGGACTTCGTTGCCCTCCTGGCCAAGCTAGCCCTCGCGGACGGCCAAAAACGGGAACGGAAGTCCCGATGTGGGCGACCCGCGGGAAGTGTGCGGGATCTGCGGGATTTCACCTCCGGGCACGGAGCGCAGGCCGTCCCTCAGACGGCCACCGGGGACGTCTCGCGCGGGGACGTCTCGCGTACCGGCCCGGTGGCCGGGAGCGGCTCCCGGGCCGATGTCAGGGACGTCAGTTGGGACCGTGACTGGACCCCCAACTTTCGATATATCCCCGTAAGGCGCACTTCGACTGTCCGAACAGATACGAACAGCGATGCCGCGATTTCCTTGTTCCGCCGGCCCCTGGCCACCAACTGCACCAGTTCGCGTTCGTGGTCCGAGAGCAGCAGCAGGGCCCGGTTCTGGATTTCCGGAACGGCTTCGACGCGGTCGCCGAGAAGCAGCGTGTCCACTTGCCGCGTCCACGCGTCGGCGCCCAGTTCTTCGAAGAGCGCTTTTGCCCTCAGTAGCGCGTTCTTTGCGTCCTTCGGCCTGCCGGAACCCTTCAGCCGCTCGGCATAGCAGAGCAGGGTCCGGGCCCGCTCGAAGACGGAATCGTCCTTCTGGCAGGTCTCCAATGCCTGGACGAAGAGTTCAAGAGACGCTTCGCCCTCCGCCACCAGGGCTCGTGAACGGGACACGGCCATGCTAAGCCACCGGGATTTCAGGCCGGCTGACCGGTATTCCAGCCTTGTCAGCGTCCGGGCGGCTTCGCGCCGATGGCCCGACCTGACGAGTGCTTCGACCAGATCGGACTCACAGCGCAGCAGGGCGGGATTGGCGAAGTCCATGCCGATCTCGGCAGCCCGGGCGAGCATGGCACCTGCCTCCTGAAGGTCGCCGTGCATCAGCGCAGACTGCCCTTGGCACGCCAGGAGCTGCGCCGCGGCTTGCGGTGGAGTGTCAGCGCTGGCGACCCGTTGAGCTTCCGCGAGGCGGGACCGGGCCTCCACTTCGTCTCCCACTGCATAGGCGCGCCAAAGGAGCAGATTGTTGCGCATTCCGCGGTGGTATTGCTGGCTCGCTACTGAACCGGAGATTTCGTCTATCAGCGCGATCGCAGAGCGAACATTCCCGGCGCGGATTTCATTCTCGGCCGCGAAGTAGCGGGCGGTCTCGCTCCAGTTCGCATCACTGACCGCGCTCAGATTCCGGACGAGGGCGAAGAGGTCACGTGCTCCCTCATAGTTCTCGGCGTAGCTGAGGGCGCGCCCCTTCAGAAGCAGGGACGCCACCGAGCTGTTGCCGCCGCCGTCAGCCGCCCGCGAAATCCGTTCGATGCTCCCCTTCACGGCGTCCGTCAGCAGCCTGGCACGCTGGTTCACTGCCCGGGCCTCGCCGGATGCCGAGCCCCGGAATTGCTCCGCGCGCTCAAGCAGACGTTCGGCGTCCTCGATCTGCCAGCGTTCCGCCATGTGGATAGCGCCGATGGACAAAAGGCAGGCGGAGAAGGCCGGATCATGATGCCCGAATTCCGTGATCAGGCGCAGCAGCATGCTCGGCCTGACGGAATGGCCCTGCATCAGCCCGATTTGGAAATCGAGTCCCGTGAGGCGAAGGGTCAGGGCCCGGTTTTTCGTGATGCGTTGTGCCCAGTCCAGGTAGCGTTTCGCGTGGACGAACTCGCCCCTGCTGAACAGGACCTCCGCGATCGTACCGAGACGGGCGGCTGTTTCCGCTTCCCAGGGATTGATCATGAGGGCCCGTTCGACATACTCCACCGCGGATTGCATTTCCCCGGCCCTCACCAGTTCAACGGCAAAACGGAGCAGGCTGAACGACGTGTCCCGCCGCGCCTCGGGCGTATAGCTCACGTGCCAGGGCCACGCCAGGGGATCCGCAGTGTCCGCAATGGCGGCCAACGCCTGATGATCGGCGGACCGTTGCTCGGGTGACATTGCCGAGAAAACGTGGGCCCGCAGCATCTGGTTCTGGATTCTCAGGTAGGGGCCGGAACGGACCGCGATCCCGGCGGAGAGGATTTCGTCCACCCCGGGCCAGAGGTCGCCTGCCATCCCTTCCAGGACGCCGACGCTGCTGCGGTATGAAAGGGAAAGGATCTCAAGAGCCCGTCGTGCACGGGGCGAAAGCCCCGAAATCATTCCGGCAAGATCGATTTCGAAACTCCCCGTCCAATGTAAGGGGACGGGCAGCGCATCCTGGCCTTGCAATTGGCGCTGCGCCAGTGCATTGAACAATTCAATCGATGCCAGCGGATTCCCCTCGGTGGCGGTAGCGACAGCGTGCAGGGCTGCAGTTCCGGTTTGTCCCGCCGACATCGATTCGAGCATTCTCACGGTGTCGCGGTGGCTCAGATCCGGCAAATGAAGCGAAGCAAGCCGGGCAAAGGGGCTCTCAGGAGCCTCGCGGCGGATGCTGACAATAAGCACGATTCCCGTACCCGCCAGGCGCCGGGCCAGGAAGCCGAGAACCGTCTGGCTCGCGGAGTCCAGTTCGTCGGCGTCGTCCACCACCACCACGGTCCTGACTGCGGATTGATGCCGGAGCGCGGCGAGCAGCAGCGACGACACGGCCGAAAGGTCCGTCTCTCCGGCCGGGGTGTCGGTCACATATTCAATGGCCGGTCCGAGCATGGCGTCGTCAATTCCGTTGAGCAGCGCGGTCAGGCCGGAAAAGGGCCAGGAGGATTCTGAAGGATTGGCACGGAAAGCCACCGTGCGGTGGCCATGCAACTTCGGGATTTCCGCAAGGAGCGACGACTTTCCGCTCCCGTGGTTTCCGGTGACTGCCATGGCGGATTCCCGGGAGCTCCGGATCAGCGCCAGGACACGTGCGAGTTCCTTGTCTCGGCCGAACAAAACCATGGGCCCCCCCAATTTCATCCCCAAGAGACCGTTCAGCCAGGGCTTCATGCTTTTGGTCGAAACAATGGAGCCCGGCTGACCTGTTTATCCTCCACAGGCCACTGTTTCTGCAAAACAAAGGTCCGGGATAACGCTCCGGGTTGGAGCGGAAGCCCTGACCAGATGGCTGTGCTGATGCCAATATAGCTTGGGGCCTGCCGGGGCACGATGGCGCACGGATAATCGAGTAGCGGATTCGTAAAAGACGAGTAGTGCGTTCCCAAAACACTTGGGCGGCAATACGGAATGGTCCGTGGCCTGTCCGCGGCAAAACAACAAGGAGAGCGATGCAGCCGCCCTATGCAGCCAGCCCGATCACGAGATTGATCGTGGCGGCCAGGATGATCGTGCCGAACACATAGGACAGCAGGCTGTGCTTGAGCGCCTCGGCGCGGATGCCATGGTTCTGCAGGGCAGTGTCGGAGACCTGGTAGGTCATGCCCAGGCTCGTTGCCAGGTACGCGAAGTCGGTGTACTGCGGCGGCCGGCTCTGGTTGAAGTCGACGCCGCCGACCGCGGACCCGGCCTTCCTGCCCGTGCTGTAGTACAGCTCGGCGTAGCGGAGCGTGAAGAGCGTCTGGACCAGCATCCAGGACAGTGCCACCGAGGTCAGCGCGAGCAGGCCGCCGCCGAGCCGGGACGCGCCGTCGGCGTTGCCGTGGGAGTCGACGACGACCGCCGCCACCGCCGCCAGGCTGGCGGCATTAGCGGCCAGGATCAGCAGGTCCGTGGTGCCGCGGGCCGGGTCCTCGGCAGTCGCGTGGGCCCGGGTCTCCGCGGGTTCCAGCCGCCCGATCACCAGCCAGACCCAGACAATGTAGGTCAGCGCCGCGCTGCTCCAGCCCACCGCCGGGGCCTGCACCCAATGCCCGGACAGGCCGGCCGCCGCCGCTGCCAGCAGCCCCGCCAGGAGCATGACGGCGAAGCGCAGGCGGCTCCGCCGGGTGCGGACGGCGGCGCGGAACGGTGATCCGGTGTTCATTCCCTGATCATGGCACAGCCACCATCCCCCGCCCGCGCACCGGACTTCCGCCCGCGCACCGGCCGGCCCGGCCGTTATCCACATGGCTGGCTGCGCTGCTTCCCGCCGCGCCGGCGCTGCGCCTACAGTAGGCAAGGAATCGCCGAAACCAGCCCGGATGCACTAAGATATTGAAGTCTGTGCTGCGCCGCGCCACCGTTCCGGTGACCCTGCAACGCACGGCACCGCAAATGAACCTCCTGTTACGGAAATGCCGTAACCGCTTAGCCCAAAGGAGGTGGGTTCACATATGCGTCCTTACGAATTGATGGTAATCATCGACCCCGAGGTCGAAGAGCGTACCGTTGAGCCAACGCTTCAGAAGTTCCTGAATGTCATCACCAACGATGGTGGAACCATCGAAAAGGTTGACATCTGGGGCCGCCGTCGCCTGGCTTACGAAATCCAGAAGAAGACTGAAGGTATCTACGCCGTGGTGAATTTCACCGCTGAGCCGGCTACCGCCAAGGAACTTGACCGCCAGCTGAGCCTCAATGAGACCATCATGCGCACCAAGGTCACCCGCCCCGAAGTGCAGAAGGTCGTCGCTGAGTAATTTCAGCTCCCGATTTTCAAGCTTTACCCCCGCAGGAACGAACAAGGAGGCAGTAGATGGCAGGCGAAACCACGATTACGGTCATCGGTAATCTCACCAGTGACCCGGAACTGAGGTTCACGCCGTCAGGTTCGGCAGTAGCGAACTTCACCATCGCTTCCACCCCGCGCACCTTCGACCGCCAGTCCAATGAGTGGAAGGACGGGGAAACCCTGTTCCTCCGCGCATCGGTATGGCGCGAAGCAGCCGAGAACGTCGCCGAATCCCTGACCAAGGGCATGCGCGTGATCGTTTCCGGCCGTTTGAAGAGCCGTTCCTACGAAACAAAAGAAGGCGAGAAGCGCACCGTTATCGAGCTCGAGGTCGACGAAATCGGCCCGAGCCTGCGCTACGCCAACGCCAAGGTCAACCGTACCCAGCGCTCAAGCGGTGGGGGTGCCGGAAACGGCTCCCAGGGTGGCTTCGGCGGCGGCAACAGCGGCGGTTTCGGTGGCGGCCAGGGTGCAAACCAGGGCGGCAACACCGGCGGAACATGGGGCGGCAACCAGCCCGCCGCGCAGGAAGATCCCTGGGCCACGCCCGGGGTCAGCAATGCGGGCGGCGGCTGGGGCAACGGCCCGGATTCCGAACCTCCCTTCTAAAAAACATCTAAGGTCCGGCGACGGAAACCGCCGGGACGCCGCCAGGCTTCCGGGCGCAGACAACGCCGGACCACCACCATCCCGTGGATCAATATCCACGGGCTCCATCGAATAGGAGCTCCACGATGGCTAAGGCTGAACTCCGTAAGCCCAAACCAAAGTCCAACCCCTTGAAGGCCGCTGACATCACTGTCATCGACTACAAGGACGTAGCATTGCTGCGCAAGTTCATCTCCGACCGCGGAAAGATCCGCGCCCGTCGCGTCACAGGCGTCACGGTGCAGGAACAGCGCAAGATCGCCCAGGCAATCAAGAACGCCCGCGAAGTTGCTCTGCTGCCTTACTCCGGCGCTGGCCGCGGCTAAGGAAGGGATTAACTAACATGGCAAAGCTCATTCTGACCCACGAAGTAACCGGTCTCGGTGCTGCTGGCGATGTTGTCGAGGTGAAGGACGGTTACGCACGTAACTTCCTGCTGCCCCGCGGCTTCGCCCTTACCTGGTCCAAGGGTGGCGAGAAGCAGGTTGAGTCCATCAAGACTGCCCGCGTTGCCCGCGAGCACGCTTCCCTGGAAGATGCCCAGAAGCAGGCCGCTGCACTCTCCGCCAAGCCGGTCAAGCTGATCGTCAAGGCTGGCGAGAGCGGACGCCTGTTCGGCACCGTCAAGCAGGGCGACGTCGCCGACGCCGTCGAGGCCGCTGGCCTTGGCCGCATCGACAAGCGCAAGGTTGAACTGCCGGCACACATCAAGTCGGTCGGTTCCTACCAGGCTCACGTCCGTCTCCACGATGACGTTGCCGCTGTGATCGAACTCGACGTGGTCCCGGGCAAGTAGTCCTTCGACTACCGCCTGGCCAGGCAGCCCTGGACTGCCGGAAGGCCCCTGCCTTCGGATTCCCCTTGGGAACCGATGGCGGGGGCCTTCTGCCTTTTAATCCAACGCGGGGTCACATCGCGCCCATTGCCGGGCCCCGTATGGGCCGTAAGTGACCCCGCGTTGCAGTAGTCCCGTGGGGCTCAGCCGTCGTGCAGGACAGTGGTCATGTGCCGGTTGCCGGTCCGGATCAGCTCCGCCAGCACCGCCTCGTCCACATCCTCGAGCCGGTTGATGTAGAGGCAGCCCGCGCCGGTCCTGTGCTTCCCGAGCCTGCCGAGCAGCCCGGCCGATTCCGGTGCTGCCGTCAGGCCGTACAGCGAGAGGGCGCCCTTCCGGGGGGAGAATCCGACGGCGGCTGCGTCCCCCTCCCGCCCGCTCCCGTACCGGTAGTGATAGCGGCCGAACCCCACAATCGTTGGCCCCCACATCTGCGCTTCCTGTCCGGTGATCCCGGACATCAGCGCCAGGAGGCGGGAACCGTCGCTGCGGCGGACCGGATGCTCGACGGCGGCAAGGAACTCGTCCACGGAGGCGCCCGTCGCCTGGGTTTTGTTTTCAGCCATGAGGGCAGTGTTGCAGACGGCGGCGTCCCTGTCAGCCGCGGCCGGCACCGGCGTCGAACGGTGCACCCTGGTTGCGCTATCAGTTGTGGTTGCCAGTCCGGCCGCTGAGGGACCAAAAGTGATAGGGCAACGGAGGGCGGGAATAAAAGCCCCCGCCCGCTGCTTGTGTAGATAGATGCAAACGCATGTATTATGGTTTTGATCCGTCTACACCAGGAGCACTTCATGGAAACCCGCCGCATCACCGTTCTCTCCGCCGGCCTCGGCGTCCCGTCGTCGAGCCGCCTGCTGGCCGATCAGCTGGCCGCCTCGGCGCAGCGCCAGCTCTCGGCGTCCGGCTACGCGGTCACCGTCGATGTCGTGGAACTGCGGGACCTCGCCGTGGATATCGCGAACAACTTCGTGACAGGCTACGCCGCCCCGCGCCTGGCGGAGGCGATCGCCGGCGTCGACGCCTCGGACGGCATCATCGCGGTCAGCCCGGTCTTCAGCGCCTCCTACAGCGGCCTGTTCAAGTCGTTCATCGACGTCCTGGACCCCAAGTCCCTGGCCGGCAAGGCCGTGCTGCTCGGCGCCACGGCGGGCACGGACCGGCACCAGATGGTGCTGGACTTCGCCATGCGGCCCTTGTTCACCTACCTGCGCACCCGGATCGCCGCGACGGCGGTTTTCGCCGGCCCGCAGGACTGGGGAAATACCGACGACGGCGGCTCGCCGCTCTCGGTGCGGATCGACCGGGCGTCAGGCGAGTTCGCGCGCCTGCTGGAGGGCGCGCAACCGCAGCAGAAGCCGGCAGCGCTGGAATCGCTTCCCTTCGAGCAGCTGCTCGCCGGGATCTCCGGCGGGCACTAGCAAGAGGGGCCGATCGGGGAATCTCCTCAGTCGTCGAGCAGTGCGATGAATTCCCGGGCCTGTTTCATGGAAATGTCCGAGTGGCGTGTCAGGGCTGTCGCGGCCGCCTCGGTATCGCCGCTCTTGGCCAGGGTGCGGATCCTGCCGTAGATCTCATCGTTGAGCATGTTGCTGCTGACCTCGCGCGTGACGTCGCCCTTGCTGGCGATCGCGCGGTAGCGGTACGGGAAACGCTGGGGAGTGTCGTCTTCATCCCCGGGGGAGTCTTGCTGCGGAGCTGAGGTGGGGAGGGGCTGCGGATGGGCGGCCAGTGCGCCGACGGCGTCGCGGGAGGCGCGGAGGCCCTCCCCCGTGGCCTCGAAGTAGAGCTTGATGGCGGCCATGGCCTGTCCCTGCGCAATGAGTGCGTACAGGCGGCGGTGCTGCTCCTCGTTGAGCCTGGCGGCGGCTCCCCGGGCAAGCTCCGCCGGGTCGCGGTTGGGCTGCGGGGACGCCTCCGGCCGTGGCCGGCTCCCGCGGCGGCTCAGGGCCCGGGCTGCCAGCAGCACGCCGGCGCCGACGAGCGCCAGGATCAGGACGGGAATGAGCAGGGATTCCATGTACTACAGCCGATCTACATAATTCTGGGCGGTCAGGAGATCTGAATGGGTTGCGTGGCGCAGCAGCCTGACGGCCTGGATCCTCTTGCCGTTGCGGGCCAGCGACTGGAGCTGCAGGGCGAACTGGGGGTTGAGCTGGCCGCCGGGCAGGACGGGGCCCTGATATCCGGGTTGCCCCGCGGCCGGCGCGGTGCCCGTCCGGGCACGCAGGGAGGTGCGGGCGTGCTCCGCTTGCTGCGACTGCTGTTGCTCGTTCTGGCTGGGGCGGGTGGCCGCATCCACCCGGGCGCGCGCCGCCGTTGCGGCCCGGACCTGGGCTGCGTAATGGGCCTGTGAGCGCACGGCCAGTTCCAGCTGATAGCGCTCCGCGTCGGAAATGCCGGAATCCCGTGGCTTAAGCGCCGTGACGACGGCCCAGAGCACTGCCGCGAGAATGAGGGCAGGCAGTATGACCAGCAGTACATCGCCCATGCCTAGAGCTTATGCCAGAAAGCAGTTATCCACAGCACCCTGAGGCAGAACGCCTACAGGGCAGCGTGGCAGCCGTCAATTCCGCCCGGGCCCGTGACGCCGGCCACAAAATGCATGCAATTGGCGCTGTTTGTGGTTCGGAATCCGCCGCTCATCCCCACCCCCGGGATGCAAGCTGTGGATGAAGCCTTGCCAAACTATTTTTGTGTCCACAAGGTAAGCCTGGTGTTTCCGCAGGTCAGCGACGGATTGAGTGCTGAAGTATTTTTCTATCCACAGCTCTTTGCACAGGCTGTGCACAAGCAGGAGGCACTAGTGCACAGCTTTTCCACAGGGGGCGGCGCCGGCCGGGTTGGTGCCGGCCGGATCCGGGGATAACGTAGCGGGGTATCGGGCCGGGCGTGCGGAAATCCTGGTTGCGGCACACCGCGGTCCGCGCAACGGCCCGTCCTGACCGGACACGGGATCCGGGCTGTGGATAAAGCGGGGGCGGGGCCGGCGTGGCAGCGCGCCATCCTGACGGGGCCGCGTCGACCAGCCGGGTCGGCATCCGGCGCGGGAATCGCGGCAACCGACAATACTGTCGGAGCCGCCTGATAGGACTTAACCGGGCGGGGCACCCGGTTACACGCCACTTTGCACCACAGCACAGACCAAGGCACATGGTTTACACGCCGGCGGCGAACGGATATCCGCCACGGCACACAATGAAGGACGGCAGCTTTGTCAGTTACGCATCTGGACTCGGTCGAGGGTACGCGGGGATCTGAAGGCAGCCGCAAACCTCCGCAGGACATTCCCGCGGAGCAGTCCGTGCTGGGCGGCATGATGCTGTCCAAGGACGCCATTGCCGACGTCGTCGAGATCCTGCGGGGACAGGACTTCTACCGCCCCGCGCACGAGACCATCTACGAGGCCATCATCGACCTCTACGGCCGCGGGGAGCCCGCCGACGCCGTGACCGTCTCGGATGAACTGACCAAACGCGGTGAGATCAACCGGATCGGCGGCCCGGCCTACCTGCACGAGCTCATCCAGACCGTCCCCACTGCAGCCAACGCAGGCTATTACGCGGAAATCGTCGGCGAACGCGCGGTGCTGCGGCGGCTGGTCAATGCCGGCACCAAGATCGTCCAGCTGGGCTACGGCGCGGACGGCGAGGTCGAGGATCTGGTCAACCAGGCGCAGGCCGAGATCTACGCCGTGGCCGAGCGGCGCACCGCCGAAGACTATGTTGTCCTCAAGGACGTCATGGAAGCCACCGTGGACGAGATCGAGGCCTCAGGCCACCGCGGTGAAGGCCTGACGGGGGTACCCACCGGCTTCTACGAACTTGATGAGCTCACCCACGGGCTGCACCCCGGACAGATGATCGTCATCGCGGCCCGCCCTGCCGTCGGCAAGTCCACCTTCGCCCTGGACTTCGCCCGCTCCGCAGCCATCAAGAACAACCTGGCCACGGTGATGTTCTCCCTGGAAATGGGCCGGAACGAGATCGCCATGCGGCTCCTCTCAGCCGAGGCCACCATCGGCCTCCAGGACCTCCGCAAGGGCACCATCAAGGACGAACAGTGGTCCAAGATCGCCACGACGATGGGCAGGATGAACGACGCCCCGCTGTTCATCGACGACAGCCCCAACATGTCCCTGATGGAAATCCGCGCCAAGTGCCGCCGGCTGAAGCAGCAGCACGACCTCAAACTCGTGATCCTGGACTACCTCCAGCTCATGAGCTCGGGCAAGAAAGTCGAATCCCGCCAGCAGGAGGTCTCCGAGTTCTCCCGTGCCCTGAAGCTGCTGGCCAAGGAACTCCAGGTGCCGGTGATCGCCCTCTCGCAGCTGAACCGTGGTTCCGAGCAGCGCCAGGACAAGCGGCCCATGGTCTCGGACCTCCGCGAATCCGGCTCCATCGAGCAGGACGCGGACATGGTCATCCTGCTGCACCGCGAAGACGTCTACGACAAGGAATCGCCCCGCGCCGGCGAGGCGGACATCCTGATCGCCAAGCACCGCAACGGCCCCACCAAGGACATCGTGGTCGCGTTCCAGGGCCACTACTCGCGCTTTGCCAACATGGCCGCCGACGCGGGCGGCGGCTTCTAGCCGCCCGGCGGGCTGCGGCGGCCTGCAGCGCGCCGGCTGGCCGGCCGGCGGACTGTCAGCCGGCCGGCTGCCGGGAAGGCTCGAGGCCGCTGGCGGCCAGCAGGTGGGTGGGCAGCCGGTTTCCGGGCGCGCGGCCGCGGATTTCCAGGAGTTCCCGGGCATGGGCATGCAGCCGGCTGTCCTCCTCTGACACCGGCACCCACTGCGGGATCGGGACGGAGGTGCCGTGTTCATCGCGGGCCACCATGACGGTCAGGCAGTAGGTCGTGAGCTTCAGTTCCCGGCCCTTCGGATCTCCCGAGCGGACATGGACGGCGACGTGCATGCCCTTGGTTCCGGTGTAGACCAGCCGCGCCTCAACTTCCACCACATCGCCAATCAGCAGCGGACGGTAGAACCGTACGCCGCCGGAGAACACGGCTACCGTGTCCTTCCCGCAGTACCGCGACGCGCAGACGTAGGCGGCCTCGTCGATCCATTTCATGACGATTCCGCCATGCACCTTGCCGCCCCAGTTCACGTCGGTGGGGGCGGCCATGAACCGCAGCACAACGCGCTCGGCGGTGCCGGCGTCGGTGTATTCCTGGGCGCTCATGGCCTTGACGATGTCCTCACGGACCTTGATCCGCGCCAGCGCGTGGTCACGCTGTTCGAACTCCCCGGCCGTGGCGGGCTCAAACTGCGGCACCGGGATGGGCTTGCCGTCCGCCCCGACCGCCACGAAGATCACCATGCACTGGCTGCGCATGGTGGCCGGGCCGCCCTTCGGATCGCCGGACGAGACCACGGTGCGGATGTGCATCGAGGAACGGCCTGTGTAGACGATCGTGGCCGTGACTTCGACCATGTCGCCGCTGTTGACCGGATCGGCAAAGTGGATGTTGCCGACGTAGGCCGTGACGCAATAGGACTTGGACCAGCCGACGGCGGCCGCATAGGCCGCCTTGTCCACCCACTCCAGCACCGTCCCGGCGTCGACGGAACCGCTGTGGCCGACGTCGGTGGGGGCCGCAAGGAAACGCAGGGTCACTGAACTGGCGGCTGTTTCACTCATGCTGCGAGTTTACTGACAGGCCCGGCATCCCGCCGCGGGGAAAGGACATAAACGCCGCGCGTGCGCCACACACGGGCCTCAGTCGAGGATGCGGCTGTCAGTCCAGAATCCGTCCCCTCGGCCGCCCCGGGGTCGGGAAAATCTCTTCCATGAGCTCCAGCACCGCTTGCATGGCCCGGCTGACATGGTGTTTTGGCCATACGACGACGGTTGCCAGATACGTGGGGGAGCCCTGCAGTTCCCGATAGACGAGGCCCGGGTGGCTGATGTGGCTCACCGAGGAAAGCGTCAAGGTGACTCCGACACCGGCGGCGACCAGGCCGAGAATGGCATAGGAGTCCGGGGCCTCCTGCATCACCCGGGGCGAAAAGCCCGCTTCCAGGGCCAGCCGCATGGTGGCGTCCCGCAATGTCGCGCCCTGCGTGGCCGGGAAGCTGACGAAGGGTTCGTCGGCCAGGTCCTTGAGGTCCACGGTCTCCTGCGCGGCCAGGGGGTGGTCCTCCGGCAGTGCCGCCAGCAACCGCTCGTAGGCAAATATGCGGGTGTTGACTTCCATGCTGCGGACCGGCAGCCGGGAGAAGCCGATGTCCAGCACCCCCGCCGCGACCAGTGCCGGCGCGGACCCGGCGTAGACCATCGACACGAGCTTGAGCTCGATGCCGGGCTCGGCGTTGCGGAGCGCCTTGGCCAGCGGCGGCAGCACCGACCGGCTGCTTGCCCCCGCGTAGCCGACGGCGACCTGTCCCACCACGGCCGCCGCGCCCAGCAGTGCGGCACGGTCAATGAGCTTGGCGCTCTCCAGGGTCTGCCGAACGGGCTCCCGCACCGCCTGCCCGGCTTCGGTCAGACGGAGCGTCCGTGAACTCCTGTCGAACAGCGAAACCCCCAGATCCTGTTCCAGCCTCCGGATCCAGACACTCAACTGCGGCTGCGCGACCGCCAAACGCTCCGCGGCACGGCCGAAATGCAGTTCCTCCGCCAGGATCGCGAAGGCCTGCAGGTATTTCAGGTGCATCGTGCTGCCCATAACGATTTCCTTATCGGATCTTTATTGATATTTTATTGGACGCTGATTGGCGCCTTCTGTCATGTTGAATGTGCGCCGCCTAACGAGAGCCTGTGATGGGAAGCACTGCTACCCGGAGGCCCGTGCTGGCCTCCCTTCACCCTCCGGGCAGCCGGATGCCCGCGGTCTGCAATGAATTACCCGTGAATTCCGGCATTTCAAAGAGGAAGAAACCATGAACAAGACAGTCATCGAGACTGAATTCCCGGCGGTCAAACGCACCGGCCTCATGCAGAAGGTGGCGGGCTTCTTTACCGAGCTCATGCGCCGGTACCTGCCGGACCCCTTCGTTTTCGCCATCGTCCTGACGTTCCTCACCGTCATCCTGGCCATCGTCGTCGAGCAGCAGAGCTTCACCGACGTGACGGCTGCCTGGGGCAAGGGCTTCTGGTCCCTGCTGGCCTTCACGACGCAGATGGCCGTCATCCTGGCCATGGGCTACGTCCTCGCCAACGCCCCGGTCGTGGACCGGCTGATGGATGCGATCGTCAGCCGGGTCGAAACCCCGCGGACGGCCGTCATCGTGGCCACCCTGGTGGGCGCGGTCGGGTCCTACCTGAACTGGGGGTTCGGCCTGGTGATCGGCGGCATCATCGCCAAGAAGCTGGCCCTGCATGTCAGGAACGTGCACTACCCGCTGATCATCGCCGCGGCCTACAGCGGCTTCACCATGTACGGCCTGGGCCTCTCCGCCACCATCCCCATGCTCATCTCCACCCCGGGCCACCCGATGGAGAAGCAGATGGGCCTCATCACCCTGGCCGAGACCATCTTCTCCGCCCCGATGCTGATCACCGCCGCCGCCGTCCTCATCACGCTCCCGCTGCTCAACGGCATGCTGCACCCGAAGCCGGGACAGCCGGTCACCGAGATTGACCGCGCCCTGCATGCCGCAGCACCGGCCAAGGCCGAGGCAGTGGACCCCGATGCCAGCACCATCGCCTCGAAGCTGAACAACAGCCGCATCCTGGCGGTGGGCATCGGCGCGCTGGGCATGGCGTACGTGGTCATCAATTTCATCCGCGGCGGCGGCGTGGACCTGAACCTGATCAACTTCTTCATCCTGTTCCTGGGCATCCTGCTGCTGGGCACCCCCAATGCCTACCTGCGCCAGCTGAATGAAGGCATCAAGACCATCTCCGGCATCATCCTCCAGTTCCCCTTCTACGCCGGCATCATGGCGATCATGGGCGCCTCGGGACTCGTTCTGACCATCTCGGGCATCTTCACCAGCATCTCCACGCCCGAGACCCTGCCGTTCTGGGGCCTGGTCAGCTCGTTCCTGATCAACTTCTTTGCCCCCTCCGGCGGCGGACACTGGGTGATCCAGGGTCCGTTCATGATGGACGCCGCCAACGCGATCGGCGCCTCCCCTGCCCAGACCGCCATGTCCGTGATGCTCGGCAACGCCTGGAACGACCTGGTCCAGCCGTTCTGGATCCTCCCGGCCCTGGCCCTATCCAAGCTCAAGCTCAAGGACATTATGGGCTACACCGTGATCATGATGTTCTGGGTAGGCATCATCTACATCGCCGCCGTCCTGCTCTGGGGCTTCCTGGGCTAGGCACGCCCGGCAGAGCCCAGCAAGGCCCCGGCCAGTCCGCACGGCAGTCCCACACGAATGAACCCGAACGAAAGAGAGAACCATGTTGTACCTGGTCCGCATGGACGTCCACATTCCCGCAGACATGCCCGCCGAGAAGGCGGCCGAGATCAAGGCTGTGGAAAAGGCCTACTCGCAGAACCTTCAGCGCGAAGGAAAGTGGCGCCACATCTGGCGGGTAGTGGGCGAATACTCCAACTACTCGGTCTTCGACGCGGAAAGCAATGACGAGCTGCACGACATGCTCTCCGGCCTGCCGCTCTTCCCCTACATGGACATCGAGGTCACGCCGCTGGCGCAGCATCCCTCCGACATCCACTAAGCAGGTCCAGAACCTGACAGCGCACGACGGCGGGCAGCCACCCTGGGGTGACTGCCCGCCGTCGCGCGCTGGGTTGTTTGGGGGAGGGGCTACGCGAGGATGCTGAGCTTCGAGTTGGCGCGGCCGAACAGGGCGCGGTCCGCGGAGAGCTTTCCTGCGCCGACCAGGGCCACGGCCACGGCGGCGCCGGCCAGCAGGAGCACCAGCTCATAGCCGCCGGTGGCGGCAAAGACGCCGGCCGAAACATGCACGAGGAAGAAGGCGCCCAGCATGTCCAGGGCCAGGAGGACGGCGAAGACGCGGGTGAGCACGCCCACGATCAGGGCAACGCCGCCGACGAGCTCAAGGGTGGCGATGACCGGGGCTGCCAGCCCGGCGGCCGGAACGCCCATCTGCGTAAACGCGGCCTGGGTGCCGGCGATGGTCCATTCGTTGAATTTCTGCAAGCCGTGGGCGGCGAAGAGGAATCCGGTGATGACGCGCAGGATGGTGCGGGCCGTGGTGGTGAGTGCTGGCTGGTTCATGTGATGTGCCTTTTCTGGAATTGGGGGAGGGGCGCTGCCCCGGGCGTCGGTGTACAGCCCTAAGGTTGCAGCTTCAACTCCAAGTCTTCCGATATTTGGTTGAAATGTCAACTAAACGAGACCGAGTGTGACGCACTTCCCGTTAGGGTGGTTCCGTGCATCTTTCTCCGCCGCCGCCAGCAGTGCCGCCGCCCGCAATGCCCGCAGCGGACGCAAAGCCGCCGGCCGCCGGGCACCGGCGGGACATCCTGCGCCTCGCCGTGCCGGCCTTCGGCGCCCTGATCGCCGAGCCGCTGTTCCTGCTCGCGGACTCGGCCATCGTGGGCCATCTGGGCGTGGCCGAGCTGGCCGGCGTCGGGCTGGCGTCCGCTGTACTGCACACGGGGGTGGGGCTCATGGTCTTCCTGGCCTATTCGACCACCCCGGCCGTGGCGCGGGCGGTCGGCCACGGCCAGCTCCCCAGGGCCCTCGCGGCCGGGCGCGACGGCGTCTGGCTGGCGCTCGTGCTGGGCGCCGTCCTGGCCGTGGCGGGGTTCCTCGCCGCGGAACCGCTCCTGGACCTGATGGGCGCGCGCGGCGAGGTGCGGACATTCGCGGTGGACTACCTGCGCTGGTCCATGCCGGGCCTCGTGGCGATGCTGCTCATCTTCGCCGGGACCGGCGTGCTGCGGGGGCTGCAGGACACCCGGACCCCGCTGGCCGTGGCCGGCGCCGGCTTCACCCTGAACATTCTGCTGAACCTGGTCCTCGTCTACGGGCTGCACTGGTCCGTCACAGGCTCCGCCGTCGGCACCAGCATCGCCCAGTGGGCCATGGCGGGCGTGTACGTGCTGATGGTCCGGAGCCATGCCCGCCGCCACGGGGTCTCCCTGCTCCCCGACTGGCGCGGCATCCGGGCCATGACCAGGGTCGGCTCCTGGCTCATGCTGCGCACGCTCAGCCTGCGCATCGCGATCCTCGCCACGGTCCTTGTGGCCACCGCCCAGGGCCCCGTCAACCTGGCCGCCCACCAGCTCGCGATGACCATCTTCACCTTCCTCGCGTTTGCCCTGGACGCCCTCGCGATTGCGGCGCAGGCGCTGATCGGCAAGGAGCTCGGCGCCGCGCACGCCGGCGCGGCCCGCGAACTGACGCGCACCATGACCCGCTGGGGCCTCGGGTTCGGTGCCGTGACCGGCGTTGTGCTCGCCGCGGTGGCGCCGTGGGCCGGGTTGCTCTTCACCTCCGACGCCGAGGTCCGGGCCGCCCTGACGCTCGCCCTGTGGGTGCTTGCCGCCGGCCAGCCGATCGCCGGCTACGTCTTCGTCCTCGACGGGGTCCTGATCGGCGCCGGTGACGCGCGGTACCTGGCGATCGCCGGCGTCGTCAATCTCGCCGCCTACCTGCCGCTGCTGCTGGCCGTCCGGCTGTCCGGGGCCGGCGGCGGCGCGGCGCTGCTCTGGCTGTGGGCCGCGTTCTCGCTCGGCTACATGCTCGCCCGGGCCCTCACGCTCGGGCTCCGCGCGCGGACGGACCGCTGGATGGTGCTCGGTTCCCATTGAGGTGTTCCCGCTGAGGCGTTCCCGCTGGCGCGCCGGCTGATCCGGCACGGAGTGGATCCGCTTCGCCCTAAACTGGACGGGTGACTCTCCCCGCAGCCCCTGACGCGTCCACCGCATTGCCCGGCGCCGCAGACCTTTGGAAGCCGGTGCTCGTCCGGGCCGCCGTCGCGCTCGTGTTTGGCGCGCTGACCGTGTTCTGGGGCGCGCCGTCCGCGGCCGGAATGGGCTGGGCCGGCGGGGCCTACCTGCTGGCGACCGGTGTGGTGCTGATCTGGAGCGTGCAGAAGGCCGGATTCCAGACCGGTCCACCCGCCGGCAAGATCCTTTCCGCCGCCGGTGCCGTTCTGACCGGAACCGGCGCGGCGGTCGCCCTGATTCCCGGCGGGCTCGTTTTCGGGACCATCGCGGCCCTGGGCCTGGGCCTCGCGGCGGCCGCGGAGCTGTACCTCGGCATCACCGGCCGCGGCCGCTCCGTGCTGGCACGCGACTGGATCGCCTCCGGCGTGATCGGGCTCGGGACGGCCGCCGCGCTGCCGTTCTTCACGGACCTGGGCCCCCACGCGCTGCTCGGTGTTGCCGGCGGCGGGGCCATCATCAGCGGGGTGCTGTGGGCGCTGGCCGGCCTGACGCTGCGGCACGATGCACGGGGCAATTCGGCGGAGGCCGTAAACTAGTACCGACAGGTTCTACCTTGCGTAGAACGATTGCGGTAACAGACCCGCCGCGCCTGCCGGGCGCTGGCGGCAGGAGGACAGTACCCTGGCACAGCAGAAATCCGGAGAACCGCGCGGCCTGCGGACCTCGGTCAAGGGACCGCTCATGTTCTCCGCGTTCTGGGGCGTGGTGGTTTTCGTCGGCGTCCTGGTCTTCGCCTCGGGCGGGAGCGCCCGCTCGCCCCGTTTTGACCTGGCCTTCATCGGCGGAGGCATCGCCTTCATCGTGATCCTGGTGGTGCTCGCCATGCTCTCGATGAGCCACAAGGACAACCCCGAGCACCTCGGGAAGGGCTCCGGTGTCAACCTGAGCTCGAAAAAGCCCGCCACGGGCCACGGCGGCTCCACCCGGCCCGGGCCCGGCGCTTCCGGGGCTCCCGGGGCTCCGGACGCGCCCCGCGACGACCTCGGCTAGGAACGCCGCAACGGCGTCCGCTGGGGCGTCCGCTCCTTAGGATGCGGCTAGGCCGCGGCTAGGACGCGGCCTTCCGCGCCCGGTAGGCGGCCACGTGTGCCCGGTTGGCGCAGTTTCCCGTGTCGCAATAGCGTTTGGACCGGTTCCGGCTCAGATCCAGTACGACGGCGTCGCAGTCCTCGGCGGCGCACACCAGCATCCGGTCCGTCTCCTTGCTGCGGATCACGTCAACCAGGGCCATGGCGGCCTCGGTGCTCATCCGGTCCGCCAGGGGCGCGTCCGGCGTGGTTGCATGCAGATGCCAATCCCATTGATCGTGTTTGACCAGCTGGGGGAGCGCCCGCGCCTCGCTGAGCAGCCGGTTGACGGTCTCCACGGCGGTGGCCTCATCGGCGAGCCAGAGGGCGGCGAGCAGGCCGCGGAGCCGGTGGACGCTGGCCAGCTCTGCCGCGTCCCGGGTCCGGGAACCGGTGAATCCCTCGGCCGCCAGGAAGCGGTCCAGATCCCCGGGGGTAGACAGTTGCTCCTCACCGTTGGCCGCGCTGTTGATGAGGTTGACCACCGAGCGCAGGGCAATTTCCGTGTCAGGGGCAAAAACCATCTTGACTCCTTACCTGCACCGGGCGTACTGTCATGACCATAACCCTACTTTACTCCTGACAGGAGGCAGCCCGTGTCTGCCGAACGCCAACGCGCCGATGCGCAGGTCACCGCCGGCGCCAAGGAGGGTCCTGGAACAACCGCCCCGGCTTCAGGCTTCATGGCCTCGGGCCTGGGTGTGGCCCTCTTCTCCTCGGCGGTGTTCGGCCTTTCCGGCTCGTTCGCCAAAGCGCTGCTGGAGACAGGCTGGACGCCCGGTGCCGCGGTCACGGCCCGGCTCACCGGAGCAGCGCTGATCCTGGCGATCCCGGCCATCCCGGCGCTGCGCGGACGCTGGCACCAGCTCAGGGACAACTGGCTCACCGTCCTGCTCTTCGGCCTCATCGGGGTCGCCGCCTGCCAGCTGTTCTACTTCAACGCAGTGTCCCGCCTGTCGGTAGGCGTCGCCCTCCTGCTCGAGTACCTGGCACCCGTCATCATCGTGCTCTGGCTCTGGGCGGCGAGCCGGAAACGGCCGCGGCCGCTGACCATCGCCGGCACGCTGCTGTCCCTCGGCGGGCTGGTCCTGGTCCTGGACCTCACCGGGGCCGTGAAGATCGACCTCATCGGCGTCCTGTGGGGGATCGCGGCCGCCGTCTGCCTTGCCATCTATTTCTTCATCACGGCCAAGGAGAACGACACCCTCCCGCCGATCGTCCTGGCCTCCGGCGGGCTGATGGTGGGCGCGGTCGTGATGTGGCTTGCCGCGGCGACAGGCCTGCTGCCGATGGCCTTCAGCACCGCCGACACGAAGCTCGGTCCCTGGATAACCCCGTGGTGGATGCCACTGGCGGGGCTGGTGGTCCTGGCGACCGTCCTGGCCTATGTCTCCGGCATCGTCGCCGCGCGGGCCCTCGGCTCGAAGGTGGCGTCTTTCGTCTCGCTGACCGAGGTGCTGTTTGCCGTGATCTGGGCCTGGCTGCTGCTGGGGGAGCTGCCCGGCCCCATCCAGCTGCTCGGCGGGCTCCTCATCGTCGGCGGGGTGGTGCTGGTCCGCGTGGACGAGCTCCGCGCGGCATCCGGGCCCGGCGCGGTCCCCCGGCCGGCCGGTGTCCTGCTGCCGGCGGCGCTGGATCACGCGAACGACGTCGAGCCCGTTCCCTGAGCTGCGGTGCCCTCGGCCGGCGGTTCCAGCGGCCGCGGCCGCCGGCCCCGATCCCGGGCCTTGGATTAACATGGGGATATGTGCCGCAACATCCGGACCCTGCATAACTTTGAGCCCCACGCCACCACGGCTGAGGTGGAGGCCGCCGCGCTGCAGTACGTGCGCAAGATCAGCGGCAGCACGAAGCCGTCCAAAGCCAACGAGGAAGCCTTCAACCGGGCCGTCCACGAGATCGCGCACGCCACCGCGCACCTGCTGGATTCGCTGGTAACGCATGCCCCGGCCAAGGACCGGGCGGAAGAGGCAGCCAAGGCGCATGCCAAGGCCGCTGTCCGCTTTGGCGCCGCCTGAACTGCCCGACCAGGCACCGCCTGGCGCCTGGCGATGCACGGATTTCGTGACGCTACCTGAATGCGGGTAGCGTCACGAAATCCGCGCGTCGTGGGGCGGGTTGCGCGTCACGGGGCTGGCTATTTGCCGAAGCCGCGCAGCCGCAGTGAATTGGCCACAACGAGCACGGAGCTCGCGGCCATCGCCGCTCCCGCGATCATCGGGTTGAGCAGGCCCAGGGCCGCCACCGGAATGCCGACCGCGTTGTAGAAGAAGGCCCAGAACAGGTTGGTCTTGATCGTGGCGAGGGTCCGGCGGGACAGTTCAATGGCCTGCGCCACCTGCCCCAGGTCGTTCCCCATCACCGTCAGGTCGGCCGCCTCGATGGCCACGTCCGTGCCGGACCCCATGGCGATGCCCAGGTCCGCCTGCGCCAGCGCCGCGGCATCGTTCACGCCGTCCCCGGCCATGGCCGCGGTGGCGCCGCCGGCCTGCAGCTTCCGCACGGCCTCGACCTTGCCTTCCGGCAGCACGCCCGCGTAGACATCCTCGGGGCTGATCCCGACGGCGGCGGCCACCCGGGCGGCCACGGCGGCGTTGTCGCCGGTCAGCAGGATCGGACGGAGCCCGAGCTGCCGGAGCCGGGCGACCGCGGCGGCCGAGCCGGGCTTGACGGTGTCCCGCAGGCTGATGAGACCCGCAGCCTGGCCGTCCACGGCGACCCAGATGGCGGTGGCCCCTGATTCCTCCGCCGCGCGGAGGGCGAGCTGCTGCGCCGCCGTGAAGGCGACGCCGTTCTCCCGCAGCCATCCGGTGCGGCCCGCCGTGACGACGCGCCCTTCGACGGTTCCGGTGACGCCGCCGCCGGGGGCGGAACGGAAGAGCTCGACGGCGGGGAGCCTTCCGGCGTCGCTGTTCCGGTTTTCGGCAGACCGTGCCGCGGCGGCGATGGCGCGGGCGATGGGGTGCTCGGAGGCGGCCTCCACCGCCCCGGCGAGGCGCAGGACCCCGGTCCCGTTGAAGCCGGCGAATGCCTCGGTGCCGTCGACGGCGAGGTGGCCGGTGGTCACGGTGCCGGTCTTGTCCAGCAGAATGGTGTCCACCGTCCGGGTGTCCTCCAGGACCTGCGGGCCTTTGATCAGGATGCCCAGCTGCGCGCCCCGGCCGGTTCCCGTGAGGAGTCCGACGGGAGTGGCCAGTCCCAGGGCGCAGGGGCAGGCAATGACCAGCACGGCGACGGCGGCCGTGAAGGCGGCGCGGAGTTCGGCGTCGCTGATCACGGGTCCGGTCAGGAGGAGCCAGGCGGCGAAGGTGAGGGCGGCGATGACCAGGACGACCGGTACGAACACGGCGCTGATGCGGTCCGCGAGGCGTGCGATCGGAGCCTTTCCGGTCTGGGCCTGGGAGACGAGCCGGCCCATCTGGGCCAGGGTGGTCTCGGAGCCCACGCGCGTGGCGCGGACCAGGAGGCGGCCGGAGGTGTTGATGGTGGCGCCTGTGACGGGGCTGTCCGGACCGACGTCCACCGGTACGGATTCGCCGGTCACGAGGGAGGCGTCGACGGCGGAGGAGCCGTCAATGACGACGCCGTCGGTCGCGATCTTCTCGCCGGGGCGCACCACGATGACGTCGCCCACGCCCAGCTGGTCGGCGCGGATCTGGTGTTCATGGCCGTCCCGCAGGATGGTGGCATCCTTGGCGCCGAGGTCCAGCAGGGCCCTGAGGGCGTCGCCGGCCGTCCGTTTGGCGCGGGCCTCGAGGTAGCGGCCCAGCAGCAGGAATGTGCTCACGACAGCGGCGGTTTCGAAGTAGAGCCCGCCGGAGCGCGTTTCCATGCCGGCCATGTCAGGGGAAGCCGTCAGCAACGGGTCTGCCAGCAGCTGCCAGGCCGAAAAAACGTACGCCGCGGTCACGCCGATGGATACCAGCGTGTCCATGGTGGAGGCGAAATGCCGGGCATTCAGGGCCGCCGCCCGGTGGAATGGCCAGGCCGACCACGTGACGACCGGCAGCGCCAGAACCCCCGCAACCCAGCCCCAGTTGGCGAACTGGAACGCCGGGAACATCGAGATCAGCACCACCGGAACGGTCAGGACGGCAGCGAGGACCAGCCGCGGGCGCAGCGTGGCGGCCGCTCCTCCGGTGGTTGAGCTTGTCGAAACCGCAGTACCGGCGGGGATTTCGACAGGCTCAATCACCGGGGAGGGCTCAATCGCCGGGGAGGGATAGCGGGGGGCCCGGACTGTTGCCTGGTAGCCGGCGGCGGCCACCGTCGCGGTGATCTGCTCGTCGGTGACGCCCGCGGGGGCGGTGACCTGGGCGGATTCCAGCGGGAGGTTGACCGAGGCTGCCACGCCGTCGAGCTTTCCGAGCTTGCGTTCGACGCGGCTGACGCACGAGGCGCAGGTCATCCCCTGGATGTCGAGTTCGATCACCCGGGTTCCCGGCTGGTCCAGCAGCTGATCTCTATCCATGGTGCTGCTCACGGTGTTTTCCTGTCCTTTTCTGCCCTGTCCTGGGGGCGTGCGGGCTGGTGACGGGGCGCCGGTGCTCATGCTTCGTTGGCGACCACCAGGTAGCCGGCCTCGGCGATCGCCTCGCCGATTTCGGACGAGGAAAGTGCCGTGTCCGAGGTGATCGTGACCGTGGAGATGCCGCCGGCGTTGAGGTCGACGTCGATCTTTTCGACGCCCGCGAGGGCCTCGAGTTCTTCGCTCACGGAGGACACGCAGTGTCCGCAGGTCATGCCGGAAACGTTGACGGTGGTGGAAACTGTGCTCATGGCTTGCTCCTTGTGGGGGACTGATGGTGGTTTATCAGCCCGATGGCCTGGTATGGGGTGTTGCCGCTACCGCAGCAGGCGGCCGATGGCATCGGTGGCCTCTTTGACCTTGAAGTCAATCGCTTCGGCCCGAAGATCCGGGTCCGGCTCGGAGGCGGCACCGAGGACGCAGTGGCCGATGTGTTCTTGCACGAGTCCCAGGCTGACGGCGTGCAGGGCCTTGGTGACGGCGGCGACCTGGGTGAGGATGTCGATGCAGTACTTGTCCTCATCGACCATCCGGGCAATGCCGCGCACCTGGCCTTCAATCCGCTTGAGCCGGCGCAGGTAGGCCTCCTTGTTGGCGGAATAGCCGTGCTGCTGCGTTTCCGTATCCTCAGCAGCGATGTGGGTAATTTCGGGCTCGTCCATGAACCCAATATATACCCCCTAGGGGTATCCAGCAACTGCCTCGGCGCGAATCGCATGTTCACCACGGTCCGGACATTAAAAAACTCCGGAGTGCGTTATTGGGGGATACGCACTCCGGAGCAGCTTTGGGCGGGCGTCCTTGCCCACAGAAACAAGCTTACTGGGCGGTGCAGGGATAAAGCCAGCGCCCCGGGTAAGTACTTTCACTTTATTTTCCTGTGGCGTTCGCCGCCGGTTCACCCGCCCGTTCACCCGCCGCCTCACCCGCCCGGTTCACCCGCCCCGCGCCGGGCCGTCCGGAGTCCGGCCCGGCGTCCGTGCCGGAACGATCAGGACCGGATGGTCCTGATGATGGCTCAGCCACGCTGCCACGGAGCCGTTGAGTGCCGCGGAGATACGGTGGCCCAGCCCGCGTTCGGGTGTCCCGACGATGATCATTGCCGCCCCGGATTCGGCAGCGAGCCTGCCGATCGCCCGGGCGGGATCCCCGGCGAGGGTACGCAGGGACCAACCGACCCCCTGGCCGGCGAGGGCCGCCTCGATCGTGGACCGGAGCCCCTGGGCCACCGCCCGGATCTCGCCGTCGTCGGTGTCCGGGTGCTGGGAAAGCCGGTGAGCGGACCGTGCCGGATCCCACTCCGCGAGGTAGCTTGCCTCGTCGACGTAGGCACAAATAATCGGGACGGCGAGGCTCCTGGCCAGCGACGCCGCGGTTTCGAGCACCTCGGGGTGCTGGCCGGGATGCACGCCCACTACCAGGGGAGCCGGGCCGCCGTTGCGCGCTGAAGACATACTCAATTCTTTCCCCTGGGCGCCGGCCTGAACAGGGATTTGCCCGGTCTTCCTACGCAACGGGCCGCCGTCGCGGCGTGGCTATTGAACACCCCCGGCGCGGGGGCATAACGTTGAAGAACGAGGAAAGGGTGACCGCCGTGGAAATCTTCATGTGGTGGCTGGATCTGGATCTGGCGTGCAAGGAGTGGCTGCGGGAAAACCTGCGTGCCGCCGAGTTGCCAGTGGACGTACGGCAGAGCATCGCGGCGGCCGGTGGACCCGGCCCGGACGATGTGGCGGTGGTGCTGACCGAGGCGGACTGGGACTTCATCGAGACCCAGTCGGAATTCGTCGACTGACTCCGGCCCCGTCCCGGGCGCTGCCTCCGCCGGCGGAAAAAATCAGCCAAAATGCATTGCGGCCGTCCTTCGGTGGTGGTTGTATGGGGGCCATGGTTACCGCAGAGCGTTATGTCCGGGCGATCGGCACGAAAAGGGCTCTGGCTTGCGACAAGCCCGGACCGCAAGGACTGGTACCTCTCGGGCCCGCATTTCCTGATGAGTGAAATCCCCAGCATCGGTATTGACAGCCGCGACGGCCGGACCCGGATCCTGGTGGGAGTACGTTCCGAGCACTGGGGACCCACGGTCTTCCACTCCGATGACCTGGGCGCAACGTGGGACGAGCCCGAGCAGCGCGCCATCCGGTTCCCCGAAGACACCGAGGCGGCGCTGGAGCGTGTCTGGCAGATCCATCCCGACTCCGAAGCCCGGCCGGGGGTCGTCTGGGCCGGCTGCGAGCCGATCTCGGTCTGGAAATCAACCGACGGCGGTGAGCACTTCGAGCTCAACCGGGGGCTCTGGGACCATCCGCACCGCAAGGAATGGGGCGCCGGCTACGGCGGTGCCGCCGCCCACTCGATCGCCGAGGGGCTGCCCGCGGACTTCGACTTTGTCATGCTGACGCATCCGCGCCGGGCAGGGACCGCCATGGGGAAGGAAAGCGACAAGTGACCGACTCGACGACGCCGGCTGGGGCCGGCTCGCCCACCCGACTGGGCTACCTGGTGCCGGAATTCCCCGGTCAGACGCACATCATGTTCTGGAGGGAGTTGCGCGAGCTGAGACGCCTGGGCGCGCACGTCGACCAGGTCAGCACCCGCGCACCCGCCGTCGAGGTGCAGGCGCACGACTGGAGCGCCGAGGCGAGCGCGGCGACGACTTACCTCTTCCCCCTCGGCGTGGTCGCGCTGCTGGGTGCGCTCGGCCGCCTCGTGGCGTCCGGACCCCGGGCCTGGGGGCGAGCCGGCGTCGCGGTGCTCCGCAGCGAGCGCAGCCTCCGCGAGCGGGGCCCACTCCTCGCCGCCGTCCTGCTGGGCGCACGGCTGGCGCAGCTCTCGCGGCGCCGGGGCTGGAACCACCTGCACGTGCACTCGTGCGCCTCGGCGGCCGACGTGGCGCGCTTCGCCCGCATCTTCGGCGCATGCCAGTACAGCCTCACCTTGCACGGCGGGCTGACCGACTACGGCCCGGACCAGAGGGCCAAGTGGGGCGGCGCCGAGGCAGGCATCGTCATCACCGAGCAGTTCCGCAGCCAGCTGCGGTCGGCTGTCCCGCAGCTCCCGGACCGCCTTCCGCTGTGCGGCATGGGTGTCGGGCTGAGCCGGCTGCGGCGCCCGGCGCCGTACCGTGCCTGGCGCGGCGAGGGTGAGGCGGAGCTGTTCTCCTGTGGAAGGCTGAACCCCGCAAAGGGGCACGCCGACCTCATCAGGGCGGTGGGGATGCTCCGGCAGGACGGTCTCGCGGTGCGCTGCGCCATCGCAGGTGAGGACGAGGCCGGTGGCACGGGCTACAGGCGCGAGCTCGAGGCGCTGATCCGCGAGCTCGACCTCGAGGGCGCCGTCGAGCTGCTCGGTGCAGTGTCGGAGCGGGAGGTCATCGACCGGCTCCACGGCGCCCACGTCTTCGTCCTGGCCAGCCTCGGTGAGCCCTTCGGCGTGGCGGTCATGGAGTCGATGTCCGCCGGCCTTCCCACCGTGGTCACAGACGCGGGCGGCAACCCCCAGCTCGTGGACGACGGCGTCGACGGGGTCCTGTTCCCCGTGGCCGACCCGACCGCGCTCGCAAGCGCAGTCACCAAGGTCTTGCACGACCCGGACCTCGCCGAGTCCCTCGCGGTCGCCGCCGCTGCGACCGCGGCAGCACGTGACCTCGCGCCGAGCAGCGCGCAGGTGCTCCTCGAGCTCGCGGAGCCCTCCCGCACGCTGTGAGGCGACCTCGCGGGTGACCTCTGCGGTGAGCCGTTCAAGCCACCGCGGAAGCGGCGGTCAGTGTCTCAAGGCGCTGCCCGCGCGGGCCACTTGCCGCTTCCGGACCGCCGGGCACCTCGCCGCCTACGCCGGCATCGCACCGGTCACGCGGCGGTCCGGGACGTCCATCCGCGGGGAATTCCCTGCCCGGAACGCACTGTTGGGTCCGCGTGGATCGCCTCCCGCCACGACCCCGTTTCCAAGGCCTACTACGACCGGAAACGAGCCGAAGCGAAGAAACACAACGCCGCCGTCATCTGCCTGGCATGCCGCCGCTGCGACGTCATCCACGCGATACTCCGAAACGGGACACCCCTTCCCAGAGGCGTAAGTTCTGACGGCGGCCGACTGGGACTTCATCGAGGCGCAATCCGAATTCGTGGACAAAGTCCCGCACCGAAGCTGCCTGTGGGAGCGGGTGCATGCTGCCCCGGGAAAACCATTGCGGCCGTCCTTCGGTGGTGGTTGCATGGAGGGCATGGCTACCGCAGAGAGTTATGTCCTGGCGATCGGAACCAAAAAGGGGCTCTGGCTTGCGACAAGCCCGGACCGCAAGGAGTGGTCCCTTTCCGGCCCGCATTTCCTGATGAGTGAAATCCCCAGCATCGGTATTGACAGCCGCGACGGCCGGACCCGGATCCTGGTGGGAGTCCGTTCCGAGCATTGGGGGCCCACGGTCTTCCACTCCGATGACCTGGGCGCAACGTGGGACGAGCCCGAGCAGGGCGCCATCCGGTTCCCCGAAGACACCGAGGCGGCGCTGGAGCGTGTCTGGCAGATCCATCCGGACTCCGAAGCCCGGCCGGGAGTCGTCTGGGCCGGCTGCGAGCCGATCTCGGTCTGGAAATCAACCGACGGCGGTGAGCACTTCGAACTGAACCGGGGGCTCTGGGACCATCCGCACCGCAAGGAATGGGGCGCCGGCTACGGCGGTGCCGCCGCCCACTCGATCGTCATCGACCCGAGCGGCGAGAAGGTGCACGTCGCCATGAGCACCGGCGGGGTTTACCGCTCGCTCGACGGCGGGGCCTCCTGGGAGCCGCGCAACAAGGGGATTTCCGCCTACTTCATGCCCGATCCCAACCCCGAATTCGGCCAGTGCGTCCACAAGATCGCCGCGGACGCCGCCGTCGACGGCCGCCTGTACGCGCAGAACCACCACGGCGTCTACCGCAGCGATGACGACGCCGAGAGCTGGCAGTCGATCGCCGAGGGGCTGCCCGCGGACTTCGGCTTTGTCATGCTGACGCACCCGCGCCGGGCGGGCACCGCCTGGGTGATCCCGTTGAAAGCCGACAGCGAACGGATCCCGCCGGACGGCAAGCTGGCCGTCCACCGGACCGACGACGCCGGCAGGAACTGGAAGCGGCTCCACACCGGGCTCCCGGAAGCCGAGTACAACGCGGTGCTCCGCGATGCCGCCAGTGCCGACTCCGCCGAGCCCGCCGGCGTCTACTTCGGAACGCGCGGCGGCAGCGTCTACGCCAGCGACGACGAGGGCGACCACTTCACCGAGCTGGCCTCGCACCTGCCGGACGTGCTGTGCGTGCGGGCAGCGTCCGTCCCCGCGGACCTGCTCGCCGGCGTCCCCGCGGGGCCGTGAACTGCCGTGGCCTCTGGAATCAGCGTGCTGCTGCCCAGCGTCCTCCAGCCGCTCGCCGGCGGGCAGTCGAGCCTGACTGCGCCCGCGGACGGGACGGTGACGGTTCAATGGCTGCTGGACTCGATGACCCGGGATTATCCGGCGCTCTCGAGGCGGTTGCGGGACGAGACCGGAACGATCCGCCGCTACGTGAATATATACGTCAACGGGAATGAGATCCGGCGGCTGCAGGGCCTGGCGACTGAGGTGGCACCCGGCCAGGAGGTCCTGATCCTCCAGTCCGTGGCCGGCGGCTGACGCTTCAGGCGACCCGCCAGAGCGTGCACTCGTCCGCGTTGATCGCCTTCCGTGAGCCCGACTGGCGGTCCATGATCCAGATGACTCCGATTCCCGGGGCGGTCTCCTGGACGCAGCCGCGGCGGATCACGACGTCGTCGTAGTCCGGTCCCACTTTCAGGCGGGCCTCGATCTCGTCGCCGCGGTGCAGCTGGTCGAGGGCCCGGATACGGGTTACATGGGTTTTGGCTTCCTTCAACATGGCGGGGCCTCCCGGACTGGAGCTGGTGCCTGCTGTTTGCCGGCACCTCCAGTGTGGCGCGCCGATGTTGCGGGGGCGTTTCGGTGCGGTAAGCGGTGGGTTAGTTCTGGGCGCCGGTGCTGTTGCCGGGCGAGGGTTATTACCGGGCGGGGGTTGGCGGAGGACGGGCGTGGGGCAAGAATGGGCACTATGCGACTGCCGCTGATGCCCCCGATTGCGCCGATGCTCGCGAAGGCCGTGGATGCGCTGCCCGAAGGGCCGGTGAGTTTCGAACCGAAGTGGGACGGCTTCCGGTCCATCATCTTCCGCGACGGCGAGGAAGTGGAGATCGGCAGCCGCAACGGCAAGCCGCTGACCCGGTACTTCCCCGAGCTGGTCGCGGCGCTGAAGGCGAATCTGCCGCCGCGCTGCGTGGTCGACGGCGAGATCATCCTGGTCGGGGCATCCGGGGACCGGCTGGACTTCGATGCGCTCCAGCAACGGATCCACCCCGCCGCGAGCCGGGTCAGGCTGCTGGCCGAACAGACGCCGGCACGGTTCGTCGCGTTCGACCTGCTGGCGCTGGATGAGGAGGACTTCACCGCACGGCCGTTCACCGAGCGGCGGGCGGCGCTGGAACGGGTGCTCGCTGACAGCACGGCGCCAATCCATCTGACGGCCGCGACCCGGGACCGGGAGACCGCCGGGCAGTGGTTCCGCCGGTTCGAAGGCGCGGGCCTGGACGGGATCGTGGCCAAGCCGCTGGACGGCCGGTACCAGCCGGACAAACGCGCGATGTTCAAGATCAAGCATGAACGCACCGCCGACTGTGTCCTCGCCGGCTACCGGGTGCACACGAGCGGGCCGGACCGGATCGGCTCGCTCCTGCTGGGCCTCTACGACGGCGACGGATCGCTCACCAACGTGGGAGTCGTGGGCGCTTTTCCGATGCAGCGCCGCAAGGAACTTTTTGCGGAACTCCAGCCGCTCGTCACCGGCTTCGAGGATCATCCGTGGGCGTCGGCCCGGCAGGAGGAAGGGACCAGGACGCCGCGCAATGCCGAGGGCAGCCGGTGGAGCGGCGGCAAGGACCTGTCCTTCACGCCGCTGCGTCCCGAGCGCGTGGTCGAGGTGAAATATGACCATATGGAAGGCGAACGGTTCCGTCACACGGCACAGTTCGTCCGCTGGCGCCCGGACCGCGATCCGCGGACGTGCACCTATGAACAGCTCGAAGAACCGGTCAGCTACGACCTCGCCGAGGTCCTGGAAGCCGGTCGCCGGTAACCGCCCGCCTACGCCGACGGCGGCCCGCCCCGGGAAGGGACGGGCCGCCGTCGTACGTCATGCCACGGAACCTCAGCGCAGGCCGAGTTCCTTGGTGGGAACCTTGTACGTTTCCTTGGCTGTCAGCGCCGAGATGGCAGCGATGACGCAGATGACCGCGGTGAAGATGCTGATCTGGACCCAGCCGCCGGGCTTGATGCCGCCCATGGCCGCCACGATGGCAGGTGCGAACCCGGCCATCAGGAAGCCGAGCTGGGTGCCGATCGCCAGGCCGGAAAAGCGGACCTTGGTGCTGAACATCTCGGCGTAGAAGGAAGGCCAGACGGCGTTGGAGGCGGCGTAGCCGAAGGAGAAGAAGCCGATGGCGGCGAGGAACATCAGCGGGACGCTGCCGGACTCCAGGCTCAGCAGGAACACAGGCGTCAGGATCGCGCTGGACAGTGCCCCGTATATGAAGACCGGCTTGCGGCCGATCCTGTCCGCGAGCTTGCCGAAGAGCGGCTGGGTGCCGAGTGCGACAAGATTGGCTCCGACGACGAGCCACAGCGTGGTGGTGCCGTCCACGCCGGCGACGGTCTTTGCGTAGCTGATGGCCAGGGTTCCGAACACGGTGGAGACGGCGGCGATGAAGGCACAGGCGATCACCCGGAGGACATCGCGCCAGTGGTGCTTGAGGAGGTCGGCGACGGGGAGCTTGGCGATCTGTGCGGTCTTCTGGGCTTCCTCGAAGGCCGGCGGCTCGTGCAGGGTGCGGCGGATGAAGAACGCCACCAGGACCACGACGGCGCTGAGCCAGAACGGGATGCGCCAGCCGATGCCGTACTTGATCTCGTCCGGCAGGGCCAGGACGGGGATGAAGACGAGGGCGGCGAGGATCTGGCCGCCCTGGGTGCCCGTCAGGGTCCAGGAGGTGAAGAAGGAACGGCGGTTGTCCGGGGCATGCTCGAGGGTCATCGAGGAGGCGCCGGCCTGCTCGCCGGCCGCGGAGAGGCCCTGGCAGAGCCGTGCCAGCACCAGCAGCACCGGGGCCCACCAGCCGACCGTCTTGAAGTCAGGCAGGCAGCCGATGACGAAGGTCGAGGCGCCCATCAGCAGCAGCGTGAACATGAGGACCTTGCGCCGGCCGACGCGGTCGCCGAAGTGGCCCAGGATGACGGCGCCTACCGGGCGGGCCACATAGGCGAAGCCGAAGGTCGCGAAGGACATGATGGCGGCGTTGGCGTCGGCGTCCGGGAAGAAGACCTTGGGGAAGATCAGGGCGGCTGCCGAACCGAAAATGAAGAAGTCGTAGTATTCGACGGCGCTGCCCAGGAAGCTGGCGAGGGCTGCCTTCTTCGGCGTCCCGGCCGGGGCAGCGGTGCCCGGGCTCGCGGACGGAAGTGTCTGGCTCATGGTGTTCCTTTGCTGTGACGACGGTGTCGCGGATGGATCAGGGGTACCCAGCTGCCGTTCCTCTAAGTCTGCGGCGGCCGGAGGTCCGTGGAAAGACCCGGACTAGTAGCCACATCGTGGAAGCTACTTGTGCGATGTAGCAATCATGGCTGTGAGTACTGTCACTTGTCAAGAAAATAATCACCATCTAGAAATAGTTCTCACGATGTGGCAATATGAGGGTATGAGTGTGAATCAAGACACAGACCTCGACGGCGCCGCCCCGCCCCCCGTGACCCCCGTCCCCGAGGCGGATGCCGTCCCCGAGGCGGATGCCGGCAAGGCAGCCACGGCAGCCAAGGGGGCCAAGGAAGACTCCCGGACGGACATGGTGGGCAAGGCCCTGGGCCTGCTGGTGCTGCTGGGGGACGAGCCGCGCGGCGCCAGCGCGGCGGAGCTTTCCCGCCGCGCCGAACTGCCGTTCAGTACCACCTACCGGCTGCTCGGCTCCCTGACCCGGGACGGCTTCGTGGACTACGAGCCGGACGGCCGCCGCTACCGCCTGGGCCTGCGCGTGTTCCAGCTGGGCCAACGAGTCTCCAACCATCACGGTTTCGCCGGCACCGCCCTGCCCGTCCTGCGGCGTGTCACGGACGAGACCGGTGAGGCCACTATCCTGTCCGTGCGCGACGGCGACCACCATCTGACCGTGAACAAGGTCGATGGCCCCCAGACCTTCCGGGTCACGAGTGATCCCGGGCATCTGGGCGCGCTCCACACCACGTCCGTGGGCAAGGCGCTCGTGGCCTTCGCGGACCACGCCACCCGCACCCGTCTTGTCGACGGGCTGGAGCTGGAGCCGCTGACCCAGTTCTCCATCACGGACCGGGACGCCTTCCGGACCGAGATCGAGCTGGTCCGGCGCCGCGGCTACGCCACGATGGACGAGGAAAACGAGCTGGGCATGCGCGCCGTCGCCGTCCCGGTCTTCGACTCCCAGGGCCACGCCTTCGCGTCGCTGGCCACCGCCGTCCCGGTCTTCCGGATGGGCATGGAGGCCCTCGTGGCCCTCGTTCCGCTGCTTCAATCCGCCGCGGCCGAGCTGTCCGCCAGGCTTCCCCAACGATGAGAACCGCCCCGGCCGTGGCCGCCGTCGTTCTGAATTGTTCGTCATAAGAACAACAGTGCAACATATGAACATTTGCGGTACTGTAATCCCCATCACCCGGCCCGCCGGCGACGCCGAGCGCGTCCCCGCCCGCCGCGTGCCATTGTCAAAGGAGCTACACGGATGAGCAATCGAGCAGAGTCCTTCCTCGTGGGACTGGTGGGTGACGGTGTCATGCCGTCGCTTACCCCCTACATGCACGAACGCGAAGGCGATGTGCAGGGCCTGCGGTACCTCTACCGCCCCATCGACCTCCTTGAACTCGGGCTGCCCGGCCAGTCCATCGGGGAGCTCCTGACCGCGGCACGGCGGCTCGGCTTCAACGGCCTGAACATCACCCACCCCTGCAAGCAACTGGTCCTGGAACACCTGGACGAGGTCTCGTCCGACGCCCGGCGGCTCGGAGCGGTCAATACCGTAATCATCCGGGACGGCCGCTTCGTCGGCCACAACACGGACTTCTCCGGGTTCGCGGCGGCCCTGGCCTCGGGCCTGCCCGGCGCGAAGCTGGACCGGGTGGTCCAGCTCGGAGCCGGGGGTGCCGGTTCCGCCGTCGCCTACGCCCTGCTCACCGCCGGCGTCCGCGAACTGGACTTGGTGGACACCGACGCCGCACGCTGCGCGGCCCGCGCGGCCGAACTTGCCGGATTCTTCCCGGCCAGCACGGTCACGGCGCGGACGACGGCGGAGCTGCCGCGGCTGATGCCGCTGGCCGACGGCCTCGTGCACTGCACCCCGGTGGGCATGGCCGCCCATCCCGGCGTGCCGCTGGACATGTCCCTCGTGGAGCCCCGGCACTGGGTGGCGGACATCGTGTACCGGCCGATCGACACCGAGCTCGTCCGCGAAGCCCGGGCCAAGGGCTGCGAGGTGCTTGATGGCGGCCGCATGGCGGTGGGCCAGGCAGCCGACGCCTTCCGGATCTTCACCGGGCTCGAGGCCGACGCGGACCGCATGCGCGCGCACTTCCTGGAACTCGTGGCCGCGGAAGAGGTGGCCGCCTGATGCGCACCGGAATCGCCACCGTCTGCCTCTCCGGCACCCTGCGGGAAAAAATGGAGGCCTGCGCCATCGCCGGCTTCGACGGGATCGAAATCTTCGAGCAGGACCTCGTCACGTCCCCCCTGAGCCCGGAGGACGTCCGGAAGATGGCCGCCGACCTGGGCCTCACCCTGGACCTCTACCAGCCGTTCCGCGACTTCGACAGCGTTCCCGAGGACCTCCTCGCCGCCAACCTGCGCCGGGCCGGGGCCAAGTTCAAGCTGATGTCCCGGCTGGGCCTGGATACCATCCTCGTCTGCTCCAACGTGGCCACCGCAGCCATCGACGACGACGAGCTCCGCGCCTCCCAGCTCGCCCGGCTCGCCGCCCTCGCCGGGGACCACGGCATGAAGGTGGCGTACGAGGCCCTCGCCTGGGGCAAGTACGTCAACGACTACGGGCACGCCCACCGCCTGGTGGACATGGTGGACCACCCGAACCTGGGCGCCTGCCTGGACTCGTTCCACATCCTTTCCCGGGACGCGGACACCGCCCCGATCGAGGGTTTCGACCCTGGGAAGATCTTCTTCGTCCAGGTTGCCGACGCCCCCAAACTGTCCCTGGACGTGCTCTCCTGGAGCAGGCACTACCGGGTCTTCCCGGGCGAAGGGCAGTTCGACCTCGCCAAGTTCATGGGCCACGTCGTCCGGGCCGGCTACGCCGGTCCGGTGTCGCTGGAGGTCTTCAACGACGTCTTCCGGCAGTCCGATGTCGAGCGCACGGCCGTGGACGCGATGCGCTCCCTGATCTGGCTTGAAGAGCAAACGGCCAAGTGGCTCGAGGCAAACCCCGTCCCGGCCCCCGACGTTGACGGACCAGGCGGAAGCGACGGATCCGGCGGGGCCACCAGGGCCGCCGGCCGCCGTCGTTATCCGATGGAACTGGCCACCCTGCCGCAGGTGGCAGAGCCGGCCGGCTTCAACTTCGCAGAGGTCAGGGCGGCGGACACCGCCGGCCTGGAAACCCTGCTGGGCCAGCTGGGGTTCGCGTTCAACGGACGCCACCGGACCAAGAATGTGCAATTGTGGACCATGGGCCACGCGCGCGTGATCATCAACGAACAGCCCCCGGCTGGCGATGGCACTGCCGACTCCGCCTCCGGCACCGGAAACCCTGGCACCGCCATCGCGCCGGCCATTTCCGCCCTGGGCTTCGACGTCGATTCCCCGGTGATTGCCGCCGCCCGGGCCCAGCAGCTCAAGGCCCCGGCCGTGCCGCGCAAGAGCCAGGCCGACGAGGAAATCTTCCAGGGCTTCGCCGCCCCGGACTCCACCGAGATCTTCCTGTGCCAGGGCAGCCCCGACGGCACCGCCGCGTGGACCCGCGAATTCGGTGAAGGACTGGACGTCCCGCCCGCCGTAGGCGCCACCCCGGGCCATGGCGCCGTGATCGACCACGTGAACCTCGCCCAGCCCTGGCAGCACTTTGACGAGGCGGTGCTCTTCTACACGAGCGCCCTGGCCCTGGAACCGCAGCCGTACGCGGAGGTCGCCAGCCCCACCGGGCTGGTCCGGTCCCAGGTGATGCTCACCGGGGACCGGGGCGTCCGCCTCGTCCTGAACCTGGCTCCGCTCCTCCAGCACGGCGCGGGCCCCGCAGGCGGAACCGGCCAGCGCAGGACGTACCAGGAACATATTGCCTTCGCGGTGGACGACCTCGTGGCCACGGCCCGCGCCGCGCGGGACCGCGGCCTGGACTTCCTCCGGATCCCGGCGAACTACTACGAGGACCTGGACGCGAGGTTCGGGCTGGATCCGGACTTTCTGGCCACCCTCCGCGAGCTCAACCTGCTCTATGACCGCGACGCCGACGGCGAGTTCCTGCACTTCTATACCGCCACCGTGGGCAGCGTGTTCTTCGAAATGGTTGAACGCCGCGGGGCCTACGACGGCTACGGCGCACCGAACGCCCCGGTGCGCCACGCCGTCCAGTACGACCACCTGCACCAGCTCAAACTCACCATCTGACCCAACCCAAACCACCACCGAAATGAAAGGAGGCTGCTGTGCCTGAAGAAGTCACCATCGACATTTTCAACGCCGACCCGATCACCGAAGACGTCTCGGACGACGCCACGGAAGCCGCACCCAAGACCCACGCCAGTGCCGTCCCTGCCTTGGATGCGGCCGCGGAGTCGCAGGCGGACCTCAGCGCCGAGATGAAGGCCATCGGCGACGCCTACGCCCAGGCGCTCAGGAACGGCGCCGCGGCGGAAACCCAGCCCCGGCTGGACTACGCCCCGTACCGCAGCAGCGTCCTGCGCCACCCGACCAAGGACCTGCACCACGCGGACCCGGAGACCATCGAGCTGTACTCTCCCGCGTTCGGGCACATGGACGTGCACGCCCTCGAATCGGACCTCACCATCGCGCACAACGGCGAACCGCTGGGCGAACGCATCATCGTCTCCGGCCGCGTGCTCGACGGCGACGGCCGCCCCGTGGCCGGCCAGCTCGTCGAGATCTGGCAGGCCAACTCCTCCGGCCGCTACATCCACAAGCGCGACCAGCACCCGGCACCGATCGACCCCAACTTCACCGGCGTCGGCCGCTGCATCACCGGCGCCGACGGCTCCTACAGCTTCACCACCATCAAGCCCGGCGCCTACCCGTGGAAGAACCACCTCAACGCCTGGCGCCCGGCCCACATCCACTTCTCGCTGTTCGGGCAGGAATTCACGCAGCGGATCATCACCCAGATGTACTTCCCCGGTGACCAACTCTTCCCGCTGGACCCGATCTACCAGTCGATCCTGGACCAGGACGCGCGGGACCGGCTCGTGGCCACCTACAACCACGAGCAGACCTCGCCCGAATGGGCGCTGGCGTACAACTGGGACATCGTCCTGACCGGCTCCAAGCGGACCTGGACCGAAAACGAGGCTCTGGGAGCAGACGGAGATGACCATGAGTAACCCCACCCCCACCAGACTGACTCCGACCCCCGGCCAGACCGTAGGACCCTTCTACGGCTACGCCCTGCCCTACAACAAGGACCGCGAGCTGCTGGCCCCCGGCACCCCGGGCTCCATCCGGCTCCAGGGCACCGTGTACGACGGCGCCGGCCACCCCATCCCGGACGCGATCCTGGAAATCTGGCAGGCGGACGCCGAGGGCAACGTCCCCCACCGCACAGGATCCCTCGTGCGGGACGGCTACACCTTCACCGGCTTCGGCCGCAGCGCCGTCGGCAACACCGGCGTGTACACCTTCACCACGGTGAACCCCGGGCCCACCAAGGCCGGTGCGGCGCCCTTCATCTCCGTGGTGGTTTTCGCCCGCGGCCTGATGAACCGGCTCTTCACCCGGGTCTACCTGCCGGAAAACGAGGACGCCCTGGCCGCGGACCCGCTGCTGCGCTCGCTTGCACCGGATCGCCGCCGGACCCTGATCGCGCGCCGGGATGCCGACGGTGGCCTCACCTGGGACATCCGGCTCCAGGGCGAGGGCGAAACCGTCTTCCTGGATTTTGAAGGACCGGATGCCGGGGGCGCCGCGCAGTGACTGATCCGCACCGCTCCGGCGGCGACGTCGGCCTGCACGGTGATATCGGCCTGCATAGCGATAGTGGCCTGCACGGCGACGTCGGCCTGCTCAGCCCCGTGTCGGCGTCGCCCCTCGTGGCGGCGCTGACCGGGGACGGGGCAGTCCTCGGGGCGATCCTCGCCGTCGAGGCCGCCTGGGCCGCGGTCCTGGAAGAGGCGTCCCTCGCCCCGGCCGGCTCCGCCGCGGTGGTGGCAGCCGCCGCGCAGGTGGACCGCTATGACACCGCCGGCATCGCTGTCCGCGCGCAGGGGGGCGCCAACCCGGTGATCCCGCTGCTGGCCGACCTCCGCGCCCAGGTCAAAGCCCTGGACACGGACAACGTGGGGGCGGTGAAGGCGGTGCACACCTCGCTGACCAGCCAGGATGTGCTCGACACCGCGCTCATGCTGCTGGCCCGCAACGCCCTTCCGGCACTCCAGGCCGACCTTCAGCGGACGGCGGCGGCGCTGGCCGCACTCGCCGAACAGCACGCCGGCACGCTGTGCGTGGGCCGCAGCCTGACCCAGCACTCGCTGCCCTTCACCTTCGGGCTCAAGGCAGCCCAGTGGTTCCATGGCGTGGCCGCCGCGGCGCGCCGCCTTGCAGCCCTTGAGCTGCCGGTCCAGACCGGCGGTGCGGCCGGAACGCTGGCAGCCGGCACCGCGCTGACCGAGGGCTCAGACGTGACCCCCTTCGACCTTGCGGACCGCCTCGCCGCCGCACTGGGGCTGGCCGCCACCCCGGGGCCGTGGCACACCAACCGGCTGGCCGTCACCGCCCTGGGCGATGCCCTGGCCGCGGTGACGGATGCGCTGGGCAAAATCGCCGGCGACGTCCTGTTCCTGAGCCGTCCGGAAGTGGCGGAGCTTGCGGAGCCGCGCGCCGCGGGACGGGGGGTTTCCTCGGCCATGCCGCAGAAACAGAACCCGGTCCTCTCCGTGCTGGTCCGCAGCGCAGCGCTCCAGGCACCCGCCCTGGCCGCCCAGCTGCACCTGGCCGCCGCCAACTTCAACGACGAACGCCCCGACGGTGCCTGGCACACCGAGTGGCCGGCCCTCCGCCAGCTGCTCCGCCTGGTCCTCGGCGCCGCCGGGCAGCTCAGGGAGCTCGCCGAGGGCCTGCAGCTCTTCCCGGCGGCCATGCGCCGCAACCTGGACCTGTCCGGGCCCTTGCTGCTCAGCGAGGGAGTGTCCGCCGCCGTGGCGCCGCTGCTCGCCGCGGACAGCGCGGGCCGGACCGGCAAGCAGCAGCTGCAGGCCATCGTGGACCAGACGCTCCAGGCCCCCGCCGCCGGGCAGGCAGCCACCTACCGGCGGCTGCTCCGCGCGGCCGTGCCCGCGGAGCAGCTCTCCGATACCCGCCTCGAGGAGCTGCTGGACCCGGCCGGCTACCTGGGCCAGGCCGCCGAAATCTCCCGCCGCATCCTCGCGGCCTACCCGGACTACGCCGGCGGCACGGCTGCCCGCGCCGACGCCGGACCATCACTGAATCCCGACCTGAACGGAGCCTCCCGTGGCTAGACCAACGATCAAGGCAGTACTGCTTTCGCCCGAGCGCCCGCTTGGCGACAAGCCCCTCCTGGTGGTGGGGCCGTCCCTCGGGACGTCCTCACTGCTGTGGGCCCGGGCCGGTGCCCTGCTCGGCGGCGACTTCGACGTCGTCGCCTGGGACCTGCCCGGCCACGGCATCTCGCCGGCCGCGACGGAAACCTTTGACGTCCCGGAGCTGGCCGACGCCGTGATCGGGCTCGTCGATTCGATCGCGCCCGGCGCGCGGTTCCACTACGCCGGTGTTTCCCTCGGCGGGGCCACCGGGCTGCAGCTGGGCATCAAACACGGCGAACGGCTCAAGAGCCTGTCCGTGCAGTGCACCGGAGCGAAGCTCGGCACGCCCGAGGGCTGGCTGGAACGCGCCGAAACCGTGCGAGCCCAGGGCACCCCGGTGATGATCCAGGGCTCGGCGGAGCGCTGGTTCGGCCCCGGCTTCATGGAACGCGAGCCGGAGCTCAGCGGCCGCCTGCTGCACACCCTGCGCGATGCCGACCGCTTCAGCTACGCCTTCTGCTGCGAAGCCCTCGCCGGCTACGACGTCCGGAACGAGCTCGGCAGCATCCGCGTCCCGGTGCTCGCCGTGGCCGGAGTCGAGGACACCGTCGCGCCGCCGCCGTTCGCCGAAGAGATCGCTGCCGGGATCACTGCTGGCGGCGGGACGGCCACCGCCGTGCCGCTGGAAGGCGTGGCCCACCTGGCGCCCTTCGAGGCGCCCGGCGTTGTCGCCGACCTCCTCCGGACGTTCATCGGGGGAAACGAAAAGTGAGCCCCGCCATCCCCGCCATCCCCGGACTGTCCGGCCCGGAAAGAAACGGTGTGGTCCAGCCGGACGCCACCAGCCAGGAAATCTACGACGGCGGCATGGCAGTGCGCCGCGAGGTGCTCGGCGCCGCCCACGTGGACCGCGCCAACGCCAACAAGGACGCCTTCACCGGGGACTTCCAGGACATGATCACCAGGATCGCCTGGGGCGGCATCTGGACCCGCCCCGGGCTGACCCGGCAGATGCGCTCCGCCGTCACCATCACCGCCATGGTGGCCCACGGACACTGGGAAGAACTGGCCATGCACATCCGCGCGGCCATCACCAACGGCCTGAGCAGGGACGACATCAAGGAAATCCTGCTCCAGACCGCCATCTATTGCGGGGTCCCCTCCGCCAACACCGCCTTCAAGACCGCCCAGCAGGTCTTCCAGCAAATGGACAACCCGGCATTGGACAGCACCGGGATCGACGAAGCCGCCGTCCCACCCAACTAGGTAGCAGTAGATGTCGTTTTGGGCCCTCAAAACGACATTAACTGCGAGCTAGTTGGGACCCTTGACCCCGACAGCAGACACAGAATCAGAGGAGCAGAATGAACCAGGCCTACATCTACGACGCCGTCAGGACCCCTTTCGGCAAGTTCGGCGCCGGACTGGCCGCCGTCCGCCCGGATGACCTCGCCGCCCACGTGATCCGCGAATCCGTGAAGCGCGCCCCGAAGCTCGACGTCGAACGCATCGACGAGGTGGTGTTCGGCAACGCCAACGGCGCCGGCGAGGAAAACCGCAACATCGCCCGGATGGGCACCCTGCTCGCCGGCCTGCCGGTCTCCATCCCCGGCACCACGGTCAACCGGCTCTGCGGCTCCTCCCTGGACGCCGCCATCATCGCCTCCCGCCAGATCAACACCGGCGACGCCGAGCTCATGCTGATCGGCGGCGCCGAATCCATGTCCCGCGCCCCCTGGGTCCTGCCCAAGACCGAGAAGCCCTACCCCGCCGGGGACATGACCCTGGTCTCCACCACGCTGGGCTGGCGGCTGGTCAACAAGGCCATGCGCCCGGACTGGACCGTGTCCCTGGGTGAGGCCACCGAACGGCTCCGCGAGAAGTACGGCGTGACCCGCGAGGCGCAGGACGAATTCTCCGCGAACTCGCACAACCTCGCCGCGGCCGCCTGGGACGAGGGCTTCTACGACAACCTCGTCACCCCGGTCCCCGGCACTGACCTGGTCCGGGACGAAGGCATCCGCGCCGGCTCCTCGGCCGAAAAGCTCGCCGGGCTCAAGACCGTGTTCCGCACCGGGAACGGCACCGTCACCGCCGGCAACGCCTCCCCGCTCTCCGACGGCGCCTCCGCCGCCTGGATCGGCAGCGAAAACGCCGCGGGGATGCTCGGGATGGAGCCGCTGGCCCGGATCGCCGGCCGCGGCGCGCACGCCAACGATCCGCAGTTCTTCGGCTACGCCCCGGTGGAGGCCGCGAACAAGGCCCTCGCCAAGGCCGGCATCGGCTGGGATGAGGTCGGCGCCGTCGAACTCAACGAGGCCTTCGCGGCGCAGTCCCTGGCCTGCATCACCGCGTGGGGCATCGACCCCGCAATCGTGAACCGGCACGGCGGCGCCATCGCCATGGGCCACCCGCTGGGCGCCTCCGGCGGCCGCATCCTCGGCACCCTCGCCCGCAGCCTGCAGGCCTCCGGCCAGCGCTGGGGCGTCGCGGCCATCTGCATCGGCGTCGGCCAGGGCCTGGCCGTCGTGCTGGAAAACGTTACTGCCGCGCCGTCGGCAAAGACAGAGAAGGGCTAAAGCATGTTGAATTTCGTAGACACCGTCGGCGAGGCCGTCGCCGGCATCAAGGACGGCTCCACCGTCATGATCGGCGGGTTCGGCAACGCCGGCCAGCCGTTCGAACTCATCGACGCCCTGATGGACTGCGGCGCCACGGACCTCACCGTGGTCAACAACAACGCCGGCCAGGGCGACCAGGGCCTGGCGCTGCTGATCAAGGAGGGCCGGGTCAGGAAGATGATCTGCTCCTTCCCGCGGCAGTCCGATTCCTGGCACTTCGACGCCAAGTACCGGGCCGGGGAGATCGAGCTGGAACTCGTCCCGCAGGGCAACCTGGCCGAGCGCATCCGCGCCGCCGGCGCCGGAATCGGCGGCTTCTTCACGCCCACCGGCTACGGCACCATGCTCGCCGAGGGCAAGGAGACCCGGGTCATCGACGGCCGCGGCCAGGTCTTCGAGACCCCCATCCACGCCGATGTCGCCCTGATCAAGGCGCTCAAGGCCGACGGCAGGGGCAACCTTGTCTACCGCAAGACGGCCCGCAACTTCGGCCCGATCATGGCCGCCGCCGCCAAGCACACCGTGGTCCAGGTCTCCGAGATCGTCCCCACGGGCGGCCTCGACCCGGAGATCGTCGTGACCCCCGGAATCTACGTCAACAGCATTGTGAAGGTGGCCTGAAATGAGCAGCACCCAGACGTCCATCCAGACCTCCGAGACGCCCCTGGGCCGCGATGACCTGGCCCGCCTGGTCGCACGGGACGTCAAGCCGGGCTCCTTCGTGAACCTGGGCATCGGCCAGCCCACCCTGGTCTCCAACTACCTGGAGCCGGAGCAGAACATCACGCTCCACACCGAGAACGGCATGCTGGGCATGGGCCCGGAAGCCACCGGGGACCAGATCGACGGGGACCTCATCAACGCCGGCAAGATCCCGGTGACCGAACTGCCCGGCGCGTCCTACTTCCACCACGCGGACTCGTTCGCGATCATGCGCGGCGGGCACCTGGACATCTGCGTGCTCGGGGCCTTCCAGGTCTCCGCCACCGGTGACCTGGCCAACTGGCACACCGGCGCCCCGGACGCGATCCCGGCGGTCGGAGGGGCCATGGACCTCGCCACCGGCGCCAAGGACGTCTTCGTGATGATGACGCTCCTGACCCGTGAAGGCGTGTCCAAGCTCGTCGAGACGTGCACCTACCCGCTGACCGGGATCGGCTGTGTGACGCGCGTGTACACGGACAAGGCAGTGTTCCTGACCGGCCCGGACGGCGTCGAGGTGCGGGAAACCTTCGGCTGCACGCTGGCGGAGCTGCAGGCGATGGTGCCGGTGCCGCTCAAGGCCGCGTCCGCCGTCGGAAGCTGACAGGCCGGCCTCTTCCGCCCCGCTGCGCGAACGTACACGTCAGGCCCGCAAAACGGCGGCAAAGGGCCTGAAGTGTACGTTCGCGCGGATAAAGTGGTGCGAGACCATGAGGTGAGAAATGATTGAGGCATTAAAGGGCGGCGCGCCCGCCGCCAGCGACCAGTACGTGCAGTCGCTGGCGCGCGGACTGGCCGTGATCCGGGCGTTCGACACGGACCATCCGAAGATGACGCTGACGGAGGTGGCGGCACGGACCGACCTCACCCGCGCCACCGCACGCCGGTTCCTGTACACGCTCGTGGAGCTCGGCTATGTCCGCACCGACGGGAAGATCTTCGCGCTGACCGCCAAGGTGCTGCAGCTCGGCTACGCCTACCTGTCCGGGCTGTCCCTGCCGCAGCTCGCGCAGCCGCACCTGGAGGAGCTGGCGCTGCAGCTGGGGGAGTCGACGTCGGCGGCCGTCCTCGACGGTACCGACATCGCGTACATCGCGCGGGTGTCGACCAAGCGGATCATGACCGTCGGCATCACCGTCGGCACGCGGTTCCCGGCGTACGCCACGTCGATGGGGCGGGTACTGCTCGCTGCCCTCCCGCCGGCCCAGCTCCAGGACTACCTTGCGGCCGCCGAGATCCGGCCGCTCACCCCGCGGGCCCTCGGGACGGGGGAGGCGCTGCTGGCGGAGCTGGACACCGTCCGCACGCAGGGCTGGTGCCTGCTGAACCAGGAACTGGAACTCGGGCTGATGTCCGTCGCGGCCCCGGTCCATGACGGGCCGAAGGTCGTGGCCGCCATCAACGTCTCCCTGCAGGCCCAAACGGTCGGCGCGCAGCCTGATCCGGAAAGCTACCTGGCGGCAGTGCGGGCGGCGACGGTTGCCACCGCGGAACTCATCTCGGCGGACCTGTCCTCGGGGCGGTAGCGGCCCCGCCGGCAGGTGTCAGGAGCCCGCGATGGGCCCCGTCGAAATGGTGATCCTGACCCCGGCGGGGTCGTCGCTGATCAGCAGCCGCAGGTCCCTGCCTACGAGTGAGGCATGGGCGTCCTCGCTGTCCCCGGGCGCCAGTTGCTCGGCGAGCCGGGTGACCGCCAAGGCCATCGCCCGCCCCCAGTCATGGGGATCCATGCTGGATGCCTCGGCCTCGGCCGAGTAGTTCTCTGGTTCGGTCATGATTCCCCCGCATTCCGCGCCTGGAGCGTGGCCCGTCAGCTGGTCCGGACGGGCAGTGAGATTGTGCCCGCGTGCTCCACAGTACATAAGCACGGCCAGTCTAATGACCCCGAGGACGGAACGTCCACGATTCGCGCCCCCGCGGTGCTGAGGTTACGGCCGGAGTCCGGCTAGGATTTCAGTTCCGGACACACCCGCCTCCCCGCCCCCGAAGGACGCCATGCCAGAGAACAACCCCGCGCCTGATGGCAAAACACAGTCCAGGCGCGCCGCCGTGATCATCAACCCGATCAAATCCTCCGGTGCGGCGCTGCAGGGGGCCATCTACCGGCTCTGCGAGACGCAGGGCTGGACCGAGCCGCTCTGGCTGGAGACAACCGTCGAAGACCCGGGCGCCGGGCAGGCCCGCCAGGCGCTGGATGAAGGGGTCGACGTCGTCATCGCCGCCGGCGGCGACGGTACGGTCCGCTGCGTCGCAGAGATCCTCGCGGGTACCGGAACTCCCCTGGGCCTGGTTCCGCTGGGCACCGGCAACCTGCTGGCCCGCAACCTCGGCATCAACGTCAGCGACCCGGTAGCGGCATGCCTCGACGTCCTGAACGGCAGCGAAAAGTCCCTGGACGTGGTCAAGGCAACCCTGGACCGGGAAGACGAACTGGTGTTCCTCGTGATGGCGGGACTCGGGTATGACGCGGCCATCATGGCCGACACCGTGGACGCGCTGAAAGACCGCATGGGCTGGCTCGCCTACGTTGAGGCCGGCATCCGCAAACTGCCGGGCAAGCCCGTGCGGGCGAGGATCAGCGTCGACGGCGGGGAGCCGGTCCGCCGCCGGATCCGCAGCGTCATGGTCGGCAACTGCGGCCGCCTCGTGGGCGGCGTCGAAATCTTCCCCGAGGCAAAAACCGACGACGGCGTGCTTGACCTGCTGATCCTGGCGCCGCGCGGCCGGCTCGGCTGGCTCGGCGTGATCGCCGGCATTTTCGGCCGCAACAAAGGCGAGACGGAATCCGTCGAGTATTTCCAGGGAAAATCGGCCGAGATCACCCTGGAGCACGAACAGGAGTTCCAAGTGGACGGCGACCATGTGGGCGCCGGAACGCACCTGACCGTGACGGTGGAGCCGGCCGCGCTCAAGATCAGAATGGCCGTCTAGGCCGGCTCCGCTTCGCGGCGCAGCGCCCGGTGGCTGCGCATGTCCGACGGACCCCACCCTGACGGGTCCGTGGCCGCCCAAGTAGTACCCGGGCGCGGCGGAGCGGGACTGGCCGCAAAGCCAAGTATGGGTCACTCGTGACCGGCAGGGCATCCTCCGGCTTGGATGGGTGGTGGCATCAATCGATGCCACCACCGATCAGCCTGGGGGGTTGGCCATGGCGGGATGTACTTCAGTCCACCGGGAAGCAATGCCGGATTATCGGCCACGCTTCTTTTTTTACGGCCGACCGGCAGTCCAGTGAACCGCCCGGGGAAGCCCTTCGGCAGTGAAGTGGACCTCATGGCGGCCGCCGCTCCCTTGCGGGCCGCCGTCATCGGCGCCGGCTACTGGGGACCGAACCTGGCACGCAATTTCAAGGCCAGTCCCGACTGGGAACTCGCCGGAATCGTGGACATGGACCATTCCCGGGCCGCCAAGCTGGCCGCCGCGCACGGAGGTGTTCCCGTCTGCGGGTCGGTCCAGGAATTGCTGGAGACGGTCGACGTCGATGCCGTCGCGATTGCGACGCCGGCACATACGCACCACGGCATCGCCTTGACGGCGCTCAGGGCCGGAAAGCACGTCCTCGTTGAAAAGCCGCTGGCGGACAGCCGGGCCAAAGGCCTTGAGATGGTCGAAGAAGCCGAGGAGCGGGGCCTGGTCCTGATGGCGGACCACACGTACTGCTACACCCCGGCCGTCCTGAAGATCCGGGAACTGATCGCAGAAGGTTCGCTGGGCGAGATCCTGTTCATCGACTCGGTGCGGATCAACCTGGGACTGGTCCAGCCGGACGTGGACGTCTTCTGGGACCTTGCCCCGCACGATCTGTCCATCCTCGACTTCATCCTTCCCGGGGGCCTGCGGCCTGCCGAGGTGGCCGCCCATGGCGCAGATCCGCTGGGCACCGGACGCGCCTGCGTGGGCCACCTGACCTTCGCGCTGCCCCACGATGCCATGGCGCACGTGCACGTGAACTGGCTCAGCCCCACGAAGATCCGCCAACTCGTGGTCGGCGGCTCCCAGCGCACGCTCGTCTGGGACGACCTGAATCCGCAGCAGCGGCTTAGCATCTACGACCGTGGAGTGAGCCTGGACAAGCAGTCCCGGTCAGCGGCAGACAGACAAGCCTCGGCCATTTCCTACCGGCTCGGCGACACCTGGTCGCCGGCCCTGCCCGAGCACGAGGCACTCGGGCAGATGGTGGCCGAATTCGCCAGCAGCATCTGGCAGCAGCGGCCGGCGCGGACCAGCGGGGCCTCCGGCCTCCGGGTGCTTTCGGTGCTGGAAGCAGTCAGCAACAGCCTCAGAGCGGATGGAGCGTCCAGCGCCGTCATCGGCAACGAGGCCCAATTGGAGGGAATGCGATGAGCACGTTGCAGGGGGCGCAGGTCCTGGTGACCGGCGGAGCCGGAACCATCGGGTCCACAATCGTTGACCACCTGATCGCCGCGGGGGTTGACCGGATCCAGATCCTGGACAACCTGGTCCGGGGCCGCCGGGCCAACCTCGACGAGGCGATGGCCACCGGCCGGGTGCAGCTGATCGAAGGCGATTTGCGCGACCGGGATCTGGTCCACGACCTGACCCGGGGCAAGGACATCGTCTTCCACCAGGCGGCCATCCGGATTACCCAGTGCGCGGAGGAGCCCCGGCTGGCCTTGGAGGTGCTCGTGGACGGCACCTTCAACGTGATCGAGGCGGCGGCAGCCCAGCGCGTCGACAAGCTGATTGCGGCGTCCAGCGCCTCGGTCTACGGCATGGCGGAGTCATTCCCCACCACGGAACGCCACCACCACCACAACAACGACACTTTCTACGGGGCCGCCAAGTCGTTCAACGAAGGCATGGTCCGCAGCTTCCGGGCCATGACCGGGCTGGACTATGTCCTGCTGCGGTACTTCAACGTCTACGGGCCCCGGATGGACGTGCACGGCCTGTACACCGAGGTGCTGGTGCGCTGGATGGAACGCATCGCGGACGGCCAGCCGCCGCTCATCTTCGGCGATGGACGGCAGACCATGGACTTCGTCCATACCAGGGACATTGCCCGGGCCAATATCCTGGCGGCCGGGAGCGGCGCCCGCGAGGGCGTCTACAACGTCGCGAGCGGCGCCGAGACCAGCCTGCTGGACCTCGCCGAGGCGCTGTTGCGGGCCATGGACTCGGACCTGCACGTGGAGCACGGTCCGGACCGCGCCGTCAACGGCGTCGTCCGGCGGCAGGCGGATACCACGGCGGCCAGGCTCGACCTTGGATTCACCGCCGACACCGGGCTGGAGGAGGGACTCCGGGAACTCGTGGACTGGTGGCGTCCGCTGCGCGGGGAAATCGCCGCCGCCAGGGTGGGAGGCGTGCGATGACCATCAGCCAGGACCGGGTGCTGAGCCGGATCAACGTGATGAAGCCCTGGCTCGGGGTCGAGGAATCCGACGCCGTTGCGGAAGTGATCGCCTCGGGCTGGGTGGCGCAGGGACCCCGCGTGGCACGGTTTGAGGCAGCCTTCGCCGCCTCGCAGCAGGCCGCGCACGCCGTTGCGGTCTCCAACTGCACCACGGCCCTGCACCTGGCACTGAAAGTGGCCGGCGTCGGGCCGCACGACGACGTCGTCGTCCCGTCGTTCTCCTTCATCGCCACCGCCAACGCCGTCAGCTATGTCGGCGCCCGCCCGGTATTTGCCGACGTCGAGGCGGACACCGGGAACGTGTCGGCACAGAGCATCGCCGCGGCCCTGACGGCGGCCACGCGCGCCGTCATCGTGGTGGACCAGGGCGGCATGCCGGTCGATCTGGAACCGATCCGGGAATTGTGCGACCCGCTGGGCATCACGGTGATCGAGGATTCCGCCTGCGGGGCAGGCTCCACCTACCGCGGGCGGCCGGTGGGGGCGGGCGCCGAGCTCGCCGCGTGGTCCTTCCATCCCCGCAAGATCCTGACCACCGGCGAGGGCGGCATGCTGACCACGCGCAACAGCGAATGGGCGGACCGGGCCCGGCAACTCCGCGAACACGCGATGAGCGTGTCCGCCAACGACCGCCACGCCTCGGTTTTGGCCCCGGCCGAGGAATATCTCGAGATCGGGTTCAACTACCGGATGACCGACATGCAGGCCGCAGTGGGCCTGGTGCAGCTGGGCCGGCTGGCCGAGGCCGTGGCCCGGCGCCGGCAGATTGTGGCCGTCTACCGGCAGGCGCTGGGCGAGGTGGAGGGGCTTCGCTTCAGCCAGGACCCGGCGTACGGCACCAGTAACTTCCAGTCCTTCTGGTTCGAGGTCCTCCCGGCGTTCGCCCTGGGGCGCGAGGAACTGCTGGAACAGCTCGCGCGGGATGGCATTTCCGCCCGGCGCGGCATCATGGCCGCACACCGGCAGCCTGCCTACGCCGGATCGGATACCGGCGGGGCGGACCTTTCCGTCACCGAACGGCTCACCGACAACACCGTGATCCTCCCGGTCTACCATCAGCTGACGCCGGGCGATCAGTCCCGGGTGATCCGCTCCGTTCGGCGCGCCGGCGGGGGAGCGGCCACATGAATGAGCTCCTTCTGATCGCCGCCGGCGGCCTGGCCCGCGAGGTCCTGGCCACCGTCCGCGAGAGCGGCCAACACGACGTCGTCGGGATCCTCGACGACGACGAGGACAAGGCGGGATCCGTCGTGGACGGAGCACGCGTCCTCGGCCCGGTCAGTGACGCGCTCCGCTACCCGCAGGCCCGGGCGGTCGTCTGCGTCGGCGCGGGAAGCGGGCGGGCCCGGGTCGTTGCCCGGCTGGCCGGCCTGGGGTTTCCGCAGAGCCGCTTCACCACCGTCGTGGACTCCTCGGTGCGGATCCCCGCGGGATGCCGGATCGGCGTGGGGAGCATCCTGCTGGGCCACGTCACCCTGACCGCGGGGGTGACGCTCGGGGAGCATGTGGTGGTGATGCCCGGCGTGACGCTCACCCATGACGATGTCGTGGAGGATTTCGCCACCTTCGCCTCCGGAGTCTCGCTGGGCGGGGGAGTCAGGATCGGGCGCGCCGCCTACCTGGGCATGAACGCCAGCGTGAGGGAAGGGACTTCGGTGGGCGCCGGAGCCATGATCGGCATGGGGGCGGTCGTCCTGCGGGACGTGCCGGCGGACGCGACCTGGGTCGGTGTTCCGGCGCGCGCGATGCGAAGCGGAATTCCCAGCCGGGTGGGGTCATAAAGTCATGGGAATCGTCGTCAATCCCCGGCCCCCGGCCGTTACCCCGGCCGCCGTGCGCACTGCGGCCGGAGGTTGAGCGATGGGTACGTCGCAGCTGCTGCATCCCAATGCCCGCCACGGAATCCTCATGCTGCTCACGCTCTACCTTGCAACGCTGGCCTGTATCGGATTCTGGCCCACGGCCGTGGACCGGCCGCTGATCGCCTTCGTCAATGACTTGCTCTCGTCGCTGGACGGGAACGCCCTCACCGCGGGAATCGAATACAAACACGTGGAAAGCGTTGCCAACGTGATCCTCTTCGTCCCCCTGGGGCTGCTGGTCGCCCTGCTGGTGCCGGCCCGTCGCTGGTGGCTGGCTGCCATGGTCGGCCTGACCACCTCCGCGGCGATCGAAACCATCCAGTTCCTGCTGCTGAGCCAGCGCACGGCAAGCCTGCGGGACGTCGCAACCAACACCCTCGGCGCATTGATGGGAGCGGCGGCCATCCGGCTGGCGCGTATCCGGCGCGGTGCGCCCCCCAACACTCCGGTCCCCGGCACCGGAACCGCTTACGGCAGGAGCGACATGAAGGATATTGCCAGCACAGCCGACGTGGCAGGAACCGCGAGCATCGGCACGGACACCCGGATCTGGCATCTCGCCCAGATCCGAGAAGACGCCACGGTGGGCAGCAATTGCAACATCGGTCGCGGCGCGTATGTCGGTCCGGGCGTCCGGGTGGGGGACAACTGCAAACTGCAAAACTATGCCCTGGTCTACGAACCGGCGCGCCTGGCCGACGGCGTCTTCATCGGCCCGGCCGCCGTGCTGACCAACGACCTGCATCCGCGGGCCATCACCCCGGATGGAATCCTCAAAAATTCGGACGACTGGGAAGCCGTCGGCGTGACCGTCGGAAAGGGTGCCTCCATCGGCGCCCGCGCTGTCTGCGTCGCTCCGGTCCGCATCGGCGAATGGGCGACGGTGGCAGCCGGGGCCGTCGTCACGAAAGATGTGCCGGACTACGCCGTGGTAGTCGGCGTCCCGGCGCGGCAGGCGGGCTGGGTGGGCGAGGCCGGGCATCCGCTGAAGCAGGACGACGGCGGAACCTGGCTATGCCCGGTGACCGGGCGCCGCTACATCGAAGCTGACGGGCATTTATTGCCCGCTGACATGGACTGAGGGGGCGTCGTGCAGAAGCTGGACAGCAGCAAGGTGATACTGGGCGGCACACCCGTGGATCTCATGGACCCGGGGCCGGCTTTGGAGCTTATCCTCGCCCGTGCCGCCGACGGCGGGGCTCGACCGCTTGCCGTGGCTTCGGTAAATCTTGACCATCTCAACCATTTCGGCACCGGCGGGCGATGGGAGGGCACCCTGCACGCGGATCCGGCCAGCGACCTGGAGTGGCTCTACCTCCTCGACGGTGCGCCCCTGGTGGCCCAGTCCCAGCGGCTCACCGGCCGTCGATGGCCGCGGCTCGCCGGGAGCGATCTTGCCTCCCCGCTGTTGGTCCGCGCCGAGGAACTGGGCCTGAAGGTGGGATTCCTCGGCGGCTCGGAGGACAACCAGCGGCTGTTGGCAGAAAAGATTGCACGGGAACATCCGCGGCTCCTGGTTGCCGGAATGTGGTCCCCGGACCGGCAGGAGCTGGCCTCCGCCCAGGAGTCGGACCGGATCGCCAGGAGCATAGCCGGCTCCGGCGCGCAGATACTCTACGTGGGGCTCGGCAAACCCCGCCAGGAGCTCTGGATCGACGAATACGGTACGCTTACCGGCGCCGCCGTGCTGCTGGCTTTCGGCGCGGCCGTGGACTTCCTCGCCGGCCGGGTACGGCGCGCACCCCGATGGGCCAGCGAGCACGGCCTGGAATGGAGCTACCGGCTGGCCCTGGAACCCAGGCGGCTGGCCGGCCGCTATCTGCTCGGCGGGCCGCCCGCATACCTGAAACTGCTGACGGGCTCATCCACCGTGCCGCCGGCCATGCCCGATTCCGCACCGACGGCCGCGCCGGCGTCCCGGACGCCCGGCAGCTTCACCGGACCGGACGGCTGCGTCGATGCCGCCGTCGTCGTCGTTACCTACAACAGTTCCCGGGACATTGGCCCGCTGCTGGACAGCCTGCGGGCCGAAACGCCCGATCTGACGCTGCGGGTGCTGGTTGCGGACAATTCCTCCGAAGACGGCACCCTGGGGCTGGTACGCCGCGGGCACCCGGACGTCATCGCGTTTCCCACCGGCGGGAATCTGGGGTATTCGGCCGGCATCAACGCCGCCCTGCTGCGGGCGGGGGATGCCGCGACGGTAGTCGTGCTCAACCCGGACGTCCGGGTGGGACGCGGCAGCCTGAAGACCATGCTGCACCGGCTGCGCGGCTCACACGCCGGGGCCGTCGTCCCCCGGTTGGTCGATGCGGACGGTGCCACCAGCCCGACGCTGCACCGGGAGCCCAGCCTCCCCCGGGCCGTCGGGGACGCGTTGCTGGGCCGGCGCGTGCCCAACCGGCCCGGCTGGCTGGCCACCACCGATTTCAATACGGAGAGCTATGCCCACGCGCACCCCGTCCAATGGGCCACCGGCGCCGCGCTGATGGTCCAGCGGTCCGTGGCTGACCTGGTGCCGTGGGACGAGTCGTACTTCCTTTATTCGGAAGAGACCGATTTCTTCCGCCGGCTGCGCATGCTTGACGAAACCGTCTGGTACGAGCCGGCGGCCACCATGACCCATGTGGGCGGCGGTTCCGGCGCTTCGGCGGAGTTGAACGCCCTGATGGCGGTCAACCGGACCCGGTACGTCCGCAAGTACCACTCCGCAGCGTATGCGGCCCTGTTCCACGCCATTCTGGTCCTGTCTGAAGTGCTCCGGTGCTGGAAGCCGGAGCGCAAGGGGGTGTTGCGGGCCATGCTCTTCGAGGATCTCTGGGCTGCCCTGCCCGGCCCCACCCAGGATAAGGACACCCGGGATTTCCCCGAGGGCTCTGTGATCATCCCGGCGCACAACGAAGCGGGAGTCATTGCCCGCACCCTGGCACCGCTGGCCCCGATGGCGGCCAGCGGAAAGCTGGACGTGATCGTCGTCTGCAACGGCTGCACCGATGACACGGCCGAGGTCGCCCGCCGCTTCGAGGGCGTGACGGTCCTGGAAGCGCAGCAGCCCTCCAAGACCGCGGCCCTGAACGCAGGAGACGCCGCCACAACACGGTGGCCACGGCTCTACCTGGACGCCGACGTGCAGATCAGCCCGGGTGCGGTGCGGGACGTCCTGAACGCATTGTCGCAGGGCAGCCTCCTGGCGGCACGTCCCGCCGTCCGCCTGGACCTGCAGGATGCCCACCCGCTCATCCACGCTTACTACCGCGCCCGGCTGCGGCTGCCGTCCGCCGGCAACGGGCTCTGGGCGGGCGGCGCCTACGGCCTGTCCGAGCAGGGCCGGCGGCGCTTTGGGGAGTTCCCGGACCTGATCGCCGACGACCTTTTCGTGGACCGGCTCTTCTCGGCAACTGAGAAGGCAGTCCTGGATGTGGAGGACCCCGTGGTGATCCGCCCGCCCCGGACCCCGCGGGCCCAGCTGGCGGTGCTGCACCGCGTCTACCGCGGCAACGCCGAGCAGAACGGCCGTGACGGCCGGCACAGCACGGCACGGCAGACCCTGGCCGAGCTGGTCAGGTCCATCCGCGGCCCGCTTTCGGCCGCCAACGCCGTCGTCTATCTGGGATTCGCCGTTGCGGGGCGCAGGGGTGCCGGGCGGCCGGGCGGCTGGGAACGTGACGAAAGCAGCCGTCCGCCGGCCACGGAAAGCCGCGGCGCGGGGCCTGACGACGCCGGCGGAGTTCCGGCCGCTCAGGCAGCGGATGACGGCCGGGAGCCCTGATATGCCCCGGGAGCCCTGCTAGGCCGGAGGGGCCGGGCGGTGGGCCAGGGTCTCGGCGAGTTCCGCGAGCCGGTGGGCGCGGGCGGACTCCGCCGGAGTGAACGGCTCGTCGGGCCGGATGAAGCTGATGGGGCCGTGCCAGGCGGTCGGGATGCGCAGTATCGTGCCGCCGGCGGCGGAGGCCTCCTGCCACGGGCCCGGACCCTCGGCGGGGACAATCCGGGCATGCAGCAATTCCGCCACCGCCAGCGGCAGCTCATCCGGATTGGCGGCGATCCGGGCGGCCAGGCTCAGCGCGCCGGTCTGCCCGTCGGCCATGGCCAGCGCCGTGGTGGGCCAGACGTGCGGATCCTTCCCGCCGCCGTCGCGCAGTGCCCGGAGCAGCTCGCCCTCGCGGAGCTCCCCCGGCGCGGACAGCACAAACTCGTCCAGGACCCCGTCCGCCACCGGGTGGACATGGATGCTGAGGATGTTGGTGTCCAGCCTGGCCAGCGACTGCGTGATCTTCTGCAGCGAACCGGGCCTGTCCTTCAGGACTGTCCTGGCCCGCCACAGGGCAGGCGCCGCCACCAGCCGGCTGCGGTGCCGCAGGGCGGGGGCGTGCAGCCAGCGCCGCAGCATCCGCGCCGCCGAGGGCTCCGCCACCCAGATCACCAGGATCGTGGCGGTCAGCGTGAGGACCAGCACCTTGGCGACATACGGCAGGTGCGTTTCCACCACAGCGGCGTGCACCAGCAGTTCAATCGGCAGCATCACGGCGATATTGGCCAGGGTCAGCCTGGCCTTGGTCGGTTCGGGCATCTGGCCGCAGACTTCGCAGCTCAATTCGGAGGGCGCGGGGGACGGTGTTCTGCCAGGGGCTTTAGGCTTCATGCTCCCATGATGGCGGCCCGCTGTTTCAGGCGGATTGCGGCCGGGTGACGGATTCGGACCCGGCGCTGCCGGCCAAGGCGAGCTGCCGCCAGGAAGCACCGGCCTGGCCCGGTCAGCGGCGGTGCGAACCGGTCAGCTCGGCCGCCTCTTCGCCGGACGGCCCGGCCGCCGCTGCGCCCGCCTCTTCGCCGGACGGCCCGGCCGCCGCCGCGGCCGCCTGCCCGGCCGCCGTCGAACCGGGCAGTCCGGCCGTCCGCTCCGGGGCGGCGAGCTGCGCCAGCAGGTCACGGATCTCGGCGAGCAGCGCGGTGTCCGCCGGCAGCGGCTTCTCCTCGGGTTCCGCCGTGGCCAGGCGTTTCTTGACCATGCCGTTGATCCTGTTCATGGGTGCCACGAAGAGGAAATACACCACCGCCGCCGTGATCAGGAAGGTGAGGAAAGCGGTGATCACCGCGCCGAAGTTGACGAAGGTTTTCGCATTGCCGGGCCAGATGTGGAAGCCCAGGCCGTCGGTTTCCACACCGCCCGCCGCCGCAATGACCGGGTTCACGATGTTGGAGGTAAATGCGCCGACCAGTGCCGTGAACGCCGTGCCGACGACGACGGCGATGGACAGTTCGATCACGTTGCCGCGCAGGATGAAATCCTTGAATCCTTTGAGCATGGGGACCTCCGGTATGTCTTTGCTGGATGAATTGGTTGCAGGAACCAACCGAAAGACGCTACCACTTCGTGCGCGCGGGTCCGATTCCAATGAACGGCCGGGCGATGCTGCCCCGTTGCCGTTGCGGCGTAGAATCCAGCGTGGATGCCACCGCCGCCGTCGTACCATTGTGACCTCAACGAAAGGCGCCCAGCCGTGAAGATGCTCTCCGAGATGTTCACCATGGGACCCGGCAAGAACGACCATCAGGTGGCGCTCCGCTGCGCCGTCGGCGTCTTTGTTCCCCTGGCCACCCTCCTGCTGCTGGACCGCCTCGACCTGGCCGTCTTCGCCTCCTTCGGGGCCTTCACCGGGATCTACGGCCGGAACGAGCCGCACGCCAGGCGGTTCACCATCCAGCTGCGGGCCGGCCTGCTCATGATGCTCGTGATGCTCCTTGCCGCCCTGACGGCCCGCACCGGCGAGGCCTTCGCGCTCACTCCCGCGGGCACCACGTGGATCCAGGTCCTGGCCACCACCGTGGTGGCCGGCGCCTGTTCGTTGATCGTCGCGTGGTGGCGCCTCCGCCCGGCAGGCTCACTCTTCCACATCTTCGCCTTCGCGGCCATCGCGTCCATCCCCAACCAGCCGCCGCTGTGGCAAGGCATGCTGGTGGCGGCCCTCACTGTCTCGCTCTCGCTGCTGATCGGAATATCCGCCCGCGTGGCCCGAAGCCACCGGACGCCGTGGGTGCGGCCGAAGCCCCCGCGGCTGACGCCGGGCGAAAAGCGGGCTGCCCGGCTCGAGGCCGTGGGGTACGTCGTGGCGGCCGGCGTGGCCGGAACCCTGGGGACCCTGGCCGGTCAATGGCTCGGCTTCGGCCACAATTACTGGGCCATGGTGGCGGCGGTGGTCCCGCTGGTGGGGCATTCCACCCGGCACCGTGTCAGCCGGGGGATGCAGCGCATCGTGGGCACGGCCCTGGGGCTGGTGGTGCTGGCCGGGATCCTGTGGCTCCGGCCCGCCCCGTGGCAGACCGTGCTGGTGATCGCGGCCTGCCAGTTCGGCGCCGAAATGTTCATCGCCCGCCAATACGTCCTGGCGCAGGTCTTCGTCACGCCAGTGGCGCTGATCACGACGCTGCTGGTGGCGCCCTCCTCGCCCGGAATCCTGCTGCGGGACCGGATCGTGGAGACCGTCATCGGTGCCGCGGTCGGCGTCGCCGTCGTGCTGGCCCCGACGGTCTGGCGCCGCCTGCGCGCCCGCCAGCCCGCGCCCTAGCGGCTGCTGCTGGCGCCCGACGGCGGCGCCCGCGCCGGCCGCCGCGGGGATGGTGTGCGGTCGAATGCCAAAAGCTGGCTGTCCCACCCTCCCGCCGCAAGGGGTAGGGTGGAAGAGCAGATACCATTCAACGGAAGAGGCACCCATGGCGAATTCTGTCTCCGGGGATTCCGTGGTGGACCGCGTCGTCCGGGTGATCGAGGCCTTTCCGGAGGGCGTCACCGAGCTGCAGCTCTCCGAGCTGGCCGGCCGTGCCGCCCTGCCCCTCGCCTCGGCCCACCGGCTGGTCCGGCAGCTCGCGGGACACGGGCTCCTGGAACTGGGAAGCGGCGGCTCGGTCCGGCTGGGGCTGCGGCTCTGGGAGCTGGTCAACCGCAACTCGCCCACCCTCGCCCTGCGCCAGGCGGCCCTGCCGTTCATGGACGACATCCAGCAGGTGCTGAACCAGAACGTGAACCTGGCGGTGCTGGACGGCCGGGAGGCGCTCTTCGTGGAACGGCTCTCACGCCGCGGATCCGTGGCGAACAGGGCAAAGATTGCGGGCCGGATGCCGGTGCACGTGTCCTCGGCGGGCCTTGCCCTGATGGCCAACCAGCCAGCCGCCGTGCAGGCTGAGTATCTGCGCGGGTTCAAGGATCCCGCGGGCAAGCTGCGCGCGGAGGATGTCCGCGCCCTCCTTCACGAGACTGCCGCCCACGGGTACGCCCAGCTCGCCGGCGTCGTGGACCCGGACACCTGGGGCATTGCCGTGCCCGTGCGGAACGCGCGGAACCGCACGGTGGCCGCGCTCGGCGTCGTGGTTCCGCTGCGCGAGATGCGGCTGCAGGCGCTGGTCCCGGCCCTGCAGACGGCGGCGCGCGGCATCGGGCGGCAACTGAATGACTCGCCGGCCACCATCTCACCGCGCCCGGCTCAGTTCCATTCAATGGAATAGTTGTACCGCCCATCACGTGTCCCGGGGCACACTGTAGCCAGGGAATCCAACCGGCCCCGATGCGCTGGATGCACCGCCTGCAGGGTACGCAAAGTACCGCAGGGCACGCAGCGGTCAGGGCGCCGCAACGAAGCGAGGAACACATGGCAAACCGTACAATCGTCACCACCCAGGTCGCCATCATGGGCGCCGGTCCGGCGGGGTTGATGCTCTCCCACCTGCTGGCCAGGCAGGGCATCGAATCCACCGTCATCGAGATCCGCAGCCATCAGGAGATCTCGGAAACCGTGCGCGCCGGCATCCTGGAACACGGCTCCGTGAACCTGCTCGTTGACAGCGGCGTCTCCGACCGCGTGCTCCGCGACGGTGACCGTCACGACGGGATCGAACTGCGCTTCAACGGCGAAAGCCACCGGATCGACTTCCAGGAGCTCGTCGGGGAATCGGTCTGGCTCTACCCCCAGACCGACGTCTTCCTCGACCTCGCCGCACGGCGCAAGGAAGACGGCGGCGACGTCCGGTACAGCGTCACGGACACCACGATCCATGACCTTGAAGGCAAGCCGAAGGTCTGGTTCACGGACGCCGACGGCGTGGAATACGAGCTCCAGGCGGACTTCATCGCCGGCGCCGACGGCTCCCGCAGCCACAGCCGTTTCCAGATTCCGGAGGCGCAGCGCAAGTGGTACTTCCACGAATACCCCTTCGCCTGGTTCGGCATCCTCGCCGAGGCGCCCCGCAGCTCCGACGAACTGATCTACGCCAACTCCGAAAACGGCTTCGCCCTCATCAGCCAGCGGACCGAAACGGTGCAGCGCCTGTACTTCCAGTGCGATCCGAACGAGGACGTCAACAACTGGAGCGAGGACCGGATCTGGGAGGCCTTCCGCAGCCGCGTCAACGGCAACGGTTTCGAGCTCAAGGAGGGGCCGGTGATCGACAAGACGGTCCTGAAATTCCGCAGCTTCGTGCACGCCCCGATGCGCCACGGAAACCTCTTCCTCGCCGGGGACGCCGCCCACACCGTTCCGCCGACCGGCGCCAAGGGCCTGAACCTGGCGCTCCATGACGTCAAGGTGCTCTTCGAGGGATTCGACAGCTTCTACAAGACCGGCTCCACCGCCCTGCTGGACGGCTACAGCGGCCGCGCCCTGGACCGCGTCTGGAAGGCCCAGCAGTTCTCCTACTGGATGACGTCGATGCTGCACACACCGGCGGATGTGGACGATTTCACCCGCGCCCGCCAGCTCGGCGAGCTCAACTCGGTAGTGTCTTCCCGCCACGGCCGCGCATACCTGGCCGAGGCGTACACCGGCTGGCCGGGCGGCCACTAGGGCCCACGCCGGGCCGGGGACCGCGGTTCACGCGTCCCCGGCCGTGCAGCCCGTGAGCCTGCAATGATTTCCCCATCGACAGGCACCTGGGTCAGGAATAGCCTTAAGCCGTCCCGGAATGACCCGACAAGGATGACGGAGAGGTGTCCGACATGGGAGCTGCAGAAAATGCTGAACTGGTCCGGCGGGGGTACGAGGCCTTCAAGACAGGCGATGTGGCGGCACTCAGCGAGATAATCGCGGAGGACGCGGTTTGGCACGTTGCCGGAAGCGGCGTGCTATCGGGGACAAAGCAAGGGCGCGACGCCGTCTTGGCCTACTTCGGTGAACTGGGAACACGCTCCCAGGGTTCCTTCCAGCCGGGGGTCCAGGACATCATCGGCGGGGAAGACCACACGGTGGGGATCCAGCGAACGCACGCCGAAAGCAACGGCAAAACCATGGATGTGGCCACCGTCATCACGTTTGTAGTCCGCGACGGAAAGATCACCGAGGGCCGGGAGTTCTTCGAGGACACGGCGAAGGTGGACGAGTTCTGGGCCTAATCCTGGCGCGCATGGTCAAGGAGGTCCGGCCGTTGCCCCGCTGCAGGATGGCGTAGATGGCCGCCGCCTCGTCAGGCCATGGCCGTGTGCGCGGCGCTGTGCGAATCGATCGCCTTGGCGTAGCAGTACGAGTGCTCCACCCCCACATAGGGTCCGAAGTTCGGCACGGCTCCGAAGCCGGAACTCTCGTAGAAATGCCGGCCATCGGGCTGGGCGGAGCCCGCCTCCGCGGTGATGGAGGTGATCCCGAGGGAATGGGCGTGGGCTTCCAGCGCCGCCAGGATGGAAGTCGCCACGCCGGAGCCTCGGGTGTACGGCAGGACGTAGAGCCGCTTGATCTCGGCGGTGTGCCCGTCCAGGATCCGCAGCCCGCCGCAGCCGACGGGCTGGCCGGAGGCCTTGTCGTGTGCGACGAGGAATATGGCGGTGTCGGCTTCCGACGGCGGCGGTCCGGGTTCGTGGTCGCTGGTGCCGAAGCGGGCGTCCAGTTCCGCCTGCTGGGCGGCGCGCAGGGCCGCACCCACGGGGTTGGCCCAGGTGACCTGCCTGATGTTGAGCCGGGGGTTGGTCTGCATGGCTGCCTCGTTTCGCCGAAGGGGTATGCAGACCAAGCCTAAGAGCCAGCGGTTACCGCGGTGTTTCCTGCCGGTAAGCGTCCGGAGAACTGTGGTTCAGCTTCGGACCAGCGTTCTGAGCAGTTTGAGTGCCACGGAGATGGAGGCGATGTCCACCTGCCCCGGCCTGGTGACCTCCGCGAACGTGTCTTTGATCCGCGCCAACTGCTCCTGGTGTCCGCGCTCCCACGCCACAATGCGTTCCATACTGTCGGCGCCCTGGAAGTCACCGCCTTGGGTGGTCTGCAAGACGTACAACGTCATGTCCGCCACGGCGGAGTAGACGTCATCACGCAAAGCGGCCCGGGCCAGGGCCTCCCACCGGCTGTGCCGGGGCAGGTCGGTGATGCGCAGCAGCAGGCCCACCGCACCGATCCGCTGAAGAACCGCCCAATAAAGATCGGCGATGGTGGTGATGGGTTCCTTTACCTGCTCCGACACCAGCGAAATGTCCAGAAGCCCGAAGCTTTCGAGCAGGTCTGAGGCGCGCTTCCCCAACTCCCGCGGCAGGCCGACGTCGTCCCAGTGCGCCATCCGGCCCTGGACGAGGTCGCGATCGGAGCCGCGCAGGAAGTCCACGGTCCTGGTCCGCAGCAGGTCCAAAGTGGGCATGACCCGGCCCAGGGCCTCGGCAACGGGCTGGTCCCGGTGGTCATGCGTCACGTACCACCGGGTCGCCCGGTCCAGGAGCCTGCGCATGTGCAGGGCCACCTGGGCGGCGTGTTCGCTGGGAAACCCCGGGGGAAGCCCGGCAATCCGGTCCACTATCCATGGCAGGTCGTATGCCTCCCGGACCACAATAAAGGCCCTGGCGACGGCCGCAGCAGTTGCGGTGGTTTCCTCGATGGCACGGAAGGCGAAGGTGATTCCTCCCAGGTTGATCATGTCGTTGGCCACCGCCGTGCACACGATCTGACGGCGCAGGGGGTGGGCGTCCAGTTCGGCGTCGAAGCGCCCGGACAGCTGGCGGGGGAAGTAGCCGCGGAGTACCCGCTTGAACCAGGGGTCATCGGCAAGATCGCTGGCGCTGAGCTCCCTGGCCAGCTCGATCTTCGCATAGGCGGCGAGCACGGCGAGTTCGGGAGCCGTGAGTCCATGGCCGGACCGCAGCCGGTCCTGGAGCTCCTCCGTGCCCGGCAGCGCCTCCAGCCGGCGGTCCAGGTCGGTGGCGTTCTCCAGCCAGTCCATGATCCGCTCAAACCCGGGGCTCCACTCCAGCACCAGGTGCCGGTCGTTGAGCAGGAGGACGTTCTGGTCCGCGTTGTTTGCCAGGACAAGGCGGGCCACCTCATCGGTGAGGGAGTGCAGGAAACCGGCGCGTTCCGACGCCGGCATCTTCCCCGCCGCGATCATCCTGTCAACGAAAATCTTGATGTTGACCTCGTGGTCCGAACAATCCACGCCGGCCGAGTTGTCGATCGCGTCCGTGTTGAGCAGGACGCCGTTCAGGGCCGCTTCGATCCGTCCGCGCTGGGTGATGCCCAGGTTGCCGCCCTCGGCAACGATCCTGGCCCTCAGTTCGTTGCCGTTGACCCGGATGGCGTCGTTCGCCTTGTCGCCCACCTCTATGTGGCTCTCGGTGGAGGCCTTGACGTAGGTTCCGATGCCGCCGTTGTAGGCCAGGTCCACGGGTGCGCGGAGGATGGCCTGAAGGAGGGCATGGGGCGGAAGCGTTGCCGTTCCCGGTTCCAGGCCGAGGGACATCCGGACCTGCTCCGTGATCGCGATGGTCTTAGCCCTGCGGGAATGGACGCCGCCGCCCTCGCTGATCAGCGAGGGATCATAGTCGGCCCAGGACGAACGGGGGAGGCCGAACAGACGCTTTCGTTCCTCGAAGGATGCCGTGGCATCCGGGGCCGGGTCGAGGAAGATGTGGCGGTGGTCGAACGCCGCCACCAGCAGGATGTGGGGCGAGAGCAGCATCCCGTTCCCGAAGACGTCGCCGCTCATGTCGCCGATGCCCACCACGGTGAAGTCTTCGCCCTGCGGATCCATGCCCAGCTCGCGGAAATGGTGCTTCACGGATTCCCACGCCCCGCGGGCCGTTATTCCCATCTGCTTGTGGTCGTATCCCACGGATCCGCCGGACGCGAAGGCGTCTCCCAGCCAGAAGCCGTACTCCTGCGCCACGGCGTTCGCGGCATCGGAAAAGGACGCTGTTCCCTTGTCGGCCGCCACCACCAGGTAGTAGTCGTCGCCGTCGTGGCGCACCACGCGCTCCGGCGGGACCACCTCTTCGCCGCGGACGGAGGTGACCAGGTTGTCCGTCAGGTCCAGCAGCCCGCTGATGAAAATCCGGTAGCATTCCAGGCCTTCGGCCAGCCAGGCCTCCCGGTCCGCGGCCGGGTCCGGCAGCTGCTTGGGGTAGAACCCTCCCTTGGCCCCCGTCGGCACAATGACGGAGTTCTTCACGTTCTGCGCCTTGACCAGTCCCAGGACCTCGGTCCGGAAATCCTCGCTTCGGTCAGACCAGCGCAGCCCGCCGCGGGCCAGGGCCCCGAACCGGAGGTGGACGCCTTCGACGCGCGGGGAGTAGACCCAGATCTCGTACTTGGGCCGGGGAAACGGGGCATTGGCGATCGCCGCCGGGTTCAGTTTGAAACTCAGATGGGGCTTGTCCTGGAAGAAGTTGGTCCGCAGCGTTGCTTCCACGAGGTTCATGAAGGTCCGCAGCAGCCGGTCGGCATCGAGCACGGGGATTTCGTCGATCGCGGCCAGCAGCTCTTTCCGTGCTGCGGCGGTCTCCCGGAACCGGCCGGGCACGTCGAGCCCGGGCTCGAACTTCGCCTGGAACAGGGCCAGGAGTGCGTGTGTTGCCCGGACATTGGTCATCAGCGTATCCGCGATGAACCCGTACGAGGTGGTTGTCCCCAGCTGCTGGAGGTACTTCGCATAGCTTCGCAGGATTGCGGCCTGCCGCCAGCCCACCCGCTCGCGGATGACGAGTGCGTCGATCCGGTCGGATTCGATGTCGCCCCGCATGGCAGCGCGGAACGCGTCGGCGAGCAGCCCGCTGCTTGCCTCGGGATCAACGCCGGCGGGATACTTCACGCCGAGGTCGTACAGAAACACGTTCTGCGCGGTGCCGCGCCGGAGCTCGAAGGGCCGCTGGTCAAGCACCTCGAGCCCGAGGTTGTGCAGGAAGGGCAGGATCTGCGTGAGGCTCCGGGGCCTGGTCAGGTAGAGGCGGATCCGGGCGTCCTCGGCCAGGGTGGGCGGGGCGCCCCGCCTGACGTAGACCGTGAGCAGCGGATCCCCATGCGGGCGCCCGCCGGTGCCGTCCAGGTCGAACGTCTCGAAGTTGATGATGTCCCCGATCGCGGCTTCCGCCTCGTAGTCCGCGCGATAACTCGGGGGAAACGCGTCTGACCACAATCCGGAGAGCCTGGCGGCCTCCGACGCCGGGAAGCGCTCACGGATCACCTCGTCGAGTCCGTCCGTCCAGGAGCGGGTGGCTGAGATCAGGCGCCGCTCCAGCTGGGAGGGGTCGACGCCGGCAGTGCCGGACGCCGGGGCATCGGGTGCGGCACCAGCCAGGTGGATCCGGAAGAACACCCGGGCCATGGGGGATTCGGTCAGCCGGGCCTCGAACTCGATGGATTTCGCCTTGAAGGCCTGCCTGAGCTCCTGTTCCATCAGCAGCCGGACGGCCGTGCTGTAGCGGCGGCGCGGGAAAAAGACCAGTGCGGAGATGAACCGGCCAAAGCTGTCAGGCCGCAGGAACACGCGGGTCCGCCGGAGTACCTCGGCGCGGAGGATTTCGCCCGCCAGCCGGGCGAGGTCATCCACCTCGATGTGGAAGAGCTCATCGCGCGGAAAGGTCTCCAGAACAGCCAGCAGGTCCTTGCCCTGGTGTGATCGGGGCGTAAATCCCAGACGTTCGCTGACGGCCTGGACCTTTTCACGGATCACCGGAATCCGCCGGACGGATTGATGCGCGGCGCCGGGAGTGAACAACCCCACGAACCGTCGCTCCCCGGTGGCTTTGCCGGCCTCGTTGAACACCTGGAGACGCACTTCGTCCAGGTAGGACCGCCGCAGGACTGTGGACCGCACCTCCGAGGTGGCAAGCGTGAGCGCCTGGGGCCCAGGGATCCTCGACTGCCAGGGACCCGGCCTTCCAGCGGCGTCCCCCTGTGGCCGCCGCAGCAGGCCCAGCGCTTCACCTGGCCGCTCGGTGAGCAGTTCCTGGCCGCCCGCCGTCGTGAGTTCATATTCGTCGTAGCCGAGGAACAGGAAGTTGCCGTCGTCCAGCCAGAGGAGCAGTTCACGAAGCTGTTCCAGCGGCGGAACGAGGCCCGGCGGCAACCCGTCCACCGAGGCGACGGCCTCGGATACCTTGCTGTGGACGGCGGTAGCGTCCGCGGCGGCAACCCGCACATCGTCCAGTACCCTGTGCAGGTTTTCTGTGAGCTCCCTTGCCGCCGTGTCGTCTGCCAGCCTGCCGATTTCCGCGGCAATCCAGGTCTCGGTGCTGCCTGGTTCCGGGGCAGGGCTTCCCGGAGGGCCTTCCGGGGAAGGGCCGCGCCGGACGTCCAACAACGCGTGGGACACCGGATCCCTCAGCACCTGGAAGCTCGGATGCACGAGCACCCGGATCGAGGCGTCGTCGCGTGTGAGCTCCGCCGTGATGGAGTGGACCAGGTACGGGATGTCCTCGGTCACCACTGCAACGATGCTGGCGTCAAGTTCGTTCAGGATCCCGACGGCGGCCTGGCCGGGGGCCCGCGACGACGCCACTTTCAGGTGGTGCGCCGCCCGCGTCCGGAGTGTCTCCGGGCTGTAGCTCCGCAGGTCCTCCGCGGGTACCTGCGCGTAGTAGTCGGCCAGGAAAGGCCCGTTGGGCTCCAGGGAACCTGCGGTCCGGGCGTGCTCCGCGGGCACCGATTTGCCTGACATGTCACAGCGCCTCCACCGCGGGGTGCCATCGCAATCTGCGGCTGACGATCCAGCCCCCGCGCCTCCTTTTATCATGGCTGGCTGCGCGGAAGCCGTCCAGTGCCGGCCGCTGCACGCTCGCGTGCGGTGGGCCTACACCGCGCGGCCGGTGGGGTCCTCCGCCGTCGGGTCCGCGAGGACCAGCCCGCCGACCGGGGTGCCGTCCCAGTGGATCAGCCGCCAGCCGGCGTCGGGGTCGCCGTCCAGCGCGACGATGCCGGTGTTGGCGAGCACGTGCCGGGCGGCGAATCCGGGTTCGATGTTGCTGGCCCGCAGCCCGGCCCAGACCCGGATCGCCGCACCGTGGCTGACGACGGCCGCGGTCCCCGTGGCGGAATTGCCGGCCGCGGCGGCAATCCGGGCGATCGAGTCATCGAAGCGCTCGAAGAAATCGTGGCCGCTCGGCCCGGCGGGCATCCGGCTGTCCAGCTCCCCGGCCGCCCACGCAAAGACGGTGCCCAGGTACCGCAGGTGCGATTCGTGGTCGGTGAGTTTCTCCAGCGACCCGGCTTCGATCTCCCGCAGCCCCGCCAGCACTTCGACGTCGAGCCCCCGCCTCGTGGCCAGCGGCCTGGCGGTGAGCTGGGTGCGGGTCAGGGTGGAGGCGTAGAGGCGGCCGATCTGCTCGTTTTCCAGCGCACGGGCGAGGGCGGCGGCCTGCCGGGTCCCGAGCTCGGTCAGCCCGGGACCCGGGTGGGCGGTGTCCAGCTGGCCCAGCACGTTCCCGGGCGTCTGGCCGTGGCGGATGAGCAGGAGCCTCATTTCAGGTGGTCCACCAGCTGTTCCGCGATGCCGGTGTACTTGCCCGGGGTGAGGGCCAGCAGGCGCGCTTCGGCGTCCGCGGAGAGGCCCAGGCCCTGGACGAATTCGCGCATCCGTGCGGCGTCGACGCGCTGCCCGCGGGTCAGGTCCTTGAGCCGCTCGTACGGGTTCTCCATGCCGTCGACGCCGGCGATCGCCTCGGCGCGCATGACCATCTGGATGGCCTCGCCCAGGACTTCCCAGTTGGTGTCCAGATCGGCCGCGAGCACGTCGTCGGCGACGTTGAGCCGGTCGAGCCCCTTGGCGACGTTGGAGATGGCCAGCAGCGAGTGGCCGAAGGCCACGCCGATGTTGCGCTGCGAGGAGGAATCGGTGAGGTCGCGCTGCCAGCGGGAGGTGACCAGGGTCGAGCCCAGCACATCGAACAGCCCGGAGGAGATCTCCAGGTTGGCCTCGGCATTTTCGAAGCGGATCGGGTTGACCTTGTGCGGCATCGTCGAGGAGCCCGTGGCGCCAGCAACCGGGATCTGCACGAAGTAGCCGATGGAGATGTAGCTCCAGATGTCCGTGCAGATGTTGTGCAGGATCCGGTTGAAGCGCGCGACGTCGGCGTACAGCTCCGCCTGCCAGTCGTGGCTCTCGATCTGGGTGGTCAGCGGGTTCCAGGTCAGGCCGAGGCCTTCGATGAAGGTTTTGGCGACGTGCTGCCAGTCGGCGCCCGGCACGGAGGCCACGTGGGCGGCATAGGTGCCGGTGGCGCCGTTGATCTTGCCGAGGTATTCGGTCCGGGCGATGCGGTCCAGCTGGCGGTTGAGCCGGTGGGCGTAAACGGCCAGTTCCTTGCCGAGGGTGGTGGGGGTGGCCGGCTGTCCGTGCGTGCGGGAGAGCATCGGCACGGCGCGGTTGTCCTCCGCCATCCTGCTGATCTGGGCCACGAGGCCGCGGGCGGCAGGCAGCCATACGTCCTCCACAGCGCCCTTGACGCCCAGGGCGTAGGACAGGTTGTTGATGTCCTCGGAGGTGCAGCCGAAGTGCACCATGGCCGTGAGGCGCTCGATGCCGATGCTGGGCAGGCGGCGGCCGATGTAGTACTCCACTGCCTTGACGTCGTGCACCGTGACGGCCTCGATGTCAGCCAGCTCGGCGACGGACCCGGCGTCGAATCCGGTGACGATGGCGCGCAGCTTCTCCTGCTGCTCCGCCGTCAGCGGCCCGGCCCCCGGCAGGACGTTGTTGCCGGTCAGGTGGATCAGCCATTCGACTTCCACGGCCACGCGGTCGCGGTTCAGGGCGGCTTCGGAAAGGTAGTCAACCAGCGGCGCGACGGCGGACTGGTAGCGGCCGTCCAGCGGGCCGAGCGCGATCTTGTCTGAGGACGCGGCGAGGGCCAGGCGTCCGGAAGGCGTACGGGTAGCGGCGGTGGCGGCAGTTTCAGGCATGCCCCGATTCTTTCACGAACTCGCGCCGGGCCTTAAGCGCAGCTTTCCGTGTGACTTCCGCCGGCTGCATGCGGCCGCCATTCCTTCCCGGCTTGTCCACATGGCCCGGGGCGGGGCTTCAGCACGGCCGCCGGAATCCCTAGCGTCGAAGTCATCCGGTGATGCAGGAGCCATCCGGTGGTACCGAAGCCATCCGGTGATGCCGGGAACCTGAGAGTGGGCGACTACATGGCCAGTGCGATGACCGGCACGATGGCAGGTGCCAGGGGTGGCACGACGGCGGGGCCGGCCGGTCCTCCCGTCCCGGTGACGGCCGCCGACGCCGCGGCCTGCGCCTCACGCAGTTACGAGGTCCAGCAGCTGGCTGCCCGGGTGGCGGTCTGTGCCGACCGGGCCGACGCCGCGCTCGCGCAGCTGGCCCGGCTGGAGCTCCAAAGCTGGCAGTCGCCGGCGGGGCGGGCCTACCGGACGGCGTTGTCGCTGCAGGCGGCCTCGCTGCGCAGGAGCCGGAATGCGCTGCAGGACGCAGCGGCCATGGTGCTCCGGCACGCCCAGAATGTAGTGCTTTCCTCCGGCCGGCCGGGCTACTGATGGCGGACGCAACACCGGCGGGCACCGGAGGAGCTCCGCGCCCGTCCGCGCCTCCGGATGACGGCATGCTCCGGATCCGCGGCGGGGTGGGCGGCATCAGCTTCGCGTTTGAGGAGCTGCTTGCCGGTGCAGCGGCCCTGGAGGGAGTCGTGCGGCAGCTGCAGGAGGTGGAATTGGAAGCGGACGCGGTGCGGCAGGCGCTGTTCCCCTACCAGCCCGATTCCTACAGCAGCGGCAGTTCGGCGATCACCGCCGTGGGCGAAGGTGGCCGTGCGGTCGGCCGCGTCCGCTCGGACCTGGAGCGCATGGCCGGGGATGTCAGGGCGAGCCACCGGGAGTATGAGTTTACGGAGGCCCGGAACGCCTTGTTCCCGGGGTTGGGAGCGCACGCGTCCGGGTACGGGTCCGGGAAAGGGAGTTCCGGCCTGCCGGAATTCTACGTGCGGGACATCGTGGAGGGCGGGATCGGCATGGCTTCCAGGAACCTGGCCATGCTTCTGGGGGCCGCACCGGACGGGTCCGCGGGCGCCGCCGCCGGCGGGCCCATGGACGTCCGCCGCATCATCCTGGAGTTGTCCGCGGCTCTGGGACTGGGGTTCCTGCAGCCGCGCCCCGTCCGGATCGCGGGCGAGGAAACGGGGACGGAGGACGTCGATCTCTCGCCGGCAGGGCTGTTGCTGCGGGCTGAAGCCGTGGGCCGGACGAGCGGGGACATCGAAGTCCTCCAGATCGCGAACGGGAGTCTGCGGTCCTGGGTGGTCATCATCCCGGGAACGCAGACGGACGGACTGCCCGCGGGCACAAACCCCTTCGACGAAGCGGGCATCGCCGAGGCTCTGGGCTACGGCTCTGCCGAAACGAACGCCGCCGTCCGGGAGGCCCTGCACAGGGCAGGAGCGGAAACGGGTGAGCAGGTTGCCGCCGTCGGCTACAGCCAGGGCGGCATCCATGCCATGAACCTCAGCCAGGACCGGGACTTCCTGGCCGAATACGATCTGAAATTTGTCCTGACGGCGGGCTCCCCGGTGGGGGGTATAGAGCCTGCCCCGGGGATCAGCAGCCTGCATCTGGAGCACGAGCAGGACTGGGTGCCCGGGGCAGACGGCCTGCCCAATCCGGACACCAAAGAGCGGGTGACTGTGACCCTCACCAACCCGCTGGAAATCCCGCCGCTGGACGAGTTCGGCCTGGGCCCCGGCCACAGCCTGGACAATTACGCGGAGGGCGCCGGGGCTGTCGCCGCGAGCCGGGATCCGTCACTGCAGGCCTCCACCGCCGCGCTCGCCGCGGTGGTGGGTACCGCCGGCGCCGCCACGGTCACGCGTTTCTCGCTCCGGCGGGACGCCGCGCCGGTACGTCACGGGGCAGTCATGGCGCCCGGGCCGCGCCGGGGTCCGGACGGGACGCAGGCCCGGCGGCAGCCCGCGGGTCCGCTGGCTTAGGCAGGCAGGCAGGCAGGCCGGCCGGCCGTGCCGTGCCCGGCCCTGGAGGCCTAGCGCCTCGCGCCGGTGAGCCTGCCGGCGACCAGCGAGATGACGGTGATGATGATGGCCGCGAAGACCGCGGTCCAGAAGAAGGAGTCGATGGTGAAATGCACGGGCGTGTAGCTGCTCAGCCAGGAGGTCAGATAGAGCATGGCCGCGTTGATGACGATCGTGAACAGCCCCAGGGTCAGGATGGTGAGCGGCAGCGACAGCAGGCTCACCAGCGGCTTCACCAGCGCGTTGACCACACCGAAGATCAGTCCGATGAACAGGTACGCCAGGACCAGTCCGATGGTGTCCGCGCCCTGCCCGATACCGGTTTTGGCCACGGCCGCCTCGGTGGCGGAGGTGGAGATGTCCAGCCCGGGAAGGATCCAGCCGGTGATCCAGAGGGCAAGCCCGTTGATGATGACCCGCAGGATGAATGAACGCATGGCCCCATGCTGTCACATGCCCCTGCATCCCCGCCGGGACGGCAAAGAGGGACGGCGAAGTAGGCTAGGTGCCATGACTTCATCAGAGAATCCGGCCGGAGGAATCAGGCCGCGCCCGGTGGTGGACCTCCTTCCCCGCTACGCGGCCGGCAAGGCGCCCGTCCCCGTCGAGGGCCTTGCCAGCTACAAGCTGTCCTCCAATGAAAACCCGCTGCCGCCCATTCCTGCAGTTCGGCAGGCGGTCGCTGAGCAGACCGATTTCAACCGTTACCCGGACCCCCTGAGCAGCAGGCTGCGCGCGGCCCTCGCCGGGTTCCTGGACGTGCCCGCCGACGACATCGTCACCGGCGCCGGAAGCCTCGGGGCCCTGAACCAGCTGCTGGTCACCTTCGCGGGCCAGAACGACGACGGCAAGGCCGACGAGGTCATCTACGCCTGGCGTTCCTTCGAGGCCTACCCCATCTGCGTCGGCCTCACGGGTGCGGAGAGCGTCCGGATTCCCCTCACCAGCGACGGCCGCCATGATCTCGGCGCGATGGCCGCCGCCGTATCGGCGCGCACCAGGATGATCCTGCTGTGCACGCCCAACAATCCCACCGGGCCCATCCTCACGACCGAGGAAACCGAGCGCTTCATCAATGCCGTGCCCTCCAACGTCGTCGTGGTCATCGACGAGGCCTACCAGGAGTTCGTGCGGGCCGCAGACGCCGTGGACGGCATCCAGATGTACCGCAAGTACCCCAACGTGGTGGTGCTGCGGACGTTCTCCAAAGCGCACGGCCTCGCCGGTCTCCGGGTCGGCTACAGCGTGTCCCGGCCCGAACTCACCCAGCACCTGCGCGTCGCCGCGACGCCCTTCTCGGTCTCCCAGATCGGCGAAGTCGCGGCCGTCACGTCGCTGCAGCACTACGACCAGGTTGTAGAAAGGGTACAAAGCCTGGTCGACGAACGGGACCGCGTCACCGCCGGACTCCGCGAGCTCGGCTGGGCCGTGCCCGATGCGCAGGGCAACTTCGTCTGGCTCAATCTCGGCGCCGACAGTGCTGAATTCGCCGCCCTGGCAGGGGAGCGGGCCCTGTCCGTCCGGGCCTTCGGGGACGAGGGCGTCCGGGTCAGCATCGGCGAGGCCGAGGCCAACACCCGGTTTCTGGAACTCTGTGCGGTCTATACAAAACCGCCACGAGGTTCCTAACGCTTAACATGACGCCCGGGGGCAGCCCCCTGCGGATAAAGTAAGGACGAGTAAGCCAAAATATATGCCGGATCCGGAATACATTCCCGATCCGGCATATATCCCAGCGATTGCGGCGCATTCGGATGCGGCAAGCAAGGAGACGGTATGGGCGCCACACATCTGCCCTCCACCGAGTTCGACGGAACCGAGATGGATGACCGGCTTGAGGCAGAAGCCGAAGCCCAACTGGGCGCCCCGGCGACCCCCATGGTGCAGCTGCTCGGCCCGGACGGGACCCTGGGCACCGACCCGGTCTTCTCCGAATACGCCGACCGGCTCGACGCGGAGAAACTGCGCGGGTTCTACGCCGACATGGCCGCCATCCGGCGCTTCGACCAGGAAGCCACCGCCCTGCAGCGGCAGGGCCAGCTGGCCCTGTGGGTCCCGCTCACCGGCCAGGAAGCCGCCCAGATCGGCTCCGGCCGGGCCAGCCAGCCCCAGGACTATATCTTCCCGACTTACCGCGAACACGGGGTGGCGCTGACCCGCAACGTTGACCTGGCCGAACTGCTGCGCCAGTTCCGCGGGGTCTCCAACGGGGGCTGGAACCCCAAGGAAACCAACTTCCACCTCTACACACTGGTCCTCGCGGCCCAGACTCCGCACGCGGTCGGCTACGCCATGGGCATCCAGCGCGACCAAAAGCTCGCGGCAGCGGCCGCCGCCGCCGCGGGCCGGGCGGAGGGCCACGCAGGAGGCCAGGCGCCGGAGCCCAAGGCCGCCGTCGTCGTCTATTTCGGCGACGGGGCCAGCTCGGAAGGCGACGTCCACGAATCCATGGTCTTCGCCTCCTCCTACAACGCGCCCGTGGTGTTTTTCTGCCAGAACAACCACTGGGCCATCTCCGTCCCGAGCTCCGTGCAGACCCGCATCCCCCTGTCCAACCGCGCCAAAGGCTACGGCTTCCCCGGAATCCGGGTGGACGGCAATGACGTGATCGCGGTCCACGCCGTCACCGAATGGGCGCTCGAGCACGCCCGCGAGGGCAACGGCCCGGTGCTGATCGAGGCCTTCACCTACCGGGTCGGCGCACACACCACGGCCGACGACCCCACGAAGTACCGCGAATCCGCCGAGGAATCGCGGTGGCGGGCCAAGGATCCGCTCGAGCGCCTGGAAAAGTACCTCCGCGCCGCCGGCATGGCGGACGACGCCTTCTTCGCGCAGGTCAAGGCCGACGGCGACGAACTCGCAGCGTACGTCCGCAAGACGACCTACGAGCTCGAAACCCCGGACATCCGGACCGCCTTCGCCAACACCTACGTGGAGGCACACCCGCTGGTGGCCGAAGAGCTGGCCTGGTTCGAGGAGTACAGCGCAGGATTCGCCGACGAGGCAGACGCCGATGAGGCAGCCACAGTCGCGGCAGCCACCGACGAGGCAGACACAGAGGGGGCCCGCTGATGACCACCATGACCATTGCCAAGGCCATCAATGAAGGCCTGCGCGCGACGCTGCGCAGCAACCCGCGGTCCCTCCTCATGGGCGAGGACATCGGGCCGCTGGGCGGCGTCTACCGCGTCACGGACGGACTGATCGCCGAGTTCGGTGCGGACCGGGTGGTGGACACGCCGCTGGCCGAGTCCGGCATCATCGGCACCGCGATCGGCCTGGCGCTGCGCGGCTACCTGCCGATCTGCGAGATCCAGTTCGACGGCTTCGTCTTCCCCGGCTTCAACCAGATCACCACGCAGCTGGCCAAGATGCATTCCCGCAGCAACGGCAACCTCACCGTCCCCGTCGTCATCCGCATCCCCTACGGCGGCGGCATCGGCTCGATCGAGCACCACTCCGAATCCCCGGAAGCGCTGTTCGCCCACACCGCAGGCCTGCGCATCATCACCCCGTCCAACCCGCACGACGCCTACTGGATGATCCAGCAGGCTGTCGACTGCCAGGACCCGGTGATCGTCTTCGAACCCAAGCGGCGCTACTGGCTCAAGGGCGAGGTCGACACGGAATCAGCCGGCCTGGCCGCTGACCCGTTCAAGGCCCATGTGCTGCGCGAAGGCACGGACGCCACCGTGGTGGTCTACGGCCCGCTCGTGCCGGTGGCCCTCGCGGCGGCCAACGCCGCTGCCGAGGACGGCCACAGCCTCGAGGTGATCGACCTGCGCTCCATCTCCCCGATCGACTTCGACGCCGTCACCAAGTCCGTCACGAAGACCGGCCGGCTGATCGTGGCCCATGAGGCCCCCACCTTCGGCGGTATCGGGGGCGAAATCGCGGCCCGGATCAGCGAGCGGGCCTTCCACTCACTGGAGGCCCCCGTGATCCGTGTCGGCGGCTTCCACATGCCCTACCCCGTGGCCAAGGTGGAAGAAGACTACCTGCCCGACATCGACCGCATCCTTGAGGCGCTGGACCGTGCCCTTTCCTACTGACGGCCCTTTGTTGCTGATGCAGCGGCCCGATGCAGCCTTTCGAATCCGAGGACCCCTATGACGCTGAACAAGTTCAATCTCCCCGATGTGGGCGAAGGTCTGACCGAGGCAGAAATCGTCTCCTGGAAGGTCAAGGCCGGCGACACCGTGGCCGTCAATGACGTCATCTGCGAGATCGAGACCGCCAAGTCGCTCGTCGAACTTCCCTCCCCGTTTGCCGGCACCGTCACCGAACTGCTGGTCCCGGAGGGTGTGACGGTCGACGTCGGCACCCCCATCATCAGCGTCACCGACGCGGCCGCCCCGGAAGTTGCCGCACCGGCGGCCCCCGAGGCTCCGGCCGTTGAGACGCCGGCCGTTGCGACGCGGGCAGTTGAGGCGCCCATGTACGGGAAGCTTGAGATGGACACCTCCGACGCCGGTGAGCCGGCCGGGCGTCCGGCCGGCGGCCCGCTGGTGGGTTCCGGCCCCAAGGCCGACGCCGTCAAGCGCCGCCGCCGGGTTTCCGCCGCTGCGACGATTTCGACAAGCTCAATCAGCGGCGTCCCGGTGGTCGAGCCTGTCGAGACCCCGCCGGTTTCGACAAGCTCAATCACCGGCGTCCCGGCCGGAAGCATCGACCAGCGGCCTACCCTGGGCGGGGCAATCAGCGGCCTCGTGAACAAGGTCCTCGCCAAGCCGCCCGTGCGCAAGATCGCCCGGGATCTCGGCATCGACCTGGCCGACGTCGTCCCCACCGGCGCCCGCGGCGAGGTGACCCGTGAGGACCTGGTGAGTTACCAGGCCCAGCGCGACGCCGAGGTGGACAAGGCGGAGACCTTCTGGGGCAAGACCGGCCGTCCGCAGGAACAGCGGATCGAGCGGATCCCGGTCAAGGGCGTCCGCAGGGCCACGGCGAAGGCCATGGTCGAGTCGGCCTTCGCGGCGCCGCACGTCAGCATCTTCGTGGACGTCGATGCCAGCCGGACGATGGAGTTCGTCAAGCGGCTCAAGGCGTCCCGGGACTTCGAGGGGATCAAGGTTTCCCCGCTCCTGATTCTTTCCAAGGCCGTGATCTGGGCCGCGGCGCGCAACCCCAGCGTCAACGCCACCTGGGTGGACAGCCCGGACGGCGCTTCCGCGGAGATCCACGTCAAGCACTTCATGAACCTCGGCATCGCCGCCGCCACGCCCCGCGGCCTGATGGTGCCGAACATCAAGAACGCGCAGGACCTTTCGCTGAAGGAACTGGCCCTGGCCCTGAATGACCTCGCCACCACTGCCCGGGCGGGCAAGACCCAGCCTTCCCAGATGCAGGGCGGCACCCTCACCATCACCAACATCGGCGCCCTCGGCATCGACACCGGCACCCCGATCATCAACCCTGGCGAGGTGGCGATCGTGGCTTTCGGCACCATCAAGCAGAAGCCCTGGGTGCTCGACGGCGAAGTCATCCCGCGCTGGATCACGACGCTCGGCGGCTCGTTCGACCACCGCGTGGTGGACGGGGACCTCTCGGCCCGCTTCATGGCCGACGTCGCGGCCATCCTCGAGGAGCCGGCCCTGCTGCTGGACTGAGGGCCGGCGCGGCCGTGACCTTCCCGGCGGCTCATTGGTATCCAAGCCGTCCTAATAACTCCACAATCAGTACTTCCCTTTACTAATCGGGGCTTCTAAACTGGTCAGAGCGCGGCACCCGGCCCCGCTTCGATCCGCCAGGAGCGTCAATGGAGACTCGGCACCTGAAGTACTTCATTGCCGTGGCCGAGGAACGCCACTTCGGCCGGGCAGCCCTGCGCCTGCACATGGCGCAGCCTCCCCTGTCGCAGCAGATCCGGCAGCTGGAGGAGCTGCTCGGCACGCCGCTGCTGGTACGCACCACGCGCAAGGTTGACCTCACCCCGGCCGGGCAGGTCCTGCTGGACCGCGGACGCGCGCTGCTGCAGGAACTCGACGCCCTCGTGGAGGACGTCCAGCAGGTCGGCGCCGGCGCGACCGGCGTGATCCGGGTCGGCTTCACCGGAACCGCCACCTACCGGCTGATGCCCGGCATCGTCCAGGCAGCCCGCCGGACCCTGCCCGGGCTCAGGATCACGGTGCAGGGGGAGATGCTGACACCTCAGATGGAGGCTGCCCTCGAGGAAGGCCGGCTCGACGTCGCCGTTCTCCGCCCTCCCGTCCGCTCCGACGAGATCGCCCTGAGGCTGCTCGAGCAGGACCAGTTGGTCGCGGCACTGCCCGCCGATTCGCCCCTCGCGGAGCGCGGCACGCTGGACATCACCGATCTGTCCGCCGAGGACTTCATCGGCTACCCCTCCTCTTCCGCCGTCAACTCCATCTCCGTTGAAGCCTGCCGCAAGGCCGGTTTCAAGCCCCGCCTGGTGCAGGAGGCCAAGGAGACATCCACCCTGCTCTCGCTCGTGGCCGCCGGCATGGGGGTGGCGCTCGTGCCGATGACCTCCCGGATGTTTTCCTTCCAGGGCGTCGTCTTCCGCCCGCTCCGGAACCCGCCGCCCGTCGACCTCGCCGTCGCGTGGAACCGGAACAACGATACGCCGCTGATCCGGAGTTTCCTGGCCCTCTTCGACGCCTTCGGCACCTCCCAGCCCCCCGCACAGCCCGCCCCAGCAAAGGACACCTCCGAATGAAAATCGAACGTATCGAGGCCATCCCCTACGCCATCCCATACGCCCGGCCCCTGAAGTTCGCCAGCGGAGAAGTGACCGCCGCGGAACATGTGCTCGTCCGGATCCATACGGACACCGGCATCTGCGGCGTGGCCGACACCCCTCCGCGCCCCTACACCTATGGCGAAACGCAGGATTCCATCGTCTCGGTCGTGACCAAGGTCTTTGCCCCGCAGCTGATCGGCCTGGACCCGCTGGACCGCTCCAAGGTCCAGCAGCGGCTCCGCCGCACGGTCCACAACCCCACGGCCAAGGGCGCCCTGGACATCGCGCTGTGGGACATCATCGGCATCTCCCTGGGCACCCCGGTGCACAAGCTGCTGGGCGGTTTCACGGACAGCATGCGCGTGTCCCACATGCTCGGCTTCAAACCCGCCGCCGAACTCCTCGAGGAGGCACTGCGGTTCCGCGAGACCTACGGCATCAACACCTTCAAGCTCAAGACCGGCCGGCGGCCGCTGTCCCTCGACGTCGAGGCCTGCCACGTGCTGCGCGGGGGACTGGGCGAGGACACCGAGATCTACCTCGACGCCAACCGGGGCTGGACGGCGAACGAGGCCATGGAGGTGCTCCGCCGCACCGAAGGCCTGGGCCTGTCCATGCTGGAGGAACCGTGCGACGCAGGCGAGGCCATGGGCCGCCGTCGGCTCGTGGCGCACTCCAGCATCCCGATCGTGGGCGACGAAAGCGTCCCCACCCTGGGCGATGTTTCCCGGGAACTGCTTTCCGGCGGCAGCAATGCGATCTGCATCAAGACCGCGCGCAGCGGCTTCACCGAGGCACAGCAGATCCTCGGCCTGTGCGAGGGCCTCGGCGTTGACGTCACGATGGGCAACCAGATCGACACCCAGGTCGGAAGCCTGGCCACGGTGACGTTCGGTGCGGCGTTCGAGGCCAGTTCCCGGCGCGCCGGGGAACTCTCCAACTACCTGGACATGACGGACGACCTCCTGGCCGATCCGCTGGAAATCAGCGGCGGCTCCATCCGCGTCCGCGACGTGCCCGGCGTCGGCGCGGAAATCGACCCGGACAAACTGGCCAAATACCGGCAGGACTGACGCGCGAAACCGCCGATTCATATGCAAAAGCTTTCAATAGGGTGAAAATAGGTATTTCCCAACGATGAATTACCGTCCTACGGTTTAATCAACACCGGATGTGATTCAGAGCACGGCGCAACAGCAGCGCGCAACAGTCCGGACCACACGCATCGACAAAGGAGTCATTATGACGACGGAAACCCAGGCCACCGCCGCCGCTTCGGGCGCAGGGGCAACAGCCCGCTTCAGGGAGAACAAGCACGTCGAAGGCGCCACCAGCCAGGAGCGGGTCAACGCCCTCGCCAGCCGGCTCGTCAAGGCCGTCAATGACATCGTCACGGACGAGAAGGTCACGTACGACGAATACAACGCCTTCAAGGCCTGGCTCGTCAGTGTCGGCGAAACCGGCGAATGGCCGCTGTTCCTGGACGTCTGGGTGGAGCACTCCGTCGAGGAGGTCGCCAACGCCAACCGGCACGGCTCCAAGGGCACTATCGAGGGCCCGTACTACATCCCGGATGCCCCCGTCCAGCAGAGTCCCGCGACGCTGCCGATGCGCGAGGACGAGCCGGGCACGCCGTTGCTGTTCCAGGGCGAGGTCAAGAACGTCGCCGGCGAACCGCTCCCCGGTGCCCTGATCGAGATCTGGCACGCCGATGACCTGGGCTTCTACTCCCAGTTCGCCCCGGGCCTGCCGGAATGGAACCTCCGCGGCTCCGTCACCGCCGATGAGCAGGGCAAGTTCCAGATCAACACCATCCAGCCCGCGCCGTACCAGATCCCCACGGACGGCGCCTGCGGAGCCCTCATTGCCGCCGCCGGCTGGCACGCCTGGCGCCCGGCCCATATCCACCTGAAGGTTTCGGCTGGCGAACACCTGCCCATCACCACCCAGCTTTACTTCGAGGGCGGTGAGCACGTCGCCGACGACATCGCCTCGGCCGTGAAGCCGGAACTCGTCCTCGCCCCCACAGACCGGACCGACGGCAAGGGCCGCGAAGTCACCTACGACTTCATTCTCGACCCGCAGGACTGACCCGCGCCAGGCACGGATCCCTGGGGGCTGGCCCGGGCCTGAAGCCACCCCGCCCGACGGCGGCAGCACCGCCGTCGGGCAAGCACCACCACCCCGCCGTGATGGCGTGTTGCCAAAAACAGTCCGCATCGGAGCGGCAGCCCCCGAGAAGGAGACGTCGATGACCCAGGAAGCAGCAGTCCAGGGGGCCATTGATACCCGCGAACTGCGCCATGTGTTCGGGACCTTCGCCACCGGAGTCACGGTTGTCACCACACGGACGGACGACGGCGTCCCGCACGGCGCCACTGTCAACGCGTTCACCGCCGTTTCCCTCGACCCGCCGCTCGCCCAGGTGACGCTGACCCGCACCTCGCGGGCCGCCCGCTACCTCGAAGGTGCCCCGTTCGCCATCAACATCCTCTCCCTCGAGCAGATGGACGTTGCCCTGCACTTCGCCGGCAAGGTCATGACAGAGGAACCCGAGTGGACGCTGGACGGCAACGTCCCCGTGCTGACGAAGAACGCAGCCACCCTGGAATGCCGGCCCTGGAACATCTACGACGGCGGCGACCACATCATCGTCGTCGGCGAGGTGACAGCCATGGAGATCACCAGGCGCGAACCGCTCCTGTTCTTCGGCGGGAAGTTCCGCCAGATCGGGCGCCTTGTCGAAGGGGCGCCGTGGGACCAGTCCGGTGACGCCCCCGAATCGGGCTGGTTCGCCGGCGCCAGTTCCTTCAAACCGTTCCACACGCTTTAGCCCCGCAGCCTGGCCAGGACACAGCCAGGACAAACACCAGGAAACCCCGCCGTTGGACATGCCCAACGGCGGGGTTTCCTGCAGGGTGCGAAAGCCTGCTCAGTTGCCGGGGTAGCTCGCCAGCAGTTGGGCCAGGTCGGGCTTGCCGTTGAGGCCGGCCAAGGCGACGGCGGCGGCAAACATCAGGCCGGTAAATACTGTCCAGCATCCGGTCGCGATGGCGAGGTACTTCCAGTCCTCCAGTAATACGCTCGGGATGGTGTCGGCCATGCGGAAACCGGGGAAGATCACATTGGGGGCGCTGTCGGTGGTGCCGTCGTCCAGGAGCGCGACCACCCTGCCGGCACCGCGGTCCACACGCATGGTGCTGATGTGGTTGCCGTGCCGGGCCAGGAGGATGTCATGGCCGGCGAGCTGGCGGCGCTGAAGAGTGAGCATGGGGTCCCCTGGATCGGTAGGTTTCGGGTGTCCGCGCCATCGGGGGCATCTCCAATTTTACCGCTGGGGCCACGCTGGTTACGTCAAAAATGCCGGTGAGGCTGCCCACGCCTGGCTGTGAGGTGGCTCAAACCGGGGAGGTGCTGTCCGTGGCCGGCCGGCCAGGCGCACCGCCGCAGCCCCCGCCGCCGGCAGCCCCGGGGGCTTCGGCGGCAGGCTGCCGCCGCCGCCGGCCAGGCCGGTCCTAGGCCAGTCCTAGGCCTCGTCGGTCTTGGCGATGTAGACGTCGCAGGGGGCGTTGTGGGCCACACTGTTGGCAACGCTCCCCAGCACCCGCCCAAGTCCGCGCATGCGGCGGTTGCCCACAACGATCATCCGGGCATCGAGCCGGCCGGCCTCCGTGATCAGGGCTTCGGCCGGCTTGCCGCGTGCCGCCGAGTAGGTGACAGTGACGTCTGTGGCATTGAGGCTGCGGGCAACGTCCCTCGCGACCCGTTCGGCCAAGTCGGCGTCCGTGAGGATGAATTGGTCACTGCCGCTTCCGAATACCTCCGTGCGGTCGGTGTCGAAGGCTGTCACTACATGCAGTCCCGCGCCCAGCGAGGCGGCAAGGCCCTTGGCGGTCTGCGCGGCCCGCATGGCTGTTTCACTGCCGTCGACGCCGACAACGATAATTCCGGTCATGAACATGCTCCCTTAGTCCAACGCGCGGATCCAGCCGCGCACCAACGATGATTCAGGCTACAACCTGCAAGCTACAACGCGGTGACGGCTTCCCGCAGGACCGGCGCGAGCCGGCGGACGCCTTCGCGGATGGATTCCGGCGGCACGGCGCTGAAAGCCAGCCGGATCTTGTTGGACGGTTCATCCGAATGGGTGAATGCCGCGCCGGGAATGAACACGACGCCGGCGTCGATCGCCTTCTGCAGCAGGGGATAGGTGTCCACGCCTTCCGGCAGCGTGACCCAGACGAAGAAGCCGCCGTCCGGGCGGGTCCAGCTCAGCCCCTCCGGCATGTACTCGTCCAGGGCGGCGAGCATCGCCCCGCAGCGCTCCCGGTAGAGCACCCGGTAGGTTTCGATCTGGCCGCGCCAGTCGTAGTCCCGCAGGTAGGCGGACACCAGCATCTGGTTCAGCGTCGGCGGGCAGAGGGTGACGGCCTCGGCGGCCAGGTAGAAGCGGCGCTGCAGGTGGGCCGGGACGAGGGCCCAGCCGATCCGAAGGCCCGGCGCGAAGATCTTGGAAAAGGAACCCATGTAGATCACATCGTCCGGATTGGCGGCGCGCAACGGAACCAGGGGCTTTCCGTCGAAGCGGAGCAGGCCATAGGGGTTGTCCTCCAGCACCAGAATATTCGCTTGACGGCATATATCAACGACCTGCTGGCGGCGTTCCTGCGAGAGCGTGATGCCGGAGGGGTTGTTGAAGCTGGGGATGGTGTAGAGGAATTTGATGTTCTTGCCCGCGGCCTGGAGGGCGGCGATCCTGGCCGCCAGCAGTTCGGGGAGGATGCCGTTCCCGTCCATCGGCACGGTGGCAATCTCAACCTGGTAGGCCTCGAACGTGTTAAGCGCCCCGACATATGTGGGGTCCTCCACCAGGACGACGTCGCCCGGGTTGCAGAAGACCTTGGCGGCCACGTCCTGGGCCGACTGCGAGCCCGCCGTGATCACGACGTTCTCGGGCCGTGCATCGAGGATTCCCTCGGCCGCCATGACCTCGCAGATCTGGGCGCGGAGTTCCGGGGTGCCCTGGCCGTTGCCGTACTGCAGGGCTGTCATTCCCTGTTCGGCGATGATCCTGGCGGCGGTCTGCCCAAGCCGTTCCAGCGGGAGTGACTGAAGATACGGGCTCCCGCCGGCCAGCGAGACGAGGCCGGGCCGCATCGAAATGTCGAAGACGTCGCGCACCGCAGACTGCTTGATGTTTGCTGCGCGCTCGGAGAAGAGACTCTCGTGGCGGTGCGCGGACGTCGCCGCACGTTCGATTGCATCAATTGCCTCGGCCGGAAGGACTTCTGCGGCGGCATCCAGTGTTTCGTGGGTCACCTTCCCAAGAATACAACTCATGTTGTCAATAAGAAAACATTTGTTCACGCCTGGTCCGAGCGGCGTCCTTCCGAAGCAGCGCGGCCGGAGACGCAGAACGCCCCCGGCCGCATTCCTGCTGCCGGGGGCGAAGCCTGTCCCTGGGGTCAAGCCGGAAGTGCCTGGAATCAGGCTGCTGCGACGGTGCGTGCCTCTGCCAGAGCGTCGAATACGCCCTTGATCTGCTCGACAACCTCGGCGTCATCCTTCGGGTGGACCTCGGCGAAGCGGACCATGGAGCCCGGGACGGCCATCTTGACGTCTTCGAGGATCCGGGCGCCGGCGATGCCGGCGGCCTTGCGGGCCTCGTCCTGCGCCCAGACTCCGCCGAACTGGCCGAAGGCGGTGCCGACGACGGCGGTCGGCTTACCGGTGAGGGCGCCTGCACCGTACGGGCGTGACAGCCAGTCGATGGCGTTCTTCAGTGCGGCGGGGACCGTGCCGTTGTGCTCGGGGGTGACCAGGAGCAGGGTGTCGGCCTCGCCGGCGGCGGCGCGGAGGGCGGCCGCCGCGGCGGGAACCTGGCCCTCGACGTCGATGTCCTCGTTGTAGAAGGGGATGTTGCCAAGGCTCTCGTGGATGACAACCTCAACCTGCTCCGGCGCGTTGAGCTGGATGGCCTCGGCGAGCTTCTGGTTGGTGGAGTCGGCGCGCAGGCTGCCGACCAGGGTGAGAACAGTGTTCTTGGACATGTGTACTCCTATGCATCGCGCCGCGCGGTTCCGGCGGCCGGGTGGTGGTGGAGGCCGGTGGGGCCTTCACTCAGACTAAACGGACTGCGGTCCGGTTAATATTCCCGGGGGCTAGACTAAGCGGTGTGAGCCTCATCCCACTCCGCCCCGGCCCGCCCGACGGGACCCCGCCTGACGGGACCCCGCACGTCCGGCGGCCGGGCGCCGGGACCGAGCGCCGCGACGCGGCGCGGAACCGGGAACTTCTGCTCTGCGCTGCCCGCGAGCTCGTCGAGGAAGGCGGGGCAGGCAGCCTCACCATGGGCGCCCTGGCGCAACGGGCCGGCGTCGGCAAGGGCACCGTGTTCCGCCGGTTCGGCAGCCGTGCGGGCCTGATGCTGACCCTGCTCAGCGATGCCGAGGCCGAATTCCAGGCACGGTTCATGTTCGGGCCCCCGCCGCTGGGTCCGGGGGCTCCGCCACTTGAACGGCTCATTGCCTTCGGGGTTGAACGCATCGCCTGGCTCCTGGAATTCGGGGAGCTGGCGAGGGCCGCCGACGAGTCCGCCCACAACCGGTTCGACGTGCCCGCGGCCTTGCTCTGCCACCGTCACCTGGAGATGCTGCTGCGCGAGGCGCGCCTCACGGCCGACCCGTGGCTCATGGCGTCGGCACTCGGCGCAATGCTGGAGCCGGAGCGCCTGCTCCACGCCGTCCGGGTGCAAGGGGTGGCGCCGGAGCAGCTCGCGGAGACCTGGCGTGAACTCGTCACACGGATCCTCCGCGCCGCATAGGCGGCCTGCCGGTCGTCGCCAGCCGCATCGCATCCGATGAACCGTTCATAACGATCCGGCGGCGGACCCATGTTCCTGCACGCCGGGTCCCCTGCGCGCCATCAGCATGTGGTACTTTGCTCTGGAATGTGACCCGCAACATAGTCCCATCAGGGCTCCGCCGCTGGGCCTGTGGGCGGCCAGGCACCTGCCGGCCCGCGATCCCGGGGCGCCAGCTGAACCCCGTGCCGGCCGGGGAACGACGGAAGGACCGATGTTGTGAATAATGTAATGACCCCGGTGCGCAGGAGGGCTGTTCCGGCCCTGCCCGCGATGCCGGGTATTACATCCACAACCGCGATCCGGAACTAGTCGGCCCATGCTTCGATATCTCGCAAAACGTGCCCTGACGTATGTCGTGATGATCTTCCTGACCACCTCTGCCGGGTACCTCCTGGCCGTGAGCACGCTGCAGCCCGCGCTGCTGGAGCAGGAGCGGATTCCGCGGCCGACGCCGGAACAGGTGGTCAATTCCTTCCGGCTCAAGGGCCTTGACCCGACGCTCAGCCCCTGGGAACGCTACGTGGACTGGCTCACGGGAATCCTCACCCGCTGGGACTGGGGCCGCAGCCCCAACGGCGCCTACATCAACGCCGAGTTCGGCGACCGGGTGTGGATCTCGACCCGGCTGTTCCTGGCCGCGATCATCCTGACCCTGGTCATCGGCGTCGCCCTGGGCGTCTACACCGCCCCACGGCAGTACAAGGCCTCGGACCGGGTGATTACCTCCTACAGCTACCTGGTGTACATCGTTCCGGCGCCGATCGCGTACTTCCTGGTGCAGCTGGGGGCCATCAGCATCAACGAGACCGTGGGCGGGCGGATATTCTTCGTCACCGGGATCTCCACTCCGGGCCTGGCGGGTGACGGCTGGGCCCGGTTCCTGGACATGCTGGCCCACTATGCGGTGCCGACCTTCGCCATCACGATCGTGGGCTGGGGCGCCTATCAGATCGCCCAGCGCCAGTACCTGCTGGACAACGTCAACGCCGACTTCGTCCGCACGGCGCGGGCCAAGGGGCTGACCCGCAACCAGGCCATCGCCCGCCATGCTTTGCGCGTCTCCTTCATTCCCGTCGCGCAGAGCATCGCGTTCACCGTCCCGGCCATCTTCGCCGGCGGCTTCTTCGCGGAGAAGATCTTCGCCTGGCACGGCATCGGGTCCTGGTCCATCGATTCGATCGGCCTGCAGGATGTCAACGCTGCGACGGCGACCCTCGCCTACGGCTCCTTGATCTTCGCGATCGGGGCCATCCTCGCGGACTTTGCCACCACGCTCGTCGACCCGAGAGTGCGCGTGCAGTAACCATGACGAACCTGTTCGCCAGCGACCCGGCCGCCGTCGCCCAAGAAGCCAAGATCGAGAACGACGACGTCGTCATCGCCAAGTCGAGGATCATCCTGCGGCGTTTCCTGCGCAACAGGACCGCCGTCGCCGGCCTGGCCATCTTCCTCGCCCTGACCCTCCTCTCCTTCATCGGCGGATTCTTCTCCGGGTGGAACAAGGAGGCCATCGACCCCCTCAACATCGGCACGCCGCCGTCGGGGGAGCACCTGCTGGGCACCTCACAGGCCGGCATCGACCTCTACGCCCTGACCGTCGAGGGGACCCGGATCTCGATCCTCATCGGCGTCGTCGTCGGCCTCGTGTCGGTGCTGATCGCCGCCGTCTACGGCTGCACCATGGCCTATTTCGGCGGCAAGGTGGACAAGGTCATGCTGTTCATCCTCGAAGCCCTGATCATGATGCCGGCCCTGCTCGTCGTGGCCGTGGCCACCAGCGGGGGCGGCATCGGTCTGAAGAAAAACCTTCCCAGCTGGCTGCTGCTGATCATCGTCCTGCTGGTCTTCAGCTGGATGGGCACCGCGCGCCTGATCCGTTCCCTCTCGCTGTCCCTCATGCAGCGCGACTTCGTCAAGGCCGCCCGGTACATGGGGGTCCCGCCGCGGCGGATCGTCTGGCGGCACCTCGTCCCCAACATCGGCTCGCTGCTGGTCCTGGACATCACCCGCGGCGTCACGGGAGCCATCCTCGCCGAGGTCGCCTTCTCCTTCATCGGGATCGGCATCAAGGTCCCGGATGTCAGCCTGGGCGTGCTGATCGGCCAGGCCACGTCCCAGGTCTCCACCTTCCCGTGGATGTTCTGGGTGCCGCTGGCCGTCATGTTCCTGCTGACCGGTTCGCTGGCCATGATGAACGACGGACTTCGTGACGCGTTCGATCCCAGCTCCGGCTCCATCGGCAGCGCCAAGAGGAGCATCGCCCGGATGGGCACGGCACGGACGGGCAAGACACAGAACACCGTAAAGAAGAAAAGCGCATGAGCAGCGAAACCGCCCCCGGCGCCCCCGTCCCCGCAGGCACCCCCGGCGCCGTCGAGCGGCTGCACGTGGCCGGACTGTACGCCGCCTCGGATGCCGTCCTCTCCGTCCGGGACCTCAACGTCCGCTTCAATACCGAGAACGGGGTGCTGCACGCCGTCCGTGGCGTCGACTTCGACCTGCTGCCGGGCAAGACCCTCGGCATCGTGGGGGAATCCGGCTCGGGAAAGTCCGTCACGTCCCTGGCCGTGATGGGCCTGCTGCCGGACACCGCCGAGGTCACAGGCTCCGTCCGGCTGCTGGGCACGGAACTGCTGGGACTCGGCGACAAGGCGATGTGCCGGTACCGCGGCAACGACATCGCCATGGTGTTCCAGGATCCGCTGTCCTCACTGACCCCTGTCTACACCGTCGGGAACCAGGTCATCGAGGCCCTGACGGTCCACAACCCCACCATGAGCAAGCACGCCAAGGAAGCCCGCGCCGTCGAACTCCTGGGCCTGGTGGGCATCCCGAGTCCCAGGGACCGGCTCAAGGCCTTCCCGCACGAATTCTCCGGCGGCATGCGCCAGCGCGTGATGATCGCCATCGCGATCGCCAACAATCCGCGGGTGCTCATCGCGGACGAGCCGACGACGGCGCTCGACGTCACCATCCAGGCGCAGGTGCTCGAGGTGCTGCACACCGCGCAGGAGGAAACCGGCGCCGCCGTCGTGATGATCACGCACGACCTCGGGGTGGTGGCCGGGATGGCGGACGACATCATGGTGATGTACGCCGGCAAACCGGTGGAGGCCGGTACGGTGGACGATATCTACTACAACCCGCGGATGCCCTACACGATGGGCCTGCTCGGCGCGGTGCCCCGCGTGGACATCGCGGAGAAGTCCTCCCTGGTGCCGATCGAGGGCATCCCCCCGGACCTGGTCCACGCCCCCACCGGCTGCTCCTTTGCGCCGCGGTGCCCGCTGGCCAGCGACGCCTGCCTGGCCGGCGAACCGGCACTCTCGGGCGTTGCGGGCAGCCCCGGCCACACGGCCGCCTGCATCAAGAGCGCCGCGCTCGACGGCGTCGACGTCCACGAGATCTTCGCCGCGCCGGCCGTCCCGGTCTCCCGCCTGGACACGATCCCCCGGTCCGGGCGCAGGGCCGTGCTGGAACTCAGGGACGTGAAGAAGCACTTCCCGCTGACGAAGGGGTCGCTGATCAAGCGCCGGATCGGCACCGTCAAGGCCGTGGACGGCCTCAGCTTCGACATCCGGGAGGGCGAGTGCTTCTCGATCGTCGGCGAGTCCGGCTGCGGGAAGACCACCACGCTGCTGGAAATCATGGAATTCCACCGGGACCAGGACGGCGAGGTGATCATCGGTGGGCTGAGCAACAAGGCGGCCGCCGGCGCCCGGACCACGGTTGCCATGCGCAGGGAACTCCAAATGGTGTTCCAGGACCCCACCGGCGCACTGGATCCCCGCTTCACCGTCTACGAGGTCCTCGCCGAGCCGCTGGAGACCTCCGGGATGGCCAGGCCCGCCATCCGCAAACGGATCCTGGAGCTGATGGAACTCGTCGGCCTCCAGCCGGACCACGTCAACCGGTTCCCCAACCAGTTCTCCGGCGGCCAGCGCCAGCGCATCGGCATTGCCCGCGCCCTCGCCGTGAACCCCCGGCTGGTGGTCCTGGACGAGCCGGTGTCCGCCCTGGACGTTTCCGTGCAGGCGGGCGTCGTCAACCTGCTGGACCAGCTCCGCGCCGAACTCGGGCTGAGCTACCTCGTGGTGGCCCACGACCTGTCCGTGGTGCGGCATATTTCAAACCGCGTGGCCGTGATGTACCTCGGCAAAATCGTGGAGGTCGGCGACGTGGACCGGGTCTTCGACTACCCGCGCCACCCCTACACCCGGGCGCTGCTGTCCGCGATCCCGGTCCCGGACCCGCGCCTCGAGCGCAGCCGCGAGCGCATCATCCTCAAGGGCGAACTGCCCTCGCCCCTGGATGCGCCCACGGGCTGCAACTTCGCCTCGCGCTGCCCGGTGTTCGCCGCGCTTCCTGCCGCACAGCAGGAGAAGTGCCTGACGCTGGAGCCGCCGCTGGAGCCGGAAAAGCCGGCCGCCGTCCCGGTGTCGAGCAGCACGGCGGCCCCCGGCGCAGCCCCCGACCAGCAGTTCGCCTGCTTCTACCCCGACGGCGAACTGGCCGCGGACCTGCTCGTGGTCCATGAACCGGGCCCTATCATTCATCAGAACAACCCGCACCAAAAAATGAAGGGAACTCCATGAAGAAACTGACCAGGATCGGCGGCGTGACGGCCATCGTGGCGGCGCTGGCGCTGACAGCCTGTGGCGGCGGCGGCAAGACCTCCGGCCCCGAGTCCGGCAAGGGCCAGGAGGCGGGCGGCGATCTGGCCAAGCTCATCAGCGTCAACGCCAAGGATGCCAAGGACCTGCAGCCGGGCGGCACGATCACCCTGCCACTGGGCACGCTCGGCCCGGACTTCAACACGTTCTCCACCAACGGCAACACCGGCGACAACGCCGCGCTGCACGGCCCGATCAACCAGGCCGGCTGCTGGAGCTACGACTTCGACGGCACGGCCACGCCGGACAAGAATTTCTGCGAGGACGTCAAGAGCGAGGTCAAGGACGGCAGGCAGACCATCACCATCAAGGTGAACGACAAGGCCACCTACAACGACGGCACCCCGATCGACGTCAAGACCTTCGAGAACACCTGGCAGATGCTCAGGGGCGACAACAAGGACATCGACATCGTCACCTCCGGCGCCTACGCGTTCGTGGACTCCGTCAAGGCCGGCGCGAACGACAAGGAAGTCATCGTCACCACCACCCAGCCGGTCTACCCGCTGGAATCGCTTTTCGGCGGATTCGTGCACCCCAAGGTGAACACCCCGGAAATCTTCAACAACGGCTTCACGAACGACATGCACCCGGAATGGATGGCGGGCCCCTTCAAGCTCGACCAGTACGACAGCGCCGCCAAGACCGTCACCCTGGTCCCGAACGAGAAGTGGTGGGGCACCAAGCCTGTCCTGGAAAAGGTTGTCTTCCGCCAGCTGGAGATCAGCGCCGCGATCGCCGCCTTCAAGAACAGTGAAATCGATGCGGTATCCGCCAACTCCGTCACGCCGTACAAGCAGCTCGAGGGCACGCCGAACTCCGAGGTCCGGCGCGGCCAGCGGCTGTTCGCCGGCGGCCTGAGCCTCAACGCACTGAAGGCGCCGCTGACCGACGTCGCGATCCGGAAGGCGATCTTCACCGCCGTCGACCGTGAGGCGCTGCGCAAGGTCCGTTTCAACGGCCTGAACTGGGACGAGGTCCTGCCCGGATCGATGATGCTGATGCCGTTCTCCAAGTACTACCAGGACAACTACCCGGTCAAGGAGACCGGTCCCGAGGCCGCCAAGAAGGTCCTGACCGATGCCGGCTACCAGCCCAACGCGGCCGGCATCATGGAGAAGGACGGCGTGCCCGCCAAGTTCAGTGTCAGCAACTTCGGCGACGACCCCACGATTCTGGCGTTCACCCAGACCCTGCAGAAGCAGCTCCAGGCCGCCGGGATGGACGTCGGAATCGACCAGCGCGCCCTTGCCGATTTCGGCAAGACGATGGGCAGCCGTGACTACTTCCTGAGCGTTTCCGGGTACGGCGTCGGCCCGGACGCGACGGACACCGTCAAGCAGTTCTACGATTCCACGAATGAGAACAAACTCGGCGACCCCGAGCTGGACGCCGAGATCAAGAGGCTCTCCAGCATTGCCGACAACGCGGAACGCAACAAGGCGGCGATGGAAGTCGAGAAGAAGCACATGGCGAAGTACTTCTCCTTGGGTCCCCTGACGAACGGCCCGCAGATCTCCTTCGTGCGCACGGGCCTGGCGAACTTCGGCCCGTCGCTGTTCAAGAGCGCCTCCCAGGTTCCGGACTGGACCGCCATCGGCTGGGAAAAGAAGTAGCCCGCCCGTCACCGGAGGGAGGATCGCTGCGGGAGAGGCGAGGGAGCCTCGCGGGATAGTCTATGAGCCATGAGTTCAGAATCCAGCCGGCCCATCCGTACTGCCCTGGCCGGTTTCGGCCTCTCCGGCAGCGTCTTCCATGCCCCCATCATTGCGACGAACCCGGCGTATTCCCTCGACGTCATCTCCACGTCCGACGCCGGCAGGAAGTCGGCGGCAGCCGCCCGCCACCCCGAAGCCAGGATCGTGGACACGCCGGCCGGAATCCTGGACCTCGCCGGGGAACTGGACCTGCTGGTGCTCGGGACGCCGCCGGCCACCCATTACCCGCTCGCGAAGGCCGCGCTGGAGGCCGGGCTGGACGTCGTCGTGGACAAGCCTTTCACGGTGCGCAGCGCCGAGGGCCAGGAACTGGTCGAGCTCGCGGCGCGGCTGGGGCGGGTGCTCACGGTCTTCCAGAACCGGCGGTGGGACGGGGACTTCCTCACCGTGAAGTCCCTGCTGGAGAGCGGAACCCTGGGCACCGTGACGCGGTTCGAGTCGCGCTTTGAGCGCTGGTCGCCGGAGGTGTCCAAGGCCTGGAAGGCGTCCGCGACGGCGGACGACGGTGGCGGGGTGCTGTTCGATCTCGGCACCCACCTGCTGGATCAGGCCCTCCAGCTCTTCGGCCCGGGCACGGTCACGCACGCGGAACTGGACGCCCGGCGGCCGGGGGAGAAGGCCGACGACGACGTGTTCGTCGCCCTGCGGCACGATTCCGGCGCGACCAGCCACCTGTGGATGAACATGCTCTGCGCCCAGCAGGGCCCCCGCTACCGCCTGCTGGGCAGCGAGGGCGGCTTCACGAAGCACGGCGTCGACCCGCAGGAGCCCTATATCGTCGCCGGCGGCAGCCCGCTGGATGCCGGGTACGGCGTCGAGGATTCCGGCTGGGCCGGGCTCCTGGGCCGGGACGGCCACCTGGACAGGCTGCCCACCGAACGGGGTGCCTACCCGGAGTTCTACCGCCTCCTGGCGGACAAGATCCGCGACGGCGGCGCAAGCTCGGCGCTCCCGGTACCGGTCGATCCCGCGGGACCGGTCGAAGTCCTCAAACTCATCGAGCAGGCCCGGGCTCTGGCATAAACACCAATCGACTGCTCCGTAACTGCCGTTCTGGGGGTCCAAAAGGGCGGTTGGGCCCACACCGGCAGGGTTCCCTGGCCGAGCTTGCGAGGCGAGGGGGCCGGTGGGGAGCAGTCGATGCAGGAAAACCTACGCAGCGACCAGCTGGTGCCAGTCGGCCACGAGGGGCAGGTTGTGCGCCTCGGAAACCGAGCGGTGGGCGACCTTGCCGGCGGCGATGTTCAGGCCGGCGGCCAGGGCGGCGTCGCGCTCAAACGCGGCAGAGACGCCCAGGTTGGCCAGTGCCACGCCGTAGCGCAGCGTGACGTTGGTCAGCGCGTAGGTGGAGGTGTTCGGGACGGCGCCGGGCATGTTGGCCACGCAGTAGAAGATCGTGTTGTGGACCTTGTAGGTGGGTTCCTGGTGCGTGGTCGGGTGCGTGTCCTCGAAGCAGCCGCCCTGGTCCACGGCGATGTCCACCAGCACGGAGCCGGGCTTCATCCGGGACACGAGTTCGTTGCTGACGAGCTTGGGCGCCTTGGCGCCCGGGATCAGCACGGAGCCGATCACCAGGTCGGCGTCGACGACGGACTTGTCGATCTCGTAGGCGTTGGACGCGACCGTCTTCAGGCGGCCCTGGTACTGGGCGTCCAGTTCGCGCAGGCGGTTGATGTTGATGTCCAGGATGGTCACGTCGGCGCCGAGGCCCAGGGCCATGGCGGCGGCGTTGGTTCCGGCCACGCCGGCGCCGAGCACGACGACCTTGGCCGGGCGGACGCCCGGCACGCCGCCGAGCAGCACGCCCTTGCCGCCGGCAGGTGCCATCAGGGACGCGGCACCGACCTGCACGGACAGGCGGCCGGCAACCTCGGACATCGGGGCGAGCAGCGGCAGGGTGCGGCCCTCCTGGACGGTCTCGTAGGCGATCGCGGTGACGCCGGTGTTGATGAGTTCCTGGGTCAGGTCCGGCTCGGCGGCCAGGTGCAGGTACGTGAAGAGGATGAGGCCCTTGCGGAAACGGTGGTATTCGGCCTTGACCGGTTCCTTGACCTTCATGACCATGTCGGCGCGGGCCCAGACGTCGTCGGCTTCGGCGACAATCTCGGCGCCGGCGATGGCGTATTCCTCGTCCGTGATGCCGGAGCCCAGGCCCGCCCCGCGCTCCACCAGGACAGTGTGCCCATGGGTGCGGAATTCGTGGACGCCCGCGGCCGTGATGGCGACGCGGAATTCGTTGTTTTTGATCTCTTTGGGGACACCGATGATCATTTTTTGGCTCCAGTGCTGTCGGCCTGATGGGCCTGGTTGTGCGGGGGATGTTGTGCTTCCAGAATAGTTCCGCTTGTGAGCCAGGCAACAAGGCCGGACGGCGGCCGGGTCCGTCCATCCGCGCGTTTCCGGGGTTTTTGAGAAGTTGCATTAGACATTTGTCGAGCCAGCGAGCGTCAGGTGTCGCCTGCTGTCCGCTCGCCGCGGACCGGGCGGGGCAGTAGTCTTGGCAGCATGCAGCAGCCGGATGTGGAGCAGCTCGTGGAGCAGGTGGCGCTGAAGCTGGGCCGCGGCCTCTCGCTCGAGGACCTTGACGGACTCCTCCTCGCCTACAGCTCCAACCAGTCCCACGCGGACCGGGTCCGGGTGAATTTCCTGCTCAGCAAGCGGGTGCCGGTGGATGTCAGTGCCTGGCAGCTCTCGCACGGCATCGCGACGGCGGTGCGTCCCGTCGTCGTGCCGGCGAACGAGGAACTGGGGATGCTGGGCCGGGTCTGCGTGCCGCTGCTGGTGCGCGGCTTCCGGGTGGGGTACCTCTGGGTCCAGCTGGACGCCGACGAGCCCGGCGCGGCCTCGGTCCTCGCCCGGCTGCCGGAGGTGGGACGTGAGGTGGAGCAGCTGTCCGCCCTGCTGCTGGACTCCAACACGGCCGAATCAGAGTTCCGCCGCCGCCGCGAACAGGAGTTCCTGGCCGCCTGCGCCGGCGAGGCGAATGCGGTGGCTGCCGTGGCCGGCTGGAAGGAAGTGCAGGGCCGCGGGCCCTGGCAGCTCGTGACCGTGCTCGACGCCGACGGCTGGGCCGAAGGCGCGGACCCCATCGCCTCCACGCTGATCCACCGTTCCGCGGCGCTGCAGGCCACGGTGGGGGTGGACGCCGCCCTGTTCAGCGCCGGCACCGAAACCCACGCCGTCGTGCTGTTCAAGGAATCGCCGGGCCGGGCGGACCACGCCCAGGTCCTGGTCCACTACCAGCTGGAACTCGCCAAACGCTCGGGGCGGACCGTCCGGCGGATCATCCTCGGCGCGTCCGAGGGCTTCGCCAAGCCCCGTGAAATCGCCGAGGCCTACCGGCAGTCGAGGCTGGCCGCCCAGGCCGCGGCGGTGGACCCCCAGCTGGGTGAACTGGTCGACTGCCGCGCGACGGGCCTCTACCAGTTGCTGGCCTCGGCGGGCGGCGGTGCGGGGGCCTGGGCGGACGCGGGATCCGTGTACTTCCGTCTGCTCGAGGACCACGACCGCAACGGCGAGCTGCTGCCTGTCCTGGAGCTGTTCTATGACAATGACGGCTCGGTCCAGGAGGTCGCGACCAAGCTGCACCTGCACCGGAGCAGCATCTACAACCGGCTGGGCAGGATCCGCCAGCTGCTGGGGGTGGATCCGCTGAAGGGAATGGTCCGGCTGGAACTTCACGCGGCCCTCAAGGCGCGGCGCTGGGCCGGCCGGCCGCGGATCTAGGACGGGTCCCGGTAGGGCCCGTGTTCTGCGGTGCGCTCTGCTGCGCGTTCCGCCCCGGCTTCAGTACCGGAGCCGCGCGCGGCCTCCCGTGCTGCGTCCCGCGCTGTTCCCCGCGCTGTTCTTCGCCGGAGGCGCGTAATCCGGCTGTCCGTCCATAAGGAGACGGCCACGAAGGCGACGCAACTGGACATGAACGTGGCTGTGTTGTTCAGCCCCATGGCGGTCCCGAGGACGTAAGTGAGCACCATGGCGGCAATGCCGGCCACGATATGCCACCCTCTGAATTTACCCACCATTCAAGCGTAACCCCCGGCCCACACGCGTATCCTCGCCGCGCAGGGATCGTTGCTTGATCCTTATCGCCGCGTCACGAACCATCCGTACCGCCGTCATTCCCGCGGGTGGCGGCCCCGGCTGTGGCACTGGCTCCGGCCCCAGCTGTGGCACTGTCTCCAGCCCCAGCTGTGGCACTGTCTCCAGCCCCCTCCGGAGGAGCCTTCTTCTTCTGCGTTTCGAGCCATGCCATGATATCTGCGAGCCGGATCCGCCGGTGCGTGCCACGGTATTCCACCGGGATCTCGCCGCGGTCGGTCATGTTCCGCAGATAAGTGTGCGAAATGCCGGCCAGTTCCGCCGCCTGGGACGTGGTCAGCATTTCCTGGACGCTGCTGACCGTCGCGGCCTCGCCCCGGCTGAACCGGTTGAGCAGGTCGACGACGGCGTCCCTCGCCTCGGGCGGCAGCCGGTGCACGGTGCCGTCCACGAACACCGTGATGTCGTGTCTGCCGCTGAGCGCGTATTGGAGCTTCTGCGCGTCCTCGGCAGGAAGACCGGCCGTCACCCGGGGTGCTATCAATGCCATGGCTGAATCCTAGCGCGGCCGCCGCCGGGCCCGCCCTACAGGCCGAGCTCCTCCAGCACCGGCAGCTTCTCCCGGACCCAGGCGCGCGCCTCGGCGGCGCTCGGCGCGGACAACGCCAGTTTGGCCAGCTCCTGCGCCTCGGCCAGCGTGACCGTTTTCAGCACGGCCGCGACGGCCGCGAGGGAGCGCGCCGTCATGGACAGCGTGGTGACGCCCAGCCCGGTGAGGACGACGGCGAGGGCAGGATCCGCGGCGGCCTCGCCGCAGACTCCCACCGGCTTGTTGTGGCCTTCCGCCGCCGATCCCTCGACCGTGAGGCCCACCAGCCGCAGCACGGCAGGCTGCCAGGGGGTGTTCAGCGCGGCGAGGGGGCCGAGCTGGCGGTCCGCCGCCATGGCGTACTGGGTGAGGTCGTTGGTGCCCAGGCTCGCGAAGGCCACCTCCCGGAGGATGGCCTCGGCGGTGAGGGCCGCCGACGGCACCTCTACCATGACGCCCGGGGTCTTGATCCCGGCCTCGGCGCACAGCGAGGCGAACCGGGCGGCCTCCTCCGCGGTGGAGATCATCGGCGCCATGACCCAGACGTCCGCCTCGGATTCCTTCTCGGCCAGGGCAATGGCCTGCAGCTGGCGCTCCAGCACGCCCGGGGTGGTGAAGTCCGTGCGGTAGCCGCGGACACCCAGGGCCGGGTTGGGTTCGGTGGCGTCGGTCAGGAAGGGCAGGGGCTTGTCCGCGCCGGCGTCGAGCGTCCGGAGGACCACCTTCTTGCCCGGGAAGGCGCCGAAGACGCCCTTGTAGGCGGCGGCTTGTTCCTCCACCGTGGGCTCGGTGTCCCGCTCGAGGAAACAGAACTCGGTCCGGAACAGCCCGACGCCCTGCGCGTTGAGGCCCGCGGCGGCCACGGCATCCTTCGCCCCGCCGACATTGGCGAGGAGCGGAACGAGGTGGCCGTCCGCCGTCGAACCCGTGCCGTCAAAAGCCGCCAGCAGCGAGGCTGTGGTGGCCCAGGCCGCTGCCGCGGCCCGCTCGGATTCGCCGGGATCCGCCGTGATGATGCCGGCGGCGCCGTCCACATAGACCTCCGTGCCGTCCGGAAGCTGGTCGACGCCGGCCGCGGCCACCACGGCAGGCAGGCCCAGGGAGCGGGCAATGATCGCGGTGTGGGACTGCGGGCCGCCGCCGGCGGTGAGGAGGGCCAGGACCTTTTCCGGATCGAGGGTGGCGGTGTCCGCCGGGGCCAGATCCTCCGCGATCAGGATGAACGGGGTGGCGGAAACCGGGATGCCGGGGGCCGGCACGCCGCGCAGCTCGGCGACGATCCGGGCGCGGACGTCCAGGACGTCGGTGGCGCGCTCGGCCATGTAGCCGCCCAGGTTGTGGAGCATTTCCGAAACCGAGGCGCCGGCCTCCCAGATGGCGCGCTGGTTGGACGCGCCGCGGCCGATCAGCTTGGCGGCGGACTTGAGCAGCATGGTGTCCGTGGCCATGAGCGCCGTCGCTTCAAGGACGGCCTTGCCGTCGCCGCTGACCGTCCCGGCCCGGGCCCTGAGCTCGTCGTGGACGGACTTCGCGGCCGTCTTGAGCGCTGCGGTGGCCTCCTCCACGGTGACACCGGCCGGCAGCTGCTCGCCCGCCGGCGGCTCGCTGACCGGTTTGGGCATCTGGCGGATGGTGCCGATGACGCGGCCGGGGCTGACGCCCACTCCTGGGAAGTTCTGCACTGAAGGTCCTCATTCTCTGCTGTAGACAGTAAGCCGGGTCGCAAGCTGCGCCGCCGGACCGCTGATCGGTCCGGGCCGATCCTTCCGGTCCGCTGACGGCTACGTCAGCCGGCGGATCGCGGCACCTGGAAAAAGTGTATGTGATGCACTTCATATAGCGTTGCTATAGGTGCTAGGGTAGCGGTTATGAGTTTCGATGGCCAGCTTCCGCCCAAAGTGAGGCTCTTGCGCGCAGCGGCGGAGTTGCTGGCCGCCTCCGGCGGATCGGCGGTCTCCACCCGCCAGATCACCCAGCTGGCAGGCGTCACTGCCCCTACCCTCTACCACCACTTCGGTGACAAGGAAGGGCTGTTCGACGCCGTCATCGCCGCAGGTTTTGAGGAATTTGTGGCGGACGAACGCGACTTCGCGCCGTCCGGGCAGCCGCTGGAGGACATCCGGCGGATGTGGGACAACCATGTGCAGTTCGGGCTGAACCAGCCGGAACTTTACCTGGTGATGTTTGGCAATATCCGCCCGGAGAGCCGCCCGGTCATCGTCGCCGATGCCGAGGCCCTCATGGAGGAGATGCTGAACAAGGCCGCGGTCGCCGGCCAACTCAACGTCCCGCCCAAGGAGGCGGCCAGGAGCATCCTGGCGGCCAATGTGGGCATGACGCTCATGCTGATCACGGAAAAGGCGCCGGAGCGCAATCTCGAGCTGTCCGCCATGACCCGCGACGCCATGATCTTTGCGGTTTCCACCGAGCAGGCCCGGGACAACGGGCCTGACGACACGGGGAAATCGTCAGTGGTCGTCGCCGCCATCGCCTTGAACGCGGCGCTCCAGGCGTCCCACTCGGACCAGCTGTCCAGCTCGGAACTCAAGCTGTTCCTCGAATGGCTCCACCGGATCTCCTCCAGCTCCACCAGCTAGCTTCTCGAAATTATCGGATCATCCTGCGGTGCCGCAGGAATGACGGTTAGGAAATCACATGGCAACAGAGACAGTTGCAAAGCCCAGGACCAGCGTGCGGGTTGGCGTCCAGAAGTTCGGGACGTTCCTGTCCGGCATGATCATGCCCAACATCGGGGCGTTCATCGCCTGGGGCATCATCACGGCGCTCTTCATTCCGGCAGGCTTCACGCCCAACGCGGAGCTGGCCAAACTGGTCGGGCCGATGATCACCTTCCTGTTGCCGCTCCTGATCGGCTACACCGGCGGCCGGGCCATCCACGGCATCCGCGGCGGTGTGGTGGGTGCCGCTGCCACCATGGGCGTGATCGTGGGAACCGACATCCCCATGTTCATCGGCGCCATGATCATGGGCCCGCTGACGGCCTGGGTCATGAAGAAGCTGGACAAGGTCTGGGAAGGCCGCGTCAAGCCGGGCTTCGAGATGCTGATCGACAACTTCTCCGCCGGCATCGTCGCGGCGGCCTTCGCCATCGTGGGCATGCTCGTGATCGGCCCGGTGGTGAAGGCCTTCAGCAACGGGGCAAGCGCCGTCGTCGAATTCCTGGTCCACAACGGACTGCTGCCGCTGACCAGCATCTTCATCGAGCCCGCGAAGGTCCTGTTCCTCAATAACGCCGTCAACCACGGCATCCTGACGCCGCTGGGCACGGAACAGGCGCTGGCGCAGGGCAAATCCATCCTGTTCCTGCTCGAAGCCAACCCCGGTCCGGGCGTGGGCATCCTGCTCGCCTACACGCTCTTCGGCAAGGGACTGGCCAAGGCCTCGGCCCCCGGCGCCGCCCTGATCCAGTTCGTCGGCGGCATCCACGAAATCTACTTCCCCTACGTGCTGATGAAGCCGATCATCATCCTCGCCGCAATCGGCGGCGGCATGACCGGCATCTTCACCCTGGTGCTCACCGGCGCCGGCCTGCGCTCGCCGGCGGCCCCGGGCAGCATCATCGCGGTCTTCGCCGCGACCGCGTCGGACAGCTACTTCGGCGTGGCCCTGTCGGTGCTGCTCGCCGCCACCGTCTCCTTCCTGATCGCCTCGGTGATCCTGAAGGCCAGCAAGGCCCCCGACGAGGAAGAACTCGGCGAGGCGACGTCCCGCATGGAAGCGATGAAGGGCAAGAAGAGTTCGGTGTCCTCAGCCCTCATGGGTGCCGGCGGAACCGCCGTTATGGCCGGGGCGATCAAGAACATCGTGTTCGCCTGCGACGCCGGCATGGGTTCCAGCGCCATGGGCGCCTCGGTGCTGCGTAACAAGATCAAGGCTGCCGGGTTCACGGACGTCAAGGTCACAAACTCCGCCATCGCGAACCTCAGCGACACGTACGACGTCGTCATCACCCACCAGGATCTGACCGAGCGGGCCAAGCCCGCAACGGCCAGCGCCGTGCACGTCTCCGTCGACAACTTCATGAACAGCCCGCGGTATGACGAGATCGTGGAGCTGGTGAAGAGCAGCAACGCCCCGGACGAGGCGGCCGCTGCACCGGGTGCCGCGGGTGCCAGCGGCGCCGCTGCGGCGGCTGCCGCCGTCGTCACTCCTGCGGAGTCTGCGGAGGCTGAGGAAACCGGCCCCGCCGGCATCCTGGCGCCCGAAAGCGTCGTGCTGAACGGGACGGCCACCACCCGGGACGCCGCCATCGACGAGGCCGGGCAGCTCCTGCTGGACCGCGGCGCCGTCGACTCCGGCTACCTGGCTGCCATGCACGAGCGCGAGCAGTCCGTCTCGACCTACATGGGCAGCTATCTCGCCATCCCGCACGGCACCAACGCCGCCAAGGACCACATCATGAAGTCCGCCGTCTCCGTGATCCGCTACCCGAACGGGATCGACTGGAACGGCAAGGAGGTCAAGTTCGTGGTGGGCGTCGCCGGGATCAACAATGAGCACCTGCACATCCTGTCCTCGATCGCGAAGGTCTTCACGAACAAGGCACAGGTCGCCCGGCTCGAGGCGGCCACCACGGTCGAGGAAGTCCTCGACCTGTTCGGAAAGGTCAATTCCTAGTGAAGGCTGTCCATTTCGGCGCCGGAAACATCGGGCGCGGCTTTGTCGGGCTGCTGCTGCACGAGGCGGGGTATGAGGTGGTGTTCGCGGATGTCGCGGAGGCCCTGATCACCGAGCTGGCCGCAGCGCACAGCTACGACGTCCACGAGGTGGGGGAGCACCCCACCGTCCGGACGGTGGAGAACTTCCGTGCGCTGAACTCCAGCACCCAGGAGGCGGACGTCATCGCGGAAATCGCGACGGCGGACGTCGTCACCACCGCGGTCGGGCCGCACATCCTCAAGTTCGTCGCTCCCGCGATCGCCAGGGGGATCGCCGTCCGGGCCGCGGGACTGGCTCCGCTGCAGGTGATGGCGTGTGAAAACGCCATCAACGCCACGGACATCCTGAAGTCCGAGGTGGCTGCCCAGTGGGATCCGGCCGCGGGCCCCCTGGATGCTGTGGCCGTGTTTGCGAACACGGCGGTGGACCGGATCGTCCCAAACCAGGAGGCCGGGCAGGGGCTGGATGTCACGGTGGAGACCTTCTATGAGTGGGTCATCGACCGCACCCCGTTCGCGGGCAAGGAACCGGCCATCCCCGGGGCGACGTTCGTGGACGACCTGGAGCCGTACATCGAGCGGAAACTGTTCACGGTGAATACCGGGCACGCCGCGGCCGCCTACTTCGGCTTCGATTCCGGCCTCAGCAAGATTTCCGAGGCCATGGCCGATCCGGACGTCGCCGCCGATGTGCGCGCCGTCCTGGACGAGACCAAGGAGCTGCTGGTGGCCAAGCATGGCTTCAGCCGCGACGAGCAGGAGGCGTATGTCCAGAAGATCCTGGGCCGCTTCTCCAACCCGCACCTGCCGGACACCGTGAACCGGGTGGGCCGCGCGCCGCTGCGCAAGCTCAGCCGGCACGAACGCTTCATCGGCCCGGCGGCGGAGCTGGCCGAACGGGGGATCGTCCCGGAAGGGCTGCTCGGCGCGGTCGCCGCGGCGTTGCGGTTCAACGACCCGGCCGACGCCGAGGCCGTGGAACTCACGCAGATCCTGGCCTCCTCCACCCCGGACGAGGCCACGGCGAAGATCACGGGTCTGGCCCCTGACCACCCGCTGTTCCCGGCTGTCTCCGCCCTGGTGGAAGAGGCCAAGGCCGCGGTCTGAACCCTCTTTCCAAAACCCCAACCCCTGAACCCCGACGCCGTAACTCACCAGAGTTGCGGCGTCGGCGTCTGCTTTGCCCCTGCCCGCTGCGTCACTGCGCGCAGACTTTCGACCGGCTGCCGGAGGCGTCCGCTTGGATTTAGGCGGAAAATCACCGGAACCTGCCCAAAAGGGTGCCTCCCGTGACGGCGGGCGGCGGGCTGCGGCGGGCCCCGCCCCGGCTCAGGCTTTCTTCCCGTAGCGGCGGAGGGCGAGATAGGCGGCGCTTCCTGCCAGCAGCCCCCAGAACGGCGAGACGATGCCGGCCGGAGCCACGCCCGAAGCGGTGACCACCAGTGTGATTACCGCTGCCTCGGCCGCGATCGGGTTGGCCTTGAAGTCCGACATGGTGTCGATCAGAGAGCCATGCAGCGCACCCAGGAGTGCCACGCCGGCGAGGGCCGCCATCATGGCTGCCGGAACGCTGGAGAAGAGTGTCACGGCTGCGTTGCTGAACAGACCGAAAAGGATGTAGAAGACACCGCAGAAAATGCCGGCCATAAAGCGGCGGTCCTTGTCTGGATGGGCCTCCGGGCCGGCGCAGATTCCGGCCGTGATGGCCGCCAGGTTGATGCCGTGCGAGCCCAGCGGGGCCGAGACCAGCCAGGCCAGGGACGCGCCGCCGAGGATCAGTTTGTCGTTGACCTTGTAGCCGAGGGTGCCCATCATGGCCAGGCCGGGTCCGTTCTGCCCGGCCATGGTGACAATCACCAGCGGCACAGCAATTCCCATGATCGCCTGGAGATCGAAGGTGGGCGTGGTCCAGACGGGTCCGGAGAGGTCGAGTGTCAGGGCGGGCGCGTGGGCCTGGCCTGTCACAGCGCTCAGGACGGCCCCTACCGCCATGGCTACCAGGACGGCATACCGCCGCGTGATGCGCCGTCCGATCAGGAACGCCACCACCAGGCCGCCTGCAATCACGGGGGAGGCGACGACCGCCTCAACGGCCCTCAGCACAAACGGCAGCAGGACTCCGGCGAGTACTGCGGCCATCACCGGCTTGGGCACAATGGCCAGGAGGCGTCCGAACCAGCCGGTCACCCCGACGATCAGGGCGAGCACCGCCGCTACGACGTAGGCCCCGATGGCGTCGCTGTAGCTGTAATTCCCCAGTGCCGTCAGCAGCAGCGCCGCACCCGGAACGGACCAGGCCACGACAATCGGCTGGCGCGTCAGGAGGCTGAGCACCACGCACGTCACACCGCTGGCCACCGCCAGGGACCAGACCCAGGACGTGGTGCGTTCGGCGCTGAGGCCTGCGCTCTGGGCGGCCTGTAGGACCACCAGCATGGGGCCGGCATAGGAAATGGCCACCGCCACGAATCCGGCCGTCACCGCGGACAGTGAGAACGACTTTCTGAGCGGGTGGCGCGTAGGCTGATGCTCTGTGTGGGCGTTGGTCATCGGGCTCCTTGGCTCGTCGGTGAGTTGCTGCGCTGGGGCCGGCACGCTCCGGAGTTTAGCCGTTGTGTGCGGATGGCCGGTGTCACGTGAAGCACGCTTTTGGGCCGGACGGGACGGGAAAAGCCCGGCATTCCGCGGAATGACAACGGCAGGCAGCCCAAAAGACTGCCTGCCGTGACGTGGGCCCCGTGACATAAACCTCGGGGGGAGCTGCTGGAACCAGGCTAGTGGGCCGCCACCGGCTCCTTGGCAAGCTTCGGGTCGGTGAGCTTCTTCTTCGGCAGCGCGAAGCTGATCAGGAAGGCCACGCCGGTGAGCGCGGCGGCGGTCAGCATCACGGTGTCGATCGACTGGGCGAAACCCTCGGTGATGGGCCGGATCAGCGTCGGGTTCGCGGCGTGCAGCCAGCTCGTGTCGTTGAGTGAATCGTTGCCGGCACCGTTCTTGAAGAAGGCGTAGAGCGGGGCATTGGCCGGGTCCGCGGCGACGGCGGGATCGTTCAGGACCTTGAGGAAGCCGGCGTCCTGCGCCGCGTCCTTCATCCCGCTGGCGACCTTTTCCGCGGCCAGGGCGAACAGCATGGAGATGAACGCGGCCGTGCCCACGGCGCCGCCCATGGAGCGGAAGAATGCGGCCGAGGAGGTCCCCACGCCCATGTCCTTAGCCGGCACCGAGACCTGCATGGCCAGGGTGAGCGGCTGCATGCAGAAGCCCAGGCCCAGGCCGAAGAATACGGCGATGGCTCCCGGAACCCACAGCGGGGTGTCCGCGCGGAGCGAGAGGCCCATCACGAGGGCGGCTCCGGTCAGGATGGCCGTGCCCATGATGGGGAAGATCCGGTACGTGCCCGACGCCGAAATGGTCCGGCCCGCGGTGATGGAGCCGAAGAGGATGCCCACCGTGAAGGTGATCATCATCAGGCCGGCCTCGGTGGGGGTCAGGCCCTTGACCAGCTGCAGGTACATCGGAAGCATCGCGATGGCCCCGAACATGCCGATGCCGATGATGAAGTTCAGCAGTGACGAAAGGCCGAAGGTGATGTTCCGGAAGAGGCGCAGCGGGATCAGGGCGTAGTCGCCGGCACGCTTCTCAACAAAGATGAAGGCAACGATGCCCACGATGCCGAGGCCGACGCAGAGCAGGGAACTCACCGAGGTCCAGCCCCAGCTGCGCCCCTGCTCGGCCACCAGCAGCAGCGGCACGATCGCCAGGGTGATGGCGGCGGCGCCCCAGTAGTCGATCTTCTGCTTCACGTGCTTGGCCGGCAGGTGCAGGTAGAGGAACACCACGGCCAGTGCCGCGAGGCCGATCGGCAGGTTGATGAAGAACACCCAGCGCCAGCCGTCGAAGCCGAGGATGTTGGCCGAGCCGGCGAAGGCGCCGCCGATGACGGGGCCCAGCACCGAGGAGATGCCGAACACGGACATGAAGTAGCCCTGGAACTTGGCGCGGTCCTTCAGGGCCACGATGTCCCCGATGATGGTCAGGGCGAGGGCCAGCAGCCCGCCGGCGCCCATGCCCTGGATGCCGCGGGCAATGGCGAGTTCGGTCATGGAGTGGACCGAGCCGGCGTACAGCGAACCGGCGAGGAAGATCAGGATCGCGGCCAGGTAGAGCGGGCGGCGGCCGAAGATGTCGCTGAGCTTGCCGTACAAGGGGGTGCTCACCGTGGAGGTGATGAGGTATGCCGTGGTGGCCCATGCCTGCAGCGAGAGACCGTCGAGGTCGTTGGCGATGGTGTAGATCGAGGTGGACACGATGGTCTGGTCCAGCGAGGCCAGGAACATGCCGAGCATGAGACCGACCATGACGGTGATGGTCTGGCGCGGGGTCAGGACCGCGCCGGGGGCGCGCACAGAGGTGGTTTTGGACATGGCCGCTCCAATGGGGAAGTTCTGGGATCAAGCTGATAGTTGCTTTCGGTAACTATGCTACTGGCTCCTTTATTCCCCCGACACCCTTCCCCCGGCATCCCGCCAGGGAAACTCAGCGCTCGACCAGGATCCCGTCCGGGTCGCACCAGATCATGACGCCCGGGCGGACCGTGACGCCGCCGATCTCCAGCTCCACGCCGCTCTCCCCGGCGCCGGCCTTGGCGCTCTTGCGCGGGTTGCTGCCGAGCGCCTTGACCCCGAGGGGGAGTTCCGCGAGGGCGGTGCGGTCCCGGACGGCGCCGTTGATAACGACGCCGGCCCAGCCGTTCGCGACGGCGCTCGCCGCGATCATGTCCCCCATCAATGCAGTGCGGAGGGAACCGCCGCCGTCGACCACCAGGACGGAGCCGCCGCCGGGCAGCGCCAGGGTGGCCTTGACCAGGGCGTTGTCCTCGAAGCACCGGATGGTCCGGACCGGGCCGCTGAAATGCGAACGCCCGCCCAGCGACTGGAACTGCAGCGGGACGGAGTCGAGCTCCTCGCCGCGTTCGTCGTAGAGGTCGGCGGTGTTGACGGGGGAAGCGTGCACGGGTACTCCTTGGTGCGGGCGGTGTCCCCGAGACACGCAGATTCCTGATGCATCCACGAGTTCCGGGGCCTTGGACTACTTCTTACTACATGGTGTCCACGACTTGCCACCAGGGGCGTAGCAGCGAGGGCCTGTGTAGCCCGGGTAGGGGTTGGGCGCCGGTGCTGGCACAGCCGGCGGAACGTACGGTGCGGGCGGGACGTACACCGGCGGCACATAGGGGGCCGGAGCGGGCGGCAGGTTCCGGATACGCTCAGCCTCTGCGGCTGCTGCTGCTGCAGCTGCCGCCGCCTCCGAAGCCTGCCGGGCTGATTCAGCGGCTGCGGCGTTGGAGAGGTCTTTTTTCTTCGACTCGATGGCCGTCCCGCGCGCCGTCCCGGCTGCGGTGGCCGAATCCAGCCGGTTCACCATCGCAGCCAGCTGGACCGGTTTGTAGGCGTCCCACTGGACATGCTTCTTGGCGTTCGCTGCGGTCTTGAGCGCGGCAACCGTTGCCAGCGCTGCCACCAGCCCGGTGTGGCTCTTGTCGAGGTCGGCGGTTGTGCCGGAAAGCGGTGCGGCAACGATCGTTTCGACTGCCTTGGCGGCTTCTTCAATCTGCTGGGCAGGAAGGCAGGCAATGGCCGCCGAGTTGAGGCCAGCTGCCATCGAGCGGGCTTCCTCGAAAGCCGCCACCACGGGTGGATGGAACTTCTTGTTGGGTTCAAATAGGACCGGAACTCCGAGGCCGAGCCGCGCGATTTCCGCGTTGACCAGCTTCCCGCTGGGGTCATAGACGCCAGCCAGGGTCCGCCCGTATTTATCCAGCGGTTCTACGTCCAGTTCCAGTCTCACCTTGGCGCCGGCAGGCAGCAACTGCTCAAGAGCCTTCGTCGCCTCCGGGCCCAGACATTCGACGGGTGCATTGGGGTCCTTGGTCTCCGGAGTGTCTACGTTGAGCAGCCGGACGGTCTTTTCTTCCCCGTTGACGGAAGCCTCAAAGGTGTCTCCGTCGATGACGCGGACCACGACGGCCTGAGTGCCCGAATTCGTGTCCGGACCGGCAGTAGTCTTCGCGGCGCCAGCCGCGTTGCAGCCGCTGAGCGCAATCACGGCAGCAACGGCCAGCCCAACGGCTTTGGTTCGGGCAAGAAAGACCGAGTTTTCTGACAGCAAAATATTCCCCCAAAGGAATGAGTGACGGTGATGTTCCCTAAAGTGGGATTACCAGATGACATTACTGCGCCCGAAGGGAAATACCTCCCCGCCAAGGCACCACAGCCGGATTCCCCGCTGTAGTCTGGCCCCACACTGATTCATCCGTCCGATTTGTCCCTCCGGAGGCCACATGAGCCTGTCCGATATGCCCGCAGCAGCTCCCGACCCTACCTTTCCGAGCGGTGCTTCGAAAGGTGCGCAGCCGGCGTCGCTCGCCGAGCCGGAGCGGCGCGTCCGCCCGGTCTGGATCGCAGGCGTCGTGCTGGTCAACATCGGCATCAACACGGCGTTCTTCGGGCCGATCCAGGTGTTGCTCGGGCAGCAGGCGGCAGCCTTCAGCGAGGGGGACAAGGAAGCCATCCTTGCCCTCGTGACCGGTGCGGGCGCCGCGGTATCGCTCGTGGCCAATCCCCTGTTCGGAGCGTTCAGCGACCGGACAGCCTCGCGCCTTGGCCGCCGGGTGCCGTGGGTCCTCGTCGGTGCCGTGCTCGGCGCCGCGGCCCTCATCGCCCTGGCCGGGGCGCCAAGCGTCGCCGTCATGACGCTGCTCTGGTGCCTCGTGCAGGCCGGCTGCAACGGCGCGTACGCGGCCGTCACCGCAGCCATCCCGGACCGCGTACCGGTGCCGCAGCGCGGCACGGTGGGCGGACTCGCGGCCATGGGCCAGACGGTCGGGATCCTGCTCGGCGCCGTGATCGCCGCCGCCGTGGCCGGCAACTACGCCGTGGGCTACCTGATCTGCGCTGCGGCGCTGCTCGCCGGCGTCGTACTGTATTTCTTCCGGAACGACGACGTCCCGCTTCCTGCCCAGGCGCGTCCGCCGTTCAGCCTGGCCGGCTTCGTGAAGGGCTTCTGGATTTCCCCGGCGCTGTATCCGGACTTCGCGTGGGCCTGGCTGACCCGGCTGCTGGTGAACATCGGCAACCACATGGTCACCCTGTACCTGCTGTACTTCCTCCAGGACGCCGTCCATGTCCGGGAGACGCAGGGCATTACACCGGAGTCCGGCGTGCTGGTCCTCACCGGCCTCTACGCCGTCATGGTGATCATCACGAGCGTGATCGGCGGCCGCCTGAGCGACCGCGCGGGCAAACGGAAACCGCTCGTCATCCTCTCTTCGCTCATTATCGCCGCGGCCTCGCTCATCCTTGCCTTCGCGCCGACCTGGGCCGGCGCGCTGATCGGCGCCTCCGTGCTCGGCGTCGGCTTCGGCTGCTACCTGGCCGTGGATTTCGCCCTGATCACCCAGGTGCTGCCTACCGCGCTGCACCGCGGCAAGGATCTGGGCATCATCAACATCGCCAACTCGCTGCCCCAGGTGCTCGCCCCGCTCATCGCGTTTCCCTTCGTGGTGCTCTGGGGAGGGTACGTTTCGCTGTACGTGGCGGCTGCGGTGATCGGCCTCCTGGGCGCCGTGTTCGTGGTCAAGATCAAGGGTGTCGACTGAGCCGCCGGGACTGCTCCCGGGGCGGCTCCTGGGGCGGCTCCTGGGGCGGCTCCCCGGGAGCGTAGGCGCCGGCGGTGCCGCTGTTTGACCGGGTTCAGGCCCTCTGTTGTGGCGTATAGTTGACGGGAATTGCCGCGGCAGCGCCAGTGGGGGAACCCCTCCGGGCTGCCGAGAAAACCGACCCCGGAACGCTGCTGATGCCTGAATTTCACTCAGATCTTCCTCCGATGGCCCCTCCACCCACCCTGCCCAGGCAACGGCTCCGCTACACCCGGATTCTTGAGGTTGCCGCGGGATTCGCACGCAAAGGCCTGGACTCGGTGGTGCTGTCCGAGGTGGCGGCCAAGGCGGATGTTCCGCTGGGGACGCTGTACCGGTATTTCCCGTCCTCCACCCAGCTGGTGCTGGCGCTCTACCGTAAGCAGCTCGGGGAGCTTCTTGCCGGCAGCACGCAGGCCGGCAGCACGCAGTCGGCCGGAGGCGCCGCAGCCGGCGGCGCCTCTCCCGGAGGCGCCGCCCCCGGACGCGTCGCTCCCGGAGGCGCCGCCCCCGGACGCGTCCCAGCCGGGAAGGTGCCCGCCCACGCCCTCGTCGGGGTGGTGATGGAGATCTTCCACATGCGCCTCATGCAGCCCGCCGTGGAGCAGTGCCTGAACCGGGCGGTTTACGTCAAGGACACGGACACCACACGGCTGCTCCGCGATATCGACTCCATTGCGGAGAAGGCGGTGACGGCCGTGAGCGGCGACGCCGCCGTCGCCCGGGTCCTGCTGCTGACGGTCACGGGCCTGGTCCAGGCCGTCCGCTGCCGCCGCTTGTCACTGTTCGAGGCCGAGGAGGACCTGAAGAAGGCCTGTTCGCTGCTGTCGCGCGCCCGTTCCGGCGCGTAACTGGTCTAGACCAGTGCGGCCTGCCGGGCGGTAAAATCATCCAATTCCGGTGATTTGACTCACCGAAAACGTAGGATAAACGTTTCACCACCGGCGGGGATGTGTCCTGTGGCACTTCACCGGGGTGCGGGTTTGTTTACCATTGCAGGACAAGGGCGGCCCGCCGTCAGCAGTACCGGAGCTTCACCGCAGACCCGCCATCCCTGGGGCCTGCCGATGTTCCCAGACCATCTTGAGCATCCCTGTGCTTGAGCCACCATGAGCCCTACGCCCACGATGAGCCCCAGGAGACAACGAAGTGTCCACTGAAACGACCATTCCCGCCGGCACCACTTCCCCCGCAGGGCCGGTAGCCGCGCTCAGCGACGAGGAAATCTTCGCATCCCACCAGGGCGGCAAGCTTTCGATTTCCAGCACGGTCCCGCTCGCCAGCAAGCGCGACCTGTCCATTGCCTACACCCCCGGCGTCGCCCAGGTCAGCCGGGCCATCCACGCCAACCCCGAGTTGGCCAAGAACCTCACCTGGGCCCAGCGCCTCGTTGTCGTCGTCAGCGACGGCACGGCGGTCCTGGGCCTCGGCGACATCGGTGCCAGCGCCTCGCTGCCCGTCATGGAGGGCAAGTCCGCCCTGTTCAAGGCCTTCGGCGAGCTGGACTCCATCCCGCTGGTGCTCAACACCACCGACGTCGACGAGATCGTCGAGACCCTGGTCCGGCTGCGCCCGAGCTTCGGCGCCGTCAACCTCGAGGACATCTCGGCCCCGCGGTGCTTCGAGCTGGAGGACAAGCTCATCGAGGCACTCGACTGCCCCGTCATGCACGATGACCAGCACGGCACCGCTGTCGTGGTCCTCGCCGCGCTGACCGGCGCAGCGAAGGTGACCGGACGCGAACTCGAGCAGCTGCGCGTCGTGGTCTCGGGGGCCGGCGCGGCAGGCATCGCCGTCGCCCAGATGCTCCTGGCCGCCGGCATCACGGACGTGGTCCTGCTGGACTCACGCGGCGTGATCAACAGCGACCGCGCGGACATCGCCGCGGACCAGGCCAGCAAGAAGGCCGAGCTGGCGCGGCTCGGCAACCCGCGCGGCGTCTCCGGCGGCCCCGCCGAGGCGCTCACCGGCGCCGACGTGTTCATCGGCGTCTCCTCCTCCAAGCTTGAGGAGGAGCACCTGAAGCTGATGAGCCAGGACTCGATCGTCTTCGCCCTGTCCAACCCGGACCCCGAAGTCCTGCCGGAGGTCGCACACCGGTACGCTGCCGTCGTCGCCACCGGGCGCAGCGACTTCCCGAACCAGATCAACAACGTCCTGGCGTTCCCCGGCATCTTCCGCGGAGCCCTCGACGCCGGCGCCCGCCGGATCACCCCGGCGATGAAGCTGGCCGCGGCCCGCGCCATCGCGGCCCTGGCGGAGGAAGACCTCTCCGCCGACTACATCGTGCCCAGCCCGCTGGACCCGCGGGTCGCTCCGGCCGTGTCCGCCGCCGTCGCCGCGGCGGTTGAAGCTGAGTAGTTTCCGCGACGCGGACACCGGATACTGCACACCGGACGACGACGGCGGGGCCTCCTTGGGGAGGCGCCGCCGTCGCCGCTTAATTTCCGGGTGGTTGCGCCGGCGGATTGAGCCTGCGGGCTGGCCTGAGCCGGCGTGTTGAACCCGGCGGCCTGAACCGCAATGCCGGCCCGCAGGGCCGGCCCATAGACTGGGGCGATGAACCCCCAGACCGTCGTGACGGTCCTCTGCGGCCTCGCCATCCTGGTGGGGGTGGCCGGGACCATCATCCCCGTCCTTCCGGGCAGCATCCTGATCGGCCTGAGCCTGCTGGCCTGGGCCATCTGGGGCGGCGCGGGAACCACCGGCTGGGTGGTGTTCGGCGTCGGCCTTCTCTTCGTGCTGGCCGGGATGGCTGCCAGCGCCGTGCTCACCGGCCGGAAGCTCAAGCAGCACAACATCCCCAGCCGTTCGGTGATGGCGGGGCTGGTCCTGGGCGTCGCCGGACTGTTCCTCATCCCCGTGGTCGGACTCGTTGTCGGCTTTGCCGCCGGGCTCCTGGCCAGTGAATTCCACCGCACCCGCACCTTCCGGGCCGCCGTGGCCTCCAGTTGGGCCGCGCTGAAAGCCACCGGACTGGGCATGATCGTCGAGTTCGGGCTGGCCTGCCTCGCCGCGAGCACCTGGGTGCTCGGCGTCTGGGTGGCGGCGGTCTCCTGAGGGCGATCTCCCAAGACCGCGGACGCCCACTAGCATGGGTGCATGACCGCCGGAGCCCCAGAATCCGCACCCCAACACCAAGTCCTGTACCGGGACACCCGTGACCTCACGCCCTTCCGCGGCGCGGTGGTGCGGACGCCCGTGCGCGGTCTCGCCGACGGCGTGGGCGGCCTGGTCTCCGGCGTCCTGACCGGACGGATCCGCGGCGCCGTGGCCGTGGAGGGCCCGGTGCCGAAGCTTGGCAGGATGCCCGGCAAGGCGGCCAAGGCCGTGCACGGCGCCATCTTCGGCAGCGCCGATCCGGACCGGCTGATTGCCCTGGCCCGCGCCTTCCCCGGCTGGGCCGGGCTCTGCTACCTCATGGCCGGGCTGCTGGCCTACTCGCACGGGGGCCACCTGCGCGCCGCCGAACTGCTCCAGCGCGGCCTCTCCACCAGGAACGACGACTACGCCAACCGCTTTGCCTCCGCCTGCCTTTCCGGGGTGCTCACCCGCGTGGAAGTCGCCGAACGGATCGAGGTCCCGGTGCTGTTCAGCGAGGAGGCGGTCTTCCTCGCCCTGTCCCATTCGCTGCGGGAGACCGGGCAGACGGAGGCCGCGCTGGCGGCGTTGGCCGGGCTGCCGCCGTCGTTGCCCCTTGCCCTGGCTCGCTGTGCGCTGGCGGCCGCGCTGGGACGCGATGCCGAGGTGGCGGAGGATACCGAGGGGCTGCTCAACGGCGACGACCTCTCGGCGGCGCTGCTGCTGGTGCGGGCCCGCTCCCTGCGCAGGCTCGGGGACTACGCCGCGGCCCGGTCCGCGCTGCAGGAGGTCCTGCGCCGCCGGAAGACCGACTTTTCGCTGCGCAACGATGCCCTGACGGACCGCGCGCTGCTCCTGCTCGACAGCGGACGGAAGTCCCTGGACCCGCGGGAGTGGCAGCGCCGGAAACCTGCCGAGCTGGAGACCGTGAAGGCGATCCGCAAGGACGCGGAAATGCATGAACTCTGGGACCGGGAATACGGCCAGGCCGACGGCGGCTGACGCCGGCCGACGCGGCGCTCACGGTTTTCCGCCCCGGCCCGGCGGCCCGATCCGCGTATCCGGTACGCTTGCGGGCCCCCGACGCGCGGGGTACAAACGAGGCATGAAAGATGCAGCGGCACGGTGGATGCAGCACTACATCACGGCGTGGGCGTCGAACGAGCCGGAGGATATCCGGGCGCTGTTCACCGAGGATGCCGTCTACGCGACCAGCCCGCACGAACCCGAGCCATGGACCGGCCGGGAGCAGATCGTCGAACACTGGCTTGGCAGCCGCGACGAACCCGACGACTGGACCTTCGAATGGAAGCTGCTGGGGGTCGACGGCGGCCGGGCCTTCGTGCAGGGCCTCACCAGCTACCGGGGAAACGGCCGCAGCTACGACAACCTCTGGGTCATCCAGCTCACCGGGGACGGCCGCGCGTCGTCCTTCACAGAGTGGTACATGCAGCGCAAGTAGGGGGGGTGGACGGTGGCTGGCGTTGCCGGGTACCGGCGTCGGCTGTGCTGTGCTGTGCCGTCCTGTGCTGTGCTGTGCGGGGCAGCGTCAGCTGTGCCGGACGGCGGCGCCCAGCAGGGGAATCAGCTGTTCGGACAGCAGCACGGCACCCAGGGCCAGCATGATGACTCCGCTGGCCAGGGTCACGCCCCGGGCGGCCGCGGGCCGGGACTGGAGCAGTTTGCGGGCCAGCAGCGCGACGCAGCTGTAGATGACCGCCACGAGGAGGACGAAGGTCAGGCCCAGCAGCCCGGACTGGACCGGTACGGGAAGCGCGGCCTCGGGGCTGACAAACTGCGGGACCAGGGCGACGAAGAACAGCAGGCCCTTCGGGTTGATGCCGCTGGTCCCCATCCCCTGCAGGAAGATCCGGAACTGGTTCGCCTGTGCCTGCGCCTTCGGTTGTGCCAGCGCTTGCCCCGGAGCGGGGGCTCCGGCGGTTCCGTCGGTGGATGCGTCGGCGGTGAAGCTGGCGCCGCGCCAGGACCGCAGGGTGGCCACACCGAGCCAGAGCAGGTACGCGGCGCCCGCGACGGTCAGCCAGCCCAGGAGTCCGGGCATTCCCGAGAGCAGCGCCGCCAGCCCGGCCACCATGAGCACGGTGTGGACGACGTAGCCGCCGCAGAGGCCGGCCACGGCGGGGACGAAGCTGCGGTCCTTCAGTCCGGCGGCGATGGAGTATGCCCAGTCGACGCCGGGGGTGCACGCGAGGGCGACGGCAACGGCGATGAAAGCGAGGAAGAGCTGGATGTTCACGGCGGACTCCTAGGGCGCTGGCACCCCGGGCGGGTACAGGAGTAACTGTACGAAATTTCGCCCCATAAGTGTTCCCTGATTTAGCGCAGAAACACCCGGTCTGGGTAAGATTATTGCGTGATTGATGCTATTGATAGAAACATTTTGCGCTACCTTAAAGAGGACGGGCGGATGACGGCGACCGCGCTCGCTGCCAAGGTGGGGCTCACGGTGGCGCCCTGCCATCGCCGACTGCGGGACCTGGAGGCCTCCGGCGTGATCCGGGGCTACCGCGCGGACATCGATCCGTCCGCCGTCGGGCTTGGTTTCGAGGCGATCGTGTTCGTCACGCTCCGGCAGGTTGACCGGGCCACGATGGAGATTTTCGAGAACCGGGTCGCGGACAATCCGAACATCGTCGAGGCCCAGCGGCTGTTCGGCTCGCCGGACTACCTGCTCAAGGTCATCGCCGAGGACCTGCCCGCCTACCAGCGCTTCTACGACAGCGAGCTGACCTCACTGCCCGGCGTCGAACGGCTCACTTCAACGCTGGTGATGAAGAACCTCAAGCCCAATACCGGCCCGCCGGTCTAAGCGCGCCGGTCTGGCCTATGATCCCGGCGGTCCCGCCGGGGGGCACGCGTCCCACGGTTTCTGCCGCACGGCGTCTTCTGCGCCACGACGTTTCTGCGCCGCTAAGGCGGCGGAAGTCCAGGCTACTGCTGTGACGGTCCGCGAACGGGCGGCTTTCACGACCTGAAGTAGTGGTTTCTTCGTGGCACCTGGCGCGGGTCGATGTGGGGCGGGGGGATGAACCAGGGGATGCCGGTGCGGAGCTGGATGGTCCACAGTTCCTTGTGGATCAGGTGGTGGTGGTGACCGCAGAGGAGCGTGCCGTTGTCGGTGCCGGTGGTGCCGCCGCGGGACCAGTAGCTGATGTGGTGGGCTTCGCACCAGAGTGCGGGGATGGTGCAGCCGGGGAAGGCGCAGCCCTGGTCCCGGGCGGTGAGGGCCTTGCGGGTGTGGGGCGGGAAGATCCGTGAGGTCCGGCCGATGTCCAGGATCCTGCCCTCGGTCCCGAGCAGGACCGGGATGATGTCCGCGTCGCAGGCGATCTTCCGGACGGTGCCGGCGGTGACGGGCCCGGTGAACAGCAGGGTTCCGGTGTTCGGGGTTCCGGTGTGCGACGCCGTCCGGGCCGCGTCGGTGTGGCTGCCGGCCGCGGTGCCGGTGTCCCCGAGCCTTCCGAGCAGGTCCCGGTAGTCGATGGTGACCATGACCTGGGGGCGCAGTCCTCCCGCGGCGGGCAGCCCGCCGGACGCCAGCGCGGCCTTGCAGGCGCCGACGAGGCCGTCGAGGAGTTTCTGCGGCCGGGAGCGGAGGTCCAGTCCCGCCGCGCCGGGGTCAGTGTCGTCGTCGCCGCCGGCACGCGGGATCACGGCGGCAGCCGCGGTGGAGGCGGCGGTAGCGGCGGCGGCGGGGCCGGGCCCGGGATCCTGGCCGTCGCTGGAAGCGCTGGATGGCCCCGTGCCGCTGGTGCGGGGGTTGGTGGCGGTGTTCATGACGGTGAGAAGCTGTTCGAACTGGTCGGCGGTCGCGAAGATTTCCAGGTGGTGCAGGCCGTGGCGGGTGCGGCGGATGAAGGCGCCCTGGAGCTGGCGCAGGAGCTCTTCGGAGGGTTCGGCGCCGTCCTGGTCCAGGGCGTCGGTCCAGCGCCGGGCGATCCGTGCCAGGAAGTCGGGGTCGTTTTCGGCGGCGGTGCGCGTCAGGGCGTGCTCCATCGCCGCCGCGGCCGTCGCGTCGCAGCTGTGCCGGACGCCGTCCAGGGCCAGGGCGATGAGGCTCGCGGACCGGGACGCGACCTCCCCGGCGGCGAGGGCTTCTCCGAGTTCCGCACGGAGGGCAGGCAGCGGCTACCGGCCGGCGAGTACCGGGCGCGGCAGGACGCTGTCGGCAAGGGAGAGCCGGCGGCGGGCCTCCGCGGCGCTGATCCGCAGCCGCGCCCGCAGGAACTCCATGGTGTTCCGGCAGCCGTCATCCACGGCCCCGGTCCCGGCGGCCGCCACGGAAGCGTCAGCCCCGGCGGCGGCGCCGCCCGGGTTGGACGCCACGGCAGCGCCAGCCGCGGCGGCGCTGCCCGGGCTGCCGCCGGGGCTTTCGCCGGGGCTCTCCCGCCACCCGGTGGCCCACGATGTGGTGCCCGCGGGGGCCGTTGCCGCCGGCAGTTTCCTGGCCCGGTCCACCGCCCCGGCCGCGACGAGCTGCAGATATTCCACGGTCCGCGAGAGTTCCTCCACCTCGCCGGCGAAGTCCGCCGCCTCGGCGAATCCGAAGCCCGCCGCGTCCTCCACCGCCGTCGTGGCCAGCGTCCGGAGAAGGCCCAGGGCCCGGCCCAGGACAGCGCGGCCCAGTGCAGGCTCTCCGGCCCGGGGTGTGCCCTGGGCCGTGTCCTGAAAACGGACGAACTCCCTCGTGGTGTCCATGAGTAAAAGCTACTCGCGGGCTCTGACTTTTTAACGCGCGCGGTAGGCAACGACGTCGAGCGCCTCATCCCAACGCATGTGATGAAGAAGTTGAAGCTCAGCACGGGGCCCGCCGGTCTGGGCGTGCGGCGCCGCACGGCCCCCGGCGGGGACCTCAGCCGCCCAGCAGCCCCGTGGTCCGGTAGGGGATGACCTCGCGCAGGAACATGCTGGTGGACGTCCGCACGATACCAGGACACGGCCGGATCTCCTCGGACACCCGGTACAGGTCGTCGGGGCTGCGGGCCACCACCCGGATCAGGAGGTCGGTATCGCCGGCGGGGGCATGGCATTCGAGCACTTCGGGGATGTTCCGCAGGGCGGCGATGGCCTCGTTCAGGTGGCTCTGGTCCAGTTCCGCGCTCACCGACGCCGCCACGCCGCGGCCCAGCGCGGACGGGAGGACGCGGCTGCTGTTTGGCCGGAGGGCGCCCGACGCCGTCATCCGTTCCAGGCGCGACTGCACCGTGCCGCGCGCGAGCCCCAGCTTCTGCGCCAGCACCATGACCGGCACCCGCGGATCCTCATCGAGGGCGACGAGGATCCGCCGGTCCGTCCCGTCGAGTTCCTGCAAAATGACCACTTCCTGCCTGCCCCGCCGGGGCGAATTGATCAGATTGACCAATGCAATGGAGGTTCGTTGCACCAACTGTAGGCTGTCTGTTGAAATAATGGCAACGAAGGGACGAGGCTACCGCCGGACCCCGAAAGGCTACAGGCGCCCCGGAACACCACCCGGACCCTGGACGAGGATTCCCGCAAGGAACCCGCCGCTGATTGACTCTTGTTCACGCATCGTCACTCCGCCCAGCTTAACTAAACACGGCAAGAGCCCCTGAGCCACCGACGTCGGATTTCCCCGAAGTCATCGGTAGCTGAGGGGCTCTTGTCCTGCTGCTGTCCTGCCGGGAATAGGGTGGTCCCATGACCTCCGCCGGCCGCTTTGCCCCCAGCCCCTCCGGCGAACTTCATCTGGGCAACCTCCGGACGGCCATCCTCGCCTGGCTCTTTGCCCGCTCCACCGGCCGGCGCTTCCTGATGCGCGTGGAGGACCTGGACCGCGCCAGGGCAGGCGCCGAGGCGGAGCAGCTCCGCGATCTGGCGGCGATCGGCGTGAGCTGGGACGGCGGCGTCGTGCGCCAAACGGAGCGCGGGCCCCTGTACGCGGAGGCGGTCGGACGGCTGACGGCCGCCGGACTGACGTATGAGTGCTTCTGTACCCGCCGCGAAATCCAGGAGGCCCCGTCCGCGCCGCACGCACCGCAGGGCGCCTATCCGGGCACCTGCCGGAACCTCCCGGCCGCCGAGCTCGAGGCCAGGAGGGCCATCCGGCCCGCGGCGATCCGGCTCCGTTCCGGCGTGCGTGAAGCGACGGTGCAGGACGTGCTGCACGGCAGCTATACCGGGATCGTGGATGACTTCGTGCTCCGGCGCAACGACGGCGTGACGGCCTACAACCTGGCCGTGGTGGTGGACGACGCCGCGCAGGGCATTGACCAGGTGGTCCGCGGCGACGATCTGCTGCCCTCCACGCCCCGGCAGGCCTACCTCGCCTCCCTGCTGGAGCTGCCCGTTCCGGAGTACGCGCACGTGCCCCTGGTGCTGAACGCCGACGGCGCCCGGCTCGCCAAGCGCGACGGCGCCGTCACGCTCGCTGAGCTGGCGGTCGCCGGGGTGCGGGTTGAGGAGGTTCGCGACGCGCTGCTGGCCTCCCTGGGGCTGCCGGCCGGACCGCTGGAGCGTGCGCTGGCGGTCTTTGACCCCGCCGCGCTGCCGCGGGAGCCGTGGGTCTGGCCCGGCATGGGCGGGCGCGGCGCGTAGGCTGGAAGCATGTCAGAACCAGCGCTTCCCCAGCCCCGCTTCACCGTCGAGACAGCCAAGATCCTTGCCGAAGTGGCCCACAACCGGCAGAAGGACAAGCTCAAGCGGCCCTACAAGGAGCACGTGCTGGCCGTCGGGGACGCGCTGGCTGATTTCGACGACGACATCAGGATCGCCGGTTACCTGCACGACATCGCCGAGGACACCCCGATGACGCGGCAGGCGCTGCTGGACATGGGCGTTCCCGGGCGGGCCGTGGAGATCATCGAGCGCGTCACGAAGCGCTTCCACGAGAACCCGGACGACTACCAGGCCGTCATCCGCTCCATCACCGAGGACCACGACGCCACCCTGGTCAAGATTGCCGACAACGCGCACAATTCGCTGCCCGAGCGGGTCAGGGCGCTGGCCGAGAAATGGCCGGACAAGCCGCCCGTCACCCGCTACGACGAGGCCCGCCCGGTGCTCTACGCCGCCGTCCCTGTGGAGGAAACCCGGAAGATCCTGGCCCGGGTGAACCCGTGGCTGCTCGAGGAACTCGATGACATGCTCGACGAGGCGGACGACACCGACTACGAGAACCTCTCCTACGAGCCAGCGGCCGAGACTGTCGAGACCGAGTCGGGGGCTGAGCCTGCTTGGGCGGTCGAGCCTGCCGAGACCCAGTCCCACCGGAACTGACGGGCCGCCATCGGAGTCTGGTCCAGATCCTGGGAAACCCCGCCGCTGACAGGCCGCCGCTGGTCCGGGTAGTACTTGTCGAAGCGCCGGCGCGCGATGCGTCCCAGCCTTTCGACAGTGTGCCAGCTGATGACCGCTAGTAGCAGGGTCAGCAGGATGGCCGACACAGCCACCAGCGGCGGAAGATCGGCTGTCGATCCGCCGTTGAGCCAGAGAATGACGACATAGTTCCAGAGGTACGCGGCGTAGGAAACTGTGCCCAGCAGCTGCAACGCGCGCGTCCACTTCGGCATCACACGGGTACGGGAGGCGGCCAGTACCACCAGGACGGCCGCGGCGGCCATGGCCAGCGGCCCTCCACCGAAGAAGAAGGCCGGCGATTCGTTGGCCTTGGGGAAGAAGATCAGCGCAGCCAGGACAAGGATCGAGCCGAGCAGGGCCGCCAGTCTGAGCCGTTGGCCGGAGAACCAGCTGAACACATGGACCCTGTATAGGCGCAGCGCCGAACCGACGATCAGCCCGAGACCCCACGTCGTCGGCAGCGCGTAGACCAGGGAGTGAAGTTGCGGAGCCAGGATCAGCATCGCCAGCACACTCGCCGTCATGAGGGAAAGGACGACGGCGGCAGACCAGCCAATCAGCCGACCCTGACGGTTACGCCGCAGGGCGAACACCAGCAGCGCCGGCCAGATCAGATAGAACTGCTCTTCCACCGCCAGGGTCCAGAGCGGTCCGATGGCCAAGCTGACATCGAAAGGCAGCGGTAGGTCTTTGAGGTACCCGAAACCGGCAAGGACGGTATAACCGATGATTCCCTTGGATCGATCCCCGAGGACATCGGCCGTCAATTCAACGATGGCGTACACGCCGAGGAAGGAGATGAGTGCCGGCAGCAGGCGGAAGGCCCGATGCGCATAAAAACGGCCGTAACGAATTTTGCGATGCCGTTCGACATCCCTGAGCAGCACGCCTGTGATCAGGTAACCGCTCAACACAAAGAAGACAATGACACCGACGATGCCGGCACCTTGAAATATCCCGGGCCAAGAATGTCCCAACAGAACGGCACCGACGGCAGCACCGCGAAGAACGTCCAGGCCGTCCAGCCTTGGGCGCACTGTAGTTTGCTGGGCGGCCGTCGCGACCGTTCCACCAACTAGCGACGTCACATAACCTCCGGAGCCTCTATCTGACCGGTTCCGGCTTCCGTCGAATCGAGGCAAACCGGCCATTGCCTGCTGACAATGCGATGGCGGCGCCAGTCCTGCGCCTTGTCCAAGTATCCCCGATTTGGCTGGACGAAACCTGACCCCGGCCAGCCCGATGATCCGGCCGCCAGCCCCACAGGCCTATGGGACCCAAATGCGGCCTCGGTGGTCCCTGGCTCCGCGCGGTCCGGACACCAGGGATCCGTTCAGCACTGAGCCACGTTGCTGGTGGGTATCAAGTTCAGCATTTTCGGCCCTCCGTCGAACGCCCTCTCAACGGCCGGTGCGCATCCGATCACGTGCGCAACTCACAACGGCGGACAAGTCGAGCCCGTAGGTCGGCCCTTCGCCGGAACCGTACTCCTCGAGTCGGGCCGCACCGCGCTCGAAGAGCCGGAGCGCGCCAACGCTGTTCCCCCGGGCGGCATGGGTGAGCCCGACGCAGATCTGGGCAAGACCTTGCCACAGGTCGCGTTCTTCGGCCGGCCCGGCTTTCCAGCGGGCCTCGAGTACCTCATGGGCGGCGAAGGGCCGGCCGGCTTCCACCAGACTCCGGGCCGAGGCCAAGGTCTGCGCCGGCGGCAGCGGCTCCTCGGAGACCGGCTCGACGCCGGCGCTTCCGTACGGCAGCGGCCGCCCAAGAGCGTCACGTGGCCGGGCCTGCCGCGGGCGCCTTGAAGCATCCCGATCCCTGTCACCAGTCATTGCAGTTTCCGCCCTGAGCGTCCCCGGACCTTACCAACCTTCATACGCCCAATGGTAAGTCCCGGCCCCTGGAACATCCGTTCCGCCGCAAAGGTTGCCGTCGGGACGGCGGCCGCGAGAGAAGAAATGATCACCGCTGGTCGCGTCGCAGGGGGTGATCCTTCGGAACCTCAACGAGCACGATGCGCACTCCGTCGGGGTCCGCGATCCACATCTCCACCAGCCCCCACGGCTCCTGCTGCGGCTTGCGGAGCACCGGGACCCCGGCCGCCAGCAGCCGCTCGTGCTCGAGCTGCACGTCGCGAACCTGAATCCAGATCGCCAAGGCACTCCCCGGCGGATCAGTCGACCGTCCACTGACCTCGAGAAAACCGTTTCCCAGGAAGAACACCAGGCCCGGCGCATCACGACTCCCGAACTCCCGGTAGATCGCCAAGCCCAACGTGTCCCGATAAAACCGGTGGCTCCGCTCAGGTTCGGACGGATGAAGCAGGATGCGGCTCCCAATGACTTCCATGTTCTCCATCCTGCCCTCGAGCCATGCACTTCGCTCGCCGCGTGCTTGTGAATTCCTGGTGTTGCGTTCAGGGATCCCGTTGGGCGGCGAGCTGCCACCGATCGGAACCTCATCGAACTCGCGGGCACACCGCAAATGGCCAAGGACTAGCGTCGGGTTGCGCACTCGAGTCCTGAAGTTCGGCAGGGTCCGAAGCGGGCCTGGACGACTGCCGACCTCAAGACGCCGTTGACATACTCCTTGGGGAAGCAATCGCTGGTGCTCACGAACGACCAGGGCCGGATCATCTTCAGGAGATCTTGAGAATCGGGACCCGCTGGCCGTCACGACGCGGGCAAGTCAGGAACTTCTTCCCTGCCACCGGGTTCCATAATCCCCGGGGAAACGCGGTGGGATAGTGTCCGCCACAGCAGGCCGATATAGGCGAGGTCAAAGACGCTGCAGAGGGCGCCGACGCCCAGGATGAACGGGGAGTTCCCGTACCAGCCGAACACGATGGTGGGCGCAAGCGTCCCTAGCCACTTGGCGACGGCGATAACCAGGGATTGGCCCCGCGTTCCGCCCCGGGCGGCGTACATGGCGATGAACAGTCCGGACATCAGGAGGTTCTGCAGGAAGGCGGCATACCGGGCGGCGAGCTCCCAGCCGAACTCCACGACGAACAGCAGCTGCACGGCGAAGGATGCGACGCCCAGCAGGAGCGCCCAGCCGATGAAGAGCTTCCGCGTCACCCAGGGCGGCAGTTCGGATCTGCCGAACCTGAGGAAGGTGTACACAATCAGGACGTCGGCCAGGCCCCAGACGATGTTGAAGACGCCCTGGACAGATAATCCCGTGACGACGGAGCGGGAGGCGTGGATGGCCTCCCACGCGAAATTCAGCCCGAGCGCGGCGGCCGGGATCGCGTAGCTCTTGTCCCTGAACCCGATCCGGATGGCCTCGACGTACACCACGGTCCAGGCGAGGCCGCTCACAATTGTCAGGAACAGGATCACGGTTTCCTCCCGGACTCAGGATTGAATGCAACGCGGGGTCACTTAGCGCCCATCCCACGGCACAACATGGGCCGTATCTGACCCCGCGCTGCTTTTGGTTACACCCGGCCCAGCGCGTCGATGTCCTCGAGAAACTGTTCGTGGACCTCGTCGCTCACGGTGGTGCGGGTGTCCGCGATCGCGTCGAGGTAGTCCTGGGTGGCCGGGCCCTTCCGGACGGCAGCCCGGACGGCGACGTCACCGCCGGAAGCCAGCCCGCCGTCGTCGTACACCGCCTTTTCCAGCGCCCGCTGGGAGGCGCTCCGGGCCGCGTACTCGATATCCGCGGGGGAGAAGCCCTCGGTGCGGTCCACCAGCAGTTCCACGTCCACATCGTCCACCACGGCGGCGGGGATGAAGCGCTGCCACATGGCCTCGCGGGCCTGGCGGTCGGGCAGGCCGATGGGGATGACATAGTCGAACCGGCCGTGGCGCAGGAACGCGGTGTCCAGGGCGCGGATGAAGTTGGTGGCGCAGACCAGGATCCGGCCGGGCTGTTCGCGGAAGGCCGGGATGATCTTGAGCAGTTCGTTGGTGACGCCCTGCAGCGGCGACGGCGGTTCGCCCGAACGCTGGGAGGCGATCTCCTCCACCTCGTCGATGAACACGACCGCGTGCTCCAGTTCGGCGATCTCCAGGAACGTCTCGCGCAGCGCGCCGGCCAGCCCCTTGGGGTCCGAGGCCAGCCGGGACGGGAAAACCTCCACGAACGGCCACTCCAGCCGGGAGGCGATCGCCTTCGCGAAGGTCGTCTTTCCGGTGCCGGGCGGGCCGAAGAGGACGACGGCGCGCGGCGGCACCACGCCGTATTCATCGGCGAGATCGGCCTCGGCCAGCGGCAGGACCAGGCGCCGTTCCAGCAGTTCCTTCTCCTTGCGCATGCCGGCCACGTTTTCCCAAAGGTCGCGGGCCAGGATGCGGCCGCCCAGCTGGCCCAGCGCGCCGAGCTCCTGCCGCTGGACGGGGATGGTCCGTTCAAAGTAGCGCAGGTTTTTCTTGAGCACGAAGCCGCGGCCCAGGAATGCCTCCACCCGGGTTTCGGATTCCGGCATCAGCGCGGAGAGCTTGTTCAGCCCGTGCGGGGCCATCCGGTTTTCGACGGCGGCCAGCAGCGAGGTGCCGATCCCGCGGCCGCGGAACTCGGGAAGCGTGGCCAAAAACACGATCCAGCCCTGGTCGTGCGCGGCGCGTCCGACGGCGGCCCCCACCACCGTCTCGCCCTGCACCGCGACGACGGCGTGGTCCTTCTCGCAGGAGGCCAGAACCTCCGAAAGGGCGTAGACCGGCTCGACGTTGGTGGCCTTGAGGGACTCCCAGAGATGCAGGATCCCGTCAAGGTCGGCCGAATGAAAATCCCTGATCCGCCAGGTGGTCATGTGGTGTCTCCCGGATGGTTCGTCGCTGAGCCCGTCTGGGCATCTCTGACGAGCATATGCGAACCTGCCCGGGACTCAGCCTTCGCAGTCGGTGCAGTAGGCGTGGCCGTTTTTCTCGCGGGCGAGCTGGGAACGGTGCCGGACCAGGAAGCAGGAGTAACAGGTGAACTCGTCGTCCTTCTGCGGGATGACCTGGACGGTGAGTTCTTCGGAGATGAACTCTCCGCCCGGGGTTTCCGCGCCGTCGAGGGCATCGGCTTCGTCCAGGTCGCGGACGACGCTGCGGGCGTCCGGGGCGTTGGCGGACTGCAGTGCCTCCAGGGAATTGTTCTGGGATTCCTTGACGTCGGAGCGGGGTTCGTCGTAATCGGTTGCCACGGGGGTGGTTCTCTTTTCTCGTTTGGGGGGTCGGCTATGCAACATACACCATCCCGTCATTATTTCCTAACCTTGGTGCACAATGAACACATGTGCGGCAGATATGTGATGGCCCGGGCGACCGGTGACCTGTTGAGCTACTTCGATGCCCAGGTGGCCGAGGGTTCCGCCCCGCCACCGAGCTGGAACGTCGCGCCGACCGATGACGTCCCGATTATTGCCGAGAAGGCCTCCGGTGACGGGCCCGAGCGCCGGCTGCTGATCGCCCGCTGGGGCCTGGTGCCGTCCTGGGCGAAAGACGTCAAGATCGGCTCGAAACTGATCAACGCGCGCAGCGAAACGATCCTGGACAAGCCAGCGTTCCGGAAGGCAGCCGTCAAGCGCCGCGCGCTGGTCCCTGCGGAGGGATACTACGAGTGGGAGAAGACGGCGGACGGGAAGAAGATCCCTAACTACCTCTACTCCGAGAAGGACGAACTGCTGGCCTTCGCCGGGCTGTACGAATTCTGGCCGGACCCGTCCCTGCCGGAGGATGATCCGCACCGGTGGCTGCTCAGCTGCACCGTCCTGACCACGACGGCCCACGATTCCCTGGGCCATGTCCACGACCGGGCCCCGGTGATCGTCCCCCGGGAGATGTACGCCGACTGGCTGAACCCGGACATCACCGACAAGGAGGCCGTGCAGCATCTCCTGGAGAGCATCCCCGAACCTGTCCTGACCCCGCGCGTGGTCACCGACCGGGTCAACTCGGTCCGCAACAACGGCCCGGAACTCATCGAGCCGGCCTGAACGTCACCACGGTGCCGCTTTAGAACTGCCAGGCGCCGAAGCGTCCGACGGCGACGAAGAGTGCCAGGGCCGCCAATATGAGGTTGATGCCGATCGCCTGCTTTTCACCGCGTTTGGCGTGGGTGACGGCAGCGCCGATCATGACGACGGCGAGGCCGGTTGCCGCGAGCGGTACGAGGACGGGGGTGATGCCGGTGACGGCCGGGAGGATCAGCCCGAGGGCTCCGAGCACTTCCACGGCGCCGATGGCCTTGACCGAGCTCGCGGTGAAGTCGCCGGCCCAGGCCATTCCGGAGGCCGCCAGTTTTTGCTGCGGCTGGGCCATTTTCATGATGCCGGCGGCGAGAAAGGCCAGGGCGAGAAGTCCGGTGACGATCCACAGGGCGATGTTCATGATGTTGGTTCCTTCGGTTCGGGTGTGCGCTTGGTGTCGCACGAATTAATATTTATTTGATACTGCAAATAATGCAGCCGAAAGAAATGCGGCGTCAAGTAACCACGGGTAGACTTCCTTTATGACGGAACCCCGGTGGCTCGATGGGCAGGAGCACGAGGCATGGCTGGCGCTGGCAGCCATGATGTTCACGCTTCCCGCGGCCCTGGAGTCCCAGCTGCAGCGGGATGAGGATCTGACCCTGGCCGGCTATATGGTGCTCGCCATGTTGTCTGAATCGGCGGAGAGGCAGATGCGGATGACGGAGCTCGCCGCGGCGGCCAGCACTTCCCAGTCACGCCTCTCCCGCATTGTGTCCCGTCTTGAACAGCAAGGGCTGGTGGCGCGGACCATGGCTGCGGAGGACCGCCGCGCGGTGCTGGCCCGCCTCACCGACGCCGGGATGGCAAAGATTGCCGCCGCAGCGCCCGGCCATGTGGAGGCGGTCCGTTCCCTCGTGTTCGACCGGCTGGGCCGGGATCAGGTAGCCCAGCTGGCTGCCATTGGCCAGGCGGTCCATGGTGATTCCTGCGCCCGGCCCGGGCAGGAGGCCACACCTTCCCGGCCGCATGAAGCCGCGGAGTAAACGGCACGAACGTACCGGATTTCCCTTGAATCCCGCCGGACGGCGGGTTTAGACTGGTATTTCACCCAAAACGGCACGTTCATACCGATCCGAAGGGGCCTGCATGACGCCGGAAGCATTCCCTGACCGGCTCGCCGCGGAGGTCCGGGCGCGGCGCGGGGCGCTGCGGCTGAGCCAGCGGGACCTCGCCGAGCTTGCCGGAGTGTCGGAGCGTTTCGTGCGGTTCGTCGAGCAGGGCAAACGCAGCGTCCAGCTGGACTCGCTGCTGGCGCTCCTGGGCACGCTCGGGCTCGAGCTGCGGCTGGGCACCCGGACCAGCTCCGCCGCCCTCGCGCTCGCCGGCGAGCCGGCGCTCGAAGTCGACCCGGCCGCCGTCGACCCGGCACCCCGGGACCCCCAGCCGTGAAACACCGGGTCGCGGACGTCTACAAGGCCGGGGTGCTGGCGGCGCGGCTGGAACGGCACGGCGGCGGCACCAGGTTCAGCTACCTGCCGGCGTACCTGGCCGCGGCCCGGCCCGCCGTCGCGAGTTCCCTGCCGCTGACCGTGGAACCGGTGTTCTCAGCGGCGGGTGCCGCGCCGCCGTATTTCACCGGGCTGCTGCCGGAGGGGCGCCGGCTGAACGCGCTGCGCCGCTCGGTGAAGACGAGCGTGGATGATGAACTCTCGCTGCTCATCGCGGCCGGGGCGAATCCGGTGGGTGATGTGCAGATCGTGGGCCACGGCGAGAAGCTGGACCCGGACGAGCACGCCGTGCGGCTGGATCCGAAGACGCCCGTGGATTTCGATGCCCTGCTGGGGGATTCGGGGCTGATCGATCCGGTGGCGCTCGCCGGGGTGCAGGACAAGCTGTCCGCCGGGATGATTTCGATGCCGGTGGCGAGGGCGGGCCGGCGGTTCATCCTCAAGCTCAACGCGCCGGAGTTCCCGCATGTGGTGGAGAACGAGTTCGTGATGTTCCGCTACGCGGCGAAGCTGCGGATCCCGCTGAGCCGGGTGCAGCTGATCCGCGATGTCGCCGGCCGGCCCGGGCTGCTGGTGGAGCGCTTCGACCGGATCCCTGTGGCGGGCGGGGCGCCGGATGCGGTGGAGCGTCTCGCCGTCGAGGACGGGGCGCAGGTGCTGGGGCTGTACCCGGCGGACAAGTACAACGTGGGGTACGGGCAGGTGTGCCGTGCGCTGGCGGCGTATTGTGCGGCGCCGCTGCCGGCGTTGCGGAACCTGGCGGTCCAGGCGGCGTTCGCGTGGCTGAGCGGGAACGGGGACCTGCATGCGAAGAACGTGTCCATGGTGCAGCAGCCGTCGGGGGAGTGGTCCATCGCCCCGGTGTACGACATCCCCTCCACCGTGGTCTACGGGGACAAGACGCTCGCCCTCACGCTGGACGGCAAGCGCACGGGGATCTCGCGGAAGCATTTCCTGGCCTGGGCGAACGGGCTCGGGCTGACTGAACGCGCGGCGGTCCAGGTGCTGGAACTCGGGCTGAAGGCGTCCGGCCCGCTGCTGGCGGATCTGGAGGCGGGTACGGCGTTTGCGTCAACGCGCGACGACGGCGGCTCGCCGTTCGCCGCGATGGTCACCAGGGCATGGGTCAAGGAGCTCAAACACCGGCGCAGGCTGCTGGAAGGGTGAGGCCGGCGGCACCGGCAGGGACCGGCGTCGGGCGTTCTTCAGAGCTGGCGGATCAGAGGTGCTGGATGCCGGCGCGCTGCATGGCGTCCTTGTAGACCTCGACGTTCTTGGCGAGGAGTTCCTCCTGCTTGGCTGCCGAGACGGCGAAGGCGCGGCCGCCGAGGGCGGTGGCCTTGTAGATCTTGACGCCGTGGTTCTTCAGCGAGGAGTGGTAGGTCTTCTCGAAGAGGGTCAGGAAGGCATGGGCGTCGGCGCCGTGGGCGATGACGGCCGAGACGCGCTTGTTGATCTTCAGGAACTGGCGGAAGGGGCGCAGTCCGTCCGTCTTTTCCTGGACGTTCAGGGCGGAGGGCAGTTCGGGGTCGCGGACCCACGGGTAAGCGTTCCACGGCATCACGTAGCGGGGGTCCAGTTCGGCGGCCTCGTAGATGGAGGTCGCGCGGCGGGCCGCCTCGTCGTCGTTGAAGTGGGAGACGAACCCAGATTCGGTGCCCTTGCCCGGGGTGATGTGCAGGCTGACGATCCGGCACTCGTCCTCGTCATGGATGGGGTCGATGTAGGGGACGACCGACCCCGGCTTCTTCTCCATCAGTTCCTCGCAAAGCTGCGTCACGGCAGCGATGTTCGGTTCCTGCAGCAGGGCCTTTTTTTCGTCCCAGTCAATCGTCACGATTTCTCCCTCAGCGCTTCGCGTCCAGAATCAGGCGTCTGCTCCCACTCTACGCGTTCGGGTGAAGGGGCGCCTTTTCGGTGGTGCTGCGGAACGGCCCGGAGTAATCTTAAAGATGCCTGCAGGTCACCGTCAGATGTACGCCGGGCTGTCATGGACCATCAAAAGTCCGAGCCGTCTCATAGCGAGATCGCGAAGGTACCTGCAGGTCTTGCGTGCCCGGGCCTGCCGGCTCTCACTCCCTGCCCTCCAGCTGGCGGATCGATTCCATCAGGCGGCGGGGATCACCCTGCGTCCGTACCATGGCAGACTCGACGAAGGCGGCGACCGCCGGGCGGATCCTGTCGGCAAAGAGCGGCAGGCCGACCCTTTCGAAGTGGCCCACGAGATCGAGTGCCAAGAGTTGCGGGTTCTGGTACGCCCCCGCCTGCTCCACGACGCAATGCGCCGTCGCCTGGGGATAAAGGTCGAACTGGTCCAGGAGGAAATCGTCGGGAGACACCACGGAAATGTCGTAGGGCCGCGTCGAGGAGACCGGAAAGTCCTTGAGGTTGTAGGTAACAATCACAGCGGCATTGGCCCGGACCGCTGCCGCCAACACATGCCGGTCCTTCGGATCGCAACTCATCGAAGGAACCAGGTCCTCGAAGTTTTCCACCATCGCATCCGGAAAGTGTTCGCGCATGGCGTCGACGCGGCGGCGCGCCGGCACTTCCTTCACCCCGGCTTTTTTGACGAGGTTCCGCTCCAGCTCCAGCAGGATCTCTTCTGACCACAGTGCCCTGTATGTTTTCGCCTCAGCCAGGCGCAGGAGCAGATCGGCCAGTGAGATCGGCAGGAGGGTGCAGGTGTCAAGGAGCGCAGCGAAGGCCACGTCCTACCGCGTCCTGTGATCGATCTCCAGGGTCGCAAAGTACGACCCGTCCTCCATCGAATCCGCCGACAGCTCGTCCAGGGCGCGCCGCCGTTCGGCCCGTGCTGATGCTTCATACGCGACGAGGTCTTTCAGGAGGATCCTGCGGTGGCGGCCAACTTTGGAAAAGGGAATCCGGCCTTGCTCCAGAAGCTTGATGAGGGTGGGTCTGGAAATCCCTAAGTGCTCCGCGGCCTGCTGGGTTGTCAACTGGCTGTCAGTGGGCACCACGGTGACACCCCGCCCGGAAGAGAGTGCCTCGGTGACTTGCACCAGCGCCTCGTAGACTTCCGGCGGGATTTCGGTGGCGTTCCCCTCGGCATCCACTATTTGGAGCCGTGCCGGAGCCTCCGGGGCGCTCCGGGACGAAAGATGGGCGGCCAGCGCCGCGGCAAAGTTGGTGAACTCCGCCAGCCGCTCAGCCCCGGCCAGGTAGGTGCGTCGATCTTCAAATACTGGGGTCGCGTTCACATTTACCTCCGGAACCAGCTTATTCGAAATATTCGAAAAGTGTCAACGGGGGCCGCCGCTGGAAGTGCTGACCTGCAGCTCCTCGTAAACAAGTTCACTCAGCATCTTCAGCAGCGCGTGCATCTTGGTCTTGTCGCCCAGCGCCTGGAGGCTCAGGTTGTAGTGGCTGTCCATGGAGTTCGATACGGCGTCGGTGACAGCCTTCTCCAGGTGCGGGCTGCTGCCGAAGTGGCTCCGTGAATTGTTCTGGGCCTGCTTCTGCAGGGTCTCGTTTTTCACGAGCTCCCGCCGCACGCCTTCCACGAAGTGCGCAGGCCAGGGCACGAGGTGCTAGCCGATCAGAGCCCCTGCGATCCTTGCGGCAAGCACATCGACTTCCGCTAGCCTCGGTCTTTCATGAGGGAGTGGCTGGAACGCGTGTTTAAAGCCTGAAAGGTGCCCTGACGTGGGAAAATGTAGTTACCACACAACATTTTTCATGACACATCAGGAGCACCCTGCAGGTGAGTTACTTTACCGGCTTTTACCCGTCTGTCCGTGTTGATTCTTCCGGGGACGGGGTGGTGTCGCAGGCTGGCGGGGTGATCCTGACGTCGATGGTGAAGGGGGCTGGTCTTGGCGCTGGTTTGTCGGAGGCTTTGGAGCCGTGGCGCAAGCCCTTTGCCACGCACGACCCGGGCAAAATCCTCACCGACCTCGCCCTGTCGTTGGCCACGGGCGGCGACAGTGTGTCTGACATTGACCGGCTTCGCAACCAGCCCGAGGTGTACGGGCTCGTGGCCTCGGATCCGACGATCAGCCGGCTGTTCAAGATCCTGGCAACAGTAAAGCCTGCCAGGGCGCTGGCGGCCATCAACGGCGCCCGCGCCAAGGCTCGGGCCCATGTGTGGGCGCAAGCCGGGAAGGATTCACCCCTGCACGCGGTGAGCGCCGGGAATCCGCTGGTCATCGACCTCGACGCGTCCCTCCTGAATTCCCATTCAGAGAAGGAAGACGCCCGTCCAACGTGGAAGAAGGGCGTCGGATTCCACCCGCTGTGTTCCTTCCTTGACCACGGGATTCTGGGCACCGGTGAGCCGCTGGTGACCCTGCTGCGGCCCGGCAATGCCGGCTCCAACACGGTCAGTGATCACATCCAGGTCGTGAAGGACTCTGTCAAACAACTCCCGAAAGGGTACCGGTCGGGGAGGAAGATTATGATCCGCACCGATTCCGCCGGCGGCACGCACGGGTTCCTGGACTGGCTGACTGCCAAGGGTCGCAACTTCTCCTACTCCGTGGGGTTCCCGATCCACGGTGCGGTGGCCGCTGTCCTGCCCCTGGTCGCCAAAGACGGGTGGACCAAGGCGTACGACAGCGACGGGGTTGAGCGTGACGGCGCCTGGGTCGCCGACATCACCGGCATGCTGGACCTGTCCTCATGGCCTGCCTGCCGGGATGCGGGTCATCGTCCGCAAGGAAATCCCGCACGTCGGCGCCCAGCTGCGGATCACCGACATCGACGGGCACCGGTACACGGCCATCGCGACGAACCAGGAAAAGGGCCAGCTGGCCACGTTGGAGGTCCGCCACCGGCTCCGGGCACGCTGCGAGGACAGGATCCGCAACGCCAAAGACACCGGCCTGGCCAACCTGCCCTTCCACGCCTTTACCGGCAATGAACTCTGGTGCCACGTGGTCATGCTCGCCGCTGAGATCATGGCCTGGACCCAAATGATTGCCTTCACCGGCACAAAGGCCAGACGCTGGGAGCCTAAGAAACTCCGCGCCAGGCTGTTCGAAATCGGCGGCAAAATCGCCAGCCACGCCCGCCAAACCACCTTGCACCTGGCCGCGACAGCACCGGACGTGACGCTGCTGCTCAAAGGAATGAAACGCCTCGCAGTACTGAGCCGCCATAACCTGGACCGCCAACCGTCCGCCGCTCATCCAGAAAGCACCAGCATCACTGACCGGTGTGGAACCTGTCACCGACAACCGCCATCAGGCCAGCGGTCCAAATGTCACACCCAAATGCCACCATAGGAACCGTCAGGCAGCCGGTAAGCCCAGACCCACTGGAAACCACGCCTCATGAAAGATCGAGGCTAGTAACAATGCCGTTCACTTAGAGTAGTTGTGTTAATCTTTCGGCATGGCGCGTAGCGGATGGGTGACTCCCGAGGGTCCTGAGCGGTTGAGTGACCACGTCTCGCTCGGTGTTTTGACGCGGGTTTTCCCGCCGGATGTCGTTGATGCGGTGATTGGGCGGACCGGGGCCCGTGAGCAGCGGAACCGGTTGCTGCCGTCGCGGTTGATGGTCTATTACGTGATGGCGCTGGCCTTGTTTTCGGCCGGTTCGTATGAGGAAGTGATGCGGTCCCTGCTGGCCGGCATGGAATGGATCACGGGCCGGTTCCGGGACTGGCAGATGCCGACGAAGGCCGCGATCTTCAAGGCCCGGACCCGCCTCGGTTCCGCCGTGATGGCCGAACTGTTCGCCGAGACCGCGAAGCCTCTGGCACTCCCGGGCGGTCCGGGATTCCACGGCTCCTGGCGGCTGGTGTCCGTGGACGGGACCTGCCTGGATCTGGCGGACACGGAGGCCAACGAGCGCGCGTATGGCAGGCCGGGCACGGCCACGGATCTGAAAAGCGCCTACCCGCAGGCGCGGGTGCTCGGCCTGGTCGAATGCGCCACGCACGCGGTGATCGGGGCCGTGGTCTCCGGCTTTTCCACGTCCGAGCACGACCTCTATCCGGGCCTGCTCCACCGGCTGGAGGCGGACATGCTGGCCATGGCCGACCGCGGGTTCTTCTCCTACACGGCCTGGAAGGACAGCTCCGGAACCGGTGCGCAACTGCTGTGGCGGGTCAAGGCCAACGCCGTGCTGCCCGTGCTCGAGGACCTGGCCGACGGCTCCTACCTCTCCGCCGTCTACGCGAACCCGAAGGCACGGCGGAACAACACGGACCCCATCCGGGTGCGCGCGATCGAATACACCGTCAGCACCGGCGACACGAGCAGCGAATTCCGGCTGATCACCACGATCCTTGACCCGCACGCCGCCTCCGCGGAGGACCTTGCCGAAGCCTACGCCAAACGCTGGGAAATCGAGTCCTGCTTCGATGAACTCAAAACCCACCAGCGCGGCCCCGGGACCGTGCTGCGCTCCAAAACCCCCGACGGGGTCCTGCAGGAAATCTACGGATACCTCTGCGTGCACTACGCCATCCGGTCCCTCATCGGCGACGTCGCCCACCACTTCGAGGAAGACCCCCTGAGGTTCTCTTTCACCCGCACCCTCCGGGCAGTACGGCGTTCCCTCGCCGCGCGCCCGGCTATTTCCCCCTGAGCGTCTGGCGGAGGCCTTCACGGTCTTCTGCCGCGAAATCCTGCATGAACTGCTGCCCCCGCGCCGGCCAAGAACCAACCCCCGCGTCATCAAAAGGAAAATGTCGAACTGGCCACTCAAGCGAATACCAAAAAAGCCTAAGTAAACAGTATTGAGGCTAGTAACGCTTCTGGAGCTTGATCCAAATTCAAGGCATGGCAGTGGATGGTCACGTCAGGGGGGTTGACGACATAGGACTTGGGGTCTTCCTCGCCTTTTGCGTACACGAGATGGCCGTCTTTCAATTCATATTTCACGCAGTAAGCCAGCATCTGGTAAACATCGGCGTTCGGGAAGCGACCGTGCTTCTCCGCCTTGTACTTGGCGTCGACGACGGCACGGACCGAGCCGTTCGAGCGCAGCAAGATGTCGGGCTTGATCACCAGCTCTTCCTTCTGGTCGAGGTACGAAGAAGACTGGAGGTGAACGCTCTCTCCGTGCCGGGAGAGACTCTCGCGGAGGGCCGCTGAGACAAAATCCTCAAAAATCCGCCAGGTGTCGAAGAGGAACCCAGAGGCTGCATTCGCTCCTTTGCGGTGCTCCAAAGATGAATTAGCCAAGATGAGCCTCGACAGTCCCACCGCAGACTTATACCTGTCATTCAACCGATGGAAGCGCACCGGCGGCAGCAAAGCTCCGCCCGGTATGGCTGTCACGCCTTCAAGCCGCTGCGTCAGTTTCTTGATGGCAGTCCTATCTGAGGTGCGCAACGTCGGCAAGTCCAGAAGCCTCAGTGAAGCCGAAAGCAGCAATTGGTTTTCGGCCGTATCGACGGTGAACTCGTCGAAAATGATCTGTGCAGGCAAGGCCAATCCACCACGGCGGCCGATCTGGGCTGGTATGTCCATTCGTCCTCGAACCAGAGGCGCGGCGTCATCAAACGTTTCGTAGGATTGAAGCATTCCTCGGGAAAGAGCGAAGCCTGCCTGTCGAATGAAGGATACTGCGATGGTATCGAGCAGCGTATCGTCGCTGCCGATGGCGACGTCGTGGTCTTGCCAGATGGTCCGATCGCGTGCATAGCCCATCATGAAGAACAGCCGGGCGATGGGAATCTTGGGGGCGATTTCCACCTGCCATCCATCAACGTTGATGACGCCGACTTTGCTGATGCCCGAGATTGTCCACCTCCCGTCGCCAAGAGGATTGACATTGGCCACGCCCAGCCTCGGGATTGCAGCCGCGACGACGTCAGGAAGCGATACCGACGCTTCAAACCCGCCCTCCTTGAGAGTTATGCGTTCCATGGGCTACTCGACCGGCGCCTCGATTGTCCGAGCAGCCACCGCGACCTCTCGGCGCAGGGCCTCGAGGCCGTAGGTCTTTTCGACATCCAAGCCTTCGCCAAAATGGTGCTCGGCCAGTAAGGGCAAGATGTCGTACTCCCAGATATCCTCGAGCTGGCCCGTTTCGAAGGCGCGTTGTGCGGGCATCAGATAGCTCGGCCCCACCTTGAACTCAGAATCGCCGATGCGCCGGTTGAGCGCCCTCAGAAGATGCGCAGGCTCAGCGTCAAGATTGTGGTGCTGCAGCCATTTCTCAAGAACCTGTTGTGTCGGGTATCGGTCCGGGTGCAGCTCAATGAAGGAAAATCGCCGACGCATGGCAGCGTCGAGTAGTGCGATAGATCGGTCTGAGGTATTCATTGTGCCGATGATGAACAGGTTGGACGGGAGTTCGAAGAAGTCGTCATCATTACGGCTGTACTGCAGTTTTATGGGCCTGTTGCGATATTCAAGCAGAAAATACAGCTCACCAAAAATTTTGGCCAGATTCCCTCGGTTGATTTCATCGATTACGAGTACATAGTTGAATTCCGGGTTTCCGGTAGCTTGATCCACTATCCGCCGCAACGGCCCGTCCTTGAGTTCATAGCTCAGATTGCCCGAGTCCGTGGTCACTGGACGGTAGCCCTGGAAGAAATCCTCATATGAGTAGCTCGGATGGAACTGGACAAGCTCCGTGTATTTGGTGTCGCCCGCTATGTGCTCAGCCAAGGCCATGGCGAGGTAAGTCTTTCCGGTTCCGGGAGGTCCGTAGAGGATGACCTGGCGGCGGCGTTCGACCAAATTCAGCTGCTTCTGGAGCCAGGCTTCGTCGATGTGGAGGCGTTGCGAAAGTTCCGCCCTAGCTTTTGGAAAGACTCGGCTGTTCGAAACCCCAGCGACTGGGGGGAGAATCGGCTCGCTCGGTTCCAGGATGGTGGCGGGACCGCGCCACTTAGGAAGAAAAGCATCGCTGTAGAAGTCCACAGGGCCGTTTTCCGATTGCTGCAGGTTCAGCACGATCTGGAAGAGATCCTCGTCGATGTCGCCGGCCGACTGCCCGATTTCTCCGAGGAACCTGTCGCGCACCGCCTGCTTGTCGGTATTTGGCACCATAGAAGTGAAGTAGTCGGGCCTGCCGATGTAGAGCAGCGAATTTCGCTGTGTTGGATAAGTGTTTCCGGGCACCGAGAGTATGAATTTCTTCCATGACTGCGGATCGTCGAGGATCTTCTCTTGATTCTCAGAACCGAGCCGGAGCCATTCATCGACCAGACGGACATGGATGCTGATGGCAGGATGAGCCTGGCCCACCATCCACATGCCGGGGTGATACACCCCGTCCTTCAGGGCGTCGCGGATCTCCCGTGGCACCTCGACTGGATGAGTCATGGACGAGAGAATCTTGTCGATTCGGGCAAGCTTCGCGCGTTCGCCCATCGCGCTCTTGTGGAACGGAAGCAATTGCCACGTAGTGAGTTCGGCCAGCAACAACTTCGTATCGTCATCAAGACCAGCAAGTTGGACTTCCAACTTCGTCAAGAAGTCGGTTCCCTCCACGTCCACTGCGCTAACGAAATGATTGAGGAGGGCATCGACATTCGGCTTGGTCCAGACAGAGCGCCCGGGGAAAAACACCGAACTGGATTGAGAGAGACCCCTCTCACGGAAGAGCTGAGCCGCGGTTCGAACGCGCTCTTCGCTACCATGCCGGGCAACAATCGTTGTTCGCAGGAGCTCCGCTTTCTTCTGCCTGTTCTGCTTGCTCCACTCGTTGTAGCGGGAACGTGCCTCGAGGGCCAATGACTCGTCGTCGGGGAATTCGCCCAACGCGGATTTGCCGGCTTCAGTGATCTTCCACAGCCCGTCGCTTTCCGGGTTCTTCCAGAGCCATCCGGCCTTCTTCAGATCCTCTGAGGCCCACGAGAGGTTGGCCGGACCTCGGATCCCTCCACTCGGGAGCGTCTCGAGTTCGTGATCGGTCCACGGCACGCGATCCGCAGCGAGTGCCATGATTCCGTCGTCACCCGGCTTGTTATAGAGGCCCTCTGGGCGCTCCGTCAGTAGCTGCAGGATCAGTCGCGATCGAGGGATGTTTCCACTTGGAGATGCCATGTTCGGTCCTGGTCTGTAGATTCGATGTCCTTCATGAGTCTGCATCATGGGTGTAAGCATGGGAGTGATTCATTACGTCCTGCCGGACTGTGTCTATCCGAGGACCTGCGCACGCGCATCGATCCCCGACCACTCAGGGATGCTGCCGCTGACCGTCCCAACCGATCTGGAACAGACGCCGCGTCCGGAGTTGCCCGGACTGGGAACCCCGCGGGGGACTCCGCCGACGATCCGGCGATCACCCTGGTGGGCTGCTGACGTTTCATCGACCGAGGCGTCGATTGGGGTAACTGGGTTCGGGCCACCCGGGGCCATTGACACCAGCAGGCGGCGGCCTACCATTGGGCGCATCACGCGTTTCGGGACGATACGTGTGATGTGCATTCCGGTGGTAGCAGGTCGCCGAGGTGCGGTCGCTTTCCACCCGACCGTGGAGCGCCCGCTGATGCGCGGGAGGCTCCTTTTAAGCAGGGAGCAATGCCGTGGCGCTTTCCGTGGTTGCTCACAAGGTTGCCGACTACGCGTGCAGGGCCACGGGCGCCAAGCACGCACCCCGCCGTCGGGCCGATGCGCCGGCCGTGAACCTGAGGAGATCGTCGTGAACCGGAACAGCTCCGCGAACCCGGACCGCCGTGCGCTGCTGAAAGCGATGGGGGCCGGGGCAGCCGGAATCGCGGCGGCCCCGCTTCTGGCCGCCTGCACCGGTACGGCCGACGGCGCCTCCGGCGGAGATCCGGGCGCCCCCGGCGCCCCCGGCGCGCCTGGCGCACCGGCGTCGTTGCTCCCTGCGCCGGAACCGCAGGTGAAGCCGCTGCTGGACCAGCAGAAGGTCAACGACGCCCTGGCCAAGCTCGACGGGGTGATCCAGGGTGCCATGGAGAGCACCGGCGTCCCCGGGATCGCCGTGGCCGTGGTCTACCGGGACCAGACGGTCTACGCCAAAGGCTTCGGCGTGCGGGAGTCCGGCAAGCCCGGGACGGTCGACGCCGATACGGTCTTCCAGCTGGCCTCGGTGTCCAAACCGCTGGCCTCCACGGTGGCGGCCGGCGCCGTGGGCCGCAAGGCCCTCAGCTGGACCGACCCGGTGGTCAGCCACACCCCGGACTTTTCCCTGAAGGAGCCGTTCGTCACCCGGAATGCCACCGTGGCGGACCTGCTCTCACACCAGGGCGGCCTGCACACCGGCGCGGGTGACCTGCTGGAGGACCTCGGATTCGACCAGTCCTATATTCTCAGCCACCTCAACCAGCAGCCGCTGGAGCCGTTCCGGTCCAGCTACAACTACAGCAACTTCGGCTACACCGCGGGCGCCAAGGCTGCCGCCGACGCTATGAAGATGTCCTGGGAAGACCTCGCCGAGGAGATACTGTTCAAGCCCCTGAACATGGCTTCCACCAGCTATCGGCACGCGGACTACGAAAAGGCGCCGAACCGGGCGCTCATCCACGTGCCGGCCGGGAACAGGACGTGGGTCGCCAGATACAGCCGGGACGCCGATGCGGAAGCACCGGCCGGCGGGGCCAGCTCCTCGGTGCGGGACCTGGCCCGCTGGATCCGTCTGCAGCTGGCCAACGGCAGCTATGAGGGCCAGCAGATCGTGGACGCGGAGGCCCTTGGGGTCACCCATGTTCCGCACGCCGTCTCCGGCCTCCCGGCTACCCCCGGCGCACGCACCCGGTTCTACGGTCTCGGGTGGAACGTCTCCTACGACGATCATGCCCGGCTCCTGCTCGGGCACTCCGGAGCCTTCAACCTTGGTGCCGCGACCGCCGTCTCCCTGCTTCCGGGTGAGCAACTGGGCATCGTGGTCCTGACCAACGGCCGGCCGCAGGGCATTCCGGAGGCCATCGGCGCAGGCTTCCTGGACACCGCCCAGAACGGTTCGCCGACGGTCGACTGGCTGGGGTTCACCGCCCGCGTGTTCCGGCAGATCGATGAGTCCGAGAAGCCAAAAGTGGACTACTCCCGCGCGCCGGACCATCCAGCACCTGCGCGGCCCGGCACTTTCTACACGGGCAGCTATGCCAACGCCTATTACGGCCCGCTCACTGTCGCCGCGGACGACGGCGGGCTGGCGTTCGAGCTGGGACCTTCCGGCCGGACCACGAAATTCCGCCTCGCCCCCTTCGACGGCGACACGTTCAGCTTTGAATCGATCGGCGAGAACGGCAACGGCCTGGCGGGGGCCATCTTCACGGCGGGGGCGGGTGGCACGGCGTCGGGTGTCCGGCTCGATTTCTACGACCAGACCGGGCTGGGCACCTTCACTCGGCCCTGAGCCACGGCGGCCAGGCGGTCGCGGGATCGCAGCCACGCGGGACTACGCTGCGACCGCGGCCAAAATCCAGACAAGGGCCTTTCGCCGCCCCTGTCGGAGGGAAGATCCACTGTCTATCCTGTTTATAGAGCGGTGCGATATGTGGTCCGCTGGCCACCGGCACGTTCCGGGAAACCCTTCCGGCCCGGGGGCTGTGATGAGGAGGCGTCCATGTCCAGTCCTGATGTGCCAACGCGCGGGGCGGCCAGGTCCGGTCCGTACATTACTGCCGGAGTCCTGCTGGCCATCGCGGTTGTGGTTCCGCTCCTCGTCCCTGCGTATTCGTCCGACCCGCCGCGCTTGGCCGGCATCCCGTTCTTCTACTGGTACCAGATGCTCTGGGTTCCGATCACCGCGGGCCTGGTGGGCATCTCGTACCGGCTGGTTACCAAGGAGGACCGCCGCCGCCGCGAAGCTGCGCAGGGCATGACCAGCGCCGAGGATGAGCGATGAGCGGGGCCACCGTGCCGCTGGCCGTTCCGGACCGGCCCGTCAACGGCATCGCGCTGACGGTTGTGATCATCCTCTTCGTCGTGGTGGCCGCCGTGGGCTTCCTCGCTGCGCGGTGGCGCCGGGAAGAGGCGACAGGGTTGCACAGCCTGGACGAGTGGGGCCTCGGCGGCCGCAGTTTTGGGACGTGGGTGACCTGGTTCCTGCTCGGCGGCGACCTCTACACGGCCTACACGTTTGTGGCCGTGCCGGCGGCGATGTGGGCCACCGGAGCCGTGAGCGGTTTCTTCGCGGTGCCGTACACGATCGTGCTGTACCCGATCGTGTTCCTGCTGATGAGCCGCCTGTGGTCGGTCTCCCACCGGCATGGTTTCGTCACCCCGGCGGACTTCGTTGGCGGCCGGTACGGCAGCAGGGCGCTGACCGTCGCCGTCGCCGTCACCGGCATCGTCGCGACCATGCCCTACATTGCGCTGCAACTGGTCGGCATCAAGGCCGTGCTCACGGTGCTGGGCCTGGGCAGCGCAGAGAATGTGCTGCTGACGGACCTGCCGCTGATCATCGCGTTCGTGGTCCTGGCCGCCTACACCTACACCTCGGGTCTGCGGGCTCCGGCCCTGATCGCCGTCGTCAAAGATCTGCTGATCTATCTGGCGGTGATCGTCGCGGTGATCTACCTGCCGGTCAAGTTCGGCGGCTGGGACCACATCTTCGATGCCGCCCAGACGAAACTGGACACCGTCAGCCCGGCCACCGGCAAACCCGCCGGGGTCTTCATTCCGGGCGCGTCCAGCTACTCGGCCTACTGGACGCTGGCCCTCGGCTCGGCCCTGGCGCTGTTCATGTACCCGCACTCGATCACGGGCGTTCTGGCGACCAAGAGCAGGAACACGATCCGCAAGAACGCCGCGGTGCTGCCGCTGTACTCGCTGATGCTGGGGTTCCTGGCGCTGCTGGGCTACGTGGCCATCGCGGCCGGTACCAACCCCATCGACTTGAATGGTGCGGTCAACCCCCAGCTGGTGGTGCCGCAGCTGTTCCTGGACCACTTCCCGGCGTGGTTTGCCGGGATCGCCCTGGCCGCCATCGCCATCGGCGCCCTGGTCCCCGCCGCGATCATGTCGATCGCCGCCGCGAACCTGTTCACCCGCAACATCTACCGGGACCTGATCCGGCCCGACGCCGACCCCCGGCAGGAAGCCAAGGTCTCCAAAATCGCCTCGCTCGTGGTGAAGTTCGGTGCGCTCATTTTCGTCATCGCGATGGACCAGTCGGCCGCCATCAACATGCAGCTCCTCGGCGGCATCTGGATCCTGCAGACCTTCCCGGCGATCGTGGCAGGACTCTACACCCGCTGGTTCCACCGGTGGGCGCTCTTCGCCGGCTGGGCCGCCGGCATCCTCTACGGCACCGCCGCGGCCTACAACGTGGTCAACCCGGCCACCAAGGCCCACTTCGGCGGCTCCGTCGCCGTCATCCCCGGTACCGATGTGCCGGTCTACATCGCCCTCGTGGCATTCGCGATCAACCTCATCGTTGCCGTCGTCCTGTCTCTTGCCTTCCGGGCGATGAAGCTCCCTGACGGCAAGGACCTGACCCGTAGCTCCGACTACGGCGCGGACGAGAACGACCCGAAGGTCGCCCAGATCGACCGCGAGTACCCGCCCGGCGGGTTCGGAACCGCCACGTTCTGAAGCGGGCCGGGGCGCCGGCCGGCACGGCGGCGCCCGCGACGCTCCGTAAACTTCAAGGGAACCACCGCGACGCGCCCCGATCCAAGGAACCCATTGCCAGCCACCAGACAAACGCTCAAGGACGAAGGATTTACCGGATTCAGGACCCTCGCGGCCCTGGACATCAACCGGATCCCGCAGAAGCCCGGGATCTTTGCGGTGCTGCAGCCCGAAGGCTTTGAGCCCAGATTCCTGGCCAGGAGCACGGCGGGGATCTTCAAGAAAAAGGATCCCTCCCTCCCGGAAGCGGCCCTGGCCGCCGAATGGGTCGACGTCGCCGACGTCCTCTACGTCGGGAAGGCCGGCCCCGGAAGCAAGGGCAATCGCGGTCTCCGCCGGCAGATCCAGGAGTTCGTCGACTTCGGCAAGGGCAAGCCGCCCGGGCACTGGGACGGGCGGCTGATCTGGCAGATCGCCGACGCCGGGTCCCTGCTCGTCGCCTGGAAGGAGCTGCCCGTCGCGGAGCTCAACCAGGCGGAGGCCCGGTGCCACGCGGAATTCCGCCAACTCCACGGCCGGCTGCCGTTCGCGAACCTGGTCCAGGCCCGGGTCAAGGGAAACTAGGCGCGCGGCGGTGCGTGCGCTGCCCGTGGCAAGAGCACGCCGCGGCAGAGCCTGCTGCGCAGAGCCCGCGCTCCGGCGAAGCCCGCTCCGGCCAAAATCCGGACCAGGGCCTTTCGCCCCCTTCCCCCTGCGGGGCGGACCCGTCATGATGATTGTGGGGCGGTTCCTGCACGGCAGTCGGGGGATGAACCGCTTCGCATAGGCAGTACCGGTCTCGCTACACCTTGGGGAAGGAAATGGCGTTTTGCACTTTCCCGCGTCAGCAGGAAAAGGCAGGAGACCGCGGCCAAATGAATACATGCAGCGAACCTTTAGGCACCAGGACTGCAGATCGTGCCCGCCAGGGAGCTCTGAAGGTTCGATGGACGAGCATGTGAGGAATCCGCGGCTGAAGGTGACGGTCCGGATCGATGACCGTCTGGAATCGTCCCGGATCGAAGTCCACGGCGTGGTCACGGCCGCCAATATCCGCGCGCTGTACGTCGTCTGCCGCCGCGTCACCACGAAGCTGCCGAGCCACGAAATCGTGATTGACCTGACCCACGCCCGGGTATCGGCCGCCGCCATCGAAGAACTGCGCGAACGTGCCCGGCTCTCGTTGTTGTCCTCCGGTATTGACGCTTCGGAAACGCCGTGCCGGCTGCGGATTGTGGACCCGCCGGCCCTCCTCAAAACCAAGGAGCACGTATGAAGGCCCTCGTCTACGGCGGTCCCGGCAAAAAGGCCTGGACGGACGTCCCGGATCCCACAATCCAGAATCCCGGCGACGTGATTGTCAAGGTGGAGACCACCACCATTTGCGGTACAGACCTCCACATTCTTAAGGGTGATGTCCCCGCCGTGACCAAGGGCAGGATCCTGGGCCATGAAGGCGTGGGAACCATCACCGAGATCGGCTCCTCGGTGGCCAGCCTCAAGGTCGGGGACCGGGTCATCATCTCCTGCATCAAGTCCTGCGGGCACTGCGCCAACTGCAAGAGCGGCCTCCACTCCCATTGCCTGGGCGAGGAAGGCCAGCCAGGGATCGGCTGGGTCTTCGGGCACCTGATCGACGGCACCCAGGCCGAATACGTCCGGGTCCCCTATGCCGAGAACTCCCTCCATCTGCTTCCCGACGGCGTGAGCGACGACCAGGCCGTCATGCTCTCCGACATCCTGCCCACGGGGTTCGAGATCGGCGTGCAGTACGGGCGGGTCAAGCCCGGTGACACCGTCGCCGTGATCGGTGCCGGCCCCGTGGGCCTCGCCGCGATCTGCACCGCAGGCCTCTATGGCGCCGCCACCATCATCGCCGTCGACCTGGACGCCAACCGCCTGGAGAAGGCGCGGGAGTTCGGTGCCACCGACGTCGTCCTCTCCGGCGATTCCGACTGGAAGAAGCATGTGCTGGCGCTGACCGACGGGCAGGGCGTGGACGTGGCCATCGAGGCGGTCGGCATCCCGGCGACCTTCAGCATGTGCACGGACATCGTCCGGCCCGGCGGCAACGTGGCCAACGTCGGCGTGCACGGCAAGTCCGTGGAACTCCATGTAGAAGACCTCTGGATCCGGAACATCAACATCAGCATGGGGCTGGTCAACGCCAACACCACCCCGATGCTGCTCAAGCTCGTGGCGCAGAACAAAGTGCCGGCGGAAAAGTTCGCCACCCACCATTTCCGCTTCGACCAGTTCATCGAGGCCTACGACACCTTCGCGCGGGCCGCGGAGACGAAGGCGCTCAAGGTGGTGATCACCGCGTGAACGCCCACGGGTGTCTACGATTCGGCGTTCGGACGGTGCCGGCATCGTTCCCGAACGAATGGTTGAACCCCGAGTTCTGACACGGATCATCTGAAAGGACGGCGGCCATGCGACCAGGCCGGATTGTCATGCTGGTGCTGGGCACGCTCAGCGCACTTCTAGGCCTGGGGCTGCTGGCCGGTGCGGGCGCCGCGGGGTGGGCCAATTACCAGCAGCGCGACGGCGGCTACTTCACCTCGCCGCTGGAACGCTTTTCGGCCGACTCCTATGCCCTGAACTCCCCGCGACTCGATGTCATGACCGGCGGAGGAATGCCCGACGCGGGCCCCGTGGACCTGGCCGGCAGCGTGATGCTGCGTGGCTCGGCCGCCGATCCGGCGAAGGCAGTCTTCATCGGCATCGCGCCGCGGTCCGATGTGGAGGCGTACCTGACCGGCGTCAAACATTCCGAAATCGTCGACGTCAGGTTCGATCCGTTCCGGACGCAGTACCGCGAGGTTTCCGGGACCAAGGCCCCGGCGCGCCCGGCAGACCAGGCGTTCTGGACCGCCTCCGCCACGGGGCCGGGAACCCAGCAGCTTAAGTGGGACCTGCGGTCCGGGACCTGGGCCGTGGTCATCATGAATGCCGATGCCAGCAGCCCGGTGGCTGTTGACCTGCAGGCCGGTGCACGCTCCGAGCTGCTCTGGCCCATCTTCCTCGGCCTGCTGATCAGCGGCATCGTGTTCCTGCTCATCGGCCTGCCCCTGATCGTGGTCGGCGCGGCGGGACTGGGCCGCGGGGGACCACCGTCCTCCCGGCCGGGGCATCCCGCGCAGGGATACGGGACGCCGGCCTACGCCGGCGAGCCCGGCCAGCCGTATCCCGCACAGCCCGGACAGCCGTACGCCGCACAGCCCGGCCAGCCGTACGCGGTGCAGCCCTACGCCGCCGCCTACCCCGGCCCGGGCCAGCAGGCCCGGGGCAGCGTGCCTCCTGGCACGGCGGCCCGCCCGTATCCTGCACGGCTCAGCGGCTACCTGGACCCCAACCTGTCCCGCTGGATGTGGCTGGTGAAATGGTTCCTCGCCATCCCGCACGTCGTCGTGCTGTTCTTCCTGTGGTTCGCCTTCATCGTCACGACGATCGTGGCGTGGTTCGCGATCCTGTTTACCGGACGCTATCCGCGCTCGCTGTTCGACTTCAACGTGGGGGTGATCCGCTGGAACTGGCGGGTGGCTTTCTACTCCTACGGGGTGCTCGGAACGGACCTCTACCCGCCCTTCACCCTGGCGCGCACCGACTACCCCGCGGACTTCGACGTCGAGTACCCCGAGAGGCTGTCCCGCGGACTGGTGCTCGTGAAGTCCTGGCTGCTGGCAATCCCGCACCTGCTGATCGTCGGAGTGCTGACGGGCACCGCCCGGACGTGGACCGCCCGCGACGGGGAATGGGTCCGGGAAAGCTTCGGAATTTCCCTCATCGGGCTGCTGGTCCTCATCGCCGGATTCATCCTGCTGTTCACGGGCCAGTACTGGCGGGGGCTGTTCGACCTGCTGCTGGGCCTGCAACGCTGGATCTACCGCGTCATCGCCTACGTGTCCCTGATGCGGGACGAATACCCGCCGTTCCAACTGGACCTGGGGCCTGCCGACCCGGGAGACGTGCCGGCACTAGCATCCGCCGGGCAGCCGTACGCGGCGCCCCCCGCTGGCGGGACACCCCATGCGGTGCCGGGCGGGCCCGGAACCCCGCCCGAATTTTACGGCGCCGGGGGACCGCCCGTGTCCGAGGGCCCCGGCCGCCCCGCGGGGCAGGGCCCGCCTCCGGGAACGGACAAGCCCGGCCGCGCCGGCCCCGGCCGCCCCGCGGACCTGGACAGCGAAACCTAGCGCTTTCCCCAAGGGCGCCGGAAGGTGCGCCTCTTGCCACCCGCCCGCCTGCAAGAACATAGTTGAGGGAATTTACCACTCCGAGGCGGGAGGCAGGCGACGATGCTGGACAACGGAGCGCCGGGGAACGGTTTGCTGCAGGGCAGGACCGCCCTGGTCTACGGCGGGGGCGGGGCAATTGGCGGCGCCGTCGCGAGGGCCTTCGCGGAAGAAGGCGCTGCCGTTTTCCTGGCCGGACGCACGGAGTCGCGGCTGGAGAAAGTAGCCCGGGACATCCAGGAGGCAGGCGGCAGGGCCGAGATCGCCGTCGTCGATGCCCTGGACGAGGCTCAGGTGGGCACGTTCGTGGACCAGGTCGCCAGGAAAACGAGGCGGATCGACATTTCCTTCAACCTGATCTCGTACGGGGACGTCCAGCAGCCGCTGATGGAAATCTCCCCGGAGGACTTCAGCCAGCCCACCAACAACGCGACGCGGACCCACTTCCTGACCACCCGCGCCGCGGCGCGGTACATGATCAAGCAGCGCTCCGGCGTCGTCCTCATGTTCGGAGGTTCGGGCCCGCAGACCCTGCCGGGGCTCGGCGGCTTCAAGATCGCGCTGGATGCGATGGAGGGGCAGCGCCGGCAGTGGGCGCTGGAGCTCGGTAAACACGGCATCCGGGTGGTCACGATAGTAACGGGCGGCATCGTGGAAACGATTCCCTGGCAGGCCGAAGGCCGCGACGCGATTGTGCAGGAAATCAGCCACGCCGCCCACCTGAACCGGACAGCCACGCTGGAGGACGTCGGGAACGTGGCGGTGTTCGTTGCTTCGGACAGGGCCGGCGCCATCACAGACGCCACGGTCAACATCTCCGGCGGCGCGATCGTTGACTACTAGCCCCGGCTGACGTCACGGTTTCCTCCCGCAGGCCGGCCGGCAACACCCCTGACGCATTAACAGGGCAGAATGGCAGATGTGGTGCCGCACCCGGCGCCGCGGAACCGGACCGGGAGGCAGCAGCCATGCCAGGCAAGCAACTGCCCCGCGGACTCCACTACCGGCTTGCCGCGCTGGCGGTCCTGATCTGCCTGCTTCCCGCCACCGCGGCCCCGGCGAAACAGCCAGGCACGCCGGCGGTTCGCGTGGTGGTCGTGGGCGACTCGCTGAGCACCGGCCATGGGACGTCGCCCGCGGACGCCTGGCCTGCCCTGATCCGGACTGACCCCGTCCTGGCCGGCTTCCAGGTCCACAATGCCGCCGAGAACGGCAGCGGCTACGTCAGCCGCGGCGACCTCGACGGCACCTTCGGCACCCAGGTGGACCAGTTCGTCACGCCAGATACCGGGGTGGTGGTCTTCTTCGGGTCCGAGAACGACATTGGTTACGCCCCGAGCGCCGTGGCCGAGGCTGCCTCCGCGGCGATGACAGGTGCCGCGTCCCTCGCACCGTCCGCAAAGATCATCGTGGTCGGTCCGCCGTCCTACCTGCCGGCCCCCGACCCCGCGCTCGTGGACGTCCGCGAGCAACTCAGGGCCGCCGCGTCCGGGGCGGGTGCCGAGTTCGTTGACCCGATCGAGGAGGGCTGGATCAGCGACGACGTCGACGCGCTCATCGGGCCCGACGGCGACCACCCCACCGTCGCCGGCCAGCACTACCTCCTTGAGCACATCGCCGCGGTTATCGAACAGTCGTCGGCGGAGCCCGATGCCGGCCCGCCTATTCGACCGTGACCTTGATCCGCTGCACCGCGTTGTTGCCCATGCCCTGGTAATTCCACACCTGCTCCAGCGGCTGTGCGGCTCCGCTCGCATCCGTGGCGCGGCAGGACAGCTCGTGGTCGCCGGGATCGGCCACCCACGGCATGCTCCAGGCGCACCAGGCGAAGGGCGCGGCCGGATGCTCCAGATGGGCGGGCGCCCATTTGCCGTCGATGCCCACGTCGACCCGCTGCACCGCGCCCTCCCCGGACCAGGCCCGGCCCGTCAGCATCACCGGCCCGGCGGGCAGGAACCGGCGGCGGGTGAAGAAGTCCGGGACTCCCGGCGGGACCATCAGCGAACGGACCTTCATCCACGTGACCGGCGTCCCGGCGTCGTCGGCGTCCTGCTGGTAGCGGTACGCAACCGCCTGCTGGAACCCGTCAAAGGGCTTGGTCACCACCTTGATCGAGGACAGCCACTTGACGCTCGCCATGCCGTACCAGCCGGGGACCACGAGCCGGAGCGGGTAGCCGTGCTGCGGGGGCAGCTCAGCGCCGTTCATCCGGTAGGCAAGCACGACGTCGGGCCGGAGGGCCTCGGCGATGGGAAGGCTCCGGGCGTACTGCTGGCGGACCCCGCCCTGGATCCCGGCGTCCGCGCCGGTGAACACCACCTCGACGGCGTCCTCGTCCACCCCCGACTGGGACAGGAGATAGGCCAGCGGCACACCGGTCCACGTTGAGGTGCCGACGCCCTCGAGGATCCACGGCTGGCTCAACGGGCGCGGGCGCAGCAGGGACCTGCCGTTGCCCGCGCATTCGAGCGTGACCGGGATGCTGATGCTGGGATCCCTGAGGAGGGCCCGAAGGCTCAGCTCCAGGGACCGTTGCACGGCGCCGCCGATCCGCAGGTGCCAGTGCTCGGCATCGATGAACGGGATGTCGAAGTGGTCCACCAGATAATGCAGGCCGGGCGGCGTGATGTCCTTCCGCAGGGCTTCCAGCGGCATGGAATGGTTCCGCACGGCGAGTTGGAGTTCCTCGGCCGTGAGCGGGCCATTGGTCGGCTCGCCGGAATGCGGCGCGAGCTGCTGGGTCTGCCGGCGCTGGACAGCCGGCGTCCGCTTTGACATCTGCTTGGTCATGGCACTGCCGATCTGCTCCGGACCGGCCCGGGATTCGGCCGGTTTTCCCTGCCTTCTGGTCTACGCCGCGGCCCTGAAACCGTCAAGACCGGGCCGTTCCGGCGGGTGGCAGGAGGCCGGAACCCTAAATGTGGTGCGACTCCGAGAGGAACTGCGCCAGGCTCAGCGGCTCCCGTCCGGTCAGTTCGTGCACGGCCGACGTCGGGCCGGCCAGTTGGCCGGCTGCGATGGCCGTGTAGGTGCTCACCCAGGCGTCGACCTGCCACGGCGGGGCTCCGGAGGGGGCCCGTGACGCGTAGGCCTCCTCCAGCGTCTCGTTCCGGAAGATGATGGTCCGGCCGGTCCCGGCGCTCAGGATGTCCGCCGCCCGGGCCAGCGAGATGTCCTCCGGCCCGGTGAGATCGTAGGTCCTTCCCACATGCAGGGCGGGGTCCCGGAGCACCGCCAGGGCGGAGCGGGCAACATCCGCGCGGGCGACGGCGGCCATGACGCCGCCCCCGGCCGGGCCCCGGATGACACCGTCTTCCCCGGCCAGCAGCGGCAGGAAATCAAGGTAGAAGTCGTCCCGCAGGAAGGTGTAGTCCATGCCGGAGGCCTTGATCCGTTCCTCCGTCGCAAAGTGGTCCCGCGCCAGGGTGAACACGGCATCAGGCGCCGCCCCGAAGAACGACGTGTACACGATGTGCTGGACCCCGGCCGCGGCCGCAGCGTCGATGAAGGTGAAGTGCTGCTGCAGCCGGTCCTCGGCCTCGGCGGCGGAGACCATGAACAGCGACTTCACCCCCGCCAGGGCGGCACGCGCGAGGCCGGGATCCCCGTAGGTGAACACCACGGGGACGGCGTTCTCCAGCTCCGGCGCCCGGCCGGCGTCGCGCACCAGCAGCCGCTGCGGGCTTCCGGCGTCGGCCAGCAGCCGGGCCACCACCCCGCCCAGCTGCCCGGTGGAACCCGTCACGGCAAGCTCAGGCAAGTTCGTCACGGGCCTAGGCCTCACGCGAGGCGGGCGACTTGGTCTGCGCCGGGTCGCGCTCGGCCAGGGACCCGATCGCGGCGTCGATCCTGTCCATGATCGCCGGGTCCAGTTTCACGCCGGCGGCGGCCACGTTTCCCGCGATCTGCTCCGGCCGGGACGCACCCATGATCGCGGAGGCCACGTTCTTGTTCTGCAGCACCCAGGCGATGCTCAGCTGGGCCATGCTCAGCCCGGCCTCCTGGGCGATCGGCTTAAGCTGCTGCACCCCGGTGAGGACCTCGTCGGACATCCAGCGCTCGATCATCTTCGAGCCCCCCTTGGTGTCGGTTGCGCGGCTGCCCTCCGGGGCCGGCTTGCCGGGGTGGTACTTGCCGCTCAGGACGCCCTGCGCCATCGGGGACCATACGATCTGGGACAGTCCGAGCTCTTCGGACACCGGGATCACCTCGGCCTCGATGACCCGCCACAGCATGGAGTACTGAGGCTGGTTGGAGATCAGCTGGAAGCCCAGTTCCCGGGCGAGGGCGTGGCCGTCGCGGATCTGCTCCGCCGTCCATTCGCTGACGCCGATGTAGAGCGCCTTGCCCTGCCGCACGATGTCCGCGAAGGCCTGCATGGTCTCTTCCAGCGGGGTGTCGAAGTCGTAGCGGTGGGCCTGGTACAGATCCACATGATCCGTCTGCAGCCGGGTCAGGGAGCCGTTGATGGCTGCCATGATGTGTTTGCGGGACAGGCCAAGATCGTTGTGGCCCTTGGGTCCGGTGGGGCCGAAGACCTTGGTGAAGATTTCCAGGGACTCCCGGCGCTCGTCCTTCAGGGCGTTGCCGAGGACTTTTTCCGCCGCCGTGTTGGCGTAGACGTCCGCGGTGTCAAAGGTGCTGATACCGGCGTCGAGCGCTGCCCGGACGCACTCGGTGGCGACGTCGTTCTCCACCTGCGAACCGTGGGTAAGCCAGTTGCCGAACGTGATTTCTGAAATCTTGAAGCCGCTGTTCCCGAGGTATCTGAATTCCATGGGTTTCACCGTAGCGGACTTGACTGTCCGGGGTAAGGCTCAGCCGGCTTTGCGCTCCTGCGCCTGCGGCTTGTCCCCGGCCTGGCCATGCGGCGTGAACTGCGCCTTCGCCCGCGCGATAGCCCGGGCAGCGGCCCGGGCATCGGCGCGTGCCACCGCGGCGGTCCATTCCGCTGAGAGATGCGGTTCCATTTTCGCGGGCCGGGATGCGCCCAGGAGCCCGGCGAGGGCCATGGCCGTAACAGCCACGAGCCGGCCGAGGCCGGCCAGCACCAGCGTCAGGACAAAAGCGATGAAGAGCCCGAAGAACATGGCGAACGCCACTCCGAGGGTCCCGAAGAAGGTCAGGTTCAGGGCGATGGTCGTCGGATCTTCCACGTCACCTTTCCTCTCCAGCCTGCAAGTGAGGTCCTGCCGCAATGTTGCCGGGCAGCAGCCCCTGTTAACAATACGGACTTTTTCGGCGCGGGCACCCGGGCTTCCGCGGCCCGGGTTCAGATGTGTCCAAGTTGATATCCCCGGGCGTGTGCCTGCGCACCGGCCGGGGGCGTCTATAGTCGGAAGCAGCCCCGCCGGCGCCGTCCGGCCTGCCGGAAAGGACACCCCGTGACGCACGCCGCCGCAGGCAACAGCGGGCCGGACAGCGGCCCGTCCCGTACCCCGTTCCAGACCCACTGCCCCTGCCTTTCCGGCGAGCCGTACGCTGGCTGCTGCGGCCGCTTTCACCGCGGCGAGGCGGAGGCGCCGACGGCGGAGCAGCTCATGCGCTCCCGGTACAGTGCCTTCGTGGTGCTGGACGCCGGATACCTGCTGCGGACCTGGCACCCGGACACCCGCCCGGCCGGGCTGGAACTCGACCCCACCGTGCAGTGGCGGCGCCTGGACATCGTCTCCACCCGCCGCGGCGGTCCGCTGGACAGCGAGGGGACGGTGGAGTTCACGGCCCATTTCCGGCACGACGGCGAACGCGGAGCCCAGCACGAAACGAGCCGGTTCGTGCGGGTGGACCGCCGCTGGTACTACGTCGACGCCGTCCTTTCCGTTTAGCGTCCGTTCAGGGTTCCTCGGCCGTTTCCACCGGGGTGAACCCGGCACGGTCCACCTTGCGGTGGAAGTGCATGCCGGCGAGCCCGCCCAGGACGGCGCCGATAAGCGCAACCACGGCCACCACGACGGCGGCGATGATGCTCATGGTGTTCAGCTGGCCCTCGTTGACCGGGATCCGCGGGAAGCTGTTCAGGTTCGCCAGGATGTTGAACCGCTGGCCGGCGACCAGGCCGAGCCCGGCGACGACGACGGCGGCGATGAGGGCCCAGATCCAGACCATAAAGCCCTGCCTGGCGCCGTTGAAGCGCGCCATCCGCCCCGCCACGTAGCCGCCGCAGTAGTACGCCACGAACAGGATCACGAGCAACGCGATGATCCCGGCGAGGCCCACCGTCTGGTTGCCGGCGGCCTGGTTCGCCGCCTCGTTGAGGTCGGTATTGGTGGCGAGTCCCACGGCGGTACCGGCCGCGGCAACCAGGGCGGTCAGCAGCACGGCCGTGCCGGTCGCCGCGAGCCAGCCGAAGAAGGCGGAGCCGACCTTAATGCCGCCGAACTGCTCCTTCTCGCGCGCCACCACGGTCTGGCGGGTCGGGACCTCTTCCTCAACGGCCGGACGGACCAGCCCGTCAGGGTCCTGGCGTGCGTCGTGGATGTGGGCCTCGCGGTTCAGGACAGCGTCCCCGTCACGGGTCCGGCGGGGCGTTCGGTCTTCGGGGCCTGCTGTGCTGCTCATGGGACTGCTCCCTTCACTGAATGACCCTGGTTTGTTGTTGAAACGGGCACCGCAAGGCGGAGACCGGCGTGGGGTCCCATCTCCACCTAACCACGGCCGGAACGCGGCAGCAAGGGTGCTTACTGTCCGGCGGAAGGGGCAGCGGGCCCTATCGGCGGGAGCCGTTGCGGGGCGGCCCCAGCCCGGGTCAGCGGTATTTCCGGTGCAGGTTTTCCTTCACCGAAGCCCGCGGGCTGGCGTCCGCAATCCAGGGGCCGGTCCCTTCGGACTGGTCCAGCACGCCGGCCTCGAGCCACTCGTACTCGCCGGCGAGGACCTTGCGGGCGAGCACATGGTCGGCGTCGTCCGTGTTCCTCCACAGCCGGTCGAAGTATTCGTCCACGCGCACGCGGGCCTGTTCGCAGTAGGCCTCGGCGAGCTCGTAGGCGGAGGCGCCCCGTTCCGGCGACGTGCGCAGCAGCATCTCGGCCCGGGAGCAGGACGCCGCCATGGCGAACAGTTCCGCGCCGATGTCCACGATCCGGCCCAGGAACGCCTGCTTGTGCTCGAGCCTCGCCTGCCAGCGGCCCATCCCGTAGAAGGTCTGCCGGGCCAGCCGCCGCGAGGACCGTTCGATGAAGCGCAACTGCTTCGCCAGCCGGCCGAAGTCGCTGTAGGACCTCGGATCCATGCCCGCACCCGCGACCAGTTTGGGCAGCCACCTCGCGTAGAAGCCGGAGGCCCCGACGGCGGCCTTCGCCTTGTCCTGCAGGCTCGCGTCCGCCGAGGCGAGGTTGCCGGCGGCCGCCAGATGCGCGTCCACGGCTTCGCGGGCGATCAGCAGCTTCATGATTTCCGAGGAGCCCTCGAAGATCCGGTTGATCCGCAGGTCCCTGAGCTGCTGCTCGGCTGGCACGGCGCGCTCGCCGCGGGCCTGGAGCGAGTCAGCCGTCTCGAAGCCGCGTCCGCCACGGATCTGGACCAGCTCGTCGGCGATCAGGCAGCTGATCTCCGTGCACCACAGCTTGGCGAGGGCCGCCTCGATCCGGACATCCTTTTGCCCGGCGTCCGCCATTTCCGCGCACAGTTCGAACACCGCGTCGAGCGCGAAGGCGCTGGCCGCGATGAAGGCGATCTTCTTGCCGACCGCCTCGTGCTGGCCGACCGGCCGGCCCCACTGGGTGCGGGCGTTGGACCATTCGCGGGCGATCTTCAGGCTCCACCGGCCGGAGGCGACGCAAAGCGCAGGAAGTGCGAGACGGCCCGTGTTGAGCGTGGTGAGGGCGATCTTCAGTCCCTGTCCTTCGCGTCCCAGCCGGTTGGCTGCCGGAACCCGGACCCGGTGGAAGCGGGTGACCCCGTTTTCGATGCCGCGCAGCCCCATGAAGGCGTTGCGGTTTTCAACCGTGATGCCGGGCGAGTCCATCTCCACCACGAACGCGCTGATGCCACCCTTGTGCACTGTCCCGTCCGGGCCGGTGCGTGCCGGGACCAGCGCCATGACGACGACGAGTTCGGCAATCACGCCGTTGGTCGTCCACAGCTTCACGCCGTCCAGCAGATAGGATTCGCCGTCCTCCGACGCGACGGCGGTGCTGCCCATCCGGGCGGGGTCGCTGCCGACGTCGGGCTCGGTCAGCAGGAACGCGGTGATGGCGCCGGCGGCGCAGCGTGGCAGGTACTCCTGCTTCTGCGCGGGTGTGCCGAAGACCTTGACCGGCTCCGGAACGCCGATGGACTGGTGCGCGGAGATCAGGGCGCCGAGGCTGGGATGCACCGAACCCAGGAGCGCCAGCGCCCGGCCGTAGTACACGAGCGAGAGGCCCAGGCCGCCGTAATCGCGGGGGATCTTCATGCCGAACACGCCCAGGTCGGCCAGCCCCTTGAGGTATTCGTCCGGGATCAGGGCGTCGCGCTCAATGGCGCGCCCGGACATGGTCCGGCAGTACTCGGTAAGGCGGGCCATGAAGGCCTCACCGCGTCCGACGTCGTCCGCCGGGGCCTCCGGCCACGGATGGATCAGGCTGAGGTCAAAGCTGCCGAGGTAGAGTCCCTTGGCGAAGCTGGGCCGGTCCCAGCTGGTTTCCCGGGCGGCCTCGGTGACGGCCCGGGCATCCGCCGCGGTGGCCTGGGGGCCGATGTGTTCGGCGCTGACCGGTTCCGCTATGGCTGAATCCGGGAGGTCGGTGGCTGGATCTTCAATGGCGGAGCTCATCGGGCATCTCCTCTAACCGGGGTGGCCGGCTCGAGCCTTGGTCCGCCGTGGGTGGAAGACCCTTCAGCTGTCCCTCAATGCTACCCGCGGGTAAGTGCCCGTGCTAGGGGCGGGCTGCCCGTGGAAGTCAGTCCCGAAGTCGCCCCTGAGCTCCCCTGGAAACTCCACCGTGGCGGCGTGGTGCACCAGGCGGTCCCACAGATGGTTGATGCCGTGGACCAGTCCCAGCAAGGTGCTGGCCGCGATGACCCAGGCCAGGCGTCCGACCCCGACCAGGACCAGCGCCGAGAAGGCCGCCGTGGCCATGAAGACGGTAATCACCAAAGCAACCACGAGGGTTCCGAAGAACACCATGGTTGCCGTTTCCACTGCGCTTAGGTCGAACTGCATTGTTCCCCCTGCATCGTCACGTCGGCTGGATCACTAGCCCGAGCGTAGGGGGACCGGTGCGGGCGCAGCCAGCGTTTTTGGGTCGTGGCGGGGGCGTTGATACAAGATCGAAATGCTACCGAAGGGTAGGTCACGAAGCGGTCGCGGAAACCTCATCGACCGGGCGGCCTATGGGCGCGATTAGTCGTCGTCGTGCTCGGGGGCGCCCTGGTTCAGGACCTGGAAGTCCGCGCCGAGCTGCACTTCCACTTCGGCACCGTCGTTCAGCCGTATCTCCACCTCATAGGCGGAACCGCCGTCGTCCTCCCGTTCGACGTCGCGCACGGATCCCTGGCCGACCTTGGCGAGGGCAGCGTTGCCCGCCTTGTCCCGGTCCTCGGTGCTCAGCGGCTGTGCCGGGCTGTCCGAGTCGTCATCGCGCTCGATGTCGGCGACCTTGACCAGGACGGGGATGCTGTTCCAGGCCTGGACGTCCCTGGACTGCTGGCTGGCCGCCACCGCAATAGACACGCCTCCCAGCACCACTGCCGCCGACGCCGCCCCGGTGATCAGCATCATTTTCTTCCGCATGACAGTCTCCTCTCAGGTGGTTCCTCCAGTGTGCTCCGGATGCGGATTCCAGACAACGATCAATGCAACCGGGGGCCTGCGTTAACCTTGTAGTTGGCAGTTTTCTTCGAATCCGCTGCCCCAAACATCCCAAGGCAGCTGAAGGAGAGTGCATGTCCCGCTCCGCCGTGTCCTCTGCCGACGCCATCGGCGACCGGCTCCGGGACCTCGAACTCCTCATCAAGGGACCCGCCTGGGCGCTCACCCGCTCGGCGCCGTGGGTGATCGCCGTGCTGCAGGCCTCCTTCAGCCGCATCAGGCCGCAGCTTCCGCTGGAACAGTTCCATGCCGACGTCGATGCCTTCCTCGAACAGCTCCGCCGGCAGGCCCCCGGCACGGGAGAGCAACTGGGCGGCGCCGCCAACGGCCCGCTTTCCGGGAAAAAATATGCCGACGAGTGGACCCGGAAAAACTTCCTGACCCGGCGCAACCAGTCGGGCCAGATCGTCTACGAGGTCACCGAGCCCGCGGCCCGCGTCCTCGCCTTCCTCGACAGCCTCTCCAACGAGCGCTCCACCCTCAACGGCTCCCGGCTCGGCACCCTGCTGGGCGACGTCGAAAAGCTCGCCAACGAGACCAACCCGGACCAGAGCGCACGGCTGGAGTCCCTCGAGGAGGAGATCGGTGAGCGCCGCCAGCTGATCGAGGACATCAGTTCCGGCGACTTTGACGGCCTGCTCGACGACGACGAGGCGGTGGAAGCGGCCGGTAACATCCTGGACCTCGCGGCCGGCCTGCCCGCCGATTACAAGAAGATGCGTGACCGGATCGAGGAGCTCGTGGGGGAGCTGCGCAACCAGATCATCGAGGAATCCCTCAGCAAGGGCGCCACCATGGCGCAGGTGCTGGAGGCGGACAAGCGGCTCCGGCAGAGCCCCGAGGGCAGGACCTTCCGCTCCTTCACGGCATTCCTGGAGGACCCGCAGCAGCAGCTGAGGTTCCGTTCCGCGATCGGCGAGGTGCTCAGCCGGCAGTTTGCGGACGACCTCAGCCACGAGGAACGCGAGACGCTGAAGAACCTGGTGGCGGAACTGCGCACGCAGCACAGCCAGATCCAGCGGATCTACGGCAAACTCAGCGAGAGCCTGAACACCTATGTCCAGAGCGACGACTTCCGCCAGTCGGTCCGGCTCCGCCAGGTCCTGCGCGAGGCCGAGCAGGCCATCCGCTCGTTGCCATATGAGCGCGAACGGCCGGGCCTGGTCCGCGGGCCCGTGCTCTTCAACGCCGGTTTTGAATCCCTGGCCATGGTCAAATTGTTCGACCCGGACGAGTTCGCGGCCGCGCCCAGGCTCGCCGACCCGATCGCGTTCAGCGACTCGGACCGGGCGCGCTCGCCGCGGACCGGCAAGGCCAAGCCGGAGCTCATCCGCGCCGCGGTTGCCGGCGCATCCTCCCTCGGCGAGGCCTGGGACCAGCTCCCGGCCGAGGAACGCCACCTCAACTCCATCCGGGCCCTGCTCTCCCACGCCCTCCACGACGGCGCCGGCTTCGACCGCCCCGCGTGGGAGCCCCTCGACTTCGAACAGATAGACGGCACCACCCGCACCGCGTACCTGCCGGTGGTTACGCTCAAGAAGGACTGAAGATGACTGAAGAAAAAATTCCGGTGGTCGAGCCTGTCGAGACCCCGATTTCGACAAGCTCAATCACCGGGGGAGTCACGCCGCGGGACACGTTCGTCGACGGCGCCGCCCTGTTCCCGGGCGACACCGGCGTGCTGCCGATGAAGGTCCGCCAGGCCCTCGTGAAGCTCCTCAAAGGTCCGTACATCGACGGCGGCCGCGACGAAAAACTCTGGACCACGCTGCTGGACAACCAGCTGATCCTGCGCAGCCGGCTCTCCGAGGTCTTCCTGACCCTGCAGCTGGACCACGAACGCAAAGTGGCCGTGCTGCGGCCGGTGGACCCCGACGCGATCGGCGGCAGTACCCGCTCCAGCATCCTGCGCCAACAAAGGGCCCTGAGCCGCGTCGAGACCATCGTGCTGCTGCGGCTGCGGCTCCTGCTGGACCGCCACCTCACGGCCCAGACGGACCCCACGATCACGCGCGAAGAAATCGCCGACCTCGTGGCCCACTACCAGCCGGCCGGAGCGCAGGACGCCCTGCGGGATTCCGACGTCGTCAACCGCGCCATCACCAAGCTCCTGGCCCGCCAGCTCCTCCTCACCACAGGCCTGGACGACGTCTACACAATCTCCAACGCCCTCCCCCTGGCCCTCCCCTTCGACAACATCGGCAACATCCCCGCCCAGATCGAGGCCCTGGTAGCAGCCTCGGCAGACCCCGCGGGAACGGAACCACTGATAGAGCTCGACGCCGCCACCGAGGCCACTGGCGAATCCGAGGACGACGCAGAAGGTGAGCCGACCAACGACGACGACGGCGATGTCGCCGTCGGTGACGATGACAACGACGCAGCAGCCGATACGGACGCCCAAGGTGACCTGAAGAGCGAAGACGGCGACGGCGATGCCGCCCCGGGAGTGGCATCGGGCCTGACGGAGCCGGCAGCATCGTCCGAAGGACGAGTGCTGTCCGGCGAAGGGGCGGGGGCGGCATCGCCGTCGTCGTCCAACGCAACCACGGAGCCGGAGGACGCCAAGTGAGCATCGCAACCATGCTCCCGATCGGCGAGCTAACGAACCCCGGCCAGATGCGCCTGGCCCTCGTCCAGGTGGTCAACTGGGGCACGTTCCATGGCGCCCACACGATGCACGTGGACCGCAGCGGCACCCTGCTGACCGGCAATTCCGGGGTCGGCAAGTCCACGCTGTTCGATGCGATGCTGCGGGTCTTCGACGCCCGGCCGCGCTCCAACGAGGCCGCGGCCCAGCGTGCCGGCGGCGCCGTGGAGGACAAGCGGACCACGTTCACTTACATGCGCGGCAAGGTGGGGGACAAGGCGGTCGGCGAGGGCTCGGCCAGTGCCTTCCAGCGTCCCGGCGCCACCTGGTCCGCCGTCGCACTGACCTTCGACAACGCCGCGGGCACCAGGGTGACGGTCTCGGCGCTGTTCGACCTGCCCAAGAACGGCACGGAGTCAAGCGTCGGCCGGTTTTACCTGGTCGACAACAAGCCGCTGGATCTCGAACTGCTTGAGGGCATCGCGGAGAAGCGGTTCACCCGGTCCGCGCTCGACGCGATCTTCCCGGACGCCCAGATCTTCGACGTCCACAAGGCCTTCGCCGAACGCTTCCGGCGCCTGCTCGGCATCAACTCGGACCAGGCCCTTCCGCTGCTGCGCGTGATCCAGGCCGGCAAGGGCCTGGGCGGCAGCGTCAACAACTTCTTCCGTGACCAGGTCCTGGACCCCCCGGCCACGCTGGCCGCCGCGGACGACGTCGTGGAGGAATTCAGCAACCTCATGTCCATCCGGCAGCGCCTGGAGGACGTGCGGCAGCAGCGCGACCAGCTGGCTCCGGTCCCCGGACTGAACGGTGACTATGCCCGCTCGCTGCTGGAGGCGAACCGGCTGCGGGACCTCGCGGGGGAGGAATTCGAGGCCTACCGGCAGCAGCTCGCCGTCGCCGTCCATGAGAAGACCCTGGAACGCTGCCGCGGGCTCGCGCAGGCGAAAGCCAAGGACCTCGGCGCCGAGCGCGGCGTCCGCGACGGACTGGCCAAGGAGCTGCGCCAGCTGGAGGCGGACTACAACAACCAGGGCGGCAACGCGATCTCCGCGATCGAGCAGTCGCTGGAGAACGCCCGGGTGGGGCTCAGGCTCCGGCAGCAGGTCCAGGAATCGGCCCGCAAGGCCCTCTCCGACGCCGGCCTGGAACTTCAGTGGTCGGCGGCCGGCTGGGAGCAGGCCCATGAGCATGCCGCGGCGCGCTCGGCCGAGCTGCAGGACGACTCGGAGGCGCTCAAGGAGCTGCGCTTCGAGGCGTTCGACGGTCACGCGGCCAGGAAGCGCGAACTCGCCGCGGCCCAGCAGGAGCTCGTCTCGCTCAAGACGCGCAAGTCCCTGCTGCCGCCGTCGAGCATTGAAAACCGCAGCGCCATCGCCGCAGCGACCGGCGTCCCCGAGGAACGGATGCCGTTCGGCGGCGAGCTGATCGACCTCGCCGAGGGCCAGGAACGGTGGCGGCCGGCCGCCGAGCGCGCCCTGCGGAGCCTCGCCACGACGCTGCTGGTTCCCGGCGAGCATTTTGCCGCCGTCACCCGCTACCTCAATGACCACTCCGTCCGGGGCGCCCTCCGCGCGGTGGACGTGTCCAAGCCGCTTTCCGGCGGCGCGCTGGCCGTGGAGGACGTGGCCGACGGCGATCTGCTGACCAAGCTGAGTTTCCTCACCGATGCGGCTCCCCACTCCGCTCCCCACGCCGCCGCGCTGGCGGCGGCCAGCACGTGGGTCCGGGAACGGATTGCCCTCGACTTCGCCTTCCCCTGCGTGGAGAATCCGGACGAGCTGGCCGGGCTGGACAAGGGCCTGAGCCTGGGCGGCGTGATCAAGCGCAACCGCCACACCGTGGAGAAGGACGACCGCTTCACGTCCCGCCAGGACTACGTCCTTGGCTTCGACAACGCCGCCAAGCTGGAACTCGTGGCGGCACAGGTCGGGGAGTTGCAGCGGGAGCTCGTCAAGGCCGCGGAACTCGCGCAGAGCCGGGAGGAATCGCACCAGGGCATGACCCGGCAGCTCGAGGCCCTGCGGCGGGTGGCGGATGACCACCGCCCCTGGGAACAAGTCTCGGCCGCCGTGGCCGAGGACGGGCTCGCGAAGATCGAACAGCGGCTCAAGGATGCCCTCGCCGCGCAGGCCGACCTCGAGCCCCTGCGCGCCAGCATCGAGGCCGCCCGGCACCAGCACCAGTCCAGCACCGAGGCCGCCGCCGTGCTGCAGAGCGAGTACAAGGCCCTCGATGCGCAGCTGACGGCTGCCGATTCTCGTCTGGACGCCGCGCGCGCCCGCCTGGAGCAGTCGCCGCCGTCGGACTCCACTGCCGCCGCGCTGGAACCGTACTTCGCCGGCGCCGGCGACCTCCTGGAGATTTACGAACTCGACAATCTGGCGAACCAGGTGCGGACCCGGCTCCTCGCCGAACTGCACGCGGCGGAATCCCGCGGACAGGCCACCGCCGAACGCCTGACGCGGATCTTCGAGGGCTTCGTGCGCGAGTGGGGCACGGCGATCTCCGCGGACCACGGCACCTCGATCGGCGCGGCGGGGGAGTTCGAATCCCGCTACCACGCGATCGTCAGTGACGGGCTGCCCGCGCAGGAGGCCGAGTTCCGGCAGTTCTTCAACCAGCGCACGCACGAATCCTTCAGCACCCTGCTGCACCTGCTCGATGAGGAACGCCGCTCCATCACGAGCCGGATCCTGCCGCTGAACGGCATCCTGTCCGAGGTCAACTTCCACGAGGGCAGCTTCCTGGAACTGGACATCAAGCAGACCCTGCCGGCCACCGCCAAGCAGTTCAAGGACGCCATCGCGAACGCGCTCAGGGTCCGCCACACCCGGCCGGGGAGGGCGGCCGTTTCCGCGTCCGTTTCCGCTTCCGGGGCGGACATCGACGACGACGCCGAGCTCACCAACCGCTACAAGTCGCTCGAAACGCTCGTGAAACGGCTCGGCTCGCAGACCCCCGAGGACCGGCGCTGGCGTGCCGACGTGCTGGACGTCCGCGGGCACCTGTTCATCCAGTGCAAGGAGCACCGCGAAGTGCCGGGGCCCCGCGGCGGAAAAAAGACGGACGTCTTCATGCACGCGGATACCGGCTCGATGTCCGGCGGCGAGCGGCAGCGGTTCACGGCGTTCATCATGGCCGCGGCGCTGAGCTACCAGCTGGGCATCGCGGAGCAGGGGTTCACCACCTACGGCACGGTGATGATGGACGAGGCCTTCGTGCTGGCCTCGGAGGAGTTCGCGGGCGCCGGGATCAAGGCGCTGCACGAGTTCGGGTTCCAGCTGCTCCTGGCCGCGCCGGAAAACGTGATCGACCTCTCGCGGCACCTCGGATCGGTCACGGAGATCCTGCGGGACAAGCGCACCAACCGCTCCGGCGTCCTGACGGCCCCCGTGATCGGGCCGCGTCCGGGGTCCGGGGGAACCTGGCGTTCGGAGGCCAACCCGGTGGACATCGTCCTCCGCTGACCGTCCGGTCTACTCCAACGCGGGGTCACTTAAGGCCCATATTCCCCACCGGGATGGGCCGTATGTGACCCCGCGTTGCCAGTCGCGGAGCCGCCCAGTCCTGCTTGCCTACCGGCAGGCGGCAGCGCAGGCGTCGATCTGGGCCTGGACGATCGCCCCGTAGCGGGCCACGAGCTCGTCGAAGTCCCAGCCGCCGAACAGGCCAAGGGTCCGCACCGCTTCGCCGAAGCCCATCATCAGCGCCACCACGATGGCGGCGTAACGCCGGTCCGGCGTCGTGTCCCCGATCAGGCCGGCGATGCTGGCGAGGTAGCGGTCACGCGTTTCCGTGCGGGCGGCTTCCGGCGCGGGGGAATCCTGGATGCTGAACGGCAGCATCGCCCAGGGCTCCTTGAGGCCGCGCTCGCGCCGCATGAGTACGCGGAAAACCAGGGTTGCGCCGAGCTCCGATGCCGGTACCTGCAGCTCATTCAGGAGCGATTCGTCCGGCTGGACGGCTGCGAAAAGCTTCTCTTTCGAGCCGTACAGCTTCATCACCAGAGCGGCAGAGACTCCGGCGTCGGACGCAATGTCACGCACCGTCACGGCACGGTAACCGCGCGCTCCGAACAGCTTTCCGGCAGAGTCCAGGACGGCGTCGCGGCTGGACGGGATCGCGTGGCTGGGGCCGCTCATGCGTCCACCAGCTGGCCGGTGGGCATGTCCAGCTCCAGATTGGCGTTCACCGAGCGGTTGTCCACGGCCAGCTTCCGCGCCATCGCCTGATGGGTCACGGGATGGAGCATGGTGACAATGTAGCGGCCGGCGGCGGGCAGCGGCAGCGAATACCTGCCCTGGCTGTCCGTCCTGGTGGTGGCCACGTGTTCGCCGGAGGCCTGCAGCAGTGTCACGACGGCGCCCGGGAGCGGTGTGCCGGCCGCGCTGGCCAGGCCGCCGAGTTCCAGCCGGTCGTTCAGGTGGAAGTTCTGCGCCAGGGTGCGGCCATCGAAGTCGAACACTTCCGCCATGGGTGCCCAGCCCGCTGCGTTGGCCACCATCAGATACGTGCCGGCGCCGGGCAGCGCCACCGAATAGTTTCCCTCGCTGTCCACCCGGCTCCAGTCCACGGCTTCGCCGCTGGTCTGCAGCACGGAGACGACGGCGGGAGTCGCCGGGCGGTGGTCGCCGGCCAGCACGCGGCCCTGCACGACGAGCTCGCCGGCGACGGCCGACGGAATAGCAGCCTTCCGGCCCGCCACCACCGCGGGAATGAAGACAGCGGCAGCGATCGATGCCGCGGACGCGAGCGTCGCCATCCAGAAGACGTCCTGGAATGCCTGGAAGGACGGGAGCTTCGCGGCTCCGACGGTCACGGTGACGGAGGTGAGGACGGCGGCGACGGCAGCGCTCGACGTCGAGGTTCCGATGGACCGCACCAGGCTGTTGAGCCCATTGGCGGAGGCCGTTTCCGTAATCGGCACGGCGCCCATGATCAGCGTCGGCATGGCAGCGTACGCAATGGCTGTGCCGATGCTGACGACGGTGGAACCGATGATGACCCAGGCGATGGAGTCCCAGAAGAAGACCCGCCCGACGTATCCCGCAACCATGACTGCCGCCCCGGCGATGAGGGCAGCCTTCCCGCCGAAGCGCTTGATGATGCCACCGGAGACCGGCGCGAACACCACCATGGCCAGCCCTGACGGGACCATGCACAGGCCGGCCGTGATGACGTTCAGCTGGAATCCGTAGCCGGTGGACGTGGGCAGTTGGAGTTGCTGGGTGGTCAGGAGCATGTTGGCGAACATGGCAAAACCGATCAGCAGGGAGGCCAGGTTGGTCAGCAGCACCGGCCGGCGGGAGGAGGTGCGGAGATCCACCATCGGCTGCCCGGCCTTGAGCTCATAAGGAACCCAGACAGCCAGGAGCAGCGCGGCGGCAAGGAAAAGCAGCAGCACCGGCTCGGAGCCCCAGCCCCAGGATCCCCCCTTGGAGATGGCCAGGAGCAGTGCAGCCAAGGCCGCAGAGAGCACCACGGCGCCGGTGTAGTCGAACCGGCCGGGAGTCCGGACCTTTGATTCTGGCACCACCAGGATCACGGCCAGCAACAGCAATGTGCCGGCACCTGCCGAGACCCAGAAGATCGATTCCCAGCCCAGGCCTTCGTAAAGTATCCCGGCCATCGGCAGCCCCAGGGCGCTGCCGATGCCCAGCGTGGCGCTCATCAGCGCCACCGCCGAACCCATTTTCTCCTTGGGCAATTCATCGCGCATGATGCTGATTCCCACCGGGATCAGGGCCGAGGCGAAGCCCTGCATGGCCCGCCCGATGATCAGCCAAAGAAAGCTTCCGCCGACGGCCGCCACGATGGAGCCCACCACCATGATGGCCATGCAGACCACCATCATCTTCTGTTTGCCGTACATATCGGCGCTGCGGGAAACGATCGGCGTGGCCACCGCGCTGGACAGCAACGTCGCCGTGACCAGCCACGACGCGTCGTCGGCGGTGACTCCCAGAATCCCAGGAAAATCGGGGAGGAGTGGCACCACAAGGGTCTGCATCAGCGCCACCACCGTGCCGCTGAGAGCCAGGACGGCGGTAATGAGCCCCGGGGACGGGGTGCGGGACGTGGGACGTGACATGGCGGGGCCTTCTGGCATGCGGTGGGTGGGGCGGCGGGCGCAGCCCAAAGGGTGAACGCGCGTTTACTCTCTCTTGAGTGAACCATCGTTCACCCCTGCAGGGCAAGGCAAGCGCGTGTTTGTTCGGTCACGGCGCCGGCCGGCACCGACGCTCCCTCACGTCCGGCGGGTTTGATTCCGACGCTCCCTCACCTCCGGCACCGGCTTGGGCGCCGCGGCCGCTCACCCGCCGTTCTCAACTGTTAACCCCGGTGTTCCCTGCCGGCCGTTTGGGTTGGGTAGCTTGTTGGGATGGCCGACAATCCTTTGCTCCCGGAGCCTGGCGGACGGCGGGTCTTCGTTGCCCTGGGGGATTCGTTTACCGAGGGTGTCGGGGACCGGAGCAGGAGGCTGCCGAACGGGGTGCGGGGCTGGGCGGACCGGGTCGCGGAAAGGCTGGCCAAGGCGGAGCCGGGCTGGGAGTATGCCAACCTTGCGATCCGCAGCAAGAGGCTGCGCCACATTATCGCCGAACAACTGGAACCGGCGCTCGCCATGGAGCCCGCGCTGATCACGCTGTACGCGGGTGGGAACGACATCCTGGATCTCGGTACCGACATCCAGGCACTCCTGAAGGACTACGAGTTCCTCGTCGCCCGGCTCGCCGCCAGCGGGGCCACGGTGGTGCTGTTCACCGGATTCGATGTCCGCGTCTCACCGCTGCTGGAACCCTTGAAGAAACGAAACGCCGTCTACAACCGGCGCGTCCGCGAGGTGGCCGCCCGGTACGAGGCAGTGCTCGTGGACTACTGGTGCTTTGACGCCTTCTACGACCCGCGGATGTGGGATTCGGACCGGCTGCACATGTCCAAGGCGGGCCACAAGTACCTCGCCGGGCAGGTCCTGGACCATCTTGGCGTGCCGCACAAGATCAAGTCGAAGGACTGGGAGCCGCCAGCCAAGCTGGGCCTCCGGGAGTGGGAGCGCCGGCAGCGCCGCTGGATCCGGGACTGGGTGCTGCCGCTCTTCGGGCGCAAGCTCCGCGGCGTCACCCTGGGGGACCAACTTGGGCCGCGCTGGCCCGAACCCGTCAGGGTTCCGCGCAAGGGCGGCCTGAAGAAGCTGCTTCCGGAGTGAGCGCCGGCCGGACCGGACCGCGGGCGGCCGGGCTCAGGAGCGCTGCGGAATCGGGCCCAGGCTTCAGCTGTCCATCAGGTTTTCGTAGCCGGCGGCAACCCGGTTGGCGTGGAACTCCATGACCTCGAAATCGGCCACTCCGTTGACGTAGAAAGGGTCCTTGGACAGGGCGGTGTCGAGGATGTCCCGTTCCGCGTTGGAGAGCAGCAGCGCTCCGGTGCGGGGGATCTTGCGCCCGGCGACCATGAAAACGCCCTCGTCGAAGGCGTCCTGCAGCCAGATGACGTGCGCGGGGAGGTGGAAGTCCACGATCTCTTCGGGCACCTTATAAGTCAGGGAGACGACGTACATACGGTCAGCCTACCCGGAGCCTGCTGCGCGCAGGGAGGAAGTTTTTTGGGGAGCCCCGGAGCGGTCCCCGCATCCGAGAGGTTGAAATGTCAAGCTTCGTCTAGAATGGAGCCATGACCGAACCGCGCTGGCTCAATGCCGACGAACGCCGAGCCTGGCTGGCCCAGCTGAGCATCAATACCCTGCTGCCGGCTGCGCTGGACTCCCAGCTTCATTCCGCGGGCAAGCTCTCCCTGTTCGACTACAACGTCCTGGCGATGCTTTCCGAGGCCGAGGGCCGGTTCCTGCCGCTGAGTGAACTCGCCGCGCGCACCAGCGCCTCCCTCTCCAGGCTCTCCCATGTGGTCACCAAGCTGCAGAACCGTGGCTGGCTGGAACGCCAGCCGCACCCGGGCGACGCCCGCGTCACCACGGCGCACCTCACCGACGCCGGAATGGCCACCATCGAGGAGCTCGCCCCCGGGCATGTCGAGGCGGTCCGTTCGCTGTTCCTCGACGCCCTCAGCCCGGCGGACGTCGCGGACCTGGCCCGGATCGGCGAGAAGATCGTGGGCCGCCTGGATGACGACCACTGGATCCTGCGGGACAACTGATTCCGCCGGGCCGGCGCACGCCCAGGTAGACCGCCCAAGTAGCTCGCAGTTGTTGCCGTTTTGAGCGCTCAGAACGACAACAACTGCGACCCAGTTGGGTTCGCCGGGGCCGGCTTTGTTGCCCGCGGCAACTGCTGGCAGACTGGATCCATGGATTTCACCTCCCGCTATGTGGCCCTTGGAGACTCCTTCGCGGAAGGCGTCGGCGACGACGACGCCGGGCGCCCCAACGGCGTCCGGGGCTGGGCGGACCGGGTGGCCGAGCAGCTCGGCGCCGCCGACCCGGGGTTCGGGTACGCGAACCTCGCCATCCGCGGCAGGAAGCTCCGCCAGATCATGGCCGAGCAGCTCGGCGCCGCCGTCGAACTCAAACCCACGCTCGTGAGCATCTACGCCGGCGCCAATGACATCCTCCGGCCCAGGATCAATATCGATGACCTGCTGGTGGAATACGATGCCGGCATCCGCAAGCTGACGGCCACCGGCGCCACCGTGGTGATGTTCACCGGCTTCGACTCCCGGGGCTCCAAGCTTTTCAGCACCACGCGCGGCCGGACCGCCATCTACAACGAGCTGGTCCGCGGCATCGCCGGGGACCACGGAGCGCTGTTGGTGGACTACTGGCGATTCAGCGAATACCACGACTGGGGCATGTGGGCCACGGACCGGATGCACATGTCCCCCGCCGGCCACGCGAACATGGCCAAACGCGTCCTGGCTGTCCTGGCACACGACCACTCGATCGACGTCCCGCCGATGACACCGGTGCCGGAGCCGAGCCGGGCCGCAGCAATCCGCGCGAACGCCCGCTGGGTCCGGGAATTCGCCGCGCCGTGGGTGGTCCGGCGGGTCACGGGGAAGTCCTCGGGCGACGGCCTGGCGCCGCGGTACGGCCAGCTCACGCACCTCTGAGCCAGCTCACGCACCTCTAAGCGACTTAGCCCGGAAACCCGGCGTCGCCAGCAGTTCGCAGCTGCCACGGACGGCGAGCACCTCGATCTCCCACCCGTCGGTGGCCCGGTCCAGCATCGGTGTCCCGCCGGCCACGATCGCCGTCGCCAGTACATCGGCGGTGATGATATCCGGCGCAGCGACCGACACCTGGCGGAACCCGGCGCCCGCGGGCCCTGTCCAGCTGCGGGCGCCCCAGCTGCGGGCGCCCCAGATGTGCTCGCCACGTTCCGCGGAGCCCGAGGTCGCCAGGGCGCGCTTCGTGCCGGGTCCGCCCAGGGGGCAACCGGCAATCAGCGTGTCACGGTCCTGCGGATCAACGATCCCCGCCTGCCATGGTGCCCCCGTCGAGGGTCGGGGCGAGCCGTTCACGAGCACATCGCCCCCGGCGTTCAGGCACCAGTCCCCGATGCCCAGGGTGAGCAGCGCGTCGCCCGCCTGTTCGATCGCGTAACCCTTGATGAGTCCGGAAAGGTCCAGGACGCCGTCGGGCCGCTCCGGGGAGAAGGCTCCCTCCGTCAGCAGGCGCCAGCCGACCGCGTCCGCGTAGCGGCCGCGCATCTGGGTTGAGGCCGCGCGGAGCGACATTTCGCCCCGGGCCACCCTGCTGGCCTCCGAATCGCGGCGGTACAGGCTGAAGATCCCGTCCAGGCCGGCAAACACGCGTTCGACGGCGGCGGCGGCCGCCGCGAGTCCGCCGTCGGGCCCGACAGTTCCCGGCTCAGTTCCTGCCGGAACGGTCAGGCTGATGACCGTGCCCATGCAGCCGAAGGTCCTGGTTTTCAGGCCGGAACTGTTCACGCCGGCCCCCTGGGCTCAGAGGTTTGCTGCATCAAGGGCCGCCTGGAGCGAGGTCAGGTACGCTGCACTGGTCACGGTGGCCCCGCTGATGGTCTGCACCTTGGCGGACTGGGCCGTGAGGACCTCGGCCCGCAGCAGGGGAGCGGCCCGGTTGCTGATCTGGATGGACTTGCGCTCCGCGTCGGTGAGCTGGAGCGCCGTGACGTCGGTGATCGCGCCGGCCTTCACCGTGATCTGCACCTGGACGGCGCCGAAGCGCGTCTGGACCACCGCGCCGGCGTAGGTTCCGCCCGCCTTTGCGGCGGCACCGGAGGGGCTGGAGGAACCGGAGGCGCCCGAGGCAGCGGAAGAGCCGCTGGAGCCGGAAGACCCGGCGGTGCCGTCCGCCCCGGACGACGTCCCGACGGCGCCGCTTCCGGTGTCTTCGACGCGGACGCCTGCCTGCCAGCCCGCCAGGAGAATGCCCGCGGAAGCCAGCGCCGCTGCGACTGCTGAGCGTGCCCTCACCAGTCGAACCTTTCGCAGTGGAGTTGGTCCTCGCGGACGCCGGCAGTGCGGGCGTCGTGGAGGACGCTCCGGGCCCAGGCTGCGGGTCCGCAGATGTACACGTCCGCGTCGGCCACCTGCGGGGCGTAGCTCGCCAGCCGGTGTCCCGCGCGGGACGCGCTTTCCGGCAGCCAGGTCTGGACACCGGCCGGCCGGGACCCGGTCAGGTGGAAGAGCGTGGCGCCCCTGCGCCTGCAGAGTTCCAGGATTTCCGCGCCCAAATAGAGCTCGGCTTCGCCGTGTCCGCGGAGGATCACGGTGGCGTTCCCCGGCTGGAACGGCGTGCTCTCCAGCAGGGCGCGGATGGGGGTGATACCGATGCCGGCCCCGATCATGACCACCTGGTTCCGGCTGCGGGCCGCCGTGCTGAACAGCCCATAGGGGCCTTCCACCGCAACCTTCGTCCCGCGCTTCAGCGAAGCAAGCTGCGCCGAGCCCCGGCCCAGGTTGCGGACCGTAACCCGCAGCGAACCCCGACCGCCGGCGTCGAACGTCACGGGCTCTGCCGAGAGGCTGAACGGGTGGGGATGCCACCAGAGGCCCGGAGCGAGGAACCGCCAGATGAAGAACCGGCCGCCGCTGCCGGCCAGCCGGTCCAGGTGCAGTCCGGACATTTCGATACTGACGACGCCGGGCGCCACCGGTACCACCCGGCTGACGGTCAGCTGGTGCCGGAACGTTGCCAGCAGGGGTTGCGCCACCCGGCAGTACAGCAGCGCGGCCCCGGTGGCGATGCACAGGGCCAGCCAGTACCAGCGCTGCCAGGTGCCCTCGGCAAAGAGCGCACCGACGCTGAACTGGTGGGGCAGCGCGGCCAGGACGGCGGCGTAGGTCAGCAGGTGGACGGCGTACCAGAACTCGTAGGGGAAACGACGACGGACGGCCACCAGGGAGGTGACCACGACGGCGATGAACAGGCCGATCGAGACGACGGCCAGCCACATGTCCGGAACGAGGACCCACAGCGCGACCAGTTCGCTGACAGGATCGAGCCCCTCGGCCATCCCGTAGCCGATCGCGATCAGGACCGCGTGGGCGAGCAGGAGGTAGAGGGCCGGTTTACCGAGTTTGCGGTGGACCTCAAGGGCGCGGTCGTGTCCCATGGTGCGGTCGACGACCGGGATGCGGGCTGCCAGCAGCAGCATGCACAACACGAGGTCCATGCCGGCCAGGCCGGCGGTGATGCCCAGGGCAGTGAAGGACCCGGCCAGGGTCGAGAATCCCGCTGCGCCGCCGTCGGCCAGCCACAACGCGACGGCGAGGGCCAGTGACGCCCAGAAGAATACTGTCAGCAGGTCCGCGGTCAGCAACCGCCGTCGATGCTGGCCCCTGAACGGATTCGCGGCGCCGGGGGAGCGGCGCGGAACCGCGGGCCGGGCCGCCAGGAGTGGTGTGTTCATGCCTCCAGAGTCCACCCGCCGCCTATCATTTGGCTGTGAAAACGCTTCGGCGGGGATATGACATCCGCTGAGCGCGGCCGGCCCTTATACACCGGGGACCGCTCCCCACAACGCAGGATTGGTCTTTAATTCGCCTGGCTCGTAGACTTGGTAGGCGCTAGGTGGCGCGGAGCGTGTGCAATTGCTCCGGTTGGCGGGATCTGTCTGAGAAATCGACGGTTCCGATGGCCGGTAGTTAGGGGCTCAAGTTGCGCGCACTCCTGTATTCGCCCAGCATCCCGGTACTTCGCAGTGGCTTTCCTTTGATCGCCACAGCCTGGTGCCCGTGGGCCCATAATCTTCGCCGCACTGAGGAACCAGCCGGAATTTTTTGGTCTGGTCCACGGCGGCGTAATCATGTGGGCGGGAGCTGGATGCGGACGCTGCCTGCCGCACGGTTGGGCGGGAACTCCGCCATCCGTTTCATTTATTTTGAGGAGAGTCGTCATGGCAGCACACTGCCAGGTGACCGGAGCCGAGCCGGGCTTTGGACACAGCATTTCGCACTCGCACCGCCGCAACAAGCGCCGGTTCGACCCGAACATCCAGAAGAAGCGCTACTGGGTTCCGTCCCTGCGCCGTAACGTCACGCTGCAGGTCTCTGCTCGTGGCATCAAGACCATCGACGTACGTGGCATCGACGTAGTTGTCGCCGCCATCCTGGCACGAGGAGTGAAGCTCTAGTGGCAAAGGACAAGGACGTACGTCCGATCATCAAGCTGAAGTCGACCGCGGGCACGGGTTACACCTACGTGACGCGCAAGAACCGTCGTAACGATCCGGACCGCATGGTTCTGAAGAAGTACGACCCCAAAATCCGCAAGCACGTCGAATTCCGAGAGGAGCGCTAAACACATGGCTAAGAAGTCAATGATCGCTAAGAACGAACAGCGTAAAGTCATCGTCGAGCGTTATGCTGCAAAGCGCCTCGAGCTGAAGAAGGCTCTGGTTGACCCCAAGTCAACCGATGAAGTGCGCGAAGCCGCACGCCTCGGCCTGCAGAAGCTGCCCCGCAACGCATCGCCCGTCCGTCTGCGTAACCGCGACATCATCGACGGCCGTCCCCGCGGCACCTTCCAGAAGTTCGGCATCTCCCGTGTTCGCTTCCGCGACATGGCTCACCGCGGTGAGCTCCCGGGCATCACGAAGTCTTCCTGGTAATTCAGCGCCCCTGAAGCCAGTGGCTTGAGAAGGGCCGGCAACCGTTTGTTGCCGGCCCTTCTTTGCTTTAACTTGCATCCGGGCGGCTCCCGCCAGCAGCCCTACGTGCTTTGCTGGTCTCCTCCAGGTGATGCACCGCACAGGCTGCAATTACGACGCCGACGCCCCGGTTCTGCGCCAAATGGCCCCTTTTGCGGCGGATTGCCGCGGATCCCAGCCGCCCCTGGGGTGGATTTGTGCTTGGTCCTGGTGCCGTGTAAAGTAATTCGAGTCGCCGCCGCTGATGCGGAAAGATAGCGACCGACCCCCTTGATGAACAGCCTGGAATATGGCGCACTTTGTGTGTGCCGGAACCGGGTGGGGATCCCCTCGTGGAACTGGAAATCGCGGAGACGCTGGTTTGCAAAGTTTCGCGGGATCGGGTAAGTTTGGGAAGTTGCTCCGGAGCGAGCCGCGACCGTGATGGTTGTGGTGGTGCCGGGTGTGTCTGTTGTTTGAGAACTCAATAGTGTGCCAAGTTTGTTGATACCAATTTATTGTATGATGGATTGGTTGTTTTGCCGGGCCCGCCACCCCGTGGTGTGGTCTGGTTTTTACAGCCGGTTTCAAATTTTGTGCAGCCTGGGTCCGCGTTTTCCCGTGGGCCTGTGGTTGTGTCTGTTTTTGTTTTACTTCAACGGAGAGTTTGATCCTGGCTCAGGATGAACGCTGGCGGCGTGCTTAACACATGCAAGTCGAACGATGATCCGGTGCTTGCACCGGTGATTAGTGGCGAACGGGTGAGTAACACGTGAGTAACCTGCCCTTAACTCTGGGATAAGCCTGGGAAACCGGGTCTAATACCGGATATGACCTCTCACCGCATGGTGGGGGGTGGAAAGCTTTATTGTGGTTTTGGATGGACTCGCGGCCTATCAGCTTGTTGGTGAGGTAATGGCTCACCAAGGCGACGACGGGTAGCCGGCCTGAGAGGGTGACCGGCCACACTGGGACTGAGACACGGCCCAGACTCCTACGGGAGGCAGCAGTGGGGAATATTGCACAATGGCGCAAGCCTGATGCAGCGACGCCGCGTGAGGGATGACGGCCTTCGGGTTGTAAACCTCTTTCAGTAGGGAAGAAGCGAAAGTGACGGTACCTGCAGAAGAAGCGCCGGCTAACTACGTGCCAGCAGCCGCGGTAATACGTAGGGCGCAAGCGTTATCCGGAATTATTGGGCGTAAAGAGCTCGTAGGCGGTTTGTCGCGTCTGCCGTGAAAGTCCGGGGCTCAACCCCGGATCTGCGGTGGGTACGGGCAGACTAGAGTGATGTAGGGGAGACTGGAATTCCTGGTGTAGCGGTGAAATGCGCAGATATCAGGAGGAACACCGATGGCGAAGGCAGGTCTCTGGGCATTAACTGACGCTGAGGAGCGAAAGCATGGGGAGCGAACAGGATTAGATACCCTGGTAGTCCATGCCGTAAACGTTGGGCACTAGGTGTGGGGGACATTCCACGTTCTCCGTACCGTAGCTAACGCATTAAGTGCCCCGCCTGGGGAGTACGGCCGCAAGGCTAAAACTCAAAGGAATTGACGGGGGCCCGCACAAGCGGCGGAGCATGCGGATTAATTCGATGCAACGCGAAGAACCTTACCAAGGCTTGACATGGACCGGAAACACCTGGAGACAGGTGCCCCGCTTGCGGCCGGTTCACAGGTGGTGCATGGTTGTCGTCAGCTCGTGTCGTGAGATGTTGGGTTAAGTCCCGCAACGAGCGCAACCCTCGTTCCATGTTGCCAGCGCGTAATGGCGGGGACTCATGGGAGACTGCCGGGGTCAACTCGGAGGAAGGTGGGGACGACGTCAAATCATCATGCCCCTTATGTCTTGGGCTTCACGCATGCTACAATGGCCGGTACAAAGGGTTGCGATACTGTGAGGTGGAGCTAATCCCAAAAAGCCGGTCTCAGTTCGGATTGGGGTCTGCAACTCGACCCCATGAAGTCGGAGTCGCTAGTAATCGCAGATCAGCAACGCTGCGGTGAATACGTTCCCGGGCCTTGTACACACCGCCCGTCAAGTCACGAAAGTTGGTAACACCCGAAGCCGGTGGCCTAACCCCTTGTGGGAGGGAGCTGTCGAAGGTGGGACCGGCGATTGGGACTAAGTCGTAACAAGGTAGCCGTACCGGAAGGTGCGGCTGGATCACCTCCTTTCTAAGGAGCACCTGCAAGCCACGCCCCGTGTATGCGGGATGCGGACGTTTGCCAGGAGTATATGCCCGCTGCGCAGACGCTAGTTCTGCGGCGGGTGCTCACGGGTGGAATATCAACGAACAGCGGCCGCCGGTTTTTCCCGGCACCCAGTACGGTGTTTCAGGGTTCTCCTTCGGGGGTCCCTGGTCATCTGGAACGGTGCGGGGAGGGTACGGGCGGTTTAGTGTTTGGCACACTGTTGGGTCCTGAGACAACAGGACCATGGCGCGGCTGCGTTTCCTTTCGGGGGGGCGGGGTTGTGGTGTGGGACTTGTGTTTCTGGTTTCCTGGCTGCACCGATCACACATGATCAGCCCTGACGGGTTGGCCCCTTTGCGGGGTTGTGTGTGGGGTGTGTGGTATGGGGTTGTTGTTTGAGAACTACATAGTGGACGCGAGCATCTTTTATAAGAAGCAATTTCCAAGAATATGAACCTGGATCTGGCTGCACTTTCGGGTGTGGTTGGTTTTCGTGGTTCTCTCGTGAAGTAGTTTTTTTGATCTTTTGTGGTCAAGTTTTTAAGAGCACACGGTGGATGCCTTGGCATTAGGAGCCGAAGAAGGACGTAGGAATCTGCGATAAGCCTGGGGGAGTCGATAACCGGACTGTGATCCCAGGGTGTCCGAATGGGGAAACCCCGCCAGGGGCGCGAGCTGCCTGGTGACCCGCATCTGAACACATAGGGTGTGTGGGGGGAACGCGGGGAAGTGAAACATCTCAGTACCCGCAGGAAGAGAAAACAATAGTGATTCCGTCAGTAGTGGCGAGCGAACGCGGATCAGGCTAAACCGTTCCATGTGTGATAGCCGGCGGGCGTTGCATGGTCGGGGTTGTGGGACTTTCCATACCAGTTCTGCCGGACTGGTGAGGTGCGAAGTGTGGGCATAGGTGAACGGTCTTGAAAGGCCGGCCAGAGAGGGTGGGAGCCCCGTAACCGAAATGTTGTCATACCGCCTGGGAAGTATCCCAAGTAGCACGGGGCCCGAGAAATCCCGTGTGAATCTGTCAGGACCACCTGATAAGCCTAAATACTCCCTAATGACCGATAGCGGACCAGTACCGTGAGGGAAAGGTGAAAAGTACCCCGGGAGGGGAGTGAAACAGTACCTGAAACCGTGTGCTTACAATCCGTCGGAGCCAGTCTGATTCTGGTGACGGCGTGCCTTTTGAAGAATGAGCCTGCGAGTTAGTGTTACGTCGCGAGGTTAACCCGTGTGGGGAAGCCGTAGCGAAAGCGAGTCTGAACAGGGCGTTGCAGTGGCGTGATCTAGACCCGAAGCGAAGTGATCTACCCATGGCCAGGTTGAAGCGACGGTAAGACGTCGTGGAGGACCGAACCCACTTCAGTTGAAAATGGAGGGGATGAGCTGTGGGTAGGGGTGAAAGGCCAATCAAACTTCGTGATAGCTGGTTCTCCCCGAAATGCATTTAGGTGCAGCGTTGCGTGTTTCTTGCCGGAGGTAGAGCTACTGGATGGCTAATGGGCCCTACAAGGTTACTGACGTCAGCCAAACTCCGAATGCCGGCAAGTGAGAGCGCAGCAGTGAGACTGTGGGGGATAAGCTTCATAGTCGAGAGGGAAACAGCCCAGACCACCAACTAAGGCCCCTAAGCGTGTGCTAAGTGGGAAAGGATGTGGAGTTGCGAAGACAACCAGGAGGTTGGCTTAGAAGCAGCCATCCTTAAAAGAGTGCGTAATAGCTCACTGGTCAAGTGATTCCGCGCCGACAATGTAGCGGGGCTCAAGTACACCGCCGAAGTTGTGGATTTCAGGCAATAACCCAGCCGCCCCCTTTGCGGGGTTGGTTCAGGTGTCTGGAGTGGTAGGGGAGCGTCGTGTGGGCAGTGAAGTCGCGGTGTAAACCAGCGGTGGAGCCCACACGAGTGAGAATGCAGGCATGAGTAGCGAAAGACGGGTGAGAAACCCGTCCGCCGAATGATCAAGGGTTCCAGGGTCAAGCTAATCTGCCCTGGGTAAGTCGGGACCTAAGGCGAGGCCGACAGGCGTAGTCGATGGACAACGGGTTGATATTCCCGTACCGGCGAAGAACCGCCCATGCTGAACAGGGGACACTAACCGCCCGAGACCTGCCCGACACCCCTTGTGGGTGAAGGGTTTTGGTGGAGCGCGGGACCTGATCCTGGGAGGCAAGCGTATTAACAGGTGTGACGCAGGAAGGTAGCCGGGCCGGGCGATGGTTGCCCCGGTCTAAGGATGTAGGGCGAACGGTAGGCAAATCCGCCGTTCATGATGCCTGAGACCCGATGGGACCCCCGTGAGGGGGGATCCGGTGATCCTATGCTGCCGAGAAAAGCATCGACGCGAGGTTCCAGCCGCCCGTACCCCAAACCGACACAGGTGATCAGGTAGAGAATACTAAGGCGATCGAGAGAATTATGGTTAAGGAACTCGGCAAAATGCCCCCGTAACTTCGGGAGAAGGGGGGCCCCCAGCGTGATGGACACGAGCTGTCCGGAGCGTGCAGGGGCCGCAGAGACCAGGGGGAAGCGACTGTTTACTAAAAACACAGGTCCGTGCGAAGTCGCAAGACGATGTATACGGACTGACTCCTGCCCGGTGCTGGAAGGTTAAGAGGACCGGTTAGCCGCAAGGCGAAGCTGAGAATTCAAGCCCCAGTAAACGGCGGTGGTAACTATAACCATCCTAAGGTAGCGAAATTCCTTGTCGGGTAAGTTCCGACCTGCACGAATGGAGTAACGACTTCCCCGCTGTCTCAACCATAAACTCGGCGAAATTGCAGTACGAGTAAAGATGCTCGTTACGCGCAGCAGGACGGAAAGACCCCGAGACCTTTACTATAGTTTGGTATTGGTGTTCGGAGTGGCTTGTGTAGGATAGGTGGGAGACGTTGAAGCCGTGACGCCAGTCATGGTGGAGTCATCGTTGAAATACCACTCTGGTCACTTTGGACATCTAACTTCGGCCCGTAATCCGGGTCAGGGACAGTGCCTGATGGGTAGTTTAACTGGGGCGGTTGCCTCCTAAAAAGTAACGGAGGCGCCCAAAGGTTCCCTCAGCCTGGTTGGCAATCAGGTGTCGAGTGTAAGTGCACAAGGGAGCTTGACTGTGAGAGAGACATCTCGAGCAGGGACGAAAGTCGGGACTAGTGATCCGGCGGTACATTGTGGAATGGCCGTCGCTCAACGGATAAAAGGTACCTCGGGGATAACAGGCTGATCTTGCCCAAGAGTCCATATCGACGGCATGGTTTGGCACCTCGATGTCGGCTCGTCGCATCCTGGGGCTGGAGTAGGTCCCAAGGGTTGGGCTGTTCGCCCATTAAAGCGGTACGCGAGCTGGGTTTAGAACGTCGTGAGACAGTTCGGTCCCTATCCGCTGCGCGCGCAGGAAATTTGAGAAGGGCTGTCCTTAGTACGAGAGGACCGGGACGGACGAACCTCTGGTGTGTCAGTTGTACTGCCAAGTGCACCGCTGATTAGCTACGTTCGGATGGGATAACCGCTGAAAGCATCTAAGCGGGAAGCCCGCTTCGAGATGAGATTTCCATACACCTTGTGTGTGAGAGGCCCCCAGCCAGACCACTGGGTTGATAGGCCGGACGTGGAAGACAGGACTAAAGACTGTTGAAGCTGACCGGTACTAATAGGCCGATAACTTACACCACACACTCTCCCCGTAAACCCATTCAAAAGGGGTTTACACCCAGGGGAGGGTACAAAGAAACAAGACTGCTTGCGTCCACTATGTGGTTCCCAGACAACAAACCCGTTGCTGAGAACCGACAACTGAATAACAACACCACAACTGCACCACCACCCCGACAAGGGACGGTGCAGGATGTTGTAACCAAAGATTTCCCACCCCGCGGCCACGGCCTGAGGGTGCGGAGCAAGGGTTACGGCGGTCATAGCGTGGGGGAAACGCCCGGTCCCATTCCGAACCCGGAAGCTAAGACCCACAGCGCCGATGGTACTGCACCCGGGAGGGTGTGGGAGAGTAGGTCACCGCCGGACAACCATTTATAAACGGTCGAGAGCCCCAACCACACGGTCGGGGCTCTCCCGCATTTAACCCCAAACCCCAAAAACCCTCCCCCCGCGCCGGATCCAGGTGTCATGTCCCAGGACTTCGTGGACGGTTTGTGGTTCGTCTGCCGGCGGAGGGGTGGCGCAGGTTTTTCGCCGGCAGCGTGTTTGTTTTTTGCGGGTCACGTCCGTTGGCGGGCTCCGGCGTTTCGTGGTCCGGTGCGGCTGGTGACGCGCGACCCGCCCCGCGATGCGCGGATTTCCTGGCGCTACCTGAATTCCGGTAGCGACAGGAAATCTGCGCATCGCCAGGCACCAGGCGCCGCGCCGGAGGCCCGGGCCCGGCGGCCACGGCATCACGGATCCTGACAACCGGGTCGGGATTGCTCCCGCGCAGCAGCAAACACCGCCCCCACGAGGTCATGAGACAGGGTGGCCACGAGGCCTAAGACCGGAAGCGCCGATCATGAGACTCCACCGAAGCAAAACAGCAAACCCTCCCTCACCTCCCGTCCCGGATCCAGGCCACCCGCAGCTCCCGGCGCCGGCCAAGCAACATCTCAGGGAGCGTCGCCCGGGAACCTGGCAGGACGTGAGGGAGCGTCCGGCACGGAACCGAGGTCAGCGGCGCCTATTGGACATGAGCGCCAGCATGCATGCCAGAGTGCCGGTGGCTGGGCCGCCTGTAAAAGCACGCTGGAGCTGGCCATAGGGGTCCTGGGCACCGGCACCGGTTGGCGTGAGTCAGCGTCCACCATGGTGCTCCTGAAAAGATCCAGGTCTGGCCCGTGGCTGCCCCGACTCCGGCAGCAGTAACACGGCCCGGACATCCGTTCCCGTTGCCACTCCGGCGCCGCCTGACGTGGGCGATGACCGCTGGAAGCGGAATCCATCGCTGCGCCAACGTCCGTGGCCTTCTAAGCTAGCGCGTCGTTGACGGAGTCGCCGGTTATGGCGGGCAGCTCCACCTGATCGCTGGCGGGAAGCCGTGTCCGTTGCAGGGGCGGGCAGCAATGTCCGCAGCCTCGCCTCACCCAGCGTTTCGGCAGCCGAGTACATCGCCCGACGCCGGAGCCATGCACTCTATGGTGCCCGCCACGCCGTCGTGCTTCGCCAGCACCATGTCCCGGGGATCCAGAGCCACGCCGATCACGCCCTCCATCGCGGATGTCCACGAGGGGGCGGCGGCCGGCTCCCAGCCGCCCCGCCGGACGTCACCCTCTGCCACGAAGACAACGACAGCCAGGAGCGCCCCGGCGATCCCTCGCGGGACACGGTACAGGCTGCAGCGGATTTGGCATCGAGGAAAAATGTTGCGTGTCTGCCGTGAGCAGCTGGGTACGGACCCGGCGACAATGACGGACGAAAGAGCACCGCGGTTCCCGCGTCCTTGCCCACGGGTCCGCGTCGCCTGTATGGACATTCACCACCCTCGAGCACGCCGACGACGCGGGCATCGGCCGTGACCGGGTCACCAGCTGGCAGTTTCAGGCCTACCTGCGACCGAGCATGAGCAGCACCGCGAGGTCCGCGTCGAGGACAGCTGTGAACAGCGTCTGCACGTTGGTCCGGAAAAATCTGCCGGCGGGACACCCGGTGACGGAGCCGGGAAGGTCTGGCGCCGACGTTCGGCCTCGCCCGTGATGCTAACCGCGGCGGGGGACTGCTGCCGTTGCGGGTCATACGTATCCTGGCTGTGGGACAGCGGTTGGTCTGGACGATACGTGGGGGTTTGGCCCGGATTGGCGGGGATTCAGGCTGACATCGGGGGTGATACCCGGGTTGGGTTGCATTGCCGGCCATTCGGGTGTATTGTTTTCTAAGTCGCCGAGAGGGAGACCAGCGGAAACGCTGGGAACCACGGCGGCCAATCCCCAAAAATTTTCAAACCAGGTTCTGGTTCGGCGTTTCGTGCGCCGCCGGATGTTGGTGAGGCCGGTTGTGTGAGGCTGTGGATCGCGGAGACGCTGGTTTGCAAAGTTTCGCGGGATCGGGTAAGTTTGGGAAGTTGCTCCGGAGCGAGCCGCGACCGTGATGGTTGTGGTGGTGCCGGGTGTGTCTGTTGTTTGAGAACTCAATAGTGTGCCAAGTTTGTTGATACCAATTTATTGTATGATGGATTGGTTGTTTTGCCAGGGTGCGCCACCCCGTGGTGTGGTCTGGTTTTTACAGCCGGTTTCAAATTTTGTGCAGCCCGGGTCCGCGTTTTCCCGCGGGCCTGTGGTTGTGTCTGTTTTTGTTTTACTTCAACGGAGAGTTTGATCCTGGCTCAGGATGAACGCTGGCGGCGTGCTTAACACATGCAAGTCGAACGATGATCCGGTGCTTGCACCGGTGATTAGTGGCGAACGGGTGAGTAACACGTGAGTAACCTGCCCTTAACTCTGGGATAAGCCTGGGAAACCGGGTCTAATACCGGATATGACCTCTCACCGCATGGTGGGGGGTGGAAAGCTTTATTGTGGTTTTGGATGGACTCGCGGCCTATCAGCTTGTTGGTGAGGTAATGGCTCACCAAGGCGACGACGGGTAGCCGGCCTGAGAGGGTGACCGGCCACACTGGGACTGAGACACGGCCCAGACTCCTACGGGAGGCAGCAGTGGGGAATATTGCACAATGGGCGCAAGCCTGATGCAGCGACGCCGCGTGAGGGATGACGGCCTTCGGGTTGTAAACCTCTTTCAGTAGGGAAGAAGCGAAAGTGACGGTACCTGCAGAAGAAGCGCCGGCTAACTACGTGCCAGCAGCCGCGGTAATACGTAGGGCGCAAGCGTTATCCGGAATTATTGGGCGTAAAGAGCTCGTAGGCGGTTTGTCGCGTCTGCCGTGAAAGTCCGGGGCTCAACCCCGGATCTGCGGTGGGTACGGGCAGACTAGAGTGATGTAGGGGAGACTGGAATTCCTGGTGTAGCGGTGAAATGCGCAGATATCAGGAGGAACACCGATGGCGAAGGCAGGTCTCTGGGCATTAACTGACGCTGAGGAGCGAAAGCATGGGGAGCGAACAGGATTAGATACCCTGGTAGTCCATGCCGTAAACGTTGGGCACTAGGTGTGGGGGACATTCCACGTTCTCCGTACCGTAGCTAACGCATTAAGTGCCCCGCCTGGGGAGTACGGCCGCAAGGCTAAAACTCAAAGGAATTGACGGGGGCCCGCACAAGCGGCGGAGCATGCGGATTAATTCGATGCAACGCGAAGAACCTTACCAAGGCTTGACATGGACCGGAAACACCTGGAGACAGGTGCCCCGCTTGCGGCCGGTTCACAGGTGGTGCATGGTTGTCGTCAGCTCGTGTCGTGAGATGTTGGGTTAAGTCCCGCAACGAGCGCAACCCTCGTTCCATGTTGCCAGCGCGTAATGGCGGGGACTCATGGGAGACTGCCGGGGTCAACTCGGAGGAAGGTGGGGACGACGTCAAATCATCATGCCCCTTATGTCTTGGGCTTCACGCATGCTACAATGGCCGGTACAAAGGGTTGCGATACTGTGAGGTGGAGCTAATCCCAAAAAGCCGGTCTCAGTTCGGATTGGGGTCTGCAACTCGACCCCATGAAGTCGGAGTCGCTAGTAATCGCAGATCAGCAACGCTGCGGTGAATACGTTCCCGGGCCTTGTACACACCGCCCGTCAAGTCACGAAAGTTGGTAACACCCGAAGCCGGTGGCCTAACCCCTTGTGGGAGGGAGCTGTCGAAGGTGGGACCGGCGATTGGGACTAAGTCGTAACAAGGTAGCCGTACCGGAAGGTGCGGCTGGATCACCTCCTTTCTAAGGAGCACCTGCAAGCCACGCCCCGTGTATGCGGGATGCGGACGTTTGCCAGGAGTATATGCCCGCTGCGCAGACGCTAGTTCTGCGGCGGGTGCTCACGGGTGGAATATCAACGAACAGCGGCCGCCGGTTTTTCCCGGCACCCAGTACGGTGTTTCAGGGTTCTCCTTCGGGGGTCCCTGGTCATCTGGAACGGTGCGGGGAGGGTACGGGCGGTTTAGTGTTTGGCACACTGTTGGGTCCTGAGACAACAGGACCATGGCGCGGCTGCGTTTCCTTTCGGGGGGGCGGGGTTGTGGTGTGGGACTTGTGTTTCTGGTTTCCTGGCTGCACCGATCACACATGATCAGCCCTGACGGGTTGGCCCCTTTGCGGGGTTGTGTGTGGGGTGTGTGGTATGGGGTTGTTGTTTGAGAACTACATAGTGGACGCGAGCATCTTTTATAAGAAGCAATTTCCAAGAATATGAACCTGGATCTGGCTGCACTTTCGGGTGTGGTTGGTTTTCGTGGTTCTCTCGTGAAGTAGTTTTTTTGATCTTTTGTGGTCAAGTTTTTAAGAGCACACGGTGGATGCCTTGGCATTAGGAGCCGAAGAAGGACGTAGGAATCTGCGATAAGCCTGGGGGAGTCGATAACCGGACTGTGATCCCAGGGTGTCCGAATGGGGAAACCCCGCCAGGGGCGCGAGCTGCCTGGTGACCCGCATCTGAACACATAGGGTGTGTGGGGGGAACGCGGGGAAGTGAAACATCTCAGTACCCGCAGGAAGAGAAAACAATAGTGATTCCGTCAGTAGTGGCGAGCGAACGCGGATCAGGCTAAACCGTTCCATGTGTGATAGCCGGCGGGCGTTGCATGGTCGGGGTTGTGGGACTTTCCATACCAGTTCTGCCGGACTGGTGAGGTGCGAAGTGTGGGCATAGGTGAACGGTCTTGAAAGGCCGGCCAGAGAGGGTGGGAGCCCCGTAACCGAAATGTTGTCATACCGCCTGGGAAGTATCCCAAGTAGCACGGGGCCCGAGAAATCCCGTGAATCTGTCAGGACCACCTGATAAGCCTAAATACTCCCTAATGACCGATAGCGGACCAGTACCGTGAGGGAAAGGTGAAAAGTACCCCGGGAGGGGAGTGAAACAGTACCTGAAACCGTGTGCTTACAATCCGTCGGAGCCAGTCTGATTCTGGTGACGGCGTGCCTTTTGAAGAATGAGCCTGCGAGTTAGTGTTACGTCGCGAGGTTAACCCGTGTGGGGAAGCCGTAGCGAAAGCGAGTCTGAACAGGGCGTTGCAGTGGCGTGATCTAGACCCGAAGCGAAGTGATCTACCCATGGCCAGGTTGAAGCGACGGTAAGACGTCGTGGAGGACCGAACCCACTTCAGTTGAAAATGGAGGGGATGAGCTGTGGGTAGGGGTGAAAGGCCAATCAAACTTCGTGATAGCTGGTTCTCCCCGAAATGCATTTAGGTGCAGCGTTGCGTGTTTCTTGCCGGAGGTAGAGCTACTGGATGGCTAATGGGCCCTACAAGGTTACTGACGTCAGCCAAACTCCGAATGCCGGCAAGTGAGAGCGCAGCAGTGAGACTGTGGGGGATAAGCTTCATAGTCGAGAGGGAAACAGCCCAGACCACCAACTAAGGCCCCTAAGCGTGTGCTAAGTGGGAAAGGATGTGGAGTTGCGAAGACAACCAGGAGGTTGGCTTAGAAGCAGCCATCCTTAAAAGAGTGCGTAATAGCTCACTGGTCAAGTGATTCCGCGCCGACAATGTAGCGGGGCTCAAGTACACCGCCGAAGTTGTGGATTTCAGGCAATAACCCAGCCGCCCCCTTTGCGGGGTTGGTTCAGGTGTCTGGAGTGGTAGGGGAGCGTCGTGTGGGCAGTGAAGTCGCGGTGTAAACCAGCGGTGGAGCCCACACGAGTGAGAATGCAGGCATGAGTAGCGAAAGACGGGTGAGAAACCCGTCCGCCGAATGATCAAGGGTTCCAGGGTCAAGCTAATCTGCCCTGGGTAAGTCGGGACCTAAGGCGAGGCCGACAGGCGTAGTCGATGGACAACGGGTTGATATTCCCGTACCGGCGAAGAACCGCCCATGCTGAACAGGGGACACTAACCGCCCGAGACCTGCCCGACACCCCTTGTGGGTGAAGGGTTTTGGTGGAGCGCGGGACCTGATCCTGGGAGGCAAGCGTATTAACAGGTGTGACGCAGGAAGGTAGCCGGGCCGGGCGATGGTTGCCCCGGTCTAAGGATGTAGGGCGAACGGTAGGCAAATCCGCCGTTCATGATGCCTGAGACCCGATGGGACCCCCGTGAGGGGGGATCCGGTGATCCTATGCTGCCGAGAAAAGCATCGACGCGAGGTTCCAGCCGCCCGTACCCCAAACCGACACAGGTGATCAGGTAGAGAATACTAAGGCGATCGAGAGAATTATGGTTAAGGAACTCGGCAAAATGCCCCCGTAACTTCGGGAGAAGGGGGGCCCCCAGCGTGATGGACACGAGCTGTCCGGAGCGTGCAGGGGCCGCAGAGACCAGGGGGAAGCGACTGTTTACTAAAAACACAGGTCCGTGCGAAGTCGCAAGACGATGTATACGGACTGACTCCTGCCCGGTGCTGGAAGGTTAAGAGGACCGGTTAGCCGCAAGGCGAAGCTGAGAATTCAAGCCCCAGTAAACGGCGGTGGTAACTATAACCATCCTAAGGTAGCGAAATTCCTTGTCGGGTAAGTTCCGACCTGCACGAATGGAGTAACGACTTCCCCGCTGTCTCAACCATAAACTCGGCGAAATTGCAGTACGAGTAAAGATGCTCGTTACGCGCAGCAGGACGGAAAGACCCCGAGACCTTTACTATAGTTTGGTATTGGTGTTCGGAGTGGCTTGTGTAGGATAGGTGGGAGACGTTGAAGCCGTGACGCCAGTCATGGTGGAGTCATCGTTGAAATACCACTCTGGTCACTTTGGACATCTAACTTCGGCCCGTAATCCGGGTCAGGGACAGTGCCTGATGGGTAGTTTAACTGGGGCGGTTGCCTCCTAAAAAGTAACGGAGGCGCCCAAAGGTTCCCTCAGCCTGGTTGGCAATCAGGTGTCGAGTGTAAGTGCACAAGGGAGCTTGACTGTGAGAGAGACATCTCGAGCAGGGACGAAAGTCGGGACTAGTGATCCGGCGGTACATTGTGGAATGGCCGTCGCTCAACGGATAAAAGGTACCTCGGGGATAACAGGCTGATCTTGCCCAAGAGTCCATATCGACGGCATGGTTTGGCACCTCGATGTCGGCTCGTCGCATCCTGGGGCTGGAGTAGGTCCCAAGGGTTGGGCTGTTCGCCCATTAAAGCGGTACGCGAGCTGGGTTTAGAACGTCGTGAGACAGTTCGGTCCCTATCCGCTGCGCGCGCAGGAAATTTGAGAAGGGCTGTCCTTAGTACGAGAGGACCGGGACGGACGAACCTCTGGTGTGTCAGTTGTACTGCCAAGTGCACCGCTGATTAGCTACGTTCGGATGGGATAACCGCTGAAAGCATCTAAGCGGGAAGCCCGCTTCGAGATGAGATTTCCATACACCCCCGGGTGTGAGAGGCCCCCAGCCAGACCACTGGGTTGATAGGCCGGACGTGGAAGACAGGACTAAAGACTGTTGAAGCTGACCGGTACTAATAGGCCGATAACTTACACCACACACTCTCCCCGTAAACCCATTCAAAAGGGGTTTACACCCAGGGGAGGGTACAAAGAAACAAGACTGCTTGCGTCCACTATGTGGTTCCCAGACAACAAACCCGTCCCGGACGGCACGTTGCAGGGAACCGACAACTGAATAACAACACCACAGCTGCATCCGCAGCGTCCCTGTTGTAACACCAGATTTCCCACCCCCGGCGGAAGCCAGGGTGCGGAGCAAGGGTTACGGCGGTCATAGCGTGGGGGAAACGCCCGGTCCCATTCCGAACCCGGAAGCTAAGACCCACAGCGCCGATGGTACTGCACCCGGGAGGGTGTGGGAGAGTAGGTCACCGCCGGACAACCATTTATAAACGGTCGAGAGCCCCAACCACACGGTCGGGGCTCTCCCGCATTTAACCCCAAACCCCAAAAACCCTCCCCCCGCAGGGCAAAGACCGACCCTCCCGCACCTCTCGCCGGGAAACGACCGACCCTCCCGCGCTGCCGGCAGGGAACCTGCGGAACGTGAGGGAGCGTCCGACACCGAACCCGCAGGAAGTGAGGGAGCGTCAGTTGGTGGCCCGATTTCACCCCCGAAAGCGGCCGATTCGGGTGATTTTCCCCAAAAAAGGCCGAAAACACGCGGAATTTGCGGTCTCTGCCCTGCCAAGCTGGTAAGTTTTCGAACAGTGACTTGTACGCACGCCGTGTGCAGGCTCCAGAAATCATGACCGTCCAGGAGGACATAAATGGCTAAGAACCGTAGTGAACTTGTTGCAGAGGTAGCAGGCAAGGCCGGCACCAGCCAGGCAGCCGTCAACTCCGTGCTCGATGCACTGTTCGAGGTTTTCGAGACCTCTGTCGCCTCGGGCGAAAAGATCACCATCCCGGGCTGGCTCGCAGTCGAGCGCACCGACCGTGCGGCCCGCACCGGCCGCAACCCGCAGACCGGCGAAACCATCCAGATTGCCGCCGGCCACAGCGTCAAGCTGACCGCCGGCTCCAAGCTGAAGGCTGCAGTCGCCAAGAAGAAGTAGTCTTCTTCCCGAATGCTTGAAAGGAGCGGCAACCCCAGGGTTGCCGCTCCTTTTGCATCGAGCGGCATTGCAGTCGGTCCCACCCGCCGCCCATGCCGATTCGGTGTGCAGGCAGGCGTAGCGGACAATGGACTTGTGCCTTCTGCAGCAGAATCCTCTTCCCCAGCCGCAGCGCCAAACCCCAGCGGGGGTGCGCGGGGCCCTGTTGCCGGCCCGGGCGGAATCACCCGCCCCTGGCAGCTCGCCGGCCTTGCCGCGCTGTTTCTGGGCCTTGCAGCGGCCCTGCTCTTCTCCGGCGCCGCAGCCGCCCGTGGCGTCTCGGACCCCGGCGCCCTGGTCCGCTGGGGATTGCCGGTGAGCAAAGCGATCCACAACGTCTCCCTGGCCACCGTGATCGGCGGCCTGATCTTCGCCGTCGCCATCCTGCCGCGGACCCTGAACGGCTCGCGGTCCAAAGACCGGGACGCTTCGGAGCATCCGGCCTTCACCCGTGCGTTGGCTATCTCCGCGGCCGCCGGCGCCGCCTGGACACTCTCCGCGATCGCCGTGCTGGTCCTGGGGTACGCGGACATCGCCGGTCAAGGGATATCCGGCGACCCGGAGTTCACCCGGTCCCTGGTCTACTTCATGACGGATATCGAGACCGGAAGGGCCTGGCTGACTGTGGTCATCATCGCTGCCGTGGTCACCACCGCGCTCTTCGGGGTCCGATCCCGCGGCGCACTGGCAGCAACCCTGCTGCTCTCGCTGGTGGGGCTGGTACCCGCTGCGTTGATCGGCCACTCGTCAAGCTCCAGCGACCACGAAGGTGCGATCAACTCCCTCGGCCTTCACCTGGTGGGAGTGTCGACGTGGGTCGGCGGCATCATCATGCTCGCGCTCCTGTCCGGGATCCTGGGCGGAGCCAGCGCCAAGTCCGGCACCGGCACCAAAGCCGCAGGCAACCCTGACATCACGGAACCGACGCTCCGCCGGTTCTCCGCCCTGGCCGGCTTCGCCTTCGCCCTGGTCTTCGCCTCCGGCGTGGTCAATGCCAGCATCCGCGTCACCAATTGGGGGGACCTCTTCGGCTCGTCCTACGGGCAGCTGATCCTGGCCAAGGCCGCCGCGACCCTGGTGCTTGGCGGCATCGGGCTGATGCACCGCCGCTGGGTCGTTCCGCAGCTGGGTGACCGCGGGGTCGGCAGATCCGCGCGCAGGCTCCTGTGGCAGCTGGTGCTCGCGGAACTGGTCATCATGGGGGCGACGTCGGGTATCGCCGTCGCGCTGGGCCGCTCCGCCCCGCCCCAGCCCACCACCTTCGCCCCCGACGCTTCCCCTGCCTTCATCCTGTCCGGCTACGACCTGCCGCCTGAACTGACACCCGGCCGGTGGCTGACCGAATGGCGCCTCGACTGGCTCTGGGTCGCCGTCGCACTCTTTGGCCTCGTGGCCTATTTCCTCGGCATCCGGAAGGTCCTGAAGCGCGGGGACTCCTGGTCCTGGTTCCGGTCCGTCAACTGGGTGATCGGTCTCGTTCTCCTGACCTACGTGACCTCCGGCCCGCCGTCGGTCTATGGCCGCGTGCTGTTCTCGGCGCACATGGTGGACCACATGGCGCTGACCATGGTGACCCCGCTCTTCCTCGTGCTGGGCGCCCCCGTCACCCTGGCGTTGCGGGCGCTGACGCCGCGGCGGGACAGTTCCCGCGGGCCGCGCGAATGGCTGCTGATCTTCGTGCACTCGAAGTTCTCCCAGCTCGTGACGCACCCGTTGTTCGCCGCCGCCAACTTCGCCGGCTCGATCGTCCTCTTCTACTACTCGGACGCGTTCGGTTACGCGATGCGGGACCATGTGGGCCACGAGCTGATGAACCTGCACTTCGCCCTCACCGGCTACATCTTCGTGCTGACCATGGTCGGCACCGATCCGCTGCCGCGCCGCGCGCCCTACCCCATGCGGCTGCTGCTCCTGCTGGCCACGATGGGCTTCCACGCCTTCTTCGGCGTCGCGATCATGGGCGGGACCGGGCTGCTTGCCGCGGACTACTTCGGCAACCTCGGCCGGACCTGGGGCCCCTCGGCCCTGCTGGACCAGCAGCTGGGCGGCGCGGTGGCCTGGGGCATCGGCGAAGTGCCCACACTCCTGGTGGCGATCGGCGTCGCCGTCATGTGGTCCCGTTCGGATGCGCGCGAGTCCAAACGCACCGACCGGGCGGCGGACAGGAATAACGACGCCGACCTCACCGCTTACAACGATATGTTTGCCAGGCTGGCGGAGCGCGATGCCAGGCTCGACGAACGCAACTCAAAGCTGGAAGGACGCTGATGAGCGAAACCGTACGCACCCACCTCCGGGTCCGGGCCTCCGAACTGGTGGGCCGGAACTGGCTGAACACCGGCGGCCAGTCCCTGGACCTCGAATCCCTGCGCGGCAAGATCGTACTTCTGGACTTCTGGACGTTCTGCTGCATCAACTGCCTGCATGTGCTGGACGAACTCCGCCCGCTCGAGCAGCAGTACTCCGACGTCCTGGTGACCGTCGGAGTGCACTCGCCCAAGTTCGAGCACGAGGCCGATCCGGTGGCGCTGGCCGCGGCCGTGGAACGCTACGAGATCCGCCACCCGGTCCTGGACGATCCCGAGCTGGACACCTGGAAGGCCTACACCGCCCGTGCGTGGCCCACCCTGGTGGTCATCGACCCCGAGGGCTACATCGTGGCCCACCTCTCCGGTGAAGGCCACGCGGACGGCCTCGCCGTGCTCATCCCCGAGCTGATCGCCGAGCACGAGGCCAAGGGCACCCTGCACCGCGGCGACGGCCCCTATGTGGCGCCGGAGCCGACGTCGGGCACCCTGCGGTTCCCGGGCAAGGCCCTGTACCTCCCCGCCGGACGCGGTATCGGAACCGCGCCCGACGCCGGTTCCTGGCTCGTCACGGACACCGGCCACCACCGGCTGGTGGAACTGTCGACCGACTTCCAGACAGTCCTGGGGACCTACGGCGCCGGCGAAAAGGGCCATGCCGACGGCAACGCCGCCACCGCCCGGTTCAACGAGCCGCAGGGCCTTCTGCTGCTCCCGGAGAACGTCGCGGCGGAAACCGGGTACGACGTCGTCATCGCCGACTCGGTGAACCACCGGCTGCGCGGACTATCGCTCGCCGACGGAACCGTCAGCACCCTCGCCGGCAACGGGATCCAGCGGCTGCTCGAGACCGGCCCGGCCAGGGTGGATGAAGAGGGCGCCGCCTTCGGCGCCCGGCTCGAAGCCGATCCGCTCTCGGTGTCGCTGAGCTCCCCGTGGGATGTCGTGTGGTCCGGCAGGCTCAACGCCGTGCTGGTCGCGATGGCCGGCGTGCACCAGATTTTCAGCTTCGACCCCGTTTCGGGCGCCGTGGCCATCATTGCCGGCAACGGGCTCGAGGGACTGCTGGACGGCCCGGCCGCCGAAGCCTGGTTCGCCCAGCCCTCCGGCCTCGCCGAGGACGCCGCCGGCAACATCTGGGTCGCCGATTCCGAGACCTCGGCCCTGCGCAAGCTGGTAATCGACGACGCCGGGAGCATCGCCGTGGAATCAGCCGTGGGCAAGGGGCTGTTCGACTTCGGTTTCCGCGACGGCCCGGCCGCCGAGGCCATGCTGCAGCACCCGCTCGGCGTCACCGTGCTGCCCGACGGCTCGGTGGCGATCGCCGACACCTACAACGGGGCCGTGCGCCGCTACGACCCCGCCGCAGGCACCGTCTCCACCCTGGCGCGCGGGCTGTCCGAACCCTCCGACGTGATTGTGGACCACACGCACGTCGCCGGTTCGGAGCCGCTGCTGGTGGTCGTCGAGGCGAACAAGCACCAGCTGGTCTACGTGCCGATCCCCAAGGAAGCGCAGCAGGTGGACGAGGGCGCGGCGCAGACCCACCGGCCCAAGAGCCCCGTGGCCCCGGGGCTGCTGGAGCTCACGGTCCGTTTCACCGCGCCGACCGGCCAGAAGCTGGACGACCGCTGGGGCGATCCCACCCAGCTGAAGATCTCCTCGACCCCGCCGGGGCTGCTGGTGGCCGGCGGCGGAACCTCGGTGGGCCTGCTCCGCACCCTGGAGCTCGCCGCCGACATCCCCGAGGGCGTGCTGCACATCACCGCCCGCGCCGCGGCCTGCGACGGCCCCGAAGACGCGGACGGCGAGATCCCGGACCACGCCGCCTGCCACCTGTACCAGCAGGACTGGGGCATCCCGGTGCTGCTGGCGGCCGACGGCGACACGGAGCTGGTGCTGGACCTGCGCGGCATGGACTGACTTCCGGGCGGCCGGAGGCTGTTGTCCGTGACCGGCGTGTCACGTACAGCAGCCTCTTGGCTTCAGGCGGGCCCGACAACCGCGGAATCCCGCGGTTTTGCGGCCCGGCCGGGATCAGAACGCTGCTCAGCGTGACGGACTTGTCCACAGAGAGTTGTCCACATGCGGCCCTCTGCGGGTGCCGGTGTTGACGTTGCCGGGGGAATCATTGCCCCATGGATGTCTTAAGGGCCCTGACCATCTGCGGGGGAGCGGCCCGGCGGCCCGCCTTGGCACGTTTGGGGATCGACGACGCCGCCCTGCGGCGGGCGGTCAGGTCCGGAATCCTGCAGCCCTGCCGCGGGCTGTATGCGCTTCCGACGGCGGGTCCGGACTATGTGGCGCTGCTGCAGCGGAGGCAGCTGCTGACCTGCCTCAGCGCGGCACCGTTCTACCGGCTCTGGACCGTTGACCCCGCCGGGCCCCGCCACGTCCACCACAGACGCGGCGAGGGCGCCGACGGAGAGACAGGGCACGGTGGCCTGCTGCTGGAGCCGCATCCGCACCGGCCGGTTGCAGCCCTCGGTGACGTGCTCATCCATGCGCTGAGATGCCTGCCGTTCCGGGAATCCCTTGTCATGGTGGACTGCGCCGTCGGCAGGGGCGACATGACCCTTGATTTCCTGCGGCAGGGACTCCCCGGCAGGCGCAACGGCCGTGCCCGCCAGGTCCTCGAGTGGGTAGACCGCGGAGCCGAATCCATGCTGGAGACCCTCGCCCGGACGTATTTCCGCCAGGCCGGGATCCGGGTGGAGACCCAGGTCCACATCGACGGCGTCGGGTACGTTGATCTCCTGCTGGAGGGCAGGCTCATCGTGGAGCTGGACGGACGCCACCACGGTGAGTGGGCCCAGGTGAAGAAGGACCAGCGCCGAAACAACCGCTCGGTGGTCCAGGGCTACACCGTCCTCCGGTATTACTACGACGACGTGGTCCACGGGCCCAGGGCCATGGTGGCAGAGGTCCTGGCAGCCCTGGCGGGCTTGAATGCAACCGGCCAGGCAGCAGCCCCGGCGGCTCGGTGGCTCGGCGGTTCAGTAGCTCAGGAGCGGGGTGAGCTTGATGGTGTCCGCCTCGATGTCCAGGCGGGTCGTGAAGCTGAAATCGTGGACCGCATTGAGGTCGGTGAGGGCGCCGGTGAAGAGGTCCACCTGCCGGGCCTTGATCCGCGCCTTGCCGTCCAGCGGTGCCACCACCCAGCGCCCGCCGAAGGGCTCAATCCTGACGGTGGGGTATTGGGTGATGCTCCAGTCGATGGTCCCGTCGATCACGCGGTTGTTCGTGGCGTGGTAGAACGGGCAGTCGGGCTGGAGCTTTTGCTGTTTGCCGGCCTCGGCGGCACAGGAATCGAGGAACTCTTTGACCTTGCCGCTCACGGCGTCCTTCAGCGCGGGGGTGGCTTCGGTCAGGAGGTTCAGCGGTGCCGCGGGCACCTCCCTACTGGACAGCGTGGCCCGGGTGGGCGGCGCGGAGAAATACTGCCCGTTGAGGGTGGCCTCGTACTCGCCCGGGTAGAAAACCGCGAAGGAGTTGCGGCCGTTGGGCATGTTCACCGGCACGCCGTTGAGGGTGGCCTCGCTGGAATTGACCACGGTGACGTCCAGCACCGGAAGCGCAGCCGGGACGATGGACCACTTGTGGAAGAACAGCCATTCCGTGCTGGAGCGCTCGAGCAGGAAATCGGTGTGCAGCCGGCTGCCGTCAATCGTGTAGTCAACCGGGACCATGACCTGGTTTCCGCCCCGTTCCACCGCGGCGCCGAACTCCACGCCCGTGGTCCGTGCCGCGGCCGTCTGCAGCGCCGTTCCGTCGAGCATGGCGGCGTTGCTCTGCGGCACCGAGGCATGCAGCAGGCCGAGTGCTTTCTCACCCTCGCCCTTCTGCAAAGCGTCAAAATACTCGCGCACGGGCTGCTGCGGGCTCGCGATGGAGTCGTTCACCAGGTTGACGGCGACGATGCCCGCGGCCACGGCAAGCATCAGGCCCAGCAGCCACCCTGCTGCGGTCCTGACCAACGCCTGACTCATTTGCACGTACCTTACGTTACCTGCACCGTTCCTAGTTAGTACGAATTGGTTTCGTACTTGCTCCCCGGACGGTCTTGGGAGCTGCACGCCTTCTGGTTCCTGGCGGGCCGGGACGGTTCGTGACCGTTGGGCGGGCCAGGCCTGTGAGGGGTGCGGTGCCGGGCGGTGCCGTACCGGGCCTGGGACTGGGCTGGCCCGCGCTCGTCCTCTGTCGGGTGCGGGGTCCGTCCTCCCGTCGCCTGATACGGAAACCGGCGGCACGCCGTCCGATAGCGACGGCCGCGCCGTGATGGCCGGTGACGGTGCTGTCGGTCGTTTGTTGGAGTGGTTGGCGCCAGTGCCGGGCGCCCCACTGTGAGGTGTACGCCGGGTCAACGACGATGATGTGGAGGCCGCGGTTGGCGGCCATGGACACGAGCCGGTCCCGGAATCTTGCGGTGGGGATGCCGGCGACGGTGCGGCGGAAGGTTTTGCCGCGGGTGCCGCGGCCCATGGTTTCGCGGCCGGTGGCGCGGGCGTCCTGGAAGTTCAGGTTTTCGATGGCGACGGCCGCGCAGCCCGCGTCCCTGGCGGCGTCCAGCAGCGCGGTGATGGCGGCGCGGAGCCTGCCGTCCCGGGTGGCCGCGGGGACGCCCGTCAGGTCCAGCGGGATGCTCAGGGGCGCCCCGACGGGGTTCCCGGACGGGTCGATGACGCAGCCGGCCAGATGATCGGCGTTCAGATCAACGCCGAGCCCGGACGAGCCGTGCAGGCTGTCCGGGGACGGTACCGGCAGGTCCCGGTATCCCCAGGACGCGTCGATGTACCAGCGCCCGGTATCGGGGTTGTGGCTGATGTCGTAGCGGATATTCCTGTTGGACGCGGCACGGTCGCGCCATTCGCCGGCGCGGTGATGGAACAGCACCGGGACGCAAAGATGCAGCCGCGCACCATGCTCCGCGGTCATCACGGCGGGGACTGTCAGGGACAGCCGCCCGCCGGTGTCGATGCGGATGGTCTCGTTGCCCCACCGCTTCCCCGATTCACCGTCGGCGGTCAGGAACAGCCGGGCGGCAGCCCATCGGGCCTCCCACCCGGCCGGCGTGAAGCCTGCCGCCTCGAGGTTGTTCCGGGCGCGCCACAGCCGCCCGCCGCCGACGACGATGCGGGGCGTCCCGGCCGCGAGCCGGTCCTGCAGGGCCGCGAGGCGCCGGGTCTTCCGGTGCCGCTCCGCCGCGGTCCGGTAACCCTTGATGCGGTCCACGGTTTCCCCGCACGGCACGGCGGCCCGCTTCTGAATGGCAGCGCACGCGGCGCGCAGCGTGCCGACCTCCGCGGCGAGGCCACGCATGCCAAGCTGGTACTGGTCCTCCGCGGCGCGGGTGATGCTCCCGGCCCACCGCGAGGACGACAGAGCGGTCAGGGCCCGCTTACGCTCCGTCCGGCCGCGCGCGGCGGCCGGGACCTTCCCCGTCCGGATGCGTGCGGCCAGGTCTTTCCGGTACAGGGATCCCAGGTGCGTGCCGACCGCCAGCAGGACGGTTTCCTCCCCGGGCGTGGGGTGGATCCGGGTGCGGATCCGCACGCCGGCGGGCACCGCGGCAATGAACGCCGGGGCAATGACCCGGAGTCCTGAGGCGCTGCGCGATGCTGTCACGCGCCGGCATCCTTGCGGCGGGCAGGAATTCCGACGTCGAAACCAGCTTGAATCATCATGATCCAACCCTACAAACCAGGGTGCGCATGGGCCAGGGCCCGTCCGGGCTATGTGGAAAACCTCCCTGGCGCAGCCCAGCACACGGCATCCCCCGCGTGCTCACCCCCGGGCGATGGCCTCACCGTCGGGGCTCAGGAACCAGCCGTCGTCGGTGGAGCCCCAGCGGTGCCGGCCCGCCGACATCCGGGCGGCGTTGGCGACGCCGTATCCGGGTGCCTGGTCCGCCAGCAGGCGGCGGATTCCGGACCGCGCACCGTTCATGCCTGACGCGCCTTCAGATTCAGCACGGATGACAGGCAGCCCGGTCGTACCTGCCCAGGCCTGCAGGCGCGCCATTTGCCGCTCAAGGTCCTGCTTCCGGTCAGGGGAGGACACCCGGGTGTACAGGCCAAGGCCTCCCGCCGCTGCGCAGGTCGAGCTTTCGGGGCTGACGATGATGAGCCTGGGGCCGACGCGGCGCGCCGGAACCGTGAGCGTCCCGTCCCTGAACCGTTTGTAGGCCGTTTGCGTGTGGATACCCTGCGAAATGGCCCAGTCTTTCAAACGCATAGCATCAAGACACCACGCACCTCTCGCACTTAATCGCTCTAGGATGTACTCAAACGTGTTAAAAGTTCAACAGGTCAAACCCCACAGGATTGCCGCTGTCACGGGCGCCCCTTGACATGCGGTACCGCGGCCGGACCGGGCCCGACGCAGTCGGCCACGCGGGCTGGCAGCCGGCGCTCCCGGCTCCCGCGGGGGGTTCGCCGCCCCGTGGACCTAGCGGCGGCGGCGCTTGGGGGCGGTGCCGAAGACCCCGCGGAGCAGCTCCCTGCCGAGCTGGGTACCCAGCGAACGGGCCATGCTCTTGAAGCCGCCACCGAGGGCGCCCCCCAGAGTGCCGGCGAGGTCGCCGACCATGCTTCCGTTGTCCTGCTGGGACTGCCGCGGGGCGGCACGCTCGGGTTCCCTGGCCCTCTCGGGGGCCGGTGCGGGCCGGCTGCTGGGGCGGCCCAGAATCTCTTCCTCGATCCGTCGGGCGTCGGCGTCGACGTCGTTCGGGTCAAAGGCGCCGCCGCCCTGCGCAGCGGAACGCCCCGCAGCGGATCGCTCCGCAGCGGCCGGACCGGCCGCCTTGCCGGTGATCTTCTCGTAGGCGGACACGTTGTCCACGGCCGTGCCGTACTTGGGGAGCAGCGCGGAGCCGGCCACGGTGCTTGAGACCAGCGCTGCGGCGCTGGGGCCCATGACTGATTCCGGGGCGCGCAGCCGGGTCAGCGCCACGGGGGTCGGTGCGCCCTTCTCATTCATGACCGTGATGACGGCCTCGCCGATTCCCGCCGAGGTGAGCGTCTCCTCGAGGTCGTAGTCGCTGATCGGGAAGGTCGAGATCGTTGCCTTCAGTGCCTTGGCGTCCTCGGGGGTGTACGCGCGCAGGGCGTGCTGCACCCGGTTGGCGAGCTGGCCCAGCACGTCGGCCGGGACGTCTTTGGGGGTCTGGGTGACGAAAAAGATGCCCACCCCCTTGGACCGGATGAGCCGCACGGTGGTGGTGATGGCGTCCAGGAAGGCCTTCGAGGCGCCGTTGAACAGCAGGTGTGCCTCGTCCAGGAAGAACACGAGCTTGGGCTTGTCCAGGTCGCCGGCCTCCGGGAGATCCTCGAAGAGGTCTGCGAGCAGCCACATCAGGAAGGTCGAGAACAGCACCGGCCTGGTCTGCAGCGTGGGCAGTTCAAGGCAGCTCACGACGCCGCGGCCGTCCGGGGCGGTGCGCAGCAGCTCGGCGGTGTCGAACTCGGGTTCGCCGAAGAACTTCTCCATGCCCTGCGCGTCGAGCGTGATCAGTTCGCGGAGGATGACGCCGGCGGTGGCCTTGGAGAGGCCGCCGAGTTCCTCGAGCTCGTCCTTTCCCTCGTCCGAGGTGAGGAACTGGATGACGGCGCGCAGGTCCTTCAGGTCGATCAGTTCCAGGTTGTTCTTGTCCGCGAAGTGGAAGACCAGCTGCAGGCTGGATTCCTGGGTCTCGTTGAGCTCCATGATGCGGGAGAGCAGGATGGGGCCGAAGGACGTGATGGTGGCGCGGACCGGAATGCCGTTGCCGTCGCCGCCGAGGGCCAGGAATTCCACCGGGAACGTCTTGCCGGACCACGGCTGGCCGATGCTTTCCGTGCGTGCGAGGAGCTTTTCGCTGGCGGTGGCGGCCGTGGCCAGCCCCGAGAGGTCGCCCTTGATGTCCGCCAGGAACACCGGCACCCCCGCAGCGGAAAGCTGCTCGGCCATCATGTGCAGGGTGACGGTCTTGCCGGTGCCGGTGGCTCCGGCCACCAGTCCGTGCCTGTTCATCATGGCCAGCGGCAGCCGGACGGGCGCCTCTTTGTGGAGCTCGCCGTCGATAATCGCGGCTCCCAGCTCGATCGTGGGTCCCTCGAGGGTGTACCCCTTCTGGATCGTGGCGACTTTATCTGCAGTGGACTTGATAGCCATGCCGCTAGCATAGCCGCGCCACGCCAAATGTGATCCCGCGTTTCTCCACGATATGCAGCGGATGCCGGCAGTACACTCTGGCATGGCTAACTCCCTTTTGAAGACGGTACTGACAGTTGTCACCACGCTGGGTCTTGTCCTCCTGGGCAGCGGCCCGGCGACGGCGGCCCACTCCCGCTCCTCCGACCCCGTGGGCATCGACGTGTCCTGGCCGCAATGCGGCAAAACCCTTCCGAAGCAGCCGGCGTTCGCGATCGTCGGCGTCAACAACGGCCTCGCCAACACGACGAACCCGTGCCTGGCATCGGAGCTGGCATGGGCCAACACGGCAAAATCGCCCGCCGTGACGTCGCAACCGAGAGTCGCGCTCTACGTCAACACCGCCAACCCCGGCCTGCAGGGATCCTGGTGGCCCACCTCGAACACCTACGGGGGCGCGGCAGTCGCCAACCCCTATGGGACGTGCACCAGTGCCGCCCAGGACTTCAAGGCGTGTTCCTACATGTATGGCTACGCGAAGGCCTACGACGACGCCAACCTGCGCGGGGTGAGCAGCCCGGCGTCGTATCTCTGGTGGCTTGACGTGGAAACAGGAAACACCTGGCAGTCCGACAAGGCGGCCAACGTCGCCGACCTTGAGGGCATGACCGCCTACTTCGGGAGCATCGGGGCCCCGGTGGGCCTGTACTCAACCGGTTTCCAGTGGGGGCAGATTGCCGGTTCCGTCCCGTCCAGCAGCCCGCTGGCCGGGCTGCCCAGCTGGCTTGCCGGGGCGCAGTCATTGTCCGGGGCCAAGTCAAACTGCTCCCTGCCCGGGCTGACCCCGCGCAGCATCGTGGCCGTGACGCAATATCCCTCCGGAGGGCTCGACTACAACTTCGCGTGCCCCTAAGGGCCCGCGCCCTCCACGGGTGCCGCCACGAGGCCGGCCGGCCGGAAACGAAATAACAGCGCAGAAATAACCCGGGCACCGCCGTCGTTGACCAGAGTGTGCCCGCGCCGGAAGATCCGGTGCGGGGCCGGACTGACTCTTGACACACTGCTCCGCTACGAAAGGCCGGCTTTTCCGTGACTGTTCCGCTTTCCATCCTTGACCTGGCAACCATCGGGAAGGGACAGACGGCGGCGGACAGCTTTGCCGGAAGCGTGGCCATGGCGCAGAGCGCCGAGAAGCTTGGCTACCGGCGGATCTGGTACGCCGAGCACCACAACATGTCCGCCATCGCCTCCTCCGCCACCAGCGTGCTGATCGCCCACATCGCCGCCCACACGGAGACCATCCGCCTCGGCGCCGGCGGCGTCATGCTGCCCAACCACTCGCCCCTGACCATCGCCGAGCAGTTCGGAACCCTGGAAACCCTGCACCCGGGACGGATCGACCTGGGCGTGGGCCGCGCGCCCGGCAGTGACCAGAACACGATGCGGGCGCTGCGCCGCGATCCGATGTCCTCGGACAGCTTCCCGCAGGACGTGCTGGAGCTCCAGGGCTACCTGACGGGTCCCACCCGGATCCCGGGCGTGGAGGCGGTGCCCGGCAAGGGCACCAACGTGCCCCTGTACATCCTGGGCTCCTCGCTGTTCGGCGCCAGGCTCGCCGCCCAGCTGGGGCTGCCGTACGCGTTCGCCTCGCACTTCGCGCCGAACGCGCTACAGGACGCCGTCGCCCTGTACCGCCGGGAGTTCAAGCCGTCCGCGCAGCTGGATGCCCCGCACGTCATCGCCGGGGTCAACGTGATCGCCGCGGACTCGGCCGCCGAGGCGCAGGCAATCTTCCAGGACACCAAGCGCGCCCGGATTTCGCTGTTCTTCGGCAACGGCCGCGTGTTCAGCGACGACGAGGCGGACATGATCCTGGATTCCCCGCAGGGCCAGCACACGGCGCAGATGATGAAGTACTCCGCCGTCGACACCCCCGACGCCGTGATCGCGTACCTCGATGAGTTCACCGCCCACGCCGACGCCGACGAACTGATCGTGGCGCACCAGAGCACCGGCACCGAAGCGCGGCTGCGGTCCGTGGAGCTGCTGGCGCGGGCCGCCGGGCTGGTGCGGGCGTAGCAGGGGCGGCTATTCCTCCCGGCTGGCGCCGGCCGAGGCGCTGACGGGAAAAACGCGGGGGGCCGTGAAGCCTGCGCGGGCGAATTCCCGGGCGATTCCGTCCTTGACTCTGGGGACGTCGCTGTTGCGGACCAGGGCGATCGCAGCCAGATCCAGTTCCGGAGTGGAAATTTCAAAGTCGTCGCGCATGGACACGTGCGATGCGTTGAGGAAAGGCCCGACGGCGGCCGGCCCTTCCGCCCGCAACGCAGCGACCGTGTCCAGCATCCGCTGGTTCTCGGTGACGACGTGGCGGACCCGGCGGAAGGTCTCTCCATCCAGCACCCCGGCTGCACGGGGAAGATCCTCGGGGCCGAGCGCCCGGAGGCTGGAGACGCCCATTGCCTTGGCGCCATCCTCGCAGGACCGGCGGCGGCTCGCAGAGCCGCCGTCGGTCCTGCGAGTGGCTCGTGCGGGTGTCGATGACGAGCGGCCCGAGCTCCGCGGCGGCAAAGCCAAGCGGAACGCTTTCCGCCTGCAGGCTCTGGCAGTCCAGCAGAAGGCCGTGATCGGGCTCGCCCAGCAGCGAGGCGGACTGGTCCATGATGCCGGTCGGGGCGCCGACGACCCGATTTTCGGCCAGCTGGCCGATCCTGGCCAGCGCCTGGCGCCCCAGGCCCAGCTTCCCGGCGAGGGACCCCGGTGTGTTCGGGCGAGAAGCACACGACTTCGCAGCGGCCCACGGACTGCCGGCTGCGTCCGAGGCCGATCCTGGCCAGATCGTCAAGGCCCACGGGTGCTCCGGGGCGCGCCAGGCCGGGACCAAACGAAGGGGACTTGTTTTCGAAGACGGCCACATCGTAGGGGCTGGGGATCTCCGAGGGGTTGTCCGCCGAGGCCGGCGCCAGCGGATCCAGATGCGCGGGGGGAAGGACGATCCGGTTCTGGCGGGCCGAGGCCACCGAAATCCACTCGCCGGTCAGCGCGTCCTGCCGCATGGCCGCTGTCGGCGGGCGTGGGGCCGGTTCGCGCAGATCCGGGGACCGCCCGGGGGAGAGGGCGGTGTCCGCGTCGTCGAAGTAGATGATGTCCCGCCCGTCGGCGAGCTGATAGGAGCGCTTCATGATCTCACCCATGCTGGACCAACGTCCCGCTGTTCCCGGAAATGCTGCGGGCACCCGCACCCGCACCCGCACCCGAGCCGGAGGCGCTGCCGCCGGAGGCGCGGACGCTCAGGAGCAGGCCGTGTTCCGGGTTCAGGACGGGCATCGGTAAGCCTGACTCCGCCAGGAACCGGCCGCTCGCCTCAACCCCGGGCGAAAGCCAGGCCGGCGGGTGGACCTGGGCGAAGGTGGGTCCTCTCCCGGCAGCGGGATAGACGAGCTCCACCCGGTAGTTCTCCTCGGGCCGCAGCCCGGGGAGGGCCACCCGGCCGGGGACTTCGGAGAACGACGTCGCCACGGACACCAGCGCGAACAACGCTTCGGTGCCGTCATGGGAGACGACGCCGTGCAGCATCAACGAGGGATCCGGTTCGTCGGCGCGCACCATGCGCCCGCTGTGGAGCAGCCCGCGGTAGTCCTTGTAGAGCGCGATGGCTGCGGCGAGCCCGCTGCGTTCGGCCCCCTGGAGTTGGCGCACGTCCCATTCCAGGCCGAAGTGGCCGAACATGGCGGTGATGGCGCGGAAGGACAGGTCGTGGGTGCGCGCGGTGGTGTGCGATGTCGGCGGTCCGATGTGCGCTCCCACGAGCTCGGGCGGTACCACCACTTCGGTCCACCGCTGGATGGTCTGGCGTTCGAGGGCGTCGTTGCAGTCGGAGGCCCAGACCCGGTCGGTGCGCTCAAGGATGCCCAGGTCAACGCGCGCACCGCCGGAGGAGCAGCTCTCGATTTCGACGCCGGGGTGGGCCTTCCGCAGCGCATCCAGGAGCCGGTAGACGGCCAGGGTCTGGGCGTGGACGGACGGGCTGCCCCCATGTCCCATCTCGGTCAAATCCCTGTTCTGGTCCCATTTGAGGTAGCCGATCCGGTACTGGGTCAGGAGCGCGTCCAGCCGGTCGAAGACGTACTGCCACGCACCGGGGTTGACCAGGTCCAGGACCTGCTGGTGCCGCCACCGCTCCGGCAGCCGGGCGGAGGAGGTGCCGCCTGCGGAGCGTGGGGCCGGGCCCGCGATCCAGTCCGGGTGGGCGCGCGCAAGGTCCGAATCCTCGCTGGCCATCTCCGGTTCAACCCACAGGCCGAACTCCATGCCGTGCGCGGTGACCGCGTCGATCAGCGGGGTGAGCCCGTCGGGCCAGAGTTCCTCGTCGACGTACCAGTCGCCAAGGCCGGCGTGGTCATTCCGGCGGCCCCGGAACCAGCCGTCGTCGAGCACATAGCGCTCGACGCCGAGGCCCGCGGCGGCATCGGCCAGCTCCAGCAGTGTGCCAAGCCGGTGGTCGAAGTAGACCGCCTCCCAGACGTTGAGCACCACGGGTCGGGGCTTGCCGGAACGGGCCCCCGGATGGTGCGGGCGTCCGCGGAACCAGGCATAGAAGGCTTCGCTAATGCCGTCCAGGCCGGCGTCGGAGTAGGCGGCAAACAGCCACGGCGTCTCATAGCCGGTCCCCGGGGCCAGGGTGATCTCGGCTGAGCCGAGCAGTTCCGAGGCGCCGATGACGGACCGGCCGTCCCCGATCGTCTCGACGAAACTTTCGTGGTTGCCGCTCCAGCCCAGGTGCACGGCCCAGACCTGTCCGTGGCGGTTGCCGAATCCGGCGGTTCCCGCGGCCAGCAGCAGCGAGGAATCATGGCCGGTGCGCCCGTGCCGGCCCGAGCGGACCCAGGTGCCGTGCCGCAGGGGAATCCGCTGCGGGTGGGCTTCGCGGCACCAGCGGCCGGTCAGGTCCAGGATCTCCGTGGCGGCACGCCCCACGGGGAGCACTGCGGCGAGTTCCTCGAGCCGGTAGGCGTCCGAACCGTCATTATGCAGGCGGTGCCGTAGCTGCAGCAGGCCGCCGTCGTTGATCCTGATCTCGGTGCTGAGCGTGACGCCGGCGTCGGGGTCGGACTGCGTGACGACGGCGGAGCAGCCGTCGTCCTGCAACTCCACGGACACAACGCGGAGCCTGGCGGAGAAGGACTGCCCGTTCCGGTGCCCGCGGAGGCCGGGGCGTCCCCGCCAGCCGGAGGACGCCTGGGGGATCAGGCCCAGGGTGACAGGAATGTCCAGCGACGAGTGCGCCACCGGATCGCTCAGGAGCGATAGCTCCGGAATGCGGGGGCCGAGGTCGGCGCCGAAGTGCAACATGGCCGGCTCGCCGGTTCTGAAGTCGATGAGCAGTGACGTGCCGGAGCGCCGCAGGTGCAGCGGCCCGTCCGGCGGTTGCAGGGGCGGTGCCTCCGCGGAGACGGGGATCGGATGCAGGTGGTTCACGGGAGCTCCAGGCGATGTCATCGGGCGTCGGGTTCGGTGGTGGTGCTGGTCCGCTCAGCCGGCAGCGGTGGCGTCGGCAGCGGCGGTGACCGTGGCCTCCGCAGCTGCAGGCCCCACGGTGGCCGTGCCGGTGGGGGCCAGCCGGAGCCGGCCGACGCGTTCGCCGAGGATCCGCCGGGCCTCGCCGGCGAGCCGGTCGTCGCTGATGAGCTCGTCGGCGTCCTCTAGGCCGGCGATGGTGCTGATGCCCAGGGTCCCCCACTTGGTATGGTCGGCCAGTACCACCACCCTTCGGGCCGCGGCCACGAACGCCCGGTCCGTTTCCGCTTCCAGGACGTTCGGGGTGGTGAAGCCGGCGTCGGCATCCACGCCATGGACGCCCAGGAAGAGCACATCGAGGTGCAGCTGCTTCAGGGCGGCGGTGGCCAGCGGCCCCACCAGGGCGTCGGAGGGCGTGCGCTCGCCGCCGGTCAGGATCACCGTGGACGGGGAGGAGCCCTGGTGGAAAACGTCGGCAATGCGCACGGAGTTGGTGACCACGGTGATGCGGGGCCCGGCGGACAGCAGCTGGGCCAGGGCCCAGGTGGTGGTTCCCGCGCTGAGCCCCACCGCCATGCCCTCGCGCACCTGGGCGGCCGCCTCGCGGGCGATCGCCATTTTCTCGTCCTGCAGCTGGGTCACCTTCAGCTCGAAGCCGGGTTCGTGGGTGCTGGCACCGCCGGGCAGCCTGGCCCCGCCGTGGATCTTCTCGAGGGCACCCGCGGCGTCCAGGGCCTCGATATCGCGCCGGACGGTCATGAGGGACACGCCCAGCATCTGTGCGAGGTCCGCCACGCGGACGATCCGTTCACGCTGGACCTCCGCAATGATGGCGGAATGGCGGGCTGCGGCTAGCATTTTTCGTCCTTACCGGCTTGCTGGAAGGGAGTCGTGGGAGCGGACGACGGCGACTGCACCGGCGGCCAGGCTGAGCCCGCCGTCGAGGTCTTCCCCACTGATCACCTCAACACCCGAAAGGGGAAGCTTGACCTCGTCCGTTCCGTGGTTGATGCAGAATGTCCAGTCCGTACCGCCCTTGCTGCGCCGGGAGACTTCCACGTTGGCGGGGAGCTCCGGGACGAGGGGCAGCACTGCGGCATCGGCACAGATGACGGCCAGCAGTTCGCCCAGGCCCTCCGGCGCCAGCGTCGTGGCGACATAGTAGGCACGGCCGTCTCCGGCGTGGTTGCGGGTCACGGCAGGGGAGCCGGCGGCCGGCCAATCGTCCACGACGGCGAGGGCCTCGGCCGTGGTTGTCCTCCCCAGCTCGCTCCAGCGGGTACCGGTGCCGAAGCTGCTGAGCCGGACGGCTTCCCCGGCGCGCAGCGGAAAGAACTCTTCCATCTGCACGCCCAGCAGCCCGCTGAACGCGCCCGGGTAGCTGCCAAGCCTGATGTGGTCATTTTCGTCCACGATACCGGAGAAATACGTGACCACGAGGTGGCCGCCTGCCCTCACATACCCGTCCAGGTTCGCCGCACCGGAATCGCTCACCAGGTACTGCATCGGCGCCACCACGAGCCGGTAACCGGAGAGGTCATCCGTGCTTTGGCGGAAGTCGGTCGGGATGCCGGCACGGTAGAAGGCGTCGTGCCAGCGCAGTGTTTCCGCGATGTTCGAGGCGTCCACGCTCGGGTGTGAATCAAGTTCTGAGGCCCAGCGGGCATCGGTGTCATGGATGATGGCGACGTCGACGTGCCCGGACGCGCCCGTGACGACCGAGCCGCTGACTTCGGCGAGGCTGCGCAGGGCCTGCCCCAGCTGGACCACTTCCCGCCAGACCTTGGTATCGGTGCCGGCGTGCGGAAGCAGCCCCGAGTGGAACTTCTCGGCGCCGGCGCGGGAGGCTCTCCACTGGAAGAAGAGCGCGCCGTCGGCGCCGCGGGCCACATGCTGCATTGAATTGCGCAGCATTTCGCCCGGCGCTTTGGCGACGTTGCGGGGTTGCCAGTTGACGGCCGACGTCGAGTGCTCCATGAGCAGCCAGGGCTTTCCCCTGGCCCAGCCGCGGGTGAGGTCAGCTGTTGCCGCCAGCTCCTGGAAGTTACGCCGGTCCGCCGCGATCAAGTAGTGGTCGTTGGAAACCACATCCATCTCCTCTGACCACCGCCAGTAGTCCACCGGCTGGTGCAGGCCCATGTTGAAGCCCATGAAGTTGGTGGTGACCGGATGCGGTGAGTGCGAGCGGATGATCGCCGCCTCGGCCTTGTAGCATTCCAGCAGTTCATCGGAGGAGTACCGGGCGAAATCCAGCTGCTGCGTCGGGTTGACCCAGGTCCCGGACGTGCGCGGGGGCAGGATCTCCTCCCAGGCCGAGTAGCGCTGGGACCAGAACGCGGTGCCCCAGGCGGCGTTGAGGCCGTCAAGCGTCCCGTAGCGGTTTTCGAGCCAGGACCGGAAGCCCGCTGCGGCGCCGTCCGAGTAGTCCGGCTGGTTGTGGCAGCCGTACTCGTTGTGCACATGCCACATCACGACGGCGGGATGGTCCTTGTACCTGCCGGCGATCTGCTCGGTCAGGGCCGCCGTGGCCCGGCGGTACTCGGGGCTGGAAGCCGCAAACGCCTGCCGGGAACCATAGCTGTGCCGGACGCCGTCGGCTGTGACCGGAAGGGACTGGGGATACTTGTGGCTGAACCACGGCGGCGGGGAGGCCGTGGCGTTGGCCAGGTCCACGTGGATGCCGTTGGCATGGAGCAGGTCCAGGACCCGGTCCAGCCAGCCGAATTCGTACACGCCTTCGGAGGGTTCCAGCAGCGACCAGCTGAAGATGCCGACGCTGACCAGGTTGACGCCGGCCTCCCGCATGAGCCGGACGTCCTCGTCCCACGTCTCCTCGGGCCACTGTTCCGGGTTGTAGTCTCCGCCGAAGGCCAGCATCGGGGAACCCTCGGAGCCGAGGCGGGCGGTGATGTAGTCCATGCCAGCGTTCTTGTTATCAATGTCCACGTTTATCCTTTGCTGGAGCCGAGGGTCAGGCCGGCTACGAAGTGCCGCTGGAGGAGCAGGTAGATGATGAGGGCGGGAACGGCCGTGATCATGGCGCCGGCCGCGATCAGGTTGTAGTTCGAGAGGAACTGGCCCTGGAGGTTGTTGACAGCTGTCGTCACCGGGAGGCGTTCGCCGCTCTGGATGAAAAGCAGGGGCCAGAAGAAGTCGTTGTAGATGAAGATGACCTCGAGGGTGCCCATGGCGGCCAGCGCCGGACGGCAAAGCGGCAGGATGATGTCCCAGTACTGGCGCCAGACGCCGGCGCCATCCACGAGCGCCGCTTCCGTCAGCTCGGGAGAGAGGGACTTCATGTAGTTGGACAGCACAAAGGTCACGAAGCCGATCTGGAATGCGGTGTCCACCGCGATCACGCTGACGTAGGTATTGAGCAGATTCCCGGAGTCGCTGAAGGCATAGGGGAGTTCGAGGTGCCTGAACATTTCGAAGAGGGGCGCCGCGAGGACCTGCGGCGGGAGTAGGTTGCCGGCGGTGAACATGATCAGCAGGGTGATGTTGAATTTCCAGTTCACCCGGCTGACGGCGAACGCCATCATGGACGCGAACAGCAGGATCAGGATCACCGAAGGAACGGTGATCAGCACGGAGTTCCAGAACAACTTGGAGAAGCCGCCCTGCGTCCAGGCCTGCACGAAGTTGTCCAAATTAAACGTGCCGTTGACGCTGAAGTAGCCGTACTTGTCCGTATCGGCCTTGGGCCGGAGCGCCGTGAAAATCGTCCAGACCAGCGGAACCAGCCAGATGGCGGCCATCACGATCAGGAAGATGTGGGTTCCGTAGTGGCGCTTGCCTTGCTTGTTGTTGGCGGATCCCCTGGATCCTGGGCGGGAAGTGGCCGGCCCGGCGGGGGCCGCTGGCATGCCCGGCGCACCGGCATCGGTGGGATGTGCGATGCTCATGCCTCTTTGTCCTTTCCGAAGGCGCGGGACAGGTAGAAGGTGATGGGAATCAGGGAGATGACCAGCAGGATGACGGCCAGTGCGGATCCGACGCCGATCACCTGCCCTTCGCCGACAAGGTTTTGGACGACCAGGGCGCTGATGAGCTCCAGGCCGTTGGTGCCGCGGTTGATCACGTAGACGATGTCGAACGCCCGGAGGGATTCGATGACGGTGATGACGATGATGATGACGTTGACCGGGCGCATGGCCGGGAAGACCACCCGGAAGAAAGTCTGGACGGCGTTGGCGCCGTCGATCTTGTCGGCTTCCCGCAGGGTGGGGTCCACGCCCTTGAGCCCGGCCAAGTACAGGATCATGACGTAACCGGCGTGCCGCCAGGTGGCGGCAAAGAGGGCAGCCCAGATGTTGACGCTGGAATCGCCGAACCAGTCGACGGCTTGGGGTGTCCCGGCCGTGCCGAGCAGGAAGTTCAGCAGTCCGCTGTCGCGGTTGTAGAACAGCTGCCAGATGACCCCGATGAGGGCCAGGGAAAGCATCACCGGTGTGAAGAAAATGCTTTGGTAGATCCTGCTGCCGCGGATGTTTTGGTCCAGCAGGACGGCCAGCAGGAGCCCCAGCGGCGTGGCGATGAGTGCCAGGAAGACCAGCCACAGCACGTTATGCTGCACGGCGGGCCAGAACGGCGGGTAGTCCTGGGAGACGAACTGGTAGTTCTCGACGCCGGCGGGCTTGATATCAGTCAGTTCGAGCCCGTTCCAGCGCGTGAAGGACAGCCCGACGGACATGAGGGTGGGGATCCAGGCGAGGACCAGCTGGATCAGCGTGGGGATGCCCACCATGATGCCGAGCACCACCTTGTCGCGGCCTGACAGCCGCCGGACCCGCCGCCCCGGGGCGGCGACAGCATCGCGCCCCCGCGCGGACAGATCGGTAGAGACACTCATGGCGATTCCTTGTTTTGGGAAAAGCGCTCGGATCAAGCGCTTGGGACATGCGTTTCGGGCCGATGCGTCGCTACTGGGCGGCGTACAGGGACTTGGCCTGGGCTTCCAGGTTCTTCACATCGACGGCGCCGTCCTTGATGAAGGACTGCAGGGCCGGGATCATCACGTTGTTCGCCATGGCGGGCAAGGCATCACGGTCGAAGAACTGGCTGATGTTCTTGGCGCCGCTGATGGAGTCGGCAAGCTTCCTGGTCAGCGGCGTGAACTTGGACGTGTCCGCGCCCTTGGCGGTGGCGATGTAGGAGGAATCGACCGCGGCGTAGGCGTTCTGGCCTTCCGGAGTTCCGAGGTAGGCCAGGAAATCCTTGGCGGCCTGGTTCTGGCCGCCCTTCTTGGAGAGCAGGAGGCCGTCGATGGGCGCCTCGATGGAGTCCTGGCCCTCCATGGCGACCTCGGGGAACGGGAAGAAGTCGATGTCGTCGGCACCGGCTTTGTCCGTGTACTGCTGTGTCAGGAAGGAACCGAGCAGGTACATGCCCGACTTCTTGTCGGCGAGGGATTTCGCGGAGTCCTGCCAGGTCATGCCGAGGGCATTCGGGTTCTGGAACGGCAGCAGTGCCTTCCAGGTATCGAAGACGTCGCTGACCTTCTTCTGGTCCCAGCTCTCCCTGTGCGCCGTGGTCCATATGGAACTGGTAGCCGTTCAGGCGCATGTTCAGGTAGTCGAACGTGCCCATCGCGGGCCAGCCGTCCTTGTCCGCGAATTCGATCGGGATCAGGCCGTCGGACTTCATCTTGGCGCAGAGGGTCTTGAGCTCATCGAAGGTCTTCGGTGCGGCGTAGCCCTTCTCTGCCCAGAGGCTCTTCCGGAAGAAGAAGCCCCACGGGTAGTTGTAGTTGGGGATCAGGTACATTTTCCCGTCCGCGCCCGTGGAGGCCTTCTTCAGGGCGTCGGAGTAGTTGGCTCCGACCTTTTCCCAGACGTCGTCGATCGGTGCCAGCAGGCCCTTGCCTGCGTAGTACTGCATCCGGTAGCCGGCAAACCAGGTGAAGGCATCGTCCGGGCTGCCCTGGAGGTAGGTGTTGATCTTGTTCTGAAAATCATTGTGGGCCACCACATTGGTGGTGACCTGGACGCCGGACTTCTTCTCGAAGGCATCGGTGACGGCCTTGTAAGCGGCCTTGGGGACTTCATCCGAGGAACCCGATCCGAAGGTCAGGGTCTTGGCGCCTGCGCTGCCGGACGGGGTGCTGCCGCCCGTGCAGGCTGCCAGCAGGGGAATGCCGGCCATGGCTGCCGCGCCCGCCCCGAAGGTCTTCAGCAGGGTCCGGCGGTCCCAGCCGCCTTGGCTGGAAGCCCTGCGCAGGGCGTCTTCATGCATGGTCATGATTTCTCCTTTGAAAAACACGGACGGCGTGAAGCAGCTCACATAATTATCTATCATAAACGCACAATAAGGAACGTCAAGGGGCAAAAAGGAACATTTTGGAAAGCCGGCCCGACGCGGTTCGGGTGGTTGGGCTGCGCGTGGGGCCGGCGGGCACCGGCGTCCGGATCGTTGACTAAGCCGCGGCGCACCCCTACCGTTAGGTTTTCAGGGTGCCGGCTTGCTCCGCTGGCCGGTGGCAGCACCCACTGTTCCGGATACACGTTCAAATCCAGGTGTAGCGATGAAGATCAAGACCACAATTGTCGTGGTGCTGGCGGCCTTGTTGCTGGTCGGCGGATTCCTCGTTAACGCCTGGGCGCCGGTATCGGCCGCCGGCACGACCTACTTCGTCAGCGATGCCGGCGATGACAACAATGACGGGAAGTCTGTCGAATCCCCGTGGAAGTCGCTTTCGAAGATCAATGAGACCTTGCTGCAACCCGGCGATTCCGTCAGTTTCCGCAGGGGCGATGTGTGGACCGGCGTCCTTGTGGCCGGCCACAGCGGGACGGCCAGGTCCGGAATCACCCTGGGCAGTTACGGCAGCGGAAGCGTGCCCACCATCGTCGCCGGGCAGGACGGAACCTGCGTCAAGATAGACGGCGACTACATCACGGTGGACGGTCTGCGGGCCGAGGCCTGCGGATACGCGGGCTTCAGTGTCGCCGGCGACCACAACGTGATCAGGAATTCCGCCGCCGCGCAAAATGCTGCCGGCATCAAGGTCGGCGAAGGCTCGGATTTCGGCCTTTACGCGAACAACACCCTGACCGACAACAACGTCATGAACGCCAATACCCCGGGGACGGCCTGCGGTACCCCCGCAGCAGTTCAATGCAACGACGATTCGGGGGCTTTCGGCATTCTCATTAACGGCAGCGACAACGAATTCTCGGGAAACACCATCACCGGCTCCACGGCCGAGTCCTACGACTTCATCCGTGACGGCAGCGCCTTTGAGATATTCAACGGCAGCCGCAACAACATCCACCACAACACGGCCGTGGACAACAACGTTTTCTCCGAGATAGGACGATCCAAGGGAGCCGCCGCGGACGGAAACACCTACCGGTACAACCTCATCCGCTCCACCTGCGGCGCCAACTGCTCCAAGGCCGTGGGCCTGATCGCACGCGGGCCCAGGTCTTCCTTCGGCCCGACCAACAACACCACCTTTGAACACAACACCGTCTGGCTGGACGGGCCGGATTCCCAGGCAGTTGTCTGCCATGCAACATGCCCTGCGTCGACAATAATCCGGGGCAACATCCTGGTCGCCGTACGCAACGCCTTGTGGATCGACGGTTCGGGCTGGACCGAACAACAGAACGTCCTCAACGGGCCCGCCAACGTGGCGCCGGACAGCACCTCAACCACCGCGCCGGCAGGCTTCGTGAACGCCCCGGCTGATTTGCACCTGACCGGCTCGAGCCCCGCGATAGACCGTGCGGGCACCGGCGCCTCGACCATGGATCTCGACGGGCAAGGCGCGGCCGTGAACGGGGACTGCACCGGCGACGGTTCGGCTGATTCCGGCGCCTACGAGTACCGCCCGGGCAACTGCTAGCCGAAGGCCGGCGGATGTTACACGGTTGGAACCGCAGGGACACCCGCGCGAAACGGGCTGCGGCGGATAATTGAGTCATGTCCTCTGACGGACGATTCTCATGCAGGCATTGGGGACTATCCGAAGGACTCCGCGTATGCCCACTCCGCTCAACCAGTCCCTGGCTGACTCTGCCCTCCTGACGAAATCCCTGCCGCTGGGCCTGCTCCGCGCCTTCGTGCAGACGAATGCCGCCGACGACGGCCTGACGCCGCAGCTGCTGGCTGACCTCAAGATCCTGGCCCGCACTCCGGGGCTGCTGGTCGCCTGCAACTACGGCGGGACGCTGTGCGCAGCGGAAGGCATTTCGACCGAGACACTGCCGCTGGCCAGCGCCGCCATCGCCCTCCGCGCGCTGGCGGCCCTCCCCAACACCCACGCGGCCGTCATCTCGGGCCGGTCCCTGCGCGACTTGGCCGCCGTCTCGCGCCTGCCCGCGGAGGTGCACCTCGTCGGCTCGCACGGCGCCGAATTCGACATGGGCTATGCATACGGGCTGTCCCTGGCCACCGAATCCGTGCTCCAGCAGGCCAGCCAGGCGCTCGCCGAAACCGTGGGCGCCTACCGGGGTATCAGCATCGAGCGCAAACCCGCGGCGGTGGCAGTCCACACTCATCAAGCGTCGGCGGAGATCGTGGGGAAGGCGACGCAACAGTCGGAGGACATCGCCCGGGCCCACGGCCTGTTCTTTATCGTGGACGGCTCGGTCCTGGACCTGTCCGTGGTGGAGCCGTCCAAGGCCGCCGCGCTCGAGCACCTGCGCTCAGTGCTCGGCGTGAGCGCCGCCCTCTACGCGGGAGACGCCCTCAGCGATGAGCTCGCCATGGCCACCCTGCGCGGACCGGACATGGGGTTGCGGGTGGGGGAGGGCCCCACGGCGGCCGGCCACCGGCTCCGCGACCCGGAATCCTTCGCCCGGGTCCTGGCCATCCTCTTTGAACTGCGGCGGGCCTGGCTCTTCGGCGAGGATGCCGTGGGCCTGGAACGCCACTCCATGATCGGCAACGGTTCCTCCACGGCCCTCATCACGCCGGACGCCAAGATCTGTTGGATGAGCCACCCGCTGCCAGACTCCGGCTCACTCTTCGCCCATCTCCTCGGCGGGGACGCGGCCGGGCACTTTTCCGTGGAGCCGGTGAAGCCCTCCCAGGTCCTGGGGCAGCGCTATGTGGACAGCACCATGATCGTGGAAACCCGCTGGGCGGACGTCACGGTGACCGATTACCTGGAGCCGGCCCCGGAGGGCGTCACGAGCCTGGTCCGGGTGCTCTCCGGCACGGGCGGGGCCAGGATCGTGTTTGCGCCGCGGCCGGACTACGCCAATGCCCCCTTCAGCATGGAGGCCCGCGGGGCGGAGCTGCATATCGTGGGGACGGCGGATCCCATCATCCTGCGGGCGCCCGGCGTCAGCTTCACCATCACCTCCGACGGCCGGCACGCCACCGCCACGGCGGACATCGACCTCCGGCAGGGCGCCGTCGTGCTCAACCTGCGCTGCGGGGACACCGGACCCCAGCCCGCTGCAGCCGACGACGAAACCGGGCGGCGCACCGCCGTCGCGCATCATTCCCGGCGCTGGGTCCAGGACCTGCAGCTGCCCGGCGTGAAGCCGTCCCTGGTCCGGCGCTCGGCGCTGGTGCTGCGTGCCCTGGTCCACGAACCCACCGGCGCGGTGCTGGCAGCGCCCACCACCTCGCTGCCCGAGGGGATCGGCGGCACGCGGAACTGGGACTACCGGTACTGCTGGCTGCGTGACGGGTCGATGACCGTCAACGCGCTCGTGGACCTCGGCTCCACGGTGGAGGCCGACGGATTCCTGGCCTGGCTGGGCCGGATCCTGGCCCATGCGCCCGGACCGGAATGGCTCCATCCGCTGTACTCGGTGACCGGGGCGCCGCTGTCCACCGAGGCCATCATCGAAAGCCTGCCCGGCTACGCCGGATCCCGCCCGGTCCGGATCGGCAACGCGGCCGACCACCAGGTCCAGCTGGACGTGTTCGGGCCGATCGCCGAGCTGATCGCTGCGCTGAGCGCACGGAAGGGTGTCCTGTCGGATCCCCATTGGGAGCTGATGGTCCAGATGGCCTCGGCCGTCCTGGCCCGCTGGCCCGAACCGGACCACGGGATCTGGGAGGCCCGGCGGGCGCCCCGGCACCATGTCTACACGAAGGTGATGTGCTGGGTGACGCTGGATCGGGCCCTGCACACGGCGGCACGCCACGGCCGGACGCCGCTGCCGGACTGGGAACCCGCCGCCGCCGCCATCCGGGAGGAAGTCCTGCGCGAGGGCTGGGACGACACCGCCAACTCCTACACCGTGGCCTACGACAGCCCGGATCTGGACGCGGCGGTGCTGCACATCGGCCTCTCCGGCCTCCTGGACGTCAACGACCAGCGCTTCGTGGACACCGTCACGGCCGTGGAGCGTGAACTGCGGGTGGGACCCACCGTCTTCCGGTACCGGTACGACGACGGGCTCCCGGGCCTGGAGGGCGGGTTCCACATCTGCACCACCTGGCTGATCGAGGCCTATGTCGCGGTGGGCCGGATCGAGGAGGCCTGGGACCTGTTCGACCAGCTGGTGAACCTGTTCGGCCCCACCGGACTGCTGCCGGAGGAATACGATCCCGGCACCGAAACGCACCTCGGCAACCATCCCCAGGCGTATTCACACCTCGGTTTCATCCGCTGCGCGCGCCTGCTGGACCGGCACCAGAAGAGCTAGCCACGGACCGGAACCGGTTCATGACACGCGGGAGGCCGTTACGGGCAGGCACGTATTCCTCACTGTTCGGTTGGCGGCGCAGGGGATCGGCTCTTGCCGGGGTGCGCTGGTAGGTGTATTTTTTGCCCCAGCAGCTGTCCTGACCTGAAGTCCGGGGGTCATCAGCGTTCCGGCGTTCGCCGCCTTGTTCTGAAAAGCGATTCGGGGACCATCGATGGAGATACAGTCAGCGAGCTTGAGCGAGAAGGCTTCCCTGGGGCAGGGGTACAACGTTGAGGCCGAAGAGTTCTGCGGCCAATGCGTGCGTGGAGGGATGGAATTTGCCGGCAACCAGCAGTCCCAACTCACGTTCGACCGGAGCATGAGCGAGGACGCAGCCGCTTCCGAGCTCGGATTCGAGGTAGGCGTCAAAGCGCGGTATGGCCTCTTCTCCGGCAGTGTCGCCGCGACATTTGCGTCCGAGTCCGCGTCCTCGGACTACTCGGACGTGACGATCTACAGCCATGTGATCAGCTTCAAGAACGCGAAGTTCCGTTTCCCCGGCCTCGACACCGGCCTGACGCCCGAGGGCCAGGCGGCCCGCGGCACCTCCGGGGGCACGTTCGTGGGCGAGAACTGGCCGATCACCTGCGGCCACGAATACGTCTCGCAGATCACCCTGGGCGCGAAGCTCCTGGTCGCGGTGAAGGTCGAATTCGCAACCCGGGAAGACAAGCAGGCCTTCAGCGGCGAGGTGAACTTCCAGGGGCCGCCGGTGGAGGTGGAAGCCTCGCTGCGGATGGCCTCGCAGCGCTTCGGCAAGACGGCGAGCCTGAGCCTCTCCGCGTTCCAGCTCGGCGGGGACGTGCGCAAGCTCTCCGAGGTATTCGGAACCGATCCCGGAGGCGCCCCTCTGCTGGTCGCTTCCCTCCAGAATCCCGAAGCGGTGCTGGCGGCATTGAATGCAGCCGTGAAGTACGGGAGGGAACAATTCACGGACCAGGTCGATCCGGAAATGCCTCTGGATTCGCCGGGCGGCCCGGCCCAGCTGTCGTACCTGACCTCCCCCTGGGCAGAACTTGGCCTGTTCTCCGTGCCTCCCGTCATAGGGGACGGTGTGCGCCTGGCACGGCGGCTGATCAGCGACGAGTTTGAAAAGAACGCCCGATACATGCGGCGGGTCAGCCGCATCCTCAACGGACCGGTCAGGCTGTCACCCCGGCAGCTCGAACATTTCAAGAACCTGCAGAGAACCGTCGGGCGGAACCTGTCGCTGATCCAGGAAGCCGCAAATGTCTGTTACACCGACTTCGCCCGCGCCGCCGGCAAAGTCGCCGAGGTCATCGAACAGCTGCAGGACTTCACTCCGGAAGAGTTCGATGTGCGCCCGGAAAGCTTCGCGCAATGGTGGGACATGCGTAATCTGCCCCAGATGCAGGTCAAAGACCGTGACGCGCTGCAGGACATCGCCGCGCCCCTGATCGCGGACTTCGTGGATTTCAACGCCATCGAAGACCAAGGACTGGCACTCCAGCAAAAACTCGCCCTGATGGACGGGGGATACCCGACCGGCGTATCCGCCCAGATGTTCAACAGCAACGCGTGGTCCGTCATGGCCGAATCCAAGATCACCGCCCTGTCGCTTAGCTGCGCAGGCGATGAAGACCCCGAAGACTTCCGGCCCTTGCGGTTCACGCCCCGGCTGCAGTCACTCTCGAGCTGGGCCTGCCACAAACTCGATATGGACCTGGGCCCGGTGGCCGGGCTCCCGGACCTGGCCAAGCTGTCCATCGGCAACACCAGGGTCGAAGACGTTGGCCCGCTGGCGGGCCTGGCGCAGCTCAAAGAAATCACCCTGGAAGGCCCCGTTACGGACCTGTCGCCCCTGAGAGGGCTGGTGAAACTGCGGGAAATCAGCATCACGGGTGCAGGGATCACCGACCTGTCACCGTTGGCCGCCCTGCAGGACTTACGCTCCGTGATCCTCACGGGCAGCCCGGTTTCCACCGTGGCACCGCTGCTGGGGCTGCCAAAGCTGAGGGGTTTCGAAGTCGGTTCAGTCAGGGCCCCGGTGGAGTCAATGGCGGAACTGGCCGCCGTGCCCCGGTTCGCTACCTTCGCCTCACAGGCCGCACGGCTCCTTGTCCAGGAGCGTCCGGTCTCCGGCATCGCCGAGACCATACCCGCCGCCGACGTCGTCTGGACGCGCCGGGGAACGAGCAACCTGTTCGACACACTCACCACAGGACCCACGTTTGACGGCGAGGTAGCCGGTACGGGAGCCTTCACCGGGGTGCAGTCAAACGAAGACGTCACCGTTATCATGTTTCTGCACCGGCGGGCCGGCACCACCGTCAGGTACTTCGCGCAGCTCTCCGAGAACAGAACCGACGCGAACGGCATGGTCATCAGAAACGGCACGCTCACCGGAGAGTGCCTGGTCCGGCCGGCATAAGCGCAGCTGGCCCTGGCCGCTGCGGATCCCCTTCTGCCGGGGATTCACGATCCGACGCGCCAGATCGGGCCCGGCCTGTCCAGCCCGTTACTCGCAGCCGACGCCGTCCCCGTCACGGTCCAGCTTGCTGCTGTAGCCCGGTTGGCCCGCGCGGATGGGCGCCGCGCCGGCTGCGCGGACAGCGGCGCAGTTCGCGTAGTAGGCGGCGGCGGGTGCCGGGGGCACTGGGACGGGGGCCTGCGCCGGGACGAGCCCGGGTGCCGGTGCCGCCTGCGCCGGGGGTGCTGCCAGGCTCGTGGGTGCCAGGGCGTCCGGGCAGTCACCCAGGGCCCGTGCCATGGCGTCGTGTTCGGCCTGCGTGACCCAGAGCCCGTAGCTGGATTTCACCGAGATCTGCCGCGCGACGTAGGCGCAGCGGTAGGACTTGTTCGGGGGCAGCCAGGTGGCGGCGTCGCCGTCGCTCTTCCTGAGGTTGCTGGGGCCGTCCACGGCGAGCAGGTTCAGCGGATCGTTGGCGAAGGAGAGCCGCTGTGCGGCGCTGAGCTGCTGGGCGCCCTTCTGCCAGGCGTCACTGAGGGCGACGACGTGGTCGATCTGCACCGCGGCGCTGGTGGTGTTGCCGCGGAGGAAGTTGATCAGGGTCGCCGTGTAGGGGTCGTTGAGCACGCCGGAGAGCACCACGCAGTCGTGGGTCCCGGGCTTGAGGGCGATGGCGGTGAGGTCCCTGCGGAGCGTGTCATTGCGGGTGTCGCAGCCGTTGCGGTCGACGTCGGCCCAGGCCTGGCCGAACTGGTCGCGGGAGTATCCGGTCTTGGGTGCCCGGCCCTTGACCGGGAGGGCGGCCAGCACGTCCAGGGCCTTGCTGGCGTAGGCGGGCTGCTGGTGCGGGGCGCTGGCGCCGGACAGGGTGACTCCGGGCGTCGACTCGGGATCGAGCGGGGCGGCGTCGGTCTCCGGCGGCGTTGCGCTCGCCGTCGGGGCGGACGAAGCGCCGGCCGCGGAGCTTTCGACGGCGGCTGCGGGAGCGGGCGGCGAACTGCCGGCGGCCGGGGCGCAGGCAGTCGCGGAAATGAGCAGCAGCCCGGCCAGGCTGCCCGCGATCCAGTCCACCGCCCCGATTCCGTGGCTCTTTCCGATTCCGCGGCGGCGTGCTGTCTGTTCCCGGAGGCTGTGCAATTGTTCCCCAATACATGTGTGAGTGCAGGTCGCTTGGCACGACCAGTTCCAGCCTAGCGGCGGCAGCCGGGCCGGGGTGGAGTGCCGCGCCGATCAGCTGCCGGCGACCCTCCCGCAGCTCCCGCAGGGATGTGCGCGACGTGCGGGTATCAGGCGAGCAGCAGGGCCACGCCGATCAGGGCCGGCACCGCAACCACGGTGGTGATCAGCACCGTGTCCTTGGCCACGGCGAGGCCGATCCGGTAGCGGCTGGCGATCACAAACACATTCTGGGCGGTGGGCAGGGCGGAGGTTACGACGACGGCGAAGAGTCCCTGCCCGTCCATTCCCAGCGCAAAGCGGGCGAACAGGTAGGCCAGCAGCGGGTGCACGATGAGCTTGAATCCGCTGGCCAGCAGGATGTCGAGCCGGCGTCCCTCCAGGGCCTGCAGGGGCCTGGAACCGTTGAGGCTCATGCCGAAAGCGATCAGCATCGCCGGAATGGCGGCGCCCCCGATCAGGTGGATCGGCTGCATCACGAGCTCGGGCACCTGCCAGCCGGTCCCGGCCACCACGAGGCCCAGGGCGGACCCCACGATCATCGGATTCCGCAGGATCATCAGCACGAAGCTCATCGGAGTGGTCCGATGCGCGCTGGTGGTGGAATCGAGGGCCATCAGGAACACCGGCGTGAAGAAGGCCAGCTGGAAGATCAGCAGGGGCGCCACATAGCTGGCATCGCCCAGGACGAAGACGGCGATCGGGATGCCCAGGTTCGCCGAGTTGGCCAGGGACGCGCTCATGGCGGACGTCAGGGATTCCGGCAGGGAGCGTTTGAGCAGGAGCCGGACAATGCCGAAGAACAGTGCCGCGGTCGCGATGGCGCCGACGGCGCTCACCAGCAGCGGCGCCGCAAAGACGTCGACGAGTTTGGCCCTGCTCAGGGTCTCGAACAGCAGGGCGGGGCTCGCGACAAAGAAGGTCAGCGCGCTGAGCACGGAGCGGGCGTTGTCCCCCAGAATATTGCGCCGGCCGACGAACATGCCGACCAGGATGATGCACCAGACGACGAAGAAGCCGGCGAGGACGCCTAGCACGCGGTGGTCCGCGGCGGTCCAGGCGGATAAGGGGAGGCAGTCACCATCCCAGAGTAATCAGCTTTTTATCCGGCCGGGGGTGTTACGGTGCGACACCGGGAGCCTGGGCAGGTGGGCGGCCAAGGGCCTGGGGCGTCAGTCCGGTCAGTTCAGGGAGGCGTTGTCCAGGGCGTGCGGCGGACGCATGAGGCCGGGCGTATGTCCCTCGGCGGGGTCACTGCCGATCTGGACGATCCTGTTGTCCCTGTCCACGTGGACGACCTTGGGCATGTAGGCCCGTGCCTCTTCGGTGGTCATCTGGGCGTAGGTGATCAGGATGACGATGTCGTTTACGTGCATCAGGTGTGCGGCCGCGCCGTTGATCCCGATGACGCCGGAACCGCGCTCGCCGGCAATCGTGTACGTCTCCAGCCGGGCGCCATTGGTGACGTCGACGATCGCCACGAGCTCGCCGGGGAGGATGTCGGCGGCCTCCAGCAGATCCAGGTCCACGGTGACGGACCCGACATAGTGAAGGTCCGCGTGCGTGACCGTGGCGCGGTGGATCTTGGATTTGAATATTGTGCGATTCATAACGTGAACAGTCTAGCGCGGGGGTGCCCGGTGCGCTGTGACGGATGTTACGGCCCGGCCGACGGCGGCGGCCGCCCCGGCGGTCCCTGCCGTCCCTGCCGTCCCGGTGGTCCCGGCCGGCGGCCGCCCCGCGGGGCCGAGGGCGGCGGCCGTCTCGGCCAGGATCTCGCGGGCGGCGAGGATGGCCGGCCGCTTCGCGCTGGAGCGGCGCACGGAGGTGAAGACGGTCCGGTGCGGATCGCCGGGCAGGCCCAGCAGACGGGCTGTGGTTCCCCGGCCCGTCCAGACGAGATCCGGCATCAGGGCCACGGCGTTGCCTGATTCGATCAGCCGGATCTGCGCCTGCAGGTCCGCTGTTTCAAAGCGGACATCGGGTTCGAAGCCGGCGCTCCGGCACGCCTGTTCGGCCCAGTGCCGCGACGCCGCCCCGCGCGGCTCCATCACCCAGGGCAGCTCTGCCGTATCCGCAAGGGTCATGATGGCCGGCCGGTCCGGCGAGGGCGGCGGGACGGCCAGCCGGATGGCGTCGCTGGTCAGCGGGATGCGGTCCAGTTCGGCGTAGCGGGGGGCCGCGTGGCCGGGGTACTGCTCGGCGATCACGAGGTCGAAGTCGCGCGCCCAGGTCTCGTGGAGTGCCGTTTCAGGCTCCCGCTGGGTCATTTCCACCCGCACCTCCGGGTAGCTGGCGGACATCCGGCTCAGGGCGTCCGGCATGAGCGCCAGGGCGGCCGACTGGAAGACGGCTATCCGCACCGTGCCGGTGACCGTGGTCAGGGAAGCCGCGAGGTCGGCCTCGGCCTGTTCGAGGGTTTCGAGCAGCTGGGCCGTGTGGGCCACCAGGACTTCGGCCTGGGGCGTGAGCTGCACGCGGCGACCGGTTTTCCGCAGGAGTGCGACGCCCGCTTCCTTTTCAAGCAGCGCCAGTTGCTGGGAGACTGAGGACGGGCTGTACTGGAGCGCTTCGGCCACCTCAGCCAGGGTTCCGCGGATCTTCAGTTCACGGAGCAGCCGCAATCGCCGGACGTCGAGCATCGCTGTTCCTTCGTGAAACCCAATGGTTATTGATAAGAAAAATTCACTTTATCTAATGCAACCGGGCTTGCATACTGTTGTCCCTGAGTAACCCCCATCACAGGGTGGATTGATGGGCATGACCTAAGCAGGAGACCGTGATGAGCACAAACGATTTGACCCGGTCCATCATGCGGCGCAAGCCCATTGACGACATCGAAGAGGAAAACAAACACAGCGGTTTGTTCAAGAGCCTGGGGCTCTGGCAGCTGACGGCCATCGGCGTCGGCGGCATCATCGGCGTCGGTATTTTCTCGCTGGCCGGGCTGGTGGCGGCCGGCAGCGGAGACAACCCGGGTGTGGGGCCCGCGGTGCTGTTTTCCTTCCTGATCGCGGGCCTGGCCTCGGCAGCGGCCGCTCTGTCCTATGCGGAGTTCGCCGGCATGATCCCGCGGGCCGGATCCGCCTACACCTATGGTTACGTGGCGCTGGGTGAAGTGATCGGCTGGTTCATCGGCTGGGATCTGCTGCTCGAGTACACCGCGATCGTGGCCGTCGTCGCGATCGGCATCTCCGGCTACTTCGACGCGTTCCTCTCCGGAATCGGGGTCCACATGCCCGTCTGGATGACGTCGACGGCTGACGAGGGCAAGGGCGGCATCATCAACCTTCCGGCGATCGTGGTCTGCCTGATCGTGACCTGGATCCTGTCCCGCGGCACCAAGGCCTTCGGCCGCTTCGAGCTCGTGGCCGTGGCCATCAAGGTGGTCCTGATCCTGTTCATCATCGGGCTGGGCATCTTCTACATCAATACCAACAACTACAGCCCGTTCATGCCCAGCGGCTTCGGCCCGGTGCTGGCAGGTTCAGCCACCGTGTTCTTCGCCGTGTTCGGCTACGACGCCATGAGCACGGCGGCGGAAGAAGCCACGGACGGCAAGAAGCACATGCCCAAGGCCATCATCCTCTCGCTGATCATCGCCATGCTGCTCTACGTCGCCGCCACGCTGGTGCTCACCGGAATGCAGAACTACCGGGACATCGACCCGAAGGCAGGCTTCGCCTCCGCCTTCAACGGCGTCGGGCTGCCCGTGATTGCGACGATCATCTCGGTGTTCGCCGTCCTGTCCATCCTCACGGTGATGCTAACGTTCCTCCTCGGCGTCACCCGCGTCTGGTTCTCCATGAGCCGGGACGGGCTGCTCCCGGGCTGGTTCGCGAAGACGGACCGCCACGGCACCCCGCAGCGCGTCACCTGGATCGCCGGCATCACGTCCGCAGCGCTGGCCGGCGTCTTCCCGATCAAGGCCGTGGCTGACCTGACCAACATCGGCATCCTCGCCGCGTTCGTCGTCGTCTGCTTGTCGGTGATTATCTTCCGCTACAAGAAGCCCGACGCCCCGCGTACCTTCCGGCTCCCGCTGATGCCCCTGGTGCCAGCCTTCGGCATCCTGTCCTCCGGATTCCTCATGACCCAGCTTCCCTTCGCCACCTGGCTCCGCTTCGCCGCCTGGCTCGTCATCGGCTTGGTGATCTACTTCGGCTACGGCCGCAAGCACTCGCTGATGAACCCGGACAGCCCCCGGCACGAGGAAGCAGTGGAGATGCACCGCCCCATCGGCTGACCCCGGCAGGCTCATCTCCCCTCGCCCCGTTGCGCTATCACTTACGGCCCCTATCCAGGGTTTTTGGGAACCCTAAGTGATAGCGCAACCGGGGATTCCGGGGATTTTCCGGCCGTTTGGACGGGCGCCGAAATGTTCACTTTTTCTAACCAGTACTGCTCGGAAAACATCGCTTTATCTTATGAAAATCCGGTTCCATACTGGGTCATAAGAGCTCCACCTGATGAGAAAGAACGAGTACCAGCCATGACCAACATTTCAACGGCACCCGTCGTGGGCACAGGCAATGAAGCCGACCACGCAGCCGTCCCGGAAGGCTCCCCGGTCCTTGACGCCGCTGCCCTCGCCGAAGAAACCATTGCCCAGGTGCGCCGCTGGCTCGCCGACGCCGCGAAGGTCCCCGTGGACGCGTCGGCCGAGCAACTCGCGGGTGTCCTGAAGGACCCCAACGGCCTGGACTTCACGGTCGGATTCGTCGACGGCGTCGTCCGCCCCGAGGACTTCCGGGTCGCCGCCCGGAACCTCGCCGCCCTCGCTCCGAAGGTGCCCGCGTTCCTGCCCTGGTACATGCGCGGCGCCGTCCGCCTCGGCGGCACCCTGGCCCCGGTCCTGCCGCAGGTGGTCATCCCCATCGCCCGCCGAGTGCTCCGCGAAATGGTCGGCCACCTCATCATCGATGCCACGGACGCCAAGCTGGGCCTGGCCATCGCGAAGATCCGCAAGGAGGGCATCAAGCTCAACGTCAACCTCCTCGGCGAGGCAGTGCTCGGTGACCACGAGGCCTCCCGCCGGCTCGAGGGCACCCACGCCCTGCTGGCCCGGGCCGACGTCGACTACGTCTCCATCAAGGTCTCCGCGACCGTCGCCCCGCACTCCGCCTGGGCCTTCGACGAGGCCGTGGAGCACGTCGTCGAGAAGCTGACCCCGCTCTTCACCCGTGCCGCCTCCTTCCCCAAAGCGAAGTTCATCAACCTGGACATGGAGGAATACAAGGACCTGGACCTGACCATCGCGGTCTTCACCCGGATCCTGGACAAGCCCGAATTCAAGAACCTCGAGACCGGCATCGTGCTGCAGGCCTACCTGCCCGACGCCCTCGCGGCCATGATCCGGCTCCAGGACTGGGCCGCCGCCCGGCGCGCCGGCGGCGGCGCAGCGATCAAGGTCCGCGTGGTCAAGGGCGCCAACCTGCCGATGGAGCACGTGGAGGCCTCCCTGCACGGCTGGCCGCTCGCCACCTGGAACACCAAGCAGGACTCGGACACCAACTACAAGCGCGTGATCAACTACGCGCTGCACCCGGACCGGATCCGCAACATCCGGATCGGGGTCGCAGGCCACAACCTCTTCGACATTGCCTTCGCCTGGCTGCTGGCCAAGCGGCGCGGCGTGGAATCCGGCATCGAATTCGAGATGCTGCTCGGCATGGCCCAGGGCCAGGCCGAAGCCGTGAGGCAGGACGTCGGCTCGCTCCTGCTCTACACCCCGGTGGTCCACCCCGCCGAGTTCGACGTCGCGATCGCCTACCTGATCCGCCGGCTCGAGGAAGGCGCCAGCCGGGACAACTTCATGTCCGCCGTCTTTGAACTGGGGGGGAACTCCCCAGAAAGCAGATCGCTGTTCGAGCGGGAGAAGCAGCGCTTCCTTGCCTCCCTCGCCAGGCTCGACGACGAGGTCCCGCCGCCGAACCGCCGGCAGGACCGCAGCCTCCCGGCCGCGCCGATGCCCCACGACTCCTTCGAGAACACCCCGGACACAGACCCCTCGCTGCCCGCCAACCGCGACTGGGGGCGGGCCATCCTGGAGCGCGTCACCACCTCCACCCTTGGCAACGCCGCCGTGGCAGCGGCCACCATCAGTGACGCGGACACCCTCAACACCGTGATCGCCACCGCCGTGGAGAGCGGCAAGGCCTGGGGCGCGCTCTCCGGCAATGAGCGTGCCGCGATCCTGCACCGCGCCGGCGACGTCCTGGAATCCCGGCGGGCCGAACTGCTCGAGGTCATGGCCAGTGAGACCGGCAAGACCATCGACCAGGGTGATCCCGAGGTCAGCGAGGCCGTTGACTTCGCCCACTACTACGCCGAATCCGCCCGCAGACTGGACGACGTCGACGGCGCCGCCTTCGTCCCGTCCAAGCTGACCGTCGTGACCCCGCCGTGGAACTTCCCGGTGGCCATCCCGGCCGGTTCCACCCTCGCGGCGCTCGCCGCCGGCTCCGCCGTCGTGATCAAGCCCGCAAAGCAGGCCCGCCGCAGCGGTGCCGTGATGATCGAGGCTCTCTGGGAAGCCGGTGTCCCGCGGGGCGTGCTCACCATGGTCCAGCTCGGCGAGCGTGAACTCGGTGCGCAGCTGATCTCGCACCCCGCGGTGGACCGGGTCATCCTCACCGGTGGCTACGAGACGGCCGAACTGTTCCGCTCCTTCCGCCAGGACCTGCCCCTGCTCGCCGAGACCAGCGGCAAGAACGCCATCATCGTCACCCCGAGCGCGGACCTGGACCTGGCGGCCAAGGACGTGGCGCACTCCGCCTTCGGCCACGCCGGGCAGAAGTGCTCAGCCGCCTCGCTCGTCATCCTGGTGGGTTCCGTGGGGACCTCCAGGCGTTTCCACAACCAGCTCATCGACGCTGTCACCTCGATGAAGGTGGGCTACCCGGAGGATCCCGCCAGCCAGATGGGTCCGATCATCGAGGCCGCGAACGGCAAGCTCCTGGACGCCCTGACCACGCTCGGCGAAGGCGAAAACTGGGCCGTCGAGCCGCGCAGGCTCGATGACACCGGCAGGCTCTGGAGCCCGGGCGTCCGTTACGGCGTGCGCCGCGGGTCCTACTTCCACCTCACCGAATTCTTCGGACCCGTCCTGGGCGTCATGACCGCGGACACCCTGGAAGAGGCCATCGCCATCCAGAACCAGATCGACTACGGCCTCACCTCGGGCCTGCACTCCCTGGATCCGGAGGAACTGGGCATCTGGCTGGACTCCGTCCAGGCCGGCAACCTCTACGTCAACCGCGGCATCACCGGCGCGATCGTCCAGCGCCAGCCCTTCGGCGGCTGGAAGAAATCCGCCGTCGGCGCCGGCACCAAGGCCGGCGGACCCAACTACCTCGCCGGGCTCGGCGACTGGAGCAGCAGGGCCAGCACGGCACGGGCCAACGGGGGAGCCACGGCTGCGCACTCCGGCGTGCGACGGCTCGAGGATGCCGCCAGGGGCATCCTGGCCCCCGCCGAGCTGGAGCGGGTGCAGCGCGCCCTGGCCTCCGACGCCGCCGCCTGGGCCGAGGACTTCGGCACGGCCAAGGACGTCTCCGGCCTGGGCGCCGAACGCAACATCTTCCGCTATCGTCCGCTGCCGGTCACGGTCCGCCTCTCGGAAGGTGAACCGCTCGCTGACCTCGTCCGGACCGTCGCCGCCGGCGTCCTGGCCGGCTCCGCGCTGACGGTGTCCGCCGCCGTCGAACTGCCCGCCGGGCTGCGCACCGCACTGTCCGGGCTCGGCATCGCCGTCACGGTGGAGAACGACGCCGACTGGCTGGCCTCCGCGGGAACGCTCGCCGCGGCAGGCAAACTGTCCGGCGGCCGGATCCGGCTGATCGGCGGCAACGCCACGGCGCTGGCCGAAGCAACCGGCGGCCGCCCGGACCTGGCCGTCTACGCCCACCCGGTCACGGAGGCCGGCCGCGTGGAGTTGCTGCCGTTCCTGCACGAGCAGGCCATCAGCATCACGGCGCACCGCTTCGGCACGCCCAACCACCTCTCGGACGGACTCATCTAGGAGTCCGCTCCAGCCAGTCCGCACAAATAAAACACGGGCCGGGCGGCCACCCTCCAATGGTGGCCGCCCGGCCCGTGCCGTTGCCCGGCGGGTCAGGTCGGTGTGGCTTGGGTCTGCGTGGCTTAGGTCTGCGCGGCATGGGTCTGTGTTGCTTAGCCGAAGTACCAGCCCGGCGGCACCCAGGAGGCGGGCACGGCGTGGGCCGAGTAGTCTTCGCAGCCGGAGCAGAAGTAGGTGGCCTCGCCAAGCTTGTTGATTGAGCCGTCCCGCCGGTGCGTGGCGGGAACAAAGGTCTCCAGATAGATGAATTCGTCCGTGCCGCACCGCTCGCAGTACGGGCTGCCCACATATTCGGCCTCCACCAGGGTGGGGTAGTGCGCGTCGCGGCGGCCCAGGCCGGGGTGCTGGGCCTCGGCCCCGTGATACGCGGCAGGCACCAATGTGCGTGCGGGCTTGAGGGCATGGCCGCCCGAAGTTGCGGAAAGCGGGGGACGGTTTGTGGCTGGCTTCATTGTCGGCCTATCCCGAACGTCTCCGATGCAGTCGCCGAACGGCATACGCATAGGACAGCGCTCGTTTTCGAAATCGTCGTCATGGGCCTCTGCTTGACCTTCAACGGTCTCAGGATAGGCCACTGACCACGAGTGTTCAATGGCCCGCGTAAGTACATCCTCCAAGTAGGTACACCGTGGGTACCCGAACCGGCCGGCCTGAAGCCCGGGCTTCAGGCCGGCCAAAGACCGTGCCAGCCGGGTCAGCGCAAAATCACGGTCCGGTTTCCGTCGAGCATGACCCGGCCCTCGCAGTGCCACCTGACCGCGTTGCTCAGCGCCTTGCACTCAGCGTCCCGGCCCACCCGCACCAGGTCCTCGGCCGTGTACGTGTGGTCCACGTCGATGACCTGCTGGGAAATGATCGGTCCCTCATCCAGCTCCGCGTTGACGTAGTGGGCGGTGGCGCCCACCGTCTTGACGCCGCGGTCGTAGGCCTGGTGGTAGGGTTTGGCGCCCTTGAAGCTGGGCAGGAACGAGTGGTGGATGTTGATGGTGCGCCCGGTCAGCTCGGCCGAGAGCTCATCGCTGAGCACCTGCATGTAGCGGGCCAGGACCACAAGTTCCACATCGTGTTCATCCACAAGTTCCAGCAGCCGGGCTTCCTGCGCCGGCTTGGTCTCCTTGGTGACCGGGAGGTGGAAAAACGGGATGTCATGCCACTTGACCAGCTCCTCGTGGTCCGTGTGGTTGGAGACCACGGCCACGATGTCCACCGGAAGATCGCCCGTGCGGGCCCGGAACAGCAGGTCGTTGAGGCAGTGCCCGAACTTGGACACCATGATGAGCACCCGGCGTTTGCGGCCGTGCGGCTCCAGCTGCCAGTTCATCGCCCATTCGTCGGCCAGGGGTGCGAAGTCCCGGCGCAGCTCTTCGGTGCTGAAGGCTTTGTTCCCTGACGCGAAGTGCACGCGCATGAAGAACTGCTTTTCCCTGCGGTCACCGAAGTGCTTGGTGTCGATGATGTCGCAGCCGTGGTCCAGCAGGTAGCCGGTGATCGCGTGGACGATTCCCGGGGACTCGGCACAGTTGACGGTCAGAATGTGTTCGGTTTCCATGGCTCAGCTTTCCCGCTGTGCCTTCTGATCGGCGATGACCTTCTCGCCGTCGAGGTCCTTCTGGAACTCCGCGTAGCGGGCCAGGTGGGACGGACGCTTGCGCAGGACGAGCCAGGCGGCGCCGAGCACGATGAACCAGACCGGGGTGACCAGGAGCGCCACGAGGGTGTCCGGCTGCGTGGTCAGCGCCCAGAGGACGAAGGCGAAGAACGCGAAGACCACCCAGACCATGGGGATGCCGCCGGGCATTTTGTACTTGGAGGCCTCGTGCAGGTGCGGGCGGCGGGAACGGAACTTCAGGTAGCTGGCCAGGATGATGGACCAGACGAAGACGAAGCAGACGGCGGAGACGGTGGTGACCATGTCGAAGGCCTTGCCGATGTCCGAGCCCGCGTACATCAGGATGACGCCGGAGAGCAGCAGGACGCAGGAGAGGAACAGGGCGTTCTGCGGGACCTTGCGGCGGGACAGCCGGCTGAACACGGTCGGGGCGTCGCCCTCCTGGGCCAGGCCGTAGACCATGCGGGAGGTGGAGTAGATGCCGGAGTTGGCCGAGGACATGGCCGAGGACAGGACCACCAGGTTCACGATGGTGGCCGCGGCGCCGAGGCCGGCGAGGGAGAACATGGCGATGAACGGGCTGTGGCCGGCCTGGAACTGGGTCCAGGGGGTGACGGACATCAGGATGATGAGGGCGCCGACGTAGAAGAGCAGCACGCGGATGGGGATGGAGTTGATGGCCTTGGGCAGGTTCTTCTCCGGGTCCTTGGCCTCGGCGGCGGTGGTGCCGACGAGTTCGATGCCTACAAAGGCGAACACGGCGATCTGGAAGCCGGCAACAAAACCCATGAATTCGTTGGGGAAGAAACCGCCGTGGCTCCACAGGTTCGAGAAGGTGGCCGGGCCGGCGTCGGACTGGAAACCGCTGAAGATCATGAACAGGCCCACAATGATCAGTGCGGCGATGGCGATGATCTTGATCAGCGCGAACCAGAACTCGGTCTCACCGAACGCCCTCACCGTGGCGAGGTTCAGGAGCAGGAGGATGCCAATGGTGACCAGGCCCGGGATCCACAGCGGCAGCCCCGGCCAGAGTTCCTGGGAGTAGCCGGCGATGGCGATGACGTCCGCGATGCCGGTGATCACCCAGCAGAACCAGTAGGTCCAGCCGGTGAAGAACCCGGCCCACGGGCCCAGCAGGTCCGCGGCGAAGTCGCTGAAGGACTTGTAGTGCAGGTTGGACAGCAGGAGTTCGCCCATGGCCCGCATGACGAAGAACAGCATGAAGCCGATGATCATGTACACGAAGATGACGGACGGGCCGGCGGCCGAGATGGTCTTGCCGGAGCCCATGAACAGGCCGGTGCCGATCGCGCCGCCAATGGCGATCAGCTGGATATGCCGGTTACTGAGCTGCCGCTCAAGATGCGGCGTTTCCGGGGAAACGATGGTTCTAGTACTCACGTGCTGCTCCTCGAATCAATGCTGGCTGGAGTGCTGTTGTGGAAGACGCGGGGCCCGCTTCATTGGGGACCGCATCGAGGTTGTTGAAGCTGTAGAGATGGATGCCTGCGATGCCGGGCTGGCCTTCGAGCCCGGCCACCAGGGTGTTGGGTGAGTAGCGGTCCCCGCTGAGGAGCTTGCGCGCCAGCGGGCCCTTGCGGGTCAGGAACTTCAGGGAACTTCCGACGCCGATCTGCGTGGCCAGTGTGACCAGTTTAGTCCGCGGGACGGACCCCGCCACCCCGGCCCAGACGGGTAGCCGCACGCCTTCGCGGCGCAGGAGCGCCGCGAAGTCGAGGATTTTCGGGGCGGCGAAGCACATCTGCGTGACGACGTGCGTGGCCAGGTGCTGCTTGGCCAGCAGCGCGTCCACGAGGTCCAGGGCGGCCACCGACGGGTGGCCTTCCGGGTACCCCGCCACGCCGGCGCGCATCAGGCCGCCGGTGTACTGCGCGATGTCCTCCAGCAGCGGGAGGGCCGAGTCGTACGGGCCGGCGGCCTGCTTCCGGTCGCCGCCGATCACAAACACCTCGCCGATCCCGGCCACGTCGCAGTCGCGCATGATGCGGGTGAGCTCGGCACGGTCATTGATGCTGCGCGCGGCCAGGTGCGGGATGACGTTGTAGCCGAGCATGCTCAGTTCCACCGACGCGCGCATGGTCCGTTCGATGCCGTGGTGGGGCAGGCAGGTCATGGTCAGCGTGGTGGTCAGCGGAACCAGGGACTGGACCTGGTCAACGATCCCGGCTGATGGGATGATTTCGATTCGGGTAGGGAACATCATTGGTCCTCTCTGGATATCGGATGGCAAGCTGGCGGGGTCAGCTGGCCTGGGCTGCCAGCAGGGTGCTGGCTTCCTGGCGGGTGCTGCCGGAGCTTTCGATGTGGGCGAGGGCGGCCGGGATGTCCCGGCCCTTTTTGCGCATCGCGGTGGCCCAGAGCCGGCCGGCGCGGTAGGAGGAGCGCACCAGGGGCCCGGACATGACGCCGAGGAAGCCGATCTCGTCGGCTTCCTGCTGGAGGTCCACGAACTCCTGCGGCTTGACCCAGCGGTCCACCGGCAGGTGCCGCTCGGACGGGCGCAGGTACTGGGTGATGGTGATCAGGTCGCAGCCGGCGTCGTGCAGGTCCTGCAGGGCCGCCGAGATTTCCTCGCGGGTTTCGCCCATGCCCAGGATCAGGTTCGACTTGGTCACCATGCCCAGCGCCCGGCCCTGCGTGATCACGTCCAGGGACCGGTCGTAGCGGAACGCCGGGCGGATGCGCTTGAAGATCCGCGGCACGGTCTCCACGTTGTGCGCGAACACCTCGGGCTTGGAGTCGCAGATCGCCTCGATGTGTTCGGGCCTGCCGGAGAAGTCCGGGATCAGCAGTTCGACGCCGGTGCCCGGGTTCAGTTCGTGGATCTTGCGGACCGTCTCGGCGTAGAGCCAGACACCCTCGTCGGCGAGGTCGTCCCGGGCCACGCCCGTGACCGTGGCGTAGCGCAGCTGCATCGCCTGGACCGAGCGGGCCACCTTGGTGGGCTCGAAGACATCCACGGGGGAGGGCTTGCCGGTGTCGATCTGGCAGAAATCGCAGCGCCGGGTGCACTCGGAGCCGCCGATCAGGAACGTCGCTTCCTTGTCTTCCCAGCATTCGAAGATGTTGGGGCAGCCGGCCTCCTCACACACGGTGTGGAGGCCTTCCTTCTTCACGAGGTTCTTGAGCTGCACGAACTCCGGGCCCATCTGGACCTTGGCCTTGATCCACTCGGGCTTACGTTCCACCGGTGTGGCCGCATTCCGCTGCTCAATACGCAGCATCTTCCGGCCTTCTGGTGCGAGGGTCATTTTCTGGTTCCTTTGAATGTGGGCCGGCTTTGCCGGCAATAGAGGTCTTGGCGCTGGGAATGCCTGTGGGCGGGGCGGCGACGGTGGCCGAAGCGGGTCACCACGGTGCATACCGGGCCGATGCGTAGACAATCAGAAACAGGCCGCCAAGACCGGTGGTGCCTACCGCCCAGGCCTCGACCCGTTGCTTCATGAGACGCTTCCGCCGGTTGGAGCTGCCTTTGTCGGCCGGTATCGGCTGGTCTGCTCCGCGCTGGTTGCCAATGGTCATGTCCGTCGTTCAGCACTCCACGACGTTCACGGCGAGGCCGCCCATGGCGGTTTCCTTGTATTTGGAGCTCATGTCCTTGCCGGTCTCGCGCATGGTCACGATGACCTCGTCGAGGGAGACACGGTGCGAGCCGTCGCCCCAGAGCGCCATTTTGGCGGCGTTGATGGCCTTCGCGGCGGCGATCGCGTTGCGTTCGATGCAGGGGATCTGGACGAGCCCGCCGATCGGGTCGCAGGTCAGCCCGAGGTTGTGTTCCATCGCGATTTCCGCGGCGTTCTCCACCTGCGCGGGCGTGCCGCCCATGACCTCGGCGAGGGCACCGGCAGCCATGGACGACGCCGATCCGACCTCGCCCTGGCAGCCCACCTCGGCACCCGAGATGGATGCCTGTTCCTTGTAGAGCACCCCGATGGCACCGGCCGTGAGCAGGAACTTGACCACGACGTCGTCGCGGTCTCCCTGGGTGGCCTTGTCCATGCCGGGCGCGAAGTGCAGCGCGTAGTACAGGACGGCGGGGATGATGCCGGCCGCGCCGTTGGTGGGGGCGGTGACCACCCGGCCGCCGGACGCGTTCTCCTCATTCACTGCCAGCGCGATCAGGTTCACCCATTCCTGCCAGTACTTGGGGTCCCGGTCCTTGTCCTCCTTCAGGAGGCGTTCGTGCCAGTCGGGCGCACGACGGCGGACCTTCAGTCCCCCGGGCAGCAGCCCCTCGCGCTTGAGGCTGACATCCACACACTCTTCCATCACGGAGTAGATGTGCAGCAGACCTTCGCGGATCTCCTCCTCGGTCCGGGAGGCACGTTCGTTGACGAACATGATGTCGCCGATGGACAGGCCCTTGGACTGGCACCGGCCCAGCAGTTCCGCCGCGGTCCGGAACGGCAGGGGCAGCTCGTTCTTGGACTCGTCGAGCTCCTTCAGGGCCGCGTCCTCCTCGCCCTCGCGGACGATGAAGCCGCCGCCGACGGAGAAGAACGTCGCGCTGTGCAGGGTCCCGCCCTTTTCGTCAGTGACGGTGAACGTCATGCCGTTGGTGTGCCGGGGCAGGATGGTCAACGGGCGCAGGATGATGTCCGTGACGCCATAGGGCAGCGGTACCGAACCGGCAAGCTGAAGCGTGCCGGTTTCGGCGATCGCGGCGAGCCGCTCCTCCACCTCGGCCGGCAGGATCTTTTCGGGGTGGAAACCTTCCAGGCCGAGCAGGATCGCCGTCATGGTGCCGTGGCCGTGGCCCGTTGCCGCCAGCGACCCGTACAGGTCAACCCGCAGCGACGCCACCCTGCCCAGTACACCGGAGGCCTTCAGTTCTTCAGCGAACACCGCGGCCGCCCGCATCGGGCCCACGGTGTGCGAACTGGACGGTCCTATTCCGATGGAAAAAAGGTCAAAGACTCCAACGGCCATTGTCGGTTCCTAACTAGGTAATCGTGGCGGGGATAGTGGGTGAGGTGAGCAGAGAGGCCCCTTTGGGGCCGGCATCCGGAGGCGTGCGTCTAAGGGAGCGGCACGTCCGCTCAGCGGGCGTCTTCGCGACCGAGCACGCGGAGGATGTCGGCCCCAACGGGCCAAGCGAGGCGGTCAGCCGTGGTTGGCAACCGCGGGATAGAGCGGGTGGGCGGCGGCGAGGGCCTCGACCCGGTGACGGAGGCCGGTCAGGTCCGCGCCGGCGTCGGCGGTCAGTGCCTCGGCGATGATGTCCGCAACTTCACGGAAGGCCGCTTCGCCGAAGCCGCGGGTGGCCAGGGCGGGGGTGCCGATCCGCAGGCCGGACGTGACCATGGGCGGGCGCGGGTCGAAGGGGACGGCGTTGCGGTTGACGGTGATGTCGATCGCGGCGAGGCGGTCCTCGGCCTCCTGGCCGTTGAGTTCGCAGTCGCGCAGGTCCACCAGGACCAGGTGCACGTCGGTGCCGCCGGAGATCACGTTGATCCCCTTGGCGGTGACGTCCGGCCGGACCAGGCGGTCGGCCAGGATCCTGGCGCCGGCCAGGACGCGTTCCTGGCGTTCCCTGAACTCCGGGGATGCGGCGATCTTGAACGCCACGGCCTTCCCGGCGATGACGTGCTCCAGCGGGCCGCCCTGCTGGCCGGGGAACACCGCGGAGTTGATCTTCTTGGCGATGTCCGCGTCGTTGGACAGGATGATCCCGCCGCGCGGACCGGCGAGGGTCTTGTGCGTCGTGGACGTCGTGACGTGCGCGTGCGGGACCGGGTTGGGGTGCAGCCCGGCGGCGACGAGCCCGGCGAAGTGGGCCATGTCCACCATCAGGTACGCGCCCACGGCATCGGCGATCCGGCGGAACTCGGCGAAGTCCAGCTGCCGGGCGTACGCGGACCAGCCGGCCACGATCAGTGCCGGCTTGTGCTCCAGCGCCAGGGCCTCCACCTCGGCCATGTCAATGGTGTGGGTGTCCTCGCGGACCTGGTACGGGACCACGTTGTAGAGCCGGCCGGAGAAGTTGATCCGCATGCCGTGGGTCAGGTGCCCGCCGTGGGCCAGGTTCAGGCCCATGATGGTGTCGCCGGGCTTGATCAGGGCGTGCATGACCGAGGCGTTCGCCTGCGCACCGGAGTGCGGCTGCACGTTCGCGAACCCGGCGCCGAACAGGGCCTTGACCCGGTCGATGGCGAGCTGTTCGATGACGTCCACGTGCTCGCAGCCGCCGTAGTACCGCTTGCCCGGGTAACCCTCGGCGTACTTGTTGGTCAGCACCGAGCCCTGCGCCTGCATCACGGCCACCGCCGTGTGGTTCTCCGAGGCGATCATCTCCAGGCCGTCGCGCTGCCGGCCCAGCTCGGCATCGATCCTCGCGGCGATCTCCGGATCCAGGACGGACAGCTCCGCGTCCAGGGACGGGGACACGACCTGCTCGAAGGCGGTGACTGCCGTGGCGGTGCCGGCGGCGCTCACAGCTCGCCGCCGTTGGCTGCAGCGTACTCCTGCGCGGACAGCAGCGGGCCCTCTTCGGTCACAGAGACCTTGAACAGCCACCCGGCACCATACGGATCGGAGTTGATCACGGCAGGATCGGCGACGACGCCGTCATTGACCTCCGTGACCTCGCCCGTCACCGGGGAGTACAGGTCCGAAACGGACTTGGTGGACTCGATCTCCCCGCAGGTCTCCCCCGCGGTCACCGTGGAGCCGACCTCGGGCAGGTCCACGTACACGATGTCGCCCAGAGCCTCGGCGGCAACGGCGGACACGCCGATCACGGACGGTCCCGAGCCATCAGCGGCGATCCACTCGTGCTCGGCGGAGTACTTCAGTTCAGCGGCAACCTTGGCCATGTGTGTTTTTCCTTAAGTTTGGAGTGCAACAAGTGAGAGAGCGTCGGCCCAAACACTGCGAAAGGTGAGGGAGCGTCGGGAGTAATTACTTTTGGCGCTTGTAGAACGGCAGGGCAACAACCTCGAAGGGCTCCGCTTTGCCGCGCAGGTCGATGTCCAGGGCCGTGCCCGGCTCGGTGAGTGCAACATCCACGTAGGCCATGGCAACGGGGTAGCCGAGGGTGGGGGAGGGCTGTCCGGACGTGACCTCACCAACCACTACGCCGTCCTTGAGGACCGGGTAGTGCCCGCGGCCGGCACGGCGTCCGAGGCCCTTCAGGCCCACCAGCTTGCGCTCGGAACCGGCCTCCTTGGCGGCCTCCAGTGCCGAACGGCCCACGAAGTCGCCTTCCTTGCTTTTCAGCGCCACGACGGGACCCAGGCCGGCGTCGAACGGCGACCGTTCGAGCGAAAGCTCGTTGCCGTAGAGCGGCATGCCGGCCTCGAGCCGGAGCGAATCGCGGGAGGCGAGGCCGCACGGAACGATGCCGAACTCAGCCCCCGCTTCGGCCACCGAAGCCCACAGGGGGGCGGCGCCGTCGTTCGGTACAAAGAGCTCGAAGCCGTCCTCACCGGTGTAGCCGGTGCGCGCCAGGATGACGTCGTGGCCGGCCACGGTGACCTCGTTGAACGCGTAGTACTTGAGGTCGGTGACCAGCGCGTGCTGGGACTCATCGGTCAGCTTCAGCAGGATGGCCTCGGCCTTGGGCCCCTGGACCGCGACGAGGGACATCTCCGCGGAGACGTTCTCGACCTCTACGTCGAAGTCCGCGGCCCGCTCGGCCAGGGCAGCGGCGACGGTGGGTGCGTTGCCCGCGTTGGGGACCACCAGGTACTTCTCGTCGCCGAAACGGTAGGTGATGAGGTCATCGATGATGCCGCCGTCGGCGTTGCAGATGAGCGAGTATTTGGCTTTCCCGTCCGCGATTGCGGAGAGTTTGCCCACCAGAGCGTAATCCAGGAAGGCACCGGCTTCGGGTCCGGTGACCCAGACCTCGCCCATGTGGGAGAGGTCGAACAGGCCGGCGGATTTGCGCACGGCGTGGTGTTCGGCCAGCTCGGAGCTGTACTTCAGGGGCATCTGCCAGCCACCGAAGTCGGTGAAGGAGGCGCCGAGTTTCTTGTGCTCTTCGTAGAGCGCGGTGTAGTTCTCAGTCATGTCGGGATCCTTAGTTTTCAAACTCGGAAAGCGGCGGGCAGGAGCAGATCAGGTTGCGGTCCCCGCCGGCGCCGTCGATGCGGCCCACGGGCGGGAAGTACTTGTCCTGCTTGAGGTGGTGGACCGGGAACACGGCCTGCTCACGGCTGTAGGTCCGCGTCCACTCTGAGGAGACGACGGCGGACGCGGTGTGGGGTGCGTTGCGCAGCGGGCTGTTCTCCACGGTGAAGTCACCGTTGGCCACCTGGTCGATTTCCTGCCGGATGGTGATCATCGCTTCAATGAACCGGTCGATCTCCGCGAGGTCCTCGGATTCGGTGGGCTCCACCATCAGCGTGCCGGCAACCGGGAACGCCAGCGTGGGGGCGTGGAAGCCGTAGTCGATGAGGCGCTTGGCCACGTCCTCGGCGGTGACGCCGGTCTTCGCGGTCAGGTCGCGGAGGTCCAGGATGCACTCGTGCGCCACGAGCCCGCCCTCACCCGTGTACAGCACCGGGAAGTACTCGTTCAACCGTGCGGCGACGTAGTTGGCCGCGAGGAGCGCCGACTTCGTCGCCTCGGTCAGGCCTTCGCCGCCCATGAGCTTCACGTAGGCCCAGGAGATCGGCAGGACGCCGGCGGAACCGTAGTTGGACGCGGAGATGGCCACACCCTTTGACCCGCCGTGACCGTCGTCGTGGGCTGCCTTGTTGGCATCACCGGGCATGAACGGTGCCAGGTGGGCCTTGGCCGCGACCGGGCCGACGCCGGGTCCGCCGCCGCCGTGCGGGATGCAGAAGGTCTTGTGCAGGTTCAGGTGCGAGACGTCGCCGCCGAACTTGCCCGGCTGGGCCAGCCCGACCAGGGCGTTGAGGTTGGCGCCGTCCACGTAGACCTGGCCGCCGGCGGCGTGCACCGCGTCGCAGATTTCGGTGACGTCGGCGTCGTACACGCCGTGGGTGGAGGGGTAGGTGATCATGATGGCCGAGAGGGCGTCCTTGTTGGCCTCGATCTTGGCGTTCAGGTCGGCATGGTCGATCGTGCCGTCCGATGCGGTGGCCACGACGACGACCTTCATACCGGCGAGGACCGCGGAGGCGGCGTTGGTCCCGTGGGCCGAGGCCGGGATCAGGCAGACGTTGCGCTGGTCGTCACCGCGGGAGCGGTGGTAGCCGCGGATGGCCAGCAGGCCGGCGAGCTCGCCCTGGGATCCGGCGTTCGGCTGCAGCGACACCTGGTCGTAGCCGGTGATTTCGGCGAGGTCCGCTTCCAGCCCGGTGATGAGTTCGCGCCAGCCCTCGGTCTGGGAGTCCGGGGCGAACGGGTGGATGGAGGCGAATTCCGGCCAGGAGATGGCTTCCATCTCCGCGGTGGCGTTCAGCTTCATGGTGCACGAACCCAGCGGGATCATGGTGCGGTCCAGTGCCAGGTCCCGGTCACTCAGCCTGCGGATATAGCGCAGCAGCTGGGTCTCGGAGCGGTGGGTGTTGAACACCGGGTGCTGCAGGTAATCGGAGGTGCGGAGCACCGATCCGGGCAGTTCAAAGCCCTTCGCGTCGACAACCGGACCGGCACCGAAGGCGACGGCGATGGCTGAGAGGACCTCCGTCGTCGTGGTTTCATCAGCGGACACGCCGATGGTGTCGCCGTCGATGTGGCGCAGGTTGATGCCGCGTGCCTGGGCGGCGGCGATGACCTTGGCGGCCTTGCCCGGGACCCGGACCGTGACGGTGTCGAAGAAGGTATCGGCGACCAGTTCGCGGCCGGCGGCCTGAAGGGTGGTGGCCAGGGTGCGGGCGTTGTTGTGGACCTGTTCGGCGATTGCCTTGAGGCCGTCCGGGCCGTGGTAGACGGCGTAGAACGAGGACACGATGGCCAGCAGCGCCTGCGCGGTGCAGATGTTGGAGGTGGCCTTCTCGCGGCGGATGTGCTGCTCGCGGGTCTGCAGCGCCAGGCGGTACGCGGGAACACCGGCGTCGTCCTTGGACACACCGACCAGACGGCCCGGCATGGACCGCTCCAGGCCCTTCTGCACGGCCATGTAGGCCGCGTGCGGGCCGCCGAAGAACAGCGGGACACCGAAACGCTGGGTGGAGCCGACGGCGATGTCCGCGCCCTGCTCGCCCGGAGGGGTGATCAGGGTCAGGGCCAGCAGGTCAGCGGCCACCGTCACCAGCGCGCCGCGTTCCTTCGCCGCCGCGATCACGTCAGCGTGGTCAAACACCCGGCCCGAAACACCGGGCTGCTGCAGGACGACGCCGTTGATGACGCCGTCGGGCAGGCCCTTGGACAGGTCGGCGACCTCGACCTCGAAGCCGAGCGCCTCGGCGCGGCCCTTGACGATGGCGATGGTCTGCGGCAGGCAGTCGGCGTCCAGGACGGTCTTGCCGTCGTGGGCGGCCTTGTTCTTGTTCGCCCGGCGCATCATCAGCACGGCCTCAGCCACCGCCGTCGCTTCGTCCAGGAGGGAGGCGTTGGCGACCGGCAGGCCCACCAGGTCCTGGACCATGGTCTGGAAGTTCAGCAGCGCCTCCAGCCGGCCCTGCGAGATTTCCGGCTGGTACGGCGTGTAGGCGGTGTACCAGGCCGGGGCCTCGAGGATGTTCCGGCGGATCACCGGCGGCGTCACGGTGTCGTAGTAGCCCTGGCCGATCATCTGGACCGCGGTCTTGTTCTTCGAAGCCAGGCGGCGCAGCTCGGCGAGAACCTCGACCTCGCTCAGGGCGTCCTTCAGGAGCAGTGGGCTTGCCTGCCGGATGGAGTCCGGAACGGCGGTGTCGACAAGGCCGTCGACGCTGTCGTAGCCGACGAACTTCAGCATGGTGTCGATGTCGGACTGGCGGCGGGCGCCGATGTGCCGGTCTGCAAAGACGGTGGGCGCGGATTGGACGGTCATGAGGAACTCCATAATTCAGGTGGTGCAGATGCGCCACGTTGATTCGGGTTCCTCCCCGCTCTGTCTTGGACCTGAGAGTTTCCGCATTGCCCGCTCTCGCAGGGCGCCGCTTGCACCGTCGGTGAGCCCGGTTTCCCGGACTGCTTTCCAGAGTTGCCTTGCCGCGGCGGTACGTGGGCCTGAGAGATTCCTGGGGAGGATTTGCTCCTACGGCGCCTGCTGAACGTACCGGCAGGACTCTCCCGCCGCAGATCATAAGCACGATCACTTGTGAGTGATACGCCTCACAATATATCCGCTGTTCAGGTCACACGCAAACCGCCGCGTCAAAATCGCCGGAACCATTACGCTCGAATCGGCCTGCGGCAGGGGCCCTACGCGCCCAGCGGGGGGTGCGGGTACTCCGGCCCGCGCCGCTGGAACTGCAGCACATCCTTGTTCAGGATCACGCCGTCGCGGATTTCGACCGCCCGGCGGATGGTCTCATTGTCCGTCCACGCCCCGGGGCCGGAGATCACGGTCTCCAGGAACGGCAGCAGGGCCTCGCTGATCTCCCAGCTGGAGGAATCCCAGAGGTAGGAGGGGCTGTGGTCCACCGCGTAGTAGTCGATGTGGTCGCCCACCTGGAACATCGGCTCGGCGAAGGTGGTGTTTTTCGCCCAGCTGAAGCCCATGCCCTCATCGCAGGAAACATCCACGATCAGGCTGCCGGGCCGGAAAGCACCCAGATCCTCGGCGCGCAGGTAGGTCAGCGGCGCGTTGGGATCCTGCAGGGTGCAGTTGACCACGATGTCGCTTTCGGCGAGGAACGGCGCCAGCGGCACCCGCCCGCGTTCGGTGATGACCTCGCTGAGGAACGGCGCCTTGTCATCGTGGTCGAACTGGGCAATCCGCACCGAATGGATGGGCGAGGCCACCGCGGCCACACCCCGGCTGGTCAGGACCTGGACGTCGTGGACGCCGTGGGCGTTGAGCGCCGTGACGGCCCCGCGCGCCGTCGCGCCGAAACCGATGACGACGGCGCTGAGCCTCCGGCCGTAGTCCCCGGTGGAGCCCTTGAGGGCCAGGGAATGCAGCACCGAGCAGTAGCCGGCCAGTTCGTTGTTCTTGTGGAAAACGTGCAGGCCGAAGCCGCCGTCGCTGGCCCAGTGGTTCATCGCCTCAAAGGCGATCAGCGTGAGCTTCTTGTCGATCGCCAGCTGGGTGATGGCCCGGTCCTGGACACAGTGCGGCCAGCCCCAGAGGACCTGCCCGTCGCGGAGCTCGGCGAGGTCCTCGGGCTGCGGCTTGGGCAGGAGGACGACGTCGGCCTCCGCCAGGAGCTGCGCGCGCGGAACGATGCGCCCCACCAGCGGTGCCAGGTGGGCGTCCGACACGCCGAACCGCTCGCCGTAGCCCTTTTCGAGGATCAGCTGCTGCCGGAGTTCCGGGATGATGCGCTCCAGGTGCAGGGGATGGATCGGGAGGCGCCGCTCGTCAGGTTTCCGCGAGCCGGCAAGGACTCCCAGGGTGAGGCGGTCCGTCGAACCGGTCACTTCTTTTTGGGGCTGGCCGGCTTGGTGCTGGTGGCCTTGTCCATGGAGCTGGGCGGCGCTGCCGCGGTCCTCTTGTCGGCCCGCTTTTCCTTGAGGGACTTGCCGGATTTCTTGGATGCTGCTTGACGGGGGGATTTGTCAGCCATGATCGCTCCTGTAGCGGAACCGAAGAGGTTCCTGACTTCGAACGATACAGGTACCGGCCTAACCCGCCCCGGGGCAGCCGGGGCAGTCATGGGTGCTGCGCGGTGCGTGGATTGGAGCGGCTGACGGGAATCGAACCCGCGTATCGAGCTTGGGAAGCTAGCGCTCTACCATTGAGCTACAGCCGCGTTGCCGCGCTTTCCAGCGCCGCGGAACCTAGCTTACAACAGCCGGAGGACTTTGCCTGCCGCGGCACGGCCGCGCCGCCGCGGCGCGGCCGGTGAGCGCAGCCGGGTCAGCGCAGCCGGACCCGGCTGGGTCCCATAACGCTTCGGATAACTCTTCGGTAAAACCCCGCCGCGCGGCTGCCGGCGCCGGGCTTGCTGTTTATCCTGAAATGGCTAGCTGCAGTCTCGGGGGAACGGGCTACACCCACCAGCCATCGCCGAGCAAGGATTTCCGTGGCATTCGCAGAGTACGACGTCGTCATCGCGCGCGACGCGCTGAGCGTGTACAACTTTCTGCTGGACGGCCGGAATCTCCCGAGTTGGCGTGAGGGGATCAGGAGCGTCGAGCTGGAATCGGGCACCGAAGGCGCGAAGGGCGCCGTCTACCGGCAGACCCGCACCGGGCCCGGCGGGCGGCCCGTCGCCGCAGATTTTGAGATCATCGAAGCGCGGCCGGGCGCCGAGATCCAGTACCGGGTCATCGTCGGCCCGGAACGGCCGCACGGCGGCTACTACCTGAGCACCGAAGGTCACAACACGCGCGTCCGCTTCGCCCTGGAATACGAGCCCAAGGGGCTCCTGGACCGGCTCACGAACGTCTTCGGCCGGCGGATGAGGGCTGAAGTCGGCCAGCTTGACCAGCTCAAGGCCGTGCTGGAAGACATGCCTGAAGCGGAATAGGCGGCCCCGCGGCGGCCGTGCGGCCAAGTGCCGGCGCAGCCTCAGGGTAGGAGCCCCGGACCTGTCCCACCGGCCCCGTGCGGCCCGCCCGTGCGTCCCGCCTGCGGCGGATGCGGTATTTTTGATCGTGTGCTGATCTCTGACCGCGACATTCGTGCCGAAATAGATTCCCAACGGATTGTCCTTGAGCCGTTCGACCCTGCCATGGTCCAGCCGTCGTCGGTGGATGTGCGGATTGACAAGTTCTTCCGGCTCTTCGACAACCACAAGTACGCCCACATCGATCCCTCGGAGGAACAGCCCGAGCTGACCCGCCTGGTCGAGGTTGACTCCGGTGAGCCATTCATCCTGCACCCGGGGGAGTTCGTCCTGGGCTCCACCTACGAGACCGTCAGCCTTCCCGATGACATCGCCGCCCGGCTCGAGGGTAAGTCCTCGCTGGGCCGCCTGGGCCTGCTGACACACTCGACGGCGGGTTTCATCGACCCCGGCTTCTCAGGCCACGTCACGCTCGAGTTGTCCAATATGGCCACGCTGCCGATCAAGCTGTGGCCGGGCATGAAGATCGGCCAGTTGTGCTTCTTCCGTCTCAGCTCGGCGGCCGAGTTTCCCTACGGCTCCGGTGAGTACGGCAACCGTTACCAGGGCCAGCGCGGCCCGACGGCAAGCCGCAGCCACCTGAACTTCCACCGCACGGAGCTCTAGCCACAGGCTGATATGTAGGTCGGGTTGTCAATAGGCGTGGATGAGCGGCTCCTGGCTTTTGGTTCCGGGGGCCCCTCATCGTGTGCCGGCCGGTCGTGGTGAGGTGTGTTGGCGGGTGTTGTCTCGACTGCATTGCCAGGCTGATATGCGCGGGTTCGTTACCGCATGACGATGAGTTCGGCTGGAGCGTACCGGTGTCTAAAATCGGGCGTCGGCGGTGTAGACCGTCTGCTCATAGCTGGCTCTCGGGTTAGCTCCGCGTGCTGCCACGTCCACTTCCCGAGGTAGGAGCCGATGGGCGAGCCGGTGAAGCGGGTCCAGTCCCCGCTCTCCACGGCCAGCCCGGACCCGGTCGTGATCTGGATGCCGCGCAGACACATCAACGCCTCAATCACCGGGGTGTAGCGGCACGCCGCGGCCGTGGCGGCGCCGTGCTTGTCGATGCGTGCCAGAGGCCTGGCGAGCAGCTCGGCCTGCTCGACATCGGTCTCGTAGGTGAACTGCAGTGTCTGTTCGTCAAAGTGTTGGCGGTGCAGCCACTGGCTGTGTTCCTTCGTCCATCTGGCGTGTCTTTGGGGTAGCGGATGCCGTAGCGCAGCAGGATGGCGTTCACGTCAGACGCTGTTGATGAACGGCATGGTGGACGGTCCGCGACTCGGAAATTTGCTCCGGAAGCGTTGGCCGGCGCCGTTCGGCAGCCACGCCGTCAATCTTGCCGCCATTACAGCGAGCATCTGCGCGGGGCCCGAATCCCACGCGGACAGCAGACGGCGGTTTGTCGCCGGCATATCCTGCGGGATCTTCTACCTCCTCTTCGGCGCGTTCAGCACCGCCGTCGTGGCGCTGTTCGCCGTCATCCCGGCGGCGATGCTGACGGTGCTCGCCGGCGTTGCGCTTCTTGGCGCCCTGCAGGGGGCCATTCAGGACACAGTCACCGGGGACGGCAGCGGACCTGCGCTCCGCGGCTGCGCTGATCACCCCTGCGGTCACGGCGTCGGGCATTGCTCCCTGGGAATTGTGTCCCCCTTCTGGGGGTGCCTTGCCGGCGCGGTTGCCTATTTTGCCGGACGGCGCCGGACCAGGGCCTGATGCCGGCGCCTGCTGCTTCCCTGCCCTCTATGATGAATGGCAGGCCGGTTCAGGGCCGGCGGAGGGTGCGGCAGGGAGGCTGGGAATGAAGGGCGTGGGTGGGACCGGGCCGCTGGGCCAGTCGGGGGCCTCGGTCGCAGGGCTTCGTGAGCACAATTTGTCCTCGGTGTTGTCCGCACTCGCCAGACATGGAACCCTGACGCGTGCGGAGATTGCCCGTCATTGCGGACTGAGGGTTTCCGCTTTGACCAATCTGATCCAGGAACTTCGGGACCGCGGCCTCGTGCAGGAGAGCGACGTCGACCCGCCTGCGGTGGGCCGGCCGGTGCGCCCGATTTCCTTTGCCACGCGCCCCTGGGTGATGCTCGCCATCCAATGCGACCGCACCCGGATCCTGGCCGCCATCGGAAACCTCGTGGGGGAGCTGGAATCCACCCACGAATTTCCGGTTCCCGAATACGACGGCCTCGAAGGCTACCTCCCGTTCCTGAACCAGGCCATCACCCAGTTACTCCAGACGGCGTCCCGGCAGTCCCGCCAAGTGCTCGCCGTCGAACTGGGCGTGCCCGGTGCTGCCGACCGCGATCGTGGCACGGTGGTCCGTTCGGTCCTCAACGGTTGGGGGCCGGCCCCGCTGGGCCGCCACGTGGAGGAGATGCTGGCTGCGGCCGGGTCCACCGCCGTCGTGGGAGTGGACCGGGAGACCAACTACTCCATGCTTTCCTGCATCAGCGGCGATGCCTTCAATGACGACAAATCCGTGGCCTACATCGGCGGACGCAGCGCCGTCAGCGGAGGGCTCTTCTCGCGCTCCACGGTGGAACACGGATCGGGTGGGCTCGCCGGCGAGTTCGGACACATCGTTGTTGATCCGGGCGGGTTCCAGTGCTGGTGTGGGCGGCGCGGTTGTGCCGAAACGCATCTGGGCCTCGCCTCGCTCTACAGCCGCGCGACGGGAGCCGACTACGCGACGACGCTGGGCCGGATGTCGGCCGGCTATGAGGACATGACGGCAGAGCTGCGCGGAATGCTGGACGGCGGGGACGGGGCTGCCGTTGAAGCGGTCGCCGACGCCGGGCGCTGGCTTGGCATCACGATCGACGCCGTGGCCGGTGTTGTGAATCCTGAGCTCTTCATTGTCGACGGCTTCCTCGCCGAGTTCCGGGGCGGGCTCGAGACCGAGATGCGGAGGTACCTGGACGGAATCGCGGGGCTGCCCTCGCTCACCCGGCTCGCCGTTGAGTTTGCCCCGGAAGCTCCGCACCGGATGCTCCGCGGCATGCTGCTTGCCGGGCGCAACCGCGTCATCGGACAGCCCTCACTGGTGGCCGAACGGCTCGAAGCCGTCTGAGGGCCCCTGCCAAAGAGCTGAAAATAGTTCGTGACTTAATCCACGGCGTGAAATAATATGGATGCAGGGCCAGGCGTGAGATGCGCGTCACAATCATCCGGACATGGCCCGCCACCCCCCGTTTATTAGAAGGAGCCTGGCGTGGTCGCTACGTCACACCCCCGAGAGCTGGCCCCCACGGCAAAGACGCCGGAACAGCCTGCCGAACCAAAATGGAGCACCCGCCAGTTGTCCAACCGTAGGAAGGTCCTGGCCGCGATGATCAGCATCGCGGTCGTCGGCTCCCTTCAAGGCGGGGACCCTGCCCTCCATGCCGTCGCCATGCCGGCCGCGGCCAAGGCGCTCGGGATGGATCCGGGACTGGCCTCGTTCCTCAAGAGCCTCGGCACCGTGGTCCTTGCCGCAAGCCTCCTGGGTGCCGGAATCATCGGCGACAACAAGGGCCGGAAGCGCACGCTGCTGGCAGGCGTCTTCCTGATGACCGCGGCCTCGCTCATCACCGCGACGGCGGGCACCGCCTGGATGTTCGGCATTGGCCGCGCCCTGACCGGAGTGGGGACAGCGCTCTCCTTCTCCATGTGCCTGGCCATGATTCCCGCGATCTATCCCAAGGCCGAACTTCCCAAGGCCTTCGGTATCTTCTTCGGCGTCGGCGCGAGCGTGATCGTGGTGATGACGTCACTCTCCGGCACCATTCAGACGGTCTTCGGCTGGCGATTCAACTACGTCAGCGCCGCACTCATCTGCCTGCTGGCGGGACTGATCGCCGCGGCCCTGCTTCCCGAAACCAAGGCCGCCAGGCCCCGGAAGTTTGATCTGCCGGGCGTCCTGCTCGCGGGCTTTGGCCTCGTGGCCCTGGTCTACTCGATCGGCCGCGCCTCCGGCATGGGTTGGGGTGCTCCCGAGGTTCTCGTGGGCCTCGGCCTGGCAGCCGTTCTGCTCGCGGCTTTCGCCATGTGGGAGTTGCGCGCCAAGGATCCCGGCTTCCCCATGCACCTGTTCCGCATTCCCGCCTTCTCCGCCGCCTGCATCGCCGGTGTCCTCTTCAACTGGGCCGATGCTTCACTGCTGGGCCAGTACCCCGCCCTGGCAATTCCCGCCGGTGTGGCACCCGGTGCGGTCTCAGTGATTGTGGCCGTCATGTACGTGGGCATGATTGTTGGCGCGGCGGTTGCCGGCATCGCCCAGAGGCGTTTCGCCATCTCCAACCGTGCCATGTTCACCTCCGGCCTGCTGCTGTGCGCCTTCGGCCTTGCCATTCAGCTTTTCCTGGACCATCCCGGCAACATCCTCCTGCCGGGAGTGGGCCTGTTCATTGTGGGCTTTGCCGTGATGTGGATGCAGAACCCGCAGGCAGCCGTCATTCTTGGCTCCGCTCCGCAGGACCAGCTGGGCGCCGTGGGAGCCGTCAAGCCAGCCGTCGGGCAGTTCGGCTTCGGACTCGGGTTCGCCATCGCCGGACCGATCGCAGGCATTTTCATGACCGGACCGGTCCTCGACGTCCAGGCATACGGCCAGGGCCTGGCTTTCCAGGCCGGCATCTTTGTGATCGCCGCCGTCCTGGTCTGCTGGCTCCTGCGCCCGCGCCGCTCCGAAACCGCTGTGACGGAATCCCAGTCATGAGCAGCCTCGCAGACACAGTACTTCTCAACGCCAACATCATCACCGTCGATGACCGGTTTTCGCTCGCGGAAGCGGTCGCGGTTGCCGAGGGCCGTATCCTGGCGGTCGGCACAGCCGCGGAAATTTCCGCTTTCGCCGGGCCGGATACCGACATCCACGATCTGGGCGGACGAACCGTGCTGCCGGGCTTCGTGGAGGCCCACGGCCACCCGACAGCGGAGATGAACTTCCTGGGACCGGATTGCATCGACATCCGCGCCGTCGTCTGTGGAACAGCAGAGGACGTGCTGCGGAAGATCCGTGACGCCGTGGCAGAGGCCGGCCCCGGCGACTGGGTGGTGGCCTTTGGCTGGGACCCGCTCCTGCTGCCCGATCTGCCGCCGATGTCCGGCCGGCTCCTGACGGAACTCTCGCCGTCGGTCCCGTTGTCCGTGATGCACTATTCGGCCCACTCCTCCTGGGCGAATGACGCCGCCATGGACCGGCTGGGCATCACAGCGGACACACCGGACCCCGCGGGTTCCGAATATTGCCGGTACGACGACGGTTCGCTCACCGGCGAGGGCAAGGAACTTCCGGCGTCGATGATCCTGATGGGCCCGAAACTGGAGGTCAACGACAAGACTTTCAACCGGTATTTGGCCAGCCAGCTGGCACGCATGGCCGTTGCGGGTGTCACCGCAACCGGTGACCTCGCCTTCCATCCCGGCTCGCACGGCCCGGTCCGGAGCTTCTTCGATTCCACGGACGCTCCCGTGCGGATCCGCGCCTATGAGATGTCGACGCCGGCGGGTCCGGCCCGCAGCGCCGGCGCTGATGAGGATCCGATGTTCCGGCAGGTGGGAGCCAAGGTCTGGACCGACGGTTCGCCCTGGATCGGCAACATCGAAACAAGCTTCGGCTACCAGGACAGTCCCGCCACCCGTTCGATCGGGCTCGAGGCAGGTCACCGGGGCTGCAGCAACTACACCGCCCAGGAGCTCCTTGCGATCGGCCGGCAGTATGTTCCGGCAGGCTGGCAACTGGCCTGCCATGTCCATGGCGACATCGCCGTGGACATGGTGCTTGAGGTGGTGCAGCAGCTGCAGGCCGAATTCCCCGGGACGGACCGGAGATTCAGGCTGGAACACTGCGGAACCATCACCGCGGAACAGATCAGGCGCGCGCACGGACTGGGCATCACGGTCTCGTTCTTCGCAGCCCACATCCACTACTACGGAGACGTGCTGATCGAGCTCTTCGGCGAGCGGGCGCAGGCCTGGACGCCGGCGGGGGCAGCCGCGGACTGCGGCATGAAGTTCTCGCTGCACAACGACGCTCCGGTCACCCCGGAGAACCCGCTGCTCAGCATGCAGGTGGCCATGACCCGGCTGACGCAAAGCGGCGTGCTGCTGGGCCCGGAATTCCGCATCGGGATCGAGGATGCCATCCGCTCGCACACCATCCACGCGGCCTGGCAGCTCTTCTCCGAGCACGAGTTCGGGTCGATCGAGCCCGGCAAGTTCGCGGACTTCGTGGTGCTTGACCGGGACCCGCTGCAAACCCCGGCGGCCGAGGTGGGGTCCATCGAGGTCCTGCAGACCTGGCTCGCCGGGCGCTTGGCCCATCAGACCACCGTCATCCGAGCCGCGGCGTGTTTAGGCGACGAAAAGTGCTCCTGAACCCGGAAAAAGTTGTTGCCACACACCATTTTCGTCGGACCACGGATTCGGAGTCTCTAGGCTGCTTCGACAGCCCGGGCAGGGCGTTAGTTTGCGGTGAACGCCGGCTGGGCGAGCTTTGCGATGTGCACCGACTCGCCGCGCAGGGCAATTTCGGCGAACTGCCAAAGGATGGCGCCAGTGGGGGCATGGACAATCATGTCGTGGCGCAGCGGCATCTGCAGGAACGGTTCGCCTGAGGCGTCCGGACGCCAGCGGGGCACACCAGGGTCGAGGAGCCGTGATAGTCGGATCGGGTGGATCGATGCGACTTCCGCGGGATTGCGCCGGAATGTCACCGCGCCTGTCACGGCGGCAACTACCGGTGTGATGACGATGCCCCGGAGAGTGGTGAAGTCATCGAGGACACCCAGGACATCACTCTTACTCGCGTGGACCCCGGTTTCCTCGTGCAGTTCCCGCAAGGCAGCCTCCACAAGGGTCTCGCCGGCGTCGACCATGCCGCCTGGCAGCGCCCACTGGCCCGGGTTTGAATGCCGTGCGGCCCGTTTGATCATCAGGAACGAGGTGGTTCCGCGGTGTTCGAACAACAAAATCACGACGGCGGCGCGGCGGTTTGCGGGCTCGTCCCAGGGTTTGCCGCCTCCTGGGTCGCGGCGTTCCTTGTCTGCTATTGCCGGCAGCCTGCCAGTGAGCCTTGCTTCGACGAACGGCCGGAGTGAGGTCAGATCCGGCAGGCTGTGCCCGGACAAGCGCTCGGTGATGGGCCGCTCAGACATGCGTGGGAGCCAGGCTGAGTTCCTTATCCACGATTGTCACCAGCATGCTGCGCATCGTGTCGATGGTCATGTCCGGAGCGCCCGTGAGGATCTTGATGGCGGCGCCGTCCGTGGCGGAGCTGAGAAGGCGTGCAAACAGGATCGGATCCACATCGCGGAAAATTCCCTGGCGCTGGCCCCTCTTGACGATGCTGACCACGGCGTCCATCCACCGTGAATAGAAGTCGTTGTGGATGGGCCGCAAGGCCGGGTTGAGGCTCGTCTCTGCCCAGAACTGGAGCCAGACGGACCACTCATTCCGGACCTGCACCCCGACGGGAAGCTGCATTTCGATTAAGGCAAGCATTCTCTTGTGTGCATTGTCGATCTGGCGCAGCACAACGCCCTGGCGTTCGAAGGCCTGGTCCACGCAGTAGCGCAGGGCCTCCCGCAGGACATCGTCTTTGCCTGGGAAGTAGTAGTGGATGGTTCCAGTGCTGGTTCCGCAGATCCGTGCCACATCCTGAACCCGCACATGGTGGTAGCCGCGTTCGGCCACCAGCTGCCAGGCGGCTTCGAGGATCGCGTTCCGGCGTTCCTGCGAGCCACGGTTCTCGGCCGTGTCTGTCATGGCGGATTCCTCCGGGGATAGGGAGCCTGACTATGTATCACTTGACCATAGCTTAGGGGAAAAACTGACGCAAGAGTCAGAATCTAGCCAATTCATTCGAATCATGACCGACAGCCCATCAATTGTTACCGGCTCAGATTTCCCGGAATAGAAAGGGTTTTCTGTTCAAAATGGGTGGTGGTCTTGACAGCTGTGAGATCAGACACAAAGCTATAGCAATGACCGACGCGTCAGTCAGACCAGTCAGGTCCCCCAACTTCCTTCATCGCCGCAGGAGGCACCGCCCATGACCGCACACCGTCGTCGCAAAGTAACCCTCATTACTGCTTTGGCCATGAGCGTCTCGCTCACGGGTCTTTCTGCCTGCTCCACGGGAGCGTCCTCCGATCCTGCGGCTGCGGCAGCAACGTCCGCGCCGAAGTCTGGCGGAGACATGCGTGTCGGCATTGTGGGTGGTTCCAGCAAGGACACCCTGGACGCTCACGCCCCGGTGACCCATCCCGACGAGGCTCGGGCTATCCAGCTTTATGACACGCTGGCCTCCTACGACAACGACCACAAGATCCAGTTGGCCCTGACGGATGCAATCACACCCTCGACCGACGCCAAGACCTGGACGGTGCACCTGCGTGCCGGCCTGAAGTTCAGCGACGGCAAGCCCATCACGGCAGAGGACGTGGTCTTCACTTTCAAGCGGATCACCGATCCCAAGTCCCCGATGGCCGGCGCCACGGCCCTGTCCACGCTGGACCGTGATGCGCTCAAAGCCAGCGATGCACAGACCGTCGTCTTCAGCTTCACGTCCCCGTATGCGACTTTCCCGGATACCGTTGCCCAGTACACAGCTGGCATCGTCCCCGTCGGTTACGACCCGCAGAAACCGGTCAGTTCCGGACCCTTCATGGTGGACAGCTTCACTCCCGGCCAGCAGAGCGTGTTTGTCAAGAACCCTAACTACTGGCGGGCCGGACAGCCGTATTTGGACAAGGTCACGATCATTGATTTCCCGGATGACACCGCGCGGGTCAACGCGCTGCTGGGTGGCCAGGTTGATGCCATAGACCAGTTGCCGTTGGGGCAGGTCAATGTAGTGAAGGCCAACCCGGCCATGAAGGTCCTCGAATCGGCTACCGGCTCGTGGCTGCCGTTTACCATGCGCGTGGACCAGGCACCCTTCGACGACCCCAAGGTCCGCGAAGCTTTCCGCTTGATTGTGGACCGCAAGCAGATGGTGGACCAGGTCCTGGGCGGCCACGGCACCATCGGTAACGACATGTATGGACCATTTGATGCGTGCTTCCCCTCGGATGCCGCCCAGCGCCAGCAGAACATCGAGAAAGCCAGGCAATTGCTGGCCGAAGCAGGCAAGAGCAACCTCAGCGTCGATCTGGTGACATCCCCGGCGGCAGCCGGCCTGGTTGAGGCCGCACAGGTATTCGCCGAGCAGGCGAAAGCCGCAGGGGTGACCGTCAACGTCAAGAAAGTGGACCCGGGAGAGTTCTACGGCGATCAGTACCTGAAATGGAGCTTTTCCCAGGACTTCTGGTTTACCCGCGACTATCTGCCCCAGACGGCTGCTTCCGGCCTGCCCGGCGCACCGTACAACGAGACACATTGGAATGACAAGGAATGGACGGACCTGGTCACCAAAGCACAGGCAACCACGGATGCCACGGCGCGCTGCGGGCTCATCAAGCAGGCCAACAAGATTGAATTCGACCGCGGCGGATACATCATCTGGGGCTTCCCGAACAGCGTTGACGCCTACAGCTCCGCTGTGCAGGGACTGACTCCTGACAAGAGCGGCATTCCGCTGACTTCCTTTGGCTTCCGCAACGCCTGGCTGAACAAATGATGAAAGCACGCAGCGGGGGGATGAGCCGCCTCCTTTTCCGGCGGTCCCTCTTTGGACTCTTCACCCTGTGGGTGGTCTCCCTGGTGGTCTTCCTTGCCACCCAGGCGCTGCCCGGCGACGCTGCCCAGGCCATTCTGGGCAGGGAAGCAACCCCCGACCGCCTGGCGGCACTGCGCGAACAGCTCCATCTGGGCGGTTCCCTGCCGGAGCAGTACCTGGCCTGGCTCGGGCACCTCCTGAGCTTCGACCTCGGCACCTCCCTCGCCGGGCGACTGCCAGTGGCCGACGTCGTGGGCCCCATGCTCCTGAACTCCAGCGTCCTGATGCTGTGCGCCGCCGTAGTTGCGATTCCCCTCTCAATCGGCATCGGCACCTGGACCGCCCTGAAGAAGGATACGGAGGTGGACCACGCCACCGGCCTCATCACTCTGGTCCTGGCCTCGCTGCCGGAATTCGTGGTGGGGGTGCTGCTGGTGCTGCTCCTGGCCACAGGTCTGTTCCACCTCTTCCCCGCCGTGTTTGTGTTGGTCCCGGGCCAACAGGTCTGGAGCAACCCCGCCCAGCTGGTACTGCCGGTGCTCACGCTCGTGCTGGCTGTCTCGCCGTACATCATCCGCATCATGCGGGCCACCATGCTCGAAGTCCTGGACAGCCAGTACGTCCAGCAGGCCCGGCTCAAGGGCCTGCCCGAGCGCACGGTCATCCTGCGCCATGCCCTGCCCAACGCCATAGGCCCGGTGGCCCAGGTGATCGCGCTGCAGCTGGCGTGGCTGATCGGCGGCGTCGTGATCGTTGAGTATCTTTTCCGCTTTCCGGGCGTGGGCTTCCAGCTCATCGACTCCGTCACGAATCGGGATATGCCGGTGGTCCAGGCGCTGACCGTCATCATCGCCCTGTTCTACGTGGTCGTGAACCTGTTCGCCGACGTCGTGACTCTCGCCGCCAACCCGAAAGTGAGGACCGCAGCATGAGCAACGCAATCGCCGACGACGCCATCCGCCTCCAGGCCCCATCGGCCCGAGCCAAGCGCAAGCAAGGCTTATTCCGGCGCGCGCTCAAGTCCAGGCGCACTGTCATCGGCGTGGTGCTCACAGCCGTCGTACTGGCCGTGGCGTTCTTCGGCCCCTTTGTGGCTCCGCATTCGCCCACCGACTTCGTCGCACCGCCCTTCTCTCCAGCCGGCGTTGGGGGACCTGCCGGCACCGACAACCTGGGCCGCGACGTCCTCTCGCGGTTCCTCGCGGGCGGCCAGACGCTCATGATCCTGTCCCTCGTGGCCACCGCGCTCGGCGTCGGACTCGGTGCCCTGATGGGGGTGCTGGCTGCCTACCGGCGCGGCTGGCTGGATGAGGTGCTGATGCGCACCGGCGACGTCGCCCTGGCCTTCCCGCAGATCGTGCTGGCTCTGCTGTTCCTGTCCATCATCGGCCCGCAGCTGTGGCTGCTGGTGCTCATGGTGGGCTTGGGGCACCTTCCCCGCGTGGCCCGCGTGGTCCGCGGGGCTGCGCTCTCCGTGGTGGAACGCGACTTCGTCAAGGCCGCCGAATCAGTCGGGATCCCGCGCTGGCGGATCATGCTCGGCGAAATCGTCCCGAACATCAGCTCCACCCTGGCCGTGGAATTCGGCCTCCGCCTGACCTACTCGATCGGCCTCGTGGCTGGCCTAAGCTTCCTCGGCTTGGGCATGCAGCCGCCCACCGCCGATTGGGGCCTCATGATCAACGAAAACCGGATCGCCCTGACGATATCGCCGTGGTCCGTGGCGCTGCCGGTCATCGCCATCGCGATCCTGACCGTCGGCACCAACCTGGTCACGGATGGCCTGGCCAAGGCATCAATCGGCAGCGACGAAGGAGTCAAGGCATGAGCAGCCCATCACCCACCCTCGTCGTGGACCAGCTGACAATCGTCGGCGTACCGTCACTGGCCGGCATCATCGAGGAACTCTCCCTGGAGGTCCGCCCCGGCGAAATCCTTGGCGTCGTGGGGGAGTCCGGCTCCGGCAAGACCACCCTCGGGTTGGCCCTGCTGAACTACTGCAAGGAAGGCACCCGGGTAGGCGGCGGCAGCGTCAGCGTCGCCGGAAAGGAACTCGCGGGCCTGCACTGGCGCGAAGTGCGTGAGTTGCGCGGGCAGACCGTGGCGTACATCCCACAGTCGCCGGCGTCCGCACTGAACCCGGCCCTGCGCATCCGCACTCAGCTCAAGGAATGCCTCTCGGGAAGCGCCGCAGAGGTTTTGGAGCGCGTCCGTGAGGTCTTGCGCGAAGTGGCCCTGCCCGACGACGACGACTTCCTGGCGCGGTATCCGCACCAGCTTTCCGGTGGACAGCAGCAGCGGGTCGCCATCGCTATGGCGTTCACCGCCCGCCCGGCACTGATCGTTATGGACGAGCCCACCACGGGCCTTGACGTCAGTACCCAGGAACACGTCCTGAAGACTGTCCGCGAGATGTGCAGGACCTATGACTGCGCCGCCGTCTACATCAGCCACGACATGGCCGTGGTGGCCGAACTTGCAGACCGGATCGCCGTCATGTACTCCGGCCGGATTGTCGAGATCGGCAGCACCGCGCAGGTCCTTGCCAACCCCAGCCACCCCTACACGGGCCGCCTTCTGCTGGCGGTGCCGGACCTGGACGCCCTGCGCCCCATGATCGGAATCCCTGGCCACGCACCGTCGCCACTGGCCAGGCCGGCAGGCTGCTCCTTCGCCCCGCGCTGTCCGCTCGCCGACGAGGCCTGCAGCGCGGCCGCTCCCGGGACCACCGACGTCGGGCCCCGTCACGCGGTGCGCTGCTTCAAGGCAGAGCTGCCCCTCCCGGCCGTCCCCGCCCGCAGCTGGGCGGTCCGGCCCGCACGGGCCGGGGACGAGAAGCCGGTGGTCCGCATTGAAGGGCTCAAGGCCGGCTACGGCAGCAACACCGTGCTGCAGGACATCAACGTGGACGTTTATGCGGGAGACTGCGTGGCATTGTTGGGGGAGTCCGGTTCCGGCAAGACAACGCTGAGCCGCTGCATCGCCGGTCTTCACCACGATTTCAGCGGTTCGTTGGCCCTCGATGGCCAAAACCTGGCAGCGAGCAGCTTCAAGCGCAGCAAGGAACAGCGCCGCCGGATCCAGTACATCTTCCAGAACCCCTACGAATCGCTGAACCCGCGCCGGACCGTGGAGGAACTGATCCTGCAGCCCGTCACCGCGGTGCGCGGGAAGGTCCGCAACGGCAAGGAGATCGTGGCCACGGCCCTGGAGCGTGCCTCGCTGCGCCCGGACCACGCCCTGCGCTACCCGGACCAGCTAAGCGGTGGCGAGCGCCAGCGCGTCGCGATCGCCCGTGCGCTGGCCACCGAACCCGAAGTCCTCATCTGCGATGAGATCACCTCGGCCCTGGACGTCTCCGTCCAGTCGTCCTTGGTGGACCTGCTCCGGACGCTGCAGGCCGAGATGGGCCTGACCCTGCTGTTCATCACCCACAACATTGCCCTGGTGCGCAACATCGCGCAGCAGGTGGCCGTCCTTGAGCGCGGCCGGATCGTCGAATTCGGAGAGGTGGAGGGCGTGTTCGCCAACCCGCAGCACCGCTATACACAGTCATTGATCAAGGCCACACCCAACTTCCAGCTTCCGGCTGGCCTCGTTGGCGGGGTCACAGGGCTCTCCTTGGGCAGCGCCGCACAGGTCAATGCGGCTGACTCCCGGCTGCTGCCCGTGAGGCCCCTGTGAACGGCGCCCAGCCCAAGGCGAGCTTCCACCCGGAGGCCCTTGCTGGCAAGGTGGTCCTCGTCACCGGCGGCGGCACCGGCATCGGCCGGGCCACGGCCCTGTCCATGGCCCGCTGCGGCGCCAGCCTGGTGTTGGCCGGCCGCCGCGAAGCACTGCTCAAGGAGACGGCCGAACTGGTCCGCGCAGCCGGGAACGAGGCACACGTTGTGGCGGGCGACATCCGGGAACCCGAGCACGCCACAGAACTCGTGGACGAGGCCCTGGCGACGTTCGGCAGGATCGACGTCCTGGTCAACAACGCCGGCGGTCAGTTCCAGGCTCCGGCCGAGGACATTTCGCTCAGCGGTTGGCGTGCCGTGCACCGCCTGTCCGTGGAGAGTGTCTGGAACCTCACCCGCGAGGTTGCCACGCGCAGCATGATCCCCAGCCGCTCCGGCCTTTTGGTTTTCATGGCCTTCTCGCCGCGCCGCGGCATCCCCGGCATGGTGCATGCCACCGCAGCCAGGGCAGCCGTCGAGAATCTCGCCGCCGGACTGGCTCTTGAATGGAGCCGCTACGGGATCCGCTCGGTGGCGGTGGCGCCCGGCAGCATCATCAGCGAGGGCCTGGAGCAGTACCCGCCCGAGGCCCGGGCTGAGTGGGAACAGGGCGTGCCCCTGGGCCGGCTCGGCCAGCCCGAAGACGTGTCGGAGGTTATCACCTTCCTGGCCACCGACGCGGCCCGCTATATCACTGGAACCACCATCGCCATCGACGGCGGTGCCGACGCCTGGGGATCCGGCCGGCCCGTCCCCGCAAAGGAGTACTAAATGACCGTCACCCTGGACCCGTCCGCGCTGCCGGACGCCGGCAACGGCGCCGCCGAGGCAACCTCCGCCGGCCTGGACGCGCTCTTCTCGCCCAATGCCGTCGCCATCATCGGCGCCAGCGACGACACTCGCAAGTACGGCAACTGGATCGCCGTGCAGGCCCTCAAGGGCACCATCCCGGTGCACCTCGTGAACCGCACCCGTCCTACCGTCCTGGGCCTGCCCACGGTACCCAGCGTCACCGCCGTCGGCAGCCCGGTCGATCTCGCCGTCATCGCCGTCCCGGCCGCGGGTTTCGAGGAGGCTGTTGACGACGCGCTGGCGGGCGGCGCCAAGGCCATTGTGGGCATCAGCGCCGGGCTCGGTGAAGCCGGCGAGGAAGGGCGCGCGATGCAGGACCGGATCACGGCCAAGGTCCGTGCCGCGGGGGCCCGGATGCTGGGTCCCAACTGCCTGGGCGTGCTGGACCATACAAGCTCCCTCAAGCTCGCCTCCAACGAATTCCCGGTGGGCAACATCGGCGTGATCTCCCAGAGCGGCAACCTGGCCCTGGAACTCGCCGGGCTCCTGGTGGACCACGGGCTGGGCGTCTCGCGTTTCGCCTCCCTGGGCAACCAGGCCGACCTCGACGCCGCCGACCTGATCGACGCCTATGTGGGCCACGATGGCACCGCCGCGATTGCCGTGTACTGCGAGGACTTCCTGGACGGCCGCCGTTTCGCCCGCGCCGCCCAGCGGGCGGCGGAGGCCGGAAAGCCCGTGGTCCTGCTGACGGTGGGGGCCACGGACGCCTCGGTCCGGAACGCCAAATCGCACACCGGCGCCATGGTGTCCTCCGGGATCGTGGTGGAGGCCGCCTGCCGGGCCGCCGGAATCGAACAGGTCACTTCACCCGCCCAGATGGCCCATCTGCTCCAGGCCCTCGTCCGCAGCCGTGTGCCGCAGGGCGCCCGCACCGCCGTGTTCGCCGACGGCGGCGGTCAGGCTTCCGTGGCCAGTGACAGTGCCGCCGCGCAGGGGCTCGACGTCGTCGAGTTCGGCGCCGCACTGCAGTCCGCGGTCGCTGCGGAACTGCCGCCGACAGCCGCGGTGAGCAATCCGGTGGACGTCGCCGGCGGCGGGGAACAGGACATCATGTGCTTCCAGCGTGTACTGGGGCACCTGACCACCAGCGACGACGTCGACGCCACCCTCATGAGCGGCTACTTCGGCGGCTACGGAAGCTACGGGCCGGAACTGGCCGAGCGCGAAATCGAGGCCGCCCGGCAGATGGCCGTCGACACGGCAGCCGAGGGCGGCACCGTCGTCGTGCAGACCATGAACTGGCAGTCGGCGGCGGCCGACGCCCTGCGTGACGGCGGCATCCCCGTCTACCGGGGCATCGAGGAGGCCGCCTGGGTGCTGGGCCGGCTGGCCCGCCGCCGCAGCGAACCGGCCACCGGCATCCCGGAGCTGCCCGCGGCCGTGGCACAGGTCCAGGACGCCGGTTACTACCCGTCCCGCGGGCTCCTGGCCGACGCAGGCATCCCGTTCGTCGCGGCCGCCGAAGTCGCCACGGAGGACGAACTGCTGCGCACCGCGGAGTCCCTGAAATACCCGCTCGTGCTCAAGGCCCTCGGCGACGAACACAAGTCGGACCGCGGCGGCGTCATCCTTGGCATCGACAACCAAGTGGCACTTCTGGCCGCCTGGCGGGACGTCACCGCCCGGCTCGCACCGCCGTCGTGCTCCATCGAGGAAATGGCTGACCTCTCGGGCGCCGTGGAGCTTCTGGTCGGCGTGCGCCGCGACCCTCGCTTCGGACCCCTTGTCTTGGTCGGCCTGGGCGGGGTTTTCGCCGAAATCCTCCACGACGTCCGTTGCGCTCTCGGACCGGTGACGTCGCAGCAGGCCAAGGACATGCTGTTGTCCCTCCGCGGGGCAGCCCTGCTGACCGGAGCCCGCGGCCGGGCGCCGGTGGATCTGGACGCCGCCGCCGACGTCGTTGCCAGGCTTTCGGACCTGGCTGCGGCGCACCCCGAAATCAACGAGATCGAATGCAACCCGGTGGCAGCGACGCCGTCCGGAGCTATCGCCCTCGACGCCCGGATCGTGCTCGCCTGAGCCGGTCCTGAACAACCAACACCCCCACTTGAGAAAGAGGACCCCCATGGACTTCCGGATGACTCCCCAGCAGATCGAACTCAAGCAGCGCGCTGCCGCCTGGACCAACGAAATGATGCAGTACGAGCTGGACTGCGAAATGAACAACGGCCTCACCGAGGACCAGCACGCCAAGGTCAAGCAGCTGGTCATCAACCACGGCCTGGCCGCCATCAACATGCCAGCCGAATGGGGCGGCGCCGGCCTGAACGTCCTGGAGCACGCCATCGTCTCCGAAGAGGTCGGCAAGCTGACCGGCGTCCTGTGGGACACCCTGTGGCGCCCGGCCAACGCCCTCAAGGCCTGCACCCCGGCACAGCGCGAGGAATACCTCATCCCCGAAATCCTCGGCCAGCGCCGCGACGCTGTGGCCATCACCGAACCCGACGCCGGCTCGGACCCCCAGAACATCCAGACCACCGCCGTCAAGGATGGCGACTCCTACCTGATCAACGGCGAAAAGCTCTTCGTCACGGTGGGCGACGCCGCCGACTTCATCCTGGTGCTGGCCCGCGTGGACGGGGCACCCACCATGTTCCTGGTGGACAAGGACCTGCCGGGCGTCTCGGTCACGCGGACCCCGCGCTACACCCATACCTTCGTCTATGAGCACCCGGAGTTCCTCTTCGAGGACGTGCGCGTCGGCGCGGACAAGATTCTGGGCGAAATCGGCCAGGGCTACGACCTCACCCGCGACTGGTTCGTCGAGGAACGCCTCATGATCGCGGCCCGCACCATCGGGGCGGCCGAGCGGGCCACCCTGCTGGCCGCCGAGTTCGCCAAGGAGCGCGTCCAGTTCGGCCAGCCCATCATCGAGTTCCAGCTGGTCCAGAACATGCTGGCCAAGAACACCGTGGATATCATGACCAACCGCGCCCTGACCTACCAGGTGGCCTGGGAAGCGGACCAGGGCATGGACCGCAAACTGCTCAACGCCAAAGCCGCCGTCATCAAGCTCGGCGCTTCCGAGGCCTCCAACCGTTGCGTGGACAACGCCCTGCAGATCTTCGGCGGCCGGGGCTATATGCGCGAAAACCCGGTGGAGCGGCTGTGGCGTGAACTGCGCGTGGACCGCATCTGGGAAGGCACCTCCGAAATCCAGACCATCATCATCGGCAACGAAATCAAGAAGCGCGGCGCCGAGGGCCTGCTGGCCTACGCGGGCGCGGCGCCCCAGTGACGTCCACGGCCCCGGTGACGGCCCCGGCCCCGGCGGACGGCGGCGAACCCCTCGTGAGAGTGCAGCACCACGGCACCGTGGCGGTGCTGCAGCTGAACCGGCCCGGCAAGCTCAACGCCCTCTCCACGGCCCTGGAACAGGAGCTGATCGGCTCCCTGCGCTCGCCAGCCGTGGCCGGAGCCGCGGCCATCGTCTTCACCGGCTCCGCACGGGCCTTCTCCGCGGGGGCAGACACCTCAGAGCTGCCGGAAATGACGCCGGAGCGGATCGCGGCCTACTACCGGGGCAGCGGCTCGCTCTACGAGACGGTGGCCAGGCTGCCGCAGCCCACGGTGGCCGCGATATCCGGATACTGCCTGGGAGCCGGCTTTGAGCTGGCGCTGGCCTGCGACATCCGGATCGCGGACGAGACCGCGAGCTTCGGTCTGCCCGAGGTGGGGCTCGGGATCCTGCCCAGCTCCGGCGGGCTGACGCGGCTGGTCCGGGCGGCCGGGCCGGCCATCGCCAAGGAGATCATCCTGTTCGGTGAACGCTTCACGGCCGCCGAGGCCCACCGCCTGGGCCTGGTCCGCGAAGTGGCACCGGCCGGTGAGGCCCTCCCCGTCGCCCTGGAACGGGCCGCCGTGCTGGCCGGGAAACCGGCCATGGCGGTGGCGTGGACCAAGGCAGCCATCGATACTGCCGCCGAGTCCTCGGCCTCGGCCTCGCTGCTGATCGAACAGCTGGCCTACGCCGCCCTCAACCGCCCGGCAGGGGGCGGGCAGTGAGCGCCGGCGTCGGGGGTTTCGAACGGGTCGGCGTCCTCGGCTGCGGTCTCATGGGCTCCGGGATCGCCGAGGTCTGCGCCCGCTCCGGCGCCGGCGTCGTGGTGGTGGAAGCGAACGACGACGCCGTCGCGCGCGGTCGCAAACGCGTCACCGCATCGCTGGAGAAGGCCGTCGCCTCCGGCCGGCTGGACAGCGCCGTCCGCGACGACGTCCTGGCCCGGATCGCCTTCAGCGCGGACATCGGCTCGTTCACGGACCGGCAACTCGTGATCGAGGCGGTCCCGGAGGTCCTCGAACTGAAGCTTGATGCTTTCCGCCGGATCGACGCCGTCGTCCAGGACCCGGAGGCGGTCCTGGCCTCGAACACCTCCTCCATGCCGGTCGGCAGGATCGCGGCGGCCACCGCACGCCCTGACCGGGTCCTCGGGGTGCACTTCTTCAACCCCGTGCCCGTCCTGCCGCTCGTAGAACTGGTCACCGGGCTGCAGACCAGCGAGGACGCCGTGGCGCGTGCACGGGCCTTCGCGGAGGGCCTGGGCAAGAGGGTCGTCGTTTCCAAGGACCGCGCCGGTTTCGTGGTCAACGCCCTGCTCATCCCGTACATGCTTTCCGCCATCCGCATGGTGGAGGCCGGCCATGCCTCCGCGGAAGACATCGACACCGGGATGGTGGCCGGCTGCGCACATCCGATGGGACCGCTGAAGCTGACCGACCTCGTGGGGCTCGACACCACCCTTCACGTGGCCAACTCGCTCTACGAGGAATTCAAGGAACCGCACTACGCGCCGCCGCCGTTGCTGCTGCGCATGGTGGATGCGGGCATGCTGGGCCGCAAGAGCGGCCGCGGCTTCTACGACTACAACTGAAGGACACCCCCTAATGGATGTATTGGCTGCCATGGAGGGGATCCAGGTCCGGAATTCCGGCTTTGATCCGCTCGGGCCGGAGGTGCGCAGCGCCATGGTGGCGTCCGGCCGCACCGTGAACTACATAGACGACGGGGACGCCGGAGCGGTGCCGCTGCTGTTCCTCGGCGGGGCGGGCACCACGGTCCGGGCCTTCCGGCTGCTGGAGTTTGCGCAGTCCTTCCGGCACGAACTGGGAATCCGGGTGGTTTCCGTGGAGCGCAACGGCCTGGGTCAGAGCGAATTCGATCCCGCCGTTGGCTTCGCGGAGTATGCCGATGACGTTTGGTCCCTGCTGGATTTGCTGGGAATCGGGCAGGTATCGTTGATCGCCATTTCCGGCGGCGGACCTTACGCGGCCCAACTGGTGGCTGCCCGGCCGGACGGGATCCGCTCCCTGCACCTGGCCTGCGCCTTCGGGGAGTTGATCGAGGGCGTGGGAGTCCGCTTCGACGCTGCGGAGGTAGCTGCGGATCCCGTGGCCTGGTGGCGTTTCCCGGCCGAAAGCTCCGTGCACGCGATACCGGGCTTCGACGATTCCGTGATCGAAGAAGCCACCCGGGGCCTGTTCGCCAAGGGACGGGACCGGGCGCCGGAGGGGCTGCAGCAGGCCTTTGAGCTATATGCCACCACCCCACTGCCGGATCTGTCAGCGGTCCGGGCGCCGCTGTTCCTGTACTGGGGAAGCGCCGATGAACTCGTCCCGCTGGTGCAGATGGACCGTTGGAAGGTCGCACTCGACGTCGGGACGCCACGCACGGGGACTGCGGGTGTCCGGCGCGACGTGGTGGAACGGATCTACCAGGGCGAAGGGCACGATGTGCAGTACCGGCACTGGGACCAGATCATGGTGGACGTCGCGTTCCTGGGCAGCCGGATCGTCGCCAGCCGGGACGGGCAGACCCTGCTGATTGAACCTGAGCACCAGAAGCAGTTCCTGGCATCGGGAGGCACCCTGGGCCTAGCGGTGTGGGCGCAGCGCTAAGAGGCGGTGCTGTCGCCTGTTCAGGGTCGGCCCGCAGTGCCACACGCAACCTCCGTGTGGTTGGCGGGTGTCGAGTACTCGAGCAATCTTCACAGAGTATCTACCAAGATGCGCACGGGCGGTGATAACTAGCCATGTTCCGAGAGCGCTGTTCACGATGTTCTCGCTGACCAAGACCACGCAGGACTCCATGCTGCCGCAGGCCGGCGGCTGGTCGCTCTCCGAAGCGATCCGGCGCCCGACCATCCCACCCAGCGTGCAGGCGACTGCCCAGAACTTTCCGAGGGTTCGGGTCTCATGGCGGAGCTCGGCGTGGCGCGTGACGTCCAGGTGCTTCGGTGGACATCGCGGGCCGCGAAAAGGTTAGCGAAGCCCTCTTTCCGGGATCCGTTTTATCCGCGCGGGCCCGCGGATCAAGCGCATCCTGCTGCACACAGCGCCCTTCACGATTCCGGCCAGCGCGCTCTGGGCGCTGGTGTCCATCGCCGCCGATGGACACCTGACCATGGGCTCCGCGGGGTTCCGGCTGCTGCTGGGCGCCCTGGGCGCCGGGGCGCTGCTCGGCGTCGTCGTCCTTCCCTGGCTTCAGGCCCGGGCCGCGAACAACACGGTGCCGGCCATCTCTGCCCTGCTGTTCGGTGCGGAACCGCAGCGGGCGGCTACCTGGCCGCCCTTCCCCGCGTACGGCGGCTCAGGCCGCGCCGACCGCCTGAGGCTTCGCGGGCCGCGGCATCTTCACGAGCGGTTCGACAAAGCGGGCAGCCAGCGGACCCACGATGGCCATGATCAGCACGTAGGCGGTAGCCAGGGCTGCCAGCTGCGGCGGAACGACGCCGGAGGCGACGGCAAGGCCCGCGATGACGATTGAGAACTCGCCCCGGGCGATCAGCGCCGCCCCGGCGCGGAACCGGCCCGGCACGCCGATCCCCGCGCGTTTCGCCGCCCAGATTCCGGTGATCATCTTGGTGGCCGCCGTCACGAGGGCCAGCAGCAGTGCCCAGCCGAGGACCGGCGGGATGGTCCGCGGATCGGTGTTGAGCCCGAAGACGACGAAGAAGATCGCCGCGAAGAGGTCCCGCAGGGGTTCGAGGATTCGGGTGGCGCTGTGCGCCGTCGCGCCGGAAATGGCGATCCCGAGCATGAAGGCGCCCACGGCCGCCGAGACCTGCATGGCGGCAGCCAGCCCGGCCACGAGCAGCGCAAGGCCCAGCAGGTTGAGCAGGAACACTTCGGAGTTTTCGCTGTGCACAGCCTTGGACACATGGTGGCCGTGGCGCAGGGCCACCAGCAGCACCAGGCTGACGACGGCGAGGGAAATCCCCACCGTCTGCAGGCCCACCAGGAAGCTGACTCCGGCCAAGGTGGCCGTCAGGATTGGCAGGTAGATGGCCATGGCCAGGTCCTCGAAAACCAGGATGGACAGAATCACCGGTGTTTCACGGTTGCCGATCCGGCCGAGGTCCGTGATCACCTTGGCCGCGATGCCGGAGGACGAAATATAGGTGACGCCGCCCATCACCATGGCGCCCACCACCCCCCAGCCCAGCATCACCGCCAGCCCGGCGCCGGGGAGGAAGTTCAGTACCAGGTCAAGGACGCCGGCCTGCCAGGACCGCCGCAGGCCCGTCACCAGCTCGGCAGCCGTATATTCCAAGCCGAGCATAAGCAGCAGGAGGATCACGCCGATCTCGCTGGAAAGATGTGCAAACTCGTGCATGCCTTCGAGTTTGACCAGTCCGCCCGCCCCGAAGAACAGGCCGCCCACGAGGTACAGCGGGATGGGGGACATCCCGATCCGCCCGGCCAGCCTGGCCAGCATGCCGAGGCAGAACACGACGGCCCCCAGCTCGATCAGGGTCAGTGCGAGCGGATCCATGCCGCTCAGCCGTTGCGCAGGATGCCGGCCGCCGTGTCCAGGCCTTCTTGCGTTCCCACGGCGACAAGGAGATCACCGGGGTGCAGGACGACGTCGGGTCCGGGCGAGGGGAGCACCTCACCTTCGCGCATGATGGCCACGATGGAGACGCCGCTGCGGGTACGGATGCAGGCATCTCCCATCGCCTTGTCATGGAAGGGGGATTCCGCGCCGATCGAAAACTGGCGGGTGACGATCCCCGGGACTTCCCGGTGCGCTTCCGAGAGCTGCATGGCCAGCCGCTGGCCGCCCAACAGGTTGCCCAGGGTCGCGGCTTCGTCGGCGGTCAGCGGGATGGACGCCTGGCAGGTGTCCGGATCGTCCCAGGTCGAGACGATCAGTTCTGTCTGGCCTTCGCGGTATTCGACGACGCCGATCCGGCGCCCCGAGGCGGTCATGAAGTCCTTGCGCCGGCCCAGGCCTGGGAGGTCTACCTCGTCCACGTTCATGGCTCCAGCCTAGTCCGCCCGCCGGTGTTTCGGCGGCCTCAGGCTTCCGGCACGACGGCGATTTCCGTCTTTCCCGGCGGCCTGACCGGCAGGAGTACCAGCAGCCCCGCCAGCAGCACCACCATGATGCCGAGGATGCCCCAGCGCTGGGCCTCGCCGGGAGCCACGAGCGGGGACGCGATGGTGATGCAGAGGGTGAAGAGTGCCGGGGCGAGGAAGCTCACGGCCCGGCCCGTGGTGGCGTAGAGGCCGAAGAGCTCCCCGGACTCGCCATGCGGGGCGAGGCGCGCGAGGTAGGCGCGCGAGGAGGACTGGGCAGGCCCCACGAAGAGGCACAGGAACAGGCCGAAAATCCAGAACGTGGTGCTGCCGGACCAGTCCAGGCCGAAGAACACATAGCTGCCGTTGCCGAGGACCAGGATGACCGTGCCCGCGGTCAGGAGCCCCACGAGGGAGCCGATGATGACCGCCTTCGGGCCGATCCTGTCATCCAGGAAGCCGCCGGCGATGGCCCCGGCCGCCGCCACGATGTTGCCGAAGATGGCGAAGAAGATGACGTCCTTGAGTTCGAAGCCGAAGGTGCCGGCGGCAATGATCCCGCCGAAAGTGAAGACGGCGGCCAGCCCGTCCCGGAAGACGGCGCTCGCGAGCAGGAAGTAGATGGTGTGCGGGCTCGTCCGGTAGATCGCCTTGATGCGGCGGAGGAGCAGGCCGTAGGACGCCAGGAAGCCGGGGCGCGCGCCCGGCCCGGCTTTGGGGAGTTCGGGCACGGCGAACAGCACCGGCAGGGCGAAGACGAAGAACCAGAGGGCGGAAAAAACGGCCACGAGCCTGATGTTGAGGCCGTCCTGGGTGGACGAGCCGAACCAGTCGAAACTGGGCTGGACGAACAGCTGGAGCACAATCAGCAGCGCCACGATGCCGCCGAGATACCCCATTCCCCAGCCGAAACCGCTCACCTTGCCGATGTTCCCGGGGGTGGAGACCTGCGCCAGCATGGCGTTGTAGTTCACGCCGGCGAATTCGAAGAAGACATTGCCCAGCGCAATCAGCGTCACGCCAAGCAGCAGGAATTCCGGCCGCGGGAAGACGAAGAAGCACAGGCCCGTCAGGAGCGCGACGGCGGCCGTGTTGACGCCCAGCCAGAGCCTGCGCCGGCCGCCTGCATCCGAGCGCTGCCCGGTGACAGGTGCCAGCAGGGCAATGGCGGCGCCGGCGGTGGCCAGTGCGCTGCCCAGGACCGCCGAGGCCTGGTCCCCGCCGCCGAAGGACCCGGACGTCAGGTAGACCGTGAAGACGAAGGTGGTCATGACGGCGTTGAAGGCCGCCGAGCCCCAGTCCCAGGCGGCCCACGCCAGGACTCGCCCCTTGTGGGAGGCCTGGCTCCCGGATTCGACTTCCGAGGGCGGGCGGGTGGCACCGGGGGCCGCTGCGGGGTTCATAGCCTGAATGGTAGCCGCCTCCGCCGGAATCAGTGTGTAAAGCATTTGTCAACGCTTGGTAAACTGTCGATACCGAACCCAACGAATGACCGCCTGCTCCAACCTATTGACAATCGAAACCCTGACGTTGCGGAGATACCAGTGATCACAGTCCTTGCCGTGCACTTTGCGGTGGCCGCTGTGGCGCCGCTCCTCTTCCGGAAGTTCGGCAGGAATTCGTTCTACGCGCTCGCAGCGGTTCCCGCCGGCTCCTTCCTCTGGCTGCTCCTGCAGCAGGGGCAGGTCTATTCGGACGCCGGGTTTACGGAAGAGGTGCTGCCCTGGATCCCCGAGCTCAGGCTTGAGCTCGCCTTCCGGATGGATGCCCTGGCCTGGGTCATGTCGCTGCTGGTCCTCGGGGTGGGTGCGCTGGTGCTCGTGTACTGCGCCCGGTACTTCAAGGACCAGGATGACTACCTGGGCGGTTTCGGCGCCCAGCTGCTCGCCTTCGCCGGGGTGATGTTCGGGCTGGTCACCGCGGACGACCTGCTCCTGATGTTCATCTTCTGGGAACTGACCACCGTGCTGTCCTACCTGCTGATCGGCTACGCTCGCACCAGGCTGGCCGCACGCCGCTCGGCGCTCCAGGCGCTCATGGTGACCACCGCCGGCGGGCTGGCCATGCTCGTGGGCCTGATCATGATCGGCTTCAGCGCCGGGACCTACCGGATCTCGGCCATCCTGGCGCAGGCCCCCACCCTGGCCACCGGACCGGCCGGGGCGGCCGTGGGCGCCGCCGTCGTCCTCATCCTGATCGGTGCCGTCACCAAGTCGGCCCTGGTCCCGTTCCATTTCTGGCTGCCCGGCGCCATGGCGGCACCCACTCCGGTGAGCGCCTACCTGCACGCCGCCGCCATGGTGAAGGCGGGCATCTACCTCGTGGCGCGGCTCGCCCCGGGGTTTGCGGACACGGCGTTCTGGCTGCCCCTGGTGCTGGGCCTGGGCCTGGCCACCATGCTGGTGGGCGGGTACCGGGCGCTCCGGCAGACGGATATCAAGCTCATCCTGGCCTACGGCACCGTCAGCCAGCTGGGCTTCCTGACCATGGTGGTGGGACTCGGCACGCCCGGCGCGGCGCTCGCCGGGCTCGCCCTGCTCCTGGCCCACGGGCTCTTCAAGGCCGCCCTGTTCCTCGTGGTGGGCATCATCGACCACCAGGCCGGCACCCGCGACATCCGCAAACTTTCAGGGGTCTACGGCTCCGCCCGGGCGCTGGCCGTGGTGGCCGGGATCGGTGCGGCCTCGATGGCAGGAGTGCCGCCGCTGGCGGGGTTCGTGGCGAAGGAGTCCGTCTTCGAGGCGTTCGTCCACTATGGAACCGGCTCGCCGGCAGGCCTGCTGATCCTGGCCGGGCTTGTCCTGGGCTCCATCCTGACCTTCGCCTACAGCGCCCGCTTCATGTGGGGCGCCTTCGCGGTGAAGCCCGGCGTCGAAGCCACACCGTTCAAGCCGATCAAGCCGGCGTTCCTCGCCGCCCCCGCCCTCCTGAGCCTCCTGACGGTCATCTACGGGCTGTGGCCGGCACCCGTGGACGGCTGGATCCAGCCGTACGCGGCGCTCTTTGCCGGCACCGGCCACGGCGGCACGGACCCCGACGGCGGCTCCGCGGCGGGCGCGGCCGGTCATCTCTCCCTGTGGCACGGCTTCACCCCGGCGCTCGGACTGACCGCCCTGACCTTTGCGCTCGGCCTGGCGATGTTCTACGGGCGCGACGCCGTTGCCCGGCTGCAGGGCCTGGTCCCCGGCTGGATCGACGGGGACCGCGCCTACCAGCAGGCCATCGGCGCGCTTGACGACGCGGCGGTCTGGGTGACCGGCCGGACCCAGCGCGGTTCGCTGTTCTTCTACCTCTCCGTCATCCTCACCGTGGCCACCGTGCTCCCGCTCGCGGCGCTGGTCCTCGCCGACAGGCCGCTGCCCGACGGCCTGTACTTCATCGACCCCAACTCCCCGCTGCAGCTCGTGGCTGGCGCCGGGATCGTGATCTCCGCGCTGGCCGCCGTGCGTGCCAACAAGCGCTTCCTGGCCGTGCTGATGGTCTCCGTGAGCGGCTACGGCATCGCCCTGATGTTTGCCCTGCAGGGCGCCCCGGACCTCGCGCTGACCCAGATGCTGGTCGAGACCATCATCCTGGTGGCATTTGTCCTCGCCATGCGCAGCCTCCCCGCCAGGCTGCGGGACCGCATGGGCGGAAAATACCGGGTCATCCGCGTCATCATCGGCGCGGCCTTCGGGATCACCATGGTCTTCGTGGCGATCCACGCGCTCGGTGCCCGCGTGGCGCTGCCGGTCTCGCTCGAGTTCCCGAAACTGGCCTACGAGGGCGGCGGGGGCCTGAACGTCGTCAACGTCACCCTGGTGGATATCCGCGCCTGGGACACCTTCGGCGAGATCTCCGTGCTGGCACTGGCCGCGACAGGTGTTGCCAGCCTGATTTTCGTCCGCGGTCGCGGAGACCGCCTCCAGGCGTCCTCGACCGTGGCCGAAGGAACGGTGGGCCGCTGGAGGGGCGCCCGGGGCAACACCCGCGCCGACGCCGCGCTGGCCATGAGCCGCCGGTTCGCCGCCGCCAGCCGCGACGCCTGGCTGGTGGCCGGGCGGACCATGGCACCGGAACGCCGCTCGATCATCTTCGAGGTGGTCACCCGGCTGATCTTCCACTCCGTGATCGTCTTCTCCGTCTATCTGCTCCTGGCAGGGCACAACCTGCCCGGCGGAGGCTTCGCCGGGGGCCTGACCGCCGGCCTGGCGCTGACGATCCGGTACCTCGCGGGCGGCCGCTTCGAGCTGCGCGAGGCCACCCCCGTCCGGGCCGGCACGTTGCTGGGGATCGGCCTCGCCACGGCGGCGGCCGCAGGGGTGGTGCCGCTGCTGCTGGGCGGTCAGGTGTTTCAGAGCGCCATCGTCGAGCTGTGGCTGCCCGTCTTCGGCGACATCAAGTTCGTCACCTCGACGATCTTCGACATCGGCGTGTACCTCGTCGTCGTCGGCCTGGTCGTGGATGTGCTCCGCAGCCTGGGCGCGGAGATCGACGAGCACTTCGAGGAACACCCTGCGGAGCCGTACGCAGACCAGGAAGCCGGCGGAATTCCCGCCGAAACCACGGCAAAGGGGAAAGCATGAGCGTCAACCTGACCCTGCTGGCGGTCATGGGAGCCCTGTACGCGTGCGGCATCTACCTGATCCTGGAGCGCAGCCTCACCCGCGTCCTGCTGGGCCTGATGATGCTGGCCAACGCCACCAACCTGCTGATCCTCGCCACCGGCGGCTACGCCGGGCTGGCGCCGATCTTCAACAAGGACACGGACCCGCGGGACTACAACGATCCGCTGCCGCAGGCCCTGATCCTGACGTCGATCGTGATCTCCTTCGCCGTCACGGCGTTCATGCTGGGGATCATCTACCGCACCTGGGTGCTGGGCCGCAAGGATGACATCCAGGACGACGCCGAGGACCGCCGGGTGGCCGAGACGCCCAGCTTCGACGCGGAGGACGACTCCATAGTTCCGGTGGAAACCTCGGAATTCCCGCTGGCCATGGACGCCGCCGCGGGCACCAGCGCTGCCGGCGTGCTGGCGGGCGGCCGCCTGATCCCGGCCGAGGCCGCCGCGGCGGAAGAACGGCCCGGATCGCAGAACCTGACCCATCACCCGGAAGGAGGCGGAGGGTGAACATCGCCAGTCTTGCCCCGCTCGCCGTCGTACTTCCCGTCCTGGGCGCCGCCCTGACCTTCCTGCTGATCCGGTACTCGCGGGCCCAGCGGGCGGTCAGCATCGGGCTGCTGTCCCTGACCCTGCTGCTGGAGTGCTGGCTGCTCGCCTCCGTCTGGGAGGGCGGCACCGCGGCGGTGAATATCGGCGGCTGGCTTCCGCCGTGGGGCATCGTGCTGGTGGTGGACCAGTTCTCCTCGCTGATGCTGGTGGTGTCCTCCGCCGTGAGCCTCGCCGTGCTGATCTACGCCGCCGGCCAGGGCATGGCCGACGGCGACCGGGACGCGCCGGTCTCGATCTTCTACCCCACCTACCTGATCCTCGTGGCCGGGGTGTCCAACGCCTTCCTGTCCGGGGACCTGTTCAACCTCTATGTGGGGTTTGAGATCCTCCTGACCGCCAGTTACGTGCTGATGACCCTCGGCGGGACGGGCCCGCGGATCCGTGCCGGCGTGACCTACGTGGTGGTCTCGGTGGTGTCCTCGGTGCTGTTCCTGATCGCGATCGCCATGGTCTATGGCGCCACCGGAACCATCAACATGGCGGATCTCGCGATCAAACTGGCGGGCCTGGACCAGGGCACGCAGACCCTGCTGCACGTCATGCTGCTTGTCGCCTTCGGCATCAAGGCCGCCGTGTTCCCGCTGTCCTTCTGGCTCCCGGACTCGTACCCGACGGCGCCCGCGCCCGTCACGGCCGTGTTCGCCGGCCTGCTGACCAAGGTGGGCGTCTACGCGATGGTGCGCACCGAGACGCTGTTGTTCCCGGGGGACACGCTCAACACCCCGCTGATGATTGCGGCGTTGCTGACCATGGTGGTGGGGATCCTCGGCGCCCTGGCGCAGAGCGACATCAAGCGGCTCCTGTCCTTTACGCTGGTCAGCCATATCGGCTACATGGTGTTCGGCCTGGCCATGTCCACGGCCGCCGGGCTGGGCGCCGCCGTCTTCTACGTGGCGCACCACATCACCATCCAGACCAGCCTGTTCCTGGTGGCGGGGCTGATTGAGCGCCGGGGCGGCAGTTCCTCGGTGGACCGGGTGGCCGGGCTGGCCAAGCTCTCGCCGCTGCTGGCGGTGCTGTTCTTCGTCCCGGCCATGAACCTGGCCGGCATCCCCCCGTTCTCCGGGTTCCTGGGCAAGCTCGGGCTGCTGCAGGCCGGGGTCCAGCTGGGCACCCCGCTGGCGTACGCCCTGGTGATCGGGGGAGTGCTGACGAGCCTGCTGACCCTGCTGGCCGTGGCGAGGGTCTGGAACCGTGCGTTCTGGCGCAAGCCCTCGGACGCGGAGCATCCCGATCCGGTGCTGCTCGCGGCCCCGGAGGATTCGGCCACCGGCGACCGTGCGGGCAGGACCAACGTGACCTTGCTGCCGCGGACCATGGTGGGATCCACCCTGGGGCTGGTGCTGCTGGGCGTGGGCCTGACGGTCTTCGCCGGACCGCTGTTCAAGGTGGCCGACCAGTCGGCCCAGGAGATGCTGGACCGGTCATCCTATATCCAGGCCGTGCTCGGCGAGGAGGCGCCCGTGCCGGCGATCGCCCAGCCCGGGCCCGGCCGGGATCCCGGGAGCGTCCCGGGCATTACGCCGGGCGTTACGCCGGGCAGCCAGCAGCAGGGCGGCGGGAAATGAGCCGGCGGCGCGTCTCGCTGCGCCAGGAGCTGCCCCTGCTCATCTGGCTGCTGTTCGTCTGGGGCGCCCTGTGGCAGGACTTCAGCCCGGGCAACCTGCTGTTCGGCGCCCTCGTCGCCGTGGTGGTGGCCAGGCTGTTCTACCTGCCCCCGGTGGAGCTCGGCGGCCGCTTCAACGTGCTGCGCGCCATCGTCTTTGCCGGCATCTTCCTGGCCAAAGTCGTGGCAGCGAGCTGGCAGGTCCTGTACCTGGCCGTGGCCCGCGGGCCCAAGGTGATCAGCGCCGTCGTCGCCGTCCCGCTGCGGAGCCACTCCGATCTCCTGGTGACCGCCACCGGGCACGTGATCTCACTGATTCCGGGTTCGCTCGTGGTGGAGGTGGACAGGTCCACGTCCACGCTCTACATCCACGGCATCAATGTCCGCAACGCCGAGGACGCCGCCAGGCTCCGCAAGGACGTCCGGGACACCGAGGCCGGACTCATCCGCATCATGGGGACAAAGGACGAACTATCCGCACTCAACCAGGAGGCGGCCGCATGATGCAGCTTGTCCTGACCGTGACCGCCGTCGTGCTGTCCCTGGCCGCGGCCGGGGCGATCATCCGGATCGGAAGGGGTCCGTCCCTGCTGGACCGGGTGCTCGCCGCGGATGTGCTGCTGGCCATCTTCGGGGCGGCGCTGTGCATCGACATGGCCGTCAACCGGCACCTGAACAACCTGATGCTGCTGGTGGCGATCTCGATCATCGGGTTCGTCGGCTCCGTCACGGTGGCACGGTTCGTCGCGGACCGGCGGGGGAACGTCAATGAATCCTGAACCGCTCTCCGCCGACGCCGTGATCGACGCCGTCTCGGCGGTCTTCATGGTGCTTGGCGCGCTGATGTCGCTCGCCGCGGCCATCGGGCTGCTGCGCTTTCCCGACCTCATGAGCAGGATGCACGCCGCCACCAAGCCCCAGGTGCTGGGCCTGTTCCTGCTGCTCGTCGCGGTGGGGCTGCAGCTGCGCACCTGGTGGGTGTGGCCCGTGCTGGCGGTGGCCTGGATCTTCCAGCTGCTCACGGTGCCGGTGTCCGCCCACATGGTGGGCCGGGCAGGGTACCGCACCAAGCACCTGCACCCGGAGCTGCTGAGCACCGACGAGCTGGAGGCCGTGGTGCAGCAGGCGGCCGGCAAGCGCGGTTTCGACGACGACGCGCGGCGCAAGCCGGAACCGTAGCCGGAACCGTGGCCGGTTTCGGTGACCGGTTTCCGGTGAGGGGCCCCGGGGAGCCGGGGTCCGAGGAGGATCGGTACGAAAATTCACTGTAAGGGATCCAGCGGCACCCGCGGGCCGGATGAATGCCTGGCCCGCTATGGGTTCGCGGGTAAGGACGGGCAGATATTTACACGGCGTCCGATCGGATGTTGGCGTTGCGGTGGAAGATGTTGTCCGGATCCCACAGCTTCTTGAGGGACTGCAGGCGGCGGTATTTTTCCGGCCCGTAAGTGTCACGCACCAGCTCTTCCTCAGGATTCGACATCAGATTCACATAGCCGCCCGAACCGGTGGCATGCGGGCGCAGCGCCTCGTAAAAGCGGCGGACTCTTGCCCGCTCTGCATCATAAACGTCGTGCTGGTCCGCCGCGGCTGCGATGTTGACCAGCCAGCCGCCCTTCCGGCTTCCGCCAAAGGCGGTGGCCCCGTCCGGCACACTCCGATAGGCGCCGGTGAGCGGGAAAATAGGAGTGTCGGACATCGGCGAGGACATGAGCGGTAGATGAGCCGCAAGGACTTCGATCGCTTCGTCAGTGAGCTCGTCGAGGTAGAGGGACTTCTCATAAGCAAGAACGCCCGGCGGCGAGTCTTCATCGAAGAGCCGCTGTAGCTGCACGTAAGGGAGCGGGGTGACGAGTTCCCAGAGCGGTGGAGGAGCCATCCGACGCACAGGCGCGACGACGGCGGCATGATGTCGGCAGGCAGCGCAGCCAGGAACTCACGGCAGAACTGAAGAGCCTTGCCCATCTGATCCGGACCCCAGAAGAACAGACCGACCTGGGCCAATGGCGGGACCTCGCTTAGCACGAACTCAAATCTTGTCACCACTCCGAAGTTCCCGCCGCCGCCGCGAAGCGCCCAGAACAGGTCCGGGTTACTGTCCGCTGCAGCGGTGACAATGCGCCCGTCAGCGGTGACGAGCTCGGCGGATACGAGGCTGTCGCAGCTGAGACCACTTCGATGCGTCAGCCACCCCATGCCGCCGCCCAGCGTCAGGCCGGCGACGCCCGTACTGCTGACCGTTCCCCCGGTGACGCCCAGCCCGTGCTCCTGAGTCGCGGCGTCCAGGCCGCGCCAGATTGTGCCTCCGCCGCATACTGCCCGCCTGGCAGCGGGATCCACGCTGACCCGGTTCATCAAGGCGAGGTCGATCATCAGCCCGCCGTCACAGACCGCGTTGCCCGCATAACTGTGGCCGCCGCCCCGCACGGAGATCTCGAGCCCTTCGGCGCGGGCGAAGCCGATGGCATGGGCGACGTGGTCAGCAGACGAAGGCCGGACAATAAGGTAATTCGCGGGATCCACTGGATCATCGGGCTTGCCGCCGGCCCCGGTCTCTCCTTCCCGGTGCAGTTGCACCCACCGCTTCAGCGCGGTTCCGGAGATCCCCAGCTCGGGCCACCGAGGCTGGTGAACGACCGGAGGAAATGACCAGATTCACGGCATCGGCCTTGAACTCATCGGAATAGGTTGGTCGGGCAGACATGAGCACAATCCTTTCAAACTGTGTCTCACATCAGTAGTACACCTCAGGCGCACGTCATGCTCGAGCAAGCAGGCATGGGTCGGAACTGGATCACCGGGCCTCTTGAACGGCCACTCGGTTGCGGCATCAACTTTCAGGTTTCAGTCCCGTCGATCGAGCCACTCGTGAAGTCACTCGATGGCGAAGGTTGGCCGCTCTTCATGGCTCCCGAGGCTAAGTGGTACAGAACTGGCGAGCACGAAGCTGGCGTCACGCAGTTTCTGGTTGCAGATCCGGAAGGGTACTTGATTCGATTCCAAGAGTCCCTGGGACAAAGACTTGTCTCTCCAGGACCGAAATAGGTATCCATCGAGGAGCCACCGGGGAAGAAGGCACTGCGGAAACGACCGGTTGTGAGACAACGGGCCAGTGGCGGAACGCTGCAGGCCTCCTGGCTCGCACGGGGCGCGGTCTGCCCCGACCGCGCCCCGGCAATACCGGGCCCGGATCCCCAGCGGCCCGGAAGCCTTGGTCTGCAGAGCGAGGAGAGTGTTGCCAACCGTTCCGTGCTGCACGCTCCGCTCCCCGCCCTGGCCGGGAGTACCGGGGGAGCGAGTACCCGCTACTCGTGACAGAGAGACAACCGTGTCCTATGATGCAGGCGCCGGAAAGATCCGGCGCCTGAAGCGGCCGGTCTCGCCGCGCCGGGCTTCACCGCCCCAATAAACACCGGGGACACAATTTCCGGGGAGAGACCCATGAAAAAAACCCTGCTCGCGTTCGCCACAGCCATCGCACTGATGTTCGCCGCCCCGATGGTCGCAACAGCCACCACATCGATCAACAACAACAACAGCAGCAGCAACAACAGCAAGAACAGCAACAACAACAACAGCAACAAGAACAGCAACAACAACAACAGCAACAGCAACAAGAACAACAAGAACAGCAACAACAACAACAGCAACAGCAACAAGAACAACAAGAACAACAACAGCAACAAGAACAACAACAAGAAGGCCCCGGCCCTGGTCTGCCAGCGCGGCACGCCGCCACCTTCCAACCAGTACCCGGGTGTACCCGTGGTGGCAACCAGTTTCGAATCCGGAACGCTGGAGGGATTTATTGCCAGCACGTCGAGGACCGGGACGGCCTCTGTCACCTCCGACCAGCACCATTCAGGGGGCTGCGCGGCCTTCCTGCACGTCACGGATGACTCAGGCTCGGTGGCAAACATGTCAGCAACCCTGCCGGGGGGCTCCTCGGGCGCCTACGCCGACGGCTGGTTCAACATCACGACGGCGGGCAACGTAGGAAACAACGTCCCGTATTTCCGGTTCTTCAATGGTGGCATCCGTGTGGCCGATGTTTTCCGGGACAACGGCAACGGCCAGCTGTGGCTGCGCGTAGCGTCCCCTTCGGGCACTTACGGGTACACCAACCTTGGACTGGCGGTACAGCTCGGCTCCTGGCACAAGGTGGTGATGCACGTGGTGGCCAACGGTGCCGCCTCCACCGTTGAGGTCTGGTTCGACGCCAGGCTCCTCTACAGCAACCAGGTCAGCACAGGGTTCACGACGCTGACCCGGGTGCAGCTGGGAGCGGAGCACCCCCGGCAGGTGGGCGACAGCTATTTCGACGATGTCATTATCAAAGCTTCATAACGCCGCTGCCATACGCGGACTGGCCACCGGGGCATGTGGGCTGAGATCCCGTCGGAAGAAGCCCGAACCTGACCAGCTGGAAGGGAGGTTCAGCAGGGTGGGGGAAGTCGAACTCGAGGTCGATGTGCTCGTCGTCGAGAATGGCGTCCGTGATGACGGCGATCTGGCTGTCATCACGTTCCGGTAGTCTCTTCGCACTGTGCCATATTCGTCCGTTTCCGCTACAAACGTTCATCGTGGACAGAAGCTGTGACTTACACCGATAGATGGCCGCGTTTTCGCAGCGGTAAATGGCCGCATGCCCGGATCCCGTAACGGGAACCCTGAGCGGACACCGCGCGGAGATTGCAGATGATTTTTGTCGAGGGTTGCGGTCGGGTATGCCTTACGACGTTCCGTATTGGGTGTGGATTACCCGCCGAGTGGGGCAATACCCCCGAATTCCACTTTGTCCGGGCACCCAGCTGCCTTCGAGTACTTCCGCTCCAGGCTGGCGATGTCCGATGCGGCCCTGACTGATTCATCCAGCGTGAGGGTCAGGTGCGACCCATCAGGCGATACCGAAGTGAATGTTCACAGCAGGGTCTGAGGCCAACAGCTCGCTGGCAAAATCGCTAAGTTGCTCAGGGGAACAGTCGGCGGGCTGGACTGAAATGTCGATGCTTGGAAACCGGGCCAGTAGGTCCCGTAGCTTCGCGCCCACCGGGCCGTGCCAATGAACGATAATTCGGTTCCCGTTGATCACTTCGACTGAGGCGAATTCAGCATCCCCTGCCAGCTCCCGACTCAGCGTGCTGGCAGCATGAGAGATCGCTCCGTCCGCCGGCGCAGCTTCAGGACTGACCAGTGAGCCAGTAGGCGGTTGGATTGGCGTCGGCTCATGCGTGGGCGGCAGGGCAGTTTCGCCGCCCCCACCCGCAGGCCCCGTTCCGGCGCAAGACGTAGCGAAAAGAGAAAGACCGAGCAGGACAACCGTTAGGCGCCTGATCAACTTTGAACTTTCACTTGGCGTGGCCACACCTCATGCTATTGATCGGTGCGGAATAGGGCTACCCCGCCGCCGCGGCTGGGGCCATTTAGGGAACCCTGAGCGGACATCGAAGCGGTAGGAGGGAGGACTGTTCAGCTTCTCCAGTCCGCGGCTCATGGAAGTGGCTGGTTTCCTCGCCAGATCAACTTCAGGTAGGGACGTCTGATTCCTCGGGCGGCGTGAATATGGACTCAATGGGTTGAGCGAATAACCGGGCGATACGAAAGGCCAAGGGCAAAGCGGGATCGTAGCGGCCTGTTTCCAGCGCGTTCACCGTCTGTCGTGAAACGCCGAGCTGGTCAGCGAGTGCCCCCTGAGTCCAGCCACGGCCCTCACGCAGTGTCTTGAGATGGTTATTCATCGCCTTCCAACGACGGCGCCGGTGATAATCCAACCAAGCATTCCCGCACCGTAGATGATCCACCCAACGCCAGGAACCCTGAGCCCCGCAATCTCCAGGAAAGCCAACGTCACGGAAACGATCATGGCGACAGCGAACCCCCCGCCGAACCCCTGCAACAGGAGGAGTCGCTGATAGTCGTCGATCCGCCGCACGTGGCGCACAACCGCCCGCACGATCCAGAGCCCGGGGAGCACCGGCAGGACCGCCCATAGGAACCGCCACGGACTATCGCCGTCTAAGTCGCCCCACAGCAACACGCCGGAGAGCACCACCGCGTAGGCGACTATGCCCGCCCAAAATTCCAGTTGATACGCGCGGGATCTTGCGCGGTCTCCCTCACTACGATCCTGGCTGTCAAGTTTGTTTGTCATGGCTCCTATCTTGAAGTCGGACCTCACTCCTGTCAAGGATGCTTGTCATCTGTATCGGGTGGGCACATGTCTCCGTGGCACTAACCGCGTGCGGACTTCGCCCCAGTTGCCCTGGCCCACCTTCCACTGAGCGGTCCCGCAAGCCGGTCCCCCAACGGCGCAAGCGCCACCCAAAATTTTCGAATCTCGATCGCCGTGTTTCCGCGGCCGGCCGATTCCCGTAGGACCCGACCGAGAAAATGCCCGGTGACGGGGGGACAAACGGTACATTCAACACCATGACCGGACTCCTCATCGGAGACGCCCGCGTATCCACCAACGACCACGACCTCACCGCCCAGAAAAACGCCCTGGCCACCCTCGGGGTGACGCCGGAGAAGACCTTCAGGGACCAGGGCCTCACCGGCGCCAACCGGGTCCGGCCTGGACTCAGGGAAGCGCCGGCCGCCTGCCGGGCCGGGGACACCCTGGTCGTGGCCAAACTCGACCGTCTTGCCCCGGTCGCTGCGCGATGCAAAGGACATTGTCGACGAACTCACCCGCCGCGAAGTCAAGCTGAGCATCGGGGGCTCCGTCCACGACCCCACCGATCCCGTCGGCCGGCTCCTCTTCATCGTCGTGGCCATGGTCGCCGAATTCGAAGCCGACCTGATCCGCGCATGGACCCGCGAAGGCAAGACGGTCGCCAAGGCAAAGGGCCGCCTCCGGGGGAAGCAGCCCAAGCTTTCCAAGACACAGGAAGCCCGCCTGGTCTCCGTTCACCGGGCGGGGACACACACGACGGTGGAACTTGCCGAACTCTTCGCGGTAGCGCGCTCAACCGCCTACCGTGCCATCAAACGCGCCGGCGACACCACCGTCTAAACCGAGAGATTCCGCCATCCGAAGCCGGAATTCGCACCGCCGGCCTAGACGTGAATTTCCTTACCAGTCTCAGACCCCGAAGCCGGCGGGAGTCCGCCCAGATGTTGCGCCTAGACCAGGTCCTGGGTCTTGGCGAAGCGCGTGATCGCGCGCTGGGTGCCGCGGTTGGCGAGGACCTGGATGATGGCGCTGACCGAGGCGGAGATCAGCGCGAAGGTCAGGGCGGAGCGCAGGGTGGTGGGAATGTCGTCGTCGTGGCCCTTGGGCGGCTTGTTGCCGGTGGACTTCTCCCAGACCGCGTCCACGAGCTTGGTCCCGGCGAATCCGGCGAGGAGGCTGATGCCGGTGCCGAGCAGTTTGATCATGATGTTCATTCTTCGGACTCCTTGCGGGAGGGAACAGGGCTGCCCCTAGCCTAGCGTCCCGGTGCGGCCGAGGATTTCGGACAGGGCCTCCACGACGAGTTCATGGTCAGCCTTCTGGGGCAGGCCCGAGACCGCGGCAGTGGCAACCGCCCCGGTGCCCCTCACATAGATGGGGAAGGCGCCGCCGTGGGCGGCGTACGTTTTCTGGTCGAACCAGGCGTTGTCCTCGATCCTTCCGCCCGCAGCCCGTGCCCGGAGGCCTACCAGCAGCGAGGGGACCTCGTACCGTGCGGCCGTGCGCTGCTTGGCCCTGACCCACAGTTCGTTGTCCGGGGTGGCGCCCTCCAGCGCCGCGTGGAAGAGCACCTGCTCGCCCTTGCTGATGTCGATGGCGATGGGCAGCGAGCGTTGCCTGCCGAATTCAACCAGGAGGAGTCCGAGGTCCAGGGCGTCGTCCTTGCTGAACGACTGGAACTGCAGCTCGTCCATTTCTGCCAGGATGCGCCCGATGAGCGCCGCCAGGGACCCCTGCGGCTGCGGTCCGGCGGAGTCAGGGTCATAGGCCCGGTCATCGGCCGGGTCCTGGCCGGGGGAAGAGGCTGGTGTGGCTGGTATGTGCGTCAAGAGATTCAGCTTCCGGTCAGTGAGCCGTGGCCAGTCAGCGCGGGGAAACGCGGCCTGGCAGGTGTAAACTAAGCAATGCCCATAAGGGCGATCTTAATACGACATGATTTTAATACGACAGGGGAGCGCCGCCGTCGGGCATCTGGAGGAATCCAGGGAAACCAACGGTGGGCGCTGAGAGTGCGGACAGCCGCAGACCCTCGAACCTGATCCGGTTAGTACCGGCGCAAGGGAGTCGAGTTCTCAGGGGGCCCGGGGCGGCGGCACAAGCCGCGGCCCGCCGGAGCCGTCTCCCCTCCTGTTCCTCAGGAGGACGACATGACTGATATTTCTGCACGGAAGACGCTCACCCGGTCCGGCTACAACTGGCGTGTGGTGGACATTGTGGTGGCCGCACTGATCGCGGTCGCCGGCGGCGTGATTTTCTGGGCCTGGTCCCAGGGCGCCAACCTCATTTCCGCACCCGTCAATGCGATTTACCCGCCGCTGACCGGACTCTACGCCGGCGGCTGGCTGATCCCGGCGGTGCTGGGCATGCTGATCATCCGCAAGCCGGGCGCGGCGCTGTTCTGCGAAACGGTGGCGGCCACCGGCGAGCTGATCATGGGCTCGCAGTACGGCACCACGGTGCTGATTTCCGGCGTCCTGCAGGGCCTCGGCGCGGAACTGGTGTTCGCTGCGATCCTGTACAAGAAGTTCAACCTGCCGGTTTCCCTGCTGGCCGGCGCCGGCGCCGGACTGTTCGGCGCCCTGAATGACTCCTTCGCGCCGTGGGGCTGGAACATCGCCTACGCCGCCGGGGACAAGCTCGCGTACATCCTGTTCATGGCCATCTCCGGTGCGGTGATCGCCGGGGCACTGTCCTGGCTGGCCACCCGAGGCCTGGCGAAGACCGGCGTGCTGAGCTCCTTCGCCTCCCGCAAGGCCGCCTCGGAACCCGTCTTTTCCTGACGGCTCCGCGCTGTTCCCCTCGTGACTGTTCCTCTCCTGACAACGGATAACGACTCATGACCTCCGACGGCGTCCGCCCGGCAGCGGTCACCGCCCGCGGCTGGGGCTGGCGGCACGCCGGCCGGCCCCGGCCCGCGGTCCACGGGCTGGACCTCGACATCCGCCCCGGGGAACGGGTGCTGCTGCTGGGCCCCTCCGGCGCCGGCAAGTCCACCCTGCTCCACGCCCTCGCCGGGGTGCTCGGCGACAGTTCCGCCGGAGCGGCGGCTGCTGGCTCCCCGGCGTCCCCGGCGGACTCGGAGGACGCCGACGAGACCGGCAGCCTGCTGATCGACGGCGCCCCGCCCCGCGCCCAGCGGGGCCGGGCCGGGCTCGTGCAGCAGGACCCGGAGACCCAAGTGGTGCTCTCGCGCCTCGGCGACGACGTCGCCTTCGGGGCGGAAAACCTGTCCGTGCCCCCGGCCGAGATCTGGCGGCGCGTGCACGAGGCGCTCGACGACGTCGGGCTGGCCCGGCTGCCGCTGGACCATCCGACGGGGGCCCTCTCCGGCGGCCAGAAGCAGCGCCTCGCGCTCGCCGGGATCCTGGCGATGCGTCCCGGGCTGCTCCTGCTCGACGAACCCACCGCCAACCTGGACCCGGCCGGCGTCCTCGAGGTCCGCGACGCCGTGGGCCGCTGCCTGGACAAGACCGGGGCCACCCTGTTGGTCGTGGAGCACCGGGTTGCCGTGTGGAAAGACCTCGTGGACCGGATCGTGGTGCTGCAGCCGGGATCCGCCACCGGGTCCGCGGTGCTGATCGACGGGCCGCCGGACCGGGTCCTGGTGCAGGCACGGGACATGCTCATCGCAGCGGGTGTCTGGGTTCCGGGACATGTCCCGCCGGCACGGGCCCGCGCCGGTGCCGGGGACCTGGCGGCCGGCGCGGCCGGGGTGGCCGCTGTGACGGCCGCGGCGCCCGCTGGCACTGCGGGGCCAGCCGGCGCCGCCGGGGTGGCCGCCGGGCAGTTGCTGCTGGCCGCGGAGAACCTTGCGGTGTCCCGGGAACGGCCGCGCCGGGCCGGCCCGCGCGGCGGCTTCCGTTCCATCCCGCCGCGCCCCGTCCAGTCCGGCATCACCGCCCAGGTCCGGGCCGGCGAGGCGCTGACCATCACCGGCCCGAACGGCTCGGGGAAATCAACCTTCGCCCTGACCCTGGCCGGCCTGCTGCGGCCGGTCTCCGGCGCGGTCTCCGCCACGCTGGAGCTCAGCGCGGGCGCCGGGATCGACCCGTACAAATGGAAGGCAGAGCAACTCATCGCCAGGATCGGGACCGTGTTCCAGGAACCGGAGCACCAGTTCGTCACCGGCCGGGTGCTCGACGAGCTGATGTTCGGCCCGCGCCACCTGGGCCGGGGCGAAGAGCGCGTGGACGAACTGCTGGAACGGCTGCGGCTGGCGGAACTGGTGGACGCCAACCCCTACACGCTGTCCGGCGGCGAAAAGCGGCGGCTCTCGGTGGCCACCGTGCTCGCCGCCCACCCGCAGGTCCTCGTCCTGGACGAACCCACCTTCGGCCAGGACGCCAACACCTGGGCCGAGCTGGCCTCCCTCCTCTCCGAGCTCCTCGACGCCGGCACCGCCGTCGTCTCCGTGACGCACGACGCGGAATTCACCGCCGTCCTGGGCGGGACCCAGCTCAGCCTGGCCGCACCCGGGGCCGGATCACCCGGCCCGGACGGCCCCGGGGCGCCGCGCCGTGAGCTGCCCGGGGTCGCGGCGCCATGAGGGAAGCCTTAAGCCTGGGCGGCAACCATGCGCTCCTGGCCCGCGCCAATCCGCTGGCCAAGTTCACCGCCGTCGTACTGATCACCCTGGTGCTGGCGCTGTCCATCGACTGGGTTTCGGCGTCGGTGGCGCTGGCCTGCGAGCTGCTGCTCTTCCCGCTGGCGGGGCTGGGCCCCATGCTGCTGTGGCAGCGCGGCTGGCCGCTGATCCTGGCGGCAGCGCTGGGCGGCTGGAGCACCGCCATCCTGGCTCCGGACACCGGGAGCATACTGCTCGACGCCGGCATCTGGTCCATCAGCGCCGGCTCGCTGCAGCTGGGACTCGGCTTCATGCTGCGCGGGCTCGCGATCGCGCTGCCGGCCGTGCTGCTGATGAGCTGCACGGACCCCACGGATCTGGCCGACGCCCTGGCCCAGAACGCGAAACTGCCGCACCGCTTCGTCCTCGGCACCCTTGCGGCCATGCGGCTGGTGGGACTCATGGCCGAGGAATGGCAGACCATCGGCATGGCCCGGCGGGCCCGCGGCGTCGGTTCGCACGGCAATCCCTACCAGCGCGTCCGGGCCACCCTGGGGCAGGGCTTCGGGCTTCTCGTGCAGGCCATCCGGCGTGCCTCCCGGCTCGCCGTGACCATGGAGGCCCGCGGTTTCGGCGGGGCGCAGCGGACCTGGGCGCGGCCCTCGACGTTCAGCGGCCTGGACCTGTGGGTGCTGCTGGGCGGACTCGGGATCGCCGCGGCTGCCGTCGCGGCGGCCCTGGCCGCCGGCACCTGGAACCTCGTCTTTCTGACGCGGCAGTAGCCGCCGCGGATCACACCCCGGCGGGATCACCCCCCGGCTTTATCGCACGGGACGGGTATTTGTGTGAGATAAATGGCTCCCAGGCCCCAATTGCTGGGGCAAATAACTCATCCGTGATATTTTGTTGGAATGACTCAACAGACTGCCGAACATGTAGGCCTGCTGCTCCGCGAGGCCCGCGGGGAGAAGGGCTGGACCCAGGGACAGCTCGCCACCGAGCTGGGGACCAGCCAGAGCGCCATCGCCCGGATGGAGCAGGGCAAACAGAACCTGAGCCTGAAAATGATCCAGCGGCTGGAGGCAATCCTCGGCCGGCCCATCGTCAAGGTGGGCCGGCCGCAGATGACCCATCTGCGGGTGGAAGGCGGCCGCACCCTGTCCGGGTCCGTGGACGTCAACAGCAGCAAGAACGCGGGCGTGGCCCTGCTGTGTGCCAGCCTGATCAACCGCGGAACCACCACGCTGCGCCGCCTGGCCCGGATCGAGGAGGTCAACCGGATCGTCGAGGTGCTGGCCAGCATCGGCGTCGAATGCACGTGGCTCAACGCGAACGATCTCCGGATCCGCCGCCCCGCGGTCCTGGACCTGGACTCCATGGATGTGGAGGCCGCCCGCCGGACCCGCAGCGTCATCATGCTGCTGGGCCCGCTGCTGGACGAATCCGGCGAATACCGGCTGCCGTACGCCGGCGGCTGCGATCTTGGCACCCGCACCGTGCAGCCGCACATGCAGGCGCTGCGGCAGTTCGGCCTCGGCGTGGAGGCGAAGTCCGGGTTCTACGCGGTGCAGGCGCCGCCGTCGGACACCGAAGACCGTTCCTTCGTGCTCAGCGAACGCGGCGACACCGTGACCGAAAACGCGATCATGGCCGCCGCCCACCGCCCTGGCAGCACCATCATCCGCAACGCCAGCCCCAACTACATGGTCCAGGACCTCTGCTTCTACCTGCAGATGCTCGGCGTCCAGATCGACGGCGTGGGCACCACGACGCTGAAGATCACCGGCCGCCCGTCGATCGACGTCGACATCGAGTACTTCCCGTCCGAAGACCCGATCGAGGCGATGAGCCTGATCACCGCAGGCATCGTGACGGATTCGGAAGTGACCATCCGCCGGGTGCCCATCGAGTTCATGGAAATCGAACTCGCCACGCTGGAGCAGATGGGCCAGCGGCTGGAGGTGTCCGGTGAGTACCTGGCCCGCAACGGCCGCACCCGGCTCGTGGACGTCACCACCAAGCCTTCCGCGCTGAACGCGCCCGAGGACAAGATCCACCCCATGCCGTTTCCGGGCCTGAACATCGACAACCTGCCGTTCTTCGCGGTCATTGCCGCGAACGCGCAGGGCCAGACCCTGATCCACGACTGGGTCTATGACAACCGCGCCATCTACCTGACCGAGCTGAACAAGCTCGGCGCCCAGGTGCAGCTGCTCGATCCGCACCGGATCTATGTCAACGGGCCCACCAAATGGCGTGCGGCGGAAGTGGGCTGCCCGCCGGCGCTCCGCCCGGCCGCCTGCCTGCTGCTGGCGATGCTCGCCGCCCGCGGGGTCTCGCTGCTGCGCAACATCTACGTGATCGAACGCGGCTACGAGGACCTGGCCGAACGGCTGAACACCCTGGGCGCGAAGATCGAGTATTTCCAGGACTGACCGCCGCTGATTCAAGCAACGCGGGGTCATATCGCGCCCATGCGGCGGCCCGGCATGGGCGCGATGTGACCCCGTGGTGTGGCGCACTTCCTCCCATCCTGCGCACAATGGATGCATGCGCACCTTCGGTGTTGAGGAAGAGCTGCTGATTGTGGACCCGGGGACGGGTTCCCCGGTTGCGCTCGCCGACGCCCTGATGTCGGGCCTGAACCCGGGGCACACCACCGGCCACGACACCACCGGCTTCAGTTTCGAGCTCAAGCTTGAACAGATTGAAACCCAGACGGTGCCGTGCCTGGACCACGCGGGCCTGCTCCACGGAATCAGGCGGGGACGGGCCATCGCGGACCGGGCTGCCCGCGCGCATGGCGCGCGCGTGGCGGCCATGGCCACCTCCCCGCTTCCCGTCTCCACCCACACGACGCCCAATCCGCGCTACGCGACCATGCAGGAACGCTTCGGACTCACGGTTCATGACCAGCTGACCTGCGGCATGCACGTCCACACCCTCGTGGAGTCGCCGGAGGAGGGCGTGGCCGTCATGGACAGGATCCGCGACAAGCTGGCCGTGCTGATAGCGCTCAGCGCCAATTCCCCTTTCTGGAACGGCCGCGAGACGGGTTTTGAAAGTTACCGCACCCAGGCGTGGAACCGGTGGCCGGGGGCGGGGCCCTCGATGATTTTCGGCAGCCTGCCGGTCTACCGGAGGGTGGTGACCAGGCTTCAGGAGAGCGGCGTGCTGTTCGACGAGGGGATGGTCTACTTCGATTCCCGGCTCTCCCGGAACCACCCCACCGTGGAGGTCCGGGTTGCCGACGTCTGCCTTCGGGGCGAGGACGCGGCGCTGATCGCGGTGCTGGTGCGGGCACTCGTGGAATCGGCGAGCCGGGAGTGGCAGGACGGCGTGGATCCCGCCCCGGTGCCGACGGTGCTGCTGCGGATGGCCGCCTGGCAGGCAAGCAACTGCGGGCTGACGGGAGAGCTGCTGGACTTCGGCAGTTTCCGCCCGGCACCGGCCCGGGAGGTGGTGGAAGCCCTGGTGGACTTTGTGGCCCCCGTGCTCGCGGAGCAGGGCGAGCTGGAACTGGTGCGCGCCGGCGTCCAGCGGATCCTGGCCCGGGGGACCGGTTCCCAGCAGCTGCGCCCGCCGTTCCGGGAAGCCGGACTCTGCGCCGTCGTGGATCACGCGGTGCGGGCGACGACGGAGGAGGCCGCGGAAGTGCCGGCGGAGGCCGGGCCGCCGCACGCACGGGTGCGGCGGCCGTGAAGATTTCCGGTTAGCCGGCGGCGTACGGGTCCGCGATGCCGATGTACTGCGTGGTGGTGTATTCCGCGATCCCTTCCGAGCCGCCCTCGCGGCCCAGGCCGGACTGCTTGACGCCGCCGAAGGGCGCGGCGGCGTTGGAAATGACGCCGGCGTTGAAGCCCACCATGCCGAACTCGATCTGCTCGGCCACGCGCAGCAGCCGGTTGAAGTCGCGGCTGAACACATAGGAAGCCAGGCCGTATTCGCTGGCGTTGGCCAGCCGGATCGCGTCCTCCTCGGTGGCGAAGGTGGTGACCGGGGCCACGGGGCCGAAGATCTCCTGGCGGAGGATCGCGGCGTCGTTGGGCACGTTGGCCAGGACCGTGGGCGGGTAGAAGTAGCCGGCGCCCTCAACGGGAGCGCCGCCGGTGACCGCGGTGGCACCGGCCGCGACGGCGGAGGCGACCAGGGCGTGCACGTCGTCACGAGCGCCGGCGTCGATGAGCGGGCCGACGTTGGAGCCCGCATCGGTCCCCCGGCCGACGTTGAGGCCCGCCATGGCCGTGGCGAACTTCCGGGTGAACTCGGCCGCCACGGATTCCTGGACCAGGAAGCGGTTGGCGGCGGTGCACGCCTCGCCCATGTTCCTCATCTTGGCCGCCATGGCCCCGTCGACGGCCTTGTCCAGGTCAGCGTCCTCGAAGACGATGAAGGGCGCGTTGCCGCCGAGCTCCATGGACGTGCGCAGCACGTTGGCGGCTGCGTCGGCCATCAGGCGCTTGCCGACCGGCGTGGAACCGGTGAAGGAGACCTTGCGCAGCCGCGGATCGGCGAGCAGCGGGCCTGAGATCCCGGCGGCGCTGGAGGAAGCCACCACGTTGAGCACACCGGCGGGCAGGCCGGCGTCGAGCATGGTCTGGGCGAAAAGCTGCGCGGTCAGCGGCGTCAGCTTCGCGGGCTTGAGCACCATGGTGCAGCCGGCCGCGATGGCCGGGGCGACCTTCCGGGTGGCCATGGCCAGCGGGAAGTTCCAGGGGGTGATCAGCAGGCAGGGTCCCACTGGTTTTTTCTGCACGAGGATCTTGTTTTTGCCCTCGGGCGAGGTGAGGTAGCGGCCGTAGTCGCGTACCGTCTCCTCGGAGAACCAGCGCAGGAATTCGGCACCGTAGGTGACCTCGCCGCGGGCTTCGGCCAGCGGTTTGCCCATCTCCAGGGTCATCAGGAGGGCGAAGTCATCGGCCCGGGCTGTTATCAGGTCGAAGGCCCGGCGCAGGATCTCGGCGCGTTCCCGGGGCGCCGTGCGGGCCCACGATGCCTGGACCTTGTCCGCCGCGTCGAGCGCCGCGAGGGCGTCCTCGCTGGTGGCGGACGCAAGTGTGGCCAGGACCTCGCCGGTGGAAGGATCGTGGACGTCGAAGGTGCCGCCGTCGGAGGCATCGCGCCACTGCCCGCCAATGAGCAGGCCCGTGGGGACGGACGCGATCAGCGCGGCTTCGCGTTCAGCGGTTACAGCGGGCGGGGTGGCAAGTGAATTGGTCATGGGTCTCCTCGGAAAGTGGGTTGGGTGGCAGGGTTTCGACAGGCTCAACCACCGGGGACGGGTCAGTAGCTGGCGGGGGTTTCGGCAGGCTCAACCACCGGAGATGGGATGAACTCGGCGGCGAGGGCCTCGGAACCGCGTGCCAGCAGGGCAACATCGGCGCCCACCAGCACGAACGACGCCCCCGCGGCCAGGTAGGAGCGGGCCGTGCCCGGGTTGAAGGCGTTCACGCCGGCGGGCTTGCCGGCCTGCTTCGCGGCGGCGAGGCAGTGTTCGACGGCGGCGCGCACCTCGGGGTGTTCCTGCTGTCCCAGCAGGCCCATGGAGGCGGCGAGGTCGGACGGGCCCAGGAAGATGGCGTCGAGGCCGTCGACGGCCAGGATCGAGTCCACGGCTGCGACGGCGGCCGTGGACTCGATCTGCACGGTCAGGCTCACCGTCTCACTGGCGCGGGCGAGGTAGTCCGGTGTCCGGTTCCAGCGCGCGGACCGCGCCAGGGCCGAACCGACGCCGCGGACGCCGTGCGGAGGGTAGCGCGTCGCGGCGACGGCCGCCTCCGCCTCGGCGGCAGAGTTCACCATCGGCACCAGCAGGTTCTGGACCCCGAGGTCCAGGTATTGCTTGATGACGATCGTGTCGTTGACCGGCGGGCGGACCAGGACCTGGCCGGGGTAGCCGTGCACGGCCTGCAGCTGGGCCAGGATGGATTCCAGCCCGTTCGGGCTGTGCTCGGCGTCGATCAGGAGCCAGTCCAGCCCGGCCCCGGCGCAGATCTCGGCGACCAGCGGGCTGCCGGAGCAGACCCACATGCCGGCGAGCGGCCGGTCCGCGGCCGCCAGGGCGTGGCGGAAGGTGGGATCCGGTTCTACTCGAAGCGGCATGTGACAACTCCCAGGGGTCCGTAGTCGGCGTGGACGGTGTCGCCCTTGTGGACCCACATGGGGCGGGTGAAGGAGCCGGCGAGGATGATGTCGCCGGCCTTCATCCCGTCGCCGTGGGCGGCGATCTTGTTGGCGAGCCAGTGCACGCCGGCGGCCGGGTGGTCCAGGACTCCGGCGGCCACGCCGGTCTCCTCCACCGTCTGGTTCTTGTACAGGATGGCGGAGACCCAGCGGAGGTCGACGGCGTCCGGGCGGACGGGGTTGCCGCCGACCACCATCGCGCCCATCGCCGCGTTGTCGGCGATGGTGTCCACGATGGTCCGGCCCTCCATCTCGATCCTGGAGTCCAGGATCTCCAGGGCCGGAACCACGTAGTCGGTGGCGTTCAGGACGTCGAAGATGGTGCAGCCGGGACCGGAGAGGTCCTTCTTCAGCACGAACGCGAGCTCCACTTCCACCCGGGGATGGGTGTACCGGTCCCACTGCACCGAACAGCCCGTCTCCAGCACCATGTCATCGAAAATGGCGCCGTAGTCCGGTTCGGTGATGCCCGTGGCCGCCTGCATCGCCCGGGAGGTCAGGCCGATCTTGCGGCCCACCAGTTTGCGGCCGGCTTCCTCGTTGCGGCGGCGCCACAGTTGCTGGACGGCGTAGGAATCCTCCACCGTCATCTCCGGATAACGGGCGGTCAGGCGGGGGACCGGTTTGCGGTTCCGGCCCGCCTCCAGCAGCTCGTCGGCGATGGCCTCGATCGTCGCGGCATCCATCATGGCTAGAGCTGCGCCCCGAGCTTGAAGCCGCGTTCCTCGCCGGGTTCGCGGGTGTAGGCGAAGCCGTCTGCTCCGATGGTGACTGCCATTTCGGAGGCGTCGGTGCGGACGATGACGGGCTGCGGGTTGCCGTCGAGGTCCAGGACCAGGGAGGCCTCGGTGTACCAGGAGGGGACCACGGGGTTGCCCCACCAGTCGCGGCGCTGGTTGTCGTGCACGTCCCAGGTGATGGTGGGGTTGTCGGGGTCGCCGGTGTAGTAGTCCTGGGTGTAGATCTCGATGCGGTGGCCGTCCGGGTCCAGGATGTACAGGTAGAAGGCGTTGGACACGCCGTGCCGGCCGGGGCCGCGTTCGATCCGGTCCGAGATGCGCAGGGCGCCCATCTTGTCGCAGATCTGGATGATGTTGTGCTTCTCGTGCGTGGCGAACGCGACGTGGTGCATCCGGGGCCCGTCGCCGCCGGTCAGGGCGGTGTCGTGGACGGTCTGCTTGCGGTGCATCCAGGCCGCGTAGGTGACGCCGTCGGAGTCCTTGATGTCTTCCGAGACGCGGAAGCCGAGGTCCTCGAGGTACGCCCGGCCGCGCGGCACGTCCGGGGTGACCTGGTTGAAGTGGTCCAGGCGGACCAGTTCGCCGGCGTTGTAGAGGTCGTAGCGCTGGGTGAGGCGTTCGACGTGCTCGGTCTCGTAGAAGAACTCGTAGGGGAAGCCCAGCGGGTCCTCGACGCGGACGGAGTCGCCGATGCCCTTGGTGAAGCCGCCCTTGCGGCGTTCGGTGCGGCAGCCCAGCTCCTTGTAGTAGGCCTCGGCGGCGTCCACCTCGGCCGGGGACTTGACCCGGTAGGCGAACGCTGCGACGGCGGCGATCGGTCCCTTGCGCAGGACCAGGTTGTGGTGGATGAACTCCTCGAGGGCACGCAGGTAGATGTTGTTCTCGTCTTCCTCGGTGACATGCAGGCCGAGGACGTCCACGTAGAACTCGCGGGACTTGGCGAGGTCCGTAACCACGATCTCCATGTAGGCGCAGCGGACGATGTCCGGGGCCGGGACGGTGGGGGTGGGGATGAAGTTTGTCATGGTGTTCTCTCTTCTTTGAGGAGTGGCTGGGTGGCGCTGCGGGAAAGGCTCAGGCGCCGAATTTAGGGGTGTGGACGGTGCCGAGGGTGATGTGCACGGCCTGCTGGTCGGTGTAGAAATCGATCGAGCGGTAGCCGCCCTCGTGGCCCAGGCCGGAGGACTTGACGCCGCCGAACGGGGTGCGGAGGTCCCGGACATTGTGGCTGTTGAGCCAGACCATGCCGGCTTCCACGTTCTGGGAGAAGTTGTGGGCGCGGGTCAGGTTCTGGGTCCAGATGTAGGCGGCGAGCCCGTATTTGACGCCGTTGGCCAGCTCCAGCGCCTCCTCATCCGAGTCGAACGGGGTGATCGCGACGACCGGTCCGAAGATTTCCTCCTGGAAGATCCGCGCGTCGGGTTTCACGTCCGCGAACACGGTGGGGGCGATGTAGTTGCCTTCCGGGAGGCCTTCCGGGCGTCCGCCGCCGGCCAGCAGCCGGCCCTCGGACTTGCCGATCTCCACGTAGGAGGCGACCTTGGCGTAGTGCTCGGGGTGGACCAGGGCGCCGACCTCGGTCTTCGGATCGTGCGGGTCGCCGACGACGATGTTCTTGGCCCGGGCGGCGTACTTTTCGCAGAACTCCTCGTAGATGCCGCGCTCCACCAGGATGCGGGAGCCGGCGGTGCAGCGTTCCCCGTTGAGGGAGAACACGCCGAACAGGGCGGAGTCGATCGCGGCGTCGAGGTCGGCGTCGGCGAACACCACGCAGGGTGACTTGCCGCCGAGCTCCATGGACAGGCCCTTGAGGTTTTCCGCGGCGTTGCGGAAGATCGTCTGCCCGGTGGTGGTCTCGCCGGTGAAGGAGATCAGCGGGACGTCCGGGTGCTTGACCAGGGCGTCGCCGGCCTCCTCGCCGAGGCCGTTGACCAGGTTGAACACGCCGTCGGGCAGCCCGGCGTCCTTGAAGATCGTCGCCCAGAGGGACGCGGAGAGGGGGGTGAACTCGGCGGGTTTGAGGACCACGGTGTTGCCGGTGGCCAGGGCCGGGGCGAGCTTCCAGGACTCCAGCATGAACGGGGTGTTCCACGGGGTGATGAGGCCGGCGACGCCGATCGGCTTGCGGTTGACGTAGTTGATCTGCGCGCCGGGAACCTTCATCGCGTCATCGAACTGCGCCACGATCAGGTCGGCGAAGAAGCGGAAGTTTTCCGCCGCGCGGAGGGCCTGGCCCTTGGCCTGGGTGATGGGCAGGCCGGTGTCGAAGGTCTCGAGTTCGGCGAGCCGGTCCTCCTGGGCCTCGACGGCGTCGGCGATCCTGTTCAGGACGCGGGCGCGTTCGCGCGGCTTCTTCTTCGGCCAGGGACCGTTGACGAAGGCTTCGCGGGCGGCGGCGACGGCGAGGTCGATGTCCTCTTTCTGGCCGGCGGCGGCGGTGGCGTAGTTGGTGTTGGAGACCGGGTCCAGGACGTCGAACGTCGCGCCGTTGACGGAGTCCACGAACTGGCCGTTGATGTAGTGCTGGATGTGGGTGGGCAGGTCCTGCGGCACGTAATGCGTGCTGGCTTCTGCGGCAGTGAACGTCATTGTTGGTTCCTTACTACTTATGCAACGCGGGGTCACTTATGGCCCATGCGAGGCGGGTTAATGGGCGCTAAGTGACCCCGTGTTGCTGGTGGGAGTGGTGTTGGTTTGGGAGAGGTAGGCGTCCAGGGTGGCGCTGCGGTGGTGGCGGGCTGCCTTTTCGATCTCGTCGGCTGCCGCCCCGGTCTCGATGAGCCGGAGCAGTCCCTCGTGTTCGTCCACGGAATCGTGGGCCCTGCCGGGGACGAAGCGGAACGTGGAGGACCGCAGAGACGCGAGCCGGTTCCAGCCCCGGTGGACGAGGTCCAGGATGTGCGGGTTGGGGCAGTGTTCGAACAGGACGCTGTGGAAGTCCTGGTTGAGCCGGGTGAAGCGGACGGGGTCGAAGTGCTGCAGGCATTCCCGCATTTCCTCGTTCACGGCGCGGGCGCGCGCGATGTCCGCTGCGCCGATCAGCGGGGCGGACAGTGCGGTGGCCGCCCCCTCCACGATGCTCAGGGTCTGCATGGTGTAGAGGTATTCGGTGGGGTCGATGCCCGCGACCGTGGCGCCGACATTCCGCTCGAATTTCACCAGGCCCTCGGCTTCGAGCCGGCGGATGGCCTCCCGGACCGGCACCACGCTGACGCCCAGATCCTCTGCGATCTTGGAGAGCACCAGCCGGTAGCCGGGGGAGTAGACGCCGTCGATGATCCGGGCCTTGACCGCGGCGTAGGCCTGTTCGGACTTGCTGCCGGTCGGGGCGGCGACGTCAGTCATGCGCACTCACCGCTTCCCGCGCAGCGGCCCATTCCTGGTAGCGCGCGCGCCACTGGGCGTTCAGCGGGTAGAGGCCGTCCACACCGTGGCCTTGCTCGACCATCTCGGCGATGAAGACTTCCTCGCGTTCCTGGGCGATGGAATCATCGGCGAGTTCCTCGGCCAGCGCCGGCGGGATCACCAGGATGCCGTCGGCGTCGGCCACGATGATGTCCCCGGGCTGCACGGTGGTGCCGCCGCAGGCAATGGTGATGTCCGTGTCCCAGGGGATGTGCCGGCGGCCCAGTACAGCGGGGTGCGGGTTGGCGTAGTACGTGGGCATGTCCATCGCGGCGACCGCGGCGAAGTCCCGGACCCCGCCGTCGGTGATGATGGCCGCGGCGCCGCGGACCTGGGCGCGCAGGGCCAGGATGTCCCCGATGGTGCCGGTGCCCTTTTCGCCGCGTGCCTCCATGACCAGGATTTCGCCCTCGTTGACGGTGTCGATGGCCCGTTTCTGGGCGTTGAAGCCGCCGCCGTGGGTCTTGAACAGGTCCTCGCGGTTGGGGACGTAGCGCAGCGTCCTGGCCAGGCCCACAATCCGCTTCTCCGGCCGGGTGGACGTGAGGCCGTCGATGCTGACGTTGTTCAGGCCCCGCTTGCGCAGCTGGGAGGAAAGAGTGGCGGTGCAGACGCTTTCCAGCTTCGCCTTCAGCGCTGCGGACAGGACCGGAACGGGCGCCGGCAGGCCGGCCGCAACACGGGAACCGTAGGCCTCTTCGCGCTGCAGGTCATCAACCTTGGGGCGGGCACCGAAGTCGGCGAACGCCGTCGTGCCTTCCTCCACCGCGGTGGCAAGGCGGCCGGTAGCCAGGCCGCCGTCCGCCGTCGCGCTGACTTCCACCTCGACGACGTCACCCGGGGTGGCGACGGAGGCGCCGGCGGGGGTGCCGGTGAGGATGATGTCGCCCTCTTCGAGGGTGAGGAGCTGGGAGAGGTCCGCGACGAGGCGGGCGAAGGGGAAGAGCAGGTCTTCGGTGGTGTCGTCCTGGACCAGATCGCCGTTGTGCCAGGTGCGGATCCGGAGCCCCGCGGGGTCGACGGCGTCCGCCGGGATGAGCCCCGGCCCGATCGGGGTGAAGCCGTCGCCGCCCTTGGACCGGAGGTTGGAGCCTTTGTCCGCGTAACGGAGGTCGTAGATGCCCAGGTCGTTGCTGGCGGTGACCCATTCGACGTGGCTCCAGGCGTCCTCGATGCCGACGCGGCGGGCCGGCTTGCCGACGATCAGCGCGATTTCACCCTCGTAGCCCAACAGCTCGCAGCCGGCCGGGCGTTCGACGGTGGATCCGCTGAGCGCCAGGGAGGATGATGGTTTGAGGAAATACGAGGGCTGCTCCGGGGTCCGTCCCCGCTGGGCGGCGCGGCTCGGGTAGTTCACGTGCACAGCGATGACCTTGCCGGCTGCCGCCAGCGTGCCGTGGTTGACCTGTTCCAAGGTGCCTCCTCATCAAGTACGAAATCGTATACGATCACTATCACTCATCAACGGGGTCCCGTCAACCCTCACATTAAATCCTTGTCACCCGCGTCACACCTGGCGTACAGTGTGGGACAAAGATCGTTGTTCGATTATAGAAATTCAAGTTCTCATATCGAACACCCCTGGCGATATGGCCACCCAACGAAGTGAGGAAATCCCGTGCAGTTCCACCACCACGGTTACGTATCCGGTGACCCGCGAGTCCAGCAAGCCGCCGGCGTCGGCATCAATCGGCCGGCGCAGCTTCCCGACGAGGTCGACGTGCTGATCGTCGGCACCGGGCCCGCGGGCATGCTCACCGCAGCCCAGCTGTCCCAGTTCCCGGGCGTCACGACGCGCATCGTGGAGCGCCGCGGCGGGCGGCTCGCCATCGGCCAGGCCGACGGCATCCAGGCCCGGAGCGTCGAGACCTTCCAGGCCTTCGGCTTCGCCGAGCGGATCATCGCCGAGGCGTACCGGATCACCGAGATGGCGTTCTGGAAACCGGACCCCACGGACCACTCCCGCATCATCCGGGGCGCCCGCGCGGTCGACGACGAAATGGGCATCAGCGAGTTCCCGCACCTCATCGTCAACCAGGCCCGGGTGCTGGACTACTTCGCCGAGTACATGGCGAACTCGCCCGCGCGCATGTCACCCGATTACGGCTTTGAGTTCCGCAGCCTCGAGGTCACCGGCGAAGGCGACTACCCCGTCACCGTGACGCTCCTCCACACGGCCGGCCCCGACGAGGGCCGGGAACGCGTTGTCCGGGCCAAGTACGTCGTCGGCGCGGACGGCGCACGGAGCAAGGTGCGGGAGTCGATCGGCTGCACGCTCGCCGGCGACCAGGCCCATCACGCCTGGGGCGTCATGGACGTTCTTGCCGTCACGGACTTCCCTGACATCCGCACGAAATGCGCCATCCAGTCCGGCACGGGCGGCAGCATCCTGCTGATCCCGCGCGAAGGCGGCCACCTCTTCCGCATGTACGTCGACCTCGGCGAGGTCGACCAGAACGACAAAGGCGCCGTGCGCAGCACCACCATCGAGCAGATCATCGGCCACGCGAACGCCATCCTCCACCCCTACACACTCGACGTCCGCAACGTCGCCTGGCACAGTGTGTATGAGGTCGCCCACCGCCTCACTGACAGGTTCGACGACGTCCTCCCGGACCAGCGCGGCACCCGCACGCCACGCGTGTTCATCACCGGCGACGCCTGCCACACGCACAGCGCCAAGGCGGGCCAGGGCATGAACGTCTCCATGCAGGACGGCTTCAACCTCGGCTGGAAGCTCGGGCACGTGCTCGAGGGCCGCACCCCGGCGAGCCTGCTGTCCACGTACTCCGCCGAGCGCCAGGTCGTCGCGAAGAACCTCATCGACTTCGACAAGGAGTGGTCCACGCTCATGGCGAAGAAGCCGGAGGAGTTCGATAGCCCCTCCGAGCTCGAGGACTTCTACGTGAGCACCGCCGAGTTCCCTGCCGGCTTCATGACCCAGTACGCCCCGTCCATTCTCACCGCCGAGCCTGCGCACCAGGACCTGGCCAGCGGTTTCACCATCGGCAAGCGTTTCAAGTCCGCGCCCGTCGTCCGGGTTTGCGACGCCAACCCGATGCACCTCGGCCATCACGCCACGGCGGACGGCCGGTGGCGCATCTACGTCTTCGCCGACCAGGCCGCGCCCCGCACGGGACAGCAGGGCACGGCGTCGGCCGCCGCCGACTTCGCCGAGTGGATCGCGAACTCGCCGGAATCGCCGCTCGCCGCGACGCCGTCGGGCGCTGACCGTGACGCGTGGTTCGACGTGAAAGTGATCTACCAGCAGGACCACGCGAGCATCGACATCGGCGCCGTTCCCAAAGCGTTCATGCCGCAAGTGGGACCGTTCCAGCTCACGGACTACGAGAAGGTCTACGCTGCCGATCCGAAGGCGGACATCTTCGAGTTGCGCGGCCTCGACCGGGGCGGGGTCGTCGTGGTGGTGCGCCCGGACCAGTACGTGGCCAACGTCCTGCCGCTGACGGCGACGGCCGAGCTCGCCGCGTTCTTCGCGCCCCTCCTGCCGGACCGGCTGCGGCAGGAGGCAGCACTCCCTAGACCTGCTTGAGCGCCTGGCCGAGGTCGCCGATCAGGTCCTGGACGTCTTCCAGGCCCACCGAGAGCCGCACGACCCCGTCGCCCAGGCCGATCGCGGCCCGGCCTTCCGGGCCCATCGCGCGGTGCGTCGTCGTGGCCGGGTGGGTGATGAGGGACTTCGAGTCGCCCAGGTTGTTGGAGATGTCGATGATCTTCAGCGCGTCCAGCAGGGCGAAGGCGGCCTCCTTCGCGGAGCGCCCGGCGGAGGGGGACAGCTCCAGGGTCAGCACGGTGCCGCCGGCCTTCATCTGCTTCGCGGCCAGCTCATACTGCGGGTGGGACGGCAGCAGCGGGTACCGCACCCAATTGACGGCGGGCTGCTCCTCGAGCCATCCGGCCAGGCGCAGGGCGGACGCCGAGGAATGGTTCACCCGCAGCGCCATGGTCTCCAGGCCCTTGGCCAGGACCCAGGCGTTGAAGGCGGAGAGCGCCGGTCCGGTGTGGCGCATGAGCTGCTTGACCGGCCCGTCAATGAACTCCTTCGTGCCCAGGATCGCGCCGCCCAGGACCCGGCCCTGGCCGTCGATGTGCTTGGTGCCGGAGTAGACGATCACGTCCGCGCCGAGGTCCCCGCAGCGCTGCAGCAGCGGGGTGGCGAAGACATTGTCGACGACGACGGTCGCTCCGGCGGCGTGCGCCAGTCCGCTCACGGCGGCGATGTCCACGATTTCCTGCATGGGGTTCGACGGCGACTCGAAGAAGACCGCCGTCGTCGGCTCCGACAGGGCGGAGCGCCACTGTTCCAGGTCCGGCCCGTCCACGAAGACCGTTTCCACGCCCCAGCGCGGGAGGATCTCGTTGAGGATCACGAAGCAGGAGCCGAACAGGGAGCGTGCGGCGACCACGCGGTCGCCGGCGCCGAGCAGCGCGCCGAGGGCGGTGAAGACCGCGGACATGCCCGACGCCGTCGCGAAGCAGGCCTCGGTGCCTTCCAGCAGCCGGAGCCGCTCCTGGAAGGTGGCGACCGAGGGGTTGCCGTAGCGGGAGTAGACGAAGCGCTCGTCCTCCCCGGTGAAGGCGCGTTCGGCGGCGGCGGCGGATTCGTAGACGAAGCCGGAGTTGAGGAAGATCGGTTCGGTGGTTTCCTGGAAGCCGGTGCGGTCCAGTCCGCCCCGGACCGCCTGGGTGTCGGGGCTCCAGCCGGCGGCGTCGGGATTGAAGGTCACTTAGTGCTTTCCGAGGTTGGTGGGCAGGCCGCGGTTCTTCCAGCCGTTGACCGTCCGCTCGCCGTAGCGGTCCGGTTCGCCTTCGAAGCCCTCAAGGACATTGTAGGAGGTGAAGCCGGCCTCCGTGGCGGCGGTGGCGGCGGCGATGGAGCGCTGGCCGGAGCGGCACAGGAACACGAGCTCGGCGCCGTCGTTGTCCGGGGCCTGCTGCTGGAGTTGAGTGATGAAATCCGGGTTCGGGATGCCGCCGGGGAAGGTCCACTGGATGAACAGGGGATCGTTTTCGGTGGCCTTGGTGTCCGGGATGCCGATGTGCGCCCACTCACCCTCGGTGCGGACATCCACCAGGACGGCGCCCGCCTCGAGCTTGGCCCAGGCTTCCTGCGGGGTGAGGTCTCCGGCGTAGCTCATGCGTGGCCCTCGAAGGCTTCGTCGGCGCCGAAGCCGTCGCTTTCCAGGTCATCCACCGCGCTGGCGACGGCGGCGTCCGCACTCGCGATCGCGGCCGGCAGCACGACGGCCTGCGCCACGATGACGGTGGTGCCGTTGAAGGTGGCGGCGGGGCTCCCGTGCAGGACGTAGCCTTCGGCCAGGGCCGCGGCAACGCGCTCGCAGAAGGAGCGGTCGTCGGGGCCGGTGAACAGGCGGTAGGCCAGCTTTTCTTCGGTGGCGGGGGTGGCGGGCGGTGCCGCCTGGGTGGACGCGTCGGGCACGACGATCTCCTTCTCTCACGCTTGCAGCTCGAATGGTCGATATGCCGAGTATTCACCTGAGGCACCCCGCCGCGAAAGGGAGGGTTGCCGACCGGCCAGTCAGGGCTTGGCGCCGGGTCTCATTACTCCCCAAAAACGTAACACCTACGACGCCGGCCCGCACCGCCGCCGTCGTCATGTTGAGTAACGGGCCGCCGGCAACGTTGCAAAGGAGGATGCCGGAACGGATCACGGCGGAGACCCCGGGGGCGTGGCGTCCCCTGCAGTTCGACAACCCGGCGAACCCGCGGGCTCACTACGAAACCACGGCCCCGGAGATCTGGGAGCAGACCGGCGGCAAGGTCACGCACGTGGTCGCGGGCGTCGGGACCGGCGGAACCATCAGCGGCACCGGCCGCTATCTGAAGGAGAAGTCGGGCGGGCGCGTGGAGGCGGTCGGCGCCGACCCGTTCGGCTCCGTCTACACTCGCCGCGCCCCGCGGGTCCGTGGCGGTGGCGATAGCCCCCGACGCCGACAGTAACTGCCTCACGTCGGTGCCATCACCGCAAGAACGCAGCTCTGCTGTCAGCCCTGGAGGCGGGCTATGGCCGAAATCTCCACCAGGAACTGCTCTCGCGCCATGGGTGCTACCACCACGGTCGAGGTCGGCGGAACGGGGCCGGTGAAGTACCTCTTCCGGGCCGCCCCAACGGCGGCGGCGTACTCGGCGGCAGCGAGATAGGTCGTGGTGGAGACGATGTCCTCCAGCGTGCCGCCGGCCTCTTCGAGGACGGCGGTGAGGTTCTCGAAGACCTGGGTGGCCTGCGCCTGGATGTCCCCCAGGCCCACGTAGGAGCCGTCGGGTGCAAAGGCGACCATGCCGGAGACATGCAGGACGTCCCCGTCCAGGACCCCGTAAGAGTACGCGTTGTTCTCAGCAATCTCGCGGGGTAATGCGGCGGGCAGGATCATTCGTCGGGTCTGCGTTATTGAGTACTCCATTCGTCCCGGACAGGCACCGTTGCCGTCATGGCCCAACGGGGCGGAACCGCGCATGCGGGGGCCACCCGTCAGAGGTCCGGTCTATCATATCGGCCCTGCCCGCCACGGCCAGGACGCCACGCCTCAAGGGACCGCGTGATCGGTCCACCACCGGATGCACCAACTGACCCTCGCTCAGATGCTCGGCATCGCCAAATCCCGGCGCCCATGACCTTGGCGGAGCGGCCCAGGACGGCGGTCTTCCAATCGCTTTCGGCGCCGAAGCCGTAGCCTCTTCACGCGGCCGGCTCAGGCTACCGCCGCGGGCCTCTCCGGAACTCCGTCGTGGTACCGCACGGTGCTTCGCTTGAACACCTCTGCATAGATGGAGGACCGGGCCGAGGCCACGCCGTCCCGTTTCTGGAGATCAGCCAGCAGCAGCCGAAGGTCGTCCAGGGTGGCCAAAGCCACCTGCGCCACGAGCTGCTCGCCGGAGGCGGCGGCCCAGCGCGTGACGGGGAGCCCGGCCAGGTGTGCCCCCAGCCCCTCCGTCGCTGCATCCGCACAGGTGATACTGATCAGGGATTCGACGGGGAAGCCCAATGACGGCAGGTCCGCCACGGCCCTGATGAACAAGGTGCCGGAGCTGGTCATCGCATCCAGCCGCCGGCTGACGGTTGCCTTGGAGACAGACAGGTCTGAAGCGAGCTCGTCCATGGTGGCCCGGCCGTTGCGGTGCAGCAGCCCGGCCAGCATCCGGCTGGTGTCATCGAGCGGGGGATGGCCGCTCGGCGTGCCGGCCAGGCGGGCATCCTCATCGGGGTGCAGCGCGGCATATTGTTGTTTAGCCAGGACGTCCGGCGTCCAGCCGGAGGGGGTCCGGAAGTACTCGAACAGCGGCATCATGGTGAACGACTGGACGCCCTCCACCTTCGCGAGACGGTGGTACAGCAGCTCTGCGAGCTCATCGGGAGCGAGGAACATTTCCGCCACTCCCTCACTCGATCCGGATAGGGCGCTGACCCACGAGGACTCGTCCTGGTCGGCGAGCCACGAACAGACCTGGCGCAGCTGTCTGGGAGGCGCCGTCACGCGGAGCAGGAAGGCAGCGCGCGAGCTTACTGCCGCGGGGTTGATGAAGGCGTTGATGCGTACGGCACCGGATTCGAGCAGTTTGTTGCCGCGGCGTGCCACGGTCCGTTCCTGTTGGCCCAGGACCTCGGCGATCAGCCGCCACGGGGCGCGGCCATTGCGCACGAGCGCGGCCATGATCTGCCGATCGAGCGTATCAAGCTGCTCCATGTCCGGTTCCTTTCACTGCTGCTTCCCGCCTTCGACGCCGGCCGGCGTCGATACCTTAACGGCACGGGGCGGCAGGCAAGCCTGCCGCCCCGTGTCATCTCAGTTCCGGCCCAGATAGGCTAGCACTCCGGAAAGTGCCGCACCTGTTCCTCCGACGACGGCGGCGTGTGCTTCCGGGGCGAAGAACGGCGAGTGGTTGCCGGCCGGTGATGCTCCGTCCTCGAAGAGTTCCGGGGCGAAGGCGCCAAAGGCCCAGAAGACACCGGGAACACCAATGGCGTCGCTGAGCCAGCCCGCGTCTTCGGAACCCATCCCGAGCGGAGCGTCGATCAGTGCATCCGCGCCGAAGTCCGCCGTGAACGCTTCGATGACGCGGCGGGTGGCTGCCGGATCGTTGTAGCAGCGGGGGAAGTTGTTCAGCTCCGTGATGGTGGGTTCGGGCGCCGCCGAGGCAGCGGCTTCGGCGGAGATGATCCGCCGGATTGCTGCGAGCACGGTTGCGCGGGTGTCTTCATCCGGGGTCCGGACGTTGACCGAGAACTCCGCGGACTCGGGGATGATGTTTTCCTTCAGGCCCGCGTGGAAGGTACCCACTGTGATGACGGCAGGCGTCGACGGTGCCAGTTCGCGGGAGACGATGGTCTGGAGCCGAAGGACCATGGCAGAGGCGGCAACGATCGGGTCGATGGATTTCTCCGGCTGCGAGCCGTGTGCCTGCCGGCCGTGGACCGTGATCTTCCACGAGTCGGCCAGGCTGGCCATGTGCCCGCCCCGGATGACGAGCTTGCCCTGGCCCACGGGCATGACGTGTTGGGCCAGCACCACCTCGGGTTTGGGCGCCCGGTCCCACAGGCCGTCGTTGATCATTGCCCTCGCACCGTACGCCGTCTCCTCGCCGGGCTGGAAGATCAGGACCAGGGTCCCGGACCAAAGGCCGCGGCGCTCCGAGAGGAGCGAGGCGAGCGCCAGGGCGGAGGCGATGTGGGTGTCGTGTCCGCAGCCGTGCATCACCGGGGCGGTGGCCCCGTCCGGCAGCGTGCCGGTTGCCTCGCTGGAGTAATCCAGATCTGTCTGTTCGGCGATGGGCAGTCCGTCGGTGTCGGCCCGGAAGCCGACGACGGGTCCGTCGCCGTTCTTCAGGATGCCCACCACACCGGTCACACCGCAGCGGAAGGATTCAATCCCCAGGCCTGCAAGATGGGCTTCGATGTACGCGGCGGTCTCGAATTCCTGGGCCGAGAGCTCGGGGTGGGCGTGCAGGTGCTTGTAGACGGCGACGTAGTCGTCCACAAATGATTCGGGAACCTCTATGGCGGCGGTCAGCCGCACACTCGTGGTGGTGGTCATTTCTGGTTCCCTTTCAGCGGGTGGGTTCAGCGATGGGTACGGCCGGGCTTGCTTCGCCGGGGGCGGTGCCGGCGCCGGACGGCGGGGTCTTGGACCGCGCGAACCAGGAGGCGGCGATGGTGATGATCACGGCCAGCGCGGTGGCGTAGTAAGTCAGCGCCGGCACGAGCGGGACCACCACGAAAACGATGAGGGCGGCGACGATAACGGCCACGATGGTGGTGCGGCGGCTCCTCATAGCCATCACACTCTGCAGGACCACGGCGCCGAAGACAGCAGGCAGGATATAGAGGCGGGCAGTCGCAATGAGCGGCGCGGGAAGCATCCCCACCAACCAGGTGCCGAGGACACCCACTAAGAGGATGAGCGTGGTGATGTGGATCAGCACCGCGCCGATGATGGCGCTTCCGGCGATGAGTTCTGCCCGGCGGGTGCCCGGCCGCTCGCCGAGGTTGACCTGGGCAACGACCGCCGCGGGGAGCAGCTTGTTGGCGATATTGCCGATCAGGAAGGCCTGGTACATGGCCGAGCGGCCCAGGATGGGGAAGTAGGAGATGGGCTCAATGATGGCGATGATGCCGAACGTGGCGAGTACGGCCACGACGGCGGTGACCAGTTCCACGGGTGTGATCCCCATGCCCGAGCCGAAGGCGGCGTACAGGGCAGCGGCCAGGGAGATGAGCAGCCCGAGCGCCAGGGTGATGGGCCCCCAGATGGACGTAGTGCGGTCAAATGCTGCAAGTCCTGCGGATGTGTCAGTGGAAGTCGTTGTTGACATCAGATTGGCTCCTTTCAGGGCTTTTCAGGCCGCGGTCATGAAGTAGGCGGCCGCGAGGGCCACGAGGATGGCGATACCCAGGCCCCACTCGCGCAGCCAGGGACGCCGCAGCCTGTGGGCCAGTAGAATGCAGACGCCCATCGCCGCCGCTGACACGATCATGGTGACCAGATGGACGGGAGACTTGACCACCTCCGAGAAGGCGAGCGTGAAGAAGGCACCCAGCAGCGCCGCCGTCGGGACGATGGCCATGACCGCGGGATTGACTTTGCGGAGTTTCGCATCACCCTTGCTCAGGATGGGCGTGAGGATCAGGGCGGAGAGCATCCAGGCCAGTCCGCCGATGGTCATGGCGGCGAAGGCGAGGGCGAAGATCTTCTGCGTGTACGTTGGGCCGCCCAGCTGGGCGCCCTGCGTGCCGGCCGAGATGCCGGCAGCGGCCACGTCGAACGCGGCCGATCCGACCAGACCGATGCGGGTGAGTACTGCCGGCGTGCCGAACAGCGGCAGGAGGGAAATCGCAACCAGTGCCACGGCGAGCGACGGTCCGATGGCCGCCACAGCTCCCGAGCGGACCGAGCTGGTGACCTGCGCAGGCGTCAGGCCCACGGCGGGCGCCGCCTTCCGGATGGCCCTGAAATAGATGACGGACTGGAGGATGACCACGGCGAAGACGCCTGCGGCGCAGGCCCAGAGGACCGGGTGCTGGATGAGGGGGGTTATATCTGTGGAACTGGGATCGACAGCTGCAACAGCCACGTTTGCTCCCTTGCAAAGTGTGAGGAACACCCCACGAATGGAGGTGTCTAAAAGGTGGACTAAATGAACAGTTCATGCCGTTGTGTTTCATTTGTACAGCACTTGATGTCCATAAGTACATACTTTTCAGATTTCCGGCATGTGTCAGCCATGGTGCGGAAGCGTAAATTCCGGCGGCCGCACCAGCTGGTCCCGTCCCTGGCCTTCGTGGCAACCGCCATCGCCGTGTTCTCCACCGTCCTCCTGGGTGGTTCCTCCGGAGCAGGACCGCCGTCACGGGCGCCCAGCTGCCGCACCTTGAGTAGGCTTCTGCCTAGGGCCTGCAACAACTCCACCTTCCAATTCCAGCAAAGGACATTGCGATGACCACCACCACCACCTCCAGGCTCGCCTCCGCGCGCTGGGAGCTCACCGATGAGCAGACCGGCGAGATGCACGCGCTGTACCGCCATCTGCACGCCAACCCGGAACTTTCGATGCAGGAACACGAGACGGCGGCATTCATCACCCGGCGTCTGAAGGCCCTGGGCCTGGAGACCTTTGCCTGCGGCGGCACCGGCGTCGTCGGTGTGCTCCGCAACGGCAAGGGCCCGGTCGTCGCCTTCCGGGCCGACACCGATGGCCTGCCGATCAAGGAGGACACCGGGTTCGAGTACGCCAGCACGGCCGCCGGCACCCTGCCGGACGGTACCGAGGTCCCGGTCATGCACGGGTGCGGCCACGATACCCACATCACGGCGGCCTTGACCGCCGCCACCCTGCTGGCGGACGCCACGGATGCCTGGGCCGGCACCATTGTGTTCATCTTCCAGCCCGGCGAGGAGACCGCCGCGGGCGCCCGTGCGATGGTCGACGACGGCCTGTGGGACAAGGCGCCCGTCCCGGAGATCATTTACGGCCAGCACGTGATGCCGGGCCTTACCGGAACCATCAGCATCAGCCAGGGCAGCGCCATGGCCATGGCCGATTCCCTGAAGGTCACCGTGCACGGGCGCCAGGCGCACGGTTCCCAGCCGCAGGACGCCATCGATCCGATCGTGCTCGGCGCCCACATGGTGGTCAGGCTCCAGACCATCGTGTCCCGCGAACTGCATCCGATGGACTCCGCCGTCGTCACGGTCGGGACCTTCCACGCCGGCCTGAAGGAAAACATCATTCCCGGCACCGCCGAATTCACCCTCAACGTGCGGACCTTTGACCAGGAGGTCCGCGACGACGTCCTCGCCGCGATAAGCCGGATCATCAACGCCGAGGCCGCTGCCTCCAACGCCCCGACACCTGAAATCGAGGAGCTCTACACGTTCCCGCGCTGCTACAACGATCCGCAGCAGACAGCCATGCTCATCTCGGAATTCCGTACCGCGCTCGGCGACGACGCGGTCGGTGAGGTCCCGCCCCTGATGGGCAGCGAGGACTTCGGCACCCTTGCCGACGCCATCGGGGTGCCCTCGGTGTATTGGATGTTCGGCGGCTACACCGCAGAACGCCTGGCCTCGGAGGCGCTCGTGCCCGGAAACCATTCACCGCACTTCGGCCCGGCCCTGGAACCCACACTGACCACCGGTGTCCGGGCGGCGCTGACGGCGATTCTGTCGAAAGTTGCCCTGTAGGTCCCGGGCCCCCGGGTGCCGTAGGACAGCGATGGCCCCGGGAAGCTCCTTCGGGGCGCGGGTGCCGCCGAAAGTGATCTAATCAAAGTCAGGCCATAGGCAGGCCATAGCCAAGCATAGGCAGGACACAGCCGCAGCGGGTGCTGGCGGCCCGGCCACAGAACCAATCAGTTCGATGAAAGCGTGCGCTCCATGACGGGCGCCGCGGTTAAGGAGATTTGCATGGACGCACGGCTGGAAGCCATCCGGGACACGGTGCTGGCAAGGAACCCCGGGGAAGCCGAGTTCCACCAGGCGGTGACCGAGGTCTTCGAAAGCCTGGGTCCGGTGCACGACCGCCACCCTGAGTTCCTGGAGGGCGCCATCCTGGAGCGGCTGTGCGAGCCGGAGCGGCAGATCATCTTCCGGGTGCCGTGGATGGACGATGCCGGGCGGGTGCAGATCAACCGCGGTTTCCGGGTGCAGTTCAATTCGGCCCTCGGCCCGTACAAGGGCGGGCTGCGGTTCCACCCCTCGGTGTACCTGGGCATCGTGAAGTTCCTGGGCTTCGAGCAGATCTTCAAGAACGCGCTGACCGGCATGCCGATCGGCGGCGGCAAGGGCGGTTCCGACTTCGACCCGCGCGGCCGTTCCGACGCCGAGGTGATGCGTTTCTGCCAGTCCTTCATGACTGAGCTGTACCGCCATGTCGGCGAATACACCGACGTCCCGGCCGGTGACATCGGTGTGGGCGGACGCGAGATCGGCTACCTCTTCGGGCAGTACAAGCGCATCACGAACCGTTACGAATCCGGTGTCCTGACGGGCAAGGGCATCTCCTGGGGCGGTTCCCTCGTGCGGCCCGAAGCGACCGGTTACGGCACGGTGATCTTCACCCAGGAAATGCTCAAGACCCGCGGCCAGTCCTTTGACGGCCAGCGCGTGGTGGTCTCCGGCTCCGGCAACGTGGCCATCAACGCGATCGCCAAGGCGCAGTCGCTCGGCGCCAGCGTCGTGGCGTGCTCCGATTCCTCGGGCTACATCGTGGACGAGGCAGGGATCGACGTCGACCTCCTGCGCCGGATCAAGGAAGTCGAGCGGGGCCGCCTCAAGGACTACCAGGCCCGCCGCCCGGCCGTGTCCTACGTCGACGGCGGCTCCGTCTGGGACGTCAACGCCACCGTGGCCCTGCCGTGCGCCACCCAGAACGAGCTCGACGGCGACGCTGCCGCCCGGCTGGTCCGCAACGGACTGCTCGCGGTCGGCGAGGGCGCCAACATGCCGTCCACCCGCGACGCCGTCGCCGTCTTCCAGGACGCCGGGATCCTGTTCGGCCCGGGCAAGGCCGCCAACGCCGGCGGCGTGGCGACGTCCGCGCTGGAGATGCAGCAGAATGCCAGCCGCGACTCCTGGTCCTTCACGCACACGGAACAGCGGCTCACCGAGATCATGGTCGGCATCCACGACCGCTGCGCCGCCACCGCCGAAGAGTACGGCGACCCGGGCAACTACGTGCTGGGTGCGAACATCGGCGGCTTCGTCAAGGTGGCCGACGCGATGCTCGCCCAGGGCCTCATCTAGGCTCTGCCCGCTCCGCCGGGGGGCAGGACACCCGGAAGGCCCTGTCCGTCATTCAGCACACCACCGATGAGGCAATGACATGAACTTCTGGGACGCGGCGATCGCCGTCATCGGCGGAGTTGTGCTTGTCTACGCCGTACTGCTTGTCCTTCTGGCCCTATACGCGCGACGACACCCGGAAACGGTGGGCATGAAGGAAGCCCTGCGGCTGCTGCCGGACCTGCTGACCCTGTTGCGCCGGCTTTCCGCAGACCCGACGCTGCCGCGCGGAATCCGGGTCCGCCTGCTCCTGCTGCTGGTCTACCTGGCCTCGCCCATTGATCTGGTCCCCGATTTCCTTCCGGTCATCGGGTACGCCGATGACGCCATCATCGTGGCCCTGGTCCTGCGCTCGGTCATCCGGAAAGCGGGCAACGGACCCTTGGAACAACACTGGCCGGGAACACCCGCCGGTCTCGTCCTGATCCAACGCCTGGCCGGTACGGCCACCACGAGCCGCGGGCTCTGGAATCGGGGAGCCAGCAGGAGTAGCGTCGATCGGAGAGAATGACGGCGACGGGCAGCAGCGTGGCCTGAGGGGCCAGGGCGCGCTGGTGTTGGTTTCGTGAAGGAGCCGGCGATGGCTGGATGGAATGCTGACACAGCGGCCGGGCCGTTAGGTTCCGGGGCGGTCACCTTGGTGGAGGGATCGTCTTTCTGCATCTCCCTGGCGAACGGGGACATCCATCCCGAACATCCGCATGGTCTTTTCGTTCTCGACACCCGCATCCTCTCCGGCTGGAGCCTGACGGTTAACGGCCAGCCGCTGGAGCCGCTGGCGGCGGAGACGAAGGAGCCGTACCGGGCGCTGTTTGCCGGCCGCGTCCCCCGCGCGGACGGATATGCCGACAGCCCGCTGATCGTGGAGCGGCTGCGTGAAGTGGGGGCCGGCATCCAGGAGCAGGTCACCGTCCGCAATTACTCCGTGGAGCCGGCCGAATGCGTGATCTCCCTGAAGATCGAGGCGGATTTCGCGGATCTTTTCGAGGTGAAGGAGGCTCGGATCCAGCGGCGCTGGGAGGAAACCCGGCAGCCGGACGTCGACGCGCTGACCATCCGCGCGCTCTGGCAGGATGTCCGGAAGGGCGTCGTGATCCAGGCCCCCGGGGCAGACATTTCGCCGGAGGCCCTCACGTACCGGGTGTCCGTCCCGCCGCACGGCCACTGGAGCACGGTTCTCACCGTGGTGCCCGGCACCGAGGAAGCCGGTCCCGCGGCGTCGTTCGTCCATACTGGCGGGGACGGATTGTCCCCCCGGGACCGGCGCCGGCAGCAGTGGGTGGCCAAGATTCCGGTGCTCCAGATGGGAAACCGCTCCATCGAACGGACGTTGCGGCGCAGCTATGACGATCTGGGCGCCCTCCGCATCGAGGACCCGGACCATCCGGACCGCGTGGTGGTGGCCGCCGGGGCGCCGTGGTTCATGACCCTGTTCGGCCGGGACTCGCTGTGGGCCTCGGAAATGGCGCTGCCGGTGGATCCCTCCCTGGCCCTGGGCACGCTGCAGACCCTGGCGGACCGCCAGGGCACCGTAGTGGACCCGATGAGCGAGGAGGAACCGGGCAAGATCCTGCACGAGGTCAGGCTCGATGTCTCCACCGGCCTGGCCCTGGGCGGCAAGTCCGCCTACTACGGCAGCGTCGACGCCACCCCGCTGTTCGTGGACGTGCTCGGGGCCGTCAGCCGCTGGGGATTCGCCAAAGACACCATCGCCGCGCTGCTGCCGCACGCTGACCGCGCGCTGGACTGGATCCGGGACTACGGGGACAAGGACGGCGACGGGTTCGTCGAGTACGAGCGCCTCAACGACCGGGGGCTGCTCAACCAGGGCTGGAAGGACTCCTGGGACGGCATCAACTTTGCCGACGGCCACCTGGCCGAACCGCCGATCGCGCTCTGTGAGGTGCAGGCCTACGTCTATGCCGCGTACCTGGCGCGCGCCTGGATGGCGTACGACGCCGGCGACGCGGCGTTGGCGGACGGGCTCACCGACCGGGCGGCGCAGTTGAAGAAACAGTTCAACGAACAGTTCTGGATGCCCGGGCGCGGGTACTACGCCATCGCCCTGGACGGCCACAAGCGGCAGGTCGATGCGTGCGCGTCCAATATGGGCCACTGCCTCTGGCTCGGCCTGGTGGATGAGGACAAGGCCCCGCAGGTGGCGGAACGGCTGATGTCCCCGGAGATGTTCAGCGGCTGGGGCGTGCGGACCCTGGCATCCGACATGGGCGCGTACAACCCGGCGAGCTACCACAACGGCTCGGTCTGGCCGCACGACAATGCGATCATCGCGGCCGGCTTGCTGCGCTACGGTTTCGTGGCGGAGGCGCAGCGGATCTCCACGGCCCTGCTGGAGGCGGCCGAGTATTCCGGCGGCCGGCTGCCCGAATTGTTTTGCGGCTTCGGCCGGGACCAGTTCGCCGCACCTGTCCCCTATCCGACGGCCTGCTCGCCGCAGGCCTGGGCGGCGACCACACCGATCCTGCTGGTGACGAGCCTGATGCGGTACGACGCCCACATCTCCCGGGGCGGCCTGTGGATGGATCCCGTGCTCCCGGAATCCTACGGCGACCTGCACATCACCAACGCGCCCATGGCCGGCGGCCGGATCACCATCGACATCGCCAATTCCGTCCCGTCCGTCCAAGGGCTGCCCGCAGGCATGGTGTTCCATCACGGGCACCGGCCATGGATCACAGAACTCGTGGAGCAGGCCGCCCGGCGCCCAAAGGCTTAGCAAGGCGGCAGCCGGGCTGACGGAATCAACCAGCGTGTTTCACGAAGCGGATGGTCATGGCTTTGAACCCGGGCGTATTGGATTCCCGTGCCACCAGTTCCCGGTGGACCAGCGCATTTGCCTCAGGGAAGTAGGCCGCAGCGCACCCCTTGGCGGTGGGATAGGCCACCAGCTGGAACCTGTCCGCCCGTCGTTCGCTGGATTGGCCGTCGGCACCGCGGAATGTTGAAATGACATCCACCAGGTCCCGGTCCTTGAAGCCCAGTTCGGACAGGTCGTCGTCGTGGACCAGGATGACGCGGCGGCCTTCGGAGATGCCCCGGTAGCGGTCGTCGAGTCCGTAGATGGTGGTGTTGTACTGGTCGTGGCTGCGGATGGTCTGGAGGATCAGGTGGCCGGCCGGGGGTGCCAGGTATTCCAGCGGGCTGACGGTGAAGGCGGCCTTGCCGGTGGGGGTGGCGAACGTCCGGGTGTCGCGGGGCGGGTTGGGCAGCACGAAGCCGTTCTTGGTCCGGATCCGGGCGTTGAAGTCTTCGAATCCGGGGATGACGCGGGAGATGTGGTCCCTGATGACGTCGTAGTCTTCGGCCATGGCCCGCCAGTCCACCGGGTGGTTCTCGCCGAAGGTGGCCTGGGCCAGCCGGGCGATGATCACCGGTTCGCTGAGCAGGTGGTCGGAGACCGGTTTCAGCCGGCCCTGGGTGGAGTGGACCACGGACATGGAGTCCTCCACGGAGAGGAACTGCCGCCCTCCCGGGTGCTTGTCATCGGTGTCCGTGCGCCCGAGGGTGGGGAGGATAAGGGAGGTCCGGCCGTGGACAACATGTGAACGGTTGGGCTTGGTGGAGATGTGGACTGTCAGGCCGGCACGTTTCATGCCGGCTTCCAGGGGTCCCGTGTCGGAGTTCGCCGCCGCGAAATTGCCGCCCATCGCCACGAAGACGTCCACGTTGTCCAGTTCGAAGGCCTGCAGGGCTTCCGTGGAGTCGTGGCCGTGCTCGCGGGGTGTGCTGATCCCGAACTCCTGGTCCAGGGCGGCCAGGAGCGTTTCCTTGGGTTTCTCCCAGATGCCCATGGTGCGGTCGCCCTGGACGTTCGAATGGCCGCGGACGGGGCAGGCCCCGGCGCCGCGTTTGCCGAAGTTTCCCTGCAGCAGCAGCAGGTTGATGATCTCCCGGAGCGTGTCCACCGAGTGCGGCTGCTGCGTCAGGCCCAGCGCCCAGCAGATGATGGTGGCCTTGGAGGCGGCCATCATGCCGGCGATCCTGGTGATGTCGTCCTTGTCCAGGCCGGTGGCTTTCTTCGTCTCGGCCCAGTCAACGCTGCTGCGCGCCGTCACGTAGTCGTCGAATCCTTCGGTCTGTGCCTGGATGAACGCGTGGTCCACCACGGTGCCCGGATTCTCTTTCTCGGCTTCGAGCAGGAGATGGCCCAGGGCCTGGAACAGGGCCAGGTCCCCGCCGACCTTGATCTGGAGGTATTCGTCGGCGATGGTTGTGCCGTGCCCCGCCACCCCGGTGAGGGACTGCGGGTCTTTGAAGTTCATCAGCCCTGCCTCGGGCAGCGGATTGACGCCCACGACCTTGCCGCCGTTGTTCTTGCAGTCTTTCAGGGCCGAAAGCATCCGGGGGTGGTTAGTGCCGGGATTCTGCCCTACCACGAAGACGAGCTCGGCGGCGTGGATGTCTTCGAGGGAGACGGTTCCCTTGCCGATCCCGATGGTGGGGTTCATGGCGGAGCCGGAGGATTCGTGGCACATGTTGGAGCAGTCGGGCAGATTGTTGGTCCCGACGCTGCGGGCGAACAACTGGAACATGAAGGCGGTTTCGTTTGCCGTCCGTCCGGAGGTGTAGAAGACGCAACGGTCCGGTGTGGTGGCGCGGATGTGCCCTGCGGCCAGGTCGAAGGCGTCCGCCCAGCTGATGGGGGAGTAGTGGGTGTCGCCGGGCCGGAGCACCACGGGCTCGGTGATGCGGCCCTGGTTGCCCAGCCAGTGGTCGGTCCTAGTCTCCAGCTCCGCGATGGAGTGGGCAGCCCAGAACTCCGGGGTCACGGTCCGGGTGGTGTTCTCCTCCGCGATGGCCTTGGCCCCGTTCTCGCAGAACTCGGCCGCGCTTCTCTTGCCGGTGATGGATTCCGGCCAGGCACATCCCGGGCAATCGAAGCCGTTGTGCTGATTGACGCGCAGCATCGAGCGCACCGTCCGGGCGACACCGGCCTGGGCAATTCCCCGTTCCAGCGCCACCGTCACGGCTTTGACGCCGGCAGCCGCTTTCTTCGGCGCACGTACTTCCAGGTCATCTTCGTTGATGTCTTCGGTAGGCGCAGGACGGGTCAATTTCAATTTTGGATTCCTCACCGGTTCGGGCTTGTTGGACTAGGGTAACGCGCTTGCCACCAACGCGGGGTCACCTACGGCCCATCCCGGGCCGCGGAATGGGCCGTAGGTGACCCCGCGTTGCTCGGCCTCCGGGGCCCGGGCCGGGAAGCCTAGCGCAGCACCACTGTCCTGTTGCCCTGCAGGATCACGCGGCCTTCGCAGTGCCAGCGGACGGCGTTGGAGAGGGCTTTGCACTCGGTGTCACGGCCTGCCGCCACCAGTTCCTCCGGACCGTAGGTGTGGTCCACTTCCACCACCTGCTGCGAGATGATGGGCCCTTCGTCCAGCTCCGCGTTGACGTAGTGCGCGGTGGCACCGACGGTCTTCACGCCGCGCGCATATGCCTGGTGGTACGGTTTGGCGCCCTTGAAGCTGGGCAGGAAGGAGTGGTGGATGTTGATGGCGCGGCCGTCCAGCCGGCGTGTGAGGTCATCGCTGAGGACCTGCATGTAGCGTGCCAGCACCACAAGCTCCACGTCGAACTCGTCCACGAGCTCGAGGAGCCGTGCCTCCGCCGCAGGCTTGGTGGCTGCCGTGACGGACACATGGAAGAACGGGATGCCGTGCCATTCCACGAGGGTCTGGTGGTCCGTGTGGTTGGAGACCACGGCAACCACGTCCACGGGCAGTTCGCCTATCCTGGCCCGGAAGAGCAGGTCGTTGAGGCAGTGCCCGAACTTGGACACCATGATCAGCACCCGGCGTTTGGAGCCGTGCGGCTCCAGCCGCCAGCGCATCCCGAAGCGGTCGGCCATAGGGGCGAAGGCTGCCCGCAAGGTGTCCGCAGTGGACGCATCGCCGTCGGACCCGAAGTGCACCCGCATGAAGAAGTGGCCTTCGGAGCGTTCGCCGAACTGATGGTTGTCGATGATGTCGCAGCCGTGGTGCAGCAGGAAGCCGGAGACGGCGTGGACGATGCCCGGCGTCTCCGGGCAATCGAGCGTGAGGACATGCTCCACTGTGACCGCCTCCCGGGATGCCTGTGCTTCAGACTGGATAGCCGTCATCGGTCAGCACTCGATCACATTCACGGCAAGGCCTCCGCGGGAGGTTTCCTTGTACTTGGTTTTCATGTCTGCTCCTGTCTCGCGCATGGTCTTGATGGCTTTATCCAACGAAACTTTGTGGCTGCCGTCGCCGTGGAGGCACAGGCGGGCGGCGTTGATGGCTTTGACGCTGGCGATGGCATTGCGTTCGATGCAGGGGATCTGCACCAGCCCGCCGACCGGGTCGCACGTGAGGCCCAGATTGTGTTCGATCCCGACTTCGGCGGCGTTTTCCACCTGGGCCGGAGTGCCGCCGAGTACTTCGGCCAGTCCCGCCGCCGCCATGGAACAGGCCGAGCCGACCTCGCCCTGGCAGCCGACCTCGGCCCCGGAGATGGAGGCGTTGATCTTGAACAGGATCCCGACGGCGGCGGCGGCCAGGAGGAAGCGGATGACGCCGTCGTCGTTGGCGCCCGGCACAAACTTCGTGTAGTAGTGCAGGACAGCCGGCACGATGCCGGCGGCACCGTTGGTGGGGGCGGTGACGATCCGCCCGCCGGCGGCGTTTTCCTCGTTGACGGCCAGCGCGAAAAGGTTCACCCATTCCATCGCGAGCAGCGGGTCGGCCGAGGCCGCGCCATCCAGGTCCGCGTCGGTGGCCGAGAGCGTCCTGAACAGCGACGGCGCGCGGCGGACGACGTTCAGTCCGCCCGGCAGGATGCCCTCGGCGGCGCAGCCGTTGTCCACGCATTCGCGCATGACGGCCCAGATCTTGAGCAGCCGCTCGCGGAGCTCGGCCTCGCTGCGCCACACGAGCTCGTTGGCGAGCATGATGTCCGAGATGGACTTGCCTTCGCGGGCGCAGATCGCCAGGAGCTCATCCGCCGTGGTGAAGGGGTAGGGGAGCACCGTGGCGTCTGCGACAACCCTGTCCGTGCCGGCGGCGTCGCCGTCCACCACAAATCCGCCGCCGATGGAGTAGTAGCTGCGTTCCCGCAGCACCTCCCCCGTGTGGTCCAGCGCGCGGAACGTCATGCCGTTCGGGTGGGCCGGCAGGGACTTGCGGCGGTGCAGGACCACGTCTTCGTCCCAGTTGAAGTCCACCCGGTGGCTGCCGCCGACATGCAGCTCCGCGTTGAGCGCGGCTGCGGCAACCTGGTCGTCGGCGGTGCGGGTGTCCACGGTTTCCGGGGCCTGTCCCTGCAGCCCCAGCACCACGGCCTTGTCCGAGCCGTGGCCGCGGCCGGTGGCGCCCAGGGAGCCGAAAAGCTCGGCCTGGACGCGCACCGTGGCCGCAAGCTGGCCGGACGATTCAAGACCGTCCGTGAACTGCTTCGCCGCCCGCATCGGGCCGACCGTGTGCGACGACGACGGCCCGATGCCAACAGAAAACAGGTCAAGCACGCTCAGGGCCATTAGGGGACCTCGGGTGAGGCGTACTCCCGCATGGAGTCCACGAGCCAGCGTCCCAGGAAGTCGGCGAACGAGGCCCGCGGGAACAGGCGGAACGTCTCGTCCGCGGTCTTCCAGAGCACGACCGGGATGTGCCCGATTTCCGTGGCCAGGGCGGTGCCGGCCTTGAACACGCGCGGGTGCAGGTCCAGCGAGCAGCTCTTCTCGAGGACTGCCTGGGCCCGGCTGCCGGTGAGCTCGAAGGTCGTGCGGTTGGCGGACAGGTCCACCACCTGGCCTTCGTCGCTGCCCAGTGCCGCCGTGAGATCGCTGATCAGCGAGCCGCCGACGGAGCCGTGCGACTCCTCCGGGGCGACGACCATGAATTCTGCGGGCCCGAGCCACAAGACGCTGACAGCGGCGTCGCTGCCGCTAACGTCGCCGCTGGAGGCCGGCAGCCCGCCGGTCACGGAGGCGACGCGCGTCGCGGCGTCGGAGCCGCGCTCAACGCGGATCCCCACCATGGTCTGGTACGGGATTTCCCTCAGCGTCGCGGTGCCCGGCACGGAGCCGGCCGCGAAGGCCTCGGTGAGGTGCGAGGCCGGGCTGCGTCGGGCAGCCCGAAGTCCGTTGACCTGTGCTGCTTCTGCTGGTGCTGCTGTTTCAGCCATCTTTGCGGGTCCCTTCAGCGTCGAAAAGTACGGTTTCGCCAACAACCACGTCGACCAGCTGGTCTCCCATCGAGGCCACGAGGGTCTCGCCGATGCGGTTGCGGCCGTTTTGGATCAGAGCCAGGCCGAAGGAACGGCCCAGCGCGGCACTGTGGTAGCTGGAGGTCACGAACCCCTGCATCGGCACGGGGCCGTAGGCGGGGTTGACGGTGATGCCCTTTTCCACGAGCTGCGTGCCTTCAGGCAGCCGGATGCTTCCATCCACCGGGAGCACGCTGACCAGGTGTTTCCGGTCGGTGCGGGCGGCGTCCGTGCGGTTGTAGGAGCGCTTGCCGATGAAGTCCTTGGCCTTGGAAACGATCCATTCCATCCCGGCGTCCTGCGGGGTGACCGTACCGTCGGTGTCCTGCCCGACGATCGGGTAGCCCTTTTCGGCACGCAGCACGTGCATGGTTTCGGTGCCGTACGGGGTGATGTTGAACTCCGCACCGGCGGCGGCCACGGCTTCCCAGGTGTTCAGCCCGTACCAGGACGGCACGTTGATCTCGTAGGCCAGTTCGCCGGAGAAGGAGATGCGGCAGATGCGCGCCTGCACTCCGGAGGCCAGCGTGGTCTCCCGGAAGGTCATGAACGGGAACGCCTCGGCCTCCAGGCCGCCGCCGGCGGCCAGCTGCGGGGCGAGCTTGGCAATCACGGCACGGGACTTGGGACCGACGACGGCGATGGTGGTCCACTGTTCCGTCACGGAGGTGCAGTGCACGTCCAGTTCGGGCCATTCAGTCTGGTGCCATTCCTCCAGCCAGTCCAGCACCTTGGCGGCGCCGCCGGTGGTGGTGGTCATGAAGTAGCGGTCCGGGTCCAGGCGCAAGGTCACGCCGTCGTCGAAGATCATGCCGTCAGGGGTGCACATGACGCCGTAGCGGGCGGATCCCGGCGCGAGCTTCTTGAACGCGTTGGTGTAGACGCGGTTCAGGAATTCACCGGCGTCCTTGCCCCGGATCTCGATCTTGCCCAGGGTGGTGGCGTCCATGAAGCCCACGGAGTCGCGGACGGCGGCGCATTCGCGCAGGACCGCGGCATCCATGTCCTCGCCGGCCTGCGGGTAGTACCAGGGGCGCTTCCACTGTCCGACGTCCTCGAACAAGGCTCCCTGGGCGGCGTGCCACGGGTGGACGGACGTCTTGCGGGCGGGGTCGAAGAGCTCGCCGCGCTGGCGTCCGGCCAGGGCTGCGAAGGCCACCGGGGTGAACGGTGCACGGTAGGCCGTCGTGCCGATCTCGCCGATGCCGGCGGCTTCCTCGCCGCCGAACTTCAGGGCCGCCGCGATGACGCCGATGGCGTTGACGCCGGAGGTCTTGCCCTGGTCGTTGGCGGTGCTGATGGAGGTGTAGCGCTTGACGTGTTCCACCGAGCGCATGCCGGCCCCGGTGGAGCGGAGCACATCGGCCACGGACTGGTCACGCTGGAAGTCCACAAAGTGGTGGTGCCACTCGTCGGGGGTGCCTGCCTGGCCGGGGACCAGCCAGAGCTGGCGGGTCGGGGCCGAGGCCACCGGTTCCTTGGGTGCTGACGGCTCGACGGCGGAGTCGAAGCCGGCGGCGATGGCCGCTGCCGCGCCGGCGGAGATCCCTTCGGCCAGGCAGTCCGCCAGTGCGTAGCTGCCACGGCCGGATCCCACGACCTGCTGGTCGGGAACCACGCTGCCGGGGATAAAGGCGGCGAGTTCCTCGTCCCAGCGGAGCTTGCCCTGGCGCTGGGAGTGCAGGTGCACCACCGGGCTCCAGCCGCCGGAGACGGCCAGCAGATCGCAGGCGAGCTGTTCGACGCCGGAGGTGAGTTCGCCGTCGTCGTTGATGCTGCGGACGGTGACGCCGGCGAGGCGGCCGGTGCGCTCACCTGCCGTGTCGGCGACGGCGCTGCCGATCAGGACGCGGACGCCGGCGGCGGCTGCCGTGGCGGCCGTGCCGCTGAGCTGCGGGCGGGCGTCAACGACGGCGGCGACGGTGATCCCGGCGGCGCGGAGGTCGGCTGCCAGGGCGTAGGCGGAGTCGTTGGTGGTGCTGATGACCACCCGCGATCCGGCTGCCACGGCGTAGCGGTTGAGGTAGCTGCGGACGGCCGAGGCGAGCATGATGCCGGGGCGGTCGTTGTTCTCGAACACCAGCGGACGCTCATGGGCGCCGGCGGCCAGCACGACCTGCTTGGCACGGATGTGCCAGATACGCTGCCGGGACACCCCGGGGGCTGCCGGGCTGGACAGGTGGTCCGTACGGTTCTGCGCGGCGATGAAGTAGTTGGAGTCGTAGGAGCCGAAGGCGGAGGTGCGGTTGAGCACGGTGCATTCGGCGGCGGAGACAAGCTCCGCTTCGACGTCGGCCACCCAGTCCAGGGCGGCCTTGCCCTCGACGGTGTCCTGCAGCGCCGGGGCTGTGGAGCCGGACAGCAGCGCGCCGCCGAGCTCGGGCTGGTCGTCGATCAGGATGACGCGGGCGCCGGTGCGGACGGCTTCACGGGCCGCGGCCAGGCCGGCAGCGCCACCGCCCACCACCAGGACATCGGTGTGGACGTACTTCTTGTCGTATTCGGCGTGGTCCTCGTTGGGATCCAGTTTGCCAAGTCCGTTGAGCAGCTCGGCGCTGAGTCCGTCCACGAGGGACACCGTGGTGGCCGGCAGCATGGACTCGGCCACGTGCCCCGGGAACCGGGCGGCGACCTTCACGAGTGCATTGGGTTCCTCGACGCCGGCGGCCATGATGCCGCGGGGGCGGTCCTCGTAGAGGGAGTTGCCCGCGCTGATATGGCCGTTGGCGAGCAGCGCCGATGCGATGGTATCGCCGGGGTGGCCGGTGAATTCCTGGCCGTCCACGGTGAACCGCCAGGAGATGCTGCGGTCGATGCGGCCGCCGGTGGAGAGGCGGGAGTTCTGGCTGGTCACTTCTGGGCTCCTTCCGGGGAGACAGGGGTGGGGACTGTGGGGGCCGTGTGCCCCGTGGCGGGGCGCAGTTGGCCCATCGGGTAAATGGCCTGGATTTCGTAGCTCACGGTGTCCCGGAGCATGTTGAACCATTGCCGGCAGCCGGTGCTGTGGACCCAGCGTTCAGCGAAGGCACCCTTGGTGTTGTCCCGGTAGAACAGGTACTCGGCCCATTCACGGTCGCTCAGGGCGTCAGGGCTTTCCGGGTAGGCCACATGGGCCTGGCCACCGTAGTGGAATTCAGTTTCGTCCCGGGGGCCGCAGTTGGGGCAGGGAATCAGGAGCATGTCCTTACCTCTTTCTAGTGGGCCACGGCAGCGGCGCCGTGTTCGTCGATCAGGGCACCGGTTTCGAAGCGCTCCAGTGCGAAGGGCTTGTTGAGCTGGTGCGGGGCACCGGTGGCGATAGTGTGGGCGAAGGTCAGGCCGGCCGCGGGGGTGCCCTTGAACCCGCCGGTTCCCCAGCCGCAGTTGACGAACATGTTCTCCACCGGGCTTAGCCCCACGATCGGCGAGGCATCCATGGTGGTGTCCACGATCCCGCCCCAGGTCCGGAGCACGTGGGCCCGGGCGAAGATCGGGAAGAGCTCCACGGCCGCTGCCATCTGCTCCTCGATGACGTGGAAGGAGCCGCGCTGGCCGTAGCCGTTGTAGGAGTCCACACCGGCGCCCATGACCAGTTCGCCCTTGTGCGCCTGGGAGACGTAGACGTGGACGTGGTTGGACATGACCACCGTGGGGTGGACGGGTTCGTGCAGTTCGGACACCAGCGCCTGGAGCGGGTGGGACTGGATCGGCAGGCGGAAGCCGGCCATTTCGGCCAGGACGCTGCTGTGTCCGGCAGCGCAGAGACCGACCTTTTCGGTGTTGATGGTGCCGCGGCTGGTCTTGACGCCCACCACCCGGTTGCCCTCCTTGACGAAGCCGGTGACTTCGCAGTTCTGGATGATGTCCACACCGAGTTCGTCGCACTTGCGGGCGAAGGCCCAGGCGACGTGGTCGTGCTTGGCGATACCTGCGCGGGGCTGGTAGGTGGCGCCCATGACGGGGTAGCGGATGTTGTCGCTGATGTTCAGGATGGGGCAGAGTTCCTTGACCTGCTTCGGGTCCAGCCACTCGGCGTCGACGCCGTTGAGCTTGTTGGCTCCGACCCGGCGCATGCTTTCGCGGACATCGCCCAGGGTGTGGGCCAGGTTCATCACGCCGCGCTGGCTGAACAGGAAGTCGTATTCCAGTTCTTCCGGCAGGATCTCCCACAGCTTCAGCGCGTGCTCGTAGATCGCCGCGCTCTCGTCCCAGAGGTAGTTGGAGCGGATGATGGTGGTGTTCCGGGCCATGTTGCCGCCGGCGAGCCAGCCTTTTTCCAGGATGGCGATGTTGGTCATGCCGTGGTTCTTGGCCAGGTAGTAGGCAGTGGCGAGGCCGTGGCCGCCGCCGCCGACGATCACGGCGTCGTAGGACTTCTTCGGGTCAGGATTGCGCCACAGGAAGTCGGGGTGCTCCGGCAAATGTTCGGTCGTCACTGTGCAACTCCGTTCGGGGTGGTTCCGGCGTTGCCGGAAAGGTTCGGGTAGAGCGGGAATTTCTCGGCCAGGACCGTGACCCGGTCGCGGAGCAGCACGGCGGACTCTTCGCTGAGTTCGCCCTTGATGGCTTCGGCGATGATGTCGGCAACCTCGGTGAATTCGGCCGGGCCGAAGCCGCGGGTGGCCAGCGCCGGGGTGCCGATGCGGAGTCCGGAAGAGACCATCGGCGGGCGGGGGTCAAACGGGACTGCGTTGCGGTTCACGGTGATGCCTATCCGGTGCAGGCGGTCCTCGCCCTGCTGGCCGTCCAGTTCGGAGTTGCGCAGATCCACCAGGACCAGATGGACGTCGGTGCCGCCGCCCACCACGGAGATCCCGTATTCGGCGACGTCCGGTGCGAGCAGGCGCTCGGCCAGGATCTTGGCCCCTTCCAGGGTGCGTTGCTGGCGGTCCTTGAACTCAGCGGTTGCGGCGATCTTGAAGGACACGGCCTTGGCGGCGATGACGTGTTCCAGCGGTCCGCCCTGCTGGCCGGGGAAAACGGCGGAGTTGATCTTGCGTGCCAGGGACTCGCGGCTGAGGATGACGCCTCCGCGCGGGCCGCCCAGGGTCTTGTGCGTGGTGGTGGTGACGACGTCGGCGTACGGTACCGGGTTCGGGTGCAGTCCCGCGGCCACCAGGCCGGCGAAGTGGGCCATGTCCACCATGAGGTAGGCGCCCACCAGGTCGGCGATGCGGCGGAACTCCGCAAAATCGAGCTGGCGCGTGTAGGCGGACCAGCCGGCCACGATCAGCTTGGGCCGGTGCTCCAGCGCCAGTGCCTCCACCTCGGCCATGTCAACGGTCATGTCCGATTCGCGCACATGGTACGGAACCACGTTGTACAGCTTGCCGGAGAAGTTGATCTTCATGCCGTGGGTCAGGTGCCCGCCGTGGGCCAGAGCCAGGCCCAGGATGGTGTCGCCCGGATTCAGCAGCGCAAACATCGCTGCGGCGTTTGCCTGGGCGCCGGAGTGCGGCTGGACATTTGCTGCCTCGGCACCGAAAAGTGCCTTGACCCGGTCGATGGCCAGCTGCTCGATCACGTCAACGTGTTCGCAGCCGCCGTAGTAGCGCTTGCCCGGGTAGCCCTCGGCGTACTTGTTGGTCAGCACCGAGCCCTGGGCCGTCATGACGGCCGTGGGGGCGAAGTTTTCCGAGGCGATCATTTCCAGCGTTGACTGCTGGCGGTCCAGCTCTCGGGCGATGGCCGCATCTACCTCGGCGTCTACGCTGGAGAGGGTGCCTGTGAGCACGTCTGCCATGGTCTGTTCCTTTCGATTAGCGGGTAGTCAACAACTACTAGCCAACTAATACATGACTGATATATTAGATTGAATGCAACAATATGTTGTAGATCACTCGACGTCAAGGGCGTCGTTCGGACAACGCGCGGCAAGCCAGTCGCCGCGGCGCAAACGAAGACATGAGGAGGGGACATGACGAGCCTTGCAGTGGAAGGCGAGGCAGCGGCCGAAACGGAGCTGCCCCTATCTGAACAGGCCTACCGGCACCTGCGGGATCAGCTGATCATGCTGGAGATCCGCCCGGGCGAAGCCATCAACGACTCGGTGCTGGCGGCCAGGCTCGGGTTCGGGCGCACCCCGGTGCGCGAGGCGCTCAAGCGGCTGGAGAGCGACCACCTGGTGGTCTCCTACCCGCGCCGGGGAACCTTCGCAACCCGCGTCGACATCACGGAGCTGGCAGACATCTCGGAGATCCGCGAACTGCTGGAGCCCCTGGCGGCGCGGCGGGCAGCACGAACGGCCAACCCGGACATGCGGGCCAGGCTCCGGGAGCTGGCGGCCGACATCGCCGACTCGGGGCCGCAGGGCGCCGACCAGCACACGCTGATGCGCTTCGACATCATGGTCCACCGGCAGATCTACGCGGCCGCCGCAAATCCCCACCTGGAGGACGTGCTCATCCGGTACGACAACCTTGCGACGCGCATCTGGTGCCTGGTGCTGGACAAGATCCCGTCCGTCGCCGGGCACATTACCGAGCATGTCGACCTGCTCCATGCCATTGCCGACGGCGATGCCGAGCTGGCCGCCAGCCTGGCACTCGAGCACGTGACCAGCTTCGAAAAAACCGTCCGCAGCGTACTTTAGAGCGTCCGCCTAGGGTGCCGGCCGGGGCCGGTGCGGGGCGGGCGCCGCACCCGCCGCTGCCGCCGCTGCTGCGAGGTGGATGGCAAACAGCCTGCCGGAGGTGCGCGGGTCCCCGCCCAGCAGGTCCTGGATCTTGTTCAGCCGCTTGTGCATCGTCTGCCGTTCAACGTTCAAGGCGACGGCCGACGCCGTCGTGTTGCACCCCGAATCGAGCCAGCACAGCAGGGTCGCCAGCAGGGACGTGCCGTGCTTCCGGTCCCAGCCCAGCACTTCCCCGAGAATCGACTCCACATAGGAGTCCAGAAATCCGGGGTGGGGCACCGCATCCAGGATCCGCCGGCCCAGGAAGTCCATTGCGTCGAGCACCTCGCCCGCGGCAGGCGTCCCGAGCCGCATTATTTCCTGCGCCTCAACGTAGGAGTCGTGCGCGCGGATACCGTCGGCCACGTTTGGTCCGAAGGCCGCGCAGGCGGCCGAGCCGGCCACGGCGTCCCGCGCTGCCCGGAGCAGCATTTCGCGTGCCGCCCGGGTGTCTTTGCGCGGCAGGGCGAGCAGCACGGCCCGTTCACCGTCCCACGCGTGGGTCTTGACGTTCACTCCTCCCACATGAAGGGCCCGTTCGACGGCGGAGAAGTTGGCTTCCCTGCCGGCCGCCCGGAAGACAGCCATGACCGCTGCTTGGCCCGGCTGCAGCCCGGCCTGCAGCCATAGCGGCCTGAGGGTTGCGTCGTCGCCGCCCTCGATCACCGACTCCAGCAGGCGCGCATCGGCCACCTGGGCCGGCGTCGGACGAAAGGCCTGCGCGAGGGCCAAGGCCAGGATGCCGGACAGCCGGTCGGCTGCAAGGTCCAGCAGGAAGGGATCCTGCGACGGGGAGCGGAGCGTCAACTGGGCCGCCAGCTGGCCGCCGACCAGAATTCCGGCCACAGCCGTGGAGCCTTCCTTATTGCCTGCGCCGACTGGGCTGCCGGCGTGGCCGAGGAGCACTCCGTCGGGAGCCACCAGCGAGACCTCTGCCTCCAGGGCCGTGGCCAGCATCTCAAGGATGGTGGGCAGGTGGGGGCCCCTGTCGGTGATCTGGCGCGCAATCCGGCGGGAGGCGTCGTCGACCACCAGGTGGGCAGCCGCCTGCTCGTTGACCACCAGGCGGTTCACTGCCTCGGCAATGTCGACAAAGGGCGCCACCGAGCGCAGGTCTATCAGCGGCAGCCCGTTCTCGTTGGCCGCGGCAATGAGCCGCTCCGACAATGGGGCCGCCTGGCCGGCTGTCTGCAGGGCCAGGGCCGCTATCTGCCGGCCCGCGAGGCTGCGGATGTAGTCCTCCTGTTCCTTCGCGGGAAGGGCCAGCAACGCCTCTCCGCCGGAGAGCAGCAGTTCACCTCCGCGCAGGAGCGGGGCAATCTCGAGCACCTCGCTTGAATGCACCCACCGGACTGCCCGCTGCAGGGTTCCGGGCACGCTGCTGCGCAGCAGGGGGTCAGCGGCGGACATGGGCTGGGACGCAAGGACTTCGGCGAGCGTGATCATGGAACTCCCACATTGCAGTTTGACGTTTTGTCACCTGATACTGCTTTAGTGTAATCATAAAGCATCTATGTTGTGGGCCAGCTCACCAATAAGCTGGGATGAATCTTCCGTTCTGCATCACAACGTAGTGAATTGAGACACGCATGACCCAAGTTAGACAACGGTCGCACGAAGAAGCGATCGACGAGGTTGAAGATGTCCTGCAACCCATCCCCGAATCGGCCCGGACCACCAAGCTGTCCGGCCAGTTCTGGATCTGGGCCGGCGCCAACGTCGCCCCCATCAACTGGATCCTCGGGGCCCTCGGCATCCAGCTCGGCCTGGGCCTGAGCGACACCCTGATAGTACTGGTAGTCGGAAACATCATCGGAATGGCCGGCTTTGGCTTCTTCGTCATTCTGGGCCAGCGGACCGGTGCCACCGGCATGCTGCTCGCCCGCGGCGCGTTTGGCCGCCGCGGGGCCTACCTGCCGGCCGCCATCCAGGCGACCATCGCCATCGGCTGGTCGGCAGTGAACACCTGGGTCATCCTGGACCTGATCCTGGCACTTTTCGGCATGATCGGCTGGGTTGACCCCAACGAACGCAACATCATGGTGCGCATCGTCGTCGCCGCGGTCATCATGACCGTCCAGGTCGCGATCTGCTACCGCGGGTACCGTGCCATCTCCAAGTTCGAGCGGATCACCATGCCGCCCACCATCCTCGTCCTGGTGGGGATGTCCATCGTCGCCTGGACTCAGCTTGACATCAACTGGAGCTACGCCGGACCGGCGGGCGCGGTCCTGGAGGGCCTGCCGCGCTTAGCCGCGATGTCCTCGATCATGACCGTCATCGGCATCGGCTGGGGTATCGGCTGGTTCACCTACGCCCCCGACTACTCCCGCTTTGTCAGCCGCAAGGTCAAGCCGGCCAAGCTGTACCTGGTCAGCGTCCTGGGCCAGTTCCTGCCCGTGGTCTGGCTAGGCATCCTCGGCGCCAGCCTCGCGACGAAGAACGGACAGGCGGATCCGGGCCAGCTGATTGTCTCCAACTTCGGCTCTCTGGCCATCCCGGTCATCCTGCTGGTCATCCACGGACCGATTGCCACGAACATCATCAACCTGTACACCTTCGGCGTCGCCTTCCAGGCCCTCGATGTCAAGATCTCCCGGCGCAAGCTGTCGATCATGGTCGGGATCCTGTCAATGGTTGCGGTTATCGGCTTCATGTTCGCCGAAGACTTCGCGACGATCCTCGACTCCTGGCTCGGCGCCATCGTTGCGTGGGTGGCCACCTGGGGCGGCATCATGGCCGTCCACTACTTCATCTTCGAGCGGCACCACAAGGACTTCTCCTACCTCTTCCTTGATTCGAAGAAGACCGCATTGAAGGCCATCAATCCCTCGGCGTTCATCGCCTTCTTCGCCGGCATCGTCATGACGTGGATGTTCATGTACGGCGGAATCCCGGCCCTGCAGGGTCCCATTGCCACGGCAATGGGCGGCGTCGACTTCTCCTGGCTGGCCGGGACCGTGACATCGTCGGTCCTCTATTTTGCCCTCGGCTACCCGCGCTTCCGCAAGCGCATCCGGGCCGGTGTGCCCTTGGGTATCCGCCTGGACCTGCAGGAAGAAGCAGTGCTGGCAGAGCACGGCGACGCCTGCGAGGAACCGGTCCCCGTTCCGGAACCGGCCCGCCTGGTCTGAGAGCCGGCAATGCCAAACCCCCCAATATTTCACCATTAACACGCAAAGGAATAACCCGTGACCATCTCCACCACCGCCCTTGCCTCGAATGTCTCTGAGTTGGAGCGCCTGAAGGTGCTGCACAACGGTGAGAAGGTGCAGTTGACGTTCTCCACCGCGGAATTTGAGCGCCGGCTCGCCGGCCTCCGCCGGATCATGGCAGAGAAGAGCCTGGACGCCGTCGTCCTGACCAGCTACCACTCCATCAAGTACTACTCCGACTTCCTCTTCACCTACTTCGGCCGTTCCTACGCCATGGTGGTCACCAAGGACGACACCGTGACCGTCACCGCGAACATCGACGCCGGTATGCCGTGGCGGCGCAGCTACGGCGACAACGTGGTCTACACGGACTGGCGCCGGGACAACTACATCTTCGCCATCCAGGAGGCGCTGCGCACGCGCGGCATTTCCGTCCGCCGGCTCGGCGTCGAGGACGACTCGCTGCCGCTGGACAACCGGAACAAGATCCAGGCCGCCTTCGGATCGGCCACCCTGGTGGACGTGGCCCAGGCCGCCATGCGCCAGCGCATGATCAAGTCGGCCGAAGAGATCGAGGTCATCAAGCACGGGGCCCGCATCGGCGACCTGGGCGGGGAAGCCATCCGCAACGCCATCACCGCCGGGATCACCGAGTACGAGGTCGCCCTGATCGGCACCGAAGCCATGGTCCACGAAATCGCGCGGACTTTCCCGGATTCCGAAATCCGGGACACCTGGGTCTGGTTCCAGTCCGGCATCAACACCGACGGCGCGCATAACTGGGCCACTACCCGCAAGATCCAGGAACACGACATCCTGTCCCTGAACTGCTTCCCGATGACCTCCGGCTACTACACCGCCCTGGAACGGACCCTGTTCTACGGCGAACCGGATGCCCGCTCCCTTCAGCTGTGGAACATCAACGTGGAAGTCCACAAGCGGGGCCTCGAGCTCATCAAGCCCGGCGCTGTCTGCAAGGACATCGCCGCCGAACTGAACGAGATCTATGTGGGCCACGGACTGCTGGCCAACCGGACGTTCGGCTACGGACACTCCTTCGGCGTCCTGAGCCACTACTACGGCCGGGAAGCCGGACTGGAGCTCCGCGAGGACATCGACACCGTGCTGGAGCCGGGCATGGTGGTCTCCATGGAACCCATGATCACCGTCCTGGACGGTGCGCCCGGCGCCGGCGGCTACCGTGAGCACGACATCCTGGTGGTCGGCGAGGACGGAGCCGAGAACATCACCAAGTTCCCCTTCGGCCCCGAACACAACATCATCAGCGCCTGACACCCCGCCGTGGCGGCGGCCACCGGCCGCCGCCACGTTGCACACCGCACTTAACGAGGAGCACCACCAGCATGGACAAGTCAGTATTTCTGGAAGACCTGGACGCCTTTGCCTACCGTGAAGCCCTGACATCCGGGGAGGCGATCGTCCTCATCCCTGTCGGGTCCCTGGAGCAGCACGGGCCACACCTGCCTCTGGGAACGGACACCATTCTGTCCTCCCGCTTCGCGGAGGGTGTTGCCAGGCGGCTGGGTGCACTTGTTGCCCAGCCCATCGCCTACGGGTACAAGTCACAGCAGAAGTCCGGCGGTGGCAACCACCTCTCCGGAACCACCAGCCTGGACGGCGCCTCACTCATCGGCGTGGCGCGCAACCTGGTCAAGTCCTTCCTCAACCAGGGTGTCCGGCACGTGGTCTTTGTCAACGGGCACTTCGAGAACTACCAGTTCCTCTACGAGGGGATCGACCTGGCCCTGGAAGAGCTGGGGATCGGGCCGGGGGCGGAACAGAGCGTGTTGTTGTTGTCCTACTGGGACTTTGTCAGCCAGGACACGCTGGCCCAGGTCTACCCCGACGGCTTCCCGGGCTGGGACATCGAGCACGGCGGCGTCCTGGAAACCTCGCTCATGCTCCACCTTGAGCCGGCCAGGGTTGCCATAGACCGCCTGGTCGACGGTCCTGCCGCGGTTCTGCCGCGCTTCGACCGGCTCCCCGTGGTGCCGGAGCGGACGCCGGTCACCGGCTGCCTCTCATCGGCAGCCGGGTCCAGCGCAGCCAACGGCGCACTGCTGTACGGCCAGGTTGTCGACGACCTGGCCGCCGACCTCGCAAGCGAGCTGGTCCGTGAATCCGCGGCCGCGGCTGTTCCGGCGTAGCGGGACAACGATTCCGTAGCTCAACGCGATTTCACGCAGTGCAACGAATGCGCCGCGGTGGGACTTTCCCGCCGCGGCGCATTTCGTACGCCCGGCATGGGCATTTGCTGGAGGTGTGAGTCCCCTGGAGGAGACGGTGGTTTCACTTCCGGTCAGCGCTCGCCCACAGCAACGGCCTGCGTTAAGCCGCTTCAACGCAATCTCAGCTCCGTCACGCTTCCCGGTCTAGGATCGAATCTGTGGAACTAACCGAGGGGACGCTATAGGCGGCCTTGTGGCGGGTAGGCAAGCCGCAGAAACTACTTGAGAGTATGGATCATGGCTTCGAACAATGACCCCGAATCCGACGTCGATACGGAGGCCGGCCAGCACGGCGGTGTCCAGTCAGTGGACCGGGCCCTTGCGGTCCTGGAGATCCTGGCCCGGGACGGCCATGCGGGGGTTAGCGAAATAGCCGAGGAGATGGGCATCCATAAGTCCACGGTGTCCCGGCTGCTGGGCTCGCTGGTGAGTCGGGATATCGTCCACCAGAACAACGAACGGGGAAAGTACCAGCTGGGCTTCGGCATTCTGCGGCTGGCGAGCACCATTCCAGGGAGGCTGAGCCTTGTCCGCGAGGCCCGCCCCGTACTTGAAAGCCTTGCCGAGGATTTCAAGGAAACGGTGAACCTTGCCGTGCTGCGCTCCAACTACGCAGTCAATGTGGACCAGGCCATGGGGCCGTCGACGCTCGCCACGTACGACTGGGTGGGCAGCCTGACCCCGCTGCACGCAACCTCCAGCGGGAAGGTCCTTCTGGCGGCGCTCTCCGCGGATGAACGGGACCGGATCCTGAAGGAGACAGGGCTCCCTGCCCGAACCCCGCGGAGCATCACCAGCAGGGATACGCTTGAAAACCAGCTTCTGGACATCTCCCATGACGGCTACTGCGTCATCCGGGAAGAGTTCGAGATCGGGCTCAACTCCATGGCTGTGCCGGTGTACAACCATATGGGATCAGTGATCGGTGCCGTCAGTATTTCCGGACCAGCCTTCCGTTTTGATCCGGAAAAGACGCCCGGGCTCCTGGAGGCACTGAAGCAGGCAGGTCTCCAGATCAGCGCGAACATGGGCTACACCGGGCGCTAAACAGAACCGGTGATCGAGCTTGTCGAGATCCAGGTTTCGACAAGCTCAACCACCAGTTCCGGATCAGCTGGATTCAGGCGCGCGGCGTGATGTCTCCTACCTTCTCCTGCACCCACTCGTGGAAGGCGCCGATGTGGTGCTCGCTCGGGACCAGCACGCCGCCCTTGGCATAGACCTTTGAGCCCATGGCCGGCTGGCAGCGCTCGCAGGCGTCGAAGTCCTGCTCGTTGACGCGGTGGAAGAGCTCCACCGAGGCGCTGACATCCTTGCCGCTTTCCACAACGCTGGGAAGGTACAGCCAGTCGCATTCAACGATGGTGTGGTCAGCGGCCATGGGGAACATGCGGTGGATGATCACGTGGTCCGGAACCAGGTTGACGAAGACCGTCGGCTTGATCGTCACTGCGTAATAGCGCCGGTCCTGGTCCTCTCCCACGCCCGGAATCCGGTCCAGCCCTTCTGAGCCGTCGATGGTGAAGCCCTTGATATCCTCGCCGAATTCGGCGCCGTGGCCCACGAAGTACTGGGCGGCCAGGCCGTCGGCAAATTCAGGCAGCACCTCCGTGAGTTCGGGGTGGATCGTGGCGCAGTGGTAGCACTCCATGAAGTTCTCGATGATGAGCTTCCAGTTGGCCTTGACGTCGTACTTGATGCGGCGGCCCAGGCTCAGGTTGGCGATGTCATAGTCGTCCACCGCCCGCAGGTCCCCGAGCCGCTCCTCGATGGCACCCATGACGTCCTCTTCGAACGACGGCGGCTCGTCGGCCAGGCAGACCCAGACATACCCGAGGTACTCGCGGGTGTGGACCTTCACGAGCCCGTACTCGTCCCGGTCGATGTCCGGCATCTTAGTCAGGTTGGGAGCCGCAATGAGCTTGCCTTCGAAGTCGTAGGTCCAGGCGTGGTACGGGCACTGGAACGAGCGTGCAGCCTCGCCCTGCTCCTCCATGCACAGCTTGACGCCACGGTGCCGGCACACGTTGTAGAAGGCGCGGATGCCGCCTTTGCGGGTGCGGCTGATCAGCACGCTCTCGCGGCCCACCTGCACCGTCCGCCAGGCCCCGGGCTTGTCCAAATCGGCGGACCGTACTGCGCAGAACCACATCTGCTCGAAAATGCGCTCCTGCTCGGCGCGGAAGATCTCTTCGCTGACGTAGGCGTGGCCCGGGAGGGTGGGGATCAGGCTGGGCGTGAAGACTTCGGTGGTCATTCTTAACTCCTCTGCGGTGACTGACGTCGGGGTTTGGAAGGTCTGTAGGGGATCAGATGAAACTGGCGGATGCTGCCAGCACAGGCTGGGCGGCGGCGGCGCCGGTTGGGGCGGCCGCCGATCGTGCGGTGTTGAGCTGCCGCCGCCACTTGGTGAAGAGGCGGGGCTGGTTGGCGCCAAGGACGGCTACAGGCTGGCCGCCTCGGTAGTAGACGGCCAGGAAACTGTGAGCTGCGGGATCTCCGGCCTCGATGTCCACCCGGTCAGCGTCCCGGGCGTGACCGGCGAACTGGATCCTGACGTTGTACTGGTCGGACCAGAAGTACGGCAGGTTCAGCGGCTGACGGACGGCCCCCGGCTCCAGGAGCGCCGTGACGGCGAGCGCCGGGCGCTCCACTGCACCGCTCCAGTGCTCCACGCGCCGGTGTTTTCCGGACTCTTCGTCCAGCCACGCAGCACAATCCCCGACGGCCACCACGCCCGGCGCGTTGGTACGGCCCATCGGATCGCAGAGGACGCCGTCGCCGAGTTCGAGACCGGAGCCGGCAAGCCAGGCTGTGTTGGGTACGGCACCGATGGCCACCAGGACGACGTCGGCAGCCAGGTACCGGCCGTCCGCCAGGCGGAGCCCGCTGACCACGCCCTCGCCGCTGTAATAGGACTCGATCGCGGCGTCGCAAATCAGCTCCACCCCGTTAATTCCATGTAACGCGGCCAGGGTGCCCGCCATCTCCGCACCCAGCGGGCGGCTGAGCGGAACGGCGCCCGAGCAGACGACGGTGACTTCAACTCCGAGTGCCCGGGCGGTGGAGGCAACCTCGGCGCCGATGAAGCCGGCGCCTACGATGACGAGCCTGGTCCCCGGCACCAGTTCGGGAGCGAGGTCCTGCGCGTCGTGCAGGGTCCGCAGGGTGAAGACGTTCGCCAGCCCGGCGAGTTCGGGCAGCGTCCGGGCGTATGCCCCGGTGGCGATGACCACGCCGTCGGCCTTTATTTCCGTGCCGTCGTCGAGTGTTACCGTCCGGGTCGCGGCATCCAGGCTGCGTGCTGCTGCTCCCAGCAGCCACTCGGCCTGAAGCGGATCTGCGCCTTCACCGTCTTCCGGACTCTCCAGGCTGAGGTGTTCCGGGGTGATCTTTCCCGCCAGGAAATCCTTGGACAGGGGCGGCCTGTCATAGGGCCGGTGCGGCTCGTCGCCGATGAGGACGAGCCTCCCTGCGAAGCCCTGGGCGCGGGCCGCACGGGCGGCCGAGATCCCCGCCAGGGATGCCCCCACTATTGCCAATGTCTGCATGGCCGCCTTCCCGTTCGCTGAATGCAACTAATTGCGTATGACGCAACAACGTTCTGTATGTGAGACAGCGTGACGCAGACCACGAAGGGGTGTCAAGGGTCGGTTTCATTAAGGGGAGCCCTTGACAAGGCAGAGTGGCATGGATCACTCTGTTGCGTATTGTGATCGGCGTTGATGATGGCACAACCCGCCGACCGGGCTGAGCCCGTCAACTGGGAAAGAGGTTTATCAGATGCACATCGCCTGCCCACTCACCGCACTGGCCCCCGGAGACGCCCTCCGTCTCGACACGTCCCCACCGATCGCCGTCTTCCACACCGAGGATGGCGAGTTGTTCGCCCTCGACGACACCTGCACCCACCAGGACGCGTCCCTCGCAGACGGCTGGGTGGAAGGCTGCGAGGTGGAGTGCCCCCTGCACGCTTCCAAGTTCAATCTCCGCACGGGTGAAGTGGACGCCCCGCCGGCCAAGCTGCCGGTGCGGGTCCACAAAGTCTCCGTGGTGGACGGCCAGATCATGGTCGAGGAATCCAGCGAGGCGCCCAACCTTCCACCGGGCCTGACCGTCAACGGCCACGTCTAGGCACCACCAGGCTGTACTCCATTTCAAGCTAAGAGGTGAAGTTCTTGACCCTACAACTGAGTAACGAGCTGCAAGAACGGACCCGTTCCGCGGCCCCCGCCGGGCAGCCACGGGCAGCATCCGGGCAGCAGGCGACGCCGTTCGTCCTCACCGTTGCCTGCCCCGAACGCCGTGGAATCGTCCACGCCGTGTCCAGCTTCCTGGCAATGCGCGGCTTTGACATTGCCGAACACCAGCAGTTCGATGACCACGTCAGCAATACGCTCTTCCTGCGCACCGCCTTCACCGGCACCTTGGCCGGCGCCGCTGGCGCCAGTGGTACCGGTGCGGACCGCACGGCCGATTCCCTGTCCGCCGACTTCGCGGAGATCGCCGGCGAGTTCGGAATGTCCTACAGCTTCCACGACGACAGGCCGCAGCGCATCCTGGTGATGGTCTCCAGGTTCGGCCACTGCCTCAATGACCTTATTTTCCGCTGGCGCGCCGGGAGCCTGGGGGCGGACATCGCCGCCGTCGTCTCCAACCATGAGGACCTGCGCCCGATGGCGGAAACCGCAGGGCTTCCCTTCATCCACGTACCCGTAACGGCGTCCACCAAACCGCTGGCGGAGTCCCGGCTCCTGGAACTCGTGGAGGAATACGACGCGGACCTTGTGGTGTTGGCCCGCTACATGCAGGTGCTGTCCGACGGCCTCTGCGGGGAACTCCACGGCCGGGCCATCAACATCCACCATTCCTTCCTGCCCGGGTTCAAAGGGGCCAAGCCCTACCACCAGGCCTACGAACGCGGCGTGAAGGTGGTCGGGGCCACTGCCCACTACGTCACCGGCGACCTCGACGAAGGTCCCATCATTGAGCAGGAAGTCTTCCGGGTGGACCACGGCGTGGACCCGGATTCCCTGGTAACGGCAGGCCGCGACGCCGAAGCGATCGCCCTCTCCCGCGCGGTGAAGTGGCATTGCCAGCACCGCGTCCTCCTCAACGGCACCCGGACCGTCGTCTTCCGTTAGAGCCACCCCGCGAGCCCTCAAACGGGGCGCCCCCACGCAACACGCAGTAAGTCAAGAACAGGAGCTTCCGTATGAGCGCTACACCCCGCGTCGTTATCATCGGCGCCGGCATTGTCGGTGCGAACCTGGCAGATGAATTGGCCACCCGAGGCTGGACCAGCGTCACCGTACTGGAACAGGGACCACTCAACCTCGCCGGCGGCTCCACGTCGCACGCACCCGGCCTGGTGTTCCAGACCAACCCCTCCAAGACGATGACGCAGTTCGCTGCCTACACCGTGGACAAGCTCCTCTCCCTGAGCGACGAGGGTGTCGCCTGCTTTAACCAGGTGGGTGGCCTGGAGATCGCCACCACGCCGGAACGGTTGGAGGACCTCAAACGGAAGCTCGGCTACGCAACCTCATGGGGCATCGAGGGCAGGATCATCGACCCCGATGAGTGCAGCAAGCACTATCCGCTGCTGAACCAGGACATGGTCCTCGGCGGCCTCTACGTCCCGTCCGATGGCCTCGCCTCCGCCGCCCGCGCCGTTCAGCTGCTGATCCGCAAAGCCACGGCAGCCGGCGTCAGGTTCATCGGATCAACTCCGGTGACCGGGATCGAGCAGTCCGGCGGAAAAGTAACGGGGGTCCAGACTCCCGACGGCGTGGTCCCGGCGGACATGGTCGTCTCCTGCGCCGGCTTCTGGGGCCCCAAGATAGGCGCGATGGCAGGCATGGCCGTGCCGCTGCTGCCGCTTGCCCACCAGTACGTCAAGACCACCACGGTGCCGGAACTCGCGGGCGCCAACCTGGGCACGAACCCCCTGGACCCCTCCAACGGCGCCCGCATGCCGATTCTCCGGCACCAGGACAAAGACCTCTATTTCCGTGAGCACGGAGACAGGATCGGGATCGGCTCCTATGCCCACCGGCCCATGCCCGTGGACCTGGACCGGCTGCCGGAGGTGGCGCCAGGGCAGATGTCCGAGCACCGCATGCCTTCCCGACTCGAATTCACCGGGGAGGATTTCCTCCCCTGCTGGGAGGACAGCCGGCAGCTGCTGCCCGCCCTCCGCGGTGCGGAGATCGCCGACGGCTTCAACGGCATCTTCTCCTTCACGCCGGACGGCGGCCCGTTGATCGGGCAGGCCCCGGAGCTTGAGGGCTTCTACGTCGCGGAAGCGGTCTGGGTGACGCACTCCGCGGGCGTGGCCCGCGCGGTAGCCGAATTGCTGATCGAGGGCCAGTCCCGCATCCCGCTCCACGAATGCGAGGTATCGCGCTTCGAAGCCGTCCAGACCGCAGAGAGCTACGTCAGCGAAACCTCCCAGCAGAACTTCGTCGAAATCTACGACATCCTGCACCCCCTGCAGCCGCGCGAATCACCCCGGGACCTGCGCGTGAGCCCCTTCAATTGCCGGCAGAAGGAACTGGGAGCGTTCTTCCTCGAGGCCGGCGGCTGGGAGCGCCCGCACTGGTTTGAGGCAAACCGCCCGCTGCTGGACGAACTGCCGCCTGAATGGCAGGCGCCGGACCGCGGCCCGTGGGCGGCCATGTTCAGCTCTCCCATTTCCGCGGCCGAGGCATGGAAGACGCGCACCGCCGTCGCACTTTACGACATGACCGCGCTCAAGCGGCTCGAAGTCAGCGGACCCGGCGCCCTCGCCCTGCTGCAGCGCCTCAGCGCCGGGCAGATCGACAAGAAGCCAGGCGCCGTCACCTATTGCCTGCTGCTGAACGACGACGGCGGGGTGCGCAGCGACATCACGATCGCACGGCTGGATGAGGCCACGTTCCAGGTGGGCGCCAACGGCAACATCGACTTCGACTACTTCACCCGGGAGGCCCGCAAGCAGACGGCTGATGACGTCAGCCAGTGGGTCCAGATCCGCGACATTACGGGATCCACGTGCTGCATCGGGCTCTGGGGGCCGCTGGCACGCGAAGTTATTGCCAAGGTCAGCACCGATGATTTCACCAATGACGGTCTTCGTTACTTCCGTACCAAGCAGGTGCGGATCGGCGGCATCCCCGTGACGGCCATGCGGCTGTCCTATGTGGGCGAGCTGGGCTGGGAGCTGTACACCACCGCCGAACACGGTCTGAAGCTGTGGGACCTCCTCTTCGAGGCCGGCCAGGAACAGGGCATCATCGCCGCCGGCCGCGGCGCCTTCAACAGCCTCCGACTGGAAAAGGGATACCGGCTCTGGGGGACGGACATGACGCCCGAACACGAGCCCTACCAGGCAGGCCTGGGCTTCTCGATCGCCAAGAACAAGGACTCCTTCGTGGGTGCCGAAGCCCTCGCCGAACGCCGCGCGCAGCCGGCTGCCATGCAGCTGCGCTGCCTGACGGTCGACGACGGCACCTCGGTGGTGCTGGGCAAGGAACCCGTGTATTTCAAGGGCGAAGCCGCCGGCTACGTGACCAGCGCGGCCTACGGCTACACGGTGAAGCGGCCGATCGCCTACGCCTGGCTCCCGGCCGGCACCTCCGAAGGCGATGCCGTGGAAATCGAATACTTCGGCACCCGGGTCGCCGCAACCGTCACGGCGGAGCCGCTGGTGGACCCGGGCATGGAACGCCTGCGCGGCTGAACCGGACCCATCCAGGCGCTTCAACACGACTCCAGACCACGCCCCAAGGAGATTTACCTCATGACGAACGAGAGCTACGACTACGTGATTGTCGGCGGCGGAAGCGCCGGATCCGTCCTGGCGGACAGGCTGAGCGCGGACGGGACGCACACAGTGCTGGTCCTTGAAGCCGGCCGCAGCGACTACCCGTGGGACCTTTTCATCCAGATGCCGGCGGCCCTGACCTTCCCCAGCGGCAACAGGTTCTACGACTGGCAATACGAGTCCGACCCCGAACCCCGCATGCACGGCCGCAGGATCGCCCACGCCCGCGGCAAGGTGCTGGGCGGCTCCAGCTCCATCAACGGCATGATCTTCCAGCGCGGCAACCCCCTGGACTACGAACGCTGGGGAGCTGACGCCGGCATGGAAACCTGGGACTTCGCGCACTGCCTGCCCTACTTCAAGCGCATGGAAACCGCGCTCGCCGCAGCTCCGGACGATGAACTGCGCGGCCATGACGGACCCCTGGTCCTGGAGCGCGGGCCCGCCCGCAATCCCCTGTTCCAGGCCTTCTTCCGCGCCTCCGAGGAGGCGGGCCACAAGCGCACCGATGACGTCAACGGGTACCGGCAGGAGGGCTTCGGCCCGTTCGACCGAAACGTCCACAAGGGCCAGCGGCTCTCGGCGTCACGTGCCTACCTGCGCCCCAACAAGGGCCGGAAAAACCTGACGGTCCGCACCCGCGCGCTTGCGGCCAAGGTCAATTTCGACGGCACAACGGCCACAGGAGTCACCTACCGGCGGAACGGCCGGCTGCACACGGTCAACGCCAAGGAAGTGGTGCTGTGCGGCGGCGCGATCAATACGCCCCAGTTGCTGCAGCTCTCGGGCGTGGGGGATTCCGCGCTCCTGTTGTCGCTGGGCATAAAACCGGTGGTGGACCTGCCGGGAGTCGGCGAAAACCTGCAGGACCACCTGGAAGTGTACGTCCAGCACTCCTGCACACAGCCCGTGTCCATGCAGCCGAACCTCAGCCTCTGGCGCTACCCGCTGATCGGACTCCAGTGGCTGCTCGGCCGCAAGGGCCCCGCAGCCACCAACCACTTCGAAGGAGGCGGGTTCGTCCGCTCCAACGAAGACGTCGCCTACCCCAACCTGATGTTCCACTTCCTGCCAGTTGCTGTGCGCTACGACGGCCAGAAAGCCGGCGCCAAGCACGGGTACCAGGTCCACGTGGGCCCCATGTACTCCGACGCCAGAGGCAGCCTGAAGATCACCTCCACGGACCCCGCCGCGCACCCGTCCATGCAGTTCAACTACCTGTCCACGGACCAGGACCGGCGCGAATGGGTGGAGGCCATCCGGGTCACCCGCGACATCCTCTCCCAGCCGGCCCTCGCGCCCTACAGCGGCGGCGAACTCTCGCCCGGCCCCTCCGTGCAGACGGACGAGGAGATCCTCGACTGGGTGGCCCGGGATGCCGAAACGGCGCTCCACCCCTCCTGCACCGCCAAGATAGGCCCGGCCTCCGACCCCCTGGCTGTGGTGGATCCGCTGACCATGAAGGTCCATGGCACCTCGGGGCTCCGCGTGGCGGATGCCTCCGCCATGCCCTACGTGACCAACGGCAACATCTACGCCCCGGTCATGATGCTCGCCGAAAAGGCCGCGGACCTCATCCTGGGACGTACGCCGCTGGCACCCGAGCACGCGGACTTCTATCGGCACGATTCCGCTGTGGCTCCCGAAGCCGCACCCAGCCTGGGCCGCGCATGAGCGGCGTCCAGGTTGCCGGGACCGGCAGCCCGACCGTGATGGACCAGGACGCGGCGCCGGTACGGGGCCTGTTCGTGGACGGCCGGTGGGCCCAGGCGGCCGCCGGAAGAACGCGGAGCATCACGTGCCCGGCCGACGGCCAACAAGTCGCCGAGGTGGCCGAATCCACCCCCGCCGATGCCGAGGCCGCGGTTGCCAGCGCCCGCAGGGCGTTCGATGGCGGCGCGTGGCCCGGCACCAGCGAGAAGGAACGCGGACAGGTCCTGCTCCGCACCGCCGAACTGCTGGAACGCGACAAGGCGCTTTACGCCCGGGCCGAAGCCCTCGACACAGGCAAACGCTACGTCGAAGCGGAATACGACATCGACGATATCGCCGCCTGCTTCAGGTACTACGGCGGCATCGCCGGAACGGACGCCGGCCGCGTGATCGATACCGGGATACCGGAAACCATCAGCCGCGTGGTCCACGCCCCTGTGGGTGTGTGCGGGCTCATCACGCCATGGAACTACCCCCTCCTGCAGGCGTCCTGGAAGGTGGCCCCGGCCCTGTTGGCCGGCAATACCTTCGTCCTCAAACCCAGTGAGCTGACTCCCTCCACCTCCATCCTGCTGATGGATACGCTCCTTGAGGCCGGGTTGCCGGCCGGGGTCGCCAACCTCGTCACCGGCACCGGTCCCGAGGTCGGCGCAGTCCTGAGCGAAAGCCCGGACGTTGACCTGGTCTCGTTCACCGGCGGCCTGGCCACGGGGATCAACATCATGAAGACCGCGGCCAACACGGTGAAGCGCGTTGCCCTGGAACTGGGCGGGAAGAATCCGAACATCGTCTTCGCCGATGCCGACCGCGAGTCCGCCCTGGACAACGCCCTCACCGCGGTGTTCCTGCATTCGGGTCAGGTGTGCTCGGCCGGAACCAGGCTCATCATCGAAGAATCGATCCACGACGAATTCGTGGCGGAACTGGTGCGACGTGCGCAGGCCATCCGGCTTGGCGGCCCCTTCGACGAGCTCGCGGAGACCGGCCCGCTGATCTCGGCCGCGCACCGTGACAAGGTCCATGCCTACGTCCAGGCCGGCATCGACGAAGGAGCCACGCTTCTATGCGGCGGCTATATCCCCGACACCGGGGCGATGGCACTCGGCAGCTACTACCCTCCCACCATCCTGGACGGTTGCCACACCTCCATGAACGCAGTGCAGGATGAGTCGTTCGGACCAGTCCTGACCGTGGAGACCTTCAGCACGGAGGAGGAGGCCATCAACCTGGCCAACGACACCGCCTACGGACTGGCTGGCGCCGTCTGGACGCAGGACGGGTCGCGCGCGCAGCGCGTGGCCGGGGCCCTCCGGCACGGCACGGTGTGGATCAACGACTACCACCCGTACGTTCCCCAGGCAGAGTGGGGCGGATTCGGCAAGTCCGGAAACGGCCGCGAACTGGGTCTCCAAGGTCTCGCGGAGTACCGCGAAACCAAGCATATCTGGCAAAACATCAACCCCAAGGCCAGCCACTGGTTCAAGCCTCCACAGGCAGGAGTACAGCAATGAACAGTCCCGACATCTCAGTGCGCAACCTTTGGAAGGTCTTCGGACCGGGGGGCGACAAGATCCCCAACAATCCAGAACTCTCGGCCCTCAGCTCCGCGGAACTGCTTGAACGCACCGGCTGCGTGACCGCCGTCCGCAACCTGAGTTTCGACGTCGCCAAGGGCGAGGTCTTCGTGGTCATGGGACTTTCCGGATCCGGCAAATCCACCCTGATCCGCTGCCTGACCCGGCTGATCGAGCCCACCTCCGGGCAGGTCCTGGTGGACGGCAAGGACGTCCTGCAGGCAGGTGTTGCCGAGCTCCGCGAGCTGCGCCGGCGGAAGATGTCCATGGTGTTCCAGCATTTCGGCCTCCTCCCGCACCGCACCGTGCTGGACAACGTCTCCTACGGGCTGCAGATCCGCGGGGCTGCGAAGAACGAACGCTACGCCAGGGCCCGTGAAATCATCGAACTGGTCGGCCTGAAGGGCTACGAACAGCACTACCCGGACCAGCTGTCCGGAGGAATGCAGCAGCGCGTCGGCCTGGGCCGGGCCCTGGCCGGCGATCCGGACACCATCCTCTTCGATGAGCCCTTCTCCGCGCTGGATCCGCTCATCCGCCGGGACATGCAGGCGGAAGTCATCCGGCTGCACAAGGAAATGGGCAAGACCATGGTGTTCGTGACCCACGATCTCTCCGAGGCGCTCAAGCTCGGAGACCGCATCCTGATCATGCGCAACGGCGAGACGGTCCAGTGCGGTACGGGAGACGATCTGGTGGGCTCGCCGGCGGACAAGTATATTGAGGACTTTGTGTCCGAAGTCCCCCGCGCGGACGTCCTGACCCTGAAATGGATCACCCGGCCCGTGGCGGCCGGAACACCGGGCGACGCGCCGGTCCTCAGCTCCCGGATGATCATCCGGGATGCCATAGCGGCGGTCATGCACTCCTCCTGTCCCGTCCTGGTGGAGGATGGCGGCAGGATCACGGGGCAGATCGACCGCGACAGCATCCTTTCGGTGCTGCAGCCCGCGGAAGCAGCGGCCTGATGTCTACCCTCGTCCGAGATCGGGCCACGGTGCAACCCACACCCGCGCCCGCCCGTGAACCCCGCCGCAGGCCCAGCCGGCGCACCATCCTGCTGGGAGGCGCCGCCGTCGTCTGGATCCTGGGATTCCTCGTCCTGCACGGAACCTCCACCCTGACCCTGCCCGCCTCAGAGCTGACTGACCTGCACCGGTCCCTGAACCAGTTCAACGCCTGGGTGGCAGCCAACCGCGCGGACAACCCTGTCTTCCTCTACGTCTTCACGCCCCTGCGTGCCGCCGTCGACGCCGTGGCCAGCCTGTTCATCGCCACCTTTGCCGCGAGTTCCACGGGCCTGCGCCTGCCGGAGATCGGCTGGCTCGGAACCGTGGGCCTGCTGGGCTGGATCGCCTTCGCGATCGGCAACGCCCGGGTCGCGGCGCTGACCGTCGCCGTCTTTGTGTTCTTCGGACTTCAGGGCCTGTTCCTCGAGGCCACCTACACGTTCGCCCTCGTCCTCACCGCCGTGCTGCTGACCCTTCTGGTCGGGATCCCGCTCGGCGTCGTGGCCGGCGTCTCCGGCCGGGTTGCCAAGGTGATCACGCCGGTGCTGGACTTCATGCAGACGCTGCCCACGTTCGTGTATCTGGCCCCGCTTGCCCTGGTCTTCCTGATCGGCCCGGCATCGGCCGTCATCGCCACTGTGATCTACGCAGCACCGCCCATTATCCGCCTGACGGCGCACGGCATCCGCTGCATCCCGGAGAACACCCGCGAAGCCTCCGATTCGCTGGGCACGACGGGCCTGCAGCGGCTGGTCACCCTGCAGCTGCCCATGGCCCGCCGTACCATCGTCATGGGCATCAACCAGGGCACCATGGCGGCCCTGTCCATGGTCACCATCGCGGCGCTGATCGCAGCTCCCGGGCTTGGCCAGGTGGTGGTCCGGGCGCTGCAATCGCTCGACGTCGGCACGGCCGTAAACGCCGGGCTCTCCATCGTGCTGCTCGCGATCGTGCTGGACCGGGTGACCACCGCCGCCAGCCGCCGTGCGGAACCGGGGGCGGCCCGGAACCGCAGGGTTTCCCGCAGGACCAGGTACACCCTCATTGGCGTCACCCTGGTGCTGGCACTGGCCATGGTGCATTTCTCCCGGACCCTGCTGTGGGCTGCGGCGTTCCCGAAGGACCTCAACATCGGCCCGGCGATCGTCCAGGCGGTCGGCTCGGCCAGCCAGTGGATGCAGACCAACCTGTCCCTGTTCACCGTGTCCTTCCGGGAAGCCGTCACCACAGGGATCCTTAACCCGTTCCAGTCACTGCTCACGGACACGCCCTTCTATATCCTCGTAGCCGTCATTGCCATGGCCGCCTACGCCCTCGGCGGCTGGAAGCTCGCGGCCCTGACCACGGCATGCCTGGGCGTGATCATCTACCTTGGCCTCTGGAGCGACTCCATGGTCACCCTGGCCGGAACGCTGGTGGCCACCACAGTGGTCATGATTCTGGGTGTTGTCTTCGGCGTCGCAATGGGCAGGTCCGGGCGGGTGGACCAGATCATGCGGCCCATGCTGGACGCAGGCCAGACCATGCCGGCCTTTGTGTACCTGGTCCCGTTCCTGGGACTCTTCGGCGCCACCCGGTTCACCGCGATCATCGCCGGCATCATCTACGCCGCCCCCGTGGCCATCAAGATCACGGCTGACGGTATCTCAGCGATTTCCCCCACTGTTGTCGAAGCTGCCGTCGCCAGCGGCTCCACCCCCTGGCAGGTCATCACCAAGGTCCAGCTTCCGATGGCCCGGCAGACCCTGGCCCTCGCCGCCAACCAGGGCCTGATCTATGTCCTGGCCATGGTGGTGGTCGGTGCGCTCGTGGGCGCAGGCGGCCTCGGGTACGACGTCGTCGCCGGCTTTGTCCAAAGCGCGCTCTTCGGCAAGGGCCTGGCCGCGGGCCTCGCCATCGTCTTCCTCGGCATCCTGCTCGACAGGATGACCCAGGCTGCCGCAGCCACCCCGGTGCGGAAAATCCCCTCGTCCAAAACCCCGGCAGCCTAACCGCCCTGCGCCATGGCGCAGGGCCTGACGGCCCCCGCACACTCCCCGTTCCACCCCAACAAGGAGACCTTACGATGAAAAAAGCTGGACTGCTGTTGAAACGAACTGTCCCGGCGGTGGCTGGAGCTGCTGCCGCCGCCCTGCTCCTGGCAGGCTGCGGCGGCGCCTCGGTGAACCAGGTGGCCGCTGCCACCGGTGCCGCCGAGGCGCCGTGCGGAAGTGTTAATGTGGCGCTCAACGCCTGGGTGGGCTACACGGCGAATGCAGCCGTGTACAGCTACGTGGCGAAGAACAAGCTTGGCTGCACCGTGGTCCAGAAGGACCTGAACGAGCAGATCTCCTGGCAGGGTTTCGCCTCCGGTGAGGTGGACGTCGTTATGGAAAACTGGGGCCATGAGGATCTGGCCAAGCAGTACATCACGGAGCAGAAGGTGGCGGTCGACGCCGGTCCCACCGGCAATGAAGGACACATCGGCTGGTACGTGGCGCCATGGATGGCGGAAAAGTACCCGGACATCACGGACGGGAAGAACCTGAACAAGTACGCCTCGATGTTCGCCACGTCCGAGTCCGGCGGAAAGGGCCAGGTCCTCGACGGCGATCCCGCCTTCGTCACCAACGACGAGGCCCTGGTGAAGAACCTGAACCTGGACTACAAAGTGGTGTTCTCCGGTTCGGAGGCCGCCCTGATCCAGTCGTTCCGGACGGCGCAGCAGAATAAGACGCCGCTCCTTGGCTACTTCTACGAGCCGCAGTGGTTCCTGTCCGAGGTTTCACTCAAGAAGGTCAATCTGCCGGAGTGGACCGAGGGCTGCGACGCGAACCCGGAAAAAGTGGCCTGCGACTACCCGACGTACAAGCTCAACAAGGTCATCTCCAAGAAGTTCGAGGACAGCGGATCGCCCGCAGCCAAACTGGCCAGGGCCTTTAAATGGACCAACAAGGACCAGGACGCCGTTGCCACGGACATCCAGGGCGGCATGACGCCCGAGGCTGCGGCCAAGAAATGGGTGGACGCGAATCAGCAGGTTGTAGATTCCTGGCTCAACTAAGCGAGCCCGTCCCCCCGCCCACGGGATAGAAGCAGCCAGCAAAAGTCACCCACCCAGGGGAGATCCGTGGGTGGGTGACTCGTTTCCCCCAGGCCACTGTTTCGCGCTGCAGGCGCTGGGTGATCAGGTCGACCCGCCACGGCATCGGCTCAAGGCCGTGCAAGGATTTGTTCAAGACCCGGCCGTCCGTCCACTCTGGCATCGCGGAGTAGCTAGGCGTAGCGTCGGTTACACAGACAAAAGGCGGCGTCCGCAGGTTGGACTTGTGTCCGGGCGCCGCCTCAGCGGTGTCAATCCATTGAAGGAGACGGCCATGGCCGGATGGAATGCGGATACAGCTGCCGGGCCATTGGGGGCCGGGACGGTCACTTTGGTGGAGGGTTCATCATTCTGTATTTCCTCGGCCAACGGAGACATCCATCCGGAACACCCGCACGGGGTTTTCCATGAAGACACCCGGATCCTGTCCCGCTGGAACCTGACCGTCAACGGCCAGTCCATCGAGCCGCTGGCGGCGGAGACGAAGGAGCCGTACCGCGCACTGTTTGCCGGCCGTGTTCCCCGCTCGGACGGGTACGCGGACAGCCCGCTGATCGTGGAGCGCCTGCGCGAAGTGGGTGCGGGAATCCTGGAGGAGATCACCGTCCGGAACTACTCGGCTGAGGCCGCCGAATGCGTAGTGGAGCTGAGCGTTGAAGCGGACTTCGCGGATCTCTTCGAGGTCAAGGAGGCACGGATCCAGCGGCACTGGGAAGAGAGCCGCCAGCCGGACGGCGGCACGCTGACCATCCGGGCCGCCTGGCAGGACGTCAGGAAGGGAGTCGTCGTCAACGCAGGTGGCGCCGACATCGGAGCGGAGTCCCTGACCTACCGGACGGTCATCCCTCCGCACGGGGACTGGAACACTTGGGTCAGCGTGGTGCCCAAGGTCGACGGCACCGGCCCCGCTGAGCCGTTCGCCCACACTGCTGCCGGGGAAATGTCCCCCCGCGACCGGCGGCGGCAGGCATGGGTGTCCAAGATTCCTGTGCTGCACATGGGCAACCGCTCGATCGAACGGACCATCCGCCGCAGCTACGACGACCTGGGTGCCCTACGGATTGAGGATCCGCAGCACCCGGACCGGATCGTCGTGGCCGCCGGCGCGCCCTGGTTCATGACCCTTTTCGGACGCGACTCGCTGATTGCCTCCATCATGTCGATGCCTGTGGACCCGTCCCTCGCCCTGGGCACCGTGCAGACCCTGGCCGACCGCCAGGGCAGCGCCGTGGACCTGATGAGCGAGGAGGAGCCCGGCAAAATACTGCACGAAGTCAGGCTCGACGTCTCCAGCGGGCTTTCCCTGGGCGGAAAATCCGCCTACTACGGCAGCGTCGACGCCACGCCGCTGTTCGTCCTGGTGCTCGGCGAGGTGAGCCGCTGGGGTTTTGCCGAGGACACCATTGCCGCCCTGCTGCCCCATGCGGACCGGGCGATGGAATGGATCCGGAAATACGGGGACCGCGACGGCGACGGATTCGTCGAGTACGCGCGCCTCAACGAAAGGGGCCTGATCAACCAGGGCTGGAAGGATTCGTGGGACGGCGTCAATTTCGCCGACGGCCGCCTGGCCGAGGCGCCGATCGCGTTGTGCGAGGTGCAGGGTTACGTCTACGGCGCGTACATGGCGCGGTCGTGGATGGCGTACGACGCCGGTGACGAGGCTTTGGCCGCCGACCTCCGGGACCGCGCGGCACGGCTGAAGAAGCAGTTCAACGAACAGTTCTGGCTGCCCGAGCGCGGCTACTACGCCATCGCGCTGGACCGCGACAAGCGTCCGGTCGATGCGTGCGCGTCCAACATGGGCCACTGCCTGTGGAACGGCATCATCGACGAGGACAAGGCGCCACTGGTCGTGGAACGGCTGATGTCCCCGGAAATGTTCAGCGGCTGGGGAGTGCGGACCCTGGCATCCGACATGGGCGCCTACAATCCTGCGAGCTACCACAACGGCTCCGTCTGGCCGCACGACAATGCGATCATCCAGGCCGGCCTCCTGCGCTACGGGTTCGTGGAGGAGGCGCAGCGGATTTCCACTGCCCTGCTGGAGGCGGCCGAGCATTCGGACGGACGGCTGCCCGAACTGTTCTGCGGCTTCGACCGGGAGCACTTCTCCGCGCCTGTGCCCTACCCCACGGCGTGCTCGCCGCAGGCGTGGGCGGCCACCACACCGATCTACCTGGTGACGAACCTGATGCGCTACAACCCGCACGTTTCCGAGGGCGCCCTGTGGATGGATCCCGTGCTTCCGGAATCCTACGGACACCTGCACATCACCAACGCGCCCATGGCCGGCGGCCGGATTACCATCGATATTTCCGGCTCCGACGCGACCATCCAGGGGTTGCCGGAGGGCATGGTCCTCCGCCACGGAACCCGGCCTTGGATGGCCGACCTGGTGCAGCAGGCCAGGATGCACAGAAAGGACTAGGGACTGTGCGAGGCGTTCGGGAACCCTGCGGCAGCCGCACCCGCTCCGGCGGGTGCGGCTGTCCTTGTCCGCGACGGGAGCCGGCTGCCTGCCGAACTTGATGGGGACGCCTTCATCGGCTGACCCTGGCCAGCGTCTCCCGCTCCGCCCCGATGGTGGTGCTGTCCCCGTGGCCGGGGCGGACCACGGTCCCTGCCGGCAGCGTCAGCAGCCGTTCGCGGATGGAGGCGAGGATTGTGGGGTAGTCGCTGTAGGACCGGCCGGTGGCACCCGGGCCGCCGTTGAAGAGCGTGTCTCCGGTGAAGACCGTCCCTTCGCCCTCCAGGAGGAAGCAGGTGGATCCCGGCGAGTGGCCAGGGGTGTGGAGGGCGCGCAGGGTGGCCCCGCCCACCTGGAACTCGTCGCCGTCGGCAAGGTTGCGGTCCGGCCTGGCATCGGGATAGACCTGTTCCCACAGCACCAGGTCCTCGGGATGCAGGTAGACCGGTGCCTTCACGGCCTCCGCCACGGCACGCGCCGCGCCGATGTGGTCGTTGTGCGCGTGCGTGAGCAGGATGGCCAGGACCTTCCGCCCGCGGACCTGGCTGATGATCGCCTCTGCGTCATGCGGGGAATCGATGATCACGCATTCGTCCTCGTTCCCCACGATCCAGACGTTGTTGTCCACGTCCCAGGCGCCGCCGTCGAGCGAAAACGTCCCCGAGGTGACCAGGTTCTCGATGGTGACGCTCATGCGGAGACCGCCGTGGCGGTTCCGGCGGCAGCGCCGGCAACGGCTGGGCGGATTTCGACCACGGAACGCAGGACCTTGCCCTCGTGCATCTTGCCAAAGGCCTCGTCCACCTGGTCGATGGTGATGCGCTCGGTGACAAAGGCGTCGAGGTCCAGGTTGCCCTGCTTGTAGTGCTGGACCAGCATCGGGAAGTCCCGGGACGGCAGGCAGTCGCCGTACCAGGAGGACTTCAGGGACCCGCCGCGGCCAAAGACATCCAGCAGGGGCAGCTCGAGCTTCATATCCGGCGTCGGGACGCCCACCAGCACCACGCGGCCGGCCAGGTCCCGGGCGTAGAACGCCTGCTTGTAGGTTTCGGGGCGTCCCACCGCCTCAATCACGACGTCGGCACCGTTGCCGCCGGTCAGCGCCCGGATCGCTTCAACCGGATCTTCCTTGCTGGAGTCCACCCCGTGGGTGGCGCCGAGGGACTTGGCCATTTCCACCTTGTTGGCGTCGATGTCCACGGCGATGATCGTGGTGGCGCCGGCCAGCTTCGCGCCCGCGATGGCGGCGATACCCACGCCGCCGCAGCCGATCACGGCGACGGATTCGCCCCGCTTGACCTCACCGGTGTTGATCGCGGCGCCAATGCCTGCCATCACTCCGCAGCCGAGCAGCCCGACGGCGGCGGGATCGGCGTCTTCGTCAACCTTGGTGCACTGTCCGGCGGCGACCAGCGTCTTCTCGGCGAAGGCGCCGATGCCAAGCGCGGGCGAGAGTTCCGTGCCGTCCTCGAGCGTCATCTTCTGGGTGGCGTTGTGCGTGTTGAAGCAGTACTGCGGCTGCCCCTTGGCACAGGCGCGGCATTCGCCGCACACGGCGCGCCAGTTCAGGATCACGCGGTCGCCGGGAGCCACCTCGGTGACGTCCGGTCCGACGGCGCTGACCACACCGGTGGCCTCGTGGCCCAGCAGGATGGGAAAATCGTCGGTGATTCCGCCCTGCTTGTAGTGCAGGTCCGTGTGGCAGACGCCGCAGGTGAGGATGTCCACCAGGGCCTCGCCCGGTCCGGGATCCGGCACCAGGATGGTCTCGACCGACACCGGGGCATTCTTTTCCTTGGCAATGACTGCCTTTACCTTGTGAACCACTGGATTGTGTTCCTTTCCTGAATCCCCGGGACTCCTGATGGCGGCATCGTTGCCCATCTTGCTGGCTCAAGCTGGTTGCGTATTACGCAACATGGTGCATATGGGGCTTACTGAAAATATGGCAGTCCCCACAGAGGGTGTCAATAGATTGTGCGGCAGGGCCGCGCCGACCCTCGGCCGAAAGCCTTCCATGGGTCTGCTTTACCGCAACACGGTTTTGCCTAATGCAACATTAGGGCTGATCACCTGGAACTCGAAATGGTAAGACGAACGCATCGAAGCCAGTGTTTTCTTCCACCTCTAGACAAAAAATCATTGACTGTGGTCCGCATCACCCTTAGTCTTGTGCAACAGCGTTGCGTTCATTGCAACCCCAAAAAATCATTGGTGGACCTATGAGTAACGAAACAACATCCATGGCTGCATCGGCGTCATCGCCGCTCGGCGGCCAGCCCGCACCCGTCAACGGCGACGGCATCAGCAAGGACACCCGCCGTAGAGTCATCGCTGCCAGCTTCATCGGCAACTTCGTCGAATGGTTCGACTACGCCGTGTACGGCTATCTGGCCGCAACCATCGCCGTGGTCTTCTTCCCCGAATCCAGCCCCCAGACCGGTCTTCTGCTGACTTTCGCCCTGTTCGCAATATCGTTCCTGGTGCGCCCGCTCGGCGGTTTCGTCTGGGGCCATATCGGCGACAAGGTCGGCCGGCGGACCGCACTTTCCCTGTCAATCCTGATCATGTCCGGGGCGACCTTCTGCATCGCACTGATCCCCGGATACAACACGATCGGCATCTGGGCTCCGATCCTGCTTCTGGTTGTCAGGGTCGCGCAGGGCTTTTCCGCCTCCGGTGAATACGCCGGAGCGTCGGCCTTCCTGGTGGAGTACGCCCCGGCCAACAAGCGCGGCCTGTACGCCGCCGTCGTTCCCGCCAGCACCGCCGCGGGACTGCTCCTCGGCTCCCTGATCGCGGGCCTGCTGACAGTCCTGCTCAGTTCCGAGGCAATGCAAAGCTGGGGTTGGCGCCTGCCATTCCTGCTGGCCGCCCCGATGGGACTGATCGGACGCTACATCCGGACCAAGCTCGAAGACACCCCGGTGTTCCGCGAACTGGCAGCCGAGGACGAGACCATCAAGGCTCCCGTGTCCAGCCTGTTCCGGAACCACTGGCGGCAGCTGCTGCAGGCCGTCGGAGCCGTGCTGCTCAACGCCGTCGGCTTTTACGTGATTCTCAGCTACATGCCGACCTACCTGTCCTCGGAGCTGGGCCTCGGCGCAACCGAATCCTTCCTGGCAACCACCATCGCCCTGCTGACGTACATCGGGTTCATCTTCCTGACCGGAATGCTCTCGGACCGCTACGGCCGCAAGAAGGTGCTCATCAGCGCATCCATCACCTTCATCGTGCTGACAGTGCCCGCCTTCGCGCTGCTGGGCACCGGGAACTTCCTGGTGATCGTCCTCGTCCAGATCCTGCTGGGCGCCATGCTCACCCTCAATGACGGTACGCTGCCGAGCTTCCTTGCCGAAATGTTCCCGACCCGGGTCCGCTACAGCGGCTTCGCGGTCAGCTTCAACCTCTCCAACGCGCTCTTCGGCGGCACGGCTCCGTTCATGGCCACCCTGCTGATAGCGGCCACTGCCAACAATCTGGCTCCGGCCTGGTACCTGGTCGGCGCCGCTGTCATCTCCCTGATCGCCGTCGCCCTCTCCCGCGAAACCTGCAAAGAACCGCTCCGCCACGAATAGTCGGACGGGCTCCAAACTTTCCTCGAATGAAACCGCACCAAAGAAAGGCATCACCACAATGACCACCACAGCATCCGAGAACGCCACGTCCATCGCAGAACTGGAGCGCCTGAAGGTCCTGCACAATGGGCAGAAGGAAAAGCTGACTTTCTCCACCGCGGAATTTGAGCGCCGGCTCGCCGGCCTCCGCCGGATCATGGCAGAGAAGAGCCTGGACGCCGTCGTCCTGACCAGCTACCACTCCATCAAGTACTACTCCGACTTCCTCTTCACCTACTTCGGCCGTTCCTACGCCATGGTGGTCACCAAGGACGACACCGTGACCGTCACCGCGAACATCGACGCCGGTATGCCGTGGCGGCGCAGCTACGGCGACAACGTGGTCTACACGGACTGGCGCCGGGACAACTACATCTTCGCCATCCAGGAGGCGCTGCGCACGCGCGGCATTTCCGTCCGCCGGCTCGGCGTCGAGGACGACTCGCTGCCGCTGGACAACCGGAACAAGATCCAGGCCGCCTTCGGATCGGCCACCCTGGTGGACGTGGCCCAGGCCGCCATGCGCCAGCGCATGATCAAGTCGGCCGAAGAGATCGAGGTCATCAAGCACGGGGCCCGCATCGGCGACCTGGGCGGGGAAGCCATCCGCAACGCCATCACCGCCGGGATCACCGAGTACGAGGTCGCCCTGATCGGCACCGAAGCCATGGTCCACGAAATCGCGCGGACTTTCCCGGATTCCGAAATCCGGGACACCTGGGTCTGGTTCCAGTCCGGCATCAACACCGACGGCGCGCATAACTGGGCCACTACCCGCAAGATCCAGGAACACGACATCCTGTCCCTGAACTGCTTCCCGATGACCTCCGGCTACTACACCGCCCTGGAACGGACCCTGTTCTACGGCGAACCGGATGCCCGCTCCCTTCAGCTGTGGAACATCAACGTGGAAGTCCACAAGCGGGGCCTCGAGCTCATCAAGCCCGGCGCTGTCTGCAAGGACATCGCCGCCGAACTGAACGAGATCTATGTGGGCCACGGACTGCTGGCCAACCGGACGTTCGGCTACGGACACTCCTTCGGCGTCCTGAGCCACTACTACGGCCGGGAAGCCGGACTGGAGCTCCGCGAGGACATCGACACCGTGCTGGAGCCGGGCATGGTGGTCTCCATGGAACCCATGATCACCGTCCTGGACGGTGCGCCCGGCGCCGGCGGCTACCGTGAGCACGACATCCTGGTGGTCGGCGAGGACGGAGCCGAGAACATCACCAAGTTCCCCTTCGGCCCCGAACACAACATCATCAGCGCCTGACCGTCCCTGACCGCCCCTAGCCCGCAAGGAAGCGGCGCCACGTCCGACGTGGCGCCGCTTTTCGGCTCCCGTACGGAATGATGGTCTATATCATGACTCCAGCAGATTCTCCTGACACCAACGGAAACGGCGACACCAAGGGCACCTCCGTCATCGTCAACGCCATCGCCGTCCTGCGGACCTTCACCGCGGACGAACCACTGCTCGGCGTCACCGAGATCGCGAACAGGGTCGGCCTGCACAAAAGCACCGTTTCCCGGATCCTGGCCACCTTCGAACAGGAACACCTGGTGGAACGGGACCCGGAAACGCGCCGTTTCCGCCTGGGCCTGGGGCTGATCGCCATCGCCGGGCCGCTGCTGGCCGAACTGGAAGAACGGCGCGTGGCGTATCCGGTCCTGCGTGAACTTGCCGAACAGACGGGCGAGACGAGCGCCCTCATGGTGTGGAACGGCACCGAATCGATGTGCGTGGAACAGATCGCCAGCCATCACCAGATCAAACACACCACCCCGCTCGGCGCGCGGTACAACGACGCCATGAGCGCCTCCGTGCAGGTCTTCCTCTCCGCCCAAACCGCCGAACGCGTCAGCGCGATGCTACGCAGCGGAGCGATCACCTATCCGGGACTGGACGACGCAGGCATCGAGGCCTACCAGATCAGGCTCAAGGACGTATCGCGCCGGGGCTGGGCCATCAACTACGGCGAATCCTCCATCGACGAAGTGGGCGTGGCAGCACCGGTCTATGACCACCGGGGCGATGTCGTGGCCGCCGTCCTGGTCCCGGCCCCCCGGTTCCGCGTCTCACGGGAACGGCTGCAAAGCCTGGGCGAAGCGTGCGCCGCCGCGGCACACCGGGTCACCACCCGCCTGGGCGGACGTGCGCCCGGGAGCACGGAACAACGCAAGCAACGCTAGCTGGCCGCGCAACTTTCGCTTCGTGATCCATGGCCGGACGTGCCGGTGACGCGGCCCCGGATACTCAGGGGAGGCGCGCAAGCCGGGTGGCCAGATGCAATGCCGCCAGCCGACCCGTGACCCGTGGGTCACCGCCGCACAGTTCGAAGATCCGTTGCAGCCGCTGGTGCAGTGACTGCCGTTCCACATGCAGCTCCCTGGCCGCCTGGGCGGTGTTGCAGCCGGAATCCAGCCACGTTGCCAGCGTGCCCAGCAGCTGCGAATGGCGATGGGCATCATGGTCCAGGAGCGCGCCCAGCTGCCGGCGCACGAAGTTCCGTCTCTGCTCGGTATCCAGGGATTGAACAGCGAAACGTTCGAGGGCGAATGCCTCGGAATCGATCACGGGAGTGTGCGTGCCACCAGCCCCCGCCGGGGATTGGCCCTGGCCGCCCGCCAATTCCAGAGTCAGCTTCGCTTCGGCCAATGCCCAGGGGGCTTCCGAAATTCCGGCGGCCAGCGGACCAACGGCAGTGAGCGTCCCTGCCAGGGCCGGAAGCGCCCGCAGGCGGGCCAGGAGCTCGTTCCGGCCTGCCTTGGGAGCATCATCCGGGAGGACCGTCACTGCCAGAAGCTCGGCGTTATCCACATACGTGGCGCTGGGCTGCGCCCTTCGGGACAGAAGCTGCTCCACGGAGGCCCGCACCTGTTGCGATATGGCGGACCGGACCACCACTGCCACGAGCGGGGCAGATGCAGGAATCCCGGCTGTGGAAGCCAACTGCTGCAGCCGCCAGGCCTGGCTGCCGGAATCAATCGCCCGCAGCAAAGCTGCCGCGGCAACTTCCTTCAGGCCGGGGGACATCCGCTGCAGCAACGCCAGGGCCAGAATGTCCACCGAACGGTTTCCGGCCGTACGCGCAAGATTCGCGTCCCCGTCCGCCGGGATCTGGAGGGCCAGCCGCGCCGAAAGGATTCCGCGCACGGGAACGTCGATGTGAATCGGACGTAGGCGTTCCTGGGCGGCAGCGCCGGAGACGGCACCGTCGGCGGACTCGGCCTGGCCGGACGTTGCACTGGCCAGAGTTGCACCCGACATTGAGGTCAGGGTCACCTCGGCGTGAGTGATGCCGGCCAGCACGGACAGAATCCGATCCAGGCTGCCGCCGTGCGCCAGTTCAACGGCCATTGCGTGACTGGCCTCATCGGCCCGCTGCAGTTGGGAAACCGACTCACTGACCAGCATGGAATTGATGGCCTGCATGACGCCGACAAACGGCACCACCTTGCGAAGCTCGATCAGCGGAAGGCCTGCTTCTTCGGCTGCCGCCACCATCGAGGAGGGGATTGACGGAAGAGCATGGCCGGTTTCGATGGCCAGGGCGGCCACTCCCCGCTCTGCCAGTTCGCGGATGTAGTTGATCCGCCGCTCTTCGGAGGCGAGGGCCAGGGCTTCCCCGCCCGTAAGCAGAAGCTCCCCGCCGCCAAGCAGCGGCGCGATGTCCAGGACTTCACTAGAGTGGATCCACCGGAGCTGGGTCCGGGTTGCGGCGGCGGCTGCTGCCCGGAGCACGGGGTCCGCCGCCGCCAGGGTCGGATGGGTAAGAACATCCGCAAGCCGTATCGCCATTACACTCCGTCGCATTCGAGCCCGATTGTCTCGACACATTGTATATAGGGGGTGTGGGCTACGCCACATAACCTTAAGGCATCCCTAAAACTCTCACGGAGGCCCCCCAATGCGTCAACAAACCCCAGCGGTTCCGGCTGGCCCAGTGGCCGGCGAAGACCACGAAGCCTGGCTCCAGCCCATTCCCGAATCACAGCGGACCCGGAAAGTCTCCGGCCAGTTCTGGATCTGGGCCGGCGCGAACCTCGCCCCGATCAACTGGGTGCTCGGTGCCCTTGGCATCCAGCTCGGCCTGGGATTTGCAGACACGGTCACCGTGCTCGTGCTGGGAAACCTCATCGGCATGCTGCTCTTCGGGCTCTTCGTGCTGCTTGGCCAAAAGACGGGAGCGACCGGCATGGTCCTGGCCCGGGCCGTATTCGGCCGGCGCGGGAACTACCTGCCCGCCGGCATCCAGGCCCTCCTGGTGATCGGCTGGTGCGCGGTCAACACCTGGATCATCCTGGATCTGGTCATGGCGCTTTTCGGCACCCTTGGATGGGTTGATCCGCTCGCCCACAACTACGCGTGGAAGGTCGGCATCGCCACCGTCATCATGGCCGCGCAGGTGGCGATTGCCTGGTTCGGCTACAAGGCAATCGCGGCGTTCGAAAAGTGGACGGTCCCGCCGACCATCGTCATCCTGGCCGTGATGTCGGCGGTGGCCTGGTTCGGCATGAAGATCAACTGGTCCTACGCCGGCCCCGCCGGCCACATCCTGGAAGGCTCGGACCGCATCGCCGCTATGAGCGCGGTCATGACGGCCATCGGCATCGGCTGGGGCATCACCTGGTTCACCTACGCCGCCGACTACTCCCGCTTCGTCAGCACCGAAGTGCCCAAGCGCAAGGTCTACCTCGCGTCGGTGCTGGGCCAGTTCATCCCCGTCGTCTGGCTGGGCATCCTGGGGGCCAGCCTGGCCACCAACACCGGTGAGATCGACCCCGGCAAACTCATCGTGCAGAACTTCGGCGCCCTGGCCCTGCCCGTGCTGCTGATGGTGCTGCACGGCCCGATCGCCACCAACATCCTGAACATCTACACCTTCTCGGTAGCCACCCAGGCACTGGACATCTCCATCAGCAGGCGCAAGCTGAACCTGTTCGTCGGCGTCTTCTCCCTCGCCGCCGTGGTCTTCTTCATCTTCCAGGAGGATTTCGCCTCGGTGCTTGATGCCTGGCTGATCGGCTTGGTCGCCTGGGTGGCCGCCTGGGGCGGAGTCATGCTGGTCCACTACTTCTGGATCGAGAAGCGCTGGCCCGGGGACCCGTCCAGGCTCTTCGACGGGGTCGGCACCAAGCGCCTGCCGGGCGTGAACCCTGCGGGAATCGCCTCCCTGCTGATCGGCATCTTCGCCACCTGGCTGTTCATGTACGGGCTGGTACCGGCGATGCAGGGACCGATCGCCGTGGCCCTGGGCGGCTGGGACCTGTCCTGGCTCGCGGGCGGCCTGGCCGCAGCCGCATCCTACGCCATCATGGGCCCGCGGTTCCATCGCCGCTACCTGCACCTGAGCAGCGGCACAGAAACCGCCCCCGAGGCGTCCGTCCCCTTGGCGTCCGGCATCCCGGCCGCATCCACCACTCCCTCCGGCCTCTGACCAGGAGATCAATCGGAGGAACTTTCCGGCACACCCCCATCACGTGGCCCGAAGGCCATGACAAGCAATGCGGGGTCACTTACCGCCCATCCGGGACCACGGAATGGGCCGTAAGTGACCCCGCGTTGCTGCGCATGGGGGAGGGGGCGGGGGATAAGCAGTGCGAGGGGGCTACCCGATGGTGGCGTACAGCTCGTTGAGCTCGGCCGTGAGCTGCCGGCGCAGTTCCGGGGTGCCGATTTCCTGGCCGTCGATGTGGTTGACGGGTGCCAGGAGCCGGATGCTGGAAATGAGCCACACGGCGTCGGCGTCCAGCAGGTCCTTCGGCTCCAGCGGCCCGTAGCCCAGCTCCCAGCCGGCCGCCTTGGCCGCGGTGAACAGGGCGCCCTGCGAGGTCCCCGGCAGGATGCCGCTGTCCTGCTGCGGCGTGATGAGACGGCGGACCGTGCGGACGCCGCCGGCGCCGTCGTCGGAGGTTTCCAGGTGCGCCAGCAGCACGGTCGACGTCGGGCCCTCCAGGACCATGCCGTCCGCGGAGGTGAAGATGACGTCATCGGCGCCATGCTTGCGGGCGTACCGCAGCGCGGCCATGTTCACCGCGTAGGAGAGGGTCTTGGCGCCCAGCAGCAGCCAGGGCGCGCGCTCTCCCACGTCACTGTCATAGCCGCGGTCCAGGAGGATGACGTCGATCCCGGTCTCGCGCTGGCGCCGGCCGGAGGGCCCCGGCTCGGAGGCCTGTACCCAGCAGGTCGCGGTGGAGGCACCCTCGACCCCGCGGGTCGCAAGGAGCTTCACCACCAGCTCATCACCGGCGCCGGCCGGACCATGCTGGCTCCGGTATTCGCCGATCGCCGTCCCGATCGCGCGCCGCCACGCATCCTCCGCCGGGATAACCAGGTCCATCACGCGGGCGGATCCGGCCAGCCGGTCCAGGTGGGCCTGGAGCTTGCGGGGCTGCCCGCCCACGGCGAGCAGCGACTCGAAGACGCCGTCGCCCCGGGTGGCGCCCTGGTCCGTGGCCATCAGCTGCGGTTTGGAAGCGTCGGCAACGCGGCCGTCCGCATACGCGGGATCCAGGAAAACCAGCACCGGGGCAGGGGCGGGAACAGAGGCAGGAGAGGTCATGGTTTCAGCTTAGTGCCGGACACGCCGGGATAGGATTTGGGGATTGCCCGTTCCGGAACCGTTCCGCGGGTCTGGAGCTTGAGGGGTTCGCCTGTGCTGTGGCCATTTCCGCTGGCGGGAACACTGCCGTCCTGGGTGATCCTGATCCTGAGCGTCGCCGACTTCGTCATCCGGGTGCTGGCCCTCGGGATCATCCCCGGCAACCGCCGCCCGACCACGGCCATGGCCTGGCTGCTGGGCATCTTCTTCGTCCCGGCCCTTGGCCTGATCCTGTTCCTGCTCTTCGGCAACTTCCGGCTGTCCCGGCGCCGGCGGGAGCAGCAGGAGGAGGTGAACGCGCGCGTCCGGGCCGGCATATCCGCGCTGGCTGCCCTCGAGAGCGAGTATGACGGCCCCGAATGGGTGGCCTCCGCGGCGGAACTGAACCAGACCCTGGGGTCCCTGCCCATGGTGGACGGCAACAGCGTCGAGCTGCTGCCGGGCTACCCGGACTCGATCAAGGCGATGGCCGAGGCTGTCCGCGGGGCAAAATCCTTCGTCAACGCCGAGTTCTACATCATGAGCACGGACCACATCACGGATGATCTGCTCACCGCCCTGGAGGACGCCGCCGGGCGCGGGGTCGAGGTCCGGATCCTGTTCGACCACCTCGGCACGCTGCGGATCAAGGGGTACCGCAAACTGATCGCCCGGCTCAAGGCCAGCAAGATCAGCTGGCGGCCCATGCTGCCGCTGAGTCCCGTGCGCGGACAGTGGCGCCGGCCGGACCTGCGCAACCACCGCAAGATCATGGTGATCGACGGCGAGGTGGCCTTCACCGGGTCGCAGAACCTGATCGAGCCCTCCTACAACAACCCGCGGCACCGCAAGGTGGGCCGCGAATGGGTGGAGCTCATGGCCTGCCTGCGCGGGCCGATCGTCACCACGCTCAACGTCGTCTTCGCCACCGACTGGCTCAGCGAGACCGACGAATCGCTCGAGGACCAGCTGGAGCACCGGCCCGAATCCCATCCCGGCCACATCACGGCCCAGGTGGTGCCCAGCGGCCCCGGCTTCATCACCGAAAACAACCTGCGGCTCTTCAACACGCTCATCTACTCGGCGCAGCACAAGATATCGATCTGCAGCCCCTACTTCGTCCCGGACGATTCGCTGCTCTACGCGGTGACGACGGCGGCCCAGCGGGGCGTCGACGTCGAACTCTTTGTCTCGGAAAAGGGCGACCAGTTCCTGGTCCACCACGCCCAGCAGTCCTACTATGAGGCGCTGCTCGAAGCCGGGGTGCGGATCTACCTCTACAAGGCGCCGTTCGTGCTGCACGCCAAGCACTTCACGATCGACGGAGAGGTCGCCGTGCTGGGCTCGAGCAACATGGACATGCGCTCCTTCTCGCTGAACCTCGAGGTCTCGGTGATGCTCCTGGGCGAGGACATCGTGAAGAGGATCCGGGCCGTGGAGGACACCTACCGCGACATCTCGCACGAACTGACCCTCGATGACTGGATGAAGCGGCCGATGGCGGCGAAGTACGTGGACAATGTCGCGAGGCTGACGGCCACCCTCCAGTAGGGTTTCAGCCTGCGGGTGTCAGCCGGCGGGGAATTCGGCGCCGAGCGCCGAGAGGACGCCGAACGCCTTGGTCCGGATCTCGTCGTACTCGTCCTGCGCGGAGGAATCCGCCGTGATCGCCCCGCCGACGCCGAGGCTGAGCACCGTGCCGGCCCCGCCATGGGCGCCGTCCGGGTCTGCCCCGTACGGGTCAGCGCCGGCGCTGACCACCAGGGTGCGGATGGCCACCGCGAGGTCGGTGGCGCCGTTGAGCGAGAAGTAGCCGATCGCGCCGGAGTACACGCCGCGCGGTCCGCCTTCGAGCCGGTCCAGGATGGCCATGGTGCTGACCTTGGGCGCGCCGGTCATGGAACCGGCGGGGAAACACGCGGCCACGGCCTCGGCCCGGGGCATGCCCGGCCTGAGCCGGGCGTCGATGGTGCTCACCAGCTGGTGCACGGTGGCGTAGCTTTCGACCGCACAGAGCCGGCTGACGGTCACCGAACCAGGGACGGCGAAGTGGCTGAGGTCGTTGCGGAGCAGGTCCACGATCATGATGTTCTCGGCCCGGTCCTTGGGGGAGGATTCGAGGTCCCGCCGCAACGCCGCGTCCCGGCCCGGATCCGCGTCCCGGCGCCGGGTGCCCTTGATCGGCTCGGCGCGCATCCCGCCGTCGGCCGCGATCTTCAGGAAGCGCTCCGGCGAGGTGCTGGCCACGGCGAGGTCCCCGAAGCGCAGATAGCTGGCGAAGGGCGCCGGGTTCCTCCGCCGCAGCGCCAGGTAGGCCTGCCAGGGGTCCAGCTTTCCCGGCCCGGCCGGAGCCAGGGAGGGCGCCGGCATTGCGGCAGACAGGGTGGTGGTGAGGCAGACCTCGTAGGTGTTTCCCTCGAAAATCTCGCGCTGGGCCTCGGCGATCTTGGCCTTGTAGTCCGCCTCCCTGTCCCGCGCGCGGAAGTCCAGGGGTGTGGGGCCGGGGGCGGAATGTACGACGGCGGCGGCGCCGCCCGCCGATGGCTCCCGTGCCGCGTCCGTCACCGCCGAGCGGGCCGCCCCGAGCCAGTCCCCGGCGTCGGGGGTGTCGAGGGCCAGCAGCCACACCGCGCCCTCCAGATGGTCCAGGACCACGGCGCGGCCCGCGAAGATCAGGCAGGCGTCGGGGGTCTGCGCGGTGACGTCGCTGCCGCCGGTCTCGCGTTTGAGTTCGTAGCCGAGGTAGCCCAGCCAGCCCAGGGTGAATTCGCAGGGGTAGCCGTCCGGGGTGGGGAGGGCGCGGCCGCCCCAGACGCCGTCGAGCCAGCGGAAGAACGGACCGTCCGTGGTCACGGTGGCGGTGCCGGCGCTCACCCGGGTCAGCCCGGAGCTGTGCCGGACCGCCTGGCCGAAGCGGCCGCCGTCGTCCGCCAGGATGCTGAACCGGCTGCGTCCTGCGGCCGCCGGGGACAGGCCCGCCGGCGCGAGCGAGGAGTCCAGCCACACCGCGTTGGAGGAGTGGCCGAACAGCGCCTCGAACAGCCGGGCGGGATCCGGCGCCGCCGCGATCCGTTCGGCCCGGAGCTGGAGCCCGCGGCGGGCCGCGAGCTCGGGCAGGAGCACGGGTGCGAGGGCGGGAAGGTACTGGAGGGACTGCAGGACATCGGCCGGTGCGGAGCCGTCCGCGAGGTTGAGCACCCGGACGTCGGCGTGCGCCGGAACGTCATCCGCCGCGAGCCATTCCAGCTCCTGGGCCGCCCACTGCTCCCAGAAGGGCGCGTAGGTATCGCCGTCGCGGGCCAGTGCGCGGGCGCGCCGGTCCGGCTCCGGGGAGTCCGCCCAGATGACCGCGTCCAGCAGGGGCCGGGCGGCTTCCGCGGCGGCCCCGACGCCTTCCACCAGCACGATCTCGGCCGGCTGGGTGGTGCGGGTTTCGCCGTCGTAATGCCTGTCCCAGTCCCAGCTGACCCAGGCGGCCGTCTCGCCGCGCCGCAGCGGGGCCAGGACCGTGGAGATGTAGCGCTCGATCCCCGCGGTGAGCCCGTTCCAGCCGGGGTAGATGTCCTCGAGGTGGAAGAGCGAGACCTTGTGGTGCTCCCGGAGGCGCGCCGCGAGTTCGATGGCCAGAGTGGTCTTTCCCGCGCCTGACCGCCCGTCGATGGCGATGATGACGGGTGCTTGGCTCATGAAATAGAGCGTACCCGCTGCCGTGATGTTGCGGTGATGTTGCCGGTCCGGTGCGTGCGGGTTATCCGGATCGGTAGGCATCCGCGGCGTAGACGCCCAGTATTCTCACCTCAGTGGTAAAGAATTCCAGCTCTTCCAGTGCCCTGCGCAGCGGTGGTTCATCCGGGTGGCCTTCGACGTCGGCCATGAACATGGTCGCCGAGAATTCGTTGCCGACCATGTAGCTTTCCAGCCGCGTCATGTTGACGCCGTTAGTGGCGAAACCGCCCAGCGCCTTGTACAGCGCGGACGGGACGTTGCGGACACGAAACAGGAAACTCGTGATCACGGGTCCGGGGAGGGTGCCACGGCCGGGTGTCGGACGCTCTTGTGCGAGGACGACGAAGCGGGTGGTGTTGGTCGGATCATCTTCGACGCCGGAGGCCAGGACGTCGAGACCGTACATGCCTGCGGCCAGCGGTGGCGCCAGTGAGACTTTGGAAGGGTCGTTCCAATCGCGGACTTCCCGTGCAGAACCGGCGGTATCGCCTGCGATGACGGGCCTTAACCCCAACGACCGGATGAGTTTGCGGCACTGGCCCAATGCATGCAGGTGGCTGTGCACCTCCTTTGCCTGTTCGATGGTGCTGCCTGGAATGCCGAGCAGGTCGAACCGGATGCGAAGAAAGTACTCTCCGACGATTTGAAGGCGGGAATTTGGAAGGAGCGTGTGGATGTCGGCTACGCGTCCGGCGATCGAGTTTTCGATCGGAATCATCGCCAGGTCCGCTGTACCGCCCGCCACGAGTTCGAAGACGTCCTCGAAGCTGGCGCACGGCACGGCGTCCATGTCCGGGAACATGTCCGTGCATGCAATGTTTGAGTTGGCGCCGGGTTCCCCCTGGTACGCAATCCTGTTGGCCATGGTGCAAATGCTTTCACGGTTTTCCAGCCCTGGACGCCGGCGGACCCGCGCTCCCGGCGACTCAGGCTCGATTAGGGAGTCCCCGCCCAGACCGCCTTGCGCAGAATGGACCGCAGCGACGCGACCTCGTGGGCGCTGAGGATGCTCAGGTGGCGGGCCTCTGCTGCCTTGGTGGCCTGCTGTGCCGCGGCATGGACCTTCCGGCCCTCCGGGGTGGCGGCCACGAGTTTCTGCCGCCGGTCCGAGACGCCCGGTTTCCGTTCCACCAGGCCGCGCTGCTCCAGTTCGTCGATGAGGGCGACAATCTGGCTGGGATCGAGGCTGAGGAAATCGGCCAGTTCCCGCTGTGTGGGCCCGAGGTCACCGCACGCCAGCGCCAGGACTGAATAGGACCGCTCCTTCAGCCCGAACTCGGCCAGGGCTGCGTTATTGAGCACGCTCCCGGCCGCGTGCAGCTTGGCCAGCAGGAAGCCCATGTCGTTGCTGATGCTTGATTCTGCCAGCCGCGAGGACGGCTCGCTGGAGTTTCCGACGGCGTCCGTTGCCTGGAGTGTCATGATGCCTTTCGGGCAGGGCGGGCTAGTTCGTTGAATTATTCAATGATCCCACTGTTGCCGTGTTCCCGGTAGTTGCGTGCCTGGGTGATGAACCATTCCATCACCTCCGGATTGGCGAGGGCCTGGACGCTGACCGCATCCCGGGGTGCCAGTCCGCTGAAAAGCTTCTTGATGGGCACCTCGACCCGTTTCATGGAGTGGGTTACGGGAATTGCCGGTGCCTGGATGATTTCGTCCGGCACGTGGCGTGCCGAGGAGCGGGTTCGGATGGCCGAACGAATGCGGTCCCTCAGGGGGTCGTCCAGGGCTGCGCCGGGGGCGAGCACTACGAAGAGCGGCATGTAGTAGCCTCCGTGGGGCTGTTCGGCGCCGATGACGAGGGAATCCGTGATTTCCGGGATGCCGGCAAGTGCCGCGTAGATGTCGGAGGTGCCCAGCCGCACGCCGCCGCGGTTCAGGGTGGCGTCGGACCGGCCATGGACGATGAACGAGCCCCGTGGGGTTTCGGTGATCCAGTCCCCGTGGGTCCAGACTCCCGGGAATTTTGCGAAGTAGGAATCGAAGTAGCGGGATCCGTCCGGGTCTCCCCAGAAGTAGACGGGCATGGACGGCATGGGCCGTGCGATGACCATTTCGCCGATGCCGCCGATCACCCGCTGCCCGGTGTCGGACCAGGACTCGACGGCGACGCCCAGCAGGGGTCCCTGGAGTTCGCCCAGGCGGACCGGCTCCAGCGGGTTTGAGCCGATGAATCCGGAACAGATGTCGGTGCCGCCGGAGTCGGAGCCGAGGTGGACGTCGGTCTTGACGTGTTCGTGGACCCAGCGCCAGGTGGAGTCCGGCAGCGGGGAACCGGTGGACATGATGAAGCGCAGCTTCGCCAGGTCCCATTCCCGCCCGGGTTCCAGTCCGGACTTCTCCACGAGGGACAGATACGCGGCGGGTTAGATCATTGGGCGTTCATAGGAGGTTTCGGCGTTCGCCGCGACGTCCGCGATGTTTCCGCGGTTGATCAGTTCCCGCAGCAGGACCGCGACCCGGAACGCAGGCACGTCCACTGTCGCGAGATTCAGGTGCCGGTCGGCTTGGCCGCCGTGGCCTTTGAGCTATTCCAGCCAGCCCATCAGGGTCAGCATTAGTACGGGCTGGCCGTCGGGGACGGCCTTCATCAGCTCGAACGCGATCCTCTGGGCGTGTCCACACGGTTCCAGTCGGGGCGCGGTGAACTTTCCGAACATGAAGCCTCCAAAGCTTCCGTTGTGGGTGGTGATGGTTGCGCGCATCAGACATGGAGGCTTCTCCTTCGAAGTTTATGCAGGCTATGAACACGCCTTGGCGGAAAAGCAGCTCAGATAATTACCGAAGAGGGCAGGAGCCAACGGCGCCTGCCCTCTTCCTGAGCTTTCTGCCTAGATCAGCGGGGTCACCTGTTCCTTTACGCCGAGCAATGCCCGTCCGTAGGCTTCGCTGGAGATCGCGGGGTTTATGACTGCATGGCGGGACCCTGTTTCAAGGTCCCGCCATTTCTGCTGAAGCGGGTTGGCCTCGGCAAAGGAACCGGCCCCCTGGACGCTCAGCAGCAGGTCCATGGCCTCACGGCATCGAGTGGCAACCACTCCAACATCCATCCGAACCCGCGCCCTGGTATTGAAGTCCATGTACTCGCCAGATGCAGCAGCCTTGTCAATGTCATCCGCTGCCCGGAAAAGATGCAGCTCAGCAGAGTCAATCAGGGAAGCCGCCAGGGCGACGTTTATCTGGGTGGATCCAGCATCGGTGGCCCTGTCGTAGAAGGTGTACGAGATGCCCTTACCTTTGCCGAGGGAATTGATGACATGATCAAGTGCTCCCTTCACCAGCCCCAGCAGGGGGGCAGCGAGGACAATGGCCGAGACTGGGACAAACGCCGAGCGGTACAAGGTCTCGTCCTTGTGCTCGGTGGCAGTGTGACCCTCCACTGCTTGGGTCACTGAAATAATCCGGTGGGCGGGAACGAACACGTCTTCGGCGACAAGAGTGTTACTGCCGGTCCCGCGCATGCCCGCAACGTACCACGTGTCCTCGATGCTCAGGTCCGTCATCGGGATCAAGGCGACACCCTGATCAACCTGCGCACCAGTCCCATCGACCACGGGAACGCCTAGAGCAGCCCAGCCGGCGTGCGATGACCCCGAAGCGAAGCCCCATTTCCCGGTGACTCTCAGCCCGCCTTCGACGGCCACGCTGCTGGAACTCGGAGCAAGGACACCGCAGACGCGGGCGTTGGGGGCGCCTTCAAAAACGTCACGCTGGGCTTGGTCGGGAAACAGACCCACCAGCCAGGAACAGACGTTCGTAAGAGTCGATACCCAGGCCGTGGACCCGCAGGCCTGACCTAGGGTCGAGGTTACCTTCAGGATCGTGGAGATGTTTGCTTCGTGACCACCGAACCGCTTGGGCACAGCAATCTTGAAAAGACCAGCCTCCTCCAGGGCCAAGATGTTTTCCTCGACGACACGGCGGTCCGTCTCCGTTTGGCCGGCATTCTTTCGCAACAGATCCAGGAGTTGGGCTGCCCGGATGGGAAGCTCCAAGGCAAGATCAGCGGTGGATGGGGCAGTTTGCTCTGTGATGATGGTCATCATTGTCCTTCCAGAGGGTTCTCACGGATGAGATTAGTTTCAGGAGCCTCCCAAGAAGCTGCATTCCACCATGTTGGACCTCAGCTTGTTTCGATTCTTGTGCTGGGCCACCAAGATCACGGCCCCCTGCTTGGCGGTTGGCGCAGGCAAGGGCTACATGTGGCTCTCAGCACAAACTTGGACCTCAGGCTTAGAGGTGGAGCCATGGAAGGCCCCACTATGGTCTGGTTCACTGACATCAGTGTTGCCGTATCCCCACCATGCCAACCAAGGAGTCAATGATGACCGTATCGATAGAACGTCCCGCTGCACTGGACGCCTTGTCCCTTCGCCGAGCGATGGGCCTTATCCCGACCTCCGTGGCTGTCGTGACAGGTCACGGGCCCGAAGGTCCGGTTGGAATGACTGTTGGGTCCGTAGCAACGGTTTCCCTCGATCCGCCGCTCATGACCTTTTTCGCTATGAAAAACTCACGTTCCTTCGCCACCCTTCGAACCCTACGGACGATCTGCATAAACGTCCTGGACGAAGACCAGACCGACATCTGCTTCGCATTCGCCTCATCCACGGGTCCCAAATTCGAGGTCGGCAACTGGGACATGGAATTACATGACGTGCCGACCTTGAAGAACGCCACCGTATCCATGGAATGCCGCATCGATTCGGTGTTCGAAGCCGGAGACCACTTCGGTCTGATGGCACGGGTAACGGGATTGACAACCTCGGACAGCCGTCCCCTGATCTTCTACCGTGGACTCATTTCCCGGCTGCACCCGACGTCCGGACGCCAAGGGAAGACCAACCACCTCGGTTGGTGGGCGCACTAAGGGCCCACTGATTATTTAGTTGGTGTGTTGCGGTTTTTGAGGGTGTAGTTCCATTCGGGGTGCCATTCATGCCTGGTGAGGGCGGCGCCGGTGTCCTGCAGTGAAGCCATTTGCTCGTCGGGTATTTTCACGCCGGTGGGATAGGTGCCGGTGTCCAGTTCGGCCTGGACGGTGAGTCCGGTTTTAGTGGTGGTCGCGGCGATGGAGTTGACGATGACTTCGTGGCTTGTCAGCGGCCGGCCGCGCCAGTTCATGGAGATGTGGGAGAAGAGTTTGTGCTCGATCTTGTTCCATTTGCTGGTGCCCGGGGGCAGGTGGCAGACGGTGATCTCCAGGCCCGTTTCGGCGGCCAGTGCGGCGAGTTCGGTCTTCCAGAGCCGGGTCCGGTAGCCGTTGGAGCCGCCTCCGTCGGCGGTGATCAGCATCCGGTTGGCACTTGGGTGGGTGGTGTGGCCGGTGGTGTTCCACCAGGAGCGGATGGTGTTCACGGCGAAAGCTGCGGTGTCGTGGTCCGTGCCCACCGACACCCACCCGGTGTTGGTGCCCACGTCATAGACGCCGTAGGGGTTGGCCTTGCCTTTTTCTTTGTCGATGAAGTCGTGGACCTTGACCTGTTCGGGGTCTCGGGCGGGGCGCCATTCGGTGCCTTTGTTTTTGTACTCGCCGACGAGTTCCTTTTTCTTGGTGTCCACGGAAATGACCGGCTGGTTGTCTTCGAGGTGGTCGGAGGCTTGGGCGTTGAGGTAGGCGAATTGCTGATCCCTGTCCGGGTGCTGCCCGCCCTCGAGGGTCTTGGCGTTTCCCTGCAGGCTGAAGCCATTGTCCTTGAGCAGTTTCGCCACGCTCTCCGCTCCCACCCGGTGTCCTTGTCCGGTGAGCTCGGTGGCCAGCTTCGCCGTTGAGAGAGTCGTCCATGACAATGGGGATTCGGGGTCCCCGCGGCGGGTTGGTTCCACCAGCGCCAGCAACGCCGGGACCAGTCCGGGGTTCTTCTCGGTCAGGGTCTTGCGGCCAGCCCCGGGCTTGCGGATGCCCGGAAGCGGGGCGGTGCCGGCTTCCAGCTCGTTGACGCCCTGCTGGACCCTTGAGCGAGCGGCGCCCGAGGCCCGGGCCACCGCGGCGATCCCGCCATGGCCCAGGGACCGGGCCTCGGCCGCCAGCAGTAGCCGCGTGGCCCGTTCATCGAGGTGGGGCAGGATCGTGTCGAACTTTGCACGCAGTGAGTCGACAACCTCAGCGGAAATGGGCATACACCATTGTCTCACTCAAAGGTCAATTAGTCGTACTTATTTATGGGCGTTCCCTAACGCGCCTGAGTTGCTCACCGTACTGCGGGTCCGTGAGGACTGAAATTACTCAAGGTGGCCGATCTCATGTTCGTTTGGGACTGCATCGGTCCGCGTATAACTGGTCCAGCCAGAAGGTTCCGCCTGAGCATCCCACCGGGCTGTGAACGGTGTGCGGGGAGCAGTTGTCCGTCACTGCGGCCCCGGGATTGGAAGCGGCCGCTCACATGGAGGCTAGAAGCACCAGAGACCCAAATGTATCTGCGAGAACCAGCGCTGTATGCAATTCAAACCGTCGCTGGGCCACGTCATAGCCCAGCAATTCTCCCGCGCGCTTGACCCGGTACGCCACGGTGTTTCGAGAGACGAACAGCCGCTGGGCTGCCGCATGGGGGCTGCTTTCCTCCTCCAAGTAAATCAGCAAGGTGGTGCGCAGGTCCCGGGCATTAGGCGTGTCCAGAGCCAGGGGACCGAGCTCGCGCGTGACCAAGTCGCGGGCCGTCGACATATCCGCTGAAAGCATACTGGGGATGGCAACGTCCGCGTAGTAGGTTGCCCAGGCCCTTGACGTGTGACGGGTTCTGGCTGTGCGCTCAGCTACCTCTGCTTCCCGGTGGGAGCGACGGAACCCGTCCACATCCCGGGCAGGACACCCCACGGCCATGTGGATGTCTACTGCCGGAGGCGGGTAGTCGACAGCAGCCGGCGGCGAAGAGAAACTCGTTCGGCTGCCCCAAGCCCAAACCTTGCCACCCCCGACGGGCATAACCAAAGTCTTCGTAGCGTCCATCCGGGCAAGGGCTTCCATTGCAGCAGCCTCAAGATCGGGCGTGTCGGTGCCGTTTCTCGGCGGATCAAACCAGAGCGTCATCGCGATGTGCTGGCGGGAAAGGTCATACCCTAAGTCCCGTGACGCTTCTGCCTTGTCTCTACGGGTTCCTTCCAGGATCTGACGGATGGTTTCAGCCTTGGCCGCGGCGGCGCTGACCGTCCATCGTTCCCGCTCGCCCAGAAAGGATTCCGCCATATCCGCAGAGAATTCATCAATGTACTTGAACAGACCCTCTGAGATCAGCTGCATCTGACCGACTCGGTCCTTTTCCGGCACCAGAACGCTGCAGGAATCCAGAAAGGCTTTCGTCATGACGGCGTGGCCCAGCCGTATCCCGCGTAAAACGCTGTCCAGGCGCATCCCACGGCGAACGAAGTCCATATCCCCTTGAAGGGCCTCTGGGGTGATAGCGGGCAAACCTTCCCCTTCGTGGCTGAGCCAGAATAGCGCCCTGATCACCGACGACTCCGGGCCCATCCGCAGCGATTCGAATTCCTCTGGCCCCTGCTGATGATTCGGTATTTCTGCCATGACTTTGGCTGTCATCGCCGCCCCAACCTGGATCGCCCACTCAACAGGTCCAACCCCAAGCCGCTCAATCGCGTCAGCAACAGTCACCGGACGGCTTGCGGGCTTGGGCACTTCAACGCCGGGCACGGGCGTCAGCTGTCGAAGCCACGAATCAGCGCCCATCACTCCTCACTTCCATCAGACATCGTCATCGTCCTAGCTAGCGCACCGGCGGTCGAAAAGAGTCTTGGCGCTGTGCATTCCGGTTCTTTCCAAAAATTGTCGCAGGCAACGTCCAAGCCGTGCATCCGCAGCGGACCCGTCTGGTTGTGTGGTGAAGATTTTTCCTGCAACTTGATCTGCTTGTTTGATTTCGCCAGTCCCGAGGTCAGCCCAGGGATATTCCGGCTGCGCCAGCTACTTGGAGGATCAGTTCGTTGGTTACTCTACGATGCTGTTGTTGCGGTGCTCCCTGTAGCTCTGCGCCTGGGTGACGAACCAGTCCATCGCCTCGGGGTTGGCAAGAGCCTGCACGCTGACCGCGTCCCGGGGTGCCAGTCCGCTGAAAAGCTTCTTGATGGGCACCTCGACCCGTTTCATGGAGTGGGTTACGGGAATTGCCGGTGCCTGGATGATTTCATCCGGCACGTGGCGTGCGGAGGAGCGGGCGCGGATGGCCGAACGAATGCGGTCCCTCAGGGGGTCGTCCAGGGCTGCGCCGGGGGCGAGCACGACGAAGAGCGGCATGTAGTAGCCTCCGTCCGGTTGTTCGGCGCCGACGACGAGGGAATCCGTAATTTCCGGGATGCCGGCAAGGGCCGCGTAGATGTCCGAGGTGCCCAGCCGCACGCCGCCGCGGTTCAGTGTGGCGTCGGACCGGCCGTGGACGATGAACGAGCCCCGCCGGGTTTCGGTGATCCAGTCACCGTGCGTCCAGACTCCCGGGAACTTTGCGAAGTAGGAATCGAAATAGCGGGATCCGTCCGGGTCTCCCCAGAAAAAGACGGGCATCGACGGCATGGGCCGTCTGATGACCATTTCACCGATGCCGCCGATCAACCGCTGCCCGGTGTCGGACCAGGACTCCACGGCGACGCCCAGCAGGGGGCCCTGGAGTTCGCCCAGGTGGACCGGCTCCAGGGGATTTGAGCCGATGAACCCGGAACAGATGTCCGTGCCGCCGGAGTCGGAGCCCAGGTGGACGTCGGCCTTGACGTGCTCGTGTACCCAACACCAGGTGGAGTCGGGCAGGGGCGAGCCGGTGGACATGATGAAGCGCAGCTTCGCCAGATTCCACTCCCGTCCCGGCTCCAGTCCGGACTTCTCCACGAGGGACAGATACGCGGCGCCGGTGGCAAACATCGTGGCGCCGGTATTGGCCAGGATCTGGAACTGCCGGTCCTTGCGCGCCAGGGTGGGCGAACCGGAGTAGGTGACTACCGAGGCTCCGGTGACGAGGTAGCTGACCAGGGTGTTCCACACCATCCACGAGGTATTGGCGGCCACGTAGTACAGATCCCCCGGCCCGGCATCCTGATTCAGGCCGATGCCCTTCAGCGCCTCCAGGGTCATGCCGCCATGGGAATGGACGATGCCCTTCGGCGCACCGGTCGTTCCTGAAGAAAAAAGCACCCACAGCGGGTGGTCGAACGGAACCCGCTCGTAGTCCGGTTCGGCGTCCCCGCCCAGAAGCCCGTCAAAGGAAAGCCGGCCCGCCTCCGGCTCCTGGCCAGGGTGGAGGCAGCGGACCAGGATGGTCTGGCGGAGGCTGGGTAGCCCTGCCTCCACCTCGGCCAGTTGAGCGAGTCTCGAAATTTCCTTGCCGTTGAACCGGTATCCGTCCACCCCGATCAGCACGGTCGGTTCGAGCTGGCGCAGGCGGTCCAGACTGGCCTCAGCCGAGAGGTCCGGAGAGTTGATGGACCAGACTGCGCCGATGCTCGCAGCCGCGAGGAGCCCGATGAGTGCCTCGGGGATGTTGGGCAGTACGGCGCCGACGCGGTCCCCGGGCTTCACTCCCAGCCGCCGCAGCGCGGCAGCCAGCGACGCGACCTGCCGTTCAAATTCCTGCCAGCTCAGCGAGCGGGTGGAATCGTCCTCCTCGACGGTCAGCACCGCCGTCGGACTCCGCTCCTTACCTCCATTGCTGCGACGGAAGATGTTTTCGGCCAGATTGAGCCGGCCGTCCGGATACCAGCGGGCGCCGGGCATCCGCTCCTCAGCCAGGGCCGGGCCGTCGAGTCCGTCGCCTATTACCCCGAAGTACCCGGTCACGGCGGCCCAGAAGTCCCCCATTTCGTCGACGGACCACTGCCACGCCTCGCGGTAGGTGGTGAGGCCGATTCCGCGGCTCCGGGAGACATGTCCCATGAAGTCCCACAGCCGCGTGCCCTCCCGTTGTTCCGGGCTGGGAGACCACATCACCGGCGGGGCAATGGCAGTTTCGGTCTGGACTTCCTGAGGCATCATTGCCCTTCCTGGTGATTCTGGGGTGGTGCGTGGCTAAACGAACTGATTGCGGATGGTTCCGATGCCCTCAAGGGTGCTGGTGAGGACGTTGCCGGGTTTGAGGAAGATGCCGTGGGACATACCTACCCCGGCCGGTGTTCCGGTGAAAATGAGGTCCCCCGGCTGCAGGGTCACCACCTGGGAAAGATCGGCGACGATTCTTGGCACTGAGAAGATCAGGTCGCGGGTATTGCCGTCCTGGACTGTCCACTGGCCGTCCACCCCGGGACCTTCAAGGACCGCGGAGATACGCAGGGAATCCTTGTCCGCAAGTTCGTCCGTGGTAACGACAGCCGGCCCGAAGGGTGCGAAGTTCGGGAACGACTTGCCGAGGCTGAACTGGGCGGCCGGCCCGCGGCGCTGCACGACGCGCTCACTGTAGTCCTGGCCCAGGCTCAGCCCGGCGACGTGGTCCCAGGCCTTTTCCTCGTCGACTTTGTAGCCTTCTTTGCCGATGACGACGACGAGCTCGGTTTCGTAGTCCACGCTGTCGGACGGGAGGTCCACCGTCACATTTGGCCCGGCCAGCGAGGACTGGAACTTGGTGAACACGACGAGGTGCTCCGGGTACGGAAGGCTGGCCTCGTCGGCATGGTCCTTGTAGTTGAGGCCGATGGCAAAGATCTGCCGCGGGTTGGGAACGGGAGCACCCAGGTGGTCCTCGTTGAAGGGCTCGGCGGCGGAGTAGTCGGCGCCGTCCGCCCAACTCCGGAAAGCGTCCCAGTCCTGGTAGACGGACAAAGGATCTGCAGCGAAGGCGCCATGACTGGCCCGTTCAATATCGAGGGCTTTGCCCTCCCTGAGGAGGACGGATCGGCCTTTGAGGTTGGCGATGCGCATGGTCGGCAGCCCTTCTAGTCGATTCCCGGCGCGACATCGGCGCCCGGAGGGAGGGGGACGCCGTCCGCGAGGGCCGGGTTGGCCGCGATCCGGGCCGGCCACGGGTCCGGGAAGGACATGTCCGGGCTCTCGTTCTCCGGCCGGTACTTTCCGGCGTAGGCGTTCTTGTGGATCTGGTCACCGTCCAGGCCGTCCCTGCGGGCCTGGACGAGCTGCTCGGGATCAAACTGGGGGCCGACCTGGTCTTCGGAGAATTCCTGCGCGGCCCACATCCATTCCTTGGACAGGCCCCAGTCCCCGAAGTTGTCCACCTGGATTTCGATGCCGTTGCCGTCGGGGTCCACGTAGTACATGGACATGGTCATGCCGTGGTCCAGGCAGACGGCCGGCAGGATTCCCTGGTCGCGGAGGCGCTCGTAGTTGTCCAGCCACTGGTCAAACGTGGCGTACTCGAACGCCGTGTGGTGCAGGCCTGCGGTGTGGGGCTTGTCCACCGGCGGCTTGGTGCCGGGCAGTCGCAGGAGCGCGATGCGGTGGTTCGCCTCATCGTTGGTGAGCCAGGCGGCGTGGGAGGAGTAATACACCGGCTGAAGGCCGCACACCAGTTCGTAGAAGTGCACCATGGCGTCCACGTCCATTGTCATGAAGGTTGCATGGTGCAGCTTGGGTGCCGTGATGGGCCGCGGCTTGGGGTTGCGCAGGTAGTTGGACTGCTCATTGGTCGACATCGTTGTCCCTTTCATCGAAGGCAGATTGCCGGTCTTTGCCGCCGGCTCCAGGTTCCATCAAAACCCAGGATTCTCGGTATGTCAACAAATTCTCGATAATCCATTGATTAGTAGTTAAAACTGGGAGAGGATGGCGGTGGGACAGAACGTGCCCGAGATCACTTACCCAGCGTGGAGGATTCAGTGTCAGATATCGAAGTTCCCGTCCTTATTATCGGCGGAGGAGGGGCCGGGCTTACGGCTTCGATGCTCCTGTCCGATCTGGGCATTGAGCATTTGCTGGTCAGTGCCCTGCCCGGAACGTCCACCTTGCCCAAGGCGCACGTCGTCAACCAGCGGTCCATGGAGATTTACCGCAAACTCGGGGTGGCCGGGGACATCTACGAGGCCGGAACCCCGCCGGAAGCGATGGCCAGGACCGCCTGGTACGCGGGCCTGAACGGTGATGACCCCGTCTACGGGCGGGAGATCGCCAGCCAGGAGGTGTGGGGAGCCGGCTACACGGACCCGGATTACATCGCCGCGAGCCCCTGCCGGATGACCAATCTGCCCCAGTTGCGCCTGGAACCTGTCCTCCTTAAGCACGCCAAGCGGAAGAACCAGGACGCGATCCGGTTCAACCACGAGCTGCTCTCCTTCACCCAGGACGACGCCGGCGTCAGCTCCACCGTCCTCAACAAGGACACCGGTGAGACCTATACGGTCCGGAGCCAGTACCTTTACGGGGCCGACGGCGGGCGGAAGGTCGGCGCCGAAGCCGGCATTGAACTCCTTGGCCAGCGCAACATCCTCTACACCGTCTCGGTGCATTTCACGGCGGACCTCAGCAAGTACCTCAAGGATCCCAGCGTCCTGATCAACTGGATGTGGCCCGCCCACACCGGCAATATGACCCTCCTGGTGCCGATGGGACCCGATAACTGGGGCCCTGGCTCGCAGGAATGGGTCTTCCACGAGAACTACGCCTTCGACGACAACAGGGTGGCGGACGATGAGATCTTGATCGCCAACATGAAGAAGGCGCTCGGCCTGCCTGATCTTGAGCCCACTGTCCACAAGATCAGCCGCTGGACCTTTGAGGCCCTGGTCGCCGAGCGTTTCCAGGAAGACCGGGTGTTCCTGCTCGGGGACGCAGCGCACCGCCATGGCCCCACGGGCGGCCTGGGCCTGAATACCGCCATTCAGGATGCCTACAACCTCTGCTGGAAGACCGCCGCGGTCCTGCGCGGGCAGGCCTCGCCCGCGCTGCTGGAGACCTACCAGGCCGAGCGGCAGCCGGTGGCCGCCACCAACGTCCGCCGTTCCACGGAGAACGCCATGAACCACCTGGCCATCGGGGAGGCCCTCGGTGTCAGCCCGGCCAACAGCACCGAGGACAACCTGGCCTCCTTGCGGCGGGTCTGGAGCGAGGACGCGGCCGACGACGACTTCCGCGCCGTGTTGAGCGCAACGATTGCCGCCCAGTCCATGGAGTTCCGGGAACATAACATTGAGGCCGGATTCCGCTACGATTCGGCCGCCATCGTGCTCGATCCCCGTTGCGCGTGGATCCGGGACCGCGGACACACAGCCGCCGGAGCCATTCTGGTCCGGCCGGATAAGTTCATTGCGTTCCGGGCTGACAAGGCAGGGGACTCTCCGGATGAGGAGCTCCGGCAGGCCTTCCTCTCCATCGCTGGCCGGTCCTAGCCCGAGGAAGGACCGGCAGCTGGATTGAAGACCGAAAGGGCGGTTGCGGAACGTGAGTTCCGCAACCGCCCTTCATCGTCGGATGGGTCCCGGTTTGCGTTGAGAGCCGTCAGTCGAAGCGTGCCCTCAACTCAGGCGCTCGATCACCATCGCCATTCCCTGGCCGCCACCAACGCACATCGTGGCCAGCCCGAACTGCTGGTCGCGCGTGTCCAGCCCGTTGATCAGGGTGGTGAGCAAGCGGACGCCGGTGGCACCAAACGGATGGCCCAGGGCGATGGAGCCGCCGTGCGGATTCAGCTGTTCGTCGATGTCGATGCCAAGCTGGCGGGCCGAGGGGAGAACCTGGGCCGCGAACGCTTCGTTAAGTTCCACGATGCCGATGTCCTTGATGCCCAGTCCCGCCCGGCGGAGGGCCATCCGGCTGGCCTCCACGGGGCCCAGTCCCATGATCTCGGGCGACAGGCCGGTCACTCCCGTGGAGACGATGCGTGCCAGCGGCTTCAGTCCATAGTCGCGGGCCAGTTCCGCGGACACGATGACCGACCCGGCCGCGCCATCATTCAAGGGGCAGGCATTGCCTGCCGTGACAGTGCCGTCTTCCCTGAACACGGGTTTCAGCCCGGCCAGCTTCTCCGCTGTCGTGCCCGGCCGCGGGCCGTCGTCGGCGCTGAAGACCTGTCCGTCGGGGCCGGTCACGGGGATGATCTCGCGGGCAAAGAACCCGTTCGCGGCAGAGGCGACTGCGCGCTGCTGGGAGCGGGCGGCAAACGCGTCCATCTCGGACCGCGTCGTCCCGGTCAGCGCGGCCACATTTTCTGCAGTATGGCCCATGGACATGTAGTAGTCCGGGAGTAGGCCCTCGAGCCGCGGATCGGACCATGCTGCACCCGTGGACACGATGCGGGCAGTCCGCGCCGACGCTTCTGCGAAACCGGGGTTGGCGGCCTCCCGGTTTTCTCCGTACCAGGAGACGCACTCCACGCCTCCCACCAGATATCCCCGGCCTTCACCGGCACGGATCGCGTGGAAGGCCATGCGGGCGCCCTGAAGTGACGACGCGCAGTACCGGTTGACGGTGGTTCCGGGCAACAGATCCGCGCCCAGCTGCACCGCGACGCGCCGGGCCATGTTCCAGCCGTGCTCGTCCTGAGGCTGGGCGCAGCCCAGATGCAGGTCTTCGAACTCGCTGAGGGGCAGATCGGGAACTTTCGCCAGGATCCCGGTGAAGACCTCGGCGGCCAGGTCGTCGGGGCGGATGGCAGTCAGGGTGCCTTTGCCGGCCCTCCCGATGGGGGAGCGGCCGATGGCGACGATGACGGCGTCGTTGTCTTTGGGGGTCATGGTGCTGTGCTCCTGGAGAGTGCGGTTGCGGTCGTGTTCAAGCTGTCGCCCAGGCCCGTGATGAGACTGTGGAGATCTGCGAGGGTTGCGGCGCCGTCGTAGACGTAGAAGTCCGGACGGAACAGTTGGGCAATGTGGCCGTATCCGGCGAGGTACTCCAGGTACAGGTTGCCCGTGTCCTCCACTGTCAGGACGCCGCCGGGCGCCGTCCTGCCGGTTTCGGGGCGCGCCTCCACGGGCAGCGCGGACCCCGGCGGCAGAACGCGGACAACCCAGCCTGCGATCCCGTCAGGGAAGGAACCGGCAAGTTCGACGGCGGCCTGCGGGCCGACCGCTGACCCGTCGCACACGAGGGTGAAGCCGCCGAAAGTGCGCCGGTCCAGCAAGTCCGTGATGCCATCGGCAAACCGGACGCGTGCCTGCACGCCGATGATTCCCGCCACGGCGGAACTGAGCGGGTCACCGCCCGGGAAGACGCCGCGGCCCAGCCGCTCCGGCGGGATCGGCGGAAGAGCCGACACCGGGTCCGGGCCGTTGGCCAGGAAGTGCGCATCCCGCGCGGCCACCGCAGCCGGATCGGTTTCGCAGATGACCTTTCCCAGCTCCACCGACATGCCAATGGCGTGCTGGACGTGCGCTGAACGTTCCGAATCGTAGGTATCCAGGAGCGCGTCCCCGGCGGCGCCCCGGAGGACAAGGTCCAGCTTCCAGGCCAGGTTCACCGCGTCCCGCACACCGCTGACCATGCCCTGGCCGAAGAACGGCGGCATCTGGTGGGCCGCATCGCCGGCCAGGATAATCCGGCCGTCACGCCAGGACGAGGCATACCGGGCCTGGAAGGTATACAGGGCCCGGCGTTCCAGCGCCGCATTCGCGGGCGTGACGCCCCACGGTTCGAGAAGGCTCCATGCCGTTTCATCGGTGTCAAAGGATTTGAGGTTATCCTGCGGCATCCGCATGAATTCGAAGCGGCGCCGGCCCGGTCCGCCGTTGACGGCAGAGGTGGGACGCGCGGGATCGCACACCTGCAGGTTGTCCGGCACCCACTCCCGGACCTCTTTCGGCAGGATGTCCACTATCAGCCAGTCGTAGAAGAACCCCAGATCGGTGACGGCGGTGTTCATGTACTGGCGGACAAAGCTCCTGGCCCCGTCGCAGCCCACCACGTACCGGGCGCGCAGCTTCTTGTGTTTGAGCGTGGGGCTGGTGATGGCGAGGGTGGCGTGGCCTTCCCCCTGTTCGAGGCCGACCGCTTCGGTGCCGCGCAGGACCCGGATATTGGGGAAGTCCCCGGCCCGCCGGCGCAGCCGGTCCTCGAGGGCGGGCTGGTTGAACATCGTGGATTCAGGCCAGCCCTGGGGGCCCTCCAGGGGAAACCTGAACTGCAGCAGGGTTTCCCTGGCTGCCGTCTGCCACTCATAGATATCCGAGGCGGAGGAGAACTCGGCCATGAAGCCGGCAAGTCCGAGGCCGTCCAGGACCCTGGAGATGTCGCCGTCGTAGTGGACGGCGCGGGGAAGCGGGTACGGTTCGGTCTGCTTCTCGACGACGACGACGTCGTGCCCGTGCCGGGCCAGCAACAGCGCCAGCACCTGGCCAACGGGTCCAAGCCCGACAATTGCCACGTCGTGGACGGGGGCCGTGAGGGCGGTCTCCGGCGGACCCGAAGGGTCTGCTGCGTAATCTGACATGCGATTTTCTCCCTTGAAACGATGCCGGCCTGCGTTTAAAGTGACGGGGGTCATGGCCAGCATCGCAGAGATTCTTCATGCATTCAAGAATTATCGAAAATAAACGGATTCGCGGACATCGGCTATCGTGGAACCATGGCAACCAATCCCAGCGGCTCGACCCTGACCGAGCATGTCTATGAACAGCTTCGTGCCGGCATCCTCAAGGGCCGCTACGTTCCGGGCAGCCCGCTGCGTCTCGCTGCGTTGTCCAAGGAGTTCGGCGTCAGCATGGCCGTCGTCCGGGAGGCCCTCGTCCGCCTGGCTGAACAGCACCTCGTGGCTCTTGCGCCCAACCAGGGCTTCAGGGTCATCACCATCTCCCGGCAGGACCTGATCGACCTCACCGATCTGCGGATCCGGCTCGAAGGCCTGGCCCTGCAGCGGTCCGTTGAGTCCGGCGACATGGGCTGGGAGGCCAATGTCGTGGCAACCCACCACCGGCTGGAGCGGGCGCCGCTGACGCATCCGGGCGAACCTGGCACCACCGAGGAATGGAGCGCGGCCCATGCGGCTTTTCATGACGCCCTGGGTGTCGGCTGCGGCAGCCCGCGTCTGATTGCATTCACCCGCACCCTGCGCGACAGCTCGGAGTTGTACCGCCAGCTCTCCGGAACGGCGGTGGAAAGAAGCCGCGATGTGAAGGGTGAACACCGGGAACTGATGGAGCTGGCGACGGGCCGTCAGGCCGACGAGGCGGTCGAGTCGCTTCGGCGGCACCTGCAATGGACCACCGACGCCTTGCTGGAGTCCGTCCTGGCTGAGCCGGTAGCAACCGCCGGGAGCGCCCGGTAATCACCATAGAATTTCCTTATTTTCGAAAATCTATTGTTTAACTAGTGAAACTGGGGCACTCTGGGCTGACGACAGGCGCGAGGACCACCGCGCGCCGCGACCCAGCAAAGGGATCTCAATGGCGATTCTCCCGACCCCCACCGGCTCCATCACGAATGGAGCCGCCCCCGCATCCTCCGACCGTTCCGGGACGACCTTCCAGGGCATCCTGCTCCTGATCGGAAGCTGCCTTCCCGTTCTCGGCGCCGTCCTGCTCGCGCCCTCCCTGCCGAATCTCATGCAGGTTTTCGCGGCCACCCCCGGCGTTGCCGTCCTCGTGCCGATGATCCTGACCGTGCCCGCCCTGATGGTGGCCATCGTGGCCCCCATGGCAGGCGCCGCGGCAGACAAGGTCGGACGCAAGCAGGTGCTGCTCGCGGCGATGATCGCTTACGCCGTCCTCGGCGTCGCCCCGTTCTTCATGGACAGCCTCGAGGCCATCGTCGTGACCAGGGTGGGTGTCGGCATCTGCGAGGGCTTCATCATGACGTGCTGCACGACGCTCCTGGGTGACTACTACTCGGCGCAGCGCCGCAACAAGTACCTTTCATTGCAGACTGTGGTCACCACCATCAGCGCCACGGTCTTCCTGGCGGCGGGCGGTGCGCTGGGCTCACTGAGCTGGCGTGCACCGTTCTGGCTCTACGCCATCAGCATTGTGATCGCCGTGCCCATGATGTTTGTGCTCTGGGAACCGGTGAAGCAGCCCACCAAACATCTCCGCCAGGCAGTGCCGTGGAACCAGATCATCAGGCCCGCCCTCGTGACCCTGTTCGGCGGCATCGTTTTCTACACTCTCGTAGTCCACCTTTCATTCCTGCTCGCCGGCCAGGGGCTGACGGACATTGGGGGCATCGGCCTGATGGCAGCGCTGGCTTCGCTGGCTACAGCCGTAGGCGCATTCTCCTTCCGCGCCGTCGGAAAATTCGGACCGCACCGGCTCATGCCGGCCGCCTTCGGCCTGACCGCGGTCGGATTCATCGTGATCTGGTTCGCGGGCAGCGTTCCCGCAGTCATGACCGGGGCCGTGCTGGCCAGTGCCGGCGCGGGACTGCTGCTGCCGACCCTGCTCACCTGGGCCGTGAACCTGCTCGCTCTCGAGGTCCGCGGAACGGGTACCGGTATCTGGACCAGCGCCCTCTGGATCGGCCAGTTCCTCTCACCGTTCATCATTGCCGCGCTGGGAGCGGCTGCCGGGGGCATGCCGGCCGCTGTCGGGATCCTGGGCATTGCCGCCGGTGCCGCCGCGGTCGTCAGCTTTTTTGCCCCCGGCAAGTCCGCCCGCACGGCAGCGGCCACGTCCTCGGTCCCGGTGAACTAATGGCCACGGCAGCAGCAACAGTGCACGAAGCCGGCCGTGCCGGGCCGGCCGCGGAAGACGCCGCGGAAGAAGAAGTGCGCCGGGCCGAACAACGACGCTTCGCAGCCCTGGTCGACGGAGACTTCGACACCTTCGACGACCTCTGCAACGACCGCTTCATCTACACACATTCCACCGGCCACCGGGACACCAAATCATCCTTTTCAGCGGCCTGCCGCAAGGGTCTGATCCGCTACCACCGGATCGACGCCACCGCCGAACAGATAGCGCTGGCCGGGGATTGCGCCGTGGTTACGGGCTCCATGGAAGCGGAACTGAGCGTGTCCGGAGCCCTGCGAACGGTCCGCAACGTCTCTACGTCCGTCTGGGTCCGTGAGGCCGGGGCCTGGAAGCTGTTGGCGTCCCAGCTGACGGCCGTCCAGGCTTAGCGCCGGCCAACCTGTCGTCGGAGTCGAGCGTTTCCCGGCCGGAATCCCCGGCCGGGAGGCGCTTATTCCCCGTTTGACGGCCTGCCGCATTTTGAATGCAGAAATAAATGATTGACATTTTCAAGGATTCGGGTTCTGATTGAACCAGACAACGGAGACCGGCGTCACACGCCGGCCCCAGGAGATCCGCCGCAAGGCGCAGTACAAAGGAGCAGCCATGAGCCTGTCAGGAAAAGTAGCAATCGTCACCGGAAGCGGCCGGGGCCTGGGCCTGGCCTACGCCCGGGAGCTCGCCCGCCAGGGCGCCGCCGTCGTGATCAACGACGTCGACGCCGGCGTGGCGGCCGAAGCGGTCCAGACCATCGAGGCCGACGGCGGCCGCGCCGTCGCCGTCGTGGCGCCGGTGGGCAGCACCGAATCCGCAAAGGCCCTGGTCGCGGCAGCCGTCGAGAACTTCGGCGGGCTGGACATCCTGGTCACCAACGCCGGCATCCTGCGGGACAAGTCCCTGCTGAAGATGACGGACGAGGACTTCGACCTCGTGATCAACGTCCACCTGAAGGGCACCTTCACCTGCGCCCGCGAGGCGTTCGCCTACTTCAAGGAAAACGGCATCGCCGGCCGCATCATCACCATCGGCTCGCCCACCGGGCAGCGCGGCAACTTCGGCCAGACCAACTACGCCGCTGCCAAGGCCGGGATCGTCGGCATGGTCCGCACCTGGGCGCTGGAGATGAAGAAGGCCGGCGTCACCGCCAACGCCGTCATCCCGGTGGCCGCCACCGCCATGACCAAGACCGTCCCGTACTTCCAGAAGGCCGTCGAGGCGGACGAGCGCGGCGAGGCCATGCCCGCCTTCTTCCGCCACGAGCTGGGCTTCGGCACCGCCGACGACGTCGCGGGCCTCATCGCCTTCCTCGCCTCCGACGCGGCGGCCGGCATCACCGGCCAGGCCATCGGCGCCGGCGGGGACCGCCTGCAGCTTTGGACCCACCCCGAGGCCGCGGCCACCGAATACCGCGAGGGCGGCTGGGGCTACGCGGACCTGGTGGAGAACTTCGGGAAGCTCTTCGGCGACAAGCTGCAGAGCGTCGGCGAGGAATTCCTCCCGCTCCCCGAAGACCTCAAGCCCGAAGCCGCCCAGCCGGCAGCAGCACAGGCGCGCTGAGATGGCTGCCCAGCGCTACGAACTCAACATCGACGTCGCCAAGCTCGACGCGATCGACATGCACGTCCACCTCGAAGTGGACGGCCACGGCCACGAATCTTTGCCGCCGGCTCTGACTGAAGCATCGGCGAAGTACTTCAAGGCCGAGGACCGCACCCCCTCACTGGACTCCATTGCCGAGACCTACCGCGGACTGAACATGGCCGCCGTCGTGTTCACCGTGGACGCCCGCACCCAGCTCAAGCACGAGCCCAACAGCATTGAGGACCTCATCGCCGGCGCCGCCCGGAACAACGACGTCCTGATCCCGTTCGGGAGCGTCGACCCCCGGACCGGCACCGAGGCCATCCAGGGGGCGAAGCGCCAGGCCATTGATCTGGGCGCCCGGGGCTTCAAGTTCCACCCGTCCCTGCAGGGCTTCGACCCCTCGAACGAACAGTTCTACCCGCTCTGGGAGGCCCTGCAGGACCTCGGACTGCCGGCCATCTTCCACACCGGCCAGAACGGCATGGGCGCCGGGCTCCCCGGCGGCTACGGCATCAAGCTGGGCTACTCCAACCCGCTCCTGCTCGACGCCGTCGCGGCGGACTTCCCCGAACTGCAGATCATCATGGCCCACCCCTCGGTGCCGTGGCAGGACGAGGCCAACTCCATCGCCACGCACAAGTCCAACGTGTTCATCGACCTCTCCGGCTGGTCCCCGAAGTACTTCCCGGAGTCCCTCGTGAGGATGTCCAACTCGGTGCTGCAGGACAAGGTGCTCTTCGGCACCGACTTCCCGCTCATCACCCCGCAGAAGTGGCTGCGCGCCTTCGCGGACCTGCCGCTCAAGGACGAGGTCCGGCCCAAGATCCTCAAGCACAACGCCGTCCGGCTCCTCGGGCTCGGAGTCTGAGATGTCAGTGGAGACCGAAAACCAGACCAGGCTGTACGGGGTCTGCGACTATTACGACGCCGAGTCGCTGCTCACCGCGGATGAGCGCAGCGTGCTCGGCAGGCTGCGGGCCTTCCTCGATGAGAAGGCCCGGCCGCTGCTGGCCGAGTACTGGGAACGCGGCGAATTCCCGGAGCAGCTCACCCGGCCCCTGATCGACCTGGACCTGATGGAACCGGCGGAGCTGACTGGCGCCCCGGGTGCAGAACGCAACCCGGCCCGCGGCATCTACCAGGGCTTCCGGATCTTCGAACTCGCCCGCACCGACGCCTCCCTGGCGACCTTTTACACCGCCCAGGCCGGGCTGTTCCGCACGGCCATCCGCGTGGGCGCCTCCGCGCAGCAGCAGGCCGAATGGATGCCCAAGGTCATCGACTTCTCGCTCAAGGGCGTCTTTTCCCTGACCGAACCGGACTCCGGCTCGGACATCGCCGGCGGGCTGTCCACCACGGCGCGGCGTGACCCGGACGGCCACGGCTGGGTCCTGGACGGTGCCAAGCGCTGGATCGGTGGCGCCTCCACCGCCGATGTGCTGGCCGTGTTTGCCCGCGACGTGGCCGACGGCCAGGTCAAGGCGTTCCTGGTCGAGCGTGAGGCGGCCGGTGTGACGCTGGAGAAGATCCACGGTAAAACCGCGCTCCGGATGATGCAGAACGCGCACATCACGCTCGACGGCGTGCGCGTTCCGGAGTCCATGCGGCTGCACAACGTGAACTCCTTCCGGGACGTGGCCGCGATGCTGAAGGCCATGCGCTCGGATGTCGCGTGGATCGCGACCGGCATCCAGGCCGGCGCGTTCGAGGCGGCCCTGCGCTACGTCACGGAACGCCGGCAGTTCGGCCGCCAGCTCGGGTCCTTCCAGCTGGTCCAGGAAAAGCTCGCCCGGATGCTCGGCAACGTCACCGCGTCCCTTTCCCTGGTGGTCCGGCTGACGGAGCAGCAGGCCAAGGGCATCTACCGGGACCAGGACTCGGCCCTGGCCAAGATGCAGACGTCCCTGCTGATGCGCGAAACCGTGGCCCTCGCCCGCGAAGTGGTCGGCGGCAACGGCATCACGCTCGCCACCGACGTCGCCCGCTTCCACGCCGACGCCGAAGCCGTCTACTCCTACGAGGGCACCCACGAAATCAACGCCCTGATCATCGGCCGGGCCCTCACCGGCGAAAGCGCCTTCACCCGCTGACCCCACCACCACCCAACTGAAACAGCACCACCCCACTCCGACGCCGCCGTCGGACACTTCCCTACCCCAGCCATCCCTCCAGGAGGACACCATGCCCAACCTCGTCGTCGACTTCGACAAACTGCTCACCCTCGCCGGCACCGACCTCGGCACCACCGAATACCGCGAAATCACCCAGGAACAGATCAACAAGTTCGCCGATGCCACCGGTGACGACCAGTGGATCCACGTAGATCCCGAACGCGCCAAGGACGGCCCGTTCGGCGCCCCGATCGCCCACGGCTTCCTCACGCTCTCGCTCATCATCCCGTTCTGGGGCGAGCTGTTCGACGTCGACGGCGTCACCACCAAGGTCAACTACGGGCTCGACAAGGTCCGCTTCACCTCCCCGGTCAAGGTGGGTTCCCGGATCCGCATGCAGTCCACCATCGCCGAGGTCACCGAGGTCAAGGGCGGCGCCCAGATCAAGGTGGCCAACGTCATCGAAATCGAAGGCCAGGAACGCCCCGCCGTCGTGGCCGAGTTCCTCGCCCGCTTCTACAAGTAAAAGCGCCTCTTCAAGACCCTCTGTTCAAAGGAACAACCATGTCCGGACTCACCCAGCTTCAAGCCCTGGGCACCGCCGAGCGCCGCAAGGAAGCACGCACGGTCATCGCCTCCAGCTACCTGGGCAGCACCATCGAATTCTATGACTTCCTGCTTTACGCCACCGCGTCAGCCGTAGTCTTCCCCAAGGTCTTTTTCTCCGGCATGGACGACTGGGTGGGGGTGGTGGCCGCCTACGGCACGTTCGCCGCCGGCTACGTGGCCCGCCCGCTCGGCGGGATCATCTTCGGCCACTTCGGCGACCGGATGGGCCGCAAGGGCATGCTGATCATCTCCATGCTGGTCATGGGCCTGGCGTCCACCCTGATCGGCCTGGTGCCGGGAGCCTCGGCCATTGGCCCCTGGGGCGCGGTGCTGCTGGTGATCCTCCGGGTCTTCCAGGGCATCGCCGTGGGCGGAGAGTGGGGCGGAGCTGCCCTGATGGCGCTCGAGCACTCGGAATCGGGGAAACGCGGCTTTGCGGCCTCGTTCGTCAATGCCGGCGCCCCCACCGGCGCCGTCCTGGGCACGCTCATCATGGGCACCTTCTCCGCCCTGCCGAACGACCAGTTCCTCGCCTGGGGCTGGCGCGTGCCGTTCCTGCTCTCCTTCGTGCTGCTGGGCGTGGGCATGTTCGTCCGGCTGAAGGTTTCCGAAAGCCCCATCTTCAAAGCGGCTATTGAGCAGGAAAAGGCCGAGCAGGAGAAAGCGGCGCTCGAAGACAAAGCGGACGCCACAACAAAGCAGGTGATGCCCCTCCTGCAGGTGCTGCGTCGGCCCAAGACCCTCATCTTCACCATGCTCGCCGGCGCCGCGGGGTTCGGGCTCCAGGTGGTCCTGGCCACGTTCGCCGTAACTTACACCGTCTCCAAGGGCGCCGACCGGCAGGGCGTACTGTATGCCTTTGCCGCGGCCTCCCTGGTCTCCATCGTGTTCGTGCTCCTGGGCGGCAAGCTGTCCGACAAGGTGGGCCGGCGGCCGGTGATGATCGGCGGACTGGTGCTCTTCGTCATCTACCTCGTGCCGATGTTCGCGCTGCTCTCCTCCAACAACATCATGCTGATCTTCGTGGCCTTCGCCATCGGCCTGATGATCCACTCCACCCTCTTCGGGCCGTTGGCGGCGTTCGTGTCCGAGCAGTTCGGCACCACCTCCCGCTACACCGGCGCATCCCTGGGCTACCAGCTGGCAACCCTGCTGGGTGCCGGCTTCACGCCGGGCATCGTGGCGCAGATTTTCAAGGACTCCGGCCAGCAGACGTCGTCCGTGGTCTGGTTCCTGGCTATCATGTCGGCCGTGTCCATCGTGTTCATCCTCCTGACCCGGGAACCGAAGAACAACGACCTCCAGACGGTCCAGGCCTGACCCTGGCAGGGTTCGGGCCCGGAACCGGCCTCCGGTCCGGGCCTGAACCCGGCACACCGTACTAACCTCGTTATAGAAAGGACTCGCCGTGGAGAATTTTGGCATCGGCTCGTGGCTGCAACGTCGCCGCCCCAAGTCGGGCAGCAAGACTGCGCTGATCAGCGGGAACCACGAACTCAGTTATGAACAGTTCGCTGACCGGAGCGTCCGGCTGGCCAATGCGCTGCGGGACCGCGGCGTGGCCAAGGGGGACAGGGTGGCGTATCTGGGGGAGAACCACCCCTCGTTCCTGGAGACCCTGTTCGCCTGCGCCAGCCTCGGTGCCGTCTTCGTCCCGCTCAACACCAGGCTCGCACCTCCGGAACTGCAGTTCCAGCTGCAGGACAGCGGGGCCGCGGCGTTGGTCCACTCGCGGAGCCTGCGCGAACTGGCGGCCCGCGGATCGGCCGGCACGGCGGTGGCGAGACTCATCGCCGTCGACGATTCCGTTGACGGCGCGCCGTCCGGCGCCGCTGAGGGCCCGACGGCGGTGGAGGACTTCGAGCAGGTGCTGGCCTCCGGCGCGGACCGGCCCCTCGATGAACCGGTGACCCTGGACGACGGCGCCATGATCCTCTACACCTCGGGCACCACCGGGCGCCCCAAGGGCGCCCTGCTGACCCACGGGAACATCACCTGGAACTGCATCAACGTGATCGTGGATTTCGATTTCTCCTCGCAGGACGTGGCGCTGATGATTTCGCCGATGTTCCACGTGGCGTCGCTGGACATGGGGGTGCTGCCGACGCTCCTCAAGGGCGGCACCGTGGTTCTCGAGCCCAAGTTCAATGCCCGGCGGACGCTGGAGCTCATCGAAAAGCACCGGGCCACCACCATCAGCGGCGTGCCCACCACCTACCAGATGCTGTGCGAGGACCCGGCCTGGGAGACCACGGAGCTGGGCTCGCTGAACAAGCTGACGTGCGGCGGCTCCGCGGTGCCCATGCGGGTCCTGGAAGCCTATGAAGCGCGCGGCCTGCGGTTCTCCAACGGCTACGGAATGACCGAAACAGCACCGGGGGCCACCACGCTTCCGGCCGCCCGGTCCCGTGAGAAGGCGGGATCGTCAGGGCTTCCGCAGTTCTTCACCGACGTCCGGATCGCCGGCTTCGACGAACGCCCGGCGGCGCAGGGAACCGTGGGCGAGATCCAGATCAAGGGTCCCAACGTGATCCATGAATACTGGAACAGGCCCGAGGCAACGGCCGAATCCTATGCACCCGGCGGCTGGTTCAAGTCAGGCGACATGGGCTACAAGGACGGGGACGGGTTTGTCTTCGTCTCCGACCGGCTCAAGGACATGATCATCTCCGGCGGCGAAAACATCTATCCGGCCGAAATCGAGCAGGCCATCGCCGAACTCGAGGCGGTGGGAAGCGTCGCCGTGATCGGTGTTCCCGATGAGAAGTGGGGCGAGGTCCCGCGGGCGGTGGTGCTGCTGCGCGAGGGGGCGCAGCTCACCGAGGATCAGCTCAGGACCCACCTGGATGGCCGGCTGGCGCGCTACAAGATCCCCAAGTCCGTGGTGTTCGTCGATGAGATGCCCCGGACCGCCAGCGGCAAGATCAGGAAGGCCGATCTCCGGAAGCTGAGTTCCAGCCAGCAGTGACGCCGTGCCGGCACGTGCCGGCACGGCGCCCGCCGGGCAGGACCGCTCCGGGTCGCGCCGGCGGGTCAGTGGATCAGTGCCAGCAGGGCGCCCATCGTCACGAACAGCACCCCGAACATCCGGTTGAGGATCTTCTGTCCGCGGGCATCGTGGGTGAAGCGCTGGAAGGACCTGGCCGCGGCGGCGAAGAAGAACCACATCACCAGGATGTCGATTCCGATCACCGTCGCGGCCAGGACCAGGTATTGCGGCAGCAGCGGCTGCTCCGGGCGGATGAACTGCGGCATGAAGGCCAGGAAGAACACGATCGCCTTGGGGTTCAGCAGGTTCACCCACACGCCGCGGCGGAACATCGAGCGGGCCGGTTCATTCCGCAGTGCGGCGGCCTTCTCCTGGTCCAGGTCCGGTTTGTGCAGGAACTGCCTGATACCCAGCAAAACCAGGTACGCTGCGCCGGCGTAGCGGATGACGCTGAAGGCCACCGGCGAGCTGGCCACGAGCACCCCGACGCCCAGGGCCACGATCAGGATGTGCACCACCAGTGCCGCCTGCTGGCCCAGGATGCCCCACAGGGAGCGGCGGAACCCCGAGTTCAGGGAGTTGCTCATGGTGTTGATTGCGCCCGCGCCGGGCGTGAAGCTGATCAGGACGCCGGCGCCCGCGAGGGCCAGCCAAAGGGAAGGTTGCACCCAGCCAGTTTAAGGCCGCGGAGGTATCCCACTTTTCCCCTGGCGCTGCCCCCCAGTGCCCGCTTCAGCCGGCGCGGAGCCCGTAGCTCAGAATCATGTTGCCCTTGCTGGTCTGCTCGGATGACTGCAGCTCAAGCCGGGTCAGCGGATCGCCATCGTCGAAGAGCCGTCGGCCGCTGCCCGCGATCACGGGATGGACGATCAGCATCAGGCTGTCGAGCAGCCCGGCGAAGAGCAGCTGGCGGACCAGCGAGATGCTGCTGAAGACCCCGATGTCGCCGCCGTCGCCGTTCTTCAGGCCCGCGACGAATTCTTCCAGCGGCCCCTCAATCAGTTGCGAATTTTGCCACGCCAGCTCGCCGGCCAGGGTCCGGGAGGCCACAAATTTGGGCAGCGGGTTGATGAACCCGCCGAAGTCGGCGTCGGCTTCGGCATTCGGCCAGTACTCCGCCCATTGCTGGTATCCGACGCGGCCCAGGAGCCCGGTGTCGATCCGGCCCATCATCTCGCCCATCCCCGCCCCCAGCTCCTCGTCGAAGCTATCGAATTGCCATAGGAACGGGTCTTCCACCACGCCGTCCACGGAACTGAACAGGCCGGCCGTTACTTTGCGCATGGGTTCTCCTCGCCGCTGGGTCTTTGACTGCACCCTAGCGGCAGATCGGAAGGCAGGGAATACCCCGGACCGCGGCAGTGCCGCGATCCGGGGCAGTCACCAGCGCGGCGGGTCAGCCGTTGGAGGCGCCGCCGTCCGCGTCCGCATCGCCCGGGCCGCCATGTCCGCCGTGCGGCCCGCCCTGGCCCTGGTCCTGGGTTTCCGTGACCGTGAAGTTCGCATCGAGCAGGACGGTGGCGTGGGTGCCGTCCGCCTTGGTGATGTGGGCTTCGTAGGTGGCGCCGTCGGCGTCGGTTTCCATCCTTTCGATCGTCGCATCGGGCTGGGCAGCCTTGACGGCCGCCTCGACCTTCGTGGCGGTGTCGCCGGTGAGGATTTCCTCGGTCTTGCCGTTGGCCTGGTGGGGGCCGCGCGGGGCAGCGGTGCCGCCGTCGGACGTTCCGTAGCCGTAACCGTTCGCGGCAGTGGTGGCGGTCGACGTCGAAGTGCCGCTGGCGTCGTCGGCCATCGCCGGGAGGGCCGCCGCACCGATTGCGCCGCCGCTGATGACTGCGGCGAGCATGATTCCTGCAGTGGTCTTGTTGATCTTTGCCATCTGGATCTCCTTTGCTGGGGCCCGGATCCCCGGGCCGGCCGAGCTTTCGGCCTGTAACCAGCCTCGGGCGCGGAGGTATGGCGGGACTTTGGTGCCGCTGTGGCGGCGCTGTGAGTGTCGGCCCGCTGGTTGAGACTCGGGGGTGCGACGCCCGCCGCGCAAGGCCGGGCCGCATGGCCAAGACTGGCCAGCACGCGGAAGAAATCGAACAGCTCTCAGAATTGGCGCGGCAGGTTGTATCCGCGCTGCTGGAAACCTGCGAATGGTTGTATGGGCCATGGAACTACTAAAGAACTTTAGTTTTGAAATGATCGATATCTCAAAACTAAAGTTTTCATTGAGTTTCAGCAGGCAGGTCGCTCATGCGCGGTAGCTCAGCCACACTTACCGAGCCTTGAATGACTCCAGTGGAACATGGTCCGTGGCAGGTCGTCATGGTCAGGGTACTGGTCGAAATACGATCTTGCCCGAGCGGACATGTAGCCCGTTTCGTCGATGGCAAAATGGCCGATCAGTTGCATGCCCCGTTCGGCTGCCTTCGATTCCAACTTGTGTGCCTCGTCCATGATTGGCTCCGAAAAATCGTATTCACTGAATCTGCCAGGGTGGGCGATGGCAAAGTACCTGGTGTATTCCGGATCCAGCGCCACCAAGACTGCATCATGGAAAGGAGCCAGTGAGCCCGCAAAATCCTCTGCTATGACGTCGACGCTGTTCAGTCGCATTTCCGCGTCGACGCAGATCAGCACGAGCTTTGGCATGGGTTTGCCGTCCTGGACGATGAACGGCCGGGCAAGAAATTCGAAGTCGAAACCAGCTTGAATAATCATGATTCGACGCTACAAACCCCGCCCGCGGAGCTCCAGAGCCGGGAGTGACTATGTGGACAACGGCCTGCCAGTCATGCCCGGGCGATGACCTCGCCGTTGGGGATCAGGAACCAGCCGTCGTCGGTGGAGCCCCAGCGGTGCCAGCCCGCGGAAATCCGGGCCAGGTCGGCGGCGTTGGCGAAGCCGTATTCGAGGGCCTGGTCCGCGAACGCCGAATGCAGGACCCGCTCGCCCCACACCCGCGCCTGCCACCGGCGCTGCTGCCCGGTGGCATAGAGCCAGTTGCTGCTGGAGGGGGCGACGTCGGTGAACCCGGCGGACTGCGCCCACGACACCAGGCGCCGGCCGGCGTCGGGTTCGGCCCCGTTGCGGCGGGCGATGCGCTGGTACAGCTCCATCCATTCGTCCAGCTCCGGGATGGCGGGGTACCAGCTCATGCCGTGGAAATCGGCGTCGCGCACCGCCACGATTCCGCCGCGCGTGGCCACCCGGCGCATCTCCCGCAGCGCGGCCACCGGATCCGTCAGGTGCTGCAGCACCTGGTGAGCATGGACGACGTCGAACGTCTCGTCGTCGAACCCCAGGTCGTAGATGTTGCCGGCGACGAACGTGACGTTCTGCACGCCGCGTTCGGCGGACAGGGCGGTGGCCTGGGCGACCACCTCGGGGGAGCGGTCCAGCCCGGTGACCTGGCCGGGGGCGACGAGTTCGGCGAAATCGCAGGTGATGCTGCCCGGTCCGCAGCCGACGTCGAGCACCGAAACCCCTCGCGTAAGGTGCGGGATGACAAAGGCCGCGGAGTTCTCCGCGGTCCGTGAGGCATGGGCGCGGACCACGGACTCGTGGTGGCCGTGGGTGTAGACGTCTTCGGGCTGCTGGTCGCTCATAGGAAAACGCTACCCCTCCGCCCGGGAAATCCGTTCGAACCCACCCAACCAGGCAGCAGTTGTTGCCGTTCTGCCGCCTCAAACCGCCCGACTCAAAATGACACCGAATGCGAGTCAGCCGGGCGGGCGGACGACGGCGGCGTCCCCGGTTCCGGGCTGGGCCTGCGCCGCATCCTGGCCTGCTTCCTGCGCTGCCCGGATGGTTGCCTCGATCATGGAGTTCATGAACCGCGTGACGGTCGCCAGTTCCTCGGGCGTGAAGCCTGCCATCGCGTCGCCCATGTTGCGGGCGAGCGGGAGGAACATGGCACTGCCGTCGCGGTAGGCCTTCGGCGTCATGCGGAGCTGGACCTGCCGGCGGTCCGGGCCCTCCCGCTCCCGGACCACATGGCCCGAGCCGTGCAGCCGGTCAATCAGTGCGGTGGTGGCGGGGGAGCTGAGGTTGAGTTCATTCCGGAGGATGCCCGGCGTGACGGTCTCTCCCCGCGCGGTGTGGCGCATGATGACGGCCAGGGCGTTGAGGTCGGTCCGGTGCATGTCATTGCGACCGCCGGCGGCGTCCACATACCGGTTGGCTTCGAGGGTGAATTCCTGAAGGATCCGGATCAGGGGCGGGGGGCCTGCCGCTGCGGGATGTTCGGGTGTTTCAGCTGGCACGGCGCACGTCCCTCCTCCTTTGCCGTTGCGGCGCCTCGAATGGGCGTCCTCCGGAGTTTACTGCAGCGATTCCGGCCCACGCATATATCTCTATCGCGGAGATAGTCTATGCTGGAACATGTTGTACTCTTCCGCGGCACCCTCCAGAAGGATCCATGAACAAGACCCCTCACAGCACCGTGCGAGTCCCGTTCTGGCTGCGCTGGCTGGTTCCCCTGTTGCTCGTCATCACGTGGCTGGCCATCGCCGGAATCGGCGGACCCACTTTCGGCCGGCTGGGCGAGGTCTCGTCCAACGACCAGGCCTCCTTCCTGCCCGCGGGCGCCGAAGCCACCGAAGCCCAGGGTTGGCAGGCAAAGTTCCGGGACTCCAACGAAATCCCCGCCGTCATCGTGATCGAGAATGACGCCGCGTTCACTCCCGCGCAGCTCGGCCAGGCCGCTGTCCTCCAGGGCAAGCTTGAAGCGTTGAAGGGCGGCAGCACCGTCATCGGCCCCATCCCGTCCGAGGACTCAAAGGCCGTCCAGTTCGTGGTGCCCATCTCCTCCTCGGGGCAGGTCAAGGCAGCCGTCAAGGATCTGCGCGATACGGTCACGGCCTCCGCCCCGGAGGGTATGCAGACCTTCGTGACGGGCCCTGCCGGGCTGACGGCGGACCTCGTGAGCGCCTTCGCCGGCATCGACGGCATCCTGCTGCTCGTGGCGCTGGGCGCGGTGTTCCTGATCCTGCTGATGGTCTACCGCTCGCTGCTCTTGCCCATCGCGGTGCTGTTCACCTCCGTCTTCGCCCTTTGCGCCGCCATCCTGCTGGTGTTCGGGATGGCCAAGCTCGGCTGGATCCAGCTCAACGGCCAAAGCCAGGGCATCCTGTCCATCCTCGTGATCGGTGCTGCCACCGACTACGCCCTGCTGTACGTGGCACGGTTCCGTGAAGCCCTGACGCACACCGCCAACCGGACCGCCGCCGCATTGACAGCCTGGAAAGCCTCCTTCGAGCCGATCCTGGCGTCCGGCGCCACGGTCATCATCGCCCTGTTGTGCCTGCTGTTTTCGGACCTCAACTCAAACAAGGCGCTCGGCCCCGTGGCCGCCGCCGGCATCCTCTGCTCCCTCTTTGCGGCACTGACCCTGCTGCCGGCGCTGATGGCACTGCTGGGCCGCGCCGCCTTCTGGCCGCTCCGCCCGAAGCTCCTCCCGGCGACGGAACACGAGCCGGAGCTGGTCACCGGCATGGAAGGCCAGGAAGGGCTGTGGCGGGCCACGGGCATGCTGGTCTCCCGGCGGCCGCGGACCGTCTGGGTGGCTTCCGTGCTGCTGCTCCTGGTGGCGTCCGCCGGCGTCCTGCAGCTCAAGGCCAACGGCGTGGCGCAGACCGACGTCATCCTGAGCGCGTCCAACGCCGTCGACGGACAGGACGCCCTGGCGCGGCACTTCGACGCCGGTTCCGGCAGCCCCGCGGTGATCGTCGCCGACGAGGCGAAAGCGCAGGCGGTGCTGGACACGGTCAAGGCGGGCGACGGCGTCGGGGACGCCTACCTACTGGCCGACGGCAGCGTCCCCATCATCACCGGCCCACCAGCCGCCGCGGGTCCCCCCACCGCCCCCGCGGTGCGGGACGGAAAGGTGCTGATCAACGCGACGCTGAACTTCGCCGCGGACTCCAACGAGGCCGAAAGCGTTGTGGTGGACCTCCGCCAGGACCTTAAGAAGATCGACGACGGCGCCCTGGTCGGCGGCGTGACCGCGACGGCACTGGACACGAACACCACGGCCCAGCGCGACCTGGTCACCATCATCCCGGTGGTCCTGGCGGTCATCCTCGTGATCCTGATGCTGCTGCTGCGGTCTGTGCTCGCGCCGGTTCTGCTGGTGGCCTCGGTTGTCCTTTCCTACGGGGCCGCCATGGGCGTCTCAGCCCTCGTGTTCAACACCCTCTTCGGGTTCCCGGGGGCAGATGCCACGGTGCCGTTGTTCGGCTTTGTCTTCCTGGTTGCCCTGGGTGTGGACTACAACATCTTCCTGATGAGCCGGGTCCGGGAGGAATCGCTGAAGCATGGCACCCGGGCCGGGATCCTGCGGGGCCTGGGCATGACGGGCGGCGTGATCACATCCGCCGGTGTGGTCCTGGCCGCAACCTTTGCGGCGCTGGGCGTCATCCCGATCATGTTCCTGGTACAGCTGGCCTTCATCGTTGCCTTCGGGGTGCTGCTGGACACGGTGCTGGTCCGTTCCCTGCTCGTCCCCGCGCTGGCCTACGACCTCGGGGCACGGATCTGGTGGCCGGCCAGGCCGGGCCGGCGGGAGCAGGATGGGCAGGCACGCCACCGGCTGACGGCCGGGGACTCCGCCCCCGAGGACTCCGACCCCGCGCCAGCCGTCATTCGGTAGGGGCTCCCTGACCGCAGCCGCCGTCACCGTTCCTGGACCCCCCACCAGGCAACGGTCGCGGCGGCTGCTTCCTTAAGCGGTGTGGGGTGCAGGCCAAGGGCCGCCTCGCTGGCGCCGGAATCCATCACGAACGGCCGCTCGAACTGGTAGAGCGTCTCGACGAGCTCCTTCATGCCGGGCGAGAACCACCCGGCCGCCCGCACCACCCAGCCAGGAACAGCCGTGACCCGCGGTGCGGAGGCGCCGGCTGCGGCGGCGAATGCTCCGGCGATCTGCCGCTGCGTCAGCGCCGGCCCGGTGGGGGCGTGCCACACCCGGTTCCACAGCGCAGGGGTCCGGGCCGCCGTGATCATGGCTGCGGCCAGATCCGGGACGTAGGTGAAGGAATGCGGCTGTTCCGTGCTGCCGATCACCTGCAGGGACCTGCCCGCCAGCACCGGCCGGACCACGCGCTCGCCGGCATGGGAGCTGCGGACCCTCGGGCCGAAGAAATCGCTCGCCACGACGCTCACGGTATCCGCGGGGGACGCTGCCCGGGCGCGGAGCAGTGCGGTCCGCACCCCGCGTTTGCCGCCGCTTGCCTGGCGCGGACCATCCTCGCGCATCGTCCGTCCCGGCTCGCTGTAGGAGTACAGGCTTTCCGGGAAGACGACGACGGCGCCAGCCGCGGCCGCCACTGCCAGCACCGTCTGCTCGGCTGCCGGGAGTTCCTTTTCCCAGACCTTGGCGCTGTACTGCGAACCATGGATGCAGTGGAAAACGGCCCTGGCTCCGACAAAGGCGTCGCCCAGTTGCCCGGCATCCGACACATCCACGGCCCGCCTCTCGATCCGGGTGCCGGCAGGGCCGCTTCCGGACCGCGTCAGGACCCGCACCCGGTGGCCGGCCGCGGCCAGTTGCTCGGCGACCGTCCAGCCGACGGGGCCTGCTCCGGTGACTACAAACAGTTCAGACTGTCCGGACACATCAGGCTCAGGCGCCTTGTATTCGCTCACTGGTCTCCCTCTCAGTTGTGAGAGCACTGCTCTCACAACAAGAATGGCGCCGATGCGAGGGGAAGTCAAGAGCGGTGCTCGCATTTGTTGACAGTGCTCTGCATTGTGGAATGCTGGAACCATGCCCCTCGCCACAGCCAGCCCCGCAAAGCCCCGCACGCCTCGTGAGCGGGCGCGCGCCCGGACGGTTGCCGACATCATCCGGCTGGGCCGGGAGCACCTGGCGCTGCACGGGGCGGCGGCACTCTCCCTCCGTGCGGTGGCGCGGGACCTCGGTGTGGTCTCCTCAGCGGTGTACCGCTACGTGGAGAACCGCGAGGAGCTGCTGACGCTGTTGCTGATCGACGCCTACGGCGAACTGGGCGACGAAGTGGATGCCGCCGTCGAGGCCGTGCCGGAAGGCGACTTCGCCGGACGGTTCCGGGCGCTCGGACTGGCCGTCCGGAACTGGGCCTTGCGCGAGCCTGCCCGCTACGCCCTGCTGTTCGGCAGCCCGGTGCCCGGCTACCGCGCGCCGCCCGAGCGGACCACCGGCCCCGGAACCCGGGTCATCTACGCGCTGATGGCCATCTTCGACGGCGCCTACCGGGCGGGCCGGCTGACCGCGGAAGGCCACCCAGCCGCCGTTGTCGCGCCCATGGTGGGCCCGGGGCTGGCGGCGGACCTGGCGAAAATCCGGGCGGCGCAGGGCCTTGCTGTCGCCGATGCGCTGCTGGCGCGGGGGGCGCTGGTGTGGACCTCGCTGTTCGGTGCCATCAGCTTTGAGGTTTTCGGCCAGTATGGCCCGGACACTTTCGCTGCCCGTGACGAGCTCTTCGCCCACCATTTGGAACTGCTGGCAGGAGTGGCAGGCCTTCCTGGCCAGCCTGCCTAGGCTGCGTCCCGGCGCCCCCTGTTGCCCCCGCGCGGTGCTCGATAGACTGCCACTGCGCCCTCCCGGCGCGCCCGATGCTTCCAGGAAGGATCCGTCCATGTCTGAAGAGAGCATGTCTGAAAACAGCGAGTTTGACCGCACGGCGGCAGAACAGCGGCAGGGCGCCACGCCGGCCCCCGCCGCCGCCGAACCCGCCGAACCCGCCGTGACCGAAGCCGAGGATACAGAACCCGCCCCCGCCGAAGGCCAGTACGTCGAGGGCGACTACGGCGCAGCGGGGGTGGCCGGCGAGAATCCGCCCACCGCCGCAGAGGGCGAATACCCCACCGGCGACTACGGCACGGCGGGCGTGGCAGGCACGGCGTCCGTCGGCGCCGAGGCCGGCGATTACCCTGCGGGCGACTACGGCGCGGCCGGCGACGTCGGCGAGCCGGCCGCTGTCGGTGACGCCGCCGGTGGCGCAGCCCCCGCCGGCGAGCCGGCCGCCGTCGGCGACGCTGCCGCCGAAGAGGGCGAGTATCAGGAAGGCGACTACGGTGCTGCGGGAACCGCAGGAACGGCAGACACCCGGCGGGCAGACCAGCGCCGCAGTGACAACACGGAGCCCGACGACATCTAGTCTCCGCAAGGTATTCGCGCAGGGCGAACACCCGTCGCCCTGCGGCTTCCGCCTGCGGAATTCCGGGAAAAACCGCCGCTGGGACAGTCCTCCGGGCCGGCGTCAATCCAGAGTTGAGTCACATCCACTCAACTCTGGATTGACTTAAATCCAGCCCTGGGTAAAGTTGAGTGTAGATCGCTCAACGACGGCCGGACCTCCACGTCCGCAGCCAGGCCCAGCAGGTTTCCCAGAAAGAAGGAAGCAACATATGTCACGTGCAGTAGGAATTGACCTCGGAACGACCAACTCCGTCGTCTCCGTTCTCGAAGGTGGCGAGCCCACCGTCATTGCCAACGCCGAGGGTGGCCGCACCACGCCGTCGGTCGTGGCATTCTCCAAGTCCGGCGAGGTCCTGGTCGGCGAGATCGCCAAGCGCCAGGCCGTCAACAACATTGACCGGACCATTCATTCCGTCAAGCGCCACATGGGCACCGACTGGACCGTCGCCATCGACGACAAGAAGTACACGGCCCAGGAAATCTCGGCCCGCATCCTGATGAAGCTGAAGAACGACGCCGAGTCCTACCTCGGCGAAAAGGTCACCGACGCCGTCGTCACCGTCCCGGCCTACTTCAACGACGCCCAGCGCCAGGCCACCAAGGAGGCCGGCGAAATCGCGGGCCTGAACGTCCTCCGCATTGTCAACGAGCCCACCGCGGCTGCCCTGGCCTACGGCCTGGACAAGGGCAAGGAAGACGAACTCATCCTGGTCTTCGACCTCGGCGGCGGAACCTTCGACGTCTCCCTCCTCGAGGTGGGCAAGGATGAGGACGACTTCTCCACCATCCAGGTGCGCTCCACCGCCGGTGACAACCACCTCGGCGGCGACGACTGGGACCAGCGTGTTGTCGATTACCTGCTGAACCAGCTCAAGGTCAAGGGCATCGACCTGTCCAAGGACAAGATCGCCCTGCAGCGCCTGCGCGAGGCCTCCGAGCAGGCCAAGAAGGAACTCTCCTCCTCCACCAGCACCAACGTCTCCCTCCAGTACCTCTCCGTCACCCCCGACGGCCCGGTCCACCTGGACGAGCAGCTGACCCGCGCCAAGTTCCAGGACCTGACCAAGGACCTGCTGGACCGCACCAAGAAGCCGTTCCAGGACGTCATCAAGGAAGCCGGCATCAAGCTTTCCGAGATCGACCACATCGTGCTCGTCGGCGGCTCCACCCGCATGCCGGCCGTGTACGAGCTGGTCAAGGAACTCGCCGGCGGCAAGGAGCCCAACAAGGGCGTCAACCCGGACGAGGTCGTCGCCGTCGGCGCCGCCCTGCAGGCCGGTGTCCTGAAGGGTGAGCGCAAGGACGTGCTGCTGATCGACGTCACCCCGCTGTCTCTGGGCATTGAGACCAAGGGCGGTGTCATGACGCACCTGATCGAGCGCAACACGGCCATCCCCACCAAGCGGTCCGAGACCTTCACCACGGCGGACGACAACCAGCCGTCCGTGGCCATCCAGGTCTTCCAGGGCGAGCGCGAGTTCACCCGTGACAACAAGCCGCTGGGCACGTTCGAACTGACCGGCATCGCGCCGGCACCGCGCGGCGTCCCGCAGGTCGAGGTCACCTTCGACATCGACGCCAACGGCATCGTGCACGTCTCCGCGAAGGACAAGGGCACCGGCAAGGAACAGTCCATGACCATCACCGGCGGCACCGCGCTCTCCAAGGAGGACATCGACCGTATGGTCCGTGACGCCGAGGAGCACGCCGCGGAGGACAAGGCGCGCCGCGAGGCCACCGACACCCGCAACACCGCCGAGCAGCTCGCCTACTCCGTGGACAAGCTGATCGCCGACAACGCTGACAAGCTGCCGGAAGAGGTCAAGACGGAGGTCAAGGCCGACGTCGACGCCCTCAAGAAGGCCCTCGAAGGCACCGACGACGCCGCCGTGAAGACCGCGTTTGAGAAGCTGCAGGCGTCCCAGACCAAGCTCGGCGAGGCCATCTACGCGCAGGCCGGTTCGCCGGACGGCGCCACGGGCACCCAGGGCGCACCCGCGGGTGAGAAGGCCGCCGGATCCGACGAGGACATCGTCGACGCCGAGATCGTTGACGAAGAAGAGAAGAAGTAACCATGCCCCATCACGGTAACGAAGACGAGCACAGTTCTTCCGGGAACCGGGGCCACGGTAACGAGCAGGAGAACGAGCCGCAGAAGCCCATCATCCACGACAACCGCAAGGTTGATCCGGAGACCGGCCAGGCCCGCCACCCTGACCAGGAGCGCGCCGCAGCAGGGGACGCCGGTTCAGGGGACGCGCTGTCCCAGGCCGAGGACATCCTCAACAGCGTTGAGGTGCCTGCGGAGGAATCCGTGGCCCAGAGTGCTGTCTCTGCCGAAGCGGAGGAGTTGAAGGACGATCTTCGCCGGCTGCAGGCCGAGTACGTCAACTACCGCAGGCGCGTCGAACGCGACCGTGCCGTGGCAGGGGAGATGGCCGTCATCGGCGTCCTGAACTCGCTGCTCCCGGTACTGGACGACGTCGACGCCGCCCGCCAGCACGGTGACCTCGCGGACGGCCCGTTCGCCGCGATCGCCGCCAAACTGGAGAACGCGTTGCAGACGTATGGCCTGGTGCGCATCAATGAGACCGGAGTGGAGTTCGATCCCACGATCCACGAGGCCCTCATCCAGCAGCCCGGCGCGGACGTCGAGATCGACACCGTCAGCCAGGTCCTGCGCACGGGCTACAAGTCCGGTGACCGGGTGCTTCGCGCAGCACAGGTCATCGTGGCTGTACCGGCCTAGCAGTACGTCATCGAGGTGACAGTTCGCGCCCGTGTTTCAACCAAACATTGGCGCGAACTGTCACCTCGGCACACAGATTTGAAAGGAAACGCCATTGGCTAGCCAGGACTGGGTGGACAAGGACTTCTACAAGATCCTGGGTGTCGCCAAGGACGCTTCCGACGCCGACATCAAGAAGGCCTACCGGAAGCTCGCGCGGCAGCACCACCCGGATACGAACTCGGGGGACGCGGCTGCGGAGCGGAAATTCAAGGACATCTCCGAGGCTTACTCGGTACTGTCCGACCCCGAGGAGCGCCAGCAGTACGACGCCATCCGGGCCATGGGCGGCGGGGCGCGCTTTGCCCCGGGCGGCGCGGGCGGCGGCGCAGGCGGGGCAGGCTTCGAGGACCTCTTTGGCGGGCTCTTCACCGGCAACGCCGGCCGCCATTCCGGCGGCTTCAGCACCGCCGGCGGCATGCCGCCTGAGTTCGCCGACCTGTTCGGCGGCGGCGGCTTCGGCGGCGGCCAGTCGTTCCAGCGGACCCCGCAGAAGGGTGCGGACCGTACGGCATCCACCACCATCTCCTTCGCGGGCTCGATCCGCGGCACCACCATCGGACTGCGCGAACCGGACGGCGAAGTGATCGACGTGCGCATCCCGGCTGGCATTAAGGACGGGCAGAAGGTCCGGGTCCGGGGCAAGGGCCAGTCCGGCCCCGCGGGCAACGGCGACCTCATGGTCGCGGTGTCCGTGAAGCCGCATGATTTCTACACGCGCGACGGCGACAACCTCCGCATCCATGTTCCGGTCACCTTCCCCGAGGCAGCCCTGGGCGCCGATATCGAGGTCCCGACGATCGACGGCGACAAGGTCAGGGTCCGCGTCCCCGCCGGCACGCCGTCCGGGCGAACGCTCCGGGTCAAGGCCCGCGGCGTCAAACACGCCAAGGCGACCGGGGACCTGCTGGTGACGATCGACGTCGCCGTACCCAAGAAGCTGAGCAAGGAAGCGGAGGAAGCCGTGAAGGCCTTCGCCGCAGCGACTGCCGGCGAAGATGTCCGTACCGGCCTGGCAGCCAAGGCCACGCTCTAAGAACGGGTCCCGTCATGGCCATCGACTTCGACCAGCCGATCTTCGTCATCTCCGTCGCCGCTGGACTGGCGGACATGCACCCGCAGACACTGCGGCAGTATGACCGGCTGGGCATCGTTTCGCCCAGCCGCGCCCCCGGCAAGTCCCGGCGGTACTCACAGCGGGACGTGATCATGCTCCGTGAGGTCCAGCGGCTCTCCCACGAGGGTGTCTCCCTCGAGGGCATCAAGCGGATCCTCCAGCTGGAAAACCAGGTGGCCGCGCTCCAGCGGCGGGTGGGCGAGCTGACCGAGGAGCTGGACAAACGCCGGCTGCCGTTGGACTCCCGTATTTTCGCCGCGGGAACGGCCGGCGACGTCGTCAGCCTGGCCCGCGGGAAGCGTCCCCGCCCGCGGTCCCAGGCCCTCGTGGTGTGGCGGCCCCGCGGAAACGAATAGTCCGTTAGCTGCTCCCTGCCTGCCGCTTCCGCGCGGCGGGTGCTCCGGACCGGGTGGTCGCGGAATTTTTCAGGTAGCCCGGGGAGAAAGTCGGGTACTTCCTTCACGTGACTTCACGACGCCCCGCCCCGTTGAATGGGTGTGGCAGGCCGTTCAACCTTGCTGCCGGCGCAACCGCCAGAATTGTCGGGAGGGCACCATGTCAAAATCTTCGAAACCGGTGAGATCCGGGCAACGCTTCGCAGCTTCCGGACCCCGGTCATGAGCTCCGGGCTGGCATCGGCCGTGCAGTTCGCGGGGTCTGTGCCGGGCTCGATCCTGCTGATCCTCGGGCACGCCCTGGTCCTGGTCTGCATCTGCTCGGACATGATCCGGCTGCTTTCCGTGCCCCGCTCGCACCGCCGCTACGTGGCCGCCACGGTCTTCCGCACCCTGGCACTTCCGGCCATCGTGATCATGGCGGCCAGCGTGCTGATCGACGTGGCTTCCGGCGCCTGGCAGAACGTCGCCGCAGGGGTTTTCATCCTCATGACCGTGACCTTCAGGTGGCGCAACGACACGGACGAAGACAACTGGTGGAAGGGCAAAGGAAAGAAGCTGGCCCGCTGGCTCCGCAGCCGGACGCCCTCACGCTCCTTGGCGGCCCCCGCCGCCGCATGATTGTGCCGGAAAGCACTTAGTCGTTGAACAGCCCGGCGAGGTCGTCCGCGGTCAGCGCGCCGCCGGTCAGGGCATCGCCTTCCATGACGTCCGCGAAAAGCTGGGACTTCCGGGCCTTGAGCGCCATGACTTTCTCCTCGATCGTGTCCTTGGCCACGAGCCGGTAGACCATGACGTTCCGGGCCTGGCCGATCCGGTGCGTCCGGTCCACGGCCTGCGCCTCGGACGCGGGATTCCACCACGGGTCCAGCAGGAACACATAGTCCGCCTCGGTCAGGTTCAGGCCGAAGCCGCCGGCCTTGAGGCTGATCAGGAACACCGGGGCCGCGCCGTTCTTGAACTCATTGACGACGTCGGAACGGTTGCGGGTGCTCCCGTCGAGGTAGCAGAACTCGATGTTCTCCTCGATGAGCCGCTCCCGGACCTTGCCCAGGAAACCGGTGAACTGGCTGAAGATCAGCGCCCGGTGGCCTTCCGCCACGAGGTCCGCCAGCTGTTCAAAAAGCACGTCGAGCTTGCTGGACCGGACGCCGGACAAGGACGGGTCTATCAGGGACGCGTCCAGGCTGAGCTGCCGCAGCAGGGTCAGCGACTGGAAGATCGTGAAGCGGTTCTTGTTGACGTCCTCGATCAGGCCCAGGATCTTCTGGCGTTCCCGCTGCAGATGGGTCTGGTAGACCTTCTGGTGCCGCGGATTGAGCACCACCTCAAGGATCTGCTCCTGTTTGGGCGGCAGGTCGTGGATGACCTGTTCCTTGGTGCGGCGCATCATGAGCGGCCGCACCCGGCGGCGGAGCTTGTCCAGTTGCGCCTTGTCACCGTTCTTCTCCACCGGCTTCTGGTAGTACTCCGCGAACCGCTTGGGGCTGGAAAAGAGCCCCGGCGCCACGATGGAGGTGAGAGCCCAGAACTCCATCAGGTTGTTCTCCAGCGGCGTGCCGGTGACGGCGAGCTTGAAGGCGGCCGGCAGCTTGCGGGCGCACTGGTAGGCCTTGGACTGGTGGTTCTTGACGAACTGGGCCTCGTCCAGGACCAGGCCGGCCCATTCCCTTGAGGCGTAGGCGTCGTAGTCGATCCGGAACAGCGCGTACGAGGTGATGATGACGTCCGCGCCGGCCATCGCCTCGGCCGGGCTGGAGCCGCTCTTGGCGAAGGTCTCGCTGATCGCCCGCACCGTCAGGCCGGGGGCGAACCGTTCGGTTTCCGCCTCCCAGTTGCCCACGACGCTCGTCGGGGCGACCACCAGGAAGGGGGCCGCCCCTGCGGCGGCCCCTGCGGCGGCATCGGCTGCGCCGGCGTCGGGTTCTGCTCCGGATGCTGGAGCGGAGTCATTGGCAGCGACCTTGGCGGCACAGATCAGCGCCAGCGCCTGGACGGTCTTGCCGAGGCCCATGTCATCGGCCAGCACCCCGCCCAGCCCGTGGCGGTAGAGGAAGCTGAGCCAGTTGAACCCTTCCAGCTGGTAGGGGCGCAGCTCCGCGTTCAGCGTCGCGGGCAGCGGCAGGCCCTGCACCCCGCCTTCCAGCAGGCCACCGACAGCCTCGCGCCAGGCGGTGGCCTGCTGGTCCACGATGCCGAGCTGCGCGAGCTCGTCCCAGAGGCCGGCCTGGAACCGGCTGATCTGCAGCGGCGCATCCTTGCCTTGGTTGTCCTGAAGGATGCGTGCCTCATCAATCAGCGCCCGCAGCTGGTGCAGTTCGGGCAGGTCGAGCGAGAAGTACGCGCCGCTGGGCAGCAGCATCCGGGTCTGCCCGGCGGCAAGGGCCGAGAACAGCGCCGCGAAGGAAACCGGCTGGCCCTCCAGGGTGATCACGATGCCAAGGTCGAACCAGTCGCGGCTGTCCGTCGCCGTCGTGGAGATCGCCACCACGGGCGCCTCCTCAGCTTCGCGGTAGTCCGCGATCTCCCCGGCGGTGTCGACCGAGACGCCGGGGAGCTCCCGGAGCCGGGGGAGCACCTCCTCGGTGAAGGTCAGGGTGTCCAGTCCGCTGAGTTCGGAGGAAGCCGCAAGGCGCGGGGTCCCCCAACCGCCGGTGGCTGATTCGCCCAGGGCGGGAACCACGTCCCAGGGCTGGCCAACACCCTCCAGAATGCTGGCTTCGGCGGGGTCGTCCCGGTAGCCGTGATCGCCGGGATGACGCCACAGGGGTTGGGCCGTGACAAGGTTTCCGGACGTGTAGTGCCATTCCCAGTGCAGCCGGACCCGGTGGTCCGCGCCGTAGTTGGCGAGCAAGGAGAGCGCGGGAACGGCCAGCGCGGGCAGCTCCACGGACTCATCGGACGCGGTGACCCGGGCGGTCTGCTTGAGCTTGGGATAGAAACCGGTCAGGAAGCGGCTCTCATCCCGGGCCGGAATGTGCAGGGTGGTTCCCGCGGTCACGAACGTCAGGAGTTCCTCGCTGAGACCGCTTTCCAGCGGCGCGAGCGTGATCACAGGGTCCGCCGCTGCGACGCCCGGGAGGGCGTCACCGCCCGAGGCCAGGAAGATCCCGTGCGCCGGGTGGCCGATGGTACCCACGGTGGCCGGGTCAACGACGACGCCCTCCACGGTGATGGTCGGTTCAAGCGCCAGCCCGCCGCCGTCGTGTCCGCCGTCGTGTCCGCTGTCGTGTTGTCCGCTGGTTGCGGGTACGACGGCGGCCGCCGCCTCCGGTTCGGAGGGAACCGGGGCGCCGAAGCGGCTCAGATTGAGGCCGACGGCGGCAGGCTCTTCGACGAGCCGCACCGGCTCCTGGCCGCGGCCGTGGACCAGGGCCAGTCCGATTTTCTGCGCCTGGGCCAGCAGTCCCCACAGGTTCCTGCCGGCGTAGGTGTTCAGCCCCAGCCACGGGGCGGTCGCGGAGTGCTGGCGGTTGGCGAGGGCCGTGTGCGAGGCCAGGAATTCCTGCATCCACTCGACGTGGGCCGCATTGCATTCGCGCCGGTAGCTCAGGTAGCTCAGGGTGTTCCAGGAGACGTCCCCGCGGATCCATTTGCCCTTGGCGCCCATGATCACGGGCCGCGCCTTGAGCTGGCGCACGCTGCGCAGCGGATCCCGGCGGCCGGTGTAGGAGAAGTGCGGGGCGGGTTCCTCCACCTCGAACTGGAGCGCCAGCGGGGTGCCGTTGGTGGACGCGGTGATGCCGGGCCGGGCGAGCAGCGGGCTGAGGGCCTGCTCCCAGTCCGGCGCCTCCGGCGCCGCAGCCTGGCGGGACAGCCGGGTGGCCCCGCCCGGGGCCAGCAGCTGGACCCGGGTTGCCGGGTTGTCTTCGGCTGCGAACAGCAGGGCGGCCACGTGCTTGCAGTCTTTCCGGACCGGGCAGCTGCAGACCCCTACGGTGCAGCTCCAGCCACCCGCCTTCCGGACCAGTTTCGCCGTCGTCGAATAGGGCACGTCCGCGCCGCCGCGCACCTTGCCCAGCATGAGCCCGGTGGCGGCGTCGAAGGAGATTCCGGACACGCGGCTCCCCATGGCGTAGGCCAGTCCGGCCGCGAGGGAGCGGTCGTTAATGGCGGGAGTCTGTATTGCCAGTGCCGCACTCTCGTCCGGATGGGATGGCATGTGCGCGCTACTTTCAGCAGTTGGTCATCTGATCCATCTTAGCGACCCGGAGGCCCCTGAACTTCGCAGGAGCCGGCGGCCACGGATCCGCCCCCAGGGTTCCCCTGCCGTTCAACTCCAGCTCAGCCGGGGGACAGCCGGGGACGGTAGCTTGGAGTGGTTCGGAGCGCCACCCGCATTCAGCAGTGAGGATCCCAATGAGCAACGGCCTTCCCAGTAGCCCTTCCGGCATGACAAACGTCCTGGTCCTGAGCCAGGAGAGCATCAACGGCGGCGACGCGGACGTGGTGGACGCCAATGTCGACGTCGTCAACGCCATGTACGCGGAACTGCTCGACGTCGAGGAAATCGCCGAAAACGCGCTGCGCAGCTACTACGTGGACTTCTACATGACGCAGTCGCTGGAAGGCGGCTTCGCCCAGTACGTCTTCACGGCGCCCGAGCGCGAAGAGATCGATGCCTACATCCGCGCAGGGCTTGGGAGCATGGGTGCCGTCGCCCATCTGGACCTCTTCAACCGCACGGTGGCCGCCTTCGACTCCCTCACGGAGGACGACGTCGATTGCTACCTGGAGGGGGGCGCCGGCGTGGACACCGACGGCGAGGCGGGCGTCTCCGGGGCCGTCCGGCAGCTGGAGGAGCTCGACGTCGAGTTCGAGGGGTTGCTGGAGACCGAGGACCTCATCGCGCTGAACGCGGCCTGGCTCCGGGGCCAGGAGGACCTTCTGGTCCTGGACGCAGAGGAACTCGACCGGCATATCGTCGAGCGGGTGGCCCGGATCCCCAACCTGGAAGAACGCCAGGCCGAGGCTGCCGAAGACGCACGCCTGGACGCTCCGGAGTTCGAGCTGACCATCCGTGAGCTGTGCGCTGTGGCCGGCCATACGCTGCTGAAGATCACCATGGGCGACCCCAACTATGACCACAACGGCGAACGCACCCTGGCCTGGCACTTCAGCACGGAACAGGGCGAGTTCCTGATGGTGGAAGACGACGACGAAGCATTCATGATCCATCCGGACACCAAGGAGATCGTGGCCGCCGTCGAGTTCGAGTAGGCGGACAGCGGGCTCCGCGGGAGCGGCGCCGCGCCTGCTGCCCCCGGCAGCAGGCGCCAGGCGTCTTTAAGAACCGGCCGGTGCGGTGATCATCTCCCCGGACGGAGCCACGAGGTACCAGACGCCGCCGACGCCCTGGCCCAGGATGTCGCCGGCGGCCTTGTCCTTTTCGAAGTAGTAGACGGGCATGCCGCCGATGGTCAGCTGCTTGTTGCCGTCCGGTGTGGTGATGGTTCCCACGGTGCCGGTGACGCCGGCGACAGCCGGGGTGGCAGAGGTGGTGGTGACCGGCGGCCAGGCGGTGAGGCACCCGCCGGTGCAGGCACTGGTCCCGGAGTCCTTCGTGTCCTTCGTGAAGTAGTAGACGCTCATGCCCTTGCCATCGACCACGATCTGTCCGGCCTTCGATGGCGCGACCATGAGTTCCGCGGCAGATGCCGGAGGGGAAGGCAGGGGCGCACCGGTGGCCGGTGCAGTGGCCGGGCTGCTGGCCGCGGCACTGCTGGCCGAAGGCGCCGGTGCCACCGTGGCGGTCGTAGTGCCGCCGCCCGCACAGCCGGAGAGTAACGCGGCGAGGGCGAAAGCTGACAGGCCAATGCTGAGGTGCTTTTTCATCTGCTGCTCCTTGGCTCGTGCCGGCCAATTCGTCAGTCCGGCGCTATCCGATATGACGCACTGCGGTGAAGAATGGTTCAGGGTCTGGGGGATTATTCCTGGCCCTTGTTCTTGACCCGGCTCAGGCTCCCGGCTCCCGGCCGGCGCGCGCACTGAACTAATGCGGCCGCCCGTACGTCGTAAGGGGCATCAGGACACGAGCCCGGAGGTGCGGAATGTCGCTGGACGAAGACGTGGTGGCCGCGATTTACCGCGACCACGGTACGGCCCTGAGGCGCTTCGTCCTGAACGCCTCCCGGGATCCGCACCTGGCGGACGACGTCGTGCAGGAGACCGTGCTGCGGGTCTGGCAGCAGGCGCCCCAGATCACCGGGAGCCTACGCAGTTACCTGTTCCGGACGGCCCGAAACATCATGATCGACAACTACCGCAAGTCCCAGCGCCGCCCCCTCGAGGCCACGGAACGCGATGGGACCGATCCCGTGGACGCGGCCGACCGGGTCGATGATCTGCTCAACAAGGTGCTGATGGAGGAGGCGCTGCTCCGGCTCAGCGCGGAGCACCGCGACGTCCTCGTCGCCCTGCACTACCGCCGCTACACGGTCCAGGAGGCCTCCGCCCGGTTGAACATCCCCAGCGGCACAGTGAAGTCCAGGGCGTTCTACGCCGTGCGCGCGCTGCGGACCATCCTTGACGAAATGGGGGTGCAGCGGTGAACGGAACGGGGCTCCACCACCTGCTCGGCGCCTACCTGCTCGGCGGGCTGGAGGCCGCGGAGGCTGCAGCCTTTGAGGAGCACCTGGACTCCTGCGCGGACTGCCGGCAGGAACTGGATGATCTGGCCAGCCTCCCGGCGCTGCTCGACGCGCTTCCGGTGCCCGACGCCGTCGCGCTGACCGCCGCGGCAGCCGCTGCGGCTGTGCCCGGGGCCGGTGAGCGGGCCCCCGCTGCGCACGAGTCCGGCCCCGTGCTGCGGCTGTTGCTCGATGAAGTTGCCGCGCGCCGCCGGACAGTCCGGCGCCGGTGGTCCGCGGCGGTGGCCGCCGCGGCTGCGGCGTGCCTCGCCCTCGGGATCGTGGCCGCCCCGCTGCTCAATCAACCTCCCAAGCCGGACGCCAGCTACTCCGTTCAGTCCGGCGAGGGCCTGCAGGTCACCGTCGGCCTGGTCAGGAAGACCTGGGGCACCGAACTGGCGGTGGATGGCCGGAGCCTGCCCGTGGCGGGGACGTTCTCGCTGTGGGTGAAGGACCGCGACGGCGGAGAAGACCGCGCGTGCTCCTGGACGGCGACCCCGTCCGGCCGGGTCAGGATCACCGGGGCCACCCCGCTGCAGCTCGCCAGTATCGGCAGCGTGGAGATGCGGAACGGGCAGCAGCAGACCGTGGCCGTCATCGCCGTGCCGGACGGGTAGCCGCGCCGGCCCGTTATTGTCAGACCCTCCTGCTCAACTGAGCGTGGAGAGTCCGCAGGCTTCTCCGTCACACGCGGACTTCGCACCTCCGCACCAACGAAATGGGGATTCGTCGTGGAACAGGGATATGAAGTTGTCACGTCAGGAAAGGACCTGGCCCTCCGCCTCATGGCCAAGGGGCGGACCAAACCGGCAGCGGTGATCTCCTGGCATCCGCAGCTGGAGCGGAACCGCATCGACGTGGACCACATCGCCCGGGAAGTGGGTGGGCTGGCGGAGATTTTCTGCCTGGAAAACGGCGGGGAAAGCTATATCTTCCAAGACCACCTGTCGGCGGGCGCCCACGTCTTCGGCAACGCCGCGCGGGTCTACTCGGCGGATCTCCGCTGGATGCGGGACGTCTATCAGAGTCCGCTGCGCATGGCCGGGGACCGCCCGGCCGCAGCGCGCGCGGCTGAGGACATCATCGAGGACGTCCTCAGCCTGATCACCGTGGTTCCCCCAAAAACGAGGCCCGCCGCCGCGGCACCACGCCGCGTCCGCGGCACCATCAGGGCTTTCACCAGCGCAGGCTCCAGGGCAATCGTCGAACTGGACGACGGCACCCGCTGTTCCATCCAGCGGGAACGGGTTGTTCCGCCCGTCCGCCTCGACTGGATGCTTGCGCCGGGGCAGCCGATCGAGGGCCTCTTCAACGATGAAGACAAGGCGCTGGACGTCAATGAACTAAAGGCCACTCCCCGGCTTGCAGAGCTCTACCGTTCCGGGGACCTCGTTTTGGCCCTGGCCGAGGAGGTCACTGCCAGGGGCGTCGAACTGACACTGTTCCCGGGTTCCAGCTGGTCGGTCGGCGCGGACTGCATTTCTTCCAACCCGCTGGACACCGCCGACAGCCTGGTCACGGAGGGCGAGGTTGTGGTGGCACGGTTCCTGCGGGAGCAGGGGGCGGTGGTGTTGTCCCTCCTTGATGTGGATGACGACGCCGAGGTGAAGGAATCGCCCGCGCTTCTTGCAGGTGGCACCCCTTGGCTGCGGGCCGGGCGCCATCTGGCCGAACAATCCAGGGCCGGCAGGACATTCGTTGCCCCCGGAGCAGACGTGGCGGGCACCGCGTCCACGGACGCGGTCGGCAGCAAGGCGGAGGCCTCCGCCCCGGCGCCGAAGCCGTCGGCCGCGCTGCTGTCCGCCCAGCTGCAGCTCGACGCCGAACGACGGAAAGTCGCTGCGCTCCAGGAGCTTGTGTCCGCCGGAAGCCAGGCCGGCGCCCGGCTGGTCAGCCTCCAGAAGGACCGCGAAGCGCTGAAGCTGCAGCTGGAAACCGAACGGAAGATCTCGGACGCGGCAAATGCGGATCTGGAGGCGGCGAGGGCGCGGCTGGCCAGGCAGCGGGAGGAACTCCAGGGCCTGCGCACCCGCAACCGCGAAACCCAGCAGGCGCTCAAACGGGCGCAGGTTGATCCCGGCGAACTGTTCGCGACGCTGGACGCCCGCCTTCGCCACGATGTCTATCTCTCATGGGTGCGCAATACACCGGCCGCTGAGAAGGCACGGCAGGCGTTGCCGCCGGGATGGAAGGCCGGGCCCGAATTCGCAGCCTCACTCTACGCTTTCACAGAGCCCGGTGTGGCAGCGAAGGCCCTCAAGGCCACGGTGGAGATCCTGACGGGGGCAGCCGAGCGCAACCCGGCCCGGGAGCTCCACCCGCTGCGGGCCAACGCGGCGGGGGACACTCCGCCACACCGCCGTGACGACGGGGCCACCTGTTTCCGCGTGGCGATTGAAAAGAACGTTGCAGCCGCCCGCCGGCTGCACTTCTGGAGGTTGCCGGACGGGGCGATCGAGCTGTCCAGGGTTGTCGTCCACGACGATTACAAGCCGTGAACCGGTACTCCTGAGCGGGTACCTACATCTTGGCGAGCCTGGCGCGCACCATCATGAAGACGCCGTAGCAGATCAGGCCGGCGCCCACGGCTGCCAGCAGGTAGATGCCGTACGGCTGCTCGCGCAGGCCCTTCAGGCCGCCGTCGAGCCCTGTTGATTCCTCGGGGTGCACGGTCACGGTGGCGATGATTATCAGCAGGCCCACCAGGAGAAGGGCGATGCCCTTGGCGGCGTAGCCGGCGACGCCGAGCACCGTCACCACCGTCCGGGCCGTGTCCGAGGACGGCATCCGGAGGTACTTGATGAACGATTTCCGGAAGCCCCGGATGGCGTAGATGATTCCGGTGACGGCCACGGCGGCGCCGATGGCGAGCAGGAGGACGACGCCTCCCGGTGCCTTCATGAGCGTTGCCGTGAAGTCGCTCGTGGTACGGCCCTGGTCCTTCCCCGTGCCCCTGGCGAAAGACGCGAGCGTCACGGCGAGTGCGGCGTACACCACGGCCTGGAGTGCGGCCTTGAGTTTCTTCCCGAGCTTCTTCTTGGCGGGAAGATGTTGAAAGTCGAAGACCGCGTCACTGGTCTGCCAGAGCGCCAAGGCGACACATGCCACGAAGGAACTCCAGAGCAGCACCGGTCCGGCGGGCTGGCCGGCCAGTTCCGCCATGGCGCCGCTGACGTCGGCCTTGCCCTGGCCGCCCGTGGCGAGCCGGACGGCGACCAGCCCAATCAGGAGGTGCAGGACGCCGCTCACAGCAAACCCGGCCCGCGCCACCACCTCGAGCGGCTTCGAGTTGGTGACGTCTTCGGCGGCATCCGCCGCGTCCCTCAGTTCCTTTTTGATGGCCAGTCCCTCGAGTGACTCGGTTGTCCTCCCGGACGAAACCTACGCCGGCGCATGTCCCTTCAATAATCGTGCCACGCGGAAGGGTTTCCGAACAGGTGCCTGAGGCGTCGTCGGCAGCCGAGGCTTAGCGGCGCCGGTAGCTGAGGTCGAAGATGAGGCGGCCGGCGTCGTGCGCCTTGTTTTCGAAGCTTGTCAGGATCCGGCCCTCGAACCGCGGGGCCCACCCGCCGGTCTCATCGACGCCTTCATTGGGGCCTGTCTGGTCGGTGCTGACGGGTGCGCGGCCTTCCTTCACGGGCGCGCCTCCGACGAGGGACTCGACGCCGGATTCCCAGACCCGGGTCAGGGGGCTCTCGCTGCCGCTGCGCTGGCCCCCGTGCAGGTTTTCGAAATCGGGCGAGCCGGCCAGGACCTCGCGGACATGGACGGCGTAGTTGGACCAGTCCGTGGCGATCCGCCAGACGCCGCCGGGCTTGAGGACCCTCGCGGCGAGCCCGGCGAAGGCCGGCTGGATGAGCCGGCGCTTGTGGTGGCGGGACTTGTGCCAGGGGTCGGGGAAGAAGACCCACAGTTCCGTGACCGAGGCTGCCTGCAGCATCGTGGCGAGCACTTCCGGGGCGTTCGCCTCGACCACCCGGACGTTGCTCAGCTTGCGGCTGTTGATCTTGATCAGCGTGTTGGCCAGGCCGGGGGTGTAAACCTCCACAGCCACGAAGTCCGTGTCCGGGTTCTGCTCCGCGGCGTGGCAGACGGCGTCGCCGAGGCCGGAACCGATCTCCACGATCAGCGGCGCGGTGCGACCGAATTCGGCGGCGGCGTCGAACACATAGTCCGGGTGTACGGAGGTGTTGGAGATGTGGCGGGGGACCTCCACGGCCCAGCGGTCGGAGTGCTCCTCCCAGGCCGCCTGGCGACGGCCCTGCAGCCGGGTTCCGCGGCGCACGAAGCTGACCGGCCGGCCGCCGTAGGTCCCGAACGAGGCCTGGCTGCCGGGGGTCACCGGGCGCGACGGCGGCTGCGTCCGGGGGGATTCTGGGGATTCACTCATCCCTTCCAGAATAGAGGAGTTTGCTGGGGTGGGCGGCGCCGGGGGAAGCCGCCGGGGCGGGCGGACCAGAGAGCGCCGGGATGCCGGTGGCGTTCACCAAACCATCAGGAATCCTCCGCCGTTGGCCACCAGAGCCACAAGGCCGACAATTTGGACCGCCAGAACGGACAACCCCAGGACGCCGGCGACCCGGGCATTCGTCCGGCCGCCTGATCGAACGACGGCGATGATGCCCAGGATCAGGCAGGCCAGGCCGAGGGGAGCCGGCAGACTCCAAAAGACCGCGGGCGCAACCCAATCGCGCGGACCGCGGCCAAAGTCCCCCCGCGTAAGCACCGCGGCGAGGAGACTGGCCCGCACGGTCACAGTCAAGCTGCAGGCCCCCAGGACGCCGCACACGAGACTTGCTACACCGGCGCCGAGGCCCGGTGCAGGGGGTGGAACGGGCGGCGGCGTTGGCCGGGACTGCTGGAGAATCATTGTTCCTCCCGTGTTTACTGGGCAGTGTAAGTGCGGGCAGTGCATGTGGTCGTGCTTGTTCGGTCAGCGTACGTGCGGATCGGGACATGCCTCCACGCGCCTGCGCCGTATGTGGATAAATCCCATGTGCGCCTCCGCCGTCCCGGGGCGCCTGCCAGAATGGGTCAGTGACCGTACCGAAGAGAGCCCAGGCCTCCGCTGCCGGCGGGGCAGCCGCCGTCGACCGCATTTTTGCGGAACGCCGCGCCAAGGATTTCCGCACCGCCCTGGTGGACGCGGAGGCCGACGACGTTCCCGCGGCGGAGCCCACCCGCATCGGCAGCCGGCGCGGGCTGGCCTACCTGGGCGTCTGCCTGGTCCTGATCGGGCTGAACCTGCGCACGGTGTTCTCCAGTTTCTCCGCCGTGCTTCCCGAGGTGACGGCCGACGCCGGGCTGCCGGGCTGGGCCGTGGTGGTCCTCACCACGGTGCCGGTGACGCTGCTTGGGGTGTTCGCCCCGCTGGCCCCGGTGCTGGCGCGGCGCTTCGGCGCGGAACGCGTGCTGCTCGGGGCCATGGCGGTGCTGACCGCCGGGCTGCTGCTGCGGCCGCTGGACGCTGCCGGGGCCGGGCATCTTCCCGCGCTGCTGGCCGGAACCGCTGCGTGCGGCGCCGCGGTCTCGTTGTGCAATGTGCTGCTGCCGGGGCTCGTGAAACGGGATTTTCCGCACCGCCTGGGCCTGATGGGCGGCCTGTACACCACGGCCATCTGCGCCTCGGCCGCGCTCGGCGCCGGCTTCACCTACCCCGTCTACACCACGACGGGGGAGTGGACGGCGGCGCTGTGGCTCTGGGCGGTGCCGGCCGGCGTCGTCCTGCTGCTGTTCCTGCCGCTGGCCCTGCGGCAGCACCACGGCCCGCACCAGCAGGCGGCCGACGGCGTCAACGTGTGGCGCTCGGCCGTCGCCTGGCAGGTGACGGTCTTCATGGTGCTGCAGGCGATGATGTCGTTCAGCGTGTTTGCGTGGCTCGCGCCGATCCTGCGCGAACGCGGAGTGGACGGCGGCACGGCCGGGCTGATCGTCTCGGCCTCGATCGTGCTGCAGATGCTGGGGTCGCTGTTCGCGCCGGCCCTGGCCGCAAGGTTCCGTGACCAGCGCGCCATCAACACCGTCGTCGCGCTGATGACCGGCGGCGGGTTCGCCCTGAGCATCTTCGGACCGCTGCAGCTGATCTGGCTGTGGACCGGGCTGCTGGGCCTGGGCCAGGGGAGCCTGACTGCGGTGGCGCTGACGATGATCATGCTGCGCACCCGCGACGGGCACACGGCCGCACACCTGTCCGGCATGATGCAGGGCGTGGGCTACGGGCTGGGCTCCACCGGGACACTCATGGTCGGCCAGCTGCACCAGTCCACGGGGTCCTTTACCGCCGCGGGTGTGCTGTTCCTGGCCGTCGGTTCGCTGGCGGCGGTCTTCGGCTACCGCGCCGGCCGGAACCGCTTCATCGGCGGCTGACGCCCGACGGCGTGGCCTGCCCAACTGACTGGCATTCGTTGTCGTTCTGAGGGCTCAAAACGGCATCTATTGCGAGTTACCTGGGGGCCATGCTTCCCCCGGGCCTTCCACGGAGCCGCGCCGTGGGCCGTGTGCAGGGAAGGGGTACCGCAGCTGATAGACTGAGGGAACTTGATGTGCAGTGATGCCCACTTTTGTTCCGGTTCATCAACCGGTTCCCCTGCTGGATTCCTCCCGGAATCCGACTGCGGGGAGTGGGTTTTTTTCATGTGAGAGGCACATCCTGCGTCGATGAACGCGTTCTATTTGGTCCCGGCCGCAACTGCCGCAAGGTTAGTAGCAGCCCGGTTGATCACCTGACTTTTCTTCGGCGAACCCCTGAGCCAACCGGCATCGGGGGCCGATATCCGCATGGATACCGCCTGAAAGACCTTTGAAACATATGACTACATTTGCTGCCCTCGGCACGCCCAAGGCACTCGCCGACACCCTCACCGCCCAGGGGATCGTCGAGCCGTTCCCCATCCAGGTCAAGACCCTGCCGGACACCCTGGCCGGACGCGACGTCCTGGGCCGCGGCCGCACCGGCTCCGGCAAGACCATCGCTTTCGCTATCCCGCTGGTGGCACGACTCGCCGAGCGGGAAGCCAAGCACTTCCGCAAGCCCGGCCGTCCCATGGGTCTGGTCCTTGCCCCGACCCGTGAGCTGGCCACCCAGCTCAACGCCACCATCGAACCGATGGCCAAGGCCATGGGCCTGACCACCACCGTGATCTACGGCGGCATCTCCCAGGCCCGCCAGGAAAAGGCCCTGCGTGCCGGCGTCGACATCGTCATCGCCTGCCCGGGCCGCCTGGAGGACCTGATCCGCCAGCGCATCCTGACCCTCGAAGCCGTCGAGATCACCGTGCTGGACGAGGCCGACCACATGGCCGACCTCGGCTTCCTGCCGGTCGTCAAGAAGCTCATGGACATGACCCCCAGCCAGGGCCAGCGCCTGCTGTTCTCCGCCACCCTGGACAACGGCGTGGACAAGATCGTCCAGCGTTACCTGTCCAACCCGCTGACCCACGCCGTGGATGAATCACAGGCAGCGGTGACCACGATGGAACACCACGTGCTCGTCGTCAACGACCAGACCGTCAAGAAGCAGCTGATCGTCGAGCTCGCCTCGGGCGCCGGCCGCCGGGTGCTCTTCATGCGTACCAAGCACCACGCCCGCAAGCTGGCCAAGACCCTGACCGACGCCGGCATCCCCGCCGTCGATCTGCACGGCAACCTTTCGCAGAACGCCCGTGACCGGAACCTCGCCGAGTTCTCCTCCGGCGAAGTCCGCGTCCTGGTGGCCACCGACGTCGCGGCCCGCGGCGTCCACGTCGACGACGTCGAACTGGTCATCCACGTTGATCCGCCCACAGAGCACAAGGCTTACCTGCACCGCTCGGGCCGTACCGCCCGCGCCGGCTCCGACGGCACCGTGGTCACGCTGACCCTGCCGGAGCAGCAGTCCGACGTCAAGAAGCTGATGAAGGCTGCCGGCGTCGAGGTCAACTTCGAGCGCGTCACCGCCAACTCCCCGCTGGTCGCCGAACTGGTTGGCGAAATGGCGGACAAGATCGATCCGCGCACCCGCGCCGCGCTGCTGGCCGCCAAGTCCAACCAGGGCGGCGGCACGTCCACCGGAGCCAACGCCGAGCGCAAGCGCGCCCGCCGCACCACCCAGGCCGCACCCACCGCGGGTGGCCGCGGCGGACGTGGCGGACGCGGACGCGTCGGGGCTGAGGCCCCCCGCACCGATCTGGCCCGTGCCGACCGCCGTGCGGTGGCGTACGAAGGCCAGGCCGCCGCGCGCAACGCCGCGGAGCGCGTCACGGAAAAGAACGAGGACCGGATGGAGGCCGAGCGCGCCGAACGCCGCGGTACCCGCGGACGCTCAACCTCCTACGGCACACACCGCAACGATGTACCGGCAGCAGGCGGCCGCGCAGCGGCTGGCCGTGGCTCTGACGGCCGCACCTCCGAAGGACGCGGCGGCGCTCCCCGCGGCGGCGCTCCCCGCACCGGCGCACCCCGCACGGGTGCTTCGGCAGGCGGCCAGCGCAGCGGACGTCCGGCAACCGGCCAGCGTGCAGCTGCCGGCGCCCAGCCCTCTGGAAGCAAAACCGGAAGCAAAACCGGAGGAAACGCTGCTGTCTGGTCATCCAACACCGGTGGCACCTCGGGCGGATCCTACGCAGGCGGCGGCAGCGGCCGCTCCGGCGAAGGCCGTCCGGCACGCAGCGGCGGCCCCCGCCGCGCGTCCGCTCCGGCGTCGAACGAACGCCGCAGCCGCTAAGGCCGCTTAACCACCATCGAGTGCTCCGTAACTGCCGTTTAGAAGGTTCATAACGGCAGTTCTGGAGCACTCGATGAGGTTTCAGACCTACCAGCCGCGGGCACGCCACTCGTGAAGGTGCGGGCGTTCCGCACCCAGGGTGGTGGGCTTGCCATGGCCCGGATGCACCACGGTGTCATCCGGATACACATCAAACAGCCGCTCGGCCACATCCGCGATGAGCTGGGCGAACCGCTCAGGATCCTTCTGGGTGTTGCCCACGCCGCCGGGGAACAGCGAGTCGCCGGAGAAGATGTGCGCAGGTCCCTCCGGGTCCTCGTACACCAGCGCGACCGAGCCCGGGGTGTGCCCGCGCAGGTGCACCGCCGTCACGTCGAAGCCGTCGAAGTTGCCGACGTCGCCGTGGCCCAGCAGGACATCCACCGGCACTGGCAGCTCCGGGGCGTCCTCCGTACCGGCCGCCGTCCTCGCGCCGGTGGATTCGACCAGGCCCGGCAGTGCACGGACATGGTCCCAGTGCTGGTGCGTCGTGGCGATCATCGCCAGCTTCGGCGTCGCGGATGTGTCCGCGGCGGCGTCTTCCAGCAGCCCCCGGATGGCGGGCAGGTCGTCGGCCGCGTCGATCAGCAGCTGCGCGCCGGACTCCTTGGCGGTGAGCAGGTACACGTTGTTGTCCATCTCGCTGACCGAAATCCGGCGGATGGTGATGTCACGAAGTGAGTGAATGAGCGAGTCCATGGGCTTAGTCTACGGTCGCTTTATTCGCGGCCCTGCTGTTCACGCCCCTATTGTTCCCGGCCCTGGGACACCCAGCGGGGGTCTGGGGACCGGGAGCCGACGACGGCGTCCGCAGCGGTGTCGAGCTTCTCCAGTTGGGCGGCGGTGAAGTTGAGCCCCAGGGCGCCCAGGTTCTCATCGATCCGGTGCGCCTTGCGCGTGCCCGGGATCGGGACGACGGGGAGCCCCAGCTTCCGGCCCTGCGCCAGGAGCCAGGCCAGCGCAACCTGCGCCGGCGTGGCACCCTGCCCGGCGGCGGTGACTTCGGCGGCGACTGCCTGCACGGCGGCCACCACACCCTGGTTTGCGACGGCGGCGTCCTCGGCGAAGCGGGGGATGTTGCGGCGGAAGTCGTTGCTGCCCAGCTTCGAGGCGTCCACGGTGCCGGTGAGGAATCCCCGGCCCAGCGGCGAGTAGGGCACAAAACCCACCCCCAGCCCGGCCGCCGCAGGAACAACGTTGCGTTCCACATCGCGGCTCCAGATGGACCATTCGCTCTGGACCGCGGCGATCGGGTGGATGCTGCTGGCTTCGCGCAGCTCCTCGGCCGTCACCTCGGACAGGCCAAGATGCCGCACCTTGCCGGCCTGCACGAGCCCCGCCATGGCCTCCACGGTTTCCACTATCGGAACGCGGAGGTCACGGCGGTGCATGTAATACAGGTCGATGGTGTCGGTGCCCAGCCGTTGCAGGCTGCGGTCCACGGCCTGCCGCACGTAGGCGGCGTCGCCCCGGATGTCCGTGTAGCCGGTTGCCGGTGTGCCGACCAGCCCGAATTTCGTGGCCAGCTGGACCTCGCCGCGGCGTTCCTTGAGCAGCCGGGCAATCAGCTCCTCATTGCCGCCTCCGCCGTAGATGTCCGCCGTGTCGATGAAGCTGACGCCGGCATCCACCGCGTGGTGCAGGGTCTTCAGGGCCTCGGACTGGTCCACCTCCCCGTACACCGGGGTCAGGGCCATGCCGCCGAACCCCAGGGGGCTGACCGTCAGGCCGTCGCCGAGCTGGACTGATGCTGCCATGATGTGCTCCGTTCGTTCTATCCCAGAACCCCGGGCCAGTGTCCTATATTCCAGCGCTCCTGCCCAGTCGCTGACCGCGAACCGGCTCCTGGCACGGCGTGTTGCCGCGGGCACGCCGCCCGGGCTCCGACCAGCCGGGCCGGAGCGTCGAGGCAGTGGCAGTTTTCCCGGGCGCTGGGGCTGCCCGGACAGTCCGGGCCGGACGGGATGGGTGAAGGCCACGGAACCCTGCCGTGACTGCTGGTTCGGGACTGTTAGTCCGTGGCAAGCCCGCTCTCCGCGCCGCCGGAAACGCGGTCGATGGAAACAACGGCCAGGAATCCGCGGCCCAGGATTTCCGGCGTGGCCGTGTCTGAACCGACGACGGCGTCAAAACGGTTTAGCTCCACGGCGGCCGGTTCGGGCTCAGGCGGCCCGGCGGACGCCGCCGCGCCGCCCGGCACGGCCGCGCCTCCCGCGGTTCCGGGGCTGCTGACCCTGGCCTGGCCGTGCAGGAGGATGCCCCACTGGCCTGCAAACACGGGATGGGCGCGCTTCTTGGACAGCTCGACGATGGAGGTGTAGCCCTTGAAAACGCCGTTCCGGGTGATGACGTTCAGATCCCGGACGTCGCCGGTCGGCAGGGCCCCGGCCGAGTCCGCGTCGCCGGAAAACCGGAACGGGCGGTATTTCTCGAGCGGGTGCTCGGCCCCGTCGACGCTCAGCAGCAGCAGCTCACCATCAATCACCGTCAACACCCGGTCCATGCCGGGGAAGGTCGAGAAGCCGCCGGCCTTGGACACCTCGGCGATGCTCACCCGCCAGTCCCAGCCGTGCTGCACTGTGGCGTCACCCGCCGGGGCGGCCGCGGGATGGCTGGCCAGTTCGCGGGTCAGCCCGCCGCCGTTTCGCCAGGGTTGGGCTTTCAGCTCGGCATAGCGGATGATCTCCATGTCCCCAGCCTAGCGGCCGGCTCACTCTGGCCGGACGCCGGCCTGGATGCGCCACGGGGTGGCGGGGCGTAACCTCGGCGCCGGCGGTGTCGTCTTGCTAACGTCAGAGGCAGGAACTGCTGCGAAAGGAGCTGAAATGTTTGTCAAAGTGTGCGGCCTCAGTACGCCCGAGTCGGTGCGCCTGGCGGTCGGGTCCGGTGCAGACGCCGTCGGCTTCGTCCTGACCCGGAGTCCCCGGGAAGTGACGCCGGCGCAGGTCAGGGAACTCCTGGCGCAGCTCCCGGCCGGGTTTCCTGCTGTGGGCGTCTTCCGGCACGAGGCGGCCGCGGCCGCCGTCGCGGTGGCCCGCGAGGCCGGCCTGGCCTGGGTGCAGCTGCACGGTGAGCGCTCCGCGGCGGACGTGGAGACGGTGCACGACGCCGGCCTGAAAATCATCCGCGCCGTCACGATGTCCGCCCCTCCTGCTGCGTTCGGCAGCTGGGGCGAGGACCTGCTGCTGATCGACGCCGCCGTACCGGGCTCCGGTGAGGCCTGGGACTACGGTTCCGTCCGGGACAAGGGGCTCGAAGGCCGGCCCTGGCTGCTGGCGGGGGGCCTGGATCCAATCAATGTCGCCCAGGCTGCCGCGCAGGCAGGTGCCTGGGGCGTGGATGTCTCCTCCGGCGTCGAATCGTCCCGCGGGGTCAAGGACCTGGCCAAGATCAAGGCCTTCGTGACGGCAGCCAAATCGTCGTGAGGGCCAGTGACAGGAAGGGCCGATGCCAGGGCTGAAACCTGGCCGGCCGAGGGCGGGAAGCCCGCGCCGGAGGGCAGCGGCCGGAAAGATCTCCGGCCGCCGCCCTCTGGTCATTGCGGCGCTGACGTTGTTCCCGTCGGAGGCCGCGAGCGCTGCCTCTGTCCAGGCTGTTCAGCTATGAGGCCTTGATGACGACGTCATCGATGTATTCGTCGCCCATCTGGCGGTTGTGCTCGGCCCCAAGCTGGACTTTGCTAAGGCTGGTCCCGGTCATGCTGACCGTGCTGCTTGAGTATTTCTGCACCCCGTCAAACAAAACCTGGATCGTTGATTTGCTGCCGTTGGCGGTGACGCGCATCGTGACGTGATGCCAGGCACTCATGGATATGTTTCCGGCGATCAGCTTCGTGTAGACAAAGTTCCCGTTCGGAGCCGTCACCCGCAGCCACAGCTGCCCGTTGCTGTTGTAGCGGTAGATATCCGCAACCCGGGTGGTGCCGGAGAAGAAGCGGAAATACGGCACATCGTTGCCGGCGACTCCGGCCTTGGTGATATTGAACCAGCCGTCGGCGGTGACCGTTTTGGTCCCCGCGGGGAGGGGTGGAGTTGAGAGGTTCGCGAGGGAACCGGAATCGGTGGTCACATGCAGTTTGGCTGAACGGGTCCCGGCTTTTGCCAATGATCCCGTAACGGTTGCCGTGCCGGTTCCCGATACCTTCGGGATCAGCGTGCAAAGGCTGCCGGACTCAAAGCCTGTGGAGGTGATGGGGGCTCCGGGGGGCGGTACGCTGCAGGTGGCCGCGGAACTTGCCTGCGCGGAACCGAAAACAAGGGTACCGGCTACGATCAGTCCGAGTGTCCCCGCTGTGCTCAGTGCTTTTAAACTTTTCATTGATGTACTCTCCGTGATTGGTTCTGCTTGTTAAGGTGATCTCGCGCCGAAGCGACGAGCAGGCTGGCCCTGTTCAGGCCAGCGTCACCAACTGCACTACGACCGAGATGCCAATCACCGATAGAAGAGCAGCGGTTACCAATACGGCCCCCTTGGGGAGTCGCTTTTCGGGCTTCAACACCCGCAGCACCTCGCAGCTTACGAGTGCCACTACGGTGGCGAAGCCCACCAGGAAGACGATCATTTCGCACCGGCCAGGGTGGTCCGGGACCTTTTGAGCTCAAATCCCAGTAGTGCGAGTGTGGCGGCGGTGAGGATGAAGACGCCCGCGGGCGGGGACCAAAGTCCTGCGTAGATCATTGCGGTCGCTACCAGCGTGGACATCGCAAGGCTGAACGCGATTGCGACGGCGATGCTCAGTGGCAGCACCCCGGTTGCCTGCATGGAGCGCGGGGGGTCAAGACGGAGGAGCAGGACCAGCGCCGTCCCGGGGCCGGCGAGCATCAGCAGGCCGATCACCGCTAGCCGGAGGCCGCCCGGACCGAAGAACGAGAGCGGTACGGCGGCGACTGCGACGGAGGCCGTCGCATAGCTCAGGTAGATGCGTTCATTTGCCATTTTTTGCTCCTTGGATCTGGAAGATCACGCCGCCGGCGTTTTCAAATACCTTTGTCCAGCCGGGGCTGGTGCCGCAGGTGGCGATGAAGTGCTTAAGGTCATCTGCTGGAGTCGAGCCGCGAAGATCGGCGGCCGCCTGCTGGCTGTCGGTGACAATCACGTACGCCCCCGAGTTGCGGGCGATCTCGTTGACAGGGTCGCAGGTGAGCGGGGCCGCGCCGGGCCTTGCTTCGGCTGCCACAAGTGCCCGGTAGTCATAGTCCGCATAGTGCTGGGCCTTCCACGGAGTGTTGCGCACCGCTTCGATCAGTATTGATCCCGTGGGGGCCGTCGAGTAAAGGTGGTTCACGACGGCGATTTCGTCGTCGTTGAAGCTCTCCATGCTGTCGTTTCCATAGCGGGTAACGATGGTCGTTGCGGCGAGTAGCCCGCCGAGCAGCAGCAGGATCAGAGCCCGTTTCAAGCCCAGGCCCCCGGTCCGGTCCGACGCCACGATCTTGTCCGACATCAGAGGCAGCACCGCGAGACATGCCGCGAAGGGCAGGCTGAACAGATACAGGCGAAGAAGCAGTTCGCCGCCGTACGGCTGGGCCGGAATAAGGAACAGCGGTGCGAGCGTACCGGCCGCGGCCGCAAGCCAGGGCGTCTTTCGCTTGTAGCCCGTTATGGCGCCGATGATGGCCAGGACCCATACCAGCGCCACTTCCGCTAACCGGGTGTAGACCACAAACATATGTGAATCGCTGCCGGACACTTTTGTGGACAGCGCCCCCAGAGTGTTGGCCCCGACGTCGCCGAAGGAGCCGAAGAGCTGGCCGGTGTGCCCCTGGAGGTACGCTGACGCGGCGAAGAGCAGCCAGCCCAGCGGCAGGACCACCGCCAGGACGGGCAGGAACCGCAGCCGCAGCTGGCCAGTGAGCAGAAAAACAGCCAGGAACGGGATCACTGCAAAGGGCGTGAGCTGGTGCGACGCCGTCATCGCCATGAGAATCAGTGAGCTGACCACCACGAGGATCGCCGCGTCCACCCTGGAAGGCCCGACTATTCCTTGCCGGGCAACCGGGCCGTCCAGTCCGGATACACTCCGGGCAAGCCACCTGCAGAACCGGTTTCGGTCCGTCGGCCACGCCCATCCACTGAAGGTGCTGAGAAGCAGGGCCAGCAGAGTCAGCAGAAGAACGAAGGCGTAGGCCTGGGGGGCCAGATAGTCCTGACCGACCCAACTGGTCAGATAGAAGACCCACACACCCGCCCACGCCTGCCTCGGATTTGAAGTCAACCGTGTCGCGAGCGCCAGGAGCGGCGCCAGGAGGATCACGTTGATCCCGACGGGAGCCCAGGTGGCGATACCCGTCAGGTCCGCCACGCCGGTTGCCCCCGACAGCATCCCCAGCGCATCGAAGAAGCCGGGCCAGTTGAAATATGCGTCCAGACCCGTATTGATTTGTCCGGATTGGGATATGTTGTCGGCAATCCCCAAGTGGCGAAAGCTTGCTTCGAGGCGTGGCAGACCATGGATGATGGGGTCGGCGCCATGCAGGATGAGGACCAGGACCAGAACCTGCCAGGTCAGGAGCCCCGGAATGAAGCGGCGCAGACCAAGCGAGGCCACGAATCCGGCCAAGCTGAGGGCAAGCGCCACGAAGTAAGTAAGGGGGAGAGCGCTGATGAGTCCGGAGCCGCCGATCTGTTGAGGATCAACGCCGGTCATGCTCCAGATCCCAAGAACCAGGGCCACCGCGGCCACGGCCGCTAGAGCGCCGACTTTCCAGCTGGGCGTCAGCCCGAGGTTGCGGTCCGTGGGAGGTTTTGCACCGCTGTGTCGAGCGTGCTCGTCCCGTCCGGGCGCCGTGCGCACAGGTACAGTTTCTGCCGTGTCGTTTGTCATGGTTTCTCGATTCCTGTCGGCTCATGGCGCGCCGCCGAAGGGACCCCGCCGGTTGCGGCGGCGGGCATCTCTCGGGTCAGCTTGATCAGACGTCGGACGGCGATCAGCGCAACCGCCGCCTGGGCGACGGACCAGAGCACGGAAACGCCCGTAAGGCCATATTGTTGGGCAACTGCTGCAGCCGGTGCCACGACCAGGATGGCGGCAACGAGGGCAAGGGATGTGGATTCCACCAGACGCCCCTGGGCGCGGCACAGCCCGTAGTAAACCTGGGTGAAGCAGCTCAGCAGCAGCGCCGGAACCAGTACAGGCAGCAGTACCCAGGCCGAGGCGTACTGCGGACCGAGGAGGCTGAGGAGGAAGGGTCCGGCAACCATTAGGATCAGGCCGGCCGCAAGGGTAAGGAGGAGGCTGGCCCGCATTGCGGAGGCGACGAGGCCAGGCTTCGAACGTGGGCCTGCCAAGGCTGTCTGGAGCGTGAACCCGGCGGACTGCGGCACAAAGAATACCGCTGAGGCCATCATCCACACGATGTACCAGGCTGCCGTGGCCGCCGGGCCCAAGGTGGCAGCGACGATGAGCGGAAGCAAATAGCCGGGTGCCCGGTCCGCAATCATGAGCGCGTGGTTCGGGAGGCCCGGTTTCAAGAGCCTCAAGGCAGGGCGGGGTCTGAGCCCATGCCGCCAGTCAGGCGAGACGTGCGCGCGGCCAAGTTGGCGCAGCCCCACCAGAACACTGAGCAGTGCGCCGGCGCCGACCGCTCCGATGACAACCAGCAAATCACGGATTCCGACGGCGAACGCACCGGCAAGGAACGCAAGTTGCACCAAACTTTGGACGAGGCTGCGGACGAGCGTGCGGTCAGCACGCTCCTGGGCGACGCCGATGTGGTCCAGCTGATAGGCGCTGGCGGCGAAAAGAGCCGTAGCGAGGAAGACAAGGGTTACCAGCGGGTTATTCCAGGCCTCCCCCACGCCCGAACCCAGCGAGTGCGTGATCGCCGCCAATGCTCCGCCCACCACGAGCGAGAAAATACCCACCGTGAGCAGGCTGGTGGCGATGAGGCGGCGCCCCCCGTCCGTTTCTCGCGGGAGAAGCGTCAGCGTTGCCGGTCCGACGCCCAGCATTCCCAGTTGGACGGTGAGGAGGGCCGCGGACACGACGGCCGAGCCCAGGCCTATTTGGGCCGGAGGAAGCACCAGGGCAGCCAAAGCCCAGAACAGGAACCCCGTCAGCATGGGGGCAACCCTGGCTGCGGCCAGCCAGGCCGCATTTCCTCCGACCGAGATCGGCTGGTTTTGCGGACGCAGGATCTCGCCGAACATGGAGCGGTAGTTGTAGAGCAGGAAGCCCGCCCAATACGGCAGGTAGCGGGGTGCAAGGACCAGGGACAGACCCGCCCCGCGCACTGACGCCAGCAGCGGCAGTACCAGCATCCAGCCGGCGCGGGCAGGGTGCTTGCGGATGGTCCGGGCCAACCCTGCGCCGTCCTGGAGCCATTGGTCGCGGGCACAGTCAAACGTGTCGGCAAAGCGGTGCCGGACCACGGTGGTGGGGGAGACGCCGAGCCGGTACCCGGCGTCCTCCAGTCGTATCTTCAACTCGATGTCTTCTCCGGACCGGAAGTTGTCGTCAAATCCGACCGAGAGCAGCACGTCACGACGCATGAGGGTGGCGCAGACCCCGAACCAGGACCGCACCCGGCTGTGGTTGTGGTGCCATGCCAGGGCCGAGCCCCAGTACCCCGGGCCATCGGACTCGCTGGCCAGCCCGAACTGGAGTCCGTCAAAGCCTCCTGTCTCGAATTCGCCCAGGAGTTCCTCCAGGCTCCCAGGAGGAAGTACGACGTCGGCGTCTATCAGGGCGACGACGTCGCTCTTGGCGCTTCGGGCGCCCAGCATCCGCGCGGCCGGGAGGCCGCGGCCCTCGTCGGAAATGACGCGCGCTCCAAAGGATCGTGCAATCTGGACCGTGTCATCCGTCGAGCATCCATCGATGACGATCATTTCGTGGGGGTGTTGGCGGCCAATGGACTCCAGGCATTCCCCTAACCAGGTCGCTGCATTGCGTGCCGGAACAACAACTGACACCTTGAGATCGCTCACGTGGCCTCACCTCACTCGTCGAGCTTGGAGCGGACCATGTTGGCAATGAAGTCGGAGGCTTGGTCCGCGGACCAAGAGGCCGGCAGCCGAAGCAACCAGCACGGCACGTCCTCCAGTGCCCGCCTGACGACCGCGGCTTTCTGCCCGAAGTGCTCCTCCAGCGGAACCAGGCTGGTGGCACCGAGGGCTTCGACCAGCCGACGCGAAACCATCGGCAGTTCGGAATGGAAGTTTCCAACGATGCGGGAGGTCATCCATTCCGTGCTGCGGGCTTCCAGCCGGGCGTCAGCCCCGTCATAGCGTTCGAGGAAGATTGCCAGCTGCGCCGGTGCCGCCGACGAGATCCGCTCCGAACCGAAGACATGGTCCGGTTGCACCATCCGGTGTTCGGGGGACCAGCGTCTCGTGAAGGCTGCGGTCTTCGGGTAGCGCACAATAACGGGGTGGACGGCCGTGGCCAGATGGGCGACAGGGTTCGTCAGCCAGCCCGGCGCCAGGGGCTTGCGGGTTCCACGAAACAAGTCCGGGTAGATGGCCCGGTGGTGGGGTTTGATGAACATTGGCTTGGCATATCCCATCAGCATGCCGCCGGCCCCCATGAATGCCCAGTCATCCGCCATGAAGCGTACATCGCGCATGGCGACCAGTTTGGCGACGGTGCTGGTCTTGCCGACACCACCCCACGCCGGGAGGAGAACCCCGGAACCCCGGAAATCCACGACGGCCGCATGGATCATCGCCGTCTCTTCCAGGACGCACAACCGATCCAGCAGCGGGATCACGGCGGTCAACAGCTCACCGGCGCCTTCAATGCGGTATCCGTCCGGTGTCTCGATGATCTGAACGCGGTCGGCCGGGATGTAGAGCGAGTCCGCAGTGAAACGGTAGGCGTCCTCTGCGTGCGACTGGCCGGATCCCGGTGAGACGTTTCCGCCGATGGTGATCCGCCTTGGTGCGTGGGACTCGCCTAGGAACGGGGCGAGCATGTCGCGCAGTTGCGACTCGCCAGGCGTTCCGGCTTCGACTTCGATGCCTACGACGCCGTGGACGTCGAAGCTGGCGCCGAGAGACGCCCCAGTCGGCTGCTTGACGTCTCGTTCAGACTGGCTCATGATTGCCGCTTCCTGATATCAGGGCTGCCGCTGGCAACCGTCGGGGCATGGGGTTGGCGTGTCCGTTTCACTGAACTTCCCTCCAGAGGTCGTCCGGTGTTACCGGGCTTGGTTTGACTGGCATGGGCTCGAGAGGCTGGCGGCGGCCGCGCACGTATCCGCTGGCGGTGGACGCGAGGACGGCGATGACCGCGCCTGCACGACCAAGCCCGGCGGAATCCTTGCCTCGGATCCAGTCACGCACTCCGGAAAACACCGCGCGGGGCAGGACCCGCCGGACATAGCGCCGTTCCGGGCCCAGTGCCCGCTTGTGGCCGACGACCCGGCTTACTTGCGCCTTGGAAATTCCTTCGGACCAGGAGCGGGACAGCATGTATTTCAAGGTGCCCCGTTCAACGGGAACATGGTGGTGCACGAGGGCTGCGGGTTCGTAGACGACGCGGGAGCCCGGCGCCCCGATCACCGCCCGGATGCAGAGCTCAGTCTCCTCGCAGCCGAGCGGAATGGCATCCTGCCGGCCAAGCGCCGTGTTGAAGCCGCCGACGCGGCTGAGGACTTCGGCGCGGAATGACATGTTCGCCCCGATGACGTTCCGGACCTCGGTGGAAACCTTGGGCATACCCCGATACGTGCAGCCGACAATCCAGTCCAGCTCTTCGGCAAAATGGCGGGGCCGGCCGGCTTCCCACTGCGGCGCGACGCGGCCGCCCACGGCGAGCACATCCGGATCGTCATACGGCGCCGCGAGCCGTTCGAGCCAATCCGGGGCTGCCTCGGCGTCGTCGTCGAGGAAGGCCACTATCTCGGCAGTCGCGACGCCGGCTCCGGTGTTGCGTGCGCCGGAGAGGCCCTTGGGGCCGGTGTTTTCGACTATCACCGCGTCCGGCACGGTGAAGATGAGCCTCTTGTAAAGATCCATGTTGTAGTCGACGACGACGATCGTCTGCTGCGGAGGAAGCGTCTGGCCCCGAACTGAGTCCAGCGCGCCCATCAACAGGTCCCAGCGCTCTTCGGCGTAGGAGCAGATGACCACGGATACGGCGGGCAAGCCGGTCGGCTGGGACATTCTACTCACCCGCCCTCAAACCCAGAATGCTTCGGGGATCCGTGGGGACATGGGGAAACTCTTTGCTGGGGTACTTGTATTTCACGCGCCGCAGGGCTTCAGGGCGGGCTCCGGCAGTGGGTGCTTCCCAACTGACGCGTTCCCGGGCAAGTGTCCGCAGGACCCGCCACCCGTCCCGGAACGTGTTCAGGTTTGAGTTGCCGGAGATGCGGCACAGTTCGTGGCTGGGTACCTCGGCAATCCGAAGCCCGGCCCTGGAAGCCCTCACGATCAGTTCTGTCTCGATTTCGAAGCCGTCCGACTCCAGCTCCAGGATCTCGACGCATTCACGGCGGAGAGCGATGTAGCCGTAACAGAGATCCGAGAAGTCGCTGTGAAGGACAGTGTTGGCCAGGGCCGTGAGCATGCGGTTCCCGGTGCTGCGCAACCAGGTGATGTCGTCGGAACCGCCGCCCGTGACGTAGCGCGAGCCTTTCACGAAATCGTATTCGTGCTGGAGCGGCGTGACCAACCAGCCAATTTCCTGGGGGTCCATGCTGCCGTCACCATCCAGCATGACGATGATGTCGCCGGATGCTGCAGCGAAGCCGGCGCGCACTGCGTTGCCTTTGCCGGGACGGAGTTCTGAAACGACCACGACGTCCAGACGGAGGGCCCGGGCTACGTCGACGGTGCTGTCGAGGGAACGGCCGTCAACTATCACCACCTCGTCCACGTAGGACGGCATCCTGCGGAGCACCCAGGGCAAGTTCATTGCCTCGTTCAGGGTAGGGATGACGACGCTGACGGACGGGCTTGCCGGCGGGGGCGTGGACTGGGGGCGCACACTTGGTTTAAGATTCGGGATGGACACTGGCCTCACCACTCAATGACGTAGTCTGCTCGCCCCAACTGCAGCGCTTCCCCGGACCCTCAAACCGGGAAATAGACCCGTCACTTCCGCTGATAAGTTGTGGCAACTTAGTGAAAATACCCCAGACCTAAATACTGGGCGAGGCACCTTGCATAAACCTTGGGTTTTATTGAAGCTTCCACTTTCTAAGCCGGGAAGCCGAGGTCAAGGCGAATCGCTCGTCCCACCCGGGCGAAAATCGGTTGATCCGCCGGATCCTTCCATGCCACACTGGCCGCATGCGCAAACCGGATCAAGGAACGGCTGCCCGAACAAGCAGCCGGTTGCTGCGCAGATTCCTGCATATCCTCGTTCCCCCCGTCGTGTTGGTACTGGTCGGTTGCGGCGTTGGGATGGCCGGCCCCGCGGACCAGCGGGTGCCGCTCAGCCCCGCGCCGGATTCGACCCAGGGCGGCGATGCGCCCGGGGCGCAGCCGGCAGGCGTCGAGCCTCCTGCCGCCGGAGCCTCCGATGGCCCCGCTTCGCCCGCGTCCCCCGCGTCGCCGCAGAGCGCCGCCGCGGATCTGAAACAGAGCGGCGATCTGCCCGGCTGGAAACAGGTTTTCGAGGAAGATTTCTCCGCCGGCGATGTCCCCCTTGGCGCCTTCCCCGGGGAGCTGTATGGCACGCGCTGGAGCGCGGGCTATAAGGACGGAACGCCAGACACGGCAGGGCAGCTCAGCGGCGGACGCTCCGGCTACTACCCGTCGAAAGTCCTCAGCGTCAAAGACGGTGCCCTTGACTGGTATCTGCACTCTGAAAACGGGATATCCATGGGGGCTGCGCCCCAGCCCAGGATTCCCAACGCCAGTGCCAACCCGCCGCGTCACAACAGCCTGCTGTACGGCCGCTATTCGGTTCGCTTCAAGGCCGACTCGCTGGCCGGATTCAAGACGGCATGGCTCATGTGGCCGGACAGCGGCGTCTGGCCCCGCGACGGTGAGATCGACTTCCCCGAGGGTGACCTCGCCGGAGTCATTTATGGGGCAGTGCATTACCCAAGGCCGGATGGTAGCGACACCTTCGACAAAGGTGAATCGGCCGCGTACTACTCCTCGTGGCACGTTGCGACTATGGAGTGGAGCCCGGGACGGGTCGAGTTCTTTCTTGACGGCCAATCCATCAGCGCCAGCATGACCGCACCGCCCACGACGCCAATGCACTTGATTCTGCAGACAGAGTCCTGCCTTACGGGCTGCCCGCTTCCGGAGACCCAGGGCCATGTCTACCTCGACTGGATCAGCATTTGGACGCCGGCCTGAGGATCCTGCGGGAATCTTTGGGCTTTCACTGCGCTCGCCGCCGATCACCACACGCCCTGCTACCTTCGCACGCCCCTGCTACCTTCGCCGGAGGGTGAAGGAGTCGGTGAACGTATACCCCTCGGCGGGAACGAACCGGGCTGAAAGATCGGCCGCAGTGGCGGTGACGTCCAGGGTCCCCAGCGTGGGATTCAGGTTCTTTCCGGACCATGAGGCAAAGTAGCCCGCTTCCGGGTCTCCCTCGTTCACGTCGTAGAGCCCGACCCCACCCACTCCTATGGTTGCGAAGACTGTCCCCGAGCCCTGGACCATACTGGCATCGGTGTTGACGAGGCACCCGCCGGAAAAGGCGGCAGGGACGACTTCCCGGCATTGTCCGCCCAGGCTCAGCTGGTGCGTTCGCTGGTAGACATGGTCATGGCCGGACAAAACCAGGTCGACCTTCTTTTCGATCAACATATTCGTGAATTCCTGGCCGGCCTGGCAGTCATATCTGCCTACGCTCAGGCAGGGAACATGCATGCCGACCACGGTCCAGGGGATCTTTTGTGATTTGGCCTCTTCGATGGCGTCAATGGTCCAGCGCCAGCGTTCGCTGTCCTTCGAGTAATCGAGTGGTTGACCGCCGCGGAAGTCAATGCCCGGGGAAACCATAATGAACCGCACGAGAGGATTTTGTTCCGGGAAGTCCACGCGCCATTGCGTGCCGTACTCGCCCTGAAGGCCGGGCAGTTTGTTCGGCAGGCAACGGACGAAATTCTCGATATCCCCTTCATGCCCATCGCTCTCATGGTTTCCCGTGATCAGCTGATAGGGGAACTCGGCCCCCAGTGCGCCGGTGACCATGTCGCAGAAATTCTGCTCGATTCCCGCTTCATAGGTGAAGTCACCGAGAGCGAGATTCAGTTGCGGATTGAGCGCCGCCACGACGTCCAGCACCTTCTTGGCTCCCGTGCTCACACCGATGTCGCCTTGGGCCGTGAAGTGTACGGCGGTCCCGGGTGATGGCGCCGCGGTGGGTGCCGGCGGCTGCGAGGGTGCCGGGGGCGCCGGCGACTGCGTGGGTGTCGGCGGCGCCGGGGACGGTGTTGGTGCCGGGCCAGGCTGGCAGGCTGCCAGCAGCATACACAGACTCAGCCAGCCGGCACCCCAGCAAACCTTGCCGCGCCTGCCCCAATTACGCTTGCCCCGTTTACTCGGCGATCCGGCCACGATTCCTCACATCACTGGGTGGATCAGGCTTATGTGAAAGCTCGGTGTTTGATACGCCAGACTAACCCGGCAAGGGGTCGAAGACCAGAGGCCGGATGGGCCAACCCCGTGCCCTAGCATGCTGCAAGCTTCCTCGTTAGCATGCTCTGTGGGGGAGTACCCCGATGACCGGGCGGGTTCGGCCCCGCTTCTCGAAGGAGACCGTTGTGACTCTGCCCGAAGGATTGACCACTGGCGTCTGGACGCTGGACATGTCCCACAGTGAAATCGGATTCAGCGTCCGCCATGCGGGGATCAGCAAGGTCCGTGGCCGCTTCAACGAGGCCTCCGCGGAGGCCCGTTTGCGGGATTCCCTCGCCGACGCCACCCTGCACGCGACCGTCAAGACCGCCAGCTTCGATTCCAGTGACGCCAACCGCGACGGCCACGTCCGCGGTCCTGACTTCTTCGACGTCGAGAAGTTCCCCGAGATGACCTTCCGGGCCACCTCGCTCCGGGGGGAGGGCGAGGACTACGTGCTGACGGGCGATCTCACCATCCGCGGCATCACGAAGCCTGTGGACCTGGAAGTCGAATACACCGGCGTCGCGGTCGACCCCTACGGGGCGACCCGGGCAGGCTTCAGTGCGGAGGCGGAAATCAGCCGCAAGGACTTCGACCTGACGTGGAACGCCGCCCTGTCAGCGGGCGGCCTGCTGGTGGGCGACAAGGTCAAGATCAACGTCGAAGCGGCCATGGTGAAGCAGGCTCAGGCTTAGGGGCGCCTCCCGTCGTCAGCGGCCGTGCAGGGTCCGCCCCTGGTACTGATCGGCTCCTCGAGGGGGAGAATGGGTCCATGAAGACTCTTCTGAACCTCATCTGGCTGCTCTTCGGTGGTCTCTGGCTGGCGCTTGGATACTTCGTGGCGGGAATCATCTGCTGCCTGCTGGTCGTCACGATTCCGTGGGGGCTCGCCTCGTTCCGCATAGCCTCCTATGCGCTCTGGCCCTTCGGCCGGACGGTGGTGGACCGGCCCGGCGGCACCGGCGTGTTCACCCTGCTGGGGAACGTTATCTGGCTGCTGGTGGCCGGCATCTGGATCGCGATTGGACACGTCGTGACGGCGTTCGCCATGGCGGTCACGATCGTGGGCATCCCGCTGGCCATCGCCAACCTCAAACTCATCCCGGTGTCCCTGATGCCGCTGGGAAAACAGATCATCCCAAGCAACTCACCCTTCGTGACGGCCTACCGCGCGAGTTGAGGAAGACCACGATGCCTGAAGATTCAACGAAGAGCGAAGACCTCATGCTGGTCATCGTCCGCGAGTTCCCGGTGCCCATCGCGGCCCTCTGGTCCGCGCTCACAGATCCGGACCAGGCCCCGGACTGGTGGGGGCCGCACGGTTTCCATGTCCCGCGCGGGAGTGTCGACGCGGACCCTGAGATCGGAGGCCTGTACCGGGCCTGCATGATCAACGACGCAACCGGGGAGGAACACTGGTGGGGCGGCGTCCACACCGACATTGAACCGCCCACCCTGTTTGTGTTCACCCATGCCTGGGACAAGCCGGACGGGACCCGCGGCGCCGAGACCGAGGCGGCATTCCGCCTGGAGGAGATCGGCGGCGGCACCCGCATGACTTTCAGCCAGGGGCCGTTCGAGTCCGTGGAAAGCCGCGACGGCCACGGAAGCGGCTGGCGGGAGTCGTTCGACCGGCTGGCCGATCACCTGGGCGTCGCAGCCTAGTCCGGACCCGGGCGGGGACGTCCCGCCGGGCCGGGCCCGCTCAAGCGAGTTCGCCCTGGAGGTTCCGGCGGGCAGCCGCCAGCCACAGTTCGCGTCCGCGGCTTGTGTGGAACAGCGGCTCTTGTTGCAGGAGCTGGCGGACGACGGCGGCGCGCCCGGCGGCGAAGTCGTCGTCGCCGATGTGCGCGAAGTCTTCCCTGACCGCGGCCAGGTAGCGGGCATAGGCCTCGGGGTCCCCGCCCAGGACCGAGAGGTCGGCGTCGCTGAGCAGGGCGCCGGCGTCGTCTTCCGGCGCGGGGCGGTGGTCGGCCGTCAGCCGCACCAGCCGGGCCACCTCGTCCACCTCGGCGTAGGGAAGCCCTGCCCGTTCGAGCGTATCCTCGGCCAGCCGGGCCGATTCTTCCTCGTCCTGGCCCGCGATGCCGCGGTAGACGGCGTCATGGAACCAGGCCGCGAGCAGCACGGTGCGGGGCGGATCGGCAGGATCGGTCAGCACGTCCAGGGCTTCCAGCACCGCCAACAGATGGGTCCGGCCGTGGTACTTCCGGTGCTCTTCGCCCCAGCGGTCCAACAGGTCCAGGAAGAGGGCGTCGCGGCCCGGCAGCACGCCGTTCCAGCGGTTCAGGAGCGGGACCTTCAGCGTCTCCCCGCGCCGCCGTGCCGGGATCCGAAGGCCGCTGGCGATCAGCTTGCGGACCAGGATCCTGCCCTCCACCGGGATGGCTCCGGCCGCCACGAGTGCTCCATACCGGGCCTCGGCAACATCGTAGTGGTCGCCGTCGAACGCCCGTTCCGGGATGCCGGCATCCACGGCGAAGGCGTGCAGCTCCTCGATCGAGGTATCCGAGATCAGGTGCGAGAAGTGGGTGCCATGGGCAGGCCAGAGGGGCGGGTCAACGTAGACGGCCATGCAGGAAGTGTACTGCGGCGGGTCCGGACCATGGCCAATCAGGGGAATCCCATCCGCTCCGGTCCTCCTGCTGTGCGGAACCAACGGGCTTCCCGCGCCGCATTTGAGGATCTAAGATGGCCCTATGCCTAATATCCGCGTTTCCGAGGCCGCCCGGTTCCTCGGCGTCAGTGATGACACCGTCCGCCGCTGGACCGAGAACGGAAGCCTGACCCCGCTTAAGGACGACGCCGGCCGGCTGGCCGTGGACGGGCTGGAGCTCGCGCGGCTGGCCCGGGAACAGGCGCAGCTTCCGGATGACCCGGCCAAAGTGGGCAGCTCGGCCCGGAACCGCTTCGTCGGGCTGGTCACCGCCATCACCGCGGACACCGTCATGGCGCAGGTGGAACTGCAGTGCGGGCCGTTCCGGGTCGTGTCGCTGATGAGCAGCGAGGCCGTGCGGGACCTGGGGCTGGAGCTCGGATCTGTTGCCACCGCCGTCGTCAAGGCCACCACCGTCATCATCGAAACGCCGAAAGGCAAGAGCATCCTATGAAATTTTCACCGGCCTTCCTTCTCGCGGGTGCGTTGGCCGCCGGCCTCGTCGGCTGTGCATCCGGCACCCCCGCCGCATCGGGCACCCCCGCCGCCTCCGGCAGTTCCGCCGCCGCCGCAGCGGGCGGGTCCGAGACGCCGGGACTCTCCGGGAGCATCACGGTCTTCGCGGCGGCGTCCCTCAAGGCCACCTTCACCAGGCTGGCCGGCGACTTCGAGGCCAGGAACCCGGGAACCAGGGTCACGCTCAGCTTCGCCGGTTCCTCCGATCTGGTTACCCAGCTCACCCAGGGGGCCCCGGCGGATGTGTTCGCCTCGGCCGATACGAAGAACATGGCCAAGCTCTCCGACGCGTCGCTCATCGAAGGATCGCCCCGGGACTTCGCCACCAACGTCCTGACCATCGCCGTGCCGCCGGCAAATCCCGCCTCGATCGGCTCGTTTGCGGACCTCGCCAGACCGAGAGTGAAGGTCGTCATCTGCGCGAGCCAGGTGCCCTGCGGCGCCGCGGCCCGGACGGTCCAGAAGGCAAGCGGCATCACCCTGCAGCCGGTCAGCGAGGAATCCTCCGTCACCGATGTCCTGGGCAAGGTCACCTCGGGTGAAGCCGACGCCGGACTGGTCTATGTCACTGACGTCAGGACCGCCGGGGACAAGGTCAGGGGAATCCCGTTCCCCGAGTCGGCCCAGGCCGTCAACACCTACCCGATCGCCGCCGTGCGGACCGGCAGGAACAAGGACCTCTCCGCCGCCTTCATCGCCGCGGTGACTGGCAGCGAGGGCCGGAAAGTCCTCCTCGACGCCGGCTTCGGCGCACCGTAGGCGGCGGATGAGTCCGTCACGACGCCGGGGAAACGGCACAGGGAAAAGAACAGGCAGCACGTCGGGCCACCAGTACAGCGGGATTCCAGTCTGGATCATGGCGATGGCGGCCGCCGGCGCGCTGTTCGTCCTGCTGCCGCTGGCGGCCATGGTGGCCAAGGTCAACTGGCCGCTGTTCCTCCCGCTGGTGACCTCCGAGGCGTCCCTCACCGCGCTCGGGCTGAGCCTTCGCACGGCCGCGGCGAGCACCCTCCTGTGCGTGCTGCTGGGCGTGCCGCTGGCGCTGGTGCTCGCCCGCGGGCGCTTCCGCGGGCAGTCCCTGCTGCGCTCCTTCGTGCTGCTGCCGCTGGTCCTGCCGCCGGTGGTGGGCGGCATCGCCCTGCTGTACACCTTCGGCCGGCAGGGCCTGCTGGGCCGGAGCCTGGAAGTGGCCGGGATCCAGATCGCGTTCTCGACGACGGCGGTGGTGCTCGCCCAGACCTTCGTGGCCCTTCCGTTCCTGGTGGTGAGCCTCGAAGGTGCCCTGCGCTCGGCCGGGAGCCGGTATGAGGCCGTGGCGGCAACCCTCGGCGCGCGCCCCACCACGGTGCTGCGCCGGGTCACGGTGCCGCTGGTCCTGCCCGGCCTCGCCTCCGGGACCGTGCTGTCCTTCGCCCGGAGCCTCGGCGAATTCGGCGCCACCCTCACCTTCGCGGGCAGCCTGCAGGGGGTCACGCGCACGCTGCCGCTGGAGATCTACCTGCAGCGCGAGACCGACGCCGACGCCGCCGTCGCGCTCTCCCTGCTGCTGGTGGCGGTGGCGGTGACCGTCGTCGGGCTCTCCTACCGGCGTCCGGCGCCTGCCGGGATCCGGGCCAGCGCCCGGCCGGGGACTGGCGCATGACGTTCAGGATCGACGCCGCCGTCGCCGCCCGCGGCTTCGAGGTGTCCCTGGGGCTGGGGGACGGCGAGACGATCGCCGTCCTGGGGCCCAACGGCGCCGGAAAATCGACTCTGCTTGCTGTGGTCGCGGGCCTGCTGCGCCCCGATACGGGCAGGGCGGAAGTGGACGGCCGGATCCTGTTCGACCTGCCGTCAGCCAGCAGGAACGGGACGGCCGGCTGGACCGCCCCGCACCGCAGGGGCACAGCCCTCCTGGCCCAGGAACCGCTGCTGTTCCCGCACCTGAGCGCGCTCGAGAACGTGGCCTTCGGGCCGCGCAGTGCCGGGGTGCCCAAGCGGGCGGCCCGGGAGACCGCCCTGCGCTGGCTGGCCGAGGTCGACGCCGAAGACCTTGCCTCCCGGCGCCCCGGGGAACTCTCCGGCGGACAGGCCCAGCGCGTGGCGGTGGCGAGGGCGCTGGCAGCCGGTCCCGACGTGCTGCTGCTGGACGAGCCGATGGCCGCCCTGGACATCCACGCCGCCCCGCTGCTGCGCCGGCTGCTGAAGCGGGTCCTGGCCGGCCGCAGGGCCATCATCGTCACGCACGACGTGCTGGACGCGTACATGCTCGCGGACCGGGTGATCGTGATGGAGGATGGCCGGATCACCGAGGAAGGCCCCACCCGCGAGGTGCTCCGGCGGCCGCGCAGCAGCTTCGCCGCCGGCCTGGCCGGGCTGAACCTGGTCACAGGCTCCGTGACCGCGACCGGGATCCGCTCCGCGGAGGGCCTGGAGTTCGCCGGACGGCATGACGTCCCGCTCATCCCCGGGCAGGCCGGGGTGGCCGCCTTCCCGCCGTCGGCGGTGTCCGTTTTCCTCGGCGAGGCGCACGGCAGCCCGCGGAACTCGTTTCCGGTGACCATCACGGACCTGGAGTCGCACGGCGACCAGATCCGGATCCGGGCCGGGGAACTGTCCGCCGATGTCACACCGGCAGCTTCCGGGGACCTCGGCCTGGTGCCGGGCCTGGGCGTGTATTTCGTGGTCAAGGCTGCCGCGGTGTCCATCTACCCGGCGTAGCCGGGGCGGCGGCTCCAGGCTGCAGTTACGGCTGCCGGCGCCGGACGGGGTGTTCGCTGACGATGGAGAGCCGGTTGAAGGCATTCATCGTGATCGCCAGCCAGCTGATGACGGAAAATTCCTCGACCGTGAGGTGATGCCGGGCGTAGCCGCTGTCCCGCTCGCGGGCAGCGAAATCGCTGACGTTGGTGACGGCCTCGGCCAGGGCGAGAGCCGCACGTTCCTTCGCGGTGAACAACGTGGTTTCGCGCCAGGCAGGCAGCACGGCAAGCCGTTGTGTCGATTCGCCGTTGTCCAGCGCATCACTGACGTGCACGTCCAGGCAGTAGGCGCAGCCGTTGATCTGGGAGATGCGGATATTCAGCAGTTCCGTCAGTGTCCGGTCGAGTCCAGCCTCCTCGGCGGCCTCCCGGGCTTTAAGCTTCAGTCCGTTCAGTGCCTTCCATACCGCCGGATTTTCCTTGTCCAGGAAAACACTCCGGGTGATGGGGTTCTGCGGTGCCGCCGTCTCGTCCATGCTGCCCAGAATACCCACCGCCCGCCCTTGACGCGCGACGTGACAGATCAGTCAAGGATATGACAAGCTTCAGATGCAAAAGAGCCACGGTTCGGTGGCCGGTTCCTTGGGGGAGCCGGCCACCGAATCGCCGGGCGGCCATCATCCGCCGGGGGACATGCCCATTCCCGCTCCCGCGCGCCGGGGGACATGCCCATTCCTGGGCTCAGCCACTGGGCATAGTGGGGTTATGTCCGGTCGCGCGGGCCAGCGGAGGGCATGTCCGCGGGTCCAGAGCGGGGTTGGCGCGGGTCCAGGTGCGGGGCCAGGGGCGGGTCCAGGGTGCGGGGGCTCGGGCGTCCGGCAAGACACCAAGGCTGGACAGGCGTTTCGCCGTGCGCAACTTGGATCCAAGGGGAGTCCACCAAAACCTGAGCGGGATAGACTCAACTTTAACAGCAGTCAATCCGGAAGGAGCTCTCTTTGGACGCCAAATTCACCACCAAGAGCCAGGAGGCTCTTGCGGCAGCAGCCATGAACGCCTCGACGGCGGGAAATCCCCAGGTGGAACCTGCCCACCTGCTCAAGGCCCTCATGGACCAGCGGGAGGGCGTCGCCGTCGCGCTGCTCCGCGCCACCGGAACAGACCCGGATGCGGTCAGTGTCCAGGCCAGCGCCGCCATCAAGGCGCTCCCGTCCACCTCAGGCACTTCAGTGCAGCAGGCCCAACTGTCCCGCACCGCGCTCCTGGCCATCAAGGCTGCGCAGGCCGAGGCCGACCGGCTCGGGGACTCCTACGTCTCCACCGAACACCTGCTGCTGGGACTCGCCGCGGGGAGCGATGCGGCGGGAAAGCTGATGCGCGACGCCGGCGCGTCCCACGAGGCGCTGCTCGCGGCCCTGCCCGGCGTCCGCGGCGACCGAAAGGTCAACACTGCGGACCCGGAAAACACCTTCCAGGCCCTGGAGAAGTACGGCACCGACCTCACCGCCATTGCCCGCTCGGGCAAGCTGGATCCGGTGATCGGGCGCGACGCCGAAATCCGCCGCATCATCCAGGTCCTGAGCCGCCGCACGAAGAACAACCCGGTCATCATCGGCGAGCCCGGCGTCGGCAAGACCGCCGTCGTGGAAGGCCTGGCCCAGCGGATCGTGGCCGGCGACGTGCCCGAGAGCCTGCGCGGCAAGACCCTGATCGCCCTGGACCTCGCGTCCATGGTGGCCGGCGCCAAGTACCGCGGCGAGTTCGAGGAGCGGCTCAAGGCGGTGCTGGAGGAGATCAAGGGCTCCGAAGGGCAGATCGTCACGTTTATCGACGAGATCCACACTGTGGTGGGCGCCGGCGCCACCGGGGACAGCTCCATGGACGCCGGCAACATGCTCAAACCCATGCTGGCCCGCGGCGAACTCCGCCTGATCGGTGCCACCACGCTGGATGAGTACCGGGAAAACATCGAGAAGGATCCGGCCCTGGAACGCCGGTTCCAGCAGGTCTTTGTCGGCGAGCCGAGCGTGGATGACACCATCGGCATCCTGCGCGGCCTCAAGGAACGCTACGAGGCGCACCACAAGGTCTCCATTTCAGACTCCGCCCTCGTCGCCGCCGCCACGCTCTCCAACCGCTACATCTCCGGCCGCCAGCTGCCGGACAAGGCGATCGACCTCGTGGACGAGGCCGCTTCCCGGCTGCGGATGGAGATCGATTCCGCCCCGGAGGAGATTGACCAGCTGCGCCGGTCGGTGGACCGGCTGACCATGGAGGAGCTTGCCCTTGCCAATGAGAAGGACGCCGCGTCCGTGGAACGCCTTGCCGCCCTCCGCGCGGACATGGCGGACAGGAAGGAAGAGCTCGCGGCCCTGAACGCCCGCTGGGAGGCCGAGAAGGCCGGGTTGAACCGGGCGGGCGACCTCCGGGCGAGGCTTGATGAGCTGCGTTCGATAGAGGAAAAGGCCGAACGCGAGGGTGACCTCGAGACGGCGTCCAGAATCCTCTACGGCGAGATCCCCGCTCTCGAACGGGAACTGAGCGCCGCCGCCGAGGCGGAGTCCGCCCGCGTGGCAGGCGGGGGTTCAAAGCAGGAGCTCATGGTGGCCGACGAAGTCACCGCGGATGACATCGCCGAGGTGATTTCCGCCTGGACCGGGATCCCGGCCGGGCGCATGCTGCAGGGCGAAAGCCAGAAGCTGCTCGAGATGGAACACGTGCTGGGCGAGCGGCTGATCGGCCAGCAGAAAGCCGTCACCGCCGTCTCCGACGCCGTGCGCCGCGCCCGGGCGGGCATCAGCGACCCCAACCGGCCCACCGGCTCCTTCCTGTTCCTGGGCCCCACCGGCGTCGGCAAGACCGAGCTCGCCAAGTCCCTCGCGGACTTCCTCTTCGACGACGAACGCGCCATGGTGCGGATCGACATGTCCGAATACTCGGAGAAGCACACGGTGGCCCGCCTGGTCGGGGCGCCCCCTGGCTACGTCGGCTACGAGGAAGGCGGCCAGCTGACCGAAGCCGTCCGCCGTCGTCCCTACTCCGTGCTGTTGCTCGATGAAGTGGAGAAGGCGCACCCGGAGGTGTTCGACATCCTCCTGCAGGTGCTCGACGACGGCCGTCTCACCGACGGCCAGGGCCGCACCGTGGACTTCCGCAACGTGATCCTGGTGCTGACCTCGAACCTGGGCAGCCAGTTCCTCGTGGACCAGGCCCTGGATGCCACGGCCAAGCGGAACGCCGTGATGGCGGCGGTGCACGCGGCCTTCAAACCCGAGTTCCTGAACCGGCTGGACGAAGTGGTGCTCTTTGATCCGCTGACCGTCGAGGAATTGTCCCGGATCGTGGAACTGCAGGTCAAGGAGCTGGGGGAGCGGCTGAAGGGCCGCCGCCTCAACCTGGAAGTCACCGACGGCGCCCGTGCCTGGCTGGCGGTGACCGGCTTCGATCCGGCCTACGGCGCCCGTCCGCTGCGCCGGCTGGTGCAGCGCGAGATCGGGGACCGGCTGGCCAAGGCCATCCTCGCCGGCGAGATCACGGACGGTGACACCGTGCTGGTGGACACCGCCCCGGACCTAGAGGAACTCACCGGGGGCGGCGCGCTGGCTTCGGGCTGGCCCGACGGCGGTGCGGCCACCAGCGGCGGTCTCTCGGTGCGGCGCAGGGACTAGCGGGGCTGCCCCGGCAGCCGGTTCCCCGCCCGGCTGCCGGTTTACGGCCCGGCTGCCGGCTTACGGCTGGGGGAGCAGGGACTGCATGATGGCGTTGCCGGTGTCCGCGGTGACGAAGCAGTCCACCCGGCGGTCGCCCTTGTCCCAGCTGGTGGCACTCGGGTAGGCAAGCTTGTAGCTCAGGACGTAGTCGGCTCGCTTGTCCGTGAGCGGCGCCGCCTTGCAGGCGTCCAGGGCTTTCTGCTTGAGCGGGTCGCGGCCAGGATAGGCGTCCTCAGCCGGATACGTCTCGACGGCGATCAGCTGGGCAGAATGGCCGGTTTCGCAGGCCACAACGGTGGACTGCGGGGCTTCGGGATCGAAGTCCTTGAAGCAGTCGCCCAGCCGGAAATCCAGGGCATTGACGCCCTCCAGCGGCAACGGGCCGCGGCTGGCGGGAGCCGACGACGCTGCGGCGGGAGCGGGGGAGCTGTTCCCGGCGGAGGGGCTGGAGCCGCCCCCGAACGAGGATGCCAGCCACCAGGCCAGGACGCCGAGGACAAGGAGCCCGGCCACGCCGGCGCCGACCCTCGGCAGGCCCTGCCGCCGGAGCCAGCCGCCCACCTGGGCGGCGCGCGCCGAGACCAGCCTGCTGGCGCCGGACGCGGCGGTTCCGGCCGTTGTCCGGCGGCGGGAGTAGGTGAAGAAAGTCCGGGTGTCTTCCCTGCTGGCCGGCGGCATGGAAGGGCGGACGGGCGTTGACCGCGCGGCAGGCGGCACGACCGGCGTCGCGGACGTCGGCGGTGTTGAGGGCCGCGGTGGGATACCGGGCCCTGATTGTCCGCGCGGCTCACCGGCGGGAGGAGCCTCAGGCAGCCCGGCATCGCCGTGCCTTGCGTTCTCTTCGGTCACTGAGAATTCACCACTTCCGTGCGTCTTTGCCGCGACTGGAGGCCCGGCGCCATGGCCTTTTTCCGGGAGTCCACTACGGAACTCTACCGAAGAAGCCTTCCGGGCCGCATGCCGCGGGGCCCCGGCCGGGGCCGCCGGACGCGCCACACGGTCCACAAGGGCGGCGCCGGCGAGCAGTCGGGCCCGAAAGCATGTAATCTAGGTGTACGACAAATTGACCAAACATTCCGGGGCCTCACCGATCGCCAAGGTGACCACCTCCGGTCCGAGTACAAAGGGGGTCACGCCATGGGGCGCGGCCGTCAAAAGGCAAAAGCTACCAAGCAGGCTCGGGATATCAAGTACTACTCCCCGAACACTGACTATTCGGCACTTCAGCGCGAGCTCACGGGCCCGGGCGGCCGTGCCACGAGCCACTTCGCGGATGACCCGGTCGAGCCGGACTATTCAGCCTACGTGGATAAGTACGCGGACGATTTGGAAGAAGACGACGACGAGGTGGATTCCCGTCGGATAGGTTAGTTGCCGCCCGCCGAAGCTGCAGCGCGGCACCCCGGATCTTCTTTTTACAGCACCGTCTCTTTTTACAGCACCGTCGGTGCTGACTCCAGGTATCAGGCCCGTCGGGCACGCCGTTAGCGGTGTGTCCCGCGGGCCTTTTCTGTTGCCGGCGGCCCTCGACACCAAAGCCGGCGCCACAACCGGCACCATAACGCCCGGGCGCCAGGGCTGTTGTCAGGGTCAGGGCCCCGTACTAGGTTGTTCGTGGGCGGCTTGCCGGCGGGTTCATCGAAGGTCCGAAGGGGAATGATTCTTTATGCCACAGGTTGAAAGCTATAAGCAGGGGACGCCGTGCTGGGTGGATCTTTCTGCGACTGATATCGAGGCGGCCAAAACGTTCTACTCGCAGCTGTTCGGCTGGGAGCTGGACGCCATGCCTGCCGGGCCGGACATGACGTACTACATGGCCAGGCTCCAGGGCCGCTATGTGGCCGGAATGATGCAGCAGATGCCGGACATGGCGGCGGCCGGGGTGCCGTCCCATTGGGAGAACTACCTCGCGGTGGATGACGCCGATGAGGCAGCCGTCCGGGCCACGAAGGCCGGCGGAACGCTGCTGTTTCCCGTGGATGACGTTCCGAACGGCGCCGGGCGGATGTTTTTCGCGTCCGATCCCACCGGCGCCGAGATCGGTTTCTGGCAGGCCGGCACCCACATCGGCTCTGGTCTGGCTGACGAACCCGGCGCCATGGCTTGGAGCGAGCTGCAGACCGACGACGTCTCCCGGGCAGTTCCTTTTTACCAGGCAGTCACCGGCTGCACCACGGAAACGGGCCCCGCCGGCGACCTGGTCGAATACACCACCTTCCTGGTGGACGGACAGCCCGTTGCCGGCGCCATGAGGCAGCCCATGGAGGGAGTGCCTGCGTTCTGGATGACCTACTTCAAGGTTGAGGATGTGGACCAAGCCGTGGCACGGGCGCAGGAGCTCGGCGCAGCGGTCCATGCCCCCGCCTTCGACGTCCCCGGAGTGGGCCGGCTGGCCGTGCTCGCGGACCCGAACGGAGCGGCCTTCAGCCTCATGGCCGGCGAATCGTCCGGCACGCCGTGACCGGCCGCACGGGCTACAGAACGGGCGAGGTCTGCTGGGCGGACCTGCAGACACAGGACGTCGAGGCCGCGAAGTCCTTCTACGCCGGGGTCTTTGGATGGCGTTACGAGGATCTGCCGACCCCTGACGGGCGGAGCTACGCCAAGGCCTTCCTGGACAATGACCTCGTCACGGTCATCGCCCCGCAGAACCCGCAGCAGGAGGCGTCCAGGGCCACGGCGCAGTGGAACATCTACTTTGCGGCGGACGACGCCGGGGCCGTTGCCGAGGAAGCCCCGCATGCGGGCGGCGAGGTGCAGTCCGGGCCGGAGGCGGTGGCTGACACCGGCGTCATGGTCTTCCTCGCGGCACCCGGCGGAGGAACCACCGGCGTGTGGCAGGCCGGCACGCACTTCGGGACCGCCCGGAGCAACGAGCCCGGCGCCCTTGCCTGGGCCGAGCTGGTCACGCCGGAGCCGCAGGCCGCCGTCGGGTTCTTCCAGCAGCTGTTCGGACATGAGGTGACCGAATACCCGCAGGATGACGGCGGCACGTACACGACGCTCATCGCCAACGGCGCGGAGGTGGCCGGGATCGCCCCGTTGCCGGCGGATGAGGAGGGAACCCGCGAGGCCGAGTGGCAGGTGTACTTCGGCGTCTCGGACGTCGCGGCCGCGGTGGCCACGGCGGCGGCCGCAGGCGCCGTCGTCCTCGTGGAACCTGAGGACAGTCCGGAGGACGGCGAGGAGGCCGGCATCATCGCCACCCTGCAGGATCCGCAGGGCGGTGTTTTCAGCCTCGTGCAGGTTTAAGCGGCGAGTGCTCCGCAACTGCCGTTTTCAGCTCTCAAAACGGCGGTTGCGGAGCACTCGATGGGAAAGGGGGTCAGGCGTAGGCGTTGACCAGGCGGACGGCGCCGCCGTCGACGCCCTTGGCGCCCTGGACGTAATCCGGGCCGGTCTTGAGGACCGAGTCCGAATTCTCCTCCACGGTGCCCATGATCCAGGACGGCAGGCCGCGGTCGTTGAGGCGGTTCACCGCGGCGTCGGCGGCCTCCGCGGAGACGATCGCGACCATGCCCACGCCGAGGTTCAGGGTGCGCTCGAGGTCGGCCAGCGGGACGTTGCCCAGCTCGGCGACCAGCTTGAAGATGGCCGGCAGCTCCCAGGTGGCGCGGTCCACGGTGGCCAGCAGGCCCTGCGGCAGGACGCGGGCCAGGTTGGCGGCGAGGCCGCCGCCGGTGACGTGGCTGAAGCCGTGCACGGCCTGCCCGGCTGCGGAGCCGCTGACCGGGAAGGTGCGGGCGAGGTCCAGGCAGTCCGCGGCGTACACGCGGGTGGGCTCGAGCAGTTCCTCGCCCAGGGTGCGGCCCAGTTCGGAGACCTGGCGGTCCAGCGCCCAGCCGGCATGGTTGATCACGCGGCGGACCAGGGAATAGCCGTTGGAGTGCAGGCCGGAGGAGGCCATGCCGATCACCACGTCACCGGCGCGGACCCGGTCCGGGCCCAGCAGCGAGTCGGCTTCGACCACACCGGTGGCGGCACCGGCGACGTCGTACTCGTTCTCACCCAGCAGGCCCGGGTGCTCGGCGGTTTCGCCGCCCACCAGGGCGGTGCCGGCCACGGAGCAGGCGGCCGCGATGCCACGGACAATGTCCGCGATGCGCTCCGGGACAACCTTGCCGCACGCGATGTAATCGGTCATGTACAGCGGCTCGGCGCCCACCACGACGATGTCATCGACGACCATCCCCACCAGGTCGAAGCCGATGGTGTCGTGGATGTCCATCGCCTGCGCGATGGCCACCTTGGTGCCGACGCCGTCGGTGGAGGTGGCCAGCAGCGGGCGCTTGTAGGTCAGCAGCCGGGAGACGTCGTAGAGGCCGGCGAAGCCGCCGACCCCGCCGATCACCGAGGAATTGTGCGTGGCCTTGACGGCGTCCTTCATGAGTTCGACGGCGCGGTCCCCCGCTTCGACGTCGACGCCGGCCGAGGCGTAGGTGATGCCGGCGGCATTCTGGGCGGCGTTCATGGCGGCGCTCATGTCCGCGGACGGGGAGGCGGAAGTCATACGGGCTCTTTCTTGTCGGCAACGATTGAACGATCAGCGGGGTTGACGCGATCAGCATCCGTGAGTAGTTCTTCGAACTCGGCGTCCGGTCCCGGATCGCAGCCGGTGGCCCCGGCTTTCTCGGCCGGATCCTCATCGGTGCTGATACCGGCGGCGGCTTCGGCGGCGGATTCCGACGCTGCGGCGCCGAGGGCGGCATCTCCGGCGGCCGGGAGGCCGCCGAGGTCCGTGCGTTCCAGCAGGTTCTTGCCCAGCTTGTCGGCGCCCGGCAGCTCGATCGGGTACTTTCCGGTGAAGCAGGCGGTGCAAAGGCGTTCGCGCGGCTGCTGGGTGGCGCCGATCATGCCGTCTTCGGAAATGTAGGCCAGGGAATCGGCGCCAATGGCCTGGGTGATCTCTTCGACGGTGGCGCCGTTGGCAATCAGCTCCGCCCGGGAGGCGAAGTCGATGCCGTAGAAGCACGGCCACTTGACCGGCGGGGAGGAAATCTTGATGTGGACGCTGGCGGCGCCGGCTTCCCGGAGCATCCGGACGATGGCGCGCTGCGTGTTGCCGCGGACGATCGAGTCATCCACCACCACAACCCGCTTGCCGCGGATCACGGATTCCAGCGCGTTGAGCTTGAGTCGGATACCCAGCTGGCGCAGCGTCTGCGAGGGCTGGATGAAGGTGCGGCCAACGTAGGAGTTCTTGACGAAGCCGTGCGCGAACGGGATGCCGGATTCCTCGGCGTAGCCGACAGCCGCGGGGGTGCCGGATTCCGGGACCGGAATGACGATGTCCGCTTCCTGGATGTTTTCGCGGGCCAGTTGGCGGCCCATCTCCACGCGGGACTCGTAGACCGAGCGGCCCGCGATGGAGGCGTCCGGGCGGGCCAGGTAGACGTATTCGAAGACGCAGCCGGCCGGCGTGGCCTCGGCGAAGCGCTGGGAGCGGACGCCGTCCTCGTCGATGGCGATGAATTCGCCGGGTTCGATCTCGCGGATGAAGCTGGCGCCGACGGTGGCCAGGGCGGACTGTTCGGAGGCGACAACCCAGCCGCGGTCCAGCCGGCCCAGGCAGAGCGGGCGGATGCCGTAGGTGTCGCGGGCCGCGTAGAGGGTGCCTTCGTCCATGAAGACGAAACAGAAGCCGCCCTTGATCTTGGGCAGCAGCTCCATGGCCGTCTGCTCAAGGGACTTACCCTCTTCGCCCTCCAGGAGTGCCGTGACCAGGGCGGTGTCCGAGGTGTTGCCCTGCTTCATCTCGCCGCTGAGCTGGCCGGCGTTGCGGTCCATGATCATGGCCTTGAGCTCGGCCGTGTTGGTCAGGTTGCCGTTGTGGGCCAGGGCCACAGTCCCCGTGGCGGTCGCGCCCAGAGTCGGCTGGGCGTTGGCCCAGTGGCTGGCGCCGGTAGTGGAGTAGCGGCAGTGGCCGACGGCCAGGTGCCCGGTCAGGGTGTTCAGGGTCGTCTCGTCGAAGACCTGGGAGACGAGCCCCATGTCCTTGTAGACGTTGATCCGGGTGCCGTCACTGGTTGCTATGCCAGCCGACTCCTGACCACGGTGCTGCAGTGCATACAGCCCGTAATAGGTTAGTTTTGCTACTTCTTCACCTGGTGCCCAGACCCCGAAGACGCCGCAAGCGTCCCGGGGGCCTTTTTCGCCAGGGAGAAGATCATGAGAAAGTTTTCCATCGCCGCGTGCCACTGGTTGATTATCTCACGGGATGCGCTATGACTTTTCCGGCGGCCGTTTTATGACCTGCCGCCCCGCTCAGGGGAGGTCGTCGCCGTCGGACTCGGGGACGGACTCGACGACGGCGCGCTCGGCCCGGCGGACGCTCAGGCGGTCCAGCACGAGTGCGGCGATGGCGCCGAGGACGGCGCCGCCTGCGCCGCAGAGGACCAGGAAGAAGCCGAAGACGGCGCTGGGGTCCCAGTTTTCATCTCCCGGAATTCCGAAGGCGATGAAGGCCGCCACGGCAATGCCCACCAGCGCGCCCAGGATCAGGAACGGCACGTACTTCGGTGCCCGGCGCACGGTCACCTCGCGCCGCTCGGGCGCCGGAGTTTCTGGGGAAGACATGCCGTTAAGCCTACTGCCCGCCCGCGGCGGCTACGCGCAGGTGCCGCCAGGGCGCCCGCCTGGGTGGATTGCTCAGTCGTCTTTGCCGGAGTGCTTGTGGCCGGGCTCGGATGCGCCGCCTCCGTGGTCATCGCCGGGTTCGACGGAACGGGCAGGCTCCGGTGCCGGCGCGGGCGCCACGGGACGGGAGACGGCGGCATCGTCGGTGCCGGAATGGCGGACATCCTCGGAATGTGGCGTGTCGTCGGCCGTGCGGGGCGGGCTTGGCGTGTTGGAGGCGCTGTCGGGAGCGCCCGCCTTGTCTGAGGCGCTGTCGGTCTTGCTGGGCGCCTCGGCACGGGACGTGGCGGCAGGGTCCTTGGCAGACGCCGGCGACGGGAAATCGGAGATCACCGGCTCGGCGGTGGTGGAATTCTGCGGGAGCAGGACCCCGTTCGCGGGGACGGTGTTCCCGGCCGGTGAGCTGTTCAGGGTCAGGGTATTCGCGGCGAGCGCGGCGGAGCCGGTCAGGAGGGCTCCTGCCGTTGCCAGGACCAGGGCTGTTTTTGTTTTCATGGCTCAACTCTAGGAATCCCAGGGACAAGATCGGCCCCGCGAAAATCCAAGAGTTGTCCAAGAATGTTGACGCAATCCGCCCAAAAAACGGCCGGTACCAGTTTTTTTGGCAAGCCGGGAACATAATCAGGGGTATGCAGATCCTGGTAGTGGAGGATGACGAGTCAGTAGCCGCCGGCGTCGTGGAAGGTTTGACCAGGGCCGGTTTTGCGGCCAGCCATGTTGCCACGGGCGGCCATGCCCTGGACACCGTCAGGGACTCCTGCCCGGATTTTGTGCTCCTGGACCTCGGGCTGCCGGATATGGACGGAACTGACGTGTGCCGGGCCGTCCGTGCGCTGACCGCAACCCCGATCATCGTTGTCAGCGCCCGGGACGAGGAGATCGACCGCGTGCTGGCCCTGGAACTCGGTGCCGACGACTATCTGGTCAAGCCCTTCGGCATGCGGGAGCTCATCGCCAGGATCCGGGCCGTCGCCCGCCGCACGGACGAGCGGGTCCCGGACGGACAGCCGGACGCCTTCAACCGGAACCTCGGCGGCCTGAGCATAGACCAGCGGTCGCGGCGGGTGGTCCTCGACGGCGTCGAGGTACGTCTGACGGCAAAGGAGTTCGAACTCCTCTACTATCTGGCCGAAGATCCCGGCGCGGTGTTCCAGCGGCGTGAAATCCTTCGCGCCGTGTGGGACAGCGACTGGTACGGGACCACCAAGACGGTGGATGCCCATGTGGCGGCGATCCGGAAGAAGCTCGGTGATCCGCGCTGGATCGAGGCCGTCCGGGGTGTCGGCTTCAGGCTGGGCATTCCCGGATGAGATGGCGGTTGATTGGGGCCTTCATGCTCATCACCTTGCTCGTGGTGCTGGTACAGGACATTCCGCTGGGCAGCTACCTGGTCCGCGTGGAGCGTGACCGCCTGACCACATCGCTGGAACGCGATGCCTTTCTGATGGCCGGCCGGACCGGGGATGCCCTGAAAACCGGCGGCGCCATGCCCGGGGACGTGGCCACGGCTGTGCGACGCTACCGGGAGGCGAGCGGCGCCCGCGTGGTGATCGTGGACGCCGCGGGGACAGCGGTTGCCACCTCGGATGATGATCAGTCAGCCACCGGATCCCCGTACACTTCACGGCCGGAAATCGCCGCGGCGTTGACCGGTCAGATCAACACCGGCCAGCGGTACTCCCAGACATTGGGCCTGGACCTGCTGTACGTCGCGGTGCCGGTGCTCAGCGGTGACACGATTTCCGGCGCCGTCCGGCTGACCTACCCGGCGTCTGTCGTGTCCGACCAGGTGAACGGCCAGCTGCGGACCATCTGGACCGTGGCAGGCACTACGGTGCTGCTTGCCGGCGTCGTGGCATACTTCATGGCCGGCGCCGTGACCAGCAGGCTCAAGCGGCTGCGGAGGGCCACGGAACTCTTTGCTGAGGGCAATCTCGGCACCCGCACCGAGGAAGGCGTGGGTCCGCCGGAGCTGAGGACCCTGGCGGTTTCGTTCAACCGGATGGCAGCCCGGACGGAGCACCTGCTCGAGCAACAACGGAGGTTCGCCTCCGACGCCTCCCACCAGCTCCGCACCCCGCTGACGGGGCTGCGCCTCGGGCTCGAGAACGCGGTCCAGGCCATGCCGGCTGACCCGGAAGCCGGCCGGACCATGGTGGCGGCGTCCCTCGAAGAGACCTACCGGCTGCAACGGATCATCGACGGCCTGCTGCTGCTGAGCCGGGCCGAAGGCCAGACCGTTCTCCCGGTCGCGACGGACCTCGCCGACGTCGCGCTGACCCGCAAGGAGCAATGGGAGGCGCTCGCCGAAGAAACCGGGGTCCGGATCAGCCTGGACGCCCCGCCGGAGGCGCCCATCATGGTCCTGCCGGGGGCGGCGGAGCAGATCATCGACAACCTGATCGACAACGCCCTCGCCGTCGCTCCGCCCGGATCGCACATCATGCTGGTGGTGTCCCGCGGGCAACAGCCCGGCACGATCGAACTGCACATCCTGGATGAGGGTCCGGGCTTGTCCCTGGCGGACTGCCAGCGGGCGTTCAGCCGGTTCTGGCGGGGCCGGACGGACAGCGAGGGCAGCGGGCTGGGCCTGTCCATCGTCCAACAGCTTGCCGAGGCCAGCGGCGCCGAAGCCTCACTGGCGCCCAGGGCACCCGCACCGGGAACCGGTGCCACCGGCCTGGACGCCTGCGTGACGTTCAATTCAGCGTGAAATCCCGCCCGAAACCCCCGCAAATTTCTGTTTGCCGCGATTGGTCGGCGGGAGCACACTAGGGGTGGGGGAGGCCCAGGTACTGACGAGCTAAGGAACCGCCATGTCGCCCGCAGCGGACCATATCCGGGACCAGCAACGGACTGTCTGGGATCAGTTCTCGGCCGGCTGGAAGAAATGGGACGCTGAGGTGTTGGGCTGGCATGCACCGTTCGGGGATGCCCTGATCACGGAGGCCCGGCTCCGGCCCGACTCCTCCGTGCTCGACGTCGCGGCCGGCACGGGCGAGCCCGGTCTCACCGCGGCCGGCCTCGTCCCCGAGGGCAGCGTGACCCTCACCGACATTTCGGAGGGCATGCTCCGCGTGGCGGGTGAGAAGGCAGCGGCGCGGGGTCTGCGGAACGTGCACACCACGGTCAGCGACGCCGCCGCCCTGCCGTTCGGCGACGGCACTTTTGACGCGGTCCTGTGCCGCTTCGGCTTCATGTACTTTCCGGATATGTCTGCTGCCCTGGCGGAAATGGTCCGTACGGCCAGGCCTGGGGCCCGGATCAGCGCCGCAGTCTGGAGCCGGGCCGCGGAAAACCCCTGGGCGAGCCTCGTCCTGGGCACGATCGCGCGGCACACGGAGTTGCCTTTGCCGGCACAAGGCGCACCCGGGCTGTTCCGTTGCGCCGCCCTGGGATTCATGAGCCGGGTCTTCCAGAATGCAGGACTCCTCGACGTGACGGAGCGGAAAGTCAGCACAGAACTGGTGCGGAATTCGCCGGAGAGCTACTGGGAGTTCATGACGGAGATCGCTGCCACCGTAACTGCGGGCCTTGCCCAGGCGGATACGGCTGCCCGGGAACTGATCCGCTCGGACGTGTTCCAGCTGCTGGACCGCTACGAGCACGACGGCGCCATCCGGCTCCGGTCCACGGCCACCATCGTGGCGGGGACCCGGGCGGCCGGCGCCCCCTCACGATTCGACGTCTAACGGCCGGCGCTCCCTCACATCAGGTGAGGGAGCGCCGGGTTGGTGCGTGCGGAAGGTGGGGGAGCGTCGGGGTTAGAGGCCCAGCTCTCCCTTCAGCGCCGCCACATGGCCCTGGGCGGTCACCTGGTATTGCGCCAGCGTTACGTTGCCCTCGGGGTCGAGCACCACGGTGGAGCGGACGAGTCCCTCGGTGATTTCGCCGTTGACCAGCTTTTCGCCCCAGGCGCCGTAGGCGAGGGCCACGGCGTGGTCCTCGTCGGAGAGGAGGGGGAAGGTCAGTGCGAAGTCACCGGTGAAGTGGGCCAGGGCTTCCGGGCCGTCGGGGGAGATGCCCAGGACCTCGTAGCCGGAACCCTGCAGGGAGGCCAGGTTGTCGCGGAAATCGCAGGCCTCGGTGGTGCAGCCCGTCGTCGCGGCCTTCGGGTAGAAGTACACGATGACGTTCCGGCCGCGGTAATCGGCCAGCGCGATCTGCTTGCCCTCCGCGTCCGGCAGGGCGAAGTCCGGAGCCTGGGTTCCGGGCTGGAGCTTGACCGTGAGATTGGTGTTCATGGGATTCCTTTGATCGAGTAGAAAAGCGGACTGGTTACCTGGGTCTGTGATGAACAACAGTTCCACCAGATGCTGTATTCCACCGGCCTCTCGCGCGGACCCGGAGCCCGGGAACGAACCGGTGGCTCCGCTGCGGACAAGTCATGATTGCGTGCACGGCTCAAATCCCGCCGCGGCGGATGAGTTTGCCGGTGGGGGTCCGGCCGTCGACCAGGGTGCCGCGGAGGAAGGTTTTGCGGACGACGCCGGAGAGTGCCTTGCCGTCGTAGGGGGTGATGGGGTTTTTGTGCTTGAGCTTGGAGACGTCCACGACGTAGGCCTCGTCCGGGGCGAAGACCGAGAAGTCCGCGTCGTACCCAAGCGCCAGCTGGCCCTTGGTGGAGAGCCGTGCCAGGGCGGCCGGCTTCTCGGCCATCCAGGACACCACCTGTTCCAGGGCGATGCCGCGGTGCCGGGCCTCGGTCCAGATCAGGGACAGGCCCAGCTGCAGGGAGGACACCCCGCCCCAGGCCACGGCGAAGTCGCCGTTTTCCAGGTCTTTGAGGTCCAGGGTGGAGGGTGAGTGGTCCGAGACGATGCAGTCGATGGTGCCGTCCTGCAGGCCCTTCCACAGCAGTTCCCGGTTGGACGCCTCGCGGATCGGCGGGCAGCACTTGTACGCGGTGGCGCCGTTGGGGATCTCCTCGGCCATCAGGGTCAGGTAGTGCGGGCAGGTCTCCACGGTCAGGTGCACGCCGTCGCGCTTGGCCGTGGCGATCATCGGCAGCGCGTCCGAGGAGGACAGGTGCAGGATGTGCGCCCGGGCCCCGGTCCAGCGGGCCCGTTCGATCACCTCGGCGATCGCCTTGTTCTCGGCGCCGCGGGGGCGGGAGGCCAGGAACGTGGCGTACTGGTCCCCGCCCGGGTGGGGTGCGTGGTCGATCGCGTGGGAGTCCTCCGCATGGACGATCATCAGCGAATCGAAGGACTTCAGGACGGCCATGTCGGCCTCCATCTCGTCCGCCTCCAGGTGCGGGAACTCGTCCACGCCGGAGTGCAGCAGGAAGCATTTGAACCCGAACACGCCCTCGTCGTGCAGCGGACGGAGGTCCGCCGTGTTGCCCGGCACGGCGCCGCCCCAGAACCCCACATCCACGAACGCCTGGTCCGCGGCCACGCTGCGCTTGAGCTTGAGGTTCTCCACGGTGGTGGTGGGCGGGATGGAGTTCAGCGGCATGTCGATGATGGTGGTCACGCCCCCGGCCGCCGCCGCGCGGGTCGCGGAGGCGAAGCCCTCCCACTCGGTCCGGCCCGGCTCGTTGACGTGGACGTGGGTGTCCACCAGGCCCGGGATGAGGGTCTCGTCGTCGGCCAGCTCGATCGTTTCGGCGCCGGAGAGGTTGTTGCCCAGCGGCTCGATCGCCACGATCTTCCCGCCGCGGACCCCGACCTCGCGCGCGGCGATCCCGGCCGTGGTCAGGACCCGCCGGCCCCGGATCACCAGGTCAAATGTCTCTTCAGGCATGGAGGGCCTCCTTCGTGTCGGCGTTCGTTGCCGGAGCCAGGGCCGCCAGCTGCTCGCCGATGCGCCGACCGAGGCGTTCCAGCAGCGGTCCCGCTTCCGCTATACACGTGTCTACATTGCTTTCCAGCTCCGTCAAAGCATGGACGTCCCGGAAGCCGGACTTCCGGAGCTGTTCCGCGCCCAGCGTGGTGCGTCCGCAGACCGCGATGACGGGGACTCCGGCGCGTCCGGCCGCCCGGGCAACGCCCATGGGGGTCTTGCCGAGGAGGCTTTGCTCATCCAGGCTGCCTTCGCCGGTGATCACCAGGTCCGCGCCGGCAAGCCGCTGCCCGAGTTCGGTGAATTCAAGCACGACGTCGATGCCCGGCCTGCGCGTCGCGGCCAGGACCGCGATGGCGGCGTAGCCCGCGCCTCCCGCGGCGCCGGCGCCCGGGGCAAGGGCTGCTTTGACGGCGCGGGGGCCGATTTCCTTCGCGAGCACCTCGACAAAGCGGGACAGCGCGGCGTCGAGCGCGGCGACGTCCGAAGGGGTGGCGCCCTTCTGGGGGCCGAAGATGGCGGGGGCGCCTTCGGGGCCGAGCAGCGGGTTGTCCACGTCGCTGGCCAGGATGAAGCGGGCCTCGTCCAGGCGGGTGTCGAACCCGGAGAAATCGATCCGGTGCAGCCGGGCCAGGGCGCCGCCGCCGGGCGGGAGTTCCCGGCCGCCGGCGTCGAGGAGCCTGGCGCCGAGTCCCTGGAGGATCCCGGCGCCGCCGTCGGTGTTGGCGCTCCCGCCGACGCCCAGAATGATCTGCCGGCACCCGGCGTCGAGCGCTGCGCGGATCAGTTCACCGGTGCCCAGGCTGGTGGCCCCGGTGGCGTCCTTGATGCCGTCCGGCAGGACGGCGAGCCCGGACGCGGCGGCCATTTCGATCACCGCTTCGCGTCCGCGGACCGCGAACTCCGCCCGGAGCGGCTGTCCGGTGGGGCCGCTGGCCACGGCGCTCCGGCGGGTGAAGCCGGAGCCGACGGCGGCATCGAGGGTGCCCTCGCCGCCGTCGGCCACGGGAATCCGGAGGACAGCCAGCTCACCGCGGGAGCCTGCGGTTCCCCACGCTGCCCGCAGCCCTGCTTCCAGGTGACGGGCGACGTCGGGGGCGGACAGGGAGCCCTTGAACTTGTCGGGGGCGATGACCACGCGCATGCTGGTTCCTCCTTCCATTGTTTGCGTCAGGCCAGCGAGGAGCGGATGGCGGTCGGGGCGTCCTCGCGGGTCTCGGCCAGGTCCTCGAACTCGTTGACGGCGTTGATTTCGGTGCCCATCGAGATGTTGGTGACCTTTTCCAGGATCACTTCAACCACCACCGGAACCTGGAACTCGCCCATCATGGCCTTGGCCTTGCCGAACGCGGCACCCAGGTCGTTGGGGTCCTCGACCCGGATGGCCTTGCAGCCCAGGCCTTCCGCCACCTTGATGTGATCCACGCCGTAGCCCCTTGCGGTCGTGGAGAGATCGGTGGAGTTGATGTTTTCGAACGCCAGGGACACGTTCTGTTCCATCTTGAAGCCGCGCTGGGACTGGCGGATCAGGCCCAGGTAGGAGTTGTTCACCACCACGTGGATGTACGGCAGGTTGAACTGCGCGCCCACGGCCAGTTCCTCGATCATGAACTGGAAGTCGTAGTCGCCGGAGAGGGCAACAACGGTCTCGTCAGGCTTGCCGCGGACCACGCCCAGGGCAGCCGGTGCGGTCCAGCCCAGGGGGCCTGCCTGGCCGGCGTTGATCCACTTGCGCGGGCCGAACACGTGCAGCATCTGGGCGCCGGCGATCTGGGACAGGCCGATGGTGGACACGTACGTGGTGTCCTTGCCGAAGGCCTTGTTCATCTCCTCGTACACGCGCTGCGGCTTGATCGGGATGTTCTCGAAGTGCGTCTTGCGGTGCATCGTGGCCTTGCGCCCGGCGCATTCGGCAACCCAGCCCGAGTAGTCCGGCAGGGACCCGGCGGCCTGGCGCTCGCGTGCCAGCTCGATCAGGCCGTCCAGCGCCGCGCCGGCGTCGGACGCGATGCCCAGATCCGGCGAGAAGACCCGGCCGATCTGGGTCGGTTCGATGTCGATGTGCACGAACTTACGGCCGGCCGTGTAGGTATCCAGGCCGCCGGTGTGGCGGTTGGCCCAGCGGTTGCCGATGCCGATCACGAAGTCGGAGGCCAGCATGGTCTCGTTGCCGTAGCGGTGCGAGGTCTGCAGGCCCACCATGCCGGCCATCAGCGGGTGTTCGTCGGAGATGGCGCCCCAGCCCATCAGGGTGGGGATCACCGGAACGTTCAGCAGTTCGGCCAGTTCCACCAGCTGCGCGGAGGCGCCGGCGTTGATGATGCCGCCGCCGGCCACGATCAGCGGGTGCCGGGCAGCGGTGAGCATGTCCAGCGCCTTTTCCAGCTGCTTGCGGCTGGCCTTGGGCTTCTCGACGTGCAGGGGCTCGTACGTGTCGATGTCGAATTCGATCTCGGCCATCTGCACGTCGATGGGCAGGTCCAGCAGCACCGGACCGGGGCGGCCGGAGCGCATCAGCTGGAAGGCCTTCTGGAAGGCGCCGGGAACCTGGCCCGGTTCCAGGATGGTCATGGCCATCTTGGTGACCGGCTTGGCGATGGACTCGATGTCCACGGCCTGGAAGTCTTCCTTGTGCAGCTTGGCCACCGGGGCCTGGCCGGTGATGCAGAGCATCGGGATGGAATCGGCCCACGCGGCGTACAGGCCGGTGATCATGTCCGTGCCGGCGGGGCCGGAGGTGCCGATGCAGATGCCGATGTTGCCGTCCTTGGCCCGGCTGTAGCCGTCGGCCATGTGGCTGGCGCCTTCGACGTGGCGGGCCAGGGTGTGGCGGATGCCGCCGTGGGCCCTCATGGCCGAGTAGAACGGGTTGATGGCCGCGCCTGGCAGGCCGAACGCCTCGGTGGCGCCCTCCTTTTCCAGGATGGCGACTGCTGCGTCTACGGTGCGCATCTTAGTCATGGTGTACTCCTAAAATCTGGTGGTCGAGCCTGTCGAGGCCCGAAAATGGGTGTGTCTGGGGGAGCCGCCGTCGTGATGTATGACGGCGGATCGCCGGTTTTGCTTGTTGTCCAGCTACTGCCGGAGGTGCTTACTTGCGGCCGCTGAGCTGGAGGACCTGCTTGAAGAGGCCCGAGTGGTCCAGTCCGCCGTCGCCCTGGTTGACGGTGGCGGCGACCAGCTGCGCGACGACGGCGCCGAGGGGAACGGCGACGTTGGCTTCGCGGGCGGCGGAGGTGACGATGCCGAGGTCCTTGTGGTGCAGGGCCAGGCGGAAGCCGGGCTCGAAGTTGCGGTCGAGCATCTTCCGGCCCTTCTGGTCGAGGACCTTGGAGCCGGCCAGGCCGCCGCCGAGGACCTTGAGGGCCGCGTCGGTGTCCACGCCATAGGCCTCGAGGAAGGCGATGGCCTCACCGAGGACCTCGATGTTGACGGCCACGATCAGCTGGTTGGCTGCCTTGACGGTCTGGCCGGAGCCGGCGGGTCCGACGTGGACGATGGTCTTGCCGACGGCGTTGAGGACGCCCTGCGCTGCCTCGAAGTCTGCGGCCTCGCCGCCCACCATGATCGACAGGGCGGCGTCGATGGCGCCCTGCTCGCCGCCGGAGACCGGGGCGTCAAGGGCGCGGATGCCGGCTGCCTTGGCGTCGTCGGCCAGCCGCTTGGCAACGTCCGGGCGGATGCTGCTGGCGTCGATCCACAAGGTGCCCTTCTTCGCGTTGGCGAAGACGCCGTCCTTGCCGCTGACTACGCCCTCGACGTCGGGGGAGTCCGGCACCATGGTGATGACGACGTCGGCGTCCTTGACGGCGTCCGCGATGCTGGTGGCGCCCCGGCCGCCCTCGGAGACCAGCTTGTCGATCTTGTCCTGGCTGCGGTTGAAGCCGGTGACGGCGTGGCCGGCCTTGGCGAGGTTGATGGCCATGGGCAGGCCCATGATTCCGAGTCCGATGACTGCAACGTTGCTCATGATGGTTCCTTACTGAAAGTTTTGGTGGCGGACCCAACTAGGTCGCAGTAGATGTCGTTATGAGGGCTCAAAACGACATCTACTGCTAGTCAGTTGGGCGGGTGGGGCTTAGCGGGAGACGCGCTCGCGGATGGCCCAGCTGAAGGCCGTTTCCGCCGGCTCCTTGTATTCGAGGCCGATATTTCCGGTGTAGCCGAGTTCCCGGCTGCGGGCGATCCATTCACCAAGCGGAAGCTCTCCGGTTCCGGGAGCCCCCCGGCCTGGGTTGTCGGCAATCTGGATGTGGCCGAAGTCTTTGGCGTGCTTTTCGATCACCGCGGCGACGTCGTCGCCGTTGACCGCCAGATGGTAGAAATCGGCGAGGAGCTTGATGTTCTCCGCGCCGGTTTCAGCCTTCACCCGGGCGATCACCGTGAGGGCGTCCTCCGCGGTGAGGAGCGGGTACCGGGGCGCGCCGCTGACCGGTTCCAGGAGGACGGTGCCGCCGATCCGGGCGACTCCCGCGGCTGCCGCGGCGAGGTTTTCGGCGCCGATGGCGTCCTGCTTCTCGGCCGATTCGCCGTCGACGCGGTTGCCGTAGAGGGCGTTGAAGGCCTTGCAGCCGAGGCGCTCGCCGATGCCTGCAACGACGTCGATGTTGTCCAGGAATTCGGTGGAGCGTGCGGGCCAGGAAACCAGGCCGCGGTCGCCGCCGGGCATGTTGCCGGCGTTGAAGTTCAGGCCCGTGAGCTGGACGCCGGCGTCCTGGATGGCGTTCTCGAACCCGGTGACCTGGGCGTCCGTGGGGACGGAGGTGTCGAAGGGCCACCAGAACTCGACGGCGTCAAAACCCGCTGCTTTCGCGGCTGCGGGGCGCTCGAGCAGGGGAAGCTCCGTCAGGAGGATGGAGCAGTTCACTGTGTACGTCATCGTAGGTCCTTCCGAGGAGGGGCTGGGATCTATCTTCCAGCGTTCGGCTCTTGTTGAGTTTCCGCTTTGTGGAATTTAGATTCTGCTTTATGAAAAGTTTAGAGAAGGAGTGGGTGGGAGTCAAGGGGGTGTGTGGGGCAGCGGAGGTTTGGGAGGCCAAGGCGAGATGGGTGGCAGGCGGCTGTCGCCGTGCATGACCATCCAGCCCGACTGTCCGTATAGCCTGATCGTTAAACCCAGCCCCACCCCGGAACGAGGATTTCCCCATGATCACACGCACCGACGTCGACGAAGCCGCTGCCCGGATTGCCGGGAGGATCCGCGTCACGCCCGTGCTGGAGGCAGACCGCGGCACGTTCCCCGGCGAGGTGTGGCTCAAGTGCGAGTTCATGCAGCACACCGGCACGTTCAAGGCCCGGGGCGCGTTCAATCGTGTCCTGGCCTGCCGGGAGCGCGGCGAACTGAAGGACGACGTGGGCATCGTGGTGGCCTCCGGCGGCAACGCCGGCCTCGCCAACGCCTACGCCGCCACGGAAGTGGGCGTCCCTGCCACCGTGTTCGTGCCCGAGACTGCCCCAGTCGTGAAGGTCGAGAAACTTCGGGCCATCGGCGCCAAGGTGGTCCAGCACGGTGCCGAATACTCCGAGGCGTACGACGCCGCGATGGCCTACGCCGCCGAGAGCGGCGCGGTCTACTGCCATGCCTACGACCAGCCCGAGATCGCAGCCGGCGCCGGCACCATCGGAACCGAGCTGCTGGAGCAGCTGGGCGAAGTGGACACAGTGGTGGTGGCCGTGGGCGGCGGCGGGCTCATGGCGGGTGTCGCGGCCGCCGTGGAGGGCCGGGCCAAAGTGGTGGGCGTCGAGTCCGAAACCACGCCCACCCTGCACGCCGCGCTCGCGGCCGGGACCCCCGTGGATGTGGCCGTCTCCGGGATCGCCGCCGACTCCCTGGGGGCCCGGCAGATCGGCCGGATCGGCTTCGAAGTGGCCGTCCGTACCGGCGTCCGCGCTGTGCTGGTCTCCGACGAGGACATCGTGGCCGCCCGCTCCCTGCTGTGGGAGCAGTACCGCATCATGGTGGAGCACGGCGCGGCCGCGGCCTTCGCCGCCCTGCACTCCGGCGCCTACGTCCCGGCGGACGGGGAACGCGTGGCCGTGATCCTCTGCGGCGCCAACACGGACCCCGCCACGGTCTGACCCCGGAAGCGGCGGGTGCCCTGCCGCGACGCTACTGATCGACCACGACGACGTCCCTGCCGTTGAGCGGCTGGACCGGCCGGCTGTTGCCCGCGTGCGCCGCGCGCAGCGTGGCGAGCTGCCCGGCTCCCAGCTCGACGGGGGTCTCGAGGAGCAGCCGGCGCACGCCTTCCGAGCAGGGCGGAGTGGTCAGGCTGCCGTCGTACGCGAAATGATCCAGCGACGCCGGGAACAGCGCCGGGAAGTCCACGACGCCGGCCGCCACCTTCTGCCCGCCGGCTGCGGCAGGCACGCCGTCCGTGAACGGCGCCCACGCCGCATTGGCCGTCCCCACCGTGGCGAGGATCCCGACGACGGCCAGCCCGCCGTCGTCGGCCTGGTGGACGAAGTGGAACTCGGCCTCGTGCCGGACGCCGTCCAGCGTGTGCTCGGACGGGGCATGGAAGTGCATCCGCTTGAAGGCGTACTGCCTGCTGCTGACCGTGATGCCCACGGGGCCGGTGGCAGGTCTTGTCACAGAGCCTCACCGCAGGATGTGACCCACGGTCCCCGAAGGAGTCCTGGGTTACAGAACCTTCTCCAGGAGCGACCGGATGCGCGGGTTGGTGTTGCTTTCGGAGAAGAACTCTTCCGGCGGGAGGTCGGCGGCGATCCTGCCGCCGTCGATGAACACCACGCGGTCGGCCACCTTGCGGGCAAAGCCCATCGCTCAGCGGCTGCTGGCGGTACTCTCCTGCGGGCCGTAGGGGCGGGCGTGAAGTGCTGTGGGAGATGCAGGTGCCGCAGGCGCTGTGGCGGGCCGGCCGCCGGACATTGCCGTGGCCGCCCAGGCGACACCGAGTCCAACCAGGTTCATCGCAAGACCACAGGCTGCGGACCACATGATGTTTCCAGGCACCGGACCAAAGTGACCCGCCTGGGTTGCCAGCACAGTGGAAAAACCGATGAACATGCCGGGGATCAGCGATAGTGCCCGGATGCGGCCCAGCAGCAGCATGCCCGGGTTCATCACCAGGATGGCCAGCAGCAGGGAGGCCCAAACCGGAACGTCCGGACCGAAAACGCCAGCCAGCCACCCCTGCAGGAATGCTGTGGCCACCGCGAAGACGGCGCCGAGCGGCAGGGTCCGCCAGAGGACCGCAACAACGCGGCCCGTTGGCCCGCCGCAGAGCGAAGTGGCGGCCCAGCCAAGGAAGATGCCCCACGCGGGCAGTCCGGCCATGCCGACGAACACAGTGGACGCGGCCAACAATGTTGCCGAAACTTCCACCGGGAGTCGAAAACGCATGCAATTGATCCTTTGGCTGGTGACGCGGGTTGCAGGAAAAACGGCGCGCCGCCGACCTGGGGGCCGGCGGCGCGCCGTGGGGCATCAGTGCTCTACTTCAGCATTGATGGGTTTGGGGATGAGGAGGGACATGAGGAACGCCAGGCCGGTAATGCCCGCACCTACCAGCATGGCGGCTGAGTAACCGTCCACGGTGGCGGCTCCGCCGGAGCTGGACGCGAGCTGCACGGCCGGCAGGATCGCGAAGCTCAGGCCGGCACCCAGGCCGAAGCCCGAGGCATTGAGGCCGGGCAGGAACCCGGGGTTGTCCTTCGGCGAAAGCACCACGCCCAGACCGTTGAGCATGATGTTGGCCATGCCGGCGTAGGTGATGCCCAGGAGCACGGTGCCGCCGATCAGCATCGGCAGGGAATGGACGCCCCAGAGGGCCAGGACCACGATTCCCACAATGCTGCCCAGCAGGCCGATCCGCAGGATGGTGCGGTAGCCCAGGACCGGTGCCAACCGTCCGGCGAAGGGCCCCACGGCCCAGCCGACCAGCGCGTACGGTGTCAGCAGCCACAGCGAGGCCGCATCCGCCTGGAGGTTGAACCCGACCGCAGGGTTCTGGGCCAGGGACATCACCACACCGTTGACGGTGGCGAAAACACCGGTCATGGTCAGCACTGTGGTCAGCACCATGGCCCAGGTGGACCGTTGTTTGAGCAGTTGCGGGGAGGCCAGTGGCTCGGCCGTGCGGCCTTCGAGCACCCAGAAGACCACGCCCGCGGCGGCGCCAATCGCCAGGAAAAGGGCCACGTGGGACCAGTCGGCCGCGGCCAGCTTGCCCGTTTCATTTACGGCCAGCTGCAGGAACAGGATGGAAAGGACCAGGGGAACCACGCCGCGCCAGTCCATCTTGACGCCTGCCGAGGGGCGTGAGTCCGGCGCGATGCGCACCACGAGATACGTCGCCACGATCCCGACGCCGGTGATCACCCAGAAGATGGAACGGAAGCCGAACGCTGTGGCCAGGTAGCCGCCGGCCAGCGCATCAAGGCCGGCAATGCCGCCGTTGACTGCGGCGACCACGCCCATCAGGGTGCCGTACTTCTTGCGGTCGGTGATTTCCGTGCGCAGCATCAGCAGGCAGACCGGAATGATCGAGCCGGAGATGCCTTGGATGGCGCGTGCCACGAACAGCATTTCCATGTTCGGCGCAAAGGCCGCAAGGACTGCCCCCACAGTCATGCCGGCCACCATCAGGATCAGGATTTTCCGCCGTCCCGCAATGTCGCTGAGCCGCGGCAGGAACAGGCCGAACAGTGCGGTGCTGGTGAAGAACGCCGTCTGGGAGAGACCGACGCTGACCTCGTCCGTGTGCAGTTCCTTTGCCATGGTCACCAGTGCCGGGCTGAGCATGCTGGCGTTGAGCTGGAATGCGGTGCAGGCGGCCAACAGGGCCACCATCAGCGCGCCGATGCGGATTTTCTTTGTAGCTTCAGGAATTAGAGCAGTCGCCGTCATTGGGACTACCTTTCTTGGGCATGCGGAAGTTGGAGTGGGAAGCTGGTGTGCGTTTGTGCGGTCGTGAAAGCGGTGGGCGTCAGGAAGAACCGGCGCCCACCGCCGTCGGACTGGAAGTGTTCGGGCTAGGCGGCCTCGGCCATGGATGCCCCGGGGGAGGAGAGGACCTTCGCCGCGGTGGCATGGCCTGTGACGCAGGCTTCCCACAGCTGGCGGGTCTGCAAGTATCCGGCCAGGAAGCCGGCGGCAAAGGCGTCGCCCGCGCCGGTGAGGTCGCGGACACAGTCCACCGGCGGGACAGGAACCACAAGCCGCTCACGGCCAGGGATGTGGACCACCGTGGGCTCCGGCCCCGACTTGGCAACCACGATGGTGTGCGGGAGACGGGCCAGGCCGTCCCCGGGAACGCCGTTGCTGGAGAGCTGCAACAATGCGGCTTCCGTTTGGTTGGCGATGATGAAATCGGGGCCCAGCTCCGCCATGAGGTCCAGGAACGGATCGACGCCGAAGTGCTGCAGCATGCCCGTGGACGAGGCATCCACGGAGACCAGTCCGCCGCGCTTCTTCATCCGGCGGATCAGATCGCAGGACGTGTGCTGCAGAGGCCCTCCGTCGAAGAAGTAGGCCGGAACGTGAAGCAGATCCAGGCCGTCAATCCAGTCGTCGGAAACGTCCTGGAGCAGCATGGAAGCGCCACGCTGCGGGAGCATGGTCCGCTCGCCGTTCTCGTCGATGAGAATCACGATGGTGCCGGACTTTCCGCGGCGCTGGACTTTGACATCGACTCCCTTGCCTTCCAAGTCATCGACAAGGAAACGGCCCACATGGTCATCGCCAACGCAGCCCAGGAACCGGGTGGGATGCAGCGCGGCAGCGAACCCGGCCACGTTGGCTCCGCTGCCGCCGCGGGTGTGGAAGATTTCTACTTTGCTGTCAGTGCCGTGCTGCACGGGTTCTCCCAGCCACACGATCACGTCCTCAACCAGGTCGCCTACCACACCGAGCATCGTCATACCTCCAGTACTAACGGGCCAAGGCCGCTGCGACGCGGCCGCCCAGGGCTACGTTGCTCCGGTAAACATCAACGTTGACGATCAGGCTACGGCCATTCGTGTCCCGCTGGATGAAGTCCAGCAGAAACGGCGTGGTCTCGTTGCCGGAGATGCCGTTCTTGGTGGCCTCGGCCCATGCGCGGGCCAGGATGTCGTCCAGTTCGGACGGCGGGAGCTGCTTGTCCTCGGCGATCGGGTTGGCCAGCAGCAGCGCGGCTTCGATCTGCAGGGAGTCGCGGGCGTTGGAAATGGCGGCCACTTCCTCGGGCGTCTCCACGGAGTATTCAATCTCAAAACCGGAGTCTGCAACGTAGAAGCCCGGGTACTTCTTGGTCTGGTAGCCGACCACGGGGATGTTGAGGGTCTCGAAGCGCTCCAGAGTTGCTGCAACGTCCAGGATGGACTTGACGCCGGCGCTGACGACGATGATGGGGGTGCGGGCCAGGGTGGTCATGTCCGCGGACTCGTCGAACGTGGTGGAGGCGCCGTGGTGGACGCCACCGAGGCCGCCGGTGGAGAACACCTTGATGCCTGCGTTGTGGGCCAGGAATGCAGTTGCTGCCACAGTGGTGCCGCCGTTCAGCCGCAGGGCTGCGGCGACGGGCAGATCGCGGAGGCTGACCTTGGTGACGGAGTCATCGTTCGAGAGCGATTCGATCTGCTCGATGCTCAGGCCAACGGTCGGAACGCCCTTGTAGACGCCGATGGTGGCCGGCACGACGCCCGACTTGCGCAGGGACTCCTCGGCCTCCAGGGCGACCTCGATGTTGCGGGGGCGGGGCAGGCCGTGGGTGAAGATGGTCGATTCAAGGGCGACGACGGGGCGTCCCTCGGCGACTGCTGCGGTGACCTCTTCGGACACGTAGACGGCGTTGGTGGCAAGCGTGGAAGACATGGCGGGTCTTCTTTCTGTTGGGTAGATCGATACCTTCGATGTACCCAAGCTATTGGCTCCACTCTGAGGCAACAAGAATCAAAATGATCATAATTGATAGACTTTGCCTATGAAAATGACGTTACGTCAGGTCGAAATCTTCCTCGCGGTCGCCTCCGAGATGCATTTTGCCCGGGCTGCCGAGTCCATCCACATCTCCCAGCCCACGGTGAGCCAGGAGATCCGCCGGCTTGAGCGTGCCCTGCAGGTGCAGCTGTTTGACCGCACCACGCGTGCGGCCCATCTGACCACGGCGGGTGAGGCCATTCTTGTCGAGGCCAAGCAGCTCATGGCATCGGCGACGCAGCTGATGGACAAGGCCTTGCTGTTCTCTCCCGAACACGTCAATAGGCTGCGCGTCGTGGCGTCGCCCAGTATCGTCAACCGGCTGCTGCCGGACGTGATCAGCGAGTCAGAACGGGAGCTGCCGGGGCTGAGCATCGAGGATGTTCCAGTGGACACCGGCGCTGTGTCCTTGAAGTTGCAAAGTGAAGGCGGCGACATCGGCTTGGGCCGCTTCCTGACCCCGCCGCCGGGGTTCCGGAAGGAAACTCTGGTAGACGAATCCGTCTTGGTGACCCTGAGCTCCAGCCATCCGCTTGCGGGGTCCGAGTCCATCGAGCTGCAGGATCTGGGCGATCTCCCCCTGCTGCTTTGGTCCCGCGAGCAGAACCCCGGGTATTACGACGCGCTGCTCCAGATCTGCTACGACCGCGGCCTGTCCCCCCTGATCCTGGTCAGCCCGCCGCTCATCGTCGGGGCCCGCTCCTACCTGATCGCCGAGGGCAGAGCATTCTCCCTGGTTCCGCAGTCCGCGGCCAACCACCTCCCGGCGAGCCTGCAGGCTATCCCTCTGAAGACGAGGGCAACCCTGCCGCTGGAAATGCTGTGGCTTAAGCATGATCCGCGTGTGATCGTGCCGCAGTTCCTGGACATTATCCGCAGCAAGGCGCTTGCCCTCGGCTAAGCACCCCCTCACCGAGGAGGGGCCGACGGCGGAACCCGGGTGCCGCCGTACGCGAAATCGCCGGAACCGTGTCCGGGTCGCCGCAAATTTGCAGCGACCCGGCACGGTTCCGGCGATTTCGGCGGCCAGCCGGTAAAGACGCAGCCTAGGTGAGGCGGATCTGGCGGTTCATGTCCTTGTACAGCAGGTAACGGAACTGGCCGGGACCACCGGCGTAGCAGGCCTGCGGGCAGAAGGCGCGCAGCCACATGAAGTCGCCGGCCTCCACTTCGACCCAGTCGTTGTTGAGCAGGTACATGGCCTTGCCCTCCAGGACGTACAGGCCGTGCTCCATGACGTGGGTCTCCGGGAACGGGATGACCCCGCCCGGCTGGAACGTCACAATGTTCACCTGCATGTCGTGGGCCAGGTCGCTGGAATCCGTGAAGCGGGTGGTCTTCCAGGCGCCGTCGGTATCCGGCATCGCGGTGGGTTCCACCTCGGCATCACTGGTGACGAAGGACTTTGCCTCGTAACCCTCGAGCCGCTCGTAGGCCTTGCGGATCCATTGGAAGGAGACAATGTCATCCGAGACGTTCTCCAGGCCCCAGGTGGCACCGGCGGCCAGGTAGGCGTAGCCGCCTTCCTCCAGCTGGTGCAGTTCGCCGTCGAGGGTCAGGTTGACCTTGCCCTTGGTGACGAAGACAACGCCCTCAACACCGGGCTCAAACTCGGCCTTCGGAGCGCCGCCGCCCGGGCCGATCTCCACGATCAGCTGCGAGAACGTGGTGGCAAACCCGGAGATCGGGCGGGCCAGGATCCAGGAGCGGGTGTTGGAGAAACCCGGCAGGGTGCTGGTCACGATGTCGGTCATCACGCCCTTGGGGATGACCGTGTAGGCCTCCGTGACGATTGCCCGCTCCGTGGTGAGGTGGGTCTGCGGCGGCAGACCGCCCTGCGGGGTGTAGTACTTGCCCATCATTGGATCCTTACTTCGAAGTGGAGTGTGCCAGCCGCGGGTGCGCCAGTGCGGTCAGCTGGGAAAGTTCGACGCCGGCACGCGCCTGGACCTCTTCGGTCCCCACGGCGCCGCACTGGACGCCACGCAGGACGAACGCTGCCAGGGCCCGGGCGGTGGCGGGTTCGTCCATGACCCCGCCTTCGGTGCGATCCACGTAGTTGCGCAGGCGCGCCGCTGCGGCCGGGAGCCCCTCACGGTAGAAGGCGTACGTGGCGGCGAAACGGCTGGGCAGCTGGGCCGCATGCAGGTCCCAGCCCTGGTAGTAGCCACGCTCAAGCGAGCGGCGGACCAAACGTCCGTGCAGCTTCCAGGCATCTTCGACAGCGTCGCCCACCGGGATGATGTTGGTGGAACCGTCGGAGAGGCGGATGCCCGTGCCGGCGACGGCCAGCTGCATGACTTCCTTGGCGAAGTCCGCAACAGGGTGCTCCATGGACTGGTATTCCGCGGAGATCTGCAGGGACGCCGAGTAGTCGTAGGTGCCGTAGTGCAGGGCGCTGATCCGGCCGGGAACGGCGTGCGGCAGCTGCGCCACCGGGGAGGTTCCGTCCGGGCCGAGGATGAGCTGCGGTGTCTCCACCTGCACCTCGAACCTCAACCGTCCCGCGGGCAGCGAGTGGACTTCTTCGAGCCGGGACACCGCATAGTCCATCGCCTGAACCTGAGCCACCGTGGTGACCTTGGGCAGTGTCAGGATGAGCCCGGCAGGCAGTTCGCCGGCGGCCGCGAGGGTGGAGACGAACAGACCCAGGGTCCGCAGCCCGCGCGCCCGGGTGGGGGCCTCGAAGCACTTGAAGCGGATACCGATGAACGGCGGGGCGGTGCCGGCGGCAACTGCCGCGGCCACCGCGTTGGCGGCAGCAACGGCGTCGGCGTCTTCTGCCTCGTCGCCGCGGTCACCGTAGCCATCCTCGAAGTCCAGGCGCAGGTCCTCGATCGGCTCGCTGGCGAGCTTCGCGGCAACCCGCTCCGCAACGGCGGAAGCGAGTTCGCTGTCCTGGCCGAGCAGGGAACCCAGGCGGGCCAGCCCCCCGTGGGCTTCCGCCGCCGCGAGCGCCTGCGCGCCCCAGTCGGCGGCGAGGGACGGCGTGAACCGGTCCGCCGGCACGTACACGGTGTGCACGGGCTGGCGGCTGCCGTCGTCGCCGGGGTAGCCCTGGTCAAGGAGCTGGTCGGTGGCGGCCAGCTGTTCCTCGATCCGGGCAAGATCGGCCGTGCTGAAGGAGGACTCTGCCATGCCTCAGCCCACCAGTTCGTAGGCCGGTGTCGTGAGGAAATCGGTGTATTCCTCGGAGAGGCAGATCTCCCCGATCAGCTTGCTGGCCGGCTCGTAGTAGAGGCGGAAGGCTTCGTCGCCGAACTCGGTCCGCAGGCGCTCGGTTTCCTCGCCCAGGATGCGTTCCACCAGCTCGCGGGTCGCGGTATTGCCCGTGTCCGCGAGCACCGACTTGTTGCGGATCTGCTGCCACACCTGGGAGCGGGAGATCTCGGCCGTAGCGGCGTCCTCCATGAGGTTGTGGATGGCCACCGCGCCGGTGCCCGACAGCCACACCGCGGTGTAGGCGACGGCGACATACAGGTTCAGGCGCATTCCGGCTTCGGTGACCTGGCCCTTGGCCGAGGCAATGTCCAGCAGCTGGCCCGCGGTCACGGAGACCTCGGGACGCTGCTTGTCCAGCTGGTTCGGGCGCCCGCCCTTTTCCGGATCGCCCAGCACCGCGCCGAACGCTTCCCGGCACGTGGGGACCAGGTCCGGGTGGGCAACCCACGAGCCGTCGAAGCCGTCGTTGGCCTCGCGGGTCTTGTCGGCGCGGACCTTCTCGAAGGCCGCCTCGGTGACCTCGGGGTGGCGCCGGTTGGGGATGACCGCGGCCATGCCGCCCATGGCAAAAGCGCCGCGGCGGTGGCACGTCTTGACGAGCAGCTCCGTGTAGGCACGCATGAACGGTGCAGTCATGGCCACCGTGGCACGGTCCGGCAGGACAAATTCCTCGCCGGCGTCGCGGAAGTACTTGATGATGCTGAACAGGTAGTCCCAGCGGCCGGCGTTCAGGCCGGCCGCATGGTCGCGCAGCTCGTAGAGGATCTCGTCCATCTCAAAAGCTGCCGGGATGGTCTCGATCAGCACCGTGGCGCGGACCGTACCCTGCCCGAGGCCCAGGAAATCCTGCGCGAACACAAACACGTCGTTCCAGAGACGCGCCTCAAGGTGGCTCTCCAGCTTGGGCAGGTAGTAGTACGGGCCCTGGCCATTCATGACCAGCTGCTTGGCGGTGTGGAAGAAGTGCAGGCCGAAGTCCACCAGCGCCCCCACGGTGGGTTCGCCGTCGATCAGCAGGTGCTTTTCCGGCAGGTGCCAGCCGCGGGGACGGGCCACCACAACGGCCAGCGGAGCGTCCGTGCGGAGCGTGTACTCCTTACCCTCGGGCGAGGAGTAGCTGAGTCTGCCCGTGGCGGCGTCACGAAGGTTCAGGAGGGCGTCGATGACGTTGGCCCACGTGGGGGTGCTGGCATCCTCCAGGTCGGCGAGCCAGACCTTGGCGCCGGAGTTCAGCGCGTTGATGGCCATCTTGGCCGGAGTGGCCGGGCCGGTCATTTCGACCCGGCGGTCCTGCAAGGCTGCCGGTGCCGGCGCAACTTTCCAGTCCCCGTTGCGCACGTCCTGCGTTTCCGGCAGGAAATCCAGCTTGCCGGTATCGGTGGCCCGCTGGCGTTTGACGCCGCGGGCGGCCAGCAGCTCCGCGCGGGTGCCGGCGAAACGCTTGTGGAGTTCCTCCACAAAGGCCAGTGCCTTCGGCGTAAGTATTTCCTCCGCACGTTCGATCGGCCGGGGGTCTGTGACGGTGATAGCCATGTTGAGTCCTTTTCTTGGCTGCGTATCAGGCGGTGGCGGAAGCGGTTGCCGCGTGGGCTGCGTTTGCCACAGCAGTTGCGACGTCGGCGGCAACATGCGGATCGAAGACGCTGGGGATAATGTAGCTGGCATTGAGCTCGTCGTCAGCTACCCGGTTGGCAATTGCCTCGGCAGCGGCCACCAGCATCTCGGGTGTTATGTCGGATGCGCCGGCATCCAGGAGCCCGCGGAAGAAGCCCGGGAACGCCAGCACATTGTTGATCTGGTTGGGGAAGTCGCTGCGGCCGGTGGCCACCACCGCCGCGTGCTTGGACGCGATGGACGGATCGATTTCCGGCGTCGGGTTGGCCATGGCAAACACAATCGCTTTCTCTGCCATGGAGGCGACCTGCTCCTCGCCGATCACATTCGGGGCACTGACGCCGATGAACACGTCCGCGCCCTTGAGCGCCTCGTGCAGCGTTCCGGAGAAACCCTCTTCATTGGTGTTCGCGGCGATCCAGCTGCGGTGTTCGTCGTCGTACTTTTCGCCGGAGTGGATGGCTCCGGAGCGGCCGGCGGCCACGATGTGCCGTGCGCCCTGGGCCTTAAGCAGCTGGATGATGGCGGATCCTGCCGCGCCCACGCCGGACACCACGATGCGGACCTCGGAGAGCTTCTTGTCCACCACCCGGAGAGCGTTCGCCAATGCCGCGAGGGTAACGATCGCCGTGCCGTGCTGGTCATCGTGGAACACCGGGATGTCGAGTTCCGCACGGAGCCGGTTCTCGATTTCGAAGCAGCGCGGGGCCGCAATGTCCTCAAGGTTCACGCCGCCGTAGACGGGGGCCAGCGCCTTGACGATCATGATGATTTCCTCGGTGTCCTGCGTGTCCAGGCAGACCGGCCAGGCATCGACGTTGGCGAACTGCTTGAACAGGGCAGCCTTGCCCTCCATGACGGGAAGCGCGGCTGCGGGGCCGATGTTGCCCAGGCCCAGGACGGCCGAGCCGTCGGTGACCACGGCGATGGTGTTCCGCTTGACGGTCAGGTTCCGGGCGGCTGCCGGGTCCTCGGCGATGGCCAAACAGACACGGGCGACGCCGGGAGTGTAGGCGCGGGAGAGATCGTCGCGGTTCCGCAGGGCTACTTTGGGGACGACCTCGAGCTTGCCGCCAAGGTGCATCAGGAAGGTGCGGTCCGAAACGTGCTGGACCTTGACGCCGTCGAGCGCATTGAGGGCGTCCTTGACGCGGTCGGCATGGGCGTCGTCGGTGGTGTTGCAGGTGACGTCCACAACCAGGGTCTCGTGGTGGGACTCGGTGACGTCCAGCGCGGTGATTGCCGCACCGGCAGCTCCCACGGCAGCGGCAAGCTCGCTGGTGGCGGAGAAGCTGGACGGTGCCTCCACGCGCAAGGTGATTGAATTTCCGGGGCTCGGGTTCGCCATTGAATGTCCTCCTGGTAGGGCCCATGCATGGGCCGGCTGTTGGTGCCAAATGTTTTCGTATTATGGATATTATTATCTACTTTGTGGAAACACAACCCCCTGGGGTTCGTCGACGTGGCGGCCGGCCGTGCTGTATGTTGGGATTTCAAAGCAGTTCTTTTCACGATGTGGATAAGAGTTGTCGGAATCCGAGCAGCAGGAGACTTGCGAAATGGCTGAAAAAGCCCCCGGAGGCGTGCAGTCCGTTGAGCGCGTCTTTGAACTTCTGGAACTGATCACTGACGCCGGCGGCGACGTCACGCTCAGTGAGCTTTCCTCATCCACAGATCTGCCGCTTCCCACCATCCACCGGCTCCTGCGGACCCTGGTCACGCTGGGCTACATCCGCCAGCTGCCCAACCGCCGCTACGCACTGGGCCCCCGGCTGATCCGGCTTGGCGAAGGCGCCAACAAGCAGCTCGGCGCCCTGGCCCGGCCGCAGCTCAAGTCACTGGTGGACCGGCTGGGCGAAACCTCCAACATGGCCGTGCTCGATTCGGACATGGTCATCTACGTGGCGCAGGTCCCGTCCCTGCACTCCATGCGCATGTTCACCGAGGTGGGCCGCCGCGCCCATACGCACGACACCGGCGTCGGCAAGGCCATCCTGGCCCAGCTGGACGACGACGTGGTCCGCGGAATCGTCGGCCGCAGCGGGATGCCTACTCCCACGCCCAAGAGCATCGGCGACATCGATTCCCTCCTCCTGGACCTGAAGCTGATCCGCGAACGCGGCTACTCCATCGATGAGGAGGAGCAGGAGCTCGGCGTGCGCTGCTTCGCCATGGCGGTTCCCAACGCGCCCACCCCCTCGGCCATCTCCGTCTCCGGGCCGGTGTCCCGCGTGGACCAGTCCTTTGCCGAGCGGGCCGTGCCGCTGCTGCGTGCCGCGGCCAAGGCGATCTCGGAGGAGCTCAACCAGATCTGAGCCCGCTGTACTGGCAGCGCGAACGGGCACTTGGGGCCCCGAAATCCGCGGATTCCGGTCCCCAAGTGCCCGTTCGGCCTCGTCGGCAGGCGGCGTTTGCCCGGTTTAGTGCCCAGCTGGCTTGCTGGCGGGCTGCACGGGGACCTCCTTGCCGTCGCAGTCGATCAGCTTGCCGTCTTCGTAGCGGTCGCCGTCGGCCAGGCAGGCAATATCCTCCTCGCGGATCACACGCCCCGTGCCGGCCACGAACACCGACTGGTTGTCCGTGTTGCCCGCCCTGAAGTGGTTGAAGAGCACGTTCAGCACGATCGCCATGAGGGCGGCCGAGCTGATGCCCGAGTGGAAGATGGTGGAGAACCAGGCCGGGAACTGGTTGTAGAACGCCGGGGCGGCAATCGGAATCATGCCGAAGCCGATGGACGCGGCCACGATGATCAGGTTCATGTTGTTGCGGTATTCCACCTTGGACAGCGTCCGGATGCCGCTGGCGGCCACCGTTCCAAAGAGTACGACGCCGGCGCCGCCCAGGACGGGTGTCGGCACCGCCGCGACAACGCGGCCAAGCACGGGCAGCAGGCCCAGGACCACCAGGATGAGCCCGCCGGCGCTGACCACGAAGCGGCTCTTGATCCCGGTGATGGCCACCAGCCCGACGTTCTGGGCGAAGGCGCTCTGCGTGAAGGAGTTGAAGATGGGGGAGATCGCGCTGGAGAGCATGTCCGCGCGGAGGCCGTCGCCGATGCGGCGGGAGTCCACCTTGGTGTCGACGATCTCGCCGACAGCGATGATGTCAGCGGAGGTCTCGGTAAGGGTGACCAGGATGACGATCAGCATGGAGATGATCGAGGCAATCTCAAAGGTGGGCATGCCGAACGCGAAAGGAGTGGGGAAGGCGAGGATGTCTCCCTGGCCCACTTTGGAGAAGTCCGCCATGCCGGTGACGAAGGCGATGGCGGTGCCAGCCACCATGGCGAGCAGGATGGACAGGCGCGAGATTGCGGCGTTGCCGACCTTGCTGAGCAGCAGAACCACCACAAACGTGGCTGCGGCCAGGCCGATGTTGGCCATGCTCCCGTAGTTGGGCGCCTTCGCGTTGCCGCCCATGGCCCAGTTGGCCGCGACGGGCATGAGGGTCAGGCCGATGGTGGTGATGACCGTTCCGGTGACCACCGGAGGGAAGAACTTGATGATCCTGGAGAAGAGCGGCGTGATGGCCAGCCCGATCAGCGATGCCACCATGACGGATCCGAAGACCGCCTGGATGCCTCCGCCGCCGTTGACGATCGCCACCATGGTGGAGACGCCGGCGAACGAGACGCCCTGGACCAGCGGGAGCTGCGATCCGAAGAACGGGATGCCGATGGTCTGCAGGATCGTGGCGAGGCCGCCGACGAACAGGCACGCGGCGATCAGCAGGCCGATGTCCTGGGACGTCATTCCTGCGGCGGCCCCGATGATGAGCGGCGGGGCGATGATGCCGCCGTACATGGTCAGGACGTGCTGGAACCCGTAGGCGAACGTGCTTCCGATCGGGAGGCGCTTGTCCTCGGGGCGGGCTTCCGACATGCGGGATTTCTTCTTAGTGTTCATGGCAGACTTTCTTGGTTCATGGCAGACGCCTTCGTCTGGCTAACAATGTCTGGCTAACAATTTGGGGCTTTTGGGTACGTTGAGAGTGCCCCGGAGTTGCTGCACCTGTCGGCGCGGCAACTCCGGGGTGTTGCGATGTTTACTTATTCGAGGATGCGGCGGCCTAGCAGAAACCGGCGATGCCGCTCCAGGCGATGTCCGCCGGGGTGGCGTCATCACGCTGGACGGTGGCCTCGATCAGGCCATAGGGGCGGTCCGCAGCGAAGAAGACCTCATTGGGGTTGTCGAGGCCGAACGGCGAGAGGTCCACCAGGAAATGGTGCTTGTTGGGCATGGAGAACTTGATTTCGTCGATCTCGCTGTGTGCCTCGAGGACCTTGGTCCCCATGTCGAACAGGGTCTGCTGCAGGGCGTGGGAGTAGTTCTCCGTGAAGCCTTCGAGCAGGAGGCTCCTGACGTCGTCGTAGCTCTTGTTGAAGTCCAGCGAGCTGAAGTCAGTGCCGGCGTTGAAGCGCCAGCGCGCCGTGACGTCGGTGGCCAGGATGCGGTCCGTGGTCTCCGGGAGGGTGGTGTACTTGTCCTTCGGGTAGCCCACGAAGCCGGACTGGGTGGACTTCAGGACAGTAAGGTCGGTCAGCCCGGAGATGACGTGGGTGGCCGCGCCGTCCCGGACCACCACCGCGGTGCGGACTTCCTGGCCGTTGCGGACGAACGAGTGATTGTGCGCGCTGCCGTGGGCCTGGATGCGGTCCCAGCTATAGGACTCGGCTTCCCAGCGGCCGCCGGTCACCCAGTCAAAGCTGGACGTGAAGTGCTCGCCGAGACGCAGCAGGAAGGCTTCGGGAGACCCGATTCCTTCCCGGGCGAAGGCGTAGACGGTGTTCTTCTGGGTGTCCGTGGCCACCACGTGGGCGTTGTCGCCTTCGAGGTGGGCGGCGGCGAAATCCCCCCGCAGCTGCGAGGTGACGTTCAGGTCTTCGATCTCGTGGCGCTCCGTGTCGCGGGTGATCTTGACGACGCGGACCTCTGCTTTGCCGTACTGGTTAGTACCGAGGACGATCTTGTTGCTCATGACGGGTTCCCAACTTCCGGTATGTGGAATCAAATTCCCACATAGAAATTTCGTACGCGTTTCGCGTGCGTTTCTTGTGCCGTCGACCCAACAAAAAATGAGCCGACGTCGATTGACGCCAGCTCATTACGACCCTGCCTGCTGCTCCCAGGTTACGTGACCTGCGCCACGAGTTGGGTTAAAGCGTAGCGCGGGAAACCCATGGTGTACATCACTTTTCTGAAAAATCCGATTGTGAGCAGCGCGGAACCTGTGGGCGGCGCCCACCCCTGAACCAGCCCTTGACGGCGCCAGCGCAGGCGATCTAAGATTTCCATAGAACAATATTTATTTTCCGCATAGCGAAAATATTCACAGCGAGAATATGCACAGCGAAAATTTTGAAGTACCCACGAAAGTCCAGATGAGGAGGATCAGATGACCCCGCAGGAGCAGGAACATGTCACGCCGGCCCGAGCCGCGGCACCGGCCGCAGCCCGAGCCGCAGCACCAGCCCAGGAGTTCTATCTCCCCACGGGTGGCGGGACGGACCCGGACTTCTTCATCCCGGCCGACCGCGGGCATGGCCCCGGTCCGTTCTCGCGCTGGGTGCACCGCCTCCCGATTGTGGGCCGGCTGCGTTCCTAGGGCCCACCCGTTCCTGGACCGATCCTGGAGCAACGCGGGGTCACTTTGAGCCCATCCCGATGCCGGGGATGGGCCCGAAGTGACCCCGCGTTGCTTTTGGTTAACCGGAGACCAGTTTCCGTGCCACGGTCGAGTGTTCCGCGATCAGCCCGGCGATGTCGAGGCCCGGGATCCGGCCGTCCACGACGCGCCACGCCCCGCCGACCATGACCCGGTCGGCGCGGTCGGCCGCGCACAGGAGCAGTGCAGCAACGGGATCGTGGCTTCCGGAGAACCGCAGGTCATCGAGCCTGAACAGGGCCAGATCCGCCTGCATCCCCGGTGCCAGCTGGCCAAGATCGGGTCGGCCCAGCACGGCAGCCGAGCCGCGTGTGGCCCAGCCCAGCGCCCGCTCCACCGGGACCTGCGCCCCGTAGCGCAGCCGCTGCAGGTACAGCGCCTGCCGTGCCTCGAGGATCATGTTGGAGGCATCGTTCGACGCCGATCCGTCCACTCCCAGCCCCACCGGCACGCCTGCATCCTCCAGTTCCAGGATCCGCGCGGTGCCGGATGCCAGCCGCATGTTTGAGGTGGGGCAATGTGCGACGGCGGTGCCGGCGGCTCCCAGCCGGGCGATCTCGTCGTCGCTGAAGTGAATGCCGTGGCCCAGCCAGGTCCGGTCCGTCAGCCAGCCGACGCTTTCCAGATAGTCCACGGTGCGCAGCCCGAACATTTCCCGGCAGAAATCTTCCTCGTCCAGGGTCTCGGCGAGGTGGGTGTGCAGCCTGACGTCCAGGCGCCCTCCCATCAAAGCGCTCTCGGCCATGATCTCCCTGGTCACGGAAAACGGCGAGCACGGGGCCAGGGCAATCTGGATCGTGGCCCCCTCGCCGCGCTCGTGATACGCGCCGATCAGCCTCTCGCTGTCCGCCAGGATCACCTCGGGCGCCTGCACTGTGGACTGCGGCGGCAGGCCGCCGTCGTCCTCTCGCAGCGTCATGGAACCGCGGGTGAGGGTTGCCCGCATTCCCAGCCTGCGGACCGCCTCCACCTCGATGTCGATGGCATCTTCCATGCCGCCCGGGAAGAGGTAGTGGTGGTCGGCGGCGGTGGTGCACCCGGACAACAGAAGTTCGGCCAGGGCCACCGTGGCGGCCAGCTCAAGGCCGCGCGGCGTGAGCCTGGCCCACACGGGGTACAGGTTCTGCAGCCAGGGGAAGAGCGGCGCGTTGGCCACCGGCCCCCAGGCCCGGGTGAGCGTCTGGTAAAAGTGGTGGTGGGTGTTGATCAGGCCGGGGAGCAGGACGTGATTTCCGGCGTCGAACGTCTCCTCGCAGGGTGCGGAAGGCTGCTGTCCGGCGGCCAGGACCTCCGCTATTTTGCCGCCGCTGACCACGATGCCGCCCGAGGCGTCGAGGCCATTCGCGGTGAATGCCGCCTGTGGATTCTTGATCCACAGCCGGGTCGCGGAGGGATGGGGATGAGTGGGGGCCATGGCTGGTTCCTTGTCTGATGGTTCCGGGTCCGCTCGTTCCGGTGAGTCCCGGCGCGTCCCGGTGGTGAAGGTTCCAGCTCAGTGAGGCCCTGTCTGCTGATCCAGGTTGGCCGGCACTGCGAACAGCGGCGGCCCGGGATCAGCGTAAGGTAGCCGGCAAATGCCCGTCAACGCCCCCGGAACATGAAATCAGATTTCACACTGCGGAATTAAAGTTCCAAAAACTATGGCGCACACCACATCCCGGTGCTAGTCTCGATCTTGCCAAAGGCGGGCACCCGGACTCCGGGGAAGCTATCTACCAGGCGCAACTTAACCTTCAAAAGCACATGCTGAAGCCTGGTAACCGTCGCATCTGGTCCTTTCCGTCCCACCTCGGTATACCGGCTTCCAAGCAAAGGGAGTCGCATCATGAGCAGCACCGTCACGGCCGAACAGTTTCTGGCCAGATCCATCCAGTTGGCCACGGCCAACGTCCTGAACAGCGGCGGGCCGTTCGGCGCCGTCGTCGTCACCGCGGGCGGTCAAGCGTTCGACGGCGTCAACCGCGTCACCGCCACGAACGATCCCACGGCCCACGCCGAGGTCACGGCCATCCGGCGGGCCTGCACCGAACTCGGCACGTTTGACCTGCGCGGATCCACCCTCTACAGCAGCTGCGAGCCGTGCCCCATGTGCCTTGCCTCGGCGCTCTGGGCCCGCATTGACCGCGTGGTGTTCGCCGCGGACCGGCACGACGCCGCGTCGGTGGGCTTCGACGACGCCGTCTTCTACGAGTACTTCGAGAACGAGAACCGGGATGTCCTGATGCCGGTGTCCAAGCTGGACCTGGGCGATCCCCAGGCCCCCGCAGTGCTGGAGCCGTTCAACACCTGGAACACGCTCGACTCCAGGATTGACTACTAGGGCCGGTGGCTGACATGACAATCCTCGACCAGTCCCACGAAGGGCCGCAACCGGCAACGGCGCCGGCCCCCAACGCCGCACCGCACGCCAAGCGACAGGGCCGCAACACCCGGCCGCCGGCGTCGAACGCTTTCCTGGACCGCTTCTTCCAGATCACCGAGCGTGGTTCAACACTTGCCCGCGAATTCCGCGGCGGCCTGGTCACGTTCTTCACCATGGCCTACATTGTGATCCTGAATCCGCTGATCCTGGGCGGCTTCAGCGCGGACAACGCCCCCACCGATGTGGCCGGCGGCTGGCTGTCGGCCGCGCAGGTCGGCGCGGTCACCGGACTCACCGCCGGTGTGATGACCATCCTTTTCGGGCTGGTGGCCAATCTGCCGTTCGGCCTGGCAGCGGGGCTGGGCATCAACTCCTTCCTCGCGGTCTCAGTGATCCACGAGGTCACGTGGCCCGAGGCCATGGGCCTGGTGGTCGTCAACGGCATCCTGATCGTCCTGTTCGGCATCACCGGAGCCCGGACCGCGATTTTCCGGGCCGTCCCCAAGGAACTCAAGGCTGCCATCACCGTGGGCATCGGCCTGTTCATCGCATTCATCGGCTTCGTGGATTCCGGCTTCGTCCGTGCCACCAAGGCCGGCCCGCCGGTGCAGCTCGGCAATGACGGCTCCATTACGTCGATCCCGACCCTCGTCTTTGTAGTGGGCCTGCTGGCCATGGGCATCCTCGTGGCACGCAAGGTCCAGGGCGGCCTGCTGATCGGCATCGTAGCCACCACCGTGCTGGCAGCTGTCGTGGAGGCCATCCTGCACATCGGTCCTTCGAGCGCCACCAATCCCGGCGGCTGGCACCTGAACACTCCCGTGCTGTCGGGCCAGCTGGTCTCCGCACCGGATCTGGGCCTCGTGGGTCAGTTCGACATGTTCGGCGCCTTCGGCCGGATCGGCGGGCTCGCGGCAACCATGCTGGTCTTCACACTGGTGTTCACGAACTTCTTCGACGCCATGGGCACCATGACCGGCCTCGCCAAGAGCGCCGGTGTGGCGCACAAGGACGGCACCTTCCCGCGGCTGAAATCCGCCTTCATCGTTGAGGGCTTCGGTGCAATTGCCGGCGGAGCCACCTCGGGATCCTCGAACACCGTATATATCGATTCCGCGGCGGGCATCGGCGAAGGCGCCCGGACCGGGCTGGCCTCCGTGGTCACCGGTGTCCTGTTCCTTGGCTCCATGTTTCTTACCCCGCTCACCGGCGTGGTTCCGCTGGAAGTGGCCGCCGCCGCCCTGGTGGTGGTGGGCGCCATGATGATGGCACAGATCCGCGAGATCAAGTTCACCAAGTTCGCGGTGGCCCTGCCGGCATTCCTGACGATCGTCACGATGCCGCTGAGCTACTCGATCGCCAACGGCATCGGCGTCGGCTGTGTCTCCTGGGCCATCATCGGGGCAGCGTCCGGCAAGGCCAGGAAGATCCATCCGCTGATGTGGGTGGTGAGCGCGGGATTCCTGGTGTACTTCGCGCGCGGACCGATCAGCCTGCTGCTGGGCGGCTAGCATCCGGACTTGCGCTGCGCTTTCGGGCTGCCGCACCGGGGATCCCGGGCGCGAAAATCCGGAAGCGCAGCGCACTTCTGAGCAACCCCGCCGGGGCGATGCTTTCCCCGCCCACTGATAGGAACGAGAATATGGATACGATCGCCGCACCGGAAAAGGGAGTGCCGCCATGCTGGACCTGATGCCTTCACTGAACGAATGGCGCCCCGCGGTTTCCGGGCAGCAGTGCGCCGTGGCCACCATCGTTTCGGCGAGCGGGTCCGTGCCGCGGCCGCCGGGCACGTCCATGGTGGTCTCCGATTCCGGCGAGGTGCTGGGCAGCCTGTCCGGCGGCTGTGTTGAAGGCGCCGTGGTGGGGGCGGCGCTGGAAGCCATGCGCGACGGCGGTTCGCGCCTGGAAACTTTCGGGTACAGCGCCGAGGACGCATTCGCCGCCGGACTCACCTGCGGGGGAGAGCTTGAAGTGCACATCCAGCCACTCGGATCCCGCTCCGGCGCCCTGCAGCTGGAGGCGCTCCGGGGCTTCCCGGCCGGCGCTGACGGGGCGTTGGCGCTGATCCGGAGGGTGGATGCGGACGGCGGAGGCGGCATCGTGGTTCCGGATCCGGCCGCCTTTTCCGCGGCGCACTCCGCCGAACTCGCGGCGCTGCTGGGACTGCACGTGCGCCACGACGCTTCCGCAATGCTGGCTGCAGCGGCCCAGCTCGAACCCCTCCTGCGGGGAGGGCACACGGGCCTGGTGCGGCTGGCGCCTGCGGATGGTTGCGCCGGCCGGGTATTCGGCATGGGTGTGCCGGATGCCGTGGCCCCGGTAGCCACCCTGCCGCACGCCGAGCCCGTCACCCTGCTCGTGGAAAGCCGTCTGCCGCCGGCGCGCATGCTGGTATTCGGCGCCAACGACTTCGGCGCCGCGTTGCTTCCCGCCGCGAAGCTGCTGGGCTACCGCGTGACCCTGTGCGATGCCCGGCCGGCCTTCGCGGCGCAGCAGCGGTTCAGTGTTGCAGACGAAGTGGTCACCGACTGGCCTCACTGCTACCTGGCCGCAGAAGCTGCGGCCGGCCGGGTGGACGGCAGATCCGTGGTTTGCGTCCTCACCCACGACCCCAAGTTCGACGTCCCCTTGCTCCGGACCGCCCTCGGCCTGGAGCTGGCATACGTGGGGGCCATGGGATCCCGGCGGAGCCACCGCCAACGGGTCGACTCCCTGCTCGAGGCGGGGGTTGTGCCGGAGCGGCTGGCACGGCTGCATTCGCCGATCGGCCTTGATCTCGGAGCCGTCACCCCCGCCGAAGTCGCCGTCTCCATCACGGCCGAGCTGATAGCCGCCCGCAACCAGAGGGCCGGTGGAACACCTGCCGCCGGCTGCGCTCCGCTGAAAGACGGGAGCGGCCCCATCCACCGCTCCGCAGGACGCAGCACCGCTGCCAAGCACAAAGAAGCCGGGCACAAAGAGGCCGGGCACGAAGAAGCCAAGCACAAAGAAGCCGGGCACTCAGAAACAGCACACCAGGAGATCGCATGGACATGAACACCATTGAGGCCGTTGTCCCCACCGCGGACCCGGCCGAATGGCGCGACGGCGATGCCTGGCTCGCCGGCGGCACGGTCCTGTTCTCCTACGGCAGCTACGCGTTCGGCCAGCAACCGCTGAAGCGCCTGCTGGACCTGGGCTCCACCGGATGGCCCGCGGTCACGGTCACCGGGGAGGGCATTGAGCTCGCGGCAACGTGCACCGTCGCGGAACTGTATGCACTCCCGGATGATCCGGCCCTGGGCGGGCACGCCGGATCCTGGCCCGCCCTTGCCCTCATCCGCCCCTGCTGCGATTCCTTCGTGGCCTCCTTCAAGGTCTGGAACATGTCCACCGTCGGCGGCAACCTGTGCACCTCGCTGCCCGCCGGACCCATGATTTCACTGTGCGCCGCCCTGGACGGTCAGGCCACCGTCCTGGGCCCGGGCGGCGCCAGCCGCACTATTCCGGTGACGGAGTTCGTGACGGGGGACGGGCGGAACGCCCTGGCTCCCGGCGAGCTGCTGCGCAGCGTGCACCTCCCGGCGTCGGCCCTCGCCTCGCGGGCGGCGTTCCGCCGGCTCTCCCTCAGCAACCTGGGACGGTCCGGGGTGCTGCTGATCGGGACGCTCGACGCCGGCGGGAACCTGGCGCTCACCGTCACCGCAGCGACCAAGCGGCCGATCCAGCTGCGGTTCGACGCGCAACCGGACGCCGCCGCATTGGCTGCTGCCCTCGACACCGCCATCCCGGCGGCGCTGTATCACGACGACATCCACGGGCTCCCTGCCTGGCGGCGGGACATGACGTACCGGCTGGCCGAAGAAATCCGCGTCGAACTTTCAGCCCCGGCCGGCGGCACGCCTCTGCACGTTTCCGGCGACTTCTGGCCTCCGCGGGCATCAGTCCCCCAGGCTCTGAACGCGTCTGTGGATCCGACCCTGAATGCATCCCCGAAGGAAAGGGCCTGAGCATGGCCGTCGAAATCAACGGCGCCCCGGCCCAGGCCGAACCCCGCCCGGGCCAATGCCTGCGCACGTTCCTGCGGGAGCAGGGCAACTTCGGCGTCAAGAAGGGCTGCGACGGCGGCGACTGCGGGGCGTGCACCGTCCACGTGGACGGCACCCCCGTGCACAGCTGCATCTATCCGGCCGTCCGGGCGGAAGGCCATGCCGTCACCACCGTGGAGGGACTGTCCGCCACAGCCGGAACCGGCGGCGCGCTCCACCCGGTGCAGCAGCAGTTCCTGGACCGGCAGGGCTTCCAGTGCGGTTTCTGCACTGCCGGAATGCTCATGACCGCCGCCACCTTTGACGCGGCGCAGAAGGAGAACCTGCCCCGCAGCCTCAAAGGCAACCTGTGCCGCTGCACGGGATACCGCGCCATCGAGGACGCGGTGTGCGGGCACGCCGCGCACAGCGAATCCAGCCGCCCTGCCCCGGCCGGCCCGGGTGCCGGAACCGCCGGCGAAGAGCAGCCCCATCCGGAGCCCCGGAGCGGGCAGCTCGGAGACGACGTCCCCGCACCGGCCGGCCGGGCGATTGTCACAGGCCAGGCGCGCTACACCCTGGATGTTCCGGCGGACGAGTTCCCGGGCCTGCTGCACCTGTTGCTCCTGCGCTCCCCGCACGCCCACGCCCGGGTGGTCTCCATCGACGCAACGGCCGCCCTGCAGATTCCCGGAGTGGAAGCCGTCTTCACCCACGAGGATGCCCCGGCCCAGCTGTTCTCCACGGCCCAGCACGAGCTCTACACGGACGACCCGGACGATACCCGGGTGCTGGATAACGTGGTGCGGTTCATCGGGCAGCGGGTTGCCGCCGTCGTCGCCCAATCCGTGAGCGCAGCGGAAGCCGGCGTCCGCGCGCTGGCCGTTGAGTACGAGGTGCTGGACGCCGTCTTCACGCCGGAGGAGGCCCTGCGGCCCGGGGCCCCGGCCATTCACGGGGACAAGGATGCGGCAACGGCGCGCATCGGCCGGCCGGAGCGGAACGTCGTGGTGGAGCTGCATTCCGAGCTGGGGGACGTGGCCGCCGGCTTTGCCGGGTCGGATTTCGTCCACGAGCGGACGTACCGCACGCAGCGCGTGCAGCATGTGGCGCTGGAGACGCACGCCTCCATCGCGTCGATCGACGACGACGGCCGGCTGCAGGTCCGTACCTCCAGCCAGGTGCCGTTCCTGGTCCGCCGGACGCTGTGCAGGGTTTTTGGGCTGCCTGAGAACCAGGTCCACGTGGTGGCCGGCAGGGTGGGCGGCGGCTTCGGCGGCAAACAGGAGGTGCTCACAGAGGACATCGTGGCGCTCGCCGCGCTGAAACTGCGCCGTCCCGTGCAGCTGGAGTTCACCCGGACCGAACAGTTCACGGCGGCCACCACGCGGCACCCGTTCACCATCCGGCTCAAGGCGGGCGCCAGCCGGGACGGCCGGCTCACCGCCCTGCAGCTGGACGTGCTGACCAACACCGGCGCCTACGGCAACCACGCCGTGGGAGTGATGTTCCACGGCTGCGGCGAATCCTTGGGTGTGTATAAATGCGCCAACAAAAAGGTGGACGCCCAGGCCGTTTACACCAACACGGTGCCGTCCGGGGCCTTCCGTGGCTACGGACTGAGCCAGATGATCTTTGCCGTCGAGTCAGCCATCGATGAGCTGGCGGCCGGAATCGGCCTGGACCCGCTCGAGTTCCGGCGCCGCAACATGGTCCGCGAAGGCGATGACATGCTGTCCACGCATCCGGAACCCGAGGAGGACGTGCACTACGGCAGCTACGGGCTGGACCAGTGCCTGCGGCTCGTCGCGGACGCCCTGGACCGGGGCCGCGAACGTTACCGCGCGGCAGGTCTGGACGACCTTGGCCCGGACTGGGTCACCGGGGAGGGCTCGGCGCTGTCCATGATCGACACCGTCCCGCCGCGAGGTCATTTCGCCCATTCGAAGCTCCGGCTCCTGCCGGACGGCACGTATGCGGCCGACGTCGGGACCGCCGAATTCGGCAACGGCACCACCACGGTGCACGCCCAGCTCGCGGCGACGGCCCTGGCCACAACGGCCGGCCGCATCAGTGTCCGGCAGTCGGACACGGATCTGGTCGAGCACGATACCGGGGCCTTCGGCTCCGCCGGTACCGTGGTGGCCGGCAAGGCGACACTCGCTGCCGCCGAGGAACTTGCGGTGCGGATCCGGGCGTTCGCCGCCGGCGTCCGCCAGATCCAGGTATCCGGCTGCACGCTGGACGGCGACGCGGTCCTCTGCGAGGGAACCAGGGTGCCGCTGGCGGAGATTTACGACGCCGCCGCCCGCGCCGGCGTCGAACTCGCCGCCGAAGGGCGCTGGGGCGGGACACCGCGTTCCGTGGCGTTCAACGTCCACGGGTTCAGGGTTGCCGTCAACACCGGGACGGGCGAGCTGCGGATCCTGCAGAGCGTGCAGGCGGCCGACGCCGGTGTGGTGGTCAATCCGCGGCAGTGCCGCGGCCAGATCGAAGGCGGGATCGCGCAGGCGCTCGGCGCCGCGCTGTACGAGGAAGTCAGGGTGGACGACGGCGGCAAGGTCACCACCGACATCCTCCGGCAGTACCACATCCCGTCTTTCGCGGACGTCCCGCGCAGCGAGGTGTACTTTGCCGAAACGAGCGATTTCCTGGGGCCGCTGGGTGCCAAGTCCATGAGCGAGAGCCCGTTCAACCCGGTGGCGCCCGCGCTCGCGAATGCCATCCGCAACGCCACCGGCGTGCGGTTCGCCGAGTTGCCGATCGCCCGGGACAAGATCTACCTGGGGCTGAAGGAAGCCGGGCTTGTGCCGCCCCTCCACGGCAACGTGGGGTCACTTAGCGCCCATAAGGTCGTTGCGGATGGGCCGTAGGTGACCCCGCGATGTTTAGCCGGCTGGATACCACACCCGGTGTTTGTCAACGCGGGCGAAGGACGTCAGCGTGTGGGGTTTGACGGACTTTTCGGCGATGATATCCAGCACCGCGATATTCCGGGCCAGGAGGGCGTCCCCGATCAGCGAGCGGTGGCAGCGCCAGGGGACGGCTTCCGCACACATGATCACCGCATCGTTGTTCCGTCCGCGTTGCACCAGCTGGTCCACCGCAGCGGCAAATTCTTCGGTCTGCATGTAGTCAGCAAATCCCTTGAAGGAAGCATTCCGCCACGCACTGTTGGGGCTGTCCTTTTGGGCGTGCCGCAGGCCGCCGAGCGATTCCATCCGCCGGTACGTGATTCCACGGGCGCGGAGGCTCGCAGCCAGCGAGTCACCGTTGTACTGCGGATTGTGCCGCGATTTCGGGATGGTGCGCACATCGATGAGTTTCTTGATGCCCTGTGCCTCCAGCATGGCGATGAATTCGTTGATCGGATGCGTGGAGTGGCCAATCGTGAAGATGGTCAGGTCCGTCATGCCCCCATGCTAAGGCGGCTGTGAGCCTGCCCGGATATCCTGTTTGCCTTGAACGCTGCGAAGGGAAGGGCGCCTTTGAATGAGCGGATCATCCGTCAAGTCCTTCATTGACAGGCTCGCTTCCGTGGATACGGGTCCGGGGTGCCAGAACTTCTTCGACTACGCCGTCCCTGCGAATTCCCAGCGGCGGCAAAACCTGGAGATCTTCCTGGGGGAAATGCGGGACCGGGACCCCAGGGTGCTGCTGGTGGGGGAAGCCCCCGGCTTCCGGGGCATGAAGATCACCGGAGTTCCGTTTACCAACCGCACCATTCTGGAGGGGCCGGCAAATGCGTTCGGCCTGTTCGGGCCGGGAAAAGGCTATGCAGTGCCCGCGGACGCCGCGGGCATAGCGTCGGAGCCCACAGCCACCGTGATGTGGCAGGTGCTGCAGGAGCTCGATTTCCTGCCGCTGCTGTGGAGTGCCTACCCACTGCACTCGCACATTCCGGGCAAGCCCCTGTCCAACCGCACGCCGACGCCCGCGGAGGCCGCCGTGGGCGCTCCCTTTTGGCAGGCCTTGCTTGAGTTGTTCGCCATCGAGTCCGTGGTGGCGGTGGGCAACGTGGCGCATCGGAGCATCCTGCGGAGCGGTCGGAACGTACCGAAGGTGCGGCACCCGGCCCACGGAGGGAAGGCCAGGTTCCAGCTGGGCCTGCAAGGGCTGCTGGCCGACGGCACCATCGGGTAGTCAGCATCGGGCAGTCACCATCGGGCAGTCAGCCCAGGAGGTGCAGCTGGCCCGGGGTGTCGAGGTCCTCGCCCCCGGACTGGTCGCTGCAGTCCACCAGATCGATCAGCTCCGGGTGGGCCTGCAGAAAAAGCCGGGCACCGGCGTCGCCCGTTGCTGACGCTGCCGCACCCGGACGCAGGGCGGCATCGAGCAGCAGCGGATGTCCCCGCCTGGGTTTCCCGTCCGTGCCGCGGTAGGCGGCTGCCGTGACCCGGCCCGGACGGTGGGTGGCCAGGAGCCGGGCCACTGTGGCCGGTGTGAGGCCGGGCTGGTCCACGAGGGCCACCAGCACGTCGTCGTCGGGAGCGGCCGCCGCAACCCCCAGCCGGAACGAGCCGCCCATCCCGGTGTCCCAGTCCGGGCTTTCGATGACCCGGTGTCGGCTGAGGTCGGTGGCGGCGCGGACCCTGGCGGCGTCCGCGCCCAGCACAACCACCACCTCGCGGCAGCCGCCGGCGAGCAGCACGTCAGCCAGCACTTCGACGAGCGTGCGGCCGCGGAACCGGAGCAGCGCCTTGGGCCCGAGCCCCAGCCGCGTCCCGGCTCCGGCGGCCAGCAGCACCGCCGTCGTGCCTGGTGCGCCACTGTCGCTCATCTGCCCACCCTAACGCGCCGGTCAGGCCTCGCCTCCCGCTCCGCCGGTGGTTCCGGCGTTCACGTCCAGGAGCTTGTAGCGGTCCATCGCGTAGGAGGGCACACCGGCGTCGACCTCGCCGCGGGCCGCGAGCATCTGCAGGGAACGGACCACAACCGAGTGGATGTCGTTCTTGAAGAAGCGGCGCGCGGCGGCCCGGGTGTCCGAGAAGCCGAAGCCGTCCGCACCGAGCGAGGCGAACTCGTTCGGGAGGAACTGGCGGATCTGGTCCGGGACGGCCTTCATGTAGTCGGTGACCGCCACGATGGGTCCGGTGGCGCCGGCGAGCTGCCGGGTGACGAACGGGACGCGCGCGGGCTGGCCCGGGTTGAGGAAGGCTTCCTCCTCGGCGGCCATTCCGTCGCGGCGCAGTTCGGTCCAGCTCGTCACGGACCAGACGTCGGCTGAGACGCCCCAGTCCTCGGCGAGGACCTTCTGGGCTTCGAGGGCCCAGGGGACGGACACGCCCGAGGCGAGGATCTGCGTCTTGGGCCCTTCAATCTCCGAAGCCGACACCCGGTAGATGCCCTTCAGGACCCCGTTGACGTCCAGGTTCTCAGGTTCGGCCGGCTGGAAGATCGGCTCGTTGTAGACCGTGAGGTAGTACATCAGGTTCCGGTCGGTGCTTGTTCCGGCGGCGGCTGTTCCGGCGGCGGAGGCCGGCCCGTACATCCGCTCCAGTCCGTCGCGGATGATGTGGCCTATTTCGTACCCAAACGCCGGGTCGTAGGTGACGACGGCCGGGTTGGTGGCGGCGAGGATGGGGGAATGCCCGTCCGCGTGCTGCAGGCCTTCCCCGGTCAGCGTGGTCCGGCCCGCGGTGGCGCCGATGATGAAGCCGCGGGTCATCTGGTCCGCGGCGGCCCAGAAGGAGTCGCCGGTGCGCTGGAAACCGAACATCGAGTAGAAGACGTAGACCGGGACCAGCGGTTCGCCGTGGGTGGCGTAGGACGTTCCCGCGGCGGTGAAGGCCGCCACCGCCCCGGCCTCGTTGATGCCCGGGTGGATCAGTTGGCCCTGGGCCGATTCTTTATAGGCAAGGACCAGGTCCCGGTCCACGGACAGGTAGCCCTGGCCGTCCGGGTTGTAGATCTTCGCCGAGGGGAAGAACGCGTCCATGCCGAACGTGCGGGATTCATCCGGAACGATCGGGACAATCCGGTGCCCGAACTTCTTATCCCGGAGCAGATCCTTGAGCAGCCGGACGAACGTCATGGTGGTCGCGGCCTGCTGCTTCCCGGAACCGCGCTTGGCAACCTCATAGGTCTTGGGGTCAGGCAGCTCCACCGGCGCGTGGTCCGGCCGGCGTTCGGGGACGAAGCCGCCGAGTTCGCGGCGGCGTTCCATCAGGTATTTGATTTCCGGGGAGTCCATGCCGGGGTGGTAGTACGGCGGCCGGTAGAGGTCCGCTTCGAGCTGGTCGTCCGTGACCGGGATGCGCAGGTGGTCACGGAACGCCTTCAGGTCCGCCAGGGTGAGCTTCTTCATCTGGTGGGTGGCGTTGCGGCCCTCGAAGTGGGTGCCCAGGCCGTAGCCCTTGACCGTGTGCGCGAGGATGACGGTGGGTTTGCCCTTGAACTCGGTGGCGGCCTTGTACGCGGCGTAGACCTTGTTGTAGTCGTGGCCGCCGCGCTTGAGGTTCCAGATCTGGTCGTCGGTCAGGTCCTGGACCATTTCCTTGGTCTGCGGGGTCTGGCCGAAGAAGTGCTCGCGGACGAACGCGCCGGACTCGGCCTTGTACGTCTGGTAGTCCCCGTCGACGGTCTCGTTCATGATCTTCACGAGCGAGCCGTCCCCGTCCTTGTCCAGGAGCGCGTCCCACTCCCGGCCCCAGACGACCTTGATGACATTCCAGCCGGCGCCGCGGAAGAAGGCCTCGAGTTCCTGCATGATCTTGCCGTTGCCCCGGACCGGCCCGTCCAGGCGCTGGAGGTTGCAGTTGATCACGAAGTTGAGGTTGTCCAGCTTGTCGTTCGCGGCGAGCTGGAGCAGGCCGCGGGATTCGGGCTCGTCCATTTCGCCGTCGCCCAGGAACGCCCAGACCTGCTGGTCCGAGGTGTCCTTGATGCCGCGGTTCTGCAGGTACCGGTTGGACTGCGCCTGATAGATCGCGTTCATCGGCCCGATCCCCATCGACACGGTGGGGAACTCCCAGAACTCCGGCATGAGCCGCGGGTGCGGGTAGGAGGACAGGGCGTGGCCTTCCTTGGACTTCTCCTGCCGGAAGCCGTCCAGGTCCTCCTCGCTCAACCGGCCTTCCATGAAGGCCCGGGCGTACATGCCGGGGGAGGCGTGGCCCTGGAAGAAGACCTGGTCCCCGCCGCCGGGGTGGTCCTTGCCGCGGAAGAAGTGGTTGAAGCCGACCTCGTACAGGGTCGCCGCGCCCGCGTAGGTGGAGATGTGCCCGCCGACGCCGATATCGGCCCGCTGCGCCCGGTGCACCATGACCGCGGCGTTCCACCGCAGCCAGGCCCGGTACTTCCGCTCGATCTCCTCGTCACCGGGGAACGGCGCTTCCTGGTCCACCGGGATCGTGTTGACGTAGTCCGTGGTGGTCACCATCGGCACCCCCACGGACTGCGCCCCGGCCCGCTGGAGCAGGCTGCGCATGATGTACTGGGCACGTTCCGTGCCCTGATCCTGAATCAGGTCATCCAGGGACTCCAGCCACTCGGCGGTCTCTTCCGGATCACGATCAGGCAGCTGGTTTGTCAACCCGCTGAGGATATGGGAGGTTTCTTCTCCTGCAGCCACGTTTGGCCTCTCTTCGTCTTTGAACATCGGTTTTTTCGGGTGGTCCACGGCGGTCAGGGCTTAGCTGCCCCGGTAGGTCGAGTAGGCGAACGGGCTCAGCAGCAGGGGCACATGGTAGTGCGCCTGCGCCTCGGCTACCCCGAACGTGAGGGTGACCTCGGGGAAGAAGGTCTCCGTGCCGGTCGCGGCGAAGTAGGCACCGGTGTCAAAGCCCAGCCGGTAGGTTCCCGGGGGAAGCCTGTCGGGGCCGAGTTCCTTGATCCGCCCGTCCGCATCGGTGGAACCGGCGGCGATCAGGACCCACCGCCCGCCGTCGAGGGCCTGCAGCGTCACGGCGACGCCGGCCGCAGGCTTGCCCGAGCCGGTATCCAGCACGTGGGTGGTTACGTGGGAGACGCTCACTTGCTCATCAGTCCTTCGAGTCGGAGCACTGCGATCTCGCGCAACTGCTGGCCGATGATGGGTTCTTCCTGCTCGGGCGTGTGGGCCAGCCTGGCGTTGAGGGACGCCAGGATCTCCTCGCGGCTGCGGCCTGCCGCGCGGATCAGGAACACCTGGCCGAACTTCTCTTCGTAGGCGCGGTTGCCGTCCGCCAGGGCTTCGGACACGGCCGCCTCCGGATTGCCGAGTCCGGCCTGTTCCGACTGGGAAAGGCGCGCCTCGGTGCTGGTGCCCGGCGCGCGCTCCCCGATCCGGGGGTGGTGGGCCAAGGCGGCTGCCACCTCCGCCGGGGTGAACGGATCCGCCGCCCGGCGGCCGGCGGCCAGGAGCGGTTCAAGGCCGGAATAGGGCCGCGCGTCGGCGAGTTCATCAAGCCAGCGCTGGATGTCCAGGCAGGGGCGCAGCGATGCGACGGCGTCCGTGCGGTCGGCCGCGTTGAACTGTTCAATGTGCATGGGCCAGGTCCTCATAGGGGTCGATGCTGGCATCCACGGTGCGGGGTTATACGAAACAGTTTATTTCGTATCGTGGAACTGTTATTTCAGCATATGCAAAAGTCAACCCTACGCCGGTGCGGGTGTCAACTCCCCGGGCCTCGGACCGACAGGCAGTTCATAGCTCCGGCATAGCTCGCGTCGCTAGCTTGTAGGCACTATGGAAGAACGAACGCAGCAGCCAAGTCACGGGTCCGACAGGGACAGGCGCCACCGCCGGGCGCCGGGCCGGTTGCGGAGGTTCCGGAGATTCCGCAAATTCCTTCTGGGCGCGGGTGCCGCGGTGCTGGCCGTGGCGTTGGCCGCCACCATCTACACCTCGGGCGAGGCCCGCTCAGCGGCGCCCCGAGCCGCGGCGGCCAGCGCGCCGGCGTCGGACGCGGGACCGGGCCTGAACGCCCAGGCTGCCGGAACCCCCAACGCCGGCCTGGACACGGAAATCAACGCCATCATCGATGCCAACGGCGGGTATCAGATCGGCGTGGCACTCATCGATTTGTCCGACGGCGTGGTCCATGAGTACGGCGTCCGGCAGGCGTTCGTGGCCGCCAGCACCGCCAAGGTCCTGGCCGCCGCAGCCTACTACCACCTCGTCGAAACCGGGGCAGCCTCCCTGGACGAGCCCCTGGGGGACTGGACGGCCGGGTTCCAGCTCAAGGAAATGATCCAGGACAGCGACAACGAGTCCTGGTCCCTCATCATGGACGCGATCGGCCACGACGAACTGAGCGGCTATGCGGCGTCGATCGGGGTGGGCTATGACCCCGAAAGCAACACACTGACCCCGGCGGAAATGGCCAAGGTCCTGGCCGCACTCTACTCCGGGGAGTTGCTTGACGCCGACGACACCGCGCAGCTGCTGTCCTACATGCAGGACACGAACTATGAATCCCTCATTCCCGCCGCCGTCCCCGCCGGCATCACCGTTTTCCACAAGTACGGGCTGCTGGGTGGGGAACTGCACGACGCCGCGGTCCTCGCCAAGGATGGCACGGCCTACGCCTTCGTCATCTACACCAAGGGCGAGGACACCGGCGACATCCCGCAGCGCACCGGGGTCATCCACCGGCTGACGGAGGCGGTGGCCGGGGCCCTGTTCTAGGAGCGTGCCGTCAGCGCGCGTCCCGCCGACGGTCCGGGGCTACTTTGGGGCGGCCGGCGTCGAAACGGACGACGCCGGCCCGGCGTTTCGTGTCAAAGTGCCCCCGGGCGGCGCCGGGCGAGACCGAAAAGCAGCCCTTACCTCGCGAGGAACCGCAGCAGGACCTCGTTGACCTCGGCGGCGTGGGTCCACAGCAGGCCGTGCGGGGCGCCGTCGATCTCCACGTATTCGGCGCCGGGCAGGGCCTTGGCGAACCTCCGGCCGGTGGCGTCGATCGGCAGGATGTTGTCCGCCGTCCCGTGGACGATCAGCGCCGGTACATCGATCTTCGGGATGTCGGCCCGGAAATCCGTCAGCCACGTCGGCTGCGCGGCGGCCGAGGCGGTGGCGCCGCCCCGGGTGGCGAGGTTCCAGCCCGCCTGCATGACTTCCTGGCTGAGGCGGGGGGTGCCGAGGAAGGTGCCACTGTTGTAGAAATTCCGGAAGAACTCGGTGAAAAAGGCGTACCGGTCCGCGGTCACTGCCTCCATGAGCCCGTCGAAGACAGCCTGCGGGACGCCCTCGGGGTTGTCGTCGGCCTGCAGGAGGTAGGGCTCCAGCGACCCGATGAACACGGCCTTCGCCACCCGGGCCGAGCCGTAAGTGGCCAGGAAGCGGCCCACTTCGCCGGTTCCCATCGAGAAGCCGACCAGAACCGTCTGGTTCAGGCCCAGCGTGGTGAGGATGGTGTCGAGGTCTGCGGCGAAGGTGTCGTAGTCGTAGCCGTCGGTGGGCTTGCTGGACTGGCCGAAGCCGCGGCGGTCATAGGTGATGACGCGGTAGCCGGCGGCGAGCAACGCCGTGGTCTGCTTCTCCCAGGACGAGCCGTCCAGCGGGTAACCATGGATCAGGACCACCGGCTGGCCGGACCCGTGGTCCTCGTAGTAGAGCTCGATATCGGTGCTGTTCTTGGTTCCAACCTTGATGTAAGCCATGCCGGCAGTCCTCTCGGTACAGGGGTGACGTCCGTACGGTGCAGGAGCGTCCCCAATCGTGGGTACCACTGTAGGGAACCAACGCCGCCGGGCAACAGGGTGTCCGTGAAGGGATTCCCGCCCTCCCCGGCTGCGGTGCCGGAGGAGAGCGGGAATCAACGAGATGCCTTGATGGTCCTCGGGCTACTTAAGCGCTGCGCAGACGTCCACCTTCGTGCCGGACGTGCTCTTCAGAGTGAAGACGCCCGCCGCGTCGACGGTGTAGACGATTCGGCCCGTGTACACCGTCGTCGTGGGCCCGGCGGGTATGTCAGTCGGGAACAGGACGAGGCCGTTGTGGCCGGTGGCGGTGACCGTCGAGATTCCAGTGGCATTGTCAATTGTCGTGTGGGTGACGCTCCCATTCCCTTTGAAGGTTATGGACTTGCCGTTCTCGGCATTGGTGAAGGTGAGGGTGAATCCCTTGCCCGCGTCGATGGTGCGAACGATTTTGCCGTTTGCGTCCAGGAAATTCTTGGTGTGGCGATTGGAATCGACGCCCCTCACGCTCAGCGCGAAGGAGCAGCCCGTTCCGGCCTCCAGATCGACAACGAGAGGATCCGGTGGTCCGCTCGGGGCCGCGTTCGCGGCGGGGGCGGAGCAGAAAGCTGCTGCGAGTATTGCTGCTGCCGATAGGCGGGCCGTTGTGGACTGTTTCATGGGGTACCTCCGATGCCGAGGAAGCGAGGCTTCCTAGGTGCGTGGGTCAGTAGTGAGGGTGCCGGTTTTTAAAACGCCGGCAGATTAACCGGGGCCGGTTGGGGGTGGCTGGGAGAATCGGGGTATGGATACCGGTTCTTCCGCGCAGGATGGTTTGTTCGACGAGTCGCTCGTGGAGCGGGTCGGGCAGCCCACCGATGTGCCGATGGATGCCAACGGCGGGGTCAACAAACGCTTCAAGGCCTTCGAGCCCGATGCGGTGATGCTGGTCCCGCCGTCGCTGGATGAATGGTTGCCCCAGGGCCATCTGGCCCGGTTCATCGCCGAACTCGTCGACGGGGAACTGGACCTGACCCGGTTCCACGCCTCCTACGCCAAGGCCAAGGGCCAGCCGCCGTATGATCCGCGGCTGATGCTGCGGATCCTGCTCTACGGGTACTGCGTCGGGGTAAGGTCCTCGCGGGAACTGGAAAAATCCTGCACGGACGTGGTCGCGTTCCGCTGGCTGGCCGCCCAGCAGGCCCCGGATTTCCGGTCCATCGCCCGGTTCCGCGAACGCCACCTCGCGGCGCTGGCCAACGTGTTCCTCCAGGCCCTGGAGCTCTGCCGGGCCGCGGGCATGGTCTCGTTGGGCCATGTCGCACTGGACGGGACGAAGGTGCGTGCCAACGCCTCCCGGCACAAGGCCATGAGCTATGCCCGGCTGACGGAGAAACAGAAGGTCCTGGCCGATGAGATCAGCGACCTGATGGCGGAGGCCAAGACCGTGGACGCGGCCGAGGACGCCCGCTTCGGGCCGGGCAAACGCGGGGATGAACTCCCGGCCGAACTGGCCAACCGGGCCCGGCGCGCCGAGGCGATGAAGACCGCCCGGGCATCCATCGAGGCCGAGGCCGCGGACAGGGCCCGCCGTGAGGCCCAGGAGAAGGCCCGGTCCCGCGGGGACGATGACGACGATGTCTCGGGCAAGGGCGATGCCGCCGCTGCCGCGGCGGTGCCCAAGCCCACCGCCCAGCGCAACTTCACCGACCCCGACGCGAGGATCATGAAGACCGCGGACGGTTCCTACCACTACTGCTACAACGCCCAGGGCGTCGTTGATAAAGATCACCAGGTCATCGTTGCCACCGAACTGACCAACACCGCGGTGGACGTCCAGCAACTGGTCCCGATGGTCAAGAACGCGCAGGACACCCTGGAAGCCATGCCCGGGAAGTGGAGCGCCGACGCCGGGTACTGCTCGGCAGCGAACCTGGAACACGTCAAAGACCTCGAAGCCGGTGGCGGCACCGAGTTCTTCATCTCCACCCGGCGGATGAAACACGGACGCCCGGTCCCGGACTCGCCCAGGGGCAGGATCCCGGCGGACGCGACCCTGGCCGAGCGGATGGCCCGGAAACTGAAAACGAAGAAGGGCAAAGCGGTCTATGCCCGGCGCAAAGCCATCGTCGAACCGGTCTTCGGACAGATCAACACCCGCCAGGGCAAGCATGTCCTGTTGCGCGGGCTGGAGAAGGCATCCGGGGAATGGAAGCTGATGGCCGGCTGCCACAACCTGCTCAAACTCTTCACCTACCGCACCGCCACGGCCTGAACACGGCCGGGACGATGCCCCGGGATCAAACCTGCAGCACCGGACCGCGCCCCGCGGGAGCCTCCCAGGCTTCCTTCCGCGAAAACGCCCGGAGACCGGCCCCCTTCCACGAAAAGGCGGCCGGCCTCTGGACCATCACGACTCAAACCAGCGGAACCGTCAAACCACTACCGACCCACGCACCTAGTGGTGGCACACCGTCAACTCTGGACGGTGGAGACCGTTTGCCGCGGACCCTCAACGCAGGACCATCGTGAGTGCCATGTCAATGGATATGCCGCTGCCGCTGCCGCGCAAACGAGCATGCGGCGGCGGTGAACGCTCAACCTAGACCTTGGGCGTTGATGTGCTGGCGGCGGACAGCGGTTCTGCTCGCTGGTTGAGGAATTCCCCGGCCAGGGCGGCCCACCGGGGCCGGAAGGAATACAGGCAGCCCAGCCGCAGGCGGGTCGCATTCGCGTAGGCATCGAAGCGCGTCGGTGTGACCCGTAGTTCCTCGGCAGCGGCGATGACCTCGCGGTGGGCGGTCCGGTACCGCCCGGCCGTCAGGCGCCCCTGACGCAGGCGCAGCGCAAGGTGCACGGCAAGGTTTGCCAGGTCGGCTGCAGCTTCGGCCCGGCCGGCCTCGTCGAAATCCAGCAGCCCCAGGGGGGCGCCGGGATCCTGGGCGAATATCTGCTTGTCGTGGAGGTCACCGTGGGACCAGACCAGGGGATCGGGTTCGGCCCGGAGCAACTGGTGGGCGATCTGCACCGTGGCGGCACGTACGGCGTTGCGCTGGGCCTGCGCCGCCGGAATGTCCTGGGCATGCAACAGCCACAAGTCCACCAGGCGCTGCAGGTTCTCCAGTTCGACGGCGGCCGTGCGCGGTGCGAGCGCCTCGAGGGCCGGACGGTACGCGGGCGCCCTGGCCAGGGATTGTTGCCGGACCCAGCCCTGGGACCACTTTTGCCAGGCTCTTTCGAACACCACGTCGCTGGCCGCGAGATCCTGCCCCAGTTCAAACAGCGATGTGCCGGGGAGGCTGGCGAGGATGAGGCAGCCCGGGCTGAAGGAAACCACCTCAGGGGTCAGGAAGTCCTCGGCGCCCAGGAGCGCGTTCATCCGGGTGTGCCGGGCCGCGGCTTCGGCGGACTGCCTGGGCCGGAAGATCTTCAGATAGCGGTCGCCGGCCTTGACCACCGCACGCATGTGGGCCCGGTGCACCACCACCTCGCCCAGCGGTGCCGCCTGCGCCAGGGCGGGCAGGAACCGGTCGCCGCCGTCCGGTAGCAGCTCCAACGCTCCGTCCCGCAGATGGCCTGCCCGGACGCCGGGCGGGTCCGGAGCCAGAACCTCCAGGGTGTAGTCGCCGGCGGTTGTTTCGGGCCAGGCCCGGATGACCTGCCAGTCCGTTCCTTCCGTGTCCGGGACCACGGGCGGGACGGGCGGGTGCCAGCTCATGCCATCAATTCCCGGGCCCGGCGGACGGGCGGATGCGCGGCGCGTTCGTCGAGAATGGCGAGGGCCTGGGACGAGCGTCCGGGGAGCGGGGAACATGCCAGACGCAGCCAGGCGCCATCGGAATAGGCCCGGAAACGCTCCGGGGTGACCTGCAGTTTGTCAGCGGCGGCCAGTACCTGGGTGTGGGCCGTGAGGTAGCGTGCCGGCGTCATGCGGTTTTGGCGTACGTGAAGCTCCAGGTGGACATCCAGATTGGCCAGATCGAGGGCGGCTTCGGCCTGGGCGGTGTCGTCGAAGTCCAGCAGCCCGAGCGGGGACGTGCCGTCGGCGGCGAGGATTTGTTTGTCGTGGAGGTCGCCGTGGGCCCATACCAGCGGATCCGGTGCCGTCCGGAGCAGGTTCTGCGTCACCTCTTCTGCCCTGGCACACAAAGCATCGCGGTGCGGCGACGCATCCGGGACGTTTTCATAGTGACGCAGCCAACGGTTTACCCACCGCTGCAAATCCGCTGCTTCCACCTCCGGCGAATGCACGGGCAGGGTCGCCAGCGCGCTGCTCCTGGCGGTGTCGTAGCGGCCACCCACCTGGGCGGTCCAGGCGTGCGACCATTCTTCCCACATCCTGGCGAACGATTCATCGCTGACCGTCGTGTGGTCCTGGCCGAGCTCGCCGAGGGTCCGCCCGGGGAGGGAACTGAAGACGATGACGTCCGCGGAGCCCCGAAGGACCGTGGGAGACGAAAAATTCCCGGCGTCCAGTAGGAGCCCTACCTGTGTGCACCGTTCGGCGGGGACGAGCGCCTCACCCGGCCGGAAGACTTTGATGTAGCGGCCCGCTGCCCGGATGACGGCGCGTGCGTGGGGCCGGTGGGAAATTATTTCCCCACGACGTGCTTCCGCCCGCAGGGCCGGCAGCCCCGGATCATCCCGGGGCACCAGCTCGAAGTGCCCGGACCGGAGATGGGCTGCCCGGACGCCCGTCCGTCCTGGCGTCAGGACCTCCAGGATGTAGTCTCCGGGAGTTCTATCGGGCCATGCCCGGTGGACCTGCCAGGTTCGGCCGGATTTGTCGACGGCGGCCGGGGGGACCGGCGGGAGCCAGTTCATGGGACCAGTTCCCCGGCCCGGTCGATGTGCCGGCACATGTCGGCGGCCCAATCCGGGGACCTGTTCCTGAATGGATCGACGGCACCGGTGAACAGGCGGAAGGCCATCCAGGCCTCCACGGCAGATTGCCTGATCCCGCCGCCGGCCTCGACATAGCCATCGAGGAGGTGGTCCGTGTGAGAACCGCGCGGCGCGTCCGCGGGTCCCCGCCACCGGCTCATTTCTTCAACGGCCGCGAAAGAACCCAGGTCGGTTTCCGGGGTTCCCAGATGGGAGCGGTCGAAGTCGATCAGGCGGACCTCCGCTCCGCCGACCAGCACTTGGTCTGCGGAGAAGTCGCCGTGGGCCACGACCGTCCCGTGGCCCGCACACCCTTCCAGCCGGCGGTAGATCCGGGCCGCCACGTTTGCGGCAGGGTCCGCGAGGGAAGGCAGCAGGGCCGCGACCATCTCGCGGTTCGCCGCCAGTTGCCGGAGAAGATCCTGCGCGACCACGGAGCGGTCCGGCTGGGCCTCGACCGGGATGCCGTGCAGCTTGGCGAGGGCTTTCCCTGCCCGGCGTGCTCCCTGCGGGTCCTCGCACGCGGACAGATCATGGTCGCCCCACTCCGGGCTGGCGCTGATCCCGTGGCGCGAGCAGTCGGCGTCGCCGAGCCGGGGAAGCACCGGAACCCCGTGCAGCTCCAGCCGCCGCAGGAGCATGCGCTCGTCCTCCGGGACCGGCTGCGCCGCCGTCCTGATCACGATGGAGCCGCCCGGCGTTTTCCGCATAAACACCAGCCGGCACTCGGGTAGATAGCGCAGCACCCGGGCGGTGCTGTCCAGGAGCGGTTGTCCGGGCTGATGTACGGCGCCGAGCTGTTCCAGTCCGCTGTCGCCGAGCCAGCGAAGGTTCTCGCGCAAGGCCCAGTCGTCCGCGATACCACCTACGGCGATGATCGCGTCCGTGTGACGCAGGGCAGGGCGGATCAGCTGCAGGCCGCCGCCGTGTCGCGCCGATTTCTGGGCACGTCCGTACAGCTTCGTATTGCGGGCCGTGGTGAGTGCCCAGCCGTAGTCCTCCTGGCCGTTGCGGCTGCGGCGGAAGGCAACGAGGGCCGATGTGTGTGGTTTGTACCGGACCCGGGTGATGCGGACCGGTTCGCCCAAGACTTCGGAGAGGCGGCCGTCGTCGAGCACTACGGCCAGACACGGAAGGGCATCGTCGCGGCCGGCGAGTGAAACGTCCGCGTCGCGCAACCGAATGGGTATCGCGCTCACGTCGGCACCTCCAGTTCCTGCCCGCCGCGTTCCTGCACAGTCGGTTCCTCCCCGGTGCGAGGGGCGGGTGCCTCTCCCATCCACTTGCTGAATCGGCTGCCGGGGTCCTGCAACAGCTCAGGCGGGCGGCCCTCCTCGATGATGCGGCCGTCCTCGAGCCAGATGATCCGGTCACACAAGCGTGCGGCGAAGGCATCGTGGGTGATCGTGATCGACGTCCGTCCCCGGGTCAGCACCTCCATGGCGTCCAGGATCGATGCTCGCGAAGCCGGGTCCAGTCCTGCGGTCGCCTCGTCCAGGATGACGATCGGTGCCTGCCGGAGGATGGCGCGGGCGATCGCAAGCCGCTGGCGCTGGCCGCCGGAGAGATCCTTGGCGGCTTCCCCCAGGACCGTGTCATAGCCGTTGGGGAGGGCGCGGATGAAGCCGTCGGCCTGTGCCAGCGACGCGGCGTGTTCGATGTCGTCGTCGGAGGCGTCGAGACGGCCGAACCTGAGGTTCTCCCGGACGGTGGTTCCGAAGAGGACGGAGTCCTGCAGCAGGATGGAGACGTGCGAGCGCACCGATGCGATCTGGAGCTCCTTGAGGTCCTCGCCTCCCACCCGGACGGCGCCGGAGGCGGGATCGATCATGCGCAGGACGAGACTCGCCAGGGTCGATTTTCCCGCGCCGGACGGACCGAGGATGGCCAGGTGCTCCCCGGCCGGAATGCGGAGGTTGATCCCGTGCAGCACTGTGGTCCCCTCGCCGTGGCCGGCGAAGACGTTCTCGAACGCGATGTCCGGGTTCCGGCTCAGCAGCGGGCGGGCGTCCGGGGCCTCGGGAAGGTCGGTCTGGGCCTCGAGGAGGTCCGCCACGCGTTCGCCGGAAGCGGTGGCCCGGGCGATCCGGCTGGTCTGTTTGGCCAGGTCCTTCAATGGTTTCAGCCCGGTTTTCAGGTACATCAGGAACACGACGAGGTCCCCTGGCGTGATCGAATGATCCAGCACCCGCCAGCCTCCTCCGGCCAGCACCACCGCGGTGGCGACGCCGATCAGGACGTCGGTGCGCCGCTCCAGGCTGGCGGCCAGCCGCAGCGCGACGACCCCCGTGCCGAGGGCTGCGTTGTTGCTGTTGCGGAAGCTGGAGCTGATGGTGTCCTCGAGTCCGTAGGCCTGCACTTCCCGCATGGCGCCGAGGGTCTGGCCGGCCGTAGTGGCAAGCGCACTTTCGCCCTTGCGGGACTTGCCGGCCGCGGCGGTGATCGGTCCGGAACTCCGGCGGGACAGCAGTGCGAAAATCCCGGTGGCCACGAAGACGACGAGGGCAAGCAGGGGGTCCAGCCAGAGCATGATGATGATCATGGCCACGAGGGTGACCATGTTGCCCAGCATGGGAAGTCCCGCGGTGACGGCGACTTCCTGCAGGCGGGAGACGTCACTTACGAGGCGCTGGACGGTGTCTCCGGAGGAGGCCCGCGTGTGGTGCCGCATGGACAGGCTTTGCACGTGGCGGAAGGTGCGGGCCCGGAGGTCGGCGGCCACCCGGGAGCCGATCAGGGCGAAGGAGATCGCCGACCAGTAGTTGGCGACGGCACGCGCGATGCTGATGACTACGATCGCGCCGCCGCACAGCAGGAGCGTTTCCAGGCTGGCGTCCAAATGGGGTCCGGGTTTGCGCAGTGTTGCACCCAGCGAGCGGGACACCGCATCGATCACCAGCTTCACCGGCCACGGCTCGAGCAGGCGGAGCAGGACGTCCGCTGCGAGTGCCACGAATCCGCCGGCCATCAGGAGCCGGTGCCCGCGAAGGTGCGGCCGCACGCACCGCAGTGTCCGGCGCAGCCCGGACTCCGGCTTGGGGCCGCGGCCCCGGCGCGAGTGCCGCACGGGGAGCCACCGGGGAGGCAGATGCCTGGGCGTGGCGCTCATCGGAGGGCCACCTTCCGTCCGGGCGGCAACGCCGCAATGATCCGGCCGAGGACGCCGTTCCAGCTGAACCGCTCGACGGCGTCGTGGCGGGCCTCTGCCCCGAGCCGTTCCCGCAGCGCGGGATCCCCCGCAAGGCTGGTGAGGGCGGCGGCGAGGGATTCCAGTTCCCCGGGCGGCACCAGGATCCCGGTGCGCCCGTCCTCCACGATGGACGGGATCTGGCCCTCGGCGCTCGCGATGATCGGCATCGCGGCGGCCATGTACTCGTACACCTTCAGCGGGGAAAAGTAGTCGTCCTCGCCATCCGCTTCGGGGGGATAGGGGGCGGCGGCGGCGTCGCACTCCTGCAGGAGGCCCGGTACGGCTGCGGGCGGCACCGCGCCGGCGAAGTCTGTTTCGACGCCAAGCGTCGCGGCGAGGCGTTCGAGGTCGGCCCGGCCGGGCCCGTCGCCGATGATTTTGACGCTCCAGCGCTGATCCTTTTCGGCCGTTTGCGCATTGGCCAGGGCAACTGCGTACAGCAGGGCCGGGACCCCGTGCCAGGGCTTCAGCGTTCCAACGAAGGCCACCGTGAGGTGGTCGGGGTTGCGCCGTCCGGGGCGGCGGGCAGTGATGCGTTCGACGTTGACGCCGTTCGGTGCCAGCACCGTCCTGGCCGTGGGCGCCCGGTCCCGGACCCACCGGACCACCGGCTGCGAGACGCAGGCGACGACGTCGGCCGTCCGGGCGTTGCGCCGCAGGATCGTTTCGGCCTTCTTCACGTCCAGCAGCTGGCGGTACCGCTGTTGTTCCTCGATGAGCGGGGCGTTGACTTCGAGCACCGCCGGGACGTTGAGGATGCTGGCAACCACCGAGAGTGCCGGGCTGAACAGCGAATAGCGTTCGTAGATCAGGCCGCAGCCGTGGCGCAGGACCTCGTCGGCGAGGGCGAGCGCCGCGTCTTCGACCGCCCGCTCACGGTCCGGTCCGGGGGCGCTGTCCGGCCGGATTTCGACGACGTCGAGGCCGGCGAGGTCGGCGGGGCAGTCGGTTCCCCGTCGGGTGCAGTAGACCGTGACGGTGGCGCCGGCTCCCTGCCACGCCCGGACGATTTCTTGGACATGCACCGAGGAACCCTTGGTGCCGAAGACCGGCACCCCGGGGTCGGCGCAGAGGTAGGCCACGCGCATCATGCGGCCTTCCTTTCATCGAGGCACAGGGATCTCAGGGCTTCGGCCTGGCGGCGGACATCGAACTGGTCCTCGATCAGGGCCCGGGCATTCCGGGCCAGCGTCACGCGGTCGGTGCCTGGGGAGCTCATCGCCTGGATGGCCCGGGCCAGAGCGCGGGGATTTCCGGGCCGGGCCAGGAGCCCGGTGGATCCGTTCCGGACCACTTCCGGGATCCCGGTGACCGCGGTGCTGATGCACGGAATACCGGTGGCCATGGCCTCCAGAAGGACGGTGGGCATGCCGTCCGCGTTTCCGTCGGCGCCGATGACACAGGGGGCGACGAAGATGTCGGAGGAACTGAGGAGTTCGTGGACCTGGTCCTGGGTCTGGGGGCCGATCAGCCGGATGTGGTCGCCCAGTCGGAGCCGTTCGATGCTGGACTCGAGCTCCTCGGCCAGCACGCCAGTTCCGGCGATGCGCAAGTCCAGGCTGAAGCCCTGGTCAAGGAGTTCGGCGGCTGCGGGCAGCAGATGCTGGAACCCCTTCTTTTCCACCAGCCGGCCCACGGCGGCGATCCTCACCGTGGTTCCGAGGGGGCGCGGATCGCGGTACGGGAAGCGTCCCAGTTCCAGGCCGTTGCGCACCAGATGGAGCCTGGAAGTGGACGCGGGGAAGCGGCGGCGCAGGTATCGCAGGTTGAAGCGGCTGATCGTCACGGCGTGGTGGGCCTGTTCGAGCTTGAGCCGGAGGTCTTCGCTGCTGACCGACTCATGGAAGATGTCGACGGCGTGGGCCGTGAAGGAATACGGGATGCCCGTGATGGCCGAGGCCAGCCGCGCTACGCTGGTGGCGCCCGACGCGAAGTGGACGTGCATGTGCCGGATATTCCGGTGCTGCAGGGCAACGGCCAGGTTGATGGCCCGGACGGCGTCGTCCGGCGTGGCGGCGGCGAGTTCGGCGAAATTCCGGGCCAGGGCGCCCGTGAGCCCGGCCGCTCCGGCCGCATTGAAGCTTTCCCACAGGTCAACTGTCTTCAGCGGCCGGTCAATGTAGGTCACCGGCGCCTGGACCCGTGCGAGATCGGCGTGGAACCTGGGGTCGTTGGGCGGCAGGAGGGAGAAGATCTCGATCCTGTCTCCCGCTGCTTCCCGGGCCAGGATCTCCGAAACGATGAACGTTTCCGAGAAACGCGGATACATCTTGAGGACGTACGCAGTCCCCGGCTCAGACGGCGACACGGCCGGCACTTTCCTTGGCCTCGGCTGCCGCAGGACTGTGAGCCACATGAACGAGCGGCTGCAGCAGTTCGGCCGCCAGTTGCGGAACGCGGATCAGTCCGTCCAGGACTGCGCGGTGGCGGTCCACCGTGGTGCCGAGCCTCGCGGCCAGCCATCCGGCCAGGAACTCGGGGGTCAGGGTGCCGATGTCATGCTGTTCCAGATACCCGGCATCGGCCAGGGACGTGGCACGGATGCGCTGCTCGGCGCGCGCCTGGGTGCGGGGCACGATCAGCGCAGGGACATTGGTGCTCATGATCTCGCACACCGTGTTGTAGCCGCCCATCGAGACGACGGCGGCCGCGTGCCGGAGGTGGAAGACGACGTCATCGACCGCGGCGACAACCTTGACGGCCGGCCCGGCCTGGCGCCGCAGGTCGTTGAGCTGTTCAAGGGGCATCTGCGGGCCTGCCACGATCAGGTGGCCCAGTCCGGCAGGCACCGGCGCGGCGACGGCCACGCTGGCCAAGGCATGACCGTCCGAACCGCCCCCCACCGTCGTCATGCAGTACGGACCGGGCATGCAGCTCGTCCCGGAAACCGAAGGGCGGCCGGCGGCGAGGTAGCCGGTATAGCGGATCAGCTTCCGCAGGGAGAACGGTATCTCGCCCGCCGCCACGGGGTCGTGGACGGCGGGGTCGCCGTAGACCCAGATCGCGTCAAAGAGAGCCTTCACCAGCTCGGGGCCGCCATAACGGGCCCATTCAGCGAAGGCCGCCTCGGGGGAGTCCAGGACTTCGCGGAGCCCCAGCACCACCCGCACCGGGCCGGCCGTGCGGGCACGCCGCAGGGCCGGTTCCAGTTCGCGGTGCACCCCGGTGGCGTGGCGGTCCACGATCACCAGGTCCGGGCGGAATCCGGCCACGGCCGCCTGAAGCAGCCTGGCCCGCAGGGATACGAGCTCGTGCATGGGCAAGGAGAGGTTCCGGGGCCGGTAGCCTTCGGGGCTTTTCTCCACCCCGGGAAGCAGGACCCAGTCCCAGCCTTCCGGCGCCTGGAACGCGGGCGCCAGGGCCGTGCCGGTGATGAGGATTCCGGTGACCGGCCGGCCGGTGAGTCCCGGTAGTTGATTGTTCAGCGCGTGGGCCAAGGCCAGGTTACGGCGCGCATGCCCCAGACCCACTGAATCATGTGAGTAAAGCACTATTCGCATAGGCTGCACGGCGATCCTCCCAAGCCCACGGTCCGCAGCAGGGATGTTCCTTGCCAGCGGTGGTTGATGTTAGGAACCAGCCTGCAACGCAAGGGTGAGGAGCGGATGAGGGGAAGATTAAGGAGTTCTCATGAAGGGAGTGCCCGCTGCGGCCGGTTCAGAGCCGGACGCCGACGGCCTGCAGCGGGATCCGGATCATGAAGCGCGATCCCTGGCCGTAGGCGGATTCCACGGTGGCCGTACCGCCGTGCGCTTCGGCGATGGCAGTGACGATGGCCAGGCCGAGGCCGGACCCTTCCTGCCCGCGGCCTGGGTGGGCCCGGCCGAACCGCTCGAAGATCCGCTGCTGGTCCTCCGCGGCGATCCCCGTCCCGTCGTCCCGCACCCACAGCAGGAGCGTGTCGGAATCCGGCACCGGGGTGCCGTCCGGCGCCGTCGGGCCTTCGATCCTGCTGCCCAGGGCGATCGTGGAGGAGCGCCCGGTGTACTTGACGGCGTTGGCGGCCAGTTGGACGAGGGCCTGGGTGAGGCGCTGGGGGTCGGCCTCGATCTCGTAGTCGGCGGATTCATCGATCTGCCAGCGGCGGTCCGCGAGGACATGGATCTTCTCCATCACCTGGTGGAGGAATTCCGGGATGCGGATGGGCGCTTTCCTGATGAAGTCAGGGTGGCCGGCATTGGCGAGCATAAGCAGGTCATCCACGAGGCGCTGCATCCGGTCCACCTCTTCGAGCAGCACCTCCCTCGTGGCGATGACATCGGCGGGGTCGTCGACGGACACCAGCTCCAGGTGTCCGCGGAGAATGGTGAGTGGGGTCCGCAGTTCGTGGCCGGCGTCGTCCAGGAACTGTTGCTGCTGCTGGGCGCCCTCATCGAGTCTTTCCAGCATGGTGTTGAAGGTCTTCGCGAGGAGAGTCACGTCGTCCTCGCCGTCGCGCACTTCCACGCGCCGGGTGAGGTCCTCATGGCTGACCACAAGGGTGGCCTCGCGCAAACGCCGGAGTGGACTCAGCAGACGGCCGGCCACCAGGCCTCCGATCAGGGCTGCGGCGAGCAGCGTGCCGGCTGCCACCAGTGAGTACGTCTGGACCGAGGCGAGATTGTGAGCCCTTTGGTCGGCGGCGTCCCGGCCCAGCAACAGATACGTCCCGGTGTTTTCGGCCCCCGTACCCTTCACCGGCAGGACGACCGTCCTGAGCGGGCGCCCGCCGGCGTTGAACTCGCCGAAGGCGGCGCCCGAGACGTCCCGGAGCCGGGTGGCGGCGGGGTACAGGCCTGCGGTCAGGAGGGGTTCGTCGGAATTCCCCTCGATGATCCACTCAACGCGCCCGTCAACGATTCCGGCCATGACTTCGTTGCTGCGGGGTTCGATGTCCTCGGCGGCTTCGTGGAGTCTTTTGCTGTATGAATCGCCGCTGGACTTGATGTTGGTCTGTACCAGTTTGACCAGCGAATTGCCCTTGTCCAGGATTGCCTGGTCAACCCTGGCATCGGAGTCCTGGAACTGGACAACGAAGGCGATCAGTCCCGCAGCAACCAGCCCCGCAAGCATCATGCCCAGCATGGCGGCCACCACCCGGAAGCGCACCGAGTGGAACTTCGCGCCCCAGCCGGACGGGTCCAGGTCCGCGGCGGGGGGAAAAGGCCCGGCCGGAGCAGCCGCCGGCGCCACGGGCGCAGTGTGGCCGTTTCGTATCAGACGGTCATGAAGGGATGTCACAATTTCTCCGTTGCCTAGCCAAGGCGGTATCCCGCGCCGCGCGTTGTGACGATGTGGTTCGCGCCGATCTTTTGCCGCAGTTGCCGCACATAGACGTCGACCACGTTGGACGTCCCGTCAAAGTCGTACCCCCAGATGTGGCTGAGGAGTTGTTGCCGGCTCAGGACCTGCCCCGGGTGGAGCAGGAACATTTCGACCAGCGCGAACTCGCGGGCCGAGAGTTCCACGACCTTGTCCCCGACGCTCATCGTGCGGGTGTGAAGGTTCAGTTCCAGGGCGGCGTAGCGGATGATGTGGTCCGCGGGCGGGTCATTGTTGTCCCCGGGCCGGAGCCGGCGCCGGATGCGGGCCACGAGTTCCTCGAAGCGGAACGGCTTGGTCATGTAGTCGTCCGCGCCGCCCTCAAGGCCTGCTACCGTGTCCGCGGCCGAGCCCCGCGCCGTGAGGATGATGACCGGAATGTCCACCCCGTTTTTGCGCAGCACGGTCAGGACGGTAAAACCGTCCAGGCGGGGGAGTCCGACGTCGAGGAGCAGGAGATCGAACTCGCCGCTGGAGGCGTAATCCACGGCTGTGACGCCGTCCGCGACGACGGTGGGTACGTAGCCGGCCGACCGCAAACCCTTCTCGATGAACCGGGAGATGCGCTCTTCGTCTTCGGCGATGAGTATGCGGATCACTACAACCCCAAGGAAATGCCCGGATCGGGAACGGTTCAAGGGGGCCGCCCGTGGCGTTCCCGGCACTATTCCCGTGAATTCAGGCCTGCTCCAAACTGCGGCGTCTCCTGCATGTGCTGGGAGGAAGGTCGGAGGCCCCAGCAGCCTCGATCGGCCCGGAGTGCGGGCGTTGTGCGGACATTGCTAACATCCGTGCGCGAAGTTCCGGCATCCGCGATTGGCATTGGACCCGGTGTTCTCCTATGGTGCTCCTGCGGCGGGGCCCGCGCCACCCCTCGCGGCCAGGATTCCGGAATTTTCGGCCCTCAGCCCTCCACCGGCGGCCAAGACGCTGCTACCGGAACAGCGCCCCGGTGATCTCGCGGGTGAGCCGGTGGATGATGCCCAGGCGGTCCCCGCTGTCGGCATCGTCAGGCCCCCAGGTGTAGATCGCCACCGCGTAGGAACGGTCACCGGAGCTCAGGATGGCGGCGTCGTGGACATATCCCTCCACGACGCCGTACTTGTGGTGGACCGTGATGTCCGGGTCCAGGGCGGCGGGGATGAGGTCCTCGTCGTTGGTCTGCTGCATGTAGCCCAGCAGCTCTTCCGTGTGTCCGGCGTTGAGCAGCTTCCCTGCGGACAGCGCCGTCAGCAGCAGTGCCATGTCCGGCGGGGTCAGGAGGTTCTGTTCGGGGTCGTAGTCCAGCCCGATCGAGCCGGCGTACTCGATCAGCCGGGGGTAGCCGATGTCCTGCATGAGCAGCAGCCAGGAATCGTCGCTGCTGGTATTGACCATGGCCTTGACCTGGAACCCGGCGTCGAAAGAGCCCAGGGGAGCGTCCAGCGACTTTTCGCCGGTTTCCACCAGATGGTAGTACGCGGCGGCCGTGATGATCTTGGCGGTGCTGGCGGCCGCGTACGGCGACGCGTCACCGAAGGCTTGCAGCTTCCCGTTGCGGGTGTCCACGATCGCGACGCCGATCCGGTGGTCCCCGTTCTCGTCCAGGATGCCCTGCAGCCTGGCGCCGAGCTCGACGCCGGCGTCCGGCGCGGAGACCTCCCCGCGCAGCTCCGGCACGGCGGCAAGGGCAAGGAAGTCCGTCTTCGGCACCGGCCCGGTGCGGACTGCGGCGACGACGATGGTGGCCGCAATGATGAGCAGCGTGGCCAGCCACACCAAAGCCAGCATCCTCCGGTTGCTGCCGCCAGCCGGGTCCTGCCCGTGCGAACTGACAGGACCTGTTGAGTTCATGGGCCAGGACCTTCCAGTGCAAGCGGGGGCGGGATTCCCCAAGAACGTATGCCGCCGCCGGGAGCATGTCCACCGACCGCGCCGGACTTGCGGCAGGTGTGGGCAAACTCCCAGGAACGGGCGACGGCGGGCGCCCGCCGTCGTCCGTCCGCAGTGGAGGGAACGCCCGCTCCAGGGGACGAACCAGCCCGGTGATTAAGCAGGCACACGCCGCCGCCGGAGGTAAAGAGTCGTCCCGCTCTGGTTACGCTGTGGCTTCTCATTTCCCAGGCGGACACGACGTCGTCTCGGTATCTAGTGGACCGGGAGTTATCTGCGTGGAAGGCCGGGATCGCGCCTTGCAATCCGAGAGTCTCGCGCGACGGAGGGTACGAGACATTTGGTGGCAGTGGCTTCAAGGACATCTGGTGTTATGCCACGTTGTCTTTCAAATAGTCCGGGTTCTTGGAATCAAGTGACGGTGCTACCAGACTCCGGGACGCACCTGGCGCATCAGCCCCATGTTTATGAACTGAGCATCCCGCCTCTCTTGTAATCCAAGTCACATGCGCATACGATTGCCTAAACGCGCATACGAATGCGCATTCGATTGCTTCAAGAATTGCCCGGCCGTTGAGATCTTTGGAGGACATCATCGTGGATGTAACACGGACAAACCATGCCGCCCCAGCCGTGGGCGGGAAGAGCGAGCCTGAGGCCTACGGCCCGGTAGCGGCGGCCCAGCTCGCAGGTGTTTCGAAGATCTTTGGCTCGACGGTGGCCGTCTCGGAGGTGTCATTCGAGCTGTTCACCGGAGAGGTTCTGGCGCTCGTGGGTGAAAACGGTGCCGGAAAGAGCACCTGCGTGAAGATGCTTGGCGGCGTCTATCACCCCGACGGCGGAACCGTCCGCATCGCGGGGGAGGACGTCCATTTTTCGACTGCGCTGGAAGCGCACAAGCACGGCGTGGCAGTCGTCCATCAGCACCCTGGGCTCTTCGCTGATCTGTCCATCGCGGAAAACGTTTTTGCCGGGCAGCCGCTGCGCTCACGGACGGGTCTGCTGGATCACACGAGGATGAAGACCGAGGCTCAAAAGGTCCTGGCGCAGCTCGGGCTCGAACGGACCGTGACGATGCCCGTCGGCTCTCTGCGCGTCTCAGAGCAACAGCTCGTCGAGATCGCCAGAGCCCTGGTCTCAGAAGCGAAGGTCCTGATCCTGGATGAGCCGACCGCGGCCCTGACCACCGCCGAAGTGGACCGCCTGTTCGAGGTCATCGAACGGCTCAAGGAGCAAGGCGTCGCGATGATGTTCGTCGGCCACCGCCTTGAGGAAATCTTCAGAATTTCGGACCGCCTGACAGTGCTTCGCGATGGCGCCGTCGTCGACACCTGCCGGACATCGGAAGTCACCGAAGAAGAGATCGTGAAGCTCATGGTCGGCCGGGCGCTGGGCGACCTGTACGAACGGTCTGCAGCCGTACTCGGAGACACCGTCCTGGAACTCCAGGGACTCTCCTCCACAGGAAAGTTCAGAAATATCGACCTGAGCGTCCGCGCAGGCGAAGTCGTGGGAATGGCCGGGCTCATCGGCAGCGGCCGCACCGAAGTCGCGCGTGCCATTTTCGGGATGGAACGGCCGACGTCCGGCAAAATCCTGATCCACGGCCACGAGCGGACCATCAAATCCGCGGCCCACGCCATCTCCGAAGGGATCGCCTACGTCTCCGAGGACCGCCGCGGCCAAAGCATCGTCGAAGACTTCACGATCCTGGACAACGCCACATTGCCCGTCGTCGGCAAGGCCACAAAATGGGGACTGATCAGCACCAAAGCCGAACTCGCCATGGTGCAGGGTCCCCTGGAGCGGATGAAACTGAAGTTCGCCGGCTACGACCAGCCGATCGGCAACCTCTCGGGCGGCAACCAGCAGAAAGTTGTCCTGGCCAAATGGCTGGCGACGAAACCGACGCTGCTGATCCTGGATGAACCCACACAAGGCATCGACGTGCAGGCCAAAGCCGAAGTCCACCGCATCATCCGGGAACTCTCCGCGCAGGGGATCGCCATCCTGCTGATTTCCTCGGACATGCCCGAGCTTCTTGGGGCATGCGACCGGATCTACGTCATGAAACACGGCGACCTCGTCGCGGAATTCGACCGCGAACACGCCAACCAGTACGACATCGGCCTCGCAGCCACCGGCCTGCACGCATCCACACGAACCACCAAGCCAACCGCGGCTAAACCAGCAGCCGGCAAGGAACCGCCGGAGGCGCGACCAGCGCGGACTAAACGGCCCGCGGATACGGCGTGGGACCGCAACCTCTCCTGGCCCCGGCAGGCACTGGGACGCCGTGAACTGGGACTCCTGCTGGCGCTGGCGGCCGTCGTGGCACCGCTGAGCCTGCTCAACACCAACTTTTACTCCGGCGACAACCTGCACGACCTGGCCGACTACTCGGCAATGCTCGGCATCGTCGGGATCGGCCAGATGCTGGTGATCCTCACCCGGAACATCGACCTTTCCGTCGCCTCTACCCTCGGCCTTGCCGCGTACGGCTCCGCCGCGGCCATGCGGGCGGTGCCGGACGCTCCGATCCTTCTGGGCATCGGCGTCGCCCTCGCGGTCGGACTGTTCTGCGGCCTCATCAACGGGGCAGTCATCGCCTACGGCGGAGTCCCCTCCATCGTGGTGACACTTGGAACGCTGGCTCTGTACCGGGGCGTCTTGAGCATCGTTTCCTCAGGAGACCGCGTCAAGCCCGAACAGGTTTCACATGACTGGCTCACCATGACCAAAACGGCCATCCTCGGCATCTCCCCCGTCCAGCTCAGCGCCATCGCCGTATTTGCCCTGGCCGGCTTCATTCTCTGGTGGACTGCCAAGGGCCGCGAAACCTATTTCGCCGGATCCAACCCCGCCGGCGCGGAACTCATCGGCATCCCCGCCAAACGCCGCACCCTGGCCGCTTTCACCATCTCAGGACTCCTCGCCGGCGCCGTCGGCGCCATGTGGGCGTCCTATTACCCCTTCGTGGACGGACAGGTGGCCTTCGGCCTGGAGACAGCCATCATCGCCGGCGTCGTCGTCGGCGGAGTCGCCCTCCGAGGCGGGTCCGGCACCGTCGTCGGCGTCCTGATCGGCACGGTGGGACTTCTGGCCATCAGGAAGGTCCTGACCATCGCCGGCGTACCGGACCAATATCTGCAGGCAGTCTACGGAGCCGCGATCATTGCCGCGGTCTCCGTGGACGTCGTACTCCACAGCCGCCGGAACAAGGCGAAAGGACACTGACCATGTCGACATCAACCACCACCGGATGGCCCCACCGGCTCCAATCCCGGATCCTGTCCTGGGAAGGGCTTCTCGGAGCCTTCGCCATTATCCTGATCATCACCGCCAGCATCACGACCCCTGGCTTCGCCGATGGCTACAACCTGGGATCCTCCGTTGCCCGCATGGCTGCGAAAGCACTGATGGTGCTGCCCCTGGTGTTCCTCATCATCGCCCGCGAAATCGACATCTCCGTCGCCAGCACCGCCGGACTGGCCGGCATCGCGTTCGGCCTGACTGTCCAGTCCGGCGGATCAACGCTAGCCGCCGTCGCCGTGGCACTGGCAGTAGGACTTGCCTGCGGCGCACTCAACGGCTTCTTCGTGGCGGTGCTCGGTCTGCCCTCCCTCGTGGTCACGCTGGGCACCCTGGCCCTGTTCCGTGGGCTGTGCTACGTGCTCGTCGGAGGCACGCCGATCAGCAACATGCCGCCGGAAATCATCTCGCTGGGCAATGACTCAATACTCGGGACCTACATCCCCGCAGCCATTGTTCCGTTCCTGCTCATGGCGCCCGTCTTCTACATCGTCCTGCACAAGACACCCTTCGGCCGCCGCGTCTTCGCCATCGGCGGCAACCCCGACACGGCCTCCTACTCCGGCGTCAGGAAATCGCGGATCATCTTCCGGCTGTTCGCCACCTCCGGGCTCGTCGCTGCCCTCGCCGGCATCATCCACGTCGGCATCACCTCCTCGGCAGCGCCGGACGGCGCCATCGGATACGAACTCGACGTGGTCACCGTCGTATTCCTCGGTGGCGTCAGCTTCCTCGGCGGTAAGGGAAAAATGACCGGCATCTTCTGGGCACTGGTCGTCGTCATCGCCATCCGCAGCATGCTCCAACTGCAGAACTTCGGCGCCTACGGCCAGGCCGCCGTCGTCGGGCTTGTCCTCATCGTTTCCCTGCTGATGGCCAACATCGTCAACCGAACCTCATCCATGCTGGCCAGCCGCCGGACCCGGGCCCAAAAGCTCGGCAACCCGGCCCCCGAACCAGCCACAACCGTTCTGCCCGCCAAATAACCAGCCACAACCCCCACCAAATAACAGGAGATTTACATGCGTACACCTGCACGGGCTGCCCTGTCGGGCCTTGCCGTTCTTAGCCTCGCAAGCCTTGCATTGACTGCCTGCACCCCCCCCCGGAGGCACAGCCGCCTCCGGAGGAGGAACATGCACCCCCAAGGACAACATCACCGTCGGCTACATCCCCAAACTGGGCGACGACCCCTACATGACTACCGTCAGGGACGGTGCCCAGAAGGCAGCCACCGAACTGGGCGGCAACAACAAGGTCGTGTACACCTCGCCCAGCGAAGCAACCGGGGCCGCACAGATCCCGTTTGTCCAGCAGCTGATCTCCCAGAAGGTTGACGTCATCGCCATCTCCGGCAGCGACCTCAACGGTGCGGCCGCCGAGCTTAAGAAGGCCCAGGCCCAGGGCATCAAGGTCATTACCTTCGACTCCGACGTCGCCCCCGACGCGCGGTCGCTTTTCATCAACCAGGCCAAGACCGACGAACTCGGAACCGGGATGCTGGACAGCATGAGCAACCTCCTGGACGGCAAGGGGGAGTTCGCCATCCTCTCCTCGACCCAGACAGCGGTCAATCAGAACGCCTGGATCGCCGACATCAAGAAGCGGCTCGCCAGCGAGGCGAAGTTCAGTGGCATGAAATTGGTCGACGTTGTCTATGGCGAAGAGAAGGCCGACGTCAGCGCCAACCGGGCCAAAGAGCTGGTCACTACCCACCCCAATCTCAAGGGCATCATTGTCCCGGCCGGAATTTCGCTGCCCGCGGCTGCAACAGCCTTGGATGAAATCGGCGCCTTGGGCAAGGTCAAACTGACCGGACTGGCACCGGCGTCCCTGATCAAGAAGCAGATCCAGACCGGTAATGTCCAGGACATCTGGTGGAACGTCACCGATCTGGGCTACCTGTCCTTCTACGCCGCCAAGGCCGCCGCGAGCTGCACCGTGACCGGAAAAGCCAGCGAAAAGTTCGATGCCGGCAAGCTGGGTTCCTACACGGTGGGCGATGAGAAGACCGTCATCCTCGGACCGGCCAAGATCGTCACCACCGCGAACGTGAACGAATTCGCGTTCTGAAATCCCCTGCGGCTGGCCGGGCATCCCGGCCGGCCGCAGGCACCAACTACAAGGAGTTAAGTCATGGAGCTGAGCAAGCAGCGGCCGTTTCCAGAGATCCTGGAGACTGACGTGGACCAGCTGGCCCAACGGATCCTGGGCAACCTGGCACCCGGGTCGCGGATGATCCTTGGCCTGTGCGGGGCGCCGGGGGCTGGCAAGTCCACCTTCGCCGACCAGCTCGCGGACCGGCTGGGCAGCGACCGTGCGGTAGTAGTGCCCATGGACGGCTTCCACCTCGGTCACGAGGTCATCAAGGATTCCCCGAAGCTTGACCGTAAAGGCGCGATCGACACTTTCGATGTCGGCGGCTACCGGTCCCTGCTTCAGCGGATCAGGTCCCGCGACGAAGATGTTGTCTACGCGCCGCTGTACCGCCGAGGACTCGAAGAGCCCATCGCGGCGTCCATCGCCGTGCCCCGGGAACTTCCCGTGATCATCACGGAAGGAAACTACCTGCTGGCTCCCGATCCCCGGTGGCAGGCGGTCCGTGCCGAACTGGACCAGGTCTGGTACCTGGAAACCCCTGACGAGATCCGGGTAGCCAGACTCGTTGACCGGCACGTCCACTTCGGCAAGGCACTGGCCAGAGCAGTGGAATGGGTACACCGGTCCGATGAACCAAACGCGGAATTCATCCGGACCACCCGGCACACGGCCGACCTCGTCATCAGGCTTTCATGACGGCCCCACCGCCCGTCGTGCAACGGGAAAAGCAGGCAGATGGAACAATGAATGCAGCGGAAGGAGATCACATGGTAACCATGAGCGACGTGGCACAGGTCGCCGGCGTTTCACAGACCACGGTCTCCCATGTGGTGAACAAGACCCGCCGCATCGCCCCGGAAACTGAGAGGGCCGTTGCCGCAGCGATCGAGGCAACCGGTTATCTCAATGACGGGATCGCGAAGTCCCTGCGCACCGGCAAAACACACTCGATCGGCCTTGCCATCTCGGCAATGTCGAACCCGTACTTCGGTGAAGTGGTCCACTCCATCGAAAAACATGTCACCGATCTGGGCTACAGCCTCCTCCTGGCCGATACCCACGATGATCCCGACCGGGAGCTCCGCGCCGTCCGCGACCTCCTCGCCCACCGTCCCGACGGAATCATCCTTGCCCCCTCGGCGGACCCGCAGGAAGCCTTGCGACAGATCTCACGCCGGAAAATCCCCACCATCCTCATTGACAGGGTCCCCGAGCATCTGGACCCGTCGCAGCCCGTAGACGCGATCGGCGTTGAAAACACCGAGCCCACCGCGGAACTGGTCCGGCACCTGGCCGAAAGGGGCCACCGCCGCATCGCCATGGTCTCCGGCCGGCCAGGGCTTCGCACCACGGTCGAAAGAGTCAACGGCTACCTCCTCGGCCTGCGACAGGCCGGACTCGGCGTCGACGAGACCCTCATCCGGGACGGACACTCCGAAGCCGAACCCGCACGGCAGGCCATCAAGGCGCTGATGGCACTGGAATCACCACCTACCGCGCTCATCACGGGTAACAACCAAATGACCATCGGAGCCATGGCAGCCCTCCGGGACCTCGGCCTGCAGGTACCGGATGACATAGCCCTCGTGGCCTTCGACGACTTCCCCTGGGCAGACCTGTTCCACCCCCGCCTGACCGTCATGGCCCAGCCCATCGAAGAACTCGGAACCCTTGCCGCCGAAATGCTGTTCCAACGGCTCCGGGAACCCGATCTCAAACCCCGCGAAGTACGCCTCTCTCCCCGGCTCATCGTCCGGGACTCCGGCGGAACCGGCATCTGACCGCCGTCCCGCGGCCAACACACCTCCCCGCTAACACCTAGACCTGCACGGACGCCGCGGCCATGCCGTCGTGCCCGCTTCACCTCCAGCACCGCCCACGCCGCGCCTCCGCGATGCCCCCTGCCCAAAACCTCAAGGAAAGAGTTCTCTCATGGCCCTCAACCTCGCTGAATCCCTCTGCTCCATCTCGACGAAAGCAACCGCAGCCGACTGGCGTGAAGCCATCCGCCTTTCCGGCGACGGCCTCGTTGCGGGAGGGGCGACGACTGATGAGTACACGGACCAAATGATTGCCGCCGTCGTGGAGCACGGTCCCTACATCGTCATCGCACCTGGAATCGCTCTCGCCCACGCACGCCCCTCCGACGCCGTCCTCCACGGCGGACTCAGCTGGGTCAGTCTCAAAACGCCAGTGGAGTTCGGGCACCCGAAAAATGATCCCGTAACCCTGGTCATCGGGCTGGCGGCCGTTGACCACACCACCCACATCGACGTCCTGAAGGCAGTGGCCGGTGTGCTCTCCGACAAAGCCGTCCGGGCGCGTCTGGAGGCAGCCACCACGGACGACGAAGTGCGCACGATCCTCGGTGAAGCCGCCTCGGCTTCCTGATCTTGAACCAACACCCACAGACATCCGGATCCACCTTAATGAAAGGCACCACCATGAAAATCGTTGCAGTGTGCGGCATGGGCATTGGCACCTCAATTCTGCTCAAGATGAACGCGGAAAAAGTCCTCGCAAAGCTCGGAATCGACGCGGACGTCGAAGCCGCCGACATCGGCGTCGCGAAGGGCGCGGCACAGACCGCCCAAATCGTCCTCACCTCCGATGAACTCGCCGGCGAACTCGGACAGGTCCCCGCGAAGGTCATCATCATCGACAACTTCTTCGATCTCGACGAAATCGAAGCGAAGCTCACCGAAACCGTCCAGTAACCGTCCACCCCATACCTAAAACGGAAAAGGAGCACCCGCTATGGAGTGGCTCGTAGTCATCCTCAATTTCATCGGGCAACAGATCCTGAACGTGCCCGCCTACCTCATTGGCATCATTACCGCCATCGGCCTGATGGCGCTGCGGCGAAACGCAGGCCAGGTCATCGGCGGTGCCCTCAAGGCAGCCGTAGGCTTCCTGATCCTCGGCGCCGGGGCCACCGTTGTGGTCGGTTCCCTGGACCCGCTCGGTAAGCTCATCCTCGCAGTGACAGGCGCCCAGGGCGTCATCCCGACCAACGAGGTCATTACAGCAATGGCCCAAAAGCAGTTCGGCGCACAAAGCGCCTACGTGCTGACCCTTGGCTTCCTCATCATGCTCGTCCTGGCACGGTTCACCCCGCTGAAGTACGTGTTCCTGACCGGGCACCACATGGTGTTCATGGCAACCATGATCACCGTCGTACTCTCCGTTGGTTTCGGGGAGAACCTCGGCTGGCTTGTAGTCCTGATCGGCGCAGTCCTGCTCGGCGTCATCATGGTGGTCATGCCCGCGTTCCTCCACCCCTGGACGAAGAAAATCACCGGAAACGACGCCATCGCCATAGGTCACTTCGGTTCGCTCGGATACATCGCCGCCGGCGCCGCAGGCCAAGCCGTCGGGCGCCGCAGCAAATCGGCCGAGGAAATCCAGTTCCCGCAGGGACTCAAATTCCTCCGTGACTCCATGGTCGCCACGTCCCTTTCAATGGTTCTTATCTACATGGTCTTCACCATTTGGGGCCTCATCGCACTGCCGCTGGACAAAGCGCTGGGAATTTTCAAGGCCGGTGATGCCGGGGCATTTGTCATGGCAGGCTTCGCCCAGGCACTCCAGTTCGGAGTCGGGGTGGCTATCATTCTCTATGGTGTCCGCACCGTCCTTGGCGAACTCGTCCCCGCCTTCCAGGGAATCGCAGAAAAAGTCGTCCCGGGCGCCAAACCCGCCCTCGACATCCCCATTGTGTTCCCCTTCGGTGCGAACGCCGTGCTGATCGGGTTCCTGAGCTCATTCGCAGGCGGACTCCTCGCACTCGGCCTCCTGGCGCTCTGGCTGAACCCGGTCTTCGGCCTGGCGCTCATCCTTCCCGGCATGGTTCCGCACTTCTTCACCGGCGGCGGCGCCGGAGTCTACGGAAATGCAACCGGCGGCCGGCGCGGCGCTGCTCTTGGCGGCTTCGTCAACGGTGTGATCATCACGATCCTTCCCGCCATTCTCCTCCTGGTACTGGGCCAGTTCGGCCTGTCCAACAGCACCTTCGGTGACTCCGACTTCGGCTGGTTCGGCACGCTCATCGGTCTGAGCCTCCGGGGCGGCACCGCCGTCGGCGCCGTACTGACCATCCTGATCGCCGTCGCGCTGGTCACATCCGCCATCATCTTCCAACTCAAGGTCGTCAACACCGGATGGATTCCCGGCGCCAAGCGGGACGCCTGGATCGCCGAGGAAAAGGCAGCCGAAGCCGCGGAAAAGGCAGCCGCAAAAGAGACTGCCCAGAAGGAGAAGGCCCAAAGCCCGGCGTCATAACCCGCCGGAATCGCCTAGCGCCGCCCTCGCCCCGAAACGAGTGAAGGCATGCGCCTTCTGACGCCACCACCCCATCCACACAAAGGACCATAACGATGACAGAACGCACTACCACCATTGCAAGCCGGGTGGGTCTGCATGCCCGCCCCGCCGCTATCTTCGCCGAAGCAGCCGGCAAACTTCCCCTCGAAGTGACCATCTCAGTCGAAGGCGCCCCGGACAGCGAAGCAGTTGACGCCTCAAGCATGCTCTCGCTCATGGGCTTGGGCGCAACCCACGGCACCACGGTCGTGCTCCGCGCCGAAGGAACCGGCGCCGATAACGCACTGGATGCACTGGTGCAGATCCTCCAGGCAGACCACGACGCACGCAGCTAAGGGCACCCAGGAATGCTGCCGCTGAGACCGATAGCCGGCCGGGACCGGCGGCAGCACCCACACCCGGTCTGCCGGGAGCACCTGCTCCCGGCAGACCCACCAAAAACACATGACCATGACAAGCGGCGCCCCCACGAGACCTGATCGGACGCTGCTGCCAATCCGAAACACCAGATATCCACAGGAGCTTTGACATGACGACCAACCCCACCCAGCAGCTCTCCGACGCCGGCGTCTCGATCTGGCTCGATGACCTCTCCCGCGGCCGCCTCACCACCGGCACGCTGCGCAAGCTGATCGAAGAGAAGAACGTTGTCGGTGTCACCACCAACCCCAGCATCTTCCACGCCGCCATCACCGCAGGCACGGACTACGACGCCGTCATCGCCGCCCAGGCCGCGGCTGGCGCCACCGTTGAAGAGACCGTCTTCGAAATCACCACCACCGACGTGGCCGACGCCTGCGATCTGTTCGCTCCCGTCGCCGCCGCCACCAAGGGTGTTGATGGCCGCGTGTCCATCGAAGTGGATCCCCGCCTCGCCTGGGACACCGCTGGCACCATCGCCGAAGCCAGGCACCTCTACAAGAAGGTCAACAAGGACAACGTCCTGATCAAGATCCCGGCAACCCTCGAAGGCCTCGAAGCCATCACGGCCACCCTGGCTGAGGGCATCAGCGTCAACGTCACCCTGATCTTCTCGCTGGAACGCTACCGCGGCGTCATCAACGCCTTCCAGTCGGGCCTGGAGCAGGCCAGGGACAACGGCCACGACCTCTCCAGGATCCACTCCGTGGCGTCCTTCTTCGTCTCCCGCGTGGACCTGGAAACCGACATGCGCCTGGACGCCATCGGCACCCTCCAGGCCAAGTCGCTTAAAGGAATGGCAGGCATTGCCAACGCCCGCCTGGCCTACCAGGTCTACGAGGAGCTTTTCTCCACCCACCGCTGGGCGCCTTTGGCGGAAGCCGGCGCCCTGCCGCAGCGTCCGTTGTGGGCTTCCACCGGGGTGAAGGATCTGGCTTACCCGGACACCATGTACGTCACCGAACTCGTGGCACCGGGCGTTGTGAACACCATGCCGGAGAAGACCCTGAACGCCGCGTTCGACCACGGTGTCATTGCCGGAGACACGGTTTCCGCACACTTCAACGATGCGGTCGCGGTCCTCAGCGAACTGGAGAGCGTGGGCGTTTCCTACATCGACGTCGTGGCACAGCTGGAATCCGAAGGCCTGGAGAAGTTCGTAGCCAGCTGGAAGGAACTGCTCGCCGACGTTGAGGAAGCTCTCGCCACTGCCCGGAACGCCTCCACTTAAGCACCAACTTGGCTCAACTCCGCCGCCCTGAGCGCCGGCCACCCCCATGTCTGATAGCCGCAGCACGGCAACGGCATCGGACTCGATGTTCGCGCGCGTCCATACCTTGGGTTCGACCTGTTCAGTTGGTCAGAACTCATCGAACGGCCCTTGACCACCAGGACAAGAAGACCAGTCGCATCGGCCGATCGGAATTCCTGCAGATAGCAGCCGCCACAGGACGCCAGGACCTGGCGGCGGCCGCCTCCACTCCACACCCAGCATGAAGAAAGATCCAAGCATGAAAATAGGTATCCTGACCAGCGGTGGCGACTGCCCCGGACTAAATGCGGTCATCCGCGGGGCCGTGCTCAAAGGCATCAAGGCCTACGGCCACACCTTCGTCGGATTCCGCGACGGATGGCGCGGAGTAGTGGACGGGGAGGTGCTGGAACTTCCCAGAGAAAAAGTACGAGGAATCTCCAAACAGGGAGGCACCATCCTGGGAACCTCGCGGACGAATCCGTTCGACGGACCCAACGGCGGCGCCCACAACATAAAATTGACCCTCGAATCATTGGGCATCGACGCCCTCATTGCCATCGGCGGGGAAGGAACCCTGGCCGCGGCCCAGCGCCTGTCGCAAGAGGGCCTCAACATTGTCGGTGTTCCGAAGACTGTGGACAACGACCTGGCAGCTACCGACTACACGTTCGGTTTCGACACCGCCGTCCAGATTGCCACAGAAGCCATCGACAGGCTGCGAACCACCGGTGAATCACACCACCGATGCATGGTCGCAGAAGTCATGGGACGCCATGCCGGCTGGATCGCCCTCCACGCGGGCATGGCAGCAGGGGCCCACGCCATTCTCATCCCTGAACAACCAGTATCGGCAGCCCAGATCGCGACGTGGGTCCAGGACGCCCAGCGGCGCGGACGTGCGCCCCTGGTAGTCGTGGCGGAGGGATTCATCGAACAAGGCCAGGAGGCTGCGCACTCCGATCGAGGACTAGATACCTTCGGACGGCCGCGCTTGGGCGGAATTGGCGAAAAGCTCGCCCCCGAAATCGAGGCACGGACTGGAATCGAGACCCGCGCTACCGTGCTCGGCCACATTCAACGTGGGGGAGTGCCCTCTGCATTCGACCGCGTCCTGGCCACACGGCTGGGCATGGCCGCAGTCGACTCTGTGGCGCACAACCGCTGGGGGACCATGGTCTCCCTCAAGGGAACGTCAATCGAATCGATTGATTTCGATACCGCCCTGGGGAGCCTGAAAACCGTACCTCAGGAACGATGGGACGAAGCAAGTCTCCTTTTCGGCTAAGTGCCAGGCAAGACGGCAGTCAATTTCCATTCAGACCAAAAGGAAGAGCGATGAAACGTGCTAAGAGTCTTCTGGACGGACACGACTGGGACGCACAGGAGTTCAGTCAAAAGGACCACCAATGGCAGAACCGCCATCGTAAAATGCTTGTCTGCCTCTCCTGCAACGCTCCCGCCGTTCACCGGGCAGGTTCGAAGCGGAAGCCGTTCTTCGCGGCACAGCACCACGACGACTGTCGACTCAGACCCGCCAAATGGAGTGCCTTCAGATTTCTCCAGTAACAGGCATCCTGTTCGTCTTGAAGGCCAGTTGGCCCGACGTTGAGGGCGCGCCCGTAATAGAAAGACCGTGAACATGCCCACACTCAATGGAGCAATCGTCCTCGTCACCGGCGCCAATTGCGGCATCGGCAACCAACTCGCTGCGCCTGGAGCTGGCCCCCGAAGGCGTCCACGTCGTCGGCGCGCACGTCGGCTATGTCGACACGGCGATGACGACGAACGCGTATACGACACCCTGATGTCGCCGTGGTCATGACACAAGCATGACCACGGCGCCCCGGGCCCATCGAAGCGGCATCGCCGCCTGCGACACCGAAGAGGACCACGAAATGCCCCTCGCGGATCTACGCAATGACCAAATTCGGCAATTAGGGTGGCTTGCGAATAATGCGGGCGCTGATTGCTGCAGCAGGCACCATTGGAGGTCCGAACCAGCCCACCTACAGGGTTTGCTCGGTACGCCCGACGGCCTCCGCGGCCCGCCGGTGGCCCATGACCCAGTGCCGGAGGACGGCGTCCGGCGTCGCCCGTGCTCCGGACTCGGCCTGCAGGGCAAGGCCTGTCCGGGTGCCGGCTACGGCAGCGGATGCCTGGCGATCTGCAGGTAGTGCTCCAGGACATGGTCGGCGATCGCCAGGGCGGAGGTCGCGGCCGGGGAGGGCGCATTGCGCAGCAGGGTGACGGCGCCGAGCCGGTCCACGGCGAAATCGTCGAGCAGGGACCCGTCCGCGTCCCAGGCCTGGGCCCGGACCCCCGCGCCGGCCTTCGCCGCCAGGTCGCTGGGTTTCAGGGCGGGCAGGAACTGCCGGGCCTGCCGGAAGTACAGCGGTTTGAGCAGCGACGCCGAAATTTCCCGGGCCCCCATCCGCCAGTGTTTCCGCGCCAGGGCCGGCGCCCCGGGCCAGCTCAGCGACGCCAGCGTGTCCTTCAGCGACACCCGGCCCCACGAGTAGCCTTCCCGCGCCAGGGCCGGCACCGCGTTGGGGCCCACGTGGACGTCGTCGTAGACGCCGCGGGTGAAGTGCACGCCCAGGAAGGGGAAGCGCGGATCCGGGACCGGGTAGATCATGCCGTTCACCAGGTGGCTCCGCTCGGCGGCCATCACCCAGTATTCGCCGCGGAACGGCAGGATCGCGGGGGACGGGCTGGCCCCCACCAGTTTCGCCACCAGATCGGACTGCAGCCCCGCGCACACCACCAGGCGGTCGAAGGTGTGCGTGCCGGCCGGAGTGGACACCTGCACGAGTCCGGCCGCGTTCTTCACGGCCACGACCTCCTGGCCCAGCAGCACGGACCCGCCGCCTTGCCGCACGTCCTGCGCGAGGGCTTCGGTGATCGCCGCGTAGTCCACGACGGCGGTTTCCGGCGAGTGGACCGCGGCCACGCCCGCGGCGTGCGGCTCGATCTCCCGCAGCTGCGCGGCGTCGAGCCGCTTCACGCCGGGGACCTGGTTTTCCCTGGCGCGGCGTTCGATCTCGTCCAGCCGGGGGAGCTCCTCGTCGGTGACGGCGACCACCAGCTTCCCGAGTTCACGGTAGGGCAGGCCTTTGTCCTGGCAGTAGTCGCGGGTGAGGGCCCGGCCCCGGGCGCAGAGGACGGCCTTGAGCGAGCCGGGCTGGTAGTAGAGGCCGGCGTGGACCACCCCCGAGTTGTGGCCGGTCTGGTGCGCCGCCACCCGGTGTTCCTTCTCCAGGACGGTGACCTCGAAGTCCCCGGCCCGGGTCAAGGCCCGGGCGATCGCCATGCCCACGATGCCCCCGCCGATGATGCCGATCCGATGTGCCATGCGCCGCCGCCTCCCGTGTCAACCAATTGCTATGGACCCTACCGCGACCAGGTGGAGAATCTCCGGGTCTTCCCCCGGAATCCGGACGTACACTGGCCTTCGAATCACCGTGCGTGAAGATCCCGAAGCGCATGCAGGCATGGTTGGAGACCGGATGCTCTGGAGACTGCTCGTTGAATACCTGCGGCCGCAGCGGCGGCTGCTGTCCGCCGTCGTCGTGTTCCAGCTGGCGCAGTCCATCGCGTCGCTGTACCTGCCCACCCTGAACGCGGACATCATCGATGAGGGCGTCGCGAAGGGGGATACCGGGTACATCCTGCGCACCGGCACCCTGATGCTGGTCATCACGCTGCTGCAGATCGCCTGCGCCGTCACCGCAGTGTATTTCGGCGCGAAGGCGGCGATGGGCCTGGGCCGGGACCTGCGCGGGGCGGTCTTCACGCGGGTGGCGGAGTTCTCCGAGCAGGAGGTCACGCGCTTCGGCGCGCCGAGCCTGATCACCCGCTCCACCAACGACGTCCAGCAGGTCCAGCAGCTCGTGCTGATGTCCGCCACGCTGATGGTCGCGGCGCCCATGCTCAGCATCGGCGGGGTCATCATGGCCATCCGCCAGGACGTGCAGCTGTCGTGGCTCATCGCCGTCAGCGTGCCGGTGCTGCTGGCCGGGATCGGGGTGATCATCACCCGGATGGTCCCGTTGTTCCGGCTGATGCAGACCCGGATCGACGCCGTCAACCGGGTGCTCCGTGAACAGCTCACCGGCATCCGGGTGGTGCGCGCCTTCGTCCGCGAGGACATCGAGACCGCCCGGTTCGGGAAGGCCAACGAGGACGTCACGGACACGGCCCTGCGCGCCGGGCGGCTGATGGCGCTCGCGTTCCCCGTGGTGATGCTGGTCCTGAACGTCTCCAGCGTGGCCGTGATCTGGTTCGGCGCGTTCCGGATCGAGGACGGCTCCATGCAGGTGGGCACCATGATCGCCTTCCTCAGCTACCTGATGCAGATCCTGATGTCGGTCATGATGGCCACGTTCATGGCCATCATGATCCCGCGCGCGGCGGTCTCGGCGGACCGGATCGGCGAGGTGCTGGGGACCGAATCCAGCGTCCGGCCGCCGGCGCACCCGCTCGGCTTTGCCGGCGGCACCGGACGGGGCGAGCTTCAGATGAGCGACGTCGGCTTCGCCTACCCGGGTGCCGAGCGGCCGGTCCTGGCCGGCATCGGCTTCACCGCCCGTGCCGGGCAGACGACGGCGATCATCGGCAGCACGGGCTCGGGCAAGACCACCCTGGTGAACCTCATGCCCCGGCTCTTCGACGCGACGTCCGGCTCGGTGCGGATCGGCGGGGTGGACGTGAAGGAGCTGCACCCGGACCTGCTCTGGGGGCACATCGGCCTGGTCCCGCAGAAGCCCTACCTGTTCTCGGGCACGGTCCGCAGCAACCTGCTCTACGGCAAACCCGACGCCACCGAGGAGGAGCTCTGGCGGGCGCTGGCCATCGCGCAGGCGCAGGACTTCGTGGCCGAGATGGAGGGCGGCCTGGACGCGCCGATCTCGCAGGGCGGCACCAACGTCTCCGGCGGGCAGCGGCAGCGGATCGCGATCGCCCGGGCGCTGGTGAAACGGCCCGAGCTGTACATCTTTGACGACTCGTTCTCCTCGCTGGACACCGCCACGGACGCCCGGCTCCGGCAGGCCCTCAGGCAGCACACCGCCGGCGCCACCCTGGTGATCATCGCCCAGCGCGTGTCCAGCATCGCCGACGCCGACCAGATCCTCGTGCTCGACGCCGGCCGGATCGTCGCGCACGGCACGCACAGCGAGCTGCTCGGCACCTCGGAAACGTACCGCGAGATCGTGAACTCGCAGCTGGCCGCGGAGGAGACGGTATGAGCCGCACCGACAAGGCCCCCACCCCGTCCGCACCTGCCGCCGGCGTGCCCGCCGCTTCCAGGCCCGGCGGGGAACCCGCCGTCGTCCGCATGCCGCCGCGCCCGCCGGGCGGACCGGGCCGCGGGGGACCGTTCGCGGGGATGAACATCCCGGCGGAGAAGCCGATGAACTTCTGGCCCTCGGCGAAACGGCTGCTGGGGACCCTGCGCCCGGAGCGGCTCTGGCTGGTGCTGGTCCTGGTGCTCGCCGTCGGCAGCGTGACGTTCTCGGTGATCGGGCCGCGGCTGCTCGGCGAGGGGACCAACCTGATCTTCTCCGGCGTCGTGTCCAGGCAGCTCCCGCCCGGGGTCAGTAAGGCCCAGCTGATCGCGCAGCTGCGCGCCGCCGGGGATAACCAGAAGGCGGACATGCTCAGCGCCATGGCGCTGACCCCCGGCACCGGGATCGACTTCACCGCGCTGTCCGCCGTGCTGCTGTGGGCGCTGGCGCTGTATGTGCTGGCCTCCGCGTTCGGCTGGGTGCAGGCGTACGTGCTCAACGGCGTCGTGCAGCGCACCATGTACCGGCTGCGCGAACGGATCGAGGCGAAAATCAACCGGCTGCCGCTGCGCTACTTCGATTCCGTGCAGCGCGGCGAGCTGCTCAGCCGGGTGACCAACGACGTCGACAACATCTCCCAGAGCCTGCAGCAGTCCATCAGCCAGGCTGTCACGTCCCTGCTGACGGTGGCGGGGGTGCTCGTGATGATGGTCATCCTCTCGCCGACGCTGGCCATCATTGCGCTGGTGACCATTCCGCTGACGCTGGCGACGACGGCGGTCATCGCCAAGCGCTCGCAGAAGCTGTTCGTGGCGCAGTGGAAGCACACCGGCGAGCTGAACGGGCAGATCGAGGAGACCTACACCGGGCACGCGCTGGTGAAGGTGTTCGGGCGGCAGCGGGAGGTGGAGGAGCGGTTCCTGCGGAAGAACACGGAGCTGTACCAGGCCAGCTTCGGCGCGCAGTTCATTTCCGGCCTGATCATGCCGGCCATGACCTTCATCGGAAACCTCGTCTACGTGGGGATTGCCGTGATGGGCGGGCTGCAGGTGGCCTCGGGTGCGATGCAGCTCGGCGACGTGCAGGCCTTCATCCAGTACTCCCGGCAGTTCACCCAGCCGCTGGCCCAGCTCGGGTCCATGGCCAACCTGCTGCAGTCCGGGGTGGCCTCGGCGGAGCGGGTGTTCGAGCTGCTGGACACGGAGGAGCAGGGTGCGGATCCTTCACCTTCGGTGGTGCCGGAGGCGTTGCGCGGGCGGCTGGTGTTCGAGAACGTCTCGTTCTCCTATTCGCCGGACAAGCCGCTGATCGCGGATCTGAGCCTGGTGGCGGAGCCGGGGCAGACGGTGGCGATCGTGGGGCACACCGGGGCGGGGAAGACCACCCTGGTGAACCTGATGATGCGGTTCTACGAACTGGATGCGGGGCGGATCACGCTCGACGGCGTGGACGTCACCGCGATGACGCGCAACGAGCTGCGCTCGCGGATGGGCATGGTGTTGCAGGACACCTGGCTGTTCGGCGGGTCGATCCGGGACAACATCGCCTACGGCCGGCCTTCCGCGTCCGAGGCGGAGATCCTGGAGGCGGCGCGGGCAACCTATGTGGACCGGTTCGTGCGGTCCCTGCCGGAAGGCTATGACACCGTGCTCGACGACGAGGGTTCCAATGTGTCGGCCGGCGAGAAGCAGCTGCTCACCATTGCGAGGGCGTTCCTGGCCCGGCCGTCGGTGCTGATCCTGGACGAGGCCACGAGCTCGGTGGACACCCGCACCGAGGTGCTGGTGCAGAAGGCGATGAGCGCTTTGCGGTCCGACCGGACGAGCTTCGTGATCGCGCACCGGCTCTCCACGATCCGCGACGCCGACCTCATCCTGGTGATGGAGGCCGGACGGATCGTGGAGCAGGGCACGCATGGCCAATTGCTGGCTGCGGGCGGGGCCTACGCGGCGCTGTATGCGGCGCAGTTCGCGGCGCCGGTGGCGGAGGTTTAGCGGGGCTGTTCCTTGGCCGCTTGGTGGGGGCCGGCTTACGGGACATTCGATGTCAGCATCCGGTCCACGGCAGTAAGCAGCAGTTGCCGGCCGTGCGGGCGGCCCGGACTGTCTCTGCGTCCGTTACGTGGTATTCCGTGGGATCAGTTCTATCCCGGTCACCCGTGGGCATTGAGTCGGGCGGAAGGGTTGACACCGCTTTTTTGGCGGACAGGTGGACGGCGTCCATCCCGGACCGTTTCATGGTTGGAATGTCGTGGATCCTCAGCCCGCCGCCGGCCATGACCTGAAGGCGGCCGGCAGAGAACCTGGCCATGCGTGCCAGTGTTTTCAGGCCTGCACCCGCCGAAGCGGCCTGACCGGAGCTCAGAACACGGGTGAAACCGAGGCCTATCAATACGTTCAGGGCTGCTTCTGCGTTCGGGGTCTGATCGATGGCCCGGTGGAATGTGAGCTGCGCCGAGGGGTTGGCGTTCCGGGCGTACTCAACGAGGCGGCGGGTGGCGGGAACATCAACTTCGCCTCCGGGCCCCAGGGCTCCAAATACGACCCCGTGGGCACCTTGCCTCAGCAGGTGCTGAGCCTCGCGTCCCATGGTGTCCAGCTCCGCGGCGGAGTAGATGAAGTCGCCCGGGCGGCACCTGATTAGCGGGTGGATCTCCAACCGGCCGGCTACTTGCTCCGCTGCTGCGTCCATCAGGCCCTGCGACGGCGTGATGCCGCCGAGTTCAAGGCTGCTGCATATTTCGATCCGGTCGGCACCCTCAGTGGCGGCGATTCCGGCACCCTCAGCGCTGGCCACTGCTATTTCAAGTTTCACGGGTAACTCCTGGCGTTGAGGACGGCCGTTCAGTGGTGGCCAAATCGTTTGGGGCGGGGTCTTGGCGGGGCGGGTGAGTGGTAGCTGGATTGAATACCGATCGGGCTTCCCGGCCCTGGCAGGGAAGAGTCCGCGGCAGGCTCCTGAAAGACATTGCCTGGGCCCGCACAGGTCGTGCATGGAACCCGTGCTCGGAACATGCCCTCGAGGTTGGGAAATGACCCGCCCTCGCCTGGTGCCCTCCGGCCTAAGGCTGTCCGGAGGGCACCAGGCCCTTGGCCGGTGTTAGAGCCAGGGTCTTGTGGGGCTGTGGTCCAGTTGGTCGTTGAATTCCTGGGCCTCGCGGTAATACTCCTGCATGGTCAGTTGGGAGGCGGCTGCCGGGTCCAGGATGATGACGGCCCTGCGGTGCAGTTGGAGAACTGAGGCCGGGCAGTGGGCGCTGACCGGCCCTTCGACCATTGCTCGGACCGCGCCGGCCTTGTTTTCTCCCATGGCAACGAGTACGGCGAGTTTGGCATCGCGGATAGTCCCTAGGCCCTGGGTCAGGCACAGTCGGGGAACGTCGCCTTCGGGGAAGTACCGGGCGTTGTCCGCCCGGGTGGCTCCGGCAAGGGTCTTCACCCGGGTGCGCGATGCCAGCGATGATGTAGGTTCGTTGAAGCCGATGTGGCCGTTGGCTCCGATTCCGAGGATCTGGATGTCCACCCCTCCTGCGGCCACGATGGCAGCGTCGTAGCGTTCAGCCTCGGCGATCAGGTCCGGGGCGTCTCCCTGCGGGGTGATGAGCTGGTCCAGGGGCAGCTCCACGTGGTCGGTGAGTTCCCTCCGGATGGTGGAGTAGTAGGACTGTTCGTGCGCCGGCGGCAGCCCGGCATACTCGTCCAGTGTGAAGGCCGTGACCTGGCCGAAGCTGAGCTGTTCTTCGCGGTGCCGCCGGATGAGTTCCTGGTAGGTGGATTTCGGTGAACCACCGGTGGCCAGTCCTAGTACGGCCGGTCCCTGCCGCACCCGCGCCTCGATGATGTCCGCGGCCCGGACCCCTACATGCTCAGCGGACTCACACAGAACTATCTGCACGGTCATTCCTTTCCTGCGTTAGTGATGTGCCGGCACGGTATACCTGCAACAGTTCAAGTTGTTCAGTGGTGATGAGCAGGTCGGCCCGGTAACCTCCGGCGATGGCGCCAACCTGGTTGAGACCAACAAGCCTGGCCGGAGTCGAGGACGCCGCCATGACGGCATCAGCGAGGGGGATGCCCCAGCCGACGCAGCGGCGCACGTTTTCCAGCAGGCGGCTTGTGGCCCCTGCGATCGCCCCGGGCTGCGCACCTTCCGCTCCCGGGGCCAGCCGGGCAACACGGTCCTGGACGATAACTTCCAGGCTGCCGAGGTTGTAGGGGCCGTCCGGCATCCCGGCCGCCGCCATGGCATCAGTGACCAGTGCGATCGATCGCGGACCCACCAGGTCGAAGACCATGCGGATGATCTCCGGGTCCAGATGTATGCCGTCGGCAACCAGCTCCACCACCATCTTTTCCGGGGACTGCCGGGCCGCCTGCAGCAGGACCGCGATGGGCCCGGGCGACCGGTGGCCCAGCGGGGGCATCCGGTTGAACAGGTGCGTCGCCGACCACGGACCCGCGTTGCTCGGACCGTTGTCCGGCGTGCCCGCCAGGGCGTCCCGCGTCCGCGCAGCAGTGGCGTCGGTGTGGCCGAGGGACGGGACCACACGGTACTCGCGGCAAAGCTTCACCAGTTCGGCAAAGTGCGGGGTTTCCGGGGCGAGGGTGATCGAGCGCACCGTGCCTCGTCCCGCCTCGAGCCACCGGTCCAGGAGCGCCGGGTCGCCGTCGATGATGGCTGCCGGGTCCTGGGCTCCGCACATGCTCTTGGCGATGAACGGACCCTCCAGGTGCAGGCCGGCCAGGGTTCCGTCGTCCACCAAATCCCGCAGCACCGCGATCTGTTCCAGCAGTACGTGCGAGGGCGCCGAGACCAGCGAGGCGAGCACCGACGTCGTTCCCTGGACGGCGTGGTGACCCGCTGCCAGGCGCGCTCCCTCCGCATCAGCGGAGAACGTGTGCCCCAGGGCGCCGTGGCAGTGCACGTCCACGAGTCCGGGCAGGATGAGTGGCACCTGCTGGATTTCGACGTCGACACCGGGCGGAAGGTCGGCCGTGGGGCCGCACCACAGGATGCGGCCCCCGGCCACGACCACGGTGCCGTCGTCGATCATTTCTTCGCCGGGGCGGCCGGTGACGAGGCGGCCCCGCAGCCCCAGCCCGCCGTCGGCGTTCAGGGGACGTGCCCGGTCAGCTCGCATCGGCTTTGGCCATTGAATCGTTCTCGTCTGTTTCATCTTCGCGTCCCATGGTGCGCAGGTTCCAGCGCCGGATGACGAAGCGGAACACCACGTAGTAGATGGCGGCGTAGCCGAGCCCGATGGGGATCAGCCACAGCGGATTTTGGGCGATGCCGAAGTTGAGGGTGTAGTCAATGGCTCCGGCGGAGAAGCCGAACCCGTGGTGGATGCCCAGGAAATTGACCAGCATCATGGATGTTCCGGTCAGGACGGCGTGGACCAGATACAGCGGCCAGGCGACGAACATGAACGAGAATTCCAGCGGTTCGGTGATGCCGGTGAGGAAGGCGGTGAGGCCGGTGGAGAGCATGACGCCGCCCACAAGTTTCTTCTGGGAAGGCTTGGCTTCGTGCCAGATCGCCAGGGCAGCCGCGGGCAGGGCGAACATCATGATGGGGAAGAACCCGGTCATGAAGACGCCGGCGGAGGGGTCTCCGGCGAAGAACCGGTTCAGGTCGCCGTGGGCGCCGTTGTAGTCGCCGATGATGAACCAGACGATGGAGTTCAGGATGTGGTGCAGCCCCAACGGGATGAGCAGCCGGTTGAGGGTGCCGTAGATTCCGCTGCCGACCACCGTGTTGTCCGCGACGGCATTGCCCACCGCTGTCAGTCCCGTGTTGAAGAACGGGTAAATGAGGGCCATCGCCACACCGATCACGATGGCGGCGAAGGAGGTCAGGATGGGTACCAGCCGGCGGCCCGCGAAGAACCCCAGCCAGTCCGGCAGCGTGGTCCGGTGGAACTTCTGCCACAGCCACGCCGTCGTCAGGCCCATAACAATGCCGGCAAGCACCCCGTAGTTGATGACGGGATCCTTACCGCCTTCCGGGGCGGCGCCCAGCACCAGGGGTGCCATGACTTTGAAGACGTTGGTCAGGACCAGGTATCCGACGACGGCGGCCAGTGCCGTGGAGCCGTCACCTTTTTTGGCGAAGCCAAAGGAAATGCCGACGGCGAAGAGCAGCGGAAGGTTTTCAAACAGGGCGCCGCCGGCTGCTCCGATGACCTGAGCCACGGTGGTCAGGCCTTCGAACCGGCCCAGCAGGTCGTCCTGGCCGAGCCGCAGGAGGAGCGCAGCCGCAGGAAGGGCGGCGATCGGGAGCATGAGGCTGCGCCCGAAGCGCTGCATGTTCTGCAGCGCTTTGCCGCTGCCCTTGGCCTTTTCGGGGGCCGGCGCGGCCAACGGGCCGGCCCCGGCGGAAGCGGACGGGTTTTCCGTGGACATGTTTTTCCTCGTTTCGAAAGGGGGAGCTTGTGCGGGGATGCGGGATTCAGTATTGTTTTGCTAACTGGTTATAACCAGTGACAATCATCACTGTGAAGGGCGCCGGGCTCAGTTGTCAACCTCAGGCTGTAAAAAGCCTTCTGAGCCCGCAGTCATTCACCGCGAACCAACACCAGGAGTGGACATGTCCAAAGCAGAAATCATCCTCGCCGCCCTTGGCGGCGCCGAGAACGTCGAAGAGATCGAAGGGTGCATCACCCGCCTGCGCACCGAAGTGGTGGATGCCGCGCGCGTTGACGAGGCTGCCCTCAAGGCCGCGGGCGCCCACGGCGTTATGGTGGCGGGCACGGTGGTCCAGGTGGTCGTGGGCCCAGAGGCCGAGAGCCTGGCAGAAGACATCCAGGACCTGATGTGAGCGCCGTCGCACCGACGGATGCCCTCTCGGTGGTCTCTCCCCTGCCCGGTCGGCTCATCCCGCTTAGCGAGGTGCCGGACCCCGTCTTCGCCAAGGGGCTCGTCGGAGGAGGGGCCGCCGTCATTCCCGACGATGACGCGGGCGTGCTCACCGCCGTCGCCCCGCTGGACGGCCGCGTCGTCAAGGTCATGCCGCACGCCTACATCGTCCAGCACGCCTCCGGACCTGCGGTGCTGGTCCACGTCGGGATCGACACCGTGGGCCTGAAAGGCGAGGGCTTCACGGTGATTGCGCAAAAAGGCGACCAGGTCCGTGCAGGGGACCCCATGATCAGCGTGGACGTCACACTGGTCCGCTCGAAGAACCTCAGCATGTGCAGCCCCGTGGTGGTGCTGGACACCAAACCGGAGGCCGTTGAATCCCCGGCATCCGGAGGCCGCGTGGAGGCGGGTGGGCACCTGTTCAACTTTCCCGGAAAATAGGGGACATGGATACGGCAGGGGAACTAAAACACGTCTGGGTCCGCAAGCAGATCCAGGACCTGGTGGCCGCCTCGCTGCGGCCCGGGGACGCGCTGCTTGGAGAGCGCCAGCTTGAGGAGCAGTTCGGCGTCTCCCGCATTACGGTGCGCCGGGCCATCTCGGACCTCGTCCAGGACGGAGCGCTGGTGCGGATCAAGGGCAAAGGAACCTTCGTCTCCCATGGACTGGTGCGCTCAACCCTGCACCTGGCCTCCTTCAACGAGGATATGCGCGCCGCCGGTTTCGAACCCAGTACCCGCGTCATCACCGCCCTGACTGCGGTGCCGCCGGCAGCGGCGGCGGAGCATCTGGGACTTGCCGCAGGGCAGGAGGCGTACCAGGTGCGTAGGCTGCGGCTGGCCAACGGGGCTCCAGTCAGCGTGGACGATTCGTGGCTGCCGCCCCATCTGCTGCCTGGTCTGCTCTCGGGCGACCTGACGGGATCTCTCTACGGGGTCCTCGCAGCCTCCGGGCACCCCGTGCAGCATGTCGAACAGACCGTTGAGGCCGCCGCGGCACCGGAGGAAACGGCCGCCCTGCTGGACATCGCACCCGGGGCGCCCGTTCTGCTCTTCCGCCGCCATTCCTTCACCGGACCCGACGATCCAGGCACACCTATCGAATACTCCATCTCCACCTACCGCTCAGACCGGTACCAAGTCTCGATGCGCCTCGGGCTCGGGTAGCTGCAGGCCTCCCTTGCGGACGTTTCTGTACCCAGTGGAAGTAACCACATTGGCACATGGGCCTGGGATGGTGGACCCGTGGCTGTGGCGATCGCCGCAGCACGGGTCTCGGCTCCGAGTTTGGCGTAGATGTGGGCCAGGTGGGTCTTCACCGTGGCCTCGGAGATGAACAGCCGCTGGCCGAGTTCACGGTTGCTGAGTCCCTCGGTCAGGAGGCCCAGCAGCTCGGCCTCGCGCGGGGTCAGGATTTCGTCCGGGTTGCGCAACTGTTGGAAGAGCCGCGAGGCCACGGGGGCGCTCATGACGCTCTTGCCCTGGACGGCGCCGCGGACCGCAGCGAAGATCTCCCCGGGTGAGGCGTCCTTGAGCAGGCTGTCAGGGCTGCTTCCGGGCGCTCTCGTGCCTGAGACGAGTTGGGGTGGTTGGGTCCGTAGACTGTCAGGGTCAACAACTGACCCTTTCCGCCTGTTTGATACGAGGTTTTAGATGACCAGCCCTGCCGAGATCGCGACTCCAGCGGTGCTCATCGATAGTGATGTTCTGGACAGGAATATCGCGCGGATGAGTACAGCGATCAGCGCCCGGGGATTGAAGCTGCGCCCGCATGTGAAGACCCATAAAGTTCTGGAGATCGCGGCGAAACAACTCGCCGCTGGAGCCGTGGGGATCACCGTGGCGACTATCGGTGAAGCCGAGGTGTTCGCCAACAACGGGGTCAAGGACATTTTCATCGCCTATCCTCTGTGGGTGAACCCGCCCCAGGCTGAGCGTTTGCGCCGCCTAGCGGCAACGACCCGTATTACCGTCGGTGTGGACTCACCCCAAAGTGCCGCAGCCATGGGAATGAATTTGGGAGATGATGCCGGGAAAATTACCGTCAGTGTGGAAATCGACAGTGGTCACCACCGCAGCGGAGTTCATCCCGCCGCCGCCGTCGATGTTGCGCGCGCGGCAGCGCAGGCAGGGATGAATGTTGCTGGAGTCTTTACTTTCCCTGGACATAGCTATGCGCCGGGAGTGCCCACTGCTGCAGCACGGGATGAGGATGCAGCCCTGAGCCAGGCCGCTGCACTACTCCAGGCTGCCGGATTCACATTGACACAGATCAGCGGCGGCTCCACCCCCACGGCGTTACTCGACGAGAAAACAGTTGCCACCGAGCTCCGCCCCGGCGTCTACGTCTTCGGTGACGCGCAGCAGTGGGAACTCAGCCGCTGCGAGACCAATGACATCGCGTTGACCGTGGTCAGCACGGTCGTCAGCCACCACGCCACGGAGCCGGACGAGCCGGGGCGCTTCATCCTTGATGCCGGAAGCAAAATTCTCGGCAGCGACCGCGCCCCATGGGCCACCGGCTACGGCCGACTGATCGATTACCCTGACGCGAGGATTATCGCCCTGTCGGAACACCACGCGACAGTGGAGTGGCCGCAGGGACAGAAAATCCCGGAGCGTGGCAGCCGGCTACGGGTGGTACCCAACCACGTATGCCTGACCATGAACCTCGTAGATGAAGTCCACATTGTCAGCAACGGCATCATCACCGGACAATGGGCCGTCGCCGCTCGCGGCAAAAACAGCTAGCACCCAGCCATAAGTAGAATCACCCAGCATCGGCTACCTCAAAACAGCCATCTATGCCTCGTCGACGGCGGCTGCACCGCCGTCTAAATGCCGCTGCGTCGTTCAAGGGGGCAGTCCTCTGAGCCATGCTTCGTGATGGCACCACTTACGTCCCGGTCCCGACGGCCCGGCTGGCCGCCTGACAAGCAGATACGGGCCGTGGTCAACGCGATCATTCGAGTGCGCGAAATTGCTCGGGTCGATATCCCGTCAGGGGGCTGTAATTCCTGGTAATGAGGCGGTAATGGATTCCTTTGGCTACCGGCCTGAGGTGAGGACGTTGTCATGCACCTTTGTCCAGCTTTCTGACTGCAACTGGCCGGTGTCAGCGCCGTCAGTCACGTGGACGGCTGACTGACCAGTGGAGCCGGTGACTTTGACGATCTCACCGCCGCGGGCGTAGCTACTGAAGCCAGCTACCCATAGCGAGGGGTTGGCCTCGGGGGCGATAACCACACACGCCTCATGTATGTTCTCGTTTTTCGCGGCAAAGTACTTCACCCCGTCTTTTGAAGCAAGCAGACGGGCGTTTTCGGTGTTTACGTCCGTTCCTTGGAAGGTGATGCCTTCCGGCATTTTGTCCTCCGCGGTTGCCTGGCGGTCCAGGGCTTTGAGACCTGACGGGGCGGTGCAGCCGCCGAGCAGGATTGCCGCGCCGAGCACGGCTGTGATCAATGGAACTGAGTAACGATTCATGGCGCTGCCCCCTCAGGCTGTCGTTGTTCCGAGACTGCACCGGCCCGGTCAGGGTTCCATGCTACGTGCGTATGGTCCTCATGGTTGCGCGTCGTGCTCGGATGGTGAGGCCGTAGCGGCAACAGTGAAGTCGCAACTGCCAGGAGCTTAGCGGCTCTCGCCACCCAATCTGCACAGAGCTGCTCACCCCCGAATCCACCAGCTACGCGGAATCCACCATCGGGGACTACGCCGAACGCACCGCGCAGACGGTCACCGCGTGGAAGAGCATGAACGGCCTCCAGGGCGGCGACCCGGCCAAACTCGCCGACGCGTTGATCCAGCTGGCCGAACTGGACGAACCCCCGCTGCGGTTCGCTGCCGGAGCCGACGCCGTGGGCGTCTTCGAGGCCCGGGGCAAGGCCCTTCAGGTCCAGGCCGACGCCCACCGCGAACTCTCCAGCAACCTCGCCCACAGCGACGCCTGACAAAACGGAAACGGTCGACGGCGGGAAGCCCCGCCGTCGTCCGCTCACCAGATTCCCGCTTAAGTACTGGAATTCCCCGCGGGGCACCTTCGACCTCTACTGGTCGCCGATGGTCACCCTGTCGACGGTCTCCGTAGCCGTGATTCCGTTGGTTGCGATGACCTTAACGAGCACTTCCTTCCCCGGCTCATAGGCCTCACCAATGAGGTCGACGTGGGGCTCGGTAAGCCCCACCGCGACCGTCTGCCACGTCCGCCCGTCGTCGGGGCTCGTCTGGACAGTGAACCGGTGTCCAGGGTGGGGCGACCCGTCAAGACGCTGGGTGACGCTGAGCCTGCCCGCGACTGCCTTCAGCTGAAGCCCACGAGACGGCGCGGACGGCTCCGGGCCAGGACGGAACTCGGCGACGGCGGCACCGTCAATCGTCAGCTCGATAACCGAGGTGTCCGCTGGCGCGCTCACCACGGTGTCGACCAACCCCGCTTCGTCGTCGCCCGGTTCGATATCTGAATTGATCCTGTAGGGTGCGCGAATTTCGGACGCAGCTCCAGACGAAGACCGCAGCAAAAGGCCTACCCTGCTGCCCTCGGACAGGGCCGACACGCTGAGGTTCGGGACGGGATTCACGAAGTCGATGCTTCCCGTGCGCCGTGTGAAATTCACCTGCGCGACAACGTGAACTGGCGCGCCGCTTCCCGCCAACTTCGTGTCAGCAGTTGGGACGGCCCCGGGTGCCACGTGGGTGCCAAGTGGGACGTTGGGGATGCGCTGGTCGGGACGGCCCCCTGTACCGCTCCCCGGCCCCGCGCTGGCGCTCGCACCGGCGCCCGCCGGAAGCGCGTTCTCGGCGACGAGCCGCCGCCGGATCCCCTCGTACGTGTAAGGGGACAGCCACTGGCTGTTGCAGTACGTCATGACGTCGTGCCACTGACTGCCGGGCAGGGCCCGCATCGGGAGCGAATTCGCAGGATCGCCGACGTCGAATCCGCCGAAGCCGGTATCCGTCGTCGAAAGCTGTCCCGCGGGGAACGGATATCCTGCAAGATCGTCCGCCGATTCACCGCAGAATCCTGGGTGCAGCCGGCCCATCGTGTGGCCGATCTCGTGGCCACCGTACCAGTCTCCGTAGGACCCATCGAAGTCCCATCCCCACGAATTCGATCCCGTCGGGCCAGACGCGACGACGCTCGGATCAGGGTTCCCGGGAATTCCCGCGGTGCAGCCTCGCATAAAGAATCCAGCGTCGCTCACGATCCCGTAGTAGTGCGTCCGCGCATCGGTGCCCGAGTTGACGTCCTGTGCACGGAGTGCGGCTATTTGCGCGTTGATGTCACCGCACCCGAAGGGGGGCGCGGCGGTAGCCGCCGCCGTGACGACTGCGCTTTGGACGGACGACGCTGGATACGCCCTGCCAAGCCACGACTGGAGGAGCGCGTAGTCGCTCGACACAGGCGCTACGGTAATGGCCGGCGTCCCCCAGCTGTAGATGAGCCCGACGATCTTCACACGAAAGGGCGCACCGGTCTGGAAGTGCACGGTGGGACGCTTGCCGCTGCCGATCGGGAGATCGACTTCAAGAGTAGTGTCTGTCACCCGTGTGAGGTGCAGCTCCACTGGCCCGGCAGCCGCAAACGGGAGGACGAAGTTCAAGCTTCGCGCAGCATCGTTGCGGGAGGCCACGATATCCCCGGCGTCGGAGGGGCTCAGGGTTGCGACGTTCGACGACGAGATGACCACACTCCCTCCGCCCGGTTGCCGCACGGTCAACTCGGCCGACACCGTCACGGGGTTGGCTCCGTAGTTACTCAGGTAGGCCCTGACGACGGTCCGTTTGCCGGTGATAAGCGGAATGGAATGTGCCAAATCCTGAAGGGCCTGAGTGGCCTCGATGGCATCCATCTGAATGGGGAATTGTCCAGAGCTATCACTGACGAGCGCGGCGCTCGTGACAACTGCAGAGTTGTCGGGGTGGATAAATTCGACAAGCCTCCCGGCGGCCTGCGCATGGACCACCAAGTCACCGATGGCGCCACCGTCGTTGTTCGGCTGAATGACGACGATTTCTGCGGCCGCCGAACTATTCCCCACCCATACGCATCCAGTCGGGCCGGAGGTCCAGGTTAGTCCTTGGACGTAGCCTCGCGTTGTTGCCATGGCTCATTACACCGGGTCCACGCGTAAGGCAGTGATCGTGGAGCTATTGTTGCCATGAATTGCCGCGACGCTGCGATAGTTCGTGGCGGCAGACGCGAGCGTTTGGACCAGGCTCGCGGCGAATGCGATATCGGCAGTCATGCCGTTGTTGGAGACGACGAGCAACGTCGTATTGTTTGGATTCGGACCGATCCATACGCAGGAGACCGACGAACCGACGGTCAAGCGCTGGACGAGCCCTGTGGTCTCTGCCATGGGATGCTCCTGGGGTCAGCGGGTCAGAGTGGGGTGGGAAGGATTCGGGCGGCGACGGCGAGGTCGCTGAAGTATCGAAGGTCTCCGCGCACGCGTATGCCGCCTGCCAAGAAGGCCTCGCGGGCGTCCCGTTCGCCGCGGAGAATTGCCGCCAGGACCTGTCCGTCACCCAGGATCTCCACACGGGTGTCGGCGTCGTTAACCACACCTTGGGTGTCCGCCACGGAGAGGGTCCCGTCCGACTCACTGATCACAAAGGTTGCCAGATTCTCTCCGATCTGGCGCACAACAATCTGGCCACCCGTCAGGCGGGGCGAGCCGCTGAGTGATTCGGCAACGCCCGACAATGCTTTGGCGAGGTCGCCGCGGTGCTTGGCAGCGCCGTCGGCTTTTCGGTCATTCATTATGTTCTCTTCCTCTCAGGCCGGAAAGTTGGTTGTGCAATGATTCGACAGCTCCCAGTGGAGGCAGTTGATCTGAGATCGCCTTCAGCAGCCCTGCCCCTGGCAGCGTGCTCTCCGGCATCGATAGTCCCTACTTCTCGACGAATCTGACTCTCAAGGCTGTAACCAGCAGTCAACGTTATGCGGCGTTACTGGGGCGTTATTCGGGCATCGGCCAGGCCACCGCCCTGCGCATCGCCAAGGAAGGGGGCCGCGTCATCGCCGCCGACATCAGCAAGGAACGGCTCGACGACCTCGTAACCGAGAACGCCGGCCTGGACCTGGTTCCCGTTGCGGGCGACATCTCCATCGAAGAGACCGTGGCCGCCGTCGTCGCTGCCGCCGGCGGACGGGTAGACGCCCTGGCGAACGTCGCCGGCATCATGGACAACTTCGCCCCCATCCACGAGGTGGACGACGACCTCTGGGACCGCGTCTTCCGGATCAACGTCACCGCCCTCATGCGCCTCACCCGCGCCGTGGTGCCGCTGATGCTCGCCGCCGGCGCCGCCTACACCGCGTCCAAGCACGCCGTCGTCGGCCTGACCAGGAACTCCGCCGTGATGTACGGGCCCAAGGGCCTGCGCTTCAACGCCGTGGCCCCCGGCCCCACCATCACCAACATCGTGGCCACCTGGGGATCCCAGCTCGCGGCCGAACGCCTCGGCCCGCTGATGCAGGCCACCGTCCCCACGCCCGCCACCGCCGCGCAGCTCGCCGCCTCCATCACCTTCCTGCTGAGCGACGACGGCACCAACATCAACGGCGCCATCCTCGCCTCCGACGGCGGCTGGTCCGCTCTGTAGGGGAGCGGAACCCAGACGCGAGCGGACGACGGCTGGATGTCCCGCCGTCGTCCGCTTGTGTCGCTCGTTCACCGGGTCGTCAGGAGGGCAGCCCAGCGCCGGATCAAGTCCGCCCTCCGGCCCTACCGGGATGACGCTGGGCGGCCTATCGTGGTCCCTGCCACAGCCCGAGGGAAAGGAACGACGATGTTCACCGTGCAGATTAGCTATCCGGTCCGGGAATACGAGGCTTTCAAGAAAGTGTTCGACACGGATCCCGCAGGCCGCGCCGCCTCGGGCGCCCGGTCTGTCCGCTTGTTCCGGGATACCGAGGACCAGAACAGCGTGGCCGTGCTCCTAGACTTCGCCACCAAGGACGCCGCGACCGGTTTTCTGGAAAAGTTGCGCAGCCAGGTGTGGGACAAACCCGAGGTGATAGGGCAGCTGATGACTGCAGCGCCAACAGCCAGGATTCTGGAGGAGGTGGCCCGCGAGGGCCAGGGCGCGGGCTGACAGCTGAGAATCCGGTGGTCCCCGCCGGATGAGTTGGCCGCAACTTCATGGGCGGCGTCCCCCGGACGACGGCGGGACGTCCCGCTGTCGATCGATTCCATGTCCTCCAGCGGGCTGGATCATGGCGGGACTCCTTGCGTCGCAACACCTTGTCAGTCACAGACCCCGCGTCGGTCACCATGAACCCTTCGACGCTGACCTCGTTCCGCGCCCCGACCGCTCTTGGTGTCTTGAACTATATTCGGACATGGGAAGGATCGGACTGCACTGCAGGGACAAGGAAGGCGGATTTCTGAATGGCGGAAATGCCGCCAGCCACGGTGGAAGTGACTAACGCGGTGGTCCGGCGCCTCGTCCGGGACCAGCGGCCCGACCTCGGCGATTGTCCGATAGCGCGGGTTGCGAACGGCTGGGACAACGCGACCTTCCGGCTCGGTGACGGCCTGGCCGTCCGGCTGCCGCGCAGGGCGGAGGCCGTTTCGCTGATACTTCATGAGCAGCGCTACCTTCCCGACATAGCTCGCCGCTCCCCGGTTGCTGTTCCTGTCCCCGTCCATGCCGGCAGGCCGACGTCGGACTTTCCATGGCCGTGGAGCATCGAGCGGTGGGTCCCCGGAGCCGCTGCGGCCGACGTCGGCCCGGCGGGCCGCGGGCCGGCGGCTGATATGTGGGTAGGTTTGTCAAGGGGCAGTGGTGAGCGGCTCCCAACTTCTTTGGTGGGGGCCGCTGGTTGGGGTGCCGTCCGGGTGTGGCGGTCGTGCTGGCGAGTCTTGTATTCGACTGCAGTGTCAGGCTGATATGCGCGGGTTGGTTACCGCATGACGATTGTTCGGCTGGGACGTATCGCTGTCTAAAATCGAGCGTCAACGGCATGGGCCGTGTGCTCATAGTCGCGTCTCGAGTTGGCCCCAAAGTGCTGCCACGTCACGCCCGCCACGCATCCGGAGGGCACGTTCTTTACGCCGCGTTCATGCGGCCCCCCTGCCCGTGTTCGCCTTGCTGGAGGGGCGCGGCCAGGGACCAGCACCAGCCGGCGAGTTCCCTGGCGATCGCGGTGTTGGCCGTGACGGACCTTTTCTTGCGGGCTTCGAATACTTCCCATTTGTGGTGGAGCCTATGGTTGCCTTCCAGGGCCCGGATCCGGGTGGCCGGGGCGACGAGGCCCAGCTGGCGCAGCAGCCGTTCCCCGGGCCGGGAGTAGGGGCGCTGATGCTGCCAGGCAGCCTCGATGAGGAGTTTGCGGGCGTATTTGCTGCCGGCTTTCGTGATCGGTCCCTGGTGCCGGGATTGGCCCGAGGACTGCTGACTGGGCACCAGCCCCAGGTAGGAACCGATCGACGAGCCGGTGAACCGGGTCCAGTCGCCGATCTCCACGGCGAGCCCGAACCCGGTCGTGACCTGGATGCCGCGCAGGCACATCAACGCCTCAATCACCGGGGTGTACCGGCAGTCCTTGGCGACCGCCGCGACGCGCTGGTCGATGCGCTTGAGGTGCGCTGCCAGCAGTTCGGCCTGCTCCACGTCGGCTTCGTAGGTGAATTGGAGTACCGGGGAGTCGAAGTGCTGCCGGTGTAGCCAGGCCCCGTGCTCCTTCGTCCATTTGGTCTTCTCCGGGTACCTGATTCCGTGGCGGAGCAGGATCGCGTTGACATGCTGGCGGGCATGGGCGAGGTCCTTCGCGGCCGTGGCCCGCAGCCGGGACAAGTCCCGCAGGTCCTCCTGCTCCCGCGTCGGGACCTGCACTTGCGTGACTTGGCCCAGGGCGAGCATTTCCGCCAAAAGCCGGGCGTCCCGCTTGTCCGTTTTAATCTTGTCTCCCGGTGCCCGCAGCAGCTTTGAGGACGCCGCCACCACACAGTCAACGCCGGCCTCCCGCAGGAACCGGGCCAGGACATACCCGGTCGGGCCCGACTCGTACACGGCCTTCACCGGCGGCTCGAAGCGGCGGACCCAATCCAAAACGACCGCCGGGTCCGAATCCATCTGCATCCGGACCAGTTCCCCGGTATCCGGGACCAGCGCGCAGCCGACAACAGACGCCGCGTGAACATCCAACCCAATAAACGTATGCTGAAACATAACCGGGACCTCCCAAAACTCACATGTGGCACTACCAATGCAACTCTCCGAGGGCCTCCGGGGCCAGGAGGTTGTTCACTGGCAATCCACGGACGCTGTGAAACAGAAGGCCCCGGCCCCCTCATCAGCCTTGGCCCGTTCCCTGCCCGTCCGGATACAAGGCCATCCCCGCCGGGCCATAGGCCCCGCGGCGCCACCTCCGGGACGACGGAAACCCACCAGCATCAAGCCGGCGCCGCGGGACCGCCCGGCGACAATGGCCGCCCCGGACGGGGCAGGAAACCCAACCACCCCCACCTCATATCGTCTAAAAGCCTGGCCGATTTCCTGCTGTCCCTTCACGTGCCCGCCGAAACCGACGTCCCGGTGAATCCTTTCCGAGGCGTGCCGCTGACAGACCGTGACGCTGTGCTGGTGGAACGGCTCGGGGATCGCGAACGCTACCCGCAGGCGGCAGCGCTGAGAGCAGTGTGGGCGCAGGCCTGTGCCGCCAAAGCCTGGGATGGTCCGGCGATGATGCTCCACGGGGACCTCCACCCTGGCAACATCCTGCTGGCGGACGACGGCTCCCTGGCCGGCGTCATCGATTTCGGCGACGTCGGGGCGGGGGACCCGGCTGTCGATCTTGCGGTGGGGTGGCTGATGTTCGAGGCCGGCACTCGCCACCGCTTCATGGGCGCCTTTGGCGCCGCAGTGGAAGGGGACACCTGGATGAGGGCCCGCGGTTGGGCCCTCATCCTGTCCACCGCCATGCTGAGCAACTCCGACGATAATCCGCGGATGTTCACTGTAGGAAAGTTCGGGGTCAGGCAGATCCTGGATGACGGACTTTGCCTGCAACTCTGACGTTATTGTCAGTGGCTCCTATCATGCTGTGGGTATGGAAGGCAGAGCAGCTGCGGAGACGGTGGAGGCCATGGAGGCCTCCCTTGCTAGGTTGGCTGCATTTGCCGGTCGCGGAGCCGGGAACGCGGCCTCGACTGGGCCCGACCCTCTTCAGGACGAAGCGGACGCGTGCTTGGACGGAATGGCTGAGGTGGGCGGCATGGAAGCCAGGCTGGCCGCGCTGAAAGTGCACTTCGCCGCCGGATATGCCCGCGCTGCCGTCGCCATGGCGGGCCCAGCCGTTTCCCCGCAGGAGCGCACCGCCCGGGAAATGGCGGTGACAGCAGAGGTGGCCTGTGTCCTGACCGTGAGTGAAAGATCGGCGGCGGCGCTCCTGGCGGAGTCAGCCACCCTGACCACAGGGTTGCCCCTGACACTGTCTGCGCTGCAGGCAGGGAGCATTTCATGGCAACACGCGCGGGTGATGTGTGATGAAACGTCCGGTCTGGACCCTGCTGCGGCGGCTGCTTTGGAGGCTCATTTCCTGGACGTCGAAGCTCCCTTTGCCGCGCGTGGCTGCCCGGCGGGGGAGCTCGTGCCGGGCAGGTTCCGGGCCAAAGCGCGCAGATGGCGTGAGCTGCATCATCCCGTAAGCATCGAAGCCCGCCACCGCAAGGGTGTGGAGGACCGTCGGCTGGAATATGTGCCGGACCGGGACGGCATGGCCTGGCTCTCGGCCTATGTGACTGCGGATGTGGCGGTGGCTGGATGGTCCCGTGCCACGGAAGCGGCCCGTGCCCTGCAGGGGCCGAATGAATCCCGGACCCTGACCCAGCTCCGTGCGGACGTCGCCGCTGACTGGCTGCTGGCGGGGGTGGCGGAAGGAACTCCGTCACCCAAGGCGCAGGTCCTGGTGACCGTGCCGGTGCTGTCTCTTTTGGGCGCCGTGACGGAACCGGCCACGCTGGACGGGTATGGTCCCGTTCCGCCGAGCATCGCCCGCCGGCTTGTGGGGGATGGCGCCGGATCGTTCCTGCGTGTGCTGACCGATCCGCGCAGCGGAGCGCCGCTGGAGATCGGACGGACCAGCTACCGGGTTCCGAAGGCGATGCGCCAATGGTTGCGGCTTCGGGACGGCCGGTGCCCTTTTCCGGGCTGTAATAACCATTCCCTGGATAACGAAGCGGATCATCTGTTGGCTTGGTCCGAGGGAGGCGGCACCGGCGTCACCAACCTGGGCCAGCCATGCCGGCGGCACCACCGACTCAGACACACCACAGCATGGAGGCCGGTTGACGCGACCCGGGACCAGCCACCCGGCTGGATCTCACCTGCGGGGCGCTCCTATCCCAGCGAACAACAAGACTGGGAACCACCACACTGGCCGCAGTACCTCGGCCACGCGGATGAAGGCCGGGAGTTGGAACCGCCTGACTGGCTCGACGTACCTGCCGGCGCCGTCGGACCCGGAGAGACCGGGCCGCCATTGCCGCTGGATCCCTTTCCTGACTGGGCACTGTTCATCGCGGCGTAGGATCGGCGCTCCATGTTCCTGCCCGTTGCCTCGGCTCTCCCATCACCTTCCTCCTCAGCAGACGGCGGCGGGGGTCCCGCCGTCGTCATCCCATCTGAGCTCAACGCTGGCTCCGGCGCCGCCGTCGTCCGCCGCTCAGCAGGCTATATGCGCGGATCAATGGTTGACTGCGGGAGCAGATGGGCAACGGGCGACTGGCACGATTGGCGTTCAATCAGCTTGACGGGAATGACGTTCTTCCGCCTGAATTTCTTGGTGGGTGCTGCAATTCGGGCGAGGATGCGTTCGGCGGCGACTCGTCCGACCTGACGCGGGTTCTGATCGATGACCGACACCGAGGGCTGGAGGACATCCGCCATGGGGAAGTCGCCGAAGCTGATCAGCGCAATGTCGGTTCGGTTCAAGGCCTGAAGTGCCGGGAAGACGCCGGTTGAGAACCGGGCGTTTGAGGAGAAGATGGCGGTGGGTGCATCGGGCAGCGCCAGCAGGGTTCTGCAGACGTGGGCGGCAGCATCCGCGTCGCGCGACCCGAGCGCAACCAGGTCATCGTCCTGCCCCAGGCCGGCATCCACAAGGGCGGCGCGATAACCCTCGAGGCGGAGCTTCGTGGTGGGGACCTCGGTTGAGTCTCCAACGATGGCGATGCGGCGGTGCCCATGGGCGATGAGGTGCTGCGTCGCTTCAAAGGCCCCGCCGAAGTCGTCCTCGACGAAGTAGTCCGCGTGAAGCTTGGTGGGGATGCGGTCAATGAACACGATGGGGAAGCTGTCCTGCCAGCGCGCGAGGTAGGACTGGTCGGCGGCGATCGGGGCGATGATGAGGCCGTCGATCTGGCGGCGGACCGTCGTTTCAATGATGCTCTGCTCAAGTGCCGGGTTGTCTCCGAGGCTGGTGACGACGATGGCCATGTCGTGTTCACGCGCCGCCAGCTCGATCCCCTTCGTGACGGCGGCGAAGAAGGGATCCGCGACGTCGGGCACGGCGATGCCGATGACGGCTGACTTGCCCTCGCGGAACGTGCGCGCGAGCATGTTCGGCACGTACTTGAGCTCGCGCATGGCCGACTGAACGCGTTCCCGCGTGTCTTCCGTGACGTGCGGGTCATCATTGAAGACCCGGGACACCGTCTTGGCGCTCACCCCGGCACGCGTGGCCACATCCTGCATGGTCGTCACGGTTCGGCTCCTTCGTTGTTCGCTGGGCACACCCTACAGCGGCGCTGTTCAAAAGCGGGGACGACGCCAGCGCTGAACATGTCATCGGTGACAATCGGCCGCCCACCCCATCCTGCCCCATGATCACAGCAACTTCAAGAAACTCATGTCATCGATGACATGAGTTTTTGAAATTTCCTTGACATCGATGACATGGGCCCTTAGGTTTTTGTCAGGCAGGTCACAGCGAGTCCTCGAAACACAAGTTCGAGCCCCGCGATCAGGACCTACCGGTTCGTTTCAGGCAGCGCTTCAAAGGTGTAGCAGCAGAGCTTCTTCACCGTGGCATGACCAACGGAGGAGGCAGTGATGAACACCGCTGAAGACCGGCCCCCGGCACCAGCCCAGGGGCCTGAGCGGCTGACTTGCTCGCTGGAGGAGCTGGTGGAGCGGGCCGACGCACTTGCTGCCGCTGGAAGCCGGCGCATCCTGGGAATAGCTGGTGCGCCCGGTGCCGGAAAGTCCACGGTGGCGCAGGCCATCGCCGATGCCCTGGGTGGCCAGGCTGCCCTGGTGGGCATGGATGCTTTCCATCTGGCCAACGCGGTCCTTGCCGCTCACGGCTCCCGGGACCGGAAAGGCGCTCCGGACACTTTTGATCCGTGGGGATATGCCAACCTGCTGCGCCGGCTCAAGACCAACAACGAACCGGTGGTCTATGCCCCGGTGTTCGATCGCAGCCTGGAAGAATCCGTCGGCAGTGCGGTACCGGTGGCCCGCGACGTACCGCTGGTCATCACCGAAGGAAATTATCTCCTTCTGGACGCCGAAGGCTGGCGGGAATGCAGGGAACAGATCGACGAGGTCTGGTTCCTGGACGTCAGCGACGGCGAGCGGCAGCTCCGGCTGCTGAGGCGGCACGAAGGCTTCGGCAAGTTGCCTGAGGAAGCGGAGGAATGGGCGCTGGGCAGCGACCAACGCAATGCCGATGTTGTCGCCTCCACCCGGGAACGGGCCGATCTGATCATCGACCTGAGGTACGCCAACAGCCGCGAGACTTTCGCCAGGCCTGAACGAAGAGGAAGACAGAAGTGACAACACGACGAAGTGTCTCCGGCTGTTTGGCCGGAGCCTCTGCAACCGTCCCGTACCAGCTGACAGGTGTTACACCATGACAACAATCCCGGTTCTGGAAGCCCGCGGCCTGACCCGCAGCTTCGGCAACGTACGCGCCTTGGACGGCGTCGACTTCGACGTCCACGCAGGCGAGGTGGTTGCCCTCATCGGCGACAACGGCGCCGGAAAATCGACCCTCGTGAAGGCGCTGTCGGGAAACCTGGCCTTGGATTCCGGCAAGATCCTGTTTGCCGGCGGTGAGGTCGAACTTGGTTCCCCGAGCCAGGCCAGCAGCCTGGGCATCGAAACCGTCCATCAGGACCTAGCCCTGGCGCCACACTTGAACGCGGCCCAAAATATGTTCCTGGGCCGCGAAATCCCCAAGCCCGGCTTTCAAGGGCGGCTCGGGTTCATGGACAACAAGACGATGCGTGCCAAGTCACGGGAAGCCTTCGATGAACTTGGCGCCACGGTTCGAAGCCTCTCCGACCCCGTCGGCAGCATGTCGGGCGGCCAGAAGCAGGCAATCGCCATTGTGCGGGCCGTTGCCTGGGCCAAGGGCGTCATCTTCCTTGACGAACCGACAGCCGCTCTTGGCGTGGTGCAGACCAGAAACGTGCTTGAGACAATCCGCCGCGTCCGTGACAAAGGCGTGGGCGTCGTGTTCATCAGCCACTCGATGCCGCACGTCATCGACGTGGCGGACCGCGTCCAGGTGCTCCGGCTCGGACGCCGCGTGGCCACCTACGAAGCAAAGAAAACATCTGTGGAAGAACTAGTCGGCGCAATGACAGGCGCACTTGATGGAGCACACTCATGACCACCACCGAAGCCGTACCTCGCACTGCCGGAACCGCAACCGAAATTTCACGCACGCACTCGCTCCGGCAGGTGCTCCAGGTTCAGTCGTTCCAGATCCTGCTTGTTCTGCTGGTCATCTTCCTGGTCTTCTCGGCCTTGGCGCCGGAAGTATTTCCGACGTGGGGCAATGTCCGCCAGATCATCCAGAATGTCTCCATCCTTGGCGTCCTGGGTATCGGAATGACGTTTGTCATTGTCACATCGGGCATCGATCTGTCCATTGGATCCAACCTTGTCTTCTCCGGGGTGGTGGCTGCAAAGGTCATGCAGGCCATGGGTGATTCGGGCTGGGGCACGGCCATTGTGGGTATCTTGGTCGCCGTCGGATGCGGGCTCGGTTGGGGACTCCTCAACGGGGTTCTCATCGCGAAGGCCAAGGTGCCGCCGCTGATCGTTACCCTCGGAACACTTGGCGGCGCCCTGGGGCTGGCACAGGTCATCACAGGCGGCGTGGACATCCGGGAAGTCCCGGCCGTGCTCCAGGACACTATCGGGTACGGCAACGTCCCGGGTACCACATTGCCGACGATTTCCCTGATCGCGATTGTCCTGATCCTGATCTTCGGCATCGTGCTCCACCGGACCAGATTCGGGCTCTACACCTTCGCCGTCGGCTCCAACGAGGAATCCGCCCGACGGGTCGGCGTGAAAGTGGATCGCCAACTGATCTCCATCTACGCACTCTCCGGCGGCCTCGCCGGCGTGGCAGGCATCCTGTCACTGTCCCAGTACGGCACCACCGCCATCGCGGGTCAGTCGGCGACGAACCTCAACGTCATCGCCGCCGTCGTGATCGGCGGAACCTCACTCTTCGGCGGCGTCGGCACCATTTTCGGCACCGTCGTCGGACTCTTCATCCCCGCAGTGCTTCAGAACGGCTTCGTCATCGTCGGCATCCAGCCGTTCTGGCAGCAGGTGGCAGTCGGTGCCGTCCTCGTCGTCGCCGTCTACGTCGACCAGCGCCGCCGGGCTGCCGCAGCCCGGGGACATACCGCCAAGGCTGACGGCAAGAAGAAGGTCTTCGGCCGACGATCCCGCTGACCTCCCTCCGACTTAACCCTTTCAAACAAACAGGAGCTAGACAATGAAGTTAACCCCTAAAGTGACCCTGCTCGCTGCGGGTATCCTCGCCGCAACGTCCCTCACGGCCTGCGCAGGCGGAAGCGCCTCGGCAGGGAGTGCGGCGGCCGGAAAGCAGCCCAAGCTCACGTTCATCCAGGGTGTCGCCGGCGACGAGTTCTACGTCAGCATGCAGTGCGGCATCGACGCTGCTGCCAAGGCGGCTGGCGCAACGGTTAACACGCAGGGGCCGGCCAAGTTCGACCCGACGCTGCAAAAGCCGATCGTCGATTCCGTCGTGGCATCCCAGCCGGACGCCATCCTCATCGCGCCGACCGATGTGGCCGCGATGCAGGCGCCGTTGAAGGCGGCTGCGGCCGCCGGCATCAAGGTGGTCCTCGTTGACACCACGGTGCAGGACCCCTCGTTCGCCGCGTCGGCGATCGCCTCGGACAACAAAGGCGGCGGCCTGGAGGCCTTCAAGGCCATCAAGAACCTCAGCCCCAGCGGGGGCAAAGTCCTGGTCATTTCCACCGACCCCGGCGTCTCGACAGCCGATGCGCGTGTCGCAGGCTTCGAAGACGGCGCCAAAGCTGACTCGTCCTTCGAGTATCTCGGTGTGCAGTACAGCCACAACGACCCCGCCGAAGCGGCAAAGCTCGTCTCTGCTGCCTTGGCCAAGGACCCGGACATTGTCGGCGTCTTCGCAGCCAACACCTTCGCAGCAGAAGGTACGGCAACAGGCATCCGCCAGGCGGGCAAACAGAACCAGGTCAAGATCGTCGGCTTCGATGCCGGGCCTGCGCAGGTCAAGCAGCTCAAGGAAGGCGTCGTCCAGGCCTTGATCGCGCAGGAACCTGCATCCATCGGCACGCAGGGCGTGGACCAGGCCATGAAGGCCATCAAGGGTGAGTCTACCCAGAAGGAGATCCAGACCGGGTTCAAGCAGATCACCGCGGACAACATCAGCGGTGACGGCGCCCAGTACGTCTACAAATCCTCCTGCTAACCGGCTTTCCGGTGCTGTTGCCCGCCCCTCACATGCGGGCAACAGCACCGTCCCAACTCTCCCGACCGAAGAGAAGAATGACATGACGTCCCTGAATGAAGCGGCCCTTCCAGAATTGGAGGACCGGCTACCCATCCCCTCGTACCATCGGCGCGCCGTCCGGACAGGCATCGTTCACTTCGGCGTCGGCGGGTTCCACCGGTCGCACCAGGCCATGTTCATCGACCGGCTTCTAAACCTCGGGGGCTCTCAGGACTGGGGTATCTGCGGGGTCGGCGTCCTGCCCTCGGACGCCCGCATGCACGATGTCCTCACCAACCAGGACGGCCTGTACACCTTGGTGCTGAAGGGCGCCGAAGGCACCGAGGACGCCAGAATCATCGGTTCCATCACCGAATATCTCTTTGCGCCCGACGATCCCGCAGCGGTCATCCGCAAACTTGCCGATCCTGCCACCCGCATAGTCTCCCTGTCCATTACCGAGGGCGGCTACAGCATCAACGACACCACGGGGGAATTCGATCCCCGTACGCCGGACATCCTCCATGACCTGGACCCGAACACCGTTCCAGGCTCCGCGTTCGGCCTGATCACCGCAGCGCTGGCACAGCGGCGTGAGCAGGGCACTGCCCCGTTCACCGTCATGTCATGCGACAACATCCAGGGAAACGGCAACGTCGCCCGCAAGGCGCTCGTGTCCTTCGCCCGACTCAAGGATCCGGGGCTGGCTGGCTGGATCAGCGAAACCGTAGCCTTTCCCAACTCCATGGTGGACCGCATCACTCCCGTCACCACCGACGCCGGCCGGGCTGCGGTGGCCGCGGCCTACGGCTTCTCGGAAGGATGGCCGGTGATTGCCGAGCCTTTTGAACAATGGGTCCTCGAGGACAAGTTCCCTACCGGCCGACCGCCCCTGGAAGACGCCGGTGTGCAGATGGTGGACGACGTGGAGCCTTATGAGCTGATGAAACTCCGGCTCCTGAACGCGAGCCACCAGGTGATGAGCTACCTCGGCTACCTCGCGGGTCACCGGTATGTCCATGAAGTCTGTGTGGATCCGCTGTTCGCCGACTTCATCGCCGGCTACATGGAACTGGAGGCGACACCCACGCTGCGGCCCGTGTCCGGCATGGATCTGCACGCCTACCGGAACGAACTCATCCACCGCTTCTCCAACCCCGCTGTGAGGGACACCCTCGCCCGCCAAATGGTCGACGCCTCCGAACGGATCCCCAATTCGTGCTCCCTGTCGTCCGTGACCAGCTCCGCCTCGGAGGCCCCGTAGACCGAGCGGCCCTGGTGATCGCAGCCTGGGCGCGCTTTCTCGAAGGAACTGACGAACAAGGCGAACCCATAGACATCACCGACCGGCGCCTAGGCGAACTCCGCGCAGCCATCCGTGCGGACCACGAAAAACCGGGCGCCTTCCTCAACCTGACCGACGTATTCGGCGACCTTGGGCGGAACGCCCGCTTCGCGGCCGCGTACCGGCAGGCCCGGGAAGCCCTGCAACGGTCCGGAGCGCGAACTGCCGTCCAGGACCTCACCGAACCTTCGATATCCACAAGGAGAACCTCATGACCGACTCACCCACAGCCAGCACAGCAGTCGAAGCCCGAACAGCAACCGGCTTCAGCGGCCGCACCATCCTGGTCACCGGAGCAAGTGGCGGCATCGGGGCTGCCACCGTGAGGCAGCTTGCTGCCGCTGGGGCAAAAGTGATCGCCAGCGCCCGCACGCTCGAGTCCCTGGCAACGCTTAGTGACGAAACTGGCGCGCAGCCCTTGGCCTTCGACCTGACCTCCGAAGAAAGCATCAGGGAAGCCGTCGAGGGCCTTGCACTGTGGGGTGTCGTGAACTGCGGCGGCTTCGGCGGAGAAATCGCGACCCCGCAGGACACCGACATCGAGGTCTTCGACAAGGTCATCAGCGTCAACGCCCGCGGCGCCCTCCTGGTCATCAAATATGCGGTACCCGCCATGATTCGCGAAGGCAACGGCGGCGCGATCGTCAACGTCTCCAGCCAGGCCAGCATGGTCGCGCTGCACGGCCACATCTCCTACGGATCGTCCAAAGCCGCCCTGGACAACATCACCCGGGTGTCCGCCCTGGAACTTGGCAAGCACAACATCCGCGTCAACAGCGTCAACCCGACAGTGGTCATGACCGACATGTCCAACTTCTACTGGGGACGGCCGGAAATCGGCGGGCCCTTCCTTGAGCAGATGCCCCTCGGACGGTGGGCCACGGTCGATGACGTCGCCGGCCCCATCGTCTTCCTGCTAAGTGACACCGCTTCCATGATCACCGGAGCATCCCTCCCCATCGACGGCGGCTACACCAGCCGCTGACCGTTCTTCCGGCGCAGGGGCGCCGCGAACTGACCTCACCTTGAAATGGATGACCATGAACATGACCGAAGAACGCGCATCCGAGGCGATCATCGTCTGCGGAGTGCCGGCAAGTGGCAAAACAACGTTTGCCCAGGATCTGGCCTGCCAGCTCCGCTGGACCATCCTTGACCTGGACACTGTCACAAACCCGTTGTTCGAACACATGGGCGGCGAGTTCCTGGTGGACGTCCCCACAGCACAACCCGCCGCGCGGGCGAGCGTGAACGATATCCGCTACACCTGCCTCTTCGATACCACCCGGGAAAATCTCGCTCTGGGCAACAGCGTGGTTGTTGTCGCCCCGTTCACTTCCGAACGCACGTTCCCGGCGGCATGGGAACGACTCGTTGAGCGGCTCTCAATTCCTGCCCCGCGGGTGCACCTCGCCTGGATGGACACTCCGCAGGGCGAGGTGGTGAGACGCATGCAGCTCCGCGGCGCCGCACGCGACCTCGACAAGATCAAGGAACCCGAGCGTTTCCTCTCTCCCGAAGTCACGCAGCCTCCCGGCGTCGCGCATATCCGCGTTGACGGCCTCTTGAGGCCGCACGAACAGATCGAGCTTTTCCTGGCGGACTTCGCAGGGCGGGAGGCCGTGCGCTGAGCTGCCGCTAGCGGTTCCACGCCAACCTTCCGCCGAGGGCCACACCTCCCAGGGCGGCACCCCATACGGGGCGCGATTCGTCGTGCCCGCACCACGCTGCTTACCGGTGTTTCCGGCCGCCGACTCCAGACCCTCAATAGACCAAAACCACCCAATTAGGAGAACCCAGTGAATACACTCACGACGCTCGAACGCCGCGGCATGGCAGCGATCTCGACTCCCGGCGGCAAAATGCTCATCGTGGCCGCCGACCAGCGCAACGGAATGAAAGCCGTGATGAACGACGCACCCGACGGACCGAACTCGATCACCGCCCAGCAACTCTCCGACGCGAAGGCGGACCTGGTCCGCTACCTGGGAAACGCCGCTCCTGCGATCCTGCTCGATCCCGAAGTTGCCCTGCCCCGCGTCGCGGATGAGGGCGTGCTCTCCCGCGACACCGCCCTGGTAGTCGGTCTTGACGCTTCCGGATTCGAGACGGTCGACGGCCTGCGCTACACAAAGTTCGTCCCGGGGATGTCGCCGCGCAGAGCGCGCGAACTCGGCGGTGACGTCGCCAAGATGCTCTGGTACATGCGCCCCGACCTTCAGGATGCAGGCTCGCGCGTCGCGGACGAAATCCGCGAACTCGTCAAAGCATGCACCGACGAGGGTCTCCTCCTCATCGTAGAGATCCTGGTCTACCGTCTCGAAGGCGAAAGCGAGGAGGCCTACGTCGCGGCGTTCGCCGGCCTTGTTGCCGACTCTGCACGGCTCTCCGCCGAATGCGGCGCCAAAGTGCTCAAACTGCAGTACCCAGGATCTGCCGAGGCAAGCGCCGCGGTCACCGAGGCGTCCGCCGGCGTGCCGTGGGCTGTCCTGTCTGCGGGGGTTGACCACGAGACGTTCATCAAGCAGGTCGAGATCGCGGTGGCCAATGGCGCGGGCGGCGCTATGGCGGGCCGCTCGCTATGGAAGGACAGCATGGCTGTCTCCGCCGAAACCCGCGAGCACCTGCTGACGACACGGGCTCTCCCTCGCCTGCAGGAGCTCGAAGCCGTCGTTGACGGCACACTTGTGGCTTCCAACGGCGGCTGGTCAGCGCCTTAGGCGAGCGGCACCCAACGCAAGCGGACGACGGCGGGAGGTCCCGCCGTCGTCCGCTTGCGTTGGGGGTCTGACAGATGTCCGTTTTGCTTGCTCGGGATTGCGGGCCGGCGCTCAGGGGAGCGCGTATACGCGGCGGGCGTTGTCGTGTGCGACGAGTTGCACGATCTTGCGTGCATCCGCCTCGGAACAGTCGTCGTCGTCGATCCATCCGCCGACTACCTTGGTGATTGCAGTGCGCCACAGTCTCGCGCCGAGGTAGTGGAGTTCGGCCGGGCCGAAGGCGTCGGAGGAGTAAAGGATTTTCGTGAAGGGAGCCAGTTCGAACGAGCGGGCCACCAGATCCCGGCTCCGTGACCCGGTGAAGTTCACGGCAAGGCCCACATCGATGTAGACGTTTTCAAAGGCGTGGGCCAAGTAGCCGGCTTCGCGCTCGAATGGATAGCAGTGGAGCAGCATGATCGGTGTGTCCCGGACTTCGGGGGACCGCAGAAAATCCAAGAGGTACAGGGGATTGGTCTTGTGGAGGTCCAGGTCTCGGTCACCGAATCCCACATGGAATTGCAGCGGAAGCTTCATCGACACCGCCGTGTGGATCCCGTGGGCAATGAGTGTCACGTCGGTGAGCTTCGCGTTGGAGCCGGCGCGCGGGTTCTCCTGCCAGCGGCGGGCTGCTTCAACCACCGCAGCCGGTGTGGGTCGGCTGAGATTCTGGTCGAATCCTCCGCGGTAGGCGAGAACAGTTTTGACGCCCACGGCGCTGAGGGTGAGCTCTCGAAGCCGCTGACCGAACTCTTCGACGTAATCTGCCGGGTTGGCAATCTCCTGGAGCAGCGACTCGGCGACCAGTTCCAGCCGAACGATCTCGTGGGTTCGCCCACCGGAGGCCTCGGCCATCCCGACCTTGCCGAGGTAGTCAGCGGCATCTAAGCCTGTGTCGATCAGCCAGTCACTCACGCCAGCAGCGCGGGTCATGCGCCGGCTGACCTCAAGTTCTCCAAGCCCGGAGCGCCGGCTCCAGTAGTCCGCCGGTGAGGCGTGCCGTGGCAAATCAAGAATGCCGCTGCACCAGCGCCGGATGGCGAGCCCGATTTGTGTGTTGTAGGCGTCCTCGGGGTTGGCCAGTGGTTCGGTGTTTCCTTCGTTGAGCGAGTTCTGAAAGCGTGCCTCATCACCGTCAGCGTGAAACGCGCCATGCACGTGGTGATCAACAAGGCTGACTTGTTCGACGAAGTCCGGGAAAGAACCGCCCGCCATCAGATCGACCAGGCCAGTCGAAAGCGTTCAGCAAGCTCGTCCGGCGAGAGTTCCGCGGAGATTCGCTGTTCGTAGCGCCGGACGGCCACCGTGGTATCGACGATGGCATCTCCGAGAAGTCCGCGTGCAAGGCCTGACTTGTCCAGCGTCTCGATGATGGCGGCGGGGGAGTCCGAGAGCAGCAGGACGTTGGCCCGGCGCCGCTCGCCTTCCGACAGCCGTGCGGGGTCACCCGGGATCTCTGCCGGAAGCCTGCGCCCGCCGCGGATGCCGTCAAGGGCGAGCACGAGGATGGATGCGGACGCCAGATACACGTTGGCCGACGGGTCGACGATTTTCACCTCGACGTTGGCTCCGTGCGGATTGCTCTTGCCCTCGTTCAGAAAGCGCACTGAGGCCTCCCGGTTTTCCAGGCCCCAGCACAAGTAGGCGCCCGACCACGTGCCGGGCGTCAGGCGGCTTCCGGACAAGATTGATCCCGTGAGGAAACCCTGGATATCGGGGAGTCCTGCGATGATTCCGCCAATGGCCGCGCCCCCCTCGGCGCAGATGCCGTGCGGCCCGCTGCCGCCGGAGAACAGCGGCAGGCCGTCCTTGTGGAGCGAAAAGTGCTGGTGGGCGCCGTTTCCGACGGTGCCGGGAAAGGGAAGCGGGGAGAACGAGGCCTGCATGCCGTGGACCCTGGCGACGATGCCAACGATGATCTTGGAAAGGACCACGGTGTCCGCGGCCCGAACCGGCGAAGCAGGGGGAAGGGAAAACTCGAACTGGTTTCTGCCGTACTCGGCGTGGATCTGCTCCATCGGAACGCCGGCCTGGTTCAGCGCCGACAGCAGATCATCAAGGAATTCCGATCGGTCCAGAAGACCGGTTGCCCCGTACGGAACCCAGGGTGCGGTTTCCAGCGCTGAACCGTCCGGGGCGACGAGGAAGAATTCAAGTTCGTGGCCCACGAGTGCCTGGTATCCGGCCTCGTCGAGCCTGCCGTCGACATCGGCCAGAAGGCCGCGGGCACAGGCCGGAGACGCGGCCCCGTCCTGTTCGAAAAGGCTGCCGGGTGCCCACGCCCGCCCACCCGGCAGGACACGGAGTCCCGAGATATCGATCTTGAGGCGCATATCGCCAACGGGGGTAATGCTGTCCGTGAACGCTATCCCGCCGTCGATGGTGAAGACATGCCAGACGGGGGCAGCGCCCATCCCGGATTGGTGGAAGGCTTTGAGCCGGGCCAACGGAACGCTCTTGGCCAGCGTGATGCCCGAAGCGTTCACCACCGTGCCGATCACGGTGCGGACGCCGGCCGCTTCGAGCTCGCGTTGTGCCTTGGCAACAGCGGATTCGTCGGCTGGTGCGATTTGAGTCATGCGCCTATCATGCGGCGCCTCCCCGTCCAATGAAAGGTCCGAAAGATGCGCCGACTCTTTGGCTTGCGCCGCTGCCTCCGACGTCACCCTGGAAGGCCGGATCGGACAGGGCTGCGCAGCCTGCCACTCCCCGCATTTACTCTTCGACAGCCCCGCCCGTTGATATTCCGCTCAGGGTGTCGATGTAGTCCAGCGTTTTGGGACTGACATGCCGCACGGCCCCAAGAGCCTCCCGGAGAACGGCTCTGGTGGCTTGGTCACGAAGCGCTCCTCGGAGTTCCATTACCGTCTCGATGCCCTGACTCTCGAGCACGTGCGTCATGTCCTCTACCTGGGCCAGACGGCCAGGCGACGGCCAGCTGATAACTTCGGAAAGCGTCCCCGCGTCGAGGCGCTGCCGGAATCCACTGGTCGTGGCGGCATCCGGCCAAGCCTCGACCAGAGCGAGAACGCGCGGCCTGACCGTCGCGTGGTAGTTTTGTCGTCGCTGCAGGGACGCATCGACAATGATGGCCCCGATGTGGTCCCAACTACGGCTGACTTCGGTTGAGTCGTCTGTGCCGTGGGAGTCCATTGGCGCCGGGAGGTTGGCATCATCATTATCGATAGTCATAAGTGAATCCTTCCATGTGCCAGCGGTGAGCGTGCGGCTGCGGCAGCCGACGTCGGAGGGTATCCCGCGGTGGGGTCGTCCGGTTGAACGCGATGTCGGACAGCACAACACGTGAGGATCCCGGGCCAGAGCGCCTGAGCGGCGCGCGGCACGGGATCCTCCCTGCGCAGGCGGTGAAGCCTAGCGGCTGCTCACCTGACCGAACAGCTTCGCGATTGGAGCGAGCACAAGCGGGCGGGCCGCGTACCAACCGGCTGCCGTGATGGCGATTGCGGCCGCGAAGAGCCAGAACCCGACCCAATTCACCGCGTCGGTGCCGCCGAACATGTGGTTCAGGTTTCGCAGCGCACCGGTCGCGAACACCAGGAACACATGGACGAGAATGAAGAGCACGAAAAACAGCATCGTCGGGAAGTGAATCGCGCGCGCAACCTCCACCGGGTAGATCTTGTTCAGCGTCTTCGCGTCCTTCGGCCAGAACTCGCTCATGCGCACACCCGTGATCGCCGCGAGCGGGGCCGCGATGAACACCACCACGAAGTACATGATCTGCTGCAGGCTGTTGTAGTTCACCCAGCCGGACTCAACGGGCCAGTCCAGTGTCATGTACTGCAGGAGCGCGGAGAGCGCATTCGGGAACGCCTCCCAGTTGCTCGGTACGATCCGCACCCAGCGTCCCGAGGCAAACAGCAGCACCACAAAGATGAGTCCGTTGGCCAGCCATAAAATGTCGAGCGACTGGTGCAGCCACAGGTTGATGCTGATTTTCTTGCCATCGCGCTTCGGCGTCCAGAACGCCGGCGGTTTCTGCTCGGTGCGCACCTGATAGCCGGAGCGAATGATGAGCACCATCAGGAAAATGTTGAAGAAGTGCGCCCACTGCGCCCACCATGGGAAGCCGGGCTCGGCCGTATCGGGCAGGTCATACGCGCCGGGGTACCTTTCGAGGAATTCCGGCACGCCCGGCAGCGTCGTGACACCGCGAGCGGCGAGCACAAGAATCCCAGCGGCGGCCACGGCGCCGAGCGCGAGGAGCACGGCGAGCTTGATCCACTGACCCAGGGTGCGCGATCCGTAGAGCCTTGCCGCGGCCCTTGGCCTCACGGGCTTTTCGACGGCGACGGGCTTTTCAGCGGCGAAGGACTGTGCCGCCGATGCTGGGGCGGCGGTGACCGCCGGTGCACTCGCGGTCCGCGGCGGTTCCGCCTCGGCGACGGTCGCCGCCACGCTGGCAGCCTCGGCAACGGTCTGCACCTCGGCAACGGGTTCCACCACGCTGGCAGCCTCCACCACACCGGCAGCCGGGGCCTGTGCTATGTCTTCGTGACCCGCCTGCACAGCGGGAACGGCAGCGGCCGCCGGAGCAAGTCCAGCTGGCGGCCAGGGTTCACCACCTGGGACACGGGGAAGCCCGCGACGAAGCGGAATGCTTCCCATCGTCAGTGTGGCGGGTGCGGGTGCGGCGGTGGCCGGAGCAGCAGCCGGCGACGTCGCCGCCGGCACTGCTTTCTCAGCAGTATCTGCAGCAGTATCTGCGGCCGGCGCGGGCCTGGCGGCTGCGGCGGGAGCCCCGGACAGGGCCGGCACTGATACCGAAGCCTCGCCCGCTGGCGGCCAAGGCTCGCCGCCCGGCACGCGCGGCAGGCCACGGCGAAGCGGCCGCGCCACCGCGGCGCCTGCCTTCACTGCAGGGACCGGAGCGGACAATGCCGCATCCGGTGCCATTGCCGGCGTCGTTTCCTGGCCGGCAGCGGGGATGGAGGGCCCGGTGGCCGCTGGCCCGGCGGTGACCGGTGCCACCCCAGAAGCGGGGACCGGCGGGGCTGCCGCTCCTGCCGTGACAGTGCGTGCGGGCGCTTCGCCTGCTGCAGGCCAGGGGTCACCGCCTTCGACGCGCGGCAGGCCCCGCCGAATAGACCGAGACTGAGTTGCCATCACTACTTCTTCCGAGCCTCAAGTGCGCTAATCAGCTGGGGTACAACCTTGAAGACGTCGCCCACCACGCCAAAGTCGGCGATCTCGAAGATCGGCGCGTCTGAATCCTTGTTGATGGCGACGATCGTCTTCGCGGTCTGCATGCCGGCCCGGTGCTGAATCGCGCCGGAGATGCCCAGCGCAATATACAACTGTGATGACACGGAAACCCCGGTCTGGCCGACCTGCTGCGACTGCGGGATGTAGCCCGCATCCACCGCGGCACGCGAAGCGCCAACGGCGGCACCGAGTGCATCGGCGAGCTGTCCAACGAGGGCGAACTGTTCCTCCGACCCGAGGCCGCGGCCACCCGCGACAACCTTCGCGGCACCACGCAGCTCCGGCCGCGAGGTGGCGGCAACTACCTCCTCGAACGAGTCGATCCGCGCGGCCGGCTTCCCGGAGCGCGGCACTGCCAGGGTCTCGGACGCCTGCGGCTGAGCCGTAGCACGCGCCTCGATGGAGCCCTGGCGAACCGTGATCACCGGAGCCCCAAACGTGGACGTTGACGTCACATCGTAGGCACCGCCGTAGACGGAGTGGTGTGCCACGACGCCCTCGTCATCACGTGACACGCCGATCGCATCGGCAGAAATCGCTGCACGCGAACGGGCAGCGTAGCGGCCGGCGAGGTCACGCCCATTCAGAGAATGCGAAATCAGGATCGCATCTGGCTGCACCTGCTCCACAGCGGCGGCAAGCGCGTCAACGCCCGGCACGCCGAGCGCCGACGTATCCGGAGTCTCAGCGACCAGTACGCGCGCGGCACCCAGGGCCGCGGCCTCCGCGGCGGCGGCGCTCCCGGCGCCGGGTGCGGCAAGTACCAATGCAATGGGCGTGCCAACTGCAGCGGCAGCGCCGAAGAGCCCGGCTGCAGCCTTCTCGAGTTCACCGGAAGTCCGGGTTTCCACGACGACGAGGATTGCGTCACGAGGGAATTCAGTCATGTCGATACTCCTTACGCCAGTCGGTTTTCAACAAGGAAGTCAGCCAGCTTCTCGCCGGCGTCACCCTCGTCAATGATCTTTACGCCCGCCGCGCGCGGGGGCTTCTCTGCAACGGTCAGCATGATCGACCGGGCCGCGTCCGGGTTGTCGGCCGTGATCCCGAGGTCTGCGAGGGTAAGCACCGCCAGGGGCTTCTTCTTCGCGGCCATAATCCCTTTGAAGTTCGGGAAGCGCGGCCCGGGAAGCGCCTCGGTAATGGAAATCACCGCGGGCAGGTTCGCGGACACCTTCTGCACGCCGGATTCAAGGGGCCTGGAGCCAGACACGGCGCCGTCGCTGATCTCTACGGAGCTCAGGCCGGTAGCAAGCGGCACGTCAAGCAATTCGGCAAGCATCGCGGGAATCATGCCGCCGGACCCATCGGTGGACACGTTGCCAGTGATCACAAGGTCAAACTCAACGCGACGGATCGCCGCTGCGAGGGTTTCAGCGGTCAGGCCAAGATCCGCACCCCGCAGCGCCTCGTCACAGACGTGGGTGGCGCTCCCCGCACCCATCGCCAGCCCCTTGCGTATCGTCGCGGTTGCACCCTCGGGAGCGAGGGAGAGGATTGCGACCTCGGTGCCCTCGTTTTTGTCGGCGTAGCTCAGTGCCAGCTCCAAGGCCCGCTCGCCGATCTCATCAATGACTGTCTCGCTGGCTTCCCGGTCGGCGAGGCCTGTTTCGAGGTTCAGTTTTCGGTCCCCGTAGGTGTCGGGAACCTCCTTGACTAGGACGATAATCTTCATCGATGGCTCTTCCTGTGGCGGGCTTGTCTCTGGAGACGAGACATGTCGGATCTCCATTGAGTCTACGAAAGTGGGGCCCTTCGAGGCGGACAGAGCCCGTGTCGTCAGTTGCGTATCTAGTCTTCGTCCTTGGCAGTGCCTATGCCGGGGGTGATCAGAGCCATGACGTTCGAGTCGGCGAGGGTCATGGCTCCGACCTCGCGGTTTCCCGCCGCATCAGGAGCGGGGTCGCTGGACCGATCCTGTGGCCCACGTGCTGCGCCCGTTTACACTGGGATCGCAGCAGGGTAGGTGAATCTGGCCGACAGCCAGAACTCCATGCACCTTCTCAGGAAACCCGTCTGGAATTAGGGGACTGTACAAATATGACCGAGTATCGGCTGGCAATTCTGGATGACTACCAGCAGGTTTCGGGCGACTACGCGGACTGGAACTCCCTGGCTGCGGACGGCATGGCCGTTACCGTTTTCAGCTCGCCTTTCGCCTCGGAAGCCGACGCAGTCCACGCCCTGTCGGGCTTCGACGTCGTTGTCGCCATGCGGGAGAGGACACCGTTTCCGCGAGCTGTGTTGGCGAAGCTGCCCCGCCTGAAATTGCTGTTCACGACCGGCGCCGCAAACGCCGTCATCGATCTCGCCGCGGCCGAGGAGCATGGCGTCACCGTCTGCGGAACGGGCGGATCGCCGTCGGCCGCCCCTGAACTGACGTGGGCGCTGCTCATGGCGTTGGCCCGAAACCTGACCGCTGAAGAGAACGCGCTCCGGGCCGGACGTTGGCAGCACTCTGTTGGTTCCGAACTTGCGGGCAAGACCCTGGGGATAGTCGGGCTGGGCAAGATCGGGCACAAGGTCGCGGCCTACGCGCACGCTTTCGGCATGAATGTGCTGGCATGGAGCCAGAACCTGGACGAGGCGACAGCAACAGCCGCTGGGGTCCGGAAAGTCAGCAAGGACGAACTCTTCCGGGAATCCGACATCGTGTCACTTCACCTCCGCCTGTCCCGGCGCTCCGAAGGGACAGTCGGTGAAGCTGAACTACGGCTGCTGGGCACAAGCGGAATGCTCGTCAACACGGCCAGGGGACCCCTCGTGCACCAGTCCGCCCTGATTCGTGCCCTTGAAGAAGGCTGGATCCGGGGCGCAGCCGTCGATGTCTACGATCAGGAACCATTGCCGGCGGGTCATCCGCTCTTGGCCGCCCCGAACACTCTCCTGACACCGCATCTGGGATATGTCACCCACGAGAGCTACGCGCAGTTCTACGGCGGAGCGCTCGAGGACGTCAAGTCATGGCTGGCTGGTGTCCCGGTCCGCCAATTGACTCGCCTGTAGCGAGACCTCGAGCTGTGAGGCTGGTCGCTATGCGCCGGCGGAACCAACGTCAACGGCGTCCTCTTCACGTCCGACGGCGGCTGGTCGGCGCTGTAGGTCGGCGGGACCAAACGCAAGCGGACGACGGCGGGGAGTCCCGCCGTCGTCCGCTCCACGTACGCAGCGTCCCGCGCAGATCGGGTCGGCGTTAGAAAGCCGGCACCGGTCATGACGTCCTGGCTGCTCGCCAGGACGTCTAAGCAGGACTGGCGGCCGTGACGTATGTGGAGAGAGTCCGTGATTCCAGTTGGGGAATGATGTGGGCCGGACCGAGGTTCAGGCAGTGTGGGGTCTGGCGGTGCAGTTCGAAATCCTCCTCGGAGCGGTAGCTCTCAAGGATGGTGATCTTTCTGTCGTCCTCTACGCCACGGAAGAACTCGTATGAGATGTTGCCCGGTTCCATGCGGGTTTCGGTGGCCATGGTGTGAAGATGCTTGAGGACGTCGTCGGTGGTGCCGGGCTTGGTCCGGTACTGGACCACGACGTTGAAAGTGCTGGTCATGGGTGTCTCCTTGGATGTTGCTGGGGTACGGCCGATGGCTCTCCGGGCCCGTCGGGAAGCTTTTCACACGATACCCGCCGCCGCGCGTCTGAAGCCTGTGCGGCCCGTCAGCAAGCCGGTTTAGTTCTCGGCTGCGTTTGGTCAAGCTCGGGACTGGTTGAGGAGGTGCTGGACGAGGGCGTCGAGGATTGGCAGTTGGCCGCTTACCAGTTTGATGCGGGCTTCGGGCTCACTGACCCAGGAGGCGTCGTCGATCTCAGGGTAGCTCCGGACTATGCCGGAGCCCCTCGGCCATTCCAGTTCAAAGGCGTTGCTCACGATTCGTTCGGGGTCAAATGCCGACTCGGCCGTGAAGACGGTGATGACCTTGCCCGAGGGTTGCCGGAAGGCGCCCAGCAGAATGTAGTCGACGGCGGGTGCAGGAGTGCCCATCTCCTCGGCGAACTCGCGATGCGCGGCCGCCAGAGGATCCTCGTTTTGGGTGTACTCCCCTTTGGGAATGGACCAGGCGCGGGCGTCTTTGTTGGCCCAGAAGGGTCCGCCCATGTGCGCTATCCACACCTCCAATTCCGATGCATGGCTCCGGCGGTACAGCAGAATGCCTGCGCTCCGAACTGTCATTTTCCCTCCCACGCTCAGGGTAACCAGCGGGTACTGGCGAAACGAGAGAAACGGACGTTTGGGAACTGCCAGAGTGTGGCTGGCCTGGGAAATGTCGCAGGTCAGGCGTCCAGTAGTCCGCCGCTCGCCCAGCGCCGTACGGCGAGCTTCTCTGCGGCGTCGAACTCCAGCAGCGCCACCCGGCAGAGTTCCTCCACGTTTGCGGTCCACGCTGCGGCCAGGCCTTCCGCCGTCGCCTCGTCATTGAGCTGGAAATTGACGTAGGCCAGGCCCTGAAGGACAAAACTCACGGCGTTGCGGGAGACCGGCTGGCCCGCGCTGACGCAGTCATCCCGCACCAGCCGGGACAGCTCGGTGCGGTTGAGCGGATGCTCGCGAAGCCTGGCCTCCATGGCTTGGAACATCTGCCGGAACTGGGCTGCAGAAAGTGCCGGCACGTCCGTGACCCTGGTGACCTGCTCCTCGATGCCGGGCTGGCGGTCAGTCGGCGCTGGAAGATCCTCGCTTGAGAACCGCTTCGCGTCCCAGACCCAGCCTCCCTGTGCCGGGGAATATTCGACGCCCTGGCCGATCTGGGACACCCAGGTCCCGAACTTTCCGCAGCCGCCCCAGTCCGTCTTCAGGGAAGGGTCCGCCGTGAGTGCCCGGTGGGCCACCATGGCCCCGACCACCGGTCCCGGAGCGGTGCGGACGAACTCGAGGACCTCACGGATCGCGGGCGAGGTGGCCTTGGTTTTCGTCGTGGCTGCGTTCTGCTGCTTCCCGGGCGCCGCCGCATGAACCGGCTCCACAGCAGTGCCGTTGAGGATCGCGACGAAGTCGTGGGACTCCACCACATGGTCGGCCATCTCCCGATAGGCGAAGGCCACGGCGCCGGCTGCGATGACTGTGGTCATCCGGTCAGCGGCCCGGAACCGCTGGATCAGGGACGTGAAATCGGCATCGGCCGAGGCGATGAAGAACTCTTCGATGCCGACGCTGCCGGACAGCGCGTCCACTGCATCAAGCACCAGATTGATGTCCGTGCTGCTCTTGCCCCGCTGCGTCAGCGACGGGCAGTCGATCACGCGGAAACCGGCGCGGGTCCAGTACGTCCGGTACTTCGAGTACACAACCGGGTTCAGGTAGCAGTTGCGGATCAGGAAGCGACGGGCGTCCTCTCCGGAACCTCCCGCTGACAACGCGTCAGCCCAGTGCTTGGGGTCCTCGGCAAACCGCTTCGCCGCCAGCGGATCCAGTGCCTGCAGGCCGGTGAAGACATTGTCGAAATCAACAAACATCGCAGCGCGGATGCCGGGCTTTCGGGAGGGGGAGAGCGCCTCGTTCATTGGCCCAGTGTGCCAGCAACGTGGCGTACCCGCGACCGCTCCGGCTGCGACACGCCAGACGGCGGCGAGGCCTCCCAAGCTTCAACGGGCGACGGCGGGAGGGAGCGCCGTCGTCGTGTGTCCGGCGCCCGTCCAGGCAGAATTTGTGCGGGATGCAATTCAGCAAGCGGAAATTAATTTTCCGATTGTGGTGCCTTTTCGAGGGACTGGCATAAAAAATATAAGTGTGTATGGTATCGGGTAGACACAAAGCATAGAAAGGTGTGTGATTCCGTTGTCAGGAAAATCGCCCAGGAGCGTCAGTGCCAAAAAAGCGGGAAAATCGATTCTCGAAAAGAGAGCCGATAAAAGAGCTAAAAGCGAAACTAGTGAAATTCAGTTCGTAAAGCCGCGCAAAAACCAGCGCTAACATGCCGCGGCAGCCGAATTCGAGACTCCGAGCCCCAATCGGCTGCCCCGCCCCACTCCCGCCGCGCCGCGCGGCCGCCACCGGGACCGCACGCCATTCGTTTCAGTCACAAGGACAAGACCATGAACACCACCTACAACGCCCTGATCGTCCCGGCCCACCTCACTCAACCGGTGCGCATCGAAACCGTGGACACGGACATGCCAGCCCTGCAGAAACTGGTTGCAGGAAACTTTGAATCCATCACCAGCAGAGACTGGCATGTATACCTGAACGACGAGGGCAACCGCCTGCCCCAGAATGTCAGAGCCGAAGTGCTCATCCGCGAAGCCGGCGTCTATCTCGACGACGCTTTCAACGGAACGGCGGTGTTCCTCGGACACGGAAGCCGCGGAGATGAATCCGACGCTCCCCGCCACTTAATCCGGCTTGCCGAGCAGCTTTTCGACTTGCCGCTGGCCGCCTGACCACCCCGGCGTGGCCCGTCCCGCGGCTCCGACTGAAAAGCCGCGGGTATCATCGGTAAGATCCGTCCCCCGGAGAGTACCGCATGCAGCTCGGCGCTTTTTCGATCAGCCTCACAGTCAAGGACTTTTCGATCAGCCTCACAGTCAAGGACATCGCGGCTTCTGCTGCGTTCTACGAGAAACTTGGCTTCAGCAGCCTCGGGGGCGACATTACGCAGAACTGGTTGATTCTGAAGAACGGTGACACCGTCATCGGCCTCTTCCAGGGGATGTTTGAGATGAACATGCTCACGTTCAACCCGGGCTGGAACCAGAACGCGGAGGCGGTGGACCCGTTCACGGATGTGCGCGATCTCCAGCGGGAACTGAAGGCCAAAGGCACGGAGTTCCTTTCCGAGGCAGACGAGGAAACGACGGGGCCGGCGAGCTTTATCGTCCTGGATCCGGATGGCAACCCGGTGCTCGTTGACCAGCACGTCTGATCTGCGAGGGGCCCCGTCAGGCTAAGTGCCCTGTAAGCACCATGCCAAACGCAGGCGGACGACGGCGGGAGGTCCCGCCGTCGTCCGCGCACTGCTGCCGCAATCTTGGAGAAGCGGTCGGCCAGCGGCAGGGCAATGTAGATGCCGACGTAGACGCTTGTAGTCCTCATTGTGGTGGCTGCCCAACTGCGCCACCATGATGGTATGGATGCTGAAAAACCTAAGGCGGCGGAGCTGAGCCTTCCCCAGGCATTCCTCCTGCTGGCAACGAACGACAAAGACGGCAAACCTGAAGTGCCGGTGTACGCACTCAGGACAACTTTGGCAGGGGCAATATTGGCCGAGCTGGACCTGATCGGTGCAATCGGGCTGCAGGGGAAGCGTGTCAGGGCTACCGGAACCGCCCCGCAAACGGACTTCCGGCACGAGCTGGAGCTCATCCGTGGCAAATCACGGCCCCACAGTCCCAAGCGGTGGGTCTCGATGCTGGAGGGCCGCGCCGAAGTGCAGCGTGTCTTCGAGGGGATGGCGTCACTGGGCATCGTGGAACATGTCGGCGAAAAGCACCTGGGTCTGTTCAAGTCCACGCGGTACCCGGAGAAGGATCACGGTCCGGAGGCTGCGATCCTGCAAAAGATCCAGGCCGCACTCAGCGGTGCGCCGTCGGAACCCGCGAAGCCAGATGCCAGGACGACCGATGCCGGGACGCCCGATGCGGGAGCGTCTGAGTCCACGGCGCCCGATGCCGGGACGGCCGATGCCGGGGCGGCTGATTCCACGGCGCCCGTTGCCGCGAAGCCTGATGCCAAGGCGGCCGATGCCAGGACCACAGCGCTGATCGCCCTGCTTCAGGCGGCAGGGCTGCTCGGCAAGCTCTTCCCGGCAGCAGATAAAATCCGGGCAAGTGAGCTGGCGAAAGACTATTGGCCTTCCCGCGCGGTGGAGGACGAACTGCGCATGATCAGACTGGCGCAGCAAGAAGCCCCAACCTTATGAGGCTGCCTGAAATCGCTAGGCACGGGAGAAGTCGGTCTGCGTAGACTCCAGGAGCCCGCCGCCGGCCCAGCGCCTGAGCCTCGATCGCCGGGAGTGCCACGAAGTCGCGGGACTCCACAACGCTATCGGCCATCTCCCGGTACGCGAATGCCACGGCACCGGCAGCGATGACCGTCGTCAGCAACGGATTCATCGCTGTTCTCCTGCTCGTGGCAGCCTCAATGATCAGCCCCTTCCAGGCACGCCGCGCCTGATTCGATCCGCTCCCTTGAGCGTCAGCTTTTCAGGGGATTACCCGATAGCGCACGTGGGTGACGAGGCGGGTACCGCTCACTTCCGTCGGCTCAAGCTTGAGGTTCGCGACGCCGTCCAGCAGCCGCTCGCCCGCTCCCAGGACGATGGGCGCGATGTGGAGCCGCAGCTCGTCGATCAGCCCCGCCGAAAGGTATTGGCGGACGGTCTGCGCTCCTCCGGCAATGGCCACGTCCTTGCTGCCAGCGACCTTCCGTGCCTGGGCCAGCGCGGATTCGATCCCATCGGTCACGAAGTTGAACGTGGTGCCGCCCTGCATCTCCAGAGGCTCGCGTGGATGATGGGTGAGAACGAACACGGGTGCGTGATAGGGCGGTTCCTCACCCCACCATCCCCGCCATTCCTCATCCCACGCTCCGGGCCCTGCGAACATGTTCCGTCCCATGATGTAGGCGCCGGCCGCAAGGATGCCTTCGAGCTCGGCTGCGTTGGACTCGGGTTCTTCGAACTGCCACCTGTGCAGGCGTTCTCCGCCCTCGCCCAGGGGCTCCGCCAGGCTTTGGTTCGGGCCGGCGGCGAATCCGTCGAGGGAGATGGTCAGATCGCACGTGACTCGGCTCATGCGCCCATCATGTCACCACTCGGCGGTTCGGGTCCGGCTGAGCGTCCAGTAGCTGTCGAGGATGAGGTTGCAGACCGTGCCGCCCTCATCGGAACCGTGCCGGACGATTGGCCGCAACTTCGATGACAGCGGTTTCGAACATCGCCCGGTCCGGCTCGGAAACATCCGGCGAGGTGCCCCACATCTCGGCCTCGCGTCCGACGGCGGCTGGTCGGCGCTGCAGGGGAGCGGCACCAAGCGCCGGCGGACGGCGGCGGGCGGTCCCGGCGTCGTCCGCTCGGTGTGAACCTGCTTCTTGGTTCATCAGGGCGTTGCAGATGTCATCAGTCACCTACTGCGCAGAGCTGCATGCCAACGGAACCCGCCCGAGTGGCGCCCCGCTCATCCGACCAGGGGCTTGGCCGGACCAATTGCATCCCAAAGGGTTCCTCACTCCGGAATCCCGACCCCCCGCGATCACGCGGGCGCTCGTGGCGAGGAGGTTCAATAGGTGTCGAACTCGACGTCCACGGACGACGCGCCTCGCAACGGCACGACCTGCTCGGCCTCACCTTGTAGCGACTTCTTGTCCCGATCCGGCAGCGAGCCGAACGTCTTGACGGTGATGGTCAGCTTCCGGCCGCTCTTGCGTGGACGCCATGTGCCGGTGATTTTGCCGCCTGCGAGGACCGTGCCCGGTTCGCCGACCGTCTTCCACACTTCCCGGTGGAACTTCTTGTCGACGATCGTTTCGCGGTCGCGCATCTGGTATAGGGGTCACGTGGCGGGAGAAGGCGCACCCCTTTCGGCATCGGTGCCGACCGCAGTGCGTCGAGATCCTCGGTGAGGATCCATGACGTGCCGCCGAACTCGACCTGCGTCAGCTCGTCCTCGACCAAGCTCCACCAGGGGTCGGTGTCACCGGCATGGATCCCCGCCCACGCGGCGAAGCCTCCGCGTGTCGACGGTCCGTAGCAGCGCAGATAGCGGCGAAGCAGTTCGGCGCGCGCGAGCTCCGGGCCGATGTCCGGAATCGGAAGGCCAAGCCACTCGTAGACCAGGACGAACGGTGCTTTGTTTCCGGCGCGCGGCGCGAAGCAGACCACCCGCTGCAACGTGAGGATGCGGACGCAGAAGTGTACGACACCTTCACCGAGCGGTTGCCCCGGGGCGTAGGGACCTTCTTCCGCCCAGATGCCGCGTTGTCGCTTCGGCAGCCTGCGGGCAATCCGCGTGGCGATCTCCGCGCCCAGCTCGTTGATGGCGAGCCTGCGCCCGGACAGCACGTCACCGATCTCGGCGCCGGTCAGCCCGACCGTCTCGACGAGGCTCATGTCGAGTTTGTCCAACGCCTGCTCCACGCCAAGAACGAAATGGCGCATCGCCTCCTCTGTCGGCGGTAGCAAGCCGGTGGTGAATACCGGTGCGTCCGACGCCGGGAAGTAGAACGGCGAGCCGCGCATGCACCAGGTCTGCAGCAGGCTCTTCTCCTCGGCGACTGCGTGGGCCAGCTGTTCCTGCGTGAGGTTTCGCACCCTGGCGTGCAGGGCAAGCAACGCCGACCCGGGCGGGCTGTTCTGAATCCCGCACCGGCCGGCCGCGTCCAGCAGCCCGCCTTCGCCCAACCGTTCGGTGAGGTGGTGGGCGCCCAGACGAAACGCGATGACGTCGCGCTTCGAAACCCTGTCAGCCACTGGCACATACTATCGCCGCCCGCCAGCCGAGGTTAGGATGCCGTGTGACCTTCACCCACGGCTACGCGGACAACCACGGCCTTCGCATGTACTACGAGGTCCACGGGCGGGCGGTGCCCGGCCAGCCGCCGCTGCTCCTCATCCCGGGCGGCGGCTCCACGATCGGCACCAACTTCGGCGAACTCATCCCGCTGCTGGCCGAACAGCGCCGGGTGATTGCCGTTGAGGAGGAGGGCCACGGCCGCACGCAGCCCACCAGCCGCCCCCTGACGGCCGAGAACTCCGCCGGCGACATCCTCGCTGTCTTGGACCAGCTCAACGTAGAAACTGTGGATGTGCTGGGCTTCAGTGCCGGCGGCCATACCGCCATCGCGCTGGCACTCGGGCGTCCCGCCGCTGTGCGGCGCCTCATTGCGGCCTCCACCTTTGCGAGCCGCGATTCCGTGCCGGATGAGTTCTGGGACCGCATTGCGAAGGCCACTCTTGATGACGAGCCTGACACCTACAAGGACGCCGACCGCCGTCTCAACCCGGCACCTGGCCACTTGGAGCGCCTCTTCGAGCTGGACAGCCGGCGCATCCTGGCCTTCGCCGGATGGTCCGACGAAGAGCTGGGCACCATCACGGCCTCCACGCTGGTGGTGAGCGCCGACCGCGACGTTGTCACCGCCGAATATGCCGCGCGGATGGCCAGCGTCATCCCGGGCGCCCGCCTGCTGATCGTCCCCGGCGGCCATGGTGACTACCTCGGCGAGCAGGCCGCCAGCGGCGGGGACCTGTGGACGATGCACGCCACCGTCCCGTTCCTGCTGCGCTTCCTCGGCGATTAGCGGACGACGGCGGGGCCGCCCGCCGTCGTCCTTTAACTTCGCCCGCGAGGCCGGCCCGTCCCGCGGCTCCGACGGCGGTTGGCCGCGGGTATCATCGGTACGATCCGTCCCCCGGAGAGTCGAGTAAATCATGCAGCTCGGCACTTTTTCGATCAGCCTCACCGTCAAGGACATCGCGGCCGCGGAGGCGGTGGACCCGTTCACGGATGTGACCTCCAGCGGGAACTGAAAGCCACGGGCACGGAGTTCGTTTCCGAGGCAGACGAGGGCACGACGGGCCCGGCGAGCTTTATCGTCCTGGATCCGGATGGCAACCCGGTGCTGGTCGACCAGCACGTCTGATCTGCGAGGGGCCGCGTCAGGCTAGGGCAGCCGCGATGCCCGCAACAGGGTCGCGTCGCCTGCGCGTTCGGGGTCGAGCGGCACGGGGCTGATCAGCACTGCCGGTCCGCGGTGCAGGACGCCGTCGGAAAGCACCTGGCACCGCACGCCGCCCCGCCCGCGCATGGCTTTGTGGGCACCCGGGGCGAGCATCTCATCCATCCAGACACAAGGATGGGCAGGCCGCCCGGCCCTGAGCCGCACCAGGTCCCCGCGGGATTCCAGCGCGAAGTCGTGTCCGAGCAGCGGTGCCAGGTGGGCTCCTCTGAGGACCACGTTGCGACGCGTCAGGAGCGGGTCAAGGGGTGCCGTTCCCAGCTCCGCGGCGATGGCTTCGAGAGCCTCGATCGCGAACGCGGTGACTGCGGCATCCATGTGCGCGGCCTTGCCGAAGAACCGATCACCGACGATTCCCTTGCCGGCCACCAGCTCCACTTGCCCGGCATCTGTGGTGGGGATGTCGGCTGCGCCCTCGCGTGCGCGGCCGAAGTAAGCGTGCGCCGGCGACACCAGGAGATGCAGGACCTCCACGTCATACCTGTAGCTGGCCGTCATCCCACAAAACTATCGTCTCGTGCAGGCCCAACCGTCATGGAGCATCCACGGCTGAATATCGGGCGGTCCCAAGATTCAAACGGCGACGGCGGGGCTTACAGCCAAGGACGACGGCGGGAGGGGTTACCTCCCGCCGTCGACTGTTGGTGTTGCTACAGGTTGACCGTCTCGAGGTTGGCTTCGCCGTGGTTCAGGCTGAGCGTGAAGGTGTTCGGCCCGCTGGCGTGGACGGCGATGTTGCTCTTGGCGGTGTTGTGCCGGACCGAGAGGTCGTGGACCAGGGCGTCCAGGTCGTGGTGCATCGTGGAGCGGTCCCAGAGCTTGTGGGTTACAGAGTTCGCGGTTTCAAACGTCATTGTTCAGCTTCCATTCATGAATCCGGATGTCCGGCTGCCGCACCGATGCGGAGCCGCGGTAGGTCCAATCCAGGAACGCCTGTGACCTTTGGGCAGCTCTGCGAGCTCACCGGTTTGGCCTCATTGCGTCCACCAGGATGGGTAAAACTTGTGCCGCTGATCCACTGCGTACGCTTAGCGTCGTGGTGGACGTCGGGGCTGCCCGCCGGGACGATCCGTCCCGCCGTGCCTTTCCATAGTGCATGGGACGGTGCGAACGTCTCAAGCGAGATGGCGATTATTGCGGGTGAATCTCATCACAGGTGCGGGGCGGCATCAGTCGGCAACTCACGGCGCTGGGATGGGAGAGGACGACGGCGGACGCTCCCGCCGTCGTCCTCTGTCCTTCAGGCAGACGCAGGCTCACATTGGGGTGAACGCAGACGCGTCATCTCGAAAACAGCGGCATGTCCTGCGGTCAGCCTCGTCGACTTCGCTCACAGGTAGCTCTTGACGCTCGCGCGGAGTGCCTCGGTGTGTTCGTAGATCTCTTCCAAAGAGCTGATCGGTACCCGGGTTTCCTCTTTGTCGGCGCCGAAGATCCCGATGTATTTCTGGGTGCGGTTGAAGTGCAGCCGGGCAATCGGCTTGCGGTTGTTGTCGTCGAGGAGCACCGCGAAGTATGACTTGGCATCCCGCTGGGCGACGCGCGACGGCTTGACCTCGCTGCAGACGATGGCGCGGACGATCTGGTAGCCCTCGATTTCTTCAAGGGTCGTTTCGATGCCGTCCGGGTCCGCGAGGTCAGCTTCGGCGACCGGTGCGCTGGTGACCGTTGCCGCTGCGGCCGCGTCGTCGTTCTGGGGGAAGCCCGGCGCCCCGAGGGCCTTCTTGAGCCGCTCGTTGACCTGGTCGTTGAGGAACTGCTTCGACGCCTTGGCCACCAGTGCCGTGAACTGCTCGCGGACCTTTTGAGTGTAGGCGCCGGTGTACACGCGGGCCGTCAGGAATTTGACCCATTCGTCCTCGGGGTCCTTGAACTGCGCGGCCAGCGTCCGCTTGAGCTCGCCGATGTACTTCAGCTCGCCCGCGGCGTTGATGATGGAATCGAGGTCGAAGACGTCCTTGGACAATTTCTCGAGCTCCGGGATGAGCGACTCGTCGATGTCGTTCAGGTCCAGAACCAGGAACGGCTTCGCATCCATTCGGTTGGGTGCGTCCAGGTCGGTGAAGAACTGGTAGATCTCACCATTGGTCAGGATCGCGATCCTGGCATTCGTCACCGCGAAGTAGCGGAACAGCTGGGACGCATGCTCGATCTTTACCGGCTCCGTCGATTTCTTGCACTCGATCAGGATTTGGATCTCGCCGTCTTTGACGATGGCGTAGTCGACCTTCTCGCCCTTCTTGAGGCCCACATCCGCAATGAACTCGGGAACCACCTCCATCGGGTTGAAGACGTCGTAGCCGAGAATGGTGGAAATGAACGGCATGACGAAGGCATTCTTGGTTGCCTCTTCGGTCTGAATCACCCCTCGCTGCTGGCGCACCTTTGCTGCCAGAGCTGAGAGTTTTTCGGCAAATTCCATTTGTCCCCCTGAAGAAAAATTGCTGGTGCTGCCAACCGTAGTCCAGCGGTTTGACAATGCGATGCATCCAGTTCGTGTCAGCTTCAGTATCCGGCGCAGGCAATCACCGCGGGGCTTTATCGGAAGCGGCAAGATCCGGGGCTGATCCATTGTCTTCGTGGGTTGCACGCTCGGGCAGTTGCGCGCTCAGCTGTTCAATCTGGCGGGCGAGCCGGGCAATTTCCAGCCGGAGGGGCTCCTCCTTCGCCTCGACGTCGGCCGCGGTCTCGACCGCAACGTTCTCCACAAGCCAGGCTGCCACCGAGGCCGTAACGACGCCGAGCACAGCGATCCCTCCGATCATCAACCCCGCGGCCACCAGCCGACCCAGCAAGGTCACCGGGAAATGGTCGCCGTAACCGACGGTGGTGATGGTCGTCATTGCCCACCAGAGAGCATCCTCGAAATTCGTGATGTTGGAACCGGCCGCATTCTCCTCCGCATCGAGCACGGCCAGCGCGCCGGCGTAGACGAGCAGGGTGGCGACGGCGTTGCCGGTGAAGTTCACCAGGGCCCGGCATTCGGACATGAACTTGTCGATGCCGAAGATGAGCGTGATGCCGGCGGCCGGGATGGTTCCCAAAGTGGCCAGTGTGGCGGTCAGGGCGATGAAGCCGCCGCCGGCGACGCCGGCCGCACCCTTGGAGGTGAGCAGCATGACGGCGATGAGGCCCAGCTGCTGGCCGATGCTCAACTCGGTGTTGGTGGCCTGGGCGATGTAGACGGCGGCCAGCGAAAGGTAGATGGCGGCGCCGTCGAGGTTGAAGCTGTACCCGGTGGGGACGACGAGTCCGGACCGACCGCCAGGGACGGGCCCCAGGCGTCCTGCGCGGGACCCGCATCAGACCCGCAAACTCGGCCACACCACCATGCCGGCTCCACCGCCGAGCCTACGCCCGCAGCTCCCGATCAATCCGTTCCATTCGAGCCCGCACCAACTGGAAACGCGCGTCCCCGGGACCGGTCAATCTTGCCAGTGCGGCAGCGGCCGCTATGTCGCCCGAGCCCATGTCGCTGGCGCACCAACGTGAGATCACCTCGGCGTCTCCGCTTGAACGGACCGAGGCTGCAACAGCCTCATTCAATTCGTCACGCATGAGCTCCACGGTCAGATTCGTCGAGCGATTGAGCAAGCGGGCCGGGTACGCGGCCAACGCTTCTCCGAGGCGGCCGGCCCGCAAATGCCCGGCGACTACGTCGGCGTCGGACACCACACGCACACCAGCGGCAAAACGGTACGGATTGGGTTCCACCACGGCACCCAGCACCGCACGGATCCGGTGCATCTCCGTCCGGATTGTCGCGGTCGCTCCGTCTTCGCCGTGCAGCTGGTAGGCCAGCTCTTCGGCGCTCCAGCCTTGCGTCCGGGAGGCCAGCAAGGCCAGTATTTCGGCTCGGCGCAGCGTGATCGGAACGCCACGGCCGCCGTCGAGCTCTGCCGTCGGCTTGTCGCCGAGCAGCCGCAGGACCAGCGTAGAGGCGGTGCCGGGACGGGAAAGCCCGACGGCGGCACGCGGACCCGCTGCCGCCGTCGGGCCCGCGGACCGCAGCAGCTCTTCGGCCAGCCGCACGCCGCAACGCACCATGCGCAGGCTGTCCGGCGTCACGGTATCGATCGGCCCGGAAACATCCAGCACGCCGACGATTTCCCCGCTGAACGGGTCACGGATCGGGGCGGCGGTGCATGCCCAGTCGTGGTGTGTCCGCACCAGGTGCTCGGCCGAAAACAACTGGGCCGGGCCTCCGGTAACAAGCGCTTCGCTGATGGCGTTGGTGCCGATACCGGACTCGGACCAGTCGGCACCTTCAACGAACTCCAAGGAGTCGGCCTGCCGCAACGCGGACCCGCTGCCGACCCGCCACAGCACCTCGCCCTGATGGTCGGTGACGATCAGCAGGTGGCGGCCGGCGGCGGACTCATCGGCGAGCATCTGGGACAAAGCCGGAACCACGGATGCCAGGCGGTGTCCGGCGCCCAAAGAGCGGGCTTCGGAAACCTCATGCAGATGCACCGGACTGTGCCGCTCGGGATTGATGCCCAGAGCGAGGGAGCGGCGCCACGACTCAAGCAGCGACGGCGGGAACGCCGGATCCGGCGAGCCGGCCAGCGTGGCCTCCTGTGCGGTGCGGAGTGTCCTGGCGTATTCCAGGGGAGAGGAGAAACGGAGCCCGGGATCGGGCGCCAACGCGTGCCGCATGCGTCTACTCCCAACTTGCCGTCGAATCGATCTGCCCGAATAGCCCCACAGGAAAGGGGGAGGCCCGTGTAACCCGATTGTAACCCCCCGCGGCATTTACTTGTGATGCGAGTCACCATCCGGGCGGCTGATACGGAACCGGGAAATGGCTCATCGTCAGCAATGGAAAGAGGAGACATGCCTGAGACCGCAAACGGCATAGCCGAGGCGTGGCTGGCGCAGTTCGACGACGCGCTGCGCAGCCACAACACCGGGGCCGCACTGGAATTGTTCGAGGACGGATCGTATTGGCGCGACTTCGTATCCTTCACCTGGAATCTGAAGACGCTTGAGGGCAAGGACCAGATCAGGAGCATGCTGGACGCCATGCTGGAGGATATCCAGCCGTCCAACTGGACCCTGGCCGAGGACGCCACCGGGGACGCCGCCAGCACCGAGGCCTGGGTCAACTTCGAGACCTCGCAGGCCCGCGGCTACGCACATCTGCGCCTGCGCAACGGCAAATGCTGGACCCTGCTCACCACCATGCAGGAGCTCAAGGGCTTCGAGGAGAAGAAGGGTGCCAACCGTGAGAAGGGCGTGGCCCACCACATCAGCAAGGGCCGCAAGTCCTGGCTGGAGCTGAAGGAGGAGCAGGAAGCCAGGCTCGGCTACGAGGACCAGCCCTACACGGTGATCATCGGGGGCGGGCAGGGCGGCATCGGCCTCGGCGCCCGGCTGCGCCGGCTCGGCGTGCCCACGCTCATCATCGAGAAGAACGAAAAGCCCGGCGACTCCTGGCGCAACCGCTACAAGTCCCTGCACCTGCACGACCCCGTCTGGTACGACCACCTGCCGTACCTGAAGTTCCCGGAGGACTGGCCCGTCTTCGCGGCCAAGGACAAGATCGGCGACTGGCTGGAGCATTACACCCGCATCATGGAGCTGAACTACTGGTCCAGCACCGAATGCACCAACGCCCGCTACGACGAGGACGCCCAGGAATGGATCGTCCAGGTCATCCGCGACGGCGAACCGGTCACCTTGCGTCCCAAGCAGCTCGTCTTCGCCCTGGGCGTCTCGGGTTACCCCAACGTGCCAACGTTCGACGGCGCGGAGAGCTTCCTGGGGCACCAGTACCACTCGTCCAAGCACCCGGGCGGCGGAGACTGGACCGGCAAGAAGGCCGTGGTGATCGGGTCGAACAACTCGGCCCACGACATCTGCGCGGATCTTTGGGAGCACGGGGCCGATGTCACCATGGTCCAGCGCTCCTCCACCCACATCGCCCGCAGCGAGTCGCTGATGGACCTGGCCCTCGGCGACCTCTATTCCGAGAAGGCGCTGGCCAACGGCGTCACCACCGAAAAGGCCGACCTCCTGTTTGCCTCCCTGCCGTACCGGATCCTGCCGGAAGCCCAGATCCCGGTGTACCAGGAGATGGCACAGCGCGACGCCGGGTTCTACTCACAGCTCGAAGCGGCGGGATTCGAGCTGGACTTCGGTGTGGACGGCTCGGGGCTGTTCCTGAAGTACCTGCGGCGCGGCTCCGGCTACTACATCGACGTCGGCGCGTCCCAGCTGATCATCGACGGCCGCGTGAAACTCGCCAACGGCCAGGTCAGCAAGATCACGGGCAACGCCGTGGTCATGGACGGCGGCACCGAACTGGAAGCCGACGTGATCATCTATGCCACCGGCTACGGCTCGATGAACGGCTGGCTCGCGGACCTCGTCTCACCCGAGGTGGCTGACAGGGTAGGCAAGTGCTGGGGCTTCGGCTCGGAGACGCCCAAGGACCCGGGTCCGTGGGAGGGGGAGCTGCGGAACATGTGGAAGCCCACCAACGTGGAAAACCTCTGGATCCACGGCGGCAACCTGCACCAGAGCCGGCACTATTCCAACTACCTGGCCCTGCAGCTCAAGGCCCGGATGGAGGGGCTGCCCACACCGGTGTATGAGCTTCAGGCATCGCACCACACACGCTGATCACCACCCAAACCAGGCCACGGCTGGGCCGACATGGCCCGGCCGTCGCCCTGCCTGAAGGACGCCAACAACATGACTGTTCAAAACAAAGTAGCCCTCGTCACCGGCGCCGGCCAGGGGATCGGCCGGGGTATAGCGCTGAGATTGGCCCGGGACGGATTCAGCGTTGCCGTGGCGGATCTGGGGCATCCAGGCGGCCGCTGCAAAGTTCGATGAACTTCAACACGCCGGCAGGATCATCTCAGCCGCTTCGATTGCCGCAGTGAAGGGCTTTCCGATTCTGGCCCGGATTCGGACTATGTCACGGGACAAACGCTGCTCGTGGACGGCGGCATCCTGTATAGCTGAGCTTGACGAATCAGACCTCGATACAAAGGCGGAAGAGAACATGAAAGCAGCACGGTTTTACGCCCGCAATGACGTGCGGATCGACGATGTTCCGGAGCCGGAGGTGCGGGCCCGGACAGTAAAAATCCAGGTTGCGTGGTGCGGCATCTGCGGAACCGATCTCCATGAGTTTCTGGAAGGCCCCATCTTTGTCCCAGCACCCGGACACCCCCATCCTCTCTCCGGCGAAGAAGCGCCGGTCACCATGGGCCATGAATTCTCCGGGACGATTGTGGAGGTCGGGGAAGGTGTTGACGAACTGGCAGTCGGCGACAATGTCGTCGTCGAACCTTATTTCGTGTGCGACGAGTGCGCACCCTGCAAGGCCGGCAACTATCATCTGTGCACGAAGATGGGTTTCATTGGCTTGTCCGGCGGGGGCGGCGGTCTCGGCGAGAAGATTGTTGTGGACACGAGGTGGGTCCATAAGATCGGTGACATTCCGTTGGATGAGGCCGCGTTGATCGAGCCGCTGTCGGTTGCCCACCACGCGGTGACCCGCAGCGGCGCCAAGACAGGCGACGTCGCACTGATCGGCGGTTCCGGACCCATCGGGCTGCTGACGGCGGCCGTTTTGAAAAGTATGGGTGTCACTACGATCATCAGCGAGCTCAGCGCGGCCCGCAAGGAAAAGGCGCGCTCCAGCGGGGTCGCGGATTACGTGATCGATCCGAGCCAGGAAGACGTCCAGACACGGGTACAGGAAATCACCGATGGCGTCGGCGCAGATGTGGCCTTCGAATGTGCCGGCGTCAACGCAGTGCTGGAGACCTTACTTAATGCTGTAAAGCCCGCCGGCGTGGTGGTGAACGTGTCCATCTGGGGCCATCCGGCGACGGTGGATATGCAGAAAATCGTGCTGAAGGAGATCGATTTGCGGGGCACAATCGCCTACGTGCGCGACCACGCCGAGGCGATCAGGCTGGTCCAGGACGGCAAGGTGGACCTGAAGCCATTCATCACCGGCAGGATCGCGCTGGAAGACCTCGTGGACAAGGGGTTCGATACCTTGATCAACCACAACGACACGGCCGTGAAGATCATCGTTCACCCCTGATGACGACGTCGATGAGGGCTTCGCCGACAACGACGACGTCCAGGAACTGAGGGCGGGAGGCCTGAGGGCAGCAGCTTGCGCTTCGAAGGCCGCCGTCAAGCGTATTGAGTGATGTTCAGGCTATTTATGGTTGCTGTGCCGCCGGCGGCGTAGAGCGAGACGTCCGTGCTGGTGCTGGCGGGGAAGATCAGTTCGGACAGGGTGACCTGGCCTCCCTGGGCGAAAACCTCGACGGAGCATTGGTCCACGTAGACGGTGAGGTCATAGGAATTTCCAGCCGGCTCGATCGGGGCTGTGTCGATCGAGGCGAAGGTTTCGTGGAAGTCTGTTTGCCCGGATTCCCGGCGGTCGACGACGATGCGGCCTTCCGCGGGCCGGATGCCGATGCGGGTGCCGTGTGTTCCGTTGCCGCGGACAATCAGGCCGAACTCCTCGGCTGTTCCGGGCATAAAGGTGGCCTCGATCCGCTGGACGCTGCCCGCGGCACCGTCCAGGAGGTGCGTGCCTTCGGAGATCTCGCCGGCACCGGCCATGAACGGCGGGGTCCCGGCAGGCACGGAGGTGAATTCCCGCGCGACCTGCTGCACGAGCCGCCAGCCCCCGTCCGTGCCCTTCAGGGACACGTCGCGGACCAGCGACATGGGACTGCGCCACGGTGTGGTGGGGATGTTGTTGGCGTATTGCCAGTTGTTCATCCACGCGATCATGAGCCGCCGGCCGTCGGGGACGTCGCTGAAAGAGACGGCAGCGTAGTAGTCGCGGCCCCAGTCGAGCCACTGGTAGTGGCCCAGCCTGTCCGGGTCCTGCAGGCCTTTGGTGACTGTGGTGGCGGAGGTGAAGGTGGTTCCGTCGAAGTCTCCCACGAAATACTGTCCGGCTGAGCCGCCGTTGGGTCCGCCGGGATTGAGGTTCACTGTCAGGACCCATTTCAGGTTTCCCGGATCACCGTCGACAGCGAGCGGGAAGAGGTCCGGGCACTCCCACACGCCGCCGGTTGCATTCGCCGGGCCGAAGCTGCTCAACAGCTCCCAGCTCTTGAGGTCCTCGGACTTGTAGAAGACGGCTTCGAAATCCTGGGCCTCCACAGCCACCATGACCCAGTAGCTCCCGGCGTCGCCCTCGTAACGGAAGACCTTTGGGTCGCGGAACTCGGATGATCCCCGGCTCAGTACAGGGTTGCCGGCGTGCTTGGTCCAGGTGTAGCCGCCGTCGAGGCTGTATGCCAGGGACTGGGCCTGCACACCGTGGTGCTCCGACGCCTGCTTATAGGCGCTGGTGTACACGGCCACTAGCGGCGCCTTGAATTCAGTGCCGAATCCGCTGGTGTTGTGCCGGTCAAAGACGATGCTGCCGGAAAAGATGTCTTCCAGCTCGTCGCACGCAATGGCAACCGGGTGCTCGGTCCAGGTCACCAGATCCGGGGATGTGGCGTGGCCCCAGGACATGTTTCCCCAGACATTGCCTTCCGGGTTGTTCTGGTAATAGAGGTGGTAAACGCCCTCATGGAAAATCAGGCCGTTGGGATCGTTGAGCCAGGTACTGCGGGCTGCGTAGTGCAGGGCGGGCCGGAAAGCATCGGGCGTCGTGGCGGTCACGGCGGTCATGGGGTCTGAATCTCGTTTCTATTCTGTGTTCGGAGCGCCCCGTAAGCGGGACGACGGTTGTGTTTCCGCCTCACGCTGCCCGTTTGGCGGTGCTGTGGGACATGTGTCCGGGCGAGGCGCTCAGCCGGAACGTCTCAAGGCAGTACAGAGGTGGCCGTGGTCAGCCTTTGACTCCGCTGGAGGCGATGCTGTTGACAAAGGAGCGTTGGAACGCGATAAACAAGGCGACGACGGGCAGGGTGATCATTGAGGAGTAGGCCATGACCTCGCCCCAGGAGACATTGAGCTGGAAGAAGTACTGCACCCCGATCATGACCGGGCGTAGTTCCTCGCTCTGCACAACCATGAGCGGCCACAGATAGGAGTTCCAGGCCGGAAGAAAGGTCAGAATGGAAACTGTGGCGATGGCCGGTCCGGACAGCGGCATGACAATCTGACGGTAGATCTTGAACCAGCCGGCCCCGTCCACCCGGGCCGCTTCGTCCAGTTCCTTGGGGATGGATTCGAAGTACTGGTGGAAGAGGTAGATGGAGAAGGCGTTGGCTACGAACGGGATGATCTGCACATGGTACGTGTCCAGCCATCCGGTGGTCAGTGACAGCGAGAACCCGTTGATGTCCAGCCAGGGCAGCTGGTTGACCCACCAGACCAGCGGCAGGGCAAGTGTTTCAAAGGGCACTATCAGGGTCGCGATGATGAGCGTCAGGATGATCCCCTTACCGCGGACCCGCATCCGTGACAGGGCGAATGCGGCGAGGCTGTTGATCAGGACACCCAGAACGACGGTCACCGCCGAGATGCCGATGGAGTTGATCAGGAACCGGGCGGCGGGAACCCGGTCAAAGACGGCGCCGTAGTTATCCAGCGAGAGGTTGCCGACCGGCAGGAAAGCGGCGATCGACGACAGGTCTCCGAAGATTTGCTGGTCCGGTTTCAGCGAGGACACGAACATGAACAGCAGGGGGAAGGTAAAGACGACGCCGAGCAGGATTCTCACGATCCAGCCGCCGATACCGCGCACCCGACGGGGGCTCTGGGAGGTTGAACGGGCTCGGGCGCGCGGACCGGCGCCCTCTAAGGTGGTGGCCATGTCAGGACTTCTCTCGGGTGAGGTAGCGCTGTACTGCGGAGATGATGAGTACCAGCGCGAAGAAGACCAGGGAAATCGCGGAGGCGTAGGAGGTTTCCTGTTGCTTGAAGCCGGCACGGACAGCCTGGTAGACGATGGTCGTCGTCGAATCGAGCGGTCCGCCCTGGGTCATCACGTTGATCTGTGTGAACAGGCTCAACGCCTGGATGGTGATGGTGATCAGGATCAGGCTGCGGGTGGCGGAGAGCCCCGGCCAGGTGATGTACCTGAACCGTTGCCACCGGCTGACCCCGTCAATGGCAGCCGCTTCGTACAGGTCCGCTGAAATGGTCTGCAGCCCCGAGAGCCAGATGATCATGTGGAAACCGGCCCCCTGCCAGACCGACATCAGGATGATGGCCGGCATGGCCGTGGCAGTGTTGTTCAGCCAGTCCGGTCCATGGACCGCCCCGAACGTCAGCCTGGTGATGATTTCGTTGAGCAGGCCGTCCTGACGGTAGATGAACAGCCACAGCAGGGAGACGACCACCATGGAAGTGACCACGGGCAGAAAATACACGGTGCGGAAGAAGTTGACCCCGCGGACCTTCGCGTTGACCAGCAGCGCCATGAGCAGGGCCACACCGGCTTGCAGCGGCACCACAATGACGGCGAAGTACGCCACGTTCAGCAGGGCGCGGTAGAACGTTTCATCCGCGAACAGGCGAACGAAATTGTCCAGGCCGACGAACATGGGTGGGTTCGGGGAGATCAGGCGTGCGTTGGTGAAGGCCAGCCCGAAGGCGAGCATGGCAGGCACGAACACGAACAGCAGCAGCAGGAGCACGGCGGGACTCAGCATGGCCCATCCGGCGCGCTGCTCGCGCCGGTGGTACTGCTTGAGCTGGCGTGGTTTCTGGGGTTTCTGGGGTTTCTGTGGTGAAGAGGTTGAAGGGATGGCGGGGGCGGTCGTCGGCAAGGATGCCGGGGCTGGAGAGGAATTCATCGTTTCTGGTCCTGACTGGGTCCGGGCCCGGGGTGCCGCGCCGGTTCGATCGCAGCGCGGCACCCCGGAGGCGGGCTAGTTCTTGTAGCCGTTGTTGGACTTGATGTTGGAGTCAATATTCTTGACGGCCTTGTCCAGGACCTGCTTCGGGTCGGCGCCGGAAATGATGTCCTGGGCGGCCTTGCCGAATTCGGTGGCGATGAACGGGTAGGCCGGTGTTTCAGGCCGCAGCACGGCAGACTTCTTGGAGAAGTCGAGGAAGGCCCGGTTCTTGCCTGTCGGTTCGTAACCGGGCACCAGGGCAGCAGCGGCGTCGGTGGCGGGAATCGTGCCGGTTGCCTTGGCGACCTTGGCGATGTTTTCCGGCTTGAGGGAGAAGGAGAGGTAGTCCATCGCTGCGTCCGGGTTCTTGCAGCCCGTGGTCACACCCCACTGCCAGGATCCGCCGCCGATCTTCGGGCCGTTGCCCAGGTCCACGGACGGCATGACGACCAGGTCATCGCCGAGCGCCGTGCGTGCCTTGTCGGCGGCCCAGCTGCCCGTGTAGACGATGACGCTCTTGTTGTTCAGGAAGTCGGCGGTGGAGTCCTTGCCGCTCTTCTGCGCGGCGTAGCCCTTGTCGATCAGGCCGTGGAACCAGCTGGCCCACTCGACCGCCTTGTCACCGTTGAGGGCACCGTCGGCGCTCTGGAAGTCGTTGCGGTTGATCAGGTCCCCACCGAAGGACTGCAGGAACGGCGAGTACGCGTAGGGCAGCCATTCACCGGTACCGGCCGTGCCGAGGTCCAGCGGTGTGTCCCATTTGCCCAGCTTCTTCAGCGCGGCCAGCGCTCCATCGAACTCGTCCTTTGTCCAGGGTTTGTCCGCGGTAGCGACCCGCACGCCGGCCGCCTTCAGGTCCGAGCCGCGGGCCAGCATGGCCAGGGCCACATCGTAGTGTCCGAACGAGTAGGTCTGGCCGTTCCATTTGCCCAGGGTGCTGGGCAGGTTCTGGGACAGATCAGCCGAGAGCTTCAGCGGCGCCAAGTACTTCGACCACGCCCAGTTCGGGACGTTCGGCCCGTCGATGTCGACGATGCACGGCAGCTTGTTCGCCGAGGCCGCAGCGACGACGGAGTCGTTGTACGAGTCCTGCGGGAAGGCCTGGACCTTGACCTTCACCTTGCCCTGGCTCTGGTTGTAGGCGTCCACCACGGACTGGATGGCCCCCAGTTCCTCCGGGTTTCCGGCGTTGTGGGTCCAGAGGGTGAGATCGCCGTTGGCCCCGTCCTTGGAGTTTCCGGCGCCTGTGCCGCAGGCGGCCATGCTGCCGGCAAGGGCGGCGGCGGTTAGACTGGCGGCCAGGAGCCGCTTAAGACGATTGTTCATTGTTGGTGAATCTTTCTGCTTGATTCCTGCATGAATGGTTCGGTTCCGTTCAAGGGAGCGTGGCCGTTGCTGCGGCCACGCTCCCCTTTTTGTGCGCACCAAGGATAGGTGCGGTGTGCCGGTGCCCTCAGGTCTGCAGCGGCGGGGCGACCGACCCGCGCTGGACCAGCGGGCAGTCGAACATCATCTGGACGGGCTCCTTTTCTTCGGGCCCTTCGATCTCGTTCAAGAGCCTGGTCACAGCCCAGCGGCCCATGCCGTAGTGCGGAAGCGCCACCGTTGTCAGGCCCGGCCACAGGCTCCCGGCGATCAGTTCGAGATTGTCAATCCCGATGACGGACACGTCGTCCGGAATCTTCATGCCGAGGGAACCGGCCGCCTGATAGGCGCCCATGGCCATCCGGTCATTGAAGCAGAACAGGGCCGTCGGCCGCTTAGGCCGGGAGAGCAATTGATGTGCGGCCGTTCTGCCGCCGTGGGCCTCGGATACCGCTGAGGCAACCAGGGCGGGATCGAATTCGATGCCGCCCTCCGTCAGGGCCTCCACGTAGCCCCGGTGCCGTCCGTGCGTTGCAGGAATGTCATCGATGTTGTTGATGAATCCGATGCTCCGGTGCCCGGCGCCTATCAGGGCGCGTACGGCGGTCCGTGCGGCTTCCACCTCATCCGGGACCACGGAGGACACGTTTCCGTGCTCTGAAACGGCATCCAGCAGGACAGTCGGGACCCCTGCCAGTTCGGCCGGGACCCCGATCCGCTGATGGTACATCTTCGCGTAGACGATGCCATCGACCTGGTGCTGGAGCAGGGTGCTGATCTGCCGCTTTTCCAGCTCAGGGTCGCTGGCGGTGTCCAGCATCATCAGCAGCCAGCCCCGTTCATAGGCAGCATCCTGGGCCCCCAGAATCATCTCGCCCGCAAAAGGAGTCGTCGCAATCTGATCGCTCACGAGACCGATCAGATACGAGCGCTGGTTGCGGAGCCCGCTCGCCAGCCGGTTCGGAGCATAACCGAGGCTCTCGGCGACCGACCGAACATGCTCCCTGGTCAAGGCATTTACGCGGGCGCCATGGGTGTCGCTCAGAGCATGCGACACCGTCGTGACGGAAACCTGAGCAGCTTTCGCCACATCACGGATGCCTACTTTTGCCACTACCTGGCTCCTTTGCAAACCGTTTTGCCTGTTGTGTAAGTCACACTAGCCAAAACGGTTTGCACTGTCAACCATCAGGACGTATTCACCGGCAACCGCCCTCCGGCCCACGTGCCGGAGATCTTTTTGTGCCGCCTGTCCGCCGGCCGATCAGCCAATAGAGGACAGCCAGGGTCCAGCGGATCCGGCCGTTTCAACTTCCGCCTCATCGACGGGCTCTTCACCCAGGCCGAACGGCTCATGAAAATCAACGAGCTCAGCACCATCACCGACGACGTCATCGAAGCCGCACGCTCCACCCTCGTCAGCGGAATCAGCTAAAACCGCCAAACCGAGCTAAAAAACGCCATTCTGCATCCGGGTTGGTATTCCCGACCCCTCGCAGAGACTTTGCTAGCGCTGCGGGGGATTCAGCGGGAGGGGAACGATGGGCTGGTCATTGGCCGTCAGGTCTATACCGAGATCCTTGGCGAAAACGAGCCGCGTGTCCTTGTAGGTTCCGGGGTGGTTCTCGTCCAGCTCAAAGACGCGCGCGCCGCGCAGGCGGTTCCGGTCCGGGCCGGGCAGTCCATAGGCGCCGAATCCTGTTCCGGGTGCGTAGCCGAGCTGGACGCCGTAGTAGTTGCCCGCATACGTGTTGACGTGATCGTGCCCCACAAAGTATCCGAGTACATCCCCGCGCTCCAGGAAGGCATTGAACAGGCCGGAGTTAATGGGCCCCGGGCACTCGTCTTCGTTCCGCTCTCCGGCGATGTTGTGCCTCTTGACCGCCCGCGCGTGATCGGTGTCCGTCCGCGAGTCGAGGCTGGCAAACCACATGTTGCGGTGCTCATGAAGCGCGATATGGCCCCACATGAGGGAAGGGACTTTCTTTCCGTACTTTTTCTCCGTTGCGATTGATAAATTGCGGTACCAGGCGACCTGGTCCATGCGTACCCAGTCCCAGTCCGGGTATCCCTCGAAGTCCTGGCCATTGATGCTGTCGGGGGCGTATCGGCCGGTGTCGATGAGCCAAAGGCCAAAGGCCGGTGCTTTTGATCGGGAGGATTGCACGAGCAGCTGCGTGTTGGAGGTGCCGGTGAGGTCCGGCGTGGAGTCGGCGTTCACGTTGAACTCGTAGGTCTGCAGGAACTGAAGCATTTTGGCTTCGGTCATACCTGTTCGCTGTACTGAATCTTCGTCATGGTTGCCGAAGGTCACGGCCCACGGGATCTGCCGGCGTTCCATGGGCTGGACCACGTGGTTGAGCGCCTGTTTGACCTCCAGCTCAGAGTCGCATCCCCCGTTGATCACATCTCCGTTGATCACCACAAAGTCAGGCTTTTCCGCATCCAGGGTCCGGTCCATGAGTTCGATCGTGCGGCGGTCCGTCTGCTCGTCGTCCTGGGTGTCGTTGAACTGGACAATCTTGAATGCGCCGTCCGGGCGAAAGGCGAGGGTCGGCTTTGGCGCCTTCGCGCCTGGTGCGGCTTTGCCCTCGGCTTCCGAGGCCACCGTGATTCCCAGCGCCCCAAGAGTTCCGGCAGCAGCCAACGCTGCCCGCCTGCTGAGTTTGGGCTGGTGGATATTTGTCGTCATCGCTGCCTCTCGTCACTGATACGGCCTCAATGCCGGGCCGCCGTTCTGCCCAGACAGTAGAAGACAGAAGCGTCCGGCCCTGAAACGGGTGGTGAACGCACAGCGCCAAGGCCTATCCGTCCGCGGCCCCGGCGGCCCCGCCCGCCAGACGCAACCGCCCCACCCGCTCGCCGAGGATCCGCCGGGCTTCGCCGGGCAGGCCCGCATCGCTGATGAGTTCGTCCGCCTCCTCCAGGCCGGCGATGGTGCTGATGCCGAAGGTTCCCCACTTCGTGTGGTCGGCGAGCACCACCACCCGGCGGGCCGCGGCCACGAAGGCCCGGTCCGTTTCGGCCTCCAGCACGTTCGGCGTCGTGAACCCGGCGTCGGCGTCCACGCCGTGGACGCCCAGGAAGAGGACGTCGAGGTGCAGCTGCTTCAGCGCGGAGGTGGCCAGCGGCCCCACCAGTGCATCCGAGGGCGTGCGTTCGCCGCCGGTGAGGATGACAGTGGACGGGGACTGGCTCTGATGAAACACGTCTGCGATGCGCACCGAGTTGGTGACCACGGTGATCCGTGGCCCGGCCGACAGCAGCTGCGCCAGGGCCCAGGTGGTGGTTCCGGCGCTGAGCCCCACGGCCATGCCCTCGCGCACCTGCGCCGCCGCCTCATGGGCGATCGCCATCTTCTCCGCCTGCAGCTGGGTCACCTTCAGCTCGAAGCCGGGTTCGTGGGTGCTCACCCCGCCGGGCAGTTTGGCCCCGCCGTGGATCTTTTCCACGGCGCCCGCCGCATCCAGCGCTTCGATGTCCCGCCGGACAGTCATGAGGGAAACGCCCAGCAGCCGGGCGAGGTCGGCAACGCGGACGATCCGCTCGCGCTGGACCTCCGCGATGATGGCGGAGTGGCGGGCTGCGGCTAGCATTCTGCGTCCTTTGTGGCTTGCTGACAGGGAGCGAGGGAGCGAGGGAGCGGGGGAGCGGACGACGGCGGCTGCGCCGGCTTCCTCCAGCACATCCTAATCTTCGCTCGCCAGGAGGCACCCCCTCATGATTTATTATGTTCTCTATTGTTTGAAAATGTTTTCTCGTGTACAAATGAGGTCATGACACGAACCACGACGACCCGCCTGGCCGACGGCCGGGAGATCCTCTACTTTGATGATGCCGGGTCGGCCGCGCGCTCCGCGGAATCCCTGGTGGACCGCCGGGAACTGCCGGCCCGCCCGGACCCCGGCCAGCTGCGCTTTGACGCCCTCAGCCGGGAATGGGTTGCCGTCGCCGCGCACCGGCAGGCGCGTACCCACCTGCCGCCGGCGGACCAGTGCCCGATCTGCCCGACGACTCAGGCCAACCAGACCGAGATCCCGGCACCGGACTACGACGTGGCCGTCTTTGAAAACCGCTTTCCCTCGCTCGGCCCTGACACGAGCGACCTCCGCACGGCGCCGGGCTGGGGGACAACGGCACCGGCGGTCGGCAGGTGCGAAGTGGTGGCGTTCACCCCGGAGCACACAGGTTCCTTCGCGGAACTGGGCTGGCGCCGCACCCGGACAGTGATCGATGCCTGGGCCCACCGGACGGCCGCCCTCAGCGCCCTGCCCGGCATCCGGCAGGTCTTCCCCTTCGAAAACCGGGGAGCGGAGATCGGGGTGACCCTGCACCACCCGCACGGGCAGATCTACGCCTACCCCTACGTGACGCCACGGGCCGCGGTGCTGGCCGCCGCGGCCGGCGAATACTTCGACAACTCGGACGGCACGGCGACGCTCACCTCGTCCCTGCTGCAGGCCGAACGCAGCGACGGCAGCCGCATGGTCCTCGAAGGCGAACACTTCAGTGCCTACGTCCCGTTCGCCGCCCGCTGGCCGCTGGAAGTCCACCTCGTCCCGCACCGCCAGGTCCCGGACCTGGCCGCCCTGAACGGGGCGGAACGCGACGAACTGGCGCAGCTCTACCCGGAGCTCCTGCGGCGCTTCGACGCCCTGTACCCGACGCCGACCCCCTACATCGCAGCCTGGCACCAGGCTCCGCTGGAGCCGGCCATGCGGCAGGCCGGTCAGCTGCATCTCCAGCTGACCTCACCCCGCCGCGCGGCCGACAAACTCAAGTACCTGGCCGGCTCCGAGGCTGCCATGGGCGCCTTCATCAACGACACCACGCCCGAGTCCGTCGCTGCCCGGCTGCGCGAAGTGGCCGGCGAACTGGCCGCCGTCGCGGCCCCCGGCGCTTTGGCCCCCGCCACCCTGGCCCCGGAAGGCGCCCCCGCATGAACACGACAACACGCGCCGACGCCCAGACCGGCGCCCAGGCGGACCGCTTCAAGGCTACGTTCGGGGCAGCCCCGCACGGCGTCTGGGCCGCCCCCGGCAGGGTGAACCTGATCGGCGAGCACACCGACTACAACGAGGGCTTCGTGCTGCCTTTCGCCATCGACAAGCGGGCCAGGACCGCGGTCCGCCTCCGCAGCGACTCCACGATAAGGCTGCTGTCCACCTTTGGCGACCAGGGCCTCGCCGAGGCCGATGCCGCCGCCCTGACCCCGGGGCCCGTCAAGGGCTGGGTGAAATACCCCCTCGGCGTGGTCTGGGCTCTGCAGCAGCACGGCGTCGAGGTTCCCGGCTTCGACCTCCTGCTCGACTCCGACGTGCCGCTCGGCGCCGGACTGTCGTCCTCACATGCGATCGAGTGCGCCGTCATCACGGCCCTCAACGAGCTCACCGGGGCAGGGCTGTCCGTCGAGGAGATGGTCCGGCTGACCCAGCATGCGGAAAACGCCTTCGTCGGCGCACCGACCGGCATCATGGACCAGTCGGCGTCCCTGCGCGGGGCCAGAGGTCATGCCGTCTTCCTCGACTGCCGGGACCAGGCCGTGGAACTCGTCCCGTTCGAGGCGCAGGAGGCCGGGCTTGTCCTGCTGGTCATCGACACGAAGGTCTCGCACTCCCACGCCGACGGCGGCTACGCCTCCCGCCGCGCTTCCTGTGAGCTTGGCGCCCAGGTCCTGGGCGTCAAGGCCTTACGGGATGTCGCTGTCGCGGACCTTGACGAGGCCAGCGGTCTGCTGGATGAGTTGACCTTCCGGCGGGTCCGCCACATCGTCACAGAAAACGACCGCGTGCGGCAGGCCGTGGACACCCTCCGGGCCCAGGGGCCGGCCCACATCGGCAGCCTTCTTGACGCCAGTCACGCCTCCATGCGGGATGATTTTGAGATTTCCTGCCCGGAACTCGACCTCGCGGTGGATACGGCCCGTGCGCACGGTGCCATCGGCGCACGGATGACCGGGGGCGGCTTCGGCGGCTCGGCCATCGCACTGACTCCCGTCGCGCAAGAGCAGCAGGTCCGCGACGCCGTCGTCCACGCCTTCGCGGAGGCGGGCCTCACCCGGCCGGACATCTTCACCGTCACGCCGGCCGCGGGAGCGGAACGCATCTCCTGACGTCGAGTGCTCCGTAACCGCCCTTTTGACCCCTCAAAACGGCGCTTACGGAGCAGTCGATGAAGGCTACGCTGCCGGGCCGGCGCAGCCGCAGGACTGCCGGACCCGCAGGACCGTCGGGAAGGTGCGGTGCTCCGGCTGCTCGCCGCGGCGTGCTCCGATGAGGGCCGCGACAGCTGCCTCCGCCATGTCCCGCACGGGCTGTTCCACCGTGGTCAGCGGGGGCCAGCTGAACTCGGCCTCGGCCGAACCATCGAAGGAGGCCAGGGCGATATCGCCCGGCACCGTGAGCCCGGCTTCGTGGATGGCGCGCAGGATGCCGATCGCCTGCATGTCGGAGCTGGCGAAGATGGCGGTGGGCCGGTTCGCGGAGGCGAGGAAGCGCAGGCCTGCGGCGTAGCCGCCCTCACGGGTGAACGCCCCGCGGACTATCTGGCCCTCGGACAATCCGGCGTCTTCGAGGGCCTCCAGCCAACCCTGCTCGCGGCGGTCGAAGTCGTTGCCCGAATTTGTTCCCATCGCGAGGGCGATGTTGGTATGGCCGTGGCCGATCAGGTGTTCGACGGCCAATCTGGCGCCGGCCGCAAGGTCCACGCCTACGCTGTTGAATCCAGGGGATTCGCTGCCGTGATTGAGCAGCACCGAGGGAATCTCTGCCGCTTCGAGATCGGCCAGATCAGGTTCGAACAGGACGCTGGCCAGCACCACGCCGTCCACCTGGCGCGCGGCGAGGTTGCGCACGTGCCGGCGCTCCTTGGCGAGGTTCCCGTCAGAATTCGTCAGCAGCAACGCGAAGCCCCGCTCCGCCGCCGCGTCCTCGACCGCGTGCGCCAGCAAGGAAAAGAACGGGTTGGAGTTGTCCGGAAGGACCAGGCCGAAGGTCTCGCTGGAACCGAGCTTCAGCGCCCGTGCGGCGGCGTTGGGCCGGTAGCCCAGGATCCGGATGGCATCCTGCACCTTCGCTTCGGTGCCGGGCGCCACCTTCTTCGGGCCGCCGTTCACCACATAGCTGACGACGGCGGTGCTGACGCCCGCGTAGCGGGCCACGTCCTTGCGGGTCACCTGGCTGCGGGGTGCCGGCGCTTCGGGTGCTCTCATGGCATCCATGCTGTCACAGCCCAATCTCTCGTCGTGCACGCTTTGGGAAAGTGTCGCACGGGGATCTACACGAGTCAATCACTGTTGGTGAGAACGAGAAAAACACAGTGAAACCGCGAAATCTCTCTTGCCACTCGCTATCTACTCGTGTAGATTCCCTCTCAGTTGTTATCCACATCACACCACCAGGAAGAGTCGACGATGACTACCATCACCAAGCTTCCGGATCCAGTGGCCGGCGGATCCAAGCCCTCGCATCGCGGAAAAGCAGGCAGGGCCGGAAAGGCCGGCAGGGGACGCCGCCTCGGCGATCTCCGGATCGCCCTGCTGTTCATCCTCCCGGCAATGGTCGGTTTCGTCGCGTTCTATCTGGTTCCCACGGTGCGCGGCATTTACCTCAGCTTCACGGAATACAGCATCCTGGGTGACCCCACCTGGATCGGCACCAAGAACTACACCGCCATCTTCGGCGACGAGCTGTTCTGGAACGCCATGGGGGTGACCGTGCAGTACGTCGGACTCAACATCGGCTTCCAGACCATCATCGCCCTCGGGCTGGCCCTCCTGATGCACCGGGTGGCCAAGTCCACGTTCATCCGGGGCGCACTGCTGCTGCCGTTCCTCGTGGCCAACGTCATCGTTGCCCTGCTGTGGTTCTGGATGCTCGACTACCAGATGGGCATCGTCAATGAGCTGATCAGCTGGCTCGGCCTGCCCCGCATCGCCTTCTTCGGCAGCGAGCAGTGGGCCATCCCCACCATCGCCGGTGTCAACGTCTGGCGCCACATGGGATACACGGCGCTGCTGATCTTCGCCGGCCTGCAGTCCATCCCCAACCACGTCTACGAAGTCGCCTCGCTCGACGGCGCGTCCCCCACCCGGACCTTCTGGAGCATCACCATGCCGCTCCTGCGCCCGGTGCTGGTGCTGGTCCTGGTGGTCACCGTGATCGGTTCCTTCCAGGTCTTCGACACCGTGGCCGTGACCACGGGCGGCGGCCCCGTCAATGCCTCCCGCGTCATCCAGATGTACATCTACCAGAAGGCCTTCGGTGAATCCGACTTCGGCTACGCCTCGGCCCTGTCCGTCATTCTCTTCGTCATTCTCGCCCTGGTGGCCTTCATCCAGATGAAGTTCCTCAAGGGCAACGAATCGGATCTGGACTAAGGAACCCCAGCCATGACTACCTCCACCCTTTCCCGCAAGAAGCCAGTCAGCGCCACCTCCGTTCCCGGGGAATCAGCCCCCGGGGAGCCAGCCCGCCGGAAGCCCGTCAACTGGCGCCGCGTCGGCGCCTGGACCCTCGTCGCCGTTGCCGTCGCCGTGACGGTGGCACCGTTCCTCTGGATGCTCCGCACCGCGCTGTCCAGCAACCACTCACTGGCCGCCAACGCCGGCAACCTGCTTCCCGCGGACTTCAGCCTGGGCGCCTTCAAACGGGTCCTCGGCCTGCAGAGCCCCGAAGAGGCCATCGCCGACGGCGGCTCCGGCGCCGCCATCAACTTCTGGCTCTACCTGCGCAACTCCATCATCTTCGCTTCCGTCACCACCGCCGGCCAGGTGTTCTTCAGCGCGATGGCCGCGTACGCCTTCTCCAGGCTCCGCTGGCCCGGCCGGAACGTGGTCTTCGCCCTGTTCCTCGCCACGATGATGGTCCCGCCAATCTTCACCGCCCTGCCGAACTTCCTGATGATCAAGAACCTGGGCCTGCTCAACACCTTCGCCGGCATGGCGTTGCCGTTCCTGTTCATGACCCCGTTCGCCATCTTCTTCCTGCGGCAGTTCTTCCTGAGCATGTCCCGGGAGGTGGAGGAAGCAGCCATGCTCGACGGCGCCAGGCACCTCCGGATCTTCTTCCAGATCGTGCTGCCCAACGCCGCCGCGCCGCTGGCCACCCTGGCCCTCCTGACCTTCATCGGCCAGTGGAACGAGTACTTCTGGCCGCTGCTGGTGGGCCAGGACGAAAGCGTCCGCGTCCTCACCGTGGGCCTGGGCGTGTTCAAGTCCCAGTCCCCGCAGGGAGCCCCCGACTGGTCCGGCCTGATGGCCGCAACCCTGGTGGCGGCCCTGCCCGTACTCCTGCTCTTCATCGCCTTCGGCAAACGGGTGGTCAACTCCATCGGCTTCTCCGGCATCAAGTAACTCTTCACCGAAAACACTCCACAAGCACTTCACTCCCCAAGCACTTCCACGAAAGGTCCACCATGAAGAAGACCCTCGGCGCCGTCGCTGCCGCCGCAGCCATCGCCCTCTCACTCTCCGCCTGCGGCGGTTCCGGCCCGGCATCCGCCGAAGCCAAGGGCGAAATCAACTACTGGCTCTGGGACGCCAACCAGCTCCCGGCCTACCAGCAGTGCGCGGACGATTTCACCAAGGCCAACCCGGACATCAAGGTCAAGATCACCCAGCGCGGCTGGGACGACTACTGGACCACGCTGACCAACGGCTTCGTTGCCGGCACGGCCCCGGACGTCTTCACCAACCACCTCTCGAAGTACCCCGAGTACGCCGCGAAGAAGCAGCTGCTCTCCCTCGACGACGCCGTGGCCAAGGACGGCATCAAGCTGGACAGCTACAGCAAGGGCCTCCCCGAGCTCTGGGTGGGTCAGGACGGGAAGCGCTACGGCCTGCCCAAGGACTGGGACACGGTAGGCCTGTTCTACAACAAGGCCATGACGGACTCCGCAGGCCTGGGCGCCGAGCAGATGGCGAACCTGGACTGGAACCCGAAGGACGGCGGCAGCTACGAGAAGGCGATCGCCCACCTGACCGTGGACAAGAACGGCGTCCGCGGCGACGAGGCCGGCTTCGACAAGACCAACGTGGCGGTCTACGGCCTCGGCCTGGCCGGCGGCGGCTCCGGCCAGGGCCAGACCGAGTGGAGCTTCCTGACCGGCACCACCGGCTGGACCGCTAAGGACAAGAACCCGTGGGGCACCAAGTTCAACTATGACGACCCCCGTTTCCAGGACACCATCAGCTGGTGGGCCGGCCTCACCGAGAAGGGTTACATGCCCAAGCTCGAGACCACCGTGGGCGCCAGCCTGGCGGACAACTTCGGTGCCGGCAAGGCCGCCATCAACACCACCGGTGACTGGCTGATCGGCCAGTACCAGAGCTACAAGGGCGTGGAGACCGCGTTCGCCCCCACCCCCAAGGGCCCTGAAGGCAAGCGCGCCAGCATGTTCAACGGCCTGGCCGACTCCGTCTGGGCCGGCACCAAGAACCCGGCTGCCTCGGTCAAGTGGGTCGAATACCTCGGTTCCACCGCCTGCCAGGACGTGGTGGCCAAGAAGGCCGTGGTGTTCCCGGCCATCACCAGCTCCTCCGAGATCGCCGCCAAGGCCTTCGCGGACAAGGGCACCGACGTTTCCGCCTTCACCACCCACGTCAAGGACAGCACCACGTTCCTCTTCCCGATCGCGGATAAGGCGGCCAAGGTGGACGGCATCATGAAGCCGGCGATGGACGCCGTCCTCTCGGGCAAGAAGCCGGCCAGTTCCCTCACGGAAGCCAACGACCAGGTCAACGCCCTCTTCAAGTAGGGCCCGACGCCGGAACGGCAGGCGCTGACTGCGGCGCCGCCCGCCGTCACCCGCTCCGGGTGCCGCCGCTTCCTCCCCGCGGCGGCGGCACCCGGGGACTTCCCTCCCCGCACCACCCCGCACTCCCACGACTCCAGCGTTCCCGGACGCGCGCCGAACCACCGAAAGAGACCCGCCATGGATCCCCTGTACCTGCGCTCCGCCAGCACCAGCCTGGTGATCAGCTTCGACAGCGGGGAGGCCGAGGTGATCCACTGGGGTGCCGACCTGGGCGCCTCCCTTCCCGACCTGGCCATCCTCGGCGGGCCCGTCCCGCACTCCGCCGTCGATGCGGCCATGCCCGCCGGGCTGCTTCCGCAGGCTTCCTCGAGCTGGCAGGGCCGTCCGGCCCTGCGCGGCCACCGGATCGCCGACGGCGTCCCGGGCCATGACTTCTCCGTCCGGCTCCGCGTGGCGGACGTGTCCGCGGACGGTGCGGGCCCCGCCAGGAATTCCGCGGTGCCTAACACCGCTGTGATTGTCCAGTCTGACGCCGACGCCGGCATCAGCGTTGCGTCCTCCCTCAGGCTGCACGACGGCGGGCTGCTGGAGCTGCGCCATACCGTCACCAACACGGGAAACTCGCCCTTCCAGCTGGACGAGCTGGCCACGGTGCTCCCGGTGGCGCCGGACGCCGTCGAACTCCTGGACCTGACCGGGCGCTGGTGCCGGGAACGCCACCCGCAGCGACGGACGATCCAGCAGGGGACCTGGGTGCGGACCGGCCGGCACGGCCGCACCGGGCACGATTCCTCGCTGCTCCTCGCCGCGGGCACCGCCGGCTTCGGCAACCGCCACGGCAAGGTCTGGGCAACGCACCTGGCGTGGAGCGGCAACCACGAGCAGTTCGCGGACAGTGTCGCGGACGGCCGGACCATGATCGGCGGATCGGAGCTGCTCGGCCCGGCCGAGATCGTCCTGGCGCCCGGCGGCAGCTACGCCACCCCCGCGCTGTTCGCCGCGTACTCGGACCGCGGACTCGACGGCGTCAGCGAAGCCTTCTACGCCTGGTTCCGGAACCGCCCGCACCACGTGCTGCCGGCCGCCGCGGGACACGGCGCCGGAAAGCCCCGCCCGGTGGTGCTGAACACCTGGGAGGCCGTGTATTTCGACCACAACCTCACAACCCTGATCGAACTCGCGGACTCCGCCGCGGAGCTCGGCGTCGAGCGCTTTGTGCTCGACGACGGCTGGTTCCGCGGACGCCGCGACGATCACGCCGGCCTGGGCGACTGGTACGTGGACGAGGCCCTCTGGCCGGCGGGACTCACGCCGCTGATCGAAGCGGTCACGTCCCGCGGCATGGAGTTCGGCCTCTGGGTGGAACCGGAAATGGTCAACCTCGACTCCGATGTTGTCCGGGCGCACCCGGAGTGGATCGCGGGGCCCTCCGCCCAGAGCTACAAGGACGGCGGCCGCCTGCCGCTGGAGTGGCGGCACCAGCACATCATCGACCTCGTCAATCCCGATGCGTGGCAGTACATCTACGATCGGGTGGATGCGCTGCTGCGCGAGAACAACATCAGCTACCTCAAGTGGGACCAGAACCGGGACCTGCTGGAGCACGGCCACGCCGGCCGCGCCTCGGTCCACGCACAGACCCTCGCCGCCTACCGGCTCTTCGATGAGCTCCGCAAGGCCCACCCCGGTGTCGAGATTGAAAGCTGCTCGTCCGGCGGTGCCCGGGTGGACCTCGGGATCCTGGAGCGCACCGACAGGATCTGGGGTTCGGACTGCAACGATGCCCTGGAGCGGCAGACCATCCAGCGCTGGACCGGCCTGGTGGTTCCGCCGGAGCTCGTGGGCGGACACATCGGCCCCACGACCTCGCATACGACGGCCCGCACCCATGACCTCTCCTTCCGCGCCATTACGGCGCTGTTCGGCCACTTCGGGATGGAGTGGGACGTCCGGCAGGTGCAGGGCGCCGAGCGCGAGGAGCTCAAGCGCTTCATCCGGCTTTACAAGGAGCACCGCGGGCTGATCCACAGCGGCCGGATGGTCCGCGCGGACATGCCCGACGACGCCCGGATGCTGCACGGCGTCGTAGCCGACGTGGCGGCTGGTGGCGGTGCGGTGCCGGGCTCGACGGCGGCGCTGTTTGCCCTGGTCAGCACGCGGACCTCATTCTCGGAGCAGCCCGGACGGGTCGCCATCCCGGGCCTTCCCGCCGAAACCAATTACCGGGTGGAGGCCGTCTTCCCGGCGCCGGGCGACGCTGACTACGCCCACACCTTCACGCAGGTCCAGCCCCCGGCATGGCTGGCATCCGGGGCTGAGGCCAGCGGCCGCTTCCTGGCCGAGGTGGGCCTGCCCATGCCCATTCTCAACCCGGAGCACGCCGTGCTGCTGAAAGTAACAACCGTCGGCAGCTAGCCTCGTAAAGGGTTCAGGGCTGCGCTGCGCAAAATACCCGGCGCTACGTGAATGGGAATGCCCGTAGCGCCGGGTATTTTGCGCAGCGAGGGCGCAGTTGCGCAGCGAAAATCACGCCCGGAACGGGGCCGCTGGCTCGGGCAGGTTGAGCCTGACGGAGGTAGCGGCGGAGTGTTTAACGGGCTGTGCGGGCAGGAGCTTGCCCTGCCCGCACAGTTGGCGCACGCCCCTGGCGGGCCGCTGTCAGTACGTGAGTTCGCGGGTCATTCCGAATGGAACGTGCTCGGACAGCTCCGCAGTGAAGTTCCCGGGCCCGTTTCGGGTGATCAGGATTCCATGAGTTCCGGTCAGGACGGCGATTTCCTGCAGGTGCCGCACGGCGGCTTGGAGACGTTCGTCAAGCAGGCGCCTGCTGGTGACGCGGATGTCGATGCGTTCGATGGTTGTCATGGGGGCTTTCCCTCCCTGCTGTGTCAACGGTTCTGGACGGTGCTGGTCTGCTGGATACCCGCGGCAACCGGGCGCTCCCCGGCAGGTTTTGCCGGCTCGGTGGCCGGTGGCGTCGTCTTGAGCTTGAAACGCTTGCCCATGCTGGCTCCGCCGCCGCGGCCACCTCGGTTCTTGTTGAAGATGTCGAAACCGACGGCCAGGAGGAGCACCAGGCCCTTGATGAGCTGCTGGTAATCCGTGCCGAGGCCAAGGATGGACATGCCGTTGTTGAGCACGCCCATGATCAGGCCGCCGATCATGGCCCCGGCCACGGTCCCGATGCCGCCCGTGACCGCGGCGCCGCCGATAAAGGCCGCTGCAATGGAGTCCAGTTCGAAGCCGGTGCCGCCCGCAGGCTGCGCCGAGTTCAGGCGGGCAGTGAATACGAGGCCGGCCAGTGCGGCGAGGACGCCCATGTTGACGAAGAGCCGGAACGTGACGGCCTTTGTCTTGACGCCGGAGAGTTCCGCGGCGTGCAGGTTGCCGCCGATGGCGTAGGTGTGGCGGCCGAAAACGCTGTTGTTCATGAGGGCCGTGTAAACGATCACCAGGACCGCGAGCACAATCAGGACAATCGGGGTGCCGCGGTAGGAGGCGAGCAGGAAAGTGATGGTCAGCATGAGCAGGGCAATGAACGTGGTCTTGGTGGCGAACCAGGCCATCGGTTCGTTCTCCAGCTCGAACTTCTTGCGGATCCGGCGTTCCTTGACCGCCTGGATCAGCAGGGCGACCGTGGCGCCGACGCCCAGTAAGACCGTCAGCCATTCCAGCGCCGACGTGCCGCCGGAGATGTCGGGCAGGAAGCCTCCGCCCAAGGCGCGCAGCTCGGCGGGAAACGGGGTGATCTGCTGGTTTTTGAGGGTGATCAGGGTCAGGCCGCGGAAGATCAGCATGCCGGCCAGGGTGACGATGAAGGCGGGGATGCCGACGTAGGCGATCCAGTACCCCTGCCAGGCGCCCACCAGCGCGCCGACCAGCAGGCAGGCCGGGATGGCAAGCCACCAAGGCCATCCCCAGTGGACGATCATGACACCGGCAACGGCACCGATGAAACCGGCGATGGATCCCACGGAGAGGTCGATGTGGCCGGCAATGATCACCATCACCATGCCGATCGCCAGGATGAGGATGTAGCTGTTCTGGACAACGAGGTTGGTGACGTTCTGCGGTTCCAGCAGGATTCCCCCGGTCAGCACCTGGAAGAGCAGGACGATCAGGATCAGGGCGACGAAGATGCCAATCTGGCGCAGGCGGCTAGTCAGGAAGCCGAGGGATTCTCGTAGGGCCGACATGTTCGTTATTCCTTTTCCTTGGTCATGTAGTGCATAAGGGTTTCCTGGGATGCGTCGGCGATGGCCACTTCCCCGGTGACGTGGCCGGCGGACAGGGTGTAGATCCGGTCGCAGATGCCCAGAAGCTCGGGCAGTTCGGAGGAGATCACGATGACTGCTTTTCCCTCTGCTGCGAGCTTGGCGATAATCGTGTAGATCTCGTACTTGGCGCCGACGTCGATGCCCCGCGTCGGTTCATCAAGAATCAGCACGTCCGGGTCGGAGAACATCCACTTGCTCAGCACCACTTTCTGCTGGTTGCCGCCCGAAAGCTTGCCCGTGATGGCAGCCACCGAGGGAGCTTTGATGTTCATGCTCTTCCGGTAGCCGTTGGCCACGATGGTTTCTTCGTTCTTGTCCACCCACCCGCGCTTGACGAGCTTGCCGAGCGCCGCCATGGAGACGTTGCGTTTGATGTCCTCGATGAGGTTCAGCCCGTAGCGCTTGCGGTCCTCCGTTGCGTACGCGATGCCGTGTTTGATCGCCGCCGAAACGGTGGAGGTGTTGATTTCCTGCCCGTACTTGAAGACTTTCCCTGAGATAGCGGTGCCGTATGTACGTCCGAAGACGCTCATGGCTAGTTCGGTCCGTCCGGCTCCCATGAGGCCGGCCAGCCCGACCACTTCGCCCTTGCGCACGTTCAGGCTCGCATTATGGACGACGATGCGCGTGTGGTCCTGCGGGTGTTGGACGGACCAGTCCTCAATCCGGAGGACTTCTTCGCCGATCTTGGGATCCCGGTCCGGATACAAACTTTCCAGGTCCCGGCCCACCATGCCGCGGATGATCCGCTCCTGGGTGATCTGTCCCTCGTCCAAGCGGAGGGTCTCGATGGTCTTGCCGTCACGGATGATGGTGACGGCGTCCGCGACTTTGCGGATCTCGTTGAGCTTATGGCTGATGATGATGCTGGTGATGCCCTGGCCTTTCAAGTGGAGGATCAGGTCCAGAAGGTGGCCCGAATCCTCGTCGTTGAGGGCGGCGGTGGGCTCATCCAGGATGAGCAGCTTGACCTCCTTGGAAAGGGCCTTGGCGATTTCCACCAACTGCTGTTTTCCCACGCTGATGTGCTGGACTGGGGTGACGGGGTTTTCGCTGAGGCCAACGCGTGCCAGCAGCTTGGCTGCTTCGAGGTTGGTCTTGCGCCAGTCCACCCAGCCGTTCTTGGCCTGCTCGTTTCCGAGGTAGATGTTCTCGGCGATCGACAGGTACGGGCTTAGTGCCAGCTCCTGGTGGATGATGACGATGCCGCGCTTTTCACTGTCGGTAATGCTGGAAAAACTGCACGGTTCGTTTTCAAACAGGATCTCGCCGTCAAAAGAGTTGTGCGGGTAAACTCCGGACAGCACTTTCATGAGGGTGGATTTTCCCGCTCCGTTCTCACCGCAGATGGCATGGACTTCCCCGCGGTTCACGTCCAGGGTGACGTCCTGGAGGGCCTTCACGCCCGGGAAGGTCTTGGTAATTCCTCGCATTTGAAGAATTGGTGTATTCATCGTCAATTCCCACTGACTGGTCGAAACTGGGCTGCCTGCGGCTGCAGGGGCCTGCGCTAGGGGTTGTGGCCGGACGGGATGCCCGGCCACAACCCCGCGAGGTGGCTACTTGACGTCGGCCTCGGGGTAATACCCCGAGTCGATGAGTTCCTTCTTGTAGTTGTCCTTGGTGATGATCACGGACTTGAGCAGGTACGCGGGAACCACCTTGACCTTGTTGTTGTACGTCTTGGTGTCGTTGACCTCGGGCTCCTGGCCCTTCAGGACTGCATCAACCATCTTCACGGCCTGTGCACCGAGCTGGCGGGTGTCCTTGAAGATCGTGGAGTACTGTTCGCCGGCGATGATGGACTTCACCGAGCCCTTCTCGGCGTCCTGGCCCGTAACGATGGGCAGGCTGCCCTTGGCGTAGCCGCCGGTGCTGGTCAGTGCCGAGATGATGCCGATGGACAGGCCGTCATACGGGGAGAGGACGCCGTCGAGCTTGGTGCCGGAGCTGTAGGCCGCGGTGAGGAGGTCTTCCATGCGCTTCTGTGCCACGGGAGCCTGCCACCTCAGGATGGCGGCCTGCTCGAATTTGGTCTGGCCGCTGGGGACCTTGAGTGTTCCCGCATCCATGAACGGCTTCAGGGTGTCCATGGCCCCGGTCCAGAAGAAGTTGGCGTTGTTGTCATCCGGGCTGCCGGCGAAGAGTTCCACGTTGAACGGGCCCGTGCCGTCCACCTTCTTGCCGCTGGCGTCAAGAAGGCCCAGGCCGGTCAGCAGCGATGTGGCCTGCTGGACACCCACCGTGTAGTTGTCGAATGTTGTGTAGTAGTCGACGTTCGGTGACCCGTTGATGAGGCGGTCATACGCGATGACCTTGACGTTCTGCTCCTTCGCCTTTGCGAGGACATCGGTCAGGGTGGTGCCGTCAATGGCAGCGACGATGAGGGCCTTCGCACCCTTGGTCAGCATGTTTTCAATCTGTGAAACCTGCGTAGGAATGTCGTCGTTGGCGAACTGCAGGTCAGTCTTATAGCCCAGCTTCGTCACGGAGTCGGAGACGTTCTTGCCGTCCGCGATCCAGCGCTCCGACGTCTGGGTGGGCATTGAAATACCCACGAGGGAGCCCGCGGCATCCGCTGTGCCGGAGGGGCTGGCGGCGCCGCCCCGCGAGCCACAACCCGTGGCCCCCACTGTGACTGCGAGGACGACAGCGAAGGCGCCCAGGAGTTTCTTGATCCTCACGATATTCTCCTTCCGCGGTCCTGTAGGGTCCGCGAAGTGGTACTGGTTCGAAAAGCATCTGCGCTCTTCGACGGTCCTGTAATAAGATCCGGTTAGCTATCTCGACGAGAGGTGACGGACCCGGAAGAGTGTTAGCGCTAACAAGTTCGTTAGTGAAAGTTTGCATCACCCGGCGTTGTGGGTCAAGTCACAGGCCGAGACATGATCCCTTGGGCGGCGGTTCCGGTGAACGCACCGGCCGACGCCGGCGCGACCGACGCCGGATGCCGGCCGTAGGATGTTGGAACGTACTTGTCCCGTACCGGAAGGGTGCCTCGCATGGGGAACAGCAGTGACCGGCAGGTGCCGCGCCTTGAAGACGTTGCAGCGCGCGCCGGCGTTTCCCACCAGACCGTCTCGCGGGTGGTTAATAAGCACCCCAATGTCAGCAAGGCCACCCGCGAACGGGTCGAGGCTGTGATCGCCGAACTCGGTTACCGGCGCAATACTGCGGCCAGAAGCCTGGTTACCCGGCGGTCGCAGACCATCGGCGTACTGGGCACCGAACTTGGCCAGTACGGCCCCGCCAATACCCTTCTCGGCGTCCAGCAGGCCGCCCGCGAGGCAGAATACTTCGTCAGCATCGCCGCCTTGAAGGAATCCGGCGCGGACTCCATCGCAGATGCTGTCCGCCACTTCACGGACCAGGGTGTCGACGGAATCATCGTGATCGTCCCGCGCGAGGGGACACTCCAAGCCCTCGAAGAACTGAACCTTGCCGTGCCGGTTGCGGTGGTGGGAACCGGCGGGGCAGGGCGCTTCAGCGGTGCCATGGTGGATCAGAAACTGGGGGCGCGGCTGGCCGTCGCCCATCTGATCAGCCGGGGCCACCGGCGGATCGGTCACATTTCCGGCCCCCAGGACTGGATCGATGCCGCAGCCAGGACCGCGGGCTGGCGTGAGGAGATGGCGGAGGCCGGCCTGGAAGCCGATCTCCTGGTGGAAGGTGACTGGAGTGCCGGCAGCGGCTACCGCATCGGCCAGGGGCTCGCCGAAAAGCGCTCGGCGACGGCAGTGTTCGTGGGCAACGACCAGATGGCGCTCGGGATGCTCCGCGCCTTCGGCGAAGCCGGTATCCGCGTGCCCCGGGACGTGTCGGTGGTCGGCTTCGATGACCAGCCGGAAGCGGCCTACTTCATGCCGCCGCTGACCACGGTGCGGCAGGATTTCGAGGAGCTCGGGCGGCGCTGCATGGACATGATGCGGGCGCAGATAGAGGACGGCGCCGCAGGCAGCACCACCGTGGTGAATCCCGAACTTGTCGTGCGCGCCAGCACGTCCACCATGCATATTTCCGCCCCCCGGCAGGCCCCCCGGTAGGCCGCTCCGCGGTAGGCCGCCCCGCGGCCCCGACCCGGTCGGTCTGCCGCGTCAACCGAGCCGTCATTGGAGATTGATTCTTGACAGGCTGATTGTTAGCGCTAACAATGAAAGGGTTCGCAACGCTGCGGAACTTTATTGGAGGATTTTGATGGACGTGACAGCCGGCGGAACCGAAAACTTTGTGATTGGCGTCGATTACGGGACGCTCTCCGGCCGTGCCGTGGTGGTGCGCGTCAGCGACGGCAAGGAGCTGGGCAGCGGGGTCTTCGACTATCCGCACGCCGTCCTGTCCGATGCGCTTCCTGCAGACACAGCGGGCGACGGCGCCGCCCGGCTTCCCGGGGAATGGGCACTTCAGGTCCCGAACGACTACCGGGACGTCCTCCGCCACGCCGTCCCCGCCGCGATCGCCGACGCCGGGATCGCTGCCTCCGCCGTCGTCGGAATCGCCACCGACTTCACCGCGTGCACCATGGTCCCGGTCAAGGCAGACGGCACTCCGCTGAGCGAGCTGCCGGAATTCGCCAACCGGCCGCACGCCTACGTGAAGCTGTGGAGGCACCACGCCGCACAGCCCCAGGCGGACCGCATCAATGCCCTTGCAGCGGAACTGGGCGAAACCTGGCTGCCGCGCTACGGCGGGCTGATCTCCTCCGAGTGGGAGTTCGCCAAAGGCCTGCAGCTGCTGGAAGAGGATCCGGAAGCGTACGCGGCCATGGACCACTGGGTCGAGGCAGCCGACTGGATTGTCTGGCAGCTGTGCGGAAACTACGTCCGCAACGCCTGCACCGCCGGCTACAAGGGCATCTACCAGGATCGCCGTTACCCTTCCGAGGACTTCCTCGCTGCCCTGAACCCGGAGTTCAAGGACTTCGTCAGCGCCAAGCTGGAGCACACCATCGGCCGGCTGGGGGATGCCGCCGGCTACCTCACCGCCGAAGCCGCAGCCTGGACAGGCCTGCCCGAGGGGATCGCCGTCGCGGTGGGCAATGTGGACGCCCATGTCACGGCGCCGGCGGCGAAGGCTGTCGAGCCGGGCCAGCTGGTTGCCATCATGGGCACCTCCACCTGCCATGTCATGAACGGCACCGGGCTGCATGAGGTCCCCGGCATGTGCGGCGTCGTCGACGGCGGCATCGTGGACGGACTGTGGGGCTACGAGGCCGGCCAGAGCGGCGTGGGAGACATCTTCGGCTGGTTCACCAAGTACGGCGTTCCGCCGGAATACCATCAGGCCGCGGACCGGCAGGGGCTCGGCATCCACGAGTACCTCACGGAACTCGCCTCCCGCCAGGCGATCGGCGAGCACGGACTCATTGCCTTGGACTGGCACTCGGGCAACCGTTCGGTGCTGGTGGACCACGAACTGTCCGGTGTCGTGGTGGGGCAGACCCTGGCCACGCGCCCGGAGGACACCTACCGTGCCCTGCTGGAGGCCACGGCTTTCGGCACCCGCACCATCGTTGATGCCTTCCGCGACTCGGGCGTCCCCGTGACGGAGTTCATCGTCGCCGGCGGGCTGCTGAAAAACCCGCTCCTGATGCAGATCTACGCCGACATCACGGGCCTGCAGCTCTCCACGATCGGGTCGAGCCAAGGACCTGCCCTCGGATCAGCCATCCACGCGGCGGTCGCCGCCGGCGAGTACCCGGACATCCGGGCCGCCGCGGAAGCCATGGGATCCGAGCCAGGCGCCGTTTACACCCCTATCCCGGAAAACGTCGCGGCCTACGAGGAACTGTTCCGGGAGTACCGGAGCCTGCATGACTACTTCGGCCGGGGAACGAACGAGGTCATGCACCGGCTCAAGGCCATCCAGCGTAAGGCCAGGCCCGGCCTGGGCGACGCCGGACCCGTGTCCGGCGCAACCGATGCCGCCGAACGCGTAGAGGAGGTCTCGGCATGAGCGCGCTGCTGGAAACGATCGCCCGGATCCGCCGCGAGGTCTGTGACCTGCACTCCGAGCTCACCCGTTACGAGCTGGTGGTCTGGACCGCCGGCAACGTCTCCGCCCGGGTCCCGGGCTATGACCTGATGGTCATCAAGCCGTCCGGGGTTTCGTACGACGAGCTGACCCCCGGGCTCATGGTGGTCACGGACCTTTACGGCAGCCCGGTGACAGGGATTTCCGCCGACTCAGGCGGAACCCCGGTGGAGTGGACCAACCCGGAACTCTCGCCATCCTCGGACACGGCCGCGCACGGCTATGTCTACCGCCACATGCCGGACGTCGGGGGAGTGGTCCACACCCACTCCACCTACGCCACTGCCTGGGCCGCGCGGGGCGAGGCCATCCCGTGCGTGCTGACCATGATGGGCGACGAATTCGGCGGAAGCATCCCGGTTGGCCCGTTCGCGCTGATCGGGGACGACTCGATCGGCCGCGGCATCGTCGAAACCCTGCAGGCCTCCCACTCGCCGGCCGTCCTGATGCAGAACCATGGCCCGTTCACCATCGGCAAAGATGCCCGCTCCGCCGTCAAGGCCGCCGTCATGTGCGAGGAAGTGGCCCGCACGGTCCACATTTCACGGCAGCTGGGCGAGCCGCTGCCGATCGATCCGGCCAAGATCGAATCCCTCTACGCCCGCTACCAGAACGTCTACGGCCGCTAGGCCGCCCGAAACCTTCCCAGAATTCCCAGGAGAGAACCCATGTCGAACGCCAACAACACCTCCCTCAAGCAGTACGAGGTCTGGTTCCTCACCGGAAGCCAGCACCTCTACGGTGAAGATGTCCTCAAGCAGGTGGCCGCGCAGTCCCAGGCGATAACCCACCAGCTCAACCAGTCCTCCGACGTCCCGGTCAGGATCGTCTGGAGGCCTGTCCTCACCGACTCCGAAGCCATCCGCCGGACCGCGCTCGAAGCCAACTCCGACGACGCAGTGATCGGCGTGACCGCCTGGATGCACACGTTCTCGCCCGCCAAGATGTGGATCCAGGGCCTGGACCTGCTGCGGAAGCCTCTCCTGCACCTGCACACCCAGGCCAATGTGGAACTGCCCTGGGCCGACATCGACTTCGACTTCATGAACCTCAACCAGGCCGCCCACGGCGACCGCGAGTTCGGCTACATCCAGTCCCGCCTGGGCATTCCCCGCAAGACGGTGGTGGGCCACGTTTCCAATCCCGAGGTTTCCCGGCAGGTGGGAGTGTGGCAGCGCGCCTCGGCGGGCTGGGCGGCGGTCCGCAGGCTGAAACTGACCCGCTTCGGCGACAACATGCGCAATGTCGCCGTCACCGAAGGTGACAAGACCGAAGCCGAGCTGCGCTTCGGCGTCTCGGTGAACACCTGGTCCGTCAACGAGCTTGCCGACGCCGTGCACGGCGCAGCTGAGTCCGACGTCGACGCCCTCGTCGCCGAATATGAGCGCCTCTACGAGGTGGTTCCCGAGCTCCGCGCCGGCGGAGCGCGGCACGACTCGCTGCGCTACAGCGCCCGCATCGAACTCGGCCTGCGCAGCTTCCTTGAGGCCAACGGCTCCGCCGCCTTCACCATGTCCTTCGAGGACCTCGGCGCGCTGCGGCAGCTTCCCGGCATGGCCGTCCAGCGGCTGATGGCCGACGGCTATGGCTTCGGCGCCGAGGGCGACTGGAAAACCGCCATCCTGGTCCGCGCGGCCAAGGTCATGGGCGCCGGACTGCCCGGCGGCGCCTCGCTTATGGAGGACTACACGTACCACCTGACGCCCGGACAGGAGAAGATCCTCGGCGCGCACATGCTGGAGGTCTGCCCGTCCCTGACCGCCACCAAACCCCGCGTCGAAATCCACCCGCTGGGCATCGGCGGCAAGGAGGACCCGGTCCGCATGGTCTTCGACACCGACGCCGGACCCGGGGTGGTCGTTGCCCTGTCCGACATGCGCGACCGCTTCCGCCTGGTCGCGAACGCCGTCGACGTCGTCGACCTGGACGAGCCGCTGCCGAACCTGCCGGTGGCGCGGGCGCTGTGGTCCCCCAAGCCCGACTTCGCCACCTCCGCCGCTGCCTGGCTGACCGCCGGGGCGGCACACCACACGGTGCTGACCACGGCTGTGGGCATGGATGTCTTCGAGGACTTCGCGGAGATCGCCCGCACCGAGCTCCTGACGATCGACGAGGGCACCACCATCAAGGGGTTCAAGAAGGAACTGAACTGGAACGCCGCCTATTACAGGCTGGCCGGCGGACTGTGAGGACAGGCGAATACAAGATCCAGGCAGGGGAGTACGCCGCCGTCGTCACGGCACGCGCCGGCGCCCTCCGCGAGCTGCGCCACCGGGGACGGGACCTGATCGTCCCGTTCCCGGCGGGCGGCCCCATTCCCGATTTTCGGGGAATTATCGCCGCGCCCTGGCCCAACCGGATCCCCGACGGCAGGTACACCTTCGACAGCGTGGACTACGAGGTGCCCGTCAACGAACCCGAACGGGCGTGTGCCCTTCACGGCTTCGCTTTCGGCACGGCATGGACCCTGGAATCCCGCGACGAGTCGTCGGTGGAGCTCTCCTGCACCTTGGAGCCGACACCCGGCTACCCGTTCAGCCTGCACCTCACCGTCCGCTACCGGCTGTCCGCCGAGGGGCTGCACAGTCGCGTAACAGCAGCCAACACCGGTGTGGATGCGGCGCCCTACGGCGTGTGCCCGCACCCCTACCTGCTGGCTGGGCCGGCGCCGCTGGATGAATGGACACTTCAGATCCCGGCGGGTTCCTTCCTTGAGGTGACACCGGACCGGCTGCTGCCCGTTGCCACCCGGAGCGTGGCGGGCCACGAGTTCGATTTCCGCGCGCCGCGCGCCATCGGCGCCACGGAAATTGACCACGCCTTCACAGCCGTCGCCTTCGACGCTGGCGGCCGCGCACAGCTGACCGTCCGGGACCCGGGCGGAACCGGCGTCGGCATGGCCTGGGACCGGAGCTGCCCCTGGCTGCAGGTCCACACCGCGGACAAGCAGCCGCCCTCGCCCAGCCGGCTGGGACTCGCCGTCGAACCAATGACCTGCCCGCCGGATGCCTTCAACAGCGGCGAGGACCTGGTGCGGCTGGAACCCGGCGCGACCCATGAAGCCGCCTGGAGTATCTTCGCCGCCTGACTGGGCCCCACGGCCGGCAGCCCCACTCCCCGCCGGGCGCTACACGGTAGTTTCGGTAATCTTCGGGTGCTGCCCGCCCGGATCACCTCGGTCCGCCGCGGCGGACCGAGGTGTAATCCGCCGGTGCCGGCGGACAAGGACGATCACCAGGATGCCGGTCACCGCGCCCACCAGGGTTTCCGCGCCGCGTTCGGTGATGAGGACGTACGGGTCCGCCGGAGCGGCAAGCTGTGTCATCAGCAGGATCACCGGGGTGAAGGACACCATGGCCAGGCCGTAGTGCCGGGTCATGAAAAGTTCGGTGGTGAACTGGAAAATGATGACCAGCACCGCCATCACTGCGGCCTCCGCCCCCGGGAAGAGTCGCAAGGGGGCCCACGGGCCTGGAAGAAGCACGACGGCGACGAGCACCAGGCCGAGGAACGTGCCCATGATGCGGTGAAGCCCGCGGTGCACGCTGCTGGGCAAATCGGCGCCCGCCAGCGGGACCGCCGCCGCCGCCATGGCCCAGTGCGGATGGCCGCTGCCGCTGAGAACGCCGATGGTCCCCGCGGTGCCGACCGCCAGGACGTACCGTGCCGCGTGGATGACCGCCAGCTGCCTGCGGGGTCCGCGCAGGGGCGCCGCCACCCGGACCGCTCCCGGGTTCCACGCCCGGCCGCGGATCCAGCCGCCAAAACCCACTGCGAGCGAAAGCCCGGCAGCTGCGGCGCAGATGAGCAGCGCGACCGGCCAGGGAACCGCCGTGGGAACGGAAGCGCACGCGCCCAGGGCAAGGATGCCGAAGAACGGGCCGTTGGGCTTGAGGTTCACCCTGTCGGAGAACACCGAACCGACGCCGGCCAAGAGCGCTTCCACACCCACCAGCCACCACGAGTGCAGGTGATTCACGGACAGAAAGACGCCCACGCCCACGCCGGTCAGCAGCACCAGCGCCGCTTGCGCCTGGTGCCTGAGCCGAAGCTGGTGGGCTTCGGACCGCCCGTACATTCCCGTCAGGGCGCCGAAGACGGCGTAGATGATCAGCTCGGGGCGCCCGGCGACGAGGAGAACCAGTGACGGAACGGCCACGCTCACGGCCACGCGCAGCGCCGATAAATGATCGTTGTTGGCCGGGGCGAGGCTGTGCAGGGTACGGAAATGCCGCAGCAGGGACTGCCTCATGCCGGCCTCCGCCCTTCCGGACACTCATTCTGGTACTGGTTGCCGGACGCGGGTGCCGCCGATCGCCCGGGCATACCTAAGCAAACCCTTGTTTGCTTAGGTTCCGGAAATCGAGGACTCACAAATCGAAACCTGCGCCTTGCAGATGATCAGGCGGCGCTCCCGACGGCGGCTGGCCCGCCCTGTGGCGGAGCGGCCTGCCGTGGTGCCGGCAGCGCCCGTTCCTGCAGCGGGGCAGCGGCGCCGGACGTCCGGATGTTATTCGTCCGGGTTGGGGCTGCGGACATCCTTTTCGCCGATATCGGCTGCGCCGAGAACTTCCGCCGCAGGCGAGTGGGTTGTCTCGTGCGAGCGGACCCGGAGTTCGGGGTGGTGCAGGTCCAGGGCCGGGCGTTCGGAACGGATGCGCGGCAGTGAGGTGAAGTTGTGGCGCGGCGGCGGGCAGGACGTGGCCCACTCGAGCGAGGCGCCGAAGCCCCACGGGTCATCGACTTCCACCCGTTCGTTGCTGCGCCAGGTGATGTACACGTTCCAGAGGAACGGGATCATCGACGCGCCCAGCAGGAAGGACCCGTAGGTGGAGAACTGGTTCATCCAGGTGAAGTTGTCCTGCGGCATGTAGTCCGCGTAGCGGCGGGGCATGCCGCTGACGCCGAGCCAGTGCTGGATCAGGAACGTGGCGTGGAAGCCCAGGAACAGCATCCAGAAGTGGATCTTGCCGAGCCGCTCGTTGAGCATCTTGCCGGTCCACTTGGGCCACCAGAAGTAGAAGCCCGCGAACATCGCGAACACCACGGTGCCGAAGACGACGTAGTGGAAGTGCGCCACCACGAAGTAGGAGTCCGAGACGTGGAAGTCCAGCGGCGGTGAGGCCAGGATGATGCCGGTCAGGCCGCCGAAGAGGAACGTGGCCAGGAAGCCGATGCTCCACAGCATCGGGGTCTCGAACGTGATGGAGCCACCCCACAAGGTGCCGATCCAGTTGAAGAACTTCACGCCCGTGGGCACGGCGATCAGCATGGTCATGAAGGAGAAGAACGGCAGCAGCACCGAGCCGGTGACGTACATGTGGTGGGCCCAAACGGTGACGGACAGCGCGGCGATGGCGATCGTGGCGTAGACCAGGCCCTTGTAGCCGAAGATCGGCTTGCGGCTGAAGACCGGGAAGATCTCGGAGACGATGCCGAAGAACGGCAGGGCGATGATGTAGACCTCGGGATGGCCGAAGAACCAGAACAGGTGCTGCCAGAGGATGGCGCCGCCGTTTTCGGGATCGTAGATGTGCGCGCCGAAGCGGCGGTCCGCGCCGACGCCGAACAGCGCCGCGGCCAGCGGCGGGAACGCCATCAGGACCAGGATGGACGTGACCAGCGCGTTCCAGGTGAAGATCGGCATGCGCCACATGGTCATGCCCGGGGCACGCATGCAGATGATCGTGGTGATGAAGTTGACCGCGCCGAGGATGGTGCCGAAGCCGGAGAGTGCCAGGCCGAAGACCCACAGGTCCCCGCCGACCCCGGGGGTGAATGTGGTGTTGTTCAGCGGCGCATAGGCGGTCCAGCCGAACGACGCCGAGCCCTGCGGGGTGATGAACCCGGACATGGCGATGGTGGAGCCGAAGAGGAAGAACCAGAAGGCCAGCGCATTCAGCCGCGGGAAGGCGACGTCGGGTGCCCCGATCTGCAGCGGCATGATGACGTTGGTGAAGCCGGCGAACAGCGGCGTCGCGAACATGAGCAGCATGACGGTGCCGTGCATGGTGAACAGCTGGTTGTACTGTTCCTTGGTCTGCAGGACCTGCATGCCGGGCTCGAACAGCTCGGCACGGATCAGCAGCGCCATCACCCCTCCCAGACAGAAGAACACGAAGGACGCGATCAGGTACAGGTACCCGATGGTCTTGTGGTCGGTCGAGGTGATCCACTTGACGACGATGCTGCCTTTGCGCGCCGGCACCACACTTGGGGCTGCCGTGGCCGTGGCGGCCGGGGATGAGTATTCATATGTGGCCAATTTCATCTCCCCTTACTCTGAGGATGGGTGCCGGCCGGGCGGGTCTGGCGCTCTGCACCCTCACACTGAGGCGGGCCTCCATGCCGGTTTACCGGCAGGCCTGTCCCCATATGATAAGCTCGCCGGCCCGATCACAACAGGCCCGATCACAACAGGCCCGATCACAACGGGCCGGTTCACACCGGGGTGCCTGCCGGCTCCTCCCTCATCCGGAGTGGCGGCAGATGTCAGTGTGCAGCCGCTTCCGCCGCTTCTGCAGCTTGAGTCTGTGCGGGCTGCCCGTCCGTTCCTGTTGCACTGGCGGAACGGTGGCGGGTCAGCAGGAAGAACGCCGCGGCGGAGATGGCGGCGGCCACGGCCATGGCGATGCCCATGGGGCGGGCATCGTGGTCGCCGGCCAGGCCGACGAGCGGCGAGACGGCGGCGCCGAGGACGAATTGGAAGGCACCGAGGAAGGCCGAACCGGTGCCGGCATGGTGGCTGGCTTCCCCGAGGGCCAGGGTTGTGGCATTGCCGTAGATGAACCCCACTGAACCCTGGAAGACGAAGAGCAGCACGAGGGTCGGGATCATGGACACGCCGGTCATGACGACCGCCAGCAGCGCCACCGAGGCGAGGAGAAGCGCGATGACGCCGCCGCCGAGCATCTTGCGGTAGGCGACGCGGCCCGCCAGGCGGGTGGCGATGATGGCGGAGATCATGATGGCCAGGGAATTGACGCCGAAGACCAGCGAGTACGTGCCGGGGGACAGGCCCAGGATGTTTTGCAGGACGAACGGCGACGCCGAGATGTAGGCGAACATGGCAGCGAAAGCGAAACAGAACGTGACCAGGTAGCCCACATAGTTCCGGTTCGAGGGCACGGTCCTGCCGCTGCGGAACATGGCCTTCACGCCGCCGGACTGCCGCCCGGATGCCGGAAGGGATTCCTTGATGAAGCACAGCGCGGCGACGAACATCAGGGCGACCATGAACGCGAGGACCCAGAAGACGCCGCGCCAACCCAGCCCGGCGATGATGGCGCCCCCGAGCGCCGGGGCCAGCACCGGGGCGATGCCGCCGATGATCATCATCAGGCCCAGCAGCTTGGCGCCGCGGACGCCCTTGGCGGAGTCGGCGATGATGGCGCGGGACAGGACCACGCCGGCAGCGCCGCTGAAGCCCTGGATGAAGCGAGCCACGATGAGGAATTCAATGGTCGGGGCAACGGCAGTGGCGATGCTGGCCAGGAGGCAGATCGCGGCACCAATGATCAGCGGCTTGCGCCGTCCCGTGCCGTCGGACAGGGGGCCGATGACCAGCTGGCCGAGCGCCAGGCCGACGAGAAAGGTCGTGAGCGTCAGCTGGATGCCGGTGGCCGAGGCGCCGAGATCGGCCGCCATCTGCGGGAAGGCGGGCAGGTACATGTCGGTGGACAGCGGGCTCACGGCGGTCAGCAGGGCCAGGACCGCGATCACCAGGCCCGGCAGCTGGGCGGCGCCCGGCGGGGATGTTGTGGTCACAGGTGGTTCCTAACCAGGAGGGGAGTGATGGTCCGCGAGGACTGTACTTATGAATCTATATATATGTCAACATATGGGTTAAGCTGGGACCATGACCACGACCACCGGCGACCTTCGATTGCAGGACTTGGGCTCCCAGCTCCATACCCTCGCCTGGACGATCCACCGCGTTCTGCCCTCGGCTGCCGGCCTCGATCCGCTGCCCGCTTCGGAACTGGCCGTTTTGAAGCGCGTCATTGCGGAACCCGGGATGACCGTTTCGCAGCTCACCGCTGCGTTGGGGTTGCGTCAAAGCAATGCCAGTGCGGCCGTCAGGGCACTGGTCGACCGCGGCCTCGTCCGCCGGAAATCCAGTCCGTCTGACCGCAGGCTGGCGTTGCTGCATCCGACCGAGACTGCGCTGAAGAACAAAAGGCTAGTGGCGGAAGCCTGGTCCGGTTCCATCAGTGCGGCCATGATGCGGCTTCCGGCAGATCAGGTGAACGCCATCCTTGACGCGGCAGAGGCCCTCGCGGCCCTCGAAGTGGAACTTCGGACCGGGCTGGCCGCCGCGCCCTGACAAGGATGGGCGCCCCCGGCGCACCGCGAGAGGACGACGGCGGGACGTCCCGCCGTCGTCGTTCCCGCTGCCCCTTGTGCCCGGCAGTTACCGAGGCCAGCATTGAAGCGTCGGCCGATCGCCTGGCGGGGGAAGGCCCAAGTTCCGGAGGAGGCGCGGCGGCATGTCCCAGCAGCGGAACGGTGTCCCGGACCCGGGATTGCCACCCCTTGTCAGCCCGGGTGATTTCGCCGGGCTTCCCGGGCTGTGCCATCTGGCGGCCGCGGGGGAGACGCCCATGCTCGCCTCGCAGGCGGCCGTGTTCAGCGAATTCATGCAGGACAAGGCCCGGGGGATGGGAGGGCGTGAACGCATCTACGCCAAGGTGTCACGGGCGGCGGATTCGCTGGCGGCCCTGCTCGGGTGCCGGGCCGCGGAGCTGGGGTTTCCGCAGAATGTCGCGCAGGCCGTGAACTTGGTGGCCCGCGGCATCGACGCGGCCGGGGGAAACGTCGTGATGCCGCAATGGGAATATCCCTCCGTCCTGTATCCGTGGCGGACCGGCACGGACCTGGAGATCCGTCTCGTCACGAGCCCGGACCATCTGATGGATCCCCAGCGCTACGCCGACACCGTGGACGGCCGCACCCGGGCCATCGTGACCAGCCTGGTCTCCTACTACACCGGCGAGCTGATCGACCTCAGCGAGTACCGGGCGATTGCGGACTCGTGCGGGGCGATGCTGGTGGTGGACGTGTCCCAGACCCTCGGCGTGGCGGGCTTCGACATCACCTTGACCGACTTTGCGTTCTCGTGCGGCTACAAGTGGGCCCTGGGCACGCACGGCGCCGGAATCGCGTACTGCAATGCGGACCGGCAGCCGGACTGGCAGCCGCGGGAGTCCGGGTGGACGTCCGCCGCGTGGGTCGACGCCGACGTCCGGGACACCACGGTGACGCCGGTCCGGGACGGACGGCGCTTCGAACTGGGGAACCCCGCGGCCCTGTGCGTGCAGATCCTGGGAAACGGCATCGACTACCTTCGCGCCAGCGGACTGGCCAGAATCGAAAGCCACGTGCGTGCCCTCACGGATGTCCTGTGGACGGAGCTGGACGCCCGGGGAATGGACATGCTCACTCCTGCGGACTCCGGCAAGCGCGCAGGCATCGTTGCCTTCAACGTCGACGACGAGAGCCGGTGGCGCCGCGGCCTCGAGGCCCACGGCGTGCTGGCCTGGACCGGCGACAAACGCGTGCGGATCTCGCCCCACCTCTACAACGGGATGGCGGACGTCCGGCTGGCCCTCGAGGCGGTCGAGGCTGTGCAGGGCGGGGCCGGAAAGGGGCGGTGATGACATTAGAAAATCTCCCGGCAGGCGACGGCGGCACCCGGCCTCCGGCGGTCCTGACAGGACCGGGGGCCGGAACCGCGGCAAGGACAACGGTGCGCCTGGCTGCGACGCTGCTCGTTGCCGGCGTCGTGGTGTCGCTGGCGGCCGGGGTCTTTCACGCCGACTCGCTGGATCGTCGGGACTTCTCGGCGGCAAACTCCGTGCCCACACTGTCGGGGATAGCCCTGACGGTGGTCTGGACCGTTTGGCTCCTCATCAGTGCGTGGCGGATGAAGGACGGACCGGCGCCGGGGCAGCGGAGCCGATAGCTTGAGCCGGGCCTGCTGCCACTCGGCTAGAATCGACGGAACCATGGACAGCCAGCAGCCCAGACTGCACTCGCCGCCCCGCGCCCTACGGTTCAGCACGCAGGGCATCGCGCCTCTCAGCCGTGTCCAGCTTTGGGAAAGCCACAACGCGAAGGCCCTGATTTCCCTGGACATCCGGACCATCGACGAATCGCCGCTGCACGCGTCCGAAGTCAACCTCCAATTCCCGTCCCTGCGTCTGGCCCAGGTGCAGGGCACCGCCCAAATCGTCGAGCGGTCGGAGTCGTTCATCCGGGAGAATCCCACCGATGTGGTGGCCGTCTTTTTTGCCCTGGCAGGCGATGCGTTCTTCTACCACCGCGGCGGCCATGAGTCTTTGAAACCGGGGCAAGCCATCATGTATGACGCGGATTTGCCCTTCATGCGGGGCTTTGCGCAGGGGTTGCAGGAGCTGGTCCTCACCATTCCCCGGCCCTTGTTCCGGGAGCTGTCCGACGGCCAGCCCCTGAACCGGCCCGTGCGCTTCGATTTCGGTCCCGGTGCCGGACCCCAGGCGCAGGAGCTGGCCAGGATGATCCGCCAGGCGGTTGCGTCCCGGCAGGAGCCCGCGGACGACGTCGAGCACTCCATTCTGGAGTTATTCCGCCTCATCGCCTCGGGACACGGTGCGGGCACCGGTGCCGGGTATCTGGCCGCGGCCAAGGGCTACGTGGAAGGGCACCTGGGCGATCCGGGACTGTCGACGCCCGAGGTGGCTGCCGCCGTCGGCATCAGCGAGCGGCAGCTGGGACGCGCGTTCGCTGAAGCTGACCTCACGCTGGGCCGCTATGTCCTGGGCCTGCGGCTGGACCGGGGGCCCGGAGCTGCTCGAAACGTACTCCACCGAGCGCGCACCGGTCGCCAAGCAGATCGTCAACCGGGCCAACCAGTCCAGCCGCGACTACAAGCCCATCTTCGACGCCCTCGGCGTCACTGATGCCACCACCGATACGGAATTCACCGAGAAGCTTCAGCTGCGCAAGGAGAATTCACCGGAAGGCGCCGCGCTGGATGCCAAGGACTATCAACCATCCGCCCCTGAAGGGGCAGGTTTGCGGCTCTTAGCCACCACTGGATGTGGTGTTTAGGCTGCGTCGGGCTGGTTGATGGCAGCCCCAAAATTGTGGTGCGCGCGGGTGGCCATGTTCCCTGCAGCGATCACGTCCGCGGGCCCGGTGTGGCCGCAGGACGCGCACTGGAACAGGTCCCTGTTGGGCCGGTTCTGTCGCCCGATCGTTCCGCATGCCGGGCAGAGCTGCGATGTGCAGGCCGGGTCCACGGCCGTCAGGGCGACGCCGGCGGCGGCCGCCTTGTAAGCCAGGAATCCGCCCAGCTGGGCGAACGCCCAGGAGTGCAGTGCCGTGTTTTGAGACTTTCGTAACCGTGCCCGTTCGCGGATGCCCTTGAGGTCTTCAATGGCAATGCCCCGTCCGGTGCGTTTAGCCTCGGTGGTGATTTTCTTGCTGATCTGGTGGTTGATGTCCCGGACGAACCGGGCTTCCTTCCCGGAGCGTTTCTTCAGGAGCCGCTTGGCGGATTTGGTGCCCTTGGCCTGGAGCTTCGCCCGCAACGCGGCATTCTTCTTGCGGCGGAGCGTGACTGCCCCGCCGGACCAGTTGGCCCCGTCGGAGGTGGTGGCGATGTTGACGATCCCGAGGTCCACGCCCAGGAACCCGTCCGGGATGGCTGGCTCCTGGTCTGGCACGTCCACGGTGACCATGAGGTACAGCTTCCCGCCGCGCTCGATCAGGTCGGTTTCGCCGCGGCGGAACTCGCTCACCAGGGCTGCTGCTTCCGCGGACCCGACGTAGGGGAGGCCCTGGATGCGTCCCGCGGTCGTCCAGATGGAGATGGTCTGTGCGCCGTGGTTCCAGGAGAGGTTCCGGTCATCGAACGCCTGGGCCGCGTCGGGGCGGAAGCTGATCGGCTTGGCAAGGGCTTTCGCTTTGCGTTTGCCTTTCAGTGCCCCTGTTTTAATGGCGCCGCGCTGGGTGGTGTACGCGTCGGCAACCTTCCCGATGACCCGGACGGCCGCCTGGGCCGCGAGCCCTCGCGCTTTGAGATCTGCATACACCGCGCGGTGAAGGGAGAACTTCGAGGCGATCCTCTCTGTTCGCATGCGTTCTGAGGCGAAATTGGCAGCTTCATTGCAGCCTGCCAGTGTGCGGAGCAGGGCAGTGCGCTGTTCGCCTGTGGGCGTCAGCTTCAGTTGCACCGTTTTCTTCACGATGCCGACAATACCGCCAATGATACAATTGGTCAATGTCACCACGATGGGAACCAAACCCGGATATACGCAGGGGCAGAAGTGCCATATGGAACATGCATGTTCATTTGGTCTTTGTGACCAAATACCGCCGCAAGGTCTTCGATGATGCCATGCTCGCCACCTGCGAAAGGGTCATGCGGGAAACATGCCAGGACTTCGGGGCCACCCTGACCGGGTTCAACGGCGGAGAAGACCACGTCCACCTTCTCGTGCATTACCCGCCCACCGTGGAGGTATCGAAACTGGTCAACTCCCTGAAGGGCGTCTCGTCCCGGATGCTGCGGAAGGACCACTCCGCCAGGGTCCAGCAGTTCCTTTGGGGTGGCCATTTCTGGTCCCCGTCCTACTTCGCCGGCTCCTGCGGCGGCGCACCTCTTGAGGTCGTCAAGGAGTACATCGAGTCCCAGAAGCGACCGGATTAGGCCGATCTCATGCACGGCCATTCCTCTCGGCCCGGAAGGACCGAGTTTCCTGACCACATCTAGGCGATGAATTCAACGCCCAGGGCACGGAAATCGGCCAGTTCTATGAGTCGACTGCCGTGGTGGGCGACGGCGGTGAGCGCCCGTCGCTGAGCGAGGACGCCCTGCTGCATCACCAGAAATCCACGTTCCCGGGACTGCGCCTGCCGCACGCCTGGCTTGGCGATCAGAAATCCAAATATTCGACTCACGACATCGCCAAGGGTACCGGTTTCACCATCTTCACCGGAATCACGGGCCAGGCCTGGGCCGATGCGGCGGTGAAGGTCGCCGAGCGCCTGGGCATCCAGCTGACGGCCGTGGTGATCGGTGAAGGCCGTGAGGTCCAGGACCTGTACGGGGATTGGCTTCGCCAGCGCGAGATCGGGGAAGACGGCGTCATCCTGGTCCGTCCGGACAAGCACATCGGCTGGCGCGCCCATGGCATGGTTGAAGACCCGGAAACCGCATTGTCGGCAGTGCTGTCCGAGATCCTTAGCCGCGGCGGCGAAAACTTCGGCCTGGCCGAGGAGGCCGAGGCAGCCCTCGCGAGTGCCGGACTCCTCGGCTGATATCCGGATTCCTGCTCCCGCCATGATCGCCTCATGGCGGGAGCATTCTTCCTGAGGGTCGGGAAAAAGGTGGGTGGCAATCGATTGCCAAAATATTGCCATGCCGCTACTGTTGATGTCAGACGAGCGGGGCCGGCGTGGGGTCTGGCCAGCTCGCGAGCAGAGCGCAAGGATCTTCCCCGATCTCCACCGAGCCAACTCAAGGATAGACCGATGACAACCATCACCCCTGAACTGCCCCTGACGATCACCGCCACCGATCGCGCCAGCATGGACCGTCAACTCAATGATGCAGTGACGTTCGCCCAGTCGAGGGCCATGCACGAGCGCCGCGGCATCCTGGTCACCCGCCACGGACACGATTCCTTCACCATCGCCGTCAGCGATGCCGTCCCCTTCGGCCTGACCCGCGAACACCAGGCCTGGTGAACTCGTAGCGCACGTGCGTAGATCTGCGGCCGAGCACTGACTCGCCCGCTGCAAGGCAAGAGGACGACGGCGGGAATTCCCGCCGTCGTCCTCTTGCTTGGAGGGCTGGTCCACCCTCAAGGAGCGCCGCCGGATCAGAAATTGGCGACCTGGGTCAGGTACCCGTAGTAGTGCGCGTCGATCGGGCGGATCGGATCGCCGCCGAAACCGTAGTCACGGTGGGCCCTGTTGTAGTCCTTGGTCACGTCCAGGAACTTCTCCATCACGGCTTGGCCCGAGCCCTCGCATTCCCCGCGGCTGATGCACAAGACCACCGATCCTGCCACGGCGGGGCTGGCAAAGCTGGTCCCATCCATGACGGCAGAGCCGCCCGGCGCTTTGGACAGCGGCGCCGTGGACAGCATGCAGGCGCCTGGGGCGGCGACGGTGTGGGCCTTGTCCTTCGGCTGGGTGGCGAAGTTGGAGAAGAACGCCGGCTGGTCATCCTTCTGCCCATAGGCGGCGCCCCAGGCCTGGGTCCCGCAGACGGGTGCCGCCAGCCCATCCGGCCGGCCGTCGAAGTCCGCCATGGCCGTCGCTGTCAGCACCTGGTCATAGGTGGCGGGGACCGTTCCGGCGAAATCCATACCGGCATTGCCCGCCGCCACGGTGTAGGCGACTCCGGCGCTGACCGAGCGGCAGATGGCGTAGTGCATCGGGTCCGTGCCCTTGCCGCAGTTGTCCGTGTCGGTGCCGGGGCCGGCGATGCTGATGTTGGCAACTTCGATGTTGTTGTTCCGGTCCTTGTCCCGGCGCGTGGATGTCACCCAGTCGATGGCGCAGATCATGCTCTGCTCGGAGATCATGCCGGCGTCATCGACCACGCGGACGGACCACAGCGGGGTGCCGGGTGCGGTCCCGATCACGCCGGTGCGGTTGTTCCGGGCGCCGATGACGCCGGCCACGGCGGTGCCGTGGCCCAGGACATCGACGGGGGTCACTGTGACGGGCGAGCCGGAAGTGCAGTCGACGCCGCCGCGCACGTTCAGGTCGGGGTGCGTGGCATCGATGCCGCTGTCGATGACCGCCACGTTGACGTCGAGCGAACCACGCCCGTCGTCACCGGCCCTGGTGCTGTCGCCCTCGGACGCGGCGCCCCTGATGCGCTGCCGCCACAGCGGAGTCACCTGGGTGCTGGGCGGTTCCGCGTCCCGCGGTTTGTGGAACTTCCGGCCCATGGTGACGAAGTCGACGCCGGGATCAGCCTGGACGCGCTGGGCTTCGGCCGCCGTCATCGTGGCGGCGTAGCCGCTCACGGCGTCCCGGTAGATCCCCGACGTCGTGAACCCGTACGTGCTCTGGTGGGCCGCGGCGGTGGCAGCGGGGTCCACGGCGCTGTCCTTGAGGACAACGATGTAGTCTTCCTTCGGCTCCGCGGCGGCTGAGGGGGAGGCGGCCGCGATCCCGCCGCCAATGGTCAGGGCCGCCGCCGCCAGGCCGGCCAGGATCCGGCGGGACCATGATCTGTCCGTCGGCGGGCGGGCCACGTCCGTGGGCCGGTGGCTGCGCGGACCGGCGGTGACGGTTGCTGGCTGCGATGATGATGGCTGGCGGAATTGGCTGAACATCGTGGCCTCCCATTAAGCGTCTTCGCTGGCGAGTGCCCCCCGGCCAATCTTAAGCCTCCGCCCGCATTTTAAGCCCGGACCTTGGGAAAATCTTGGAAATGGTTCCGCGCGCTCTCTGCCTGGCTGCTTACAGCTGCGGGACGCAGGTTCCGCTTCCCAGCAGGGCCAGGCCGGCGCGGTCACCGGCGGCGAAGTCCGTGAGCCCGGAGTTCTCGGCGTTCATCAGCTGGCTGGAGTCGGCTACGTGGTCGAGCCCGACGACGTGGCCCAGTTCGTGCATGATGATGGCGCGGACATGGGCGGGCCCTTCCGGCCCGTGCATGGCGTCTGCCAGGACCGGTGCATCCAGTGCCACCTGGCCCGCCACCAGCACCAGCGGATGTCCGGGAGCCTGCGCATAGCTGCTGCCGCCCAGCCCGGCAATCCTTCCCGCGAGGCCCGGGGTTTCCTCGGGGTTGGACCAAGCGATCAGCACCGGTGCCCAGCGTTTGCCGTAGCGGTCGTCCTGGTAGGTTGTGCGGTGCTCGCTGGGGGCCTCGGACGTGGCTCCGTCGTCCTGGAACCGCAATCCGGTTGCGGCGGAGACTTTGGCAATGGCCTGCTGGACCAGCTGGTCTGAACCGGGAGGTGCGTTGTCGGGCCTGACGACGTAGTGGACCGGCCGGCACGGATCGTAGGCGACGAAGGGCTGGCCCGGGTCCGGGGACGGTTGCAGCGAGTAGGCACGTGACCCCGTGCCCGCGGGCGGGCGGCCGAGCGGGGACTGCGCGGCCTCAAACCCTGGTGGCGGCATGGTGGCACCCGGCAGGTATGGCCGGACTGCCGGCAGGACGAACCGCTCGAACAGGGCAGGGCTGAAATACAAGCCCACGACGAGGGCAACGCCGAGGACCGTGCCGGATGTCCTGCCCCGGCGCCGCGCGCCGGCGGAACGCTTCGTGCGGGCGCGGGAAGCGGGCCTCTCCACGTTCTTGCCGGGGACAGGGGTGCCACGCCACGGGGAAGGAACGTCCATCTTTCCCAGGGCCTCGTCTATCGCCCACTGCGGGATGCGTCCGCTGGCGGAACGTCGCACGGTCCCTGGCCTGCCGTCGTCGGCCGCGCGGAAATGTGCCGGGGACGGATCGTCCCGGTTGCCGGAATTCGAACGCAACAGTGTCCCCCATCGCTGCACACCCCATCTCCCCGGATGGATGACCCCAGCTTAGGGGAAGGGACACCACGATGTCAGAATCCGGCAGCGTTTTGCCCGACGGCGGACGACGCTTCCCGCCGTCGTCCGCGGCGGATTTCAGCAGTCCCGGGAACGAATCCGGCCCCGGCTCGGTTACTCCATATAGAGGAAAGTACGATGAGCACAACTTGTATTGCACTGATAGTTCCGGACCAGCTCAACCAGCCGCTCCGGGTGGAGTCCCTCGAGCCAAGCCTGGCGAACCTCCGGCGGCTGGTCGGGGGAGACATGGACTCGGTCGCCCGCGGCGACTGGCATATCTATTTCAACTCAGTCGGCAGGATCAACAACCTGCCGCCGAACCTGCGGGCCGGCCAGCTGATGCACGAGTGCGGCCTGGACCTCGCCGATGCGGCCCGGGGCACCGCAGTGTTCCTCGGCCACGCGTTGCACGGCGCCGAGGCAGACGTGCCGGACTATCTCGTCCGCCGGGCCACCGCGTTGTTCGGCGCACCCCTGGCAGCCTAGGGTGGGCCGTCCGGCCGGACCGGCCTGGCGCAGGACTGCTCACCGCAGCCAGCCCTGCTCGAAGTCCGGATGGTCGTAGTAGGGCAGGGCGAGGGCATTGAGGGACTCGGCCATCCAGCCGATGGCCTCCGGAATCCACTGCCCGTCCCCGTACGGGTCGCTGACCATCGAAGCCAGGGCGGACTGCCGTGCCGATTCCACGATATGGATCAGCCTCTTCTTGGCCTCGCACTCCAGCAGCAGGCGGCGCTCGTACCATTGGCCGGACTCGGAGACGGACCTGTCGAGCAGGAGTCTTCGCGCCGCCGCCTCGTCCTCCTTGATCCGTGCGGAGAGGAACTCAACAATGTCCACAGACCGAGCGTACGCGTCCGGCCGCCGCCCCGGATATGCGCAGGGAGCGGTCAGGAGCGGGGCGCGCCCTTGACCGCTCCCACAACACCGGATGCCTCGGCGACGAGCATTGCGGTATCGCTGCTGGCCATGACGAAGTCGAAGCCCTGGTCCAGCGCAGCCCGGGCGCCGGCGGCCGAACCCGAGGCGAAACCGCAGGGCTTGCCCGCACGGTGGGCGACCTCCAAGGCATGGAGGTAGAGCCGGACGACTTGCGGGTCCGACGGCGTGGTGCCCATGTCCATGCTGAGATCCGCGACCCCCACGAACAACGCATCGATGCCGGCCACGGCCGCGATCTTCTCCACGTTGTCGATCGCGAGCTTGCTTTCAAGCTGCGGGATGCAGAGCGCTTTGTCGTTGCCCGAGGCCAGATAGTCCGTTGTCGGGAGTGTTCCCCAGCGGCCAGCGCGGCTGGTGCCGCCGGCGCCCCGGATGCCGAACGGCGGGAAGCGCACCGACCTGGCCGCTAGTTCTGCCTGCTCGGGGGTATCGATATGGGGAATCAGCACGCCGGCGGCGCCGGCATCCAGGATCCGCTGGATCGACGCCGGCCGCAGTTCATCCACGCGTACCAGGGCCAGCAGGCCCTCGGACGTGGCTGTGTTCACGAGCTGGTAGGCAGTGCGGATGTCGATGGGGGCATGTTCCTGGTCGATGACGACGAAATCGTAGCCGGCATGCGCCAGGATCTGGACCGACTCGATGGTGGGCAGTTTGACCCAGGTGCCGACTGCCCCTGGCGTGTTGAGGATTGACACTGGAAGCCTTCTTTTCATGGATGACCGGACTGATGGAGAGGCAGGCGGTGCTACTGGCGCGGATATTCGGCGGCGTTGAGCACCCAGCCGGGCTGGTCGGAGAAGTCCTCACGCGGCGGGCTGAAGATGTCGATCAGGATGTTGCTGCCGGCCCCGGTCGCCCTGGTGGTGTGCACCGTGGGCGGCGGGATGATCGCCAGCGACGGGCTGCCGACGGGGGTGTGCTCGTCGTCCCTCCACTGGTTCATGTCGGGCGTCCAGGGCGTGCGGATGTGGTGGATGAATTCGCCCCGGACGGCCAGGGACCCCTGTTCGAAGTCGTCGTGATGGTGCGGCGAGAGTTTACTGGCGTCGCGGGGCCCCTCGGTCGGGTACATGTAGTTGATCATCAGCGTGCGGGTGCGGAAGATGCGTCCGAACCGGCCGGGTTCGGCGGCGATGGTGTCCAGCGGATAGACACGCAGTCTGTCCCCGTCGGCAGGCTCCGGCCAGCTTTCCAGTGCGGCCACCCGCGGGTGGGGTTCACGGTAGTCCGCGGCATTCGCGGCCAGGGCCGCGAGGTCGTCGGTTCGGATGTCGAAGACGCGCACGACGTCCGTCGGCTGATCTGCCACGATCACGGATTCCCCCGGCGGAACCACCACGAGACTCTGACCCTTTGCGGTCACCTGCCCGTTCCCGGCGTGGACGGTGACCACGGCGTCATCCTCGTGCAGGATGACCACATATTCATCCTGCCCGGCCGGGCGGCGCAGTTCATCACCGGCGACCAGGCTGGAGTAGGCCACGATGAAGTTCTGGCCACGGGTGATCCAGGTTTTGCTGCCCCGGGCGCTGACCTCGCTGGGCTCGCCGTCGAACTCCGTGTAGTGGGGCGCCGCAATGGCGGCGTCTGCTGCGGCCGCGGGGGCGCTGCGGCTCAAGCCAGCGCGCGGATCTGACTTATCAAACATGGCGGGTCTCTCCCTTGAGGTCGGGCTTCGGCTCCACGGAAGTGTTCGCTATAAACATCCGTGCTTCGTATTTTGAACAAGGCGGGCAGTCTTGCCTGGCAGTTGAGGGGGCCCAGCACTTGCCACTGTGTCCCAGTTCACTTAGAGTATCAATAAATAGTCCCGCATTGCGAACATTCAATTAGCAATACGAACAAAAGCGATACGAACGAAGAGGCTCCCTTGTCTGAAGAAAACTCCGCCGGTTCCGCGTCGGACATCCAAGCCGTCACCCGCGCCGCCCAGATCCTGCAGTTGTTCGGTCCTAACCGGCCGCAGCTGACGGCCGCGGAGGCCGCGGATCTGCTGCATCTGAACCGGTCCACCGTGTACCGGTACTGCAACTCGCTGGTCGCCGCGGGACTGCTGGAACGCGGCCACGCCATCGGGTCCTTCGTTCCGGGCGGCCTTCTCCTTCAGCTCGGCGCGTTCGCCATGAGCCAGCGCAAGGTCCTGGACCTCGCTCCGGCCGTGATGCGGGACCTGAGCCTGGGAGCCCACATGACGGCCGTCCTGAGCCTGTGGGGCTCGGGAGGGCCCGTGGTGTCACGGGTGGAGGAGGACACCAGCCGCAATGTGGTTGTCTCCGTGCGGGTCGGCTCGCAGCTGCCCCTCGTCTCGGCCCAGGCCAAGGTGTTCCTGGCCTTCACCCCGGACCAGCTGCGGGCAGAACGAATGCTCTCGGCCCTCCCCGCGGAACAGCAGGAAGCGCTGCGCGCCGAAATCGAGCTCACCCGGGTGACCGGTGTGGCCACGAGCCCCGATCTCGGGGGTGTCAATGCCGTAGCGGCGCCGATCTTCGACGAGCACGGAATCTGTGCCACGCTCGCCCTCGTCGCCACCAACCACGTCCTCACCCTTGATCGCGAATCACAGGCCGCCTGGGACGTGGCCACCGCAGCAGCAGAACTGTCCGCCGCCCTCGGCGGCGGAACCCAGCGCAACCAGACAACCGGCCGGCTGGCCGGCGTCGTCGAACGCGCCCAGCGCAACTAGGAACCAGCGCCACCATGATGAATTCCACTGACAAGCAACGGAGGACGACGATGTCCGCACACAACACCCTGCAAGCACCAGCGAAACCCGCCCGCCCACAACGGGCTGGACGAAACCGCACCAATAACCCCAACCCCGGACGTTCAGCGCTCAAGGGCGGGATTTTCGGCTACTACGCCGACCAGTTCGACATCTACCTGCCGATCATCGCCCTGGCGCCGGCCATGATCTACTTCCAGCCGCCGGAAATGGACAAGGGGACCGCCGCGACCATCGCCGCCCTGGTCTTCGCGTCCACCCTCGTCGCGCGGCCGCTCGGTTCTGCCATCTTCGGCCATTTCGCGGACAAGTTCGGACGCCACAAGCTCACCCTCGTGGCGCTCGCCGGTTTCGGCCTGGCCACCCTGGGAATTGCCTGCCTGCCCGGCTACCAGAGCGTCGGCAGTCTCGCTATAGTCCTGCTGGTCCTGCTCCGTTTCCTCGGCGGTGCGTTCCTGGGCGGTGAGTACAGCACGGCCGTCCCCCTGGCCATGGAATGGACGCCCAAGAAGCTCCGCGGGCTGGCCAGCGGCCTCATCACGGCCACCAACCCCCTGGCAAACGCCACCATCGCCGTGCTCACCTTCGGCCTGCTGATGATCCTTCCGGCCGGCAGCGTTGACTCGCCCTACGTTCAGTGGGGCTGGCGCATCCCGTTCGTCATCGGCGGACTCCTCGCCTTTGCGGTGTTCTTCTACTACGTCCGCAACGTCGAAGAGGCCCCGGACTTCGAGGCCTCCGCTGCCACCGAATCACCAGTGAAGGCACTCTTCCTCGGCCGCCACCGCCGCAGCCTGATGCAGGTCTTCATCCTCATGACCGGCATGTGGTTCCTGACCAATGTCGCCGCCGCGATCCTGCCCGCCACCCTGAAGAATGCCGTCGGCGTACCGGACAAGACGGTCAGCGTCATCATGCTGATTGCCTCCGTCGTCACCATCGGCGGCTTCCTGGGGGCAGCGGTACTGTCGCAGAAGATCGGCCGGCGGCGCTTCTACATCGGCTTCGGCATCACCTCGCTTCCCGTCTCCGGCACAGCCTTCGTGCTGCTGCTGAACACCCCGGCCGGGAACATCGTGGCGATCACGGTCCTGGCAATCGTGATCGACGTCTTCACCATCTCCGCCTTCGGACCCATCGCCGCCTACCTGACCGAGCGCTTCCCGGCGGCCATCCGGGCGAGCGGCTACGGCATCGGCTACAGCTTCGCCTTGATCATCCCCGCGTTCTACACCTTCTACATGAGCGGCCTCACGGCTTTCATGCCCCTGGCCTTCACCCCCGTGGTCCTCATCGTCATCGGCGGCCTGCTGCTTGCGGTGGGCGCCTACCTCGGCCCCGAGACGCGCGACGTCGACATGGGCTCCCGAGCTGTAGACCCGGCCGGCTCACCGGCCTAACCCCCAAAACTTCCATCCGTTCCCAAGGAGAAACCATGACCACCCTCGCAACTGGCGAACACGTCTTCACCGACGACAGGATCCCCGAACTCCTCCTCGGCGCCGTGGACCTCCACGTGCACCCCGCCCCCTCGCCGTTCCCGCGCAACATCGGCATCCGCGGCGTTGCCGACCAAGCCCACGCCGCCGGTTTCCGGGCCATCCTGGTCAAGTCCCACCACCACAGCATGGTGACCGACATCGCCGCCGTCGACGATGCCATCGGCGGCCTGCCGATCCCCGTCTACAGCGGCGTGGCCCTGAACAACTACGTGGGCGGCATCAACCCGTACGCTGTCGAACTCAGCCTGCAGATGGGCGGCCGGATGGTCTGGATGCCCACGGTGTCCTCCGGGCAGCACATTTGTGTCCACGAACGCGAGGAGCACCTGAAATTCCCGGCCACCAGCATCAAGCTGCGGAAGACCACACCGATCCCGGTGCTCGACGAGGCCGGAAACCTGCTTCCGGCCACCGTGGAAGTCCTGCAGCTGGTCAAGGACGCCGATGCGATCCTCTCCACCGGGCACATGTCACCGCCGGAGATCACGGCGGTCCTGCGTGCTGCCAAGAAGATGGGCCTGCGCCGGCTGGTCGTAAACCACCCGAACTTCGTGATCGAGGCCAACCCGGCCCAGGCCCGGGAGTGGGTGGACCTCGGGGCCGTCGTCGAGCATGGCCTGGTCCAGTACGACGACCGCACCACGTTCTTCCAGTGGAAGGTGGACACCATGCTGAGCTTCATCGACGCGGTGGGAGTCGACAACACCATCATCGGCTCCGACCTGGGCCAGAAGAACAATCCCTTCCCCATCGATTCCTACGAGCGGGTCCTGGGCCAGCTGCTCGATGCCGGCGTCAGCCGGGAAGACATCCGGAAGCTCGTCGCCGTGAACACGGGCCGCGTCCTGGACGGCTAGCCAGCCGGGCTGGCTCGCGGGAAATGTGACGGGGGGCAAGCGGACGACGGCGGGAAGTTCCGCCGTCGTCCGCTGCTGTCCGGGCGCGTTCTCGACACTGATTCCCGGCAGGCCTACCGTTGTCACATGAGCAAAAACCCGGACGAGGGCCGAGTCCCGGACGAGACGGGAAGCTGAGGGTGGGGCCAATGACGGGCGGCGGGGCAGCGGGCGAGTTCAAACGCCGCGTGGAGCGTGCCGCGGAGCTCCGGGCCGTCCGGGCCGCCGGCGGGACAGCGCAGGAGGACCCGGAGGTGACGGCAGCCGAGGAAGAAGTCCGGCAGAAACGAAATAAGGTCGATGATGCCGCCAGGGCTGAATACCTGATCCGGGACGCCATGGCGCAGGGGAAATTCGACAACCTGGAATACGCCGGCAAACCGATTCCCGGGCTGGGGGAGGGCTATGATCTCGACTGGTGGGTCAAGGGCCTGATCCAGCGCGAGAACATCAGCGGGCTGGGCCCGAAAGCCATCCTCCTCCGCGCCGAGGACGCAAGACTGGATGCCCGGCTCGACGCCCGGTATTCGGAAAGGCAGGTGCGCGACATCGTCGAGGACTTCAACGCACGCGTGATCGATGCCCGCCGGCAACTACAGGGCGGGCCGCCCGTGGTCACGAAAACCCGCGACGTCGACGTTGAAGTGCAACGCTGGCACGAGCGCCGGGCCGCCGTGGCGGCTGCCGTGAAGGCTGCCCCGGACCCGCCGGAGCCCGGACCCGAACGCCCCTGGTGGCGGCGCTTCTGGAGCTAGGCCGCCCGGACGGGAGGCTACACGCCTGAGGCGTACGCCTCTTCTTTCATGTGCTGCGGCTCCGCGGCGGGAGCAGTCGCATGAGGATGGAAGGGGCTGAACCGGCTGAGGCCCAGCTCGGCGAAGAAGTAGGCGCTCTCGGCGTGCTCGGAGCGGTCCACACCGGCGATCTCGTCTTCGAGGCTGACCCGGAACCCGAGGGTCTTGTGGATGGCGAGACCGATGACGCCGGTCACGAGGCCGGAGAGCGTGACGGCAATCAGCACGGCGACGGTCTGCGCGATGAGCTGCTGCAGGCCGCCACCATAGAACAGGCCCCCGCCTGCCCCGTTGACCGGGAGGGCAATGAAGCCCAGGGACAGGGTGCCGATGAGCCCGCCGCCCAGGTGGACGCCCACGACGTCGAGCGAGTCGTCGAAGCCGAACCTGTACTTCAGGTCCACGAACACGGCGCAGGCCGCGCCCGCCAGCAGGCCCAGTCCCAGCGCCGCGAGCGGGCTGACGTTGGCGCAGGCCGGGGTGATCGCGACCAGGCCGGCAACAACGCCTGAGGCCGCCCCGAGGGAGGTGGGGTGGCCGTGGCGGATCTTTTCGGTCACGAGCCAGCTGAGCATGGCCGCGGCCGGGGCCGCCAGGGTGTTCACCCAGATCAGGCCGGCCTGCTCCGCCGAGGCCGCGGCCCCGGCGTTGAAACCGAACCAGCCGAACCACAGGATGCCGGCGCCGAGCATAACGAAGGGGATGTTGTGTGGGCGGTGGTTCGGGTCCTTCCCGAAGCCGTGGCGGTTACCCAGGATCAGGACCAGGACCAGCGCGGCGACGCCGGAGCTGATCTCGACGACGGTGCCGCCGGCGAAGTCGATCATCTGGCCGAACACGGCGCTCACGGCGCCGCCGGGGTTCATCAGGCCGCCGCCCCAGACCATGAAGGCGAGCGGGCAGTAGACAAGGGTGATCCAGATGGGGACGAAGATGGCCCAGGAGGTGAACTTGGCCCGGTCCGCGATGGCGCCGCTGATCAGGGCCACCGTGATGATGGCGAAGGTTGCGCTGTAGCCGGCCTTGATCAGGTCCGGCGAACCGATGATGTTGCTCAGGCCGAAGCTGGCGAACGGGTCGCCGAAGATGCCGAGAATGCCCTTGCCGGTGCTCATCGAGTAGCCCCAGAGGACCCAGATAACGCCGACGATGCCGACCGAGATGAAGCTCATCATCATCATGTTGAGCGACGCCTTGGCCCGGGTCATGCCGCCATAGAAGAGGCCCAGAGCCGGGGTCATCAGCAACACAAGCGCCGCCGAGAACATCATCCAGACGTTTCCCGCAGTGAGTTCCACGTGCGCGTCCCTTCTCATTCACTCTGCCGTACCGGGACGCATCGCCGCCGGCCCCCTGTCCGTGGTCAATCCTCCGGGAACCGTGTTTCCGAAAGTGGGGAAAAAGATTGCGGGGAGGTTTCAGGAACGGCCGTTGCGTGAAGATGGCGTGTCAGGTTTGTTTCGGGAACGTTAACGGGGCCTCTCTGTCAGCGTGCCTGGCCCGGCGCCGGCGGCTTGGTCATGGACTCGGGCGGCGGGGGAAAAGCGGCGGCCGGGTAGAGTCCGGCGACCTGGAGCACGTAGTTCGCCCACTGCGGGCCGGCGAGCATGTAACCGTCAATGTTCTTGTAGAACTTGCCGTTGATGGTGATGTTCTGGCCGGGCCGTTTCTGGCCTTCCAGGGTGTCGCCGAAGAAGGAAGCGGTGGCAAGGCCGGTGGTGTAGCCGGCCACCCAGGTCGCGCCGTTGTTGTTGGAGGTGCCGGTCTTTGCCGCCACCGGAACCTTGTCCTGGACCTTGGGTGCGATGTAGATGCCGGACCCCCGTTTCAGCACGTCCTGGAGCACGGAGTTCACGCCGCGGGCAACCTCGGGCTTCACGGCGTCACGGCAGCTGCTGGTCTCGGCCGGAAGCTTCCGCCCCGCCGCATCGGTCACGTCCACAATGGCGATCGGGGCGCAGTACTTGCCGTCATTGGCGAACGTGGCGAACGCGTTGGCCAGGTGGAGCGGCGCCACGCCAATGGCACCCAGCAGGTTGCCCAGCTGAAGCATGTTCACCGGGGCGTTGTCCACGCCGCTGTGGAGCCCTACGGTGTCGACTATTTTCTGGATGCCGCAGAAGTCCAGTTGGGCGGCCTCGGCGAAGGTGGCGGTGTTGATGGAGTTGTAGAGCCCGTAGTTGACGGGCATCTTGCGGTAATAGCCCGCATCGTTGTTCTGGAGGTCGTCCGCGGCGCCGAGGGCTTTCTGCGCCGTAGCGTAGGCGCCGAGGACCTTTCCGCAGCTGGACCTCCAGGGAAAGTCCAGCGGGTAGGTCCGCCGGGAGGCGTCCACCTCGGCCACCAGGGACTTGCCCTCATTGAGCCATTCCGCGAACGTGAACGGTTTCATGGTGGACCCGGGCTGGAACCCGCCGGCGCCGTTCAGGTCATTGCCGCTGGCGTCCTTGGAATCGACGTTGAAGTTCAGCTGCGTGTCGAATTTCCCGGGTTCGGGAAGAAACACCGTGTTCTGCGCCATGGCCAGGATCTTGCCGGTGCCGGGCTGGATCGAGACCAGGGAAGCCCCCCACTTGTCCGGGTTGGCCCCGGCGGTGGCATCGACCTGTGCCTGCGCGGGAGCCTGCAGCCTGCTGTCCAGGGTGGTGGTGATGGTCAGGCCGCCGCGGTACAGCCTTTTCTCGCGGTCGGCGGCGTCGACGCCGTACGCCGGGTTGTTGAGGATGAGGTGGGAAACGTAGTCGCAGAAGTACGGCGCCATTTCCGCGGCGGCGCAGCCCTGCTTCGCGGGAGCGATCTTCAGCTCGACGCTGCTGGCTGCAGCGGGGTCATGGTCGGCCTGGGTGATTTTGCCCTGGCGGAGCATCGCCTCCAGGACCTGGTTGCGCCGCTTGACGGAGTTTTCCGGATGGACCGACGGATCATAGAAGGTGGGGCTGTTAACCAGCCCGGCAAGAAGGGCGGCCTGGGGCAGGGTGAGGTCCTTGGCCGTGGTGCTGAAGAAATGCCGCGCCGCGGCCTCAATGCCGTAGGCGTCCCGGTTGAAGAACACGATGTTGAGGTAGCCCTCGAGGATCTGGTCCTTGCTGTACTTCTTCTCCAGTTCGATGGCGAGCCTCATCTCGCGCACCTTGTCGCCGAAGCTCTTCTGGCCGCTGAGGATGACCTGGTCACCCCTGTCCGCCGACAACAGGGACTCATTGACCACGTTGGTGACGTACTGCTGGGTCAGCGTGGATGCGCCCTGCCGGCCGCCGCTGGTCAGGTTGGACGTCAGCGCCCGGAGAATCCCCTGCGGGTCCACGCCGGCGTGCTGGTAGAAGCGGCTGTCCTCGATGGCGACAATCGCGTCCTTGATGTAGGGGGACATCTGGTCCAGCCCGACCTTCACCCGGTTCTCCGCATAGAAGGTGGCGATCGGCTTCCCGTCCGCGCTCAGCACTTTGGTTGACTGCGACGGCGAATTGACGGTCAGGTCAGAGGGGAGGCCGTTGAAGAACGTGATCGAATTGCTGACGGCAAGGCCGGCAGCAGCAACACCGGGGACCACCAGGCTGGCAGTGAGCACGCCGCAGATCGCGCTCACGATCAAGAATCCCAAGACCCTCCAGAGGGCCGCGGCCAGACGGGATCCTATTCGGTTCTGCGGCGCCATTTTCTGTCCAGCCATCACGCTCGAAACGTGCCTTCAGAATACGCCGGAAGGCCGCTCCGGGCCAGACCGCGGGAGTCGATTTTCCGGCGGGGGAATGAAATTCAATACTTGAATGTTCAATAAATATGGACTTTGGCATTTTTACCTTTGGCGAGCTTTCCCGCAATATCAGGACGGGCAGTGCGCTGTCCCCGCAGCAGCGCGTGAAGGAGATCATCGAACTGGCGAAGCTGGCCGACCAGGCCGGTCTGGGCTTCCTCGGGCTGGGGGAGCACCACCGGCACGACTTCGCCCTCTCCGCCCCCGAAATCGTGCTGGCCGCGATCGCCCGGGAAACCAAGAACCTGCGGCTCAGCACCGCCGTCACTGTGCTCTCCACCCAGGACCCGGTGCGGCTCTTCGAGCAGTTCGCCACCCTGGACCTGATCTCCGACGGGCGGGCCGAGATCATCGCGGGCCGGGGCGCCTTCGTGGAGTCCTATCCGCTGTTCGGCCACAGGCTGGAAGACTACGACGCGCTCTTCGACGAGAAGCTGCGCATGCTGCTGGAACTCCGGGACCACGCCGTCGTGGACTGGCAGGGACAGTTGACCCAGAGCCTCGCCGGGCTGGACATCGCCCCGCGGCCGGTGCAGGACAAGCTTCCGGTCTGGGTCGGCGTCGGCGGAACGCCGGCTAGCTTTGCCCGGGCCGGGCGGCTGGGGCTGCCCTTGTTCGTTGCGCTGCTGTCCGGCCCCGCCCGGTTCCGCCGCCTCGTGGAGCTCTACCGCCAGAGCGCTGCCGACGCCGGCCATGACGCCGCCGGGCTGCAGGTCGGGGCCGGCGGCCACTTCTATGCCGCGCCCACCTCGCAGCAGGCGCGCGACACGTTCTACCCCTACTACCGGGCCTACTTCGAGCAGAACATGCCCCGCCCGGTGGACCATTTCCCCCGCGCGACCTTCGACGAGTGGACCGAGCCCGGCGGCGGGCTGCTGGTGGGAAGCCCCCAGCAGGTCATCGAGAAGCTGCTGGAAATCCACGGGACCCTCGGCAACAGCCGGTACATGGCCCAGATCGGGCTCGGCGGCCTGCCGTTTGCGGAGACGGCGCGGTCCATCGAGCTGCTCGCCACCGAAATCATGCCCGCCGTGAACCGCGAAATCGGCGCGGCCGGTCCCGGCGCGGCGGCGGCTGGCTTGGCCGAAACCGGTACGTCCACGGGAAACTGAGGAGCTACCGGACGGCAATATCCGCTGCGGCGTGCGGCTCCACGAACGCGCACGAGCCCCGGTGGCGCTCAGGCTGGATGCAGGTGCGGCCAGTGGGAAGGTGGACATTGCCGCAGCAGCCTGCCTTTGCGACGTCCTCGCGGATGTGAAGACTGCTCAGATCGGGGCGATCTTCATGGTGTTCCTGCGGCCCACGATCGCCGGATTCGTCTCGTTCTGGACTGTTCACGTCTGCATGACTCCTTAGGAGCGCCTGCCTTGCGGCAGGGTATAAACAGTCTCTGTTGAGCCCGATGCCCAAGTCTCACACAGCCGTGCCAGGAATGGGGGCTTGCGGGATGGCGGATTGCGTGCCGAGGATCCGCCATCCCGTCATGACCTTCAGGAGTGCCCGGAATGGTTGCCGTTGCCGTTCCCGGAGCTATCCGCGTCGGTGACGCGGTACCGGACGAGCATGCCGGCGCTGATGTGGTCGTTGACGTGGCAGTGGAACAGCCAGGTGCCCACGTCATCCGGGACCATGTCGGCCACCACCATGCTGGCCGGCAGCAGGCTCACGACGTCCGTGCGCATCCCTAGCGCGGTCACGGTGTTGCCGTGCCAGTGCGGGGTGTGCAGGTCCACCTCGGTGCCCATGCCCATCAGGTACCAGCGGACCCGTTCCCCCTTTCGCATGGTCATTGCGTCCAGCGGCAGGTTGCCGAAGACATACCCATTCACGGAGTGCATCAGGTTGCTCTCCCCGAACCCTTCGCTGCCGGTGTCAACGCTGGCCGGGTCGGCGGCGACGCGGTCGATGTTGCGCTGCAGATACGGGCTGGCATTTTCATTGCTGACCTTGAACTGGACGAAGAACTCACGGTCGACGTCGTTTGGGGTGCCGTCCGCGCGGGCGGCACTGGCCTTGGTGATCACCATCGGACCCACCAGGCCGGCGTAGTCGTCTCCGACCTCGTTCGTGTGGGAGTGGTACATCCACATCACAGAACTCCCGTCCATCGGGCCGGGGCCGGCGCGATCCGGAACCTTGTAGCTGTAGGTGTATGCGGTTCCCGGGGCGACGGCGTCGTCACCGTGGTCCGCTGCCCCCGTGCCGTCGTCGTACGGAGCGCCCTCGCTGGACTTGTCGTAGAACACGCCGTGGACGTGAACGGAGACCGGACGGTCGAGGTTGTTCTTGAAGACCACCTTGATCGTGTCGCCGACGACGGCGCGGATGACCGGGCCGAGCATGCCGAGATGCTGGTCTGCTGCGCTGCGCGGCTTGAGCGATGTGAAGGACGCGTCCGTGTATTCCCGATACAGCGACTTCACGTAGGTGGTGCCGATCCGCTGGGGGCCAGGCTTGGTGAAGACCGCCGCGGTATCGTCAAAGGCGGCGCCCGTGATCTGGTTTATTCCGGACGGCGCATAGTTCCAGTCGACCTCGTCGGCGCCGATGTAGTACGTCCGGGCCTGAGGAACGTACTGTCCCTTGGCCGGCACCGTTGCCGTTGCCGAACCCGAGAGAACGAAGATCGGCGTCAGCGCCGCGACCATCCCCAGCAGGAGCAACAACAAGACCCACCGGGGCCAGAACAATGGCCCCCTGCGCATTTGCTCCGGTGTCATTACGTGACTGCCCATGTGATGCTCCCACCTTCAAATCCATGCTGTGCGGAGTGACGCAGCTTCAACATGGGAAACGTAGGACGGACAGCTTGGACTTTTCTTGCCCCGGCTATGCCTGGCCGATCGGGATCTCCAGGAAACCGCCGGCAGCGTTCCAGAGGCTCCGGGTTCCGAGGTCCTGGCACAGCCGCTGCATGCGTCCGGCTATCTCCCCTGAGCTGCCGTGCGCCAGTCGGGCCTGGAAATCTGTGATGAGCGTCGGATGCAGCCGCAGCGTGTGGGGCGCGTTCCCCCGGGTTTCCAGCATGAAGATGAAGGACTGGTCGTTGCGTTCCACCGGGTCCACGGCGTAGTCGTCCACAAAGTCGCCGGCGCTGTAGATGACCGGCCGGTTCCGGTAGAGCCCGACGCCGCGGAAGATGTGCGGCGAGTGCCCGAACACGACGTCGGCCCCCGCATCTATCAGCGCCCGGGCCAGGTCCTGATGCCCGGGCGGGGCCTCGGAACCCCAGTTGGGACCCCAGTGCGCGGAAACTATCAGCAGCTGGACGCGCGTCTTGGTCCCGCATACCAGTTCCAGCAGCTCCGCCACCCGGCGCCCGCCGTCGCCCACGGGAACAAAGTGGACGCCGGGCGACGCCTCCGAAGCCTCCCAGCCGGGCTGGTTGTCCGTGAAGGCGATGAAGCCGACGGCGGCGCCCGCCACCCGCCGCACCGTGGGGCGCCGGGCCGCTTCGCTGTCCAGACCGGCCCCCGCATGCAGGATGCCGGCGGCGTCCAGCGCCGGCAGCATCTCCCGGAACGCGTCGGTGCCGAAGTCCAGCACATGGTTGTTGGCCAGCGACACCACATCGATCCCGCCGCGCCGCAGGGTCTCCACATTCTTGACGTCGGAGCGGAAGTGGAAGACCTTGCCGGGCTCGGGTGTGCCGCCGTCGGCGAGGACGCATTCGAGATTGGCGAAGCGGACGTCCGCCTGCCGCAGGACGGGGCCCGTGTCTCCCCAGGGATAATCCGGGCCGGTTGTCCTCAGCCGCTGGTTCACCAGCCGGCCCAGCATGACGTCCCCCAGGAATGCAATCTGCACTGCGCACCTGCCCGTCTGCGGTTTGGGCGGCCCGGCCGAGGGCCCGGCGGCTCAGCCGTTGTAGTCTTCCACCTGCTTCGCGGGGCGGGTCCGGGCCTCGTCAGGGTTCGCGCCGTAGTCCTTCTTGGCTCGCCGCTGGCGGAGGAGGTCCCAGCACTGGTCCAGCTGCTCCTCCAGTTGCCGGAGCCGGTGGGGATCGGGAATCCCGCCGGACTTGATCTCATTGGACTCTTCCGCCGTCTCCCGGAGGCTGTGCTCTTCCTCCACCAGCGCCTTGATGCGTTCCAGGATGTCTTGGTTGTCCACAGTTTCCTCTTCTCGTCGGGCGGCGGTCCCTTTCCCAGCCTACGGACGGTGGCCGGCCCTGACCAGAGGGTGCCCAGCCGTTCCGGCGGCTCAGCCCAGCAGCTCGTCCGCGTAGCACCAGCGCCAGTCTTCGCCGGGTTCGATGCTCCGCATGACGGGGTGGCCGCTGGTCTGGAAGTGCCTGAGGGCATGGGTCCCCGGGGACGAATCGCAACAGGCGACGTTTCCGCACGCCACACACATCCGCAGGTGCACCGTCGTCGTGCCTTCCCGGAGGCACTGCCTGCAGGCGGCGCCCGGCGGGACCGCCGGATCGGGAGCCGACCCGAGATGTTCGCAGACCCCGCCCGGCCTGGCGATCCCCTCGCCGCGGCCACCGGGGGACATGTCCAGTTCATCCAGGCTGGCGTCGAGCATGGACTCCTCGACGTCGAGCCTGTCGAGGACCTCGCTGAGGACTTCGTGGGCATACTCCCCGCCGCGCCGCAGTTCCAGGACCTTGGCGCGCTCGGCCTCCAGCATCGCCAGGCGCAGCTGCGCGTAGCGCTGGCTGGGCGTGGCGGCCTCCGCCGACGGCCGGCCGAGCCGCTCCCACGCCGCCAGGCCGCGCTCCTGGGTCCGGCGTTTAAGCATCGCCACGACTTCCGGCGGGTCGCTGGCCGTCCGCAGCTCGTGCAGGCGCCGCACCCCCGCGGCCGTGGCCAGCTGCATGAGGGAGGCCTGGTTCAGGGCGTCCTCGCGCGGGTCTGGGCCCTGGATCTGGAGCAGCCGGACCAGGGCCGGCAGGGTGAAGCCTTGCAGTGCCAGGGTGCCGGCCACCACGACGAGGGCGGCAAGGATCAGGACGGAGCGGTGTTCCATCTCCGCCGGCAGGACCAGCACGGCCGCGAGCGTCACCACGCCGCGCATGCCCGCCCACGAAACGATGGCCGGGAACTGCCATGACGGTGCCGGGTCATTCCGGCGGACGGCCGGGATGAGCCGGGGGAGATAGGTGGCCGGAAACACCCAGACCGGACGCAGGAGCAGCACGGCCAGCAGCACCCCCGCGCAGCCGAGCCAGATCCGGTCCGCGCCCAGTGAGTCATCCCGGACGCCCTCGATGATGGTGCGGACCTGCAGCCCGATCAGGAGGAACACGGCATTCTCCAGCAGGAACTGGACGGTGTTCCAGTTGCTGCGCTGGCTCAGCCGTGCGGCCCCGTTCGGCATTAATGGCGCCTTGGTGCCCATGACCAGGCCGGTCACCACCACGGCCAGCACGCCCGAGGCATGGATTGCCTCGGCCGGCAGGTAGGCGACGAGGGGCGCGATCAGGGAGATGGAGGTGTTGATGGGGACGTTGCGGATCCGTTGGCGGAGCTCCGTGAGCACGTAGGCCGCGGCGATGCCGACCGCCAGGCCGCCGCCGGCGGCAAGCAGGAATCCGGCAGCGATCTCCGTGGCAGAGACGGCTCCGGAGATCGCGGCGATGGCGGCGCGCAGGCAGACCAGCGCGGTGGCGTCGTTGACCAGCGATTCGCCTTCCAGGATGTTGACGATCCGGCGGGGCATGCCCACTTTGCGCGCGATGGCTGTCGCCGCCACGGCATCCGGCGGTGCGACGACGGCCCCGAGTGCCATGGCCGCAGCGAGCGGGATTTCGGGAAACAGCCAGCTGACAACGAAGCCGACGGCGACCGTGCCGAAGATGACGTAGCCGACGGACAGCAGCCCGATGGCGCGCCGGTTGGAGCCGAAGTCGAACAGCGAGGTCCGCAGCGCCGCGGCGTAGAGGAGCGGAGGCAGCAGCCCGATGAGGACCAGTTCGGGATTCAGCTCGATCCTGGGGACGAACGGCAGAAAGGAACACCCGACGCCGGCCAGCACCAGCAGCAGCGGTACCGGGACATTGAGCTTCCGGCCCAGGGCGCTTCCCGCGCACACGACCGCAACGAGGGCCAGCACTCCCAGGGCGACGTCCATGGAACCATTGTTTCAGGTGCGGAGACCGCCGGAGCCCTGAGTTCATCTCCCTGACCCACTCCGTTCGGATCGCGGCCCTAGCCTTGTCCAGGAATCGGATGCCCTGAACAAGGAGAACGAGATGCGCCCCCTGAACCAAGTATTGATGGCCACCGCCGCCGCCATGATGTCGGCATCGCTGCTGGCAGTCCCGGCGCAGGCGACAGAAGGAAATCCCCCAGGCGGGCAGGGCCAGGAAAGCAACAGCACCGCGGGCCGTAACGACGGCGACAACGGCTCGCGGAGCCGGCTCAGCTTCGCCATGATCGGCGATGTCCCCTACGGTGCCGCCGAAATCCAGGCCTTCCCGTCTTACATCCAGGACATCAATGCACATAAGGAACTGTCCTTCGTCGGGCATGTCGGAGATATCAAGAACGGCTCCTCGCCGTGCACGGACGAGTACTTTGCCGGAATCCGCCAGAACTTCGACACGTTCACGCTGCCGCTGGTCTACACGCCCGGGGACAACGAATGGACGGACTGCCACCGGACGAACAACGGTGCCTACAACCCGCTCGAACGCCTGGCGAAGGTCCGTGAAATCTTCGTCCCGCAGCCCGGAATCACGCTGGGAGCCCCGATGAAGGTCAAGTCCCAGGCGCGCCAGGGCTTTCCGGAAAACGTCAGCTTCCAGAAGAAGGACATCGCCTTCACCGCCGTGAACATTCCGGGCAGCGACAACTCGATGCTGCCCTGGTCCGGGCTGGGCAAGACGGCGCCCACCGCCGAGCAGCTCAGCGAAGTCCGCGCACGGACGGCGGCGGACATCCAGGAACTGAAGGAAACCTTCCGGAAGGCCCGCGGGGACGGCAACCGGGCCGTCGTCGTGATGACCCAGGCCGACATGTTTGACCCGACCGTTCCGAACCCTTCGCAGGCTGACTTCGGCGCCTACAAGCCGCTGGTCCAGACGCTGATCGAGGAGTCGAACGCCTTTGGCGGCCCGGTGTACCTGATCAACGGCGACAGCCACGTGTTCAACCAGGACCACCCGCTGGCGGCCGGATCCCCGTGGCTGGCCTTCTACGGCCAGCTGGCCCCGGCGAAAAACCTCACGCGGGTCACGGTGGACGGCTCGAACAACGCCCAGGACTGGCTCAAGGTCACGAGCACCCCGGAGGGGACCCGGGAAGCCCTCAGCTTTGAGCGGATTCCGTTCACCCGCCCGGCGTCCTGACGCCGAACGCGATCTTCCGCAGCAGGACCCGGAGCTGATCCCGTTCCGGACCGTCGAGCGGTGCCAGGGAAGTATCTTCGGCCTCCCGGACAGCTGCCGCGGCACGTTGATGCAGCTCCTTGCCGGCGGCCGTCGGGCGGATGACCTTGGATCGCCGGTCGCGGGGATCAGCCGCGCGAAACACCAGTCCGCGCTGCTCCAGTCCGTCAACCAAGGAGACAATCTGGCTGGGATCCAAGCGCAGGAAATCAGCGAGTTCGCGCTGCGATGGCTCCGAGTCGCTGCATGCCATCGCCAGGACCGAGTAGGAGCGCACCCGGAGATCCAGCGAGGCCAGCAAGGCGTTAGCGTGGCCGCTGCCCAGAGATCGCGCCCGCGCTGCCAGGAATTCTATTTCATTCACCAGATCGCTGGCGAGCAGGCGGTCCGGGGCGGCTGGAATCGAACCGGTTTCCCAAGGGTTGTCCCCATGCTGAGTTGTTTCGGCCACAGGTCCTCGCAGCTTCTGGTTGGCGCCTAAGAACGCTTGACAGCTCCAACGATACCGTCGGCATTCCTGCTGTCCCGAAAATAGTTGAGAAAATTATCATTGACAATCTCAACTATATGGGTTGTCATTTATGTAGCTTCGGTGCTGCCCTCCAGGGCGCTGCCCTGCAAAGTGCCCCGATCGTCTGATAACTCACCCCAAGGAAGTGGACTGTTATGAATAGACTCAAATTTGCCGCCGTCGGAGTTGCCGCGGCGTTGCTGCTCACCGGCTGCGGCGGCGCGTCGCTGTCCGGGTCCGCCTCGAACACCCCGGCCGCCGGAGGCGATGGTGTCCGCAACATCAGCGTCGGTGTGATCTCGATTGCGCCGTCGGCTGCCGTGCAGCTGGGCATCGACGAGGGGATCTTTGCGAAGCACAAGCTGAAGGTCGAGTTGCAGAGCGGGCAGGGTGGCGCAGCGATGCTTCCCGCCGTCTCCACTGGAACGATGAACTTCTCCGTGGGGAACCCGCTGTCCGTGATCCTGGCCAAAAACAAGGGTCTGGACATGAAGATCGTCTCCGGATACTCGAACTCCCTCGCCACCGGCAATGACATCAATGGCGTCGTCGCCAAGGCGCAGTCCGGCATTACCTCGGCCAAGGACCTTGTAGGCAAGAAGGTCGCGGTCAACACCATCAATGCGCAGGGGGACCTGACCATCAAGGAAGTCGTGTCCAAACAGGGCGGCGATCCGAGCGCGGTCCAATTCCTCGAACTGCCGTTCCAAGACATGGGGGCCCAGCTGGCCCAGGGGAACGTGGATGCTGTCTGGGTTCCGGAACCGTTCCTCTCAAAGCTGTTGTCGGAAGGCAACAAGCTGGTGACCTACAACAACCAGGCGGCGCTGCCGGGCCTGCCCACCATGGTCACCTTCACAAGCGGCAACTATGCCCAGCAGAATCCGCAGGTGGTTGCTGACTTCAAGGCGGCCATGACGGAGACCCTTGCCCTGGCGCAGGGCAGCCCCGACAAGGTCCGGGCACTGTTGCCCGGGTTTATGAAGATGCCGGAGGCCGTGGCCAAGGAACTCCGGCTGGAGGCATTCGACGGCAAGCTGGATGAACCCACCCTGGGGAAACTTGGCGAGCTGATGGCCAAGTACGGAATTGTGCCCTCAACGCCAGACGTTTCGGGCACGATCCTGAAATAGCGGCCGTCGGTGAAATGAAGAGGACGACGGCGGGAGGTTCCGCCGTCGTCCTCTTGCGGCTTTCTGCCTAACCGGCGGACTTGGGCAGGCTCCAGGCTGTGACTGCCACGTAACCGCCGTTCACCATGTCCAGGTCCATGGCCAGGCTGCTGCGGGCCGCACCGGAGAACGGCGCGACCAGGACGGTGCCCACCCGGGTGTCGCCGGCGCCGGCCATGGCGTTCCAGCCCAGGTGCGCCTCGGCAGTGGCGCCGGGGGCCACGGTGACGGGGCGGACGCCCGGATCCGTGGTCATGAAGGAACCGCCGCGGACCAGCAGGACCTCCATGGCCCATCCGGCGGTGTCATTGAAGGCGACATCCGGATAGGAGTTGAGGACGCAGGGACTGCCGCCGGTGTTCACGACCCGGATGGGCATGCCCCGGTGCCCGGTGGCGGCGTCCGGTTCCCCGAGGGAGACGGTGACCTGTTCGCCGCGGCACCAGGCCGGATCCGGAGCCTGCAGGGAGGGGCCCACCATCGGGGAGCCGTAGACCACCGGGGGCTCGGACGGGGCCGGTGTGAGGGCCGGGCGGACCTGGACGGCCTTGGCGGCGCGGCCCGCCGCGCCGGACAGCGGCGCGGCCCGCCGCGCCGGACAGCGGCGCGGCCGCCACGAGCAGCACGCCGCAGGCAGCCGTCGCGCCCAGCAGCAGGGTGCGCGCCGGCGTCGGGCGGGCGGTGCGTTCCGGTGCGTCGCCGGGCTGGCCGATGCCGGGCCGGCGGCGGGCCATCAGCGTCCACACCAAAGCCGGGATCCAGCCCCAGATGATGCCCCAGTATCCCGCGGACAGCATCGCGGACTCGACGTTGCTGAACAGCATCGCCGCCCGCGGCGGGGGCCACGCCGCCAGGATGGTCCCGGCGGACCACAGCACGCTGCTGGTGAACGATGCCAGCACGACGCACAGCCACACAGTCATGAAGGCCGGCGTCGCGCGGGCCTTCCCCGCAGCCGGGCGGGGGGACGCAAAGTGCAGGAGCAGCACTGTCAATCCCATCAGGGTCAGCGCGGACAATGCAGGGACGATGACGGGCCAGGGCATCACCGACCGCCAGGCGGAGGCAGCCACTGTTTCCGGAACCACCAGCCGCGCGAAGGAGATGGGAACGATGCTGAACCAGCTCAGAATGGCGAACAGGGCACCGCTTAACAGCCACCCGCATCCTGCCGCCGCTGCCGTCCACGCGTTGCCTGCCGTAACACCCACACGATTCCCCATGGCAGCCAGCCTAACTGGGGGAGCCTGGGCTGCCGGACCAGGGTGTGGGGCAAACAGGTCCTACGGCCCTTCTCGGCCGGCCTGATGATGGGTACGTGTAGAAGTACCACGGCGGTGCGGTCACGCAATGACTCGGTTGAAGCCGGGGTAGGCGGCCCGGGCGGGAAATTCGAACCCGCCAGGGCCGCCGCTACGATGTCCCGACCACGTCCCGCTTCGGGTGCGGGATGAATCTTTTCAGCCGTTCGGCGGGGTGGGATCATTCATATATGGGCGAAAATATTGAACTTGGAGGTACTTCGTCTCCCGTCACCGGGCAGATGAAGACGGTGTCATCCGGGCATCTGGACGGTTTTGGTAGTCCGATCACCCAGCAGATGCGCATCGTCGGTCAACGTCGCCGGGATGCCGAAGAGAAGCTCGAACATCATCTGCTGGAAGCGCGTGCCAAGCATCCATCCGATCATCCCCAGACCGGAGAGCCTGACGCTCCGGACCCCGTCGGGTAGGCGCACGGGCGGGGCAACCGTCCTGATATCCCCCTGCCCCGGTACAGAGGAGGACACATGTCGGAGCACAACATTGCGGGCAAGAAGGTCGCGTTCCTGCTGACCGACGGCGTGGAACAGGTCGAGCTGACCAGCCCGTGGAACGCCGTGAAGGAAGCCGGCGGGCAACCCGTCCTGGTATCTCCCAAGAGCGGGAAGCTGCAGGGCTACGACGGTAGGGAGAAGGGTGGGACCTTCGCCGTCGACCTCCCGGTGGCCGAGGCCGACGCGGCAGACTTCGATGCGCTGGTCATCCCCGGCGGCGTCGTGAACGCGGACCATCTCCGGGTGGACAAGGACGCCCAGGCCTTTGCCCGGGCCTTTTTTGAACAGCACAAGCCGGTTGCCTCGATCTGCCATGGACCGTGGCTGCTGATCGATGCCGGCGTGGTCCAGGGCCGGAACATGACCTCGTACCACACGCTCCGGACGGACCTGTTGAACGCGGGGGCCAACTGGACGGATGAGGAAGTGGTGGTGGACCAGGGCCTGGTGACCAGCCGGAAACCGCACGACCTCCCGGCCTTCAACGACAAGATGCTGGAGGAGATCGAAGAAGGCGGACACGCCGGCCAGACGGCCTGAGCACGGGTCCGGAACGGAACGGAACAAGCGGACAGGGACCGACGGCGGCGCGTGCCGCCGTCGGTCCCTGTCCCGCTTGCCGCAGGCATCAGGCCTATCAAGGGCGGCCTGTATGGGGCAGGATATGCCGTGTAAACGTGCGCCGCCGCTGCCACCGGGCACCTGGGCGGCGCCCCAACGCTGCAAGGAGTCCGCACATGACGACGCTCAACCCCTACCTTGGTTTCCGTGACAACGCGAAGGAAGCCATGACCTTCTACCAGAGCGTCTTCGGCGGCGACCTGGCCATGAGCACCTTCGGCGAATACCATGCCAGCGAAGATGCGGCCGAGCAGGACAAGATCATGCATGCCATGCTGACCACGGAAAACGGCATGGTGCTGATGGGGGCGGACACGCCCAACAGCATGGACTACACGCCCGGTACCAACTTCTCTGTGTCCCTGAGCGGCTCCGACGAGGCCGAACTCCGCAGCTATTTCGACAAACTGGCCGCGGGCGGCACCATCGCGATGCCGCTGGAGAAGGCGCCCTGGGGCGATACCTTCGGCATGTGCAAGGACAAGTTCGGGGTGGACTGGCTGGTCAACATCGCGCCCGCGGCAAGCTAGGCGCCACGGCGGGCCGGCTGGTGCCCGGGACCGCGGACCACGGACCCGGGCTTCAGTCCGGGCTCGCGTCCGTGGTGAGGCCCCGGTCATCGCCCGTTTCCTCGTCCTGCTCCTCGGCCGGGCCCGGCACCTTCCGGGTGTCGCCGGCGGCTCCGGCGTCCTGGTCGGCTTCCGAGTGCGACGGCGGCGTCCCGGACGCCCGGCCGGCCTCCTCCTCCCGCGGCACAGCTTTGGCCTGGCTCTCCACCCCGTCCTTCACGATCTCTTCAGGGTCCTTCGCTTCGGTGCCCATCGATCCCTCCCGGCTCATTTGCTCCAGCCCCGTCGGGGGCGCTGATCCGCCCAAGATACCGCTGCCTCCCCCGCCCGTACAGGATCCGCCTGTTCTTCCGCAGGATTCCCTTGTCGGGGAGCGGCGGCTATCCTTAATCTGCCCGGGACACCGCATGAGCGAGTCCGTTCCTCCCGATCCAGAGAGGCGACCCATGACCGAGAAGCTGCACCTCACACCCGACGACGATTTTCCCGAGGACCTGAGCAAGGTCGAGGACAGGGAACTGCAGGTTCTCGACAGCCAGGTCCAGCGCCAGCTTGACTACGAATACGTTGCCGACGGGGAACCGAACCCGGAAACCGAGTTCCGGCACTATGACCTCGATGAGGAATTCAGTGAACGGGACAAACGGGACGCCTAGCGGGCACGCGGCCTGACCGGGGCGGTCATTGGTCCGGCGGCCCTGCTGATCCTGCTTACTACAATGGGCGAACCAGCTGCAGCTCGCGGGAGTCGCTGAGCCCCGACGCTGAGCAGAAACGAGTTCCCATGAGCAGCCCCGTCCGCTTCGAGATCGAGGCCGCAGGCCACCTCGGCCATGTCTTTGTCTCGCGGCGTCCGCCCGCCGGCCTGCAGGGAAACCAGCATTCAGGCCCCGACGGCGGCGGCCCCGCCGGCGGGAGGCCCCGCCCCGCCGTCGTGCTGGTTCATGGCATCGGTGTCTCGCACCGCTACCTGGGCCGGCTCCACGGCGTGCTGGCGGAGACGGTGGACACCTACTCGGTTGACCTGCCCGGCTTCGGCGCCACCCCGCGGCCGGACCACACCCTGAGCGTGGCTGACCACGCCACGTACATCCTGGGTGCCCTGGAGCAGCTCGGCGTCCTGGACTTCGTGCTCGTGGGCCACTCGATGGGCACCCAGTTCGCCATTCAGGCGGCACTCCAGCAGCCGGAGCGGATCCGCCAACTCGTGCTGATGGGACCGGTCGTGGATCCGAAGCGCCGCACCGTGGCCCAGCAGGCGCTCGCCCTCGGCTACGACAGCCTGTTCTTCGAAAGCCCGTCCGCGAATGCCCTCGTCTTCACCGACTACCTGCGCTGCGGCCCGTCCTGGTACCTCAAGACCCTGCGGGTGATGATGGGCTACCCCACGGAAGAACGGATCACCGGCGTCACTGCGCCGGTCCTGGTGCTGCGGGGCGCCAAAGATCCGGTGGCCGGTGTGGCCTGGTCCCGCCGGCTGGCCGGACGGGCCAAGGCCGGGCAGTTGCGGGAAATCCCCGGAACGGGGCACGTCGTCCAGCACAACCGGGCCGTCGAGGTGGCAGAGGCCATCACGTCCTTTGCCGGGCTTCCTGCCGCCGCCGGGGCTACGGAGGAATTCAGGGCGTGAGCGGCGCCACAGGAGGGGCCGGGTGCGGAGCGTGGTCAGTCGCGGGCCCGGATCCGGCCAAGGACTTCGATGGCGAGGCTGGCGGCGAAGGAAGAAATAAGCGTTGCCGTCAGCAGCGCGACAGGGGGCCATTCGATACCCAAGAAGTCAGCCACGGCCGGGACTCCAAGCACGAAAGCCAGTGCGGTGTACATGGCGCCAATAATGCCCAGGCGGCGCAGATCGAACGGCCGGGACAGGACCGAAAGAATCCACAGCCCCGTCAGCGACAACGCCAGGACTGACGCCGTCCGCACTGCGTTTTCGGTAAAGCCCCCGCTGACCCGGGCGTAAAGCGAGATGGCAAAGATCGTGGTGGTGACGATCAGTCCGGCTGGCACGGCGAAGGACAGGGACCGCCGGAGGAATCCCGGGCGGTACCGGCGCAGGTTCGGCATCAGCGCGAGGAAAAACGCCGGGATTCCGATGGTCAGCCCATCGGTGGCCGACAGCTGGCGGGGGAGGAACGGAAACCCCCACAGCAGGGCGCCGAAGACGACCGACAATCCGACGGCATAAGCGGTCTTGGCGAGGAACAGCATGGACACGCGCTCAATGTTCGCGATGACCCGGCGTCCCTCCGCCACCACACCCGGAAGGCGGTCGAAGCGGCCGTCCAGCAGAATAAGCCGGGATACCGCCTTGGTGGCCGCCGCGGCCGAATCCATGGCGATGCCGATATCCGCCTCCTTGAGGGCCAGCGCATCGTTGACACCGTCACCGGTCATGGCGACAACATGGCCGGAGCGGCGGAGCGCAAGGACCATGTCTTTCTTCTGCGAAGGGGTCACCCGGCCGAACACCGTGTGCTGCTCCATCACAGTTGCCAGTTCGTCAGGATCCTGGGGGAGCTGCCTGGCATCATAGCCGCCGTCGGACTCGAGCCCGACCTCGCGGGCCACCGCTGCCACGGTCCGGGGGTCGTCCCCGGAAATGACGCGGAGCCCGACACCTTGCTCCCGGAAATACGCCAGGGTCCGTGCCGCATCGGGACGGATCTTCTCCCGGAAGGTCAGGAGCACAGCCGGAACCAGCCCATCCGGCAGCGACGGGCTTCCGGCGCCGGGGACCTTCAGGGTGCCCGCGGCGTGGGCCAGTACGAGGGTGCGGAGGCCTGAGGCCGCAAGGTCCGATGCCCTGCCCAGGGCGGCTTCGGTTTCCGCCCCGGCGTCAAGCACTATGTCAGGCGCCCCGAGCACCCACGTGCCCGCGGCGTCCTCGCTGCCGGCGCTGCCGGGCCCCGTGGACACGCCAGCGACGGCAGGGGCAGAGCCGAAGCTGACCGCGCTCCATTTTGTCGCCGACGAGAACGCGACGGTGGAAACCGGGGCGACGGCCTCAGGATGGGGAAAGTGCGGGGCCACGCACCGGGCAGTGGCATTGGCGTGGGGGTCGGCGCCGAACCACCCGAGCGCCAGTTTCCATCCCTCGGGCGGTGTGCCGCTGGCCGGGTGGACGGCGTCGAAAATGATCTTGCCCTCGGTCAGCGTTCCCGTCTTGTCCAGACACAGGACATCGACCCGGGCAAGGCCCTCCACGGCTGCCAGTTCCTGGATGAGGACCTTCCCTTGGGCCAGGCGGAGGCCGCCGACGGCGAAGGCGACGCTGGTCATCAGCACCAGGCCCAGCGGGATCATGGCGATGACGGCCGCCACAGACCCTACTGCCCCGGTCGGCCAGGTTCCGGTGCGGAGGGCTTCCTCCCAGCCGCCCAGGGCCTGCATCTGGCCGTTGATGACGACGGCCATGATGGGCAGGAGCGCGAACGTAATCCATCGCAGGATCCGGTTGAGGCTGTCCCGGATCTCCGAATGGACCAGGGAAAAGAGCTTCGCCTGCGCGGTCAGCCTGCCTGCGTAGGAGTCGGCCCCCACCCGGATCACTCGGGCCCTGCCGTGGCCGGCGACCACGCTTGAGCCGGACAGCACCTCCATGCCCGCGTTCTTGCCCACGGGCCGGGATTCCCCGGTGAGCAGTGATTCATCCAGCTCAAGGCCGTCCTCGTCGAGGACGGCGGCGTCCGCGGGGACCTGGTCGCCGGTCTGGAGCTCCAGGATGTCGTCCTGAACCACGTCGGCCGGTGCGATCACCTGGACGACGCCGTCCCGCAGGACACGCGCCGTGGGCGAATTGAGGACAGCCAGCCGGTCCAGCTGCATCTTGGCCCGGAACTCCTGCACCACGCCGATGATCGCGTTTCCGACCGCGGCAAAACCGAAGAGCGCGTCTTTCCATTGGCCCAGGAACAGCAGCAGCAGGAAGCTGGCGCCCACGATCCCATTGAAGAGCGTCAGCACGTTGGCCTGGAAGATGTGCCACAGGCTCCGGCTCGTGTTGTTGGGAACGGCGTTGCTCCGGCCGTCGCGGACGCGGTCAGCGACGTCGTTGGCAGTCAGCCCGTGACGGGTCAGTGCCTTGAAGGAGTGCCGGGCCGGACTCCGGTGGCCGGCCACGTCCTGGGTGTCTCGCTGAGCCATGTGTGCCATTCTCCGGTGGTCGAGGGCATCCTAAGCTGGTGCCCTCCGCTTTCAGTGTGGCATGGGCCTGCACCCCACAGCGGACCCGCTCCGACCTCGAAGTGGGTCCGTGTCGGGCCGTGGCCGAGCGACTCCAGCACTCTTGTTGACGGGATTTTTGGCAACCGTTCAGCTCGACGACGTACCCTGAGTCCAACGTGACCTTTCCGAATGGATCCTGCATGCCAGAGCTCGATGTACAGGAGCCGCACTCCCCGCCGGTAGCCATCGCCGACGCCGCCCGACGCCCCGCGGACGAGGTCCTTAAGCAGCTGGGCTCCGGCGCGGGCGGACTGAGCAGCGGCGAAGCGGCCAAACGCCTGGCCGGACTCGGGCCGAACGCGGTGCGCACGCACCAGGCCAGCGGCTGGTCCGTGCTGGGCCGGCAGCTCCGCAGCCCCATCCTGATCCTGCTGTTCATCACCGCGGGGCTTTCCCTCTTCCTGGGCGACGCCACAAACGCGGTCGTGATCGGCGTGATCCTGCTGGTCAGCGTCGGGCTTGGCTTCAGCAATGAATTCCGGGCCGAGCGCGCCGCCGAGGCCTGCACTCGCGGGTCACGCACCGCGCGGTGGTTGTCCGCGACGGGGCCGCCGGCGAAGTCGACGTCACCGCCCTGGTGCCGGGCGACGTCGTGCATCTGGGGATCGGTGCGATCATCCCCGCCGACATGCGGGTGCTGACGGCCAAGGACCTGCTGTGCGACGAAAGCATCCTGACCGGGGAATCGTTGCCGGTCGGCAAGGACCCGGCCCCGGTGCCCGGCGGCGCGGCGCTGGGCGACCTGGCATCCTGCCTCTTCATGGGAACCGTGATCCAGTCGGGCAACTGCACCGGGGTGGTGGTCGCCACCGGCGGCCGGGCCGAGTTCGGACGGATCGCCCTCGGCCTCGGCCAGCGGCACCCGCAGACCGAGTTCCAGCTGGGGCTCAAACGCTTCTCGTACCTGCTGCTGCAGGTCGCGATCGGCCTCACTTCGCTGATTTTCATCGCAAACCTGCTGCTGCACCGGCCCCTCATCGAATCACTCCTGTTCTCGCTGGCGATCGCCGTCGGGATCACGCCGCAGCTGCTGCCCGCCGTCGTCAGCACCAGCCTGGCCACGGGAACCAGGCAGCTGGCCAGGCGGAAGGTTCTGGTCAAGCGCCTGGTCTGCATCGAGGACCTCGGCGACATGGACATCCTGGTCACGGACAAGACCGGCACCCTGACGGAGGGACGGATCAGCTTCACCGGCGCTCTGCCAACGGCCCCGGGCATCTCCGAGAGCGAACTTTTCACCCTGGGCCTGCTGGCCACGGAGGCAGAGTATTCCGAGGCGAAGGCATCCGCCGTCGGCCTGAACCCGCTGGACGCCGCGCTATGGGAGTCGCCGCAGGCAACGGCTTTCCAGCCGGCACGCTACGAGCGCCTGGACGTGATCGATTTTGACCATCAGCGGCGCAGGACCAGCGTGCTGGTCCGGGACCGCGGCGGCGCGGCCCGGATGATCACCAAGGGATCGCCGGAAGACGTCCTCGCACTGTGCATGAATGCCCCGGCCGGCGTCCAGGCCATACTGGACGAGCAGTTCGACGCCGGTTCCCGGGTGGTGGCCGTGGCCAGCAGGCCGGCCGCCGGCCTGGCGGACATGACGCCGGCCGATGAAAAGGACCTTGTCCTGGCCGGATTCCTCATCTTCCTGGACCGGCCCAAGGCCAATGCCCGGGCATCCCTGGACCAGCTTGATGCGCTCGGCATCACAGTCAAGATCGCCACCGGCGACAACGCCAAGGTTGCCGAAAAGGTCTGCCGCGAGCTCGGGGTACTCTCCGGCGGGACGCTGACCGGCGCCGAGGTGGAGGCCATGTCCGACGCCGAGCTGGCCGCCGCCGCAGATGAGGCGAGTATCTTCGCGCGCGTCTCGCCCGAGCAGAAGGCCCGGATCATCCGGTTGCTCCGGAAAAGCGGCGGGGCCGTCGGTTTCATGGGCGACGGCGTCAACGATGCGCTCGCCCTGCACGACGCCGACATCGGCATTTCCGTGGACAGCGCAACTGACGTAGCCAAAGACGCGGCCGACGTGGTGCTGCTCGACAAGGATCTGGGCGTCCTGGCCGAGGGGGTGATGGAAGGGCGCCGGATCTTCGCCAACACGATCAAGTACGTGCTGATGGGAACCTCGAGCAACTTCGGCAACATGTTCAGCGCCGCCACGGCCTCCGTGGTGCTGAGCTTCCTGCCGATGCTGCCGGGCCAGATCCTGCTGAACAACCTGCTGTACGACACGGGCCAGCTGGCCATCCCGGGTGACCGCGTGGACAGGGAGCAGCTGGTGGCGCCCTCGCACTGGAACATCGGCTTCATCCGTCGTTTCATGTTCCTTTTCGGGCCGATCAGCTCCGTCTTCGACTTCGCGACGTTCGCCCTGATGCTTTTCGCGTTCGACGCCGTCCCCGGGGAATTCCGGGCGGGCTGGTTCATCGAGTCCATCGGGACCCAGACGCTGATCATCTTCGCGATCCGGACCCGGCGCGTCCCGTTCTTCCGCAGCCGGCCTTCCGTGGGCCTGGCCTGCGCGTCCCTTGGCGTCGTGGCCTTGGGTATCTTCCTTCCGCTCTCGCCGCTGGCCGGAGTGCTGGGCTTCGATCCCCTGCCCGTCCCGTTCTTCCTGGCCCTGCTGGGCATGACGGTGGTGTATCTGGTCCTGGTGGAAACTGCCAAGCACTGGTTCTTCTCGCGCGCAGCCCAGCAGCCTGCTGTTGCCAGACCTGCTGCCGTGCGGCGCCGTGGCACGACCCACCATATCGCCCGCCGGGCCGCACGCTTCAGCATCCCGGTGGCCGGGCCGCTGCTCATCAACCACGGCCCGGGACAGCGTCGAAGGCGCAAAACCGGGCACAAAGGCCCTCGCCCCGCCAGGGTGTCCGGCGGATAGTTGGAGGCAGCGGCCATGAGGTCCATTCCCGCAGTGCAGCCCGCAGTGCAGCCTGCGGAGCGCAGCACGCGCTGCTGACGAGGCCACTGGCCGACTTCCCGACTGGAAAGCCACGGCAATGAGCATTTTTGAAGACAGGGTTGACGCGGGCCGGCAACTGGGCCGGCGCCTGGCGGAACTGCGGGGCCAGGACACCGTGGTCCTGGGCCTTCCCCGCGGCGGCGTGCCGGTAGCCTTCGAGGTTGCGGCAGCCCTGGACGCGCCTCTGGACGTGATCATCGTGCGGAAGCTCGGACTTCCGTACCAGCCCGAGCTCGCCATGGGCGCCATCGGGGAGGGCGGGGTGCGGGTGCTGGATGACCAGGTCCTGACCCACTCCAGGGTAACGGAGCAGGAACTGCAGTCCGTCGAGGATCATGAGCGCGCCGTGCTGGAGAAAAGGGTGGCCCGGTTCCGGAAGGGCCGGGGCCGGGAGGACCTCACCGGACGCATCGCGGTGATCGTCGACGACGGGATCGCCACCGGCTCCACCGCCCGGGTGGCCTGCCGGATAGCCCGGAAGCTCGGCGCCGCCAGGGTGGTCCTGGCCGTGCCGGTGGCACCGGCAGATACCCTCGCGGCCCTGACCGAACCGGACGAGCTGGTCTGCCTGGCGACGCCCCGGCAGTTCACCGCCGTCGGCTACCACTACCGTGACTTCTCGCCGACCGAAGACGACGAGGTGCTGGCGTTGCTCGACCTCGCGGCGAAGCGCCTCCGGGATTCCCCGGCAGCGTCGCGCCGGGCCGCCGCAGCCGAGGCCGCTGACCCCGTCGAATCCGACGAGGAAGTGGAGATCCCGTCACGGGGCGTCCGGCTCCAGGGACAGCTTCATCTTCCGGTTCCGGCCACGAGCGTGGTGCTGTTCGCCCACGGAAGCGGCAGCAGCCGCCACAGCCCGCGGAACCGGTTCGTGGCTTCCGTCCTGCAAAAAGCGGGGCTCGGCACCTTGCTCCTGGACCTGCTGACGCCCGGTGAGGAGCACAACCGCGCCAACGTCTTCGATATCGAACTTCTCGCACGCCGGCTGTCCTCGGCCACGGACTGGCTCGCCACCCGGGCCGACACCGCCTCCTGCGAGGTCGGCTACTTCGGCGCCAGCACGGGCGCGGGGGCTGCGCTGTGGGCCGCCTCCGAACCCGCCGCCCGGATCGCCGCCGTCGTCTCCCGCGGCGGCCGTCCGGATCTCGCCGGCCCCCGGCTTTCGGCTGTGAGCGCGCCCACCCTGATGATCGTGGGCAGCCTCGACTACCAGGTCCTGGAGCTCAACCGGCGGGCCAAGGCCATGCTGCGCTGCCCCAACCAGCTGGCCGTGGTCCAGGGCGCCACCCACCTGTTCGAGGAACCGGGCACCCTGGCAGCGGCGGCCATCCTCGCGAGGGACTGGTTCAAGCGGTACCTGATGGCCTCGGCCGAACCTGTGCCCGGATGACGACAGAGGAGATCCTGATGAGAATTGCAGTGACCGGAGGAAGCGGAAAGCTGGGCCGGAGCGTTGTCCGCAGGCTCACCGAGGACGGCCACCGGGTCACCAACCTGGACCGCACCGGCGAGCGAGGGCCCGGCTTTGTGCAGCTGGACCTGCGCAACTACGGGGCGGTCGTCGACGTTTTCCTGGGCCTGGACGACCGGCACACCGGCTTCGACGCCGTCGTGCATCTTGCCGCGATCCCGGCCCCCGGGCTTGCCCCGGACGCCGCCACCTTCGAGAACAACATGCAGTCCACCTACAACGTGTTCCAGGCGGCCCGGCGGGCCGGGATCAAGAAGATTGTCTACGCCTCCAGTGAGACGGTGCTGGGACTGCCGTTCGACGTCGACCCTCCCTACCTCCCGGTCGACGAGGAATACCCGGCCCGGCCGGAAAGCACCTACTCGCTGGTCAAGCACCTCGAGGAGCAGCTGGCGGTCCAGCTCACCCGCTGGGACCCGGAACTGAGCATCACGGGACTGCGGTTCTCCAACGTGATGGACCCGGCCGACTACGAGGAGTTCCCCTCCTTCGACGCCGACGCGGCACTGCGCAAGTGGAACCTGTGGGGCTACATCGACGGGCGGGACGGCGCCCAGGCGGTGGCCCGCGCCCTGGAGCGCGGCAAGCCGGGGTTCGAGGCGTTCATCATCGCCAATGGGGACACCGTGATGGGCCGTTCCAGCGCCAGCCTCGCCGCGGACGTGTTCCCGAACGTCACGGTGGTCAAGGAACTGGGCGAGCACGAGACCCTGCTCTCGATCGACAAGGCCAAACGGCTCCTGGGTTACGCACCCGAGCACAGCTGGCGGCACTACCACTCGAACCGCACCACACCCACCGAAGACTGACGTCAGGGGTGTCCGGCCCCGGACGCCGGCTCCGCCGTCGCCCCTTGCTGGTGGCGGGACCAGATGGTGCCCATTTCCTCGGTGGACTGTTCGACGATCCTGCTCATGGCCGCGTGGGCGGCATTTGCCTCGCCGCGCTGGATGGCGCTGGCCACATCGACATGAAGCTGCAGCGCCTCATGGTGGGGGAGGTGGGGCGTCAGGCCATGCTCGGTGCGCCCGGTCAGGACTTCCGCGACCAGATTCTGCAGCTGGGAAAACATCGGGTTCCCGGAAGCCTTGAGCACGGCCCCATGGAACTCTATGTCCAGCCGGAGGAACTCCTCCTTGTCCCCGCGCTGGCCTGCCGCCCAAAGTCTCGCAGCCTGGGACACAAGGTCACTGCCGGCGTCCCAGGAAGCGCGCGCGGCGGCAAGCCGGGCAGCCTGTGGTTCGATTGCGCCACGGAGCTCATTGAGTGCCCGCAGCTGTTCGAGCCTCTTGGATGAAGCCAGCCGCCAGCGGATGACCTGGGGATCATAGAGGTTCCAGCAATCGTCGGGCTGCACCACCGTGCCCAGCCGCCGCCGGGACTCCAGCATTCCCATGGAACACAGCACACGGGTGGCTTCCCTGACCACAGAGCGGGAGACGTCGTAGCGAGTTTCGAGCTCGTCCAGGCGCAGGATCGAATTGGCAGCCAGGGTCCCCTCGGCAATGGCGAGCCCCAGATTCTGGACAAGCACCGAGTGCAGGTCCGTTGTGGGCTCCGCCTTTGGGGTTTTCATAAATAAATCATACCGAAGTGCCTCAAGGGGTTGTTTAAGTATGCTTTATTTCCCTATGATCGCTTCCAGAGCAGATGTAAAGACGCATTTGCAGCTGGCCGGACGCCGTGTCCGGCCCCAAAAACTAAGGGAGTCGTAATGAAGCGGCATGCAATTGTGAAGTATGCGGCGGTCGCTGCGGCCCTGTCGCTGGGCCTGACGGCCTGCGGTGGCGGGAGCGGCAGCGGCGACGCCAAGGCCTCGGGGACCGTCCGGGTCACCCTTGCCAACCACGTCTGGACCGAGGGCATCAAGGCGGCCATTCCGGAATTCGAGAAGTCCACCGGACTCAAGGTCGAGCTCACCCAGCTCGGCGAAGACCAGCTCTCGGACCAGTACAACGTCAAGCTCAACGCCGGCAGCGACGAGATCGACGTGATGATGTACCGCCCGCTGCAGGAGGGCAAGGCATTCGCGAAGAACGGCTATCTCGCGGACCTGACGTCCAAGGTGTCCCAGGACGCCGGCTGGGACTGGAAGGACTACCAGGACGGCCCTGTCAAGGCCAGCACCGCTGACGGCAAGGTCGTCGGCGTGCCGATCATCACCGAACGCGAGGTGCTCTACTACCGCAAGGACCTGCTGCAGGCCGCCGGTATCAAGGTTCCCACGACCATGGACGAGCTCCAGGCAGCGGCCAAGACAATCTCGGCCTCCTCGCCGGACACCGCCGGCTTCGTGGCCCGCACCGGCAAGTCCGCCGCCGTCACCCAGTTCTCCAGCTTCCTGTACAGCTTCGGCGGCGACTTCACCGATGCCGGCGGCAAGTCCGCCGTCAGCTCCGATGCCGCCAAGCAGGCCTACGCGTACTACGGCGGGCTGATCAAGAACTACGGTCCCAAGAACGTCAGCACGGACATGAGCTGGCCCGAGGCGATGGCGATCTTCACCCAGGGCAAGGCCGCCTTCTACACCGAGGCCGACTCGCTCTACAAGAACGCCACCGATCCGGCCAAGTCCAAGGTTGCCGACACGGTCGGCTTCGCCGCGCTGCCCGCCGGTCCGGCAGGCTCCAAGCCGTACAACATCCCGTCCTGGGGCCTCGCCGTCAACCAGGCCTCCACCAACCAGGACAACGCCTGGAAGTTCATCCAGTGGGCCACCAGCAAGGAACGCACCCTGGCCGCGCAGAAGGCCGGTGTCCCCGGACCCCGCGCCTCCGTCTGGGCCGACCCTGCCGGAACCTCCACCTACCCGAAGGACCTCGCCGAGGCCATCTCCGCCAGCGCCAAGAACGGCGTCGGCCACGACCGTCCCCAGGTTGTCACGGTAGGCAAGGCCCGCGAGATCGTCGGCGGCCCGATCGTGGCCACCATCACCGGCGCGGACGCTTCCGCCGCCGCCGACACGGCCCACGCGGCCTTCCAGACGTTCCTGGACGGCGAAAAGAAATAGCGCGCCCGGCGCGCTACGCACCTGACGCAGTACGCGCCCGGCGCGCCCCGCGCCGGAGTACGCGCTCCGCGCCGGAGTGCTAAACAGCCCGGCGGGACGGCGGCCCTGCTGCCGTCCCGCCGGGCCGGCTCTTCACTTCACCCCCAACTCCTTAGGTGAACCATGTCTGTACTGACTCCTCCCCGCAGCACGCACGCGCGCCGCACCGGCCGCCCTCCCGGTGCGCGTGAGAACTTCTCCGCCTGGGCCAACCGGCACCGCAAATGGCTCTTCGCGGCCCCTGCGATGGTCTTCGTCGGCGTCCTGATCGTCTTCCCGCTGGCCTGGACCCTGTACCTGAGCCTGACCGATTCGCAGGGCTCGGTCCGCGCCGCGTCCGAGTTCGTCGGCCTGCAGAACTACCTCACGGTCCTGTCCGACGCCGAACGCTTCTGGCCCGCCGTCGGGCGCACCCTGTCCTTCACCGGCGTCGCCCTGGCCTGCGAAGTCGTGCTCGGCATGGGCATCGCGCTCCTGCTGTGGCGGCCCTTCCGCGGCGAAAAGTGGGTGCGCGTGGCCATCCTGATGCCGCTCGTCGCCACTCCGGTGGCCGTGGGCATGATGTGGCGGCTGATCTTCGACCCCAACATCGGCTTCGTCAACCAGCTGCTCGGCATGGTCGGCATCCCCGCCCAGCCCTGGCTTTCCGGCCAGGACACGGCGCTGGGCACCACCATCTTCATGGACGTGTGGCAGTGGACCCCCATGGTGGTGCTGATCCTGCTCGCCGGCCTGACCTCCCTGTCCGAAGAACCGGACGAGGCGGCGCGGATGGACGGCGCCAACGCCGTCCAGCGCTTCTTCTACATCACCCTGCCGCTCATGATGCCCACCGTGATCGTCGCGATCCTGCTTCGCGGCATCGACGCCCTGAAGACCTTCGACATCCTCTACGCCACCAAGGGCAAGGGCGGCGGATCCTTCCACGAGGTGGAGACGCTCAACGTCTACGCCTACGGCCTGAGCTTCGACTACAACCAGTACGGGCTGTCCTCCGCGGTGCTGATCCTGTTCTTCATGATCATCATCGGCTCCATGTGGCTGCTGACCATGCGTAAGAAAGCGGTAAGCAAATGACCGTCCTGAACGAAAACACCGAAATCAAAACCGCCGCGGCGCCCGCCACCCCGCCGGCCCCGCGCCGCCGGAAGCCGCTGGCCACCCGCGCCTACAAGGTCTTCCGCGTCGCCGCGCTGGCCGCCGTCGTGGTGTTCCTCGTCGCGCCGCTGTTCTGGATGTTCCTCGCCTCGTTGAAGACGAACGTGGACATCTACGACACCGGCAAGTCGTTCCTCTTCACTCCCACGTGGGAGAACTACGCGAACGTCCTGCAGCGCAACAACTACCTCGTCTTCATCTTCAACAGCTTCTGGGTGGCCTTCGTCGCCACGGCACTGTCGCTGGTCCTGGGCGTGCCGGCCGCCTACGCGATGAGCCGCTTCACGATGCACCGCTCGGCCCTGGTGGTCCTGATGGCCCGCGTCATTCCGGGCGTCTCGCTGCTGGTGCCCTGGTACTACGTGTTCTCCAACCTGAAAATGGTCGGCGGTTTCGAGGTGCTGATCCTCAGCCACATGTTTGTCTCGCTGCCGCTGATCGTCTACATCATGATGAGCTACTTCGATTCGATGCCGCTGGAGCTGGAGGAGTCGGCCCAGGTGGACGGGCTGACCCCGATCGGAGCCTTCCAGCGCATCACGCTGCCGCTGTCCGTCGCCGGCATCGCCACCGCGGGCATCCTGTCCTTCATCTTCTCCTGGAACAACTTCATGTTCGCCCTGGTGCTTTCCGGGTCCAAGACCAAGACCCTGCCGGTCGCGATCTTCAACTTCGTCTCCTACGCCAGCATCGACTGGGGCGGACTGATGGCGGCCGCCACCGTGGTCACCATCCCGATCATGATCATTGCGCTCTTCACGCAGAAGTACATCGTCTCCGGCATGACCGCCGGCGCGACCAAGGGCTAGGCACAGATGACACTCATCAGCAGGATCGAAACCTTCCTCGTCGCGCCGCGCTGGCTCTTCGTTCGGATCGAGACCGAGAGCGGGATCGTCGGCTGGGGCGAGGCAACCTGCGAGGGGCGCAGCGAAACGGTGCGCACCGCCGTCGGCCAGCTCTCCGAGCTGCTGATCGGCAACGATGCGCTCCGGATCGAGGACCACTGGCAGGTGATGACCAAGGGCTCCTTCTACCGCGGCGGCCCCATCCTCGCCAGCGCCGTGTCCGGCCTGGACCAGGCCCTCTGGGACATCGCCGGCAAGCACTTCAACACCCCCGTGCACCAGCTCCTCGGCGGCCACGTCCGCGACCGGATCCGGATGTACGGCTGGGTGGGCGGGGACGAGCCCAACGAGGTGGCCGACCAGATCAGCGCGCAGCTGGAGGTCGGGCTCACCGCCGTCAAGATGAACGCCAGCGGCCGGATGAGCCCCGTCGCCTCCGTCGCGGAGCTCGACGGCGTCGTCCGCAGGGTGGCCGCCGCCCGCGAGGTCCTCGGGGACCACCGCGACGTCGCCGTGGACTTCCACGGCCGCTTCAGCCTCGCCAATGCCCGGCGGGTGGCGCCGCTGCTGGAACCGTACCGGCCCTTCTTCCTCGAAGAGCCCGTGGTCCCGGAAAACACCCATCTGCTGCGCGAGTTCACCTCCTCCACCACGACGCCCGTCTCCACCGGCGAGCGGCTGTACAGCCGGCAGGAATTCCTGCCCGCGCTGCAGGCCGGCATCGCCGTGGCCCAGCCGGACCTCTCGCACGCCGGCGGCATCACCGAGGTCCGCAAGATCGCCTCGCTCGCCGAAATCTACGAGGTCCAGCTCGCCCCGCACTGCCCGCTCGGCCCGCTGGCGCTGGCCGCCTGCCTGCAGGTGGGCTTCGCGACGCCCAACTTCCTGATCCAGGAGCAGAGCATCGGGATCCACTACAACCAGGGCGCCGAGGTCCTGGACTACGTGGTGGACAAGTCCCCGCTGAAGTTCGTGGACGGCCACATCGAACGGCTCACCGGCCCGGGCCTGGGCATCGAGATCGACGAGGCTGTGGTCCGCGCCGCCGACAAGCGCGGCCACGCCTGGCGCGGCCCGGTCTGGCGGCACCCCGACGGATCCTACGCAGAATGGTGAACGACATGACCTCCGGAAACACCCCTGAGAAGTTCCTGCACGGGCTCAAGGAGTCCAGGCTCATCGCGATCGTCCGCGGGACCGACGGCCCGGCCGCGGCCCGCGCCGCCCTGGCCGTCATGGCGGAGGGCTTCCGCTCCGTGGAAGTCGCCCTGACGACGCCGGACGCCCTCGCCGCCATCCGGCGGATCCGCGACGCCGCCCCGGAAGGCTGCCTGGTAGGCGCCGGCACGGTGCTGACCGCCCGGGACGTGCACGACGTCGTCGCCGCCGGCGGCCAGTTCATCGTCACCCCCGCGCTGGCCGAGTCGATCGACGTCGGGGCCGGCCTCGGGCTGCCGGTGCTCGCGGGCGCCCTGACGCCCACCGAGGCATACCAGGCCATGACCCGCGGCGCCACCGCCGTGAAGCTTTTTCCCGCCTCCGTCGGCGGACCGTCCTACCTGAAAGCCCTGCGCGATCCGTTCCCGCAGATCCCGTTCATCGCCGTCGGCGGGGTGGGCCTCGCCGATGCGCCCGCGTTCTGGGCGGCCGGGGCCATCGCCGTGGGGCCGGGCGGCCCGCTGATCGGGGACGCCGCCTCCGGCGGTGACCTCGACGCGCTCCGGGAACGCGCGCGGGCCTTCGTGGCCCTCGCGGACGCGCGGGCCGGAACACACCGGATGGAAGCGACCCGGCTGGAAGCGAAGCTCTCGTGAGCGCCGGCGTCGACCTTCTGACCTTCGGGGAGGCCATGGTGTCGCTGCGGTCCGCCGGGCCGCTGTCCGCCGGCGGCAGCCTGGCCATGCACGTGGCCGGGGCGGAATCGAACGTGGCCGTCGGCGTCGCACGGCTGGGCCACCGGGTCGCCTGGGCCGGCGTCGTGGGCGACGACCCGCACGGCCAGTACATCCTGCGGCAGCTGCGCTCCGAGGGCATCGGCGTGCAGCACCGGATTGACGCCGCCCGGAACACCGGGGCGATGTTCCTCGAGCAGCGCACGGCGGACGTCACCCGGGCCTTCTACTACCGCGCGGGTTCGGCAGGGTCCACTCTCGGCCGCGACGACGTGGAGCGCGCCTTCGGTGCCGTTGCAGGAGCCGGGGCCGGGGTCCGGATCCTGCACCTGACCGGCATCACCGCCGCACTCAGCCCCGAGTCGCGGCGGGCCGTGGAGTACGCGGCCGAACGCGCCGCCGGAGAGGGCATGGTGGTCTCCCTCGACGTCAACTACCGCGGCAAGCTGTGGTCCCGGGACGAGGCGCGCGCCGTGCTCACCCCGCTCGCCCGGCACGCCAGCATCCTGATCGCCTCCGATGACGAACTCGGCCTCGTCGCCACCGCGCCGGACGCTCCCGCGGACTCCGACTCCGACGCCGGCTCCGACGCCGGGGAAGCCGGCGGTCCGGGGAACTCCGGCGCCGACGAGGCGGCCATAGCCGCCCAGCTCCTGGACTGCGGCGTCCGGGAAGTCGTGGTCAAGCGCGGAGCCGCGGGGGCCGGCGTCCACACCGCCGACGGACGCTGGGAAGCGCCCGCGTTCCCCGTGACCAGCGTCGATACCGTGGGGGCCGGGGACGCCTTCACCGCCGGCTACCTTTCCGCGCTGCTCGACGGCGAGGACGTTGCCGGACGCCTGCAGCGTGGCATCCTCGCGGGGGCGTTCGCCGTCAGTACCGCGGGGGACTGGGAAGGCCTGCCCCGCTCCGAGGAGCTCGCGCTGCTCGGAACCACGCGAAGCGGAACGACGCAGCGCTGAACAACACCCGCAGAGCCGGCGAAGCCACAGCCCGGCCGCCGGTCCTCCACCGAACCGACCGTTTTCAACCTGCCATCGACTCAGAAAGCCTGGAACTGCCGTGAAAATCATTGCCGCGGAAGGGAGCCGGGCCGGACAGGGGAGCCCGGCAGCCGCCGGCATGCCCGGGCGCCCCTGAACTCCACAATGGCGGTAATCTTCAGCAGAGAAGGTCCACACACGGCACAGAGGAGGAAACGGACAATGGCTGAGGGTCGAACGGGCAAGCCGCGGGGCCGGTGGCGGGTGTTCCATGAGAAGTTCGTGGTGGAAGAACGGTTCATGAGCGTGCAGGCGCGGAAGAATCTGTACCGCCTTGCCGTTGTCCTGATGATCGCGGGTGCCCTGTTGTTCACGGCTGTCCTGGCGGGTGTCCTCCTGCGGGGCGGCCTGTCCGACGGAGACGAACCCGTGCGGTCCTGGCTCCTGACGCTGCGGTCCGAGCCGCTGACCACGGTGATGATCATCCTGGCGGTCATCTTCGGCCCGGTCGGCCTGCCGATTATCGTCCTGGTGGTCACGGTGGCCTGGGCGTTCCTGGCCAAGCACGCCTGGCGCCCGGTCCTGCTGGCGGCCGCCATGCTGACCGGCGTCGTCCTTGCCCAGCTGATCGGCCACATTGTGAACCGCGGACGCCCTCCCGTAGACCTCATGCTCTTCGGCGCCGACCACACCTTCTCGTTTCCGTCCGGACACGTCCTGGGGGCCTGCGACTTCCTGCTCATCACGACGTTTCTCGTCTTCTCGCGCCGCCGCAACCCCAGGGCCGCCGTCGTAGGCTTCGTGGTGGCCGGAGTCGGCGTGTTCTTCGCTGCGGTCAGCCGGCTGTACCTCGGCTATCACTGGATGACTGATGCCCTCGCGTCCCTCGCCATCTCGCTGGTCATCCTGGGGGCCGTGATGGCCGTGGATACCTGGCGGACCGCCCGGATCCGGGGCGAGCAGGTCACCGGGACCCTCTCGAAAGCCGATACCGGCGAGGACTAACCCCAATGCCGTTCGGTTAGGCGTTCGGGTCCAGGGTCAAGTCCCGTCGAATCGGCGTGTCCGTGGGGATATGGGTGTGGCTCCTGCTTGAGTAGTTCGGTCCACCAAGACTGATCCACCCCCACGGGAGCCACTATGCCCGATTCTGCCATCAATCACGCTCCGGGGGTATTCGCACCCGGGCATCTGGGCGAGCTGACCCGTGTCGTTCCCTTCGACATGGTTGATGCCGCGCTCGAGGCCGCCGGAGGCCGGGAACGCCGGGTGCGCAGGCTGCCCTCACGGGTGGTGATCTACCTGCTGCTCGCCGGGGTCCTGTTCGCCGACCAGGGCTGGAAGCAGGTCTTTTCACGCCTGGTCACGGGGCCGCCGGCACCGGTGAAGACACCTTCGGCCTCATCCTTGAGCCAGGCCATGCGCCGGGTGGGAACGGCCCCGCTGCGTGAGCTGTTCACCCTTCTCAAGGGCCCTGCGGTGTGCGGGTCCCGGCAGGTGACCCGGTTCGCTGGCCGGCTGGTCGTGGCCATCGACGGCACGCAGATGGCCGTGGCCGATACCGAGGCCAACCGGGCCAGGTACCCCAAGCCGCGCGGCGGCGTCAACGGGGAGGCCGGGTACCCGATGATCCGGCTGGTTGCGATCCTCACGGCCGGGACCCGTTCGGTGATCGACGCGGCCTTCGGCACCGACGCCGTGGGCGAGCTGACCTACGCCCGGCAGCTCATCTCCTGCCTGCAACCGGGCATGGTGCTGCTCGGGGACCGGAACTTCGCCACCTACGGCTTCTTCCGTGAAGTGGCCGAAACGGGCGCGGACTTCCTTTTCCGCGCCAGGACCGGTCTCAGCGCCATGAAACTGCCGGTCCTTCAGCAGCTGGCCGACGGTTCCTACCTCTCCCATGCCGCCGGCCAACGCGTACGGGTCATCGACGCCGAACTCACGGTCACCACCGAGGCCAAAACGCTCACCGCCGAATACCGGCTGGTCACCACGTTGCTCGACCCGATCCAGGCTCCCGCCCTGGGACTGGTCAGGCTCTACCATGAGCGTTGGGAGATCGAAACGGCCTACTGCGAATTGAAATCACGCATCCTGAACGGCCGGGTGCTGCGCGGCCGGCACCCTGCCGCGGTCATCCAGGAGACCTGGGCGCTGCTGTCCTGCTACCAGGTGTTGCGCACCGCGATGACCGATGTGACGCTGCGGCATCCCGAGATCGATCCGGACCGCCTGTCCTTCACCATCGGACTGAGGTCCGCCCGCGACCAGGTGGTCCAGGCCCGCGGGATCCTCAGCGGAACCGTGGTGGACCTGGTCGGTCGCATCGGGGCGGCCATGCTGGCCGAACCGTTGCCCGCCCGCCGCATCCGCTCCCGGCCCCGGGTGGTCAAACGCGCGATCTCCAAGTACCGCGCCAAGGAACGGGATGTCGACCGTCGGACCTATCCCGCGACACTCGACACCAGGATCTTGACACCGGATCCCGGCCCCTAACCGAACGGCATTGGGACTAACGGCGGGGGAAACACGAACCGGAACGTCCGCTTCTGGCCGCGATATCAGTTCATTGACCAGCGCGGCGTCCTGTACGTCGGGGAATCCGAAGTCTCCTACGCCAACCGGCCGACGCCCGGAGAGATTCTGGAGGTGGCCTACGACCCTGCTGACCCGAATCGGTCATTCCAGGTCGACGCACCCTCCAAGTTGATGATCGGCTGTCTGATTCCGGTATTCGCTTTCATCGGCCTCGTCATGCTCTGGGCCATCGGCTGGTTCACGCAGGCATGACCCATGCGGGCGCGTCGATCTCAATGTATTGACCGCGGAGGCTGGGTACCCGGGTCGCCGGCGGCAGCCCTTGTAGCGAAGTGGCCGCGGGTAGGCTGCGAATGCCAGTCCACGGTGACCACACTGCACCCGTCCTGCGTTCCGTTGTGGACACCCTGACCGAATGGAATCAAATCGAGCTTCGCTCCGTCCAAATCAACCGCCTCAAGTGCGGGCACCAACCTGGCCGGCCGGTTCATGGCCACCCCCAATGCCCGACTATTCCGACATCTCCGACCAAGGGGACGAGCACACATACATCCCATCGCCAAACCTTCGGAACAGAGGGTTGCCCGCCGGGGCCTGGCTCCTTGGCGAATTGCCAGCCGGGCTCGCGCTCAGGAATGATGAGCTCCGTCGCTACCTTAAGATCCATGCCATCAACGTGACGCAGCCTGCGAAGCCCGTAGCCGTAAGTCCCTTAGAACAGCGGCCAGGGCACCGCCGACATCTCACCGCTCGGAGCCGGAAACCGCCCTGCCAAGCGCAATCGGGCGCAGCGCGCGGCGAGCGATGCGATTTCTTCGGCGCTGAGCAAGTCCGCCAGGTTTCGGCCCAGCCCACCGTGCAGTCCTTCGCTGACACGATCGATGCCGTCGCGTTCCTCGGTGGTCAGAGCGTCTCCCAGCCACCCCCACAGCACCGTGCGCAGCTTGTGGTCACGGTGAAAGGTGAGCCCATGGTCCACGCCGTGCCGGTGTCCGTCCGTCATGGCAAGAATGTGGTCGCCTTTGCGGTCGGCGTTGTTGACGACCATGTCGAACACCGCCATGCGTCTGAGCGCTGGCGAGTCTTCGTGAACGAGGGCGACCATCCGTCCGCTCTCATCTCGTCCCTCGAGAACGTGTTTCCAGCCCGTCTCCGGCACGTGGTCCGTCGCGACCAGGTTCACGGCGCTTTGGGCGGGGTCTTGCTCCTGCCAGAGCTGCACCATTCCTTCGCCCATCGGACCATCGCGCAGCCAGGTGTGCGGCACGACGTCCCAGCCGAAGACCTGCGAGACCAGGTAGGCGGCCACCTCCCGGTGAGCCAGGGTGCCGTGGGGAAAATCCCACAACGGACTTTCGCCTGCTATCGGCTTATAGACGACCGCCACGTCGCCGATGCTGCCCAGGAATGTAGCGTTTGAAGCCGTCGTGATGCGGCCGGTGAGCGTCAGCTCGGCGGTCACTAGGTCCGGCGCTGGCATCAGACCTCGGGAAGGGTGCAGATGTGCCCGTCGGCGTCTATGGGGTAACCGCAGAGCGAGCACGTCGGACGCCCGGCGCCCACGATCTCACGGGTGCGCTTGGCGAATGCGCGGGCGGTGCCGACCGGCATTCGCACCAGCAGCATTTCGGGCTCGTTGGCGCCGTCCTCATCAAGCGATTCGTCGTTGTCATCAGCATCGACATCGGTGATGGGGTAGGCCTCTATTACGACCTGGGCCGTGGTTGGGTCCCAACCTAAGCTCATGGCGCCGGTGCGAAACTGCTCCTGAACGGCCTCGAGCTGGTCATTGTCGACGAGTTCAATGGGAGTACTCGTGGGAACGCTGAAGGGGTTGCCCTCGACGGTGATGAGCTGGTCGAGAATTTCCTCGATCTTCTCGGCGAGCAGAGCCGACTGCTGCTTCTCCAGGGCAATACTCACGATCTGCGTCCTTGCGCGCACCTGCAGGTAGAACGTGCGCGCCCCCGGAAGGCCAATGGTGCCAACGACGACCCGATCAGGCCAGGCAAACTCGTGAACACGTGTAGGCATGTCAGTATTTTAGGCACATGAGGTTCATGTCGCCTTTTGCCCTGCACCGCCGCCCACCGGCGCATCGCCGGAGTGGATGCCGTTCGACAGCCACGACAGATCACCCGCGTCGGTGTTGGTCGCGTAGACGCTCGGCCGGCTAGCGCCGTAGCGCACGATCGATACGGAGGCGGGGCCCACGTTAATACGCTGGAACAGGTCAAGGTGCATGCCGAGCGCGTCGGCGAGGATTGACTTGATGATGTCACCGTGACTCACCGCCACCCACACGGCCCCTGGCCCGTACTCGGCTTCGAAGGCTGCATCGTGGCGTCGAATCGCTGCCACCGACCGGGCCTGCATCGCGGCCATGGATTCACCGCCGGGAAAGACGACGGCGGACGGTTGCGACTGCACAACCGGCCACAAATCCTCGGTCGCGAGATCACTGAGCGTGCGGCCCTGCCACTGGCCGTAATCGCACTCGGTGAGATCGAGATCGACCGGCGCGTACGGCGTGCCGGCCTGGCGATCGAGGATGAGCTGGGCGGTCTGCTGACAACGCTCAAGAGGGCTCGACACCACCCCGACTACGGGCACGGCCGCGAGCCGGTCTCCGGTCAGGGCCGCCTGGTCGCGCCCGATCTGGTCCAGGCTGACGCCGACGGCCCGACCGGCCAGCAGTCCAGTGGCATTGGCTGTGGTGCGGCCGTGCCGCACGAGAATAACTGTCGCCATCCACCCAGCCTAACCACCCGCTCGATGGCGGTGTGAACCGTACCGGGTCGCGCGTCGAACAGGCAGATAAAGCACTGGCGGAACCCTTCAAGCACGCCGACGCGCTCAAAGCCGCCCAGACGGACTCGGCACGCATTGACCAGCTCATGGCCGACGCAGCAAAACCGGAAGTACCGGCACAGCCCGAACCCCCGGCCGAAGTCGACCCCCGCATGGAGGACGTCCTGTACCCGCTCCGCGTCGGATCCAGTAGTTCCCGCCCTCTCAGAGCGGGTCGTGTGCCATTGGTTGTGATGGACCACACCGACCCCGCGCTGTGCGCCCGGAACCAGGGCGCGGCACTCTTAGGCGGAAGTTACGTGGGTCTCTCGCCCGGATTCGTTGAGTTTCCGGGCGGGGGGCCCGTTTTATACGGTTTCGCGTAGTCAGAATAGTTGTCGTGTCTTTCCCGAATGTGAGGGAAAAGCACTCTAAAATGTTGTTATGATGAAGCGAGGCGGCGCGGTTCATGTAGTCAGAGTTGTGAAGTCCCATACGGACAAGCATGGCCAGGAGCGCGTATACCGGTCGGCGTACCTGCGCCGGACCTACCGCGAGGGCGGGAAGGTCCGCAACGAAACGGTCGCGAACCTTTCGGCCCTGCCCGGGCATGTGGTCGACTTCATCGACGCCGGGCTCAAGGGCCGGCACCTGGTGCCCGCGGACGCCGTGGCCACCATCACCCGGTCCCTGCCGCACGGCCACGTCGCCGCGGTCTTCGCCCAGGCCAAAGCCCTCGGCATTCCCGCTCTGCTCGGCCCGGCCTGCGGGCAGCGGGACCTGGCCCTGGCCCTGGTGATCGCCCGGGTCTGCAGACCCGGTTCGAAGCTGGCGACCACCCGCTGGTGGGCCGCCGACAACCCTCGCCGAAGACCTCGGAGTCGCCGGCGCCACGACCGATGAGGTCTACGCCGCGATGGACTGGCTCGCAGGCCGGCAGGAAACCATCGAGAAGGCGCTGGCGAAAAGGCATCTGTCCCCGGAGGCCAACCCGGACCGGCTCGCGTTGTTCGACCTGTCCTCGTCCTGGGTCACCGGGCACAAGTGCCCGCTCGCGGCCCGCGGCTACTCCCGCGACGGGAAGAAAGGTCTGGAGCAGATCGAGTACGGTCTGCTCACCGACCCCGAGGGCCGGCCGGTCTCGGTGCGTGTCGTGCCCGGGAACACCGCGGACCCGGCCGCGTTCGAGGCCCTCGCCAAGGACTTCAAAACCCGCTACGGCCTGGCGGACATGGTGATGGTCGGAGACCGCGGCATGATCACCTCCGCCCGGATCGAACAGCTCAAGGAACTCGGCGGACTGGGCTGGGTCACCGCGCTGCGCGCCCCCGCCATCCAGGCCCTGGCCGCCGACGACGGCCCCTGCAGATGAGCCTGTTCGACGAGCAGGACCTGGCCGAGATCGCCCACCCGGACTACCCGGGCGAACGCCTCATCGCCTGCCGCAACCCGCTCCTGGCCGCCGAACGGGCCCGCAAACGCACCGCACTGCTCGCAGCCACCGACACGGAGCTGGCCAAAATCACCGCCGCCGCCGAAGCCGGGCGGCTCAAAGACGCCGGGAAGATCGGCGTGCGCGCCGGCAAGGTCGTCGGCAGATACAAGATGGAAAAGCACTACACCCTGACCATCGGCGACACCTCGTTCGCGTACGCCCGCAACGAGGAACAAATCGCCGCCGAGGCGGCCCTGGACGGAATCTACATCATCCGCACCACCATCCAGGACACCCACATGGACGCCGGACAAGTCGTCGCGACCTACAAGTCCCTGGCCAACGTCGAACGCGACTTCCGCTCCATCAAGGCCATCGACCTGGACCTGCGCCCGATCCACCACCACACCGAAACCCGGGTCCGCGCCCACGTATTCATCTGCATGCTCGCCGCCTACCTCACCTGGCACCTCCGCCGGGCCTGGGCACCCCTGACGTTCACCGACGAAAACCGCCCCGAACCGGAGAACCCCGTCGCCCCCGCAAAACGATCGGCCGCAGCGCAGACCAAAGCAAGCCGGCGCACCACCCCAGACGGACACCCCGCCCACAGCTTCCGGTCCCTGCTGGACCACCTGGGAACCCTGACCCGCAACGAGATCCGCTACGGCGCCGAGGAGACCGCGCCCCTGATCCCCACCCTGGCCGTGCCCACCCCCATCCAACACAAGGCCTTCGACCTGATCGGCCAAAGCTTCCCGCTGACCCTGAAGTAGACAGAAGGAGGAACCCCGGAAACAGCGGAATCCCCGCCAACGGCGAATTCTGGGGATCGTTGCAACACCTGTGGTGGTTAGGTGGTTACCAGTAGATCACGAAGGCGCTCGGCGGGGGTATCCCAGTCGAGCGTTTTGCGTGGGCGGGCGTTGAGTTCCTGGGCGACGTGTTCGAGGTCTTCGGGCCCGTAGGCGTTCAGGTCGGTTCCCTTGGGGAAGTACTGGCGCAGCAGCCCGTTGGTGTTCTCGTTGGACCCGCGCTGCCAGGGGCTTCCCGGATCGCAGAAGTAGACATCCATGTCCGTGGCGATGCCAAAGGCCTTGTGCAGGGCCATCTCCGCGCCCTGGTCCCAAGTGAGCGAGCCGCGCAGGTGTGCAGGCAGGTCGCTCATGGTCTCGATGAGCCCGTCACGCACGGATTCGGCGTTGTGGTCGGTGGGCAGGTGCACCAGCATCACGTACCGTGTGGTGCGTTCCACGAGAGTCGCGATCGCCGACTGGTTGTAGGCGCCGGTGATCAAATCCCCTCCCAGTGGCCCGGGACCGCACGGTCTTCGACCTCGGGCGGGCGTTCGGAAATATTGATCATCGGGTCCCGGAAGCGGCTGGTGCGTTCCTCCGGGTTCTTGTGGGCCTTGCGGCGGGTGCGCCCGGTGCGCAGGGCGTCCTTGACCTCGCGCTTGAGCCCGCCACGGGCCTGGAGATAGAGGGCCTGGTAGATCGTTTCGTGGCTCACGCGCATCTGCTCGTCATCGGGGAAATCCTTGATCAGCAAGTGGGAGATCTGTTCGGGCGAGCACCGGGTGAGCAGCTTGCCCTTCACGAAATCCCGCAGCCGCCGGTTGCCGCTCAGCTTACTGGTTTTGGGCCGCGACCGGCGCGCCACGGCGGCCCGCTGGGCGCCGTAGGGCTGGTAGCCGAGCACCGGGTGGCTGTTGCGGGAAACCTCGCGGCTGATCGAGGACGGGGAGCGCCCCAGGGCCGCTGCCACGGCCCTGATGGAGGAGCCCTGGGACTTCATGTCCCGGATCCTCTCGCGGTCCCGCAGCGACAGGTACCGGGGATCGATCACCTTCTCCAGTGCCGTTTGGGGAATCGAAACATTCGTTGTTCCGCCGGTGGCCTCGGGAGGCGCAATCGCAGTAGTCACCTCCCGTTTATAGTCGACGGCAGCGGGCTCAGGGTAAACAAGTTTCCCCTTGGCCTGGACTATGCCGTTATCCCACATGAAGGCCGTTTTACGGTCAACACCGACGGCCGCTGTTGCTTCACGCCGGCCCACCCCGGCTGCGCGCAGGCGGAAGAACTCCTCGCGTTTTCCCACCGTCACGCGGACACTGCGGATGCCGGCGGCCTTGGCCCAGTTATGACACGTATCTTTGCTCAGGCCGAGCTGCCTGGCCGCTTCGGTGACGCTGCCGACACTATCCAGGACAGTGAAGAATTCGGCTTTCTGGGCCTGCGAGTATTTCCGGTTGGGCCCCTTGATCTTCCTTGCCCGTTTAGGCAATGCTCCGGTCTCGTGGACCCAGGCGTAGCAGGCGGCGGTGCTCAGCCCCAGCTCTGAAGCCGCAGCCGAGACGTTCCCGAGGCGGTCCAGGAGCGTGAAGAACTCGTCCTTCTGAGCCTGCGTATACTCCCGGCGGGGTTCCGAACCCTTCACACCCGACTTGAGGTGGATCCCTGCTTGCCGGACCCACTTGCGGCACGTTGCCGCCTTGAATCCGAGCTCTCTGGCCGCCGCGGCGGCACACTCCAGCCGCTCCAGCACAGCGAAGAATTCATCCTTCTCGGCCTGCGAGTACCGCCTGTAGGTGTTCTTCTGTGACGGCGTGGGCGGAGGACCCGATTTTCCCTTTAAAGAAGATTCTTGATTTGAAGACGGCAAGGTCGTTGCAACTCCCGAAAATCTGGGGTGTTGCAACGACCGCTAGAACTGAAGAACGCGGGGATTCCGCACGTCATGCCAGACGTAACTTCGGCTTAGGAGAAGACGGCGGGCTACGACGCGGCCCGAACGGCCCGCCTCAAACGCCTACCAGATGGCGGCTTGCGCCAGGGCAGCGCCCATCTTGGTTCGGAACTGCTCGAACTGCTCGAACTGCTCGCATGCCTGGCGAAGAGAAGTCCCAATGGACTTCATGTCCGCGACGCCGGAGTGGGTCATAAAGCGTGGGGGAGCGTTTTGACCGTCCGGTTGGGGCATACCCCAAATGGACGTCAGGGCAGGACCGGCTCCCATGTCAGGCTAGGATTGCATGCTGCATTTGCTGACGCCCCTCGCCGGGGTTCTGAGGGCTCAATCTGACATGCGTCAGATGCGTCGGCGTTTTAGGAGCCACAACGCCATGGCGGCCGCCCGTGCTGACCGCCGCCGCCCGCTGGCCGCCGCCGCCCGCTGGCCGCCCGCCGGCCGCCGCCGCCGCCCGCTGGCCGCCGCCGCCCGCTGGCCGCCGCCGCCCGCTGGCCGCCGCCGCCCGCTGGCCGCCCGCTGGCCGCTGGCCGCCCGCCGCCCGCTGGCCGCCCGCTGGCCGCTGGCCGCCCGCCGCCCGCTGGCCGCCCGCCGCCGCCCGTGCTGCTGGTGGCCGTGCTGCTGGTGGCCAAAGCCTTCCATGAGCTTTTGCAGGCTTCAGAGAGCGTTGTGTGAAGGCTCAGAACGCGAGGCTTGCCGCTGTACTTCCGTCCACTCACTAGATCCCCGTGAGCGGACGGAACCGCGTCGTCGAGGTTCCGGTACCTGTTGTGTGAGTATTCCCCGTGACTAGTAGTACTTAGTTAGGTTGGGGCTCGTGGCTGGCAGTAGGGGCAGTATCCGGTCCGTGCGGCGACGAGGTGTTGGAGCTCGCGGAGGATGCCGTAGAGGCTCAGGCTGCCCCAGGCGCTTTTGGGCGTGTGAGGCGCAGTGTGGTGATGAAGAGGTGGGCGGCGGTGACGAGGGTGGCGTGGTGGTGCCAGCCGAGCCAGGTGCGGCCTTCGAAGTGGTCGAGCCCGAGGCCGGTTTTCAGTTCGCGGTAGTCGTGCTCGATGCGCCACCGGATTTTGGCGATCCGGACGAGTTCCTTCAGCGGTGTCGTCTCCGGCAATGTGGAGAGCCAGTAGTCGGTGGGTGCGGGTGCGCCTTTGGGCCATTCGGCGAGCAGCCACTCGGCGGGGAGGGAACCGTCCTCGGCGCGGGGGGATGTCGCGGTTGGCTGCCCGGACACGCAGTGCGATGAACCGGGAGGTCATCGAGGCGTGTTTGTTGTTCGTGGTGGACTTGGTGCCGTGCCGCCAGGTGACCTGATGTAGCTTCCGGCGGCCGGCGTCCATGACGAGGTCTTTGAGTGATTGTGGGGCGTCCAGGTAGCGGCGCTGGTGTGAGCGGGGGCCTTTGCCGGCGTACTCAGCCACGCCGATGGGAGTGTCCTGGAGGTGCGCGGTCGTCGAGTGCTTGACGGCGACCATGTAGGGGATCGTTCGTTCGCTGAGCCCGGACCGGAACGCGGTGATCTCCCCATAGCCGGCGTCCCCGACCATGATCGGGGGCCGGTAGCCCCAGACGCCGAGCTCGTCGATCATCTCCAGCGCCATCGCCCACTTCGTACGATGGCGCTGGACCTCGGGGATCTGCGCCTTGGCCCGGCGGGCGGCGATCATTTCGGCGTGGGCGTTCGTGTCCGCGGACGTGTCATCCCAGGCTTCTGGCACATAGAGCCGCCAGTCCAGCGGGCAGGACGCCTGGTCGGTGGCCGCGTGGATGCTGACGGCGATCTGGCAGTTGCCGATCTTGCCCAGGTCTTGTATTTCAATTAGTGCTTGCTTAGGTGGAGTTGGTGGGAGGGTGGACCATGACTGTGTGTCCGCCCGTTGCCGTGTTACGGGCAAAGTTCGATCGGATCCTGCCGCATCTTGATGAACGCCGCCGTCGGCTCTACTTGGCCAGCGAGTCTGCGGCCATCGGCCACGGCGGGATCACGCTGGTGGCTGCTGCTTCCGGAGCCAGCATCGCCACCGTCACTCGGGGCGTCACTGAACTGGCCGGAGACCCGGTGCCGACGAGCAGGGTCCGGGCTCCGGGAGCCGGCCGTAAGCCGTTGACGGTCACCGACCCCGGTCTGCTGCCAGCGCTGGAGGCATTGATTGAGCCGCACACCCGTGGTGATCCTGTCTCCCCGTTGCGATGGACCACCCTGTCGCTGCGCGCCCTCGCCTCGACCCTCGCGTCACAGGGCCATCGGGTCAGTGCCGCAACCGTTGGACGCCTGCTGCACAAGCTGGGCCACAGCCTGCAGGGCACCGTCAAGACCACCGAAGGTGCCGACCACCTGGATCGCGATGCCCAGTTCGCCCATCTGAACGTTACGGCCACCGCCTTCCTCGACGATGGGCAGCCGGTGATCAGTGTCGACACCAAGGCCAAGGAATGGCTCGGCAACCGTGACCGGCCCGGCCGCACCTGGCGGCCGGGCAAGGACCCGATCAGGGTCGACTGCCACACCTTCACCACCAGCGACCAGTCGGTGGCCATTCCCTATGGGATCTACGACATCGCCACCAACACCGGCTGGGTCAACGTCGGGACTGACCACGACACCGCCGAGTTCGCGGTGGAATCCATACGCCGCTGGTGGCAGCGCCGTGGACGGGCCGATCACCCGGACGCCACCTGCTTGCTGATCACCGCCGACGCCGGCGGTTCCAACGATCCCCGCCGCTGGACCTGGAAGAAACACCTGGCCGCCTTCGCCCTCGCGAGCGGGCTGGAGATCACGGTCTGCCACTTTCCGCCTGGCACGTCGAAATGGAACAAAATCGAACACCGGATGTTCTGCCACATCACCGCGAACTGGCGGGGCCGGCCGCTGACCAGCTACCAGGTCGTCATCGAAACCATCGCCGCGACGACCACCCGGGGCGGGTTAAGCATCGGGGCCGAGCTGGATACCGGCAGCTACTGCCTGGGCACCACCGTATCCGCCGCCGAGTTCAACGCCCTGCCGATTACACCCAATGCGTTCCACGGCGACTGGAACTACGCCGTGGCACCCCTTCCTCCCCGAGCCCCGGAAGTGCCGGCGACCATCCGGTGGATCGACCCCGCCCTGACCACGATGCTCAGCGATCCGGCCCTGACCGGCATGCCACGGGCTAACTTCGAACGCCTGGCGGCAGCCTCGGAGCCGTACTGGGATGCTCTGGCCGAGGCGGCCTTTCGGCGGCGCTTCCATCGCCCGCGCAGCTACCTCCACCCGCAGACCAGCAGTCTGGACCACTACCACCGCCTCCTGACGGCGCTGTTACGCCGCCGCAAGGCGATCACCAGCACCTTACTGGCCCAACTGCTGGGGGTCGGCCGCACCAACCTTTCCAACCAGTTCCAGGACGGGCACCGCCTTCTGGACCTGCACCGCGTCGCCGTCACACCGCTGCCCGGATCGCCCGCCCGCACCCTGGAACAGATCCGAGCCCGCTTGTCCGGCGAGGACCACCCATCAGATCAACTCTGACAGTTATTCAGGAACAAGCCCCCAGGGTGCCCGAATACTGCCGCGCAACGCACGGCGAGGAGCCGCCGTCCTTCTTGAACCCGGTATCGTCAACCACCCACGCATCCGGGCCGATCACCTCGACGGCCCTGCGCACCAGGACCCGGCGGACCGGCTCGACCGGCCAGGGCGAGGACGAGACGAACTGCTGCAGCTGCTGGTAATCGACCCCGAGCCGGCCGCCCATCGGCTGCATCGATTTCCGCCGCCCGTCCAGCATCAGACCGTGCAGATACAGGTTCCCCTTGTTCCGCTGATCCTTACGCGGAAGCGACGCGAACACATCCTGAACGAACGCTTCCAGTTCCGCTTTGGTCTCGGCAAGCTCATCCGGTTTCATGCCTCGAAAATTAACAGGATCGGTCAGGGATTAAAAGCCGCCACGCCGACCTAACTAAGCCTTGATCCACCGATGTTGGTCGGGGCGCCGACGGCGGTTTAAACCGAGAATGCCCGTCTTTTCAAGGAAAATGGAGCTTGTCTAGAACCCTTTGACCACCGAAAAGAGAGGCATCTCGTAAGTGGAAGTTTCCCATAAACCGTCCGCGGTGTCAGTTTCCTTTGACGAGCCGAATCTCGTGTCGGCGGCAGGGCTGTTGCCGGTCATGACGTTGGCCCGGGACGCCGGGCTGCATGAGTTGGCCGATGAATGGCTGTCGGTCCCGACGGACAAGGGTGCGAACGCCGGGCTGAAGGTCGCGTCCCTGGTCGCCGGGATGGTCGCCGGCGCGGACAGCATCGATGACATGGCCCTGCTGCGCCACGGCGGAATGAAGCGGCTTTTCAAGGCCTGCTACGCGCCCTCGACGCTGGGTTCGTTTCTTCGGTCCTTCACGTTCGGTCACGTGCGGCAACTGGACGCTGTCGCGTCCCGTTTCCTGGCCAACCTGGGGACCCGGGCCCCGCTGCTCGGGCGTCCCGGGGTGGAGGACTTCGTGTTCGTCGATGTCGATGACACGATCATCGAGGTCCACGGCTACGCCAAGCAGGGCTCCGGCTACGGATACTCGGGAGTCCGCGGGCTGAACGCCCTGCTGGCCACGGTCTCCACCAAGGACACCGCCCCCGTGGTCGCCGCCCAGCGGCTGCGCAAGGGCGCGGCGAACTCGGCCCGCGGAGCCAAACGCCTGATCACCGACGCCCTGTCCACGCTCAAGCGCGTCCACACCGGCGGGCGGGTGCTCTGCCGTTTCGATTCGGCCTTCTACGGCCATGCCGCGGTGTCCGCAGCGCTGGCCGGCGGGGCGGAGGTCTCGGTGACCGCGCGCATGGACCCGGCCGTCAAACGCGCCATCGCCGGGATCCCGGAGACGGCGTGGGAAACAATCGAATACACCGACGCGGTCTTCGACGAGACCACCAACACCTGGGTCTCGAAGGCCGAGGTCGCCGAGACCGTGTTCACCGCGTTCAGCTCCCGCAAAAAGGACGAGCAGATCACCGGCCGCCTGGTCGTGCGCCGCATCCCGGAACTGAACCGCAAAGCCGACGAGGGGCAGGAAACCCTGTTCCAAACTCACCGGCACCACGGGTTCTTCACCACCGTGGACGCCGGGGTCCTGGACACCGTCGCGGCGGACAAGACCCACCGGAAACACGCCATTATCGAGCAGGTCAATGCAGACCTGAAGGACAGTGCGCTGGCGCACCTGCCCTCCAGCGTTTTTGCCGCGAACTCGGCATGGCTCGTTGCCGCGGTCATGGCCTACAACCTCACCCGCGCCGCCGGGATCCTCGCCTCCGGGCCCTTCGGCAAGGCCCGTACCGGCACGATCCGCCGCAAACTCATCCACGTCCCGGCCCGCATCGCCACCAGCGCCCGACGCATCCGTCTTCACCTCCCCGAAGCCTGGCCCTGGCAAACATCATGGCAGGACCTGTTCGACCAGCTCTACCCGCCGCCGCAAGCCGCCTGAACCCGTCCACCCAGCCGCACGGCGCAACCAGGAAACCCGTGGAACACCCAGGGCAGCGAGGCCCGGCACCCCGGCATACCCTCAGGCCGCACAACGAGCCGAAACCGGATACAGACCATCCACCCAGGCGGATCGGTGGATCAAGGCTAAGTACTACTAGCGTTCCTTGGGGGTCAGAACTTTGGTGTTTGTCTTGGTGCGTGAGTCGTTAGTGGTTTGACGGTTCGGCCGGTTTGGGCCGTGCGGGCCCGGGGGCGGTCTATTTTTCCTGGGAAGGGGGCGGGCCTTCCGGCGTTTTCGCGGGAGGAAGCGGTGAAGGTTCCGATGGGTAGCGGTTCGGTGGCGCAGGCCCGATCCCGGGGCACCGTCCCGGCCGTGTTCAGGCCGTGGCGGTGCGGTAGCTGAAGAGTTTGAGCAGGTTGTGGCAGCCGGCCATCAGCTTCCATTCCCCGGATGCCTTCTCCAGCCCGCGTAACAGGACATGCTTGCCCTGGCGGGTGTTGATCTGTCCGAAGACCGGTTCGACGATGGCTTTGCGCCGGGCATAGACCGCTTTGCCCTTCTTCGTTTTCAGTTTCCGGGCCATCCGCTCGGCCAGGGTCGCGTCCGCCGGGATCCTGCCCCTGGGCGATTCCGGGACCGGGCGTCCGTGTTTCATCCGCCGGGTGGAGATGAAGAACTCGGTGCCGCCACCGGCTTCGAGGTCTTTGACGTGTTCCAGGTTCGCCGCCGAGCAGTACCCGGCGTCGGCGCTCCACTTCCGGGGCATGGCTTCCAGGGTGTCCTGCGCGTTCTGGACCATCGGGACCAGTTGCTGGACGTCCACCGCGGTGTTGGTCAGTTCGGTGGCAACGATGACCTGGTGATCTTTATCAACGACGCCCTGGGCGTTGTAGCAGTAGTGGTAGGAACCGTCCGCGGTCTTCATGATCCTCGCGTCGGGGTCGGTGAAGTTGCGCTGGGCGGTGGGCTTGGGCACCGCCGCGGCAGCGGCGGCATCGCCCTTGCCCGAGACATCCCCGTCGTCGTCCCCGCGGGACCGGGCCTTCTCCTGGGCCTCACGGCGGGCCCTGTCCGCGGCCTCGGCCTCGATGGATGCCCGGGCGGTCTTCATCGCCTCGGCGCGCCGGGCCCGGTTGGCCAGTTCGGCAGGCAGTTCATCCCCGCGTTTGCCCGGCCCGAAGCGGGCGTCCTCGGCCGCGTCCACGGTCTTCGCCTCCGCCATCAGGTCGCTGATCTCATCGGCCAGGACCTTCTGTTTCTCCGTCAGCCGGGCATAGCTCATGGCCTTGTGCCGGGAGGCGTTGGCACGCACCTTCGTCCCGTCCAGTGCGACATGGCCCAACGAGACCATGCCCGCGGCCCGGCAGAGCTCCAGGGCCTGGAGGAACACGTTGGCCAGCGCCGCGAGGTGGCGTTCGCGGAACCGGGCGATGGACCGGAAATCCGGGGCCTGCTGGGCGGCCAGCCAGCGGAACGCGACCACGTCCGTGCAGGATTTTTCCAGTTCCCGCGAGGACCTTACCCCGACGCAGTACCCGTAGAGCAGGATCCGCAGCATCAGCCGCGGATCATACGGCGGCTGGCCCTTGGCCTTGGCGTAGGAGGCGTGGAACCGGGTCAGGTCCAGTTCCCCGTCGACGAGTTCGGCGATGAACCGGGCCAGATGGCCCTGGGGCAACCATTCATCCAGCGACGGCGGGACCAGCATCACCGCATCGGGCTCGAAGGCCTTGAAGCGTTTGTTGACCCCGCCGTTGGCATCCATCGGCACATCGGTGGGCTGCCCGACCCGCTCCACGAGCGACTCGTCGAACAAACCATCCTGCGCGGAAGAACCGGTATCCATACCCCGATTCTCCCAGCCACCCCCAACCGGCCCCGGTTAATCTGCCGGCGTTTTAAAAACCGGCACCCTCACTACTGACCCACGCACTGTCCTAGCGGCGTCGGCGAGCCAGCCAGACGATGAGCACCAGTACGGCGACGACGCAGAGCGCGACAGGACCAAAACGGCGCACCAGTATCGGCCACATGGTCGAGCCAAGGTCCAATTCGGCTGCCGGCACGGACTGGGGTTTGAACGGAGGCTCTCCCGCCGAAGGCCGGGTTACCGGTGGCGCGGCCCCCGTGGAGGCGGGCTCGGCCGGTTCCACGGTGTCCTGTGCTGTCGCCGAAGGTCCCGTGGTCGTCCCGGCTGCCGGTTCCGCGGTCTGCCCGGCCTCCCCGCCGCCCGCTTTCCCGACCACGCACTGGACAAATTGGGCCAGCAATTTGTCCGAGATGTCCTGGATGACACCCCGGCCGAACTGGGCCGGTTTGCCGGTGACGTTCATGTCGGTGGCCACGTCCACGGCGGTGCCGTCGCCATCCCGCGTCAGCACCGCTGTCACCGTGGCACCTGCCGTGCCATTGCCGCGCTTGTCCTTCCCGGTCGCGGCAATGACCACGGTGTGCGAATCCTCGTTGCGTTCAAGGAATTCACCGGTGCCGGCATACATCATGGCGATTGGTCCGAGCTTGACCTTGACCGTTCCGGTGAACCGGTCGCCGCTCACGGATGTGAGAGCCGCTCCCGGGAAACACGGCGCGATATCTTCCAATTGGTTGAAGGAATGCCAGGTGTCCTCCAGCGAACCGGGAACGACGAAGTGATGTTTGAGTTCCACGTCTGCCTCTCGACGTGTTCCGCTAGAGTCCCGCGGCCGTGACGACCGCCCGCCTGGTCAAAACCTCCGCAAGATGGCGTCGGTAAGCTGCGTCGCCATTGAGATCGCTGGCCGGATCGGTCCCCTCGGCTGCGTGCGAGCTGGCGGCCGCGATCGCGTCCCGGGTCAGCGGAGCACCCGCCAGCGCCTGCTCGACCGCCGTGGCCCGCACAGGAGTGCTGGCCATATTGGTCAACCCGATCCGGGCCTCGGCGATGGTGCCGCCCTCCACCCGGACCATCGCGGCGACCGCGACGATGGACCACTGCTGGGCCACCCGGGTGAACTTCTCGTAGTGCGCGCCCCAGCCGGTGTACTTCGGCACCCGCACGTGGGTCAGAATTTCGTCCTCGGCGATTGCGGTGGTGAAGTAGCCCTGGAAGAAGTCCGCGGCGGCCACCCGGCGTTCCCCGCCCGGGCCGGCCAGGATGAACGTCGCCTCTGCGGCCAACACCGGCGCGGGCAGGTCGCCCGCCGGGTCGGCATGCACCAGGGCGCCGCCGAACGTGCCGCGGTGGCGGACCTGCGGATCCGCCACCGTTGCCGCGGCCTTTGCCAGCAAAGGCACATAGGCGGCCACCAGCGGGTCGGTGGCCACCTGGTGGTGCGGTGTCATGGCGCCGATCAGCAGGGCATCCCCGTCCTCGCGCACCCCGGCCAGCCCTTCAACCCGGCCCAGATCGATCACCATCTGCGGGTCGGCAAGACGCAGCTTCATCACCGGGATCAGGCTTTGCCCGCCGGCCAGCAGCTTCCCCGAGTCGCCGGCCAAGGCCAGCAGGCTCAACGCCTCCGCGACGGTATTGGGCGCGGCGTAGTCGAATGCGCTCGGAATCATCGGACACCTCCGGTCATCCTGGCTTCTTCAAGTGCGGCCCACACACGGGACGGCGAACAGGGCATCCTGATGTCCTTCACGCCCAGATGCCGCACCGCGTCCAGCACACCGTTGACGATGGCGGGCGTCGAGGCGATGGTACCCGCCTCCCCGACCCCCTTGGCCCCCAGCTGGTTGGTGGTCGAGGGCGTCTCGGTGCGTGCCGTGGTGTAGTGCGGCAGGTCGGGTGCGCCGGGAACCAGATAGTCCACAAACGAGCCCGTGACCAGGGTTCCGGCGTCGTCGTACACAGCCTCTTCATAGAGTGCCTGCGCGATTCCCTGTGCCAGACCGCCGTGCACCTGGCCCTCCACAATCAGCGGATTGACCACAACCCCGACGTCGTCCACGCAGACGTACTTGCGGATCGAGACCCGTCCGGTCTCGGTGTCCACCTCAATGGCCGCCAGATGGGTGCCGTGCGGGAAGGAGAAATTCTGCGGGTCGAAGGTCGCGTCGGAATCCAGGTTCGGCTCAAACCCGTCCGGCAGGTTGTGTGCCGAAAAAGTCGCCAGCGCGATTTCGCCCAGCGCCGTCGACTGATCGGTGCCCTTCACGCTGAACCTGCCATCGGCGAACTCGATGTCGTCTTCGCTGGCCTCCATGAGGTGAGCGGCCACGACCTTGGCCTTCTCGATCACCTTGTCCGCAGCGGCCAGCACCGCCATGCCGCCGACTGTCAGCGACCTGGATCCGTAGGTATCCAGGCCCCGCTGGGAGATCTGCGTGTCGCCGTGCAGCACTTCGACGTTCTCGAACGGCACGCCGAGCTTGTCCGCCACGAGCTGGCTCCACGCGGTTTCGTGGCCCTGGCCGTGGGAGGAGGACCCGGTGACCACCTCGATGTTGCCGGTGGGGAGCACGCGCACCTGGGCGTGCTCCCAGCCGCCGGCGCCGTAATTGAGCGCACCGAGCACCCGGGACGGGGCCAGGCCGCACATTTCGGTGAAGGTGGAGATGCCGATGCCAAGCTGGACTGTGTCGTTCGTTTCGCGGCGCCGGGCCTGCTCAGCCCGGAGCGCATCGTAGCCGAAGAGCTCCAGCGCCTTCGCGGTGGCCGCCTCATAGTTGCCGCTGTCGTATTCGAGCCCGGCAACGGTGGTGAACGGGAATTCCTCGTGTTTGATCCAGTTCCTTTCCCGGACCTGAAGCGGGTCCAGCCCCAGTTCGGCGGCGAGTTCGTCCATCATCCGCTCGATCGCAAAAGTGGCTTCCGGACGCCCGGCACCGCGATATGCGTCGGTCCACGCCTTGTTGGTGAACAGATTCGTGCATTCGAACCGGTAGGCCGGGAACTTGTAGATCGAGTTGTACATGAAGGCGCCCAGGATCGGGATGCCGGAGGTGACCAGGCCCAGATAGGCTCCCATGTCCGCCAGCAGGTTAACGTCCAGTCCTGTGACGATCCCCTCCTTCGTGGCCGAGAGCTTCAGCCGCTGTACCTGGGCCCGGCCGTGGTGGGCCGCCATCAGGGATTCGCTGCGGGTCTCGGTGTATTTGCACGGCTTGCCGGTGTGCCGGGCCGCCAGCACGGTAATGGCCTCTTCGGGGGTCACCTGCAATTTTCCGCCGAAGCCGCCGCCGACGTCGGGGGCGATCACGCGCACCTTGCTTTCCGGGATGGCCAGGGTCAGCGCCAGCATCAATCGCAGAATGTGCGGTATCTGGGTGGCGGACCACACAATGATCTGCTCACCCGTGGGGTCCACTACCGTCGAGCGGGGCTCCATGAACGACGGGATGAGCCGCTGCTGGTAGAACGTACGCTCAATGAGGACCTCGGCGCCCTCCAGTGCCTCACGGATCGGTTTACCGGTGCCGGCCTCGCCCGAGTCAAAGACCCACGTGGCCGATTTGTTGGTGCCCAGGCCCGGGTGGGCCAGCACCAGGTCCTTCGCCGCTTCCTCCAGATCCAGGACGACGGGCAGCCCCTCGTAGTCGACGTCGACCAGCTCGACAGCGTCGCGGGCGGCGGCGGCGCTGCGGGCGATGATGCAGGCAACCACCTCGCCGGCGAAGGCAACCTCATCCACGGCGATCGCCGGGTGCGCGGGGGCCTTTTGGTCGGGCGTAATCGGCCACGCGTTGGGCAGGCTGCCCTGCTCGGCGGCCACATCGGCTCCGGTGAGCACCGCAACGACGCCGGGGGAAGACTCCGCGGCGGCGACGTCGACCGAGGTGATCTTCGCGTGGGCGAACGGACTGCGCACCATCGCCAGATGCAGCATGCCGGGCAGCGTGATGTTGTCGGTGTACCTGGAGCGCCCGGTGATCAGATGGGCATCTTCCTTGCGGAGGCGGGCCCTGCCGACTTCGGCGGTGGTCATGCCACACCTGCCGTTTCCGTTTCGTCGCTGTCCGAGGACACGGTGCCCTCCGCGACGGCCCGGACCGCGGCAACAATGTTCTGGTACCCGGTGCACCGGCACAGGTTCCCCTCCAGACCGTCCCGGATTTCCTGTTCGGACGGGTGAGGGTTTTCTTCCAGCAGGGACGCCGACTGCATGATCATGCCCGGCGTGCAGAAGCCGCATTGCAGCGCATGGCATTGGTGGAAGGCCCGCTGCAGCGGGGCGAGTTTCCCGTCCCGGGCCAAGCCTTCGATGGTGGTGACCCGGTGGCCATCGGCCTGGACAGCGAACATGGTGCAGGACTTCACGCTGACGCCGTCCAGATGGACGGTGCAGGCGCCGCAGTTGCTGGTGTCGCAGCCAATCAATGTGCCGGTCTTGCCTAGCCGTTCGCGCAGGTATTGAACCAGCAGCAGCCGCGGCTCGACGTCGTCGGTATAGCTCACATTGTCGACTTCGACGGTGATCGTTTTGGAACTCGCCATTGAGATCTCCTCTCGCCTTGGAGGACGAGCACGGCTGCCCGGCTTCCAGTCTTGATGTGTCACACGCTACATCACGGCGAAGGCTTGCGGGTCAGGGATTCCCACGTTGGTACCCTGCGTCCACATGGTCGGGGTCGGCCATCGGTTCGTGGTGGATCCGCGCGTCCATGCTGCTCAATCGTCCGCCTTCCCCGCCCCAGTGCAGCGCAATGATTTCGGCGGCGATCGAGACGGCCGTCTCCTCTGGCGTCCGGGACCCCAGGTCCAGGCCGATGGGGCTGGAAAGTTTGGACAATTCGACCTCGGTCAGGCCGGCCTCGCGCAGCCGCTCCAGCCGGTCGTGGTGGGTGCGCCGGGACCCCATCGCCCCCACATAGGCCACGTTATGGCGCAGCGCCACCTCAAGCAGCGGCACATCGAATTTCGGATCATGTGTGAGCACGCAGATCACCGTGCGGTCATCCACCTGGCCGGCGCCGATCTGCGCCTGCAGGTAGCGGTGCGGCCATTCCACCACCACCTCGTCCGCCTGGGGGAAACGCGACGCCGTTGCGAATAACGGACGCGCGTCACAGACCGTGACCCGGTAGCCGAGGAAGTTGCCCTGTTTGGCGACGGCGGCAGCAAAGTCGATCGCGCCGAACACCAGCATCCGCGGCTGCGGGGCGAAACTGACCGCGAACACGCGCATCCCCTCGCCTCGCCGCTGGCCGTCCGGCCCATAGCTAAGGGTGGCATTGCGGCCGGCAGCCAGCAGGCCCTGCACGTCGTCGCAGACCGCGTGGTCGGCGCGGTCGCTGCCCAGGGAGCCGCTGAATCCGTCCGGGCGGACCACCAGGTGGCGGCCGAGCCAGGCCGGATCCGGGTGTTCGATCACGGTGACCACGGCCACCGGCCGGCCGGCGCCGACGTCGTCGGCCACCTGCGGCAACTGCGGGAAGGTCTCGGTCGAGACCGGTTCGACGAAGACGTCCAGGATCCCCCCGCAGGTCAGGCCGACCTCGAACGCATCGTCGTCGCTGATGCCGTACCGCTGCAGCACCGGCCGGCCGTCGTGGGCGACCTCGGTGGCCAATTCGTAGAGCGCACCTTCGACACAGCCGCCGGACACCGACCCGACCGCACGGCCGTCGGCGTCGACCATCATTGCTGCCCCCGCCGGCCGCGGCGCGGACCGGAAGGTGCGCACCACCGTACCCAGTCCCACGGTGTGGCCGGCCCGTACCGCGGCAACCAGATCATCCAAGACCTCACGCATTGGCAAGCACGTCCAACAACTCCTCGAAACTTTGCATTGAGTGCCCCCCTATGAAGAAGTCAACGTGCGGCAGCACCGCCATAATCCCCCGCTGTATGGGCTCGTATCCCACTTTGCCCCGATGCGGGTTGGACCAAACAATACGCCTCGCCACGTGATGCAGCCGCTCGGTCTGGCGGCCCAGCAGAGCGGGGTCGCCCCGCTCCCAACCGTCGCTGGCAATGACGACGACGGCGCCGCGTGCCACCACGCGCTGGCCCCAGCGGTCGTTGAAGGCCCGCAACACTTCCCCCAGCCGGGTTCCGCCCGACCAGTCGGGTACGGCGCGGCCCGCGAGGGCAAGGGCTTTTTCGGTGTCCGGCACCCGCAGAGCGCCGGTCACCCGGGTCAGCCGCGTGCCCAGGGTGAAGACCTCCACCTGATGCGGGGCGGCCTCGACTACCCGGTGGGCGAGCCGCAGCAGGCTGTCCGCATAGGGTGCCATCGAGCCCGAAACATCGATCAGCCAGACAACCCGGCGTGGTTTGCGCGGCGCCCGGGCACGGCGCAGCGGACCCGGTTCCCCGCCGCGGCGCAGCTGGTCGCGCAGGGTCCGCACCCGATCGACGTCGCCGTGCCGGTCCGGGCGTTTGCGCCGGGTCTGCCGGGTCGGCAACCGCACCGGCAGCTCCTCGAACATCCGGTGCAGCAGCGCCCGCTCGGTGTCATCCAGCGTCGCCACGTCCCGGTGCCTCAGCCGCTCCCGGCGGCTGGCGATCGCCCTCATTTGATTCCGGCCGTCCTCCCGGCCGCCGTCGTCGTCCAAAGAGGCCCCGCTGACGGACGTTGCAGACGGCGAGACGAGGGTGGCGGAGGAATGCTCCACCGAGAACCAGGCCTCAAAGGTCCGCTGATAGGTCGGCAAGTCGTCCGGCGAGGCGCACAGAGTTGCCCGGCCGGCCCAGAAAACGCTGGCGCGGCGGTCCAGCGCGAGCCTGCCTACGGCATCGACGAAGCTGCGCGCCCGGTCCGCGGTCACCATCACCCCGGCCGACCGCACCGCAGCGGCAAATGCCAGGAGGATCTCCTCGGCGCTGTGCTCCACGGCCGCCATCCGTCAGCCGAGCATCCGGGCCAGGGCTGCCGATACCCGCTCGGTGTCTTCACGGTACTTGCAAAGCGCGCCGATGCTCGCCGCGGCCGAGGCCAGGTCGAGCTCGGCCCGGCCGAGCTGGTGCAGAGCCCGGGCCCAATCCAGAGTTTCGGCCACGCCGGGAGGCTTGAGTACGTCGTCGGAAGCCCGGATCTGCTGGACCACGCGTACCACCTGTTCGGCCAGCAGCGGGGGGACTTCCGGCAGCCGCGTGCGCACGATCTCCACCTCCCGGGCCAGCCCCGGGTGGTCGATCCAGTGATAAAGGCATCGCCGTTTGAGTGCATCGTGGACGTCACGGGTCCGGTTGGAGGTGAGCACGACAATCGGCGCGGTGTCTGCCTTGACCGTGCCGAACTCGGGGATTGAGACCTGGTAGGTGGAGAGCACTTCCAAGAGGAATGCCTCGAACTCGTCGTCGGCACGGTCGATTTCGTCGATCAGCAGCACGGCAGGGCTCTGCTGCAGCGCCTTCAGGATCGGCCGCGCAAGCAGGAATCGTTTGTCGTAGAGCGATTGCTCCAGCTCGGCCACGCTCAACCCCGCCCCACCGCCGGCCTCCACGCTGCGCAGATGCAGAATTTGAGCGGTGAAGTCCCAGTCGTACAGCGCCTGCGTGGCATCGATTCCCTCGTAGCACTGCAGCCGGATCAGTGGCAGCCCAAGGGCCTGCGCGAGGGCCTCGGCCAGGGAGGTCTTGCCGGTACCTGGTTCCCCCTCCAGCAGCAGCGGGCGTTCCATGCCCAGGGCGAGGTAGCCGATCGTGGCCAGGCCTTCATCGGCGAGGTAGCCGGTGGACGCCAGCATTTCGGCCAGTTCTGCGGCGGAGCTGATCGACGTCTGCGTCATGGCACCAGCATAGGGCCACTGATCGACGGGGTCCGGGGATTCGAGGCCTGTCGCCAGTGGGGAAACACATCATGCAGCTGCCGCGTGGTCACGGAGACGAGGCCGATCACGACGAAGTTCATCACGGCGGCAACCCAAAGCTGCCTGACTACCTAGGACCACTCGCCGGCGACACGGCCGACGATCTCGGCCCTATCCGATGATCCGGGCGATCCTGGACACCAGCGTATTCATCGCTCTGGAATCCGGGCGCCCGCTCGACCGAAATAACCTGGCGGAGGAGGGCTGCCTGCATCATCACTATCGCCTAGCTCCACGCACGAGTATATGCGGCAACCGACGCTGACTCCCGCGCCCGCCGGTTGGAAACCGTGGAAGCCCTGACCGCCACGACGGTGCTACCCGTCAATGAGGCCGTCGACCGTCAATACACGGTGTTCCAGATCCTTGGAATGAGACGACGACGCCCGCAGCGGTGTCAGGTGTCCGCGGGTCCGGTCCGGGCGTTCAGGCAACCCTGTTCAGGCTCCGCGCGGCCACTGATCGCAGCCTGGCGGTGGAATGGCTGTCCGGGGAAGGCCGGACGATTTGTCCGGTGCCGGGAGCTGCGGGCCGGGATTCCTGCTGCCGGGTGGACGGTTTCGGACAGAGGTCCGTGATCAGGCCCATTCCCGCATACTCGCGCACCGCACTGATGCCGCTCACGGCAGCCTGCTTGTCCGGGAAGGACCTGGAGAGGGCCATCACGGTCCCGTCGGGGGCTGTGATTCTGAACCTGTAGCCAAAATCCTCGTCAACGAAGAGTTCGAAAGTTCCGGTCATTGCGGTCCTCCTGGAGGCGGGCACACAAGCCCACGTTCAACGAGCTGTCTCCCGGGACCGGAACGCCACGCTGCGTTCCTTCCCGCTGGTCTGGCAACTCAATCAGTTGTTCACTGAACGAAAATGTGAAACGCGCCACAGCGTCCCCAACCAACATACGCGGAAGAACCGTCCATTTCCAGCCAACAGAACCGCCGCCTGAACCGTCCGGCCGGTTCCCGTGGAACGACGCGCCGACCGGCCCCGCAGCCGGACGGGGAGGGGCCCCCGCACCACATTTTCCCCGCTGTCCCGCGCCGGACAGTCAAAAGGTGCAGCCTGCCCCGTACGCCCTTCCGATGCCCAGGCGTCCGGGATAGGCTGGATACCTGCCCTCAGGGGCGCTGACACGCGGTGACTCGAACGGCGGGAACACGGCATTCTCCCGCCGCATTGGTTGCGTGGTTCGACGATGACCACGGGACATAACCGGAGGCAACGGCAACGGCCGGAACGCAGCACGCGGACCGGCCCCGGCACCAACGAAGGTGGCAGCACTGTGACCGTGACTCAACCGCGCGGCCGGGGACACCGCACAACCGAAACCGGTCCGCCCCCGGACCTGGCTGCGCCGTACTGCGCCGCCTGCGGCACGGACAGGCTTCTGATCTTTGACGTATTTGTCCCACCCCGGGTGTTGCCCGGAGGGCGGCCGCTGCCGGCCACCGTCAGCTACACCTGCGGCAAATGCGGCCGGTTCAGCAGCCGCACGGTCCCGCCGGCGTGGACACCTCCCGGCTGGCGCTGGTACGTCTGAGGCTCAACCACGGACAGGACGGAACGGACCATGGGGTCAATGGAGCAGTGGTGGGGTCAGCTCGATTCCGCCACCCGGCAGTGGCTGGTGGAGAACCCCGGGTGCGTTATTCTGCCCCGGACCGTGGTCCACGCCATCAATACGGTCATTCACGGGAACCTTGGCGAGGATCAGCACGAGCAGCTGGAACTCTCCGACGAGGACCGGCAGTTTATTCGGTCCAGGGCCGGACAGGAACAAGCCGACGGGCCCGGGATCGACAGGTAACGGCCACGATCGGTACCGCAACGAAAGCATATAATGTGCTTACGGCCTTGATCCGCTTCACGCGCCACATCGTCGCGGAAATTCATGGATCGGCACGCGCTACTTTCCACGAGAAACGTGGCCAGCGCCGCTCCGGCGGGACCGGGCGTGAGCGTCAGTCCGCGAGCCGGGGACAATTGCTACATCGCCGCGTGTGCGGCGTTCCCTCCGTTGACTGCTACAAAGCACTCCCGCAGGAGTTACCGGACCCTGTTCCCCCGGCCTTCGCGGGACAGGGACTGCTGAACAACCAACCGGTCGAGTCCGGCCGGGGGCCGGCACTGCGGTCCTGACGACCCGCCGATGCCCGCGGATTCCTGACAGCTCCGCTCACCACGACGCCGGCCCCCGGCCACGTGGTGAGTGCTCCACAGGTGCCGGGCTGATAGTGCAGCAGCTGAAGAAAGAGGCGTTGCGATGATTGATATTGCGGGTCCGCCCGCTGAGGCCATGGTCCGGGCGATCCACACCGGCGACCCGCTGACGGTGAGGCGGCTGTTGCGTGAGAACCCCGCCCTGGCCGGCGCCAGATTTGGCACCGGCGACCCGCACGGGGTGGCACGCACACTCCTGCATGTGGCCACCGACCCGCCGGGCCACTACCCCCACAGTGCCGAGACTGTCACGATACTCGCCGAAGCCGGGGCTGACGTCAGCGCCCCGTGCACCGGGCCGTACGCCGAGACCCCGCTGCACTGGGCCGCGAGCAGCAACGATGTCGAGGCCCTCGACGCCCTGCTGGACGCCGGCGCGGACATTGAAGCCCCGGGAGCGGTGTTCGGAGACGGCACCCCACTGGCGGACGCCATCGGCTTCGGGCAGTGGCAGGCGGCCCGGCACCTGATCGACCGCGGTGCACGCACGACGCTGTGGCAGGCGGCGGCAACGGGACTACGATCCCGCATCCTCGAGGGCTTCCCCGACGCGGCGCAGCCTTCGCCGGAAGAGCTCAATGCCGCGTTCTGGTACGCCTGCCACGGCGGGCAGTTCAATGCCGCGATTTACCTTCATGGCCGCGGGGCCGACCTGAACCGGATACCGGCGCGGGAAGAGCTGACGCCTCTGGACGCGGCGCGGCGCAACGGTGCCGCCGGCCTCGTCCAGTGGCTTCACACCCACGGTGCCCGGTCGGCCACGGAACCGCGGTTCCCCCGATAACGGCGCATCGGTTCATCATTTCCCCGCGGATCGCATTCGATGCTCCGGCTGGTTCCGGCCGGGTTACAGACACCGAACCGGCTGCCTCAGGAACAGGCCGCAGCAGCGGTACATCAAAGCTGCTGCCAGGTCCGAAGCTCAGCTGACCCTCACGATGTACTTCCCGAGCCCGTGTCCCTGTTCGCTTTTCGCGTGGGCGGCCGCGATGGTCTCCAGCGTGAACGTCTCCGCGACCGGCAGCCTGAACTTTCCCCGCGCGAACAGCTCCGCGGCTTCGGCACGTGCTTCCGGCGCGTGGCCCACGCCGCCGGAAGCGAACCTTACACCGTACCGGGCCGCATCACTGTCGGCGATGGTGATGACCTTATCGGCACTGCCCGTGAGCCGAATAAGGTCCGGCAGCACGCCGGAGCCGACCGTGTCCAAGGCGACATCGACGCCCTGCGGGGCGAGCTCCCGCACACGGTCCACGAGACCCCCGCCGTAAGTCGTCGGGATCACCCCGAGTGACCGCAGGTACTCGTGGTTCTTGTCGCTGGCGGTACCGATCACGGTCACTCCGCCGCCGACCGCGAACTGCACCGCGGCCAGACCCACCCCGCCGGCGGCACCATTGACAACCAGTGTCTGTCCCGGACTCATGGGCAGCAGGTTCAGCGCCCGCCGCGCCGTTTCAGTGGCCATCGGGAAACCCGCAGCCTCTTCAAAGGACAGGCCGCCGGGCTTCTGCGCCCATTCCGCCAGCACGGCGTAATCAGCGGCGGCACCCGAAGCCGCGGTGCCGAACACCGCGTCGCCGATGACGACGCCACCAACACCCTCACCGACCTCGTCCACGACGCCCGATGCGTCCATCCCCACCCCCGAGGGAAGCCTCAAGGGCATCATGCCCGCCAGGGCCCCGCTGCGGATCTTCCAGTCGATCGGGTTCACGCCCGCCGCCCGGACGGCTATGCGGATCTGGCCGGGCCCGGCATGCGGCTCCTCAACCTCGACGATCTTGAGGACCTCCGGACCTCCGTACTCGGCGAACTGGACAGCTTTCACGACATCCTCCTCATGGTGAACCCGGCCAATGCGGGTGCCGCGGCATTTCACGCATCTGACCGGCTTGCTCCCCGGAACCGGTGCCACAGCCCGCGCTTGCTCTCCGCTAGAGCATCGATGACGTCCTGCTTGGACCCGGCAGCCTCGGCCACTCAAGAACCCAGCCGATGTCACGCCACGGGGTTCCAGCGGCGACAGCCGCATGGATCGTCTCGCCAAAGGGCCTTGTCAATGGCCGTGGAAGCGCGGCAGCATTCGCGCAGGTCCTTCACCGGGTCCTTTCCCCAATGGCCGCGCCGCCGCACGCGCAGCCGGGCCCCCTGCCTTGACGGGCGTACCCGCTGACGGTGCGTGGACACGGCTGCCGCCTCTCCCTGGGTGCCTTTCACTTCAGGCTAAGCCGCGCGGTGGAACTGCGCCAGTGGCCAAAGGCTTCCGGCAGGGGCAGGCACGCCCCCAGCACCCGCACGCGCGGACCCGCCACCTTCACCACGGAGAAGAACAGAACCCGCCGGCCAAGGACCGGCTCCGCCGCGCGCCGTCGGACCCGGCCGTCGAACGTCCCGACGTGATTCCATGCCGGGATGAAAGCACCCTCTGAGAGTCGGCCAATTCGAACTGCGACTAATGGCCAACGAAAGCCGACGGACAGCCGGGCATGATCGACCTCATCGCCTCAGCAGCTATCTCTGGAGACATGAATCGGGTCGGACTCCTGAACCGGGCTTTAGGAACACCTTTCTGGGCGATTTCGGACGTTTCTTCGCTTCATCTCCTGAAGTTCCCCTTCCAAGTATCTGAGACACCGCAAACGTACTGCGCAGTCCCCCGGGTCCGGTGATGGCTCCAGCGACCGTCTCAGGGGAAGCGCCCTTCCCACAGTGTTTTAACGGGCACAGGCTGCCATGGAAGCAGGGGAGATGAGGTGCCATGGTGAGGATAGCCATCGTGCTGGGAAGCACCCGCCCGGGCAGGGTCGGGAAGCGGTCGCGGACTGGGTCTATGAGCAGGCGAAGAAACGTTCTGATGCACAGTTCGAACTTGTCGATGTGGCTGACTTTGGTCTACCGCTGCTGGATGAACCGCTCCCGCCCTCCCGCGGGCGGTACCGGAACGAGCATACGAAGGCCTGGGCGCAGGTCATCGCCTCCTTCGACGGATACATCATCGTCACCGGCGAATACAACCACTCCGTGCCGGGGGCACTGAAGAATGCCATCGATTACCTCTACCGGGAGTGGAACAACAAAGCCGTCGGTTTCGTCAGCTACGGCAGCGCCGGCGGGACCCGGGCGGTGGAACATCTGCGGCAGATCGCCGCCGAAGTGCAGATGGCCGATGCCCGCGCCCAGGTCTCCCTGCCACTGGCCACGGAATTCGAAAACTACACCACGTTCACCCCGTCGCCCCCGGCGGTGCAGGGCCTGGGACCGGTCTTCGACCAGGTCGTCGCGTGGGCCGGCGCCCTCAAAACGCTGCGCCCCTGAAGGAGAAAGCGGCTAAAGCACGGCAGGAACCTCCCGGAGCATCCGCCGGCGGGATGCGTCCGGCAGGTAGCAACGGTTCCCTCGTCGGCGCCGCCTGCCGCGACGACGGCGATGTCACCACCGGACTCTGCTGTAACTGTGGTTTCGGCACCGCTCCCAGGCGAGGACTTCATCGAGCACTACAATCACCACAGGCCCCACACGGCACTCAAAGGCGCCTCACCCACCAAACGCGTCACCAACGTACCGGGTTAGTACATCCGGGCGGACAGCTTCTAAAGCGCCAGGCGGTGGTAGGCGGAAGCAAAATGTATGAGCGGGTCCGGTACCTCCGACCCCGGAGCGTCACCGCCCAACGCAACTACCTCTCCTACGACGAGCAGATGCGTAGCCGCCGGATGGATGGCAACCGTTCTCAGCTCGAAGTACGCGATCGATCCGTCGAGGATCACCGATCCGGTGGCCGGGCCACGGCGGTACGGGACCCGGGTCAGCAGGCCCTCAACCGGGGTCCCTGGACTGGCCAGCCAGTCCGCCGCGCCTTGGTGCCTGCTGCGCAGCAGACTCAACGCCCATGTACCCGTCGCGGCGACCGCTTCGCCGATGCGTGAGCCCGCGTAGAGGCTGACCAGCATCGTAGGAGGGTCATAGGAGACGGAGAGAAAAGCAGTCACCGTTGCCGCGTAGTCGCGCTTGCGCAGGGATGTGGAAACCACAGCGACGCCGGCGGAGATGTCCGCGCTGAGCACGCGGTACAGATCGATGTCCGCCTGGGAAGGCTGTTCGCCGTCAAGGCGGTGCGCGTCCAACGTCCCTGGACTCTCCATAAGGTACATCGTTTCACGCGCCGAACCATAGGAGTGCTGTTATTCCCTGCACTGGACATCCCCGCATCAACCTTCTGCGTTGAGCGCCGCTTTTCCCCGTGGCTGCATCGTGGGACCATGCCTGCATGAGCGAAAGTGAAAACAATGGTCCGGCGCCCCCCGCCACTGATGGAGCGGGAAGGAATGACCCGGCGCCGGCAAGCAGAGAACATCAGGCAGCGCCGCCCACCCAGGGGATGCGCACCGTGGGCCAGCGTCGCCGGGATGCGGAACAGAAGCTTGAGGAGCATCAGCAGGAGGCCCGCCACAAGACCGAAGCCGAAGACGGCCCCGGGGAACCCCCGGCGAGCCGGTAACGGCCTTTGAGCGGCTTGAGGCGGGCTTTTCGTCAACGGTGCGTCGGCGCTTGAGGAACCGAAGCGAGGAAGTCCAGGCATTGATTGGCCCCGGACTCATGGCCTGAACGTTCGTAACCGCATACGGTGAACGGCGGCACGTCCTTCAAACCTTGCCGGGAGCAGACAACGACCGCGACCGGAGGAGTCCTGCCGACGCGGCCACCCACAGCCCGCCGCGCAGCGGACGACCCTCTTGACCCCGCCGAGAAACTCAACTGGCATGACACCAACGTAAAGCCAACCCCGAAGGCTTAGCGCCACTGTTCCGCTGCAGGTCAGACCCCAAGTCCGACTGGCCAAGGCATCCATGGGACAACCCGGCACCAAGGTCGGCGATCTCTGCAAAGAATTGGGAATTACCAGGCAGACCCTGTACCGCCATGTATCACCCACGGGTGAACTACGTCCGGACGGGTCCAAAGTACTCTCACACGCCGCCAGGTAAGCCGAACCTCCACCTGGTGCCTATCAATCTCATTCAGGACCACTGTGACGGCTTGATCCAGGACGACCTTGAGTAAAGGAGTGCACCGAATCGGCGACGGAGCGCCGGGAGGAAACGAATCTGAAGCGGCTGATGCCCCCATCATGCGCAGCTGACCTAGCCTGATCACCTTCTACTTTCACGTTAGGCCTTAGTCCCGGCTGCCGCTGCATTCAGGGCTTCCTGAACGTGGTCCAGGAGTTCGTTCCAGCTGGCGACGAACTTGTCCAGGCCCTCGGTTTCCAGCTGGGCGACGACGTCCTTGTAGGACACGCCGAGCTGTTTGAGGTCGTTCAGGACCGTGTTCGCCTCGTCGTAGCTGTCGGTGATTGTGTCGCCGGTGACCACGCCGTGATCGAAGGTGGCGTCCAGGGTCTTCTTCGGCATGGCGCGCCGTTCATCACACAGGCCCAGGGTGTCGGGGTGATCCGCTGCCGGCCCCTGCGCTGCACCCCTGTACGCGGTCAGCCCGGTTCCAGCGGAAACCCGGACCGCGGCGGCGGCATGGGCCGCGGACAGCTACGCGGGGCCAGCCACGGCCCCCATGGTTCCGGGGCGGGTTCTTTGGCGCGCTCTGACCCCGCGTTGCTGTTTTCAGGACTTCAGCTCAGGTAGCCGTTCGGGTTCAACACGTACTTCGTGGCGGCGCCGGCGTCGAATTCGGCGTAGCCCTTGGGCGCATCGTCCAGCAGGATCGGCTTCGCGTTGACGTTCTTGGCGATGTGCACCCTGTCGTGCAGGATCGCGGTCATCAGCTGCCGGTTGTACTTCATGACCGGACACTGCCCCGTGGTGAAACTGAGGGACTTGGCCCAGCCCGTGCCCAGGCTGATGCTCAGCGAGCCCTTCTTGGCCGCCTCGTCCACGCCGCCCGGATCGCCGGTCACGTAGAGCCCCGGAATTCCCAGCGCCCCGCCGGCCGCCGTGACATCCATGAGTGAGTTCAGCACCGTGGCCGGGGCCTCCCCTGCGCCGGAGCCGTGGCCCTTCGCCTCGAAGCCCACGGCGTCGACGCCGCAGTCCACCTCCGGCACGCCGAGGATCTGCTCGATCTGCTCCGCCGGGCCGCCCTTGGAAAGGTCCACGGTTTCACATCCGAAACTCCGGGCCTGCGCGAGCCTTCCCTCGTTCAGGTCCCCGACGATTACGACGGCGGCCCCCAGCAGCTGTGCGCTGGTCGCCGCAGCCAGGCCCACCGGACCGGCACCGGCAATGTAGACGGTCGACCCGACCCCGACGCCAGCGGTGACGGCACCGTGGTATCCGGTGGGGAAGATGTCCGAGAGCATGGCCAGGTCCAGGATCTTCTCCATGGCCTGGTCCTTGTCCGGGAACTTCAGCAGGTTCCAGTCCGCGTAGGGCACCAGGACGTAGTTGGCCTGGCCGCCCACCCAGCCGCCCATGTCCACGTAGCCGTAGGCGCTGCCGGGACGGTCCGGATTCACGTTCAGGCAGATGCCCGTCTTGCGCTCCTTGCAGTTCCTGCACCTCCCGCAGGCTATATTGAACGGCACCGAGCACAGGTCACCCACCTTGATGAACTCCACGCCGGGACCGACCTCCACCACCTCGCCGGTGATTTCGTGGCCCAGCACGAGGTCCGACGGCGCTGTGGTCCGCCCGCGCACCATGTGCTGGTCCGATCCACAGATATTGGTCGCCACTGTCCTGAGGATCGCGCCGTGAGGGACCTTCCGCCCCACATTGGCCGGATTGACGCCCGGCCCGTCCTTGAGCTCGAAACCGGGATAGTCAATGTCGATGACTTCCACCTTGCCGGGCCCTTTGTAGGCAACGGCTTTGTTCCCTTCCATCTTTCCTCCTGACGTCACGGACCCTTCCCGATGAAGGGCCGGCTGTGATTCATGAAGCGTTCTGATGCGCCCTCCAGGGCAGGTACGGGCGGCAGGCCGGACGGCGGTGCGCCTGGGCGGTGGAAGGTGTCGCCAGTCTAGGGCAGAGTCTTCTATTGGTCTACGGCGCGGGTTGACTCCTGGAAAAGGGTCCGCGTCAGCGGATACGGTGCCACCTTGGACAAGGTCCGGGAACCGGTGGCCGCGGACGTCCTTGCATCTTCCTTTGATTGGCCGGGGATCCCGGCGATCTTTCCAGGAACGCGCTTACTGCGGGCGAGGGCGGAGAGGCCCTCACCGATGCCCAGGAAGGGACTGCCCGGCTGCCGTCGTGGATGAATTTGGTGGTGCTGTCGATGCCCGCGATGTGGTCCGCGTCGAGGACGTGACGCAGTCCCGGGATGTACGCGGTGCCGCCGGCACCGGTGCCGAAGACCTCATCCGCGCCCCCAAGGGGGTTCTGCGGGGCTTCATCCGGACGAGGACCGCCAGCCCCCTCAGCGCAGGGCAATGACGACGCCGGCCATGGTCGCCACAGAGGGCCCGTTCCCGACCTGAGGGGGCGTTCCTGATCCTTGGGCCCGGGAAGGCCCCGGAACAAGGGGCCGTACCCATGGAATCTGCGCCCGCACGTTCCCCGGACCAGCGCATCCTGGCCCCTTGCAGGATCGGGGGAGCGTCCAGAGACCGCGCTCCAGTCAGCCTGTCCTCGAGCAGGGCCAGGGCAACAGCCTGTGAGAAGTCCAACGCGCCTGACGTTTGGGCCACCTGGACATCTGGGTGAGTGCGGGGAGCCGAGAGAGTTGCGTCTGTGCAGCCGAAGTCCCTCAGGCTGGCTCCATGCTTTGAAGTTCATGAAGCCAGCCTCTGGGCGATATCCGTCATTCTGAGGGGCAATGACGTGTGGCGTGCCCCCCAACGGGCTGCTGGGCCACGACGTAAAAGTAGGTGCCGGACCTGCACTTTTCCTTGGGTGCCAACAGGAACCCGGGCCAACCATAGTGACCTAAGGGGCTTTTCGAAGAACGTCGCACTGGCCCTGCCGCCCGCCACGGCCAGGGTGATTGTCCCGTTCCGGGCAGATCTTCGCGGATAGGGTCCGGGGTGGAGGTCATGCTCCATGATGGGTTGCTGGAGTGGAAGAGCCAAGCACTTGCAGTGGCAACCGCGCTGATCGGAGGACGGAGGTCAGGTTGCGGCCCGGATGGCCTGCCGCAGTGATACCAGTGACGGTTGTCCGGAGAGGCGTTCCCCCTCCTGGTAGACCCGGCAGGTCACGACCGGCGCCGCTGTGGAGGGAAAAAGGTCTTTCCCGCCGATGCTGAAAGTTGGTGATCCGCGGAAGGAGTGCGCTACGGCCTCGTCCTCGGTGATGATTTCCCGGACGGTGACCAGTTCGGCGTCGATACCCTCCAGTGTCAGGGCGCGGGCGAACAACTCCCCGGCCGGGCCGCTGTTGGGGCAGTCCCGAATGATCAGCAGTTCAATGTCCATGCGTACATTCTCCTGCAACCGGGGCTAAGAGCTGACGTTCGGCCCTAGCGCCAGCGGAAGGCTTCCAGCGCGCGAAGCAGCGGAACGGGGGCATCTTTCAGGAGGTCAACGGGGCGGGTTCCGACCAGGTCCCTGGACGGGGTGACCATCAAGAGCGTGAAGTAGTTGTGCGGGAGCTGCAGCTCCATCGCACGCTGGAAAAGGGTCAGGACCGTGGGGTGGAGCTGCCCTCCGGGCAGGAACTGGAAGCCCGGGCAGAAGGTCCCGTCGTGGATGAAGACGCGGACGAGCTGGTGCATCACGGGTTCGGGGTCGTCCATGAGTTCGGAGAGCCGGCGGCGGACCTGTGCCAGGGCCGGCAGGGTGAATTCAGCCCTGATCTCCTCCCACGTCCGGTTGCTGATGGGTCGGGGGTTCATGGCCGCCGGGCCTGGCCGGCGTCGCTGATGGACTCCAGGAGCCACCGGGTGGAGAGCGGGTTCCGGCGCAGCGTGAAGGTCCGCAGCGCCGAGTTTGAGGACCCGGGGCGGATTATCTGCCCTCCGGGATCGTTTGGGCTGGTCAGTGACGGATGCTGTCGAGAGCTATGTTGGGCACGTATGGCGCTGTGGCGGCGACGACGTCCCAATTCCTTGTGAGACTCGACCTTGCTGGCGTCGCCGCAAGAGGGACCCAGCGCTGGCTGCAACGCTTCTAAGGCAAAACCCGCATCCAGTCCATGCTCTGCCTCGCACGCCGCCGGCTCTTCACCTCGAACCATGTACGCACCGACTCCCGGCAGCCGTGGCTGGACTTCTACGTTAAGCCTGCTGGTCGGCCGTGGGGTGAACGCAGGGCATCTGCAGGGCCAGGATGACAATGAGGCGGTTTTGCCGCTGGGGGCCAATGGGCTGGGGAAGGTCGTTCCTGTGCCGGGTCGGGTGAGCTTCCGGTTTTAGGGTCGGCCATCTTTTGGGATGCGGCCGCGCCGGCGGCTGGCCGCGAAGTAGGCCAGAGAGGCCATGGCGGCGAAGAAGAACACGGTGGCGGGAAGGTAGCTGGCAATCATCAGCATCCAGATGCCGCACAGCAGCAGCGCCGGCGGGAGGAGGATGGCCGTTGCCCAGAATGTCTTGCTTTGGTGGCGGCCGGTTCCGTCCGTGATGCCTTCGGTCGGGTTTTCCTGGTTGTCGGGTTCAGAGTTCATGCCGGTTCCATGCCGATGGGGTAGCGTTCGGGAGTCCGGGTGCGGTGCCGTGGTTCGGAATCGTCGGGCGGATCCGTAACGATGATGGTGGGGTGGCCGTCCTGCGGGTTCTGGATCAGAGGGGCGTGGGAGGACGGGCCGCTGTGGCGGTGGGTGGGTGCTCTATGGCCAGGACCGAGATGTCGATGCGCCCGGGGACGAGGCCGGTGTGGCTGATGGTCCGGGCGATCTGCTCCCGCACGGCCTGGGCGACGTTCAGGGCTGCGAAGGCGATATCGGTGGCGATGTCGAGCTGGACGTCGGCGATGCCGTTGTGGACGGTGACGAAGACGCCGTCGTGCCGGGCGGGAGTGGTACGGGTGTCTGTCCTGCGGAGATTTTGGATTGTTCCTTTTCCCAGGTGGGTGAGAAGGTTTTTCAGGGTCGGTTCGAGCCGGAGGACACCTGGTGTATCGAGGGCGGTGCGGGCAGCAAGGTCGGCAATGAGGCGGCGGCTGATCAGCCGGGCTTCGAGGGGATGCTCAGACATCGTAGAAATCCTCCACGGTGATGTTGACGGCTCCGGCGTTGAGTCCGACGTGTGCTGTGATCATGCCGATGATCCGCTGACGCAGCAGCTCGGCGGTTCCGGGGATGTCGGTGCCGGAGGCCACGGCGATTCGAAGGTCCACCGAGATGCCGGCGGTCCCGGCCGGGCGGGGGTCGTCCGCGGTATCCGGGTCAGGACGGACGCGGCAGCGACGGCCCCGTACTCCCGCAAGGGCATCGGCGCCGAACCAGATGACTGAAGTGATGGCTTGTTCGCTGATCGTGATGCCCCCCTGGCCAGACCGGTAGACGGGCAGCCGGCTGCCCCTCCGGACTTCGGCACGGGCCACGTTCATGATGGCGTCCTTGACGGCGTGATGGGGCTGCAGGGAGGCGTCTTCTGCATCGTTGTCCCGAAGCGTGCGGGCGGCCTCGGCGAGCTTTGCCAGGCTGGCCCGTGCCGTCCGGCACTGGGCGCAGCCGTTTTCATGGGCGGTGGGGGGCTGGCTGATGGTTGCCCAGACCTCGTCGATGCTGCGGCCACAGCCCAGGCGGGGGATGGTTTCGTCTATTGCCATTGACTCATCCTTTCCGCGAGTTGTGCGCGTGCTCTGGCGAGGCGGCCTCTGACCGTCGGTTCACTGACCTTCAGCGTTGCGGCTATTTCAGCGTAGCTGCGTTCGTGGATTTCCCGCAGGAGCCAGCAGGCGCGCTGCCCGGGCGGGAGGGTCAGCAGCGCTGTGGCCAGGCCGTCGATCTCGCAGGAGATTTCCGCTTCGCGGGCGGGATCGCCTCCGGCTCCCGGTCCGGTGAAGGAATCCGCGGTTGTTTGCAGCGTTACCGGTTCCTGGACGACCTCCGCCTGACTGGACCGTCGACGCAGACTGTCCAGGCAGCGGTTGGTGGCCATCTGGTAAAGCCACCCGCTGAAAGCCTCCACGCTTGTCAGCAGCGGCAGCTTTCTCCAGCAGGCCACCAGGGTGTCCTGCACGACGTCTTCGGCCTCTCCCCGGTCATGGAGCATCCGGAAAGCGAGACGGAAAAGTCTGCCCTGATACGCCTCGACGAGGTATTCGAAGGCGTCCAGGTTGCCGTCCTGGGCCCGGGCGACGACGGTCGCCTCGTCCAGATCCTCGGGCCGGGTCAGGACAACGGGTTCATGCTCATCCATCGTCACCGCTATCCCCTTTTGCCCCCGAACCGCGCCACCCGGGTTCCGGGGCTTAAGACCAATATTTTCAGACGGGGACGGTAATGGGAATGCCCGGTGCGGGGGAAGCAGGGACAAAACAGTTTGCCTTTCCGCGTGACGTTTGGTGGTGACGTGCGTCTTTAACCATGTAGGCAACATCGCATCGGTTGATTGAGGAGATGGTTCCCGTGACAGAAGACCCGCAGCTCCCAGGACAGTCCGGCGGCATGGTGGCAACCCAGGAGGAGCAGAAACGGAACGCCCCCGTTGAGACGCGCCGCACGACTGACCTGCTGCACACGGACCGGGGGGATACCACCATTGAGGAAACCGTGGTCCAGAAGCTGGCCGGCATGGCCACGCGTGAGGTTCCCGGCGTGTATGCGATGGGCAGCGCTGCCCGGCGCGCGTTCGGCGCGATGACCGAGCGGATTCCCGGTTCCCAGACGAATGTCAGCGGCGGGGTGAGCGTGGAGAAGGGCGAACGCCAGACCGCCATCGACTTGAGCATCGTCGTCGAGTACGGAACGTCCATTGTCGAGGTGAGCCAGGGTATCCGGCGCAATGTCATCCAGTCGGTGGAGCGCGCGACCGGTCTGGAGGTGCTGGAAGTGAATGTCCACGTCACCGATGTTCATCTGCCCGAGGATGAGCGGCCCGAAGAGGACGCCAGGAAGCCTCTGGAGTAACCACCTCACCCGCTCCGCCGCGTTTCCGGGCGGTAACCGATTTTGGAAGGAGTGCCGCATGTCCACTACACGATGGTGTCTGGCCATCGGTCTGGTATTAGGAATCGTTTTGGCCTTCGGAGGTTTTACAGCCCTGGTGATAGCGGTCCTCTTTGGCCTGATTGGGCTGGTAGTGGGCCGTATTGCGGAAGGGAAACTGGATCTGCAGGCCCTGTTCGGCAAAGCATCCAGCCGATGAAGACCCCCGCAGCACCTGCCGGCTCCCGGGACCTGGATTCGCGGGGGCGCACTGTCCTTGACCGGAAGGTGGTGGAGAAGATCGCCGGTCAGGTCGCCAGCGAAGAGTCCTTTGCCGGCGGGTCCTCCGGAGGGTTTCTGGGCATCGGAGCACATTCGGACTTTTCCGCCCGGCCCAAAGTCACGGTGGAGCTTGCGGGCAATATCGCCGCCCTCAGCGTGGAAATAGGGCTGCTCTACCCGGTACCGCTGCGCCAGGCAACCGAACAGCTGCGCCGCCGGATCAGCGAACGAGTCAACGCCCTGACCGGGGTGGAGGTACGCCAGATCGACATCACAGTGTCCTGGCTGAAACCTGCCGATGAAACCACCGGCCGCCGGAGGCTGTTATGAGCCGGCACGATGGGAAATCCACACCCCTGCGGCACCGTCCCAGCCGGGCTGTTCCTGCCCTGATCCTGGGAACGCTGCTTCTGGCCGCCGGCGTGGCACTGGTATGGGCGGCAGTGGCCCGGCTGGTCACGGGTTCGTGGCCGGTGTATCTGGCCGGCCCCCGGGACTGGCTGGCCGGTTTGACCTGGAACGATCCGGGAGTCTGGGCCGTGGGGGCTGCGGCGGCGGTCGTGGGAGTCGTCCTGCTGGCGGCAGCACTGGTTCCGGGCCGCTTTAACGCCTTGCGGCTGCAGGCGCCCGGGGACGGGGGGCAGACCCCGGTGGCGGGCGGGCAGGAGATTGTCATGACGCGGCGGGCCGTTGCGCGGTACGCGGCGGCGCACTGTGAATATGTCGACGGCGTCGGTTCAGCATCGGCCACGGCCTCGGCACGCGCGGTCCACCTGAACGTGACCACGGCCCTGCACGAAACAGGGGAGCTGCGCGGGCGTGTCATTGCCGTGGTCAGGGAACGCCTGGCCGGTACCGGGCTCAACCCGGTCCCGAAGGTCACGGCGTCCATCCGGTCCAAGGAATGACCGCGGCAACCATCCTCCCGCATTCCGGAAAGAAGGCACCCCATGCGACAACACGCCGGAGCGCTGAACCGCACCTGGCTGGTCATCCTTGGCATTCTCGCCCTGGCCGGCGGCGTCCTGATACTGCTGGTCGCCAGCGGAACGCTGCACGCCATGAGCCCTGCAACGGTTCCTGCAGAGAGTCCCGTCGTGACAGGGGACCTGCACACGGTCTTCGAGCCGGCCCCTGTTACGGCCATTGTCCTGGTGGCCGGGGTTCTCATGGGCGCCCTGGGGCTGTTGTGGATCCTGGCACAGATTCCACGAAGGAATCCCGCCGACAGGTACCGGCTGCATCAGGACCCCGCCTCCGGAACCACGCTATGTGATGCCTCGGTGCTGGGCGCCGCGGTGGAAAACCAGATCAATACCCTGCCCGGGGTCGTGGGTTCCTCGGCGCTGCTGCGCGGCACCGCCAGGGAACCGGATCTCACGATGAAAGTCACGGTCAACAACCGCGCCGACATCCAGGACGTCCTCCACAGCATCAACACCAGGGTCATTCCGGACCTCTCCACGGCCCTGGAGACACCGCTGCGGCGGACAGGAATCCAGCTCGAGGTCAGCGGCCGCAACGCCGTTTCCGGCACCACCGTGGAGACCACCGGAACCGTCATCTACTAAGAACACGTCCGCCCGATGGTGCACTGTGTTCCGGAGTCCTGGAAGCGGCAGACGGGTTTGTGACTCGTCGGTTTAACCCTCCGGACCGAACTTCTCCCTGCGACATGAAGGAAAAACCTGTGACAGCTACTGCGCCCAACCTGGCTTGACCGTGACCGCCGCTGACCGTGAAAGCACGGACCGTCAGCTCGACGAGGCAGTGGATGCCGCCCGGATCCAGGCCCTGAGCGAAGGACGCCACGGCATTCTCGTCACCCGCCACGGACATGATTTCTTCACGGTCGCGCTCAGTGACGCCGTACCCTTCGGCCTGACCCGCGAACACCAGGCGTGGTGAAGCAGGCCTGAGGGCCGCCGGGTCGCAGCCCGGGACCGGCCTTCGTTTCTCCCGTTGGTATGCCCGTCAGGTCGCCGGCCGGATCATCCGGTCCGGCGGCTGCCCGTGCTGTCGTCCTGGGGTATGTCCATCTGGAAGCCGCAGCCGCAGTGCAGAACTTTCGTTCCCAGGTAGAGCTCCAGCAGACTTACGGAGGGTCTGTCTGCGTGCATCCGCGCATGGATACTGCGAAGGTCACTGCCCTGGATCTTCATCGGTTCACCGCAGTGGAGGTGGCCGCGGCCGTATACGCCTGCGCCACCCTGTGCCGATACCTGCCGCCCGCATAGGACCAGCGCGTTGATCGGCTGATGTCAACTGCTTGGAGAGTGCGGACACCTCACCTGACTCATCGGCTTACGGTCGGCCCACGTGGGCAACGTCTGTTGTCCGGGCTGATGGCGTACTCCTTGGCCGAACGCGCGGCACGGGGCTGCTTCCTCATCCTTGCATCAGCGGCCGACCTCCCTGTTCAGAGGAGGGAGCTTGCGTCCAGCGGTGCGCGGGCGTCGGCCGGGGCCGGAACGCCAGTGAGGGCTTCCTCGTAGAGCCGAAGGTGTTCGGAGACCATTCGTTTGGCGCTGAAGCGCGTTGCGGCCGCACGCCGGCATCCGCTGCGGTCCAGCGTTCCCGCCTCGTTGAGGGCTTCCGCGAGTTCGCGGATTCCGCCGCGCAGGAATCCGGTTGCGCCGTCGTCGATGATTTCCGGGGCGGAGCCCCGGGGTGTGGCGATCACCGGGGTGCCGGCGGCCAGGGACTCGATCATGACCATGCCGAAGGGCTCGGCCCACTGAATGGGATTCAGAAGGGCCACGGCGCCTCCGAGCAGCGCGTACTTCTCCGCCGTGTTCAGTTCGCCCAGATACTCCACGTCCGGCCCGAGCAGCGGCTCGATGACGGTGCGGAAATACTCGTGCTCGTCCCTGTTATGCATTTTCGCCGCGATCCGCAACGGCAGCCGGGCCAGCCGTGCGGCCCCGATGGCCTGGGGCAGGCCCTTGTCGGGGTGCATCCGGCCCAGAAAGCACGCGTAGCCCCCCTCGCCGCGTCCCACGGGAACCGCGCCGGTGTCGATGCCGTGGTGGATGACCCGGCTGATCCTCAGATCCGGGGCGGAACGGGCCTGATGGTGTGAGATGGCAATGAGCGAGGCTTCGGCAGCCATGGCCTGGTAAATCCCGCGCAGCCCTCCGGTCAAGGGTCCGTGCGCGGTGGTGATGAGAGGTGTTTTTTCCGGCCGGTGCCGGTACAGGGGCCCGGCGAGAGTGTGATCGTGGACCAGGTCGACGCCGTCCAGGCCCTCGTAGGCGAACACACTGTGCCGGAGCTCGTCAGAGCACGCGCCCATTGTTGCAGGATCCGCTACAGGAGCACCGGGAACCTTTGGAACCGGACAGGTGCTGCCGGCCGCGGCCGCCAGCAGCACCTCGTGTCCTGCTGCGGCCAGCCCCCGGGCCAGGACATCGACGCTGGACTCGATGCCGCCATACGCCGGCGGGGGCACCGGGATCCACGGCGGAGCGATCAGGCCGATGCGCATCCCGGCCCTCCCCCCGGCCGGGACCTGGCGGCCCTTGCCGTGCTGATGATCATGTCCTGCAGCTCATGGAAGGATTGCTGGCCCGCGGCGTTGGTCATGCCTCAATGTAGAGCCGGCCACGCCGCGGCACAACCATAGCCCGGGGGCGGGTGTTATTCGGGTATTTCCATTTGGAAGCCGCAGCCGCAGCGCAGGACCCGGGTACGCAGATAGAGCTCCAGGACTCCTTCGGATGTCTGCTCTGTGGTCATCGGGGCGTCAACGCTGCGCAGCCCGGAGCCGGCGGCGTGCACCGGTTCACCGCAGTGGATGTAGCCGCCGCCGGACTGCAGGACCTCCGGGGTCTGCTGCGGTCCGGGCCGGTTCAGAATGGCCGCGATCTGCGGGAAAGCCACGGAGCGGCCGTGGTCATCACCGCATCCGGCGCAGGTGTACGTAACCCCGGCCGTTCCCGGCACAGGGGGGTGTGGGTGCTTCGATGGAGTGGATGCCCAGGGGCCTGCCGGTGTGGCACCTAAAGCACTGCAGGTGCTCTCCTCCGGCTGATGTGCGCCGTCCGGGAGGTATGGATCGGAGATGGTCGGCATTGGCCTTTTCCTTTGAAAGGGAGGCTTTCTGCCTGTCTGCTGGCGCCGTACTCCCGGTTCAGGCTAGACCCGGATCTGTTGCCGGGCAAGCATCCGAGATCTCCACGGCCCGATGATTCCGGATCCGGGGTCCTTTGCCGGCCGTGTACCCCGCCATCGCCACGGCCTGCCCGGATGATGGCTGCGACGCCCAGTGATGCGGCCCCCCGCAGCCCTGACCCTTGCACGGCAGGTTCCGGGCCCGTAGCTTGGGGGCAGCGGAAGACACCTTCCGCCACGCCTGCCCTGAGAGCCGGCGGAGAAGCACAGTCACCGGAGGACGCAGCGATGGCAACAGGCACGGTTAAATGGTTCAACGCCGAGAAGGGTTTCGGCTTCATCGCCCCCGACGACGGGTCAGCGGATGTTTTCGCCCACTACTCAGCAATCGCCAGCAGCGGCTACCGCTCCCTGGAGGAAAACCAGAAAGTCCAGTTCGACATCACCCCCGGCCCGAAGGGCCCGCAGGCGGAGAACATCCACCCGATGTGATGTCCGGACCCGGACAACAGCAGCACACCCCCGGGCGGACACCGGCCCTGTGGGCGGGACGAACCATGCACGGATCCCCGGCGCGGCAGGGCTGCCGGAATGGCTGGCCGGCGGGTGAATCACGGCGTCGAACATCAGGGCCTGACAACGCGCCATCCAGGGATACCGTCCAGGCCCTGGCCGCCTGATTTCACGAAGGACAGTGTTTTCCTGCCCTTCCCCGGACGTATCCTGAACCGCTATCCGGACAGCCCGTACCCGGACCAATCCAAGGAGCAACACATGACCCTACCGCCGCAACGGGAGCCTGAACCGTTTCCTCCCCAGCCGGAGCCAACACCGGGTTCCCCCGACCCGACAAATCCGTTTCCTCCCGGTCCTGGTCCGGTACCGGACCCGGCTCCCGGTCCGGTCCCCGGTCCCGGGCCGGGGACGCCGAATCCCGATCCGACCTTCAGGCCCTAAGACCCGCGCAGCAAGGACGGCAGGATCCGGCCCGGTCCGGCGGCAGGAAACGGCGGCGGCGGGGTCGGGAGGGCGGCGCCCCCCCAGGTTGTCCCCGAGGAAGCATCAAGGAGTGGCAGGGATGGATAATCAGGACATCCTGGACCGGATCCGGGCCCTGGTCGCGGAGGAACATCGGCTCCGCGAATCGGCGGGGCCTGGACCCGGGGACGCCGGCGGGGCGGACGAGGACCGCAGGGCCAGGTTGCGGCGGGTGGAGGAGGACCTTGACCGGTGCTGGGATCTGCTGCGCCAGCGCAGGGCCAAAGAACATGCCGGGGCTGACCCCGGCGAGGCGGCCGCCCGGCCTGCCAACGAAGTAAAAGGCTACCGGCAGTAAAGACTATGCGCCCTCCCATCAGGCGGACCCTGCCGCCCGCTCACTGCCGGGATCAGACCGGTCCCCGGCGGCCCGAAACGGCCCCGGTCCGTAAGAGGTGCGTTTCAGAGGGTTTCAGGTCTGGCGCAAGCGCCCGCGGTGGGATGCCAGGTCAGGCGGGGCCTGGGAGGTCCGGGAGCCATCAGGGTAGGTGGCAGATCCGATGGCCCCATGACCGGCCGGAGGTCGGCGGGATGGAAGCCGGGTCCGGGGCAATGGCGTGTCGCCGCCGGACCCGGCGGTTCCCTGTCTGGGCCGGAGGGCATCATTCACTGCCAAGGCCAGGAACACCCCCAGCCTTACCGGAGGGCCTTGTAAAAACCTTGAAAGCGCACCGGCTGCGGTGGAGCTGTTCCCCTGTCCCGGGAGCACTGCCGGTGCCGGGTTTCGTGGCGGTCTCCTGGCCCGTTCCTGCCCTGGCCGGAACCCCCGCTGACGCCGGAACGGGCGCGGCCATCCGTTGTTCAATACCGCCGTTGCGGTTCGGCCTGGGCACCGTTGGAGGGCTGCACGGGCTGCGTCGAGGTTCAGCAGCCTTTCGCCGGGGCCGCCGTGCCGGTGCAGGCCGGCGCCACTCAGCTCGCTCCGCCCGGCAGCCCCCGGCCCTCCGGCTTCGGGCCAGGCCCGTAAACCGGCCGCTTCCATCATCGCCGGTCACTGATGAACGATGCCCGCAGGGGCCATCGAAGAATCATCGGGGAAGCCCGCGCAGCGCTGTCCGCCGGGTCTGCGCTGTGCTGCCCGGCCACCGGGGCCATGGAGCTCTTGATGCGTGAACGCAGGGGGAAGGCGGAACGGGCCTGCATCAGCGTGTGGCATGCTGGCGCCATGCCGTTTTATCTTGAGTACACCGTCAACCAGACCGCCGGCATCCGCTCAGCCGTGGATGGGGCTGATATCGGGGAGGCGCTTGCTGCGGCCACCGATGCACTGACAGCGGCAGGGTGCAGCACGGCGCTGCTGCGGTTCTGCCCGGATGCCAGCCCGACCGCAGGGGAAGGGGACGTGGTCGCCTTCTATACGGAGACCGGCGGATGGGAACCCGCGTAGGGTCATCCGCCGGGCACCGCAGGCCGGGCCGGTGTGGAGCGGGGCAGGCCCGGAATCCGGCAGCCCGTTTGCGTTTCGTCGCCCGCCAGACCTGGACTGCCGGGTTATGGGCTGCAGGTCCCGTTCCCGGGCCCCGGCGCGGGCCCCTTTTTAGAAGGAGATGAACGCGACGAGCTCGCCGACGCGGTCTTCGGGATAGTTCTTGGCGATATCGGCCTGGCTGAGGATGCCGACCAGGTCATGGCCGTCGATGACCGGCAGCCTGCGCACCTTGTGGTCCTGCATGGTCCTGATCGCTTCTTCGATGGAATGGGAATAGCAAGTTGATTTGGCCCCGGGTTAGTCGCTTGTTTTGGCCCCACCCCGGGTAGGGGTTTCCGGCTTCGCCGCCGGCGCGGCAGTGGTTATCCTTTCTGTGCTTGCCGGGTGGTTTTGAGGCGGTAGGAATCGGTTCCGGTGTTGATGATGTGGCCGCGGAACGTCAGCCTGTCCACGATGGCCGCCGCGAGGCGGGGGTCGGTGAAGGTCTGGCCCCACTCGCTGAAGTTGGCGTTGGAGGCGCAGTCGATGGAGGCCCTCTCTTCCCGGGCGGTGATGATCTGGAAGAGCAGCTCCGCGCCGTGGGTATCGAGCTTGACGTAGCCCACCTCGTCAAGACACAGCAGGTCCAGTCGGGCGTACTTGGCGACCAGCCGGGACAGTTCCTTGTTATCGGCGGCCTCGACGAGTTCGTTGACCAGCGCCGCGGTGGTGATGTACCGGACGCGGCGGCCCTGCTCGGCGGCGGCGGTGCCCAGGCCGATGAGCAGGTGGGTTTTGCCGGTGCCGGAATCCCCGAGCAGGACCAGTGGCTCGCCGGCGTCGATCCAGGCCCCGCCGGCCAGTTGGGTCATGGTTGCCGGCGGCAGGTCCGGGATCTGGGTCAGGTCAAGGTCCTCGAGCCGTTTGGGCCGGGGAAACCGGGCTTCCTTCACGCGCCGGTCCCGGCGCCGGTCCTCGCGTTCGTCGCATTCAAAGGTCAGCACCTCGGCTAGGTAACCCTGATGGCTCAACCGCGCCCGTGCGGCCTCTTCGGCCATGGAAGCGGCGATCCTGGCGGTCCCGGAGAGGTAGAGGGTTTTGCAGGCCGCGCTGATCGCCGCCGCCGCGGCAGGCTCACTCATGCCGGCCAGCGACGGCCGTGCCGCCGCCGGTCCCGCCGGGCTCACCGTGCACCTGCGGTGGCGAGCAGCCGGTCGTAACCGGCCAGTGAGGGCGCCTTGCGTTCGGGCAGGTGGATGACCCGGTCGGCGAGCCCTTCGGGCAGCGCCAGTGCCGCCGGCGGGAAGGCGGCGTTCGCGCGGGCGGCGATGGCCAGACGGTCCGGGTCGTATTCCGCCGCGGCGATCGCCGCTTCCATCGCAGCGGCTACCGGGCCGGCCGGGAGGGTCCTTGCCAGCAGCAGCACCCCGATCAGGGCCCGGGTCCCGGCGCCGTCGCCGAGCTGGTGCCGGGCCTTGTCCCAGAACCTCTGGTGGGTGGTGGTGAAGGCACCGCTGGCCCGGGCCGCGACCAGGGCGGTGGCCCCGGCCATCGCGCCGGGCTTGCGGGTGAGGACCTCCAGGTAGTGGTCGAGTTCGAGGACGTGCGCGTACTTGTGCACGGCGCGCACGTGGGCGGCGATCCGCTTGCCGTCGGCGAAGACCTCGATGAGCGCCGCACCGATCCGCACGCTGACCCGCCGGCCGGCATAGGTGACCGGCACGGAGTAATAGCACTGCCGGACACAGACCTCGGCCTTGTGGTTGGCCTTGACCGAGACGGTGGGCCCGGCCTCGAAGACATCGGCGGGCAGGGCCAGCAGCTCCGGGGTCTCGGCGGCGGCAGCGGCACCGACGGTGACCGGGCGGGCGGAGATCACCCGGTGGTCGTCCCTGTCCTCGCAGGCAGCCATGAACCCGTTCAGATCAGCCAGGGTCGCGAACTCGGGCACGGGGGTGAGCCAGCGGCGCCGGAACCGGCCGACCTCGCCCTCCACGCCGCCTTTCTCGTGGGCCCCTTCAATGCCCGGGATGCAGAAGAACGAGTCGAAACCGTAATGGGACCTCATGGCGATGAACCGCGGGTTCTCCACCCGCTCCCGGCCCAGCGCCACCCGGATCACCGCCGGGGTCGCTGGTTGAGAGCTGGTCAAGACTGTGATGGTGCCTGGTGCGAAAGCCCCTATTGGGACACATCCTCACAGCCAGTGACAGCACGAACGGGCCGTTCCGGGTGCCGGTCGACTGATCAAACTCAAGGCACGAAGCCAGTCGTAGCGCGAGTCAGACCGCCTCCCGGAACGGTGTTAAACCATCCTCACAGTCGTAGCGGATCATTTGCGACGGCACCCCGCCCAGGCGTTCGAAGGCCACATTGTGCCCGTCCAGGAACGATTCCTGCGCCTGATTCGCATACGCCACATGCACCGCCCGGCCCGAATGCGACAGTCGCAGCACGAACATGAACAGCTTGACCATGATCCCGCCGATCAGGGCCTGGAACTCACCGAAATCGACCTCAGCCTCCGCGCCGGGGGCATGCGTCTGCGGGACCGCGACATCGACCGGGGTACCCACCAGCTCACGCCGGATCTTCGCCACCGCATGGGTGACGGTGGATTCCGCCAGAGTGGCCCCGTGCTCGTCCACCAGCCGCTGCCAGATGCGCCGGGCGGTATGGCGCTGCTTGCGCGGCGCGTCCAGGTCAGCGACCAGCCACGCCCTGATGATTTTCAGCCACGGACCCATGGCCGGGGACTCCCGCACCGGGGCCTTGCGCGGCGGCGGCGTCGAGTCAGCCAACGCGGCGCGCACGGTGCGCCGATGCACACCATGGACCCGTGCCAGCTCTCGGACAGACATATCTTTTACTCTCGCATCGCGGCGGATACGCTCGAATTGTTCCACTCTCGATCTCTCTTTCAAACCCGTTCCGTTCTCTCAGTCTTGGACGACAAAGGGAACGCTACGGGCGGGTCGAGGGTGGGGCCAATTCAAGCAACTAAAAGCCCTACAAGTGGGGCCAATTCAGGATGCCATACCCAATGGAATCATCGGCGCCGATGGTGACCGGCTTGCCCTGCCCGAAGTCCCCCGCGGTGGCCGTCCGCGGGTCCCCGCCCTCGGCCAGACACCTGATGACGATGTCCCGGTCCGTCAGCATGCCCTTGAGCCGGTTGTCCTCCCCGCAGATCGGCAATGATCCGACGTCCAGGTCCTTCATCTTCCGGGCAGCCTGTTCCAGCGTTTCGTTTTCGCGGACGCATTCCACGCCGCCGCTCATGAGGTCGCGGGCCAAAGTAGACATCTCGCTCTCCTTCTTCATCCAATGATGCGGGACCGGGCCGGGCGACCGTTCCGGTGCCGGACGCGGCCGGGGTTTTCAGCCCGGGCAGCCTCTGCCCTGGCGGGCTTACCGGCTGGCACCATCATTCACTTCTGCAGCGCCGGTGTGAACCCTTCCACACAGATTCCGGATCCGGAACGATATCGAGCGCACCCGCGAGGATTTGGGGAAACCGTGGAAGCCTTGGCATCCAAGTTCGGCTTCAAGGCCTGCACCCGGACCCCAGGGCACGGTCCACGGTAATTGCCTTCAAGCCCGCGCGGGGAACGGCGCCGTTCCCCCGGGCGGGCGCATCAGGGCAGGACAGTACAGTCCCGGCCGCCTGGTTCCAGGACCGCACCCCGCGGCAGATGGCCAAAGAGCGGTCAATCGCTGAAGACCTGACCGGGGCCGAAGCATGAAAACCTCGACGGTGGTGGCAGCCGTAAGAATCCCGGCGTTCACGCGGCGGTCTCTGCCGTTCCGCGCTCCCGGCGTCACTCAACCCGAATGACCCTGCTGAATCGCCTCCGGGACTCGCAGGAGCAGCCCGCGGCCACGGAAAGCGGCCGGAACAGATCTTCCTTTGTGGCGCCGGCCGGGCCGAAGCCCGGGCCCCGGTCAGGTCCGGACGGGGGCGTTGCCGGTGACCAAGGTGCCGAGCGCGGCGGCGGCGTCCAGGTTCAGTCCGGTGCCGGTGATCTGCAGGTAGTCCCCGCTGATCACCAGTACCTTGCCTTCGCGTGCGGCCGCCTGAAGCCATGCGGCGTCCCCGGCTGCCGCAGGATTGAGCTGCCGGGAGTACATCTGCTCCCCGTTTATCAGGAGGCAGACATGGCCCTGCTCCGTGACGGTGCAGCCCGCGCTGTTGTGCACGTCCCGGGCGTTCCGGAGGATCTCTGCGTAGTCGGTGCTCAGGGTGAGCCGGAAGCCGTGGGAGAGCAGAATCGAGACCAGGGCGGAGGTGAGTTCGCCGCCGGGTTCCCGAAACGTCAGGACCGGGACCAGGGTGTAGGCCAGCACGGGGATGGCCCTGATACCTGAGCTGTCCCGGTGCCCGAGGATGAGCCGTCCCCCGCGGGCCGTGAGTTCATCGGGCGCGCCGGCGGCTGTGCGCAGCGTCAGGCCCGGTGCGCGGCAGCGCCCGTGGCAGATGCGGGTGTCCACGGTGCGGTACTCGATCCCGCCGTCCCTGCCCTCGGTGATGTCCACGATCAGCGAGAGGCGCTCCTGGTGCTGCAACGCCAGCCCGCACGCCGCGCAGGCACTGGCCGCGGCGGCGAGCAGGGCCACGAACCCGGTGGTGTCCCTGCCCCTGAATGCTTCCAGACGTTCGTCCCAGGCAACATTGCTCGTGACACGCATGCTCGCCAGCCTACTTCCCGCCGCGCCGCGGCTGCTCCGGGCCGCGCGGCCGCATGCCAGGGCGCTGGAACATTGGAGGGCCGGCGATGGCCTGGGGGAGAGCCCCGGTCTAAGAGGGCTCCCACCACCGCCGGCCCCACCCAGTGTTGCCCGTGGACCCTAAGAAAACCCGGAAAAACCCGCCGCGCTGCAGACGCCTCCCGACAGTCGCCGATCCCCTGACCGGTCCCAGCCAGCGGATGATTGACCGTTGGTTTGCAGGGATCGGCCTGCCGGCCAGCAGTCTTTTCAGTGTGATTCCGGCCGCCGCCGAAGAAGATCACGCCAACAGGTCCCGCACGTCCCGGGCGCCTTCGACAGCCGTTGAAGGCAGGGGGTGTCCCTAAGCTCTTGGTCAAGCGACCCGTCACCGACCCCGGGGCATTCGACACCGCGATGGGGCTGATCCTGCGCTTCGCTGGAGTCGCCAACCGACGGCTGATGGTTCAGGGTTGTGATGAGTCAAAGAACCGGTACTCCGGGGCTCCGGTCCCGGTTTTGTTTGCCTTGGCCTGGATGAAGTCGCGGTCTTCCTGGGACAGCACCATCTGGCCGTGCCGGTCACACTCGGTGTCTGCGCCCGTCTCCCTGGAGATGGTGGCCGTGATGGTGCGAGGAAGAATCAGGCATCCCGGATTGTCGATGAGCCACGTCCGTGTGGCGTCATCGAGGCGGTCCCACTGATTCCGGATGTTCATGTCAACCACGTGTTCCCTTCCGGCATGAACTGTCGACAGGCCCCGCAGGCGGCTCCGGCCACGGCAGCTGCGGCAGGGCGCTGGTCACCGTCAAGTTGCCATCTCACTCTCAGGCCGCCATCGCCGCCGCGCTTGTCAATGCACTCCGGGGTGCCAGGATGCTGAACCGGCAATCCGACTGCAGCGGGTCGATATGAGCGGGCAAGTGATGTGACCTGGCGCAGGCCCGGAGCTGCTCCAGGGCGTCCGGCTCGACCCTGGCGCGGGTCACGTCAATTTCCAGGGCCAGTCCCGCGCCGAGCGAGTTGGCGCGTTTCATCACCGCATACAGGCCCTGGAGACTGTGCGCCGTGACATGGCCCCGGGCCGCGACCTGAGCGCGGGCGCCGTCGAGATCCACCCGGACCAGTACTTTGAGCCTGTCTGACACGACGATTCCCCGATCTGGATGAGGGCCGCGACGCTGCGGCCCCCGCACAAGACTAGAGGCAAGATGTGACGCAGGCAACAGGAGAGCTGGTGTGGCCGCTCTCGAATGAATGCAGGTGATCCGCTCTCGTTGATCCGCCGCAACGGCACTCCTCAACGCTCCTCCGGACGAGGGACAGGCGGAGGACCCGGAGCGACGCTGCAATTGAAACTGCCGACAGCAGCCCAGGGCTACCAGGCCTCTGTCCGGCGGATAATCAGGACATGATCACCAAGTGGTAGCCGACGGCCGGGGCCGGAACCCGTACGAGGGCAGCGATGCGGGCCCAGCCCCGAGCCGGTACATCAGCACCCATTCCGGGTCCGGAGCACGCCGCAACCGCCTGTCCATAATGGCTCCCATCCTGCCACCGCGTCCCCACACGACGGGCGGCCACCGCGCAAGTCCACCGGCACTGCCTTCGGGCGCCCGCCTGCGCGGCCGGCTGTGAGGTCCAGTGCCCGGCCGGTCTGCTCTGCCGGGCCTCCCCGGCGTGGAATCGGAGGCCCCGCTCTGCCGGGCCGGGATCACCCCACGCATGGCACCTTCCTCGGGGCCCGTCACGAAACCCCGGCGTGAGGCCACCCGAAGATGCCGGCCGGGCGCCGTGGAGGGTTGTCCTCATCAATAGTAGGAGTAGCATTACTACTATTCCTACTACTTCTGATGTTTGGGAGGGCCACCGCCGTGACGTTGAGTATGAAAGACCGTGTGTACGCTGCCGCCGAGCAGATCAGCGCCGAGCGCCGGCCCACCGTGTCCACGGTGCGCGCCGCGGCGGGCGTGAGCAACGCCGATGCCACCCGCTATCTGAAGGAGTGGTCCCAGGAGAAGAACGCCGCGGGCGGGCAGGTTGCCGCGACCCCGGCTGTGCTGCTGGAACAGGCGGCACGCCTGGCGGGGGCCTGCTGGGCGGAGGCCTCCGCGCTGGCGGATGTCCGGCATGCCGCGGTCCAAGCGGCCTGGTTGCAGGAGAAGAAGGACCTGGACCTGGAGATCGCCGAACTCGTCGCCGACCTGGACAAGGTGAGCGCCGAGAAGGACGCCGCCGTCACGGAGCTCACGGCCAGGGTCACCGCGCTGGAGACCGAAGCTGCCGCGGCGGGGGAGCAGCTGGAAGAGGCTCAGGCCGCGGCGCAGGAGGCGGTCAGGGAAGCGTCTGCGGCTCTCACCAAACTGGCCGGGGCAGAAGCGCGTTCCCTCACCCTGCAGCAGGCACACGACGCCCTGCTGCAACGCATCGTGCCGGAAACCCCGCCCCGGAATGAACCGCAGGCGGACCCGACCGGTGCCGGGGAAGACTAAGTCCACTTTCGACCGGTACTTCACGCCCCGCTGACGCGGAGCCAGGACCAGGTCCGGTGGTGGCGGACCCGTGGCAGTTGCCCTGCAAAGCCTTCCAGGATGCGGTGGAGCTGCTGCTCCCACTCCAGGGAATCGCCCGGCCCGTGCCCCGCCAGGTCGGGGGCGGCGTGACCATCCAGACGGTGCAGCAGGTGTGTGGGATCCGCAGTTCCAGGGCATGGCGGACCACGGTCATGGTGGGGTGGAGTTGGCCGGTGTCTCACGGACCAGGCCGGGGCGGTTCCTGGCGCCCGCGCCAAGGCGCTGCTCCAAGGCGGAGAAGTCCACCGGCCGGCGGTCCGGATCACGGCCTTGCCGTCGCTTACGCATCCGGGCGGGACCGTAGGGGGGTGTCCCTATGTTTTTTGTCAAGCGCTGGGACAGGTTTTTTCGAAAAATGATGTGACCGTTTTCGGGCAGGGATAAGCAGCTGGCGGCGCGTGTCCGCCAGCTGGCAGCCCTCCGTGTTCAGGCGGTTTTCGGGCTTGGCGCCTCGTAGAAGGTGCCGTCGCGGAGCATCGCGTAGAGGACATCGCAGCGGCGTCGTGCGAGGGCGATCAGGGCCTGGTTGTGCCGTTTGCCCTCCGCCCGTTTGCGGTCGTAGTACTCCCGGGAGACCGGGTCTTTGAGGGACGCGAACGCCGAGAGGAAGAACGCCCGTTTAAGGATCTTATTGCCCTTCTTGGAGGAGTGGTCTCCGCGGATCGAGGTTCCGGAGCGCCACGTCACCGGTGCGAGTCCGGAGTAGGAGCCCAGGTGCCCGGCGGTCTTGAATTCCTTGCCGACAACCTCGGTAATGATCCGGGCTGCCGTCCTGACGCCGACCGCAGGCAGGGACGTCAGGAGCTCGTGAAGAGGGTGGGCCTCCACGAGTTTCTCCACCTGTGTCAGGACCTCTGCCCGGGAGGCGCGCAGCTGGGCAAGCTGCGCCGCCAGTTGGGGCAGCACGACGCCGGCGGCGCCGGTGCCGGCGACGACCACGGTCTGCTCGGACAGGGCGGTGAAGATTTCTTCGGCCCAGCGCTTTCCGGCCCGCGGCGCGGACCTGGCCATGAACGCGGCGACCCGGCTCTGCCCGGCCCTGCGCAGCGCCTCCGGCGTCGGATATTTCCGGAGGAGTTCGGCCATCACGGGGTGGTCCAGGTGCGGGCCGATGACCCGTTCCAGGGCGGGGTGGATCTGGGTGAGGAGCCCGCGGATCCGGTTCGAGGCGGCCGTGGCCTGCTTGGCCAGGTCGTCGTCGAAACCGCAGAGCATCGACAGCTCGGCGGCCTGCTCATCGGCTACCGCGATCGAGCGCAGGGTGTGCGGCATGGTCCGGGCTGCTTCAGCGATGATGTAGGCGTCTCGGGC